>NZ_CP151947.1:0-5019780 GCF_038592945.1 Lysinibacillus sp. FSL K6-0075 | reverse complement strand
GCTGCTAATCTCCTTTACAGTGTTCAATACAAAAAAAATCGCATTTATAGAAATGGTAAATACGTTCATTTTACAACTCGTCCACATAATCACAAGTTGTGGATAAAAGTTAACCAAAGGCTGTGATAAAAATTATCCACAGCATATTAACAGTTGTGGATAATTAAAATGTTCGTTTTAGTTTTCAACAAAGTGAAGCACAGTAATCGTATCAGAAAAACAAAGCCATTTCAATAGTTTGTGAAACTTATCCACATAGCTTATAGTTATGCACTTTGTAGTTGTCCACAAGCACTGCTTATGTGAAAAACCTGTAGATAATTGTTGTGGATAAAAAATAATGCAAAAAATACTATACACAACTCTGTGTAAAAAAGACAAGTACTCTGTGGATAATTATTTTTATATTTATGAATTAAAAATCTCGCTTGTAAAAATCTAAAGACTAAAAAATTGAAAATAGAATAAATACATAGTTCGACTGATTAAAAGAAATTTATGAAATTCATTGACAAAATAACTAGATACTTTATATAATATTCGAGTCTGTATGTTGAAAAATTCAACTCAATTCAGGAGGTGTCTATATACAATGAAACGTACTTACCAACCAAAAAAACGTAAGCACAGCAAAGTACACGGTTTCCGCGCACGTATGAGCACGAAAAACGGTCGCAAAGTTCTTGCTGCTCGTCGTCGTAAAGGAAGAAAAGTTTTATCAGCATAAAATAAGTCCACTGAGCCACATCAGTGGTCTTTTTTTTCTTTATTTTTGGTAAACCTAGAAATGAGGATCAAAAGATATTATCTAATAGCAGGTGAAAGAAATGAAAAAACGCCAACGAGTGAAGAAGAATGATGATTTTCAAAAGGTGTTTAAAAAAGGTAAATCTTTCGCTAATCGTCAGTTTGTTGTTTATTTTTTAGCAAAAGAGGGACAAACGGAATTTCGTGTAGGTTTATCAGTTAGTAAGAAGCTTGGGAATGCGGTAACACGCAACCAAGTAAAACGCTATATTCGACAAAGTATTCAAGAATTAAAAAATGATCTAAAGCCGAATATGGATTATGTTATTATCGCCAGACAACCGGCGGCCACTATGGATTTTCATGAAGTGAAGCAAAGTTTGCAGCATGTACTACGAATCGCAAAGGTAATGAAAAAAGTGTAATGTATGCAACCAAGTGGTGAAATTACGCCTGTACAGTTAGCAATAGAATAGAAAATGTGCAATTTTGCATACAATTATAAGTGAGTGAATTATACGCATAGGGGTATTTTTGACGTGAGTTTTTGCTTAAAAGTATGTAAAATTCGCAACTTAACTCAGGAATAAGTGTATGTAGTTAGAATATTTAGTAGAGTGAACGTTATAGGCATGATAAAATAACTGATAACTTTATCTTCATCGAGGACTCTCAAAATTGGACTGAAATAAAGATAAGGCTACTGGCTGTTAACCGATTATGTCAGTATAAAAAGAAGCATATAGAAATAAGAAAAAGTGAATAGTAATTGTAGGGGGAAGAAGGTTGAAAAAACAACATTGGGTAATTTTGTCACTAGTATCAGTAGCCTTACTACTTTCTGGTTGTACAGAATTCAATGAACCAATTTCCAAAGATAGCACAGGCTTCTGGAATGAATTCATTGTTTGGCCGTTGGTATCAGCGATAAAATACTTTGCTGATCTGCTAGGTACGTATGCATGGGGGATCATTGCCGTAACGATTATTATTCGTTTAGCAATTTTGCCATTGATGATCAAACAAACAAAGAGTTCAAAAAAGATGCAAGAAATTCAGCCAAAATTGAAGGAACTGCAAAAGAAGTATGCTTCTAAGGATGCTCAGACACAACAACAATATCAGCAAGAAATGATGAAGCTAATGAGTGAATCTGGAGTAAATCCACTAGCTGGATGTTTACCAGTAATCATTCAAATGCCAATCTTAATTGGTTTCTATCATGCAATTAGCCGTATGAATGCTACATCTACATTTGATTTAGGGAATTTCTTTATCTTCCCGTTAGCAGATCCTGCACCTGCATTAGCCATTACTGCAGGTTTAATGCAATTTATCGTGTTACGTACAGGACCAGCAATGGATAATCCTCAAATGAAAATTATGATGTATATTATGCCATTCATGATTATTGGTTTTGGTATGGCCTTACCAGCTGCATTATCATTATACTGGGTGATCGGAAACATTATTTCGGTTTTCCAAAACTTGTATATTTATAAACCTTGGAATAAAGATAAAACACAACCTGCTCAAAATGGAGGGGCTAAAAAGTGAAACAACTTACGCAAATAGGCGCAACAACACAAGAAGCGGTCTCATTGGCGTTACAGAAACTTGGCAAAACCCGTGAACAAGTAGATGTTGAAGTTTTACAAGAAGGTAAAAAAGGATTTTTAGGTTTTGGTGCACGATCTGCAGAGGTACGTGTAACAGTAAAGGAAGTTCAGGTTCCGACAATTGAAAGTGACAATGCTGAAACGCAAATGGCAACTCAATTAAACGAACCAATAGTAGTAGATGATGTTGAAACACTAAGTTCACAAGTTTCTGAACAACCAAGTGAAATGGAAGACGTTCAACAAGTCGTTAAAGAACAAGATGAAGATGTAGACTCAGCAAATCCAATTGAAGAGGCAAAGGCTTATTTAATAAGTATCGCTGAACAATTGGCTATTCATGATCTTGATATTGCTACGACACGCGAAGGAAAATATGTATTATTTCAACTAAAAAGTGAGAAAGCTGCACTGCTTATAGGGAAACGTGGTCAAACATTAAATTCCTTACAGCAATTAACGCAACTCGTATTAAATAAAAGCGCTAAGCAGTTCTTAATGGTGAAATTGGATGTAGAAAACTATCGCGAGCGTCGACAAGTAGCTTTAGAATTACTTGCAGATCGAATGGCGGATAAAGCATTACGCTTAAATCAACGTGTGGCATTTGAACCAATGCCGTCTTACGAACGAAAGATAATTCATAATCAACTAGCAAATCGTCTAGATCTTGAAACGTATTCAGAAGGTACAGAGCCTAATCGTTATTTAGTAATTGAACCAGTAAAAAAATAATTAGATGTTGCTCATCACCATACAGACAGACAATATATTTTGAAAGGTCATTTTATCTTCGAGATAAAATGACCTTTTTTAATGAAAAATAGCAAAGTTTGTCGAAAATAGGATTAGCGAAAAAATTGATTTTATCCACATTTGGAAATCATCCTTACTTTAGATTTTGCTGAAAATATGTTAGTCTAAGGTGTTAGTAAGTATTGGTCGGTTTTGATTATCCACATGTGGATAACGTCGAGGAGGTCATTAAATGGAGTTCGATACAATTGCTGCGATATCCACACCGATGGGTGAAGGTGCCATAGCCATCGTTCGTTTAAGTGGGGACGAGGCAGTGACGATTGCAGATAAAATATTCAAATCACCCGGGGGAAAAAGTTTAACAACGAAAGATTCGCACACTATTCATTATGGGCATTTAGTTGATCCTAAAACTAATGAGGTAGTAGAGGAAGTAATGCTATCGCTGATGCGCGGACCAAAAACATTCACGCGTGAGGATGTAGTTGAAATAAATTGTCATGGTGGACTAGTTTCAGTCAAACGTGTGTTGCAACTTGCCTTAACGAATGGAGCAAGGTTAGCTGAGCCTGGCGAATTCACAAAACGAGCATTTTTAAATGGACGCATAGATTTATCACAGGCTGAAGCGGTTATGGATTTAATAAGAGCTAAAACAGATCGTGCGATGAACGTTGCTTTGGGTCAAATGGATGGAAAATTATCGAGACTTATTGGTGATTTGCGCCAAGCTTTACTAGAGACATTAGCACAAGTAGAGGTTAATATAGATTATCCAGAGTATGATGATGTAGAAGAAATGACAGTACCTGTATTAGTAGAAAAATGTACATGGGTAAGAAATGAAATTAGTAAACTTCTACAAACATCTTCTCAAGGAAAAATTTTGCGTGAGGGATTATCAACTGTTATTTTAGGTCGTCCGAATGTAGGGAAATCTTCACTATTAAATAGCTTAGTACAAGAAAATAAGGCCATAGTGACAGATATTGCAGGGACTACTCGTGATATTATAGAAGAGTACGTCAATGTCCGTGGTGTTCCACTTCGTTTAGTGGATACAGCGGGTATTCGGGAGACAGAAGATATTGTTGAACGAATTGGTGTAGAACGCTCACGGGAAGCTCTTCGTGGAGCAGATTTAATTCTGTTTGTATTAAACTATGCAGATGAATTAACTGCTGAGGATGAGCGTCTATTCGAAACAATTGAAGCGATGGATTACATCGTCATTGTCAATAAAACAGATTTACCGCAAAAAATTGATTTGGCACGTGTCAAAGAATTAGCTGGTGAGCATCGCATTGTAACAACATCTTTGTTACAAGAGGAAGGTATTATAGAGCTAGAGGAAGCCATTGCTGCGTTATTCTTTGAGGGACAAATCGAAGCGGGCGATTTAACATATGTTTCAAATGCAAGACATATAGCACTTCTGCACCAAGCGCAAGCAACGGTTGAAGATGCAATAGCAGCTGCACAGGATGGTGTACCAGTTGATATGGTACAAATTGATGTGACAAGAACATGGGAAATACTTGGTGAAATCATTGGTGACACTGTACAAGAAAGCCTAATTAACCAGCTATTTTCACAGTTCTGTTTAGGAAAATAATTTTAAGTAAGAAAGGAAGGTACGAGCATGCCAACAAAATATGAGGCAGGCACGTTTGATGTTATCGTGATTGGCGCAGGTCATGCAGGCTCTGAAGCTGCACATGCCGCAGCTAAAATGGGTGCTAACACATTAATGCTAACAATCAATTTAGATATGATTGCATTTATGCCATGTAATCCATCTATCGGTGGCCCAGCCAAAGGAATTGTCGTACGTGAAATTGACGCTTTAGGTGGCGTCATGGGGAAAGTGATAGATAAAACACATATACAAATGAGAATGTTGAACACAGGGAAAGGTCCTGCAGTACGTGCATTACGTGCACAAGCAGACAAAGTTTTATACCAACAAGAGATGAAACGTGTGTTGGAGGATACGGAAAACTTAACAATCCATCAAGGAATGGTTGAAGAGCTGATTATTGAGGATGGAGAAGTTAAAGGAGTCATTACACAAATTGGTGCCGTTTATCGTGCTAAAACAGTCGTTGTGACAACAGGTACTTTCCTACGTGGTGAAATCATTATCGGTGATATTAAATATTCAAGTGGACCTAATAATCAGCAACCGTCAATCCGCTTAGCTGATAATTTAAAAGAGCTTGGTTTTGACCTAGTTCGCTTTAAAACAGGTACACCACCACGTGTGAATAACCGTACAATTGATTATGACAAAACAGAGATTCAACCAGGAGATGACGTTCCGCGTGCATTTAGTTTTGAAACAACTGAATTCATTATGGATCAGCTACCTTGCTGGTTAACATACACAAGCCCTGAAACACATGAAATTATTGAAGCAAATTTACATCTTTCACCGATGTACTCAGGCATGATTAAAGGGACAGGTCCACGTTATTGCCCATCTATTGAAGATAAAGTGGTACGTTTTAATGATAAGCCAAGACACCAAATCTTCTTAGAGCCAGAAGGCCGTAATACACGTGAGGTATATGTTCAAGGTTTGTCAACAAGCTTACCAGAGCATGTCCAAACACGTTTACTAAAATCTATACCTGGTTTAGAAAATGCGGAAATGATGCGTGCTGGTTATGCTATTGAATACGATTCAATTGTGCCAACACAATTATGGCCAACTTTAGAAACAAAACGTATTAAAGGCTTATATACAGCTGGTCAAATTAATGGTACGTCAGGCTATGAAGAGGCTGCCGCGCAAGGCTTAATGGCGGGAATGAATGCTGCTGCCAATGTACTAGGTAAAGACGAATTGATTTTAAGCCGTTCTGATGCTTATATTGGCGTTTTGATTGATGACCTAGTGACTAAAGGAACAAACGAGCCATATCGTTTATTAACATCTCGTGCAGAGTATCGTTTACTATTACGTCACGATAATGCAGATCTACGTTTAGTAGAGTTAGCCTATAAAATGGGGATGATTCCACAAGAACGATATGCAAGTTTCAATGAGAAAAAAGAGCTGATTGAAAATGAAATTGCACGTCTTCGTGAAGTCATTATTAAACCAAATGAAGCGACTCAATCTGTTATTCGTTCTGTTGGTGGTAGTGAATTAAAAGACGGTATACGTGGCGCAGATTTATTAAAACGCCCTGAAATGCATTATGAGTTAATTTCTTCTTTAATTCCGGCAGAAATCGAATTGACGGATGAAGTGAAAGAACAAATTGAAATTCAACTTAAATATGAAGGCTATATCGAAAAAGCGTTGCAACAGGTAGAGAAACTACACAAAATGGAAAATAAAAAAATCCCTGAAAATATTGATTACGATGCTATTTCAGGATTAGCAACAGAAGCGCGTCAAAAATTAAAACAAGTTACACCACTTTCTATTGCGCAAGCCTCTCGTATTTCTGGTGTTAATCCAGCTGATATTTCAATTCTTCTTGTTTATATTGAACAAGGTAAAATTGCGAAAGTAAGCAGCTGATCAACAACAGTAAAGTAAATAAGAGGCGGGCATACCATTGTGCCCGCTTCCTATTTTTAGGGCTATACTATTAATTGTAGTTGTATAGCTAGATCAACAAAGGAGACTTAACATGAACGAACAACAATTTATTGAGGCTCTGAAAGAGAAAGGTATCGAACTTTCTGATACGCAGATTGCTCAATTTAAAAAGTATTTTGAATTACTTGTTGAGTGGAATGAAAAGATGAATTTGACCGCTATTACAGATTTAGAAGGCGTATATTTAAAGCATTTCTTCGATTCAATTAGTCCTTCATTTTATTTTGATTTTTCAAAAGTAGTAACTGTTTGCGATGTTGGAGCTGGAGCTGGTTTCCCAAGTATCCCCATTAAAATCTGCTTCCCACATTTACATGTTACAATTGTCGACTCCTTAAATAAAAGAATTACCTTTTTAAATCATTTAAGTGATGAGTTACAATTAGAGAATATGCATTTTGTACATGCTCGAGCAGAAGAGTTTGGTCAAAATGTAAAATACCGTGAACAATTTGATGTGGTAACAGCACGTGCTGTAGCTCGTTTATCAGTTCTATCAGAGCTATGTGTACCTTTAGCAAAACAAGAAGGACATTTTGTTGCTTTAAAAGCCGCAGCCGGGGCAGAAGAATTAAAGGATGCTAAAAAAGCTTTAACAACATTAGGTGTTAAACTGAGAGAGGAATTTTCTTTCAAGCTACCTGTTGAAGAAAGTGACCGCATTTTATATATATTTGATAAAATAAAAGGAACACCGAAAAAATATCCGCGTAAGCCAGGTGTACCAAATAAAACACCAATTCAATAATTAGTGTTTCATGTGAAACTTCTCAAAGTGGAAAATATTTTTTCTATTTTGAGCATACATACTAGTTATGGATGGTTCACGCAAAAGACATCTATGAACTATATACATTTAAGGAAATATAATAAATAATAATAGAATGACACAGAGCAAGATAGTTACTTAAAGGTGGTGCCACTTGGATGAAAAGTCCTTTTTCACGTTTTTTTGGAGGCGGAAGTAAAACAGAGCCTATTGTGAAAAATGAAGTAGAACAAGCAGAGGCGGTTCATGCAGCGGAAGAAGTTATAAAGTTGCCTATTGATCAAATTGTACCTAACCGTTTTCAGCCACGTACTATTTTTGATGATGAAAAAATTGAAGAATTATCAAGAACCATTCATACACATGGTGTGATTCAGCCAATTGTTGTACGTAAAACATCAGAAAATCAATATGAAATCATCGCTGGTGAGCGTCGATATCGAGCGATGAAAAAGCTACAATGGACAGAGGTCCCTGCTATTGTACGTAATTTAACTGATAAGGAAACAGCATCTATTGCGTTAATAGAGAACTTGCAGCGTGAGGAGTTAACAGCAATTGAAGAAGCGGTAGCCTATCAAAAATTATTAGAGCTTCATGAGCTAACACAGGAAGCTCTTGCCCAAAGACTTGGAAAAGGACAATCCACTGTAGCCAACAAATTACGTTTATTAAGGCTGCCAGATGAAGTACAGCAAGCTATTTTGAAGCGTAAAATATCTGAACGACATGCACGTGCATTAATTGCTATTAAAGATCAACCATTGCAATTAGAAATTTTACAGCTAGCAATGGATAATGATTGGAATGTGCGACAGCTAGAGGAGCAAATCCAGGTCATATTACATCCTGTAGCTGACGAGCAGGAAGAAACAATCCCAAAGAAAGCTAAACCGAAACGTAAGGCCATAAGTAAAGATGTGCGTATTGCTTTAAATACCATCAAACAGTCGTTAACGATGGTAACGAAAAGTGGGATTACGGTGAAAACTGAAGAAGAAGATACAGAAGAATACTATCAAATTACAGTGAAGATTCCTAAAAAGAAAAAAGTGTAATAAATTATTTTAGTAAAGTAATTTATAATCAAATTCATCACTGTACAGGGGAGATATCTCAAAAGATTAATTGAGATATCTCCTTTTTTGTATATATTCTTAATATTTTATACAACTCTCTTCAATTTTTTTGATAGAATGAAAGTTAGATAGCGGATTAAATAGTGATTTTACAAATGATTTGTCAAAGTAAACTTTGATAGATGAAAGCAGGTGCTTTTAAATGGGTAGAATTATAGCAATCGCCAATCAAAAGGGTGGCGTAGGTAAAACAACAACTTCGGTCAATTTAAGCGCTTGCCTAGCATACTTAGGTAAGAAAGTGCTTTTAATTGATACTGATCCGCAGGGGAATACAACAAGTGGACTTGGTATTAATAAAGGAGAAATACAAGGGTGCATTTATGATGTGCTCATTGATGATGAAGATGTTGAAAATGTCATTCAAATAACCAATGTAGAAAATTTATCTATCGTGCCCGCAACCATTTCACTTGCAGGCGCAGAAATTGAATTGGTTTCGACTATTTCAAGAGAAGTACGTTTAAAACATGCTCTACAAAATGTGAAAGAAGATTTCGATTATATAATTATTGACTGTCCACCATCTTTAGGGCTTTTAACAATCAACGCTTTAACAGCTTCAGATGCGCTCATTATCCCTGTACAATGTGAATATTATGCATTGGAAGGGTTAAGTCAATTATTATCAACAGTTCGCCTCGTTCAAAAGCATTTGAATCAACAGCTTTACATCGATGGTGTTTTATTAACAATGCTAGATGCACGCACGAATTTAGGCTTGCAAGTTATTGATGAAGTGAAAAAATATTTCCAAGATAAAGTATATAAAACAATAATTCCTCGTAATGTGCGATTAAGTGAGGCACCAAGTCATGGTCAACCAATCATCACTTATGACGCAAAATCTAGAGGTGCAGAAGTTTATTTAGAGATGGCGAGGGAAGTGATTAAAAATGGCTAAGGGTCTAGGAAAGGGTATTGGTGCATTATTTCCAGGAGAGTCTTTAGAACACAGTGGACAAGTGGAAGAAATCCAATTAGATTTAATTGTTGCGAACCCATTTCAGCCTCGTAAAATTTTCGATGAAGAGAGTTTACAAGAATTAGCAGATTCTATCAAAGAACATGGGATTTTGCAGCCGATTGCCGTGCGTAAAAAAGCACGTAAGTTTGAAATTGTTGCTGGAGAACGTCGTTACAGAGCGTGCCTATTAGCAGGCCTAGAGGTTATTCCTGTTATTATAAAAGAGTTATCAGATGCACAAATGATGGAGCTAGCTATTCTAGAAAACCTCCAACGTGAGGATTTAACTGTAATTGAAGAAGCTGAAGCCTATCAGAGTTTAATGGAAAACTTACATTTAACACAGGAAGAGTTATCGAAGCGATTAGGAAAAAGTAGACCACATATTGCAAATCATGTTCGGCTACTTGCTTTACCAGAAGATGTACGTAAATTGATGAATGATGGAACATTATCGATGGGGCAGGGACGAGCTTTACTCGGCTTAAAAAATAAAAGAAGAATATCAGAAGTGGCCAATAAGGTAATAAGTTTAGGATTGAATGTACGTCAAGTTGAATTATTAGTGCAAAACTTAAATGAAGAAGTTTCACGTGAAACAATCCCGCCTAAGAAAAAAGATATCTTTGTAAGTGCAAAGGAGTCACAATTACGTGATTACTTTGGAACAAATGTTCAAATAAAAAAAACAAATAATAAAGGGAAAATTGAAATTGAATTTTATTCTGAAGATGATTTAGAACGTATATTGGAAATATTAAACATACAGGAAGAATAAAATAATATTTCTATAACTTAATCAGAGCGCCAAGCAAACAGGCGCTCTCTATTTTTTAGAGAGAAAGAAGGCTTAAGTGTGGTATTACTAGGAGCTTTGATAAATGCTGTGTTAATTGTAGCAGGAGCATTAGTAGGGCGCATTTTTAAAAATATCCCTGAATCTATGAAGTCTACGGTCCTATCTATTATTGGTTTAGCCGTCACATTATTAGGGATAAAAATGGGCTTTGAAAGTGATAATTTTATTATATTGGTAGTAAGTTTAGTGGTAGGTACAGTAATAGGTGAGTGGTTAGATTTAGATAAACAAATGAATCGTCTTGGTAAATGGGTAGAGAGTTTATTTCGTACAAAACGGGATGGCCAAAATCAAATTAGTATAGCAGAGGGCTTTGTTACTGCTTCCCTAATTTTTGTTGTTGGCTCAATGGCCGTTATCGGTGCACTCGATAGTGGTCTTCGTAATGATCATAATGTACTCATTACAAAAGGATTAATAGATGGATTTACATCCATAATTCTAGCATCCACATTAGGTATAGGTGTATTGCTATCCGCTGTACCTGTCTTTGTTTATCAAGGATTAATAGCACTTTTTGCAGGGGTTATAAGTTCCTTTATCCCTGATGCCGCACTACAAATGTTCATTACAGAAATGACGGCTGTTGGCGGGGTTATGATTATGGCAATAGGGTTAAACATTGCAGGCTTAGCTAAGATCAAAGCTGCTAACTTGCTGCCAGGTATCGTCATTGTTGGTATTATGGTGGCTATCTTCTACACTTTTTAGTGAATAACGATGAGCAGCCAGTAATAATGCTCTTGAAAGCTTTTCAGCCATTGCATAAGAAATATGAAGTCTTGTATTTTGTAAAACAAGCATTTCCATAAAGCCTCCAATATTGACGATTCCTTTCACGGAAATGTCTCCAATTGGGGGTAATTCTTTTTTTACAGCTTTTCCAGGGAATATCGGTCCACTTTGAACGGAAATATGACCAACATTTTGCTCACTGCCAAGACAGGCATCAATCGCAATAATGAATGGTTTTGTAGTATGATTGTGTAGCTGTTGCATTGTAGAATCCAGGTTTAGAGCATGTAAAGGATCTTCTAAGGATCCTACAATTTCATAAGGAAAGCTAACAGATTTTTTTAAGAAACTACCAGTTAATGGCCCAAGTGTATCACCCGTACAACGATCACTGCCAATACAACAAAAAATTAGTCTTTCATGATGAAACGGTATATGTTCTAAAAATAATGTACTTAATTGCCAAACAGCATTTTTACTCTCGTGATGAAGGGAATAAGGTAGTAACAAATTTGGTATAGTATTCATAAAAAAACTCACTTTCTTTTTATTTTTAGAAGTGCTCAATTTTTATGCAGTATACGCAAATTTTTAGCAAGTTATTCAAGAGGTGGTAATGATGGAAAAGAATAAAAAATTAATGGAGAAATACTGGGATAAGCTCACATCTGAGGATCTTTGGGAACATGTTATTGATGCATCTATAGAAATTGTGCTCATTCTATTAGCATCATGGATAGCGGTAAGATTAGGTAAAAAATTTATTAAAAAAGTGTTTTTAATCCGTATGCGTTCACCCTTAAGCCACTCAGAGCGACGCCAACGAACAATTTCAAGATTATTACAAAGCGTGATTTCCTATGTTGTTTATTTCTCTGCAATCATTGGTATTCTTTCTTCCTTAAATATAAAGGTAGCGGGTTTATTAGCTGGTGCAGGGATCGTTGGTTTAGCAATAGGTTTTGGTGCTCAAAGCTTAGTAAAGGATGTTATTACTGGATTCTTTATTATTTTTGAAGACCAGTTTGGTGTAGGAGATTATATAAAAATAAATGCTGCAGAAGGTACGGTTGTAGAAATTGGCTTACGTACAACAAAAATTAATGGTGCTACTGGTGAACAGTTCATCATTCCCAATGGTGCCATTGGCGAAGTCGTCAACTATTCTGTTAACAACTCCAAAATTTTTATAGATTTACAAATGGCCACAGATGCTGATTTTGAAAAAGCAGAAGGGGTTATTAATAAGTATTTAGAGACATTGCCTAAGATGCATAAAGAATTAATTGCCGCTCCAGTATTTCTAGGTGTGCAAAATGTTAAAGGGACAGAAGTAACCATTCGTATAGCTGCTGAAACCTTACCACAGCAACAATATGGAGTAGCACGTATCATTCGTCGCGATATTACGAAACTCTTTGAAGAAAATAATATACCAATGGCCTATCCAAAAATGATGTTCTATGGCAAAGATGAGGGGAGAAGTGAGTAAGATGGAGGCAAAGAAATTTGGTTTAAATGATATTGTTGAAATGAAAAAACAACACCCATGCGGTACTAATAAATGGAAAATTATTCGTATGGGGGCGGATGTACGTATCAAATGCGAAGGATGTCAGCATAGTGTCATGATTCCACGTCGTGAATTTGAGAAAAAAATGAAAAAGGTTTTATTTTCTGCGAATGAGTCGTAACATCAGGCATATTAGACTTTTTCTGAGTGAATCAATATAATAGATAAGGTTATATGAGAGAAAATTTGAACTGAGTATAGAAAGGTTGTGTCCATTCATGGCATTAACAGCTGGAATCGTTGGTTTACCTAACGTTGGAAAATCAACATTATTTAACGCAATAACAAAAGCGGGCGCATTGGCTGCAAACTATCCATTCGCAACGATTGATCCGAATGTTGGTATCGTTGAAGTACCTGATGCACGTTTAGATAAATTAACAGAATTAGTTGTACCGAAAAAAACTGTACCAACTGCATTTGAATTTACAGATATCGCTGGAATTGTTAAAGGTGCTTCTAAGGGTGAAGGATTAGGAAATAAATTCCTAGCTCATATTCGTGAAGTAGATGCAATTTGTCAGGTAGTACGTTGTTTTGTAGACGAAAACATTACGCACGTTTCCGGTGCAGTAGATCCAATTGATGATATTGAAGTTATTAATCTAGAGCTTGCGCTAGCTGACTTAGAATCTGTAGATAAACGTTTACAACGAGTTAGCAAAATGGCGAAACAAAAAGATAAAGAGGCTATGATCGAAGAGCCAGTACTTCTAAAAATTAAAGAGCAACTAGAAAACGGTAAACCAGCTCGTGCAGCTGAGCTATCAGATGATGAATTAAAGGTAATTAAAGGTCTTCATTTGCTAACAATTAAACCAATGCTTTATGTAGCAAACGTTTCAGAAGATGAAGTAGCAGATGCTGACAACAACGAGTATGTGAAAAAAGTACGTGAGTATGCATCGGCTGAAGGTGCTCAAGTTATTACAATTTGTGCTAAAATCGAAGAAGAAATTTCTGAGCTTGATGATGAAGAAAAAGCTATGTTCTTAGAAGAATTAGGGATTAAAGAATCTGGTTTAGATCAATTAATTCGTACTTCTTATGATTTATTAGGATTAGCTACGTACTTTACTGCAGGTGTACAAGAGGTACGTGCCTGGACGTTCCGTAAAGGAATGAAGGCACCACAATGTGCAGGTATCATTCATACTGACTTTGAGCGCGGCTTTATTCGTGCAGAAACAGTTGCATATGATGATCTACTAGAGGCAGGTTCTCAAGCAGCAGCTAAGGAAGCTGGTAAAGTACGTCTTGAAGGTAAAGAATATGAAGTACAAGATGGCGATATTATGTTATTCCGCTTTAATGTATAAAAACTAACATGGGCAATCTATATGGTTGCCCTTTTTCGATTGCATAGTTATCAGAATTTTTAGTGTATGGAGGCAACCTTTGAATGAATGTTATGCAAATTAAGGAACGTGGTTTAGAGTTTGAGCAATTGGGGATGCTGCCACAAGATGTCTTAGATTATATTTATGAACAACAACTATTCAAATTGTTCACTTCAAGAGAATTAGGTGGTAAGGATTTAGATTTAGTAGAAGGTGTAAAGGTATTCCAGCAGATGTCTGCACTTGATGGCAATTTTGGGTGGCTCATTACGATTGGTACAGGTGGAAATGCATTTATTCCAACATTCAGTCAGGAAATCTGTGAAAAAATCTATTCTCCTAAAGAAGCAGTTATAGCAGGTAGTGGATATCCAACGGGTATAGCTGTCAAAACAGCTGGTGGCTACTATGTAACAGGGCAATGGAAGTATTGTAGTGGTTCTAATTATGCCTCGACATTTACGATGAATTGCTTAATTGAAGAAGATGGTATCAAAACAGAAAAAATTATTAGCTGCTCAGTGAATCCACAAGATGTTGAGATTTTGAATGATTGGTCTGCAATGGGTTTGAAGGCAACAGCAAGTCATACAATCCGTGTAAACAACGTTTGGGTGCCTCAGGAAGCTACTTTTCAATTAGGTACAATCAGAAATGATTATGGCAATTCAGTGCATAGCTTTCCATTCATCACTTTTGCGGAGGCCTCCTTTTTAGGTGTTTGTCTTGGGATTACAGAGAATTTTTTAGAAGAAGCTTTTGCTTTAATGAAGCAACGAAATGATGATATAAGCAGAACTGAACGAATTGGAGCCTTACAATTTTTATGGATGCAGCAGCAGAAACGTTTCAAGCAATGTGAGGAGCAGTTCTTCGCAACATTATCTGTCTATTGGCAAAAGCATCAAATAGGTGATGAATTAACAGAAGAGGAATTATCACAATTTACCCAAATGACTAAGGATATTG
The DNA here is from genome assembly GCF_038592945.1 of Lysinibacillus sp. FSL K6-0075. NCBI lineage: Bacteria > Bacillati > Bacillota > Bacilli > Caryophanales > Bacillaceae > Lysinibacillus > Lysinibacillus sp. FSL K6-0075. The sequence goes on along the minus strand of NZ_CP151947.1, from coordinate 5,004,688 downwards.
CTGCTGCTTGCTTAGAGATAGCGAATAACTTAATACGCAGTCTCGGTATGGATGCTATTACAGAAACATCCACGATTAATCGAATTTGGAGAAATTTATATACAGCAGCCCAGCATGGATTTTTAACTCCTTAAAGTATAAATAGAATCTGTAGCTATTCATTTTAATCTACAGATTCTATATGTTTATGTAGTCTTACTTTACTGGGCGTCCTTTTTCTTTGTTGTATAAACATACAGCTTTGGTAATTTGGGATCATCCTGTACGATAGCATTTCTCGGATATTTCCGTAGTTCTTTATACATGGCAAAATCACCTACTGCACCAGCTATTAACACTGCCCCTATCAAGATTAAAACGGTGCTGTTAAGATAAAACCCAATGATAGTTGGGAGTACACCAGTTGTCCAGAATGGCAGTAATAGAGCCTTTTTCATAGCATGATTGTAGAGAGGTTGCTCAGTAGTTGCATAGGCAATACCCAACTCTAAATTTACGCCATATTTCAAAGCTTTATAGGGCACTTTGCCAAAAATCATAAAGCCAATTAAATGAAAAGCCTCATGTAGGATAATAAAAATTATATACAGTACGACAAATAGTGCTGTGCCACAAACCATATTCCAAAAAGAAAAATGAAAATCTTTAAAGCAAATATATTGAATGGCTATAAATAATATGACAAGACCACTTGTAATGACAAAATTGTCGATCATTAATTTTTTTAAATCTAATTCGATAACGATAGGTTCCTCATCATTGATGAACATGAAGGCACTCCTTTCATAGATAATTGAAATATACTGTTATTATATAATGAATTATTAGTTTGTGACTTGAAAGACATGTACCTATATGTTACAATTCATTGATGTGAGTAATAATTAATTACTTGCTCCTTGCTCCCTTAAATAGGAGAGCCTAAGTCCATAAGGAGGTGTAAACAGATGAGAAAATACGAATTAATGTACATCGTACGTCCGAACATTGAAGACGAAGCGAAGAAAGCTTTAGTTGAACGTTTCAACGAAATCTTAACTTCTAACGGTGCAGAAGTCATCGAATCAAAAGAGTGGGGCAAACGCCGCTTAGCTTATGAAATTCAAGACTTCCGCGAAGGTTACTACCAAATCGTAAAAGTAAACGCTACTTCAGATGCAATCAACGAGTATACACGTCTTGCTAACATCAGCGAAGACATCATTCGCCACATTGCAGTTCGCCAAGAAGCTTAATTATTAAATTTTTACAAAATGCTGAAAAGGAGGTTGTATTCTGATGATAAACCGTGTCGTATTAGTTGGAAGACTAACAAAAGATCCTGAGCTACGTTATACACCGAATGGAGTTGCGTCTACAAGATTTACAGTAGCTGTAAACCGTGCATTCTCAAATCAACAAGGTGAACGCGAAGCTGATTTCATTAGCTGTGTTGCCTGGCGAAAACAGGCTGAAAACCTAGCGAACTTCATGCGAAAAGGGAGTTTAATTGGGGTAGAAGGTCGTATCCAGACAGGCAGTTATGAAGGACAAGACGGTAAGCGAGTATACACAACAGATGTCGTGGCGGATAGCGTACAGTTTTTAGAACCCCGTAATGGTAGCGGTGCTCCTGCTCCTCAATATGGTGGTGGACAAACTTACGGTAATAACCAACCGTCATATGGCGGTGGTCAACCACAACAACAGTTTGGTGGCGCTATGCCAGGGCAGGGTTCCTATGGCGGCGATGCTTATCAGCAAAATCAACCACCTATGAATCAGCCGAATTATACACGTGTAGATGAGGATCCATTTGCGAATAGCAAAGGACCAATTGAAGTATCTGAGGATGATCTTCCATTCTAATGCTTCTAAAAGATAAAAAAAGATAAGGAGGAGACACACTATGGCACCACGTCGCGGAGGCCGCAAACGCCGTAAAGTTTGCTACTTCACTTCAAACAATATTACGCATATCGATTATAAAGATGTAGATCTTTTAAAGAAATTCATCTCTGAGCGCGGTAAAATTTTACCACGTCGCGTAACTGGCACAAGTGCAAAGTACCAACGTAAATTAACTTCAGCTATCAAAGTATCTCGTATTATGGGATTACTTCCATTCGTTGCTGAAGATAAATAAAATTTATTTATTAATAAAAGCACAACAAGGTTTTCATAACCTTTGTTGTGCTTTTTTTATTTATACTGTTTTCTCAAAGATTGTTGCTATAAAGGAAAGTTAGGATTATTCCACAAGCGCACCCGATTGTGGAAGATCATAAGCATATTTCTTCTTAAACTAAATCACCTGTTAATTCAATTAGTAACACATTATTTAAGCAACGGTTGAAGACCTATTAGCAAGGGTGCATACACGATTAATGGAATAAGCAAAATTACTGCACCAATTTTTTTAATTCCCTTTTGTAATAGTAAAAGAGAAGTAATGAAAAATAATGGGTAAATAATAAACGCAATTATTAATATACCATCAACTAATTGATATAGTTTTCCTGAAAATGCTCCTATGAATGGGATTGAAATCCATTCTAGTAAGCTAAACGTAATAACTAATATCCATAACCATTTGAGTGTCATTACTAATCACCTCTAAATCCCTGATTGGTCAAAAAAGTAAAAAAACTTATTCCACTTTACATTATTATTTCAATGCATTGTATTACATTACCAATTAAACTGATTTTTGTTAAATTAAACTACCTCTTTAGTTTAAGTAAAAATCTTCTATTGCAAACGAATTACATAATTTAATAAGGTTAGATTCGGATATAAGCCTATTAGAAAAATTTTTTTTCAATTTTTAAGCACTGATCAGTTTTTTAGGTAAGATTATTTTCTAAAATTATTTTATATAAAATGTCACCAAATGGTATCTTCATGTGTGTTATAAGTGAAAGGAGTTGATGGATGTTGCAACAATTAGTTTGGGCGAACGAACTAGATATAGAACGAATTGTTGATAAATATGGAAATATGCTTTTTAGAATGTGTCTTGTTATTCTATGCAATGAGAATGATGCAGAGGATGTCGTACAAGACACTTTTATTACCTATCTAACTAAATCTACACCATTTAACGATTCAGAACATGAGAAAGCATGGTTGATTACTATTGCTACAAATCGCTGCAAGAATATGAGAAGGTACAATATTATTCGTAAACATATGGATATCAATGATTTGCAACTATATTGTAAGGATGATGAAAACTATGATTTAATCGAACATCTTATGAGATTGCCAAATAAACATAAGATTGTATTGTTACTTCATTATGTAGAGGGCTATAAAGTAGATGAAATAGCAAAAATACTTGCCATTACTACTTCAGCAGTTAAAAAGCGATTACAACGTGGAAGAGAGCTTATTCGAGAAAGATATCGAAAGGAGAATGAATGATGAACTTTGATAAAATTAAAGAAGCGGTTAATTCTATTGAAATGTCAAAAACTATGAAAAGTCGTGTGAAAAAGAATTGCAATATTATAGAAAAGAAAAATAATTTTAAAGGGCGGATTTCTGTAGCTTGTGCATTTGGAATCCTATTGTCAATTATGATAGGCATTCCACTTTTCAATAAGAATGGAAACTTTCAAGGCGCAAATTTTGCAATCACAGCTTATGCATTGAGTAATGATGGGAATCAGTCTAATACCAAACTTTCATCAGATAAAGCCACTTTTGAATTATCAACTGAAACTAGAGGTATTACAATTGATCGAACTGGTGATACAGGTGGTTTAATTTTTACAAATATTATGCTAAATATAAGTGGAGAACATATCGACTCAATTACTTATACCATTAACAAAGGCAAGTTTTTAGAGGATGTTATACTAACAGCTAAAGAATATGCAGACAAAGACTGGTTATTGTCAGAAAAGATAGTCACCATTGGAAATTCGCCTGGTTCAGATATATATTCTGCTACAAAGGACATTGGAAATACCTATACAGTTAAGTATAATGAACAGGATAAATATAAATATTCATTTGTAATTCATCATGATGGTAATTTGGTAATAGATGATGACATAATAATCAAAGTAATTATAAAATATACAGATGGAAAGTCTGAACAACAAGATATTATTGTAACTCAAGAATCAAATTCTATCGAATCAAAATCTATTTCATTAAAGCTAAATTAAAATAATCGAGATGATAATACTACTGTACAAAGAACTAAGTTAACTGGAGAAAAGAAGAACTAGTAGAAAAATCTACAGGATAGATTAGAAACCAAACATTGGCGAGGATACTTATTACTCTTGGTAGTATTGTTGGCTACGGAATTTATGTAGGATTTAGAAAGTTAATTAGTACGTATATTTATATTTTATAAAATATGTAGAAACTTTTCTCCAACTAAACCATCCAATAGTTTGTCAATATTTATTAATGGAAAATAAAAATAGTTCATTTTATACTAAATTTGGGCATGCCAAATAACCGCTAATAACATTACGCATATCGACTATAAAGATGTAGATTTATTAAAAAAATTCATCTCTGAACGCGGTAAAATTTTACCACGTCGCGTAACTGGCACAAGTGCAAAGTACCAACGTAAATTAACTTCAGCTATCAAAGTATCTCGTATCATGGGATTACTTCCATTCGTAGCAGAAGACAAATAAGATTGATGATGGTAAGGTAACTGACCTTACATCAATTTTAAAAACCAGCATATTACGATATTCGTATCGGGTATGCTGGTTTTTTGTTATGGTTAAAAAGGAAATTACCAACCACTTAGGTAAAAGTCTGAATTAAAATTGAAAAAATAAAGACAATGTACATAGTGATCTAAGTGATTTTTGTTCAATACTATGAAAAAATGGTACAATAAAGGGTAGTAAGTTTGACTGAAAAAAAGGAAGGTTTTCAATGCCGAATAATCAAACAAAAGCGCTTGTACAAGGCTCAATGATGGTTGCACTTTTTACAATTTTAATGTTAATTTCTGCATATGTACCATTCATCTTTATAGTAGCTTTATTATTCGCTCCACTACCGATTGCTTGGTATAGCGCAAATTACAAGCGTTCCACATCAATACTCGTAGCAATAGTAGGCTGTATCCTAACCACTATAACGAGTGGAATATCCATGCTGCCATTTGCCTTTATTTTAGGGTTATTAGGTGTCGTTATGGGTAACGCCATTTATCTGAAGAAGAGTAAGCTTTATTTATTTATGTCCATGGGGATTGCTAATCTTATCTCGATGGCAATTGTTTATATTGCCTATGTAAAGCTTTCAGGAATTGACTTCATTAACATGAGTTTAGAGATGGCGCGTAAAAATTATGAGCAATCTAATGAATTTGCAAAGAATGTAACAGGTCAAGTAGCCATAAATCCAGAACAGCTTGAGGCGATGTTTAAAACAATTGAACTGACTATGCCTGCAACGATAACAATCTCAGCATTTTTTGCTGCATTTATTATCATTACAGTAAATTTACCAGCTCTAAAACGACTAGGAGTAGATGTTCCTAAATTTGCTCCGTTCCAAAATATGAGATTACCACGCTCTATTTTATGGTATTACATGATTGTTTTATGCATTAATTTATTCATGCGTCCAGAGGCTGGTTCTACGCTAGATATCATTGTATTAAATGTTTCTTATATTTTATGGTTGTTACTCATTCTACAAGGAATATCTTTTATCCATTATTTTATTTCTAAAAAAGGGATGCCAAACGGTGTTAAATGGGTAGCTACTTTGTTAGCAATTCCTTTATCATCCTTCATGATCTTACTCGGTATTGTTGATTTAGGTTTTGACGTACGTTCACTTGTAAAGGGGAAGACTAAAGAATAAGGGGCTGATTGTAATGGGGACTTTTAGAAAACGACCAATTCGCTATCCGCTTTTTGTTCTTTCCATATTTGGAACTGTGACGTTCGTGCTTCTATGTATTTGGAATATCGGGATAGGTATCGGTTATGGTGTAGGTTTTGTTTTACTGATGACCTACACATGGAAGGTAGAAAAGATAGCTTATGAGGAAACGGAAAAGCATATTGAATCTATTTCCTTCCGTATGAAAAAAGTAGGGGAAGAGGCATTGCTTGAAATGCCGATCGGGATACTTCTGGTTAATGAGCAATATGAAATAGAATGGTCTAATCCATATATGCAAGGTATCCTTAATGTGGAATCATTAGTGGGTGAAGGTATTGTCAATATATCCGATGATATCTACGTGTTAATGAAGACCGAGGAAACAAATGAGGCTACGATTACATTACGTGATCGGAAATATCGGGTTTATTATAAAAAAGAGGAACGACTACTGTATTTCTTTGATATAACTGAACAGATTGCCATTGAAAAGCAATACTTTGCAGACCGTACAGTAATCGCTATATTGTTTGTCGATAATTACGATGAAATCACGCAAGCCATGGACGATCAACCACGTAGTTTAACTAACACAATGGTTACTTCAATTGTCAATGAATGGGCTGCGGAGCATGGTGTGTTTGTCAAACGAATATCATCCGATCGTTTCCTAGCAGTATTAAATGAATCCATTTTAACGGAGCTAGAAAAGAAAAAATTTGCTATTTTAGATACCATTCGTGAAAAAACAGCTCAAAAGAATTTATCGTTAACATTAAGTATTGGGGTAGGAGCTGGATCATCCTCATTAGTTGAGCTTGGTGAGTTGGCACAATCAAGTCTAGATCTTGTATTAGGACGAGGTGGTGACCAAGTGGCGATAAAGCAACCTACTGGAAAACTTAAATTCTATGGTGGAAAAACAAATCCAGTTGAAAAACGTACACGTGTTAGAGCGCGCGTTATTTCACATGCATTACGCGATTTAATTCAAGACAGTGATCAAGTGTTTGTTATGGGACATAAAAATCCTGACATGGACTCCATTGGTGCGTCTGTAGGTGTACGGAAAATGGCTCAAATGAATGATGTAAAGGGCTATGTCATCATCAATTTTGATGAATTAAATGGTAGTGTTACACGATTAATGAATGAAATAGAGAGTAAATCAGATTTCTATGAAAATTTCCTTACACCAGAGGAAGCCGCTGGTAAAATGACTGAGAAATCGTTGCTCGTTATTGTTGATACACATAAACCGAATTTAGTAATTGATGCACACCTATTGAAATTAGCTGAAAAGGTGGTTGTAATCGACCATCATCGTCGAAGTGAGGACTTTATCGAAAATCCTACACTTGTTTATATGGAGCCGTATGCGTCGTCCACAGCTGAGCTAGTGACAGAGTTACTAGAATATCAGCCGAAGCGTGCAAAGATCAATATGCTAGAAGCTACTGCATTGCTGGCAGGTATTATTGTTGATACCAAAAGCTTTACACTTCGAACAGGAGCACGTACATTTGAAGCTGCTTCTTATTTACGAACGAATGGTGCAGATACAGTATTGGTACAACGTCTCTTAAAGGAGGACGTGGACACATATATAGAGCGCTCCAAAATTGTGCAAACAGTTAAGTTCGTAAAACCTGGAGTAGCTGTTGCTGTAGGTGAAGAATCAAAAGTGTATGACTCTGTCTTAATTGCGCAAACAGCAGATATATTACTAACGATGAAGGATGTTAGTGCATCCTTTGTCATTGCGCATCGGGCAGATGGAAAAATTGGTATAAGTGCACGCTCACTTGGCGAGGTCAATGTACAGCTAATTATGGAGAGGCTCGGCGGCGGTGGACATTTAACAAATGCTGCCTGCCAAATAGATGCTAAATCCATTGATGGTGTGAAAAAACATTTAGAAGAGGCCATAAATGAGGTCTTTGAAGGGAGTTCTGACTAATGAAAGTAGTATTTTTAAAAGACGTTAAAGGAAAAGGAAAAAAAGGTGAAATTAAAAACGTAGCTGATGGCTATGCACAAAATTTCCTAATTAAGAATGGCTATGCAGCGGAAGCAAATGCGCAAGCTTTAAGCCAATTAGATGGGCAAAAAAAATTAGAGGCCAAAAATGCAGCTGCTGAATTAGCTGAAGCACAAGCATTGAAGGAAAAAGTAGAAGCACTAACAGTTGAGCTAAAAGCAAAATCAGGTGAAGGTGGCCGCTTATTTGGCTCAGTATCTACAAAGCAAATTGCTGATGCATTACAAAAGGTGCATGGCATTAAAATTGATAAACGTAAAATGACTTTACCTGATGGAATTCGTTCACTTGGCTTTACAAATGTTCCTGTAAAACTACATCATGAAGTATCAGCAACGTTAAAAGTACATGTAACGGAAGAATAAGGAGCGACGATCCATGAGTGAACCGATGATGGACCGCGTTCCACCGCATAACCGGGAGGCGGAACAATCGGTTATCGGTGCTATCTTCCTTGAGCCACAAGCATTAATAACAGCATCAGAAATTTTATTGGCAGATGATTTTTATTTAAATGCCCATAAGAAAATTTTCGAAACGATGTTGCGCTTGAGTGATCAAGGAAAAGCGATAGATGTTGTAACAGTTACTGAAGAATTATCAGCTAAAAAAGAGATTGAGGACGTTGGCGGGCTTTCTTATTTACTAGAGCTCGCCAATGCTGTCCCTACAGCTGCCAATGTCGCCCATTATGCCAAAATCGTTGAGGAAAAGGCCCTCTTACGTCGATTGATTCGGGTCGCTACGAAAATCGTCGAGGACGGCTATACGCGTGAAGACGAAGTAGAGGCATTATTAGGTGAGGCAGAGAAGAAAATGATGGAGGTTGCCAATCGTAAGAATGCAGGAGACTTTAAGCATGTTAAAGATGTGCTAGTGGAAACTTTCGATAATATTGAGCAACTTCAATCACAAAAGGGAGAAGTAACGGGTATACCAACTGGCTTCCGTGATTTAGATAACATTACTGCTGGCTTTCAGCGCAACGACTTAATCATTGTTGCTGCACGTCCATCTGTAGGGAAAACGGCCTTTGCATTGAATGTTGCACAAAGTGTTGCCGTACAAGCACGTGAAAATGTAGCAATCTTTTCTTTAGAGATGGGTGCAGAGCAACTGGTAATGCGTATGCTTTGTGCAGAGGGAAATATAGATGCACAAGTTTTACGTACAGGTGCTTTAACTACAGAAGATTGGGGTAAACTAACTATGGCAATGGGTAGTTTATCGAATTCAGGGATTTTTATTGATGATACACCTGGTGTACGTATCAATGAAATTCGTGCAAAATGTCGTCGTTTAGCACAGGAAAATGGACTAGGAATGATCTTAATCGATTATTTACAGTTGATTCAGGGTAGTGGCAAGCCAGGAGAAAACCGTCAGCAAGAGGTATCAGAGATTTCACGTTCCTTAAAGGGATTAGCCCGTGAATTAAAGGTACCTGTTATTGCTTTATCACAGTTATCTCGTGGAGTTGAGCAGCGACAAGATAAACGGCCAATGATGAGTGACTTACGTGAATCGGGAAGTATTGAGCAAGATGCTGATATTGTTGCGTTTTTATACCGTGATGATTATTACGATAAAGAATCTGAGAATAAAAATATGATCGAAATTATCATTGCGAAACAACGTAATGGTCCAACAGGAACCGTTACACTTGCCTTTAAAAAAGAATTCAATAAATTCATTAATGTGGATTGGTCACAAATGCCACCACCACCGCCACGTGATTAGTCATGTTATTCGTCATTCAGATAAGTTGCCTATCCGTAATGAAATATTACCCTTAGAATGAATTAATCTGAATGTTCGATAATATTCATACCATTCTGTTATTAAACACGAACGTTGAATCAGATTTTTTGATTTTATGTTCGTGTTTTTTCACTATTTTTTATTGACGAGTTGTTTCTATCATTGTTACAATAATTGAGGCTTGAAATTTGAGATACAAAGGTATCTAACGGAGGTGCTGATTATGACATCAGTAGTAGTTGTAGGAACACAGTGGGGAGACGAAGGAAAAGGTAAAATTACAGATTTCCTTTCGCACAAAGCCGATGCCATCGCTCGTTTTGCCGGTGGAGATAATGCAGGACATACCATTAAAATTGATGGTGAAACTTATAAATTACATTTAATTCCATCAGGGATCTTCTATAAAGAAAAAACTTCAGTAATTGGTAATGGATTAGTTGTGAATCCAAAATCACTGGTAACGGAGCTTAAAGGTTTACAAGAGCGCGGTATTAATACAGATAATCTACGTATTTCTAATCGTGCACATGTTATTTTGCCTTATCATATTAAACAAGATATAGCTGATGAAGAAAGTCGTGGAGACAATAAAATCGGCACAACTTGTAAAGGAATTGGACCTTGTTATCAAGATAAAGTAGCACGTATTGGGATTCGTATGGCTGACTTACTTGATAAGGAAATCTTTGAAGAAAAACTACGTCATAATTTAGCCATTAAAAATAAATTATTTGAGAAATTCTATGAAGTTGAAGGGGTAACATTCGAAGAAATTTTCGAGGAATACTATGGTTATGGACAAGAAATTGCAAAATATGTCGCTGATACATCTAAAATCTTAAATGATGTCCTTGATGAAGGCGGTAAAGTGCTATTCGAAGGTGCACAAGGAATTTTACTTGATGTCGATCAAGGTACGTATCCATATGTAACATCTTCAAATCCAGTTGCAGGAGGAGTAGCGATTGGCGCTGGTGTTGGTCCATCACGCGTGACAAGTGTTATAGGTGTATCCAAAGCCTATACATCTCGTGTAGGAGATGGTCCTTTCCCAACAGAGTTATTTGATGAAGTGGGTCAACAAATTCGCGAGGTAGGTCGCGAATACGGTACAACAACTGGTCGTCCACGTCGTGTAGGCTGGTTCGACACAGTCGTTGTTCGTCATTCACGCCGTGTAAGTGGCATTACTCATCTTGCCCTTAACTCTATCGATGTTTTATCTGGTTTAGAAACAGTAAAAATTTGTACAGCATATAACTATAAAGGTGAAACAATTACAGAATATCCAGCAAATCTTCATATTATTGAACAATGTGAGCCGATTTATGAAGAGCTTCCAGGCTGGTCAGAGGATGTAACAAGCTGCCGAACTTTAGAAGAGCTACCTGAAAATGCACGCCGCTATGTGGAGCGTATTAGCGAACTAACGGGCATTCAAATTGCTACTTTCTCTGTTGGACCTGCACGTGAGCAAACAAACGTGTTAGTGGACGTTTGGGAAGCATAATGAAATAAAATGAAAGGGCGTGCCAAATGCGGCATGCCCTTTTTTAGTGAATATCCTTCTTCTTAAAGCGACCACCTTTTACCTCGGCGATATTACCGATGGCTAGAAACGCATTGTCATCTATTTCAGCGACGATTGTTTTCAATTTAGACTCTTCTAAACGAGTAATAACGGTAAATATGACTTTCTTGTCATTCCCCGTATAAGCTCCTTCTCCGTGAAGGAAAGTAACGCCACGACCAAGTCGATCCATAATAGTTTGTCCAATTTCATCAATGTCATCACTTATGATATAAACAGATTTCGATTCTTCCAATCCTTGAATAACAATATCAATCATTTTATAGGCAATATAGTATGCAATGATGGAGTACATGGCTTGTTCCCAATTAAAAATAAATCCTGCCACCGTAAAAATAATGACATTGAAGAGCATAATGATTTCTCCAACTGAAAAAGGTGTCTTGCTATTAAATAAAATAGCTAATATTTCAGTTCCATCCAATGAACCTCCATAACGAATGACAATACCGACACCAACTCCTAAAATCATTCCTCCAAAAACTGTTGCCAATAATGTGTCTTCCGTAAATGGATGGATATTATGTAAGGCAAGTGTTGCGAACGAGAGTACGGTAATACCTAGACCTGTCGACAGTGCGAAGGTTTTACCAATTTGTTTATAGCCTAAAAAAATAAAAGGTAAGTTTAAAATGAAGATGAAAATACCAAGGGGTAAATTTAATAAATGAGATGTGATAATGGAAACACCTACGATTCCACCATCCATAATGTGGTTAGGTACTAAAAACAATTCTAAGCTCAATGCCATTATAATCGCACCTAGCGACACCATAACAATTCTTGCAAAAACTTTCCGCATGCTATTTTTCTGAGGTCTCAACATTTTTGTTGTGTTCTCAGAGGTTTGTGAATCACTCAATTTAATCGCTCCAATCAAATAGTGTACCTTCTATATACATTTTATCGGAATATTAAAAAAGTAAAAAGTATTAAGCCCAAATTCACTTGAAAAAAATTAAAGAATAGTATACCCATGATATTTTTTAAATTGTATTTTAAGAACCAGTATATGAATAAAAATACAGTATTTATAAACTATATAAAATATATTCTATGTAACAATAAGTAGATAAATAATACATTTACATTACAAAAGAGCGAAATCGTTCAAACGTCATTTTCTTTATGGTACATTATAGGGGTGCAAAAAATCCTTGTGGGTAAATCATCCTACAGTAGGGTAAAGTTGGAAGGGGCTTTATTGATGAATTCGTTTTGGAATAGAAAAGAAGAAAACAATAGATTCACCTACAATTTTTCTTCTTTTAAAAAGGCTTCAATCATTGTAGTTTTAATGACAAGCCTAACGATTAATATGGGATTTGCTAAGGAATATAACAAAGAAAACTTAAATAAAATTTACCACGTTTATGTGGGGAATGAATATATTGGTGCAGTGTCTGATGAGAAAGCGATTCAAGAAATTATTGCATCAAAAGAAAAAGTAGCAAGTCAGCAATTCAAAGGTTTATCCATTGATGCTAGCTCAGCTGTTAAAATAATCCCAGAACAAGTATTTACAAATGAAACAAAAGATGCAGAAACATTATCAAAACTTAAGCAATCTTTAGTAGCTAAATCTGATGCCTTTACATTATTAGTAAATCATAAACCGGTAGTATCATTAAAGAATACGGAAGCTTATGAAAAAACGGTTCAAATGTTAAAGCTACAATATGTTTCTCAGCAAGAATTAGAGAAATTATCTAAAAACCAACAATCTAATAATAATTTACCAGAATTACAGAATGGTGAGTCCCGACTTCTAGATGTTTCTTTTAAACAAGGAGTTTCAGGATTATCGCAAAAAGTTACACCAACTGATATTGTATCACCTGAGCAAGCCGTGAAATATTTAATGACAGGCTATCTTGAGCAGGAAACGTATAAAATTCAATCTGGAGATGTGTTAGGGTCGGTTGCTAAAAAACATAATTTAACAACAAGCGAACTGTTAGCTCTGAATTCTGATATTACAGTGGATACAGTTTTACAAATTGGACAAGAATTAAATGTTACTGTGGCAAAGCCGTTTGTAACACTTGAAGTAAAAAAGGAAAAGAAAGTTGCGGATATCATTCCGTTTAAAAAAGTAGTCGAAGAAGATCCTACAATGTATAAAGGCGAAAAGGTCATCAAGCAAGAAGGTGTTAATGGAAAAAAAGAAACAACCTATGCATTAACATCTGAAAATGGTACGCAGACATCAAAAGTTGCCTTAGAGGAAAAAATCCTTCAACAACCAGTAGATGAAATTGAAGTAGTCGGTACAAAGGTTATTTCTTCACGTGGAACTGGTGAATTTGCATGGCCAGCAGTCGGGGGCTATATTTCAAGTGGTATGGGTGAACGTTGGGGAGCCTTCCATCGAGGTATTGATATCGCTCGACCAAGTAACTATAATATTTTAGCTGCTGATAATGGTGTAGTTGTTGCAGCTGGCACTTCTGGCACCTATGGTAATCGCATTGTTATTAATCACAATAATGGTTTTACAACACTTTATGGACATCTATCTTCAATCAATGTTGAAGTAGGACAAGTAGTGGAAAAAGGTTCTGTGATCGGTATTATGGGTTCCACTGGAAATTCGACAGGTACACATTTGCATTTTGAAGTTGAAAAGAACGGTTCATTAGAAAATCCGTTATCTTATGTAGGCCGATAAACATGTTGAATAGAAGGCAGTCCAAATAATGGACTGTCTTTTTCTATTATTTCCCGAGAAATAATTGTTGAAATACATCGCTTTATGTCACAGTATTAGAAGGATCGAATATCGATTAATGCATAGAATGCGAAAGCATGATAGAGTTAAGAGTAGTGAATTTACCAATACACATTGTTTAAGAATAGATAAAAAGCGAAAGGGAGAGAATGTATGAACAAAACAATTTTAGTTGTTGACGATGAGAAACCAATCGCAGATATTTTGCAATTTAATTTAATAAAAGAAGGCTATAAAGTTATTTGTGCCTATGATGGTGATGAGGCATTAAAGAAAGTAGAGGAAGAGCAACCAGATTTAATGCTTTTAGATATTATGCTGCCAAAGCGTGACGGAATGGAAGTTTGTAGAGAGGTACGTAAAAAATACGACTTCCCGATTATTATGCTAACAGCTAAAGGCTCTGAGATTGATAAAGTATTAGGGTTAGAGATGGGTGCAGATGATTATGTCACAAAGCCATTTAGTACACGAGAGCTGATTGCGCGTGTGAAGGCCAATATGCGCCGTTTACAAGTGGTCGCTCCAGCAGCAGAAGAGGCTGAGGAAGAGTCGAATGAGATTGTCGTAGGATCGCTTGTTATTCAACCAGATGCTTATTTAGTAATGAAGCGTGATGAGGCAATTGAACTGACACATCGCGAATTTGAGTTACTTCATTATTTAGGGAAACATATTGGACAAGTAATGACACGAGAGCACTTACTACAAACAGTATGGGGCTATGATTACTTTGGGGACGTACGAACTGTTGATGTAACCATTCGCCGTTTACGTGAAAAAATTGAGGATAATCCTAGTCATCCTGCTTGGATTGTCACACGACGTGGTGTAGGTTATTATTTACGAAATCCTGAACAGGAGTAATAGGAATGCAGAAAGTGAGCTTCTTTAAATCGATTCATGTCAAACTAGTGCTGATTTATATTTTATTAATATTACTTGCTTTACAAATTATCGGTATCTATTTCGCTCGTGAATTAGAACGAAATTTGAAGAGCAACTTCCAAGATTCCATTTTTCAGCGAGTTGACTTGATGCAATATAGTCTTCGTGAAGAAATTTTAAAGGAACGCGATGAAAGCATGCCTAAACTAGAGGAAAGCCTAAAGTCAATTGTTATGGAGTTTTCTACTGGTTTAAGGGATGTTTCGAATGGTGATATTTTAGAAATCCGTGTTATTGATGATAGACAAAGAATACTTGCAACATCTGAGCTTGAAAATCAAAATTTAATAGGCCAACGCTCTAATACTGATCTTGTACGTCGAGCAATATCTGCTGAAACACTATTTGATATTATTAAGCTGGACAATAAAACGAGAAATCGTGTGTGGGTATTAGCGAACCCCATTCGTGCTGGTGCAGGACCAGACGATGAAATCATTGGTGTACTCTATATTGAAGCCAATATTGAATCCGTTTTTGAACAAATGAATGATATCAATCAGATTTTCCTCGGTGGTACGGCAATGTCCTTGGTCATTACCATCTTCTTAGGTATTCTTGTGGCACGAACGATTACACAGCCAATTGCTGATATGCGAAAGCAGGCTCAGGCAATGGCTAAGGGGAACTATTCTCGGAAAGTGCGTGTATATGGTACAGATGAAATCGGACAGCTAGCCGTCACCTTTAATCATCTAACCAACCGTTTACAGGAAGCACAATCGACCACAGAAGCTGAACGCCGTAAGCTAGATTCAGTTCTGAGTAATATGACAGATGGCGTTATTGCAACAGATCGTAAGGGACGTATTATTCTAATCAATGACCCTGCACTAGAACTACTGCATATTTCCAGAGATATTACATTAGGGCGTCCTATCGCCTCCGTATTGGGGATTGATCAGGAATATAGCTTTGAAGACTTAATCCATATGAATGATGCAGTCAATTTAAACTTCAGTACATCGGATGCACCCTATATACTTCGCGCTAATTTTTCTGTTATTCAAAAAGAGACGGGCTTTATTAATGGTCTGATTACTGTATTGCACGATATAACCGAGCAAGAAAAGATTGAAATGGATCGTAGGGAATTTGTATCGAATGTATCACATGAGTTAAGAACGCCATTAACAACAATGCGCAGTTATTTAGAGGCACTAGCAGATGGGGCATGGAAAGATGAAAATATTGCTCCTACATTTTTAAATGTAACGCAAACCGAAACAGAGCGTATGATTCGTCTAGTGAATGATTTATTGCAGTTATCTAGAATGGATAGTTCAGATTATGAGTTGAATAAAGATATTGTCTTATTTAATTCATTCTTTAACCGTATTATTGATCGATTTGAAATGTCTAAGTCTGACAAAGTACAGTTTGAACGATTATTCCCTGAAACATCCTTTTATGTAGAAATTGATACGGATAAGGTCACACAAGTCATTGATAATATCATTTCGAATGCTATTAAATATTCACCAGATGGTGGGAATATTCGCTTTGGCTTTACTGGACAAGAGGACATGCTGAAGGTCATGATTTCAGATGATGGCATGGGTATTCCTAAAGAAAACGTTGGTCGTATTTTTGATCGCTTCTATCGTGTGGATCGTGCTCGTGCTCGTTCTATGGGAGGAACAGGTTTGGGATTAGCTATTGCGCGGGAAATGATTGAAGCACATGGTGGTAAGATTTGGGCTGAAAGTGAAGAAGGACAGGGTACAACAATTTTCTTCACATTACCATATGATGCAGATGAATTTGGTGAGGCAGGTGAGTGGGAATGAAATATATAGAGCCGGTTAAATCTGTTGTATTATTTCTACTTGTCATGCTGAGTGTGATCTTAACCTTTTTAATTTGGACTTATACACCTGATTATAAATACATTGAAAAAACAGAGGGAGAGGAAATTTTAATTAAGCCGCAAAAAGATATGGAGGATATTATTCGCCCATACAAGGCTATTTTCCGTTCTGAAGAAGAGTTTACAGGTACGGTTTCTAACGCAGCTATGAAAGATATGATGAAAGTATTTAAAGGCTGGAATGTTTTAGATTTAGTGCCTGTAAACAACAATCTTTCTGCAAACTATGTGAATCAAATTATTGGTGCAGATCATCGGATGACTATCTTTTTTACCGGAGAGATTCCCTTTTCAGCTTTTAACACGACTTTTCAGTTCACTGATAAAGAATTACCAGAAACAACGTTCAATCGTATGATTATAGATTGGAGTAATTATAATAGCAAAGAATTAATGTTGTATTACATTAGTGGCAATAACCAATCATTATTCCGCTCACGTGTCAGTGTGCCAAACATGAATCAATTTATACAGGAAGTCATTGAGCCTGCAAAAAAATATGAGGTTTTTAAAGAAGTAGAGAGAGAAGGCTATACATCTCTTTATCTGGCAAACAGTAATATTGAATCTGTAAAATATACGTACTTTATTGAGGATATTACACCAGAATTATTTAAAAATGTGTTATTCCCAGATCCAAATATTGTGCAGCGTAATGTTGAAAGTGCATCCTCTGAAAAATATACAGATGGTATGTCATTAATGACCTTAGAAACAAATCTTAAATCATTAAACTATGTATATCCAGCTGCAGAAAGTAGTATTAGAGTCGAGCCTTCCAAGCTTTTAAAGGATAGCTTTGAATTTATTAATGAGCATGGAGGATTTACGGCAGATTTCCGCTATGCTTCATCCAATACCAATAAAAATCAAATAGATTATCAAATGTATCTGCAAGGTTTCCCTGTCTATAGCAATCATGTCATTACACGAATGACAACGATTTGGGGAGATAGTCGAATTTTCCATTATAAGCGTCCATACTTCTCATTGGATATGGATATATCATTAGAGAAAGAAATTAAAGAATTAGCATCTGGTGCGGAGATCGCAGAGAGATTAAAAAGCGCTAACAGTATACCTTTGTCTGATATTGATGAAATTGTCTTGGGCTATTATTTAACACAAAATCAAGAACAGAATATATTTATATTCGAACCTTGTTGGTTTGTTATTCGTAATGGTAGTTGGACTAAACTGACTCCTGAAGTATTAGGAGGTGTTAAAAATGGATTGGAATAGAACAAAATCTATTTTTATATTCGTTTTTTTAATACTTAACATCTTCTTGTATTCACTTTATGTCAATCGCTATAATGAAGCGAAGGATATTGAGGTACCTGGTGAAAGAACAATAGAAGCTCGTTTAAAAGATGACAATATTACATATGGCACATTACCAAATAATATTGAATCTGCTTCGTATATGACAGCTCAAGTGCATAAATTCACACCAGCTGAATTTAGTAATAACAACCAACAAATTAAATTTAAGGATGATAATAATACAAAGGCACGTGTTATTTTTATGAGGCCTATTAAATTACGTAATGTGAGTGATGATGCAAGCTTTACAGATTTTGCCCTTGCAAACATTATTGAAGGAGCATCTTATGCTTTATGGAAAGTAGATCGCGAAGAACGAGTAGCGATTTTTTTCCAAAAGACAAACAACCGAATGTTCTATTATAGCGGTTCATTAAAAATCAAATGGAATGCAAATAACGAAGTAACAATGTATGAACAAACAATGATTGATAATATTGAAGAAATGGAACAGCAGGAAACAGTTATTCCACCACTTCAAATTATTCAAACTTTGTATGCAAAAGGACCGCTCAAGCCAGACTCGCGTATTACACAAATGAAACTAGGTTACTCAACGCTTGTTAAATTGACACGTACACAGGTATTGGTGCCAACATGGGAAGTTCAAGTGAAATTATCTGATGGGACAAAAGAGGAGTACTTTGTGAATGCAGTAGAAGGTAAAGTCATCGAAATCCAGGAGGACAAGCAAGAGAGCGAAGAAGAAGACTGGGGAGTTGAATAATGCGATTTAGTGTTTTAGCAAGTGGCAGTACAGGGAATTCGATTTATGTAGAGAATGACGATCATGCTTTTATCGTCGATGCGGGTCTTAGTGGGAAAAAGATGGAGCAACTTTTTACAAAAATCGACCGTAATATGAAGCAGCTCAGTGGTATCTTTGTTACACATGAGCACAGTGATCATATTAAAGGAATTGGTGTACTGGCACGAAAATATCATGTACCAATTTACGCAAACGCCAAAACGTGGCAGGCGATGGACGGGCTTGTTGGTGACATTCCTGTTGAGCAACGTTTTGAATTTGAAATGGATACAGTGAAGCATTTTGGTTCTTTAGCTGTTGAATCCTTTGCCGTTTCACACGATGCAGCAGATCCAATGTTCTACACTTTTCATGAAAATGATCGCAAGCTAGTCATTATTACAGATACTGGCTATGTTAGTGATCGTATGAAAGGAATTATCCGCGGCGCAGATTCTTTTGTCTTTGAAAGTAATCATGATGTCAATATGCTTCAAATGGGACGTTATCCTTGGTCTATTAAACGTCGTATTTTAAGCGATGTAGGACATGTGTCTAATGAGGATGCAGCGATCGCTATGAGTGAGGTTGTATTTGATAAGACGACCAATATTTATCTTTCACATTTAAGTAAAGATAATAATATGAAAGAGCTAGCACGTATGAGTGTCGCACAAACTTTGCAATCTTGTGGCATCCTTGTTGGTGAGCATGTTCATCTTTATGATACGGATGCAGAAGAACCAACAAAATTGGTCACAGTTTAATCATAAGCTATTTAGGCAAAACTTGAAGCTGTTCAATGCATTTAAAAAAATGCATTGGGCAGCTATTTTTATGCCCATTTTATTTGTTTTTCATCTGATTTTAATGTTTGAATCGTAAGATTAGGGTAACAATTAACAAATAGCAACCAAAGGAAAGGATGAAGAACATGAGTTATTTCCAAGATGATGATAAAAACAGTGATTTCTTAAAAAATGATGAAGTACCGAAATCACCTCTTCAAGAAAGACTAGAGCGTGAGGAGCAAGAAATGCAGACTAAGCGTCTTAAAAAGAAAGGTGGCGGAGGAAAAGGCGGCTATTTCTTTAGTGGTCTGATTGGTGTCATTATAGGTGCTTTACTTGTATGGCTTATGCTACCGGGACTTGTCAACCAAATGCCTGGGACAACATCAAGTAATATAGAGAAAAATAACCCAACAATTAATCAAGTAGCAACAGAAATAACGACAGATGTGACAACAGCAGTTGATAAAGCCTCACCCGCAGTTGTTGGCATCACAAACATTCAAGAAGTCACAAGCGGAGGCTTTTGGAGTCCATCATCAACGACAACAAAAGAGGCAGGAAGCGGATCAGGTGTTATTTATAAAATCGAAGGTGACAAAGCCTTTATTGTTACAAATAACCACGTTATTGAAGGGGCAAAACAGTTAGAGGTCACAATGCCGGATGGAACAAAAGAACCTGCACAATTAGTAGGTCTAGACGTTTGGACAGACCTTGCTGTTATTTCAATAAGCTCAAAGAATGTAAAAACAGTAGCAACTTTCGGTAACTCTGATGTGCTAAAACAAGGCGAAACAGTTATAGCAATCGGTAATCCACTTGGCTTAGATTTCTATGGCTCTGTTACAAAAGGTGTTGTTTCTGGTAAAGACCGTTCTGTACCAGTAGACTTAAATGGTGATGGGACAGAAGACTGGCAACAAGAAGTATTACAAACAGATGCAGCAATTAACCCAGGGAATAGTGGTGGAGCACTAGTGAACTTAGCTGGGGAATTAGTAGGGATTAACTCCATGAAAATTGCTGAATCCTCTGTTGAAGGTTTAGGTTTCTCTATTCCTATTAACTCAGCTATTCCAATTATTGAGGAATTAGAGAAAAACGGTAAAATGGAACGTCCAACAATGGGAGTTTCTTTAGCAGATTTAACAGATGTGCCATCATTCTATCAGCAACAAACATTAAAATTACCTACGGAAGTGACAACGGGTGTTGTGGTAACAGATGTAATCAATAACTCAGCAGCATCAAAAGCAGGAGTCCAACAATATGATGTTATTGTTGAAATGGATGGTCAAAAAATCGAAACAACTATTGATTTACGCAAACATTTATATAATGACAAAAAAATTGGTGATAAATTAACGTTAAAAGTTTACCGTCAAGGTAAATTAGTTGAACTATCATTAACATTAACAAACGGTAATACAATGTAAAGAATATGAAGAGCGGTGGAGATTTAATCAATCTCCATCGCTTTTTTGTGAGGATGGAGAAAATACTTTTATGAAATATTGTGGATAACTAGAAAATTGTGAATACTAATGCTACACAGGAAATCGCGAGTAAAAGGCGCTTCTTCCATACGTGCCATTCCTTTGTTACAATAGATTGTGGATAACATAGACTGATTTGTGAATAAGTTTGTGGAAATTTCGGAAAATAAGGAGACATCAGAAAATGGAAAAATACAGCTGTGAAAGCCATATAAATCACGCTTTAGACATGTTTGTAGCAGAGCAAAAAGTGTTCCCAATTATGGATAAAATCGAAGAGGGTAAAAAGTTATCCACAAAGTGTAGCTACTGTGAACAGCCAGCAGAATATATTGTATCAAGTAAATAACTTTACACAATATATAGAAGTGACATGTGGATATGTTGATAACTTTTGTGGATAATTTGTTTGTAAATGAATTGTAAAGGTGGATAACGTGTGAATATAACGATTGTATCAGTCGGCAAACTAAAAGAAAAGTACTTAAAAATGGGGATCGATGAGTACGTAAAACGTCTTGGCGGCTATGCAAAAATGGATTTGATTGAAGTGCCAGACGAAAAGGCACCTGAACAACTAAGTGAAGCTGAAATGGACATCGTCAAGAAAAAAGAGGGAGAACGCATCCTAGCGAAAATCAGTCCAGATGCCTACGTAATCGCCCTAGCCATCAACGGAAAAATGAAAACCTCCGAGCAAATGGCAGCTGATATCGAATCTCTCATGACCTACGGCAAAAGCAAAATCGCCTTCGTCATCGGCGGCTCCCTCGGCCTACACGAAGATGTGCTGAAGCGTGCGGATGAGCAGCAATCTTTTGGTAAGATGACACTTCCTCACCAGCTCATGAAGCTCGTGCTAGTCGAGCAGATTTATCGTAGTTTTAGGATTATGAAGGGTGAACCATATCATAAATAAGTGTGGTTTTTGAATAAATCACTAATCATATTGATAATGATATGATTAGTGATTTATTTTGCTTCATAATTAATAGAGAAAGGTAAATTGTTTGCAGCTGTATTGTGAGGGGGCACTAATAATCCTAAATTAAATTCATTTAAATAAAAAGTTCAGTTTTGCGGAGAATATAAGTTATTACAATTAATAAATAACAATAAAAGCGCGTGACTTTTTTGCCAATTAGAAGGTTAGTAGAATAGAAGGGTACGGACAATGATATTTTTTTACGTTTTAAAGGACCCATAACTGCTAGAATTTCCAGTTCCATTCTGCTCCTTTTTTATTTTGCACTAAACATTTTATATTAAAGTAAACTTCCACATAATTAACCATATATAAATTGACCCGTAGTCATAAATAATGATTGTAAAATAAATATTCTAAAATTTAATCAATAATATAATAAGATAAATATTGACCGTGAGTCTAAAAAGTATTATAAATAGTTTAGTAGTTATTTCCAAAAAGGGGAAATGTGAGTTGTCTAATACACGTATTCATTTTATGGATTTTTTAAAAGTGTTTCTTTCTTGCACTGTAATTGTCCACCATGCAGGTCAACCTTATGGCGGGGCAAATGGTTTTTGGTATGTACGAGATTTGGGTGTTGATTCTGACTTGGGCGTTTTTTTTGGGATAAACTCTGCCTTTAATATGAGTCTTTATTTTTTTCTTTCTGCTTATTTTATTCCTCTTGCGTATAAACACAAAGGGAATATAGGTTTTTTGAAAGATCGGTTGAAGAGAATTGGTATACCTTTATTATTTGGATTTATAGTAATAATTCCTTTAATAATGTACTTTTATTATAATGAATTTCGTGGTTACCCTAACCTATCGTTATATGAATACTATAAAAATATTTATCTAGGATTTGGTGAAAAACCATTAAATTGGGCAGGACCATCTTGGCCAGACCTAAATTTTGGCCATCTTTGGTTTATTGAACATCTTCTTATTTATTCACTGATATATCTATTATTAATGAATCTTTTTAAAAATATTAATTTATCAAAAATTTCAATTTCCCCAACACATAAACATATTTTTATATTTGTTATTATCGTATCGTTAATTACTTTTTTAGTTCGAACAAGTTATTCGATTGATGAATGGATTGGTGTACTAGGTTTTATCCAAATGGAGTATGCACACTTTCCTCAATATTTAGCATTTGTAGTTTTAGGAATAACAGCTGCTAATAGTAACTGGATTTATCATATCCCTAAAAGTGTTGGTAATTTATGGTTATTTGTAGGGGTTTTATTAATTGTTTTAAATGTTATTGGGTTTGTACCACATTCAAGGGGTGGATGGGATAGTAGTTCACTTATTTATGCAATCTATGAGACCTTTTTATGTACAGGACTTTCAATTGGTTTAATTGAATTATTTCAACGTAAATTAAATAGAGAATCAAAATGGATGGAGATTCTAGCTAAAAATTCCTTTTGTGTTTATATAATTCATATTCCGGTTTTAATTGGAATTCAATATATTTTAATTAGTGTACCTGTTTCAGGCTATATAAAATTTGTATTAGCATCACTATTGGGGATTGTATTTAGCCATTTAATATCGTATTTTATTATTCGAAAATTACCGGTTATTAGTCTACTATTCTCTGGTACAAATCATAGACGTTCTCAAAGTTTAGTCGATAAATTTAATAAGAAGAGTATATATTAGTTCTCTGCTTGTCTCCAATTCTCTCTTTGACAACATACCTGCGAGTTTTTATAACCCAGGCTATTCTCGCAGGATTACTTTGGATATCAACAGGATCTTTATGAAGATATTCCTTTAAAGAAAACATCAAAACTCATCATAAGTTGTGTAATAAGATCATCTTCGCCTCCACCAAGACACCAGTGGGTTAATACACCAATAAACATTTGAATAGTTAAGTCTGCCAGTGTATCAGGGGGTAATTTTTGTGTAAATTCCCCCATTTCTTGTCCATGTTTAAAAATTGGAATCAATAAAGCACGAAGATTATTCATATTATCTATGTGATTATTTAAATTATTAGCACTTGAGAGAGTTGCCATTAAAGTTGCTCTTCTTAATGACCTTGTATAGTTTAAATTATGTACGATATTAATTAACGAAGAGAGTAGTTTAGGCACAACTGGACTTGTGATATTCATTAATTTTTCAGCTTCCGAATAGATTGAAATTCTTTCGAAATCTTCTATGACTGCCTCTTTTGTAGGAAAATAATTAAAAAAAGTTCCCTTAGAAACTCCAACTAATTTCACAATATCTTCAACCTTTGTCGACTCATATCCATTTTCTGAAAATAATTTGAAAGCGGCGTTTGTTATAGCTAATTTAGTTTGTCTTTTCTTTTCTTCCCTTCCCAAATTTATTCACTCCATTTCTTACAATAACGTTATTATTAATTCTACTATAAATAACTGTTTAAAAAGTAATTATTGTTTTAATAATACGTATTAAGAAAAACAGACAGCTAATATTGATATGCTCCCAATTAGGTAGACAAATAAAAAATTAATCTTATCTAATAGGGGGCATTTTTGTATGGCCTTTTATAAACATCCCAAAGAATTAATGTTACCTATTGTTCATTTATATCAAGACACTAGCGTTGCATTAAAATAGCTAAGGTTTTAATTTGAGTCTGAATTTTTTGTAAAAGTTTATGGATTTTCCTAAGGAACTTTTGAGCATTCAGCAATTTACAGGGAGTGACAGCATCCTAAATCTTCGAATACTTAGCTACATATGAATGAATATAATATACTCAGAAAGAAGTTTATTTGATCTTGTGGCGTTACCACCAGGTAGTGTGACTGCTTCTTGCGTTAACTAATAGACATCCCCCATAACCTATGAGAATACTCCTCTAGCTTTTAATTCTCCAAGGTTCGAGTTGCTTCTGTTAATCCTCTGTCTACGGTTCTAGTTTCTCCTTTCAAATCTACATCAAGAAAGATTCAAACATACCCACATATTTTGTCATAGTCTTTTCCTAATACCCCTTCATTGTATTGTTGACGATTTCCATGACCTTATCATACTTTTTCGTACTGAGAGAGGAACGGACTAAGCCTGCCGAGCCCATGATTTATCTCGAACACAAACTTAAAGTTTTCTTTAAGTTTCATTAATGGGCTAATCTACCATGGTAAAATACAGGAAGAGAATCGTTATAATTTATCATCGACATCGGCAGAAGTATCACTACAAATAGATAAGTGCCTTAGTAAAATATTAGTAGTTGAAAAAGGATATAGGCAACTTGACCCTAAAAGATACAATCAATAGTTACAAATAAGAAAGTTACTGTTGCAGGAAGCAATAAGGAAACTTCAATTGAACGAATTATAATATTTCTCATAAAAGATGTTCAAATCACATAAAAATGCTTCACGGTAAAGGAGTGAGTCTGATGCTGGTCCTAGGAAGAAAACCCGGACAATACATTGTGATCAATGAAAAAATTATTATAAAGGTAATTAAAAGTGAAGAGGGGCACTTACGCTTGGCTATAGAAGCGCCAAAAGATATCTCTATCGTTCGTGGAGAATTGCTTAGTCAAGAATAAGCACAAGTATCACGGTTTTTAAACTTCCATCTGGCATGGGTTAATGATAGGTAATTAGGACTGCATTAGTTATATATGAATTGTACAGGTTTACTTCAGGTTAGACCCCAAAAAAATTATTAATAACTTTCAAAAAATTTTTCGCAAGTAAACTAACATTTTCAAATAAACTGTCGATATATAGATTAATCACATATTTTGATTACTCATGGACGAGTAAATACGCATGTAGTTTCAAGGAGGAATATTTGAAACTGCTGCTTATTTACTCGTCTTTTTGCTGTTTAACTATATTTTTTTTACAATTGAATAATTTATAAAATAATTACGAGACTTAGGATGAGCAAACAAGTCGCCGTCGTTCTTCAGGAGGAAGAATGGCAGCGACCTGTTTGCTCATTTTTTTTAATTTAATAAGCAAGATAAGGGGATGAGTCAATGCTTGTGTTAGGGAGAAAACCTGGAGAATATGTGCTGATCGACAACAACATTATGGTAAAGGTCATTAAGAGCGATGAAGGTCATTTACGCTTGGCGATTGAAGCACCGAAGCATATTTCTATTGTTCGTGGAGAGTTATTGGAAGAAAACAATATAGCTTTAGGAATGGCAAAAAAGGTTGAGGCCTCTACCACTTAAGGACGAGTGGTGAAATCAAGGAAGATAACAGTTTGACTTACAAATCCTTGTTTTGGATTAGCGTGCAATCCATCAATGACTTGTGAGTACAGGGTATACGCTTCAAAGGATGCAAATGGAAACGCATCTTAAAACACACCACATGGAGGTAATGAGAAATGAGAATTAACCACAACATCGCAGCTCTGAATACGCATCGGCAATTAGCTGGTAACACATCAGCAGCGGGCAAATCTTTAGAGAAATTGTCTTCGGGTCTTCGTATCAACCGCGCAGGTGACGATGCGGCAGGCCTCGCCATTTCTGAGAAAATGCGCGGTCAAATCCGCGGCTTAGAGCAAGCGCAACGCAATTCCCAAGATGCTATTTCACTTATTCAAACAGCAGAAGGTGCGCTGAACGAGACGCATTCAATCCTGCAACGTATACGAGAGCTGGCAGGACAATCGGCGAACGGCACGAACTCTATCGAAGATCGTCAGGCAATTCAGGAGGAAGTAAATCAATTGACTTCCGAAATCAACCGGATCGGCAATACGACAGAGTTTAACACCAAGAGCCTGTTGAAAGGCGAACTAAACGTACAGAAGGTGTCCACTGCCAATGTTACGGGCGGAGCAATCTCAGGCAATATTTCGATTACGAATTCAAATACGGGTGCGTCGGCTACAGGTTCTTCGCTTGGCAATGTTAGCATCTCGTCAGTTGGCGGCGGCACGGTAACAGGCAACGTGGCTTACGGTACCCCATCTGCAGTGAACAGCGGTCCGAATGTTACAGTTACGTCTGCGACTGCTACGGGTGGTGTAGATGTTGATGCCACTTTGGGCACGGGCTTTAGTATTGTTTCCGCAGCGACACAAGGTGCAACGATCACCTCTAGTATCACTTATGCAAATTCAGCTGATCCAGATTCTGGCCCCAACGTAACGGCAGGCAATAACGAGCTCACAATTGATCTCAATGGCGTAACTAAAACGATTGAGTTGGATGTACAGAATTACGGCGCAGGTGGGGATGATAGTGCAGTTAATTTTGTTGCTGATCTTGAAACGAAAATCCAGGCGCTGGGCGGTGCCTTCGCGAATGTGACGGTAAGCATTGACGCAAACGACAAAATTCTGTTCAAAACAAACGATGCAGATGATTCTTTTGCGCTCACAGGCGGTAACGCATTGGTTCATTTGTCAACTGCTGGTAATGGTTCTGACCTTACAACAGCTGCCGACACGCCTAACAACGAACTCACACTGACTGTAGGCGGCAATACGCGTACAATCAGCTTGACCGCAGCCGATTACGATATGACGGATGCCGTTGGACGCAACGCTTTCTTGGCTGATTTGAATACACAGTTGGGTGGAGCTTTCGGCGCGGGTAATGTGATCGCTGCCTTCAACGGCGATAATAAGCTCTATCTGACGACCAACACAGCTGGCATCTCCAGCACCATTACTAACATCTCCGGTTCTGCAGCAGGGGCCCTCGGTCTGGATGCAGGCAATGCAGATTACGTACAAGGTACGGAGAATAACCTGTTGACGCTTACGTTGAACAATGAAACGCATACGATAAGCCTGGCTACAACTGATTATAGCGCAGGCGGGAATGACGGCGCAGTACAGTTTGTTGCTGATGTTCAAGCGAAAATCCAAGCGCTGGGCGGCGATTTCGCTAGCGTCACGGTTAGCTTCGATGACAACAACAATATTGTGTTCACAACTGCCGATTCTTCGGATGAGTTCTCGATTGATGGCGGCGGCGCAGCAGCGCTTATCGGAACGTCGTTCACAACAGGCACTGAAGGTTCTGGCAACAATCAACTGTCCGTGACAGTTGGTGGCTCCACGAAAAACATTACATTGGCTGACGGCAACTATGATTTCACTGCGGCAGGCGATCGCGCAACATTTCTGACCGATCTTAACAGCAAGTTGGATACGGCTTTCGGTACAGGCAACGCAATGGCGTCTTTCAACGCTAACAACGAGCTTGTCATCACGAACAGTCTGAATGGCAGCGCGAGTACGATCGGCGCAGTTACAGGCAGCGCAGCTTCCGCGCTGGGCCTCGGATCGGCAGCGCTGCAGCAAGGTCAGAATGCAAACAATGCCGGCACGCTGACGATTGACGGCATTGACGTCAATATTTCGCTGACGGCAGGCAACTACACAACTGGAGGTCTAGCATCCGACCTGCAATCGCAGATCAGAGCGGCTGATCCTGCTCTTGCTAACGCAACGGTAAGTCTGGCAGACGGTAAATTCGTCATCTCCACTGGAACTCAAGGAAGTGAAGGTTCGGTAACGATTGGCGCAGACGAACTGGCGAAAACATTGAAGCTGACTGCTTCCGAAGGCGCTCAATCGACAATTGGAGCTGACGCTGTAGATCAAGGTCTCAAAATGCAAATCGGTGCAAACAACGGACAAACATTGACTGTAGACATTGGGGATATGCGTTCCCTGGCACTTGGTATTTCCGGTAAGGACGCTGGTGCTGCACAAGGCTCCGTGACTGGTGCTGCGTTCACGTCCACTCAATCGGTAACGAACGGAACCAACAATACCGGTGCTGAATACGGACTGGATGTGACAACATCGGAGAAAGCGACAGCTGCGATCGAAGTATTGGACAACGCAATCAAAACTGTCTCCTATGAGCGTTCTAAGCTGGGTGCGTTCCAGAACCGTCTAGATCATACAATCAACAACCTTGGAGCTTCCGCAGAAAACCTGACGGCTGCCGAGTCACGCATTCGCGACGTGGACATGGCTAAGGAAATGATGGAGTTTACCAAAAACAATATCCTCTCCCAAGCTGCGCAAGGGATGCTGGCGCAAGCGAACCAACAGCCGCAAGGTGTCCTACAGTTGCTCCGTTAATATTATCCTTATCAAAGGGGACTCTAGAATCTCTAGGGTTTCCTTTTTCTTACTTGCGCATATCAAAGCTAAACTTAACGAAGGACAATTTGGGGAAATAAGTTCATTTATGCACTTGGCCTCTGTGCATAAATTGGAAAATTCGTGTGACCCACTAACCATTCTGTCAGCACAGTACGAAGGCTAGAGCGACAGTCATTATCACACTACCAACCTTAACGCTGTGTTCACACTTGCAATGCACTTTCGACAACCAGCATATAACCTGCCCCGCGAATAGTAACGATTCTCTCAGGATAGGTAGGGTCAGCCTCGATTTTTTTGCGTAAATTACTGATATGTACAGCGACCGTTCTCGTATCCTCCAGACTATCCGTTCCCCAGATGAGCTGAAACAACGCATCGACACTGACGGCACGATTCACGTTTTGTGCCATATAGGACAGTAAACCGAACTCTTTTTTAGATAAAAAGATGGTTTCGCTGCCCATGATGACGGACTGTGCGTAGAAATCCAGCGTCAAACCCGGTAACTCCAGCAGTTGTTCCCCTCTGCCCGCTGACACTCTGCGAAGATGTGCCTTGATCTTGGCAATCAGCACCTTTGGACTGAACGGCTTGGTCACATAATCATCGCCACCATAGGATAACGCGCTAATTTTCACCTCGTCTTCCTCTTGGCTACTCAGAAACACAATCGGCGCACTCGTGTAGGTCCGTGCGTTCCTGCACCAATCAATGCCGCTCTCATTAGCCAGCAGTACATCTAGTACAATTAAATCCGGCTCGAACGAGGCAAGCAGCTTCAAAGCTTCCGTCCCACTATAACTGTAGGAGGATATGAAGCCCTCCCTCTCGCAATACGCCTGAACAATCTCACATATGTTGGGGTCATCATCGACAATCATAATTTTATATTTGTTCATCTAGCGCTCACCTACTTTCTCCACGAATGCATGGAAGTGATATGTAAATGATTAAACCCGTCTTGCCGTCGCTCTCCGCTCGAACCGTCCCTCCATGCGCTTGTATGATTTCCCTGCAAATCGCCAGCCCGAGCCCGCTGCCCTCTACACTGTTCTCCACGCCCGGTCTATCATATCTATAATTGCGATCGAAAATTTTCTCAAGCTGATCTGGAGGAACGCCTATGCCAGAGTCTTGTACGCTAATGATAGCATAGCGGGTATGATTCAACTCCTCCACAGCTAGCCCAATACGCACCAGCCCACCGCTAGAGGTGAACTTCATCGCGTTCGACACTAGATTAAACAACGCCTGATCGAATCTTTGCGCATCCATCTCGACAACAGGCAAGTTAGGTTGTTGATCTTCCGCATCCCCGATATCCAGCATGAAATCCAAACCTGCGTCATACACAACCAGCTCATATTGTTCAAAAAAACCACGCAAGAAGTGAGTTACATGAACCGGCTCCATTTGGAACGAGACTTGTCCCGTCTCCAAATGCGACAAGAAGGATAACTCCTCGATCATCCGGTTAATCCTTATCGTGTTATCCTGGATATACTTCAGATACTGTTCATTACGTTCCGGCTTGACCCCGTCCTGCACAGCTTCTACATAACCAAGCATGCTGGACAGCGGCATACGCAGATCATGCGTAATATAGGCAAGGAGCTTCTTTCTCCCTTGCTCGGAGTGAAGCAATCGGTCATATGATGTGCGGAGATCATCATGAGCTACGGATAAAGCATGTGTGCGTTCTTGTACAATCTGTTCCAAATTTATATTCATTTCGGTCAGCTTGTTGTTAGCGTCCTGCAGCTCACGTGTAATCCTCTCTTCGTTCGATGCCGCCTTCGTAAATCTTGAAGAAAGCAGAATCATCTGTGCAATCGTAAACACCAACAGACCAAGCGGAGAGGTATTTCCAATTCGTGACCATTCATTGTAATATAAAAAATCGTTGACGACAGTAACTAAACCAACCACCGACACGAGCAGGAAGATTAGCGCTCCCTCCATACGCCGCATAGCCGCTTTTACTAGCCCAACCATTAGATAAATCATATGCAGAAAAACCATCACACCGATCATTAGTAACATTTTGGTATATAGAAGTGCAGGGGTCATTACAACAACGATACAGAATGCGCCGGTAACAATCCGCGTGCCAAGATGAAACCAACGCGACACATAATTCGGAAAAATACTATCAAAGTACATCGTCATGATATAACCAATACTGCAAAGAATCAGGTACTCGATCTTGAACTGCAATCCCCATGGAAATGCTGGCCACAATTGTGTGAGCAAGAGCTCGCCGACCAGCAAGGATCGGATACCAGATAACACGGTGAACAGACCAAAATACAATGGAGCCCTGTCTTTGCGTCGAAGTCCGAACAACAGCAGATGATATACGCCAATCACAAGCAGGCCTGCGGTGGTGAACATTTCTGCGGCGATTCTCAGATTTGTCCTAACCGTTAACACATCACTGCCGCCAAACTCTATATACTTGGTGATGCCGCCTCGCTTATGATGGAAGTTGGCTACTTGCATAACCAGCTCCACCCTGTCATTCTCGGGCTGGAAGAACACCAGCTTCGTTGCCAGATGCGGAGTCACGCTGCCCTTGTCCCTACTAACTGTACCAACTTCTGCCAGTAGTTCACCGTTAACCCATAATTTATACGCATGAAAAATGGTAGGCAGCCGTAGGGCAAGCCGCTCATTCCTATCTTGCTCGCTAAGCTTGATGATCACCCGAAATGTTGCAAAGCCTGTACCGTTCAGTTGCTGACCCTCTAACCGATAGCCTAGCCAGGAGCTCGGGATATTGATCCAACGGTCATTATTTCCGTCTCTTGCTAAGCGATTCTGTATGTCCTCAGGCGACAGCAGCTCTTGCCAGTAGAACGCCCACTCCCCTTTTAAATTTAGAGGATTCTCACTAACATGAACCTGCGTTAAATCCAGAATGCCTTCTTCACTTTCGAACTTAGGGGAGTCCGGTACAGAGATGACGGCATAGCTTGCAACCAAACCAAAAACAATGGCAGCAGCTATTTGAAGAAAAATAGTACGAGAA
This sequence comes from Lysinibacillus sp. FSL K6-0075, assembly GCF_038592945.1. Taxonomy (NCBI): domain Bacteria; kingdom Bacillati; phylum Bacillota; class Bacilli; order Caryophanales; family Bacillaceae; genus Lysinibacillus; species Lysinibacillus sp. FSL K6-0075. The sequence continues at coordinate 4,972,403 of NZ_CP151947.1, read as the reverse complement.
CTGAATCGGAGAATACCCCTCATTATGAACCCAACCCCAATCTCCAAGAGCGCAATAAGTAAGTTAATTATCTAAATAATATCATCATTAAAGGAAAATGTATCCTACAAAAATCTGTGGGGCGTTGTACACAATCATTACGATGAGGTCCTTTTTTCTTACGTGCAACCAAGTTTTAAGCAAGAAGAAGGGAGCGGTTAACGAAGCAGACTAACCGATGCAGATCTAAACGGTAGATTCAGATCTTACCCCACAATGTGGCGACTTGCTTCAAAGATATTTTCCATGATTTTGCGGGGGATCCAAATAGCCTCACTTCTTTAGTTCGACCCGTTCAGCTACCACATTCAATACACAGGTAGATGCGGCTCCTAACTATTACTTCCTTATGAGTGACACACAGCACTCCGTTTGTCTCGAATGCATGCTACATCAATAATGGCACTTAAAGTATTAAATATATATAGTTTACGCTTAATCTTTGTTATATTTAGGGTATTTTTGGGAAAAATGTTTATATAAATTGCAGTTAAGCAATACAAATCAGATCGGTCACATTCGCTTCATACAAATGTGCCTGTTTTTTTAAAAACCACCTTTACTTATGATAAGGTTCACCGTAATGTATCTAAATGAGGTTTATTCTTCTTTTCGACAGTAAAAAAAAACAGAGGGACCTTCCAAAATACTAGAACAGCTTCCGATGCTCAAGTATTTTGTAGTTCCAAACTATTTTAAAGTTGTAATTCCTCAAGTTATAGACAAAAAGGATGAATATAATGAAATATAATAAATCAATTATGCTAAAGCTAATCAATGAACATCGAACATTGCATGATGAATTAAAAAAGCTAAAATCTGAAATGGGTTTAGAGAAAAATTTTGCAGTAAAGGCATTGTATCATTCATATGTTGCAGAGGATGGTCCTTATATGAAAGAATATCAGGATTTAGAGCGATTATAAATCGGGGTGCTACTAACAAATGGTTAGCAGGATAAGTGGAAATCTTTAGTTTAAATGATTCAAGAATTTCGGAAACATTTTTTCTGTTTTCATTAAAACCACACTTTATTATGATACAGTTCTCCGTGACTAGTCTAAGTGCAGTTTTCATAATGCTTGTAATTCGTATTCCATAGGGTAAGATTTTATAAAAAAATCTATTTGACGTGCTGTACTATTTTTTGTACGATATTGAAGAAAAGAATGCCCGGACTAGAACGGGAGAGGTTCATAGCTGATACCCTCTATAAAAAACTATGGAAACATGACAATATGCCATGTCCATATCGGACGTGGCTTTTTTATGTTTTTACTTATGTTTTAATAGACTGATTGGTGATGCCTCTCTTGAAAAGTGTTGGGAAACATTTTTACAAGGAGGTTTTTTTATGTCTGGCAGAAGTCATGAAGAAGGATTAAAGGATTTAACCCTATTAGGTAATCAAGGTACAAAGTATTCCTATGATTATGCACCTGAAGTATTAGAGGCAGTGGATAATCTACATGCCAATCGAGATTATTTCGTTAAGTTTAATTGTCCAGAGTTCACTAGTTTATGCCCTTTGACAAATCAGCCGGATTTTGCCACGATGTACATCTCGTATATCCCGGATAAAAAAATTGTTGAGAGTAAATCACTAAAATTGTATTTATTCAGTTTTAGAAATCACGGCGATTTCCATGAAGATTGCGTCAATATCATTATGAATGATTTAATTGCATTGCTTGATCCACGATATATTGAGGTTTGGGGGAAATTTACTCCACGTGGGGGTATCTCGATCGATCCATGGTGTAACTATGGGAAGCCAGGAACGAAATATGAAGAAATCGCCAAATATCGTTTAATGAACCACGATCTTAATCCAGAAAAAATTGATAATCGATAAATGAAGATTTGAATAGTTCAATCAAGAAAGAGGTTTTTAGCTACCCTCTTTAAAAAACTAAGAAGAAAGCAGCACTTTTTCTTAGAGTGCTGTTTTTTTGATATAAGGGAGTTTTATAGATGAAGCAGGAAAAAGCAATTGTTGTATTTAGTGGAGGTCAGGACAGTACAACTTGTTTGTTTTGGGCAAAAGAACGTTTTGAAGAGGTTGAGGCAGTCACTTTTGATTATGGTCAAAGGCATCGTCTTGAAATTGAATGTGCAAAGGAGATAGCGAGTGAACTTGGAATCAGGCATCATATTCTTGATATGTCACTCCTGAACCAGCTTGCTCCGAATGCTTTGACACGACAAGATATTAAAGTAGAAGACGGAGATAATGGTGAGCTGCCATCGACTTTTGTTCCTGGTCGAAATCTTCTCTTTCTTTCATTTGCAGGTGTTTTAGCGAGTCAAGTAGGAGCTAAGCATATCGTGACTGGCGTTTGTGAAACAGATTTTAGCGGATATCCAGATTGCCGAGATGTTTTTATTAAATCCTTGAATGTAACGTTAAATTTATCGATGGATGATTCTTTTGTAATTGATACACCATTGATGTGGCTGAATAAGGCACAGACATGGGAGCTTGCTGATCAGTTCGGGGCATTGGACTTTGTTCGAGAAAGAACGTTGACTTGCTATAACGGTGTCATAGCTGATGGTTGCGGTGAATGTCCAGCATGTAAACTGCGAAAAAAAGGACTTGATGAATATTTGCGTTATAGGAAGGAGTCTTAAGGCATGTCAGATTTTAAAATCGTCGAGAGACTCCAAAAAATTGATGTGGATATTCAAAGAAATCAATTGAACTATCATGTAAAGCGTGTTCTCGTAAGCAAGGAATTTACCTTCGATGCTGCTCATCATTTACATAATTATGAAGGGAAATGTAAAAATCTGCACGGTCATACCTATCGTGTAGTATTAGGGCTGAGTGGCTACACAGATGAACGTGGTTTGCTGATTGATTTTGGCGATATAAAAAAAATATGGAAACAAAAAATAGAGATTCATTTAGATCACCGCTATTTAAATGAAACACTTCCACCTATGAATACGACGGCAGAGAATATAGTTGTGTGGATTTACGAAAAGTTGACAGTGGCCTTGCTTGATGAAGGATATAACGGTGCGCGTGTAGAGTTTATCAAACTTTATGAAACTCCGACAAGCTATGCAGAAGCGAGACGGGAGTGGATGGAAGTTGAGTAAGATACCTGTGATTGAAATCTTTGGACCAACAATTCAAGGCGAGGGAATGGTCGTTGGCCAGAAGACCATGTTTGTGAGAACTGCAGGATGTGATTACTCCTGTTCTTGGTGTGATTCATCGTTTACGTGGGATGGCAGTGGAAAGCATCTTATTGTCCAAATGACAGCGGAAGAGATTTGGGCTGAGTTGAAACGAATGGGGGGCAATGGTTTTTCATTTGTCACGATTTCAGGAGGCAATCCTGCACTCAATCCGAATTTAGCAGAGCTCATTGCCATTTTAAAAGAAAATGACATAAAAATCGGGGTAGAAACACAGGGGAGTAGGTGGCAGAAATGGATGTATGAGATTGATGAACTGACAATTTCACCAAAGCCACCTAGTTCTGGAATGACCACAGACTATTCTGTGCTTTCTTATATCTTCGAAAAACTTAAAGATCGAAACAGCAATCACCATGTATCCCTCAAAATAGTCGTTTTTAATCAAGAGGATTACGATTATGCTAAACAAATTCACCATCGATATCCAATGATTCCTTTTTATCTTCAAGTCGGCAATGATGATCTTACGACAACTGATAATTCACAATTAATTATGCATTTATTGGATAAATATCATGCGCTGATTGATAGAGTAATGAAGGATGAAGAATTAAGAGATGTTAAAGTACTGCCACAGTTACACGCCCTTGTTTGGGGGAATAAAAGAGGTGTATAGTGTGCCATTACAAAAAAGCTTTTAAATTTACTTGAGGAGTAATAGTATGAGCGTATTATTTTATTTATTATCTATTGTTATCGCTAATGTGGTAACGGCAGCATTTGCACCATTGCACTTTGGTATGTTTATTGTTCCAATGGGGACACTTTTAATTGGGGCGACCTTTATTTTTCGTGACCTAGTACAAAATAAATATGGTAGAGCAAAAACGTATTTATTTATTATTACAGCTTTAATTTTATCAGCAGTGGTATCATTCCTACTGGGAGATACACTTTTGATTGTAGTAGCATCAGCGCTATCGTTTATTGTCGCTGAAACGGCTGATACAGAAATCTATACTCGATTAAAATTACCAATGGCTTGGCGTGTGTTCTACAGTGGAATTGTTGGAGGCTTTCTAGATTCTGCAATTTTCGTAGTAATCGGCTTAAGTCCACTTGGCGCCAATATATTGCCATGGGAAGCGGTACCTGCCACTATTTTGGGGCAAATTATTGTGAAGACGATTATTCAAATGGTTGGTGCAATCATTTTAAATAAAGTTGGACCAATGAAAGAAAAACATCTCATTTCAGGATAATTCTTTGAAATAGCCTTCCTTATTATGAAGATTCGTATCACAAGTAATTGTTTTAATAACAGGCCCATTCACTTTATGCGAATGGGTCTGTTTGATTTATATTCTTACTAAAGTGCATCTTTATGCCATTTTCTTTTGTTTATGATCTAAATGATAACTAAAGAAAGTTAGCAGACTTGCACAGACGGCAACTATACCACCGACCCATGTGACATTCATCAAATTTCCTTGATGATACACAATTCCGCCTAATGCAGACCCAAAGGCGATGCCTACGTTACTTGCCACTGGCATAAGAGAAGCAGCGAGTCCTTTAGCATCTGGTTTATAAATTTCGGCCAAATCTATTAAATAAAGCTGAGTAGATGTTGTTAAGAGGATGGCCATTAGTGACATTAATCCGATGTTTGCTAGTCCTAAAATAAAATGATTTGTCGTCCAAAATAAAGTTGTCAGTACAATTGCTTGGACGAGAAAAACAAACCGAAGTCGACCTATGGCATTGTGACTGGCAATTTTACTGGCAAGAATGTTGCTGAAAATCGAAAGAAACCCGTAACCGAATAAGATTAAACTGATAGAATTATTTGGTGCACCCATCCCCTTTAAAATAGGAACAAGGTACGTAAAGACTGCATAGGTTGCACCAAACCCAAGCGCAGGAATGAAAAAGGCAATTAAAATTCGTGGTTGGATTAGTAAAGAAAATTGATCGCGTATCGAGCTTCGTACTTGGCTGAGTCGAGTAGGTAAGACAAAAAAAGATGCCGCAAACGCCAACCCTCCGAGAAGAGTGGTTAACATGAAAGTGGCATTCCAGCCGTACCATTCGGCGATAACAATTCCAATGGGTACGCCAACTACATTTGCCAGTGTGAAACCACCGAAAACGAATGATATAGCAAGGCCGCGTTTGTTAGTCGGCATGGTTTCGCTTGCAACAATCATGGCTAGAGAGATCAATACGCCTGTTACAATCGCTGTCATAACCCGAAGTATAAGGAGCATACTATAGCTCGTTGAAATTACGCACAGAGCATTTAAGGCAATGAAGGAACCTATCAAAAACAGCATCCATTTACGCTTTGGAAAATGGCTTGTTGCTGACATCACGAGTGGTGTGGCTATGGCAAATGTAATAGCGAACGCAGAAACGAGTGTGCCTGCTTTTGCATTTGTCATATGAAGGCTTGAAGAAATATCAGTTAAGATCCCGACAATAACAAATTCGCTTGTCCCAAGAACAAATGTTAATAATGCTAGTGTTAAGATAAGTAACCAATGTCGCTTGGATAACTGTGTATGATGCATAAATACCTCTTTCTTAGATGAATGTAACTGTGTTACTTAGTAGACACAATTTAAACATCATAGCATAAAATGTTTTTATGAGAAATTAGATTGGTTTTCCTTATATGTTGTCAGTATTTGTTTCCAACGATTCCCCTTAAGAAGGATTTTGTAAATATTACTCGAATTTTCTATTGGAAGATTAACTTTAAAATTGTTTGATGTGTATAAATAATAAGGGGAAAAGGGGGATTCACATGATTCAATTCCTTCAGATGGGAGAAAATACAGTTATAAGTTCCCAAAAAGGTAGTGTTACTATTAGCTACGAAATGTCTAATTTGGTCGATATTTCGTTAACTGCATTTCTTTTAACGGATGCAAACAAGGTACAAGGAGATAACGGAATTATATTTTATAATCAACCAACTAGCATATCTGGTGCAGCTACCCTGATACCATCTGAGAATGTAGGGAATATAAAAATACATAAAATGAATTTTGACATGAGTAAAATTCCTGAAGGTATTACTAAAATAGCAATAACACTTACAGAAGATAATAGCCGAGGTTTTTCAAATGTGAAAAATTTAAAGGCAGAGATATGTACTGATAGCACTGTTATCGATTTAGCGCCATCTAAGTTCGCAAATGAGAATGGAATAGTAGTATTAGAATTATATCTAAGGAATAGTCAGACAAAGGTGAGATCTATTTGGCGTGGATTTGATTCTGGGTTAGAGGGGTTATGTAAAAATTACGGTGTTGAAGTTGAACCTGATGAACAAAACAAGCTTTCTGAATCTACAACTATAAAAAAACAAACACCGAGAGAACCTGATAAATCACTAACTGTTCAGGAAAATACAAATAGACAAAACATGTTGTCACCGATAAATCTTGAAAAGGTAAAGGGGAATGTCAGTCTTACCAAAGGTCAAAAGCCAGTTATCATTGATAAAACGCCTGAAATTACTGCTACGGTATCTTGGAAAACTGGTACTGACTACGATATATATGCTTTAGTCTATACAAAGGATGGTCAGCAGATCGATGTAGCTATGTTTGGGGCGAAAAAAACACCTCCACTGAGGAGTTTTGGCAACGGAGTAGTCGAACACATGGGGGATGTTGGGAGAGCTGGTGGATCAACGAAAACTGAAGTAATCAAATTGAGACTAAATAATAATGTTCTGGCAGTTGTTCCTGTCGTTTACTCCGCTCAATCAAATGGCACAGGCTCATTCTACAGGTATAAGGTGTCCATGAGTATAGATAATCATAATGGAACCTCCGTTACTATTTTCGCTAAAAATGCCAATAATAATGATAGAATTTATTCCTGTGTGCCTGGAATACTTCATAATACTCCGGATGGCGTGATTATCAGTCCATTAGAGCTTTATAGTGAACCGAATTCAGAACGTAGACCTCAACTGAAGATGGGGTCCTCTAATATGGTAGAAGTTCTAATGGATAAAGGTCCAATCAATGATTACAAGTAAAAGCAAATACAAGGGAGATTGGCTATAGCCAATCTCCCTTAGTGTTGAAAAACAAAACCATCAATAGAATTTTTGTGAAAGGTGAAAATGGTTTCCGTTACAGGCTACTTGCTTTCCTGTGGGCGAGCGCCGAATCGCTTCCTCCGCTACCGCTCCGTTTAGAGTTTTGCCTGTCTCGCTATCCCACGGGAGTCAAGTAGCCCTCCACTCCAACCTACAAAATGTTAACTTTTTAGAAAAGGTCTTCAAATAAAGTGAAGGTCTTCACTACCCATTTTATGGAGGGTTTTTGACACTCATCACTTCTTCGCAATGAAATTAAGAGTCTATCCTTTCTCTAATCATACAAATAATAGGCTAATTTGATTACTACGGCTAGCTAGTATGAAAGATAAGGAAAAGCCACTTTTGCAGCATGGTTGATTGGAGTGGAGCCAGCGTCACAGAGGAGACCCTGGAGCGAACGGAAGTGAGTGAAGCGGCTCATCGGACGCCCCCTGGAAAGGACGCTGGCCGAACGGAAATCAACCCCTCACCTTGCAAAGTTGCTTTTTCTGCCGTTGACATCCTCTTTATTTGTCGCAACTTATAATAAAGGTTTACTCCGTTAGTTCGAGGGCAATATACGCAGCTAGTATTTCACGGACTTCATCAGTAGAATTTGCGTTCAGTAATTGAACTCTCAATTGACTAGCCCCTTTGAAGCCACGTACATATATTTTAAAGAAACGCTGTAATGCTTTAAATGAACGCGTTTCGAATTCCTTGGCATAGTGGTCATGAAGATCAAGGTGTAAGTATAGTAAGTTAAGGTATTCTTTGGCGCTATGCTCTTTAGGTTCCTTTTCAAAGGCAAATGGGTTTGAAAACACACCACGTCCAATCATTACACCATCGATACCGTATTGCTCAACCAGTTTTAGACCTGTTAAACGATCAGGAATATCACCGTTGATTGTCAGTAATGTTTGAGGAGCAACTTCATCACGTAGTTTTTTGATATCTGCAATTAATTCCCAATGTGCAGCGACCTTGCTCATTTCTTCCCGTGTACGGAGATGAATAGAAAGATTGGCGATATTCTGTTTTAAAATATGGGTAAGCCACTCACGCCATTCTGCTACATCCGTAAAGCCAAGTCTTGTTTTAACACTAACTGGTAATCCACCTGCTTTGGCTGCTTGAATAATATCTGCGGCTAGTTCAGGGTGAAGAATTAAGCCAGCTCCTTTACCTCTTTCTGCTACATTATCAACTGGGCAGCCCATATTAATATCAATTCCCTTAAAACCTAATTCCTTCATACCAATACTCATTTGACGAAAATGTTCAGGGGTGTCTCCCCAAATATGTGCAACAATGGGTTGCTCATCTTCTGTGAAAGCTAAGCGATTACGTACATTATCTAAGCCATCTGGATGACAATAGCTCGTCGTATTGGTGAATTCCGTAAAAAATACATCAGGTCTCCCTGCCTCCTGAATGACATGACGAAATACAACATCTGTCACATCCTCCATAGGAGCTAAAATGAAAAATGGCCGTGGTAAATCAAGCCAGAAATTATTTTGATTCATTGATAAATATCCTCTCTTTCCAAAATACTACCTTGCAAAAAGATATCATATTTACATTATTTCTACATAGTTAATTGGCTTAGCTTAAGGATGGAAATGCATACTCGTATTTAGACTTAGGTTCTCTTAGATTAGAGGAAAAAATATAATAAGTTGGAATTTGAAAAATCTGGCTCTACACTGAGTATTTAGTCTTGGGTAGTTTGCCTATATTTCATAAATATTGACATTTATTTTTTAGACAACTAAGCTTAATGGAAAATAGAGTTGGGAGGGCTGCCAGTGGAATTTATTAAATTAAATTGTCCAAATTGTAATGGGAAAATTGAATATAAAGAAGAGCAAACATTCAAATGTCCTTTTTGTGATACTGAAATCATGTTAAAAGAGAATAAAGTTTATTATGTAGATCAAACGATTAATAATTATTATGGAACAGCTTCTCCTAATACAACATCCCGTCCAAAAACAAATTTAAAGCTGCTCCTTCTGCTACCAATTATCATGATGTGCGTATTCCTTGGGTATTTCCTTTTAAGCAGTAATCAAACAGAGCATGGAAACCGTGAAGAAATATCTGTTCGAACAATGCCTGAAAGTGAAGTTCTTCTGTTCTTTTTAAAAGATATTTTTGATAAAGGTGGGGCGATGCCAGCAAAAGAAGAGATGGCAAGTATTCGATATTTGGCTGCCTACTATTCTGACGAACAATGGCATTTTGATTATAGTCTAGAAGATCCTTTTACAAATAAGGAAGCTAAAATTTCTACGTATATCATTATGGATAAGATATTAAATACGCAAGAAATCCAACAAAAGGACTTTGAGGCCTTTACTGGATTAACGGTTTTAAAGCTCATGAATGATTATGAAATATCACAAAGTGAAAAAGTAAGCTTCCAACATCTTAAAAACTTAAAAAGTTATACAGGTAGCTTTAATGAATCATTTAGTAAAATTGCAGAATATTTTAGTGATAAGTCAAATGTTAAAGAGCTCTCTATCCAAATTAGAAGTAATGATGAACTTGCTTTATTATTAGAGTTTCCTAATCTTCAATCACTTGAATTATCTTATGTGACTGAAGAGGTGACGGATTTCCAGATTCTAAATAAATTACCACTGAAATCACTGTCCTTAAACTCAATCAATGATTTAAAGTGGCTGTCTACATTAACTAATTTAGAGTCGTTAGCAATAGACATTAGTGAAGCTACAGATTTTAGCCCACTTTACTCACTGACTCAATTACAAGAATTGAAGCTTACATCAGTAAGAAATTTAAAAACGCTTGATTTTATACAAAACATGCCTAAACTACAATCTTTAGATCTTGAATCCATGAATATAATCAATTTAGATAGGCTTAGAAATATGTCATCTTTAACAAAGCTACGATTAGCCTCTCCTGGTCAAGTGGAATTATTGGATATTGTGAACAGTCTAACGTCACTAACGGAGTTATCGTTAACTGGTTATCATGGTGATATGTCATCGATTGTAGCACCCCATTTGAAAAAAGCAGAACTAAAGAGTTCGTTTTTACCAAAGTTAGAGGCACCAGCTTTAAGAGATTTGACGGTTTCTATAAGCGGTTCGGAATCCCAATTGAATGGTGCAGAATTATTGAAATATCCACAGCTAGAACAGCTTACAGTCATGGAGTATGGAATTCTTAAAGGTATTCGTTCATTAAATGACCTACCAGATTTGCAAACAATCAATTTAAATGAGACCCTCTTTTATGAAGAAACCAATGACTTATTCAATTTACAGCACGTAAAAACGTTAAACTGTTATGAATGTAATTTTCAAGTGAATAGTAAACCATTTACGAACAACGTGCTAGAGCATTTAACTTTGAAGGATGTCTCGATTCAAATTGATAATGACAATTGGGTACAAGAAGTGGATAAGATCATGCCTTACTTTGCTGGCTTTTCAAATTTGCGTTCTTTCACGTTACAAGATAGTTCACTACAATCGTTAAATTTCTTGGGAAATTGGCAACAAATAGAGGTGCTTCATTTAGAAAATAACGCCATTTCAAATGTAGAGCCATTAGTGAATTTACCTAACTTAAAAAAGCTATATATTTTAGGAAATCAGGTACAAAATCAATCTGTTTTAGACAAAGGGATTATCATTTATTGAGGTCATGCACATTTATAAAACAACTAAATTCCAAATGTGTAAGCAGAGAATATTGTCATTTTGCAACATACCACTTTAATAGAGTAGAAATAAAAAGTAGAGACGATGATAGGAATATCCTGTCATTGTCTCTCTTAGATTTGTCCTAAAGATTGGATAGTTTTATAATGAATTGATGTTTAACAAGAGGAGTTGAAAAGGATATGTTCGCACGTAATAAAGGTTTGTATTTTATGCTATCACTACTTGCCATTATTGTTGTTTTGACAGGCTGTGGTACAGCTAAGGATAGTGATAAAACAGAGAGTAACACGGCTAAGGAAACGCAAGAAGCAGTGGATTATGCGTCAAAGGTGAAGGAAAATCCAATTGTGACGATTACGATGAGCAATGATGAAAAAATTGTTATTGAATTAGAGCCTACTGTAGCACCGAATACAGTAGCTAACTTTATTGCTTTAGTAAAAGATGGATTCTATGATGGCCTTATTTTCCACCGTGTTATTCCTGATTTTATGATTCAGGGTGGAGATCCTACGGGAAATGGTACTGGAGGACCTGATTATACGATTAATGGTGAGTTTTCTTTAAACGGATTTGAAAATAATATGAAGCATGAACGTGGTGTTATTTCGATGGCCCGTTCAGATGATCCAAACTCAGCAGGCTCACAATTTTTCATTATGGTAAAGGAAGCATCACATCTTGATGGGAAATATGCTGCTTTTGGGAAGGTGATCGAGGGGATGGAAACAGTCGATGCCATTGTTGCGGTTGAGAGAGACGCCACAAATAAACCACTAGAAGATCAGCAAATGAAAAAGGTAGAAGTGGATACAAAAGGCTTTGATTATCCAGCACCTCAGGTAAACAAGTAGTTTGTGTCTCAATGCTATTTGCTAAAATCCAAAACTTAATATAAACATTAGAAAGGCTAAATCAATTGAGATTTAGCCTTTTATATTTGTTAAAAAATTGAAATTATAAATATTTTTGCGTAATATGAGAAGAAATTTAAGATTGAGCGATGTTTTATATAAAGGATCCTTTATGTTGGTGGAAGAAAGGGTGTTTGCATGAGGGTAACAGATGAAAATTTTATAAAACATCTTAAGAAAAAACGGGAAGAAGCACTTCAATATGTCATTGATGAATATATGGGGATTGTCAAAGCGATTATTTATAATGCTCTAAAATCCTATAATGATCCTCAAATAATAGAGGAATGTATTAGTGATACATTTCTAGGGGCTTATGAAAATGCTAAACAATTTAGAGGCGATAAAGAGGATTTTAGAAGATGGATTTGCACGATAGCAAAGTTTAAAGCCATTTCACAACAAAGAAGGTTGTCTAAAACGCCATATTTTTATGAGCTAAATGAAACAGGTGAAGCCGCAATATCGGCTGAAGAGGAATACTTAATCAAGACAACGACGGAGGAATTGCTCATAATGATGAAGCAATTAGAGCAGTTAGACCGAGATATTTTTACGATGAAATACTTTTTAAATATGAAAAACGAAGAAATTGCTATCCATTGTGGTTTAACAAAAGCTGCTATCGATAATCGATTATATCGTGGGAAAAAACGATTACAGCAAATTCGTTTGGGGGGAAGTATGACATGAAAAAGCTATATAAACAATTTAATGATTTAAATCTTGATATCAATATAGAGCCGATGGAAGTGAGCACGGTTGAAAAAGAGAGAGTTAAAAGAAATGTCATGATGGTCAAAAAGAAAAGGCATTTCATTAAAAATTTTATTGTTGCAGCTACTTTTTTTATTGCGTTCAGTATGACACTTGGTTATACATTTCCTACATTTGCTGCAAAATTACCGTTTATCGGAAATATATTCGAATTGTTTATTGATGATGAAAGGTATGTATTTAACAATTATGATCACTATTCTACAAGTGTTGGAGTGAGCCAAGAAAGTAATGAAGTTGAAGTCACCGTTACAGATGCTGTATATGATGGCGAAAATATTACGATTGCTTACACTATTAAAAGTGAAAAGGATTTAGGAGAAAGGCCAGTATTATATGGTGAGAATCGTGAACTAACTGCTGAGGAATTTGGTAATAGGTATCGATATGACGGCTATTCAACAAATTATTTGGTTCAAAAGATAAACAGCAATGAGTATGCAGTATTGTATATTTTTGAACTCATTAGAGGCTCAAAGCCCGAGGAAGTTCACATTAATTTTCAAGGAAATCAAATTGTTGATTTAAATAATGTAAATAATTCAGTAGCAGGCGACTGGGCATTTGAATTTACTTTAGAGAAGCTTGAAAGTGAAACAATAAAGGTGGAAAAGGATAGTATGAAAACAGAAGGGGAAGGTATAAAAATTGAAGCTTTTAAAATAACGAAAACACCTATCTCTACGACATTTTATCTTTCCGAAGAAGTTTTGGTGGAAAAAGAAAATGAAGCTTGGCGAGGAGTTCTTATTGACTATATTGTGACAGATGATTTAGGGAATGATTATAATGTCATTCATTTTAGAGGAACTAGTCATAATACTGATTTTAAAGGGCGTGGAAATTTCCCTCGTATTGTTGCAAACAACTTTGATGAACAAGCTACCTCGATTATGATCACCCCTGTAGTAGGTGTATACAAAATTAAGGATAGTACAGGAGCATTAGAACCGATAAAAGAGCCGTATACATTGAAGCCTATTGTTGTTCCGATAAAGTAAAAATATGAAAAGAGTATGTAAGAAGAACAACCTTACATACTCTTTTTACTTGTCAATTTCCCTTGGTATCGAAATAAGCCATAAAAAATCATCTTCTATCAAGATTTGAATGTCTTGCCCCTGACTCATTAGCTGCTCGGCTTTATGCTGCTTGGCGCTTATACCGCGACGTTTATCACCAAGAATGACGAAATCCGTTTGCTGTGTAACAGCTCCCTGTAAATACCCTCCATAAGCTTTTACTTGTTTGGCGGCTTCGGAACGTGTCATGGTGGAAAGTGCGCCTGTAAAAACGATTTGTTTATTATAAAAAGGGTGGGTTAGATTTTCAACTGAATCAGAAAAGAAAATGATTTCTGCGTTGTCCTTATTGATCATATTCGTTACTCCTTAAAAATTCACTTTTAGATGCAATTTAATCAATAAATAAATCCACAAAATTTTATATGTATGCTACATTAAAATTAAAAATTTAAAGAGGTACATAGACATGAATTCGCAATTGACTGCTTTCATTACTCTTAGCTGTACATCAGGTGTACTAAATTTGTATTTATGTTTATACGTATTTCTACAACGCTACAATTATACAAAAATTGCTCAATTGTTTATTAGTTATACCGCATTAATTGCGGTATATTGTTTTGCCTCTGCTTTTGGTTTAATCGCTACAACATTGGGCACCATCAAGGTTTGGACAGCCATCCAATATGTAGGTATGGCTTTTTCAACGCCTCTCGGATTATTGTTTATCATGCAATACCTGGGTTTTCGTCTAACAAGGAAAAAGATAATGGCCCTTCTTGCCATCCCTTTTATTAGCTTAATTATGGTTGCTACAAATGACATTCACCATTTTCATTATAGAGTATTTGAAATAGATCCTGTATTAGGGACGCCATATGTTTATCAGGAAATTGGCATATGGTATATCATTCATGGCATGTTTACTTTTGGCTGTATGTTCGTATCTTTTTTATTAGTATTAATCCATTGGAAAGAGACTACTAAGGCCTATCGGCAACAATTAATTGCCCTAATGTGTGGTCAACTTATTCCTATGATAACAGCATTCATCTATTTATTGGGCTTAACACCTCAAGGGGTTGATCCTGTTCCTATGGTATTATGGGCTTCTTCATTTTTGTATTTATGGTCTATTAATTCCTCACGGTTATTTAGGGTGATGCCTGTTGCCAAGGATGCAATATTTCATAGTATCAATGATGGGGTTATTGTGTTAGATGAATCTGAACGATTAATAGAGTTTAACCAAGCCTGCAGCAAGGTATTCCCTCAGCTAACCAGATCCATGATTGGTAGGGACATTAGGAAAGCATGGCTTGAAGTAACTGGGCAAACGATGCCCTTTACATTGGAGGCAGCGGTGAATACGCAAGACATCGAGATTGTGCTTTCGAATCATACTTATCAAGTGCGCATTACAGAACTACAGCATGTTAATCATGGTAAGGGATTATTACTCATTTTCACTGATATTACAGAGTTAAAGGAGCTACAAAGACAATTAGAACAACAGGCTTATTATGATGAACTTACACAAATCAATAATCGTCGAGCCTTTTTCCAACAATGTAATCAAGCTTACAGCGAGGCAGGAGAAGCATCATCGGCTTTTACTGTCATTTTAATGGACATCGATCATTTTAAAAACGTCAATGATACGTATGGGCATGCTATTGGTGATCAATTACTAGTTCATGTCGTAAAGGTTTGTCAGAGTGTATTGAAAAAAGGAGAACTGTTTGCACGGTATGGCGGTGAGGAATTTGTTCTTGCGCTCAAGGACCAT
Organism: Lysinibacillus sp. FSL K6-0075; assembly: GCF_038592945.1. NCBI lineage: Bacteria > Bacillati > Bacillota > Bacilli > Caryophanales > Bacillaceae > Lysinibacillus > Lysinibacillus sp. FSL K6-0075. The sequence continues at coordinate 4,956,894 of NZ_CP151947.1, read as the reverse complement.
ACATTATCAGAGGGACAAGCATTAGCTAATTTGCTCTGCAATAGCGTAGAATCCCAACCGCTTATGACTACGGAGGGAGCAATTCGTGCTACCATTAGCTGTGGTGTAGCTGAAGGTACAACAGGACAAGAGACATTGTATCAGCTTTTAAACAATGCGGATAAAGCATTGTATGCGGCAAAACAAGCAGGACGTAATCGAGTACATGTTTATCTAGAATAAAAAAGCTAAAATATACAATCATTGAGGGAATGATGTATATTTTAGCTTTTTACTTACCAATTTGTATGGAAAACACCTTCTGCATCAATTCGCTCATACGTATGCGCACCGAAATAATCACGTTGTGCCTGTAACATATTAGCATTAGATGAACCTGTTCGATAACTATCGTAATATGTGAGAGAAGCACTTAAGCAAGGGAATGCATTTCCTGCTTGGATGCCTTCACAAACTATTTTTCTTAATCCATTTTGATAATCCTTCGTCTTTTCTGCAAAGTATGGATCAATTAATAAATTATCTAGTGAAGGTTGCTTTTGATAGGCTTCACTAATAACATTTAAAAATTCTGCTCGAATAATACAACCACTACGGAAAATTAATGCAATATCTTTTAGTGGTAAATGCCATTCATAAAGCTCAGATGTCATTTTATATTGTGTAAATCCTTGCGCATAAGCACAGATTTTCCCCATGTATAAGGCTTGGCGAACGTATTCAATCCAGACATCCTTCTCTAGATTTTGCTGATTGTAATTTGGTACAGATAGTATTGCCTCTGCTCGAATTCGTTCCTCTTTTAATGATGAAATATAGCGGGCGAATAAGGCCTCCGTAATAATTGATGTAGGAATTCCATTATCTATGGATTGCAGGCTTGTCCATTTCCCAGTCCCTTTTTGACCAGCTTTATCAAGAATCATATCAATCAGCGGTAATCCTGTTACCTCATCTTTTTTCCGTAAAATTTCAGCTGTTATTTCGATTAAATAGCTTTTCAATTCGCCTTGATTCCATGTTTCAAAGATAGTAGCAATTTCTTCAACGGATAATCCTACATTTTTTCTTAAAAACGTATAGGCTTCCGCAATGAGTTGCATATCGGCATATTCGATTCCATTGTGTACCATTTTGACGAAGTGACCTGCGCCTTTAGGACCTATATACGTACAGCATGGTGTATCATTCACTTGTGCTGCAATCTTTGTCAGAATAGGTGCTACTTTGTCATAGACCTCCTGATCGCCACCAGGCATGATAGATGGCCCTGTCAATGCTCCTACTTCACCACCAGAAATACCAATCCCTAAATAACCGATTCCTAAAGCTTTTAGTTCATCGTATCTACGCTCTGTATCTTTATAATGAGAGTTACCGCCATCCATAATCACATCGCCCTCTTCAAGGAAAGGCACTACTGATTGAATAACTGAATCAATGGCTTTACCAGCTGTAACCATTAAAAAAATCTTTCTCGGTTTTTCTAAAGCTTGTACAAACTCTTCAATTTCATAGTAAGGAGTAAGCGCCTGTCCTTCGACTTTTTGTAGAAGCTTGTCGGTTAAATCTCGTGTGTAATTATAAACGGCTACTTGCTCGCCCTTATTAGCCATGTTTAAAGCGATATTACTGCCCATAACACCTAACCCAATAACGCCTATTGTATTTAACATTGTGCTTGCTCCTTTTTAACATTTTTTAAACAAATAAACTAAGTAATAAAATAAACCCTAAACCAGCCACAGATACAATTGTTTCTAGCAAGGTCCAAGTAGCGAATGTTTCCTTCATGCTTAACCCAAAATATTCTTTAAACATCCAGAAACCAGCATCATTGACATGGGAAGCAATTAAACTTCCTGCACCTGTTGCCAGTACGACCAAGGCAAGATTCACATCACTTTGACCTAACATTGGAATGACTAGCCCTGCTGTTGTTAAAGCAGCAACTGTAGCCGACCCTAATGAAATACGTAATATAGCGGCAATAATCCATGCTAGTAAAATTGGCGATAAGGTAATGCCTTGGAAGAGTTCAGCTACATAATCACCAACACCACCATCGATTAATACCTGTTTGAAGGCGCCACCGCCACCAATTATTAAGAGCATCATACCAATATGCGAGATTGCTGTTGTACATGATTCCATTACTTGCTTAATAGGAATTTTCCTTGCGATTCCCATTGTATAGACAGCAACTAATAAAGAGATTAGCATGGCTGTACCAGCTTCGCCGATAAAGCGGATACCTGCTAAGAAGCCATTATCTTCAAAGCCAACTGTTTTTTGTAACAGTGTAACAATAGTAGCAATGGACATTAAAATAACGGGTAGTAATGCAGTGAAAACACTTATACCAAAACTTGGTGTGTCCTCTAGTTCAAATGTTTTTTGTTCACCTAGAGAGGCAATATTTCCAGTTTTGTTGAATGATTCAGGCACTAACTTTTGCGCCAATTTTGTAAATAATGGTCCTGCTAAAATGACAGTTGGAATGGCGATGATAAAGCCATAAAGCAATACTTCACCAATGTTTGCCCCAAATTCACCAGCGATGACGGTAGGCCCCGGATGAGGTGGCAGAAATCCATGTGTGACTGATAATGCTGCTGTCATCGGAATTCCTAAATATAAAATAGAAACTTTTAATTGTCTTGAAATGGCAAAGACAATAGGGATTAATAGCACAAGTCCTACTTCAAAGAAAAGAGCGATACCGATAATAAAGGATGCGGCTACTACAGCCCATTGGATGTTCTTTTCCCCAAATTTATTCACAAGGGTCATGGCAATGCGCTGTGCACCACCAGAATCCGCAATTAACTTACCTAGCATGGCACCAAGTCCAAATATTAAAGCTAAGTGACCCAGCGTGCCGCCTAATCCAGCTTCAATTGTTTTGACAATAACATCTAAAGGCATACCGAGGGCTAGTGCGACACCGAATGAAACAATGATTAATGAGATAAACGTATTTAATTTAAAGCCCATTATTAAAATTAATAGCGCAATAATACCAATACCTACAATAACTAATGGCATGTATTCTCCTCCTCTTTAGTCAGGCTTAATTAAGCTCCTTTGATACTGAGCAATTGACGCATAGTCATCTGCTAACACTCTAGATAAACGAATGAAAATTGGGAGTAGCTGTCTATATTCTTTGGCCGCCTCTTCGATTGGTGTATGCTTATAAGTGTCACCAACCATATCAGCGACAACGTCAAAGGAATCGATTTTTCCCATAGCATATAAGCCTAAAATACAAGCACCAAGACAGGAGCTTTCATAGCTTTCAGGGACTACCACTTCCGATTCAAAAATATCAGCCATCATTTGTCTCCAAATCTCAGAGCGTGAAAAACCACCTGTTGCTTGAATACGAGTGACAGGGCTTTCCATACATTCGAGTAAGGCTAAATAGACAGTATATAAATTGTAGATAACCCCTTCGAGGGCAGCTCGTATCATATGTTCTTTTTTATGAGACATGGTTAAACCAAAAAATGAACCGCGCACATCTGGATTCCATAAAGGCGCACGTTCACCTGATAGATAAGGATGGAATAGCAGTCCATCAGCACCAGGTCTAACACGTTCAGCGATTTTCGTTAACACTTCATATGGATCAATACCCAGTCTTTTAGCTGTTTCAATCTCAGAAGAGGCAAACTCATCACGAATCCAGCGTAATACCATACCACCATTGTTTACTGGTCCACCAATGACCCAATGGTTTTCTGTTAAGGCATAACAGAAAATTCTACCCTTCACATCTGTTTTGGGTTTATCAATTATCGTACGGATTGCACCGCTTGTCCCAATTGTAACGGCAATCTCACCTTCTCTAATGGCATTCACCCCTAAATTGGAAAGCACGCCATCACTTGCGCCAATGACAAAAGGTGTTTGTGGGTCAATGCCAATTTGTTTAGCTAAATGGACATTGCAGTTAGAAAATAACTTAGTTGTTGGTACGAGTGTCGATAATTGTGCTCTTGAAATACCTGCAATGGTTAAAGCTTCCTCGTCCCAATCCAATGTGTGGAGGTTCATCATACCCATACAGGAAGCTAATGAATAATCCACAACATATTGGTCAAAGAATTTTTTAAAGATATATTCCTTAATACCGATATATTTCTTTGCTTTATGAGCGATTTCGGGATGCTCATTCACCAGCCAAGTGATTTTGCTTAATGGGGACATTGGATGTATAGGTGTACCCGTTCTTTTATAAACTTCATGTCCATTCCATTCATCTTTAATTTTATGTGCCCATGCTTCACTACGATTATCCGCCCAAGTGATGACAGGTGTTAACGGTTGGTCATTTTCATCTACAGCGATAACACTATGCATAGCACTACTAAAGGAAACAAATAGTAATGGTTTGTCGGAATGGACTTTCATAATACTGGTAATGGCTTGCAGTACAGCTTGAAAGATTTCTTCTGGATTTTGTTCAGCTGTCGAAATATCAGGGGTATATAAGGGATACCCGATATTTTCTTGTTGAATAACCTTTCCGTGTTCACTAAATAATACGGCCTTTGTGCTAGTAGTCCCTATATCAACACCTAACATATAGTTAGTCATCTTGTTGCTCAACCCCTTTAGATAGCATTTGCTGTGAACGCCATAGATCTTCTACTTTGCCTTGAACATCATCAAAATTTTCATGTAAGGATTTAATCATGAGTTCTCGGTCTTTGGCTCTAATCGCATCAATATATAGTTCATGATTTTTCACAATTCGAGTGAAATCCTCATATTTTTCTTTAAAGCGCATGCGCATAGATAGCAAAATCAAGCCTTCCATTACTGGTTTTAAATTATTCCAAATCATTGTGATATAGGAATGTCCAATGGAGCGAATGATAGCCTCGTGGAACATAACATCCTGGTAAGAAAATTCGTCCGCATCACTATATTTAATGGCAACCTTCATCATTTCTAATGTTTTGCTAAGCTCCATTGCTAAGTTCGTTGTATCCATTTTAATTAGACGTTCAAACACGAATGTTTCAATCAGCAAACGAACATCATAAATTTCTTCTATTTCCTTTTCTGATAAACCGATGACAACAGCGCCCATTTTTTCTAATCGAATGATATTTTCAGAAGCTAATATTCTTAAGGCTTCACGAATGGGTGAACGACTTACTTCAAAATCAGCTGCCAGTTTGTTTTCAGAAAGAATGGTACCGCTTTCAATTAAGCCTGAAATAATGCGCATTCTAAGTTCATATGCTACGCGATCTCCTGTTGACGCCTTAGAAAGCCATTTTTGTGGATATAAATAGTCCTTAGATTCGCTCATAATATCACCTTTTTTAGTTTTGAGTATACTTGTATACAAGTATTATAGTCAGAAAGAAAATAAGATTGCAAGCGACTTACGAACAATTAGAAATTGAAAAAGCCTCAACACTATACTTAGCTAAATAAAAAAAATAATGCACATTGTTTTTTTCTCATTGGACAAACTTTAGAATGAAAAGTTCCTAAAACACATAAACAGTTTTAAAGCTTTTCAAATAATCGATGGAGGATGGTTATGTCAAATATGAATACAAATCGTAACAAAACAACAAATGGTACGAGAAGTGCAAATAAAACAAACCAACAGCGTCAGAAACTTCATCGTGAGGAGTTTGGTGCTGAGTTTGAGCTTGATTCAGCTTCAGCACAGATTAACAACTTTGCTGAAACACAAGGAAAAACAGGTAGCAAGCAACCAGCCAGTGAGAGGACTGCCTGGCACTAATTTATATTTGACAACTATTTTTACATTGAGGGGGGAACTAAGGCAGTAGCCTTAGTTCTTTGATTATAGCCTGGGAAATATTGTGTTTTGTAACTTGGCGTTATTTTCTTCCATACATATTTTCGGGGCACTTCATAATACTACATCTAGAACAATGAAAACTTTTTAAGAAGGGAAGATGTATACATTGGCTAAGCACTCCGATACAAGTTGGAAGCAAGATCACCCTAGTATATTGTTTAGTAACTCCGTGCTAAAGGCAGATCGTTTGTTGAAGCATGCTAAATCACATCCAGAGGAAATAGCGCTAGAACATGCTTTCAATCAAATTAAGCATGCTGAAAATGCACGTTTCAATGCAGAGCAATATGGTGAACATTTGGATATTGTGCAGCAAAATAAAGAAAGCCTAGAGCAAATTAAACAGCAATTACATGAAATGAAAGACGATATGAATAAGTAATAACAGATAAAAACGGCTTAAATTCTCATAGTGAGGTTTAAGCCGTTGCTCATTTCAATGATGAGGTTAACACCAAACTATGATTTCGTACGGTGTGGTTTGGGCAGGAATACTTCTAGTGGAAGGGCCATAAATGACAATGAGGTTTCGATTTGCAGGATTATTGGAAAAAGGCTGCCCATTTTTAAGTGAGATAACCGTAGTGGGGGAAAGTTTTAATTGTAATTGTCCATCACTACTTAGCAATTGATGATTAAAAAAATCTACCTTTACATTTTGATAGTTGCTATCTTTAACAATAATTAAAGCACGATATTGAGGTGGGTAAATCATTGGAACAGGTGCATCTCCATCATAATATCCTGTTACCCATTCACCCGTTGTAACAATTTCACGATTAACAAAATAGGTGGAGGGAGAAATAATAAAATTGACAACCCCGCCAGCACCATCTTCTAAGGTCATCATTTTATAACAACCGTTCTTATCCCCGTTTTGCCCTACAGGAAAATCACTGATTTGAGTGATGACACCTCGAAAAGATTTAAAATTGACCATAGCCATTCCTTTCTTACATATTTCTCTTTTGTAGCGTATCATTTTAGTTTATGTAGCATTGTAAAATTAGGTGACAGGCAGTTAATAGGGATGCTATTTCATCCCAATCCATCTATACTTAACATGCTTACTATTACGTCAGAGGAGTGGAATCTATTGAATTGGATTTCTAAAAATAAGAAAATCTTTCTATTATTAATTTTTGTTATCGTTGTCATTGCAGGTGTACTCGATATTAAATATGAGGGCTTATTCTTTCAGCTATTACCAACATCTATGCAAACATTTTTAGCTGGTTTATTTTAATATGTTGAGAACCGTACCTTATAAGAAGGACGGTTTTTTTATTAAGGAAGGTTTTTTAAAGAAATTTTTCATTACATGCAACCAATTGTTTGGATTATCTACTTTATAAGTAAGAGTACATAAAAGGAGAAAAAGCAAATGGACGATGAAAAAATAGTTGCTTTATATATACAACGCTCACAGCAGGCTATTTTGGAAACAAGGGAGAAATATGGAGCATACTGTAGAGTAATTGCGAGAAAAATCTTGTCAAATTTGAGGGATGTTGAAGAATGTGAAAATGATGCCTACCTAGCTGCATGGAATACAATCCCACCACAAATACCAAGAAAACTATCTATTTTTTTAGGGAGAATCATCCGTAATATTGCGCTAGATAAGCACAGCTATAATACAGCAAAAAAGAGAAGTAATGAATTTGAGATGATTCTCGCAGAGCTGGAAGAATGTCTAGCTTCCTCTCACACAGTAGAAACATCCTATGAAGCTGGTGAAGTTGCACAATACATTAGCCAATTTTTATACACCCTAGATGAACAATCTAGAAATATTTTTATTCTGAGATATTGGTACTCCTATTCTATTAAAGATCTCTCCTTACACTTTCAAACGAGTAGTAGTAAAGTAAAATCCAACTTATTTAGGACACGTAATAAACTAAGATTTTATTTGGAAAGCGAGGGGATACAGATATGAAAAAAGAGGAGCTGTATCGAGAGGTTGGATTAATAGAGGAAGAGTTAATTGAAGCTGCCAAACATGATGTAAAGAAAAAAAGTTTTCCTAAAAAATGGCTGGCTGTGGTAATAAGTATGATGATCATAAGCTCCGTTTCTACTGCCACAATAGCAGCAGCTTACTATAAACATCAAAATAATGAGCTTTATATTCGTTATTTATCGGCAGAGGATATGGAATTAATGCCGGCTACAGAGTATGATGCAGAGAAATTTCTAAAAGCGCTAGATAGCGACAAAGAGGAGTATATCTATATTGCAATCAATAGATTGATCGAGAGCTATAATAATGAAAAGTTTAGAAATAAGGCGTTAAAGGCTATTCAGCCCTTTATACAAAGTGATAACGAAAAAATTGCGAATGCGGCTATTTTTGCAGTCGATATTTTATCAGGAAGCTTTAAAAGTCAGTATGTATATAAATTAGCAGATGGGAGTATCTTTTTTACTTTATTCAATAATTACTCTGACTACGGAAGCCAAAATGTTCTTTGGCGGATAAAAGATGATGTGCTAGAGGCGTATTCCAGTTTCTCCAGCCCCTCTATGTATATTAAAAAAATAATCCCTTCACCTGATCAAAAGTTAGTCGCCATTGTCACCAATTCTAATAAAAGTGAATTTGTCGAAGTAATCAACGTGGAAGAGCGTATGGTAAGTCCAGAGTTAGTTGAATCTTCTAGGGTTAAATATGGTGCTGAACAAGGTTTAGATACTTGGATTCGAACAGATCATGAAAACTATAGCTATGTGGATCATCTTAAATGGAAGGGAAATGCAACGATAGAATTTGAAGCTAGCCTTTCCTATGATGACACAGCGATTATTAAAAATGTGTTAGTTACTTATGAAATTAACCCAAAGAAATTAACCGTGAAAGAAATTGAATAATGACGTGGAAAGTAAAACAGATTTTCTATTTTTTGAATAGTATTGTTGAAAAAAAAGGAAGTGAATGATCGATGGCAAAATGGACAATGGCCTTAGAAACATTCTTAAAAGATTGGCAAGACAAAGAGGAAGTTGTAGGAGCACTCGTTTGTGGGAGCTATGTTACTGGAAATCCTTCTAAACGCTCTGATATTGATGTCCATATTATTTTGGCAGATAATGTGGAGTGGAGGGAAAGGGGCAATCGTGTTATAGATGGCTTTTTAATTGAATACTTTGCGAATCCACCAGGTCAAATTCGGGGATATTTTCAAGATGATTTTAAAAAACGAAGAACCATGTCGATGGTGCAATTTAAAACAGGTAGAATTTTATTTGATTATACTGGAATAATAAAAGATTTGAAATTTGAAGCAGAAGAGCGCCTCAAAGAAAACTATAAACAAATGAATAAAACGCTCTTAGAAATAAAAAAATATGAATTATGGGATGCACTAGACAATTTAAAGGATTGTTATGAGCAAGAGAGAAAGGACTTTTCCTTTACCTACCATCACTCATTAGCCATTTTGTTTTTAGCGTACTGTCAGTTTTTAAATCTAGAAACGATACCCTTCTATCAAATCCATGCCTATCTGGAAGATCCAATATACCTGCAAAAATATAGTAAGTCGGCTTTTCCAGATGCTGACTTTAAAGAAATTTTTATGAGAGCAATGCAAGAGGACCATGCTGAAAAGATGATGGCACGATATGAAGCATTAGTGGATTATGTGTTAATACAAATGGGCGGTTTTCATATAGATGGATGGTATGTAAAAAGTCCAATCGATAGTTAAGCTTGAAGGATGGAAGTTAGTTCAGAAACAAGACGAGCTACATATTTTTATGTTATTATACAGATATAATAATAAAAAGAACCTATTTTTTATGAAAATGTCAACCATTTTTAGGCCGATTATTCCATTAAGCTTAAATTATTCAATTTTTATTTAGAACAAAAAGTGATTTTTTTGCTTGAATTATGAATGGAAAGGCTCGAAAAAAGCTGATAACTCTCATATAAATAGTTGATATTTTATTCTTGAACTAATTGTGATAAACTGCAATAAGGTAATAATTGATACAGAAATGGTGTGCTCCAAGGTTGCTCCATGGCTACAGTACTTCTAAAGTGGGAGTGCTTACATCCTTTCTGCAAATCTTAATATATAAGGAAGGTAAAAATGAGTAACAGACAAATTAAATCAGATGTTATCTTAATTGGTGCCGGAATCATGAGTGCAACTTTGGGAACATTACTCAAAGAATTAGCACCAGGTTGGAAAATTACAGTGTTTGAAAAGCTTGAAAAAGCAGGCGAAGAAAGTTCTCACGAATTAAACAATGCGGGAACTGGACATGCTGCATTATGTGAGCTGAACTACACATCAGAGAAAAAAGACGGATCAATCGATATCAAAAAAGCGATTAATGTTAATGAACAGTTCCATGTTTCAAGACAATTCTGGTCGTATCTTGTAAACAATAAGCTGATCAATAATCCACAAGACTTCATTATGCCTTTACCACATATGAGTTTAGTACAAGGGAAAGAAAATGTTGAGTTTCTAAAGAAACGTCATGAAACGATGACAAAAAATCCTTTATTTGAAGGAATGGAATTTTCTAATGACCCTGAAACACTAAAAAAATGGATTCCACTTATTATGGAAAATCGTCCTGCTGGTGAAGACATTGCTGCAACGAAAATTGACACTGGTACAGATGTTAACTTTGGTGCTTTAACACGTATGTTAATTAACCACTTAAAAGCAAAAGATGTTGATGTTAACTACAATCATAGTGTTGAAAGTTTAAAACAAGCTAGTGATGGTACATGGGAAGTACGTGTGCATGATTTAGACGGCTGTAAAATGGAATATCATTCAGCAAAATTTGTCTTCCTTGGAGCTGGTGGAGGAAGCCTAGAATTACTACAAAAATCAGGTATTCCTGAAGGGAAACATATTGGTGGATTCCCAATTAGCGGTTTATTCTTACAATGTAATAATCCAGAAGTGGCTGAACAACATCATGCAAAAGTGTACGGAAAAGCAAAAGTTGGTGCTCCACCAATGTCAGTTCCGCATCTTGATACTCGTTATATTGATAATAAAAAATCATTACTATTTGGACCATTCGCAGGTTTCTCACCGAAGTTCTTAAAAACAGGTTCAAATATGGATTTATTTGCTTCAGTAAAACCGCATAATATCACAACATTATTAGCGGCAGGCGTAAAAGAAATGGGATTAACAAAATATTTAATCCAACAACTTATGCTTTCAAAAGAACAACGTATGGAAGAACTACGTGAGTTCATTCCAAATGCGAAGAGCGATGATTGGGATATTACCGTAGCTGGTCAACGTGTACAAGTTATTAAAGATACAGAAGCTGGCGGTAAAGGAACACTTCAATTCGGTACAGAAGTTGTAAGTGCTTCTGATGGCTCGATTGCAGCTTTACTTGGAGCTTCACCAGGTGCATCTACTGCTGTACATGTTATGCTTGAAGTTCTTAATAAATGTTTCCCTCAACATATCAAGGAGTGGGAACCAAAAATTAAAGAAATGATTCCATCTTATGGTTTATCATTAGCAGAAAACCCAGAGCTTCTAAAAGAATTACATGCAACAACAGATAAAGCACTTGGCTTAAAATAAAAGTAAGTCATGTAAGCGTTTAAGAAAGAGCTCTCAATCTACTCAGATTGAGAGCTTTTTTAATGTTGAAAATGGATTTCCGTTGCAGGCTACTTGCTTTCCTGTGGGCGAGCGCCGAATCGCTTCCTCCGCTACCGCTCCGTGCAGGGCTTCGCCTGTCTCGCTATCCCACGGGAGTCAAGTAGCCTTCCACTCCAACCCACAAAAGTGTTATCTTTTTAGCAAAGGTTTTCAGCTAAAGTGAAGGTGTTCACTACTCTTTATGAAGAGGTGTTGTCACGCATCACTTCTCCACATTAAAAATAAGTGCCTCTCCTCTCTCTAATAAGACAAATAGTGGGCTATTTTGTTCACTACTACTAGTATGAAAGACATTTTCAGAATGGTTGATTGGAGTGGAGCCAGCGTCACTCCTAGGGGATTTAGCGTCACAGAGGAGACCCTGGAGCGAACGTTAGTGAGTGAAGCGGCTCATCGGACGCCCCCTGGAAAGGACGCTGGCGGAACGGAAATCAACCTCTCACCTTGCAAAGTTACTTTTTCTGCCGTTTTCTGCCGTTGACATCATCTTTTTTTAATTAGAATATATCCTTTCCTGGGAAATTTTTAATCCAGTTGTGTTCTTTTTAATAAAAGAACCGTCAAAATTAATATAAATCTTGCCTTGTATTTTATGACACTATAGCTCTATGTCCCATTGTTTTGTAAGTGGTTGTTTTCTATACTTTTTATAAATGTTAGAAGGGAGCCCATCTATAGATGATTAAGCTACAAGATATTGGAACATTTCAAGAACTACCAGAGCTTGCAATGCATATCTATACTGGCAATATTACTGCTTTGCAGGCTGCGAGGGATAAAGGCTGGAATATTGAAGAAGAGATACGTTTAAGTCCGCATACATCATTAAGCCCGTTGGATTTAGCATTGATTGCACAAAGATTTGAGGTAGTAAAAGTATTAGTTGAATATGGGGTCAATTTAAATGTGGAAAAAAATCCTGCTTTTTTAAGAGCTGTTCGATATTGTAAGGAAACTATCGTACGTTACCTTGTTGAACAAGGGGCAAGATTAGATGGCTGTAATCAAGTTGGATCTGGGGCCTACTCTCAGGCGTACTATGGCAATAAAAGAAATATCCCACTTATTCATGAATTGGGACTTGATATAAAGCTGCATGGGGGAGTTGTATTACGTCAGGCTGTGTCGAATTTTGACAGGAAAACTGTCACTTATTTACTTGATCACGGAGTAGATATTAATTATCAAAAGCCTGACATGGTCTATCCCTATGAGGCAACACCATTAACAATTGCAACACGAATGGGTAATATCGCTATGGTGAAATACTTGATTGAACGAGATGCAACTGTCACTTTAGCGGAGAAAGATGGGGAGAGGGCTTATACAATTGCAGTAGGTATGAAAAATATGGAACTAGCAAATTATTTGAAGGCTCTAGAACCTATTGAATTTCATACTTTAGAGAACAAAAAAGAGGCATTAAAAAAATACAAATTACCAGATGAATTGGTGAATTTTCTGACAGACGATCGATTGCATCTCGAACTTGCACCAAATGACTATGGCATTCACTATATCGATTTTTTTAAACTAACCGATACAATTGAGATGAAGTTGGGTCGTCGAAAGCTCCTTCTTCTTTCCGCAAATATCGACAATTATTCTGATTTGCAAATAGTCTGGAATCCAAAAGGAGAGGGGCAAGTGGGGTGCTATGATGTAGAGCATGAGGAATATGCTGATTTATGTAGTTTTAAAGAATTTCTTGCTAGACCAGAAATATACCTTATCCATTTTCTTGAGGGGGAGCTTTAGCCGTGCTGATAAAAATGTGAATCAGCTAATAAAATGATCCTTCATGCTGTTCAATATTTTATGTGTTCTTGTAATAAATTTAATTTAAAGTTGTTGAGAGTAAGCATATTCTCCGCCCAAAAATATGCTTACTCCTTTTATTGCTCTATATTCGAAGGTTTGATAAACAAAAAACTATAGAACGTTTAATATATGTGGCACAAAAGAACAGCAGTAGAGCTATTAATAGTGAGAAGGGAATGCTGAACATAACTGGAAGATCTACGCCATACCAGAGGCCCATTTTAATTTGTTCTAGTCCGAAAGTTCGTAAAAAGCCAGCGATTATGGATAAGCCAGCACTGAAAAGTAATCCAACATAAAGTACAGATAATACCACTAAAGCTAATAAGCAAAAAAAAGCCTTTAGCATTTTTAGGAGTGCCACTCTTTTTCCCTCCGTATAATGTGATGCACCTTTGCACTTGAAGCAATCGAATAATCATCTGTGTAGGAAAGTGTCCCGATTACACAATTTTCCCCTACTTGTACCACTTCACCTTCCACAAACTCAGCCTTTGTATTAGAGAATTGTAGGTGTTTACCGCTTACCGTGTGACAACGTAACATTTTCTTAAATAATGGAAGAAGCGTCATCTTATCCTTTTCGATTATCACATTTTCAGCCATTAACCTGCCAATTTCACTTTCTCCTGATAACTTCAAATGAAAATGATGAGCGATTATTTCCGCAGCCTTCACTATTCCTATAGCGTCAAATTGCTCGCTTTGTAATTCCCCCTCAACCATTAGTTTTCCAGAACTATTGATTTTTTGGATTAGACCATTACGTATTTTAATATTACCGGCATTTGTCAGTTCTTCGATTTCACAATAATCCTTTAACACACACGAGCCAGTGCTGTTAAATACCTGCGCAGTAACTGGATAATAAAAGGAGCTATGACCATGTGTGGACACTTTTTTTAAGTGTACTTCTTGATGTAGCGATACAGCTCCTCGAATATTTAATTGTTCATAACCAGCATCCAACTGTTTAATAGTGCCATTCGTTTGTGTTAGGGTACGGAGTTTTTGAAACAAAAAATTCACCTCATTATAATTTAATTAATATATATTTTAATAATTAAAATATATATTAATTAAATTATATGTAACTTCCATTTGTCAAGAACAAAAGCATTGCCTAAAAGTTGAGTAATAAAAAAAGGATTTCAATTTGTTGAAATCCTAAAGAATTTTATTCATTAATTGGTTTACTTCACGTAAGATATTGGCCATGTCTATCAGTTTATCCTGAGAAAACTTTAAAAAGATTTCTTGGACTTTCATGTCACCAGTATTTGTTAAAGCCATGATGACCACACGTCGATCATTATTTTCTCTAATTCGTTGTATTAGCTCTAGCTTTTCCAATTTATCGCACATGGAAGTTACAGCTCCGGGGGTTACACTAAAGAAATCAGCAATTTCTGTTGCCTTCATCCCATCATTTATTTTTAGTTGCAGAAGCAATATTAATTGGTTTTGTGATAACGCTTCCCCTTCAGATAAAAGATCTACAAACATTTTTGACTTCTGCTGTATTTCTAGCATTTCTTTCATAATAATTTCTACATTGTTTAGACTTTCTGCCATATAATCACGTCCGTTAAAATATTTAATAAGTAAATTATATAGCAATTAAACAAATGATGTCCATGTTGGAAATACAAGTGCCAATAAAAGTAAGGAGGTCATGATTAAGACAAGATATTTAATGAACTTTTTAAAAGTTTTCATAGAATACCTTCTTTACATGCGTTTCATAAAAGTAGCATGATACATTCTTCTTTTATACACATAAAAGTACATACTTAGAGGCCACCATAGCGTAACAAAAATAGGGTAGATTGCCCATATAACATCTGGTGAAGAAACAACGTTTACTGTAATGAAAAAGATACTAATTAGTATAGTAGCTGTAACGGAGAATGCTACAAAGGTTTTTCGTTGTGCGTGATATAAGGCTAGAGGCCACCATATCACTAAAAATGCAGGATAAATTGCCCAAGGGTATTGAGGAGATACAATGATATTCAGTATAGTGTAATAGATGATTGTAGAAGCACAGCCAATTAGTGCTGTTTTTAACGTTTTAGCCTTTTCATCTAAGTACATTAGGATTGGCCACCAGATAATTGGATAAATAGCATAGACAAACCATAAATGATTGGGTGCGTATAAATAATTTTCAACTATAAGAAACGCAATAATTAAGGCACTACAAACGATTGAGTATTGTTTATACAATTTTTTAGCCATAAAGAATAAAGTAATTGGCCATAGTAGTAGCAATAAGCATGGGTATATAAACCACATTGTTTGAGGAGATGTCGTATAATTAACAATCCCTAAAAAAACCATTGTCATCAAGCTCCCAGCTATAGAAAAGTTAATAAAGTTCCTCATGTTTATTCACCCCATTTCTTGCGGGACCACACAAAGTACATAGATAATGGCCACCAAAGAATGGCGAAAATCGGATAGATTGCCCAAATTGTATGTGGTGTGTAATAAAGATTAATAAAAATAAAAAATGCAATGATTAAGCCACTACCCCAAATTGAAAATTCTAGATTTAATTTTGCCATGTTTTTCTTTGCTGGCTCTTTAACACCTAATTCTTGCTTTAAGTCTTCAATATCTCCAAATTCTACGATGGCTTTATTGATGGCATCTTCTTGTTCTTTCCCTTGATCCATCAAATAAAATACTTTTTCTTCAAGATTTTCAATGATTTCTTGTTTAACCATTTCCGTTTCGTTATTACGAGGAATGTCTTTAAAAAGCTCATCAATATGGTTTTTTATTCTTTTCATTCTAAGCCCTCCATAAATAAATCGATTATTTCTTTTACTTCCGACCATTCTTTCACTAGCTCATTTAAATAGGCTTTACCTAATGAGGTAATACGGTAATACTTTCTTTTGCCTCCGTGTGAGACATCTCCATAATAGGCTTCAATAATTTCCTTTTTTTCGAGACGTTGAAAAACAGCATACAAAGTTGCTTCCTTGATTTGAAACCGATTGTTTGTACGGAGACTTATTTCCTGAGAAATTTCGTAGCCATAACGGTCTTTTTCTGAAATTAGCCGTAAAATAATCGAATCCAAATGTCCTCGGATAATATCACTGCGAACCATAAGTCACCTACTTTAATTTATTGCTCTATCTGACAGAGTAATAGTAACAAACATTACTCTGTCTGTCAAAGTAATTTATTTCACTTTTTTAGCCATGACGAGACCGTCCTATAAAAAAACTCCATTCGCAGAAAAGCCCAAAAGGACCGTTTCTTAGTGAATGGAGTTTGATTACTCTTTTTACATATACAACGCAGCAAGAAAAATCCCTAAAGATTCCTTGTAAATGTCATCAAACTGACTGACTGGTAAAGGGTTTGTGCCACTGCCTAACTCAACAGTGAAGCCAGGTCTACGCCAATCCTGGATAAACCAATCCTTATAGCCAGCATAGCTTCCAGCAGATTGAACGGGCTCATAGCCACTTACTCTACTAAATTCATTGACAAGAACCTCTGATTCGGGGGGCTCTAGATTTTCAAAGCCCCAATATATGACGCGTCCCTGTGTGTGAAAGGCTAATACTCTAGAAAAATCACGTTGCTTGGTCAAATTAGCCATTGCAATGGCTTCAGGTTCAGATAATGGTCTTTCACCTCCATAATCTCTTGGCCCTGGTGTTTTTGGATTACGGGCACTTTCAAGCTCCCATTCTGCAGGAAATTGGTCATTTAGATCAATTCCATGAATGTTTGCTTTCCAGCCAGAAAAATCAGCGCTATCATTATTCCATGCAATCAGTTGATTTCTTAACGCTTCATCATTTGGTGGGCCTTGTATCACTAAATCAACCCCATCAGGATTCACCATTGGTACGATGGAAAGGAATGCTTGCTGATAAAGAGAGAATGGAGAAATACCACGAATACTACTTTGATTGGTGAGAGCGAGCAAATAGTCATTTAAAAATGTTAGAATAATAGGTGTAGTAATCCATTCGTTCGCATGGAAGGAGCCATTATAGTGAACACGTTTTGCACCATGGCCAATTGTCAGCTCAGGTAGCTCTTTCCCTAAAACGGAACTGCCAATGTTTGAACTATGAAGAAAAGGATAGGCATCAAGGAGCTTTCTGAGATCATTCATCATACGGGTATACGTGTAATTTTGCTTACCTTCAACTAAACGCCATGTAATCCGTTGAGGTATGCGAATCATTTGACCGATTTGTAAGCGATTTGGATTGAGACCAGGATTAACGAGTAATAGGGCGACTAGGGGAAGGTTTCGACTCTGGGCAATCCGCCAAAAAGAGTCCCCTTGTTTAATTTGATAGTTGTTGGTCACAAAACCAGGAATCCGAACGCGTTGTCCAACTCTTAAAAATTGGGGATTTATATTTTCATTGGAATCTAAAATGAGTTGAAGAGGTATTTTAAACACTTCACTGAAATGCCAAAGTGAATCTCCTGGCCTTACGATAATATCCACATGTTTTCTCTCCTTAATTAGAAATAGTTCAATATAAAATGTATATGAAAAATGCATAGACTTATTAATACAAAATAAGCAAAATTTCTTGTTACGAGTCCTAAAAGAAGAGCTAATCAGTTATTTTTGCATGTATACTAGTAATAATAATAGAGTTCAAGAAAGGTAAAGGTAGGAAAACCAAATGTTAAATAGATTGAAATTGGGTATACGCTCAAAGATTACATTAGGTTATATCGTAATCATTCTTTGCTTACTTGCGACGGTTGTCATATTAAATAATCAAATTACATCTCTGCAAAAGGAAAGAAATTATATTATTAAGTACGATTCCAATGTTCTATCTTTAACGAACGAAATTGAAAAATATATATTGGATATGGAATCGAGTCAGCGTGCTTTCATCATTACGGGTAAGCAAAGTTATTTGGAACCCTATGATAATGCAGCTGAGAATTGGAAAATAGATTTTAATGATCTCTATCAACAAATGAAAGATAAACCAAATCAGCAGGACAAACTAAAAGAGATAGAGGAAACAATTGAACATTGGATTGCCACTGCAGGCGAACCAACTATTCAATATAAAAAGGATAATAATGTAGAAGCATTAAATGAGTTTTTTAAAGTAGATAATGGTCGTCAAGATATGGAGAAAATGCGCAAATTATTTGATTCATTCCGCGCCACTGAAAATGCTTATACACAGGCAAAGGCAAGTCAGTTAGACAAACAAAATAATAAATTAACAAGTGGTTTATTTGGGATCTTAATTTTAGTGTCTACAATAGCCATTGCAATAGCTAGTGGAATATCCCGTTCGATAGTAAAAACGATAACGGAAGTAACACAAACGATTCAGGAAATAGCCGCTACAAAAGGTGATTTCAAGAGAAGAATCCATGTGAATACTAATGATGAAGTGAATGAACTTGCTGATGCAACGAATAATCTTTTAGAGTCAGTGGAAAAGAGAGAATGGCTACAAAGTAATGTTGCTGAAATCGTGACAAATTATCAAGGCATTTCAGCAATTACAAAATTGGCGGAAACCTTCCTGTCAGAAGTAGCACAGAAAACACAAGCATCACTTGGCGCATTCTATGTTCGAGAAGTAACAGAGAACCAAGTACAATTTGTGAAAAAGGCTGCTTTTGCTGACACAGATGATAGTGTTGGCATGGAGAGCTTTAAAATAGGACAGGGATTAATCGGTCAATGTGCATTAGAAAAAAGAGTGTTATTCTATGATAATATTCCAAAAGACTATCGTTTAATTAGAACAGGAATAGGTGAAATAAGACCACAAAATATTTTATTGATCCCTATTATTTTTGAAAATGAAGTCATAGCGGTTGTTGAAATAGCAACAATGGCTAAATTCAGTAAGTTACAGCAAGAATTAGTTAGACAAGTCACTGAAACCTTTGGACTAACAGTGAATAGCGTTCTAGGGCGTATGGAAATTGTTCGTCTATTAAATGAATCGAGAGCAATGACAGAGGAATTACAGGTTCAATCAGAAGAGCTTCAGACACAATCAGAGGAATTACAAATGCAGACGGAAGAGCTGACAATGATTAATGAGCAGCTTGAAGAGCGCACGAAAGAGGCTGAGTCTAAATCAAGAGAGCTAGAGAAGGCGAAGAAGGAATTAGAAGAAAGTGCAGAGCAACTTATTCTTAACTCCAATTACAAATCCGAATTTTTAGCTAATATGTCACATGAATTAAGAACACCTTTAAATAGCATATTAATCTTATCAGAGATGCTAGCAGAAAATAGCCAACACAACCTAACAGACGAGGAAGCAGAATTTGCTAAAGTTATTCATTCTTCAGGGGAGGACTTGCTTGCTCTAATCAATGACATTTTAGATTTATCTAAAGTCGAGGCTGGAAAGCTTGATATTATTTTTAATGAAGTCAATATGAGCGAAGTACCTGTGCAAATTGAACATACCTTTGCACCAGTTGCGATGAAGAAAAACTTAGCATTCCATATTTCAAAGGCAGATCATGTAGTAGATATATTCTATACAGATGAAAAGAGATTCCAGCAAATCTTAAAGAATTTATTATCTAATGCCTTTAAATTTACTGAGCATGGATCTGTCACATTAGACATTAACCAGCTTACACCACAACAACTAACAAACAATATGCAGGATATAAGTACAGATTGGCTAGAAATTACTGTTTCAGACACAGGAATAGGTATTCCGAAAGACAAACATCAGCTGATTTTTGAATCATTCCAGCAAGCAGATGGAGCTACAGTTCGAAAATATGGTGGAACAGGCCTTGGACTTTCTATTTGTAAGGAGTTTGCCAAATTACTTGGTGGCTGGATTACGTTGCAAAGCGCTGAAGGACAAGGTAGTAGCTTTAGGTTAACAATTCCAAGTCTACCAAATGGAATCGAAGAGGAGCATTGCCAAAAGCTTGCCATGAACGAAGTGGCTGCTACGACGGTGAAAGAGGAAGAAGCAACAGAGCAACCACAAGCAATGGAAGAAGCTCTCCAACAAGAGGTAGAGGTTTTTCAAGGGAAGAATATCTTAATCGTTGATGATGATAACCGTAATATTTATGCGTTGAAAACAGCATTAGAAAAAAGAGGTATGCATATTCTAGTTGCCAAAGATGGGCTAGAATGTTTAGAGGTCTTGCAAGCTAATCCTGATATTGATCTTGTTCTGATGGATATCATGATGCCTAATATGGATGGCTATGAAGCGATGACTATAATTCGTCAGCAAATGAAGCGTATTGATTTGCCGATCATTGCATTGACTGCTAAGGCGATGAAAAATGATCGTGATAAATCATTGCAGGCAGGTGCATCTGATTATATTAGTAAGCCATTAAATTTAGATCAATTAATATCAGTTTTAAGAGTATGGTTGGTTTCTAAGGGGAGTTAATGAACATGGAACAATTTCAGCCTTTGGAGCAAAATATACAATTAAATAAGCAGACAAATTTAGAAATTGATTTGTTACTAGAGGCTATTTATCGTTTATCTGGTTATGATTTTCGTCAATATAATCGTTCATCCATTTCGCGTAGAATCTACAATAGAATGGGGATCAATAACATTCCAACGATTTCTCGCGTACAGGAAAAGGTCATTCATGATAAAGAATTTTTAGAGCAGCTATTGAATGATTTTTCGATAAATGTAACGGAGATGTTTCGTAACCCTAGCTTTTTTAAGGCTTTTCGTGAAACGGTCATCCCAGTTTTGCGAGAATATCCAGAAATCCGTATTTGGCATGCAGGGTGTGCGACAGGTGAAGAAGTATATTCTATGGCCATCTTGCTGCAGGAAGAGGGGCTTATAGAGAGAGCTGTTATTTATGCAACAGATATGAATGAGCAAGTATTAGAAAAGGCTAAGAAAGGTGCTTTTCCAATTCATAAAATGCAGGCATATACGAAAAACTATATGCTGGCTGGAGGTGCCCATGCTTTTTCAGAATACTATCAAACAGATTATCAATATGCTTACTTCCATCCAACATTATTGAAAAATATTATTTTTGCTCAACATAATTTAGTAACAGATCATTCATTTAATGAATTTCATGTCGTCCTGTGCAGAAATGTTCTTATTTATTTTTCACCTAAGCTGCAGAGTCAGGTACATCAATTGTTTTATGAAAGTCTAAGTGACGAAGGATTTTTATGCTTAGGGGATAAAGAAACATTGCGATTTGAAGAGGTCATTTCAAAATATAGTGAAATTGCAGGCAACGAAAGAATTTATCAAAAAATGTATTAACGAGTAAGAGGCTATCTATAACTGATAGCCTCTCATAGTGTTGAAAAACAAAACCATCAATAGAATTTTTGTGAAAGGTGAAAATGGTTTCCGTTGCAGGCTACTTGCTTTCCTGTGGGCGAGCGCCGAATCGCTTCCTCCGCTATCGCTACGTTTAGAGTTTTGCCTGTCTCGCTATCCCACGGGAGTCAAGTAGCCTTCCACTCCAACCTACAAAATATTAACTTTTTAGCAAAGGTTTTCAAATAAAGTGAAGGTGTTCACTACTCTTTATGAAGGGGTGTTGTCATTACACATTGAAAATAAGAGCCTATCTAATTATACAAATCATGGGCTAATTTGATTACTACGGCTAGCTAGTATGAAAGATAAGGAAAAGCCACTTTTGCAGAATGGTTGATTGGAGTGGAGCCAGCGTCACTCCTAGGGGATTTAGCGTCACAGAGGAGACCCTGGAGCGAACGGAAGTGAGTGAAGCGGCTCATCGGACGCCCCCTGGAAAGGAAATCAACCCCTCACCTTGCTAAAGGGTCTTTTTTTTGCTAGTGACATGATCTTTTTCAACAACATGAGAGGCTATCTATAACTGATAGCCTCTGCTTTTTTATTTATAGAGAATTAGTGCTAGCTTGAATCATTAATACACACATATCATCAGGCTGATTTTCTTGTTTATCCTTAGGTAATAGGTTATCGATTAGGCATTGCGAATAATCCCACTTGGAGGATGTTAGCGTTTGCAAATGCTTTTCAGATTCTATTTCACAAGGTCCCATCGCCTCTAATACACCATCAGTAAATAACACAATTTGAATATCATGCTCATATTGAATATATTGCTTTTTCACTTTAATTTCATCGAAGAAGCCGACTGCACAGCTACCCTGATTTAATGGAATACATGTTTTTTCATCGATTAGTGCATAGCCAGGAGGATGGCCAGCATTTATGTATTCGACTGTTTTGTGCTCTGTATCAATGATTAAATAAATCGCTGTAAAATAATAAAGATTATTCTCTTTACCATCTTGCAATAGTGTCATATAACGATTCAGTTCCTTGATGACAAGTTCGGGTTCAATCAATTGCTTAACCGCCTCTCTTAGAACAGAGGAGATGAACATACAAACAAGCGCTGCAGATATACCGTGACCCATCATATCCAATAGTATAATGGCATAACGATGATCGTCTATTTTGTACCAATAATACATATCCCCTGCTAAATTAGAGGAGGGTAAATAGGAAACCTCAATACGGATGTCCTTCTCATTTAATGGTGGACTAAGAAGACTTCTTTGTACATGGGTGGCTAAATCTAGTTCATATTGTATTTTCTTTTCATGCTGTGTGTGCCAGTCTAATTCCGCTTTTAAACGTAAGGCAACACGCATTCTGGCAAGTAACTCTGTTTTATTAATTGGTTTTGTAATATAATCTACGCCACCGATGTCTAGGGCTTCTGCCAGTTTATTTTTATCCTCGAGTGCTGTGACAAATATGATTTGAATATCTTTCAATCTCTCATTTTGCTTAATACGTTTGCAGGCCTCAATACCATCTACTTCCGGCATCATAATGTCTAACAAAATTAAATCTACTGAATTTCCTGTCGGATTGGGTGCATCTAATTGTAAATAATCAAATAGCTCATAAGCAGATGAAAGAGAAACACAGTTATCATAACCTGCATTTTTTAGTATTTTTTCAATGACAAATAAATTGACTTGATTGTCATCTACTAGAAGAATGGTCATAGTAATTTCCCCTTACTCTGATTGAATTGTGCAGATTATTTTCATGTATATAAAATACTTTCAACTTTATCATTATACAAAACATCAGAGAATAAAGGTATTTTAGCGATTTCAATAGGGGGATTTTATACTCTCGCTTTTTTAAATCCTTGATAGATATCAAATGCATTTGCTAAAACAGCAATAATTATACTAAATAGTAGGATTTTATCTATAGTAAAGGCAACCTTAGCTGATGTTGTTTCTAGGATAGCAGCCATGTATGGAATGGAGGCACTATGAATAAAATCTTGGTGCATCGCCATTAAAATAAACACGATCGTTCCTACACTTTGAAGTAGTGCATTAGTGATGGCGATAGGCACTGTCCACTGACCCGCACGCCATTTTAAAAAAGTTAAAGTGAGACTAAGGATAATACATAGTAAGACTACAGGAACAAACGATTGTAAAATATTTTGATTAAAGATTGGCATAACAAATTTCAAGCTCCCGTTGTCATTTGTTGTATAAATACCTAAAAGACGATAGGCATTCCAATAAACAAAAGAAAAAATAATGATTCCTAGAAGGCTAAAAATTGTGTCACTTAAAGTAATGATTTTATCTTTGGGAATCTTTTTAATCTGTACTAAATCATCAGGTGACCATTGCTTGGTATCTTTCAAAATGGGTAGGGAAATCTTTTCAGCACCAGAGCGTTCCTTAATGATAAAAATAACTGTAACCCAAAACAATACGTGAAATAATACAGCAATAATGGCAACAATGATTCCCACAAAGGCTGTAATAATGGCTGTGAGAAGTGCTTCTTCTCCCGAATAGAGCACCATTTTCTCTATTACTTGAACAATGATCGTAATGAGAATTGCCCAAGGAATAACTAGCTTGATGGTTCTTGTATATTGATCAAAAATCTCTGGACCAATTAAAAAACGGGGAGTATCCTGATAGCTTGCAGCAACCTCTACAGGGCTTCCGAGTTTCTTGAGTACTTCCTTCACCTCGGATTCTGAATATTGCTCTGGCAACATATCCTCAATTGTAGCTTTTAGTTCAACCTTGATTTTCTCACGTTTATTTTTATGTAGCCTTTTAGACACTTCGTGAATATAAGAATCAATTAAAGTCATACATTTTCCTCCTTTACTCATTTTCAGTACTCATTATTTTGTCGTGGTAATATATGTTATTATGGGGTATAAAAATTCATAAATAACATGCAACAATGTGAAAATGGAGGGGACATGATGAGAGTTGTAGAGAAATTAGTAAAAGAACAAGATTTTGTATCCTTTGTGAATATCGTTGTAGGAGCCTATCCAGGAAGAATGGATGGGGCACACACAACAAAAGAACAGCTGACAAAGCACTTTATGCAAAATCAGAGCAATGATGAATCTCTTCAATATTTTGGACTATGGGAAGATGACAAGCTCATTGGCGGTATGCGACTACATGACTTTCAAATGAACCTGTTCTCTACAATGCTACCAATCGGTGGGGTAGGGCTTGTTGCAGTTGACTTATTACATAAAAAAGAGAAGGTTGCAAAAGAATTAATCCAACATTTCTTTAACATCTTTTTAGAAAAAGATATTCATTTTGTGGCTTTGTATCCGTTTAGACCAGACTTTTATAAGAAAATGGGTTTTGGCTATGGACCGAAAATCTATCAATACTTGGTAGAGCCTTTAAGCTTCCCTAAAGGGCCAACCAAAAAGCACCTAAAATATTTGACAGTTGCAGATCAGCAACAGCTAATAGATTGCTACAACAGAGTAGTAGCTAAAAAACATGGGATGTTTTTTAAAACACAACCGGAGCTATCCTTTATTTTTAATAATCCAAACAACTATGTGATTGCAATGGAACAGGAGGGTACAGTACAGGGCTATATTGTTTTTTCTTTTAATAAGCAAAGCGAGAGTAATTTTATGCTAAATAATTTGGTGATTAAAGAGTGGATCTACGAGACTCCTGAGGCTTTGTTAGAGCTTAGTACATTTTTAAACAGTCAAGCAGACCAGGTAAACCGAATTGAATGGAATACACAAGAAGAAAATGTACATTTCTTTTTAGGGGATGTAAGAAATGGGACAAATCATTTAATTCCAAGTGTCTACCACGCAAGTGCTGTGTCTGGGGTTGGACTAATGTACCGTATTATTAATGTGAAAGGCTTTTTTGAAGAGCTAAGAACACGCAATTTTAACGGTGTCACCTTGACATTTAAATTGAATGTTACGGATTCGTTACTTGCTAAAAATAATCAGCAACTCATTGTTGAGGCTGTTAACGGCACAATTAAAATAATAGATAGTGGTAGCTATGACGTTGAAGTCACGTTAGATGTGGCTGAGCTTTCGTCACTGGTAATGGGTGTAGTAACGGTCCAAGAGCTATTTATGCTTAGTCGAATACAGGTTAGTGATAATCAATATTTACAGGCTTTACAGCAATTTTTCTATGTGTTTGAAAAGCCTACATGTATATCGGCATTTTAGAATGGTAGTGAGAGCTTTTAATCTTTTTTGATGAGAATGGATGAACGTGTTGGTCTTTCAAGTGGCGTGATATTAATAATAAAGTAGCTTATGATTAGGATTAGGATAATTAATGAATAGATTAGAGTATTTAGAGGGTGGTCATGCTCCACAATAATTAATCGAATCATCGCTGTGATACCGATATAAATAAAGTATCGGAGTGGAAAATGGTAGTCCTCCTTAAAATATTTAATAATCATTGTGATGAATTCAAAATATAAAAAGAAAATAAGAATATTGGCAAGGAATAGTTTATAATCACCATCTTCCTTAGCAAATAGTAATATTTTAAGAAATTCAATTAGCTCCTTAAATAACAAAAAAGAAAGAATCAGTGCTAATAGTACAAGGCAAACATTGAGAAAGAGCTGTAGAGATTTCGGCACAGCTTTAATGAGCTGTAAATAAGTCGTACTTTTTTGATTCATCCAATTCCTCCAATCGATTTTAGTAAATACATCATCATATGGTTGAGTAGTAGAGTATTATGATATAAATATAACAATTTGCCGTAAATCTTTTCTGTTTTTTTTGTAAAGTTTTGGTATATTTTTATGAAAGAAAGTTTTCAAAATAATTTAGTGGTATGCTAAAATAGATGTGCATGAATATAAAATATAAAAGGGGTTTTTAAAATGGCAAAAGCTGCAAAAACTGATGCGAAAATTACACCAGAACGTTTAGAAGAAGCGTTAAATGTTCGTGATCGTCTTATTATCGAGCTATTGGTACAAGTACTTGATGAAAAATTAGTAATTGAGCGCCCTGTATTACGTGAACGTCTAGGAAACCTTGTAGATCTTGCTGATCATGATGCAGAGCTTAAGGAAACAATCCACGCAGTAATTAATAAACTATAATGTTAAGAAGAATGCTACGGATATGCGTAGCATTCTTTTTATATGGTATTTGTCATGTAAAGCGTTCTACTAAGTCGTACATACGCTCTGCCTCAGTATGAAGCTCCATAGAGGAGTGCATGATAGACGTCACCGCTGACTTCTGTTCGTCAATGGAGGCGTTAATTTGTTCAGTAGCCGCGGCAGATTGTGTAGCGACACTTGCTATTTCATTAATAGCATTCATCACAACTATTCGATTTTCCGCCATGTCATTCATTCCTTTGTCTAGAGAAACAAGGTGCTTTGTAATATCATGAATGGAATCTGCTAGGAAAGTAAAGGCTCCCTTTACTTCCGTAATCGACATTGCCTGATTTTGTGAAAGTTGGAGCGTGTGTATCATTTTTGCATCTGAATTAGCAGTATCAATCTCAATACGCTGTAATAGATTTCTAACACGGTTAGTGGCTTCATTTGTATCCTCTGATAAATGGCGGACTTCCTCAGCTACGACAGCAAATCCTTTACCATGTTCTCCCGCACGAGCTGCCTCAATACTTGCATTTAGCGCTAACAGGTTTGTTTGTTCAGAAATGGATGTAATGGTTTGTACCACTTGATGAATTTCTTTCATTTGGCTCGTCAAGCTTGAGAAATTTGTACGTAACTCCTCAATTACTTGTGTAAATTCACTTGAATTTTGCAGTAATACATCTACTTTTTGTCTACCATTTTCTTGAGATTGATTAATGATATTCATATTTTCAGTAATCTCACCATATTTATCTGTAGCATTTGAGATAAGTGAAGACAGAGTTTCAACTTTACTAATGGCCATTTCTGCTTCTTCAGCTTGTACAACGGCTCCCTTAGAGATGTCATTGATTGCTTGATGAATTTCGTCAGCAGAAGCAGTAGTTTCCTCTGTAATGGCACTCAGCATTTCTGAAGAAACTCGCATTTGGGATGCACTATCCTTTGTGTTGTTGACCATTTCGTGCAAGCTATGTTTCATATTATTCACGTTACTAGCTAGTACGCCTAGTTCATCCTCTGTAGTAACAGGTATGTCATCACCAGTTAGCTTGCCTTTAGCAATATCAGATGTGATCACCATAATTTTTCGTATATAGGTTGTCATTCGTCCAGAGAAGAACCAGAAGAGTGATACACCAATAATCGTTGCAAGGATTGTCATACCCAGTGTGTAATATAAAACATTATTAGTACCTGCATTAAAGTCCATTTCGTATGTACCAGCTGCTATAATCCAACCCCAATGCTTGTCCATTTCCACATAAGTAATTTTAGGCGCAACTATTTCAGGATTTGAGGGAAGAGCCCAATCATAACGTACATATCCTCCTCCGGCTTTTGCTGCTTCAATCATTTCTCTTACAAAATAGCGTCCATCACCTGTTTGTAAATCTGAAATATCTTGTCCTTCAAGAGATGGATGGGTTTCAACCATACCGCTATCTTGGAAAGCATAGAAATAAAAATTATCTCCATATTTGACAGGATTATCGATGGATCGTTTATTATCTTCAATTTTTTTACCAACAATCTGTGTTCTCGCACTTTCCTGAGCTTCCTCTAGCGTTATTTTCCCATTTTGAACTTGAGTGTCTAACTGTGCAATTAATTCAAGTATGCCAAGTGTGCCATTTTTAAGACTATCTCGACCTACCTGATCGAGTTCTCCTTTCACCACAATATAATTGACGGTTCCAACTAGTCCTGTTGATAGTAGAATAACTATAATGGCAAGACTAACAAGTTTATTACGTACTGACTTCATTAGAAACAACCTCCGTCCCTTCATTACTTCAATATAGTTCTATTATAATATATAGTTTTTTAATAAAATAGAAAATTCTGAAAATAAATACCATATTTTAATTCTTCACATTAAAAGAGATAGGTCTCCAAAAAATCACCCCAATCAAGAGTAAGTGGCTCTTGATTGGGGTGATGTTAGCGGGTATACACTAATTAGTACACTTTATCTCCGTTGAAAATGGAGTTTTTCACGATTACATAATCAACATTTCGAATAGCCTCTAGCTTTGTGCCACCAGCATAAGAAATAGATGACTGTAAATCTTGTTGCATCTCGATTAATGTATCTTTGATGCTACCTTTATGTTCAACGTACATTTTCTTACCTTCGACGTTTTTACGTTCGCCTTTTTGGAATTCAGAAGCAGAGCCGAAGTATTCCTTCACTGTTCTACCTTCGATTTCGATTGTTTCACCAGGTGATTCTTCATGACCAGCAAATAATGAACCGATCATTACCATTGAAGCACCAAAACGTACAGATTTAGCGATATCGCCATGTGTACGAATACCACCATCAGCAATGATTGGTTTTGTAGCAGCCTTTGCACACCAACGTAATGCAGCTAGTTGCCAGCCACCAGTACCAAAACCTGTTTTGATTTTAGTAATACATACTTTACCTGGTCCAATCCCAACTTTCGTAGCGTCTGCACCAGCATTTTCAAGCTCACGCACCGCTTCAGGTGTCCCTACGTTACCTGCAATGACAAAGCTGTTTGGTAAATGCTTTTTAATATGTTGAATCATACGAATAACAGCATTTGAATGACCATGTGCAATATCAATTGTAATAAAATCAGGTACCAAATTAGCAGCTGCTAATTCTTCGATAAATGTATATTCCTCTTCTTTTACACCAACGCTGATAGAAGCAATTAAGCCATTTCCTTGCATCTCTTGAATAAAGTTTCGACGAGTTTCTGGTTGGAAACGGTGCATGATATAAAAGTAACCGTTTTCAGCAAGTTTCTTAGCTAGATTTTCATCGATAATTGTTTGCATATTTGCAGGTACTACTGGAAGTTTAAATGTGTGTCCACCTAAAGTAACTGAAGTATCACATTCTGAACGACTTTCTACAATACATTTTGCGGGAATTAATTGAATATCCTCATAGTCAAATACGTTATCCATTATATACACTCCTAAAATACGAATATTTTTTAAGATTTAATTTAAATTGTTCGCCATTTGGTAATTTACATGATTTTTGAGTAAATGTCAAAGCTTTTGCGAAAATAAATAAAAAATTTAAAAAGTAGAGAAGCAAGCTTAGTTTGAAGATGAATTATTCTAGTTATAATTTGTGTTATGATTTGTAATCCATGTACAATAGAATTGCTTCAAAAAATGACAAAGGAGTGTTGGAAATGGCAGTAGAGGTTTATTTAAATTTTAATGGAAATTGTCGAGAGGCAGTAGCGTTTTATGAAGACGTTTTTAATACGGACAAGGCTGAAATTATGACGTTTGGAGAGACACCACAAAATCCAGATTATCCATTACCAGAAGAAGCAAAAGATCTTGTTATGCATACACGACTTTCTGTATTTGGTAGTAGAATTATGTTCTCAGATACATTTCCAGGCATGCCATTTTCCACTGGGAATAATGTCACATTAGCTGTTGTATCCGATGATGAAGAGCAAATGCGTCAAGCATTTGATAAGCTTAAAGATGGTGGTAAAGTGAGAATGGAGCTTCAAGAAACATTTTGGAGCAAATGTTACGGCTCACTTACAGATAAATTCGGCGTTGAATGGCAATTTAGCCATGAGGTAAATGAATAATTAAATAGCATGATAAAAAGCACGATGATAGGGCTAAACCAAGTATCATCGTGCTTTCTTATTTAGTAATTAAAACGATCTACATAGCCTTGTAATTCATCTGCCATATCAAGTAATGTTTTAGCAGAAGAGGCGATTTCCTGCATGGAGGATAATGTTTGCTCCGTTGAAGCGGCAACTTCTTCAGATGCAGCTGCGTTTAGTTTTGCATGGTCTGACAGTTCAATGGCAGTTGCGGATACTTCCTCTACAACGGCAGACATTTCTTGTGCAGAAGCTGATATATCTTCCATTTTCGGAGCCATTTCTCGAAGACTCTCAACGATACTTGTAAATTTCTTTTTCGTGTCCTCAGATAGCTGTAAACCTTGTTGAACGTCTGCTGAAGCTTTTGTCATCGTTTGTACAGATTTAGCTGTATCTTGTTGTATACCTGTAATAAGAGTAGAAATTTGCTCTGCTGATTGATGAGATTGTTCCGCTAATTTACGCACTTCATCTGCTACAACTGCAAAGCCTTTACCATGTTCACCAGCTCTTGCTGCTTCAATAGCAGCATTAAGAGCAAGAAGATTCGTTTGATCTGAAATAGCGCTAATGATTTCTATAATGGAGCCAATTTCTTTTGTTCGATCAAACAGGGATTTAATCATCATATCGGATTGAGCCACAGAATCATGGATGGAAACCATTTGATTAACAGTGTGCTCAACAGATTGACTACCTTCTTCCGCTAATTGGATGGCTTGGCTGGATAGGTCTGAAACTTGTAGTGCGCTATCTGCTACCTCTACAACGCCCTTTGCAATCTCCTCAATAGAAACGGCATTTTGATCGATTCCTGTTGTTTGTTTTTCAGTACTAATAGCAACCTGTTGCATAGCCTCTGTTACCTGCTCAGATGCAGCAATATTTTGCTCGGCGTTTGCTGAAAGACCTTGTGCAGAGGTTTGAACATGCTGTGAGCTTTGATCAACATTGCGAATTAGCTTTTTTAAGCTAACCTTCATTGAGACAAATGCTTCAGCAAGGTGTCCTATTTCATCTTTCGTATGAATATCAATATACTCCGTCAAATCACCCTCACTAATTTTCAGAGCACTCTGCTGTAGTTGTTTAATAGGGTTAACAATAGATTTAATCATAGAGAGCATAAAGATAATCCCTACGATAATAGAAATACCAATAATGAGTAATGTAATAGTAAAAGTTGCGGTAGCAGCATTAGTAGCCTCTGCAATGAACATTGTACCGATTATCTTCCAACCTGTGATTTCATTTGTTTCAAAGCGTAAATGACGGTTACCTTCAGTAATACTACCTTCCTGCTTTTCGTAAAGCTTTGAAACATATTCTTCTGTTGCCTCTGAGCCACTTTCCTTACCCTTTTGTGCAATATAGAGCTTATTATTATCTAACAGAGAGGCAAAACCAGTTTCTCCAATACGTGTTTGATCTGTCAGCGCACTTAGAAGAGAGATATTTAAATCTATGGCAATTACACCCGAATCATCAGGAAGAGCTTGCATGACTGTAACAACAATGTTATTTGTTGATTTTGAAATATAGGGAGAAGTGATGGATACTTGACCTTTATTATCAAGGGCTTCTATATACCAAGGTCGTTTCCGAGGATCATAATCACTTGCATAGTCATGGACGGGTTCATCAATGATTCGACCATCCGCAGTCCCTATATATAGCAGCTCCACTTCTGGATGTGTATTTACATATTCCTGAAAAAGAGTTTTCAATTCAGCTTTTTTATCATCTTGTAAATAAGATTCATTTATTTTCTTGGCAAAATATTCGATATCATGAACTCTAGGAGCAATTGTATTGGTAATATTACTATTAAGCATCCGCACACTTTCCTTGGCGCTTGCTTGCTGCTCTTCTAAAATTTGGTTTTTGGTACTTTTAAAGGAGGTATACCCGATTAAAAGTGCGGGAATGAGAAGTATGACTAAAAATGCAAAGATGAGTTTCTTTCTTAAACTAATTCGTTTCATATAGTTTTCCTCCTTTAACGACATTATTCAATTGTAATACAACTAATTACTGGATTGGTTTTATTACTAGTAGTCTCCTAAGTCGTTCAAATGTTTAATCTGATTCTAAGAGGAAAATGAATAATAATCAACACAATTTTCTGAAAAATCTGGAAAATAAAGTTATGCTACGGCATTATTTGTAGAAAAATATCTTATTTTGTATTTGCCTTTGAATAAAAAAGATGATGTCAACTACAGAAAAGCAATTTTGCAAGGCGAGAGGTTGATTTCCGTTCCGCCAGCGTCCTTTCCAGGGGGCGTCCGATGAGCCGCTTCACTCACTTACGCTCGCTCCAGGGTCTCCTCTGTGACGCTAAATCCCAAGGAGTGACGCTGGCTCCACTCCAATCAACCATTCTGCAAAAGTATCTTTTCCTTATCTTTCATACTAGCTTCAGTGAACAAAATAGCCATTATCTGTAGTACAGAGAGAGGAAAGGCTCTTAATTTCAATGTGAAGAGGGATGCGTGACAACACCCCTTCATAAAGAGTAGTGAACACCTTCACTTTGTTTGAAATCCATTTCTACCTTTCAATTGACTGTTTTGTTTATCAACACTAAAAAATCTGAGTTCAATACTAACTTGAACTCAGATCTAGAAGAGTATTAATATTTAAAACGATTCACATAGCCCTGCAATTCATCAGCCATATCAAGTAGAGTTTTGGCAGATGAAGCCATATCTTGCATTGAAGATAAGGTTTGTTCCGTGGAAGCGGCAACTTCTTCTGTAGCAGCAGCATTTAATTTTGCGTGATCTGATAGTTCAATAGCAGTTGCTGAGACTTCTTCCACCACTGCAGACATCTCTTGAGCTGATGCAGAAATATCCTCCATTTTCGGCGCGATGTTTCGTAGGCTTTCAATAATACTCGCGAATTTCTTTCTCGTTTCTTCTGTCAATTGTAAGCCGTCTTGAACATCTGTCGACGCTTTGACCATGGTCTGTACAGATTTTGCCGTATCCTGCTGAATAGTAGTAATGAGCGCAGAAATTTGCTCTGCTGATTGATGAGATTGCTCTGCTAATTTGCGCACTTCATCCGCCACTACTGAGAAGCCTTTGCCATGTTCTCCTGCTCTAGCTGCTTCAATAGCCGCATTTAGAGCAAGTAAATTTGTTTGGTCTGAAATAGCACTGATCATTTCTAAAATGGAACCGATCTCTTTCGTGCGGTCATAGAGTGCTTTAATCATTGTATCTGATTGCGTAACGGATTCATGAATAGAATTCATTTGCTGCACAGTTTGTTCGACAGATTGTCCGCCTTCTTCAGCCAATTGGATAGCATGGCTAGATAAATCAGAAACCTGCATGGAACTGTCTGCAACTTCTACAACTCCTTTAGCAATTTCTTCAACTGAAATGGCATTCTGGTCAATACCTGTTGTTTGTTTTTCTGTACTAATTGCCATTTGTTGCATGGCATCCGCAACTTGCTCTGAGGCAGCAATATTTTGTTCTGCATTGGCAGATAGATTTTGAGCGGATGTTTGGACATGTTGTGAGCTTTGATCGACATTACGAATTAGTTTTTTTAAGCTAACTTTCATAGCGATAAAGGCTTCTCCAAGCTGACCAATTTCATCTTTAGAATGAATTTCAATAAACTCCGTTAAATTACCGTCACTAATTTTCAACGCACTTTGCTTCAGTCGATTAATTGGGTTAACAATAGACTTTATCATGAAGAGCATAAAAATAACGCCAACGACAATGGAAACAACAATGATAATCAAATTTATATTCAATGTGGAGGCAGCAGCTTTTGCAGCTTCCGCCGTAAACATTGTACCAATTACCTTCCAACCCGTTAGCTCATTCGTAACAAATTGTAAGTGACGGTCTCTTTCAATGACAGTGCCGCTTTCTTGCTCATAAATTTTTGTAATGTAGCTTTCAGTTGCCTCTGTACCACTTGCTTTATCTGGCTGGGCAATGTAAATTTTATTACTATCTAAAAGAGAAGCGAAGCCCGTTTCTCCAATACGTATATTATTCGTAATATCACTTAATGTAGAAATATTTAGATCTAATCCTAAAACTCCAGAACCATCTGGTAAAGCCTGAGTGATTGTAATGACAATGTCACCTGTAGATTGTGTAACATAGGGTGCAGTAATTGAGGTTTTTCCATTATTATCTAAAGCCTGCTTATACCAAGGCCTTGTCCGAGGATCGAAGCCATCAGGATACTCTTGAACAGGCTGGTCAAACAGTTTGCCTTCAGCAGTACCAATGTATATCAGCTCTACTTCAGGGTGCATATTTACATATTCACTTAATAAAGATTTAAGTTCTAAACTGCTATCATCTTGAAAGTAGGTTTTACTAAATTTTTGTGAAAAATATTGTACATCTTTCAACTTGGGTTCAATCATAGTTGTAATATTGGAATTAAGAATACGCACACTTTCAGTTGCACTTGCGTGTTGTTCCTCTGAAATCTGCTGTTCAGCACTTTGGTAAGAAACTATTCCAATTAATAGTGTTGGGATGAGAAGCATGGCTAAAAACGAAAAAATAAGCTTTTTTCTTAAACTTAGTTGTTTCAATTGTATTATCCTCACATAATATTTTTATTCTATACTTTTCCCTAGAAGGTAAATAATACTCATTCTATCAGAAATAAAGAAAAAGTTAAGTACTTTGAATTAATTATTTGATAGTAATATATATTATTGTCAATTGTTAGAAAGTTCCCTAAATTGAATTCGATAGAAGCTATATAAAGCTACTTTTTGATGTATACTAATGCTCAAAAGAGGAGGGAATGAAGTCATGATTCATCAAATTGGACAAGTAATGCTATATGTTAATGATCAAGATATGGCCGTGAAGTTTTGGACAGAAAAAGTAGGTTTTGTTGTTATTTCTGAACAGGAAAAGGCAGGTATGCGCTGGATTGAAATTGCACCAACCAAGGAAGCTCAAACATCCTTTGTACTTCATAACAAAGAAATGATTGCTAAAATGCAGCCTGAGCTAAATTTAGGAACACCTTCTATTATGTTTTACGCTGATAAAATTGAAGAGATGTACCAAGATTTTCAGGCAAAGGGCATTAAAGTAGGGGACCTAGTAATGATGCCAATGGGTAGAGTTTTTAACTTTGCTGACCCTGAAAATAACTATTTTGCCTTAGTTGAAAAATAAATGTAAATAACGGAATCTGCTTGTTTTTTGTTAGATTATTAAGTGAAAATGAGCAGATTCCAGCTTTGATCTTATTTAGTATTTAGATTTGACGTCTAGGATAAATCCTCTCCAAAAATCCCAACCGTTTGCCGATCTATTATAAATTCATGGCCATTCCATTTTAAAATATTTTGTACATAGCCTAATCCATCAGCATGATATCTACCTGCAATTTCTTGATACCCTAAAATTTCATATGTTCCATCTCGGTCATAATCAACAGGATATAGTCCACCAAAAGGATCTACCCAGCCTTCAATCGGTTGCTTTAAGGTACCGTCTGGATTATAAATTTCTGCTAAGTAATCAGCCCCTTTATACTGTAAATCGATTGTGTATTTTATAGCAGGAATGAAACTCCGAACAACAGCCTTGTAATGATCTACATAATTGACGTTATATTTAAGTTTGTTATTAAAAGACTCTGCATCAAAGATGGAACGAACTTGATTGTTGATGGAGGAAAAAATCTCACCATTAACAATTCCACCGCTACCCCCTGTATCAGACACAACTAGAATGTCCTCAACATGATTACCAGTAAAATCGCCCAAAAAAATAGTCGGATTATAGCCCATATTTTGTTGCAGTGGAAGTTGTTCCATTTGACGTGTTTGCCCATAAAAAATAGTCAGTGTTAGGTTTCTCCATAAAGGACTATCTGGCTGTTTAGTGCCCATTAAAAAAATGGTTTCAAAAAAACCATCACCATTAATATCTCCAAACTTAGTTTGAATAACCTGTGGAGCCGAATGGGTTATGATTCCACCGTTTTGTGGAGAATTTATATTATTAGTCATCTATGCACCTCTTTCATTAGTCTTAGCATATGTTGTAAGCAAAGCTTGGTGCATAAATCAAAGGTAAAAGTTGAAACTTTATAATACATATTAAACTTACAAAAAAACTTGAATTTCACCCATTGACATTTTCTAATGCGAAAAGTATTATAAGTGTCAACGAATCAGAAAATTCAGTACCAAATAGTATCTCAACTACATTATGTAGCCAGAGATTTTTTTTCATTATCAATTCTTAGTAAATTTATACGATTTATATATATTAGGAAGAAGGAGATTCATTTGAAGAATTTATTTGTAAAAACTGAGCGACAACGATTTTGGTTAGATCAGCTAGCTACTATTGCTGAGCCAATCAAGGCAGAGGCTGTTGAGGTAGATGAACAATCTCGTTTTCCGTTTGAAGCACATCGGTTACTTTTGCAAATAGGCTATCCACAACTCACTTTGCCGAAACAATATGGCGGAGAAGGCTTATCTGTCTATGATATGGTCCTTGTACAAGAAACGCTAGCAAGCTATGACGAGAATGCTTCTCTTTCCCTTGGATGGACATTAGGCGTTGTCGGAGAAATATATGAAACTAAGCTATGGACTGATGAGCTATTAACAGCGTTCGCTGAAGAAATAAAGAGAGGTGCCATGATTAATAGAGCTGTTAGTGAGGCAGCAACAGGTAGCCCAACACGAGGGGGGCGACCAGGAACAAATGCCATTTCTACAAAAGATGGCTGGTTATTAAATGGGCGCAAAATCTTTACGACTGCATCCCCAGTGCTAGATTATTTCCTTACTTCCGCTTGGATTGAAGAAAAGCAGCAAGTTGGTTTCTTCCTGATTCATAAGGATTCAGTAGGTCTATCCATTGAGGAGAATTGGGAAATGTCTGCAATGCGGGGCACAAGCAGCCATGACCTTGTGTTAAAAGATGTCATTGTGGCAACAGAGCATTTAGTAGAGTTACCAAGTCACCCGAGTGGTGGCAAGATAAATGGCTGGATACTTCATATCCCAGCAACATACTTAGGCATTGCACAGGCTGCTCGTGATTATGCTATCCATTTTGCCAATCATCATCAACCGAATAGCTTGAATGCTCCAATAAGTACATTGCCAAATGTACAACAGCTTTTAGGGGATATTGAATTAAAGCTCCATCAAGCACGATTTGTCTTATATGGAGTGGCCGAGGCTTACGATGACCCAGCTAGACGTGGATTAATAACAAATGAAATGGCTGTTGCGAAACATACTGTCACAAACATGGCAATAGATATAGTCGATAAAGCGATGCGTGTTGTAGGGGCAAAAAGCTTGCAGCTATCTAATCCATTACAACGCTATTATCGTAACGTTCGTGCGGGACTTCATAATCCACCGATGGATGATATGACGATTATTAAATTAGCGACTGCCGCTATTGAACAGCAGAGATTAACTGAAAATTAATCATTACATTACGTGAAAAATAAGGAGAAATGACATATGAAGAAGAATAAGATATTTCAATTTGCAGCGATTGGTTTGGCATCTATAGCATTATTAACAGGTTGTAATTCAGGAGAATCTGCAGATAAAGATTCAGGTAATGGTGAAAAGGTTCGTACAGTAAAGGTTGCCTACGATCAAGCGTCAAAGCCTATTAGTTACATCGACGATAATGGAAATCCAACAGGTTATGATGTCGAAGTAATGAAATTAGTAGATGAGTTATTACCTGACTATCAATTTGAGTATGTAGGTACTACAAGTGATGATTTGTTAATTGGTGTAGAGCAAGGGAAATATCAAGTAGGGGTTAAAAATGCATTCTTTACACAGGAGCGTACAGAGAAGTTTATTTTCCCAAAGGAATTTTTAGGTTTAAGTAGCGCTGGTCTAGTTTTACGTAAAGAGGATGAAGGTGTGAAAACATTAGCGGATTTTGCCAAAAAGGGCTATTCATTGGCACCAATTGCTGCAAATAATGCTCAATATACAATTATTGATGAGTATAATACGGCAAATCCAGATAATAAAGTAAAGCTTGATGCTGGTGACGCATTTACAGTCGATGTAGTGCAGTGGGTAAATGAAGGTCGTGTTGATGGTGGTGTCATGATTGAAGGACCATTTAAACAACAAGTACTTGCAGAAGATGGCCCATATTATAACCTAAAAGATGATGTTGTCTATAACGAATTTGCTGTTATTAAAACATGGCCACTGTTCAATAAAAAAGAGCAGGAATTTGCTGACGCTTATGATAAAGCGATAGCTCAGGTTAAAGAACAAAAGAAAACAAATGAATTAAGTACAAAATTCTATGGCCGTGATTTATTTGAAGTACTGGAAAATGTAAATCGTTAGTTTATAACGGAACGAATTATAAGGCTGTTGAGTCAGTATAGCTCAGCAGTCTTTATTCATAAAAACAAAAGTTGGTGAGGAAATGGATAAATATTTTGATGCAACCTACATTTGGAACGCAATTCCAGTGTTATTGCCATTTTTAAAAATTACGTTCTTAGTTGCAGGGTCCTCCATTATCTTAGGTACCCTATTCGGCTTATTGTTGGCGGCAGCTAAGCTATCTTCAGTGAAGTGGCTTATTAAATTCGCTAATCTGTATACAACGATTATGCGTTGTACACCATCCATTGTTTTGTTATTTCTTGTCTATTATGGGGTCCCAGCATTAGCAGAAAATGTTGGTCTTAATCTCCACTCAATTGAAACGGCCATATTTGTTGTCGTCACATTCACCTTACAATTCGCAGCAATAATGTCTGAGGTGATACGATCCGCCTACTTAGCTATTCCAAAAGGGCAGTTTGAAGCAGCTGTTAGTGTTGGGCTAACACCGTTCCAAGCCTATCGTCGAATTATTTTTCCACAGGCCCTGGTCGTAGCTTTGCCGAACTTTGGCAATGGCATGATTGCTTTATTACAAGAAGGTGCGCTCGCTTATACAATCGGTTTAATTGATATTGTAGGCAAGGCGAATTTAATTATTGCGAGTAACATCAATGCGCATGCTTTAGAAATTTATATTGCATTGGCTATTATTTATTGGGTGCTATCTATTATTATAGAAAAAATATTTACTATGTTAGAAAAAATATTTGGTAAGGGTAAGAAGACCTTAGAAACAACTTAAGGAGGCGTGAATGTGAATTATCAATTTTTACTTGAAACATTTTTCGTAGCATTATCTGGTGTTCCCATCGCACTCCTTGTCACAGTTGTTGCTTTGGCGATAGCTTTGCCACTTGGATTTTTACTGGCACTAACTAGGATTAATAAAATTCCAGTTATCCATCATCTAGCAAAAATATATGTTTCTTTTGTGCGAGGAACGCCGATCATTATACAAATTTTTATTATCTATAGCAGTATACCGTTAATGTTAAAAATTATTTTTGAAAAATATCATATTGCGTATGATATTTATAAAATCAATCCAATTTGGTATGCGTTTATTGTGTTTGCATTCAGTTCAACAGCGATTTTAATAGAGGTGTTTCGTTCTGCGTTAAGTACGATTGAAAAGGGACAATTAGAGGCAGCTCACTCAGTGGGATTGACAACATTCCAAGCATATACTCGAATTATCATTCCACAAGCATTAGTAGTGGCATTGCCAAATATTTGTACAGCTACTGTCAATCTTATTAAAGCTACGTCTCTAGGCTATGCAATGTCGCTTCCTGAAATTACGCTGAAGGCAAAAGTAGCCGCAAACGTTGGCTACAATTATGTGGAAGCCTATCTGGATATCTTTATCGTGTACTTAATTTTATGTAGCACGGTTGAATACTTGTTTAAGCGCTATGAAAAATATTTAAGCAAATACAAAATGGCAAATGCCTAAGGGGTGAACGAGCATGTTAGAAATTAAAAATATTCATAAATCATTTGGTGGCAATGAAATTTTAAAGGGTGTTGATTTAGCTATTGATAAAGGGGATGTTGTTGTTATTTTAGGCCCCAGTGGCTCAGGAAAAACAACATTATTACGTTGTATCAATTTTTTAGAGAAGGCTGATCAAGGCCATGCGACATTTGGAGAGATTCAAGTTGATTTTCAACATGTAAAGAAAAAAGACGTACATGCAATTCGCCAGCGTGTGGCATTTGTCTTCCAAAATTATAATCTATTCACAAATAAAACGGCATTAGAAAATGTAACGGAAGGGTTAATCATTGGACGTAAAATTCCGAAGGCACAGGCTGTGGAAATTGGTAAAAAGGCTCTTGATAAGGTAGGTTTAACAGAAAAATATAATGCCTATCCAAGTCAGTTGTCAGGGGGGCAACAGCAACGTGTTGGTATTGCACGCGCAGTAGCATTGAATCCTGATATTATTTTATTTGATGAACCAACGTCCGCACTCGACCCTGAATTAGTAGGTGAGGTTCTACAAGTCATGAAAAATATTGCTGCTGAAGGTACAACAATGCTTGTGGTGACACACGAAATGGGCTTTGCCAAAGATGTAGCCAATCGTGTAATTTTCATGGATGGAGGAGTTGTTGTAGAGGAAGGCAACCCTCATGATATTTTCGTCAGCCCAAAAGAGGAGCGCACAAAGAAATTTTTAAAACGTGTCATTCCAGAAGATTATACGTTCTATATATAAAGACAGCATGGAGAACAGGAGGATCTGTTATTTACAGATTTTCCTGTTCTTAGTGTTGAAAAACAAAACAGTCAATTGAAAGGTAGAAATGGATTTCCGTTGCAGGCTACTTGCTTTCCTGTGGGCGAGCGCCGAGCCGCTTCCTCCGCTCCCGCTCCGTGCAGGGGCTCGCCTGTCTCGCTATCCCACGGGAGTCAAGTAGCCTTCCACTCCAATACATAAAAATGGTTCTTTTTAGTAAAGGTGTTCACTACTCTTTATAGAGCGGTGTTGTCATGCATCACTTCTCCACATTGAAAATAAGAGTCTATTGATTCTCTAATAATACAAATAATGGGATATTTTGTTCGCTACGGCCAGTATGAAAGATAAAGCAAAGACACTTTTGCAGAATGGTTGATTGGAGTGGAGCCAGCGTCACTCCAAGGGGATTTAGCGTCACAGAGGAGACCCTGGAGCGAACGGAAGTGAGTGAAGCGGCTCATCGGACGCCCCCTGGAAAGGACGCTGGCGGAACGGAAATCAACCCCTCATCTTGCTAAAAGGTCTTTTTCTGCTAGTGACATGATCCTTTTTCAATAACATGACAGGAGAATCTGTAAATAACAGATTCTCCTGGTCCCTATTATTGAAGGAAATAGGTTAGTTTGTTGATGGAATAAATGTGCAATTCATGCATAGCTCTTGTACAGGCTGTATAAAAATAGTACCGTTCGCTTTCTCTTGAGTAATTAGCGGCAGATGCATTATAGATGATTACCGCATCAAATTCGATGCCCTTCGCCATATAAGCTGGAAGTAATAAAATACCCTTTTTAAATTGCTTCGTATTATGGTTGATCAATTGAATATCTACTCGATTGTTTAATTGTTTGTAAACAGCAGAGCATTCGGCTGCAGTTTTACAGATGACAGCAATTGTTTCAAATTTGGTAGATAAATGGTTGATGTTTTGAATAATTTGATCCATTAATTCGAGTTCATTTGGCACGATAGTAATCGATGGTTCAGGGCCAGTTCGGTTAAAAGCTTCTACCTCACTACCATCATTCAAAATTTTGGAAGTGAGTTGAATGATTTGCTTTGTCGAACGATAGCTTTTCGTTAAAATCATTTTTTCTGCCTGCTCACCATATAATTGAGGGTCGAGTAGGGAAGGATTATTAAAGGTATGCGGGTGAATCGTTTGATGACCATCACCTAAAATGGTCATACGTGCTTTTGGAAATAACTGCTGTAAAACCGTCAGTTGGAAAGGCGAATAGTCTTGTGCTTCATCAATTAACACATGACGGATCATCCTATTGGTCTGCTGTCCTTCAATTTTGTCCTGTAAGTATAAAAATGGCGCAGCATCCTCGTAGGCAATCAAACGCTTTGCTAAATTAGGGAGTGTTTGCTGACAAATATCCCCCCAATTGTCTGGCATAAGGTGCTGTAAATCCTTGTTAATAGAACTATTCAAATCAAAGAGCTGTCGATACGTACCCAACATATGGACAAACTTTAACTGGCTAACGGAGTTACGTAATGGTTTAAAGTGTTTTTTGACAATTTGTCTTGCTAATTTAGAGCGTTCTTGATCAAAATCATCAAATGAGTTTTCAGTATAGCGTCCCTCATATAAAAGCTCACTATAAGATTTGGAGTAGTCTTCTTTATCTAATAGCTCAGTTGCTTCTTCTACCCATTCCTTTGTACGTTCAGCCTTTTCTAATTTTGTTAGTTGTTGTAATAACCATTCTTTTACTAATTGTAGGCGATCCGGTATCGACATGGTGGAAGGAAAAGAATAGAAGTATTCATTAATTTCATTTGCAGTAATAATTCTTTCTCCACGAAAAACGATATTTTTAAATAACAAATCTTTATGGGATAAATAACTAACATATTGATCCATCAAATGTTTGTAAGCAAGACTCGCTTTAAAAGAAATGATGCTTAATTTTGTTTGATAATGAGCACTATCTTTTTCTGTTAACAGATCTTCAAGTTGCTCATAAGGATATTCCAATTGAAACTGTCTACCTAATCGTTTTTCAGCATATTCTATAAACGTTAATTGCTGCATATTGTCTTCACCTAAATCAGGTAAGACTGAATGAACATATTGATTAAAAAGTTGATTAGGTGTAATTAGCAAAATTTGATCGGCAGTCATTTCATTACGATAACGATACAATAGATAGGCTACCCGCTGTAAGGCTACAGCTGTTTTGCCACTACCTGCAACGCCCTCAACGATAAGATAGCGTGAATTTACATGGCGAATAATCTTATTTTGTTCTGCTTGAATTGTTGCAACAATACTACGAATATGCTCATTTGCATTTTGCGCAAGGATATCAAGCAATAAGTCATCACCAATTGTAAGGCCCGTGTTAAACATGGATTGTAGTTGACCATTTTTAATAATAAATTGCCGTTTTAACAGCATTTCTCCATGAATTTCTTCACCTAACGTTTCGTAGGAAGCATCGCCAGGTGTGTAATCATAATACATACTTGATATAGGCGCTCGCCAGTCAAAAATGACGAT
Organism: Lysinibacillus sp. FSL K6-0075; assembly: GCF_038592945.1. Lineage (NCBI taxonomy): Bacteria > Bacillati > Bacillota > Bacilli > Caryophanales > Bacillaceae > Lysinibacillus > Lysinibacillus sp. FSL K6-0075. The sequence goes on along the minus strand of NZ_CP151947.1, from coordinate 4,913,273 downwards.
ATTTTCATCCTGTTTATCCAATAATGTGGCTACGCCTATATAAATTTTTAAAGGGTCTTGTTGACCATTTTGTAAAAAGTCAATACGAGCAAAATAGGGTGACTGTTGTAAACGTTCATACACCTTCACGTTGCGAATTGCACGTTCCTGTGCAAGCTCTGAGTCAGATAAAAGCTCCGCCTGTTGCTTAATTGCAAAAAAGGTTTCGTCGACATCCTCAGCAGTATCTAAATTGACTCTAACATCGTTCCAAAAGGATTTCTTTAAGGCGACAGCATTTTCTTTAAAGCCTTTTTCTTTGTGCTGTAACTCTTTAATTTTGTGAACAATGATGTTTAAAGAATCCTCAAGGTGATGCTTTTCTTCTAGCCATTCTTTTTGATTTTCCAACGTTTACTCACATTCCTCTCCATAGTTATTCGCTTCCTTTGACAGTAACCCTCACCTCTATAGATGGTGAGAAGAAGGTAATTGTGATACTTTTTTAACTGGTTGTCCAACCACCCTTTGAATAAAGTGAAAGTATCTAAACGCAGGTGATAAGGGGGGATTGAATCAGGAAATTTATCATACATCTACTTCGGAAAGAAGTATAGTCTAGAAATTATTGTAAATTTATGCTATAATAAAAATATAAAGAACATAGAATTATAACGATAAAGGCTGGTCCACAAATAGGTGGAGCAGTCTTTTTTATATGTAGAAATCACACACATTATTCCTATTTTTGAAGAAATTATTATTATTTTTTGTTTTTCATCATTTATTGAGGTAGTAAAAAAAAATTTGACGGAATTATCAAAAAATATTGACATTTTCATTTCTATTTTTTATTCTTTGTATAAAGTTTCCGTTAATCGGAATGTTTTTCCGTTGTATGGAAATTTGGAGTTTCTAAGAAAGTAATTCATTGATATTTTGCCCTATGTCTCGGTTCAAAGATTAAAGAAAATAATTGTTAGGGGGAGAAAGTTATGGTAAACCTGCAGCAAGAAAAAAAGATAGATGAACCACGCATAAAAGGAATTAATGCATTTGTATTAATGTTTATTATTATTTTAGTTATGTCTTTATTGACCTATATTTTACCAGCAGGTCAGTATGAAAGAGTCGAGAGTAATGGAAGAATGGTTGTAGATCCAGAATCCTTTCAATATATTAGTTCAAATCCTGTTGGTTTTCTTGAAATATTTAATAGTGTGCATTTGGGGATGCTTGAAGGTGCTTCCATTATCTTATTCGTCTTTTTATTCGGTGGAGCTTTAGGGATTATGCAAAAGACAGGGGCGATTGATTCTTTTATTAAGGTTATGGCCTCAAAGTTTGGAAAACAAGAATACGTATTAATCCCTATTCTAGTTTTAATATTTGCTAGTTTAGGAACACTAATCGGTTCCGCAGAAGATACGCTTGTATATATAGCTATAATTATCCCGTTAACGATGGCGCTCGGAATGGATGCGATTACTGGCTTTGCCATCGTAATGCTAGGTACCTTAGCAACGGGCTTTACCTCAGGTATTACAAATCCTTTTAACATCGGTGTAGCCCAAACCATTGCAGAGCTTCCAATGTATTCAGGGATGTCATATCGAATAGTGGTATTCACTGTGTTTTATATTTTGACTGTACTTTATATTTACAGACATGCAAAAAAAGTAAAGAGTGATCCATCGAAAGGGATCTACGGAAAGTTTAAACGTGAAGAAAGCATTAAAATTGATTTGGACTTTAAGATGAGTCCACGACATTTGCTAGCATTACTGGTACTTTTGGCGAATTTTGTAGCATTGATTGTAGGGGTAATAAAATTTCAGTGGTATATAAGTGAAATTGGCGGAGTTTTTTTACTAAGTAGCATTATCATGTCGATTATTTGTAAAATTGGTCCAAATAAAATGGCTGAAGGTTTTATTTCTGGTGCTCGAGATATGGTGGAAGGAGCATTAATCATTGGATTTGCGCAAACAATTCTGGTGATTACTACAAATGGAGGATTAATTGATACCATTCTTCATTTTGTTTCGAATACTGTAAGTGTGCTCCCTGCTTCGATTAACGCGGTAGGAATGTTTTTACTTCAGCTTTGCTTAAATTTCTTAGTACCATCTGGGAGTGGACAAGCAGCGTTAACAATGCCGATAATGACACCTTTAGCAGATTTAATCGGTGTAACTAGACAAACAGCAGTATTGGCTTTCCAGTTTGGCGATGGTATCTCGAATATGGTGATTCCTACAAGTGGCGTTTTATTAGCGGGATTAGCAATAGCAGGCATTCCATTTTCAAAGTGGGTTAAGTGGGTATTTCCTTATTTTCTGATACAGACAGGCTTAGCGATTAGTTTGTTAGTCATTGCTCATCTCATGAACTATGGACCGTTTTAATAGAATATATAATAGGGGTGTTTAAATTGATTGAAACAGTAAATTTAAAACAACAGGTTATTAAGTGGCGTCAACATTTGCATATGCATCCTGAATTATCACATCAAGAGTATAAAACAGCTCAATACATTTATGATCAATTAATAACGTTTCCACATTTAGAGGTGAAGCGTTTAACAGAAACAAGTGTATGTGCCTTTTTAAAAGGGACAAAAACAGACGGTAAAGGGCATACGATTTTACTTCGAGCCGATATTGATGCTTTACCGATTGAAGAAGAAACAGATTTGCCATTTAAGTCGAAGAATCCAGGTGTTATGCATGCATGTGGTCATGATGCTCATCCTGCAATGTTACTTGGTGCCGCAAAGGCATTGGCTGAGCGTGGAACCGATTTTAATGGAGAAATTCGTTTTGTTTTTCAGCATGCTGAAGAGGTAACTCCAGGAGGGGCTGCTCAGCTGGTTTCACTAGGAATTGTAGAAAATGTAGATTACGCTTTTGCTCTACATGTAAGTCCTGATTATGAAGTAGGGCAATTTGCTATGAAAGATGGTAAATTCACTGCTGCAGCAGATGATTTTGAAATTAAAATTTATGGGCGAGGCGGTCATGCATCAACACCAGAGGTCGCCATAGATCCATTGATGATAGGTTCAGAAATTGTCGTAGCTCTGCAAACAATCGTGTCGCGCAAAGTTCCAAGTACACATGCTCCTGTTTTAACTGTTGCAAAGTTTCATTGTGGAACAGCTTTAAATATTATTGCAGATACAGCAGAGCTTGGAGGAACGATTCGCTCGCTAGATGCTAAAATTCGTGTAGATGCGCGAAAATATTTAGAGAAAATAGTTACAAATATTGCTTCTATGCACGATGCAAAAGTTGAAATTAAATGGGAGCTAGGTTGCCCATCTGTGACAAACGATAAAGAATTAACGGTATTATCCCGTAATATAGCTAGCGAGATTGTAGGAGCATCAGGTGTAAAGGAATTACCTGAACCAATATTCGGAACCGAGGATTTCGCAGATTTTTCAGAAGCTGTTCCTTCATCAATGCAATTTATAGGGGTACATAATAGAGAGTTTGGTGATGCGTACCCATTACATCATCCTCGTTTTAAAATTGATGAAGAAGCGCTTATTTATGGCGTTCGTTACTTTGAAAATGTAGCACGGACACTGTGTCCATAAGTGCCCTTATCTAGTTAGTTAAAAACTCATATAATTATGAAGGCATGAGTACGGAACATGACTCATGTCTTTTCATTTTCTTACTGCTAGAAATCTAGGCTAAAGGATTGTTCTTTTAATACGATATAGAAACTTGAAGGGAGGTGAAAATAATGAAGGTAATCTTTACAGTAGGGTTGCCGGGGAGTGGAAAAAGTACATTTGTGAAACAACTAGCCCAAAGGGAGAATGCAGTTGTTCTTTCTAGTGACGCTATACGACAGGAATTGTTTGGTGACGCAACTAAGCAGAAATCACGTGTGGTCTTTCGCACATTATATGAGCGTCTGAATAGCTTAGTGGCAAAAGGGTTTTCTGTTATTGTGGATGCTACTAATATTGAACGGGAGCGCAGGATGTTTGCACTTCGTAAAATACCAAGTACAGCTCAAAAGGTATGTTATTATTTTGATACACCTTATTCAATCTGTGTAGCCAGAAATCAGCAACGGAAGCGGCATGTACCATTAATCGTGATGGAAAAAATGAGAAAGCATTTAGAATTCCCGACAGTAGGAGAAGGGTTTGATGAAGTGCATATTGTACATGAATCAAGTCCCTATGATATTTCTCGACAACAGTTTATTTCACTCATACAAAGCAACCCCACCTATGAAGAACTTTTTCAAACACTTCAAGCAGTCCCACTTTTTAAAGAAATTTATCAATTCGATCAAGAAAACCCATTCCATCAATATTTACTATGTCAGCATACGTATTTTGTGTATGCGTATATGAATGAGTACTATTTGGAAAGCGATAAACTTGCTCTTCAAATAGCCGCATTGTTCCATGATGTCGGTAAACCATTTTGCAAAAAATATAAACCATTGCAACAACGTTATGGTTATTTTGGGCATGAAAATGTATCTGCGCAACTGGTTTGCCATTTTCTATTAGAGTTGGGCTTTGAAAAGGAATTTGTATTAAAGGTTGTTCATTTAGTGCAATTTCATATGTTAATCCAGTATGGGGGCGATAGAGGCGGAAGCCAAATTTATCATTTATTAGATGGTGATTTATTAACAAGGCTTTATTTTTTCCGTGAGGCAGATCAATTTGCCAAATAAACAATAGGAAAAGGAAGTGAAAATATGACAAAATTCATGAAATACCCAAGAAGTTTTCATTTACCGTGGAGCAGAGGCTATACCCATGATGATAAAGTTGCTAGAAATGTGAATCATTTTATTGGAAAAGAGGTTGTTGTCACTGAAAAGTTGGATGGAGAAGGTACAACACTTTACAGAGACTATATGCATGCTAGAAGTATTCATTCGGCAAATCACCCCTCAAGAAATTGGGTGAAAACATTCCATGCAAGCTTTGCTTATCGAATTCCAGATGGCTGGCGTCTATGTGGTGAAAATGTTTATGCAAAGCATTCTATTTATTATCAAGCATTAACAAGCTACTTTTACTTGTTTAGTATTTGGAATGAAGAAAATGTTTGTTTGAGCTGGGATGAGACGGTTGCCTTTGCAGCAGAATTAGGTATAGAAACAGTGCCTGTTTTATACCGAGGAATTTTTGACGAAGGACAGATAAAACGTACATTTACTGGTAAATCAATCTTTGATGGTGAACAAGAGGGGTATGTCATTCGAAATGCTGGCTCATTCCATTACGATGATTTCCGATATAATTTAGGAAAATTTGTGAGACCGCAACATGTTCAAACAAGTGAGCATTGGCTACAGGAAGAAATTACGCCAAATAAATTAAAATCATAACCAATTAAGAAGAGAAGGGACTGAGAACAATGTAATACTATAGCAAGCATTCAAAAATCATATATTACGAGGTAGTTGCAAGGAGTGCATATCCCTTTTCAAAGGGATTACGGGTTCGATTCCTGTTATCCTCACCATAAAAAAATGAACTCTCTTCATTAGTACGAGAGTTCATTTTTATTTGTTTATTTCGTGTAATTATCGAAGTAACCTTGAATGTAAATCATAGGTGTTCCTTTGTCGCCCGAACCAGATGTAAGGTCAGATAGGGAACCGATAAGGTCTGTTAAACGACGAGGTGTTGTTCCTTGTGCAGCCATTTGACCTGTTAAATCTTCATCTTTATTTTGAATGTATTCAGAAATAGCAGCTTTCAATTCTTCGCCTCGAAGGTCTGCGAAATCATTGTCTGCTAAATATTTCAATTTAACCTCGTTCGGTGTTCCGTGTAATCCAGCTGTGAATGCAGGTGAAACAACAGGATCTGCAAGCTCCCAAATTTTACCTACAGGATCTTTGAATGCGCCGTCACCATAAATCATGACTTCTACTGTTTTTCCTGTAGCTTCTTTGATTTTTGCTTGGATACCGTCCACAATTGGTTGGCAAGTATGCGGGAATAATTTAACACTATCCTCCGTTGCTTTGTTTGAGCCAAGAAGACCGTACTCAGCATTGAAACCAGAACCATTAATAGATTCAGCTAAAATATTATCAAGGCTGTAAACTTTTTCTGCACCGTTCGCTGTTAGAATACGTTTTGTGCGGAAACGTGAATGAATATCACACGTTAAGATACTCTTTGTGTAATTTAAAATTGTTTTTGGATTATTAGAGAAGATAACCTCACACGTAGCCCCTTCTGCTTCAATTAACTCTTTATAGTATTCAATATAATCTACACCAGTAAATGTGTGTTTTTTATAGCCAAAATGCTCGCGGAATTCAAACTCATTTAGTGTATCCGTCCATGGGTTAATACCTTTTACATCGAGTTCATCAATATCTACAAGGTGATTACCAACTTCATCAGATGGGTAGCTTAGCATTAATACAACCTTTTTTACACCTTTAGCAATACCTCGTAAACAGTTTGCGAAGCGGTTTCGACTTAAGATGGGGAAGATAACGCCTACCGTATCATCACCGAACTTAGCCGCTACATCTACAGCGATATCATCAATCGTTGCGTAGTTGCCTTGTGCACGTGCCACGACAGATTCAGTTACTGTCACAATATCACGATCCTCGATTGCATATCCTTCAATTTTTGCAGCATTTAACACTGTATCTACAACGATTTGTTCAATATTATCGCCTTCGTTAATAATAGGACCACGAAGACCTCTTACAACTGTACCGATTACACGTTCCAATTTAATCTCTCCTCATTCTATCTAGCGTAAAGTGAAATAAAATCCATATGATTTTACTATAAGGCTCGTTAATGATATAAGTAAAATTAATAGTTCATATAATAGCTATAAGAGGTGCTTATATGATAGGGAAATTAGATTTATATCGTGTTTTTAGTGTTGTAGCAAAAAATAATAGCTTTTCAAGTGCAGCAAAAGATTTATATATGACACAGCCAGCTGTTAGTCAGGCTATGATGCAATTAGAAAATGAGCTTGGTACACGTCTTTTTAATAGAACCCCTAAAGGTGTGACATTAACAACAGAGGGCAGCCTTCTTTTTGAATATACAAATTCAGCTTTAGGGCTTTTAGATGCTGGTGAAGAAAAGTTGCTTGAATTTAAAAATTTAACAACAGGGCAATTAAAAATAGGGGTAGGTGATACTATTTCACGCTTCTTTTTAATGCCTTATTTAGAAGCATTCCACACAATGTATCCGAATATCAAATTGCAAATGCTAAATGGTACTACCTCTGAAATATGTAATTTTATTAAATCGGGTGAGGTAGATATAGGATTTTGTAATTTTCCAATAGAAGATTCAACATTACAGTTAACGGTATGTACAGATATTCAGGATATTTTTGTCTGTGGGGAAAAATATAAAACACTTTCATCTAAAAGTTTAAGCTATGAGGATCTTTTGAAATTTCCGCTTATCTTTCTAGAGAAAAAATCAAATTCACGGAAGTATGTGGAAGATTATCTCTTTGCAAGAGGGGTTCATATAGAACCAGAGTTTGAGCTAGGTTCACATGATTTGGTACTAGAATTTGCTCGTAGTAACCTCGGCATTGCATGTGTAACAAAGGAATTTTCAAAGGACTATCTTCAACGAGGTCTTCTTTATGAATTAACTTTAATGGAAAGTATTCCAGCAAGAAGTATTGGTATGTGTTATTTGAAGTCAGTGCCCCTTTCTAGAGCTGCGACGAAATTTGTCGAAATCATTGAAAATAAGCGTTTCAATACGAGAAGAACGATAAAAAAAGCTTAGCGACGAGAAAAGTCAGCTAAGCTTTCTTAGTTAAGACATCAATCAATATGTCGACATTGCGCTTATTTTTTATCGTTGGTGAGCAAAGATAAGAAAATGTTCGCATAAAGTGCTGCCCTTCAAGGGGCAAAATGGTCATATCTCCATTTTTTAATTCACGTTCTATAACACAGGCAGACAATAAGGAAAGACCAAGTCCCTGTATAACACTCTCCTTTACTCCCTGATTACTGCTAATGGTCAAAAGCGATTGAATCTGCAGACCATTTGCTCTGAATAAATGATCCAGATAATAACGTGTTCCAGAGCCTTCTTCACGCGCAACCCAGCTTTGCTGCTGGAGTTTATCAGCAGTAAGAGAATGTTGCTTTGTAAGAGGATGATTACTGGCACTGACAATAAATAGCTCATCTTGCATAAATGGCTTAATGACGAGTTCATTATCATGAGCCTGCCCTTCAATTAAACCAATATCGACTTGCAGTAATTTTGTATATTGAATGATTTCTTTTGTATTGCCAATAATAATTTGAAGTTCTAGTTGTGGGAATTGTTGCTGTAGGCTGGCTATGATTGGAGGCAATATATATTCACCAATCGTAAAGCTTGCACCAATGACTAGTGTACCTTGAACCTCTTGATGATAGGCAGCGATATCTTCTTTTGCAGCTTCAGTGATAGCCATGATTTGCTTTGCTCGTTTATAAAGTATTTCACCAGTTGGTGTAATTTGCACCGATTTTGGTGAGCGAATAAATAAGGTTGTTTGTAATTCTTGCTCTAGGTTCTTAATGTGTAAGCTAACACTTGGCTGTGAAATATGAAGTATTTCAGAGGTCTTCGTAAAATTATTGACCTCGACCAGTGTGATGAATGTTTTTAAAGCATCATATTGCATATCTCCACCTCTATTATTAGAAATATTAATAATAACGATTATATATATGTATTTTACTAATAGTGTGCTCTTTATTAAAGTAATAATCAACAAGGGAGAAAGAAGTGAACAACATGGTTAATAGACAGAATAAAGTAAAATCCACCCTTAATCCAAATTTCTTGAAGGGAATATTGTTAACACTCCTTATTGCTTTAGTAGCGAAATATATTGCCACATTTCCTTTCTTTTCGATATTGGGACAGTTGGTTATTGCCATTATATTAGGGATGGCTTGGCGAGCAGCATTTAAAGTACAGGATTCATGGCAAGTAGGTATTGGATTTTCCAGCAAGAAGCTATTACGCTTCGGTATTATTTTATTGGGCATGCGCTTAAATTTGGCAGATATTTATCATGCGGGAGCAAACGTTTTTTTAATTGCAGTCATTAATTTGCTATTTGCATTAATTGTTGTGTATGGGCTAACAAAAATATTTAAAGTCGATCAGAAGCTAGGGATTTTAACGGCTTGTGGGACAGCCATTTGTGGAGCTGCTGCAGTAGTGGCAATCGCACCACAAATTAAAGCAAATGAAAAGGAAACCGCCGTAGGAGCCGCGATTGTTGCGTTATTGGGGACTATATTTACACTTATTTATACGGTACTCTATTCCATTATCGATTTAACACCTTCTGCGTATGGTATTTTCGCAGGTGGTACATTACATGAAATAGCTCATGTGATTGCAGCTGCCTCTGCTGGTGGAAATGAAGCAATTGATATAGCAGTCATCGTGAAATTAACTCGTGTTGCCCTGCTCGTACCTGTAGCGATTATAATTGGTATTTTCTATCGAAGAATGGACAAAAGCGAAGAGAAAAAGGCGTTTTCATTATCGATCATACCGTGGTTTATTTTAGGCTTTTTAGCGATGAGTGCTATCAATTCTTTAGGAATTATACCAGTGAATGTATCGACAGCATTTGTAAATATTGCTTATATCTTAATTGCTATGGCAATGGCCGGTCTGGGATTAAATGTTGAGATTAAAACATTTAAGGAGCTAGGTGTAAAGGCATTTATTGCAGGTTTAATTGGCTCAGTTTGTCTATCCGTACTGGGCTATCTACTAGTCATTCTTTTATATTGATTTAGTCAACGGTTCTTATAGCAAGAAAAAAGACCCTGCATGATTGTTCAACATGCAGGGCTTTTTAGATAGAATCAGAAGATAATGTATAAGTAATTTAATTGTCGTTCATTAACTTAAAGCTTCGATAGAAGATGCTAATTCAGCCACTACTATTTTGCTGCCGATAATTGGACTGTCAGCTTTTTCTCCCTCAGAACCTGAATTTGGACGTTGATGGGCTGCAGCAAATGCATCGCTATTACGCCATGCTTGGAAATGCTCCTTGGATTCCCAATACATATTAACACTCATTTCGTCATAAGTAGGATCATCGGTTGAAATTAATACCTCTACTTTATGAAAGCCTTCAAACTGTTGTAGAGGACCTGGCTTTGTAAAATTTGGTGCCATTCTCGCAGCAAAACCGGGTTTTACCTGAATACGATTCGTTACAATAATCATGCTTTTACCCCCCTTAATTTCATTTACTAGGTTTTCGAATGAATTATCATTGATTATCATTCGCACTCAATGATAAGTGGCTTAGGAAGACATTGTCAATAGATGACCTCTATATATTCTCTGCTAGTAGTTTTTGAACTATGGATAGGCTGACATTTAACTGACATAATCCGGTGCTATAATGAACATAAGAGCGAACTAGTAACGAGGTGATTGACTTTGGCAAACATTTTAGTAATAGAGGATGAATATGCAATAAGCCAGGTTTTAAAGGTGTATTTACAAAAAGTGGGTTATAGTGTGACACAATGTTTCAATGGTGGCCAAGCCTTGGACATGTTTCGTGAAACACAGCCAGACCTAGTGTTGCTAGATATTATGTTACCAGAAAAAAATGGTTGGTCCATTTTAAAAGAAATAAGAGAACGAAGTACCTGCCCTGTTATCATGTTAACAGCATTAGGAGAGGTTAATTACCGTCTAGAGGGGTTTGATCATGGAGCAGATGATTATATTGCCAAGCCTTTTATCGCAGATGAAGTTGTTGCAAGAGTGAGGGCTGTTTTAAGGCGTGCTGAAGGCAGCCCAGATGCATCTGTTATTAAGCGGTATGGGTCTCTAGCAATTGATTGTAAAGCACATAGAGTGTTTTTGGGTGGAGAAGAGATTGTATTAACACCAAGAGATTTATCGGTGCTTATGTTTTTAGCTGACCATCCCAATCAAACATTTACCCGTGATCAGCTTATAGATCAAGTTTGGGGTTGGGAGTATGAAGGTAGTGATCGTGCCGTAGATTTAGCCATAAAGAGACTTAGGAAGGCATTAAAAGAATGGGATGAGGCAGAAGGAGAAATAAAGACACTACGTGGATTGGGGTATCAGCTAAGTGTTCCAAAAAAATAAGCGTATATCCTTACTCCAATATTGGACGAGCCGTTATTTACTAACACTTTTCATAGGCTTAGCTATTATTTCGTTAATCTCAGCAGCATGGATTCGTCATACAACATTTGAAAATCGATTAGAATTGATGGAGTTTTTAGCAGACGAGACGGTCTATCGTTTAACGGATACAACAAATCCTAATAATGGACCTATAAAGGGTATTCCAGGTTTTATAGGGGATCGAGAGCGTTTTAATATGAAAGAGATCGATCCGATTTTGTACGTTGTAGATACTGAGGGCAATATACTGACAAGCAACCGTCCAGTACCACCTGGTAGTGCCAAAAATGTAGCTGGCTTGTTGGATGGAAAAGAAGGTACTAAGGAAATAAAGGATGGACTTGAACCTGAATATGTGGTGAAAAGAAAGATAGAAAATAATAATGAGTTATTGGGCTGGGCCCTGGTGATGGAGAAGAAGGAGAATTTAACAAGGGTTAATCAAGCATATGGACAGCTTGCCATATTAATAGGAGCGTTAGCTTTATTAGGCTGGATCGCTATTTACTTTTTGTCAAAGCGCTTGGCCCATCCCATTAAACAAGTAGCAGAGGCTGCCAAGCATGTACAGGAAGGCAATTATGCAATTGATTTGCCTCAAGATAGTAAGGAAAAAGAGGTCTATGAGCTTGTTTCCTCCTTTAAAAACATGGCAAATAAATTAGAACAGCTGGAGAAAACTCGAACGGAATTACTAGCAGGTGTCACCCATGAGTTGAAAACACCTGTCACCTCTATAAGTGGTTTATTACAGGCGGTAAGAGATGGTGTTGTAACGGGACAGGATGCTATGGAATTCATTGAAATGGCTATGGTTGAAACGACAAAAATGAAAACAATGGTTGGGGACTTACTTGCCTTTAATCATTTTGCTGTCGATGCTATCCCTGTGCAGATAGAGTCCGTAGATGTTAATCAGCTACTGCGAGAGGCGGTGGCACAGTGGGAAGTAATGCAGGAAGAGGAACATGTAAAAGTTCATTTACATTTGTTAGAACAACCTATGCTGGTACAGGTAGATCTTGTTCGTGTCCAACAAATCATTACAAACCTTTTAACCAATGCTAAACAGGCGATGGACAAAGGAACCATCACCTTGACGTTGATAGATCAAGGGGAAACTCTGTCGGTGATGGTGAAGGACACAGGTCATGGTATCCCTCTAGAGGATCAGGCATTTATTTTTGAGCGCTTTTATAGAGGAGAAAATAAAAAATATACTGTTCGTGGCTTGGGTTTAGGATTACCACTTAGTAAAATGATGGCCCAATCTGTCGGAGGCGATTTGCGATTAATCGAAAGCAATCCCTCTGGAACACACTTTGAATTAGTACTGCAAAAGGCTACTGCGCTATAAGAGCGTGGTAGCCTTTTCATGTTGTTGAAAAAAGATAATGTCAACGGCAGAAAAAGCAACTTTACAAGGTGAGGGGTTGATTTCCGTTCCGCCAGCGTCCTTTCCAGGGGGCGTCCGATGAGCCGCTTCACTCACTTCCGTTCGCTCCAGGGTCTCCTCTGTGACGCTAAATCCCCTAGGAGTGACGCTGGCTCCACTCCAATCAACCATTCTGCAAAAGTGTCTTTGCTTTATCTTTCATACTGGTCGTAGCGAACAAAATAACCCATTATTTGTATTCTTAGAGGGGATGAGCTCTTATTTTCAATGTGGAAAAGTGATGCGTGACAACACCCCTCCGTAAAGAGTAGTGAACACCTTCACTTTATCTGAAAACCGTTGCTAAAGTTAACATTTTGTAGGTTGGAGTGGAGGGCTACTTGACTCCCTTGGGATAGCGAGATAGGCAAAACTCTAAACGGAGCGGTAGCGGAGGAAGCGGCTCGGCGCTCGCCCACAGGAAAGCAAGTAGCCTGCAACAGAAATCCATTTCTACCTTTCAATTGACTGTTTTGTTTTTCAACACTAAGAAAAGGCTACTACGCTATAAGAGCGTGGTAGCCTTTTTGATGGTTTAACCCGTCTCTCAGAAATCTGCTTTGTATTGTAAAAGATAAATGAAGAATATGTAAAGCTGACATCTGCCTGACACAAAAGCCCTTTATAGTAAACGATGTAGACGAGAAATGAACAAAGGGACGAGCATCAATAAGGGTTTGTCGGTTTGACACTAATACAAGTAGGGAGAGTGATGAAATGCCAATCGTTACTTCATTTAATCCAAACGGTCGCCAAGAAATTAAACAAGCGATCTCCTATCCAGATTATGCGTTATTAAAAACCAAGCTTCAGCATGTTATGCAGCGGGACAAGCATGCGGGTTTAGACGGTAAATATTTGATACGTAGTACGTACTTCGATAATTTTTCCAATAAAGTGCTAAATGAAAAAAAAGAGGGCTTTATCAATCGAGACAAATATCGGGTTCGCATATACGGCAAGTCTAGTGCTGTTATTAATCTGGAGCGGAAGAGTAAACGTAACAATGTTACCTTTAAAACAAAATGTGCAATATCTCAAGCTGAGTATGAAAAAATGCGTATCGGGGAGATATCCTGGATGGAGAATGATGACCGAGGGTTAATTCGAGATTTATATCAAGAGATGAATTACAACCAGCTAAGACCTACTACGGTAGTGGATTATGAGCGAGAGGCCTATATCTATCCGTTTGGTAATGTGCGTGTGACGTTTGATAGTAAGGTGCAATCAAGTCTACGCAACACTGATATGTTTAATCAAAACTTGCCGATGGTGGATGTACTGGAGCCAAATCTTGTGATCTTAGAGGTAAAGTACGATGAATATCTGCCAGACATCATCAAGTATTTACTACAGTCGGTGGATACTCGTGCAGAGGCCTATTCAAAATATCAGCTTAGTCGTATGTACGGCTAATAATAAAGGAGAATGAACAATGGATACAATTAAATTTAGTGATATTTTTAAATCCAACTTTTTAGAAAAAACAACCTCATTTTCATTAATCGATTCCATTATTGGTTTAGTAGTCGCGTTTTTTATTGGGCTTTTCATTTACGCTGTTTATAAGAAAACCTTTAATGGTGTCATTTACTCACATTCATTCAATATCTCATTACTTATTATGACAATGGCAACAGCATTAGTAATTATGGGAATCAGTTCAAATGTTCTGCTGTCACTTGGTATGGTTGGTGCTTTATCCATTGTACGTTTCCGTACACCTATTAAGGACCCAATGGATTTAGTCTATATTTTCTGGGCAATTGTTTCAGGTATTTTATGTGGTGCTGGCTTTATCCCATTAGTGATTATTGGTGCTGTTTTAATCGGACTTGTATTGCTAATATTCGTTAATAAAATAACAGTAGAAAACCCTTATTTATTGATTGTAAAGTTTGAAGAAGAGCTAGCAAACGCTGAGATCGAGCGAATTATTGCTGCACAAACAAAAAAGTTCGCTCTCAAATCCAAATCCATTATGCAACAGAATGAAATCGAAACTACTTATGAAATTCGTGTAAAACAAAATGATGCAAAATTGATGGATGAGCTAACAAAGGTAGCTGGTGTAAAATCAGCCATTATGCTTAGCTATGATGGGAATTTCACAGCGTAATGACCTCATTAGCAAAAAGGACTACGATGAGAGGTGACGGCTATGATTAAAACACGAATTGTCTACCTGTGCATGGCAATTTTACTCCTTCTCTTTGTCGTGATATATGCTGTACTTCCGAATGTAGGCATTGAAACGAAAAATTCAGAGTTCTCCTATGAGAATATAGTATTTAATAAAAATAAAGTAACAACAGTTGATATTGAAATTGCGGAGGAAGATTGGGCTGATATGCTCGAAAATGCTTCGGCTGAGGAATTAAAACAGGCAGATATTACAGTAAACGGCAAGAAAATTGAGAATGTTGCTATTCGTACAAAGGGCAATCTATCATTACGATCGGTTGTCAATAGTGACTCAGATCGCTATAGTTTAAAAATTGATTTTGATTATTATGATGATACACAAAGCTTATATGGCTTAAAAAAATTAAATTTAAACAATAATTATAGTGATTCTACATTAATGAGAGAGTACATCTCCTATGAGCTGATGGAGCAAATGGGTTTACCAACACCGGCACACTCCTATATGTATGTCACAGTGAATGGTGAGGAACGAGGCTTGTTCTTAGGAGTAGAAGCAGTGGATGAGACATTCCTAGCTAATAACTATGGCTCTAATGATGGCTTTTTATTTAAGCCAGATGGGACAGGCAGCGATTTAAAATATATTAGTGACGATATCGAAGACTATACAGGCATCGGATTAAAAACAAATGAAGGTAATATTGATCAATCCAAGTTGGTTGAAATGCTAGATGCTATTAATAATGGTGGAGACATAGAAAAGTATATTGATGTTGATGAAATGTTACGTTATTTTGCCGTCAACACAGCTCTTGTGAATTTAGATAGTTATCAAGGGAATATGAAACATAACTATTATTTATATGAACAGAACGGTGTGTTTTCTATTATTCCTTGGGATTACAACATGTCCTTTGGTGGCTTTGGGGCTGGAGGAGGTAGAATAGCAGGAGGAAACGGAGAAAATCCAGCTGACGCTTCTACTAATATGGAAAAACCAGTGGCACAAAACAATGGACAACCCGCTCAGGCAGGTGATGGGGGTATGCAACAACGAGGTGGCGGATTCAACATGGGAATGGGCATGTCTGGCGACTTGTTAGCTGATAGTGCTATTAATTTTAGTGTGACAACCCCTGTTTCTGGCACAACATTAGAGGAGCGGCCACTCCTAAATGCATTACTTGCTAATGAAGAATACCGTGCCAAATATGAAGGGTATCTAGAAGAACTAGCAACAACCTATTTAACAGAAGACTATGTCCAATCTATTACTAAAAACTTAGCGGTGCTATTAACTACCTATGTGGAGGCAGATCCAACTAAATTCTCTACTACGGAGCAGTTTTTGGAAGCAGTTGAAGGTGAAAAAAGCTTGCCTGAATTTGCTAAACAGCGCTCAGCATCTATATTAAAGCAGCTGTCTGGGGAGCTTGTAGTGGAAGCATCTACGTCTTCTCAGGGCAATATGGGTATGCCAATGCCAAATGAAAATGGTGAAATGAATTCGATGCCAGACGATTTTGATCCAAGTCAGCTACCAGAGGACTTTGATCCATCAAAGAGCCCACCTTTTAATAGAGAGGGCGAGGGTCCGAGAGCAGGACAAAATGGGGAACAAATGCAACGCCCAGATGGAAACGGAGGTCCAATGGGGATACCGGGTGCGAATGGTGAAGCAGCCAATCAGGAACCTGTTATTGATAAAAATATGGTGTTTACAGCCATTACATGCCTAGTGCTACTCCTTTTCGCACTTCTCTTTGTTGTTAAATTTAAACGCAGAGGTCGTTAAAAAATAACCATATCCAATATCTTTGGGTATGGTTTTTGCTTTTTATCGTGTTAAAATAAAGCATTCTTTTCTGAGGGGTCTTTTCATATGAATGAACAGCAATTTGATAAACATTTGCACATTAACACGGTGGGAGAGCAATATGGTTTTCCTAAGCTTGCACACTATCACCGTTATGAGCCAACGCCATACAGTGGGTTGGAGCAATTATTCGCAGCGTATGAGATGCCTGACAATCCAGTATTTATTGATATGGGGTGCGGGAAAGGGCGAGTTCCCATTTATGTGCACCATAAGTTCCATATTCCAACTGTTGGGATAGAAATGGATGCAGGATTTTATGCAGAGGCAGAAGAAAATAAACGTAGTTATCTTCAAAAAATGAGAGCACATGCACCCATCAAATTTATTCATACAATAGCAGAAGCTTATGAAATAAAGTCACGTGATAATGTGTTTTTCTTTTTTAATCCTTTTTCCATTCACATTTTTCGTTCAGTCATTCATAATATTTGGAAATCCTACGAGCAGCGAATGCGAGATATTCATATAATTTTATATTATCCGCCTTACGATTATTTACAATTTTTACATCATGGAACACCATTTGAATTACTTCATGAAGTACATTTAGAAAATGAAACAAATATAAATGAGCGCCTTTGTGTGTTTGAATTAAAAGCTTAGAGTATGGGGGAACCCACTCTAAGCTTTTTCCTATTTACTGTACAGATATAAACAATTTGTTACTCTTATTCTCATAATTATTTTCAGGGAAATAATCGTAATAGATGGAGGGGGTGTTTAAATCAACTAGACTTTATTGTGAAAAAACAATTTCATCTGATAGTTTTGTACTAGTCTATGGTTTTAATTAAAAGATAATTCACAAATAACTAATTATACTGAAAAATCACTCTAGACTAAATATAAAGAATGTTTTACAATGAAAAAGGCTTATATGAATAATATTTTTCTTTTGTTTTTAGATAGTTATAAATAATTATTTTAGCTATTGAGTAAATGATTTTAATTGTTTATAATTATCAGAAATATCTAATATTTGAGAAATTTTCAGGGGGAATTTAATTATGAGAGAGAGCAAAAAGCTTAAGAAGTTCGGTTCACTTTTAGTAGCATCTTCATTACTTGCTGGTGTTCTTGCTGGTTGCGGTAACGGAGACGATTCAAGTTCTGGCGGAGGCTCATCATCAGGCGGAGGTTCATCTGATGGCGATACAATTAAAATTGGTGCCAACTTAGAACTTTCAGGGAATGTAGCATCTTATGGTTCCTCTATTGGGCTAGGTGCAGAGCTGGCTGTAAAAGAAATTAATGATGCTGGCGGTATTGATGGTAAGAAAATTGAACTGATTAAAGTAGATAATAAATCAGAGAACTCTGAAGCAACTTCAGCTGCTATTAAACTAGCAACGCAGGATAAAGTAGTAGCGATGCTAGCACCTGCAACTTCAGGTAATACAGTAGCAACTGTTCAAATTGCAAATGATAATAAAATTCCTATTGTTACTGGTTCTGGTACAGCACCAAATATCACAGTAAACGAGGATGGCAGTGTTAATGAATATGCTTTCCGTACATGCTTTATTGACCCATTCCAAGGGATTGTAGCGGCTAATTTTGCTTCAGGTGAGCTAGATGCGAAAAATGTAGCTATTTTCGCAGATAATGCATCAGACTATGCAAAAGGTTTAGCAAAATCATTTAAAGAAACGATTACGAAGAGTGGCGGAAAAGTTGTAAAAGAAGAAGCTTATGTAGCGAAGGATACAGACTTCCGTACACAATTAACAAATATTAAAGCGGCAAATCCAGACTTTATCTTTATCCCTGGATATTATGAAGAAGTTGGTTTGATTGTTAAACAAGCACGTGAAATGGGCATTGATGTACCTCTAATGGGGGCTGATGGTTGGGATTCTCCAACTTTAATCGAATTAGCTGGCGCGGATGCATTGAATAACACATTCATCACAAACCACTATTCTGCTGAAGACCCAGATCAAAAAATTCAAGATTTCGTAAAGGCATTTAAAGCTGCAAATGGTGACAAAGCGCCTGACGCATTCAACGCACTTGGTTATGACACAATTTACTACATTGCGGATGCGATTAAACGTGCAGGCTCTACGGATGGGGAAGCAATTAAAAATGAATTAGCTGCAACAAAAGATCTTTCTTTAGTAACAGGTACTTTCTCAGTTGACGAAAATCATAACCCAATTAAAACAGCAACAGTTCTTGAATTTAAAGACGGTAAACAAGTGTTCAACTCTAAAGTTAATCCTTAATGTTTTGTAAGCAAGGGGGAGGCGGGTAAACACGCCTTCCTTTTTTGTGTGCTAGATAACTAGAATCGTAGTGCAAAACATAACTATTAGTATCGATCTATGTACTTATTTTTCAATTTTCAGAAAATTTAAAGGAGTGAATGCGCATGGAATGGATACAGCAACTTGTGAATGGTATTTCACTTGGAAGTATCTACGCGTTAATAGCGCTAGGGTATACGATGGTATACGGTATTATCAAGCTGATTAACTTTGCTCATGGTGATGTCTTCATGATTGGGTCATTTATTGGCTTTTACGCAATTGCTAAATGGGAGCTTGGATTCTTCCCAGCACTATTATTGGCGATGTTAGTTTGTGCGATCTTTGGTGTTTTAATTGAACGTATTGCCTATAAACGATTACGAAATGCTACACGTATCGCAGCTTTAATTACAGCGATTGGTGTATCGCTATTAATCGAATATACAACGATTTTCTTCAGAGGGGCTCAGCCAGCAGCTTATCCTGAAGTTTTCAAAAATAAATCACTAGATATTTTTGGCGTACAAATCAGCAGTACATCCATCTTAATTTTATCAGTCGCAGTTGTACTGATGATTCTTTTACAATTCATCGTACATAAAACAAAAATCGGTAAAGCGATGCGCGCCGTTTCCCATGATGCAGATGCTGCTCGCCTAATGGGTATTAACGTTGACAATACAATTTCTGCAACGTTTGCGATTGGTTCAGCCTTAGCTGGTGCAGCAGGTGTTATCTTCGGTGTTTATTATACAAAAATTGACCCCTTAATGGGTGTTATTCCTGGTGTTAAAGCATTTATCGCAGCTGTTCTTGGTGGTATTGGTATCATCCCTGGCGCTATGGTTGGTGGTATGTTACTAGGTGTTGTAGAGTCCTTAGTAAGTGCACTTGGCTTCTCGTTATGGCGTGATGCAGCGGCATTCGTTATCTTAATTTTAATCTTAATCTTCAGACCATCGGGTATCTTTGGTAAAAATGCCCGTGAGAAAGTGTAGGTGAGCGGTTTTATGAAAAAGTCTAAAGTTTTCTGGGGCTATGCCGTAATAGCGCTAGTCATCTATGCAGTTGTACAGTTATTGATTACGACAGAAGTAATTGATTTGTACTATAAAAATATGTTGATCACGATGTGTATTAACATCATGCTAGCTGTCAGCTTGCATATTGTTATTGGGGTTACTGGGCAATTCTCTATTGGGCATGCCGGGTTCCTTGCAGTTGGAGCATATGTATCGGCTATCATTACAACAAAGTTAATGCTGCCATTCCCATTGGCTATCCTTTTAGGGGCTGCTGCAGCAGCAGTTGCTGGTCTCATTGTAGGGATTCCAACGCTTCGTTTAAAAGGGGATTATTTAGCGATTGCCACACTAGGGTTTGCCGAGATTATTCGTATTATCTTTTTAAATACGGATTATGTTGGTGGCGCAGCAGGGATGCAGGTTAAATATTTATCTAACTGGACGTATGCATTCTTTGGCGTAGTGTTAACGATTCTAGTCATCTCGAACTTTACAAATTCTCGACATGGACGTGCGTGTATCTCCATTCGAGAAGACGAAATAGCAGCGGATGCTATGGGTATTAACACAACTTACTATAAAGTTGTTGCATTCGCTATCGGTTCTTTCTTCGCTGGTCTAGCTGGCGCTATTTTTGCACATAACTTTTACATTATCCAACCGACAACATTCGGTTTCTTAAAATCATTTGATATTTTAATTTACGTTGTACTCGGTGGTTTAGGAAGTCTTTCTGGTTCAGTGATTGCTGCGATTTTCTTAACATTCGTGTCTACTTATCTCGCAAATTTCCCAGAAACGCGTATGATTATTTACAGTTTAGTATTAATTATCGTAATGCTTTATCGTCCAACAGGCTTGATGGGAACGAAAGAGATCACGCAATTATTTAAGTTTGGTAAAAAAGGAGGTACAAAATAATGACTGGAAACCTTCTTATCAATGTTGAAAACATGGGTATTCAATTCGGCGGTTTAAAGGCAGTACAGGGTGTTAATATGTACCTTAACCAAGGCGAATTGGTAGGACTTATTGGACCAAATGGTGCTGGGAAAACAACGAGCTTTAATATGTTAACAGGGGTATATACACCAACGGAAGGTACAATTACTTTTAATGGTATGAAAATAAATGGGCTTGCACCCTATCAGGTTACACAGAAAGGGATCAGCCGTACTTTCCAAAATATCCGCTTATTTAAAGAGCTATCTGTACTAGACAATGTGAAGGTAGCCAACCATTCTCTTGCTAAGCATTCTATGTGGTCTTCTATTTTTCGTTTGCCAAACCATTTCAAAGGTGAGGCCGAAATGGAGAATCAATCAATTGAGTTCTTAAAAATCTTTGGCTTAGATGTCTATAAGGATGAGCTGGCAAAAAATTTGCCATACGGGATGCAGCGTCGTTTAGAAATTGCTCGTGCGTTAGCGGCAAATCCAAAACTACTGCTATTGGATGAACCAGCAGCAGGGATGAACCCACAAGAAACACATGATTTAATGGAGTTAATTGCATTTATTCGTAAAGAGTTCGGCTTAACAATTTTGCTGATCGAGCATGATATGAGCTTAGTCATGGGAATTTGTGAACGCATTTATGTACTCGATCATGGACAATTAATCGCTGACGGGACGCCAGAAGAAATTCGCAACAATCCAAAGGTAATAGAAGCGTACCTTGGTGAGGAGGTTATCGGCTAATGCTAAAAGTACAAAATATCGATGTTTATTATGGCAACATCCAAGCATTAAAGGGCCTCTCTTTAGAAGTAAACGAGGGTGAAATTGTAACGTTAATCGGAGCAAATGGTGCTGGAAAAAGTACGCTCTTAAAGACATTGTCAGGTTTATTGAAGCCAAAAGGCGGCATTATTGAATACGAAGGCTTCTCTATTGCTGGGAAAGCGGCACAAACTATTGTGAAATCAGGGATATCCCACGTTCCAGAAGGTCGTCGTGTTTTTGCCAATATGTCCGTTGAAGAAAACTTAGAGCTTGGAGCATATCTGCGTAATGATAAAGCAGGTATTAAAAAAGATATGGATCATGTTTTCGAGTTATTTCCACGATTATTAGAGCGTCGGAAACAGCAGTCAGGCACATTGTCTGGTGGGGAACAGCAGATGCTTGCGATGGGTCGTGCTTTAATGGCCAAACCAAAGCTATTATTAATGGATGAACCTTCGATGGGTCTTGCACCGTTAATGGTTAAAAATATCTTCAATATTATTGAGCAGGTCAATAAAGAAGGAACAACCGTATTACTTGTTGAGCAAAATGCTAATATGGCATTATCGGTCGCTAACCGTGCATATGTACTTGAAACGGGACGTATCGTTCTATCTGGTTCAGCAAAAGAGCTACAAGAGAGCGAGCAAGTAAAAGCAGCTTATTTAGGCGGATTATAAAAATGGTAGGGCATCTCATTTATGAGATGCCCTTTTAGTGTTGAAAAACAAAACAGTCAATTGAAAGGTAGAAATGGATTTCCGTTGCAGGCTACTTGCTTTCCTGTGGGCAAGCCGCTTCGTTTAGAGGCTTGTCTGTCCTGCTATCCCACGGAAGTCAAGTAGCCTTCCACTCCAACCCACTAACTTTTTAGTAAAGGTGCTCACTACTCATTTTATTGAAGGGTGTCATAACGAATCACTTCTCCATATTGAAAGGAAGAGTCTATCCTACAAATAATGGGCAGTTTTGTTCACTACCGCTAGTATGAAAGATAAGGAAAAGACACTTTTGCACATGGTTGATTGGAGTGACGCTGGTGGAACGGAAATCAACCCCTCGCCTTCCTCCGTTAAAATCACTTTTTTCTTGCATAATGAAAGAAAATCAGAGGTAGCATTTCTACTTTACTTTTTGGTAAGGTTGAAAAAAGGAGTGATGCTTTTTGAAGAATTCAGCACAATATTTTATTGAACATTTAAAGTTAGCCGAACATCCAGAAGGGGGCTATTACATTTCATCATTTCGTGCATCAGACGATATAGCCGTGAGAGATGTTCAGAGGCCCATTTATACAAGTATTTATTTCCTATTACGCTCACAAGATATTTCCCATCTACATCGCTTGCAATCGGACGAGCTATGGTATTATCATGCAGGCAGCCCACTAACCGTTCATATGATTTTCCCAGATGGTACATATGAAGCGAAGAAGCTTGGTTTGAATTTAGAAGCAGGGGAAGTACCCCAAATTGCAGTGCCAAAGCATACAATTTTCGGTTCGTCGGTGGAAGAGTCTGATACGTTTAGTTTAGTTGGATGTATGGTGGCGCCAGGCTTTGACTTTGAGGACTTTGAATTGTTTACACAGGAAGAGCTTTTAGCAAATTATCCTCAGCACGAGGAAGCCATTCGTAAAATGGCCTACAAAACGTTTGAATAAAAAAATAGCCGTCTCAATTATTTTGAGACGGCATGATTTATTCACCATAATATTTCTTCAGGATAATTAAGTTGAATTTGAATATCATGCAATGCTTGTTTCGTTGCAATAGCTGCTTCCATCAGGTGGGATTTTAATGCTACATATTCATGGTCCTCTATCATTAATCGTACAGCAAATGCCGCTAAATGTGCTTGACGTTCCTCTTTACTTAATTCGATATATTCTAGATTCAGAACATCCACGTACTGTGTTGCAAAACGGAAGGTAAATGGATTTTTAGCATGTAACATTCTTAAAAACACAACATAATCTTCTTCACTCACCTCTTGTTCCAAACAATCAGCAATAGCCGCTTGAAATTTGCGTATAATAGCTATTTCATGATTCCACATAGAAGCATTGTTTAATTTTTGGTGCAGATCAATAAAATCATTTAATGCGATTGCACTAAAGATAATTTCTGGCCAAAGAATTTCTGTTGAAAAATAGACATTCTTATTTGGAAAGATTAATTCATGTTGAGTTAGAACACTCTTATTAAGTCCGTTACTAACAAACTCTAGGTGATGTTCGCCAAGCATAGCATGTCTTAGTTTATAGCAAACGCTTAAAATACGTAGTCGAGGACCCTGATAATCATAGTATTTATTTTCATCACCAGTTACTTTATAAATAGCATTAATTAGTTCATCTAAATCCCAATAATCGGCGCTAATTCGAACTCCTGTTAGTTGCTCTGTGCTTTGAATGGATATCATAGTCCTCGTCCCTCCTCTTGAATGCCTATTTGAGTGTGTAATTAAGTAGTTTGAATAGTTCTGTTCGTTCCTTCTCTGTTAAATCACGCCATTGCCCCACCTTTAAGTTACCAAGCTTAATATTCATAATACGAATACGTTGTAGACGCTTAACGGAATACCCTAGTGCAGAACACATTCGGCGAATTTGGCGGTTTAAGCCTTGCTCTAAAATGATTTTAAACACCTTATCCGAAATCCTTTCCACATGGCATGGTAAGGTTGTTGTATCTAAAATATCGACACCACTACCCATTTTTTGGATAAACTGTGTCGTTATAGGCTTGTCAACTTGAACAATGTATTCTTTTTCATGATGATTTTCAGCACGTAGAATTTTATTGACGATATCGCCATCATTCGTTAATAACAATAACCCCTCTGATTCCTTATCAAGACGTCCGATATGAAAAATACGCAAGGGATGATTGACAAAATCAACCACATTGCCTTTTATATGTCGCTCTGTCGTACTTGTAATACCAACAGGTTTATTTAGAGCAATGTAAACAAGTTGTTGTTCTTTCTTTACCTCTTTTCCATCAACGCAAACAATGTCCCCTGCTTCAACTTGACTACCGACTGTTGCCAGTTCCCCATTAATCGTTACTTTTCCTTCTTCTATCCATTTATCAGCGCCACGACGAGATATGATGCCTGTTTCACTTAAATATTTATTAATACGCATAATGTTCTCCTATATTTTATATTATTTTTAAGTATACCTTAACGCCATGCTTACAGTGAATGCTAGAAGCTTTTCTGGTAAAAATAAATTAGTTGGAAAAGTTTTTGAAAAAGTTGAAATTATTTTATGTTTCTGACAATATATTAGATGAGAGGGTTTCTATGAAAATATTGTTATTCCGATATAAAATAACGTTTTTTCTAGATAGTTCTCATTAAATTGTGTAAAGGGGAGAAGTAAAATGGTTTATGCATTTCCAAACACTGAAGGATCGGTAGTTCAATTCAAAGAGAAATATGATAATTATATTGGTGGCGAATGGACACCCCCAGTGAAGGGTCAGTACTTTGATAACGTTACTCCTGTTACTGGACAAGTTTTTACACAAGTAGCACGTTCCACAGCTGAGGACATTGAACTTGCATTAGATGCAGCACATGCTGCTAAGGATGCATGGGGCAAAACATCACCGACAGAACGCGCAAACATTTTACTTAAAATTGCGGACCGTATCGAGCAAAATTTAGAAAAGCTAGCCGTTGCCGAAACATGGGATAACGGTAAAGCGGTACGCGAAACATTAAACGCAGACATCCCTCTTGCAATTGATCATTTCCGTTATTTTGCTGGGGTATTACGTGCTCAAGAGGGCTCAGTAAGCCAAATTGATAATGATACAGTTGCTTATCATTTCCATGAGCCAATTGGTGTAGTTGGTCAAATCATTCCTTGGAACTTCCCATTATTAATGGCTGTATGGAAGCTTGCACCAGCACTTGCAGCTGGAAACTGTGTCGTATTAAAACCTGCAGAGCAAACACCAGCATCGATTATGGTGCTTTTAGAATTAATAGAAGACCTACTACCTTCAGGTGTCATTAATGTTGTGAATGGATTTGGCTTAGAAGCAGGGAAACCGCTTGCATCAAATCCACGTATTGGTAAGATTGCCTTTACAGGTGAGACGACGACAGGTCGTTTAATTATGCAATATGCTTCTCAAAACCTTATTCCAGTAACATTAGAATTGGGTGGTAAGTCACCGAACATCTTCTTTGAAGATATTATGGATAAAGATGATGCCTTTTTAGATAAAGCTGTTGAGGGCTTCGTACTATTTGCTCTAAACCAAGGAGAAGTATGTACATGTCCTTCACGTGCACTGGTTCAGGAATCTATTTACGATAAATTTATGGAACGCGTATTACAACGAGTAGAAGCCATTAAAGTTGGTAACCCACTTGATCCAAACACAATGATGGGTGCACAGGCTTCTAGTGAGCAAATGGAAAAAATTCTTTCTTATTTAGATATTGGTAAGCAAGAAGGTGCAGAATGTCTAATTGGTGGAGACAAAAATAATGTAGGTGAAGGCTTTGAAAATGGCTACTACATTAAACCAACTGTTTTCAAAGGGCATAATAAAATGCGTATATTCCAAGAAGAAATTTTCGGACCAGTTGTTGCTGTCACAACGTTTAAAACGAAAGAGGAAGCATTGGAAATTGCAAATGATACATTATATGGCTTAGGTTCCGGTGTTTGGACGAGAGATATTAATACAGCATATCGCTTCGGTCGTGAAATCCAAGCTGGCCGTGTTTGGACAAACTGTTACCACGCTTATCCTGCACATGCTGCATTCGGTGGCTACAAAATGTCAGGTGTTGGTCGTGAAAATCATAAAATGATGTTAGCTCATTACCAGCAAACGAAAAACTTATTAGTGAGCTACAGTGAAAACAAACTTGGTTTCTTCTAAATCGTAGGGAGGTGCATGAGCGTGGTTGAACGTGTATTAGCAACGGAAGAAGCGCTGGCACTAATCGATCTATTAAAAGAGAAACATGGGCCCGTTATGTTTCATCAATCGGGCGGATGCTGTGATGGCTCCTCGCCAATGTGTTATCCAGAAGGAGACTTGCTAATAGGTGATCAGGATGTGTGCCTTGGTGAGATTGGTGGTGCTTCCTTCTACATGCACAAAAATCAATATGATTACTGGAAGCATACACAAATCATATTGGATGTGGTGGATGGCAGAGGTGGCATGTTCTCACTTGAGGGCGTAGAAGGCAAACGATTTCTAACAAGGTCAAGAGCCTTCACATCAGAAGAGCTACAAGAGCTAGGGTTAATTTAACGAAGTATTGGTACAGCGGCAAAGTTTTTCTGCCGCTGTTTTTTATCTTGAGTCAGAAATGTTTATTGTATGGAAATTGAAGCGTTAGGACATACGACTTTCTATTCTTTAGGAGAGATCAATAATTGTTTCGGTATTCAAGTGTCCTCTGGAAGCCTCGATATTAATTTTTATGAAAAAGAGTATGTAAAGCGATATTTTTCGATGAATTTCGTAGAAAAAGGAATAGATTTAATCGATCCTTTAAGGTCATGGCAAATAATAGTTTTCTTGTGGTTTTCGTTAACATCGGCAATACCTCCTTTTTAGGTTGTTAATATTTTCTATTAAATCAAAGAAAGTAAGTAACATACATTAAATTATGTTTACTTTTTATGTTAATTGTTACAAAGAGGGTGAATCTTTCTTACATTATGTAACGTAAAACGAGTAAAGGAGTGTGCTAACTATGGATTATGTGATGATTGAAAATGAATTTGCAACTACGGTAGAGGATGTATCAAAAGCTGCAGGATGGACAGTGGACCGTAAAATTGTTTTAGCTATTGCTAGTACATTTGTAGCGTCAGGAAAAACTTTTGATGCAGCGAAGTATAAAAATGTTTTACAAGAAATGAAGAAGCAATCCTCATGGATGTCTCCTTTACGAACAACAGTTGGGTATAGTATTGCTGCCAATTTGATGGAGCAAGATGATGCTGAAAAGGCAGTAAAGAATATACTAACAAACGTGAGCATCTTAAAGGAAGCAAAATTCAGAAGCGGCAATTTTAGCTATATCGGGGCACAATTCTTGACAGAGGATGAAAACGATAAAAAGGCGCATGCACAGGCAGCTAGAGCCTTATTTGATGCTATTCGTAAACATCACCCATTTTTAACATCTTATGAGGACATTCCTTATGCAATATTATTAAGTAGTCCATCTGATGATGTTGAGCTGCGTGCGGAAACAATGAATCGATACTATAAAGAACTACGAACATATAATTTCAATGCTGGTAATGAGCTCCAATGGCTTTCACAGGTATTAACATTTTTATCACCACAATTTGATGGTCAGCTAGTACCAGATGTTGTAACACTTCGTGATACGCTCAAAAAGCAAAGTGTGAAAGTCAAGGCCATGCATTATCCTTTACTTGGCTTTTTAGCCATACTTAATCTGAATAAAGCGCAACTTCAAGGGATGATTGATTTATATCATGAATTAAAGGCCATGAAATTATTAAAATGGCATCATGAATTTGTGCTCTTTATGGCTGTACAAATTGCTATTTATGATATGGCCAAGGTGCAAAAATCTTTGTCCATGACCATTATGTCTTCGATTGAGTTATTAATTCAAGCACAGCAAGCAGCAATGATCGCAGCGGTTAGTGCAGCCGCCATTGCATCTAGTTCAAGTTCTTCGTGATAGAATAAAGAAGAACTTAATTATTTGGAGGTGCATTTGAAGGATGAAGGAAACAAAACTGTGGATTAATGGTCAGTGGCAAGATGCAGAGGAAAGCTATGAGCTAGCTTCTCCATATAGCGGTGAGGTTATTGCTCATGTAGCAAAAGCATCTATTCAAGATGTAGAGAGAGCTATCGAAGGTGCACAGCAGGCATTCCAATCGTTTAAAAAAACAACAGCCTACGAACGTGCCGAAATATTATATAAAGTTGTTGATAGAATGCGACAACGAAAAGAAGAACTTGCAGAGATTTTAGCCTTAGAGGCAGGAAAGCCTTTAGTCGCAGGATTAGCGGAAATTGATCGTACAATCGCAACCTATCAATTTGCAGCAGAGGGAGCTAAACAGTCAAAAGGTGAGACTGTTCCAATGGATGCAGCCCCTGGAGCAGGGGATCGAATAGGCTGGACAAAAAGGGAACCCTTAGGTGTGATATCGGCCATTACGCCATTTAATTTTCCATTCAATTTAGTGGCACACAAGTTAGGTCCAGCATTTGCAGTAGGTAATACCGTTGTATTAAAGCCAGCAACACAAACACCACTAAGTGCTATCGTTATGGCTGAAATTTTCCGTGAGGCAGGATTACCAGATGGAGCATTGCAGATTGTGACAGGAAGTGGAGGCGAGCTTAGTGACACACTTGTCACACATCCATACGTCAAAAAAGTAACGTTTACAGGTAGTGGTAAAGTTGGTTTGAGAATCAAAGAAAAAGTCGGTTTACGTAAAGTAACTTTAGAGCTAGGTTCTAATGCAGCAGTAATTGTCGAACCCTCTACGCCAATAAATAAAATTATCAGTCGTTGTGTAAGCGGTGCTTTTAACTTTGCTGGACAAGTATGCATTTCGTTACAACGTATTTATGTGCATTCTTCCATTATTGATGAATTAACTAAAGCATTTGTTGCAGAAACTGAAAAGCTTATAGTTGGAGATCCATTAAATAAAACTACAGATGTCAGTGCCATGATTCATTCAGACGAAGTGGAACGCATCAGAGAGTGGATTGAGGAGGCACAACAACAGGGTGCCGTGATTGCAACTGGGGGCGTATTTACAGAACGTACTTTAACACCAACAGTTATGACGAATGTGACAGCTGATATGAAAATTGTCTGCCAGGAAACATTCGCACCAATCGTCTCAATTGTTTCATATGAAACATTAGACGACGCAATTCGACTAGTAAACGAGTCGGACCTTGGCCTAAATGCAGGTATTTACACGAATATATTGTCAGATGCTTTATATGCAGCAGATGAATTACAGGCTGGTGCTGTCATTATTAATGATATTCCGACATTCCGGGTAGATAACATGCCATATGGTGGTGTAAAGATGAGTGGTTATGGACGTGAAGGAATTAAGTGGGCAATAGAGGAAATGACTGACATGAAATTTATTTCGATGAAAAAATCGTTCTAAATTTGCATCAGCTCTTTTTCTGCGATACGATGACGAAAGAACATCATGAGAAGGGAAGTTGCAAGAATTATGCCAAACAACGCTGTACCAATGAGCCAATCTCGTACGGTTCAATCGCGTCTCGTATTACCCCCAGACACAAATAATCACAATTCTATTTTCGGTGGAAGAGTGTTAGCTTATATTGATGAAATTGCTGCTATTACAGCAATGAAACACGCAAAAGGTCTTGTAGTGACAGCTTCTATTGACTCGGTTGATTTTTTATCCGCTGCACATGTAGGAGATATTCTTGAAATTGAGAGTATTGTTTCGTCTACAGGACGTTCTTCAATGGAGGTTTATGTTCGCGTTGTTTCTCGCAATATTGAGACTGGCGAGGAAAAATTAACGACAGAATCATTTGTCACGATGGTTGCAGTAAATGAGGAAGGGAAACCAGTACCAGTTCCTTCGATTTACCCTGAAACAGATGAAGAAAAGCGTTTATTTGAAACCGGGCCAGCAAGACGAGAGCACCGTAAACAAAAACGTGCATTGCCGCATTAAGGAAAAAGGGAACTCTAAATGAGTTCCCTTTTTTTTACATATTTAGCTCATTGACAACATTAATGAGTGAGTCAGAAGAAGAGGAGACTAGCGTAGCCCCTTGCGATAATTCCGTAATTAAATTAGAAATGGCTGAAATATCTCTTGATGTATTTACATATTGTTGTTGAATGCCAGAAACTGCATCAGCAATATCATTAAATGACTTGGATAAACTTTCTTGTGTATTGACACTATGCTGAATTTTTTGATCGACATTCACAACTGAATTAGCCATTGTCGTAATATTACTTTCCGTTTCCTTAATGAGGTGAGAAACATTTTGTACGGCGTTTTTAGTTTCCTCAGCAAGTTTACGCACTTCCTCAGCTACTACCGCGAAACCTTTCCCATGTTCTCCAGCTCGAGCAGCCTCAATAGAAGCATTTAATGCTAATAGATTTGTTTGATCAGCAATGCCTGTAACAAGCCCAACGATTTCGGAAATTTTTTGAGAAGAGGTACGTAATTGATTCATCGTTACTTCAAGACCGTTGACACTTTGCAAAATAACTTGGATTAAATCATTTTGTTCTTTCAACTGCTGTTGGCCCCGTCTTGATTTTTCTTGTGTATCTGCTACGAAGCTCAATCCTTGCTTGGTCGCTACAGCAATATCATCTGTTTGCGAGGAAATCACTAATAATGATGCGGCCGTTTCTTCACTAATGGCATTAAGCTCCTCTGCAGTACTTTGAATCGTCGTTACAAGGGAATTTTTTGTTGCATCCGCTGCAGAGCGAATACGTTCTTCCTCTTTTTCATATGCCTCAATCACAAGTTGTTGCTCAAAGTTAATGATTTTACAAAAAGCATTTATAGCACGAATAGCATCTGTTTTGGAGATATCTACTTCGTTCACAAAGTTTGCGAAAGTAGTAGTGAGTGACTGAAATGAGGCAATATACCATTTTGACTGCAAGCCAATTCGAACGTGGGCCTCAGCAATGGCTTTTCGTTCAGCAATGTAGGCATCATTAATACGACTTTCAAAAATGTCACTTAAATGTTTATGTAACGTAATCTTCAAACGATCAATATGTGATGTTCTATTAATAATATCAAGTAAATCTTGGCTCAAACTAATGGCTACATAAAATTTCTCCACCATTTCAGGAATTAAGTCTTTAGCTAAAGGCTGTAGTTGCTTAATGATGGCTAAATCTTCAAGTGTTAAATTTAAAAGTTGTAATTGTTTTTGAAGATTGGGGTGGTTCAATACATCTAATTGTACACCGCTCTTAAAATTTTCAGGTGTTAATGTAATTGAGTAGCTAGAACTACTGTTTTTTGAAAACCAACTCATTATTATTTGCTCCATTCTTAATATCCATAATAAATTGTAAGTAAATAAGCACTTTTAGAATTTGTTAGGTTTGTAAACTTAATAAATAAATGGGATTAAATCTATTTTACTATTATTTGCTGAATATTTGGTTAAAAAATTGGTTATTTCTTTATTTTTTTACTTTATTGTTAGTCCAAATGGTGAAGCGATGTAGATTTGAATTTAAAATAGGAAACCTGTAAAATACGAACTGTTTAGTAATAGAAAAATAGTACGTAAAAAGAATAGGAGGAGGGATGGTATGGAGAAAAAACGTTTTAAATTTGTTATTCCAGTCATGGTGATTGTCGCCATTGGTTCCGTTTATATGCTGCGAAACTATCATGCTGAGGTACCAGATGTTGATCAATTATTAATTACAATATGCGCATCTTTAGGATCAGGGGTACTAGCCTACTTTTTATTTCCACAGCAGGGCGATAATAAAATTGATGACAGAGGACCGTATTAATAGATTGAAAAAACTGCTCGTTTTCGCAACAAAACGAGCAGTCTTTTTTATGGTTTAAATAGTTTAAACCAGCCCTTATGTTTAAAGATGGCCAACATAAAGATAACGATAATAATCATAATCCCAAGTACAATAAAATAGCTATATTGTCCATGAAGCTCCGGCATATTATCGAAATTCATCCCATACACACCAGCAATGAAGGTAAGTGGGATAAAGATTGTTGAGACAATTGTTAAAGTCATCATAATACCATTCATGCGACTAGAACTCATAGCCATATAACTATCCCGCATATCCGCTGTAAGCTCTCGATTGGATTCAACCATCTCTGTTAGCTTAAGTAGATGGTCATAGATATCTCCAAAATAAGCTCTTTCCGATTTCTTTAGTGAGAAACGGTAAGAATTAAGAACGCGATATAAAAGATCACGCATTGGTAAAATAGTACGTCTTAAGTCAAGTAAGTCACTACGGAACTCGAAGACAATCTTCATGGCATTTACGTTGCTTTGGTATGTAAGTTCACCTTCTAATGCATTTAGATGATCTTCAATTTTGTAAACGAGTGGAAAATAACTATCAACAATTTTATCAATGGTTTGATACGTTAAGTATACGGTACCGCGCTCCCAATTCTTCGGTTGGTTTTCTAGCATCTTCTGCACCTTATCTATTTCAGGGACAGGACTTTTATGGAAGGTTACGATAAATTTATTGGAGGCAAATATATTAACCTCCTCTGCAGCTAACGTCTCTTCGTTTACTCGATGAATGACAAAAAAATGAAAATCATCATAAAAGTCGAGCTTCGGACGCTGTAATCTCATTAAGCAATCCTCAATAGCAAGAGGGTGAAAGTGAAAAAATGTATCCAACAATAATTCTTCCTCGGCTGTAGGACAATTAAAATCAACCCAATACCATTCAAATTCTTGCTGATGTATCTCCTCTAATGGAAAATCCTTTAACAGTTGTTGTTGTTTTGTAATGCCAATGGTGCTTATCACGGTTTTCACCTCAAATTATTTACTACAAAATATAGTTAGTGCTCCTCTTTAAAGCATACCCAACCACCAAACAAAGTAGTGGCAAAAAATCTAGAAGGTTTTGTAAAGCCTGCACTTTGTAAAAGTGTTAAAATATCCTCTTCACTCATAAAAGAAAGAGAGCGAATGGATTTCTCCATCTCTGCTACATCAGACACAGAAAGTCTAGTATGTTGTAGCCAATAGGAACGCCATAAATCAAATTGTATCTCTGTTTCTAAAGAGCCTTGCTGACCATACTTTGCAACAAGGACAAATGGTGCTCCAGGTTTTAAATATTTTGCTATTTCTTTTAATGTCACCAGCTTTTCTTCATCATCCCGAATAAAATGCAAGACGAGAATACAGCTTGCTGCATCAAACTGTGTGGAGGTCAGCGGAGCATCGAGTATTGTAGCCTGATGGAATGACATATTATTAGGTAGAGCGAGCAAACGCTCTTTAGCTATGTTAAGCATGGATTCTGATGGATCAATGCCCGTGAATGACCAGTGTGGTCTTCCTTCTGCAAGCTGTAAAATTTCATTGCCACTCCCTGCACCCACAACTAACATGTTAGCGTTTTCTGGAAGTTTGGAATGATAAAAGGTTTGTATTAAACGCAGCATGGCATCATAACTTGGCAACGTACGGCGAATTCCCTTTTCATATTCATTTGCTAATGTGTTGTTAAATTCCATCTCTCAT
Source organism: Lysinibacillus sp. FSL K6-0075 (assembly GCF_038592945.1). Taxonomy (NCBI): domain Bacteria; kingdom Bacillati; phylum Bacillota; class Bacilli; order Caryophanales; family Bacillaceae; genus Lysinibacillus; species Lysinibacillus sp. FSL K6-0075. The sequence continues at coordinate 4,879,305 of NZ_CP151947.1, read as the reverse complement.
CACAGCCTCTCAAAAAAATTTTTAAAAATCCTTTTTAATGTGAAACTATTGCGGGTATAGTTCCGTAAATAGTAGTACATAAAACATAGATAAAGTTCAAAGAAAGGGTTGATATATATGGAGACTAAATGGTCTAAAGTAATCATACACGCAAGTGCATTTTTTGCGCCATGGTTAGTGCCCATTATTTTCTTTTTAATTAGTTCGGATGAGGAAGTTAAGGCAATTTCTATTCAAGCATTGCTATTCCAAATTGTCATGGGCGTTTTAATTGCTATCTCTGTAGTTTTAAGCTTTGTCCTTATTGGCTTACCATTTTTAATCATTTTCGGCATTATGCTATTTGTTGTACCGATTATCGGTATTGTAAAAGCATTGTCTGATGAACCTTGGCGTTATCCAATTGTTGGTCGCTGGGTATAATTTTCATAGACGCAAGTATATGCTAGTTGCATATGCTTGCGTTTTTTCTATGACTAATAAGGGTACATTAGGTATATGAGGAAATTATAAAACCGTACACAAATGATCGAAAAGGTGTTATTTTCGGCGCTTAAAAAGGCATTTTCAAGACTTTCCACTTTTCTATGGGCGAAATCATTGCAATTTTTTTCAAGCGTTTTGTATAATATACTCAAAGAAAGTCAAAGATAGTCAAAGTCAGTGAAGCAAGCGAGGTGTATTCCTAAAATGCGTAATATATCAGACATCATAGAAGGTTACTTAAAGCAAGTACTTGAATTAGGTGGAGAAGGGCATATTGAAATTAAACGTAGTGAAATCGCTGATAAATTTCAATGTGTACCATCACAAATAAATTATGTCATTAATACAAGATTTACTGCCGAGCGGGGTTACCTTGTTGAGAGCAAACGTGGTGGTGGTGGATACATTCGAATTTTACGTGTCCGCGCGAATTCACAGATTGATTTAATCGACGATGTTCTCAGGCAAATTGAAGGTGGGGCATCACAAACGATGGCAGAAGATTTGGTTTATCGACTGATTGATGAGCAGGTAATTTCAAAGCGAGAAGCGAAATTAATGTTAGCAGCAATTGATCGCTCCACGATCGACTTGCATCTCCCATTAAGAGATGTCATTCGATCAAAAATATTGCGAGCAATGCTGACAACAATTAAATATGAACAGCAAAAATAGTGAGGTGATGGAAATGATATGCGAACATTGTAAACAACGTAATGCGACAGTTACAGTAACACAAGTTCAAAGTGGGCAAAAGGTGGAGCACCATTATTGTGACGTCTGCGCCTCACAATTCCATCCATTTCATGCAGAGTTTAAACAAGAGCCAGTATCTATTCAACAGTTATTGTCTAACTGGTTTGGCTCTCCTACATGGCAAAAGGTGGGGGAAAAACAACAGGTACAACCACAACAGCAAACATGCCCACAATGTGGATTTTCGTATAAGCAATTTTTAAAAGAGGGAAAATTCGGGTGCCCAAGCTGTTATGACACATTTAGTGAACATTTGCCGAAGCTTTTTAATCGCATTCAGGCAGGTCCACAACACATTGGTAAAATGCCTGGTGCTCGCAGCAATGTGTATGTTATTAAAAAGCAAATAGAGGATATCCGCAAGCGTATGAAGTCCGCCGTAGAGGAAGAACAATTTGAAGAAGCGGCGAAGCTACGTGATGAAGTCAAAGAGCTAGAAAAACATCTACAATTTGAAGGTGGTGATGTGTCATGATGATTGAATCATTTTTAGAGCGTGCGACGCCAACCTGGATGCATATCAAAGATGATTACTCAGATATTGTCATTAGCACACGGATACGCCTTGCTCGAAATTTAGATGGGTATCGTTTTCCATTAGCCTTTTCAGAGAATGAGGCATTGCAGGTGGAACAGGCCGTTACACATGCTGTAAGCGATAGCCCAACGCTTCAAAATGATTATGCTTATTTTGCTATAAAGGATTTAACGCCTTTACAGCGTCAAATTCTTGTAGAAAAGCATTTGATTAGTCCGCAATTGGCTAAAAAAGAGCAAGTGGGTTCTATACTACTTTCTGAAGATGAATCCGTTAGCATTATGGTGAATGAAGAGGATCATTTACGCATTCAATGTATGACAGCAAGTTTTCAACTTCAAAGTGCCTATGAACAAGCAAATAAGATTGATCGTATCCTAGAGAAAGTATTACCGTATGCTTTTCGAGATACTTTTGGTTATTTAACAAGTTGTCCAACGAATATTGGTACGGGTCTACGAGCGTCCGTCATGATGCATTTACCCGCTCTTACACTAACGGGGCAAATGAATCAAATTATAAATGCCATGACACGCTTAGGAATGACTGTAAGAGGTATATATGGTGAAGGAAGCGAAAATTTAGGGAATGTTTATCAAGTGTCTAACCAAATTACACTTGGAAAGACAGAGGAAGATATTTTAGCAGACATACAAAGTGTCGCTGAAAAGATTATTCAAAAAGAACGCCATGCAAGAGGTAAATTAATGGAAAAGGCAGAGCTTGCTCTAGAGGATAGAGTATATCGAGCTTTAGGCACCCTTACACATGCGAGAATTTTGACAAGTGAGGAAGCCGCGACTTGCCTATCTAATGTTCGTCTAGGAGTAGATTTACAGATGATTGATGGTATACAAGCAACAACTTTAAATGAATGTGTTGTTTGTATGCAACCAGGTTTTTTACAGCACTATGCAGGTGAGGTACTGCCACCTGCTGAACGAGATCGTGTACGAGCGGAAATGCTTCGCGAGACATTATCTCAAGAATATGCGAATAAGCCTATAAATGGGGAAAAAGGAGAGGATTTATATGATGTTTAATCGTTTTACACAACGCGCGCAAAAAGTATTACAGCTTGCTCAGGAAGAGGCTATTCGTTGGAAGCACGAATCTATCGGTACAGAGCATATACTATTAGGGCTTATACGTGAAGGCGGCGGTATTGCTGCGAAAGCGTTAGAAGCCATTGATATTAGTCCTCAAATGATTGAAGCTGGAATTGAAGAATTAGTTGGTAAGGGCAAAGAAGATGTCGGTCCAATCGTTCACTATACGCCAAGAGCTAAGAAAGTAATTGAACTATCTGTTGATGAGTCACGTAAATTAGGTCACTCTTATATCGGCACAGAGCATTTATTATTGGCGCTTATACGTGAAGGCGAGGGTGTGGCAGCTCGCGTTTTAAACAATGCGGGGGTCGGCTTAAATAAAGCTCGTCAGCAAGTATTATTGCTATTAGGTAATAATGATAATGCACAATCTGGTCAACAAGCAGCTCAAGCTGCCAATACGCCAACATTAGATAGCCTAGCACGTGATTTAACACAAATTGCACGTGAAGGTACATTAGATCCTGTTATTGGGCGAAGCAAGGAAATTACACGTGTGATTGAAGTTTTATCGCGTCGTACGAAAAATAACCCTGTATTGATTGGTGAGCCAGGTGTTGGTAAAACAGCGATTGCTGAAGGATTAGCACAGCAAATTATCAATAATGAAGTACCAGAAATCCTTCGTGACAAACGTGTCATGACACTAGATATGGGTACGGTTGTTGCAGGTACAAAATATCGTGGTGAATTTGAAGACCGTTTGAAAAAAGTGATGGATGAAATTCGCCAAGCAGGTAACATCATTTTATTTATCGACGAATTGCATACATTAATTGGTGCAGGTGGTGCTGAAGGTGCGATTGATGCATCGAATATATTAAAACCATCTTTAGCACGTGGTGAGCTTCAATGTATTGGTGCCACAACACTTGATGAGTACCGCAAGTATATTGAAAAGGATGCAGCTTTAGAGCGTCGTTTCCAACCAATCCAAGTGGATGAGCCGACAGTGGAAGAAGCTATTCTAATCATTCAAGGCTTACGTGATCGTTATGAAGCACATCACCGTGTAAAAATAACAGATGAAGCGATTGAAGCAGCGGCAAAAATGAGTGATAGATATATTTCAGACCGCTTCTTACCCGATAAAGCGATTGACTTAATCGATGAAGCAGGTTCTAAAGTACGCTTACGTTCATTCGCAGTGCCACCGAACTTAAAGGCACTTGAGGATAAGCTTGAAAATGTTCGTTCTGAAAAAAATGCAGCCGTATCAGGTCAAGAATTTGAAAAGGCAGCAGCACTAAGAGATACTGAGCAAAAGCTGAAGGATGAAATTGAAGCTACACGAAAAAATTGGAAAGAAGAGCAAGGTAAAGCCGAATCTAAAGTGACTGTGGATGATGTAGCAGCAGTTGTATCAATGTGGACAGGAATCCCAGTAGCTAAAATTGCTTCTGAAGAATCTTCGAAGTTATTACAGCTTGAAGAAGAGTTACACAAACGTGTAGTAGGGCAAAGTGAAGCGGTAGAAGCCATTTCTCGTGCAATACGTCGTGCAAGAGCAGGCTTAAAAGATCCAAAACGACCAATTGGTTCATTTATCTTCTTAGGACCTACAGGTGTTGGTAAAACAGAGCTTGCAAGAGCACTTGCTGAAGTAATGTTTGGCGATGAGGATGCGATGATTCGTGTTGATATGTCCGAGTATATGGAAAAACATTCGACTTCTCGCTTAGTAGGTTCACCTCCAGGCTATGTAGGCTTCGATGATGGTGGCCAACTAACAGAGAAAGTTCGCCGTAAGCCATATTCAGTCGTTTTATTAGATGAAATTGAAAAGGCACACCCTGATGTATTCAATATTCTATTGCAAGTGCTTGAAGATGGTCGTTTAACAGACTCTAAGGGACGTGTAGTAGACTTCCGTAATACAGTGGTCATTATGACTTCAAACGTTGGTGCTGATGCATTAAAATACCAAAAGAGCCTTGGTTTCAATGTAGGTGGTGCAGAGTCTAAGCATAAAGACATGAAGGGTACGATGTTAGAAGAATTGAAAAAGGCATTCCGTCCAGAATTCTTAAACCGTATCGATGAAATGATTGTCTTCCACGCATTAGATAAAGAGCATTTAAAAGAAATCATTGCAATGATGGGCAATGCATTAACAAAACGCTTGAAAGAGCAAGATATTTCGTTAGAGTTAACAGATGCGGCACTTGAAAAAATTGCTGAAGAAGGTTATGACCCTCAATATGGTGCTCGTCCACTACGTCGTGCATTACAAAAGCAAGTAGAGGATCGACTATCAGAAGAATTACTAAAAGGTAATGTAGAGAAGGGTAATCAGGTTATCATTGATTATGTAAACAATGAATTCATTGTAAAGAAAAAAGAGGGAGTATCCATCTCTAAATAATTTCATGGAAAGACAGTGAGGCTTTAAGTGCCAAGCTGTCTTTTTTTCTGTACAATTAAGGATAAGAACAAATATTCGAGGTGAAAGCAACTTGGCAAAGAAAAAAACGAAATTTGTATGTTCAGGCTGTGGCTATGAATCTGCAAAATGGATGGGAAGATGCCCTGGATGTGGTGAATGGAATAAAATGGTCGAAGAAGTGGAGATGGTTGCTAAAGGTCCACGTGGAGCATTTCAACATTCTGCTACAGTTACCCAAAAGGCAATTCCGATTATCCAGGTTGAAGCTACTGAGGAATCCCGTGTAGCGACAGAAATGGGCGAACTCAATCGCGTATTGGGTGGTGGTATTGTGCCTGGTTCTCTAGTATTAATTGGGGGCGATCCTGGGATAGGAAAATCAACATTACTATTACAAGTTTCCGCATTACTTTCGAATAAAGGGCATCGCGTACTTTATATTTCTGGAGAAGAATCCATTCGTCAAACTAAATTACGAGCAGAGCGTTTAGGGGTGATTTCTCAAGAGCTTTACATATACTCCGAAACGAACCTAGAGTTTTTAAACCAAACCATTGATGAAGTCAAACCTAAGTTTGTCATTGTCGATTCCATTCAAACGGTCTTTCATCCAGAAGTAACAAGCGCGCCAGGTAGTGTATCACAGGTTCGTGAATGTACAGCAGAGCTTATGCGAATCGCTAAAACAAAAGGCATTGCTATTTTTCTAGTAGGGCATGTAACAAAAGAGGGGCAAATTGCAGGGCCTCGTATTTTAGAGCATATGGTTGATACTGTACTGTATTTTGAAGGGGAAAGACATCATAATCATCGTATTTTACGAAGCCAAAAAAACCGCTTTGGCTCTACAAATGAAATTGCCATATTTGAGATGCTTCAAGGAGGTTTAAAGGAAGTTCTAAACCCTTCAGAGTTGTTTTTACAGGAGCGTTCACAGGGTGCAGCGGGTTCAACTATTGTTGCATCAATGGAGGGAACAAGACCAATCCTTGTGGAAATTCAATCCTTAGTTACACCTACAAGCTTTAACTATCCTAAACGTATGGCAACGGGTGTCGATCAAAACAGAGTACAATTGCTAATGGCTGTACTGGAAAAGCGTATGGGCCTCATGCTACAAGCTCAGGACGCATATATTAAAGTTGCTGGTGGTGTCAAATTGGATGAGCCAGCAATAGATTTAGCGGTGTTGACGAGCATTGTATCTAGTTTTAAGGATCAGGCAGTGCGTGCAACCGATTGTTTTATTGGTGAGGTAGGGCTGACAGGTGAAGTCCGCCGAGTGTCACGTATAGAGCAGCGAGTCATTGAAGCGGCGAAGCTTGGATTTAAAAGAGCTTTCATTCCAGCTTCGAATATTGGGGGCTGGGAATTTCCACAGGGAATTGAAATTGTTGGCGTAGAAACGATAAAAGATGCATTAAATGCTTGTTTTAGAGAGTTGTAAAAGAAAGTGTGCATGTTGGATACCATTCTGACATGCATTTTCCTTCATTTTTTGATGCTAATATTGAAACTCAAATAAAAGAATAATCGTCCTAGATAATAGCTGATGAAGGGATAAAGGATTGTCATTTTATACGTACTAAAATAGAAGTTTGTAAAATTATGACTAACTGACCTATTCTTGTTTCACAACATCAAAAATAATGAGAATTTGATTGAGCTCATGAAAGATTTTCTGCCTTAAACTATGTATAATCTTAACTAAACAATTAGGAGGTGACAGCTTGTGAAAAAATTTGTTCAAATTGCGTTTTTACTGATTGGAGGAGCATTGGGCCTTGTTTTCTTACCGCCATTATACGAATTGCTTCATTTATCATCTAATCCTTGGCTAGATAATCCTTATGTATCAGTAGCTTTAGGCGCGCTTTTACTGTTTACACTATCTTTTGCATTTTCCGATTACTTTGTAAAGCTCATTAGCTGGATGGAAGAAGTGCTGTTTAAGGTACCTATCGGAGATTTATTATTTGGTACGCTTGGCTTAATAATAGGGTTGATTGTCGCTTACTTTTTAGGCTTTGCCATTGATAGTGTACAAATCCCTGTTATTACGGAAGTGCTTCCTATTATCCTGTCATTTGTTTTAGGGTATTTAGGGTTCCGTCTAGGCTTTAGAAAAAGAGATGAGCTCATACAGCTTTTTACATTACGTAGTAACAATACGAAGAAAAAGGCTGCTGAAGGTGCTGAACTTCAAGAAGTTCGTGGGAGCTACAAATTGCTAGATACAAGTGTTATTATCGACGGTCGTATTGCTGATATTTCTGAAACAGGATTCATCGAAGGCGTTCTAGTTGTACCTCAATTTGTGCTCACAGAGCTTCAGCATATAGCTGATTCGTCAGATACATTAAAGCGCACAAGAGGTCGGCGTGGTTTAGATATTTTAAAAAAATTACAAGATGAGCGTAAGACAAAAGTTGAAATTACGGACGAGGATTTTGAAGATGTACAAGAGGTAGATTTAAAGCTTGTACGTCTTGCGAAAAAAATGGGTAACGACACACAAATTGTTACGAATGATTTTAACCTGAATAAAGTCTGTGAGCTCCATCATGTAAAAGTATTAAATATTAATGATTTAGCGAATGCAGTGAAGCCTGTGGTCATACCAGGTGAAGATATGCAGGTTGTGGTTATAAAGGATGGCAAAGAGCATAATCAGGGAGTTGCCTATTTAGATGATGGAACGATGATTGTTGTTGAAGGTGGTCGTAGTTATATCGGACAGGCAATTACAGTTACAGTTACTAGTGTGCTGCAAACATCAGCAGGTCGTATGATATTTGCTAAACCGAAGGACGATTAGGATGTGGGAAAATGCAATATGAAGTAGTTCTACCTGCAGCAGGAAGTGGGAAGCGTATGGGTGCAGGGCAAAATAAATTATTTTTAAAACTTTTGGAGAAACCTATTCTGATACACACGCTAGAAGTGTTTCAACAAGATCCCTCCTGCACAGGTATTTGGCTTGCCGTTAAACCAGAAGAACGTGCATATATTCAAAAGCTGCTAGAGCAGTTTGAGATTACGAAAGTGAAGGGTTTACCTGATGGGGGGGCTGAGCGTCAGCATTCCGTTCATTCATGCATGAAAGAGATGCAACAGGTAGATATTGTGCTTGTCCATGATGCAGCACGTCCGTTTATTACGCATGATATCATTGCAAAGCTTGTACAGAACGCGCATGATCACGGTGCAGCCATTGCAGGGGTTCGTGCGAAAGACACGATGAAAAAAGTATCAACGAATGGCATTATTGAGGAAACGGTTGATCGCGAAAGCCTATGGATGGTACAAACACCACAAGCATTCCGCTTTGAGTTAATTATGGAAGCGGAGGACGTAGCTGAAAAAGTAGGTTTTCTTGGAACAGATGAGGCGATGCTAATGGAGCGTCTTGGACACCAAGTACACATCGTAGAAAGTAGTTATGAAAATGTAAAAATGACGACACAAGAAGATCTAGTATTTGGTGAGGCAATCTTGCGTAAGCGTGAATCATTCAATCTTTAAGAAATATTATTTATATAGGCTATTCATTCGAAAGTGTTAAGGATGAATAGTCTTTTTATATGTTGTGATTCGTAAAATTACCTCTTTGTTTCGAAATATGTCAATTCATATAAGTACGATAATGATATAGGGATAGTCGAATGAGAAACGGAGGCGTGGGAAGTGGATAAAAGTTGGTAATGGCTTAAATAAATTGGGTTTTATCCATGTGATCGTCTTACGTGTAATGAAATAGTGGATATATGTTTAATAAGGTAATAGAATAGATGAAAAAGATGTGAGGGGTGTTTATTGTGTCATTAAATGAATGGTTAAATCAAAAGGTTCCCGAAATTACAGGTTCATTAACAAGTATAAATAAACAGTACATCGACGTTGACAACTCAATAGGCTTTGATGGACGGGATCGGGTTATAAAAATAATAGATAATTTCCATGAGGTGCTGTTTCCTGGCATTTATACAAAAAGACCTATTGATGAAACAAGAGTGAACGTAGTTTGCAGTAATAAGCTGCGAGAAACAGCAATAGATTTACGGGATATTATCGAAAAAGTATTGTTTTATAATATGGAGGACAGTGATCCTGCCAATTGCGAGAAGTATTGCCGTGAACAAGCAGACAAAATTGTTATGAATTTGATTAATCGGTTTCCTGCCATTCGTCAAGTGTTACAAACAGATATTCAGGCGGCATATAATGGTGACCCAGCAGCTCTATCCACAGAGGAAATTTTGCTAAGCTATCCATCTATTGTGGCTGTTTATATTCACCGAATCGCACATGAGCTATATGAGATGGGCGTACAAATTGTACCTCGTATTATGTCAGAATACGCACATCGATTAACGGGTATCGATATTCATCCGGGGGCTACCATAGGAGAATCATTCTTTATTGACCACGGAACAGGGGTCGTTATCGGTGAAACTTGTACTATTGGAAAGAATGTGAAAATTTATCAAGGTGTAACATTAGGTGCACTAAGCTTCCCGTTAGATGAAAACGGTAATCCGATTAAGGGCATTAAGCGTCATCCGAATATTGCTGACAATGTTGTCATTTATGCTGGTGCTACGATTTTAGGGGGCGAGACGACGATTGGGCACGATTCCGTCTTAGGGAGTAATATTTGGCTAACACATTCTGTTCCCCCTTATTCACGTGTTTACAATTCACAGCCATCACCGAATATTAGCAACAGTCAAATGAAAAATATAGAGTATCATATTTAAAAAATGTTGGGCAGTCTAGGGAGTATAGCTTTCTAAACTGCCCATTACTGCTAGAGGAGGATAATTATTAAAGCGCTTTTCAAACACCCTTTGGTAAACTTTGATATGATAATGATAAATATTAATTAAAGGAAGATGAATATGTTTCGAATTGGACAAGGTTTTGACGTACATGCATTTGAAGAAGGGCGTCCATTAATTATTGGTGGCATTACAATTCCGCATGAAAAAGGACTAGTAGGACATTCTGATGCGGATGTTCTTTTACACACGGTCACAGATGCAGCTCTAGGAGCAATTGGAGAAGGGGATATTGGCCGTCATTTTCCAGATACAGACCCTGCATTTAAGGACGCAGATTCAGCAAAATTATTAGAGTACATTTGGAAAATTGTTGAGGATAAGGGTTATGCTCTAGGTAATGTGGATTGTACCATTATGGCACAACGTCCTAAAATGGCACCCTATATTGGACAGATGCAACAGCGCATTGCTGAATTATTACACGCAGAGCCTTCACAAGTAAATGTTAAGGCAACAACAACCGAACGATTAGGCTTTACAGGTCGCGAGGAAGGTATAGCGGCAATGGCCACGATTCTTTTGATTAAGAAATAAATGTGGATGAACTCCGCTTTTATTTCCTGTAACAGAGTGGTAAAATGAACAAAGTCAATTTTTTGATCGAAAATTTAGGAGGCTTTTAATTATGACGAAAGAAGTTCGCGTTCGTTACGCGCCATCTCCAACAGGTTTTTTACATATCGGTGGAGCGCGTACAGCATTATTCAATTATTTATATGCAAAACATCATAACGGTAAATTCATTGTACGTATTGAAGATACGGATATTGAACGTAATGTAGAGGGCGGAGAAGCATCTCAGCTAGATAACCTAAAATGGTTAGGTATTGAATATGATGAGTCCATTGATATTGGTGGACCTTATGCGCCTTATCGTCAAATGGAACGTCTTGATATTTATAAAGAGCACGCTGAAAAACTATTAGAGCAAGGTGTAGCCTACAAGTGTTTCTGTTCCTCTGAAAAACTTGAAGCATCTCGTGAAGAACAAAAAGCAAGAGGTGTAGCAGCTCCAACTTATGATGGTACATGCCGCCACCTATCAGCAGATGAAGTCGCAGCGAAAGAAGCGGCGGGTGAGCCATATACAATCCGTATGCGCATTCCAGAAAATGTAACATATGAATTTGAGGACTTAGTTCGTGGACAAGTTACATTTGAGTCTAAAGATATTGGTGATTGGGTACTTGTAAAAGCAAATGGTATTCCAACATACAACTATGCAGTTGTTTTAGACGATCACTTTATGGAAATCTCTCACGTTTTCCGTGGTGAAGAGCATTTATCGAATACACCAAAGCAAATGATGATCTTTGATGCATTTGGTTGGGAATATCCACGCTTTGGTCATATGACATTAATTATTAACGAAAACCGCAAAAAGCTATCTAAGCGTGATGAATCGATTATTCAATTTGTTACGCAATATAAGGATTTAGGCTATCTTCCTGAAGCAATGTTCAACTTCTTTGCATTACTTGGTTGGTCTCCAGAAGGGGAAGAGGAGATTTTCTCAAAAGAAGAATTTATTAAAATCTTTGATGAAAAACGTCTTTCTAAATCACCGTCTATGTTCGATAAGCAAAAACTAACATGGATGAATAATCAATATATTAAAAAACTATCTTTAGAAGAAGTGGTCGCATTATCTTTACCTCACTTACAAAAAGCAGGCTTATTACCTGAAGAACTTACTGCAGAGCAACATGCATGGGCGACGGATTTAATTGCACTTTATCATGACCAAATGAGCTTTGGTGCAGAAATTGTCGAATTATCTAGCCTATTCTTTAACGAGCATATTGAATATGATGAAGAAGCAAAAGAGGTTTTAGCAGGAGAGCAAGTACCAGAAGTAATGGCAGCGTTTAAAGCGCAATTGGAGGAACTAGAAGAGTTTACACCGGATGCGGTAAAAGCTGCGATTAAAGCTGTACAAAAGACAACTGGCCATAAAGGTAAAAATCTGTTTATGCCAATCCGTGTTGTGACAACAGGTGAAACACATGGACCAGAGCTGCCAAACGCCATTTGTTTAATTGGTAAAGAGAAAGCAATTGACCGTGTAGAAAAATTTGCGCAATAAAGAGAAATTTATTGACAATTCATTCTTTCGTTGTAAAATGTATTTACATTGAAAAAGCGTTGATAAGGAGAAGTAAGTAGCGCATGCTCTTAAGAGAGGACCATCATCGGCTGAAAGTGGTCTGAGCCTAGGCAAAACTGAAATGCACCTTTGAGCATAAGGCTGAACGATAGTAGGCTTTATCGAGTCGTCCCCGTTAAAGGATGTCCAAAGTGGAAGGATTTTTCCTTCAATCAGAGTGGAACCACGCAAATCGAGCGTCTCTGTCATTCCTTTTAGGAGTGATAGGGGCGCTTTTTTATTCATCAGAAAAGGAGAGTGAAATACAATGGGTATTCAAATTTTTAACTCATTAACAAGACAAAAAGAAACCTTCGTCCCGCTAGAAGAAGGTAAGGTGAAAATGTATGTCTGCGGTCCAACTGTTTATAACTATATCCATATTGGGAACTCACGTCCTGTAATTGTTTATGATACAGTACGTCGTTATTTTCAATATAAAGGCTATGATGTAAAGTTTGTGTCCAATTTTACGGATGTAGACGATAAAATTATTAAAGCAGCAAATGAGCTAGGTGAAGAAGTGCATGAATTAACAGAGCGCTTTATTGCAGCCTATTTTGAAGATGTTATGGCACTAGGATGCAAAAAAGCAGATGTTCATCCACGTGTGACAGAGCATATGGATGATATCATTCAATTTATTCAAGTGTTAATTGATAAGGACTATGCTTATGAGTCTGCTGGAGATGTGTATTATCGTACTCGTAAATTTGATGGATACGGTAAATTATCACATCAATCAGTTGACGATTTAAAAATCGGTGCTCGTATTGAAGCAGGCGAGAAAAAAGATGATGCATTAGATTTTGCTTTATGGAAAGCGGCTAAGCCAGGTGAGATTTTCTGGGAAAGCCCATGGGGAGATGGCCGTCCAGGTTGGCACATTGAGTGTTCTGTAATGGCTCGTGAACATTTAGGAGATACTATTGATATTCATGCTGGTGGGCAAGATTTAACTTTCCCACATCACGAAAATGAAATTGCCCAATCAGAAGCACACAATAATAAGACATTTGCTCGTTATTGGATGCATAACGGGTATATTAATATAGATAATGAAAAGATGTCCAAATCTCTTGGGAATTTCATTCTTGTGAATGATATTCGTAAACAAATTGACCCGCAGATACTACGTTTCTTTATGTTATCTGTCCATTATCGCCATCCAATTAACTTTGCGAAGGATTTAGTAGAAGCTGCTGCTGCAGGTTTAGAGCGCATTCGTACAGCTTACAACAACGTGAAACATCGCCTTACGACTACAGTAAGCTTAGGTGACCATTCAGAAGAATGGCTTAGCAAAATTGCGGAACAAAAAGCACAGTTTGAAGAGGCAATGGATGATGACTTTAATACAGCCAACGCGATTTCTGTATTATTTGAAATAGCTCGTATTGCTAATATTTACTTAAATGAAGCCAATACTTGCAAGAAGGTATTAGAAACCTTTATTGAAACTTTTGAAGTACTAGGTGACGTCCTAGGTATTGAATTCGCAAAAGAAGAAGAACTATTAGACGAAGAAATTGAAGCATTGCTACAAGAGCGCGTGGAGGCACGTAAAAATCGTGATTTTGCTCGTTCTGATGAGATCCGTGACCATTTGCAAGCCCAAGGTATCATTTTAGAAGATACACGACAAGGAACTAGATGGAAACGAGGGTAATTAAGTTGGATAAACTTCGCAATGAAGATGTTAAACAATTAAATGCGCTGGCGTTAGCCTATATGGGTGATGCTGTATTGGAACAAAAAATCCGAGAATATTTGTTACGCTCTGGTCGTGTTAAACCTAATACACTTCATCGAGAGGCAACTCGCTACGTATCAGCAAAAGCGCAATCTATGATCGTTCATCGCATGATGGATGGAAATTATTTAACAGAGGAGGAATTGGCTGTGTTCCGCCGTGGACGCAATGCCAAATCCGGCTCTGTACCAAAAAATACTGATGTCCAAACCTATCGTAATAGCTCAGGCTTTGAGGCGGTGCTTGGTAGTTTATATTTATTAAATGAACTAGAACGCGTCTACGAAATCATTGCATATGCTATTCAAATAATCGAGGAATCAAAAGGAGTGTCTAAATAATGGCAGAACAAAATGGTGAAATTATTGCCGGTAAAAACCCAGTGTTAGAAGCACTTCGTTCAGGCCGCGATATGAATAAAGTATGGATTGCAGAAGGAGTAAAAAAATCGGGTGTCAATGAACTGCTAGATTTAGCCCGAGAACGTGGTGTTATAGTTCAATTTGTCCCAAAAAAGAAAGTTGATCAATTATCAAGTGCCAATCACCAAGGAATCGTTGCTTCTGTTGCCGCATATGAGTATGCTGAACTTGAGGACTTATTTGCAGCAGCAGCTAATAAACAGGAAGATCCCTTTTTCTTAATCCTAGATGAGTTAGAGGACCCTCATAATCTAGGGTCTATTATGAGAACGGCTGATGCTATAGGAGCACATGGTATAATTATTCCTAAGCGTCGATCAGTGAGTTTAACAGCAGTAGTGGCAAAGGCATCTACAGGTGCGATTGAACATGTTCCCGTTGTACGTGTAAACAATCTTGCTCAAACAATCGATGAATTAAAAGAACGCGGTGTATGGATTGCGGGTACAGATGCGAAGGGATCTGCAGATTATCGAAAGATGGATGCAACATTACCATTAGCCATCATTATTGGTAGCGAGGGCAAGGGAATGGGTCGTTTATTAAAAGAAAAATGCGATTTTTTATATCACCTACCAATGGTTGGGCATGTCACATCACTGAACGCATCAGTAGCAGCGGCTCTTTTAATGTACGAAGTGTATCGTAAACGTCAAGAAGCGATTGAATAACAATGAAAAACATTTTGCTTGTTGATGGCTATAATATGATTGGATCTTGGAAAGAGCTGCGGCCATTGCGTGATACGAATTTTGAAGATGCGCGAAGAAGGTTGATAGAACTCATGGCTGAATATAAAGCGGCAATGGGTTGGCGCGTAATTATTGTTTTTGACGCACACCTTGTACCAGGAGTAGAGCAATCTTATATAGAAAATGATGTAGAAGTCATTTATACACGAAAAAATGAAACAGCAGATGAACGTATTGAAAAAATGACGCATGAATTAAAGGCTAGAAATGTACAAATTCATGTAGCAACCTCTGATATGGCAGAGCAAAGTGTTATATTTGGGAATGGTGCTCTAAGGAAATCGGCTAGAGAGCTAGAAATTGATACAAGTATTATCCAACATAAAATTACGCATGATGTGAAGCGAAAACAAGAAAGTAAGCCACCTTCTCGTATAGAATTAAAGCCAGATGTTGCGCTCGCCTTTGAAAAATGGCGACGAGGGATGAAATGATTGATTGACGCATATTTTCCAATTCCGTTATACTGATTCTAATTATCTGTTGTGGCTGAGGTGATACCATGTTTAAAAATAGCATTGTACAAGTGACACAAGATTTTGAACGATTCAATGATGAAGAGCTTATTGAAATGGTGCATCAAGGTAATACAGATGCGTTGGATTATTTAATTACGAAATACCGTTTGTTAGTAAGAGCGAAGGCAAGATCCTATTTCTTAATTGGAGCAGATAAGGAAGACATTGTGCAGGAAGGCATGATAGGCTTATATAAAGCGATTCGTGATTTTAAAGGAGATAAGCTTGCATCTTTCAGGGCTTTTGCAGAGCTATGTATTACAAGGCAGATTATCACGGCTATTAAAACAGCAACTAGGCAAAAGCATATACCTCTAAATTCCTATATCTCTTTGGACAAGCCTATATTCGACGAAGAGTCAGACCGAACGCTTATGGATGTGCTAACAGGTGCTATTATGGATGATCCAGAAGAATTGATGATTCATAGAGAAGAGTTTGGATATTTAGAAGAAAAGATGAGTGAGATTTTAAGTGAATTAGAGCTACAAGTTTTAGCCTTATATCTAGACGGTCAGTCTTATCATGAAATTTCCGCTAAATTAAATCGTCATGTGAAATCTATTGATAATGCATTGCAGCGGGTAAAGCGCAAATTAGAACGTCATTTAGTGCTTGAGGAAATGTCTTAGTCCGTATAGGCCTTTATTGACATTGACAAATATAGGTGTTAGTCTTAAAAAGACAAAGTGCCGAAAAAGGTGATTATATGGCAAAAAAAGTCGTGCTAAATTGCGAGAAATGTGGTTCGAGAAATTACACGTTCCCAGCTAAAGAAGGCTCAACTGTACGTCTCGAATTAAAGAAATTTTGCTCGCATTGCAATGAACATACAATGCATAAACAAACGCTATAAAATGATATGTAAATAGACAGATTTGATTGATTCGGAGGTTAAGCTAGAATGGGCAAGATCAAAGGCTTTTTCAGCGATGTAATGTCGGAAATGCGCAAAACAAGCTGGCCGAAAAGTAAAGAACTGACGAAATATACAGTCGTTGTAATTTCAACTGTTGTCATTATGGCTTTATTTTTTGTGTTAGTTGACTTAGGTATTTCATCATTATTCCGCTGGTACTTAGATTTATAATTTAGTAAATAGCATATTTTTGAAATAGCCCGTCCATTGCAATAACGGGTTTTTTCGTTTGTTTTATCTTCATTCAGCAGAAAACGCCATCTAATGGATCGATGAAGTGGGTGGAGTGAAGAGCAGAGCAGTAAATCTCCTCATTATGATAAATACTACTAGGAGAGTATGATAGTAGCGATAGATGACTATGCTAGTTTCGGTATATATCATCGAGCTTTCGCAAGCAATTAGCGAAAGCTATATTTTTCTAATGAGATGTTTGTGAAAAGAGTAAAAATGCATTGAGCTTATCGCGATTCATTTTCACTTTTATTTGTAAGGGAGGGACGGACGAGAAGTCCTAGTAGTTATGGAGAAAAATTGGTATGTTGTTCATACGTATTCAGGGTATGAAAACCGTGTAAAAGCAAACCTAGAGAAACGTGTAGAAACAATGGGAATGCAAGATAAAATCTTCCGTGTGATTGTTCCTGAGCATGAAGAAACAGAAATGAAAGATGGGAAAAAACGTACAATGATGCGTAAAGTTTTCCCTGGTTATGTGTTAGTAGAGTTAATCATGACAGATGACTCTTGGTATGTAGTTCGAAATACGCCTGGTGTTACGGGCTTTATCGGTTCGTCTGGTGGAGGAGCAAAACCAACACCTTTATTACCAGAAGAAGCGGATCGTCTACTGCAACAAATGGGTATGACTGATAAAGTTGTAGAAGTGGATATTACTGTTGGTGAAGCAGTGGAAGTATTAGAAGGGCCGTTTGCTCATTTCCAAGGGCGTGTTGAAGAAATTGACACAGAAAAAGGCAAAATAAAAGTGACGGTTGATATGTTTGGACGCGAAACAATTATGGAACTAGATTTCGAACAAGTTCAAAAGTTATAGTTCTAACAATAGAATGTTACATGCTGATTGGTAGATGTTTCGCAGATTTTGTTAATTACTACTTGCTTAAAAAAATTAAAAGTGGTATCATTTCATAGGTCAGACTGTCATACTTTTGTTTGACGTCTGTAATGATAATTTTAATGTTATCGGCAATTAGCTGACAGACAGATATTGAGTGGGAGGGGCAACCCAATTACCACATCACGGACTTAAGGAGGTGTGTCTCGTGGCTAAAAAAGTTATTAAAGTTGTAAAACTTCAAATCCCTGCTGGTAAAGCTAACCCAGCTCCACCGGTTGGTCCTGCATTAGGTCAAGCGGGTGTGAACATCATGGGATTCTGTAAAGAATTCAATGCGCGTACTGCTGATCAAGCTGGTCTTATTATTCCAGTTGAAATTTCAGTATTCGAAGATCGTTCTTTCACTTTCATTACAAAAACTCCACCTGCAGCAGTTCTACTTAAAGTAGCAGCTGGTATCCAATCTGGATCTGGTGAACCAAACCGTAAAAAAGTGGCAACGGTTAAACGTGATAAAGTTCGCGAAATCGCTGAAACTAAAATGCCAGACCTTAACGCTGCTTCAGTGGAAGCTGCTATGTTAATGGTTGAAGGTACTGCACGAAGCATGGGTATTGTTATCGAAGACTAATCCCATTTACTTGATGTTTTGTTTTTTGGAAGGTTGCGAAGTTTCTTTGTGAACACGCAACCTTTATTCGTGGGAGGTAAAATCCGCTATAACCACAATCAAGGAGGAAATATATAATGGCTAAAAAAGGTAAAAAACTGCAAGATGCAGTAAAGTTAATTGATCGTAACTCACTATACAATGCACAAGAAGCAATCGAACTTGCTCAAAAAACTAGCACAGTAAACTTCGACGCTACTGTAGAAGTTGCTTTCCGTTTAGGTATTGATACTCGTAAAAACGACCAACAAATCCGTGGTGCAGTAGTGCTACCAAACGGTACTGGTAAAACTCAACGCGTATTAGTATTCGCAAAAGGTGAAAAACTTAAAGAAGCTGAAGCAGCTGGTGCTGACTATGTAGGCGATGCAGAATACATCCAAAAAATCCAACAAGGTTGGTTTGACTTTGATGTAATCGTAGCAACTCCTGACATGATGGGCGAAGTTGGTAAACTTGGTCGTGTATTAGGACCTAAAGGTTTAATGCCAAACCCTAAAACTGGTACAGTTACTTTTGATGTAACAAAAGCTATCGAAGAAATCAAAGCTGGTAAAGTAGAATACCGTGCTGATAAAGCTGGTATTATCCACGCTCCTATCGGTAAAGTTTCTTTCTCAGCAGAAAAATTAGTAGAAAACTTCTTAGCTGTTTTTGACGTAGTGCAAAAAGCAAAACCTGCTGCAGCTAAAGGTACTTACATGAAATCTGTAAATATTACAACTACAATGGGTCCAGCTATTAAAGTTGACGCTTCTAACGTAGTAGTAAAATAATTTATATATATGTATTGACGATAGTGGCTATACGTGATAATATAGTTGCTGTTGTGAATTATCCATTTGTACCGTAGACAGTAGGAGTGACTTGTCACTTAATGTTCCTACCGAGGACATCGGAATTCAGATTCTTATTTAAAGATGATGACTTTCAGCCTCTGTGTCTATTTGACTCGGAGGCTTTTCTTTTGTCGGTATAAATGACCCATTCTAATAGGAGGTGTCATCATGAGCAAAGCAATCGAAAACAAACAAGTACAAGTTCAAGAGATTACTGAAAAATTCCAAGGCGCTGCTTCTGTAGTAGTTGTGGATTACCGTGGTCTTAATGTTGCACAAGTAACTGAGCTTCGTAAACAACTTCGTGAAGCTGGCGTTGAGTTCAAAGTTTACAAAAACACTTTAACTCGTCGTGCTGCTGAAGCTGCTGGCCTTGAAGGAATCAACGAAGTATTAGTTGGTCCTAACGCAATTGCGTTCTCAAATGAAGATGTTGTAGCTCCTGCTAAAATCATCAATGAGTTCGCTAAGAAAAACGAAGCTTTAGAAATTAAAGCGGGTATTATTGAAGGTACTATCTCTTCTGTTGAAGATGTTAAAGCACTTGCAGAACTTCCATCACGCGAAGGTCTACTTTCTATGCTTTTATCTGTACTTCAAGCTCCAGTGCGTAACTTCGCACTTGCAACAAAAGCTGTTGCAGAACAAAAAGAAGAACAAGGCGCGTAATTTAATACGCACTAAAACTTCTGCGGCATGACCGCAAAAAATAAAACATTATCCAATTAGGAGGAAATTATAATGAATAAAGAGCAAATCTTAGAAGCTATCAAAGCTATGACAGTTCTTGAATTAAACGATTTAGTAAAAGCTATCGAAGAAGAATTCGGTGTAACAGCTGCTGCTCCAGTAGCAGTAGTTGCTGGCGGTGCTGCTGCAGCTGAAGAAAAAACAGAATTTGACGTAGTATTAGCATCTGCTGGTGCAGAAAAAATCAAAGTAATCAAAGTGGTTCGTGAAATCACTGGTTTAGGTCTTAAAGAAGCTAAAGAAGTAGTAGATAACGCTCCTAAAGCTCTTAAAGAAGGCGTTTCTAAAGATGAAGCTGAAGCAATCAAAGTTAAACTTGAAGAAGTTGGCGCATCTGTAGAAGTTAAGTAATCTCGCGTTACTTTTTAACAAAAGGAAAGCTCGTCATTTTGGCGAGCTTTTTTCTTCATTCTGAGGAGGCGTGAAAATGTCAGATCACTATTATACAAGTAAGCCTCAAACTGAAAGTAAACCACGTCACTGGACATTCAAGTTACTAGGGCATACGTTTTCATTTGAAACGGATGCAGGTGTATTTAGTAAAAGCGAAGTAGATTTTGGATCCCGTGTTTTAATAGACGCTTTTCAAATGCCTGATATTGATGGTGCGATTTTTGATGTAGGTTGTGGATATGGGCCGATAGGGTTATCGATTGCCAAAACTAATCCAGATCGTACCGTTTTTATGATGGATATAAATGAACGTGCAGTTGCGCTTTCGCAAAAAAATGCGCAAGTGAACGGTGTTCAAAATGTGCGAATATTTGTGAGTGACGGCCTATCGATGGTTGATAAAGATGTAGAAGCAGCAGCTATCTTAACGAATCCACCAATTCGTGCGGGGAAGGAAACGATTTTCCGCTTTTACGATGGAGCTTACGATCGGCTAGTGTCTTCGGGTGAGCTTTGGATAGTCATTCAGAAGAAACAAGGAGCGCCATCGACAGTAAGTTACTTGGAAGAAAAGTTTTCAGAAGTCGATATTGTAGAAAAGAAAAAAGGGTACTGGATAGTACGCGCAAAAAAATAAATGAAATATGTATAATTTATTGACTTGACAAATCGGCTATGATAATATGATACAATGCAAAAATATTATTTTGAGGTCGTATGCCCTTTTTGTATAGAAATGTTTTAATATGGGTATACTTGCCAAGATAAGTTTAGTTAACCGAAAATGAGATCTTTTTGAAGACTCGTTTTCTTTTTGTCTTTCGAAATCATACACTATTTGTATGAATTTGCAAAGACCTAATATCGCTTTATTGAGGGGTGAATGAGTTGACAGGTCAACTAGTTCAGTACGGACAACACCGCCAGCGTAGAAGCTTTGCGCGTATTAAAGAGGTGCTTGAGCTTCCAAATCTGATTGAGATTCAAACGGCGTCTTACGAGTGGTTCCTTGAAGAAGGTTTACGTGAAATGTTCCGTGACATTTCGCCGATCGAGGACTTTACAGGTAATCTTTCATTAGAATTCATCGATTATTCATTAGGTGATCCTAAATATGATGTTGATGAATGTAAAGAGCGAGATGTTACTTACGCAGCTCCATTACGTGTGAAAGTACGTCTTTACAACAAAGAAACAGACGAAGTGAAAGAACAAGATGTCTTCATGGGTGATTTCCCGTTAATGACAGAAACAGGTACGTTCATTATCAACGGTGCTGAACGTGTTATCGTTTCACAATTAGTTCGTTCACCAAGTGTGTATTTCCATGATAAAACTGATAAAAACGGTAAAAAAGGTTTTGGAGCTACAGTAATTCCGAACCGCGGTGCTTGGCTAGAGTATGAAACTGATGCCAAAGACGTAGTTTATGTGCGAATTGATCGTACTCGTAAGCTACCAGTAACAGTGTTACTACGTGCGTTAGGTTTCGGTTCAGACCAAGAAATTATCGATATTATCGGTGATAACGAGTATTTACGTAATACGTTAGAAAAAGATAACTCTGAAAGTACAGAAAAAGCACTTTTAGAAATCTACGAACGTTTACGTCCAGGTGAGCCACCAACAGTAGAAAGTGCGAAAAGTTTATTATACTCTCGTTTCTTCGATGCAAAACGTTATGATTTAGCGAATGTTGGTCGCTACAAAATGAATAAAAAGCTTCACATTAAAAATCGTTTATTCAATCAAACGATTGCTGAAACGCTTGTAGATCCAGAAACAGGCGAAATTTTAGTAGAAAAAGGTACTGTACTAGATCGTCGTACTTTAGATAAAATCCTACCTTACCTAGAAGATTCATCAAAAGGTATTGGTTACCGCACTTTATCACAAGTCGGTGGAGTGCTTGAAGATGATGTAACCATCCAATCTATTAAGATTTATGCTCCAAAAGATGAAGCGCAAAAAGAAATTAATATCATTGGTAATGCGTACATTGATGAAGAAGTGAAGAATATTACTCCTGCTGATGTTTTATCTTCAGTAAGTTATTTCTTCAACTTACTTTACCAAGTAGGAGCAACAGATGATATTGACCATTTAGGTAACCGTCGCCTACGTTCTGTTGGTGAGTTACTACAAAACCAATTCCGTATTGGTTTGTCTCGTATGGAACGTGTAGTACGTGAGCGTATGTCAATTAACGACACAGCTGCAATCGTACCACAACAATTAATCAATATCCGTCCAGTGATTGCGTCAATTAAAGAGTTTTTCGGAAGCTCTCAATTATCACAATTCATGGACCAAACAAACCCATTAGCAGAGTTAACGCATAAACGTCGTTTATCTGCATTAGGTCCTGGTGGTTTAACGCGTGAACGTGCTGGTTTCGAAGTACGTGACGTTCACTACTCTCACTATGGTCGTATGTGTCCAATCGAGACACCAGAGGGTCCAAACATTGGTTTAATCAACTCATTATCTTCATTTGCCAAAGTAAATAAATTTGGTTTCATTGAGACACCTTATCGTCGTATTGATCACGAAACAGGTCGAGTGACTGAACAAATTGATTATTTAACAGCTGATGAAGAAGATAACTACTATGTAGCACAAGCAAATTCATCGTTAAATCCAGATGGTACTTTTGCTAATGATGAAGTTGTAGGTCGTTTCCGTGGGGATAACACTGTATTCAATAAAGCGCAAATGGACTACATGGATGTATCGCCTAAACAAGTTGTCTCTGCAGCGACTGCATGTATCCCGTTCTTAGAAAACGATGACTCGAACCGTGCACTTATGGGTGCCAACATGCAACGTCAAGCAGTTCCACTTCTTAACCCAGAAGCACCATTCGTTGGTACTGGTATGGAACATGTTGATGCGCGTGATTCAGGTGCAGCTGTAGTAGCGAAGTATGATGGTATTGTTGAGCATGTTGAAGCTCGTTCTATCCATGTTCGCCGCATTGAAGTTGTAGACGGCAAAGAGGTTAAAGGCGATTTAACAAAATATAAATTACAAAAGTTCATTCGTTCAAACCAAGGTACTTCATATAACCAACGTCCACTTGTAAAAGTTGGCGAACGTGTGAAGCCTCGTGATATATTAGCAGATGGTCCATCAATGGAAAAAGGCGAACTAGCTCTTGGACGTAACGTATTGGTTGCATTCATGACTTGGAACGGTTTTAACTATGAGGATGCTGTTATTATGAGTGAGCGCCTTGTAAAAGACGATGTCTATACATCTGTTCATATTGAAGAATATGAATCAGAGTCTCGTGATACAAAGCTTGGGCCTGAAGAAATCACTCGTGATATTCCTAACGTTGGGGAAGATGCACTTCGTAACCTAGACGAACGTGGAATCATCCGCATTGGTGCGGAAGTACGTGACGGTGATATTCTTGTAGGGAAAGTAACACCTAAAGGGGTTACAGAATTAACTGCTGAAGAGCGTTTATTACATGCAATCTTCGGTGAAAAGGCTCGTGAGGTTCGTGATACATCATTACGTGTACCACATGGTGCTGGCGGTATCATTCTTGATGTGAAAGTATTTAACCGTGAAGATGGCGATGAATTACCACCAGGTGTTAACCAATTAGTTCGTGCTTACATTGTTCAAAAACGTAAAATACGTGTTGGGGACAAAATGGCCGGACGTCATGGTAACAAAGGGGTTATCTCTCGTATCTTACCGGAAGAAGATATGCCGTTCATGCCAGATGGCACGCCTGTTGATATCATGTTAAATCCACTTGGTGTACCTTCTCGTATGAATATCGGACAAGTTTTAGAGTTACACTTAGGTATGGCTTCTCGCTACCTAGGCGTTCATATGGCAACACCAGTATTTGATGGAGCTAATGAAGAAGACGTTTGGGAAACAATGGAAGAAGCAGGGATGAACCGTGATGGTAAAACAATCCTGTATGATGGACGTTCTGGTGAACCATTTGATAACCGTGTATCTGTTGGGATCATGTACATGATCAAACTTGCTCACATGGTTGATGATAAACTTCACGCGCGTTCAACTGGCCCTTACTCACTTGTTACGCAACAACCACTTGGTGGTAAAGCGCAATTTGGTGGACAACGTTTTGGTGAGATGGAGGTATGGGCACTTGAAGCATACGGTGCTGCATATACACTTCAAGAAATCCTAACGGTTAAATCCGATGACGTTGTTGGTCGTGTGAAAACATATGAAGCCATCGTTAAAGGTGAAAGTGTACCAGAGCCAGGTGTTCCTGAGTCATTCAAAGTATTGATTAAAGAACTTCAATCTCTTGGTATGGATGTTAAGATGTTAACAGTTAATGATGAAGAAGTAGAGCTTCGCGATTTAGACGAAGAAGAAGATCTTCAACCAGCTGATGCACTTAACATTGCACCACAGCCAGATACAGAAGAAGAGCCAGTAGAGTCTTTTGAATAATGGAAACCCAAATTCACAATCGTGAATAAGGTCAAACTTATTTTTCAAATTAGCCGGGCAGGATTTAACGCCCTGCCTGGCTTTTTCTTTTAATAAATCATTCTATTTCTAATCCTTTGCCAAAGAAACAATTCTTTGCAAGCGATTATCGAGCTGCGTAAAAGAGTCTTTATAAAGACCTATACTAGAGGGAGGTAGGCTCCTTGATAGACGTTAATGAATTTGAATATATGAAAATCGGTTTAGCATCCCCTGACAAGATTCGTTCTTGGTCATATGGTGAGGTTAAAAAGCCTGAAACAATTAACTACCGTACATTAAAACCAGAAAAAGATGGTTTATTCTGTGAACGTATCTTTGGTCCAACTAAGGATTGGGAATGTCATTGTGGTAAATATAAACGTGTACGCTATAAAGGCGTCGTTTGTGACCGCTGTGGTGTTGAAGTAACACGCGCTAAAGTTCGTCGTGAACGTATGGGACATATCGAATTAGCAGCACCAGTTTCTCATATCTGGTACTTCAAAGGTATTCCTAGCCGTATGGGTCTAATTTTAGATATGTCACCTCGTGCCCTTGAAGAAGTTATTTATTTCGCTTCATACGTTGTGATTGATGCAGGTGCTACTAATTTAGAAAGTAAACAATTACTTTCTGAAAAAGAATACCGTGCATACCGTGAAAAATTCGGAAACACATTCGAAGCATCAATGGGTGCAGAAGCAATCAAAAAATTATTAGGCAAAATTGACCTAGAAGATGAAACACAATCTTTAAAAGAAGAGTTAAAGTCTGCTCAAGGTCAAAGACGTACTCGTGCCATTAAACGTCTAGAAGTTGTTGAATCTTTCCGTAACTCAGGAAACTCACCTGAATGGATGATTCTGGATGTGCTACCTGTTATTCCACCAGAGCTTCGTCCAATGGTGCAATTAGATGGTGGTCGTTTCGCGACTTCAGATTTAAACGATTTATACCGTCGTGTAATTAATCGTAATAACCGTTTAAAACGTTTATTAGATTTAGGTGCTCCAAGCATCATCGTACAAAACGAAAAACGTATGTTACAAGAAGCTGTTGATGCATTAATCGATAATGGTCGTCGCGGACGTCCTGTAACAGGTCCTGGTAACCGACCATTAAAATCACTTTCACATATGTTGAAAGGTAAACAAGGTCGTTTCCGTCAAAATCTACTTGGTAAACGTGTTGACTATTCTGGTCGTTCCGTTATCGTAGTAGGTCCAAACTTAAAAATGTACCAATGTGGTTTACCAAAAGAAATGGCTATCGAGTTATTTAAGCCATTCGTTATGAAAGAATTAGTAGAACGTGGTCTTGCTCATAACATTAAATCTGCTAAACGTAAAATCGAACGTTTAAACAACGACGTATGGGACGTTTTAGAAGATGTTATCCGTGAGCACCCAGTATTATTAAACCGTGCACCAACGCTTCACCGTCTTGGTATTCAAGCATTTGAACCAACACTAGTTGAAGGTCGTGCTATCCGTCTTCATCCATTAGTATGTACAGCCTACAACGCTGACTTCGATGGTGACCAAATGGCGGTTCACGTACCATTATCAGCAGAAGCTCAAGCAGAAGCTCGTCTTCTAATGCTTGCTGCACAAAACATCCTGAATCCAAAAGACGGTAAACCTGTTGTTACACCTTCTCAAGATATGGTATTAGGGAACTACTACTTAACTCTTGAACGTGAAGACGCACGCGGTGAGGGTACTGTTTTCTATGGTCCAAACGAAGTTTTAATTGCATATGATACAGGTCATGTACACTTGCATACACGTATCGCGATTAAAGCAAGTTCATTAAATAATCCAACATTCACGGAAGAACAAAATAATATGTTCTTACTAACAACTGTTGGTAAAGTAATCTTTAATGAAATCTTGCCAAAATCATTCCCTTATATTAATGAGCCAACTGATTTCAACTTAGAGCAAGTAACACCTGAAAAATACTTCGCTAAGTTAACAATTGATGAAGAAACACTAAAAGAGCTTGAATCAGATAGTGCTTATAATAACTTAGATGAAAAAGGGAAAATTGATGCACAACGTACAGCTGTATTGCGCAAATACTTTGCATCAGTCCCTGTTGTAAATCCATTCCGTAAGAAATTCCTAGGAAATATCATTGCTGAAGTATTTAAACGTTTCCACATTACTGAAACATCTAAAATGCTTGACCGTATGAAAAACCTAGGTTTCAAATATTCAACACGTGCGGGTATTACTGTAGGTGTATCTGATATCGTGGTATTACCTGATAAAGGTGAAATTTTAGCAGAAGCTCAAGAGAAAGTAGATAAAGTTCAAGCACAATTCCGTCGTGGTTTCATTACAGAGGATGAGCGCTATGATCGTGTAATCTCAAGCTGGAGTGCTGCAAAAGATGAAATTCAAGCGAAACTGATGAAGTCACTTGAGAAAACAAACCCAATTTTCATGATGTCTGATTCAGGTGCCCGTGGTAACGCATCTAACTTTACTCAGTTAGCTGGTATGCGTGGTCTGATGGCCAACCCGGCTGGTCGTATCATCGAACTTCCAATCAAATCTTCATTCCGTGAAGGTTTAACAGTATTAGAGTACTTCATCTCAACTCACGGTGCTCGTAAAGGTCTTGCCGATACAGCTCTAAAAACTGCCGATTCAGGTTACTTAACGCGTCGTCTTGTTGACGTTGCACAGGATGTTATTGTCCGTGAAGATGACTGTGGTACTGACCGTGGCTTAACGATTGGTGCATTAATGGAAGGCACAGAACTAATCGAGGCTCTAGATGAACGTATTGTTGGTCGTCATACGAAGAAAACAATCTTCCACCCTGAAACTGGTGAAGTTATTCTTGCAAAAGACGGTTTAATCGACCAAGATATCGCTCGTGTAATTATCGAGACTGGTATTGAAGAAGTGACAATCCGTTCAGCATTTACATGTAATACAAAGCATGGCGTATGTAAAAAATGTTACGGCATGAACTTGGCAACAGGTGAAAAGGTTGAAGTTGGGGAAGCTGTTGGTATTATTGCGGCTCAATCAATTGGTGAACCAGGTACACAATTAACAATGCGTACATTCCATACAGGTGGGGTTGCCGGAGATGATATTACACAAGGTCTTCCACGTATCCAAGAGATCTTTGAAGCACGTAATCCAAAAGGTCAATCTGTTATTTCAGAAATCGAAGGTACTGTTTCAGATATCACAGAAATTCGTGAAGGCTTAAAAGAAATTACTATTCAAGGTGACGTAGAAACTCGTAAATATCAAGCACCTTATAATGCACGTTTAAAAGTTATCGAAGGTGATAATGTAGAACGTGGTCAAGTTTTAACAGAGGGTTCTATCGATCCAAAACAATTGTTAAAAGTCAAAGACGTTTCAACTGTTCAAGAATATTTATTAAAAGAAGTTCAAAAAGTATACCGTATGCAAGGGGTAGAAATTGGTGATAAACATATCGAGGTAATGGTCCGCCAAATGCTTCGTAAAGTACGTGTAATTGAAGCTGGAGATACAGATTTATTACCAGGTTCATTACTAGATATCCACCAATTTGCAGAGGCAAACGCAGATGCTGTCATGAGTGGCAAAAATCCTGCAACTTGTCGTCCTGTTATCCTGGGTATTACAAAAGCTTCTCTTGAAACAGAATCATTCTTATCTGCAGCATCGTTCCAAGAAACAACACGTGTATTAACAGATGCAGCAATTAAAGGTAAACGTGATGAGCTTCTTGGATTAAAAGAGAACGTAATTATCGGTAAACTTGTTCCGGCAGGTACTGGTATGCAACGTTACCGTCAAATCCGCATCGAAAAAGATGAGCTTGACACAGAAGGCGTTTCTGCTGAATAGACATTAAAATAGGACCGAAGAGATGGAATTCCACCGTCTCTTCGGACTTTTTAAAGATATTAGTTGACAGTGTAAATGAGTAATGATAATATATTGAAGGTTGATAGTTAACTGTCTGTACTTCGGAGGATATGAAAATGTCTTATGATAGAGTAAGGGCTAGTCAAACAATCATAGGTACAAAGCAAGCAGTAAAAGCAATGCAAGCCGGTTCAGTGAAAGAACTTCTTGTGGCACTTGATGCAGACAATTGGGTAACCGATTCGGCCATATCTTTCGCGAGAGAAATCGGTATACCAGTTATTCTTGTTGAGTCAAAAAAGGAACTGGGCAAGGCCTGTGGAATCCATGTTGGAGCTGCGGTAGTTGCAATTACTGTAGAGTAGTTTTTGTGTATTAAACACAAAGACTTTGTTTTTACCCAAAAAATGAACCACCTGGATGTGTGGTATTAACAAGGAATAAATGAAGGGAGGAAATATCGATGCCTACAATTAACCAATTAGTACGTAAGCCTCGTCAATCTAAAATCACGAAATCAAAATCACCAGCGTTAAACAAAGGATATAACTCATTTAAAAAATCTTTAACTGATGTTAAATCACCACAAAAACGCGGTGTTTGTACTCGTGTTGGTACAATGACACCTCGTAAACCGAACTCAGCGTTACGTAAATACGCTCGTGTACGTTTAACTAACCAAATTGAGGTTACAGCTTATATCCCAGGTGAAGGCCACAACTTACAAGAGCACAGTGTTGTTCTTATCCGTGGCGGACGCGTAAAAGACTTAGCGGGTGTTCGTTACCATATCGTACGTGGAGCTCTTGATACAGCTGGTGTAAACGGTCGTTTACAATCACGTTCTAAATACGGAACAAAACGCCCTAAAGAAAAAAAATAATTTAACGTTAGATAACGTTATTTAATACCGAGCCTCATACTAATTGTCACAAATATCGAATCTTGCTAGCAGATTTGATATTTGATCGACAAATACGATAAGGCCAACTTTA
Organism: Lysinibacillus sp. FSL K6-0075; assembly: GCF_038592945.1. Lineage (NCBI taxonomy): Bacteria > Bacillati > Bacillota > Bacilli > Caryophanales > Bacillaceae > Lysinibacillus > Lysinibacillus sp. FSL K6-0075. The sequence continues at coordinate 4,849,582 of NZ_CP151947.1, read as the reverse complement.
TAAAATAATCGATAACTATTCGAAAGGAGGAAAACACATGCCTCGTAAAGGTCCTGTTTCCAAACGTGACGTGTTACCAGATCCAATTTATAGTTCAAAACTAGTAACTCGTTTAATCAATAAAATGATGGTTGATGGTAAAAGAGGTACTTCTCAAAAGATTTTATACGGTGCGTTCGAACTTGTTAAAGAACGTTCTGGTGAAAATCCAATTGAAGTATTCGAAGCTGCTCTAAATAACGTAATGCCAGTTCTTGAAGTTCGCGCTCGCCGTGTTGGTGGTTCTAACTACCAAGTACCGGTTGAAGTACGTCCAGAACGTCGTACAACTTTAGGTCTTCGTTACCTAGTTAACTACTCTCGTCTTCGTGGTGAAAAAACTATGGAAGAACGTTTAGCTAACGAAATTCTTGATGCTTCTAACAACACTGGTGCATCAGTTAAGAAACGTGAAGACATGCACAAAATGGCAGAAGCGAACAAAGCATTCGCTCACTACCGTTGGTAATTTAGCCTATGTGTTAGCTAACAGGCTAACACAAGGTCTCTTATACAGTCTTTACCCCAATATGGAAGGAGAAATTTCCTATGAAACGCGAATTCTCACTTGAGAATACTCGTAATATTGGGATCATGGCTCACATTGATGCTGGTAAAACAACAACAACTGAGCGTATCCTTTATTACACTGGTAAGATTCACAAAATCGGTGAAACTCATGAAGGCGCTTCTCAAATGGACTGGATGGAGCAAGAGCAAGAACGTGGTATTACAATCACTTCTGCTGCAACAACAGCCCAATGGGCAGGCCACCGTGTAAACATCATTGATACTCCTGGACACGTAGACTTCACTGTAGAAGTTGAACGTTCATTACGCGTACTTGACGGTGCTGTTACAGTATTAGATGCTCAATCTGGTGTTGAGCCTCAAACTGAAACTGTATGGCGTCAAGCTACAACTTATGGTGTTCCACGTATTGTATTCATTAATAAAATGGATAAAACAGGAGCAGATTTCTTATATTCTGTAGGAACTCTACATGATCGTTTACAAGCAAACGCTCACCCTATCCAATTACCTATCGGAGCTGAAGATCAGTTCTCTGCAATCATCGACCTAGTTGAGATGAAAGCTACTTTCTATGGCGACGAAAAAGGTACAGCAGTAACTGAAGGAGAAATTCCTGAAGAATACCGCGAACAAGCTGAAGAATACCGTGAAAAACTAATCGATGCTGTTGCAAGTGTTGATGAAGAAATCATGGAAAAATATTTAGAAGGCGAAGAAATTACTGTTGCGGAACTTAAAGCGGCAATCCGTCGTGCTACAATCGCAGTAGAATTCTACCCAGTAATCTGTGGTACAGCATTCAAACACAAAGGCGTACGTCCAATGTTAAATGCTGTTATCGATTACTTACCATCTCCAGTTGATGTACCAGCAATCAAAGGTACTTCAGTAGATGGTGACGAAGAGTTAGAACGTAAATCTTCTGATGAAGAGCCATTCTCAGCTCTTGCATTCAAAGTTATGACTGACCCATTCGTAGGTAAATTAACTTTCTTCCGTGTGTACTCTGGAACATTAGATTCAGGTTCATACGTGCAAAACTCTTCTAAAGGTAAACGTGAGCGTGTAGGTCGTATCCTACAAATGCACGCTAACTCTCGTGAAGAGATTTCAAAAGTATTTGCTGGGGATATCGCAGCAGCAGTAGGTCTTAAAGACACTACTACTGGTGATACTCTTTGTGACGAGAAGAACCTAGTTATTCTTGAATCAATGGAGTTCCCTGAGCCAGTAATTTCTCTTTCTGTAGAACCAAAATCAAAAGCTGACCAAGATAAAATGGGTCAAGCTTTACAAAAACTTCAAGAAGAGGATCCAACTTTCCGTGCTCATACTGACACAGAAACTGGACAAACAATCATCTCAGGTATGGGTGAACTTCACCTTGATATCTTAGTTGACCGTATGCGCCGTGAATTTAAAGTAGAAGCTAACGTAGGTGCTCCAATGGTATCTTACCGTGAAACATTCCGTAGCTCTGCAAAAGTTCAAGGTAAATTCACTCGCCAATCTGGTGGTCGTGGACAATACGGAGACGTAACGATTGAGTTCTCTCCAAATGAAGAAGGTAAAGGATTTGAATTCGAAAACGCTATCGTTGGTGGTGTAATACCTCGTGAATACATCCCTGCAGTTGAAGCAGGTCTTCGTGACTCTCTTGACCGCGGTGTAGTAGCTGGTTACCCTCTAATCGACATTAAAGCGAAATTAGTATTCGGTTCTTACCATGACGTTGACTCGAATGAGATGGCGTTCAAAATTGCTGCATCTATGGCTCTTAAAGAAGCTTCGAAACTATGTGACGCTGTTATCTTAGAACCAATGATGAAAGTAGAAGTTGTAATTCCAGAAGAATACCTTGGCGATATTATGGGTAACATTACTTCTCGTCGCGGACGCGTTGAGGGTATGGATGCTCGTGGTAACTCACAAGTTGTTCGTGCAATGGTTCCTTTAGCAGAAATGTTTGGTTATGCAACAACACTTCGTTCTGCAACACAAGGTCGTGGTGTATTCTCAATGACATTCGATCATTATGAAGAAGTACCAAAATCAATTGCTGCTGAAATCATCAAAAAAAATAAAGGTGAATAATTGAATTTTCATCTTGCATAAAGTATAACTAATTTGTAAGCTATGATTGCAGGATAGGGGATGGGCCCGTTCTCTGTCGGCATTCATTCTATAAATTTCAAAAATAAAACATATAATTTTGAGGAGGCAATCTCTAATGGCTAAAGAAAAATTTGACCGTTCTAAAACGCATGCTAACATTGGTACAATCGGACACGTTGACCATGGTAAAACTACTTTAACTGCTGCAATCGCTACAGTTCTTTCTAAAAAAATGGGTGGTACAGCTAAATCATACGCTGACATCGATAACGCTCCAGAAGAAAAAGAGCGTGGTATCACAATCAACACTTCTCACGTAGAATATGAAACAGAAACTCGTCACTATGCACACGTTGACTGCCCAGGACACGCTGACTATGTTAAAAACATGATCACTGGTGCTGCACAAATGGACGGCGGTATCTTAGTAGTATCTGCTGCTGATGGCCCAATGCCACAAACTCGTGAGCACATCCTTTTATCTCGTCAAGTAGGTGTTCCATACTTAGTAGTATTCATGAACAAATGTGATATGGTTGATGACGAAGAATTATTAGAATTAGTAGAAATGGAAATCCGTGATCTACTATCTGAATATGACTTCCCAGGTGACGATATTCCTGTAATTAAAGGTTCTGCTCTTAAAGCTCTTGAAGGTGAACCAGAATGGGAAGAAAAAATCGTTGAATTAATGGACGCTGTAGATTCTTACATCCCAACTCCAGAACGTCAAACTGACAAACCATTCATGATGCCAGTAGAGGACGTATTCTCTATCACTGGTCGTGGTACAGTTGCAACTGGCCGTGTTGAACGTGGTCAAGTTAAAGTTGGTGACGTAGTTGAAATCATCGGTATCGCTGAAGAAGCAAAATCTACTACTGTAACTGGTGTAGAAATGTTCCGTAAATTATTAGACTATGCTGAAGCTGGTGACAACATCGGTGCTTTACTACGTGGTGTTGCTCGTGAAGAAATCCAACGTGGTCAAGTATTAGCTAAACCAGGTTCAATTACTCCACACACTAACTTCAAAGCTGAAGTTTACGTTTTATCAAAAGAAGAGGGTGGCCGTCATACTCCATTCTTCTCTAACTACCGTCCTCAGTTCTACTTCCGTACAACTGACGTAACAGGTATCTGTAACTTACCAGAAGGCGTTGAAATGGTAATGCCTGGTGATAACATCGAAATGACAGTTGAACTTATCGCTCCAATCGCTCTTGAAGAAGGTACTAAATTCTCTATCCGTGAGGGTGGCCGTACTGTAGGCGCTGGCGTAGTTGCTTCTATCCAAAAATAATTTTAGCTTTCGCTAATTTTCAAACCAATCTGTAGGGACGCTTACAGATTGGTTTTTTGTGTTAAAATAAGGGATATTAAATGGTTTTAAATAGTGTATGTATACATAATAGCTAGCATGTCATCTAGGATAAATAAAGGAGAGGAGAATTGAATATGGACATGAAAATCTTGCTCATTGAAGATGATCCATCAATTTTTAATATGATTCAAGAACGTTTTGCACAATGGTCATTACAAGTGGTTGGTCCAAAAAACTTTCAAAAGGTGATGGATGATTTTATAGAGGAGAAACCACATCTTGTGCTGATTGATATTCAATTACCTGCCTATGATGGCTTTCATTGGTGTCGAGAAATTCGTCATTTATCCAAAGTACCCATCCTGTTTCTCTCTTCTCGAGACCATCCAATGGATATGGTGATGGCTATGCAAATGGGAGCAGATGATTTTATACAAAAGCCATTCCATATGGAAGTGCTACTTGCGAAAGCACAGGCGATTTTACGAAGAACCTATGACTATGTTGAAGAGAAAATGGACGTTACACGTTTTAATAGTGCCGTTATTGATTATACAAGAAGTGAGATTATGTTTGATGGAGTCACTGCGTCCTTAACGAAAAATGAGCTTTTCATTTTACGAATTTTAGTAGAACAGGTTAATCAGATTGTTTCAAGAGACGAATTAATGAGAAAGCTTTGGGATGATGAACGTTTTGTTAATGATAATACTTTGTCGGTAAATGTTAATCGATTACGTACAAAACTAGAGGATATTGGTTTACCCGAAGTGATTCTAACAAAAAAAGGACTTGGATATATGGCAGTCAGCCAGGGGACGTGAAAAACATGCTATTATTATTTATAAGAGAACGCTTTGCATGGATCGGTTATTTCATTTTCATATTTACACTTCTAAATGTACTATTTTCTTTAGATGTTGGTTTAAATAGTATTTCAATATGGTATGTAAACATTAGTTTGCTTGTTAGTTTTACGCTCTTTTTTATCTGGCGTTATGTCACTGAAGTTGGGAAATTAAAAGATTTCCTGGGAAATATGGACGGCTACCACCTTGATGAAGCACATAAAAATCGACTCGTTTTAACTCCTTTTCAGGAAGCAAGTTTTCGAAAAATAGAAAGAGTCTTTTATGAGAAGAACATGGAGTTAAATCAAGCTAAAGTGCTGCTACAAGAGTATTCAGATGAGTTGTTGGCTTGGGTTCATGAAGTAAAGGCCCCTTTAACAACTATTAATTTATTGTTAGAGCATGTTGAGGATATATCATTGCGTCGAAAATTAGAGAATGAATGGCTGAGACTACATCTTTTAGTCGATCAACAGCTACATCAAACAAGATTAGCCTCTATTGAAAAGGACAACTATTTAAATGAGGTTGAGCTGAAACCGATTGTCTATAAAGAAATTAGGGGTATGCAGGCTTGGTGTATTGAAAAAGGCATTGGCTTTGAAGTCGCTGAGCTTACAGAGACAGTTCTGACTGATGGCAAGTGGCTGGCGTTTATTGTTCGACAAATTCTCTCGAATGCCATAAAGTATAGTCCAGCAAATTCTGAGGTCACAATTTTTACTGAACATGACCCAACAGGTGCGACATTATTACATATAAAAGATGTAGGTTTAGGTATTCCTTTAGAGGATTTACCTCGAATTTTTCAAAAATCATATACGGGAACAGCAGGGAGAGAATCCTCACAATCTACAGGTATGGGTCTTTATTTGGCATCTAATGTAGCTCGAAAAATCGGTATTCGTATTTATGTTCAATCGAATGTTGGAGAAGGCTCATTATTTACACTACGTTTTCCCTTACAAAATGAATATGTCAAACTAACAGGTAGATGACGAAATTGTCACCTACCTTTTTATATTGTCATGTAAAACGCACGAATGATTAGATGTGTCAGGGTACACTTGAACTATAGAAAGGGGTGTTATCAAGTGACAGTTTTAATTGGTCGTAAAATAAAGAAAGTGTATGGAAAAAAATCAACGGCTCAAGAGGTATTAAAGGGTATTGATTTAGAAGTGAATAAAGGTGAATTTGTAGGCATTATGGGCCCTTCTGGTTCAGGTAAAACCACGCTTTTAAATGTCTTATGCTCAATTGACTTTGCGACAGAAGGTGTTATTGAGATAAACGGTCACAGTTTACGTGGTATGAAAGAAAAAGCTTTAGCAAACTTCCGACGAGAGCAGTTGGGATTCATATTTCAAGACTATAACTTACTAGATACCCTCACAGTAAAGGAAAATATCCTTCTGCCATTAGCTATCAGTAAGTTACCGAAAGCTGTTGCGGAAAGTCGAGTGAAGGAGCTCACTGCTTTGCTTGGAATTACGGAAATTTTAAATAAATACCCCAACGAAATATCAGGTGGACAAAAACAGCGTACCTCTGCTGCACGTGCACTTATTACCAATCCATCATTGGTATTTGCAGACGAACCCACTGGTGCATTAGATTCTAAATCAGCCACAGCCCTTCTTCAAAATCTACAAAATATTAATGAAACAAAAGAGGCAACAATTATGATGGTTACACATGATGCTGTAGCTGCAAGCTTCTGTACACGTGTTTTATTTCTAAAGGATGGGCTTATCTATAGTGAACTTTATAAGGGCGATAAAACAAGGCAGGCCTTTTTCCAAGAAATTATGCATACACAAAGTGTGCTAGGCGGTGACGGGTATGAGTCTTAGTAAGCTAGTGCTTCAAAGTATGAAGAAAAATATGAAGCACTACTATCTGTATTTCTTTGCACTTATTTTTAGTGTTACATTATATTTTTCTTTCGTCACATTGCAAAATAATTCTGAAGTGTGGGCTGCTGTTCAAATGAGTGGAACGGCTGCGGCAGGATTTAAAGCAGCCACTTATATTCTCTATTTTATCGTTTTGTTCTTCGTTCTGTATGCAAATCATTTATTTATGAAGCGTCGAAGTAAGGAAATAGGCTTGTATCAATTGATTGGTATGACTAAGGGGCTAATCGTGCGCTTATTAGCGATTGAAAACATCCTCTTATTTGTTGGAGCCGTTATTATAGGTATGTTGGCTGGCTTCTTTAGCTCTCGTGTGTTTGCCATGATTTTGCTACGTATACTTGAAAAAGAGGCTCTTGTAACCATGACCTTTAGTACACAAGCTTTACAGCAGTCGATGATTGTATTTGCTATTTTATTGATCATCGTTCTTATACAGATGGCCTGGATGATTCATCGCGTTTCATTGTTATCACTATTTAGCGCAGCAAAACAAGCAGATGAGCGTGTGAGACGTTTTAGTGCATTACAGATGGTTATTGGCTTTATGGGTCTTATACTGATTGTTTATGGCTACTATGCGTCTACAAAGCTGTTTGATATCGAATCTGCTGGTAATTTATTTATTAATATGATTATTATTTTAGCTACTACAATAGGTGGAACATTCCTTGTTTTTCGTTTCTCTGTAGCATTTATTATGAATACTATTCGCCTAAAGAAAAAAGGGCATCTATCCATCCGAGATGTATTAGCATTAACACCCATAATGCACCGCATGAAGAGCAATGCAAAGTCATTAACGCTGATCACCGTGTTAACGGGCGTTTCTCTAGGTGTGACGACGCTGTCCTATATTGCCTACTATTCCTCAGAGGCATCTGCATATAGCCAAGTACCTGGTGATTTCATATTGCTTGAAGAGCAGGGGCATTCATTCTTAGAGGAGTTAGAGGAAAATAACATTGCCTATGATAAAATAGACTATCGTTTGCAGGGAGTAACTGCTTCTGTAGGTCAATTGATGTCTAAAAAGCAGCAGGATAACCCTTTATATACGATGGAGGGGACAATCTATACCATTCCCCTTTCTGATTATCAGCAAAGTGTTCCAGAAGCCAAGTTATCGGGCAACGAGGTTATCCTAACAAACTATGGTGGTTATATGGCTGAGATGTTCCCGTTAGAGAAAGATCATGATTTAGTAGTATCTGCAGGAGAACTTGAAGAAACATTTCATGTCGTTGATGTTCATGATAAGAGTGTTATAAGTGGTATTGTAACGGCTGGGGGCGGGGGACCTATCTTTGTTGTGACAGATGATATGTTTAAAAGTTTAACTACGCAAGCAGCGCTTTATCCTTGGCATCATCAAACGACGATTACTTTAAAATCGAATGAAGATATAGCAGCAGCAGAGAAATTATATATTCAATCAAATGCAGGCATTATTATGGCTGTAGATGATAAGGGGAAAACACAGCAATATACACAATCATCCTACGAAGGAAAACGTAAAGACAATATTGAATCATTAGGTCTTACAATATTTACAACAGCATTTTTAGGATTAGCATTCTTAATGACAACAGGTAGTATTCTATACTTTAAACAAATGTCTGAGGCAGAGGAAGAACGTGGTTCCTATACAATCCTCCGAAAGATTGGATTTGCCGAAAAAGATATCATGAAGGGTATTTATATGAAGCAAGCCTTTAATTTCGGAGTTCCATTAGTTATTGGGTTATTGCATAGCTACTTTGCTGTTAAGTCAGGGTGGTTTTTATTCGGGACAGAGTTAACAGCTCCCTTGTGGATTGCAATGTGCTGTTATATAGCCTTATATACGATTTTTGCGATTCTTTCGGTAGGCTATTATAAAAAAGTTGTACGTGAATCGTTGTAATATTATATAAGTAGAAATTCGAAAACAGTGTGGTGTTTATACATTACACTGTTTTTTAGTGCAAAAATATTGAAATTGCAAAAAGCCTTGACTTTCAATTATCAGAATAATAAAGTTTAACATGTTAGTAATTTAGTGTATGAAAGTAGAGTGTAACAATGAATGCAGTAATTGCGGCAGTCGCCATTATGTTAATATTAAGCTTACTTCGCATCAATGTCGTTCTTTCCTTAGTTTTAGGCGCCTTTGTAGGTGGTCTTACAAGTGGGATGGGTATTGAGTCTACCGTTCAATCATTTACAGAAGGATTAGGGGCAGGGGCAACCATTGCATTAAGTTATGGCCTACTTGGGGGCTTTGCGATCGCAATAGCCAAAACAGGAATACCCGAATTAATGATAGCTGGGATGTTAAAGATTTTAAATGGTGAAAGTAATAGAAAAGGTCTAGTGAAGGTATTAATATTTTTCCTTATTTTTGTGATGTCTATTTTATCTCAAAATGTCATTCCTATTCATATTGCCTTCATTCCATTATTAATTCCGCCCATTTTAAAGATTTTAAATATGTTAGAAGTCGATCGACGTATAATTGCAACGTTAATTGCAGTAGGTTTAATTGGTACTTATAGTTTTGTACCTGCTGGTTTTGGAGCAATCTTTCAAGATATCGTTGCTACACAAGTGTCAGAAGCAGGAATGGCCGTATCTTCACGTGATGTACCTGCAGCAATGGGGATTCCTGTATTCGGAATGCTAATTGGATTGATAATCGCCTTTGTTGTATACCGCAAGCCAAGGCATTATAAGCATAGTGAAGTGGAGACGGAATCTTTAAATGTAAATGTCAGCAAATTTATGATATTTTCGACGGCGCTTGCATTAGTGGTATCACTATGCGCTCAAGTGTTAACAGATTCAATGATTGTGGGTTCGTTTGCAGGTATTATGATTATGTATTTTACAGGTGCACTTAAATGGAAAGAAGCCGATGATATTCTTTCTGAAGGAATGAAGATGATGGCCTTTATTGGCTTTGTTATGATTGCTGCAAATGGTTTTGCAGCGGTTATAAATGCAACAGGTGATGTGGATAGCTTAATTACAAGCTCGATCACCTTACTAAAAGGAAATAGAAGTCTCGCTGTCTTCATCATGTTAGTAATAGGACTAGTTGTGACGATGGGGATAGGTTCATCTTTCGCAACGGTGCCTATCATTGCAACGCTATTTGTTCCGTTAGCACAAGGTTTAGACATGAGTCCTTTAGCGATTCTATGCTTAATCGGTACAGCGGGTGCTTTAGGAGATGCGGGTTCGCCAGCATCCGATTCTACATTAGGACCAACAGCTGGGCTAAATGTAGACGGCCAGCATCATCATATTTGGGATACCTGTGTTCCGACATTTATCTTCATTAACATACCACTAATCCTGTTTGGCTGGATTGCCTGTGTGTTCTTTCTATAACAAAGAGGTAGTTTCTATAAAGATAGAAACTACTTTTCTTTTTTTGAGTTATTTGAAATGTGCGAAAATGTTGATATGACAACCTTTAGTGTTGCAATATGTAGAGAAATTTTATATACTAATAAACGGCTTAATAAAGCGAAGAAGTAGTAGTATTAAGAATATCTACAACATTTAAAAGAATTTAGCGAAAAGACTTGCTTATTCTTTTTTTATTGTATATAATGTTGAATGTTGGTCTTTGACTGCGATGAAACGAGAGGTTGCCGACACACCCGGCCGCTTTGCCATGGCGGTGTGTGGGAAAATTTTCGTGGAGAATGTCTAGAAAATAGGCGAGAAGGAGGGAAAATAATGGCAAAACAAAAGATTCGTATTCGTTTAAAAGCGTATGATCACCGTATTTTAGATCAGTCTGCTGAGAAAATTGTGGAAACTGCAAAACGTTCAGGTGCAAGTGTATCAGGTCCGATTCCACTTCCAACTGAGAAGTCTGTGTACACAATTCTTCGTGCGGTTCACAAGTACAAAGATTCTCGTGAACAATTCGAAATGCGTACGCATAAACGTCTGATCGATATCGTTAACCCAACACCACAAACTGTTGATGCGTTAATGAAACTTGATTTACCATCTGGCGTTGATATCGAAATCAAACTTTAATGGTAAAAATAATATAACTTTTCAAAATTTACAGGAGGTGTGACAAATGGCTAAAGGAATCTTAGGTAGAAAAATTGGTATGACACAAGTTTTCGCTGAAAACGGCGATTTAATCCCGGTAACAGTTATCGAAGCTACGCCAAACGTAGTTCTTCAAAAGAAAACTGTTGAAACAGACGGCTACGAAGCAATTCAAGTTGGTTTCGAAGACAAGCGCGTTAAGCTTTCTAACAAACCTCAACAAGGTCACGTAGCAAAAGCGAACACTGCTCCTAAGCGCTTCATTCGTGAATTCCGCAACGTGAACGTTGGAGAATACGAAGTTGGTCAAGAAGTCAAAGTAGAAATTTTCGCAGAAGGCGATGTAATTGATGTAACTGGTGTTACTAAAGGTAAAGGTTTCCAAGGTGTAATTAAACGCCACGGACAATCTCGTGGTCCTATGGCCCACGGTTCTCGTTACCACCGTCGTCCTGGTTCAATGGGTCCAGTTGCTCCGAACCGCGTATTCAAACAAAAGAAATTACCTGGTCAAATGGGTGGCAATGTAGTTACAATCCAAAACTTAGAAATCGTGAAAGTTGATGCGGAGCGTAACTTACTACTTGTTAAAGGTAATGTTCCTGGTTCTAAAAAAGCTCTAGTTACAGTTAAATCTGCAATTAAAGCTAAGTAATCACTTAAGGAAAGGAGGAAACAGGAATGACAAAAGTATCTGTACTTAGTCAAACAGGTGCTTCAGTTGGTGAAATCGAATTAAACGATGCGATCTTCGGAATCGAGCCAAATGAAGCAGTATTATTCGACGCAGTAGTAGCTCAACGTGCTTCTCTTCGTCAAGGTAATCACAAGGTTAAAAACCGTTCTGAGGTTGCTGGTGGTGGTCGTAAACCATGGCGTCAAAAAGGAACTGGTCGTGCTCGTCAAGGTTCTATCCGTTCTCCACAATGGCGCGGCGGTGGTATCGTATTCGGTCCTACTCCACGTAGCTATTCTTATAAATTACCTAAAAAAGTTCGCCGCTTAGCTCTTAAATCTGCTTTATCAGCTAAAGTAGTAGAACAAAACTTCTTAGTTCTTGATGCTCTAACTCTAGCAGCACCAAAAACAAAAGAATTCACAAAAATTCTTAAAGATCTTTCTTTAGAGAAAAAATCTTTATTCGTAACTGCTGACCTAGATGAAAACGTAGCATTATCTGCTCGTAACATCCCAGGTGTAACAGTTTTAACTGCAAATGGAATCAACGTTCTTGATCTATTAGGTCATGAAAAAGTTGTATTCACTAAATCTGCAGTAGAAAAAGTTGAGGAGGTGCTTGGATAATGGAAGCACGTGATATTTTAAAACGTCCGGTCATTACTGAGCGTTCTTCAGAACTTATGGCAGAGAAAAAGTATACTTTCGAAGTAGACACTCGCGCTAACAAAACTCAAGTAAAAGACGCTGTAGAAGAAATCTTTGGCGTAAAAGTTGAGAAAGTAAACGTTCTTAACTACAAAGGTAAATTCAAGCGCGTTGGCCGTTACGGTGGTTACACTAACAAACGTCGTAAAGCGATTGTTAAATTAACTGCTGATAGCAAAGAAATTGAATTATTCGAAGTGTAATCCTTAATGGATTTATGATTTGAACACTCAAGAAGGAGGGAAAACACAATGGCGATTAAAAAGTATAAACCTACCTCTAATGGTCGTCGTAACATGACGTCATTAGACTTTGCGGAAATTACAACTAACAAGCCTGAGAAATCATTGCTTGAACCAACTAAACGCAAAGCTGGTCGTAACAACCAAGGTAAAATCACTGTTCGTCATCATGGTGGTGGTCATAAGAAGCAATACCGTGTTATCGATTTCAAACGTGTTAAAGATGGCATTCCGGCAAAAGTTGCTACTATTGAATATGATCCAAACCGTTCTGCGAATATCGCATTAATCAACTACGCTGATGGAGCAAAAGCTTACATCTTAGCACCAAAAGGTCTAGAGGTTGGTCAAACAATCGTTTCTGGTCCAGATGCTGATATTAAAGTAGGTAATGCATTACCATTAGCAAACATTCCAATGGGTACTACAATCCATAACATCGAGTTAAAACCTGGTAAAGGTGGACAATTAGTACGTTCAGCTGGTACTTCTGCTCAAGTACTTGGTCGTGAAGATAAGTACGTAATCGTTCGTCTTCAATCTGGTGAAGTACGTTTAGTGTTAGCTACTTGCCGCGCTACAATCGGTCAAGTTGGTAACGAACAACATGAACTTGTACACATCGGTAAAGCAGGTCGTAGCCGTTGGTTAGGTAAACGCCCAGAAGTTCGTGGTTCTGTAATGAACCCTAACGATCACCCACACGGTGGTGGTGAAGGACGTTCTCCAATCGGACGTAAATCACCAATGACTCCTTGGGGTAAACCAGCACTTGGTTACAAAACTCGTAAGAAGAAAAACAAATCGGATAAATTTATCATCCGTAGTCGTAAAAAATAAAGTGGTTAAACTACGGTTCTATGTGAGAGCCGTGGTGGAATCACGGAGGGAGGTTCCTACATGGGTCGCAGCTTGAAAAAAGGACCTTTTGTTGATGACCACTTAATGAAAAAAGTGGAAGTACAAGAGGCTTCTGAGAAAAAACAAGTTATCAAAACTTGGTCACGCCGTTCTACAATCTTCCCGAACTTCATCGGTTTAACGATTGCTGTATATGATGGACGTAAACATGTTCCTGTATACGTAACAGAAGATATGGTAGGCCATAAACTTGGTGAGTTCGCACCGACACGTACTTACAAAGGTCACGGTGCAGACGACAAGAAAACAAGACGCTAATTTTGAGAGGAGGTAAATCCTAATGACACAAGCTAAAGCTATCGCTCGTACAGTACGCATTGCTCCTCGCAAAGTACGTCTAGTTGTAGACTTAATCCGAGGTAAGCAAGTTGGTGAAGCAGTTGCAATTTTACGTCATACTCCAAAAGCGGCGTCTCCAGTCGTTGAGAAAGTATTAAAATCTGCAGTTGCTAATGCTGAGCACAACTACGATCTTGACATCAACTCTTTAGTAGTTTCTGAAGTGTTCGTTGATGAAGGTCCAACTTTAAAACGTTTCCGTCCACGTGCGCAAGGACGTGCAAGCGCAATTAACAAACGCACAAGCCACATCACTCTAGTGGTATCTGAGAAGAAGGAGGGTTAATCCGTGGGTCAAAAAGTACATCCAATAGGACTGCGCGTTGGTATTATTCGTGACTGGGAGTCAAAATGGTACGCTGAAAAAGACTATGCAACTCTACTTCACGAAGACATCAAAGTGCGTAAATATATTGAAACGGCTCTTAAAGACGCTTCTGTTTCTAAAGTAGAAATCGAACGTGCTGCAAACCGTGTAAACATTACAATTCACACTGCGAAACCAGGTATGGTAATCGGTAAAGGTGGTACGGAAGTTGAAAACCTTCGTAAATACCTTAGCGAGTTAACTGGTAAACGTGTACACATCAACATCATTGAAATTAAACGTGCAGATCTTGACGCTCGTCTAGTAGCTGAAAACATCGCTCGTCAATTAGAAAACCGTGTATCATTCCGTCGTGCGCAAAAGCAAGCGATCCAACGCACAATCCGCGCTGGTGCAAAAGGAATTAAAACACAAGTATCTGGTCGTTTAGGTGGCGCTGATATCGCGCGTGCTGAACACTATAGTGAAGGAACTGTTCCACTTCATACTCTACGTGCTGACATTGACTATGCACACGCAGAAGCTGACACTACTTACGGTAAATTAGGCGTTAAAGTATGGATCTACCGTGGTGAAGTTCTTCCTACGAAGAAATCTGTGGAAGGAGGCAAATAATATGTTATTGCCTAAACGCGTAAAATACCGTCGTGAACACCGCGGCAACATGCGTGGCGAAGCGAAAGGCGGCAAAGAAGTATCATTCGGCGAGTGGGGCTTACAAGCTCAAACTGCTAGCTGGATTACTAACCGTCAAATCGAATCTGCCCGTATCGCGATGACTCGTTACATGAAACGTGGCGGTAAAGTTTGGATTAAAATCTTCCCACACAAACCTTACACTAAAAAACCTCTAGAAGTCCGCATGGGTTCTGGTAAAGGTTCTCCTGAAGGTTGGGTAGCAGTAGTAAAACCAGGAAAAATTATGTTCGAAATTGCTGGTGTATCTGAAGAGATTGCACGTGAAGCACTTCGTTTAGCATCACATAAGCTTCCTGTTAAATGTAAGATCGTAAAACGTCAAGAAACTGGTGGTGAATCTAATGAAAGCTAATGAAATCCGTGACCTTGCCACTTCTGAAATTGAATTAAAAGTGAAATCACTGAAAGAAGAGCTTTTCAACCTTCGCTTCCAATTGGCGACTGGTCAATTAGAAAACACAGCTCGTATTCGTGAAGTGCGTAAAGCAATCGCGCGTATGAAAACTGTTATTCGTGAAAGAGAAATCAGTGCAAATAACTGATAAAGGAGGTTTTCAAGTATGACTGAGCGTAATCAACGCAAAGTTTACACGGGCCGCGTAGTTTCAGATAAAATGGACAAAACTGTTACTGTTTTAGTTGAAACTCACAAAAAGCACAAGCTTTACGGTAAACGTGTAAAATACTCTAAAAAGTTTAAAGCTCATGATGAGCAAAACCAAGCGAAAATCGGTGATATCGTACGTATCATGGAGACTCGCCCGCTATCAGCTACTAAACGTTTCCGTCTAGTTGAAGTTGTAGAAAAAGCGGTTATTATTTAATAACTATTTCGGAACAACCATTTCCGAAGGGAGGTAACCTAAGTGATCCAACAAGAAAGTCGTATGAAAGTTGCTGACAACTCAGGTGCACGTGAAGTTCTTACAATTAAAGTGCTTGGTGGCTCTGGCCGTAAAACTGCTAACATCGGTGATATCGTTGTTTGTACAGTTAAGAAAGCAACACCAGGTGGCGTTGTCAAGAAGGGTGACGTTGTTAAAGCTGTTATCGTTCGTACTAAATCAGGCGTACGTCGTAAAGACGGAACGTACATCAAATTTGATGAAAATGCTTGTGTAATTATTCGTGATGATAAATCACCACGCGGAACTCGTATTTTCGGACCTGTTGCACGTGAATTACGTGACAGCAACTTCATGAAAATCGTTTCTCTAGCTCCAGAAGTTCTTTAATTTCATGATAGTGCCAATCAAGGAGGTGCGACAGCATGCATGTAAAAAAAGGTGACAAGGTTAAGGTTATCACTGGTAAGGACAAAGGCAAAGAAGGAGTAATCCTAGCTGCTTTCCCTAAACAAGATCGCGTTCTTGTTGAAGGTGTAAATATCGTGAAAAAGCACGTTAAACCTAACCAATTGAATCCACAAGGTGGGATTGTAAGCCAAGAGGCTGCAATTCACGTTTCGAACGTAATGCTAATCGATCCTAAATCTGGCGAGCCGACTCGTGTAGGTTATAAAATCGAAAACGGTAAAAAAGTTCGTGTTGCAAAAAAATCAGGTGCAGTAATCGACTAATTAGTAAATAAAAGAAGGGAGGTACACACATGAGCCGCCTAAAAGAAAAATATTTAAATGAAGTTTCTCCTGCTCTTATGAGCAAATTTGGATATAAATCAGTTATGCAATTGCCGAAAGTTGACAAAATCGTTATCAACATGGGTGTTGGTGATGCTGTTCAAAACTCTAAAGCATTAGATGCAGCTGTAGAAGAATTAACAATTATCACTGGTCAAAAACCAGTTGTAACTAAAGCGAAAAAATCGATCGCAGGTTTCCGTTTACGTGAAGGTATGCCAATCGGTGCTAAAGTTACATTACGCGGTGAGCGTATGTATGAATTCTTGGACAAATTAATCTCAATCTCACTTCCTCGTGTACGTGACTTCCGTGGTGTTTCTAAAAAAGCATTCGATGGTCGCGGTAACTACACTCTAGGTGTTAAAGAGCAACTAATTTTCCCAGAAATCGATTACGATAAAGTTTCAAAAGTACGCGGTATGGACATCGTGATCGTAACGACAGCGAACTCTGACGAAGAAGCTCGCGAGTTATTGACACAATTCGGTATGCCGTTCCAAAAGTAATTTAAACAAGGAGGGCGAAAACGTGGCTAAAAAATCTATGATCGTTAAACAACAACGTAAGCAAAAGTTTAAAGTGCAAGAATATACACGTTGTGAACGCTGTGGCCGTCCACACTCTGTATATCGCAAATTTAAACTTTGCCGTATTTGTTTCCGAGAACTTGCATATAAGGGACAAATTCCTGGCGTGAAAAAAGCCAGCTGGTAATCCCCTAATTTGGGAAGGAGGTAAATGTAATGACAATGACTGATCCGATTGCAGATATGCTTACTCGCATTCGTAATGCGAACATGGTTCGTCACGAGAAGTTAGAAGTACCGGCTTCCAACGTGAAAAAAGAAATCGCTGAAATTTTAAAGCGTGAAGGTTTCGTACGTGACGTAGAATACGTGGAAGACAACAAGCAAGGTATTATCCGTATCTTCTTAAAATACGGTAAAGATAACGAGCGTGTTATCACTGGCTTAAAACGTATTTCTAAACCTGGTTTACGTGTATATGCTAAAACAAATGAAGTGCCTAAAGTACTGAACGGTCTTGGTATCGCTTTAGTGTCAACTTCACAAGGTTTATTAACAGATAAAGAAGCTCGCGCTAAACAAGTTGGCGGCGAAGTTCTAGCATACGTTTGGTAATTAGCAATAAATGAATGGAGGTGCAACTAAATGTCTCGTGTAGGTAAAAAAATTATCGAGGTACCAGCTAACGTAACTGTTACTGTTGCAGCTGACAACACTGTTACTGTTAAAGGTCCTAAAGGCGAACTTGTTCGTTCTTTCCACCAAGATATGAAAATTGAGCAAGAGGGTAACGTAATCTCTGTATCACGTCCTTCTGAATCAAAAGAACACCGCACAAACCACGGTACTACTCGTGCGCTTCTAGCGAACATGGTTACTGGTGTTTCTGCAGGTTTCGAAAAAGCTTTAGAACTTATCGGTGTTGGTTACCGTGCGCAATTACAAGGCAAAAAACTTGTACTTAACGTAGGTTATTCACATCCAGTAGAGTTCACACCTGAAGATGGTCTTGAAATTGAAGTTCCTTCTAACACTAAAATCATCATTAAAGGTATCAGCAAAGAGCGCGTTGGTGCTCTTGCATCTAACATCCGTGACGTTCGTCCACCAGAGCCATATAAAGGTAAAGGTATCCGTTACGAAGGCGAATACGTTCGTCGTAAAGAAGGTAAAACAGGTAAATAATGCTGCCTAAGCATTAGAAAGGAGTGACCCTTGTGATTACGAAACAGGATAAAAATCAAGTTCGTAAAAAACGTCATGCGCGAGTTCGTTCTAAAATTTCGGGTACTGCAGAGCGTCCACGCTTAAATGTATTCCGTTCTAACAAGAACATCTACGCTCAACTTATCGATGACGTAGCAGGTGTAACAATTGTTAGCGCATCTTCTCAAGAAAAAGGTTTTGAAGGTACTGGTAGCAATGTTGACACTGCATCAAAAATCGGTGAAACAATCGCGAAACGCGCTGCGGAAAAAAATATTACTGCTGTAGTTTTTGACCGTGGTGGTTACTTATATCATGGACGCGTAAAAGCTTTAGCTGAAGCTGCACGTGAGAATGGTTTAGAATTTTAATAAGAAGGAGGGACACATTTCATGAGTCGAATTGACGCAAACAAACTTGGAGAACTTGAAGAACGCGTAGTTACTATTAACCGTGTTGCTAAAGTTGTTAAAGGTGGACGTCGCTTCCGCTTCACAGCACTAGTTGTTGTTGGCGATAGAAACGGTCATGTAGGTTTCGGTACTGGTAAAGCTCAAGAGGTTCCAGATGCTATCCGTAAAGCTGTTGAAGATGCGAAGAAAAACTTAGTAGAAGTGCCACGTGTTGGTGGAACAACTCCACACTTAGTGCTTGGTCGCTTCGGTGCAGGAGAAATCTTAATTAAACCTGCTGCTCCTGGTACAGGGGTTATCGCTGGTGGTCCAGTACGTGCAGTACTAGAACTTGCTGGTATTACTGATATTCTTTCAAAATCTCTTGGATCTAACACACCAATCAACATGGTGCGTGCAACTGTTCAAGGTTTAACTGAATTAAAACGCGTAGAGGACGTAGCTAAATTACGTGGTAAATCAGTGGAAGAAATATTAGGATAAGGGGGGAAAGATAATGGCTAACAAATTAGAAATCACCCTTACTAAATCTGTGATTGGTACTAAACCTGCACAACGCAAAACAGTTGAAGCTTTAGGTTTACGTAAATTACACCAAACTGTAGAGAAAGCTGATAACGCAGCTACTCGCGGCATGCTTGATAAAGTAGCTCACTTAGTTACTGTAAAAGAAATTTAATTTCCAATTATTGAACAAGGAGGTGCCACCCACTATGAAACTGCATGAGTTAAAACCAGCAGAAGGTTCTCGTAAGCAACGCAACCGCGTTGGTCGTGGTATCGGTTCTGGTAACGGTAAAACAGCAGGTAAAGGTCATAAAGGTCAAAACGCTCGTTCTGGTGGCGGTGTACGCCCAGGCTTTGAAGGCGGTCAGAACCCATTATTCCGTCGTTTACCAAAACGTGGCTTTACGAACATTAACCGTAAAGAATACGCTATCGTTAACCTAGATGCTTTAAACCGTTTCGAAGACGGTGCAGAGGTAACTGCTGCATTATTACTTGAAACTGGTCTAGTGAGCAATGAAAAAGCTGGAATTAAAGTTCTAGGCAATGGAACGCTTAATAAAAAGCTTACTGTCAAAGCTCATAAATTCTCAGCTTCAGCGAAAGAAGCAATCGAGAATGCCGGCGGAACTACTGAGGTGATTTAATGTTTCAGACAATCTCTAACTTTATGCGTGTTCGAGATATAAGAAATAAAATCATTTTCACACTTTTAATGTTAATCGTTTTTCGTATTGGAACTTTCATTCCAGTACCTAACGTTGACGCTAATGTATTAAAGGCAACTGATGAGTTTAACCTCGTTGGTTTCCTCAATACTTTTGGCGGTGGTGCTTTAAAGAACTTCTCGATCTTTGCGATGGGGATTATGCCTTACATCACAGCCTCAATTATTGTTCAGTTATTGCAAATGGACGTAGTACCGAAGTTTGCTGAATGGGCAAAGCAAGGTGAAGTCGGAAGACGTAAACTTGCACAATTTACACGCTACTTTACTATTATTCTTGCTTTCATTCAATCATTCGCAATGTCATTCGGTTTTAATAGAATGTATGGCGGGTCATTGATTAAGGAAGAAGGAGTTTTAACATATGTTATAATTTCTATTGTATTAACAGCGGGTACAGCATTCCTAGTATGGCTTGCTGATCAAATTACTGCGCATGGCGTTGGTAATGGTATTTCTGTTGTAATTTTCGCAGGTATCGTTGCGGCATTACCTACAGGTATCAACCAAATCTATGCACAACAAATCGAGGGTGCTGGTGATAAATTATTTATCAACCTAATTATCCTTGGTCTACTTGTTTTAATTTTGCTTGCGGTTGTTATTGGAGTTATCTACGTGCAACAAGCACTACGTAAAATTCCAATTCAATATGCAAAACGAGTTACTGGACGTAACCAACAGACTGGTGGTCAACAAACGCATTTACCGTTAAAAGTAAATGCTGCAGGGGTTATTCCTGTAATCTTTGCTTCAGCGTTTCTGATGACACCTCGTACGTTAGTTCCGTTCTTCGGTGAAAATAATGTTACAACATTCATTAATAACACGTTTGATCATACAAAACCTGTTGGAATGATTATTTATGTAGCATTAATCATCGCATTCACATATTTCTATGCATTCGTACAAGTGAATCCAGAAAATGTGGCTGATAACTTGAAAAAGCAAGGTGCTTATATTCCAGGTATTCGTCCTGGTGAAAACACTCAAACGTATTTAACAAGCGTGTTATATCGTCTGACATTTGTCGGCGCGATTTTCTTAACTGTTATTTCAGTAATGCCGGTTATATTCATAAACTTTATGAATCTACCTGCCTCAGTGCAGATCGGTGGTACTAGTATTATTATCGTAGTCGGCGTAGCGCTCGAAACGATGAAGCAGCTAGAATCTCAACTTGTTAAACGTCACTACAAAGGCTTTATGAAATAATGTTGGTTTTTAGGGAACGTTCCATCGTTTCCTTTAATCAGCAAACCTTTTGTGGGAGGAATATTTCCTAATGAATATCGTTTTAATGGGTCTGCCAGGTGCTGGTAAAGGTACGCAGGCAGATAAAATTGTTGAGAAGTACGCAATTCCTCATATTTCTACAGGCGATATGTTCCGTGCTGCAATTAAAGAAGGTACTGAACTTGGCTTACAAGCTAAATCGTTTATGGATCAAGGTGCACTTGTACCTGATGAAGTAACGATTGGTATTGTTCGTGAGCGACTGGCTAAACCTGATTGTGAAAAAGGATTCTTATTAGATGGTTTCCCACGTACTGTTCCTCAAGCTGAAGCACTAGATAGCATTCTTGCTGATCTAGGTAAAGCTATTGAGCATACATTAAACATTCAAGTTGAAAAGGATGAGTTAATTGCTCGCCTTTCAGGTCGACGTATTTGTAAAACTTGTGGTACATCTTATCATTTAATTTTCAATCCTCCTGCTGAGGAAGGGAAATGTGATAAAGATGGTGGCGAGCTTTATACACGTGCAGATGATAATCCTGAAACGGTTGCGAACCGTCTGGAAGTAAATATGAAACAAGCACAACCTCTACTTGATTTCTATCAAGCTAAAGGTGTGTTAACTAATATAGATGGACAGCAAGATATTAACAAAGTGTTTGCTGATCTTGATGCTCTATTACAGGGCAGCCGCAGCTGATACCCGGCTCCGGGCGCAGAGTACTGCTTCCGCGGGAGGCATGCGGGAGCAACAACGAAACATAATTTTTTTGAGAGTTGCAAAAGCATATTGTGCCCGGTATATATTTCTTCTTAAAAGTGCAACATACCTTTTGGAGGAGTATAATGGGTTTCGTGGAAGCATCTGTGTAACGGGTATGAATATCTCATCCAAGACATTCCGGTATTCGTGTAAACATGGGAGATTCAGTGCCCTTACTGGTTCTGTATATTCCGTGGATTGTGTGAAGCGAAACCAGACGAGCGTCTTTCAAACATCTCTCATACAATCCAAACATATGTTGAAACGAGGTTGCTTCTAAAGTTGCAGCAGATATCCGTTTGATGTAACGATGAGAACTTTAATTTGCATATAGAGAGGAGACAGAGTAGATGGCGAAAGATGATGTAATTGAAGTCGAAGGGACAGTTGTTGAGACTTTGCCAAACGCGATGTTTAAGGTAGAATTAGAAAATGGACATGTGATTCTAGCACACGTATCTGGTAAGATTCGTATGCACTTTATCCGTATTCTACCTGGAGATAAGGTTACTATTGAGTTATCTCCTTATGATTTAACTCGCGGTCGTATCACATACCGTTTTAAATAATCTTTTGCGCTCCGGACTACTAAGGAGGTTAGGTTAGATGAAAGTGAGACCATCTGTGAAACCGATCTGCGAAAAATGTAAAGTAATTCGCCGACGCGGTAAAGTAATGGTAATCTGTGAAAATCCTAAACATAAACAAAAACAAGGTTAATTCTAAAGGAGGTGCACAACGTACATGGCACGTATTGCTGGTGTTGATATTCCTCGCGACAAACGCGTTGTAATTTCATTAACGTACATTTTCGGTATTGGTAAAACTACAGCTCAGAAAGTACTAGCTGATGCAGGTATTTCAGAAGATACACGCGTACGCGACTTAACTGAAGATGAGTTAAACAAAATCCGTGAACAATTAGATTCTTACAAACTTGAAGGTGACTTACGTCGCGAAACTTCATTAAATATTAAACGTCTGATGGAAATCGGTTCATTCCGTGGTATCCGTCACCGTCGTGGCTTACCTGTTCGTGGTCAAAATACGAAGAACAATGCGCGTACGCGTAAAGGTCCTCGTAAAACAGTTGCGAACAAGAAAAAATAATTGGTAAAGGAGGTTCCTTCTTAACATGGCTCGTAAACAACAAACTCGTAAACGTCGTGTGAAAAAGAATATCGAATCTGGTATCGCACACATTCGTTCTACATTTAACAATACAATCGTAACGATTACAGATATGCAAGGTAACGCTGTATCTTGGTCAAGTGCTGGTGCTCTTGGTTTCCGTGGTTCACGTAAATCTACACCATTCGCTGCTCAAATGGCTGCAGAAACTGCTGCTAAAACATCCCTTGAACATGGTCTGAAAACGTTGGAAGTAACTGTTAAAGGTCCTGGTGCTGGTCGTGAAGCTGCTATTCGTGCACTTCAAGCTGCTGGTTTAGAAGTAACTGCTATTAAAGACGTTACTCCAGTTCCTCACAATGGTTGCCGTCCGCCAAAACGTCGTCGCGTGTAATGGGTGCGTCTCATATTGTATGAGAACATCATTTTTTGTACAGACTGTCTTGTGCAGATAATAAACGATACGTCATTGACGATCGAATCTATGATGGAAAGAACCTATACATTCGATGTTTTGAAGGAGGGTAAATAAAATGATCGAAATTGAAAAACCAAAGATTGAAACGGTGGAGATCAGCGAAGATTCCAAATATGGAAAGTTTGTTGTAGAACCGCTTGAACGCGGATATGGAAACACTTTGGGTAATTCTTTACGTCGTATCCTTCTGTCTTCATTACCAGGAGCTGCTGTCACTTCAATTCAAATTGATGGTGTTCTTCACGAATTCTCAACTGTAGAAGGCGTAGTAGAAGATGTAGCTTCAATCATTTTGAACGTGAAAAAACTAGCTCTTAAAATCTACTCTGACGAAGAAAAAGTTATTGAGATTGATGTTAAAGGCGATGGTACAGTTACGGCTGCTGACATTACACATGACAGTGACGTGGAAATTTTAAACCCAGATCTATATATTGCAACAATCGCTAAAAACGGTCATTTACGTATGCGTATGTATGCACAACGCGGCCGTGGTTACACTCCTGCTGATCAAAACAAACGTGAGGATCTTCCTATCGGCGTGATCCCGATCGACTCTATTTACACTCCAGTATCACGCGTCAATTTCCAAGTGGAAAATACTCGTGTAGGTCAGTCTTCTGACTACGACAAACTTTCTCTTGATGTGTGGACAGATGGCAGCATCGGTCCGAAAGAGGCGATTTCGCTCGGAGCAAAAATTTTAACCGAGCATCTTAACATCTTCGTTGGCATGACAGATGAGGCACAAACTGCTGAAATCATGGTCGAAAAAGAAGAAGATCAAAAAGAAAAAGTTTTAGAGATGACTATCGAAGAACTTGATCTTTCTGTTCGTTCTTATAACTGTTTAAAACGCGCTGGTATTAATACAGTACTAGAACTTGCGAATAAATCAGAAGACGATATGATGAAAGTTCGTAACCTTGGACGTAAGTCATTAGAAGAAGTAAAAGCGAAGTTAGAAGAGCTTGGTTTAGGATTACGCAAAGAAGACTAAGCGATTTAAACACAACTAACAAGATCAGATTTTTTTCTATAAAGGAGGGAAACATCCATGGGTTACAGAAAACTTGGTCGTACAAGTTCTCAACGTAAAGCGATGTTACGTGACTTAGCTACTGATTTAATCATCAACGAGCGCATCGAAACTACTGAGGCTCGCGCTAAAGAAGTACGTAAAGCTGTTGAAAAAATGATTACTTTAGGTAAACGCGGAGATTTACATGCACGCCGTCAAGCTGCTGCATTCATCCGTCGTGAACTAGTAACAACGACTGATGCAGAAGGTAACGAAACAACATCATTTGCACTTCAAAAGTTATTTGATGATGTTGCACCACGTTATGCTGAGCGTCAAGGTGGTTACACTCGTATTCTTAAAGTAGGTCCTCGTCGTGGTGACGGTGCACCTGTTGTTGTGATTGAACTAGTTTAATCATAAGAGAAAACTTGTGGTGAAGAGGGTGGGAATCACCACCCTCTTTCTTTATAAATGATTTATACGACAAATAATTAAGCTGAGCGTTATGATGAGCGGACACTTAAGGGTGTGGCGTCTCGTTTAGCTCTCCGCACCTCATTCAGGAGAAATAAGGGCTTGAGCACCCGTATTTCTTGTAAATGTAACGACTAGCGCATTTCTATCGAATGAGGTGCGCGCTTTTTTATTAGATTAGATGGCGCCAATTTGTGGTGCTTTTTTTAATATATGGATGGTATTTTGTTATTTAATAAGCCATTATTAATTTGAGTTGTTATTGTAGTATTTTTCTTTTATCGACATACGGATTGTAGTAGAATTCATACATAAAAAAGTGTAAGTTAGTTAGTAGAGCTGAGCGTAGAGAGAGGAGTTCTAGATATGCCTGAAATTTTATCTTTAAATAATGTGACTTTTTCATATACACCAGAAATTCAAAACAGTCGTAATGCTGTTGAAAATGTTAGCTTTGCTGTTGAAGAAGGCGAATGGATAGCTATAGTCGGACATAATGGTTCGGGTAAGTCCACGATTGCTAAGCTGATGAATGGTTTATTATTTCCTCAGCAGGGAGATGTGCGAATACTACGAGAACCCTTAAATGAAGAAAATCTTTGGGAATCCCGCTCCTTAATGGGAATGGTTTTTCAAAATCCTGACAATCAATTTGTTGGTGCAACGGTACAGGATGATGTTGCATTTGCTTTGGAAAACAACGGCATCCCCTTTGAAGAAATGGTGAAGCGTGTACATGCGGCACTGGACCAAGTAAAAATGAGTCAGTTTTTAGACCATGAGCCACATCATTTATCTGGTGGACAGAAACAGCGTGTTGCCATTGCTGGGGCACTTGCATTAAAGCCAAAGCTTTTAATTTTAGATGAGGCGACATCCATGTTAGATCCTCAGGGACGTGCAGAGGTTTTACAAACTGTCCAAACATTACGTGCGGAAACAGGATTAACAGTTTTATCTATTACACATGATTTAGAAGAGGCAATGTTAGCAGATCGTGTTCTTTTTATGAATGATGGTAAGAAATTTGCAGAAGGCACACCTGCTGAAATCTTTGCACTAGGGGACAAGCTGGTTGAATTTGGACTGGATTTGCCATTTGCCTTAAAGTTATCAAAGCTATTGCAAAAGGAAGGTGTTCCATTAATGGGACAACATATGACAGAAGAAGAGTTGGTGAATGATTTATGGACATCAAACTTCAACAAGTAAGCTATGCCTATGCAAAAGGAACTCCCTTTGAAAAACGGGCATTATTCGATGTAGATTTTGACATCCCATCCCATACTTATCAAGCGATTATTGGCCATACTGGTTCTGGAAAATCAACGATTCTTCAGCATTTTAACGCACTTCTAAGACCTACTTCAGGAGAAGTACATATTGGGGATCGCATAATTGTGGCTGGTAAAAAAGCGAAGGATTTAAAAGCAGTACGACAAAAGGTCGGCATAGTCTTTCAATTTCCGGAGCATCAATTATTTGAAGAAACAGTGTTAAAGGATATTATGTTTGGTCCAATGAACTTTGGTATATCAGAGGAGGAAGCTGAAGCTCGTGCAAGAGAACTTGTCAGCTTAGTTGGCTTGCCTGATAACGTTTTGGATAAATCACCGTTCGATTTATCAGGCGGTCAAATGCGTCGAGTAGCTATTGCAGGTGTTTTAGCGATGGATCCAGAGGTTATTGTATTAGATGAACCAACAGCAGGCCTTGATCCACGGGGTCAAAAAGAAATTATGGATATGTTTTATCAGCTGCATCAAGAACGTCATCTTACAACCATTCTAGTAACCCATAGTATGGAGGATGCAGCTCGTTATGCAGATAATATTGTGATCATGCATGAAGGAAAGAATGTCTTAAGTGGAACACCACGAGTTATTTTTAAAGATGTTGATACCTTAAAGAAATTCCGTTTGGAGCCACCACGTATTGTCCGCTTTCAACAAAAGATCGAGCATATGATGGGTCGTTCTTTGTCTAAGGTTTGTTTGACAGAGGAGGAGCTTGCTGCTGAAATTGCTCAAGCGCTTAGAGAGGAGCGTGCGGAGTCATGATGGAAAAAATGATCTTTGGCCGCTTCTTACCGGGTGATTCACCCGTGCATAAACTTGATCCACGGTCAAAGCTAATCTTTGTGTTCGCCTTTATTATTATTGTGTTTTTGGCTAATAATACGGTGACATATGCCATGCTACTCGCTTTCACGCTACTGATTGTCTTAGTATCGCGCATTCGCCTGTATTTTTTAATTAATGGTCTCAAACCTGTGCTCTTTTTAATGGCCTTCACATTCCTTCTCCATATTTTTATGACGAAGGAAGGCGTCCCTATTTTTGAATCAAAATTCATTACGATTTATGATGAAGGGATTAAACGGGGAATATTTATTTCAATCCGTTTTCTAGTATTAGTATTTATGACGTCAATTTTAACGTTAACAACATCACCTATTTCTATTACAGATGGTATTGAAGTTCTGTTGAATCCATTAAAAGCAATAAAAGTACCTGTCCATGAATTAGCTTTAATGATGTCCATCTCATTACGCTTTATTCCAACCTTAATGGATGAGACGGACAAGATTATGAAGGCACAAATGGCACGGGGCTCTGATTTATCATCTGGACCAATTAAGGACCGTATAAAGGCAGTAGTGCCATTGCTTGTCCCGCTCTTTGTCAGCGCCTTTAAGCGAGCGGAGGATTTAGCAACAGCGATGGAAGTAAGAGGCTATCGTGGTGGAGAAGGACGTACAAGATACCGTAGGCTAAAATGGGATATGGGGGACACATTTGCGCTTGTATTATTAGTAGCAATAGGCGTATTGCTATTCTTCTATAGAAGTTAAAGGAGTAGGCTTTATGCGACGATTAAAAGTAATTATAAGCTATGATGGAACGCTTTTTTCTGGCTACCAAGTACAGCCAGGGGAGCGCACAGTGCAGGCTGAGCTTGAGCGTGTTCTAGCCATTATGCATAAGGGAGAAAAGGTGAAGGTAACTGCAAGTGGTCGTACTGATGCTAGAGTTCATGCGACAGGGCAAACGTTGCATTTTGATACACCACTCGCCATCCCAACAGAAAAGTATAGTAAGGCTTTGAATGTGCAACTACCTAGAGATATTCGCGTATTATCGGTAGAGGAAGTGGCACATGATTTTCATGCGCGTTACAGCGTGGCTGGGAAGCGATACCGTTATATTTGGTCTTGTGAGCCTATTCAAAGTCCATTCCGCAGATATTACACTGTGGAGACAAATGGAGTTAAACCCGACGTAGAGGCAATGCAAGAGGCTGCTAAGGCTATCATTGGTACACATGACTTTTCTTGTTTTTGTGCAGCGAATACAAGCGTGAAAGATAAAGTACGCACAGTAACAATGCTGCAGTTTGAATGGCATGGAGAGGAGCTACATATGGTGATTGAAGGTAATGGCTTCTTATATAATATGGTACGTATTATTGCAGGTACTCTTTGGGAGGTTGGCATTGGTCGACGGAAGATCGACAATGTGTCGCAGGTAGTTGCTTCAGGTGATCGTGATAAGGCGGGAAAAACCGCACCACCACAAGGTCTATACTTAGAAAAAGTGTTCTATTAGTGGTGTTCTACAATTCTGAACAACTTCACCAGGTGTTTAATGAAATTGCTTGACTTTAAAAGTCATTCATTATATGATAACAGATGGTATTTTCATTACCACCACAAATAAGCCCCGAAACTTATAGTGTAGTCTAATGAAAAATAACGGTAATCGAATCGATTAGGAGGATATATACATGCGTACAACATTCATGGCTAAAGGTCACGAAGTAGACCGTAAATGGTTAGTAGTTGATGCAGAAGGCCAAACTCTTGGACGTTTAGCTTCTGAAGTAGCTGCAATCTTACGTGGTAAACATAAACCAACATTCACACCAAACGTTGACACAGGTGATCACGTAATCATCATCAACGCTGACAAAATCCATTTAACTGGTAACAAATTAGAGGGTAAACTTTACCGTCACCACACTCAATTTGCGGGTGGTTTAAAAACTCGTACTGCTGGTGAAATGTTAGATAAATACCCAACAAGAATGATCGAATTAGCAGTTAAAGGAATGCTTCCTAAAAACTCTTTAGGTCGTAAAATGTTCACTAAACTTAATGTTTACACTGGAACAGAGCATCCACATGCTGCACAAAAACCAGAAGCATACGAGCTTCGCGGATAATATAAATTAAGAGGAGGATATTACTTTGGCACAAGTTCAATACATCGGCACTGGTCGCCGTAAAAGCTCTGTAGCTCGCGTACGTTTAGTACCAGGTACAGGTAAAATTGTTATCAACAAACGTGAAATCGAAGAATACGTACCATTCGCTGCATTACGCGAAGTAATTAAACAACCATTAGTAGCTACTGAAACTACAGGAAGCTATGATATCCACGTAAACGTTAACGGTGGTGGATACACTGGTCAAGCTGGTGCTGTTCGTCACGGTATCGCTCGTGCTCTACTTCAAGTAGACCCAGATTTCCGTGCTGCATTAAAATCAGCTGGATTACTTACTCGTGATTCACGCATGAAAGAACGTAAAAAACCAGGTCTACGCGGCGCTCGTCGTGCACCTCAGTTCTCAAAACGTTAATATCGGCTTTTCAAGACTCTTTTCACTTATGTGGAAAGGGTCTTTTTTATTTTTAGGAGCGTAGGATAAAAATCTCTAATACATTCCGTTTTAATGTACGAGGTCTATTCATTTTCTAATATGCTTTTCGTTACTTCACTTGTCGGAAATTTGCAACTTCATTTTTATTAAGGCGTGCTTGATAATAGGGAATAAGTAAATGAATACTCTATATGGGGGTTAGAAAAATGGAGGAATCCGCTTTTTCGAGTTATTTTACAAAGGATTTAATCGATATTGCAGCTAAACTATGGATGCGCTCGTCGATTTCATTGATAGATGTTCGTCATAAAACACTTTTTCCCAATCAATCAATAGACGCATACAGGGCACCAAGTAGTATGCTCATTTATACATATGGAGAGCAGGCGAATATAACATTAAATAAAACATTGCACCATTCCGAACATTTTGGTGTTTTTCATGCTGGAAAAGGAACGCAATTATCAATTGAACCAATTCATTCTAGCATTCAAAGCTGGATGATTTTCTATAAGGCTGAGACGGCACCATTCTATAAAAGAGACATTCATCGCTTGCGGGAAAAAGTAGACCCTTTCTCGCAAATCTATGGTTTTTCACTAAGGAATCCGATTTCTTCAATTAATAAAGTCCAAAAATTATATGAACATTGGGTAGTTGGCACAACAGAGGATCAATTATATGCTAAAGCACTACTGTATCAACTTGTTTATGAAATTTACCATGAAATTAGAGAAGGCGCGGTTCGCATCTTTGAACAAGATTATGTTGCTCTTGCTAAGCAATATTTGGATGAGCATTATGCTGAACCAATATCCATACAAACATTTGTAGAAATGTTTCCGATAAGTAGAAGCCAGTTAAGTCGACTGTTTAAAAAGCGTGAACATAAAAGTTTACAAGAATATTTAAACGAAAGGAGATTGGATGCGGCTAAAGAGCATTTACGACAATCTTTTGCAACAATTCAAGAGATTGCTGCAGGTTGCGGTTTTTTAGATGAGTTGAATCTGATTCGAATGTTTAAGAAATATTATCAGATGACTCCGAGTGAGTATAGAAGAAAAATGATAATGAACATGCCTAGAAATGATATTGATAATGATTCTCAACAAATTTACAATGATGATGGACTAGGGAAACTAGTTAAATTTAAAGGAGATGATGAGTTATCAATGCTTAAAAAAATGAGAGGAAAAGAAATACTTTTCCCAGCAATACTTAGCTTAATGATGTTGTTATCAGCGTGTTCTGCAACAACACCGACAAATAATACAGAACAAACAGGGACACATGCGGAGGTAAATGGAAATCAATCGCAAACGAGGATTGTTAAAACGGATAATGGGGAGGTGGAGATTCCTGCGAATCCGAAGCGAATTTTTATAGCAGATTGGTCAATCGTAGGTAATGTCATTCCTTTTGAGAGAAATTTAATAGGGGTAGAGAGTTATTTTGAGCAGTATGCTGAATTTGATAAATGGGAGACATCTTGGAGTGAACAAATCGAAGAAATAAAGTATGTTGATCGAGAAAATTTAGAAAATATATTAGCAATGAATCCGGATTTAATTATTACGGGTATACACTTTGATGATTCTGTTGAAAAGTATAGTAAAATTGCGCCAACAATTACTGTTGATATAGGAAATATGAGTTTAGAAGAGTCGCTTGAATTTTTTGGAGAAATATTCGGCATGGAAAATCGTGCGGATGATTTAATCGATCAGTATCATAAACAAATTGAGACTGCCAAAGTACGATTAAAAGATGCTGGTCTTTTAGATAAACGAATTGGATTTGTGCAAGGGGTTGAAGGCAAAGAAGTACATGTTCATGGCAATTTAAACCCTTCAATTATTTATCAAGAGCTAGGCATGCCAGCGCCAAAGTTGATTGAAAAGAAAGTTTTTAATACTGGTGAATCTAAAGGATTTGCAGAAAAAATTTCTATTGAAGTATTACCAGATTACTTGGCTGATGCAGATATTATTGGTTATACGAAATTTGAGGATGTGGAAAGTTTAAAGAAGGAATTATCGAAAGTAACATTATGGAATGATATCCCAGCAGTGCAAGAAGAAAACGTACTATACTTTGATTTTGATAGTTCGATAATTGGTTATGATTATATCAGTAAGATGATTGCATTAGATGATTTTGTGACGCAATTAATAGAGTTACCGATTGCAAAGAAATAGGCTTCAGAGTGTCGACAAACTAATTTTGTAACAAAAAGTTATCATATGTCGGTATTTGGTTTTAGTTTTCTAAGTTCAAATGTTTTTCTGAATCCTTGAAAATAAAGGGTTTGGAAAATCTAAAAAGAATTGTGCTTATAGCCTCCTAATTTTAAAAAAATAGACAAAGTCGATTTTTCGGACTTTGTCTATAGTCTGGAGCCCCGTCATAAAGGAGGCTTTTTTGTATGTAGTTGTTTTATTTAATGCAAACGTCTTGGCTTCATTTTATGAAAGATATAGCGGATGATAGAGAGTCTAGAAGCATGAATCAATCAAGTTTTCTAAGGAATCAATTGATATCGCTACTAAAGTCCGGATACGTTCAGCAATCTAATGAATTGATGTACGTCATAATATCATTTTGCCGCATCAGCCAATGAGGTTCTGAAACATGGGGTTCTATCTCCTTAGAGCAATTGAATAAAATAGCTCTACTATTTTTTATAATGAAATGTCTACTTTAGAAGATAGAGTAACACTTTTTGGAGAAGTATTTGGCATGCCTGAACAAGCTACAGCACTTATAAGGGATTATGAAATCAAGGTAGAGGGAGCGAAACAAAAGTTTATAGATGCGGGTATATATGATAAGAAGATTGTGTTTTTACAAGGTGTTGAAGAGGGTACACCTGGGATTCAGGGTGATAAAACAAGGGGGATTGTATATGGAAATTTAGGTATGAAAGCCCCTAAAAGTGTAGAAAAGGAATTTTTAAATAGAGGTAACCCTAAATCAGAAGGTTATTACTCTCCAATTTCTTTGGAAGTGCTAGATGAATATTTGAATGAAACAGACATCATTGCTCATACAAACTTCAATCCAAATCTAGATGAACTGAAAAACAGTCTTGAATCAGTTGCCTTATGGAAAATGTTAGATATAGTAAAAGAAGATAATATTATGTATTACTCAAATAACGATACGCTCATGGATTATGATTATGCTAGCAGAATGTCAAAACTCTAAAGATTGCTGTTTACTAAGCAAATCTTTAGAGTTTTTTTGAGTTTTGTTACGTTAATCGCTTATTACCTATTATTCTCTAAAATTAACTCAGTTATTATATCCAGTTGATGTAATACGCTAATAGGATCATTAAGTAGAAATTGGTCGAAATCAATTTCATATACTGTATCATTCTGAAAAGCAGCCGTATTCGCCCAAAGCTTTTTGTTTTCCTTAAATGTTTCTTCTGCCCCTTTATTGTTTGCTAGCAATAAGTGGTCACCGATATATTCGGGAATGACCTCAGCTGAAACTTCCCAAACTTCCCCATTTAGCACATCAGCCTGTACTTTTTCTTGTGGTGTTAAACCTAAATACTTATAGATAATATTTCCACCCATATTGACATCATCATAAATAAAGAAGTTTTCGGGGCGTACATTCAATATTGTAAAAGTTTCTTCTTCACTAATAACAGCTTTAACTTTTTCTTTAGCTACATCTACCTTCTTTTGAAATTCAGCAAGCCAACGCTCGCTTTCCTCTTCTTTGCCTAAAATGTCTCCAAACATATGAAGTTCATCTGTTAAACTATCTGAATGATTGGGTATGACAATTGTAGGTGCAATTTTACTGAAAGCTTCATACCCTCCACCATCTCGCCAAGCTTCCGTCAAAATAATCAAATCCGGCTCTAGAGAAGCTACTTTTTCGAGGTTCAATGGAAATATACCGACATCTTCAATATCATTTTCAGCAATAAATCCAGTTTGTAAAGGGTAACTAGAACTGCCGACTGGCTCGACGCCCAATGCCATTAATTGTCCAACCTTTACATCAGTAAATACCCGCTTAGGTTCTAATGGAATTTCTGTCTCACCATCAATATGCTTATAAGTTTTAGTTTCAGAAGTTCCCTTTCCTTCACTACTTACAGCTGTTACTAGGTTATTTCGCTCATTTTCTGAGCTTGCCTTACCACTATCTGCTTGACATCCACTTATGAATATTGATAAACAAACAAGAAGTAGTGAAGTGAGCGTAGGCTTTGTACGGTTTGTAATAAACAATTGTATCTCTCCTTCTGATTGAGAAAGGTTCTCAATTTCTTTTGTTCCTTCATTATAAGAAAGCGAAGATGTAGGAACAATGGAGAATAGTGAAGATTTAGATGGATTAAGATGTAGACCTTGATGGTCAATCCTTCTTTCACGAAAGTGAAGCGGAGATACTCCGAAGTGCTTTTTAAACAACCTGCTAAAGTAATACATATCCGGATATCCTGTGCTTAAAGCTATTTCCCCTACACTTAGCTGACTAGTCAATAAAAGTTGACTAGCTTGTTCTAATCGTATTCCCATAATATAATCATTTGGACTTTTTCCGATTTCAGCTTTAAACAACCTATGCATATAACTAACGCTACAGCCGAGTAAATCAGCCAACTGCTCCATTGTAATAACTTCTTTGTAGTTTTTATGAATATAATTCAGCGCATTGGTAATAAGTTTAGAAGGTCTCCCTTTATCTGTTGAGTTTTGCAAGAGATTGAATAACTCGTAAATAAATTCATAGAACAATGATTTTGTGCGGATTTTGCTCAATTCATCACATTTTCCCCATTCTTCATATAACCCGCGAATGTGATTATATAGAACTCCAGGCTCTTGGGGGACAACATGATAAAATAGATGTAATGGTTCTAGTAACTGATTTGCTGATTGTTTAGCAAAAGGGCTTACAGTTACATCTGGATTACTTACCTTGAAATAAATAAGATAATATGAAAACGCATTCCTTGCAGGCATAATGTCCATCTCTGACCCTTTACCTGTATGAACTAAATGGTGTTGCTTGACATAACATTTATGTTCATCTATTCGTACAAAGGCATTACCACTAGAAACAAACAGAAATACATTGGCAGGAAGTTTGTAATTGCACAGATCCTGTCCATCACATATAACATGATGGCGAATATCTAAAATTCGAACAGTAGCCCTATTCCACAACTTGATTTGTTCATTCCAATTCATATTTTCACCCCCAACATATCCGTTGCTTAAGATGATAATGATTCTCAAATACAATTGCAATATACATTGCAATTTACTTAATTAAATTTGATTTTGATAACCGAAATTGATATTGATAATCATTGTCATTTGAATTACTATACAATATAGAAGATTAATGTAGAGGGAGGGTCAAACAAATGACGGAGGAGTAAGTTTTAGGGACTGCTTATAAAAGAGAAGGAAGGGATTCGTTTTTTTTAACAGATTATGTTGAATTAGTCATTCAATACTTAGACTTAGATCAGGACTATACCAAGCTGATATCCATTCAATTACTTGCTGAAATGTTTAGGGAGTCAATTAAGCAAATTTGTTGAAGCTGGGGAAGCGTAAAACAGTGCAAGATTGTTTAAATGAAAAAAGACTCGGGCACAAGGTGATATTTACGAAATACAAATGTAACGATTCAAAAAGTTGCTTCGGAGGTGGCTTTCTTGGTGAGTTGAATTTAATTCGTAATTTTTAAAGTGGATTGTAAGAAGACGCCGATCGATTATTGAAGAAAATTAACAACTTATATTTAAAATTATTTAAATATTTAAATAATAAAGGGTGTGCTGAGTAAGCTGATTAATCCAAAAAGGAATGAATTGTTATCTAATTTTTGGAAGTATAGAAATGATTTTAGCGGTGCTGATGTGTTTGCTGCTGTTATTCTCAACAGTACTAGCGAGTAGCATAGATTCATCAAAGGAGGCGTATGCATAGACAAACACTCATAAAATATTAAATACGGAGGAGACGGGAACGCGAATGGTTACAACAGTATACAGGCGTGTGGAGGTGCCGGTTTTTTCACAGTGGACTATAATTGCACTTTTTACTCAGGTAGGGGGTGTTATTTTTTTTGCGAAGAAATTGGTAAGTTCGATAATAAATAAGAAGGGGTGTTTGTGGTATGAAGATTGCGTGGCGTATTTTGTATAGTGCTAAAAGATACTGGTTACAGCTAAGTTTTGGGCTTCTGGGTGTAGTTGTAGCTACAATATCCGGATTTTATTTGCCATGGGCGTTAAGGGAACTGACTAGTCTAGCGACAGAGGGAAGCGAGAATTTTGCTACTGGTGCGTTGTATATTGGTCTTGCCTTACTTGGGGCAACCGCCTTACAAGCAATCGCCACTTCAGCGGCTGGCTATTTGAATCATTATGCGGGTATGCATTATGTATCGGATTTGAGGACAAAGCTTTACGGAAAGTTTCAGCGAATGAGTTTACGTTATTTCAATAAAAGCCGAACGGGTGATTTGACTGGTCGAGTAGTGAATGACGCGATGGAGGCAGAGATCTTTTTGGCGTATGTCATTCCTGAGTTTGTAATCAACGTATTGACTTTTATTGGTGTAGGAATTTTGCTACTAACGATCAATGTCAAGCTGGCTTTGCTTAGCCTCACTACCATTCCTTTTCTTTTAGCAATTACGATTTGGCAAAGTAAGCGCCTCTCGCCGATGTGGAAAGAGAATGCCAAGGCACGTGGAGAAATATCGGGCAAAGTGCAGGAGAACTTATCTGGAATTAAAGAGATCCAGATTTTCAATCGTCAGCATGTAGAACAGCGTAGGATATCACAATTATCATTAAAACAAGCGAACACGTATTTAAAAGCACGCTTTCTCTATGAGACTTCGTATCCTTTGCTCGCCTTTGTAACAGCACTTGGAACCGTTCTAGTTGTCATTGTAGGCGGTAGATTGGTAGCAACAGGGGAAATTAGCATTGCTGATATCATCGGTTTTATTGCTTACTTAGGGCTGTTTTATACCCCAGTTAAGACGTTTTCGGCATTGGCAGAAAGAGCAGGGCAAGCGAGCGCGGGTTGCAAACGTGTGTTTGAAGTTTTGGATCAACAATCGGATATTCAAGAAAAGAAAGATGCGATTGTTCTACCTCGAGTAACAGGAAAAATTGATTTTCAGAATGTTTCTTTTGCCTATCAAGATGGGATACCTATTATAGAGAATGTTAATTTAACGATTGCCCCTGGGCAGTCCGTTGCTTTAGTTGGTACAACGGGTGTAGGTAAATCGACGCTGGCTAGCTTAATCAACCGTTTTTATGATCCCCAAGAAGGTTCAATCGAAATTGATGGCATTGATCTTCGTGATGTAACGTTGGAAAGTCTACGAAGTAATATCTCGATGGTTTTGCAGGATACGTTTTTGTTTGATGGCACAGTGTATGACAATATTGCATATGGTTGGAAAGATGCGACGAATGAACAAGTTTTGGAGGCAGCAAAGGCAGCGAATGCCCATAGTTTTATTGAACAGATGGACGAAGGGTATGACACAATTATCGGTGAGCGTGGCGTGCGTCTGTCAGGGGGACAAAAACAACGGCTGTCGATTGCCAGAGCGATACTGCGCAATGCCCCCATTTTGATTTTGGATGAAGCGACCTCTTCTTTGGATACAAAGACTGAAAAAGAGATTCAGCAAGCGCTTGATGAGATTGCTAAAGGGAGGACGACATTGGTGATTGCCCACCGTTTGTCCACAATTCGTCGTGCCGATAAGATTGTAGTACTTGATAGAACGGGAATTGCCGAAGTTGGTACCCATGATGAATTAATCAGTCTCGATGGAATTTACGCACACTTGCATGCTACGGGAAATGACGAACATCCTGCAGTTACAATGGGATCAAGAGAGGAGAGTGGACCTCCAATTTTTCAGAATAGTTAATGAATAGATTGAGAACACGTGGTGTAGAAGTGACACCCGTAGTTTGGAGGAGCTAGCATAAATAATTCTTCCTAACCCCTACTCAGCCACAGCACAGCACACATAGGTAATGTTCCCTAGAAGTGTAAAACTGATGCTGTGCTTCTTTTCTTGACGCTCAGATTTCGAATGCTCAGCGTGCTGTTTATAATCCCCCGCTCTCAGCGCATTTTAGCAAGTTTAATACGCTTTAGAACCCCTCCTTAAGTTAACGATTACAACTGCGCTCAGATACCGCTTCTTTTAAAATCTGCACAATTTCATAAAAACCTAGTTTTTTTGCATGCTGTAATGGTGTGACCCCATCTCGATCGCCAATAGTCATATCAGCACCATAATCGACTAATAATTGCACAATTTCTTGGTGTTTCTCCCCACCATTTCCTAATATGACTGCCTCCAATAGAGCTGACCAATGTAAATTGTTAATGTGATTGACATGAATGTCTGAGTGATTAAGTAGCTCACGGACTACCTCCACATGCCCACGTTCTGATGCAGGGATGATGGCAATTCCACCAAAGCGATTAGTCAGCTTTGTATCAGCCCCTGCCGCTATGGCAAGTTTAACAATTTCTAAATAACCCGATGCACCTGCATGTAAAAGAACGTTCTCAAGGTTATTATCTCTTATATTAATATCAGCACCATGTTGGATGAGTACCTTCACAGTATCCACCTGATTATGATAAGTGGCAGCTAGGACAGCGGTTCTTCCATACGGATCCGTTGTATTAATATTGATGCCATTTTGCAGAAGTGCTAATACTTTATCCTTATCACCGTTTGCTGCTGCAAGTATCAATTGATCAATCATTTTTCCACCTTCATTTCTTTGGGTTGTCCACTAGTGGTATAGAACTGTAGCCGACTTTTTGTTTATAAAAATATGGTAACACGTAGCGAATTGCACGAGTAATATTAAAAAAATATGCTAGGCTTAGCTTTTTCATATAATAAAAAATGGTGAGGTAGTTGTTTGCGATTAAGTATATCTAGAAAATAATAATTAGCTTTTTTACATAAACATCACTATTTCTGTACAGATTTAATATATATTAAAAATATTTTCGTATAAGTTTATGTTTTTTTAAGAAATTATTTAGGGGGAGTTTAACATTCCACTTTAATATAAGTTTCAGAAGGTACAACAAACCTTTCATTTTACTTGAGATTTGTCATTATGGGTTTGATGTAACTCAAAAATATAAACTAACCGATGGAGGTAAGTAGGTATGAAAAAATTATTGATAGTATCTGTTGCAGCAATGGCATTACTTGCAGCATGTCAAGATAAGGAGCCTGCAAAAGGCAGTGCTACGAATAGTGAGGAAGTCAAAACAGAAAGTGCTGCAACAGGAAATACAGTAAAGGATCCATTAACGAAGGGACAAGAAATGGGCAATATCCTAGGTAGTACGAATTGGCAAGGTACAAAAGTTTATGATAAAGATAACAATGATTTAACTGCGGCGAACGCAAACTACATTGGTTTAGCAAAATACGATACTGAGACAGGTCATTATGAATTCTTTGATGCTACTACGGGTGAAAGCCGTGACGATAAAGGGACGTTTTTTATAACAAACGATGGGAAACAAAGAATTTTAATTTCTGATTCCAAAAACTATCAAGCTGTTGTAGAGATTACTGAGCTAAACGATAGCATTTTTACTTATAAAAGAATGGGTAAAGATACTGCTGGCAATGATGTAGAAGTATTTGTGGAACATATCCCATATAAAGAAAAAGAGTTGGCATTTACAGATTCAGATAAAACGCTAGTTGCTTCAACAGGTGATATTGTGACAGATGTTGACGGAGACAAAATTTTAGCTGGCACACTATGGCATGGAACTGTTGTGTTAGATGAAGCGGGTAATGATGTAACAGAGTACAATTCAAATTTCATCAGTATTGCAAAATATGATGCAGATACAAATAAATATGAGTTCTTTAATCCTGAAACAGGCGAGAGCCGTGGGGACTATGGTTACTTTGATGTCATCCATGATAATAAAATAAGAGCCCATGTTTCTATCGGTGATAATAAGTATGGTGTTGCTCTTGAAATTACTGAAATCAATGATAAGAAGTTCACGTATAAGCGAACAGGTAAAGACAAAGATGGTAATGAGATCACTGTATTTGTAGAGCATGAGCCATATGAAGGTGAACTTAAACCTACATTTACAATACAATAAATTTGTTCTTCCTCCCTTAATATAGAAGAAATTAAAACTCTCAAGTTTGTGACTTGGGAGTTTTTTTTACTTTCTGGCATAGTTCATCCACTAATTTCGTACACTAAATGTAAAAGGGTGGTGGATATGGGTGAAGCGCTGGCTTGCACTAGGAGTAATTATGCTTATGAGTATAGTGGTCGTGGCATATGAAACAAATGCTTCGGACCGTAACTTCTTCTTACCGGACCCACTTGGTGGCATAAAAATTGTCATTGATGCAGGGCATGGTGGTGAGGATGGAGGAGCTTCAAAGGGCGAAGTGATTGAAAAGGAGATTACACTTGCAATTGCTCAGCATGTGGAGAAGCAATTAAAGAAAAAAGGCGCAACGGTTATAATGACACGAACAAAAAATGGGGATGTAATTGATGAGCATGCGCCATCAGAAAAATATGGAACATTAAGAGAACGAAAAAAGCAAGATATCTTCCTTAGAAAGGATATCGTGGAAAAGGAAAAGCCTGATGTATTTATAACAATTCATGCTAATGCCATACCTGAATCAAAATGGCGTGGCGCACAGGTATTTTACCATAAGGAAGGACATGCTGATGGGGAGATTCTTGCCAAGAGTATTCAACAATCCATTCGCACTAATTTAAAAAATACAGACCGCGAAGCATTGTCTATTAAGCAAATTTATTTATTGAAGAAAGTGGAAGTACCTGCAGCATTAGTGGAGACTGGTTTCATTAGTAATGATGAGGAACGAGCATTATTAATTGACAAGAACTATCAAGAAAAAATGGCAGATGCCATAGTTGAAGGTATAGAAGAGTATCTATTAGCTAAAATTGAGTAGAGCAACATCTACAACGTAAATTAAATCATTATGATATACTAATATCGAGACAATATAAGGGGAGTGTTCGTCGTGATTACTGAACAACAAGTACGAGAAATACTAGGACAACTACAAGATCCATTTTTACATAAATCGCTTGCAGAAACAGATGGTATTACGAACGTAGCAATAAAAGAAGAAAAAAATCATGTCAGTGTAAAAATTGCGATTGCTAAACTGAATACACCTGAGCAATTACAGCTACAAATGAAGGTTGTTGAGGTGCTGAAAGAAGCGGGAGCAAGTACGGTTGGTATTCGTTTTGAAGAACTATCGACAGAAAAATTACAAAGCTTCCGTGGCACAGCAACAGAGTCAGAAGCACAAGATATTTTGTCTCCACTCAGCACAGTACAAGTAATTTCAATTGCTTCTGGTAAAGGTGGAGTTGGTAAATCTACAGTATCAGTTAACTTAGCTGTTGCTTTAGCACGTCTAGGAAAGAAAGTTGGCTTAATCGACGCAGATATTTATGGATTTAGTGTGCCCGATATGATGGGTGTGACGGATATGCCTAAAGTAGTGGATAATCGTATTTTCCCAGTAGATCGCCTTGGTGTAAAAATGATTTCAATGGGCTTTTTTGTGGAAAATAACGCACCGATCGTATGGCGTGGTCCAATGCTAGGTAAAGTATTAGACCAGTTCTTCCGTGATGTTGAGTGGGGTGAGTTAGACTATCTATTATTAGATTTACCTCCAGGCACAGGTGACGTTGCATTAGATATCCATCAAATGCTACCATCATCAAAAGAAATCGTTGTAACAACACCACATCCAACAGCAGCCTTTGTTGCAGCTCGTGCAGGGGCAATGGCGCTTCAAACAGACCATGAAATTTTAGGCGTTATTGAAAACATGGCTTGGTTTGAATCTAAATCAGGTGACCGAGAATTTGTCTTTGGGCAAGGAGGAGGACCTAAGCTAGCTGACGAACTACGTACAGAGCTGCTTGGACAAATCCCACTTGGGCAACCAGATTGGACAGATGAAGATTTCGCTCCTTCTGTATATGCTGAAAAACATACAACAGGACAAATATATTTAGACATCGCGACGAAAATCATTGATAAATTAAATAAATAATAAAAAAACGGATTTCCACCAATTTTTTGGGGAAATCCGTTTTTACATGACCAAGGTTACTCGGTACTTTTTTGTTCCTTATCCGATCCGCCACCACTATCGCCACTTGCTTCTTTTTTATCGCCACTTCCTGATGAACCTGTTTCGCCACTTTTTTTAATAAGTTCCTGCCATTTAGATTGCATTAAAGGGCTTTCGATTGTTTCCTTTACGACTTCCTCCATCTGCTTGCGCATATTGGATGATTTGAGGATAGTTTCTAACTGCTTTTGCATATCGGGTTGTCCGAAAAATGCCTCCATATCCTTTTGGAAAGTCGGATCTTTTATTAAGTTCTTCATAATATCCTGTTGCTGTTTTTGCATGCTTTTCGCAACAGTTTCTTTAAACTTTGGATCTTCAAAGGTTTTCTTCCAAAAGTCTTCTGCTTCCTTGGAAAGTAAAGTTTCCTCAGTAGCTTTTTTCACTTCATCATGCTCTAAAATCAAAAGCTCACGGAAACTCGGCTCTTCCAAAAGCTGTCGCAATGCCTTTTTACCATCCTCTGTTTGCAAAGAGTCAATCATGATTTTTTTTATTTCATCATAGGACATGGTAGAGGTTTTATCTTGTGAACAGGCAGCAAGAAAAAGCATTAGAATCAGTAATAAGGTGAATTTTCGCATCGACAATCAGTCCTTTCTCTAGATAGACTCTTTCAATTATTGTTCACATTTCTCTGGACTTTATGTATTGGTTAGGATGAGAAATAGCTTTTTTAACAAGGCATTGATAAAATAAGGACAGATATATTGAGAAATTGGGGGACTTTTAGTTGTGACGATACGAAATTGGGCAAAGTTTTTCTTCTTTGCAATGCTCGTTGGTGGTGCAGTCAACGGAGTTTTTAGTTTATTTATTCGCTGGGAATTCTTCCAACCATACATAGCAAACGGTCAATGGGGTGAATTCTTCGCAGGACTTTTATGGATGGTTTTCTTAGGGTTTACAATGAGTGTTATTGCACAGGCTGGCTTTTTTGCTTATTTAACACTTCATCAAGTAGGTGTAAATATTTTTAGAACACTGACATTATGGAATTGGGTACAACTATTATTAATTGCCATCACGGTTTTCGATATTATTTTCTTCCGCTTTATTCCTGGTGTGAAGGATGGGCAAAGTTGGTTATTCTATGTTGGATTATTAATTGTTCTAATCTTTGGTGCTATAGCAACAGCTGTTCAAAAAGTAAAATTAACGGGGAAAAAACATGTAATGATTTCGGCTCTATTCTTTATGATTGTCATTACAACGTTGGAATGGACAATTGCATTGATGGGTCGCGATGAAAATATTAATGAGTATGTTGCGCTTTTATTATTCCCATTATTGGCGGTTAACGCGTATCAGTTATTAGTATTGCCTAAATATAATGCAAAATCCGATGAAGATCGTCAAAAATTAGAAGCACGCCGCAAAGCTCGTCGTGAACAGGCTAAAAATGCATAAGAAAAAAATTGCCCCACTTTGTGTGGAGGCAATTTTTTTTATGGGGCTTTTTTAGTTTGAACTTTATAACCAAATATATTTTCTTCAACTGACATAAACTTATGTTGTTGTATTAGCGTGTTAAGCTCTTTAAAGGATATTTGATTGTTTTGATGGAGTGGGAAAAAGACAAAATCACCTTTTTGTAATTTAGTAGTTTTCTCACCTTGCCAAATAAGAGAAGGAGACAGCAAATTCATTTGTTGTTGAAATAAAGATTTCTGTAAATCCTGTGAATATTGATGGTTTCGGGTAGCAAACCA
Source organism: Lysinibacillus sp. FSL K6-0075 (assembly GCF_038592945.1). Lineage (NCBI taxonomy): Bacteria > Bacillati > Bacillota > Bacilli > Caryophanales > Bacillaceae > Lysinibacillus > Lysinibacillus sp. FSL K6-0075. The sequence continues at coordinate 4,806,071 of NZ_CP151947.1, read as the reverse complement.
TAAAGGCTTTTCTTTTAAATATTTTTCGTAAGTATCAATATCTTTTTGAATGAGCGTAATATCAACGGGTTTTTCTATTGAATCATCTGGACCAAGTAACCCTGTTGGCAATTTTCGTTGTTGTATAATTTTTAAATGATCGGGTGAACGTTTAATCCAGTCAGCGTCCAAAAGTAGAAGCGGATAAGGCTCTTTCACCGTTTGAAGCCATTCTAATAGAGAGTCATCAGAGAAAGAAATCTCTACAATAAGAGATGTGCCATAATGTCCTTTTGTGACCACTACTGGTGCATTCGCAATATTAAATACAGAAATCATCGTTGAATTTATAGGCTTGAGAAAAGCAAAGAGCGTTACGATTAAAAGCAGTGAAATCAACGTTTTACGGACCATAATGATAACCTCGTTTCTAAAATTTAAAATAAAAAATGAATCTCTTTAAAAAAACTTATGATTTAGTGTTGACTTTCATGAATAATCGATGTTATTATGTATAAGTCGCCAAGAGATGACAACGAAATAAAGAACATGAACCTTGAAAACTGAACAAGCAAAACGTAATCAATAAAGTTTTAAGTAGCTAGCTTCGGCGAGTGAACGAAACAAAAATTTTGGACATCAAAATTGATGCCAGCAAAACAATTTGAGCTAATCAAATTTCTTTTATGGAGAGTTTGATCCTGGCTCAGGACGAACGCTGGCGGCGTGCCTAATACATGCAAGTCGAGCGAACAGAGAAGGAGCTTGCTCCTTCGACGTTAGCGGCGGACGGGTGAGTAACACGTGGGCAACCTACCCTATAGTTTGGGATAACTCCGGGAAACCGGGGCTAATACCGAATAATTTGTTTCACCTCATGGTGAAACACTGAAAGACGGTTTCGGCTGTCGCTATAGGATGGGCCCGCGGCGCATTAGCTAGTTGGTGAGGTAACGGCTCACCAAGGCGACGATGCGTAGCCGACCTGAGAGGGTGATCGGCCACACTGGGACTGAGACACGGCCCAGACTCCTACGGGAGGCAGCAGTAGGGAATCTTCCACAATGGGCGAAAGCCTGATGGAGCAACGCCGCGTGAGTGAAGAAGGATTTCGGTTCGTAAAACTCTGTTGTAAGGGAAGAACAAGTACAGTAGTAACTGGCTGTACCTTGACGGTACCTTATTAGAAAGCCACGGCTAACTACGTGCCAGCAGCCGCGGTAATACGTAGGTGGCAAGCGTTGTCCGGAATTATTGGGCGTAAAGCGCGCGCAGGTGGTTTCTTAAGTCTGATGTGAAAGCCCACGGCTCAACCGTGGAGGGTCATTGGAAACTGGGAGACTTGAGTGCAGAAGAGGATAGTGGAATTCCAAGTGTAGCGGTGAAATGCGTAGAGATTTGGAGGAACACCAGTGGCGAAGGCGACTATCTGGTCTGTAACTGACACTGAGGCGCGAAAGCGTGGGGAGCAAACAGGATTAGATACCCTGGTAGTCCACGCCGTAAACGATGAGTGCTAAGTGTTAGGGGGTTTCCGCCCCTTAGTGCTGCAGCTAACGCATTAAGCACTCCGCCTGGGGAGTACGGTCGCAAGACTGAAACTCAAAGGAATTGACGGGGGCCCGCACAAGCGGTGGAGCATGTGGTTTAATTCGAAGCAACGCGAAGAACCTTACCAGGTCTTGACATCCCGTTGACCACTGTAGAGATATAGTTTCCCCTTCGGGGGCAACGGTGACAGGTGGTGCATGGTTGTCGTCAGCTCGTGTCGTGAGATGTTGGGTTAAGTCCCGCAACGAGCGCAACCCTTGATCTTAGTTGCCATCATTTAGTTGGGCACTCTAAGGTGACTGCCGGTGACAAACCGGAGGAAGGTGGGGATGACGTCAAATCATCATGCCCCTTATGACCTGGGCTACACACGTGCTACAATGGACGATACAAACGGTTGCCAACTCGCGAGAGGGAGCTAATCCGATAAAGTCGTTCTCAGTTCGGATTGTAGGCTGCAACTCGCCTACATGAAGCCGGAATCGCTAGTAATCGCGGATCAGCATGCCGCGGTGAATACGTTCCCGGGCCTTGTACACACCGCCCGTCACACCACGAGAGTTTGTAACACCCGAAGTCGGTGAGGTAACCTTTTGGAGCCAGCCGCCGAAGGTGGGATAGATGATTGGGGTGAAGTCGTAACAAGGTAGCCGTATCGGAAGGTGCGGCTGGATCACCTCCTTTCTAAGGATTATTTCGGAATACAAACCTTGGGTTTGTAAGATTACGTTTTGCGTTCAGTTTTGAAGGTTCATTCTTCTGAATGAAATGCTTCAAAACTTGTTCTTTGAAAACTGGATAAAACGACATTGAAATTGTAACAAACACATTTATTTTTTAAGTTTTTTATAGGCTTAATAACTTGGTTAAGTTATTAAGGGCGCACGGCGAATGCCTTGGCACTAGGAGCCGAAGAAGGACGGCACTAACACCGATATGCTTCGGGGAGCTGTAAGTGAGCTTTGATCCGGAGATTTCCGAATGGGGGAACCCACTACGTTTAATCGCGTAGTATCTTGACGTGAATACATAGCGTCTTGAAGGCAGACCCAGGGAACTGAAACATCTAAGTACCTGGAGGAAGAGAAAGAAAAATCGATTCCCTGAGTAGCGGCGAGCGAAACGGGAAGAGCCCAAACCAAGAGGCTTGCCTCTTGGGGTTGTAGGACACTCAATACGGAGTTACAAAAGAGCGAGTTAGATGAAGCGACTTGGAAAGGTCCGCCAGAGCAGGTAAAAGCCCTGTAGTTGAAAGTTCGTTCTCTCCTGAGTGGATCCTGAGTACGGCGGAACACGTGAAATTCCGTCGGAATCCGGGAGGACCATCTCCCAAGGCTAAATACTACCTAGTGACCGATAGTGAACCAGTACCGTGAGGGAAAGGTGAAAAGCACCCCGGAAGGGGAGTGAAAGAGATCCTGAAACCGTGTGCCTACAAGTAGTTAGAGCCCGTTAATGGGTGATAGCGTGCCTTTTGTAGAATGAACCGGCGAGTTACGATTACGTGCGAGGTTAAGCTTTAGAAGGCGGAGCCGCAGCGAAAGCGAGTCTGAATAGGGCGAAATAGTACGTGGTCGTAGACCCGAAACCAGGTGATCTACCCATGTCCAGGGTGAAGGTGAGGTAACACTTACTGGAGGCCCGAACCCACGCACGTTGAAAAGTGCGGGGATGAGGTGTGGGTAGCGGAGAAATTCCAATCGAACTTGGAGATAGCTGGTTCTCTCCGAAATAGCTTTAGGGCTAGCCTCGTGATGAGAATACTGGAGGTAGAGCACTGTTTGGACTAGGGGGCCATCCCGGTTTACCGAATTCAGACAAACTCCGAATGCCAGATATTTATACACGGGAGTCAGACTGCGAGTGATAAGATCCGTAGTCAAAAGGGAAACAGCCCAGACCACCAGCTAAGGTCCCAAAGTAATCGTTAAGTGGAAAAGGATGTGGCGTTGCACAGACAACCAGGATGTTGGCTTAGAAGCAGCCATCATTTAAAGAGTGCGTAATAGCTCACTGGTCGAGTGACGCTGCGCCGAAAATGTATCGGGGCTAAACGATTCACCGAAGCTGTGGATTGACATCTACGATGTCAGTGGTAGGAGAGCGTTCTAAGTGCGTTGAAGTCAGACCGGAAGGACTGGTGGAGCGCTTAGAAGTGAGAATGCCGGTATGAGTAGCGAAAGACGGGTGAGAATCCCGTCCACCGTATGACTAAGGTTTCCTGAGGAAGGCTCGTCCGCTCAGGGTTAGTCGGGACCTAAGCCGAGGCCGATAGGCGTAGGCGATGGACAACAGGTTGATATTCCTGTACCACCTCCTCACCGTTTGAGAAATGGGGGGACGCAGTAGGATAGGGTAAGCGCGCTGTTGGATATGCGCGTCCAAGCAGTAAGGCGTGTGTGTAGGCAAATCCGCACACTGTAACGTTGAGCTGTGATGGCGAGTCCGTATGGACGAAGTTCCTGATTTCACACTGCCAAGAAAAGCCTCTATCGAGGTGAGAGGTGCCCGTACCGCAAACCGACACAGGTAGTCGAGGAGAGAATCCTAAGGTGTGCGAGAGAACTCTCGTTAAGGAACTCGGCAAAATGACCCCGTAACTTCGGGAGAAGGGGTGCTCTTGAGCGTGCAAGCGCATGAGAGCCGCAGTGAATAGGCCCAGGCGACTGTTTAGCAAAAACACAGGTCTCTGCAAAACCGTAAGGTGACGTATAGGGGCTGACGCCTGCCCGGTGCTGGAAGGTTAAGAGGAGTGGTTAGCGCAAGCGAAGCTGCGAATTGAAGCCCCAGTAAACGGCGGCCGTAACTATAACGGTCCTAAGGTAGCGAAATTCCTTGTCGGGTAAGTTCCGACCCGCACGAAAGGCGTAACGATCTGGGCACTGTCTCAACGAGAGACTCGGTGAAATTATAGTACCTGTGAAGATGCAGGTTACCCGCGACAGGACGGAAAGACCCCGTGGAGCTTTACTGTAGCCTGATATTGAATTTTGGTACAACTTGTACAGGATAGGTAGGAGCCAGAGATCTCGGAGCGCCAGCTTCGAAGGAGGCGTCGGTGGGATACTACCCTGGTTGTATTGAAATTCTAACCCATGCCCCTTAGCGGGGCAGGAGACAGTGTCAGGCGGACAGTTTGACTGGGGCGGTCGCCTCCTAAAAGGTAACGGAGGCGCCCAAAGGTTCCCTCAGAATGGTTGGAAATCATTCGTAGAGTGTAAAGGCACAAGGGAGCTTGACTGCGAGACCTACAAGTCGAGCAGGGTCGAAAGACGGGCTTAGTGATCCGGTGGTTCCGCATGGAAGGGCCATCGCTCAACGGATAAAAGCTACCCCGGGGATAACAGGCTTATCTCCCCCAAGAGTCCACATCGACGGGGAGGTTTGGCACCTCGATGTCGGCTCATCGCATCCTGGGGCTGTAGTCGGTCCCAAGGGTTGGGCTGTTCGCCCATTAAAGCGGTACGCGAGCTGGGTTCAGAACGTCGTGAGACAGTTCGGTCCCTATCCGTCGTGGGCGTAGGAAATTTGAGAGGAGCTGTCCTTAGTACGAGAGGACCGGGATGGACACACCGCTGGTGTACCAGTTGTCTTGCCAAAGGCATCGCTGGGTAGCTATGTGTGGACGGGATAAGTGCTGAAAGCATCTAAGCATGAAGCCCCCCTCAAGATGAGATTTCCCATTACGCAAGTAAGTAAGATCCCTCAAAGACGATGAGGTAGATAGGTTCGAGGTGGAAGTGTGGTGACACATGGAGCTGACGAATACTAATCGATCGAGGACTTAACCAAAACGTTTGAAACATTCAATGCACGTTTATCCAGTTTTGAAAGAATAATTCTTTCAATTTAATACATGTCTAGTGATGATGGCAAAGAGGTCACACCCGTTCCCATACCGAACACGGAAGTTAAGCTCTTTAGCGCCGATGGTAGTTGGGGGCTTCCCCCTGTGAGAGTAGGACGTCGCTAGGCGCAAAAAGTCGCTACTGATACACTCAGTAGTGGCTTTTTTTTATTTAAGCTGATTTCTGGTAAGAAATATTTATAAACGCATAAAACAAGAAGGCATCCTCAATGGAGTGCCTTCTTGTTTTTGATATTTAACTTGTTTGAACTGGCGTAGCTCGTAGTTCGATACGGCGAATTTTCCCTGATGTCGTTTTTGGTAACTCCTCAATAAAGACGATACTACGAGGGTATTTATAAGGTGCAGTTAACGCTTTAACATGCTCCTGTAGCTCCTTTGTTAATTCTTCTTCATCACGCTCTTTGAAGCCCTCTCGTAAGATAACAAATGCCTTCACAATATGCCCTCTAATTTCATCTGGAGCAGCTACTACTGCACACTCTTGTACAGCTTCATGTTTGTTTAACGCATCTTCTACTTCAAATGGTCCGATCGTATAACCGGATGAAATAATAATGTCATCTCCACGACCTTCAAACCAGAAGTAACCGTCTTCATCACATTTTGCTTGATCACCTGTAATATACCAATCACCACGGAATGCAGCTTGTGTGCGTTCTGGTTCTTTATAATACTCTTTAAATAAAGCTGGTGAGGATTTATGAACAGCAATATCTCCAACCTCGCCAACTGGTGCTTCGTTACCTTCATTGTCGATAATACGTACAATATTACCTGGAGTTGGAACACCCATGGATCCAGGACGTAATTCTGTGTTTTCGAGTGTACCGATTAATAATGTGTTTTCTGTCTGTCCATAGCCATCACGTACTTTGAGTCCAAAATGATTCATAAACGTTTCAATCACTGGGCGATTTAAAGGTTCACCAGCAGAAACGGCACTACGGAGAGATGATAGATTATAGACTTGTAAATTATCGATTTTCGCCATAATTCTGTATTCAGTCGGTGTGCAACAAAGGACATTTACTTTTTCATCTTGCATTAATTGAAGATAGGTTTTTGCATCGAATCCCCCATGGTAGACGAATGCTGTAGCACCGAGCATGATTGTTGATAAAAAAGGACTCCAAATCCATTTTTGCCAACCAGGAGCAGCTGTTGCCCACACTAGATCGCCTTCACGTACACAAAGCCATTTTGAAGCCGCTGTTCTAATATGTGCATACCCCCAACCATGTGAATGAACAACACCTTTAGGTTTACCAGTTGTACCAGAGGTATAGGAAAGGAATGCCATATCATCGCGTTTAGTAGCTACAGCTGTAAATGTAGCTGGCTGCGAGCTTGCCAAGTCATCTAGAGAAGTCCAATCTCCTTTTGCAGCACCGATGACTAGTTTATTTTTTAATGTGTCTACAGAAGAAGTAATTTGGTCAACTTCGCTAGTAAATGCCTCATATGCAATCACTGCACTAGCAGAAGAATGCTCCATCCGATATTCTAAATCACTTGCACGCAGCATCTCTGAACATGAGATAGGTACAATGCCAGCCTTTAAACAGCCTAGAAAAACGAAATAGGCTTCCGGTAGTCGAGGAATAATAACTAATACACGATCGCCTTTTTGAAGCCCCTTCTCCGTAAAAGCATTTGCGTATTGATTCATTTTTTGAATGAGCTCCACATAAGACACTGTACGTCTCTCTTGTTGTGTATTTAACCAGCGTATTGCTTGGCGATCACTATCTTGCGAAAATTTTTCTAATTCCTCTGTGATGTTATAAAATTCAGGTGCAATTAAATCGTTTGATACCATCTGAACATTCCTCCCCTGGGAAATTTGATAGAAAATTCTTAAAACTATTTTTATTTTAACAATTACAATAATATACAGCAACAATATTTAATACGTTAAAGAGAAATATTAGATTTAATAGAGAACTATTTATGCTCTCAGATGGATATATAGGCAAACTTCGACAAAAAAATATAAAAATTATCACAAAATGACTTGCATTATTTATAATGCTTGCTATAATAATAAATGTACTTAAGAGGTTGTCTAAAACCAAAGTGAATAGCATTGTTCCGAAGTAGCTCAGTTGGTAGTAGCACCTGACTGTTAATCAGGTTGTCGCAGGTTCGAGTCCTGCCTTCGGAGCCATTTTTTTGCCCTATTTTAAGTACTATAATACATAAAATAATTTATGAAAAAAGTATTGCAATTATGAATTAAAAATGTTATTATAATTCTTGTCTTGTTTAAGACATAATAATGGCCCCTTGGTCAAGTGGTTAAGACACCGCCCTTTCACGGCGGTAACACGGGTTCGAATCCCGTAGGGGTCACCATTTAAAACATAGGCTTTATAAAGAAAATAAACTGTGATATAACACCTGTCTCTATGGAGGATTAGCTCAGCTGGGAGAGCATCTGCCTTACAAGCAGAGGGTCGGCGGTTCGAGCCCGTCATCCTCCACCATTCTTATTGTGTTATTTCGGAGGGGTAGCGAAGTGGCTAAACGCGGCGGACTGTAAATCCGCTCCTTAGGGTTCGGCGGTTCGAATCCGTCCCCCTCCACCAGTTTTATAAATGATTGGGGTATAGCCAAGCGGTAAGGCAACGGATTTTGATTCCGTCATGCCTAGGTTCGAATCCTAGTACCCCAGCCATTTTTTCTTTTATGAGCCATTAGCTCAGTTGGTAGAGCATCTGACTTTTAATCAGAGGGTCGAAGGTTCGAGTCCTTCATGGCTCACTTTTTTAGAATAAAAATTATTCAAAAGTGTTATATTAACTACAGATAACTAATCTCTTACTGAAAACAGTAGGAGATTTTTTTATGCTATTTACAATTGAATAAATATGCAACTTTCTGTCGAGTTGAGCCAAGTGGTATGTAGGCTTTACAATAGTCTTATAACTTTTAGGGGGTATAAAAACATGAATAAACTTAATATTTCTATTATTGGAGTACCAACAGATTATGGACAAACACGCCGTGGCGTAGATATGGGACCAAGTGCTATTCGCTATGCAGGTGTTGTTGAACGTTTAGAAGCTATCGGACACGAGGTACAAGATCAAGGGGATATTCGTGTTAGTCAAAAGCTTGCAGACGCAGCAGTTGATGAAAAGTTACTTAATTTAGAGGAAGTTGTAGACGTTAGCACTGCTTTAGCAAATAGTGTGCATGAAGTAGTAGAACAGAAAAAGTTCCCACTCGTATTTGGGGGAGATCATAGTATTGCTATTGGAACATTAGCTGGATTAGGTGAGCATTACAAAAACCTTGGTGTTATCTGGTATGACGCTCATGCAGATTTAAATACACCTGAAACAACACCTTCAGGCAATATACATGGAATGCCGTTAGCAGTTAGTATTGGGCTAGGACATGAGCGTTTAGTCCAAATTCGCAACTTTGCGCCAAAAATTAAGCCAGAAAACGTTATTATTATTGGAGCTCGTTCAGTAGACCCTGGAGAGCGTGAATTGATTCGTCAACAAGGAATTAAAGTATATACAATGCATGAGATTGACCGACTTGGCATGACACGTGTGATGGAAGATGCACTTACTTATTTAAAGGAACGAAATGTTGATGGCTTACACTTATCACTTGATCTAGACGGACTAGATCCACTTTATACGCCAGGAGTTGGTACACCAGTTCCAGGAGGGATTACGTACCGAGAAAGCCATTTAGCAATGGAAATGTTACAAGAATCAGGGATGGTAACTTCAGCAGAATTTGTAGAAGTAAATCCTATTTTAGATGAAAAGAATACGACAGCAAATGTAGCTGTTGCATTAATGGGATCTTTATTTGGGGAAACACTAGTTTAAAGAAAATTTGACAAAAAATTGCCTGTTGCCACATTGCATAAAAATCTTTTGCTATAATTGAAATAAAACGAAACTTTTCTTATCGGTGCGTCGTATAGTATAAGACAGTTGTAAAGGTGGAGAAGTTAACACAATGGATGCGTTAGTAAATAAGAGAATAAAACAAGTGCTTAAAGGCGATCAAAACGCATTTGCCGATATTGTGAGTCTCTATCAGCACAAACTGTACCAAGTATGCTATCGAATGTTAGGCAACAAACAAGAGTCTGAAGACATTGCTCAAGAAGCTTTTGTACGTGCTTATATGAACTTGCATACATTTGATCAGAAAAGAAAGTTTTCGACGTGGCTTTATCGCATAGCGACAAACCTCTGCATTGACCGTATTCGAAAAAAGAAACCGGATTATTATTTAGATGCAGAAGTAGCTGGTACAGAAGGTCTTGATATGTATTCGCAAATCGCAGCAGACGACCAGCTACCAGAGGAGCAGTTAGAACAAATGGAGCTGCAAGATCGCATTCAATATGAAATTGGACGATTGCCGGATAAATACCGTTCGGTTATAGTATTGAAATATATAGAAGAGTTATCGTTACAAGAGATTAGCGAGATTTTAGATATGCCGCTTGGAACGGTGAAAACGAGGATTCACCGCGGACGTGAGGCATTACGTAAGCAATTAAACAATCTGTAGGAGGGGGAGCGTCATGAATACTTGTCCAGAGCATATGATAGACTATATGCATGATTATTTAGACGGTGACATTAGTCGTGAGCATGAGCAAGAGTTGAAACAACACTTGCATACATGTAATGATTGTAAACAGTTGATGCAAGAATTGAGTGAAACAATCGCCTTTGTGAAGAGTGCTTCCCATATTACAGCGCCTCCGGATTTTGAAGCAGCAGTGATGGCTCGTTTACCAAAACCAAAAAGTCGAGTAGGTATACAAAAATGGATTCGCCGGCATCCGTTCTTTGTGGCAGCAGCAGTATTTTGCTTATTTATGAGTGCTACATTATTGGGTAGCTTCATGGATGACCAGCATTTCTCAGTGACCAAGCAACCTAATTTAGTTGTTGATGGTCAAACAGTGATTGTCCCTGAAGGAGAAGTGGTGAAAGGTGATATTGTTGTGAAAAATGGCGATTTGATTGTTGAAGGTGAAGTTGATGGCAACGTCACAGTGATTAACGGGCAATATATGGCATCTTCAGCGGTAGTTTCAGGGAGAATTGAAGAAATTGACGAAGTATTTGAATGGTTATGGTATACGATTAAAAATTCTGTAAAGACAGCCATGACATTTGAGGAAAAAGAAGAAACTAAATAACACTCTATACGTCCTAAAAAATAGTGCACGTGAGAGGCTGAAAGGTCTACTCTTCTGAGTAGACTTTTTATTTGAAAAAAGTTACATTTGTTAAGAATGTGATATACTTGAATGTGTATGGATTCGTAATGAAAAGTGGGGGATGCCACGTGCAAATTATCGAACATTTCACGGATTTAACGCCTGTGAATATTGTTATTAACTTCATTGATGTACTGCTCGTTTGGTACGTTGTTTATAAAGTCTTAACCCTCATTAAAGGTACGAAGGCTGTCCAATTACTTAAGGGAATATTCGTCATTATTATTGCGCGAATTGCAACAGACCTTTTAGGGTTACAAACACTTGGCTGGATGCTTCAACAAGTTATTGAGTTTGGTTTCCTAGCGATTATTATCATTTTTCAACCGGAAATCAGACGTGGTTTGGAACAAATTGGGCGAGGGAAGCTATTCCAACGCTCATCTAGTCAAGAAGAAGAGGAACAAACAAGGCTTATTGAGGCTATGAAGAAATCTGTTAGTTATATGGCCAAACGTCGAATAGGTGCGTTAATTTCCATTGAAAAAGAAACAGGTCTTAATGAATATATTGAAACGGGTATAGGGCTAAATGCTGAAATTTCATCAGAATTACTGATAAATATTTTTATACCAAATACGCCGCTACATGATGGGGCGGTTATTATGCAAAAAGATAAAGTGACGGCAGCAGCTTGTTATTTACCTTTATCTGAAAGCCCATTTATTTCAAAAGAGTTAGGGACACGCCACCGTGCTGCTCTTGGCTTAAGTGAAGTCACAGATGCTATTACCATTGTTGTATCAGAAGAAACAGGTGCAATTAGCATAACATTAAATGGTAATCTCCATCGAAATCTTTCTCTAGAGGAGTTCGAAACATTATTACGAAAAATGTGGTTCGGATCAGCACAAGAATCAAATGCATCCTCTAAGTTGACTTGGAGGGGGAAAAAGAATGGATAAAATGATGGATAGCCCTTGGGTATTAAGAATCATCGCGCTATTTTTGGCATTTTTGCTTTTTTTCTCAGTTCGTACCGAGTTATCACCGTTAAATAAAGCTACCTCAAATGAACAAACGGATGTCATTCGCGATGTTCCAGTAGATGTTTATTATGATAATGAGAATCTTATTGTGACGGGTTTACCTGAAACCGTAGATGTAACGATAGAAGGTCCGATGGCATTGGTTTTAAAAGCTAAAGGGGCTAAGGATTTTTCTATATTTGCCGACTTAAGCAATTTATTGCTAGGAGAGCATGATGTCAAACTGCAATACGAAAATATTTCAAACAAGTTAAAGGTTACATTAGACCCTGCAACCGTCCATGTAAATATTGAGGAAAAGGTCACGCAGGAGTTCCGAGTGGACCCTGAAATGAACAATCGTCTAATCGAAGAAGGTTATATATTAAAAGATATGACAGCCAATCCACCAACTGTTTATGTAACGGGTGCAAAAAGTGCTATTGAAAGCATTAGCTATGTAAAAGCAACTGTTACAGGGGAGCAAGGCTTGAAGCAATCATTCTCGCAGGAAGCAGCGGTAAAAGTATTAGATCGAGATTTAAATAAGTTAGATGTGACTATTGACCCTGCAACTGTGAAGGTTCAAGTAGATATAGGGGAGTACAGTCGAGAGATCCCAGTTGTCCTCAAGGAAACAGGGCAAGCGGCGGAAGACATTATTATCAATTCATTAACATTTACACCGAAAATGATTAAAGTGTATGGTAGAAAATCAATTATTGACAGTTTAACGGCTATTCCAATAACAGTGGACCTGTCAAAAATTACTGAGTCCAAAACTTATGAATTTGATGTAAAATTACCAGATGGTGTGACAAAAATATCTGACAAGAAAATAAAAGTGAATGCAGATATTACAAAGGTTGAGCAAGAAGAACAACAGAAAACACCAGCTTCTACAGAGGAAACGCCACCTCCTACTGAAGAACCTGATGTGACAGATGAGAGCACTACAACTGATAAAAATACATCAACCGAAGAATCGGAAGATATTGATTCTTAAACAATATGTGACTATAATTTTATTTTGATTCTAAATCAAAAATCCAATCCAGGTTTGTCTTGAGTAGTAATTCAGGATTCATCAAACAAACTGACAGAGTGGAATATTAATAATTACCAATGAATGAACAAAAGCAGACTTTTCCAAAAGTAAGCGGACAAGTGTCTAATGCTTGATAGAAACTCATTAGGCACGGTCTTGCATTGAAGGAGAGAATAAGTAGAATGGGTAAATATTTTGGAACAGATGGCGTCCGTGGCGTCGCGAATAGTGAATTAACACCAGAATTTGCATTTAAACTTGGACGTATAGGTGGCTATGTTTTAACAAAGGATGCAACTGAACGTCCAAAGGTTTTAATTGGTCGTGACACACGTATTTCAGGTGAGATGCTTGAAGGTGCACTTGTGGCTGGACTTTTATCAATTGGGGTAGAGGTAATGCGTCTTGGTATTATTTCAACACCAGGTGTGGCATATCTTACTCGAATTATGAGCGCAGATGCAGGCGTCATGATTTCAGCTTCACATAACCCAGTTGCTGATAATGGTATTAAATTTTTCGGTCCTGATGGCTTTAAGCTAACAGATGCCCAGGAAGCGGAAATTGAAGAGTTAATTGATGCGCAAGAGGACACATTACCACGTCCGATAGGAGCAGATTTAGGATCTGTAAGTGACTATTTCGAAGGTGGTCAAAAATATATTCAATACTTAAAGCAAACAGTGGATGAAGAATTTGATGGTATTCATGTAGCGCTTGATTGTGCACATGGTGCAACTTCATCATTAGCTACACATTTATTTGCTGATTTAGAAGCTGACATTTCTACAATGGGCGCTTCTCCAACAGGCTTAAATATTAATGCTGGTGTAGGCTCAACACATCCAGAAGGACTAGCTAAATTTGTTACCGAAAAAGATGCAGATGTTGGTTTAGCATTTGATGGCGATGGTGACCGTTTAATTGCTGTAGATGAAAGCGGGAAAATTGTTGATGGTGACCAAATTATGTTTATCATTGGTAAGCATTTAAATGCTGTAGGACGATTGAAGAAGCAAACGATTGTTTCAACAGTAATGAGTAATATGGGCTTTTATAAAGCTGTGGCTGACAACGGGATGCAAAGTGTACAAACAGCTGTAGGTGATCGTTATGTTGTGGAAGAAATGCGTGCCAATGAATACAATTTAGGTGGCGAGCAATCAGGGCATATCGTCTTCCTAGATTTTAATACAACAGGTGATGGCTTACTGACAGGCATTCAGCTTGTCAACATTATGAAAGCGACGGGTAAAAAGCTTTCAGAACTTGCAGCTGAAATGAAAATCTACCCTCAGCGTCTTGTCAATGTGCGTGTAACAGATAAGCATGCTGTAACTGATAATGCGAAAGTCGCTGCAGTTATTTCAGAGGTGGAAGCTGAAATGGCTGGAAATGGTCGCGTTTTAGTACGTCCTTCAGGTACAGAGCCATTGGTACGTGTCATGGTCGAAGCGGCAACAGAAACAGATTGTGAGCGTTTTGTCGAGCGTATTGCGGATGTTGTACGTGCAGAAATGGGCTTAACAGAATAACAATATAGAAAACCCGATTTCCGTAAATAGGAAATTGGGTTTTACTTGTTTGAAAAGAATGTTTTAAATAAGGGAGATGGGGAACAGTAATTAGGAGTCACAATAACAAGGAGTGTTTTATTGATATGGCTAAAATTGCTACAGTTATAACAGATATGTTTGAGGACATTGAGTTTACAAGCCCTAAAAAGGCTTTAGAAGCAGCTGGACATCAGCTAGTAACAATTGATACAGAAGCGGGCAAGGAAGTTAAGGGCAAGCATGGAGAGTCAGTGAAAATTGATAAAGGCATTGATGAAGTACAAGCTACTGATTACGATGCGCTATTTATTCCTGGTGGTTTTTCTCCTGATCTATTACGTGCGGATGATCGTGTAGTAGCATTTGCAAAGTCCTTTATGGATGAAATGAAGCCTACCTTTGCCATTTGTCATGGACCACAACTTCTTATTACAGCAAAGACATTAAATGGCCGTGATGCCACAGGCTATAAATCCATTCAAGTAGACTTAGAAAATGCAGAGGCAATCTTCCATGATGAAGAAGTATTTGTCTGTCAAAAGCAGCTTGTAACAAGTAGAACGCCAGACGATCTTCCAGCATTTAATAGAGAAATCGTTAAATTATTAGACAGTAAATAAAGGATAGGCACAAGCATCGTAATTGCTTGTGTCTTTTTTGTATGATCTATTGAATAACATTATATAGCTGTACAAAGCTAATCAAAGTACATGAGTATAACTTTGTCTACATATTTGTCACGAAAAAGCATTGGGACTAGGTGTTTTTTATAACGAAAATTTGACGGATAGCATATGATTGAGTATGATGGAGAAGTTGAAGATGAGGTCCGACCTTATCCTTTAACGAGCGCCCAAGGAGGGAAAGAAAGCGCAAAATCGGAAAACAATTATAGCGCCTGAGCTGAAGAAATCGGACGAAAAGATCTTCAGCAGACGAGGTGGAGGTTTATCGAAAATTCGGCGGATGCCTCCCAATCGACATACCCGATTGTCATTTTTCATTTTGAAAGCATTTGAGTGATTGAATGTACAGAAAATGGAGAAGGTATAGTAAAAGCAATAGATAAATAGAAGAAGCTTCACATATCGAAAATCTCTATTCAGTTGGCTGAGTGGAGTGAGTAGCTTGCATGTATAGGAGTGCTTTATTTTTTTATAAAAATATAGCATCGCTTGTCCATTCAAAAAATTCGATAGGATGAGGCCTAGTTTGTCATTGCGTTAAATTGACAATATCGGAGGACGAGAATTATGTGTGGAATTGTAGGATATATTGGTGAATCAGATGCAAAGGAAATTTTATTAAAAGGTTTAGAAAAGCTTGAATACCGTGGTTATGACTCAGCGGGTATTGCAGTGCGTAATGAGGAAGGCGTAACGGTTTTCAAAGAAAAAGGGCGTATTGCAGATTTACGTGAGGCAGTAGACGAAGATATTGCAGCGAAAATTGGTATCGGTCATACACGTTGGGCAACACATGGTGTGCCAAACCGTTTAAATGCTCACCCACATCAAAGTGCATCAGGACGCTTTACACTTGTGCATAATGGGGTTATTGAAAACTATCATTTATTGCAAAAAACCTATTTAAAAGGCATTCCAATGAAATCTGATACAGATACAGAGGTTATTGTGCAATTAGTAGAGTTATTTGTGAAAGATGGTCTAAGCACAGCAGACGCTTTCCGTAAAACGCTGTCACTATTACATGGCTCTTATGCACTGGCACTATTAGATGCAGAAGCGGCAGATACAATCTTTGTAGCAAAAAACAAATCACCACTTCTAGTAGGGATTGGAGAAGGTTTCAATGTTGTTGCGTCAGATGCAATGGCGATGCTACAGGTAACAGACCAATACGTAGAGCTTCACGATAAAGAAGTTGTTATCGTACACAAAGCAAGTGTGGAAATTACAAAATTAGATGGTTCTGTTGTAGAGCGTGCGCCTTATACGGCGGAACTTGATATGAGTGATATTGAAAAAGGGACATATCCACACTATATGTTAAAAGAAATGGATGAGCAGCCTACAGTTATTCGTAAAATCATTCAGGCATATGAAGGAGACAATGGCGATTTAACAATCGATGCGGAGATATTAGAAGCATTACGAGCAGCAGATCGTTTATATATTATTGCGGCGGGCACAAGCTATCATGCCGGTCTTATCGGTAAACAATATTTTGAAAAAATGGCGGGTATCCCAGTAGAAGTTCATATTTCTAGTGAATTCGGCTACAACATGCCATTACTTTCAGAAAGACCATTATTTATCTTCATTACACAATCAGGTGAAACAGCAGATAGTCGTCAAGTACTTGTAAAAATTAAAGATCTTGGCTATCCAACATTAACGATTACAAATGTACCTGGCTCTACGCTATCACGTGAAGCAGATCATACATTGTTATTACACGCAGGTCCAGAGATTGCAGTAGCTTCTACAAAAGCCTATGTTGCACAAGTAGCAGTACTTGCATTAGCAGCCTATGTAACGGCAAAGGCAAATGGCAAAGGCTTAGAATTTGATTTAAAACAAGAGCTTGCGATTGCCGCTAATGGCATCCAAACAATTATCGATTCAAAAGATGTGTTAGAAGACATCGCAGAAGATTACTTAAAAATCGCACGCAATGCATTCTTCATTGGCCGTAATATGGACTTCTATGTTAGCCTTGAAGGTGCCTTAAAATTGAAAGAAATCTCTTACATCCAAGCAGAGGGCTTTGCTGGTGGAGAACTGAAGCACGGAACAATTGCCTTAATCGAAGAAGGTACACCAGTGTTTGCGCTTGTCACACAAGCATCAGTAGGGTTAAATATCCGTGGTAATGTCAAAGAAGTAGCAGCTCGTGGTGCATATCCATGTATTATCGCGATGGCTGGCATTGATGAAGATGGTGATCGTTTAGTCATTCCACATGTTCACGAATTACTAACACCACTTGTCTCAGTAGTACCTTTACAATTAATTAGCTACTATGCTGCCCTGCACCGCCGCTGTGACGTGGATAAACCACGTAACCTAGCTAAATCGGTGACTGTTGAGTAAGAATAGAATATGAAGAATTATGTGTGTAGCTTTGAAATAAAGTTGCGATGTTTATAAAAAAGTTAAGATGTTTAAAATAAAGTCGCGACGGTTGTAAAAAAGTTGCGATGAAATGCCCCTTTAGATTATATTTGTCTAAAGGGGTGTTTTTTATGTCTAAACGAGCAAGAACATCTAAAATCGAAAAATGGATTAAAGAAGGTCGAGGTTCTGGTATAGGGGCTGATTATAAACCTTGGTTAAATATTCAAGATGTTTCCTCATTGGGAAGGTCCACACGTTTAAGAGGCATTAAAACTAATAGACAACATGAGTTTTTATCGGATTTGGAACGAAACTACTTTTATTTAACTGAATATTCTAATTTCGTTATTGATATTCGAGAGCAATTTCCTTTATTACCGTTGGAAGAAACAATTGTCATTGCAGATGAGTTAGGTATTAAACATCCTACAGACCCAAAAACACATGAGCCAGTTGTAATGACAACGGATTTTTTATTAACAATAGATAAAGGCGAGGGATTAGTAGAACTTGCTAGAACAATCAAAATAAAAGATGAGCTTTTGAAAGAGCGGGTTATTGAGAAGTTTGAGATTGAAAGAGTTTATTGGGAGATAAGACAAATTGATTGGGGCATTGTAACGGAGCTAGAAATACCTAAAGAAATGGCGAGAAATATTAGCTATATTCATGATTACTACAGTCTTGAGCATTATGACGCTTTTCAAAGCTTAAATGATCAGTATATCGAAGACTTGTCTATGGCATTATTACAACGTCTTTTAACGAATGATGAAAGCGTAAGAGCTATTACAAGTGAATTTGATAAGGACACGCATATGCCTTTAGGGAGTGGGATAACACTGTTTTATCATTTACTCGCAACGAAAACGATTCGAGTAGATATGTTGGAGCCATTAAATGTGGAGCAACCAATTGTCATTGAGTCCATCGATGAAAGTAAGTTGAAGAAGGTGAAATATGGATGATTTATATTAACCAAGTATTACAGTATACTGCTGATTTGCAACGTATTCGGATCATTGAGATAGAGGAATCTTATGTCTATGTCGTAAATATTGATACAACGAGTGCTATGCCCAAAAGAGAATTATATAGCAACTTAGAATTAGAACTTATAGAGGGACAGTTACTCATCGTAGCGGATCCCTTTGCTAGAGCAATTCCAGATAGCGAATTAACGTCTGTACAAAAAAATAAACGTGATGAAGATTGGGAAATGGTCGAAAAGTATTTGCTCCCAAATATGAATGAGCTTTTGAAGAAAAAAGGACGCGAAGCAAAAATTGTTGAAATTTCAGTACAGAGTGGTTTAGGAAAAACGAAGGTGAAAAAATTACTCAGCCGTTATTGGCAGCGTGGGATGAATAAAAATGCGATGCTCCCCGATTATGCAAATTCAGGTGGTCGAGGTAAGACAAAAAAGTTGAGTGATGAAAAAGTAGGGCGTCCACGTAGGGTGACAGTTAATGGAGAATATCGAAGCGGCATTAACATTACAGATGAGATTAAAACACAATTTGAACACGCGATAAATAAATATTACCGTAAAGCAAATAATTATTCGTTAAAGGATGTATATGAATTTATTTTGCGGGACTTTTACTCAGACCGCTATAAAGAAAATGGAGAAATCTATTACCGCATTTGGGAGCCGAATCGAATTCCGTCATACCACCAGTTTTATTACTGGTTTAAGAAATTAGAGGATCCTAAGAAGGACATCGAGTTTCGCAAAAGTGCAAAAGAATATGAGCTAAAGTATCGTCCGTTATTAAGTAATTCTAAAGTTGAAACAAATGGACCAGGCACACGTTTTCAAATTGACGCAACGATTGCAGATATTTATTTAGTGAGTTCTTTTGATGTAAATCGAATTATTGGTAGACCTGTAGTTTATGCGATTGTTGATGTTTATTCGCGCATTATTACAGGTATTTATGTAGGTTTAGAAGGACCTTCGTGGTTGGGAGCGATGATGGCTCTAGATAACATGGTTGCCGATAAAGTAGCATTTTGTAAGCAATATGACATCGATATTACAGATGAGCAATGGCCAACTCATCATTTACCAGAGATTATCATTGCAGACAGAGGTGAATTTGAAGGTTACGCAGTAGAAGGAATCATTAATAACATAAATATTAAAATCGAAAACACAACAGCATACCGAGGCGATTTAAAGGGGATTGTAGAACGCAAATTCCGCACCATTAACGGCAAAGTGAAGCAAAAAGCCCCTGGTGCTATTCAAAAAGAATACAGAGAGCGTGGAGACAGAGATTACAGATTAGATGCTACGTTAAACTTAAAAGAGTTTACAGCGCTCATCATTACGCTAGTTTTGCAGCACAACCATAAAATTATTGATAAGTACCCAATGGAAAAAGAAATGATTACGGATGGAATTGTGCCAACGCCAATTAACTTATGGAACTGGGGCATTCAAAATCGTAAAGGGCGTCTTCGAACTGTGGACCGAGATATTTTACGATTAAATGTATTGCCTCGTGATAGAGCAACTATTTCACGAGCAGGCATTAAGTTTAAAAACTTACTATACGGTTCGAAACGAGCGATTGAAGAACAGTGGTATGCAAAGTTGAAAAATAAAAGTATTGATATTGTTTATGATCCGCGTCATTTAGAAAAAATTTATATCCCGAATGATAATGGAATGGATTACGAAACATGTATATTGCTAGAGCCAAGCCAGCAATACAAACTTGATTTTTTAGAAGATGTTGTGTTCCAGCAACAACTAAGAAATGAGCTAGAAGAAGAGGAACGAGCGAAGCAAATACAGCTAACAATTAATGCAGATACAATGATGGAGCAAATTATTAAAGCAGCGGAGAAAAAGAAAAAACAGGCACAGCATCAACCAAAAAGCAAAAAAGAAAAGCTCGATGCTATTCGAGATAATAAAACGATTGAAAAAGCCGCTAATCGTGAAGAAGAAAAATTTGATTTAGCCCCTATTGTCGCGGAGCAACCGGCAGAAATTATTGACTTTGCATCGCATACAAAGTTAGAACAGCAGCCAGAAAAGAAAACATCTTCACGCTTGATGGAAAAACTAAAACGGAAGCGAGATGAGCAGTTTGGAAAAGATGAATAATGTCGTTTTAAAAGGCGATGTAGAAGTAGCAAACTATAAGCCACAACAACTGACAGAATATGCTCAAAATCCGTTCATCGAAGCGCTCCCTCCTATTTTTAGTGAAGATGATGTATTGGACCGCTTTATGGTAACACCACGTATTAGCGAGCAAGATAAGCAAAGTGAAACGAACATTCGCTATCACGTACTAAAGCGAGTAAAAAACTTCATTCAGCCATTACCAATTCATTTTGAAGTAGAACGTCGTTTATCAACATTAATCCGTAGAGGTTATTTAGCACGTAATCCATTAGATAAATCATTCCTTGAACGAATTCGAGTGTTACACCACTTACGCGAAGATGAAGAACAGGCACACAAATATATTGATGAACGATTGAATCATATTCGTTCAACGGCAGACAGTTTATCCATTATAGGCATTTCAGGTATCGGTAAAACAACAGCGATTGAACGTTTGTTGTTAATGTATCCACAAGTGATTAAACACCAAACGTATGAAGAGCAGCCTTTTAATAATACACAAATCGTTTGGCTCAAAATTGATTGTCCTTACGATGGTAGCCTTTCAACATTATGCAAAAGCTTTTTTAAAGCAATTGATGATTTATTAGGGACGCGCTATTTAGAGAAGTTTGGCTATTTAAATCGTGTTACTTCAACAATGCTATTGCATATGACCTCATTAGCAAGCATGTACGGTATTGGTGTACTTGTGATTGATGAGATTCAACACTTACTACATGCGAAAAATGATCAAGAAGAAATGCTGAATTTCTTTGTAACACTTTCAAATACTGTCGGGATTCCAACTGTTTTAATTGGAACATCCAAAGCCCAGCAATTATTTAAAGGCAACTTCCGTCAAGCAAGACGCGCGGCGAGTGATGGTGCAATTATTTGGGATCGGATGGATGAGCAAAGTGAAGAATGGGAATTCTTTTTAGAAACGTTATGGGAGTTGCAATGCCTAAAAATACGCTCACCGCTTACAGAAGACGTTAAAAAGACATTTTACGAGGAATGCCAAGGGATAACGTCTGTAGCCGTAAACCTCTTTATACTGGCTCAGGAACGGGCGTTGTTTGATGAAAATAATGAAGATGAAATTATTACATCCAAAGTGCTTAAGCAGACAGCAAAAAAGGATATGAAAATTATCCAGCCGATGTTAAATGCCATTCGTAATAATGACTTTGCAGCGATGTATAAGTACGAGGATATTATGATTAATTTAGATGAGTTGATGATGAATCATAAGAGGAATACGCAGTATGAAGGGAAAGTTAAGGCTGCGATGCGGGAACGACAAAAATCGAATGAGTACAAGCGTATAGAACTAATAGAAACAATTAATTTTGAAATTAATGCATTAGGGATTTTTTCTACATTATCTTCAAAAGAAATTAATAATGTGATTAAAAAAATTGTAGAGTCTACTGCTTTAAATATAGACTCCATCTCCTTAAAACAACAAATTATTGAGGAATTATTAGTTTTAAGTAAAAAGAGAGAAACAGGGGGGGTTACTTCTACGGGAACGGTATTGTTAGAATTGCATAAGAAAGCTAGAAACCAAAAAGTTCATATTTATAAGGTCTTCAGAGAGAATAATTTTATAAAAGATACCATACAAGAAATGTACTGAAAAAAGCGGTAATCAATCCGCTTTTTTTATTGACAAAAAAAGTTGGGAGTTATAAAGTTTTCATATATAAAACATTATTAGTTTTTAATTCCCGAATAAAAAAACTTTTGTTTTGAATAACTTATAGAAAAGAGATTGAAAATGAGTGTTAAACAATCTAAAAAGTTTTATGCTACTAGAATAGACCATGAATTATTACTGAGATGTGCAGAAAATAAAAATTTAAGCAAGAAGGCGTATCGAGTATTACTTTATTTATTTTCAGTAGCTA
The DNA here is from genome assembly GCF_038592945.1 of Lysinibacillus sp. FSL K6-0075. Taxonomy (NCBI): domain Bacteria; kingdom Bacillati; phylum Bacillota; class Bacilli; order Caryophanales; family Bacillaceae; genus Lysinibacillus; species Lysinibacillus sp. FSL K6-0075. The sequence goes on along the minus strand of NZ_CP151947.1, from coordinate 4,783,703 downwards.
ATTCCCAAGATTTTGTAGAGGTTAGTCAAAAAGAAATTGTTATGAAAATTGATATGGATAAGACATCAGTTTCTTTAGCATTAAAGAACTTAAAAGAAGAAGGTATTATTTATCACTTTCCTTATGGGCAAAGTATTAAATTTGTTGAAGAAGATACTGAAGATGAGTTCTTTTACTAAAATAAATGAAAGTGAGTGATTGATTTTATGGTTAGTTCATTAGAAGAGAAAAGAATAAAGGATAGTCATCATGAATTACGGAATATTAGATTGAAACATGGAATTACTAAAAAAACAGATTTAGAGGAAGTGTTAAGTAGTTATTTGAATGGTAATTATAGACTAGCTTTTTTAGGAGCCTACATTTATTTGATCACACCTATAGCTATAAATTCGAAAAGACTATACAAAAATAAAAATAAAAGAAAATTTGACAAAAAAGAAGACCCATATAAATTTAATTTAATTAAAGCTTTGGAAGAATGTACATTTCTTAACTCAAAAGTTAAGGAGGAACTTGGACAATATCATGAGATACACTTAAAATCATTAAAAAATAATAAAAATTTTATAAAAAATTTATCCCTCTCTCGAATTAGAAATATTACAGTACATCCAGAAGATGACTTGCATAAGTTGTTGAAGGAACAGTTGGATTATAAAAAATTCACACTTTTATTACTACAATTAGCCCCAGTAGTTCATAGGGAGTACCAAAACTATTTTAATAGTAATAATGGTAAACTAAAACGCAAATCAAGAGAAAAGCAGCTTTATCTTGAAAGAATTTGTTAGAAATCTTAGTTGGAGGAACTAAAAAAGTGCTACCTTTCTTCACAAACCCATATCCGAATGAATTGTTGTATTCAGCCATTGCGCGTTACCACTTTTATAGTGGGAATCTTGATTGTAAAGATACGTTGGAAGAGTTGTTTGGCAGTCGTTGTGTGATACCGAGTGTGGAGATTGGTAGTTATTTTTCTGTTCTGGCGGAAAAGTTAGGTCCGCACTACTCGGTGGAATCGCTTTTAGCCAATCATACCATTTATCCATACTATGCTTCGTTTTTATCGAAAGCGCGGCAACAGGAAATTTTGCAGGATGTATTACAAGATGGACAGGCACTATATGCAAGACTTGGCATGATAGCAGGTAGCGTTTGTAAAAAAGATGGCTTATATTATTGTGCTGAATGTGCAAAAGAGGACAATGCAAAGTACGGAGAGCCATACATTCATAGGGAGCATCAGCTTCAAGGTAGTGATTATTGTCCACATCATGAAGTGCCGTTACGTAAATATCCAACCGTATCGGATAGTCGGATACAATACATTCGATTTGAATTGAAGCATATGAATTTAACAGCTATTTATGACGTTGATCCGTATCAAGAAATAGCTGTAACAATAGCAAAGCAAGCCTACCAATTATTGCAGTTACCATTGCATAGGCTTTCAAGAGAAGTCGTCACATCAAAGTACCGAGCATTATTAAGAGAGCAAAATTTAATAACAGCCTCTAATCGTATTCGACAAAAAGAGCTGTACCAAGCAGTAAGTTCACATTTTACCAACAGCTTTTTACAGCGTTATGAAAGTGAGCTAGATGAGGCGTATGAATACAATTGGTTGAAGGTGTTATTACGAAATAGTAAACGTCATGTTCATCCATTGCGTCATTTATTTTTATTGCATTTTTTACAACAAGATATAGAGCGTTTAATAACAGCTTCAACAGATAAAGGGGCATTCGGTTCTGGTCCATTTCCTTGTTTAAATAAGGCTGCATCACATTATAAGCAGTTGGTTATTCAGGATGTAGACGTAACAAGGGATTTTAAAACGAAAAATTTAATTGGTACATTTACATGTTCATGTGGGTTTATTTATGCAAGAAAACATACAACGGATATTTTTAAAATAGGACGAGTAAAGGCTTTTGGAGAAGTTTGGCTACAAAGATTAAACGAACTAGCGAATGAAAAACTAAGCATCCGAGCTATGGCTAGAGAATTAGGCGTAGATTCGAAAACAATTAAAAGGAATTTAAATGGAAAGGTCGAATTGAAACACTGTAAGGATTCTAGAGAAGCAGAAGCCAAACTGGCATTATATAAAAATGAATTGCTGGATGGTATAAAACAATTTCCGTCTTTTTCAAGAACTGAGTTGAGACAGCAATTTGAGAAGCAATATATTTATCTATATCGCCATGATAGGGCTTGGTTAGAAGCAAATTTACCAGAGAGACAACTGAAGCAAAAACCAACGAAGTTTGTTGATTGGACGAGGCGAGACCAACAGTATGTAAAACAAATAAAGTTACTGTATAAGGAGTTGTTGCAACAGGAAAAACCTGTACGCATAACAACTACAACATTAGGTAAGCGTTTAGGGATATTAGCTAACTTGGAACTTCATTTAAATAAGCTTCCTCAAACGAAACAGCTACTACAGGAAATCACAGAATCTGTGCAACAGTTTCAATTACGTCGTTGCTACAAAATCATCGATGAACTACTACAAAATAACGAGCCAATAATTTTATGGCAAGTGCAACGAGTAGCAGCAATTAAATCACATCATTTTCATGAAATAAAACCTATATTAGAGCGTTATATAGCGATGAAACAGGAAGTGACGAACGATGAGCGAACAACCAGTTAAACTACAGCATTGGCCTTTCAATAAAGAAGAGCAAGCCCAATTAATTTGGATTAGCTCTCCTTTTTGGCATGAGAAAAAAATAATGATTTATGTTTATTTTAGAGCAAACGGCAAGACTGAGAAAGTTTTAGCGGATTGGGGTACACTTCCAGCTTTAGCTATTCAGCATTATTATATGGGTGGGGACATTACAAAAAGTATTCCCCCTCAAGGTATCAACGAAATAGAGCTAACGATTTATCCAAATAGTGTGTCTACCCATGAGCGAAATTGGCAAGTGCAAGGTACTAATGATAAAGATGTATCGAGAAGTTTTGGTGTTAAGCAAGGAAATAAATATTACACATTGCCTGTAATAGAAGTAGTTCGTAGTATTCTAGCACCAAATCGCTTTTTACTTTACCGACTTTTTGAAATGAATTCATTTCCGCAATATTTTATTGAAAATTATTACCCAGACAAAATTCATTTAGATTTTTCATCACTCTATAATATTAAATATACAAAAACAACTTTCTTATATCAGCTTGTATGGCTAATTACAAATCGCGATTTAAGAAACGTATTTGAAAATGTTGCTTATACGTTTAATCAAAAAGGAACTCTAAAGTTTGATTGGTCTTTTACAAACTCAATTACGATTAGAGCTATCGTAAAACCGAATGCTATTGGTGGTACTGTGTTACGAGTGATAAGCGTAAAAAACAAACAGATTCCGTACAAAGAAATTACATACGAACATCCAGAAATAGCTCAATCTACTAAAGCAAATGAGCCGAAGAAATATACATTACAGACTAAAAAGAATTTAACTGGTCAGCAAGATGAAATAATTTTGGATGAAGAAATCAAGGGTACAACAGATGATTTTGATGTCATTGAAATGGACAATCAAATGCATGAATATATCGAAATGCCGAAAGTGACTAAAATCCCCCGTAGGACTAATAAAAAGCGTGAATTTGAAAATGAAAATACGAAGAAGAGATTTATTAATACTGACAGCAAACGATCCACAGCAGATGTAGGAGGAAATCAAGTTGCTAGAGGATTGGAGCAACAGTCGTTAATCGATATTCAAATTGAAGGCGAGCTAGGCGAGTTTATAAAAGTAATGCGAGTGCTGCAAGATTTTCCAGAATTACAATCTATCAACATTATTCAAGGTAGTTTGAAAGAGTTTTCTGATACGAAACGTTTTGTTTATTTGAGTGATGGTTTGATGGAGAGGAAGTATGTGATTGCAGAAGTGAGGTTATTCTCAGGAAAGGTCGTTAATGTGATAGAAGTTGAAAGAGAAGAAAAAGCAATTTCAACTTTCATTTATTTTTCTAATAGACTTGAGGATAAACTGTACGAACTAAATGTAATACTCAAAGGTTTAATAGATAACAATGGTGTATGGGATAAGGCACAGTTAAGTTATAAGCGGATAAATTATTTAACTTTGAGACATGGGAAAAAGCAAAAAAATCACAGAGCAAAATTATTAGAGAGGAAAATAGAGGAATTATCTCGTGTGTGTGTATTAAATTAGATAATTGGAATATAATTGAATTTTGGTTAATAAAATTGATATAGAGGTGGAGTAGCGTGTATTTATCACAGATTCAAAATAATGAGTTAGATAAAATAGTGAAGAATTTTGAAGTAGCGTACAGATCATATATTGCGGAAAAAGTTTTTTTAAGTTTCACAAGTGAATTATTGTTTGAGCAACAGATAAATAATCTATTGAGTACAACAAGTCAAACGTCCATTATACAAACAGGTAAATTTGAATCGAAATTAAAGAAAATAAAAGCCAACAAAAAAGATTTTTATAAATCTATTCAATACAGTATCAATTGTTTAAATACAAAGGACTATGAATCTGGACAAGACAATTCAGTTTTATATGTAAGTGAAATTGTAGACCTGACATTGCTTTTATATAATCCTCTTTTTCTTGAGATTGGGCAACCTTTTGAAACAATAGAATCCTTTATATATTCATCGGAAAAGTATAAATCAATTAGGAATGATTTATCTCATCCTGCTTCAAGTAAAGTTTTAATGAAAGATGCTCAAGAAGTATTACTGTTCATAACACAAATTATGAAGGTCATAAAAGATAAATATTTTTGGTATTGTGATAAAAAAAATATTGAAAACTATATAAGTGATTTTTTTACTATAGGGAAAGAACAGGTTTTTAAAATACATAATTTAAATGAGATAGCTTGGGATACTAATACTATTTTGTTTAGAGAACCGGAAATACAAGAATTGCAGGAGGCTATCTTAGGGAAAGATGAGTTCTATAGGCGAGCAGGTTCTTTGGTGGTATATGGATATGGTGGAGTAGGTAAAACTTCATTAATTTTAGAATTTATAAGAGTTTTACATAGGAAAGCATTTGATAAGGAATTAAGAGTAGATTTAGATTTCTTACTTTATTTTTCTAACAAAAAGGAAGAATTATCGATAAATGATAGTACTGGTGATTTGAAAATAAACCAATTAAGATGTCAAATTCAAAATTCTAATGAATTAAAAGTGAATATTTTAAATTATTTAAAATTAAGTGCCATATCTGAAGCTGGAAGTACCTACAGAAATGGTGGGATAGTAGTTATTGATAATTTTGAAACTTTTTCTGAATTTGATAAACAAGAAGTAATGAATTTTATTCAACAAAGTCCACGGAACATCCAATATATCTTGACATCTAGAAATGAAGAATCATGTGAATATAAATTAAATTTAAAAGGTTTTAGTGAACAAAATAATGGTTTAGGATTTATAGAGAAGTATGCTCAAATAATGGGTATAGATTTAGAACATATTTCAGAAGAAGATAAAAAATCTTTACTTTATGAATCACAAGGAAATACTCTTATTATTTTATTAGCTATGGACAGAATTAGTTCTAAAAAGAAAACAATAAATGAAATAATAGCAGAGTTAAGTACAATTTCTACTGAAAATACAGAAATAATAGCTGAATTCATGTATAAGAATACTTTTGATCAAACCATAGCTGAGCTTCAGGAAAGAGATTTAGAAGCAGTGGAAATATTAAGAATAATTGCTTTATATGATGAACCTATAGATATTTTTTCTATAAGTAAAATAGCAGATTTAAAAATAAAAAATGTAGAAACTACATGTGTATATTTATCAACTAAATTAATTGTAACTAAATCAGCGGAGTTATATTCTATGTCTGAATTTGCAACTAAATTTATATTTTTCAATCTTTTACCAAATGATGTTGAAAAGAAGAAATTAGAATTAAAAATAGCAGAGCATAAACAAGAAGTGAAGCAAAATATCAGTTTTTTAGAAGAGAAAATAGAGAAGTTTACAGATTTAAAAAACATTATGGCAGATTGGAAGCCAACTAACTATGTTGATAAAATTGCCATTACAGAAGTTTATGCAATGTATCAACAGAATAAAAATAATCAGAGTATCTCGATGAAAAAGTTAGAGGAAATTGAATCAAAGATACACAGTATTGAAGTTAGAACCCCTCACCCGTATATAAGGTTTCAAAAGGCACGTATTTTTAAAATGTTAATGGATGAAAGAGCCAAAAATCAGTATGAAAAATTATATTGTTTAAATATAATAGGCGAGTCTTTAGAAAGAACTATTATGACTATTAAATACAAATATCCAAATATTAAAAGTACTAAGTCTTATGCAGCTGTTTTATGGATTCATGCTCTTTCATTAGATGATGAAAGAGGTATTGAAATAGGTGAAGTTATAAAATATTTGGAAGAGGCTTGCTTAATCTGTGAAAGATATAATCATAAAGGTGATATGTACCATAAGATTTTAATGAAATTATCAACTGTGAACAGAAAATATTCTGAGCAAGGTGGAGATAGAATATATTTAGAGAACAGTAAAAAGTGTTTAGAAAAAATATTAGCAGACAGTCCTAGAGGGAAAATTAAGCAATCTTGTAATAAGAAGATTAAAGAAATTGAGGATATGCTTTTAACAATTTAATTAATCTTTTTTACAAAAATCTACTTGTAATAAAAATCAGCCCAAGTGTTTTGATCAATCTTTTTTCAAAATACTTGGGTTCCTTCTATATATTAAATCAATGTTTGTAGCCTACATTTGATCAAACTTTATTCCAAATCAACAATGTGATGTGTGTACACAACTTAATTGTACCCTACACAACTCAACTGTACCCTAGTATATTTAAGTTAGTAGCTAATTTATGTAGGTCTGGTATATAAAGTAAAATTAGTTGATTTTAGGCTTAAAAAGCTAGTGCCTTCCTCTATTGTATAAAGGAAGGCACTTTTAAATTATGGCTGTTTTTTAAAATTGTTACTGTTCAATCATAATGGCAGAGTTAATCTACAAATGTTTGTAGATTGACTCTTTTTTGTTTTGATGTTTCGTAAGTCGATTATACGAATATTGATTCCTGTGATTTTCCATTCAAATCTTAACAAGAATGCTTGTTGTATTAAACTGCCCCGTTAGCGCCAGAAAAGTGCTGATTACAATCTTAGGAAATATACACGATTTAAACGTTAAGCCATAATCGTGTAAATATTGGTGTATCAAGTGTTTACACTTCATGTATAAAAAACTGTATAAATAATGTTTATAAGAAAAGCCGCGAAACGTTATTTTAACAACATTGATGGCTTTTAAATGTGCGCCAAAACTTGCGTTTGGGAACGCTTTTTAGTTTATTGATGTATACATTATAAATCCTTGTTGCACTAAAGTACCACGTTAGTTAATTAATAATATATTTTTTCACTAAATAATAGTAACAAAAAAATTATGCAACGCGTGCAACAACACAACCGACCATAATGAACCTGTCTTTTTATAGACAAAACCAAAAAGTAAACCTATTGCAAAAACATATATATGGGTCCCAGCTATAAAGAAATCATAGAATCCATTATTGTAAATCCAAATTGGGTAGTGAATGACCAAAAATAGTAAAGCAGTTACAATATTTGCTTTCCAAAAAGCCACTTTTTTATTGATTTCTTGTAAAATTAATCCCCTGAAAACAATTTCTTCGGCTAATCCTGCCATAAGAAAACCATTAAGGTAATCATCAATGGATAATGAAAATTGAAATGATTGCTGATTAATGATATATGTTTCAAAAGCAAAATATAAGCCAACTAACAGTGAAAGAACTACTCCCCAAAATAAACCTTTTTTAACATTAACGTTTACTCTTAAGTAGTCAAATGGGTTAGTATGTAAATAATATTTTATGTATAACCAAGTTGGAACAATCCATACGAACCCCTTAACCAACGCCTCTAATAATGGGGAGATTATTTCACCGAATGAATAAATGTAGTCAATTAACCATAATTCTTTAATTGTCCATACCAAATAAAATATGAGTAGAAACCCTATCATTGCTATTACATCATTATTTTTCACTTTACTTTCAACCCTTAATTGCGATTCCATTTCTACCTCCATTAATGTAGTTATTTCTATTTTTGAATATTTACCAAGATTGCATTTGGGAACGTTATTTAGGTTTATTATGTATATCTTATAAATCACTTTTTCCGGTAATTGCTGAAACCTAAACTTAGGCATCTCGTTTACGGAAAAATACAATAGCTACTGTAATAAAAATCAGTGTCCATAACATTGAAACACCTGTCCCTTGCATTGGTGTAAGGACATTTATTTCATCAGAGGAAGGCGGCATAAACATATAATATCCTGCCGTATCCGGAAAATAATTTTTAATACTGGGTAAAAAATCTTTCAATAATGGACTGACAATGAAATAATGACCAAGCAGTACCACTAAAGCAGGAGTGGTTCGTCTGAGTAGAGCACCTATAGCTGCACTGAGAAGGGTGGTTAATGTTAGATAGCCGGTTGCACCTACTAAAGTTTTTATCATAGCGTCTATTTCAATCACTAATGCTGTGTCTTTCATCATAATAAAAGCATATAGTACACCTGATGCAGCAATAATAAACGCCATAGGAATGGTTACAATTGCCAAAGCTAAATGCTTCGTGAATAGTTGAAACCCTCGCCAAGGGATCGTAGTTAAAGTAGTTCGAATCTGTCCACCCGTATACTCTGAACAAGTAGCTAAAATACCTAGAATAATGAACCCTGCTTGAAGATATCCCATAGAAGCAAGTCCTATTTTCAGTATACTTTGCGTTCCTGCTGCCCCTTGTAGACCAGCAGAAGTAAAAGCTGCTGCTAAAACTAAATTTAGAATGAATGTCCCCATAAGAGTGAGCCATACCAATGGTAATGTAACTAATTTTTCCAGTTCAGCTCCAAGGATTAGTGTTATCTTTCTACTAGAAGAGACACTCATGATGTAACGTCCCTCCTATGGAATACAATGGCTGCGACAATGAAAAGAACAGCTACCCAAGCAAACATGATTAAACCACCTTTGAATGGGGTGTGAAAACTGTCGCTCGTAAACATAAACATATCAACGCCAGCCTTATCTGGTAAGTAAAATGCTAATTTTGTAACCTTAGCAAGGAGGTAAGAGACTGTCACAATTGATGAATTTATTATGAGCACAGCAAGCGGGATAATGCCATTCTTAGTTAGAACCGTAATCCCAAATGCTAAAAGAGCAGTAAATATCCAGTAACAAACCGCGCCGATCAGTCTAGATGCTTCAAATGCAGGGGCGTATTCACCAAGAATATGATTTGTTGCTGACACAGTTGTTAGAATAGCAACAACGGAAAGCAGTATGCTGATCACTGTCACTGCACTTGCTTTTGCCAGCAAAAAGTGGAAACGGGATGAAACAACAGTTAAACTCGTTGTAATCTGATTCCCTCCACCAGATTCACTGCTCTCTGTCAAATACTCACTGCTGACAGCAAGCACACCAAGAATAATGACACCTTGTACACCAAGACCTAAACCAATATAGCCAACTTCCGATAGACGTGTGCTAACTCCAGCTATAATCTTCTCTTTTTGTGCTGTACTGTCCAAGGCAGCAATGACCGCTGGGGCAAATGCTCCAATAAGAAAGGCAAGCCAAATACCCGGCAGGGAGAACAATTTAGATAGTTCCGCGTTAAATGCTCTCATACATCATCACCTGCATTTTTAGATGTAAGGGCAAAAAAAGCTTCCTCCAGCGTGGAATGATTACCTATTACTTCTTTCAATGTTCCATTCGCAACGATTTTTCCATGATTAATAATCACCACATCATCAACAGTCTCTTCAAGCTCTCCCATTAGATGACTGGATAGTAACACCGTGTTTCCAGACTCAGCGCGTTCACGTAAAAATGTCCGAATCCAACGAATTCCTTCTGGGTCGAGCCCGTTTACAGGTTCATCTAAAACCAATATTTTTGGATCACCAAGTAGTGCAGCTGCCATTCCAAGTCTTCTTCCCATGCCTAGGGAATAATTTCCAATTATTTTACCAGCTACATTCGTAAGACCTACTATTTCCAAAACTTCCTCGACACGTGAGCGAGATAATCCTGAGGCACGAGCAATCCAACGCAGATGTGCTCGTCCTGTTCGCATACGATGAGCTCCAAATCCATCAAGTGCGGCACCTACTGTTACTAGAGGATTATGTAATTCTGCGAATGGCTTTCCATTAATTAGTGCACTCCCTGAGGTGGCACGATCTAATCCAAGCAGGATGCGAAGTGTAGAACTTTTACCTGCCCCATTCGGACCTAAAAAACCGGTTACTCTACCTGGTCTAGCTTTAAAACTGATACCTGATAAGATTTCTTGAGTTCCGCGATGTTTGACTAAGTTATTTATCGTAAGCAACCACAACACTCCCTTTCTGTTATGGTTCTAATTATAAAAAAGCAAAGTTAAATCTCGGTTATCTTGCTGTTTACTTCTGGGTTAACTTTAGGTTAACTCTACCAATAGCTACTCTTGTACCATTTTCATTTGATGTAAAGTCAGCTTTCAGCTTCATTTTTTTTAACATATAATTTGAAGCCGATAAACCAATCCCCGCCCCACCCTCGTAGGAAGAGTTATCCATACCTAGACCTCTGTCTGCAACAATGATCAGTTCTTTTTCTACATCAACCACAATGTTTGTATATTTTCCCTCTGCTGCATGGCGAAGAATATTCTGAAATAAATTATCCAGAACTCGTGTCATCCATTTAGGATCTGCTTCCCAATAAAAAGTCTTCTCTGTCGGTAAATCAACATCTAACTGAATTTCTTTTTCTTCAAATGCAGGATACCACTCAGCGACAGATGCTCTTACTAATCGTACAATATTTGTTGAAGTGGGATGAAAAGGATGTTTCCCTGATGTAAGTAATGTATAGGAAAGTAAATCATCCATTAGATCTCCGACTCTTGTAATTGTATGGTTCATCTCTGCTAATGAGTCTTGCTCTTCAAAACTCATTGATTTTTTATTTAATCTGGTGATATGTCCTCTCAAAATGGTAAGTGGCGTTCGTAAGTCGTGAGATAAATTCGCAATGAGTCGATGGCGTAATAATTCCTCTTCATATTCTCGCTTGCGACTGTATTCAAGCTGCTGAATCATCCAATTAAAAGAACTTCCTAACTGGTCTATTTCATCCATACGATCCGTTTGAACAGATATTGATTTAGGAAATGAATTATTATTAGCTGAAAATGACATGACTTCCTGTAAGCGGGTGAGACGTTTACGAAGTCTCAAGAAGAACAGCCAAGAACTTACAACAAATGCGACAATAATAAAGCCAAACAAAAGTACGGTAAAGTAAAACAGATTTAACATATTCATTTCTTTTTCATTGCTAACAGGAACGAACGCAGTGAAGAAAATAAGCACAAGAAGAGGAAAAAAGATAAATAGAAAATGGACTTTTAGAAAACGACGAAATAATGATCTATTCTGTTTCATAGTTTCACCCGATAGCCTATTCCCTTCAATGTTTCAATAATTTCTGGGGAATCTGGATGACGTTCCAACTTTTGACGCAATCGATGGATATGCACCAGTATTGTTTTATCACCAGTTATGTAAGTTTCGTTCCAAATCGCTTCATAAATTTGCTCTTTTGGTAACACTTGATTAGGGTGGCTTAAGAAATACATTAAAATTTGATGTTGTTTCCCTGTCAATATAATTTCTTCTCCTGTGTACTTGTCATATACCATTTGGACTTCTGGATCTACTTCAATATGATTTCCTAATGCAATTCGTTCGGAATGTATACCACCACTTCGACGGATTAATACTTCTAATCTTGCAACTAATTCATCCGTATGGAATGGTTTCGTTAAATAGTCATCAGCAAATTGTAAACCATCTACCTTATCATCTATTGATGTTCTGGCAGATAATAGCAATATCGGAACAGCAGGAGCTACCTTTTTTAATCGTTTTCCCACAGTAAATCCGTCTAAACCGGGTAACATGATATCCAAGATAACTATTTCATGCTGAGTTACTTCTTTTTCAGCTCCTTCGCCAGAAAGCAGCCACTGAACTGAAAATCCTCGCTGTTCCAATTCTCCTTTTACCCAACTGCCTATTTTCTCATTATCTTCAATATATAACACGCTTCTTTTCAAGTAACATTTCCCTCTCTAAATTTCAAATTTATCTTGCATCATTTACAGTAACAATTGGATGCTTTTGTGTGTCTTTGAAATTGCTTTCTATTTTTTTCTGAAAATTAATCTTGCATTCTTCATAATCTTTATCATTTTTAAAAAGTAATGAATCTGTATTTATAATCCAAGTTAATGTTTCCATGTTCAACTTATATCTTTTTGTATCGCTCCAAAATTTTTTCTCCCAATAGCCATTTTAGCATCAATAATTTTTTGTAACTTCATATCTAAAATTTCTACACTTTTCTTCATTCTAGGCCTAAAATCAGTCATAAATAATAATTCCCCTTTGCTTAATATTTTATTTGAATAAAGTGTATTCCCACCACTATTCTACCGAAAGTATTTATGGTAAAAAAAGTGAAGAAAAATAATTATATACTTCTATACAAAATATAAGTATGTTCATTATAAGTAGACTCTAGCTAAACAAGCTTGAATGTAGTAATACTAAGGTTTAGGATGTTTACTTTAAGTTGTTCAATTGTTACTTAGAATAGAGTTTGATTATGGATGTTTTATCAAGATTTGTTGTAGCTTTTGAATAAAGTTTGATAAAAGATAAGTTGCAAACGCTGATTTTATACAGAAAGAAACCAACTGTTTTGAAACAAAGTTTGATCAAAATAGTTGGTTCTTTATTTATCTAGTTTGGTCTTTATAATAAAGATTGTTTATTTCGGTATGCGAATCTTCAATTAAAGCACTACACTATATTGAATAACAACATTCTTTTAGAAAACAGCCTTATAAAAAGTTTATACATACGAAAGCCTAATGAAAACCCTTAGGGATTTCATTAGGCTTTAGAGCAGTTATGTATAGTGAAACAGTTCAAAAAATCGTGGATACATTAGAGGAGAACTTATTAACAACGTGGCAGTTGGAGCATTACGCAACAAAAATTGGCTATTCGAAATTTTATTTGACGCGTCAGTTTAAAAAAGAAACTGGTTTAACGATTGGCGAGTATATTCGAAAAAGACGTCTGGCCGTATCTGCTTTTCTATTGCTTCATACTGATTACACAATCCTTGATATTTCGTTCGAATGTCAATTTCAATCGCAAGAAGCTTTTACACGTGCATTTAAAGAGCTATACAGCATGCCACCCGGTAAATACCGCCATATGATGCGTTCTTTATACACAAAGGAGGAACAGGAAATGACAACAATAAACGAGGTAAAAGGTTGGTTATTAACGGGGACAAACCCATCTGCTTATACAATGAAAGCCGACCACGAAGTGTTTCATACAGGCTCAAAATCTGGTTATCTTGGCTCTACACGTCCTGCTGAGGAAGGGCTATTTGGTACGATGATGCAAGTATTTTCCTCTGAAAATTGGATTGGTAAGCGAATGAAAATGTCCTGCTTCATCAAAACAAAAGATGCAATGAAATGCGGGGCTTGGTGCCGAATTGATACAAAAAATGGTGATTTGGTGCAGTTTGATAATATGGACAATCGTTCTATCCATGGTACGACAGACTGGAATTATTACTCCATTGTGTTAGATGTACCTGAAGAAACTTCCGCTATTAATTTTGGAATTTTACTTGTTGGTTCAGGTGAAGCATGGATTGATGGAATTGCCTTTGAGGAAGTGGACGATTCAGTACCATCCACTAATATAGCAGGCTATGCTGGTGAATTACCGTTAGAGCCAGTGAATTTAGGGTTTGATGATTTATGATGCTACTCGATATACTATTTGATATCTACATCAACATCTACATCAACATCTATACGTCATTAGGCTATGGAACAAAGGAACATAAAATTGAGTCAAAGATGGAAAAAATCAAATTCGACCATCCACAAGCCTATGTAATCTACATGCAAAACCAAGCCCTATTCGAAACAGATGCAGAGCTAAGTAAAAAGGTTTTGGACTTAGATGTGAAAAACAAAATGGCGGTCAACAACACAGTCAATGAGATTTACGCACTTTTTGCGGTTGCAGCTTAACGGCAACTGGCCAGATTTATAACGTTAAGAAAAAGCGCCACCAAAGTGGGCGGTTTTATATACATTCAAATTCAAAATAACGTTCCCAAATGAAAGTTTGGAAACACATGAAAAAGCCACAAAATGAAGTTTAGTTATTCTATCTAAAGGGCGCTTTCCTTGAATAGGAGAGTGTCCTTTTTCATGAAAAGGGCCATTTAATTGAATAAAATATAATAATTATTGGATGCGGAAATTGTGAAGAAAAGTACTTTAACTAACGAAGCAGATTAATAATAGAAATAGTTTTATTACATAGGGGGGTAGCAAATAAATAATAAAAGTTGGCTTGTTTCAGCATTAAACAACAATGAATAAAGCGGTAGTCAACTATGACTGATTGGCACTTTTTTCAAGGCCCTAAAGATAGATTAAGATGTTGAGAAAAAAATAAAAGAATGATAGACTTTGAACGGAAATGTAGTAAATACCTACCACGAAAAAAAGTTGATTAATAAAAATACAACAACAAACTTCGGAAAAATGCTATATAATAATGATTTTACTATATTGCTTTATAGGTGATCTAGGAATACATCGCAAATTTATACAATATATACTTAACCGATTTTCTAGTGAAAGAAGAAATATTTTTCTTTATATTTAAAAGGGGTACAATCATGAAATTCAAAAGCAAATTTTTAATATTATGTGGCTTAGGCGCTGCATTACTTGTAGGGTGTTCAGATACTGAAACAAAAGATGGGAAAGGGTTAACCGATACACAATCAGAACTTTCTCAGGAAACAGTTACAAATCAAGAAGTCGTGGAATTAAGTAATTTAAGAAACAGTTTGCTTGATTTTGTTTGGGATTACAAAAGATACGGGAGTTACAATTTTGAAAATACAACAGTCTTTGAAAATGCTAAAGTATTAACAGAAGAAGAGCGTATACAAAAAATAAAACGGATTTATCTACATTTAAGCAATCTAAGCATGATCGATGACAAAATACTGCAAAATTATCAGGCTTCTTTAAAGGACGCTGCGATTCAATTAAACAAAAAGAATTTAGAGCTAATTGAATTAGAACCTAAAGTTTTTAAAGATGGCGGATACGGTCTTATGCTTAAAGCAGAACCTGAAGAAAAAGATTTAACTCGTTACAAAGAATTGTTAAATGAAATGATCAAAATAATTGATACGGAAAAAGAAAATATTTTACGATTGGAAATTGCAATCGTGAATACTTTTGATGTTTCCGAAGAAGATGTGAAGGATTTCATAGAATATAAAAAAATGATTCCGTCACAATTAAAAGACAAATACTCTCTTTATTCAGAAGATATATGGAATATAAACGTCAAACCAATGTTACCACTTGAGAAATATGTCGATTTATTGGCATATACAAGTGATGTAAAAGCAATTTTAGAAGATCACCTAGAAAATAAATATGCTAAAAAAGATTATGAATTCATCAGTCAATTGAAAACTATTGAAGAATATGAAAATATACTTTCAGCGTATAAAACTAATTTAAACGAAGAGACTTTTAAGGATTATTATAAAGCCTCTTTATCGATTCATAATTATTTAGTCGCAAAAGATTCTTTCCTTTTAACTAATTTAGATTTAACAACGTATTATGAAGTTATTAATTATGAAGGACAATTCTACAGTTTGAAATTATTCTAGCGCTTCAGTAAACAATAATAACCCCCGTACTTTATAAGAGAGTGATTGAAGAGAAAGTTTATTTAAATTAGGTAAACAGGTATGGATATTGAAATACGAAGAGCAACTAATGTGAGCTAGGATTATTTAAATATTAACTAATGAGAGTTCTCATTAAATAAAAATGTTCAACAAGCGGCGCATTTTTCTAATAAGGAATGCGTCTATTTGTATTCAAGGGCCAGATTGTTGAGAAAAGTAAATAAGTATTTGTATAATGCAACGATATGTTGAATTGTTATGTCTAAGTATGAATAAAAAATCATTTATACTAATATCGGAGAACCATACCACAAGTTGTACATAGGATGAGAAAAGAAATTTTATATAGATGTAAAGAAATAGAACAACGTCCTCCCGAATAGTGGAAACTTAAAAAAGTGGGCCTATTCGGGGTGGTGCTGCACCATCTTGGTCTAACATTTTTTCTTTTTGTCCCAGCCTCTTTCTTACGATTAATCAACCTTATTTAAAGAATAATTTAGAGTTTTATGAATGTGAAGTGATGAAGAATATCCCCCATCACTTCACACTCATTTTTAGATACACCAAAAAGACCTGACGATTTTTATTTTTTTCGAAAGGTCATTATGATATAGTTCTATGTAGGTGATTACGATTTCTGAGCTGGTAGTGCGGACTCATAATCGTAAAGAATGCCACGCGTCAGTAACTGAAATGTCACTTTCAGAAACTTATTGATGCAGGCGATGATCGCAACCTTATGAGGCTTCCTCTGAGGTTGCTTTTTTAATTTGTAGTAATAGTCCACAAAATGATTCGGTTTTCCTTTAGCCATAAGCATTGCGCACACCATAAAATATAAAATCTTTCGTAAATGTTTGTTTCCTCGTTTATTAATTCTGTCTCGATATTGCATATTCCCAGACTGGTACCGCATAATATCAATGCCTGCGTAAGCGTTCAGTTGTTTCGCATTTTGAAAGCGGTGGATGTCACCAATCTCTCCAATTAATCGGCACGCCGTTGAATCGCCAATCCCAGGATTCGAACGAAATACTAAACATTCTTTTTGTCCTTCAGACAATTCCACCATCTGTTTCACAAGTGTATTCCATAAGGTTACTCTTTTGGTTCTCTCTCAAATTCAATTTCTTTTGATTTCATCTCGTGTTAATCTATCCAAAAATCATCAGTATGTAAGAAAAGAAAAACTCTACCGCCTGACTGACTACCTATAAAGGGTTCTTGCTCAGGTTTAGATGCTTTAGCTAATAATATTGTGTTACCTACTGAACAAGGGGGGACACTACAATCCTTATCAAATAAAGCATAATTAAGTTCAGTCGGATAATGAGATTAACATTTTAGCGAAGTGTTATAACCGATATTTAACTATAGTGTTGAAAACTTCTAATCACACTCCTGCAAATCCCTATTGGAATACCTTATGATTATTAATGATCTTTTTCAGACTCACAATAGCATTTCCTTGAAATACTTGCTCCATAATATTCTCTATTTTTTCGCCTTCTTGTTTACTTACTTTTTGCTTCATGCATCTTTTGAATCCATAGACTAATTTCCGTCAGATGACCACGATAGGCATCTAATATTTCTTGAATAATTTGCTTATATCCGTACATCTGCTCATCAACCTTCACTATTACCAATAAATAATTAATTTTGATTACCAATATTAATTGCAAAGGGGATCTGTGTGCTTTGCAACCTAAAAAGCGACCCCAGATCTGCACAATAGCACTAGTGCGCAAATCTGAGACCGCAATCTCTATATCTAAAAATTGTTTATTTAACGAGATACTTTAGCAAATCCTCTGCCTTCATCAAATTTGCCTTTATAGCGCCAGACTGCCAGTGCGTTCTATCCACATAATAGACTTGTCCATTCTTAAGGGCCGGAACGTTTTTCCATAATGAGTTTTCCATCCAGGAAATGGCATCCTTGTTATCCTCCGTATCCCAGCCGCCATCAGAGGTCAATATGAAGATATGATCCGCTTCAAGCTCAGGGAGCACTTCTTCGGACAACAGCTCATTAAAGGCCTCCATACTCTTCGCGAGCGGTGCTGCCGTCAGCCCCATCTGATGATAGATGTTACCAATATACCGATTGTCTTCACTGAACATAATAAGGGAGTTATCACCTACTTCAAGTCGCAATACAGCAACTGTTTCGTTCCCCACAGCCGCCTGCAACTTTTGCTTGGTATCATTCATCACCTGATTATAATGTTCCATTGCCGTTGTAGCTTGATCCGGGATACCGAGCACATCCGCTATCGTACTGAGGATAGCCTCGGGATCGAGAAGGATTTCTTCCTTCAATCTATAGGTTGGTGCTACCTTCGAATATATTTCGTATTTAGCGGCATCCACACTTCCATCCACAATGATGATATCCGGCTTCGCTTCAAGTAAAGACTCAATACTGCCTGTCATATCGAAAAGGGGTACGTCCAAATTCAGATAATCCTGCTTGCCCCACCACGGATGATACCACTGGACGATCGGTTCCACATTCAAAACTGTTAAATAATCTTCCAAATAAATTGCAGCTACTCGCTTAGGATTTGCCGGAATTTCTACATCGCCGAATTCATCCTGCACGACTCTCGTTTGCGCTTCAGAATTTTCTTGCTCCGTATCTTGTTTATCTTCTGCTGATACTTCGGTCTGTTGTACAGGCGCAGATGTTGCTGTTGTCTCCTGCTCTTTGATCGATTTACTTCCACAGGCTGTCAGGACTAGGAGTAGACCAAGCATAACCCATACAGCTGTTTTCTTGCCGGATAATAACATTATTTCTTCCTCCCTTATCTACACTTATATTGAAATGGAACATTAATCAATATTGATTATCATTCTCGATAACATTTCCATCTGATTATAACAAGCTTATCTTTACTGCTCAATGTTCAAATTAAACAACTTTCTTATACATTACGAACACTTTCTCTTCTTTTGTATTGTTCCGGTGTTATGACAACGGAAGCTATGCCATTCACTCACTTACAATTTTGGGATGAACGTTTTGTTGAAGCAATAATCTGAGCGGTCTTGGTGATTTTTTGGTAGATGCGAGAACGGATATTCGTTTTTGACGCTTGTAATGGACAGTTTCTTCCAGGGTGGTTATGGAATATAACGACCCTTCTGGCAAAGGATATCAACGCCCTATAGATAAAAAACGATGTAAAGATTTTGCAAATTGTCTTTCTCAAGTAGAAGAGGCACTACACACACCGATTTTATTAAATGCTTCAGGAAATTGGGAGTTTCATGCGTATGATGTCAAAGAAGAAATTTTGGGAGATTAATATGTACAAAAAAAGCAACATTGATGGATGAGGAGCATAGATTAGGTGGGATTAGTGAGTAACAGATAGTACACTAAACGTTCCTTTTTTCCTTTCAATATTTAGATGAAGAAATTAAATTATTTGATGTAATTAATTCAAAAAGTAACAGAAATGACCAAGTAATACTTTGTTGGAGGATAAAAGAAAGAAGAATATAAATTGAATCAATAACGTTATATGGATTTTCTTTGGATGATGCTAGTCTAATGACATGTTTTCCTATTGATCAAAACGATATTAAGTTAGGCTTTGTAGAAAAACTCAGCGTAGTTAAAAGCTACGGCTCCTAGACGTTTATGAAAAATATTTTGTTGCCGTAGATGATGAAACATCTTTTCTTAGAGTAATTGTTGTACTTTATAAGAGAGTGATTGATGAAAAGGTAATTTGAAATTAGTAAACCTAACTGAACGAATAAGAACAGTGTTTATAATTACAGGTATGGATATTGAAATACGAAGAGCAACTAATGTAAGCCAGGATTATTTAAATATTGACTAATAAGAGTTCTCATTAAATAGTTGCGTTAATATCACTGTAAAGTTTATAAAGAAATGTACTTAAACTAACGGTGCAGATTCATTAGATAAAAATCGGGTATATTTGGTAAAATTAATAAAAGAATTTGAAATATAATGGATGACAAAGTGGAAAATGAGCTTTTACTTTTTGAGCAATCAAAAATTTAGGGGTGATTAGTGATGACACTTAAATGGTTGTGGATATTGGTTATTGCATTTTGCGTACTAGAATGGATTTCAATCCCGTTCATAAGTGCATTTACAGGAAAACTGTATCAAGTAGTTGATGGTGTATTAATAATTACTTTTATTATTTATCCATTATTTTTCTTAACTTCTCTTTTATTATTACAAAAGGGGAATAAAAAAATTGGTGCGGTAATGTTGCTTATTCCACTAATTGTGTATGCCCCCGTGTTAATAAGTCTTCAAACGTTGGTTAAATAATGTATTACTAATTGAGCTAATGGGGTGCTTTAGTGCAACAAGGGTTTAAAAATTATCGAACTTTTTTATAAAAAATTTAATCTATCCCATTAAATAAGAGCATGTTTTGATCAATCTTTTTTCAAAACATGCTCTTTAGTTTTGTTCTCATATCAAGGTTGATATCGTTGATGCAAACTTTACCATTGAATATTTATGGAGGTGAAAATCGTGCGGATGGCCCGTCCATTACGCCTATACAAACGCTGTGGCTATTGACATTTATTCAATTAAATAGTTGCGTTTTCTTTATTGTTTCCCCTTTTTGTACAAGCTATAATAATGCTGTAAATGATAATCATTTTCAATTAAGGATTAGAAGGAAAGGGGCAACAAAGTGTGAAGAAATTACTTGGAAAGCGAATTATATTATGGGCAGGGGTGTTATCCCTGCTGTTGATATTATCAGCATGCAGCAGCTCTAATGGAAACGTGTCTGATGAGAAGGTAGAGGATAGTCAGGAAACAGTTCAATCTGATGAGTCAAAAGAGGAAAGTGCGACAACTGTTCAATATACAACAATTACAGGTGAACAGGTTGAAATACCTGCAGATCCAAAACGAGTGGTTTATTTGGGTTCGACGCTTGGCGATTTCTTGGCGATGGATATTCCAATTGTTGGTAGTAATCTTGTCCATGCTACCGGTAAATTCTATGAAGGTAAAACGGAAGGAATAATTGATGTTGGAAATCCTGGTGATTTAGAGTTGATTCTGTCTTTAAAACCCGACTTGATAATTAATGGTTATTACAAGGGGGATTCAAACCAAAGTGAGGCATTTGCGAAAATTGCTCCTACTGTTCCGTTCAACTCAGCGCTTCCTTATAAAGAACGTATAATTGAGATTGGAAATATCTTTGGACAACAGAAGGAGGCAGCTGGGTGGATAGCTAAATTTGAAGCACAGTCGCAAGAAATGTGGGATAAGATTCAATTGGCAGAAGGGGAGACAGCAACAGTTTTCTTACAGTTAGGTAAAACGTTTTATGTTATGGGCAATCGTTCACTTGGAGCTATTATTTATGAAGAGCAAGGATTTGTCATCCCACCCGCTGTACAGGAGAATATTATTGATGAAGAGCAGACTTTCCTTGCGATTTCAGAAGAGTTGCTTCCAGAGTATGCTGGTGATCATTTGTTTGTACTTATACTCGATAATGAAGAAAGTCAAACAGAAGCTAATCGAATGCTAGAAAGCCGACTATGGGGGACTCTGCCTGCAGTTCAAAAGGGAAATGTGTATACTGCATCTGCCGATTGGAATACAGATGACTTGTTAGCTTTGGGGCAATTGCTTGAAGAGTTGCCACAATGGATGCAACGGCAGTAAGAAATTGTAACTACCCATTAAGTTCTTTAAACAGTTAATTTTCCAGCATGATGCATGATTGAACTATTAAAGCTTCGCTGTACTTGAAAGTAGATCATTATATGTTATATTAATGATAATGAGAATCATTTTCGTTTGTCGGAGGGTTGCTTATGAATCTAGCGTCGCTGTATATTAGGCTACAACATTATGATCGGTTTCAAGTTGACCAAATGATGCCGGCGATCAGCCATAATGAGGAAATAAACTACAATGAAACAAATTTATGCACATTATTGATAGCACATAGCCATGGCATACGGCTATATATAGACAAAATTGCAATCGATCTGCAACAAGGGAGCTGCATTTTAATTTCCCCTGTACAGAGTTACACTGTGGAATCAAGTAACAAGGAGGCACAGCTTGTGCGGTTTACCTTTGAAACCTTTAAAGTAGAAGGAATGACTTTAAATCCCATTGCACATCCTCCCTTACTTTGTGGTTATCCCTATAGACTGTTATTTTCTCAAGTTAAGCGAGTATTAGGGAATGAAGCATGGATGAGGAATCCGTTCTGTTCCTCACTGTCCGCATTAGAAATGGCTATGATGCAAAGTAGACTTCAGCTTATTCTAAGTATGATGACCCAGTTAGATCAGCAACCTGCCCATTTTCAGAACGAAGAAAAGCTAAAAATGATACAAAAGACTGTACAGTATATGGAACAGCATTATGATGAAGACTTGACAGTAGAACAACTAGCTAACATGGCGGGAATGGTTAGATGGCAATATAGTCAACAGTTTAAAATATTAACTGGCAAAAAGCCAACTGATTATTTGGCCCATTTACGTATAAATCAGGCTAAAGAGCTGCTGTGTAATTCTGCCGAGCCATTAAGAAAAATATCTCGGCAAATTGGGTTTAAGGATGAATCTTATTTCAGCCGGTGCTTTCATAAATTAACTGGAAACACTCCGCGTGAATATGCGAATATCCATCTTCATAATCAGCAAAAGACAGTTGTTGATTCACTTGGCAGAGAGATTCATGTCCCTAAGGATGCAACACGTATTGTAACTGCCGGAACAGACACACTTGGAGAATTACTCGTTCTAGGCATATCCCCTTTAGGAGCGGCCATCTCTATCATGAAAAATCAAGTGATTTATCACAATAAGTTGCGAAATATCCATAATATCGGGTATTGGGCAGATCCAGAAAAAATATCAGAACTGCAGCCTGAGTTATTATTGGTTAGCAATTATCGAGCACAGGATTTACAGGAACTGGATGCGATTGCTCCTACTGTTATACTGAACAGTAAATTTAGATTATTTGAGCGGTTACGGTATATCGCTAAACTAGTTGAACGTAGTAAAGAGGCGGAAAAGTGGATTACTACATATGAGGACAAAGTAAGATTGGTACGTAGGGAATTAGCCGATGCTTATGTTACTGGGGAGACGGCTACTGTTTATCTCAAGTTAGGTGAAAAACTTTATATTATGGGCCAGAACGGATTGGCTGCTAGCTTGTATGAATCGCTTGGCTTTCGACCCTCTGCTAAAGTGATGCACCTAATCGAACAAAAGCAAGCATGGATAGAAATTCAGCAGCATCAAATGAATCACTATGCTGGAGATCGTAATTTCATCTTGGCTGCTCCACAAGAATTGCAAACTGTTGCACACTGTCCACAGATTGCGGCATTAACCGAATTAACTCTTGGTAAGACTCATATTATAGATTATACATGGAATTATGATGATCCCATTACACGTGGACGATTGTTAGAGGTGTTGCCGTATATTTTTAAGAAGAAAACGATGTGATTAGATTTAGTATCAAATAGGTACATACTAAGCATGCTGAGTTTTACTTGATTTACTAGTTATTATTAACTCAACGTTCACAGCTTGAAAATCTAATTCTCAATGTGACTTGTAAATCTGTAAAAATAATTACATTAACAGAAATCCTGTGTTTACTATGCAGGATTTTTTTTATTATTGCGCAACAACAAGCTGGTTGGGCTGCGGCAACAATCTCTTGATAAGCCATAGTTAACCATTCAGGATGTTCCTTCTAGTGGATGTGTACAACGTTTTAAATAAAAACCCCCATTAGATAAGCAGATGATTTATTTATCTAATGGGGAAGATATTAGCCGATTACTTATGTGTAGTTACGGCTTTATTCTTTTGTTGTAACGCTTCGTTTTTTTCAGCGAAGCGGTCATTGTGAGAAGAAACGCCTGCCATTTTTGATTCAGTAGGGTCAATGTATAATTTGGCGCTATTGACAGCAAGGACAGCATCATTAAATGCGCCTGCAATCAGTCTTATTTTCCCTTCATTCGTTACAATATCACCTGCGCCAAAGATGCCTGACATGCTTGTGCACATTTTTGGTGTAACGGAAATGCCCCATTCTTCAGTGGCTAAGCCCCAATCCATAATGGCGCCACCAAAGTGTCGGTCAAACCCATGATTGACAAGTACTTCGTCTACTTCAATCTTTATCATATCATGTGAATCAACATGCTGTAATGTAACATGTTCGATTTTATTGCCATTGCCATGTAAACGCGAAACCGTATAAGGAACATAGGTTGTCGCCATAGATTTCATGCGTGTTACAGACGATTCAAAGGCACTAAAGTCATCTCGTCTATGAACGACATATACTTCTTTGGCGATAGGAGCCATTTCAATAGCCCAATCTACAGCTGAGTCGCCTCCACCAGAAATGAGTACACGTTTATCTTTAAACCTATTGATGTTCGTTACCGTATAGTGAAGGTTGTTTAGTTCATAACGGTCAGCGCCTTCAACCGTTAATTTTTGTATGCGTGTGATACCGCGTCCTGTAGCTAAAATAATCGTTTTCGTATAATGCTTCTCGCCTGTTTTAGCTGTTAAGACGAAAATGCCATCATCTCGTCTTTCCATGCCAACAACTTCTTGACCAAATACGATTGTCGGATTAAATGTCATAGCTTGCTTGATTAAGGAGTGAATAATATCTTCACAGCGAACAGGCTCAATGCCACCAACATCCCAGACTAGCTTCTCAGGATAGGTGCGCATAAACCCTCCTAATTCCTGTTTTACTTCGATAATTTTTGTTTTCATTTCACGCATGCCACTATAAAAGGCAGCATACATGCCTGCTGGCCCACCACCGATTATAATTACATCATAAATTTCTTGCTTCATTTAAGGCACCAACTTTTCAACTAAATAATCAAGGAATAGTGGAGAGCCAATTAGACCTTCACCTACAACATAATCTGCTGTTTTTAATGGGTAAACCTTGCCTGCCTTCACAGCATCCATTGCTTGCCACATTGGGCTATTCTCTAAATCTTTCATGGATTGTTCACTACTATAGTTTTGCATTTGACGTTGTTCGACAAAAATATGATCTGCGTCGAGTTCAGGAAAAACTTCTAAGGAAATAGGCGTGAACCACTCATTATTATCTTTCAACATAGTTGGAATATTTAATCCAAGTTGTGTGTATAGCATGTCACTACCAGGGCTACCCTTTTCAGTACCTAGCACCCGATATTGATTTTGTTCTACACGTAATACGAGAATTTTTTCGTCACCTATAGCATTGTGTAGCTTTTCTTTGGTTTCTTCTATTTTTTCCCTGAATTTTTCGAGAGCAAGTGTAGCTTCCTTCTCTTTATTGAACAGTTCACCAAGCACAGGAACATATTCATCTATTGCAACGCCTGCTTCAACAGCAACAGTAGGGGCAATTTTACTTAAAGCTTCGTATTTTTTAGCATCAATCGCTGCACCTTGAGCAATAATGACATCTGGTGCTGCTTCAAGAATAACTTCTAAATTCTCCTCATATTGCACAGTCGGAATGATTTTAACATTGTTGTCATTGAATAATTTGAAGCGATACGCAGGTTCAATTTCTTCAACGACTGTCACCATTTGAGGAATTACACCGATTTCAATTAAGTTTTCAGCATAGTTAGAGTTAAGGACTAACATATTTTTAGGTTCGGTAGGGATCGTGACATCACCGTAGGCATCTTTCACAACACGTGTTGTAGGCTCGCTTTTTTCTTCTTGCTCCTTTGCCTCATTTCCGCTCTCTTTGTTAGTGCTTGCGCAAGCCACTAATGTTAAAGCAACTAACATAAAAAGTATATATTGCATCGTTTTTTTCATTGATTAAAGCTCCTTTTCTATTTGATAATGATTATCACTATCAAATAATAACAGGTAATGAGAGCGTCTAATATAGCATAAAGTGCCTTAAAAATTGGATTATTGTGTTTTAGGGTAAACAGCTAAAATTGATTGTTCAATCTGTTGCATAATTTTCCTTTTGCCAAATACACTGCAATTGTTAATCCATAAACCAGTATCCACATAAAAAACACGCTTATTTTTCACAGCATCTAAATTTGCCCACTGCTCACTTTTTTGTAGAGTAGCTAAGCTAAGGTCTGCAGTATAATAATCCATTATGCGCTTTTCAATAAACAAATAGGTAGGATTGGCTGCCACTAATTGTTGTAAAGAACATGTGTTGAAACTATTTTCATTTGCACGCAATATGTCAGGCATTTGTAGGCCAAGTTCCTGATATAAAAGGATAGCCGAGTCACTAGAAGACTCACCGAAATAGCGATAACCCAACTCCTCCACCCGTAAGTAAAGTACAGTAGCATCCTTTGCAATATGCTGTTGTATTTTATTTTTTAGAACCTCTACATGTGTCGCAAGTTCCAGAATGATTTGTATAGCTTCCTTCTCTTTATGAAACAACTCACCAAAATAACGAATGAGTGATTTTAAATCATAAGGTAGCCCAGTGATAACAGGAGCGATCGTTTGGAAGTGCTGTTTGGTCTCTTCCGTTAAGTCGACACCGATAATTACATCTGGTTGTTGCTGGACAATGGTGTCTTGTTGAATCACATATTGTGGCATTTCTAAAATGGTTGTACCAACTTCATGAAAAAGCATCTTTTGATATGTTGGCGTTAGGGAGCTAGTCACAGTAACACAATGAGGTGCAACACCTAATGCAATCGCAATTTCTGCGTGTGCAGGTGAGAGAAAGCAAACACGATAATCACCAATGGTCTTTTTGAATTGCTTAGGTGGGCGACCAACAATGCGTTTAAACTGTCGACTAAAGTTTTGCACATCATCAAAGCCAACTTTCTTTGCGATGTTTTGTGATAAGTCATCTGTTGTTAATAGCATTTCTTGTGCACGGAAAATACGATAGCTAATTAAATAAGCGATCGGTGTTTTATCATATAACTCAATGAACTTTCTCGAATAATACCATGGGCTGTATCCAGCAATAGCTGCTAATTCATCTCTTGTCATCATTTGATTATATTTATTTTGCATATAAACGACAGTCTGTTCAATTCTTTGCTCAAGTGTGTATGCATCTGTTGGTCGCTCCTGTTGTAATTCCTTCAGCAAGCTGTATAAAATAAATTGTTTAATGGCGATAGGGAGAGGGTCTATGTTTTTAGCGAGCGACATGCGAATATCTGCGATGACCGTTTCAGGCACTCGTTGAATGGAGTAACCATTCATTGTATCGATAGACCAATTACAGATTGATTTCATTTCTATATCATACAGATCAAAGCTAATTAAATAGCCTGAAAAATCAAGACGGTTTGTATATGTAAGTTGAATAACCGCACCACTATCAAGGGCAATTAAATGCCCAAATACAATATGTTCATTGTGCCCATTAATGGATAGAGTGGTTTGGCCATCCGTAATCAATAACAGAGCCGCACTATCAAGATGTATCGTTGATTTTTGAAATAATGATTTGGCTAAATCTTTTATTTCTGTGCAATGTGCCAGCCAATTAGGATTAGAATCAAGCATTTTTATACTCCTTTAATTCGTTGTGATAAAAGTATACTACGGAATATCACTGCCGCAGCATAAATGCGGCAAGTCATTACAGAACGTTGAAATGTATATAAAAAGCCTCCTTTTGATAAGGGAGGTTTCTAAAGAGGCACAATTAGTTAGAGATTAGATGACCTTGAACTAAAATTAAAAAATTTTTATTATGACTCCTTTCTTATGGAGTGTTAAATCTAAGATTAGGCTTTATTTAAAATTCAAAAATCCCTTTGAATTATAGTATAATCAAGAAATTAAGCTGGATTCAAACTAGGCTTTCCTCTGATATTTTAGTAAGTTCTTTAGATTTTTCTGATAAAAACAATTATAACAGTCAAATTACCATGAACTGCGTCTGTTGTATTCTCTTAAATGCAACAACAAAGGGATTTAAACCTTTTAGTTAAGCGCAATGGTATATTCTTAATAAAAGTAGGGTGAAAATTAATAATAATGAATTACACTAGTTGAAAAGGGTTAAGTATATTGAACAAAAAAAAGATTCCATTACAAACAAAAATATTGGGACTAATTAGCACGTTAATTCTTTTTATTGTTTTTCTTCTCGCCAGCATATTTGCTTATTTGCAATATGTTGATGCTAGGACTCAAGTTAAACAATTGGCATTGCAATCGGCTATGACAATCTCGCTTATGCCAGAACTGAAAGAATCCATTGAAAAAAGTGATTTAGAGCTACGTTTTCGCCCAATTGCTGATCAAGTAATAGATCAGGTAAGTGCAGAAAATATTATTATTGAAGATCGGGAGAAGATTATTTATTCGCATCAAGACCCAAGTCAAGTTGGTCAGAAGAGTTTTGATCATACAAATAATTATGGGTTAATATTTGGCGGTTCTAATAATTTTGAAGTGGAACGGGAGAGTGGTTCTGTTTTAATAGGGAAGGTTCCGATCATTGCAGACAATGGAGAGTACACTCGTGTAATTGGAACCGTAGCAGTTGAATACGCGGAAAAAGACATCTATCAAAATATTTACAAACGAATTAAATCCATTCTCATTGCATCTCTGATTGTTTTAATTTTAGGAATCATTGGTGGTATTTTTTTAACCAAAAGTATTAGAAAAGATACGATGGGGCTGGAACCGCATGAAATCTCCTCATTATATAGAGAAAGAAGTGCCATTCTATTATCAGTCAAGGAAGGAATCATTGCAGTCGATCAAAATGGATTCTTAACTTTAATCAATCATTCTGCAAGGTCAATGTTGAACCTCATGGATGAATCCTTGATGGGTCAACATATCCAATATGTCTCACCAACAATTAATATCGATCATGTATTACAGAAAGGTAAGCCTATTCATAATGTAGAGATATTAATTAATGATAAAGTATTTATTTTCAATTTTATTCCAATCATCGAAAATGAACAGATTGTAGGTGTAGTTTCGAGTTTTCGTGATAAAACGGAGCTTAAAAAGCTTATTGATACGATCACAGAGGTTCGTGAATATTCAGAGGGACTTCGTGCGCAAACGCATGAGTACTCTAATAAACTTTACTTATTATCAGGATTAATCCAATTAGAGAGATATCAGGATGCATTTGAATTTATTCAAAAAGAGTCAGCCAATCATCAGCACCAGAACCGAATACTATTCAATCAAATTCATGATATAAATGTTCAAGCTATATTATTAGGGAAACTGGGCAATGCATCAGAAAAGAAAATCGCCTTTGAAATTGATCCCGATAGTTATGTAGATATCTTACCAAATCACATTGAAATCACGGATATCATTACAATCATTGGAAACCTTATTGATAATGCATTTGATGCCGTAGCCGATCAAAAAGAGAGAACGGTGAATTTTTCAATTACAGGAATTGGGAATGATATCATTATTGAAGTAGCAGATAACGGCAAGGGAATTGCTGAAGACATGTTAGATTCTATATTTGATTTACGTAGTTCATCTAAAGGAGAAAATAGAGGGTACGGATTATTTAATGTTAAACAAATTGTAGAATCTTTAGGTGGAACAGTAGAAGTAAAAAATGACAAAAATGGTGGGGCCATTTTCACGGTATTCCTACCGAAAAAATGAAACTTACTCAGTGAAATTATCTATAGTTCTACTGATGTTGAAATTGGGGTTTACTCCCATCTAAGTTGGTTGTCTACATGCCAGTAAAGCAAGATAAAAGAAGGAGAGGGAACAATGATTAAGGTTGTCATTGCGGAAGATGATTTTCGTATTGCACAAGTGCAAGAACAGTTTTTGCAAAAGCTACCAGATGTAAATGTCGTTCAGAAGGCATTGAATGCAAAGGAAACGATGGACATACTAGAGAAACACGAAGTTGACTTGCTTTTTTTGGATATTTATATGCCAGACGATCTTGGAACAAATTTATTAGCAAAGATACGGGATCATTATCCAACAATCGATATTATTATCGTGACTGCTGCAACAGAAAAATCGATGCTTGAGACGGCAGTCAGATATGGTGTCAGTAACTATTTGTTGAAGCCAGTGACAATGGAGAAATTTGTGGAAGCCGTTGAAGAATATAAAAAAAAGAAACGGCTACTAAGCCATCGTGATGAGGTGGATCAAACATTAATTGATCGATACTTTGGCGTCGCTAATCAATCATCCTCAACTCAAAAGGATTTACCCTCAGGTGTAGATCGTCATACTTTAGACAAAGTGACAAATGTGATGAAAGAACTGAAAGGCGGCATTTCCATTGAGGAAATGGGTGAACAAATTGGGGCATCTCGAACAACTGCAAGAAGGTATTTAGAGTTTCTCGTTTCAATAGATGTTTGTACGGCAAAACATGAATATGGAGTTGTTGGAAGGCCTGAGAGGAAATATTACTATAAAGAATAACAAGGTTGACTCAAGAATAAGGACAAGGAATGAACAATGAGAAAAAAAATAATGAGTATTTTCGTGCTTGTTGTCATGCTTTGCTTTGGGTGTTCACAAGATGAGGGGCAAGAAGCGATAAAAGATACAGTAACAATCATTGCCCCAAGCTCTATTGGCGGAGGTTGGGATAAAACAGCAAGAGCCATACGGGACATTTTACGGAGTAACAACTTGATTGATGAGGACATTCATATACTGAATAAAATTGGTGCGGGTGGAGAGCTAGGGTGGAAATATACTAAACAGCAAAAGGATCATGTGCTAGCAATGAATTCAAGCCTACTCATTACCAATCATTTATTGGGGCAAAGTAAGTTAACCTATAAAGATTTTACACCGATTGCCACTTTGGCTACAGAATGGGATGTTGTAATTGTCTCGAAGGATTCAGAAATAAAAAGTGCAAAAGGTTTAATGGAAATGCTGAAAGAAACACCCCAAGCCTATAAAATAGGTGTCTCCCCGAGATTAGGCAATGATGATCAAATTTCTTTTGTTTTAGCGAGTAAACAGGCTGGAGTACGCCCTGAAAAACTAGATTTTTTAGTGTATGAAAATAGTGGACAAGTAGTTGAGGCATTATTAAAAAAGCAAATAGATGTGGCAACGATGACTTTATCCGAGGCTAAAAAATATTATGATTTGAATCAAGTACAATTGCTCGTCATTTCATCAGAGAAACGATTAAAGGAGCTCCCCGAAATTCCTACATGGACAGATGAAGGAATAGAGGTAGTTTTTAAACATTGGCGGGGTATTATGGGACCACCTAATATGTCAAAAAAGGAAATCGAATTTTGGGAGATGACATTTGCAAAAATGGTCAAAACCGAAGAATGGAAACATATTTTGCAAAAATATATGTGGGAAGATTTTTATATGAACAGTAGTGAAACCTCTAGATTTCTTGATGAAGAAAATAAGAAATATGAGAAATTATTGGAGATTTACTAAGTAGATTTATTCTTATTATGCACAGTAATATATATTTGCTTTATTAGGTTGACTATTGAGACCTATGTGTTTGCTTTTTTACCGTTTCATACAGATGGTAGAGAGAATACATAGTCCAAGGTTAGCCTCTTTTTTTTTGGCACATCTAAAGTAGACGGTACATGAATCGAATGCTTTTTCGTGAACAAAATGTACGAAATAGCTATAAAGAAATTAATAAACATTAATTTGTAAACGATTACATTTGCTCGATGTTATTTTATTATTAGGTGTAATATTCGGAAAATTAATTATTTATCAAATTGATAAATAATTTTGAGGAGCAATTGGGGGGAGTATTATGCTAGCAATTTTAGGCTTTTTAATGATAATAGTATTTATGATTTTGATTATGACTGGCCGTCTTACAGCAATGATTGCATTAATTGTAGTTCCAATTACGTTTGCAGTTATTGGTGGATTCGGAAGTGAGATGGGTCCTATGATGTTGGATGGGATTAAAAGTGTCGCTCCAACAGGGATTATGATTTTATTTGCCATTCTTTTCTTTGGTATTTTGATTGATGCTGGAGTCTTTGATCCAATCATTAAAACGATTCTTAGGTTAGTAAAGGGTGATCCTGTTAAAATTGCTATCGGAACAGCTGTATTAGCTCTACTGATTTCTTTAGATGGTGATGGCACGACAACATACATGATTACTATTTCTGCCTTTCTACCGCTTTATAAAAGAATTGGCATGCGACCAATTGTATTAGCGGGTATTGCCGTTTCAGCTTCAGGTGTGATGAACCTTCTACCTTGGGGAGGACCAACTGCAAGGGTTATGACCGCTTTGAATCTGGAAATGTCTGAGGTTTTTACACCAGTGATTCCCGCGATGATTGGCGGAGCTATCTTTGTTCTGTTCATGGCATTTACGTTCGGAAGACAGGAAAGAAAGCGGATTGGTATTATAGAATATGATTATGAAGCGGCAGCTCAGCCTGCTGCTACAGTCGAAGATGACTATTTGAAACGTCCAAAACTAATTATCTTTAACTATGCTCTGACAATCGTTCTTTTAGTAGCGTTAATTATGGAGTTATTACCACCTGTTACATTATTCATGCTTGGTTTTGCGATTGCGATTACTGTAAACTATCCAAAATTGAAAGATCAAAAAGAACGTGTTGCGAATTATGCTGACAATGCATTATCTGTTGTTTCGATGGTTTTTGCAGCTGGGATCTTTACAGGCATTCTTTCAGGTACATCGATGGTAGATGCGATGGCAAACTCAGTGATTCATTATATTCCAGATGCAATGGGTTCTCATTTTGCTGTTGTGACAGCCATCCTAAGCGCACCTTTTACATTCTTTATGTCAAATGATGCTTTTTACTATGGAGTACTGCCGTTACTTGCCAAGGCAGGAGCAGTATATGGTATCGACCCAGCCTTAATTGGTAGAGCTTCTCTTTTAGGAATGCCAGTACACCTTCTAAGTCCGCTTGTTCCCTCTACGTATTTATTAGTAGGTATGGTTGGAGAGGATTTCGGCAAACTACAACGTATCTTCTTAAAGTGGGCTTTCGGTTCTACGATTGTCATGATTATTGTCTGTGTAGTATTGGGGATCTTCCCCCTTTAAAAGCTATAGCACATGGGGTTACCTAATGAAAAACTTTTATCTATAAGTGTAGAAGAAGCCTTATTTTAATGGGCTTCTTTTTTATATTGCTATTGGGGTGCCAGCTATAAGGTTTATAGAGTTGTTTCAGAAAAGGCACTTTAAAGCGTTTTTGTTCGTAAAAAGGACCATCCTAATATACGATAAAAAAGATTAAGAAATAGGATTATTAGTTCATGTTAGTTATAGATATTTGCCAATGGTGGATAGTTTGTTGAATAGGGGGAAAAAGCTATTCAGCAATCAAAAAGAAATGATTAAAATTAGGAGAAAGGTGGTATGAAATATGAAAATCCGTAAGATTGATCATGTGGGGATAATCGTAAATGATCTTCCTGCAGCGAAAGCATTTTTTCTTGACTTTGGCCTTGAGGTGTTGGGGGAAGGAAAAGTGGAGGGTGAATGGGTGAAAAGGATGGAGCGGGTAATAGGGCTTCAAGATGTTAAAGAGGGCGTTGCAAGGTTGCGAACGTCAGATAGTGACGCAAATCTAGAAATAGTAATGTTGCGAACGCCAGACGGTGAGACGAATATTGAACTAGTAAAGTTTAACGCACCATCAAATGAAATAGGCATCCAGCATCCTTTAGCAAATACTCTGGGTATCCAGCATATTGCCTTCAATGTTGAAGATATTGAAGCCCTTGTTAGCAAATTGACAAAGAAAGGCGTAGAACTTGTTGGTGAAATCTATAACTACGAAAACGTTTATAAATTATGCTATGTTCGCGGGCCAGAAGGGATTATTTTGGAGCTGGCTGAAGAAATCAAATAGAATAGCCAATCAGAAAACTAATTGATAAGAAAAGAAACCACTTTGAGCTAATCCTTTTTCAAAGATGGTTTCCTTTTTGCTTCTAAAGGGAGCTAATACTTATACTTAAATTTCCCCATTTTCTAACTTGAAGGTCTAAATTGAACAAATAATCAATACAGACCAAACCCTATAATGGCACCAAGGGTATTTAGTCTAGATGCTCAGTTGCTTTCTAAATTTAAACTTTTCATATCCTGACTATTGACATTTATCCAAATAAATCGTTGCGTTTTTTCCATTGTTTACGCTTTTTATACCAACTATAATAATGCTGTAAATGATAATCATTTTCAATTAAAAGAAAGAAGGAAAGGGGCAATAATTGTGAAGAAACATCGTGAAAAGCGAAATATACTATGGGGAGGGAGTTTCCTCCTGTTATTGATGTTGATATTATCGGCATGCAGTTCTAATGGCAACGCATCTGATGTGAAGGAAAAGGAAAACGAGAAAACAGCTCAATCTGATGTGCAAGCAGAGGAAAGTGAGACAACAGTTCAATATACAACGATTACAGGCGAACAGGTTGAAATACCTGCAGATCCAAAACGAGTGGTTTATATTGGTCAGACGACGGGTGATTTCTTAGCGATGGATATTCCCCTTGTTGGTAATAATCTTCCTCAAGATCCTGCTAGTTACTATGGAGATAAACTTGAAGGCATCGTTGATATTGGAAATCCTGCTAGCTTAGAGACGATTCTGACTTTAAAACCTGATCTGATTATTAATGGTTATTACAAGGCGGATCCAAATCTTAACGAAGAATTGTCAAAAATCGCTACTACGATTCCCTTCAACCCAGCTCTTCCTTATGCAGAACGTATAAAGGAGATGGGGAATATATTGAGTAAACAGGAAGAAGTAACGAAAATTATTGCTAAGTTTGAAACACAGTCTAAAGAAATGTTTGATAAGCTTCAATTAGCAGAAGGGGAGACCGCAACAGTATTCTACCAGTTAGGTAAAATACTTTATGTTATGGGCGATCGTAACTTTGGTGCCATTATATATGGAGAAAACGGTTTTGCTGTCCCACCAGCTGTACAGAAGAATATTATTGATGTAGAAGGGGTATCTTTCCTTGAGGTTTCCGAAGAGGTACTTCCAGAGTTTTCTGGTGATCATTTGTTTGTAATTGTACAAGAGGATGAGGAAAGTGAAGCAGAAGCTGATCGACTGCTACAAAGCCCAGTATGGGGAACTTTGCCTGCAGTCAAAAAGGGAAATGTTTATGTTGTTCCTAATGAATGGAACACAGATAATTTATTAGCTTTGGAGCAATTGTATAAAAAGTTACCAGAATGGATGCACAAACAGTAAAAATTGTATTTGCCCAAGCAATTTTTTAAATCATTTGTATTCTAAAATAGCACATACTCGAACAATAGTTGATAGAGGGTCTTTATATGTTACAATAACAGTAATGAGAATCATTTTCAATGGTTGGAGAGTTGCTTATGAATCTAGCACCCCTATATATTAGGCTACAACAGTATGATCGATTTCAAATTGATCAGATCATGTCAGCCAGTAGCTACGATGAGGGAATAAATGGTAATGAAACAAATTTATGCACATTATTGATAGCACTCAGTCATGACATACGGCTGTATGTAGACAAAATGGCTATCGATCTACGACAAGGAAGCTGCATTCTAATTTTACCTGTACAAAGCTACACTGTAGAATCAAGTAACAAAGAGGCACAGTTTGTGCGTTTTACCTTTGAAACTTTTAAAGTAGAAGGAATGACTTTGAACCGGGTTGCCCATCCACCCTTGCTTTGTGGTTATCCCTATAATCTGTTATTTTCTCAAGTCAAGCAAGTATTAGGAAATGAAGCATGGATAAATAATCAACTTTGCTCCTCTCTATCCACATCAGAAATGGCGCTGATGCAAGGTAGACTTCAGCAGATACTAGCTATGATGGTCCAGTTAGATGAGCAAGCTAACCAGTTACTGAACGAAGAAAAGATACAATTGGTTCAAAAAACTGTACAGTACATAGAGCAGCATTATGATGAGGACTTGACAGTAGAACAACTGGCTAACATGGCTGGAATGGTCAGATGGCAATATAGTCAAAAGTTTAAAACGTTGACTGGCAAAAAGCCGACTGATTATTTGACTCATTTACATATAAATCAGGCAAAAGAACTTCTGCGTCATACCACCGATCCATTGAGCAAAATAGCTCGACAAATTGGGTTTAAAGATGAATACTATTTCAGTCGGTGCTTTCATAAATTAACTGGAAGCACCCCACGTGAATATGCAAATATTCATCTTCATACGCCAGAAAGAACAGTTATCGATTCACTGGGCAGAAAGGTTCTTGTTCCTACAGGTGCAACACGTATTGTGACTGATGGAAAATTTACACTTGGGGAATTACTCGTTCTAGGCATAGCCCCTATAGGAGCAGCCATCTCTATCATGAGAGATAATGTGGTTTATCACAATAAGTTGCGAAATATTCATAGTATCGGGGATTGGGTAGATCCAGATAAAATAGCACAGCTGCAGCCGGAGTTCATATTGCTTAGCTATTATCCGCAAGACTTGCAGGAACTGGATGCGCTTGCTCCAACGGTTGTACTGGATAAGAAGTATAGACTGTTCGAGCGGTTACGGTATATCGCTAAACTAGTTGAACGGAGTAAAGCGGCGGAAAAGTGGATTACTACATATGAAGACAAAGTAAGGCTAGTACGTAGGCAATTAGCAGATGCTTATGTTGCTGGAGAGACGGCTACTGTTTATCTCAAGTTTGGTGCAAAATTTTATGTTATGTGTCAGACCGGATTGGCTGCCAGCTTGTATGAATCGCTTGGCTTTCGTCCGACTCCCAAAGTGATGCACCTAATTGAGCAAGGACAAGCATGGATAGAAATTCAGCAGCATCAAATAAATCACTATGCTGGAGAACGTAATTTTATCTTGGCTTCTCCCCAAGAATTACGAACTATTACTCACTGTCCACAGATCGCCACTTTAGCCGAGTTAACTCCCGGTAAGACTCATTTCGTAGATTTTTCATGGAATCATTGTGATCCTATCACACGTGAACGGTTGTTAGAGGTGCTACCATCTATTTTTAAGAAGAAAATTATTTGACTAGCAGAAAAAATAAAATCGCTCGATCCATTAGCTATGGGTCGAGTTTTTTTCCATTAATATTCAAATAGCGTACAAATAAACTAGTACAGAAAATATAATTTTACTAGATAAAAAAGCTTGCTTAAAAATATCCTAGTATAAAATCTTTAAAGTTTATATGAAATTTCTGGTATAATTACATATATCTATGTTTATTCTAAGGGGTGATTTTGTGAAAAAACTATTTATCATAACAAGTTACTTAGGGTTTTTTATATTAGGAGGTTTGACTTTTACGTACTTCTCCACTACGGAAGCAGCAAGTGACATGAAAAAGATCAGCGTGTTTCAGGATCCAATCAATTACTATGTAGATAAGGTTGAAAAAGTCCCACCAGAAGGTCAATCTGGATTTAATTATCAAGGCACGATTTATGTCCCAATGCGTTTCGTCGCGGAATCTTTAGGTGAAAAGGTAACGTGGGATGGTAAAACAAAATCGGTTTATATTGGTGATGTTCCTCAATTTACCTCTTTAAAAGATGTAAAACCTATTGGGGGTGATGAAGACCACTTCTTCCATAACCCAAGCTCTATCGTTATTAGTACAGGTGAGAAGTTCGAGCGGTCCTATCAACTTGGTGGTTATCATGGGGGAGGCGCTGTTCAAGACCATACAGTGGAATACTTAGCAAATGGAAATTACAAGGGATTCGAAACCAATTTGGCACCAATTAAAAAATTATCAGCTAACTCTTTCGGAATAGGTTTCTTAAAAATTTATGCAGATAGTAAATTGGTTTATGATAGTGGAGCAATCAAAGACAAGGTAAAGGTTCATGTTAATTTAGATGGAGTTTCAAAAGTGAAATTTGAACTTGAAGGTAGTGGTTTAGGTATATTAGATCCTAAATTTGTTCAATAATCCCTCATATTATTAAACAAAAAGACGATGACATCATAATTTGTCATCGTTTTATTAAATTTAACCTCTTCATAACTATTTCAAGATAGATTAATGCCAATACATATTTGTCAATATTTTCACTTTTAAGTATAAAATAGTTGAATTTTATATGGTATAATTTCAAACGATACTGATACATATAATAGGAAAAGGGAGAGAAAAGAATTTGATGAAAAAGATGATGAAACGAACGAGTGCGGCGTTGCTTGGTGCCTCATTGATGCTGACGACGGTTGTACCTGTGATTCATGCAGAAGAGCAAACACCACCCCTAGTACCATCGATTAGCGAATGGGCGATAGAAACATTAAATGAGGGCGAAAAATACGGAATTTACTCAACTGAATGGTATTTTGATGGCTTCCTTCAAGAAATTTCAGTGGATAAAGTAAATGAACTTCTAGCTTTAACGGAAAAGAAAGTTGCTTCTCTAGGGCTAGCTGAAAATAAACAATATAAACCAGTGAGTGTGAAAAACGATAACACACGTGGTGATATTGTGAAGCGCTTGTATAATATCGTCGCGCGTTATGATTTACCTGTTGGTACAGATGCTGTTCAATTTATGAAAGAGCATAACATATTACAAGGCTCTCCAAATGGACTGCAGTTAGAGAAAAAGGCAACGACTCAACAGGCTGTATTACTAGCTGTCCGCTTTATTCAGAGTACATATGCACTTGCAGAGCAAGGATCTAAGGGGGTAGCCTGGATAGTAGAGGATGAGGATACACTTGTCTACTTATTAGGTTCTATTCATCTAGGAACACCAGACTTATATCCATTCGATAAAAAACTAGTAACGGCGTTCGATGAATCGGATGCGCTGTTAGTAGAGGCGAATATCTTGGATACGGAAGCACTTGAATACTATTCAGAAAAAGCAATGTATACAGATGGCTCAACATTGAAAGATGCTGTTGCACCAGAAACATATGCGAAGCTTGAACAAGTGGCAAAGCTTTATGATCTTCCGATGGACCAGCTGACAGTGCAAAAGCCGTGGATGCTTTCGAGTGCATTATCAATGCTTGCAATGGACGATTCCTTTGGTATGACACCACAAGAGATGGCAATGCACGGTATCGATATATACTTTTTATTGAATGCACAGTTGCAGCAAAAGCCAGTGATTGAATTAGAAGGTACAAGAGCACAGGTTGATATGTTTGAAGCATTATCACCAGAGGCACAGGAGCAGTCATTAGTCGCTGTGTTGGATAGTATCATCAATCCATCTGAAGAGAATCAATCCGCAGTTCTTCAAGAGTGGTTTACAAGCTGGAAGCAAGGAAATGTTGAAGAGTTTGCAAAAAGCTTCCAAGCAATGGAAGGTACATCGTCTGAATTTAATGAAATGCTATTTGGTCTACGTGATGAACAAATGGCAAAGAAAATCATGAATGTACTGGAAGAAAAAGAAGGTAAGTACTTTGTTGTTGTTGGTTCAGGTCACTTCCTAATCGATAAAAATATTCGCTATCATTTGGAGAAAAACGGCTACAAGGTAAAGCCATTTTATCAATAATAATGAATTTCCCTCGTAAAAGGATAGATTAAATTCTATCTTTTACGAGGTTTTTTTATGCATGTAAGACAATAATGATCATTTGACGCTAACAATCTAAATAATCGGATTATTGTTGCAACGAAAAAAAAATCGTGTTAGTATTAGTAAAACGTTTTACTAAAACGTTTTACTTGTGAAGGGGATGAAAATATTGAGAAATAAACGAATTGCAACGATTGGGGATGCAATGGTCGTTTTTAATCCATCTAAGACAGGTCCTCTACGTTTCGTTCCTTCCTTTGAGCGAGCTGTGGGTGGTGCAGAATTAAATTTTGCGATAGGTGTTACACGTTTAGATATGGAAGCAAAATGGATTAGTTGTATTGGAGACGATGAATTTGGCAAGTTAATTTATAACTTTGCGCGTGGTGAAGGAATCGATGTATCACATGTCTTACGAACACCACATATTCCAACGTCTATCTACTTCAAGGAAATTCGGGAAGACGGTGCAGGTAAATCGTTTTATTACCGCAACCCATCACCATTACTTGAGCTAACAGAAGACCGTATAGATGAGTCAGTACTTGATGATGTGGACTTATTACATATTAGCGGTGTGTATTTAGCGGTATGTGAACATAACATTCAAGTTGCATTGAAATTGATTGCTTTAGCCAAAGCAAAAAATATTCCTATATCCTTTGATCCAAATTTACGTTTAAAACTATGGTCTATAGAAGATGCCCGAGCGGTATACGAAAAAGTGTACCCATCTATCAATCTTCTTTTAACAGGACAGGATGAATTTGAACTTTTATTTGAAGGGCGTACAGTTAAAGACGTTCAAGAGAGTTATAAAATAGATGAAATTATTGTGAAAAAAGGCGAACAAGGCGCCACGGTTTATACAGCTAATGAACAGTATGAACGAGAAGCTTTTTCCATTCGTGCCATTGATACAGTTGGAGCAGGGGATGCATTTGATGCAGCCTATGTCTATAGCTATTTAAATGGTGATGATATCGTAGAACGCCTTCGTTTGGCCAATGGGGCAGGTGCATTGGTAGCCACGATTAAAGGAGATAATGAAGGGCTCCCATCCTTGCAAGAATTAAGACAATTTATCGGGGATGAAAAACTAATTGAGCGTTAGGAGTTGTCAGGAATGCAAAAAATCGAAATTTTGAAAGCGTTGTCAGATGCAAAAGTTGTAGCGGTCATTCGCGGAAATTCACCTGAAGAAGCGACAGAAATTTCAAAAGGGGCAATTACAGGTGGCATTCGAGCAATTGAAATAACGTATACAACACCTTTTGTTGAAGAAACCTTTAAAGCATTACGTCATAGTGATGCAATAATTGGAGCTGGGACAGTATTGGATGTTGAAACTGCACGCCACGCGATTTTAAACGGTGCAAAGTTTGTTGTTAGTCCGAGCTACAACGCTGCGATTGCAAAGCTTTGCAATCGCTATAGCATACCTTATTTACCAGGCTGTATGACCATTACAGAGATGGTGACAGCACTTGAAGGTGGAAGTGACATTATTAAATTATTCCCAGGAAATCAATTTGAACCAAACTTTATTAAAACCGTTAAAGGGCCTCTACCACATATCACAATTATGCCTACAGGCGGTGTTGGCTTGGCTAATATGAACGAGTGGTTAGAAGCAGGCGCAGTTGCAGTTGGGATTGGTAGTGATTTAAATAAAGCATTTGCAAAAGATGGATACGCAGGTGTAGTTGAACGTGCCAAAGCGTATATTGAAAATCTATCAAACTAGGAGGTAATGAAGTATGAATATGACGTTTAGATGGTATGGTCGTGGCAATGATACAGTGAAATTAGAAGATGTGAAACAAATACCGAATGTAAAAGGAATTGTTTGGGCACTTCATCATCTACCAGCAGGAGAAGTATGGACTAAAGAGGCCATTCAAGATGAAGTTGATTATATACAGTCTTTTGGATTCCATACAGATGTTGTAGAAAGCGTCAATGTCCATGAAGATATTAAATTAGGATTGCCGACACGTGATCAATATATTGAAAACTATAAACAATCTATTCGCAACCTAGGCGAAGTGGGT
This sequence comes from Lysinibacillus sp. FSL K6-0075, assembly GCF_038592945.1. NCBI lineage: Bacteria > Bacillati > Bacillota > Bacilli > Caryophanales > Bacillaceae > Lysinibacillus > Lysinibacillus sp. FSL K6-0075. Next base: position 4,742,110 of record NZ_CP151947.1, on the reverse strand, counting down.
GTTAAAGTCATTTGCTATAACTTCATGCCGGTATTTGATTGGACACGTACAGACTTATTCCATCCATTAGAAGATGGCTCAACGGCTCTCTATTTTGATAAGGAAAAGGTCATGAATTTAGATCCACAAGAACTGGTGAATGAAGTAAGCGCTTCTTCGGATTTAACACTCCCAGGATGGGAACCAGAACGATTAGCCCGACTTTCAGAATTATTTGAGCAGTACAAAGAAGTAGATGAAGCCAAACTTTGGAACAACTTAGCTTACTTCTTACAAGCCATTTTACCAGTTGCAGAAGAAGCAGGTATTCAAATGGCGATTCATCCAGATGATCCACCGTATTCTATCTTTGGCTTACCGCGCATTATTACAGGAGCAGAAAGCTATGAAAAAATAATTAAAATCTCTGATTCCATGGCGAATGGTTTTACGTTCTGCTCAGGTTCAATGGGAGCAGACCCACAAAATGATATGGTAGCCATCGCTGAAAAATATGCATATCGTGCTCCGTTTGCCCATATCCGCAATGTCAAGATTATGGAAAATGGTAGTTTCTTTGAAACATCGCATTTTACTTCGGATGGTTCAATCGATATTAAAAATATTGTACGCACATTAAATGACCAAAACTATGAAGGCTATGTACGTCCAGATCATGGTCGTCATATTTGGGGAGAACAATGTCGTCCAGGTTACGGTTTATATGATCGAGCACTTGGCATTATGTATTTAAATGGTCTTTGGGATGCTTATGAAAATCTAAAGAAATAGGTGACATGTATGAAGGCACTACAAGTAATCAAACCTTTTGAAATGGCTTTAATTGACGTAGCAGAACCAGTGATAACAGAGTCAACAGATGTCCTAGTTCAAACAGAATATGTTGGTATTTGTGGCTCAGACATGCATATTTATCATGGCTCGAATCCATTAGCGACATTGCCTCGTGTACCTGGGCATGAAGTTGTTGGACGTGTGTTAGAGGTTGGCCAAGAGGTACAAGGATTAAAAGCTGGTGACAAAGTTGTTGTCGAACCGATTCGTTATTGTGGTGAGTGCTATGCTTGCCGTAAAGGACAACCAAATGTCTGCGAACAGCTTTCCGTTTTTGGTGTTCATGAAGATGGCGGTATGCGTGAGCGCTTTGTTGTTGCTGAAAAGCAATTGCATAAAGTAGCAGACCACACTCCTTTAGAAGAGGCAGTCTTAATCGAACCCTATACAATTGGCGCACAAGCAGTATATCGTGGTGAATTACAGGCTGGTGAGACACTCTTGATTCAAGGAGCAGGGCCGATTGGCATTTGTATTTTAAAGATGGCTAAATTAATGGATGCACGTGTGATGATTTCTGATTTGGATCCAGCTAAGCTCTCATTCGCAAAAGAACTTGGTGCGGATGAAGTTGTCAATGTAAAAGAACAAGATTTATTAGAGGCTGTTAATCAATGGACAGATGGAGTAGGTGTCAATGTATCTATTGATGCGGTCTGTATTCCACTAACATTTAAGCAATCTATTGATGCTGTTTCAGTTGCTGGAAGAGTGGTAGTCCTTAGCTTTGGAGAGGAAGCCATTGAGCTTGCCCCTCTACCAATCACAAAAAAGGAATTATCGATCAAAGGATCACGTTTACAAACATTCCAATTTGAAAACGTAGTGAAGCTTGTTGATGCTGAAAAGCTACAGCATCAAGGATTAATTACACATACTTTCTCATTACATGAAGCAAAAGCAGCCTTTGAATTTATAGAAAAAAACCCAAATGAAGTACGTAAAGTTATTTTAAAAGTAGGTGAGTAAGGTGCATCAAGCATTACAAAATAAAGTGGCTGTTGTAACAGGTGGTAGTGGTGTTCTTTGCTCAGAGATGGCGAAGGAATTGGCTAGGCAAGGTATGCGAGTTGCTATTTTAAATCGTACGGCGCAAAAAGGCGAGGCAGTCGTCCAATCGATTAAAGAAAATGGTGGAGAAGCAATTAATTTTTCTGTGGATGTTTTAAATAAAGAGTCATTAATAGCAGCGAGACAAGCAATATTACAGCAATATGGTCAAATTGATGTACTGATTAATGGAGCGGGCGGCAATCATCCAGATGCCATTACTGCTGATGAAGTATATAAAGAACAATCAACTACACCAAATTTCTTTGAATTAACGCCAAACGGTTTTGAAAGCGTATTCTCGAATAATTTTACAGGAACATTTTTAGCTGCCCAAGTTTTTGGCGAAGCATTGCTGAAAACGAAGGGGACGATAATTAATATTTCATCCATGAGCGCCTATGCTCCTATGACAAAAGTGCCTGCATATAGCGCGGCAAAGGCAGCGATTAATAACTTTACGCAATGGATGGCTGTGCATTTTGCAGAAGCAGGCTTACGTGTCAATGCCATTGCACCTGGATTTTTTATTACCGAACAAAACCGTAATCTATTGCTGACAGAAGACGGCTCACTAACAGCACGTTCAGAAAAAATCATTACAGCTACACCACAAAAACGCTTTGGAAAACCACAAGATTTATTAGGGACATTATTATTTTTAGCTGATGATACATACTCAGCATTTGTCACTGGCGTAACGATTCCTGTTGATGGTGGATTTATGGCATACTCAGGCGTTTAACAAAGGGGATCTATTTCAAATTTAGGGGTGAATGATATGAAACAACAAGGTATTTTTGGAGATGGCAAAACGGTTGTTATTGTCATGCTATTTTTAGCGGGTGTCATTAACTATTTAGACCGTTCAGCATTATCAATTGCAGCACCATTTATTCAAGAAGATATTCATCTAACGTCAACACAATTAGGGATTATCTTTAGTAGTTTCTCTGTTGGGTATGCCATTTTCAACTTTTTAGGTGGCATGGCTTCCGATAAATTTGGTGCCAAGTTAACGCTATTTGTAGCGATGATTGTATGGTCTTTATTCAGTGGAGCAATGGTATTAGTCGTTGGATTTGCTTCATTAATTATTGTTCGAATTGTATTTGGTATGGCGGAAGGACCATTGTCATCAACCATAAATAAAATGGTGAACAACTGGTTCCCTGCAGATAAACGTGCTTCTGTAGTAGGGCTAGCCAATAGTGGTACACCACTTGGTGGTGCGATTGCAGGTCCAATTGTCGGTTATATTGCATTAGCATATGGCTGGAAATATTCATTTATTGCGATTATGATCCTTGGATTTATTTGGGCAATTGTATGGTTTAAAGTGGTAAAAGAAAAGCCGAACAAAGAAGACAGTGTAGAATCAATGGCAAACTTAGAGATTGCAGCAGAAGATATCAATCATAGTCGTGGTCTATCTTACTATTTAAAACAACCAACTGTATTATTTACAGCCTTTTCGTTCTTTGCCTATAACTATATCCTATTCTTTTTCTTAACTTGGTTCCCAAGCTATCTAGTAGAAGCTCGTGGAATGGCTGTTAAAGATATGAGTATTGTGACGGTTATTCCATGGATTTTAGGGTTCTTAGGTTTAGCAATGAGTGGAATTGTATCGGATTTCATTTATAAACGTTTTATGCGTAAGGGAGTTTTATTCTCTCGTAAAGTCGTTCTAGTTACATGTTTATTCTTAGCCGCCGTATCAATTGGCTGTGCAGGTATTGTAACAACAACAGTTAGTGCTGTTGCGCTTGTTGCTACCTCTGTTTTCTTCTTATATTTAACAGGTGCTATTTACTGGGCAATCATCAATGACGTGGTGGAATCTAAATATGTTGGATCTGTTGGTGGCTTTATGCACTTCCTTGCAAACACGGCAGGTATTATTGGACCAACTTTAACAGGTTTCCTGGTAGACAGAACAGGAACGTTCTCTGCGGCTTTCCTACTTGCAGGTGGTTTAGCGGTCATCGCTTCATTAGCAGTTATTAAATTTGTTACACCAATTGTTCATAAAGAAATAGCTTAGAAATAGAAAGGATGGATTCAAATGAACAATCAGTCAGTTATTAAAATTCATCCAATGGACAATGTAGCCATAGCCTTGAGTGATCTTCCTCAAGGCTTTTTACTTCCATTGGATGGGACAGAAATAACTTTACAGCAACAAGTACTACGTGGGCATAAGATTGCCATCACAACTCTTTCTAAAGATACACATATCATGAAATATGGTTTTCCAATTGGTCATGCGACAGAAGAAATCTCAGCAGGTAGCTGGGTTCACTCACATAACATGAAAACCAATTTATCGGGTGAATTAAGCTATGAATTTAATCCAAAAACACATCCTGTAGCCGAACCTCGTCATGCACAGCGCACGTTTAAGGGCTATCGTAGAAAAGATGGTCAGGTTGGAGTGCGAAATGAAATCTGGATTATTAATACGGTTGGATGTATTAACAAAGTAGCTGAAAATCTGGCGAAGTTGGGCAATCAATTATTGAAGGCTGACAATTTTGATGGTGTACAGCATTTCGCCCATCCATATGGTTGTTCACAACTCGGTGATGATTTAACGTATACACAAAAAATATTAGCTAATTTAATTCACCACCCAAATGCAGGGGCAGTGATTGTATTAGGGCTAGGGTGTGAGAACAATTATATTGAGCTGTTTAAGAAAACAATCGGTCATTATGATGAACAACGCGTAGCCTTTTTAAATGTTCAAGAATCTGCAGATGAAATGGAAGAGGGTCAACTATTGCTTGAAAAAGCCTTTGACTATGTGACGACATTTGAAAGACAAGCATTACCTATTTCAGAGCTGAAAATCGGTTTGAAATGTGGCGGTAGTGATGGTTTCTCTGGCATTACAGCTAATCCGATGATTGGCGTATTTTCTGACCAATTGATCTCAGCAGGTGGTGCAACGGTGTTAACGGAAGTTCCAGAAATGTTTGGTGCTGAACAGATTTTAATGGAACGTGCAAAAGATGCCTCTGTTTTTGAGGATATTGTGCATTTAGTAAATAATTTTAAACAGTATTTTATTAAATATAATCAACCTGTCTATGAAAATCCCTCCCCAGGAAACAAAGCGGGTGGAATAACAACATTGGAAGAAAAGTCACTTGGCTGTATTCAAAAAGGGGGATTCCAAGAGGTAAAAGAGGTGCTTGATTATGGCGACCGTATGTCCACAAAGGGGCTACATTTACTAAATGGTCCAGGAAATGATCTTGTATCAACAACAGCACTTGCCTCAACAGGCTGCCAAATTGTCCTTTTCTCAACAGGTAGGGGAACACCGTTTGGAGGACCTACACCTACAGTCAAAATTTCAACAAATACACCACTTTATGAACGTAAAAAAAATTGGATTGACTTTAACGCAGGGCAGTTAGTGGAAGGTAAGCCGATGGATGTACTAGTCGATGAATTTATGGATTATATAGTAGCGCTAGCTTCAGGAGAAGTACAAACAAATAATGAGAAATATGGATTCAAAGAAATCGCCATTTTTAAAGATGGCGTGACGATGTAGGAGAGAAATGACATGAAACATCCTATTAAAATAATGCAAATAGGTGATGGGAATTTTATTAGAGGCTTTTTTGACCTAGCTGTTGAACAACTACAAGCCCCTTGCAGTATCGTTTCAGTCGCAGCAACAGCAAGAGGAAAAACAGTCAAACAGCTAGAAGAACAACAGTTGCAATTCACTGTGATGGAACGTGGGTTAAAAAATGGTGAGGTTGTAGAAGAAGAAACCACTGTTAAGATTATTCAAGATACGATTCATCCGTATGAGAACTGGCATACATTTTTACAATATGCCCAGTCAGAAACATTAGAAATGATTGTGTCTAATACAACAGAGTCAGGAATTTATTACGAAAATATACCTTATCCTACTGCCTGTCCAACAAGCTATGCAGCAAAGTTAACCGTCTTTCTAGAACAATATTACAATCATTTTCAAGGTGAAAAACAATTGGCAATTGTGCCTTTGGAATTAATAGAACAGAATGGCTCTACATTAAAAACAATTTGTCTACAGCATGCTAAAGACTGGAATTTGCCTACAGCATTTAATGAATGGCTTGCTACTTTAACTTTTTGTAATACACTTGTAGACCGTATTGTAACAGGTTATCCACAAGATTATCAGGGTGAGGATGCCCTTTACACAGTTTGTGAACCGTATTTCTTATTTGTAATTGATCAAAAAGAGCCATTTAAACATTGGCCAACAAGTCTTGATTTCCCTTTTGTCTTTGATGATTTAGACATGTATCGGAAACGCAAAGTCGCCATTTTAAATGGTAGTCATATTTTGCTTTCAGCATTCGGCAAGATTTTTAACTACACAACTGTAAGAGAGACATTTTCTCATGCAGGCGTTCGAGTCTTTATTGAAAAAATAACAAACGATTTTACTCAACGATTCCAAGTGGATGAACACTATCAGCAAGATGTCTTTGAACGTTTTTTAAACCCATTTATTGAGCATCAGCTATATGATATTCAATTAAATGAGTTATCCAAGTGGCAAACACGTATTGCTCCATATGCTGAAACAGAAATTTACTATCAAGCTTTAGCATTAGGGATGTATGCAATGAATCCAACACGCTTTTCCATGCGTGAATCGGATCAAGTTATTGAAAAACTAACTGAAATCCATAACCATTTTGAACAAGGTCAGACAGAGCCAATGCAACAATTCATCGAACAACATTTCCAGTGTGATGCAACCAAGGTTATTCAGCAATTATCCACAATTAATAGTTTATTGGAGGAAATAGCATGCGACAATTAATAATTAATGAACCATTTCAAATGGTAGAACGTGAAGTAGACAAGCCGAGTATTGAAGGAAGTCATGATGTTTTATTAAAAATCACACATATTGGCGTGTGTGGAACAGACACACATGCTTTTGCAGGCGAACAGCCATTCTTTAGTTATCCACGTGTGTTAGGTCATGAACTAGCTGCTATCGTAGAAGAAGTCGGTGAAGCAGTGAAGGACATTCAAGTAGGAGATCGTGCAACAGTTATTCCATACATCCATTGTGGAGAGTGTGTTGCATGTCGTCGAGGTCAAACGAACTGCTGTAAATCCTTGAAAGTATTAGGTGTACATATGGATGGAGGTATGGGCGAATATATCGTAGTTGATGACAGTATTGTGATTACTGATAATGCTGTGTCAGGTGACCAATTAGCCATTGTGGAACCATTAGCTATTGGTGCCCATGCAGTACGTCGTTCAGAACTAACAGCAAATGATACGGTACTTGTTATCGGTGCAGGGCCAATTGGATTAGGAGCGGCTCGTTTTGCTAAATTACGTGGCGCAAAAACAGTGTTAATGGACTTAAACGAAGAACGTTTAAAAGAAGGACAGGCATGGACGGAAGCGGATGGCGTGATTGTTGGTAGTCATGATGTAATGGCCCAGTTACATGATAAATTTAATGGCGAACTACCTACAGTTGTCTTTGATGCAACTGGCAATCAACAATCAATGGAATCTTCATTCCAGTATGTAGAAAATAGTGGCACATTAGTGTTTATTGGCTTAATGAAGAAGACCATTACTTTTAATGATCCTGAATTTCATTCCAAGGAATTAACGTTGAAAAGCAGCCGTAATGCGACGTTAGAAGACTTTGAGACGGTTATGAACTACATGCAGTCAGGAGCTATAAAGCAAGGCTATGTCACGAAAAATATTGCATTCGATGAAGCGATTTCTTACTTTGAGGCAAAACAATACAACACGAATAAAGCACAAATCTATTTTAAGTAATGGGGAGGATTTTCAATGAATATTTCTGTACCAGCATTAAAAGAAATCGTTGTTCGAAAATTCACAGCTGAGGGTGTTGACGCTGAAACAGCAGCGCAAGTAGCAGATGTTTTGATTTATGCAGATTTACGTGGTGTCAGTTCTCACGGTGTTATGCGTGTGGAGCATTATATAACACGTTTAAAGGCAGGTGGCATAACGAAAAACCCCCATTTTTCAGTAGAAAAAAGAGGCACAAATCACCTTCTTTTTAAAGGGAATAATGGTTTTGGGCATGTCATTTGTAAGGAAGCGATGGATGAAACGATTAAAATAGCTAAGGAACATGGCTCATGTACAACGATTATTCAAGAAAGTAGCCATTGTGGGGCGCTTGGCTATTTCCTTGAACAAGCAACGAGCGAAAATTTAATTGCTATTATGTGCTCTCAAACCGACTCAGCAGTCGTTCCTTTTGGGGGAAAAGAGCCTTACTTTGGTACGAATCCAATAGCTTACGGTTTTCCAACCAACGATAAACCGATCATTTTGGACATGGCAACAAGTAATGTAGCACTCGGAAAAATTTTATATGCACGTGAAAAAGGCGAGACAATCCCAAATTCGTGGGGAGTTGATGCACAAGGGGCGCCAACTACAGATCCTCACCAAGTCAAATCTTTAACACCGTTTGCAGGACCAAAAGGATATGGGATGGCACTTGTAGTAGATGTTCTTTCTGGAATTTTAGCAAGTGCAGCTTTTGGTCCACACATTTCAAAAATGTATGGTGATTATGAACAGAAACGAAATCTTGGACAATATTTATATGTATTAGATCCAAATATTTTTGGTGACGTCGAGCTATTCAAAGAAAATATTTCACAAATGATAAATGAATTACATGATGCGCCAACAGCACCCAATTTTGATCAGGTACTGGTGCCTGGTGAGATTGAACAGAATCGTAGTGCAGAAACAATGGATAAGGGCATTGATTTACCTGAACAAGTGTATAACTATTTGAATAGTTAATTTAACCAGTAAAGTATGCTATGCTACATAATACCAAGGAGAGTTTTCATATTTATAGGTAGGAGATTGATTTTAGTGAAAAAAACAACAATTGCCGATGTTGCACAATATGCAAATGTTTCGAATAGTACAGTATCGCAATATTTGAATAAGCGATATGAATATATGAGTGCAGACACTCGTAAGAAAATTGAAGAAGCTGTTGAAGCATTGCAATATCGTCCAAATTTAATGGCTCGTAGCTTAAAACAGAAATCTACCTTTACAATTGGTATTATTGTGGCGAATATTATCCATGACTTTTCAACGAAAATTATAAATGCACTGGAAGCAGAGTTCGATAAAGAGGGCTTCCATATGATTGTATGTAACTCGGCGGATAACCCTAAAAAAGAGAAAAAGCATATTGAAACTTTACTAGAAAAACAGGTAGATGGCTTAATCGTTTTTCCAACGGGAGAAAATAAAAATCTCTATATAAGGCTTCATCAACAAGCAATGCCAATCGTTTTTATTGACCGTTTTATTGAGGGAGTAGATATTCCAGCTGTGTTGCTTGATAATTTTTCTGCCATGAATACGGCAGTGGAGACGTTCCGCAAACAACCATTAGCCATTATCACTACCTCTTTAGCCTTACCGATTACTCCTCGTGTCGAACGTTTAGAAGGATTTCGTCAAGCGCTCAGAAACAGGAATCTGTTCATTGATGAGCGCTATATAATAAATGGTGAACCAGCTGAGATGGCAGAGATATTCAATCAATTATTTACATTGGAACAACCACCAAAGGGAATCATTGCGGCAAATGATCGTATTTTTGAAGAATTAATGCTTTATATTAAAAAAAGAAATTTACATGTGCCTAATGATGTACAAGTAATCGCAGTGGATGATGTACCATATGCAAATTTTTTAACACCTTCCATTACAACATTGCAACAACCCATTTTACCAATGGCTCAGAAAGCGGCTTCATTGCTCCTAGCAAAAATCAAAAAAGAACATCTTGCTGATGAACAAAAATTATATCGCTTTAAACCGATATTAATTCAGCGAGATTCAACTAATTAAAAAGGCAACCCAAAGCTGTGATCTTAGCTTTGGGTTGCTATTTTTAGTTGCACCAATATTCATCGCTAGATATGATTATCTAAAGGAATACTTTTATGTAAAAAAAGACCAATAATTCATTCTTAGGTGATGGAAAGGAGACTTATGCGCATTATTAGGAAGTATCGTCTCATTCTGTTTGGCTTTGGTTTCTCGTATTTAGGAAATTGGGTAAATCTAGTAGCACTGAATTTATTAGTTTGGCATTTAACAGAATCGCCTACTGCTATGGCTAGTATATTTATTGTAGGACCGATTGCTCGAATTTTAACAAGCTTTTTTGCAGGCTCCATTATTGATCGCTCAAATAAACAAAAATTAATGATCTATAGTGATATCATTCGTGGCATATTGATTTTATTGTTACCATTTACGTCTTCTATTTGGCTCATCTATTGCGTATTATTTTTATCTAATATTGCAAGTAGCTTTTTTGGGCCGAGTAGTACCTATTATATTTCGAAATATATTCCAGACGAAGATAAACAATCCTTTAATGCAATATTAGGAATGTTTAGCTCAGGCTCATTTTTAATTGGGCCAGCATTGACTGGGTTTATCATTGCCATTTCAAATGTATCTGTAGCATTTTGGTTTAATGCCTTGACGTTCTTTATCTGTGCGCTCTCGATTTTTAAGCTTCCAGCAGTAGAAGATCATCAGGAAATGCAGCGGAAATCCATTACTTGGAAGATGCTAAAAGAGGATTATGGTATTGTCTACGCTTATATTAAAAAAGAGCAAGTCTTTGCCAAAGTATTTCTATATTTTCAAGGTGCATTGATGATTGCCTTTGCATTAGACTCACAGGAAGCTACATTTATTAAACAAAAGCTACAAGCTTCAGATAGTCTATACGGTATCATTGTTAGTATCGCTGGGATTGGGGCGATCATTGGTGGAGCAATGGCTGCTCGTTATGCTAAAAGGTTTTCAACTAGACAATATATTGTCTATGGTCTGCTTTTGACCACAATTTCCTACACATTATTTTACTCTTCACCGAATGTGACAATGGCGATTATTAGCTTTATTGCATTAGGAATATGTATGTCATTTTGTAATGCGGGATACAGCACCTTTTATCAAATAAGTGTACCGACAGAAATTATGGGCCGTTTTGGTAGTATTTCCACAATGGTCATCAACGTGCTACAGATTGTCTTTACGTTAGCTTTAGGATTGCTAGCGGAATGGCTCTCACTACAAATGGTATGTATTGCATTTGGAGTCATAGCTATTTTCATCGCCCTAGTTTTATATGTATTTATGCATTCAAAATCGGCCTATGCAGGTCTGAAGGAAGAGATTGTTTGAATACAATGTCAGGTTATTATATGGGGAAACTTAATTGTTTCTAATTAAAGTTAGAATTATTGGATAGACCGCTATTATAAGATGTTTTTTAGAAAAAGTTAGCACTCATATAATGACAAAATGATTCCAAAATAACCTTATGTCAAAATTTGAGGAGGTTAACATGGCTAATTCAAGACACCGAAAACCAGATGATCGATCCAATAATGTTGAACGCATGCGTGATATTGTTAAAAATACTGAAGAGAAAGTTCAGGAAGCAGAAATTAGTATGGAATTTGCAGATCCTCTAGAAAATAACAGGATAAAAGAAAAAAATAAGCGACGTAAACAGTCAATTGAAGCATTAAAAGAGGAAATGAAAGATGAAATGGCAGCACGAAAAAAAGGTGAAGTTTAAAATTGGATTTTTAGAAGAATCAATTGTGATTCGGAATTTAGCGAAAAGAGATCTTTTAAAGGAAAACGAAAAATTTGCATGTAACAATAGTGTCTTGAGTATTTGTTTACTATTTTCCACTAGGCAAAAACAGATGGATTAGATGTTCCATAATGGACCTCTATATTGCCATCTGTTTTTATTTTGAACATGTTTACTGGATTTTTTTACATAATCACTAGATTAAAAAGTATGTACATGAAATTCTGAAAAAATGAACCTTTTCTAGTAGTCAATTGTTTATAACGTAGAACAATTAGAAAGGAGTGCCTTAGATTGACAGAACGTGAATTATTCGATTCATACAACAAAGATGTATACCGTACCTGTTATTACATGCTACGGAACGCCCAAGATGCGGAAGATCTCTGCCATGATGTATTTGTCACCGTCTTTCGTCAGGATTGGAGAAGTGTAGAGCATACACGTGCTTGGATTTTACGAATTGCAATGAATCAATGCTTAAATTTGCTTAAAAGAAAGCAGGCTCAGTTAAAAAAAGTGAGTCAGGTACAGTTGCTGCAGGAGCAAACTACGGCAACAGTTAAATCTGTAGACACCATTGTATTGGAGAAGGCAGCAGAGGAGGAGTGGGATGCACTACTCAGACAGCTACCAGAAAAGTTAATGGCTGTTGTTACCCTTCGCTACATCGGTGAGCTATCATTAGTGGAAATTGCGGAAACACTAAAGATTCCGGTGGGAACAGTGAAATCGAGACTCCATAAGGCATTGAAAATTATGCGCAAAAAACTAGAACAAAATCAAAATCTATGGTTGAAGGGAGAGAATCAATTTGGAACGCATTGAAAAGAAATTGAAAAAAGAGATGAAGGCAGACCATAACATGAAGTATCCTGATTTTGAACAAATGTGGAGCAGTATCCAACAGGATGAACTAAAAATCATGGATGAACCGATCGAACTTCGACCGCGTAAAAGAAAGAGATTTGTTTTGGTTGCAGGATTAGCTGTCGCTCTAATGGCTACCCCTGTCTATGCAGCATTGAATTATGATTGGTCAACTATTCTTTCTTATAGAGCTGGTATTCAGTCTGCATTAGATCAGGGCTTAGGGCAGACGATTGAACAATCTGTTACGAAGGATGGATTTACGCTAACTGTACATACGGCGTTTATCGATGACAATAGAACCTTTCTTTTATATAGTTTGAAACCTGATGCCTCTTGGGGTGGAGAGAATATTGGCTTTGAACTTACCAGACTTAAAGATTCCAAGGGTAACTTTATTGAAGGGAATTATACACATTCTTGGAATGAGGAGCTTGGTACCTTTCAGGGTTATTTTGAAACGGATTGGGTGGCTGAAGGACAGATGACAGAAGTGGAGCTTATGATGGAGAATATTCAGTTCATCAGCGATGAGAAATATTCTATCGACTATAATCCAAATGATTTGACTACGCAAGTGTTCCCTATTCAAAAGGATGGAGTTGACACAGTGTCTATTCAATCTTTTGAACAAGATGAAGGTAAAATATTGCTTAAAACGGCAGTTACACTTACAGATTTAAAAGTCCGAAATACAGGGATATTCATTGAGGCGATTAATAATACGAATCATTCAATTGAAACAGGGAAAAGATCTTTCATGGGAAGACAGGGAGCAAAAGGAGAATATTTTAGTCAGCAACTATTCGAGTCTGTAGCCTTACAAGAGGAGGGGACTAAATTCCAAATTTCTTATAACCGCATACTAGAAACAAAAGAAAGCACTTGGAATATGCAACTAAATCTCTCTAAAACACAACTGGAAAATACGTCATTTAAGAAAGTACTAGATATTCCAATTGACAACGTGCCTGGTGGAACTAAAATTCATGAAATGTCGGTTACACCGACCCAGGTTCGATTGATTCTTACTCAAGAAAAATACGAAACTTTTCCTTATATGGATTATCAACTGGATGTAGGTGGAACTTTATTGACTGGGTATATTTCAAGTGAAGTTGGAGATCCTAATGAAACAGAGCTGCGCTTTGAAATAACTGGACTAAATGGAGCCTCTTTGGAAAATCAACCTGTAGCTTTCGTTGCTAAGAACCATGTTGAAGGTTTATACGGAGACGACAATTCAATCCAATTAACGAACATATCAGCAAAGCCTCAAAGTGTAACATCTAATATAGCAGGGTACCCAATTACATGGACTTATTATATGAAGGACAATAACCTTTATGTGGAATCATTAAGCCCTGATCCAGGGTTTGCTGGAGTCAATCAAACCTATTATTTAGAGGGTAAAGAAAAAATCTATGGAACGCCTGAATATATGGGCATTCTTGAAAATAATAAAAGAATGGATGTTTATGAGAATTTTGACAAGAAGGAACTAGAAATTCTCATTTTTAAATATTTAACTAACAAGCCCAATGATGAGCTACGTATACCCCTGACATTTGGAAAATAACAGCATTAATAACCCCATCTATTTGACTCTTCACTACTCAAATAGATGGGGATTTTTGTTTTCTTATAAAGATTAAAGTGCTTTACATAAACAGAAATGTATAATATAGTTTAGTTAACTTAAATAAATTAATGCGCAGGAGAAGATACATGACCTCTAACGAAAAAACACAAAAATCATTTGCTTATAAGCTTGGATTAGGCATTATTATCTTTTCTCTTTCACTATGGTTAATCCCAATCATTACACCTTTCACACCGATACCTACAAAAGTAAAGGCTGGGATTATACCAGGAAGTATTATTGTAGCTGAAATCTTATTTTGGCTTGGTGCTTTACTTGTTGGAAAAGAGGTAGCTAACAAATTTAAAAGCTATCTAAATCCAAAAAAATGGCGAGAAAAAGGTGACACTCAAAAAAATGAAGAATAACAAGGTAGCGGAGCAAATTAATCAAACCATTGAAGATATTTGGATCATGCTTGAGAAAATGGAAAGGGCTTATACTAATTACTCCTTAAATAATCAGCAATATGTTCTTTTAACATTAGTGATTCGTCATCCGTCCTGTTCACCTTCAGAACTAGCAGATAAAATGGCTATTACGAAAAGTGCAGTGAGTCAGCAATTAGCTAAGCTTGAACAAGATGGCTATATAATGAAAAGGCAGCATGAAGAGGATAAGCGTGCATTTTCTGTTGAATTGGGTGAGAAAGGATTACTATATAAACAGGAAGTTGAAGCCTTTAATCAACAGATTACAGAAAAGTACCATGCTAATTTATCATCTGAAGAATTAGCTGAAATGTTAGCTACTCTAGAAAAAATGAAAAAAATACTGTATGAATTTTAGAAAAAGTTTGACATTTAATCTGGTGTGTCTTATAGTAACCCTTAATATTAAAGGGGGAATAAACATGGTCATTACTCTTGTCCAATCATTCACAACAAAACATCATCATCATCACTAGTCTTGCTATCTTTATTAACTTATTAATATTGAATAGGAAGACTATTTCTCATGTAATCGTATAAATAAAGCTGATTTGAAGCTTTATCGTTATACGGTTTTTTTATTGCTCAAAAAATGAGGAGAAGATTATGATGAAAAAAATGGACTATCAGAATGTTCGAGGAACACAAGATTATTTACCAGAGCAGGAGGCTACTCGTCGTGCGATACGCCGTACGTTAGAAGATACATTTATATCCTATGGCTGCAAGCCGTTAGAAACACCTATTCTTAACTATACAGAGTTGATGGCTTCTAAATATGCTGGTGGTGCTGAGATTTTACAGGAGATGTATACATTAACGGATAGAGGCGAGCGGGATTTAGCGTTACGCTATGATTTAACGATTCCATTTGCAAAGGTTGTAGCTATGAATCCAGCGATTGCTATGCCATTTAAACGATATGAGATTGGCAAAGTATTTCGAGATGGCCCCATCAAGGCTGGTCGTTTTCGCGAATTTACACAATGTGATGTAGATATTGTTGGGGTAGAATCACAGGCTGCTGAGGCGGAGCTAATGATGATGGCGATAGATGCCTTTGATCAGCTTAAACTTAAAATTAATCTCCAATATAATAATCGCAAGCTTTTAGTTGGTTTGCTGCAATTATTTGAAGTTGAACAGGATCAAATGAATCGAGTTATTTTAATTTTAGATAAGATTGAAAAAATAGACGAGAAAACAATGCTCGCAGAATTGCTGGCATTGGGGTTATTAGATAATAGCATTAATAAAATAAAGCGTTTTTTAGATGAACGTCCTCAAATAAGTATGGCGTATTTTGAAGGCTATGCGACCGAAAACAACTTTTTACAACAAGGTTTACAGGAATTAACGGAACTAACAGCTTATATAGAGGCACTTGGAATAAGTGGGCAATGTATTTTCAATCCATTTTTAGCGAGAGGACTTGAAATTTACACAGGAACGATTTATGAAATCTTTTTAGCTGATGGAACAATCCGATCAAGTATTGGTAGCGGGGGACGCTATGACAATGCAATTGGTGGCCTTTTAGAGACAAATCAAACCTATGCAACTGTTGGTATTTCATTTGGGTTAGATGTCATCTATACAGCTTTGGCGCTTTCAGGAAAAATAGATCAAAACGCTCCTAGTGTGGATATTTATATTATTCCCCTGGGAACAGAAAAGGAGGCACTAAAGCTGGCAACAGTATTACGGCGAGAAAAATATAAAATAGAAGTTGAGCTAAGTGGGAAAAAAGTGAAGAAGGCAATGGAAAAAGCCAATCGTGAAAACACGCCAAAGGTTATTGTATTAGGAGAAAACGAGGTCAATCAAAATATGTATAAAATAAAAGATATGAAAAGTGGTGAGGAAGAAATCGTTGCATTTACCTTTTAAACGCCATAGCATGGAAAAAACGGCTGATCCCACTCTATAATAGGATTTGAGCCGTTTTTTAGTTATTTTTCCGATTTAAAAACCAGTTTCCAAATCAAGATGTTGATGAAGAAAAACACAATGAAATATATAGTAGAGCCGTATGTTATCTGACTAGCTATTATATAGTGCAGCCCTACAAGTAAACCTAAAGGGAGTAATAACAAAAGAATCTTCCAGCCTTGTGCATCATTAACTTCATCATAGGGTTTGGTAAAAGGTAATTTGTTTGTCATCATGACGAAACAAAGGATGGTATACAACCAGCTTGTTACCAAAACAGCTAGTAAATCAGGGATAATTCGAATACCGTAAATATAGCTAAAGACTATACTTAGTACTAAAAATAACGGAATATACAAATTGATTAAAAATGCCTTTAAGCTACCTTTTTGTAAATCTGTATAGTCTTTAATCGGGAGCGTTTTATAAATCCAGGCAGCCTTATATTTAGCAGAGTGACCAAGCATAAGGACAGCGGATGGTATAATCATCATACTAAAGTAGATATTTAAATAGCCCATACTGCTAGCATAATCGACTTCTTCGCCCCTGCTAAAAGTAAATATGAAAATAAAGGGGATAATAAATGAAAAACCTAAAGATGGATAGACCTTCAACTTAAACTCTCGCTCCTGCTTCATCATCAGAGTGGCGAAGCGATAGAAAGCTCGTTCTTCGTGTGTTCTGCACACAATGGTTAATAAAAACGACTTTAATCGATTGTTCTTTTCTTTTTTTGATTTACTTGTACTTAGCAATTTTTGGAGATTGCGTTCAAAGGTTGGTATGAGCTTGATATATATCCAAATCGAAATAATAGGTACAATCACTGCTAAGAGGGTATAAATGACTGTCAATAAGGATGTGTCACCATGCAGTATGAGTTCATAAGGAGCAGCGAACCACATCGGTATTAAGAAGAGGCTCCACCAATGAAACGACACTACCATATCTAAATTGACGAATTCAAAGGATCGAATAAGAACTTGATAGCCAACCATCAGCATTAGAGATAAAGCGATTTGTACATAATTAATCATATCCTTCAGCTTTTCGCCATCGAAGAATCGTAAAATGGCAATATATAAAATGGCTGTGATGGCAACTATAAATAAATTCATTAATAGAATCTCGAGACCTGTTAAAATAAAAAACACAATACCTTGAGTAAAAAGGCTGACTATTAGTGGGATGGCTGTTAGGGCCAATGTTAAATAGGATAAATAAATAAAAATATGCATAAATTTTGCGGCATTGATTGTTTTAGCTGAAATCGGCTTAGTTGAAAGTATGCTTTTATCTCGTACATCTAAAAGCACAGAAGAAAAATCAGAAATCAATGAAGTCATAATCAAAAATATAATCATTGCAAAGGCAATGCTCATTTGAAAAAGAAAATTTTGACCAAACCCCATAAGCGGGATGAGTATAAGCCCGAATAACACATAAATCCATAGAGACTTAATATAACCGTACTTTTGATTGTCTTTCTTTTTGTTCTGATTAAATAGGGTTGGTACTTTCCGTTCATCCATCGTTAATTTTATATGGAGGATTCTTCTCATCATGTCATAATCAATGCCCATTTTTACAAAAAGCCATCGGAATTTATCAAGCAATTGTAGCGTTTTGAAATCTGTCATAATCGTCCTCCTCGAACGACGGACACAAATTTTTCTCCGATTTCCTGATGTTCATGAAATCCTGTTAACTGGTTAAAAATTCTTTCTAATGTTCCTTCGGTATTATCTGCTTGTAATTGGGCAAATGTTCCGTCCGCTGCAATTTTTCCATCATACAGCAGAATGATACGGCTACTGATTTTTTCAACTACATCCATAATGTGAGATGAGTAAAATATAGTCTTTCCGTTGGCAGCTAGTTGCGTTAGGATTTCTTTAAAAATCATGACACTGTTTGCGTCTAGGCCATTGATTGGTTCATCTAAAAATAGCAGGTCTGGATTATGTATAAGGCTTGCAATAATTAGTAGTTTTTGACGCATGCCCTTAGAATAGGAAGAAATTCTAGAATGGTACGCTTCACCAACTCCAAACAGTTCCATTAGCGACTTGGATTTGTCAGCCGCCTCCTCTAGCTCTAATCCATATAGCTGCCCGATGAAGGTTAGATATTCATAGCCTGTTAAGTTATCATAAACATCAGCGATTTCAGGAACGTAACCAATTCGTCGTTTATAATCAATTTGGTCTTGCCTTATGCTTTTCCCAAAAAGCTTAATTTCGCCGCCATAATCACCTTCTAGGCCTAGAATAAGTTTTACAGTTGTACTTTTACCAGCGCCATTGGGGCCAATATAACCGATGATTTCACCTCTAGCTGCATGAAGGTCAATCCCCTTCAAGATTTCCTTGTTTCCATAACTCTTCGTTAAATTCGTAATCGTTAAAATTTCTTCCATTTTATAGCCCCTTTCAATTATTTAGAAAAATTAACCATAATTACACTATATCATATTAAAAGAGAGGATATTCTTTTTCCTGAAATGAAACCAGTTCATTCCTAGCCTTGTCTAACGTTATAAGAGGGGAGGGATCGTTATGACACCTAATGAGAAAGAAAAATTGCTTTATGAAGTAATGAATCAGCATGGAGATTATTTAAAGCGATTAATTTATACATATGTAAAAGAACCACAAAAGACAGAGGATCTTGTACAAGAGGTTTTTATTAAATTTTATAAAAGCATCGATGTCTTTGAAGGCCGTTCATCCGCTAAAACCTATTTATATCGAATAGCCGTAAATGAATGCAAAAATTATTTGAAAAGCTGGCATTATAAAAAAGTTGAAGTGACGGAGAAAATGAAAAACTGGCTAAAACGAGACTCCCTAGAACTGGATATTTTACAACAAGAGCAAAATCAGTCTATAGGGCAATTAGTCATTTCTTTACCCACTAAATATCGTGAAGTGATTTGGCTGCATTATTATGTTGAATTATCGATAGCAGAAATAGCTGAAGTGTTAAAATGCTCACCTAACACCGTAAAAACAAGGTTAGCCAGAGGACGAAAATTAGCAAAAATAACGATAGAGGAGGGTGATTTAGAATATGAATATTAAAAATGAACTTGAGAAATCTATACCTACATCTATTAAGCTATCCGAGAATGATAAAGCGAGTATTCAGGCTAAATTACACCAATCTCACAAACCTAAATATCAATGGAAGCCTTTAATGGTTTCAATATTTGCGGTTCTCCTAATTGGAATCAGTCTCATACCTACTATTCAAAATGTGGAGCAAAATATATCGCCAACGGATTCTTCCCTAGCTATTCCTGATGAGCAAGAGGATACAGTTGGAGAACCACTTCCACCGCTTACAGAAGAAATGAAAAAGCAGTACTATAAGCAATATGTAAAAATTATAGAAGAAGTGATGGAATTGAAATCAGGTTTAAACATTGCAGTTGGACCAATTGAAGACTTCGAAGATGAATATTGGATTTCACCTGAAGAATTTGAAAAGAACATTCAATCTTGGGTGAAACAACACTTAGCCACAGAACGAAAAAGAATTAATAATTACCTGATTACACCAGAACCTGTAATTACAAATGAAGACGGTAGTACAACTAAAAAGACCTATATGTACTTCCCTGATATTTTAAGAACTGTGGAGGTAACAGGGGATTTTGAAACACAATATAATGCATCTCGCAAACGCCAAATGTTTTCTTCTGTTGAAAATGTTTCTACAAAACTAATAAAAACGCAATCAGGAACGTGGAAGCAAACCTCCTATAAAACAGCTTTAATTGACGACGGGCGAACATTTAGTATTCAAATAGAAGGGATTTTTGAATTAAATAACGCTCAATTTGAGAAGAGATTTACCATTGAATTTTACTGTGATGAAAACGGAAAAATCTATTAATATTACTTTAAAATTGAACTAGCTTCATTTTTTCTCTAATTTCTATTCTTTGCTGTCACAAAATGGTGATGAATTTAGTTATACAGATAGAGAGGAGGGAAGCTTGTGACTATACCAATTAAATCCAATAAGAATATGAACGCAGATATAAAAGCTATAGTAGAGAAAGTTCAAGCAGGGGATATCCAAGCTTATTTGCTCAAGCGGCCAATGAATATGAAACTTTGAAGGAACAGCTTACCTATCATTTCAAGGTGATCGCCAAACATATACCCTGAAAAAAGAGCCTTTCATTTAAAAGATGATTACTCAAGCTAAAAATGAAGGCTATGAAAAATATTAAAAAAGCCATTCTCAACAATATAGAGAATGGCTTTCTTCTATAATATAGTAGTCTATCTAGCAAGTTCGACAACGGTATCATAAAAAATATTAGTTGCTACAACAATATCTTCATCTGAACTGTATTCTAATGGATTATGACTAATGCCGTCCTTTGAGCGAACGAATAGCATCCCAATCGGGGCAATTTCAGCAATATTCATTGCGTCATGCCCAGCACCACTTATGAGAGAATAAGGTCGTATACCTTGCTTTTCAATACTTGTAGTGAGTTGCTTTTGTAGTAAGGCATCGGTTTTTGCAGGCTTAATGCGTTGCAATACTTTTGATGCCAATGAGACATGTCTTCGTTCAGCAATTTGTTGCAGCTGTTGCATAATTTCTTGTTCTAGTGCGCTTACTTTATTTTCGTCAATATCACGAAGATCAATCGAGAACGTGACTTTACCTGGTATAACGTTTGTCCCATTTGGAGAGACCGTTAGCTTACCAACGGTTGCAACGGAATCTGTTGTATTGTTTAATAGTTGCTCAATAGCTAAAATCATTTCGCTTGCTGCAGTTAGAGCATCCTGACGAATCGGCATAGGTGTGGCACCAGCATGTTCACTGACACCCGTTACGGTTACCTCTAGCCATAAGGGGGCTGCAATACCTGTGACAACACCGACTGGTAGGTCTTCATTTTCTAACACTTTTCCTTGCTCGATATGCATTTCTAAATAAGCTTTAATATCATTACGCTGCACTTTTACTAAAGGATAAGGTGATAAATCGAAATCCTTCATGGCTTCTTCAATGGAAATGCCAGCTTCATCTGAGTGCTGTAACTGCTCCTCCGTTAAAAGACCAGCCATTGCACTACTGCCAAGGAGCCCGAAGCCAAATCTCGTTCCTTCCTCATCCTTAAAAGCGACAACTTGAATTTTTTTAGAGGGTAGCAACTGTTGCTCATGCATAGAATGTACCACTTCAATTGCTGCTAGCACTCCTAATGCTCCATCATATTTGCCGCCCTCTGGTACTGTATCGATGTGCGAACCCAGCATAATGGTTTCATTTCCTTCACCATATGTACCAATAAGGTTTCCAACTGCATCGATTGCGACATTCATTCCTGCTTGTTCCATATAAGTTGTGACTAACTCAATGGCCTGCTTTTCTTCTGGTGTGAACGAGAAGCGGTTAATGCCACCTGTCTTTTCATTGCGACCAATTTGACTTAAGTCTTGAAGATGCTGTACGAGCCTAACTCCATTAATCATGACCATCACTCTTTCATTTGGAATTGGAAGTGGCACTGTCCTTCACGTAAAACAAATTGATCATGTACCACCTCTAGATTTTTATTGTACCCTTTGGCAATAGAGGGGTCGATGACTTTGCAATATAAAATGCCGTATTTACCCATATCATCATCTGCCCATTGTTGACCTAGTGGGCAATGTGTAAACGTTTGTTCTACCTCATTTTCTTTATAGACGGTTTCTATTTCAAATAAATCACTACGACCCATATCATAGTTTGTTAAATAATGCTCTACTGAATTTTCTAGGCCGTTTGTGCGTGCACGTTGAGCAATACCTTGGCCTCGCTTATGGCCAAAACGTTCTACTGCCCGCATAATCACTTGTTCACCAGCTTCTCCATATTCATCTACAACTGGCTTGGCAATTTGTGCAAACATTTTGGAAAAACGGGCGAACGTTGTTAAATCCGCAAATTTCTCTTCACCCTCGACACTTGATGGTAAATATTCAAAGAAAGTATGATTTTCGCCTTCTGCTGTTGCCTTTTTTGCCATTGCTTCAGCGTCTTTTAAACCAAAGGCCTCCAACCCTTTTTGTACTAACCCCCGACCATGCTCTCCGTATTGCTCTGTAATGGAGAGATGTAATTCTGTAAACATTTTTGCAGTAATTATGTCCATAGATAAAGCCTTCATCATTAATTTTTCCTCTGCCATTTTATGAGCCCCCTCATCACAAATCATATTGATTTACTTGGATTTTATTTTTATTATAGAGGTGGCTAGTAATTTAAATCAAATGAATATTTACACAATCAAATATGAAAAAAAATCATAGAAGGGGCAGAATAGCATGGCTACATTAGCACAATATATTGCTTTCCATACACTTATCGATACAGGGAATTTTACAGAAACAGGCTTAAAGCTCAATCTCACACAGTCTTCAATCAGTCATACGATTAGTAATTTAGAGGCAGAATTAGGGCTTTCTCTAATTATTCGAAACCGCAATAATATTGTTTTAACGAGTGAGGGGAGAATAGTTTACGAACACATATCAAAAATATTGCAGCAACAGCAGCAACTTGAAACATCCGTGGCAAATTTAAAAAATCTCATTGGGGGTACGTTATCGGTTGGTATTCTACCAAGTGTTTCATTGGTATTATTACCAAAGGTTTTAGCGTACTTCGAAGAGTATCATCCAGACCTACAAATTCGTTTGATGGAGGGAGACTATGACCAAATCGAGGACTGGCTTCATAATGGCATAGTAGATATTGGCTTTTTAGTACAGCCAAATTCTAAACATCTTGTATTTGATGCAATTTTTGATGATGAGCTTGTTTGCATTATGGCACAGGAGCATCCATTGGCGAATGAAGAGACGCTTTATCTAGAGCAATTGCAGGATGAACGCTGGATTATGCCTAAACGTACGATTGATCGGGATGTATCAAAGATTTTGGCTAAACATAAAATCCATCCCAATGTGGTATATGAACTATCGGTTGACCAAGTTATTTTAACAATGGTCAATGAAAATTTAGGCATTTCCATTGTGCCGAATTCCCTTTTACTACATGCACCAAGTAACCTGATTAGAAAAAAATTTTATCAAGCATATATTAGACAGGTTGGAATTGCACACAAACACAGTATTCATCTTTCTCCGGGGGCTTTAAAGTTTGTAGAAATATCGAAATACTTTGCATCCTTTTTACAAAATTAGTTATTGACAATTAAAAAAACCCGAACTATTATCTGATAAAACCAATTGGGATTGTTTAGATTAATCAGATGGAGGACTTTGGGTATATGCATACAATTGTTTATGTTGAAATATTTATCTATTTACTCGCTATGCTAGGAGTGGGTATATACTTCAGTAAAAAAGATTTATCACATAATGATTACTTTCTAGGGGGAAATAAACTACCTGGCTGGGCGTTAGCCTTTTCTGAACGTGCAACAGGTGAATCCGCCTATATGTTTTTAGGGGCAATTGGCTTTATTTATGTGGCTGGGCTGTCTGGAATTTGGATTTTATCTGGCATGCTTTTAGGCGTTGTTGCATCATGGCTATTTTTATCAAAACGCTTTATGACAGAGCAACAAAAATATAAGGTGAATAGCCTAACAGATTATATTGCGGTTAAATTTCCAAAGCACGCAGATATAATTCGTTGGTTAGCTTCTGTAGTAATGGTGTTATTCTTTGTTTGTTATTTAGCAGCTCAATTTTCCGGGATGGGTAAAACCATTTATTCATTCTCAGGACTTAACATTACGTGGGGAACAATTATTATTGGAGCAATAATAATTGCCTATTCATGTATGGGAGGATTTATGTCTGTTGTTTGGACAGATACCATCCAAAGTTTTTTAATGCTGATCTCGTTCGTTATTGTACCCATTGCAGCTTATATGGAAATTCAACATCAAGGTTTAAGCATTTCAACAGAACTTGCACAAATGGGCAATGGCGCAGATAGTTGGATTGGAGGCTTAAATGGACTTGCCTTAGGGGCGATGTTATTTACAAATTTATCATGGTTCTTTGGCTGGCTTGGAGGACAACCTCAATTGAGCTCTCGTTTTATGGCTATTACGACTGAAAAAGAGCGAATTACTGGCCGTAATATGGCGATTATTTGGACATTAATTGTCTATGTGGGTGCCTTTTTATCTGCCATTTTTGCGTCCACTTTGTATAAACAAGGCTCTATTGAGGACCCTGAAATGATCTTGCCACATATGGTATTTGAAATTTTACCGCCTTGGATTGCAGGAATTATTGTGGCTGGTATTTTAGCTGCTATTATGTCAACGGCTTCGTCTCAATTGTTAGTAATCACAACATCGATAAGTGAGGACATCATTCATAAAACATTGCGTTGGAATATTTCCAGTAAAAAATTAGTTCACCTTTCGCGTCTAGTGGCTGTTATTAGTGGGATTGTGGGTATTATCATTTCACTCAAATCGGGTTCAGTGATTTATAGCTTAGTATCCTTTGCGTGGGCAGGGATTGGCAATACATTTTCTGTTGTTATCCTTCTAATCTTTTTCTGGAAACGTGTTTCAGGCATTGGAGTCATTGCCACAATTATTGTAGGCTTTATTAGTGCGATTGCATGGTCTCTGTCACCTATGGAGGCCGTCGTGTCAGCCAAGGCAGCGACATTCTTTATTTGCTTAATTGTTGGAGTAGTCGTGTCTTTAGTATATCCTGATGAAAAAGGAAATACGGTCTGAAAAATATTTTAAAATAATAAAAATCTCCTCTTTTGAAGATACATTTCTCAAAAGAGGAGTTTTCTTTTTATGCTTATGACCATATTGAAATATGATAGAAGAAAGAGCAACCACTCTAACAGGAAATTACATAATGTGTGGACCTTTTTGGTCATCATGGTTTATGCAAAAATGAAGCAAGGGGGTTAGGAAGTGTTTAGTGATTTTAAGCTTATGGATGAACGACCAGTTTATGTACAATTGAAGGATTATGTTCAAGACATGATTGTCAAAGGGCATCTGTTGGAACATCAAAAGCTTCCATCTACCCGTGAACTTAGTAAGTTATTAGCGGTCAGTAGGAATACGGTGCTGAACGCATATGCCGAATTAGAGCTAGATGGCATCATCTATGCAGTGAAGGGAAAAGGGCATTTTATCGGAAAGGTTACTACATTGAAAGCCTCTTCTATTGAAATAGATTGGAAGCAAAGGCTAAATGAAACAACTTTATTAGCAGATGAAATTGATTTAATACGGCAAGATATACACTGGCAAAAAGGCATGATTTCGTTTACTAGTATTGCTCCAGAAGAAAAGCTTTTTGATGTTGAAAATTTCAAAAGGGCGTTTCTCACAAGAATGTCCATTGAAGGAGATATTGTCTTGAACTATGGCTATGCCAAGGGGTATAAGCCTTTAATTGACTATCTTCTTAGCTATATGGAGATGAAAGGTGTAGACATTTCTAATAAAGATATTTTAATTACAAATGGTTTTACAGAGGGGCTAGATATTTTATTGTCCTCTTTAGCTAAAAAATCAGGGCGTGTACTATGTGAAAATCCTACACATCACGCAGCATTGAAGCTTTTCCGTTTACATGGGCTAGACATACATGGCGTCGATATGAAAGATGACGGGATTGATATGGATCAGGTGGAAAAAACGTTAGCAGATAAGGACTTTGATTTTGCCTATCTCATCCCGTCCTATCATAATCCAACAGGAATAGTCACTTCCTCGGAGAAAAGGAATGCTATTTTTCAGCTTTTTTCCAAATATCAAATACCCATTGTAGAAGATGGTTTTAATGAGGAATTGAGGTATTCAAGCTCTCATTTGGCACCACTGATCGCTTTTAGTGGTATAGGTAATAACGTTGTCTATATTGGGAGCTTTTCTAAAATTCTTTTCCCTGGCTTACGTGTTGGTTGGATTTTAGCAGATAAGGCGTTAATTGATAGCTTAGAAAGCATGAAAAGAGCTCGAACGATTCATACATCGACATTGGATCAGGCAGTGTTATACCAATATTTACAGGATGGTTATTTTGAAAAATATCTGAAGAAAGCACGATTTGTTTACAAGAAAAAATATGAGCTTGCTCGACAAGCCTGTATGCAATACATTCCCTTTAGCAGGATAACAGGGGATGGAGGACTCCACCTTTTTATAGAGCTAAAAGAGGAAGTAGATGCACGTTTGCTGCTGGAGAAGTGCTATGACAAGGGCGTGGTGTTTTATCCAGGAGATGTATTTTATACAAACGGGAGAGGCAGTAATACATTTCGTTTAGGTTTCTCTCGTTTAGCAGATGACGATATTGTTCGTGGTATTCAAATCATTGGTGATACATTGAAAACCGATATGAGGAGTTGAGAAAATGAAGGTTGGCGTAATTATGGGTGGTACTTCCTCTGAAAAGCAGGTTTCCATCATGACAGGTAAGGAAATGGTCACTCAATTAGATAAGCAAAAATACGAAGTTGTTGCCATTACATTAGATGATAACAAAGAGATAATTGACAAGGTGCGTGACATTGATGTGGCTTTGTTAGCACTTCATGGTAAGTTTGGAGAGGATGGTACGATTCAAGGGGTGCTAGAAACATTGGGTATTCCTTATACAGGAAGCGGTCTTCTAGCAAGTAGTTTGTGCATGGATAAAAATATGGCTAAAAAAATACTTCGATATGAAGGTGTTGCAACACCAGATTGGATACATCTCGTAAAGGGAGAGGAGCTGCCCTTACAGGATATAGAGCTTATTGGTTATCCGCTTGTCGTTAAACCAAATGCTGGTGGCTCTAGTGTAGGTGTCCACATTGTCCATGATCGGAGTGCCTTATTGACTGCTATCGCAGAGGTATTTAAGTGGGATAACGAAATTATTATTGAGCAGTATTTGATTGGTGACGAAATTACATGTCCAATCCTCAATGAGCAGCTATTGCCAGTCCTTTCAATCAAACATACGGCAGTGTTTTTTGACTACCAGGCAAAATATGATGATGCTTCTACAATAGAGGAACCTGTAGAACTTCCACTTGCGATTCATGATCGTGTGGCTAAGGCTGCGATGATTAGTTACAAGACTTTAAGATGCAGTGTCTATGCTAGAGTAGATATGTTGATTAAGGATGGCGTTCCTTATGTGTTGGAGGTTAATACATTACCTGGCATGACACAAAATAGCCTCCTACCGAAAAGTGCCCTTGCTGCGGGAATCAGCTATTCAGCACTATTGGACAGCATTATCGAAAGCTCCTTACAGATTGATAGAAATAGGTAGATAGAAAAACAAAACCATTAATAGCATTTTTGTGAAAGGTGAAAATGGATCTCCGTGGCAGGGGACTCGCCTGTCTCGCGATCCCACGGGAGTCAAGTAGCCTTCCACTCCAACCCATAAAAATGTTAACTTTTTAGCAAGGTTTTCAAATAAAGTGAAGGTGTTCACTACTGTTAGTATGAAAGAAAAGGAAAAGAACTTTTGCAGAATGGTTGATTGGAGTAAAGCCAGCGTCACAGAGGAGCCCTGGAGCGAACGGAAGTGATTGAAGCGGCTCATCGGACGCTCCCTGGAAAGGACGTTGGCAGAACGGAAATCAACCCCTCGCTTTGCCAAAAGGTCTTTTTCTGCTAGTGACATCATCTTTTTCAACAACATAAAACACCTTTTGTAAGTAATGACAAAAGGTGTTTTAGACTGTTTTATGATTTTGCTAATTCAATAAAGCCTTCTCCGAAAACGTCCCTTACATCATGAATGGCAATAAAGGCATCCTTGTCGACTTCTTTGACAATTTTTTTGAGCTTTACAACTTCTTGTTTACTAATAACAATATACAAAATTTCCTTTTGTTCCTTTGTATAATAGCCATGACCTGATAGAACAGTTACCCCGCGATTCATATAAGCAGTTACCTGTCCAGCAATGTCTTCAGGTTTCTTAGAGATAATGGTAACTGCCTTTTTAGGGTTAACCCCTTCAATAACAAACTCCATTACCTTTGTACCAACGTATAGCATGACAATCGTTAGCATTAATGCCTCCGCACCAATGATAAAATAAGACGAAAAAGCAACAATTAAATCGAAGAATAAAAGTCCATAGCTAATACTCCAGCCTAGATATTTGTTAGTGATTCTAGCTAAAATCGTAGAACCTGCTGTTGTACCACCAACTCTTATAATTAAGCCAATACCAACTCCAGCAAATACGCCACCAAAAATCGTATTGACGATAATTTCATCTGAGGAAATAGACCAAGTTTCTGTTAAATGTAAAAATAAAGAATGGAATGAGACCGCAATGATTGTGTAGATTGTTGTTTGTCTATTTAAAAATTTATAACCAACAATAAGTAAAGCTGCATTCATAACAAAGCTGACAATACTTGGCGACCATCCGAACAGATAATAAGCAATAATCGTTAAGCCTGTTACGCCCCCCTCACCTAAATCATTTGGAATAACAAATAAGTTAACTGCTAGGGCAAAAAGCAGTGATCCAAGCATAATCATTAAAATATCGATAACGTATTTCTTCATTCACATAACACCACCAATTCAAATTTTATTTTTTCTTAAATTCCATACTATATCAGGTTTTCACCAAATGGTATACTTTTTGGATGTTCATTTGTGATATATCGACAGTAATTAATGTGTCTTTAGAGAGAATTTTTGAAACTTGACATATTATAGCTTCACTTTACACGTTCAAGGGAAGGTACTATTACTCGAGGTCAGCTTCCAAATTCCATTAGTAAAAAAATTGCGCTTACGGGTAACAATGGTAGTGGTAAAAGTACATTACTACAACATATAGCCAATAATGGTGAGGGAATAGCCATTTCTCCAAAGGCTAAAATAGGTTATTTTCATCAGATGAGCTAACAGTTTACTGGAGAGGAAACAGTGCTGCAATTTTTAAAGAACCGCTCTGATGATAATAAAAAGATATATTAAGTGAAAAGGTGCGATTCCATTAGGAGAATCGCATCTTTTTTAGTGAATTTTTATTAGGAAGGAAGGTTAAAGGAAAATTTTGGCGAAGGTGTAGATAGACAATATGAAAAGGATGATGAACGATGATAAATACGGATGTGACGACGAAATTAAAAATCAATCAGCCAGCCCATAAAGTATTTGAAGCCATTATATCTCCTACTGAAATCGGGCATTATTGGTTTTCTAGCAGCTCTGAAAGATGGGGAGAGGGTAAAAGAATCACACTTAAATATGCTGAGTATCGTGCAGAGGGTGTGATCACCGTTCTTGAAATGGAGACGAATAAAAAAATTGTGTTTGTATGGGGAGAAGAGCATGGTGAAGTGACGATGGTTACCATCACATTTGAAGAATCACAAAGTGAAACAATTATTACTGTAGTAGAATCAGGGTTAAATGTACATGACCCAGAAATCGTGGCAAAAATGATGGGCCAAAAAGAGGGTTGGGTCTATACATTAACGTGCCTCAAAGGATATTTAGAAAATGGGATTAGCAATTTAAGAGCTTCTCTAATTCATTAAGGAGGTAAGATATGTCAGAGATCGATAGCATGGAGCAATTGGCAGATGTAATAGTTTGTGCTGCGAGAAAAACATTTCTGGATCTTTTTAAAAATGGTGAACGGTATTATTACTGCACGTTATGCACCACTGGAGAAGGGCATGCCCCGAGCGTTTCAGCTTGGTCATGGGAAGCGCTGGAACGACAAGCTGCTAAACAAACTAACAGTAACATATCTGAAAGAGCATCTCTTATCAAATGGTCTTATGCAGATTCTCCCTATTATTGCTATGGAGAAGAAAACTTTTCGAATGTTCGGCAGTGCTTTAATAAGCGCCCATACATCTATACTCTTGAAGGGGAAGCATGGCAGCAAGAACTGGCATTACGGCTAGCAGCAATGGAGCTAGCCATGAAAAAGCTTGATGAAGAGGGACTATTCGCCTTGAATCAAACAAGGGACTCTGTATGCATACTTGTAGAAGTGATGCCGCCAGAAGAAATAAACACCGAAATAGCATTACGATTAAATCACCAGTCGTCTACAGCACTACAGCAATGGTTGTTGGAAGCAGCCGAGTGATGGAGGGATGAATATGAAAAAGCTGTATTGGGTGATTGGCAGTATTTTGGTTTGTGTAGGATTTGTATGTAGCGTTATTTTTTGGAAGTTTCAAAAGGAAATCAAGAGGGACGATTCTGAATATATTGTGCAATTTATGAAGGAACATAAAGAGGATAAAAATATTTCCGTTGTCATTCAATATAATCAACAACATTGGGTGGAGCTAAACACCAAGGAACAGCTACCATTAGCAAGTACGGTTAAAATGATCGTTGCCATCGCCTATGCTCAACAAGCAGCAGATGGCAGCATTAATCCTCAAGAGCAGGTCCCACTAAAGGAGTTAGAGGCATTTTATATCCCTAAAACGGATGGCGGCGCACATGAAGCATGGTTAGCGCAGTTAAACCTTGAGGGGGCGGATCGTGTGCCTTTAAGTCAAGTAGCAAATGGCATGATTGCCTATAGCTCTAATGCAAATACGGAATATTTAATGCACGTACTCGGCTTTCAAACAATTAATGATGTGCTTACTCAGTTAAATGTAGAGGATCATGAACCTTTGTATCCAATTGTAAGTGCACTCCATATTCCTATTCACTTGATGGCGGAAAAAAATTTAACGAAAAAAGCAACATTAACGGCTATGCGAGAAATGGATATGGCTGAATATCGTGAGCGGGCAATGGCTATTCATGCGAATTGGATAGAGCATCCTTTGACAATTGAGGAGAAAGCAAAAGCACAAAAAATGCTCAATATGGATTTTCAAAGGATATGGTCAGACCGTTTAATAAGGGCCACAACAAATGATTACATCTCTATTTTAGAAAAATTGAATAATAAAAATTTCTTTAGTCCAGAGGTACATAAATATTTAGATCCCGTGTTGGAGCAATTAATGCAGAATCCTAGAAATCAAACATGGCTAAAACATGCTGGTCAAAAGGGAGGATCGACTGCATTTGTGTTAACACTAGCAGCCTATGCAGAAGATAAAGATGGAAATAAAACAGAAATAGCCTTTTTCGCTAATAACTTAAATACATTAGAGCAGATTAAACTCTCAAATAGTATGAATAGTTTTCAGTTAAAATTTCTTACAGATGATAAATTTCGTAAGCGTTTAAAAGAGGAATTTTCCGAGTTGTGAGTTGCCTCCATAAATAAGGCAACTCATGCTATTAACTACGTTCATCAATCAATTTTTCAAGAAATTCTGAGAAGGAAGAGGCATATTCATAGATCATGTCATTCATTAAGTCATAGCACATAACAGGAAATTCGCTGAGTTCATCTTTAGACGATCGATCAAAGAAGTACAATTCGTCAGCGTCTGGAACAAATAAATCTAATCTATTCGGATATTGTTTACACCAATCTTCATCAGCCAAGTTAAGACGATGGATATAGAGAATATCGTGATCATTGATGTCTCTGTATGCTGGTTGACCGATCGAGAGAATAGATCCACCATTCAGCTGCCCATTACCATAATTTTTTAACCACCAGCGATAGGATGGTGGTAAGTTGAATCCTAACTCTGCTTCAACTTCTACTATCCAATCATCTTCAGCACCGTGTCCAGGAAACCATTTAATCGCAGTAGTGCTTGCGAGTTTTTCTGCTAATCTAGCATACATGCCAACTACCTCCAGTCTATATTTAAATATTACTCAATTAAGAATTCAAAGTGCAAACTACATATGAGTACCTTCTTTCAATCAACTGCATACTATAGCGTTATCATGCATGAGAGGATTGAGATAAATGTATCACCCTTATTACGGTAATTATCAATCGTATAATTACGGTTATCAACCTGTTTATTGGGCCTATCCAAATCAGGTAGAACGAACGCCAAGAAGTAATATCCAGAATGATTTTGGACCAGGTCCATTCGTTGTCGACATTGAAGAGGCTACAAAGCGCAATAAAAATTATCGTACAGCACTGTGGACAGGGTCAAACCTACAAGTAACGGTGATGAGTCTCAATGTTGGGGAAGATATTGGCTTAGAAGTACACCCTCACGTCGACCAATTCATTTGTATTGAGGAGGGGCATGGATTAACTCAAATGGGGCCAACTAAAGATTATTTAAACTATCAGAGACATGTCACAGAAGATACGGCTATCATGGTGCCTGCTGGAACATGGCATAATGTTACGAACACAGGGGATAAACCACTAAAGCTTTATACGATTTATGCGCCACCAAACCATCCATTTGGGACTGTTCATGTGACAAAGGCTGACGCTATGGCTGAAGAAACGGGCTATGGACAGCATGAATAATAGATCCTAAAAGAAAGCATGTTTTCATACAAAAACATGCTTTTTTAGTGTTGAAAAACAAAACCATCCATAGAATTTGTGTGAAAGGTGAAAATGGTTTCCGTTGCAGGCTGCTTGCTTTCCTGTGGGCGAGCGCCGAGCCGCTTCCTCCGCTCCCGCTCCGTTTAGTGGCTCGTCTGTCTCGCTATCCCACAGGAGTCAAGTAGCCCTCCACTCCAACCTACAAAATGTTAACTTTTTAGCAAAGGTTTTTAAATAAAGTGAAGGTCTTCACTACCCATTTTATGGAGGGCTTTTGACCCTCATCACTTCTTCGCAATGAAATTAAGAGTCTATCCTTTCTTTAATCATACAAATAATGGGCTAATTTGATTACTACGGCTAGCTAGTATGAAAGATAAGGAAAAGCCACTTTTGCAGAATGGTTGATTGGAGTGGAGCCAGCGTCACAGAGGAGCCCTGGAGCGAACGGAAGTGAGTGAAGCGGCTCATCGGACGCTCCCTGGAAAGGACGCTGGCGGAACGGAAATCAACCCCTCACCTTGCAAAGTTGCTTTTTCTGCCGTTGACATCATCTTTTTTCAACAACATGAAAGCGTGTTTTCATACAAAACATGCTTTTTTCTTTAATTATGGTAGAATGTGTTTTAATTGCAGATAGTAAAGGTCCTGAATGAAGGGTGATGAATGATGAAGTATTCAAAAGCAACAAACTATGCTTTACATACAATGGTGTTTTTAACACGCAATCCTAAAGGGAAATCAATGAGTGTCGAGTCTTTAGCAGAAGTACAAAAATTATCTCCAACCTATCTATCGAAAATATTAACAAAGCTTGTGAAGGCAGGTTTAATTGAGTCGAATCCAGGTGTTAATGGTGGTTACCGTATTTCTAAGCGCCCCCAAGAAATTTCGTTTTTAGAGGTGATATATGCGATTGAAGGACAAACCTCATTATTTAGTTGTTCTTCTGATCACGAAGATTCCTTCCATCATCAAGGCTGTCTCATTGAGCAAGTGATGGTAGATGCTGAGAATAATATGAAAGAAGAGTTGAGTAAGAAATTTATTATAGATATAGCTAATAAAATCGATTTAAAAGGATAGCATATTGAATTGAGTGAATCGGAACTAGGGGTTTCTCCCCTAGCTCCTTATTATTTTAATTGCATAAGAGCACCAAAATATTGCTGTGCTGTCGTGAAGCAAATAAATGCTAGTAGCTCGCTAATCTCGGCTTCTGTTAAATAATCCTTTAAGACAGCCGTGACATTGGGGGCGGTGTGCCCCTTAGCAGCTAAGAATGCTTCCGCAAAACCTGTGCATACTGCCGTTTTCTCATCATAGTTCTGGGGATCAGGCTTGCCTTTTGCCTGACAATACTGACAGCCATTTTTTTGAGCTAAAGTTTTTCGAACCTCTTCTTTTAATGAAGCGGATAGATGCCCGTCTTTTTCGAGTACCTCCCCCAACTGCTGCCAGTGCAGCTGAATTCCCTTGTTGTAGCCTAATAATTGTTGAAAGGGTGTTAAGCCCTTGTCATATAATTGAATAAGCGTCATCAATCATTCCTCCTTCTATTAATTAGTGTAAAATGTTCATAACGAAGTTAACATATCAATTCGAAGGGAAATATGATTGTTTTCCTTCAAAAAGAAGGGGTATTTACAAAATGGATTTCATTAACGAAATGATACTTAAAGAATTAAAAGAAGATAGTCGAATTTCTATGAGCGAGCTAGGGAGAAGGGTTCACTTATCTGCACCAGCAGTTCGCGAAAGAATACGGCAATTAGAGGAACAGAACGTTATTAAGAGGTATACATTGGATATTAATAAAAAAGCATTGGGTTATCCAATTGACGCTATTGTTGAAGCGACAATCAAAAATAACCGCTATGCAGACTTTAAAGAACATCTGAAGGTTTATACAAATATAGACTTCTGCTATCGCATTTCAGGTGAGTCATGTTTTTTATTAAAGGGGCATTTTCAATCTTTTCCTGATGTAGAGCAGTTTATTGATGCATTACAGCCATATGCGCATACAAAAACTAACTTTATTTTTTCAGATATATGTGAGGACAAATAAAGGAAGGAAATAGTTATGGAAATCAAATTATTTAAAGAAGAAATTGATGATTTAGTTCATTTGTTAACGCAAAATAAATGGTTGTATCACACCAATCCATACATAAAAGAAGAGGCTGTTCGAGCCGCATACGTAGAGGGATACTATCAGAACAATCGTGAAACACATTGGATACTTGAAGATGGAGAAAAAGTTGGCGTGATCTTTATTCATGATATAAACGATACGATCCCTCTTTTTGATCTGCGCTTAGATGCAAATGTTCGAGGCAAAGGATACGGTGTCAAAGCACTTCATTGGCTACAAGAATACCTGTTTGGCGAAAGAGGGAAGATTCGCATTGAAGGCTAGACAAGAGTTGATAATATCGGAATGCGAAAATGCTTTAGTAAAGCTGGCTTTGTGAAGGAAGGGTATTTAAGAAATGCTTGGGAAAATGAAGATGGTACCGTGACAGATAGTATTGTCTATGGTGCCATTAAAGATGATTGGGTAGTAGGGAAATCAACGCCAATAAAAATGGATGAAGTCCCATTTTAAAGTGTTTGAGAGGAATTTTAGCATGGAAAAGACGTATTAACTGCTTTAAGAAAATCATGGTCCATTCAATCGAGTTCTAAATGATGTGTGGACAACCCTGCAAAAGGACAATGTAGCGTCACTTCATTAGTTGTACAGGATATTCTTGGCGGAGAAAATTAGAAAGACATTTCTCGAGGAGGGCTGGCACTTTTCTAATGTCATGAATGGAGAAAGAAAGGATTTCTCCATATCGAATCGACTACCAAGACATTGAATCAAATAGAGTAGAGGCTTTTCAAGATACCAATGATAGTCAATATCGTTATTTAACATCACATGTTTATAAGCTTTTAGGGAAGGCAGAGAATTAATTTTCTCTGCCTTTTTAAATTTAAAAACAAAGTTGTTGACGTTTATAAAAATATCGTGTTATCATTATCTCGAATTCAAGATATATAAATTCAAGATAAATGAATTCGAACCTTTAGCTTCGTCAGGAGGTATAATAATGGGGTTTTTTAATAAATTTTTTAGCTCAAAAAAAGAGGAGGAACAAACAATGGCAGAATTAAATATCGGTATTATTATTGGATCAACTCGTGAGGGTCGTGTAAGCCCCCAAGTAGCACAATGGGTAAAGGAAATCGCAGATCAACGCGGTGACGCAAACTATACAGTGATTGATATTGCTGATTATAAATTGCCATTATTAGGTGAGCCAGGGCAGGATGCTTCGGGCGCACAAGCTTGGTCAGAAATTATTGCTAAACAAGATGGTTTTGTGTTCATCGTACAAGAATACAATCACTCCATTACAGGGGCATTAAAAAATGCACTAGACTATTTACGTGTTGAATGGAATAACAAAGCTGCAGGAATCGTTTCTTATGGCTCTGTAGGTGGTGCTCGTGCAGCGGAACATCTACGTGGGATTATGGGAGAGCTTTTAATCGCAGACGTACGTGTTCACCCAGCCTTATCTTTATTCACAGATTTTGAGAATGGAACAGACTTTAAACCAAAAGATGTTCAAACGGATTCAGTGAATCAAATGTTAGATCAATTAATCCCATGGTCTAAGGCGTTATATACAATTCGCTAAGATTTACAGATTGAGGTAGATATTAATTGGGCACAGTATAGGTGAGAAAAATAGTCATGAAAGGGCTTGTTAACATGAAGAAACATACAGCAGGTATTCACCATATCACAGCGATCGTAGGACATCCGCAAGAGAATATTGATTTTTATGCAGGCGTATTAGGCTTACGTTTAGTAAAGCAAACAGTAAACTTCGATGATCCTGGCACATATCATTTATATTTCGGTGACAAAGGTGGGAAACCAGGAACAATCATTACCTTCTTCCCTTGGGCTAATGCTTATCAAGGACGTATTGGTGATGGTCAGGTTGGCGTTACAACGTATGTTGTACCAGAAGGGGCACTGCCATTTTGGGTTAATCGCTTAGCGAAATTCTCGGTTCCTTTCCAAAAAGCTGAACGTTTTGGTGAGCAAGTCATTCAATTCGATGATCCACATGGTTTGCATATTGAACTCGTGGCACGTGCGGAAGGCGAGTTCAACGAATGGACATTTGGTGAAGTGACACCAGAGGTTGCTATTAAAGGTTTTGGTGGGGCTACACTATACTCAAGTCATCCAGAAGAAACTGCAAAAGTTTTAACAGAGGTAATGGGTCTTGAAAAAGTAGCGACAGAAGGTGACTATACGCGTTTTACATCTAGTGCAGAAATCGGCAATACAGTGGATTTAAAAACGACTGCAGGTCAACGTGGTCAAATGGGTGTAGGGACGGTTCACCATATTGCGTGGAGAGCTCAAGATAATACAGATCATTTAGAATGGCAAGAGTATGTGATGAATCAAGGACAACATGTAACGGAAGTAAAGGATCGTCATTATTTTAATGCAATTTATTTCCGTGAACCTGGCGAAATTTTATTTGAAATCGCTACAGATCCTCCTGGATTTGCTCATGACGAGACACCAGAGACAATGGGTAGCCAATTAATGTTGCCACCTCAGTACGAGCAGCATCGTGAACAACTAGAAAGAACATTAATCCCGATTAAAGTACGTGAGCTTGAATAAGCAGGCTTGCGGGATCAAACTAAGCTAAAGTTGGCGGGATTTTGAGATAGAAAGTCCACAATAGATATACAATTAATGCGAAAATGTTGATAGCTAACATTTTCGCATTTTTTATCTTTTTATTAGAAGCCGAAGTGCTAATCAAAAATTGAGTGCGCGTGCCATGGCATCTAAATAATTCTGAATAGCCTGCTGACTTACTTTTGCTTCAGGCACAAAGACCTCAAAACAATGGTAACTGCCAGGGTAGAGGTGGAATTCAACATCGACTCCTGCCTGTGCAAGGCGTGTTACATAATCAATGGTTTCATCACGAAATAAATCAAGCTGGCCGATACATATATAGGTTGGCGGTAATCCTGCTAAGTTTTCAGCTCTTGCAGGGACCGCATACGGGGAAAGGGCATTGATGTCCTTTTCTTCTCCTAAGTACCAACGCCAAGCAGTCAAATTATTTGTTCTACTCCATGTTGCATGATCATCAATAATCTCATAGCTGGAAGGTGTTATATTTCGGTTATCAAGCATCGGATACAGTGGCATCTGGAATATAATTGCTGGTCCTCCTTTATCACGAGCCATTAATGCAAGTGCTGCTGTTAATCCTCCACCACCGCTTGCACCAGCAATTGCCACCCGTTTGACATCGATACCAAGTGATTGGTCCTTATTAGTCATCCAAACTAATCCAGCATAACAATCTTCAATAGCCGCTGGGTAGGGATGTTCAGGCGCTAGTCGGTAATCGATGGATACGACAACGCAGTTAGCTGTCTCAACAAAGCGTTCACATA
Source organism: Lysinibacillus sp. FSL K6-0075 (assembly GCF_038592945.1). Taxonomy (NCBI): domain Bacteria; kingdom Bacillati; phylum Bacillota; class Bacilli; order Caryophanales; family Bacillaceae; genus Lysinibacillus; species Lysinibacillus sp. FSL K6-0075. The sequence continues at coordinate 4,703,722 of NZ_CP151947.1, read as the reverse complement.
AAACATCATCCATATCAGGGTGTCCCATGACAAAGCCGCCTCCGTGAATCCAAAGCATAGCTGGAAGTTTATCCTGTTTCCGTTTAGCTGGCTCATAGATTTTAACCAGCATTTCATTCCCGTCACCTCTAGGAATCATACGGTTGGTCGTAATTACATGTTCTGATTTTTTCGAAGGTGGATTGGACAAGAGACTTCGACTCCAAGTTAAATCCTCCTCCAATCGAAAGCCAGGAAATTCTGAGTAAGCCTGCCTTAATTCTGGTAAGACTCGGTTAATAATGGTCATATAAATTCCTCCTGTTGAATAATAAAATCTTAAAGAAATGGCTTTCCTTCTAGAGCCATTTCAGCTTCCCATTTGGCGACTTCCTCACGTACACGAGGAGCAACTTCTGTTCCAAGTAGTTCTATAGCTTGCATGACTTGAGCATGTGGCATGGTACTTAAAGGCACGTATAGCATAAACCGTGTAATTCCTACATGTTTACGAAGATGAATAATTTTTTCAGCAACTGTATTTGGATCACCAACATATAATGCTCCTTCAAAGCTTCTTGCAGCATCATAACTAGAACGGTCATAATAAGGCCAGCCTCTTTCCTTGCCTAATTTATTCATACCAGCCATTGTTGATGGGAAAAATGTGTCTGCTGCCCATTCCGTATTCGGTCCAACAAAACCTATTGAATGAGAACCTATCTGAAGTTTTGATAAATCATGACCTGCATGAAGCGCTGCCTTTTTATATAACTGTACAATCGGTGCAAATTGCATTGGGCTGCCACCAATAATTGCTAGCATAAGGGGTAATCCTAAAAGGCCAGCACGCATAGCAGATTGTTGATTTCCTCCACTAGCCACCCAGATTGGGAGAGACTCTTGAACCGGTCTAGGATACACACCTAAATGTTTGATTGCTGGTCGATGTCTACCTTCCCAAACTACTTTCTCAGACTGACGAATTTTGAGTAGTAAGTCTAAATGTTCCTCAAATAATTCATCATAATCCTGTAAATCGTAGCCAAATAAGGGAAAGGATTCGATAAAGGAACCACGACCTGCCATGATCTCTGCACGTCCATTTGATAGTCCATCCAATGTGGCAAAATCCTGAAAGACACGTACAGGATCAGCCGAAGAAAGGACAGTTACTGCACTTGTGAGTCGAATGTTTTTCGTTTGGGAAGCAGCGGCAGATAGTACCATTGCGGGAGAGGATGCAGCATAATCTTCGCGATGATGCTCGCCTATGCCAAAGACATCCAATCCTACTTGATCTGCAAGAATGATTTCTTCTACAACTTCACGTAAACGCTGTGCATGACTAATTACTTCACCACTGTGAACGTCTGGTTTTGTTTCTACGAAAGAAGTAATTCCTATTTCCATTTGTTATCTCTCCGAATCAATTGAATTTGTAAATCGTTTTGTAGTTGCCCAAAAAAGAAGAGCAATTGTACTAATCGAGGCGCCAAGTAAGCAAACTCCTCCCCAACCAAAATGCGCATACATTTGAGTTGAAGCGATTGAACCACTAGCACTGCCAATAGAATAGAACACCATATAGCCTGCGGTCAGTCGACTTCGTGCTTCTGTACGCAATGGGAGAATCATTGTCTGATTGGTGACATGTATCGCCTGCACTGCTAAGTCAAGCAACACAATCCCAATAATTAATGCCAAGAACGACTTTTCTAAATAATTAATAAATATCCAGGAGATAGGTAAAAGCGTTAAAGCAATACCTGTCGTTCGTTGACCATAGCCTTGGTCAGCAAATTTCCCCGCCTGTGCGGCAGCTAATGCACCAGCCACTCCAACAAGACCAAAAGCGCCAATTACAGTGTGTGATAGAGCTAATGGTGGTGCACTAAGTGGCAGAACCAGTGGCGTCCATAAAATACTGAAATCGGCAAAAATCAGCATAGCTAGAATAGAGCGGATACGTAATGTTCGTTCTTGAATAAACAGCGTGAACACGGATTGAATTAGCTGAAGATAGGATAGTGATTTTACTTCACGCTCGTCCCGTGGTAACACTTTTATAAACATCCCAACCATTAGAAGCATCAGAGCGGCGGAGACTAGATAGACAGAGCGCCACCCTGCAAGGTCTGTTACTAACCCAGCAAAGGTACGAGCAAGTAGTATGCCAATGACAATGCCACTTGTAACAATGCCTACGACACGACCTCGTTCTGTAGAGGAAGCTATAGTTGCAGCGAACGCCACAAGGGTTTGAGTCACGACTGCAAGTAGACCAACTAAGGCCATACCCACGAATAGCACTACAACATAGGAGGCAGTAGCGACTATAAACAAAGCCACGGTGGATAATAGCATTTGTCCAATAATTAAGCGTCGTTGGTTTAGTAAATCTCCAAGTGGTACTAGAAGTAGTAAGCCTAGACCATAAAAAATTTGCGTGATAGTAATAATCAAACCAATAATCGATTGATCAATAGCAAAATCATTAGATAATTCATCTAGCAGCGGCTGAGCAAAATAAATATTGGCGACAGACATTCCGCAGGCTGTAGCGAATAATAATGTTACAGCTCGGGGCATAGAAGACGGTTGATTTATATGAAGTGCATCATTTGCTTTGTCCACACTGTAACCTCCATTCCTAATTGAATTGTAATTATAACATACCGTTCGGTATAAAATAATTATTGGTAAATATATCTTAACTATATTTGTTTTGTCAATATTTATTTGGAATTTATTTTTTGTTTAATTCGATTGATGAAATGAAATTGACAATAAAAAGAGCCACATATAAAATAATTACATACTGTTTGGTATTGTAAAATATAGTGATTAACTTACTATTTCTTTCTAATGGGGGTGTATCAATAATGGCAAGAACTCGTGAATTTGATGAGGCAAAAGTGTTAGAGGCAGCAATGCAGTTATTTTGGGAGAAGGGATATGAAGCAACTTCTTTAAGTGATCTTACAGCTAGAATGGGGATTCAGCGTCCTAGTATTTATTCAACCTTTGGTGATAAAAAGGAGCTATTTGAAGCGGCACTTCGTAGATATACCACATCACGGGCGTCCGAAATACGGGCTAAACTTCAAAGTTATACCTCCGTAAAACAGGCGTTTTCTATATTTTTTGAAGAAGTAATTACTGCTGAATATACGAAAGATCTTAGTAATGGCTGCTTTTGTATCAATACAATGGTTGAATTAGCGCCACATGACGAGAAGTTCGAAATCTTGACGAGAGAGCATCAACTCTATCTATCAGTAATTTTTCAGGAGACAATTGAACGAGGAATTCAATCAGGAGAGTTAGAGGAAGACACGGATGCAAAATCTTTAGCGCAGGCATTAATTGTTGCGTTAATAGGTTTAACAGTTATGCTGAAATCCCAGCCACAACGTTCATTTGTTGATAATGCCATTGCAACGACGCTGACATTGCTTAAATGAATGGATAAAACTATTAAAAGTATAAAATTAAGTAGTTTCTGTAACCCTTTATAATAATATTTTAAAGGGTTTTTTGCGATTCATTTTCATGAGGAAAGAAAAAATTTAATAAAACAGATTGATTTATGATGGCACACAAATTATTCTAATAAAAATGAATTATTATAATAATCTAATCATTGACTATATTTAGAAAATTATATAATATACTAATTATTATTAAAAATGTATAAAAATGATAGAAACTATCTTTTAGTGAAAGTGGAGTGGTTATTATGGCGAATTTTCTACGAACAAAGTCAATCGAGCAGGCCAATAAGATAACTGAAGTAGAACGCTTTAAACTTAAGCGAGAACTGGGATCATGGCAGTTAATGCTATATGTTTTAGGGGCTACAATAGGGGCAGGGATATTTGTATTGCCTGGAACGACTGCTGCTTTACATGCGGGTCCAGGGGTAATTGTTTCTTTCCTCATTGGTGGACTAGTGACAATTGCTGTTGGACTAGCTTATGTTGAATTTGCAGCAATGGCCCCCGTCGCCGGAAGCGCTTACACCTATTCTTATATTGCATTAGGTGAAATTATTGCATGGATGATCGGATGGGATTTATTATTGGAATTTACCGTAATTGCTAGTACAGTGGCTGTTGGCTGGAGCGGTTATGTAGATTCATTTTTACAATCGATCGGTATCCATTTACCAGCAGTTCTAACAAAAGATATTGCACATGGCGGAATAGTCAATCTACCAGCAGTCATTGGGTGGTTGATCGTAGCTTGGATTGCGTTAAGCGGTATTAAAAATGTTGGTCGTTCAAATACATTATTTACAATTGCGAAGGTTGGAGCGATTATCTTGTTCCTTGCTATAGGAACTTTCCATGTGAATCCTGTAAACTGGACGCCATTTACACCATTTGGTTGGTCGGGTGTCATGGCAGGAGCAGCATTAGTATTCTTTGCCTTTACAGGTTTTGATGGGGTGACAACAGTACTTGAAGAGGTGAAAAATCCACAAAAGACAATACCAAAAGCATTAATTGGGGGACTAAGTGTTTTAACACTTATTTATGCTCTTGTAGCAGCAATTTTGACAGGGATTGTACCATTCCCTGATTTAGATGTTCCAAACCCAACTGTGTTTGCCTTACAATCTGTTGGAATTCAGTGGGGAGGTGCAATTATTGCTGTAGCAGTTATCTTTGGGTTACTTGCAACAATGATTGCTAATACAACGAGTGCTACACGTGTTCTGTTTGCGATGAGCCGTGATGGACTTCTCCCTGAGCGAATTGCACAAACTAATAAAAAGACTGGCGTACCTGTATTATCAATTGTCATTGTTGTATTGACAGGTATTTTATTATCAGGATTTTTATCTATCGGTGAATTAGCGGAATTTGCTAACATTGGGGGTCTAACAGCATTTGCTTTAACGACAGTTAGTGTAATTGTTCTTCGTTACACACGACCAGAACAACCACGTGCGTTTAAAGTTCCAGCAATCTGGCTTGTAGGAATCGTTGGGGTTGGGGGTTCATTAGCGCTAATCTTTAGTCTTCCACTATTTACAATTCTACGCTTTTTCATTTGGCTGTTCATAGGTTTAGTTGTTTACTTATTGTATGGCTATAAACATGCTAAAATAAGCTCTACTGATAAAGAGTAATAATAAAATGCGACCCCTTTAGAGCCATCTAAAGGGGTGTTTTCTATAAACAATTCACATATTTCTATAACATTCAACATAATATGAGCTTATAATTCCTTACAAGCCCATGCATCAATCTCAACCTTTAAAGCAGGCGTAGCGAGTGCAACGACATACATTAATGTTGTGCATGGAAGATGTTCCCCGAAAAAGTCACTGATCATTTCCTTTCGTTGATTAGCATCCATATCTCCCACTAAATAAAATACGAGCTTTGTGATATCTTGAACCTCCATATCGGCACTATCTAGATTTTTTTTAATATTTTCTAGTGCCACCTTCAACTGAGCTGTTGCATCTTCAGGTATAGTTCCATCTGGCATCATGCCGATTTGTCCAGATAATGTTAACCATCGCTGTGGGTCAGTCACTTCAATTTGATGAACATAAGGAGCAACGGGTGGATGAATGTTCTGAGGGTTTCTCGCAATTTTCATAGAATCAGTCCTTGTCTCTGTTTAATTTATATCTCTAATCAAAATAGCATAATGTAACAGTTGATAAAAGTTCTATACAAATACCATTATAAAAGAACATACAAATTGGATATGCGGGTTTAAAGGGTTATAATAGATTTATAGAATTTAGGCTAATACGCTGGTAAAGCTTTCACAAAGGATAAAAGTATCGACTTTTTAATTTGACAAGACATACAATTCACTTCACCCCCGCCTAAGGTTTTATACAGACACTTCTAAAAGAAACATAAATTTCGTCTTATTTTGAAGGTAGATGGCTATACTCATTAAATGAGAGGGAAATTTTTACATAAGAATGATGCGTATTGTTATAAATCAATTTTATAGTGTAGCCCTAGGTAGCAGAGGCAGCGAGGCCGTTTTGTAGAAGGAGTGAATAAATGAATAATTTCTTTCGGAGTAATGGATTTAAGCGTTTTATTATTCTAGTTGGGATTGCTCTTGCATTATATTTAATGCGTAGTATGATCAATCTAATTTTACTTACGTTTATTATTACTTATTTGATGAACCAGCTTACTACGAAGACTACGAAAAGCATAAGAAAATATACGCCGATGAATGAAAAAGCTGTGACGGTAACGTTATACCTTTTACTTGTTGCGGGTATTGTAGCAGTCATTTACAAATATTTACCGATTGTGACCCAGCAAATCACGCAGCTTTTCGACCTCATTGCAAGCTTTAATCTCGATCCAGATGACAATGAGATTGCGAGATACTTAGCACCAACTTTTGAGAAAATAGAGCTGGGGAAATATTTAGAGCAAGGTGTGGATTTAACTCTTAAAAATATTACGAATATTGGTAAAATCATTATGCAAATTTTGATTTCTCTAATATTAAGTTTATTCATCTTGTTAGAAAAGAATCGTATTATTGAATTTACAGCCAAGTTTAAGGATAGTAAAATTGGTGCGCTTTACGATGAACTTCATTATTTCTCAAGAATATTCATCCGCTCATTTGGAAAAGTAATTGAGGCACAATTTATTATTGCTGCAGTCAACTGTGTGTTATCAGTAATTGCCCTTTCTATTATGGGCTTCCCACATCTGATTGCCCTTGGGATTATGCTCTTTATTTTAGGCTTAGTTCCAGTCGCAGGAGTTATCATTTCGTTAATACCATTAAGTATTATCGCCTATAGCATTGGTGGCTTGATGTACATCGTCTACATTTTAGTCATTGTCATGGTATTGCATGCTATTGAAGCTTACTTCTTAAATCCAAAGCTTATGTCCGCAAAAACAGATTTACCGATTTTCTATACGTTTATGGTCATTCTCTTCTCTGAGCATTTCCTGGGTGTATGGGGACTAATCATAGGTATTCCACTATTTATGTTCCTGCTTGATATTCTAGGTGTAACTTCCTCGGAAGACCCTGTGAAGAAATCGGTGAAGGTACCCACTGAAAAACAAATAGAATAGTTCTAACAAAGAGGCTGGGACAGAACTCGATTATTTTGAAAAATAACGAAAACAGATAATAACTTTTTCGCTTCAATGAGTAGAGTGCTCCTTCCTAAATCAAAAAAATGTTAGACCCAAATGCAATCGGTCTAACATTTTTTCTTTTTGTCCCAGCCTCTATTTCTTACGATTAGTCAACTTTATTTAATGAATAATTTATATTTTTATGAGTGTGAAGTGGTGAGGGATATCCCTCATCACTTCACACTCATTTTTAGATACGCCAAAAAGACCTGACGATTTTTATTTTTTTCGAAAGGTCATTATGATATAGTTCTATGTAGGTGATTACGATTTCTGAGCTGGTAGTGCGGACTCATAATCGTAAAGAATGCCACGCGTCAGTAACTGAAATGTCACTTTCAGAAACTTATTGATGCAGGCGATGATCGCAACCTTATGAGGCTTCCTCTGAGGTTGCTTTTTTAATTTGTAGTAATAGTCCACAAAATGATTCGGTTTTCCTTTAGCCATAAGCATTGCGCACACCATAAAATATAAAATCTTTCGTAAATGTTTGTTTCCTCGTTTATTAATTCTGTCTCGATATTGCATATTCCCAGACTGGTACCGCATAATATCAATGCCTGCGTAAGCGTTCAGTTGTTTCGCATTTTGAAAGCGGTGGATGTCACCAATCTCTCCAATTAATCGGCACGCCGTTGAATCGCCAATTCCAGGAATCGATCGAAATACTAGATATTCTTTTCGTCCTTCCGACAATTCCACCATCTGTTTCACAAGCGTATCTTTCTTCTCTTGTAAATCCGCAATGCGAGCTGCGTAATCTCGTGCTTGATCACAACGAATATCTGTTGGTTTAATCGCGGGGTAACTATTTTCAGCTGCTTCTAATAATGTAATAGCTTTAGCCTCCGCACGCATTAGCGAGAGGTTTTTTCGCGTATTGGCCTTTAAACGATTTTTAATCATCGTTTTTGAATGGGCTTGTAAAAGTGCGGGGTGTGGATAGAGTTGTACAATATTTAAAAATAGTGCTGAACTCGGTGTAATCAGCTTTTCTAATTCTGGAAAACTCAGCTGTAAAATGGCATGCATTCTACTTTTGAGTAAAATGATTTCTTCATCAATTTCATCGTAGTAACGAGTCAGTGCACGCATCTGTTCATAATAATCGTCTTGTATGTACGTTATTTCGCGTTCCATTTTAAAATGAGTCTTCGCAAGTTCATGGGCATCACTAATATCGGTTTTATGACGACGCATCGTTGCCATCTGTAAATTCGCTTCAAGTGGATTCATGCGGCAGTATGCGTAGCCGTAATCTTTGAAAAATGCTTCGATAGGTTTTGAATAGGTACCTGTTGCTTCAAATACGATAGCTGGTGCTTGTCCATCTTGTTTTGACATCTCTACTATTCGTTCGTGTAATCGCTCAAAATCACCGCGTGTATGAAGTAGCACACCTTCGAATTCACATTGGCGGTGACCATCATAAATCGCAACAGTACTTTTTCCTTTACTGACATCTAACGCAATGACATGTTTCATCTCATTCTTCTCCTTTTGACCAATCATAGAAGCCTTCACAGTACCTTATCGATTCCACTTTCTTATACACGATCTCTTGGACCCAACATACTAAACTGATTCATATAAGGGCATGAAGTTAGCCGGTTTAATATACGGACTCACAAATGGTCCCAGAGGCTGGTCGGCTTTTCTTCACTTCTACTATAAAAAAATAGTAGCACAAACCATGGCCTTGGTTTGTACTACTAATGTTAGTATGTTTAATGCACAAGAGGTGTTTAGAATGATAAAAGGTCAACAGGTTTATTTAAGAGAAATTCGTGAGGATGATAGCGATAGTATTGTAAGATGCTTTCAAAATGAAGAAATCATGTATATGACCGGAACACGGAACATTTTAACAAAGGAACAAATCAAAGAGGCTATTATACGCTTTAAAGGAGATTCTTCTCGCTATGATTTTGCTATTTGCTTAGTCGATAATGATCAGGTGATTGGCGATTTGGCGATTATGGAAGTGGATTTAGATAATAAAAAGGCGATGTTCCGTATAGCTTTACATGGTATAGAGGATTGTGGTAAAGGTTTTGGGTCAGAAGCAGTTAGACTTGCTCAAAGATTTACATTTGAGGAGCTAAATTTGAACCGCTTAGAATTACAGGTCTACTCACATAATAGTAGAGGAATTAAATCCTATGAAAAGGTCGGGTTTAAAAAAGAAGGTGTTTTGAGACAGGCTCTGTTTATGAACAATACTTTTTCTGATGAAATCATTATGAGTATGTTGCGTGATGAGTATATGAAACTACAAAATTAGAAATTTAACCAGCACAGATTTTTGTGTTGGTTTTTTTTCTTAACGCAAGTATAATTGGTAAAAATTACTTATTACTTTATTTTTGTGTGAAGGACAGAAATAGTCTCGAAATTTTTCACTGCTGTATCATTAGTTAAAATGCATTCTAAATCTGATATAGCAAAACGAATAAAGAGACCTAGAATCGGTTTGCTGTTGTAGAAACAGTCACTTTTTTGCAGAGTAAAGGAGAGATGGTAAATGAAAATACAATATCCTACTTTAAAAATGCCTCTAACGATTGGCGTGACAGCACCATCTAGTGGAGTTGAACAGCATCTTCATCTATTAATAACAGAGGCTGAAAAACAATTAATACAAAGAGGAATGAAAGTTATTATTGGAAATACTACCTGGACGCAGTTTAAAGGTAGAAGTACAACAAAAGAAAAGCGCGTCTCTGAACTGATGGACTATTTATTGGATGAGAGTATAGATGTCGTTATGCCACCATGGGGGGGCAGTTTTCTAATGGAGATATTACCTCTAATCGATTGGGACGAATTAAAAAAAGCAGGTCCCAAATGGATATTAGGCTATTCAGATATTAGTACTTTATCTTTTGTATACACAACCAAGACAGGATACGCATCTGCACATGGAGTGAATTTTACTGAATTATCAGCACCTCAATGGGATGAACTTTCTTCTAAATGGATAGATGTGATTTCATGTAAGGTTGGTCATTCAATAACTCAAAGCTCTTCTAACTATTTTCAATCGAGCTGGGAGCAAGTTTATAAAAATCCAGCTACAGGATTCTATTTCGACAATGCAACCGAATGGAAAGTTCTAAACCAAGAGTTTAGTAATCGTATGACAGGTAGGTTGATAGGTGGCTGTTTAAATACATTGCAAATTCTTATAGGTACACCCTTCGATTACGTCCAATCCTTTATTAACGAATATTGTTCTGAAGAGGGAACAATATGGTATTTAGAAAGTGTTGGTATGGATGCAGCAAAAATTTACCGAGCTTTGTGGCAACTAAAGTATAATGGTTGGTTCAATAAATGTAATGGTGTCCTAATCGGGAGAGCAGGACTATATGAAAATCTAGGGGACTTTACATTAGCGGATGCACTACAAGATATCTTTGATGATATGAAAATACCAGTTTTCTATGAAGTAGATATTGGACACGTACCCCCACAATTAATTCTAGTGAATGGAGCAGTTGGTGAAGTAGTTATTGAAGAAGGAAGAGGCACACTAAAAATGCAATTTTGCTAGGCAACCTTCAAATTAAAGATGTACTTTATGTAGCATACAAGTTTAGATACTGCTGACGATAGTGGTAGTTTTACTAAAAAATGGCTGTTAGGAAATAAAAGGGGACCCTGATGAGGCCCCCTTTTATTTTAAGCATGTTCAGGAGAAGAAATGGTTCTTGGATTTTTCCTAATGTATAGGTAAATAAGCAAGGCTGTAATTCCTTCTGCTACTGGGAAGGTCCACCAAATCGCCTGTGAGCCAAGTACCTTAGGTAGTATGATGAGAGTAGGGATAAATAAAATAATACTACGTAGTAACATAATTGTTGTGGCAATACGAATTTTTTCAATGGATTGAAAGAATTCTGCGAACACCATGTTGATTCCTAAAAATACATAGCCAATGGCGAAATGCACAAAGCCTTGTGCTGCCATACTGCGAATTTCAAATGAGCTATCTCCGAATAAAGCCATTAATTGTGAAGGGAAAAGAAGAGCTATAAGGGCAGTCGTTAACCCTAAAATAAATGCAGTAGCTAAGGCGATTTTTAGTAAAGCTGTTAATCTTTCTAGCAACCTTGCCCCGTGGTGATAGCTAACTAATGGTTGTAGGGCCATACCAACCCCAAGAAAAATAGTTAGCAAGACAGTATGGATATAATTGACCATTGCATAGGCTGTAACGCCATTTGCACCTAGATAATGTAAAAAGGTAACGTTATACAAAATAATAATAACAGCAACAGAAGCTTCAACAATAAAGCTAGGTAAACCTACAGCAAACATTTTTTTTAGATCTGATAGATTAAAAAAGGAAGTGACAAACTTTAACTCAGCTTGTGGACGGAAAAAATGAAGACATAGCACAGATGTACCTATAATTGTAGCTATTGCTGTTGCTAAGGCACAGCCAGTCACACCATAATCTAGTACGAAGATAAAAACATAATTTAAGAGTATATTCAAAACAGACGTTGTAATTAAGCCCAGCATAGCTAACTTTGGGTTGCCATCATTTCGAATAAAAATACTTAAAAGATTTTCAATCGTGTAAAACACCCCAAAGAGCAAAATAACATGTAAATACTCCTGCACATAAGGATAGGTATCATCACTCGCCCCAAATATATAAGAAATGTCCTTTAAATTTAACGCGAGGAATCCAATAATCGTGATGACAACCACTAGCATTGTAGAGAACGACAGTGTAAATAGTTGATGAGCACGTTGCTTATTGCCCTCTCCTAAAGAAATCGAGAAAAGGGTAGCCCCTCCCATACCAATCCATAGAGAAATCGAAAGCAAAATGGAGAAAATAGGAACGGCTATATTCACTCCAGCTAAAGCTGTAGGTCCCACGCCATGACTAACGAAAATGCCATCTACCAAAATATTGATGGACATCAAAAGCATCCCGATCATTGCGGGGAATAAGTATGATAAAAATAATGGTTTCAGTGGTCTTGTTTCAATTGGATTAATGGTTGTCATAAGCATGCACCTCCAAAACCATTACTTTTTCCCCTTTATCATCTAGCTCACCATTAAATATAAAACCGAATTGTTTATACAACTGGACAGCTACAGCATTATTGTCATAAACACTTAAATATATCTGAAGACAGTTGAACTTTACTGTTAAATATTGAATAAGCTGCTGTAAAAAATGTTTTCCCAAACCTTGTCCTTGGTATTGTTCTGCAATTAGATAGCGATCAAGCCATACGCGTTGACTGTAATCATTATGAGGGAATATGCCATACATAGCGAAGCCTATAGCGGTGTTATCTTTATACAGACCTAAAGGTGTAAAACGTCGATCCATTTCCGCCTCTGCTAAGCATTGGTCTGTAGATTCAATAAAATGTTGCTGATTGTCAGCGATGCGTAATGCTAAAATTTCTTTCTTGTTAAAAGCTGTAATGTCACGAATCTCCGTGAACATAATGTCAAAACCTTTCTATTTTTATTTTGAATAGGTACAATCTAAAGTATATAGTAACTATATAGTCAAGGGAGGAAACTCAAAAAATGCTTAATAAAAATGTAAAATATTTTACAACTGGAGAATTTGCTAAATTATGTAAGGTAAATAAACAGACACTTATTTATTATGATCAAATTGGTTTATTATCTCCCATCATGAAGGATAGTAAGGATTATAGGTATTATTCACTTGCTCAATATGATTTTTTCGGTGTTATTGAATTATTAAAGGCAGTGGGGATGTCTTTAAAGGATATTCAGCAGTATATGGCAGAGAAATCACCTGAAAATTTTTTAGAATTGATGCATCAACAAAAAGAGCATGTTGCGAAGAAACGTAGAGAACTAGAAATGATTGAGAATATTATTGATGTCAAAATCAAAACGACAGAGGAAGCACTGCATCTAAATTTTAAGGACATTACGATTGAGTACTTTCCTGAAGATACATTATATTTGAGTAAAAATATCGAGAATTCTACAGAAGAGCAGTTTGTGAAGGCTGTATCTGACTTTATTGAGGAATTGGATCGCTCTCAATTAGATACGGGGTATCCCATTGGAGGGATAACAAGAAGAGAGCAAGTGTTAGCTGGAAATTACGATAACTATAGTTATTTATATATTGAGCAACCTCATCCAAGAGAAGGGCATCCTTATTTTAAGGCGATAGAGGGTGAATTTGTGATTGGTTATCATGTTGGCCCCTCTTCAAAACTTGGTGAGACCTACACACGGTTATTTAATGTCATGCATGAAAAGGGTTATGAGCTAGGCCAATATGTATACGAGGAATACATTTATGATGCCGTAATGAAAAATAGAGAAAACGAGTATGTAACCAAAATTATGATGGAAGTAAAAAAAGTGAAATAATTCACAGGGACTTAAAGTTTAGGAAATTTGGTAGTAATAAAAAAACATCTCCGTTTGTGAAGGGAACTAGCACAAATGGAGATGTTCGAATGCTATTTATAGTGATACGTACTTGCCCTTACATGGTTACGTTGAATTTGGTTAAACCACGCATGATCCTTTTCTTCTTGTTTTAATGTACCAACAATGGAGGAAGAGCAACTTACGCAAATTTTAGCTTGTGTAATCTGCCCACATCGTTCGCAAGGGGCTCCTAGATTAGGGAAAATGGAGTTCTTTAATTTCCCTGCTTTTACCCATTTGTAGAGCAATTCGGATGATACGCCTGTTAAAGCGACAACTTCATCGTTTGTTAAGTAGCGATTATTTTTTCTTAATAAAAAATGATGTAACTCTGAAAATATATCCTCTTCTCTCACGTCAATTTTCTTTTGAAATAGCAACATAACTAATCATCTCCTCGTCCCATTAATTAATGATTTCATTAATTGTTATAGGTTGTTCATCATATTTATAATTTTCCCAACGATTACGTGCAAGCTTGCGATATTTCGCCGAAACATTTCGATCAGCGATTAAGCGTGAAAATCCTTTTTTAGCTTCAGGGATATCACCAAGTCGAAGGCTTAATTCAGCATGTAAAAACTGAATTCTCTCTCCACCTTCTTGATTTGAGGCAAAGGATTTACTATAAAAGTCTCTAGCTGCAAAAAGGTAGCGCTTTTCGGATTCTTCGTCATTTTTTAATCGATAGAGCCAAGCAATTTTTAGAGCGAAATTCGCCATTAAAAGAGCTTCCTCCATTGATGCACGGGATACTAAATAGGCGAGCTTAAAACTGATAATGGCATCATCAATTGTACGTTCCTGACAGATATCCATAGGTTTCTGGAGCTCTTTAATGTATAGTTCATCAATGAGTAGCATGAAAGGTCCATATGTCCGTGTCATAGATTTATGATAGGCATAGCCACAATGTGGACACACGGCAACTTCATACAGCAAAGGGTTTAGGCCATCATAAACAGGCATGAAATCCGTTTGTTCTTCGATAATTTTATATCGATTAGGGCGAACTTTATATGTTGTAAACTGCTTTTTGCAAAATTTACAATCTACACTACTTTCATAGTAGTAAATGTTAAATGCCATAAGAATCAACTCCTTTGCGTGCTCTAGAATTTTATTTCTTTTGTTCTATTTATACGTAAGAATTTATCGTTCAATGTATTTAAGTGATTATCTTTTATTTTAACAATTTTGAGTTCTTTGGTATACTCCTTTAGAATTATTAAAATAAAAATATTCATGGATTTATTAGTTAAATATTATTATAAATACGCTTGTAATAGTTTTTATCGGTGTTGCGAATGGAAGTTATATAGTTTGCTGAAAGTTTGTCAAAATACTTTCACATATTTCATGGAAAAGAAATAATAAACTTGATTCTTGTGGTTCTAAATTACTATTTATGTAGGGGGACTCAAAATGAAATATAACATCGTGTTTTTTGATGTAGACGGCACATTAATTAATTATGAGGATGGCTGTGTGGAAGAAAGTACAAAACAGGCTATTCAGCTATTGCAAGACAAGGGAATCCATCTTGTAGCGGCTACCGGAAGACCTTTATCCATGTGCTCTGAGTTAAAAGAGCTGGGGATTGAAACCTTTATTACAGCAAATGGAGCCTATGTGAAACATAAGGATCTTGTCATACATAAAACACCCATTGCTAAAGATATTGTCCAAAATGTACAGGCTTTTGCGCAGGAACAACAGCATAGCCTAACATTTTTTACAGAGCAACTGTCCATGAATAGCATACAAAGTCCAGTAGCTTTAAGAGCGATGCAAGAAACTTTATCTTTACGGGATTTTCCACTTGTAAATGAAACAATTGTAGATGAAGAGGTTTTTCTCATGTGTCTATATGCAGATGAGCTGGCTGAAAAAAGATATGCTAGCCAATTTTCGAATATATTTTTGCAGCGATGGCATCCTTATATTGTGAATGTATTACAGCAGGATGTTTCGAAGTCATTAGCTATTAAAGCGGTACTGGATTATTTTAACATTAGCCCTGAGAATGCCATTGCCTTTGGCGATGGGGATAATGATATTGACATGTTAGAGTATGTAGGGTTAGGGATTGCCATGGGAAATGGTAGCACAGCTCTAAAAAGTGCTGCCAATTTTGTTACAAAGAAATCTACTGATGGCGGTGTCAATTTTGCTTTACGTCAACTTCAAGTCATTTAGAGTGCTGAGGTTAGACTGTCATGAAACTTATATAGCAGGTCGATTTTAATAAATTTTAGGTGGGATGATTTATGGCACAACACGTGCAGTCTCTAATTGAACATTACGGATACTTTGGGATTATCGTAATTCTAATTGGAGGCATTGTTGGGTTGCCACTTCCTGATGAGGTCTTTTTAACTTATGTAGGCTATAGTGTTTACCGAGAAAGCCTTGAACACATTCCTGCCTTAGTCAGTGCAATGATTGGTGCAGTTGGAGGCATTACTTTAAGCTACTATATCGGTTATCGTTTTGGCTTACCGTTATTGCAGAAATATGGCCCTAAAATTCATATTACAGAGCAAAAAATTGATTTTACGAAAAAGATGTTTACAAAAATTGGACCTACCTTATTATTAATTGGCTATTTTATTCCTGGGGTACGTCATTTGACAGCATATATTGCAGCTATTAATAATTATCCTTATAGGAAGTTTGCGCTTTTTGCCTATACAGGTGCATTTATTTGGACGTTCACATTTATATCATTAGGAAAGATGCTTGGGGAGAAATGGCGATTTGTTGGATACTATTTAACCCATTATAGTATCTATCTCATCCTATTGTTTATTCTAGGAATGCTTATTGCTTACTTTTTATTCAAAAAAAGAAATGGACAAAAATAAAAGTCGGTATACGCTATACCGACTTTTATGTTATGGCAAAATAGCAAATGAGCGCACAGGGAAGCCTGATGCTTTTTCTGGCTTAGGTACGATATTGAAGATGATAGCACCCTTCGCAGGTAGCTTGTCCAAATTAGTCATTAACTCAATTTGATAGGTGTCTTGTTCAAGCACGAAATATTCGCCATCTAGCTTGCCATTTTTACGAAAATCAGCGGCAGAGTCCGTATCGAATGTTTCATGACCAATTGCGCTTACCTTGCGTTCTTTTAGTAAAAACTGTAAAGCCTCTAAACCCCAGCCAGGGATGTGGTTATGTCCTTCTGCATCCTTATTACTGAATGCCTCCTTATCTGGCCAGCGCTTACTCCAATCTGTACGTAATGCTACAAATGTTCCTGCTTCAATTTCTCCATGCTGGGCTTCAAAATCACGAATATCTTCAACACTTAATGAAAAGTCATGGTTGCTAGCAGCCTCTTGTGATTTATTAATGACGACAAGGGGAAGAACGAGTTCTTTTAGTTCTAATTCTTCTAAGTACCGAGTGTCTCGTACAAAATGAATAGGTGGGTCGATATGTGTGCCATATTGACCAGGGAACGTAAATTGTTGGGCAAAAAAACCATCCTCATGAGAGAATAATGTTTCAAATTTAGCGTCCTCAAACATAAAAAAATGTGGTGAATTAGGGCCGAATGTATGTGTTAAATCAACCCATTGTTTTGATTTTAATAATTGCAAAGCTTGTAAAAGTTCATTAGACATCAATTTCCCTGCTTTCTGTTGAAATTAGTGGTAAATAAAAGGAGTCCCCTTATAGAAGAGGACTCCTGCATTAACAACGGTAGTTCTTCTTCTCATCTTCAAGGCGGATCATTTTGCCAATTGGAATTAGCACCATACTGTTGAGCTGGTTGCTGAGACTTCATCGGGCCAATCCCTCCGTCTCTCTTGATAAGAAAAGTGATATAAGAATTTTCAGAAATAACAATACAAATACTTTAGCATAGTTTTTTATAGTTTACAAGTTCACTAGGGATACAAGGTTAAAGTTTTTTCACCAATTTAAATTTAAGGTTACTCCACAACAATCATGATCAATAAGACGTATTCTAAAACTATCTGGTGTATAGTTTGCTTCAAATTTCATCGTGATGCCTGTTGATGTGATTAATCTATCAACCTCTGTTTTATTTGAAAGCTGTGCAGCATTCATTAGATCATGTGCAAATTGTTGGGAGCTATCAATTTTATCCGTAAGTAATTGAGCTTGCTGCATCATCGCCTTTATCCGTGTAGCTGAAATTTTCAATTTATGTGTGTCGACAGGTGGAAAGGGATTAGTGGTCGGCATTGCTAAATGTTGAGGAATAGGTCTTACGGCAAGCTGATGGACGGATGGCGACGTTGGATAATGATAGGGATGAACAAAGTACGGATAAGGATTGTAATACAATGTAATTCCTCCTATCCTATAGCTGATATCTTATCTTATGTAGCCAAATGGCTTTCGGTGTTACTTTCAGTATCAAGTTTGTCCTAAAACATTGAAAAAGGAAGCTATAGTGGGCTTCCTTTTTGTTTAGCCTAGGATATTCAAGACATCATCAATTTTTTTACTATGTGATAAAATGCCATAATTCATCCATGTTAAAAAGTCTACTTCATAGACACATTTACTTTTAACTGCGGCTAGGTTTTTCCAAGTGGGCGTTTTTAAAATAGCACGTTCCTCATTTTCATAAATAGAATGTTGTTTATCAAATGTAATAAACAAGTGATCTGCGTCTAATTGCAGCAATTGATCAAACGTCAGTTGTGCTTTACGTTGATTGTGCGGAATACTCCATACCAGTGGATGTGGCATTAAACCTAAGTCACGATATAAAATGGGCCCCGTATAGCCACATTCAGGACCAGCGTATAGGGTAATGCCAATGGCTGAAATACGGAGAAATGCCACACTTTGCCCATAAACGGATTTGCTAAGAATTTCTTTTGCTTGCTGTACCTTATCCTCATATTGTAGGACCACGTCTTGCATCAAGGAGGTCTTTCCTGTTAAATCAGCAATTTTAAATAAAGTAGATTGCCAGTTCTCACCAGGATGTGAGATATGGCAGACAGGAGCTACCTCATTTAAATGATGAAAGGATTCCCAACGCTCCACACCAGAATCTAGCATAATTAAAGTTGGTTTATAGTGAAGAAGTCGATCCATTTCTCTATTTTGTACATCAATATCTGGCACTTCTTGGAGACCTAAATAGTCTTGTTTTCCCCATTTTGAATGACTGAATTGAGCAATTGGCGTAATCCCAAGGGCGACAAAGAAATCTTCTAAAAATGGTGCAAATACACGTAGATTGCTGCTTTGATTTCTTCGATATTGCCCTGGAGAGATGCCGACCTGTTCTTTAAAACGACGATTGAAATAATACTCATTATTAAATCCGACAGACTGACTAATTTCAAATACTCGATCATTTGTCGTCATTAATAATTGCTTAGCTTTTTCAAGACGAATGTTATTTAAATAGTGAAGAGGGATTTGCCCCGTAATCTCTTTGAAAATGCGGGTGTAATTCCATCTTGGTACATCGGCTAATTCGGCCAACTGCTCAACCGTCCACTCTTTTTCAAAATGTTTATGTAAGTGGTTAATGGACTGCTCAACAGATTGGCGATCATTTTTTTGCACCTGCTTGGGTATAGCTTGATGTAAGAGCAATAACATCAGCTCTTGAAAGTGCACATGCTGCTCAAAAATCGTATGCTCATCCTCCGCTAGGCGGTTTTGATAAATGGCTTCTAGCAGTCTGTGACATTGCGAAACGGGGAGGAGACGTTGCTCTTTAACACGCGTAAAATGGTTAGAAATAGTCTGATTATTACTGAGATAGACAATGTTGAATTGTAATTGATAATAACATAGGTGCTTGCTTTGGATGTGAATACTAACCGTGTTATTGGGCGGTATCAATATGCACTTTTCTTCACTAAGATGTATGGTGTTAGGATCTATTTCTAGCTTTCCACTGCCACTCATTACGATGAAAAGTGTATAGAAATCACTACTAATCAACTGCGTGTTTGATGATTGAATTGCATAAGAGATATTTTGTAACGTATAAACATGTGTTAAGTTACCCATTGATGATTCACCCCTTTATGTTGAATTTGAAGAAAAACACAAAGAAAGCCCTCTTAAGAGCTTTCTTTTGAACATTATTTTACGAACCATTTCTCTAGATCATCATACTTTAGCAAGTTAGCTGTGATGGCACCTGATTGCCAATATGTTCGATCAGCAATATAGACATGCCCATTTTTTACAGCAGGTAGTGTTTTCCATAGTGTACTATCTAACCATTTAATTGCTTCTTGGTTTTCTTCAGACTCCCAAGAGCCGTTTGAAGGGAAAAGGATGATATGATCCGCATCTAATTCTGGAATAGCCTCTTCAGATAAAATCTCGTGGAACTCTGTCATGTCACGGGCTAATGGATGTGGTGTTAAGCCTGTCTCTGTGTAAATATAGCCAGTATAGCGATTTTTAATGCCAAATAACGCTAATGTATTATCTGCTACATTTAGACGTACAACAGCAACTGTTTCGTCTCCAATAGACTTATCTAAGTCTGCTTTTAAATTGGTTACACGTTGCTCATATTGATCAACCATTTCTTTTGCTTTATCCGGAATATTTAAAACATCCGCTATAGTTTTCACGATTTCACGTGGATCTTGTAGAATATCTTCTTTTAAGCGGTAAGTAGGCGCTATCTTCGAGTATTCTTCATACTTTGCCTTATCCGCTGCACCATCTACAATGATTAAATCAGGCTTAGCTTGTAGTAATGTTTCTATACTACCAGTAATGTCGAACTCAGGAACATCTAATCCTAAATAGTCTTGTTTACCCCAGGATGGGTGATACCATTGCACTACAGGTTTTACATCCAAGGCAGTTAAATAATCTTCCAAATAGATAGCAGCTACACGCTGTGGGTTTGTAGGGATTTCTACTTTCCCAAACTCATCTTCTACAATTCTTGTATCTTTAGTTGATTGTTCCTCTTTAGCTGTATCCTCTTTTACTTCATTTGAGCCACAGGCACTTAATACGAACATTAGTGCAAATAAAACTACAAATGAAAAATATTGACCTCTACGCATTGCTATTCACTCCTATAAATTTACTAAAACAATAAGAATATCATTTTAATTCAGAATGATAATCATTCTCGTTTGATTCAAGTAAATTATAGGACACAATATATCAACAAACAATACACAATCTCTACTTCTTTTTTATACAAAATGAAATTTGGCTTCCTAATGTTTTTTTATTATCGAAGATTAACCATAATAATGTAACAATCGCTGCAAGCATAACCATTAAAAATCCATACAGGGGAGTATGTGCTAATGATTGATGGCGAATAATAAAGCCTCCAATATATGATCCTAAAAATATACCAATGTTGAAGGCGGAAATATTTAATGCAGAAGCCATAGAAATAGCTGATGGCACATATTTTTCAGCCAGTAGCACAGCATATAGCTGCAATCCTGGTACATTCATAAACATAAATAAGCCCATTACCAATACCATGATTAATCCGATAATAGGTGATTCGAGCGTGAAGCCAATGCCAAGCAAGGCCAAGGCGAGTCCTACAAATATAATAAAGATCGAACGTAGCGGATTATGATTAGCAAAATGACCACCTAATGTATTACCGATCGCAACGCAAATACCATAGACCACTAAAATAATGACTACTGCATGAGGAGAATACCCCATATATTGCTCTAAAATAGGTGAAACATATGTGTAGACAACAAAGGCACCACCGTATCCAATTGCGGTAATGAATAGGATTAAGATCATACGAATATTTCCTAATACTTTGCCGATATCACGAATAGAGATGGGATTGCCTTTTGATAATTGGCTAGGTACTAAAATCGCATTACTAATTAAACCGATGATTCCAATTACAACGATAAAGATGAATGACATACGCCAGTCTGTTACTTGACCAATAAATGTACCAAGTGGAACACCTGTTACAGTAGCCAAAGTTAAGCCTGTAAACATAAAGGCAATAGCACTTGCTCGTTTATTTGGTTCCACTACATCCGCTGCTATAACAGAAGCGATGGACATAAACACACCATGTGCTAATGCTGAAATAATACGTCCGATTAATAGTAAAGTGAAATTAGGTGCTAAAGCGACTGCTAAATTCCCCACTATAAAAATGGACATGACTAACAATAATACAGTTTTTCGACTAAGGCGAGATGTTAAGGCTGTTAATAATGGAGCCCCAACAGTTACCCCTAGTGCATATATAGAAACGGTTAAGCCAGCTGTGCTGAGAGAGATACCAAAATCATCTGTAATTAATGGTAGAAGCCCTACGCTGATAAATTCAGTTGACCCTATACCAAATGCACTGATTGCAAGGGCTAGCAAGGTTAGTTTAGCATTTGGCTTTTTTGATTTTGACATACTACGACTACTCCTTTGATTTTTTTTATTGTGTGTAGTAATATTCATACATACCAAAAAGATATGTAGAGTACTTTTAGTTACTTTTGAATATTACAGGAGGTTTACGATGCAAAAAATTTATAATATTGGTGTTGAAGCTACGCTAGAAGTTATTGGTGGTAAATGGAAACCGGTTATTCTTTGTCATTTAAACCACCATGGTAAAATTCGAACAAATGAATTTCGACGATTGATTCCAGGTATTTCACAAAAAATGCTCACTAGTCAATTAAGGGAACTGGAGCAGGCTGGATTAATCAATCGAAAGGTCTTCAATCAAGTACCACCAAAAGTTGAATATTCATTAACACCCTATGGACAAGGGATGGAACCTATTCTGAACATGCTTTGCACTTGGGGTGAAAAACATGTTGAATTATTACAGGATAAAGGTGAAGATGTACTGTTAAAACAACGTGATGAAGATATCGCCATGCAGCAAACATCATAATGAGGGGAGAAAGAGACTGTCACATACTAGACAGTCTCTTTTCCGTTTTTAAAGCTTATAAAGCAAAGTCAAATTCATCTGGATTTGGTCCAACACGTTGCTCCAGGTTCATCTCATTAATCAAAGCCATTTCTTCGTTAGTTAGGCTAAAGTCGAAGATATCCGCGTTTTGCATCATACGCTCTCTACGTACTGATTTTGGAATCGTGATTACGCCATTTTGTATATCCCAGCGCAAAATAACTTGAGCATTCGATTTTCCATATTTTTCAGCGATTTTCGAAATTGTTGCATCTTCAAGAAGTCCACCTTGCATTAAAGGTGCCCAAGCCTCAAGCTGAATATCATGCATGTCACAAAATGAACGAAGCTCAGCTTGCTGTAAGCGTGGATGAAATTCCACCTGATTCACAACAGGCTTAACACGAGCAAATGATAGTAAATTTTCTAAGTGCGCAACAGTAAAGTTACATACACCAATTGCTTTGATCTTTCCTTGATCGTATAAGTCCTCTAACGCTTTCCAAGAATCAGCATACTTCTCTTTACCAGGCCAATGAATAAGGTAAAGATCTAAATAGTCCAATCCTAGTTTTTCTAGGCTTTCCTCATATGCCGTAATGGTTTCTTCATAGCTTAATCCGTCGTTCCAGACTTTTGATGTTATAAACAAGTCTTCACGCTGTAAGCCTGTAGATGCTAATGCCTGTTTAATACCTTCCCCTACACCAACTTCATTGCCATAAATAGCAGCAGTGTCAATACTACGATAGCCGACCTCAATAGCGTTTTTAACCATTTCAGCAGTAGCATCATTCTCTACTTGAAAAACACCTAAACCCATACCAGGCATTTGTAGGCCGTTATTTAAAGTGATTGTATCTTGTAAATGAGTAATCATTTTTAGTCCTCCATTTTTTGTGATTGTTTGATTGCTTACTCATTATGCTGCTAACATACCCTCAAAAAAAGTACGTACTTTTTTGTGTCATAGAAACGTATAGGTAACTTTTGTGAGCTGACAATGATTAGAGGAATAAAAATATTTATTAATGAAGTTATTAACTAAAGATATAAACACCTGATTGGTCTTAACTACTAGTAAAAAATATTGAGTGGCCTATAAAAAGTATTTGGACAGAAGTAAACGAATATTTTTCTTGGAGTAATAAAAGGAAATGTATGTTCGATAGAGAATTTAAATAGTAATACTTTAAAAAGGGGATTGGAAGATGAATCGATTAAATTTAATCACATTAGGTGTAAAAGATATGGTGGAGTCTTTAACTTTTTACCGAGAGGGACTTGGCTTTGAAGTGGTGGTATACGGAGAAGAGACGAATCCCGATGTTATGTTCTTTAATAATGGAGGAACAAAAATATCGTTATTTCCAATTGAACGCTTGGTCAAAGATATCAATGAAGCTAATCCACCAGAAATTAGTCAAGGCTTTGGCGGAATCACTCTTGCCTATAATGGTAAATCAAAAGAAGAAGTGGATCGAGTCTTTGCATTAGCAAAAAAGGCCGGAGCCAAAATTGTTAAAGAGCCCGAAACGGTATTCTGGGGTGGCTATAGTGGCTATTTTCAAGATCCAAATGGCTACTATTGGGAAGTTGCCTATGGCGACATGTGGCAGTTTGATGAGAATGATATGCTGATTATTCAATAACTGTTCAAAAAGATAATGTTAACGGCAGAAAAAGCAATTTTGCAAGGTGAGAGGTTGATTTATCTGTATTCTTTAGAGGGGATAAGCTCTTATTGGGGAAGTGATGAGTGACAACACCCCTTCATAAAGAGTAGTGAACACCTTCACTTTGTTTGAAAACCTTTGCTAAACTTTTGTGGGTTGGAGTGGAAGGCTACTTGACTCCCGTGGGATAGCGAGACAGGCAAAACTCTAAACGGAGCGGTAGCGGAGGAAGCGATTCGGCGCTCGCCCACAGGAAAGCAAGTAGCCTGCAACGGAAATCCATTTCTACCTTTCAATTGACTGTTTTGTTTTTCAACACTAAGAAAAGAGAGCAAACTAACGTTTCTAGTTTGCTCTCTTTTTTATTAACCGTTAACAATAGTGCTCCCTCATTAAATCCACAAAATTTTGAGCGGCTTTGGATAAGTAATGATTCTTCAGCCATACAAGTCCTACGGAAGTGGATAATTCTGCTGATGGGATTTTGTATGCATGAAGTGGTAAATCTTCATATTGCTTTAGAATGGTTTCAGGTACGATAGAGGAGCTAAAGCCAGAAGCAATTAAGTTCATTAACAGTGCCGTATCTGAACATTCTCCGACAATATGGGACTGCAACTGGAAGCGAGAAAATGCTTCTAATATCGAATAATGTACGCCTAACCCTTCTGTGCTTGGTAAAAGGATTGGCCAATTTTGTATTTCAGCTAAAGATACATCGTGTTCTAACAAGTCGAACTTCTTGGATTGTATAAAGTAAAATGGTTCAGTGTACATATGAAGAACAGAGAAATCATCTAATTCTAAAGGTAAGCGAATGATGGCAAGTTCTACAACACGATCCCTTACTAATTTACAAAGATAAGAAGATTCGTTTTGTTGAATTTTATAGGTCACCTTTGGATAATGTTGTTGAAATTGTTGTAGCAATTGGGGCAGCTCAACAACTGAAAATGTATTAATGCCTAATGTCAATCGTCCATGAAGGCCTAATCCAACATCCTTAACCTCTGCTTCTGCCTCTTTCATTAATTGAGCAACCTGCAATGCATATTTATATAAGGTCTTTCCCGCCTCAGTTACTTCGAAATATTTCCCGCTTCTTTCTACCAATTTTGAACCGAGCTCTTCCTCCATCGTTTTTAAATGCTGGCTTAATGGTGGCTGAGAAATATGTAACTTTTCTGCTGCGGCAGAAATCTTCTTTTCCTCCACAATTGCAATAAAATAGCGTAGCTGTCGAATATCCAAATCCTAAACACCCCTTTATTATAGGTAAAACCTAAGTAAAATATATTTTTTTAATATTTTTCATATAGTTAAAGCCATGTTAGCATAGTTAGTGAAAAGAAAAAAGGAGAGCTTTTCCTTTTTTATCACTAGAAATTAGACCAATGCACCTAAGCGTGAAGGAGAAAAAATCAATGCAAACTAAAACAGTATTTTCACTTTTATTGGTTTATATGTTTCTTGCTATGCTTGGTGCAGGACTTGTCATACCTATTCTCCCTCAGCTTTTAATCGAATTTGGAGCAAGTGGTAAAGCAGCAGGTTACTTAGTATCTGCTTTCGGTTTAACGCAATTTTTATTCTCTCCTATAGCTGGGAATATTGCTGATAGATATGGTCGTAAGCCAATGATTATCGTTGGCTTATTATTGTTTGCCTTATCCAATCTAATTGGCGCTCTTGCAAGCAATTTTACTATTTTTCTCGTGGCACGGTTTATTGGAGGAATGGGTTCTGCGGCATTAGTTCCGTCTATTATGGCCTATATTGTAGATATTACCTCGGATGAAAAGAGAACGAGAGCCATGTCTTTTTTAGGTGCATCCATGTCTTCAGGATTTATTGTTGGACCAGGGTTAGGAGGGCTTTTAGCAGAATTAGGTACACGTGCGCCATTTTTTACCTCGGCACTTGTTGGTCTTGTAGCTGCGATGAGCTGTCTAGTGATATTGCCCGAATCACAAAAAGCTCGTGTACAAATAGAAGCTACTTTCAAGAAAGAAAACATTTTTATACAGCTTGTTCAATCTATCAAATCACCGTACTTTATTTTGCTATTTATGGTGTTTTCACTGACATTTGGATTAGCTCATTTTGAAACAGCATATCCATTAGTCGTAACACAGAAATATGGATTTACAACTAGACAGATTTCTATTTTATTTATGATTTGTTCGTTAGGGGGAACAGTGACTCAATTATTATTAACAGGCTGGCTTACGAGTAGATTTGGAGAAAAGCGGATTATTAGCAGTATGCTTCTTCTCTCGGCTTCAGCGCTTGTACTCTTGCTTCTATCAGCTAATTTTTTCTATGTAATGGTGATAACCATGCTCTATTTTTCGTTTAATAATATTTTGCGTCCTACCATTAATACACTATTGTCGAAAGAAGCAGGGAATGAACAGGGGTTTGTAGCAGGTTTAAATAATGCTTATATGAGCCTCGGTCAAATTTTTGGACCAGTGCTAGCAGGATATTTATTTGATGTCCATATTAATTTACCTTATTTATTTGGTGCGCTCGTGTTAATCGTTAGTAGTGCGATTGCTATGAAACGAATAGGAATGAAGAATGAAGACCGTTTGCAACATAAAAGTTCAATACAATAGCAAAAAGCGGATGGTTTAAAATAGGAGCTGAACATCTACATGTTGAAGAAATGGATTATTGCATGCTTAGCAATAGGTTTATGGCTACAAGCATGTGTTCCTAACGATCATAATGATACTGAAGTGGGTGATCAACTACTTCAAGCAGCAGAGCAGGGAGATATGGCTAAGATCAATAAACTAATCACCCAAGAAGATATTGACTTGAATATACAAGATACAAAAGGGCGTACACCACTCATGATTGCTACCTATAACAATGATGTGGCAATGGCTAAGGTTCTGATTGATGCTGGAGCGGATGTTAATATTCAGGATGATATGCAGAACAACCCTTTCTTGTATGCAGGTGCAGAAGGCTACATAGATATTTTGAAACTTACAAATAATGCGGGAGCAGACCCAGCACTGACCAATCGTTATGGAGGAACAGCATTGATTCCTGCATCAGAGCATGGCTATGTGGATATAGTTAAATTCCTCTTGGAACAAACAAAAATAGATGTGAATCATGTTAATAATTTAGGTTGGACTGCGCTTATGGAAGCTATTGTTCTAGGTGAAGCTGGGGAAAAGCAGCAAGATACAGTAAAAGTTTTACTTGCCCATGGAGCAGATATGAGGATAGCCGATTTAGAGGGTAGGACGCCATTACAACAAGCTGAGAAAAGAGGTTTGAAAGAAATCACTCAAATTCTAGCGACTGAAAGCTTTAATAGATTATCTGAATCTGAAAAAGTCCAAATAACAAAGCAATTCTTCAATGCAGTGGCACAGGGGAATGTTATGCAAATAACGGAGATTTTAAATAAGGGAATTGACATAAATATTGCCGATGAACAAGGAAGAACGGCTGCGATGCTTGCAACCTATAGAAATTTTCCGGAAATCGTAAAGGTTTTAATTGAACATGGGGCAGACATCAATAAGCAAGATAATATTGAAAACAGTCCTTTTTTATATGCGGGAGCAGAAGGATATTTAGATATTTTGAAGTTAACGATTGAAGCAGGTGCAGACACTACAATTTTAAATAGATTTGGTGGAACGGCCTTAATTCCTGCATCAGAACATGGCTATGTGGAGAATGTTCGAGAGATTCTTGAGCATACAGACGTAGATGTGAACCACATCAATAAACCAGGTTGGACTGCATTGTTGGAAGCAATCTACTACGGCGACGGTGGACCAAGATATCAAGAAACAATACAGCTATTAATCGAGCATGGTGCTGATGTAAATATTGCTGATGCAAAGGGAATCACACCACTTCGGTACGCACAGTCGCGTGGCTTTAAAGAAGTGAGCCGGATGCTTATGCAGGCAGGAGCAAAATAACAAGTGTGAAAAGCAAAGTGTAGTGAGTCCTGAATGGGCTTCTACACTTTGTTTTGTTTAAATAATGGTCATTTATGTCTAAATTCTGACTTTCATCTTAAAAAAATTGTGCATATATACCAAATTATCTAATGAGATTTCGGAATGTTTGTACAGGGACAAAATTTGACTAATCTTTAAAATAGAAAATGAAAGCGCTTTATTATCCGCGGATAAAGTACTGAAACATACGTAAGGAAGGGGTGATCAAATCAATTAATAAATGTTATGAGGGAATAGAAGGGTTCTAAGATGTTTAAGTGGTAAAGAAAGTGTTCTCCAAATGATTGAAATACTAAGTGCTTTCTCTTAAATACATAAAAAAATTGGAGTGAAACCAATGTCAACGATAACTAATGATCAAAAACAAGGACTAGATCCAGAGTTTGAACACACGGCTGTACCAAAAGAATATCGAAAAAGCTTCTCCTCTGTTTCTGCGGTTTGGTATAGCTTTCCTCTAGTATTAACGAGTGCTGTTATTGGTGGTGTTGTGACAGCAATGCTTGGATTTAAAATGGGTGTTGCAGCAATTCTAACGGGTAATCTGTTATTGTGCATTATTGTTGGAGCTCTGAGTTATTTGGCTGGGAATACAGGAGAAAACTTTGCTATTTCCGCAAAAAGAACATTTGGTCAACTAGGCTATTTAGCAGTTTCAGGATTACTATCAACCGTTGTAGTTGGGTGGTTTGCATTAATGGTAGGCCTTACTGGCGATACAATGTTTCGTTCATTTGGAGCCAACTTATTATTTATGACGATTTTAGGTGGCGTGCTTTATGTTGGAGCCACTTTTATTGGCATTAAAGCTCTCACAATTTTAGGCTATATTGCAGCACCCATGTATCTCATTCTAGGGATTGTCTCAGTAGTCATTGCCTTTAAAAATGGTTCTTCGGATATTATTCATTTTCAACCAATAGCAGGTGTAGGGGCTTTATCCTTTGGAGCAGCAGTAACAATGGTCTTTGCCACTTTTACTGACTCAGGTACAATGACAGCCGATTTTACACGATGGGCAAAAAACGGGAAACAAGGATTCTTTGCCGCATTTACAGCATTCCCCATTTCAAAATTTCTAGCAGAAGTAATAGGAGCTATTATTGTAGCAACTGGTATTGTGTTACAGCCAGAAGCAACTGGCGGAGACTTTATTATGATCTTAGCTGATGCCGGTCCGTTTCTTTCCATTTTAGCTATACTCTTTGTATTTATAAATTTAGGTGTAGGTTGTACACATTGCTTGTACAACGGTGCTGTAGGATGGTCTCATATGACTGGTGGTAAAATGAGAACACTAACAATTGTCCTTGGTATAATCGGAATTATTGTCGCAATTTCAGGTATATGGAATGCCTTCCAAACGTGGTTAAATCTACTTGGCTTAATTGTACCTCCAATTGCTACTATTATTATTATGGATCAGCTTGTCTTAAAGAGAAAAAATGATGAGACGAAAAAATGGCAGCCTTTATCATTCATCTCTTGGGGCTTAGGAGCGCTTGTTGCATTAACGGTAAATGAATACGCGCCTCAGTTATCAGTGGTCGTAGCAGGTATTGTATCATCAGCTATTTTCTTCTATATCGGTAATATGTTTACGAAATCCACTTCACCAAATCACGCATAATATCAACCTCTAAAACGCAACTTTTACAAGCTATTAAAAGTTGCGTTTTTTTATTTCTACTCAATAAATCTACATTATCCAATTTTCTAAGAAAACAAATAGTATTTACCATATAATAACCATGTATGGCAATTATGTTTTAGTTAAAGATCATGAAAAATATGGTATTTTAATATAGGTTTAGGTCATCAACGAGGAGGATAAACATTGATTCGTATATTATACATAGAAGATGAAAAAGAAATCGGACAATGGGTAAGCAAGGAATTAACTGAACGAGGTTATGATGTGACATGGCTAGAGTCGGGGGAGGGTCTTGAGCAACACATTACCACAAAAGATATTGCTATATTGGATGTGATGCTACCTGGATTGGATGGTTTCTCCATAGGTAAAAGAATTAAACGCGAAAATAAAGACCTGCCAATTCTAATGTTATCAGCACGAACGGCTGTTGAAGATAAAATTGAAGGGCTACATTTTGCTGATGATTACTTAACAAAGCCATTTCACCCTGATGAGCTAGTAGCAAGGCTGGAAGTATTATTGAGAAGATATCAAAAAAATGACGATGTACTGGCATTGCAGCATCTTAAAATTTATACGAAAGATATGCGAATTATCAATACGATAAATGAAGAAGAAATTCCTTTGACTGGTAAACAATTTTATTTATTGCAGTATTTTATACGCCACCTAAATCAAATTCTAACGAAGGAGCAACTCTATGAGGGGGTTTGGGGTGAGAGCTATATAGAAGGTGATAAAACCCTGATGGTGCATATACGGTACTTAAGAGAAAAGATAGAAATAGATCCTGCAAAGCCCATGATTATTGAAACAATCAGAGGAATTGGCTATAGGGTGAAACTATGAAATTTTTTCGATCATTATTAGCGAAATATATGCTCATTATTTTATTCGCCATATCCATTGTTCAAATTTCCTATCTTGGTGTTGCTATTTTCGTATTAGGCATTACAAAAACAGGGACAGGGGAATTTTCCAGCGGAGTTCTCGTAGAAAGTGATATTGAAAAGCAATGGCATGCTCAGGCTAAAAATATGACCAATGTGACAGATGATACTATTACGCAGCTTTTTCAAAAGTGGCAAGAGCAATTTCCTACTGCTTCTATGTTTTGGGTAAGTGAAGAGGGGAACTTACTGACTACTTTGAATGTAAAGGAGCAGTTGCCAGCAAAGTGGACACCAGCCTATACAACCCAATTTATAAAAGAGCGCTATGGAGGCGATCCATTTACTGTTATAGCCTTCTTAGACGATGATATGTCAAATGGCTTTATTGTACTAGAGATTTCAAGAGTAGCATTTAATCCGCCGCTTATTAAGGTCTACGATAACTATGGGAACTTTTTATTTTTTGGCGTTGTTGCCGTTATTCTATTTTTTATTGTGGTTTCGCTTTTGTTTTTCAAGGGAATTCGCAAAAGACTATTACTTCTCCAAGAAGCTATGGAGATACGTGATGTAGATGGTTTACCTATTGAAATTCATGTGAAAAAGAGAGACGAAATTGGTCAACTGGAGCACAGTTTTAATAGAATGGTCAGCGAGCTGCGAGAAAGCAAGCAACGCCAACAAAAAGAAGAGCAACTAAGACGTGAACTGATTGCTAATTTATCACATGATTTACGGACACCTTTAACGAAAGTAAGAGCACAATCCTATTCAATTAGTAAAGAGGCATTATCAGAGGACGGGAAGCAGGCATTAAAGGCTATGGAAACATCCATAGTGAATATTGATGCTTTAATTGAAAATTTGATGTCCTACACATTGCTTATGGCAAGTAAATATAAATTTGAACCGAAAGACATCAATGTGATTCGATTTGTGCGGGAACACCTAACGACATGGTACCCAGTTTTTGAGCGAGAAGGTTTCACCATCGATATTGAACTGCAGGCATTTGAACCAGTTGAATGGCGTGTTGATCCATTATGGTTAGGACGAGTATTTGATAATATTTTCCAAAATATACTGCGTCACGCGAATAGCGGGAAATATATAAGCGTGAAAACGGTATCGACGGAGAGTTATACAGCATTTATTATTGAGGATCATGGGCAAGGAATGAAAAATGAATCAAATGCAAAGGGTGCGGGAATTGGCTTATCGATTGTTGATGTCATGATAAGGGGCATGCATCTAGAATGGGATCTCCATTCCAATCACTCCGGCACAAAAGTCATCATAAAGAATTCTGCGAAGCTTGAGAAATAAATGCTTCGCAGAATTTTTTATGTTAGAAATATTTTTTAAACAAAATTTAAACTTGGCCCATACCTGTTTTTAAACTTCCCTTTTTATGATAGTTAAAGAGGTGAGGACATTGGAATATATCGTACAAACACAAAACTTATCAAAAAGCTTTGGGAAAGAGCAAGCTGTATCAAATTTGAACTTACAAATACGTAAAGGTGAAATATATGGATTTTTAGGCCCGAATGGGGCAGGTAAAACGACTACAATTCGAATGCTTCTTGGTTTAATGAAGCCATCTTCGGGAACAATTAAAATCTTTCAAAAGAATATTACCAAGGAACGCATCCAAATATTAGCGAAGGTTGGTTCATTAGTAGAAAACCCTTCCTATTATCCGCACTTGACGGCATATGAGAATCTGGAGGCACTAAGAAAAATACTAGGTGTACCGAAATCTCGAATCGATGAAGTTCTGGAAATTGTCCGTTTGAAGGAAGCTGCCAACAAAAAGGTAAAAGGTTTTTCTCTAGGAATGAAGCAACGTCTTGGTATTGCAGCTTCTTTACTACATCATCCTGAATTACTTATTTTAGATGAACCAACGAATGGTCTCGATCCTTCAGGGATTATAGAAATTCGTAATTTAATTAAAAGATTACCAGAGGAATATGGCATGACCATTATTATTTCCAGCCATTTATTATCAGAGATTGATCAAATGGCTACACAAGTAGGAATTGTTTCTAAAGGCAAATTGATTTTTCAAGATTCTATTGAGGCGATGCGCCGATTTGCCCAACCAAAGGTTACCTTTAAAGTGAACAATGGCGAAAAAGGATGGCGTTCCTTATTGGCAAATGGCATTAAGGCAGACTATCAAGATGGTGTGATTTTCTTAGAAGAATGCTCAAATGAAAAGGTTGCCCATATTGTCCAAGTTCTTGTTCAGGAAGGTATATCAGTATTCCGAGTGGAGGAAGAGAAACGTTCATTGGAGGATATATTCCTGCAAATGACGATGGGAGAGCAGGGGATATGATGGGAAAGCTGTTAACTGCTGATTTCTTAAAAATCAAGCGCAAAGGATTATGGCTTCTAACGCTCATCGGTCCTTTAGGCGTGGTTGCTCTGCAAATGGTCAATTATGGAGTAAGAAAGGATTATCTCTTACAGCAAAGTGAGGATGATTGGGGCTATTTCATACTAAACGTGCATTCATTTACACCACTTGCCCTTGTCTTGGGCATTGTCATTCTCACATCATTCATGGCGAGCATTGAAAATGAAACCAATGCTTGGAAGCAGCTCATCGCATTACCTGTTTCCAAATTAACCGTGTATTTATCGAAATTTACGCTGTTAGCTATCTTACTATTTTTGGCTTCAACGCTATTAATGCTTTTTACGTTGAGCTTTGGGCTGTATTTAAAATTAGGTGATACCGTACCTTACACGGAGCTAGCTAAATTTAGTTATTTCCCTGCTTTTGCAGCATTACCTATCTTGGCTCTTCAATTGTGGATTGCGAGTGTAAGCCATAATCAAGGAATCCCTATAACTGTAGGCATTATCGGGGTGATTTTTACCTATTCTTCCTATGTTCTACCTGATTGGATGATATGGAAATGGCCATCATTGATGAACCATTGGAATGAGCCGATAATCGATGTCTTATTAGGCGTAGGAATTGGTATTTTACTCTATGTAATCGGCATGATTGATTTTACAAGAAGGGACGTGAAATAATGATTGCTTTACTTCAAGCTGAGTGGTTTAAGTTACGTAAATCAAAAATGGTACCGATTATTTTGGCAGGACCCATGATCGGGCTTTTCATTGGTCTATCAGCTAATTTAGAAGACAACATACAGGGGATTGAAATCAATGAATGGTATATTTCCCTATTTTCGATGAATTTAACATACGCTCTATTATTTTTACCTCTTATTTCAGGTGTTTTTACCAGTCTCATTTGCAGGTATGAACATCAGTCGGGTGGATGGAAGCAGCTTTTGGCACTGCCCGTAACAAGGGGGAAAGTATTTGTAGCCAAATACGTGTTGGTTATGCTGCTTGTTTTGGCGATGCAGATATTGTATTTAGGCTCTGTCTTTGCTGTTGGGATGGTAAAGGGTTACACAGATCCTTTTCCTATAGAAATTGTTTGGAAAAGCATAGTAGGAGGCTGGGTAGCGACATTACCATTAGTAGCCTTGCAATTATGGATGTCCATTATGTTTAAAAGCTTTGCTGCACCGTTTGCTGTTAATGTTATATTTACGTTACCTTCTATTTTAGCGGTGAATTCTGAACGTGTTGGTCCATATTATCCGTGGGCTCAACCTTTTTCAATGATGTATATAGGTGGCAAAACAGATGATGTGTTTTTTGTGCCGTGGGAGCAATTGTTAACAGTTGTAGGGGGTGGATTCATCCTGTTTTTCCTTGGAGGTTATTACTATTTCCAACGCAAAGCCATTTAACACCTTAAAGGAGAATTGATATGAGAATGTTGAAACGAAGCTTACGATTTTT
Source organism: Lysinibacillus sp. FSL K6-0075 (assembly GCF_038592945.1). Taxonomy (NCBI): domain Bacteria; kingdom Bacillati; phylum Bacillota; class Bacilli; order Caryophanales; family Bacillaceae; genus Lysinibacillus; species Lysinibacillus sp. FSL K6-0075. The sequence goes on along the minus strand of NZ_CP151947.1, from coordinate 4,669,140 downwards.
AACTGCATCTGTACTGCTAGTAGCTTTAGCAGGATGTGGAGAAGGTGAGGCTGTAATAGATGCCTCGCAATATACTAGTGAAATAAAAGAAATCAATATTCCTGACGATGTGAAAATTATTGGATTTGGGGAAGCCACACATGGCAATATCGAATTTCAAACGTTAAAAAAAGATTTGTTTGAGACGATGATTAAAAATGAAAATGTCCATGTCTTTGTCTTAGAAGGAGATTTTGGTGGAGCCCAGCAGATTAATCAATTTATCATGAATGGTGCTGGAACAGCAGAGGAAGCTATAAAAGCTTTAGACTATGGCATCTACAAAACTGAGCAAATGGTAGAGTTTGTGCAATGGATGCATGACTATAATCAGACAGTCGATGAACAAGATAAAATTTATTTTTATGGCAATGATATGCAACGCTATGATTACAGCAAAAAAGGGTTGCTTGATTATTACGCCAAGGTACATGCTGACAATGCGCAGAAATTCACGACTGAGCTAGAGCATGTTTCCAATAAAACGATGAGAGATTTATCAAATAGTCAGCTAAACGAGCTGGATAAAACGATAGATACAATAATTAACGATTTACAATCAAACAAAGCGATATATGAGAAAAAATCATCAAAGGATGACTTCTCCTTTGCTGCACAATACGCACAAATTATGAAACAGCGTACACAATTATTTTTAAATGATGATAACTACATGAATTTACGGGATCAATATTTAGCTGAAAATTTACAATGGATTGTTGAGTACGAAGCAACACAAGGTCACAATAAAGTATTAATGTCTGCTCATAATGGTCATATTGAGAAAACTTCTGCTTCGATGGCAGGCTATCAATCAATGGGACAATATTTAAACGAGCATTTTAAAGATCAATATTTTGCAATTGGCACAGACTTTGTGAAAAATACATTCCAAGCACAAAATGGGTCTGGTGAACGAAAGGAATACACGATTGAGCATCATAATGCTTTAGTGGATGCCTTTAGTGACATCGATAGCAACATCTTTTATGTGGATTTTGAAGCTGCCAAACAATCGAAGGAGCTGGCGAATATTCTTTCCAAAAAGCAAAGAATGGGCAATGTCGGGGATGATTTTCGTCCATGGTATAAGCTGACACAAATGCTGTATACCATTAAAATGACGCCTGAGGAAGCTTATGATGGTCTCATTGTTGTGCAGGAAGCAACACCAACAAAAATAATTGATTGAGTTAAATTTAGCAACCTCCATCAAAAAATCTGTTTCCTTCTCCAGTATGATAAAGATGAGGTGAGTAACATGGAGTATAGTCAGGCAACACAAAGAACTATTGCCTATATCGAGGAGCAATTGATGGAACAAATTTCACTTGAATGTCTTCCTAATACTGCTGGCTATTCGAAGTACCATCTAAGTCGTATTTTTAAGCAAGAAACGGGAGTTACGATTGGTGAATACATTCGTATACGCCGGCTAGCCATGGCTGCGAGTTATTTGATGTACTCTAATGAATCGATATTAAAGATTGCATTTACACTTCAGTTTCAATCACAAGAAGCTTTTACAAGAGCCTTTAAAGAAGTTTATGCTGTACCACCAGGGAAGTACCGAAAATTGATGCAATCACTAAATATGTTGGAGGAGGAAAATTACATGGAAACAGTTGAACAGGTTCAAGGTTGGATGTTGAGTGGAGCGAATCCAGAATTATATAAATTTCATACAGATGACAAGGTGTTTCATTCAGGGAAGCGTTCAGGCGGTATTGTATTCCACAACTGCATCAGCAAATCAGGGGCAATTCGGTACGATGATGCAGGGCTTTCAGGCAACTAACTATAAAGGAAAGCGCTTGAAAATGTCATGCTATTTAAAGACGGCAGACGCTACAAAGTGTGGTGCATGGATGCGTATTGACAATGGTACGGGTGATACCATTCAATTTGATAATATGAATCAGCGTTCTGTGACAGGTTCTACTGAATGGAATCACTATTCTATTGTCTTAGACGTACCTGAAGAAGGTGACTCCATTTATTTTGGTGTGTTATTAATTGGTTCGGGTAAGGTATGGGCAGATGGTTTTCGATTTGAGGAGGTTGACGACAAGGTACCCTCTACAAATATGCTTACACAAGAACATTTATCGAATTATCCAACTAATCTAGACTTTAGTATGGAGTAAATCAGACAGCACTAACTAAATCGTGAGATGACTTTTTTGAATTACGTATTGATTACCTCGAATTTGTTAAAGATAACAAAGAGGAGGTGTGAGACAATGGCACAAGAAATTCTTTGTGAAGTCAATAACTGCACATTTTGGGATTCTGGTAACAAATGCACAGCCGAAAAAATTTATGTTGTCAGCCAAAAGGGACAACATGCTTCCAACAGTGAAGAAACAGACTGTAAAACATTCGAACCTGAAACGCACTAATGTAAAAGGGTAGCCATAAATATGGTTACCCTTTTCATGTTGTTGAAAAAAAATCATGTCACTAGCAGAAAAAGATATTTTAGCAAGATGAAGGGGTGATTTCCGTTCCGCCAGCGTCCTTTCCAGGGGGCGTCCGATGAGCCGCTTCACTCACTGCGTTCGCTCCAGGGTCTCCTCTGTGACGCTAAATCCCCTAGGAGTGACGCTGGCTCCACTCCAATCAACCATTTTGCAAAATGTCTTTACCTTTTTCATACTAGCATAGCAATCAAATAGCCCAATAACTGTATTCTTAGGGGATAGACCCTTTATTTTCAATGTGGAGAAGTGATGCGTGACATATAAAGAGTAGTGAAAACCTTCACTTTATTTGAAAACCATTGTTAAAAAGTTAAATATTTATTGGTTGGAGTGGAGGGCTACTTGACTCCCGTGGGATAGCGAGACAGGCGAAACCCAGCACGGAGCGGTAGCGGAGGAAGCGATTCGGCGCTCGCCCACAGGAAAGCAAGTAGCCTGCAACGGAAATCTGTTTTCACCTTTCACAAAAATTCTATTGATGGTATTGTTTTTCAACACTATGAAAAGGGTAGCCATAAATATGGTTACCCTTTTTCCCTTTCTTTATTAATAAATATCCACCTTTTCTTTGTTAAATAAAAGAGCATGTGCATTTTTTACTTTTTCTTCTACATAATCTAACGAGTATTTACCAACGGAATCCGTTAAATCACCAATTGCGCGAGATAAATTATCGATGATTGGAATAACTTTGTGCAATTCAATGCAGTCTTTGTCTTTGTGCATCTCATCCATGATTTCATAAGCAAGACGCTGAATTTTTCTTAATCGTAATTTTTCAGCTTGCATTGTATCCCCCTTATAGAAGCATTTAAGATGTCTCATTATATGAGCTACAATAAGGTTTCATGAATGCTATTCTTTAGAAGTAATGTTTAGGGCTATGAAGGGCTAGCGCTATTTCCCTTATGCCAGCATCAATTTTGGATTCTTCTACATTCGATACATTTATTTTTAAAATACGTTCATGATAAAATACATCTAAATAATTGCGGTTTATAGGATCCAGCAAAATATTTTGTTGTACCAAATGTTGAATAAGCTTATTAGTATTCACCTGCCTCGGTAGAACGATATGGCTATGCATACAGATTTCCTTAGAGGATGAATACTCTGCCAGATGAGTTGCTATAGATTGCTGAAGTTGATTCGCTCGGCTTGCATAAGCTTCACTGACTTTCTTTTGATAACGCTCAAACATGCCACTTTTCAAGTAAAGCTCTAATGCAGCCTGAGAAATCATGGAGCTATCAATATCAGTGGTATTTTTATACTGTTGAAAGGTATTAATCAAAACATTTGGTAAAACGGCAAGTCCAATACGTAAGCCAGGAAACATAATTTTAGAAAAGCTTTTTAAATAGATAACATGCTGCTGTGTATCATCTGTATAGATGGGATCTATTTTCGAATTTTGCTCGAAATCCGCTAAATAATCATCTTCAACAATGTAAACATTATATTGATAAGCAAGTTTACGGATTAGATCCTTTGTCTTTTTGCTATAAGATGTACCTAGAGGATTGTGCAGGCGCGGCATCGTGTAAAAAAACTTTATGTCATGTTTGCTGAAAATGCTTTCTAATTCATGTAAATCAATGCCATCCGTTGTTCTTTTGATGCCGATTGCTGGTATTCCATAGGTTTTTAAATAATCCATATATAAATGGTAACTAGGTTGTTCCACTAAAATGGTTGAGCGACCATTTGGAAATGGCATAATACTTAGCAAAGACAAGGATTGCTGGACGCCAGAAGTAATGAAAATATTATCTTTCTTTGTAAACAGTTGATAACTTGTTAATAATTTTTTTGCTTCCTCTATTAATGAAGGTAGGCCTTTTGGTGTTCCATATCTAAATAAATCTGCTTGGTATGTGTCGATGGCTTTGTTAATACAATGCTGAAAATCTTGGTATGGAAAAGCATGCCAACTGGGTGATGATGTAGCAAAATCTATGTAATTTTTCATTTTCGGTTGGATGGGCAGCTGATGATCGACAACATAGTAGCCACTTTTAGGCAATGCATAGATAAGATGCTGATTCTCCAGTTTTTTTAAAGATGTTAAAATCGTACTCTTACTACAGGAAAATTGCTGTGATAACTGGCGAATAGAAGGAAGTTTTGCACCTGCATGAAGAGAGCCTGTTTGGATTTGAGTCAGGAGCTGAGAATAAATCCATTCATATTTAAGCATATATAACCTCCAGCACATCTGTATCGGTACAGATGTGTTTTTTTCATATCGTCAATGTGTTCTCTTTTTAATACGATAACAATACCGGCCGGAATGATTTGAGAAGGAGCATTATCGTATGTCAGAAAAAAGAAAATCCTATATAGCAGCGATTTCGTATGCATTTATCATTGGCCTTTCATTCATGTTTGTGAAAATTACATTAACAGTGGCGAGTCCAATTGATACATTAGCACATCGCTTTACGTTTGCCTTCATCGGTATTGTTATTTTAATGGTCTTTACGAAAAATAAGCTAACAATAAAAAAATATGATGTACTAAAAATTTTACCGTTAGCCATATTGTATCCCATTGTTTTTTTCACTTTTCAAGTGCTTGGGCTTGCTAGAATTTCCTCTTCTGAAGCTGGAATTATTCAAGCAACGATTCCTATTTTTACATTAGCACTAGCAGGTTTATTGTTAAAGGAAAAAGCTACTCGTGGACAGCTTGTCTTCATTAGTTTATCTGTACTTGGAGTTATCTACATGCTAATTATGAATGGAGCCAATGCGACTACAGGAAATGTCATCGGCAGTGGATTCATTTTGCTTTCAGCCCTTGCTGCGTCGCTTTATAACGTGTTTGCAAGAAGGCTTACAAAGCAATATTCATTACTGACCTTAACGTACGTGATGACATTATGTGGATTTGTCATTTTTAATGGGATGGCTCTTGGAAATCATTTGGTGAATGGTACAATCAATGAATTTTTTCAGCCATTAACACATGTTGATTTTGTCATCGCGATTTTATATTTAGGGCTATTATCTTCGCTCGGTACGTCCTATTTATCCAATTATGCGTTATCTAAATTAGAAGCTTCCCAAATGAGTGTCTTTAGCAACTTTGCTACGCTCATTACAATACTTGCAGGCGTTTTGATTTTACAGGAAGTCTTTCACCTTTATCACTTTATTGGTGGAATCCTCATCATTATTGGCGTCATAGGAACAAATTATTTTGGGCATAGGAAGGTAGTGCAATGAGAAAATACAGCCTTTTGCTATTAATAAGTTGTATATGGGGCTCTCAATTTTTCTTCGTAGCATTAGTTACGAATGATGTGGGAGCTGTTACTTTATCTTTGTTAAAAGCTTTAATCGGTGCAATCTGCTTAAGTATCATGAGTTTATTTTTGAAAAGAGAAAACTACTTAGCAAATAGTAAATTATACATTGGGATTGCCATTTTTGAAGTAGTGATTCCCTTCGTCCTCATTGCGCAAGGTCAAAAATATGTATCCAGTAGTATTGCGTCTATGCTCATAGCAATGGTCCCGATTATTACGTTAGTCCTCTTTGTTTTTTTCTTTAACAAAAAAGTTAGTCCGTTTCAAACGGTTAGCATTCTATTAGGCTTTTTGGGGATCATCATTCTTTCTTGGCCAACACAAGGGATGGGTGGTTCAGGCACAGTACTAGGGAATGTGCTGCTACTATTAGCAGCATGGAGCTTTGCATTTTCGTTAATTTTAATGGAGAAGTTAGAGGATGGTTCACCAATCGTTCATATGAGAAATATTTTAGGAATTGCCACCGCTTTGTTATTACCAATGGCGTTTATTTTTGAACAACCTTTACAATTAGGCATGACCGGTATACAGCTTGGTGCCGTTGCCATTTTAGGCATTTTCCACACGGCGATCGTTTACATGCTATATAATCTCTTGATTTCGAAAGAGGGCGCTTTATTTGCATCTTTTAGTAATTACGTAGTTCCTGTAATTGGCGTATTGCTTGGCTATTTTATTTTGAAGGAACCATTATTTATCCAACATTTTATAGGAATATGTATTATTCTTTGTGCACTCTTGTTATCAAAAGAGCGAGCATTTTAGTATCAAAACAAGTCACCTTAAAGTGTGTGTGGTGATTTGTTACTTTTTCGGAAGTGTAATGGTCAAAGTAGTCCCCTTGGCAAACTCACTTTCTATAGAGGTCGTGCCTCTATGTGATTGGACAAGGCTATAAACAATTGCCATACCTACTCCAGTGCCTTCTGAAGAAGTATCTGTTGTTGTTCTGCGATAATACTGTTGGAATAGTTTATCCTGCATATCGAGAGTCGTACTGCTCCGCAATCATTAATGCTGATAGCAAATAGTGAATCATCAGATATCACAGTTAAATTAAAGGGATTAAAGATAGAAAAAAATACTAAGGACTCAATAGAGGGGAGAATTGGGGGAGCAGAAAATAGGGTAGAGTTAAAAAATAAGGCAGGAATAATGAATGTGAAATAATAGAAATGTATGACAAGCTCGAAATAATTCAGAGTTTGTCATACAAAATAGTATATTTTAATGTTGCTTTATTTTTATTTTTAAAATCAATTTATGATAAAGTGACAAAATTATATAGGCTATCATAGAAAACAGTCCAATGACAATTAAACTTACAGTGAAAGCATGAATATAATTTAAGAAAGAAGCGCTCTCTAAACTTGTTCCTAAATAATAAGAAAATACTATACTAATACCTGCGACTGCTAAGGAATTTGCTAAATACATAAAGGTTGTAAATAGACCAGCAGCAACCCCCATATGAATCTTTGGAATGTTACCCAATATGGCATTTGCTAAAGGTGTTGTAGCAAGACCAAGTCCAAGACCATAGACGAATAAAAGGATTATTGCATCCGTTCTGAGTAAATTATATTGCTTCATCCATAAGAAAAGGACAAGTAAAAAAGTACACATACTCATACATAATGCACCCATTTTTAAAACAATAAAACCATATTTATTAATAATTTTTGAAGAAACAATGGACGTTAAAAAAAATCCAATTCCTATTGGTAGAAAAACTAAGCTCGTTTCTCCTGTATCATACTCTAGACCATATTGTAAAAAGTAACTAAGGATAAAGAAAAAGGCAAACATACTTAAGTAAATAGACAGCACAGAACAAATGCCAAATACAAAAGGGCGATGCTTAAATAAACTTAGGTCTACGAGAGGTGACTGTTGAAGTTTTTGCTTAAATCGCTCAAGATAAATGAACAAAATAAGTACAACAAATGAAAGCAGTAGACAGCTAAAAATCCAAGTTTGCCATCCTTGTTGTTGGACTTCGGATAAAGGATAAATAAGTAGAAATATACTAACCATTAATAAAATTGAACCCATCCAATCAATATGATTGGATTTCTTATCCGTCGACTCCGGTATAAAAGGGAGCAAAAGGAGTACTAGCATGCCAATTGGAACATTGAAAAAAAATACAGTTCGCCAACCGCCGTTAAATAGATTCCAATGAACTAATAATCCTCCTAATATTAAGCCAAAGGTAAAGGCTACTCCAATGACAGCACCATACAAGCCGAAAGCTAAATTTTTTTCTCTAGGCGGAAAAATTTCCTGGATTGTTGATAAAACTTGAGGCTGAATAAGGGCTGCGGCTAAGCCTTGAACAAATCGAATCCCAACTAATAGCAATGGGCTTGAAAGAATTCCTCCTAGGAAAGCAGTAAGGGTAAAGAACAATACGCCAATCCATAATATTTTTTTTCTACCTTAAATATCACCTAGTTTGCCTCCAATTATTAAAGCAGTTGCAAGGCCAACCGAATAGCCTGAAAATATTAATTGAGCGTGAGAAAACGATATATGCAAGTCGTTTTGAATTGCAGGTAATGCAATTTGTATCATGTAAGTATTTAAGGAGATTAATAATGTTGGAAGTAATATCACAGCTAATGCCAACCATCTATATGAATAGAACGTGCTTGATTTTTCTGATGAAATTGGATTCATAGATACTCCCTCCTTTTAATTGATTGGTTGTCAGTCAAAAATAACTTTAGTGATTTGGTAAAGCTGGATGATACGCGACGACTATATTTTTCGTATCATTATTTTGATAGATACAACAGTCAACCTCATAAACTTCTTTTACTAATGCAGGTGTTAGTAGCTTCTCGGGCTTGCCATGTGTTAGTATTCGACCATTTTTTAATACATATAGATATTCGCAATACATAGCAGCAATAGATAGATCATGTAATGCGGCCAGTGTACCAATTTGTAATGATTGCACTAGTGATAAAATTTGAATTTGATATTTAATGTCTAGGTGATTTGTAGGTTCATCCAAAATTAGAAACTTTGGTTCTTGAGCTAAGGCACGTGCAAGAATGACACGTTGTTTTTCACCACCAGAAAGGTAAGAAAAATGTTTTAAAGCATAATGCTCTAAGTTTACTTTTCGTAATATGTTATCCACAAGTTCAATATCATTTTTTGTATCTGATTCCAACATTTTTTTATGTGGTGTTCTACCCATCATCACCATATCACGTACAGTAAAGTCAAAATTGGAGTTGTTAAATTGCCCAACGACCCCCATTTTTTTCGCGATTTCTTTTGGAGAGGATTTAACAATATCTATATCATCTAAAAAAATCTTGCCACTAGTGGGTTTTATGACTTTATAAATGTTTTTTAATAGGGTGGATTTTCCACAACCATTCGGTCCAATAATGCCAACAAATTGTCCCTCTTTCACCTTTAGCGAAATACTTTTGATTATTTCAACATCAGATACTGTGAATGAAACGTTTTCCACATCTAATTCCATATTAGTTACCCCCAAAACCATATTTCTTTTTTATTAACATGTGCATAAATACTGGGGCACCTAATAATGAGGTCACGATGCCAATTGGTAATTCGCTGTTAGGAATGATTGACCTTGCTAATAAATCTGTCCATATTAAAAAGATGGCCCCTACTAAAATAACAATAGGTAGTAGTTGGTGATGATTCGAACCTGTAAAGATGCGTACAATATGTGGGATAATAAGCCCAACAAAGCCAATGATTCCACAAGTTGAAACTATAATGCCTGTCAAAGCAGCAGAAATAACTAAAAATACTTTTCGATAAGTATTTATATTAATACCTAATGTCATAGCAGCATCATCTCCCATAAGCATTGCATTCATAATCCGCCATTGAGAGAGGAAAAATACAGCTATAATAATAATACTAGTAGCAATTAAAGGCAGGTCATCCCAATCAGCAGTGGCCAAACTCCCCATTGTCCAAAATGATACAGAACGTACACCTTCCGCATCCTTCGCAAAATATATAAATAGATTAGATAGAGCTGTAAATAGTGCATTGACAACAGTTCCGGCTAGAATAAGTTTAATAACAGACATTTTTTCTCCAATGCTTGATAGCAGCAAGACTAGAAAAGTTGCCAATAAAGCACCTAGGAATGCCCAAATCATTAAATTTGATTCTCCAAAAAGGCTGAACTGATATCCTAAGATAATAGAGAATGTTGCACCTAGTGAAGCACCTGAAGAGATACCAAGTAAATAAGGATCTGCAAGTGGATTCTGAATGGTTGCTTGCATCACACTACCACAAAGTGCCAAACCACTCCCAACGAATAGTGCTAATAAAACTCTAGGAAAACGAATTTGCCAAATGATTTCGAGTGTCATTTTAGAAATAGTTGTATCTATATGACCTATATTTATTCCTGTAATTTGATATAAAACAATTTTGCAAGAATCAAGAAAGGGTATACTGACTTGTCCTATGGAAACAGAAGCAATTATTGAAAGGAAAACTAGCACTATCAAAAATAGAAGTAGGGTAAAAAAAGAAAATTTACTTTTGAGCATTTTTTATCACCCCAGGGTGGATAAATTCAGCAATCTCAATGCCACCATTTATAGCCCCTGTATATTCTACGGCCATAACTTCATTATTTTGAATGGCTTTTACAGTTCGAAGCTTTTTATCATTCATTAAATTATTTTTTGTCTTTTCTTGATTAGGCTCTTGGAATTCTGTGATGATAATTTTATCTGGATTTGCTGCAATAATTGCCTCTATTGAAAGTTCAATATAGTCTTCTTTCGAAAGTTCTAAATATGTAGCTCCAGCACCTTCAATCATCTCGTCAATCATGGCCCATTTTGGTGAGAAGTAGAAATACTTTCCTCTAGCTCCACTTATCAATAGAACAGTAGGCTTTTCCTTAGAATCTTTAACTTTAGAAGTAATGGCATCTATGCGTGTTTGTTGTTCAGTCAGATATTTATTTGTTTTATCTTCTATATTAAAAACCTTCCCGAATGTTTGAATTTCCTCAAAGTAAATATCTATACTACGTCCTATTGTAAAGTTGGTAGAAGAAACAACAGGAATTCCACGGTTGTTCCAAGATGGAATACTTCCAATTAATTCCTCACGAAATGCAGAAGCAATAGAGTAGATTAAATCAGGTTCTAAAGCCATGATAGCCTCCTTAGATGGCCACATTTCACTAACTAAAGGTAGTTTTTCAATCCCATCTTTGTAGTTTGAATTTGTTAAATCACTATATGCAAATCCAACGACTTTTTCTTGCTGTCCAAACTTAACTATTAACTCTGGGACAGCTGAACCGATGACCATCACTTTCTCTGGTGCATTGGGGATAGTCTGAGAGATTTTCTTTCCTTCATATGTGTAAGTATCTAGTGTTAATGGATAGTTTCCACTAATAGTTGTATTGTCTTTTTTCTCAGAAATAGTTTCCTGTGATTGTGCACAACCTAAAATCAGCAATAGAAGTGTGAAACCTAATAGAGAAAGGGTCTTTTTTAACATTTAAATCCTCCTAAAAATTAGTATTTGACTGACAGTCACTCAATAATGTTTCACAATATTTCTTCTCACTCTGATAATTTGACTAGTTATTAGTCAAATGCTTAAATGAAAAAAGGGGGTAGTTCAGAAAATGATTAGAGTAACAAAAAGTGCATCAGAACGACGAAATGAGATTTTAGATACAGCAGAGTCTCTTTTTAGTGAAAAAGGTTATGAAAAAACCTCAACTACTGATATAACCAAAAAGATGGGAGTAGCACAGGGAACGCTGTACTATTACTTTAAATCCAAAGAAGCATTGGCAAATGCATTAATTGATAGGCAACTTAAAGGAATAAAGCAAGAATTTACAGAAGTCATCTATAATGAGACACTTACGGCGTATGAGAAAATTGCATGGATTTTTGTTTATGAGCTCGATGATCCAACAGGCCATGTCGAAATCTTTAAATATTTACAACATGATAGTAATGCTACTCTGCGTCAAATATTACATGTACAAACAATTTGTCAGTTTACGCCACTCCTAACAGATTTAAATATACAAGGCAATAAAGAGGGGCTCTTTCACATTGAAAATCCAACGCTAGTAGCAGAATTTTTTCTATCGACAATCCATCATTGGGTAGATTCATCGTTATTTAAATGGAATAAAGATGAGCGTATTGCTAGAATTAAAGCCATTCAATCTACATTCGAGCATTTATTCGGAGTCCCTCATGGAAAATTTGATTTATCCCTCCTAAGACAAACTGTGAAAGTTAAATTTAATTATTGAGTGAAAGCATCTTAAATGATAATCAATATCAATTAAGATGCTTTTATTATAATTATTGACTGACAACCTGTCAAATTGTTTTTATTAGATTGAATCTACAAATGATATGAAGTTAACGCATAAAATTTTGGAAATGGAAACTTCTAAGTATAGTAGCTGTTTGTTATTATTTTTAAAGTACAGCAAGTATGATGCAAATTTTCTATCATACTTTTTTAATTAGGGAGGACAACAATACGATGGAGAACATTTTCCAAGAAATATTAGAATTGATCAAATTTGCGGATAAAAGGATTGTAATCGGTATTTCAGGTCATGGGGCTGCTGGAAAAACAACGTTTGCTCAAAGACTTATACATGCTTTAGATCAAGATGAAGTGAATTATATGAATACTGATCCGTATATTGTGGATTCGGATATTCGCAAACAAACAATGCTTGATTATACATATCAAAATGAGCATCATCGTTTTAAAATGACGGCTTGTCATCCCGCTGCTCATCATCTGCCATCATTGGAGCGAGATGTTCAGATGATAAGAGCAGGACTCGATTTAATGACAATCGATACCCATTATATGAAAAGCACATTAATTTCTTCAAAAAAACAGATCACGATAGTAGAAGGAATGTGTGTAGCATTTATAGATCCGGAGTTATTGGATTTAAAGATTTATTTTTATACGGATGGGGCTACAGAGCTTAAGAGAAGATCGGGGCGTGATGTGCTTGAAAGAGGGACAGATATAAATTATATAAAACAATCACATGATGAGCGACGTATTCAATATGAATTATTTATGCATCCATATTGCCAATATTTTGATATGGTTATTAAAACACAGGATGATGAAATCTTTATTGAAAAAAATATACTTGTAAAATAAACAAGAGCCTTCCGCTATTTGACTAGTGGAAGGCTCCTAACTTTAGTATTGAAATTTTACACGAACAGTAGCATCAATAGCAATTTGTCCCTGTTCTATAGGCGTAACTCCCGAGGAAACAGCCATAGAGCGATAAAGTATCGGTGTGTTAGCCTGCTCTTCCACAATTTCTATGGGAAGTGGTTGCAAAGGCAGGTGCATCGTTTCTGCTATTGTTTTCGCCTTCAATTGAGCATTCTGTAGCGCTAAACTTAATGCTTGCTGATAATAAGCATCGGTATGGTCCATTTTGAACTGAATGTTGGCAATTCGATTGGCCCCATTTTCTACAGCTGTATCAATGATTAAGCCCAAATTATTGTTATTCGCTACGTTGACGGAAATCGCATTGACTACTTCATAGCCATTAAAAATTTGTTTGCCATCTTCAAAATTATATAGTGGTGTGATCCTATAACTAGCAGTTTGAATTTGATCTCTTGGAATACCAAGTGCAATGAGTGATTGTATAACTTGATTCATAATCGTCGCATTTTCCTGTTGAGGACCTTGTACATTGTTGCCCTGTGTTTGGACTTCAATTTGTATTTGTGTAGAGCTAGGGGTAGCCATTACCTGTCCATTCCCGGTTACAGTCATAGTACGTGATGGATGATGATGTGCTTGTTGATTGACCTGTGCATAGTACATCTAATACCACCTTTCATAGGTTATATAATCATGCTATGCAAAAACATTTATGACTTGTTTAGTTTCTTTAAAAATTTGTCATGGAGCTTTGTGAATAAAAGTAAAGTTAAAATAGTTCCGAGCAAGGCCAAAAACATGTCCCATTGTGCATCCCATCGATCTCCTTGCATTCCTAAAAAATCCTTTGCTCCTTTACTACCCTTCGAGATTCTTGTACTTAACCATTCAATGATTTCATAAAAAGCAGCAATTGCGAGCAGAATACTGATTGTAATACCTGTAAGCCAAGCTCCTTTTACAAGTGGTGTTTTCCTAATTAGTATTTCCCTTATTACGATGGCTAGTAAACCTTTTAAAAAATGGCCAAAGCGATCATAGTGATTACGTTGTAAATGAAATTCTTCTTTTATCCAATTAAAAAGAGGGACTTCCGAATAGGTATAATGCCCACCTATAAAAGTAAGGATCGACAATAGAGCAATGATGATATAAGAAAATGTGGTGAAACGGAACTTATGATAGATACAAACAACGACTGTTATTGCCACAATTCCTGGACTAACTTCAGCTAGCCAATCTAAATAGGAGGATGGTTTTATAACAGACCAGATGAAAACAATTAAAACGATAATAAGTAAGATGACGTGTATTTTAAAATGTTGCCTCGTAGTCATAACAACAACTCCCTTTGTTCCACAGTATGGGAGATGGGGAATTTGCTTATTCAATATCGGTTTGTGGACAAAAAGAAAAGCGTCTAGTTGACGCTTTTTTCTAGCCAATTAGATCATTTTTAAAAGCGCCTCTACGCCAGTCATTCCTTCGGTAATACCAAGCTGCTCTGCTTCATATGTTACGGATTCTAATGGAGCTGTTAATAGCTCATCAATCGTTTTTACGCCTACTGCACGACCAGCAATAATTCTACGATCAACTAAGCGACTATTTAATAGGCCTACATCTAAAGCGCCACACATAATGTAGCCTGTATCATTAGAAATGGTTAGTAATGTTGTTTTAGGTAATTGAACAACTACTGCTGTGAAGAAATGCCCTTTAATCATAATAGGTTCAATTGTCACCATTGAAATCACTCCTTTTCTCTATATACATATGGTGATAACTAGCAAGGTGTTCGACATTTTTATTAAAAAAATCATTACTAACCATGTTGCTAGATGTATAAGGATGAAAGTGAATAGGATGGATGATTAGTGGAAGCATGGGAGGCACTTTATTTATAACAAAAAAGGAATCTACTCTGATGAATAGATTCCGTTATTCTTTATCTTGTATAAGAAAGCAAAGCTGTTTGCTTAAAATTGTTTAATGCATTTGTTGCCTCATTTTTAGAACTATACTCAAACATGCGATAAGTGTTTTCTTCAAATACTGTAATAACCCACATATATGTGATCCCCTTTGTTGTGTTACACAACATTTAAATATTATTTAAACTGTTATATATCAATGATGATTTTATTTTACATCAATAAAGAAAAAAATAAAGTGCAATTCAATTTTTTTCACATATTGTTCAAAATTATAAATAACGTTTAAAATTTTTTTGAAATAATGAAAAGGAGAAAACAGTCAATCCTTCTCAAGTATATTTCATGGCAATTCGTAAATAGTAAGTTGACGGAGTTCTGTGATTTCGGACTTGGGAGGTGATGCTATGACACGTAATTACGTATTCATTTTTATGGTTTTCTTTTTAATCATCTCGGGATTTTTAGTGCAGGAAGGCTACGCAGATAGAGGTCGTCCTTATTATGAGGAGACAGGTGAAGTTGTTTGGGATATCAAAACAGAGGATAAAATTGTTGCACTCACCTTTGATGATGGTCCACATCCTAAATACACAGCTGCTGTGCTAGATTTATTAGCAAAATATGATGCAAAAGCCACCTTTTTTATTATTGGAAAAAATGCAGAAAAATATCCAGAGCTTGTTTTACGTTCTTATACAGAAGGCCATGAATTAGCAAATCATACGTATACACATCCATTTAAAATTTCCATCAAAAAATTGCATGAGGAGCTTCAACAGACAAATGACACGATTTATAGTATTACTGGTTTTTCCCCAGTTTTATTCCGTCCCGTTGGTGGAAATTACACGGATGCTATGATTAATGCTGCTGTTAAGGACGGCTACAAGGTTGTGATGTGGTCTTGGCATCAGGATACACAAGATTGGAAAGAGCCGGGTGTAAAGAAGATTGTGCAAAAGGTGATGAAGGGGACAAAGCCTGGAGATGTTATTTTATTTCATGATGGTGGTGGAAACCGTACACAAACAATTAAAGCACTAGAAGAAATAATCCCTGCATTAAAAAAACAAGGCTACACATTTGTTACAATATCCGAGTTGATTGAAAGCAAACAGCAACAAGAGCAAGTTCAATAATGAAAAATGAGCCATCTCAACAAGATTTGAAATGGCTTCTTTTTCATTTAAATAAAAGGTTTGAGTTAGAAGAAAATAATTGGAGCTAGCGCAATACCTAAAATTGTTCCTAAAGCAATTCCATAGCCAAAACCTTCTCCTCCATACCCTCCAAATCCCCAAAATCCTAAACCGTAACCACTATATCTTCTATCAGGTAGAATCCATACCTGTCTTCTATCTACCCTTGTGATTTCTCCAACATGTACTTTACCAGATGAATCCGAGATTCGAACGCGTTTACCATGATATTTACAGCAAAGACTATAAGCATCAGTTGGATTCACACATATCCCCCCTTTCGATGTCATTACAAGCTAATATATGCGATTTAATGCATTTATCACTAGCCGATTGTCTATTCAAGACATATGCTGTGAAGAGGTGATAATATGGCTGTTGTGTCAACAGATAAGTGGTTAAATGAATTTGTAAATGCTAGAAAGTTCACTAGAAAGGATGAGCTAACAAGCTTACAATGCTCGATTCTTTGCAATCGATTAGTCAAACTATTTCGAGATGGGCTTCCAGAAGAAATTCACTATACATTACAGCAACAGGGTCTTTTTTTACCACATGAGGAAGTCGATGTTGAAAAATTAAAGAAGCAAAAAGTATGGGATTGTGTACAGCAGGAGTTCCTATACTTACAGCGGAAATGGAATGGACCCTCAATACCAATATATATTTTCCCGATTACTCAGCAGCAAACGATAACCAATAAAAATGGTGTCGCTTATCCTCATTCGCTTTTTTTATTTGTGGGCGATTTACAAAAGCAGGAGCTCCAAGCGTTATTTGCTCATGAATATAACCATGTTTGTCGTATACACATCTTAAAAAAAACTTTAGATGAGATGACTTTATTGGATTCTCTCATTTTAGAAGGCTTAGCAGAAGATGCAGTGAAAGATTTATACGGGGAAAAATGGATTGCTCCTTGGTTACAATCCTACTCAGATAAAGAGCTTTTAGCTTTATGGGGGCATCATTTTTTACCGCAGTTACAACTTCAAGGAATCGAACAGCATCATCCATTTCTATATGGGGGGGACCTTCCGCAATGGATAGGCTATTGTATAGGCTACAAAATTGTACAGTCGTATAAAATAAACCATTCATGCCAACATCCCTTGTTCATTTCAAGCCAAGATTTACTTGCTGGTTCGAATTTTCCGCTACAATAGAGAAAAGGAGTGATTGTTGTGTCCAATGAATTAAAAAATATATTATTACCAATTGTAGACTCAGCAACAAAGGTGCTCATTGTTGGATCAATGCCAGGAAGACAATCGTTGGAGAAGCAGCAATACTATGGCAATCCACGCAATCACTTTTGGCCCATTATTGGTGAGTTGTTAGAGATAGCGATTCCAAATGAATATACAGAGAGAATAGCCTTATTAAAAAACAATGCAATCGGTCTTTGGGACACGATTGCAACTTGTGAACGCGAAGGAAGTTTAGATGCAGCGATACGCAATGAAAAGCCCAATGATTTTCAAACCCTTTTTGAACAATACCCTAATATCCAATTAGTGCTTTTTAATGGAGCGAAAGCATTGGAGGTTTTTAAAAAGCATATTGGCTTAGAGCTTCTTGATGGACGAGCCTATAAAAAAATGCCATCAACAAGTCCAATACCAGGGAAAAATATCAAAACGTTCACTGAAAAGCTAGAGGACTGGCGGATTATCCAATCCTATTTATCCTAATCAACAGAGCGAGATTAGCGTGATGAAGTAGCTGCTTTGGGGTGAATACTATTCCTTGTACTTTTAAACCATTGATAAAAGAGAATATACACAAGAAGGATTTCAATAGCATCACCACCGTAGTACATGATCTTAGCACCTAGTTCTGCCTCTGTGGCTGGTACATGATGAGGCGGATTTGCATATATAAATTTTGCTAATATTGAATGAGCTGCTAATGCTGCTACTAATGTAAGAGATCGAAAGACATAAGAATATGAGTGTGGAGTAGGATCAAAATAAATAAAGGCAATAGTAAATAGATAACCCGCTAGAAAAATGTGAAGATGAATGAATACATACAGTAGTATATGTTCATGCATCAAATTGAAAAGTGAGGTTGTATAGAGTAACCATAGGCCGCCTACATTTAGAATAGAAGCAATAATTGGATGACGAATAAAACGAACATATGGATTTTTCAATAGCCGAGAAAGAACACGAGCTTTGTTTACTGGTAAGGTTCTTAACAGTAGTGTCATGGGAGCTGCTAATGCCATAAGTAATGGGGCAAGCATGCCAAGTAATAAATGCCCTATCATATGTGCGTCAAAATGGATATGACTAAGAGTAGCCAATGGGCCGATTAATGTGATGAGAGCACAGGCACTCCCAATTATCCAACAGATAGTACGAAAATGAGGCCATTGTTTTTTATGTTGATTCGAAATAATAACAGCGAGGATATACAATATAAGAGCTATAAAAAATGGCAAAGCCAGAAGTAGCTGAACCATGTTGGAAATGTTTTGAGCATGAGCTTCATGAGAATGCAAGATGCGCCACCTCCTATCGTCCTTTTTGATTTGTTTGGAGCAGTAAGACAATACCGATAATAATTAATAGCGCCGCAAATATGTTCCAAACGATATCATAGGGGAGTATTTCAACGTTGTAACGAATTTGGTGAAGTTTCATGAATTTATGCTGTATGATGCCATCGTAAAGCTGGAATGTGCCTGCTCCCAGAAAAATACCGCCTAGCCATCTTTTTAGCCAAAACCCATGTTTTCTATGTAGGTCAGCCAATAAAAAAGCAGATCCAATCGTAGCAAAAAAGCTGAATGCATGAAATAAACCATCTGAAACTAGTCCAATAGCAGCTGTAGACTTATCATAGAAATGATGCCAGTGTAATAATTGGTGAAAAATTACCTCATCTATAAATGCCACAACCCCAAGCCCAAATAAGATCCCAGTCCACATGTTCTGCTTCTTATATTGAAAGCGGTTTTCGTGCTTAGGTTTTTGCTTTTCATACGTATTTGTCATATCCAATCCTATCACCTCAAGCTGATTTTCCTTTAGTCTACCCCTGAGAAGAGCTCTTAAACAAACATCCTCCAAAACAGTCGTTTGTTAGGGGGAGGTAAGGATTATTGCCAGCTATTATAGTAAGAGCCAGCAGGGCTATAAAAGAATTTGAAATGATACTTCTCCGCTAAAGCACGGCTTTTTAATTCTTCTTCAAAACCAATTGCCATCACCTGTGTACCAAATTTATTGCGTATGTGGACAAGCTTTTGCATCATATCGAGTGACCATTCATCTTTTCCTACCACAGGATAAGAAAAATCCTCCCACATAATAAAGTCAACATATGGCGCTGTATAATCAGCAAGTGTTTGAAATCCCCAATTTTGAGCAACAGATAAATCGGGATGACGTTTTTTAATTTGTTGGATAAAAGATAACATGGCTTCATTTTGCCTTTTTTGTTCATCTTCAGGTAAATAAGAATTGATATTACCGACCGTATCTAAAAACACGCCATCTAAGCCTTTCTGAACAATTTGCTTCTCTATTTCTGCTAGCAAAATGTCTTGATAGTGCGTAGAAGTCAAATTCATTAAAAAAGAATCCCATTCGGCAAAATACATTCTTTCACCCTGTTTATCTCGATAAAAATCTTCTTGTTTCAATTGATGATAGAGTGCTGTATTCCATTTGTCTGCCTCCATCGCATTAATATAGCCGTACACTAAAGTACCGCTTTTTTGAGCATTGACGATATACTTTTGCTGCATTTCAATAGGTTCTACAATCACTAAATCTAATTTCGTCATGCTCTTACCAATGGCATCATTGCCTTTATCTAAATAGTATTTGTAATCTTTCACATCAGCAAGTTTTGCTTGGATACTAGTGGAAGAAGATACTGGATTTTTTGCAAGCAGTATCCACATACTCCCTGCGATGAGCGTGGCTAATAAAAGTAACAATAATTTTTTCATAAGGGCTCCTTTTTGAAAAATATCCCTTCCATTATACATTAATAGGAAATGTATTACCTTCGATAAATGGGCAATGGCTCAACGGTTATTCGCCCTTTTACATATATTGAATAATGTAAAAGGAGGGTTTGTGTGTCTAATAATCCATTTAGAGAAGATAATTTTAGAAGACCTGGTTGGGGAGATTATAATGATTTTGAAACAACGCCATTTGGGCCAACTCCTTTCGGATCCACTCCAGCAGGACAAATGCCAATGAGCACACCACCAGGTTTTTCGCCACCGATTACCGATTGGCGAGTAGGATCAAGTGGTATACGTTCCTGTTTGTTTAGAAATACGTATATTTGGCTGAATAGTGGTAGAGATTTTTGTTTTTCCCTACAGCTATAGGAAGGGAAATCATTGCTGGTTTCCGATGGAGCCGAAGATATGGCTGGTATTTCCGTACCATTTCAAGAAATCAAATTCGCTCTTACGAATGTTTTAGATAGACGCTCAAGGTAGGGAGTTTTATTTTCAAAAAAATGATGCTACAATGGCGATAACGATAAATGAAGGGAAGATGGGTGGCTAATGAATAACTAATCTTAATTTTTGTAAAAGAAATTTTATATTTCACGAACAACAAAAATAGGATTAGTCTGCCCATTTTTCATAATAAATGCTTTATATTCGCAAACAGCTGCTGATATTTAGCTACTCCAAAGATTGTTTTCATAATAATCTTGGAGCTTATTTGTGTATGATATTGTAGCGACTAATCCTTCCAAATGAATTGGAGGGATTTTTTTGTCCCTCCAACTGGAGAGGATGGATAGGATGAAGGAACTTTTAAAATTACAGGATGTACGTTATGAAATAAAGGACACATTGCTATTTGAGCATGTGACAGGCACAGTAAAACAAGGCGAAGTCATCGGCATTATAGGGAGAAATGGTGCTGGGAAATCAACATTATTACAATTGATTCGAGGTGCATTATTGCCCACTAAGGGAGCAATACAGGAGTCACAGGCTTTAAAAATTTCATTTGTTGAACAGGAGCTAGCTCATTTTGACAAACAAGAGGTATCCGCAAGAGAAGCTGATCTGCTGGCTAAGTGGCAGGTACCAAATGTGTCATTTGCAGCGTTAAGTGGGGGCGAAAAGCTGAAAATGCGTCTTGCAGAAGGTTTTTCCCAGAATGCTCAAATTTTATTACTTGATGAACCAACGAATCATTTAGATGAACAAAGTACCGCATTTCTTATCAGACAAGTACACAACTATGAGGGAACGATCATCGTGGTGTCGCATGATCGCTATTTTTTAGATAAGGTGGCCACAAAAATCTGGTCTATTGAGGATAAGAGTCTTATTGAACATGATGGCAATTATACAAGCTATATGGCTGATAGGGAGCACCGAAGATTAACACAACAACGAGCCTATGAGAAGCAACAAAAAAATATTGAACGGATTGAGGCTCAAATGTCGGAACTGACGTCTTGGTCACAAAAAGGCCACGCTCAATCAACAAAATTGGAAGGCTTTAAGGAGTACCATCGTGTGAAAGCAAAGCGCTTAGACTCGCAGGTAAAATCTAAGAAAAAGCGATTAGAAGCTGAACTTTCGAAGGCAAGCGTGGAAGCGGTGAAGCCAGAAGCAGAGATTCGTTTTTCTTTAGGCACGAATCAACGGGTTGGCAAGCGCTTACTGGAAACCAAGCATTTATCTTTAAAATTTGATAAACGCACATTATTTAACGATGTTAATATTACAGCTAAATTTGGAGATAAGATAGCTATTACAGGGAAGAATGGCAGTGGGAAAACAAGCTTTTTGAAAATACTTTTAGGCAAGCTGGAAGCTGAGGGTGAAGTATGGCTATCACCTGCTGCAAACATTGGTTATTTGACACAGGAAGTATTTGATTTACCACTTGATCAAACACCAGAGCAATACTTTTATCAGGAGACATTTGAAGAACGTGGTAAAGTTCGCAACTTGATGAAGAATTTAGGGTTTACACTGACACATTGGACATCTCCCATAGGCAAAATGAGTATGGGAGAACGCGTAAAGTGTAAGCTGATGGCTTATATTTTAGAGGATAAAAATGTACTAATTTTAGATGAGCCGACAAATCATCTTGACTTACCCTCTCGTGAGCAGTTAGAGCACACTCTTGCCCAATATAATGGGACATTGCTTGTCGTCTCACATGATCGATATTTTCTAGAAAAAGTCACGAATAGTGTTTGGGAGCTTCACGATCAGCACATCAAAAAAAAGTGGAAAGAAGTCGCACCGAATAAAGTGGATGATACAGCAGCTATCCGTTTAAAGCTTGAAACGGAAAGGCAAGAGATCTTAGGAAAATTGAGCTTTCTAACAGCAAAAGATAAGGACTACGCAATGCTTGACCAGCAGTTTAATGAACTGACGAAGCGCATCAATGAGCTTCGATAGCGGAAACGTTTAAGTTAACCTTTTCCAGGGGAAAATATGGAGAGAAATGGGGGGTTAACATGATGAAAAAGGCAGTATTTCTCTTTTTATTGTTAAGCATTTGTAGCATAAGTGCTTGTGCTGAACGGGATAAGAATGATCAAGAACATGAGAATGAAACCGATACATCTGTAACACAGTCTAATATGGATGAAAGTGATATTGTTCAAGTACAAACTGAAGCTCTTCAACAAATAAAGGAGCAGATTCATTTTGATGTACCAATAAAAATGCCAACAACGTTACCTATTGCAGAGGGTGCATTTTTAACAGCTACAACAAGGACACAGGGCGACCAGGTTGAAGTTATCTTTTATGAGAGCAAAGAGAATATGCCAATTAATGATATTCGATTAAAGAAGTCAGCGACTGTTATTGGAAGATTGCTCGTCAAGCAATATAAAAGTATGGAAGGTGCAAGTACACAGATAGCATTTGATAATTTTAATCAAAATGGTGGGCAAGAGGTTGAGCTTGGTTACAATATAAAAGGTTATCAAGATGCAGGTGCCGGCTCATTATGGACTGGTTGGAATGAAGGGCGATGGGCAATTGCCACCCATACACGAACTGATAATCCTGATGCAGGTATTAAGCTAGCTAAGCAGGCAGTAAAGTATTTAGAAAGTCACATGCTGCCTATCCCAAGGCAATATGGTATGGCTCAGCTAGATGTCTATCAATCAGGTAATTTAATTGTGTGGCAGGATGAAAAGCTTGTTTACACACTCGATTCAATCAAAGACCCTTTAAAAGCACTAGCCATAGCTACAGCATTTTATCAATAGTCGAAATCCTAGAGTAATGGATGCTCTAGGATTTTTTGTAGTATTTACTTTACAGCATTCAGAAGTTTTTTGTATTCGCTGAAGCGTTGTTGCCACTCTTCCATTGGGAAATATTGATGTTCAACGCTATTTAATAAATCTGTTAACATATCAAGGCATATATGCCACCCTGCTAAATCCTTCGGTGTATGCTCTGTCAGCTCTTGAAGTGTCTCCACTACTACCAATAATGAACCATCGTCAGTAGAAGATAGTTCAAATCTCACCGTATCTGTTCCCCAATCAAATTCTAGTACTTCTTTCTCAGCATAATCTGTGATGGTTATTTCCTCAAAGGTACCTGTTCCATCATTCATATTAAAATGTATTTTCCCGTTCTTACGAAGATCAATGATTTCTAGATTACTCATCCACTTTTGTAGGCTTTCATTGTTAGTAAGCACTGCCCAAACGGCATCTACTGAATGTGTCAGTGGTCGTTTGAATGTTGCAACATGACGATTGGATTGTTTCTCAATAGTAGCTAACATAGACATCCTCCATCTTTATAGTTTTGACTTCATTATAGGTGTTCTTCATTAGCTGTCCAAGCAGAAGGTCATTCAACAATTTTTATTTCTAAGAAGCCAATTTTAGGATAATATTGTTAAACAGGGGGAGTGAAGATGACACATCAACAAGCATTAGAACGTTATATACAAGCTACAAATACACATGATTTTAATGAAGTTAAGGCTATTTTGCATCCACAAGCGGTTTATTGGTTCTCCGATAAAACTTGCACAACTACAGATGAGATTGAGGCTTATTTCAAGCATGCATGGAATGTCATTAAAGAAGAGGTTTATTCAGCTACTGATGTAAAATGGTTAACCGTTGATGAAAAGACGGCTACCTGTCTCTATACATATCACTATGAAGGCTATCATAACGAAAAGTTTGTATCAGGTAGCGGTAGAGCGACAAATATTTTTACGTTAGTCAACGATGAATGGAAGATCATTCATGAGCATTTGAGTAATGGTCATTAAATTATTTTCAATGTAACTTGGACAAGCAACAATGTAATAATCAGCGTTAGTAGTATTTTGGCTATTTTTAATGGAATGTATGGGAGCACTAGGAGACCTAATTGGGAACCTATAATGGAGCCAAGTGCCATAGCAATCGCATAGTGCCATTGAATAAAGCCAGTGTGATAAAACACAACAAATGCTCCTGTACAGCTCCCAAAAAGGAGTACTCGAGTGAGCTGTACAGCCTTTATGTAAGTGTGGTGAGAACGTAGATAATGCAAAATGCTAAATGTCGAAGAGCCAGGGCCGAAACCACCATCATACATGGCGATGAAAAATGGTTGCCAAAAACGAGGTGCTTGATGTTCTAGCGAATCAGGAATCTCAGTCCACGCCTTATTCTTCAAAGTAACGACTAAAGCCAAAAGAAGTAGTACACAGGCAGAGTAGTTCATAGTTTGCTCAGACAGCGAAACGGCTAGAAGTGCGCCACAAATTCCCCCAACAATAGCAAGAGCTATATATTTGATGATAGATATGGGATGTAGCTCCTTCTGGTAGAGAAGATAGAAAATACTGGTTAAAGCCGAAATACCTGTCGAAAATTTGTTTGTTGCAATACTTGTTTGAATTGGGATACCGACAAGCATCATAGCAGGAAGCGTAATCAGTCCGCCGCCTCCCGCAAGTGTACCGACAAAAGCAGCTACTATTCCGCCGCAGACGAGTGTTAAAGAAATATTTGTATAGAAAAGTCCAATTAAGCTAAGTAGTACAAAGAACAACAGCATGATCATTTTATTCATAAGCTTCTCCTTTCACTTTATTAGCTTTAGGGTAAATGGTGTTAATGTATAAATCTAATATATTATTTTTGATAATTCATAAAATAAATTTATATAAATAGGGGTATTAAATGAATCACCAAATATATCAATGGGGAAATCCTCATAATCCATCTTTAGTTTTTTTACATGGACTTGGAAGCTCAGGTTTAGCATTTGGGGAGCTAGCAACGTATTTATCGGAGTACCATGTTATTTCCTTTGACCTACCTGGACATGGTTATAGAACCGCGTTAGAAGAAGAGGAGGGTTATCTCCCTTCCAATTTAATTAAACTAATAGAAGAAATAATAGGTACAAATTTAAAGAGTAAGCCCTTTTATTTGATAGGGCATTCTTTTGGAGCAGATCTGGCTATCCATTTCGGATCTAAATACCCGCAGCAACTTAAAGGCATGGTATTGCTAGATGGGGGATATATGTCAGGGAAAGATTTAGGTATCACTTTAGAAAAGGAATTAAAGGACGTAGCAAGCTTTTGCGAAAATGTCCGCTTCCCATCATGGGAAGAATTCTTTAAATCTGAGAAAGAAGAGCTTGCTCGATGGTCAGAAGAGTTAGAAGTAGCTTCAAAAGCACAAGTAAAGGAACAAAATGGCGAGATTAGACTAACTCTATCTCCCTTCACGGCACAAGCAATGATAAAAGGTATGAATGTGGAGCCAGTTGACCAAGTAGTGGGTATGATAAAATGTCCTACACTATTATTGCATGCAACGGTACCGGCAGAGCTAGGAACGAAAAGAAAAAATTGTATTCAGAAATTACAAGTAAAAATAGAACATTTAGATGTTGAATCTATTGAAGGAGCAGGACACGATATCTTTCGAGATGTCCCTGAAATAGTGGCGGAAAGATTAAATTTTTGGTGTAAAGTTTAATTGGAGGCTGAATGAATGAGATTGCTTCAAACGGAGGAAGAGCTGAAGAATTTAATAGCATCTGATAACTGGATGATGAGCATTTTATCCACAGTAGAAACCTTGCAACTCCCGGATTGGTGGGTATGCGCAGGAGTCATTCGCTCAAAGGTATGGGATTACCTTCATGAAAAAGAAGATAGAACACCAATTGCTGATATTGATGTGATATATTTTGATAAAGCAAATTTAGCAGAAGAAATAGAAAAACAGTATGAGCAGGAACTGAGAAAGGTATCTCCAAACGAGCCTTGGTCTGTGAAAAATCAAGCACGAATGCATGTCCTAAATGGTAGTAAACCATACCAATCTGCTGTTGATGGAATCTCTCATTTCCCAGAAATCCCAACGGCCATTGGAGTAAAATTATCAGATGGGTTGCTAGAGATTGCAGCACCGTATGGGATTTATCTTTTAGGAGCAGGCATTGTAGAGCCAACACCATTTTACCTCGAAAATAAGGATAACTATGCGATTTATCGCCAAAGAATTCAGCAAAAACAATGGCATTTAAGTTGGTCAAAATTAGAAATTAATCTTCAGTAAAAAATGAAAGAGGGGGACCAATTGCAACGAGATAAAACCTATGTCATCAAACACTATGAAAAATCAGTGGATTGGATAAATCATTTGCGAGGATTATCTGAGGAGCAATGGCGTATGCCCATCGAACCTGGGAAATGGTCAGTTGCAGAGGTAATTGGACATCTTCCTCCATGGGATAAGTTTGTGCTAAATCACCGAATTCCTTTTCTTCTTACAGATGAGCGTCTGCCGAAAGGGCCAGATGTAGCACATTTGAATACGATGGCTGCTAAGAAAAGTCGTGAACAAGCAATGGAGGAAACATTGAATGAATTTATTTTCACAAGACGTCAATTATTACAGACCATTCAGCGATGGACAGATGAGCAATGGCAACAGTCGTTTAAAATTGGGCAGTCAGAGATGACCATAGTCGATTATTTTGTAGGATTAATCAATCATGATTTACATCATTTTTCACAGATTCAGAATGTTATACATGTATAGGAGTTAGCATATGGATATCAAATATTTAATTGATTACTTTGCACATGCTTCTGTAAAATTTACAGATGTTTTTATTAAAAAAATGAAGCCTGGTGAAGTGGATGTTGGTAGAACAACAGCGCCAGAAAAATGTGGTTTAGTGGTGCCACTTGCAGGTAGTGCAATCTTTAGCTTTAATGGAACGCCCTATATGATGGAGCTAGGAATGATCGTCCATGCAGGACCCCAAATGCCGATAGAAGTGAGAGCGACTGGTCACAAAGGGTGGGAGTATGCAGTTGTGCATTATCGACTACCTACAGAGGAAATAGCTCTTTTTCCACTAGCTGAGCAACATTTTCTCATCAATACAGGTTTTAACACACAAATTATTAGCCATGTTCAGCAATTAATAGAAAGCCATTCCTATCCCGGTAATATGGCTATATTTAAGTCTAAGACATTATTTATGAATTTGCTGGAAGATATTCTTGTAGCGGCAAAAATGAAGGTTTTGGATAGTGCCAGCGAATTAATGGAGCAGGCATTACAATATATACATGAACATTATGCAGAGCAAATCTCCGTATCAAATATCTCGATGGAATTTGGCATTGAGCGTCGTCGTTTTGCTTATTTATTTGAGCAGCATACGGGCATGAATCCAAGCACTTATATTACGGAATATCGTATACGACGCGCAAAAGACTTGCTAGAATATGATGTAATTCCAGTAGCTGAAGTAGCAGAATGTGTCGGATATGTAGATTGTTTTTATTTTAGTAGAGTATTTAAAAAATGTACAGGTTTGTCTCCTTCAGCCTATCGAAAGATGAAAATAGAGGAATCCAACTATATGTAAAAACTGTTTCTTACAAAAAAGAAGCAGTTTTTTTATTAGTAAAATCGGCAAAAATCCATGTCATTTTCGAAATCGTCCATTCACAATCTTTTTTCACTTTGTTAGGATAGTATCCGTAAATGATAATGAGTATCAATTATATATTGACATATATATGAAAACGATTATCATTATCAATATGAGCTCGTTAGGGGAGAATATCTATGAATAAATATTTTAAAATGTGTGCTCCAGCACTATTAGCATTATCACTGGCTGCATGTGGAACAGATAAAGCAGAGGAGTCTACGTCAACAGCTAATACAGCAGAGACAAGCGCAACAGAATCACAGACAGAGCAAGCTAAAACAACACAGACAATTACGTACTTAGGTGAGCAATATGAGCTACCAGCAGAAGTAAAGAACATTGTCGCTGCAAGTCTTGAATCAATGGAAGATGCTGCAATGCTTGGTATTAAGCCAGTAGGTGTTCTTGAAGTAGGTGGCAAAGTTCCTGCCTATCTAGCAACAGATTTTGAAGGAGCTACACTTGTAGGAAATAAAATGGAGCCAAATGCAGAAGCCATTCTTAATCTGGATCCTGATGTAATCGTGGGTACTTCGAAATTCCCTGAAGAAACGGCCGAAAAACTGAACAAAATTCAAACAATGATCCCATACTCACATATTTCAACAAACTGGAAAGAAAATTTAACATTGCTTGCACAATTAGCTGGTAAAGAAGAGGATGCAAAGAAAATCATCTCTGACTATGAAGCAAAAGTTGCTGATGCACAGGTGAAAACCAAGGAGCAATTAGCAGATAAGCAAGTATTAATCATTCGTGTTCGCGGTGGTGTGATGTACATCTATCCAGCAGGTGTTTATTTAAACCCTGTACTGTATGAAGATTTAGGAGCACCAGTTCCAGAAGTTTTAACAACAGCGAAAGCGCAAGCTGAATTATCACTTGAAACATTAGCACAAGTAAATCCAGATGCGATTTTCCTACAATTTGAGGAATCAGAAAATACGGATTCTCCAAAAGCGTTAGAGGAACTACAAAAGAATCCAATTTTCACTAGCTTAAAGGCAGCACAAAATAATCAAGTTTTCGTCAACACAATTGAGCCATTAGCACAAGGTGGTACTGCTTGGTCTAAGGTGAAATTCTTAGATGCCGCAGCTGAAAAATTACTTAAATAGTATAAACAGGCTGGTAGTAGATTTGGTGGTATCACCGGGCTATTACCGGCCTTTTGTAAGATACCGTATTTTTCATTGCAAGCAGTTGTTTTTAAAAGGGTATACACTTAAGTGTTTGATATTGTGTGCCACGAAATGGATAAAGAAAAAGGTGTGAAAGTTGAAAAAAACAAACATAGTGTCATTTTCAATATTAGCGGTATCTCCTTTCCTTATTGCCCTTGTGGCACTTATTTCTGTTATGTATGGAACAAAAGATATTAGTGCCCTTACAGTGTGGCAGTCGATGACAGCATTTGATCCGTCCAATGTTGATCATCAAATTATACGGACAGGCCGTATTCCAAGAGTTGCCGCAGTATTGCTAGTTGGAGCATTTTTAGCAGTAGCTGGTGCAGTCATGCAGGGGATTACACGAAATTATTTAGCCTCCCCTTCATTAATGGGTGTCAATGATGGCTCTGCATTTGTCATCACATTAGCCATTGTGTTTTTCCCAGGGCTTCCTAATTATCAAATGATTTTATTATCGATGCTAGGCTCGGCATTAGGGGCAGGAATTGTCTTTGGTTTTGGCTCGTTAATCCGCAATGGCTTATCACCAGTAAGGCTAGCCATAATTGGAACCGTCATTGGTACATTTTTAAGTAGTATTGCTACTGCGATTGCGATGTATTTCCAAGTATCGCAAACAGTAAGTGCTTGGTATAACACAAAGGTACATATGGTGGATATGGATATGCTTATCCTTTCGATTCCATTTGGTCTAACTGGATTGATCTTGGCTTTACTATCTGCAAAAGCGATTACCATTACTTCGCTAGGTGAAGATATTGCCATGGGACTTGGACAAAAAACAAAAGCGGTGCGAATTATTAGCATGCTAGCTGTTGTATGTTTGACAGGGACAGCGGTTGCACTTGTAGGGAAAATTGCCTTTGTAGGGTTAGTCATACCACATATTACACGCTTCCTTGTTGGTGTTGATTATCGCTATATTATTCCTTGTGCAGCTGTCATCGGTGCCTTCTTCTTAGCGCTTTGTGATGTCCTGAGTCGCGTCGTCAATTATCCATTTGAAACGCCAATTGGTGTCTTAACCGCATTGGTCGGTGTACCATTCTTCTTATATTTAGTTCGTAAACACGGAGGTGAAAAACGTGCGTAAAAAAACCTCAAGTGTATTCTTTTTAACCATGTCGATGCTTGTGTTATTGATTTTAGTTGCGAGCTATTTACATATTACAAATGGTGTTTTTGATATGTCTGTAATGGATGTCATCAAAACATTATTGCGTATTGAGTCAAATCCAAAATTTGATCTTGTTATTTTTGAATTTCGTTTACCTCGGATTGTCATTGCTGGACTTGTCGGCATTGGCTTAGGTATGGCGGGAGTTGTATTACAAGGTATTACACGTAATGGATTAGCAGATCCAGGTATTTTAGGGATTAATGCAGGGGCTGGTGCAGCAGTCGTCATATTCATGTTCTTCTTTCAATTAAAATTAGTGAGTGCCGATATGAGCAGCTGGCTGTCAATTTTAATGATGCCATTATTCGGTTTTATTGGTGGAACGATTGCAGCTGTCTTGATTTTTTCATTTGCTTTAAAAAATGGTCATCTGGATATGCAGCGATTAATCTTAACAGGTATTGCTATCAATAGTGGATTTGGAGCTTTGTCTTTGTTTCTATCCTTAAAAATGAGTGCACAAGATTTTGAATCAGCAGCCATTTGGATGGCAGGTTCTATTTATAATGCGAATTGGATTTTTGCACTTACGATGCTTCCTTGGCTCTTGATCTTAGGAATATACGTGCATAGAAAATCGTATTTACTCGATTATTTTCAGCTTGAAGAGGATAGCATCACGAGTTTAGGAATAGCGGTTGAAAAGGAGAAAATGAAGCTGTTATTAGCCAGTGTAGGTCTTGTCAGTGCTTGTGTGTCTGTATCAGGGAGTATTGGCTTCATAGGTTTAATGGCCCCACACATTGCCAAGCAACTTGTTGGTATTCAGCACCGTTATGTTATGCCAGTGAGTGCGTTAATTGGTGCCGGTCTGTTAATTTTAGCTGATTTTATTGGTAAAACCGTTTTTGCACCATCGGAACTGGCTGTAGGAATTGTCGTTTCAATTATTGGGATTCCATATTTCTTGTATTTACTGGTGAAATCTAAGGCATAGGAGGAAATGGTGTGCAAACTGCATTTAGAATGGAAAACTTGGCTTCTGGTTAT
The DNA here is from genome assembly GCF_038592945.1 of Lysinibacillus sp. FSL K6-0075. Classification (NCBI taxonomy): domain Bacteria; kingdom Bacillati; phylum Bacillota; class Bacilli; order Caryophanales; family Bacillaceae; genus Lysinibacillus; species Lysinibacillus sp. FSL K6-0075. Next base: position 4,637,602 of record NZ_CP151947.1, on the reverse strand, counting down.
GAGCAGGTACGTGTCTTTGAAGGGTTAAATTTAACGATAGAAGAGGGCAAAGTGACTACAATCATTGGCCCGAATGGTTGCGGTAAATCTACCCTCCTTAAAACAATAGGACGTATTTTAAAAAAACAACAAGGTACGGTTTATTTGCAGGAGCAAAATATGCAAAATTTATCGACGAAAGATATTGCCAAGAAGCTAGCAATATTATCTCAAACACCTGTTGCTCCTGGTCAATTGAAAGTGGAGGAGTTAATTGCGTATGGTCGCTACCCACATCGAAACAATGTCAATCGTTTAACGAATAAGGATGAGGAAATGATTGAATGGGCGTTAACGGTTACCAATACAATGGAATACCGAAATAGGGAGCTTGCACAGCTTTCTGGAGGTCAGCGTCAGCGTGTTTGGCTAGCTATGGCCTTAGCGCAGGAAACAAATATTTTGCTGTTGGATGAACCTACTACTTATTTAGATATGGCACATCAGCTAGAAGTATTGGATATTGTGAAAAGTTTAAATGAGCAGCACAACTGTACAATTGTGATGGTTTTACATGATATTAACCATGCTGCCAGATATTCAGATCATCTTATTGCAATGCGTAAGGGTATTATTATGCAAACCGGCACTCCACAGGAAATATTAAGTGCAGAGGTGATGCGTAAAGTATTTAATATTGATGCGCGTATTATGGAAGATCCTGTAACAAATACACCTGTATGCTATGGCTACGACATTTTGAAGGAGGATATTAAATGAATACAGCTAAAGTAGATTACGTTACACAACAAATGACTTCAAAATTGACGAATTATACGTACACAATTAACATCTATGTGCCAGAGGAGGAAGCACCACAAGATGGCTTCCCTGTTTTGTATGTACTAGATGGTTCATCTTATTTTCATCTTGTAAAGGAAGCGGTACGTCTACAAAGTCGTAATGCACCAAAAACAGGTGTCCTTCCGGCTATCGTTGTTGGAATTGGTCATGGCGATGATATGCGTGAAAGAAGATTTTATGATTTTACAGCGCCGTCAGAGACATATATTTATCCAGCACGATTTAAAGGAAAAGGTCATGAAAAGCTTGGAGGAGCAGTAGATTTTAGTGGCTTTATAGAAGAAGAGCTAAAGCCAACGATTGAGGCACAATATCCAGTAAATAAAGCCCAACAAGCTTTATTTGGACACTCCTTAGGAGGTTATTTTGCACTTTGGCAACTATTTCATCATCAATCCAGCTTCCAACGATACCTAGCTATTAGTCCTTCCATTTGGTGGAATGAACATGAACTAGTGCAATGTGCGTCAGTATTTCTGAACGAGCATCAAGATATGAACGAAACATTGTTTATGAGCGCAGGTGAACTTGAAACCTTTATGGTGGATGATGCGCGACAAATGGCGACAGTGTTAGAAAAAATAATGAATGTTGATTTTTATGAGGCTTTAAACGAAAATCATGCTTCGATCGTACCAACTGTTATGAGTAGGGCAATACGTTTTATGCATATATCACAATAATAGGTAAACCGCATTGTCTTTTGATAATGTGGTTTCTTTTTTATTTATTAATAAAATAGTTGAATCGTACGCATAATAAAGGAAATTTGGTCATCTGTCTGGGATAAATGGAGGCGCTGTATGCAAAATAAAATTTTAAAAAACCCAGTATTTCTTATTTCTAGTGGAGCAATTTCTCTCTTAGTTATTATCGGAGCAACGATACCGGAAAAATTTAAGAACGTAGCAAACAGCGTATTTCATATGACAACGGATTATTTTGGCTGGTTTTATTTAATGTCAGTCTTTATTATCGTTATTTTTTTATTTGGCTTGGCAATTAGCAAATATGGTACCATTCGCCTTGGATCAGAAGATGGTCGCCCTGAGTTTAGTTTTCTAACTTGGATTTCCATGCTCTTTTCAGCTGGACTTGGTGTCGGTTTGGTCTTCTGGGGAGTAGCTGAGCCAATGAGTCATTATTTTTCACCACCCTTCAGTGACACAAAACCGCTATCAACAGATGCAGCCCGACTGGCGATGGGTTATTCATTCTTTCATTGGGGATTAAGCCAATGGTCTGTTTATGCCATATTGGGGCTTGTAATGGCCTATGTACAATTTAACAAAAAAAGAAATATGCTCATCTCAACTGCCTTAGAGCCTGTCACTGGAACAAATCCAGTCGTTAAAGGAACGATCGATATTCTCGCAGTAATAGCTACCGTTATGGGGGTTGCCACATCGATAGGGCTAGGTGTATTACAAACAAATGGAGGTTTGACCTTTGTCTTTGGTTTGCCGGATACATTTATCTTGCAGGTAGCCATTATTTTTATCATGTTTATTGGCTATATGATATCGGCAACAACAGGACTTCAAAAGGGAATGAAGATCCTGAGTAATGTCAATATGACCTTAGCCATTGTTTTACTTTTATTCGTTTTTATAACGGGTCCAACAATCTTTATACTTGAAACCTTTACATTAGCTATTGGTGATTATATTTCAAATTTTATTCAATATAGTTTAAGGATGCAGCCATATGTCGGTGGGACTTGGGTGAAGGATTGGACAATTTTTTACTGGGCATGGGCGATTGCTTGGTCACCATTTGTAGGCTCCTTTATAGCCCGTGTATCCAAAGGCAGAACCATTCGAGAATTTATCATAGGGGTATTAATCATTCCACCTCTCATTGCCTGCTTTTGGATTGCGACCTTTGGTGGAACCGCGATGTGGTTTGATTTACATCAAGATGCACAAATCGCTCAATCTGTTCATAATGATGTTACCGTTGCCCTATTCCAGTTGTTAGAACATTTACCACTTTCAACGATTGCCTCGGCCATTGGAATACTTTTGATCGTTATATTTTTAATTACCTCTGCTGATTCCGCCACTTTTATTATGGCAAGTATGACGACAAAAGGTTCTTTAAATCCAACAATATTATCAAAGCTAGTATGGGGTATTCTGATGGCGGCTATTTCAGGCGTTTTATTGTATACAGGAGGACTTGAAGCATTGCAAACGGCCTCGTTAATCGCTGCATTACCCTTTACCGTGGTTTTACTTTTGTTAATGATTTCTTATATTAAAATGATGAAGGATGAGATTATTCCTCTTAAGAAAAAGGATATCCAACGTTTGAAAATAGCAAGAAAGCATATTGAAAAGGAAGCAAAAACGAAAGAGAAAAAATAAAGCAGTAGACCGTATTAGTAAATAATGCGGTTTCTTTTTGTTTTAATATGCATTATTATGAATAAAAAAACATTAAGGAGTATGCTATGAAAATTATTTTAGCAGAGAGCAAGGATGCGGCAATTATACATCAGGTGATGCTACAGGCGTTTCAAGAGTATGAAAAAGCTATTCCACCATCCAGTGCACTAAGTGAAACGGTGGATTCAATTGAACAGGCAATGCAGCAAAGTGAACAGGCGTTTATTGGCTATATCGAAAAACAGCCAGTTGCCATGGTAAGGTTTACCCTCAGCGCACAGGGAATTTATTTTTTTAGACTTTCGGTTATCCCTGAAAGACAAGGACAAGGTTTAGCAAAAGCACTGATCTCTAAGCTTGAACAATATGCATTATCGAATGGTATAAAAATTAGTCAGTGCAAAGTACGTATGAGTGTCCCTCGCAATATTGAGTTATATCGCTCGTTGGGTTATGTTGTAACGAAAGAGGAAATGGTGAAGAATCGTAATGGTAAATCTCTACCAATAGTAACCATGGAAAAAAGACTTTCCAATTAGGAGGAGTTTAATTGAGAAAAAAGCTCGGCTGCTTGCATGCTCATCATTCCAATATAGAGTACATAGAGCAGGCCTTTGGAAATAATGAAGATATTGAGCTAATGCATTTTGTAGACCCTGGCGTTATACAGCATGTGTCTAAAGGTAGTAATGGTTTAGCACTTAAGGTTAAGGAGCAAATTGAATGGATAATTAGCTGTGGTGTGGATGCCATTTTAATAACGTGTACAAATTATATTGCTTTATTAGAGGATGAAACTTTGTTCGATCCCTCGATCCCTATCATAAAGATTGATGAGCCCTATTTTGAAAGTATATGTAGTAAGCAACAGCCTCAATTTATTCTTTTTACAAATCCTGCGACTGTTGAAGGAACGATGGCAAGACTTCACCAATATGCTAAGCATCAAGGAATATCAGTAGATGTGGAGGCAAAAATTATTGAGCATACATTTGATCTCATTATGCAGGGGAAAAAGGAAGCCTATGATGATGCTATTATAAGGACTTTACATACTTTGTCAGCTGAACAAAAATCCATATCGGTTGCCCAGCTATCGATGGTGGGTGCAGCACAACGATTTGAAGATCACACGGCGATTACAATTCTCCATCCAGTAAAGTCATTAGTTGATATTGTAAAGAGTACGATAAAATGATCGCTTCATAATTTACAGAATTATCTGTAACAATCTGGTTAAAGCAAACGTTTCATAAGAAAGGGGGATGTTATGAAACGAGTTGTATTTTTATGTATACTGCTATTATTCTTAGTGGGTTGTACAGATAAAGCAAAGGTTACAATGCCAGAGGATCTACCTGATTTTGTACAAGAAAATGATTTTGCATCAGTTGATTGGAATCGTAAGGCAGTGGAATTTGGTGATAGAGGTATTATTGGCAATGCCAATAAGTCGGGTGTCATTGGTGCGAATATGCCAAGTTTAAGCACCCAAAAATGGATGTGGCATCTATGGGGTATAGATGAGGTACGGGATACAGAGTTAACGATTATTGGATATCATAAAGATTCTAAAGTTGTACAACCCATTTTAGTGGCTGGTTGGAGCATAGGACTCGGTGGACCTGTTAATGGGGCAGATGCTCATACACCTTCTCATGTGAAAATTCCTCAGTTAGGTGAATGGGCTATTTTACTGTATACAAATGAAAAATACTTTGATACGTTGATATACGATATCCAGGAATAATAATAAACCCTTGTTTTGTAAGGTTAGGTGCTTACAAAACAAGGGTTTTATACATTTATTGTCACATTTTTAGTTTGTTGATTGTCTTTATATGTAAGGGGCAAAGGAGGTTGTATAAAGTGCATACGAAAGTTTTCGAACATGCTCTCGAAAACACGAGAGATGAATTAATTAGCTACTTACTAAAGGAATATTATCATAAGGTCTATGTGTATTGCTTTCAAATTTTAAGGAATGCACATGATGCTGAAGATGCCGTTCAGGAAGTATTTATCAAAGCATTTCAATACAAAAAGCTGTTGAACATAGAAAATTACAGTGCATGGTTGCATAAAATTGCCTATCACTATTGTTTAAATAAAGCGAAGAGGCAATCATTAATAAAGTTTATTTCTTTTGAAGGAAGAGTAAATGTGCAGGATTTAGATTATTTTTATAACCCTGACATAGACCTTGAGTTAGATGAAATTATGTCTAAATTAAAGGCGAAAGAACGGGCGCTGCTTGCCTTAAGAATAATTGAAGATAGGGACTTTGCAGAAGTTGTCTTAATATTAAATATTACGCCTGCAACTGCACGTAAACGATTTGAAAGGGTTAAAGCGAAGGTTCAAAAAATCATTGAAAGGAACAATCAAAATGAAAAATAACATAAAATCATTTCAGGATTTTGAAAATCGTTTGAAAAAAGAAGTAGTCCCTAAATCCTCATGTGATTCTATTTCAATTAGTAAGGCTCTAAGCCGAAAGCGGCAACAACCTACTGTTATTAGAAAGTCCGTTATCATCGCGTTTTTTACTATTTTTATAACCGCCACTTTGGCAACAGCAAACGAGTTAACAGGTTGGCGACTATTTGACAATGAGGGGAAGCAGCTATTAACAGTTGATTCGATGATAGAAGATGAAGCAGAGATGTATAAAGACATGAGGGAAATAATTGCTCCATATGAGAAGACAATCAAGGATTTAAAGACCGCCTTACCAGAAGGAAAATTCTTTTATTTTTTAGCTGTAGAGGCCTATGAAAAGTACGGCATGACTTCAGTATATGCCTATCAGAATGATCAACCATTGAAAAATATTAATGAACTTCCAGCGGAAATAAGAGAAAGATTTCATTTAAGTGAGGATTTACTGGGCTTAAATAGTTTTTCTGGGGGAGTAATTATATACAAACAACCAGACATGAATTTGGAAGAGGCAATCAGTAGAAATGAAGCCATGTATGTAGACGCAAAAAAGAAAAAAGCACCTTACATTATAAGGGAGGAGAATTTGACAACAGATATAGCATCCTTGAATTTAACATACAATAATGGATTAGAGCATGTACAAATTGCTATTGTACCCTCGACTAATAATGGACTTGCTATTATGTCAGAAACGAAACAGGACTATACTAAACTGGTAGAAAAGGATATTGAATTTCTTTTCAATCAGAAAATTCAAGAACTTTATTTTGTGAAAGAAGAAGAGGGTCAAAAGTATATGATTCATATACTAGGCTCTAAATTCCTAAATGAAGAGAAAATAGGCCCCGAAAAATTAATGACAGTAGCAAGGAAAATATTAAATTGGTAATATAAAAAATAAAACGGAGGAGAGTAATATGACAGGTTTACGATATCCCATTGGACAATTTCAATTCCCAAAAGAAGTGAATTCACAGCAAGTACTAGAGTGGATTGATGAAATCCGTTTATTACCAAAACAACTTGCTGAGGCGTTAAGTGGTGCAAGCGAGCAGGACTTAGCAAAATCTTATCGCGAAAATGGCTGGACCGTGACACAGCTAGTCCATCATATTGCCGATAGCCATATGAATAGCTATATCCGTTTTAAACTAGCGTTAACAGAGGATGTGCCAACCATTAAGCCATACAATGAGGCAGAATGGGCACAACTACCAGATTCTGAAATGCCAGTAGCCACTTCCTTTCATTTAATTGAACATTTACATGAACGTTGGGTTTATTTGCTGACAAGCTTATCAGATGAACAATTACAAAGAGCCTTTAATCATCCTGATTCTGGGTTGACGACACTTGAACATGCAATTGGTCTATATGCATGGCATGGCAAGCATCATTTGGCACATATTCAGAATGCTTTGGTTAATTTATAACTAAGTTGACCTCTTGATTATTTATTATTGCAAGAGGTCAACTTTAATGTGACAGTAAAGATACTGTTGATTATATTATTAGTTAGTATTATATTTAAAAATAGTTAATTTTAGGAAATTGTAATACCTGCACTTGCTGATCCTGTAATAGTTTGTGCTACAGTAACCCCTGTTGTTGAAATAATTGAAAATACCATGATCAACTTGTCACCCGCTACAACTGAAACTGGAGCGACATTAGCTGAACCGAATGTAATTTCTCCAGCAGTTAAAGGTCCACTAAGTGGAGGAGATAAGTCTACAAATGCATTTGTTGCAGTATATGAGTTACTTCCTGCAGGTGCAAGATAGATCTGAGCTCTTAATGTTGTTGTGCCAACAATCGCAGCGCCTACAAAAGAAGAAAACGATGCAGAAATAGCTGTTATGTTACCAGTACGTGGCACAACAAATGCTTCATTTATAATACCTGCTAAAGTTATAGTATTATTTACAATAGCTAATCCTGGAACGGCAGTACCGAATCCAATAATGCTAGGTACACTAATTACTCCAGCTCCCACTGTAGCTAATGCAACAGTAGTAAGACCTGAAGAAAATGGGATAATCGTACCTGTGTTAACTGGCGGAGTAATGCATGCAGCATCAATAGCTACAAAAGGACCAAGTGCGTTACATTGACCATTGCCATGACCGTTACCTGAGCAACCACACATAGAATTATTTAAACACATTTTTACACCCCCTTTCCTCATTATTCTATTCATTTTTGATTAGGGGGTAAGGGCAATTATCTACTTCACATATAAATTCAATGATTTCATGAAGCCAGCTTTTATTTGATGCATAAAGACATCCACGGTGTATGAAAATAAAACGTGGATGTCTTTTTAGAATTATAAATTTAACTCCATCTTTTAAAGAAATCGAAAAATGAGTTTTTTCCCTTTTTATATTCTTCCTCAATCGGCTTGTTTACTGGTTCAAGTTGTATAATCTCTTCTTCAATGGATGGATAGACCTCATAGGCTGCTCCACCATTATACACTTCAACGTATTCTTCTGTTTCTAATGAAGGGGAATGAAATGTGTCAGCATGCTCTTCTACAGCTTCTAAAATGTTTTGATTGAGCGGCTCACTAGCTATTGCTGCAATGTCTTGATTAACAGACTTGCTAGGTAGCTCCGATATAACTTGTTCAAACGATTCTTTAGGTACGTTGGAAATCTCAAGATTGTTATGTCCATTTTCAGTAGGCATAACCTCGATAGGATCGTCTGATTTTTCGGTTTCCATGTTATCCATTTCAACAATAGAAGATGGTAAGGTATCAATCTCGATGTTTTCTTCACTTGAAGTAGGCTGTACAGCAGAGGGATCATAAACACTTACTGGAACTTCCTTCGCATCCGTGGCATTTTTAAAATGGAAGGTAGATTCAACTGTCGTGTTTCGGTATAAACCATTGTATATTTGGCTCGGGTGCGTGTTAATGGATTGAAAATATTGCTGATTAAAGTGCCGTTCTTCAGGTTTAGCTGCCTGTAGATCATTGTGAGGAGTTGGAGCGCTATTATTTACATTTAGTTGGTGATTTGTGGCTTTACCTGCCAAGCTTTGCAGTAGTCTATAAGATGGTTGTGCTGAAGTAATCGTAGTTTGGTCTGCTGTCTGTGTCATTCTAGGTTGTCTAGGTAAATGAGTAGCTGAAGTTTGAGAAGGCATTTCAATGGAGGGAGGAATGGTTGTTTTATCATTTCCTTCGACAGTTAAAAATCGGTTTAAAATCGCTAAAATTTCTTGGTTCATTCCTTCAATGGTTTGATTCAGAGATTTAATCTGTATGGAGAGAAGCTTTATTTGATCATCATAGCCTTTTTTATAAGAGTTTTGTTTAGTATCTAATGTCTCTGTGATCGAATCTAAATGGGCCATCTGTGTTTTCAGCCCATCGAACTCTTGCTTCATATAAAGGAAATCTTCAATTGACGTCCCCATTTTTAATGAAGTTAACGATCCTCTATAACTCTCGATTTTTTGTTTTAACTTTTCAATTTCTTGAGTGGTATACAATTTTGACTCTTCCATTGTAGTTCACCCCTTTCAGTCCATTATTAGTTTATTAAAAATATTGACTTTCTGTTACAAATATACCGGTCCTTTCAACATTTTAGTCATCCTCTAGAGAAGAAAGCATATGTAAAAATTGATTCTTTGCTGATTTTAACAAATATCATATGGAACTATTTGTTAGCCCATGCACTTAATGCTGAAAAACATATGCTACAAACGAAAGATAAAAAATTTATGGAGGTGTCAAAAGGATGCAAGAACATATGCCATCCCAGGCGCAGGAACTAATTTGTATAAATGTCGATAAGGTATATGACTGGATTGTAAAGGAAATGTCATTTGATATTTCACCTACAGGAGCAATTACATTCCCAGGCGTAACGGCAGGAACAGATTTAACAGGTGCTATTGTTACATGTAGAGTAATTCCAGCAGCTACAAATCCAATTGTGATTCTGAACCGTGAGAATCGCCAATTCTCCATCGATGGATCAACTGTTTGTCTGCAACATCTAAACATTCAAAAGAACTTCATTCTAACGATTGTCGTTACTTTACCTACTGGTACTGTTTACACAAGTACGGAAATTCCAGTTTCTCGCTGTGAGCAAGTGACATTATGTGCTCCTAAAGGTACAGATGTTGAAATCTTATACACAGATTTAGATTGCTTCGTATGTACAACAGGAACACTTACGGCTGCAGCAGGCGCAATTACGTTTTCTGCGTTAACAATTACTGTTGCTGTTTGTCAAAGTATTCAATCTACATTCCCAGTTACAGTTGAATTTTTAGCAACTTTCTGCGAACCAAGAGCAGATTTACCATTCTCATGCCCAACTGCGGTTCGTCCACAGCAATGCCCTGTTATTTTCCCTACTTTAGGTTAATGGTGCTAATAAATAGAGGAAAGTCATATCATGAAGAGAGGGTAATCCTCTCTTTTTTTGATGGAAAATAACAAGGAGGTATGAAGTGACAGATCACATTGAAGACAAGATACAGGCACTAAAGGAACAAACAAATGCCTATGTTCATGAAATTAAAAGACTAGTTGAGGAGTTGTCGATTCCGAATAGGGTCAATCTCATTAGTTATTTTACAACCTCGTTTAATATTTCCTATGATCCTGAGCAAGAGAGTTTATGTTTAGGCTCCTATCATATTCATAATATTGGGAGTACAGCTGTCACGAACCCATCTCTATGTATAACAATACCTAAGGATTCACCGTTTTACTTCTCTGGGAGATATGTTCATGAAAATTTCACCCCCAACTTTAAGACACAGGGGCAGAGTCAGTGGGAGCGTTTTAATGACAAATCAAGCAAAGAGGAGTATTGGCTAAGACCAGTTGGAAAATCAATAATCGAACCGAATGAAACCATTTCATTTACCAATTTTCAAATAAAATGGTCCCATAATTTATCATATTCAGGCACGATTATGGGTTTTACATATTGCGATCAGCTCACAGATGGTGTTGTTGTTTTAAATCCAATTAATCTAAATGGAATGGGCCAAACACAGGAGGAAGACAATGGGTGATAATGAAAAACAAGAGTTTGGTAGTGTAATTCAGCAATTAGTGAAGGAACAGCTAAGTCGTCGTAATGAACAAGATAATAGCTTTGCCTTTCTTGAAAAAAGTACATTACAGCTTTTAATTGCCTACCTTGTTTCAGGTGAAAAGAGCCAAGTTGAACAAATAAAAAATCCACAATTAGAAGGAAAGTGGATGAAGCAGCTAGATGAATTACTAGAGGAAACCAAAGAGCAGTTTGAAGAGGTGGTCGATTTACTAAAAAGATATTCAGGTTAGGAGGTGTGATGATGGACAATGATATTGTGAAAAACAATGATCCAATACAGCTCCAACAAATGATTATTTTTTTACGGGCTGAATTAGCTAAGTATAAAAACGAAGTAAAAAAACTGAGAGATAGTGATTATTACGCTTTAGTACTCCGACTTGAACGAGAGAATGTACAATTAACAAGGCTTAAAAAAGATCTTTCTATGGAGCTATTAAAGTTGAAGAGAGACTTTGACAAGGACTTGCAAGCTTACGATGAAGAAATTCAGAGGAGAGAAGCGCAAAGAAAAAAACAAATTGCATCCATTGAGGCATTATTAAAGGAATTGGCAGAATTGCGAGCTGAAAATAAGTCGTTAAAGGACAAAATTCAAGCGTCGAATGATGCTTCAATCGATACAAATCATTGGTCGATTATTGAAGACATAGATAAAAAATTAAGTAACTATACAGCTACAGCAGATAAACATATGGAGAATATTATAGAGACACTAGAAAAATATCATTGTGAGAAAGTAGAATCGGACAGCCTTCATCAACATTTATTAAGTGAGTTAGAGACGAAAAATTTGGAAATAGAGAGGTTGTCAAATGAATTAGATGTATTGAAAAATCAATCTGATGGTAGCGGCACAACAATGAAACAAGGAGTTCATATTGATGAGCAAATAGATTTTAGATTACGCATGCTCGATGAATTAGATCAGAAATTGAATGAACTAGCGTTAGAAATCAATAGAAAACAGCTTTAACTGTGAAAATTTGATAATGACTGTTTCAAAAGTATCCTTTGAAACAGTCATTTTTTTATTGATTCGAATGGGAAGCTTCTAAGAAGGGTCCAACCGCTCGTAAAAGGGCCACAACCGCTCAAGAAATAGAGGAAGGTGCTCTAAGGCAGACCGAACCCGCTCCAAAAGAAAAGGAAGGCGCTCCAAAGCAGACCGAACCCGCTCCAAAAGAAGAGGAACCCGCTCCAAAACAGGTCGAACCCGCTCCCAAAGTAGAAGACAGCGCTCCAAAACAGGTCAGGCCCGCTCCAAAAGAAGAGGAACCGGTTCCAAAGCAGACCGAACCCGCTCCAAAAGAAGAGGAACCCGCTCCAAAACAGGTCGAACCCGCTCACAAAGAAGAGGACACCGCTCTAAAACAGGCCGAACCCGCTCCAAAAGAAGAGGAACCCGCTCTAAAACAGGTCAGGCCCGCTCCAAAAGAAGAGGAATCCGCTCCAAAGCAGACCAACCCCGCTCCTAAAGAAGAAGACAGCGCTCTAAAACAGGTCAGACCCGCTCCAGAAGATCTTATCTTGACCCCTATTCCAGCATTACTTTGTCTCTCTATGCAGGGTTACACGTTTCAGGCGAGGGGAGTATTTTTTCAGCTCCAATCTTTCAGGATTATTGCGTTTATTTTTAGTCGTAATATAGTTTTTATCACCTGTTTCAGTGCAGGCTAGTGTTACTTGTACACGCATAAAAGGACCTCCTTTTAAATAGTAATTATTACGATTTAAACATTATATTTCTCACAGGATATTGTCAAGTTTATTTTTACAAGTAATAAAAAGCTTTGCATTTTCAAAAGTTATATGATTTAATTACAAATTGTAAATAGTAATGATTACGATTTGAGGAGTTGTAGTAATGACAAAGAGAATTCCTGTTACGGTATTGAGTGGATATTTGGGTTCTGGTAAGACAACAATGATGAATCATGTATTGCAAAACAAAAAGGATTTACGTGTCGCTGTTATTGTGAATGATATGAGTGAAATTAATATTGATGCTGAGCTTATCGCAAATGGTAGTGGTATATCGCGTACAGAAGAGAAATTTGTGGAGCTTTCCAATGGTTGTATTTGCTGTACATTACGAGAGGATTTATTGCAGGAGGTGGAACGCCTTGCGAAGCTAGGTAATATTGATTATATTTTGATTGAATCGACGGGGATTAGCGAGCCGATTCCAGTTGCACAAACATTTAGTTATTTAGATGAGGAGCTCGGCATTGATTTAACAAAGTTTTGTCAATTAGATACGATGGTCACTGTCGTAGATGCACACCGCTTTTGGCATGATTTTCAGTCAGGAGAAAGCTTATTGGAACGGAAGGAAGCGGTTGGTGAATTAGATGAGCGCGATGTTGCGGACCTGCTCATTGATCAAATTGAATTTTGTGATGTCCTTATTTTAAATAAGTGTGATTTAGTATCAGCAGAGGAGCTTGAGCGATTAGAGCGTATTTTACGTGCATTACAGCCTGAGGCGAAGCTAATACGTACAACAAATGGTGTTATCGACCCACTTGAAATTTTAAATACAGGACGCTTTGACTTTGAACGTGTCTCCGAATCAGCTGGTTGGTTAAAGGAGTTGGAGCTTGGTCATGAAAATCATACCCCAGAGACAGAGGAGTACGGGATCTCTTCCTTTACCTATAAACGTAAAAGACCGTTCCATCCGATGCGCTTTGTAGAGTGGTGTGATAATATGCCAGATTCAATAGTGCGAGCGAAGGGGATTGTTTGGAGTGCAAGACATCAGGATGTTGCGCTATTATTATCACAAGCGGGGGCATCTGCAAAAATTGAACCTGTGTCTTATTGGGTAGCAGCTCTACCACAAGCACAGCAGCAGGATGTATTCCAGCAAAGCTCTGAAGTATTGGAAGATTGGGATGAAGAGTACGGAGATCGAATGACACAACTTGTTATTATTGGCATTGATCTAGATCGAGAAAGCATCACCAAACAGTTGGACAGCTGTTTGTTAACAGAGGAAGAGTTTCATGCCCCTTGGGAGCGACTACAAGACCCATTTAACTGGGAATGGCATTAAAGAGGAAAAGAAGATTTCGGTTAAGACTCCGAAATCTTCTTTTGAAATACACGATTATAATTAGTAGCATCTCGTAATGCTTTTTCTTCTATAGGTATTCGTACAGAAAGCATTGTAATATTTAATAATGTAAAACAAAATGCCGTAAAGTAAGCCTGAAACATGAGAGGTAGTAAAAGGATTTCCAAACAAACTACCGCATAATTAGGGTGGCGCATATATTCATATGGCCCTTTACGAACAACTTGTGCATCAGGTAAAATGAGAATTTTTGTATTCCAAAAAGTTCCTAAAGAACGAATACACCAGATCCGTAATGCCTGCACGGCTATAAATAATATAAAAAATAATGGAAATAAGGGCGAGATTCCGTTGTTATTTGTAGTGATTTCCACCATTAAAAACAGAAAAAAGCTAATATGCATGGCAACCATATAAGGATAGTGTGAAGCACCTACTTCATAGGCTCCTTGTGAAAGCATCCATTTTTCATTGCGCTTAGCAATGACAACCTCTGTCAATCTTTGTAGAACGACAAGGGTAAAAATAAGATAGAAGATCATGTTACTCCCTCCAGTTTAATAATACAGCTTCTGCACAAAAACCAGGGCCAAGAGCTACGAGCAAGCCTGTATCCTCCACTTGTCCTTCATGTAACATAAATTGCTCTAATACATATAACACTGTTGGTGACGACATATTGCCACGTTGCCGCAATATTTCCCGAGAAATGTCGGTTTTTTGGGGAGATAAATAAAGTGTATCTTCATAAGCTTTTAATACCTTTTTTCCTCCAGGATGCGCAATGAAATGAGTAAGTTGTTCGCTATACAGTCCTTGATCCATTAAAAATTGTTCAATGAAAGGTCCGAGCCAATTGGTAATAATGGAAGGAATACTTTTTTGAAAAATAACATGAAGCCCGTTATTTTTTACATCCCAACCCATCACATTTTCTGAATCTGGCATCCATTTAGAACCTGTAGCTAGAATATCAGGGATTGGTCTTTTTGTTTCGATAGCGACTTCATCTCCACAAACAAGTATACATGCCGCACCATCTGCAAAAAGGGAAGCACCGATTAAATTGCTTTTAGAAAAATCATTTGGCTGAAAAGTGAGGCTACATAACTCGACACAAACGACAAGTACCTTTGCTTGTGGATGGGCTTTACAAAAATCATAGGCTCTACTTACACCAGCAGCTCCTCCTGCACAACCAAGTCCCCATAAAGGAATACGTTTCAGTCGATCTGAAAAAGAAAGCTTGTTCATAACACGTGCATCAATGCTAGGTGTTGAAATTCCTGTACTACTAACAAAAATGATGGCATCAATTTCTTCAGAAGAAATAGGTGTGAATAAAAAGGAGTTATTTTCCAAACAAGATTGGATGACACTTACACTATATTGTGTAGCTAACTCAATATATAAATTATTACGTTCTTCAAAGGAGTGATTCGTACGATGCCATTCGGGTGGCACACAAAAATGACGTGTGTCGATGCCACCATTTTCAAAAACCTTTAAGTAGCGCTCTAGTTTTGGAATTTTTGCATAGAAAAGCTCTTTCGTTAGTTTCTCTGCGTTTTCTTGCTGTAATGTGAAAGGTGGTTGATATGTGCTAATTGAAATGATTTTAGGCAACTCAACATCTCCTCGCATTTAGTGGTTTTTTCATTGTATGCGTGGATGATTGGAATAAATGCTTATAATATTATAATTGACAATTTATGAAAATTTAGCTATATTGATAACAACTAAATGGAAAGTAGGTGATGTGACATGATGAATAGATCTGTAATTAGCGAACTGCAATTCGGTTTGTTCAATTTCACACGCCTAAAATATACAAAATGACGCCGTGCTATAACTCGGGGTATTTGTGTATCTTTTAAACGTGCCTGTGAAACCTTGTAACTGCCGAATTGCAGCTACAAGGTTTTTTTATCGTAGTTTAAAAAATGCTAAATTGCGATATGGCCTCTTGCGGATGACATAGAATTTTTCGCTGAGGCATCATTGATATGCACGTTTAGGAGGAAAATAAATTGAAATTAACAACATTAGGTTTTACAACATATTTTCAAGAGCAAATGATAGAAATGAAAGAACAGGCTAAATTAAAAAATTGTGTGCCTGCAAGGGTTACTTTAGAGCATAAGCATTCTTATCGCGTGTTAGCTGAGGAGGGAGAATGGCTGGCGACAATTGCTGGTCATTATGCGTATACGTCTTTAGCTCGAGAGGACTATCCAGCAGTTGGTGATTGGGTGCTAGTAGAGAAAATGCCCGGTGAGGAACGCGCAATTATTCATCAGCTATTGCAACGAAAATCTGTATTTTCACGTAAAGTTGCAGGAACGGAAATTCAAGAACAGATTGTCGCATCAAATGTCGATATCGTGTTACTTGTTATGAGCTTGAACGCTGATTTTAATATTCGACGTTTGGAGAGATATTTAGTGGCCGCTTGGGATTCAGGTGCAAAGCCTATTATTGTCCTGACAAAAGCAGATTTGTGCGAGGATGTTTCGAGCTTAGTGCAAGAAGTGGAGTCTGTAGCCTTTGGTGTAGATATTTTTGTAACGAGTGCTCTATCCGGCGAAGGTCTAAAGGAAATTCAGTCGTTATTCACAGAGGGAGTCACTGGAGCATTATTGGGGTCTTCAGGAGCAGGAAAATCCACATTAACAAATGCCTTATGTGGTGAGGTACTGATGAAAGTAGCAGGTATTCGTGAGGATGATGCTAAGGGACGTCATACAACGACCCATCGAGAGCTAGTAGTATTGCCTGCTGGTGGCTGTTTAATCGATACGCCAGGGATGCGTGAGTTTCAATTGTGGGATCAAGGTGATAGTTTAGCTTCAAGCTTTCAAGATATTGAGGAACTAGCAACAGCTTGTCGTTATCGTGATTGTACGCATCAAAAAGAGCCTTATTGTGCTGTCCAGCAAGCTATTGTAGATGGGGACTTAGATCAATATCGTCTACAAAGTTATTTTAAGCTGCAAAGAGAATTGGCTTACATGGAGCGCAAAGCAAATACCCAGGCAAAACTTGAGGAGCAACGCAAGTGGAAGCAAATAGCTAAGGGAATGAAAAAGGGAAAAAAATAAACATTGGGAGTACAGCTATGACAATTCAAAACATCAATCATTTACTGTTTTCAGTATCTAATCTAGAGGAATCCATCACATTTTATGAAAAAGTATTCGATGCCAAGTTGCTAGTAAAGGGGAACAGCACAGCCTATTTTGATGTAAATGGGCTGTGGCTCGCTCTTAATGTTGAGAAGGATATACCGCGCAATGACATCCATCAGTCCTATACGCATATTGCCTTCACAATCGCGGAAGATGACTTTGATAAGATGTATGACAAATTGGTGCAACTAAAGGTCAATATTTTAGCAGGTCGACAAAGAGATGAGAAGGACAAAAAATCGATTTACTTTACGGACCCAGATGGTCATAAATTTGAGTTTCATACAGGAACTTTGCAAGATCGTTTGGATTATTATAAGCAAGAAAAGCCGCATATGGCGTTTTTTGATAATTAATGAAGGAGTGATTCTATGAATAAAGCGTTTATTTTTGATATGGATGGCACACTATTTCAAACCAATCTTATTTTAGAGCCTGCGCTCGATGCAACATTTGATGTGCTGCGGACAAGTGGCTTATGGCAGGGCGAAACGCCGATAGAAAAATATCGAGAAATAATGGGTGTTCCTTTACCTGTTGTGTGGGAAACATTATGCCCTATGCATACGCTGGAGATACGAGAAGAGAGCAATGTATTATTCCATGTAAAGCTGATTGAGCAAATACGTGGACATAAGGGTGCATTGTATCCACATGCTGAACAAACCCTTGCAACATTGTCAGAGAATTATCCGTTATACATAGCGAGCAATGGACAGGTCGACTATTTACAAGCAATCGTTGAAACCTATCAGTTAGAGCGTTTTATAAAGGGAATCTATAGCATTCAAGCTATTGCAAGTGGGCATAAATCAGATCTGGTTAAAAGAGTTGTAGATGAAAACAAAATTGAGTACGGAGCAGTGGTAGGAGATCGTTCTTCGGATATCCAAGCTGCAAAGGATAATCAGTTACTATCGATAGGCGTTCGCTTTGACTTTGCACAAGACAGGGAATTAGAAAAAGCAGATATAGTGATCGATGATTTAACTGCATTGGTAAATGTTACTTTAGATTAACGCACGAAAGTGTATCAAAAAAAAGGGACGATTTAACGACAATCATTGCATTTCCTCACAAGAAGGCGTAAAATAGTGCCAATCCTATAGACAAAGCATTGAAAAGGAAAAGTAAATTGGATTAACATTTTGTAGAGAGCCTCTGTTGGTGGAAATGAGGTAAATGAACCCTTTTGAAAATGACCTTTGAGCTTCGTACCGAAAGCTTTTTAGCCAGTAGATTACGACGAGATGGGCACTCGTTACAACAGCGGCAGTATCTCTCTTTTTGAATGGAGACGTACTGATAGAGGCAAATAGTGTGAGCTATTTGTAAATATAGGTGGTAACACGGGTATACTCGTCCTAATCAGATTTGATTAGGGCGATTTTTTTTACCATTTTTTCTGTGAGGGGAGCAATTTAGAATGACGATTGTTATTGGAGGCGCTTGGCCGTATGCAAATGGCTCTTTGCATTTAGGGCATGTTGCCGCATTATTACCAGGTGATATTTTGGCTAGATATTACCGACAAAAGGGTGAGCAGGTTTTATATGTATCAGGCAGTGATTGTAATGGTACACCTATTTCTATTCGTGCCGCGCAAGAGAATACAACGACAGAGGCTATTGCCAATCACTATCATGATGAATTTACTAGATGCTTTCATGATTTAGGATTTACCTATGATTTGTACACAAGAACGGATGCGGAGCACCACCATGAATCCGTTAAGGCCCTTTTTTTACAGCTACTGGCTAACAATTTTTTATACAAAAAGAAAATTGAACAGGCTTACTGTGAGACGGATAAGCAATTCCTACCAGATCGATTTGTTGAGGGGCTCTGTCCAAATTGTGGAGCGAAAGCAAGAGGAGATCAATGTGATAACTGCTCAGAAATTTTAGACCCATTGGATTTAATTGATAAGCGCTGCAAAATTTGTGGGAATGAACCTGTTATTCGGGAAACGGAGCACTTTTATTTTACCTTTAGTCAATTTCAAGGAAGATTGGAGTCCTATTTAGCTCAAGCGAAAGCCGAGAAACGCTGGCGAGACAATGCTTTAGGGTTAACGGAGCGATACTTGGCAGAAGGAGTTCCTGACCGAGCAGTAACAAGAGATTTACCGAATGGCATAGATGTTCCAGTGCCAGGTTTTGAAGGGAAAAAAATATATGTATGGATTGAAGCTGTAGCAGGGTACTTAACAGCAAGTTTAGAATGGGCAAAAGAGCATCAAATAGCCATTGAAGATTTATGGAATGAAGAGACCATTTCATACTATGTACATGGAAAGGATAATATTCCATTCCATACAGTTATTTGGCCAGCCATTTTAATGGGAATTGGATCTAAGGCATTACCTACCCATATTGTATCAAATGAGTATTTAACATTAGAAAAACGCAAATTATCTACTAGTCAGAATTGGGCTGTATGGGTTCCTTATATTTTAAGTCGTTATGATGCGGATTCTATTCGTTACTTCCTAACGATGAATGCGCCAGAAAATCGTGATACTGATTTTTCATGGCGGGAATTTATTTATAGCCATAATGGTGAACTACTCGGAGCCTATGGTAATTTTGTAAACCGTACATTGAAGTTTATTGAGAAATCATTTGCTTGTCGGGTTCCACAAGCTGAGGTGGATAGCGACATTCGAAAACAAACCGTACAATTGTTTAATGAAGCGGGTATTCTTATCGAAGGTGGCCATTTCAAACAGGCGTTAGAGTCCATTTTTGAGTATATTCGCGGAGCTAATCGTTATTTTGATGAACAACAGCCATGGCTACAGGTAAAAGAAAACGTAGAGGCATGTAATCGTACATTAGCAACTTGCGTCTATATCATTGCGAATTTAGGACAGCTGCTGCATCCCTTCTTACCGTTTTCAGCAAAGAAAGTAAGAAACATGGTAGGTATAAATGAAATGATGTGGCATGAGCAAGTAGAGCTGCCTCAATTAATTCAAGAGGTGACGCCATTGTTTGAACGTCTTGATATTGAACGAATTGATGAGGAATATCAAAAATTAGTTAGGGATAGTCACTAGGATTGAAAAAGCAGTATGACTCATGGGCCATACTGCTTTGCTATTTTCATTTAATTCATAACAGGTGTTAATTTTGTCACTACAATGCTATTGATCGCATTAATATAGGCTAGAGCACTTGCCTTAAGAATATCTGTATCCGCTGCTTTTGCAATATACTTTTCGCCTTCGTGTTCAATCGTAATTTTTACTTTACCTAAAGCCTCTTTGCCTCGTGAAACACTATTGATATTATATTCCACTAGTTTTACATCCATATTTGTAATTTCTGCAATGGCTGAATACAGGGCATCGATTGGGCCAGAGCCTACTGCACTAGCTTTAAATATTTCGCCGCCTTTACGAACCTTAACACTTGCAGAAGGGAAGCTTGTATTGCTGACGACTTGTAGATCATCGAAATCAAAGAATTGTTCACTATAATGTGTAGCATTTTTATTATTGGTATCATGTTTTTCATAATAGCTTTCAACAATAACGTATAAGTCGTGATCGTATACTTCTTTCTTCGCATCGGCAAGCTTTAAGAATCCTTCAAAAATACCCTCAAATTCCTCTGTAGAAAGATTAGTAAACCCTAATTTTTCAAGAGCATTTTTCACTGCATGGCGACCAGAGCGAGCTGTTAGTACTAGCTCCATATCATCAAGACCAACATCCTCAGGATGGACGATTTCATAAGCATCACGAGATTTTAACAAACCATCCTGATGAATACCAGAAGAATGGGCAAATGCATTATCTCCTGTAATGGCTTTATTGACCTGTACATCTAAGCCCATAAAGCTAGAAACAAGACGTGAAGTATTTATAATTTCTTTTGTATTAATACGCGTTTCGGCATTGTAGACGGAGCTGCGAGTTTTAAGTGCCATGACAACTTCTTCTAATGCAGCATTACCTGCGCGTTCACCGATACCATTGATTGTACACTCTACCTTATCTGCACCATTTTTAATAGCAGCTAGCGTATTAGCTGTTGCCATTCCAAGATCATTGTGACAATGAACACTTAAAAGAACGCTATCGTCTAAGTTTTTCATACGGTCATTTAATTTAAAAATCATCTCTCCAAATTCCTCTGGCTCTGCAAAGCCTACCGTATCAGGAACGTTAATCATGGTTGCGCCAGCTCTCATAACAGCCTCAATTGTTTTCCAAAGATATTCAAAGTCAGAACGAGATGCATCCTCTGTGGAATATTGAACTTGTGGTAATAATGTTTTAGCGTATTTCACAGCATCCACGCCAATTTGTAAAATTTGGTCTTTTGACTTGCTGAATTTTTTCTCCACATGAATATCAGATGTTCCTAGTACCATGTGAATCATCGGGTTTTGAGCGTATTTCACAGCATTATAGACAGCATCGATGTCAGCTTTTACAGCACGTGCTAATGCTGTAATCATAATGTCGTTTGTGTTGCCAACCTTTTCAGCTACAGCTTTGACGGCATCAAAATCACCTTGTGAAGAAGCAGGGAATCCAGCTTCGATAATATCAACACCCAATTTTTTCAGCTGCTGTGCAATTTCTACTTTTTCATAAAGATTTAGCTTTGCTCCAGGCACCTGTTCGCCATCACGTAAAGTTGTATCAAACACCCAAATTTTTCTTCCCATTTTCAAACACTCCTTTTTAGTGATTAGTATCTAAAATTTACACGTAGGCCAATAAGTCATTAAAAAATAAAAAAACCCGTCTCTATGTAAAAATAGAGACGAGTTTATGCTCGCGGTACCACTCTAATTGACCTTCTCTTTATAGAAAAAGTCCCCTTATCGACAGCTATCACTGTCTATCCTGTTAACGGGGGAAACCGACATCCCTTACTAAAAAGTTCAGGGAGTAGCTCATGGACGAGTTCAAAATGTGTGCCTACCGATTTACACCAACCATCGGCTCTCTACAAGTACACAACCACTTTTACTATTTCCAATCTTGGCCTGCAATGTGTTGTTGAAAGCAATATTACTTGGATATTAACTTCCTGTCAATAATATTCTAAAAATTTATTTAATTCTGTCTTAAGTAATGTCTATTTTATTAAATATTTGATATTTAGTGAAGTGTAGAACAAAGCACTAAAAAATGTATTTTCTGTGAGATAATAATGAAGTGAGTTAGCATATGAAAGGTAGGAAAATCATGAAATTTGTCTTTGATTTAGATGGTACTATTTGTTTTAAAGGTAAGCCATTAAGTGAAGAGATCACTAATGCATTGGAGGCATGTAGACGGCTTGGACATGAAGTCATTTTTGCCTCAGCCAGACCGATACGTGATCTACTACCTGTATTACCGGAATCGATGCGAAAATATCCAATGGTAGGTGGGAATGGCGCATTTATTGCTCGTGATGGTGAAACAATTGAGGTAACAGCATTTACTACAGAAGTAGCTGACGCAATTCGCCAGGTTATCACAGCTTTTCAATTACCATACCTAGTAGATAGTCATTGGGATTATGCTTATACAGGTAGTGAGGATCATCCGATTTACCAAAATATAGATCCTTTAAAAGCAGCTAAAAAGGTAGCCTTGCAGGATATTAGAGACATAGTAAAAGTTGTTTTATTTCCTGGTGAGAATGTTGATGCTGTATTATCTGAGCTACAAAAGCTTCCTGTTTGTCTATATGAGCATACATCAGAAAATATAGTGGATATAAGCCCTTATGGCATTGA
The DNA here is from genome assembly GCF_038592945.1 of Lysinibacillus sp. FSL K6-0075. Classification (NCBI taxonomy): domain Bacteria; kingdom Bacillati; phylum Bacillota; class Bacilli; order Caryophanales; family Bacillaceae; genus Lysinibacillus; species Lysinibacillus sp. FSL K6-0075. Next base: position 4,614,807 of record NZ_CP151947.1, on the reverse strand, counting down.
CAAGTGGAATGGCTTATCTAAATTGGGTGTTGAGGCAGGAGAGTTTATCGCCTTTGGCAATGATGCAAACGATGCTTCTATGTTTTTGAAAGCTAAGGAAAGTGTTTGTGTAGGAGGGCATCAGGTACGTGAAAAGGCCTCTTTACAAGTTGCGAGTGAGGAAGCTGCTGTTATTGAGATGCTTGAGATGTTAGGCGAAAAGTATAGCGGAAACATAGCAAATAGAAATACATAAAACATGAAAAAACTGCTCATTTTCTAGAGGCTATAAACCTAAAGAAAACGAGCAGTTTTTTATTCTACCTTAAAACGAGAGACTTGCGTGTGAAGCTCTTCTGCCATATTTGAAAGTGTTGCTGCTGAAGCTGCTACTTCTTCGATAGTAGCTAATTGTTCTTCGGAAGCAGAGGCAACATTTTGTAAATTAGATGAGGACATTTGGGCAATAGTTGCGATTTCATCAAAGGAAGCATAAATTTGCTCTGCACTGGAGGACATCTCCTCAGACACTGTCGTTGCTTCTTGAATTTGCATGGATACTTGCTCAATAAGCTCAACAATCTTAGAGAAACCTTCTTCTGCTACCTTCACTACTTGCATACCAATTTGAACCTCTTGAGTACCAGTATCCATCACCGTTACAGCACGGTTTGTATCCTGCTGTATTTCAGAAATCAAGGTAGCGATTTGCTCAGCGGATTTTTTTGATTGCTCTGCTAGCTTTTTCACTTCATCTGCAACGACTGCAAAGCCACGTCCGTGATCGCCTGCACGGGCTGCTTCAATTGCTGCATTAAGTGCTAATAAATTTGTTTGTTCTGCAATATCTGTAATAATGCCAATGATATTACCAATTTCAATGGAATGTCCGTCTAAATTTTTAACAACACTTGCTGACTCTAAGACAGCCGTATTGATTGTAGTCATCTGAGATATTACACGATGTAAAGAATCATTCCCTTTCTTAGCCTCTGAATTTGTCTCAATTGCTAGTTCAGAAACAGCCGCAGTAGTAGAAGCTAGTTGTTGTATACCTTTGGTCATGTTTTTCATGGCTTCTGAGCTTTCAGTTGCATTTTTCCCTTGAGCCTCTGAGCCACTAGCAACCTCTTGAATAGAAGAAGTGATTTGCTCTGTAGCCTGTATAGTTTGATCTGCACTGGCTGTTAACTCAGCAGCAGAACCACTTACTTGTACAGTGTTTTGGCGTACATTCGTAATTAAATCCTTTAAATTTGCAGCCATTTGATTAAAAGCAAGCGCTAAATCACCCACTTCATCACGATTCTTTATACGAATTTGTTCAGCTGTTAAGTCACCCTCAGCTATTTTTTTCGCAGCCTTGGCCATGCCGTTAATTGGGCGAGACATTAGACTACCAACCACCATAGCAATTATCAGACTTATGATAACAGCAAAGCCCCCAAGAAGCATCATTTGGAGTTTGATATCTTGAATTTGGCTTGATGTAGCAGCCATTTTTCCTTCAACATACTCATTTTGATAATTAGAAAGGTTTTCAACACGCTCGTCGAATTGTTTAATAATTAAGCGTCCTTGAGTGCTGTCCAATTTTTCGTACTTTTCTGTTTCTCCAGCAGCTTTTAAGTCAAACATACGATCTGCAAATTGTTGAACACTTTGCTCACTTTTATTAATAGCTTCAAGTAGCTTAATTGATTTTTCTGAATCCAAAGTAGCCATTAATTCTTCTGATTTTTGTTTAAATTCCTCGCGTGAGGCTTGATTGCTTTGAAAATTTTGTTTGTCTCCAAGTAGTAGGTAACCACGCATGCTGACAATTTCCTGTTTTGCAATCACCCGTAATTCCTGAATACTTATAGATTTAGTAGTTTGTTCCTCCAGTAATGTACGATAGGTCTTATTCACAGAATCAAGCTGTTTTATATTTAAGCCGATTGTTGTAACGAGTACTAAAATAACTATAAAAAAACCGAGTAATAATTTCTTGTAGATAGTAAATCGCATAGTTGAAATATCCTTTCTCAGTAATTAGTAGAAATGTTACAAAATAATGAAATATGTATATATATCATTTATATCAGATTATATGGATTTTACAAAGTATTATGAGTATTTCTACTGTAATTAGTAGTTTGAAAATGGGTATTATTAATATATGAAGTAATAAAAAAAGTAGATTTTATAGCTATAATGCTACTAATAATAGGGATAGTTAATGGTGAATGTTGAATATTAAGTCAATTTTCATAAATTTTGAAACTTTAATAGTAGTCATAACGTAGAAGCAGTAAAGGAAAAAAACAGGGGTGGAGAAAATGTTTAGGCCAATTTTAAAGTTACCTAAAACAAGATCAGAAAAGATATGGGACTATATTGGTGGTAGTATATTTATTTTATCCATCTTTTATATTATATTGGCATGGGGGAAGTTGCCTGACGAAATACCTGGTCATTTCAATGGGATGGGTGAGGTTGATCGCTGGGGTTCAAAAATTGAATTATTTATTCTTCCATTAATCGGTTTATTTTTATGGATTGTAATGGGCCTGCTAGAAAAAGCACCTCATATGCATAATTATCCAGCACGTTTAAATGAAAGTAATGTAAAAGCATTTTATTTGAATAGCAGAAAAATACTAAATGAAGTGAAGAATATCTGTCTCATTTTATTTGCTTTTATATCGGTTCAGATGGTTCGTATTGGTCTTGGTGAGGTAAATTCATTAGGCTGGTGGTTCCTACCCATTGTATTGATAGGTGTATTGATCCCAATCATTAAAGGGTTTATAACAAGCTACAAAATAAAATAGTGAGCCTTAAACGCTTAGGATACCCTTAAGCGTTTTATTTTTGTGAAAAAATTTTTTTAATGTGTCACAAATGGCTGTTGATTTCAGTTATATAGGCGAGGAAGGGAAGAAACAGCTTTAATGGTACGAAATAAAAGATTTCTCTAAGTAACCCGATGACATTCAGGATCTAAATAATAATTTTAAAATTTCTTTTCTAGTGTCACAAACTTCTATTAATTTCAGTTATATAGATTGGAAAGGGGGGAACAACTTTGACTGCACTAAATCAATCAAAAGAGCGGGCTGATATAGATATTCAATCCATTGTGGAGCAAGTTCAATCAGGTGACACACGTGCCTATGCAGAAATCATTCGTTGTTTTCAAAAGCAAATTTATATTTATTGTTACTATATGCTAGGAACCAAAGAGGAGGCGGAGGATGCTTCACAAGATATTTTTATTAAAGGATTAGAAAATATTCATAAATTTTCTTATACGGTTTCCTTGTCAGCATGGCTTTATAAAATTGCCCACCATCATTGTATTGATGTCATAAAAGCCAAAAATAAGGGCTATAAATTTTGGCTAAATCTGAAGCAAGAACAGGTGAAGCAGACGCAAGCTCCGATACCTGAATATGATGAAATGGTACATAGGCTATTGGAAAACTTACATGTAGATGAAAAAAGGATTTTATTACTTCGTTCTATTGAGGAGTATAGCTTTGATGAAATTGCTGCCATTATGGATATGAAAGCAGCCACAGTAAGAAAAAAGTATGAACGATTACGTAAAAAATTGATGAAGGAAAATATGTTAGGAGGGGATATTTATGGACACTCGTTCAAAACTGGAGGATAAGGAGTTAACTCAGATAGAAAGGTTTATTCGGGAAACACCTCTGGAAGTGGATTTGGTAAATCAGACAATGGACAAATATGAAAATAAACGTAACTCAAAGCAGCCAGAAAGTTTTAGAACCCATAAGAAAATGCGCCAAAGAGTGATGATGATGACAGCCTCTGCAGCAATGATTTTAAGTCTGTTATTTATCACTAGCTTAATTTCACCAACGATGGCTGCCACTATAAAAGAAGTTCCTTTACTATCATCTATTTTTAAACTTACGGGTGATCTTGGCCTGAAAGCTGCTGATGAAAAAGGGCTCTCAACGAAACTCCATACAAGTGTTACTAAAGATGGCTTTACATTAAGTGTATCTGAAGTAGTGTATGACGGTACACGTGTTTCAATTGCTATTGAACGTCTTCAAACAGAAGGTGAATTTTCAAAAAGAAATTTAATAGAACAAATCAGTGATATCGAATTGTTTATAAATGGTAATTCTGTTGATTCTTTTGCTGCGAATGATTCTAATTCTGTTCATCCTATGATACACAATGGTAAAGATAAAGATTCTGCTATTATTGAGTTTTCAGATTTGAATAATCAGGGAGGAGCTTCTTTCCCCGAGCAATTTGATTTGACGTTATCTACTTCAATAAATGGCATAGAAGATCCTTTGAAAATTGATATTCCTGTGAAAAATAAAGTTGAAGACTATGTGACCTTACAACCTAATGTAAGTAGGAAATACGATAATATACATTTTACTGTTGAACAGATTCAACTGACACCAATAACAACAGGAATAACTACAAGACTCGTTTTAATGGATAACTCAACTTTCACACTACCTTTACTAACGATGGGTATAGATGTTTTTGATGATCAAGGTCGCAAACTCAAATTAATTGGTGGTAATGGTTGGCATGCTACGAATGGAAGCGATAAGATTACGGATTCTCGGTACAACCCGTTTGAATCTGTTCCAAAAACAATAACCCTTAAGCCGTATATATACCTCTTTGATGAAAATGAAATGGGTGCATTTCAAATGGATGAAAATGGTGAACCAAAGATTCAATATATTCCTGAACTAGAGGTTACACTACCTATTAATTCACAAAAATAAAATAGTAGAGAAAGTGAGACAAAGCTCACTTTCTCTACTATCTAGTATTTCAAATTATCTAATTACTACAAAAGTATAAACGCCAAGGACAGATCCATCTGATTTAAAAGCTTTAACTTGAGCTGTACCTACATTTTTACCAATAGCCAGATTCCCTTTAAGTTCGATAGCATTCATTCCGTATAAAAGTAGATGGTGGGTACCCTGCATTTTGAATGGTTGACCAACAAATATTTCATGTGTAGCATCTCGAGGTTGGAAACCTATCTCTTCTCCATCCACAGGTACAAAAGTAACTGTAACTTTAAATTCATCTGTTGAGTTAATTGATTCTTCTAAAGCTGGTGCAGGAACCTCGTATGTATTTCCTATTGCATTTGTTTCTAATTCAGAAGCACTAGCATTGATACTGAATCCACCACCGACAATAGTTGTAGCTTAGGCTACAGAAGCTAACTTACCAAAATACTTCTTCAGTTTACTTCTTAATTTTGAATTAAATTCCAACAAGTGATAACATTACAAAAATACCATGTCAAAAATTTTGTGGAAAAAATTATATATTTTACAATAAGTGTTTTATAATGAAATGTTGCAAAGCGAGTAATGCATAAAATACAGTTGATCTTTTTATAGAAAGGAATAATGAATGCATTAATAAAGTAAACTTTTTTATAACTCGTTTGGTTGTAGTTTTTGTTGCCCTTATTTAAAGTAGTTTGTAAGGCTACAAAGATTATTACATTTTATGTATGTTCCAATCGATGAAAAAGTTTTTCGTAAGCTTTACAATAAAGAAAATGTATAGTTAACAGAAATAAAGGAGAATAGAAGATGACGGTAACTTTAGTGAGACACGATATCAAATATGCCGAGGCTATGCATGCGTTGTCTTCTATGCCACAGGTTCGTGATGCCCTTGGCTTACCTGCTGGCAAGGTAGAAGACACGATTCATTTTATTAAGCGTGAACGTATAGATGAAGAAGAAGGTAAAACCGTTCCTCGTGTGGTTTTAAATGAGGAGGGGCAAGTCATTGGTGTTACATCTCTGATGTTTATAGACCATCATAAAAAGAGCTGTCATATCGGCTCTTGGCTTGGCTATCAATTTTGGGGGAAGGGCTATAATCTTGAAGCAAAAAAGGCTATCTTAGATATTGCGTTTTTTGAGTTGGGATTATCACGTGTATTTGCAGGAGCACGGAAGGTTAATATCCGTTCACAAAAAGCCCAAGAAAAGCTACCTTTTGCTCGAGTAGGGGTGGAAAAAGATTATCCTGAGGAGCATTCTTGGTTAGAAGTGAAGGAAAAGCAACCATGTGTATTAAATGTTTTTGAACGAGAAGATTATGTCCGTTATCGAACATCACTAGAGAAGGTAGAAGGAGACAGAGAAGCTTTTTTACCTCAGCTTTTATTAGCGGATGAAAGTGAAGTGGCGGTTCGGAAATATTTAGATACGGGTACATTATATAAAATTAATTGTGGAGAAATGCTGGTGGGAGTGGCATTGGTCGTTCCTCAAACCGATACTACAATTGAATTGAAAAATATTGCTATTGTACCAAAGTATCAAGGGAAGGGAATAGGCAAAGAGATTTTGCGACAACTCACTGAAAAGTGCCAAAAGGATGGTTATCAAACGGTGTTGGTTGGAACGGCGAACTCAAGTATCGATAATATCGCTTTTTATCAAAAAGCAGGTTTTCGCATGGAAGCTATTGAAAAGGACTTCTTCAGTCATTATCCAGAACCAATTTATGAAAATGGTATTCGTGCATTGGATATGATTTTCTTTTCAAAGCAATTATAAGCAACTTCATAAAAAATACCCGTTCAACAAATGTTGAGCGGGCATTTTTATTTACCGAGCAGTAGAGCCATTAATTTTTCCTTAGAATGAAGGAAATCGTCCAAGGTGTATTGATCTAACACGTTCAAATAGGCTTGCAAAGCTTCATACAGCACACCTTTTAATTGACATTCTGGAGCTATTTTACATAGGTTATTTTCTTTATCGAAACATTCTACAAGATGAAAATCCTCTTCTGTATGACGCACAATTTCACCAATGGTAATGGTTTTTGGATCGATAGCAAGGCGAATACCACCACCGCGTCCACGAATTGTTTCAATGTAACCTAATAACCCAAGCTGGTGTGTCACCTTCATTAAATGGTTTTTCGATATATTATAAGCATCTGAGATCTCTTGAATAGTTGATAATTGACCATCTTCCTTTGCGCCTAAATAGATAAGTGTGCGCAGAGAGTAGTCCGTGTATAAAGTTAAGCGCATCCGAACACCCTACTTTCTATAATTCAAAATAATTATAGCATTTTTACATTGAAGTATAATATCTTCAACCTATTTTTAAAGATGTATTTAAAATACATCAAATATGTCTATTTTGTTAAAGATGTATTTTATATATTGCTTTAAGAGAATGAAAGCGTTATATTGTAATCACGAAAGGATGGTAAGCGATATGTTAAAACAAGAAACAATTCAAATCATTAAAGCAACAGTACCTGTATTAGAAGTTCATGGTGTTGCAATCACAAAGACGTTTTATAAAAATATGTTTCAAGCTCATCCAGAACTACTGAATATTTTTAATCACACGAACCAAGAGCAAGGTCGTCAGCAAACAGCACTAGCTAATACTGTTTATGCTGCAGCAGTTCATATTGAAAACTTAGAAGCAATTTTACCAGCAGTAATGCTTATTGCACATAAACACCGTAGTTTAGGAATTCTACCTGAACATTACCCAATCGTTGGGGAAAACTTATTAAAAGCGATTAAAGAAGTACTTGGTGATGCAGCAACTGATGACATTATTGGTGCATGGGCCGAGGCATATGGCGTTATCGCAGATATTTTCATTCAAGTAGAAGAAGAGTTATACCAAAAAACTGTGAACAATGGTGGGTGGCGTCTATTTAAACCATTAAAAGTGGCGAAAAAAGTTGTGGAAAGTGACTTAGTAACTTCTGTCTATTTTGTAAATGAAGATGGTTCACCTCTACCAACTTATGAACCAGGTCAATACATCTCCATTCGAGTGAAAGTGCCAGGAGAAGAGTATTTAATGAACCGTCAATATACACTTTCACAAGCAAGTGCAGAAGATGGCTATCGTATTTCGGTGAAACGTGAAAGCGATCATACGCCAAATGGTAAAGTGTCGAATTATATTCACGATCACTTACAAGTTGGAGATTTAGTAGATGTAAGTGCTCCAGCTGGATTATTTGTGTTAGAAGAAACGGTTGCACCAATTACATTTGTAAGTGGCGGTATCGGTGTAACACCTTTAAACAGTATGTTGCAATCTTTAAATGATAATGCAGCGAATGAAGTGAACTTTATCCAATGTGCTCGTAATGAGAAAGTTGTAGCGTTCAGTGATGACATTCAAGAGAAAGTAAACGTATTACCGAATGCATCATATACAGCTTTATACTCAGATGAAGACAAGCTTATTACAAAAGAATTACTAGCTGAAAAAGTAGCTGATAATGCAGATGTTTATGTATGTGGCCCTGTAGGCTTTATGGAAGCGGTTATTAAAAATTTACAGGAAATTGGCGTGAAAGATGAAAAAATTCACTATGAATTCTTTGGACCAGCCATGCAATTAGCTAAATAAAAAATGAATTCCCTGCTATGAGTAATAACTCGTAGCAGGGTTTTTTTGTTGAAATAATAAGGAAGCAGATAGACGGGGTTAACGCAATGGGGAGAACATTGTACCCCGGAATTGTAGCACGATAAAAAAGTTTGAAGCTTTCATATTGACAATATACCTATAGGGGTATAATATGAATCTCGTAAGGAAATCCAATCAATCGTTCTGAAAGGGGGCGTAACAGAATGGCATATGGTCCAAACACTGCAAACCGTGTGAAGCGTATGGAAGGTCAAATGCGTGGTATTTTACGCATGATGGAAGAAGGTCAAAGTTGTAAAGATGTGATTACACAGCTATCTGCCGTGCGTTCTGCTGTTGACCGGACGATTGGTGTCATTGTTAGTGAAAATTTATTAGATTGTGTATCGACTGCTGAAGGTAATGCTGAAAAAATGAATGCTGCTATCCAAGAGGCAATGGATTTGGTCGTTAAAAGTCGATAACTTGGATATACCCATAATCGTATAAAAGGAGGACAGATCATATGGAAATATGGATTATTATTGCGCTTATCGCAGCCTTTTTCTTTTGGCGAATGAAGCCAATAAAGGGCGTTCAATCAATTTCTACAGCCCAATTAAAAGATATGCTGGATGATAAGGATAAGCTATTTATCGATGTACGCACGCCTGCTGAGTATAAAGGTCGGCATATCTCCCAATTTAAAAATGTTCCGCTTGGATCGAGCTTTGAAAAACTACCGAAGGATAAAGAAATCATAGTTATTTGTCAAAGTGGCATGCGAAGTAGTCAGGCTTGTAAGCAACTGAAAAAGCAAGGCTTTGAGCGTGTTTCCAATGTTCGTGGTGGAATGAGTGCATACTAGGAGGAGAAAAAATGAAAGAAATTACAGCCAAAGAAGTGCAGCAAACGATGGAGCAAGGAGGGAAGCTGAATCTTATTGATGTGCGAGAGGTAGATGAAGTAGAGGATGGTCACATTCCAGGCGTTCTTCATATCCCGCTAGGTTTAGTAGAGTTTCGGCTACATGAATTAAATAAGAGGGAGTCGTATATTATGGTTTGTCGATCAGGCGGACGAAGTGCTCGGGCTACTCAAATATTAGAAAGTAATGGCTTTAACGTAACTAACATGACTGGTGGTATGTTAGCTTGGGAGGGCAAAGTACAGTTATAGATTATATCTATTTTTTTTTGAATAAAATAATACCTGTGTAGGTATATGAAGGATGTGGGAAGTATGAAGGCGGATTTTCAGCTAGATGCCAAGGGTCTTTCTTGCCCAATGCCGATTGTGAAAACAAAAAAAGCGATGGCTGATTTAGTAGATGGTCAAATTTTAGAAGTAGCTGCGACAGATAAAGGGTCAAAAGCTGATATTGCAGCATGGGCTGAAACTGTAGGTCATCAGTATATTGGTACTTTAGAAGATGATGGTGTGCTAAAACATTATATTCGTAAATGTACAAATGACCAAATAGAAGAAATGACATTTGAACAAACAATTGATCTAGAGCAAATCACAAGTCGTAAAGGATTAATTCTTGATGTACGTGAGGAAGCGGAATTCGCTTTTGGGCATATTGCGGGAGCAAAATCGATACCAATGGGCGAACTGGAAGCACGACTTCCTGAGCTTGATAAAGAGCAGGAGATATACGTTATTTGTCGTACTGGAAAACGCAGTGACATGGCTGCGCAAAAGCTGGCTACACGTGGTTTTACGAAAGTATTTAACGTCTTACCAGGTATGATATCTTGGGCAGGCGATTTAACAAAAAACATTTAAATTGGAGGAATTTTATTATGTCGAACAAAGTAGCAATCATTGCAAGTAACGGTGGTTTATTTGATGCGTACAAGGTGTTCAATATCGCAACAGCTGCAGCAGCTTCTGAGAAAGAGGTAGCTATCTTCTTTACATTTGAAGGCCTGAATCTAATTCATAAGCAAGGTATGCATGCATTACCAATGCCAGCTGGAGCAGAACATTATGCAGAAGGCTTTACAAAAGCAAATGTGCCAGCTATTCCTCAACTAGTGGAGATGGCACAAGAATTAGGTGTGAAATTTATTGCTTGCCAGATGACGATGGATGTAATGGGTTTAACTACTGAAGATTTCATTGAGGGGATTGAAGTGGGAGGAGCTGTAACATTCCTTGAATTCGCGAAAGACGCAGCACCGTCACTTACATTCTAGTGACCTACTTATAAAAGCGGAGAGGACACCCCTCTCTGCTATAAAAAACATAAAAATAATACCGATGGGGGTAAAGAGATGTCAATTCGAAAATGGAGCGCATCACAAGTAGCTAAAAAGGTTATTCACAATGAAGAGTTGTTTATTTTAGATGTTCGTAATGCGGATGCATTCGAAGATTGGAAAATTGATGGACATCGTTTTGAGTACTTAAATATACCGTATTTTGAACTGTTAGATGGTATTGAGTTTATTTTACCGAAAATCCCAGCTGATAAAGAAGTATTAGTGGTTTGTGCTAAAGAGGGGTCATCATTGATGATTGCTGAGATGTTATCAACAGCAGGTCGTGATGTTGCTTACTTAGCTGGAGGTATGAAATCTTGGAGTGAGTATCTAGAGCCGATCAAAGTTGGCGATTTAACAGGTGGAGGCGAGCTTTATCAATTTGTTCGTTTAGGAAAGGGTTGTCTGTCTTATATGGTCCTTTCTGAAGGTGAAGCAGCTATTATTGATGCTGTACGTTTTATAGATGTATTTATAAACTTTGCAGAGCATAAAAACGTCCAAATTAAACATGTTTTTGATACACATTTACATGCTGATCACATTTCGGGTGGTCGCCATATCGCAGAGATGACAGGCGCAACTTATTATTTGCCACCTAAAGACGCTGAGGAAGTTGTGTTCCAATATACTCCGTTAGCTGATGGAACAAATGTTCAAATCGGAGCATCAAAAATAGACGTAGGAGCCATTTATTCTCCGGGCCATACAATTGGCTCTACTTCATTTGTTGTTGACAGCAAATATTTATTAACAGGAGATATTTTATTTATCGATTCAATCGGACGTCCTGATTTAGCTGGCCTTGCTGATGATTGGGTTGGGGATTTACGAGACACTCTTTACAAGCGTTATCGAGAATTGTCTGATGACCTTATTGTCTTACCAGCACATTTTATGATTATTGATGAGCTGAATGAAGATGGAACGGTTGCGAAACGACTAGGGGATTTATTTGTACAAAACCATGGTTTAAATATTCAACATGAAGAAGAATTTAGACGTGTGGTAACAGATGAATTACCTCCACAACCAAATGCCTATCAAGAAATCCGTCAGGTGAATATGGGGAAAATAACACCTGCGTTAGATGAGCAAACAGAGATGGAAATTGGACCAAATCGCTGTGCTGTACGATAAAGCATGCTAAAGTGCAATGAGTATGCATGTATGCTTGTTGCATGTAAATTTCGTGAATTGAAGGCGCTCATCCTTCATGGAGATATAGAACAAGAAGAACCGGCAAAATCGCTTACAACCTTTGCCGAGTCGAAGGAGATTATGATGAAATCAAGTTTACAACTAGATGCAAAAGGCCTTTCATGTCCAATGCCTATTGTGAAGACAAAAAAAGCAATAGATACCCTAATGCCAGGGGAAGTTTTAGAAGTTCAGGTGACGGATAAAGGAGCTTTAGCGGATATTCCTGCTTGGTCAAAAGCTGGAGGCCATATCATTTTAGATCAATCTGAAGAGGCTGGCGTCATTACATTTTTCATTCAGAAAGCATAGAGCTGATTGAGGGTTGTCTATTACAGTAGAACAACCCTTCTTTCCTTTTGTCGAATACAGCCAGAAAGAAGGAAAAATAAATGGATATTGCATGGATCTTAACCATTTTACTTATTGGTTTTCTCGGTTCATTTGTATCAGGGATGTTAGGTATTGGCGGTGCCATCATCAATTTCCCAATGCTACTCTATATACCGCCATTACTAGGATTTGCGGCCTTTTCGGCACATGAAGTGTCAGGGATTAGTGCGATTCAAGTACTTTTTGCTGCTCTTTCTGGTGTTTGGGTCTATCGCAAAGGCGGATATTTAAATAAATCACTTATTATTTATATGGGGAGTGCCATATTAACGGGAAGCTTTATAGGTAGCTTCGGTTCAAAATTTTTATCAGAGTCTGGCATTAACATTGTCTATGGAATTCTTGCGTTAATTGCAGCTGTGATGATGTTCATACCGAAAAAGCAAATTGATGATCAACCGATGCAGGCTGTTACATTTAATAAACCATGGGCGGTCCTATTAGCTTTCATTGTTGGGATCGGTTCCGGGATTGTGGGGGCAGCTGGTGGATTTTTATTAGTACCAATCATGCTTGTTGTCTTAGGCATTCCCACTCGAATGACCATTGCGTCAAGCCTTGCTATTACGTTTATCTCCTCAATAGGAGGTACCGTCGGGAAATTGATGACAGGACAAGTTGAATATTATCCAGCCCTCATTCTAATTGTATCTAGTCTAATAGCGGCTCCTCTAGGTGCGAAAGTAGGGGGCAAGTTAAATACAAAATTCCTACAAATTATTTTAGCCGTTCTTATATTAGCGACGGCTATTAAAATTTGGATGGATATATTATAAGGGGGTATGGTAATGAAAATTGAAGTCTTTTCCGATTTTACATGTCCATATTGTTATATTGGTAAGCGAGAGCTTGAACGGGCAATTGACATTGCAGGCTATACAGGACAAGTGGAAATAGAATATAAAGCATTTCAAATAGGCCTGGATACACCGAAATTGAATGCACCATCCTTTTATGAGGCGATGGCTAAAAAATATGATGTTGCGCTAGAAGAAGTGGAAAATATGGTCAAGGGTATAGCTATGAGAGCAACGGAAGTTGGTTTGCAGTATGATTTTGCTAAGATGACAACAGCGCATACAGAAAAGGCTCATCGTTTAGCGAAGTGGACGCAGCAATTTGGTAAAGCAGCCGCTTATACTGAAGCACTAATGGCTGGTTATTTTAAAGATGGTGAAGATTTAAATAACGATGAATTTTTATTAAATGTTATTGTGCAATTGGATTTGGCTAGAGAAGTTGCGGAGGGAATATTAGCTTCAACTGATTTTAGTGAAGAGCTAGACAAGGATCGCTATGATGCACAGCAACTTGGCGTGCGGAGTGTACCGTTCTTTGTATTTGAAAATCGTTACGGTATTAAAGGTGCTGAGCCGAATGAAGTGTTTGTGCGAACTTTGCATCAAACTGCTGAAATAGCTGGTATTCAGCCAACTGTAACGATAAATGGTAATGGAGAATCGGCATGTGCTAATGGCCAATGTAAACTATAAAAAACTTTAAAAAATGTCGAGTGCATATTTGTACTCGACATTTTTTGATTAGAAATAAATGTATACTGCAAGAGGTATTAAGTCTTGTTTTCTGTGTTATAGAACAAAATTAAATGTATAATTTAACCATTTTTATCATCTGAATGGTTCTATTTTATTGTAGTGTGAGAAAAATCACATCCAATAAATTGTTATGTTGCTAAAATATAAGTGAGAATACAAAGGGGGGTATTATAGATGAAACCTATAGTAGCGGGAGTAGCAGGAACAGTACTGTTAGCAGGCGCCATTTTTGTTGGGACGTTTGTCAGTGACAAAATTTCAGTTGATTCGAATGCGAGTGAGAAAGAAGCGACAGTGCAAACGCATGTACCAACAACAGCAGCTGCTCAGTCAGTGGTCTATGCTCCGCCGAGTATTGATGAAGTACCAGATGGTCCAATGAAAGAAGCAATATTATATGGCTATGAACTTGTTAATAACACGCATGTTGCGGCAGATGAGTATGTAGGAAACCAACTATCCTGCACAAGCTGTCATGCAGGTGCTGGCTATGACGAGCAAGCCTCATCATTAGTAGGTGTAATGGCAAATTATCCACAATACATTGGACGCTCAGGTGGTGTGGTTACAATAGAAGAGCGCATTAATGGCTGTATGGTTCGCAGTATGAATGGTAAAAAATTTGAAATGAATAGTGATGAGCTAGAGGCTATGGTAGCGTATTTCGCGTATATTTCTGAAGGTGTTCCAATTGGCGCAAAACGTGAATGGGCAGGCACTAGTGATATGAAAAATGTCCCGATTCCGAATGTTGCCGACGGTGAGGAGCTTTATGCACAGTCATGTATAGCCTGTCATGCAGCTGATGGCGCTGGTACAGGTGCCAATACTGGTCCAGCTTTATGGGGAGATAATTCCTTTAATGATGGAGCGGGTATGGCACGTATGTCAAAAATGGCTGGTTATATTCAAAATAATATGCCAGTAGGTGCAGCTGGGACTTTAACAGATCAAGAAGCTGCTGATTTAGCTGCCTTTATTTTATTGCAAGATCGTCCAGAGTGGGCAAACCATGAAAAAGACTGGCCAAAAGGCGGGCGTCCAAATGATATCATGAATAAAGAAAAACGCGAACAAATTAAAAATGGTACGATTGATTGGGAAAAAGTACTGTCTACAAATTAACGAAAAGGGATGCTGTGTGAATGGCATCCCTTTTCGCTTAATTAAAATTATAAGCTGTAACAATTTTATCTCTGTTCGTTGTGATATCTGTAAAATATTCATATAAGCAAATGCCAAGGAATGATCCACTTACATTAAAGACATTAGAAAAACCGCTATTCTGAAGGGCCATGACAGCATTATAGCTACGTTGACCGGATCGGCAATGTACATACACTGGTTGATCCTTCGGTATCTCATTCATTCTTTCCCGAAGTTCACTTAAAGGTATATTGTGCGCATTGATAAGATGACCACATTCAAATTCATTCTTTTCGCGTACGTCTAGGATGTAGGCATGATTTTCAATGAGTTTTCTTACTTCATCAACTTTTACCTGTTTGAAGTGTCCGTGTAATAGATTTTGAGCTACAAGAGCTGCCAAATTGACAATATCACGAGCGGTGCTAAACATTGGAGAATAGCTTAACTCTAGCTCCTTCAAATCTTCTAAAGTACCGCCCGTTGTGATGAGGGTAGCTATAACATCAATCCGTTTATCTGCATTACCTTTACCAATAGCTTGGGCTCCAAGGATTTTACCTGTTGGTGTTTCATAAACAAGCTTGAAGTGAAGTGGATTACTATTTGGCATTAAACCTACTTTATCGGGAGCTATCAAATAAACACTGTTTGCCTGGAATCCATTTGCTAGGGCTGTTTTTTCATTCAAACCCGTTGTGGCACATACAAGGTCGAAAATTTGTACACTTGAAGATCCGATGACTCCTTTGTTGTGATGAGGGATGTTATACATATGATTAGCTGCAGCACGTGCTTGTCGTTGAGCGGGACCAGCTAAAGCGAGGCGTGTCTGTTTATGGGTAAGCTGATGGAAAACTTCAATCGCATCTCCAACGGCGTATATGGAAGAATCAGATGTCACGTAATTAGCATCAACTTGAATACCTCCGAGTTCGCCGATTGTTAGCCCGGCCTCTTGAGCTAAGCGGATTTCAGGGCGAACACCAATTGCTAATACAACTGCTTGTGCTTTCAATTGTTTGCCCGAATTCAACGCCACATAATCTGGTGCAACTTTTGCAAGACCGTCATTGACAATGACTTGAACCCCTTTATCGGTCATTTCTTTGTGTAATATTTGAGCCATGTTATAATCAAAAGGGGCCATAATTTGTTGCCCGAATTCAACTAGAGATACATTATAGCCTGCTAGCTTCAAATTTTCCGCTACCTCTACACCAATGAAGCCCCCACCAATCACTGCAATATCTTGTACATTATCTGTTTGTAGATATCGATTTAAACGGTCAATATCCACCACATTTCGAATGGTAAAGACGTGCTTAGAATGAATGCCCTCTAAGTCAGGAACGATAGGACTTGCTCCTGGGGATAGCACTAACGTATCGTAACTTTCCTCATAATCTCTATTCGTTTTTAAATCCTTAATGGTGATGGTTTTTTGCTTTCGATTAATGTGTACAACTTCTTGCTGAACACGAGCCTCAATATTGTATTTTGTTTGAAAGCCTTGAGGTGTCATTAAAATTAATTTGTCGCTATTTTCAACAATCCCGCTTAAATGGAAGGGTAGAGAACAATTAGAGAATGAAACATTCGGCCCTTTTTCGAACATAATAATTTCTGCCTTTTCATCGAGACGGCGAATACGTGCTGCTGTGGAGGCACCACCTGCAACGCCACCAACTACTAAAAATTTTTTACTCAATTGTAAACACTCCTTTTCTTAGTAAATACATAATGGGGTATTTAAAAGCTATTAAATAAGGGTTTTGTTTCAAATTACTAATGAAATATGTAGTTTAATGCTACAAATAAATAATATACCCTTATAGGTATTTTATCAAGGTATAGACTTAATAAATTTTCCGAGGTGTTCCTTGTTAAAGAAAGTTGGTGCACAAATTTGCTATACTAGCGGTAGTAGGAAATGGAAATGGCACAGGGGGTGACACTGTTGATCTTTTTGAAGTTTTTAATCCAAATCCTTGTAGTATCGGGTTTGATTTATATTGTGAGTGGACGATTAATTGGCTCAAATATCAATTTTGTGCGAAGAGTGCTTTCAGTCGTTATTAGCGTGACATTAACCTCTTTTGTTTACTGGTATTCTTATCTGCGCCATACAGATTTTTTGTCAGAAACGATGATGCAAACAGTTACAGAGGTAAGCACACTGATTTGGATTGGAAGTATGCTACTCATTTCGATGTTGCTTTATTTGGTATTTGAGCTTTTTGACCCAAGTGGCATTACAAATGGAGATCGCCGTAACGGCCAAAAATCTTTATTATTGCGATTGCGTAGCTATTGGCGACAGCAGAAACGTCTGCGTCAGGTATTAAAAATTGCTGTTACAAACGGTGTCGTACAAACGATTAAATATGCGAGGCAACGGGAAAATGAAAAAGAGCTTGCGATTGCTTTGCGAGCAACACTAGAACAATGTGGTGGGATTTTTATCAAATTTGGCCAGGTGCTCTCCACACGAAAAGAACTTTTTTCACCTATTTTTATTGATGAGTTAGAAAGGCTTCAACACCGAGTAAAGCCTTTACCGGAGGAGCAAGTGAAACAAATTTTAGAGAGGTCTCTTCCACAATCCATGGACGAAATATTTAGTCAATTTCAAATGGAGCCCATTGCAGCAGCTTCTATTGGCCAGGTGCATAAAGCGCGGC
Source organism: Lysinibacillus sp. FSL K6-0075 (assembly GCF_038592945.1). NCBI lineage: Bacteria > Bacillati > Bacillota > Bacilli > Caryophanales > Bacillaceae > Lysinibacillus > Lysinibacillus sp. FSL K6-0075. The sequence continues at coordinate 4,597,147 of NZ_CP151947.1, read as the reverse complement.
TTAAAAATTATGAAGAGGTGGTAGTCAAGCTATTGCGTCCAGAAGTAAAGGGAATTATGCGCGATGATCTTGAAATTTTAGAGGAATTTGCTAATTGGCTATCTACAAAATCGACCTGGGCAGAATCATTAGGCTTTCGAGAGTTGGCTGGTGGATTTGCAGATGGACTACGTGAGGAGATTCATTTAGATATTGAAGTACGTAATACGCTACAGGTGAAGAATGCGCTAGCGAAAAGTGATTACAAGGTTCGAATTCCTAAAATATTTACGCCTTACAGTAATGAAAATATCATTGTGATGGAGTATATTCGCGGACAAAGTGTGGCAGATGGGGCATCTGAGTTCAATCGTTTGTCTATTGATCGTAGGTCGTTTGCAAGAACAGTACTGTATTCATTTTTTGAGCAAATGTTATTCTCAGGTATTTTTCATGCAGACCCACATCCAGGGAATATCCACATAGATGAAACAGATGGCACGCCAGTCTTGCTTGATTTTGGGGCAGTAGGACGCTTAGGTGCAACACAGCAAGAAGGCTTGAAGTTATTTTTAATGGGCATTCAGCTGAATGATTCAAGCGTTTTATATGATGGTTTAACATTATTAGTGGAAAATGCTGATCATGCAGAACGTGCTAGAATGGAGCAGGCAATCGATCAAATATTACTGAAAATTTCCTATGTTGACCGTATACCTACTGAAGAATTAATTCATGCGCTATTTACAGTGGTAAGAGATTTTGGACTTGCATTTTATCCAGCGGTGGGATTGGCTCTCCGCTCCTTAGTGACGCTAGATGGCACACTACGGGTAATTGATCCACGTTTTGATATTTTTACAGAGGCAAAGGATTTTTCTGCTACATATATGCGTGCCTCTTTCCTAAAGCCATTTAAAGAACCGATGGCAACTAAGGAGCGTCTGCAAGAAGAATTATCCATGCTGATACCAACTTTACGTAAAATGCCTAGAAGAGTCGATCAGCTCATTCAGCGGGTTGAAAGTGGAAAAATCATTTTACATCATGATGTTTTTTCGGATGAACATAATGCCCGTTTTATTACACATTTGTTCTCTCGATTTGTATTGCTGCTGGTGGGGATAACCTTTGGTATTATATCTGTCGCTCTCTTAGCTATTTCACAATTTATCCATGATTCTTATGCGGTATATTTGAACACAGCGGCTTATTTAGGTTTATTTTTATGTGCTATTTTGTTAGTGAGATTATCTATACAAGCATTAAGGTCAATGAAGCAGTAGGTAGGGAAATTTTTCCCCTACCTTTTTTTATTTGATACCATGAAATATTACAAAACCATTACAAACTATTAGCTGGGTCTAATGTCGAATTAGCTAATAGTTTCCTTGTGTAGAAGAAAACAGTGTTTTGTAGAATAATGTAGTTTAAGTGCGAATGTTACAGAAATATTTCGAGTTTTACTAATGTATTAAATAGACATGAAATAGTATAAAAGTTATGTAGAAAATGCTAAACTTTAAAAGGCTAAAATAAATATAAGAACATTTGATTAAAATAGAAATCGTTCAAGTGATTACATAGAATATCGAGAGCGAAATTGATAGATGAAGGGAAATGAAGGTAACGTGGCTAAGCGTAACAAATGGCGTAAGTCGATGGTGCTAGCATTGGCACTAGCTGGCGGCTTATTATTTAATACAATTCAACCAACAGAAGTACAAGCCGAAGAAACTTCTCAACAAATGATTGAGAAAAAGGCTGAGATAGATGCACAAATTAAAAAATTACAAGAAGAACTAACAAAATTACAACAAGAGATCGACGCAAAAGTAAAGGTATTTAAACAAGTGCAAGCTGATATTAAAGAAGTGGATGCTAGTATTGTTGAAACACAAAAACGCATTGAGCAACGTTCAAAAATTTTAAGTGAACGTATGGCTGCATACCAAGCACAAGACAACACTGTAGGTGTTTATTTAAACGTAGTTCTTGAAGCAAAAAGCTTTGCAGATTTAATGGACCGTGTCGTAGCGGTAAAAACATTAATGGATGCTGACCAAGAATTAGTGGATCAACAGGAAGCGGATAAAGCAAGCTTAGAGCAACAAAAAGCTACATTAGATGAAAAACAAAAAGAACTTCAAAAACAATTCCAAGAGCTTCAACAAAAGGAAAGCGAAATGGAAGTGAAGAAAGCTGAAAACGAAGCGAAATCACTTGCATTAAAAGCTGAAATTGCAACGAAACAAGAAGAAGAACGTTTAGAAGCAGAGCGTAAAGCAGCTGAAGAAGAAGCAGCTCGTTTACGTGCTCTTCAAGCAGCTACACCAGTAGTACAAGCAACTCAAAATAATGGTGGTGGCGAACCACAAAAAATTATTGTTGGGTCAGGAGCTGGTACTGTCTCTTCAGGAGATGCCATTTCAACAGCTAAACAATTTTTAGGACGTCCATATGTTTGGGGTGGTAGCAACCCATCAACAGGTTTTGACTGTTCAGGTCTTGTACAGTGGTCTTATAAACAAGCAGGTGTTTCTTTACCACGTACAGCATCACAACAATATTTAGCAACACAACGCGTTTCAGCAAGTGAAGCACGTGTTGGAGATCTAGTATTCTTCAGCTATGGTTCAGGTGTAGCACACGTAGGTATTTATTTAGGTAACAACACGATGATCGATGCTCAAAACAATGGTGTTGTAATTGAATCACTTGATTGGTGGAATCAATACTTAGTAGGCTTTGGTCGTATTCAATAAGCCTCACTATCATATAGACGATTGACATACGGAAAAGGTCATCTTTGTAGAGAAAAATATACAAAGATGACCTTTTTATGTTGATTTTGAAGAGAGACTTTCGAACATATAGATTGCTATCAAATTTTAAAATTTACTTTGATGACACCTGTCTCTTTTAAAGCAATAAAGAATATAATAACAAATGGGCCAACGAGTAAGCCGATAATACCAAATAACTGTAGGCCTATGAACATGGCAATTAATGTCGGCAAAGTAGATAAACCGATATGGTCTCCCATTAATTTAGGCTCGACTACTCGACGAATAATCAGTAAAATAGCAGCTAAGATGAATAATTTTACAGCTATAGATGTGTTTCCCATCAAAAGGTGATAGAGCCCCCATGGCGCTAAAATAATGATGGAGCCTAGGAATGGTACAATATCTATTAACCAGATAATAATCGTCATCGTTACCGCATATTTCGGTTGGATTAATAGCAGTCCAATGAGTGTGACGCCTCCAATGATAAAGCTTACAAATAAGTGCGCCTTCATATAGCCAAATGTTGCATCTTTTAAGCGATTTAAAATAATTTTTATCTTTTTTGCCGTATTTGGCTTTAAATATTTATAAGTGATTTGCTTTAACTTAGGCAAATCAAGCATAAATAGGAATAGAGCAATCATATAAACGAGAAGACTGATAAATAGGCTGGGAATCTCTGAAAAGAATGCTGAAACTTTGCTATAATTAAAGAAGCTTAAAAAGAATTCTTCAACTTTCTTAATGAAATCCATTGTGGTTTTTTGAAGCGAAGTACTTACTTCAGGTGGAAAGTCTTCTGTGTATTTAGAAATATTTTCTTGCATATGAAGCCACATATCTGATAGCTTGGAAATATAATAGGGAGCTTGCTTAGACAGTAAAATTATTTGCGTCATGATTTGTGTAATGGAAAGATAGCAAATAATAGATATAACAATAACACTCACTATGTAAATAAAAGCAACTGCTATTTTCCGTGACATTTTCCATTTCCGCTTAAAGAACATGACAATTGGTTCTAAGAAAAATGCACTAATCCCAGCGAATATTAAAGGCATGGACACAGGGATAACAAAATAGGCAGCTATAAGTAGGGATAAAATCACAATCAACCGAAAAATCAATTTCCTAGCATTAAATTTATTCATAAACTCACCTTCTTTGCGAAAAAAATTAAGTTAAGTGTACCATAAATCAAATTTTATTACGTTCTGAAACAATAAAGGTAGGGATAAATTATGGAAAAAGAGATTCTGCAACTTTTTAATAATCTAACAGAGCATGATCGCGATATTCAATATGAATCTTACGAGGAATTATTGAAGATTATGCAGGAACCCGTAGATTGGACATATGCAGTTTGGGAACAGCTAATAAAAGCACTTACATACAAAAATGGATATTCTCGTGCACGTGCTGCACAAATTTTATGCGCTTTAGCTGCAAAAAGTGATCCAGAAGAAAGGGTATTGGAGGATTTCTTAAAGATTTGGGCTGTGACTTATGACGAACAATCCGTCACAGCAAGGCATGCATTACAAGCAATTTGGAAAATTGGGCAAGCAGGACAGGTACAAAGAGATCTGGTTGTGTCATATCTAGCTAAAAGATTTCAAACATGTATAGATGAAAAGCAGCCATCTCTCATTCGACAGGATATTATTATGTCATTTAAAAAGCTATATGATCAAACAAATGACTCGAAATTATTAGACATTGCCCATCGTTTAATTAATGAAGAGCAAGATGCTAAATATAAAAAGAAGTATAAGTCAGCCATCCGTTCAAAGTAGCGAGATGGTGTTTTTTTGGGCAAATTCTTTGATGATCTGTTGACTAGTCAACTATAATAAACGAAAAACTATAAGGGGTTATGGCATGAGCATTTATAATTATCTAGTACGGAAGCCTAATGGTGAAATTTTATCGATGGAAACATATCGTGGAAAAACAATGTTAATTGTTAACACGGCAAATCAATGCCGATTTACATATCAATTTGAAGATTTACAAAAAATGTATGATAAATATGGGAAAGAAAATTTTGTAGTCCTTGGCTTCCCCTGTGATCAATTTGGTCATCAAAATCCTGAAGATGGGGAGGAAACTAAGCATCTTTGCAAGGTGAACTATGGAGTCACATTCCCGATTTTTGAGCTTGTACAGGTGAATGGTGAGGCTACACATCCACTCTTTAATTATTTAAAGCATGAAGCGAATTTTCGAGAATTTGGTAAGGCAAGTATGCAAGAGAAAATGCTTGCTGAAGCAATTGTTCAACTTGCCCCAAGCTTTTTAGATGGTCGTAATATTCGCTGGAACTTTACAAAGTTTCTAGTAGATGCTGGTGGTAAGACTGTCGCACGCTTTGAGCCAACAGATTCTCAGCTCGATATCGAACAGGCAATTGAAACACTATTATAGTCTATAAATTTTTTTAATAATGTAAAAACTTATAAAATGGTTTTAAATTTTCTCTTAAAGTAGAAATATTGCTGGATGTTTAAAGTTATCCATGCGCAGCACAACTATTTTTTCTGAATCATATATGATAAACTGCTTTACAAATGAATTATTCTTGCAGAATAAAGGTGCTAGTTAGCATAATCGGGAATCCGGTGAAAAACCGGAGCTGTTTCCGCAACTGTAAGTACAGCCATTATAAAGATTTACCACTGTCTCAAAGAAGATGGGAAGGTTCTTTATAACTCATTCGTTTCATGTAATGAACTGTACAAGCCAGGAGACCGACCTTTATTTGAACGTATAAAAACTTCTCGGAAGCTAGGAGGATATACGGCAAAAACATAGGCTAAGTCGAGCTTGATGGCGATCATTATGTTATTTTTGTCGTTCCTTTGCAAAAGGAGCGGCTTTTTTTATGCCTTTCATGTAAGAATTTTTCATTATAGAAAGTAGGGGGGACAGCAAGTGAAAAAAGATGCACGTTATTCTTGTTATCCATTTATGCGTGAGAAAGCTTCAACGGTCGATTTTGAAATTCGAACGGATAGCCTCACAACACATCTAGGAGTTGCATTAGCTGCAGTAAAAAAAGAGGATATTCAAGTTGTTGAAGAGGATTTAATGCTTATTTTACCTATGGCTTATCATGTCAATGGCTCAGTTCGTGGAAAACTAGCAGTAACTGAAGAGGATTTATCTTGGTTAAGTGAGCGTTATGACTTTTACGTTGGTCATGTGAAGGAAGAGATTCAAAGTTTTGTTTTACCTCAAGGAACTGAGGCCGCTGCTGCTTTACATCTTTGCCGCAGTGAAGCAAAAAAATCATATCGTACCTTACACAAAGTATCAGAAGAACGAGCGGTTCCTGCTATTCTTTTCGATTACCTTGGCTTATTAGCTAATGTATGTTTTGTCATGGCTGTTTTTATGAATCAGCAAACAGGAATAGCTGAAATACCATTTATTAGTAAATCATACCCAATGAAAAAGAAAAAGGAGAATAATAATGAAGAAAGTATTTAAATTCCAATGGCTATCAGTGCTCTTACTTGCACTGATGTTAGCAGGCTGTGGCACTGCTGAAGATACAAAAAACAAAGATGCTTCACAGGATACACAACACACAGAGAAAACAAGCTATAAAGTGACAGATGACCGTGGTGTTGAAATAGAATTTAATGAAGTTCCAAAAACAGTTGTATCATTACAACCAAGTAATACTGAAATCTTGTTTGCTCTAGGTGTTGGCGATAAAATTGTAGGGGCAACTGAGTACGATACTTACCCAGAGGAAGCACAAAAAATTGAACGTGTCTCTGATACTACGAATTTTAACAGTGAACGAATTTTAGCGTTAAAGCCAGATGTTGTCATTGCTTATACAATCGGTGATAAGGATGCACTAAAGCCGCTTGAAGATGCAGGAATTAAAGTGTTTGTTATTCAATCTGCGACTACTTTCGATGATGTTTATGGAGATATCGAACAAATTGCTGCTGTGATGGATGTTGCTGATCAAGGAAGTAAATTAAACGAAGAGATTAAAGCGAAAATTGCTGAAGTACAAACGAAGGTGAAAGACGTAAAGACGCCGAAAAATGTTTATTTAGAGGTTAGCCCTAAGCCAGACATTTATACAGCGGGCTCTAGCACTTTCCAACAAGAAATACTAGATGCAGCTAATGTTAATAATGTTTTTTCTGAATTGAATAGTTGGGCGCAAGTTTCTGAGGAAGATGTGATTGCGAAAAACCCAGACGTTATTTTAACGACAGTAAACTATACAGAAGATCCAATAGGAGAAATTCTTGCGCGTGATGGTTGGAATACTGTGACAGCTATTCAAAACAAAGCGGTATTATCTCTTGATACAGATATCTCGAATCGACCTGGTCCACGTATCGGTGAAGCTGTAGAATTAGTAGCGAAGGCTGTATATCCAGAGTTATTTAAATAAGAAATGTTTCCATGCTAGCTGTAAGCCTTTCAGCTAGCATTTTTGATGTGGTTTTAATTATTACCTAGCGTGAAAATTGGAATTAATTTAGTTTGTTCTTTAAAATAAAAGTAAGTATGCTCGATCATTTTAGGAGGTGTAGTGATTGGAACAATTAGAGACAAAGGCGATTCCATTTGAGGCAGTCTATAATTTCCGAGACATGGGTGGGTATAAGACAAGTGATGGACGTAGGGTAAAGAACGGTTTATTTTACCGCTCAGCAGCTCTTGGGAAAATGACACTGGCGGATAAAGAGCTATTTGAAACGTTAGGGATTAAAACCATTTTTGATTATCGTGATAACAGTGAGGCGTATCATAATCCTAACCCTGTGTTCTCACACGCTCAATATATTCAAATTCCAGCGAAGGGCAATCATTCTTTTGAAATGCCTACAAATGCTGGGGGGAGAGATTTCTATAAAGTAGTGAGCCCTGAAATGTTCCGGGATTTTTATGCACAAATGCCGTTTAATAATCCTTCATTTAAAGAGTTAATGCTAACTATTCAAAACCCTGATAATTTAGGACTTGTTCATCATTGTGCAGTCGGAAAAGACCGAACAGGGATAGGAGGGGCCCTTATATTGCTAGCTTTAGATGTCCCTGAGGAGACGATTATGGAAGACTATTTAGATACGAATATACATTTACGTCCAATGGTAGAAAGAATGGTTCAGGCTATTCAGCATCAGTATAATGACCAAGAGCTACAGCAATTTTATGCATTAATGTCCGCTCGCGAAGACTATTTACAAGCAGCATTGGAAGCTATGGATCGCCATTATGGTTCAAAGACTGGGTTTTTAGAGCAGGAGTTTGGCCTAACAATTGAAAAACGAGAGCAATTGCAATCCTATTGCTTAATTTAAAATGGCCCCTTTCACACTTAAGTGAAAGGGATTTTTTACGTGGAAGCGCTGTCTTCCTATAAACCTCTTTACAGTCTGAAAATTTGTGATAAGATACAATAGATTTTTAAGAAAATATAGGAGAAGTGAAAGTATTGGCAGACACAATTAAAGAGACAAATAAGTTAAGTCTATTCCATTTAACATGGCCTATCTTCTTAGAAGTATTTCTATTTATGTTGATGGGACTAGCCGATACTTTTATGCTCAGTGCTTTATCAGATAATGCTGTATCAGGAGTAGGTGCAGCCAATCAATATATCCATATAGCTATCTTGATACTGGAAGTAGTGGGCAATGGTGCATCTATTGTTGTTTCACAGTATTTAGGTTCAAGACGCTTTTTTGAAGCAGCGAAGATATCGGCGTTAGCGGTCACAATGAATTTGGTCGTTGGACTTTTAATGAGTATTTTATTTTTCTTCTTTGCGAGACATTTGATGACGATGATGAACTTGCAGGGAGAAGTACTCCACTATGCACAAAGTTACTTAGTCATCATTGGGAGTTTTATTTTCCTACAGGCAATTATTAATGCACTTGCTGCAATTATTCGTGTTCATGGTTGGACAAAACAAACTATGTACGTATCATTTGGCATGAACGTCTTACATGTTGTGCTAAACTACGGTCTTATATTTGGGAATTTAGGTTTACCAGAGCTTGGTGTGAAAGGAGCGGCTATTTCCTCTGTCATTAGCCGCGCTTTAGCTGTACTAGTATTTTTCTGGTTGCTATATCAGGTAATGGAAGTGCGCGTGAAGTTACAATATTATTTTGAGTATTCAAAGGAATATGTAAGGAAAATACTAAACATTGGTTTACCATCTGCATTTGAGCAGGTACTTTATCAGTTTTGTCAGATCATCTTTTTATATTATGCGACTTACTTAGGCGCAGAAACACTAGCAGCACGACAGTATGCTATGAATATTTCGATGTTTACGTATTTATTTGCAATTGCCATTGGTACAGGAACCGCCATTATTATTGGTCGTCATGTAGGTGCAGGAGAGAAAGATGAGGCGTATCATCAGCTATGGAAAAGTGTTCGTGCAGCATTTGTTTTTACGATTATTATGGTCGCGGTCGTTACGATTTTCCGTAAGCCCCTCATGCAAGTTTTTACTGATAATCCAGAGGTCATTAAGATTGGAGCGTCCGTGTTAGCTCTAAGTATTTTACTAGAGACTGGCCGCACGATGAATATCGTTGTTATTAACTCTTTACGTGCTTCTGGAGATGCCAGATTCCCTGTGAAAATTGGTTTTCTATCGATGGTTTGCATGAGTCTTCCGCTTGGCTATTTATTTGTATTTGTGTTGGATTGGGGCTTGGTCGGAATTTGGCTAGCGATTTCAGCAGATGAATGGGTACGTGCAATTATCGTATACTTTAGATGGAAAAGCCGTAAATGGGAGCGTTATGCTCTCGTTTCACCGAACGACGAGAAGGAGGCATAGAAATGGGCGCATTATCTAAACGTGCTATAGGAGCAGCATTAATGGATCAACATATCACACTTTTTGCTTGTCCTATATGTCAGCAATCAATGCATGTCTATGAGCAGGGGAGATTGGTTTGTTCTTCTAATCATTCTTTTGATATTGCGAAGCAGGGCTATGTCAACATGCTGACACATAACGCTGCTTCTAAATATAGTAAGGGTCTCTTTGAATCCCGCAAGGCTGTTATTGATAGTGGAATTTATGATGCTGTAGAAGCGCGAATCGGTGAGCTTATAACCTCTGCAAAAACGGTGCTAGATACTGGTTGTGGAGAGGGATCACATTTAGCTCGCATTATGAAAGATACAGATCATGGTGTTGGCATTGGTATCGACATAGCAAAGGAGGGTATTTTGGCTGCCGCACGTCATTATCCACAACAAATTTGGTGTGTAGGTGATTTAGCCAAAAGTCCATTTGCTAAAGCAAGCTTTGATGCGATTTTAAATATTTTATCGCCTGCAAATTATGAGGAGTTTAAACGACTTCTTACACCGAATGGCTGTCTTGTAAAGGTTGTACCGCAAAGTGGCTATTTGCAGGAGCTGCGTGCTCAATTATATGCAGATTCAAACAAGGAAACTTACTCCAATGAACAAATTGTGGCTCGTTTTCAGGCTAGCTTTCGGGAGGTAAATGTAGAACGTGTAACTTATACTTTACCGCTTGCAAAAGAACTAGTACCTGCGTTATTAGAGATGACACCAATGGGCTGGCATAAAAAAGAGGAAACAGCCATTGTCTTAAATGAAATTACGATTGATGTGGATCTGTTAGTAGGGAAGGGTTAAGTTGGTCACCTGCAATTGCAGTATACTGGTCTTTTCGATTACAATGGGAATAAACATTGAATAAGGTAGGAATGTAACAGTGTATAAACTAGCAGCAAATGTTGTCAAAGTAATATTAAAATTAATGGGTTCAAAGGCTCGTGTATATGGAGAAGAAAACTTGCCGAAAGAGGGCGGGTTTATTATCGCTTGTACACATACAGGCTATGTTGATATTTTAAACCTTGGTGTAGCCATGTACCCTCGTGAAATTCACTTTATGGCAAAGAAGCAATTATTTGAAATGAAAGGGCTTGGCTGGCTTGTTAAGCATTTAAATGCTTTTCCAGTAGACCGTGATAATCCTGGGCCGAGCGTGATTAAAATTCCTTCACAGTTATTGAAGGAAGGTAAAATTGTAGGGATTTTCCCCTCTGGTACACGCAGCACAGAAGGAACGGATTTAAAGCAAGGAGCCATTACCATTGCACAATTGGCAAAGGCGCAAATCGTTCCAGCTGCTTACGTTGGTGCGCGTAATGCTGGTGATGTGATGAAGCGTGGCAAAGGCTATTTAATTTATGGTGAGCCATTTTATGTAACAGGTAAGGGCAAAGAAGGTCGTGAGCAGTTTACTCAACACCTTGAGCATGAGCTAGTCGCGCTAACAGAAGAATTACAAAAACGTATTCCCGTAAAATAAAAGCAAATGGCACTCAGAATCAAATTGATTTTGAGTGCTTTGTTGTAGGAGGAAAATAAAATGATTCGAGTACTTTTCGTATGTTTAGGTAATATTTGTCGCTCTCCCATGGCAGAGGCGGTCATGCGTGACTTGGTGAAGAAAGAGCATTTAGAAGAAAAAATTGAAGTGGATTCTGCTGCCACTAGCTCATGGCATATCGGTGAACCTCCTCATCGGGGTACACAGGATAAGCTTAAGGAATACGGTATTTCCACAATAGGCATGCAAGGTCGACAATTACTAAAGGCTGATTTTGAAAAGTTCGCTTATATTATTGGTATGGATGAAAGCAATATTCGCAATATCCGAACGATGCTAGGTAACCCTCACTCACCAAAGGTTTTTCGTTTTTTAGATTTAACAGCGCATGGCAAAGATGTCCCTGACCCTTACTATACAGGTGATTTTCAGGAAACCTATGATTTAGTACAAGAAGGCTGTCAGGCATTACTAGCAAAAATTAAACAAGAGCTGTTGTAAGGTGGCGCTAAAAACGTAAATTTTAACAGCGATTTCTTCAGAAAAATGCTACCTTAAACATTGGTATATCTAGCTTTGTAAGCATCATTGTGTTATTATTTGCAGAGTAAAGATACGATAAGTATTTAATTACCATTTACAGATATGCAACTGTGTATCTATTATTTTTATAAATTATCTTTTGAAAGAGAGTGGAAACAATGGGTCGTAAGTGGAACAATATTAAAGAAAAGAAAGCGTCTAAAGATCAAAGCACAAGCCGTATTAATGCAAAATTTGGGCGAGAAATTTATGTGGCAGCTAAATCAGGCGAACCAGATCCAGAGTCAAACCGTGCACTTAAAGTAGTGCTTGAACGCGCAAAAACATACAGTGTTCCAAAACATATTATAGAAAAAGCCATCGATAAAGCAAAAGGTGGCGGTGATGAAAACTTTGATGAATTACGTTATGAAGGCTTTGGACCAGCTGGCACAATGATTATCGTGGATGCTTTAACAAACAATGTAAATCGTACAGCCTCTGATGTACGTGCAGCATTTGGTAAAAATAACGGGAATATGGGTGTTAGTGGATCTGTAGCTTATATGTTCGATTCAACAGCAGTTATCGGCTTAGAAGGTAAAACGGCTGATGAAGTACTAGAGATTTTAATGGAAGCGGATATTGATGCTCGCGATATTCTAGAAGAAGAAGAAGCGGTTATTATTTATGCAGAACCAGATCAATTCTTTGCGACACAAGAAGCATTGAAAGCTGCGGGCGTAGAAGAATTTACAGTAGCAGAGCTTTCTATGCTTCCTCAAACAGAAGTGACTTTAACTGGCGACGATGTAGCGAAGTTTGAAAAACTAATCGATGCATTAGAAGATTTAGAAGATGTACAAAACGTCTTCCACAATGCAGATTTAGGCGAATAAACAGATCAATAACTTGAGTAAACCAGTAGCATTTAAGCTACTGGTTTTTAATTAGGGGAGGAAAGGAAACGATGCAGACTGCTTTAGCTATTATTTTATTTTTAGTTACGTTATTTTTTGTCATAGTGCAACCACGAAAACTATCAATTGGCTGGTCGGCCTGTATAGGAGCAGCTATAGCACTATTAATAGGAGTAGTAACATGGCATGATGTGTTAGAGGTAACTGGAATCGTTTGGAATGCAACGCTATCATTTATTGGCATTATTTTAATTTCACTTATCTTAGATGAAATTGGCTTTTTTGAATGGGCGGCTCTACATATGGCACGACTTGCAAAGGGAAGCGGAATTCGCTTATTTGTTTATATTAGTTGCCTTGGAGCTGTTGTATCGGCTTTGTTTGCTAATGATGGAGGTGCTTTAATACTAACGCCGATCGTTTTAGCGATGGTGAGGAAACTGAACTTGACTGAAAAAATGATCTTTCCATTTATTATTGCAAGTGGTTTTATAGCAGACACAACCTCCTTACCTTTTGTTATTAGCAATTTAACGAATATCGTATCAGCTGATTTTTTTGACATCGGCTTTATAGATTATGCAGTTCATATGGTCGTACCGAATTTCTTTTCGTTAGTGGCAAGTATAGTAGTCCTTTCCATTGTTTTTCGTCGTTCCATTCCACGACACTATTCTCTTGAGGCAGTTGAGCAACCAAAGCTGGCAATCCGAGATCCCAAATTATTTTCGATCGCTTGGTTTGTCATTGCGATTCTGTTAGTGGGATTCGTAGCTGGTGAGATTTTACATATCCCTGTATCCTTTATTTTATGTGGGGTCGCTGCTATTTTCTTAGGGCTTGCACAGCGTAGTTCTGTTGTAGATACAAAGAGGGTTGTAAAAGGAGCGCCATGGAGTATTGTGTTCTTCTCAATTGGCATGTATGTGGTTGTCTATGGCTTGAAAAATGTAGGGATGACAGGATTGCTAGCAAATTTATTAGAGCAAGCTATACAGCAGGGGTTCGTAGTAGCAACGATGACGATGGGTTTTGTTGCTGCCATTTTGTCTGCTGTCATGAACAATTTACCTACTGTTATGATTGATGCATTAGCAATTTCCGAAACAAGTGCAACAGGCATGATGAAAGAGGGATTGATTTATGCCAATGTAATCGGTACGAATTTAGGTCCAAAAATGACACCGATTGGCTCACTGGCAACATTGCTATGGCTGCATATATTAGCCCAGAAAGGCATTAAAATTAGCTGGGGACAGTATTTTAAAATCGGTGTTATTCTTACCATTCCGACACTGTTCGCCACTTTACTTGCGTTAATTATGTGGATTTGCTTCATATCATAGATTGATTGTCGAAATAGTTAAAAAAATAGTACAATATGTACTATTCATGTTGTTGAAAAAAGATGATGTCAACGGCAGAAAAAGCAACTTTGCAAGGTGAGGGGTTGATTTCCGTTCCGCCAACGTCCTTTCCAGGGGGCGTCCGATGAGCCGCTTCACTCACTTCCGTTCGCTCCAGGGTCTCCTCTGTGACGCTAAATCCCCTAGGAGTGACGCTGGCTCCACTCCAATCAACCATGCTGCAAAGTGTCTTTACTTTTTTCATAGCAGCATAGCGATTAAATCGCCCATTAACTGTATTCTTAGAGGGGATGAGCTCTTATTTTCAATGTGAAGAAGTGAAGCGTGACAACACCCCTCTATAAAGAGTAGTAAACACTTTCACTTTATTTGAAAACCTTTGCTAAAAAGTCAGTGGGTTGAAGTGGAAGGCTACTTGACTCCCGTGGGATAGCGAGACAGGCGAAGCCCTGCACGGAGCGGTAGCGGAGGAAGCGATTCGGCGCTCGCCCACAGGAAAGCAAGTAGCCTGCAACGGAAATCCATTTCTACCTTTCAATTGACTGTTTTGTTTTTCAACACTATGAATAGTACAATATGTACTATTAAGATATTAATATATCAGTATATTAAAGGAGGAAAGTATGCGAGCGACAGGCAAATTAAGCAATAGAATAGTGTTAATGTCATTGGTAATGTTAGTGGCTTTGTTAACTTTTTTCATTATAACAACAATTTATACAGCAAAATCATCTGTTAATAAAACAATGGGAACGCAGGCAGTTGCAGTTGCTGAGAATATTGCAAAACATTTAAATGCAGCTGAATATGAGCAACTCTCAAAGGAACCAAAAGAATCTGAGTTATATTGGCGACTTCGGGAAGAGCTCAACGAATTACGTGAAATAAATGGTGTTCTCTATGCCTATACTTTCGCAGTACCACAGGAAGATAAAAAGGTACGGTTTTTAGTGGACGGTATGCCAGTAGATGACCAAGAAAATGCTGGAGCTATAGGAGACGAGTCTTCTTCCACATACTACAAAGATATTGAAAAAGTAAAAAATACAGGAAGTTACTACTCCGATATTTTACATAGTGATTTTGGAGATTATTTATCTGGTACTGTTCCATTAAAGGATGGGGCAGGGAATATCGTTGCCTTTGTTGGGGTTGATATAGACGCAACAGAGGTAAGCAGTGTTGCGAATGCAGTATTAACAGCCATTTTACCTGCTTTAATTGTTGTCATATTAGCTTTAACAGGTATTGTTATGTTTATCCTGTATCGTTATATAAATGGAGCATTAAAACCTTTAGCCCACTTAGGGATTGCAGCGCAAAGTTTTGCTCAAGGGGATATTGCTAAGGCAACGATAGAAGTAGAGAAAATACAGTTAAAAGGAACAAATGAAATTACTATATTTGCACAATCCTTTAGAGAATCACTACAAAAATTAAAAGAAACATTCCATACGATTCAACAACGCACATTTGCCTTACAAAATGTTGTTCAAAAAATTGATGAGACCTCTCAACATGTGGAAGCATCAAACGCTCAAATTGCTGATCGGATTATCGAAATAGCAGCTGGTAGTGAGCAACAGCAGCAAAACAATCAAGAGGTTGTATTGACTATGGATGAGATGTCGATTGGTATTCAACGACTAGCTGATACAACTTCAGAAATTGCAGAGTCATCATCAGCTATGACAGGGTTGGTTGAAACAAGTGTTAGCCATTCTCAAGAAGTTGTCTCTCAAATTCAGAATGTGGAATCTTCTGTTTTACGTACGGCTAATCATGTCGAGGAAATGGGTGAAAAGTTCCGATCGATTGAAGAGATGGTGTCGATCATTACGAGCATTGCGGATCAAACAAACTTACTTGCTTTAAATGCTGCGATTGAAGCAGCAAGAGCAGGAGAAGCTGGAAAAGGATTTGCAGTCGTAGCGGATGAAGTGCGTAAGCTTGCAGAGATGTCTAAAGCATCAGCTGACGAAATACACATGCATTTAGAAAGCTTTAAGAAGATAACTGATCGAGCGTTACAAGAGATGTCTAGCAGTACGATAGATGTACAAGCAGGCAATAAAGCAGTACAACATATAGGTGTAAGTCTAGAGAAAATATTGCAGTCTGTTCTTGAGGTGAATAATAAAATTCAAGATGATTCTGCTGTGATTGAAGAAATGTCAGCAGGCTCTGAGGAAGTATTAGCTACTACCGAGCAGATGAATGCTATTGCGAAGCATAGTGTACTAGGAACAAAGGAAGTAGCAACTGCCTCCGATTTACAAGTATCTATGGTTTCTGAATTAAATGAGGTTGTAACAATATTAGATCAAACAACGAAAGAGGTTATAGAAACGATTAATACATTTAAATTATGATAATCTTAAAACTATTTTTCTATAAGCGTACGCCTTGTGGAAAAATAGTTTTTAAAATTTTTGACCATTAAAATATTACTAGTGGTTAGCATAAAAGTATTGAAATGAACCAGATTAAGGGAAATTAGAAAATAATTTGTGCTTTACCCATTGTGAAAACTTCCAAACCATAACATAATATAAAGTAATATATTGTTGAACGAAGAAAATAAGGGGGTTAAAGTATGAGGTTTTTACGTTCAATACAGGGGAAATTGATTATTATATCATTAGCACTACTAATTATTCCAAGTTTGATTATTGGTATAGTTAGTTATAGTAAGGCGAAGAATGGTATGGAGGATATAGGGGAGCAGGTTCTTTACAATAGTGTTGAATCCGCTTTGCAATTAATCGAGCTTGCAAATGAGAGTGTTGAAAAAGGTGACGTTCCTTTAGCAGTTGCACAGGAACGAGTACGTGAAGCGTTTCTTGGTCCGAAAGGTAGTGATGGAAAACGGCCTATTAATTATCCTGGTGATTTAGGGGAATATGGCTATATCTACGTATTGGATGATAAGGGAACATTAACAACACATCCAACCCGAGAAGGGGATAATCTTTGGAACGATCAAGATAGTAGTGGGAATTACTTTATTCGAGAAGTAACTGAAAAGGCACTTGATGGTGGTGGTTTTACACAATATGAATTTGAACTACCAGGTCAGGATGTCTTAGCAGATAAAATTATTTATTCTGAGAAAGATCCACACTGGGGATGGATTATTGCATCAGGTACATACATGCAGGATTTTAATGCAGAGGCAAATTCTTTATTGTTAGTAATTGGTCTGACATTAGTCGGTGCCATCATTATTGGAACGATTGTTGTCATTCTAGTATCAAGACATCTGGCATTACCAGTTCAGAAATTATCAAAACGCGTGCGTGAAGTAGCGAAGGGAAATTTAACAGTAGATATTGAGCACTTACAGCGTTCAGATGAAATTGGACAGTTAAATGAGGGCTTTAATGAAATGGTAAATCAACTTAAAACGCTCATTTCAGATGTGGAGGAAGCAATTGTAGAAATACAATCGACATCAGCGAATTTAACTGCAGTAGCTGAAGAGACAAATGCCTATGGTGATGAAATCGTCAAAGCAATTAATGAAGTATCCAAAGGTGCAGTCAAGCAAGCATCTGATGCAGAGGATACAAACCGAACAGCTATCGAGTTTGCGCAGCAAATTGAAGGTTTGCATGATAAAAATGAATTAATGTCGGATGCATCACAGCATATGAAAAAATCAAATGAAGAAGGCCTAGTTAATCTAGACAGCTTAAAGGATAAATCACGGGAGTCTTCAAATCTTATTCAGAATATTCAGTCTGTGTTTGGTAGCTTAATTGTCAAGGTGCGTGAAATTGAAGGCATCGTGGGGACAATTACGGAGATTTCAGATCAAACGAATTTACTTGCACTTAACGCCTCTATTGAAGCAGCAAGAGCGGGTGAGCATGGTAAGGGATTCGCAGTTGTTGCGGAAGAAGTACGTAAACTTGCTGATCAAACATCTGTAGCGACTGAGCTAGTACGCACGACGCTAAAGGGCATTGAAAGTGAAACAAACTTAGTCAATGATGAGATGCAGAAAACCCATATCATTGTACGTCAACAAAACGATTCTGTCGTGGTAACAGAATCATCCTTTAAAGAAATTAAATTGGCTGTTGAAAAAATAATAGCCATCATAGGAGATACGACAGAGAGTGTTGAATATTTAAATAGCTCCAAAAATGATATTATGCAATCGATTGAAAGCATTGCGATGATTAGTGAAAAGAATGCTGCTGCGTCTGAAGAGGTAACAGCATCTGTAGATGAGCAACAGCGAGCGATTCAACTCGTTAGCGAATCTTCCAATGATTTAACCGATGAAATATCAGCCTTACAGGAGTCTATTAAACGGTTTATATTGAGATAATCGTTCAGGGTGCTTGGTCAACAAGCATCCTTTTCTTTTTATCATCGTTAATAAAAGGTAAAGGAGGAATGATTTGTGAGAAGATGGTTGATGACAGTTGGTGTTATTCTAGTCGGTATAGGAATCGTTCTTTATATTTGGTTGGGAAAAGAAATAGATCAGGGTGTAGAACCTAATGCCAACGGTTCAGCTGATTATTTGATTATATTGGGGGCAAAAGTAAAGCCAGGTGGGGTGCCATCGCTTTCATTAAAAAGTAGATTAGAGGTGGCTGTTCCATACTTAACAAAATACCCACATGTTAAGGTCATTGTGTCAGGTGGACAAGGCCCTGATGAAGATCGAACAGAGGCATCTGTAATGCAAGACTATTTGGAACAGCATGGCATCGATGCTACAAGAATTATCATAGAGGATCAATCTACATCTACTTATGAAAATTTAGTATTCTCTAAAGAATTATTACCAAAAGAGACAAAGAAAATTACCATCGTTTCTAATGACTTTCATTTGAAACGTGCAAAATATCTTGCTGAAACTTTAAAGTTTGAAGTAGATGTCCTATCAGCAAAAACACCAAAATCAGTAGAAGCGAAATTAAGAATAAGAGAAAGAGCTGCGTTATTAAAAACATATATTGTGGGCTATTAAAACAATAACGCCTTTGATTAAGGAACAGCTTCTTTCTCACAAAAAAATCATCACAACAGAATAGAGATAATTGTTTCTTAATAGATTCCATTTGGCATATAATAGAAATATTACGGGGTATAGGACAGAAAGAGGGGACTTTAATGACAACGTTTAAAGAATATGAATACAGCCGTCCAAATGTGGCATCGATGAAAGAGCAACAATTAGCACTCATTGAGCAATTTAAACAAGCACAGTCGATGGACGAGCAAAGTAATATCATTGAAAAGCACAATGCAATTAGTAATGACTTTGCGACAATGGCTAATTTAGTATACATTCGTGCTTCAATCGATACGAACGATGAATTTTATCAAGCAGAACGTGATTATTTCGATGAAGTAGGTCCTGAGCTAGAAGAAGTCACGACAGAATACTATAAAGCATTAATTGATTCACCGTTCCGTGAACAATTAGAAGAAAAATGGGGCCAACAATTATTTGATCTAGCAACTTATCAAATTAAAGGCTTCTCACCGGCAGTTATTGATCTGATGCAAAAAGAAAACAGACTTGTTTCTGAGTACAATAAGCTTGTTGCTTCTGCACAAATTGACTTTAATGGGGAGACATTAACGCTTGCTCAACTTGGTCCGTTTGCAGAGTCAACTGATCGAGAAACACGTAAGGCAGCAACGGATGCTCGTTTTGGCTTCTTTGCAAAACATGAAGATGAATTCGATCGTTTATATGACGAACTTGTCAAGGTGCGCCATGAAATTGCGATTAAACTTGGCTATAACAACTATGTTGAACTAGGCTATATTCGTATGAATCGTATTGATTACAATGCTGATATGGTTAAAAAATTCCGTGATCAGGTTCGTGATTTAATTGTACCTGTTGCAACAAAGCTATACGAGCGTCAGGCAAAGCGAATTGGCATTGAAGATTTTAAATTTTATGATGAAGCACTTAACTTCTTATCAGGTAATGCTACACCCAAAGGGAATCCAGAGTGGATTGTAGCAAACGGTAAAAAAATGTATGAGGAGCTCTCACCTGAAACAGGAGAATTCTTCAATTTTATGATTGATCATGACTTAATGGATCTAGTAGCGAAGAAAGGGAAAGAAAGTGGCGGTTATTGTACGTTTATTGAAAACTATCATTCCCCATTCATTTTCTCAAACTTTAATGGTACTTCAGGTGACATCGATGTATTAACACATGAAGCTGGACATGCTTTCCAAGTTTATTCAAGCCGTGACATTGGCATTCCTGAGTATTTATGGCCAACCTACGAATCTTGTGAAATTCACTCGATGAGTATGGAATTCTTCACATGGCCTTGGATGGAGCTGTTCTTTGAAGGTGATACAGAGAAATATAAATTTACACATTTAAGTAGCGGTCTTCTATTCTTACCATATGGTGTGGCAGTAGATGAGTTCCAGCATGTTATTTATGAAAATCCAACAATGACACCTGCTGAACGTAAAGCTGCATGGAAAAAAATTGAGGAAACATATTTACCACACCGTGACTATGATCATAACAGCTACTTAGAGGCTGGGGGCATTTGGCAACGTCAAGCTCACATTTATGCAAGCCCGTTCTACTATATCGATTACACGTTAGCACAAATCTGTGCCTTCCAGTTCTGGAAACGTTCACGTGAAGAATTTGAAGCGGCTTGGAAAGACTATATCCACCTTTGTGGTTTAGGTGGCTCCATGTCCTTTACAAAGCTTGTAAAAGAGGCAGGCTTAATCTCACCATTTGAGGACGGCTGTGTTGAATCGGTTATTGGAGAAATTGAGGCATTCTTAAATTCAATAGATGATTCTTCTCTATAATGGATTACTTAAATTCGTTTCACTTCCACGATAACTATTTTGGAAGTGAGCGAATTTTTTAGTTTGTCAGAGGAGTTCTGTAAAAAAATACTAGGATACTTGCGAAATGGTTAATATATCAGTAGTATTTTCAGTAACTGCAATTAAAGGAAGTGAATGAAAGTGACGAGGAAAGTTTGGTTTCAAGTAGGGGTAGGGATACTACTTACACTACTAATCATTAAATATTTTATAGAAATTCATTGGATTTTTTCACCACTTGTCATCATATTAAAAGCCATTTTTGTGCCTTTACTACTTGGTGGTGTTCTCTATTATGTGACTGAGCCGATTCAGAGGTTTTTAGAAAAACGTAGGTTTCCTAGATGGGGAAGTATATTGACGATTTTGTTCGGACTAATAGCAATGGTAGGCGTTTTTGGCTGGATTATTGGTAACCCGATTGCCGAGCAGGTCAATAAATTAGTGAAGAATGCCCCTATGATTAGTACAAGTATTAGTACGAGCATTCAGCAACTAACAGACTATGTAACGCAAAATAAGGATAACTTCCCCCAGCAATTAAATGATGTTATCAAAAAAATGGCGAATTCGGTACAAGATATTGCAGTAGTGACGAGTAAAGGATTTGTGGCCTTTTTACAATCCATTGTATCTGTGTCGTTATTAGCCATTTTAATCCCATTCTTCTTTATTTTTATGCTGAAGGATCATGAGAAGTTTGCTCCATCCATCTATAAATACTTCAGTGGTGAACGTCAGCAATGGGTAAAGAAAACGTTAAGTGAAATTGATGATGTATTACGTACTTATATTCAGGGCCAACTGCAAATTAGTTTTTTATTAGCACTTATAATGTATGTAGGCTATTTAATTATCGGATTGGACTATTCGTTATTGCTAGTGATTTTTGCATTCTTTATGAATATGATTCCGTTTATCGGGCCTTGGATTGCCTTTGCGCCAGCTCTGATTGTGGCCGTTATTCAAGATCCGATTTTAGTGGTTTGGGTATCCGTTGTGACGCTAGTTGCGCAGCAAATAGACAGCAACTTTATTACACCTAATGTCATGGGGAAATCACTTGATATTCATCCGCTTACCGTTATTACAATTATTTTAGCGGCAGGTAATATAGCAGGTTTTATTGGTATTATTATCGCTGTGCCATTTTATGCAGTCTTAAAGGTTATCGTATCCAATATTTATGATCAACGTAATGCGATTAAGAAAAAAGCGACGAAGTCAGTATAGGAGTCGAAACAATGGAACAAGAAATTGTAAAGGTATTTAATGAACAGCATGAGCAAATTGGGACAGCTACGAGAGCAGAAGTGCATGAAAAAGGGTTTTGGCATGAGACTTTCCATTGCTGGTTTGTCAATGAGGACTATATTTATTTTCAAGTACGCAGTTCACAGAAAAAGGATTATCCGGGGTTACTCGATATTACGGCAGCAGGACATCTTTTAGCGATTGAGACAGTAGAGTCAGGTATTCGAGAAGTGAAAGAAGAATTGGGCCTCGATATTGATGTCCATGAAGTTGTTAAAATGGGCATGACCTCTTGTAGTATCGTTTCTGAAAATATGATCGACAATGAATTTTGCCATGTCTACATATACCCTTTCAAGCATGATTGGGATTCCTTTGCTTTACAGTATGAGGAAGTATCAGGTGTAGTAAGAGCGAGGCTAAATGAGGCGGAGGCTTTCTTTTTAGGAGAAACGACGACACTGAATATTGAAGGGTATGAATATTTCCCTGATGGTCAACGTGTGAGAATTGTCAGACCAGTTGGTACCGCACAATTTGTTCCTTATCGGGAATTGTATGTAGCACAGGTGATAAAATTCACACGTGAAAAAATATTTAATCAAACCTCATAAGCTTAAATAGGATAAGCTATAATATTAGCTTGTCCTATTTTCTTGCGCAAAAATGATTTAGAAACGACACGATATAATAGGAAAAAATGAGTTATACTGTTAGATAGATTGTAAAGAAAAGGAGCATTTTTTATATGCTAACATTTGAACAAAAACAAGCGATTATTGAATCGTTTTCTGAGCTAACAAAAAAGGAAATTTCTTTAAAGCGCCTAAATTATCACTATATGGATAGTCTTTACGAAAAGACGATTGTAGTTGAAAAATTACACCCAAATGGCAATGGCTTTGTCTTTGTTGGAGATTTATTGCGCTACGAGAACGAGGCTAATGATAAAGGATTAGTAAATATCCGTGATTATGATGAACAACAACTTCGTGAAATTATTGAAGACGCTATGCAATATTTATCTGAAGAAGTAGAAGAGCAGGAGCCGATTGTAGAGATTTGGCATAGCCGAGATGGTAGTCAATTACAGCTAGCTTTTGAGCAACGTTCTTGGAATGTGTATCATGGAGACAATCTTGAAGAGGCATTTGGTACGTATGAGGCTGCGAAGGAATATTTACTCGAAGAAGGCTTTCGTACAAAGAAATAAGAAATACGGGGGATCATGATAGATGAACGGAAAAAAATTAGTGGGAATTGTTATTGTTGTTGTGATTGCGGCATGTTTATTTTCAGTTTATACCATTACTAATTTTTATAAAAACCACGAAGAGCAGCCAAATAGTGAAAATCGTGAAATTAATAAGTCAAAGAGCTTGAATTTAATTTTGCCACAGGCTACAATTATCTCGAATTCAAGATAATTGAGAGGTGACTGTCAGTGCAACATATTTATTATAAAGGAACAGACGAAACGAAACCGACATTATTATTGCTACATGGTACAGGTGGTAATGAAGAAAGTCTTATTGGACTGGCAAAAGAAATAGATGAAACAGCTAATATTTTAAGTGTTCGTGGGAATGTACTTGAGCATGGAATGCCACGATTTTTCCGCCGATTAGCGGAAGGTGTCTTTGATATTGAAGATTTAATCTTTCGTACAAAGGAGCTTCATGAATTTTTACAGACGTCAGCACAGCAATATGGTTTTGATCGCCAACGAGTTGTAGCAATAGGTTATTCGAATGGTGCTAATATTGCAGCAAGCTTATTATTCCATTATGACGATGCGTTAGCAGGAGCTATTTTACACCATCCAATGGTACCAAGACGTGGTATCGAATTACCGCAACTTTCTTCAACACCTGTGTTTATCGGTGCGGGCTCGAATGATCCGATGTGTACAGCACAGGAATCTGAGGATTTAGAAACACTTTTAAGTTCGGCAGGCGCAACGGTAACGACGAAATGGTTTAATTTTGGTCATCAACTAACAATGCCTGAAGTACAAGCAGCAAAAGAATGGTATAACAGCATCTACGCTTAATTGAAATATCCGCTTCCTTTTATCAAGGAGGCGGATTTTCATTATGTTATTTACTTTTCTTTGAGAATGGTAGCCACCAGTTCCAATCGCCAAATAGCTTCATAAGACTAGGTACAAGCATAAGACGAATAATCGTTGCATCAATAGCAACAGCAATGGCGATACCCACACCAATTTGCTTCACAGGCATCACATCAGTAAAGGCAAATGCACCTGTAATAACAATCATGATAAGCGCTGCCGATGTAATAATACGGCTTGTGGAGGTCAGTCCATCAATTGTTGCGCGCGTATTGTCGGAGCCCTTTAAATATTCCTCTTGGATACGAGAAATTAAAAAGACTTCGTAGTCCATACTTAAGCCAAATACAAGACAAAAAACAATAACTGGAATGATCAGTACAATGGAGCCTGCTTCTATACCAAAATGTCCATATTGGAAAATATAAACGAGTATACCGAATGCAGATGAAAGCCCAATAATGTTCATAATGATCGCCTTTAACGGAATTAAGATAGAACGGAATGCCAACATTAAAATAAAGAATGTGGATACGATAATAATCGCTATAGCCAAAACAATTTTATTAGCAATTTCATCAAAGATTTCTTGGTTGAATTTAGCTGGCCCTCCAAGTGCAAAATCCACGCCTAGGTCTTTGTCCATCCATGTTCGAGCAAATTTTTGAGCTGTAGAGGAAGAACCTGCTGCATCAATTGTGATTGGGACAAATAGCTGGGTATCCTTCGAGAAGGAATTAATAACAGGTTCTAATTGTTCTGCAACCTGTGGAATAGCTAAAGAAGCAGAAAGCTCCTCAGGTGTTTGAATGTTAGCAGCTGTATATATAGTTGAAACATTAGTCACTAACGGGTCCTTTAATAGCTTTTCTTGAATAGAATAAATTAGCTCTCTACCTTCAGTATCCTCCCAGCCATCTTTTCGTTCAGCCAATAAATATAATGTAGAGGATTCACCTAGTCCAAATGTTTCATCTAATTTATCGTATGCTGCACGTGCATCATATTTCGTTGGTAAGGAGTCCACCTGTGGAATCGTTAATTGAATATCCTTTAAAGGAATCATGCCAATGCCAAGTAACAATAATGCTGAAATCACTATAGCTACCGGATGTTTCATGACAAAACCTGCAAAGCCGCGCCAACGATTTTCACCACCTGGTTTAACACGGATTAAGCGCCATTTATTAAGTCTATCTCCTAACAGCATCATTGTGGCAGGAAGTAATGTTAAGCCAGAAAGAACGGCTAATAGGACGACTATAGTGCCTCCTAGGGCGATATTATGAAAAATTTCTACATCAATGACAATCATCGCACCTAAGCCAATCATGACACAGACTGCGGAGAAAATGATAGAACGTCCTGCTGTCTGTATAGCAGTTTGAATGGCTTGTGCAATAGAAGTATGAGCGCGTTCTTCTCGGTAACGATTGATAAACAGCAACGCAAAATCAATGCTTAAAGCCAGCCCAAGCATTGGGACAATATTTAAGACGAAAATAGATAAATTTACATTCGCACTAAGTAGCGTCATGATACCAAAGGCGGTAACCACTGTTACAACACCAATGATAATGGGTAAAATAGAAGCTACAACTGTACCAAAAGCTAATAAGAGAATCACTATGGCAATGGGCAATCCAATGGCTTCAGCTGATGCTAAATCCTTTTGACTGGCTGTATTTATGTCAGAAGAAATAACAGGCCCTCCGGTAATACTAACACCGTCTTTTTCAATTAATGAACGGAATTCCTCAACAATATCAGGGAGGTTCTCCACGTCATTTTTTAAATGAACCATAGCATAGGCAATGCCATCTTTCTGTAAAGAGGAGTCTTCTAAGGGTGATTGGATTGAATGGATCTCTTTTATGCTATCTAATTTTTTTAACGTGTCTTCAATTTTCTGATCATTAGCTGGATCAAAGACAACCAAAATCGTATCAGATGGTAGATCAAATTTTTCTGCTAGCTCATTGGTAACATAGGTATGATCGGCTTCAACAAAAAAACCATCACCTTGAAGTTTGCCTGGAAGCTGTAAAGCAAAGTACGCCATCGCTAGAAAAATAATAAGCCATATGGCTACGATTGCTTTCGCATGTGCTGTAATAAAAGCTGAAAAAGTTTTCATAGTTGTTTATACATCCCCCTTTTCAATTAGTGTAAAGGATGTGTCACATTTTGTCGTGTGACAAAGTAAAGACTCCCATCCATTTTGTGGACGGGAGTCTTGTTGTTAAAAGAATAATGATAATACAAAATAAATAACAGATGCCATAACGGCTGAAATGGGCATTGTAATAACCCAAGTAGTAACAATCTTACGAGCCATACCCCAGTTTACACCACGTACACGCTGTGCTGAACCAACACCCATAATGGATGAAGAAATAACATGTGTTGTTGATACTGGTAAGTGAATTAATGTAGCGCCAAAAATAACAGTAGCTGATGCTAAATCTGCCGCAACACCATTAACAGGACGGATTTTCATAATCTTACCGCCAACCGTTTTAATGATTTTATAACCACCAATTGAGGTACCTAGACCCATTGCTGTTGCTGCCGCAGCACGTACCCAGAAAGGTATTTCATCCCCAGTATGCAAGCCACCAGCGATTAAAGCCATCGTCATAATTCCCATTGCTTTTTGCGCATCATTTGTACCATGAGTGAAAGATTGGATGGCAGCAGTGAAAATTTGCATTGTGCGGAAACCTTTATTTGTTCGATATAAATTTAAATTTTTAAACCATATTTTAAAAAGTGTCATCATAATAAAACCTGCACAAATAGCAAGTAAAGGTGAAAACACTAACGCCATAATGATTTTAGTAAAGCCGCCATAGTTTAACACATTGAAACCAGCTGACGCGATAGCAGCACCAGCAATAGACCCAATCAATGTGTGTGAAGAGCTGGAGGGAATACCGAAATACCATGTCAGTAAATTCCAAATGATAGCGGAAATTAATGCAGCTAAAATAACGACTGAGCCTGTCGTGTCACCTTCAAAAGCATTTAAAGCAAAAGGGTCTACAATATCTTTTGTTAGAGCTTTCGCAACCCCAACAAAGGTGATAGCACCGATAAAGTTCATAGTTGCGGCCATGATGATTGCCGTGCGAGGCGGCAATGCTCTAGTAGAAACCGAAGTTGCGATAGCATTTGCTGTATCATGGAAGCCATTGATAAAGTCAAATGTTAGGGCAAAGATGACGACCAGTACGGTTAATATAATGATTGTGTTCATTGTAAAGTGCCCATCTCCTAATTATGCGTTACGCATGATAATTGTTTCCATAGTATTTGCTACGTTTTGACAATGATCAGCGATATCTTCAAGTTGTTCATAAATATCCTTAAATTTAATGAGGCGGATTGGATCCTTTTCATTTAAAAATAACTTCTTAATAGAAGTACGTTGTACCTCATCACATTCACGTTCATAGTCTTTAATAAGAATTGCGTGCGGACGCATGCCAATTAGATTCTTTTTCTTTAACTCTTCTGTCGCTTTGACTATTTCATCAGCACTTTTTGAAATAAATCCTAAGAAAATGCGCATAGATTCATCAATCTCAGTGAGCGAAAACATTTCAAAGTGCGCAATACAGTGTTCTGTACCATCTAAAACATCATCCATACGAATGGCAAGCTCTAAAATATCCTCACGTTCAATAGGTGTCATGAATGATTTGTTTAACATTACAATCAGTTCATGAATAAGCTTATCACCAGCGGTTTCGTAATTTTTCATTGTAATGCTAATCTCTTTTAGGTCAGCCACACTGTTAATACGAAAATCATTTGCGTAATGTACAGCCTCTCTCATATTTTCAGCAATTTTATGCAATGTAATAAAGAAAGGGTCTTGTTTTTTTGAGTTAAGCATGTGAATCGAATCCTCCTGGATATAAATAAATTAATCGACCTCTAAACTTTACTATCATAACAAAATCTTTAATTTATCTACATAAAAATTTTATATTCGACACGAAAATTTACATTCCTGTAATATACAATTCGTTCACAAAAAGTGAGATGGTCAAGCTGTATTTATTTTTATAGGTACAGATAAAACCTTGTTATAATGGGCAATTTTTCTATAAAGGTGGCTTATTAGTACAGATAAAGCCACAAAAAATGATAAATAAAAATAAAAATAGCGAGTTTGAATTGTAAAGGTAATGTAAATTCGTTTGGAGACCAAAAGAGTACCTTCTTATTCTTAAGAATATCTTCATTTTTATCCTCTCTCTTTATTAAGAATTGTTTTCTACAATGGAAAATGAATGAGAAAGGAGCGTTTATTAACTAATGATTCAAGTTGAAAACTTACAGCATACATTTTTAATTGGAAAACGAGGGAAGGAAAAGCAAGTGCCAGTATTGAAAGGTGTGAACTTTGAGGTCAATAAAGGAGAAATTGTTGCCATTGTAGGTAAAAGTGGCTCAGGAAAATCGACTTTATTACAAGTTTTAGCTGGTTTTATGAAAGCTGAACAGGGCTCTATTAAAGTAAATGGAAAGGAAACAGCCCATCTAACTGAAACAGAAAGTGCTGCCTTCCGTTTACGTCAATTCGGTTTTATTTTTCAAAACTTTCAATTGATGCCTGGTTTAACGGCATTCGAAAATATTGAATTACCTTTAAAGCTACAGGGTTTGCGTAAGGCTATGCGCAAAGAAAAAGTAAAAAAATTAATGGACAAGGTTGGTTTGACAGAAGTAGCAGACCATTATCCAAATGAATTGTCAGGTGGACAGCAACAGCGTGTCAGCATTGCACGAGCCCTTATTACAAATCCTCCCATATTACTTGCAGATGAGCCAACAGGGAGTCTCGATTCAGAAACCGAGCAGGATATCTTACTGCTCATTCAAAGTTTAAATCGTGAATTAGGGCTAACTTTTGTCATTATAACGCACGATGAAGAAGTAGCTACTATCGCACATAAACGCTTCCGCATGTACGATGGAGAACTTGTAAAGGAGGAAGCTTAACATGTTATTTAAGGATCAACTAGGTTTTGTAACACAGCATATCAAGAAAAACAAGCTGCGTGTGTTTATGACGATACTAGCTGCAACGATGGGCTGTGCCTTTCTAATCGTGCTAGCATCCGTTGGTTTTGGCTTACAGGAGTCTTTACGCAATGAAATTCTGTCAAACGAAACCGTTACGAAAATTCAAGTATATGGCGATAAGCAATTAACTGAAGAACAAGTACAAGAAATTAAAAAAATGGAGCATGTAGAAACAGTGCTTGAAACAATTAGTGTCAATGCTTCCGCGCAATCATTTTTTGAGGATCGTGATACAACTTCTAATTTAATATTGTCAAATATGCAGGACTTTGAGCAGGTAAATGGAAAGCTTGCAAAAGGGCACTATCCAACAAAATCCAATGAAATTGTTGTAGGCTATCATTTTGCTCAAACATTATTAAATGAAACAGAACGCAATCTCATTGCGGAAAAGAGTAAAAAGGCTGAAGCAGAGGGCACTTACTATGATGGCAGTGAAGAAGGCTATAAGGAATCATTGATTGGAAAAAATATTGACCTGTCTTTAGTTCCTCACACTGGCACAAATGATGAAACGCAAAAAATGAGCTATACAATTGTTGGCATAATGGAGAAACCTTCTTATGATTGGATGGTTGATAATGCTATTCATATGGATAAGGCACAAAAGGCAGTATTAGCTGAAAATTTATCTACAAGTAATAACATAGCAGAGGATGAGCTATTTTACTCCGAATTTAACATTTATGCGGATACTTTAGAAAATGTAAAGCCGATTTTAGAGAAATTAAAAGATAGAGGCTATAGCGTATATTCAGTAACTGAGCAATTAGATCAAATGAATGTATTTTTCCTTGTATTAAAAATTGGCTTAATCTTTGTAGGTACGATTGCTGTGTTGATTGCTTCCATTGGTATTTTCAATACAATGACAATGGCTGTCACAGAGCGTACTCGTGAAATTGGTGTGTTAAAGGCAATTGGGGCAAGTCCAAAGCTTATTCAACGGCTGTTTTTAATGGAAAGTACATTTATCGGTATTTTTGGTACGCTAATTGCAGTTATTATCTCATATGCCATCAGTTTTGCGGCTAATGCAGCATTACCATTGATTCTTAAGGCGGCAACTGGGGAAGAAGCATTCGCAACAAATGATATTACATTTTCTCTGATTCCATGGCAACTAGTTATTATTGCAGCGGCCATTAGTGTTGGTGTAGCGATGATTTCAGGCTACCGTCCAGCACGTAAAGCAACTAAAATCGATGTTATTCAAGCTTTGCGACAAGAGCTATAATAAAAAGGCGGTCCAATCAACATTGGATCGCCTTTTATTTTGATAGAAGTGCATTATAAGTACTCTTTTAACTCATTAGCTAAAAATGGTGTTGCATTGAGTAATTTTAAGAAGGCATCATAGCTGGCACGTTGCTCTTCATTTGGTTTTTTACCTGTTTGATATGCTCGAATTAAAATATTTTTAGGTGTATTCTCCATATCAATAAACTCTAAAAGCTGTGCCTCGTAGCCAACAAGAGATAAAATTTCAGCTCGAATAGCATCTGTGGCAAGTGCCGCAAAACGTTCTCGAACAAGACCGTGTTGCAACATAATATCGAGAGCAGGGGTATTTAGTTGACGATTTAACTCATGCTGACAGCAAGGAACACTTAGAATGACACTTGCGCCCCATTTCACAGCACGAGCCAAGGCCATATCTGTGGCTACATCGCATGCATGGAGTGTCACCACCATGTCTACAGTGCTTTCATCATTATAATCAATGATATCTCCTACAAGAAATTCTAGCTGGTCATAGCCTAAATCCTGTGCTATTCTCGAGCATTCTTCAATAACCTCTTTTTTTAAATCTAAACCAGTAACACGAATGTCTAAGCCTTTTTCGATTTTTAAATAATGATACAAAGCAAAGGTTAAGTAGGATTTACCTGAACCAAAATCTAAAATCCGCACCTGTCGATCCTGTGGTAAGTATGTTAAGGCGTCATCAATAAATTCAATGAAGCGGTTAATTTGTTTAAACTTATCATACTTTTGTTTTTTTACCTTTCCTTCTTCTGTTTGAACCCCTAGTCGAATTAAAAATGGATAGGGTTGGTCATCTGAAAGTAAATGATTTTTTTTACGATTATGGGCTAAATTGACTTGTTTAGGTGAAGTCGTTTTATCTGATTTCCAAAGGACTTTATTCTTTTTGGATAATTGCACATGTACCGTTTCATCTACGAAATCGATATGGGCTTGACGATACTCCTCAAATAAGGCGTCAAGCTTGGAAGGAAAATGAGCCAATAGAATATTTTCATGTTTTAAAATGCGTTCATATTGGTATTCAATTTGTATATGGTACTGATTCTTTAGCATTAATGGTTTTAATTTTACACGTTTTACTTCGTTTGATTTCATACGTGGTTGACTGATTGTAGCAGTCACAAGCTGTTGTTGCAAAATTTGCTCAGTGAGCAGAGTTTTCATTTCTTCAAATGTCATACATTTTCGCCTACTTTATTGTGTAATAGATGGCACTAGTTTAACACATTTTATAATAGACAATGTCTACTTTGGCATTCGGAAATAATTTAATAAAAATTCCGAGTATTTATAGGTAGAATTGTATATTCATGGTATCTTAAATATAGTAATTCTTTTTGAATTGGTGATACTAAGTATTAAAAGGAGGAGAAAATATGTCGGATAACATGTATCAATTATTAGCAATTATTATTTATATGGTCGCCATGCTAGCAATTGGCTGGTATGCATTTGTTAAAACATCGAATTTAACAGATTATATGCTTGGCGGTCGTTCTTTGGGTCCAGCGGTTACGGCGCTAAGTGCGGGTGCTGCGGATATGTCTGGCTGGCTCCTAATGGGCTTACCAGGTGCAATATTTTTATCAGGTCTTGTGGAAGCTTGGATTGCGATTGGACTCACAATAGGGGCTTACCTAAACTGGCTACTTGTTGCACCACGTTTACGGGTATACACACAGGTTACGAATGATTCCATTACCATTCCAAGTTATTTGGATAACCGATTACGGGATAATACGAAGCTAATTAGGATTGCTTCTGGTATCATCATCCTATTATTTTTCACGTTTTATGTATCGTCAGGGATGGTAGCAGGAGGCAAGTTTTTCGAGAGTTCATTTGGTTATGATTATCACACAGGGTTATTAATCGTTTCAGGTGTAACAGTTGCCTATACATTATTCGGTGGATTTTTAGCTGTAAGTTATACAGACTTTTTACAAGGACTTATTATGTTTTTAGCACTTATTACTGTACCGCTATTTGGTTTATTTGCAACAGGTGGAATAGGAGAAACGATTTCATCTATTAAATCCGTTAATCCAGATCTTCTCAATTTATTACCAGCCACTGCTACAGCAGCAGGGATTATTTCTTCAGTTGCTTGGGGGCTAGGTTATTTTGGACAGCCTCATATCATTGTCCGCTTTATGGCGATTAGTTCTGTGAAAGAAACGAAGCAAGCACGACGCATTGGTATTGGCTGGATGGTGTTAAGCTTATTTGGAGCTATTGGAACTGCCTTGGTGGGTGTAGCTTATTATCAGCAAAATGCTGGTGAGCTAAAAGACGCTGAAACAGTATTCATTGTACTTGGACAGATTTTATTCCATCCGTTTATAGCAGGTATTATGCTGGCGGCTATTTTAGCAGCTGTTATGAGTACAATTTCATCCCAATTAATCGTAACATCTTCAGCGCTTGTAGAGGATATTTATAAAGCATTATTTAATAAAACAGCAGACGATAAACATTATGTTTTTGTTGGACGTATGGCTGTATTAGTTGTTGCAATTATTGCAGCAATCCTAGCATGGAATCCAGATAGCTCCATCTTAAGCTTGGTTGGCTTTGCATGGGCAGGATTCGGTGCCGCTTTCGGACCAATTATTTTGCTTTCTTTATATTGGAGAAAGTTAACGAACTATGGAGCACTTAGCGGAATGGTGACAGGGGCTGTAACCGCGTTTATTTGGGGTAAAGTAGATGCTTTATCAAGTGCGTTGTACGAAATTGTTCCGGGCTTCCTTGTTTGTTTAATTGTTGCGGTTGTGGTCAGTATGCTGACATATAAACCAAATAAAGAAATTGAAGAAGAGTTCACACGCTCAGAAGCATTGCTAAAAGAAGAAAGAAAATAGTTGAGATGCGCCTTTCCTTGAGGCGCATTTTTTTAGAAAAGTGAATGATGTTCTTCAGATACGAAAAAGGGTATTTTATGGTAAGATGAAGAAAATTTGTCGTAGGGACACCAGGCTTTGGTGGGAGGTTTCTAATGGATAGAATTAAGGAAGTTGATGTATTAATTGAAAAGGCCATACTCGTTGGCGTAAATTTACGAAACGATGAGCATTTTGACTATTCTATGGAAGAGTTACAAAATTTAGCTGAGGCTTTGCATGTAGAAGTGGTAGGGATTGTCACGCAAAATTTGGAACGTGTCACACCTTCCCATTATGTAGGTACAGGTAAAATAGAAGAAATCAAAAATTTTTATGAAGAAGCACAAGCAAATCTTGTTATTTTTAACGATGAATTGTCTCCTTCGCAAATCCGTAATTTAGAGCGTGATTTAGCAACGAAGGTCATTGATCGAACAATGCTTATTTTAGATATTTTTGGAAGACGCGCAAAAACACGTGAAGCACAAATGCAGGTGGAGTTAGCACAGCTTCAATACATGCTACCTCGCTTAGTAGGTTTGCATGCCTCTCTAAGTCGTCAGGGTGGAGGAACTGGAGGTGGCTTTAAAAACCGAGGTGCTGGTGAAACAAAGCTGGAACTGGATCGACGAAAGATTGAAGATCAAATTGCTAAAATTAAAAAGGATCTTGAGCACGTTAAGGAGCAACGAGAAACGCAGCGTAAACAGCGTCGTAAAAATGCACTTCCAGTTGTATCGATTGTCGGCTATACAAATGCAGGTAAATCAACAATTATGAATCAACTGCTCACACAAATAGGACAAGAAGAGCACAAGCAAGTCTTTGAGAAGGATATGCTTTTTGCTACCCTTGAAACTTCTGTTCGTCAGATTGAACTACCTGATAAGAAGACATTTTTACTGACAGACACAGTAGGTTTCGTTAGTAAATTACCTCACCATTTAGTGAAGGCATTTCGCTCTACTTTGGAAGAGGCACGAGATGCTGATCTTTTACTTCATGTGGTGGATGTTTCAAATGCTGAGCATGGATTTATGATGAATGTGACAAATGAAACGCTTAAAGCAGTTGGTGTTGAGGACATTCCAACAATCTATGTATACAATAAGGCAGATATAGCGGATGTTCCTTATCCTGTAGTAAGTGGAGATAATATTTGGATTTCAGCAAAGCAGGGGATTGGTTTAGAGGAATTAGTACAGTTAATTCGTCAACACATCTTCTCGCATTATGTAAAGTGTGACATGTTAATACCTTATGACCAAGGAAACGTTGTTTCTTATTTAAATGAACAAGCCTCTGTTTTTAATACTGCCTATGAAGAAGACGGGACATTATTGTCTCTTGAAGTAAAAGCAGCAGACTATGCAAAGTATCAACACTATGTTGTTAATTAAAAAATGGATTTCCCAAAGCATGCCAAAAAAATTTTGGCATGCTTTTTGTGATTAGAGGGAATAGTAGAATCTAGAACAAAGTGAAAGGTGTACCGTAGGTTGTAAATAAAATAGTATAAATTTGTAAATAAAGTAATAAATCTGAATTTTAAATATTTTAGAATAATTCAATGAGTATGTACTAATTTTTTGAAAAGAAAGTGTGAGAAAACTTAGATATATCAAAGGATTTAATATTTTCGCTAATAATCAATCAGAATTTATAGAAAAATGACAAATTTTCAACATTTTTTAAAACTCTTGCTAAAGTTTATAAAACGCTTTAGTATGATGAAACAAAGTTTTTTTATCCTTATTTTAGGGTAATGATATTTTTAGAGAATAATTTTTAATTGGGAGAGGGTATTGTATGTCTAGTAAAGATGAAGTTGTAAAATCTGTCCCTCAAAATGGCTTTGTTGGACACCCTAAAGGGCTCTTTACTTTGTTTTTCACAGAATTTTGGGAACGTTTCTCGTACTATGGTATGCGAGCAATTCTCATCTTCTTTATGTATTATGAATTACATGAGGGAGGCTTAGGTCTAGACCGCGGAACAGCAAACTCTATTATGGCCATCTATGGCTCACTTGTTTATATGTCTGGTATTATAGGTGGATGGATTGCCGACCGAGTTTTAGGAACACGAAGAACCATTTTTTATGGTGGCGTGTTAATTATGATTGGTCACTTACTGCTAGCATTGCCTGGTGGTGTAAGCATGTTATTTGCTTCAATGGCATTTATCGTCATGGGTACTGGTTTATTAAAACCAAACGTTTCAAGTATTGTTGGGGACATTTATGCTGAAACAGATAGCCGCCGTGATGCAGGTTTTTCTATTTTCTATATGGGTATTAATATGGGAGCATTCATTGCACCATTTATTGTCGGAACAATTGGACAAAAGTATAGCTTCCACCTTGGCTTTGGTTTAGCTGGTCTGGGTATGCTAATTGGTTTAATTGTCTATAAATTAACAGAGAAAAAATATTTAGGCTTAGCGGGCTTACAAGTAAATAACCCATTAAAGCCTGAAGAACGTAAAAAAGTCTTTTTACAATTTGGAATTGCAGCTTTACTTATTATCATTTTAGGTGCTATTGGTATTAAAACAGGTACATTAACAATGAATGTATTCAGTTTTATCATTACGGCCCTAGGTGTATTAATTCCAACTGCATTCTTTATTTATATGTATCGCAGTAAAAAAACAACGAAGGATGAAAAGTCTCGTCTACTTGCTTATATTCCTTTATTTTTATCAGCGGTCATGTTCTGGGCTATCCAAGAACAAGGGGCAACAATTTTAGCGACATATGCAGATGAGCGTACACAGCTAAGTATTGGTGGTATTCAGCTTCAATCTTCATGGTTCCAGTCATTGAACCCATTATTTGTTATCACGATGGCACCATTATTTGCGATGCTATGGCTTAAATGGGGAGACAAGCAACCAACTACACCACGTAAGTTCTCATACGCATTGTTCTTTGCAGGTTTATCATTCTTAGTGATGATGATTCCCGCACACCTATCTGGTGGAGAAACATTAGTGAGTCCTTTATGGTTAGTATTGTCATTCTTCTTAGTGGTTGTTGGGGAGTTATTATTATCACCAGTTGGTCTATCTGCTACAACGAAATTGGCACCACAGGCCTTCGCAGCACAAACGATGTCTTTATGGTTTTTAACAAGTGCGGCAGCACAAGCAATTAATGCTCAATTAGTTAAGGTCTATGAAGTTGTAAGCGAATTCACATACTTTGGCTTCTTAGGTACCTTATCTATTGTAGTCGGAATTATTATATTAGTACTTTCACCGATTATTTCGAAAGCGATGAAAGGTATTAATTAAATGAAAGATGCAAGTACAGTTTTATTAATAGCTGTACTTGCATCTTTTTTTGCTATCTAAATAAAAGTCTATCTAAGAAGTTGAGAGCGAAATATATTATCGTAAGTAGTTATTTTGCTGAATGTGGGTATAAGTTTCTATGTAGATAATTATCATTTTCGTTATAATAATTTTAATAATATGAAAATTTAAGGGGTTGGAAGCCATGAAAGAAGAGTTAGATCATTTGAGGCCAAGATTAATGGAGATTTTTACGTATTTACATGCGAATCCAGAAATCAGCTGGCATGAAGTAGAAACAACCAATTATATAGTGGAGCTATTAACGCAGGAAGGCTTTTCTCCTATACGATTTAAAAACTCCACAGGGTTATATGTGGATGTAGGCAACGGAGATCCGAAAGTAGGATTAAGAACAGATATAGATGCTTTATGGCAAGAAGTTGATGGCCATTTCCGTGCGAATCATTCATGTGGACATGACGGACATATGACGATGGCCATTGGTACGCTATTACTTTTAAAAGAACTACAGCAATCATTTAATGGCACAATCCGTGTTATTTTCCAACCTGCTGAAGAAAAAGGAACGGGAGCGTTATCCGTTTTAGAAGAAGGCGTTATTGATGACTTAGATTATTTATTTGGTGTCCATGTAAGACCTGTTCATGAGCTAGAGGACGGCACTTATTGTGCAGCCCTATACCATGGTGCCTCTCGCTTACTTGAAGGTGAAATTATTGGGGAGGATGCTCATGCTGCAAGGCCACACCTTGGCACTAATGCGATTGAAGTAGGTGCAACAATTATCGAAGATTTGCGAACCATTCATACAGATCCTATGGTTCCTGTATCTGTAAAGATGACGAAATTCCATGCCGGGGGAGATTCAGGCAATATTATTCCAGGTAATGCATCGTTCACGATTGATATACGTGCACAGCAAAACAAGGTAATGGATGATTTAGCACAAGGAGTAAAGCGTGTAATAGATTCCTCTAAATTGTTGCATAAGGTACAGATTGAATTACGTACGGTTGCTAATATCGTAGCTGCTGAAGTTGATACAAGTGCACAATATTTGATGGAGCAGGCAATTATACAGGCTACTGGGTTATCAAATTTAAGAAAGCCAGTTCATACACCTGGTGGAGAGGATTTTCACCATTATGCTGTGAAACGGCCACATTTAAAAACGACCATGCTAGGCTTGGGTTGTGGATTAACTCCCGGGTTGCATCATCCGAAAATGAAATTTAAACAAGCAAGACTTGTCACAGGAGTTGAGATTCTTACAAGAGCAGTTTTATTAGCTTTGGAATCAGGGCATAAAAAGGAGGCGTCAGCGTAATGTTAGAGCAAGTGCGAATTCATAAAGTAATGACACCGAAAGAAATTGCAGAGATCCAAAAATTGAATGCTGAAATATGGGGCAGCCAAGCAATACCCTCCCATCAATTATTAGCTGCTGTACAAAATGGGGGAATCGTATTAGGAGCGTATTTAGACGAAAAGCTAATTGGCTTTAATTATTGCTTTGTTGGTTATCAAGATAGAGAAATGTACTTGCATTCGCACATGATTGGTGTAGAAAAAGCATATCGTGAACAAGGTGTGGCTGAATTATTGAAGCATGCCCAACAAGAATATGCAAAAGAGCATGGTTTTCAACTTGTCCGCTGGTTAATTGAACCGTTAGAAGCACGTTTAGCTAATTTAGCATTTCTAAAATTGAACGCCACTAGCTATCAATATGAAAATGATTACTATGGTCCGCTCCGAGACGATTTTAATGAAGGGCTCCCATCAGATAGGCTAGTTGTTGAATGGTGGATTGAGCGTGATCAAATGGCAGATAGCCTTGATGAATTAGAAGAGCTAGCGCAGGAAATTGTACCTTGGACATTAACCGTCGACGGATTGCCAGTTCTAGATGTAGAAAATACATTTCAGTTGGAACAATCCTTTTACAAGGACGCCTATCTCTTACCGATCCCTCAATCTCTACAGAAGATGAAAGTGGAAAGTCCAAAACTTGCAGAGGACTGGCGTTATAAAATTCGTACAATCTTAACGACATTATTTAATCAAGATTATGCTGTTGTACGCATGAAGAAACATCCAGAATATGTTCATAGCTATCTGTTAGTCAGACGCTCCTTATTAGCCTTATAATAATGCTAGGGAGTGAATATTGTGAGATTAGAAAAGATTACATTAAGGCACTTGAAAATGCCTATGAAAGCACCATTTACAACGAGCTTTGGCACAGTTGATGAAAAGGAATTATTATTAATAGAAGCAAAAGATGAATCAGGGATTACGGGATGGGGAGAAACGGTTGCTTTTGTAGCACCTTGGTATACAGAAGAAACATTAAAGACAACATGGCATATGCTGCAAGATTTTTTGATACCCATCTTGTTACATAAAGAGATCGGGCATCCAGATGAGGTGACTTCCTTATTTGCGCCTATTCGTCGAAACTGCATGGCGAAAGCTTCAATTGAAGGTGCTGTATGGGATATCTACGCCCAACAAACGAAGCAATCACTTGCACAGGCATTAGGCGGTCAAAAACAACGTATTGAAGTGGGAGTCAGCGTGGGAATTCAACCCTCTATCACTCAGTTAATAGCTTTAATAAAAGGTCATATTGAAAAAGGCTATAAAAGAGTGAAAATAAAAATAAAGCCTGGAGAGGATGTCGAGGTAGTACGAGCAATTCGCGCGGAACTGCCAAATTTACCTTTGATGGTAGATGCGAACTCTGCTTATACATTAGACGATATAGAAATACTACAGCAGCTTGATGACTTTGATTTATTAATGATTGAACAACCACTAGCTACTGATGATATTGTCGATCATGCAACATTGCAGAAAAAGTTAAAAACGCCTATTTGTTTAGATGAAAGCATCACATCCTATGAGGATGCCAGACGAGCAATTGAACTTGGAAGCTGTGGTGTCATAAACATTAAGATTGGACGAGTAGGTGGTTTAACGGAAGCGAAACGAATCCATGACCTATGTAAAGCAAACGATATTCCAGTTTGGTGTGGTGGTATGTTAGAGGCAGGAATTGGACGAGCACATAATATTGCCTTAACATCTCTTAGTCACTTTATTTTACCCGGCGATACAGCAGGATCTAGTCATTATTGGTATGAGGACGTAATTGATCCTGAAGTAAAAGTCAAAGATGGCTATATTGAGGTACCCCAGTCAGTCGGTATTGGTTATACGCCTAATATGGCTGTTATTGATAAATTAACGATTAGTAAAGAAATCTATCAATAAAGCATTACTTAGTCAATCATCTGGTATAAAGGAAAAACGAGGAGAGAACTGATTGAAAAAAAGCTTGCAAATCGGTGGTGCCTATGTAGGGATTATCGTTGGAGCAGGATTTGCATCGGGGCAGGAAATTGTCCTCTATTTTACAAGCTATGGCTTTAAAGGAATATATGGTGCACTGTTAGCTATGGTTGGTTTCTCGATTGTTGGAATGTGCATTGCTCAAGTGAGCTCAAGACTTCGCACAGCCTCCCATAAGGATTTGATTTATCAAATTTCAGGGAATACTATTGGCTTTGTATTGGATTTAGTCCTATCCCTCTTTTTATTTGGTGTAGCCGTAATTATGTTTGCTGGTGCTGGTGCAACATTTCAACAAATGTTTGGATTTCCTATCTGGCTAGGGAGTATTTGCATGATCTTGCTTACAATAGCTACAGTTATGATGGATGTGAAAAGTATCATTAATATCATCGCGCTTGCCACTCCCTATCTACTAACCATTGTGTCCATCATCGCTATCTATGCTATAGCTACGATGGACCTTACCTTTGTAGAGCAGGCTGTTATTGCTCAACAGGCTCAAATAAGTGAGAAAAGCTGGTGGGTGACGGCTTTACTATATATGTCATTCAATGTAGGGGTTAGTTTTTCTTTATTAACGGTGATGTGTGGATCTATACGTAATCATAGGGTAGCTGGAATGGGTGGTATAATTGGTGGAATTTTGTTAGGTGCTTTAATTTTACTTGTGAATTTCTCTCTTCTAGCAAAAATGAATATCATTGTTGGACTAGACATTCCGATGTTAGCATTAGCTAATGAAATTCATCCAATTGTTGGGCTATTAATGACTATTTCTCTTTTGGGAATGATTTATAATACGGCGGTAGGGATGCTATATTCCTTCATGGTTAGGTTTTTCGAACCCAATAGAGCAAGCTTTAGGGTTGCAGTCATATTTATAGGTGGTCTCGGATTTCTAGCAAGTCTTGTGGGATTCACAACACTAGTAGCTAAACTGTATGCGGTTATGGGCTATGTAGGTTTAGTATTAATCATATTCATTATTTCAGCATGGTTAAGAGGCATTAAGAAAATTATTTAATAAAAAATGGTAATTGAGAGATAGATTTTATTCTCAATTACCTTTTTATTTGGATAAAAAAATTGTAGAAATAGTGAATTATTTCTGTTGAAAAGATGAGCGATTATGCTGATATTTCGTTAATTAGGCATATTTTTTAGTTAATC
Organism: Lysinibacillus sp. FSL K6-0075; assembly: GCF_038592945.1. Taxonomy (NCBI): domain Bacteria; kingdom Bacillati; phylum Bacillota; class Bacilli; order Caryophanales; family Bacillaceae; genus Lysinibacillus; species Lysinibacillus sp. FSL K6-0075. The sequence goes on along the minus strand of NZ_CP151947.1, from coordinate 4,555,902 downwards.
TTCAATAAAGCGAGAATAATTCTCATTTGTAGGTTGACTGAGAATAAAATCATGATTATAATGGGAATCGTGAGTAATGATAATCATTTTCACTAAAAAGTGAGTTACACACAAAAATGAAATCTACCGGGGATTACTATGAAAATAAGATATCTTTTAACAGCAACTGTTGTGCTGTCTATTGTGTCGCTATTTATCGGAGTAGTAGATATTAAGCCTAGCGACCTATTAGACTTCCAATCAGAAGAAGCTAGACTATTTTTAATTAGTCGTGTACCTAGACTTGTTGCAATCTTGCTAGCAGGTGCAGGTATGAGTATTGCTGGTTTAATTATGCAAAGCTTAAGTAGGAATAAATTCGTATCACCAACAACAGCTGGTACATTAGATGCCACACGGTTGGGCGTATTGATTTCAATGATGTTCTTTACGAACGTCACATATTTCCAAAAAATTTCCTTCGCTTTCATATTTGCTTTAGCCGGCACATTACTATTCATGCAAATATTAAACCGAATTAAGTTTAAAGATGCGATTTTTATACCGCTTATTGGCTTAATGTTTGGGAATATATTGTCCTCTGTGACAACGTTCTTTGCATACAAGGCAAATATTATCCAGAACATTTCAGCATGGTTACAAGGAGATTTCTCATTAATCATGAAAGGCCGTTATGAACTGTTATACGTAAGTGTACCGATACTCATTTTAGCTTACATTTACGCAAATCGTTTTACAGTAGCTGGGATGGGAGAGGATTTTGCAAAAAACCTTGGTCTATCCTATAAATTTGTGGTCAATTTAGGCTTAGTGTTGGTAGCTCTTATCTCCACGACAGTGGTGCTAACAGTCGGTATCATTCCCTTCCTTGGTTTGATTATTCCGAACATTATTTCACTGTTCAAAGGTGATAATTTGGCGAAAACCTTGCCGCATACAGCCTTACTTGGTATGTCATTCTTATTATTCTGCGATATTTTAGGACGAGTACTGATTTTCCCTTATGAAATACCAATTAGTATGACTGTTGGTGTAATTGGAAGTGCCATCTTCCTATTCATGTTGTTTAGGGGGAGAGCATATGCGTAATCGTACAAAAATGTTCATTTTACTAGGTCTCGCTGTTATAGCAATTGTTCTATATTTGTTTTGGGAATTAAATGGTAATTATCATTATGCTTTTCCACGTCGTGTCATAAAAGTAGTAGCAATGGCATTAACAGGTATAGCTATTGCCTATTCCACAGTAGTTTTCCAAACAATTACACATAATCGTATTTTAACGCCAAGTGTCATGGGTTTAGATGCTTTGTATATGTTAATTCAAACATGCATCTACTTTTTCTTTGGCTCTACATCCATATTAGTTATTAATATCTACTATAATTTTACGCTTGCGATTGGGGCGATGATTCTATTCGCTTTAATTTTTTACCGAGTATTGTTTAAAGAAGGAAAGCGCCCGATTTATTTTTTACTGCTTGTTGGCATGATTGTCGGTACGTTTTTAGGAAGTATTACTACGTTCTTCCAAGTATTAATAGATCCGAATGAGTTTTTAGGCTTACAAAGTAAAATGTTTGCAAGTTTCAATAATGTTAATTCAGATTTAGTTTGGCTAGCAGGCGTTATCATTTTAATAACGTTTTTCTATGGTGCTCGTCATATGAATCAATTAGACGTTATGTCCTTGGGACGAGATACAGCTATAAATTTAGGTGTACCTTACGATAAGTTGGTACAACGTATGTTAATTTTAGCTTCGATCTTGATAGCCGTTTCGACGGCGCTCGTTGGTCCGATCACATTCTTTGGTTTAATCGTTGCAAATTTATCGTATCAGTATTTCAGAACATACAAGCATTCGATCTTAATTACTGGCTCTTGTGTAATGAGTATTGTTGCTTTAGTCGGTGGACAATGGATGGTTGAACGTTTATTTAGTTTCACTACTACACTTAGTGTCATTATTAATTTTGTGGGTGGGGTCTACTTCATCTACTTATTATTAAGAGAAAGTAGGTCAGCAGGATGATACAAGTCAAAGAAATTACGAAGTTTTTTGGAAAAAAACCTGTCGTTCAAGATGTAAGTGTTGATATTGTTTCCGGAAAAATCACATCGTTTATTGGACCGAATGGTGCAGGGAAGTCCACGCTACTTTCAATGGTGAGTCGTTTACTGAATGCAGATACTGGCGAAGTACTACTCGATAAGGCAGATGTACGAAGCTGGAAATCAGATGATTTCGCTAAACGCGTATCGATTTTAAAGCAATCTAACTTTATGAATGTTCGTCTAACAATCCGTGAGCTTGTATCCTTTGGCCGTTTCCCTTACTCAAAAGGGCATTTAAAGCCTGAAGATGAAGAAAAAGTTGACGAAGCTATTCGTTATATGAATTTAGAAGATATGCAACAAAATTATTTAGATGAACTGTCAGGTGGTCAACGTCAGCGTGCTTTTATCGCAATGGTTATTGCACAGGACACTGAATATATCTTACTGGACGAACCATTGAATAATTTAGATATGAAGCATTCTGTACAGATTATGAAGATTTTACGTAAGCTGGTTGATGAGCTAGGCAAAACGGTGGTTATCGTTTTACACGATATTAATTTTGCTTCCGTTTACTCTGACTATATTGTTGCATTAAAAGATGGTCGTGTTGTTAAAAACGGTCCTACAAATGACATTATTAACTCACATGCCTTGAAGGAAATTTATGATATGGATATCCCTGTTCAAGAACAGGATGGCTGTCGAATTTGTGTTTATTTTAATTCGTAAAAATAGTTTCAGATGGATAAACCATCTAACTATCAAATAAATTAATTAAAGGAGAAATTTCACAATGAAGAAATGGAAGTTACTTACGGTATTAATGGCAATGATGTTATTAGTATTGGCTGCTTGCGGTTCAAAAGACGAAGCAAAAGAAGAAGATAAAGGTACTTCAACTGACAAACCAGCTGAGGAACAAAATGAAGAATCATCACTTTACCCACTAACAATTCCAGGTAGCACAGTTGAAGGTCGCGATGGTAATAGTACTACATTTGAAGAAATAACACTTGATAAAATGCCAGAAAAAGTTGTCGTTTTTGATAATGGTTTCCTAGATACTTTAGATGCTTTAGGCGTTAATCCTACTGCAGTAGTACAAGATTCATTACCAGCATACTTAAGCAAGTTTAAAGATAGCACTTATGTAAATGCAGGTACATTATTCGAGCCTGATTATGAAAAATTATCTGAAATTAACCCAGATATTATTTTCATCTCTGGTCGTGCGTCAGCAGCTTATGCTGAATTATCTAAAATTGCTCCTACAGTATACATTGGTGTAGATAATAATAACTTCTTAGAGTCATTCAAAGCTAATACAGAATTAGCAGGTAAAATCTTTGGTAAAGAAAAAGAAGCTGCAGATGCAATGGCTGCCTATGAAGCAAAAGTAGAAGAAGTAAAAGCAAAAGCTACTGCAACAGAAGAAAAAGCATTAATCGTTTTAGGTAGTGAAGGTTCATTATCAGTATTTGGTCCTGGTTCACGTTTCGGTGTGATTCATGATGTGTATGGTGTAAAAGCTGTAGCTGAAGCTAGTGGCTTCAAAATCGAGTCACATGGTGATAATGCAAGCTTTGAATTCGTACGTGAGAAAAACCCAGATATCTTATTCGTTGTTGACCGTGACGCTGTTGTAAATGAAAACGGTGAATCAGGTACAAAAGCTGCAATTGAAAACGAAATCGTAAGTGCAACAAACGCTGTGAAAAACGGTAAAGTATTCTACCTAGATCCAGAAGTTTGGTACCTTTCAGGTGGCGGTTTACAATCAGAAACACAAAAAGCTGAAGATGTGTTAAAGGCGTTTAACTAATATGTTTGTACAAATTAAACGTATTGTTGTGACGGAAGGGAATTCGGATAAGGTTGTGGAACGTTTTGGTGCTAAATCAAACGGTCCTTCATTACTTGAACAACAGCCTGGTTACATTGATAAGCAGGTACTTGTAAAGAAAGTTCGCCGTGGAGATGAAGAAGTGCTAGTGATGGTTCGTTGGGAATCAGAAGAAGCATGGAAAAATTGGGAGAAGAGTCCTGAGCATATTGCCGGCCATAAGGCAAGCGCAGGGAAACCAAAGCCTGATCATATCATTGAAAGCGGACAAGAAGTTTATTATGTAAAAGGTTAATCATCTAAAGGTGTCTCAAGAGATTGAGACACCTTTTCATATTGTTGAAAAAAGATCATGTCACTAGTAGAAAAAGACCTTTTAGCAAGGTGAGGGGTTGATTTCCGTTCCGCCAGCGTCCTTTCCAGGGGGCGTCCGATGAGCCGCTTCACTCACTAACGTTCGCTCCAGGGTCTCCTCTGTGACGCTAAATCCCCTAGGAGTGACGCTGGCTCCACTCCAATCAACCATTCTGCAAAGTGTCTTTACTTTTTTCATAGCAGCATAGCGATTAAATCGCCCATTATCTGTATTCTTAGAGGGGATAAACTCTTATTTTCAATGTGGAGAAGTGATGCGTGACAACACCTCTTCCTAAAGAGTAGTGAACACCTTCACTTTAGCTGAAAACCTTTGCTAAAAGTTAAATATTTATGGGTTGGAGTGGAAGGCTACTTGACTCCCGTGGGATAGCGAGACAGGCGAGCCCCTGCACGGAGCGGGAGCGGAGGAAGCGGCTCGGCGCTCGCCCACAGGAAAGCAAGTAGCCTGCAACGGAAACCATTTTCACCTTTTATAAAAATTCTATTGATGGTTTTGTTTTTCAACACTATGAAAGGTGTCTCAAGAGAGATTGAGACACCTTTTTTATTACACAAAAAGCAGGTCACAATCATTGTGACCTGCTTAGCTAGGTGTATAGGTTAATGTGTAATAGATGGTTTTCTCCATTTACTAAATGTCGAATCCATATTAAAGGATATGGTGTTCTCGTTAATGGACAACCCAGAGATACTTGTATTACACAGCCCATCCATACTATCTGGATTATTGTTATAATTAGATGCATTTGTCGCCATTACTAGCCCTCTAGCATTAATGATTGTGTACTGTGGTGTTACATAAACTATAGGGGAATCTATATTTAATCCAAACGTGAAAGGATTGACTAATGACATACTAGATATGCTTTCGTTTGATATTCTTATAATGCCATACTGCTCAATATAATAATCTCGTTTTTGTTGGAATGTATCCTCAAATCCAGGAATATCACTAATAAAATTTGAAAAAGTTGAAATGTTTTTATACGCAGCTAAAGTTTCTTGATAGGCTTTTAATTCTGATTGAATAATGATTTGTTCAATTCGTCGTTGGTCATTGTTAGGCTGTTTAATTGTAATTTCTTCAGCTGAGACAGAGATATTACATGAAAAAGTAGCCGTAAGTATGAAAACAGTATCATTCAATTTAAGTCACTCCCAGTACAAAAAGATTTCATGTTCATCAATCTATCCTGACTATAAAAATATGATTTTATTATTAATCTAAGCGTAACATCTGTTAGAACGCCATTTCAATGGTAAGTTTACGCCACTTTAATGGCGGTGCTTGGTTCTCTACCGCCATTTTTTTAGTAATTATTAACAAAAATCTGGCGTGATTTGCATGAATAACGCCATTTTTTGGCGGTCTTTCGCTTTATAAAGGAATTAATGGTATTTAATGTATCATATAATTGTATGACTAGTATTAATTCCCACTAATCTATATAATATCTAGTAATATACTAGATAGGGGAGAGGACTATTGAAGGGTTTAGATGCACACATCAATGAATCATTAGACATCCTTATAGAAAATGAGTTATTACTTGGCTCTGAGCTAAAAACAATGTTAAAAGGCTTTATAGAAGAAAAAACAGCTGTAGGTTTTTCCTTTGGTAAATTGTGTTTTTGGCATTATGAAGCATTTTCAAAAAGCATAAATCAAGATATCTACAAGGTAGCTGCTGCAATTGAATTTCTAATACTATCTTTTGATATTATTGATGATCTGCAGGATAAGGATTCGGACTATAGTTGGAACAAAACTCCTGAATTATCACTAAACGTTGCTTTAGCTATGCTGGTCATGGCATCTAAAACAATAGATGAAACTTCTTTTGAACATAAAAGAGCGGCTATCAAGCTTCTTGAAGAATACGCTTTAAAAAGTATAAATGGGCAACAATTAGACTTACTAAATAATTGCCGTGATGAAGATTCCTATATACAAATGATTACGTTGAAATCTGGTTCATTAACAGCAATGGGTTGTTTGATTGGTGAAGTACTTGCAAGAGGAGAAATATCTCAAGAAATAGAGGAGTATGGGAAATACATAGGCATCATCCAACAAATTAAAAATGATATACAAAGCTTAAAGGCGTGGGGCCCTAAAAATGATTTGCTAAATAAAAGGTATTCTTTGCCTATTATTTATCTTCTATCAAAGAAAAATGATGTTTCAAAATCTGTTTCTAGCTATTATAATAATGATATAGTTACAGATTTGGATAATAATGCAACAGAAGACGAGTTGACAAATGGTGGTGCAATACGTTATGCCATTACGATAAAAAACGTCTACAAGTTTAAAGCATTGAATTATCTTGAAAATGTAGCTATAAATGAGTTAGGTAAAGAATACCTACAAAAATTATTGAGATGAGGAGAGATAAGAATGATTAATGTAATCCAATATTTAGAACAAAATCCAAGCCTAGTTGCACTATTAAAGGAACAAAAAGCCTCATTAGTAGGAGTTTCATCTGTAGAACAAAAAGCAATTTTAGAAGCTTTTAGCGGTGAAATGAATGCAGAAAGTGATATTTGGAACTAAAAAAATTGCGTAGTAAGTTGTTTTGGCCCGCTATAATTCTCTATTTAATTATTGGTTTTTATTTAAATTATGTGAATTATAGCGAGCCTTATATACAGATTGGTGTAGAAGAAGAGAATGACAAATGGGTCATTTCTCAACTTTATTATAAAGACTGGGCAGAGGGACAAAATATTTCTGTTGGTGATGCGATTTTAACTGTAGATAATGAACCCATCAACGAATTAAATCAACTGAAGTATAAATCAAAAATTTTATCTGCTAATGAAATAACAATACTGAAGCCCGATGGAGATCTAATCAATATACATATTAAGCATTTGGATATCCCTCAACAATTTATCTATGTTTTAATCATTCCGGCTTGTTATTATTTATTAACATTATTTGTTGCATTTTATTTACATTTCAAACAAAGGAATACTAAGTTAGCTGATTTACTAATTCTTTTTATGTTAACGGTTTCTTTGGCTTATGTAAGCAGTGGTGTCTCTGGTAGGATGGATACGATTGGCATTATCGTAAATCGAAGCAGTATGCTGTTATGTTTAGTCATACTATTACATTTTTTGAGAAATTATTATTCATTTGTGAAAACAAATTGGGTATTTACAAATAATATCAAGCTCTTTTATATACTACCCTTCATAGCTTTTATATTAGGGTGTGTCGGCACTATTTATCCTGCTTCAAATGATATTCTTTCCAATGTTATATTGGCTATTTTCTTTATTCTCCTTGTGATCATCCTTAGTATTTTATTAATAAGCTATTTTAAATACAGCTCACCTCAGTTGAAAATTTTATTAAATAGTATATTAATACCGTTTCTACCATTTCTTTTTTTATATGCACTCCCTAAAATCCTTTTTCACACGTATATACTTTCATCTGAGATAAGCTCATTATTTTTATTGCTTATACCTTTTAGCTTTATTTTTACACAATTAGCAGAAAGATTATTTGATATTGAGTACCATATTACAAGATTACGTTATTATGTTATATTCTCTTTAATCTTTACTGTATGGTTCACAGTGGGACTATATTTTATTGCAGGTCGTTATTTAACAATGACTGTCATGTCGGGGGTAGCTTTCTTTACATTTTCTTCATTAGTTATACTTTTTTACGTAAAAGAGAAGGTCGATTATCGAAAACGGAAAATATTATTTTCAACAAAGGGCGACTATATTCATCAGCTATATACAGCCGTAGATAAAATTGGGAAAACAATTAAAATCGACGAACTTCTAGAGAAGTTTGCTTACGAGGTTTCCATACATCTTGAGTTAGAGGACGTTTTTGTCTTAACATATAACTATGATAAAAATGAATTCATAACAATTGCTGGAGAAAGTATTGTGATTGATCCTGAAATAATGGAAGAAATCAGATTAGGTGAAATAAGAAAAATTGACAAAGTTTATATAGCATTTCTCCATCAGGATGCACATTTTAAAAGAGCATTAGTGCTAGGGCATAATAATACGATTCATTTAAAAGATGAGGAGCTTTTATGGCTTGAATTGCTCTTATTGTATGTGAATAATTTTATTGAGAATACAAAAATGGTGGAAGAACTGTTAGAGGAACTGAAGCATATGAAGCAAGCTGATGATGGTCAGTTACCATGGCTGAACAAGCTTTTATGGCTAAGGTTTGAAGAAGAAAAATACCAGTTAGCTCAAGAGTTACATGACACCAATTTACAGGAGCAACTACATATAGCCCGTGAGGTGGATGTCCTTGTAAATGCAAAAAATACAACAGATATACAGGACAAGCTTGCAAAAATTCATAAGCAAATGGTTGCATCCTTACATGAATTACGTACTTATTGTGAAAACCTAAAACCTCCGTTACTAGATACACTAGGTTTAAATGCTGCATTAGAAAAGTTAATCCGGAAAGTTCAGGAGAGAGCTAACTTCGTGCTAATTTACACAATTGATCGTCTTTATTTAGAGGATGAACGCATGAATTTAATGATTTATCGTTTGTTCCAAGAACTACTTAATAATGCGTTAAAGCATTCCTATGCAGCATCTGTTGAAATTCATTTAAAAGAAATGAACGATGGTTTCGAAATCATTTATAAAGATGATGGTGTAGGATGTAATGTAGAGGACATTATAGTAACAGAATCGATGGGCATTCAAGGCATGCAGGAGCGTGTAAAAGCGTTTAACGGACAATTTGCTATTGACTCAAATATCAATGAAGGGATGTTTATTAGAATAATGGTGAAAGAAGGGAGTGAAACACTTGATTACGATGCTCATAGTGGATGATCACCCTATAGTGTTAGAGGGAACTAAAAATTTATTTCAAGAGAATGAAGATATTATCATCGATACGGAAAGTGATGCAACTTGTGTCATTCAAAGGATAAAGAATAAACCATATGATATCTATCTGATAGATATCAATATGCCATTAGAGAATGGAATTAACCTAGCCCGTAATATTAAGGCTATTCAGTCAAATGCTTCTGTCATTCTTTATACAGGTGATGATATCACAGATTATTATCCACTCATTTTAGAAAGAAAAATAGAAGGCATTTTAGCTAAAACAGCTTCTAAAGAGCAAATTTTAAGAACAGTCAGGGCCATTGCAAACGGTGAAATTGTTTTACCAAAAAATTTCTTAGATTTTCTGGATGATAAATTTAAACTGCAAGGTGCCAAAGATATACATTTAAATGAAAAGGAAAAGAAAATTTTAAGACTCATTGCAGAGGGCCATACAAATAAAGCCATCGCTATTGAATTGAATATTCCTCAGCGAACAACAGAGAGATATTTAACGCAACTCTTTTCTTTGTTAAATGTTGATTCACGAACAGAAGCTGTAAATCTTGCTGAGAGAATGAATTTACTCTAAACAACTTCTATGTTATACTGTTGGTATATTTTTCAATTAATAGGGAGCATTTTGGGAATTGAATATCCTATATATTACCTTAGTAAAATAAATCCATATTCCTATACTAAATAGCCTATAAAATATTAGAGACACCGCCAAAAAAGTGGCGGTGTTTTTTTATACCCGCCAAATCACGCCAAAAATTTGTCTGAATCACGCCATAAAATTGGCGTAAACCCGAAGTTGAAATAACGGTATAAGTACTGGTACGCTTAAATTAACAGTGGTTAAGTAGATTTGCTATAGTCAGTAATATACAAATCATTTTATTAAAATAAGCAGCCTGACTATCTATGAATAAAGTAGCGTTAGTAGATTGTAGAATGTTACTAGCTAGTCAATATACTTCACCATAAAACTTTATAAAGGTAGGCGTGTATTGTGAAAGTAGAACTTGAAAATTTGTTTTCCATAGATGAAACTAGTCAAGATCAAGTTATTAACGTTTATAATCGTCATGGTATTGCTATTGGTGCGCCTGAAATGAGAAAAAGAAATTTGAAAACAAAATTTAATCCTATTTTTACATTAAATGAGGATGTAACATACGAGCAGGTAACAGCTTTATATGCGTCGTTAGAACGTGAATTTGGAATCGTTTCGATTGGAGAACGTTTTTATTTTGAATTTTCAGATATAGAGTATGAACGAGCACCATTATTTACTTTAAATTCAACAGGTAATTCACCAGAAATGTTCTTAGAGGATAAGGGGACATTATTTTCTTTGAGTACACATTGTAAGTATTGTGGGCTCATGGATAAAGAGCAGCTATCACCGATAGTTATTGATACTACGCAGATGAAAGATCGTCATTTAGTCCATGTAAATGGTTACTGGGTAGCTTCTGAGGAACTAGTATTACTAATGAAAAGAGAAAAACTAGAAGGCTATGAGCTTTTAGAGGTTATCCATCAAGGGCCTATAGAAGATAAACAACCAGCTTATCAAATTATTCCTATACAAATGCTGCCTGAGTGTAGTAAGGATAGAGTTAAATTATACTTTGCAACTGAACAACCACCGTGCAGTTGTGGCTTAAATGGAGTCATTAATGGTCCTGATATTTATCATCATGAAGATTTAGAGAACTTAAAAGGTGATGTTTTTTACTCTGCTGATTGTAGTCATGATGGAAGATATTTATATAGGAAGACATTGTTTAGCAAAAGATTTAGAGAAACTATTATAAAATATGGTATTTCTCGTGAGGTTAGAGGAGAAAAGGATGCAAACTTTGGTCCAAAAGATTGGCTATTTGATCCCGTGTTAATCAAGTAGTTAAATTTGGAGCAGTAAAAGAATAAGGGAGTGTTTAGGATGTTTAGAAGAATACTACCTATAGTAGCCATTTTATTTATTGTTGCATTGGCCGTTTCCAATTACTTTAACAAACCAGAAGCAGAAACGATCACTATTTATCAAGAGGTTAAGGGTGTAAACCTTTCTTAAAATGAAGGCCTATATTTCATTCAGAATAGACCTATTTATGTTATGATGTGAAGACCATAGCATGAATGTTTTTTGAGGTGAAAAAAATGAAAAAATGGGCATATCCTTTAGCCATTGTAACGTTAATTGTCTTTATCGTATTAAGAGTCACTTATCAAAGTCAATTGATGAATACATTTGATGCAAAGATGGCAGAGATTCTTTTCGGCAATCGATTTATTGAGATCTTTCATTATATAGGGGAGCCAATATTTGTTGTCGCTGTTGCAGTAGTTTTAATGGTGTATTTAGCTTGGAAGGTAAAAAATTATCGAGGGATGCTATTTGTTGTACTAACTTTTGCAGCAGGTAATGTTCTGAATCAATTATTAAAGAAATGGGTGCAACGTCCAAGACCTGAAATTGAGGACCAGCTGACATCCTTTAGCTTTCCATCTGGACATTCGATGACAGGTATTTTGTATTTATTTTCACTTGCTTATATTTTAGCGGAGAATCGTAATAAAAGCCGTAAAATCCTTCTGTGGCTTGGCGCAACGATCTTGATGGTGCTTATTGGTTTATCACGTATTGCAGGAGCTCGACATTTTGCTACAGATGTACTTGCTGGTTGGAGCATCGGCTATACTTGGTTTATCATTTGTGTCATCTGGTACGAACGTCGAAAACGCTTATTTCCATCCAATCATAAATAAAAAGGCAGGCAGTATCTATTTCATATGAATAGATACTGCTTTTTTACGTTTTATTGAGACATTGTAAAGAATGATATTTGCCTTATAAAAAAGAATTGCGTATAGGAAACTTCTACGTTAAGATGAGTACAATAAGAAAAAGAGCAAAGGAAGAAGGGAATGGACGGAAATGTTTTACTGGCACTAGGACTAACTCTTTTTGCCGGACTTGCAACAGGCGTAGGTAGTTTAATAGCATTTTTTACATCAAGAACAAATACAAAATTTTTATCATTAGCATTAGGTTTTTCAGCAGGGGTAATGATCTATGTATCCCTGGTAGAAATTTTTGTTAAAGCGAAAGATGCTTTAACCAATGCATTAGGTACAACAAATGGCTATTGGATGACAATCCTAGGATTTTTCGGTGGGATGTTATTTATTGCCTTGATCGATAAATTTATTCCAAAGGCTACTAATCCTCATGAAGTAAAGCTAGTTGAGGATGTAAATGCCATCAAACCACAGGTCAATGAAGAACATTTGATGAAGATGGGGGTTTTTACAGCTCTCGCGATTGGCATTCATAATTTTCCAGAGGGTATTGCTACATTTATGTCAGCTATTAATGACCCGAATGTGGGGATTGCTATTGCCATTGCAGTAGCTATTCACAATATTCCAGAAGGCATTGCTGTATCTGTTCCTATTTTCTTTGCGACGGGTAATCGAAAGAAAGCCTTTAAATTATCCTTTTTATCAGGATTAGCAGAGCCTGTCGGTGCATTAGTAGCATTTTTGCTCCTTATGCCATTTTTAACCGATGTCATGTTTGGAATTGTTTTTGCTGGGGTTGCAGGAATAATGGTCTTTATTTCATTAGATGAGTTGTTACCAGCAGCACAAAGATACGATGAAACACATTTATCGATGTATGGTCTAGTAGCAGGAATGGCGGTCATGGCCATTAGCTTAGTGCTATTAGCATAAATAAGTAGGGAAAGGGAGTCATCTTTGTAAAAGTGGCTCCCTTGTCTTTTTTCTACATTAAATTGAAAGAATAGCCTTTTTTGATTCCACTAGTTCTTGAACAATATTTAGACAATCATGAAATGTGGTAAAGGGTCTATATGGAACATGAAGTTCTTCACAGCGTTGGATAAGATGATCTCTAGCAAGAACGATATCGGCCAGTTTAGCGGCCTCGAAATCAGATAGAGAATCACCAATTACGATTTTATAATGATCTTTCTTGGCAACTTTTCGCATAACACTAGGCTTACAGCAGCCGCAACCTTGTGTGCTATATTTAGCGCATTCCTCATCACAGCTATTTGGGTAAATCAGTTGTATTTGCTCACCAGAAAAATCTGCTTTATTACAGTAGATGCCTGAAAATGGACCAAATTTTTCAACTAAAGGCTCGATGAAGAAATCGACTCCGCCACTTACAATATAAAATGGAATATTGTTGTTTTGAGCATAGCGAACAAAATCTCCAAAACCCTCACGTATTACTGCCGAATCCATTAGGTATTGAATGACTTCATCTTTTTGTTGACTAGAAAGTAGATGAAACATAGCTGATAGGCCATCTTTAAATGAAATGGTTTGTTCCATCATCGCTTGTGCAATTTTTTCAGATTCCTCTGGTACAAATTCAGTCATAAGTGAAAAGATATTATCTGTTTCTGTTATCGTGCCATCGAAATCACAGAAAATAATGGGTTTCAAAATAGTCCCTCCTTAGAAAAGCAAGTATAGAAAGTCTAATTCTATACTTCTATAATATTAGTTTTATACGTACTTGCTTTCAAGAAAAAACGCCTACTGTTATAGTAGACGTTTCATACATTCATTGACTTGTACACCATGTTCATCAGCTTTTGTTAAAATAATTTGGTGCTCTGGGAATTGCTTTGTCATTAGCTGAACGAAGTCAGAAGCAATAGCAGAGGGAATAATGGATATTAATGTTGGACCAGCTCCGCTTAAAGCTGTACCGTATGCGCCGTTAGCTTTTGCAGCAATACGAATTTCTTCATATGCAGGAATTAGCTTTGCACGAAACGGTTCATGGAATAAATCAGCCTCCATATAACGTCCAGCACGTTCAAAATCTCTTGCCATTAAAGAAGCCGCTAGCATATTCGCATTTGCTGAAGCATGAACTGCATAGGATCGGTTAAATTGCTCTGGTAAAACCGAACGAGATTCGCTTGTTTTTAATTCAACATCTGGTACATATACCACAAAGGAGGCATCGATATCATTGATATGAAATGTATCAACCATTCCTTTGTCATCCATTGAAGAAATCGTTAAACCTCCCAAGACTGAAGCGGTTGCGTTATCTGGATGTCCTTCAATTTGTGAAGAGAGATTAAGTTTATCTTGAATCGTTAATCCAAGCTTGCATACTTGGTTAGCAAGTTCAATACCTGCAACAATAACTGCTGCACTGCTACCAAGACCACGTGCCAACGGAAGTTCACTGACCATCTCTACACGACAAGCAGGTAGCTGTTGACCATATTGATCTGCAGTTTTTTTAGCAATGACGTATAGTAAGTGTTCTTCAAGCTCAAACTCTTTAGGACCATTATCATCAAGATGGATAATTTCCCATTGTTCTTGTAAAGTAACAGAAAGCTTTAAGTAAAGAGACAAGCCAAGTCCTATTGAATCAAAGCCAGGCCCTAAGTTGGCTGTGCTTCCAGGAACTGAGATTTGCCACATTTTACTCATAGTACACCCTCAATATATGCACGAATTTCTTCTTCATCGTTTTTAAGAGATACAACCTCTACAGTGGATACATTCATAGCTGTATCAGGATCTTTCAGTCCATTCCCTGTAAAGATAGTTACAACCTTAGCGCCTTGAGGGATTTTTCCATTTTCAACAGACTTCATAACACCTGCTAAAGAAGCAGCAGAGCCTGGCTCAACGAAAATACCTTCTGTACTTGCGATTAATTTGTAGGCTGCTACAATTTCTTCATCTGTAACAGAATCAATGATACCACCAGATTCATCGCGAGCCGCTTCTGCTAATTTCCAACTAGCAGGATTGCCAATTCGAATGGCAGTTGCCACTGTCTCAGGGTTAGCAATAGGCTCTCCTTTAACGATTGCTGCTGCACCTTCCGCTTCAAAGCCATACATTTTTGGTAGACCACAATTTTTTGCAGCGTGATATTCTTTAAATCCTTTCCAATAGGCAGTGATATTACCTGCATTACCAACAGGAATACACAGATAATCAGGTGCTGAACCTAAGGCATCTACAATTTCAAACGATGCCGTTTTTTGACCTTCGATACGGTATGGATTTACAGAGTTAACAAGTGCAACTGGTGTTGTTTCACTTACTTGGCGAACGATATTGAGAGCATCATCAAAATTACCATCAATTTCAATGATTTTTGCACCATACATTGTAGCTTGTGCAAGCTTACCAAGAGCAACTTTTCCTTTAGGAATAACAACGATTGATTGAATCCCTGCACGAGTTGCATAAGCTGCCGCAGCAGCAGAAGTGTTTCCTGTAGAAGCGCAAATAACGCATTGACTTCCATCCTCAATAGCTTTTGCAACAGCAAACACCATTCCTCGGTCTTTAAATGAGCCAGTTGGGTTTGCACCTTCAATTTTTCCGTAAAGCTCAATGCCTAGTTTCTTAGATAAATTCACTAAATGTATAAGAGGCGTATTGCCTTCGTTTAAAGTTAAAGCAGGTGTATTTTCAGTTACGGGTAAAAATTGTTTATATTCTTCAATAAGGCCTTTCCACATAACGTAACGATCTCCTTTTGTTCTTATAGAAAGAACAGTTGTTTTTGTATAAAAGACATTTTAACGCAAATGGCACTATTATTTCAATAGCATTTCATTAATTGTCGAAACAATTCGGTAATTTGAATAGTACTTGTCACTTTCTTGAAACAACTGTATAGTAATCTTGTAATGTAAAGTCATGTGTAAAGACAGGTGGTTGAGATGACAATAAATACAGCAGCGACAAATAAACCTCAGCAATCCATTTCTAGAAATAAGCTTTTGGGTGTAGCAGGGGTAGGATGGCTCTTCGATGCAATGGACGTTGGTATATTATCCTTTGTCATTGCAGCATTGGCCGCTGAGTGGGGATTATCACCAAGTCAATCTGGTTGGATTGGTAGTATTAATTCTATCGGGATGGCTGTAGGAGCTCTCTTTTTTGGTGTTTTTGCTGATAAAGTAGGGCGCAAGCAAATTTTTATGTGGACACTTGTCCTCTTTTCTATTGCAAGTGGTTTATCCGCTTTTACAACAACATTAACTGCATTTTTAATTTTACGCTTTTTAGTAGGGATGGGGCTAGGGGGAGAATTACCTGTAGCTTCAACACTAGTATCTGAAAGTGTGGCTGCCAAAGAAAGAGGGCGCGTTGTTGTTTTACTAGAAAGCTTTTGGGCAGCAGGCTGGTTAATTGCAGCACTCATTTCGTATTTTATTATTCCTACATGGGGATGGCGAGTAGCCCTTATACTAACGGCACTTCCAGCGTTTTATGCTATTTATCTTCGTTGGCATTTACCAGATTCACCTCAATTTACTGTGAAGGAAGAAGCAAAAAAACGTAGCATTGGCCAAAATATGAAAGAGGTTTGGTCGAAAAAGTATGCTCGTTCTACATTTATGCTGTGGCTATTATGGTTTACAGTTGTATTTTCGTATTATGGCATGTTTTTATGGTTGCCAAGTGTAATGGTAGGGAAGGGCTTTGATATGATCACAAGCTTTAAATATGTTTTGATCATGACTTTAGCTCAATTGCCAGGTTACTTTACAGCAGCTTGGTTTATAGAAAAGTTTGGACGCAAATTTGTCCTTGTTTCCTATCTAATTGGTACTGCAGCAAGTGCTTTCATTTTTGGGAATGCAGATACTTTAGGCGTATTGCTAACTTCAGGAATGTTTTTATCTTTCTTTAACTTAGGGGCTTGGGGTGCATTATATGCTTATACACCTGAGCAATATCCTTCCATTATTCGAGGAACAGGTGCTGGTATGGCGGCAGCCGTTGGACGAATTGGGGGTATTTTTGGTCCGTTGCTCGTTGGTTTTTTATTGACGGCAGGCTATGATATAGGCTATATCTTTGCCATTTTCTGCGGAGCAATTATTATCGGTGTTGTGGGTGTCATCTTCCTTGGGAAGGAAACGAAGCAGCTTGAATTAGAATAAAATAGAATGTCCTGGATCAGAAGAAGTGATCCAGGACATTTTTGTCTGAATTCGCTTAAAAAATACATAAAAATGAGGAATTATTAATTTTTATTCGATTTTACAGATTTTTTTGTTAAAATGACAAATCAACATAAAATGGTTAAAGCTTAAATCAAATTGTTTTATTAGCAGGTTAATGCGATGAAGATTTTTCAGAAAAGTCATTGTATTCAAATTGTAATCGTGATACTGTATTTTTAATCGAATTTTGAGTCAGTAGGAAACAATCTCCCATTCGTGATAAGGTCATTGAAAGAAAGGTTGTTAGGAATGAGTATTCATGAGGATATAAAAAAAAGATTTGTAAGATTGTCAAAGGGCCAGCGTAAAGTAGCACAATTTGTAATGGATAATCCCACTACAGTTATTGCTAATGGAGCAGCAGAGGTTGGCAGATTGGCTAATGTAAGTGAATCAACAGTGATTCGTTTTTGTTATGCTATGGATTTATCAGGGTATGTAGAACTGCAAGAGGAAATTAGAGGCTATATTATGTCTCAAGATGTGGGGGCAAATCTACAGCCTGCTTATACTGCTAAGAAGCTAACTAATTCTAGCTTTGGTAAGGTAATGCAACGGGATAGCCAAAATATTCAAGAAACCATTCAATTGATTAACGATCAGCAAATTCAAAAAAGCTCAAAATGGATGCATGAAGCAGACAATATCTATATTCTAGGTACTCGTCACAATGCATCTGTTACAAATTGGCTATCTAATACATTGAAAACACTTCGTTCTAATATTAAGCAGCTTCGTTTAGACTCGGAGGATCTAGTGAACCAAATAAATAGCATGAGCGAACATACAACTTTAATTGTGCTATCTTTTGATAAACAGATAATGGATATTAAAACGATTGTTGAAATTGCAAAGGTAAAGAAAGTGAAAATTATTGGGATTACAGGTTCCGCATTTTCGCCTATTCGAGAATATGCCAATGCATTATTTACCCTTGGCACCAAAAATCATTCTTCACTAGAAATTGCGCCAGTCTTGATTTCTTTTTTGCATGCCTTGATAGAGGAAATGATGAGTCAGGACAAAGGGCACTATGAAAAATATCAGCAATCGTACGAGCAAGTAGAGAGTAATGTACTATTCTTAGATGCTATTAGAGAAAAGCAGGTTTTTTAATGTAACAACGCATAGGTAGTGTGTAATAACACACATGTCTATGCGTATTTTTGTTAATATAAAAAGATGCCCAAATAGTATTTAGACATCTAGGAAAAGTGAATTATAGAATTTTACTCAAGCTATATTCGTTCACATAAGTATCATTTAATTTAATCGCATTTTGTCGAATGCCTTCTTGATGAAACCCTAGCTTTGTAAAGAGATGTAAAGCTACATGGTTATGCTCCATAACAGATAACTCTAAACGAGAAATATCACGTTGTTTAGACCAACTTTCAACAGCCTTCATCAGTGCAGTGCCAATGCCCTTTTGTTGATGTTCTTCTTTCACAGCTAAGCGAACAGAGGCAACGTGCCTAGCTTTCGACTGTTTATATCCATGAATAACTGCATAACCTGCAAAAATCCCATTTAATACACATAGTAGTATTGTACGGTTTTTTAGATGCTTCCAATAGGTTAAATTTTTACGAAGTTGTTGGACAGTGAGATCCAACTCATTTTGGATATTATACATGAAGTCGGTTTCTTGAAATATCTCCTCTTGCAAATGAATGAATGATCTAGCATCGGACGCTTCAATCCCTCGAATTATGTATGCAGATGAATGCTCCTCATTGTTTGAAGTGTTGTTTTCAGTAGACTTCATTTGAGTACGTGAGAAAGATACACTAGTACCTAGTTTAACATCAATGACATAATAACCTGCATTTGTCCATGATAAATAATGTGAGAGTGGGGGCTTAGTTTTTTTCCACCAGCTTTTATTTAAGTAGGCGGCGTTCGGTAATGCTTGTCCCATAATGTTTTCTAATTCGCTAAAGGATAAAGTAATTTCTTGTTGTAAAGCTACATCAAAATAGTGTGCTAAAGGAATGTACTTTTTTTCTATCTTCTTTGTCATCGTAATCCCCATTTCCTGAATATCCAAAAATATAGACTATCTGATGATAGCATAAAATTACGATGACTTAAATATGAAAACCCAACTAAATATCTATATAATCTAAATGTTTTAAAAAAAAGATGCATTTTTACTATTGATTGTTAAAAATAGGTTGGTAAAAATAGATAATTTTACAGAAGTAATTAGACCCACTAAAAGTATACATAGCAACACAAGGTAGTTATAATGTATATATCTTATTTGAAAAGTATGTATTTGGAGGGCTTTCATTATTTTTATATATTAAAATTTAGACAGAAATGTTCTGTGTTGATTAAGCAATGTATTTTATACTGAAAGCGGGCATCAGTGGCATTTACACTAAGGCGAAATTGTTCCAAAGTTTCACTTTATCACTTGTCAGGCTATAAGGTATGATAAAATAAAATATAAATGTAAGTGCCATTTTAGGAGGAATTGATTCAATGAGTAAAGTATTAGTTTTTGGACATAAAAACCCAGATACAGACACAATCACGTCTGCTATTGTATATGCCTATTTAAAACAGCAAATTGGTGAACAAGCTGAGGCAGTACGTCTTGGAGATGTTAATAATGAAACTCAGTTTGCATTAGATAAATTTGGCTTTGAAGCGCCTCGTTTAATTTCTTCTGTTGTAGGAGAAGCGGACAAGGTAATCCTTGTCGACCACAATGAATTCCAACAATCAGCTGACGGTATTGAAGAAGTACAAATTACAGAGGTAATTGACCATCACCGTATTGCAAACTTCCAAACAGCAGATCCATTATACTATCGTGCTGAGCCAGTAGGTTGTACAGCTACAATTCTAAACAAAATCTTCAAGGAAAATGGAGTAGCGATACCAGCCAATATTGCTGGCTTAATGTTATCAGCGATTGTTTCCGATACACTACTTTTCAAATCGCCAACTTGCACAGAGCAAGATGTAAAAGCTGGCGAGGAGCTAGCAAAAATTGCTGGTGTGGATACTGCAGAGTATGGCTTAGCAATGCTAAAAGCAGGTGCTGATCTATCGGATAAATCATTAGAAGATTTATTATCGTTAGATGCAAAAGAGTTCCAATTTGGTGAGTACAAATCTGTTGTAGCTCAAGTGAATGCAGTTGATATTAATGATGTGCTTAATCGCCAAGAAGAGTTAGAAATCTTACTAAATAAAAATGTTGCAGAAAACGGCTTAGATCTATTCTTCTTCGTTGTGACTGATATTTTAAATAATGATTCAACTGCAGTTGCAATTGGGCAAGTAGCAGAAGCGGCAGCAAAAGGATTCGGTGCTGAGCTTATCAACAACCGTGTTGTATTACCAGGAGTTGTTTCTCGTAAGAAACAAATTGTACCAGTATTAACGGAAGCTCTAAAATAAGAATAGGAAAGAGGTTGTCTATTAAGACAGCCTCTTTTTTAATCGAGTTTTAATGGTTGTACGGCAGGGCCTTCAAGCACCTCACCCTTAGCATTAAAGCGGGAACCATGACAAGGACAATCCCATGTTTCATCAGCTTCATTCCATTTCGTTTTACAGCCTAAATGAGTACAGGTTGGAGCTGAGGCATTCTTCATATAACCCGCTATATATTCCTTTGCCACAAAGCCTCCTACTTTTAGCATTTGCATGAATTGGGCACCGAATTTTGTACGGGATGGTGAATAGAGAGCTAGGGCACCATCCTCAATCTTTGCGCCAGTTAAAAGAGAGGATAAGATATCACCAGCGACAAAGGAATTGGAGATTCCCCATTTACGGTAGCCAGTGGCAATTAGTACGTTAGGTAAGGAGTTTGTAATCCTTCCAACATAAGGGACAATATCCGGTGTTTCTATATCCTGGGCTGACCAGCGATAAAGTGGCTGTTGTTCAAAATGCTCCTTCATTTCATTGGAAATGGCCTCATAATAAGGCTCGGTATGAACGGTTTCCCCAGCGATGTGATTTGCCCCTCCCAATACTAAATAGTTTTCCTGATTAATCGTGGCTGTCCGTATCGAACGAGAAGGAAAATCAACTGATAGATATTGACCTTGCATGGTCTCAGAGGTTTTACTGGCAACCATATAGGAACGACTATTGGATAATTTAAAAAGTTTGAGTCCTTTAAATGCTTCAATGGGATAATGTGAACACAAAATAAGCTTATTATATTGAACCGACATATTTTTTTCGGTATGTAAGTTATTTTGTGGTATGTTTAATTGCTGAACGCGGGTATTTGTATAAAGTTTTGCTCCCATCTTCTGTGCCTCTTTAGCGAGGAAATTACTTACCTCAACAGGATTTATTTGAGCTTGTTGTGACATACATAATGCTTTTGTGATAGGGAATGGTAGCTCCGTGTCAGAGGTAAGGTTAGACTTAATATTTAAAACCTTATAGGCATTCCATTCTTTTAATAATTGTGCATAGCCTTCTTTTGTTTGACAGTATAATAGTGAATCCACCGATCGAACGCTGTCTGGTGGAAGTAATTGTCTAGCTTTATCAATGGCTTGTTGATTGAGTTGATAATAAAGCTGTGCCTCTTCTACAGATAGTTTTTCTAAAAGATTTGCATAGACAATGCTATGCTGGGCTGTTAATTTTCCTGTTGAATGCCCTGTCGTACCATGACCAAAATGGGTATTTGCTTCAAGAAGAACTACATCCACACCTGCTTTTGCTAAAGTATAGGCAGTATATAAACCAGTTAAGCCACCACCGATTATACATACATCACATGTTGTTGAGGAAGTAAGAGAAGATAACGAAACTGAATCAGTTGTAGCAAGCCAAAGAGATTGTGTCATATAGAAACCTCACATAGTTTTTATGTTCAGTATGTAGAAGAACTTGAAAAATTATGCAGTGAGGCATTAAAATTGCCTTGTGATTTCAACTATCGCTACAATGTAGCAAAAGGAGTGAGCAAGTAATGAAAATTGAAATTTGGTCTGACTATGTATGCCCATTTTGTTATATTGGAAAAAAACAATTAGAGAAAGCGATTGAGGATACTGGCTATGCGGGGCAGGTAGAGCTTGTCTATAAAAGCTACCAACTAGATCCAACGACTCCAGTAGATTCGCATAGTACTGTCTATGAATCATTGGCAAAGAAATACGGAATGTCATTAGAGAAGGCAAAGGAAATGACAATGGGTGTAACAGAACGTGCAAAAGAAGTAGGCTTAAACTACGACTTTAGCAATTTGATGGAAGAGAATACGTTAAAAGCACACCGTCTTGTAAAATGGGCTGAACAACAGGGAGATGTTACAGCACTTGTAGAGTCACTTTTACACAGTCATTTTATTGAAGGAAAGCGTATCGGCCAAGACGATGTTTTATTAGAGATAGCTGAACAAGTAGGGCTACAGCGTGATGAGGTTGCAAAGGTTCTTGCAGAGGATGTTTATAAAAACGAAGTAGAATCGGATATTCAAGAAGGTCTACAGCTTGGTGTTCGAGGAGTACCGTTCTTTGTCTTAAACCGTAAGTATGGTATTTCAGGTGCGCAACCACAGGAGGTATTTGAAGATACACTGCGTAAAGTTGCTGAGGAAGAGGGCCTACAACCAACGCTAAAGATGGCTGGTTCAGGTGATGTGGGTATTTGTACAGACGATAACTGTAAATTTTAGTTTACTAGAGAGGAGTAAAGCTTTAAACTCCTCTTGTTTGGTAGACGAAAGGATTTTAACATAATATTTCAGTCAAAAGTCTGAGGTAAGTAACATTGACATTTTAGATGAAATTTTTTAAGATAAACACATATCTTGAATTCGAGATATTAGATTCTGAAATTTAAGGGAGATTTTATATAATGAACGTTTTAGTAGTAAAAGCGAACAACCGTCCAGACGGTATTTCAACAAAAATGTATGATACTTTCATGGAAAATGTACAAGGTGCTAACGTGACAACTTTTGACGTATTCGCAGAAGATATGCCTTATTTTGGACAAGACCTTTTCAATGCATTTGGTAAAGTACAAAATGGTGGAGAGTTAACAGACATCGAATCACGTCTATTAGCTGCAAAACAAAAAGCAATGGATGCATTAACTGCAGCTGATTTAGTTGTATTTGCATTCCCACTATGGAACTTAACAATTCCAGCACCTTTACAAACATTTATTGACTACGTATACCAAGCAGGATTCACATTCAAATATGGTGAAAATGGTCAATTAATTAGCTTAATGACTGACAAAAAAGCGATTATTTTAAATGCTCGTGGTGGCTACTATTCATCATCAGAAGCTCAACCAATGGAAATGTCAGTAAACTATATTAAAAACGTAGTAGGTGGCGTATTCGGTATGGAAATTATCGAAGAAGTGATTATTGAAGGTCACAATGCTTCACCAGATAAAGCACAAGAAATTATTGCAAATGGCCTAGAAGAAGTGAAAAAAGTAGCTCAATCACTTCAAACTGTGAATGCATAAAAAATATTTTTTAATAAAAGTCCTCTCAATTTTGGGAGGACTTTTTTTATTTTTTCAACAGATGTATGGTGTGGTATGGAGGTCGGACATATTGACATTAACTAATTATTTAGAATTTACATTTACTAACATCCTATTAGATAGAGAATTAAAAAATGATAACAATTTATGATTTAGAGGGAAAGTGATTATCCATTCTTTTAAAAATACATATAATTAGGACTATTTATTCAGTAAAAATTAGAATGGTTTTAATATAATAGGATTTGTAGGAAAATACTAGATTATTAAGGAGGTTGTTGTATGAATAAGAAATTAATAACTAATTTCTTGGCGGTGTTACTAGTCCTTTTCGCGTTTATACCATTTGGAGTTTCTGCTGAGGCTGCTTCTAATGATGTAACACGCGCAGACTATGTAAAAGAATTAGTAGAAAGCTTAGATGTAGAGATAGGTGACGGCTCTTCTCTTGCCTTTACCGATGTCTCTAAGGATTTAGCACCTTATGTAGAAAAAGCTGTTCAATTAAAACTTATTAAAGGTAAAACAGCAACTACATTTGGTCCAGCTGATAAATTAACACGTCAACAAGCATTTGTAATCTCTGCTCGTGGACTAGTTAGTGAAAACGCTTCCCTAACTGTTTTAGAGCAATTTAAGGATGTAGATCAAATTGCAGAGGCATATAAACAAGATTTAGCGAATGCTGTTGCAGCAAATATTTTGCAAGCATTTGAGGATAATACTATTCGCCCTCGTGACTATGTGACACAGGAACAAATGGAGAGTATTGTGGAACGCTTTGTAGCAGAATACAAAGCACCTTCAACTGGTGTATCAGTAGATCTTCAAATTTTAGGAACAACAGATATTCATACCAATTTAGCTAATTATAATTACTATTTAGATGCTCCATCATCTGAGGTTGGTTTGGCTAATACAGCGACATTAATTGAGCAAGCACGCGCTAAAAATCCAAACACATTACTATTCGATAATGGAGATTTAATTCAAGGTACACCACTTGGCTCTTATAAAGCATTAGAAAGTGTATTGAAGCCTGGTGAAGTTCATCCAGCTATTGCAGCACTTAACGCATTAAAATATGATGGTGGAACTTTAGGAAACCATGAATTTAACTATGGTCTAGACTTTTTAGGTGAAGTTTTAAACGATGCAAAGTATCCAGTTGTAAATGCTAATACTTATGATGCAAAGACAAAAGAACGTATGTTTACACCTTATGTTATTCTTGATAAAGAAGTGGTCGATAGCACTGGTAAAAAGCATACACTTAAAGTTGGTGTAACAGGGATTGTACCAACAAAAATTGTTGAATGGGATGCCATTCATTTAGCAGGTAAAGTTGAAATGCAAGAGCCAGTCGAAGCAGTGAAAGAGGTAGTACCAGAAATGCAGAAGGCTGGAGCAGACGTGATTGTCGTTCTGTCACATTCAGGTATCGGTGAAGATACTTATGTGAAGGGTGCTGAAAATGTTGGTTACCAACTAGCAGAAATCGAAGGCATTGATGCTTTAATTACAGGGCACTCTCATTTAACATTCCCTGGTGACTATAAGGATTTGAAAGATGTCGATCAAGAAAAGGGTACAATTCATGGTGTGCCTACTGTTATGGCAGGTAGCTATGGTAGTCATCTTGGTGTAATTGATTTAAAACTGGAACAGCAAGGATCAGAGTGGGTAGTGGTAGATGGTAAAGGTTCATTGCAATCCATCAAGCAAGAAGGTTTACAACCATCCACAACAGTTTTAGAGGCTATTAAAGAGGCACATGATGGCACATTAACGTATATCCGTCAGCCTGTTGGAGAAACAACTGCTCCAATCCACAGTTATTTTTCAATGGTGCAAGATGATCCATCTATTCAAATCGTAACACAAGCTCAAAAATGGTTTATCGAACAAGAGTTAAAGGGCACTGCTGATGAAAAGACACCAATTCTTTCAGCTGGCGCACCTTTCAAAGCAGGCTCTCGTAATAACCCATTAGATTATACAAATATTCCTGTGGGACCACTTGCCATCAAAAATATGGCGGACATTTATCATTACGACAATACTGTTGCAACAATTAAAGTAACAGGTGCTCAAGCAATTGAATGGCTAGAGATGGCTGCAGGTATTTTTGCAACGATTGATCCGACTAAAACAGAAGAGCAAAATATTATTGATGCAGAAGCGCGTTCTTATAATTTTGATGTGTTAGATGGCTTAACATATCAAATTGATGTCACATCGCCAGCAAAATATGACCGACGTGGTAATCTTACTGATGAAAAGGCAAATCGTATTAAGAATGTACAGTATAATGGTAAACCGATCGATTTAAAACAAGAATTCATCATCATCACAAACAATTACCGAGTTGGTGGATCATATGGTGCGACATTTAAAAATGCAGATGGCTCAAATATAACTAACTATGCTTATGAAAATCGTCAAGCTGTTGTTGATTATATTATGACGAATAAAACAATTAACCCTGCTGCGGATAATAACTGGTCATTTGTACCGTTCCCAGCCAATACAAAGGTTATTTACTTATCTGCGAAAGATGCGCAAAAGTTCATTCCAGCAGGTAGTGGCATTGAATATTTAGAAGATACAGAAGCTGGTTTTGCTAAATATTTAATTAAATAAAGGTATATGAAAGGAGAGTACGATTCAATCAATACTCTCCTTTTTATGTCTGTTGAATGAATGATACCGTGTACCTTGATAGGTTAAAATGCCGAAATCACCTTCTACAAGCTGACCATAATCGTAGCCATTCATCTTTAGTTCATGCCGCTCTCCGTTTAGTTCTTCAAACGTAACATAATAGGACGTAGATGCCCCAGTATTATTAGATCCCCCACGTATATTCGTACGCTTAGTCACAACCTTAGTGGGTACAGTTAAAATTGGGGAACGGTTATTTTTAGACCATGTGATAATGCCGTTCACAATTATAAAGGCTATGCTGCCAAAAACAATAAAGAAGATGATGGTAATAAAAGCGGAACCAAATAAAAATTGATTATCAAACCAAAACAAATAAATTCCCCCCTTCCTTTGAGATAGAAACTACACTTAAAGAGGATTTAATTCAAGATCTACTAGTACGTCTATTTCGTCGCTAATTAATACACCACCTGATTCTAAAATCGTATTATAGACTAAATTAAAATCACGGCGATTAATTTGTGCTTTGGCTTGGAAGCCAAAAACTTCTTGTGCCCATGGATTCACACCTTTTCCTGTATATACTGTTGTAAATACGATAGGCCTTGTTATGTTTTTGATGGTTAAATCACCATGAATCGCAAAATTTTTATCATCTAGTTTATCAATATATGTAGAGGTAAATACTATTTTTGGATAGACGTCTGCATCAAAAAAGTCAGGAGACACAAGGTGGACATCACGATCATGATTCTTGGTGGAGACACTAGCCACTATAATGGTAATCGAAATGTTTGCATCCTTCATTTGTTCGATATTGGCTGCAACTATTTCACCGCTGTACGATTCAAATGTACCGTGAATACGAGAAATCATCATATGTCGTACAGAAAAGCCGATCGTTGAATGACTGAAATCAATAGTAAATTTTTTCATTTGAAAACCCCCTAAACAGCATTCTACAACGAATGATAAAGTAAACAAATTGCATATTCAATGAGTTTTTCATAATTGTGGAAGTATTTCCCTCTATAAAAGTGTAATCTGTGAACATGAAACAAAACATATTTAAAATGAAATAGGCATATTATTGGAAATATGTGCATTTTATTGTGATACCGTTTAGGCTAAGACATTTTTTTGTTTCTTTGATAGTTAGGTCCATAATTGAAATTTAAAGTTACTTTTTGTAATTAAATATATAAAAGTTAATAGATTATTTTACGTAAATAAGTTACTTCAAATTTACATTTACTGCAATAATCGTTACAATAGTTACATAGAGGTGAAAAATTATGAATGAGACAACTTTGTGTCCTCGTTTAGCTAAAGCAATGGATTTAATCGGAAAACGATGGACGGGGTTAATATTATATCAATTACTAGATGGACCACAGCGCTTTAATGAAATCGAATCTGCATTACCTGTCAGTGGACGTTTATTATCAGAACGTTTAAAGGAGCTTGAAAAAGAGGGGCTTGTTGAACGTAAAGTATATTCTGAAGTGCCAGTGCGTGTTGAGTATTCATTAACAGATAAAGGTCGAGCACTTGAAGGTGCTATCCGCAATATTGAAACATGGGCAAGTAGCTGGCTCTAAGGTGAATGGATTATTTTACTAGGTAATTCAACTTAATAGTGTGCTAAAAACGACACTTGGAATGACTGTCAATTTTCTTTATAATATTCATCATCTCTGCACAGGTCTTACCTGTCTTATAATATGAGATAAAAATACCCTTCATTTTACTTGTCAAATTGGGGTTCTAAATCCATACTGGTGTAGAGTAAGAAGGACGTTAGAAAGGAATTAGCTCTCATGACAAAAGAACAATGGGCGATGGATTTAGCAAAAAGTATTAATCCTGCCAATATTAAGTTAGATGAATCATTACAGCAATACACAATGACAAAATTAGGTGGCAAAGCAGATGTTTTTGTTCTTCCTGAAACAGAAGAAGAGGCAGCATCCGTTATTCGCTATGCATATATAAATAATATTCCTTTATTAATGTTAGGTAACGGCTCTAATATGGTTGTTCGAGATGGCGGTCATAGAGGAATCGTTGTAACATTTTCACGCTTAAATGAGATTCGGATTAATGGTGAGCATGTTTATGCACAAAGTGGTGCACTGATCAAAGATGCATCAAAACTATCAGCGCAAGCTTCTTTAACTGGTTTTGAATTTGCATGTGGTATTCCAGGGTCAATTGGTGGCGCAATGGCTATGAACGCAGGTGCTTATGGCGGCGAGATTAAAGATATTATTGTTTCATCAAAGGTGTTAACAAGAGAAGGAGACATTTTAACATTAGGTAAAGAAGAGCTTGAGCTTGGATACCGTCAAAGCATTATTGCCAAAAAAGGTTATTATGTGTTGTCCTCTGATTTTCAATTAGCAGTAGGCGTGCAGGAGGAAATTGATGCGAAGATTGCTGATTTAACCTTCCAACGCGAATCGAAACAGCCTTTAGAATATCCGTCTGCTGGAAGTGTTTTTAAACGCCCACCAGGTTATTTTGCAGGAAAACTTATTCAAGATAGTGGTTTACAAGGCAAAGGTGTTGGTGATGCAGAAGTCTCTACCAAGCATGCAGGGTTTATTGTCAACAAAGGAAATGCTACAGCTTCAGACTATATTGAGACAATCCAAATGGTTCAACGTGTAGTGAAAGAAAAATTTGGCATTGAATTAGAGACGGAAGTCAAAATTGTTGGTGACGATCTATAATAGGATGCCCTTCGCATAAGCCGAGGGGCGTTTTTTTAGGAGTGTGGATAAAATGAAATTTATATCATGGAATGTCAATGGAATACGAGCATGTCTGGGTAAAGGTTTTTTAGCGTTCTTTCATCAAATAGATGCTGATTTCTTTTGTATCCAAGAAACAAAATGTCAAGCTGGACAAGTAGAGCTGTCCCTCGAAGGTTATGAGCAGTATTGGAATTATGCCCAGAAAAAGGGGTATTCAGGAACGGCCATCTTCACTAAGCACACACCGTTGTCTGTTAAGTATGGAGTGGGCGATGAAGATTCTCAGGATGAAGGCAGAATCATAACACTCGAATATAAGAATTTCTATTTAGTGAATGTTTATACACCAAATGCACAGCGTGATTTAGCGAGATTACCACTACGTTTACAGTGGGAGGATCGTTTAGCTAGCTATCTACAAGAGCTAAATAGCCAGAAGCCTGTGGTTTATTGTGGTGATCTAAATGTTGCCCACATGGAAATTGATTTAAAAAATGCAAAATCGAATATTGGAAATTCAGGCTTTACATACGAAGAGCGAGCGAAATTCTCGGCGTTATTGGAAAGCGGATTTGTAGATTCTTTTAGATACAAGCATCCCGAGGAAACGGACCACTACACATGGTGGTCCTATATGAATAAAGTGCGTGAACGCAATATCGGGTGGCGTATTGATTACTTTGTTGTATCAAGTCAATTGAAGGATCAAATTGAAAGCGCAACAATTCACCCACACATCATGGGCAGTGATCATTGTCCGATTGAATTGCAATTACAAGGCTAGTACTGAAATCGTATTTTCTAAATGAAAATACGATTTTTTGTTTTTGAAAATTAATAAGGGTGACTTTTGAAATTGGGGTTTTTGCAACACAGAGTAGGTAGCTCCATGTGTGAGGGAACCGTATCAAATAGATGTCGAAACGCTCATTCTAAGTGAGAATCCGCTCCAAAGAAAGGAAGAAGCGCTCCAACCACGAGAGCCCCCGCTCCAAAGTGAGGAAGAAGCGCTCCAACCACGAGAGAATCCGCTCCAAAGAAAGGAAGAAGCGCTCCAACCAAGAGAGAGTCCGCTCTAAAGTGAGGGAGAAGCGCTCCAACCACGAGAGAATTCGCTCCAAAGTGAGGGAGAAGCGCTCCAATCAAGTGAGAATCCGCTCCAAAGAGAGGGAGAAGCGCTCCAACCAAGCGAGCCCCCGCTCAAAAGAAAGGAAGAAGTGCTCCAATCAAGCGAGAATCCGCTCCAAAGAGAGGGAGAAGCGCTCCAATCAAGTGAGAGTCCGCTCCAAAGAGAGGAAGAAGCGCTCCAACTAAGCGAGCCCCCGCTCAAAAGAAAGGAAGAAGCGCTCCAACCACGAGAGAATCCGCTCCAAAGTGAGGAAGAAGCGCTCCAACCAAGCGAGCCCCCGCTCAAAAGAAAGGAAGAAGCGCTCCAACCACGAGAGAATCCGCTCAAAAGAAAGGAAGAAGCGCTCCAATCAAGTGAGAGTCCGCTCCAAAGAGAGGAAGAAGCGCTCCAAATAAGCGAGCCCCCGCTCCAAAGAGAGGAAGAAGCGCTCCAATCAAGCGAGCCCCCGCTCCAAAGAAAGGAAGAAGCGCTCCAACCAAGAGAGAATCCGCTCCAAAGAGAGGAAGAAGCGCTCCAACCAAGCAAGATCCCGCTCCAAAGAGGGACAAAATTAATTAGATTGCAAGAAAATCCGCCCTTATAGAATCGTAATATCTCTATGAACATACGAATTTTTAACATTACTCAGTAGCCTTCATAATTCCTATTGTTTATACTATTCTAATAGCGAATAAATATAAAATTTTGTATTTAAAGACAATTTTATATACATAAAATAAGAAATTTCGCTAAAAAATTTGCGTGACAAAACGGGTTTGGGAAGGTAGTAAGGGAATATAGTGCAAAGAGGGGGTAATTCAATGGGAAAGAGAAAGTTTAAATGGAAAAAGTGGCTCATTGTCATTGCTGGTGTAATAGCTGCTTTGGCTATCGTGGCTTTTATTGGGTTTACATGGTTTATGAATAAATCCAAGCCAGTGATTGATGGTGAGTTGGCTGTTACAATTCTGGATCAGGATGTGACAGTGACGAGAGATGAAAAAGGGGTTCCGCATATTTTGGCCAAGACAGATGCCGATTTGTATCGTGCGCAAGGTTATGTCCAAGCGCAGGATAGACTTTTTCAAATGGACTTGGCGCGAAGACAGGCAAGTGGTCGATTATCTGAAATTATTGGAGAAGCAACCATTAATACAGACAAACACTTCCGTACATTTAGCTTACGAGATGCGGCGGAGAAATCATTAGCTGCCTATGATGAAGAAAGTAAGCAAGTACTTGAATGGTATGCTGAAGGGGTAAATGCTTTTATTGCACAGGCAAAGGAAAACAATACACTAAGTTACGAATTCGCTTTGTTAGGCTATGAGCCAGAGGAGTGGACAGTTGTTGATTCCTTAACAATTGGTAAATATATGGCCTATGATTTGGGTGGAAATTGGAATACATTAGCTTTTCGTCATTGGGCATTACAAAACTTTAATGAAGAAAAGGCAAAAGAATTATTTATTAAATATCCAGAAAACGCTTCGTCGATAATCGAGGCCAATATCCAAAATCCTGTTGTTGTGGCTGGGCAATTCAGTGCGGAAATGCTACCAAACGAATTTAACGGGAGTAATAACTGGGTTGTTTCTGGTGATAAAACGAAATCAGGAATGCCTATTTTAGCAGATGATCCACATTTAGGGTTAAGTACCCCTTCTATTTGGTATCAAATGCATCTGCAATCACCACAACAAAACGTTAGTGGCGTTATCTTTGCAGGGATTCCAGGTATTATTTTAGGTCATAATGATGAGATTGCTTGGGGTGTGACAAATGTGGGTCCGGATGTACAGGATTTATATATTGAAATACCCAATCCGGATAATCCAACACAATTCCGATACGATGGTCAGTGGGAGCAAGCAGAGGTGCGGGATGAGTCGATTAAAGTGAAGGATGGGGAAACAGTAGATTTTGAAGTCGTTGTTACACGTCATGGCCCTATAATGACAGATTTGGCTTTCAAAGATACGGAGCCAACAGCACAATTTTCGATGCAATGGACAGCACTACAACCTACCGCTGAACTGAGAGCAGTGCTTGGTTTTAATAAGGCAAAAACTTGGAATGACTTTGAAAAAGCATTAGAAGACTTTAAGGCACCAGCACAGAATTTTGTTTTTGCATCAAAGGACGGTACGATTGCCTATAAAGCCAATGGTCAAATACCAATTCGTAAGCAAGGTGAAGGTCAATTACCAGTTCCAGGCGATTCGAGTGACTATGGCTGGGATGGCTTTATCCCATGGGATGAATTACCGACTCTAGTAAATCCAAAAGAAGGTTTTATTGCCACGGCGAATAACCAAGTAATAGGAGAGGACTATCCTTATCACATAACCGATTTCTGGGCACAACCTTATCGTTTCGAGAGAATTAAAGAAGTGCTAGAGGCAAATGATGCGATTACAGTAGAAGATATGATGGCTTTGCAAATGGATCAGCACAATCTTTATGCAAGAGAATTTCTGCCTGATTTATTAACGTCGATAAAAGAGAAAGATCAGGATGGGAAGTACGCCGAAATTATTGCCATGCTAGAGAATTGGGATATGGTGGACGCAAAGGAATCAGGTGCACCACTTGTGTTCCATACATTAATGATTAAGTTACAGGAAGTTTTGTTTAAAGATCAAATGCCTGAAGATATGTATGGCATTATGTATGGGAAGTTTAATATTACAGACCAGCTCTTACGTACGGCATATGCTGGTGAGAAAAGTATTTGGATTGAGGAGCAGGGTGGCATTGATGAAACAGTATACAAGGCATTTGAGCTAACAATTGCACAATTAGGAGATCAATTCGGTAAAAATGCCTCAAAATGGCAATGGGGTGATTACCATCAGCTTACTTTTGATCATACATTAGGAAGTGCATCACCTATTCTTGCAGCCTATTTTAACGCTAAAAAGGTTCCAATTGGTGGATCGAAAGTTACCGTACAAGCAGCAGATAATGATTTAGCTGGTAAGGTAGATCACGGTGCATCTTGGCGTTTTGTGGTGGATGTAGGTGATTTAAGCTCAGCCTATCATATTGTTGGTCCTGGTCAAAGTGGGCACGTAAAGTCTGATTGGTATCAAGATCAGGTATTGGATTGGGCAAATGGTGATTACCATCAAACATTTATCAAACAGGAAGAGATAAAAGGGAAAACATTACAATTAAAAGCGAAGTAATAAAAGGTTGGCGTACATAATTCAGTACGCTAACTTTTTTTATTTAAGGATATACATCCTAACATTCAAATATTCGTTTGAATATGATGGAATAATATGTTACATTGAATACAATCAAACGAATATTTGAATGAGGTGAGAAAATGCCAAAAGAAATATGTGAGGTGACGCATGTACATGAAGAAGCGGTCACAAAGGTGAAACAACAAATGCCCGATTTATCAGGTGTAGCCAAATTTTTAAAGGCGTTATCCGATGAAACTAGACTTAAAATTGCCTATGCTTTAACGGTGGAAGATGAACTATGTGTTTGTGATGTTGCGACTATTATTGGTTCTTCCGTTGCTACAGCATCACATCATTTACGATATTTAAAAGATAATAATTTAGCAAGATCACACCGTAAAGGTAAGCAAATGTATTACTCTTTAGCGGATGAGCATGTATATCAAATTGTAACAATTGCCTACGAACATGCGAAAGAGGGGATTGCGAATGGCAGCGACGCCAATTAAACAAGAATACAGACTACAAAATTTATCCTGTGCTAGTTGTGCTGCAAAGTTTGAGAAAAATGTGAAGGCTATCCCAGAAGTACAGGATGCACAAGTCAATTTTGGTGCTTCAAAAATTACAGTAATCGGTGCTATTAGTGTAGACCAAATTGAAGAAGCAGGTGCCTTTGATGGCATTAAGGTTACGAAATCAGCAGCAAAGGCACTTGAAAATACTACACCCTTTTACCGTAAAAAGGAAAATGTTCTAGCAGGAATATCATTGCTTTTTGTCATTCTAGGCTATCTATTTGCTGGTATGCGTGGGGAATCGAACCCGCTACCGATTGCCATGTTCATTATAGCTATCCTTGTGGGTGGAGTAGGTATTTTTAAAATCGGCTTCCGAAACCTGGCTCGTTTTGAATTTGATATGAAGACGCTTATGACAATCGCCATTATAGGAGCTGCTATTATCGGTGAATGGGAAGAAGCGGCAGTGGTTGTATTTTTATTTGCTGTAAGTGAGGCACTTGAAGCGTATTCAATGGATAAAGCACGTCAATCTATTCGTCAATTAATGGATATAGCACCACCAACAGCGCTTATCAAAAGAGCCCACGGTGAACACTTCCATGAGCTTGAGCTACCTACTGAAGACATTGAAATAGGAGATATTTTGATTGTAAAGCCTGGGCAAAAGATTGCGATGGATGGCATTGTCATTAGTGGATTGTCTGCGGTTAATCAGGCAGCTATTACAGGTGAGTCGATTCCCGTTAATAAAACTGTAAATGATGAAGTATTTGCTGGGACGTTAAACGAAGAGGGTGCTCTTGAAGTACGTGTGACAAAGCGAGTAGAAGACACTACCATTGCTAAAATAATTCATCTAGTGGAAGAGGCACAAGCAGAAAAAGCACCTTCTCAGCAATTTGTAGATCGCTTTGCAAAATATTACACACCAGCCATTATGATTATTGCTTTTTTAGTAGCTGTTATTCCACCTTTACTAGTAGGCGATTGGCAGCATTGGATTTACCAAGGTCTAGCTGTTTTAGTGGTAGGATGTCCTTGTGCGCTTGTTGTCTCTACACCAGTTGCCATTGTTACAGCCATTGGTAATGCAGCAAGGCAGGGTGTACTGATTAAAGGTGGTGTTCATTTAGAGCAGTTAGGACACATTGAAGCTGTTGCCTTTGATAAAACAGGTACATTAACGAAAGGGCAGCCTGCAGTAACAGATATCGTAACGACTGAAACTTGGTCAGAAGACTATGTGTTGCAACTAGTGTCAGCGGTAGAAAAACAGTCACAGCACCCTTTAGCTAAAGCTATTTTAAATAGCTTGCACGATAAAAACTTACCTGAGTTAGTGCCAACAGATTTCCAGTCAGTAACAGGCAAAGGTGCCTATGCTACCGTTGATAATCAGATTATTTATGTAGGTAGCATGAAATGGGCTACTACATTAACTTCTGTAGATAAAAATATAGAAAGTCAGGTTAAGAATCTACAAGAACAGGGTAAAACAGTAGTAGCAGCAGTTTCGAATAATCAACTTATTGGACTGATTGCAATTGCTGATCAATTACGTCATGAAAGCAAGGACGTATTGAAAAAATTACATGCCTTAAAAGTAAAACATATGGTGATGTTAACAGGTGATGCAGAGCCTACTGCGCAAGCTATTGCTACTTCATTAAAGATGACAGATGTGCGCGCTGGTTTATTACCAGAAGAAAAATTAATGGCGATTAAGGATTTACGTGCACAATTTGGTGCTGTAGCGATGGTTGGAGATGGTGTAAACGATGCACCAGCATTAGCCACTGCTAACGTAGGAATTGCCATGGGTGGAGCAGGAACAGATGCAGCTCTTGAGACGGCAGATATTGCCTTAATGGGTGATGATTTAACAAAGCTTCCTTACACTATTGGCTTGAGCAGAAAAACATTACGTATCATTAAAGAGAATATTATATTTGCCCTAGTCTTAAAGTTAATTGCATTGCTGCTTGTCATACCAGGATGGTTAACATTATGGATAGCAATTTTTGCGGATATGGGTGCAACACTATTAGTTGTGTTTAATTCATTAAGACTAATTAGAGCAAAAAAGTAGTAAGTAAGGTGTAGAACGATCTGAAAAGGTAGGAAATTAATCTTGCTTTGCCATGATGGATTTTATGCGAATAGATGCTACTTGTGATTCTTGAAAAAGACTTTTTTTAAGGCTATTATAGTTTCAGGAGTAATGTAACAATTAAATATAAATGAGGCGAAAGTTTGAATATGTCAGATCCTATTTTAGTAAATGTTACAGAAGAAATTGTGCGTGGTTTAGTAAGCTTTTTACTACGAGGACCAGAATATCAAACATTTTGTAAATGCGAAATCTGTGAATTCGACACGGTGGCACTTACACTAAATGCATTGCCAAGTAAGTATGTTACATCTATGGAAGCTAGAGATGAGGCATTTAAAGAAATGAATACTCCTGGAAACATTGAGCGCATTAACAAAGAGATTATTCATGCGTTACATGTGGTAAATAAGTATCCTCGACACAAAGTAGAGCCTACTTCTTAATAGAAGAGGCTCTATTTAAGTTGTAAAGGAAGTGTTTTTCTAGGCTATGTATTTTCAGTTAACTTTTAAGCCAAGCTTGTAGTAAACTAGAGAGTAAGAAAAGGAAAGAGAGGGAAAAGGATATGCCAACACCTAGTATGGAGGACCATATCGAACAGATATATTTATTAATTGCCAACAAAGGATATGCGCGAGTGTCTGACATTGCTGAAGCATTATCTGTTCTTCCTTCTTCTGTTACAAAAATGGTTCAAAAATTAGATAAAGATGGTTATTTAGTTTATGAAAAATACCGTGGACTGACATTGACGCCTAAGGGCGAGAAGCTCGGAAAGCGTCTTGTGCAGCGTCATGAATTGCTCGAGCAGT
This sequence comes from Lysinibacillus sp. FSL K6-0075, assembly GCF_038592945.1. Classification (NCBI taxonomy): domain Bacteria; kingdom Bacillati; phylum Bacillota; class Bacilli; order Caryophanales; family Bacillaceae; genus Lysinibacillus; species Lysinibacillus sp. FSL K6-0075. The sequence continues at coordinate 4,519,028 of NZ_CP151947.1, read as the reverse complement.
TTTTACGAATGATTGGTGTGGATGAAGAACGTATTTATGATGATGTGGAGGGAATTGAACATCATTTAAGTTGGAATTCAATCGATCGTATTGCAGATCTTGTGCAAGTAATGGAAGAAAATCCAGACATCGTGAAAAAATTAGAGGCATCTAAGACACAGCACAATCTTTAAAATGATGGTGTGAAGGAAAGGGAGACAATATGAACGCATTAAAATCAGGTGAAGTCGTTACATTAACGGTATTAGAGCAACAAGCATCGAAATGGATTTTAACAAATGGAGTTGAAGAACTACCTTTAAATGCTTCAGAGGTAACAGAGCCACTAACAGTAGGTGACCGCCTTGAAGTATTTTTATTTGCAGACCGTCGTGGTGATTTAGCTGCAACAACAGCTATTCCAGCTTTTACACAAGGTGAATACGGCTGGGCACGCGTCTTGAAAGTAGTGGAACGTGAAGGTGCTTTTGTGGATATTGGTACATCTCGTGAAGTATTAGTAAAGGCAGAGGATTTACCTGCATTAAAAGAGGTGTGGCCAGAACCAGGCGATCATTTATTTATGACATTACGCACAGATCGTAACGGTGATTTATTTGGTCGCTTAGCAACAGAGGAAAAAATTTCGGAGCTATATGAAGGTGCATTTGAAGATATGCACAATAAAAACATCCAAGCACGTCCATATCGTTTGTTACCGATTGGCACATTTTTACTAGGTGTAGAAGTTCCTTACCGTATTTTCGTGCATGAATCTGAGCGAAATGTAGAGCCTCGATTAGGACAAGATGTAGTTGTTCGTATTATCGATGTAAAAGACGATGGTTCGATGAATGGCTCTCTTTTACCAAGAAAACATGAGCGTCTTTCAAATGATGCGCAACAAATATTGAATTATATACAGGATGTGGGTGGTAAAATGCCATTTGGTGATAAATCATCTCCTGAAGAGGTTCAAGAAATGTTTAATATGAGTAAAGGGGCATTTAAACGTGCCTTAGGAACATTAATGAAAGCTGGTAAAGTGAAACAACAGGATGGTTGGACTGAAGAAGTTTAGTGGATGATTAGTTTGACTTGCTAGATTAACATTTCAACAGGAAAATGACGAGAGACATCCTTGAAACCTTCTCGTCTTTTTTTCGTACTAATAATTGTATAGTGGCATACATTATACTTGCTAATTATGAAGTTTTAGCGAAAGGGGTCACACGATTTGAAAAAAACATGGATTAAAATACTAACTGCTACAATGTTGGTATTTGGAGTGATGGCACCAGCAACAGGATTTGCATCTGATAATACGCCTCCGAAAGCAATTGATGAAAAATTAGGCGTACCGATCGTCGTGTATGGCGCAAATTTATCTGAGGCTGAAAAAGAATCTGTCAAAAAATCATTAAAAGTAAGTGAAGAACCTGAAATCGAAGAAATTACTGTGTCTGGTGAGGATCTAGTAAAATACATTAAAAATAGTAATTCAAGCTCCCGTATGTACTCTTCTGCAAAAATTACACGCAGAGATGCAGGAGAAGGCCTAGTAATACAAATTGTCACACCATCTAATATTACGCAGGTAACTTCAGAGATGTACGCCAATGCGATGTTAACAGCAGGAATTCAGGATGCATCCGTACAGGTAGCTGCCCCGAAAGCCGTTACAGGGCATTCAGCGTTAGTAGGTATTTACAAGGCATATGAGGTCACTACAGGTGAAACACTGGATATTGATCGTACAGATGTAGCAAACGAAGAATTATCAGTAGCAACATCCATTGCAGAATCTGCAGGAGTAGACGATGCAAAAGTAGCGGAATTACTGACAGAAATTAAAAAACAAATTGCAGAATTAAAGCCAGCAACACGTGAAGATGTTGAAAAAATTGTACAAGAGCAATTAAGTAAGCTTGAAATTAATTTAAGTGAAAAGGACCGTCAATTGCTAGTAGATTTAATGGATAAAATAAGTAAGTTGGACATTGATTTTAGTAAATGGTCTGATCAATTAAATGATATCAGTAACACGATCCAAGAAAAATTTGGCTCACTTATGGAAGATAAAGGTTTCTGGGAAAGTGTGAAAGGTTTCTTTGCTAATTTAAAAGATACTATTTCTTCATGGTTTAACTAAAATTTATAGTTGATAGAAAAGAATCTGTCATGCCTTCTCACTTTGCTAGAGTAGGTGTACAGATTCTTTTTTTGATTCAGCTGGTGATAGATTTTGAAGTGAGATGTTCTTGACACAGGAAGTTAACCGATTTTCTAGTCTGGATATAGCTTCATTGATTGGATAAAAGAAGGGTACACAAATTTTGTGAAAATATAAAAAGCTATGGTACTATGAATAAAAGGAGTGGTGAGAAATGGAATTCCAATTACAACAACTAGCGGAAAATAAGTTTGCATTTTTGAATGAGCAAGAAGGGGAAAAACTAGCAGAAATTACTTGGCAGCAAAATGGCTCAGTAATGGTAATGGATCACACATATGTATCAGATAAGCTCCGTGGTCAAGGTGTGGCCAAACAATTACTCGATCAAGCAGCATCGTATGCACGTGAAAATGGCTATAAGATGGAGGCCGTTTGTTCCTATGTTGTGGCAGCATTTGAAAAATCAGATGCATATAATGATGTGAAACAATAAAAACTAAGGCAATCTGCTTTTAATTAAGCGGATTGCCTTTTAATTACTAGAGCAAATCATTTAAGCAGCTCCTTATAGTAGAATAACGCTATAAATTAGTACTGTTAAGAAGCCAGCCCCGCCAATTAATGAAGCTATATCTATCCAATCATATGCTAAATCGAAATCTTTCATCCTAACCACTCTCCTATTTTTAGTATTAATTCATTAATTCCCTTTACTTGCCTTTTATAATCATAAATAGTTACAAAATTTTGGTGAATGCAAAAATTGAAGGTGTGAAAGCTGGATTTTAATGGGAGGTTGAGTGAGATTGTCTGCATTAAAACGAGACGAACTGCATTGAATTGGTAGAATGATTACTAGATAAAAGAGCAAGTATTAGCCTTACATTGATATATATGCTAGAAGGTATAAAAAAATAATGTTTATTCTTTTAAGAATAGGGAAAAACTATACTACAGAGCTAGTTTCTATATTTTTAGGAGGTAATAAACTATGGCAAAACGAAAAGGAACAGGTGTTGTCGTTGCAGGATTAGCAGGATTAGCAGCATCTTATTTCAGTAAAAAAGAGAATCGTGATAAAGCACTAACGATGTTTAATAGTATGAAAACAAAATTTGAGTCGTATCTTACAACAGGTCCTGATATGCACGACAATATTGCTGAACGTGTAGCAACAGAGGTAGCAACAGAGGCTGGTACTTCACCAACTAAAATTGCCTCGAATGAAATGGTAGCTGAAGGTGGAGGACATACTGGTGTCCATTTCTATAATGAAGAAATTCAAGATAAGGAAAAATAATTACAAAACCTTCTCATCTAAGCATGAGAAGGTCTTTTGTGTGGGATAAGAATAAAGCCTGCAAAGAGCAATAATACGATGCCAGTAAATACAAAGCCACTGACAGTACCAAGTGATAGCCAACCCAGTAAAGAAGAGCCTAAAACTACACCAAGAGAGAAAAATGCATAGAAATAACCGTATGCTTTTCCTCGTACTTCAGCAGTTGTAGAGTCAATTAGCAGCGAATTGACTGAAGGGAAAAGGAAACCAAATCCTATTCCATAGCAAGCCATCGCTATATAAAGTAAAGAGCTAGAATCTGCTTGGCTAATTAATAATTGACTTATTCCCATTAAACCTATCCCAAAAGACAATGTTTTGAGTGGATTGACCTTATCAAAAATACGATTAGTAGGTAATAGGAAAACAAGGACAGCAATAATACCAAATGTACTCATTAAAGTGCCGCTTAAACGAGAATCAAAGCCTAAGGAGTGTACTTTCAGCGGAAGTAGATAGGCAATGACACCTTGAGAAAACATTAAGAAAAAGGCTCCTGAAAATGCCTTTAATGTTCCTTTGTTATTAAAAAAGACACTAATCGGAATGTAGTTACTCGGTTCAGCCTTCTCTTTTTTTACTTGATTTGCTTTCAATATAAAGAACGCAAGTATCCCTAACAGAAGCATAAAGCTTGCTGTGATATTGAAAACAAATGGGACACCTGTTCGGCTAGCTAAAATACCACTAAATGCAGGGCCTATAATCGCTGCTATACCAACAAAAGCACCTGAAATAGCACTGCCCTTTCCTCTTTTTTCCTGATCGGTGGCGTTTGCTAGAAATGTAAAGGCAGCAGGAACAATGAAGCCTGCAACAAGACCATGGATAAAACGTACAATTAATAGTGCAATTGGCTCTTCTACTAAATTATAAAATGTTAACGCTAAACCTGTTGTTAGAAGACCTACTATTAATATGATAAAAGGTCCTTTGCGATCCGTTAAAAAGCCAGAAATGATATTACCGAACGTATTGGAAAGCGAATACATGCCCACTGCAAGACCAGTTAGAAATGCCGATGCACCTAAAGACTCAGCATAAGTACTCATAACAGGAAGCTGGGTAAAAAGGTCAAAAAACGAAAAGAAAATGATAGCATAGATAAATTTCTTCATAGCTCCTCCGATGAAATAGAACATTATAGTCAATAAGATTGATATAGTCCTATTATAGCATTTTCTAATTGATTATACTTATCACTGATGTTTTGCTTTTACGCAAAAAAAACGTCTAATAAGTATTAACTTATTAGACGCACGAGAATTCTGTAATTAAGCTTTTGCAACTTCTTTTTTCATTGTTTTGTTTTTAGCAAGATTTACATGCCAAGAAAGTGCTTCCTCTAAAAGATGAGGAGTTTGGTGGTTGCCAGTTGCTTCCACTGCACGGTTGTAGTAATCCCATAATTGCTCTTTGTAATCTGGGTGTGCACAGTTTTCAATAATTAAAGGTACACGTTCTTTTGGTGCAAGACCACGTAAGTCAGCAATACCTTGCTCTGTTACGATTACATCAACATCATGCTCAGTATGGTCAACATGAGAAACCATTGGCACGATAGATGAAATTGCTCCACCTTTTGCATATGATTTTGTAACAAAAATACCAAGACGTGCATTACGTGCAAAGTCACCTGAACCACCGATACCGTTCATCATGCGTGTTCCAGATACATGTGTAGAGTTTACGTTACCATAGATATCTAATTCTAGAGCAGTGTTGATTGAGATTAGTCCCAAACGACGGATAAGCTCAGGATGGTTAGAAATTTCTTGTGAACGTAAGCAAATTTTATCAGCATATTTCTCTAAATTGCCGTATACTTTTTTCTGTAATTCTTCAGTAAGTGTGATTGAAGTTGCAGCGGCGAATTTAACTTTACCTGCGTCGATTAAGTTAAATACAGCATCTTGAAGTACTTCAGATGCAACAATTAAATCTTCAAATTCTGAATCTGCAAAGCCATCAAGTACAGCGTTTGCTACAGAACCTACACCAGATTGTAATGGCATTAATTGTTTTGTTAAACGACCTGCTTTAATTTCATCACTGAAGAAGTCTAATAAAATGTTAGCCATTGTTTGTGTTTCTTCATCAGGTGGTACGATTAATGAAGGAGCATCTGGCTCTTCAGAAATAACAATTGCTTTAATTTTAGCTGGATCAACTTTGATACCAATATCACCAATGCGTTGCATAGCATTTGTCATTGGGATTGCTTCACGGTTACCTTGCTCACCTGGTACATAGATATCGTGGATACCGATTAAAGCTTCAGGATGTGAAATATTTAACTCGATAATAATGTTCTCTGCATATTCTGCAAAAATTGGTGAGTTACCTACAGAGTTTGTTGGAATGATTAATCCATCTTCAGTAATTGCAACAGCTTCAAGAATTAAATAGTTAATTGGTCCGATGATTCCTTGGCGTACTAGCTCAGCATTATGAGAAAGATGAGCATCTACATATAAGATATCCCCAGAATTAATTAAATTACGGATACCCGCGTCTCCTTGGAATGGTCCACGTTTACGAATTGCACCAGCTTCTGCTAAGTACTTATCTACTTCTGGTCCTAATGATGCACCTGTATATACATCAATTTTGAATTCTTCATTTTTAGCGCGCTCAACTAATGCCATTGGAACAACTTTTGCATCCCCAGCACGAGTAAAACCACTCATCCCAACTACATCACCATTAGAAATAAGTGCTGCTGCAGCTTCAGCAGTTACAATTTTACTCTCAAGTTCTTTTAAACCTAGGCGTTTTTGAACATTTGCATCCATAAAAAAATCCTCCCCTAAATAATTTTGATGGAAACCGATTACAAAACTAGAAAAAACATTTAAGAATTTTCTGTTTATTCAGTTGTAGTATGACTCCAACCATTTGAATAATACTATCACCAAATTGTCACAAAAACTTTAGAATTAGCATTAAATTGAGTAAAAAAAGGAAAATCGAGCATTAGCATGTTTTTTCGACAGAGAAAACGTTTTATTGTAGAACTGTATAAATTTAGATGTTTTCTACATTAAAAATAGTGTAAAAATAGTTAAACGAGGGGCCAAATGTGGCTAATTTGTGTACAAAAAAGAACAGCGAACAATTAATCAAATTGTTCGCTGTTCTTTACAAATTAGAAACCTAAAGAACGACGGAAATAGCTTGCATAGCGTTGGCTAACAGGGATGCGTGTACCATCTTTCATAATTAATAAAAACGTTGAGTGTGAATCTGGTTGAATTTCATCGATGTAGTCAATGTTAACGATATAAGAGCGGTGACAACGAATAAATGAGTCAGGTGCTAAAAATAGCTCTAAATCACTTAGGTTTAAACGGTGATAACCTTCACGAGTCATTGTTTTAACAAATGTTTTACGGAGTTGAGTTTCTAAATAAATAACTTGATCATGTTTGATTGGGTACCAGCAATCATCAATTTTGATTGTAATGTAGTTTGTTAAGAATGCTGATGGTTTTTGCGGGAAGATAGCAGTAATAGCTCCTTTTGTTTCGCCTTCCTCCATTAAAGGAATACTCATGCCATAATAAGCGACACCGAAGACATCGGGTTCAATGTAAGAGCTGATTTTTTGACCATAGCTTAATGCTTTGTGTGCGGCTGAGCCTTCTTTAATAGGGTCACCAGGTTTAATTTTTAAATCAACTTTCTTGCTTGGCTGGTAATACAAATATTCATTTGTATCAGAGATAGCAATGGACGTATTCTCAGGGAAGAACTCCTTAATGATCTCCATAATCTCTTCTATTTGTTTTGGATCCACTTTAAACACCTCGTCTAAACTTTTAAAAATAGTATTATCATCTATTTTACTACATATTCATATAAATTATATAGAGAAGATTTAGGAATAAAATAGAAAAATGTCGAATGATCCATTAGAATGATGTAAGATGTTTTGTATAATTTGTAAATAAATTTATAAAATGACTAATTTATTTTGATATGTATATGGTAAAATTTAATTGTTAGGAATAAGTTTACGAGGTTTCTACTATGCATATGTGATAAATTAGAACTAGAGTAGCAAGTAAAATGTGGTTGAAAGGAAATCGCAGAATATGGTAAAATTCACTGTATAGTCTATTTTTTTTAGATCTGGTGTTTTAGTAGGGTTATTTTTGATTTATTTGTTAATAAAATTTGTGAAATAGGACTCAGTTCTTATATTGAATAAGTAAATACTATTTTCTTATTTTTAATTCGTCGGGATTGGTGTCAAATATTGTCATGCAATTCGTGCACTCTGAGGAAAGATGGGGAAGATTATGCAACTACATCAACATTCTATGTCAGAAACGATATCCAAAAGATACTTCCAAGAAATCGATAATATTAATCAATATATCGGTGTCGAAGAATTTTTTAATATTGAGTCGAAATTAATTTTTGAAATTTACCATTTAGAATCTGCAAAAGCGAAAAAATCTTTGCATGAGTTAATTGATATTCTCTCAATTCGTTTTGGCAAACAGGTCATTAAAATCGTTCGAAGTTATTTTTCTGTTTTGTCATCAATTGTTGCTCGTAAATTGCTGGACAATCAAGTACCTTCGAAAAAAGCATTTGCTTTCAATATTGCGTGTAACGATATGATAGAAAATCAGATGAAAGACGCAGAGTTTTTACAATTTGCTGATGATTTAATTGATTTCTTTGTTTACTTTATTGCAGATCGCAAACAACCGACTTTCCGACATCAAACTGTTAACAAAGTGATAATGTATATAAATGACGAGCTTGAAAATGATTTAACTGTAGAAAGTATCGCAAATAACTTTCATATAAGTACTAGTCACTTATCACGTATTTTTAGAGAACATGTAGGTATTACATTGGTTGAGTATTTAAATGTTAGACGTGTAGAAGAATCACAATACTACTTACGACATACAAACAAAAGTATTACTTCTATCTCAGATCAATTCCATTTTTGTAATCAAAGCTATTTTACTCGGATTTTCAAAAAATATACGGGAGTTACGCCAAAACATTTCAGAGACGAACTTCATCATGAATTTTATCGTTTTGAAATGGCAGAGACTGAATTACAAAATGTCTAGATTTTGAGCATAGAGAATGAGAAGGTGCGAACATATTAGCGTTGCTAAAGCTCGCATCTTTTTTTGATGAATCATCTGAGGAAACAGCTTAAGGAATGAGTAGCACTTGCTATTTGATAAAGAGAGACCCTATAAGGTATACTTCACAGTAGTTGATAAATAATAGTAGGTGGAAAAATGAAAAATTTGAAGCTATTTTCAATGCTTGGTCTTGCCGTTTTTGTTCTTAGTGGCTGTCAAGCTGTGCAAAACAAAGAAGGTTTTTTCTATAGTATCTTTGTAAAACCTATGGAATTTTTATTGGAGTTTTTCGGGAATGATATCTTTTCAGGAAGCTATGGTTTAGCAATCATTGCGATTACGGTTCTAATTCGTTTAGTCTTAATGCCGATTATGTTAAAAAACTATCGTCAGCAGCAATTAATGAAAACGAAGATGGATGCTTTTAAACCTGAAATGGAAGCCGTTCAGAAAAAAATGAAGGAAGCTAAGACAAAAGAAGAGCAAACGCAATATCAACAAGAAATGATGGCTCTATATCAAAAGCATGGTATTAATCCTCTTAATATGGGTTGTTTACCGATGTTAATTCAAATGCCGATTATTATGGGTCTGTATTTCTCGATCTTGTATTCTGCAGATGTGAAATCCCATGAGTTTTTATGGTTTAGCTTAGGGTCACCTGATATTGTAATGACTATTGTGGCAGGGATTGTTTACCTAGTCCAGGCTCGTGTATCTTTATGGACTGTACCTGAGCAACAAAAAGCTCAGATGAAAATGTTTATTTATATTTCACCAATTATGATTGTCTTTATCTCCATGTCTTCTATGGCAGCACTACCTTTGTATTGGTCTGTCAGTGGTGCATTGTTGATTATTCAAACATATATTGGGCGTAAATATTATTCGGAACATCCCGAGAAAGCAAAAAAATAAATTCATCGATGTCGAGGCGCCTTTGTTGCCTCGATTTTTTTAGGAGGACAGCAAGATGAACAGAAAATGGCTATCATCTATTCTTGTCGCAATTTTTAGTATTGCGGCACTCATGTTTATTATTTTAGGGAAATTTAATTTTGCCGTACTTGCAATGACAATCATGTTCGCCTTATCAAACGGGTTTAGAGCGAAAAGCTTTAAAGAGCAAGGCTATGTAAAAGAAGCGAAGTGGATGCAGTATATGGCGATTTTTTTCGCAATTGCGTCTATAGTCGTATTTGCCATCGTTCTAACAGATTAATTGAATATTTAGGTAGGAAATTTACACCTGAAAATGTGAACAGTGCTAAAATAAGAGTATAACTAGTAATACAATAAAATAGGTATTTTCAAGGTGAAAAGCTATAAGAACATCATCCTTTTAGATACCTGATATTTTAAAAGGGGTATAAATAGTGAAAAACAATCGTCTTCCGCTTATCGTTGGTGCTTTCATATCTATCGCGTTAATCGTCGCAATTTTTGTCGTCTACAACTATAAGAATAATCAAGCAAATAGTGCAGCTGATGAGCAACCAAAAACAACAGAAACAAACAAAACAACTGAACAAGATACTACAGCAACAGAGAAACCAGACAATACAGAAACACCCGCAAAGCCAGAGCCACAACCAGACGAAAATGGCTATCTTCCAAATCAAACATTACCTACCGAACCAACTTATATCAATGGTATTCTGCTAGCCAATAAAATTTATCCGCTTCCTTCTACCTTTGCACCTGAAGAAAATCCAGAAGCAAGAGAAGCGTTAAATCAAATGTTAGCGGCTGCCAAGCAGCAAGGATTTGATTTAGTTGCATTTAGTGGTTACCGTTCTTTTGAATATCAAACAACACTTTATGATAACTATGTTAAACGTGATGGGCAGGCGGCAGCAGATCGATACAGTGCCCGTCCTGGCTATTCGGAACACCAGACAGGCTTAGCGTTTGATATAGGAGAGCGTGGAAAAGAAGACGTGTGGCTGACAGAAGAGTTTGGCGAAACCCCAGCAGGGCAATGGCTATTTGCGCACGCACAAGAGTATGGTTTTATTTTGCGTTTCCCTCAAAACAAAGAAGAGATAACAGGTTATATGTATGAGTCTTGGCATTATCGTTATGTGGGCAAAGAGGTTGCAAAAGACATTACAAAGAAAAATATTACGTTAGAAGAATATCTAGGCGTGAAATAATAAAAGGAAGAGAAGCGGTTCTTCTATGAACAGGCTCTCTTCCTTTTTATTTTTATAAAATGGGTGTTAATAAACGGGAAATAGATTCTTTAAATTTAATCAGTGTTGAACGGTTTTTATACATTTCCCAGGTTAATTCCGTACAATCAAAAATATCCTTTTCAAACAGCTCTGCCAGTTGGTGCGATATATTGGCATCATATATGAAGGCATTGACTTCAAAATTTAGACTGAAACTTCGTACATCGATATTCGCTGTTCCAACAGTGGATGCCTCGTCATCAATAATAATAGCTTTCGCGTGAATAAAGCCCTTTTCATAAATGTAGACTTTGGCCCCTGCACGTAATAATTGACCCACATAAGAATAAGTTGCCCAATAAACAAACATGTGATCAGGCTTGTTAGGAATCATAATACGTACATCAATGCCTGACAAGGTTGCAATTTTAATGGCGTCTAAGAAACTAATATCTGGGATGAAATAAGGTGTTTGAATATAAATATATTTTTTAGCCATATTAATCAGCTTTAAGTAACCGATCTTTATTTGCTCCCAGTCTGAATCTGGTCCACTTGAAACAATCTGCAAACCAACGTCACCCTTCTTCGGAATGGCAGGGAAATAGCGATCGGAGTACCCCATTTTTTGTTGAGCACTAGCTTGGTTCCAATCGAGTAAAAAGCGTGTTTGTAATGGATGTACAGCACTACCTTCAATACGTAAGTGTGTATCCCTCCAATAACCAAACTTTTTTTGTAATCCTAAATATTCATCACCGACGTTAAATCCACCTATATAGCCAATTCGGCCGTCAATGACAACGATTTTTCGGTGATTTCTAAAATTTAAACGAGGATTAAGAAGTGGCAAAATGGATGGGAAGAAAACTTCTACTTCACCACCAGCATGCAGCAATTCTTTAAAATGGCGCCTTTTTACATTACGAGAGCCCATTTCATCATAGAGAAGACGTACCTTAACGCCTTGCTTTGCTTTTTTTATCAATGCATTGACGATACGTGTACCTAAGTCATCAAGTCGGAAAATATAATACTGAATGTGGATATGATCTTTAGCTACTTCAATGTCTTTAAGGAGTTGTTCAAACTTATCGGCGCCATCATCAAAAATATCCAGATGGTTGTCCTGCGTTAAAACCGCATTGTTTGTTCTGAGGTGCATATAAATCATCTCTTGATAATTTTCTGCATTGGCAATGCGAAATTCAAATGTCTCATCACGAATAGCATCCATCTGATAGTTGATGAGATTATCAATCCCAATATCCTTGCGTCCTTCCCAACGGAATAAATGCTTTCTTCGTAATTGTCTTCCAAGTAATAAGTACAAAATAAATCCAGCTAATGGCAGGAAAAATAATACGAGAATCCATGCCCATGTAGAGGTAGCATCTTTACGTTCTAAGAAAATGATGGTCAAGGCTAATAAAATATTAAAAAACAAAGTTAAAGGAACTAAATATTCTATATCTGTAAAAATGCTCATTCCTACACCTGCCTTTACTATTGTTAACAACATACTTAGTATAGCCTACTTCAAATGAGGAAAGAAGATATGAAATGGCTAGATAGCATGGAAAAGGATTATCCCTTAGACATATCAGAGATAATCCGATGGTTTAATTAGTAATTTCTCATTGAAATAAAATATCAGAGAAGAAGCTTTTCTAGGCTAACGAAAATTGCCCCAACACATAAGGCCCTATATTAAATGTTTGATAATTGGGAAGTTAGGGTTCACAGGAAATTTATTTTCTGTGAACGCAGTTGAAAGTAACATCTCTCCGATTTTCACTTATGCCTCCTGAAAGCAATAAAGTGCAACATGTTATATATTTTCATGACGCAATGATTTACTGGATGCCTTATATATATAAATCAGACTTATAGAAAGGAGGGCTATCGCTGCCGAAATATAATAACCGAGACTTGCTTGTACGGTAAATAACCATGTGAAAAATAATGGGCCAAGAATACGTCCTAAGTTATCCATTGAATAGGACAGCCCTGCGGCAGTTCCATATTGTCCTCCAGATTCTTTAGAGGAGAGTGATACTACGCATGTTCTTGCGATTGCATTACCTGCTGTAAAGACACAAAGGGCAAGCCCAGCGATAAAAAGATTAGCTGTCAATGTGAATAAAAGCATGCCGATAGCAGTTACAATTTGTGCACTGATTAACCATGTCGTCTCACGGCCATTTTTTATGCGTCGAACGACCCCGCCTTGAATGGCTGCATCAACAAGGCCACTAAACATGAATAAGTAACCAATTTGTAATGGTGTAATGTGAATTTTTTCGATTTGAAATAGTTGGAATGTAGCTTCAACGCCCGCTAGCATAAATGTTACTAAAAATGAAAACATAAATAGATAGCGCACACGGTATTGTAGCATGGTTCCAGCACCTTTTGGCACGATAGCACGTTTATTTGAATCTTTTCGTTTTTCAGGTTCTTTTAGGACGAAACTTGCATAAATAAATAATAGTGCAATTAATGAGGCGGATGCAATAAATGGTAATTGCAAGCTATAATGACCTAACATCCCACCGATTGCTGGACCAAAAATAAAACCAAGACCAATGGACATGCCCATAAAGCCCATATATTTATTGCGATCCTCTTCACTGGACATATCAGCAATAAATCCTGTTACTGCAGTATATAATGCTCCAGAAAATAAACCACCAATTATACGTGACACATACAATATAGCTAGATTATCTATAAATAATGAAAAAATAACAAAACTAAGGCTAAAGCCAACTAGACCTGTTAGGATCAGTTGTTTACGCCCTACCTTATCTGATAGCATACCCCAAAATGGAGCTGTGAAAAAACTTGCAAGTGAATACACGGTCAGTAAACCACCTACGTGGAGATCATTCCAGTTTTGCTGCACAATTACCTCTGGTAAGACGGGAATAATAATGCCGAACCCTAGATAAACGAGGAATTGAACAGACATCAATAATAAAATAGCCTTTTTCATACAGTTCCCTGCTTTCATACATATTTCAATATGTATATTCTAACCTTCTTGTTCTTGCGATTACAAGAATAGGGAAGGAGAAGCTTGGATTAAGAGGAATTATTCAGTAAAGAAATAAAGCGTTTTAAGATTTTTTAAACCTATGTTCTGATCAGTGAATAATATGTAGCCATTTTGGGTAATTTAAATATGTTTGGTGGTAAAGTTAGATGGGTGTGAAAAATTTACAATGTAACAAAATTGAAAAATTTTAAAGGTAAGTTAAATGGTATGATAAATTTGTCAGACATCATACGCGTAGAAAAATGAAACTTTTTCGTAAATAAAACGTTATATAAAATCGAGGAAAGATTGAGGTGGAATGTATGACAAAAGAAGTAGATTTGAAAAAGATTGTTTCGAATTTATCTAAGTTGGGTGTAACAGCCACTGTAACAAAGTCTCGACTAGAACTTTTAAAAGTGCTCACACCACCAACGCAAACTCCGCAAGTTCAAGCTTAACTCGTTTCCAATAGAAAAAGGGAAGTCTCGCACATAGAGACTTCCTTTTTTCTATATTTATTCATCTTCATCATGTGTTGTAAACATATACGTTCGATAATGGAATCGCATACTAAAGACCAGTCCAATGGCTAAGGCATTTCCCATCAGAGAACTTCCTCCGTAGCTAATGAACGGAAGTGGAATACCTGTGATAGGTAATAATTGAATAGTCATTCCTATATTTTCGAAAACGTGGAAAGTAATCATGGCGATAATCCCAGCACAAACATAGGTCGAGAAGGGATCTTTCAATAAGAGTGTTGTCTTTGTTAGATGATAAATTAATAAGAAGAAAATACAAATAACAATACTAGCGCCAATAAAGCCCCATTCTTCACCTATTACGGTAAAAATGAAATCGGTGTGGTTCTCAGCTACATATACCTCTCGATTTCGGAAACCCTTACCAAAAATTTCACCTGATCCAATCGCATTTAAAGAAGTAATTAAGTGATAGCCATCACTAGATGAATAGGAATAGGGATCTAGCCATGAATAAATACGCGCAAATTGATACGCCTTAAAACCAAATGTTTTCTCTAGGAAATCTTGCATATAGAGTGCCATCCACAGTAGTGCGCCACCTGCTACCATGCCACCTAAAAATGTCGGTAGAATTATTTTCCAAGAAATTCCTGCTACGATAATAAGAGCAGCAGTAATGGCAAAGAATACAAGAGCTGAACCTAGGTCAGGCTGCTTCAAAATGATAGCCAAAGGTACAATTAAAGTGATTGCGATTTTACCTAGTAGCAAAAAGTCTGTTTTAATAGACCTTAATGAATAAACTTCATGGTGCTTACTAATTAATCGTGCTAGTGCTAAAATGTAAAAAGTTTTCATAAACTCAGAAGGCTGAATATTCCCAATCGGCGTATGATACCAGCTTTTAGCACCATTTACAGGTGCACCGATTTGACCTTCTCCTTCAGGCATAAAAATAAGCAGTACCAGTAAGGCAATCCCTGCTCCATACATATACCATGACATTTTTTTATATTGATCTGGCTCAAAAAACATGACGATACCAATAATTACTGCACCAATCACATACCATTGCATTTGCTTTGGTACGTAGTTAATGCCATACTGACCTGATGTTTGGGCAGATGCAATAGCTAACAAACTAATGACTAGAAAAGTGAAGAGAATAAAAGCAAGGGTCCAGTCAAAACGATTTGCGAAATTTCGTTTATTTTCCATAAAAGCCACCTAAATTAAAATAGTATCTCAATATGAGTAAATGTGATGCGATTCTTCCTATTTCGTTTATAATTGGTCAAAGAAGAAAGCAAATTATCATCCAACAGTGGTGTAAGAATAGCTCATATCTATTGATAAGCTTGCAATTTGCTTTGAATATTGTCAATGGAATTTTAAGCAAATACTTGAACTCATTGAGTAATCTAAAATTTATATGCAAATGCATGTTTAACATTCCTAATTATAACGCAAAAAACACTTTTATGCCTGCGTATATAGTAGTGACGACAATTAACATAAAATGTTTCAAAAAATTCATGTTTAGACTTATAATGTAGTGAAGAGTGGGGTGATGGTTGTGGCTAAAAAATTAAAGTCAGCTGATGATTTTATGTATCATATTTATGTTCATATGAATGATGTCGATAAATTTGTCATTTTTAGCGGGTTAAAATTCTCGCAATTTGTGGCTGCACTTGAACCACTGCATCACTTACTGTTATTAAAACATTCCTATGAAGACGGTTCTTTTAATATGCATACACAATTTGAATATGTATTGGAAGAAGATGTTCCTCGTTTTGTGAAAAAATCAGCTGAATCAAAAGAATTATGCTGGATTGATTTTATGGACGAGAAGAGGCTAGATCATCTAACACCGATGGAACAAGGAGAATTGCTTTACATAAGTCATAAAAAAGAACCGATTACGTCAGCATTTTTTAACAAATTACAAAATAGATTCGTCTATTATTCTTCAGATTTAGAGAAAATGACGAAAGTTTATTTTCGTCATTTAAGTGATTCGGATTTATTGGTTGCCAATGTATTTAATAGTTTAATTCGTGAAAAGGAACGGAGCACTGGTTTTTGGCGTCGAAAAGTAAAATCGAGTATTCCTGCTGTATCTCCAGATTTTTTACGTTCTTACCGATCCTTTGCGAAAGATGGAGCATTACTATCTTTGTATCGGATTGAAAAACCAAAGGCAGCGTATGGAATAGAAGTTCGTAATTTGTCTGAATATTCTTTTCCCGATGAAGTTTGGGATGACTTAAGTACGATTTTAAAAACGGAGCACGATGAATTGATATATATTATTTAATCTTCATTGCAGCACAGTCTAAGAGCATTCACCTCTCTAAAATGAAGATAGGCCATTGGTAGATATTACGCATATTGAATTGTGTCTGTACAATTCAATGACAGGAAGTAATGATGTCAAGGCATAATTGATGAAATGTACACGCAAAATCTCACCGTCAAAAATACGGTGAGATTTTTATGTCATTTGTCAAGACGTTTCATGATAAACTAATAGTACTCAAGAAGTATGTGGAGGGCACAAAAATGAAAAAAAGAATCGGTTTATTATACGGCGGAAAGTCAGCGGAGCACGAAGTGTCATTATCAACAGCACGTGCAGTCACTGGAGCTTTGAATTTCGAGGAGTATGAAGTATATCCGATTTTCATTACATCTGACGGGGAATGGCGACGTGGAGAGCGTTTAGAAAAACCTGTAAGTGCAATAGAAGAATTACAATTTGGTGATGATACAACAATTTTAGAAAATAATATTACTGATTTTTTGATCGATGACAATGGCAATGAGGTACAGTTCGATGTCATTTTCCCATTGTTACATGGTACTAATGGCGAGGATGGAACGGTGCAAGGTTTACTTGAGGTTCTGAATTTACCGTATGTAGGAAATGGTGTATTAGCATCCTCTGCTGGTATGGATAAAGTGGTAATGAAGCAATTATTTGAAATTGCAGGGTTACCACAAGTGCCCTATACGTATTTTATTCGTAGTGAGTGGAAGAATGAGCAACAGGTAATCATTGAACGTTGTGAAAGCAATTTGAGTTGGCCAATGTTTGTGAAGCCTGCAAACTTAGGATCGAGTGTTGGGATTAGCAAAGCAACAGATCGTGAGGAATTAGTCAAAGCAATTGAAGTTGCTTTGCAGTATGACCGTAAAATCGTTGTTGAGCAAGGAATTGTCGCTCGTGAAGTTGAATTAGCAGTGTTAGGTAATGACTACCCTGAAGTTTCCGTGCCAGGTGAAATTAAACCAGTTACTGAATTTTATGATTATGATTCTAAATATAAGGACGGCTCTACAGCACTTATTATTCCAGCTGAGCTTCCAGTAGAAACTGTTGAGAGCTTAAAGGAACTGGCAAAGCGCGCATTTAAGGCTATAGATGGCAGCGGCTTAGTTCGTGCGGACTTTTTTGTAACAGCTGAGAATAACGTTTACATTAATGAAGTGAACACAATGCCAGGTTTCACGCCTGTAAGTATGTATCCATTATTATGGCAGCATACAAATGTGAGTTATCCAGAGCTGATCGACCGTTTAATTACCTTAGCAATAGAACGTTATGAAGAAAAACAACAGCTTCACTATAAAAAAGACTGAGTGGGATTATTGTGAAAAAAACATTAAAACAATTAGCTGCATGGTTAAATGAGGATATGGCGGCTTTTGGTGACACGGTTGTGTCAGGAATTTCTATTGATACAAGAACAATTCAACAAGGGGACCTATTTGTACCATTTCGTGGTGAGCATACAAATGGGCACAAGTTTGTGATTCAAGCATTTGAGAAAGGTGCCGGTGCTTCTCTTTGGCAAAAAGATGAGCCCAATCCACCAGAAGGTTACCCTTTATTATTTGTGGATGATCCAGAATTAGCTTTGCAAGAAATGGCTAGAGCCTATCGTAATGAACATAAAGCAAAATTTATTGGCATTACAGGTTCAAATGGTAAGACATCAACAAAGGATATTTTAGCTGGGACACTTGCTCCATTCTTTAAGGTACAAAAAACGATTGGGAACTTTAATAATCAATTAGGCCTGCCGATTACAATCTTACAGCTTGACGAAGATACGGATGTGGCCGTCCTTGAGATGGGCATGAGTGGATTTGGTGAAATTGAATTTTTAACTAAGCTTGCTCGTCCTCATATGACAGTTATCACAAATATTGGTGAGGCCCATATGCAGGATTTAGGGTCACGTGCAGGTATAGCAAAAGCGAAGTTTGAAATTATTCAAGGAATGCAACCAGATGGTCTATTATTCTATGATGGCGATGAACCTCTGCTTCAGGAATTAGTGGCAAAGGAACAGCACTTACAGGCAGTGCCGTTTGGATTAGAGTCAGATAATCTTTTATACGTAGAAAATATTCACGCTAATGCGGATGGTAGTCACTTCACTACACACGGTATGATAGAGGGTGACTTCTTTATTTCAGTGCTTGGCAAGCATCAAGTGAAAAATACACTTGTGGCCATGTTAATTTCTCATAAGCTAGGTTTAAACAATGAACAAATTCGTACATCCTTAGAGCATGTGGTATTAACAGATATGAGGATGCAACAAGTGCAAGGAACGAATGGTGCATTGTTTATCAACGATGCCTATAATGCAGCACCAACCTCGGTAAAAGCTGCCATTCAATTTATGGCTTCCTCTACAATTCGTCCTGAAAAATGGCTTGTGTTAGGAGACATGCTGGAGCTTGGACCAAATGAGCAAAGTTTCCACGAAGGGCTAGCAGAATATATAAATGAGCATGAAATCGATTATATCTGCTTATTTGGCCCTCGGATGGCATATCTTTATCAAGTATTAAAAGAGCGCTTTGAGGCAGAACGTTTATTGTATGCGGAAGATGATTATACGGCGATTATTGACAAGCTAAAACAAGCGAATGACGCATCTATTGTTTTACTTAAAGGCTCACGTGGTATGAAATTAGAGACGATCTTAAAGGCATTTACGTCATAGTATCAATGAAATCGGTGGGATATACGCTCACCGATTTATTCATGTAGAGTTATCTTGTTAAATGAGGTGAGGACGTTGTCAGTAGGTGTACTATGTATTCACGGTTTTTCAGGTGGACCTTATGAGGTAGAGCCATTCACAACATACTTGCGTGCACATACAGATTGGGTCATTGCAGAGCCGACATTGTCTGGGCATGGAGAAGAATTGCATATGAGTGGTTTTAAGGCAAAGCATTGGTTAATGGATGCAGAGTTAGCCTTCCGATCATTAGTAAAAAAAGTTGACGAGGTAATCGTTGTCGGTTTTTCAATGGGAGGAATCATAGCACTATACTTAGCTAAACGCTATAAAGTAAAAAAACTTGTATTACTGAGTGCTGCTGCAAAGTATGTGAGCCCTAAGCAGCTAGTCAATGATTTCAAAATGTTAGCTACTGAAGCATATCACCATAATTTGACTAATAACGAACTCTATTTACGATATCATCATAAGTTTAACAATGTGCCTCTTGCATCAACGGTAGAATTTATGAAGTTGGTAAGGATGGTGGCGCCGTATTATCAGCATATTCAAATTCCTGTATACATCGTGCAAGGTAAGTTGGATGGGATAGTGCCCTATCACACGGCACAATTTCTTTTTGATGAATTAGCCTCAAAAGACAAAGTTTTGTATTTTTCTGATAATGGCAAGCATCATATATGTTTTGAGGAAGATTGCTCTGAATGGTTTCCACAGGTTTTAATGTTTTTGAAGAACGAATAAAGTAGTCAGATTATTACGACTCATGCGTTATCGTTGCATAGGATTTAAAGCCATGTTAGACTAGTGTAAGCAATGGATACATTTTGTGCGAAGACTCTTCATATTTGGTTGAAGAGTACTTTTTTTTGAACACAACGGTTTTATTCTAAAGTTAATAATTACGACAGAATCGAACCGCTCGGTAAAGACCGGGCTTTCCTTTTCATATAAGAGAGCTCTATATGAACTATCATGTAGAGAAAATTTTTAAGTAACGGAAACGTTCCACTACACAGGCTCGAATTTGCCGACAACTTCATCTGAAAATGTAACCATTTGTCAACTTAAAAGGAAAAAAGGAGATTGAGAAGTTTGACAAATTTTTCAGAATTAAATATTAGCGAATCTACATTACGCTCAGTAAAGCGTATGGGATTTGAAGAAGCAACACCAATCCAAGAAGGTACTATTCGTTTTGCGATTGAAGGCCGTGATGTATTAGGTCAAGCACAAACAGGTACTGGTAAAACTGCCGCTTTCGGGATTCCACTAATCGAAAAAATCGATCCAAAAAACCCAAATATTCAAGCATTAGTCATTGCTCCAACTCGTGAGTTAGCGATTCAAGTTTCAGAAGAGCTATATAAAATTGGCTATGACAAACGCGTAAAATTATTATCAGTATACGGTGGTCAAGAAATTGGCCGTCAAATTCGTGCACTGAAAAATAGACCTCAAATCATTGTTGGTACGCCAGGTCGTATTATTGATCATATTAATCGTCGTACGTTAAAATTAGAAGATGTTCAAACATTAGTATTGGATGAAGCAGATGAAATGTTAAACATGGGCTTTATCGATGATATTAATTCAATCTTAGAAAACGTGCCTTCTGAGCGTCAAACATTACTGTTCTCAGCAACGATGCCACCAGCAATCCGTAAAATTGCAGAAACATTTATGCGTGATCCAGAAATCGTGAAAATTAAAGCAAAAGAATTAACAGTTGATAATATTGATCAATATTTTGTTAAGTCTGCTGAACGTGAAAAATTCGATGTTTTATCTCGTTTATTAAATGTTCACCAACCAGAGCTAGCTATTATTTTTGGTCGTACAAAACGTCGTGTAGATGAGCTTGCACAGGCCCTATCTATTCGTGGCTATTTAGCTGAAGGTATTCATGGTGATTTAAGCCAAGCGAAGCGTATCTCAGTATTACGCCAGTTTAAAGAAAATAAAATCGATATCCTTGTTGCGACAGATGTAGCCGCTCGTGGACTTGATATTTCTGGTGTAACACACGTTTATAACTTTGATATTCCTCAAGATCCTGAATCTTACGTTCACCGTATTGGACGTACAGGTCGTGCAGGTAAATCAGGTCTTGCCGTAACATTTGTAACACCACGTGAAATGGGTTACTTACGTATTGTAGAAGAAACTACGAAAAAACGTATGACACCTCTTCGCCCACCAACAACTGATGAAGCATTAGAGGGTCAACAACGTTTAGCTGTGGAAACACTGGAAGGTCTTATTGCTAATAACAATTTAGGTGATTACCGCACATTTGCAGCAGAATTACTAGAGAATCATGATGCAGTGGATGTTGTTGCAGCTGCTCTACGTTCATTAACGAGAGAGCCAGACGATACACCAGTAACAATCACAGAAGAACGTCCATTACCAATGCGTCGTGAACGTTCTAGCAATAACCGTGGTGGCGGTGATCGTGGCCGTGGTAACCGTAGCTTTGGCGGCGGACGTCGTGACAATGCTCGCAGTGGAGAACGTCGCAGTAGCAGTAGCCGTCGCGAAGGTGGACGCCGTGAAGGCGGACGTCGTGAAGGCGGACAAGGTCGTACTCGCTCTCCAAGACGTAACGAGGGATAATTTTTCAACCGAAATAAACTTAATCTTTATAGTAAACCTTACAGTCATGGTGGCTGTAAGGTTTTTTTTCGGCTATAGTTGAAACAAAAAGGTGAATGAATCCGTATACACCTAATGAAGAAAGAGGGGGAACGACAATGAGAGCACAACCGATTCATCAAATTTCTCGTAAAGGGCTAACTGTGTGGCGTTTATATGGGGTTATACAAACTTTGGTGCTATTAATTGTAGCGGGGCTGGTAAGCTATGGTACTTATTATTTTGAATGGCCGTCATTTATTTACTTCATAGCTGGTGCAGTTGTAGTACTAAGTGCGATACTGTCTATTTTTATATTCCCGAAAATAAGATGGGAAAGATGGCGTTATGAGGTACGTGAGCATGAAATCGAAGTACAACATGGTCTATTTGTAGTGAAACGCACATTAATACCAATGGTGCGTGTTCAGCATGTTGATACGACACAAGGGCCGATATTAAAAAAATACGATTTAGGTAATATCTCTATTTCAACAGCAGCAACTGTACATACCATTCCTGCACTTGTTATGGACGAAGCAGACGTACTGCGTGCTCGTATCTCTGATTTAGCAAGGGTGGCGGAAGATGATGTCTAAGGAAATTAATCGTTTACACCCAGTGTCTGCAATTATAACGAGTGTAAAAGCATTGAAAAGTATGATATTACCAATTGCCATTGTTATCATAAGTAACGGCTTTAATTTTTCTTTAAATTTTCGTAGTGAGCATTTTTTTGAGACTATTTTACTTTTCGGTGTATGGGGAGTTGCAGCACTTCTTGCACTCATTGGGGGAATCATAAAATGGCGGACATTTGTATACTGGTTTGAAGATGGGGAGTTGCGTGTAACATATGGATTATTTGTTAAAAAGAAACGTTATATCCCTTTTGAACGTATTCAAAGTTTAAATTACAATGAAGGTGTTTTTCATCGTATTTTTGGTTTAGTGAAAGTTCAGGTGGAGACGGCTGGTAGTAAGGGCGGAAAACCTGAGGTTGAGCTGACAGCCATTCGCAAAGCTGCGGCAGATGTTATTGAATTAGAAATGCGTCATGCTAAAAATGAAGTGGTTCAACAACAAGATCAAGCACAAGTAATAGAGGAAGCCGTATCAACCCCAATGATTTACCATATGTCTATGCGTGATTTACTGGTATTGGCAACAACATCCGGGGGAATTGGTGTCGTGCTATCAGGTCTTGCAGCTGTTGCTTCACAATTTTCCGATATTATTCCTTATGAAACAGTATTTCATGAGTTAGCTGATTTTGTGAAAATCGGAGCATTTTTAGTGGCGTTAACGGTGATGGTGGTTTTAATTGTGGCTTGGATTGTATCGGTGATCATCACACTCATTAATTATTATGATTATACAGTCCGCATTGAAGAAGACAAACTGATTATCACAAAGGGTCTATTAGAGAAAAAGCGTATTACTTTGCCGTTGAATCGAATTCAGGCAATTCGTATTGTGGAAAATCCATTGCGTCAGTTAACAGGCTTTGCTACAGTGGTCGTGGAAAGTGCTGGAGGCAACGGTGAAGATGGAAATGATAAAAAAATTACGCTATTTCCACTCATTAAGAAGCCAGATTGTATGCAAACATTAGAACAGCTTTTCCCAGATATGAATTGGCATCCTACATTTATTCGCTCACCAAAAAGGGCAAGACCATTTTTCTATCGAATTGATTTTATCTGGCTAGTTCCGATTATTGGTGCATGTAGTTATTTCTTTTACCCATACGGGCTATTGTCATTGCTGTTAATTCCATTAACGATTTTGCTTGGTATTTGGCAGCATAAAACTGCAGGCTATCAAATTGATGGGAAGCAACTGGCCATGCAGTATCGAGTTTTTAGTCGAATTACATTAATCATGGAGAAAAAACGCATTCAATCTATTGAAAGTACACAATCGTACTTTCAAAAAAGAAAGAATGTTATGTCTATAAAAGCAACCGTCATGTCAGGAGCAACTGGCACTACGGGAAGTGTATCCAGTTTAGAGCAACGAGATGCTGAAACAATCTTAACGTGGTATGAACATTCATGAACTAAAAAGCTAATCCTTTCAATTTTATGGAAGGATTAGCTTTTTTAACTATAAAAAAATAGAAATGCTGTTTATAATATAGTAAATAGAACAGAAGGGGTGAAGACATTGTTTAAATATGACATTAATGAAAGCGCTTATTTAAAGCTTCTGGATTTAAGTGATGTAGATGAGTTGTTTGCTTTAACCGACCGTTCGAGGGATACATTACGTGAATGGTTGCCATTTGTAGATGATGTCAAAACAGTAGAAGATACGGAGCAGTTCGTAAAAAAGGCTATGCAACAATATGCTGATCACAATGGCATACAAGCAGGGATTTACTATGATGGAAAGCTTGCTGGTGTAATTGGTTATCATCAAATCAACTGGCAACATAAGTGGACAAGTATTGGCTACTGGCTAGGAAATGAATTTGTGGGTAAGGGGCTCGTAACCAATTCAATGAAAGCGTTAATTGATTATGCTTTTAATTATTTAAAGTTAAATCGCATCGAAGTGCGTGTCGCAGTAGGAAATATTCGCAGTCGTACAATTCCAAAAGTATTGGGTTTCCATGAAGAAGGGCGTTTAAGGGATGCTGAGTGGCTTTATGACCATCACGTAGATCAGGTTGTTTATGGTTTAACAGCAGCTGAATGGAAAAAAATTAAGATGTCAAATGAAGCTACAGTAGTTTTATAATGGATGTCATTCTAAGGAAAGAGGAGCCGCTCTATAGGTGAGCAGCTCCTCTTTTAATTTTTAAAATTTTATAGTTTACCTGCCATCTTTTGTTTACGCCAACTTACAATTCTTTTTGGATGTAAATAGACAAGTCCAAGGATAAATCCTGTTACTAAACCGCCTAAATGGGCAAAGACATTCACATTTGGCTGAAGAAAAGTCATGATGACACTGATGACGATGATTGGTAAAATGAGCTTACGAAGCATTGGCATTGTACGACGAGTATAGTAAACTAATGCCCCAAATGCACCAAAAATGCCAAAAATAGCCCCACTTGCACCAAGACTCGCATAACTACTATCATAGAATATATAGGTTGCCATGTTGCCTACAATACCTGATACTAAATAAATTGTAATAAAGCGTGCTTTACCTGCGATTTTTTCTAACTCTGGTCCAAAGAGATATAAGGAAAACATATTAAAAAACATATGCAAAAAACCTGCATGTAAAAACATGGCAGAAAATACACGCCACCATTCACCACTTTGAATAAGGAAATTTGCCTGAATTCCGTAATTCCACAAGAGTGTTCCTATGCCGGGTATGAGAGACAATACATAAAGAATTAGATTTATGGCTATTAACGTTGAAACAATAGGGTAATACTTTGTATATTGGTTAAAATTTTCCGTTCTACTAAACATGGCTCCACCTCAATTTACAATTATTATACATGCCTTGTTGGAAATAGGTAAAGGAGAAGGTCACATGATTAAGGGAATTGGTCTCGATATTGTAGAAATGGATCGTATTGAAAAGGCTATGAAACGAACAGATAAATTTAAAGACCGCATTTTAACGGCAAGAGAAAGAAAAATATTTGACGGTTATTCAGAAACTCGTAGAATAGAATTTTTAGCTGGGCGATTTGCCGCTAAAGAAGCATTTTCAAAAGCTCTGGGAACTGGGCTTGGGGAACAATGTAAGCTGCATGATATGGAAGTATTAAGAGGAGAGGCTGGTAATCCTGTTTTATATTTTAAGGATGAACTTGTCAATGGATTTGTTAGTATTACGCACTCTAAGCACTATGCAGCTGCTCAAGTAATCTTATTAGAATAATACTTAACTTGTCTAAAAGGGTTGCATGTAAATTTAAATATATTGCTCTTTCTTCAAATGACATAACTGACAAATACGGTTCATATATTGTCGTAGTGGATTTGAAAGAAGAAAGGGTGAAAGCGTGGGCAACCGTATAGTTAAATGGCTCGTCTTACTTTGTACGATATTACTTCTGTCGGCATGTGGTGCAGCCTCACAGGAAAAAGTGTTGAAGAAAGTGAATGGTAAATGGGCAGAGACGAATGGTTATGAATTAAATGCAACGATGGAAATTAAATCTGGTGGGGAACCAAGAAATTATGATGTAACAGTATGGCACACAAAACCTGATTTCTATCGAGTAGAAGTAGTCGAAAGTGGGAAAGATGTTTCTCAAATGATTGTACGTAATGCTGATGGCGTTTTTGTCGTAACACCGACATTAAACAAAATGTATAAATTCCAAAGTGATTGGCCAAAGAAAAATAGCCAAGCCTACTTAATTGGAGCACTAGCAGAAGATTTAGCAGAAGATAAAAATCTTGTCATGAAAGAAGAAGAAAAAGCATATATATTTGAAGCGGCTACTAGAAATAGCTATAAGAACAGTATGCCACATCAGGTTATAACAGTAGATAAGAAAACTTTATTGCCAACCTCAGTAGTTATTATGAATGATGTGAAAGAAGAGCAAATTAAAATCACATTTAAGAAAATTAAACTAGGTGTGCAACATGCTGCAAAAGAGTATGCAGTTGAGCAATTCACTGATAAAGATAACACGAAAGGTGAACAAGCTACACCTTCTGACAAAGAGGGGCAAGAAGAAAATGAGGACAAGGAAGCAGTTGGTGCAGAAGTTGAATATCAAGAATTCCAAACACATTATCCTGTCGTAAATTGGGCACAATTAGCTAATGAAAAAGTTGTGCAGGAAAGTGGAATGGAACGTGTTATCTTAACATTCGATGGTGAAAAGGCATTTACCGTTATGCAGCAACCAGTAATGAAGGAAAACTCAATGTTACCTGTATCGTCACCTGGAGATCCAGTTGATTTAGGCTTTACGATTGGTGCTATTACAGATACATCAATTAGTTGGGAAAAAGATGGTGTTGAATTCTTTGTAGCTTCAAGTAAATTAACGCGTGAAGAAATGATTGAAGTTGCTACATCTATGACGATAAGTAGTATGAAGTAACTTTTCTGGCTACAGCTTTCTGGAATACGGAGGCTGTAGCTTATTGATAATATAAATGAACCTATAAAGTATAGGCTCAGGCAAAGGCTAAAACTTTGTGTGTACAAGCTAAATCGACATACTAAAACATACATGTATGTCCTACATAATGTTTTAATTAAAAATAAAGAGGGTATTCTTATGGAGACACAGCAGTATTTTCGACCAACCAAAGCAATAATAGACTTACAAGCAATCCAACAAAATGTTAAAAATTTAAAAGAATTTTTACGACCTCATGTTCAAATTATCGCTGTAGTAAAAGCAAATGCATATGGTCATGGAGATGTAGCCGTTGCACGGGCAGCTCTTGAAGCTGGTGCCACAGTACTTGCAGTGGCAACGCCCGATGAAGCATTACATATTCGAGCACATTTTGAAGAACCAGACATATTAATATTAGGTGCATCTCCAGTTTCGTTTGCTCCTTATGCAGCGCAGCAACGTATTATACTTACGGCGTTTGCCGGTGATTGGATTCAGCAAGCTGCTTCTCTTTTAGTGGATGAAGCACTTCCATTACGACTTCATATAAAAATAGATAGCGGAATGGGTAGAATAGGTATTCGCTCAGAGCAAGAATTATTAGAACTGTACCAAACAATACAGTCTGAAAAAAATGTTGAGTTGGATGGAATATTTACACACTTTGCTACAGCTGATGAAGAGGATACGATGCATTTTGATCAGCAAGTACAATTTTTTGAGAAATGTTTATCCGTAATACCTAATAAGCCGAGACTTGTTCATGCATCCAATACAGCAGCCTCATTAGTAAAAGATCCACATTTACAATATGATGCTGTTAGATTTGGGATTTCTATGTATGGATTAGCACCTTCTCCATATGTGGAAAGCATCTTACCTTTTCCATTATTACCAGCATTCTCGCTAGAAAGTGAACTTGTTCATGTGAAGCAAATAAAATCAGGTGATTCAGTTGGCTATGGAGCTACGTATGTTGCTCCCACAGATATGTGGATAGGAACGATTCCGATTGGCTATGCGGATGGTGTAATTCGCAAATTAGGTGGACAAGAGGTTTTAATTGATGGACAAAGAATGCCGATTGTTGGACGAATTTGTATGGACCAATGTATGGTTGCCCTACCAAAAGCATATGATATAGGTGTGAAGGTAACACTCATTGGTCAACAAGAAAAGAATAGGATTTCCATCAATGAGTGGGCAACAAAGCTCGAAACAATTAATTATGAAATACCATGCATTATCACAACAAGAGTTCCTAGAATATATCTTTAGTTGTCTTTCATTAGAATTAGTCAAATTTCAATGTAATGTCATGAGCAATGTTCCAAGTTGAATTTGGTAAATAAATTAGCACTGGAGAACTTATTTCTTTTCCAAAACGTTGTAAAGGCTCATATTTAGAAACGCATTGCAATAATAAATATTCAGCATATACCTTCGACAACCAACATATTTTTACAATTTGTACTTCAAATTGTCAGATATTTTGTCATTTCATGTCTTTTCAACAATATCTTTCAATGATAGAATGAGAAGTAATGAAAAGTGTATGGTTCCGTTGGAGGTGCTTGCTGTGTACGAGAAAAAGTTAAGAGAAGCTACAATTGCTGTTCAAGACAGACTATTTCTACAAACAAAGGAAGTAATTGAAGGTGAATCTTTTGTGCGTATTTTGGCGCGCAAAAATTTAATGCAGGAGCAACCAAATCAAATACGGGAAGCTATGATTAAAGGATATGTTGAAATGTCTCATATTAATTTAATGATTGCGAGCGAATGCTTGCATGCAGAGTATGAAGCACAACATATGGTGGAGCGTCTCGTTAGCGGGGGATGACACTTTGAATGTAAAACGTGGTGACGTTTTTTTTGCAGACTTATCACCGGTAATAGGTTCTGAACAAGGAGGCACTAGGCCGGTGCTGATTATTCAAAATGATATTGGCAATCGATTTAGTCCGACTGTCATCATCGCAGCTATCACTGCACAGATTCAAAAGGCAAAGCTACCGACACACGTTGAAATCAATGCTGAAAAGTATGGTTTTGAACGTGATTCGGTTATTTTGCTAGAACAAGTGCGGACAATAGATAAGTCAAGATTGACAGATCGTATTACGCAACTTGATCATGCTGTGATGGAAAAAGTTGATGGAGCGCTGATGATTAGTTTAGGTCTGGTAAAATTTTGATATACATATATGTATAGAAGCATCGAGATATTATAATCTCGATGCTTTTTTTGTCTTATATCCTTGAAACGTCTTTACCATAATTTGAATTTACTATATATCTTGTGCAATAAATTATTTTCGCAATGAAGGCTGAACTGTCAGAGGTAATTATGCCAAGGTGTAATTGATAAAAGTTACAAAAAGCTTTAAGATATACTCAAGATTTTTAATAAAAATAGATTTTTGAAAAAATTCTTAAAAGGTATATGAATATTTACATAGAATATTCCATTAATAGAGGCGAATAATTTATTTTAAATTATGACAAGCAGGTCGAACAAAAGTGTAAGAGTATAACTCCAAAGGAAATGGAGGGACAGCAGTGACACATAAGTCTTCGGTTGAAATTATTACAGAATGGGATATTGTTGCAGCTAGACAACTGGGGCGCAATGAAGCAAAAGCACTTGGATTTGGCACTGTTGATCAAGCCCGCATCACCACGGCAATTAGTGAATTAGCACGAAATATATATTTATATGCAAGTATAGGAGTCATTGAAATTGAAAGGATTGAGACAGATTCCGAAAAGAAAATAGTTGTTGTTGCAACAGATCAAGGGCCTGGTATTAAAGATGTTCGTAAAGTAATGGAGGATGGTTATTCCACCTCTGGGGGGCTAGGGGCTGGTTTGCCAGGTGTTAAACGATTGATGGACAGCTTAGATATTCAATCTGTAAGTGGAGTGGGAACAACAATAAGAGCGGAAAAATGGTTGCGTTAGGACGTGAAGAAACTGAAACAATTAGAAGCTCAGTATAAAAAAATATTAGCAGATTACATGGTCAACCAAACTGAAAGAAATTTATATATCGCTCAAAATTTCACACGTCAGTTAATTCAAAAAAATATCTCTCCTGAGGATGTTGTTAGCATTCATAAAAATGCTGTTGAACAAATATTCCCTCATCAGATGAATGAATCACAGCCTGCCTATGATTTTCTGATTGAAGTAATGGTGCATTATGGGATGGCACATAGAGAGCATCAAAGTTTACTTCAAAAGCAAGCTGAATATGAGATGGAAATGAAAATAGCGACAAACATTCAAAAAACTTTGTTGAAAACTTATGTGCCGGATATGCAACATATTGATATAGGTATGATTTCAGTTCCTATTCGAAAAATGAACGGCGATTATGTACATTTTTTTCATGATGGAGAAGAATATTTAAGTGTGGCTGTGACTGATGTTGTCGGAAAAGGAGTTCCTGCTGCTCTATGTATGTCGATGGTGAAATATGGACTTGAAACATTGGTATATGCATATAAAGATCCTTCATATGTTTTAGAAGTCATCAATAGGGTAATAGAAAAAGGTGTAGATGACAGTATGTTTGTTTCGATGTTTTATGGATGCTTAGATGTAGAGCAAAACATCTTTTCATATGCCTCGGCTGGCCATGAACCAGCTTTACATTATAGTGCAAAGGCTGATCAGTTCTTTACCTTAGAGGCTAAAGGTTTACTACTGGGTGTATTGCCTGAAACAAAATATACCTTTCATGAAATTGTTTTAGAAGAAAATGATTTAATTATTATGATGACCGATGGTGTGACAGAATTTAGAGTGCAGGATGACTTAAATTCGCGAGAGGTAATCACAACTTTAATAAAAGAAAATAGACATTTAACCGCCCAACAATTGTGCCAGCTTCTTTATAAGGAAATAGAGAGAGTGCAAAATTTTAAACTATCTGATGATTTTACTGTAGTTATTTTAAAAAAATAGGTTTAACTTTTAATTGAACAGGGTAGAGAAAATAGTCTAACAAATATGGTGGAGGTGTGCTATATGGACGTAACGATACATTTTAAAGAAATTGATCATAAATTATTTGGCTTTGTTGAGGGTGAAATCGATACTTTCACTGCTTCAGGATTACGAGAGGAATTAGAAGCGGTAAAGATTACAGAAGGATTAGAAATTGAACTGGATTTATCAAAGGTAAATTACATGGATAGTACAGGTCTTGGGATTTTTGTCGCCTTCTATAAAAGAGCATTACGTGAAAATGGTAAAGTAAAGCTTGTTGGTTTATCGAATAGGTTACAAAGATTATTTGAAATTACTGGTCTTAGTGATTTGATGGATATCGAAACTGATAAAAAGGTGGAATTAAGATAATGAAGGAATTTGACTATATTGAAATTAGAGTTCCTGCTAAACCGCAATTTGTCAGTGTCATTCGATTAACTGTCTCGGGCTTAGCGAGTAGGATTGGCTTTAATTATGATGATATTGAAGATTTAAAAATTGCAGCAAGTGAGGCTGTAACAAATGTTGTTCACCATGCTTATAAAGACGAAGAAGAAGGTGAAATTGTCATCGGGTGTGCGCTGTATGACAATAAAATGGAAATGATGATTGCAGATTACGGCAATAGTTTTAATTTTGAAGAGATTAAGTCTAAGATTGGGCCGTATCATCCTGAAGAAAGTATTGCAGGGCTAAGAGAAGGTGGTTTGGGACTTTATTTAATGGAAACTTTGATGGATGAGGTGATGATTAATAACGATGGTGGCGTAACTGTCTTCATGACAAAGTATGTCACTAGGGAGCAGGTGGAGAAAAATGTCGAAAGAATCACTACATAAATCTTCATCCAAAGAAGATGTACTAAAGTGGATTGAATTGTACCAGTCAACGGAGGATGATGAAGCACAAACCAATTTAGTGATTCATTATCGATATCTAGTTGAATCTATAGCTCGTAAATATTCGAATGGTAAATCTTATTATGATGATATTGTTCAAGTAGGGATGCTGGGATTGTTAGGTGCAATAAGACGTTTTGATCCGAATGTTGGTCGTAGTTTTGAAGCATTTGCCGTGCCAACAATTGTTGGGGAAATCAAACGTTTTTTACGTGATAAAACATGGGATGTTCATGTGCCTAGACGAATAAAGGAACTTGGGCCGAGAATTAAATCAACGGTGGAGGCGCTGACAATTGAATTGCAGCGTTCTCCATCCATTAAAGATATTGCTGAACGATTAGAAGTAGCAGAGGAAGAGGTACTAGAAGCTATGGAAATGAGCCGTAGTTATCAAGCGCTTTCTATGGACCATTCGATAGAGTCAGACTCAGATGGTAGTACAGTCACGTTATTCGATATTTTGGGCAGAGAAGACGATGGCTATGAAATAACCAATAAACGAATGATTGTTTCAGATGCGTTGGTCGTGTTGAATGAGAGGGAAAAACAAATTATTCAGCTTACATATCTAGAGCAACTTAGTCAAAAAGAAGCTGGAGAACGATTAGGGATTTCTCAAATGCATGTATCTAGGATACAAAGGAAAGCAATAAAGAAATTACAAGAGGCTATTCTAGCAAGTGGCAGTGTTTCGCTCTAAACTTTCGTGGGTGTTTACCTTTAAAATGAATGAACATAGTCTACTCATATTCGTCTGAGTAGACTATTTTTTTGCATTTTTAGTAAAGTGTAATGGTAAAATGAAAAGAAAAAGGTAGTGATGATGTGGAGCAAAAGCAAATGTTACAGCTCATTGCAAAAGACGTAGCAGTCAAACCAGGGCAAGTAGATGCTGTTATCAAATTATTAGAAGAGGGAAATACGGTACCATTTATTGCGCGCTATCGAAAAGAGGTTACAGGATCACTCGATGAGGTGCAAATTAAAGCTGTAGAAGATCGTTATCACTACATCCAGCAACTTGAACAACGAAAAGAAGAAGTTATACGGTTAATCCAAGAGCAAGAAAAGCTTACACCAGAATTAGAGCAGGCTATTCTTTCTGCAACAATCTTGCAACGTGTTGAGGATTTATATAGACCTTATAAGCAAAAACGACGTACAAAGGCGACGATTGCAAAAGAGAAAGGATTAGAACCTCTTGCAGATCTTCTATTAGCATTTAGTAAAGATTCATTAGAGCAATTAGCAATTGGTTTTGTGGACAATGAACAAGTTGCTAATACGGAAGAAGCGCTAATGGGAGCTCGAGATATTTTAGCAGAACGTTTTGCTGACGATGCCTCTATCCGTGAAAAAATTCGTGCTTATTCATGGAAGGATGGCATCCTTGTAACGTCTGTGAAAAATACAGAAATCGATGAAAAAAATGTTTTTGAAATGTATTACGAATATGAAGAACCTGTTAGTCGCATTGTGCCGCATCGTATTTTAGCGATAAATCGAGGGGAAAAAGAAGAGATTTTAAAGGTGTCGATTCATGTTTCAGTGGACCGAGTATTAATGATTATGTGGAAAGAATGGATACCTGCAACTGGTTCGTCCCCTGCTATTGCAGAAGTTAAACTAGCAATCGAGGATTCATACAAGCGTTTAATTCAGCCTTCAATTGAAAGGGAATTACGAAACGAGCTTACAGAAAAAGCGGAGACACAGGCTATTCATATTTTCTCTGAAAATTTACGTAACCTATTACTACAGCCACCTATGAAAGGTAAATATGTATTGGGGGTTGACCCAGCTTACCGTACAGGTTGTAAGCTAGCGGTTGTAGATGAAACGGGAAAAATGCTTGAGGTTACAGCTATTTACCCACATCCACCTAAACCAGATGTGGCAAAATCGAAAGCTACTGTGAAAGGAATTTTGGCAAAGTATCCAATAAGTATAATTGCTATTGGGAATGGTACAGCATCCCGTGAAACAGAACAATTTATCGCGGATGTATTAAACGAGCTTACTACTGACACAGCTTACGTGATTGTCAACGAAGCGGGGGCGTCTGTTTATTCAGCGTCTGATATTGCACGTGCAGAATTTCCTGATTTACAGGTTGAGCAACGTAGTGCTATCTCCATTGCACGTCGCTTACAGGATCCTTTATCAGAGTTAGTGAAAATTGAACCAAAAGCGGTGGGAGTAGGTCAATATCAGCATGATGTTTCTCAAAAAAAGTTAAATGAATCACTAACTTTTATAGTAGAAACGGCTGTTAACCAAGTTGGTGTTGACGTAAACACTGCTTCTTCATCACTCTTACAATACGTTTCTGGTTTATCAAAAACTGTTGCAGAGAATATCGTGAAGATGCGAGAGGAAAATGGTCAATTTACTACGCGTGCGCAATTAAAGAAGATTCCAAGGTTAGGTGCTAAAACGTATGAACAAGCTATTGGTTTCTTGCGTGTCCCTGAAGCAAAAAATCCGTTTGATGCTACAGGTATTCATCCTGAGAGCTATAACCTTGCTGAGCAAATATTAGCAGAGGCACAGATAGATAAAAAAGAGTTAGGGACTCAGAATGCAGAGGAAGCTATTGCAGCCCTAAATATCCAAAAGTTAAGTGATGTGCTTGGGGTAGGAGTTGTGACAATTCAAGATATCGTGGATACTTTAATGAAACCAAGTCGTGACCCACGTGATGCTTTCCCACAACCATTGCTTAAAACGGATGTATTAAAAATGGAAGATTTAAAAGTAGGCATGGAATTGCAGGGCACAGTAAGAAATGTAGTCGATTTCGGTGCATTTGTTGATATTGGCGTGAAGCAAGATGGACTTGTGCATATTTCTAAACTACAAAATAAACGTATTAAACATCCATTAGAAGTTGTGGCGCTTGGGGATATTGTAACCGTCTGGGTAGAACAAATAGATGTAACGAAAGGACGTATCTCTTTAACGATGCTTCCACCTAAAAATCAAACATTAGATTGAGTAATAAATTTTTACCACACTGTCTATACTACGCAGTGTGGTATTCTTGTTGTTAGAGGTGATTACTTTGGACAATCTAGAATTACAAGAGCTTGTTCGTCGCTTATCTTTGGAAAGCTTTCAGAAACCTTTTCTGCATCAAGCCTACTTTAATGCAAGATTACGCTCAACAGGAGGACGATATCTTTTACAATCTCATAATATTGAGGTTAATCCTAAAGCCTATGAATTATACGGTTTGGAAGAGATTCATGGTATTGTTCTCCACGAATTATGCCATTATCATCTACATATTGAAGGTAAAGGGTATCAGCATCGAGATAAAGATTTTCGAGAATTGTTAAGGAAAGTAGATGCCCCCCGATTTTGCTCAGTTTTACAATCCCCTAAAACTACAGTTGAAAAACACCGACGACGCTATACATATACTTGTGTCAATTGCCACCAATTATATGTACGGAAAATTAAAATGAATGTTGAAAAGTATTGCTGTAGTAAGTGTTTGGGAAAATTAAAATTAGTGGAATAAAAAAACTTTAAAAAATAGTTGACGTTTTATTGAGTTGTCCCTATAATAGTAAAAGTCGACAAGATAACGGCGACAACATAACATAAATTATTCCGAAGTAGCTCAGTTGGTAGTAGCACCTGACTGTTAATCAGGTTGTCGCAGGTTCGAGTCCTGCCTTCGGAGCCATGGCCCCTTGGTCAAGTGGTTAAGACACCGCCCTTTCACGGCGGTAACACGGGTTCGAATCCCGTAGGGGTCATTTTTTCATAATTTAATGTAAATAACATTTTGGTCCCGTGGTGTAGCGGTTAACATGCCTGCCTGTCACGCAGGAGATCGCCGGTTCGATCCCGGTCGGGACCGCCACTTATTGGGGTATAGCCAAGCGGTAAGGCAACGGATTTTGATTCCGTCATGCCTAGGTTCGAATCCTAGTACCCCAGCCATTCATTTCTTAATCCGAGCCATTAGCTCAGTTGGTAGAGCATCTGACTTTTAATCAGAGGGTCGAAGGTTCGAGTCCTTCATGGCTCATCTCTTTAAGAAAAAGAGTTGACTTTTCGAATTATCATAGTATAATGAGAAAGTTACTAATCGAATGCGGTCGTGGCGGAACGGCAGACGCGCTAGGTTGAGGGCCTAGTGGGGGCAACCCCGTGGAGGTTCAAGTCCTCTCGGCCGCACCAAGTCAATTAATTTCATAAGCGCCCGTAGCTCAATTGGATAGAGCGTCTGACTACGGATCAGAAGGTTGTGGGTTCGACTCCTGCCGGGCGCGCCATTTTTAAAAAAATATATGCGGGTGTAGTTTAATGGTAAAACCTCAGCCTTCCAAGCTGATGTCGTGAGTTCGATTCTCATCACCCGCTCCAAAAAAAAGTGTTGACAACCGATTGGTTGTATGATAGACTAAAGTAGTTGTCTAAACGGACAACGTCATGAACCTTGAAAACTGAACAAGCAAAACGTAATCAATAAAGTTTTAAGTAGCTGGCTTCGGCGAGTGAACGAAACAAAAATTTTGGACATCAAAATTGATGCCAGCAAAACAATTTGAGCTAATCAAATTTCTTTTATGGAGAGTTTGATCCTGGCTCAGGACGAACGCTGGCGGCGTGCCTAATACATGCAAGTCGAGCGAACAGAGAAGGAGCTTGCTCCTTCGACGTTAGCGGCGGACGGGTGAGTAACACGTGGGCAACCTACCCTATAGTTTGGGATAACTCCGGGAAACCGGGGCTAATACCGAATAATTTGTTTCACCTCATGGTGAAACACTGAAAGACGGTTTCGGCTGTCGCTATAGGATGGGCCCGCGGCGCATTAGCTAGTTGGTGAGGTAACGGCTCACCAAGGCGACGATGCGTAGCCGACCTGAGAGGGTGATCGGCCACACTGGGACTGAGACACGGCCCAGACTCCTACGGGAGGCAGCAGTAGGGAATCTTCCACAATGGGCGAAAGCCTGATGGAGCAACGCCGCGTGAGTGAAGAAGGATTTCGGTTCGTAAAACTCTGTTGTAAGGGAAGAACAAGTACAGTAGTAACTGGCTGTACCTTGACGGTACCTTATTAGAAAGCCACGGCTAACTACGTGCCAGCAGCCGCGGTAATACGTAGGTGGCAAGCGTTGTCCGGAATTATTGGGCGTAAAGCGCGCGCAGGTGGTTTCTTAAGTCTGATGTGAAAGCCCACGGCTCAACCGTGGAGGGTCATTGGAAACTGGGAGACTTGAGTGCAGAAGAGGATAGTGGAATTCCAAGTGTAGCGGTGAAATGCGTAGAGATTTGGAGGAACACCAGTGGCGAAGGCGACTATCTGGTCTGTAACTGACACTGAGGCGCGAAAGCGTGGGGAGCAAACAGGATTAGATACCCTGGTAGTCCACGCCGTAAACGATGAGTGCTAAGTGTTAGGGGGTTTCCGCCCCTTAGTGCTGCAGCTAACGCATTAAGCACTCCGCCTGGGGAGTACGGTCGCAAGACTGAAACTCAAAGGAATTGACGGGGGCCCGCACAAGCGGTGGAGCATGTGGTTTAATTCGAAGCAACGCGAAGAACCTTACCAGGTCTTGACATCCCGTTGACCACTGTAGAGATATAGTTTCCCCTTCGGGGGCAACGGTGACAGGTGGTGCATGGTTGTCGTCAGCTCGTGTCGTGAGATGTTGGGTTAAGTCCCGCAACGAGCGCAACCCTTGATCTTAGTTGCCATCATTTAGTTGGGCACTCTAAGGTGACTGCCGGTGACAAACCGGAGGAAGGTGGGGATGACGTCAAATCATCATGCCCCTTATGACCTGGGCTACACACGTGCTACAATGGACGATACAAACGGTTGCCAACTCGCGAGAGGGAGCTAATCCGATAAAGTCGTTCTCAGTTCGGATTGTAGGCTGCAACTCGCCTACATGAAGCCGGAATCGCTAGTAATCGCGGATCAGCATGCCGCGGTGAATACGTTCCCGGGCCTTGTACACACCGCCCGTCACACCACGAGAGTTTGTAACACCCGAAGTCGGTGAGGTAACCTTTTGGAGCCAGCCGCCGAAGGTGGGATAGATGATTGGGGTGAAGTCGTAACAAGGTAGCCGTATCGGAAGGTGCGGCTGGATCACCTCCTTTCTAAGGATTATTTCGGAATACAAACCTTGGGTTTGTAAGATTACGTTTTGCGTTCAGTTTTGAAGGTTCATTCTTCTGAATGAAATGCTTCAAAACTTGTTCTTTGAAAACTGGATAAAACGACATTGAAATTGTAACAAACACATTTATTTTTTAAGTTTTTTATAGGCTTAATAACTTGGTTAAGTTATTAAGGGCGCACGGCGAATGCCTTGGCACTAGGAGCCGAAGAAGGACGGCACTAACACCGATATGCTTCGGGGAGCTGTAAGTGAGCTTTGATCCGGAGATTTCCGAATGGGGGAACCCACTACGTTTAATCGCGTAGTATCTTGACGTGAATACATAGCGTCTTGAAGGCAGACCCAGGGAACTGAAACATCTAAGTACCTGGAGGAAGAGAAAGAAAAATCGATTCCCTGAGTAGCGGCGAGCGAAACGGGAAGAGCCCAAACCAAGAGGCTTGCCTCTTGGGGTTGTAGGACACTCAATACGGAGTTACAAAAGAGCGAGTTAGATGAAGCGACTTGGAAAGGTCCGCCAGAGCAGGTAAAAGCCCTGTAGTTGAAAGTTCGTTCTCTCCTGAGTGGATCCTGAGTACGGCGGAACACGTGAAATTCCGTCGGAATCCGGGAGGACCATCTCCCAAGGCTAAATACTACCTAGTGACCGATAGTGAACCAGTACCGTGAGGGAAAGGTGAAAAGCACCCCGGAAGGGGAGTGAAAGAGATCCTGAAACCGTGTGCCTACAAGTAGTTAGAGCCCGTTAATGGGTGATAGCGTGCCTTTTGTAGAATGAACCGGCGAGTTACGATTACGTGCGAGGTTAAGCTTTAGAAGGCGGAGCCGCAGCGAAAGCGAGTCTGAATAGGGCGAAATAGTACGTGGTCGTAGACCCGAAACCAGGTGATCTACCCATGTCCAGGGTGAAGGTGAGGTAACACTTACTGGAGGCCCGAACCCACGCACGTTGAAAAGTGCGGGGATGAGGTGTGGGTAGCGGAGAAATTCCAATCGAACTTGGAGATAGCTGGTTCTCTCCGAAATAGCTTTAGGGCTAGCCTCGTGATGAGAATACTGGAGGTAGAGCACTGTTTGGACTAGGGGGCCATCCCGGTTTACCGAATTCAGACAAACTCCGAATGCCAGATATTTATACACGGGAGTCAGACTGCGAGTGATAAGATCCGTAGTCAAAAGGGAAACAGCCCAGACCACCAGCTAAGGTCCCAAAGTAATCGTTAAGTGGAAAAGGATGTGGCGTTGCACAGACAACCAGGATGTTGGCTTAGAAGCAGCCATCATTTAAAGAGTGCGTAATAGCTCACTGGTCGAGTGACGCTGCGCCGAAAATGTATCGGGGCTAAACGATTCACCGAAGCTGTGGATTGACATCTACGATGTCAGTGGTAGGAGAGCGTTCTAAGTGCGTTGAAGTCAGACCGGAAGGACTGGTGGAGCGCTTAGAAGTGAGAATGCCGGTATGAGTAGCGAAAGACGGGTGAGAATCCCGTCCACCGTATGACTAAGGTTTCCTGAGGAAGGCTCGTCCGCTCAGGGTTAGTCGGGACCTAAGCCGAGGCCGATAGGCGTAGGCGATGGACAACAGGTTGATATTCCTGTACCACCTCCTCACCGTTTGAGAAATGGGGGGACGCAGTAGGATAGGGTAAGCGCGCTGTTGGATATGCGCGTCCAAGCAGTAAGGCGTGTGTGTAGGCAAATCCGCACACTGTAACGTTGAGCTGTGATGGCGAGTCCGTATGGACGAAGTTCCTGATTTCACACTGCCAAGAAAAGCCTCTATCGAGGTGAGAGGTGCCCGTACCGCAAACCGACACAGGTAGTCGAGGAGAGAATCCTAAGGTGTGCGAGAGAACTCTCGTTAAGGAACTCGGCAAAATGACCCCGTAACTTCGGGAGAAGGGGTGCTCTTGAGCGTGCAAGCGCATGAGAGCCGCAGTGAATAGGCCCAGGCGACTGTTTAGCAAAAACACAGGTCTCTGCAAAACCGTAAGGTGACGTATAGGGGCTGACGCCTGCCCGGTGCTGGAAGGTTAAGAGGAGTGGTTAGCGCAAGCGAAGCTGCGAATTGAAGCCCCAGTAAACGGCGGCCGTAACTATAACGGTCCTAAGGTAGCGAAATTCCTTGTCGGGTAAGTTCCGACCCGCACGAAAGGCGTAACGATCTGGGCACTGTCTCAACGAGAGACTCGGTGAAATTATAGTACCTGTGAAGATGCAGGTTACCCGCGACAGGACGGAAAGACCCCGTGGAGCTTTACTGTAGCCTGATATTGAATTTTGGTACAACTTGTACAGGATAGGTAGGAGCCAGAGATCTCGGAGCGCCAGCTTCGAAGGAGGCGTCGGTGGGATACTACCCTGGTTGTATTGAAATTCTAACCCATGCCCCTTAGCGGGGCAGGAGACAGTGTCAGGCGGACAGTTTGACTGGGGCGGTCGCCTCCTAAAAGGTAACGGAGGCGCCCAAAGGTTCCCTCAGAATGGTTGGAAATCATTCGTAGAGTGTAAAGGCACAAGGGAGCTTGACTGCGAGACCTACAAGTCGAGCAGGGTCGAAAGACGGGCTTAGTGATCCGGTGGTTCCGCATGGAAGGGCCATCGCTCAACGGATAAAAGCTACCCCGGGGATAACAGGCTTATCTCCCCCAAGAGTCCACATCGACGGGGAGGTTTGGCACCTCGATGTCGGCTCATCGCATCCTGGGGCTGTAGTCGGTCCCAAGGGTTGGGCTGTTCGCCCATTAAAGCGGTACGCGAGCTGGGTTCAGAACGTCGTGAGACAGTTCGGTCCCTATCCGTCGTGGGCGTAGGAAATTTGAGAGGAGCTGTCCTTAGTACGAGAGGACCGGGATGGACACACCGCTGGTGTACCAGTTGTCTTGCCAAAGGCATCGCTGGGTAGCTATGTGTGGACGGGATAAGTGCTGAAAGCATCTAAGCATGAAGCCCCCCTCAAGATGAGATTTCCCATTACGCAAGTAAGTAAGATCCCTCAAAGACGATGAGGTAGATAGGTTCGAGGTGGAAGTGTGGTGACACATGGAGCTGACGAATACTAATCGATCGAGGACTTAACCAAAATGTTTGAACCATTCAATGCACGTTTATCCAGTTTTGAAAGAATAATTCTTTCAACAAAAAGAGAACTTCAAGACACAGTAATACGCCGTGTATTGGAGGTCGAACATAGTCTAGTGATGATGGCAAAGAGGTCACACCCGTTCCCATACCGAACACGGAAGTTAAGCTCTTTAGCGCCGATGGTAGTTGGGGGCTTCCCCCTGTGAGAGTAGGACGTCGCTAGGCAAATGAAACAGTCAGTTGCATACTGGCTGTTTTTTCTTTTATAAAAAGAGGTTGGGACAGAACTAAGTAGGACCTTCTTAAAGCCAAATAGTCTCTAAGTTAGCAAAACATGATAACTAGAAAAACCGAACTATTCCGAAACACTTCGTGAGCGTTTCAGTGGATAGTTCGGTTTTTTTGTTGGCTGAAACACTTTTTTCCCAGCCTCTTTCTTACGATTAGTCAACTTTATTTAATGAATAATTTATATTTTTATGAGTGTGAAGTGGTGAGGGATATCCCTCATCACTTCACACTCATTTTTAGATACGCCAAAAAGACCTGACGATTTTTATTTTTTTCGAAAGGTCATTATGATATAGTTCTATGTAGGTGATTACGATTTCTGAGCTGGTAGTGCGGACTCATAATCGTAAAGAATGCCACGCGTCAGTAACTGAAATGTCACTTTCAGAAACTTATTGATGCAGGCGATGATCGCAACCTTATGAGGCTTCCTCTGAGGTTGCTTTTTTAATTTGTAGTAATAGTCCACAAAATGATTCGGTTTTCCTTTAGCCATAAGCATTGCGCACACCATAAAATATAAAATCTTTCGTAAATGTTTGTTTCCTCGTTTATTAATTCTGTCTCGATATTGCATATTCCCAGACTGGTACCGCATAATATCAATGCCTGCGTAAGCGTTCAGTTGTTTCGCATTTTGAAAGCGGTGGATGTCACCAATCTCTCCAATTAATCGGCACGCCGTTGAATCGCCAATTCCAGGAATCGATCGAAATACTAGATATTCTTTTCGTCCTTCCGACAATTCCACCATCTGTTTCACAAGCGTATCTTTCTTCTCTTGTAAATCCGCAATGCGAGCTGCGTAATCTCGTGCTTGATCACAACGAATATCTGTTGGTTTAATCGCGGGGTAACTATTTTCAGCTGCTTCTAATAATGTAATAGCTTTAGCCTCCGCACGCATTAGCGAGAGGTTTTTTCGCGTATTGGCCTTTAAACGATTTTTAATCATCGTTTTTGAATGGGCTTGTAAAAGTGCGGGGTGTGGATAGAGTTGTACAATATTTAAAAATAGTGCTGAACTCGGTGTAATCAGCTTTTCTAATTCTGGAAAACTCAGCTGTAAAATGGCATGCATTCTACTTTTGAGTAAAATGATTTCTTCATCAATTTCATCGTAGTAACGAGTCAGTGCACGCATCTGTTCATAATAATCGTCTTGTATGTACGTTATTTCGCGTTCCATTTTAAAATGAGTCTTCGCAAGTTCATGGGCATCACTAATATCGGTTTTATGACGACGCATCGTTGCCATCTGTAAATTCGCTTCAAGTGGATTCATGCGGCAGTATGCGTAGCCGTAATCTTTGAAAAATGCTTCGATAGGTTTTGAATAGGTACCTGTTGCTTCAAATACGATAGCTGGTGCTTGTCCATCTTGTTTTGACATCTCTACTATTCGTTCGTGTAATCGCTCAAAATCACCGCGTGTATGAAGTAGCACACCTTCGAATTCACATTGGCGGTGACCATCATAAATCGCAACAGTACTTTTTCCTTTACTGACATCTAACGCAATGACATGTTTCATCTCATTCTTCTCCTTTTGACCAATCATAGAAGCCTTCACAGTACCTTATCGATTCCACTTTCTTATACACGATCTCTTGGACCCAACATACTAAACTGATTCATATAAGGGCATGAAGTTAGCCGGTTTAATATACGGACTCACAAATGGTCCCAGAGGCTGGTCGGCTTTTCTTCACTTCTACTATAAAAAAATAGTAGCACAAACCATGGCCTTGGTTTGTACTACTAATGTTAGTATGTTTAA
This sequence comes from Lysinibacillus sp. FSL K6-0075, assembly GCF_038592945.1. Taxonomy (NCBI): domain Bacteria; kingdom Bacillati; phylum Bacillota; class Bacilli; order Caryophanales; family Bacillaceae; genus Lysinibacillus; species Lysinibacillus sp. FSL K6-0075. The sequence continues at coordinate 4,475,742 of NZ_CP151947.1, read as the reverse complement.
AAAAATCGTTTATCTAACTAGCTTTATTCAAAATAGGTGAGCTATCCTTCTGCTTTAGTAGCTTCAATGACATTCATATATATAAACCATCACTTAAAAGGCTATAAAATAATGAGTTCCTTAGGAGAGTGGGTGATTACTTCCACACCTTCTTTTGTAATGATAACATCATCTTCGATACGGACACCACCTACATTTGGTATATAAATACCCGGTTCTACTGTTAGTACCATATTTTCTTCTAAAATATCTTTACATACGGTAGACATAAATATATTTTCATGTATATCTAAACCTATACCATGTCCCGCACCGTGTCCGTAATTTTGTCCATAGCCTTTTGCGGTGATATAGTCTCGTGTATAACTATCTGCCTCTTGTCCAGTAATACCAGCCTTCATATTAGAAAGGGCATGTTGTAAGGAATCATGGACTATTTGATAGACTTCTTTTAATTGCTCTAATGGTTTTCCAACAGCAATCGTTCTTGTCATATCTGAACGATAACCTTGATAATAAGCACCAAAATCCATTGTCAACATATCACCTTGCTCCACTATTTTAGAGGATGCTACGCCATGTGGAAGTGCTGAACGATGGCCAGAAGCAATAATCATATCGAAGGCTGCGCCTGTTGCACCATTTTTCCGCATATGAGACTCTAATTCATGGGCAATCTCCAGTTCAGAAATACCTGGTTTGATGAATGTCAAAATATGATTAAATGCCTCATCGGATATCCATGCGGCTTTCTTAATTATTTCAATTTCTTCTGGTGTTTTAATCATTCGTAAATCTTCTACAATAGTAGACAATGGCTTTAATGTAGCTGTCAATTTACTCTTCATTAATTGATAACTGTGATAAGTAACATGATGTTGCTCAAAACCAACTGTTTGAATGGATTCCTGTTCGAAAATCTCCTGAATGGTTTCATATAAACGGTTGCGATCAATCTCTAGTACTTCAAAAGTGGTACATTGACTTGTTGCTTGCTGTGTATAGCGGAAGTCTACTAATAAAAGTGCGCGAGTCTTCGTTATGATAACTGTTCCTGCACTACCTGTAAAACCTGTTAGATAGCGACGATTTTGAGCATTGGTAATAATCATTGCATCGGTAGTATGTGCCTGTAGTGCCTCTTGTAATTGTGTTAGTTTTGACATGTTATTTTTCCCCCTTTAGAGTTAAATATACTGCAAAATTTGCATCATGTTTAGAGTATATATGAAAATAGACGTTGTTTGTGTGGATAATTCATTGCAGGGTAAATCCTATCCCTTGATAAAACCGTGTGGGCAAATATATTAAGAGAAAATATGAAAATAAATGTTGCATATCTATTTTTTTTATGATATATTTATAAATGTCTTAAAGAGGTCCCGTGGTGTAGCGGTTAACATGCCTGCCTGTCACGCAGGAGATCGCCGGTTCGATCCCGGTCGGGACCGCCATTTAAATTGATATTACAGTCCTTATGATTTTACATCATAAGGGCTTTTTTGTTTGATCGGATATTTATCCAATTCATCATGTAGAAGCTTATTAGCAAAATTGAGTAGAAATTACATGACAAGTGACTAACTCCTAAAGGATCAACATCTCCTAGTAGAAACAAAGGGGCTAAAAGTATAACATTCTGTATCGTCTCTAAGACCAACCTCCCTTTATTTTTTCACAAATAACATCTATTTCCCTAAAAACATATCAACCGTATCTAGAAAACAGCTAAATCCTTGTGAAATAATCGATAATATTGCCATGAACCTACCAAATTTCATCTATTTAACATTATCTAAAAATAGTAAAAATTACCGATAAATGATAGCGTTTCTATAAGGTAAAATTAGATGTGTTTCTAATAGAAAGATTATGGGTAAAAATGTAGAAGTAATCGGATTGGCTACGGAGGTGTTAATATGAGCAAAGATTATTCTTTTAAAAGTCTTTATTTACCTTTGCTTATTGGTTCCATGATAATGATGGTAGGCTGTGGAGATCCTATTATAGAGATTGAAGAATCAAATGCGTATCACTGGCAAAAAAATATGAACGAAGTAGAATTCGAGAAATTAAAAAATGATATGTCATATATTGAAGTAGTCGAAGCAGTAGGAGGCGCAGGAAAAAAGATTAAAAATAATGAATATCGTTGGAATGATGAGATCTTGATGACACAGGCCTATATAGTGAAGTTTAAGGATGATAAACTGATTGGCAAAGAAATCATAGCAGTAAAAGGTCATTCCAACAGATAAATAGTTGACACGTCTTCGTAAAAGAAGGCGTGTTTTTGTTTTCATTCTAATTAGCTAGCTATGTCATAGAATTGGGCTTCTGAACGACTACAATCTAAGTAAGACATAAATGATATTGGATGCTTTGAACATTTTCGCTAGTTTAGGTAAACTAGAGATAATGTAGTGATGAGAGGAAAAATGAGAATGTATGAAATAATCATGAATTCAGTTGATGATACAGAACGTTTTGCCATGGCACTTGCCAATTTACTAGAAGCTCAAGATACGATTACATTAGAAGGAGATTTGGGTGCAGGCAAAACAACATTTACGAAGGCCTTAGCAAAGGGCCTTGGTGTGAAAAGAACAGTCAACAGTCCAACATTTACGATTGTTAAACAATATGAAGGACGATTACCCTTCAATCATCTAGATGTTTATCGTCTGGCTGAAAGTGACGAGGACCTAGGTTGGGATGAATTATTTTATGGAGATGCGGTATCAGTGGTAGAGTGGGCGCATTTAATTGAACAGGATTTGCCACAGCATCGATTAGCAATAGAGATTTACCGAATCGGAGACAATGAACGACGCTTTGTGTTAATACCTAGTGGGGAACGCTATGAGGCACTATGTGAGGAGCTAATGAAATGATTTGGTTAGGAATAGAAACAGCGAATACACCACTTTCCATTGCCATTGTGAGGGATGGAAAAGTGGTAGCCGAGATGGTACAAAATATAAAATTAACGCATTCTGCAGGAGCGATGCCAGCTATTGAAGAGATACTAGCAAGAGTAGGCTTACAGGCAAGTGACTTGGATGCGATTGCAGTGTCTGAAGGGCCGGGTTCGTATACAGGTGTCCGTATAGGTGTAACATTAGCGAAAACCCTAGCATGGACATTACAGATACCTTTAGTTGGTGTCGCTAGTTTAAAGGCATTAGCTGCAAATGCCGCCCTTTATAATGGATTAATCTGTCCAATTTTTGATGCAAGAAGAGGCAATGTCTATACGGCTGTTTATCAAGGAGTGACATTAGAGACTCTTGTGGAGGATCATCATGCACATATCGCTGATTTATTAGAGCGTTTAAAGGCACTAGATGCACCTATTTTATTTATAGGAACAGATGTTGATATATTTTGGGATAACATTGTGGAGGTGCTTGGTGATAACGCAGTACGTGCACCGTTTAGTTTTGACTTGCCACGTGCAACGGAAGTTATTCGTGTAGCGACTAAAGTGGAGTTACCGAGTGTTGAAGCTACTCATCACTTTGTCCCACAATATAAACGAATTGCAGAGGCTGAGGCTAATTGGCTGAAAGAACAGAAGGAGAAGGAACATGAGTAGGAATGTAACTTATCGTAAAATGGTTTCTGATGATGTACCAGCAGTTTATGAAATTGAAGTAGCTTCATTTCCTATACCCTGGACGCTGGATTCCTTTTACTATGAAGTGCATGAAAATCAGTATGCTCATTATGTGTTGGCTGTGGATGCAAATGGCAGTATTATTGGTTTTTGTGGGATGTGGATGGTAATAGATGCAGCCCAAATTACGAATGTAGCTGTTATGGAGGCAGCACGTGGTCGAGGTATCGGCGAGGGATTAATGCGTGAGGCGATGCAAATAGCTCGTTTACATGGAATGGAGGTTATGACATTGGAGGTACGTGTAACGAACACCGTTGCACAAAATCTTTATCGCAAGCTTCAATTCCAAGATGGTGGCATACGGAAAGGCTATTATACTGATAACGGGGAGGATGCCCTTGTCATGTGGGTGAATTTATAATGAATAATGGAATGATATTAGCAATAGAATCGAGCTGTGATGAAACAGCTGCAGCGATTATTCGAAATGGTCATGAAATTGTGTCGAATGTTGTTGCTTCTCAAATAGAGAGTCATAAGCGTTTTGGTGGCGTTGTCCCTGAAATTGCATCACGTCATCATGTAGAACAAATTACGATGGTAATTGAAGAAGCATTAGCTCAAGCAAACTTAAAGCCAGCAGATTTAGATGCTGTAGCTGTTACAGAGGGTCCAGGTCTTGTGGGAGCATTGTTGATTGGCATTAATGCGGCGAAGGCTTTTGCATTTGCGAACAACTTACCAATTGTTGGCGTACATCATATTGCAGGACATATTTATGCCAATGCGCTTGTTCAGCCAATGGAGTTCCCCCTATTAGCACTTGTAGTATCAGGTGGTCATACAGAGCTTGTGTATATGAAGGAACATGGCTCTTTTGAGGTCATTGGTGAAACACGAGATGATGCAGCTGGTGAAGCTTATGACAAAGTGGCGCGTGTTTTAAACTTACCTTATCCTGGTGGACCACACATTGATCGGCTTGCTCATGAGGAAGGTGAGGCTGTACCTTTTCCGAGAGTATGGTTGGAAGAGGATTCATATGATTTTAGCTTTAGTGGTTTAAAATCAGCCGTCATCAATTATAAACATAATATGGATCAACGAGGTGAAGCTATTTCACCAGCGGCTGTTGCCAAGGGCTTTCAGGAAAGTGTTGTCGAAGTGCTGACAGCTAAAACATTGCGTGCAGCTCGCGAGTATCAGGTGAAACAGGTTATTGCAGCTGGTGGTGTAGCAGCGAATAAAGGTTTGCGAACTTCTTTGGAGACCGTATTTGCAGAGGAAGGTATCCCGTTTTTTGTCCCACCCCTTAAATTGTGTACTGATAATGCGGCAATGATTGGCGCAGCAGCGATGCCGATGTTTGAGGCTGGCATTCGAGGAAACTTAATGATGAATGGACGCCCAGGAATGGAGTTAAAATCCTGGATATAGTTTAGGAAAGAGATATCTATATTTTTAGATATCTCTTTTTAATTGTCGAATAATTGTTGATAAATAAGAACTGTGGTAAGAGAATGTAAGTATCAAACAACGTAATTGACAAATTTTTCAGAAAATTATCCACAGGTAAAGGAGCGAACTAAATAGCGAACACGCGTACTTATGCACAAAATGTTGATAACTTGTGCATAACTTGTGATTATTCAATATGTAGTAGCGTGTTTTATACGATACAATGTGGATAAAATAATTTTTAATTGTGGACAGTGTGGAAAACTCTGTTGATATGTTGGTATTACTAGATTTATAGTGTGAATAAAACTGTGGGCATTTTTTGTCGAAAAATAGCACTTGACCAATATATATGAAAAATGAAGACAAGTAAAGAAAAAGCCATGTGACCCGTCACATGGCTTACATCAATTACATATTAATACTTTCAAGTTCTTCATTTAACTCAAGCCATTCTAATTCTAATAGCTCATGCTGTTCTTTAGCAGTTGCTAATTCGTCTTGGAGATTTGAAATTTTTTCATGGTCTGTGAAAATGGCAGAGTCGCACAGAGCTTCCTCTAAGCTTGCAACAATAGCTGTCGTTTCTTGCATCTTGCTTTCTAAATCTTCGATCATACGTCTAATTTGACGTTCACGTTTTTTTGCTTCTTTATCAATTTTAGATGTAGACGCTTTATCAGGTTGCTCATGCTGTACTTGTGTTTGGGAGGTAGCATTCATTTGTGCTAGCTCCAATAGTTCCTGCTTTTTCTCTACATAATAATCATAGTCACCTAAATATTCAAATGACCCGGTTCCAGATAACTCCACCACTTTCGTGGCGATACGATTAATGAAGTAGCGGTCATGTGAGACAAATAGAAGCGTACCAGGGTAATCAATCAAAGCATTTTCTAAAACCTCTTTGCTATCTAAGTCTAAATGGTTAGTAGGCTCATCGAGAATTAAAAAATTAGCCTTTTGCATCATTAATTTTGCAAGTGCAAGGCGTGCTTTCTCACCGCCCGATAAAGAGGATACTGCTTTATCCACATCTTCACCACTAAAAAGAAAACGTCCCAATACGGTGCGAATATCTTTTTCGTTCATAAGTGGCCATTCATCCCATAACTCTTTCAAGACACTCTTATTGCTTGATAGCTTTGCTTGCTCTTGATCATAATAGCCGATTTGTACATTCGTCCCATAACGAATACCACCTGCAAGAGGGGATAAATCTTTCACAATCGTTTTTAATAATGTCGATTTACCAACTCCGTTTGGTCCAACAAGGGCTATACGATCCTCGCGAAAAGAGCGAAGGTTAATCCCACTAGAAATGGTACGATCATTATAACCAATTGTTAAATCATCGACGGATAAAACATCATTTCCACTTTGACGTTCAATCGTGAAACCAAAACTAGCGGATTTCTCATCACCATCTGGCGATTCCATCCACTCTGTTCGTTCAAGCATTTTGCGTCGACTTTGTGCCATTTTTGTTGTAGAGGCACGTGCAATATTTTTTTGGATAAAATCCTCTAGCTTGGCCTTTTCATCTTGCTGACGCTCATAGAGCTTGACATCACGCTCATAATTTTTAGCTTTTTCATCTAAATAAGCACTATAATTACCTGGATATTTTGTGACACGATGACGGGATACTTCGTAGACAATAGAAACAACTTGATCTAAGAAGTAGCGGTCATGGGAAACAATTAAAATAGCGCCTTCATAGCTCTTTAAATAGGATTCCAACCAAGATAGTGTTTCGATATCTAAATGGTTAGTAGGCTCATCCAGAATTAAAAGGTCTGGTTTACTAAGTAAGAGCTTAGCAAGTGCTAAACGTGTGCGCTGACCACCAGATAAGGAACTGATGGGTTTGGCATAGTCTTCGGAATAAAATTGCATACCATGAAGGACTGACCGTATGTCTGATTCATATTGATAGCCACCTGCATCTTTAAACGTATGCTGTAATTGATCGTATTCCGACATAACTTTCGCATACATAGTAGGATTTTCATAAACAGTAGGATCAGCCATTTGTTGTTCAAGTGAGCGTAGCAGCTGTTCTTGGGCTAGAAGAGATTCGAAAATAGTCATCATTTCATTCCAAATTGTTAGCGTAGAGTTTAATCCTGCATGTTGCTCTAAATAGCCTATTTGAATATCCTTTGGGATAATGATATCACCTGAATCATAGGACATTTGACCAGCAATTATTTTTAATAAAGTAGATTTACCTGCACCGTTTCGTCCTACTAAGGCAACGCGGTCACGGTGTTGAACTTCTAATTTAACACCACTTAAAATTTCATCTGCAAGAAAGGATTTAGTTAGTTGATTGACCTGTAAAACAATCATTCTTGACACCTCAATTCTACCTTAGTGTAATGGATGAACGATTTGCATGCAATGTCCGTGCTTTACTTATTCCTAGCAGTCATGTAAGATTGAAACGATTTCTTTTTAGTTAGCTGCGTAAAAGGCGCCATTAACTAAAGAGAAATACAGCAGGGGATTGCAAAAATGTTGTATATTGTTAAGGATGAATGTATTAAAATTAGTAGTTATAGACAGTAAAATTGATGGAGGTACATCATAAGGAGGAAAAAGTTTGAAACAAGAATTAAAAATTCCGCAAGCCACTACAAAAAGACTTCCTCTTTACTATCGATTTATTCAAAACTTTGCACAAGAAGGTATGGAACGTATTTCGTCGAAGGAATTGAGTGAAGCGATGAAAATAGATTCTGCAACTATTCGCCGTGATTTTTCTTATTTTGGTGCACTTGGAAAAAAAGGATATGGCTACGATGTGCAGCATCTATTACAATTTTTTAGCCAGACGCTTGATCAACATGAAACGACAAAAGTAGCGTTAATTGGTGTGGGGAATTTAGGCAGTGCATTATTAAAATATAATTTTCAAAAAAACCATAATACACATATTGTGGTAGCATTCGATTCAAAAGCACCGAAGGATGGCAAAATGATTAGCAACATCCCGGTTTTTCATCCAGATTTATTGGAAGAAAAATATGCAGAATACGGTGCGGAGCTTGCTATTTTAACCGTTTCACCACGCTCCGCTCAAAAAATGGCGGACCGCTTAGCGGCCATGAATGCAAAGGGAATTTTAAACTTTACGCCAGAGCGTTTAACGGTACCTGATAGAATGCAGCTCCTAACCATTGATTTATCGGTAGAGTTGCAAGCGCTTATTTATTTAATACGTAATCAGGAAGAGTGAAAACAATACATATTTTCCAGTGTAATTCACCGTTTCTGTCAAATAGATAATTTAAATAAAATGCGGTCAAATCAGTGAGAGTGACGAAAAACTTTCACATATAATTAGTTAGCAAAATGGCGAAATATGCGTTAAAATGATGGATATAAAGAGGAGGTGGCTGTAATGGGTGGTATTGGTCCTATGAGCCTCATTATTATCGGAGTTGTCGCGTTACTAATTTTTGGTCCTAAAAAGTTACCAGAGCTAGGTAAGGCATTTGGTTCAACACTACGTGAATTCAAAAATGCTACTAAAGGTTTAGCCGACGAAGATGATGATGATAAGAAAAAGAAAGAACTAGATAAGTAAGTTAGGATGTTTGAGGAATGAACCCAAAAGATCTAACTGTTATTGAGCATATAGAAGAATTAAGAAAACGGCTGTTCATTGTTGCCGTTTTCTTTGTTCTAGCTATGGCCGGCGCATTTTTTGTCGCAAAGCCGCTTGTTAAATACCTTCAAATGACCGGAGCCGAATATAATATCGAGCTCCATGCATTTGACGTAGTCACACCACTTGCAATTTATATACAAGTTGTTTTTATAATTGCATTTATTCTATCATCACCAGTGTTGATGTATCAATTATGGTCGTTTATTAGCCCTGGATTAAGGGAAGTAGAGCGTAAAGCTACTCTAAGCTATATTCCGTATTCATTTTTATTGTTTCTTGCAGGGTTATCTTTTTCGTACTTTTTACTATTCCCGTATGTCATTAAATTCATGATGAATTTATCGAATGATTTGGAGATACAGCAAACCATTGGTATACATGAGTATTTTGCATTCTTGTTTAAGCTTACAATACCTTTTGGTTTCCTTTTCCAATTGCCAATTGTTGTTTTATTCTTTTCACGAATTGGCATATTAAGTCCGGATTTACTCATTCGAATTCGTAAATATTCGTACTTTGGTTTATTTGTATGTGCAGCGATTATTGCACCGCCTGAGTTAGCTTCGCATTTAATGGTTTCAGTGCCACTGTTTATTTTGTATGAAATTAGTATCATGATTTCACGAATTGGCTATAAGAAATATCTTAAATCAGAAGAAATTCGATTAAAAGAAGAACAAGAAGCGGAGCAAAAGCGTCAAATTGAAGAGGCGCTTGAGCAGCAACGACGACAAATAGAAGAATTGAATCAACAGTAATAGATAAAGCTCGGTGCCCCTAAATGGGACACCGAGCTTTTGTGTTATTTTTGCAACTTACAATAGCTTTACAAAAATTTATTGCATTTTTTCTAGTTCTTGAAGAAACTTTTGCAATGGTTCCGCATAGAATTGTACAAGTGTCACAAAACCATTAAGCATGACGTGTGCAATAATAGACGTCCAAATGCGCTTTGTTTTGTGATATAAAAAGGCGAAAATTAAACCACAAATGGTATAAAGCAAGATATGTGAGAAGTCGAAGTGGATAATCGCAAAGAATATGGCGCTAACAATAGCTGCCACCCAGAAATTTGTTGTTTGGACAAGCGAGCCAAATATCACTCTGCGGAAGACGAATTCTTCTAAAATTGGCCCGAATACAACAATTGCTAATATGGCAATGGGAGCGCCTTTAGCTATCGCGACTATATCAGCAGTATTTTGTGAGCCTCCTTCAATACCGAAAACAGCCATCTCAATAGCCGCACCAATCATTTGTCCAAAGAACACTAGGAAGAAGCCGATGATTCCCCACACAATTGTAAGAGGGATTGTTTCTTTTTTTCCTTGATAAATGTTCCAAAAGGCTTTATCTCGAGATGTGAGGATTAGGCTTAAAATGAGCGCTATAGCAAAACTTAAGGCAATATACCAACCTTGAGTAATGGGAGCCGCTTGTTCAGAAGCTAAACCAGTTATCTTCATCATGAGCTTATGGAACGGTAAGAGCAACCATCTGCTCGAGATTTGCATCAAGATATAGATCAGCAAAACATACAGGGCTGTTTTTTTATGTTTCGTTACTTTTTGAGAATTAGTCACAGTCAAAATCCTTTCCATTCATATGCTTCCTTTCTATTGTAGAGGAATATGGAAAGAAAACAAAATTTTTCGAAGTTCTGACTTGCAAAAAAAAGAGTGATTGATTATCATAATAATTGTGTTAGCACTCATTGATATAGAGTGCTAATAAATATCAACAATTATTTAATTATTAGGAGGTTGTTTCACTTGTTAAGACCACTAGGAGATCGTATTGTAATTGAACTAATCGAGGTAGAAGAAAAATCTGCATTCGGTATTGTACTACCTGACTCTGCAAAAGAAAAACCACAAGAAGGTAAAGTAGTAGCAGTTGGGACAGGTCGTGTATTAGAGAACGGGCAACGTGTAGAGCTTGACGTTAAAGTTGACGACCGCATTATTTTCTCTAAATACGCTGGCACAGAAGTTAAATTTGAAGGTAATGAATACCTAATTTTACGCGAAAGCGATATTCTTGCAATTATTGAATAAGAACATTAAACGCACCTTATGTAAGGTGGATGCTTATTGTTTGCTTAACAAATGTGACAATAAGATGAAATTGATATAAATATATTGAAGAAGCTTAACGAATATTCCATTTCAGGAGGGTAAATTCTCATGGCAAAAGATATTAAATTCTCAGAAGACGCTCGTTCATTAATGTTACAAGGTGTAGATAAATTAGCAAATACAGTAAAAGTAACATTAGGACCAAAAGGACGTAATGTTGTTTTAGAAAAAAAATTCGGTTCACCACTTATTACAAATGATGGTGTGACAATTGCAAAAGAAATCGAACTAGAAAACCCATACGAAAACATGGGAGCAAAATTAGTAGCGGAAGTTGCTTCTAAGACAAACGAAATCGCTGGTGACGGTACAACTACAGCAACAGTTTTAGCACAAGCAATTATTCGTGAAGGCTTGAAAAACGTTACAGCTGGCGCAAATCCTGTAGGTATCCGCAAAGGTATTGATAAAGCAGTTGCTGCAGCACTTACGGAATTACACGCTATTTCTCGCCCAGTAAGCAATAAAGAAGAAATTGCACAAGTTGCTGCTATTTCTGCTGCTGATGATGAAGTTGGACAACTGATCGCTGAAGCAATGGAACGTGTTGGTAACGATGGTGTTATTACAATCGAAGAATCAAAAGGCTTCACAACAGAGCTAGATGTGGTAGAAGGTATGCAGTTTGATCGTGGCTATGCTTCTCATTACATGGTAACTGACACAGATAAAATGGAAGCGGTTCTTGATAACCCATACATTTTAATTACTGATAAAAAAATTACAAACATTCAAGAAGTATTACCATTATTAGAACAAGTGGTACAACAAGGTCGTCCACTTCTAATGATTGCTGAAGATGTAGAAGGTGAAGCACTTGCAACACTTGTTGTGAACAAGCTTCGTGGTACTTTCAATGCTGTAGCTGTAAAAGCACCAGGCTTCGGTGATCGTCGTAAAGCAATGCTTGAAGATATTGCTATCCTGACAGGTGGACAAGTGATTACAGAAGAATTAGGCTTAGACCTAAAATCAGCTGATATTTCTGCACTTGGTCGTGCCGCAAAAGTTGTTGTAACAAAAGACAACACAACAATCGTTGAAGGTGTAGGCGGAGCAGACGCAATCGAATCACGCATTGGTCAAATCCGTGCACAACTTGCTGAAACTACTTCAGAATTCGATAAAGAAAAATTACAAGAACGCCTTGCAAAATTAGCAGGTGGTGTAGCAGTTATCAAAGTTGGTGCTGCAACAGAAACAGAGCTTAAAGAGCGTAAACTTCGTATTGAGGATGCTTTAAACTCAACTCGTGCGGCTGTTGAAGAAGGTATTGTATCAGGTGGTGGTACGGCTCTTCTAAACGTCTATGCAGCAGTGGAGAAAGCAGCTGATTCAGTAGAAGGCGACGTAGCTACAGGTGTGAAAATTGTTCTACGTGCTTTAGAAGAACCAGTTCGTCAAATTGCTAATAACGCTGGTCTTGAAGGCTCAATTATCGTAGATCGCCTAAAACGTGAAGAAATTGGCATTGGTTTCAATGCGGCAACTGGCGAATGGGTAAACATGATGGAAGCAGGCGTAGTAGACCCAGCAAAAGTAACTCGCTCAGCTCTACAAAACGCAGCATCAGTTGCAGCGCTATTCTTAACAACAGAAGCGGTTGTAGCAGATATCCCTGAAGCAGCACCAGCTATGCCAGATATGGGTGGCATGGGCGGTATGCCAGGAATGATGTAATTAATATCTCCAAAACATTGATTTATCAAGGGTTTGAAGGTATGAAATTACGTTTGGTAGTGAAAAACTAACAAAAAACAAACATTTTTTCTAAAAAAGATTAGAATTGATGTTATGGAGGATGTTTCCGAAAGTGCTTGTCATTTTCTCGGAGGCATCCTTTTTCATTTTGTTAGTAACATGTGTATAAATTCTTAATGTTGTCTGCATGTCATCGTGTCCCACTCGCTCCATGATTGTATTCAAATCTACTCCAGCCTCAGTAAGCATACTAATATGAGTGTGGCGGAAAATATGTGGAGTGGCATCTTTTTTAATGTTTGTATGTTCTAATAATCTAGCCATTCGATTAATAATCGTTTTTTGGATATATGGATATCCGTTTACACGACAAAATACAAAATTTCCGTCATGGTACTCATTCAATTCTTCCTGACGATACCTAGAAGTCACTTTCATTTGCCGTTTACGGTGTGATTTCAATAAATCCATTATGTTTTTTTCTACTTCAATAGTTCGGATTGATCCATCCGTTTTTGGTGGAGTCAACTCATATTTCCTCATATTGTTATCTTCGTTATATAGAGTTTTTGTAATTCGAATTGTATTATTTCGAAAATCAATATCAGACCATTTCAAAGCACATAATTCACCAGATCTCATGCCAGTAAATGCTAATAAATAAAAACGTTCAATATCAAGGTCCAATCCACGAGTTGTTACTTCATTCAAAAAAGATTCTACTTCCTCACTTGTTAAATAACCTTCTTCAATTGTTGTTGTCTCAATTTCTTCAACTGTCCGGCGTTTTTTCGGCACAACGGCACCAGTAGCTGGGTTATCTTTAATCAATCTATCTTTGACTGCGTACTTAAAAATCATGCTGGCACAGACATGCACACCCGAAACTGTGTTACGTGCATATTCTTGGGATATTTTATTTAATATCTTCTGATATTTAGAGTGAGAAAGGTCTGAAATCGGCATTTTAGCTATATGTGTGTTTAATATTTTTATCTCTTTTTCTCTTATTCTAACAGTGGCGCGTTTTACGCCAGTTAATGCGTAAGTTTCAATCCATTCTGATGCGAGTTTATCAAAAGTCATATTTTGACCAACACGTTGATCTATACCATCTTTTTTCAATGAGTAGATAGCATCGTTAACTCGATTCATTGCCTCTTTTTTTGATTTGCCTCTACGTGATATTTGATTTCGCTTACCAGTTGCTGGGTCAGTTGGACCGTCAGCAACACAGACCCAACGTTTTTGACCAGATTTTAATTTTATTTCCTCGCAAAACATTTTCATTCCTCCCATATTCAGTATCGCAATAAGAATATATGTTCTATTTTAAGTTATAAAAAAAACCTCATTAAAAAGTGGTCAGGTAATAAGTATTGAATTGTTATTAACCGTATCTTCTATATTTTGTGTAGATAACCAACTCTTCCGCATCAGGCAATTGTAATCTGAAATCAATCATTTCAATCGTAACATCAAAATATTCTGCAAGGACCCAATTGGTCCAGTGTTTTTCTTGTAAAATAGCTATTCGTAAGTACTCTATAGGAATGAGAGTTTCAGTCGCCCACTTCATGGCTTTGTATTCCACTTTACCAACGCTAAGTCGTTCATGATAATTCATTCGGGAATTAGCAATATTATTTCCTACAGTTGTAAAATGATGACCTAGTTCTTCTGCTAAAATACATCTAAATAAAGGAGAATCATATCTGATTCTATTTGCAATTCCAATAATGGGGGGTAGACCTGGTTCAAAGAAATAAACAGCATCCAATGGTTTGGGGAAATCCCAATGCTCAATTACTATACCCTCACCTAAAGCAATATCACATAATTTATATGTATCAACAATTGGCATTAAACATTCCCCACTTTACTCTTTGTTTCCATATTTAGATCTTATGAATTCTTTAAAAGTTTCAAGCTCTTTGACAGCTTCTTCTGGTAGATCTTCTAAAAAATCGTCAGACCTATGTGCTGCCAGCTCTCCTTGGTTTCTAATATTTGTTCTTCCTAATAAGTAATCTATCGAGACGTTATACAAATCTGCTAAGTTAGACAACATTGATGGATCAGGTGACCTTGTTCCATTTTCATATCCTGACAAAGTATTACTTTTAATACCTAATTTATCAGCAACAAATTTCTGGAGATAACCACGCTCTTCTCTTAGTGATCTTAAGCGCCTAGCTAAAATATCTTCACCCATGAAAAACAACCTTTCTATAGTAATCTTTTTTTAAATAATATCGCAATTCTCGATTATATATATAAATATTCGCAAAATGTGATAAAAAAGTTTGACAATCTCGTTTTGCGATGTTAAAGTGTAATTAATCGAATCGCAATTCGCGAAAAGAAAGGTGGTGCTAATCATGAAGGAAAAACTGATTGTGCAAAATAATCTTAAACAGTTGCGTAAAACAAGAGGTATCCAACAAAAATTTGTAGCAGAATCTATCGGTATTTCAGCAAACTATTATTGTCAAATCGAAAACGGACGTCGTGTTTTGCCAACTAAATATCTCCCAAAAATAAAAGAGCTTTTCGGTGTGACGTTAGATGAAATTTTTTTTGATAACAAAATCGCAAATCGCGATTCTAATAAAATTGCTTAGATATTTGTCCCCGCATCACCAACAAAACTGTATATAAGATGAAAGGAAGTGGAGAAGTGGAACATAAATCAATTCAACAACCATCAAATAAAGAGATACCTCGCCAACAGTTGGAACCGGTGGCAGAGGTTTCTGGAAATAATGTTGTGATACATGGTTTAAAAGATTGGGCTATGAAATGTCGCCAATCGTTAGTCCTTGAATTGCGTCAGAAAACAGAATCATTGTCGGAAGGTTTGTAATAGTACCTTCGTAATTCCTGATTTGAACATCTTCTAAAATGAAACTTGTATTTTCTTTTAGAAGGTTAAGGTTATCGTTTTCTTTCATAAATTCGTCTCTTGTTTTTAGAGCTGATTGGAAAAGGAATCTCATATTATCTTCTTCATTAGTTGGTTCTTCAATATTTTTAGTTCCAATTACGGAACGTGCAATAACAAAGCCGAACGAAGTAACGAAGATAATTTTATTGTCTCCTTCTCCTTTTTCATTGATGCTTTTTGCCAATGAATAAATAGGGAGCGTTGTTAAGGCTTTGAAATCATTCTTTTTTAAAAAATCAATAGTCATAATATTCACCTCCAATCTACCAATAGTTTAACAGATTGGAAAATTTAAAAACACAGGAGGTTCTAATATGAATCTAGTAATCATTCAAAATAGACAAGCAGTAACTACATCTTTACAGGTTGCTGAATCATTCGAAAAGCGTCACGATCATGTATTACGTGATATTGAAACGATTTTAGGGGGTTTCCCCAATTCTGGGGAAGCCCCAATGTTTTACGAATCTGCTTATCAACATCCGCAAAATAAACAGCAATACCGTATGTTTTATATGAATCGAGATGGTTTTACTTTATTAGCAATGGGCTTCACAGGAAGCAAAGCGCTAGACTTCAAATTGAAATACATCCAAGCATTCAATGAAATGGAACGTCAATTAACGCAACCCACAACTGCCGAATTAATCGCCATGATGGCACAACAGGGTGTTGAACAAGAACGTCGTTTGAATGCAGTGGAAGAAAAACAACTGCAATTAGAAAATAAACAAGATAACATTGCTGAAATTGTAGCTCTTAATCCAACTGAATGGAGAAAGAAAACAACAACGATCCTCAATAAAATCGCTCTCGCTCGTGGTGGTTTTGAAGAATATAGAAAAGTTCGAAATGAAAGCTACCAAGTTTTAGATGAACGAGCACGATGCAAATTGGATATTCGTTTAACTAATCGTAAGAAAGAAATGGCACTTAATGGAGCAACTAAAGCGAAAATCGATAAAATTTCAAAACTTGATGTGATTGCTGATGATGCAAGGTTAACTGAAATTTACTTAGCAATAGTAAAAGAGATGGCTATTAAGCATCAAATCAAAGTAGAAGGGTTGGGTGCTTAATGACTATTAAAGAGCGAGTTCAAAATATAGAATCTGCTGAGTTTGATTTATTTGAACAAAAATTATCACTTGTTATTGAAAAAGCATATTTGCGCGGAGTAGCTGATGGACAAACAAAATTCGCAATAAAGCCTCTATTAACAAGAAAAGAGTTCATGGAATTAGTAGATATCGGTGAAACAAAATGTGCTGAATTATTCAATCGTAGAGATTTCCCGGTTACCAGAGAATTCGGTCACCCAAGAGTCCCTAGAGATTTATTATTTGAATGGATACATGCAAATACCGATTGGGTGCGGGCAAATGCACCCAAGGCAATGCAACTGATTAAAGCAATTTAATAGGAGAGGCCAGGGCAAATGGCCTCAAGATAAATCAAACTACCAATCTAGTAGAAATCATAAGAGGTTGGGGCAAACAACCTCTTATCACTATTCACTATATTAAGTTAACTTGGAAGAAATTAGTATTCCACAATGGAATATATTCTAAATTGGAATAAAGGGGCAAATGAATATGGTTGCAGATTTCGCGAAAGTCGGAAAGATGTTAAAGAAATTCCGCATTGACGCAAACATTACTCAGGAAGAAATGGCGGATCAATTAAATAGTACACAATCAGCTGTCAGCAAATTAGAAAGTGGTAGAAAGACAATAGATATTTTCACTTTTGCTAAATGGTTAAAAATTACTGAATCAGAGTTTGCTGGAACAGCAATGATGTTCGGAATGGAAATAGCAAACGCTCTTACACATATATCACAAACGGTTCCAACGATAGTAGGAGGGTTTATAAGTTGGATGCATTAAAAAAACTAAATCATCAGATTAATAGAGAAGTAGCACTTATCGAAGATTTGGCAATCGAAATCGTAATGCTAGCAAAAAAAAGCGAAACAGACATAGCACATCTACGAAAACAGCACCTACATAATTCATTGAATCAACTAGAGATACTCCATAGACAAAAAGGGTTATGGTCTGCTGTAGAAACTTTGAACAGTGATGGGAAATTACAAAAGGCGGTGGATGAAATTGCGCATCAAGCCTAGAGCGTGGCGACATATGACGTTAAAACAGAGGTTAATTTATGTACATTTCTTTTGCAACAAGAGGGTGTTAGTGAGGCTAAATGGATACAAAAAAGCTGCTTAACCATTTGCGAGGGATTAAGCAGCGACAACTTATACAAATCTATTATATCACACTATCAGACGTTTGCGAGTGTTATCTCGCTTCCGTCAAGCAGCTTACAGCACCGTCTCCCTACGGTTATGCTTTGCCACTGTGAGTTGCTTGATGGGAAACGAACCCATACATAACAAAGGAGGGTTTAACAATGGAATTATTCGAACTTTACATGCAAGAAACAGGTGCGGTTGAGGTGGAAATGTTTAGTTTCCAAGAGTGGTTAATTGAGCGTGAACTATCTCAATTATCCCTGTAATAGCTATCCATCGGGCTAACAACTCGATGGGACTAGCAATCTATTTATAAAACCTAGCACAGTACGCCATGACCATTTGCGAGCGACAGCCAACGGCTCCAGTTGCGATGACAGTTTTGTAAGTAGATTGGTGGTTAACCATCAAAAAAATTGAAAGGATTGATCTATATGAAATTAGTTAATGCAATATCTAAGATTGCTGAATTGCCACGGATTTTAGAACGACATGGTATAGAGCTAGAAAATGTTCTTAATGTTGAGTACAACGCTAATGTTATGGAGCATATCAACGTTCAAGTTCTATTACATGACAAGGAAACCATTCAAAAACTAGGTGTCTGTGATAACGAAAGTACGATTGGCCATGATGATACTCGCTGGACACAATTCAGAATTGTTAAAGATGGTATTTCATTTGTTTGTTGGGAGCGTCAAGGTGAGGCGATAGCATGAGTGCTTTATTAGAAGTGGAAAATCCAATGGTACTTGGTCGTATTGAGTATCCATCGCCACCTTATGAGCCTGTTGTAACCTTTGAAATGCACGATGACTTTGGTAGTTTCATAGCTTGTGGTGATGTGTATTTCGAGATAGGCGACGCGTTCATTCACATCGACAATATCAGTGATTATTTAGCTGCTGGATATCGGGATGATTCAACTTACAACATGAGTGATTCGGAGGTTATTGCTTATGTGGAGGAGCATTATGGTTTTGCTCATACAAAAAAATAAACCACTTGGCAGAGTGGCTTAAAAAACATTTATTAATCAGATTTTAGCATAGGAGGGCAAGGGAATGGAAGCAGTTTCTACTTTAGAAATGGATCGCATTGAATGGCTACAACTCCGCAAGAGTGGTATTGGCGGTTCTGATGCGTCAGCAATCTTAGGTTTCAACAGTTATAAGTCAGCGTTCCAACTATACATCGAAAAGACTTCTGATTTCGTTGAGGAAATCGATAACGAGTTCGTTTATTGGGGGAATAAACACGAAAATACGGTCGCAGAGGAATTTACAGTTCGTACTGGCAAAAAGGTTAGGCGTTTGAACCGTATGTTACGCCACCCTGATTATCCATTTATGACTGCTAACCTCGATCGAGTAGTAGTTGGCGAAAAAGCAATTCTAGAATGTAAAACAACGTCTGCCTACAACGAACGTGCGTGGGAGGGGGAAAATATTCCTGCTGCGTATATTTGCCAGTTACAACACTATATGGCGGTGACTGGTTATGAGAAGGCATATATAGCTGTTTTGATTGGTGGGAATCGTTATGTGTGGAAAGAAGTTGCTCGTGATGATGAATTTATTGAGCTCATGATCCAACGTGAAAAAGAATTTTGGGAGAATCACATTCTTACTAATGTACCACCGGCGATTGACGGCAGTTCGTCAGCTAGTGAGTTCTTAATGAAGATGTACCCTCAAGATGATGGTTCAGCCATTATGTTGGACGAGCAATCAAACACATTGATCGAAGCTATTGAATCTTTAAAAGCCGAAGAAAAGCAACTCGAACTACAGCGTAAAGAGTATGAGAACCAACTCAAAATGACGCTTGGTGAGGCAGTCGAAGGGCACTCTAATCGTTTTAAAGTTTCATATAAAACCATCTTTTCCAATCGATTTGATAGTAAAAGGTTGAAAGATGAGAATCCAGACTTATACAAAAAGTATTGCAAAGAATCACCATCAAGACGCTTAACAATTAAGGAGGCTAATTAATATGGCAAAGTTTAATATCGAAGTTGAATTAGATTGGTTAAATGAAGAAATGGGTTTAGATGAAGAAATTCAAAAACAAGTTATTTCAGGTTTACAAAATCGCTTAGTTGCAAACTTAGAACAAAAATTTGAACAGAAGATTTCTTCTATTATCACAGAAAAAGCTGAGTCGATTGCTGATGAATTTATCGCAAAAATAATGACGGACAACATCGCAAATATCCAGATGCCAATTAAAACAAGTTCTTGGGGTTCGGAAGTTAATTATTTACCTCTTTCCGAATTTGTTGGTAAACAATTCGAAAATGCTATGACAGAAAAGACACTAAATGAACGTGGTGGCAAAGCAGAATACCGTGATGATAAAAAATATTCCATTGTCGAGTATTTAACAAAAGGTTACATCGCCAAGGAACTTAATTCAAAAGTTAGCGATATGATTCGTGATGCTAAAGAAAAAGCTGAACAATCATTAATCAAAAATTTAGAGGAAAATTTACAGCAACAATTACATGCAGATATGGTGAAACGTTTAAATATTCCACAGTTACTACAAAATCTTCAAAATACAATTGATTGCGAGGTTGAATAAATGGCAACTACAACTGACTTAAAAGCTCAAATGCAACAAACACCATCTACTCAAGCAAAACCTAAAACAATTGATGATTACCTAAAACAAATGGCTCCAGCAATGGCCCAAGCTTTACCAAAACACATGGACGTAGACCGTTTAATGCGACTAGCAATGACTACAATTCGTACAACTCCAGCACTTAAAGATGCAGATGTTTCTAGTTTACTAGGTGCTGTAATGCAAGCTGCTCAACTAGGATTAGAGCCAGGTTTAATGGGCCACTGCTACTTACTACCTTTCAAAAACAAAAATAAAGGCATTACAGAGGTTCAATTCATCATTGGCTACAAAGGGATGATTGATCTCGCTAGACGAAGTGGTCATATCCAATCGATTTACGCTCATGCCGTGTACGAAAAGGACGAGTTTGAGTATGAGCTAGGGTTAGACCCTAAGTTAAAGCACAAGCCTTGTATGGACGTAGATAAGGGCAATTTTGTAGGTGCCTATGCGGTCGCTCATTTTAAGGATGGGGGTTATCAATTTGAGTTCATGTCAAAAGCCGAAATTGAGAAGCGCAAAGGTCGTTCGAAGGCTGCTAATTCATCGTATTCACCGTGGGCTACAGACTACGAGGAAATGGCGAAAAAGACCGTTGTACGGCACATGTGGAAGTACTTGCCGATTAGTGTGGAGATGCAACAGCAAGTAGCTTATGACGAAGGTACAGCGCCAAAACGTGAAATGAAAGACATCACACCTGAAACAGAATTTTTCGTTGATGCACCTGAAATTGAAGTGGAAGTAGTGAATGAATAACGTACCACACAAAGTCCTTCTGCCTGCTTGGATATTCCAACAGGCAAAGGATAACGATGAAATCAGACGCTTGGTGCTTGAATATATGAAACGCTATCCAAACTATAGGGTGCTCAAGGTTAGTGGTAGTTTAGCAATCTGTGAGAGACGTGACGGGCTGTTATAGGAGGTAGCAATGATTAAAATTAGACTGGCTGTTTTATTGGCTGAACGCGGCTTAAAAATACGAGACATTCATAGTAGGACAGGCATTCCGATGGCAACACTAAGAAACCTGTATTATGGGCGTTCAAACAGTGTGAAAATAAAAGATTTAGAGGCAATTTGTAAGGTGCTGAATTGTTGTGTGGGAGATATTTTAGATTACCAGGCAAGATGATTTTTATACCTTGGGAGGAATGAAGATGAAACTAGATGGAAAATGGATTATTACGTTTGATGAAGAAAAATGGGATGCTAACAATTTTGGTGAGTTTGATTCGAAAGAGGAAGCAGTTGCCTTCATCGATGAAACTGGGGCAATTCAATTATTTGATATTTGGTTAGATGAAACTGGAGATGAACCAGATCCTGAACAAACTGGTGTAACTATTTATGTAGGGCGAATGCAAGGATTTGTACCGTCAGTAAATGTCGATAGTGTACTAGATGACATAGCTGAAAACGCATCTTGGGTGGGCGGTGACTATGCTGATGATTATTTACACCATGTTCCAAAAGAAGCTCAAGAAGAATTAGAGAAAAAACTCAATTCTGCATTAGCTGAGTGGATTGAAAAGCATCAATATCACCCTACGTTTTATTCAATCGAAAACATTGAAACTATAGAGAAGTCCTTTGAAACCGTTGTTTAATCACAAGAATTGTGGATTTTGTGAATAAGTCTGTGATTAAAAATTTGAATATTGAAAATATGGAGGGCGAACATGAACAAAGCTTCTAAATTAAAGCTTGAACAAATTCGGAAAGTAATAATGAACGAAATCATTGCTCGAAGAACTAATCAACAATTAGATACAAATACAACTTTTAAATTTATTCAAGAAATCAATAATGCGACTTATAAAGAGCTTCAAACTCTAGCAGTAGAATCAGTAATTCACAATAAAAAGGTTAGTGATTTATTTATCGATGGCACACCACTGCCATTTTAGGAGAGGTGAGGGCAAATGGGCATCATCCGAGTAGCTAAGAATAGCAACTATGTAGTGATGAATCGAACGGCATTGAACGATAATCGGCTATCTTGGAAAGCTAAAGGCATAATGGCATACATGCTTTCAATGCCAGATGATTGGGTGTTTTATATGGACGAGCTAATGACTCACTCAACAGATGGCAAGGCATCGTTCAGAGCTGGTTTCAATGAGTTAAAACAATGCGGCTACATCGAGCGAAAACCTATTCGTGAAGGGCAAAGAATTAAAGAATGGGAAACGGTCGTTCATGAAGTACCTATAAATTCTCTACTTACCGATTTTCAAGAAGTAGAAAAGCAAGAAGTAGAAAAGCAAGAAGTAGGTTTTCAAGAAGTAGAAAATCGAACACTACTAAGTACTGATAATAACCAAGTATTGAATAAACCAAATACTGATAATAACCAAGTACTGACAGAGAGAGAAGAGCGTCAGTCGGTCAATCCGTTCTTGGAGATTTTAAATAGTTTTGATTCAACAATCAGAGTCAGTAACTTTACGGATCATCGAAAGATGGACAAGGTTCTCGAATTGTACCCTGACCACTTACTTATTATCGAGGCTATTAAACTAACTGCTGATTTAGGTAAATCAAGTGTCGAATACATCGAAGGGATATTACGTAACTGGTCCTTAGAAAAAGGAGTTAACTCATACGCAGATTGGCAGGTGAAGATTGATGGAAAGAATGGGCGACCGAATGGCAGCAGTAATGGAGGAGCTAAGAGCACGAAGCCAATTGTATTCGGAGACTACAGTAGTTGAGGAACCCGATTATAACTGTCACAAGTGTAAGGATGAAGGCGGTTATATGGTTCGTAAGAAAGCTGGAGAAACGACGCTAGTGCGTGATAATGATCAGTTGGTAGAAAGAATCTTGAAGTTTGATTCGGACGAATGGCAGCAATGTGAGTGCGCTAAAATTCGTCAACTCAATCGCTTAATCAAATCTAGTGCCATTACAGAAGAATTTCAGAAAATGAGTTTTAAAAACTTCTCAACCGACGGTGTGCATCCGAAAGTCACTGAAATGAAAAGTAAGGCCAATCAATACTATGCAGCATTTGACCAGATTAAAGGCTATAGACAAAACAGCATCATGTTAATTGGACAACCTGGTTGCGGCAAAACGCATTTGTTAACGGCCATCTCTAATTATCTAATTCATACAAGGCAAGTGCCGGTTCTCTACTTCCCTTACAAGGACGGAATGAACAATCTGGCTGCTAACAACTTTGAACGTAAGAACGAAATCATGGACCGCATGAAGGAAATTGATGTCTTGTTTATCGATGATCTATTCAAACCGATTGGTGGAAAGGTTGACGTTAAACCATGGCAGGCTGAATCCATCTTTGAAGTGGTCAATTATCGCTACCTAAATAACAAACCGTTACTTGTATCCAGTGAGTTATCACTTGATGACATGCTTTACATCGACGAGGCGTTAACAAGCAGGCTGTTTGAAATGGCTCAGGACTTCACAGTTACGATTCCAAAGGACATGAAAGTGAATTACCGATTACGGAAGGTATTTGAAAATAAGTGAGGGGCAACAGCCCCTTGATGGAGGGTGAAGGGATGAATTGTCGTCATCAACTTAGTGAGATGTACGAAGCTTATCGAGAGGTAGAAATAAATCATCTCATATCAGAACTTGAAGATTTCAATAAACAAAATTACAAAGGCGCTGCGATTGATGTTGCTTTAGAAACTAGGAACCGTGAGGCTTTTAACAAATTAGTGGGGAGTGAATGAGGGATGGATGAAAAACAGTTGGATGCCATTAAAGAACGATTTGAAGAAACTACTGAAGGACCATGGTATGCAATTGCTGGTCGCATATACAACGGACAAGTACAGATACCATGGACTTGTGAAGATGCAGAATTTATAGCTCAGACTCATAAAGATGTGCCAGCTCTTGTTGCCGAGGTCGAGAGGTTACAAACAGAATTAAAAAAGACCGAAAAATGCTATGAAATCATTAAAAAAGCCGCATTTAAAGCAACTGATAAAATGAGTGTTTTTAAAAATGCACTAGAAAAAGTCATGGAAGTTGAAGCACCTATCATGGAAGGTTGGGAAACGCCTGCTTATAAAGTAGCACGTCAAGCATTGGATGGTGATTCAGATGGCAAACGGAAACAAAATCCTCACACGTAGTAATAGCAAAGTCATGATTCGGGATGGTGAGCTAACACGTATCTTGAATGCTACTGAAATACAGCAATGGCACCATATTGTTGCGAAATTTGAACGATTTCAAAATAGCGAGTTGGAGAGGAGGATTTTTCTTGAATGAACAATTTCTAATCGATCAAATCATTTTGTACCTAGGGCAACATCAGCGCTTTGGAGGCAAACAAAACGAAACCATGGCTTATAACCGTTTGGAGCAATTGAGAGTCATGGTAGGCCTGAAAGATGCTGACGAGGCTACGGATTATCTCATTATGAAATTGGAAGGGGCTATGGCTGCATGAGACGACGTAACGGCATTCCAATCGATATTCCTAGTGCTCGTAAGTCAGTACCAAAAGTTAAGGTGCAAAAGCCATCTGAGTATAACCAGTACAACGTGTATGTGACTATGTTCAAGTTTGAGGATGGACAAAAGGTTTGGACTATTGTTCCTTTGGCGCATCCAGATTTCAAAGAGCTGAAAAAGGCTGGCTACAGAATCACTGAGAAGTGGGATAAGAGGGAGGTTTCAGCATGACTTTTGAGGATTTAATCACACTGAAAGAAGCACAAAAGGTAATTGAACGACTTGCCTCTAGTGTTGGAGTCAAGATTGAAGAATTAAACGATGAATCTTACAGCAATGCACATAAAAGTTTAGGAAAAGTTATTGATCGATGGGAGAGTAAGCCATGATTAACCGAGTCGTTTTAACTGGTCGGCTAACAAAAGACGTTGACCTTTCGTATACACCACAAGGCGTTGCGAAGGCTCAATTTACATTGGCAGTTAACAGATCGTTTGCTAACCAAAGTGGTGAAAGAGAAGCAGATTTCATCCAGGTACAAGCTTGGAGGAAACAGGCGGAGAATGCAGCCAACTATCTAAAGAAAGGGTCACTGGTTGGGATTGATGGAAAAATACAAACAGGTTCGTATGAGAGAGACGGGCAAAGAATCTATTTTACGAACGTAGTAGCAGACAGTATCCAATTCTTAGAGCCAAGAAACAGCACAGCAGGCTCACAGGGAGCACCAGACTATCAATCTAGTACAAATACAGGTGGGCAGCACCAAGGCAGTTCACAGGGGCAATATGGCGGTAATAACAACCAACCAAGTTATACAAGAGCAGATGAAGATCCGTTTGCTAATAGTAAGGGACCAATTGAAGTTTCAGAAGATGATCTCCCTTTTGATTAATAGAACAGGAAGGATGTGAAGGGAAATGCATTTATGTGAACGCTGTAACCGCAAGCTAAAGTCTCGAAAATCAATTGATGTAGGTATGGGTCCAACATGTAAGAAAAAGCATGATGCTGATCTAGCAGAGGTCGAGTTCAATAAAAACCAAATTACTATCGATGAAGTGATGGAAAGTAAAACAGCTTAATATACACGCTGCTGGTAGAACGGCATTAGGTTGTTTTATCAGCAGACTTCTAAGAGTGCTAGTAAAAGGATGTGAAGGAATGAAAAGGATTTTAAATTACGTAGGAAGTAAGTGGAACTTAGCCGACTGGATAGTTAGTCAAATGCCAGAGCACAATGTTTATCTCGAAACACATTTTGGCAGTGGTGCAGTGCTATTCAACAAACAACCTTCCAAAATCGAAACAGTGAATGATATTGATGGCAACATCGTAAATCTGTTCAAAGTTATTAGGGAAAAGCCTGAGCAGCTGGCCGAACACATTCAACTTACTCCATATTCACGACAAGAATACAACGAGTCATTCGAGACATTACAAGGCCAATTAAGTGATTTAGAGAGAGCTAGAGTATTCCTTGTTCGCTGCTGGATGGCACGTGGAGGTAAGACAAGTGACCGTACAGGATGGAGACATAACGTAGATTCAACAACGTTCAGCGCTTTACCTGATTGGCGTAAGCTACCAGCTGTCGTTTTAGAAGCTACTGAGCGATTGCAGAATGTTCAAATCGAAAATCAAGATGCTTCAACATTGATAGGGCGTTACAACAAAGAAGACTGTTTGATTTATAGTGATCCCCCTTATCTATTAAGCACTCGTACAAAACGACATTATGCTCATGAAATGACAGATGGACAGCACGAAATTTTATTAGAAGCACTGCTGAGCCACCAAGGCTATGCAATGATTAGTGGTTATAACAACGATATGTATAACGACATATTGCAAGGTTGGACAAGGATTTCAAAGATGGCCACTACCGAGGCTGCACAGGAAAAATGCGAAAGCCTTTGGTTGAACCCGCAAATTATTGAGATGGGATATATACAAGGCTCACTTTTTGAAATTGTTTAGGAGGGCAAACATGAACGTACTCACATTTGAAATACCAGGGGTCATTCAACCACAAGAGCGACCTCGCTTTAGTAGACATGGCAAGAAAGTAATCACACATGATGCACCTAAAAGCAAGAATTTCAAAGACTTTGTAAAGCTCGTAGCATGGCAAAATAAGCCGTCTGAATTGATTACAGAGCCAATTAAACTACAAGCTGATATTTATCTCATGCCACCACAAAAATATCGCACAGGGCCAAAGAGAAAGCTTATAGCGAGTGGTGATTTACTACCTACAACAAAGCCTGATCTTGATAACCTGATTAAGGGCATAAAGGATGGGTGTAACAAAGTTATTTGGCATGATGATTCTCAGATTGTTGAGATGAATGTACGGAAGTTTTATTCAGAGCAGCCGAGGGCAGAGGTGACGATTGAATGGCACCAAAAGTAGAGAATCGATACATCTTGTTCACTGGTGAGGTTCATGAATCGGTTAAGTTTGATTTCACCATACAACAGATCGGAACCTTCATTACTATGTGGAATCAAGGATATCCAATTAACGAAATAGCTCAAAAGCTTAATGCAAGTAAGGTGAGTGTGGCTTTGATTGCTATGGATCTTGAAATGGCAGGACGAATTGGGCCAAGGGCTGGTGGGTTGTTAGGGAAGATGAAAGTGGTTAGTTGAAAGATATTGTTCAGTTGGAAGGGGGTTATTAAATGCGTTTGGTAGATTTAATTAATGTTATGGGCTCTAATCAACTTTTTAGAGTTCATTCTTCTAATAGTGCTAATCAACTACAACTTAGTAATGAAGTATTGCTAAAACATTTGGCTTTAGATAAATTAACTTGCTTTGCATTGAATGCAGAAGTGTCAAATGTGAATATTAGCGACTTTGAAGAGGAAGTAATTGTTATTTGGATTTGCTGATGAACAATATGAGGATAAAAAGACAACTCAATCAGAGTTGCCATAAAGGTGAATTGCCATTTCTGCATCTAATTCTGAGATACCAAAAATCGATTGAATATATTGCGTTGTTGGCATTTCACTATAATCTTGCAAGTAGGCTGATATAAAAGCTTTAAGTTTAACTTTAATTGGTGCGTCTATTACTTGAAGTCTTGGATCTTCTGTATCAATTTTAGTTCGTGGATATATGATAAAACTCTTGCTTTGATTCATTGGTTATTCCTCACTATCTAATATGAAATTGCTTTTTTAAAATTGTAACATATTTCAAAAATAAAAATAATTACTAGAAAGATATTGTTCAATAACGAAAGGGAGTATTTTAAATGACATTCAAAGAAGCAATGATAAAAGAAATGACGACTAGAGGAATGTTTGAATCACAAGCTGTGACTGTAATAAATAACTATATCAAGGAAAATAAAAATCCAGAAATGACTCATAGATGGCACGATAGAATAAGCGCATATCCACATACGTTAGTGATGATTCTATGGATGGGTGTGAAAGAATATGTTGCAGAATGGCTGTCAGTCAATGCGCCCGAAGCATGGTTTCGTCCGATGTTCCAATATAGTAATCAAAGAAACTGCACAATATGAACATTATTCGAAAGAAAATGTACAGGAGGATGGATGAAATGAATAACAGTTTCCCACGAATTAATGAGGAAGTTACAGCTATTTTAAATAAATCAAAAGAAGAGCCAGCATTCGAAGGAACAGTTTTAGAAGGAAAAGAAAGACGTTACACAATAATTAATGAGCGTGATGTTGAAAAGTATTTAAGCATGGGAGAACAACAGGATTTAGCAATTGTGTTAGATAGGATGTTAGGAAATATTGAACATGGACGTGAGAAAGATGGTAAGAAGCAATTTAACTCTTATGTTGTCATTAACACGGATGAGCCATGGATTGATGAAATTATAGAAGTTATGAAACGAAATGGTGCATGGGATTAAACGATAAAGAATGTGTAGAAGGGATGAATTAGCATGGCAGAAAAATTTGAGTCTTTAGGATTTACAGCAACTGTAACAAAGCAAAAATTAAAGATTGAAATTCCTATTTCTAATTTAGTTAAGGGCTTAGAATTAAGCCCTAACAACTTTGATGAAGTAAAGGTAAAACGTGGCCAAAGACAAGCTTTTGCAAAATACTTGGCTCAACATTTGGTGGATGGTAGCAATCCTGATACTGGAGAAAGCCCAATGATGGAAGTTATAGAACAAGTATTTGAAGAAATATTCGAAGGTGCAGAGGATTTTATTAAGTACCCAGATGAAGATGAGGAATAATCGAAAGATAATGCGTAATAAGGAGGACTCTAAGTGAAGTATGTTTACTTTGTTAGTTACAGTCACAAAGATGGCTTTGGAATGATTGAAATTTTTGCTGATAGACCTGTTAAGACCTATGATGATGTACTTTCTTTAAGGAAAACTATTAAAGAGAAAAACGGCTTAGATGTAGTAATTATCAATTGGAAACAATTAAAAAAGTAACTGAACAATAGAAAGAAATTACTTAGTAAATAAAAATAGAAAAGCCGCAGCGTCTTCACACGCTACAGCTCGAATTGGTTTATGCCCTTTTAAGACAATCTAGTAAAAGTAGTATATCACAACTTAGGAGGGCAAACCTATGTTAAAAGAAAGAACACTAACGATTACACCAGATGCTTTAGATTCAATGATTACAGACTACCACTGGATGGTTAACGCCATCAAAGAAATGCGAGCAGAAATGGTTATAGGGGCAAAAACGGTACAGTATGGGATTGAGGCTACATTACCAAAGGCAGCAGGTGGTGTGGGCGATCCGATTATGCAGGAAGCTATTAGACGTTCTAAGAATATAAAGCGAGTTGCAGAGTATGAGAAGAAGCTTTTAGAGGTGCAAAAGCTTTTAGATAACGTTTCTGGTGATAGAGAAGTACAAGTATTAAACTGGATGCTAGATGGCAAGTCGCAACGCTGGATAGGCCAACACATGGCTTTATCAGCAACGAGCATTAAGCGCATCAAGGATAACATTGTAAAACAAATGATGGCATGATGAGGGCTTTGTGCCCCTATGAAATATATTGGTTAGGATGGTGAACAAATAGCTGATATGGTTAAAGCAAAAATTATATATTATAGGCAGGGTAAAATTATAAGAGAATGGCGAGGTAATTATAGTTGTTCATCTCTTTACAAAAGCTTTGGGGCAAGACGTATTTTTGAAAACGATGCTAAAGATTTACTTAATAACGAATCATTTGTTGATTTTGACTGTATCGAACTATATAAACGTAATCGTTCAGGTGTACCACGTAAATTAATAAAAAAAGTAGAAAGTTTCCAATTTTAAAGTTACAAATGTTATAGATGTTACAAACGTTATAGATGTTACATTCGTTATAGATTAGGTGAGCTAAAAATAATAATGTAAACTGGGAGGCAGGACGGCGCGGTAAGGTTTTCCTCTCTTGGTATTTATAAAAACAATTAATTACCAGGAAAGACAGACCGACGACCGACCTGCGCTGAACAAATCTGTTCGGAGCATGACATACACGGCCGGCCCATATTTTTTAAGAGATTAGGTATCTTAATTAATATAAAAGGCTAATAAAACTGAAGGAGTGGTTTATATGTGAACTTCGTCCACTTTCCATTTAATTCAGTCAAACTTACTAAAACAAACTTACTATAGTTACAAAGTGCACGGAAATGCACTATAAATCTAAAACACAATTACGAAATAACGTGGTGTCGCTCTACCACGATGTCAAAAGTGAGCACTCGACATTAGGATTACCACAATATTTAAGCTTTCATCTTCGGATGGAGGCTTTTTCTTTTGCTTTGAAAACTGCATCAAACAGTCAAAACACTACGAGTTGAGAGGGCAGATTTTGGTGTGGTTTTGAGAGCAAAAAGTTATTACATTTATTTCTTCTGTTAGGTTATGATTAGCATAATAAATACGACACTAAATGGAGGGGTTTTAGACTATGCACTTAATCGGAGAATTCAAATACATGAGTCTAATACACAAGGTATATTTTATACTTGTAGTAGCATTGATGATATCCACGATTATATTCTTATTGTTTATACCAACGGTACTCAATTGGGATATGCCTTATTTTCTTATAGTAGCTCTTCTGGTATTTTGTATTTATACATTGTTTGCAATTTATCAGGATAGTCAGAGACCTTAGTCACGCTCTTATGAACGTGGCTTTTTATTTTGCCCTGAAAAGTGAGTATCGAGCAGAGTTTTCCTCCCCTTTGATTCGTCGGTACTTGCTTTTGAGAGTGAAATACATAATAGGTCAGGTTCATCGTGAACCAGACATGATTCTGGAGGTGGTGTTTATGAGATATGACTAGACAAAGAGACCCTAGAAGAGATGAAGCGTTCAAGATATTCAAACAGCATAATGGCGACATAGCCAATCGAGCGATAGCTGAACAATTAGATGTACCAGAGAAAACAATTTCTGCATGGAAAAGTCGTGATAAGTGGAATGTAGTACTACAAACAAATGAATGTAGTACTACAATTAAAAATGTTCAGAGAGAAAGAGGAGCACCTATTGGTAATGCTAACGCAAAAGGCAATAGAGGTAACCAGAACGCTTCGCCTCCGAAACGAAACACTAATGCAGTAAAGCATGGCTTCTTTCAAAAGTTCTTACCAGAGGAAACGCTTGAAATCATAGAAGCGATGAACGAGCGTTCTCCAGCCGATTTAATCTGGGATCAGATACAGATTCAATATGCTGCAATCATTCGTGCCCAAAGAATAATGCACGTGGAATCAAAAGACGAAATGATTAAAGAGCTTAAAAAGGCAAAATACGAATACTACCCACGATCTAAAGAAGATGGTGGAGGCGTAGAAAAAGCTGTAACTGAAGAAGAATATGAATTCCAATTCGCATGGGAACGACAGGCGCAACTACTCACTGCTCAATCGAGGGCAATAGGGGAGTTGCGTTCTTCTATTCGTCAGTTTGTTGAGATGGCTGATGCTGATGATGAGCGTAGGTTGAAGCTTGAGCAGATGCAACTTAATATTGATAAGACGAAAGCAGAAGTCAAACAATTAACTGCTAATGACGTTGAAGGTTCAGAGGATAATAAATACTCCTATATGACTCCAGAACAACGCAGAGAGGCTATAGAACGATTGAAAGGGATGACGAAACAATGAATGCTGAACAAGCCGAAATTGAATTACTTGACGCACTCATTGAAGAACGAAAATACCTTTCTAGACAATCGTTTTGGGAGTATTGCAAGACCCGAGCACCAGAGTTCTACATCGATGGTCGAACACACCTAGAAAAGATTTGCGAGACGTTACAATCGCTGTATGAGGGCCGGTTACTCAATGATAATGACATACCATATGAAAATATGATTATGAACATTCCACCACGCCACGGCAAGAGCCGGACGTTGATTCATTTTTGCGAGTGGGTGTTAGGTGATAACCAAAAGAACCGTATCATCACAGCGTCATACAACGAGGATTTAGCAACTGTATTCAGTCGTTACACTCGTGATGGGATTAGTGAGGAGAAGGTATATCCACATGAAATTGTCTATAGTGACATCTTTCCAGATGTGAGGGTTAAACGAGGTGATTCATCTTATCGTCAATGGGCACTCGAAGGACAGCACTTCAATTACAAAGGAGCTGGTCTTGGTGGTTCCATTACAGGTAAGGGTGGTAATATCCTAATCGTTGATGACCCTATCAAGAATGCTGCTGAAGCTCAAAATGAAAATGCCTTGGATAAACAGTGGCAATGGTTCACTGACACATTCCTTTCACGGCAGGAGCAAACGGACCGTTCCATTAAAATCGTTAATATGACGAGGTGGAGTAAAAAGGACATTTGCGGTCGGATTCTCGATGGGAAACGTGCTAGTGAGTGGTATGTGTTAATGATGCCAGCTATGGATGATGAAGGTAATATGCTGTGTCCTGAATTGCTTAATAGAAAGAACTTTGATGCCTTATCTGACTTTATGGATGAGGCTATTTTAAATGCCAACTATTATCAGCAACCATTAGACCTTAAAGGACGATTGTACAAAGCGTTCAAAACGTATGACGGTGATTTACCTACCTTCAAATCGATTCAGAACTACACAGATACAGCAGATACAGGGGATGACTACTTATGTAGTATCATTTATGGCGTAACATTTGATAATGAGGCTTATGTGCTTGATGTATTATATACAAAAGCTCCTATGGAAGAAACAGAGCCGGATACAGCTAAGATGCTATATGAAAACAAGGTTAACCATGCTTACATCGAATCAAACGGTGGAGGGCGTGGTTTTGCTCGTTCTGTAGAGAAAGAATTGATGGAGAAACACAATAGCAACTACACATATATCGAGCCATTCCATCAATCAAATAACAAAATAGCTCGTATCCTATCCAATTCTACTTGGGTGATGAATCACATCTACTTCCCGATTAATTGGAAAGACAAATGGCCTGATTACTACAAAGCGATGAACGAGTATCAACGAGAAGGGCAAAACAAAAACGATGACGCACCAGATGCTACAACTGGCATCGCTGAAAAAATAGGTGTAGGAGAAACATTCAGTTTTGATTAGAAAGAGGTGAGAATATGAGCTATTTCCCTTACCAAGGAGCTGTGACAGACACAGAGATCATCAATGAAAACATAACAACTGGTGCAAATGATTTAATAACGGATATCAAATGGCTTGAAAACGAGATTAATAAGTTTAAAAAGTCAGAGAAGCGAAAGTGGATGTTGATTGGCGAGGCTTATTATGAAGGTGAACAAGAAATTTTAAAGCGTAAACGTTGGGTTATCGGTAAAGGTGGAAGGTTAGAGGTAAATGATAACCTACCAAACAACAAGGTACTAGATAACCAGTATGCCAAGCTTGTTGATCAAAAAGTAAACTATCAACTTGGTAAACCAATAACTATTGAAACTAAAAATGACGAGTACTTAAAGAAATTACAAGACATTTTCAATAAACGATTCCACCGCACATTAAGAAGTGTTGGACAGGATGCATTGAACGGTGGTCTTGGCTGGCTTTATCCGTATTATGATGAAAATGGTGAGTTTGCTATCAAACGCATCCCTCCATATGAAATCATTCCATATTGGAAGGATTCAGAGCAAACAATTCTAGACTTCGCAATTCGCTTATATGCTGTAAAAGAGTATGAGGGCGATAGAGAGGTTGTAGTAGAGAAGGTAGAGGTTTATAGTGCCAAAGGTGTGGAACATTATCAGTGGTTTGCAGGACATCTTGTAAAGGATGTAATAAGGTCTCAAACATCTTATATAACTATACGTGATGCTGAAAATGAATTTAGTATGAATTGGCAACGGACACCGTTGTTACCGTTTAAATTTAATAACAAAGAAATACCATTGATAAAACGTGTTAAATCTCTTCAAGACGGCATTAATGTCATGTTAAGTGACTTTGAAAATAATATGCAAGAAGATGCGCGAAATACAATGTTGGTGTTGTATAACTATGGTGGTCAAGATTTAGGGGAATTCAGACGTAATTTATCACAATATGGTGCTGTGAAAATAAATCGAAATAAGGATAACCAAGGCGGTGTAGAAACATTAACGGTTGAAGTCAATCCTGAGAATTATAAAGCGATTCTGTCTTTATTTAAAAAGGCACTAATTGAAAATGGGCGAGGTTACGATGCAAAAGATGATCGTATGGCGAATAACCCGAATCAATTAAATATTAGAGCCATGTACAGTGAAATTGATCTCGATGCAGATGGTATTGAAACGGAATTTCAAGCATCCTTCGAGGAGTTGCTTTGGTTCATTAATGTTCATTTAGCTAACACCAGTCAGGGAGATTATGAAGGAGAATATGTAAACATTATTTTCAATCGTGACATCCTGATTAATGAGATGGAGGTAGTAGATGTACTAAATAAATCACCTTACTTATCTGAAGAAACGAAGATAGCGCAACATCCTTACGTTAAAGACGTTCCATTAGAAATGCAACGAAATAAGAAAGAACGTCAAGAACGATTAAATGAGTTCGATGGCTATGATGATCATTTCAAATCGCTGAATACGAAGTCTGGTGATGATGATGGTCAAGAGTAGAGAATACTGGCGCCGACGTTTCGAAATGCTTGAGCAATCACAACATGAGAAAAGTGAGGCATACTACAAAGATCTTGAAAAAGCCTACATTCAAACCATGAGCGAAATCGAAAAGGATATAGCTCGGTGGTACCAGCGCTTTGCTAAAAACAATGAGGTCAGTCTTGATGAAGCCAAACAGCTCCTTAAAAGTGATGAACTGCGGGAATTCAGGTGGACAGTTGAGGAATACATCGAATATGGCAAAAAGAATACTATCAATCAGAAGTGGATGAAGCAACTCGAAAATGCCTCCTCTCGTGTTCATATAAGCCGTTTAGAGAGTTTGCAGTTACAATTACAGCAACATGTAGAAAAGCTCTATGGTGGGCAAATTAAGGGCTTTGAGCAATTGATGAAAGAGGCTTATCAATCACAGTACTATCACACCGTATTTGAGATACAAAAAGCTTTTGAGGTTGGTTTCACATTACAGGCATTAGACGAAAACTTACTAACTAAGGTAATCAGCAAGCCATGGACTGCTGACGGTCAAACGTTCAGTCAAAAGATATGGCGTGATCGAAACCTCTTGCTAGATACATTGCATACTGAACTAATTCAATCGATGGCTCGTGGTGAAGCTCCTGACCGTATGATTAGTTCGATAGCTAGAAAAATGAATACTTCTCGTTCCAACGTTGCTCGGCTTGTTTTAACCGAATCAGCGTTTTTTAGTGCGTCTGCTCAAAAGGATGCATTCGGTGAGCTAGACGTTGAAAAGTACGAGATTATCGCCACTTTAGACAGCCGTACAAGTAGTATCTGTCAATCAATGGACGGCAAGGTGTTCAAGCTGGCTGATTTCGTACCTGGTGTTACTGCTAATCCGTTTCATCCAAGATGCAGAACTACAACAGCACCATGGTTTGAGGATGATTACAGCCAACGCATTGCTCGTGGTAAGGATGGTAAGGTGTATTACATTGATTCAAAAATCAAATATCCTGAGTGGGAAGCGAGGTTTGTAGTATGAAATTAAAACAGTCCTATCATCTGAGGATTGAATATTTAACGCCAAATACAATCGCTGTTTTTATAGATGGTAAATTAAGTAACATTATTGGTGTGCCAAGGGTGATGTCCTATGATTGAAGAATAAACATCCGTCTTTTTTGCACTTTATGACGTTAATTTAAAAGGGGCAAATCCTAACAGGTCGTTACCTGTCAAAACGAATTAGGAGGAAACACAAATGAAAAAAGAAGATTTAATTGCAATGGGATTAAGTGAGGAACAGGCTGATGCTATTGTTGGTAAATACGGAACAATGATTCCTAAAGAACGCTTTGATGAGGTCAACAAGGCGAAGAAAACGCTTGAAGATCAAGTGAAAAACCACGAAACTCAGTTGAAGGATTTGCAAGACAAAGCGAAAGGTAATGAGGATCTACAAAAGACAATCACTGATTTACAGAAGGCTAATGAAACAGCCAAAACGGAGTATGAGCAACAATTGAAAGATGAACGTATGAGTGCAGCACTGAAATTGTCGTTACACAGCAAAGTACATGATGTTGATTTAGTAGCTGGCCTCATTGATAAAACAACAATCGAATTAAGTGAAGATGGAAAAGTCACTAAAGGGCTTGATGAGCAACTAAAATCGTTGCAAGAATCAAAGTCCTTTTTATTTGTGCCAGAAAAGCAACAACCGACATTCAAAGGTTGGGTTCCTGCTGGTGGTGCTGACAATGGCGCGGGTGCAAGTGATGTGGGATCTAACTTCGCAAAAATGGCGAATGAAAAAGGTACAAGTGATACAAATAACAACCCTTGGGACTAAACAATAAGGAGGGCTATATATGCCGTATGTAAAACCAATTGAAAAATTTCAACGTGTAAATTTCCTAGCATCATCTAAGGTGCAGGCCTTTACCTATTTAGTGAGTGATGTAGGTGTAACACCTGATGCAAACGGAAAGAAGATCGTTAAGGCAGGAACTATCTTACCTAAAAATGATGCTACTGCAGAAGGTATCCTATATACCGATGTCGATGTGTCAAGTGGACCAGAACCAGGTTCATTGATTGTTGAAGCTTACGTTTTAGAGGATCGTCTACCTACTGCTCCAGATGCAGCGGCCAAAACAGCATTAAAAGAAATTAAATTCCGATAATTGGAGGGAAACAATATGCCAGACATTTTAGAATTATTTGGTCAAAAAACAGTATTAGATTACATGAAGGAACGAAAATATCAAAGCTATGGTGTGGGAGAAGCACTTTTCCCAGAGGTTAAACACGACACACTAGAGTTCGAATATCTCGTAGGAGCGAATGAATTACCTGTTATTGCAAAAGTGCACTCATTTGATACAGAGGCAGAAATCGGCTCATTAGATGCTGCTAAACAAGTACTAGAAGCTGCTTACATCAAGAAGAAATATCAGATTACCGAAAAGGATTTAATTGCATTACAATTCCCACGAACAGCACAGGAGCAACAATACTTGATGCAACGAGTATTTAATTTAATCGATAAAGCAGCTAATGATGTTCGCGCTAATGTTGAATTAATGCGTATGCAGGCACTAAGCTCAGGGGAATTGAAATTAGCGTTGCATACTGCGGATGGCACACCAAAGACGCTTACGGTTGGATATGGAGTACCAACGGATCATAAAGAAGCACTTGCTGGAGCTGATCAATGGGGTTCGGGTACTGAGGATATCTTAGGGGATTTAGAACGTTGGTCTGGTGCGCTAGATATTACTCCGACGCGTGCATTAACATCCAAGAAAATTGCAGCTCTTATTTTACGTAATCCAAAGATTATTGGTTACCTATATGGCGCTGGTTCTGCTCGTGTGGCGAATTTAACAGATTTAAACGCTTTCTTTACACAGCAGGGCTTACCTACTATCGCTGTATATGAATCAAGTTCAAACACGAAATATCGTGAACAAAATGCAGATGGCACATACACAACAAAGAGTTACTTCCCAGACAATAAATTCGTAATGTTTGGTGATGGACCACTTGGTGAATCGTTGTACGGACCAACACCAGAAGAATCACGTCTTATCCGTAGTGGTTCTGATGTTGAAATGACTACCATCGGCAAGGTAATTGGAATGGTATATGAAGAAGGTAAAGATCCTGTTTCAACATGGGTGAAAGCAGCAGCTACAGCTATCCCTTCATTCCCAGAAGCACAAAACGTATTCCAAGCGCAACCAATTGCATAAGGAGGCTACTTGAAATGGCAAACATTAAAGTAAAAGTGAAAAACGGCGCTTTCCCTATACGTTACAAGGGAGAGCGTTATTTAGTTGGTGAAGAATTGACAATTGATGAAAAACATTTAAACGAATCAACAATGGAACGATTAGAAGAACCGAAGAAAGCTGCACAATCAACTAAAGCATCTGAAAGCGAGTGATTCGTATGTATTTAGATGCAGTAATGCGTTTATCTGCACTTGGAGTGGCCTTATCTAGCGCTCCAAGTAGTTCAGACGATATGCTATTAAAATTCGCTATCGATAAAGTTACTAGCCATATTAATAACCAAACCAATTTAACAATGATTCCAACAGGTTTAAATGAAATTGCTATTGATATGGTGGTAGGGGAGTTTTTACTAACTAAAAAAGCAATGGGCTTATTGGATATCGAAACACTTAATTTTGAAGTTGTTGCAAAGCAAGTACAGGATGGTGACACGAATGTAGTATTTGCTGTAGAAGCAAATAGAACACCAGAGGCTCAATTTGAAGCATTTATTTCGTATCTACACCATAGTAATACAGACTTTTTAAAGTATAGGGTACTCACGTGGTAAGCGCTCGTAGAAAGGCTGTAGAGTCGTTGTACAAAGGCTCGTGTACAGTGAAGGTATGGGGAGAAGTTACTGATCCTATTACTCATGTTACAAAACATGAAGAAGTGCCGTTATTCACTGACCAAAAGTGCAAGCTTTCATATGAAAAGCAAACATCAACAACGCCAGCTGGTGGTCCAGTATTGATAGCTCAAACAACTAAACTTTTCATTGCGCCAGAGTTGGATATACCAGCTGGTTCAAAAATCATAGTGACACAGCATGGTAAAACTGCTGAATATACAAGAAGTGGTGTGCCTGCTGTTTATACAGACCATCAAGAAATAATGCTTGAAGCATTCGAGAGGTATGCATAATGAGTGTTAATTATCAACAATTAAAAGCATTTGAGCGAAAGTTAGCCAAGCTTGCAAGAGGTGACTTTGAGAAGTTCTGTGAAGCAGCTGCAAAAGAGTTGGCAGCAAGGTTGTTAAGTAAGGTCATTAAAATAACTCCAGTAGCGAAAGTGGATGGTGGAACTTTACGGCGAGGCTGGACTATAGGACAAGTGAAAAAGAGTGGATCAATCTACGAAATTGAGGTTATCAATCCAGTAGAGTATGCACAATATGTCGAGTTTGGTCATCGTACCCGTAATCACCAAGGATGGGTAAATGGTCGATTCATGATGACTATAAGTGCTGATCAAGTGGAACAACAAGCTCCTGCAATTCTTGAACGAAAATTATTCAATATGTTAAAGGAGGTTTTCGATGGAGATTAATGATATTCAGAATGCAATATCCGTTAAGCTCCATGAAGCTTTCGGAACAGATTATAAAAAATATATCGATGAGGTACCGCAGGGGTTTGTAACTCCTGCTTTTTTCATTCAATTTTTAAACCTAGAGCATATCAGACAAATCGGTAAGCGATGGAAGGTGACTACACTTTTTAATGTGCAGTATTTCCCTGAAAAGAGCTTATCTGAGGCGTCTAATATGACTTTGAAGGTGCAACAAGCATTGAAAGAAATAACGCTGTTAAACGGCTCGCTGATGCTTGGTACAGGAGCGAACAGCGAAGTTGTTGACGGTATTGGACATAACTTTATTCATTTTAATTTCTTTCTACAGGAAGTTGAAGAAAAGATTTTCATGGGCTCATTAGAGCAATACATCAATAAACAAAGGGTGATTCCAAATGGCGACAAATAAGATACAGGAAAAAATTGAATCTGTAAAAAATGAAGATGTAAAAGAGGCTATAACAGCAACATTGCAAACCTTCACAAAAGAACAGCTAGTCAAAAGTAATAAATACGTACATCGGCGTGATGCTTTGAATGCGTTGTTGCAGGACAATAAATTGTACTCATTCACCGAGGTGGAGGGCATTTTAAAACAGTTTGAAGAAGGAGGGAAAGCTTAATGGCATTAGGTGGAGGCTTTTGGTTAACGCAAAATAAAAAGTTACCTGGTACGTATCAAAACTTTATTAGTAAAGCACGTGCGTTCCTAAATTTATCTGATCGAGGTTATGCTGCATTACCAATTGCTCTTGATTGGGGAGTAGACGATGCAGTAATGACAGTGACTAAGGAAGACATGCAGAAAGACTCTTTAAAAATCTTCGGCTACGATTACACTCATCCAAAGCTAAAAGGTATTAGAGATTTATTTAAAGGTGCTCTTACAGTATTCTTCTACAAACTAAACCTTGGTGGCTCAAAGGCAGCAAATGAATTTGCTACTGCTAAATTCAAAGGTATGCGAGGAAATGACATTACTATTGTTATTCAAGCCAATGTAGATGAACCATCAAAATGGGACGTTAAAACACTGATTGCTGGCACTTTAATTGATGAACAAAATGCTGTTTCAACTGCTGCTGAGTTAAAAAATAATGATTTCGTTGATTTTAAAAAGGATGCTACCCTAGCAGCAACAGCAGGGACAAAACTAACAGGCGGAAATAACGGAGCAACTGCATTAACAGCAGGAACACCTCACCAAATGGCATTAGATGAATTAGAGGCTTATGGTTTTAACACATTAGGCTGTTTATCAGAGGATTCCATTATCAAATCGTTATACATGGAGTATACAAAACGCATCCGTGATGAGGTTGGCGGTAAGTTCCAGTTAATCGGCCATAAACTAGGCAACGCAGACCATGAAGGTATTATTGATGTGCAAAACGATGCTATTGGAGAAGATGAGGAAGTTTTTGGTGCCGTTTATTGGGTTACGGGTGTGCAAGCTGGAGTGGCTGTTAATCAATCCAACACTAACCGCACGTATGATGGTGAGCATGTGCTTGATATGTCTGAAACAAAAACACAACCACAATTAACTCTATTGCTAAACGGGGGTAAATACGTTTTCCATCGCGTGGGTGATAACTTTAATGTATTAGAAGACGTAAATACATTTACATCATTCAGAACAGATAAGAATGAGGACTTCTCATATAACCAAACGATTCGAGTTCTAGATCAACTTGCAATCGATACAGCTCATCTATTCAATACTCGCTATCTTGGTAAAGTGCCAAATGATGCAGATGGCCGTATTTCATTGTGGAATGATATTGGTAAACATCGTGGAGAAATGCAGCGCATTCGAGCAATCCAAAATTACGATAAAGAAAAGCTATTGGTAGGTCAAGGTGAATCGAAACGAGCAGTTGTTGTACAAGAGGAAGTAATAAATACACTAACGATGTCACAACTTTACGTGACGACGATGGTAGCGTAAGGAGGAGAAGCAATTGGATAAAAACAAAGTATTAATTCCTTTAAATCTACAATATTTTGCTGATGCTACCATGCATGCTCGTGATGCCATTCATGGGGCGCAAGGTGTAGCTTGGGTAACGATAGATGGGAATCGTTTGAAGTTTGCACAGTTAATCAATCTAGAGGCACGATCCGAAAAAACAAAAACGAAAATACCTATCATGGGTCAAGTAGGGAAGGGGAATAAAGCCACTGGTCTAGAATATAGCGGTAGTGCTACATTCCACTTTAATACGTCTATTTTCCGAAAAATGCTGTTGCACTATCAAGAGACTGGCGAGGATACTTACTTTGACATCCAAGTAACTAATGAAGACGGTTCGTCTCAAGTTGGACGACAAACAACCATTTTAGTTGATTGTAATATTGATGGCGGTATAGTTGCGTTATTAGATGCAGATGCAGAGTATTTAGAGGATTCATTTGATTTCACATTTGAACGTTTCGAAATGCCAGAAGAATTTACAACTTTACCAGAAATGCAATAAAAAAGAGTTCACAATATGTGAGCTCTTTTAATTTTAATAAAAAGGATAAGGTGATTATAAATGACAAACTTAACTGCATTCTTTGCACACAATAAAAAGCAAAATGGAAATATTAAGCGAGCTGTTTCTAAAAGTTTTGTGGATGAACAAGGGAAACCTATTGAATGGGAGTTTGCGCCAGTTTCACCAGAGCGTGATGCTGAATTGAAATCAGATTCTACTAAGCGCTCCATGATCATGCAAGGTAAGCGAAAAGGGCAATATAACACAGACTTTGACCACTTTAAATATCAACGTTTATTAACAGTTGAATCTATTGTATTTCCAAATCTAAACGATAAAGAGTTACAAGATTCTTATAAAGCAATGGGTGCAGATGCACTACTTGGTAAGATGCTGACAATCGGAGAAATTGCAGATGCATCAGCTGCGGCACAAGAAGCCAACGGTTATGAAGCCGATTTGGAGGATATGGTTGAAGAAGTAAAAAACTAATTGAGGACGGTGATGGTGACGCTAATATCATGCATTGGTGGGTCCATAAAATGCGTCGCTTACCGTCAGAATATATGTCTCTATCGCTAGCAGATAAGGCTTGTATTATTGCTTCGCTACAGATCAAGATTGAAGAAGATAAAAAGCAAGAGCGTGAAGCAAAACGAGGTTCCAGAAAAGGAAAGAAGCGATAAGTAAATTTCTTGAACATGTCTAATTGGCATGTATAGAAACAAAATAATAGTTGTGATAATTTTATAGGTGCTGTAACATAAAGGTAATTACATTACTTTTTAAATGTGGAAGCACCACAAGACTACCGAGTGATCGGGGTTTTGTGGTGCTTTTTGTTTCAAAAAAATATAATTGACTAGTTAAGTTAATGTATGTTAAGGTTGATTTGAATAAATATGATTCTCATAGATATTCACTTACATCGAAACTACATACAAATTAGGGAAAACCCCAAATTTTTAGCTTGACTATCTTGATGGTCTGCTTAAATTTGGGGTTTTTTGTTTTTATAAAGGAGGAAATTATTATGAGCAATGATTTAGGGCTAGTGTGGGGTAATATGTTAAAACAATTAGATGTTAATGATTTGCAGTGGTTAAGTGATAGTGGTGCCTTTGATAAAAGGGACAATAAAGTGGTGCAGGATATGAACGAAATGTTATCGGTACATTTAGAAGAGATGAGAATTGGTGTGAATTGATGGAGATATTAATTGAAGAAACCTTCCTCAATATTGAGGAAGGTTATATTTCTTCACTATCGTCTTCCAATTGTTTCTTTTTCTGTTTCTTTAACATACGAAGGGCAAACTCCATGGTTTCTAATAAAGAATCTTTGTCTTCTTCTGACATTGGTTCGCCATTAAAAGTCAGGTTTTCATCACTTTTAAGTTTGGTTTGAAAAAGCTCTAATTGTTTGCTCATATCATGGGTATCTAAATGTGAATTTGCTTCTTGCATTTGATCCATATAGGATATGGGCTCGTTGGTTCTACCTAAAAGGTAGTCGATTGAAACATCAAAAAGTTGAGCGATGCTACTTAACGTGTCAATAGGAGGCATTTTTGTTCCGTTTTCATATGCTGTGTAAGTAGTTCTTGCAACACCTATTTTATTAGCGATAAATAATTGTGTATATTCAGGCTTTGTTTTTTTGATATTTTCGCGACACTTTTTTAAACGTTGTGCAAGTACATTCATTATATGCACATCCTTATATATTATTTTGCTACTTTTTATTGTATATGTTACCTAAAGGAACTTCTATATTTAACTATTTAATGTTCCTGAAAGTGTCATATTTTTAAAAATAGTATTGACATGTTCCTTCTAGGAACTTATTATTGAATTAACCAATGTTCCTAAAAGGAACTTGGTAGGAGGTGAGGTAATGAGAAGTTGGCTCAAAGAAATCAGGATGTCGCAAGGAATAAAACAGGAAGAAATAGCTGTTTCTGCTGAGATTTCGCGCGGGTATTACGCGAATATTGAACGAGGTGAAAAAACACCCTCAGTAGAAGTAGCGAAAAAAATTGCAGCATTTTTAAAATTTGAGTGGAGTAATTTCTTTTTAGACAAGAATTAAAAATAAAGGAGTGAAAAGATTGTTTGCGCAAAATTTAACTAAACTCAGAAAGGAAAGAAAAATCAGCCAATATAAATTAGCTGAATTAATAG
Organism: Lysinibacillus sp. FSL K6-0075; assembly: GCF_038592945.1. Taxonomy (NCBI): domain Bacteria; kingdom Bacillati; phylum Bacillota; class Bacilli; order Caryophanales; family Bacillaceae; genus Lysinibacillus; species Lysinibacillus sp. FSL K6-0075. The sequence continues at coordinate 4,431,479 of NZ_CP151947.1, read as the reverse complement.
GTTTTTCGAGAGGACGAATAGCTAATTATGAACAAGGGTCACGTGAACCTGATTTCGAAACACTAGATATTTTCGCTGATTTCTTTAATGTTTCATCAGATTGGCTATTAGGTCGAACTAACGAAAGAAATTTTCTATTGGAGGATGATCTTTAATGAATATCAATACAGAGAATTGGCTTGATTATGAAGTTCGTTTCGTGGAAATTGAAGGTGAGTGGTGGGGAATAGCTAAAGATATAGCAGACGCTCTTGGTTATAGCCAAACACAAGCTATGACAAAGCATTTGAAAAAGAAGTATCTCACATCATCCAAATTGGATGATATGAACCAAAAGGTGACATTGATTAGCGAACAAGGAATTTACAAAGCAGTAACTCGTTCACAAAGACCTGAAGCAGAAGCTTTTGAAGATTGGCTGTTTGAAGTAGTAAGAACACTTCGCCAAACGTCCGGTTTGGAAGGCTTTCAAATTTTCCGTATGTTGGACAAGGAACACCAAAAAGAAACAATGACTAAGTTACATCAATCTTTGCTTAAACCAACAAAGGTGAACTTTATAAAAGCTAACACAATCGCAAACAAGGCTGTTTCAAGTCGTCATGGACATCCGAAATCATTAAAGAAAAACCAGATGACACCTGAGATGCTGATTGAACGTGAGCCAATCCTAACAGATACAGTTGATCTAATGATAGCAAAAGAAAAATTCCAACTTGATTTGTCAGTCAGCAAGAAAGTGTATGAGAAATATGTACAATAAAAAAATCATGTTTTAAGCTGCAACTTAAAACATGACATAACTTTGAGCGACATCCACTCAAAAAACTAACTAGCTTAATTATACTCTAAAAGAGTAACTTTTAAAAGTGGATGTCCTCGAATTAGGAGGGCAAGGGCATGAATGAAAAAGAAAAAAGGTTACTAATGTTAATAAAAGATTTCTCGGAATGTATTGGGGTATCACCGCCAAAAACAACTGACGTTGGATATTGGTGGCAAGAGGCAGTAGAAAAAATGAGTGACTTTCAGTTATTAGACCTTAAAAACTATGGTCTCTTATCTAAAAGCAATCAGCCTTATCTTAAACGAATGAACCAGTTATTAATTAAACAAATTGAAAAAAGACAACTTTTAAGCACTCTCGTATGAGGGTGTTTTTTCAATGGAAGGAGTGATGTTTATGTAAAATGTATAGTGAAATCCCTTCATATTATGTATATTAATGGTATGGAGGGCATTTATGATTATGAAAACAATATTTCGTCTCATATCTACAATCTTGTGGTTTGTTGTGTTAATTGTTACTTCCGCAGGAGTTGCGATTGTAATACAAAATCAATTTAATATAGCAACAATAATAATCTTCTTGGTAATTATCAATATCCTAATAGGTCTTGCTCTTACATTGTGGAATAAATCAAATAAGTTTAATAATGCTCAACAAATTCAAATAGAGAACGCTGATGAATGTATATTTAATGACGTTGATGTTAATTACTCAATTCAAACTACAAATATGAGTACAAAAGAAGTACCACAAGAAATCTTGAGAGACATGAGAACGCACTACTCAAGTGTTCAATTAGAAAATGACATGAGAATTTTACAGGAATCTATTGATCTTATGAGAAACACAAAAAATATCGAAACGTTCTTAAGTCGTTCAGATTTAGCTCAACGAACATCTCTAACAATAGAGCAAGCAATAATAGCTGGAATCCGCGTTAAAGAAAAATTCCCTTTATCAAAGGATATTTTAAATCTAAAAATAGAATTATTACCTAAATTACTTGATGAATCATATTTGAAAATCCAACATGATGCTTCAAAACTAAAAACAGATAAAGGAAAACTAGGCAGATACCAAAAATATTTAGAACTACTAGAAAAACAAGAATACGAGCTCGATACTAGTGAGAATTATGAAGACATTATTCATGATATTAAACAAGAAATAAACCGACTTTCTCATTCAAACAAATAGATCATAGTAAAAATATGTGTATTTATGTATATTTGTGTAGGAGGTGGGTACTGATGATAGCACTCATAATTATTTTGTTGGTAATTATGTTTTTATTCGCATTAATAAAAGTTGGAATGTCAAAATCAACAGAATGTCATAAATGCAGTAAGAAATTTAAAATGCTTGGGAATAAAGTGAAATGTCCATTCTGTCATACTAAGTATTATAAACAACCTGATGGAACATATATCACAAAAGAGTAGCACTCAATTATGAGTGCTTTTTCTTATGCCTGAAAAGAGGTGTAGTTATGGCTACAATACGTACAGCAATTCAAATTGAAGATCGTTTAAGCCAACCCATTCGAGCTATGCATAATGCTATTTCAATGATGGTTAACCAAATGGAGCATATGAATGTAGCTTCTGGCGATATGTTCGATAGTTCTTCTATTGAGTTGATGCGAAGAAATTTAGCTAATGCAGCTAACTCAATGAATCAGATTGAACAAGAAATTCATGCAGCTAATAATGCGCAAGGTGGGCTAAACAATCGTATACGTGATGGTACAGATGCGATGAATGGTTTACTTAGTAAAGTAGTTGCTTTGATAGGCGCTTATTTGTCCCTACAGGGTTTAGGTAAAGTAATAAAGATTTCTGATGAATTAACCAATACTAAGGCCCGTGTACAATTACTAGTAGAAGAAATGCCAGTAATACCTGATCAATTAGCTAAAGTTGATTTCGGTCTCGGAGATATGAGCGATATAGAACTTGCGCAACAACTTATACACGATGCCGCACAACGATCATTTTCTTCATTTAAGGATACTGCTGACATGGTTTCAAGAATTGGTACTAATGCTCGTGATTCATTCGGTAGCATGGGTGAAGTAGTAGCATTTACAGAGCTTGTACAAAAGCAATTTGGTATTGCTGGAGCAAGTGCTGTTGAAGCAAGTAATGCAACAATACAGTTATCACAAGCATTAGCTAGTGGTGTGCTACGTGGTGATGAATTGAACTCGATCTTCGAACAAGCACCAAATCTAATTCGAACAATTGCTGATTATATGGGGGAACCTATAGGGGCGATTCGTGATTTAGCATCTGACGGAATGATTACATCCGACATTATAAAAAATGCAATGTTTGCAGCCACTGATGAAATCAATAAAAAGTTTGACAGTATGCCAGTAACTTGGTCACAAATGTGGACGTATTTTCAAAATGAAGCCTTGCGTGCATTTGGCCCAGTGTTACAAAAAATAAATGAGGTTGCAAATAGTGAGAGATTTAAAGAATTTGTTTCTAGTGCAACACAGGCTTTATATTTAATAGCTGGAGTTATAGGTATTGTGTTGAATGCAATTGCTTCAACAGGAGCCTTTATTTATGATAATTGGCAATGGGTTGCTCCTATTATCTTTGGAGTAGGAAGTGCATTACTTATTCTTGCAAGTTATATAATTTTAGTTCGAACAGCCATTTTGTTAAAAACAGCAGCTGTTTGGGCTTGGAATGCTGCGCTTGCTGCTAATCCAGTTGTATGGGTAGTAATAGCTATTATTGCTTTAATAGCGATAATTTACTTAGCTGTTGCTGCAATAAATCATTTTACAGGGTCATCTATCAGCGCAACAGGAATTATTGCTGGAGCATTTATGGTCCTTGGGTCCGCAATTTTCAATGTGATAGCTTATTTGTGGAATATGTGGGCTTCCTATGTGGAATTTTTTGTAAATGTTTGGAAAAATCCGATGTATTCAGTTAAAAGGTTGTTTTACAATCTAGCATCAAATGTTCTAGATTCGATTATTTCGATGACAAATGGTTGGGATAGTTTTGCGACTAATTTTGTAAATGTAATGGTCGATGCGGTGAATGGTGCTATCAGAGCTTGGAACTGGCTTGTTGATTTATTGCCATCTGATATTGCTGCAAAAATTGGTATTGGAAAAGGTAGCGAAATCGCTCATACAACGTCTATTACAAGTGATTTAAAAGGTCTCAAAGGCGCATTAGGAGATTGGGTTGGTGAAGCCCCTGCTGATTACTGGGAAGCTCCTAAAATGGAGATGAAATCTTTAGGTGATGCTTGGGACACAGGTTACAATTGGGGTGCCAATTTGTTTAATTCGAAAGAAGAACAAGGTGGCAATACCGATGCGCTTATGAAGTCGATTAACGATGCTCTTGGATTAGGTGACAAGTTGGACAAAGGTAACGAGGCAGGTAAGAAAACAGCCGATAACACGAAAAAAGCAGCTGATGGTATTAAAATGATGAATGAGGATTTAAAATATCTTCGTGATATTGCCGAGCGTGAAGCCATTAACCGATACACAACAGCAGAGATTAAAGTGGATATGAAGAATGAAAATCATATCAACAGTGAGTTAGATATTGATGGCGTTATCGATAAATTCGGAGAACGAGTAGAAGAAGTTGCCGAAATGCTAGCCGAAGGAGGGCCAACAGAAGATGTATAACTTTTTTGTAGATGGTGTACAGTTTCCTGTTGCCCCTGCTGAATTGTCTACGAAGATTAATGGTAGAAACGAAACGATTGTTCTAATGAACGAAGGCGAAGTCAACATAATAAAGAAAACTGGACTAACGGATATTGAGTTTGAGGTATTACTCCCAAACGTCAAATATCCGTTTTCTGTTTATCCGAATGGTTTTCAGCCAGCTACCTACTACCTAGAAAAACTAGAAAAGCTGAAAGTTGATGACAAGCCCTTTCAATTTATCGTAAACCGTATGATGCCTAACGGTAACTTGCTTTTTGACACCAACATGACCGTTTCAATTGAAGAATACGAGATTTTAGAATCTGCCGAAAATGGCTTTGATGTCAATGTACGAATCAAATTAAAACAGTATAAAGCTTATGGCAATAAAAAGATCAATTTGAAAGCTGCTACAAAAGCTAGTAGTTCAACAAGTGCTGCTAAGACTGCTACTAAAGCTGTCGTAGAGCAAAAACGGCCAACAACTGGGAAGGAAACGCCAAAAACTCATACCGTAAAAGATGGAGAAACACTATGGGCCATTGCCAAGAAGTATTTAGGTGATGGCTCGAAGTATACCGAGCTAGCAAAAATCAATAACATCAGTAATCCAAGCGTCATTAAAGCAGGGCAGGTGATCAAACTTGGCTAAATCAAAACTATATATCATGAGTAGAGGGCAACTATACGAATGTGCTGTAGAGGAAGGGATTGAGTGGGAAACACATCGAAAAGGTACACCAGGTAAGTTGACATTCAAAGTAGTTAAGGATGAAGTACTTAACTTCCATGAAGGTGACGCAGTACGCTTTGAATATGACGGTCATAAAATATTTTACGGTTTTGTCTTTACCAAGAAACGAACAAATAACAGGGTTATCACTGTTACCTGCTATGATCAGCTGCGCTACTTTAAAAATAAAGACACTTATGTATATTCCAAAAAAACGGCTGCTCAAGTACTTCAAATGATTGCGAAAGATTTTAGATTAAAGACAGGTACTGTAGATAATACCAAACATGTCATACCGTCTATGGTGGAAGATAATCAAGAACTGTTCACGATCATGGCTAACGCGCTAGCTGAAACGACTCTACACACTAAAAGTTTATATGTGCTCTATGATGATTTTGGAGCATTGAATTTACGTGAAGCTAGGACGCTTAAAACCGATTTACTGATTGATGAAAGCACAGGGGAATCGTTTGAATACACGACATCCATTGACGAAAATACGTACAACAAAATCAAGCTAATACGTGAAGATAAGAAAAAGGGTAAAAGGGAAATCTATATTGCTCAAGATAGCAGCAAAATCAACGAATGGGGCGTATTGCAACTAACTGAAAAATTAGGTGAAAAAGATAATGCTAAAGCAAAAGCTGATGGTATGTTACAGCTTTACAACCGCAAATCCCGTAAGCTACACATAAATAAAGTGTTTGGTGTTCCAACTGTACGAGGTGGCAGTCAAGTGGCTGTCCAGTTGTATGTTGGTGATTTGACTGTAGCTAATTTTATGATGGTTGAATCGGTGAAACATATTTTCAAAGAGAGTGATCACAGAATGGATTTGAAGTTAATAGGCGGTGATTTCATTGCGTAGTATGGAGGATATATTAAAAGAAATCCAGAAGCTAGTTTTGGGTGTTATAAATGCCCAAAAACTCTCTACAGTTGTATATGGCACTGTATTAAGCGTAAGTCCATTAGAGGTTCAAGTGGACCAAAAACTCACTTTAAAAGAGGAACATCTAAAGCTAACTCGTGCTGTGATGGATCATGAAGTAGAAATGACTGTAGACCATGTAACAGAAAATCGTGCTGGTGGTTCTGGTGATGATGCTTTCGCTTCACATAATCATCAATACAAGGGGCGAAAGAAGTTCCTTATTCATAATGGGTTGATGAAGGGTGACAAGGTGACTATGATTCGTGCTCATGGCGGCCAACAGTACTTAATAATTGATAAAGAGGTGGTTTAATGATTCCTCAAAATAATTTGGATGAAGAGTTAACAGCAGATTTCGAAGAAGTTGTTCAGCCTTCCAGGACTTACAAGTTAGATTTAGTACGGAAACGAATTGTGGGGTACGCTGATGGTCGAGAAGCTATTGAACAGGCTATCTATAAAGCGTTAAGTACAGAGCGCTATGATCATTTAATTTATACTTGGAACTATGGTGCTGAAATCGGAAAGCTATTTGGACAACCTATCCCTTTTGTATACAGTGAACTAAAAAGACTAATAACAGAAGCGTTAACACACGATGATCGAATCGACAGTGTTGATGCTTTTTCTTTTAGTCACATAAAGAATAAAGTGCATGTGCAATTTACAGCTCATACAATAGCAGGCGAAATTGAAATAACAAAAGAGGTGGTGGTTGCCTAATGTTTGAACATCAAAGCTTTGAAGCAATTGTTGAACGTATGTTAGAGCGAATCAGCAATGATGTAGACAAGCGTGAGGGAGCTATTATCTACGATACTGGCGCGATGACAGCGAAAGAGCTGCAAGAAATGTATATAGCGTTAGATAGTATTATTTTAGAGACATTTCCTGAAACAGCTTCTCGTCCAAATCTAATACGTCGTGCTGCAGAATATGGCGTCTATCCTTACGAGGCAACCAATGCCATATTAAAAGGTGTTTTCAGCAAAGATATTTCTATTGGGTCTCGTTTTTCTCTTGGTGAATTAGATTATATAGCCATCCAACGAATTGCTCCAGGTATTTATGAAATGCAATGTGAAACAACAGGTGTTATCGGTAATACACAGTTCGGTGCCTTGATTCCAATTGAATATATTGATGGTTTAGAAACTGCTAATCTTACCGAATTACTCATACCAGGTGAAGATGAAGAACCAACAGAAGATTTTCGTATACGTTTTTTCTTGACTCGAAAACAAATACCGTATGGTGGCAACCGGGACGATTATCTGCAAAAAGTTATGAGTATTCATGGAGTTGGTGGGGTGAAGCCTTATAGAGCACCTGCTGGCGGAGGAACAGTAGGAATAACTATCATTGACTCCGATTTTAATCCACCATCCCCTGCGCTGATTGAGGAGGCACAAACGATCATAGACCCTATTGTGAATAGTGGCGAAGGACTGGGATTAGCACCTTACGGACATCGGGTAACAGTAAGTGGAGTTGAGACTGTTGTTATAGACATTTACTTAAAACTAGTCATTTCTAACGTAACACCTGGACAACTCCAAAATGAAGTAGAAGAGATAATTGATGAATACTTTCTTTCGCTCAAGAAAGAATGGCAAAACGCTAATTTTTTAATCATAAGACAGTTACAAATCGAATCTAGATTACTAGATATTGTCGGAATAAGTGATGTGCTGGAATCAACAATTAATGGTCAAGACAGTAATTTCACTTTAACTCTCAATCAAGTGCCAATTTTAGGGGTGGTGACGTTAGATGCTTGATAATCGAGTCGCACGTAATTTACCAGATATATATGATGGCATTAAAGAAACAGATGAGCTTACAGAAACGATAACTGTTGAATTAGATGACTTAGATGTCGCCCAAAAACGAGTGGAAATCGAACAATTTATCATGACAGCCAGTGAAAAATTCATAAGAATGCGTGAGCGTGGTTATGACATACGTGCTGATCCATCAAGTGAATCATTAGACTTTCGCAGGCGACGCTTGATTGTAAGGCAATCTACAAGACTTCCAATTACACAACGTAAAGTGTGGGAAATCCTAGATAATTTAGTTGGTGTAGGTAATTGGGAAGAGTATTTAAACGTTGGAGATTGTAAAGCAACTTTTGTTTTTGAAGCTACTGATACGTCTGTAGACAAAGAAATCGACTACACACTCGATCGGGTAATACCACTGAATATGGAATTAAAAATAGCACGACGTTTGATCACCAATTTATATGTCCCTAGTTTCATGATGAGTGGTTCGGAAATTACCTTGCACCCAATGAATATTGAAGACGTATTACAACAAACGCGTAGCAACAGCCTCGTAGGCGTCAAAACTGCAACAGAAATAACATTAACACCTATGTAACGAAAGGAGAGGTATCGTGGCTCAATATGGAACAATTATAACGACTATCGGTTTGGCTCAAATAGCAAACGCACAGGTTACACAAAGTAAAGTTGGTCTTGAGTACGTTGCGTTAGGAGATGGGAATGGTGCTCACTACGTTCCAACGCAGAATCAAACAGCTTTGGTGAATGAGGTTTGGCGAGGACTTGTATCAAATGTAACGATTGATTCAAATAATGAGAATCGAATTATTATTGATGCAGTAATACCAGTAACAGCAGGCGGATTTACAATACGAGAAATTGGTGTATTTGACGATCAAAACCAACTTATTGCGGTAGGGCAATATCCTGAAAAATATAAGCCGCAATTGTCTGAAGGTATATCAGAAGAAACATTAATACATTTCGTCATCGAGACTAACAATGCAGATGTGGTGAAATTATCAGTTGATCCAACTATAGTTATCGCAAGTCGGAAATATGTTGACGATAAAATAGCAGAAAATCTATCAGACTTTGAATATCAAACACCGATAATCGTAGGCAATCAATTGAGACTTACAAGGAAATCTGGCACTCATCGATTGTTTATCAAAATTGCTAATGATTTGAGTGGACCACTCACAGTATCACTTAATGGCGGAGCATCATCAAAACCTTTAGTCGATATAGAAGGTCAACCTATCAATTTATTAGAAAAAGGATTTGCCGAGGTGGTGGAAGACACCTCTTTTTTTACATTACGTAGTCGGGGTATTTCCAGCACCGACTTGCAAGCGCTAATAAATATTGTAAACGAAGCCGAAGCCAATGAAAGTGACTTGAAAACACAATTTGCACAGACTGTGAATGGTATTAGTGGCGGTGATATTAACCTGCCAGACGATGCTACATGGACAACTATCTTAGCTGAAATATCAAATATAGATGTAGGAAAGAAGTACGCTAAAGTATCATTGATGTCTAGTTCCAGTACATTGATTTTTAATTTTTTAAATGGTGAAACTTTCCCTAGATATTACATTAAGATAACAGCTTTAGATTTTGAACCTACAACTATAGTAGTGTATAGGCAAGACAAAATAGTAACAACAGTGTTTGTTAAAGAGGCAAAAACTGAAAATGGTGGGTATAAACAAATAACAACAAATGGTGAAAATTACACTATCAGATTAACTGGTAATGCACATGTAAGTATGAACGATATTCAATTACCAGTAACAGGTCCATCCGAACAATACACAGTTTATATATATTCCTAATAAAGGGGGTTACTGTATGCCTTTAGATAACACAGCCAAATTAAGTGACATTATATCAGCCCTACAGGGTATTGAGGGTATTAATGCAAAGGCTGATTTAGCTAGTGTAGTTGGATCACCAGCTACGGCAAATGACACAATGGCTGCTATTAATGCAGTCATTCAGGAAGCTAAAAATGATTTAGCCGCAAAGATGCAGGACGGTTCAAGTGGAGCAGAGCCGTTGCAGTCACTAGTTGATAGGTTGTTTGTGGGAAAGAAGTGGGCGAGTGGGTCAAAAATTAAAGGTAGCTCCAATACTATTACAATTAATGGTTTGAGTTTTAAACCAACATTAATAATAGTTGAAGAAACCGATTCGAATAGAAAATTTGTTTATTCTGCTAACACAAAAACACCATATTATAATGATAGGTGGATTAGCCAAAACCAAACGATAGCAATGTCCAGCCCAGTCGTTGTGTCAAATGATGGTTTTTCGTTTAGTGATGCTGCATTAAACCAATCACTCGTATACTATTGGATTGTTTATGAATAAGAAAGGACTGAAATGAATGCAAATAGGACGAAAAATTTATTATGAAATTGCAACTGGTAATATTTTAGTTGACACAGGAGAAAGACAAGGCGGTGTTAGACCAACTACAGTTGATCAAGATGTAATGGCCTATAAAGAACTGTACAGCCGTGTTAGGGATTCATTTAGTGTAATTGAGTTGCCTTTCGGTGCTTATGCTCAAGATTTCGCTGAGTGCGATGGCTATCGCATTAACATTGAAACAAACCAGCTAGAGTTCAGTTATTCAGGCCCGAACAATCCAGAGGAACCTACTGAGCCAGTTTATCAGAAGCCATTAAGTGAGGAAGTACAGGAATTAAAAGTAGCACAAGCAGCAACGGACTCAACTTTACTTGAATTAATGGAATCAATTTTATTAACATAATAGGGGGAATTTATGATGGCAGTTAACAATTTACTTACAAAACAGTATGCAGTTTGTGTATATGTTCATGGGACAAGAAAATTTGAGACAGTAGTTGCTGATTATCATGAACCAGTAAAGCAGTATGCTGCAGATAATTACACGTTGGAACAAATCGATAATGCTCTAGTCAAAGGTTATGTCACAGAAACTGAGTATCAACAAACGATTGCTTATACACAACCAGTAGAAGAACCAACCGAATAAATGACGATTAAAACGCAGCATAAGCTAGCGTTGTTTTTTATGTGTTTTTTCGCTATGAGAGCAATCGAGATGGGCAACGGTACAAGCTACCAAATTTCGATGCGTCTCATGGCTTTTTATTTTAAATAGGGCAAAGGATTGGTGATGTAATGGATCCAGTAACAACGGTAACAGCAGCAAGTCAGGTAGCAAATTCACAAGTGGTATGGTCAATTCTGTGTATTTGTTTAGTAGTTTATGTTTTTTGGAATTCTGCCAAACGTGAACAAAAACTCATGGAAAATTTAGAAGCGTTAACAGCAGCCCAAGGTGAACAAGCTAACGCAATGCGTGAAATAAGTAAAAGTTTAACTTCACTTGAAGGTCGTATGGACCGTATGGAAAAACACATCTTTTAGGAGGAAATATAAATGAAAATCAACTGGAAAGTACGTTTGAAACACAAGCCGTTCCTAGTGGGAGCATTTTCATTGTTGTTGTTATTAATTCAACAAATCGCAGCCTTATTTGGTTTAGACACAACGATTTATAATGAGCAAGTAACAGATATTTTTAATACTGTGCTTGCTTTATTAGTTCTATTTGGTGTCGTGAGCGATCCAACAACACCAGGAATGAATGATAGTGAAAGAGCTATGGGATACGCTCGAAAGGATGATAGTAATGACTAAAAAGTTCGTAGGATCTAGTGGCCATGGTTTAAAAATTAGAGGTGCCAAGCATTTTATCGATGAAGTAGATGAGGCTAGAAAAGTAACTAATGAGGTTCATAGACTCCTTACTACTGAATACACTGGTGCTGGCTCAGTGTTCCATGACAATACCTCGACTACTCAAAATCAAAATCTACAGACAATCGTGAACTATCATAATGGGCAACAACGTGATTTGGATTGGAGCATCCACTTTAATGCAGCAAGCGTCATCGATGGACCAAGAGGGGTTGAGGTTCTTTATTATGATGAAAAAGATTTGTCAGCTAAGGTTAGCGCTGCTATTTCCAAAGCATCAGGACTTAAAAATCGTGGAGCAAAACAACGTACAGAGTTATATTTCCTAAAAAATACGACTAAGCCTGCTATTCTTCTTGAGATTTGTTTTGTAGATAGCAAAGCTGATGTCGAATTGTACCATAGGAACTTTGCTGCCATTTGCGCTGCCATCGCAGAAGTATTTGCAGCTCATTTAGGTTACACAAAAATACAAACTGAACATACACAGAAAGAGGAGCAAATTACAGGAGCGAAGGTCATGTTCAATGATGTGAAGACCGTTAATGCTCTGATTATTGATGGTAAGATGCATGTTCCAGTTAGAGATGTTGCGGACTTGTTAGGATTAAAGCTCATTTATAATAACGAAAGCAAAACAACCAAATTATACGAAGTAAAATAATCACTAAAAAAGCCCAGGTACTCAATTTTGAGCCTGGGCATTTTTTAATAATAAAGAATTCTATTTTAAAGGGAGTCCAAATCCTAAAAATGAAGCAATAGTCAGAATAGAACCCACAGAGCCTAATAAAGTGTTTAATTTTTCTAGTGGTTTCTTAGCTTTCTCTTTATCCCCACTTTTTAAATGAGTTTGAAGAAGGTCAAAATGTGGTTCGGCTATTTCTCTTTTATCTTCTGAAAGTTTTTTAATTTCTTCATTAATCTGCTTTAGTGCAGTTCCTATATCCTCATCTGTTTTAGCAAACCCTTGGTTTAAAGTACCATTATTTTCAAGGTTAAAGTTACCATTGTTATTTCCAAAAGTAAAACCGCTGTATTTACTAGATTCGTTCATATAAGCATCTCCTGTATTTATTATAATGTTTACATTCCCAACCTTCGATACTTCTTCTAATAAACCTTCTCTCTTTAAAATAGGTATTATTTCTTTTAAACTTAAAGGTTTATTATAAGCTTCTAAACTAACATTAGTTCTCTTGTTAAAGGCTTTTTTTTTGAAAAACTCTCTCTATAACCGTCATCTAATTCAATTATTGGTATTGCATCCAAAGGATCAAAGTTATTTTCAGTTCCACAATACAAGCAAGTAACTTCAGGATCGAAAAAATCATTCTGATTAACTGTTAAAATGCTTCTACAACATTCTTCACAAAGAAATTCGTGTTTAATTTTTAGAGCTTCCTGTTCTTCTAATTCTTTCAGTTTATTTATAACTACACCGAGAGGTAATTCGGTCATTTTCGCAATATAACTTGGGTAAAATTTCTTCACTTGACTAACAGCAATAGTTTCAAGTGCTTCATTAAAAATTTTATTTACTTCCCATGGTTTAATATCACGCATAAATTTCACCCTCTCAGTTAGTTAATTAAAACATTTTTTCTCTAATATAATCTAATACGTGTTCAGACGCAAATACGTTGAATTTAAATGTTTTTGATTTTACACCAATTCGAATCGAATAAACTTGCACAACTCCACTTTCAGCATGCTCAAACAATATAGAACCTTTTTGCTTTGCAAGATAAGGCTCTAAATAATCGTATAAAGGTAGCCCTCTAAGTTCTCGAATACTTCCCAAACCTATCGTTTCAAGACCACTTAAAAGTAGTAAAGTGAATGGGGTAGTTTCTAAAATACCAGTAATATCTTCACTATTTAAATTTTCTTCTAGTATGGTTAATTCGCCATTATTATAATATTCGTCAATGGCAGATAGTATGCTCACAATTGATTGGCCTTGAGTTTCTTCAAAACTCTCTACCAAACCTTCTGGTCTCCCTATAGCATCAATTAATTGACCTTGTAATGCGTCAGCTAATAATTCTAAGTCACCATTGTAACTTTCTAAAAAATCAAACTGTTTAAAGTCATATGTTTCATTCAAAATTGCAGCTAATCCAGATATAACCTTTTTTGCTGATGTAGAACTTGCTCTTACTTCAATTATTCCCTTAACTTCATCAATATAAACTGTAGTAATTTCGTGTTTAATGTATTCTCTTCTGTCAGCTAAATAATAGTCAACGCTTACACCCGCTCTATGAATGAATCGAAGAAGATACTTAGAAGGTCCATCAATTTCGGTAGCAGCAATTATAGATGGTTCATTAGGAATTTCTGTACTATTTGGAGTAATCACCTCTTCAAATGGATTAAAAGGCATGTTTTGGATAATATTTTGTTTAAGCCCAACTAAACCTTCCTCATTTGTAGTACGATACCATGCTAAAGAAATTGCCCCCGCAAAGATGTTTTTGTATATCTTTTCAAGTGTACTTCCCTCAATTTGACCAAATGAAGACCATACTCTATTTGTTAATTCATTGACATTTCCCGTTGATTCTAATGTCAGATCATTACATATATCCTTTAAAATGCTTTTACTTAATCTATTCAGGTCTTGAGGAAAAATTAATGACTTCAAAGTATTCATAGTAAACCTCCGGTAATATTTAGTTTCTATGAAATTATATCCCAAAAACTATACAAATAGTATGATAATAAATTGTTCAGTTTAGTAAAACTTATCGAAAAAGGGAAAAAGGAGAATAAATAACACCTTGAAATATACGAACGTTAGTTCTATAATATATACAAACAAATGTTCTTAAAAGGAGTGGCTAAAATGGCAAAAACTAAAACGCCTACTAAAAAGAAAGATCCGAAACACCCAGATCGTGATGAATTTGACTTAGAAGAAATGGCAAACGCGCTAACCGAAGCAATGGAGGAAAAACAGCCCAAAGTTTTTAGCATCTACAAATGCGATGAACCATTAGAAGGTACCATAACAAAAATGGATGCAAATACAAAACTAATCCATATTAAAGATAAGTACATGAATAATCATAAGGTGCATTTTTTAGATATCCTAAAAATTTCAGATATCGAATATTAGTGGAGAGTGATTGTGATGTTAAACGACAGAGGATCTAAAAAATGGACTGCTATGATGCTGCCAGAACATCTTGACCTCATTAAAACATGGAAACAGGAGCAATTTTATGATAAAAAGCGTGATTTAACTGAATGGGAGCTTGAAGAGATAGAGCAAACAATCCAACGAGCATTCAAAATGAATACTTTGGTAAAACTCACTCTATGGGATCATAATAAGTTGCACAATGAAGTTGGAGTTGTTACTGGAACAGATGCATATAAGAAAGAGCTACTTTTAGAAACCAATACATCAATCCAGCGTATTGCATTCAATAAAATTCAAAAAGCTTCATTGGTTGACTCAGATGATTAATAGAGAAGATCGCCAAGTGCTTTACAAATTTATAAAACTAGATATGGCCATCAAATCATTGCAGCGTGATTATGACAGCTTAACAAATCTTAAGATGTCTAAAGTGTATCTAGATATAGTAGACCGACTCCTAAAAGATTTAAGGCATGATTATTACAATAAAAAACGCTTTCTAGCTAAACAAAAAATAGAAGTAGTTAAATGGGTGAAAATAAGTGAGCATTTTAGCGAGGTGACAATACGAACGCCTGGGGAGGATGAAGTGCATCAATATGCCAACCAAGCGCTGAAAACTCATACAGAAGAGTTGATATTTACTTACTTAAAGGAGATAAATGATAATGCCAATTCTAAAAACTAGTTCTGTTCAAATTTTATTTGGAAATGGAGATATAGGAGTTCGTATAGTTGGAAATAAAAAGCTAAAAACAGGGGCCGTTCAATTTACCAGGATTGACCCTGTACCCATTGGCACAGAATTAGAAAAGGGTGAGATGCTAAGTTTAAATGATGCACCTGTTACGCTTGGCTTTAATAAAGTAAAGAGCTTAGATGTAGTAATTAACCAATTAATAAAATTAAGGAATGTTATAACAGGTGGAGAAGAAAGGCTGACAAGAGAAGAATTAAGCAATAAGGAAAGTCACTCATTTGATAGATAATGAGTGACTTTCTTCTATATAATAAGAAAGGTAATGTTAGTTTTTCAAAACTAACAAAAAAATAACAGATAAAACTAACGAAATCGAAATCAGACGAAACATATGTTTCTATTGCTCTATGATCTTTTTCAACGTTAAGACTTGGAAAAGAGTTTCAAAGATGCAAGAAATCCGTTCAAGTATGCCAGGAATGATGTAAGATTTAGCTTAAACTAAAAACACAATCTTTTAAGTAAACATGACCACTTTCCATCATTTTATGGGAAGTGGTTTTGTTGTTGAAAAAAATCATGTCACGAGTAGAAAAAGACCTTTTGACAAGGCAAGGGGGTTGATTTCCGTTCCACCAGCGTCCTTTCTAGGAGGTGTCCGGTGAGCCGCTTTACTCACGAAAGGTCTCATCTGTGACGCTGGCTTCTCAAATTGTTTCATTTCATTTCCTTAAGCAATCTCATCACAGATTGCTGTACTTATGGTTGCTCCACCTTTGTCTAATAAAAATGCCGCGTTTTTTCATTTTACATCTCCTATTTTTAGAAATTCCTAAATTTTCTCTTCTATATAATAATTGGGATTTATAACTAGCTGTTTTTATTTCCAAGGGAAAAATAATTTTAGTCAACTAAAGCGCCATTACTGGATTATTCATCTATTAAATGTATGAATAATCTATAATTAAAAATTTTCCTGTTGTTTTTCAATGGATTATCACTTACAATACAAAATGAAAATGATAATCGTTATCATTAACTAATAGTTTAATAGATAGAGGTGAAATCTTGGATAAACAGGAAGCTAACAGAATAGGAATGGGCAATATTTATTATGTTATTATCTTGCTTTTAATAGCCTCCATTTTAATATCTGCCGTTTTTTCTGTATCAATAGGACAAGTCAGCATTCCTTTCAAGCAATCGATGGATATTTTGCTACATACTATATCCAATGGGAAGCTTGGCACGCTTGATAGTGTGGAAAGTGAATCTTACTTGAATATTATTTTACAGGTCAGAATGCCGCGTGTGGTTTTTGCCTTATTGATTGGTATCGGACTTGCATTATGTGGAGCTGTCATGCAGGCAGTTGTACAAAACCCGCTTGCTGATCCATACATACTGGGTATTTCTTCAGGTGCGTCATTAGGTGCAACTTTTGCTATCCTAGTTGGTTTTGGGAGCAGTGCATTATTAGCACAATTTGGGGTAGCCTTTGGTGCATTTGCTGGGGCAATGCTTACCTCAATGGCAGTGCTTATCCTATCCAGCATTGGCGGCAAAGCAACTTCAGTAAAACTTGTTTTATCAGGGGTTGTCATCGGTGCATTATGTAGTTCATTCTCAAGCCTTATTATCTTCTTTGCCAATAATGCTGAGGGCATTAAAACTGTTACGTTCTGGTCTATGGGGAGTTTAGCCTCAGCTAGCTGGGACAAAACACCGATTTTAACAATTGTAATTGTACTTGGAGCTGCATTATTCCTTTTCCAACATCGCGTGCTAAATACAATGCTACTTGGGGATGAATCAGCTATCACATTAGGGATCAATTTAAGTGCTTATCGTAAATTGTATATGATTCTTACCTCACTAATTACAGGAACGATGGTCGCTTATGCAGGTATGATCGGTTTTGTTGGTTTAATAATTCCACATATCACGAGAGGTATCTTCGGTGCAGACCATAAACGATTAATGTTAGGAACATTGCTCTTAGGAGGACTTTTCATGATTTGGGCAGATATTCTGTCTCGAACATTAATCCAAAATGTAGAATTACCGATTGGAATTATTACTTCTGTCATTGGGTCACCATTATTTATCTATATGATTGTAAAAAAAGGTTACAACTTCGGAGGGTAGAACAATGGAATTAGTAGCAAAGGAAATAGAAGTAAAAATCGGCAAAAAGGAAATCGTAAAAAACATATCCATTCATGTGAATAAGCAACAATTTGTGGGCTTAATCGGACCAAACGGATGCGGAAAGTCAACTTTGTTGAAAAGTATTTATAAAAGCCTCGTGCCACAAAAAGGGATGGTCTTCTTAGATGATTTAGATGTTTTAAAAAGTCCTGAAAAAAAGATTTCTCAGCACTTAGGTGTAGTTGGACAATTCAATGAAATGCACTTTGATTTAACGGTACAACAAATGGTGATGTTAGGCAGAACACCTCATAAAAAAATGCTAGAGTCAGATAACCAAAAGGATTTTGACATCGTAGAAGAGGCATTGACAAGAACGAACTTACAATCTTATAGAGGACGTAGTTTTCTTTCATTATCTGGTGGCGAAAAGCAAAGGGTTATTTTAGCTAGAACGATTGCTCAACAGCCTAAATTTATGATTTTGGATGAACCAACAAATCATTTAGATATTCGCTATCAAATTGAAATACTATCCTGCGTAAGAAGTTTAAACATCGGTGTTTTAGCGGCACTTCATGATCTAGAAATGGCTGCACATTACTGTGATTATCTTTATGCGGTAAAAGATGGTGAAATCTATGCACATGGCACACCGCAAGAAGTTTTAACACCAGAAACAATAGAAGCTTTATATCATATTAAATGTCAAACATTTACTAATCCAGTGACGAATGGATTAGGATTTGCATATGGACTGTAGGAGGAAAACCATGAAGAAAAAATTATTATTAGGAATTGGTTTAGCTGCTTTATTAACATTAACAGCTTGCGGTAACACATCAAAAGATACATCTGAGGCAACAACACAAACGAAAGAGCATTATCCACTGACAGTTGAGAACTTTTCAAAAGCTGAGGGTGGATCAACATGGGAAAAGAAAGATCAAGTATTTGATAAAGCACCTGAAAGAATTATGGCAAATACACGTCCAGCAGCTGAATTATTATTACATCTAGGATTAGGCGATAAAATCGTTGGTGTTGGGGCAAACTTTGGTGCAGTTGATAAATCTGTAGAAGAAGAATATGCTAAGCTAAATATTTTAAGTGATGAATATGTTGGGAAAGAGGTTACATTAGGGACTGATCCTGATTTAGTATTTGGTCGTGGTGGCTTATTTGATAATGCTGAATGGGGAGTAGGAACAGTAGACTCTCTTAATGAAATGGGTGTAAAAACATATGTTTTAGAATCATCTGTAACAGGTGGCACATATGATTCTATTTACAAAGATATCGAAAATATCGGAGAAATTTTTAATGTTCAAGACAAAGCAGACAGCTTTATTAAAGAATTAAAAGGCCGACAACAAGATATTTCTTCAAAATTAGAAAGTATTAAAGAAGAAAAAACATTTGCATATCTGCATACAAATGATCCAAAAGAGCTTTTTGTTTATCCAGCACACGATGAAACATTCTTTAATGATGCATTCAAAATGGTTAAATTAGATAATATTTTCAAAGATGAAACAGGCGATGTAAGTGTTGAAACATTGATTGCTGCAGATCCAGATGTATTGATTCTTCCTAACTGGGACGGTTCTGATTTGACAAAAATACGTGAAGAAATTTATGCGAACCCTAAACTTTCAAGCATGAAGGCTATTAAAAATAAACAAATGTATATTGTAGACTACAATTACATGTTCGGCTATGGCTATAACACAATTGATGGAATGGAAGCCCTAGCGAAAGAAATGTATCCAGACTTATTTAAATAATACAGATAACGCTGTCCTAGTGGGTCGAATAAACGACACGCTAGCGCAGCGTTTTCTATTAATAATGAAAGGAGGAGAAATTATTCGATTTCTCCTCCTTTCATAGTGTTGAAAAACAATCAATAGAATTTTTGTGAAAAGTGAAAATGAATTTCCGTTGAAGGCTACTTGCTTTCCTGTGAGCGAGCGCCGAATCGCTTCCTCCGCTACCGCTCCGTTTAGAGTTTTGCCTGTCTCGCTATCCCACGGGAGTCAAGTAGCCTTCCACTCCAACCCATTAACTTTTTAGCAAAGGCGTTCACTACTCATTTTTTGAGGGGGTAGTAACGAATCACTTCTCCACATTGAAAATAAAAATCCTATCTCCCTAGGAATACAGATATTGGGCTATTTGATTGCTATGTTAGTATGAAAAAAGTAAAGACATTTTGCAGAATGGTTGATTGGAGTGGAGACAGCGTCACTCCTAGGGGATTTAGTGAACTGCACCCAAAATATTGGACTTGAAAATTTAATATAGGGGGTGCAGTTAGTGATTTCTGATGAACAAAAGTTAGCCGCAGTTCTAGCCTACTTTGAAGAAAAAGAAAGTACGTATCAGATTGCCAATAGATTACAGAGGGATCGACAGTACATTCGATTATGGATTGAATTATATCGCTATCATGGCATTGAAGGAATTATTCGTCCTCAAGGGTTCACGAATTACGAAGATTCTTTTAAAATAAAAGTAATTCAACACCTGATAGAGACGGGCGATTCGCTCCTTCAGACTGCTGCGAAGTTTAATATTCCTTCTCGTGAAACCATTCGGAGATGGAAAAAACAGTGGATGTCAACGGCTGGAGAGGTGCTCTATCAAGTAGAAAAGGAGCACCAATCAATGCCAAAAAAACAACCACCTTCGTCCGATTTAAATGAAAAAACAACGGAAGAGTTAAAAGCGGAAATTGAGTATTTACGGATGGAAAATGCCTATTTAAAAAAGTTGAAAGCCTTAGTTCAAGAAAAGGAAGCCTTCAAATCCAAGAAAAAGTGAGAGCTGTGTATGAGCTAAGGCTGGAATTTCCACTTCAAGCTCTATTAAAAGTCGCGAAACTTAAGAAAAGTACGTATTATTATCATCTTCAAAAATGGGTAAAACCAGATAAATATCAGGCGATTAAAGAACGAATCCAGATACTTTTTCATCACCATAAGGGGCGTTATGGCTATCGTCGTATTTGTCTTGCCCTCCGAAATGAAGGGATTTTCATCAACCATAAAACGGTCCAACGATTGATGAAAGAATTGGGCTTAAAAGGGACAGTACGCCCTAAAAAATATCGTTCGTATAAAGGAACGGTGGGCTATGTCGCAGAGAATGTCTTCCAACGTGATTTTGAAGCCACTGTACCCAATCAGAAATGGGTAACCGATGTCACAGAGTTTAAAATAAACGGTCAAAAAATCTATGTATCCGCTGTATTAGATTTATTCAATCGAGAGATCGTTGGATATGAGGTATCAAAATCACCTAATTTTGAGTTAGTTCAACAGTCTTTTAAAAAGGCGTTTATGTATACAAAGTTATCGAAAAAGAGTGGCTTAATCATGCATTCTGATCAAGGATGGTTATATCAAATACCACGTTTTAAAGCGTTATTGGCAACGCACGAAATCAAGCAAAGTATGTCACGGAAAGGAAATTGTTTAGATAATGCCGTGATAGAAAGCTTTTTTGGTATTCTGAAATCAGAATTTCTGTACACGACTACGTTTAAAAACTATGTAGAATTTACAAAAGCATTAGCAGAGTATATTTACTATTACAATCATGGGCGGATTAAAAGAAAACTCAACGGAAAAAGTCCCGTTGAGTATCGAAAAGCTTCGTAAAAAAGTTTATATTTTTGGGGTCAGATCATAGCGTCACAGAGGAGACCCTGGAGCGAACGGAAGTGAGTGAAGCGGCTCATCGGACGCTGGCGGAACGGAAATCAACCCCTCACCTTACTAAAAAGTCTTTTTCTGCTAGTGACATGATCTTTTTTCAACAACATAAAAGGAGGCGAAATTATTCAATTTCTCCTCCTTTGTTATAGCTGTAGAAGCTGCTCTTTATTTAACATGGTGATTATTACATTAGAACATGCATGGTTCCAGCAGATGGACACAGGGTGTTGCTGATCGAGATATAGTAGCTCAGTAAAAAGGTCTTTCCTTGTTCTTTTAATGTCGATTGTATCAAGCAAATGAGGTGATGTAATCGACATTAAGCCTGTTTTAAAAAGGGCTTCTTTTAATGTCCAAAACTCATAAAAAACATGTAGAGGCTGATGAGAGACCAATTGAAGCTCCGTCTCGGAAAGCGCATACGTCATCATATCTTCACTCACAGGTTTTATTTCTTCCACATCAATGCCCACTCGTCCGTTAGTAGCGACTGCCAGCACAACCCAATTACCAGAATGAGAAACATTAAAATCACCTTGCCAATGAGGATGTCCTGCAATATATGGGCGGCCATTTTCATCATAAGCTAGGTGTAGCATGACTTCATCGATATAGGGAAGGAGTGCCCACCTGATAAGGGTGCTACTTAGCAAGGCTCTTTGACGATCCTGCCAATGCTTGTATTGCTTAACTTTTCCTTGAACATCAGAAGGGAGTACTTTGAGAAAAGCATCCCATTCTAATGGCGTTAACTGTGCTCCAAGAGGCAGTGCAAATAGTTGTATATTTTGTTCTATCATCTTATATTGACTTGTTTTGGTTCTGGGAAGTAGCCTGTATCGATGCCGTATTGAATCATTCTGTCAATAAAGGCTGTATTTGGTACTGCACATTCAATCTTTGTATGGGCTAAAAATTCTATCGTCTTTTTGCAATTGAAGATAAATGGGGAGTCACTTGCTCCATCACCTTCAAGTTGAGCAATGGCTAATGATAAATATTCCTGTACATCTTTTGAATGATCGCCATTTAATAGCCAATCTGTATACTCTTGTGTTGATACAATTGTTAAGTCATAACCAATTTCCTTAAGCATATCGATTAATTCTAAATAAGTAAGCGATACAGGGTTACATAAATGGAAGACATGGCCGTTGGATGCTGGCTGATTTGCCAGAGAAACGAGTGCCTGACTAGCATAATTGATTGGTGTAAAATCAACATGCCATTGTGCAGTAGGTGTTTTACCTAAATAAAGCATCGATTTAATCATACGGTAAAAGGCATTGTCATCGATATTATGTTGGAATTTACCTGTTTCAGAATGACAGCTTAAATTCCCTACACGATAAATGGAAACAGGGATTTTATCATGCATAGCATTTCGAACAAGATTCTCTGCTTCTAGCTTACTTTGAGTATAAACATTATCAAGTTTTACATCGTAATTGAAGTTACCCTTTGCTTCATCTTGCCCCCATTGAAGGGCGGCTAACTCCTCTGGAATACCAATTGTTGATACATAATGGAAATGTACACCTGGTTTCTGTTTGGCTATTTCAAGCAAATAGCGAGTTCCATTTACATTGACATTATTAAAATGATCAGCGGCACCGAAATGACGCACATCTGCACCACAATGTATGATGGCATTGATTTCTTTCAGAATGATTTGTTCATCTTCATCCGATAAATGTAGTCGTTGCTTGCCTAAGTCACCTTGGATAACTGTGACACGGTCTTTCAACTGCTGAGCAATCGTATTGCCAAAATAAAATTGCATACTTTCTATTAGCTTGGCTTCAATCGTAGTTTGGGCACTTGGTCGAATAAGGCAATAAATATGCGCATTTGTTGTTGCTAATAGCTCATGTAATACATGACTACCTAAATAACCTGTAGCCCCTGTTAATAATACAGATGTCATTGGCAACGGCTTCACGTTTTGGGAGACTTGTAGCGGACTAGGCTCCATTAAGTCCTTGAAGACAATGTTAGTTGGTCGTTCTTGAACTTCAATAGCTTCCGGTTGATAATGACGAATATAATGATCAAGTTCTGCAATCGTTTGATATTGGAAGAAATCCTGAATCTTTAAGAATGGGATATGTTTTTTCACTTGTACAAGAATCTCGAGAACTTTTAGTGAATGCCCTCCAATATGGAAGAAGTTATCGTGAATGCCTATTGGCTCAATACCGAGTACATATTCCCATGCGTTAGCAAGCATACGTTGTGTATCATTTTCTGGAGCAATATATGTATTGCTGCGTGATAATGTTAATTCCAATGAAGCCAAGTGTTTTCGATCAATTTTCCCTGTAGGGGATAATGGCATTTCTTGCAATTCAATAAATTGCTCAGGCACCATATAATCTGGTAAAAGATTTGCCAAATAGTCTCTTAATAGATTTTCTTCAAGCTGCATACCACTTGTTACCGTATAGTAGGCAAATAAATGGTTATTCCCATCAGCCATTTTCTTCGCAATGACTACGGCTTCCTGAATGCTCGTATGATTGCTTAACACTGTTTCGATTTCTCCAAGTTCAATACGGAAGCCTCTTACTTTAATTTGAGAATCTTTACGTCCAACAAATTCAATGACACCAGTTGGTAATAGTCGAACTAAATCACCTGTTCGATACATTTTTTGATCAGGCTTTAAGAGATGGGGTACAAATACTTCAGCCGTTTTTTCAGGCTGATGTAAATAGCCTGCTGCTAAACCAGCTCCTGCAATACATAATTCCCCGATTACATTAACGGGACAAAGCTGTTCATCCGCACTGACAACATACATTTCATAATTAGCGATAGGTTTGCCGATAGGGATGCTGGATTGCATGTCTGTTATCTGACTTTTTACCTTAAAATAAGAGGACAATACTGTGCATTCAGTTGGTCCATATACGTTAATAATTTCTGAAGAAAGTCCAAATTTCTCTTGCCATTTTTGAACAACGGCAGGCAATAGGGCTTCACCACCAACAGATAAATAATTTAGTGTCGAGAGTTTTTCTCGATAGCTTACTGGTAAATGTGTAGCCAGCTGTGTAAAGAAAGCATTTGGAACAGTGGCAGTCGTTACTTGCTCACGGTCGATCATATCAGCAAATGCTTCAATCGATAGACGTTCTATACTTGTTAGCATATGAAGTCTTGCTCCTGAAAAGAAAGCAGTAAAAGTTTCTGTTACAGAAGGGTCAAAACTATAAGAAATAAACTGAGAATAAACATCTTCTTTAGTTGAATGGTAGATTCTTTGATTATCTGTTATCAAATTTATAACAGCTTCATGCTTAAGCATAACGCCTTTTGGCTTACCTGTTGAACCAGATGTATAAATGATATAGGCTAAGTCAGATGGAAGTAATTCACAGTGAATGTTCGCTTGTGAATAGCCTTGCTCGGTTTGGTTGATTGTTAATACTGTACGTGTTGGGGAATCATTATGTATGAAATCATTCAGTAGTGCTGTATGTTCGTTTTTCGTTATGATAAATGGAGCACCTGTATCGTTTAATAGGTACTGACAACGTTCTTTTGGATAGCTTGGATCAATGGGAACATAAACTCCACCAGCTTTTAGGATACCTAACAGACTAATGACTGTTTCTTTACTACGTTCCATTAAAATGGCTACATAGTTTCCTTTTTGTAGACCATTGGCAACTAACATATGAGCAACTTGATTGGATTGTTCATTTAGCTGACGGTAGGTTAGCTTGCCACCCTCATAGGATAATGCAATTCGTTCAGCAAACTGTTGTGCCGCCTGATAAAATACGTCAGGTATTGTGGTATTTTTATCGTAGTCAGCCATTGTTTGGTTTAACGTTTGATATGCGAGTAAGTCTTCTTCGTTCAACAATTGTGTTCTATTGGATGGTAGCGTTTGTTGCTCCAAAGAATGCATTTTATTCTGTGATGGGTGTACATCAAATTCTCGTTTATTATTCAATCATGACAACTCCTATTTTAGAAAAGGGCCGACACTTATGAAGGAGCGATTATCGTCATTAGGACCACAGCAGTGAATCAATCTGTGAGAGACTAACGGACATACATCTCCTTATAAGGGCAGCCCTTTCATTTTTTATTTCACTACAAAGGTATTAACAACATTCATTAATTCATCAGATAACTCGGATAATACTTGAGCTTCTTCAGAAACTCGTTGAACCGTATTCAATTGAGAGGCAGAAGTTGCTGCTACTGCTCTTGTATTGTCTTTTGAATTGACTGAGAAATCTTCCATATCTTTAACAGCAGACGTTACTTCTTCCATGCCAGCTGCCATTTCTTCAATCGTTGCAGAAAGCTCTTGAATTTGCCCTGTCACATGGTGAATGGAAGTTAAAATCTGGCTAAATGATTTTTCCGAATCATTAATCATGACAATGCCATGATCTACTTCTTCTACAGCGTGAACCATGATATTTACAGATTCGTTTGTATCATGCTGGATATGAGAAATAAGTGTGGAAATCTCTCTTGCGGATGCCTCAGATTGTTCAGCAAGTTTACGTACTTCATCAGCAACCACTGCGAAGCCACTACCAGCTTCTCCAGCACGTGCAGCTTCGATAGCCGCATTCAATGCAAGTAAATTGGTTTGGGAAGCAATACCTGTAATGATCCCTACGATTTCTTCAATTTTATTAGAATGTTCGCCAAGTAATTTAACAGAAGCTGCGGATTGATTAACAGCTTTACTAATAGCATTCATTTGTGTGACAGATTTATTTGTCGATTCATTGCCTCTTTCAGCTTCCTCTGATGCTAAAATGGAGGATTCTGAAATTTGATTGGACGTCATGGCAATACGCTGGATACCAATATTCATTTCTTCAATGGTAATCGTACTTTCTTTTGCCTTTTGTACTTGTAGATCAGCGCCACTTGCAATTTCTTGCATGGAAGAAGCTACATTATTGTATGAATCGGAAGCTTCCTGCATATTGACAGATAAAACATTGGCCGTGTTCGAAACACGTGCAGAAACATTCGTTGTACTTTTAATAACATTTTTTAAGTTTTCAATCATTGAATTAAAGTTTTGTGTGAGCATTCCTACTTCGTCCGTTGAAGTAACTGGTAATGGTTCAAGCTCTAAATTACCTTCTGCAACTTTTTTAGATTGTAAGGAAAGTTGTTGAATTGGTGTTAATTTTTTTCTTAAAAGCGTGTAAACTGCAATGGATGAACCTATTAAGAAAATAACAGTTACTAATAATGTCCATAGGGCTTCAGACATTGCTTTTCCTGTTACCATTGATACGTCATAGTCAATGGCATAAGCGGCCAGCATATCACCATTTTCATCCAAGATTGGTGTAAGGCCTGTTTTATAGCTACCGTATTCATCGCTATAAATATCTGTTGCTGTTGCTTTTTTTGTCTCAAAAATTTCTTTAATTCTTGCTAGGAAATCAGGAGATAACCCCATAGCAATCATATCTTGGTTATACTCAGCCCCTAGATCAAGTATACTAGATGAGAGAACAGGTGCATTAATATTTTCCCCGTTAACTGTAATTAAAAATAGATTGGTAATGCTATCGGAATTATCATTGATCGCATCCATTTCACTTGTTAATCGTAGAGCGTCAGGGTTACTATTTGTAGGATTCTCTAAAATTGATTTCAGTGTGGTAGTATCAATGGTTTTGGCTAGGATCATGCCTTTATCAGAGAGAGATTGATCCATGTCTGTTAAATTACTGTTTCTTACTATATAATAAGAAAGACCTAAAGTAACTAATCCAAATAATAATAAAATACTTACTACTATTGCAGTTAATTTCTTACTAATGGACATTTGCTGCTTCTTGCGTTTTTTCATGCTTTTCCTCCTAATATGATCTAACAAATATTTCAAGCTAAGGACTGTAAATGGATAATTTAGTCAAAGTACTACACATTGAAGATGTTGATGTTATTCGTAGAAGTCCAGATGCGTTTTAAATATTTTTAAATGCAAAATAATCTATTTATCCCCTATCATTTAACTACTATACTGCCAAAAAAATTGATTCACAACCCAGAAAACTTACTATTTAAAGTCATGATTTCTATGAATAAACAAAGAAACCTAGTTTTTTAGTCTATATATTTTTTAGGTTAGGTTAAATTTTTACAAAAAGCTTAACAGTTACTAGTATAAAAAAGAAGTATGCTCAGAACTAACTTAATTTCAATTGATTAAAAATTTGACTGAAATGCTAATTTCCAATTCCTTGTTAGGGCTTTTTACTTATTTTGTCATGTCTTATATGTAAAGGAATTGGATGATTTTTATTATGGGAATAAAATGAAAAAAAGGTTATTTCTTTATTTTCGAATAAAGAAATAACCTTTTTCTAGTTGTTGCTATGGTCGGGGATTACCAAAAATTCCTGGTAAAATATTCGGAAGTCCTGGTATTAGTGGTGGTGGGAAACCAGGATATTGACCACCTGGACGTGGCGGATAAGGTTGCGGCGGATACGGCTGTGGTGGATATGGACGTGGCGGATAAGGTTGCGGTGGGTAGGGCTGTGGTGGGTATGGACGTGGTGGATAAGGTTGCGGTGGATACGGCGGTGGATAAGAACTACCAGGCGGTGTTCCTGTACCTGCAGCAGTGATTTGACTAACATCCACAGTCACTATTTGACCGTTATCTAGCTGGATTTCAGCTGTTCTTCCTCCAGTGCCAAATGTTCGAATCAATGTACCTGAATAAGTACCAGTAGGGAGTGTCACCCATATTTTCATACCTGGCCGAAATTGACTGTTAAAATCATCGGGGGCTAATCTAGGATAAACCAATGAAACACACCTTTCTTCATTTTTTCTAACATATGCCTATTGCGATTTTTGTCATAGGCTATAGGCTATGGATGCTTAAGTTCGAATTTGTTATAAAATATAACAAATTTCATTATAATAAGAGAAAAAGCTAAAAGGATGTTTAGCATATGGCAATTATTAAGATAAAAAAAATAAACATACAAAATTTACGAAATGTACGACAGGGTGAACTTGTACTCGCAGTAAATTTTGAGACATTTCTACAAGCGAATGTTGTTGGCCTATATGGGCAAAATGGCTCTGGAAAGACAACCATTGTAGATGCATTCAGTTTATTGAAGACACTTATATCAGGATGGCTTGCTGAAGTGAAGTTACCTTCACAAGAGAAGCGACTGCTATTGGCAGGAGAGCAAACAGCTAGTATGGATGTTGAATTTTTAGTTGAGAATCAATTCGGTACATTTTTTGTGAATTACTATGTGGAACTACAGGAGGATCAGCATCGACTATATACTACGCTGGAGCGCCTTACCTATCGAGAAAATAAGAAAGGGAAGCGATCAAAGACTTTAGTTGCTGTGACAGAGAAGGATGTGCAAATCCGTCAATCGAAACTGAATGATTTGAGTGAACAGGTACGTATCCAATTACTGGTTATTCAACAGTTAGCAAGAAAACAGTATATGTCATTTCTATTCCACAAAGATGTAAAGCCATTATTACAGGAACGACTTTCTGAGCAAGAAATGCAGCTGCTACAAAATATTGCCGTTGATTTTAGCAGAGATTTACATGTTGTTAGTAATCAAAACATTGCACCATTATTTGAAGAACGGATCATGCCGTTTAGTATTCATTTAGAGAAAACGAGAGGCCTTATTCCTTATGATTTAAATGGACCAGCTTTATTACCAGAGGATGCATTCTATGCATTATGTGAAGTAATTGAGCAAAGTAATCAAGTGCTCTCGGCAATTATTCCTGGTCTGACAATTAAAATTAATATCATCACAAAACAAACGATGGATAATGGAGAGCAGGGAATTCGTTTTGAGTTTTTGTCGCAGCGTGGGGAGCGGGAATTACCGCTACGAACAGAGTCAGAGGGAATCTTAAAGATCATTTCTATTCTTAGTGTATTAATTGCTGTATACAATAATCCGAATGCATGCGTGGTTATTGATGAATTAGATTCAGGTGTATTTGAATATTTGTTGGGTGAGTTGTTAACAGTGATAGATGAGGATGGAAAAGGACAACTTATTTTTACATCCCATAATCTACGTGTGTTAGAGGTGCTAGCTATTAAAAATTTATGGTTTACGACAACAAATGAATATCACCGCTATATGCAGCTAAAAGGTATTAAAGAAGTGAATAATGCTAGAGATGTTTATTTACGTGCTATCCAACTTGGTGGACAGGACGAAGAGATATATAAGGAAACCAAAACATTTAAAATCAAGCGTGCTTTTCGTAAAGCGGGTGTTCAACATGACTAAAAAAGTGCTATTAATCATTGTGGAAGGGCAGACGGAGCAAATTATTTTAGAGGATTATTTAGATGCTCATTTTGCGAACTCGACAATACGCTTTGATGTACAACGTGAGGATATTTTAACAAAGTGGGATGCACACAAACGCATACCGAATATAAAAAACAGTGTTGTACGAGTGATTCAAAGCTATCTGGAAAAATATAAATTTTTAGCCAATGATTTAACTGCTGTTGTTCATATTACAGATGCAGATGGATGCTTTATTGCACCAGAATGCGTCAAGGTAGATGAGAGTATCGAACAAAATCTATTTTATACAGAGGATGCTATTTTAGTGAAATCGGATAAACGTAAAGAGCAAATTGAACAACGCAATGATATGAAGGCAAAGAATGCCCGAATTTTAATCGCTAACGACCACTTTAGCATTAACCGTATGAAAGTACCTTATCAATTGTTTTATTTTTCTACGAATTTAGAGCATGTCTTATGGAATGAGCGCAATGAAATCCCTACAGAAAAACTACAAAAAGCAGATGAATTTATGGACAATCTATCAGGCACGATTGGGGAATATTTAAGCGCCTATCTACCGGTTAGTTCAGCGTTACCTTATAGGGAGAAAATCAAGAAAAGTTGGTCTTTTTTAATGGAGGACTGTCATTCATTGCAGCGAGGCACGAATGTACCGCTATTATTTGAAATGATTAAAACGGATGTACAGTAAAAACAGGTGACGAATTGAGTCACCTGTTTTTATCTAGTGTACGTTAGTGCATTTGCTCATAGCTTCGAATATGAGTTAATATGGCTGGATCTTTAATTTTTGTATCTTCACATAGTAATAAGAGCTTGGACATGATTTCAGCCGTACGTGGATCATCGTCCACCATTGGTAAGAAAATCCGTCCACGATGCTGAGATGGGACAGCAATAATCGGGATCATGGAACCGCCTATTTGATGCACCACACCACTTCCTAAATGTAAGGAGTAACTGGCTAGCTTACCTTCAATGAGGGCATGTTGCTTTTTCACTTCCACATTGTGTAGCTTCAGTAATTTAGCCAATTCTTCTACGATAATACTACGCATTTCAACAGTAGAATGACTTGCCTCAGGGTCTACACCACCAACATGAGCAACACTGACAACGAGATCAATATCTCGCATAACCTCAGAGAATATCGTTGCTGGAATATCATCTAAAACGATATCTTTGCCTGTTAGTCGATCATAGAAGTAAACACCTTCGATTGCAGGTGCTTCAATTTCTGCTGGCGTAAACCAATCTGCCTGTGCATACAAAGATGCCACAATATTTTCCTTATAATATACTTTACGTGGTCCTGTTTCATAGCTGATTTGCCAACCACGTGTTTTCAACAAGGCTACTGTTTGTGAAGGATTTACTTGATGTCCTGCATAACGCAATGACTGTTTCTGTCCTTTTTCATCAGCATTGATGAGATATAACTCACGGAATACTTGCTTAAATGGCTGTTGTATTTTGTGCTCAAACATATAGGATTGCCACTGTCTCCATTGACCACTTTCTAGAAGATGGTAAGGATGAGCAATCTTTATAGAGGACGTAGGAGCAAGGTTCACAATGTCAGCCGATAGAAGCTGTAAACCTTCTGGTGTAAGCATTCCAACGTGCACATCACTGATAAAGACTAACCTTTGTAAAAGTGGAGCTAGAATCGGATGGGCTAATAAATGAATGAGCTCCTCGACCGAAAATACTGTTTCTAATTCCATTGCTTGCTCAAGCGCTGGGCGTGCTCTTTTATATTGTTCTTGTAAGTCTTTTCGGGCTTCCTGCAAGGTTACAATATCAGCATGCTTTTTTAATGCAGCAGGAACGTTCTTTAGACGTTTATCATCCTTTTCAACAATAATAGCTACAGAGGCATCATCTTCTATTTGTAGATGGGCCGTAATTTGCTCAATCTGTTGTGCTTTAAATAAATGTTTCATATCGTTAAAGGCTGATAATTCCATACGCCATGTGAAGCGAGTGGCTTCTCCATCACCTGCATTGCGCGCTAAATTTTCTAATGCAATACTTGCTGCTCGAGCCTCACTTGCGCGGCGTTGAGCACCAAATTGCTTACTTTCTTTTAAAAACTGTTGAATAAATTGATAGCGTGTTAGGGCGTCTTTGTCATCCGATTTCATTAAAGGAATAAGACCAAGTGCGCGCAGTTTATCTTTATTGCGTTTATCTTGAATTTCTTGCATTAACGGTTTTGGACTGAGTTTACCGATGGCTGTATCTGCATAAAGCTGTGCCCGACGATGGTTGGCTCCCTCAGAAGCATATTTTGCAGCATCATAGACAAGCTTGAATTTCTTTGCTCCAAGCGTTTGATAGGCGCTTTGGAACCAAGCTAAATCGAATGCACCATCACGGAAATCCTCAGCCGTTATGCTAGAGAAAAGGGCAATTTGATCTTTGGCAAAGTCAGATAAAGAATCTGTTGTGTGAGCGATAAAATACCAAGCAGATTCTTTTAGCCCATCCCAGCCAATTACTTCACTCACAAGGTCTATCCAATGCTGGTTATACATCATCGCTTCAATTAAACGTTCTTTAGAAATATCTGTTTTCTGCCATGCTTCTTTTAATTGCTGCGCTGTTTCTTCTTTCTTAGGGTAACAGCTAGTTAGCAATCGGGAGAATACATCCTTTTTCGTTTCTGCCTGCCAAATATACCCTCGTGCAAGCTTTTCTCCGTCAAGTGCCTGTAGAATTTGTAAGAAATAATCAATACCCTCGAAATAAGAAATGCTACTAGCAAGCTTGGTTACAGCAGTAGGTGTATCTCCACGTTTTAGCTCTATAGCTAAAATACGATCAATTGCTTGTTCACGAATAGCAAAGAAATCTGTTAAATCTTCAAATGACTGTTGATAGCGTTCTAGTAATTTAGTTGGCTCGTTAAATATTTCTGAAGCGAGCGTATTGGTAAATATGGCTTCAAATAAGTGATCTTGCGTAAATAAGCCAACCTTCATGGCGTCTAAATATTGGAATAAAGATAAATTGTAGACGTTTGGGCTATAGCTTTCATTTTTCATACGCTTTGTTAGCTCTTCATTGATAGCTAGCATTTTGACATATTCACCATAGGTTGAGTAATCAGACCCGCATCGATCCACGAATGTCTCCACAACATCTAAATCGATAATGGTAGATGTGGAACGATAGTAATAATAACCTTTTTCTCGAACATCAAGTTGCCACTGATCCACAGGGATTTGATCGAATAGCTGTAACATAATGCCTATTGCCTGTTCAAAGCGATTAAATTCAGGTGCATGCTTTTCTAATAATGAAAGTGCTTCCTGATGCAGCAATGTCTCACCTGAGATTTTATCGGTATCTTGAGATAGCACTGAGAAAATCTGTTGAATTGTATGGTCATATTTCAAGGAATTAAATTGAGCAACACGTGCTTTCATTTCTTTGTATTGGAAAAAAGGTTTAATTAGCGTTTGGGCTGCTTCGGAAAGATCATGGGCAGCAGGGTATTCTGATAGATTGTGATAAAAGTTAAAATAGGCTAAGTCCTCATTACTAAATAATGATGTCTTCATCCATTGAACAATTTCTTCAGGGATAGGATAAGCATCAAGACTAGCATGTCGTTGATTATCCGATTTAGTTGCTATAACACTATATCTTTGTCCTAATGTAGTGGTAATGGGCGTGTCATTCCATTGGTATGTTTCATACTCTAGTTCAGCGTGTTTATCTAAAACTTGAATAAGTTGGTCTAGCTTAGATAATAATTTTTCAATATCATATTGAAAGAATTTTTCAAAAGGTGTAGGTGTCTGTACATAAAGTGGAGCAAGCTGTTGCCAAGGCTCTTCACCATTCATTTGAATGGCTCCATCAGAAATACAGCCGTATTGAATAGGAGGATGTGGCGTATATAAACCAAAGCCATTGCTCTCGTTATACTCTGGGACATCCCTTGTAATTAATTGTTCTAACAAAACTTGCTCGTTTTTAGTTACTTTAGGTAATAAGGAACATAAAGCTGTAATTTGCTCGCTCGCTAAGCTGTATTCCTTAGAGGCTTCTAATAGTAATTCAAGCCCTCCAAGTCTCTTTAGCTGCTTACTATCTTTTATCAGCCTTTCAGCACTTTGTAATAGATGATTCTGTGGCTGAACTTTTAAGAGTGAAATAGCCTCTTTGCGAAGTGCGCCTGATTTATTAGCTAAAAGATCTTCAATTTTTGCTATTTCTTCTTCGGTTGGTGTTAGAGCATGTATTTTCTTTAACGCAAGAGAACGATTGATGGAACTGCGATCCCGTAAAGAATTAAATAAAAATTCGCGTTGACCTTGTGTGACGGGGTCAAGACAATAAATATTCAGTAGGCCGATTCTACTTGATGGTGAGTAAGAATCTGCATGCTCAATAATTCGTTGGAATAATGCCTCGTCCTGTACATGATGGGCTAAAATAATTTGTGTTGAAATTAAATCTTCTAATGACAAATGGACATAGACAAAGGATAGAGGTTTGCCTGTAATGATAAGCCCATCTTTCGTAATTTCATTCTTTGCCCACTCAAGCTGTTCAAATAATAGGTATTCAATGCCTTGTAGCTGTGTGTTTTCTTGCATGAAGTTTTGAAGGGTTTGAGCCCATTCATTGTCTCTTGCATACTCGCTATTAATATGGTGATTGGCATAGAGGAAATTGCCCCATGCAAAGGCAAACAACTCGATATCTTTTGTTGATAAGATTAAATCCTTCACAAATGGCGCTGTAAAGGAGATTTTCGATAAGTTTTTTAAAAAGGCAAGCGTTGTAAGTTGGATATGTTTTTCACGCTTTAAGAGTGTTGTTACAAGGTCATTTAATTGCGTATAGTCCTTTGTAGCAGTCGCCCATAATGCGACATAGCTATCAATTGTACGCTCACTCTTTAACAGTTGCCCAACAAAGTTGTCCTCTTCGATGGCCTGAATGGCTAACGTAAGAACTTCCTCTGTTATTTTTTGATTTTCGAAGCTATTATAGCCAAGTCCCATCCAAGTATCGACTGCTCGAACTACAGAGGAGAAGCGTGTTAGTTGATGTTCCTGAATAAGTTTCATCATTTTGAGCTGTGCATCAAGATTGCCATGGTCAATGTTTTCTACTATTGCTTGTCGTAGACCTTCTTGCCGTGCAGCTGCTATTAATAGTTTTCCAAGGGCATCATGCATACGGTGATTATTTGATTTGAAAATACCACGAATGAATGGATGACCGAAAAAGCTACTATGATGCTCATCAAATAAAATACTCTCTACTGCCTCTTCAATCGAAGGGTTTTGTATAGATAGTTCTTCAGCGAGCAACTGTTCAAAGACATTAAAGCCCATTACTTTTACATTTTCATTCTTCAAGACATAGGAGCTATAGTTTGGATAGGTACCATGCTCATATTGACGATGATTTGCTAATAACTCCTGCAAAGTAATTTCCTCAAATGTCAGCATTTCTTCTATTAATTGTAAGCATTGAAAAAGGTGGTCTTGCACTGGTTGAGATGAACGAAATGATCGACGTAAAACGCCAGTTTGGAACATTGTAGCATCAAAACGTAATGCTAATTTCTTAATCTTGAGTGCACGCTCTTGTGAGGAAAATAGTGCAAGCACTTCAAATAATGGTCCGCTCAATAGCTCTTCAAGTGATGAATACTGCTGAGTAGCTATAAGCTGTTCAATGTCATAGTCTCTATTGTCCATGTATTTTAATAATGCAGTTGCTAAAGGCTGTAAAGCTATAGGTGCAGAATCCACTATACTTTGAAAATGTGTTTTTTGTTCATGTGAAAGTGTCATAAAAATCCCTCCTTACCAAATTCGTCCTGCAAGCATAGTTAGTTTAATAAATGTAAAAACATCGTCTTCCTGTATGTTTAATGGTGTAGTAAGAGAATCTAAAGACTCTTCATTGTGAAGGACTAAGAACAGCTCGTCCTGAAAGGCTTGAAGCATTGTGGAGATAGCCTGATCAACTGACTGTAAAGCATCCTTTTTCTTTTCTCCAAAATGTACTTTGCCATACTGGGCAGCGTCTTCTAATTGCTGATCCGTTAAATATAGATGAAGTGGTGTATCTACCATTTTTTCATTAAATTGTTGTACCTGCTGTGTTACAAGCTGAACAAGTAAATCTTGTAACGTTGTGACAGGCTCTTCAATAGAAAATGGAATTTTTTCAAGCTTACGAGATTTCTTACCGATCACTTTTTGCTGGTAAAATAAACGCAATCTAACACCTCCTTACAATAATTTCATTATACAAGAGTGAGAACCGGGAAAAGAATAAGGCATATGACGCTAGTTGTGTAAAATATTTTGGGAAAAGTGTAACAAAAAGTAGCCTGTTGCAACTGTTTTGTAGGGTAGAAAGTGGGTGAAGCTTTGCTAAAGATTATGTAAAAAATAGAACATTTGTACGATTTGTGCTATCGAGATAAGTACCATTTTGCGCTTACTTATACAAATAACGGTGAAGAAGCGGAATATATTACTCTGATAACTTTATAGACATACATAGAAAACAAAAATTAGGCTTCACTTAAAAGAAACAATCCTACCATTAAATAGGCTCGCTTTGAAGTGACATTGAAATATATGAATAATAGCAAAGCATTCAGGGGCTTAACAGATATTTAAACCTCATGAACGAACAATCATCATACATCCACTATTGAAATAATTGCTGTAAAGAAGGTGACAAAATAATCAGTCCTAAAATCCATTCAGCGATGGATTTTTGTGGAGGTGTTGAGAGACATCTTTTCATCTCTGATTTCATAAGCTTTATAGGTATGATTTTATCAAGCTAGAAGGAGGCAAAATCATTCAAATACATGTTGTACGGGCTGGCGAGTCTTTATGGGGTATTGCGCAGGCATATGGGGCTACGGTTCAAAGTATTATAGATGCCAATCAAATTCCAGAGCCAAATCGTTTAGTTGTGGGGCAAGCTCTTGTAATCCCAATTGTCGGAAGCTTTTATTATGTACAGCCAGGTGATAGTTTATGGTCAATCGGTCAACGCTTCGGTATTAATTATCTAACACTTGCACAAGTAAATGGCATTAATCCCAATCAACCATTAGCTGTTGGGATGAGATTGTATATTCCACAACCGCCAAAAACAAGAGCAGAAACATTGGCTTATTTAGAGCCGAGAGGAACATCTGTTAGTGAGGCACTCTTGAATCAAGCGAGGGAAGCAGGTCCCTATTTAACATATTTAGCTTTATTTAGTTATGAGGCAAGACGTGATGGTACCTTACAGAGACCACCAAGTCAAGGTGTGACACAAATTGCAAATGATACAGGAGCATCAATTGCGATGGTTATTTCTAATTTAGAGAATTTTAGTTTTAGTGGTGAATTAGCGAGAGATATTTTTCAAAGTACGGCTGTTCAAGATTTATTATTTGATAATATTCTTGCGGAAGCAAAGCAACTTGGTGACGTCAAAGATATCCACTTTGATTTTGAAAATTTGCCAGCAGATCAACGACAAGCCTATAACAACTTTTTAAGAAGAGCTGTAGAAAAATTCCATGCTCAAGGATATACAGTGTCTACGGCATTAGCTCCTAAAACAAGTGATAGTGAACGAGGACCATGGACAGCGGCACATGATTATAGAGCACATGGGGAAATCGTGGACTTTGTTTTACTCATGACCTATGAATGGGGATATTCAGCAGGCCCACCAATGGCCGTCTCACCTCTCCCAGAGGTAGAGGCAGTTGTAAAATATGCGGTGAGTGAGATACCTGCAAGCAAAATCATGTTGGGGCAAAATTTATATGGCTATGATTGGACATTACCTTTTGTTCAAGGGGGACCGTATGCAGAAGCACTTAGTCCACAGCGAGCCATTGAAATTGCTAAACGTTATAATGCAGCGATTCAGTATGATTGGAGAGCCCAAGCACCATTTTTTGAATACTATGATGAGCAAGGTAGGGCGCATATGGTGTGGTTTGAAGATGCTAGATCTATTCAAGCTAAATTTAATCTCATTAAACAATATAACCTTCGTGGCATAGGTTATTGGAAATTAGGACTACCATTCCCTCAGAATTGGGTGTTAATTGGTGCCAATTTTGATGTGGTAAAGAAATGAGAAAATGAAGAAAAGTGGATATATTACCCAATATGTTTCTTCAAAGAGGAAATTATCTGTAAAATTCATATCTAAATATGGATAAATATATTATAATTATGGTAAATAGTATTATAGGAGGGATATTTTGGGTAGATTTAAAAAGTTAGGTATTATTTTAACGACTACGGCATTTTCTGTTGGGGTTCTAGCACCCGTTTCACAAGCTTCTGCAAATGTGAAAGAACCTTCAGAGCGTATTGAAATACAGTTAGCTGCTACAGAGACAAAAGTGACAAAGGGTATGCTAATTAACAAATTACGTGCACTATTCCCTGAAGAGTTCAAATTTGTAGCTGACAATGAGTTTAATTCTGGAGGCGGTCATTTCTTTAGAGATGATAAAACTGTCCGTTATGATTTAAACTTCCATAAAACGGTGAATGGTAAAGATGTTTATGGTGGTTTTACATTTAAAGGCGAAGATTTAGATTTAGAACATTTCTATTATCAACCAGCTAATATCGCTGAAGCAGTATATCCAGCAAAATATTCGGAGATTGAAGCCAAAAAAATTGCAGAAGATTTCCTGAAAAAATTTGCGAATATAGAGAACTATAAACTCCGTGAAGATGGCTTCGGTTATTACAATGATATCAATCGTCCATTATCACAGCCAATTACCTACTCATTTGTTTATTCACCAACTTATAATGGTGTCCTTATTGGCGATCAAAGTATTACCATTGATGTTCTTGCTAATGGCCAAATAACAGGAATGTACCGCAATACAGATTCTATTAGTAAAGCAACCTTTGATAGCTCAAGCCAGAAAAAAAATGAGGAAGAAATTGCTGCACAAGTACGTGATAACCTAGCAGTTGAACTTCGTTATGCTGTTGACTATTCTAACGATCAACGTAATGTGAAGCTTGTCTATATGCCAGCGACAGGGTTTAATGGTGTACATGCTTTAACGGGTCAATGGCAAACAATGAATGGCTTCTCTGCACAAGTTCCAAAGACGAAAAGTGCTCAGAAAATATCTTCACAGCAGTTACCGCCAAGAAAAAGTGGTATGACAGTAGCAGAAGTTGAGGAATTCGCTAAAAATTTCTTAAAGGTTGATGAAGACAAGGCAAAACTCTCTATTGATATGGTTGATGAACGAGAAAATGAAAGTGGCGAGACGGTTTATACAGTAAATTACATGTATATGTACAATAATGGTGGTTCCGGTACCTCTTTCGAAATTAATAAGGCAACAGGCGAAATCGTGCAGTACCATGATTTAAGGAGAGATTTTACAAACACCGACAAAACAAATACTATTTCTAAGGATGCTGCATTGGCAAAGGCGGTTGAATACTTAAAGCAATGGGCTCCATCCTATTTACATGAGTATTCGATGCCAATCGATGATGCTGTACATGATGACTATAGTAAAGATTATTACTTCTCCTTCCCACGTATCGTAAATGGGATTGCGGTTGTTGGAGATGAAATATACGTAGGTATTGGCTCTGATGGGTCATTACGTTCATTGAATGTTAATAAACAAAAGATTAATAATTGGCCATCTATCAGCCAGGTAATCTCAGCTGATAAAGCTAAAGAAGCTTATAGTAAGGCACTTACATTACAGCTACAATATGCAAAACAAGATACTGAAGGTAAACAACATTATGATCTAATCTATGCTCCAACTTACAATGGTAGTTTAGATAATCAGATTGATGCAATTACCGGTGAATGGTTGTATCAGGTAGATGGCTCCAAAGAGAAGCCATCCATTTCACATCCAACTGCAGCTAATGAATTAAATTATCTTTTAAATCAAAATGTATTAGAGGTAAAAGATATAGCAAACTTTAATGCTGATGCTGCTGTAACAAAGGGAGAAGCATTAAAGATTCTACTAAAATCTTTAACATATGGCTATTTTGGTAGCGGCGAAGGAGAAAAGCAATCCTTCAGCAATATCGATAAAAACCATCCATTATATGGAGTGGTTGAACAAGCTGTTAGAATGGGAATTTTACAGCCAGCGAACCAATTCGCTTTGGATGAAACATTAACTCGCCAAGAGCTAGCAGTTTGGGCTGTTAAAGTAATGCAATTGGAGAATGTTGCAAAGTATAAGGATATTTACAAATTAAACTTTGCGGATGCAGCGTCTATTGATCCAGCGTATACAGGCTATATAGCAATAGCAAATGGGATGGGTCTAATTGATACACAGCAAAATAACTTTAATGCTACTAAGAGTGTGTCATATGCCGATTTGGCTGTGTCAACAGTTCGTTTAGCAAAAGCAATTCAAGAAAATAAAGTGGATCGTAACTTCTATTATTAAGTCGTATTCCACGAAAAGGGTATCTCCTCATTGTAGGAGATGCCCTTTTTTTTAGGTTAGTTTGTAGAAGAATAGGGAAGTAATATGTAAGAAAGGAGTGAATCAATTGAAATTGAAATTTATCTTAGCGATTCCTTTAATGACTATTATTCTTTACGGCTGTAATAAGGATGAGGTAAAGGATGTGCCAGCAAATGCACCAGCAGATCAAAATGCTACTCAACAAACTGGTGATACACCAACTGACCAAGTGACCTTCAATTTTATAGAGTTTTCATTAGACGTTGACTACTCTGCAACGGAGTCTTATGAGGTAGAATATGAGGATAAAAAAACAGGCATAGAGGCAAAGTTACAGGATGATCGAAAAAATGAAAAACTACAGGGTGATGAAGCGTATACTAAATTAGAGCCGTTATTTAAGCAGTTGAATTTTGATTCTACAACACCTAATGATGAAGTGATTGATCAAGTAATCAAAGTATTCAATATTGAAGATAACTATCAATCCATTGAAGTGGATGTCGAATTTGTAGACGGCAATGAAAAGGAATTTAAACGAATTAAATAATAGAAAAAAGCCAGCTAGCTGATTGAATCAGTTAGCTGGCTTATGTTGTTGAAAAAAGATGATGTCAACGGAAGAAAAAGTAACTTTGCAAGGTGAGGGGTTGATTTCCGTTCCGCCAGCGTCCTTTCCAGGGGGCGTCCGATGAGCCGCTTCACTCACTAACGTTCGCTCCAGGGTCTCATCTGTGACGCTAAATCCCCTAGGAGTGACGCTGTCTCCACTCCAATCAACCATTCTGCAAAATGTCTTTACTTTTTTCATACTAGCATAGCAATCAAATAGCCCATTATCTGTATTCTTAGAGGGGATAAACTCTTATTTTCAATGTGGAGAAGTGATGCGTGACAATACCTCTTCATAAAGAGTAGAGAACACCTTCACTTTATTTGAAAACCTTTGCTAAAAAGGTAACACTTTTGTGGATTGGAGTGGAGGGCTACTTGACTCCCGTGGGATAGCGAGACAGGCAAAACTCTAAACGGAGCGGTAGCGGAGGAAGCGATTCGGCGCTCGCCCACAGGAAAGCAAGTAGCCTGCAACGGAAATTCATTTTCACCTTCCATAAAAATTCTATGGATTGTTTTGTTTTTCAACACTATGAGCCAGCTAGCTGATTTAATCAGTTAGCTGGCTTTTTATTCATTTACATTCACGTACCCAATGTCGATGTTTAGCAAGGGCATGTACGAAAGATTTTGGATCGCTTGCAACCCCATTTTTATTAGCAATATGCTGTAAAAACGAAACATTTTTCGTATAACCTATTGTTTTGCAGTGCTGATAGGCTTGTTCAATAAACCGTTCTGCTTTTGCTTGTTGATAGGAATCTTGAAAGGCTCCTGTAACATAAACGCCATCATAAAGAACTGAGGAGGTTGTAGCAAATGTTTCGTGAATTTCATAGCCACTTACTATGCCTTGCTTAGTACTTACTAGCTCAACTACTATATTTTCACTTAAAAATGTAGCAATAAGTTCGTTTAAAT
The DNA here is from genome assembly GCF_038592945.1 of Lysinibacillus sp. FSL K6-0075. NCBI lineage: Bacteria > Bacillati > Bacillota > Bacilli > Caryophanales > Bacillaceae > Lysinibacillus > Lysinibacillus sp. FSL K6-0075. The sequence continues at coordinate 4,389,673 of NZ_CP151947.1, read as the reverse complement.
TTTCACTACTATTTTCTGTAACCACTACAGCTACTTTATTAGATTGGACACTTTCCTTTGCATTGATTACTTGGCTAACAGCTGGAGAAGTTTGGTGAATATGCGGTACTTCCACTTCTATAGGGGGAACTATACCAATTCGTTCAGCAATAGCTGAAGCAAGTGAGTAACTGACATGAGCGAACATGTCTACAACTTGTTTACGAATCGCTTTATTTTTTACCTTGCCAAGTTCAAAGCTAAAGGCATCGATAATATGCTTTTTCTCAATATCTGTCATACTAAGCCAGAATAATCGTGCTTGTGAAAAATGGTCGTTAAAGCTCTCACTACGTGCACGTACTTTATGCCCTTCGACTTTTTCTTCATAATGCTTATAGCCACCATCTGCTTCAGAAACAGGGTGTGGTGTATTATTGGCTAAGGAATTTTTATGGTAGCTAACTTGTCCCACATTAATGGTTTGTCGGCCATAGCCATCTCGTTGGTTATTATGGAATGGACAGATCGGTTTATTAATAGGAAGTTCATGGGAATTTGGTCCTCCCAGTCTTATTAACTGCGTATCTGTGTAGGAGAATAAGCGACCTTGTAATAATGGATCATTTGAAAAATCAATTCCAGGTACAACGTGACCAACATGAAATGCAACTTGTTCCGTTTCTGCAAAGAAGTTATCCGTGTTTTTGTTCAATGTCATTTTCCCAAGAAGGCGTACAGGAACCTCTTCTTCGGGCCATATTTTAGTGGCATCGAGAATATCAAAGCTAAATTTAAATTCATCTTCAACAGGAATAAGTTGAACACCAAGTTCCCACTCTGGGAAATACCCACGTTCAATCGATTCCCATAAATCTCTGCGATGAAAATCAGGGTCTTTTCCAGCGATGATTTGTGCTTCATCCCAAACTAAAGATTTTACCCCAAGTACAGGTTTCCAATGAAATTTAACAAAGTGGGCTTTTCCTTCGGCGTTGACAAAGCGATAAGTATTCACACCAAACCCCTCCATCATTCGATAGCTTCGTGGGATCGATCTATCTGACATATGCCACATGACCATATGAGCAGACTCCTGATTATTTGCAATGAAATCCCAAAATGTATCATGGGCACTTTGTGCTTGGGGAATTTCGTTATTTGGTTCAGGCTTTACGGCGTGTATAAAATCGGGGAATTTAATAGCATCTTGAATAAAAAATACAGGAATATTATTTCCTACTAAATCATAATTACCCTCTTGTGTATAAAACTTGGTAGCAAAGCCGCGTGCGTCACGGACGGTATCTGCAGATCCTTTTGACCCTGCAACGGTAGAGAAGCGAACAAATACAGGGGTTTTAGTTCCTTTCCCATTTAAAAATTGAGCCTTTGTAATATCACTTGCACATTCATATGTTTTAAAAATTCCATGAGCTGCTGAGCCACGTGCGTGTACTACTCGTTCAGGAATTCGTTCATGGTCAAAGTGGGTCATTTTTTCACGAAAATGAAAATCCTCTAGTAAAGTGGGTCCTCGCTCACCTGCTTTTAGTGAATGTTCATCTTCTGATATCTTTAATCCTTGATTGGTCGTGAGAGGTTGATCTTTATCACTTACTCGGAATGCTTCTAGCTGTTGTTGTTTTTGGTTTACATCTTTTATCATTTAGAATCCTCCTTTATAAGTTACAACTACCTTCTACCCAAACAAGAAGATGACAAACATGATGAAACAAAATGATTGCTGTTTAAAATTGTATATGTTATTATTATCTCGAATTAAAGATAATTAAATTCGAAGTAAAAAGAGGGAGTCGTATGAAGGAAAATAATCGTAACTTAAAAGCATTTACGGTCTTGTTCCGAGCATATCAAACGATTCAAGATGCAACTAAAAGAGATTTACTTCAATACGATTTAAATCAAACCGAATTTTCGGTTCTTGAATTTTTGTACCATCGTGGAGAGCAACCTATTCAAATGATTGGTAAAAAAATATTAATTGCAAGCAGTAGTATTACTTATGTGATTGATAAGCTCGAGCAAAAAGGCTATGTATATCGTAAGGCGTGTCCAAGAGATCGACGTGTTACGTACGTATTACTAACGCTTGAGGGACAGGCTTTGATGGAAGAAATTTTTCCTAAGCATGAACAAAAAATAAATGAGATATTTGAAATATTGGAATCTCATGAGCTGGACAACATGATTTTATCACTTAAAAAAGTTGGCAAGAACGCCACTGACCAATAAAAAATTTTTACACATATATCTCGATATCGAGATAAATAGGAGGAGCATTCTATGAATCATTTAAAAGGTGTACACCATGTTACGGCCATCACAAGTAGTGCTGAAGAAAACTATAAATTCTTCACCTATGTATTAGGAATGCGCTTAGTGAAGAAAACAGTTAATCAGGATGATATTCAAACATATCATTTATTCTTTGCAGATGATAAAGGTAGTGCAGGTACAGATATGACGTTCTTTGATTTCCCTAACATCCCAAAAGGTGTACATGGTACAAATGAAATTTCAAAGACTTCTTTCCGTGTACCAACGGATGCTGCTTTAGATTATTGGGTAAAGCGCTTCGATCGTTTAAATGTGAAACATACTGGTATGAAAGAACAGTTTGGTAAGAAAACACTATCTTTCGTAGATTTTGATGATCAGCACTATCAGCTTATTTCTGATGAGCATAATACAGGTGTGGCAGCAGGTACGCCTTGGCAGGATGGACCCATCCCACTTGAAAATGCTATTACAGGTTTAGGGCCAGTATTTGTCCGTGTAGCTAATTTTAAATACTTTAAAGATGTGTTAGAAAAGGTAATGCTCTTTACAGAGATTGCAGAAGAAGGAGACTTTCATTTATTTGAAGTAGGTGAGGGAGGAAATGGCGCCCAGATTATTGTCGAACATAACACGGTGTTACCCGTTGCTCGTCAAGGTTTTGGTACTGTTCACCATGCAGCCTTTCGTGTAGAGGATCGTGCGGTATTAGATGAATGGACTACACGTTTCGAAAGCTTTGGTTTCCACACTTCTGGCTATGTAAATCGTCATTTCTTTGAATCATTGTATGCACGTGTAGCTCCGCAGATTTTATTTGAATTGGCTACAGATGGTCCAGGATTTATGGGCGATGAGCCATATGAAACATTAGGAGAAAAACTATCATTACCACCGTTTTTAGAACCAAAACGTGAACAGATTGAAAGTCTTGTTCGCCCAATTGACACTGTAAGAAGTTCTATTATGTTCGATAAAGAATATGAGTAACATAATTTCATCCAGTTGGGAAAGAAAAGCCTCACTGGATGAATACATAACTGTATTGGGGGATAAAAAAATGGAATTTTCCAAGCTGATAGATAAGCGTCGCTCTGCTAATAATTTTATCAAGGACGTTAAGATGACTGAGGATGACATACGTCCTATTTTGGAGGATGTCAAGCTTGCCCCATCAGCATTTAACTTACAGCATGCCAATTATATCGTTGTGCTGGATGAGGATATGAAAGAAAAGGTGAGAGAGGCGGCATTTGGTCAATATAAAGTGCATTCAGCTTCAGGAGTAATTCTTGTATTAGGTGACAAGGAAGCTTATAAGAATACTGCTGAACTAAGTCAAGGCATGGTGGATTTAGGTATAATTACAGCTGGCGAACTAGAAGATATTGTAGTAGAGAATACAAAATTTTATGAAGACCGCGGTGAAGCATTTATGAAGGATGAAGCCATTCGGAATGCATCTTTGTCTGCTATGTTATTCATGCTAGCTGCTAAAAATCGTGGCTGGGATACTTGTCCAATGATCGGCTTTGATAATCAAAAAATGCGTGAGCTTTTCAATGTACCAGAAACACATGAAATTGCTCTAATGATCACTATTGGGAAAGAAAAAGAAAGCAGTCGTCGATTACGTGGATATCGTAAGCCAGTTGAAGAATTTGCCATTTATTATTAAAATGGTATAAAATACAATAGCTATACAAATACTATGAATAATGTACATTTAGGAGGAAACATCATGAAGGTAGTAGCAATCGTAGGTAGTATCCGTAAAGAATCTTATAATATGCAATTAGCTCAATTTATTCAAAAACGTTATACAGAAAAGTTAGACCTTGAAGTTTTAAGCTTAAAGGACCTACCAATGTATAATCAAGATATCGAAAATGAGGCTCCACAAGCAGTTCTTGATTTTAAAGCAAAAGTAAAAGCTGCAGACGCTGTACTTTGGGTTACACCAGAATATAATGGTACTGTTCCAGGGGTTATGGTCAATGCTATTGATTGGCTATCTCGTGTAGATAAAGTAATGATTGGCAAACCATCTATCATCATGGGTGCATCAATGGGGAACTTAGGTACTGTAAAAGCACAATTACATTTACGTGATATTTTGTTCTCTCCTGGCATTAACTCACCATTACTAAGCGGCAATGACGTTTATATTGGTGCTGTTCACACTAAATTTGATGCAGAAGGCAATTTAACTGATGAAGGTACAGTGAAATTCCTTGACGTAGTCATTGATAACTTCTTAAACTGGGCAAAAAAATACATTTAATTAAAATCTGACCCATAAGTATACAATATACTTATGGGCATTTTTTGTTTGGAAAGATGCTCCTTCTGCATGAAATCTTCACACTTTCACGTTATACTTTTAAGAAATTCTAAATTGGTGGTTACGGATGAGAAAATTATCACTAAAGCTTGGCATCATCTTTTTCATCACATTGTTTTGTATCGAAACATTTATGATGTTTTTTTTGCATGTTTCCTTGACCAATTCTAGAGTGGAAGAGGAATTAGCCAGTTTGCAAGCGAGAGGAAACTCACATCGTACTATATTAGAACAGAACTTCAATAATGAAACACTAGCACATGTCGTTCTTATGGAATCGGAAGCAAGTACAGACGTAGTGGTAACTGACCTTGAAGGAACAATCCTTGCCTCCTCACAACCACATCTAGAAATCAGGGATCTATTTCGTAAGACAGAGGGGAATATACCTTATGAGGGAAGAGTTTTACAAGACAATTGGCAAAAGGTTCAAGCTATTGCTACGATAAGCCCTATTCAAAATCAGCAAGTAACGATTGGCTATGTATTTATGTTTCAAAATACCGATTCCATCCATGCATTAATGAAACGTCTCAATAAGCATTTTCTCATTGTGGGTATTGTATCTGGTCTTGTCAGCATTGCAGTCATTATTGTTCTATCTCGGAAGCTTGCTAAACCACTTATTCAGATGAAAGAGGCTACATTGAAAATGAGTAAGGGTGATTTTACAGTCGCTCTTTCTACGAATGGAAAAGATGAACTTGGAGATTTATCGAATGCGATACAGCTACTATCGAATGATTTAAATCATTTAAGGCAAGAGCGTAAGGAGTTTTTATCGAGTATTGCACATGAGCTTCGCACACCGCTAACCTTTATTAAAGGCTATACAGACATTCTTGCGAAACGGGATTTAACAGAGCAGGATCGTCAAAAGTATTTAACTATTATAATAGAAGAAACCAATAGACTTTCTCGGTTAATCAAAGACTTATTTGATTTAGCAAAAATGGATGAAAACTCATTTGTAATTGAAAAACATTACTTACATTTAGATTCGTTTTTTACAAGCATTGAAGAAAAATTAAGCCCTGCTTTTCAAGATAAAGGTATCTATTTTGTTGTACGTTGTGATAATGGCTTAACACTATGTGCCGATGAAGCAAGACTGGAGCAAATCCTGATTAATCTATTAAATAACGCATTAATCTATTGTGTGCCAGGAGATACGACTACCGTCACTGTAAAAAAACACAATGAAGTTTTAAGCATCATTGTTGAAGATACAGGTAAAGGAATACCAAAGAAGGATTTACCATATATTTTTGATCGGTTTTATCGTGTGGAAAAATCCCGTAGTCGTGCTTTAGGTGGTTCTGGACTAGGGCTTGCTATTGTCAAGGAACTTGTACAAGCGCATGGTGGAGAAATAAAGGTTAGTAGTGAAATAAATAAAGGGACTACTTTTGAATTATCATTTAAAGGAGTAGAAATGAATGAAAACAATTTTATGCATTGATGATGAGCCAAGAATGTTAGAGTTATTAACCCTTTATTTAGAACCACTATTTCTTTGTAGAGCCATGTCTTCCATTCAAGAGGCATTGGATTTTTTAGAAGAAGAGCATGTGGATTTAGTTCTTTTGGATATTATGATGCCAGAGATGGATGGATGGCAGGTTTGTCAGGAAATTAGGAAATTTTGGGATGTCCCGATCATTATGCTTACTGCAAAAGGAGAACATGCTGATATTGTAAAAGGCTTAAACCTTGGTGCTGATGACTACATATTAAAGCCTTTTGATGAGGAAGAGTTATTAGCACGAATACATGCTGTATTAAGAAGATCGAAATCAGAAGAAAAAGTAATTAACTTTGAAGGGCTTTGTTTAGATAGAGAGTCCTTTGAAGTATATTTTCAACATAAGGCAATTCCATTAACACCAAAGGAATTTGCCATGCTTGCCCTATTTTTAGATCATCAAAATAGAGCATTTTCTAGAGAACACCTTATCCATACAGTTTGGGGATATAATGTGACGATTGAAGATCGTACCATTGATTCACATGTGCGTAATTTAAGAGAAAAATTAAGAAAAAGTGGTTTCCCTGCAGATGATTACTTGCAAACTGTTTGGGGCATCGGCTATAAATGGCATAAGTCTGCAAATAGAAAGCCAATGGAGCATAAGAGCTAAAAATAACCTCTACCAGAATTGAAGGTAGAGGTTATTTCTATTATTTTGGGCTAAGCTCTTCTTCTGTTACCCATTTATGATTTTTTACAGCTTCACCACTTGTAGTGGAAGTATAATCAACCATATATACAGTTGTTTGCACAGCCTCATCAATAAGGACAGTCGCACTTTCCATACCTTCCATATGTGCTGCATCCGTTTTTACTTCTGTTCCAGGAGCCAGTGGTGCTTCTTGTGGGTCAATCAATTCTTCATGAATCACCCACTTATGCTTTTCTATACGCTTTCCACCAGATGTGGGCTCATAGGAAATAACATAGGCAGTCGTATTATAGGCACCTACTATTGTTGCTTCGGCTCCTTTCATACCGTCCATATGTCCATCTGTAATAATGGCTGTACTCCCCACAGGAAATTTCGGGTTTTCAGCTTTTTTTAAGGTTGCCGGTATTTCGCCAGAACTTGAATGGTTCATCGCAGAATGATCGATTTCTTCAGAAGTATCCACAGAAGTGGATGCAGGCTTTGTTTGATCCTCTGTACAAGCCGATAAACTAATTAGAGCGACTACTGATAATAGTCCGATTGACCATCTTCTATTGAATGTCATGTGATATCCTCCTCACTATTTGCCCTTACTGTAGCAAATAAATGTGCAGAAATGATGGACATGACCTATGAATAAATTTTCCTCTAGTCTGACACGAAAGAAGTGAAGAGATATGTTATTGAATGGGCATGATTTTCAATGTTTTTTGTAATCTATACGCGAAGATACCAGCAAAAATGGCTAAAATAATATCTTTTGGTAGTGGAGGCATCATCCAAAGCCAAGCTAGCTTATAAGAAAAATTCTCTGGCGCACTCGCCCAAAGCTTGTATGCAAAAAACATCCAATTTGTTCCTATCAAATAATTTATAGCCGTTGCTACTAAAGCAGCTACGATAAAGCTTTTCTTTGTCCCGCTTCGTTCCACGATCCACCCTGCAACAAATGCCGCTAAAATAAATGTAATAATAAACCCAAAGGTAGGACTTAAAATTTGACCAATTCCACCACCAAAGCGAGCAAAGACAGGTGCTCCTGCCAAACCCACACACATATAAATTGTACAGGCGAGCGCACCTTTTCTACTACCAAGAATAAGCCCTGCTAAAATCGCAAAAAAGGTTTGAAGCGTAATGGGTACACCACCAACTACCATAAAGGGTGCAAAGGAAGTGATATTAGCACCCACCATCATTAGCGTTGAAAATAATCCAATATAGGTAATGTCGACAGTTCTTAATTTATGATGACTATGTTGTGTAACAGTTGCCATGATTTCACCTCGTTTTAAAAGTTATTACAGCTAGTGTAAAAAACGAAAGTATCTGTGTCAACCTTATTATTAAAATTAGTTAACTCAAATGCTAGATGCATTTCTATGTAGACTAACTATCTATAAAAATGTATGATAGAATCGTCACAATTTTATAACTTCAAATACTATTGGTGTGATATTTTTGAATGTCACTTAAAAGGGAAGTCGGTGGAAGTCCGATGCTGTCCCGCAACTGTAACGAGGAATCCTATAATATTATTTGCCACTGTGTAAGAATGGGAAGGCAATTATAGGATGTTGAATCGAAGCCAGGAGACCTGCCAGTTAGTAATACCTGTAATGCCCACGAGGATGCAAGCAATTACGGACAATAGCTGGATATTTTCTGACTTTGTTTAATCTAGGGTATTTCTATGTGTATTTTCGCATGGAATACCTTTTTTTATTGCTTCATTCATCAATATTCAGTAGGAGTTTAAAACAGATGAATAAAAAATTTATGTTATTTTCCTTTGTACTTTTCATGGTATTAATTGTTTCAATGACATTTGCTGTAATGGTTGGCTCTGTTTCAGTTACACCATTATATGTATGGAAAGTTATTCTTTCTAAAATTCCTTTTATACAAAATGCTATCGAACAAGATTGGAGTCGCTCACAGGAAATCATCATTTGGCAAATAAGAGCACCTCGTGTTTTGCTAGCTGCTATTGTTGGAGCGGGGTTAGCCATTGCGGGGGCAGCGATTCAGGCGCTTGTACGAAATTCCATTGCTGACCCGTATATTCTAGGAATTTCTTCAGGGGCAGCTGTCGGAGCTACTTCTGTAATTATTTTAGGGGCCTTTTCATTTTTAGGGATTTACGCTCTGTCAGTATCCGCATTTCTTGGGTCATTACTTGCCATTGCACTTGTTTTTTTCTTATCACGTGTTGGTGGACGTGTCTCTATTTTCCGCTTGCTATTGGCAGGTATGGCTGTGTCCTTTATCTTAACGGCTATCTCTAACTTTATTTTAATGATGTCAAAGCAAGAAGGGGCTTTAAAGGCTGTTATGTTTTGGATGCTAGGTAGTTTAGCTGGAGCTAAATGGAATAATATTGTGATTCCAGCTTTCGTATTCTTCGTTGTATTTGGGCTACTGTGGCTACACTATCGCAATTTAAATTTATTATTACTGGGGGAAGAGGCGGCAGTGACATTAGGCGTGAATCTTCAGCAATTTCGTATCCAGCTAATATTACTCGTTTCTCTGTTAACAGGTGTGCTTGTCGCAGTTAGTGGTTCTATTGGATTTGTGGGATTAATTATTCCCCATATTGTGCGATTAATTGTGGGCTCAAACTATAAATATGTAATACCTATTAGTGCTTTAATAGGTGGAATATTCTTAGTGTGGGCAGATGCCTTTGCTCGAATCATCATCGCTCCTCAGGAAATGCCAATTGGTATTATTACAGCTTTTTGTGGAGGACCATTTTTCATTTGGCTACTCCGTCGTAACAACTATTCTTTCGGTGAAGGAGATTAATTTCCATGACATTAGAAGCGAAACAAGTATCATTCTCCATTTACGATCAGCGTATACTACATGATGTAAGTATTCAAATAAAAGAAAAGCAATTTGTTGGATTAATTGGCCCTAATGGAAGCGGAAAATCAACATTGTTAAAAAATATGTATCGTCTCCTAAAACCCGAAAGCGGTACGGTATTATTAAATGAGCAGGATATTTTAAAGCAAACAAGTAAAGCAATTGCAAAAAATTTGGCCGTTGTTAGCCAAGAAACACCCGTTTTATTTGATTTCACTGTGCATGATTTAGTCAGTATGGGGAGAACGCCACATAAAAAGCTATTAGAGCTTGATCAAGAGCAAGATTTCCAAATTGTTAAAGATGCTCTTAGACAAACGGGTATATCTCATTTAGAGAAACGAAGCTTTAGCTCTCTTTCAGGAGGCGAGAAAAAGCGCGTAATGGTTGCACGAGCACTCGCTCAACAAGCACAGGTACTAATATTAGATGAGCCGACGAATCATTTAGATATTCAACATCAACTTCAACTCATGGATTTAATTCAGACCTTACATTTAACCGTAGTGGCAGCTTTGCATGACTTGAATATCGCTGCTATGTACTGCGATCAAATTTACGTTTTACAGCAAGGGCGGATCGTTTGTCATGGTACACCAGAGGAAGTGCTGACGCCAGCATTGTTGCAAGATGTATTTGGTGTCTTTGCCGATATTCAAACACACTCACTGACAGGTAAGCCTTATCTCACATATGTCCCTGACCAATTTGCGAAGAAGGTCAGCCAAGTTTAGGAAAGCAAGATCTTCTATTTAAATACATATAACATCCTTTATAGGGAGTGACTGTATGCAAATAGCCTTTACGAAAATGCATGGTATTGGCAACAGCTATATCTATCTTGATCTTTTTCAATATGATTACAAGGAAGATATCTTTTTTGAATTGGCTCAGAAAATGGCCAATGTTCATACAGGTATTGGCTCAGATGGATTAATTATTATCCAACCATCCAAAATTGCTGACTGTTGTATGCGTATTTTTAATAAAGATGGCTCTGAGGGGACAAATTGCGGTAATGGTCTTCGCTGTGTTGCTAAGTATATCTTTGACCGTCATATTATGCGAAAAGAGCTAATTACGATTGAAACAAAATCCGGAATTATGCTGGCACAGGTAGTGGTTCAAAACAATAGTGTGATAGAAGTGATTGTCGATATGGGCAAACCTCTCTTATTGCGCAAAGACATTCCGATGCTAGGAAACCCAAATGAACATGTCATCAATGAGGTATTTCCGTTACCCCAACAATCTCTTTTGGTAACGGCGTTGTTTTTGGGGAATCCAAATGCCGTCATTTTTGTGAATGCTATAGAACAGGCACCACTAAAAACATTAGGGGGGATTATAGCAAATGATGTGAGATTTCCTCATCATAGCAATGTTGAATTCGTAGAGGTCGTTCATGCGAAAGCATTAAAATGCCGAGTTTGGGAGCGAGGTTCAGGTATAACAGAGGCATGTGGGACAGGTGCTTGTGCAGCGGTAGTGGCTGCTATATTAAATGGTTTTTGTCAGAAGGAAGAAGAGATAGTAGTCCAACTTAGTGGTGGTGATTTAGTCATACGATGGGCCGAAAATGACCATATCTGGATGCGTGGTCCAGCAGAGTTTATTGCGGATGGAATCTACGAATTTTTATCTTAATTACTTCAATACTTCTTCGCCATGCCATATTAAATAAAATGAATAAAGGACGCCTCCGATTTAAGAGTGGCGTCCTTTATTGTAGAAACATTAAGATACTGCTTTTAAGCCTGCTACACCTATGATAATCGCTAGGATACTAATAATACGTGATAGATTTTTGGATTCACCAAAGAAAATGATATTTACTAGCACAGCTCCAACAGTGCCAATTCCTACCCATACTACATAGGCAATACTTAACTGTAAATAGTTGAAAGATGCATATAAAAGAGCAAAGGACACACCAAAGCCACCAATATATAAAATAAAGTTTCGTATTGTTTTATGCTGACTATAGAAGCGTAAGCCGATTACACCTATAATTTCAGACAATGCAGCTAAAATAATAAATACCCAACCCATTATACATTCGCTCCTTTCGTTTGATCTTGCTCTTTAGAGGAATTATCCGCTAATTTTAGACCAATCACACCTAATATTAAAATAAACATAAACAGTCCTTTAATGGCATTAAACTCTCCTTCGAAAATGAAAATATCCATTAATGTAGTACCGATTGCACCTGCTCCGGCGAAAATAGCATAGACTGTTCCAGTAGGTAAGCTCTCACAAGCCTTCGATAAGAAGTGAAAATCTATAGCAATGATTGTCACAATAATTATCCAGTGCCACCATGAGCTTGCAACATTAAAGCCAAATACCCAAAGCAATTCAAATAAACTTGTTAATACGACGTACATCCATTCTTTTTTCATCATTAAAATCCTTTCATGGGATAAGATTAAATGACTGACGTTCAGTCATTTTTAGAATAAAAGAGAACGTCACTTTATGGGTGACGTAGGCCAAGTGCATGATATAGGAAATCGATAAGCTCCAGCTTGAGCAATTTCATTGTTTCATCCTTGCTATCATCAAATAAATAAATTTGTTCGGCAGCAGATTCAATTAGACCAATCATCAGTTTAGCTGAACGAGTTGGATCAATAGAATCACGTATCATTCCTTGTTGCTGGCCAGATAGTAAGAAATGACTCATCCAGTCATAATAGGGAGCATAGATACTTTCCCATTCTTTTAAATGCTCTGTTTGTGCAATACCCGCATAAATAAGGGCAACGATATCTCCATATTCTTTCGTTATTAAGAAAACCATTTCCACAACCTCTTCAAGTTGCTGTTCAAAAGGCCTATGACTTGAAATACCTTCGTCTAAGGTAGCTATAATTCTTTCTACCATATTTTTTGCAATAGCAGGCATAACAGAAAGGCGTGATGGGAAATAAAGATAAAATGTTCCTTGAGCGATCCCAGCAGCTTTAACGATATCTGAAACCTTTGTTTTTTCTATTCCTTTTTCACGAAAAACCTCAATGGCAGCTTGAATAATTTTTTCTTCCTTTGACATGCAATCCCTCACTTTTGCCTTACTTATTTAGTATGTTACAGAATAAGAAAACCAATGTCAACAAAAAAATGACTGATAATCAGTCATTTTTTTTGTTCAATGTTCGTTTGAAACGCCATTATACAATCAGACACCATTATGCGGAGCAGGAGTATATTTTCTATATTTCGGGGAATTTTATGATTGAAAGGATTGATGATCATGAAAGAAATTAAGTTTGCACAATTAGACCCGCAGCAACTCGAAAAAATTAATGAGCTTGAAAAAAAGATTGGTGTGACATTAGTTGCCTATGATGCTTCCTCCACACCATCACATGGTTCTGGCGCTTTTGAGGCAAATAATAGCACTACTCAAAATCATCCATCATAATAAAGTGAGAAATGCCTTGCAGTAATGTAAGGTATTTTCATTTTATAGACGTACTAAAAGGAGTGATTGGATTGAAAGAATTCTATGCGGATTTACATATTCATATTGGACGTACTTCTAGTGGAAGAGCAGTGAAAATTACTGGCAGTAAAACGTTAACATTAGCACGAATTTTAGAGACGGCTAGTGCGAGAAAAGGATTAGATATTATTGGGATCATTGATTGTCACTCCCCAGACGTAATTGAAGAAATGATGGAGATGATTGCACATGGTGAACTGCAAGAACTAAAAGAAGGTGGTCTACGTTTTCAAGAAACAACTTTGATTCCAGGATCGGAAATTGAAATTTATGATCAACATTGTCATGGTCCTATTCATGTGCTTGCTTACTTTCCTACACTAAAGCTTATGAGGCAGTTCTCAGACTGGATGTCACAACATATGAAAAATATCCATTTAAGTTCACAGCGTATTTATTGTGACGGCCAGACCTTGCAGCAAAAGGTGCATGAATTGGAAGGGATTTTTATCCCTGCACATGTATTTACACCATTTAAAAGCTTGTTTGGCAAAGGGGTCCGTCGTAGTTTAACTGAAGTCTTTGATCCACACCTGATCGATGGCATTGAACTAGGTTTAAGCTCTGATACAAATATGGTAAGTCATATCAAAGAGTTACAAGCATATACATTCGTTAGCAATTCTGATGCTCATTCGCTTGGAAAACTGGCAAGAGAGTATCAGAAGTTACGATTAGCAGAAGCGAATTTTGTGGAATTAAAAATGGCCCTACATGAGCAACAGGGGCGAGCGGTAATAGCTAATTATGGCTTAAATCCTTTGCTTGGCAAATATCATCAAACAGTTTGTGCAAAATGTAGTGAACAGCTAAGTAAAGAAGCTGCGGTTTGTACAGTCTGTGGAAGTACTCAAATCATCAAGGGAGTAGCTACACGTATACAGGAGTTATCTGAAGATATCCCCAATGAGCGAAATAGACCACCTTATATTCATCAGGTACCACTTGATTTCATTCCAGGTGTTGGACCTAAAATGATGGAACGTTTAATCGAAGCATTTGGTACAGAAATGAATATTTTGCATCGTGTAACAGTAGATCAACTTGAACAAATTGTGCCACGTAAAATAGCCCAATTAATCGATTTAGCGAGAACGGGTCAATTAGCCATCGAAGTTGGTGGAGGTGGAATTTATGGAAAGATACAGATTGACTAGATAAAAAATGAAAAGTTTCAAAAAGATTGTTGTAATTTAACCTATTTTTAACGCTCCTCTAGTAAAATAGTGAAAACAATGACTATTTTATAAGTGGAGGAGAGAGTAAATGCGATTATCAAAGAAATTTCGTTTTTTAGCCTCAAGTATATTGGCTTTGCAATTAGCTATACCTGTAGCAGCTAATGCAGAAGAAATACAAGGTGACCACATAGCACCAAGTTGGGTTGTACAGACCGATTATGTTGCACTTGGTGATTCATTAGCGCATGGGATGAATGAAGTAGGTGTAATTGGATTAGGTTATACCGATTTTATTGCACAGGCTTTACAGCAAGATGGTTTCCTTACTTCTTTTAATAAGGGCTTTGCTATGTCAGGCTACACAACTAAAAATGTTTTAGCAGATCTACAAAATGATGTAGCAAAAACAGTGACTGGTTTCGGTTATACAAAGGAACAAGCAAAGTTACGAGCTTCTATTAAAGAAGCTGAAATCATCACATTAACAGCTGGAGCAAATGATTTATTGCCAATATTAAAAGAATCTCAAGCAACGGGCATTGACACTGTGGCTATCATAAAAGCTTCTAAAGAAGCTGTATCGAACATTGCTACTATTCTATCTGAAATCAAAAAGATTAATCCACAAGCTGAAGTATATGTGATGGGCTATTATAATTCCTTCCCATACTATAGTGAGAGCTTACAAAATCAATTTAAACTGTTATTAGCTACATTGAATTCAACAATCAAAACAACGACTGAAAAAGCAGGCGCTATTTTTGTTCCTACATATGATGTTGTTGCAAAGGATGTTGCTAACTATCTACCAAACCCAGAAAATATTCATTTAAGTGAAGCTGGTTATTTAGCGGTAGCAAATGAAGCATTTTTACCAATCATTAAAACAAGCTCTTTATGGGATGTAACGCAGGCTATTGGAGTAGAAATAAAAGATCGTACAACGGTAGAGGTTAGTTGGCAAGAAGCGACAGATAATGTAGGCGTGGCAAATTACAATGTCTATGTGAATGGAAAATTAACTTCAACATTAAGTGCTGATACTACTACGATTACGCTCGAAGATTTAACAGAAAATACAGCCTACAATGTATCCATCAAAGCAATCGATGCTGCTGGTAATGAAAGTGTTCAAAATCCTACAGTTACTTTCACTACGAAAGGAACAGTAAGTTTTACAGATACACAGAATCATTGGGCAAAAGACTATATTCAAAAAGCAGCAGATACGGGTATAATGAATGGCTATACAGATGGGACATTTAGACCTGAGAGTAGTGTTACACGTGCCCAAGCTGCAGCTATTCTTGTAAGAAGTTTAGGCTTAACTACAGAAGAAAAAGCACCATTTACTGATATTACAAATTATGATGCAGCAACACAGTCAGAAATTGCGGCTGCATATGTACATGGTCTTATCAAGGGAACGGGTGGAAAATTTAAACCTGGACAGCCTGTGACACGTGCTCAATTAGCTTTAATGATTCATCGCGCCTATGAGCAGCAATTTAATCAGCCGTATATTGCAAAAGGTGATGTGCCATTTGCAGATGTAGCTTCATATAATGCAGAAACAAAACGTGCAATCACAATGCTGTATGAGTTAGGAATCGTGACAGGGGATGGAGAGAAGTTCTTACCAGAGGCTGTCACAACAAGAGGTCAAGCAGCTAAAATATTTACAAACCTTAGTCAGCACCTCATTCAATAATAATTAAAAGGTAGGGGGAGTGTCACCTCTACCTTTTGACGTTTTCGTAAAAAACGAAGTATAGTCTAACTATGCTGTTGAACGTCCATCGATAAAGGAGAATGGGATGCTGTCATTTATATTATCTGCTAAAAGATTAGTAAAAGGTTTGTGGAGGTCCTTTAAACGTCCACAGTTCATATCATTATTTACTACACTATTCTTAATCATTCTATCAGGAACTCTATTCTACAAGGGGACAGAAGGGTGGTACTGGTTGGATGCCATGTATTTTGCTGTAGTGAGCTTGATTCCAACAGGTGTAGAAACAGGGCTATACCCAACAACAGCTTATTCTAAAGTATTTACAATGATCTATTTAATTGTTGGTACAGGAGTCATGTTTATCATGTTATTAATGCTGGGCCGCTCTATCGTAGATTTTTCTCTTAATGAGGAAGAAAAAGAAGAGGTTAAAAAACGTTTGAAAAAGTAAAATAGCAGTACAATGAATCTTTTGGACGATTCATTGTACTGCTATTTTTTATGATAGTTTGGCAATAATGCCTTCTTCGTCATCTAAAACAAGCTCAATCCCTGTCGAGAATGGATCACCATGCAAAACATCCTTGATCCAAACACGTAAGGCACCAATCATGGCTGCTGTATTAAGCACTTCTATTTGACCATTAACTTCAACCTCTGCACCAAAGCCTGCGTCATCTTCGTAAGTCAATTCAACAAGAACATCCTCTGGGCGAATGTTTTGATAATAGGCTTGAGATAAACAAATAGCATTAATAATATCTTGTTCGTTGATTATTTGTGCCATTGTGCTTCCTCTTTGCGCTTTTTATCTTTAAACATATTCATTATTTTTACAACAAGCATTACAATAACCGCAATTGCTGCCACGTTAATAAGTAAACCTAAAATATTCCCCAATATCCCCATACCACCAAATAGACTACCGAATAATAAACCAGCAAGTCCACCAAGCATTAATCCTTTCATCAGACCGCCTGAGAAAAAGCCACCTTTTTTAGTAGTATCTGCTTTATTAGTAGATGTTGAGTTGTTTTTATTTGTTGTTGCATTGTTTTGATCTTTAGAAGTATCCTTCGATTTTTGGATATTCGAGCTATTATTGTTGTTAGAGAAGCCTTTTTTACCCGATTTATACGATTTTGCTTCTGCCGTTGGTGTATCAGTAATAAATAATGTTGCACCAACAGTTGAAAATATCAGTGTCGCTGCAAAAAGAGCGGCAAGAATTTTTTTCATTACATACATTCCTCCAATATAATTTTGAATTTAATCATAAACTAGTTCTTATATAGTAATATTACATGAACTATATTAAAAAATAAAACAAACGCTTTCAATAATTGAGCTATATCAAAAAATATGAACAAATAGTGGCAGATGTAATGATTGTGGAAATTATGCAATAGAAAGGAGTGAAACGATGCTACTAACTTTATCAATCTTCATCACCATTTTTATCATTTTGTACTTAACAGAAAAAAGGCGCTTCCTCAACGCGGTAGCTCTTGGTCTGATAGGTATATATATTGTCAGAGCGCTTATTATTCATTATCCTTTATTGCTGCCAAATAATCAGGGAATTATTTCTGAAATGGGGATATTTATTATATTAGGAAGCTTTCCAAGCATTATGTTTATTTTATCGATAGCCATGTTTTTCAATAGTAAAGTATTATTAGAAAAGGAAGGGCGTAAATTTCGTAATTTAATGTTAGCCATATTGGGGCTAAGTTTTGTTATTATGATGATATGGTATGTATTTGTCATTTTTATTCAAATTGAAAATGTATTTTGGCATATTCTTTTCTTCTATGCGTTTTTGATTTTTGGCTATACAATGTTCTTATATACTAGTGTCCTTGCTTATGCGACATTGTATCATTTTACACCTATACGTTATGAACCAAATTACATCATTGCATTAGGCTCAGGGTTAATTGGCGATAGAGTACCTCCGCTTTTAGCAAGTCGCTTAGATGAAGCAGTAAAGCAATATATAAAGTATGCGAAGAAGCCTTTTATCATTGTCTCTGGCGGTCAAGGAAATGATGAAAAGGTATCAGAAGCATTTGCAATGAAACAATACTTAATAGAAGTTCATCATATTCCGACTGACAAGATTCTAATGGAAGATCGTTCAGCCAATACAGAACAAAATATGATCTTTTCAAAGAAAATGATGGACCACCATTCTCCTGAAGAGAAGTATCGTTCCATTTTTGTTACGAATAATTTTCATGTGTTTCGCGCAAGTATTTATGCTAGGAAAGCAGCATTAGATGCCGAGGGCGTTGGCTCAAAGACAGCTTTTTACTATGTTCCCAATGCATTTACGCGAGAATTTATAGGTTTATTAGTAATGTATAAATGGACCCATATCACAGTATTTTTAATTATTACGCTATTCGTAGGCTTACTATTGAGAGCATATGTGTAACCAAACTTCAACTGTCTTCCATATAATAGTGGCAAGGCAGTTTTTTTACATAGTGTGCAAGGGAGGAAAATAATGTACGAGCAAATTTTAGCCAAGCGAAATAAAGAACGAATAGATTCCCTACAAAATCTTACACAAACAGAAGATCCATGGTTTGCTCAAAATATAAAATTACTTACATTCGCTGAAATTAACCTAACAGCCTTGCAGAAAATTCTGTATCAAGTAGTGCGGGGGCTATTAAAAGAACAGCAACAGCGCCATTTGCAGATTGTCCATACAGCACAATCTCAATCCATACAGGAGAATGTATTAACGCTGTTAGCAGAATATGATGATGTCTTACGTGATGCCATATCCCAGCCTATCTATATACTTATCTGGCAAATTTCTTCGCTAGAAAAGTTAAAAAACAGTATAGAAGTAGTAGATGATGTGCTTGATATTGTCGAGTGGTACTTTTGCCATCAAGATGAACAAATCGCTATTTTAGATGAAGAGGATTTAGATCATGAGGTCATTATTGATTTGTATAAAGAGGCGGTTGAAGAGCAGGATGGAGATGCACAATATCAACTGGGAGAATATTATAATTCTAGAGAGGGTAAACATTTTCAACCAGAAAAATCATTGAAATGGTTTGAGCTAGCAGCAGCTCAAGGAAATGCAGATGCTCAATATGTGATGGGGAATTTTTGCTTTGGGGGCATAGGTATGGAGGAGAATTATTCCCTTGCCTTTTCATACTATGAAAAAGCGGCTTTACAGGGACATGCGGATGCCGCCAATAATTTAGCGGATATGTACTTTAATGGCGAGGGCGTACCAACGAATTATACATTAGCAAAAAAATGGTTTGACTATGCTGCAAAAAAGAATGTGGCAGAGGCAATGTTTACGTTAGGCATTATTTATGAGCAGGGGTTAGGCGTTGAGATAGATGTGGAAGCAGCTTTTAATGCCTATAAAAAATCAGCTGAGGCAGGGTATGTCGAAGCACAATATCGACTTGGTGGAATTTATTTAGAGGGGCGCTTAGGTCAAGCGAAAGATGTCAATCGTGGACTATTTTGGTATGAAAGAGCTGCGGAACAATATCATGTAGATGCCTTTTATGATTTAGGCTATATATGGAGTAATGGTCTAACAGGAATACGCAATATTGAAAAAGGTATTCATTGGTTTAAGCAGGCTGCCCTTCAAGGGGATGTGGATGCCAAGTTACAATTAGGACATATTTTCAATAAAGATAAAGGAATAGATAGAAATCTGAAAGAAGCTATCAAATGGTATGGACTCGCAGCAGATGCTGGCTCCGAAGAAGCGGCTAAAATATTACAGGAACTTAAAGGTTTGTAAATTTAGTGTTAAAAAGTATAGGTTTTTAGAATGATTTATACAGCAGTAGCGAATGGGTCTTTTAGTCTTGTAATGACTACTGTTTATGGGTATGTAGATAGATGTTAGTTGAGGGTAAAAAATATTAATATAGTGAAAATTAAAGATAACCAATAAAAAAATAGAATAAATATAAAACAAGTAAGCATAATAAACAAAAAAATGGTTAAAAAAGCTACCGAATAGTATTGTGGTAGCTTTTTTATTGTTTAGTACGGTTTATTTAACAACAAGGACTTTTTATACATTTTATGTAAAATAATGGTATTAATAAGATTGACAGCCATTTATAAAATGATTAATGTATATGAGTGATTTTGAAAAGAAGCATACGTAAATAAATTTACTGCTAGTCATGTAGTGACTATATCTGTTTGTTGAGAACAAATGACCTTATGAGGATTGAACAAATGGGTACTCGACACACTTTTGGAGGCAGTGTGTCATTTGAAATTGTACGAACCGATGTAACCATTAAATCTGGCCAAAGTTATTTTATCGGTATTTTTTCATGTATTCATCAATATGTTAAAAGGGATTTGATGTTTCTCAGCCTGATGAAAGTAAACGGAATGAAAGAGGGAAGATGTGTGATTTTTCAAAAACAGAGAAAGACGAAGGTATTGGATTTACAGCAATACACAGTGAAAATGGATTTGTCTTCTCGCCAATCAATGGCGAAGCAAATTGATATGCTGAACTTAACGAAGAAAGACTTACAATATTTAAAAGCTTTCCAGCCATATGTTATGGACAATGTAGATCACATCGTAAACCGTTTTTACAACATGATAGGAACAGAGCATCATTTGGTAGATATTATTAGTCATCATAGTTCTGTAGAAAAGCTTAAAGTAACATTACGGCAGCATATTATTGAAATGTTTAACGGAACCATTGATGAGTTGTATTACCAAAGACGTGTAAAGATTGCAAAGGTGCATGTCCACATTGGGCTTAGAACACAGTGGTATATCTGTGCATTCCAAGATTTATCGATATCATTTATTGATTTAGTCGAAAAAAATATAGAGTTTCCACAAGATCAATTCAATACGATCAGAGCTATATCGAAAATTTGTAATTTTGAGCAACAACTTGTTTTAGAAGCTTTTGAAAACACGGTGGAACAGCTGAAGGAAAAAATGGTGCATGAAAAAGATGCGATTGAACGACAAATTGTAGATTCTTCGGAAGCTCTTGCAACAATCTCGCAGGAAACAAATGATTCATTTTGCTGCTTAAGCAAACAATCTGACGAAATTAAACAATTGGCCAAAAAATCACTCGAAGTGTCTACATTGGCTGAAAATCAAGCACTTGAGGGTCGCGAACGTTTAAAAAATCAATCACAAAATATGCTCAATATTATTCATTCTCTTCATGATATAGAAGAAAATATTGAACAATTATCAGGTATGTCTAGGGAAATGGAAACAATCATGAGTGTTGTGACCAATATTGCGAATCAAACGAATCTGTTGGCTTTGAATGCTGCAATTGAAGCAGCACGCGCTGGGGAAGCAGGGAAGGGCTTTAGTGTAGTGGCTGACGAAGTGCGTAAATTATCGATTCAAACAAAAGAATCAGTTACAGCGGTTGCTTTGTTATTGAAAAAAACGGGTGAACGAACCGAGAAATTAGAGCATTCTTTGACAAATATTCAAGATGAAGTAGCAGCTGGTGAGGAAAATATGTTACAAACTGAAGGTCAATTTACGAGTATATTGGGAGCCATGACAGAAGCAAAAGATCAAAATGATTGTATGGCAACGAAAATACAAGCAATTGTAGGCATATTAAGTGAATTAGGCACTTCATTTACTGAGGTAACGAATTCAGCAGAAAAATTAGCGAACTTTGCGCAAAATTTAAAAGGATAGACTACTAACATTTACATCTATTTGTATTT
Organism: Lysinibacillus sp. FSL K6-0075; assembly: GCF_038592945.1. NCBI lineage: Bacteria > Bacillati > Bacillota > Bacilli > Caryophanales > Bacillaceae > Lysinibacillus > Lysinibacillus sp. FSL K6-0075. The sequence continues at coordinate 4,367,812 of NZ_CP151947.1, read as the reverse complement.
TTAGAAGTATTAAACACTATAGTACCTATTAAAATGTTTGTTGTGTAAATATTGCAATAGAGGATGGATCTTTTAGAGATTCAGAAAGCAAGAGCTATTTCACTGATGAAATAGCTCTACATGTTGTTGAAAAAAGAGGATGTCAACGGCAGAAAAGGCAACTTTGCAGGGTGAGGGGTTGATTTCCGTTCCGCCAGCGTCCTTTCCAGGGGGCGTCCGAGGAGCCGCTTCACTCACTTCCGTTCGTTCCAGGGTCTCCTCTGTGACGCTAAATCCCCTAGGAGTGACGCTGGCTCCACTCCAATCATCCATTCTGCAAAGTGTCTTTACTTTTTTTCATAGTAGCATAGCGATCAAATCGCCTATTATCTGTATTCTTAGCGGGGATAAGCTCTTATTTTCAGTGTGGAGAAGTGATGCGTGACAACACCTCTTCATAAAGAGTAGTGAGCACCTTCACTTTATTTGAAAACCTTTGCTAAAAAGTTAGTGGGTTGAAGTGGAAGGCTACTTGACTCCCGTGGGATAGCGAGACAGGCGAAACCCTGCACGGAGCGGTAGCGGAGGAAGCGATTCGGCGCTCGCCCACAGGAAAGCAAGTAGACTGCAACGGAAATCCATTTCTACCTTTCAATTGACTGTTTTGTTTTTCAACACTAAGGAGAGCTATTTCACTGATGAAATAGCTCTATTTTTGCTAAATTTGTAAAGGGTTTAACGTAATTTTCAATGAAAAAAAGATTATACTGTAGAAAGAACTAAAAATAGGGGCGGTTACTATGAAAACAGTTGTTGTTTTAGGCGGCGGAATTACAGGACTATGTACAATGCATTATTTACAACGTCAAGTGAAGGAGAATAATTTAGATGTTCGTCTAGTGCTTGTAGAAAAAAATACATATTTAGGAGGCAAATTATATTCAGCACATGAACAAGGCTTCATTATGGAAACAGGTGCTGATTCTATTGTAGCCCGTCATCAAGGCGTTATGGAACTCGTACAGGAGCTTGATTTTGAAGCGGAGCTAGTTTACAACGAAACAGGTATTTCTTATATTTATACGAATAATGAGTTACACGCTATACCAACAGATTCAACATTTGGTATACCGATGAGTTTGGCATCCTTAGAAGAAAGTACACTTATTTCAGAGCAAGGAAAGAAAGAAGCGTTAAAGGATTTAACATTACCAAACAACGGCTTCACAAAGGAAAGTTCAATAGGAGAATTTTTAACTTACTATTTAGGGGAAGAACTGGTGAAAAATCAAATTGCACCAGTACTTGCAGGTGTTTATTCAGGAGATTTACATCAGCTTTCCATTGGCTCTACTTTACCGTATTTAATTGATTATAAGAATAATTATGGAAGTATTATTAAAGGTTTTGATGCGAATCGTGAGCAATTTGTTAAAGCAGCGAACAAAAAATTTATATCCTTTAAAAATGGTTTATCTTCTTTAATTGATCGACTTGAACAAACATTATCAGATGTAGAAATCATCAAGGGCGTTACTACTCTAAATGTTCAAAAACAAGATAAAAACTACACAATTTCCTTAGCTAATGGTGAAAATATTGAGACAGATTTTGTCGTTTTAGCATTACCGAATGATGCTGTTCAAAATCTACTACAGGATGAATCTTTAAACCGCTATTTTGACCAATTTACCACAGCGTCAGCCATTACCATCTATTTAGGCTTTGATGTGCCAGACTCTAGATTGCCAGCAGATGGAACGGGCTATATTGTTTCGCATAATTCGGATGTTACTTGTAATGCAGCAACCTGGACGAGTCGTAAATGGAAGCATACATCGAAAGAACATAAATTACTTGTACGACTCTTTTATAAGAGCATCAATCCAGCCTATGAGCAACTACGTGCCATGACGGATGAGGAATTGGCAGCTGTAGCTTTAGAGGACGTGAGAAAAAGCCTAGGAATTGAGGAACAGCCAACAGTTGTGAATGTAACAAAATGGATTGATCAAATGCCTAAATATGATCTAGCTCATCGTGAAGCGTTACAAGGATTACTACAGGAATTACATGAAAAGTATCCACATTTATCGATTGCTGGGTGCTCATATTTTGGCGTAGGTATCGGCGCTTGCATTCAAAACGGGAAAAAAATTGGTGAAGAGCTTGCGAAGGAACTTGCCAATTTCTAAGGTTTTAAGTGGAAAAAAACTTTGTTATGTGAAATAGTCTTGACTCATTCGTCAGTAAACGATATGATTCTTTTAATTATTTAAAAAATTCATACTTAATTCTTATCAAGAGAAGCAGAGGGACTGGCCCATTGAAGCTTCAGCAACCAACTTTATTGTCAGGTGCTAAATCCAGAAGACCGTTGAGTCGAAGATGAGAAGGAACAACAATGATGAATCGTTAAAGCCTTCTTTTTTTATGAAAGAAGGCTTTTTATTATTATATAGAGACATAGGAAGAGAGGCTAGTTTTATGGGATTGCTTGAAAGGTTAAAAACGCATGTATTGACAGCAGACGGTGCAATAGGCACAGTGCTATATGGCTATGGATTGGAGTATTGCCATGAGGAAATGAATGTTCAGAGACCTGAGTTAATTGAAAAGATTCATAGAGAATATATTGCAGCTGGTGCTGACATCATTCAAACGAATACGTACGGTGCAAATGCCATTAAATTAGCTCGCTATGGATTAGAATCACGGGTCCAACAATTTAATGAAGCGGCTATTACCATTGCAAAACGAGCAGCGGCAGATGGCGGTCAATTTGTCTTAGGGACAATTGGAGGTATTCGAGGAATTCGTAAAAGTGATGCAACATTAGATGAAATATTAGCGACAGTTGAAGAGCAAGCAAATGTTTTACTTGCAGGAAATCCAGACGGCCTTTTACTCGAAACCTATTATGATTTTGAAGAATTAACTGCAACCTTAAAGATGCTACGTGCAAAAACAAATTTACCGATTATTGCACAAGTATCTATGCATGAGCCTGGTGTTTTACAAAATGGAATGTCTTTAAATAATGCCCTGCATGAGCTAGAAACACTCGGTGCAGATATCGTGGGTGTCAATTGTCGACTAGGTCCACATCATACGATTCAAGCATTTGAAGGTGTAGAACTTCCTAACAAGGCATTTATGTCTGCCTATCCGAATGCCTCACTTCTTGACTTAGAAGATGGACGTGTCGTTTATGAATCAGAATCGGATTATTTTGGTCGAGCGGCTGTCGAATTACGTGATCAAGGCGTACGCTTAATAGGGGGCTGCTGTGGTACGACACCGAAACATATTGCAGCAGCAAAGAAGTATTTAGAAGAGTTATCACCGGTTCAGGAGAAGCATGCGAAACCTGAAAAGATTGAGATTGTTCGTGAAGCAGAGCCACCAAAGTATGAGCCTCTTCATGAAAAAGTAAAACGTGAACGCTCTGTCATAGTAGAATTGGATACACCTAGACATTTAGAGATTGATGGGTTCCTTGAAGGAGCAAAGCAACTGTATGATGCAGGTGCAGATGTAGTCATGATGGCAGACAATTCACTGGCCTCTCCACGTATTAGCAATATTGCAATGGGAGCATTGTTAAAGAGTACACACGGTGTACGCCCACTAACACATATTACATGTCGAGACCGTAATTTAATTGGTCTACAATCGCATTTAATGGGATTAAATGCTTTAGGTATTCATGACGTGTTGGCCGTTACGGGTGATCCAACAAAAGTTGGAGATTTCCCAGGTGCGACAAGTGTTTATGATGTATCTTCAATGGAGTTAATCCAATTAATTAAGCAGTTAAATGAAGGGGTTTCTTTCTCAGGCAAGCCACTTCGTAAAAAAGCAAATTTTTCAGTTGCTGCTGCATTTAATCCAAATGTCCGTGTGTTAGATCGTGCTGTGACACGCTTAGAGAAGAAAATTGAGCATGGAGCAGACTACTTCATTTCTCAACCAGTATATACGAAAGAAAAAATTGTAGAAATTTATGAGGCAACAAAGCATTTACAAGCACCAATTTACATCGGCATTATGCCTGTTACGAGTTATAAAAGTGCTGAGTTTTTACATCATGAAGTGCCAGGTATCAAATTATCCGAAGATGCCTTAGCAAGAATGAAGGCATGTGGGGAAGATAAGGAACGGGCAACATTGGAGGGAATTGCTATTGCCAAAGAATTAGTAGAAGTGGCTGCGCAATATTTCAATGGTATTTACCTTATTACACCGTTTTTACGTTATGATGTGACCCTAGAGTTGATGAAATATATAGAGCAATTGGATGAACAGAAAAAAGGAGTAAGTATACATGGCTAAGCACTCGATTGAAGAGCAACTAGAGAAACGTATTTTAATTCTTGATGGCGCAATGGGAACAATGCTACAAAACGAAAATTTATCAGCAGAGGATTTTGGTGGCGAGGAGCTTGATGGCTGTAATGAAAATCTTGTCCTTACTAGACCTGATGTCATTGAGAAAATTCATCACAAATACTTAGAGGCAGGCGCAGATATTATTTGTACAAATACATTTGGTGGGACGCCTCTTGTGTTAAATGAATATGATCTTGGCGCAAAAGCCGAAGAAATTAATAAGCGTGCAGTGGAAATTGCTCGCCAAGCAGTGGATAGTTATTCGACATCGGATTGGCCACGTTTTGTCGCAGGGGCTATGGGACCAACAACAAAAACCTTATCAGTTACAGGTGGTATTACATTTGATGAGCTAGAGGAAAATTTCTTTGTACAGGCAAAGGCATTAATTGAGGCAGGAGCCGACGTTCTGTTATTAGAAACAAGTCAGGATATGCTCAATGTCAAAGCAGGCACCCTAGGCGTAAAGCGTGCTTTTGAGGAAACTGGAAAAGAACTACCAGTCATGATTTCTGGAACAATAGAACCAATGGGTACGACACTTGCAGGGCAAACAATTGATGCCTTTTATATTTCAATCGAGCATATTAAACCATTATCAGTTGGCCTAAACTGTGCGACAGGACCAGAGTTTATGACAGATCATATTCGTTCATTAGCAGAGCTTTCAACAGGCTATATTAGCTGTTACCCGAATGCAGGCTTACCAGATGAAGAAGGATGTTATCATGAATCACCAGAATCGCTATCGCAAAAATTAAAAGGTTTTGCAGATAAGGGTTGGCTTAATATTGTAGGTGGATGTTGTGGAACGACTCCAGCTCATATTGCAGCCATTCGCGAGGTTTTAAAAGATGAACAACCTCGACAATTACCTGAAAAAACACATGGTCATGCGGTATCGGGAATCGAACCCTTATTGTATGACGATTCTATGCGTCCGTTATTTATCGGGGAGAGAACAAATGTTATCGGCTCTCGTAAATTTAAGAATTTGATCATTGATGGAAAGTTTGAGGAGGCAGCAGAGATTGCACGTGCACAAGTAAAAAATGGTGCTCATGTAATCGATATTTGTTTAGCCAACCCTGATCGTGATGAATTAGCCGATATGCGTGGATTTATGCAGGAGGTTGTAAAAAAGGTTAAGGTGCCTCTTGTGATTGACTCGACTGATGAAAAAGTTATTGAGGAAGCGTTAAAGTTTTCTCAAGGGAAAGCCATCATTAACTCTATTAATCTTGAGGATGGTGAAGAACGATTTGATGCAGTAATGCCACTCGTGAAGAAGTACGGAGCCTCATTGGTAGTTGGAACCATAGATGAGATAGGAATGGCCGTTGATCGTCATCGCAAGCTTGAAATTGCTGAACGTTCCTATAAACTATTAACTGAGAAATGGGGACTTGCACCGGAGGATATCATTTTTGACCCGTTGATGTTCCCTGTAGGAACTGGGGATGAACAGTATATTGGTTCAGCCCTTGAAACGATTGAAGGCATTCGTCTCATCAAAGAAAAATTGCCGCAGACATTGACGGTACTTGGCGTAAGTAATATCTCATTTGGTTTACCACCAGTTGGCCGTGAAGTACTGAATGCTGTCTATCTCTATCATTGCACACAGGCAGGCTTAGATTATGCCATTGTGAATACAGAAAAACTGGAGCGTTATGCATCCATTCCTGAAGAGGAAATTAAACTTGCAAATGACTTGCTATTTAATACAAATGATGAAACATTAGCTGTGTTTACAGATTTTTATCGTGATAAAAAGAAGGAAAAAACGGAAGCGGATATTCCGAAAACGGTTGAAGGTCGTTTAGCTTACTATATATTAGAAGGTACCAAAGAAGGGCTAATAGAGGATTTAGATGCTGCACGAGAAATCTTTGAGGCACCGTTGGATATTATTAATGGCCCTTTAATGGAGGGCATGGCTGAGGTAGGTCGATTATTTAATGATAACCAGCTCATTGTAGCGGAGGTTTTACAATCAGCAGGTGTAATGAAGGCCGCTGTTGCTCATTTAGAGCAATTCATGGAGAAGGATGAAGAGAGTGCTGGTAAAGGGAAAATGGTACTTGCTACCGTAAAAGGTGATGTCCACGATATTGGGAAAAACCTTGTTGATATTATATTAAGTAATAATGGCTATAAGGTTGTCGATTTGGGCATTAAAGTAACGCCTGCCCAATTGATTGAAGCGATTCGTAAGGAAAAACCAGACTTTATTGGGCTGTCAGGTTTACTAGTGAAATCAGCGCAACAGATGGTCATTACTGCTCAGGATTTTAAAGAGGCGGGGATTGATGTACCTATTTTAGTTGGTGGAGCTGCACTTTCTCGACGTTTTACTGAAACAAAAATTGCAGATGAATATGGCGGTCCTGTTATTTATTCAAAGGATGCCATGCAAGGCTTAGAGCAAGCTAATTTATTAATGGGTGAGGGGACACGTGCAAATTTCTTAGCAGAAATTGAAGAATCCCGTCAAAAACGTTTAGAGGCCGATGAAAAAAGAGCTGCTCGTCCCGCAAAAGAGGTAACAATAAAGCCTGTACGAACAGTAAAGGGAGCGCCAGTATTTTTACCAGCCGATTTACGACGTCATGTAAAAAAAGACTACTCTGTATCGCATTTATATCCTTATGTTAATATGCGTACATTACTGGGACACCATTTAGGCTTGAAAGGGCAAGTTCAGCAATTGCTTGATGCGGGCGATTCAAGAGCAACAGAGCTAAAGGATTTAGTAGATGATTATTTAAAAAGTGATCTATTAAAGCCATCAGGTTTGTATCAATTTTTCCCTGCTCAAGCAGATGGTGATGATGTCGTTGTGTATGATCCGGCTGATAGTAAGACAGAAATTGAACGTTTTACCTTCCCTCGTCAGCAAGTTGAACCATTTTTATGTCTTGCAGATTTCTTAAAAACAGTAGAGAGCGGTGAAATGGACTATATTGCACTCATGGTAGTAACAGCAGGTCAGGGAGTTATGGCTAAAGCTCGCCAGTTAAAAGAGGATGGTAAATTCCTTGAAAGCCATGCCTTACAATCGACTGCATTAGAATTAGCAGAGGGCTTTGCTGAACGTATGCATCAGGAAATTCGTGACCAATGGGGCTTCCCTGATGCAACAGATTTCACTATGAGAGATCGTTTTGCAGCAAAATATCAGGGACAACGTTTTTCATTCGGTTATCCTGCATGTCCTAACTTAGAGGATCAAGAAAAACTATTCGGCTTATTAAAACCCGAGGATATTGGCGTTCATCTTACAGAAGGCTTTATGATGGAGCCAGAAGCATCTGTATCTGCAATCGTTTTTGCTCATCCTGATGCTCGCTACTTCAATGTTTAAGGCATAATAATAGGAGGAGATAGATAGTCAATGCTATGACTGTCTATCTCTATTTCATTGCGGATGATGACAATTTGGTTAAGGGAAGTGAGCAGGATGATTCGATTCATGGAAGAAAAAGATATACCTGAGGTTTTGGACATCTATAATGATATTATTTTAACAAGCAAGGCGGTCTATCGATATGATATACAAACTTTAGATGAAAAAGTACAATGGTTTAAGGAGCAACAAGTATTAGATAATCCTTTGCTTGTATTTGAGGAAAATGGGCTTGTCGCTGGCTTTGCTACCTATAGTCAATTCCGTCCTTATCCAGGTTATCAATATACAATGGAGCATTCTGTCTATGTGCATAAAGAGCATTATCAAAAAGGAATTGCGACAAAGCTTATGCACAAGCTGATAGCGATTGCTGAAGAAAATGGTGTGAAAACGCTTGTCGCTGGCATTGATGGAGAAAACATTGGTAGTATTAAAGCACATGAAAAATTAGGTTTTGAATATGCGGGAACAATCAAAAATGCAGGTTATAAGTTTGAGCAATGGCTAGACCTTGTGTTCTATCAATTGCATTTGACTGGACCGAAATCATAAAAGGATATGACAAATGTCATATCCTTTTTGTGATGTTTGCGTCTGTTGCTGACTTGTACTCTTGTTTTATGATGAGGTCATAAGAAAAAAAGAAACGAGGGAGTAAAAGATGGCAACTATTAAAGAAAAAACAAAAAAGTTACGCCAAGATGTAGCGCCATTTGCTAAATCAGATACGCGTAAAAGTGTTTTTCAGATTATAAATACAATTGTTCCGTTAATTGCATTATGGGTGGCTGGTTACTTGTTAGTGGATGTATCACCTTGGCTAACAGTCGGCTTAAGTGCCATTTCAGCAGGTTTTGTCGTACGAACTTTTATTATTTTTCACGATTGTACACACGGGTCATTTTTCAAAAGTAAAAAGGCAAACGACTGGGTTGGATTTTTTACTGGGGTGCTAACATCATTCCCCTATGAAAAATGGAAACGTGAGCATACAATTCACCATGCAACAAGCTCAAACTTAGACAAGCGTGGTATTGGTGATATTGATATGATGACAGTGGAAGAATATATGCAAGCCTCAAAAGGTCAACGTCTATGGTATCGCTTTTATCGTAATCCATTTGTGATGTTTGGTTTAGGCCCACTTTATATGGTACTTGTTTTAAATCGCTTTAATCGTAAGGATGCTAAGAAGAAGGAACGTTTAAACACAATTTTAACGAATATCGTCATGGTCGGAATTTGTGCAGCTTTAATTTTCTTCATGGGCTGGCAAGCGTTTTTATTAGTGCAAGGCGTTACTTTATTTATTGCTGGTTCTTTAGGAATTTGGTTATTTTACATTCAGCACACATATGAAGATTCTTACTTTGAACATGATTCTGAGTGGGATTATGTTAAAGCCGCAGTAGAAGGTAGCTCATATTATAAATTGCCAAAAATTTTACAATGGGTAACAGGGAATATTGGTTTCCATCATGTTCACCATTTAGCCCCTCGTGTACCTAACTATAATCTTGAAAAGGCACACAATGAAACACCGCCATTACACATGGCAACTACGATTACTTTACGTACAAGTTTAGAATCACTACGTTACAAGTTATATGATGAAGAACAAGGTAAATTTGTTACGTTTAAAGAGGTAAATGAAATTATAAAACGCAAAGCAAGAGGCAGTATTGCCGCTTAGTTGATAACAGCCATCTCTGCAAGGGAGATGGCTGTTTTATGTAAAGAGAAGAGTCTTAGTCAAAGCGTGTACAGGCATAAATTTAATTTTCTTGTTATAATAAGGGAAAAGTAGGAAAGAGCGTGAGATTATGTTGAGGAAATGGCATAGTATTATTCCGAATAGTCCTATGCTCAGTGTATATTTGTGGATTATTTTTTGTTTCCTACCGTTTTTCTTCATTTTTAGGAAATCATCTTATATTGAAATCTCGATAGGGATTACGTTTTTAATGCTTTATTTTATTTTCTATCGATTTTCCATGAATTCGAAAAGCGGTTTAGTTTATATGTGGATCAGCTTTGAAATGGTCATCAATATTATCATGACCATCTTATATGGCTATGTGTATCTATCCATTTTCACAGCATTTTTTATTGGCAATATCCGAAGACCCGTCGGCTTTTATATTATGTATGGTCTACATATTGGGTTTACAGTTATTTCTACCGGAGCTGGCTTTTTTGTGGAGCTTCACCTATTTTTATCGCAGCTACCTTTTGTTGTGTTAACCATTTTAGCTGTTGTCCTTTTACCGTTAACGATTTATTCCAAAAATAAACGTGAAAATTTAGAGGGGCAGTTGGAAACGGCCAATGAACGGATTGCTGAGTTAATTGTTTTTGAGGAGCGACAACGGATAGCTCGAGATTTACATGATACATTAGGGCAAAAATTGTCCATGATTGGTTTGAAGAGTGATCTAGCTTCTAGGTTGATTGAACGAGATCCTCAGCAGGCTTTGATTGAGATTAAGGATATACGCCAGACGGCAAGTATTGCTTTAAAAGAGGTTCGGGAATTAGTGTCAGATATGCGCACGGCAAAATTTGAAGATGAGTTAATGCGTATTTCACAAATACTAAAGGCGGCTGAAATGGAGTTTGTCTTTGAGGGCGATAAAAACGCATTGCAAGTTCCACCACTTGTAGAAAATGTTTTATCTATGTGCTTAAAAGAGGCGGTTAATAATGTTGTTAAACATAGTGGGGCAACAAAATGCGAAATTGCTTTCCATCAAAATTTTAAAGAAGTTTACTTAGTAGTGCGCGATAACGGACAAGGCATTAAGAAAAAACAAGCATGGAGAACTGGTAACGGATTGAAAGGAATGCGGGAACGTTTAGAGTTTATTAATGGGTCCTTTAAAATTGAAAGTGTTGAGGGCACTACATTAACGGTAACTATCCCAGTAGCTATTACGCATCAGAATGTCAAAGACAATCTGAAGAACATATAGAAAAGAGGATTGTGACATGATACGAATTGTGATTGCTGAAGATCAGGGGATGCTATTAGGCGCCCTTCGCTCTTTACTTAGTATGGAGGAGGATATGGAGGTCGTTGGCTTAGCAAAAAATGGTGAGGAAGCATTGATGCTTGTGGAAGAGCATCGACCTGATATTTGTATTATGGATATTGAAATGCCAGTTAAAACTGGACTAGACGCTGCAGAAGAAATACATAGCACTGGCTCAGATTGTAAAGTTATTATTTTAACTACATTTGCTAGACCAGGTTATTTCGAGCGTGCTAGAAAAGCGAGTGTAAGAGGCTATTTATTAAAAGATAGCCCTATAGAGGAGTTAGTAAGTGCAATCCGTACAATAATGGATGGTAAACGTATTTATGCGCCAGAGCTCGTTGATTTTGTCTATGAAGATGATAGTGAGAACCCTTTGACGGAGCGAGAGAGTCAGGTACTGACACTTGTGGCAGAGGGCAAGACGACAAAGGAAATTGCTGCAGAGCTGTTTTTGTCTGCTGGAACGGTTCGTAACTATATTTCAACGATTTTAGAAAAATTAAATGTTGGCAATCGAATTGAGGCCATTGCGCGCTTTAAGGAAAAAGGATGGAATAAATAAAATGAGAACCTTATCGCATCATAAGCGACAAGGTTCTTTTTAATTTTACTTTTTGCTTTTTGTTAAACGTCCCAGAACGAATGCACCTGCTGCTACTGCAAGAACTGTATTCGTTTTTTTCGTAAATACTTGTTTTGTGACAAGGTTAAGATTTTGAGGACGCTCAGCTAAACGGCGCATGAAATAGCCGTACCAATCTTCGCCGAATGGCACGTACACACAGAAGTTATAGCCTTCTTTTGCAAGTTCTTTTTGCATATCAGTACGGAAACCATATAGCATTTGGAATTCAAATTTATCTAGTGGGATATTATGATCAGCTACAAAGCGTTTTACGTGCGCAATAATATTGTGATCATGTGTTGCGATTGACGTAAATTTGCCGTTTAGTAGGTGATATTCAATTAACTCAATAAAGTTTAAATCAATATCTAATTTATCTTGATAGGCCACTTCTACTGGCTCTTTATAAGCACCTTTTACAATACGTAAACGGTAGTCCTTGAATTTTTCAATATCATCTTTTGCACGGTAGAAGTATGATTGGATGACTGTACCAACATTATTAAATGTTTTAGATAATTCTTCCACCATATCAAAGGATGTTTGTAGACGGCCATAGTCTTCCATATCAAAGTTAACAAAGATATCATATGAAGCGGCTTTTTCTACAATTTCATACAGATTGTCATAACAAAAATCAACATCAATATCTAAACCTAATTGAGATGGCTTTAAAGAAACATGTGCAGCTACACCGTTTTCATGAATAGCTTCAATCACAGCAAGGATTTTTTCTTTAGCAGCAGTTGCTTCTTCTTTACTTGAAACAAATTCACCTAGGTTATCTACTGTACAAGAAATATTATGTGCATTTAGTTCTTTGATGCTTGCAATTGTTTCTTCGATATTTGTACCAGCTACTACACTTTGTGCTCCTAATTTTAGGCCATATTTCTTTGCAGCACTATTTAATAGTTGGTTCTCAGATAAATGGATGAAAAAATCGCGTAATAACATGGTCATTCTCCTAACTGCATTTTCTTTTTAGTATAACATAAATTATTTAAACTATATTCATTTCAGCCTAACAATTATTTCATTTCAAGTAATTGCATACGTTCATTAAATAGCGCAGGATAGCTTAAAAAACCAATCATAATACTGGATAATGTTGCAGTTGTTAAGAGAGCAAAGATGATTAAAAGTTGAAATTGGACCGCATGAATAGGGTCAGCTCCCCCGATAATCTGACCACTCATCATACCTGGTAGCTGTACTAAGCCGATTGTTTTTTGACTCTCAATAGTAGGAATCATACTAGCTTTTATGGCATTAATCAGTTGGCGATGAATCGCTTGTTTTGGAGTGCCACCTAGCGATAAAATTAGTTCCATTTGATCTTTCTGACTAGTAATTTCAGCTATAAAACGATTTAAGAATAAAATGGATAGCACCATGGAATTACCGATTAACATCCCGCTAATAGGGATGATATACTGAGCAGTTGCTGGAACAATTTTAAAGCCTAGCAAGACACCTTGTGTAACCATTTCTATCACAATAAGCGTCAGTGCTATTTTCCAAGTGATTCCTTTTATACCTGTTCCTTTTTTCCTTGCATTGAAGGTAGCAACGATAATCATTAGCGCTACCATGAGAAAAATATAGATGTAACTATTTGCGTCAAAGACAAATTTTAATATATAGCCGACAGCAAGCAATTGAAAGATGGAGCGCAATGTTGCAATGAGCGTATCTTTTTCAAGCTCTAACTTTAATATTTTGGATAAGAGTAAAGGAATACAAACAAAAATTAATGTCAGTGATAAAGCTGTATAGGTCATTTGTTTACCCCCTGTACAAACTCTGCAACACGTGGATTCGTTGGTGCACTGAGCAAAGTACTTTTACCAGTTTCAATTAACTCCCCATTCATCATAACCCATGTATAGTGACCAATCGTTAATGCTTGTTGCAAATTATGCGTAATCCAAATCATGGTGACATTGTATTTTTTGTTAATGGTGACAATCAATTTTTCTATGTCCTGTACGGATTGACGATCCAGGGCAGATGTTATTTCGTCTAATAATAAAATAGAGGATTGATTGATAAGCGTCCGTGCAATAGATACCTTTTGACGTTGTCCGCCTGATAGTTCATTTGTAGATTGATGTAAGAAGCTTTCGTTTAACCCAACGTCTTCTAAATATTGAACAGCCTCCTGTTGCGAAAGTTTTTGTCCTTGCAGTGTACGGGGAAGGGCGAGATTCTCTAACACTGTACCTGCTAGCATAGGAGCTGCTTGTAAAGCAATGCCAACATGTCTTCTTAAAGCTGTAGGCTCATATGTAGAAATAGGCTGATTATTAACGAGTATATGCCCATTTGTTGGTGAAAGAAGGCCATTACATAATTTAAGTAACGTTGTTTTACCAGCACCAGAAGGGCCAACGAGAGTGGTGATTTGCCCTTTTGGAAATGACCCAGTAATTGACTTTAAGATTATTTTATCATTTACTGAAAAATGAACTTGTTGAAAGTGAATGGCAGGCTCATATAACGTATTCATCTATTGAAACTCCTTTGTTATAGTCAGTAAAATAACTGTAGCATGAAATGACTGGAAGTTGCAGTTGAAATAGAAGAAAGAAGGGGATTTGGGAATGGAAATATTGTATTTCGATACATTAACGTATGCACAAGGTGATATGTATGTAGTGGCTTCAGACAAAGGCCTTGTTTATATAGGCACCCCCAATGCATCATTCGATGAAGTGCAAGATTGGGCTAAAAAACCCTTTAAAGGATATTGCTTTGAAGAGAGTTCAGAAAAATTGCAACCATATAAAGATCAGCTAACAGCTTATTTTAAGAAGGAACTTACTGAGTTTGACCTGCCAATCCATGTGAAAGGAACAACATTTCAATTAGCAGTTTGGGATGCTTTAAAGGAATTACCCTATGGGACAACAACGTCCTATGGAAATATCGCACAACGCATTGGTAATCCGAAAGCAGTTAGAGCTGTAGGGACTGCTATTGGAGCAAACCCAATACTAGCGATTATTCCATGTCATCGCGTCATTGGTAAAAATGGTCAATTAACAGGCTTCAGAAGTGGACTAGCTATGAAGCAGTTTTTACTTGAATTAGAGAAGGAATAGATCGATTGAAGCGAAATAATTTAATTATAAAAGGTAATCGGTTGCTAAATTAAAGGAAAAGAGCGGTTCAAACAAAGGAAAGAGCACTTTTGGTAAGGAAAAGAGCGGTTCTAACAAAGGAAAGAGCGGTTTTGGTAAGGGAAAGAGCGGTTCTAACAAAGGAAAGAGCGCTTTTGGTAAGGAAAAGAGCGGTTCTAACAAAGGAAAGAGCACTTTTGGTAAGGAAAAGAGCGGTTCTAACAAAGGAAAGAGCGCTTTTGCTAAAAAATTGATCGCTTTTAGCAAAATAAAGAGCACTTTTTCTATAGATTCGATCACTGCAAACAAAGAAACTTGCCTCCTCCGTAAATGAACAAGGTAGGAGTTCACCAAAAAGAAATCTGCCCCACTATCCAAAGATAAAGGAGCAGATTTTTCTATTTGCTATACATGTTGTTCTTCTTGAACATTATTCTGTGTTTTACCGAAATGTGTTAAACGATGAGCAAAGGTTTCTCCTCGTACAGCAGAGCTTTTGAAAATATCTTGGTATTCATAGGCAGGCGTTCCGTGTTCCATTACATCTAACCCAGCAATTTCTTCTTCAGCCGTTACGCGTAGTGGAATAAATGCTTTGATGATCAATAAGCCAACTGCTACTGATACACTAACCCAAGCAATAGTTGCAATAACACCGATTGCTTGAATACCAAATAGACCAATACCACCGCCGTAGAATAAGCCTTGACCTCCAACATCAAATAGACCAACTGCCAGTGTTCCCCAAATACCACAAATACCATGAACAGCAATCGCTCCAACAGGATCATCAACTTTTAGTTTCCACTCTAGGAAGCGTACTCCTTCGACAAGTAGGGGTGCAGCAATTAAGCCAATGATAAGCGAGCCAAAAATGCTGACATTTGCTGCACCAGCAGTAATCCCTACAAGCCCTGCTAATGCGCCATTTAATGTAAGTGAGCCATCGATATGTCCGTAACGGAATTTTGTATAGAAGGCAGTAGCCACTACACCAGCTGCTGCTGCAAAAAATGTATTGGCAATAACACTAGGAACTAGCTCTGGATCGGCAGCTAACGTAGAAGCACCATTGAAGCCGAACCAACCAAACCAAAGTAAAAATACGCCTAAGGCTCCTAATGGAATACTGTGTCCTGTAATAACATTTACTCGACCATTTTCATATTTACCAAGTCGCGGTCCAACCATGACAGCTGCGACAAATGCTGCCACAGCACCTGTTAAGTGGACAACTGTCGAGCCAGCAAAGTCAACAAAACCTAAATCTGTTAACCAACCTTGCCCACTCCAAACCCAGTGGCCTACTACAGGATAAACAACTAAAGACATAAGTATAATGATTCCGACATAAGCAAAAATATTAGTACGTTCTGCCACAGCACCCGATAAAATAGTTGCTCCTGTTGCAGCAAACATTGTTTGGAAGATAAAGAAGGAAAGATCATCCACCCCTTTTAAAGCAAAGCCACTAGTGCCGAAAATGCCACCTACTGTGTCGCCAAACATAATGGCGTAGCCACATAAAAAATAGACGATGCCACCTAGGGAAATGGTAAGGAAATTCTTCATGATGATATTGACTGCATTTTTCGAGCGGGTAAAACCTGCCTCGACCATGGCAAAACCTGCGTGCATAAAGAATACTAAAATAGTGCCAAGCATCACCCAAATTAAATTAACAGATAATAGTACTTCATCCATCTATATCGCCCCCTTTATTCTACTGCAATCGATCCGACTTCTTTTGTTCGGATACGAATTGCTTGTTCTACTGGATAAATGAAAATCTTCCCGTCCCCAACTTTACCAGTTGCTGCTTCACGCAATAAAATCTCTACGATGGCATCAACTTTTCTGTCGTCCACAATCATTTCTAATTTTAATTTAGGTAAAAATTCGATTTCATACGTATTGCCGCGGAAGAGTCCCGTTCTACCTAGCTGACGTCCACAACCAGCAATTTCAGAAACGCTTAACCCTGCAATTCCTTCCTGTGCAAGTCCATCCCGAACTGCTCCAAAAACTTCAGGTCGAATGATTGCTTCAATTTTTTTCATGTGTACCAGCTCCTTGCGTGAATTTAATTTACATGTTAAAACGGTATTAAAAACAGTGCAATTGTTTTTTTAGAATCTATGTAAGGTTACTTAACATAGAATATTTCTACACTCGAAATATTTTAGAAAAAAGGTTTTTATAAAGGGAATGAAAGCGGTACTAAAATTTGTGTCTAAAATGTGTACAGTTCTAAATTTTCTGACTATTTATGTTAGAAAACCTAACATCTATAAGAGGGAATGTAATACGCAAGAATTTGGGTATATAGTGTATACTAGGACTAATTATCAAAGCGGAAGAAGGGGTTTCTTTTGAGATCAAACTATGCAGATGATAGCTTAGCGCTACACACAGACTTATATCAAATCAATATGGCAGAATCCTACTGGGCGGATGGCATACATAATAAAAAAGCAGTTTTTGAATTGTATTTTAGAAAATTACCTTTTGGTAATGGCTATGCCATATTTGCTGGGTTAGAGCGAATGCTTGATTATCTACGTGACTTTCATTTTAGTGAATCGGATATTGCGTATTTACGTGATGAAGTAGGTTATAAAGAGGATTTTATCGAGTATTTAAAAAACATTCGATTCACTGGGGATATGTATTCCATGGTAGAAGGGGAGTTAGTTTTCGCTAATGAACCAATTGTCCGAATTGAAGCTCCGTTAGTGGAGGCACAGCTAATTGAAACAGCATTACTTAATATTGTTAACTATCAAACATTAATTGCCACAAAGGCTAGCCGTATAAAGCAAATTATCAAAAATGAAGTGGCGATGGAATTTGGCACAAGGCGTGCACAAGAGATGGATGCTGCTATTTGGGGAACGCGTGCAGCGTTTATTGGTGGTTTTGCTTCCACAAGTAATGTTCGAGCAGGTAAACTTTTTAAGATTCCTGTCTCTGGTACACATGCCCATGCGTTAGTACAAGCTTATAAAAATGATTATGATGCATTCCGTGCTTATGCTAAACGTCATCGTGATTGTGTTTTTTTAGTAGATACTTACAATACATTGAAATCAGGTGTGCCAACTGCTATTAAAGTAGCTAAAGAGCTAGGAGACAAAATTAACTTTATTGGCATACGTTTAGATAGCGGTGATATCGCGTTTTTATCAAAAGAAGCTCGTCGTATGTTGGATGCTGCAGGCTTCCATGATGCCAAAATCATTGTCTCGAATGATTTAGATGAATACACAATCTTAAATTTAAAATCTCAAGGAGCAAAAGTAGATGTTTGGGGAATTGGTACAAAGCTTATTACAGCTTACGACCAGCCTGCATTAGGTGCTGTTTATAAAATGGTGGCTATCGAAAATAGCGAAGGGCAACTTGAAGATACAATCAAAATTTCGGCTAATGCGGAAAAGGTATCAACGCCGGGATTAAAAAATGTCTATCGTATTATCGATAAAAAGAATGGAAAGGCAGAGGGAGATTACATCACAATGCACGATGAAAATCCTCAAGCTGAGGAACGTATTAAAATGTTCCATCCAATTCATACGTTTGTCTCAAAGTTTGTCACGAATTTTGAAGCAAAAAATTTACATCAGCATGTTATTAAAAACGGAGCTATAAATTATCAAAATCCTACATTAGAGGAAATGCGTGATTATGCTGCGGAAAATTTAGAGTTGTTATGGGATGAATATAAGCGTGCGATGAATCCTGAAGAGTATCCGGTCGATCTCAGTCAAAAATGCTGGGATAATAAGATGCGTAATATTGAAGAAGTGCACGCGATGGTTAAACGAATGTAAAAAAGGAGTGACAGGTGCAATGACTTTACAACAACAAATTATTGAGGAATTACGTGTATTACCTAATATTGATGTACAGGAAGAAATACGTAAATCCATTGATTTTTTAAAGGAATATGCAAAACGCTATAGCTTTGTAAAAGGATTTGTTCTTGGTATTTCTGGTGGTCAAGATTCAACATTGACAGGAAAACTAGCGCAGTTGGCGATTGATGAATTAAATGCAGAAGAGGGAGAAATGAAGTATTCATTTTTCGCTGTACGTTTACCATATGGCGTACAAGCTGATGAACAAGATTGTAAGGATGCCATTGATTATATAAAGCCAACAAAAGTTTATACGGTAAATATAAAAGATGCTGTTGATGCTAGTGTGAAGGCTCTAACAAATGCTGGTGTTGAGCTAAATGACTTCGTGAAAGGGAATGAAAAAGCTCGTGAGCGTATGAAGGTCCAATATTCAATTGCTGCAATGAATGGAGCGGTTGTGTTAGGAACGGATCATGCTGCGGAAGCTATTACAGGCTTCTATACGAAGTTTGGAGATGGTGGAGCAGACTTAATGCCAATCTTTCGTTTAAATAAACGACAAGGAAAACAATTGTTGGCAGAGCTTAAGTGTCCTGAGCATCTTTATAAAAAGGTGCCGACAGCAGATTTAGAAGAAGACCGTCCCTCATTACCAGACGAAGTGGCGCTAGGTGTGTCGTATGATCAAATTGATGATTATTTAGAGGGTAAAGAAATTCCTGAAGAACCTCGCCAAATATTAGAAGGATATTATTTGCGTTCCCAACATAAACGGCATATGCCGATTACAATATTTGATGATTTTTGGAAGTAAGATGAGCGAAAAGAGTTATAAAGAAAGTGGATTCCGCTTTTGAAAATAGCTCTTTTCACTCTTTTTTTATGCATTTTGGTTCTATGTTGTTAATTGTCAGCATATAATGTCGATATAATTACCTATAAGGATAATAAAATGTAGGGGAGGGTAACTTTTTATGAGGACTTCTAGAGTGAGTGCAACGACAAGTAGTGTTTTTCGGCAGGAACAACAGTATTTACATGCGGGTGATCTCAGCCATAATTTTAGTCAAAATCCACAAAAGCAATTTAAAAATAGATTACAAAAAAATAAAGAGAAGACGCATAGTTCAACGATTGCTTCAGCAAATTCACAACCACATCAACAGATCGCACCTAGCCATGTAGATAGTGCTAGTGATTTGCAAATTCGTCGTGAATTAAATGAAACGGCATTAAAGCTAAGTCGTTTAAACAAACAAAAGAAGCGACTCAATAGTTACCGTTCTTCCATATAAGCCAAACTCTCCACATCCGTGTGGGGAGTTTTTATTTTTGAGGAGGAAGTAAATGAAAGCACTAAATTCAAAATATTTGAAGTGAAGATGTTCATTTAATGTTCAAGAAAATTTTTCCAATATTTCACTGCGATTTTTAACTAATTTCACAACTAATCTGTAATGTAGGATATGGCAACAGAAAACGAAATTTGGAGGAAAACGTTGTGAAAAAATTATGGTTACCTGCACTAATATTATTATTTGTACTTGCAGCATGTGGCAGCGAAAAAGCCCAGGTAGAAGAAAATGAAATTGGGCAAGAAGCGACGCAAAATGAATCAGAAACCGTGAAAAATTCTGTACAAGTTGCTTCGCTAGTAGATACACGATTACAAGAGCCGAAGGAAGATACAATTTGTGAAATGTGTAACATGAAGGTTTATATGAAAGATCATGAGATGGGCGTATTTTCAGCACAAGCAATAAAAGAAGATGGAACCATCGCTTTTTATGATGATATTGGCTGTTTATTAAATGCAGAGGTTGCAAATGAAGAAAAAAACGAAAAATTTGTGCGTGATTTTGTGACGAAAGATTGGGCAAAGATTGAAGATGCAACCATTGTAAAAACAGAGCTGAAATCTCCGATGAATTGGGGCTATATTTATTTCGTGGACAAGGCTGAAGCAGATAAATATATGCAAGAAAATCCGAAAGCTTATGTGGAAGAACTACAAAAAATTAAAGATGACGCATTGGAGAGACGGAAGAAAATGATGCAAAAAAAGGCTGAGGAAGAAAACGATGCATCTGGATCCATGCATTCGAATGAGATGAATCAAGAAGGACACAGTCATTAAATCATAGACTAGGGAAATTCCTCTAGTCTTTTCATGCTGAATGAGGAGGTAAAGAGTGATGAAACAAATAGGCTTACTCTTATTGTTTTTTCTATTTACAAGTCAAACGGCATATGCGGAATTTGATATTCAATTTGCTATTGATCAAGCAAAAGCTGGAGATAGTATTCATATTCCTGCTGGTCGTTACCAAGGGAATTTTATCGTGAGGAAACCGATCAAACTGTACGGACATAAAGGGACTGAGCTTTATTCTCAAAATGATGAACCTGCATTGAAAATTGACCATGCAACAAATGTTTCGATAGAAAATATAAGGATAATAGCAAAAAATAAAGGAATTGTTGCAAATGAGACGGAGAATTTAGAGCTGAGAGCGATCGAACTAAAAGATGTCCAAGCTGGTATACATATTCAACGGTCAAGGCATATTCGAATTTTAGAAAATAGGATCATTGGTAATGAGTCACACTTTGCTGAAAAAGGAAATGGAATTGCGGTTTTTAAAAGTGAGGATGTCGCGATCGAACAAAATACGATTGAACAAGTGCAGGATGGTATATACGTTGAAGAAGTGAAGCGAATTGATGTGCAACGAAACAAAGTAACAAAAAGTCGTTATGGAACACATTTTATGTATTCAAGTGGTGTGAAGGTGCTGTTCAATACATATTTACATAATGTCACAGGTCTTATGGTCATGATGACTACTGATTTAGAAATAAGTAGTAATACAGTGAGTACTCATAATGGTTTCAATAGTTATGGAGTTTTGATGTATGACACACAGGAAGCGATGATAAGAAAAAACAGCTTTCAACATAATCGTGTGGGAGTAGCTTTGCAGAAAAGTTCCATCATTCAAATACAAGAAAATCGCTTTCAAATGAATCAAACGGCATTAGAAGGTACAAAAGTCGATGAGCGTTCAACCATTATGGATAATCAGTTTACAGGAAATATATTAACGGCAAGGTCAGACAGTCAAGGTTTACGTCTAAAGCATAATTTTTATGATGATTATACAGGGCTAGATGTTGCAGGTGATGGTTTTGGAGATGTTCCCTACGTGGCTGTATCAAGTTTTGGACAATGGATGGTGAGACAGCCAGTTTATCAATTTTTTGTGGCATCACCAAGCGTTGTTATCCTGACGTCACTAGATCAACACATTAATAAAACAGAACGAAACCTACTGGTAGATAATGAACCGAAATTAATGAGTAATATGAAAGAGACAGAACTTTCGTTAAATAACGTACAATTGCTTATCGGTTTAGTGGTATCTATGTGTAGTTTATGGCTTTGGAAAAGAGGGATACGAGTATGACTAGATGGATAACGATGCTAATTTTATGTGGAGTTATTTTAGTAGGTTGTGGTGAAAAAACATATCCTCCACGGGAAATTATTAGTGAAACAGATGTTTGTAAAGTTTGTAATATGAGCATTGTTCATAATGAATATGCTGGACAAATTGTATTGAAAAATGGAGACTATGAGATTTTTGATGATATTGGCTGTCTGCTAGACTACCTTGAGCTAAATGGCGAGAATGAAGTTGGCGCAGCCTATATTAAAAATAAAGCAAATAATGAATGGATTGACGTTTATAAAGCGATTTATGTGTACAACAAAAATTATTGGACGCCAATGAACTATGGAGTTATTGCATTTGCTACAAAAGATGAAGCACAGGTATGGATGAATGATGAAGGAGAGGGTCAACTATTAGCCTATCATGATTTGCTGACATTAAATTGGGGGATCCATGAGTGATGTTTGTAAAAATAGAGCTGAAGCAGATTTTAAGAAGTAGATGGATGCAGCTAGTAGCTTTTCTTTTTACGTTTATTTTCGTTGCCATTATCGTCATTCAACAAATGGCTTTACCAGATATGGAGGGCTTTACGCGTCAAACGGCATCGTTTTTAAATGTGTTATTGTTTCTGTTGCCATTATTTATCTTAACCATTGGCAGTATGAGTATAGCTGGTGATATAGAATCTGGTTGGTTTTCATTATTAAAAACATATCCAATGAGAAGTATACAATTTATTATAGGCAAATATGTGGCTACAGTACTTGCGTTTTTATTAGTGGTACTAGTGGCATTGGGTGTTGTGTTAACAGTAGGTAGTTTACTAGTTGGCGTACGGTTACCGATTGTTTTAGTTATCCTTACGCTATTATGTATCTTTATCTTTGTGTCTTTAGGAATCGTGCTAGGGGCATTTGCCAAAACAAGATTATTTGCGCTTGCATTATCCCTTGTTGTATGGTCCTTTCTTTTATTGCTCATTTCTTATGCCTTAATGGCTCTAGGTGCAGTGGTTCCCGGTCATATATTGCAAAAGCTTACCATCATAACGATACATATAAATCCAGTAGAATGGCTGCGCTTTGGTTATTTTATATTCAGCAATCAAGCTAGTGTGCTTGGCCCTGCCTTTTATGGTGTAACGAAGTTCTACTTATCACCTTATGGTCATGCAGTGTATGGAATCGTCACGATACTTTGGATTGCACTACCGCTAATACTTGCTTCGAAGTTATTAAAGGAGGGTCATCAGCGATGATTCTGTTAGAAGGAAAAAATGTAGTTAATGTTTATGAAAATGATAGAGGTTTAAAAGATGCCTCCTTTGCGCTGCATGCTGGTCGAATTCTCGCATTGGTTGGAGGAAACGGGGCTGGAAAGAGTACCTTGATTCGTTTATTAACTGGTCAAGAGCAGCCGCAGTCCGGTGAAATGATATGGCATATACCACAAATAATCCGTTACATGCCTGATGATATAAATTTTCCAACTATGCTAACTGCCGCTGAAATATTAGAGCTGTTGGCATCTTTAAAACAAGTAGATAAATATGAACAAGAAAGTGTGTTGAAGCGTGTTTCCTTATGGGATGTTCGGAAGCAAAGAGCGAAACACTTTTCCAAAGGGATGCTACAGCGGCTAAACCTAGCCCAAAGCCTACTTGGTAGCGGTTCTTTACTAATATTAGATGAGCCAACCAATGGCCTAGATCCATTTTGGATAGCACAGTTGAAAAATATGATGTTGGAGGAAAAGGAAAAAGGGAATACGGTTATATTCTCTACTCATTTGCTGTCTTTTGCTGAAGAAATAGCGGATGATGTGTTAGTTTTACATGAAGGAAAAATTATTATTTCTGGGGCGATAACTGAAATTTTTTCACAAGAAAATTCTACATCTTTAGAAGAAATATGGTTAAAAAGATTGAAATTGTAACATTCTAATGGATAATGACGTTATATAATAAGGATTGGGCTTGTTTGGATGTTGTCAAACAAGCCTTTTTTATGAGTGCTAGTAGGAAGTAGAAGTTTCAGATAATTGTTTTACAAGACAGATTTCGCTATGCTTAGAATAAGTTTGCTTGCAATTCACGCAATTGCTGGATGGAATGGGAGGCTTTTCGATAAATGAATGCTCAAATACAGAACGTTTTAGAAAATATAGAAAAAGTAATGATTGGTAAAAGAGAAGTTGCTGAGCTCAGTATTGTCGCATTATTAGCAAGGGGACATGTATTGTTAGAGGATGTACCTGGAGTAGGAAAGACAATGATGGTGCGAGCACTTGCAAAATCTTTTGATGCACAATTTAAGCGTATTCAATTTACACCGGATTTATTGCCTTCAGATGTAGTTGGTATTTCAATTTATAATCCAAAGACTATGGAGTTTGAATTTCGTCCTGGGCCAATCATGGGGGATGTTGTATTAGCCGATGAAATAAACCGAACGTCGCCAAAAACTCAATCAGCCCTGTTAGAGGGAATGGAGGAGGCCTCTGTTACAATTGATGGAAAAACGCTGATAATTAATCAGCCATTTTTTGTTATGGCCACACAAAATCCGATTGAACATGAAGGTACCTATCCTTTACCTGAAGCACAGCTAGATCGATTTCTCTTAAAGATAAAAATGGGTTATCCATCTAGGGGGCAGGAAGTTGAAATTTTGCGAAGAGCTGAGAATGGTAAAGCCATTGAAAAAATCGAAGCAGTGTTATCTGTGGCGCAATTAATTGAATTACAGGAACTTGTTCAAGGTGTGTATGTAGAAGATTCTGTTAAAAATTATATGGTGGAGCTTGCTGCCCAAACAAGGGAAAATAATTATGTCTATTTAGGTGTGAGTCCGCGAGCAACAATAGCGCTAATGAAAGCTTCTCAAGCTTACGCATTTTTGAAAGGTCGAAGCTATGTAACACCTGATGATGTTCAATATCTAGTGCCATTTGTCTTTAGCCATCGCTTAGTTTTAAAACCAGATGCACGCTATGATAACGTGACACCGGACGAAATTATCCAGCGTATCATTGCCAAAACACCAGTTCCAACAAAGAGGTTTGCAGAACAATGAGGCGATGGAAAGCTTTTGTAGAAAAAAGTAAGCATTTCCTATTAATCGCTTTCTTGATGATCGTAACATTTTGTTATGCAATGTTCCAAGGTGGTTTTGTCAGCTGGTTTGTATTTTTTACAGTTAGTCCATTTTTAGTGTACGCATTCCTGTTCTTTATCATTAGAGAAGATATTTTACTAATAGAACGTAAGATTGACCCGATGCATATAGAACGGGGTCAATCGGCGAAGGTGTTTATTACGATAGAACGAAAAACACGTTTCCCATTTGCCTATATCATAATGGAGGAACTTGTAGATAGTGAAGGATTAGTGCAAGCTAAAATACAAAATGCGAATGCTATTAAGTTCGTTGGATTTAAAAAAAACTTTAGCTGGCATTATGAATTAGAGAATATGCCACGTGGAGAACATCGCTACCTGGGAGTTACAATTGTTTTCTATGATTTCTTTGGCTGGGCAAAAAAGATTGTTGTAGCAGAAAAGGAACAAACTATTTTGGTCTATCCAAGAATACAAGAGATGAAATACGCTGCGCTTCAAACAAAATATGATGTTGGCCCTATGATGTCACCTTATTCTATTGTGAAGGACACGTCTATGGCTGTTGGTTTAAGAGAGTATGTTCCAGGAGATCGTTTTTCATGGATTCATTGGAAATCGTTTGCACGAACACAAACCTTACAGTCTAAGGAATTTGAGGATCGACAATCATCTGAATTAATGTTAGTACTGGACGCTACAAATTCCTTAATGTTTGAAGAAAAAGTGGAGTTAGCAGCATCAATGTTACAGATGATCGTTCAGGAACGTGGAGATTTATCATTTATTTCCGCTGGAGAAATGACGAAAGTATTCCCTGTTATACAGGGTAACAAGCAGTTGGATCAGGTTATGTATCATTTAGCTGCTATAAAACCTACAGAAAATGTGAAATTTCGATTCCATGACCAACAAGCCTTTAAGCAAGTTGCCACACTACTTTATGTGACAAGTAATGTTTCGGATGAATTACTACATATGCTTGCAAATATAGTAAAAAGCTGTATTTGTTTTGTAGTGGCAAAGCAGCCACCTGAGCAATCTGAACATACGATGCGGTATAAACATATTCAAGTTATCTATGTAAATCCAGCAGATTTCTATCATTTATTCACGGAGGTGATGAAACCGTGAAGCAATCATTGGGAGAATTTTTAGAATTAGCCATCGCTTATGTTATTGTATTTTTTATTTTGCGTGAATGGCTTATCCCTATTATGCAATTAACGAGTACTGGTGGGATGCATCTTTTCTTAGTCTTTATAGGCATGTCTCTTGCGCTAAGTTTATTCCGCGTACATCCTTTGTTATCGGGATTAGTGAAGTTTGGTTATATTACCTGGTTTATCGTTTTTATCTATAGCCCTAGTCCTGTATTATCTGGTGATACTTTGCCTTTCTTATTGGCTGAATGGAAAGGAAATATGGCGACTATCTTGACGGGTGACTTTGGACAGGTTTCAGATTCTTTTAGAACAGTCTTATTTCTTGTGTTGATTTGGATGTTGGTTTATTTAATTCACCATTGGGTTTCGGTACGGAAAAATATATTCTACTTTTTTGCTATGACCGTTTTCTTTATTGCCACTTTGGACACATTTAGTGATTATGATGGTAAAGCGGCAATTGTGAAAGTCGTTGTTCTAGGATTAATCATGACAGGCGTACTATTTGTCAAACGTTTATGGCTTCAAGTGGAAACGACAAGTACGGTAATAGAGAAATGGAAAATTGTTATTCCGATGCTTGTATCCGTATTGCTTGTAAGTTCTGTAGCGTTCTTTTTACCGAAGACTGGACCAACATGGGCTGATCCTGTGCCGTTTATCCAAGGAGTTACTGGACAAGATGGAAGTGGGAATGGTCAAAAATCAGTTGGTTATAGCCAAGATGATAGTCAGCTAGGTGGCCCATTCCAAGGAGATAATACATTAATTTTCACTGCCTCTTCTCGTGATCGTCACTATTGGCGCATTGAAACAAAAGATACGTATACATCAAAAGGCTGGATTGTTTCAGAGGGGAACTTTGGGAAAAACGTTTATGAGTCAAACACACCGATTCTGACATCTTTACAAGTAGGACCACCCGAAAATGAACGTCAGATTCAATTAGACATTGCTGTTCCAATGCCATTTTTAATTCAAACATATGGTATGATTTCCGTTTCTGCTCAAGATTCCACGCTATTCATTCAAGACGAGCAAACTGAAAGAATGAACATAGAGCAACAGGTAGGGGAATCAAAATCATTATCAAACTATTCGTTGGCATATAGCGAACCAGTTTATAGTATGGAGCAACTCCAATTGTCATATCCTGCAACACTTGAAACAATGGACTCTTCTTTTGATCGATTTTTGCAGTTACCAAACCAACTTCCCCAACGTGTAAGGGACTTAGCTTCTGAAATAACACAAAAGAAAGATACGGTTTATGAACAAATTAAGGCTGTAGAAAGTTATTTTAGAACAAATGGTTTTAAGTACGATAAAACGGAAGCTGCAATTCCTGCTGAAAATCAAGATTACGTCGATCAATTTTTGTTCGATACAAAAGTAGGGTATTGTGATAATTTCTCCACTTCAATGGTGGTACTCTTACGTTCAGTAGGGATTCCAGCACGGTGGGTGAAAGGTTTTGCACCTGGAACTGCAGGGCCAATGTCAGATGGATTAC
Source organism: Lysinibacillus sp. FSL K6-0075 (assembly GCF_038592945.1). Classification (NCBI taxonomy): domain Bacteria; kingdom Bacillati; phylum Bacillota; class Bacilli; order Caryophanales; family Bacillaceae; genus Lysinibacillus; species Lysinibacillus sp. FSL K6-0075. The sequence continues at coordinate 4,340,123 of NZ_CP151947.1, read as the reverse complement.
GCGAATATCGCATCACAAACGACAATGCACACTCTTGGGTAGAAGCATTTATACCTGGAACGGGATGGATGGAGTTTGAACCGACAATCGGTTTTTCGGGGAATGTGAACATTGATTATGATATCCCATTAGATACGTCTGATGAGGAAGAAGTGTTGCAGCCAGAACAAAAGCCTGAGCAACCACAACCGGAAGAACAGGTAACTGAGAAGGAACAGCTGAAATCAGCCTTTAGCTTTGATGCAATGTGGATATGGCTGAAAAAGTTTACTTATGTTTGGGTGATAATTCTTGTAGTATTAATAATCACGAGTATTTCTTTATTCTTACAGCGTAAAACATGGATTCCAAAGATGCATGTACGAGCATACCGTAAAAAAGTAGCGGATTGGTCAAATTTCGATTCTTCTTACCTTGTTTTACTGAAGCAATTATCTCGTATTGGTTTGCGCAGAAAAGATGGAGAAACGCTAAGTGCATTCGCAGAGCGTGTAGATGCAGCATTAGAAACAGATGAAATGCAGAAGTTGACGGTAGTCTATGAGCAACATATTTATGGGAAAGACAAAGAAGATGTTGATTTTGTAAAGCTGAAAGAAAGTTGGGAATATTTAATCAATCGCACTATCAGTTGATTTTAGCGTAGACAAAGAGTAAAATGAAAAAAATTAAATGCAAGGATTGCTTTCATATAAGTTCGATAATAGGGTTCGGATGTTTCTACGAAATCACCTCAAATGATTTCTCTATGAAGGCGGATGTTTTCGCTAGGTGAAAAGTATAGTAAATCACTTTACTTTGCTACGCATTCGCCTTTATCAATATTCTAGAGCTTATGAACGCGTAGAAGGTTTTTTTACTTTCTTCGCGTTTTTCTTTGAACAAATGAAAATATCCTTTAAAAATAATAGAAGAGGTGGAAATTTTGACAGCTAGCCCTTTAATAAAAGAGCAAGAAAAAATCGTTGTACTGGACTTCGGTAGCCAATTTAACCAATTAATCACACGTCGTATTCGTGAATTTGGTGTTTTCAGTGAATTACATCCACATACGGTGACTGCAGAAGAAATTAAAGATATGAACGCAACAGGTATTATTTTTTCAGGTGGTCCAAACTCTGTTTATGACGAAAATGCTTTCCATGTGGATCCAGCTATTTTCGAATTAGGTTTACCGATTTTAGGTATTTGCTATGGTATGCAATTAATGGCACATACAAACGGCGGTAAAGTTGAAGGTGCTGAAACACGCGAATATGGTAAAGCTGAAGTTCAAGTAACAACGCCAAACAAATTATTTGGTGAGTTACCTACAGAACAAATCGTTTGGATGAGTCATGGTGACCATGTAACAGAAGTTCCAGCTGGATTTGAAGTCATCGCAACTAGCGCATCTTGTCCGATTGCTGCAATGGCAAACGTTGAACGTAAGCTATATGCCGTACAATTCCATCCAGAAGTACGTCACTCTGTATATGGTAATGATCTATTACGTCAATTCGTATTCGACATCTGTGGAGCGAAAGGCGATTGGTCAATGGCAAACTTCATTGAGCTTGAAATTGCAAAAATTCGTGAAATGGTTGGCGATAAAAAAGTATTATGTGCTCTTTCTGGTGGTGTAGACTCATCGGTTGTAGCAGTGTTAATCCATAAAGCAATCGGCGATCAATTAACTTGTATGTTCGTAGACCACAACTTAAACCGTAAAGGTGAAGTTGAACAAGTAATGAAAACATTCACAGAAGACTTTGACATGAATCTTATTAAAATCGATGCACGTAAACGCTTCATGGACAAACTTGCTGGCGTTTCTGATCCAGAGAAAAAACGTAAAATTATCGGTAATGAATTCATTTATGTATTTGATGAAGAAGCATCTAAGCTTGAAGGTATGGATTTCTTAGCACAAGGAACTCTTTACACAGATATTATTGAATCTGGTACTTCAACTGCACAAACAATCAAATCACACCATAACGTTGGTGGTCTTCCAGAAGATATGCAATTCCAACTAATCGAGCCACTGAAAACTTTATTTAAAGATGAAGTACGTGCACTAGGCTTAGAGCTTGGACTTGACGAAAAAATCGTTTGGCGTCAACCATTCCCAGGTCCTGGATTAGGTATCCGTGTGCTTGGTGAAGTAACAGAAGAAAAATTAGAAATCGTTCGCGAATCGGATTTCATTCTACGTGAAGAAATCGCAAAAGCTGGCCTTGATCGTGACATTTGGCAATACTTCACGGTATTACCTGATATCCGTTCAGTTGGTGTAATGGGCGATGCACGTACGTATGACTATGCAATCGGTATCCGTGCGGTAACATCTATCGACGGTATGACTTCTGACTGGGCACGTATTCCTTGGGATGTATTAGAGAAAATCTCTGTCCGCCTAGTAAACGAAGTAAAACATGTTAACCGCGTACTGTACGATATTACATCTAAGCCACCTGCAACTATTGAGTGGGAATAGTAGCAATAGCCCTAAAAGCCCTGAGAGGTTTTTAGGGCTTTTTTTGATTTAATTCTTGCTGAATTTATGGCCAAATGAAGTATCTCAACATGCAAAAATTGCTGGTAAAGTGTTGTGTGTAGTAAACTAAAAGAATGCAAAAGAAATTATACTATTTAGATTAGGGGGGATTTAAATGGAGAAAAATATACCAATGATTCATACATTAGCTGTTGGGATGCCAAAAGAATTGGTTGATAGTAAAGGGCGTTCAATGATTACAGGGATTGAAAAGCAACGAGTGCAAGAAGTTTATTTGTCCTCTCAAGGCTTTGAAGGGGATGATGTGGCAGATAAAAAACATCATGGTGGCCCTGACCGAGCAGTTTGTTTATATCCTGCGGAGCATTACATACAATGGGAACAGGAACTTGGAAAAACGTTACCCACTGCTGCATTTGGGGAAAACTTAACCGTAACGAATATGTTAGAAGCAGATGTTTGTATTGGTGATATTTATAAAATTGGTGATGTTGTCATCCAAATTACACAAGGACGTATTCCGTGTAGTACGATTGATAGATATACAGAGGCCAACATATTACTCAAACGTTTAATCGAAACGGGCTATACAGGCTTCCTTGCGCGTGTACTAGAAGAAGGAACAATTTGCGCAGATTCATCAATTGAGCTTGTAGAAAAGCATCCTGCACGTATATCAGTTTTGTATTGCAATGAAGTGTACTTTAAAAACAAAGATGCGATCGCTATGAAACAAATACAAGCAGTAGATGCACTAGCGGAAGATTGGAAAGAGAAATTAGAAAAAAGAATTCAACTCTTGCAAAGTAAAGTGATGAGCTAAGGCATAAATTCAAAGGAAGGATCCTCTAGAAATCTAGGGGGTTTTTTGCTTTATATTGGTTGGTGGAATGTTCAGTACATCGTTTATTTAGTAGCGATTTTAGTAGAACATGAACATTAAATAAGAATTTTACACGAACTTTCGTATTTCTTTTTAGAAAAATGTTCGGAAATAGGGTTGAAATCTAAAAAATGAAATGATATATTACGAATGTAAATTAAATACGTCGTCGTATAATGTCGGGGATAAGGCCCGTGAGTTTCTACCAAGTTACCGTAAATAACTTGACTACGATTTAGGTTTATACAAAAATGTATAAACACTAATTTGTTTCACACACTATTTGTGATGAAACATATCGTAGACATGCGACTAGTAGAGTAGTCAGCGTGTCTTTTTTGTTTTCGATATTGAAGACGACCACACGGAGGATTTTTTGATAATGAAAAAATATTTCATGTTCGATGAATTAGGAACTAATTATCGCCGCGAAATCATAGGTGGTATTACAACCTTCCTTGCAATGGCATATATTCTAGCTGTTAACCCAGGTATTCTAGAAAATGCAGGGATGGATAAAGGTGCTGTTTTCGTAGCAACAGCATTAGCAGCAGCAGTCGGTTCTTTGATTATGGGGATTTTCGCTAAGTTCCCGATTTCACTTGCTCCTGGGATGGGGCTAAATGCATTCTTTGCATTTACTGTAGTCGGAGCATACGGTATTCCATGGCAAACTGGTTTAACAGGTGTATTCTTCTCGGGGATTATCTTTATTATTTTATCTTTAACAGGTATCCGTGAAACCGTTATTAACGCTATTCCGGTACAACTTAAATATGCTGTTTCGGCAGGTATTGGTTTATTTATCACATTCGTTGGTTTACAAGGTGCAGGGATTATTGTTGATAGCCCAGCGACATTAGTCACTTTAGGAAGTTTCACAGGCGCTACATTATTAGCAGTATTCGGAATTATACTTTCAGTTATTCTTATCATTAAATTACGCAGTGTTGGTATTTTCTTAGGGATGGTGATTACTGCAGTTATTGGGATGATTACAGGTATCATCGATCCTCCAACAGCGGTTGTTTCAGCTATCCCAAGTGTAGATTCTACATTCATGGTAGCATTAGAACCACTTGGTGACTTCGGTACATTATTTAACGTGAAGTTTTTAGTAGTAGTGTTAACATTCTTGTTTGTTGATTTCTTTGATACAGCTGGTACTTTAATGGCTGTAGCAACGCAGGCAGGCTTAGTAAAAGATAATAAATTACCACGTGCAGGACGTGCTTTAATGGCAGATGCACTAGCAACGACAATCGGTTCTTTATTTGGTACATCTACAACAACTGCTTATGTAGAGTCAACTTCTGGTGTTGCAGCAGGGGCTCGCTCAGGATTCTCTGCAGTCGTAACAGCAGTACTATTCTTAGTTGCTCTATTCTTCTCACCATTATTAGCGGTTGTAACGCCAGCAGTTACTGCTCCGGCTTTAGTAATCGTAGGGGTACTGATGGTATCGTCATTACGTTTAATTGATTGGGATAAATTCGAAATAGCAGTACCTGCATTCTTTACCGTACTAATGATGCCACTCGGTTATTCAATTGCTACTGGTATTGCAATCGGCTTCGTATTCTACCCAATTACAATGTTATTAGCAGGTCGTAAAAAAGAAATTCACCCGATGATGTATGGTTTATTCTTTGTCTTCCTTGCATACTTCATTTGGGTACGGTAGTTAAACAGACACTTCAATTGTTAGGTAAGGTACTAACAATTGAAGTGTTTTTTTATTGTTTAAGGAAATCGAAAAAAGTGTAAATCCTAAACAAAAGAAGTTATTATTTTTATACATTATATAGAAGAAACTCGATTTTTAATAATGTGAATAGTTTTACTTTAATGAAACACTTGCAAACTTAAATTTATGATGATATATTTAAACACGTTGTTACGAAACAAACGAACAACTTAAAAAATATTAACATAAACGGTTGACAGTAAGTTAACATTATGTTAAATTATAAAAAGTTACTTAGTATAACTACTAAATGAACCTTGAAAACTGAACAAGCAAAACGTAATCAATAAAGTTTTAAGTAGCTAGCTTCGGCGAGTGAACGAAACAAAAATTTTGGACATCAAAATTGATGCCAGCAAAACAATTTGAGCTAATCAAATTTCTTTTATGGAGAGTTTGATCCTGGCTCAGGACGAACGCTGGCGGCGTGCCTAATACATGCAAGTCGAGCGAACAGAGAAGGAGCTTGCTCCTTCGACGTTAGCGGCGGACGGGTGAGTAACACGTGGGCAACCTACCCTATAGTTTGGGATAACTCCGGGAAACCGGGGCTAATACCGAATAATTTGTTTCACCTCATGGTGAAACACTGAAAGACGGTTTCGGCTGTCGCTATAGGATGGGCCCGCGGCGCATTAGCTAGTTGGTGAGGTAACGGCTCACCAAGGCGACGATGCGTAGCCGACCTGAGAGGGTGATCGGCCACACTGGGACTGAGACACGGCCCAGACTCCTACGGGAGGCAGCAGTAGGGAATCTTCCACAATGGGCGAAAGCCTGATGGAGCAACGCCGCGTGAGTGAAGAAGGATTTCGGTTCGTAAAACTCTGTTGTAAGGGAAGAACAAGTACAGTAGTAACTGGCTGTACCTTGACGGTACCTTATTAGAAAGCCACGGCTAACTACGTGCCAGCAGCCGCGGTAATACGTAGGTGGCAAGCGTTGTCCGGAATTATTGGGCGTAAAGCGCGCGCAGGTGGTTTCTTAAGTCTGATGTGAAAGCCCACGGCTCAACCGTGGAGGGTCATTGGAAACTGGGAGACTTGAGTGCAGAAGAGGATAGTGGAATTCCAAGTGTAGCGGTGAAATGCGTAGAGATTTGGAGGAACACCAGTGGCGAAGGCGACTATCTGGTCTGTAACTGACACTGAGGCGCGAAAGCGTGGGGAGCAAACAGGATTAGATACCCTGGTAGTCCACGCCGTAAACGATGAGTGCTAAGTGTTAGGGGGTTTCCGCCCCTTAGTGCTGCAGCTAACGCATTAAGCACTCCGCCTGGGGAGTACGGTCGCAAGACTGAAACTCAAAGGAATTGACGGGGGCCCGCACAAGCGGTGGAGCATGTGGTTTAATTCGAAGCAACGCGAAGAACCTTACCAGGTCTTGACATCCCGTTGACCACTGTAGAGATATAGTTTCCCCTTCGGGGGCAACGGTGACAGGTGGTGCATGGTTGTCGTCAGCTCGTGTCGTGAGATGTTGGGTTAAGTCCCGCAACGAGCGCAACCCTTGATCTTAGTTGCCATCATTTAGTTGGGCACTCTAAGGTGACTGCCGGTGACAAACCGGAGGAAGGTGGGGATGACGTCAAATCATCATGCCCCTTATGACCTGGGCTACACACGTGCTACAATGGACGATACAAACGGTTGCCAACTCGCGAGAGGGAGCTAATCCGATAAAGTCGTTCTCAGTTCGGATTGTAGGCTGCAACTCGCCTACATGAAGCCGGAATCGCTAGTAATCGCGGATCAGCATGCCGCGGTGAATACGTTCCCGGGCCTTGTACACACCGCCCGTCACACCACGAGAGTTTGTAACACCCGAAGTCGGTGAGGTAACCTTTTGGAGCCAGCCGCCGAAGGTGGGATAGATGATTGGGGTGAAGTCGTAACAAGGTAGCCGTATCGGAAGGTGCGGCTGGATCACCTCCTTTCTAAGGATTATTTCGGAATACAAACCTTGGGTTTGTAAGATTACGTTTTGCGTTCAGTTTTGAAGGTTCATTCTTCTGAATGAAACACTTCAAAACTTGTTCTTTGAAAACTGGATAAAACGACATTGAAATTGTAACAAACACATTTATTTTTTAAGTTTTTTATAGGCTTAATAACTTGGTTAAGTTATTAAGGGCGCACGGCGAATGCCTTGGCACTAGGAGCCGAAGAAGGACGGCACTAACACCGATATGCTTCGGGGAGCTGTAAGTGAGCTTTGATCCGGAGATTTCCGAATGGGGGAACCCACTACGTTTAATCGCGTAGTATCTTGACGTGAATACATAGCGTCTTGAAGGCAGACCCAGGGAACTGAAACATCTAAGTACCTGGAGGAAGAGAAAGAAAAATCGATTCCCTGAGTAGCGGCGAGCGAAACGGGAAGAGCCCAAACCAAGAGGCTTGCCTCTTGGGGTTGTAGGACACTCAATACGGAGTTACAAAAGAGCGAGTTAGATGAAGCGACTTGGAAAGGTCCGCCAGAGCAGGTAAAAGCCCTGTAGTCGAAAGTTCGTTCCCTCCTGAGTGGATCCTGAGTACGGCGGAACACGTGAAATTCCGTCGGAATCCGGGAGGACCATCTCCCAAGGCTAAATACTACCTAGTGACCGATAGTGAACCAGTACCGTGAGGGAAAGGTGAAAAGCACCCCGGAAGGGGAGTGAAAGAGATCCTGAAACCGTGTGCCTACAAGTAGTTAGAGCCCGTTAATGGGTGATAGCGTGCCTTTTGTAGAATGAACCGGCGAGTTACGATTACGTGCGAGGTTAAGCTTTAGAAGGCGGAGCCGCAGCGAAAGCGAGTCTGAATAGGGCGAAATAGTACGTGGTCGTAGACCCGAAACCAGGTGATCTACCCATGTCCAGGGTGAAGGTGAGGTAACACTTACTGGAGGCCCGAACCCACGCACGTTGAAAAGTGCGGGGATGAGGTGTGGGTAGCGGAGAAATTCCAATCGAACTTGGAGATAGCTGGTTCTCTCCGAAATAGCTTTAGGGCTAGCCTCGTGATGAGAATACTGGAGGTAGAGCACTGTTTGGACTAGGGGGCCATCCCGGTTTACCGAATTCAGACAAACTCCGAATGCCAGATATTTATACACGGGAGTCAGACTGCGAGTGATAAGATCCGTAGTCAAAAGGGAAACAGCCCAGACCACCAGCTAAGGTCCCAAAGTAATCGTTAAGTGGAAAAGGATGTGGCGTTGCACAGACAACCAGGATGTTGGCTTAGAAGCAGCCATCATTTAAAGAGTGCGTAATAGCTCACTGGTCGAGTGACGCTGCGCCGAAAATGTATCGGGGCTAAACGATTCACCGAAGCTGTGGATTGACATCTACGATGTCAGTGGTAGGAGAGCGTTCTAAGTGCGTTGAAGTCAGACCGGAAGGACTGGTGGAGCGCTTAGAAGTGAGAATGCCGGTATGAGTAGCGAAAGACGGGTGAGAATCCCGTCCACCGTATGACTAAGGTTTCCTGAGGAAGGCTCGTCCGCTCAGGGTTAGTCGGGACCTAAGCCGAGGCCGATAGGCGTAGGCGATGGACAACAGGTTGATATTCCTGTACCACCTCCTCACCGTTTGAGAAATGGGGGGACGCAGTAGGATAGGGTAAGCGCGCTGTTGGATATGCGCGTCCAAGCAGTAAGGCGTGTGTGTAGGCAAATCCGCACACTGTAACGTTGAGCTGTGATGGCGAGTCCGTATGGACGAAGTTCCTGATTTCACACTGCCAAGAAAAGCCTCTATCGAGGTGAGAGGTGCCCGTACCGCAAACCGACACAGGTAGTCGAGGAGAGAATCCTAAGGTGTGCGAGAGAACTCTCGTTAAGGAACTCGGCAAAATGACCCCGTAACTTCGGGAGAAGGGGTGCTCTTGAGCGTGCAAGCGCATGAGAGCCGCAGTGAATAGGCCCAGGCGACTGTTTAGCAAAAACACAGGTCTCTGCAAAACCGTAAGGTGACGTATAGGGGCTGACGCCTGCCCGGTGCTGGAAGGTTAAGAGGAGTGGTTAGCGCAAGCGAAGCTGCGAATTGAAGCCCCAGTAAACGGCGGCCGTAACTATAACGGTCCTAAGGTAGCGAAATTCCTTGTCGGGTAAGTTCCGACCCGCACGAAAGGCGTAACGATCTGGGCACTGTCTCAACGAGAGACTCGGTGAAATTATAGTACCTGTGAAGATGCAGGTTACCCGCGACAGGACGGAAAGACCCCGTGGAGCTTTACTGTAGCCTGATATTGAATTTTGGTACAACTTGTACAGGATAGGTAGGAGCCAGAGATCTCGGAGCGCCAGCTTCGAAGGAGGCGTCGGTGGGATACTACCCTGGTTGTATTGAAATTCTAACCCATGCCCCTTAGCGGGGCAGGAGACAGTGTCAGGCGGACAGTTTGACTGGGGCGGTCGCCTCCTAAAAGGTAACGGAGGCGCCCAAAGGTTCCCTCAGAATGGTTGGAAATCATTCGTAGAGTGTAAAGGCACAAGGGAGCTTGACTGCGAGACCTACAAGTCGAGCAGGGTCGAAAGACGGGCTTAGTGATCCGGTGGTTCCGCATGGAAGGGCCATCGCTCAACGGATAAAAGCTACCCCGGGGATAACAGGCTTATCTCCCCCAAGAGTCCACATCGACGGGGAGGTTTGGCACCTCGATGTCGGCTCATCGCATCCTGGGGCTGTAGTCGGTCCCAAGGGTTGGGCTGTTCGCCCATTAAAGCGGTACGCGAGCTGGGTTCAGAACGTCGTGAGACAGTTCGGTCCCTATCCGTCGTGGGCGTAGGAAATTTGAGAGGAGCTGTCCTTAGTACGAGAGGACCGGGATGGACACACCGCTGGTGTACCAGTTGTCTTGCCAAAGGCATCGCTGGGTAGCTATGTGTGGACGGGATAAGTGCTGAAAGCATCTAAGCATGAAGCCCCCCTCAAGATGAGATTTCCCATTACGCAAGTAAGTAAGATCCCTCAAAGACGATGAGGTAGATAGGTTCGAGGTGGAAGTGTGGTGACACATGGAGCTGACGAATACTAATCGATCGAGGACTTAACCAAAACGTTTGAACCATTCAATGCACGTTTATCCAGTTTTGAAAGAATAATTCTTTCAACAAAAAGAGAACTTCAAGACACAGTAATACGCCGTGTATTGGAGGTCGAACATAGTCTAGTGATGATGGCAAAGAGGTCACACCCGTTCCCATACCGAACACGGAAGTTAAGCTCTTTAGCGCCGATGGTAGTTGGGGGCTTCCCCCTGTGAGAGTAGGACGTCGCTAGGCACTTTAAGAAAGTCATGGATTTATTCCATGGCTTTTTTTATTTTGTGAACTATTCATAAAATGATATAATAGATTAAATACTTCCATACGATTTATGGGCAAATTCATTAAACTAGATACATATTGGGTTTAATAATGGAGGAATCACAATGAGGCAGAACATTTTTTCTGCAATTTCGATCTTGAGTCTACTACTCACATTCTTTATGTTTGGTTATGATTCAACGAAATGGTATGGAAACTTTTTTACATTTCTCTATCATGTAAATATGTTTATGCCGTTTATTTTAGGTGGTTTAGGCATCGTCAGTGCCCTATTAGGCATCAAAGGGTATCGTATGGTTCTTGTTGTCCTTCATTTATTCCTACAGCTATTATTTTTTTGTATCTATTTAAAAGCTTTTTATGGTTCATGAGCCTTAATCAAAACTGCGGAGAGAAATATCTGCAGTTTTTTCTATTTATTTAAGTTCTTACATACGTCTGTAAGCAACAAAAGGTATAATAAATTACAAATTAGTTGTGATTTAAAATGTACTGTGGAAAGGAAGAAAAAGTTGGGAAAAAAGCAAATTTGGTATGAGGTACAAGAAAACGAGTCAATCGAGGATTGTTTGGCAAGAATGCGGAAAGACGGCTTTATGGCCATAGGACGAAAAGAAGAGCCGCTTTTTCATATAGTAGATGGCGAACCAGCTTATTTACGGCAGAAAATCCAGTTTAAAGCTATACCTGCTCAAGATATCGAATGAATTTGACTAAAAACCGAACGTTTTTTTTAACATAATAAAAAATGTTCGCATTTTTGCATTGACGATAAGACAATCCCTTGTTAAAATGTGAGAAGGAAAAACAAATAGATCCCACATATATGCTAGAGAATTGGCTCTAGTGTCTCTACCCGGCACCGTAAATGCTGGACTATGCGGGAAAGCACTTTTGGCATATGATGAGAAGGTCACTGTACAGCTAGCTATGTACATGGAGATGTTCTTGTCCTAATAGTCCTCAAGTAAACTGCTTTCACGTGTAATGGTAGAGAGTAGTTTATTTGAGGATTTTCTTTGTAAATAGATAAGAATTGCAGTAGCTATTCAAAATAGTTGCTTGCACAATAAATAATTGATCATTTTTCTATCGTTTAAAAGGAGCGACAATTTATGAATCCGAAAATCGGTGTCATTATGGGTAGTTCAAGTGACTGGGAAACAATGAAACATGCATGTGATATTTTAGATGAATTACAAGTACCGTACGAAAAGAAAGTTGTTTCTGCACATCGTACACCTGATTTAATGTTTGAATATGCAGCGACAGCTCGCGAACGAGGCATTCAAGTAATTATTGCTGGAGCAGGTGGGGCTGCACATTTACCAGGAATGGTGGCAGCTAAAACAACATTACCTGTCATTGGTGTACCAGTTCAATCACGCGCACTTAATGGACTTGATTCACTATTATCCATCGTTCAAATGCCTGGTGGCGTACCTGTAGCAACTGTAGCGATTGGCAAAGCAGGAGCGACAAATGCAGGATTACTTGCAGCTCAAATTTTGTCAACAACAGATACAGAACTTGCAAATAAATTAGATGCTAGACGAGAAGCAACAAAGCAGCAAGTATTAGAAAGCACAGGTGACTTAGTGTGACGAAGATTATTTATCCTGGACAAACGATAGGTATTATAGGTGGAGGACAACTTGGTCGAATGATGGCGCTTGCTGCAAAGGAGTCTGGTTTTAAAGTGGCTGTTCTTGAGCCAGCAATGGACTCGCCGTGTGGGCAGGTAGCTGATATTCGTATTGTAGCTCCATATGATGATGAAGCTGCTTTAGAAGAACTTGCAGAAGTAAGTGATGTTATCACATATGAATTTGAAAATATTGATTATGAAGGCTTAAAGCGTTTATCACAAATGGCTTATGTTCCTCAAGGAGCGGAGTTGGTACGTATTACACAAAACCGTATAACAGAGAAAGAAGCTATTGTGAAAGCTGGTTGCCCAGTAGCACCATATATTGTTGCAAAAACTTATGAAGAATTAGTAGCCAATATTGATTCGATTGGTTATCCTTGTATAGTCAAAACAGCAAGAGGTGGTTATGATGGCAAGGGACAGCAGCTTTTAAAATCAACTGAAGATTTACCTTTAGCGAAAGAATTATTCAAGCATTCTCAATGTATTGCAGAAGGATTTGTTCCTTTCGTAAAGGAAGTATCGGTCATTGTTCAAAGAAATGGTCATGGTGAATCGTATTGTCAGCCAGTTGGTGAGAACATTCATGTTCATCATATTCTACACGAGACAATTGTGCCTGCTCGCATAACTGAAAGCACAGCTCAAGCTGCTGAACGAGAAGCTTTAAAAATTGCAGATTACTTACATTTAATAGGAACGCTAGCGGTAGAAATGTTTGTGTTAGAAGATGGTGGCATTGTTATTAATGAATTAGCGCCAAGACCTCATAATTCTGGTCACTATTCAATTGAAGCATGTAATGTTTCACAATTCCATCAGCATATTCGTGCTGTTTGTGGATGGCCATTACGTAAGCCACAACTATGGGCACCATCCATTATGGTCAATGTATTAGGGCAGCATGTCGTGCCACTCAGTAACTCAATTGCTAAATATCCTGAATGGTCTATACATCTTTATGGGAAAGCTGAAGCTAAGGTCAACCGTAAAATGGGCCATGTAACGATTATGACAAAAGACTTAGAAGCAACACTACAACAAATCGAGAGTTCTGGCATTTGGTCAGAATAGAAGGAGATACGCGATGATTGAACGTTACACAAGACCCGAAATGGGCGCAATTTGGACAGAACAAAATAAATACCAAGCATGGCTAGAGGTTGAAATTTTAGCTTGTGAGGCATGGGCAGAGTTAGGTGATATTCCAAAAGAGGATGTTGCTAAAATTCGTGAAAATGCTTCATTTGATGTGAATCGTATATTAGAAATTGAACAAGAAACTCGTCATGACGTTGTAGCCTTTACCCGTGCTGTTTCTGAAACACTTGGTGAAGAACGTAAATGGGTACATTATGGTTTAACTTCTACAGACGTAGTAGATACAGCCCTTTCTTATTTAATCAAACAAGCAAATGATATTTTACGTAAAGATATCGTAAATTTCATTGATATTATTGCTGTTAAGGCAAAAGAACATAAACATACAGTTATGATGGGACGCACACATGGTGTTCATGCAGAACCAACAACTTTCGGTTTGAAACTTGGTTTATGGTATGAGGAAATGAAGCGTAACCTTGAACGTTTTGAAGCAGCTGCCAAAGTAATTGAAACAGGGAAAATGTCTGGAGCTGTTGGAACATATGCCAATATCGATCCTCGTGTTGAGCAATATGTTTGCGATAAATTAGGCCTTGCAGCATCACCGATTTCAACACAAACTTTACAGCGTGACCGCCATGCGCAGTATTTAGGTGCATTAGCTTTAATCGCTAGCTCAATTGAAAAATTTGCAACAGAAATTCGCGGGTTACAGAAATCTGAAACACGTGAAGTGGAAGAAGCTTTTGCAAAAGGTCAAAAAGGATCATCAGCAATGCCACATAAACGTAATCCAATCGGTTCGGAAAATATGGTTGGTATGTCTCGTTTAATGCGTGGATATATGGTGACAGCTTATGAAAATGTGGCTTTATGGCATGAACGTGATATTTCGCATTCATCTGCAGAGCGCGTTATTTTACCGGATGCAACAATTACTCTTAACTATATGTTAAATCGCTTCGGTAATATTGTGAAAAACTTAACAGTATTCCCTGAGAACATGAAACGTAATATGGATCGTACATTTGGTCTTATTTATTCTCAACGCATCTTACTAGCATTGATTGACAAAGGCTTAGTACGTGAGGAAGCTTATGATACAGTACAACCTTTAGCAATGCAGGCTTGGGACGAGCAAGTTCAGTTCCGTGCATTAGTTGATGCAAGTGAAAAAATCACATCTTATTTAACGAAAGAAGAGTTGGATGATTGTTTTGATTACAACTACCACTTACAGCACGTTGATATGATTTTTGAACGACTAGGACTTAACTAATATTTATTTAGCCATCTTAAAATAAATGTTAGAGCCACCAGTAAAAGTTTCAGAGTTGAATCGTAGAAATACGGTTCAATTCTGAACATGATTACAAGCGTATCTCATAATATCAGGGGGAAAACGAAATGACTAAAGGTCAACTTTTGTATGAAGGTAAAGCAAAAAAATTGTTCACAACAGAGGAGCCAAATGTGCTACTTGTTGAGTACAAGGATAGTGCAACAGCATTTAATGGTGAAAAGAAAGAGGAAATTGAAGGTAAAGGCATTTTAAATAATCGCATTACTTCATTAATTTTCGAAAAATTACAAGCTAACGGAATTGCGTCACATTTCGTAAAACAATTATCAGATACACAACAACTTGTAAAAAAAGTAGAAATTATTCCGATTGAGGTTGTTGTTCGTAATATCGCTGCTGGAAGTTTAGCAAAACGTCTGGGTCTTGAAGAGGGGACACCTTTAAAACGACCAATCGTTGAATTTTATTATAAAGACGATGAATTAGGCGATCCACTTATTACGACAGAGCATATTGATGTTCTTGAACTTGCCACACCTACTGAAGTAACAGCTGTTTATGATGGTGCACTAGCCGTTAACAAAGTGCTACAGCCAATCTTTGCAGATGTCAATGTGACATTGATTGATTTTAAATTAGAGTTTGGTCGTGATTTGGATGGTCATGTATTACTGGCAGATGAAATTTCACCAGATACATGCCGACTTTGGGATGCAACAACAAAGCAAAAGTTAGACAAAGATGTTTTTCGTCGAGACCTTGGTAATTTAACTGAAGTTTATACTATTATACTTTCTAGACTCGGAGGCAAATAACAATGAAAAAAGTAAAAATCTATGTAACATTACGTGAGAGCATTCTTGATCCTCAAGGCTCTGCAGTACAAGGTTCTTTAGCTAAAATGGGCTACGGTGAAGTAGAAGATTTACGTATCGGTAAATATCTTGAACTATCAATTAAAGATACAGAACGTGACATTGATACGCTAGTAAAAGAAATGTGTGAAAAGGTTTTAACGAACGTTGTAATTGAAGACTACCGTTACGAAGTCGAGGAGGCTAATTAATCATGAAATTCGCAGTACTCGTATTCCCTGGGTCAAACTGTGATATCGATATGTATCATGCGATTAAAGACGAGCTAGGTGAAGAAGTAGAATATGTATGGCATACAGCAACAGATCTAAGTGGTTTTGATGGCGTATTAGTACCTGGAGGATTCTCCTATGGAGATTATCTTCGTTGTGGTGCAATGGCTAATCAATCTAACATTATGGCAGAAGTTAAGAAAGCAGCAGATGCTGGTAAACCTGTATTAGGTGTATGTAATGGCTTCCAAATCCTAACGGAAGCAGGTTTATTGCCAGGAGCTTTATTGCGCAATAAAAACTTAAAATTTATGTGCCGTACAGTGCAGCTTAAAGTTGAAAACAACAATACATCATTCACAAATCAATATGAGCAAGGTCAAATCATCAATATTCCAATCGCACATGGTGAAGGGAATTACTACTGTGATGAGGAAACTTTACAATCACTAAAAGATAATAATCAAATCGTATTCACATACTCAGGTGACAATCCAAACGGTTCTTTAGAAGATATCGCAGGGATTATAAACGAGCGCGGCAATGTATTAGGGATGATGCCACACCCAGAGCGAGCTGTTGATGCACTGGTGGGCGGCGCAGACGGTCTAGCAGTATTTAAATCAATCGTGAAGCAGTGGAGGGAAAATCATGTCAACAACTAAGTTTGAGCCAACAGCACAGCAAATTAAAGATGAAAAGCTATACGCTGGAATGGGGATGTCAGACGAAGAATTTGCAATGGTAGAAGGTATTTTAGGACGTCTACCTAACTGGACAGAGACAGGTCTTTTCTCAGTAATGTGGTCTGAGCACTGCTCTTACAAAAATTCAAAGCCAGTACTACGTAAATTCCCTACAAAAGGGCCTCAAGTTTTACAAGGACCAGGTGAAGGTGCAGGTATTGTTGATATTGGTGACGAACAAGCAGTAGTGTTTAAAATGGAATCACATAACCATCCATCTGCAATAGAACCTTATCAAGGAGCTGCAACTGGTGTGGGTGGTATTATCCGTGATGTTTTCTCAATGGGTGCACGTCCAATCGCCATGTTAAACTCATTACGCTTTGGTGAATTAAAATCAGCGCGTGGTAAATATCTATTTGAAGAAGTAGTTGCTGGTATTGCAGGGTATGGTAACTGTATCGGAATTCCTACAGTAGGTGGCGAAATTCAATTCGACCCTTGCTATGAAGGTAATCCACTTGTAAATGCTATGTGTGTCGGTTTAATCGACCATAAAGATATTCAACGTGGTATTGCGGCAGGTGTCGGTAATACAGTGATGTACGTTGGTGCGAAAACAGGTCGTGACGGAATTCATGGTGCAACATTTGCCTCTGAGGAATTAACAGAGGAGTCAGAAAACCAACGTCCAGCAGTACAAGTAGGGGACCCATTCATGGAAAAACTTTTACTTGAAGCATGTTTAGAAGTTGTAAAATCTGATGCTTTAGTTGGTATTCAAGATATGGGTGCAGCTGGTCTTACTTCTTCTTCGGCAGAAATGGCTTCAAAGGCTGGTTCTGGTGTAGAAATGAACCTAGACTTAGTGCCTCAGCGTGAGACAGGTATGACAGCGTACGAAATGATGCTATCTGAGTCTCAAGAACGTATGCTATTAGTGGTGAAAAAAGGTCGCGAAGATGAAATTAAAGCGATTTTCGATAAATATGATTTAGATGCTGTAGCAATCGGTCGAGTGACAGATGACAAAATGCTTCGTCTTTTACACAAAGGACAAGTAGTTGCAGAGGTATCTGCAGACGCGTTAGCAGAAGATGCACCTGTTTATCATAAACCATCTGCAGAGCCTGCATACTATGCTCAGTTCCAAGCAATCGAAAACACTGAACCTGTTGTGACAGATTACAAAGAAACATTAAATGCTTTATTAAAAGCACCGACGATTGCTTCTAAAGAGTGGGTTTATGATCAATACGATTATCAAGTACGTACATCAACAGTTGTTAAACCAGGCTCTGATGCTGCCGTTATTAGAGTACGTGGCACAAATAAAGGGTTAGCAATGACAACAGACTGTAACTCTCGTTATATCTATTTAGATCCAGAAGTGGGTGGTGCTATCGCGGTAGCCGAAGCAGCTCGTAATATCGTGGCAACTGGTGGTACGCCACTTGCGATTACAGACTGCTTAAACTTTGGTAATCCAGAGAAACCAGAAATCTTCTGGCAAATTGAAAAATCTGCTGATGGTATTTCGGCAGCTTGTACGGCATTAAATGCTCCAGTAATCGGAGGTAACGTTTCTCTTTACAATGAACGTTCAGGCGAAGCGGTGTATCCAACACCGACAATTGGTATGGTTGGTCTTATTGAAGACTTAGCACATGTAACGACACAGGATGTAAAAGCTGCAGGAGATATTGTCTTTGTTATTGGTGAGACAAAAACAGAATTTGGTGGTTCAGAGCTTCAAAAACTATTAAATAATGGTGTTATTTCAGGGAAAGCGCCAGCTATCGATTTAGAAGTTGAAGCGACACGTCAGCAAGCTTTATTAAAGGCGATTAAAGCAGGTCTTGTTCAATCTGCTCATGATGTAGCAGAGGGTGGTCTAGCTGTCGCGATTGCTGAAACAACATTTGGCGCTAACGGTCTTGGTGTGGATGTAACATTAACAGGCTCTGCAACAACTGCGTTATTCAGTGAGAGTCAATCTCGTTTTGTTGTCACTGTTAAAGAAGAAAATGCTGCAGCATTTGTAGAAATCATCAAAGATGCTCAAAAAATTGGTGTCGTAACAAACGATGCACTTGTGAAAATCAACGGGGACAAAGGTGTGCTTGTAGAAGGTACAGTGGAGGAATTCCGTTCTAATTGGAAAGGAGCAATCCCATGCTTGCTGAACTCAGAGGCTTAAACGAAGAATGTGGGGTGTTTGGTATTTGGGGTAACCCAAATCCAGCACACCTTAGCTATTACGGGCTTCATGCTCTTCAACACCGTGGACAAGAAGGTGCTGGAATTGTCGTTTCAGACGGACAGCATCTTCGCGCGGTGAAAGGCGAAGGACTAGTTAATGATGTTTTCAACGAAGATAAATTAAAAGCAGTGAACGGCAAAGCAGCTATTGCGCATGTTCGTTACACGACTGCTGGTGGTGGCGGTATCGAAAACGTACAGCCATTATTATTCCACTCCTCAACTGGTAGCCTTTCAATTGCCCATAACGGTAACTTAGTCAATGCGACACATTTAAAACAATATTTAGAGCGACAAGGTAGTATTTTCCATTCGAGCTCTGATACAGAAGTGTTGGCGCATCTTATTAAGAAAAGCTCGCATTCACCATTCCGTGCGAAGGTGAAAAATGCCCTATCTCTTTTAAAGGGTGCGTATTCTTTCTTAATTATGACAAAGGATGAAATGCTTGTTGCACGTGATCCACATGGTTTACGTCCATTATCTCTTGGAAAGCTAGGAGATGGCTGGGTGGTAGCTTCTGAAACTTGTGCATTTGATTTAATTGGTGCAGAATTCGTTCGTTCGGTAGAACCAGGCGAACTAATCATTATTAACGATGAGGGTGTAAAATCGGATCGTTTTGCTGACATGGAAAAACGTTCGATGTGTGCGATGGAGTATGTTTATTTAGCTCGTCCTGATTCGGATATTGATGGTATTAACGTTCATATGGCAAGAAAACGTATGGGTAAACAGCTTGCTCGTGAATGTACGCATATTGAGGCAGATGTTGTAACGGGTGTTCCTGATTCAAGTATTTCCGCAGCGATTGGTTTTGCAGAAGAAAGTGGAATTCCTTATGAATTAGGTCTTATTAAAAACCGTTATGTTGGGCGTACATTTATTCAGCCGACACAAGAGTTACGTGAACGTGGTGTAAAAATGAAACTTTCACCGGTTGTTCAAGTCGTAAAAGGAAAAAAAGTAGTAATGGTGGATGATTCCATTGTTCGTGGTACAACATCTCGTCGCATTGTCAAAATGTTAAAAGATGCTGGCGCAGCGGAAGTTCATGTTGTGATTTCTTCACCGCCAATGACAGATCCTTGTTATTATGGCATTGATACATCTACGCATGAAGAACTGATTGCTTCTAATCATAATGTAGATGAAATTCGTGAAGTAATTGGTGCAGATTCTCTGACTTTCCTTTCTGTTGAGGGGATGGTAGAGACTATTGCACGACCGTATGAAGATGAAAACCGAGGACTATGCCTAGCATGCTTTACAGGCAAATATCCAACAGAGATTTTCCCGGATACTATCTTGCCGCATGAAAAAGAATTATTACGTTAAGAAAAACATCGCAACAAATTAGTGTTCTCTAGTAGGTTTTACAGTCATTTCTATCTAGGAAACTTAGGCGACTTGGATGATAAGGAGGAACTCTGCGTGTCAAAGGCATATGAACAAGCAGGTGTAAATATTGAAGCGGGCTATGAAGCCGTAAAACGAATGAAGTCTCATGTTGAACGTACAAACCGTCTAGGTGTAATGGGGACGTTTGGTGGCTTTGGTGGCATGTTTGACTTGTCAGAACTGAATCTTAAAGAACCTGTTCTAATTTCTGGAACAGATGGTGTTGGAACAAAACTAAAACTGGCTTTCATGGTGGACAAGCACGATACAATCGGTGTGGACTGTGTAGCAATGTGTGTAAATGATATTGTTGCACAAGGAGCAGAGCCACTTTACTTTTTAGATTACGTAGCGCTTGGAAAAGCAGAGCCTGCAAAAATCGAACAAATTGTCAAAGGCGTTGCAGATGGCTGTGTGCAATCTGGTGCGGCACTAATAGGTGGCGAAACTGCAGAAATGCCTGGTCTTTATGAAGAAGATGAATATGATTTAGCTGGTTTTGCAGTTGGCGCCTGTGAAAAATCTGCCATTGTGACAGGTGAAAAAATTGTAGAAGGCGATGTACTTATTGGGATTGCTTCAAGTGGTGTACATTCAAACGGTTATTCTTTAGTGCGTAAAATTGTCTTTGCAGATCATCAATATGCGGTGGATGCGATTGTAGAAGGCTATGAAGATCTAGGACCAATCGGTGAGGCGCTTCTAGTGCCAACAAAGCTATATGCTAAACCTGTACTAGCAGCTTTAAAGGCAGCAGATGTACATGGTTGTGCACATGTTACAGGTGGAGGTTTCTATGAAAATCTACCACGCATGATGCCAGAAGGACTAGCAACGGAAATCGACTTAGGTTCTTGGCCTGTATTACGTATCTTTGAATTCTTAAAAGATAAAGGGCAGCTAGAAGATAAAGATTTATATAATGTGTTTAACATGGGTATTGGCTTTGTAATCGCTGTGCCAACAACTGAAGCTGATAAAGTAATCGCTGCAGTAGAAGCAAATGGTGAAAAGGCTTATACAATAGGACGTGTTATTAAAGGCGACGGGGTAGTATTTAATGGCTCACATGATGGGAGTTTAGTGTAATGACTGCACCAACAAAAATCGCCGTGTTCGCGTCAGGCAGCGGTAGTAATTTTCAAGCCATTCAAGAGGCCATTGAACGTGGTGAATTACATGCGAAGGTCGAACTTGTGGTCACAGATAAGCCTGGAGCATTTGTAGTAACACGTGCTGAAAACTTTGGGATTCCAGTATTAGCATTAAATCCAAAAGAGTTTACCTCGAAGGCAGCTTATGAAACAGCTATTATCGATGCTTTACATGAGTGCGATGTGAAATGGATTGTGCTTGCAGGTTATATGCGCTTAATCAGTGACGTATTATTAGCAGCCTTTCCACAGCGAATTGTGAATATTCACCCCTCCTTATTGCCGTCTTTTCCTGGAAAGGACGCTATTGGACAGGCCATCAATCATGGTGTGAAAATCACAGGTGTAACAGTGCATTTTGTTGATGAAGGAATGGATACTGGACCAATTATCGCTCAGGCAGCGGTACCTGTTATTGAAGGAAATCGTGAAGCAACAGAAGCTGAAATTCACAAGCAAGAGCATCTATTATATACAAAGGCTTTACAGCAATTATTACAGTAACTGAAGAAGGAGTTAGGTCGAGAACCATACTCAACAAGTAAGACCTAACTCTATGAATCTATTGAAGCAAGTCAGTTCGTGGACAGCACGATAAAAATTAGGAGGATATTGTTGTGACAAAACGTGCATTAATCAGTGTTTCCAATAAAGATGGTATTTTAGAATTTGCAAAGGAATTAGTAGCATTAGGTTATGAAATTTTATCAACTGGCGGTACAAAAAAAATGTTACAGGACAATGCAGTAGCTGTAACAGCGGTAGATGAAGTAACGAAGTTTCCTGAAATTTTAGATGGTCGTGTGAAAACATTAAATCCAATGATTCACGGTGGTCTATTAGGAAAATTTGACGATGCGTCTCATCAAGCACAGATGAATGAGCATGGAATTGAGCCAATTGAGATTGTTTGTGTTAATCTATATCCATTTGTTGAAACAATTTCAAAGCCTAATGTAACTTGGGATGATGCAATTGAAAACATTGATATCGGTGGTCCAACAATGTTACGTTCTGCTGCAAAAAACCATCAATATGTAACAGTAATCGTGGACAGCAATGACTATGCAACAGTATTAGAAGAACTAAAAGCAGACGGCGCAACAACGATTGAAACACGTCGTAAACTAGCTGCGAAAGTTTTCCGTCACACAGCCGCTTATGATTCTTATATCTCAAACTACCTGACTGAAGAAGAGTTCCCAGAGAGCTTAACGATGACATATGAATTAAAGCAAAATTTACGCTATGGCGAAAACCCTCATCAAAAAGCGGCTTTCTACCAAAAGCGTCTTGGCTCTGACTTTTCATTAGCCTATGCTACACAATTACATGGTAAAGAGTTATCTTACAACAATATTCAAGATGGTAATGCAGCATTGCAAATTGTGAAAGAATTTGAAATGCCAGCTGCTGTAGCAGTGAAACATATGAATCCATGTGGTGTTGGCACAGGTGTCACATTAGAGGCAGCTTTTGATAAAGCATATGAAGCAGATCCAACATCAATTTTTGGCGGTATTATCGCATTAAATATGGAAGTGGATGCAGCAACTGCAGAGAAGCTAAGCCATATTTTCCTAGAGATTATTATTGCACCTGCTTTCTCACAAGAAGCATTAGATATTTTAACGAAAAAGAAAAATATCCGCTTACTAACAATTCCTTTCGAGCAAGCGAAACAAGATTCATTCAATGTAGTATCAGTTGAGGGAGGCCTTCTTGTACAAGAGCCAGATCGCTATGGCTTTGGCAATGCGGATATTAAAGTAGTGACAGATCGTGAACCAACAGAACAAGAATGGGAAGCATTACAACTTGGTTGGTCTGTTGTCAAACATGTGAAATCAAATGCGATTGTTGTAACAGATTCTCAAATGACACTTGGCGTTGGCGCAGGTCAAATGAATCGCGTAGGTGCTGCTAAAATCGCCTTTGAACAAGCTGGAGAAAAAGCAAAAGGTGCTGCATTAGCATCAGATGCATTTTTCCCAATGAGTGATACTGTGGAAGCTGCAGCCGCTGCAGGAATTACAGCAATTATTCAACCAGGTGGTTCGATTAAAGATCAAGATTCCATTGATAAAGCTAATGAATACGGCATTGCTATGGTATTCACAGGCGTACGTCATTTTAAACATTAATTGTTGAAGCATATAGGAAACAAAACAGACCGAGATGTTGGTTCATCTCGGTCTTACTTACAAAGAGGAGGATTCTCTAAAATGAATGTATTAGTAATCGGAAGCGGCGGTCGTGAGCATGCAATCGCTAAACAATTTAGCATCTCTCCATCAGTTAACAACGTATTTGTAGCGCCAGGAAATGATGGGATGCGAGGCGAAGTAGAAGTTGTTGCTATTGATACAATGGATTTCGCAGGTCTCGCTCAATTTGCTAAGGAAAATGATATTGCATTAACATTTGTTGGCCCAGAACAGCCGCTTGCTGAAGGCATTGTCGATTTCTTTACAGCAAGAGGTTTACGTATTTTCGGCCCTACAAAGGCTGCTGCTCAAATAGAAAGCAGTAAATCCTATGCGAAAGAAATTATGAATAAATACAATATTCCTACAGCAGCACATGAAACGTTTACTGAAGCAGAAAAAGCCATAGCCTATATTAAAGAACAAGGGGCGCCTATTGTAATTAAAGCAGATGGTTTAGCGGCTGGTAAGGGCGTTGTTGTGGCAATGACAGAGGAAGAAGCAATTGAAGCTGTAGAGGATATGATTGGGAATCAACGCTTTGGTGAATCTTCTTCACGTGTTGTCATCGAGGAATTTTTAGACGGTGAAGAATTCTCCTTCATGTCCTTTGTACATAAAGGACAAATTTATCCAATGGTTATTGCACAAGACCATAAACGAGCTTATGACGGAGATAAAGGACCAAACACAGGAGGTATGGGTGCTTATTCTCCGGTACCACAAATCTCACAAGAGGTAGTCGATATTGCTTTTCAAACGATTGTAGAACCTACTGTTAAAGGGATGGAGGCAGATGGTGCTTCCTTTACAGGGATTTTATATGCAGGGTTAATTTTAACGAAAAAAGGCCCTCAAGTTATAGAATTTAATGCTCGTTTCGGTGATCCAGAAACGCAAGTCGTATTGCCACGTATGGTTTCAGATTTTGGTGCATTTATGATGGCATTAATGGATGAACAGCCTTTTGATTTACAATGGTCAGAAGAAGTAATGCTTGGTGTAGTCATTGCAGCAGAGGGTTACCCAGGAGACGTTGAAAAAGGTAAGGTATTACCGAATTTAGAGGCACTTTCTACATCACATGCAGTTTTCCATGCAGGTACAAAATTAGTAGACGGCCAATTCGTTGGTAACGGTGGGCGTGTACTGTTAGTTGGTGCAAAAGCAGCTACTTTACAAGAAGCACAGGAAAAGGTTTATGAAGGTATTGCAACGGAAACATGGGATCACTTTTTCTTCCGTAAAGATATTGGCTGGCGTACATTGAAGTAATTATTATTTTCACTAAATATTTTTTATCGTCTTTTGAAACCTCTTGTTGTTTCAAAACGTAAGAGGTAAGAGCCGTCTCAATAATAGATTGGGACGGCTCCTTTGACTAAGAAGGATTCTGAGCTTTATTCGTTGAAGAATCGCTACTATTTGAGGAATTTTGAGTTGAAGTACTGGTGTCAGATTGTTTTGAAGCAGTAGCTTGTGAACCTGAAGAATTGCCAGCTATAGCAGAGGAAAAATCCTTCATGAGCTTATCGATTTGTTCAGAAGACATAGAATTTTGCCCGCTGAACATACTTTGCATAGAGGTGTTCATGGCATTTTGCATATTGGAGCTTAAAATTGCTTTCGTTGGACAATATTTAAAGAGTCCCTCAGCCATTTTCATGGCACCTAATGCAATCATTAATCGACCTTTTGTACAATTAGGATTTCTAGAAACTTTAGCGATACCATATGCGGTCAAACTCGTCCCCATGGCAAAACGACAAAATGCATTCTTTTCGCTTAAATTTGCTTGCTGCATCATCATACTTCCTCCTTTAGTCATTGTGGAAAAAATAAGCGAGGTGCACTTTGCTTTATGAAAGTGCTGTGTTACGATTGAAACAAGATGATTGCATAAAGCATAATTTTTATGAAAATATGCGATTATGCAGTAGTAGTATGTGATTTCAAGTTGGATTTACACAATGAAAAATTACGTAATTTAGGAAGGAGCGAATAGCATGGATCCAGTATGGAAAATAACAAAAATACGTCAGCAATTAGCAGTAATCGATGGGAAAAAGGCACCAGATATCGTGCTGAAGAATGCACGTTATTTGCATAGTATGTTAAAACAATTTGTAGTAGGAAACATTTGGATTTTGGGAGATCGCATTGTCTATGCTGGTGACAGAATGCCTCCTTTATTAGAAGGAACAGAAGTGGTGGATTGTACAGGAAAAACAATTGTTCCAGGCTATATTGAACCACATGTACATCCATTCCAGCTTTATCATCCACAGTCATTTGCTGA
This sequence comes from Lysinibacillus sp. FSL K6-0075, assembly GCF_038592945.1. NCBI lineage: Bacteria > Bacillati > Bacillota > Bacilli > Caryophanales > Bacillaceae > Lysinibacillus > Lysinibacillus sp. FSL K6-0075. Next base: position 4,314,523 of record NZ_CP151947.1, on the reverse strand, counting down.
TTTTTGTGGTCAGCTTGGGACAACGACTTTTATTTCAGATAATTTAAGTTTTGTTTTAAATTTAGAAAATAAGAAAGCGTTTTCAATTTTAGAGAGTTTGAAAAAGCTACCATTTTCTTTTTATTGGTGGACGCGCTTTGATTCACAAACTGAATTGGAGCAAGAGGAAGAGGTTTTCTCTAATACCTCTATATTAGAGTGGTTAGAGCGAAGTGATGTCTTGCTTGGTGGAGAGTTGACAGGCTGGCCTAAGCTGTTGCATGGTGACGATCAAATGCTTTATCGTATGCAAATGGCTAAGGGACTGGGTAAAAAAATTGAAGGACATTTCCCAGGAGCTTCAGAAAGAACGTTGGCACGCATGAAACTGCTTGGTGCTGATGGGGATCATGAGGCAATGACAGTGGAAGAGGTAGAGCGTCGCATTATGCAGGGCTATGCTGTAACTTTACGTCATTCTTCCATTCGACCCGATTTACCACATCTACTAAAAGGAATAGTAGAAAAAGAACTTCCGATCTTTGATCACTTAATGATGACAACAGACGGTTCGACACCTTCATTCCATGAGGATGGTGTGATGGATAAATGTATTCAAGTAGCTTTAGATGCAGGGGTATCTCCTATTGATGCTTATCAAATGGCTTCCTATAATGTGGCACGTTATTATAACATGTCCAATTTACATGGTTTTATCGCGACAGGGCGTTTTGCTTCATTGAATATTTTACAAGATGAATATCACCCTGTTCCAGAAAGTGTTTTATCAAAGGGTGTCTGGTTGAAGCGTGATGGGAATCGTGTGCATAGATTAGCGACAATTGATTATTCTGCTATTCCAGCATTAGATTTAGATTTTTCATTAGATTCTCAAGATTTTCAGTTTTCTATGCCGTTTGGAATTCAATTAGTTAATGATGTGATTACAAAGCCTTATAACTCTTTAATTACGAAAGAAGGGCAGTTGGCGAATCATGATGAGTGTTATTTAATGCTAATTAATCGAAAAGGTAACTGGCATGTAAATACAATGATTAAAGGATTTGCAACAGATGTTCAAGGCTTTGCATCCTCTTATTCCAACACAGGTGACATATTGTTAATTGGAAAAAATAAAGAAGATATGATCAAAGCCTTCGAAGAAATGAAGGTAATGAATGGTGGTATTGTTCTTGTTGAAAAAGGTGAAGTGATAGCGGATATCCCATTAACAATTGGTGGACTTTTATATGATGGAGACTTAATCACATTAACGGAGAAAGAAAAGGCTTTAAAACAAGCTTTAGCAGATCGAGGCTATCAATTAGGAGATGCGATTTATACACTATTATTTTTACAATCTACTCATTTACCATATATTCGTATAACACCACAAGGGATTTTCGATGTGATGAAGAATAAGTTATTATTACCTGCTGTTATGCGCTAATTGATGAAAGTGTTTCAGTTGTTTAAACAGTTACAGATATGTGTAATTGTTCAAAGGAGAGATATGCTTGTGTTCAAATCGAAAAAATTATGGATTGCTATAGCATTTAGTGCTTTGGTAATCGGGGGATGTTCAAAGGATACACCAAAAGTCAAAGAAGATGATGAACCCATTGTAGAGGAAGAAACAGTAGTGGAGGAGCCTGTGCAACGACCAGCATTCGTCGCACCACTTACTGGGGAGGCTGTACAAGAAGAAATTACACAGAGACCTATTATCGTAACAATTAATAATCATCCAGCAGCACGTCCACAATCAGGATTAGCTGCTGCGGATATCGTTTATGAAATGCTTGCAGAAGGTAATGTAACACGCTTTTTAGCAGTATATCAAAGTGAACTGCCTGAAAATATTGGGCCCGTTCGTAGTGCACGCTCTTATTTTATCGATATGGCAAAGGGATTTGATGCCTTTTATGTAGCGCATGGCTATAGCCCAGAGGCGAAAACGATGCTTGATCATCGTATCGTCGACAATATCAATGGTATGGCTTATGATGGTATACTTTTTAAACGCTCTAACGACCGCGTTGCACCACACAATTCCTATATTACATCAGAAAACATTCTAAAAGGTGCTGAAATGGTAGGCGCTTCAATGAATTACAGTGAAAAAGTGCTTCAGGCTTTTTATGAACCTGATGAACGTGGTAAAATAGGTATTGAAACAAATCAAGTTGATATTTACTACGGAAATAATGAAGATTTCCATAACGCGTATGTGTATGATCATCAAAATAATCACTATGAACGACAATCGGCTGGCGTGGACACAAAAGATATGTTAACAGGCGAGACAGTGTCATTGGCAAATGTTCTATTTTTTGAAATGAATCACCGAACAATTGATGATATTGGTCGCCAAGCAATTGATTTAACGTCTGGTGGAAATGCGTATGTATTTCAAAATGGCTATTTGAGGGAAGTCAAATGGGCAAATGTTAATGGAATACCAATGGCTGTAGAGCAATCAGGGGAGCCTGTAAAGCTTGTACCAGGAAAGTCGTGGGTTCATTTCGTACCATCTTCACCAGGGTTACAAGCAATGGTGAAAACGCAGCCTTAAAGGGAGGAAAATTGCATGCAAATCGAAAAAATTCGGGGGCATCAAACAGATCAATTATTTAAAGCAGTGTTAGAGTTAAAGGACATCGAAGAATGCTATAAGTTTTTTGATGATTTATGTACGATTAGTGAAATTCAATCGTTGGCACAACGCTTTGAGGTCGCACATTTATTACGTTTAAAGAAAACCTACGAATCCATTAAAAAGGAAACAGGGGCAAGTACAGCAACGATTTCACGCGTGCGTCGCTGCTTTGATTATGGGAATGATACATATGATGAAATGTTAGGTCGTTTGTATCCTGATGAAAAACCGTTTCAAGCACCAAAAGAATAGTCAGACAAAAGGCTGAGTAGAAGTTCTACTCGGTCTTTTTCATTTTTTTGTCGTGAATCATAAGCTATACTTGTAAACGAATAGATAGAAAATGATAGGTGGTAAAATAGATGGATTATTTAGAATGGAGACATGTGTTCAAGCTAGATCCAGCGAAGGATATTTCAGATGAAGCACTAGAAAAAATTTGCGAGTCTGGGACAGACGTTATTTTAGTTGGGGGAACAGATAATGTAACGTTGGATGGCGTATTAGATTTACTTGTTCGCGTGCGTCGCTTTGAGGTACCGATAGCACTTGAAATTTCTACGATTGATGCGGTAACGCCAGGGTATGACTATTATTTCATTCCTACTGTATTAAATAGTGATGATCCAAAATGGATTAAAAATTTACATCATGAGGCTATTAAGGAATACGGCGATATTATGGTATGGGATGAATTGGTAGCGGAAGGATATTGTATTTTAAATTCTGATTGTAAAGTAGCCCATGTAACGGGTGCGAAAACAGATTTAACGATAGATGATGTGGTAGCTTATGCACGCATGGCAGAAAATTTCTTTAAGCTTCCTGTCTTTTATTTAGAGTACAGTGGAATGTATGGCGATCTGGAGGTTGTCAGTGCTGTGAAAAACGAACTGAAGCATACCAAACTCTTTTACGGTGGGGGCATAACATCTGCAAAGCAAGCAGAGGAAATGGCACAGATTGCAGATACGGTAGTAGTTGGAAATATTATTTATGAAGATTTAAAAGCTGCACTTGCGACTGTTAAGGCTGTTAAAAATACGTTATAATTTTAGAACAAATGTTTGTAAGGCGGTGCAAAATGGAACAGTTAACAAAAAATTTACTAGCAGGTATGAATCCTGAACAGGAAAGAGCGGTTAAAACAACTGAAGGACCATTACTCATTATGGCGGGTGCAGGGTCAGGGAAAACACGAGTTTTAACACATCGTATTGCTTACCTAGTTATCGAAAAGGAAGTATATCCTTCCAAGATTTTAGCGATTACATTCACAAATAAAGCAGCCAGAGAAATGCGTGATCGTATTGATGGCATTCTTGGTAATGGTACTGGCGATAGTATGTGGGTATCGACTTTCCACTCCATGTGCGTAAGAATTTTACGTCGTAATATCGATCAACTAGGCATTTCTCGTAATTTCTCTATTTTAGATTCGACAGATCAGCTTTCAGTCATTAAAAATGTGATGAAGGAAGAAAATATTGACCCAAAACGTTTTGAGCCACGAGCAATTTTAAATGCTATTAGTGCAGCAAAAAACGAGTGTATAACAGCGGATGAATACGCTGGACAAATGAACGATAAAAATCCTTATGAACAAACAGTTGCACGTGTCTATAAAGGCTACGAGAAAAGATTACGCCGCAACCAATCCCTCGATTTTGACGATTTGATTATGACGACGATTACGTTGTTTAAGCGTGTACCTGAAGTGCTTGAATATTATCAAAATAAATTTCAATATATTCATGTAGATGAATATCAGGATACCAATAAATCTCAGTATTTACTTGTGCAATTACTGGCAAAGAAATTTAAAAATATTTGTGTTGTAGGGGATTCAGATCAGTCTATTTATCGTTGGCGTGGTGCAGACATTGGGAATATCCTATCCTTTGAGAAGGATTATCCAGCTGCAAAGGTGATTATGCTTGAGCAAAATTATCGTTCAACTCAACGCATCCTACAGGCAGCCAATGACGTCATTCAAAATAATACAACACGATACCCAAAAGAATTGCGCACAGAAAATTCAGAGGGTGAAAAGATTGCACTATATAAAGCTTATAACGAGCAAGAAGAAGCGCAATTTGTTGTACAAACAATTCAACAGTTAATTGAAAAAGAAAATCGTTCATTTGATGACTTTGCTATTTTATATCGCACAAATGCTCAATCTCGTGTAATGGAGGAAGTACTAGTTAAATCCAATATGGCCTATCAAATAGTAGGCGGAACAAAGTTCTATGATCGAAAAGAGATAAAGGACTTACTAGCATACTTACGACTGATTGCCAATAATGACGATGATTTATCACTAGCACGTATTATTAATGAGCCAAAGCGCAGTATTGGCGCAACATCCTTTGAAAAAATGGCACGTTATGCGATAGATCAGGATCGTTCGATTTTTGACGCGATGAATGATCTTGTCTTCATGGGGCTATCAGGGAAAGCGGCAAATTCAGCTGAGCAATTTTATGCGATGATTAAAGGCTTTACACAAATGCAGGAATATTTATCTGTCACGGAAATTGTGGAGCAAGTTATTGATAAATCCGGTTATCGAGCAATGTTACAAAACGAAAAAACAATTGAAGCAGAAAGTCGTTTAGAAAATATTGAAGAGTTTTTATCTGTCACAAAGGCTTTTGAGGAGCGCAGTGATGATAAAAGCTTAATTGCCTTTTTAACAGATTTAGCTCTTATTGCTGATATTGATGCACTCGATAAAGAAGATACATCCAAGGGTAATATTATTTTAATGACGATGCATGCCGCTAAGGGCTTAGAGTTCCCAGTTGTCTTTATTATCGGTATGGAGGAAAACATCTTCCCACATTCTCGCTCACTAGACGATCAAGATGAAATGGAAGAGGAACGTCGCCTTATGTATGTTGGCGTGACACGTGCTGAGGAACGTTTATACTTAACATGTGCACAAAGCCGAACAATTTTTGGTCGTTCAAGCTTTAATAATGCATCACGATTTTTAGGTGAAATTTCTCAAGATATTACAGAGTCTATTTCTAAGGCAGGGACAAAATCAACAATACCATTTGCTACTAACAATCGTTCAACAGGTGGCCATCAAAAGCGTACACTTGGTGCTACTCAGCAAACACAACCTGCTACAGCACGTTTACAAGCAACGGGTGGAGATCAATTTGGGTGGAAGGCTGGAGATAAGGCGATTCATAAAAAATGGGGAACAGGTATGGTTGTTAGTGTAAAAGGTGAAGGTGATAGTACAGAGCTTGATATCGCATTCCCACAACCAATTGGTATTAAGCGATTACTTGCTCAATTTGCACCGATTGAAAAAGCGTAAGCGGAGGAACATAAATGAACGAAATAGAACAGCGTATAGCGGAGTTAAATAAATTATTGCATGAATATGGTTATGCCTATTATGTGTTAGATAAACCTGTCGTAGCTGATAGTGTCTATGACCAGTTATTACAGGAACTAATTGCATTAGAAGAAGCGAACCCATCACTCATATACCCTGATTCTCCTACGCAGCGTGTTGGTGGAGCAGTGGTAGAGGGCTTTAAAAAAGTGACTCATGATTACCCAATGCTTAGTCTTTCAAATGCTTTTAATGAAGCAGATTTACAAGAATTCGATCGTAAAGTTCGTCAGGCAATCGGAGATCAATTTTCATATGTATGTGAGCTGAAAATAGATGGTTTGGCTATTTCATTGAAGTATGAAAATGGCGTGTTTGTACAAGGGGCAACAAGAGGAGACGGTGTGGTAGGAGAAGATATTACTGCCAATTTAAAGACTATCCGAGCGATCCCACTACGTTTAAAAGAGCCTATTACAATCGAAGTACGCGGTGAGGCGTACATGCCGAAAAAATCATTTGAAAAATTAAATACGCAACGTGCTGACAATGGGGAAGAATCATTTGCTAATCCACGGAATGCCGCTGCTGGCTCATTGCGTCAATTAGATCCTAAAATTGCAGCAAGTCGCCAACTATCAACTTTTATCTATGCCATTGGTGGAGATGGTGAGATTTATGGAATGGATGGACATGCAGAAATGCTTGATTATTTAGAGGGGCTAGGCTTCCCTTCTAACAAAGAGCGCCAACGTTGCACAACCATTGAAGAAGTAATGGCCTTTATAGAACATTGGACAGAAAATCGTCCGAATTTAGCGTACGAAATTGATGGCATCGTGATTAAGGTGGATCGTTATGCGCAGCAAGACGAGCTAGGCTATACAGCAAAGAGTCCACGTTGGGCGATTGCTTATAAGTTCCCTGCAGAGGAAGTTGTGACAACGTTGCTGGACATTGATTTAACAGTAGGACGTACAGGTGTTGTTACTCCTACGGCTATTTTAACGCCAGTACAAGTTGCAGGGACGACGGTTCAACGTGCTTCTTTACACAATGAGGATTTAATTCGAGATAAGGATATTCGTCTTGGAGATACAGTTATTATTCGAAAAGCTGGAGATATTATCCCTCAAGTTGTAGGTGTGCTAATAGAGCAACGTCCTGAGGATTCAGCACCTTTTGTCATGCCAAAAAATTGCCCTGTTTGTGATAGTGAATTGATACGTATTGAAGGCGAAGTGGCCCTGCGCTGTGTAAACCCTGCTTGCTTTGCTCAAATTGCAGAAAGCATAAAATATTTTGTTTCTCGAAACGCGATGAATATCGATGGTCTTGGGGATAAAGTAGTGGAGCAATTATTGCGTGCAGATTTAATACATGATGTTTCGGATCTCTATCATTTAACGGTTGAGCAACTCGTGGAATTGGAACGCATGGGCGAGAAATCTGCAATGAATTTAGTCAATGCCATTCAAGCCTCGAAAGAAAATTCAATGGAGCGTTTATTAATTGGCTTAGGAATTCGACATGTGGGTGAAAAAGCAGCCAAAATCGTATCAGAGGAATTCGGTTCGATGGAAGCGGTGATGGCAGCAACGGAAGATCAGCTTGTGGCGATTTATGAGATTGGAGATAAAATGGCCTCATCGTTAGTGGAGTATTTCTCCAATGAAGATGCACGAGCAGTCATTGAGCGTCTTGCTGAGGTAGGCGTGAATATGACATATAAAGGTAAAAAAGTAGAAGTGGCGATAGGTGATAGTCCTTTTGCAGGTAAAACAATTGTCTTAACTGGTAAACTTGAGCAATTGACACGCAACGAAGCAAAAGCGAAAATAGAAGAGTTAGGTGGTACAGTCACGGGTAGTGTCAGCAAAAAAACGGATCTTGTGATCGCAGGTGCGGATGCGGGCTCTAAGCTAACAAAGGCTGAGCAATTAGGTATCGACGTTTGGACTGAAGATAACTTAATTGAACAACTTAACCTCATCTAATAAGTGCATGATGTCCTCCCCTTTATGAATTAGGAAGCGATGTCGAATGCACAACAGTTACATCAAGGCGTCGAGTAGTTTCGTCGACCTAAAATTGACTATTAGTAAAGGAGCACTAAATAATGAAGTCTTTTCGACTCATTCCAGCAATCGTAGCTGCTGCAATGCTAGTCGGCTGTGTGCCTTCTGACAAGAAGGAGACAGAGCTTACACAGGAAACGCAACAGAAAGAAAAAGCTGAAACAACAATTATCCCAAGCATACAAATTGATGAATCTTATTATAAGACGCTTATCCCTTATAAAGAGAGTGCAAGTAGAGGTCTAGTGGTATCTAACATTTATACGAAATACGATATGAAGGAAGTTGAATCGGGTTTAATGCGTCTATCTCAAAATGAGTTCGACACAGAAAACTACTACTTCCAAGAAGGTCAATATTTAGCTGAAAGTACAGTAAGCTCTTGGCTTGCTCGTAGTTCACAAACAGAAGATGGATTAAATCCACCGACAACAGACACAATGACACCAGAGGAACGAGCAATAAAGGCTCCAGTTTATTTATCCCATATTGTAGAGCAAAACTACTTAACAAAAACGAAGGATAATAAAGTGAAACTAGGTGGGATTTCAATTGGTCTTTCCTTAAATTCTATTTATTATTATCAAAAAGAACAGTATGGCGAATATTACGAGGAACCAATTTCAGAGGCTACTCTTATTGAGCAAGGCAAAAAAATGGCTGCTGAAATCGTTTCACGTTTACGTTCACGTGAAGAATTAAAAGATGTACCGATTGTTGTTGGTTTGTTTAAGCAGCAAGCCCGCAATCAAATTATTCCAGGAGCATATTTTAGCTATGGTGTAGCAAAAGCTGGACAGAACAACATTGCCGATTGGGAAGGAATAGATGAAAATTATGTCTTGTTCCCAACAGATGATTCACAGGATATATACCGAGATGTCAACAATAACTTCAAGAATTTCAAACAAGATGTTGATAAATATTTTTCGAACTATACAAGTGTGATCGGTACTGGTTTCTATCGCAATAAGCAAATACAAAATCTTTCGATTGAAATACCAATTCAATTTTTCGGCAAAGCAGAAATAATCGGATTTACGCAATATTTGACGGGTATTTTAATCAATCAATTTGATAATATTCATGTGGAAGTGAGCGTTACTTCAGTGAATGGTCCTGAGGCATTAATCATCAAAAAGGCCAATGATAAGGACCCTTACGTGCATGTCTATGATTAATATAGTCAGCCTTTGTGCTGACTATATTTTTTATTAGATGGATAGAAATAGAGGAACACAATAGGGAGATAGAGACAACACTTTGTTATAGTAGTGAAAGTTTCTATATTTTTAGTGAAAGTTGTGATTTTTAATATGAAAAATGTTATGATTATTGGCATGGTTAACTTTATTCAACCCTATTGTTATCAATAAAAACAATGAATTGAACAAGTATTCGGAGGTGTGAAAAATGGCTAAATTAACAAAAGAAGAAGTAAAGCACGTGGCAAATTTAGCACGTCTTGCAATTACAGAAGAAGAAGCAGAGAAATTTGCTGAACAGCTTGGAAAAATTACAGACTTTGCGGAGCAGTTAAATGAACTGGATACAACAAATGTTGAACCAACAACGCACGTTTTACCATTAGTGAATGTAATGCGTGAAGATGTAGCAGTAAAAGGTTTAGACCGCGAAGTAATGATGTTAAACGTAAAAGAACAAGAAGATGGTCAAGTAAAAGTACCAGCTATCATGTAATACTAAAACATAGGAGGATTCCTCATGACGTTATTTGAACGTTCAGCTAAGGAGTTACAAGCGGAAATTAAAGCGGGTAACTTATCAATCGCTGACTTAACGAAAGAAGCATACGAGCGTATTGCAAAGCTTGATGGCGATGTACAAGCATTCCTTGCTTCAAACGAAGAAAAAGCAACTGCACAAGCTGCTGAAATGGATAAAGTACCATTTGAAAAGCGTGGACCATTATTCGGTCTACCAATCGGTGTGAAAGACAACATCGTAACAGAAGGCTTAGAAACAACTTGTGCCTCTAAAATTCTGGAAGGCTTTATGCCAATCTACGACGCAACTGTTGTCAACAAGCTACGTGAAGCTGGCATGATTACAGTTGGTAAATTAAACATGGACGAGTTTGCAATGGGTTCTTCGAACGAAAACTCATACTATAAAACAACAAAAAATCCATGGAACTTAAACCACGTACCAGGAGGATCATCAGGTGCATCTGCAGCAGCAGTAGCAGCAGGTGAAGTACCATTCTCTCTTGGCTCAGATACAGGTGGTTCAATCCGTCAACCGGCAGCTTACTGTGGTGTTGTAGGGATGAAACCTACATATGGTCGTGTATCTCGTTTTGGTCTAGTTGCATTTGCATCTTCTCTAGATCAAATTGGACCAATTACACGCAATGTTGAAGATAATGCGCTATTACTAGAAGCTATTGCTGGATTAGATCCAAATGATTCGACTTCTGCAAATGTTGAGGTGCCAAATTACGCTGCAGCTCTTACTGGTGATGTAAAGGGCTTACGTATCGCTGTACCAAAAGAATTCCTTGGTGAAGGTGTTGGCGAAGCAGCTCGTCAATCAGTGCTTGCAGCATTAGAGGTATTAAAAGGCTTAGGCGCTACTGTAGAAGAAGTATCACTTCCTCATTCGAAATATGCACTTGCTGCGTACTATATCCTATCATCATCTGAAGCGTCTTCTAACTTATCTCGTTTTGATGGTATCCGTTACGGTTTCCGCGCAGAAAACGTGACAAATTTAATAGACCTTTATAAAGAAACACGTGCACAAGGCTTTGGTGATGAAGTAAAACGCCGTATCATGCTTGGAACATACTCACTAAGCGCAGGTACGTATGATGCGTACTACAAAAAAGCACAACAAGCACGTACACTGATTAAAGCGGACTACGATAAAGTATTTGAAGACTTTGATGTCATCATTGGACCAACAGCTCCAACACCTGCATTCAAAATTGGTGAAAATGTTGATGACCCAATGACGATGTATGCTAACGATATTTTAACAATCCCGATGAACTTAGCGGGCGTTCCAGCGATTTCAATTCCTTGTGGCTTTGAAAACGATCTACCACTAGGTTTACAAATTATTGGTAAATACTTCGATGAAGCAACAATTTACCGTGTAGCTCATGCTTTTGAACAAGCAACTGAGTTCCATAAACAAGTTCCTCAAATGTGGGAGGGAAAATAACATGAACTTTGAAACAGTCATTGGTTTAGAAGTACACGTTGAGTTGAAAACAAACTCAAAAATCTTCTCACCAGCACCAGCTCACTTTGGTGCTGAACCAAATACAAATACAACAGTAATCGATTTAGGCTATCCTGGTGTCCTACCAGTCCTAAACAAAAATGTAGTAGATTTCGCTATGCGTGCAGCGCTTGCACTCAATATGGAAATCGAACAAGAAACAAAATTTGACCGTAAAAACTACTTCTATCCAGATAATCCGAAAGCTTATCAAATTTCACAATTTGATAAACCAATCGGTAAAAACGGCTGGATTGATATTGAAGTAGACGGCTATACAAAACGTATCGGTATTACACGTCTTCATATGGAAGAAGATGCTGGTAAGCTTTCACATGCTGGTGACCACTCATTAGTCGACTTTAACCGTCAAGGTACACCGCTTGTTGAAATCGTTTCTGAGCCAGACATTCGTACACCAAACGAAGCATATGCCTACCTAGAAAAATTAAAATCAATTATTCAATATACAGACGTATCTGATTGTAAGATGGAAGAAGGCTCACTACGTTGTGATGCCAACATTTCTATTCGTCCTTATGGTCAAGAAGAATTTGGTACAAAAACAGAGCTTAAAAACCTGAACTCCTTTAACTATGTTCGTCGTGGTTTAGAGCATGAAGAATTACGTCAAGCAGATGTATTATTATCTGGTGGTGTGATTGAGCAAGAAACACGTCGTTTTGATGAAAAAACAGGTAAAACAATTTTAATGCGTATTAAAGAGGGAACAGATGATTACCGTTACTTCCCAGAGCCAGACTTAGTTCGTCTTTCAATTGATGATGCATGGTTAGAGCGTGTGAAATCTGAAATTCCTGAGCTTCCAGATGCTCGTAAAAAGCGTTATGTTGAAGAATTAGGCTTAACACCATATGATGCTGGAGTTCTTGTTATTTCTAAAGAAATCTCAGACTTCTTTGAGGCAATGATAGTGAAAGGTGCAGATGCAAAGCTTTCTGCTAACTGGTTAATGGGTGATGTTTCTGCTTACTTAAACGCAGAGCAAAAAGATCTTAAAGATACTGCACTAACACCAGAAAACCTTTCTGAAATGGTGAAATTAATCACGGACGGTACAATTTCTTCTAAGATCGGTAAAAAAGTATTTGCTGAGTTAGTAGAAAATGGCGGCTCTGCACAGGATATTGTGAAAGCAAAAGGCTTAGTACAAATTTCTGATGAAGGTGCATTACTAGCAATCGTAACAGAAGTTTTAGATAACAATGCACAATCTATCGAAGACTTCAAAAATGGTAAGGACCGTGCTATTGGCTTCTTAGTTGGTCAAATTATGAAGGCAACAAAAGGTCAAGCCAACCCACCAATGGTTAATAAATTATTACAACAAGAAATTGCCAAACGATAATACTCGTTGTAACATAATAGCCGAGAGAGCTTCATTGCTCCCTCGGCTATTAATTTTCAAAAATGTAACAAATTTGCATTTTGCGAAACTTAATAGTTGTTTAAAAAGAGTATTCATAGCAAAATATAGAATAGACAATAATAAGGGGGACGAGCCAATGAAAACAGAACAACAATATTTTAACGAAGCTATATCAATACAACAATATATGGAGAACATGACGACATTGAAAGAAGAAAGCTTTCGTATTTATGATGGCTTTGAAGTACCAACAACTGATGGCTTTATCGAGTTATTAAAGGATAAGCAACCAAAGATTTTAACGATTACAGAAGATTGGTGCGGCGACGCAATGCTAAACAATCCGATTATTCGTCGTATTGCTGAAGCGGCAGGATTAGACATGCGTACCGTTTTCCGCGATGCAGATACAGAGCTAATTGATCGTTATTTAACAAATGGTGGTCGTGCAATCCCAATTTATCTATTGTTAGATGATGCTGGTGAGGTTGTTGGAAAATGGGGACCCCGTGCACCTGAATTACAAGAGTTAGTCGTAACGAAACGAGCAAGCTTACCAGATAAAGAAGATCCAACATTTGAAGAGGCGCAAAAGGCTCTTTATGCAGAAATTCGTGAGGAAAATATCTCGAATCAAACATATTGGACATATGTTTATGAGGATTTTAAAAAGCAAGTAACAGAAGCATTACAAAAATAACAAGAGCATTGCAACATTTCAGCGTATAAATCGTTGAATGAAGTAGAATCTTATGAAGCAGGAAGGTATGTTATGAAACGAGCAAGAATCATTTATAATCCTACATCTGGACGCGAAGTGTTTAAGAAACATCTACCAGAGGTGTTGGAAAAACTAGAGGTAGCAGGCTATGAGACATCCTGTCACGCAACAACATGTGAAGGCGATGCAACGCTTGCAGCAAAAAATGCGGTAGAACGCGGTTTTGATATCATCATCGCAGTTGGTGGAGATGGCACATTAAATGAAGTTGTTTCAGGTGTAAGTCCATTTGAAAACCGTCCAAAAGTTGGTCTAATTCCGATGGGCACTACAAATGATTTTGCCCGTGCCGTGCATATCCCTCGAAATATTGAAGAGGCTGTAGACATTATTATTCAAGGCGACACATTACCAGTGGATGTAGGTCTCTTAAATGGCGAACGCTATTTCATCAATATTGCTGCTGGCGGACGTATTACAGAACTAACTTACGAAGTACCAAGCAAAATGAAAACAATGCTTGGTCAGTTAGCCTATTATGTGAAGGCGGTTGAGATGATTCCTTCCATCAAAGCCTCACATATGCGTATTGAATATGATGGCGAAGTATTTGATGGCGACGCTATGATGTTCCTATGTGGTTTAACGAATTCAGTAGGAGGCTTTGAAAAACTAGCGCCTGATGCAAGTATTAATGATGGTTACTTTACTTTAATCGTACTAAAAAAAGTAAGCCTTCCTGAGTTTATTCAACTAGCTGCCATGGCATTAAGAGGCGAACATTTAAATGATGATCGTGTCATCTATAAAAAAGCTAGCGTTGTCAAAGTCACTACAGAAAATGAAGTCCACCTTAACCTAGATGGCGAATATGGCGGAGACGCTCCCGCTACATTTGAAAACCTGAAGCGTCACATCGAAATCTTTGTTCCTCTCGCAGATATTCGAGAGGAAGACCGTATTTAATGGTTAATGAACCCGAAAAGCTCATCCGATTTTATTGAGGATGAGCTTTATTTTGTATTTCTATTTGATTGGTTGCTTGAAGTTGGTGTACTTCACTCGAAAGGATGTCTAGAACACTCCAAAAGGTGAGGACTCCTCTAGGGAAGTCGATTGAAGCGCTCATATAAGTGAGGAAGCCGCTCCAGAAGTTGATTGAAGTGCTCAAAAAGGTGAGGAAGCCGCTCCAGAAGAAGTGAAAAGTGATCAAAAAGATAAGGAAGCCGCTCCAAAAGAAGTGAAAAGTGATCAAAAAGATAAGGAAGCCACTCCTAATGATGTGAAAAGTGACCAAAAAGGTGAGGGAGCCGCTCCAAAAGAAGTGAAAAGTGATCAAAAAGATGAGGAAGCCGCTCCAAAAGAAGTTAAAAGTGATCAAAAAGGTGAGGAAGCCGCTCCAAAAGAAGTGAAAAGTGATCAAGAAGATAAGGAAGCCGCTCCAAAAGAAGTGAAAAGTGATCAAAAAAGTGAGGAAGCCGCTCCAAAAGAAGTGAAAAGTGATCAAAAAGATAAGGAAGCCGCTCCAAATGATGTGAAAAGTGCTCCAAGGTAAGGAAGCCGCTCCAAAAGAAGTGAAAAGTGATCAAAAAGGTAAGGAAGCAGCTCCAAAGGAAGTGAAGAGTGATCAAAAAGATAAGGAAGCCGCTCCATAAGAAGTGAAAAGTGATCAAAAGGATGAGGAAGCCGCTCCAAAAGAAGTGAAAAGTGATCAAAAAGATAAGGAAGCCGCTCTATAAGAAGTGAAAAGCGCTCCAAGGTAAGGATACTGCTCCAAAGGAAGTGAAAAGTGATCAAAAAGGTGAGGAAGCCGCTCCAAAAAAAGTGAAAAGTGATCAAAAAGGTGAGGAAGCCGCTCCAAAAGAAGTGAAAAGTGATCAAAAAGATAAGGAAGCCGCTCCAAATGATGTGAAAAGTGATCAAAAAGATAAGGAAGCCGCTCCAAAAGAAGTGAAAAGTGATCAAAAAGGTGAGGGAGCCGCTCCAAAGGAAGTGAAAAGCGCTCCAAAAGGTAAGGACCCCGCTCAAAATCCTCTTAACTGAATTTCCAGCACTAGAATAAAACTGGCTAAATCCCATAAACGAAGCTTTAGAAGTAAGATTGTGAATGAAATTAGAAAAATGTTTGGCAAATGTGCGTATATTACTTGAACAAAATTTGAAACCTTAATAATAGACTGAAATTTCGGTCCGTTATTAAGGTTTTTTTCGTTGGAATAGTGGAAAATGGGGGTATGGATAAGGGAAAGGAAGTGTTGCCTTTGTATAAGTCACAAGAAAAGAAGCTTATATGGCTAAGCTTTGGTGTTGCAATTATTATGCTACTTTCTATTCTTGGAAGAATATTCGGAAGTTAAGGGGGGCAATGAGATGATTAATGAATCAGCGGTCTATTGGAGTCGAGCATTAACGGAGTTAACATTATCGTTCCATATTATTTATGCAACGATTGGTGTGGGCGTCCCCTTAATGATTATGATTGCTCAATGGACTGGGTATAAAAAGAATGATGAGCATTATATCTTAATGGCAAGACGTTGGGCCCGCGGTTTTGTCATTACTGTAGCAGTTGGTGTTGTAACTGGAACTGCAATTGGCTTACAACTTTCATTATTGTGGCCAAACTTTATGCAACTTGCTGGTCAAACAATTGCGTTACCACTTTTTATGGAAACGTTTGCATTTTTCTTTGAGGCCATATTCTTAGGCATCTATTTATATACATGGGATCGCTTTGATAGTCAGAAAAAGCATATGCTACTGTTAATCCCTGTTGCTGTGGGAGCATCGATGTCAGCAGTATTCATTACAATCGTCAATGCTTTTATGAACGCACCAAGAGGATTTGATATTGTAGACGGAGAACTTGTTAATATTCAACCTTTTCTTGCAATGTTTAACCCCGCTATGCCAACAAAGGTTGCACATGTACTTGTGACAGCGTATATGACATCGGCATTTGTGCTAGCAGCTATTGCAGGATATAGAATGCTAAAAGGCTCGAAGCATGTATACCATAAAAAATCATTACTTTTACTAATGAAAATTGGCTTGATTTTCTCCATTGCAGCAGCTATTATAGGAGATTTTTCAGGAAAATACTTAGCTGAATATCAACCCGAAAAACTAGCCGCAGCAGAATGGCATTTTGAAACAGAGGGTAAGGCATCACTTGTATTATTTGGTGTCTTAGATGGGGAGGAAGTAAAATATGCTATCAAAATTCCGTATGCTTTAAGTATTCTTGCACATTTTAATCCTAATGAAGAGGTAATCGGCTTAGATCAATTTGAGGAACAGGATCTACCGCCACTCTATATTCACTATCTCTTTGATATCATGGTTTCCATTGGTATGTTTATGGTGCTAGTTTCATTACTTTATGTTGTAGGGAAAGCACGGGGCTGGCAGTTTATTCATTCACGATGGTATAGATGGATTATCGTAGCGGGAGGACCACTATCAATTATCGCGATTGAAGCAGGTTGGTGGCTTGCTGAAGTTGGACGTCAACCATGGATACTTTATGGCCTAATGCGCACACCTGAAGGAGCTACGACGAGTGACCATGTGGATTTAATGCTGCTTTTATTCGCAGGAGTCTATGCAGTATTAGCAGTGGGAAGTATTGTCGTATTGGTAAGAATGTTTAAAAAGAACCCAATCGAACGCGAGATTGAAGATCGCCACTCTGAAAAAGGCGGTGACATCCTATGACGTTAGAGATTTTAGGTATTTCAGTATTATGGATATTCCTATTCGGCTATGTCATTGTCGCATCGATCGATTTCGGTGCTGGTTTCTTTAATGCATACAGCCTACTTATTGGAAAAAATCATATTTTAACAAATATTATTAAACGTTATTTATCGCCTGTCTGGGAAGTTACCAATGTCTTTTTAGTGTTCTTCTTTGTAGGAATCGTAGGATTTTTCCCGCAAACTGCTTTTTATTACGGAACGATTTTACTTGTGCCAGTCAGTATTTCGCTTGTGCTATTGGCAATTCGTGGCTCCTACTATGCCTTTGAATCGTATGGTACACGGGGACATATCGGATATACGCTGACATATGGTGTAGCAGGTTTATTAATTCCCGCTTCTTTATCGGTTGTCTTTGCTATTGCAGGAGGAGGCTATGTTGATCTAATTAATGGGCAACCTGTGCTAAACTACTGGACTTTATATACAAGTCCATTTGCTTGGAGCATTGTGGTACTGAGTATCGCCGCTGTATTGTATATTTCAGCCGTATTTTTAACATGGTACGCACATAAAGCAAATGACATCGAAGCAACAAAACTGATGCGAAAATATGCACTTGTGTGGGCAGCACCGCTAATGATCAGTGCACTTGGCATTATGTATGAAATGAAATCCATCAACCCAGAGAGCTATAGTCATATGGTAAATTTATGGTGGATGTTTGCGATTTCAGCTGTCTTATTTATTGTCACAGTCGTACTCATTGCCATGCGTAAAAAGTACGGACTTGCAGTTGGACTCCTGATTGCTCAATTTGCTGTAGCCTTCTTTGCTTATGGAATTGCTCAATATCCGTACTTACTGTATCCGTATTTAACAATTTACGATAGCTTTACAAGCACACAAATGGCGATTGCTTTAGTTATCGCATTTATTTTAGGGCTATGTCTCCTTCTTCCTTCACTTTATTTATTGATGAAATTATTCTTGTTCAATAAAAATTATGTGACAGGAAAAGAAGACAATCACGCATAGGAGGAAAGCAGATATGCAAAGTTTTTTAATTTTTTATGCACCTTTTATTGTCGTCATTCTAGGGATCTTGTGTGCATTTTGGTGGGCACCAAGGGATTATCATATTACAAAAGAGCAGGAAAAGAGTCGCGAATAGCGACTCTTTTTTCAAGTTAATTAGCAGAGATACGTAACCACCATGTCTTGTTCTTTTTTCATTCGCCAACACATGCTACAATAAGGAGATTGAAATGGAGGATGTACGAATGTCAGCACCCGTGAAAAAAAATGAAAGACTTTCAGTTTATATAGAAGATCTAACGCATGATGGCAATGGTGTCGCAAAGGTTGGTGGTTATCCACTATTCATACAAGGCGCACTGCCAAACGAAACGGCCGAAATCCATGTGGTAAAAACCTTAAAAAACTACGGCTTTGCAAAGGTAATAGATATCATCAAGCCATCTCCAGACCGTGTTGAAGCACCTTGTGATTACTTCAAGCAGTGTGGCGGCTGTCAATTACAGCATTTATCCTATGAGGGACAGCTCAAATGGAAAGAAAATATGGTGCGCAATGTGATGCAGCGCATTGGTAAAATTAATGCACCTGTCCACCCAGTAAAAGGTATGAAAGAACCTTGGCACTACCGTAATAAAGCGCAAATTCCTTTCTCTGAAAATGAAGCAGGACAAGCGATTGCAGGCTTTTATAAAACAAAAACGCATAGCATTGTGGATATGGATCGCTGCTTGATTCAAACAGGAGAAGCAGATGCTATCCTTGCAGGCTTGAAAAAAGAATTAGCAGCGCTAGGTATTCGCTCTTACAATGAGCATACACATGAGGGCATGTTGCGTCATGTCGTTATCCGTAAAGCACGAGCAACAGGCGAAGTCATGGTTGTTCTTGTAACGAAAAAGAAAAAGTTCCCACAAAAAGAGGCAGCTATTGCAGTAATTCAAAAGCTAGTGCCAAACGTTACATCGATTATGCAAAATGTGAACAGTGAGAAAACCAATGTTATTTTTGGTGATGACACAATCAACCTTTGGGGTAAAGACGTTATAATTGATACAATTGGTGACGTACGTTTTGAAATCTCTGCTCGTTCCTTCTACCAAGTCAACCCAGAGCAAACAGAGGTCCTCTACAAGCAAGCATTGGATTATGCTGACTTGCAGGGAGATGAACGTGTCATTGATGCGTATTGTGGAATTGGTACGATCTCTTTATTCCTAGCACAAAAAGCCAAGGCTGTCATGGGCGTGGAAATTGTCCCACAAGCAATTGAAGATGCCAAACGTAACGCACAGCTTAATGGTTTTACAAATACTTATTTTGAGGCAGGCCCAGCAGAGGAAGTTATCCCAAGATGGTATAAAGAAGGCAAGGAAGCAGACGTACTAGTAGTTGATCCACCGCGCAAAGGCTGCGATGAAGCACTGCTAACTACTATTCTAGAGCAACGCCCAAAACGAGTGGTCTATGTATCCTGTAATCCAGCCACACTAGCACGCGATCTTCGCATTTTAGAGGACGGCGGCTATCAAACACAGGAAATCCAGCCAGTGGATATGTTCCCGCATTCGACGCATGTGGAGTGTGTCTCGCAACTCATTTTAAAAGAAGGCAACTAACCATGGCTAGTTGCCCTTCTAAACAGTTTTTATTCTACTTGTAAGGGGTTCATCCGTTGTACCTTTTTATGATTGATGACATAGCCTTGTACTTTTAATTCAAATAAAATGCGGCGATATCCATATTTTCCTTCATGTGTTTTAAAAAGTTGTAAAATAATTTCTTTCCACTCTTTATCTGGCTCTTCTTTCTTAAGTTGGTGTACTTGATAATGATACGTTGCTTCTGGAATGCCTACTACCTGAAGTATATCGATTAATCGGAACCCTTCTTCTTTGAGTTCGAATGCCATCGCTGCTTGTGCTTTTCGAGGTAGGCACTCGGGTTCTCCTGAAAAGCGTCTAACTTTTTTAAATAGGCAATTTCTAAACGCGAAGAAGCTCATTTTCACGTTCTAATTGTTCTTCACGAGATAATTCTTTTTCTACGTTCACTGGTTTCACTTTTTGTTTTTTAGATATAGGAGGTTGTCCTTTCGCTTTTTCTTTTAGACTTTCTATACCTACTTTTAGAAAAATACTGTTCCAGCCCGCGATTAAAGAGGGATTATTCATGTTAAATTCCATCGCTGTATCTAGGTAAGAAGCTCCTGTTTGCTTCATAAAGTTTAATACATCTAATTTGAATTGAACAGAATAAACTTGCTTTGTCCGCTTTCTACATAGCCCATCTTCACCAAATTCTTTATTGGCACGTACCCATTTTTTTAGTTGAGATTCAGCTGGAATACCATATTTAATGGCTAATAATTTATAGCCTAAAGTACCTTCTAAATATTCTTTAACAACGATTAGTTTAAAATCATCGCTATATTTTGCCATATGAAAACACCCCAAAAATTAGATTTTAACTCTAACTTTTAGGGTGCAGTATAAAATGGGCTTCTTTTTTGTAGGCACTTCTATCTGTTTTTTCTACTTATTAAACTTTCTAATAATATAGTATATGCTTTTTTGTGTAATTAATTTTTATTTTTTCATATGGAGTTAATAAATATATAGAATTACCTTCATTTAACAACTCCATATCTAATTCACCAATAGATGAAATCGAATTTAACGACTCTTCTCCAGTAACATTTGTACCCACATTTGTTCTTAATGGATATTTTTTATCGTTAATAACGATATTTAATTCCTTCCAATTTGAGGGATTTCCTAAAGGACTATTTAATTTAATTTTTACAATATCATCTTCAAGCGTAAAATTAGTTAATTCGATATAGCTATCTTTATGATGTATTTGAATTTTATCACTTAACATGAAAATATCTGCATCACTGAATATAACATTTTTTTTAATAAATACTACGGGT
Organism: Lysinibacillus sp. FSL K6-0075; assembly: GCF_038592945.1. NCBI lineage: Bacteria > Bacillati > Bacillota > Bacilli > Caryophanales > Bacillaceae > Lysinibacillus > Lysinibacillus sp. FSL K6-0075. Next base: position 4,293,415 of record NZ_CP151947.1, on the reverse strand, counting down.
GAAGCTATTACGCAAAATATAATTACTATAAATAATAGATTTCTTTTATTATTCATCTTAGGCATATTAAGAAGTCTTTACAGAAAATGTAATTTGTCCTGAAGTATTGCCTGTATTACGAATGTATAATTTATAATCTGCAAGCCCTGAATCTAAATTAAATGTAAATTCACCCGTGCTATTAAAATTTGTAGAATCCACCGTTGCTCCAGTATCTCTGTTTATAAGAGTTACCTTTAAAGGTAGTGATGGATTTTTTTTAATAGTCACTTTAACTTTTGAATGTGTACCCCATAATACTCCACTATTGTCAAAGCTTACTAATGTATCCATACCCGCTCCTAAAGTTACAGTTAGAGTATCATTATAACTTCTCGGGCCAATCTCGATCGGTTGCGCAACATATTCTCCCTCTACAGATGTTTCAACTAATGTATAGGATACTTCAGTCGATTGTTCTTCTTGTATTGAAGATGTGTCTAACTCACTAGCAAATGCTTGTGGAGATAAACCTGGAAAAGTTAGAGTAGCTAATCCTAAAGCCATTACTGTTTTAAATTTTTTCATTTCTAATCCTCCAAAATATGTTTTTTGCCCACATATAAATATTACAATAATGTAAATTTATTGTAAATATGTATTTTGATTATTTTTGTATAAAATTGTCTTTTTGTGTCTAAGTTTTGCACATGCTCTGCTATGTTCTGAAGGATTTCATAGTTTGATGAATTTACTAACAATCAAATATAAAGACTAAATAATAGTTATATAAGTAATAAAAAACCCCATAAAAGGCCTGATAAGCTCCCCAATAGGTAGACAGATTATAAAATAAAATCTGTTTATCAGATGGGGAGTTTTTCTCATGCCTAAAAATCATTTTCATTAGATATAAAATTATTAGCACTTCAATATTTTGATTGGATAGAAGGAAAACTTAAAGATTTTAAATTAACAGATATACTTATCTTTTTAATGAAAAATAAAGAGGTAGAAAAAGTAATTAATAGGTATAAACTTCGAAAGGTTTGGGATGATATTGGTATGAATCTAAATAACTTTGTACATGCAAATGTTTTTTTGTATGTTCGGATGAAATATGCTAATTTTAATTCCAAAAGTATAGAAAGAATTTTAAAAGATATTAAATTTAAAATGGAATATATCATTTCAATATTTGTTATATTAATAATTTTAATAAAACCAAATTTGATAGCAGCTAGCGATTATGTAGATGCATTAGATTTGGGTATTCAACCCGAAATAGGTAGCCAGTATTTTGTAGCACCTTTCATTCAAAATTATCTTGATGAACATATTGTAAATCTTAATCCGGAGATAAAAACTTTATTAAAGATAGTGTGTATATGGATATTAATTAGTACTTGTTGATTGGAAATTCATAGGGAATTATTTCACTGAGCGACTTGAGAACATTGAATGGAGCCAAATAAATAGATCTGTTATAACCGCATTAACAAAACACTCTAATTTAACGAAGTATTATATTTGTGTACCTAGGGATTTTAACGACAGTAGAAAAAAAGCCCGAATGGAAAGTCTATTACTTCCTCATTGGGTAAATGGCAGCAGTACGTTAAAGAGTGGACTGAATTAGCTCAGTCGAAAAAAGTGAATGTGGAGTTTATTTATTCGCGACGCCACGAGTTGAACATGATGTTACAAACAGAAGATACTAATTATATCGGAAGATAAATTATTAGAATTGTTAAAAGTTCAGGAAGAAAAAACGAAAATAAAATTATTGAGGCTTATGAAATTTACTGAAAAATAAAAGAGTAGATACTTGGATGCTCGTATACTATTTAATAAATCATCAAACAAAATTTCAGAATCAAAATTTAAATCTAAGTAGAGAGTTATACTTTGAGTATAAAAATAATTCAAATATTTTTAACGTAAGAAAAAATATGCTGGTTGCTAAAGATTTATAGGGAGAACATATTAAATCAGTTTCTGAATGATTGTAGGTGTTAGCTCCGTTATTGGTTGTTTAGGGTTAAGTTGTCGTAGAATATGTGTTTTTTAATTCGGCAACATCTAAATTTGCATTATTATCCTCAAATTGAAGTTGATAATCATTATCATTTATATTACCATACAAATATGATGTGGATTGAAGGAGTCGAGATATATGTTGGAAGATGTGGATTCAACTAATCATTTTACAAAAGAAATGATCGATATGGCTGTACAGTTATGGACACGCTCATCCATTTCATTAATAGATGTTCGTTACAAAATGCTTCATCCAGACAAGCCGATCCAAAGTTACAGGATGCCGACTAGTATGTTGGTATATACCTGTGGGGGAACGGCTAATGTAAAACTGGATCACACATTATATCAATCGGAACGCTTTGGTATTTTTCATGGAGGGAAAGGAACGGAATTATCGATTCATCCTACTAGCAGAAGTCTTGAGACTTACATGGTGCTGTATAGAGCAGAAACTCCTCCAATTTACAAAAGACAAATTTATCGTTTGTTAGAACATATTAATCCGTTTATACAAACGTATGGATTCTCACCAGGGAATCCCATTTTTTTTAAGGAGAAGTTTTTGAATATGAAAGACCATTGGGATCAGGAATCTGTGTTAAATCAATTTTATTCAAAGATTGTTCTGTATCAGATTGTCTATGAGATTTACAATGAGTTGGAGAAGGGAGATATTCTTTATTTCCAGCCCGATTATGTGGCTTTAGCCAAGCAATATCTGGAGCAACACTATAGCGAACCTGTGTCTATTCAACAGCTTATTGAAATGCTACCCATTAGTAGGAGCCAGTTAATTAGGCTTTTTAAAAAACGCGAGCATAAAAGCCTTCAGGAGTACTTGAATGAGATAAGGCTGGATTCGGCAAAGCGGCATTTGCAATACACAAATGCTACTATTCAAGAAATCGCAGCTGGGTGTGGATTTGTGGACGGATTAAATTTAATCCGCATGTTTAAAAAATATAATCATATGACGCCAAGTGAGTATCGGATAAAAATGATAACTGAAATGGACATTAATGATATTGATAATGATTATCATCCTCATTACAATGAGAGAGTACTAGATAAATTAGTCAAATCTAAGGGAAATGAGGAATTATTAATGTTCGGAAAGATAAGAAATAAGGAAATAATATTGGCGGCAGCCATGAGTTTGATGTTGTTGTTATCGGGGTGTTCATCGACTGCGCCTGTCAATAATGGAGCGACGACGAGCCCGTCAGAGACGCAAACACAGACAACATCAAATGCTGATACTAAGGAGACGCCGCAAACGAGAATTGTACCCACGCTCAAAGGAGATGTGGAAGTGCCTGTTAACCCACAGCGGGTCGTTGTCTTGTATTTGATGGGCGATCTGCTTGCTCTAGGAATAAAGCCTGTTGGTATCTCCACTCTGGTGGGAGAAGGTGATGCGGCTATCGCTAGCGAATTGGATGGTATTACCACTTTGGGAGATGGGCAACCGAGCCCAGAAGCGGTGCTTGCCCTAGATCCGGATCTCATTATTGTTACAACAGATGAAATTTACGACAATCTTAATAAAATCGCCCCGACTCTTTATATACCATATGATTTACCTGTAGAAGAACGCATGGAAATCTTGGGGAAAGCATTTGGTAAAGAAGACCAGGCCAAAGAACTTTTGGACAATTTTTATAATAAGGTGGAACTAAGCAAGCAGAAGTTGCAGCAAGCTGGTATTTTGGACAAAACCGTCACAATTATGGAAAGCAACAAAGGTTCTATGGCTGTAATGGTGGGGATGGGTTACGGACGTGGGTCACAGATTATTTATCAATATTTAGGGATGAAAGCACCTGAAATTGTGCAACAGAAAATAGAAACCTCCAAAAATGATGCTACTAGCATGGATGTTTCCTACGAAGTATTGACTCAGTATGCTGGTGATTATGTCTTTCGCTCTGCCTTTGAAGGAATGGAAGATTTATCAGACAACCGCATTTGGAATAACATTCCGGCAGTGAAGGAGGACAGACTTATCGATATGAGCTTTGGGTTGTTCTTCTACAATGATATCTTTTCGCTAGATAAGCAGCTTGACTTTGTCGTGGATAGCTTGCTGAATACTGTGAAATAAGAGGAACCCCAATGAATGTAATAACGTAGATAATTAATCTGATAACGGTATCCTTAAAATCAAAAAAATTCTGCCTACAGTTTAATTACAGAATAGATGAGATAAAATTGACCATGGATAGATTGTGAAGCTGTCACGTGCTTGAAGTGGGTATAATAAAAGTAGATGAGATAGAGAAAATCTATACCATCTGCTTTTTTGTTTTTTAAAATACCATTTAGGACTGATTTTCGTTAAAATTAACATTGTTGATTTTTACATTGGCTAATGAGATAAATGTAACATTTGACTTTATAATTTTTAACTGAGAGCATAGAGTTTTATCCATAGTGAGAGGATTTGGAATTAACATGATAGATAATTTTTGGCGTGATTTACCAAGACCATTTTTTGTGCTTGCACCGATGGAAGATGTGACAGATGTTGTTTTTCGTCACGTTGTAAGTGAAGCTGGTCGACCAGATGTGTTTTTTACTGAGTTTACAAATTCGGATAGCTACTGTCATCCAGAGGGAAAGAAAAGTGTGCGTGGCCGTTTGCTCTTTACAGAAGATGAGCAGCCAATGGTGGCACATATTTGGGGAGATAATCCCGAGTATTTCCGTGAAATGAGTATTGGTATGGCAGAGCTGGGTTTTAAAGGAATTGATATTAATATGGGCTGCCCTGTACCGAATGTAGCATCAAGAGGGAAGGGGAGTGGCCTTATTCTCCGTCCAGATGTCGCGGCAGAATTGATTCAAGCAGCAAAAGCGGGTGGACTGCCTGTCAGCGTGAAAACGCGACTTGGTTACAAGGATGTAAATGAGTGGGAGGATTGGCTAACGCATATTTTAAAGCAGGATATTGCGAACCTTTCGATTCATCTGCGAACAAGAAAGGAAATGAGCCTAGTAGATGCGCATTGGGAGCTTATTCCGGAAATCAAAAAGTTACGTGACCGTATTGCACCCAATACGCTACTAACAATCAATGGAGATATTCCTGACCGTCAAACGGGACTGCAGCTAGCTGAACAATACGGTATTGATGGCGTGATGATTGGGCGAGGTATTTTTAAAAATCCTTTTGCTTTTGAAAAAGAGCCAAAAGAGCATAGCAGTAAAGAGTATCTTGATCTTTTAAGACTGCAGCTAGATCTTCAAGATCAATATGCGGAAGAACTACCATGTTCCATCACAGGGCTTCATCGTTTCTTCAAAATTTATGTCAAAGGATTCCGTGGAGCAGGCGAATTAAGAAGTCAATTGATGAACACAAAATCAACGGATGAAGTGCGTGCCTTACTGGATAACTTTGAATCAAACAATATTGAATGACAATGAAATAATGGAACTGCCAATAAAGTCGTAGTAAATAACATTAGAAGTAGGAGCAAAGATTTGGAGATAAGATTTTCCTTTCTTTGCTCCTTTTAATTTATCGCTGTTGGGGCGGCTTTTTATTTATACAAGCCCTACTTTTAGTCATACTAATTTAGAAAGGTGAAGAAAAAGTTCAATGTAGATTTGAAATAAAGTCACGATATTTATAAAAAGATTTGATTAAAAATCCTGTGTTGCTATGCAGGATTTTTTACTTGTTCCACAAACGGGCCAGATTGTTGAATAACATTATTTTACGCAATGGTACAAAAATCCGCTTATATGTTATAATTTACCAATAATATTAATTGAGGAGCGATTATCTTTTGAAAAAGCGATTTTTACATAGAAATGATTGGACTAGAATTATACAACGCGACTATTCCATAGAGCAGATAAATGACAAAGATTTTAATGGATTTATTGCTCTTATAAAAATGAATGAAGTAAAAGAACTGTTAATAACTGAATATTTAATTAAAAATCTTTGTATTGTTGATAACAATTACTTATGGTTACAACAACTACCACTCAATGAAAATTTCGCTATTACATCAATGTTTAATGAAAATGGAGAAATTATTCAGTGGTACATAGATATCACATATGAAAATGGCGTTGAGAATGGAGAACCCTATATGATGGACTTATTTTTAGATATTGTTGTATTACCAACTGGAGAAATCATTGAAAAAGATAAAGATGAATTAGAAGAGGCTCTACACAATGATTGGATTACAAAATCACAATACGATTTTGCCTATCGAGTTTTTAATCAAGTGTTGAAACAAATACACGAAGGTACTTTTAAATACTTTGATTTAAGTTTGAAGCATCGAGACTATTTATTAGGTAAGATTCGTGAATAAATCATGCTTTAATATTTCATTACCAAATGAAAGTTTGAGTTTTACTTTAGGGGCAGTTTAAAAAAGGATGTTCAACAATCGGACGCTATTCTTGAAGGTGAATTGTGACTTTTTCAGCAACTGGGCTATTTAATTGAATAAAATACAAGAATTAAATTGGACGTGGAAATTGTGAAGAAAAGTACTTAAACTAACGGCAATTTAGTAGAATAAGAATCATTATATAAGGAGGTTTTTTTATGGAAAATAATTCATTTCGCAAGTTTCTTGATTTTTATCTAGAAGTTTGGAGAAATTCATCATTAACAGACTTGAAAAATATAATTTCCAAGGATTATAAAGCAAGAGAGATTTCAAGTGGCGAATTAGTAGACTTTGGTTATGAAGAGTCAATAATTGGTTGGGAACAAGGCTTTAATTTCGCAAAAGAAAAAGAAAATAAATGGGATTTAAATGAAATTTCAATAATTCCTTTACGGGAAGATGAATTTATGGCTATCTTGTCTGCTACATTAGTTATCGGTGGAAAGAAGTTAGAGAATGTTAGCTTATTTTTTCAAACGTTTAAAAAGAAAGAAAACGATGATTGGAATTTGATACGAAGTTACATAGAAACAGGAGTACCTAATGATAATGTAAAAAAAATCCAATGCAACTAACGTGATTTTAGTTCAATAACAATCTTCAACAATCTGGCCAATAATTAAATTGGACGTAGAGGGTGTAAAGAAAAGTACTTAAACTCCTCCGAACTTAATCATCTTTCATTTTCTGTGATGTAGCGTTGGTTTTTAAGCTACTTGGATGGCTAAAGAGGCAGTTTAGTTCAATAGGAGTCGTTTATAGTGACAATTTTTTATAATAAGTAAAAAAATTTTTTATTGTAAATTATAGGTAAATTTGATAAAATACATTAATTTGTGTATTTGGCGATGGATCGCACGAAATCGCAAATTTTATGGGGGGAGACGTTTCGTTGGAATTTAAGGGATTTAGCGTTTACGATCAAACGAACTTTTTAAAAAATTACATGACTAGAAGAAACAGAAAAGATAGTCCGAATAATGCCATTGAAGGTCCGATTATCTATGAATTAATTGGGAGCTTTCAAGATAGTAGTATTTTAGATTTAGGGTGTGGAGATGCATCGTTTGGTAAAGAACTCTTACATTTAGGAGCAAAAAAATACACAGGAGTAGAAGGTTCAGAACAAATGGTTGAAGTGGCGCGCTCTAACATACTTGGGCAAAATGGAGAAATACACCTAGAAACAATGGAGTCCTATAATTATCCAATAGAGGCATTTGATCTTGTAACGTCTCGATTTGCTATTCATTATGTTTCAGACATTGACCGCCTGTTTCAAAATGTTCATAAAACACTTAAAGAAAACGGAAGATTTGCTTTTAGTATCCAACATCCACTTACAACTTCGTCTTTTGCTAGTAAGCAATCAGGGGATAAACGTGGCAATTGGATTGTCGATGACTATTTCTGTGAGGGGGAAAGAAAAGAGCCTTGGATTGACCAAATAGTGGTGAAGTATCATCGTACAATCGAACATTATTTTATAGCACTTAAACAAGCTGGTTTTTCAGTTCTAGATTTACGTGAAGGTACACCAAAGCGTGAACATTTTAGTAGTGAAGATGAATTTATTAGAAGACAACGAATTCCGATTTTACTGGCTTTTTCTTGTGTGAAGTAAATAAATTTCCTAATATTGATTCTTGAACTAATAGGGGCTTTAGTCGAATAACGATCTTCCACAATAGGGCGCGTTTGTTGAACAACATAGCTGGTAAATGATCAAACTTTTTTTCAAAAATCTCATACTTATAATCAATCTTTACTCCAAAGCTACGTCCAATTCTTTATAGAGTTGGGCTTTTTTGTTTGCAACGAATAGAGGATTTAGAGAAACATCAGAGAATTGTATATAAGTACCATTATATGTAATGACGTGCTTATAGGAGTTGTATGAAGATGATTGTGACAACTAGACCGTTAAAAATTAAATATAAAAAATCAGTAAATACTTTTCAGGAGTTTATGCAAATTAATCACAACAAACATTCCCTTACGAAGGAAGTTGTTTTTCTACGATATATAGGTATACCTGATTCTGTAGATTTTTATAAAGAAGATATTCTAAAAATGGAGGAGTATTTCTCCAAGCAAAACGTATTTTATTTACGACTACATAAGCTTGAGATCATCCGCAATAAGGAAGATGTAGATAGATTGTCGGAAAGTTGGAGAACGTGGCAGACCGCTGCTGACAACACGCAATTACTGTATAAGCTACCTATGTGCAGTAAATTAGCGAGCGATCAACTTGAATGGACAAAAAAGCTAAGCTTTAAACAGATGATTCAACTATTTAAAGAAAATCAGCCTTATCCTAATGAAACGTTGTTAAAAAATTTTGCAGTTAAATTTTTATACTGGATGGATTATTATTTACCACAAATTTTTTCTGAGGAAAATCAAACGTCCCAAAAAATTGTTTTTATAGGTGACATCACGCAGCATGAATTATTGTTTTTATATTTCTTATCGACACTGGGGTGCGATATTTGTTACATGAATCCTAAAGGAGATATGGCCAATTTGTACCCTATTATAGAAACGTCATCTACCTTACATATGTGTCGTCATTTCTATGAAAAAGAAATACCATTGCCTACTAAAAGTACTACAAGACAATTGAACATTCCGGCTCAAAATACGAATACGACAGAGGAGTGGAGCTATGAGCAATTAGCTTCCTTAGCCACATCTGTTGTGATGATTAAGACATTCGGAGAGGATGACAAGGTTTTATGCTTTGGCTCTGGTGTCGTTCTCCATCAAGCGGGTTATATATTGACGAACTTGCATGTTGTGGGCGGTGGAAAATATTATTCTGTGCTATATGAAAATGATACCAACGAGTATATTACCCATCAATTTGTGAAATATCATGATATGCATGATTTGGCTATTTTAAAGGTAGACAGAATAAGCCATCCTTTACCTGTTAAAATGGATGGACAATTAGTTCGAGGGCAAAAAATTGTGGCGATTGGCAGTCCTTTAGGATTGTTTAATTCGGTTTCTGATGGGATTGTTTCCGGCTTTCGTGATATACGACAAATGTCTATGATTCAATTTACGGCTGCTATTTCAAACGGCAGTTCGGGTGGTGCTTTATTGGATATGCATGGTCGATTGGTCGGATTGATTACAGCAGGCTTCGATGATGGTCAAAACCTTAATTTGGCTGTACCTGCCTATTTAATTTATCAGTTTGCTCAAAACTTTATAGAAATAGCGACTTAAATTTCCACTATTCAACCATTGCTTTTTCATTCGAAATCTTATAGAATGTAGAACGGTATAAATGAACGATATAAAAATCCTTTAATACGGTCCAGAGAGGCTGAAAAGGGCTATGTGATATTTTTAAGCTAATATCTTTGCTTTGTCATGCCCTTTTGTCCTCTGTGACGGAAGGGCTTTATTTTGTTCCATACCCCTCTTTTAAAGGAAGTCCCGTGAGGCTTCAAAAGAGAATGGACAAGACAGCTATAATCCATTCACTAAAAGAGATCGACAACTAGAAAATTGGAGGCTAGAAAGAATGGATTATCGTAAAAAAACCGTGGTCGCTTCAGTGGCTGGGTTAACGCTAGAAGGAATGGACATTATGTTTATTTCTTTTGCTATGACAATGATTATTGCAGAATTTAATATTGACCTTGCAACAGGTGGATTGATTTCATCCATCACGAATATTGGGATGCTACTGGGTGGTATTGTTTTCGGAGTGTTAGCAGATAAATATGGTCGAGTAAAAGTGTTTACGTATACGATTATTTTATTTGCCATCGGAACGGCCTTAACAGGAGTAGCAACAAGTATTGAACAAGTTTATGTGTATAGATTTATTGCTGGCTTAGGTGCAGGTGGGGAATACGGTATTGGTATGGCGCTTGTGGCAGAGGCTTGGCCAAAAAATAAACAAGGCAGAGCATCCTCCTACGTCAGTGTAGGTGCACAATATGGAGTAATTTTAGCAGCTTTGTTAAGTGCTATTATTTTACCAACATTAGGATGGCGAGCATTATTCTTTGTAGGATTACTACCAGTCATTTTCGCCTTTATCGTACGTAAAAATATTGATGAATCACCAGAATGGTTAGCAGCGCAGAAAAAACAAAAAAATAAGCAAGAGAACGGGAAATTGACACAGTTATTTGCTTCACCACGTATCACCATGACAACACTCTCTCTGATTCTAATGGCTACTGTTCAAATTGCAGGCTATAATGGTCTGATGATTTGGCTACCATCGATGTTACAGAAATCGCAAGGTTTATCGGTCTCAAGCTCAGCATTGTGGACAATTAGTACCGCAGTCGGCATGATCATCGGAATGCTGACGTTTGGTAGATTTATGGATCGTTTTGGTGCAAAGCGAACATTCGGTATCTTTTTATTAGCCTCTGCATGTGCTGTATTCCTTTACTCATTTGCAACAGGTGCAGTAGCGATATTAGTAGGCGGTGCGGTTGTAGGATTCTTCTCTAATGGCATGTTTGCAGGATATGGTGCATTAATTAGTAGCTTCTATCCAGTACAAATTCGCAGTACAGCAACAAACACCATTTTTAACTTTGGTCGAGCTATAGGTGGATTTTCACCAATCTTTGTCGGCTATATTTTACAAAGCTACGATATGACTGTCGTTATGATTTACTTAGCAGCACTGTATTGTATTTCCTTTATCATCATGCTAACGCTTAAGAGCTCAGGTAAGGAATTGCAAACAGCATAATTTTTTAGAGCACGAAAGAACGAATTCCATTTCTTCAAATGGCATTCGTTCTTTTCTTATTAGTATTTAATTATAATAAACCCTTTGAACGTTTTTCAGCGATTTCAACAAGGCGTTTTGTAATCTCTCCTCCAACGGAACCATTTGCGCGAGAAGATGCTTCTGGCCCAAGCTGAACGCCAAACTCTTGTGCAATTTCATATTTCATTTGATTGACAGCTTCATGTACACCCGGTACTAGAAGTTTATTTGAACTGCGGTTATTATTAGCCATTGTTCTCACCTCCTTGACCTTAGAATGGTTGTGATTAAACTTTTCATACATTTAAAAAGTAGGAAATGCACACGCTAATTGCTAACAACAACAACTTGTGGAAAGCTAGTAATAATCAGCAAACTCTCTGTTATAATTAAGCCTGGCTCTTTACTATATAAGGTTAATTAAAGGAGGAATAACATAATGACGAATAACGATATCTTAATTCGTTTACGCTATGCGTTCGATATAAAAAATGTAGATATGGTAGAAATTTTCAAACTAGGTGGCATGGATTATACAAAGGAAGAAGTATTAAATATGCTGATTAAGATTAATGATGAGGAAGAAGCGCCGGAAGAATACATCAAATGTAATAACAAAATGTTAGAGGCTTTTTTAAATGGATTAATTACTTTTAAACGTGGGCCTCAAAAACCAAAGGAAGGACAGACAGAGGGGCCGCTACCTTTGTCTGGTAAAGAAAGCCCAAATAATATGCTATTAAAGAAAGTGAAAATTGCTTTAGCTTTAACAACTGAGGAGATGCTTGAGCTTTTATACGATGGCGGCATAAAAGTTACAAAAGGTGAATTAGGTGCTATTTTAAGAAATCCAAGTCATCGTAATTATAAAGAGTGCGGCGATTCATTCGTACGAAATTTTTTAAGAGGCTTAACATATAAATATAGAGCGTAACGCACGAAGGATATCAATCATAAAGTGCCATTTTTTTCTTTGAAACTCGTTGACATTTTGTGACGAAATTGTGTACAATAAAATTATCACAAAATGTTCACAAAAAAGATGAAAAATGTTCACAAACAAAGGGGTGCTTGTATGATTTATTTTGACATCTTATTAGTAGCTATTGCATGTATTACAATGCCTTTTATTGTTGCAGTTATGTTAGATATTTTTTATGCGGAGCGAAAAAAAGTACGCTTTTCATTACGTCGTACTTCAGTATGGTATATCGCTATGTTTGCATTATCCTTTATACCATCCGTATTACTTGTCACACAAAATGTATAATTTATTCAAACACTTAGGGGTAAGTGAAATGAAAATAGACAGTTACAACGTTAATTGAGGTTGTAGCTGTTTTTATTTTGTTCAATAAGATGAATAAAAACTTCTTAATGATGTATTTTCAAACACAAAAATAATTGTTATTGATGGATAAGATAGTATAAAATATGTATATTTTAAATGGCGAGCATTGACTACTTTTACCTATTGTGTTAATTTTGGTATGGAAATATAGGCAAATTTACTGAAAAGTAGAGACGCAAAGCTACAGGTCTAAGGCAATAAATGCTATGACGGCTGGGTTGCAAAAGAGTGCTAGTTGTATCATTCCAATTCTAGTTTTTGTTCTTTTATGCCTATTTCTTTTGAAATAGGCTATTTTTTTTTTGTAAGAAAAATTCAAAAGGGGAAAAGGGGTAATGAAGTTGTTAAAAAACACATCATTAAAAAACAAGCTTTTACTAACAGTCTCTATCGTTGTTTTACTGCTTATCGCCATTATTACAACGCAAAGTATTAGTGAATTGAATAATCGGATGAATGTGGATTTGGAGCAGGAATTAAAAAGTGTTGGCTTATTAACAGCTATGAATTTAGACAGTGATGAAGTGAAAGACTTGCTGTCCGAAAAAGGGGAAACAAACGCAAAGTTTACAAAAATCCAAAAGCAACTTGATATGATTCAAGAACAGCAAGGTATTATGAGCTGGAGTTATATTTGGGATGTAAAGGATGAGGGTGGTGTCAACCCCATTGGCTATACCTCTAATCTAAATGAAGTATACGAAGCTGGTGAAATTTTTACTGAATTAGCGGATGAACATGTAGAAACAGCAAAATTAGCTATTGAAAATAACAGTACGGAAGTAACAGATATTTTCGAAGATCCTTTTGGCTCTTGGAGAACTGTTTTTAGTCCCATTAAAGATGATAGTGGACAACTGATTGCCCTATTAGGGATTGATTACTCCGCTGATTATATCAATACGATTATTAAAACAAGTGTAATCAAACAAATTGTCATTGCCATTATCGGCATTTTAATTTTATTAGTTTTAGTTTACATAATTATAGATCGACTTTTAAAACCACTGAAAAAAGTGGTGAATGTTGCCAATCAAGTGGCAAATGGTGAATTAATAGATGTTGACTTAGAGACATCAAAGGATGAAATTGGAAAATTATCTGAATCCATTCGGACAATGGTGGCTAATTTGCAACATATTATTTTAAACATACGAAATACATCCAATCATGTGTCTTCAGCAGCTAATCAGCTCACTGTACATGCTGGTGAAACCTATAGCAGCTCCACAAATATTGCATTAGATATGAATCAAATTACGCAAAATGCTGAGGCCTCGATGACCATGACCGAGGAAACAGCCGCTGCTATGGAGGAAACAGCAACAGGTATTCAGCAAATTGCGGATTCTGCAAACACTGCTGCGGAATCGTCTATCTCAGCATCACAGGCTTCTGAGCGAGGCAATGAAGTTGTACAACAGGTTATTGCACAAATGGAATTAATTAATGATTCTGTTGAACAAATAGGGACAACCATTAATGGACTACATGTTAATACTAAAAAAATAAGTGAAATTGTTAGCTTAATTACTGCTATTGCCGATCAAACAAATCTATTAGCATTAAATGCTGCCATTGAAGCAGCACGAGCAGGTGAGCATGGTAAAGGCTTTGCCGTTGTTGCGGATGAGGTGAGACGCTTAGCTGAACAATCCTCTCAATCAGCAACAGAAATTTACAATCTAATTAGTTCTATTCAATCTGATTCAAACGCTTCTATTACGGTCATGGAGAAGGGCAAAGAGGATGTTAAGGTAGGGATGGCATTTACGACTGAAGTAGGAGAAATCTTTAAAGAAATTCTTACTTCCTCAGAAGAAGTGGCTAGCCAAATACGTGAAATTTCTGCAGCCTCACAACAAATTTCCGCATCCTCAGAGGAAGTGGCGGCATCTGTTAATAATATTAAACAATCTGCAGAGCAGTCAGCGGAATTCTCTTCGAATGTATCGAAATCTACACAAGAGCAATTATCTACCATGCAGGAAGTAAAGGATGCCTCTTCGTCACTGGGCAAAACAGCAGAAGAACTGCAAGGTCTTGTGGCAAAATTCAAATTGGAGAATGATCATAATGGACATTAATTTTACAGGAAAAAATGTTTTAATTACAGGCTCTAGTAAAGGAATCGGCAAAGCCATTGCATTAGGATTTGCGCAACATGGAGCGAATATTTTAATCAATTATATAGGGAATGAGCAAGAGGCAGAAGCGGTTCGTAAAGAAGCAGAAAAGCTTGGTGTAAAAGCTTTAACATTCTATGCCGATGTTTCTAATTCACAGGAAGTAAAAGCGATGTATCAATTTATGGACGAGCAGTTTGGAGATATTGATATTCTTGTGAATAATGCAGGCTTTGCACAGGGTTCAAGCATTACAGATTTAACGGACGAGCAGTGGGATCGCATGATTAAAGTTCATTTATATGGTTGCTTCTACAATTGTCGTGAAGCAGCTAAAAGAATGAAAGAACGTAATAGAGGAAAAATCATAAATATTTCATCTGATATTGGTAGCTTAGGTTGTGAGGAATTCTCACATTATTCAGCTGCGAAGGGTGCTATTAATGCTTTTACCAAGTCTTTAGCAAGAGAATTAGCACCTTCGATACTTGTCAATGCAGTTGCCCCTAGTGGAACATTTACGGACATTTTAAAAGAATTTGGCGATAACTATGTGGAGGAAGAATCAGCAAAATATCCATTAAAACGTTTAGCGCAACCAGAAGAGATTGCGAAAAGTGTTTTATTTTTAGCCTCTCATCATGCTGACTTCTATACAGGTCAAGTTTTAACGCCTAATGGTGGAGTCGTGATGAACGGATAATGGAAAACTAAGGAGTAAACAATGTTAAATATTATTATCTTTTGCTTATACTTATTATTTATCTATTACATTGGCTATAAAGGCTATAAGCGTGTCAACACAGCTGAGGATTTAATTGTTGCTGGCTGGAGCATGCCTTTATCCGTTGTAACGGGTAGTTTAGTCGCTGCCCTACTAGCTGCCCCATTCTTTTTTGCAGCAGTAGGTTCAGGTTATACAAGCGGTGGCTTTGAAGGATCGGCAACAATGGGTGGTTTAGGGACTTGTATGATTCTTGGAGCACTCATTTGGACAAAACCATTACGACGTTTGAAGGGCTGGACTTTAGCAGATTACTACGGTTTACGCTATGGCAGCAAAAAGCTAGGAGCCTATACAGGAGTCGTTATGGCAATTGCTTTTGGTGTTTTTAATGCAGCGGCGTTAACAGTTGGCGGTACCTATATTATTCAGCAATTGTTGCAAATTGATTTTATTCCTGCGGCACTTCTATTTGTATCGCTAACGGCTATTTATTCAGTTATTGGTGGTTTATGGGCAGTTGCCTATACTGAAATCGTGCAAGGTGCGCTTGCAGTAGCCGGTATTTTGGGTATTACCATTTTTATTTTGTTTTACTATCCAGACGTTACATTTAATCCTGATTGGTGGAATATCGGTACATTATTTGAGAAGGCAGGAGCAGAGTTTTGGACTTTATATCTTGTACTAGCACTTGGAGATATCCCTGCAGTTGATCTTGGGCAGAGGGTAGCTGCAGCGAAAAGTCCACGAGTGGCACAGCGCAGTATGATTATTGCTGGTATTATTGTCATTGCAATTAGCTGGATTCCAGGGATGCTAGGGGAAGCCTTCAAGTCAATTTATCCTGAAAGCTCTAACCCAGAAACATTGATGCTTACCTTTGCACAAGGTTATTTTCCGCCCTTATTAGCAGCTATTTTCTTAACAGCCATGGCAGCCATGGGGATGTCTACAGTAGCTGCATGTTATGTAGCGACTTCGGGGATTGTGACAAAGAATATCTATTTAGATTTTATTAATCGTAACCCTGATCCTAAGAAGCTATTAAGATTTTCACGATCTATTATTCTAGCTAGTGCTTTATTAGGTTTAGTGCTAGCTGTAAGCTTTCAAAAAGTCATTGATTTAGCTTATTTAGCATGGGATATTATTTTCGTGACAATATTCTGGCCAATCGTTTTAGGACCATTTTGGAAACGTGTGAGTACACCGGCAGTTTGGGCAAGTATTTCTGTTGGCTTAGTTTATTACATTGTAACATCACTAACATTCGTACCTAGTCTGACAATCCAATCAGAAGGCTTCATAGGTCTATTAAATGAATTATGGCAGGCTCCTGTATTTTCAGGTGTTGTGATAACGGGTATCACGATTGTCGTGGTGAGCTTACTAGTACCACCATCTGAGCATGTTCTTGAGATGCACAAAATAGAAAAAGATAAAACATTAGACGACGTAAGTAGTAAAGAAGAGTTAATGGGTCGTTAAAAATGAAAGCACGGGTTCATTGAAAAGTTCAATGGATTCGTGTTTTTTATTAGAATGAAAAGCTAGAATCAAGAATACTATTGCTAGTACATCAACTGAATTTTTCTAGTGAGTATCTTGATAAAGGCGGGATTTGGATGAAAAATATTTTCTTCATTTTATTAGGGATTGTCTATCTTTTTCTAGCAAATGCCATTGGATTAGTCATTATTAAGCAGCTATTTTTTTTAATTGGGCTAGCTTTAGTCGGTATAGGTAGTATTCGTTATTTAAAAGAGCGTTATATTGCTGCACAAACTTTGGCAGCCATGACAGAAGCTAGTGAGGAGGAGATAATGGCTATTCCTCATACCCAATGTACACTTTCAGGTGATGCGTTGAATGCCTTATTGTTAAATGAACAGACAAACACGCTTATTTTCGCACGTAGAGAAGCTTTAGACGAAGAACTGAAAATAATAGAGATTCCGTTTAACAAAATATATGAAGTGGCCATCATGGAAGATGAGGTGTTTATGGTTAGAACAAAGAATCACCTAATGAGTGGGTCCTTACTTGCAGAGGCGGATGAAGTAGAAGAAGAGGTAGAAGAAGATACAATCTCACAGCTATCGTTAAAGCTAGTAGTAGATCATTTATCAGAGCCTATTCAAGAATATATGTTTATGGATAATAGTGAAGAGCCCATCTCGAAAGAGGAAGATGACTATAAAGAAGCCATGGAGCTTTGTGAGAAATGGTTTCAAAAGATAAGTGTCATTATTAAACGTCATGAATTGGAACGCGTTCCGATAAGTCATTGGCAATAATAGAAAAGGCTATCTCAAAATAGAGAAATTTGAGATAGCCTTTGTTGTGTAGTTGATTAAATCTTAAATTGCTGTAGCTGCGTATTTAATTCCTCGGCCATGCCAGCAAGCTGATTTGCACTTCTAGCGATTTCATCCATTGTAGCGGCCGTTTCCTCTACAGTCGCTGTTGTTTGCTCAACACCAGCAGCAGATTCTTGCGAAATAGAGGCCATATCATCAATAGAAGCATTAATGGTTTCAGAATTTTGAGCAAGCTGATTTAAATTCGTTGATATGGTTGTAATATTATCGATCATATCCTCAACAGCATCAGAAATTTTTTCAAATGTTTCATTTGTTTGATCGAGCTGGGTTGTTCCTTTTTTTACTTCCTCATAGCCAGTTTGGAGGGCAGATGTAACATTGCCCGTCTCACCTTGAATACGATGGACAATTGTTGCAATATCCGTGACAGAGAACTGTACTTGTTCAGCAAGCTTTCGGACTTCATCTGCTACAACAGCAAAGCCCTTGCCATGCTCACCTGCTCGTGCTGCTTCAATTGCTGCATTTAATGCAAGTAAATTTGTTTGGTTTGAAATATCATCGATAACAGACACAAGCTTGGAAATTTCAGCAGATTGCTCATTTAAATTTTCCACCTTTTTCACAGAGTCTAATACAATTTCATTTATTGTAGCCATTTGTTTGGTAGATTGCACCATTAAGCTTTTTCCGGAAACCGTTAAATTTTGAACATGACTAGAATGTTTGCTTAACTCAATGCCCTCTTGTGTAGTTTCATGAATGCTACGCTTGAATGCTGTCATTGTCTCTGCCAAATCACCTGTTGTGGAGGCTTGTGTTTCTGTACCTGATGCAAGCTCTTGCATCGTTACTGTAATTTGCTCAGTACCTGCTTGTACTTCATTCCATACTTGTATTGGAATTGTAAGTGTAGGTTGTAAAGCTAACTACTAAAACTAACAAAAGAATAAATGCACTTAAAATTCGAGCTTTAAGTGTTTTAAACTTGATAATGCCCTTCATTTTCCCATCCCTTTACTATCTCATTGAGAAATTTTTTCAAACACAAATACTATTTTATAACTATTTATGCATATTAATAAGCCTTTCGATAGAAATATTTAAAAATAGTTTTTTAGTACAATGATATAATTGTTTTCCTTTTATTAATAGTTAAATATATATAGATGTTTAATAACAAATTCATGTATTTATGTAGAATTTCCTATGTGGAAAGAAAATGCACCTGAAGCAACATGCTTCAAGTGCCATAAGTAAAAAATTATCTACTGTTTTTGTTTTTTTGCTTGCCGCTCCCATTGTAGTAAGGAAGGATAAGGATCGAAAGCCCATTCGGTTCTTCCGTTAAATTTATAAATCCCATAATGAAGGTGTGGAGGGAATTTACCAGATGTACCTTCTTTTCCGTATCCAGAGCTTCCCACATAGCCAAGAACAGTACCAGGTTTTACAATTGTACCGACTTCAATTTCCTTATGATAGCTACCGAGGTGGGCATAATAGTGGTAGGAATTATGATTGTCGCGAATACCAATACGCCAGCCACCAAATTGATTCCATCCTTTTACCTCGACAATTCCATAAGAGGTTGATAACACTGGCGTTCCATAGCTTGCAAAAATATCAGTTCCCTCATGAATTCGGCGACCACCCCAACCTCGATTGGCGCCCCATGTGCCCTTGTAACTGTAATCAGAGCGAATATTTAGTGGGAAAGTATGTGCGTCAAGTTCAATTGTTTTAAAATGTCTGTACAATGTGGAGATGGTAAATATTTGATTGACCGCTTCTTCGCTCCCATAATATTCCCATAATGCTAATTTAAAATCTTCATCAGTCGTTCCAAATTTTCCTAAATAACTAGCCATCGAAAAAATGACATCCTCATCATCCTTTGGACTAGCGAGCCCATCGTGATTACCATCAAGGCCCATTCCTCCGAAATAGCTAATTGTCTCAGGAGAAGTGTCTTCTTTTACAGGATTTAAAGCGCCTGACCAGTATTCATCAGAAAATTGGATAGCCAAATAGCCTTCTCGTTTAGGGATGTCTTTACGGACAGATTGTAAATTTCTTTCATACTGATCGATAGCAGCCAAAAAGTTCCAAGGAATGAGTAATTCATCGAATTGTACATAATAGGACATACGCTGCTGTAAAATTTCTTCTTCTGTTAGATCCTCCTTTGCCAAAGAGGCAGTAGGGTACAGCATTATCCCTAAAAATAAAAATGTGAAAAGAAATGTAAAATGGCGATGCAATGATGGACCTCCTTTCTAACGTTAGAATAACCGAAATTTTTATCTTCATTCAGTAAGGTTCTATGTATTAAAACAGTTGATATATCCGCAATCTTTTTGCCAAAAAAAATAGAAATAATAAGAAGAAACTTCATCAAAGAAAAAGTAATGGTATCATCATGCCATTAACTTCATACTATGTTATAAATCAAGCCCTGAATGGAGGGAAGGCTATTAACATTTTAGATAAAGTGAAAAACTATCGCGAAGAAGAAAACAGGCTGAAGTGGGAAGGAACATTTGCAGATTATTTAAACATCATTAGGGAAAGACCTGAAGTTGCTCAAACAGCCCATTCACGCGTCTACAATATGATAAAAAGTTCTGGTGTAGAGGAACGCGATGGGCAAAAAATGTACAAATTTTTCGGACAAGAAATTTTTGGGCTTGAAACAGCAATTGAAAGACTGGTGGAGGAATATTTCCATCCAGCAGCGCGCAGGTTAGATGTTAGAAAACGTATTTTATTATTAATGGGACCAGTTAGTGGTGGTAAATCAACAATCGTTACCTTACTGAAACGTGGATTAGAACAATATTCGCGAACAGATGAGGGTGCAGTTTACGCAATTAAGGGATGTCCAATGCATGAAGATCCACTCCATTTAATTCCACATCATTTGCGTAATGAGTTTTTTGAGGAATATGGTATTAGAATTGAAGGAAGTTTATCGCCTTTAAATACAATGCGTCTTGAAAAGGAATACGATGGGCGCATTGAAAATGTGATGATTGAACGTATTACGTTTTCAGAAGACAAACGTGTTGGTATTGGGACATTTACACCATCAGATCCTAAATCGCAGGATATCGCTGATTTAACAGGAAGTATTGATTTTTCCACAATAGGTGAATTTGGTTCAGAGTCTGATCCTCGTGCTTACCGCTTTGATGGGGAACTGAATAAGGCCAATAGAGGAATGATGGAATTCCAGGAGATGTTGAAGCTTGATGAAAAATTCTTATGGAATTTATTATCTTTAACACAGGAAGGGAATTTTAAAGCGGGAAGGTTCGCTTTAATTAGTGCAGATGAGTTAATTGTTGCCCATACAAACGAAACTGAATATAGATCATTTATTTCGAATAAAAAGAACGAGGCATTACATTCTCGAATTATCGTTATGCCCATTCCCTACAACCTAAAAGTTAGCCAGGAAGAGCATATTTATGAAAAGATGATAAATGAGAGTGATATGGCCCATGTCCATATTGCACCGCATGCTTTAAAGGCCGCAGCAATCTTTTCGGTTCTCACTCGATTGGAAGTACCGAAAAAACAAGGTGTGGATCTGATTAAAAAAATGCGCTTGTACGACGGAGAAAATGTGGAGGGATTTAATTCCGTTGACTTAGAGGAGCTGAAAAAAGAGTTCCCAAATGAAGGCATGAACGGTATTGATCCACGCTATATTATTAACCGTATTTCTTCTGCTATTATTCGCAAAGAGATACCATCAATAAATGCATTAGATGTTTTACGAGCATTGAAGGATGGATTGGATCAGCATGCGTCTATTTCTCAAGAGGATCGTGAAAAATACATGAATTACATTGCGGTTGCTCGTAAGGAATATGATGAAATTGCTAAGAATGAAGTACAGAAGGCTTTTGTGTACTCATATGAAGAATCGGCAAAAACATTAATGAACAACTACCTTGATAATGTAGAGGCATTTTGTAATAAAAATAAAATTTACGATCCTCTGACTGGGGAAGAAATGAACCCAGACGAAAAATTAATGCGCTCGATTGAGGAGCAAATTGGCATTTCAGAAAATGCTAAAAAGGCATTCCGTGAAGAGATTCTCATTCGAATTTCTGCCTATGCACGAAAAGGTAAACGTTTTGACTATAATTCTCATGAAAGATTGCGAGAAGCTATTCAAAAGAAATTATTTGCAGATTTAAAAGATATTGTGAAAATTACAACTTCTTCTAAAATGCCAGATAAATCGCAACTGAAGAAAATTAATGAGGTCGTTGCAAGGCTTGTTGATGAACATGGCTATAATACAACATCGGCAAATGAGTTGCTACAATATGTAGGAAGTTTACTCAATCGATAGCTTGATGTTGATTGTTCCAAGTCAGTTAGGAGTGTCCCATTTTAGGGCACTCCTTTTACTATCAGGATGAGAGATTTAACTTGATTCAGCAGAAAATATCCACCTCTATAGGTGGTGAGATAAAAGCCCCAGCGGATGTCATAGATATTGAAGCGGAGCTTTTCGAGCAAGCTCGAAAAAAATCTGGACGCAATTACGCTGAGGCGTGATTAATAGGTGCACAATTGATTTTATGAAAAAAGTTCAAAAATTTGGCTCACAAGCATAGTATAGAAAAAGCGAATTTGATAGATGGGTGAGGATAAAAATGACTGAACACGAAAATAAACGCTTTGTCATTTCTCAGGAAAATTGGTCCCTCCATCGTAAAGGGCACCAGGACCAGGAACGCCATATGGAAAAAGTAAAAGATGCGATTAAAAATAATTTACCAGATTTAGTTAGTGAAGAAAGTATTGTGATGTCCAATGGTCGCGAGGTTATTAAAATACCAATTCGGTCACTTGATGAATATAAAATTCGATATAACTATGATAATTCTAAGCATGTTGGGCAAGGACAAGGGGATAGTAGTGTCGGGGATGTAGTAGCCCGGGATGGCAGTAAAGCCAATCAGGCTCAAGGCCAAGGAAAAGAAGCAGGTGACAAGCCTGGCCAAGATTACTATGAAGCGGAAGTCAGTATTGAGGAAATCCAAAATGTCTTATTCCATGAACTTGAGTTACCTAATTTACAGCAAAAAGAAAAGGCAGATATTAAAACAGAAAAAATAGAGTTTAATGATATTCGAAAAAAAGGGCTAATGGGTAATGTTGATAAAAAGCGAACGATTTTAAATGCATTAAAGCGCAATGCAATGCATGGGAAAGCGGAAATTACGCCTATCCACAATGACGATTTACGTTTTAAAACGTGGGATGAAGTGGAGAAACCAGAATCCAAAGCCGTAGTACTCGCCATGATGGATACAAGTGGCTCGATGGGAGCTTTTGAGAAATATTGTGCACGAAGCTTCTTCTTTTGGATGACGAAGTTTTTACGATCAAAATATGAAACCGTAGAGATTGAATTTATTGCCCATCATACAGAGGCAAAGGTTGTCACTGAAGAGGAATTTTTTACAAAGGGAGAGAGTGGGGGAACTATTTGTTCTTCAGCTTATAAAAAGGCATTGGAGTTAATTCAGGATAAATATCATCCGTCTCGCTACAATATCTACCCTGTCCATTTCTCAGATGGTGAAAATATTTCGATGGATAATGAAAAGTGCTTGAAACTGGTAGGAGAGTTAATGGATGTATCCAGCATGTTTGGCTATGGTGAGGTGAATCAACATAACCGTTTCTCAACGCTTATGTATACGTATAAAAAAATTGATGATCCTAAATTCAGATACCATATTTTGAGAAAAAAAGGCGATGTATATGATGCCTTAAAGAGCTTTTTCAAAAAAAATGAAGAATAACATGGATGTTTGCACAGTACGACGTTCAAAGGAGGGGGCGTAAAATGGACACAAAAGAGCTTCAACGAGCAATAGATGAAATTACCGAAATTGCCTCAAGCTTTGGCTTAGATTTCTATCCAATGCGTTATGAAATTTGTCCAGCAGATATTATTTATACATTTGGCGCCTATGGTATGCCTACGCGTTTTTCCCATTGGAGCTTCGGGAAACAATTTCATAAAATGAAGCTTCAATATGATTTAGGACTTAGCCAGATTTATGAGCTTGTGATCAATTCAAATCCTTGCTATGCGTTTTTACTCGATACCAATACATTAACCCAAAATAAACTGATTATTGCTCATGTTTTAGCACACTGTGATTTCTTTAAAAATAATGTGCGTTTTTCCAATACAAGAAGAGATATGGTAGAGAGTATGACCGCAACTGCCGAGCGAATAGCTGGTTATGAAAGAGAATACGGCAAGGATGAGGTTGAGCAGTTTTTAGATGCAGTTTTAGCTATTCAGGAACATATTGATTCATCTATTTTACGACCGAAGCTAACCTGGAGTGAGGACGATGATCTTGAAGAGGAAAAATCTCCAACGAAATCACCATATGATGATTTGTGGAGTATAGAAGAAAAAGAAAAAGTTTATAAACCAATTAGACGAAGATTAAAGCAATTTCCGCCAAAGCCAGAAAAAGATTTGTTGCTATTCTTGGAGGAGTATAGCCGTGAATTGGAGGACTGGCAACGAGATATTTTAACAATGATGCGGGAGGAAATGCTTTATTTTTGGCCTCAATTAGAAACAAAAATAATGAATGAGGGCTGGGCGTCCTTCTGGCATCAACGCATCATGCGGGAGTTAAAACTAACCACTGCTGAGACAATTGAATATGCCAAATTAAATGCAGGGGTTGTGCAGCCATCCAAAACATCGATTAATCCATATTACCTTGGAATAAAAATTTTCGAGGATATTGAAAATCGCTATAATAATCCTACAGAGGAAATGAAGCGGCTAGGTGTACAGCCAAATACGGGGCGTGAAAAGATCTTTGAGGTAAGAGAAATAGAATCGGATATTTCCTTTATTCGAAACTATTTATCAAAGGATTTAGCGAAGCGTGAAGATTTGTATTTGTTCCAAAAGAAAGGTAATGAGTATCGTATAACGGATAAGGATCATGAGATGGTTCGAGATCAGCTTGTATCCATGCGTGTAAACGGGGGCTTCCCATATATTGTAGTGAAAAATGGTGATTATTTGCGTAATGGTGAGCTCTATTTAGTACATGGTTACGAAGGGATGGAGTTAGATCCTCGCTATTTAGAAAATGTATTGCCTTATATTTATCAGCTATGGGGACGGCCCGTTCATTTAGAAACCTATGTGGATAAAAAGCCGATGCTTTATTCATATGACGGCACTAAAAACTATAAACGCAATGTATGACAAAAAAACTTCTATCTGTTGACGGTATCATCAAACAGATAGAAGTTTTTTTCATAGTGTTGAAAAAATGGGAGTTAAGTAGTCTTCCACTCCAATCCACAATGTAACAAAGGTTTTCAAATAAAGTGAAGCTGTTCCTACTCATTTTATGGAGGGGTATTGTCATTCATCACTTCTCCACATTAAAAATAAGAGCCTATCCTTTCACTAATTATACAAATAATGAGCTATGTTGATCGCTACGGCTAGTATGAAAGATAAGGAATGGACACTTTTGTAGAACGGGAAACAATAACTCGCCTTGTCAAAAGGTCTTTTTCTGCTAGTGACATGATCTTTTTTCAACCAATCTCTTAGTGTTGAAAAACAAAACAATCAATTGAAAGGTAGAAATGGATTTCCGTTGCAGGCTACTTGCTTTCCTGTGGGCGAGCGCCGAATCGCTTCCTCCGCTACCGCTCCGTGCAGGGCTTCGCCTGTCTCGCTATCCCACGGGAGTCAAGTAGCCTTCCACTTCAACCCACTGACTTTTTAGCAAAGATTTTCAAATAAAGGGAAGGTGTTCACTACTCTTTATGAAGAGGTGTTGTCACTACACATTGAAAATAAGAGCCTATCTAATTATACAAATCATGTGCTATTTTGATCGCTACGGCTAGTATGAAAGATAAGAAAAAGACACTTTTGCACATGGTTGATTGGAGTGGAGCCAGCGTCACTCCAAGGGGATTTAGCGTCACAGAGGAGACCCTGGAGCGAATGCTAGTGAGTGAAGCGGCTCATCGGACGCCCCCTGGAAAGGACGCTGGCGGAATGGAAATCAACCCCTCACCTTGCCAAGTTGCTTTTTCTGCCGTTGACATCATCTTTTTTCAACAACATGATCTACTCATTTTCTTCAGTTAATACATCAGTTTCTTCATTACTTTCACTATGATTAGAGGATGAATGTATATCACTTTCAATGACTAGGCTATCCCGTACTTTTATGCCTTGTTGGCCACCAGCCTCATCATTATGATTACCAGCAATACCGCTTCTTCCATTACCGTCAGCAAATTGCGAATTGACATTTCGTGTATGACTACCGTTACTAGCATTTTGTCCACCTTGGTTAGCATTTGTGCCTACATCATGATTGATTTGACCTCCGCCTTCCGCTCGTTGCTCAAAGTGGAAATCGGTGTTTCCTATATTGAATGTAAAATTAATCGTTATATGATTTTTCCCTTGCTTGTTAGAGGATTCCTGCTCAGGTTCGTCAGGTCCATAAAATTTTTTAGAATTAAAACCAGACATCGTTTCTCCTCCCTTCGTTTCATCTTACTATTAAGATATTAGCGCTTCATGAACCCACTTGTACGTGTAGCCATGTTACCTAGAGAAAAGGTAGGACTGCCCAGATGAAAGCTCAACGATTTTTGCTATCTATCCAATAAATTTGTTAGAATGAATGAGATTTGATTATTTAGTGAATGGGAACGGAGAAGCAACATTGAGAACATTTAAAAAGGTTTATATAGAAATAACGAGTGTTTGTAATTTAGCCTGTAGTTTTTGCCCACCTACAGCTCGTGCAAAGGGGCTTATAAAAGTCGAACAATTTAATAAAATATTAGATGAAATTCGTCCACATACAAAATATATTTATTTGCATGTAAAAGGAGAGCCATTACTACATCCAAGAATCGATCAGCTATTAGATGCTGCCCATGCAAAAGGGTTTAAAGTCAATATTACAACGAATGGTACGCTAATAAAAAAGAATCGTGAGAAAATATTAGGAAAACCAGCATTACGTCAAATTAATTTCTCGTTGCATAGCTTTGATGGGCATGAGGGCTCTGAAAACCGTGAAAAATATTTAGGGGATATCTTGAACTTTGTGCGAGAATCAAGGGAGTACAATACGATTATTTCCTATCGTTTATGGAATCTACAACAGGATCATGTTTCGGATGTTGCAGCACGTCGTAACCGTGAGACTTTAGAAATATTAGAAAATGAGTATAATCTTGATTACCGCATAGAAGAAAAAGTAGAGCCTGGGAAAGGAGTAAAAATTGCCCCTCATGTTTATTTAAATCAGGATCATGAATTTAGATGGCCAAGTCTCCTAGAGCCAGAGGATGAAGGGAAGGGTTTCTGTCATGCTCTGCGTAGCCAAGCGGCTATACTTGTGGATGGAACCGTTGTGCCTTGTTGCTTGGATGGGGAAGGTGTCATTAATTTAGGAAATGTACACGATAAACCCTTCTCAGAAATTGTAGAAGGGGAACGTGCCAATAAGATTGTAGAGGGCTTTTCACGAAGAGAAGCTGTTGAAGAACTATGTAGAAAATGTGGCTATCGTCAAAAGTTTGGTATGTAGCTACTAAAAGTTAATTTTAATAAAGAAACAGCTCCAATTGTCATTGACCGTTGGAGCTGTTTTTCTTCGATTGAGAATCAATTGTATCTAAAAAATCTTTCGTAATACGAACTACATATTTTACCTCGTCTAAATTTCGTTCTCTTAGTAATGAGCGATGAATGTCTAGCATGAGGTTTTTTTCCTCAATATCAGTAACGCCAGATAGTTTTTGAAAATTAAATAGCTCCTCAGGGGTAATGTCTAATGCCTTCATGATTGTTTCCAAAGTACTTAAGGTAATATTAGATTGTCCATGTTCAATATTAGAAACTCTTCCTTTACTGAAACCTAACTTCCCTGTCCGTTCAGCCACTTCTTCCTGGCTAAGTCCTTTGGATAATCGAATAATCCGAAGTTGTTCACCTACTAGCTTTAAAAAATCTGACATATGATTCACCTCTATGTTAAAAGCTAGTGAAAAACAAGGGAAATGACTATACTATTATAGTGGTATAATGGAGAAAAAGTTCCGTTAAAATGGTACAATTATTAGAGTAATACTTTTCATCAGACAAATGACCTAAATAAAAAGCTAGGTATAATGCGTTAATGAAGATTGTATTAAGGGTATTAATTGGGACAGAGGATTGGAGGGTTCATACATGGTGAAGCAGTTTTTTTTAGAAGAAATAGCAAAAATACAAATTGGTCATTTGATTGTGAATGATCAATGTTTTACTAGGGAAGATACTCCTTTTATCACCGAAGAAATGCTAATGCAATTATTGAGAGAAGATGATTTTAGTCAAGTGCCAAAGGTTGATCACACAGTTGATTCATTTAATTTGTCAATCGTGCCTGCTAAAAGCATTCTTCTAAATAAATTTAATTTACAGGAAACCTTGATTTATCAATGTAAAAAAGCTGTGTGTATCGGTCAGGATATCATTGCCATTATTCCGAATGAATCCATTGTTGTCAGTGATTATTTATTTCACTTTTTTAAATGGTTTCAAATAAATAAGGAGAGACGTAATATCTTTCGTTTAAGAATTGTATTACCTCCTCTTGATATTCAGCATAGAGCAGCTCAATTATTAAATGCTGTTCAACATTTATTAATGAATAAAGATTCTTTAGTCGCAGCGATAGAGGACCTTCCACAGTATTTCAATAATATTTCAAACCAAGTAAATCAGCATTCAAAAAACTTACATCATAGCTTTGAACAGCTCCAACATGTATATGCTGATATGTTACATAAAGTTTTTAATGGAGATTTTCTAAATGATTCTTTTCAAAGGTTGAGCAATTAACATAAGTCGGTGCAAAATGGATTGGACAATCCTTGCACCGACTTATTAAATTTCAATAATAATCGGTAAAATCATTGGCTTTCGTTTGGTTTGGGTAAATAAATATTGTCCAACAGCTCTTTTAATTTCCCGACGTAGGACATGTATTTGCTGTCTGCTTTCTTCTTGAAGCTCATTTACGATTTCTTTGGTAAGCACATTGACCTTAGTTAACAGTGCCTCGAAATCTTTAGCATAAACAAAACCACGTGAAATGGTATCAGGTTCTGAAATAAAAGAACCATCTGCTTTATTGAGTGTTAATACAATAACAAGCATTCCATCTTCTGAAAGTTGCTTGCGATCACGGAGGACAATTCCCTCTACTTCACCTATGCCAATCCCATCAACATACGTATCACCAGCTGGAATTTTACGCGTTTGCCTTGCCTTCGCATTTTCAATGTCCACGACATCTCCATTTTTCATAATAAAGGTATGTCCCTTTTGAACACCAATAGATTCCGCTAATAAACGATGTTGATGTAACATGCGATACTCACCATGAATAGGGATGAAAAATTTAGGCTTCATAAACGTCAGCATCAGCTTCAAGTCTTCTTGATGACCATGTCCTGAAACATGCATACCTGTATGACTGGAAGAACCATAAATCACCTTAGCACCAAGCTGAAACAAATTGTCTACAATACGAGAAACGCCCTTTTCATTACCTGGAATCGGAGAAGCGGCAAGAATGACTGTATCATCTGGCAGAACTTTTACCTCACGATGGTTGCCATTTGCTAATCGAGCAAGTGCTGCAAGAGGCTCGCCTTGGCTACCTGTGCAGAGGACCACGACTTCTTCTGGGGGGAGGTATTTAACTTCTCGTGCATCAATTAACAGATCTTCTGGCACAAATAAATAACCTCGTTCAATCGCAACATCCACAACATTGACCATGCTGCGCCCAACTAAAGCTAACTTCCTATTGGTGGCAATTGTTGCATGTACGATTTGTTGGATACGATTAACATTTGAAGCAAAGGTAGAGATGATTACTTTCCGTTCAGCATGTAAAAAGGCTTCCTCAATATGATGCCCTACCAGTTGCTCTGAGGGTGTCAAACCTGGTCTTTCTGCATTTGTACTTTCCGAGATCAGAACTAGCACACCCTTTGAACCGATTTCCGCCATTTTATGAATATCAGCAAACTGGTTATTAACGGGCGTTAGATCAAATTTAAAGTCTCCCGTATGGACAACATTTCCTTCAGGAGTAGCTAAAACGATTCCTAAACAATCGGGTATACTATGATTGGTTCTAAAGAAATTAATATCAATTTGTCCTAAATGTAGAGCTGAGTCAGCGTGAATTTCAATTAAATCCGTTTCTCTCAAAAGCTTATGTTCCTTTAGCTTTAATTCAATAAGTCCGAGAGTGAATCGAGTAGCATACACAGGGACATTTAATTTTTTTAGTAAATAAGGAATCCCACCAATGTGATCCTCATGCCCATGTGTGACAATTAATGCCTTAATTTTTTCCTTATTATCAAGTAAATACGTAATATCAGGAATGATAAGATCAATTCCAAGCAGGGTTTCATCTGGAAATTTTGCTCCGCAATCAATAATAATTATGTCATCTGCATATTGTACTACATACATATTTTTACCAATTTCATTGATGCCACCTAGGGCGAAAATGGATAATAACTGTTTACTTGTGGACAACGTATTCCCTCCTATAGTTTTAAATAAAGCTATCAAATAATTGCTTTTGCCATAGGTAGTATAGCTTTTAGCATTTCATCCTATACGAAATTTGCAATGCTTAATCTTACTACTATGAGATGTAGCATTATGAAAACGTTTTAAGAGAATGGGGAGGATTGAAATTTAAAGCTCCGATGGCGGATTATATGTGGCGGGAAGAGCAATACTATTTAACGAAGCTTGCGCAGACTAGAGGATAAGATAATGAAAACAAGAGGCTATCTAATTTGTATAGATAGCCTTTTTAGTTAGGGATGAATCACTACTTCTGTACCGATTGGCACAATACTGGCAAGCTCTTCAACATCTCGATTATGCATACGGATACAACCATGTGACACAGCATGCCCAATAGAGCTAGGATCATTTGTGCCATGAATTCCGTAGTGTTCTTTAGAAAGACTCATCCACATCGTGCCAAAAGGACCGCCAGGGTTTGGCGCTTTATTAATGATAATAAAACTACCTACTGGTGTTTCGTGAAGCATGCGTCCAACTGCAATAGGGTATTGTTTTTGAAGGATATTGTTTCTATATAAACGTAGCCAGCGATTATTGGTAGAGATCTCGATACGGTAAGGAATTGTCTCGGGGTCGGGCAAGCCAGGGATGACGATTTGTTGACCAATGACAAGATGATCAGGCTGAATTCCTGGGTTCGCAGCGATAATGGATGCTAAAGGTGTACGGTAATCTTGAGAAATTTGAGCAAGGGTTTCACCAGCTTTGACTGTATGAATCAATTATTGTTCCCTCCAATGCAAAGGTTTATTGCTCTACTATATGCATCATATGTTTTATGTAATTTTAGGAATGCAAGGTTTTTCAGTTTTTGGACAGAATAAGCGGTGACATTGCAGGATTAAGGGGCATAAAGATGAAGGAATTTAAAATTACGTATTTTTTTGATGAGATACATTATGTACGAAGATTCATTTATCTTGATTCAGCAGAAAACGTCCACCTCTATAGGTGGTGAGATGAATGTAAAAATGTTCTCTTTGATTTAGTGGGTGTCCAAACACCAACTGAATCAAGATAAAAGCCCCAGCGGATGTCACAGATTTTGAAGATGAGCTTTTCGAGCAAGCTCGAAAAAAATCTGGACGCAATTACGCCTCAGCGTAATTGATATTGAATCGCAACAAGAGGCAGAGAAATTAGTGAAAAGTGAACGTGATCAATATATTTCCTTTACCGATAGTAGGGGTATATACCATGAACTGCACACAAAACATGTACGAGTTATTCAAATAGCTGAGTATCACCGAATTGATAAAAGCGCACAAGGGAAAGACACATAATCTGTCCAGCTTTACACACATTATAGGAAAAGGAGTGTGACAGAATGGATATCGAAAAAATACCACATGAAAAGAAAATGTTCATGAATTTAAATAGCAAGGACAAGCCTGACATGGTTGAATCAGATACAATTAGTCTTTTCGATTTGCATGAGGATATGCAAACTGTAGATGCCATTCCTATAGAGGAGCTCAATAAGCGAGTGAAAAGAGAAGGCGATGAATTGATTGAAATGCAGCAAGATGAATTATAGGAGGTAGAAATACAATGAATCATGAAAAAGAAGCCCAATTTACATCTGCAGGCACGAATATTAATGAAGTGAAGCAAAAAAATGCAGACGCAGGATTATCCTATAATGAAGTGAAGGCATTGTTAGCAAGAAGTGGTGGGCATGGAACATCCATTTATAGTGACACAAATACTGAAGAAGTAAAACAAGACATACACAAGCATCAACAATAAGCGTTTTGGGAGGAGCAAGGTATTGAGTGCTCTTCCTTTTTTACTTTACAATGGGAAAAGTAAAGGAGTTGTAGGAGCATGTCAACTGGAGAAATGAAATGTCCATTATGTGGGGGAGAAAATCATTGTGGTGTGGCAAAAGGCGAAAAAGAGTGCTGGTGTATGACAGTTAGCATTCCAGAACATCTGTTAAATGCAGTGCAGGGAGAGCCAAAAATATGCATTTGTTCTACATGTATAGATACATATAAGAAAGAGCAAGTATAATTTTTTACGATGATGATGGCTGGTAAAAATTGAGCAATTGGTACAATTGTCTATCGCACAACAACCTAGCAGGCATACATTACTCTGAAAGGAGTGTGTCTAATGGCTAAACCAATTGAACTCAGTAATGTGACTAAGGCATATCTAGAGGAATATCAGCGAATCCTCAAAAAAATGATGCAGGGTATGACCTATGTTACCATTACTTGTAGTATCTCAGAAAACTTTATTAAACAAATCCTCCCTCATCAAGTTGCAGCAATCCAAATGTCTGAAAATATTTTACGCTATACAACGAATATCCCTGTACAAAATCTCGCATTAGAAATCATTCGAACACATACAGAAATGGTTGAGAGTCTTGAAGCGATACAAAATCGTTGTTGTGTCGTGCAAAATTCAGAGTATGAATTATACGAGTATATGTGTGCTTATAAAGAAGTTACAGAAGCTATGTTCAATGCAATGTGTGCACCGCCAGTCTCCAACAGCATTAATATCAATTATCTGCGGGAAATGATTGTCCATCATCAGGGTGGTATACGACTGGCACAAAATGTGCTTAGATTCTGCATTTGTCAAGAATTAATTCCAATCCTACGATGCATGATTCAAACGCTATGTGAGCAACTAGAAGCCATGGAAAAGCTACTGGATAGCTTACAAAATTGCGATTGCGAGTGCTAGCACTAACGATAAGTTTATATGGGAAGAAGGCGCTAGGATCAAACGTGATTTTAGCGCTTTTTCTGCGTAAAGACAGTGTTTAACTAGGAAAATAAGAAATTGTCAATAAAGTGGACGAAAAAATAATAAAGTGTAAAGAATTAAATGAGAATCTATTTTTGTCTTTCTATTGTTGGTAAAATATATATGTTTTATTAGTTGAAGGTAATGAAGAGAGATCTATTATTGGCTTTAAAATATTGGTAATTTTATTTTACTTTAATTTAATACAACTAGGAGTGGGAGCAATGTTCAAAAGGAAGAAGATTAATCAAAGTTATGATTATTTCTCGGCTACAAAAAATTCAGACATCGAAACAAATGAACGCTTTAAAGAAAAATTAGATTTCCTTGCTTTATCAAGAATTAGAAGAGAATCTGTTGGGTTTTTACGTAAAATTTACGAGAATAATCGACAGTATATACTCGATAATTTTTATGCTCGTCTACTGGAAATTCCAGAGTTTAATCATGTCATCAATACACATTCAACAGTAGAGCGCTTGAAAGGGTTGTTTGATTCACATTTTATTAGCTTATTTGATGATGAATTAGATTTAGATTATGTCTTTAAGCGACGTAAAATTGCCTATGTTCATGCTCGAATAGGGGTACTACCGAACTGGATGATTTCTGCCTATACACTGATTAACCAATTAATCATTCCGCTTATTGTTAAAGAACTATCACGTGATGAAGAAAAAATGCTGGATGTTTTATTGTCCTATGATAGTTTAGTAACAATTGATCAACAAATCATTTTAGAGACCTATATTGAAATTCAAGCAGGATCTGTTGTCAATGGGTTAGGGGAAATTATTACTTATAATACACAGTTAGATACCATTAAGGAACTGATTGAATTTCAAGAGATTCAGCAACAGGAGATTGTTGCAGCAGATCAATTAATGCATGAGTTAGACGAGAGCATTGAAGAAATTGCCACATCAGTTGGTGATATCTCAGAGCAAACAAAGCATGCCTTTAAAAAATTAAATCAGGATTTGGAATCATTGCAACAAGTATCATCTATTTTACAGACAACCGATGAAGGCCATAAATCAATGCAGGAAGATATTAAGCGTTTAGTTGAACGTGTAAATAGTGTAGCGAAGTTGATGGAATTAATTAAGAAAATTGCAGATCAAACAAATTTATTGGCTTTAAATGCATCGATTGAGGCGGCTCGTGCTGGAGAAGCAGGGAAAGGCTTTGCGGTTGTTGCGGAGGAAGTTCGTAAACTTGCTGATGATACAAGTACATCTGTTAAATCTATACATACAGATATACAGGAGCTACTTCATATTACCCATAATATTAGTTCATTGACGACTCAATTTTCACAAGATTTACATCAAGGTGTTACAGATACCTTATATATTTCACAGACGCTAGCAGAGCTGAATAAAAATTTACAGCAGCAAGGTGCCCGCTTTGAGGAAATAGCCACAACGACAAAGGTACAAGCACAATCTGCTACAACTATTTCTGAACGTAACCATACAATTACGGAGAGTATGCAAAAAAGTAAGGTAATTGTTTTTGATATGGGCTCTGCTATTTATAAGTTAAGTAAAATGATTGATGGATATCGATCCACGACGATTTCTAAAAACTTTATTATTAGCCAAGAGGATATTATTGAATTAGCCATTACTGACCATCTATTGTGGAGATGGAAAATCTATAATTTGCTATTAGGCTTTGAAACGATGACGGAGCAGGATGTAGGGTCTCCAAAAGAATCTCGCCTTGGCGAATGGTATTACGGCACAGGAAAAAAACTGTTAGGTAATGAGCGTGTCTACGCAGAGTTAGAACAGCCATTTATTCACGTTCATGATATTGCAAAAAAAGCAGTCCGTGAATACAATGTAGGCAATAAAACGGGCGCTGAAAAATACCTGAAAGAAATTACGGATGAATCGTATGTTGTTATTGAAAAATTAAAAGCGTTAAAGGAAATTTTATTGAGCGAGAAGAAGCAATATATTCATTAGAAAATTGAGAGCAAACTAGTATGTAGACTAGCTTGCTCTCATGTTGTTGAAAAAAGATCATGTCACTAGCAGAAAAAGACCTTTTAGCAGGGTGAGGGGTTGATTTCCGTTCCGCCAGCGTCCTTTCCAGGGGGCGTCCGATGAGCCGCTTCACTCACTAACGTTCGCTCCAGGGTCTCCTCTGTGACGCTAAATCCCCTAGGAGTGACGCTGGCTCCACTCCAATCAACCATTCTGCAAAGTGTCTTTACTTTTTTTCATAATCAAATCGCCTATTATCTGTATTCTTAGAGGGGATAAGCTCTTATTTTCAGTGTGGAGAAGTGATGCGTGACAACACCTCTTCATAAAGAGTAGTGAGCACCTTCACTTTATTTGAATACCTATGCTAAAAAGTCAGTGGGTTGAAGTGGAAGGCTACTTGACTCCCGTGGGATAGCGAGTCAGGCGAAGCCCTGCACGGAGCGGTAGCGGAGGAAGC
Organism: Lysinibacillus sp. FSL K6-0075; assembly: GCF_038592945.1. Taxonomy (NCBI): domain Bacteria; kingdom Bacillati; phylum Bacillota; class Bacilli; order Caryophanales; family Bacillaceae; genus Lysinibacillus; species Lysinibacillus sp. FSL K6-0075. Next base: position 4,257,726 of record NZ_CP151947.1, on the reverse strand, counting down.
GATTCGGCGCTCGCCCACAGGAAAGCAAGCAGCCTGCAACGGAAATCCATTTCTACCTTTCAATTGACTGTTTTGTTTTTCAACACTAAAAGAGCAAGCTAGTTTATAGAACTAGCTTGCTCTTTTATAGATGAATAGGTGGGACACACATAAATGTCACTGTTCGGTTTTTGCTATCATAAAGACACCATTCACGGTGATTGATAACAGAGCCTACATTAACGCCATATTGTTTGTCCTGTAATGCAATAGGCTGCCCATAGCGAATACGAATCGGTAACTTTTTTTGCTGATGATAAAGGCCTGATTCGTGACTATGCCCGAAGAAAAATAATGGTTTTTGAAAAGGTGGGAATGTTGGCTGCCAGCTTACATTCCACTTAAATTGATGTCCGTGCATAAGCGTGGCGCCATCAATCTCCATTGTCTCAGGTAAAGCTTTAAAACGTTCGATGCCAGTAACCTGCGTAATGCGTTCTTCTTGATTGCCTCGTATTGAGGGGAAGGTTAGTAGTTTTTCAAATTCACTTTCTACTATGGCCGCCTTTTGCAAAGGTAAGCCAGATAGGGTTTGTGCCTTTTTCTTACTGACAGTGCATTCATATAAATCACCTAACCCGATGATTTTTGCTTCTTCTGCTGTTTGTTGAATATGAGCTAGAACAGCTTGAGTGTCTTCTATATTAGAATGTAAATCTCCTAAAAGTGCATAAAGCATTTAAACCCGGCCTTTCCTTAAAATGATCGTACAAGTATCATACACCCAATAGAAATTGCTAGAAAAGTAAAATGTCTAAGAATATTTCGTTACTTCAATTACATATTTTGATTGTGTGGAAAAATTGCCAAGAAATTCATTGCTTGTTAAAATATAATCATAATTTTCTGAATTTTAAGAAGTTTAATAGTTTCCCATTCGTGTCTTTTCCGTAATAAAAAATGAATGTATGGAGGGCTTATAATGACGATGTTTATGACAGAGATTCTAGAAAACTATGCAGGGCAGCAACCAAATGCAATTGCAACATTGTATGATGGAAAAACGTTAAGCTATCATGATTTTTATCAACGTGTAGAAAGATTTGCGGCTTACTTGCAGGAACAAGATTTTGAAAAAGGTGATGTGATTGCCTTATATACGCTCAATTCAGATTTATTTTTAATCGCTTATTTAGGTGTCCAATTAGCTGGATTTATTGTGATGCCTATTAACACTAAATTAGCTGCTCCTGAGGTTGATTTTATTTTTAATCATTCACAAGCAAAAGGCTTAATTTTTGATGAAAGATTGACACAGGCATTAGAGGACGTTTCTTATTCATTCCAACATACGATTGGATTTCAAGAAATGAAAAACATAATAGAATACGACAAACGTGAAAGAAAAATTGTGCAATTGGAGGCTCATGACACAGCTGTGGTCATGTATACATCTGGTACAACAGGTAAACCCAAAGGCGTTATGCTCACACATCAAAATATCGTGGCTACCGCAGATATATGGTCGTCTTCTATGAATATGTCTAGCAAGGATAAGATGTTTATTTGTACGCCATTGTTTCATTGTGCAGGTCTTCATGTTTTTGCTATGCCTATGTTTTATCAAGGGGGAACAGTAGTCATTGAAGAAGCATTCTCACCAACTAAAACGTTAGCTCAAATTGCAGCTACTGAGTCAACCATTTTCTTTGGTGTTCCATCTATGTATACCATTATTTTAAATACTCCTGAATTCAAGGAACATAGCTTTAATCATTTACGTTTATTATGTTACGGGGCTGCCCCAATGCCTTATGAGCTCGTAAAGCAAGTGAAAGAAGCATTTCCAAATGTAAAGGTTCAAAATCTTTATGGTCAAACTGAAAATTCACCTGCAGCTACCTCTTTATTAGATACGGATGCATTGACGAAAATTGGCTCAGTTGGAAAACCATTAGCACAGACAGATGTACGTGTAGTTGATAGCGAAGGAAAGACCGTACCAGCTGGCGAGGTCGGCGAAATTTGCGTAAGAGGACCACAAGTAATGAAGGGCTATTTGCGCAATCCAGAGGAAACAGCAAGAGCGATTAGAGATGGCTGGCTGTACTCAGGCGATTTAGGACGTTTTGATGAGGAAGGCTATTTATATATTGTAGATCGAAAAAAAGATATGATCATCCGTGGTGGAGAAAATATTTACCCAATCGAAGTAGAAGAAGTTCTATATCAAATGTCAGAAATTTTAGAAGCAGCAGTGGTTGGATTGCCACATGAAGTATATGGAGAAGTACCAAAAGCATTTGTGGTGTTGAAGGAAGGCAAGTCTCTCGATGAAAATTCGATATTATCCTATTGTCAAACACGACTTGCCAAATATAAAGTACCGTATGAAATAGAATTTTTAGCAGAATTGCCACGCAATGCCTCTGGTAAGGTACTAAAGCATACATTACGGCCGAAAGTGACAACGATTTGAGTCGGTTCAATTATTTCTCAGCATAAATGTTATCCAAATTTTTAAGTTTACTTGAAAAGAAAGAGTCTTGTGTACTTGCCGCTCGCTTTCGGTACAAAAAATAGGTGCTGAATCAAGATAAAATAGGAACGGCTATGAAAGTATCGTATAATAGAGTCTACGACAAATTGAATAAAGAGAATGGCGAAGGGTTTGCTCTTCGCCTTAGAATAGGAGCGGAATTTGTCTTGTGGACGGGGTATAAACGCCTTTTACTTATTGGCATTTTGATTATTATGTTACTTTCAGGCTGTCAGCCATTTTCACAGCAAGATGCTGAACAAAAAAATCAATTAACAGTTTTAACAGTAGAATTTAATAGCGGGGCACCTATTCCAAATCTCTTCCTCACGGTGACAGACGTACAAACAGGTGATGTAGTGGAAGAAGCAATTGGTTCAGAAGAGGGAGAGGCTGTATTTTCGAAGCTAAAGGCAGGGCGAGAATATGCAATTGCAGCAACGACACTTGAAAATAGTTCGACAAACAATAATGGGTATACGACAATCGAGAATTTCACATATGATACAACAAAGCCATACTATCGTTTGCAAACACACTTTTTAAGAGACGAACAGGAGTTAGATGTCCCTGTTGTCATGCAAAACCCTGAGCTTCCACATGGCTGTGAAATTACATCACTCACAGCCGTATTAAATTATTTTGGAATGAATGTGTCAAAACTTGAAATGACTGACAAGTATTTACCAAAGCAAGAAATACGCACAGCGGGCAATCAACGTTTTGGACCAAACCCAAATGAAGCTTTTGCAGGTAATCCTCGTGATAAAGCGCGTGGTATGTATGTTTTTGCTGCCCCAATTGTCAAAGCGGCTGAGGCAGTCATTACAGATAAACAAGCTGACTTACATGTCAAAAATATGAGTAACGCCTCACAAGATGATATTTTACAGCTTGTTCGTGAAGGCATTCCTGTTGTGACATGGGTGACGCTAGATTTATCGAAGCCTAAACGAAATGCAGAAAGAGGCTGGATTTATAAAGGTGAAACAACTCCACATGATGCTTTTATGAACTTACATGCAGTCGTCTTGACGGGGCATTTAGGTGATAAAGTAGTCGTAATGGATCCTTTAAAAGGGTATGTTACTTACAATGTCGATCAATTTTTCAAAAGTTATCAGGAACTAGGCAAACAGGCTGTAGCTGTTCATAAATAAATAAGCTACAAATCGTTAGTATGTTACACTAATAAAAAAGTAAAAGTGAGTTGAGTAGAATGGCCATTGAGCACGTTTTTTTACCGGTTTTACTTGGAGATGAAATGAATGCTTATGGCATGGCCAGAGCATTTTACGAGGCCTATGGTGTGAAGCCACTTGCACTAAACCATACGAACATGGAAAAAATTCAACAAAGTGATTTATGGACTTTTCGTGAGATACCGCGACTTCATATCGAAGAAAGGTTTGTGACCGCGTTAAAAGCCATTGCGGAGGAGTTCCAAGACAAAAAATTACTGCTATTAGCTTGTGATGAATTTTATGTCAAAAAAATCGTAGAACATAAAGAGGAGTTAGCAGAGGATTTTCTAGTTCCTTATGTAGACGCCACACTTGCACATCAACTTTTAACTCGTGAAAGTATGTATGAACTATGCGCACAATTTGGTTTTCAATACCCTGCAACACATGTATGCACGGTGAATGATTATGAAGACTACGACATGCCATTTGATTATCCAGTTGTCATTAAGCCAATGAATATGACAAAATATGCTACATGTATTTTTCCTGGTAAGAAAAAAGTATATATTGCATATGATAAGGATGAAAAGGACAGTATACTACGTGCTATCTATAAAGAATCAGCTTATCGAGATGATCTGATGATTCAACAATATATTCCTGGAGAAGATGCTAATATGCGTGTTGTGAATGCGTATATTGGACAAGATGGGAAGGCAAAACTTCTTGCGGTGGGTAACCCCATTTTAGAAGAGCATTCTCCAGAAGGCATTGGGCGTTATGTAGCAATCATGACAACCTATCATCAGGAATTAATGGATAAAGTGAAGTCATTCCTTGAAGCGATACAATTTCAAGGCTTTGCCACATTTGATATGAAATATGATGAACGTGATGGTCAATATAAATTGTTGAGTATTGAATTACATAATGTACTTTCCAATTATTATGTGACGGCCAGTGGCTATAATTTAATGCAGTATGTCGCGAACGATTTTGTTCGTGGAAGTAAACAATCACTAACATATGTGAAGAACAAGCATCTTTGGACCATTGTGCCAAATGGTGTGCTGTTCAAATATGTACAAAATGAACAACTAGTCATTGAAGCGAAAAGTTTAATACGTCAAGGTATGGCTACAGATTCTATTTTTAATTATAAGGATATGAATGCAAAACGTTGGTTGAATGTCACGCTTGATAATTTAAGCTTTTATCGCAGCTATAAGAAATATTTTAATAATAAAGGTCTGTCTAACACATGAAAAAACAAACTTTAGGAATAATTGGTGGCGTTGGTCCACTTGCAACAATGTTTATTGGAGAAATGATTGTAAGACGTACGAAAGCACAAAAAGATCAGGAGCATTTACATACCATCATTGATAATGATACAAATATTCCTGACCGTACGGCTTTTATTTTAGATAATACAAAGGATAATCCAGTTCCAGTTATTATTGAGGATGCAAAAAAACTAGCTGCGGTAGGAGCAGACATAATTGCTATCCCATGTAATACGGCGCATACGTTTTATCATGAAATTGAAGAAGGTTCTCCTATACCTGTATTGCATATGATTCGCGAAACAGCGAAGCGTGCTGCTGATTTAGGAGCGAAGCGTGTTGGTATTTTAGCAACAACAGGCACCTTAACATCACGGATGTATCAGGAAGCGCTTGAGGAGTTTGGTATTACACCCGTTGTTCCAGACAATGAGATGAGATCATATGTGATGACGATCATTTATGATTACGTCAAGGCTGGGAAGGATGTTACGTTAGAAGACTGGCAACCAATAGAAGAGGCGATGTTAGCATTAAATTGTGATCGTATTGTATTAGGGTGTACAGAGCTTTCTATTGTGAATAGAGATTTGAAGCTAAGTGACATTTATATTGATTCATTAATCGTTTTAGCTGAATGTGCCATTTTGGCTTGTGGTTATGAATTAGTCGATTAGTCGTTGAATGAATTGAAAAGAATCTGCTTGCTTTTCACGGGTAAGCTACAATTCTTGAAAGAGTTGTGGACAGGCTTACTTTTTCGTGTCGAGTGAAGCAGATTTTTTATGAAAGGAAGCAATGTTTTCTTGAAACGATTAGATAATTGCTTTCGTACATATAAAGTAGGAACCTACGGAGTGTGTTAAACTAGTGTCAAGTAGATAGAAGGTGGGAAATAACATGTCAGTCATTAATTTATTAAAAGAAGAAATACAAGCAAAATGGAACTTTGAAACACCCATGAAAATTCAAGATGAAATGATACCAGCTATGCTTGAGGGCAAAGATATTGTAGCAGAATCTCCAACAGGATCAGGTAAAACGTTAGCATATGTCTTACCATTATTAAATAAAGTGAATGGGGCAAAAAAGCAAACACAAGGACTGATCGTAGCTCCCTCGCAAGAGCTTGCTATGCAAATCGTAGAAGTCATTCGTGAGTGGACAGCTGGCACAGATATTACGGTTCAGCAGCTGATTGGTGGTGCCAATTCTGCTCGCCAAATTGAAAAGTTGAAGAAAAAGCCAACGATTGTTGTTGGAACACCTGGTCGTTTAAACGAATTAGCACGAGCAGGAAAATTAAAACTAAAAGAAGTCGAAACGGTTATTTTAGATGAATGTGATCAATTACTAAGTCGTGAATACCGTGTTGTTATCAAATCCTTTATAGAAGGTTCTGCCTATGGCCGACAAGTTGTTGTTGTTTCGGCTACTATTACAGAGGAAATTGAATTAGTGGCAAGTCGTATGATGTTTGAGCCTCTACGTTTTAAAATTAAACCTGAGGATATGTTAAAGGTCGGTAAAGTTGTTCATTCTTTCTTGAAAGTAGAAGAACGCGATAAAACGGATTTCCTACGCCGACTTTCCCATACAGAGGGCTTAAGAGCGTTGGCTTTTGTTAATAATATTGATCAATTATTAATGAAGGAAACAAAACTACAATACCGTTCAGCACCGATTGTCACACTCCATTCGGATATGAAGAAAGAAGAACGTAAAAAAGCGTTAGATGCATTCCGTAAAGGAGACGCACGTATTTTAATTGCGACAGATATTGCAGCTCGTGGTTTAGATATTGCTGGTTTAACACATGTTATTCATGTTGATGTCCCACGAACAATTGAGCAGTATTTGCATCGTTCTGGTCGTACTGGACGTGCGGGAGCAGATGGTGAAGTATTAACGTTATTATCTTATCGTGATGAAAAAACCTATAAAAAGTGGACAAGGGAAATTCCAGGCAAGCCTGTGCAAAAAATATGGCATGATGGCGAGCTAATTGAAGGCAATTCTAAAACAATTGGACAGAAGCGAGGGAAATAGTATGACATTTGAAGAGAAATTACAGGCATATGCAGAGCTTGCAGTAAAAGTGGGTGTTAACATCCAACCAGGCCAGTACTTATTAGTCAATACATCTGTGGATGCTTTAGATTTTGCCCGTTTAGTTGTAAAAGAGGCTTATAAGGCTGGTGCAGGCCGTGTTCATGTAAACTTTTCCGATGATGAATTGGATCGTGCTTATTTTGAGCATGCTTCCGAGGAGGAATTTAATCGCTTCCCTGAATGGGTTGTGAAAATGCGTGATGAACTTATTGAACGTAAAGGGGCTCTACTATGGATTGATGCAGCAGATCCTGATAAGCTAACAGGAATTCCTGCAGACAGACTCGCAACACATCAAAAAGTATCAGGGGCAGCATTGAAAAACTATCGCAATGCAGTCATGAAGGATTTAATTGCTTGGTCCATTGTAGCCGTTCCTTCAGCTAAATGGGCGGCAAAGGTATTCCCTCAATTAACAGAAGAGCAGCAGGTGCCTGCATTATGGGAAGCTATCTTTAAAACGGTGCATATCGGGGAAGGCAATGCAGTTGACAATTGGCGTCAGCATGTAGCTAATTTAGAATCGCGTGCAGAGCTTTTAAATAATAAAAAGTATGCAAAGCTTCACTATACGGCTCCTGGTACAGATTTAACAATCGCTTTAGCACCACAGCATAAATGGCTAACTGGTGGTAGTAAAACACCAGAAGATAATGTCTTTGTGGCCAATATGCCAACAGAAGAAGTTTATACACTTCCAATGAAACAAGGTGTAAACGGTTATGTTAGTAATACTAAGCCATTAGTTTATCAGGGCAATATCATCGATGGCTTTAAATTAACATTTGAAGAGGGCAAAATTATTAAGGCAGAGGCTGAAGTAGGGCATGATTTATTGCAAGAGCTTATTCAAGTAGATGAAGGCTCAAGCTATTTAGGCGAAGTGGCACTTGTCCCTCATGAATCACCAATTTCAGCGTCGGAGATTTTATATTTCAATACGCTATTTGATGAAAATGCTTCAAACCATTTAGCTATTGGTGAGGCATATCCGACTTGCTTAGAAGGCGGTAGAGACCTAGAAAACGGCCAACTTGAGGCATTGGGTGCCAATATTTCTGTGACACATGAAGACTTCATGATTGGCAGTGGTGAAATGGACATTGATGGTATTTTACCGGATGGTACGGTTGAGCCCATTTTCCGTAAGGGTAGCTGGTCTTTTTAATCTTTAGACGAGAAGAAACGGAGGAGAGCAGATGAAGCGATTTTGGAGCTTGTTAGGTATAACGATATTATCCATGACATATTGGACTTCATCTGCTTTTGCTCAAACGGAAAACTATGTGGCGATTGGAGATTCCTTAGCTGCTGGTCAAACACCCTACCAAGAAATTGATGCAGGGTATAGTGATTTGATTGCCATGAAATTAAGCTCGATCGGTCAATTATCATTTTATACAAAAGAACTTGCTTTTCCTGGCTTTACTACGGCAGATGTATTAGAACGAATCCAATCTGAGGAAGCACAAAATTTATTAGCAAATGCGACACTTATTACGGTTTCGGCAGGGGCCAATGATTTATTACGTCTTGTCCAAGTGAACCCAAATGCAGGGACCTTAGCTTTTTCACAGCTTCAGGCAGATTACGCTTTAAATTTGGCAAGAAAAAATATGATATCGATTTTGGATGAATTAGAAGAACGTGCGCCTAAAGCAAAGATCTATGTCATGGGCTATTATTTTGCTTATCCAACAGTTCATCCGACGCAAAAAGAAGGAACCAATGCTCAGCTAGTTAGATTAAATACGATTTTACAACAACAAGCAGAACAAGCTGGAGCGGCTTATATAAATGTCTATGACGCCTTTGGATTGAATGCGACCAACTACTTACCAAATAGTGCTGATGTCCATCCTAATATCGAAGGCTATCGTCAAATGGCTAACTCATTTTTACGGGTTTATAGTGGTAGTGATGCTTTAAACATCTCTTCATTAGAATTACCAGAGCCAAATCCCATATCATTTGAGGAAATCCTAAAGCAACAATCGTCAGTGAAACCTCAGAAGCAAAAAGTGGCACAACATCAAACTTCTCTTACGACTTACGTTATTCAGGGATTCCCAGGATATAAGGCATTTATCAAATACATCTAAATAACCGATATCTAAGGCATCTTACCTAATAAGATGCTTTTTTCTATGAAAACCAATTTTGGCTAGAACTACTAAACCGTTAGAAAGCACTAGATAGGGAATAGTCATGCTAAAATATAGAGAAGACTAGGAGGTACAAGAATGAAAATATTTCATACAGCAGATTGGCATTTAGGAAAGCTTGTTCAAGGTGTCTATATGACAGAAGATCAACATGATATTCTTCAACAATTTATACAAGCGATAGATGAGGAAAAACCAGATGTAATTATCATCGCAGGTGATTTATATGACCGTTCGATGCCTCCTATTGAGGCAGTTAATTTATTAAATGATGTATTAGCGAAAATAGTATTAGAGAAGAAGATTCCTGTTTTAGCAGTGGCGGGAAATCACGATAGTGCAGGACGTTTAAATTTTGGCAGTCGTTTAATGAGGGATAGTGGTTTATATATCAAGGGCCAATTTACAAAAAATCATGCACCTATTGTTTTGAATGATCAACATGGAGAAGTACATTTCCATCTAGTACCCTATGCAGAGCCAGCTGCCATTCGCAACATCTTTGAAGAAGAATCAATCCGTTCTCATCAAGACGCCATGCAAAAAATTATTGAGCATATCACGGAAGACATGGACACAAGTAAGCGACATGTTTTTGTTGGACATGCCTTTGTGACGAAGTATGGTGAGGAAGAAGCCAATACAAGTGATTCCGAGCGACCACTTTCCATTGGAGGTTCAGATTGTGTAAATGCAGCTTTATTTAAACCTTTCCACTATACGGCACTTGGGCACTTACATAAGGCACATTTTGTCTTAAACGAAACCATTCGCTATGCAGGCTCTCCATTAAAATATTCGTTATCTGAACATTTACATGAGAAAGGCTTTTTAATCATCGATTTAGATGAGCAAGGTAATAGCACAGTAAGTAAAAGAAAACTTGTGCCAAGAAGAGATTTACGAGTAGTAGAAGGTCAGTTGGAGGACTTATTAAGGCAAACACCAAGTGAGGACTATGTATTTGTTAGATTGACGGATACAATATCTGTGACTTCACCGATGGAACGCATTCGTAGTGTGTTTCCGCACGCTATGCATGTGGAACGTAAGGTGCTAAGGCAAGATGCGCCACGTGAACTACAAGTGGTGGAAGCTGAAAAACTAGAGGATATTGATTTATTCCGTTCATTTTTCACCGATATTATTGGCATTCAGCCAGATGAAGATACGGAACGTCTTTTCACAGAGATGCTACAGGAATTATTAGATGAGGAGCGAGAGACAGTAAAATGAAGCCATTAAAGTTAACAATTACTGCATTTGGTCCATATAAAGACACGGAAGTAATTGATTTTCAAGAACTAGGAGAACATCGATTGTTTGCTATTTCTGGTAAAACTGGTGCTGGGAAAACAACCATTTTCGATGCTATTTGCTATGCTCTTTACGGATCAGGCAGTGGGGAGGATCGTCAGGATACAGCTTTACTGAGAAGCGGCTTTGCTCATGATGATGTCTATACAGCTGTAGAACTCATCTTTGAAATGCATGGAAAAGTCTATCAAATCGTAAGACAGCCAGGTCATATTAAAGAAAAAAATAAAACGGTTACTGGGAAGAAAATAGAGCTAGCTGGAGTAAAAGAGGGAAAGCTTGATTATAGTATTGTAGAAAAGCAGCAAACCCTTGAAGTCGATAAGAAATTACATGAAATTATAGGTCTCACAAAAGATCAATTTAGCCAAATTGTGATGTTACCTCAAGGTGAATTTCGTAAACTATTAACCTCTGATTCTACAAATAAAGAAGTAATTCTACGGAAAATCTTTAAAACAGATCGTTTCGGCGTCATGGCAAAAAAGCTTGATGCCAAACGTAAAGAGGCAGAAAGTGACCTTGAGCGTGCCAAACAATTAAAAGAGCATTTACTTGGTCAAATAGTCGGCGCTTTACCACAACGTTCTTCCTCTTTATTCACATTGATTGCTGATAATACGGGAAATTTACATCAGCTGACGCAGGCACTTGATGAGGAGTTTAGCTTCTATAAGAAATGTATAGAAAATGAACAGCTACAATACGATGAAGCTTATAGCCTTCATCAAAAAGAGCAAGAATATTATCGCTTAGCTAAAACGCTTAATGAACAATTCGATGAGCAAGCTAATAGACAGCAACGACTACAGATGCTGTTACAAGAGCAGGATAGATACCAAGCAAAGGAGCAGGAGATCGCTTTAGCAGAACAAGCAGAGCGACTTGTGCAGCTAGAACAACAAGGCAGGGATTTACGTGCTGAACTGAACGTAAAAGAACAAGCCTTTCAACAAGCGAAAGTTAAACAACAGCAGGCAGAAGAACAGTTGCAAGGTGCACAAGAAGAATATGCAGTAGAAGAGGCTAAAGAGCCTGAACGTCAGCAAATCTTACAGCAGGAAATGCAGTTACAGACGTTATTGCCCAAATTTGAAGCGTATGAAAATAATGTACAACAGCTGCAAATAGCGGAGCAATATGTTGAAACAGCAAAACGAGCAGTAATTGATAACCTTATGCTTTTGGAAAAAGAACAAGAGCAATTGAAGCATTTTTCTCAAACGGTGGAGGGCTATGAAAAACAGGGTGAGCCATATGAAAGCTACTTAGAACAGTTACCGAAACTACGGGAACAGGTAGCTTTAGTCAAGCAGGTTGAGAAATATAAAAATACAGTAGAGTTAGCAAAGCAGGATGTAGCCGCTTCAGCTATTCTCTATCAAGAAAGCAAAGAGGCACTTCAGCTATTGCAGCAACGGTGGTTGACGAGTCAGGCTAGTATTTTAGCCAAACAGCTGAAGGAGGGGGACCCTTGTCCTGTCTGTGGTAGTATGACTCATCAGAAAGCACACAATGAGCAACTGGAAGTTATCGAGCTTGCTGAAGTAGAAACATTAAGAGCGAAGGCATCTTCAGACGAGCGTAAATATCTAGAAAAAGAGGCATTTTTAGCATCTGCACAACAACTTCTTCAAGATGCATGTCAACAACTTGAGGCACAGCATATTAAACAAGAAGACCGAGCACAGATCACCGCTACTTTACATGAAGTGGAGAAAGAAATTGCTACCTTAAAAATTATTCATAACCAATTAGCTGATTTGCGATTAAAAATAAAACATCAGCATGATCGAATAGAACAGCTACGAAACAAGCAGAGCAAACTAGAGCAATATTTAGCGGAGCAGATGAAAGAATGGACAGGATTACAAGCGGTTGTAGAAGAACAGCTGAAGCAGATGCCAGCTAACTTACCAACTATACAGCAATTAAAGCAACAACTTACTGATGTCAGCAAACAGAAAGAAAATCTGCAAAAAAGATGGCAAGCGAGTCAAGAAAATTTGCATGTGGCAAAGGAAGCGGCTAGCAATGCAAAATTAACTGTAGAAATTGCCAAACAGTCTTTTGAGGAATTACAGCTCAAAATGAATGAAAAGCTTCAGCAATTTTCAGCAAATATGCAGGAAATAGGTTTCAATAGCTACGAGGAATATGCTACTGCCAAACGGAGTGCCATGCAATTAGATGCCATTCGAAAAACATGCAGCGACTATGCTTTACAAGTACACACTTTGCAAATCCAAATTACCGAAGGGGCTACATATCTTCAAGGGAAAGAGAAGCAAGATTTAGTGTTGATGGAAGCAAGGGTAGAACAGCATCGTATTTCCTATGAGGAAGCATTTAAACGTTTGCAACAGATGAATGGCTTTGCACAAGCATGCCAGGGCTTTATTGAAAAGGTAGAAGAAATAGCGAGAGAGCTTCAATTACTTGAACAGGAAGCAGGGCGAGTAAAGGAACTCTATGGATTATTAAATGGACAAAACGCGAAAAAGCTATCCTTTGAGCGTTATATACAAATTAATTATTTAGATCAAATTACAGAAGCTGCCAATATACGGCTGTATCATTTATCAAACGGTCAATTTGAGCTCAGACGCTCAGATAGATTGGAAAAGCATGCAAAGCAGAGTGGACTTGGTCTTGATGTTTATGATGCCTATACGGATCAATTACGAGATGTTAAAACATTATCAGGAGGCGAAAAATTTAATGCTTCGCTAAGTCTTGCTTTGGGAATGGCAGATGTGATTCAAAGCTTCCAAGGTAATATTCATATTGAAACGATGTTTATTGATGAAGGCTTTGGTTCACTCGATGAGGAATCACTAAATAAGGCAATTGATACATTAATTGATTTACAGGATTCTGGTCGTATGATTGGCGTTATTTCTCATGTACCTGAATTGAAATCTGCGATGCCAGCAGTTTTACATGTAGAAAAAACATTGAATGGACATAGTCAAACACATTTTGAAGTGAAATAAAACGAAGGCGTATTTCCGAAAAAAAGGAATACGCCTTCGTTTTATTTTTTTCGAGGTGTGGCTGTAGGCGTTGTTCCCTTTTTTGCAGCCATTACTTTTCTGACGATAGGAATAACAATCGGTGCTAACTTTACGGCGGTTTTCACAACGTTTGATACTTTCATCCAAAAACAGCTCCTTTTACAATTACTACTACCTGTTTCTCTTAAAAATAAAACATTAACGGATAACGCGAACAGCCTGAATAATATTCCAGATCACAATACCAAGTGAGACGAGGGCATAGATGGCGAATGAAGCAAACCAAATAATCATCACTGTATTATTACTGGAGGTTGGATCTAAACTAAATGTGGAAAAAACAAAGACAATAAAGAACAGGATGCCAAAAACAAAAGGAATTAAATGAGAGACAAGTGCACGAATCGAATGTTTTTTTACATCACTATCTTTTGTCACAATGTACACAATTAATGGAACGATGAAAGGGGCGAAGAAAATACTAAGATAACTAAAGGCAGCTAAAATTTTTTGATTCTCCATAGTTGTACCTCCTTTTTTAATATTTACGCATGAATAATAGCAAAGTTTCAAAAAAATAATGTATGGAAGAGGTTGTAATCCTCCTATCCTTTGCGTACAATGAAAATGTTCAAATAAATTCAGATGTAACGACCACAAGGGGAGCTGATGATGTCAGCTGAGACTGGGCACGTAATGCCTTGACTCTTCGAACCTGTAAGTTAACGCTTGCGTAGGGATGTGGATAGAAACCGACACTTGTACGATGTGAGGCTCTGTCCTGGCATCGTTTTTTTCATTCTTGGGGGAAAATGGTGTCAGAAAGAGACATATCAGTGCATTTCTATTCCTGCTCTTGTATCCTACATCGGAACAAAGGAGAGAATATGTATGGACAAAAAAAGACTGTTAATGCTAGTGGAGATTGCGATATTTGCAGCGATTGGGCTAGTACTTGATCAGGTATCCTTTAAAGTATGGGCACAAGGTGGCTCAGTTAGTCTTGTCATGGTACCTATTATGTTAATCGCGTTTCGTTGGGGCCTAGTAGCTGGGCTAACAACGGGACTACTTGTGGGTGTTATGCAAACAATGTTTGGTTCCTATATCGTGCACTGGCTACAAGGATTACTAGATTATGGTGTTGCTTTTACAGTTGTAGGATTAGCGGCAGTTGTACGTGGACCAGTGTTGGACGCTGCTAAACATATGAACAAAACAAAAATGGCACTTTATATTATAATAGGTACCGTTTTCGCAGGCTTCTTACGATACGCGGCACATACAATTGCTGGTGCTGTATTTTTTGCAGAATATGCTGGCGATCAAAATGCTTGGATCTATTCCATCATCTATAACGGTACATATATGCTACCAGCAACTATATTAACGGCAATCGTTGGTGTTCTTTTATTCACAGCCGCTCCACAATTAATGCAAAGAAAAGCTTAATGCAAGTCCCTTCACATGAGTGGGGGGACTTTTTTATTGTGAATAGCTCTTTTAGCACTTTGCAAAGTAGGAAAGCATACAATATTTAAAGCGTTTATCGTTATACGCATAAAAAGTTATGTTATATTAAAGAATAGATATTAGATGAAAGGGACGTTATAGATGATTGTAAAAACACAAGAAGAGATTGAAGCTTTTAAAAAAATAGGACGCATTTGTGCTGAAATTCGCGAAGCGATGAAAGCTGCAACAAAACCAGGTGTTACAACACTTGAACTAGACGAAATTGCTGGCCGCATGTTTGCGGAGGCAGGCGCTATTTCTGGACCGAAGGGAGAATATGATTTCCCTGGGTATACATGTATTAGTGTCAATGAAGAAGTGGCGCATGGTATTCCAGGAAAGCGTGTTATTCAAGAAGGAGATATTGTGAATATTGATGTTTCTGGCTCCTTAAACGGCTACTTTGCTGACACAGGTATCTCATTTGTTGTTGGTGAAGGCTATGAAGACAAAGAAAAGCTATGCCGTGTTGCCAAAAGTGCCTTTGATCGAGCAATGACAAAGGTAAAGGCTGGATCTAAATTAAATCAAATTGGTAAAGCAGTTGAACGTGAGGCGAATGCTAATGACTTAACTGTTATTATGAATTTAACAGGTCATGGCTTAGGTAAATCTTTACATGATGAGCCAAATCATATTTTAAACTATTATGATGCATGGGATTCTACCATTATGAAAGAAGGTATGGTGCTTGCGGTTGAGCCATTTATCTCAGCAAAAGCAGAGCATATTGTAGAAGCTGGTGATGGCTGGACATTCGTGACACCTGATAAATCACTTGTAGCTCAAATCGAACATTCAGTCATTGTGACAAAGGATAAACCAATTATCCTAACGTCATTAGACGAAGAATAGGATATAATGAAAAATCCTGCTAACCAATTTATTTTTGGTAGGCAGGATTTTTTTTAATAAATAAAATGCCAACAAAGAGAACACCACATAAAAATAAGGCGGCTGTAGTGACAAGTAGCTCATCAAAACCATTATGTATGGCGATTCCAATATAAGCCCAAATAAAAACACTTGGATACATAACATCAAAGTGATGGAAACGGATATGTAGCGCAATGGCTCCTCCTAATGTTAGTAAAATCACTGCCCAAAGAGGCGTACTAAGACCAAAGCCGTTCCAACCATAAGCCGTTAATGTAAAGCTTGTATTTGTGATAAAAATAAATGTCATCCATGCTAAATAAATGGAGAAAGGAATACGACCAGACAAGGCTTTGTCCTGAAGAGGGTACGTATTATACAGCATAAATAAATACAAGACTAAGAGTAATGTAATGCCAAGAGAAACAATAAATAACTCATGATGCCAGACGTATACCGTCAATGCTTGCAATATATTTATGCAACTAAAGAGCGCAGACTGTTTCAAAGTTGTCTTTTTGATGTTCATAACTAACCAATAACCGAGTAATAAATAAATGATAATCCAAATTACATGACTTATACTAACCGGTGCAAATACTACAGAAAAACGATTAGCGATTTCTAGCGAAGATTGACCGTTGATGTTCACGAAAAAGGATGAAAAGGTTAGGATGATTGAGACAAGATAAGAGATTGTCATCATGATAAACCGAGGCATGTTTTCCTCTCCCTTCGTGTTAGATTGTATAGGGAAAAGACAAATAAGTATAGTACTGTCACTTTTTTTATTATAACGGAAATTCCTAACAATGTATCGTGTTGTTTTACTAATAATATCTACAATTTACCATGCCTGATAGGCATCCATATATTTCTTTAGTACAATAAGAATATCCAAATAAAAGGAGTGAAGTTTCATGGCACAAAATTTGAAAAATCTAGACCTATCCATTGAACTAGACAAAAAGATGTATAAAAAGAAATTAAAAGTACTCCAATATGAAATGTTAAACGCGCAACAGTTTTTATTAAAAAATAAAATTGGCTTAATCTTGGTATTTGAAGGAATGGATGCGGCTGGTAAAGGTGGCGCTATTAAACGATTAATCGAACGCGTCGATCCACGCGGTTATGTTGTACACCCTATATCTGCTCCTCAAGCACATGAATTACGCTACAACTATTTACAACGATTTTGGAGAAAATTGCCTCAACATGGACAAATCGCTATTTTTGATCGCTCATGGTATGGTCGCGTATTAGTAGAACGCATTGAAGGATTTGCAACGAAGGATGAATGGTCTCGTGCTTATGAAGAAATTAATAATTTTGAGAAGATCTTAACTGCAGGAGATTACATAATTATTAAGTTCTGGCTTCATGTTTCAGATGAGGAGCAATTAAAACGCTTTAAAGAACGTGAACAAAACCCTTATAAATCTTGGAAGCTAACAGCTGAAGATTGGCGCAATCGTGATAAATCGCCACAGTATATTGAAGCAGCAAATGCAATGTTTGAAAAGACCGATAAAAAAGATGCTCCATGGATCTTAGTCGCTGGAGATGACAAAAAGTATGCACGTGTTCAGGTGCTTCAAGAAACAATTGCACACATCGAACGAGAAGCTCAAAGACGTGGTCTTCATTTAACAAATGTGTTAGACAATGCACAACTAGAGGATGCTGAATCATCCAGTTTGGAAATAGTAAACGAGAACAAGAAAGAACAAAAAACTAAATAATTGAATTGTGCTGCTATGACAATAAGACATGAGCTGTTTTGGTTGTAGCAGCATCTTTTTTTACATACAATAAAATATAAATAGGGTTTTCAATCAATGGATTGTAGCCAATGTAACAAAAAGGAATGTATTGATATTTATTGGAAGGCTAGTGTGGAGAATGGTGCTTAAAATTTGGAATCTATTAAGAAAAAAGGGTGGGAATGTGGTAACGATAAAGGGGGAAAAATGCTACATCCGCACATTCCAAGAAAAAGATGCACGAAGTTTAATGGGTCTCGTAAGCCGTAATAAATACTTTTGGTCTATATATGAGCCACTGCAAAGACCTGAATACTATACAGTTGACGCTCAATACAAAAAAATTCAAGAAAGTCTCTATTTAATGGAGTCAAAGCGAGAATTTACGTTTGGTATTTTTGAGCATGGTACAAACAATCTAATAGGACATATTGCACTTTATGCTGTAAAACGCTTACCATACTCAAGTGCATTTGTTGGCTATGCGATGGATGAAATTTACGTAGGGAAGGGCATTGTCACAGAAGCTGTGAATATGGTGGTTCGATTCGCATTTGAGCAAATTGGTCTACATCGTGTAGAGGCATATGTGTCAACACAAAATAGCGCCTCCATGCGTGTCTTAGAGAAGGCTGGATTTCAACAGGAAGGTCTGCTAAGAAAGCTGCTGTATATCAATGGTCACTGGGTAGATCATTATATGTATGCACGTTTAGAGGATGAATAGAATAACAAGTGCCTATCTCCCGTAGTGAGGGGTAGGCACTTGTTCATTTATTACTGTACATCAAAAAGTCATTTTATTGTTTGTTACCATCTTCAATTATATCTAGATGACCTGTATTCGGATCAATAATTAAACCATGGACAGGCACGTCTTTTACCATTAAAGGGTGATTACGAATTGTATCGACACTTTTCTTAACACTTGTTGCTACATCACCGAAACCTCGTAAAAAATCCTTTAAATCAAAACCAGAATATTCCAACATTTTGATGGTTTCTGGATCAATGCCTCGCTTCACCATTTCGCTTAGCATGGCATCAGGATCAACCGCGCTCATACCACAGTCATAATGTCCCACGACATACACTTCATCGGCTTGTAGGCCGTAGACAGCAACTAATAAACTACGCATAACTGCACCGAAAGGATGGCTCACTAACGCACCAGCACTTTTCACTATTTTTACATCGCCATTACGCAAATTCATCGCTTTTGGTAAAAGCTCTACAAGACGAGTATCCATACAAGATAAAACAACAATACGTTTATCAGGATATTTCGTAGTGATGAATGGTTCATATTTTTTTTCTTGTACAAACTCTTTGTTAAATTCTAGAATATCTTGTAACATTGTCATGAATATTGCTCCCTTCCTTACAAAAAATATTGTAGAGCAAAATTTTCAATATGCAAACAATAAAGACTTTATTCAGATAATTTTTACAATAAAGGAGCAGTTTCTTACGCTTTAGTAGATTAAATAACTTGTAAGCGATAAAAAAACAGCTACCTATATAGTAGCTGTTTTTTACACATTAAAATTTTTCGTTTGGCTTTGGATCTACAGTTACTGAAGACTTGCTATCTAAACCAACTTGTAGGTAGTGGATGAAGAATCCCGTTGAAATTAATAAAACTGCTGAAAAGCCAAGAACAGTTGTAATGAACATTATTAGAGCTCCTCTCTACTTAAATGATCTACTAAATTTCCCTAAAACAATTATACAATAGGTTACTAGGAAAATCTAAGGATAATTTATGACAACCTTAACATACTTAGCCTAGAATACTATTAGTAGGAATGGATTATTTAGAATGCCCAATTTCCATTGCGGAATATTGGGTCTATTTGATCATCCTGTGTTATTCCATCTATATTCATGTTGCTCGATCCGATCATAAAGTCTACATGTGTCAAACTTTGGTTAAGTCCATGCGCACTTAGCTCCTCAGTAGTCATTTCTTTACCACCCTCAATGCAAAAGGCATAGGCACTACCAATGGCTAAATGATTGGATGCATTTTCATCAAACAATGTATTGTAAAATAATAAGTTCGATTGTGAAATAGGTGATTTATGTGGTACTAATGCTATTTCCCCAAGGTAATG
The DNA here is from genome assembly GCF_038592945.1 of Lysinibacillus sp. FSL K6-0075. Taxonomy (NCBI): domain Bacteria; kingdom Bacillati; phylum Bacillota; class Bacilli; order Caryophanales; family Bacillaceae; genus Lysinibacillus; species Lysinibacillus sp. FSL K6-0075. The sequence goes on along the minus strand of NZ_CP151947.1, from coordinate 4,237,850 downwards.
AGCACCCTCATCCGTTTCAATAAGGGAAGCTAAAATTTCTTGGCCTTGCTCCGCCTTGACGTCAATGATCCGACCATCTTTAAATGTTAATGTGAAATTGTCTATAATATTGCCGCCATAGCTTAAAGGCTTAGTGCTTGTTACATAACCATTAACACCTGTTCTTAAAGGTGCTGTAAAAATTTCTTCAGTTGGCATATTGGCCATAAATGTTTGGCCTTGTGTGCTAATACTACTACCGCCTGCCCACACATGATGTGGAGGCAGCTCAATTGTTAGATCCGTGCCTGGAGCAGTATAGTATAGTGACTTAAATTGCTTTGCATTTAAATAATCAGCTTTGCTATGTAATTCCTGATCATGGGCATGCCAAGCTTCAACAGAGTTTTCAACGTCAATACGTGTTGCTGCAAAGATAGCTTCCCATAATGCATCTATTTGTTGTTCTTCTGGTAAGTGAGGAAATACTTTCGCTGCCCAAGCCTTAGAAGGTGCAGCAATGACTGACCAGCTAAATTTATCTGCCTGTAGCCACTGATAATAGTTTGCAAGTGCTTGACCAGATGCTTTTTGGAATGTCATGATTCTATCACGTTCAATTCCTTTTAATAAATCTGGATTTTGAGAACTAATGCTTAAGAAAGCAGCACCGTGTTCAGCTAACCATTCACGTTCCTGCACTTTCCAAGGTGGGAAGAAATCAAATGAGTCTTTTGGTGCTCCTTCATAGCGAGCACGTACAAGTTCATCATCGGATATATCGACAAAAACTTGTTTTGCACCATTTTTATAGGCTATTTTAGTAATTATTTGTGCAAGTTTTAGATTATCAGTCGAACAGCTTATATAAAGATACTGATCTTTTTGGATATTTACTCCTACTTTCACCGCTAACTCTGCATATTTTAGTAATTTTGTGTCCAACGATAATAACAAAATCATATCCCCTTTCAATTTAAGACAGTTAAGTGTAATATTCTTAATTCAATATAATCAAAAATGGTCGAAATGTGAATAAAAAGCATTAATTACATCGAAAAATATATGAAATACATTTATACTAGGATTATATATTTAAAATATGGAAAAAAAGACGAAATAACATTAGATAGTAGATTTGGAGGTTCTAGAATGGATAAGTCGTCGATTATAGGGTTAATACTTGCTTTTGTAGCATTATTAACAGGGATGGTAATGAAGGGTGTTAGTTTATCTGCATTTTATAACCCTGCAGCTATCCTAATTATCATTTTTGGTACTATGTCCGCAGTAACAATTGCCTTTCCGATGCAGGAGTTAAAGCGTGTACCAAAGCTATTTAAAATTCTTTTTAAAGAAACAAAATTAGCGAATGATATAGAGATTATTAAAATGTTTTCACAATGGGCTGACTTAGCTCGTCGTGAAGGGTTATTAGCGCTTGAAAGTAAAGCCTCAGAAATTGAAGACCCATTTTTGAAAAATGGTCTTACATTAGCAATTGATGGTCAAAATGCTGACTACATACGTGATGTTCTAACGGAAGAAGTAGAAGCGATGGAAGAACGTCATACTAGTGGAGCAGCTATTTTTACACAAGCAGGTACATATGCACCTACTTTAGGGGTTCTTGGTGCAGTAGTAGGGTTAATCGCCGCATTGGCTGATATGAACGATATCGAAAAGCTAGGACATGCTATTTCAGCTGCCTTCATGGCTACATTACTCGGTATCTTTACAGGGTATGTTTTATGGCATCCATTTGCGAACAAGCTAAAGCGTAAGTCTGCTTTAGAGGTAAAACAAAAGAGAATGATGATTGAGGGTATCCTTTCAGTATTAGAAGGGGAGGCTCCTCGTGTAATTGAACAGAAACTTTCATCATACTTAACGATGGAAGAACGTCGTCAAATTTCTGGTGAAAGCGGGGCGGGTGGCCTTGGCAAAGAAAGCTAAGAAAAAAAAGCATGATGAACATATTGATGAATCTTGGTTAGTTCCATACGCAGATATTTTAACTTTACTGCTAGCCGTGTTTATTATTTTGTTTGCCTCAAGTTCAGTCGACCAAGAAAAGCTAGAAAGAATGTCGGCAGTTTTTAATCAAGTATTTGATGGTGGAACTAGTTTTCTAGAGCAACCTGCACCAGTGCCTACTCCGAATGCGGATAGCGACCAAACGCCACAGCAAAACTCTGCCTATTTAAAGGATCAACAGGAGTTAGCTGAAATAAAAGATAGTGTGGATAATTTTATTGCAGTCAATGAAATGGAAGATCAATTTGCCACAGAAATGACCGATGAAGGGCTGCTTGTGACAATCCGTGATAGTATTTTATTCGATCCAGGGCAAGCAATAGTTAAGCCTGAGTATGTCCCTATTGCCAAAGAGCTATCAACTATGCTGGTATCTGATCCAGCTCGAAATATTGTTATTACAGGTCATACAGATAATGTACCAGCAGGTCCGAACTTCTCATCAAACTTTGAGCTATCTGTATTGCGTGCAACGAATTTTTTAAATCTTCTTATTGAAAGTAATGACCAATTAGATCCTACGCGCTTTAGTGCAAAAGGAAACGGTGAGTACCGTGCGATTGCACCGAATGACACAGCCGAAGGACGCGCAAAGAATCGTCGTGTAGAGGTATTAATTCAACCATTAGTTACTGAGGATGGTTCAGAAACGAAGAGTACACAGTAATAAAAAAGCTATTAGCAGCAGACAAATGTCTTTCGCTAATAGCTTTTCATTTTACCTATTTACGTAAAGATCCTAACTCAGCAACAATCGCTTGCATTTCACTTGGACTAAAAGTTTCTCTTTTCATAACCATTTCATATAAATACACTAAATCTTCATAATTGGCTTCATCGAAGTTTTCTGATTTCATCGCATCGACATTCACCATGCGAAGCTTGTCCTTCATTTGATCGACCATATACACAACGTTTTCTTTAGATGGAACTGATAAATCCATTTTTTACCCTACCTTTCATAATCCTCGCACATATCATTTCATTGAATAAAAAAAATGTCAACTCCGTAATTGGACATTGCTTTAAAAATAGACTGTTATTGGGTAGAATAAGTGCAGTAGACTGTTTATTTATGAAATAATAGGGAATATGCAACTATACAAGCAGGGGGTTTTAATATGGGTCAAAGTAAATTATTCGCATCTATTGTAGCAGGAGCAGCAGTAGGAGCAGCATTAAGTATGTTAGATCGTGCTACACGTGAAAAAACAATTGCCTCAACAAAAAAGATGAAGGAAGCCATCTCATACTATGCAGCAAATCGAGAAGAATTGCAGGTTTTGGTTGAGGAAAAAGTATTAGCGGCAAAGGTGCTTTGTGAAAGCGTGTCAGATAATGTCAACACAATTGCTGAAAAGGTGGATGAATTTAAGGATTTACCTTCCACGATACAGGGAATGATTGAAGATACGAAATCAGCCTTTACTTTACCTGATAAGGAGTAAAGGTCGTTTTAGGAGGAATTGTATGGAAAAGAATAAAGCAACATTGCATAACGCTTTTGGGTTTGTAAAATCGTTTGTCTCTCCAGAGGAGGGAGCGATTGATATTATGACATCCAAGGGCTTTATCCAAGATTTAATAGGTCGGCTCAAGCGAGTTGAAATATCTGCGCTTGCTGCACAATTGGCTTATTTCTTTTTACTATCGTTCTTCCCCTTACTTATTTTCTTAGTGACACTACTACCATATCTTAACTTAGAAACGACACAGGTCTATGCATTTTTAGTGAATGTATTACCTGATGAGGTGTATAAGCTTATTGAAAATACACTGAATGAGATTTTAACGAATCGAAATAGTAGTTTATTGTCCATTGGGGTTCTCGGTACAATTTGGTCTGCATCTAAAGGCATTAATGCACTCATTCGTTCTTTAAATAAAGCCTACGATACAGAGGGGAGAGCAGGTATATTGGATAGGGGCTTATCATTAGTTTTTACAATCGCCCTCGTCATTGTTATTGCTGTTGCTCTCTTATTACCCGTCTTCGGACAGCAAATTGGACATTTCCTATTCTCAATCGTCGGAATAGAGGAGCAATTTGAATCGGTCTGGCATAGATTAAGATGGTCGATACCGCCATTACTGATTTTTGTTGTTTTAATGGGCATCTATTGGTTTGTGCCAAATACCAGTCCACGTTTGAAAGTAATGGGCGTATGGCCAGGGGCGGTGTTTGCTACACTTGCTTGGTTAGCAGTCACATATGGTTTCTCTTTTTATATTAATAATTTTGCAAATTATTCTGCTACATATGGTAGTATTGGTGGCGTCATTATTTTAATGCTCTGGCTATACTTTACGGGAATCATTTTAATCTTTGGTGGCGTATTAAACGCTACCATGCAGAAAAGAGCACTTCAAAAGGAAATTCGTCGATAAGGAAATAATAAGCATTAACAAAAGCCTCGCTAAACTCATAAAGAGTAGCGAGGCTATTTTAAATGCACCAATTGTTCAATGGGTGTTTACACAACGACTGAAACAATATTGAAGCCCCATCGGATGTCACAGATTTTTTCGAGCAAGCTCTAAAAAAATTAGGACGCAATTACGCTGAGGCATAATTGATGTTAAACATTTTTATTGAGCATACGTAAACCATTTAGAATAACTAGTATTGTACTCCCTTCATGCCCGATTACGCCTAAAGGTAAGTCGACTACTTGTAAAAAGTTAGAGGCAATTAATAACATAATGACCCCAATAGAGAAGAAAATATTTTGTTTCACAATACGTTGCATTTTACGTGATAAACGAACAGCATAGGCGATTTTCGATAAGTCATTTTTCATCAGCACAACATCGGCTGTTTCTAGCGCAACGTCTGTTCCTTCACCCATAGCAATGCCAGTAGTTGCCGTAGCCAATGCAGGGGCATCATTAATACCATCGCCTACCATGCCAACGAATTGATGCTGTGTAAGTAGGCGTTTCATTTCAGTAACCTTCGTTTCAGGCAGACATTCTGCGACATATTCAGTAACGCCAGCTTCCTGCGCAATAACTTTGGCCGTTTTTTCGTTGTCACCTGTAAGCATCACTACTTGAATACCAAGCTCTTTTAATAATGTTACAGCTTTCTTAGCCTCGTTGCGTACAGTATCTTTTAGCGCTGTTAATGCAACAATCCCATGTTGATCCCGAATGAAAATAACTGTTTTGCCCTCGGCTGCAAGTTTTGTAGCCGCATTGTTGGCAAAATCACTAGCAAGCTGTGCACCAACAAACTCTGGTTTACCTACTTGATAAGCTTCATTATGAATCGTTCCTTTTATCCCCCAGCCAGGAATATCTTCAATCGTTGCTTGTGGCAATGCGTGGATTCCCTCAGCCTTAGCATACGAGGTAATAGCTTGGGCAAGGGGGTGATTGGATTGAGATTCGATTCCTGCAAGAATTGCTAAAGCCATATCACGCTCTACGCCATCTCGGACAATAAAATCTGTAACAACTGGTTTGCCTTGAGTTAAAGTACCTGTTTTATCGACAGCCAAGGCACGTAATACACTAAGATGCTCTAAATGTAAACCACCTTTAAACAGCACACCATTTTTTGCACCATTTGATATAGTAGCGAGTGTGGCAGGCATAATGGATGCTACGAGTGCACAAGGAGAAGCAACCACTAATAACACCATTGCTCGGTAAAATGTTGTTGTCCAGTCCCAGCCAAGCAAGAAGTGGGGAAGAAACATCATAATGGCAACACCTAGTAAAACAAATTTTACATAGGTCCCCTCAAACTTTTCGATGAATTGTTGAGAGGGAGATTTTTCACTTTGAGCACTTTGGACGAGCTGTATAATTTTTTGGAAAAGTGTTTCTGAATTCGCCTTTGTCATTTCCATTGTAATTGCACCATTTAAGTTTACTGTGCCCGCAAATACTTCGTCCCCTTCGCTTTTTGAGATAGGCAGTGGCTCTCCACTTATAGCTGATTCATCAATGGACGACTGGCCTTTGAAAATAATACCATCTGCTGGAATACGTTCACCTGGTTTAATCAATAAATGATCACCGATTTGTAATGTGGACACTGACACCTTCATAGGCTCAAATCCACCACGCACTAACCAAGCTTCTTCTGGCTGTAAATTCATAAGGGCTGATATTTCGCGATGACTTTTATTCATCGCATATGTTTCTAGTGCACCACTTACCGCAAAAATAAATATAAGGATAGCGCCCTCTGTCCAATAGCCTATTGCGGCTGAACCAATCGCCGCTAATACCATCAACAGCTCAACATTTAGCTTTCGTTCTTCTATCGTTTCTTCAATACCTTCTTTTGCTTTCGCGAAACCACCCACACAAAAGGCAATTAAATACAGTAGAACAGAAGCCGTTGTTTGTCCACCAGTGTCTAAACGCCATGCAAGTAAGATGAAAATACCGGCCATCAATGCAGCGATTAATTCTGCATGTTCTTTTATTTTCTCAATTAAATTTATATTTTCTCGATTAGAGTATTCCAATCATATCCCTCCTGATAATGAAAATCAATATCAAAACCTTTATTAAATAACATTTTATAGAGATGTTCAATTGAAAATGGATTTCATTTACCATCTCTTTTATTTAGAATTATTATAACAAAGGAATTTGTAAAAATAAAGTGGGAAGTTTGAAGGAGATTGAAATAATTTGAAAAAGACTTTTAAATAGAAAAAGGCACAGTCTATTCACTAGGAATATTCTGTGCCTTACAAAATTGTGCAATAAAATGGGTTACTGCTACCTATTATTTAATTAGAAAACTCTTTCCGCATGCAAAGCAAGCTTTTCTAATGATGATTTATCCACATCTGCATGTAGTGAGTTACCATGTGAGTCCATTGTTACAACTGCTGTAAAGTTTTCAACATTTAAGTGCCACATAGCTTCAGGAATACCAAATTCCATTAAATCAACACCATCAACGCCTTTAATGCAGTCTGCATAGTACTGAGCTGCTCCACCGATTGCATTCAAGTAAACGCCACCATGTTCATTAAGCGCTTTTAATGTTTTTGGTCCCATTCCACCTTTACCAATGACAGCACGGATACCGAATTTTTTCATGATATCTCCTTGATAAGGCTCCTCACGAATAGAAGTAGTTGGACCAGCCGCTTTTACTGTCCAATTGTCTTCTTCATCCTTAGCCATTACAGGTCCACAGTGATAAATAACTTGTCCATTTAAATCAACTGGTGCATCGTGGCTCATTAAATGGTGGTGGATGGCATCACGGCCAGTATACATACGACCAGTAATAGAAACGACATCACCAACTTTTAGTGAACGAATTTGTTCTTCAGTAATTGGCGCAGTAAGTTCGACTACATCTGTAGTTGTATCTTCTGTTGTAGCAGCTACTTCATTTTCTTTGAAGGTAATTTTTTCACCTTCTTGGTAGTGCCAGTTCATAATTTCGCCAGTTTGAGGATCGATATCCACAGCCATACGACGGTAAGCCCAACAATTATACGCTACTGATACATAGAAAGAAGCAGGGATACGGTGCATTACGCCGATTTTACATCCTAGTAATGTTGCTTCACCACCGAAGCCCATTGTACCGATACCAAATGTGTTAGCTGTTTTAACTACATACTCTTCTAATTTTGCAAGATCAGCATTTGGATTTGTATCTTCAACATGACGGAATAATTGCTCTTTTGCTAAATCATAGCCAGAAGAACGGTCTCCACCAATACCTACACCAATGAAACCAGCAGAACAGCCTTGACCTTGAGCTTGGTAAACAGAATGTAAAATACATTTACGAATACCATCTAAGTCACGACCTGCACGACCAAGACCTTCTAATTCACATGGTAAACTGTACTGAATGTTTTTATTTTCACAGCCGCCACCTTTTAGAATTAATTTAATTGTGATGTAATCTTTTTCCCATTGCTCAAATTTCATTACTGGCAAACCATCTCCAAGGTTGTTCCCACTGTTTGCACCAGATAATGAATCCACCGCATTTGGACGTAATTTAGCATCTGCAGTTGTATCATTGATTGCTTTTTTGATTGCAGCTTTAATTTCTAATTGGTTTACGCCAACAGGAGTATAGATTTTGAAAGTTGGTAATCCTGTATCCTGGCAAATTGGTGACACGTTATCTTCTGCCATAATAATATTATTCGCGATTGTGTCTAAGCTCATTGCTGCACGTGTACCAGCATTCTCAGCTTCTTTTGCTTTTTTAATAGCACGACGTACATCCTTAGGTAAATTCGTAGATGTTTCAGTAATTAAATCGTAAAGACTTTTCTCCAAAGTTTGTAGATTCATTGGTATTGCCCCCCATAGAAAAATTGATTATTTCCACGTTACATTATACTCTTTTCAACTAATGAAAAAAAGAGTCCTTATTTGGTAGGTGAGTATTGATTTTATAGAACGTTTGTTCTAAAATGAGGATAAATCCATAATTAGGAGGAACTTGTATGGCTGCTAAAACATTACTTGAAATACCAGAAGCGTTTGAACAATATAGACCGTTAATAGAAGGAACAGTGAAGCCTGTTGTATTGGTTGATACGGAGATAAGAAAAACATCTTTGTTTCAAAGTAAGTTTGCAGGAGATCCTTATTTTCCGTTGGCGATGGAATATCCAAAAAACACGAAGGGACAACCGTTAAAGCTATTAGCTCAAATTAACTTTGCAGAGGTACCAAAGCACCTACCCCATTTCCCAGAAGAGGGAATACTGCAGTTTTATATTGATGGTTATGACGATGTTTTAGGAATGGATTTTGATAATGGGCAAAATCAAGAAGGCTTTCGTGTAATTTTCCATGAACAAATTACCCAAGATGAAGCACAGCTTATTCAAGACTTTTCATTTATAGAAATAGATGATGAGGAACTATATTTTCCCGTGGAGCGTGAAATGGCATTATCCTTTAAGGCAGATGTTGAACCGATGTCGATTGATGATTTTAGGAGCAATGACATGTACGCAAGTATCTTAACAGCTTTGGAGAATGACGAGGCATTAGAAGACGGCTTCTATGATGCTATGACTGGTGATGGTCATAAAATAGGGGGGTATCCATTCTTTACGCAAGAAGATCCACGAGCATATGGTGATTATACAGATTCAATCATTATGCTGTTACAGATAGATAGTATTGGTGACAATATTCTTTGGGGCGATTGTGGTGTAGGCAATTTCTTTATCACAGAGGAAGAGTTAATCAATAAAGATTTTAGCAAGGTACTTTATAATTGGGATTGCCATTAAAAAACAAGCGAGCACACGATGCTCGCTTGTTTTTTATTCATTATTGTTCACGAGCATGAAACTGCTCCATTTTGTCCTCTAAATCATCCATCATTTGGATTAAGCGATCAATATCTTCTAACTCAGCTGTTTCAGGGTCAAGGGCATCTAATACTTCTAAAAACATCTCAAGACGCTCTTTTAAATAGGTTACTTGCTGCTCTTTATCAGTGATTGGCTTTGACATTCGTACACCTCATTTCATCCCTTTCATCGTAGCTGATTTGAGCTTAAATTTCAATGTTTAGGTAAACACCTAGGACTAAAAGATTAATTTCAAAAAACAATAGACAGAATATTTACAATATTGAGGATGTATGTTAAAGTTGTTTTAAGATAAAGTAAAGGAGCTGATCAAAAAAAGTCATTTGCAACGCTAACTCGAAAAGGAGGGAGTTTAAACAAGTACTCGGTAATACTCAAAAGCCGAAATTCGTGTTTATACAATTAAATGAGGATAAGTATTAGTTAGGCCTTAGCGTAAAATCACATGTGGTGAGCGCTAAGGCTTTTTGGTATGCTGTTCTTTGGAAGAATGACTTGATGTTGGAGGAAAAAATGACGTACTTCTCAGATTACAGCAAAAAAAGATTTACCATTTTAGTATTAATTGTATCCATATCAGGCTTTTCACAAGGAATGCTATTACCGCTTATTTCGATAATATTTGAACGAGATGGGGTATCCTCTGCATTGAATGGCTTGAATGCAACTGGCTTATACATAGGAACATTACTAATTTCACCATTTATCGAGCAGCCCTTACGCAGGTGGGGCTATAAACCGATTATTTTAATTGGTGGAGCACTAGTTTTTGCGTCTTTACTTGCATTTCCTTTATGGAAAAGTGTGACTTTTTGGTTTGTCCTTCGTTTATTAATTGGTGTTGGCGATCATGCCCTGCATTATGCAACACAAACATGGATTACAAGTACAGCAGATCATAAAAGCTTAGGGAAGGGAATGGCCATCTATGGCTTGTCATTTAGCATAGGTTTTGCCGTTGGACCACTGATGGTGAAGCTAATTGAAATTGCTGAAGCCCTACCGTTTATCGTATCTTCGATTATGTGCCTATTTGCATGGTCCTTTGTATTTTTCTTACAAAATGAAAAGCCTGAGCGTTTAACAGGTGACTTAAATGCCAGAGGATGGCAACGGTATAAAATGGCTATCTTATTTGGGTGGATTGCCTTTTTAGGTCCTTTCGTTTACGGGTTTTTGGAATCTTCGTTAAATGCCTTATTCCCTGTTTATGCATTACGCAAAGGTTTTGAAGTCGGCATGATTCCTATCATTTTATCTGTGTTTACATTTGGTGGTATTTTAACGCAAGTGCCGCTTGGTGCACTAGGAGATAAAGTAGGGAGAAGGAATATTTTGATGATTGGGTCATTTGGTGGCGCAATTATGTTCGCGATTGCAAGCTTTTTAGAGCATTCACAATTCGCTGTGGCTGTCGCCTTTTTCTTAACGGGTACGCTAGTTGGCTCGATGTTTTCTTTAGGGATTACATTTATGGCTGATTTGACACCAAAGGAGCTACTGCCTACGGGGAATTTACTTTGTGGAATTGCTTTAAGTATTGGTAGTTTAACAGGGCCATTTTTAGGTGGGGTTTATTTAGAATATGTAAAAAATTATAGCTTCCTTTTACTAGTGGCAATGCTTTTGCTAGCTGTTGCAATAGTTTTACTTATATTTGGACGCCACAAGCATCAACAAACAACGATGGCAAAATAAAAAGAGCGGGGCTCATCTCCCGCTCAAAAAACAAAAAACGCCCAGCAAATCCGTGCTGTTATGGCGTTTTTTGGCGTAACAAGGATGTTCCGTCCAAGTTACATAGGTTTGGCACCTAGAAAGTTATTATACAGGCTTGTTCTAATGAAATCAATAAAAAAGAAAATGGGGAATTTTGGACATTATTCATCTTTCTATTTATAATGAAAGAACACTTGCTTAAAAAGGAGGTTTTATTATGACTGAAATGAAAAAGCTATCTATCCACCGTGCCTTAACAGAATTAAAGATGCTAAATCTACGAATTGAAGCAGCCACAAATGAGGTTAGCGTAGTCGTAGCTAATCGAAAAAGCAATCGTAAAATTAATGGTGTAGACATTCATGAATATGAAAAGCAAATGCAAGCATCCTATGATAAAGTAGTAGGCTTAATGAGCTATCGAAATAAAATAAAAGCGCTAGTTGTGCAGTCCAACGCAAACACGAAGGTGATGGTGGGCAAGGAGGAAATGACTGTAGCTGAGGCAATTGAGCGGAAACAATCCATTCAATACGAAAAGAATTTGCTAGAAATTATACAGCATCAGCACCGCTCAGCAATCAATACCGTTGCCAAAGAAAATGATGCATTACCTGGAAAACTGGAAACCTATTTAATTAACATATTGGGCAATAAAGATAAACAATCGCCAGAGGAAGTCAAATTACATACCGAAACATTTATGAAAAGAAATGAGTTTGAAATCATTGACCCCCTAAATGCCAAACAGCAAATAGAGAGATTGAGCAATCGGATTGAAGAATTTGAAACAGAGGTTGACGCTGTCTTATCAGAATCGAACGCTACAACCTTTATTGAAGTGCAAGTTTAACAAGATTTGCATGGCCTAGCGAAAATGGAAAACGAAAAGTCGCTCGCGCTTCAAGGCATGTGTGCGAGTTAAAACGTAAAACATGCCTTACACAAATGGTAACTTTCAACTAAACTGATTTGAAAGCTCAAAGGTGAAAGATGAAAGTACAAAGCTTACGTGTCAAAGTTCTTTTGATAAAAGCTGAAAGTTTAACATTTAAAAATCATTTAAATCCTGGGATATCGGTTAAGGTATCGACTTTTCTGGACCATCCATCATCCACCAGGCAGCTTGTGCTGTGCATTAGAAAAAAACGTTTCCTGTTATATGGAAACGTTTTTTTCGTTACTTAAGAAAAAAGCAAATTATAATCTATGTCAATCATCTAATTATTTTACATAAAAAAAATAATAAGTAATATATGGTTTGATATACCATAAATGACAATTAAATCAGAATAAACTAGTACTAATAAAGCAAAAAGGAGGTGGATAATGATGTCAGAAGAATTTTTTGAAATGAATCAGGTTGATATTGAAATAGACTTATCTCAGCAAATGAAAGATTTATATGATGAGGAAAAAATGAGCTTTGTAGGCTCAAAAGAAGAAATGTGGGAGAAATATATCAAACATCCTTCGAAATGTAATAGCCCTTGTAAGAAAAAGTTCTCTACATGTTTTATAAAAGAGGCACCTGTGAATTTACTTGCTGTTTCTAAATATGGATTCAATGCATCAGCTGATTTTTCAAGACTTCATTGTATAGTGAAGCCGTGTACTACTTATGCAACAATAAATATTCCAGGTTGTCCTCCAGAAAAAGTGAAAACTAAATTAAATGCAGTTCATATTTGTGGACAATTAGGTTATTGGTTTAATTTTAAGGAAGTTTTTATAGATGGTTGTAAGAAAAAACTTGACTTTAGAACTGCAGCTGGTCAAGGATCAACATCTGTAGATCAGGTATTGTGCTATTTACCTGAATGTGAATCAGATTGCCCGATAGACCTTTGTCATTCAAAAATTTCAGTTCATTTAAGTGATTTTATTAGATGTGAAGATAAAGTGTATTTAGTTTATCATATCGAATTTACTCTCCCACCATGCCGTAAATATAAATGTCATGATTGAGAAGTTAGAATATGACAAAGAGAATGTAATAATTGTTTTTTATAAATATAAAATAGCTATAATAAATTATAAATGAATTGACTAAGGGGGACCTAAAGTTCAGTCCCTCTTTTTTTATGCACTTCAATTAACTTAAAAAGGTGCAGTCCGCAGTTTGCAGAACAGCACCTTTTAGTCGTTATTTCATTTCTGTCTATCGGTTTTAAGAATCATGGAACAGACGTATTCCACCTGCATTGTTCGAATCCTCTTTTTAGTTTTCAACCATCAAATGAAATTGTATTCCTAGTCCTGAAATCCCCATTTCACTAAATTGCTCTAATTGGGTCGGAATTTTGGATAGTATAGTAGGATATAAGGAATCTATTGCAATGATTCCAATCTAAAGATAAATAATTCTTTAATACTTGTTTACTTTGTCATAAGCAACCTCCTTAATAGTTATTAAATTATGTATCTTTGTTAATTTTGTTATATTAATAATATAACAGATGTTGATAGAGTTCAATAATACCCATCTATTTGATTTACTTCCAAATTTGTTAAACACACAAAAAACAGATAACTGTAATTAGTTATCTGTTTATAGTCGCCAATAATTTTATGATTTCTTCTGATAATCTGATTTAAGAACCATGGAGCAAACACATTCAACCTGCGCAGTCTGTGCGAACATATCGACTGGCTGAATATACTCAACATCATACAGCTTCGCTAATTGTTGTAAGTCCTTTGCCAAAGTGGATGGATTACAAGAGGTATAAACAAAACGCTTAGGTTTTAGTTTAAGGACTGTTCGAATAAATTCAGGTGCTAGTCCTGTGCGTGGTGGATCTACCGTAATCACATCTGGAGTAAATCCTTCCTTGCGCCATTTTGCTAGGACACTTTCCGCTGTACCAACTGCATATTTCGTATGCTTGAAGCCATGGTTGCGAGCATTTTTACGAGCATCCTGAATGCTTTCAGGAATGACATCCATTCCACGAACTTCTTTCGCTTGATCTGCTAACCATAGTCCAATTGTGCCAACGCCACAGTATGCATCAACTACTGTTTCTTTTCCTGTTAAAGCAGCAGCCTTTTTAATTTCATCATAAAGATGAACTGTTTGTGTTGGATTTAGTTGGAAGAAGGCGCGTGCTGATAAATCAAAAGCCAATTCGCCAAGCTCTTCATGAATTGTTTCTTTGCCGTCAAGTACAATGGTTTCATCACCGAAGATTAATGATGTTTTTTCACGGTTAATATTTTGTGCAATGGATACAATACTTGGATCGATTTTTTTAATACGTGTAATCAATTCAGCTAAATGAGGGATTTCTTTTCGTGTTGTGACAAGAACGACTTGTGTCTCACCTGTACGAATCCCTGTACGTACAACAATCGTACGCACTAAACCATCTAGCGTACGACCATCGTAAATAGTGATATTTAGCTTTTGTAAAATTTTCCGAGTGGCTACGGTAATTTTAGAAGTAATGGGGTGCTGAACAAGACAATCATTAATGTTTAATAGCTTATTGCTTCCTTCAGCAAATAAACCTGCGTAAACACGCTTGCCTTCTTTACGCACTTGGAATTGGCTTTTATTACGGTAATGCCAAGGGTCATCCATACCAAGTGTTTTTCGCACTTCAATCGTTTCAACTAAAGGTTTGGCATAACGCTCTAATGCTTGCATAACAATGTCACGCTTTTCTATTAGCTGTTTGTCATATGTCATATGCTGAAGCTGGCAGCCGCCACAGTCATCGTACACTGGACAAGGTGCTTCCTGACGATGCTTTGAAGCTTTACGAATGGCTAAAATCTCTGCTTCAGCAAAATTACGCTGTGTTTTCGTTATTTGAGCTGTGATTTCTTCTCCAGGAATAGCTCCCTTTACAAATACCACATTACGTTTATAAAATCCTACACCTTCACCATTAATGCCTAGCCTTTTTATTGTGAGTGGGAATTTTTGTCCCACGGTCATTGTTGTTTGCTGTGTCAAACATTCCACGTCCCTGCTCTATAATGTCATCTCCCCATTATAGCGAAGGAGCAGGCGATTGCAAAGCAACAGGGAAATCTTCATATTCTAATACTAAATCGTCAAGCGATAAGAAGGTATAACCCTGTTTTTTAGCTTCTGCAATAAACATTGGTAAAGCTTCTGCATTATCCTGTGCCACTGTATGCATTAAAATAACGGCACCTGGATGCAATTGTTCCATAAGTGCATTATAAGCATAATCTGCACCACGACGCTCATCCTTCATCCAATCCTTAAAGGCCACAGACCAGAAAATATGACGATAGCCTTCAGCATTGCCCACCTCTAGCACTTTTGCATTAAAAATACCTTCAGGTGGACGAGCATATGTGGTACGATCGATGCCTGTCAGTTCACGTAACTTGCCATCAAATTTTTTCCATTCGGCACGTATGCCATCCTGTGAGAGTCGTGCCATATTAGGGTGACCATATGAGTGATTCCCAATAATATGACCATCCTTCACCATGCGTTTCACTAAATCGCTGGCACTGTCTAAGTAATGGCCTGTTAAAAAGAAAGTTGCAGGTACATTCTCTTTTTTCAATGTATCCAAAATACTTTCAGTAAAGCCGTTTTCATAGCCATTATCAAATGTTAAATAGGCAATTTTTTTATCTGCCTTTCCTTTATAAATCGCACCATATTTGTCGAGTAACTGATCGAGTTGTGCCCCTGCCTCTGCTTGTTCACCGTTTTTAGCTCGCTTAAAGCCCCAATGATGTTCATCAGAACCAGCAGCAAAATATGGATTAAAGCTAATTCCTGCGGCAATAATAAAAGTAGCAATTACCGCACCTACAATATGTTGTTTCCACATAAAAAACGCATCCTTTCTTTTTCATTAGAATGCGTAATTACTAAAAAAATTATCCAACTTAATTTTTTCTAATCTTGAGCCTTTAACAAATTTTCAAGTGCCTGCTTTAAATAAGGGTATTTAAATATAAAATGTTGTTGTTCTAAAAGGGTTGGCAGCACATGTTGTCCTTCTAGTACAAGTGTGCTTTGTTCGCCGAGAGCACAACGCATCGCAAAGCTAGGAACAGGTAGCCAATGACGTCTGTCCATGACTTCTGCAATCGTTTGACCAAATTCCTTCATTCTCATCGGGTGCGGCGCTGTTATATTAAATGGACCGTGAACATCTTCATTTGTAATAGCGAAATAAATCGCACGTGCTACATCTTCAATATGTACCCATGAAAGCCACTGCTCTCCAGAACCAATCGTTCCACCTACATGCATTTGATAGGGCAATAGCATGGGTGGAAGTGCACCACTATCTCTCCCTAAGATGACACCAAAGCGTGCAAGAGCCACACGTATACCTAACGCCTCTGCTCGTTTCGCATGTCGTTCCCAATCATGAACAGTAGTGCCCAAAAAATCAGTTGCATAATCCGTAAAATCTTCATTATAGATGGCTTGAGTGGAAGTAGGATATATACCAACTGCACTAGCATTGACAAGTACTTTTGGCTTTATCGTGAGCATGTCCATTATGCGTACTAATTCCAATGTTGCATTCATTCGGCTCCAATAGATAGCTTTCTTTTGTTTTTTTGTCCAACGACCATTATTTAATGAAACACCTGCTAAATTCACAAAGGCATCCACATCTTCAAATATTGCCAAAGGTTGCTCGTGCTGTTGCAGCCATTGTACATAGTGAACGCCATTTTCTAGCTTTGACTCATGACGTGTTAAGACAAAAAGGTCATGTCCATTGTTCTGCAATAGCTTTATAAGTGCCTTTCCAACAAAGCCAGTGCCACCTGCAATAACGATTTTCATAACAAGCACCTCTTTTCTAATCGAATAAAAACGCTTCCTAATAAGTTTATCATGTAACAAGAAAGTAAACATCTTTAGGCATTCATTGCAGAGCATAAGAACTACTCGCGGAAGGGGAGTGAATACTCGCAAATGAAGGCAAAATACCCGCGCTAAATGTCAGAACCCCCATAAAGAAATGCTATAATGACAATAGTGAGGTGTTTGCTATGCGTATGATTACGAAAATTGCACGTCAAAAAAACAATCCTGAACGCTATAATATCTATTTAAATGAAGAATATGCTTTTCCGGTTGATGAAGCCATTCTCATTCAGTTCGGTTTAACAAAGGGAAAGGTGCTCGATGAATTCGAAATCCAGGAGATTGCCTATGAAGATGAGATACGTAAGGCATTTAATAAGGGATTAAACTTTCTCTCTTATCAAATGCGAAGTGAGCATGAGGTAAAGAAAAAACTACTCGCATTAGAATTTGGAGAAGCTGTGGTGTTAGAGGCGATCCAAAAGTTAAAATCCTATGGCTTTATTAATGATGAAAACTATTCGAAGGCATTACTTAATACTAAGAAAGCTACGATGAAAAAAGGACCAAGAGCCATTAGACAAGACCTGATTAAAAAGGGCATTGAGAAAAACTTGCAGGATGAGGTGCTTGCTACATATAGTTTTGAGGAACAATTAAAACTGGCAATGCAGTTAGCGGAGAAAATTATTCGCTCAGAGAATAAGAAAACGCCAACCCAAATAAAGACCAAAATCCAGGATTTTCTTTTAAGAAAAGGGTATGCATTTCCGATCGTGGAAGAGGTGCTTAGCCAAGTGGAGATAGCGCAGGATGATGACAACTGGCAGCAGTTGTTAGATACTCAAGGCGAAAAAGTTTGGAAAAAGTACGTATCGAAGTATACTGGTTATGAGCTAAAAATGAAGGTTAAACAGGCGCTCTATCAAAAGGGTTTTCCTATAGAAGTAATAGATTGTTTTATAGAAGAGAAGGAGAATGAAGAATGAGTGAAAAAAATTATGCAGCTATGTCTGAGCATGAACTGCGAGAGGAAATTGCTTTTCTAAAAGAGAAAGCTCGAAAGGCAGAACAGCTAGGAATTATCAATGAGTTTGCTGTTTATGAGCGCAAAGCTTTAATGGCTGCGGCTTATTTGGTGGATCTGGATACGATTGTTCCAGGAGAAATGTATCGTATTGATGGTTCAGATAATGAGTTTTTCCAAGTAGATTATTTAAAGGGACGTTTTGCTTGGGGACACCGTTTAGGCGGGGACAAGTACCAAGAGGCATTACCCGTATCTATCCTTTCCCCTGTAAAGGTGGGCAAATAAATGGATGAGAAAATTGAAAAATTAACAGCAGAGTTATTAGCAAAGAATCCACAGATGTCTGTTGGACGGGCACGGGTTTGGGTGGAATTGCTATGGAGTGACTTTGAATCAACTGCCGCGAAAGCAGGGTATGATTATCGTGGAGCAGCGTATACAGAAAATCTCGTTCGTCAATTAATTGCTAGCTACGGTGATAAATTACACGCATTTGCAGGACGTAATCCGAAGTATATACATTTACTAGATGCTAGTGATGATATGGCACAATAATAAAACCCTGACCAGTCTTGGTCAGGGTTTACTGCTTAATTACTTGCGCCAATTTGTAATTTTCTCTGGAGCTTATCTTCTGTAAAGATCCAGCCTGTGTAAGACGTAACGATGTCATTATCATCATTTAAATGTGCAACAGCCACGAAAGGATAGCGATTGTCACTACGGTAACGCAAATCGATTAGCCTTACTTCTATTAGGCCGTTTTCAAGCTCTGAAATCTCCCATCGGTACATTGGAGAGAAGGACACAAATGCAGCTAAGTTAGGATCTTTCATTGCGGCATCTATAAGCGCAGTTTTAGGTAAAGGCTTAATTTCGAATTTATCGTAAATATTAACAGTCCTTCCATATGCACGCCCAACGTAATAATGTGTTTTAGATTTGGCTGCGATACGCCAGTGGAAGAAGCGCATAGTAGGCGCTACAATGACATATTCTTCATCTTGAATAGTATGATGCACTGCATTTTTTACCGCTTTTTGAACGGCAAATCGTAAAATATAGTAAATCACGATAACCATATACATGATACTAAATGTCCATACTGGATTTGTACCGAATGCCCATAACACAATACCAACACAATGTAATGAAAAGATAATGGGATCGAAGGTATTAATGACACCTAACGCAACCCATTTTCTAGAGAATGGTCGAATTGCTTGCGTACCATACGCATTAAAAATATCAACAAAGACATGAAGACCAACAGCTAAAAATGTCCAAAGCCATAAATGAAACACATTTACGTCTTGCAAAATAAGTGATAAAACAATTGTAATTAAAATAGGCCAAATAGCTACAGCTGGTAGTGAATGTGTAATTCCTCTGTGATGTCGAATATAGATGGCGTTATTACGTAGTTTTAACACAGTGTCGACATCTGGAGCTTGTGAGCCAATAATTGTACCTGCCATTACTGCTGTAAAAGTCATTGAATGATCGGCTACTACAGGGTCGGCTAATGCAAGACCGCCAAGGGCTATACCCATAACGAAATGTGTACCTGAATCCAAAAATATCCACTCCTAGTATGCATTAAAATCGAGTACAATGTGCATACAACTTTATTTCAAAAATAATAAAAGGTATATTGAAATATTCTGACATTCGTGTGAAAGAGACGGTTTTTGTCGAGTATACACGAATATTCTTTTCTTCATTGTATACCCTTTTCATCATAAATTAAATCGTAAAAACAACGGAGGTCACTGTGAATTACCCATATGTAACAGAATTTCGACAATCTTTAGTCGACTGGTTTAACACGGAGAAACGTGATTTGCCGTGGAGACACACAACGGACCCTTATAAGATTTGGGTATCGGAAGTGATGCTGCAACAGACACGTGTCGACACAGTTATTCCTTATTACAATCGTTTTATGGAAAGTTTTCCAACATTAGATTTGCTGGCGGAAGCACCACAAGAATACTTATTAAAGCATTGGGAAGGTCTTGGCTATTATTCCCGTGCTCGCAATTTACAAGCAGGTGCTCGTGAGGTTTTAGAAAATTACGGCGGTATAGTACCTGACAATCGCCATGAAATATCTAAATTAAAAGGTGTTGGTCCCTATACTGCAGGCGCTATATTAAGTATTGCCTATAATAAGCCTGAACATGCAGTTGACGGTAATGTTATGCGAGTTCTCAGTAGGGTGCTTGATATACATGATGATATAGCTCTTCCAAAAACGAAGAAGATTTTTGAAGTGGCGGTTGAGGAACTAATTGATCCTCATCATGCTTCATCGTTTAATCAAGGCTTAATGGAGCTGGGTGCACTTATTTGTACACCTACCTCTCCAAAATGTTTATTATGCCCAGTCAGAGAGTATTGCACGGCTTTTAATGAGGGAGAACCAGAAAAATTACCTGTCAAATCAAAAAAAATAAAAATGAAGCATCTCACATATGATGTACTCGTATATGAAAATGACAATGGACAATTTTTAATGCAACAACGTCCTGAGGAAGGCCTGCTAGCTAATCTATGGCAATTTCCCATGATGGAAACGAGCCAAATTTCAGCAGAAAACTATACAAAGGAATGTACAGAAAATGGACAGGCCAAACAGGAGCTGCTTACATTTAAACATGTTTTTTCACATTTAACTTGGCATATAAATAGCTATTATATAAAATGCGAATCCGCTGAGCTGGGTGATTGGCTAAGTCGTGAGCAAATAGAACTTTTGCCGATGCCTGTTCCGATGCTAAAAATTTGGGAAGAAGTAAAAAAGCAAACAGCAGGAAAATAAAACCTTCTTAAAATAATCAATTCATGAGCATAAAAGTCATCACCTCCGTACACAATAACTAGCGTGGAGGTGAATGAAGGATGAAAAAACAAAACAACCAAAATTTCCAACCGAATAAAAACATGCAACGTCAAAGTGAAGAGTTTGGTTATGAGACGGACGTAAATGAAGTGCAAAAGCAAAATGCGAAAGCAGAGCAAAAGAAAGCTCCAGCTTCAGGTCGTTTCTCTAAAACTAACCAAGATTTAGGTGAGTAACACTTTGTAACTGCATAATTGCATTTACCTCTAAGGGGCTGTCTTAAATCCGAAAAGATGAAAAAGACAGCCCCTTTCAAATTGTTCAGTTAAGTAAATCATCAGCTGTAAAGGAAATCCTCTAGAGGTGGAATATTTGCGGAATTAACTAAAAAATCCCATCAAAGCTGACATTATAATAAAATTCGCTTATAATTGACTAAATTTTATACAAATTCAAAATAGCGTAGTGAAATTTGTGGTTTTCTAACTACACCTTTCGCGTACACATTGCTATAATATACTAGAGACTGCTAGATTTAGGTAGCATAGACGAAAAGGTGGGCTAACAAAATGGCATTACCGGTAGAAGGAGAAACGATACAAATACATAGTTATAAGCACAATGGCCGTATCCACCGTGTTTGGCAAGAAACGATGGTTTTAAAAGGAACGAAAAATATCGTAATCGGTGCGAATGAACGGACACTTGTGACAGAATCCGATGGTCGTACATGGCTAACGAGAGAGCCCTCTATTTGCTACTTCCATGCGGAACACTGGTTTAACATCATCTGTATGCTACGTGAAGACGGTGTGTATTATTATTGCAATCTAAGCTCACCATTTGTTTTCGATAATAATGCCATTAAATATATCGACTATGATTTAGATATTAAAGTTTTTCCTGACATGTCTTATACCCTTTTAGACGAGGATGAATATGAGCTCCATCGTAAGGAAATGTCTTATCCTGATGTCATAGATAAGATTTTAAAGCGCAATGTCGATAAATTAATAAGCTGGATTCAACAAAAAAGAGGACCATTTGCACCCGATTTCATCGATGTCTGGACAAATCGTTACAAGTTCCAGCTTGATATGCAGTCAGATGATCGTTAATGACACCTATTAGTTTAACTAATAGGTGTCATAGTGTTGAAAAACAAAACCATCAATAGAATTTTTGTGAAAGGTGAAAACAGATTTCCGTTGCAGGCTACTTGCTTTCCTGTGGGCGAGCGCCGAATCGCTTCCTCCGCTACCGCTCCGTGCAGGGTTTCGCCTGTCTCGCTATCCCACGGGAGTCAAGTAGCCCTCCACTCCAACCAATAAATATTTAACTTTTTAACAAAGGTTTTCAAATAAAGTGAAGGTGTTCACTACTCTTTATGATGTCACGCATCACTTCTCCACATTGAAAATAAAGGGCCTATCCCCCTAAGAATACAGTTATTGGGCTATTTGATTGCTATGCTAGTATGAAAAAAGTAAAGACACTTTGCAGAATGGTTGATTGGAGTGGAGCCAGCGTCACTCCTAGGGGATTTAGCGTCACAGAGGAGACCCTGGAGCGAACGTTAGTGAGTGAAGCGGCTCATCGGACGCCCCCTGGAAAGGACGCTGGCGGAACGGAAATCACCCCTTCATCTTGCTAAAATATCTTTTTCTGCTAGTGACATGATCTTTTTTCAACAACATGACACCTATTAGTTTAACTAATAGGTGTTTTAGTGTTGAAAAACAAAACAGTCAATTGAAAGGTAGAAATGGATTTCCGTTGCAGGCTACTTGCTTTCCTGTGGGCGAGCGCCGAATCGCTTCCTCCGCTACCGCTCCGTGCAGGGCTTCGCCTGTCTCGCTATCCCACGGGAGTCAAGTAGCCTTCCACTCCAACCCACTGACTTTTTAGCAAAGGTGTTCAAATAAAGGGAAGGTGTTCACTACTCTTTATGAAGAGGTTTTGTCACGCTTCACTTCTCCACATTGAAAATAAGAGCTCATCCCCTCTAAGAATACAGTTAATGGGCGATTTGATCGCGATGCTACTATGAAAAAAAGTAAAGACACTTTGCAGCATGGTTGATTGGAGTGGAGCCAGCGTCACTCCTAGGGGATTGAGCGTCACAGAGGAGACCCTGGAGCGAACGTAAGTGAGTGAAGCGGCTCATCGGACGCCCCCTGGAAAGGACGCTGGCGGAACGGAAATCAACCTCTCACCTTGCAAAGTTGCTTTTTCTGCCGTTGACATCATCTTTTTTCAACAGCATGACCTATTAGTTTAACTAATAGGTGTTTTTTTATTGGAGGGGATCAGAGAGCTGTAAAGACAAATGTAAAATAGTTCGCTATAAAGTCATCATAACTGTATTCTAATCGAAATATTGCTATAATACTTAGGGCATTCATCATCGAATGCCTGTTTCTTTTTGTAAGGATGTGATGATAAATTGGGAAGCATAAAGCGATATATGCGCTTTGTAAAACCATATACATGGGAAATTATTTTAACGATTATCATTGGTATAGTAAAATTTGCTATTCCTCTATTTATTCCACTGCTCATTAAGATTGTATTGGACGACATTATTGCAGCAGATGACTTAACAGATGTAGAAAAAACAAAAGAGCTATTTTATTGGCTGGGTGGAACTATTATTGTGTTCTTTATTATCCGTCCACCTATTGAGTACTATCGACAATATTATGCACAACACGTTAGTAATAAGGTGCTGTTCGATATTCGAAAAGAGATTTATGCACATTTACAGCGCCTAAGCTTAAGATACTATGCCAATACACGTGCAGGTGATGTTATTTCAAGGGTTATTAATGATGTTGAGCAAACGAAGACCTTTGTTATGACGGGCTTAATGAATGTGTGGTTGGATCTTGCGACGATAGTAATTGCAATTGCCATTATGCTAACAATGGATGTGAAGCTAACACTAGTAGCTTTAATCGCATTTCCATTTTATGCATTCAGTGTGAAGTACTTTTTTAGCAAATTGAGGGATTTAACACGGAAACGTTCTCAAGCACTTGCAGGTGTACAAAGTTATTTACACGAACGTGTAGCTGGTATGAGCATTATTAAAAGCTTTACTTTAGAAAAGCATGAACAAAAATTGTTCGATTCAGCAAACGGCGAGTTTTTAGAAAAAGCACTTGATCAAACAAAGTGGAATGCAAAATCATTTGCTGTCGTAAATACAATCACGGATGTTGCACCATTGTTAGTGATAGCCTATGCGGGCTATCAAGTAATAAATGGGTCACTTTCAGTTGGAACAATGGTTGCTTTTATAGCTTATATTGAACGTCTGTATGGTCCACTTCGTCGTCTTGTTAGTTCTTCCACCACTTTAACACAGTCTATCGCTTCAATGGATCGAATGTTTGATTTAATAGACGAGCCTTATGAAGTGAAAGATAAGGACTACGCTCGTGAACTCCCACGCGCAAATGGGGCGGTTTGCTTTCACAATGTAGCCTTCCAATATGAAGAAACTGGTTCACCTATTTTAAATGCAATTGATTTAACGATTAATCCCGGGGAGACTGTTGCCTTTGTAGGGATGAGTGGTGGTGGTAAGTCCACGATTATCAGTTTAATTCCTCGCTTTTACGATACAACAAGTGGGAAAGTGACCATTGATGGATATGATGTACGAGACGTCACTTTACATTCGTTACGATCGCAAATTGGTATTGTCTTGCAAGATAATATACTTTTTAGTGATTCTGTCAAAGAGAATATCTTAATGGGGAGACCAGATGCAACAGATGAACAGGTCATCCAAGCAGCGAAAGCGGCAAATGCCCATGACTTTATTATGAGTCTGCCTAACGGTTATGACACAAAGGTTGGAGAACGAGGAGTAAAGCTATCCGGCGGACAAAAACAAAGGGTTGCCATTGCACGTGTGTTTTTAAAAAATCCACCGATTTTAATCCTTGATGAGGCTACTTCTGCGTTAGACTTAGAAAGTGAAGCACTGATACAAGAATCATTAGACAAACTTGCTCATGAACGAACGACTATTATTATTGCGCACCGTCTTTCTACAATTACCCATGCTGATAAAATTTTTGTCATCGATCATGGACAATTAATCGAAAGTGGAACACATGAGCAGTTAATGGACAGCCAAGGAACATATTATAATTTATTCCAGGTGCAGCATTTAGATTGAAAATTAACGTAAATTCCACGATTTATAAATTTTTTTTTAAAAAAGTCTTTCATTTTTTTGAAAATGGAAGGCTATTTTTTTTTGATAAATGTAAGAAATTATCTCTTTATAAGATTTAATTATTATCGAAGACGATTATTGTAGAAATTCTATGTAATTTGCAGAATATTAATGATTGAAAGAGTCGGGATTTTTAGTTAGAATTATCTGAAAATAAGGAATTTAACGAAAGTTATAGTATTCTATTAATATTATTATACATTTAAGTAAAATATAGGTAGGGTGGGGCGTTACACATGAGGAAAAAACTACTAGAAATAAAAGGTTTGAAAACGACCTTTTTCACAGATAATGGGCAAATTCCTGCTGTAGACGATATCGATTTTTCTGTCAATGAAGGAGAAATTTTAGGGATTGTAGGAGAATCGGGAAGTGGTAAAAGTGTTACGTCGCTGTCCATCATGGGATTAATTCCATCACCACCAGGAAAAATAACAGGTGGAGAAATTTTGCTAGATGGCAGAAATATTGCTAAATGTACGGATAAACAAATGCAAAAAATACGTGGTAAAGACATTGCAATGATTTTTCAGGAGCCAATGACTTCGCTAAACCCTCTGTTTACGATTGGTGACCAGTTAAAAGAGGCGATATTAATCCATAATCCAAAATGGTCGAAAAAGGAAGCGTTTGCAAGAGCGGTTGAAATTATGAAATTAGTGGGTCTACCACGTGCTGAGGAATTGCTAAAGGATTACCCACATCAGCTGTCTGGTGGTATGCGTCAACGTGTGATGATTGCTATGGCACTTGTCTGTGATCCTCAGGTATTAATTGCGGACGAGCCTACAACTGCATTGGATGTTACGATACAAGCCCAGATTTTACAGCTTATGAAAGACTTAAATAAACGCTTGAATACAGCTGTGTTGTTAATTACACATGATCTGGGTGTTGTCGCAGAAACTTGTGAGCGAGTGATTGTTATGTATGCAGGACAAATAGTGGAAGAGGCACCGATTCATGAAATTTTCACTAATCCTAAACATCCCTATACGCAAGGACTCATTCAATCAGTACCTGATATGCGTTATAAAAAGGATAATCTATACTCCATTCCTGGGAGTGTACCGAAACCAGGAAGTATTCAGGTTGGCTGTCGTTTTGCAGCACGCTGTGAGTATGCGATGGAACGTTGTTTACAGGAAACACCACCTTTATTTGAGGCAGCTGAGAATCATAAATCGAGATGTTTTTTACTAGAGAAGCAGGAGGTGGAGCAACGTGTCGAAAGCGCTATTAAAGGTTGAGGGGTTAAAAAAGTATTTTCCGATTCGAAAGGGAGTCCTTAATTCGCATACGGGAGATGTAAAGGCAGTAGATGATGTTTCATTTGAAGTATTTGAAGGAGAAACATTAGGGATTGTTGGCGAATCAGGCTGTGGTAAATCGACAACGGGTCGCTTGTTAATGCGCTTACTAGAGCCAACTGGAGGTAAGATAGAATTCGCAGGTAAAATGATTTCAGAATTATCCAATAATGAAATGAGGAAGGCGCGTAGAGATATTCAAATGATTTTTCAGGATCCCTATGCCTCGCTGAATCCACGCCATAACATCGGCAAAATATTAGAGGAGCCTCTTATTGTTCATGGGATAGGTAATGCCAAGGAGCGCAAACAGAAAGTGTTGGAGCTACTTGAGATTGTTGGATTGAATGAATATCATATCAAGCGTTATCCGCACCAATTTAGTGGAGGGCAAAGGCAGCGTATCGGCATTGCTAGAGCCTTAATGACCAATCCACGCTTAATTATTGCGGACGAGCCAGTATCTGCGCTCGATGTGTCCATACAGGCACAGGTTTTGAATTTATTGCAAAAGCTGCAAAAAGATTTAAAGCTGACTTATATTTTTATTTCCCATGATTTAGGGGTAGTTCGCCATATCAGTAATCGTGTTGGCGTTATGTATTTAGGTAAATTAGTAGAGTTGACAGCGAGTGAGGACTTATATGCTGAACCGCTTCATCCATATACACAGGCACTTTTATCTTCGGTTCCTGTTCCAGATCCTACGTTTGAACGGGAACAGATTATTATTACAGGAGATATTCCAAGTGCATCAAACCCGCCAAGCGGTTGTACGTTCCATACGAGATGTCCATTTAAAAAGGAACAGTGCTCACAGGTAGTACCTAAAATGCAAGAAGTGAAACCGGGTCATTATGTTGCTTGCCATCTTTATGAGGCACTCCAACATTAAATGATATAAAAACTCATAGGGGGAAATTCGATGAAGAAAAAGAAGTTTTGGACTTTAGGTGTAATGCTACTCCTTATCCTCTCGACAATCTTAGCGGCTTGTGGCGGCTCAGATACTAAGGATACGGGTAGTAAAGATACTTCAACTGGTGGCGATACAGCTGGCAGTGGAGAACCAAAAATTTTAGTGTATGGTCGTGGTGGAGATTCTGTAGCACTAGACCCTGCTGTTGTTACAGACGGTGAATCCTTCACGGTAACAGCTAATATTTATGAAACATTAGTAAACTTTGGTGAACGAGATGTAACGATTCAACCAGGCTTAGCAAAATCATGGGAGGCATCAGAGGATGGTTTAACGTATACTTTCCAGCTAGAAGAAGGTGTGAAATTCCATGACGGCACAGATTTCAATGCTGAGGCTGTTGTTAAGAATATTGAACGTTGGAAATCAGGTGCGGATAAACACCCTTATTTTAGTTCGCAATTTGTCGTTGGTGACAAGCAAGTAATTGAATCAGTAACTGCAGAGGGTGACTACACAGTTGTCTTTAAATTAAGCCAACCACAAGCACCATTCCTGAAAAATTTAGCAATGTCTCCATTCGCGATTGCTTCTCCAACTGCATTTGAAGCAGATGAAGAAGGTTTATCTGCAAATCCTGTAGGAACAGGTCCATTCAAGTTTGTAAGCTGGGTACGTAATGATTCAATCACAATTGAAAAAAATCCAGATTACTATATTGATGGCTATCCTAAATTAGATAAAGTGATTTATCGTTCTATTCCAGAAAACTCTGCACGTTTAAATGATTTATTAGCAGGCAATATTGATGTAGCTGATGGCTTAAGCCCATCTGATAAAGCAACAATTGAAGGCGATGCTAATTTACAGTTAATCGAGCGTCCATCTATGAACGTTGGTTATCTTGGTTTAACAGTTACTCGTCCTCCTTTTGATAATGTAAAAGTGCGTCAAGCAGTTAACTATGCAATCGATAAACAAGCATTAGTGGATGCATTTTATGAGGGGCTAGCTGAGCCAGCGAAAAACCCAATGCCACCAGTAATTTCTGGTTACAACGATGACGTTACAGGCTATACGTATGATCCTGAAAAGGCGAAAGCATTACTTGCTGAAGCAGGCTATGATGGTAAGGAAATTGAGCTTTGGGCAATGCCAGTACCACGTCCATACATGCCAGACGGTCAAAAAGTGGCAGAAGCGATTCAAAAGAATTTAGAAGATGTGGGCATTAAATCTAAAATTGTGTCATTTGAATGGGCTACGTATTTAGAGAAAGCACAAAATGGTGAAGCAGATGCGTTCCTACTTGGCTGGACAGGCGACAATGGAGATGCGGATAACTTCCTATACACGTTATTAGACGGCGATAATATTGGCTCTAATAACTATACATTCTATGATAATCCTAAATTACACGAAATTTTTGTTAAAGCTCAAACTGAAATTGACGAGGACAAGCGTAATGAACTTTATAAGCAAGCTCAAGTAATTATTTCTGAGGATGCTCCATGGGTTCCACTTGCTCACTCAACACCAATTTTAGCGGCTAACGTGAAAGTGACGAATTATATTGCGCATCCTACTGGCTCTGACCGTTTAGATGCAGTAGATATTCAATAGTAAATTTCATCATTTTCAATTGAACAAAGAAATGTGAAGAATCTGCTTGCTTTTCTGCGGGTAAGCCGTGGAAATCTCGCAGATTCTTTTCAAGTAACGATAATGATTATTTCCTGTATGAAAGAACTCAACTAAACATTCAAAACCGTTTAGTGAAGGCTCAACCTTTCAACAGTATATAAAGACTTCAAAGTAGATTATGAAAATCATAGAGAGGTGATGAAAATGCTTCACTATATGGGGAGACGTTTACTTCAACTAATCCCAGTTTTGCTTGGAATGACTTTTATCGTCTTTATGTTGATACGAGCAATTCCTGGAAATCCAGCACAAGTTATTTTAGGACAACAGGCGACAAAAGAGGCGGTCGAGGCGTTAAACGCAAGTTTAGGATTAGATAAGCCGTGGTATACACAATATTTTAGTTACTTAGCAGGTATTTTTCAGGGGGATTTAGGGGTTTCCCTACGTACGAAACTACCTGTATCAGAAGAAATTTTTCCATACTTAGCAGCAACGGCCGAACTTGCACTATTTGCGATGATTATTGCGATCGTTATTGGTGTGAATGCCGGCATTATTTCTGCATGGTTCCAAAATTCATGGTTTGATTATACAGCGATGATTATAGCATTAATCGGTGTTTCTGTACCTGTGTTCTGGCTTGGCTTAATGGAGCAGTGGACATTTAGTAGTAAGCTTGGTTGGCTGCCTACCTCTGGTCGAGAAGATGTGCGAAATCCAATAACCGCCATAACCCATTTTTATTTACTAGATACGCTCATTCAAGGTCGCTTTGATCAATTCGTCGAAGTCATAAAGCGATTAATATTACCAGGAGTAGCACTTGCAACGATTCCGATGGCTATCATCGCAAGAATCACAAGGTCTTCAATGCTGGAAGTTATGCGCTCAGATTATGTACGAACTGCAAGGGCAAAAGGCCAAAAAATGTTTATTGTTGTTTATAAGCATGCATTAAAGAATGCGGTTATCCCTGTGTTAACGGTAATTGGTCTACAAACAGGATTACTGCTAGGTGGAGCCATTTTAACAGAGACGATTTTTAGTTGGCCAGGAATTGGTCGTTATATTTATGATGCGATTGGCTTTAGGGATTATCCTGTTATTCAATCAGGTATTCTAATCGTTGCATTTATTTTCATCATGATTAACTTAATCGTGGATTTACTGTACACAGTAGTCGATCCACGTATTAAATACAAATAGAAGGGAGTTGCAATGATGACTGGAGCAATTGATATAAAAAAAGAAGCAGCACCAGTTCGAGAAAAGGCAGTAGGTCCATGGCTCGAAGGCTGGCGTAGCTTTAAGAAGAGCAAAGTATCCCTCGTAGGAGCAGGAATTGTTATATTTTTTATTTTACTGGCTGTCATTGGTCCATACATTGCACCACAGGGCATCAATGAACAAAATTTAACAAAGCGTTTACTGGCACCATCCGCTGATCATTGGTTTGGAACGGATGATTTTGGACGGGATATCTTTTCGAGAATCATTCATGGTGCAAGGATTTCGTTATGGGTAGGCTTTTTCTCAGTTATTTTATCCGTCATAATTGGCAGTTTACTTGGCATCATTGCAGGCTATTATGGAAAATGGATTGATACGATTATTTCGCGTATTTTTGATATTATGCTAGCTTTCCCTAGTATGCTACTAGCGATTGCAGTAGTGTCAGTGTTGGGTCCATCTTTACAAAATGCATTAATCGCCATTGCCATTATTAACGTACCGAATTTTGGGCGCTTAATCCGCTCTAAAGTTTTAAGCGTCAAGGAAGAGGAATATATTGTAGCAGCAAAAGCAATTGGCATGCGTGATGCACGAATTCTATTTTCTCATATTTTGCCAAATTCCATAACTCCAATAATTGTGCAGGGGACACTAGCGATTGCGACAGCTATTATTGAAGCTGCGGCATTAGGTTTCCTAGGATTAGGAGCACAAGCACCAGCACCAGAATGGGGAAAAATGCTGGCGGATGCACGGAAGTTTTTATTAAATGCTCCATGGACGATGATTTTCCCTGGTCTAGCTATCATGTTAACCGTTCTAGGCTTTAATCTAATGGGTGATGGACTACGCGATGCACTTGATCCAAAAATGAAAAGTTAGTAAATAGGAACAATAGCCTTCTACAAGTTAGAAGGTTTTTTCAGCTGTTTTGGCGAAACGTACAAATGGATATAAAAGGAACATTTTTAACGAAAAAACGTTCTAAGATATATAGAATGTATGAACCGCTTTCAAAAATAAGTGAAAACACCTTTTCGGAGCCATTAATTGAATTTTTTGTCACGTTATTTTAGACTTAATTTAAGTAGAAATCTTTTAGCTTAGTAGATTATTGCTTACCATAAAATCTTTCGTTTGAAATACATATTTGAGGAGGGTGTTAGAGTTGGGGATTAATTTACAAAAAGGACAAAGAGTTGATTTAACAAAAGGTAACGCAGGTTTAAATAAAATTAAAGTAGGTTTAGGGTGGGACCCTGTAAGTCAAGAGAAAAGTGGCGGCTTTTTAGGTGGTTTATTTTCCAGTAGAAATAGTGGCAGTGGCAGAAGTATCGACTGTGATGCTTCGGTATTAATGTTACAGGATGATAAGGTTGTAGCGGGTGACGATGTTGTTTATTTCGGGAAATTAACAAGTAGCTGTGGTTCTGTTCGACACTCAGGTGATAATTTAACAGGTGATGGCGATGGTGATGATGAGGTAATTACAATTGAGCTATCATCTGTACCTACGCAATATAACAAGCTTGTGTTTGTTGTAAACATTTATGATGCGGCAGGTCGCAATCAACACTTCGGCATGATTCATAATGCATATATTCGTGTGTATGATGACAGGACAGGAAGTGAACTAATTCGCTATAATTTAACTGATAATTATTCGAATTTAACGACGTTAGTATGTGGAGAAATTTACCGTCATAGTAATGAATGGAAGTTTGCTGCGGTTGGTACGGGAACAAATGACATAAAGCTTGGCGACGTTGTTCGAAGATATCAATAAATAATTGACTAAATAGGAGGAATAAAAATTATGGGCATTTCACTACAAAAAGGTCAAAAGGTAGATTTAACAAAAACAAATCCAGGATTAACAAATGTTGTGGTAGGTTTAGGCTGGGATACAAATAAATATGATGGTGGTCATGATTTTGACTTAGACTCATCTGTATTTTTACTTGCTGATACAGGCAAAGTAGCAGATCAAAATGATTTTATTTTTTATAACAATACTACAGGTGGTAATGGCTCAGTTGAGCATTCAGGCGATAATTTAACGGGTGTAGGCGAAGGTGACGATGAAGTGGTGAAAGTGGCATTAACTCAAGTACCTGCACATGTTCAGCGACTAGCCTTCACTGTAACAATCCATGATGCAGAGTCTCGCAGTCAGAACTTTGGCATGGTGTCTAATGCCTATATTCGT
The DNA here is from genome assembly GCF_038592945.1 of Lysinibacillus sp. FSL K6-0075. Taxonomy (NCBI): domain Bacteria; kingdom Bacillati; phylum Bacillota; class Bacilli; order Caryophanales; family Bacillaceae; genus Lysinibacillus; species Lysinibacillus sp. FSL K6-0075. The sequence continues at coordinate 4,205,506 of NZ_CP151947.1, read as the reverse complement.
ATTATGAATGCTGCTTCCAACGAAGAAATTATTCGCTATGATTTAGGTGAGGATTTCAGTATTGAAACAGCTATTGTTGTAGGGGAATTATACCGTCATAATGGGGAATGGAAATTTAATGCGATTGGCGCTGGCTACCAAGGTGGTTTAGCTGCTTTATGTAATGATTATGGCTTAAGTGTAAATTAAAATTTCATCTTTGAACAGAAAGGGAGATTTTGAATGGCTATACAATTAAGTAAAGGGCAACGTATCGATTTAACCAAGCAAGATCCAGGCTTAAATAGCATTGGCATTGGGTTAGGCTGGGATGTAAAGCAATTTGATGGTGGACAAGACTTTGACCTGGATGCATCTGTATTTTTACTAGATGCTTCAGGAAAATGTCGTAATGAACAGGACTTTATCTTCTATAATAATTTAGCGAGCCCAGACCAATCTGTTGTCCATACGGGTGATAATCGTACAGGTGCAGGAGATGGGGATGATGAAAAAATTCTTGTCAACTTAAAGCAAGTATCACCTCAAATTGAAAAAATTGTTGTGACGGTAACAATTTACGATGCAGAGGGGCGTCATCAAAACTTTGGACAAGTCTTAAATGCCTATGTTCGATTGACGAACGAAGAGTCGGGATCAGAGGTATTGCGTTACGATTTAGGAGAAGACTTCAGTATTGAAACAGCCGTAGTATTTTGTGAACTGTACCGTCATAATGGTGAGTGGAAATTTGCTGCAGTAGGCTCAGGTTACCAGGGTGGTCTAGCTGCATTAATCAATGCATATGGACTACAGTAACTAGTAGGATATAGGTACATGACGGAGGATTTTGTGTGGATGTAATAAACGAGATATTAAATACATATGCACAGTTTTTTAACTGGCAGATGTGGGGACAGGTTTTAACAGATCCAGTATCATGGGGCCTTATTTTTTCGTTGATTATTATGGAGGGCCTATTGTCTGCAGACAATGCGCTAGTTTTAGCGGTGCTTGTTAAGCATTTACCGCAACGTCAGCGAAGAAAAGCATTAATGTATGGGATGTTTGGGGCTTATTTTTTCCGATTTCTCTTCATCGGTATTGGTGTATATCTCGTAAAATTCTCTATTGTTAAAGTAATTGGAGCGACTTATTTAATGTGGTTAGTCATACTGCACTTTAAAAATAAAAGCACTGATGAAGGAGAAGCACACGAGTTTAAAAAGACGGGTTGGATGGTTCGTGTCTTTGGTACTTTTTGGGCGACTGTTATTTCAGTTGAATTAATGGATATTGCCTTTTCAGTAGACTCTATTTTGGCGGCATTTGCGATCTCAGATCAAGTATGGGTTCTATTATTAGGAGGCATTTTAGGTATTATCATGATGCGTACCATCGCTGGTGTATTCCTATCATTAATCGAACGAATACCAGAGCTTGAAACGACTGCCTATATTTTAATTGCCATTATTGTACTGAAAATGTTTGCTAGTATTTTTGGCTACCATCTTTCACATGAAATCTTCTTTATTATTTTAATTGCTGCATTCTTATTAACATTTGTTGTTCACAAGTTGAATAAGAAAACAGCAGTGTAAACAAGGCACTGTATTGGTCTGTGTGGAACAGGCTGATACAGTGCTTTTTTCACAAAAGGCATAGTTATTGGGGAGAGGATTAGATGCAACACTTTGCAACAGAAGCAGAGACGATATTTTATAAGAAGCCACAGCCATTTACTAAGTGGGAATCGCCAGATATTTTGTCGTATGCCTTAGGTGCGACTTTGTATATGCCCGCTTCCATGCCTACGATTGTGAGTTTGATCCGGTCACAAAAATATAAGGAACTCACATCACTCGTCATTGATTTGGAGGATGCAGTAGGGGATTCAGAGTTAGTAGATTGTGAAGCTAAGTTGATCGAGGATATTAGTGAATTATATGCACTCTATCAGCAAAAACAGCTATTGCTTCAGGAGCTCCCATTACTTTTTATTCGAGTACGACATGTTGAGCAATTTCAAAAGTTAACGACTGCTTTAGGGAAAAAGCAGGAAATATTAACAGGCTATGTCTTTCCGAAGTTTACTGCAGAACAGGGTGCCCGGTATTTTGAGTTGCTTGAACAAACCATTTTAGAAAATGATTTGATTTTATATGGTATGCCGATTTTAGAGAGTCGTGAGGTACTATATAAGGAATCTCGTATGGAAGCATTATTAGGCATTAAAGAAGTTCTACATCATTACAGAGCCCGTGTATTAAATGTACGAATTGGTGCCACGGATTTCTGTGGTATTTACGGAATTCGTCGCCGTATGGACTCCACCATTTATGATATTAGTGTGATTCGAGATTGTATCGCAGATATTGTCAATGTCTTAGGTCGTGAGGAAGATGGGTTTATTATATCGGGGCCTGTGTGGGAGTATTTTAATAATCAGCGTGTATTAAAGCCCGCATTAAGAGTGACGCCATTTAGTGAGAAAGGTGCTCTCGATGCAAGGAAAGCGTTGTTAGATGATTGTTTAGATGGATTAATGAAAGAAGTTTTAATGGATAAACAAAATGGCATAGTGGGAAAAACAATTATTCATCCGAGCCATATTCGTGTTGTGCATGCTCTCTATGCCATTTCGTATGAGGAATATCTAGATGCCCTAAGTATTATAGAAAATAATGATGGACGTAAAGGTGTTATGAAAAGTCACTATGCCAATAAGATGAATGAAATCAAGCCACATATGAGATGGGCACAGCGAATATTAAAACAGGCTCATGTCTATGGTGTTTATCATGAATCTGTCGATTTTGCCTCACTTTTATTACAGTCTGAAATAGGTGGTAGTGTGTATGCAACAACAAATGAGTAAATTAAGCATTTTACCGAATTATTCAATTGATATTGAAATTACCTACAATCCGCATAATTTTGCGCTAACCGATCTGTTTAGAATGGCAGCTCGGATTAATAAGAAGAGACAATTTTTGTTTGTAAGCACGGTTCTAGGCAAACATTTGGCTGTGCATCCGCAAATCCCCTTACTGACAGGAACTCTTCTAGCTATGCTGTATCAGCAGCAACTTATTGGACAAAAGGAGATGGCTTTGTCAGCTGTCGTAAAAGCTTTAAAAGACGGAGCAAATTTGGATGAAGTACAAAAATCCGTAGAAGGAACCATAGAGTTAACGGAAGAGACATTGTTTATTGGGTTTGCGGAGACGGCTACAGCACTTGGTCATGCAGTATTTAATGCCTTCCATTCGAATGCTATGTATATCCACACAACAAGGGAAGTGCTTCCTGACTTTGAACCGTTTATTACGTTCGAGGAGGAACATTCACATGCGACAAGCCATAGAATTTATACGGAGGAGCCAGAATTTTTACTGCAAGCTAAGCGCATTGTGTTAATAGATGATGAGATTACTACTGGAAATACGGTCATTAATATTATTGAGACATTAAGACAGAAGTTTCCTTTAGTGAAACAATATGCGGTACTATCTATTTTAGATTGGCGTTCTGAACAGCAGCAATCAATCTTTAAGCAATTAGAAGTACAATGGGATATCTCTATCGAATTCATCTCCATTATGTGCGGGAATTTTAGCTGTTCAGGTATTCCAAGCTTAACAAGCACGCAGCCAAATTTACGAACACAGGCTACAGAGGACATGGCACTATGGCCAATTCAAGTGCCTGTTGATCGAAAATTCTATCGATCTGTCGCTGAGAATGGTTTAGTAAATAATCAGCCTTATCTAGTAGCGACAGGGAGGTTTTTGCTCACGTCAAACCAGCATGTTGCACAAAAGAAATCGTTACAAGCTATCGCTAAGCAATTACAAGAGCTAAGAACAAATGGTCCAGCGCTTGTTATTGGCACGGGTGAGTTCATGTATGTTCCTATGCAAATTGCCTCTTATTTAGGAAATAATGTTTATTTTCAATCAACTACTCGAAGTCCAATCTATTGTACAGACGATTTAGGATATACGATTACCGAAAAAATAGCCTTTGAGAGTCCAGAGAATAACGGGGTTACTAATTATTTATATAATCTACAAAGCCTGTCCTACACGGAACTTTTCTTCATTGTGGAACGTATAGCAAGTGAAGAGGTAGTTGCTCGTGTGGTAAAGGCATTACAAGAAGCCACTAATGCAAAAGTATATGTGATTAGTATGGATGAATTGGAGGTAGAGCGATGATATCGACTTTGCAGCCAGATAAAATGGGGAGTTATGCACCAGAGGACGTTATTTTTTTATTGCGTGATATTGGAAGTGCATTTCTTGAAATGGATAATGAAAAACGTGAACAGCTCATTCAATCAGGCATCCATTATTCTGAAATGCTGCCAGTGGAGAAACAACCATCTAATACCTACATGAATCTTTTTTATAAAGCGCTAGATGCTCATGCAGAAAGAATAGCAATCGCCGTTGGAGTGGTAGCAGAACAAATCATTGAGACTAGAGGGTTAGAAAATTTAATTCTTGTGAGTTTAGCTCGTGCAGGTACACCTATTGGCATTTTAATCAAACGGTATATATCCATGCGTTATCGTGTGAATGTCCCTCATTACTCCATTTCTATACTGCGTGGTCGCGGGTTTGATGAAACGGCGATTCGTTATATTTTGACTCAGCACCCTCTAGGATGTCTTCAATTTATTGATGGTTGGACAGGAAAAGGGGCAATTACCAATGAATTAATCCAATCCTGCCAAAAGTTTAATTTACAATATCAAAAACAGTTAAGTGCTGATTTAGCTGTTTTGGCTGATCCGGGACATTGTGCCGCTATTTATGGAACTCGTGAGGATTTTTTAATACCATCTGCTTGTTTAAATTCGACTGTATCTGGATTGGTGAGTAGAACGGTGTTAAATTTGCAGTTTATGGATGCGAACGACTTTCATGGTGCAAAATACTATAAAGAATTAGAGGCCGTAGATGTCTCCAAGCTGTACATAGAACGTATCGTCACATGTTTTGAACAAGTGCAGAATACAATCGTGCAACAAATTCAAGAGGAAGACACCTCTCCGATTACTTGGGAGGGCATGAAGTCCGTGCAAACAATTCAACGAGATTTTGGTATTGATAATATTCATTTCATTAAGCCTGGTGTTGGTGAAACAACAAGAGTTTTGTTGCGAAGGATACCTTGGAAGATTTTAATTAATCCACAGTACATGCATGAATTGAAACATATTTTATTACTAGCGCAGGAAAAAAATGTATTGGTTGAAGAATATTCAAATATGTCCTATGCATGTTGTGGTTTAATCAAAGAATTATAGAGGAGAATATGATGATACTATTTACATCTGACTTAGATCGAACACTTATTTATTCTAAACGCATGATGGAGATGTTTCCGCCCGCTACAGAGACAATGGTCGTTGAACACAAGGCTGAAAAAGCAATGAGTATGATGACACAGGCAACAGCACCCCTATTGCAACAGGTACACCAACAAACATTATTTGTACCTGTTACGACAAGAGCATTGCATCAATATAAGAGAATCCATTTTATTCATGATTTATGCCCTGCTTTTGCAATTACAAGCAATGGGGGTACAATAGTAGAAAAGGGTCAGCCATATGAAAAATGGACGCAAACATTATCTAGACGTATTGAAGATTCTTCGATCCCTCGTAAGGATATGCTAAAGCTATTTGATAGGGTTAAATCTGATACATGGCTACAACGCTCTTTGTATATAGATGATCTTTTTTACGTACATCATGTGGATATTGAAATTTTACCTTCCGATGAATTACAAGCAATGATTCAAGAGTTCGATGTTCATGGTTGGTATGTGCTTCTACAAGGTAAAAAATTATATTTTATGCCTAAGGTACTGACAAAGGAAGCGGCCATAGAATATATAAAAGAGTTCTGTACATATGATGTGCATATCGCAGCAGGTGATTCTATTATGGATTATGGAATGCTTGCAATGGCTGATTTAGCTTATACACCAAATCATGGAGATTTAAAGGATAAACAGCCAAAAGTTTTACAAAATACAACTTACTCGCCTCACAATGGTGAAGCATTTACAAAAGACCTATTGGAAACGGTTTTACAAATGGCTTCACAACAAACGGTCGTATAGATGTTCAAATATTTTTCGTTGTCATTAGGTAGAGGCATTCAATGACAAATGAATGCTTCAGCATAGGCTGAGGATGATTTTTAGGAGGTGCGTTTGTATGCAAACAATCACAATTAAATCAGTGTTGGAGCGTCATCCTGATGATTGGCTACAGGCGTTTCAAGATTCACCAAAGGATCGTGCATTTTATGAAATAACAGAGCAACAAGTGAGCTTTAGTAGAATTGCTGTTCGTGTATTAGGCGTACCAATCGAAGAAGATGATTATTTCAATTCATTATTTACATTGTCACAAAACGCTAACATCCATATTTTAAGTGAGGAATTAAATAAACATATTGAACCAAAAGACTTTCAAGCAATACAAACGATCCTTTCGCAGCATCAACAAACACCACAAGGACTATCTATTAATCGTTTAGTGGCAATGATGTATGGTTATCAATTAATTCCTAAGCATGATGACAGTGTAATGAATCGCCATTTACAGTTAGCAACCATTAAAGTAGTAGAGCTCTTTCAAAAACAGCAATCGTTAGGTTTACTAGCAAATGACTTTCGCCGTTTTTTAATTGATATGGTGAAATGGCTAAAAAACCATTGGATTCTATGGACAAAATCCATGAAACCAACAGATGATTTTCCTAAAGTTGTTTGGTACGGGGAAGCAACTCTTAGTCAGCGCTATTTTTTATTACTATTAATGGAGCTTGGCTGTGATGTATTGATTTTTCATCCAACTAAAATAGATGAATTGGCAGAGATTGATCCTAATGATACATTCTCCATCACTTACGCATATACCAATCAAACAACTTTACAGCCATTCCCTGATAAGTTGCGTGACCGGCAGGCAACGGTCGGATATCGTTCTAGTCAGCATTTTGAACAATTAATGCATGATCAGCAATCAGGTGTCTATAAGCCTTGGCAGTTTAAAGATTTTATGCCGCGTTCCTTAACATTACGGATGACATATGATGATATTTTTATTTATGCAAAAGAGAAAGCTTTGGTTCGACCACAGTTTGAAGTGGTTGGGGATGAGATTGCCATTCCAGTCATATTTGCAAAAATTAGTGGGGTTTCGAGCCAACGTGAAGAATACTGGCATTATATGCATCAGTTATTAGCAAATCCGCAAACTGTTTTTGTCCAGAAATTCCCTTATGCAGCAACGAGCAGAGCCAATTTCCACTTTCACTATAAGCATTGCCTAGTGAATGGAGAGCTGTCAGTAGAGCGTATTATGCAAAGTGATTGGTGGCAATATGGTGAGTTAACATTGGAGCTACAGCGTGCGATTGCCCACACGATAAAAACTTCCTGTGAGCAGCCCATGCTGAAACAACAACCAAATGAGACCTTATATGATTTACAGTTATTTTTATTTAAACAAATGACGATGATTCCACAGGAGATTCTACGATTACTACAAAGCTTTGATTATTCCCAAGAGGTACCGAAGCTGGTATTATACCAAGCACCTCAACAACCAGCTTTATCACGTGAGGATATGGCGTTATTGGCCTTTTTAAATCGATTTGGTATGGACATTGTTTTTTACAATCCGACAGGTCAACTAGATTTAGAAAAGCATTTGCAAGAGGATAGTTATGATGTACACCGATTAGAACATATGCTATTTGACTTGCACTATGAAGAACCAAAGCAGCAAAAAAAAGCACCCGACAAAATCATAAAAAAACTCTTTAATCGTTTTTTCTGATGATAGGAAGGAGGCGACACGAATGTCAAATAACTCGTTGACGCTGGAGCAGCTGACACTAGAAACAGCAGAAGCCGTCAAAGAACAGCTACGGGACCATGCAGAGGTACAGCAAATTGCCAATCAAATCAATATAAAAAATCAGATAGAGCTATTGGCATTGGGAAAAGAGCCAGCAACAAAATTAGCTACATTTGCCGATCAAATTTTAGCAATCATCACCCAGTCAACAACTTTCGAATCAAATGAATTATTTAAGCAACTTGAAGCACTTATGCAGACATTCGACAAACAAGATTTTGCTGAACAAAAGGGCTTTTTTAAAAAGCTATTTGCACGTAAGACTAAAAATGATGGCGATCTATTTACGAAATACAATGGACTGGGTAGAGACATTGAGAAAATCCATTATCAATTTGTGCTGATGGAAGAGGAATTAGCAAAGGATAATCGAGTACTTGCACGCTTATATCAAGAAGACCTAATGTACTACCTTGAACTAGAAAAGTATATCGTAGCAACTGATATGAAACTACATGAGGTCCAAACAACATTGATTCCGATGTATGAAAAACAGAGCGACACAGGTAATCAGCTGGCGAAAATGGAGCTAAATCGTTTGCAAGCAATTGCAGAGTTGCTCCAGCAAAAAATAGATGAGTTAGATAAATCGCGTATGGTGGCGATTATAACAGCCCCTCAAATCGAGATGCTACGAAATGGCAATCGTGAATTAATTGAACAGATTAATGGTGCTTTTGTTAAGACCATACCTGTTTTTAAAATGGGGTTAATAAATGCAGTGAATGACAGGCGTCAACAATTACAAAGTCAATCTGCATCAGCGTTTGAAAACCGTATGAAGCAATTTGGAGGAGCCAGCAATGAAGCAGTGCAACTAAGTACTGCCATGGCTCAACAATCAAGCACAACGCAGACTCTTGAAGAAATGTGGGATACTATTGTTTCAGGTATTGCCAATTATCAGCAATTACGTGATGAGCAAACGGTCAAACGCCAGCAAGCAGAGCAACAGCTGTTAACATTGCGTCATTAGCTTCTATTCCTCTAAGTAGAGCACTACTTGGAGGTTTTTTTTGTATAAAAAAAGCAACAGAGTGATCTTCATTCAATGGGTGTTCAAAAGCCCCCCTGAATCAAGGTAATCTGTTGCCATAAAATGCTAGCTAAATGAATTCTTCTTCAAATTCTACATTGATTTCATGTCCATGATAGCTTTGGTAGGACACGATGAGTGTATCTAGATGTTCTAGGTTTTCCTCATAATCTAAAATACGCGATAAAATATAGAGTAGGTGATAGCTAGAAAACTCCGTATCGCCCTCTTCACGAGCAAAGTTGACTTGTTTAATGAAAATTTCCATTAATTCATTACGTTGGACATAGTCGATGCTTTTGCTCCACTCGGAATGCTCAGGTTTTAATTTCCCTGTATATTTTAACAGCAATTGTTCGTGGTACGTTAGCAAGGAATCAAGTCTCTCCTGAATCATTAAGTGAAATTGTGTAGGGAGCTGAGCTAATTCGTTTTCGTGATTATGCAAACGCTGTAGCAATTCCAAGCTTTTCTTGGAAGTTAAAATCATTTGTCGATAGACTACTAGTTTGCGTGCTTTCACATATTTTTTATTTTTAAAGTAATTACGCTCTTCCTTATATAAATCATACAGCGTATCCACTCGTAACATACGGTTCTTAAACTTACTTAATGCTGTCTTTGTGGATGTATGCTCAGAAGCTTGACGTACAGCCAGTCGTGTCCAACGAATAATATCATCTTGTAAAATATAAATTTTGCGAAATAGTTTTATCTCATATTTTGGTGGTAAGAACACAAGGTTAACAACAAATGCTGCTAATACCCCAACTAATATCGTAACAAAGCGTATCAAACCAAACGTTAAAAAGTCATCCCCTTGAAATTCCATAATAGCTACGACTGATACCAACGCTAGCGAAAGTGATTTTTCAAGTTTAAACTTCAACATTAAACCAATAGCTATTATGACGGCTATACCAATGGCAACAACATGATGGCCAAAAAGTAAGCCGAAAATGACGGCAATTGTCGCACCTATAATATTCGCTTGTACTTGCTCTACAATGGTTTGATAAGAACGATAAATAGAAGGCTGAATAGCAAAAATGGCTGCAATTCCAGCAAAAACAGGTGAAGGCAGTTTTAACAACTCTGCTATAAATAATGCAAATACGATAGCTACACCAGTTTTAAATACACGGGCACCTAATTTCATAAAGATGTCCTTTCTGTCTAATATTTTTTAGCTTCTTTACATTATAGAAGGAAGTGCTCATAAAATACATAGATTTGCACGGATGAATAATAAAAAGGCGACTTCTACTAGCAAGTCGCCTTTTTATTGTCATGATTACAATTGTGAAAACGCAGTATCTACTGCTTTAATTGTTTCCTGAATGTCTGCTTCTGTATGCTCAGTTGTTAAGAACCATGCTTCATATTTAGAAGGAGCTAGATTAATGCCTTGTTCAAGCATAAGTTTAAAGAAGCGTCCGAATATTTCACCGTCAGAGTTTTCAGCTTGCTCATAGTTTTCTACTTTCACGTCTGTAAAGTAAATAGTCAGCGCCCCTTTGAGACGATTTAACGTGATGGTTACGTCATGTTTTTTAGCAGCAGCTAAAATGCCTTCTTCTAAAATTCCACCCAATCTATCCATTTCCTCGTAAATGCCTGGTGTTTGTAGCACTTCTAGGCAGGCAATACCCGCTTGCATAGATGCGGGATTTCCAGCCATCGTACCCGCTTGGTAGGCTGGACCGAGTGGGGCAACAGTATCCATAATCTCTTTACGTCCGCCATATGCACCGATTGGTAAACCACCACCAATAACTTTACCAAGTGCAGTTAAATCAGGTGTGAGGCCAAGTAAATTTTGAGCGCCACCATAGTGGAATCGGAAGGCCGTGATGACTTCATCGTAAATTGTTAAGGCCCCTTTTTCTTTTGCAGTAGCGTGTACTAATTCAAGGAAGCCAGGATGCGGTTCAACAATACCAAAGTTTCCTACAATTGGCTCGATTAAAATAGCTGCAATCTCTTCGCCCCATTTATTCATGGCTTCTGTAAAGGCTTCAGGATTATTAAAAGGTACAGTAATAACTTCTTCAGCAGTCGAAGTTGTCACACCTGCTGAGTCTGGTGTTCCTAATGTTGCTGGACCTGATCCTGCAGCTACTAATACTAAATCGAAGTGACCGTGGTAGCAACCAGCAAATTTCATGATTTTTGTACGCCCTGTATAGGCACGTGCCACACGAATCGTTGTCATAACAGCCTCTGTACCAGAGTTGTTAAAACGTACTTTATCCATTGAAGGAATGGCTTCCTTTAACATTTTTGCGAAAGTAACTTCATATTCAGTCGGCGTCCCAAACAATGTACCATTTTCAGCTGCATGCGTTATTGCTTTTGCAATATGAGGATGGCCATGACCAGTAACGATTGGTCCATATGCTGCTAGATAGTCGATATAACGATTGCCGTCTACATCCCAAAAATAAGCGCCTTTTCCTCGAGCCATAGCTACAGGAGAACCGCCACCTACTGCTTTATATGAACGAGAAGGGCTGTTTACACCACCAACAATATGCTGTAATGCCTCTGCATGTATTGCTTCAGATTTTGCATGATTCATAGAATTGCCTCCTAACTTTTTATACGTAATCTATTGTAGACCTATCGCTGTAAGAAATCCAAAGAAATTAAGAGATATGACTTGATTTGTTACTTAGAGTAAAATAGAACCTACAGAGGAGGAGATTGTATGACTTTACTAGAAGGACAAAAGGCGCCGGATTTTTCTCTAATGAATGAAAAGGGCGAGATGGTGCATTTAGCTGATTTTAAAGGAAAGAATGTTATTTTATACTTTTATCCAAAGGATATGACACCAGGCTGCACGACAGAGGCATGTGATTTTCGCGATAAGTTTGAGGACTTCAGTCATTTAAATGCTGTTGTTCTTGGTGTTAGCCCAGATAATGCAAACAAACATACAAAATTTATTGATAAGCATGGTTTACCATTTTCATTATTAGTTGATGAGGATCATGCAATTGCTGAAGCATATGATGTATGGGTTTTAAAGAAAATGTATGGACGTGAATATATGGGCATAGAGCGTTCAACGTTTTTAATTGATACGGAGGGTAAGCTTGTAAAAGCTTGGCGTAAAGTTCGAGTAAAAAATCATATTGAAGAAGTTTACACATATTTAGCAGAACAGGAGGCAGCACAATGAGAATCTATTTTACATTTGAACCTAGACCAGATTTACGAGAGCCATTATTAGCAGAATTTCCACAGGTTGAATTTATCTTCGAAAAGGGCTTATCAAATGAAGAGCTTCAACAAGCGGATGTATTAGTTACATATGGTGAAGATTTAACAGAAGAAAGTATACAATATGCGACAAAGTTAAAATGGATTTTCGTTGCATCGGCGGGTATAGAAAAAATGCCAGCTCAGGCTATTATCGAACGTGGGATTCTAGTCTCAAATGTTCGTGGCATTCATAAAACACCTATGGCTGAGTCGATGCTCGCCCATATTTTAGCGATTAAACGAGCTTTGCCTTGGGTGTATGAGCAGCAAAAGAAAGGTGAATGGTCGAAAAAAGCGCAGCAAACGGAATTACGAGATAGTACGGCACTTATTTTGGGACCAGGTGCCATTGGTTCGGAAGTTGGGCGTTTATTGCAAGCTTTTGGCGTGAAGACGATTGGCTGTAACCGCTCTGGAAAAGAAGCGGCTTATATGGATACGATGATTAGCTTTGCCCATTTAAAAGAAGCGCTACCTAATGCGGATATTGTTATTTCTGTGCTACCAAAAACAAAAGAAACGACCCATTTATTAAAAGAAGCGCATTTTGCTGCAATGAAAAATAGTGCGATTTTCATGAATTTTGGTCGAGGTAATTTAGTTGATGAAAAGGTGCTCATTCAAGCGATTGAAACAAAGCAAATAGGACACGCAGTTTTAGATGTATTTGAAGAGGAACCTCTGTCATCTGACAATCCATTATGGACATTACCAAATGTCATAGTATCACCTCATGTATCAAGTCATTCTTCTCGTTATGTTGAGCGCAGCTTAGAAATTTTCAAGCCAAGCCTAATAAAATGGCTAAAGGGTGACACTGATTTAGAAAATGTTATGGATTTATCAAGAGGATATTAAGGAATAACCATTGATTTATTGAGAATAAGCAATGTGTGATTGTTGACGAAGTAGTACGAATTGGATACACTATTTATAACAATTATAAATTAATAATACTTATGGAAGAGGTGCATGACGATGTCTGCAACGCATTTACAAGATGCACTGGACACGTTGAAAACAACTGGTGTACGTATTACTCCTCAGCGTCATGCTATTTTGGAATATCTAATTCAATCAATGGCACATCCTACTGCCGATGAAATTTATAAAGCACTTGAGGGCAAGTTCCCTAATATGAGTGTAGCGACTGTTTATAACAACCTGCGTGTATTTCGTGAAGTAGGTCTTGTGAAAGAGCTAACTTACGGGGATGCTTCAAGTCGCTTTGATTTCGTGACAAACGATCATTACCATATGATTTGTGAATGCTGTGGTAAGATCGTCGATTTCCATTATCCTGGACTCGACGAAATAGAGCATTTTGCATCACAGGTAACAGGCTTTGATGTGCATTCGCATCGTTTAGAGATATACGGCACTTGTCCATCATGTAAAGCAGCTACTGCAAAAGTACAATAAAAATCCTAGCTCTTAAAAAAGGGCTAGGATTTTTTTGTTTTATTATTATAGGATTGATCAAACTCTTTACCTTCTAGAGTAGGATCAAGTGTTAATGGCTCATTGCAGTACATGCACATATCTACTCGGCCTAAAACCTTTGTATGTTTATGGCAATTAGGACACTCAACTTGAACAGCTCTTGTTGATAGTAATCCGATCCAAGCATATACAACTGTACTACCGATAATACAAAGAACACCTAAAGACATGAAAATTAAAACTAATATCGGGCTATTTTTAAAGAAAATGCCTCCGTACATGACAATAAAACCAAAAAAGATTAGTGCTAATGCGAATGAACGTATTTTATTAATTTTACTTTTATAAGGTTTCATATTTCATCTTGCCTCCCAATCTAAAATCTACTATAACATATAAGGGCAAAGTATTTTAGCTTTGAACTGAATGAAAGAAGGAATACTTTTAGAGTATGTCGAATTTTTAACGGAACAAAAGAACCTATATGAATAAAGGGGGGCTGAACATGGAGCAAGTACTGCGTCCAATATATCAAGAACGTGCGAGTCAGTCGAATACATTAGGCGTAATTTTAGTGGAAAAGCGTGAAGAACAAAGTAACGTTACAGATACATTTGATACAGTTTTACTCATTATCGTAAAAGAAGCAGAGCAACCAGTCTTTTCAAAACATTACTTATATGAAGGAAATAAAATCGCTCTACATACTGTTACGGAGAAATTAATTCGCAAATGGTTACTCATCGGTTCAAATAGGAAGGTCGTCGATTGGATATTCTTCGGTAGAGTACTATTTGATCGGAATGAGTTTCTGCATAAATTAAAAATAGAATTGCAGGAATTTCCGTATAGCGGCCGTAAAATTAAAACAGGTATTCAATTTTCAAAGTTAATTCGGCGCTATTTGGAAGGGAAAGAATACTTCGATAAAGGAAGTTACTTAGATGCTTATAATCACGTTGTTGATTCTCTACATCATCTAGGCCGTTTATCTATTATCGATAGTGGCCTGTATCCGGAAGTAACTGTTTGGGCACAAGTGAAAAAAATTGAGCCGGCTATCTATAAGCTGTATGAAGAGCTAGTGACAAGTAATGAACCAATAGAAAAGCGCTTAGAATTGTTGTTTTTAGCAAGTGAGTTTTTAATTCACTCTCGTACACGAGATGGAGCACAGCATATATTAGAAGTTATGCAAACAAAAGAAATGTGGACCATTCAAGAACTGCATGACCATCATGAGCTCGTAAATTACTCAGTAGATCTAGAAGTGTTTGTTGAGTATTTAGTGGATAAAGGCTATATTCAAATAGAACCAATTGCTGCGAAAAATGATAGAATATTTCACCGTCATTACAAGGTAAATAAAGATGCTCTAGAAATGGGGTAATGACTGTAGTATGCTTGTAATCGAGGTATTTAAAAATACCTCGATATTTTTTTTAGAAAAGTAGTTGACGGATGGTATTTTAGTATTGTATTATATTAATTGTCGCTAAGACATAACGAACAACTCAGAAAGAAACACAAAAAACTTTTTAAAAAAGTTGTTGACATGTTTTGAATGAGATGTTAATATAAAGGAGTCGCTGAAAAAAACGACTTAAACAATGAACCTTGAAAACTGAACAAGCAAAACGTAATCAATAAAGTTTTAAGTAGCTAGCTTCGGTTAGTGAACGAAACAAAAATTTTGGACATCAAAATTGATGCCAGCAAAACAATTTGAGCTAATCAAATTTCTTTTATGGAGAGTTTGATCCTGGCTCAGGACGAACGCTGGCGGCGTGCCTAATACATGCAAGTCGAGCGAACAGAGAAGGAGCTTGCTCCTTCGACGTTAGCGGCGGACGGGTGAGTAACACGTGGGCAACCTACCCTATAGTTTGGGATAACTCCGGGAAACCGGGGCTAATACCGAATAATTTGTTTCACCTCATGGTGAAACACTGAAAGACGGTTTCGGCTGTCGCTATAGGATGGGCCCGCGGCGCATTAGCTAGTTGGTGAGGTAACGGCTCACCAAGGCGACGATGCGTAGCCGACCTGAGAGGGTGATCGGCCACACTGGGACTGAGACACGGCCCAGACTCCTACGGGAGGCAGCAGTAGGGAATCTTCCACAATGGGCGAAAGCCTGATGGAGCAACGCCGCGTGAGTGAAGAAGGATTTCGGTTCGTAAAACTCTGTTGTAAGGGAAGAACAAGTACAGTAGTAACTGGCTGTACCTTGACGGTACCTTATTAGAAAGCCACGGCTAACTACGTGCCAGCAGCCGCGGTAATACGTAGGTGGCAAGCGTTGTCCGGAATTATTGGGCGTAAAGCGCGCGCAGGTGGTTTCTTAAGTCTGATGTGAAAGCCCACGGCTCAACCGTGGAGGGTCATTGGAAACTGGGAGACTTGAGTGCAGAAGAGGATAGTGGAATTCCAAGTGTAGCGGTGAAATGCGTAGAGATTTGGAGGAACACCAGTGGCGAAGGCGACTATCTGGTCTGTAACTGACACTGAGGCGCGAAAGCGTGGGGAGCAAACAGGATTAGATACCCTGGTAGTCCACGCCGTAAACGATGAGTGCTAAGTGTTAGGGGGTTTCCGCCCCTTAGTGCTGCAGCTAACGCATTAAGCACTCCGCCTGGGGAGTACGGTCGCAAGACTGAAACTCAAAGGAATTGACGGGGGCCCGCACAAGCGGTGGAGCATGTGGTTTAATTCGAAGCAACGCGAAGAACCTTACCAGGTCTTGACATCCCGTTGACCACTGTAGAGATATAGTTTCCCCTTCGGGGGCAACGGTGACAGGTGGTGCATGGTTGTCGTCAGCTCGTGTCGTGAGATGTTGGGTTAAGTCCCGCAACGAGCGCAACCCTTGATCTTAGTTGCCATCATTTAGTTGGGCACTCTAAGGTGACTGCCGGTGACAAACCGGAGGAAGGTGGGGATGACGTCAAATCATCATGCCCCTTATGACCTGGGCTACACACGTGCTACAATGGACGATACAAACGGTTGCCAACTCGCGAGAGGGAGCTAATCCGATAAAGTCGTTCTCAGTTCGGATTGTAGGCTGCAACTCGCCTACATGAAGCCGGAATCGCTAGTAATCGCGGATCAGCATGCCGCGGTGAATACGTTCCCGGGCCTTGTACACACCGCCCGTCACACCACGAGAGTTTGTAACACCCGAAGTCGGTGAGGTAACCTTTTGGAGCCAGCCGCCGAAGGTGGGATAGATGATTGGGGTGAAGTCGTAACAAGGTAGCCGTATCGGAAGGTGCGGCTGGATCACCTCCTTTCTAAGGATTATTTCGGAATACAAACCTTGGGTTTGTAAGATTACGTTTTGCGTTCAGTTTTGAAGGTTCATTCTTCTGAATGAAATGCTTCAAAACTTGTTCTTTGAAAACTGGATAAAACGACATTGAAATTGTAACAAACACATTTATTTTTTAAGTTTTTTATAGGCTTAATAACTTGGTTAAGTTATTAAGGGCGCACGGCGAATGCCTTGGCACTAGGAGCCGAAGAAGGACGGCACTAACACCGATATGCTTCGGGGAGCTGTAAGTGAGCTTTGATCCGGAGATTTCCGAATGGGGGAACCCACTACGTTTAATCGCGTAGTATCTTGACGTGAATACATAGCGTCTTGAAGGCAGACCCAGGGAACTGAAACATCTAAGTACCTGGAGGAAGAGAAAGAAAAATCGATTCCCTGAGTAGCGGCGAGCGAAACGGGAAGAGCCCAAACCAAGAGGCTTGCCTCTTGGGGTTGTAGGACACTCAATACGGAGTTACAAAAGAGCGAGTTAGATGAAGCGACTTGGAAAGGTCCGCCAGAGCAGGTAAAAGCCCTGTAGTTGAAAGTTCGTTCTCTCCTGAGTGGATCCTGAGTACGGCGGAACACGTGAAATTCCGTCGGAATCCGGGAGGACCATCTCCCAAGGCTAAATACTACCTAGTGACCGATAGTGAACCAGTACCGTGAGGGAAAGGTGAAAAGCACCCCGGAAGGGGAGTGAAAGAGATCCTGAAACCGTGTGCCTACAAGTAGTTAGAGCCCGTTAATGGGTGATAGCGTGCCTTTTGTAGAATGAACCGGCGAGTTACGATTACGTGCGAGGTTAAGCTTTAGAAGGCGGAGCCGCAGCGAAAGCGAGTCTGAATAGGGCGAAATAGTACGTGGTCGTAGACCCGAAACCAGGTGATCTACCCATGTCCAGGGTGAAGGTGAGGTAACACTTACTGGAGGCCCGAACCCACGCACGTTGAAAAGTGCGGGGATGAGGTGTGGGTAGCGGAGAAATTCCAATCGAACTTGGAGATAGCTGGTTCTCTCCGAAATAGCTTTAGGGCTAGCCTCGTGATGAGAATACTGGAGGTAGAGCACTGTTTGGACTAGGGGGCCATCCCGGTTTACCGAATTCAGACAAACTCCGAATGCCAGATATTTATACACGGGAGTCAGACTGCGAGTGATAAGATCCGTAGTCAAAAGGGAAACAGCCCAGACCACCAGCTAAGGTCCCAAAGTAATCGTTAAGTGGAAAAGGATGTGGCGTTGCACAGACAACCAGGATGTTGGCTTAGAAGCAGCCATCATTTAAAGAGTGCGTAATAGCTCACTGGTCGAGTGACGCTGCGCCGAAAATGTATCGGGGCTAAACGATTCACCGAAGCTGTGGATTGACATCTACGATGTCAGTGGTAGGAGAGCGTTCTAAGTGCGTTGAAGTCAGACCGGAAGGACTGGTGGAGCGCTTAGAAGTGAGAATGCCGGTATGAGTAGCGAAAGACGGGTGAGAATCCCGTCCACCGTATGACTAAGGTTTCCTGAGGAAGGCTCGTCCGCTCAGGGTTAGTCGGGACCTAAGCCGAGGCCGATAGGCGTAGGCGATGGACAACAGGTTGATATTCCTGTACCACCTCCTCACCGTTTGAGAAATGGGGGGACGCAGTAGGATAGGGTAAGCGCGCTGTTGGATATGCGCGTCCAAGCAGTAAGGCGTGTGTGTAGGCAAATCCGCACACTGTAACGTTGAGCTGTGATGGCGAGTCCGTATGGACGAAGTTCCTGATTTCACACTGCCAAGAAAAGCCTCTATCGAGGTGAGAGGTGCCCGTACCGCAAACCGACACAGGTAGTCGAGGAGAGAATCCTAAGGTGTGCGAGAGAACTCTCGTTAAGGAACTCGGCAAAATGACCCCGTAACTTCGGGAGAAGGGGTGCTCTTGAGCGTGCAAGCGCATGAGAGCCGCAGTGAATAGGCCCAGGCGACTGTTTAGCAAAAACACAGGTCTCTGCAAAACCGTAAGGTGACGTATAGGGGCTGACGCCTGCCCGGTGCTGGAAGGTTAAGAGGAGTGGTTAGCGCAAGCGAAGCTGCGAATTGAAGCCCCAGTAAACGGCGGCCGTAACTATAACGGTCCTAAGGTAGCGAAATTCCTTGTCGGGTAAGTTCCGACCCGCACGAAAGGCGTAACGATCTGGGCACTGTCTCAACGAGAGACTCGGTGAAATTATAGTACCTGTGAAGATGCAGGTTACCCGCGACAGGACGGAAAGACCCCGTGGAGCTTTACTGTAGCCTGATATTGAATTTTGGTACAACTTGTACAGGATAGGTAGGAGCCAGAGATCTCGGAGCGCCAGCTTCGAAGGAGGCGTCGGTGGGATACTACCCTGGTTGTATTGAAATTCTAACCCATGCCCCTTAGCGGGGCAGGAGACAGTGTCAGGCGGACAGTTTGACTGGGGCGGTCGCCTCCTAAAAGGTAACGGAGGCGCCCAAAGGTTCCCTCAGAATGGTTGGAAATCATTCGTAGAGTGTAAAGGCACAAGGGAGCTTGACTGCGAGACCTACAAGTCGAGCAGGGTCGAAAGACGGGCTTAGTGATCCGGTGGTTCCGCATGGAAGGGCCATCGCTCAACGGATAAAAGCTACCCCGGGGATAACAGGCTTATCTCCCCCAAGAGTCCACATCGACGGGGAGGTTTGGCACCTCGATGTCGGCTCATCGCATCCTGGGGCTGTAGTCGGTCCCAAGGGTTGGGCTGTTCGCCCATTAAAGCGGTACGCGAGCTGGGTTCAGAACGTCGTGAGACAGTTCGGTCCCTATCCGTCGTGGGCGTAGGAAATTTGAGAGGAGCTGTCCTTAGTACGAGAGGACCGGGATGGACACACCGCTGGTGTACCAGTTGTCTTGCCAAAGGCATCGCTGGGTAGCTATGTGTGGACGGGATAAGTGCTGAAAGCATCTAAGCATGAAGCCCCCCTCAAGATGAGATTTCCCATTACGCAAGTAAGTAAGATCCCTCAAAGACGATGAGGTAGATAGGTTCGAGGTGGAAGTGTGGTGACACATGGAGCTGACGAATACTAATCGATCGAGGACTTAACCAAAACGTTTGAAACATTCAATGCACGTTTATCCAGTTTTGAAAGAATAAAATATTATAATATACTTGTAATTTTTATAAGATATGTTATAATAAGTATTGTCTTTCAAATAGTCTAGTGATGATGGCAAAGAGGTCACACCCGTTCCCATACCGAACACGGAAGTTAAGCTCTTTAGCGCCGATGGTAGTTGGGGGCTTCCCCCTGTGAGAGTAGGACGTCGCTAGGCTATATACTAAAATTATTCCGAAGTAGCTCAGTTGGTAGTAGCACCTGACTGTTAATCAGGTTGTCGCAGGTTCGAGTCCTGCCTTCGGAGCCATTCTTGGAGAGTTGTCCGAGTGGCCGAAGGAGCACGATTGGAAATCGTGTAGGCGGTTAACACTGTCTCAAGGGTTCAAATCCCTTACTCTCCGCCAGCACTTTGATTTGTTCCAATAGTTGGCCCCTTGGTCAAGTGGTTAAGACACCGCCCTTTCACGGCGGTAACACGGGTTCGAATCCCGTAGGGGTCACCATTTAAATACCCAGATGGAGGATTAGCTCAGCTGGGAGAGCATCTGCCTTACAAGCAGAGGGTCGGCGGTTCGAGCCCGTCATCCTCCACCATTATTTTTTACAATAGTATATATCATTATCGCGGGGTGGAGCAGTGGTAGCTCGTCGGGCTCATAACCCGAAGGTCGTTGGTTCAAATCCGGCCCCCGCAACCAAATGGTCCCGTGGTGTAGCGGTTAACATGCCTGCCTGTCACGCAGGAGATCGCCGGTTCGATCCCGGTCGGGACCGCCATTTATTTTAATAACATGGGTCAGTAGCTCAGTTGGTAGAGCATTAGATTGAAGCTCTAAGTGTCGGCGGTTCGATTCCGTCCTGACCCATCATGTTTTTTTGCCGGTGTAGCTCAGTTGGTAGAGCAACTGACTTGTAATCAGTAGGTCGTGGGTTCGACTCCTATCGCCGGCACCATGTATTCCCGGAGGGGTAGCGAAGTGGCTAAACGCGGCGGACTGTAAATCCGCTCCTTAGGGTTCGGCGGTTCGAATCCGTCCCCCTCCACCAGTTTTAATCTAATAGGGGCATAGTTTAACGGTAGAATAGAGGTCTCCAAAACCTTTGATGTGGGTTCGATTCCTACTGCCCCTGCCAATTTAATTTTATGGCGGTTGTGGCGAAGTGGTTAACGCACCTGATTGTGGTTCAGGCATTCGTGGGTTCGATTCCCATCAGTCGCCCCATTTAATTTTAAATTAGAATAATACCAAATAGTAATTATGGCGGTTGTGGCGAAGTGGTTAACGCACCTGATTGTGGTTCAGGCATTCGTGGGTTCGATTCCCATCAGTCGCCCCATTTTTATCTAATTATCTTTTGGGGTATAGCCAAGCGGTAAGGCAACGGATTTTGATTCCGTCATGCCCTGGTTCGAATCCAGGTACCCCAGCCATTTTTTGCGGAAGTAGTTCAGTGGTAGAACACCACCTTGCCAAGGTGGGGGTCGCGAGTTCGAACCTCGTCTTCCGCTCCAAGTATGATGGCGGCATAGCCAAGTGGTAAGGCACAGGTCTGCAACACCTTTATCACCGGTTCAAATCCGGTTGCCGCCTCCATATTTTAACTGCTAATCGGTTTATCCGATTTTTTTTATCGCCATTATGCCGGTGTGGCGGAATTGGCAGACGCGCACGACTCAAAATCGTGTTCCTTTGGAGTGTCGGTTCGACCCCGACCACCGGTATCTAAAACTAGCAATAGAATGCTACGTATCAAGGCTTCACACTTAATTGTGTGGAGTCTTTTTTGTGTTCCTTTACACTACAAAATCAATTCAAGTAGTGTGCGGAGGTAGTGTAACAGAGCCTTTGTATGCAACAATTGCTGTTAATATCCCGACTTCGATAGTTGATTGTCCAATAGAATAATAGGGAATATAACCCAAAAGAAAAAACGTCACTACGGTTAAGTAAATGACGTTTTGTGATGTTATTGATCTCGTGATTTATTTGTGGTCATTTCTATTAAGTCTTGAATAAACTCAGGAGTCTCAATGGATGTAAAAATTTAGAAACTTGTTGTCGCGCTTGTTTCTCATTGTATGGGAACGGTCATGGGCCAATTTTATCAATTCAATCGCCAAACTCTTCTTGTACACGTTCTTCAATCCATAGGCTTTTGCGTTCAAAGCGATATTTAAGTGATAAAGTTCTTTGTCTGTTAGCGGTCTTTCTTCCATATATAAAACCCTCCGCCGATAATTTTTTTGTATCTTAGTAATTGGTGGATTTTAGTAATTAGTATTATGATAATAAATTGAAAAATAGCAGACAAATAGAAAATTTCCCTATTTTTTATTTTCGAAATATTCTTTTATATAATACCCTTCCTCCTCTGGCGTTGACAAACGAGTTGCTTTTCCTAGGGCTTCTTCACCTCCGCCTTGTTGTAATTTCCAAATTTTATTATGGTCGTCAACGGCGTTTGAAAAATCACCTTTCGACCATCTTTCCAATATTGGAATGTAAAGATCGTTATGTTCATAATCGTTCATTTTACATACAGCCAACAATCGGTCAACCTTTTCTTGTGTTATTTGCTCGTGACCCCATTGAGCACCAGATTGAACCTTTTGGTGAGACATGCTGTGAATGGCTTCATTTATTTTGTCTTCTATTAAGTTGTCAGGATAAAGCAATTCTTCTTTTGTTTTACTTTCGAGAATTGCTCCGTCACCTTCAACAACAATTGTTTTTGTTGAAAGTGAGCAGGTTGAGCAGGTTTTTCTATTGGATTTGTGAATTGAGTGTAAGCAAAAGCTGCACCGATGATGGCTGCTATTACAATGATAATAGTAGTCGATTTTGTTTTTCTTTTCATTCTATTAACTCCTCATTGTAATTTGTATGATTATGTAATTATATATTGCTTTATATTATGTAATTAGGTTAATAATAACAGATTATTATAATTAAACGGGATTGATTAAGGGAAGCAAAACAAAAAAAGTCCATGTTTATTTTTCAAACATGAGCTTTTTTAATAAAATTTAATTTGGACATTGTAAGGCGTTTATTGTTCTTCTACTGATACATTTCTGTAAAAGTATCGATTGCCAATTGATCGTTTCCTTCAATGGTTTCTTTTAGAAGATGTGCATAAGTTCTCATTGTTGTTTCAATGTCTTCATGACCTAAGCGTCTACTTATGTATTCCCCGCAAATCAAATTTTCTGTGAAAAGTGTGAAGTAAAAATGTTCCCTGAGGGCTATTGTTTGCCTGTTACCACATTTGAAGTGGAGACGGACAAGTGTGGGTGCTTTCCCCTCATTTATTTTAATTAGGAATAGTATACTTTTTCTACTTTATATAATGTTTGCTCGATAGTCGAGCAGAGAACGGCATCTACATTGTAAAATTTAACTCGAAAGTATAAACTTTTCAAAAAGTTCTTTATATTATTTTTTTGCTTAAAGGCAGGGAGAAATTCTGAATTTTTCTCCACATCACCAAAACTTTGAATCCATTGCTCTACATGAGTCTGACTAAGTATTTTTCTATTTAATACACTAATTATACATTTTACCATTCTTTCATCTTCCCCATCGGAGTAAACTCGATCTGTTATGGTCATCTTTTCGTAAACCAAATCGAGGATAGTTAAGAGGTCACTTTTATCCAGTTCGGAGCATTGGGCCAAATCATCTAAAGCATCTGCTGCATGGGCTATAGCATGAGCCCAGCCTTTTTCTTCGTCATACCCACGGTAATCTCGCTCTTCCTGTACATTGTAAAATACTTTCTCTTTTATCTGATGAATTTGCTCTCTTGAGAGAAATGGTGATTCTCTATTCCTTGTGAAGAGGAGCGGTATGACTAGCATGGAGAAAGATCGAGTGAAGACAGAGTCTGTATTTGTTTCACCAAGCTTAAAAAGCAGATGGTTTTTATCCAAAACAACTGGTAGAAGTTGTTCTAGTTCGTTTGCTGTTAGAGAATTATCAGGAATCCAATGTGATAAGGTCGTATAAATTAGCTCATCACGTAGTTGGGCATCCAAAGAACCGATGTTATTTATCATTTCTAGCATCAACTGGAATGTATCGGGGGGTGCCTGGTATCCATTTTCTTTTATTAATATCAACTTTTCTTTTAAATTCATTTTACACGCTCCTACTAGAAATTTTCTGAACTAACTTTTTCAAGGGTTTCTACTGACTATACGACTTCTTCCCTTACTATGAGGTACAGATAGGATCAGAGACAATCCGCAATAGCAGAAAGGAATAAATTATTTCCAAGAGGTTTATTTCCTCATAAAATCCATAAAATTCCTCCTCCTTCGATTGTATTTTATACGATAACTTACTATCTAAAAAACTTTCCCACCCGATTTTAGGATAAAGAACCCATATAATAATATTAAAAATTTTCATTGTAAGTTAATGGTTAGATAGTTATCATTTGTATGTTAAATTAAATTAATACAAAGTGCAATAACTAATGGAATTTAAATTTTGGGCGTGAACTTCTACTGAAGTAATAATTACAATCTATCTAATAAGAAAAGACAATATTCAGGAAATATTATCGTTGTCACCTACACAGCAAGGACTACTCTTTAAATATCAGATGGATCCTAAATCGAGCGAATACATGGAACAGGTTGTCCTAAAAATTAAAGGAGATATAACTGATAAAGAGATTGAAAGAGTATGGCATTACTTGATTAGCGCTTTGAAGAAAGAGTGAGAGATTGTACTACCATATTAAATGAAATACGGGATAATGAGCTGAAAAAAGGGATTGATTTAGCAATGGAGAAATAAAAAGCAAAACACAAAGAGGAGAAAGTTTGGCAGAATGTCTCAGCAAGAATTAGCAGAGAGCAACATGTACTGGGATTATGACTAGTCCCAATGCAGAGTATACATGTGGAGAAATCTGGACTAAGCGAAATTGTCGATAAAGCATTTATAAAATCATGATATAATGAAATGGAAGGATAATGAATTCATTCCCTAATATTACATAAATTTGTGGTGGAGGGAAATTTATGATTAGAATTAAAAAGATCATAATTCTTTTGAAAGGGTGATCATAATGAAAACAATTTATATTTATCCAAAATTAGCAATGGGATTTAGGGGATTTGCAACAGGTTTAGATAGAGAAGGATTTTTTTTGAAGAAAAGGTCAACGAGGCTCAAAAAAAATATAGACAATTCATTGAAAGAGAATAATTTGAGTTTTAATGTAGAAGTTACTCATGGGTTTGAATCTCCAGAGGAATTATTAGAAAGTGATGGCGTTTTGGTTTTGATTTCTCCATACTTAAAAAGTTTACTTGGTCACATTGATTTTTCTAAAAGTGGGTACTATCTTTTATCAGAGGCAGAATATAATTCTGAAAATATTGATAACATCTTAAAGTATATAAAAACGCTTTAAGAGTAAAAGAAAACTATTGAAATGCTAAAAAATCCAGTTTAGCTATTAGAAATATATGTAAAACAAGAATGTTTATATTAGCATTCTTGTTTTTTTTGTGTGATACAACCAATTTTATAATAAAAGGAAAAGTAGTAGATAAGGAATGATTCAATTTCAGACGGGAACAGGGAAGTTAAACTCGAAAGATTATGTAATCGAGGAGCTTTTCAACTTATTAACTACTCCAGTTCATTCACATAATTTTAGTAAAATTTGATAACCGTTTAAGACAGATGTATTATATAATTAAGACAATTGACTTAAATGGAAAAGGGGTGAGTATATATGAAAAAATTGCCTGAAGCAGAATTTGAGATTATGAAGATAGTTTGGGAAAGTAATCCTCCAATTACTACAGGTATCATAATGCACGAAATAGGAAATGAGAAAGGTTGGAAAATCCAAACCGTAGTATCTCTTATGAAAAGATTAACTGAACGTGGATTTCTTCGCAGTGAGAAAAAAGCTAAGGAGAGATTTTATTACCCTACAGTAGAAAAAGATGCCTATCTAAGCTTTGAAACAGAACAATTTATGAAGCTCTATCATAAAAATTCCTTTATGAATTTAGTAGGTACACTCTATAAATCCGATACTATTTCTAATGAAGATTTAGCTTCGTTAATTAAATGGGTGGAAGAAAAGAGGGATTAATATGCACAGTATCATGGTAGGTTTATTCTTTAAATCAGTAGTTATGTCCTTTATTGGACTACTCTTTATGGCTGTAACGCCTTTCCTTTTAAAACGATACAGTGCTAGCTGGCTTTATTATGGCTGGCTTGCTATCCTTGCAGGTTTTATTTTACCATTTACAATCAATAGATCGACCCCAGTTATTAATCTATCAGAATCGGTGCAAGTACCATCTAAAGAACCTATTCCAACTAACAGTAGTTACATAACGCTTGTGTCCTCATCCGTAGATACAGTGACAGCACTTTCTGTTTGGCAGATGGTGATGATCATTTGGATTTTAGGAATCGTTGTATTTTTGGCAGTTCATCTTGTAAAACATTATCGATTTATGTACATGGTGAAAAGATGGGGGCAAACGATATCTGAACCGAAAACCCTTCATTTGCTTGAAAAAGTTAAAAGCGAAATGAATATCACGAAGGAAATCGCATTGAAAGCATGTAGCTGTATCCATTCCCCCATGTTAGTGGGATTTACTAAAAATACTATTTGGCTACCTAATAATGCTTATCGAGAAGAAGAACTAACCTTGATATTGAAGCATGAGTTAGTTCATTTAAAACGAAAGGATTTATGGTATAAAGCTTTTGTATTGCTGATTAGTAGTATTCATTGGTTCAATCCATTGTTCTATCTATTCGTTAAAGAACTGGACAACCTTTGTGAACACGCTTGTGATGAGGAAGTAGTAAAAAATACTGACCTCCAACTTAGAAAAACGTATAGCCAGACGATACTACATGCCGAGAAATTAAAAAGAGGTGAGGGTATTTTTGCTACAAATTTTCTAGGAAGTACACAAATTCTAAAAAAGAGAATACTCTCCATTATGGATATGAGTAAGAAGAAATCAGGAATCGTTGTGATGGTACTATTAATTTTATTTACAACAGGTGGAATGGCTGTCAGTTCAGCATTTGCTATTTCCAGCAAGTCATTGAACTATTTAGATGAAACATTTATGAAAGAATCCATTTTAAATGGTGCATCAAGAGGCTACTTTGCAACAGACAAATTTATTATTTACCCAAAGAATATGAGTGATAGAAAAACGGTGCCACCTGAGCCTACTATAAACAAAGAGCTCTATCGAGATGTGTTTTCAGCGGGTGTTATTGGAACTGAAGCAAGATACCAATACCCAATTGAAATTGTGCATAAACAGAATGGACAAAAATATACAACGGTAATTCATATTGAATATGACTATGAGCTACTAGCACCTGTTGAATATGATGAGCTCAATACCCTTATCGAAGCCTATTTGCTGCCATTTAATGAGTTAAAGGCTATACCCTATGCAGATTTCATCGCACCGAATTACCTAGAAAATAGATTGAAGGACTATATGCGAGATATTGATACACAGAATACAGACGCACGAGTGGAATTCACATTTCGTTTTGGTGGTTGGGTAACGAACAATGATCATCTGCCTTTCCCAAGCCAGGATTCTATAGGTACTACACCACGATATATGAAGTCTACACCATAGAAATCGTGTTGTAGTCTTCTTCTTACAAAGAAGATAACGTTTTACTTCATTTGCATAGGATTTATAGATTTCACTTAAAATCTTGATTAGATATCTATTCCATTATTTATATTTACATGCTTTTATATAGAATGAAAATGAGATTCGTTACAGGAAATAACGAAATATTCCTATAATGAAAAAGTATATTATGTATGGATTTTCCAGCACATAATATACTTTTTATTTGCTTAGCATCACTACACATCTTCATTTAACTCTAAAAGTTTTCTCTTTATGAATTCGTCACTGAAACAGGGAAATCGTCCGAGTCCAAGTTTTTTTGAACAATAAATTCGACAAGCAAGTCTTCACCTGTGATCTCCTTTAATACTACTTTAAACAAATGAATATAATGATTATCGAGCCAATCACGAGCAAACACATTTGGCGCACTAATACTCAAAGTTGACCCATTATATGAAAATAGTTTAGTAGATTTCATCCACGTTTCGAAGCTTGGTTTAGAAACCCTTTGTTCAATTTGAGCCAGGACAGTGTTCCATAGTTCTTCTAAACTATTAATCTCTAGTACTACGTTTTTCAAGTTTTCATCTGGCATTTGTTTATTTACTTGTTTTTTCGTTGTAGGTTTAGGTTCGCTCATTGTTGGAATAATTGTGTTCATACACAGATTTCCTAGTTCGCCAGCAATGTAACTGAGGTTTTCATCCATTTCATCAAAACGTTTGTCCAATTTAACTAGGCGTTGATTTATCTTTTGTTGTTCTTGCTTTATTTCTCGTAACAATTCAATCATAATTTTTTCTGTTTCGTTTTCCAATTTAGTTCACCTCCAGTTCTATAATATCACTTAAATCTGTAAGTAAAATTGTTTAGTTTTACTCATGTTAGAATATTAAATTGGAGATTTATGGCCACTTAGAAGGTATGACTAGCTTAAGAAAAAGGCTGAGAGGAAGTAAATCAGTGGCTATTAAAGAATAAGCGCCTAAGTAAATTTCTGAACAAAATAATACAATGAGCTATTTTTTAAAACGATCCCTCTAAAGGATAATAAATGCCCTTTAAAGAGCGGTTTTTTTATATTATCCCTACATTTTAATGATTAGTTCATGCTCTGTTCATTTAACAATTTTAAGCTATGAGTAATCAAAGAAATGGAGGGGTTAGTGATGAATCTTGCCTGGAAAGAAATGAAGAAGAATAAAGTACGGTTTTTAATCTTGGGCTCCATTATCTTCCTAGTTAGTTTTTTAACGTTTATTATCTCGGGATTAGCAAATGGTCTGTCACAAGATAATGCAGCTTTAATTAAGGATTTACCAAAGGGACAATTTTATATGGCTGAGGATGCAGATGGGACGTTTAATCTTTCAAGAATCGATAGCAATCTGCAGCAGGAAGTCATTAGTCAAGAAAAAGAGGCAGTAGCTTTTTCGATACAGATGGGCTTTTTAAACGATCAGGATGATAAACAGCAAAGTGTTGCCTTTGTCACATCTACGGAATCAACGCTATTTAGCAATGTGCATCAGGGTGAGGTACTTTTGGATAGCTCGCTGCAAGATAAAGGAATTCGAGTTGGAGATATATTAACGAATAATCAATACAGTGGAAAGTTCATTGTAAAAGGTTTTATAGAGCAAAAGAAATATAGCCATGCTCCTGTCGCTTATATTAGTGAAGAGGCTTATGAGGAGATGTATCGAGTAAATGATAAGCAGTTAATTTATGTACCAAATAGCGAGCCGAAAGATTTTAAGGGGCTACAAGCATATAGCAATAAAGAATTTCTCAATACAATTCCTAGTTATAGTGCGGAACAGTTATCTTTAAATATGATTATATGGTTCTTAGTTGTGATTAGTGGGATGTTGTTTGCTATTTTCTTCTATATGATGAATGTCCAAAAAATTGGCTTGTATGGCATCTTAAAAGCGATTGGTTTAAAGACAAGCAAGTTATTTAAAATGATCTGGACACAGATGGCTATTATTACAGTCTTCTCACTTGTGGTATCTGTCAGCCTTAGTCAACTATTTAATATTGTTGCTCCTAAGGGGATGCCTTTCACCTTATCAATAGGTACTACAACACAGTTATCCATTGTGTTTCTTATCATTGGCTTTATCGGAGCTACATTGTCAGGAATGCAAATTAAAAAAATTGAACCGTTACAGGCTATACAGCAAGGGGAGGCTTAATCATGACGTTATTTACAATTGATGAAGTACGAAAAACGTTTAAGAATGGTGAAGTCGAGGAGGAGATCTTAAAGGGCATCAATCTTTCTTTACAAGAAGGAGAGATTACAGCATTGGTAGGTGCATCTGGCTCGGGGAAAAGTACATTATTAACGATAGCTGCAGGACTACAACCAGCAACAGATGGGCAAGTGCTATTTGAAGAACAAAATCTAACAACGATGAGCGCTGAACAAGTACGAAAATTACGTGCAAGTAAATTCGGCTTTGTCTTTCAGTTTGCACATCTCGTCCCATTTTTGACAGTTGAGGAACAATTGCTATTAATGCTAGATGTTGCTGAATCTCCATTAAAAAAGAATGAACAAAAACATGAAGTCAATCGCCTATTGCAATTAGTTGGAATGGCTCATCGTAAAACCGCTTATCCTTCTTCTTTGTCAGGTGGAGAGAAGCAACGCGTAGCAATCGCACGTGCTATTATTCATCAACCGAAAGTATTGTTTGCTGATGAACCAACGGCTAGTTTAGATTCCCAGCGCTCCAAGGAAATTATGTTGCTGCTAAAAGAATTAACCAAAACATTAAATATTACAACATTAATGGTGACACACGATGAGGAAATGCTTGCTTACACTGATCGTATTATTAAAATGAGCGATGGTGTCGTGTTACCAAATACTATGTACTAATAGGAATGACCACAATCATATAATAAATGGTTGTGGTATTTTTGTTTGAAGAGTAAGAGATAGCTTAGAAGGGTAATGAATGGAGGAAGGAGGGAAAACATGAAAAAACCATTGAAACTAGTATTTTTGATCCTAATGACGGTTGCCATATTACCTAAGGAAGCACAAGCGGCAAACTTTATAGATTTAGCAGATGAAACATTATCAACAGAGATAGATTATTTAGTGGAGCAGGATATTATAAAGGGCTATTCAAATAAACTATTCAAACCAAATGAAAATGTTACGAAGGCACAGGTAGCTGTTATATTAACTCGTGCCTTAGGATTAAATACAATCAATATAGAAAATCCAAAATTTCAGGATGTAACAACCACACATAAGTATTATAAAGAAATTGCAGCGGTACAAAATGCGGGGATCTTTGAAGAGGGCCGTATATTTAATCCAGATGCAATCATGACAAGAGGACAAATGGCCATTGTGCTACAAAGAGCCTTCCAGCTTAAGGGCTCCGCGCCTGATTACTTTACAGACTTAACAGAACAAACACCAGGATATAAAGAAATTTTAACCCTAGCTTATAATCATTTAGTAAGGGGGTATGAGGACGGTACATTTAAACCAGATGAACCTGTTACACGTGCTCACTTTTCAGCATTTTTAGCACGTGCTATGACGCTATCTAAACCAGATTTGCTAAAAGATCCTGCTTTTATTTATACGTATGCCTATTATTCTTTAAATGATCATCAACGTTATACGTTAAATTATCAATACGATCACCATGACGGTAAAAATGATGTATGGGTAGTCGAAAATTTAAGTACAGAACAAACCTTTCCTAATGAACTGATATACGGCGATGATCGTATCTACGGTCAAGCCATTGCTCGTGATGGTAACACACATTATGATTTATATTTGGAGCTACCGCTTAGAATAGGTGTTATATTACATGAGGATGATGCAGGAGTTACGTCAGGTGTACGAGTGACAGTCAAAACGACTAATGGTATTGTTCAAGCTGGAGAAGTGCAATATTCAGGTGTCGTCATTCTAGAAGAAAAATCCATAACTAATGGTACAGTGAAAACCTATTGTTTTGTGGATGGAATAGGTTTAGTGAAAGAGTTACACAATGACATTGTCGTGTTTGAGCTGCTTAATCGAACAATGAAAAAGTAGAAAGCAAGCCTGCTTTTCGAAGTGGGCTTGCTTTGTTTTTAGTCGTGTAATGTAATATGAAAAAAACGCTGAAGGGCTAGCAACCATTCCTTCTCAGTTTGTGTTGTGTAGGTTGTTAACGAAGAACCTTCATAGATTCTAAATTCATTGTTCATCATAGTATGACGACCACGAGTGGTGCGAATCATAGCAATTTTATTTTTTTGCTTGGAGAGTCGTGGTGCAAATTTTGCATCATTGGCATCGTCGTGAAAACTATATAGCAAACGCCAACTATGTTTAGTTTGTTCCAACAGCATCCAACCATTCGCTTCATCATAATCTATTTTATATAACTCTTTACCTTCACGATGTTGATAGCCAGCAATCAATGGCACTGGTTTACAGGGCGCTAAGGCACCGACACCTACATCTGAGATATAGAATTGACCACCATCGTTCACTAGCAATAGTTGATGCATGGGGATTTCCTCTGGAGGAGTATTTTCCGTTATGTTGCGCCAAAACTGGGCATAACGATTGGTGACAGAATAGCCAAGCTCCCGCAAAAGCCAGCTGAATAAGATATTTAGTTCAAAGCAATTGCCACCACGTTTATCAATAATTATTTTTTGAAATAAATCAGGAATAGCGAAGGAGATACCACGGTTCAAGGCAACATCTAAATTTTCATAGGGAATGGTTAATAGATGTTTAGTTTGTAGTTGTCCAAGTAACTGGATAGATGGCTCTAACGTTCCTTGAAATTGAATATGCTGTAAATAGTGCTGAATCTGTTCATTCATAAAATCGCCTCACTTCCTTATTAATAACATAACCGAAATAGTCTTGGATTACACGCATAAACTGAAGGAGGAAATGATAGAAAAATAGCTAAATAACTAGTAAGATTAATATATTAGCTACTATATAGTGAAATATTTTACATATTAGTTAATAATATTAATGGTAAGGGTAGGTATCGTATAAAGAATGAAATGGATAGAAGTGAATACATATGAGGAAATGAGTGAAGTGGCAGCTAACATTTTCTCGAAGCAAATACAGGAGAAACCTGATAGTGTTTTAGGTTTAGCAACTGGTGGATCACCTGTTGGTATGTATAAGGAATTAGTGACACGACATCAGGCTGGCCGTTTATCTTTTAAGGAAGTACAAACTTTTAACTTGGATGAGTATGTAGGTCTTGAGCAAACAAGTCCAGCAAGTTATTGGACATTTATGCATGAGAATTTATTTAATTTTGTAGATATACAGCCAGAAAATATTCATTTACCAAATGGGAAGGCAACCAATTTAGCTGATGAATGTGCTGCATATGATGAACGTATTGAAGATGCGGGAGGCATTGATTTACAACTTCTTGGCATTGGTGTTAATGGCCACATCGGTTTTAATGAGCCAGGAACATCGTTTGATTCTAAGACGAATATTGTGGAGTTAACAGAGTCCACAAGAACAGAAAATGCAATTTACTTTGATGATCCGTCTGAAGTGCCAACACATGCGATTACAATGGGCATTCACTCCATAATGAAGGCAAAGGAAATCATCCTCATTGCCTTTGGTGAAAAAAAGATCCCAGCGATTGAAAAATTGAAAAGTGGTCTTATTACAGAAGAATTCCCAGCAAGCCAATTATTAAACCATCCGAATGTTACCATAATTTATGGTGGTACGAATTAGAAAAAATAAGCAAAGACTTCTTAGGATTGAAGTCTTTGCTTGTTTGTTTTTCCTGATAGAATAACCCCCGCAACAACGGCTAGCCCACCTATAAGCTGAAATGAATGCAATTTTTCATCAAGAAAAAGGACGGCAAAAATGGAAGCGAAAACAGGAATGAAATTTAAATAAATACTTGCCTTGTTCGCTCCAAGCTGGATAACACCACTGTTCCAGCAGAGAAAAGCAACGATGGAAGCGAAAATACCAACATATAAAATAGCAGCAATGGTTGACCATTCCCAATGAATTACAGTTGCGCTAGACAGTGTTTCATAGAGAGAAAATGGGAATAACACAATAGCCCCAAGTCCAATCGTTACTAGAAAGGTAGATTGCCCTGGTAAACGAGTGGCATATTGTTTAATGAGCAATGAATACACGCTCCAACAAAATACCGCTGCGATCACAATTAAGTCCCCTTTGTTGAAAGTAAAATCTACCATCCTTGTAAAAGAGCCTCCCATTATAATAAAGGCAACTCCACACAGAGATAAAACGGTCCCTATTAACTGAAATTTTGATAGTTTTTCCTTCAAAAAAATAAAAGAAAGTATGTAAATCATTATAGGCGTAGAAGAGTTCATCAACGATGCATTAATGGACGTTGTGTAATGTAATCCAATGTAAACAAGCGTGTTAAATGCTGCAACACCTGTTAACGATAAGATAATGACAATCAGCCAATGTTTTTTCAGTATCCGCCATTCACGCTTTAATTGGCGAAATGCTATGGGAAAAAAGATAATAAATGCGACACACCAGCGTAAAAAGGCAAGTGTTAGGGGAGGGATATCTCCGCTAACGGCACGTCCAATAACAAAATTACCACCCCATAAAAGAGTTGCGAGTACTAATAATATATATGGTGGTATTTTCATGAAGCCATAACCCCTTTATTAATTGAATAGTAAAGTTAATTATAGGCAGTCAGCGTAGCAATAATCAATGCCTCTGAAGTTTTGCTATGCTAAAATAAGGAAAACAAGAGGAGGAATAACTGTGAAAAGTACCGTACCATGTTTACAAAAGGGAGATTTAGTCGGTGTTGTTGCACTTTCAAGTCTTGTAGAGCCTGAAAAACTAGGAGAAGCAGTAGCCTTTTTAGACGAATTGGGACTTCGTTATATTGTGGGTGATACGATTCATGCAAAACATGAATATTTGGCAGGTAGTGATGAAATCAGACTAGCTGATTTTCATGACATGGTGAAAAACCCAGAAGTGAAAGCAATCTTTTGTGTAAAGGGAGGCTATGGCTCTGCCAGAATAGCTGAAAAAATTGATTATGCCTTAATAGAGGAGAATCCTAAAATTTTCTGGGGCTTTTCTGATGTTACATATATACATTGTGCGATTAATGAATATGCCAATATGGTGACATTTCATGGACCAATGCTTATGTCAGCTAATAAGATGGATGATTTATCGAAGAAAATGTTTTTACAACTATTTTCCCCTATGGAAATTCAGTATACAGAGGCAATTTCTCCGTTAACAACGATTGCTGGAGGCATCGCACGTGGTGAAATGATTGGAGGAAATCTCTATCGTCTTGTCAGCACACTAGGAACCAAATTTGAAGTGCAAACTGAGGGCAGGATTTTATTAATAGAGGATATAAATGAAACGATTCCGGTTATTGATTCGATGCTTCAGCATTTAAAACAAGCAAGGAAGTTCGAGCAATTAGCAGGAGTCATCATTGGTTCATTTACACAGACAGGAACTGATGAAGCAGCACTTCATCTGTTAATGAAGGAGTATTTTGCAGATTTAGGGATTCCAGTCGTGGCAGGTTTTAAGATCGGACATGAAACAACGAATATTGCGATCCCATTAGGAACAGAGGCTATTTTAGACGCACAGGAAAAGGTGTTGAAGATACTACCAGGCGTGCATGTATGATAGGGAGAGGGAACTATGGATATTGAAAAAGCACTGTATGAAGCTGCGGTTGCACTAGCAGTAAAAAGATATCCCTCCGGATGGGGAGGAGCTGCAGCTTTATATACCGAAGATGGTCGGATTTTAACAAGTGTTGCACCAGAGGTCATAAATGCAGCTACTGAATTATGTATGGAAACGGGTGCCATTCTAGAGGCACACAAATTTAATACAAAGGTTACGCATTCGATTTGTGTTGCTAGGGAAGACGAAACATCTAAATTTGTAGTGCTAACACCCTGTGGAGTCTGTCAGGAAAGACTTTTCTATTGGGGAGAGAATGTAAAGGCAGCGATTACGAATGCAGATGGTGAATTGATATTTAAATCATTAAAGGAAATTCAACCATATCATTGGTATAAGGCATATGAACAATAAAGCAAAACATACTAACATTAGTAGTACAAACCAAGGCCATGGTTTGTGCTACTATTTTTTATTGTAGAAGTGAAGAAAAGTCGACCAGCCTCTGGGACCATTTGTGAGTCCGTATATAAAACCGGCTAACTTCATACCCTTAGAGGAATCAGTTTAGTATGTTGGGTCCTAAGAGATCGTGTATAAGAAAGTGGAATCAATAAGGTACTGTGAAGGCTTCTATGATTGGTCAAAAGGAGAAGAATGAGATGAAACATGTCATTGCGTTAGATGTCAGTAAAGGAAAAAGTACTGTTGCGATTTATGATGGTCACCGCCAATGTGAATTCGAAGGTGTGCTACTTCATACACGCGGTGATTTTGAGCGATTAAACGAACGAATAGAACAAGATGGACAAGCACCAGCTATCGTATTTGAAGCAACAGGTACCTATTCAAAACCTATCGAAGCATTTTTCAAAGATTACGGCTACGCATACTGCCGCATGAATCCACTTGAAGCGAATTTACAGATGGCAACGATGCGTCGTCATAAAACCGATATTAGTGATGCCCATGAACTTGCGAAGACTCATTTTAAAATGGAACGCGAAATAACGTACATACAAGACGATTATTATGAACAGATGCGTGCACTGACTCGTTACTACGATGAAATTGATGAAGAAATCATTTTACTCAAAAGTAGAATGCATGCCATTTTACAGCTGAGTTTTCCAGAATTAGAAAAGCTGATTACACCGAGTTCAGCACTATTTTTAAATATTGTACAACTCTATCCACACCCCGCACTTTTACAAGCCCATTCAAAAACGATGATTAAAAATCGTTTAAAGGCCAATACGCGAAAAAACCTCTCGCTAATGCGTGCGGAGGCTAAAGCTATTACATTATTAGAAGCAGCTGAAAATAGTTACCCCGCGATTAAACCAACAGATATTCGTTGTGATCAAGCACGAGATTACGCAGCTCGCATTGCGGATTTACAAGAGAAGAAAGATACGCTTGTGAAACAGATGGTGGAATTGTCGGAAGGACGAAAAGAATATCTAGTATTTCGATCGATTCCTGGAATTGGCGATTCAACGGCGTGCCGATTAATTGGAGAGATTGGTGACATCCACCGCTTTCAAAATGCGAAACAACTGAACGCTTACGCAGGCATTGATATTATGCGGTACCAGTCTGGGAATATGCAATATCGAGACAGAATTAATAAACGAGGAAACAAACATTTACGAAAGATTTTATATTTTATGGTGTGCGCAATGCTTATGGCTAAAGGAAAACCGAATCATTTTGTGGACTATTACTACAAATTAAAAAAGCAACCTCAGAGGAAGCCTCATAAGGTTGCGATCATCGCCTGCATCAATAAGTTTCTGAAAGTGACATTTCAGTTACTGACGCGTGGCATTCTTTACGATTATGAGTCCGCACTACCAGCTCAGAAATCGTAATCACCTACATAGAACTATATCATAATGACCTTTCGAAAAAAATAAAAATCGTCAGGTCTTTTTGGCGTATCTAAAAATGAGTGTGAAGTGGTGAGGGATATCCCTCACCACTTCACACTCATAAAAATATAAATTATTCATTAAATAAAGTTGACTAATCGTAAGAAAGAGGCTGGGACAAAAGTGTTTCAGCCAACAAAAAAACCTAACTATCCACTGAAACGCTCACGTGAAGTGTTTCGGAATAGTTAGGTTTTTCTAGTTATCATGTTTTGTTAATTTAGAGATTATTCGGGTTTAAGAAGGTCCCAGTTAGTTATGTTCCAGCCTCTTTTTTAGCTTAGTTAATAAGGCTCGGCATCGTGTCCTTTATTCATAGCATCTTGTGGTGCTTGATCACCATTGATATTGCCAAGTGGTTTTGATGCAGAGGAGCCTTTTCTAGCGTTGTGCAAACCTTCCTTGAGTAAGCTACCATATTCTTCATCGGCTTCTTCTGCCAAAGCAATCATAGCG
Organism: Lysinibacillus sp. FSL K6-0075; assembly: GCF_038592945.1. Classification (NCBI taxonomy): domain Bacteria; kingdom Bacillati; phylum Bacillota; class Bacilli; order Caryophanales; family Bacillaceae; genus Lysinibacillus; species Lysinibacillus sp. FSL K6-0075. The sequence goes on along the minus strand of NZ_CP151947.1, from coordinate 4,167,632 downwards.
TTTTGAATGTCCTCATGACAGACCGATAGATCATTTATTAAATTTTCAAGAAGTTCATCGCGCTCCCACTGTTCAAAGTTACGATAAGTCTCACCGGCCTGTTTGGTATTACTTTGACGATCAATCGATTCGCGAACAAGGTTTCCTTCAATGTATGGTGTGTATTCTTTACCCGCTTGTGTTGCTTCCTTTAATCCATTAAGCATGGACGGCTCATAATTAATATGTGGATTTTGGCCAGGTGCCAAATCACGCTTGTACATCATTTGCCCACCATGTTGATTGGTTGCTACACGTTTTTTAGGTGCGTTAATTGGAAGCTGTAAGTAGTTGGCTCCTACACGATGGCGTTGTGTATCAGAATAAGAGAAAGTACGACCTTGCAACATTTTATCATCAGAGAAATCTAAGCCATCAACAAGTACCCCTGTGCCGAAAGTAGCCTGTTCCACCTCAGCAAAATAATCTTCAGGGTTTTTGTTTAACACCATTTTGCCGACTGGATACCATGGGAATTGATCGTTTGGCCAAAGCTTTGTGTCATCCAATGGATCAAAATCAAGCTCAGGGTGTGGGCCATCCTCCATAATTTGAACGTGTAGCTCCCATTCAGGGAAGTCTCCACGTTCGATAGCATCATATAAATCTTGTGTAGCATGATTGAAATTTTTCTGTTGGATTTCTTCTGCTTCTTTTTGTGTTAAATTTTTAATGCCTTGTAGTGGTTCCCAATGATATTTGACAAGGACTGCCTTGCCTTCACTATTCACCCACTTGTACGTATTAACCCCAGAGCCCTGCATCATACGATAATTAGCTGGAATCCCCCAAGGAGAGTACACGAATGTTACCATATGGAAGGTTTCTGGTGAGCTAGCGCAAAAATCAAAGAAACGTTCAACGTTTTGAATATTAGTAATGGGGTCAGGCTTAAAAGCATGAATCATATCTGGAAATTTCAGTGCATCCCGGATAAAGAAGATTTTTAAATTATTACCTACTAAATCCCAGTTGCCATCCTCTGTATAAAACTTTACTGCAAAACCACGGGGATCACGTAATGTTTCTGGAGAGTGACCACCATGGATAACAGTTGAAAAGCGCACAAAGACAGGCGTTTTCTTCCCTTTATCCTGAAAGACTTTTGCGCGTGTATATTTAGAAATGGGTGCATTGCCAACAACACCATAGGATTCAAAATACCCATGTGCCCCAGCACCACGAGCATGCACAACCCGTTCTGGAACTCTTTCTCTGTCAAAGTGGCTCATCTTCTCTAGAAAATCATAATTTTCAAGTGTTGCAGGACCTCGATTACCAACTGTTCTTAAATTTTGATTGTTCGTAATTGGATGTCCCTGTCGATTGGTCAATGTCATATCTTGCTCATGTGTTGAATCATTTTGCTGTGTCATAGTATGACCCCTTTCCTATAGATACTTCCATTTTGTCCTTGAATGGGGCAAACTAGTCATCCAAATTATTCTTTGAGCTAATAAAAAAGCTCTCCATACATAAATGTAGGAGAGCCTTGGATGGCGTTTTCAAATGGAATCAAGTTGTTTTGAGTATGGCCATTGCTTATAGTTGGTCATGAGTCATCGGTCATACAGTAACAGGTAACTTGTCATTGGTTTTTAACTAATTAGCCGAAAAGCTAGATTTGAAAACAGCACATCCAACTCGGTTTGGAGTCTCACCGCACCGAGGCTAGAAATAACGGGAATCGTCAAAGTTAATTTGAATACTGTAATTTTTTGAATTGATAAGATTGGATAGTTTATGTGCATCTTTTTCAAGCTTCGTTGCTCGTTCTCGATATTCATCCGGCTCATACAAAGCGATTTCATATAACATTGTATTTTCGCCATAGCCAAATCTTACACTCTCTTTTTCTCGCATACTGAAATCTTTACACAAATCAGCCTCGGCACGGAGTTGTGTCGCTAGTTCGATGGCTTCTACTAGTGCCAGCTTTTGACCTTTAAAATCTACTGTGTTTTGGATGTTTGCTTCATAGACTAGGCGGTCTAATGTACGTGTATCTAGACGAACTTGTGCTAAGTCAGCTTCAATAAGGGGGAGGGCTCGATTACTTGTTTTAGGAGCTTGTCCCTTTTCAACTGTTACAAAAGCACTGCGATGTAGTTCACTTACTAGCTCTTGAGTTTTCTTTCCTAAAATACTTTTTAGTTTAACAGCTTCTGCAAGATTAATCACGAAAACACGTCCTTTTTATAGTGTTATAGATGGCTCATCATTCGACATGAGGGCGATTTGATAATGTCCGCCATGAATTTGATTAAACATTTTCCCTGCTGATGCAAGTAGTTCGTTCGATACGTCATTTGTTAAAGATGGTCGGAGATAAAATAGATGTAACGCCTCTGTTGTTTCCTCTGTGACAGCTGTGCGTTTAGAATCAACAAAAGGTGAGCCAAATGCTCCTACCTCATCACGACTGTAGAGAATATTAGCTAATGTATTAAAGCGCCCATTCAAACCATCATAACCAATTTCGTCATGACCAAGATCAATTTCTACAAATTCTTTGATTTGAGCGATATCATATAGTCCAATAGGCATTTCATATTGGAGTGAAAAGAAGTTATTTAAATCAACACCTGAATGAATTGGCGTTAAGTAGTTTTGCTTACTAATTCGACGCATTAGGCTTTCTGCTGCGTGACGATAACGGTTTGGATCAGCACCAAGCTTTTTCCAGAGCTGTCGCCATTCTGCAATACCCTCACGCTGTGTTACAGGAAGTTCCTGCATTTCAAGAAAGAGATTTTCCTGATACAATTGCATACGCCCTTTAATCATTTGAGGAGATTCCGCTACGGCAATTTTGGTATAATGAATAATGCCGATTTTTAGCTCGGGATGTTGTGTTAATAGAGATTGGTTAATGGAAATTTCCAATGAACATCACCTACTTTATCTATTTCTATTATTGTACCATGTAAGGAGTTGGAAATAAAATGAAAATACACGACCTACAACATGATTTTGTGGCATATGCGATGTCCATTGGTGTTGATAAAATAGGTTTTACAACAGCAGCTCCCTTTACAGAATTAAAAAACAGATTGCGTCGACAGCAGGAGCTCGGCTATCAGTCTGGATTTGAAGAAAGTGATATTCAAAAACGTACAGAACCCCTTCAACTACTAGATGAAGCAGAGAGTATTGTAGCAATAGCGGTTGCTTACCCTTCACGTATGCAAAATGCACCAATTGGTAAAAAGGGTGCGCGACGTGGAATTTTCTGCCGTGCTTCATGGGGTGTCGATTATCATACAGCATTACGCGAGCGTTTAAAGTTATTATCTGCTTGGCTTGAGGAACATGTCGAAGGTGTACGTATTGAATCAATGGTAGATACAGGAGCACTTGTAGATCGGGCGGTAGCAGAACGTGCAGGCATTGGTTGGAGCGGCAAAAATTGCTCGATTATCACCCCTGAATTTGGTTCCTATGTGTATTTGGGAGAGCTCATCACAAATATTCCATTTGCGCCAGATAAGCCAATGGAGGATGAATGCGGAGATTGTCGCCTATGCTTGGATGTTTGTCCAACGGGAGCCTTAATCCAAGGTGGACAATTGAATGCACAGCGCTGTATTGCTTTTCTGACTCAAACGAAGGGAACATTGCCAGATGAGTTTCGTAGTCATATCGGTAATCGACTGTATGGCTGTGATACATGCCAGACCGTATGTCCTAAAAATAAAGGGAAAATTAATTGGATGCATGAAGAATTTATGCCAGATCCAGAGCTAGCCAAGCCATTACTGACACCGCTTTTAACGATTTCCAATCGAGAATTTAAGGCGAAGTATGGTCACGTCTCAGGCTCATGGCGTGGGAAAAAGCCTATCCAACGTAACGCCATCTTGGCACTTGCTCATTTTAAAGAGGAAGCCGCCATACCAGATTTGATTGCTTTACTTCATAAAGATGACCGTCCTGTCATTCGAGGAACAGCTGCATGGGCATTGGGCAAGATAGGCGGAGAAACGGCCCAATCAGCTTTACATGAAGCCGAAGCTATCGAGCAGGACGAAGAAGTACTGAGTGAAATTCATAAAGGTTTGCAGTTTTTCAAGTAAGATTGGATCTAGGGACAATTGGTTAACTACATTTCAATGTAGGGATGAAATCAGTTGATTGGAGTCCCTATAATTGGGAGAAGAGTCGCTCCAAAAGAAGAGTACCCCGCTCAATCTGTGTGAGAAGCCGCTCTAAAAGAGGAGGGAGCCGCTCTAAAAGAAGAGGGATCCGCTCACACCGTGAGGAGAACCGCTCTAACAGAAGAGAACCCCGCTCAAACTGGGGGGAGAGCCGCTCCAAAAGAAGAGGAATCCGCTCAACGTGTGAGAAGAGCCGCTCTAAAAGAAGATGAATCCGCTCAACGTGTGAGAGAAGCCGCTCTAAAAGAAGAGGGATCCGCTCAAACTGGGGGAAGAGTCGCTCTAAAAGAAGAGAAGCTCGCTCAACGTGTGAGAAGAGCCGCTCCAAAAGAGGGGAACTCCGCTCAACCCGAGAGAAGAGCCGCTCCAAAAGAAGAGAAGCTCGCTCACCCCGAGAGAAGAGTCGCTCTAAAAGAAGATGAATCCGCTCACACCGTGAGGAGAACCGCTCCAAAAGAGGATGAATCCGCTCAACCTGTGAGAAGAGCCGCTCCAAAAGAGGATGAATCTGCTCAACCTGTGAGAAGAGCCGCTCTAAAAGAAGCGAATCCCGCTCAACCTGTGAGAGAAGAGTCGCTCTAGAAGAAGAGAAGCTCGCTCAACCTGAGAGAAGAGTCGCTCTAAAAGAAGAGAACTCCGCTCAACGTGTGAGAAGAGCCGCTCCAAAAGAGGAGAACTCCGCTCACCCCGAGAGAAGAGTCGCTCCAAAAGAAGCGAATCCCGCTCAACGTGTGGAAGAGCCGCTCTAAAAGAAGATGAACCCGCTCAAACTTGGAGAAGAGCCGCTCTAAAAGAAGATGAACCCGCTCAAACCTGGAGAAGAGCCGCTCAAACAGTGAGAAGAGTCACTCTGAAAGAAGAACAACCCGCTCAACCCGTGAGAAGAGCCACTCTAAAAGGAGAGAAGTTGATCCAAAAGAGTCAGACTTCGTTTAATTCTTAAAAGAGGTAGCTTAAAGAAAAATTTAATAAGGAAGTGTGTCGTTATGCCATTGCATATCGTTTTATATCAACCAGAAATACCAGCCAATACAGGAAATATTGCTCGTACCTGTGCAGGTACTAATACATCGCTCCATTTAATTCGTCCACTAGGTTTTTCAACGGATGATAAAATGCTGAAACGAGCGGGCTTAGATTATTGGCATAGTGTGAATATTGTCTATCATGATTCACTTGATGATTTTATAGAGTACTCTAAAAATGGAGATGTTTATTTAATCGAAACGTATAGTGACGAGCCGTTTTCGACACATGATTTTAGCGATCAAGACCGAGATATTTATTTTATGTTTGGGAAAGAAACAACTGGTTTGCCGAAGGACTTTGCTTACGAACGCCGAGATATGTGCTTGCGTATTCCGCAAAGTGATCATGTGCGATCACTCAATTTGTCCAATACGGCTGCGATTGTTATTTATGAGGCATTACGTCAGCAAGGATATCCAGGTTTACATTAAAAAGCAGTTCTCCACATGTGAGAACTGCTTTTTTCATACTAAAACTTTAATAGCACGACATTTCCAGCTGGGTCCTCTGTTTGGAACCCTCCATCGATTTCCGTAACGGGTGACCCCATTACACGAAGGTTTTCTTTCATTGTTGCTGCTTGTTCTTCATTATCTAAGCGCAATGAGAACGTTTTTAAGCCGACCTGGTTTTGTCCAAGCTTTGGCGCATTTTCTGAGTGCCAAGTGTTTAAACCAATATGATGATGATAACGGCCTGTAGAAATAAATAATGCTTGGGACCCGTAGCGTGTGACAATATCATAACCTAATCCCTTTGTATAAAATTGCTCAGCTTCAGCTAAGTTGGAGACCGATAAATGAATATGGCCCATCACTGTACCAACAGGAAGTCCACTCCAGTTCCCATCGCCTTCTTCTAAAATAGAACGAATATTGAGTGGTTCTGTCACCATATGCACATGATCGTTATGCCATGTCCATTCACTTTCAGGACGATCTGTATATACCTCGATACCATTATGATCAGGATCATTTAAATAGAGTGCTTCGCTTACAGCATGGTCAGAAGCCCCAAGGTACACGCCTTTTTCGTGGAAATGAGTAATGATGTTAGCTAAGTCATGGCGAGTTGGTAATAATAAGGCGAAGTGATAAAGACCTGCCGTCATGCTAAGCTTTTCTTCCACTGTTTCAGGCTGAACAATGGTTAATAGAGCTGTTTCTCCATCGGCAGTTAATGTGGCTTTATGTGATTCTTGTTGTAAAATTTTAAAGCCGATGATTTCTTGATAAAAGGTTAAGGAGCGCTGTAGATCACTTACTTTTATTTCAACATTCGTTACATATGTGTTAGGTTTTTCATGAAAATGCATATAGGATTCCTCCGAATAGTTATTTTTTTTCATTAAGTTACTTTATGTAAGTTAGTTTATTTTAAAAATAAAGGAAAGTCAAGTATTTCTATTGTTCCACAAAAAAAGAAAATCACTAAGCTTTTCTAAATGCTTAGTGATTTTCTTGAGATATTATTTGTCAGCTTTGTAGTCGCCTTCGTATCCAGCAGTGAAAATAGCTGTTAAGAAAGCAACTGTTACACCAATGATTAATAATAATTTCATGGAAGTAACCCTCCTCATGTTATAAAGAAATCTCTTTTTAGTATAGCCTATCTACTTTAAAAATGAAACGACATAGCAGAATAAAATATGTCAGAAATGGTTCAAACAGATTAATATCGGGAAAACTATTAATGAGGTGATCATTATGGAAAAAAAGGTGCCAAATATTGAAAATGGGACAATGGTGAGAGATATGAAGGAATTAAAAGATTTGGGCAAACAGATGGAGCATTTACGTGATGGTCTAGAGCTTGCAGAGGATGAGCGCATCGCTGATCCAATTCAATTGGAAGATGTTGAACAAAAGAAAAAGTAGTATATAAAACAGCCGCTTTATTTTTCTTAAATCCAATTTTTTGTATAATGGTACTAGGAAAAGAAAGGGGTTGTGCTTTTTGAATTTACAATCAACGAAAACATTATCAAATGGTATAGAAATGCCTCGTTTTGGCTTAGGTGTTTACAAAATGACAGAACGTGAGGAAACATTACAGGCTATTGATAAAGCACTTCAATACGGTTATCGAGCTATTGATACAGCATCCTTATATGGGAATGAGGTAGAAGTAGGAGAAGCAATTCGTCATTCAGGCATTCATCGTGAAGATATTTTTGTTACAACAAAAGTATGGAATAATGACCAAGGATATGATGCAACATTACGTGCTTTTGAGGTTTCGCTAAAGAATTTAAATATGGATTACCTAGACTTATATTTAACTCATTGGGCTGTCCCAGAAACATTTGAAGAAACATATCGAGCTATTGAACGCCTTTACGATGAAAAATTAATTCGCGCAACAGGTGTATCGAATCATCATGAGCATCATTTAGAAAAAATATTGGCAAAGTCAAATATCGCGCCAATGGTCAATCAAGTGGAGATGCATCCATATTTACAGCAGCAGCCATTAAGAGCATTTTGCAGTGAACATCAAATTGCTGTTACGGCATGGTCACCACTAGGACGCGGAGGTGTACTTGCGGATCCTACCATTATTGAAATAGGGCAAGAAATCGATAAAACCCCTGCTCAGGTAGTGCTACGTTGGCATCTACAAAATGATACACTCGTTATTCCAAAATCAGTGACACCAAGCCGAATTGAGGAAAATGCAAAGATTTTTGACTTTGAATTAACACAAGAACAAATGGAGAAAATGGCAACATTAAATCGTAACCAACGTTTTGGGCAAGATCCAGATCAATTCAAATTCGATTTTTAGCAAATGAGTAAATCCCGCTCTCAGATAGAGAGGCGGGATTTCATATTGTTGAAAAAAGATTGTGTCACTAGCAGAAAAAGAACTTTTGCCAAGGTGAGGGGTTGATTTCCGTTCCGCCAACGTCCTTTCCAGGGGGCGTCCGATGAGCCGCTTCACTCACTTCCGTTCGCTCCAGGGTCTCCTCTGTGACGCTAAATCCCCTAGGAGCGACGCTGGCTCCACTCCAATCAACCATATGCAACCTTATCTTTCATACTAGCCGAAGCGACCAAAATAGCTCATCATTTGTATAATTAGAGATAGGATTGACTCTTATATTAAATGTGTAGTGACAACACCCCTCCATAACGAGTAGTGAACACCTTCATTATATTTGAAAACCTTTGCTAAAAAGTTAACATTTTGTAGGTTGGAGTGGAAGGCTACTTGACTCCCGTGGGATAGCGAGACAGGCGAGCCCCTGCACGGAGCGGTAGCGGAGGAAGCGGCTCGGCGCTCGCCCACAGGAAAGCAAGTAGCCTGCAACGGAAACCATTTTCACCTTTCACCAAAACTCTATTGATAGTTTTGTTTTTCAACACTATGAAATCCCGCTCTCCAATAGAGAGGCGGGATCTTTTTTCTTATTGCTCGTCCTTGACGATAATACGTTTATTTAAAAATGGATGTTCAAATTCTAATTGAATGGCATGCAGTTCGTAGTCATCACTTGCTGTTTCTCGTGCACCATACATAGTATCCCCAATAATTGGATGGCCGATATAGGCTAAATGCACACGAATTTGATGTGTTCGTCCAGTCTCAAGTATAAGATGAACAACACAGGAATTTTTGTAGCGGGCCACCACTTCATAGTGTGTTACAGCATGCTGTCCAGTTTTAGAAACAACACGTCTTGTGGCATGATGGCGGTCTTTGCCAATTGGTTCAGCAATCGTTCCAGAAGCTGTTCGTAAATTACCTTGCACTTCTGCTGCATAAGTACGAATAATGGTTTTTTCCTCAATCATTCGATCAAAAATGGACTTTGCTAAAGGGTGCTTTGCAACTAGTAATAAGCCTTGTGTCCCTTTATCGAGACGATGAACATGCTCAGCATAAATACCACCTTGTTCTTTGATATGTGCCATGACATGATTCATACATGTATGTGTATCACGAGCATCATTAGGATGTGTTGCCATACCTTTTGGCTTCGATACGATTAAACAATGGTCATCCTCATAGACTACATCAATAGCACATACAGGTGTTGGTTTGTAGCTAGATGTTGGAATAGGAAACGTAAATTTGATATTTGTTCCAGTTTGTAAAGGTGTTTTCCATTGAATCAGCTCATCATTTGCCAATGTGACGGCTTTGGCCATACGCAATTCATGAACGAGCTTTTTACCAAGTTGCCACTGATTACGTAGCAATTCTTCCACACTTAAGTTATCTTCAGCGATTTCATAATGAAACATAGATCTTCCTCCGTAGAAAAAACCGTATTCCAAAGGTAGAACACGGTCTTCCGATTATTTTGCAGCTTTAGAAGCTTTTATTAAATAAAAGCTTGCCCCTGCGATTAAAATAAATGCAGTTAATGCTAAAAACGGAATCGTAATAAAGCCTAACCAGTTAATATATTGTCCTGTACAGGAAACTGCGCCACAGGAAGGGGCATTTTCAGCTAAATAGCTAAGCTTTTGAATTCCGTAATGGTAAAGTGAAATACTGCCGCCAATGACAGAAAATACAGCTGTTGTGACAGCAATACGTGCATTTTTTTGTATAAATGCTACTGTCGTCATAATAACAATTGGATACATAAAAATACGTTGAATCCAACATAATTTACAAGGTTCATAGTGACGAATTTCAGAAAAATATAAAGAACCTAACGTTGCTATAGCAGAAACAATCCAAATAAATAATAAGCCATTTTCCTCTTTTTTAGACATATCCAATCTTCCCTTCATAAAACCATGTCCTTGTTCGATTATAGTGGTTCTAGTTTTATATGTAAATCAACTTACACAAAATAAGGTATGTGATGAAATTCAGTCTAAAGTATGAACGGCGGAAGCAGACGCTTTCAATAGCTTAATGGTATCATTAACAATAGTAATGCTAAAGAAGAGGTGTTTTCGTGAGGGAGAATGAGCATTCCAATATCAGTATTTTAAAAGAAATTGCTGAACTATTAAATGAAGAAACTGAAATTGTCACAATGCTAAAAGGTGCACTCATCAAATTTTTAAATGGCACCAACTTTGAAACAGGCTGGATTTTTTTTATTGATGCAAAGGGGCGCTCAGAGCTTGTTGTCCATGAAAATTTACCAGAGGCATTAGAATATAACAATTGTCATTATTTAAAAAAGGGTGGCTGTTGGTGTGTATCACGTTATCGCAATGAAGAGTTAAAAAAAGCCTCCAATATTATCGAGTGTCAGCGTATTGAAAGTGCCATAGCCGCAAATGTTGGGGATCATGAAGGAATTACACATCATGCGACAGTACCTCTACAATCAGGACAAGAACGTTTTGGGGTATTAAATGTCGCATCTAAGGATACAGTGCGTTTTTCAGAGGAGGAGCTAGCTTTATTAGAATCAGTTGCCTTTCAGATGGGTTCGGCTATTAAGCGAATTTTACTGACAAAGCAGGAGCAAGAAATGGCACTTGTGAAGGAGCGTAATCGTCTAGCTCGTGATTTACACGATTCAGTCAATCAACTACTCTTCTCGGTCACGTTAACAGCAAGAGCTGGCATTGAGATGACGAATGATTGTGAAGTAAAAGAAACATTTAAAGAGATTCAGCATTTAACACAAGATGCACTAACAGAGATGCGTGCGCTAATTTGGCAACTGCGACCTAAAGGGTTAGAAAATGGTTTACTTGAGGCCATGAAAGTATATGCTGAAATGCTTGGCTTGAAACTACATGTTACGGTTTCAGGTGTATTGCAATTTCCCTCACGTATTGAAGAAACATTATTTCGAGTAGCGCAAGAGGCTTTAAATAATGTACGTCGCCATGCAGGTGTATTAGAGGCAGCATTGTATATTACTGTTACATCAACAGATATATTGTTGGTTATTCGTGATGAGGGACGAGGCTTTGTTATTGATAACAATACAAAGTTGCTGTCGATGGGCTTACAATCTATCAAGGATCGTGCAAAATCAGTGGGTGGAACTGCTGACTGGGTAAGTGAAATTGGCAAAGGTACGGAGCTGCTAATCCGCTTGCCGTATTAAGGGGGAGAGGACATGATACGTGTATTAATTGCAGACGATCATCACGTAGTGCGAAGAGGACTACTGTTTTTCTTAAAGACACAAAAGGATATTGAAGTTGTTGGAGAGGCGAAAAATGGGCATGAAGCCGTAGCATTAGCGGAAAGCATCCAACCAGATATTATCTTAATGGATTTAGTCATGCCTGAAATGGATGGCATTCAGGCAACTAAACGCATCAAAGCAAAGTTTCCGCAAATAGAAATTTTAATGCTTACTAGCTTTTCTGATCGAGATCATGTGGTCCCAGCAATGGAGGCAGGGGCGGCGGGCTATCAGTTAAAAGATATCGAGCCAGATGAATTGGTCTTATCCATTCGTCGTATTATGCGTGGCGAAAACACTTTGCATCCTGAAGCAACGACAACACTTGAAATGGATCGCCAAGAGTCACAAAACGCACCCCATTTATTAAATCCGCTGACACCTCGTGAGCAGGATGTGCTAGCAGAGCTCACCAAGGGCAAGAGTAATCGGGAAATTGCATCCTCACTCTTTGTCACAGAAAAAACGGTGAAAACCCATATTTCAAATATTTTTACAAAGCTACAAGTACAGGACCGTACCCAGGCAGCGCTATATGCTGTTAAGCACGGGCTAACTGAGGGTAGCGGTATGTAAATAAACGGCGAGCTTCTACTCACATAGTAGCACTCGCCGTTTTTTACATTATTTATGTTGAACAAATAGTTTTTTTGATATCTCTAATAATGTAGAGCTTGGTGTTAGTGCTAGATCTTCCTCTAGTTTTTGTTTATATGTTTGGAAAATTTTATGCGCCTGTTCATGAAGCCCCGCCTGTATTAACGTATATAAATAGTGCTCAAGTTTTTGTTCATTGTATGGATCATATTCTAATAATGCATGTAAAAATTCCATCGCTCTTTCAGTATCTGAAAAGATCGTTGTTTGAAATCCCTTTTCTAATAACTCTATGTATGATTTCATTAATTTATCCTTATAGGCAGTTGACCATTCATAATCATCAAAAACAAAAAGGCCATTCTTATAAATAGAAAGACATTGATTAATCAAAGAAATAGAGGGGAATTCCAGTCGTGAAAAATCTTCATGAAGTTTTTGAAAATCGTATAAATCACACACAATATTTGGCCTTTCAAAGATATAGTATTTATTTGAAAAGACAATACAGTTTTCATAGCCAATTGTATTTAAAGTTTTCCTTAAGTAGGAAAGAGCCGTATGAAGATTGGATTTGGCCCGCACATAATCTAAATCTGGCCATAGAATTTCAATTAAATAATCTCGATGAATCGGTATATTTGGGTGCAAAATAAAATAAGCAAACAATTCCTTCGTTTTTTCAGTTTTAAATGCCACTAAACTATTGTTACTATAGACGGCAAATTGATCAAAGCACTGCACATTTAATAAAGTTTGTGTAGCTTGTTGAAGCATTTGCTGTATAGAAAATTCATGCTCAATACGGGCTATTGTTTTTTCTAAACGGGCATGACTGATAGGCTTTAATACATAGTCAAGACTACCAATCTCATAGGCTTGTAATGCAAATTCATGATAGGAGGTAATAAAAATAACACTGACTTGTGGACGCTCAGTTTTAATAATATCAGCTACTTCAAGTCCTGATAATTCTTGAAGTTTTACCTCTAAAAAGATAGCCTCAAACTCCATAGTCGGCAACTCATTCAGAAATACTTCTACACTTGTAAAGGTTTGAATCACCTGTATTTGTTGAAAGGCATGTAGTTTACTTTGAAAATAGTGTAAAGCTAAAGGTTCATTGTCTATTAAAACGGCTCGAATCACATCAAACTCTCCTTTTTACAATTAAATTAAAAACATTAAACTCTAGTTCATTTTGGGTGAAAAGGCTTTCTATATATAGTGAAGGGCAAGAAAAGTGGATATCACTCAACTTTTCTATTAAAAATTTGATACTAGAAAAAAGCAATTTGTGTTGTAGTACTTCCACAGGTGAGAGTCCATGAATCCTGATGTGTGTTGTTACATCACGTCAAATCCATTCAAAGAAAGTTTCGCCGTTCAATATATAGAAGATAAAAGTTTTGTATGTTGTGTTAAGAGAATTGAAATAATTGTTTAGGCGTTTAAATCAAACTATTCTTATACAAAAATAAAACAACATAGTATTTGGAATGAAAGTTGAATAGGGGCATAAGCCTTGTTTTTTCTTATATTGCTAAAATAGTATAATTGTTGTAACAATAATTAGGCGTTATTATAGTACATTTGTCTTAAAAAATACTCAAAAAGTACTTAAAAAATACTTAAAAAGATAGGATATTAATTAAAATAGAAGTGTATATAGGAATAATGGGATAGCATGAAAGGAGATTTTACCATGAAATTAGAGCGTCTTCTAACAATGACGATGATTTTAATCAACCGTAAAAAGGTGAAAGCTCAGGAATTAGCAGAGCTGTTTAATGTTTCCGTTCGTACAATTTATCGAGATATTGAAACACTGAGCTGTGCAGGTGTACCTGTTATTAGTCAACAAGGTGTAAATGGTGGCATCAGTTTAATCGATGGCTATCGTGTTGATAAGCAAGTGTTGACGAAGGACGAGCTGACGTCACTTTCTATTGCGATTAAAAGTGCTTTGACTACTTATGAAGATTCCCACGCTGAAGCTGTGCTTGAGAAAATAACGAGTATTGCTGATGATCATGTAAAACAATCAATGGATCACTTATTTGTCGATCTTAGTCCATGGGGCCCAAACGTTCTTTTTAAAGAGCATATTACGACACTAAAGAAAGCAATAGAGCGTAAGCATTGTATAAGCTTTCATTACTCTACTACGTATGGGGAGCAAACAAGTCGAATAGTTGAACCACATACAATTGTGCAAAAAGGTAAGATATGGTATTTATATGGCTATTGTACATTAAGAAAGGATTTCCGTTTATTTAAGCTTGCGAGAATGAAAAACTTACTACAAGTTGATTCTACCTTTGAGCGGAAGGAAGTGAATTTAAGTGAACTTCCTTGGGGAAAAGAATGGCATCGACCACAAAACGTAGTCGATTTAGTCATTTCTTTTGATAAAGACATCACGACATTGGTGGAGGAATCCTTTGGTGCAGAACATATAGACCATGACTATTCTATGATTAATATAGCTATACCCGAAGATGAATGGCTTTATGGCTTCTTGCTCAGCTTTGGGCATCGCATTAAAATCATTGAACCTCTTTATATAAGAGATATTATTCAAAAACGCGCACAAGAGGTTGTTCAATTATATAAAAATCTAGACAATTGATGACAGACAGTTGTCAGGTTTCCTTTGCTATAGTAAGGACAAATAAAGCGAAAGGTGGAATGACGATGCAAAGCTATTGTCAAAGCTGTGGTATGCCTTTAGTAGACGAGGCGTTATTGGGCACTGAAAAGGAAGGGGACAAAAGTCAGGATTATTGTACATATTGTTATGAGGGAGGCGAGTTTAAACAACCTCATTTAACAGTGGAAGAAATGATTGAAATTTGTGTACCACATCTTAAGGAAGATGGTATGTCTGAAAACGAGGCACGTAATATGCTGACTTCCTTTTTGCCAAGTTTAAAGCGATGGAGAAAAAATGAGTGGAAAGAACCAAAAGTGGTTGAATTGAACGCATTTAATATCGTAGGCATTTCAACTCAAACAAGTAATGCAAATGAAATAACAGAACAAGCTAAAATTCCGCAATTATGGGATCACTTTTATCAGCAAAATATAGCAGGCAAAATAGCAGAGCGAAAAAATGGTAATGTCTATGGTTTGTATTCGGACTATGAAACGGATGTGAATGGTAATTACAACATTACACTTGGTGTAGAGGTAAATAATGATAACATTCCAGCTGATTTAGTAGTGAAAATGATTCCGGCAGCTAAGTATTTAGTTTTTACATCTGATAAAGGAACAATGCCAGACGTTGTCATTCAAACTTGGCAAGAAATTTGGGCGTGGTTTGCAAATTCTAAAGTTGAACGAACATACACAGGCGACTTTGAACTTTATGATGAACGATGCGCTAACCCACACGAATCACAAGTGGATATTTATATAGCTATTAAATAAAAATAAGTCTCTTACCAATCAATTGGTAGGAGACTTATCGTCGTTTTGTGGAGGGATTATATGTGGTTCAATATGCACGAGAACCTGACAAAAGCGATTTTCACGCATAATGGTATGCTCAATTTCTTCTGTAATGCGATGACTTTCAAAGACATTTAAATAAGGATCCACTGTGACAGTAACGTCGATGAAATACATATTGCCATGTGCACGTCCTTTAAAGTCTAAAAGCTCCATCACTCCGTCTACGTTCTGGATTAAGACCGATAATGTTTCAACTTCATCAATATCAAATGCATCTGTAAGGCTTTGAACAGCTTCCCAAAAGATTTCTACTGCTGTTTTAATAATTAAAAAGGCAACAATGAGAGCTGTAAGTGAATCAATGATTGGGAAGCCGAAAATGGCTCCAAAAATTCCAATAGCTGTACCGATACTGACAAGTGCATCAGAGCGATTGTCAAAGGCGGCTGCTTTAACAGCGGCACTTTTAATTTTTTTAGAAAGTGCTAAATTATAACGATAAACCACATACATGACAGCGGCACTACCGATTGCTACATATGCAGTTAACAGAGAAGGTGTTGTACCAGTAGGCGCCCATAAGCTTTTTAAAGAACTAACTAATACTTGAAGACCAACAACGAGCATAATGAACGATGCTACTAAAGAAGCAACAGTCTCAGCACGTAAATGTCCGTATTGGTGGTTGGAATCAGGTGGTCTTTGGGCAATACGTAATCCAATCAATACGGCGATGGATGCAATGATATCAGTGGTGTTGTTTAAACCATCTGCTTTCAACGCCTCAGATGTACCAATGTAGCCTATTGTAAGCTTGGCAGAGCTGAGGATTAGATATGTACCAATGGATAGCCATGCACCTTTTTCCCCTTGACGTAAATTTGTATAGAGCTCCATTTTGTTTCCTCCTCGCAAAACTTTCGGACATTAGAAAACGACCCCCTTTTAAAAGGGAGTCGCTTTCATCTATTTATTACGGTAGTTGCTCCCACCTATATAAGGTGTGAAGGAAAGACCATATTTATAGCTTGAATTATACAAGCGTGCTTTTTAAAGTACCACGACCAGACAATTCAATTTTAATCAATGACTGCGTCATATTCATTTGATAAATCACTGTTAGGTAATTTCAGAACTTCTAAGTATAAAATATGGTGACCATCTAATTCTTTTGCGATAAATTCAAAACCTTGCTCTTGAATACTGTCTCCTTCGACCGCATCAAAACGCTTCGTCATGAACCAACCACCGATAGTATCAATATCATCATCTTCTATGTCAGTACCTAGCATATCATTCACATTTTCAAGAAGCATCTTAGCATCTAAAATAAAATGATTTTCTGCAATTTCTTGTACTTCCGGGATTTCGTCTTCATCAAATTCATCTTGAATATCGCCGACAATCTCCTCAATAATATCTTCAATCGTCACTAAACCAGATGTTCCGCCATATTCATCCATTAAAATGGCCATATGAATACGTTCACGTTGAATTTTTAGTAATAAATCGTTAATTTGCGTCGTTTCCATCACTCGAATAATAGGTTGCATATAATCAATGACTGGCTTATCACCATTTTTGGAATCTTTAATGTAAGCGGTTAATAAATGCTTCATGTTGACTAAGCCGATAATATGATCTTTATCTCCATCCAGAATTGGATAACGAGTATATTGCTCAACACCCATTAAATCAAAAACTTCTTTAATCGTAAGCTCTTTTTCAATGCCGACGATTTCAGTTCGAGGAACCATGATTTCTTTTGCAAGACGATCTGAGAACTCGAAAATACTGTTAACATATTCATATTCTGAGTTATTAATTTCCCCACCTTTTAAACTATCCGATAAAATCATACGCAACTCTTCTTCTGTATGAGCCACTTCTGATTCTGACATCATTTTTAAGCCAAAAAGACCTGTTAAACCGCGGGCAGATCCGTTTAATAACTTAATAATCGGATACGTAATATTGTGGAATAAAATTAATGCGCCAGAAAAGTTTAATGTGACAAATTCTGCTTTTTGGATGGCTAATGTTTTTGGCGCCAATTCCCCAATAACAACATGCATAAACGTAACGATTGAGAATGCAAGTATAAATGAAAGGATAGATGTTATACTACCATTCAAATTTAGAAATTCAAACACTGGGTGCAAAATGATTTCAAATGTAGGTTCACCTAACCAACCTAAACCAAGTGCAGTGATGGTAATACCTAGCTGACATGCAGATAAGTACTCATCTAAATCTGAAACAACACGTTTTGCATTTTTCGCTTTCTTATGCCCTTCTGCGAGCAATTGATCAATGCGGGTAGTTCTCACTTTAACAATTGCAAATTCTGTTGCAACGAAAAATCCTGTCATTATAATTAGTAGGGCGAATGCCGCCAACCTAATGGTTATCTCCAATATGTCTCCGTCCAAATAATTCCTTTGTTCCCGCCCAAATGAGGGAAGTAAACAAAGTGTACACCTCCTATGATTTAAAAAATTGTTGGATGTTTCAATAATAAGTTATTTAAAAGAAAAACACAAATATTGACAACAACTTTTTCGCTTGTTTTTCACGTATCTTTTTGAAAAAAAGTAGCTAGATTCAAATATCAAAAGATTGTATTTACTATTGCTATATGCTAACTTTAAAAAGAGCAAAGATAGTTTGTTTAGGGAAAGAAGCATTTTGCATCTCATATAATACGACACGTCAAAAATCTCAAGAGTGCTTTAGCTTGCGGATTTTTTTAAATGAATTATTTTTTATAGCTAAAGGGGGAGTCTCAATATTCATTTGAGACTCCCCCTTTCTAAACGTTTACCATCACTACTATTCTTGTTGGAAGCGTAATTTTAAGCACGCTTTCTCAACATCATGAACGGTTTCCTTTAAAGGTATATCACCTGTAAACGGTGCGATAGAGACAGGTGCTTTTTCTGTAATACCTTGCTGTGTTAGAACATAGTTCTTATTGTTGTACGCCAAATAGAACGTTTTGATCGATTTCTTGCCGAAGGAGCTAGCAGAAGAATCAAACAAGCCCTTTAATTGACTGCAATACTCATTGTAAAAGTCGCTTTTATAGCCAGAAAGTTCCTCGAATTTTTTACTATTAACAGCCCCCGCTTCATCCGCTAGTTCGAATATTTTAGCGGAAAATTCTGAAAACAACTCTTTTACTTTTACACGAATTAACGCTTTTGAATTATAGCTATTTAAGTCATCCGAAAGTGTGACTTTACTCATTGAAATGGCCCCCTGCATAAAAAACATTTACTATATAAGCTGATATCATAAATGTATAAGAAAAATATACAAATTTCAACATGATTCAACATAAATAGCTTAAAGGACGTGCTATTTATAGTAAATATAGGTATTTTTGTGCGGGATTAGGGCGAAAAAGTGACTACAAATTTTAATCGTATACATGGAAAAGCATAAGCTCATGTATCATTTTTTTAACATCCTCTTCGTCTGATGGAATGGCTCCTATCCACTGAATCGTACCATCCTTTAAATATTCCGCTTGGTATCGTTCTCGTTGATAAAAAAATGAAATGGCCCACCCTGGTAGTTGAGTGTTTTCAAATAGTGGTTTAAAACTAAAATGCTGAATCATCATCAAACCTCGTTTCTATAGTATGTAGTTCATATTATTTAAGTAGAACGATAATTTTGCAACTATTCACTTCTCGATAGAAGTTAATAGGGTGTGATTGAAATTCTAAAGGGGTATTTCTTTCGTTGAAAATCCTTGCTCTGCTATAATGAGTGCAGAAGGCGACAAAATACGCCAATTGTGAATACAATTGAAATGAGAGGATACTAATGGATAATTTTATAGTGACATTACTTTTTATGGCTATAATTGGAGCTGCAATTGGGGGCGTAACAAATCACTTAGCCATTAAAATGCTTTTTCGTCCACATAATGCAATATACATTAAAAACTGGCGTCTCCCATTTACACCAGGTCTTATCCCGAAACGACGTGATGAATTAGCGAAACAGCTTGGTCTTACAGTAGTAAATTATTTGCTAACTCCTGAAACATTTAAAAAGAAATTTTTCTCAAAGGATATTCAGGACAAAGTAGAACACTTTGTGCAAACAAAAGTTGAAGAAACAATCTTTACAAACGACAAAACAATTCAGGATTGGCTAAACTTAGCGGGATTTTCACATATGCCTGCTACCATTGAGCAGAAGGTTGAAGCGATTGTTGAGGGACAATTTTCGTCAGTAAAGAATACACTATCAACAAAATCAATTCGTACGCTGTTATCTGATGATATTCAAAATACGATTGATGCTAAAATTCCAGTAGCGGTTCAGCATATTTTAGAAAAAGGCGAGGATTATTTTTTATCACCTGAAGGCGAAATGACGATTAAGGCGATGATTGATGACTTTTTATCATCAAAAGGATCTCTTGGTGGCATGATTAATATGTTCTTAGGTGATTCCTCCTCACTTGTTGGGAAAGTTCAACGTGAGCTTGTGAAATTTTTACAAGCACCGGGAACGACAACATTACTAACTAAAATATTTACACAGGAATGGGAAAAATTCAAAGATCGACCAGCTATGGACTTTTTGCAAGATGTTCAATTTGAACCCATTTTATCGAAATTACAAGTGTACGTGAAAGAGCAATTAGCCATCTCAGAACGTTTAAATCAGCCGATTTCTTATTATTGGCCTGAAGGAAATGAGTGGGCGAAGTATACCGTGATCCCACAAGTGATAGAAAAAGCTTTTGTGAAGGCAGAGGAAAAACTTGAGGATGTACTAAAACGTTTAAATTTACAAGAGGTCGTTCGAGAGCAGGTGGACTCATTCCCAGTAGAGAAATTAGAGGAGCTTGTATTAGGTATTTCAAAACGTGAGTTTAAAATGATTACCGTATTAGGTGCGGTGCTTGGTGGATTGATTGGGATTGTGCAAGGCTTGATAGTTTACTTTATTTAAAAGGAGATTGTATGAATGATTAATATTTATAATGACATTAATGCGCTAGAGGCAACTTTCCGTAAGATTCCAGAATTTGAAGCATTAAAAGCTGCTGTTGAAGTTGTTAAACATGATGAAGAGGCATTAAATGTCTTTAAAAACTTCCGTAAAATCCAAATCGAGTTACAGAAAAAGCAATTAGCTGGTGAGGATATTTTGGAAGATGAGCTTGTCTATGCACAAAAAGCGGCACAGCTTGCACAGCAAAATGAAAAAATTTCAACGATGCTTGAAGCGGAAATGAAGCTTAGTAAAGTAATCGAAGAAGTAAATCGTATTTTAATAAAACCTATCCAAGGTTTATATGAAGGAATTCAATGATTGCAATATAAAAAGGAATAATTTTTCTAGGAATTGCACATATAACAAGTAAGAGGAAAACGTGTATCCGCTATTGGTCGGTACACGTTTTTACTTTATGCACCAATTAGAGAGTATTGGAGGTTATGATTATGCATGTCATCATTGAATGGACCTATAAAACACCAAAAGGAGCAACAACGGTTTTACGTTCAGCTGAAATGCCTGCAGCTCAAGCACTATTACTTGCAGAGGATATGGAAAGAACGGGAAGGGTAAAATCGCTACATTGCGTTGATCGGCAAGATACAAATTGGTCACTTAAAGAGCTAAAAGCATATTTAAAGGAAATTGATACAGAGCCACATAATATTACGGTCTATTTTGATGGAGGTTTTGATTGTGGGACAAGGCAAGCAGGACTAGGCTGCGCCATTTATTATGAACAAAATGGTAAACCTTTACGTTTAAGAAGAAATGCGTTTTCGTCTGAATTGAAATCAAATAACGAGGCAGAGTATGCAGCGCTTTATTTAGGCTTAGTAGAGCTTGAACTGTTAAATGTCCATCATTTACCTGTTCGTATTATAGGAGATTCACAAGTGGTCATCAATCAGCTAAATGGAGAATGGCCAGCATTGGAAAAGGAATTAGCAAGCTGGGCAGATAAAATTGATGCAAAATTAGAGCAGCTTCACATCCAAGCAGAATACCAGCTTGTTTCACGTAAGGATAATTCAGAAGCGGACCGCCTTGCTACACAAGCATTAAATGGCATAGATATTACAGGCTTGAGCGAGATTGTAAAAGATTAATAATGAGAGGTGACAGTAGATACTGCCACCTCTTCATGTTGTTGAAAAAAGATGATGTTAACGGCAGAAAAAGCAACTTTGCAAGGTGAGGGGTTGATTTCCGTTCCGCCAGCATCCTTTCCAGGGGGCGTCCGAGGAGCCGCTTCACTCACTTCCGTTCGCTCCAGGGTCTCCTCTGTGACGCTAAATCCCCTAGGAGTGACGCTGGCTCCACTCCAATCAACCATTCTGCAAAAGTGTCTTTACTTTTTTTCATAGTAGCATAGCGATCAAATCGCCCATTAACTGTATTCTTAGAGGGGATAGGCTCTTATTTTCAATGTGGCGAAGTGATGCGTGACAACCTTCACTTTATTTGAAAACCTTTGCTAAAAAGTCAGTGGGTTGAAGTGGAGGGCTACTTGACTCCCGTGGGATAGCGAGACAGGCGAAGCCCTGCACGGAGCGGTAGCGTAGGAAGCGATTCGGCGCTCGCCCACAGGAAAGCAAGTAGCCTGCAACGGAAATCCATTTCTACCTTTCGATTGACAGTTTTGTTTTTCAACACTAATGAGAGGTGACAGTAGATACTGCCACCTCTTTCTCATTAAATCCTTATTTACACTGAAACTTTTTCCATTTTAAAGCTACTACTCCTATGAATCCAAACAATAAGGAGAGATTTTATGAACATGAAAAAAATAGCACCTGCAGCTATGACTGCATTATTATTTGGAAGTGCCCTTGTACCGGTAGCTTCAGCAAATGAGCAATATTCTACAGGAGCAGAGGTACCACAAATACAAATTGATCCTGTACACATTTTCAATGATACTCGTGGTACTGTGGAAGATGTTCGTGTTGGGGAAAATATTACATACTACACAGTAAAAGAAGGCGAGCAAACAAATGTATTAGAAATTACTAAGGATACACTTGTGTTTGACAATACTGGTAAGAAAGTGGAGCTTCAAAAAGGTGATAAAGTATTAGCTTATACATTTGCTAACAAACCTCAAAAATATATTTATCCACCACAATTCAACCCTGAGGTTGTCATTGTTGAATCAGAGGAAGTTGGCTTTGTAGAAGTTGATTATTTCTTTGAAGATTTAACAAATACGTATGATATTTTAAAATTAAATATCGGTAAAGATACAGAGCTATTGGATGTAAAAGGTGAAAAGGTAGAGGCTAAAGATTTAGCAGAGAAGCACCTTGTTGTTTTCTATACAGCCTCTACTAAAAGTATTCCAGCACAAACAACACCATCTAAAGTGATTGTACTGGACGATTATCCCGCAACTACGGTGAATCCAGTAAATGAAGAAATTGATAATATTATCGCATCAGACTCTTACGAAGTAGCTGGTACAAAAATGGTGCCATTACGCGTGATCGCTGAAAAACATGGCTTCAAAGTGGACTCTACAGGTAAAGGGGCTATTCTTTCAAAGGGCAATATGTCTTACACAATTACTCGCGGAGAAAAAACATTTGGCTATAATAAGGCATTACTTACACTAACAGTTGCACCGACCTTGAAAGATACAAAGACATATGTACCAATTGAATTTGTGGATGAATATTTAAAATAATTGAGAAAATAGTATGCCAACAATGCTTGGCATACTATTTTTATTTGTAGTTATTCAGCCATTGCTAGCGTGTAATGGCTTTTTGAGTAAATATAGGTTGGGTACTTTTTCGCAAATTGCTGAAGACATTGTTTAAAGGATACTGTATTCATAAAGCTTTTGGCTAATAGCATTTCATCTGAATACAATAAAAATTGCTGGAAGTGCTGTTGAATAAATACCCTTGTTTTTTCATAATGCTTGTTAATTGAAATAGCACCATAGATTTCTTGTTGGTCAACAATGTAAATAAAATCACAAAGTACTTTATGTGTGCCGTATTTAAGTTTTACCGTGACGTATAATGTTTTTTCGTCACATCGCTCTAAATCAAAATGGTGGAATGCTACTTCTACTTGATGTATAAAGCTCGAAACAGAGGTATAGTTGCCATTTTTTAAAATAAACATTCTCGACACCACCTTTTCTGAAAATTATAATGAAAAAAAAATAGTTTGTCTACATTTAAACTGAATATTCTGTCATTTAAGAGATTCTAATTGTTATTTTGCTTAAAGTCATAGAAATTTGTTAAACTTAAATCTGCAATATATAAAAGAAGAGAGCGAAACGAAATGAAAATTATTCACATAGATCAAAAATATCCTGAAGATTGGATTCGCGTATTAAATCATATTGCGAATTTATTTTTTGAGGATTCCAAGTTGAAGGTTGAACCAAAGGGAGCAGACATGTCCGCTTCATTTGACTATCAGACTGGAGATGATTTTTCCATTTCTACAAAAGCAGTCTTAATTGTAGATGGTCAGCAATATACAAATGAATATCGTATTCAATATGAAACACCAGCAACAGGTCGTGAGCTAAATATTCGTATAAAACGTGCATTGTCACACGTATTTTTAGATGTTCTTGAACAACATACTGGGGTGCATCAACAATGGGGGATTTTAACAGGTGTACGCCCGACAAAGCTATATCATAAATTTAGAAAAGAAGGTAAAAGTGAGCAGGAAATTGCTGATCTATTAATTCGAGATTTCCGCTTATCAAAGGACAAAGTGGCACTATTAAAGGAAATTGTGGACCGACAACTAGTAACCATTCCTGATCTTGATGCGATTGGACAAGAAATTAGTGTTTATATCGGTATTCCATTCTGTCCTACCAAATGTGCATATTGCACTTTCCCAGCCTATGCGATTGGTAGCAATCGTAAGCAAGGGCGTGTTACAACTTTTTTAGATGGCTTGCATATTGAACTACGTGAAATGGGCAAATGGCTGAAGGACAATCAAATGAAAATCACCTCCATTTATTGGGGTGGTGGTACACCAACTTCAATTGAGGCCGATGAAATGGACGCCTTATATCAAACGATGTATGAATCATTCCCTAACCCTGAAACCATTCGAGAGGTTACAGTTGAAGCAGGAAGACCGGATACAATCACACCTGAAAAATTAGAAGTACTTAAAAAGTGGGGAATTGATCGTATTAGTGTAAATCCACAATCTTATACAGACGAAACATTAAAAGCCATTGGTCGTCATCATACGGTTCAGGAAACCATTGATAAGTTTTGGCTTGCAAGAGAATCAGGTATGAACAATATCAATATGGATCTCATTATTGGGCTACCGAATGAAGGAATCGAGGAATTCCAACATTCATTAGAGGAATCGGCAAAGATGCAGCCAGAGTCATTAACTGTTCATACACTATCATTTAAACGTGCGTCAGAGATGACACGCAATAAGGATAAATACAAAGTAGCCGATCGTGATACGGTTGCTGAAATGATGGAAATGGCACAGATTTGGACAAAAGAAAATGACTATGTTCCATACTATTTATATCGCCAAAAAAATATATTAGGTAATTTAGAAAATGTCGGCTATAGTAAAGCGGGAGAAGAAAGTATTTATAATATCGTTATTATGGAAGAGGTGCAGACAATCTTAGGAATTGGCTGTGGAGCATCTTCAAAATTTGTGCATCCCGAAACAGGAAGAATTACACAATTCCATAATCCGAAAGATCCTGCCGCCTATATCATGACCTTTGAAGAGGCTATTGGGAAAAAAATTGAGTTTTTAAATGAATTATATAACGAGTAAGATGAAGGCAATCTGATTTGTTCAGATTGCCTTCATTGTTTGTAGTGCTCGTAATGTACAGGCCATTTTTAGCAGAACAGCATCCTCAAAATATTGCGGATCATAGCCTGTTAATTCTCTTATTTTATTTAAACGATAAGTAAGTGTATGCCGATGAATATTCAATTGTTGTGCACAAAGCTTTAGCTGTAAATTACAGTCAAAAAATGATTGTAATGTTTCTAATTGTTTAGCGTCCAAATTTTTGAGTATACGACGGTAGAATGCTTGTACTTCCTCCGATTCATGAGGTTTAAAAAGGGAAAATAACTCGACATCTTCAAAAAAAGTCAATTCATTATGGATTGCAGAAAATTTTAGAGCAGTTCTGGCACCCTGGTAGCTATAGGGAAGCTGGGATAATTGCTGTACCACGGGCCCTACACCAATTTGAAGGGAGGGTAGTCTCTGCTTCTGCTTGCGAAGTGCTTTTATAATGGGACGGCAATTTTGCTCCTCACAATTTGTTAGCAGGATATAGTATTCCTGTAATTGGCTATGACCTGCAAGAATAGGCTGCTTGTAAAATAAATCCTCAAAAAAGAACGGAATCGTATTTTCTACGTAAGATGCTTCACTTAAGCTTACTAAAATCACTTGAAAGGGTGCCGCTAGGGCAAAGGGTAATTTTTGAATTCGTTCATTTAAGGTTCCTTCTAGCTTACTCCCATGAACGAGTGCTTCAAATATGTAATCGTTATTCTTTCGTTGCCATTCGCTTTTAGATTCAACAATCGCTTGATGGGTCATCATCTCTGTTGTGAGTTGCACGAGATTAGCAATTTCAAGCATCTCCTCTGACTCTCCTGTTATACCAATAACACCTACTACCTCATCCTGATACATAATAGGCATATTAATGCCTGGTTTTGTATTCGGAAACAGCGCTATATTCTCTTCGTTAATAATTAAAGTCTTTTTTGTTTGTGCTACATAAAGCGCACCATCATGAATATTTTCCACCCTCATTTTATCTCCGGAAGCTAAAATGACTCCACTTGGGCTAATGACATTAATATTGTGCCGCAAACGCAGCATCGTTTGATGGACAATTTCTTCTGCTAACTTTTTTGTCAACATGTTTATACACCCCGCATAAAAAACAGCCTGTTATATGACAGTTAAATTGTACACCTATTATAATGTTTTCTGAATTTATTGTCATTATAATAAATTGTAAGCGCTTAACATGGGGATATGAAAATTTACGTAAATATCAATGGACGACATAAGTGGAGGTAGAACATGAAAGTCATAATTAGTCCAGATTCCTACAAGGGTACTCTGTCAGCAGTTGAAGTAGCAAAAGCAATGCAGAAAGGAATTCTGGATGCAAATCAATCGATTGAAACCATTATATTACCAGTTGCAGATGGTGGAGAAGGCACATTGCAATCACTTATCGCCTCTACAAATGGTCAATATTTTTCCGTAACTGTGCTTGATCCATTGGGAAGAGCTATCCAGGCCCAATATGGTGTATTGGGCGATCAAGTAACATGTGTGATAGAAATGGCTCAAGCATCCGGGATAATGTTGTTACAAGAAAATGAGAAAAACCCTGAACTTGCTACATCTTATGGCACAGGACAATTAATTAAAGCCGCACTCGATCAAGGCTTTAGAAAATTTATTATTGGCATTGGCGGAAGTGCTACAAATGATGCAGGTATTGGCATGTTACAAGCATTAGGTGTGCGTTTAATAACAGCGGAGGGGTTAGAGCTTGAGGCTGGTGTTTCTAACCTCATGAAATTAGATGCTATAGATAGTAGTCTGTTAGATGCTAGATTAGCAGAGGCAACATTTACGATAGCTTGTGATGTTGATAATCCGCTCATTGGTGAACAAGGGGCAACTGCTATTTTTGGCCCGCAAAAAGGTGTTCAAAAACATCAGATTGCCGAATTTGATCGCTGTTTAAAGCATTTTGCAGATATTGTTGAAACCGAATTTTCTATTCGATTACATGACTTTAAAGGTGCAGGAGCCGCTGGGGGAATGGGCGGCGCATTAATCGCATTTTTAAAAGGAACCTTTCATGCTGGAATTGATATTGTGCTGGATGCTGTACAGCTACAGGCTCATTTAGCAGAAGCACAGTTAGTGATAACGGGTGAGGGAAAATCCGATCTCCAAACATTACATGGTAAGGCACCATTGGGTGTAGCGAAGGCTGCTAAGCAAGCGAATGTAGAGGCAATGCTGTTATCTGGAGGAATCGATGAAAAAGCGAATGCAGCATTGCAAACGTATTTTACTATTGTTGAGTCATTGGTAGATGAGGAGATTAATGTACAACAGGCAATGCAAGAACCTGCTCACTATATTCGCTTAAAAACAAAAAGAATGATTGAGCGTTACATACAAAAGGGGGATGACTAGATGTTGTTCATCATTATTTTAATAGGGGTATTATTTGTTGTTTTGGGAACGGCTAAGTTGAAGCTTCATCCGTTTTTAGCTTTATTAATTAGTGCTTTCTTTGTTGGGATTGCTTCAGGTATGCCATTATTGACCGTTGTGGAAAGCATTAATACTGGATTTGGAGGCTTGATGACAAGTATTGGTTTAGTCATTATCGCTGGTACCATCATAGGTTTAATATTAGAAAAATCAGGTGCTGCTTATCGTATGGCAGAAGTAGTGTTACGCATTGTAGGACCTAAACGTCCGCAATTAGCGATGTCTTTAATCGGTTATATCGTTTCCATACCAGTATTTTGTGATTCAGGCTTTATTATTTTATCTAGCTTACAAAAATCATTGGCAAAGCGAGCAAATGTCACGATTGCATCTATGGCAGTAGCTTTAGCAACGGGCTTATTTGCGACGCATGTATTAGTACCACCAACTCCAGGGCCTATTGCAGCAGCAGGAAATATTGGCGCAGCGGATTATTTAGGAACAGTCATTGTTATTGGTTTACTAGTAGCGATACCAGCGACATTTGTAGGTTATCTCTGGTCAGTGAAAGTAGCGACGAAAATTCGAGTACCTGAAGATGAGGTAGAGGCATTAGATTATGAGGAAGTCATTAAATCCTTTGGTAAAATGCCCTCAACATTTAAAGCGTTTTTACCAATCGTTCTGCCGATTGTGTTAATCGGTCTTGGTTCTATAGCAGCATTAGTTGGTGATACGGAATCCACTTTCAATACAATCTTTAAATTTTTAGGTTCTCCAACAGTAGCTTTATTTTTAGGTGTAGCATCTGCATTTTTATTATTGCCGGAAATCAGTGAAACGACATTAACAGGTTGGATTGGCGAAAGCTTAAAAGAAGCGGCACCTATTTTACTTATTACAGGGGCTGGTGGTTCATTTGGTACTGTTATTAAAAACGCTGGTGTTGGAGAAATGCTTCAGGAAATGGATTTAGGTATGTTTGCCTCAGGTACGTTATTCCTTCTCGTGCCGTTTATAGTAGCAGCAGCATTGAAAACAGCCCAAGGTTCTTCCACAACAGCTCTTGTGATTACATCTACTTTAGTAGCCCCTATGCTTGTGACACTTGGAATTGAGGGAGCGGTACCATTAGCATTAGTGGTGATGGCAATAGGTGCAGGAGCAATGACCGTTAGCCATGTGAATGATAGCTTCTTCTGGGTGATTACGCAGTATAGTGGTATGGAAGTGACGCAAGCCTATAGAGCGCAAACAGTGGCCACATTATTACAGGGACTTGTGACTATTATTATTACGATGATTTTATGGTGGATATTTGTTTAAAGTAAAAGGAGAGCAGCCCATGGGTAGCTCTCTTTTTGTATAATAGGAAAATAGAAAGGAAGTTAGTAGATGAAAAAAATAATAGTATTACTCCTTTGTATTTTTTTATTAGCTGGCTGTACCGAGGTAGTCAAGACAGAGAAAATTCCTGTAACAGCTGGTCATGAAATGCAGGTTCATTTTATTGATGTGGGTCAGGGGGATTCTATACTGATTGAATCACCGAATGGTAAAACAATGCTTGTAGATGGAGGAGTGAAGGGCGCAGGACAACAGATTGTCTCTTATTTAAAAGAACTTGGGATAAATAAGCTCGATATAGTAGTGGCGACACACCCAGATGCTGATCATATCGGAGGCCTTATTCCTGTATTAGATACCATGCCGATTGAGCAATTTTATGATTCAGGAAAAGTACATACATCGCAAACCTTTGAAGAAATGCTAACACGCATTGATGAAAAAAATATTCCTTATCATGTACCGAAAACTGGTGATGAGATTGAATTTGATAAGGAAGTGAATGTGAAAGTATTAAATGCGAATGAACAGGCTACAGATAATAATGATGCCTCCATTGTCTTAAAAATGACTTATGGCAATGTCTCCTTTTTATTGACGGGAGATGCTGGAGTAGCATTAGAAAAGGACATGCTGCAGTATGATGTGACAGCAACGGTTTTAAAAGCAGGACACCACGGCTCTAACACAAGCAGCTCAGAGGAGTTCGTTCGGGCTGTAAAACCAGAAGTCACGATATTAAGTTATGGAGAAGATAATAAATATGGTCATCCACATACAGAAGTAGTAGATCGTTTGCAGGCTATTGGTAGTAAAATCTATGCCACAGCGGATTTAGGAACGATTACGGTATCCACAGATGGGGTAAACTATGCGGTGAATGGGAAGGAAACTTCTAAAGTAGAAACTGGCACAAAACCATCTAAAGTAGAGGCACCACCAATAGCTATTGAGATCGTTAGCAAGGATCTAGTCACTGAAATTGTAGGTATTAAAAATAGTGGACAACAAGCGGTATCTTTAAAAGATTGGCAGCTTATTTCAATTGAAGGACATCAAGTTTTTAATTTCCCTAATCTTTCTTTACAGCCAGGGAAAACAATATATATTACTAGTGGAACCAATGCGCGAGAAGGGCAAAATTATTTGAAATGGACAACTAAACAGATTTGGTTAAATGATGGAGATGCTGCGCAATTACGCAATGAGAAAGGGGAACTTGTCAGTGAGCTCGAATAAATACACATTAGACCGTATTGCAGATGGCTATGCGGTTTTCTTAAAGTTTCCAGAGGAAGAGGAACAACTCATTATTTCACAGTCAGCCATGAACAAGCCAGTGCGAGTAGGTGATCGTGTTCAGATAGAAGAAAAAGATGGCATTTACTATATTGAAATTTTACAAGATGAAACACAACAAAAAAGAGCAGACATTCAAAGTTTAATGAACCGTTTGCGTAATAAACATAATTAATAGATGACAAGCTGTGAAGATTTGACGCACAGCTTGTTTTTAGATAGAGGAATTGTACATAATTTGTTATCCTAAATATTTTGAAAATATGCTAAAATAGTAGTATTAATCGGGAGCTAGGAGCGGACAAAATGTCGATAAATACAATTATTTTTGATTTAGATGATACACTACTATGGGATAAAAAATCGGTCAAAACAGCATTTGAAAAAACATGTGACTATGCAGCAACAGTACATAATGTGAATCCTGCTGAGTTAGAGGAAGCTGTTCGCCGAGAGGCACGTGCTTTGTATGAAGGGTATGAAACATATGATTATACGGTTTTAATTGGTATCAATCCATTTGAAGGGCTTTGGGGAACGTTTGACGACTCGACGGATTCCTTCCAAAAAATGAAAGAAATTGTTCCTAGTTATCGTGCAGCGGCTTGGACAAAAGGGTTAGCTGCTCTTGGTATTGAGGATATAGCGTTTGGAGCAGAGCTAGGAGAGCGCTTTGTAGCCGAGCGTAAAGTAGCGCCATTTTTATACGAAGATACTTTTGCAGTGTTAGATGAATTAAAAGGAAAATATCAGCTTGTATTGCTAACAAATGGCGCACCAAGTTTGCAAAATTTAAAGCTAGAAATTACACCAGAAATTGCACCATATTTTGATCATATTATTATTTCAGGAGACTTTGGTAAAGGTAAGCCGGACGCATCTATTTTTGAGTATGTGATGGAGAAAGCAGGCATTACAGCTGACGAGGCAATTATGGTTGGTGACAATCTTAATACTGATATTTTAGGTTCATCTCGTGTCGGAATGCGCAATGTATGGATTAATCGTGAAAACAATATCGCCAATGGGGCTGTGACACCTACCTATGAGGTAGACTCTTTGACAGCATTGTCGGAGCTTATAAATAAGCTATAATATAAAAATGTACTGATCCCTCATGGCGTCAGTACATTTTTTTGTTAAAAATAGACATTCAGTCCAAGATATAAACATGTAAAAGCTATAGCTATACAAAGCTGGACAAGAGCGCTAGCTATTAAGTAACCCTGAGGTTCACCAGCCTTTTTACGATAATAGATTTGCATAAAGGAGTAGAGTGAGAAAAGGCCATAAATAATTACTGCATGAATAGTATGGTATACAAGATAGATACCAAATGAAATACCTCCAAACAACACGAGCATGATGGCATTGGCAATAGCATGCTCAACTGTCGCAGCGAAAAAGCGACGTTCTGTATGAGGCATTCTTTTTTTAGCAATCCATAGGATTAAATGCATAAGTAGGATAAAACTGTTCCCAATAATAAGTTTCGTCGACCGCTTCTCATCATAAAAATAGCGTAGTGAGTCAAATGACTCTTCAATCACAAAGGCTTGCTTTGTTTCGACATTGAAGAAAATCTTATTATTAAGTACCTTCCATTTCTCTTGTGTACGGTCATTATAGAGAACCAAAATATCATAGATAGTACCACTTTTCCACTGACTAGCGGATATTGTTACAGGAGAAGCGTTGTCCCAATTTTGTTGTAGCTGTGTGATAGGCTTTGAATGAGCATAGCATTGCTGAGGAACATACAGGCAAGAATCCTGTGCTATAAAGGTTTCCTTGTTCATATTCTCCTTTAAATAGATTCGTTGGATTGCTTTGGAGGAATCCATTGTTGTTGGAGAATTAGTAGAACTTTGAACAAAAGATAATAGTAATATAGAAAGAACTACTATAAATAGCACTGACACAGAAGGGATTTTCCATCTATTTTTAGTCTTTTGTTTACTAATTACTGAGGGCTCTGTCATATTGCGTAATAATTTTTTTTGCTGCTGATCCGATAACATTAAATCATCTAAGTATTGCCATGTCTTTTTATCATTCTTCATACATCTCACCTCCTAACTGTTTTTTTAATGCGATGAGTGCTCGTTTTAATGTGTTTTTTACTTTCCCCTCATTCCAGCCAAGAATAGTGCAGGTTTCCTCGATGGAAAGCCCCTCTATTTTGCGCAGAATGATTACATCACGATAGGTGATTTTTAGTTTACGAATAGCAAGATATAGCATCTTGGCATCTTCTTGTTGCATCAGCCATTGATGAGGAGAAGGTGACGCTTGTTCTTCATGCTGTTGTAAAAAAGGGACAAACTGAATAATCCTTTTTCGACGATAATGATCATAGGCAAGGTTCCGTGCAGTGCACCGCAACCAAGCGAGATCGGCTCCTTCTTTTATTGTTTGGTGATGTTTCAAATAACGGACAAAGGTTTCCTGTGTATAATCCTCCGCTAATTTTTCATCATTTAGTAAGTAATATAAGTATTTAAAAATGGTGTGATTATGTAAGTAAAATATTTCTTCTATTTTCAAGCTGTACACCTCCTTTTCTTTAAAGACGAAGAATCCTTAGAAAAGTATCATTTTACCAAAATAAAAAGCAGAGAGTAGAGACTCCCTGCTTCTTGTTACTATTCATTATAGGTTAATGGCTTTTACCTCATCAATGTTTTCAAGCTGTGCCACAAAAACTAAATCTTCTTCTGTTACAACATTGTCAACCGTTAGCATCATAACCGCTGTACCACCAACCTGTGCACGACCAACTTGCATTGTCGCGATATTAATTTCTTTTTCTGCAAGCTTTGTTGCTACACGGCCAATTGCACCTGGTTT
This sequence comes from Lysinibacillus sp. FSL K6-0075, assembly GCF_038592945.1. Classification (NCBI taxonomy): domain Bacteria; kingdom Bacillati; phylum Bacillota; class Bacilli; order Caryophanales; family Bacillaceae; genus Lysinibacillus; species Lysinibacillus sp. FSL K6-0075. The sequence continues at coordinate 4,134,461 of NZ_CP151947.1, read as the reverse complement.
GTCCGTATTTTTAATGTAAAGAAGGTGGCCTTGTGGAATGACGTCGACAACATAGTCCTCTACTTTTACGATACGTGCACCTAAACCGTTTAATAGTGTACCCGCCACAGTATGTGTTTCGTTAGCAGTAATAATTTCAATCGTAATTAAGCTTGTAAAGCCTTTTGCTGTTGTTGTTTTGTGCTCATTAATTTTCATACCGATACGTTCAGATAAGTAACGAGCATTAACATCATTGACATGATTACCGTGATTTTTAGACAGTAAACCTTTTAACGCATTTGAAGTTAATGGACGAACATCATAGTTTGCTACTTCGCCAGCATAAGATAGGTTGATTTCTTTGACCGGCTCTGTTGTTACTTGTGATAGGAATGAACCAAGCTTTTCCGCTAATTCAAAGAAAGGCTCAACTTGTGCAAGAAGCTCTTTTGGTATAGATGGCATGTTCACTGGATTTGTTACAGTACCTGTTTTGTAAAATTTAATGATGTCATTTGATACGTCAACCGCTACAGATTCTTGCGCCTCGATAGTAGATGCCCCTAAGTGAGGTGTTGCGATCACCTGTGGTAAAGTCAGTAGCTTATGGTCTGTTGCTGGTTCAGAAACAAATACATCAAGAGCTGCTCCAGCTACTTTTCCTGCTACAATTGCATCATATAAATCGTCCTCATTGATGATACCGCCACGTGCACAGTTAATAATACGTACGCCATCTTTCATCATCGCAAATTTATCATTATTAATAAGATTGCGAGTTTCAGGTAGAAGTGGTGTATGAACTGTAATGAAATCTGCAGCTGCACAAATTTCTTCAACTGTCGCTTTTGTTACACCTAATTCTTTTGCACGCTCATCTGTTAGGAAAGGATCGTAAGCCATAACGTTCATACGTTGACCTTTTGCACGATAAGCTACTTCAACACCGATTCGACCAAAACCTACAACACCTAAAGTTTTATTTTTTAGCTCCACGCCAACATAAGATTTGCGATCCCATTTTCCATTCTTTAATGTATTAAAAGCTTGTGGAATATGACGGGCAAGTGAAGTCATCATCGCAATTGTATGCTCGGCAGCTGAGTTTGTATTACCATCTGGTGCGTTGACCACGATAATGCCATGTTCAGTAGCAGCAGCTAGGTCAATATTATCGACACCAACACCAGCACGGCCAATTAATTTTAAGCTTTTAGCTGCTTCAATCACTTCACGTGTTACCGTTGTTTGAGAGCGAACAAGTAATACATCTACATCTGCGATTTTAGCGATTAATTCTTCTGGTGCTAGTCCTGTGTCTACAATAATGTTTAAATCTAAATCTTGTTCCTGGCGTAATGGGAAAATACCATCCTCACTTAGTGGATCAGCGATAAATACGTTAATAGTTCTTGTTTTTGTTGCAATAGTCATTATAATTAGCTCCTTTTTCCTCATTATTGGTAGGTTGTGGCTTTATCTACGACAGTCTGAAATTTGTAAAATTCGAACATCTTACAGCATGCAAACAATCTCCTTTCTAAATCGAAAACAATATAAAAAGCCTTCCACGCCTTACAAACACAGTTATTGTGTTGTAAGGGGCGAAAGGCTGAATAAACATTGGTTCGCGGTACCACCCTTAATCACTGCTGGAAAATTTATTCTGGCAGTCTTAGCTATATGCGTAACGTGCATGGGACGGATAAGCTTACTTTAAAGTTGTTCGGCCTATCTATTCAGGAGTGGAACTATTATCGTAGAAATCACTGATTTGCACCAACCATCAGCTCTCTTTGGATTTTCTTGCGACTAGTGTGTCTCCGTCGTTATATTTTGTGTGATTAAATTTGTTAACATCATAATCCCTATTGTTCACCTTTGTCAACGATATTTCTTAAAAACTTTAAAAATAGTGACTTCAAAAGTCTGAAAAATAACTAAAAACGAACATTTTATATGTTTTATCATTTTATTGTTCGTCTTTTTGGAGGATACAATGAAAGCGCTAACGATATTTGAAAAGTCCGATAGTATCAGGTTTCTGTGCAGTTTTAGAATAAAAAAATATATGGGAATTAAATGGAATAAAATAGAGGATTTATGCTAATTGCCGATGGTTTTGTTCCAAGAAAGCGAACGTTTTTGTTTGTCACATTTTAGACAAAAATATGAATGGTAGAAGGTAAACAGACTGTGAGAGAAGAATGTTAGTTAAGGATGATTGATTTGGGGGTGTAAGAATGAAGTACGATGTTGCAATAGTTGGTGCAGGACTTGCAGGATTAGTCGCAGCTTGTGAATTAATCGATGCAAAGAAAAAAGTTCTTTTAGTAGATCAAGAGCCTGAAAATTCAATCGGGGGACAGGCATATTGGTCTTTCGGTGGAATATTTTTAGTAAATTCTCCAGAGCAACGAAGGCTTGGGATTAAAGATAGTAAGGAACTTGCATGGCAAGATTGGCAAGGAACTGCAGGCTTTGATCGTTTAGATGATGAGGATTCTTGGGCATATAAATGGGCAAGAGCCTATGTCGATTTTGCTGCAGGGGAAAAATACGACTGGTTAAAGTCAAAGGGGATAAAGTTTTTCCCTGTTGTTGGATGGGCAGAGCGGGGAGGTTCGTTAGCAGGAGGTCATGGCAATTCAGTACCAAGGTTTCACATTGTCTGGGGAACAGGACCTGGCATTGTAAAGCCATTTGTAGATAAAGTAAAACAGGCGATGAAAGAAGGGGTTATTGACTTCAAGCCAAGACATCGTGTGGATGAATTTGTGCAGCAAGAAGGAAAGATTACAGGAATTAGCGGAACTGTACTAGCTGAAACCTTTATTAATCGAGGTGAAAAAAGTTCGAGATTAGGGATTGGAGAATTTTCCTACGAAGCGAAAGCTGTGATTGTGGCAAGTGGTGGCATTGGAGCCAATTTTGATTTAGTGAGAAAAAATTGGCCTGCTCGATTAGGGACACCACCAAAAAATATGGTATGTGGTGTGCCCGCTTATGTTGATGGAAGAATGCTAGAGATCACGGAACATGCTGGGGGACGTATTGTGAATCGTGATCGCATGTGGCATTACACAGAGGGATTAAAAAATTGGGACCCGATATGGCCCAACCACGGAATTCGGATATTGCCAGGTCCTTCCTCCCTGTGGTTTGATGCAGAAGGGAATCGATTTCATGCACCCAATTTTCCAGGGTTCGATACGCTCAGTACGTTAGAGGCGATTCAAAAAACAGGTTACGACTATTCCTGGTTTATTTTAACGGAAAAAATAATTGAGAAAGAATTTGCTTTATCTGGCTCAGAGCAAAACCCAGATTTAACAAACAAAAGCATTGGCGATGTGCTAAAACGCATTTTGCCAGGTCCACCTGCTCCTATCCAAGCTTTTAAAAATCATGGAGAGGATTTTGTGATTGCACATGATTTAAAAGAACTCGTAGATGGAATGAATAAGCTTGCTGGGAATGACTTACTTGATTTCATGAAAATTAAAGAGCAAATCTTGGCAAGAGATCGTGAAATGGATAATAAGTTTACGAAGGATTTACAAGTAAACGCCATTCATGGGGCAAGAAATTATATTGGTGATAGATTGGTGCGCGTTGCCAAGCCCCATAAAATTTTAGATACTAAAAATTGGCCTTTAATCGCCGTACGCTTAAACATTCTAACAAGGAAAACTTTAGGAGGCTTACAAACAAATTTAAATGGCGCCGTATTGGGCATGGACGGTCAGCCAATACCTGGTTTATTTGCCGCTGGTGAAGTAAGTGGTTTCGGTGGCGGTGGTGTCCATGGCTACCGCGCTTTAGAAGGGACATTTGTCGGTGGCTGTTTATTTAGCGGACGACAGGTAGGGCGTTATTTAGCACAAGAATAGAGTGTATTTCTTTATATGAGTAAGAGCATCGTCTTGATGAACGATGCTCTTTTTGAATGGGTTGATCATGCTGAGGTAGGATCACTATGCTGAAGTTTTTGAGCGGCAATCGCTCTGAAATGAGCACTTAGGTCACGATATGGAGCGGCAATCCACTAGAAATGAGCGCTTAGGTCATATTTTGGAGCAGAAATCCATCAGCAATGATCACTTAGCTCAAATTATTGAATGGATTAGAAATCTCATTTGCTCAAACTACAGAGAAACCAACTTCTAACAATGCATTATCTCTCCAAGTATTAACAACTTGATTGTTGGACCTCTGTAATCTTAGCAATTTGCTCTTCAACTTGTTCCTTTGTCCAACCGTTTTCCTCCACGAAGAAGTTGCGTTCGGCACGACGACAATCATCTGAACAGCTACGCATGTAAAATGCCTCATGTTTTTCTTCACACAGCATTAATTTATGACACTCTGGGTTTGCACAGTTTGTATATCGTTCAGAAGGTTCCCCTGTGAAATAATCCTTCCCAACAATGACATGCTCCACCTGATTAATCGGTACACTTCGACGACGGTCAAAAACAAACATTTGACCATCCCATAATTGGCCTTTTACTTCAGGATCTTTCGCATATGTAGCAATACCGCCATGTAATTGACCTACGCTCTTACCATAGCCCTCACGTTTTAGCCAACCAGAGAATTTTTCGCAACGAATACCACCTGTACAATAAGTTAAGATTTTTTTATCTGCAAAATCTTCTTTATGTGCCTCCATCCAAGCAGGGAGGTCACGGAATGTTTCGATATCAGGTCGTACAGCACCTCTGAAATGACCGAGATCATATTCATAGTCATTACGGGCATCGATAATCACTGTATTGTCTTCTTGCATTTGTTCCATAAATTCTTTAGGTGTTAAATAATCACCTGTGATTTCTAACGGATTGATATCCTGTTCTAAACCTAGGTGAACAATTTCCTGACGAGGACGTACATGCATTTTTCTAAAGGTATGCCCTTCAACCCCATCAATTTTCCACATAATATCATTAAAACGAGCATCAGCCTTCATATGGTTCATGTAGGCATCTGTTTGCTCAATGGTACCTGATACGGTTCCGTTAATACCTTCGTAGCCTACTAAAATGCGACCAAGAAGCCCAATTTCTTTACACAATGCTAAATGTTCTTCTGCAAAAGCTTCAGGGTCTTCAATCGTAATATATTTATAATAAAGTAATACACGATAGTCTTTTTGTGTCAAAATACGTTACCACCTTTATGTCGATATTCGTCCTTTAATATAGCATAACAAGAGCAATTTTGCTTAGCGTAGAAGGAGTTTTCAAGAAAAACACGAATTATACATAGTGAATGACTATTCATAATTGGGGGTTATAGAGATGGAATTTTCAACGATTACTTTAGAGAAGTTAGAACGTCGTGCAACGTTAACGTTGAATCGTCCACAGGCGATGAATGCTATGGATGATGTCATGATGCGTGAACTTGCAGAATGCTTTGAGGCTCTACAACAGGAACGAGATATTCAGGTGCTTGTTATTCGGGGAGAAGGAAAGGTCTTTTCTGCGGGTGGCGATATAAAAGCAATGCTAGATGAAAGCAAACCGCTGAATATTGATGAAGCAATGGTTTATCTGACACGTATCGTGAAGGCATATTATCAGCTACCGATGATTGTGATTGCAGCAGTTCATGGTGCATCAGCAGGTTTAGGATTTAGTCTAACACTAGGGGCAGATATTGTTGTAGCCTGTGAAAATAGTAAACTTGCTATGAATTTCATTGGAATAGGACTCATTCCAGATGGTGGCGGTCATTTCTTCATGAAGGAACGTGTAGGAACGGTTAAAGCGAAACAAATGATATGGGAAGGGAAAGTATTAACAGCAAATGAAGCATTAGATGTAGGGTTAATTGACTATATTGCACCAGAGGGCACTGTATTTGCAATGGCAGATCAGCTTGTTGGGAAAATGCTTGCATCCCCTATCTCTTCCATGATTACGACGAAAAAAATTCTGCATGCACAAAATATGCTACAGCTAGAAAATATCTTAGCATTAGAGGCTGAGGGCCAGTCTGCAATGCGTAAAACAACAGATCATGTTGAGGGCATTCATGCATTCGTAGAGAAAAGAATGCCTATCTTTGTAGGGAAATAAAAATAATAAAAGGCGCGTAGCAAACAATTGACTACGTGCCTTTTATTAGCCACTAAACATGGAATAAAATTAATTTACCCGAAGCGTTTACTAGACGATGCGTTTTATCGGCAACACCTTTTTCCTCAATTTGTTGTTGTCCATTTAGTTTAGCAGCCTCATCATTTTCAAAAGTCCAAGTTTCATCAAACAATGTTTCCCCTGTTTTTTCAAAAGCTGTAAAACGATAATTCTCCATACAGACCCCACCCTTTTACTTGAATATATTTCTATTATACATAGAAGATTTATAAACTTCACGGTAAAACTAGTGAATTTTTTGATAAATTACGAAAATTGTGGAAAAAGTAAGGCAATGTTGTTTTTTTCCGTAATAGCATTTTTCATCAAACAGGAATTATGATAAAATAGAACAAATATTCGGTTTCGATTAATCAACATATTATTACTTTGGTTTGTACGAAAGAGAGAATTATCTACTATTTGAGGTGATTGGATGTCAGCAATTCGTTTTTTCCATATGGCAGATTTACATTTAGATAGTCCATTTAAGGGCTTATTTGGCCTACCCGAACACATTTTAAAGAAAATTCGGTCAAGCACTTTTGAAGCATTTGATAAAATAATCCATAAAGCGATTCAGGAAAAACCTGACTTTTTACTAATTGTTGGAGATATTTATGATGGTGAAAATCGTAGCTTGCAAGCACAACGAAGATTTCAAGATGCAATGGAAAAGCTTTTTCAACACAATATCCCTGTGATTGTGAGCTACGGAAATCATGATCATTTAAATGGCACTTGGACACGTTTTGCTTTACCAAGTAATGTCTATGAATTACCAGCTGAGACGAGTGTGGTTCAATTAAAAATACGTGGTCAGCAAGTGAATATATATGGTTTTAGTTATCCTGAACGTCATTTAAAGAAGTCCGTTATTGAAAGCTATCCAACTGCTCAGGATCAGCAAGCCATTCATATTGGTATGCTACATGGCAGTGAGGCAGGCAATACGACACATGATGTGTATGCCCCTTTTACAAAACAGCAGTTACTTGAAAAGAACTATCATTATTGGGCGTTAGGCCATATTCATAAACGACAGCTTTTACATCAAAACCCAGCCATTGTTTATCCAGGCAATATTCAAAGTCGACATCGTAAAGAACAAGGAATGAAAGGTTTTTATGATGTAACGTTATCCAAAACATCGACTGAACTTGATTTTATCTCTACTTCTGCTGTCGTTTATAGCACGATAGAGGTGGACTGTTCGAGTGTGGTACATGCCAATGAATTACTGAAAAGATGTGCAGAAGCGATTACAGCCAATAGGAAGAAGTATGGGGCATCGGTAGTAGAGCTTCATTTGCAACATATTGATGAGCAAACGGAAGCTTTATTTGAGCATGCAACAGTAGATGCTTGGTTAGAGACTATTCGAGAGGCTGAGGAAGGCATTGAGCCAATGTGTTGGGTACAAAAAATGGTGTTGCACAAGACAGCGAGATTTTATGAGCATACAGCAACAACTCAATCTGTTGTGAGCTTAATGGAGCAGTGGGACAGTAATGAATGGAAGGATATTCTAAAAGATTTGTACCAATATGCCGGTGGTGCTAGGCTGATAGAGCCACTAAGTGAAAAGGATATTGAAAACTTAACGCATCATGCACAAACATTATTAGCAGAAGAAATTCAAAGGGCGTGATTACATGCTGACAATACAGAAAATCCAAATATATGGCTTCGGTAAGCATGAAAATATCGCCATCTCCTTAAGTGATGGCGTCACTATTTTTTATGGATTAAATGAAGCAGGAAAAACGACGATTCAGCAGTTTATATTACAAATGCTTTTTGGTTTTCCTACAAGGCAGCAGACACAGCGCAAATATGAGCCGAAAGTTTCGACGAAATATGGGGGTCAGCTGACAATTTTGCACCCAATTTATGGCCAATGCACAATTGAACGTGTGAAAGGAAAGGCTGCTGGTGATGTTACTGTCTATTTTGAGGATGGTACAACGGGGCATGAGGAGTTGTTAGCAAAGCTTTTATATGGTTATTCTAGGGCTTCCTTCGAATCCATCTTTTCTTTTTCATTGCATGAGCTACAAGGTATTGAAAAAATGTCTGAGGAGGAGCTAACCCATTTGCTACTTGCCTCAGGTACAACAGGTATTCAGCATTTATCCACCCTTGAAAAGAAAATGGATAAAGAGGCTAGCGAGTTGTTTAAAAAGACAGGTAAAGTGCCATTGATTAATCAAAAGATTGAACAATTAAAGCAGCTTGAACGAACGATTAAACAGGAACAAGGGAAGATTCAAACATTTGAGGACAAATTACAGCAATTACAACTACTTGAGCAAAAGTTAGAGCAGCTATATGGTACGCAAAAAATGCAACAGCAACAGTGGCAGCAGTTAACTATTCAAAAACAAGCACTACCTCTTCTTAAGCAACAACAGACTTTACAGCAGACATTGACCAATTATCAACATGTTCAGTTTCCAGCAGAGGGTATCAGACGCTATGAACAATTAAAGGATCGTCTGTTACATGAAAGTCAACAGCTGATGCAATTAAAGGAGCAGTATCAAACATTGCAGGATAAAGTACTTGCAACAGTGGATGAGCAAACGGTCAATGAAATGGCTAGCCTTATGCAAAAAGAGGCAACATGGCATCAACTGATGGTGAAAGAGCAAAATTTACATGATGATCTCTTTTTGCTTGAGCAAGAAATCGAAGCACAATTTCGTTTATTAGGTGTAAAAGAGAAAGAGGCACAAGATATACTTCTGCAAGAAACAGTTTCACTCCAACAAGAACAACAATTTCAGCTTCAATTAGGTAAGTTAGAGGAGGCAGAGGAGGAGTTAAAGTTTCATCTACGTTCTCTTGAGCAGGTTCATCTAGAATTAGATGCAATTGCTAAACAGAAGCAGCGGATCATGCAGGAGTCATTAACAAGTGAAGAAGAACATATTTTAGCACAGTGGCCCCAACAAAAACGAAAGCTTGAGCAATTACGTACTGCCAAATCGCAACGTAGTAAGCAGAAGCAACCTCATTACTTTATCTGGCTTGTACTACTGCTTGGTTTCATGTCGTTTGCCTATGGTGTATTTGAAAAAAATCTAGTTGTAATGATCATCGGAGCAGTTTTATCATTGCTAACCCTTTTGTTTATTCGATATGGTAATCGAGCAGATGAGCCTACTAGTAAAGAGCACAGTTTCCTCCTACGGGAGTTAGAGCAAGAGGAAATGACAGTACAAGCAGTGCTTTTAAAGAAGCATAGATACGAAGATCGTTGGTTACATGTCAATGAACAGCAAAAAGAGAAGGAGCAGCAATACACTTCTCTTGAATATAAAATTCAACAAGCGGAGGTAGAGAGTGAAGAAGCCACTCAGACACTCCAGCATTTTTTAAAGCGTTATCGCTTACAGGGAACGATAGCCCGCACGTTAATGCCCGAATTATTTATGCGTATCCGTGGTGTACAAGAACTAGCAGCTAAAAGAAACAGTACCCTAAGTCTTTTGCAAGAAACTCAGGTAGAAAAGAACAGCATTTATGAGCAACTACAACGGGTTTTAGATGGAGCCTATGATGAACATGAAGTCTATATATATTTACGTACAGCCTACCTTGAAGCACAGCAGCATCAACAGCAAGCACAGCATGCAAAAGATCAGCTAGCTAGCCTCCAAATAAAAATGGAAGGTGGACAATCAAGAATTGATCGTTATTCAGCAGAAATGTCCGAGCTATTTAAGGAAGCGCAAATACAAAACGAGCAGGCATATTATGAAATGCATGAGCAATCTGAGCAGAGAAGAAAAATTGTGACAGAGTTGCAAACTGTTCAGGCTCAATTATCTTCACTCAATCTTCAACAGCAAGCGAGTCTGATTGAGGACACAGTTAACGAGGACATACTTGCTTTAGAACAAGAGCAGCATTCATTGCAACTAGCAATTGACCAATGTCTGGAACAACGCGCTTCTTTGCTTATAGAAAAGGAACAGCTATTAAATGATGAAAAGTATGGCCAAGTGCTTCAACAGTTTGAGCAGGAGAAAACAGAATTACAGCAGTTAGTTGAGCAATGGGCAACTAAAAAAGCTGTAGCGACAGCTATTCATGAAACCTTATTTCGTCTTCGCGAAGAAAAATTACCGCATGTGCTTGCAGAGGTAAATGCCATATTTCGTTTACTTACAGGCGGAAGCTATGACAAACTTTCGATTCATGAGGAAGGTTATTTTGTAGCACAAGATGCTGCAGGATTACGTTATCAAATGGTGGAATTGTCACAGGCTACCAAAGAGCAAGCATATATTGCATTGCGAATGGCCCTTGCAAAAACCCTAGTGAACACGGCTCCATTTCCAATGATTATGGACGATCCTTTTGTCCATTTTGATCGAAACCGCACAGACAAAATGGTACAATTAATGAAAGAAGTAGGATATGAACGTCAAATTTTATATTTTACTTGCCATGACACAATGCTCAAACATTGGCAGCGAGAGCAAATTGTCGATATAGGAGCATTAGCAAATGAAAGGGGAGTGACGTCAACATGAAAGGGATAACGACGCTCCAAGTTGGAGAAGCAGTTGATCAATTTTTATTAATAAAACAAGCGACAAAAGGTGTTACAACCGTTGGAAAGCCATTTATGTCGCTATTATTACAAGATAAGAGTGGAGATATTGAGGCAAAGCTATGGGACACCAATGAGGACCATGAAAAGCTGTATCATGCGGAAGCTATTGTGCGTGTAGGTGGAGAGATTCATGACTATAGAGGGAAGAATCAATTGCGTATCAAATCGATTCGTGTTGCCAAGCCAGAGGAAGGAATCGCTATCCATGATTTAGTGCCGTCCTCTGCAACACCGAAAGAACAACTATATGAAGAATTAAACCAATTTTTCTTTGATATTAAAAACCCTAATATTTCTAGAATTACAAGAGCAGCTATTAAAAGGCATCAAGAGGCCATTTTAGTTTTTCCAGCAGCGACTAAAAATCATCATGACTATGCGTCAGGTTTATTAGATCATATGGTATCCATGCTCAAACTAGGTAAAGCTATTGCTGATTTATACCCAACACTTAATCGTGACCTATTATATGCAGGAATTATCTTACACGATATAGGCAAGGTTGTAGAATTATCAGGACCAGTTGCCACAACGTATACAGTGGAGGGCAATTTGTTAGGCCATATTACAATTATGGTCAATGAAATTGCTAAGATTGCTAGTGAGCTTGAAATTGAAGGTGAGGAAGTCATGCTGCTACAGCATATGGTATTGTCTCACCATGGGAAAGAAGAGTGGGGAAGCCCAAAAAAACCTATGCTTCAAGAAGCGGAAATCTTGCATTATATAGATAACATCGATGCGAAGATGAATATGTTAACAAGAGCATTAGGAAAAACAGCACCGGGTGAATTTACAGAGCGACTCTTCCCACTGGATAATCGTTCATTCTATAAGCCTACTATTTAATAGTAATATAATTCAGACCATAAACTGTTGCTACTTACTAGCTATTCACTTTTAATTTCTCTAAGTCTAAATATTCATATGTGTAATATTGGTGGCTAACTATTGTACCAATATTAGTATTTCTTTTAGAATAGAGAGAGAAATTATAGGAATGGGGAAAAGCAATGGATACAGAGGGACTTTTTTCGCGGAAAATTAAGTTTTGGAAAAGTTTGATTTTCAAAATGATACTAGCTATTGGTATAAGTTTGTTTATAAGCTCCCATATTTCAGAGTTTGTGAGTCGTCAATTCGAAAAGGTAGTGCAATTAAATGGTAGTGCGGGTGTTGTCATTAATACATTTATTTCGTTGTTTATTGGCACAGTAATTATTTCGTTATGTACAAGGTATATCGTCTTAAGGCGTGTAAAGCGTGTGTTAAATGCTATGACACAGGCTGCTGATGGCGATTTAACAGTACGAATTGATGATCATTTGAAAGATGAAATTGGTCAATTATCGACTGAATTTAATCATATGTTGGAGCAAATTGGCACGGTCATTGAAAAGACGAATAAAGCATCTACAGATGTATCGACTTTTACAAAGGAATTTACAACGATTACAGAGCAAAGTAGTCAAACAGTTGAAACCATTTCTAATGCAATTGGGGAGATTGCCTCCAGTGCAGAAGGACAATTGGGGCAAATGGATTTATTATCTGAATCAGCACATTTAATTACTAAAGATATGGATCATGCATCTTCTGCTGTACAGGCAGTTGCCTCTATAGCGAATGAAACAAACCAAAAAGCGGATTTAGGCTTACAGTTAATTGAGCAAACGATTGATAAAATGAATACAATCAATGAATCTGTCCATCAGTCAACAGCAGTTGTGAATGCTTTAGGTGAAAAATCAAAGGAAATTAGTACGATTGTAGCGCTGATTACAAGTATTACAGATCAAACAAACCTCCTTGCATTGAATGCCTCTATTGAAGCGGCACGTGCTGGAGAGGCTGGAAAAGGATTTGCAGTTGTAGCGGATGAGGTAAGAAAGCTAGCAGAGGAATCTGGAAGGGCTGCAGACAATATTCGAACATTAGTAGATGATATCTTAAAGCAAACCTCCAGTGCTGTTTATGCTATTAATAGTGGAACACAGTTTGTGGAGGAAGGGCGTGAGGCTGTTGAACAGACAGGCGATGCCTTTAAAAATATTGTCGTATATTTGCAACAGATTAGTCATCGTACAAAGGAAGTAACGGATATTGTATTGCGTGTCAATGACAAGGCAAGCCAAACGGACGATGCTGTAAAAGAAATTGTAGGTATTGCGAATGGTACGTCTTCAGGCATACAGCACATAGCTTTATCAATCGAGCAACAAAGCGCCTCTAATGAGGAAATCGCAAGCGCGGCAAATGTACTTCAAACAATGTCAAATGACTTACAAGCTGAAATTAGCCAGTTTAAAGTAAAATAGAGAAGAAAAAAAGAAGCATCTGATGTGTCAGATGCTTCTTTTTGTTATAGATATTAACACTAGTCTCTAATTTATTTAGATTCCTTGTCAGTATCTTCTGCTTTGTCTTCAGAATCTTCTTTTGCAGCATTTTCTTCAGCTTTTTTAGCTGCTTCTTCAGCTGCTTTTGCTTGTTCTTCACTTGTTGTTGTGAAGAATTCTAGTGAATCTTTTAAATCTTTATCAGAAGTTTTAACATCTGCATCTTTTGCCATTTTTGCAATGATGTCTTTTAGAATCGTTTGAGCTTCACCAGTTTGATTCAGTTTATTTAACATAGTTGAGCGAATGTTTTCTTCTTCATCTTTAAATGAACCAACACCCTTAACATCACGCTTGTCCGTAATTTCAATTACGTGATAACCAAAGCTAGATTTTACTGGCTCACTTAATGTATTTAATTCAAGAGCATAAGCAGCATCGTTAAACTCGTCTACCATTGAACCTACAGAGAACCATCCAAGCTCTCCACCTTTTTGAGCAGAGCCAGTGTCAGTTGAGTACTCTTTTGCTACGTCCTCAAACTTAGCGCCACCCTTGATTTTTTCAATCACTTCTTTAGCTGTTTTTTCATCTGCTACTAAAATATGACGACCATTTAGTTCTGTTTTCATTTGCTCGTAGTATTTTTTCACATCTTCTTCTTTAATAGCTTGATCTTTTAAAGCTTTTTCTTGAAGAAGTTGGACACGTAAAGAATCTTTAAAGCCTTGTTCTGTTAAGCCACTTTCAGCAAGTGCTTGTGTAAAGCCATCACCAAATTGTGATGCAGTTGTGTCATAAGCTTCTTTGATTTCTTTATCTGTTACTTCATATTTGTCAGCTAAAACTTTTTCAGTCACCATTTGCTGCATTACATATGAGCCTGTTAAAGCTTTTGCCTTTTCATTAAAATCAGCTACTGAAATATCGCCCACTTTAGAAGTAACGATTGCTTTGCTGTCTCCGCCGCTACAAGCACCAAGCGCTAATACAGACGCAGCTAAAGTTAAAGATAAAACTGTCTTTTTCATAGTGGATATTCTCTCCTAACATGGTTTCGTCCATTTTTTACTATAACATAAACGATTTAAAAACAAAATGGTTCCCCCTTGAGTATTGCCTATATTTCAAATTTTGAAGCGCATAGGATATAGAAAAGAAAGGGGGTGAAGTTATGGGCAACGGAGGATACGGTGGCGGTGGCTACGGCTCAGGCTTTGCTTTATTAGTTGTGTTATTTATTTTATTAATTATCGTTGGTGCAGCGTTCCTATACTAATTAATAAAACAGTGAAAAGCTAAGAGCTTTAACTCTTAGCTTTTCTTAACAATGTTAGACATTCGCGCCGCATGCCTGAGATTCTAGCCAATCTGATTGGCTAGAAAAAGTTGTTGCATGGGGGGCTCGACTTATCTTCGAGCGTGCGGACGGGCGCGGATGTCATAAATTTTTTAAAAAAAGCCTAGAAAAATTTAGAAACCATTACGCCGAGGCGTAATGGATTTTTCTGTTATACTGCATATAAAATTTCAATGTAGAATGAGACAAGTAGGATCGTAATAAGTATATTTATAGTTCGGAATATTTTTGGTTGGTTTTCTTCGGGAATTTCACGTCGCATGCATAGAGCATATGTCATGCGGTTAATTTGAAATAAATAGAATACCGAGAATAGAACTACAATCATTAATAGCAAGTCTATTCCTCCCCTCTTTCAATAGTAATAGCATAACAAAGAACGCCAATAAAAAACAAGTACAAGCATTTAGTGAACAGTTGGTGGAACTAAAATTTCATAGCCTTTAGGTGTTTCTTCTATTTGCGAATTTCTAGGTGAATTCAATAGATACTTCACGTAAAGGATATCAATCAGACATAGACTACAATGATAGGCTAACAGCAATGTCCCATAATGTGTATAGGCTGGTAAAAGCCATGTTCCAACTATAATACTAGTGTTTACAACGATAAAAGGCGTAAGTAATGCTAAGATGTAACGATTTTTAGATAAAGGCTCTCGAATTCGCATGTGTAAAACAGGAATTATATAAAATTGACTACGTACGCGTAATTTTAAATGCTGGCGTAAATCGTATAGCGCCAAAAAGTGCAAAAATTTGTGAATGGGATAGAGTGTTAACACAGCTATTACAAAGAGCCAGAATAAACGATCTGTATAATGCTCTTCATTGAATAAATTAAACGTTACATACGAAACAGAAAAGACCACTAAAAAAGTAATGACACTCATTATAATAATACGCGTAGTACCGTAATGATGTTCTAAATTTAAAATTTTCCAGCAATGCATGGTTATTATCAACTCCGAAATAGGAAGTGTCCTATTTAATGTAAATTGAATTATGTTAGAATGCAAGAAAAAGGAGGTACTTCAGAAATATTTCTGAAATACCTCCTTTCACATGACTTATTCCTGAATGAACAGTAGTATAACTCATTATGTTCAACTTATAAATAATTGCAGGAAAAATTATGTGCAGTTTGAAGCTTCGTCTTATCCTTTTACAGGTGTGCGTTCTTCTAGCGTGTCAAAGGAATCGCGGAAATGTTGGAAGGAGCGTTCGAAAATGTCGATGAAATCCTCACCATAGATATTGCGAATAACAGCCATTACATCTAAAAAATCAGGGAAACGGCCATATAAATCTTTTAATGCTAGTGATCCTTCCAGTACGGAATGATACGTATTATGGTAGTTTTTATTCATCTCTATAATGAGCTCTGTGCCAGCTTCGGTAAGCTCAACATACGTATTACGTTTATCGTCATCACGCTTGGAAAACTTAAGAAAGCCACGCTCTTCTAGTTTTTTGGAGAAATTAAATGCTGTAGAAACATGCATCACGCCAAATTTTGCAACATCAGAAATGGAAGCCCCTTTTAAATGGTATGAAATCCATAAAATATGGTGTTCATTAATATTTAAATCATAAGGTTTAATCCATTGTTGCCAATCCTTTTCAACCGCTTTCCACAGCGCTTTTGATAACTGCGCGATTCTTTGACTATAAAGCATCGCTTCTTTTTGTGTATATAATTCCTCTGACAAAGCCATCACCTACTGCTTTCTTTCACATTTTTAAAAATATTATAGCAGTAAAGGAAAAAAGTTTAAAGTTAGAAAAATTAAAAAATTGAAAAGTGGCTAAAAAATAATATTATAGCAATAGTTTTTAATAAAAAAATAGATTATTCACCTATTACCAAGGACTTTAGTCGCTAACTTTTTCTTGCGGTTTTTTCTTGTTTTCTGTGATTTGTGCAATGTTTTTCTCGATTTCGCTTATCGAATTCTGTAAAGCATCTAATTCTTGTTGTAAATTATTTTTTGTAGGTTCAATTTCTTCTGTAAAAGTCGTTATTGTTTGCTTTAAATCATTTATTATTTGCGGGATATTATTTTTAACTTCATTTGTTAATGTATTAACAGATTGTTTAACAGTCCCTACTTGTTGTTTTACATCAAGGAGCATACCTTTTGTTTGGTCAACATTTTGTTTGACAGAAGCACGTAGCTGTTGTCCAGATTGCGGTGTTGAGAAAAGTACAGCGATTGTTCCACCGATAATGCCTGTTGTTAGTCCAAGTAAAAATGGTTTTGCTTTCATATTGGATACCTCATTTCTAGTCATGTTTATCTACTATTAAACCATGAAATACACAAATACAAAAAGAAAAAAGAAACTAAACGAGTGATTTGACCGTCACAGTTTAGTTTCTTTTGATTATTTAAAGTGTTTATTTATGAAATTTGAGAAATAGCTGTATTGAATTTAGAGCGCTTCACTAATTTTGCAATAATTGGATAAATAACGGCAAACGCAACAACGTTAAATGCGACAGCTGGAAGGACAACGCCAATAAATAGCATCGCAAATGTTGCACCAACATTTGCATTGAACACAAAAAGCGCTACTGCCAAAAAGACAGTTCCTGAAAGAATCGTTCCCAAGCCAACTAAGACAGCAGATACGGCGAAATGACCTGCTAGTTTTTTGAGAATGAGTAAAGCAGCTAAAAATACAAAACCAGTAACAGCTTTATCAATAATATTTGGAACTAGACCTGCTGGGAATGTTGTAAACAAACCTGAAAGCACCCCTGTTGAAAGAGAAAGTAGGAACGTTTCTTTCACAGTTGGGAACAATAAAATGCCAATAAACATCATGGTTAACATAAAATCAGGCTTCATCCCATTCACCATTCCTGGTGTAACCACATAAAGTGCAGCACCGACACCTACTAACAGTGCCATTAATACTAAATTCTTTGTATTCATTTGAATCTCTCCTCGACTATGCTAATCTATTTGTCTCCTAGCGTGTCCTCTTGACCGCTAGCGAAACTTATTTGTGATTGTACGCTAAATTTTTAAAATTTGCAATACAGCATTCTGAACATTCCAATGTTAATATATTACAAATGGCTTATAGATTGGCTTTAATATTTTCTGCTACTTCTGCCAACTGCTCTGGTGAGTACTTTTGTGTTTGCCAAATTAGGCCTAGCCCTTCTTTTTCATCGTAACGCGGAATAAAATGTAAGTGGTAGTGGAAAACAGTTTGTCCAGCGGCAGCACCGTTGTTATTAATCGTATTTAAACCTATTGGCTGAAACGCTGCTTTAATAGCATTCGCTATTTTTGGTGCAACAGCATATAGATTCCGTGCCACTTCCTCTGGCATCTCGAATAGATCTTGGCAGTGATGCTTTGGAATTAATAGTGTGTGTCCTTTTGCAACAGGTGAAATGTCTGTGAATGCATAGACATGATCGTCTTCATAAACTTTTGTACTTGGAATGGATCCGTCAATAATTTTGCAAAATAGGCAATCGCTCATAAGAATTTCCCCCTTAACGTATATGTAAGTACATTCTATCATACTCAAACCTGTATCATTTGCTAATTTTTGATAAAATATAAAACAAGAAGAGGAGTGAGGATATGTCAGTATTAGAGGTACAGCATGTGACAGGTGGTTATACAAGAAAACCTGTTATTAAAGATCTATCTTTTACGATTGGAAAAGGTGAATTAGTTGGCTTAATCGGCTTAAATGGAGCAGGTAAAAGTACAACGATTAAACATATTATAGGAACGATGTTGCCAAAGGAAGGGGACATTCGTTTAAATGGTGTGACATTAAAGGAAGATACGGACAAGTATCGTACAGCTTTTTCTTATATTCCTGAGACCCCAGTATTATACGATGAGCTAACATTAAGAGAACATTTAGAATTAACAGCAATGGCTTACGGTATAGACAAAGCAACACTCGATGCTCGTTCTGAGGTGCTGTTAAAAGAGTTTCGAATGGAGAAAAGATTAAATTGGTTCCCTTCACACTTTTCAAAGGGAATGCGTCAAAAAGTCATGATTATGTGTGCCTTTTTAGTGAATCCAAGTCTATATATTATTGATGAGCCTTTTGTGGGATTAGATCCACTAGGTATTCAATCGTTATTAGACCAAATGGATGAAAAGAAAAAAGAAGGCGCTTCTATATTAATGTCTACACATATTCTATCGACAGCTGAAAAGCATTGTGATCGCATTATTTTATTACATGAAGGAAGAGTGCGAGCACAAGGAACAATGGCTGATTTACGTCAATCATTTGCTATGCCGTATGCGACATTAGATGACCTTTATATTGCTATGACAAAGGAGCGGGACCATGAAGAACTTGCGTGATGTATGGTCCTCTCGCTTCATGCATTATATAGGAGAAGTACAAAAATATATGCAATTTATATTTACAGGGCATATTGCCATTGTACTTGTATTTCTAATAGGAGCAGGGGGCTATCAATATAGCGAATGGCTGAAAGTTGTTCAACCAGACTTTCCAGCAGAAATCGTGGTAGCTGTTATCATAGGGATTTTATTGGCCTTTAGCCGTCCGACTACACTGTTGAGAGAGCCAGATCAAGTATACTTATTACCTTTAGAATCAAAAATGTCTCTGTATTTCAGCAAGGCGCTGGCTTGGACGTTTTGGTCTCAGGTGTGGATTGTAGCGATTGTCTATATTGTTAGTATCCCGTTATTAAAAGCTGTGACGGAATTAACAACGGTGGAAATATGGACGATTTTTTTACTTACCATTGTATTGAAATATCTAAGTGTTCGAGGAGAATTCAGCTATCGTTATAGTGAACGAGGACAAATGGTTTGGGTGGATAGATTTATTCGAGCTGTTATATTTGCTGCTGCTCTATATATGGGGCTTCATGCGCAGCTGCTATTAGCAGTAGTCGCTACAGTTATTAGCATTATTTATATTATTGTTTTTAGAAAAAAATCAGTTGGCGAACCTGTGCCGTATGAGCATTTTGTCAAGCTCGAACAGAATCGTATGATGAGCTTCTATCGTTTTGCAAATTATTTTACAGATGTACCTCATCTACACGGAAGCATTCGGCGTCGAGGCTGGATGGACTGGCTCTATCGGTTTGTACCGTATGGTAAGGAGAATACTCAAAAGTATTTGGTGTTCCGTACCTTTATCCGGACAGATGACCATTTCTATTTATGGCTTCGTCTTACGGCCATTTCTGCCGTCATCGCAGCTTTTGTAGACATTCCTGTCGTTACATGGATTGTAGCAGGCGCACTAAGCTTTGCCACAACAATTCAGTTAAAGCAAGCGCTGCTATCTAGTGGTGAATTTCGAATGGACATGCTCTATCCGTTACCAGATCATGCTCGTCAACTAGCTGTAAAGCAAATTGTACGTTTAGCAATGATTACCCAAGCAATTATTGTTGGTTTATGTGCCATTACACAGCCCATGTTTTATATTGCCGTTATCCTAGTTTTAGTGATTAGTGAATTAACAGCGAAAATGTCCAAATGAAGAGGCTATAGCTGACAAATTGAAAAGCTCATTTTCCAATGCTCGCATTCGGAAAATGAGCTTTTTTATTATCTATCTACTCTGTATCTTCTTTCGGTATAGCACTGTAAGTAGTGACATAGGAAGCTGCTGAAAAGATATTTTGCTGACGTACGGCTGTTGAATCGTCTGTTTTTGCATGGGCTGATTCAAACGCTTTGGAGCTCTTCCATGCTTCAAAAGAATGTGGTCCATTCCATTGCGTCATAACAATATAAGTCTCACTCTTGATTGGACGTAATAAACGGAATGCCACAAAGCCTGGCTCATTTTCAATTGCGCGTGAACGCTCTAAAAAGCGGTGCTCGAAAACTGGACGCCCTTCATCTGTTACAGGAATATTGTTGAAAACAAAGAAGCCACGTTCCTCTATATCATTTACTGAATCTAGCACTTCAAATTTACGGGGCGTCGCAAATACTGTTTTTCCTTCTGTTTCATGTATCAATACAGAATTACCTTCCCCATGAATTAAAATCATATGGTCATTAGGATACTTATTTTTTACTTGCTCTAAAAAATCGCCAGTACCAGAAGTTAAATAAATATACATGAATTTATCCTCCTTATGAATCTTACTAATATAGCGTGATTATACCCTTTCTAGCGGAAGTCTAACGCTCCGTTCAAAAAGAATATGTCGAGAAAGAACAATTTTATGACATTTCACTAGGAAAACTATACAATTTCAGAGGAAGCGTTTACTATTGGAAACGGATATCAATAATAAAGGAATAAACAAGCGATTTTTTATAGTAACAATTTAACGAGGGGAAGGAACTATTCATGACAACTTTTAATGATACACTTCTACGTGCTGCACGTGGAGAAAGGACCGCACATACACCTGTTTGGTATATGCGTCAGGCAGGACGATCTCAGCCAGAATACCGTGCCATTAAAGAAAAATATTCCTTAGAGGAAATTACACATCAACCTGAACTATGTGCGTATGTCACTCGTCTGCCTGTAGAAAATTATAATGTTGATGCAGCTATTCTATATAAAGATATAGTCACACCTCTCCCTGGAATTGGGATAGATGTAAAAATCAAAGCAGGCGTAGGTCCTGTTATTTCAAATCCAATTCGTTCAGTAGCTGATGTAGAAAAATTAGGTGAATTTAATGCCAAAGAGCATACACCATTTGTATTAGAGACGATTAAGATACTTGCCGAAGAGCAATTGAATGTTCCTTTAATCGGTTTTGCTGGGGCACCATTCACACTTGCAAGCTACATGATTGAAGGTGGTCCTTCAAGAAACTATAATAAAACAAAATCATTTATGGTTTCAGAACCTCAAGCTTGGTTTGCTTTAATGGATAAACTAGCTGACATGATTATTGCAGATGTAACAGCTCAAATTAAAGCTGGCGCAAAAGCCATCCAAGTGTTTGACTCATGGGTTGGGGCTTTAAATGTCGAGGATTACCGCGTATTTATTAAACCAATTATGACGCGTATTTTTGCAGAGTTGCAAAAAGAAAATGTACCATTAATTCAATTTGGTGTGGGTGCTAGCCATTTAGCAAAAGAATGGAATGATTTACCGATCGATGTTGTGGGCTTAGACTGGCGTTTACCTATTAAAGACGCACGTGCGAATGGCATTACAAAACCTGTACAGGGTAACTTAGATCCATCCCTATTACTTGCAGACTGGTCAATTATTGAAAAAAGAACAAAAGATATTATCGATCAAGGTTTAGAAATGCCAGGTCATATCTTTAATCTAGGCCATGGTGTTTTCCCAGAGGTTGACCCTGATGTCTTAAAACGTCTTACAACGCTTATTCATGAATATAGTGCTCAACAAATTCAAGCTCGTTCTTAATAGAAGTCAATGAAGTGTAAATAATATGTCCTTTTCTATATAGGAAGTTTTAATTTCCATGTAGAAAAGGAGCTGTCCAATAATAAAGATTGGGCAGCTTCTTTTTATCACATAATGTATGAAAACATAAAACAATTTTAGAGGTGAAAAGGGTAATGAAAGAAGTTAAAGGCTTATTAGTAATGGCATACGGAACACCTTATAAAGAAAAAGATATTGAACCTTACTATACGCATATTCGTCATGGACGTAAACCTTCCGCAGAGCATTTAGAAGATTTACGTAGTCGCTATGAAGCAATCGGTGGTTTGTCCCCATTAGCTGCGGCAACTCAAGCACAAGCTGAAGCATTATGTGCGCGTTTGAACGAAGTACAGGATGCTGTAGAATATAAATTGTTTATTGGTTTAAAACATATTCATCCATTTATTGAAGATGCAGTAGAGCAAATGCTGGCAGAGGGCATAAAAGAAGCAGTTTCTATTGTTTTAGCTCCTCATTTCTCTACGTTCTCTATTAAGTCTTATAATGGTCGTGCTGAAGAGGCAGCAGGAGGTCGCTTAAAGATTACTTCTGTGGAATCTTGGTATGATGAGCCGAAATTCATTGAGTACTGGACACAACAAGTGAATGAGACATTCAATGCAATGTCAGAAGAAGAACGTGAGAAAGCTTGTCTAATTGTGTCAGCTCATTCATTGCCTGAAAAAATTAAAAACTTAGGTGATCCATATGAAGATCAACTAATTGAAACAGCACGTCTTATTCAAGCTGCGACAGGTTTAAAAAATGTCGAGGTTGGCTGGCAATCAGCAGGTCAAACACCAGAGCCTTGGATTGGTCCAGATGTTCAAGATTTAACACGTGAGCTATTTGAAGAAAAGGGCTTCCGTTCATTTGTTTATACACCAGTAGGTTTTGTAACAGAGCATTTAGAAGTGTTGTATGACAATGATTTTGAATGTAAAGTAGTTTGTGATGAACTTGGCGCAAAATACTACCGTCCAGCGATGCCAAACACACATCCATTATTTATTGATGCGATGGTAGATGCAATTCATAAAAAATTAAGCTAAGCGAAAAGAAAGTGATGATGTTGGTGACTCAGAAAAGACGAAAGGTAGTTGTCGTAGGCGGTGGCATTACAGGCCTTACAGCTGCGTTCTATATGCAAAAAGAAGCAAGCGAAAAAGAATTGCCATTAGATATCGTACTTGTCGAGTCGTCATTACGTCTTGGCGGAAAAATTCAAACTCTAAGAAAAGATGGCTTTATTATTGAGCGTGGGCCAGAATCTTTTTTTGATCGTGAAAACTATGTCAATGCTTTAGCAAAGGATCTTGGGATCGAACAGAAACTATTAACAAGCAATGCAGGGCCAAATTATGTTGCTGTTGGTAGTCAGTTATATCCAATACCTAGTCATCTCCTATCAGGAGAGACACCCCATATCTCCTCCTTCATAACATCAGGCTTGTTTTCACTTAGCGGTAAAGTTCGTGCGGCTGGGGACTTTTTCATTCCTCGTTCAGCACAGGATGACGATCAACCGCTAGGCGCGTTTTTTAGAAGAAGATTTGGTGCTGAGATTGTGGAAAATCTAGTAGAACCATTACTAGCGGGTACATTTGCAGGAGATATTGAGCAATTAAGTATGAGCTCAACCTTCCCACAGTTGTATAGTTTAGAACAAAAATATCGTAGTTTGCTGATTGGTATGAAGAAGTCAGGAACAAATTTCTTAAGCAATCATCAGATAGCTGAAAATAAGGGAATCTTTCAAACCTTTAGCAATGGCCTTGAAACACTCATTGAAAGTATAGAAGAATCACTACTTCCTGGGACAGTTATGAAGGGTGTCAAAGTAGAGGAAATAGAGCATGGCAAGGATGGTTCAGTTCAAGTGATGCTCAATAATTTCTCGCATATCAAAGCGGATGCTGTTATTATTGCTACCCCTTTTAATATGGCTGAAAAAATGTTTAGTAAGCAAAGTCTGTTACATGAATTGGGAACTATGAAGGCTGCAACTATTGCAACCGTTACAATGGCCTTTAAAAAAGAACAGCTCGGTGATTTAGATGCACTGTCTTTTTATGTCTCGAGAAATAGTGATTTTTCGATTACTTCTTGTACTTGGATGAATCGAAAATGGCCAGGTACCTCACCAGACGATTATGTATTATTACGTAGTTATATTGGTCGAGTGGGCGACGAAGCGATAGTTGCGTTATCGGATACGGAGATTGAAAAAACCGTGCTACAGGATTTAAAGAAAACGATTGGTATTGATGGGGAACCTATCACAACAGTTGTAACACGTTGGAAAAATGCGATGCCACAATATACAGTTGGACATGAAGCGAAAGTTCAACGTATCAAGCAGGAATTACAAGAACATTTTCCAACTATCAAACTTGCAGGAAGCTCGTTTGAAGGAATATCGATTCCAGAGTGTGTGCAGCAAGGTAAACATGTTGCGGATGAAGTATTAATGGAAATATTTAAGTAATGGAAAGCAAATAGTACAAACATTTATTATCAATGTTTGTACTATTTTTTTGTATATTTCTACTAAAAACTGTATTAGCTATCAATGTCCTCGCTCTAAGAAATTCGATGACATGACCAAACGATACCACCAGAGTTAGCGCCGCCTAGTGTAAGACCGATTGTCAGGCCATTGGCTTCATAGAATAGATCAATAGTATCTCCAGCGTTTAGTTGTACCTCACCTGCCAAAGTCACAGTGCCATTTCCAAGAATTGCACGCAATGTTAATACAAGTGCAACGTTTACATTTAATACAGGGAATAATCCGCTAATTAAATTTGTTGATGTATTTCTTCGGATTGCAAATGAAGGATTTACTCCTACTCCTAAAGCAACGGTAATGGCCGCAGTAGTAGAATAGTTGATAGTTGCTTCAAAGGAATATCTACCTGTAGTTGGTACAGTGAATACGCCAGTTATCGGATTAAAAGCAGGAGTAGTAAAGTAAGGCGATGCTATACTCCAGTTAGTGATAGACGTAGACGCACTAACAGCTAAAGTGTTTTTAAATGCTGAGAATCCTTCGGTAAAAGCTGGTCCAGTCGCCCCGGTTACGCCAGTAGAGCCAGCAACCCCAGTCGGTCCAGTAACGCCGGTAGCCCCAGTAGTGCCAGTAGAACCAGTAGCCCCAGCGATCCCAGTCGGTCCAGTAGCGCCGGTAGTCCCAGTCGTGCCAGTAGAA
This sequence comes from Lysinibacillus sp. FSL K6-0075, assembly GCF_038592945.1. NCBI lineage: Bacteria > Bacillati > Bacillota > Bacilli > Caryophanales > Bacillaceae > Lysinibacillus > Lysinibacillus sp. FSL K6-0075. The sequence continues at coordinate 4,109,375 of NZ_CP151947.1, read as the reverse complement.
CCGGCAACCCCAGTCGGTCCAGTAACGCCGGTAGCCCCAGTCGTGCCAGTAGAACCGGCAACCCCAGTAGAACCGGTAGCCCCAGTCGCGCCAGTAGCCCCAGCAATCCCCGTAGGTCCAGTAGTGCCAGTAGAACCAGTAGCCCCAGCAATCCCAGTCGGTCCAGTTGCGCCGGTAGTCCCAGTCGTGCCAGTAGAACCGGCAACCCCAGTAGGTCCAGTCGCGCCAGTCGCCCCAGCAATCCCAGTAGGTCCAGTCGCGCCAGTCGCCCCAGCAATCCCAGTAGGTCCAGTCGCGCCGGTAGCTCCAGTAGAACCAGTAACTCCGGTAGGTCCTATATCCCCAGTAGAGCCAGTAGAGCCAGTAGAGCCAGTAGAGCCAGTAATGCCAGTAATGCCAGTCAGTCCGGTAACCCCAGTAGCGCCAGTTATTCCAGTCGGTCCAGTAACCCCGGTAGAGCCAGTAGTCCCAGTCGGTCCAGTAACCCCGGTAGGTCCGATAACCCCAGTAGAGCCAGTAGCCCCAGTAGGTCCGATATCTCCAGCAGAGCCAGTAACCCCGGTAGGTCCGATATCTCCAGTAGAGCCAGTAACCCCGGTAGGTCCGATATCTCCAGTAGAGCCAGTAACGCCAGTAGGCCCGGTAACCCCAGTAGAGCCAGTAACGCCAGTAGGTCCGATAACCCCAGTGGAGCCAGTAACGCCGGTAGAGCCAGTAGGTCCAGTAACTCCAGTAACTCCGGTAAGTCCGATAACCCCAGTGGAGCCAGTGACCCCAGTAGCCCCAGTAGCCCCAGTAGCCCCAGTAACGCCAGTAGCCCCAGTAACGCCAGTAGAGCCAGTAATGCCAGTCAGTCCGGTAACCCCAGTAGAGCCAGTAACGCCGGTAGAGCCAGTAACCCCAGTAGGTCCGGTAACCCCAGTAGAGCCAGTAGCCCCGGTAGAGCCAGTCACACCAGTACTACCTGTTGGACCAGTTATCCCACCAGTCGGTCCTGTAGGCTTTACTGGCCAAATTGGACAACTTGGAATAGGGCCAGTTTTACAACAACAAGGAAATGAATGACACTTACTGCAAACTCTATCTATAAAATTTCCAAAATGCATAATCTCACCTCCTCTCTCAAATATCGTATTCTGAATAATGATAGGGGAGGTAGACACATAACTATTAATTACTTGTAAATCGAGAGTTATTTATAGATTCGTTGCAACTGTTTTTAAGATAATTGGATGTTTATCATATGAATATGAGCTAAAACTTTTTAGATGGTTATTGAAATTTTTTAAGAGTCATTTTGATTGATTGTTAAAATACGCTTGAAATATTCTTTATTGTGTAGAATTTTTGGGTCATTTGGAATGAACGAGCCGGCTAATTCATTATGTGCATTGGCTAGTTCATATTGTTGTAGGCGGTCGTATAGCACACAGAGCTGTAAGTGAGGGAGCCATGTAGAAAAGCTTTTGTTTTGAAAAGGAGCGTTTGATTTTTGTTTAATAACAAGTGCTTGCTCGTACCAAAAAACTGCTTCGTAATTCTTGAATTGCTCCATGAAATGATAGCCTAGGCGACAGCAGGCTTCGGGGCGGGGGACATCGTATTCGAAGCTTCGTAAAATAGCATTGAAGTTGTTTTCTTTATCATTTAAATGGGAATAGCAATCTGCTAATTTTAAGCAGGCACGAATATTATCTTCTACCCACCCTAATTTGGAGGTTAAAAATAATTCATAATAGTAAATAGCTTCCTCAAATTGACCATGATCTACTAATTCATTAGCAAAATAAAATGTATCACGTGGTGATAGTGTTTCTCCTGCTTCAATCAGTTGTCTATAAATCGTAATATTACGGGCGTGATCGTGGGTTAACGGTAAATGGCTAACGGCGACATCACTATCAAACAACACGCCACCGACTTCTAAATATTCATGAACTGCACCAATCCATTGAAATTGTTTTTCTCTTCTGACTAGACGATATCTTCTTATTAAGGCGTCTGCATTACCCTCATGATCGAAACTTAAATGATAATTCATTGAAACAGCATCTACATTAGAGGTTAGAGATGCTTTGAGTGTCTTTAATTTTTGTCGATCTTCCTCTAGAAAAACATCATCTGCATCTAGCCAGAGGATGTATTCCTTTGTTGCTTGTTGAAAGGAATAGTTTCGTGCTGCTGCAAAGTGATGTATCCATTTAAAATCAAAAACTCTGTCTGTATACTGTGCAACCACTTGTTTTGTACTATCTGTTGATCCAGTATCGACAATATTAATTTCATCTACTAGATCTTTGACGGATTCAAGACATCGACCAATAACATCTTCTTCATTTTTTACAATCATACATAAGCTAATGGAAATCATACTATATTCCTCCTTACCATTATCTTTGTAATATATGTAAGGACGGAAATATTGGTTGGATGATTGAACTGATAGAGGGATTGTGAGCCTGAAATGTGAAATGTATTTTCATGGTTTGTCATAAATTCACCTTCCAAGTTTCACCCGAATTTCACAATTGTGAAGTATAGTAAAGGGGCAGAGGTGATAAAGTTGAAAAAATGGGCATTCTTCATTTTTTCGTTACTACAAATTCTATGGTTAGCGGGTTGCGCTGAAAAGTCATATGAACCCATTGAAAGGGAACGAAGTTTTATAGCTTCATTAAACATACAAGAACCATCATTAGATTTTATTGATGAGGATGGCAATGTACTTGCAACATGGTTATTTGATAAAGCTTATTCAGGGGCCATCCTATTAGGAGATGACCAAGTTTTATTATATGGACACCAATTAAATAACATCGACGTCTATACAATATCAACTGGAGAAAAGCTCTATTCAAAAAAAGTAGAGATTGGTACGACCAATGTATACTACGATGACAACATCAAGCAATTTTTTATCACGAATAGTAAAACCAATACAGTGACAAGCTTTGATCAAGAAGGCAATCAGTTAGCTACACAACAGCTTGGCAATTATCCGATGTCAATGGCATCTTATAGGGATAAACTGTATGTTATTAATTTTAAAGATACAAAATTATCTGTGTTAAATATGAAGGATTTGACTATTGAGCAAGAGTGGCCGATTCAAAAATCTGCACATGGAATAGCTGTCCTAGAAGAAACACATGAACTATGGATAGGCGGTCATGGAGAAGGAAGTAAGCCAAATAGTTCAGTTAAAAAATATGATTTGACTACAGGCCAACTGCATGGAGAGATTGACATGCCCTTGATGCCAGTAGGGTTAAAAAAGACTAAAGATGCCGTTCTTGTTGTAAGTCATGGTCACAACGAGTTATATGTGGCTGATTTTGATGGTCATATCAAATGGCAGCAAGAGGTTGGAGCAAATCCCTTTGTAGTGAATCAGTTTAAAGATTATATTGTTGTCGCTGGCTATGACGATCACACACTGTACTTTATAAAGGATGGCCAGAAGGAAAAAACAGTTGATGTAGGGAAAGGTGCTTTTCAGCTGTTAGTAAGGGAGGAACAATGATGACAACTGTATTAATAGTTGACGATGAGCAGGATATGCGTAATTTAATTGAAATGATGCTCAATAACTCTGATATAGAGACATTTACTGCCGCTAGTGGAACTGAGGCTTACGATGTAATTGTACGTGAAAATATAGATTTAGTATTACTTGATGTAATGATGCCACATGAGGATGGTTTTGTTGTTTGTCAAAGCATTCGTGCTATGTCCAATGTACCGATTATTTTTCTGACTGCACGTGATGCGAATGAGGATAAGGTGAAAGGGCTTACACTTGGTGGGGATGATTATATTGTTAAACCATTTACACATGATGAACTGGTAGCTAGAATTTATGCAGTATTAAGAAGAAGTGGTGCGAATATTACAGAGCTACAGCAGAAGTACGTGATTTTTGGCTCTATTAAAATAGATGAAATAGCACGAAAAGTATCTGTTGATGGAAAGAGTATTCCACTTACTTTAAAGGAATTTGAGCTATTGCACTTATTTATGAAAAATCCAGGTAATGCCTATTCCAGAGAGCAATTACTAGAACGGATTTGGGATATTGATTATGTAGGTGGTACGCGCACGGTTGATACACATATTAAAACGTTACGAATAAAGCTTGGAAAGGATGCGGCTGCACATATTCAAACCGTTTGGGGAGTGGGCTACCGCTTTGATCCTGGCGAATGAAAAAGATTGCCACTCGCATTTGGTTGTTAATTTTCGCTTTTTTAATTATTACCGTTGTCTTTATGTATGTTCTCACAAATTTTTTGTATCAACGTTTATATGTACAAGATACAGAAGATACAATGGTCGAAGTCGGTTTGAAGCTACAGACAATGTATGACAATGGAAAGGTAACGGATGAATTTATCGCAGATATCGAACAATTTAATGATTATTCAAATTTGAATATATTTGCGGTAAGGAATCCACGTGAATTAAGTGCCTGTGTTCCATTTGATATAGATTATGAGACATTGATTGGTCCTGAGGAAAGACAGAAATTATTAGCAGGAAAATATGTGCAAAAAATTGGGTACGAGCCTCGTTTTGATCGACAACTTATTTCGGTGGTTGTACCACTTGTTGATCAAAATCGATTAGAAGGTATTATTTATATTTATTTCCCATTGGCCAAAATCAGTGAATTGGCAAATAGTGGCGTTATTTTATTGTTTATTAGTGCCTTCATATTTTTAGTAGTCGCTAGCTATTTAATTTATAAAGGGATTCGACATATTATGCGACCATTAAGCGATTTACAGCGTGCAGTGGAACAGATGTCCTATGGGAATTATGAGACACGTGTGCCTGTCAATTCACGAGATGAAATCGGTAAACTATCTAGTACCTTTAATAAAATGGCAGAGGCAATTCAGCAAGAGGATGAAGCACAAAAAACGTTCTTGGCAACAGTCTCGCATGAATTACGAACACCGATAAGCTATGTAAAGGGCTATAGCGAAGCCATGCAAAACGGCATCATTACAGAAGGCCAAAAAGAAGAAACCATTCAGCTAATCGTCCGTGAGGCTAACCGCATGGAACGCTTAACAAACGAATTACTTCAACTGGCAAGAACAGAAAATGAACAAACCGATATTGATTTATATCCAATTCCGTTAGGTGAAACATTACGAGAGGTTCAAAAAATATTAACACATCAAGCAAATAAAAAGAACATAACTTTATATTTAGATGTAGATGATGCACTAATTATTGAAGCGGATGAAGTGAAGCTAAAACAAATTTTTATTAACATTATTGAAAATGCGATTAATTACTCGCATGAAAATTCTAAGGTGGAGATTGTTGCCGCTGAAAAGGCTGGTAGTGCCCAAATTACTATTAGGGATTATGGAATCGGTATTCCAGCTGAGGACATATCACATGTTACAGAGCGATTTTATCGTGTTAACAAAGCACGAAGTCGAGCGGACGGTGGTAGTGGACTAGGCTTATCTATTGTTGAACAGTTACTAAAACAGTTACAAGGTACGTTAGAAATTGAAAGTGTTGTTGAAAAAGGCACAGCCGTGAAGATACGGTTGCCATTAATGGAGGATTAAAAGATGAAAAAGTGGTTATTTGCGCTAATTGCAGTCCCTACATTATTAGTAGGGTGTGGAGAAAAAGAGGCTTTACCAGAACCAGAAGTACCTCAAATCCCCGAAGTTGAGATTTTAACACCAAAAGAAGTAACACTCAATGAAACAATTGAATTGGCAGCACATGTTGAACAAGGTGGAGAAAATGTCGATGATGCTGTTGTAGAATTTGAAGTTTGGGAATCAGGGAAACGTGATGAAGGACAAATGATTGATGGGAAATTAGAGCAAGACGGTGTTTATAAAGCAACGACTACATTTGATCATGACGGTGTTTACTTTATGTATGCACATACAACAGCAAACGGTGTTCATAATATGCCAAAGCAACAAATTATTGCTGGAAACCCAGATATGACAAAGGTTGTACCAGAAGATGAAAAAGCCAATAACAGCATGGATAATAATATGATGAATCATAATTCTGAAACATCAGATGATACGGATCATGGTGACGAAAAAAAAGATGAAAAAAATCATCATTAAAGGCTTGCAATTTTTTTGAAATAGGAATATGATAATGACCAGATGACCGAAATGGTTTTCTGGTCATTTTTATTGAAGTGTACAATAGATGTACATAACCTAACAAGAAAGGATGTTACTAATGGATCGTAGGCAGGAAATTCTTGAAGCAGCTGCAAAATCTTTTACGTTGTTTGGCTACAAGGCAACAACGATGGAGCAAGTGGCGAAAATTGCTAATGTCGGTAAAGGTACGATTTATACATTCTTTGCAAATAAAGAAATTTTATTTCAAGAGATCGCTATGTCACTTGTACGAGAGATGAAAGCGGAAGCGGATGCAGTGTTGGATGCATCAGCAAGCTTTATGGATAATGCGCATAATGCTTTAATGAAAATGCTACAGTTCCGAGAAAAACATCTTTTATTTGCAAAGCTAATCGAGGAAGAAAAAGAATTACGAACACCAGCAGTTAAACAAGTGCTATTACGCATTGAGACTGAAATCTTATCGTATGTCGCAGAGTTAATACAACGACGTATTAATAAAGGTGAAATTAGAGAATGTGATGCGGAACTTGTTAGTTACTTATTGCTGAAGGCATATCTAGCTTTTGTTGTCGATTGGCATGAGTTACACGGTGATGTGATCCCTGAAGATAAGATTCTCAATCTTTTTAAGGAAACGATCTTTCGAGGTTTGATTCTAACTTGATTCGATAAAATACAGCTGTAGAAGTATCGAATCAAGTGTTCTTTTTGCAATATTGTCGAGGTTGACTATTTTTTTTGAATGAAAATGACCAAATGACGTTTTCGGTCAAATAGTTTAGGAGTGAGGATATTATATGATTAAAGCTGAGTGGCTGAAGATCTTTAAAACAAGAAAAATGCTTGTTTCCATCATTGCTGTATTATTTATTCCAGTAATGTATGCGGGTATGTTTTTATGGGCGTTTTGGGATCCTTATGCGGGGCTTCCTAATCTACCAGTAGCCGTTGTCAATGAAGATACTGGTGCTGAGATGGATGGCGTTAAATTAGACTTGGGGGATACCTTAGTCGATAAATTGATAGATAGCGAACAATTTAACTTTATAGAAGTTTCAAAGGATGAAGCTGAAAAAGGCTTAAATAGTCGTGATTATTATATGATTTTAGAAATTCCAACAAATTTCTCTGAACATGCAACAACACTATTAGATGACAAACCATCAAAATTAGTGATGAACTACATTCCAAACGAGGGATTAAACTTCCTTGGTGCTCAAATTGGTGAGACGGCAATGGATCGTGTACGTGCTGAAGTAAATTCACAAGTATCAGCGACTTATGCTGAAAAATTATTTGATTCGATTGCAACACTTGGAGATGGCTTTACAGAGGCAGCAGATGGCTCAAATAAGCTAGATGAGGGTGCGCAAAAAGTAGCGAATGGTGCAAAAGATTTAAAAGGATATCTGGAGCAGCTAGCATCAAGCACAGTTGAATTATCAAATGGTACAGATAAATTAACAAAAGGTGCTGGGGATGCAGCAAAAGGCGCAAATGACTTATCTAGTGGTTTAGTCAAACTACAAGATGGCACTGTTCAATTACAACAAGGTGCACAGCAAGCTGCAAATGGTGCAACGAGTCTTGAACAAGGGTTATCACAATATACACAAGGTGTGGCAAAAGTTGGTGCTGGTTTAAATACTTTAAACGACAAACAACAGCAAATTAGTGCAGGTGCAGCATCTATTGCTGAGAACGCTGGTGCATTGAATGGTGCAGCAACCCAATTAACAGCAGGATCTGCAAAAGTGGAGGCAGGCATTACAGCCCTATCCAACCAATTACAAACAATGATGGCTTCAATGCCTGAAGAACAAGCAGCAGCATTAAAACAAACATTAGCGGAACTACAGGCAGGTAGTGCTAGTGTGCATAACGGTTTAACATCTTTATCAGCTGGTACAGAAAAATTACAAGCTGGTGCCAATCAAGTAAGCTCTGGTGCAACTCAAATTGCAGCGGGTCAGGCAGAAGTATTAGCTGGTGCGAATGCATTAACAGCTAAAAGCAATGCTTTATTGGAAGGTGCAAAAGGTCTACAAGCAGGTAATGCCACATTAGCTGCAAAATTAGGTGAACTACATGCGGGTGTGAATTCAGCTGTAACAGGCTCAAAAACATTAGCATCTGGATTAAATGAATTAGCGAATGGTACAACAACATTAAATCAAGGTACTTCTACACTTGCTTCAAAATCTGGTGAGCTAGCACAAGGTTCTGCAACACTTGCAGATGGTTCTACGGAGCTTGCAGATGGTACAGCTACTTTATCTGGTAAACTAGGTGAGGCGAGTGAAAAAGCAAATGAAGTCAAAGCAAATCAAGACACGTATGATATGGTAGGTAGTCCAGTTGAAGTTGAAAAAGAGTCAGTAAACCATGTTCCTAACTATGGTACAGGTTTTGCACCGTACTTTATTTCTTTAGGCTTATTCGTAGGTGCATTATTAATTTCGATTGTGTTCCCACTTGTTGAACCTGCTATTCGCCCTAAAAACGGAGCATCTTGGTTTACAAGTAAAGTGACTGTACTAGCAGTCGTAGGTTTAGTGCAAACATTACTAACAGTAGTCATTGTAAAATGGGGTCTAGGACTTGAAGTGAATAATATGGGCTACTTTATCTTAACAGCATTATTAACAAGCTATGTATTTTTAGCCTTAATTCAAATGCTTGTTTCGATCTTTGGTGACCCTGGACGTTTCATGGCAATTGTTGTGTTAATTTTACAATTAACAACAAGTGCAGGTACGTTCCCATTAGAATTAATTCCTTCACCATTACAAGTATTTAACAAGCTATTACCGATGACATATACAGTTCAAGCATTTAAATCAAGTATTTCTACTGGCGATACGTCATTCTTAATGCAAAACTATGGTGTTCTAGCTGGTTTCTTAGTAGCATTCTTAGCTATCACATTTGGTTATTTCATGCTACTGCACAATAAACGTTACTCTAAAGTAGCTGAAGAAAACTAATCATGAAGCACTCACCCAATGTACGGTGAGTGCTTTTTTTGTTCATAGGGGTTATGTAATAATTCTTCAACCTCAAATTACATAAATAAAACAAAACCATCAATAAAATTTTTGTGAAAGATGAAAATGGATTTCCGTTGCAGGCTACTTGCTTTCCTGTGGGCGAGAAGCTTCCTCGCTACCGCTTCGTGCAGGAGTCCGCCTATACTCACTAAATTAGATTTTTAAGTTCAATATTTTGAGTGCAGTTCACTCATAAGAAGCTCTTGGAAAGGACGCTGGTAGAACGGCAATCCCCCCTCAGTGACATCGTCCTTTTTCAACAACAAAAAAACAACAGCTGATATGAGCGTATCAGCTGTTGTTTTTTGTAAGTGTAAGAGATTTAATTAAGGGTTCATCAAAATATGATGAAGGGTGTCATGATTACTACGTGTGGGGCACGTATATGACTATATCAGAATAGGCAAATGCTTATAGGTGGTTACATTTTTCACAAGTGTTGCTGTAGCATTCGCTTTGTTCTTCCATTTTTTCACCGCACTCAGTACATTGCTTTGCAGGTAAATTCTTGAAAAATTCAACTACGTTTTCTAACATTGTGGACTCCTCCTTTAAGTTCATCTGTACTATTACTGTTTTGATATTTCCTAGTGTATTATAACAGATGCTTTTCGTCAACACAAAATGCCTAATTTACGGTAAAATAAATATGGATATTTTGTGAAGGAGGAAACGTGAACTATGATTTTCGTTGATAATAAAGGGATCCATGATCCACGCATTAACCTTGCTATTGAGGAGTATTTGTTAAAAACAATGGACGTTGAGAAAGAGCCAGTGCTCCTTTTCTACATTAATCAACCGTCCATCATCATCGGTAAAAACCAAAATACGATTGAAGAAATCAATACAGACTATGTAGAGGACAATGGCATTATTGTTGTGCGCCGTCTGTCAGGTGGTGGTGCTGTTTATCATGATTTAGGGAATCTTAACTTCAGCTTTATTACAAATGATGATGGCGATAGCTTTATGAACTATAAAAAGTTCACACAACCAGTAGTTGACGCTCTAGCGAAAATGGGTGTGAATGCAGAGCTATCAGGACGAAATGATATACTAGCAGAAGGTCGTAAAGTTTCTGGGAACGCCCAATTCTCTACAAAAGGGCGTATGTTCAGTCATGGTACATTGATGTTTGATACAGAAATAGATGCGGTGGTCTCTGCCTTAAAGGTCAAAAAGGATAAGATTGAATCAAAAGGTATTAAATCGATTCGCTCACGAGTAGCAAACATTTCAGAGTTTTTAACCGAGCAAATGACGGTTGAGGAATTCCGTCTTGAAATTTTGAAATCCATTTTCGATGGAGAAGAAAATATTCGTTATTATGAGTTAACTGAGGAAGATTGGACAAATATCCACAAACTATCAGAAGAGCGCTATCAAACATGGGAGTGGAATTTTGGGAAATCACCACGCTTTAATATTCAAAAAACACATCGATTCCCAACAGGAGGCATTGATATTCGCCTAGAAGTAAATCATGGTGTGATGGAAGAAGCGCATATTTTTGGAGATTTCTTTGGTGTAGGTGATATGGCTGATATAGAACAGCGCTTAGTTGGGACAAACTATGACAGAGCGGCTATTGCTAAGGCATTAGCAGACATTGATATTCCTACATATTTTGGTGGAATTTCAACTGAGGACTTTTTACAATTAATTTATTAAGGAAAATACGGTTTCGTGTAATGATTTAGCCTAAAGGTTCGCTGACAATTATGTCGTCGAACCTTTTTTTGATACAATATAGAAAGAAAGGAGTGTTGATATGGAAAAGCATCGAATATTCATAGTTGAAGATGATGTCAAGATTGCATCATTACTAGCGGAAACGCTTAGAAAATATCAATACGAAGTTGCAACAATTCAAGAATTTGATCATCTCATAGAAGAATTTACAGCATTTAATCCACATATGGTGCTGCTTGATATAAATTTACCTGCTTACGATGGCTATTATTGGTGTCGCCAGCTACGTCAGCATACAACATGCCCGATTATTTTCATTTCTGCTCGCTCAGGAGAAATGGACCAAATCTTTGCACTTGAAAATGGTGGCGACGATTTCATTACAAAGCCTTTTAACTACGAAATTGTGTTGGCTAAAATCCGTAGTCATCTACGCCGTACATATGGTGAATATGCAGCAAGGCAAGAGGAGCGGACAATCAAGCAAGGACAGCTTGTACTTCATTTAGAAAGAATGGAGCTACATAAAAATGATTTAGAAATTCCACTTCAGAAAAAAGAATGTATCATTTTAGAGCTGCTGATGGGCAATGCACCGAAAGTAGTGTCACGTGAGCAATTGTTAGAGGAACTTTGGGACGATCAGGCATTTGTCGATGAGAACACATTGAATGTGAATATGACCAGAGTTCGAAAAAAGTTAGCGGATTATCATATATCGTCCACAATCGAAACGGTACGTGGTGCAGGCTATCGATTCATATTAAGTGCAGGTGAGCTATAGTGGGCTGGAAGCTTTTTTTACGTGATTATGCATCATTTATTGTGTTTCAGCTCATATTAGTTGGCTTTATCATGATTATCTATGCGCTAGACGGTTTTCGAAATATTGATACAGCTATTTATTCCTTTTGTATTAGCCTTGTACTATTAGCCTCATTTTTACTTGTCCGCTATTTAATGCGACAACGCTACTTGCTGAAGATAACCCAGCTTCCCACAGCAATGGAGGATGTGCTACAAAAAAATGCAAAAACGCCAGAAGCTATGCAAAGCGAGAAGTATATGCATGAGTTGTATCGACTTTATCAACATGAGCTGCATGCGTTATATGCAAGTCAAAAAAGACATGATCAGTTTATGAACCAGTGGGTCCATCAAATGAAAACACCTATTTCGGTAATTGAATTATTATTACAGGATGACCGTCCACTTGATAAAAAGAATGTCCAGGAGGAAATTGATCGCTTGCGTAGGGGTTTGGACATGGTACTAGTCAATGCACGATTAGAAAATTTTGAGGATGACATGCAAGTAGAGCGAGTTGCGCTAAAAGCCATAGTAACTGCAACTGTTAATGAAAATAAACGTTTATTTATTACGAAAAGAGTTTTCCCGGAAATTCATATTGAGGATGACCTTATTGTTGCCAGTGATTCGAAATGGCTTCGCTTCATTCTTGGGCAGTTTATCACCAATGCGGTGAAATACACGTTTGAAGCCAATAAAAAAATTGTTATTTCTGCCATTGAAAAGGATGACTATGTACAGCTAGCTATTTGTGATGAGGGTATTGGGATTCCAGCTTCCGATCTCTCACGTGTTACGAAAGCCTTTTTTACTGGCGAAAATGGGCGGAAAACAGGGGAATCTACTGGGATGGGCCTTTATTTAGCCAAAGAAATCTGTGAAAAGCTAGGGCATGAGCTGGCTATTACATCAGAGGTAGGAAAAGGAACGATTGTGACAGTAACATTTACAAATTAGGGGGCATTCGGATGGTAGAAGTATGTATAGAAGATTGGAAATTAACGATTGATAAGGAGAAAACAAAAGCTCTTTATATGACGCATCTGCAAGCGGGAGATCCATTAGCCTATCAAAATTTCCTCATGGCAAATGAAAAGCTAGACGAAGAGCTTCTGCATTTTTCAACTAGCCTTGGGTTAAACTTACAGCAACCAACATTATTGAATGCCTTTCCTGTCGACGGTCAACAGATCATGTACAGCGGGTATTATACTGTATGTGGGGAGATTATAGAGGGAGAAACGGATGCGTGGGATGTGATTGTTGGGGAGCATTGCTTTAGTTTAGTAGAGGAAGAGTCACTGCTGGCTTTAACAGAGCCTCATTTTCACATCGGTTTTGAGGTCGTATTACAGTGGCTTTTACCCCAATCCTTAGAATTAATGAAGAAATAAGGTGAATGAAGTATGCCTATTTTACAAATTAAAGATGTAACAAAAGTGTACGAAGGCAAAGTCACACATCGTGCATTAAATCAGTTGAGCTTTGACGTGGAAGAAGGCGAGTTTTTAGCTGTTATGGGTCCCTCAGGAAGCGGTAAAACGACATTACTGAATATTATTTCGACCATCGATGAACCAACTAGTGGAGAAATTATACTAGATGGAATGAATCCACATAAATTGAATGCAACAGAGCTTGCTTATTTTAGAAGAAGACAGCTCGGTTTTGTGTTTCAGGATTTCAATCTTTTGCATATGCTGACGGTCGAGGAAAATATCGTGTTGCCTTTAACATTAGATCAGCAGCCGCTAGAGGTAATGGAGGAGCGTCTGGCAAGTATTGTAGAAAAGCTAGACTTAACTTCTTTCCTTCATAAACGTCCAAATGAAATATCTGGAGGACAGGCACAAAGAACGGCAATTGGTCGAGCGCTTATTCATAATCCAAGTCTCATTTTAGCGGACGAGCCGACAGGTAATTTAGATTCGAATTCTTCACGTGATGTGCTTGAACTATTAACAAAAGTGAATCAGGATAAACAAACGACAATTGTGATGGTCACGCATGATCCGATTGCAGCAAGTTATTGTGATCGAGTGTTATTCATTAAAGATGGTGAATTTTTCAATGAAATTTATCGAGATGACCGTCGTCAGATGTTTTTCCAACGTATATTAAATGTTTTAAGCTTACTAGGAGGAGGGCAAGTAGGTGACCTTTCGACAATTCGCTTACCGTAATGTCGTGCGGAACAGCCGGATATATGGTGCCTTTTTCATGGCGAGCTTTTTTTCTGTGGCTGTATTTTTTATCTATTCCATGCTGATGTTTCATCCTGATATTGAACGTGGGATATTAGGAGAAATGTCTCTCATTGGGATGGTGGGGGCTGAAATTGTTCTGGTCCTCTTCACATTATTCTTTTTATATTATTCCATGAGTGCCTTTTTAGAGGCCAGATCACATGAATTTGCCATTTTATTGCACTTGGGAATGGAAAAGCGTCAGATGAATAGACTTGTTTTTTTAGAGACGATGATTATTGGCTCTGGCTCCATTATAGTAGGGATTGTCTTTGGTTTCTCGTTTTCAAAATTCTTTTTTATGATTGTACGAGAAATTTTACATTTAGATGATTTACCGCTATATGTATCATGGGAGCCATTTTTACTGACGATTGGTGTTTTCACAAGTGCGTTTTTCGTTATTTCTTTTATTAGTGTGTATTTTACACGAGAGAGAAAATTACGAGATCTCATTAAAGGCAGTGATTATTTAAATAGCTTAACAACTTATTCCAAAATACGAGCTGTCTATGGTATTGCTCTAATAGTAACGACGTATATTCTAGCGTTTGTTGTTGGACATACATCATTAATCGGGCTAACGCTGTTAATACCATTTTCAGCAACATTTGGCACCTATTATTTTTTCAGTGATTCCGTCCCTTGCTTTTTAGATTTAGCGCGTGGGAAACGGAAATATCATTGGCAACGCTACCGTCTCCTCTCACTAGCTGAACAAACTCATATTATGATGGACAACGTGAAAATGTTTTTCGTTGTGACGATGGTATCCACACTTGCATTTTTATCCGTGGGTGTTTTAGCGACGATGTCCTCTTATACAACTCAATATGATCGATTAAATCCACTCGGACTGGTTTATAAGGGGGATGTCGATAATCCATATGAACGGGAGCATATCAATTCTTTAAGGCTGCAATTAGAGGAGAAAGGTTTATCTTATCAGCTATCCCGTTTTATTGTTGTGAAGCAAACCTCATCCTTCACTCGAAACGAAGTGGAGGTTTTTCGGGAGTCCGATATGAACGTCTTACTGTCTTCCTATAGTTATCCATTATTGAATCTGGGAGCAGGTGAGGCAGTATTCATTCCTTATTCGGAGGATTCCCTAAAAAAATTAAAAAATCGAATTGTGCATACTGTTTTGGAAGAAAACAATATATCGCTCACCATTGATAGTGTCTATCCCAAAATAGTGTTTCCGGGTTCGATAGTAAGTGTCAATTCGATTGTCATTAGTGATGAAGACTTCGCAAAGCTTATTCATCCGATTTCCGATCAAGACATAATTCAACCAAGCTATCATCTATTTACATTTGTTATTCCTCAATGGATGGAAACAAAAGATATTGGTAAGGATATCGATCATCTAGAATCCAATTTATATTTTATTAAGAAGGATAAATTTAGCCCTTTTTACTTTGAAAATGCAGGATTAAATTATTCTTATATACTAGCTACCTACTCATTATTTACATTAGTGGGTGTCTTAGTTGCCACTGTATTTTTACTTGCGGCTGGAAGCTTTATCTATTTTAAACTGCATACATCCCTCGAACGTGAAAAGCGTAAATTTGATGTATTAAAGCGTATGGGGTTAACGGATACCGAGCTAAAAAAGCTAGTTAATCGCCATTTATTTCCCCAATTCTTTTTACCTTGGGGTGTTGCGATGATGCATAGTGCCTTTGCTTTTCTAATGGTTCAAGGTATTTTGAGAGACTTTGCAAATATTTCGATTGTAAAAGAAGTATTCTTTGCTTTTGGCTTTTTTGTATTAATACAAGTAGTTTATTTTTATTTAATTCGTTGGCGCTATATCTCTCATATTCGTTCATGATGTATTTGTTTAAAAGAGAAAAAAATGAATTATTTGACGTAATTTATGACATGAGATAAAAAGACTCATTGTTTTTTAGATATATTTCTTATATAATATTACTGAATAGCGATTCATTTTATACGATAAGGGGATGGTGTAATTGAATTTAGTTTCACGTGTTCGTCAACAGGCAACAGAACAACCTGAAAAAGTGGCGTATCATTTTATGGGGAAAGATACGACTTACGGGGAATTTGAGCATACTGTTGGCCGCTTTGCAAAGGGATTACAAGATTTAGGCGTTGAAAAAGGGGATCATGTGGCGTTTTTACTCGGCAATACGCCACACTATTTAATTGCCTTATATGCAACAATGCGCTTAGGGGCAACAGCAATACCTGTTAATCCAATCTATACACCGGATGAAATTTCTTACATTTTGCATAATGGAGATGTAAAAGCAGTTATTGCTCTGGATATGTTGCTTCCTTTGGTTGAAAAAGGTGTACAAGCATTTCCTCAAGTAAAAACATTTATAGTTTGTGAAACAACACCAGATATAGCGGAAAAAGTGAGAGCTTTATCACCACAAGCACAAGAAAAAACACATTTATTTACACAGGTTATCGCCAATGCTTCTCAATCTTTACAACCTGTTGAAGTAGCAGATGATGATAATGCTATTATTTTATATACGTCAGGAACTACAGGTAGTCCAAAGGGGGCTATGCTGACACATGGCAATGTGTACTCAAATGCACGTGATGTTGCCCATTATCTAGGAATTAAAGCAGAGGACCGTGTCATTGCAACATTACCTGTGTTTCATGTTTTTGCCTTAACGGTAGTGGTTAATGCACCTTTATTAAGTGGAGCAACAGTTTTACTTGCACCACGCTTTAGCCCTAGTGAAATTTTTGCTTTAGCACGAGAGCAAAAAGCAACGGTATTTGCTGGTGTTCCTACCATGTATAATTTCTTATATCAATTACCTGAAGGCAATCCTGAAGATTTCTCGACAATTCGTTTAGCGATTTCAGGTGGTGCCTCCTTGCCTGTTGCACTATTACATAATTTCGAGCAGAAATTCAATGTGCGTGTGTCAGAGGGATATGGCTTATCCGAAGCTTCACCCGTTACATGTTTTAACCCATTAGATCGTGAGCGTAAAGCTGGCTCTATCGGAACATCCATTAGCAATGTCGAGAACAAAGTTGTCGATGTCAATGGTCAGGAAGTGCCTGTTGGCGAAGTTGGAGAGCTGATTGTACATGGTCCAAATGTGATGAAGGGTTACTATAAAATGCCTGAAGAAACGGCGATGACGATTCGCGACGGCTGGCTCTTTACAGGAGATTTAGCAAAAGTAGATGAAGAAGGGTATTTTTACATTGTCGATCGCAAAAAGGATATGATTATTGTAGGGGGCTTTAATGTTTATCCTCGTGAGGTGGAGGAAGTGCTGTTTGCCCATAATAATATTGTGGAGGCAGCGGTGGTAGGCTTCCCAGACCCGAACTTAGGAGAAGCGGTTCATGCCTATGTAGTGTTAAAAGAAGTAGCGGCTACTACGACAGATGATCTTTTATCCTATTGTGCTAAGCGTATGGTGAAATACAAGGTACCGAAAGTAATTGAAATACTGGATGAACTACCAAAAAACACAACAGGAAAAATATTAAGACGTTCATTAAAAGAAAAAGTTTAAACGAGAAAAGCTACTATTGAAAAATGGTAGCTCTTTTTTTGTACATTATTCGTATAATAGTAAAATCAGTTGAGAGTAGATGTCTGTAAGTGATAAAATCAAACTTGTGAAATCTTCTACATACTTTTCAAGGGCTTGTCATATAGTGAGGAAGTAATGTAAAAAGACGTACAAAACTGGAACCCTTTGAGGTGAAGCCACGTCAAAGCTTTTAGGTAAAAATACTATTGAAAGAGAGCATACAAAAACATGTTAGAGCTCATTAAGGAGTTAATCAGTTTTATTGTGCATATCGATGTGCATTTAGAAGAAATTATTCGTGATTTTGGCAATTGGAGTTATCTTATTTTATTTGCGATTGTTTTTGTAGAAACAGGCGTTGTTATTTTCCCATTCTTACCTGGTGATTCCTTGTTATTTGCAAGTGGAACATTAGCCGCTGCAATGGGCGCGTTTGATATGTGGATTTTAATCCCTGTATTTTTAGCAGCAGCTATTTTGGGAGATACGATGAACTATCATATTGGACATAAGGTAGGGACATCTATCCCACCAAAGAGCCTCCTTGGTAGAGTTGTAAAAAAAGAGCGGATGGAAGCAGCAGAAAAATTCTTTAATACACATGGTGGGAAAACGATCGTTATTGCACGTTTCATGCCATTTATTCGTACATTTATCCCGTTTGTGGCAGGTGCAAGTAAAATGAAATATAGTTATTTCTTATTCTTTAATATTTTTGGTGCCATTTTATGGGTATTCAGTTGTACATTATTAGGTTACTTCTTTGGAAATATTCCAATTATTAAAGATAACTTCTCAGTTGTACTTATTTTGATTATCTTTATATCAGTTGTGCCTGCAGTGATTGGAGCAATCAAAGCCAAAGTGGGT
The DNA here is from genome assembly GCF_038592945.1 of Lysinibacillus sp. FSL K6-0075. NCBI lineage: Bacteria > Bacillati > Bacillota > Bacilli > Caryophanales > Bacillaceae > Lysinibacillus > Lysinibacillus sp. FSL K6-0075. The sequence goes on along the minus strand of NZ_CP151947.1, from coordinate 4,091,004 downwards.
AAATAATAAGGACAGTCCTAAAGTGATGAATTATCACGGGACTGTCTTTTCTTTTAAATTGTCTAAAAAAGCCAATGAGACCATGCTAAGTTAGCTTGAAGTATAAGCATCAGGTCGTAAAAAATGTTATACTATAAATTACTAGAAAATGGAGAAATGGGGGCAACGAAATGGAAGTATTCATTGGCAGACAGCCTATATTTAATCTGCATGAGCAGGTCGTTGCATATGAATTGTTATATCGTAGCAAAAACGTAAATGCCTTTCCAATGGTTGATTCAGATGCAGCAACGATTGACGTACTTGTGAACTCATTTCTTTCAATTGGCTTTGAAGAGGTAACGAAAGGTAAGCCTGGTTTTGTTAATTTTACTGAAAACCTACTGATGAGCTCTATACATGAATTTTTAAATCCCTCACAGGTAGTGATTGAAATATTAGAGGATGTTCCACTTACCTCTCAGTTAGTGGAGCGTGTGATTGAGCTAAAAAAACATGGGTTTCAAATTGCTTTGGATGATTTTATGATGGATGATCAAGTGGAAGTTTATGATGAATTATTCGAACAAATTGATTATATTAAGGTAGATTTTTTAGCCTCTTCCATCGTAAAAAGAATGGAAATTGAAAATAAAGTAAAGGAGAAATTTCCACATATTCAATTGCTTGCTGAAAAGGTAGAGACGCGTCACCAATTTGAAGTCGCTAAATCCTCTGGCTATGTGTTATTTCAAGGTTATTTTTTTGAACAACCGCAAATAATACGAGCAACAGACATTCCAGCGAATGCGATTCAATATATTCACATTATCTCCTTACTGAAAGAGGAAGAACCGAATATTCAATTATTAGCTGAAAATATTGAACGTGATATTTCATTGACATACAAATTATTGCAAATGATTAATAACTCATCTAAACGCTCTAAATCGAAAGTGCGCTCCATCAAACAAGCGATTGTATTACTAGGCGTATCGAATTTACGAAAATGGATTTATTTATTGGCCATGCGTGAAATTGATATCGATGCCGATTCCGATCTGTTTAAAGAAGTGATGTGTACGTCTTTATTCCGAGCTAAGGTTTGTGAGAAACTAGCTAAGCTATCTTATAAAAAGAATTTCTCAGAATATTTTTTAGTCGGCATGTTTTCACTTATCGATACATTACTTCAAAGACCGATGAATGTTATTTTACAGCAACTACCATTCTCAGAGGATATTACGAATACCATTTTAGGCTTTGAAACGGAAATGTCCCCTTATTTGGAGTTTAGTATTGCGTTAAGCAAATTAGATTGGCCGCGATTAGAAGAGCTAGCTGTACAGTTGAATATTCAGTTAGTTGATATTGATCTTTTATATTATGAAGCCATCGAATGGGCAGAAAAATCATTTTAAACCAAATCAGCAAAAGCTATCTTATTGATTACAGTAAGATAGCTTATTTTATATCTTCCTCAATATAGTATCCCTTCATCAAGATGAAGTTCTCAAGGCTAAAAGTATTTGCTATAATCATCTCGTCTTTAAAAAATTCTGATAGTTGAAGTGGGCGTGGGGAAATGAAACATGATGTGAGAGATAGCATTGTGGAGTATGTGTATGTCATAGTAGGAGCGGCAATAATTGCTGTTGGTTTTAATGTCTTTTTATTACCAAATCAAGTCGCTTCAGGTGGGGTAAGTGGGATTAGTACGATTTTACATGGTTTATTTGGTTGGAATCCGGGAATTGTTCAATATGCATTTAACATTCCGCTTTTTATTGCTGGTGTGTTATTTCTGGGCAAAAAATTTGGGATAAAATCCTTTATTGGGACAATTACGTTACCGTTTATTGTCTTGTTAACGAATAGCTGGGAGCCTTGGACTGATAATCCTTTATTGGGTGCTCTTTTTGGCGGAATTGTTGTTGGCCTGGGGATAGGACTGGTCTTTAAGGGGAATGCTTCAACTGGTGGCACTGATTTACTAGCGCAAATCATTACGAAATATACAGGATTGTCGCTTGGAACAAGTGTGCTGTTAATAGATGGCGTTATCGCAATTAGTGCAGCAATTGTTTTCGACTTAGAAAAAGGTTTGTATGCTCTCATTGGACTTTATGTTACCACAAAAACGATTGATATTATTCAGCTAGGTTTCAGTCAATCTAAAATGGTCTATATCATTACATTGAAACAAGATGAGGTAAGGGAAGCCATATATGCTGAAATCAATCGTGGTGTAACGAAGTTACCAGCAATCGGTGGGTATACAGGAGAAGCACGACCAGTTCTGATGGTTGTTGTTTATCAAACAGAATTCACAAAGCTGAAACAACTCATTAAAAGCGTTGACCCATCAGCGTTTGTTATCGTTTCTGATGCTTATGAGGTATTAGGAGAAGGTTTCAAACGTGCATAAATTTGGTATAATGGCGGCGTAAGGTATTTATTATGAGGAGGGGTACTAATGAAAAAAGCAATGTTAACATTAGTGTTCGGATCAGCAATCTTCTTAGCTGCATGTGGTGGCGGAGATAAAACTGCAACTAATAATGAAAGTGCTACAGAGCCAGATGGCGAAGCGATTGCAATGAAATCTTGTGTTACTTGTCATGGTGGCGAGCTACAAGGTGCAAATGGTCCAGCATTAAATGATGTAGGTTCTCGTTTATCTGAATCAGAAATTTTAGATATTATTAATAATGGTAAAAACGGCATGCCTGCAGGATTAGTAAAAGGTGCAGATGCTGAGGCAGTTGCTAAGTGGTTAGCGGCTCAAAAATAATAGCTTTTAAAAAACTAGCGGGCTGGAGAGCCGCTAGTTTTTTTAGTGAAAGTAAACATTGTATTGAGAGTAAATACATTTCTTTTACACATAGACATGCTAAAATAAGGAGAACCTTATCCATTGATTGGAGGCTTTTTCATTGGTCGTAGTATTAACAAGAGATGTTATGGAGAAATTTAAGTTAGAGTTATTAGCTGGTGAAGAAGGAATAGGCAGGACAATTGTGACAAGTGATATTTCAAGACCAGGTCTTGAAATGGCAGGTTATTTTACCCATTATCCGGCAAATCGTGTACAATTGCTCGGCAAGACGGAACTTTCCTTTTTTGAAATGCTACCAGCAGATGTCAAGCTTGAGCGTATGCGTTTACTTTGTTCACAAGACACGCCTGCTATTATTATTTCTAGAGATTTAGAAGTACCAGAGGAGCTTATTCAGGCCTCAAACGAAAAGCATGTACCTGTGTTCAAAACACATATGACCACAACCAAATTTTCGAGTAGATTGACGAACTACTTAGAGGGACGCTTAGCTCCAATGACAGCAGCGCATGGTGTGCTTGTCGATGTGTATGGTATCGGTGTGCTTATTATTGGTAAAAGCGGTGTAGGTAAAAGTGAAACAGCACTTGAGCTTGTAAAAAAGGGTCATCGTTTAGTAGCTGATGATTGTGTTGAAATTCGTCAAGAATCAGAAAACCTATTAATTGGGAGCCCTCCTCCTCTTTTAGAGCATCTATTGGAAATACGAGGAATCGGCATTATTGACATCATGACACTCTTTGGTGCAAGTGCAGTACGTCCCTATAAACGGATTACCCTCATCATTGAACTAGAAATATGGGATCCACAAAAAGTTTATGATCGATTAGGCTTAGAAGAAGAAAAAATGAAGATAATTGATACGGAACTAACAAAATTAACAATTCCGGTAAGACCAGGACGCAATGTCTCCGTTATTATCGAAGTGGCAGCAATGAATTATCGTTTAAAGAAAATGGGCGTCAATGCAGCAGAGGAATTTTCAAGACGTTTAGATGAAGTGATTACATCTAATGATGTGTTAGATGATTAAAAAGTTACAAACAACATTGTTCATGACATATTGAGAGGAGTAGAAGATGGATTTATTACTATTACAGATTGACCCGATCGCCTTTCATTTAGGCCCCATTCCAGTTCGTTGGTACGGATTGCTAATCGTGTCGGGAATCATTTTAGCCTATATTGTTGGACAAAGAGAGACTGTTAAGCGTGGTTTGCCTGAAGATTTTCTTGCAGATTTATTATTATGGGCAGTTCCTATATCCATCATCTGTGCACGTATTTACTATGTGTCAATGCGATGGGATTACTATAGCGAAAATCCAGGAAAAATCATTGAGATATGGAATGGTGGTATTGCCATTCACGGAGCACTCATCGGGGCATTTGTCACAGCTTACATATTTACTCGTATAAAAAATGTAAGCTTTTTACGAGTAGCAGATATTGCAGCACCTAGTATTTTAATCGGGCAGATTATTGGGCGATGGGGCAACTTTATGAACCAAGAGGCTTATGGTGGTGAGGTATCGAAAGCATTTTTAGAAAACCTAATGCTACCAGATTGGATTATTAATCAAATGTATATCGAAGAATTAGGTTCTTATGTACATCCCACTTTTTTATATGAATCGGTTTGGAACCTGATTGGGCTTATCATTTTATTAGCTTTGCGCAAAGTGAACTTACATCGTGGTGAAATTTTCTTTAGCTATTTAATATGGTATTCTATCGGTCGCTTCTATATCGAAGGGATGCGTACAGATAGCCTCTACTTAGTTGGAGATTTACGTTCAGCACAGGTTGTCTCCATTATTGGTATTGTAGTTGGTCTAGGTGCAATTATTTATCGTAGAATAAAAGTGAAACCAGCCGTGAAATACTTGGATAATAAATAAGGGGTTGTAAAAGATGGCTGTAAAGGCACTACTATTTGATTTTGATGGAACTTTACTGAATACCAATGATTTAATCATTCAAACATTTATGCATGTATTAAATGAGCGATTTCCCGGGCAATATTCGCCAAAAGATTGCCTGAAATTCATTGGTCCATCATTGAAACAGACATTTAATGACATTGCACCAGGTGAAGAAGAAGCTTTGATAGAAATGTATCGCGCTTGGAATATTGAGCACCATGATGAACTAGTCAGCCAATACCCTGATGTTGTGTCAACACTAGAGCAATTAAAAGCTCAAGGTATACGATTGGCTATTGTTTCGACGAAACGTAATGAGACCATTGATCGTGGACTTGCTATTCTTGGGGCAACGCATCTATTTGATGTGCGTATTGGTACAGATGATGTGAACAATGTGAAGCCTGATCCAGAGCCAGTATTACTTGCTTTGGAACGATTAGGAATAGAAAAAGAATACGCCATTATGATTGGTGATAATTCGCATGATATTGAAGCAGGACATCGTGCTGGTGTAAGAGCAGCTGGTGTTGCTTGGGCAATTAAAGGTGAGGCGTACTTACAGCAGTATCAACCAGAATATATGTTACAGCATATGTCAGATTTATTTGATATTGTGAAAGAGGGGTAGGATAGATGGCGCGTAAAACAGAACGTTACCGTGTCGAAGGAGCCAATTCACTTTGGAATATATATGATACGGTGTCCTTTTGGAAGGTGATGAAGTGTTTCATTGTCATTCAGATTGGACGCTTCACACCACTTTTACGTGTGAAAAACTGGCTTTATCGTACATTTTTAAACATGACAATTGGTAAGCAAACGTCTTTAGCCTTAATGGTCATGCCAGATACCATGTTTCCAGAACGAATTTTCATTGGAAACAATACCGTAATTGGATTTAATACAACCATTTTAGCGCATGAATATTTAATAGAGGAATATCGCTTAGGTGATGTTCATATTGGAAATGAAGTAATGATAGGGGCAAATTCAACCATTTTACCAGGTGTAACAATTGGAGATGGTGCCATTGTTTCAGCTGCCACTCTTGTACATAAGGATGTACCAGCAGGTTGTTTAGCAGGGGGCAATCCGATGCGAATTATTTATACTGCTGAACAAATGACAGAGCGCAAACGCAATGAGACTGTAGAGTGGTGTACACCAAAAAAATAATAGAAACTCACGCAGTATGGGTATATACTTCGTGAGTTCTTTTTGCGCTGGCTCCACTAAAACCAAAAGTGTCTACTTTTTTCCAAAAATCATTAGTTTTTTTTCAATGGAGTAGCTTTTCACTGAACACCTTTTTATTTGAAAACCTGCAAGAACACTTTTGCTACTTGACTCCCGTCGATACACGGAGCGGTAGCGGAGGAAGCGGCTCGGCGCTCGCCCACAGGAAAGCAAGTAGCCTGCAACGGAAATTCATTTTCACTTTTCACAAAAATTCTATTGATTGTTTTGTTTTTCAACACTATGAACTCACGTAGTATAGGTATATACTTCGTGAGTTTTTTGCATAAAAAAGCTACTCCAAAAATCATTAGTTTTTGGAGTAGCTTTTACTGTTTATGCAAGAGCTGCGTCATAGTCTGACTTGAATTCACAAGTGTCGTGATCACCTAAGCAAGTAGTTTCAACAAAGGTTGATTTAATTGCAGTCCCATCAATGTCTTCAGTTGTATGAAGTGTTACTTTGTCACCAGGATAAAACTCGCCTTTACAAATACTAACGATCATTTGCTCACTAAGTTGTACGAATGGACATGCCATAATAAATCCCTCCAATGTGTAGTGTATATGGTTCTTTTTGTTATTAATGCTATTCTATATTAAGTTTTTTAAAATGTAAAAAGAAAAATAGAATGAGAGTAATAATCAATCAGGATATTGATAGTAAAGTATTCTTGATGATAATGAGATTGATAATCATTTTAAGTGAGAGATGAAAAATAATTATTCTGAGATAATTTATGGATTTCTATATTGAGAATAGTCTATTGATAAATCTTTATTTTTACCAATGATTTGTTAAGAGAGAATCATTATCAATTTTTTAGCGAATACTTTAAGTGATTAATAATTGATTTGTCACATTTTAGACACATTCTCATTCTCAGTAAAATATTTTGTCAAATTATAAGAGAAATGAGTCATGCTTTTTATGTAATTCTTTTCTACTTAATGTGTATAATTAACAGAATAATAAGTATTTAAAGATTTTGATAATTAATAAGGATAGCGTTGACTGTTTAATTGAAATAAGTTAAAATTCTTTCATAATCTAATTCTCTAATACTCTAGTGAATTAAAGTGAAATGTAAGGAAGTGTCCATATGTCGTCAATAAAAATGTTTGAAAAACCACTTGGAATGCGCGATACATTTCCGCAAATCTATGAGAAAGTTGAAGCTGTTAGACATGCTGGCAGAGACTTTTTATATAAAAGGGGTTATGAGTTTATTAAAACGCCTGCTGTGGAGTATTTCGATACAGTGGGAAAGGCTTCGGCTATTGCTGATGCTCATTTATTTAAGCTAGTAGATAGCCAAGGAAACACGTTAGTGCTACGACCTGATATGACTACACCAATTGCTCGAGTAGCTACATCAAAATTATTGAAAGAAATGATTCCTCTACGTCTTGCCTATTTCGCGAGCGTTTTTCGAGCTCAGGAAGCAGAGGGTGGAAGACCAGCAGAGTTTGATCAAATGGGGATTGAGTTAATAGGTGATCAATCCGTATTTGCCGATGCAGAAGTTATTGTAACGGCAATGGAGCTATTAAAGCATTTTAAATTAGAAGAGTTTAAAATCACGATTGGACATGCTGGCATACTAAATTGCATTTTACAAGATTACACAGAGAGTATCGAACAGCAAACAATTCTTAGAACATTGCTTGTCCAACGAAATTATGTAGGGTTTGAAGAAGCGGTGGAGTCTTTTGACCTGCCAAAAGCAAAATCTGATGCCCTCTTACAATTTATTGAAGAAGCCATGAATGTTAAAGATATCCGAGATATTGAAAAATATGTCCGTAAAAATGATGCATTAGAATACATGCAACAGCTTGCTCAACTATTGGAAATGGCTGACTTAGCTGATTATATAGCATTTGATTTCACACTTTCGAGTCATATGAGTTATTACACAGGCATGCTTTTTGAAGTATTTGCTGTAGGAAGTGGCTTTTTATTAGGAAATGGAGGCCGTTATGATGGCCTGTTAGAGGTATTTGGTTCGAAAGTTGGTGCTACAGGGTTTAGTATTCGAGTAGATCGTTTATTAGAAACTTTAAATGGGCAAACAGAGAAACGACAGGAAGCAACCGTTGTACTTTTTGAGGAAGAACAATTTGAGGCGGCTTTACTAAAGGTTAAAACATTACGAGCAACAGGAAAATTAGCTACTTTACAGTTACGTAGTAGTCTAGTCGATGAAGCGGCCTTTTTAGCATACTTTACAGAAGTGGTGGTAGTTGGACAGGAGGAAGTTGGCGGTGAATGAATTGACGATTGCAATGCCCAAAGGACGAATCTTTGAAGAGGCATATCAAATGTTGTTAGAGGCAGGCTTTAATTTACCAGAAGAAGTAGAGATGTCACGTAAATTAATGATTGAAATACCCGAGGAAAAAATTCGCTTTATTTTATCAAAGCCAATGGATGTTCCTGTCTATGTTGAACATGGTGTAGCTGATATTGGTATTGCTGGGAAGGATGTTTTGTTAGAGCAACAGCGAGAGGTGCATGAATTACTTGATTTGAAAATTAGTAATTGCTATATCGCTTCTGCAGGCTTACCAAACACTTCAATGAATGAGATTGCACCTAGAATTGCTACTAAATATCCGAATATTGCAATGAAGTACTACAAAGGCATTGGAGAGCAAGTGGAAATAATCGAGCTTAACGGTTCTATTGAATTAGCACCAATGATTGGCTTAGCTGATCGAATTGTCGATATTGTTTCTACGGGTCGTACATTAAAAGAAAATGGCTTAGTAGAATATGAATTTATTACCGCTGTCTCTTCCCGACTAATTGCAAACCCAGTAAGTTATCGTATGAAAGGTGAGCGTATTATTGACCTCGTGAAGCGATTAAAGAAATGTGTGAATGAGCAGAAAAAGTAATCATTTTTAGCTACATAGACTAAAGGGGATTCATCCTATGAAAATAACAAAGCTTGAAAAAGGCATTTCCTTAAAAAGACCACTTGAAGGGGGAAATGAGGAACAGATAAAAGTTGTGCGACAGGTGCTATCAGATGTTAAGGCACAGGGTGATGCAGCATTACGTACCTATACTGAGAGATGGGATGGCTATGTACCTGAGAGCTTCCGTGTCTCTGAAGAAGAAATACAGGAAGCAGTAAATGCACTTGATCAACAACTCTATAAGGACTTAGCGGAAGCTGCGGAAAATATCCGTTTTTATCATGAACAACAAATACGTTCAGGTTATCGATTAGAACTGGGAGATGGTTCTTGGCTAGGTCAACGGGTGACAGCCTTAGATGCAGTAGGACTATACGTTCCGGGTGGCACAGCAGCCTACCCTTCATCTGTATTGATGAATGTGATACCAGCACAGGTTGCAGGGGTGAAACGTATTGTTATTACTTCCCCTGCAGGGCAGAATGGGAAGCTACCAGCAGGTGTCCTTGTGGCGGCTCACCTTTTAGGGATTGATGAAATTTATAAAGTTGGTGGAGCACAAGCCATTGCAGCTCTTGCCTATGGCACAGAAACAATTTCGCCAGTCGATAAAATTACAGGTCCAGGAAATATTTTTGTGGCACTTGCCAAACGTGAGGTATTTGGAGAAGTAGCGATCGATATGATTGCGGGACCAAGTGAAATTGCTGTGCTGGCTGATGATTCAGCCTATCCTGATGAGATCGCTGCAGATCTTTTATCACAGGCAGAGCATGATCCGCTAGCCTGCGCCATCCTTGTCACAACCTCAGAGTCATTAGCCAAAAAAGTAGCTGAGGAAGTAGAGAAGCAATTGCTGAACCTACCACGTCAAGAAGTAGCTCGTGCTTCCATAGAAAATTTTGGGGTAATTTATGTAGCTGAAACGTTGTCAGATGCAGTGGAGGCCATTAATTCATTGGCACCTGAGCATTTAGAAATTGTGACAGAAAATGCAGAGGGGCTAGCTGAGCAAATAAGACATGCTGGCGGTATTTTTATAGGTCGGTATAGTTCTGAGCCAGTTGGTGATTATTTTGCAGGGACGAATCATGTGTTACCAACCAATAGTACGGCTCGTTTTGCAAGTGGCTTAAATGTCGATGATTTTGTGAAAAAATCAAGTATTGTTTACTATAGTGAAAAAACATGGAAAGACAATGCACCAAAAATTGCACGTCTAGCGCGTATGGAAGGCTTAGAGGGCCATGCCCGTGCAGTGGAATCACGTGGATGGGAGAAGGAATAGGACGATGACAGAAAAGAAACGATATGCAAAGATAGAGCGCACAACAAATGAAACGCAAATTTCAGTAGCAATTGATTTAGATGGAGAGGGAAAGGCAGATATCCAAACAGGCGTGGGGTTTATGGACCATATGCTTGACTTATTTATCAAGCATGGACTATTTAATGGCACAATACATGCAAATGGTGATACCTATATTGATGATCACCATACAACAGAGGATCTTGGTATTGTCTTAGGACAAGCTGTTCGAGAAGCACTTGGTGATAAGAAAGGCATAAAACGCTATGGTAACGCCTTTGTACCGATGGATGACGCACTCGCTCAGGTGGTGGTAGATTGCTCGAATCGCCCTCATCTAGAGTACCGTGTGCCAACATTAAAAGAAAAAGTAGGAACGTTTGATACAGAATTAGTGCATGAATTTTTATGGAAATTTGCCCTTGAGGCACGAATGAATGTTCACGTAATTGTACCCTATGGACAAAATACACATCACATTATTGAGGCGATTTTCAAAGCATTAGCACGTGCGATTGATGCGGCAGTGGAAATTGACCCACGTGTGAAAGGCGTACCATCGACTAAGGGGCTGTTAACGTGAAAATAGGTGTCATTGATTATGGTATGGGCAATTTATTTAGTGTGGAACAGGCATTAAAACGTCTAGGCTGTGAAGTTATTGTAACGGCTGATGAGAAGGTGTTAGATACAACAGATGCCCTATTGTTACCAGGGGTGGGCGCATTCCCTGATGCTAGAAAGCGTTTAGCAGAAACAAAATTAGATCAATATTTACACAAGGCACAAAGCGAAAACCGTCCTCTTTTGGGAATTTGTCTAGGCATGCAATTATTGTTTGAGCAAAGTGATGAAGTAACCTCAACAAAAGGGCTAGGTTTTTTCAAGGGGTGCATTAAACGCTTTAGTGGTATCCAGGAAGGCCAAGCATACCGAGTGCCACATATGGGTTGGAATGAGCTGATTGTGACAAATCGTCCTGCCTGGTTAAATAATGAAGTATCAGCGAAGCATGTCTATTTTGTTCACTCATTTTATGCAGCAGATATAGAAGAATCAGAGCTTGTTGCCTATGCGGATTACTACGGCATTAAAGTACCTGGTATTGTGACAAATGGTTCCGTGACTGGCATGCAATTCCACCCTGAAAAATCAGGAGAATTAGGTGTTTATTTATTAGAGCAATGGCTGAAAGGTGTGAAGGCATGCTAACAAAACGTATTATCCCATGTCTTGATGTGAAAGAAGGTCGTGTTGTAAAAGGTATACAATTTGTCTCTATCCGAGATGCAGGAGATCCAGTGGAGCTTGCGAAGTTCTATGATGAACAAGGAGCAGATGAGCTTGTATTTTTAGATATTTCTGCTTCACATGAAGGTCGAGAAACGATGGTAGACGTTGTTCGTCAAACAGCGGCTACGCTTGCCATCCCCTTTACTGTTGGCGGAGGCATTCGTACATTGGATGATATGAAGCGTATATTACGTGCAGGTGCTGATAAAGTTTCCGTGAACACGTCTGCGTTGGAGCGGCCCGCTCTTATTCAGGAAGGCTCAGATTTTTTTGGTGCACAATGTATCGTTGTTGCAATAGATGCTCGCTATAGTGAAGAAGATGGCACATGGATGGTTTATACACATGGTGGACGCAACAAAACAACTTGGTCAGCCATTGAGTGGGCAAAAGAGGCTGTACGGTTAGGAGCTGGTGAGATTTTATTAACAAGCATGAATCAAGATGGAGAAAAATCTGGCTTTGATTTAGCCTTAACTAAAGCAGTACGTGATGCTGTGACAGTCCCTGTGATTGCTAGTGGTGGAGCGGGACATGCCGAACATTTTTACGAAGTATTAGCACAAGAGGTAGATGCAGATGCTGCACTAGCAGCCTCCATCTTCCATTACAAAGAAACAAGTGTAGCGCAAGTAAAAGAATACTTACGTGAAAAAGGAGTGGCAGTAAGATGATAGAGAACATTCAATTTGATGAGAGAGGTCTTGTTGCAGCTGTAGTACAAGATGCCAATACAAAAGAGGTATTAACAGTAGCTTATATGAATAAAGAGTCATTAGCTAAAACCATTGAATCAGGGGAAACTTGGTTTTACTCTCGTTCCCGTCAAGAGCTTTGGCATAAGGGTGCAACAAGTGGTCATACACAAAAAGTAGTGTCAATCAAAGCAGATTGTGATCAAGATGCGTTAGTAGTGGAGGTTCTACCGACGGGGCCAGCATGTCATAATGGTACAATTTCTTGCTTCAATGAGGTTATGCAGCAAAAAGAGAAGGTCGGCTCTGTGGACATCGTTTCTAAACTTGCTCGTGTCATTGAAAAGCGAGAGCAAGAAATGCCAGAAGGAGCTTACACTACATATTTATTTGATAAGGGCATCGATAAAATCTGTAAAAAGGTTGGAGAAGAAGCAACAGAGGTAGTCATTGGTGCTAAAAACCGAGATGCAGAGGAAGTAAAATGGGAGGCAGCTGATTTAATTTATCATCTCCTAGTACTATTACAAGAACAAAAAGTAAGCATTTATGATGTTCTACATGTGTTGGAAAAACGTCACGAGGAGAAATAACAGCATATTATTGATTGTGTGGTATAATAGGGATTACTGTGTAAAGGAACGTAAAATACGTTCCTTATTTCTTGTTTCGGAGGAAATATATTGGAAAAGAAACGTCAAAATGAGACTCAATCGAATATAGTGTCGTTCATTCCAACAGGCGACTATTATTATAAGAAATCAATTCAAGCAATGAACAGTGGACAAATGAATAAAGCCTATAAATATTTACAGCGTGCGGTAGATTTAAGTCCCGACGATCCAATGATTATCTTGCAGTTAGCCATAGTAGAGTTAGAAGGTCAACGTTTTGAGGAAGCGTATGATCTGCTTCGTCGTGCCTATCAACTTGATCCAGATAATCCAGAAATCATATTTTATATGGCAGAAGTATCAGGATGTGTGGGCATCATGCATGATGCTAAACGCTTTGCAGAAGAATATTTAAAGCTAGAACCTGAGGGTGCTTATGCTGATGAAGCAGCAGAAATATTAGAGTTTGTCGCTTTTGAGCAAGATGATTTTGAAGAGCTTGAAGGATCTGGTGAGGATTTATATCGTCAGGAACAAGCTCGTCGTTGTATGGAAAAGGGAGATTTTCCAGAAGCTATTACTATTTTAGAAGATTTAATTGAAGATCGACCAGCATTTTGGTCAGCCTATAATAATCTAGCACTCGCTTATTTTTATGTTGGAGAAGAAGAGCAAGCTAAGGCGCTCTTGCATACAGTGCTACGTGAAAATAAGGGCAATCTACACGCATTATGCAATTTAACGGTGATTGCGTATTATGAAAAAAATGAAGAGGATTTACAAGAACTGTTAAATGTCCTTGTTAAAATTCAACCCTATACATGGGAGCATCGTTATAAACTTGGTGCGACATTAGCCTTAATCGGACAGTATGAATTAGCCTATAAATGGTTGCGCAGTATGCAAAAGAGAGGCTATTTAGGAGATGCAGGATTTTACTTTTGGTTGTCACATGCTGCCTATTTCTCAGGTCATGAGGAAATTTCGAAAAGTGCGTGGGATCAGCTTCTAGAGCTAGACCCAGACAAAGAGGGCTTCGAACCTTGGCGCCAACAAGAAAATGAATTTGGACTTGATGCGTTGGAGCACGACCGTGATTTTATTGTTGAAAAATTAGAGAGCACGTATACAAGTGAGCGCATTTTTGGTTTGTTTTTACTGAAAGGTACAGCGCATAAGCAAGAAATTATCGCCCATCCGAAATGGATTGATATTGAACAATTAGGCTCTTTTGAGAAATTGTTTTTGGCTTATGCACTTGGACATGAATTTGATAAGAAAAACAAAGTAGAAGCAAGCTTTTTACGGGCAGTACAGGTCTCAGAAATTTTATTAGAACAATATGGAAAGCTATCATCATTAATTGTCCCGATGTTTCAAATGTGGTTTGTGCTATGTGAACAAGCTTTAGTAGAAAATTATCGTTTTACAAATCCAACAGCAATTGCAGGAGCAAATGATTATTTATTCAGATCTTCACAAATGCTCAAAGTGACAAAAAAGGAAATTGCACAGCAATATGGAGTATCGGTATCTACTTTAACGAAGTATATTGACGAAATCTTAACGTTTTTGCCAAACAGTCATAATTAATGTGTGAGCAACATAGTTGAATAACTTTATACTTTCACATACGATGAACATACTAACGCTATCACCAATTTTTCCTTAGCGTCATTGATCTTCTTCTATAGATGACGTTACACTTATTGGTTGAATGAAGATAAAAAGTATTCTGTTTAGGGGGAAGTATTTATGTCGGAAGAAAAAATTTATGATGTAGTAATTATTGGTGCAGGTCCTGCCGGGATGACTGCTGCTGTCTATACATCTCGTGCGAATTTGTCAACATTAATGATTGAACGTGGTATCCCTGGTGGACAAATGGCAAACACAGAAGAAGTAGAAAACTACCCAGGTTTTGAGACAATTTTAGGACCAGAGCTTTCTACAAAAATGTTTGAGCATGCTAAAAAATTTGGTGCTGAATATGCCTATGGTGATGTAACGGAAATCATCGATGGAGAAGAATATAAAACAATTAAATCAGGTGCAAAAGAATATAAAACACGTGCCATTATTATTACAACTGGTGCTGAGTATAAAAAAATGGGCGTGCCTGGTGAAAAAGAACTTGGTGGCCGTGGTGTCAGCTACTGTGCAGTATGTGACGGTGCATTCTTTAAACAAAAAAATCTAGTTGTCGTAGGTGGCGGAGATTCGGCTGTTGAAGAGGGTGTCTATTTAACTCGCTTTGCTGATAAAGTGACAATTGTCCACCGTCGCGATAAATTACGTGCACAAAAAATTCTACAGGATCGTGCCTTTGCCAATGAAAAAATTGATTTCATTTGGAATGCAACTGTAAAAGAAATCAATGAAGCAAATGGTAAAGTTGGCAGTGTAACGCTACAATCAACTGTCGATGGTACGGAATCTGAATTTGCAACAGATGGCGTCTTTGTCTATATTGGTATGTTACCTTTAACTAAACCATTTGAGTCATTAGGCATCTTAAATGATGCTGGCTATATTTTGACAAACGACACGATGGAAACAAAAATCCCAGGTATCTTTGCAGCTGGAGATGTTCGTGAAAAATCACTTCGTCAAATTGTAACAGCAACTGGTGACGGTAGTATTGCCGCGCAAGCTGTTCAACATTATGTAGAAGAGTTATTAGAGAAAATTAATGCCTAACATGGCTATTTTAAGGTAAAAAATACAATTTTAATGTGGTTTTAATATTGCTGTAACTTGTATGACATATAAAAGGTGTATCATTAAAAATGTAATTAGCAATCCCCCTTTTATTTTGTTTAGTAGGTTGTTTCCGCCTCCATTAGGTGGGAGCAACCTACTTTTTTATGTGTAAAAAATCAAATAATCCTATCAGGGAAAATGTAAATTTCGCCCAAGATAAAATGGTTATCTTTGAATAAAACTAAATTGTTAATTGTCTGCGTACAAGAGTTGTAAATGAGGACAAATCTTACAAGGTCTTGTTATAATGAAGAGTAGAATGCAAAAGTGATTAGAGGTGTGCCTATGCAAAGAATTGCAAATTTAATTGCCGTAAAAGACGGTAAAGTATTATTACTTCAGAAACCAAGACGAGGCTGGTATGTAGCGCCAGGAGGGAAAATGGAGAGCGGCGAGTCAATCTTTGAGGCTGCTTTACGTGAGTTTCAAGAAGAGACAAATGTTACACCTTTACATGTTCATTTAAAGGGTGTTTATACGATGGTCATTAAAGAAAACAATGATGTAGTGGATGAATGGATGCTCTATACATTTGTTGCAAAGGATGTAGAAGGTATACCATTCGAAGAAACAAGAGAAGGCAAGCTTGCATGGCACCCAGTAGAGGATTTAGCACATTTGCCAATGGCTGAAGGAGATCGAACTAATTTACAATTTGCTGTTTCGCAATCAGGCATTCAGTATGGCACGTTTGACTATACAACGAATTTTGAATTACTTCATCAGAAAATACAAATTTCAAAAGAACAATAAAGGAGTTGCATGACAGTGGTGGTTGAAGGCCAACAAAGTACACATGAATTGGTTATTATTACAGGAATGTCTGGGGCTGGGAAAACTGTAGCTATTCAAAGCTTTGAGGATTTAGGGTATTACTGTATTGATAATTTACCACCTGCGTTACTTACAACTTTTTTAACTTTACTGAGAGATTCTGGTAAAAACAGTACCCGAATTGCGGCAGTAATGGATATGCGCGGAGGCGACTTTTTTGATGCTCTAATTGGCGCATTGGACCATATACTAAAAGAAGGCGATATTGTTGCTCGTATTTTATTTTTAGATGCAGATGATGCCACATTAGTCAGACGTTATAAAGAAACAAGACGTGCCCATCCATTAGCAGTGAACGGTTTACCTCTAGATGGAATTAAACAGGAACGAGTACTTTTATCTGAAGTAAAGGGCCGTGCTAATTTTGTTTATAACACATCTAATATGAAACCAAAGCAATTGCGTGAAAAAATTGTCAAAGAATTTGCGAGTGAGGCAGATACTATTTTTACCGTTAACATTATGTCCTTTGGCTTTAAACATGGTATGCCGATTGATGCGGACTTAGTGTTTGATGTTCGTTTTCTTAAAAACCCATATTATGTGGAGGAGCTACGTCCAAAAACGGGTCTTCAAACAGAGGTATCTTCTTATGTTTTAGCTTTGGAAGACACGCAAATCCTCATACAAAAACTAACGGATTTATTAGACTTTATGATTCCTCTCTATCGACAAGAGGGCAAATCACAGCTTGTTATTGCTTTTGGTTGTACTGGGGGCCAGCATCGCTCCGTGACATTAGCAGAATTTTTTGGGGCATATTTTGCGGGCAAGGAAAATACGGTTATTACGCATCGTGATATTAATCGTAGAAAGGAATGAGTGAATGGGGAAAAAGCAAACAAAGCTTGTGGTAATTGGTGGTGGCACAGGGCTCTCCACGTTACTTCGCGGGCTGAAGCACCACCCATTTGATATTACTGCTATTGTGACAGTAGCAGATGATGGCGGTTCTTCAGGGCGTTTACGTGATGATTATGATATTCCACCACCTGGGGATGTACGCAATGTAATTGCAGCATTATCAGATATTGAGCCCCTTGTAGAGCAAATGTTTCAATATCGTTTTTCAGCATCTGAAGATTTACGAGGTCATTCCTTAGGGAATTTAATGCTTACGGCACTCACTGACATTACTGGAGATTTCAGTCATGCTATTAGTGAGATGGGAAAGGTTTTAAAAGTTCATGGTCGAGTAATACCAGCTGCTAATAAAAAAATCGCCTTACATGCTGTGCTTGAGGACGGTTCAATTATTGAGGGCGAATCAAAAATCCCGACAGCGACAAAACGCATTAATCGCGTTTTTTTAGTACCTGAAAATGTGCAACCGTTACCAGAAGCTATTCGTGCTATACTTCGTGCCGACTATATTTTAATAGGACCAGGAAGCTTGTATACAAGCATTATTCCGAATTTGCTTGTTAAGGAGATAGGAGAAGCAGTTGTTAAGGCTAAAGGAAGAAAAATATATGTTTGTAATTTAATGACACAAAAGGGTGAAACCATTTCTTATACAGCAGGCGATCATGTAACAGCTATACATAAGCATGTTGGCCATGACTTTATCGATTCCATTTTAGTAAATGATGAAGAACTCCCTAACCCTGTAAAAGAACTGTATAAAGAAGAAAGAGCGGAACCAGTGACATTTGACGTAGCAAAGCTTGAAAGCATGGGATTAGAAGTTATTAAACGAGACATTGCTACAATTCGTCCAGATGGCACGGTTCGGCATAATGCTGCGAATGTTGCAGAATGGCTGGTAGATTATGCTGATATTTACCATCAAAAAGTAAGAGGACCAATAATAGAAACATAATGGCTTTATTGTATATGGTAAGATGAACATATACATAGAAATCAGGATTGAAAGGGGGGCGTGATATGTCTTTTGCTTCTGAAACAAAAAAAGAGTTAACACAAATAGAAGCGGACAATCATTGTATGAAAGCAGAAGTTTCTGCCCTAATTCGTATGAATGGTTCATTATCCTTTGCAAATAAACAACTAAGCTTAGACGTGCAAACCGAAAACGCTGCAATTGCCAGAAGACTATATACGATTATGAAAAAATTGTATCCGTACAATGTGGAATTACTGGTTCGTAAGAAAATGCGACTGAAAAAAAATAATGTGTATATATGCCGTGTAAGAGAAGGTGCGCGTGAGCTGTTAATTGATTTAGAAATCATCTCAGACGACTTTCAATTTAACCATACGATCTCAAGAAAGCTCATTCAAAAGAGTGGCCAAAAAAGAGCTTATTTAAGAGGTGCATTTTTAGCAGGAGGTTCTGTCAATAATCCAGAAACATCAGCTTATCATTTAGAGGTGTATTCTTTATATAAAGAGCATGGTGAAGCATTAATGGATTTGATGAATGAATTTGAACTCAATGCCAAAACAATCGAACGTAAAAAAGGTTTTGTGACTTACTTAAAGGAAGCAGAAAAAATTTCGGATTTCCTTAATATTGTTGGTGCACATCAGGCTATGATGAAATTTGAAGATGTTCGCATATTGCGAGACATGCGCAATAGTGTCAACCGTATTGTAAACTGTGAAACAGCCAACCTAAATAAAACCATTGGTGCAGCATTACGGCAGGTAGAGAATATTCGATTTATTGAAAATTCAATTGGTCTTGATCAACTACCAGAGAAGCTTCGTGAAATAGCACGTCTCCGTGTAGAATACCAAGATGTGACATTAAAAGAGCTTGGTGAAATGGTATCTAGTGGAACGGTTAGTAAATCAGGTGTCAACCATCGATTGAGAAAAATTGATGAGATTGCTGATGCATTAAGGCGCGGTGAAAAAATAGGTGGTTAAGTTATCATACTTTTCAGGTATGAATGTCATGCTAATCGCTTATTGTTCTTTTGCTAGTAAGTGAGGTAAGATAAAACTAATAGATGAACGGTAGTGAAGGGGAGTTTTGAGAATGATTGAGAGAAGAGTCCAGGTTAAATTAAAATTAGGACTACAAGCTAGACAAGCAGCACTATTTGTGCAGGAAGCAAATCGTTTTAGTGCTGATATCTTTCTAGAAAAAGATGAGAAAAAAGTAAATGCCAAATCCATTATGGGTGTCATGAGCTTAGCTGTTGCTAAAGGTACTGAAGTTACTTTAAGTAGTGAAGGTAACGATGCTGAGCAAGCGGTTACAGCATTGGCAACAATTATTGAAAATGAAGATTAACATTCATTGAACACAAAAGGCATCACAGAGAAAATCTGTGATGCCTTTTATTTTTTATTTATTATCGCTACGATGCATAATGTGGTCAATTAAGCCATATTCTTTTGCACGTTCAGCAGTCATGAAGTTATCACGATCTGTGTCTCTTGCAATGACTTCAAGTGGTTGACCTGTGCGTTCAGATAAAATGCCATTTAGTTTTTCACGTAAGAATAAAATACGTTTAGCAGCAATTTCAATTTCTGTCGCTTGACCTTGTGCACCACCTAGTGGTTGGTGAATCATCACTTCAGCATTTGGTAGAGCAAAACGTTTACCAGGTTCACCAGCTGCAAGTAGGAAAGCACCCATTGATGCAGCCATCCCAATACAAATTGTTTGTACCTGTGGTTTAATAATTTGCATTGTGTCATAAATAGCCATACCAGCCGTAATGGATCCGCCAGGTGAGTTAATGTAAAGTGAGATATCTTTATCTGGATCTTCTGCTTGTAGGAAAAGAAGCTGAGCGACAATGGAGTTAGCAACATTGTCATCAATGGCACTTCCTAAAAGGATAATACGGTCTTTAAGTAGACGTGAATAAATGTCATATGCACGCTCACCACGACTTGTTTGTTCAATAACTGTAGGAATTAAATTCATGTTAAATCCTCCTTAAAAAGCTAAATTCGAATACCTTTACTGAAAATTTCCTTTGTATTTCAGCTGTATCCTTATCATACACATTATAGTCAGGGAAGGTCAAATATTAACCCTGCTAAAGTGAAATTAAAAAAATAAATTGTTTTTGCATTCTATGGTTGAATTATATAGGATGGGCTTGTATAATAATTAAGGTTATAAGTTTAAAGTACAGGACACTATTTTGCAGGTATGCTTCAAATGAGGGTTATCTACATCATGCTTTTCGTAAGCCTAGAGTGAGTACTTTTTTTTTGTGTCTTTTGCCCTCGTGGTGTAATGGATAACACGTAAGATTCCGGTTCTTGCACTGGGGGTTCGATTCCCTCCGAGGGCGCCATTTTACTGATGAATTGATATACTGTAATAGCTCATCTCCTAATAAGTAGTTTAGCAGCCTGCTTACTGGAGATCGAGAGGAAGAATAAAGTGAATACTGTCCTAGTTGGCATTATTCCCCTATTTATTCCTTTCAAACCTTCAAAAAAGCAATAACTCCAAATTATTTTTTAGTGAACATACTGTACGTGAGACTAGCAATAGTCGAAAAAAAAGAATCCTATCTGAGGGGATTCTTTTTTTTTGCCTAAATTTATCGAAATTTGGCATGGTTCTCATTGTATATATATTAGTTTTAGGTTTAATTTCTTGTGATTTATACATGTTTTTTCAAATTATATGAATTAATTATAAATTTATATGAAAAAATATTTAGTTTTATGCGAAAAGTTGTTGTCTAAATACTATATTGTTAATATAATTGACCTAATAGTCTAACATTTCCGAATTGCGAAAAATAATACGTATTTTGGAAAATTATCGAACTAGGGGGAAATACAATGAAAAAAACAGGTTGGATGTTACTGATGATTATCGCAGCTTTAACATTAGCACTTGCAGGATGTGGTACAAAAGATGATGCTTCTTCTGGTAGTACACCTTCAGAAGACGGCGGAGATGGCAAGAAAGTATACAAAGTTGGTACTGAGGCCACTTTTGCACCATTTGAATCTGTTGACGATTCAGGGAAAATTGTAGGGATTGATGTCGATATTTTACAAGCTATTGCAGATGAAATGGACTTTGAAGTTGAGTGGAATAATATTGGGTGGGAACCAGTTTTCCAAACAATTAAAAATGGTGAAACAAATATCGGAGCTTCAGGAATCACAATTACTGAAGAGCGTAAAGAATCATTTGATTTCACTGAACCATACTATGAGTCTCAATTATTAATTGTTGTGAAAGAAGATTCAAAAATCAAATCTCTTGATGAATTAAAAGATAAAAAAGTATCAGTACAAATTAATGCTACTGGTCATATGGCGGCGAAAAAGCTACAAGGGGAAGCAAGTACAAATATTATGGCATTTGAAAGTCAGCCAATCGCGATTCAAGAGATGCTAAATGGTAATGTTGATGCAGCTATCGGAGATAATGCGGTAGTTTATGAATATATGAAAGCTCATCCAGATCAAAAACTAAAAGTAATTGAAGATGACGCATTCGATAAAGAATACTATGGCTTCATGGTTCAAAAAGGGAATAAAGAATTGTTAGATAAATTAAATGAAGGTCTTAAAAAGATTAAAGAAAACGGTAAATTAAAAGAAATTACGGGCACTGATTTTGAGTAACAAATGAATGACATGATGCTACTAACATAGTAATTGTGCTAGCGGCTCATTTATTATTCGTAATTTAAAGGGGAATGGGGTTTTCGGATGGACATCTTTGACTTACGCTGGGACATTGTCTGGAACTACCGAGATATGTTTATACGAGGTATTGGCGTAACACTTATTTTGACACTTAGTGGTTATTTTGGCGGTATTCTATTAGGGCTATTTTTAGGTCTTGGAAAATTATCGAGTAAAAAATGGATTTATTGGCCATCTAAACTATATATCGATTTATTCCGTGGAACACCGATGCTTGTACAAATCTTGTTAATTCACTTAGCAGTTATTCCAACAATTTTTGGTCATTCTTTAGGTTATATGGTATCGGGGATTACAGCGCTTATTTTAAACTGCGCTGCTTACAATGCAGAAATTTTCCGTGCAGGGATTCAAAGTATTGCAAAAGGGCAAATGGAGGCTGCACGCTCTCTTGGGTTAACACATAACCAAGCGATGCGTAAGGTCATTTTACCTCAAGCATTTAGACGTATGATCCCACCATTAGGGAATGAATTCATCGCATTATTAAAAGATTCTTCACTCGTAACAGTTATTGCCGCACCAGATATTTTATATGCTAGTAAGGTAGTAGCTGGTGCAAGCTTCCGCTTCTGGGAACCGTATATCGTTGCAGCATTATTGTATTTAGTTTTAACATATGGTGTAACGAAAGTTGTAGCATTTATCGAGAAACGATTTAGCAATAGTTATGTCCCTCGTAAAGCTAAGGTAGAAGGGCGGGAAGCAAGATGATAAAAATTGAAAACCTACACAAGTACTTTGGTAAGCTTGAAGTATTAAAAGGAATCGATTATGAAATTCAAGAAAAACAAGTTGTCTGTGTCATTGGGCCATCTGGATCAGGAAAAAGTACATTTCTACGATGCATTAATATGTTAGAAGAAGTAACAGATGGTGCTATTTATATTGAAAATGTAAAGATTAATGATCCTAAAACGAATATCAATGAAATACGTGCAGAAGTGGGCATGGTGTTTCAACAATTTAACTTATTCCCGCATATGACTGTTATCGATAATGTCACGATGGCACCTATGCAAATTCGTAAAATGAGTCGTGCAAACGCAGAAGAACTAGGACATGAGCTATTAAAAAAAGTTGGACTCGATAGCAAGGCCTATAATTATCCTGAGCAGTTATCGGGTGGTCAACAGCAGCGTGTGGCAATTGCTCGTGCCTTAGCTATGAAGCCAAAAGCTATTTTATTTGACGAGCCAACTTCAGCACTTGACCCTGAAATGGTAAAAGAGGTGCTAGATGTTATGAAAAATCTAGCGGCTGAAGGGATGACAATGGTGGTTGTGACGCATGAAATGGGCTTTGCTCGTGAAGTAGGCGATCGAGTAGTCTTTATGGATGGAGGCTATATCGTAGAAGAAGGTTCTCCAGAGGAACTATTCGGCAATCCACAAAGCGATCGAACAAAGGCGTTTTTAGGAAAAGTATTATAAAGCTGAAAAAGCGAACGACGTGCTCGTTCGCTTTTTTGTGCTAAAAAAAGCAGTCCATGATGAGTATTCACCATGGACTGTTCATATTTAATGAAGGGGATTAGATGTTGTGTCGTATGCATTTAGCATCGTTTGCATATCCTGTTGGGAGTACTGAGGCACCTGATAATAGCCATGTTTATTTTGATAAATGGATAATTCGTATCCCATTTCAATGCAGTTAGGAATACTATCTGCAACAACGCGACGAACAACAGGGTTTGTTGTCTCCAACGCAGCGGTTGTCATACATTTTGCTGCCCCTTTTTGAGCACCAAGTAAGAATCCAGAAATGGCTTCATCATTTATTTCATTAGCATTTTGCATTGGCTTTTTCGGTTGACCAGGATTTAAGCCATATTTGAAGTCATTTCCTGTTTCCATTTGGTAACGTCCTGTTGGAACAGATGGATCGTGCCCTGTTTTAAAGGACTCTACGATTGTATTGTACATACCTAGAGTGAAATTATATTGACGATCCAAAATGTTGAGTAGTTCAGGGTCTTTTACATGGGGACGCAAAATAATGGCTTGGTTCATACCTGCAATAATTTCGCCAATTGTTTCATGCATGTCCATCATTTCATGGCCACCATGATTTAGGCTATGCTGTTGGTTGAAATTTGTTTGATTTGATGATTCGTTGTAAAACGATTGTGACAAAAAAAACGCCTCCTCAATAATTTTTTGTTGCAGTATTTAGTATGTCGAGTCAATTCAATTTCATACGGTATAAATGTAAAGGTAAAAATGTAGACTAATGATAGAAGGAAAAGCAAGTCAAGGAGGCTTAAAATTGAAAAAGTTGCTTGGACCAATTGGAATAATTGTCATTATTCTTGTTGTAATCGCCTTATTATTCATACCTAAATATAATAGCCTGGTGACAGCCGAGGAAAATGTTGATTCTAAATGGGCACAAGTTGAAAATCAGCTCCAACGTCGCTATGATTTGATTCCCAATCTGGTGGAATCTGTGAAAGGCTATGCCAATCATGAGCAAGAGGTGATAACGAGTATTACGGAGGCGCGTGCCCAAAT
Organism: Lysinibacillus sp. FSL K6-0075; assembly: GCF_038592945.1. Classification (NCBI taxonomy): domain Bacteria; kingdom Bacillati; phylum Bacillota; class Bacilli; order Caryophanales; family Bacillaceae; genus Lysinibacillus; species Lysinibacillus sp. FSL K6-0075. The sequence goes on along the minus strand of NZ_CP151947.1, from coordinate 4,066,463 downwards.
GGGGAGTGCAAGCTCACCAGAGGAGCAAGCTGTCGCCAATGATGCATTAACGGGCGCTCTTAGTCGTTTACTAGTCGTTGTGGAAAATTATCCAAACTTAAAAGCAGATGCAAACTTCCGTCAGTTAATGGATGAGCTAGCAGGTACTGAAAATCGCCTGGCGGTAGCACGTGAGGATTACAATAATGAGGTGCAGCAATTCAATAAACATGTTAAACGTTTTCCTGGTAATTTGATGGCAGGGATGTTTGGCTTCGAACAAAAAGAATACTTTAAAGCCGCAGCAGGAGCTGACAAAGCACCATCTATCAACTTTAGTCAATCAGGTACACATTAATGAAGCGTTGCATTGTACAGATGATCATCGTTTGTTCGGTGCTTCTTTTTTTCTCGGATATAACGAAAGCAGCTATGCCGTCACCCATGAAAAATACGTATATACATGACTTTGCCAATGTAATTTCAGCGAATGTCAAAGAAGAGTTAAATCATTATTCAGAGCAATTGGATCAAGGCACAGGTGCTGAAATCATGGTAGTCACAGTTGATAGTCTTCATGGACAAGAGCCAAAGATGTATGCAACAAAATTGATTCGGTCATGGGGCATAGGTGATAAGGAGAAAAATAACGGTGTCTTGATTTTAACTACTTTTGGTCAAGGGGAAGGGAATAACGACGTTGTAATCGCTGTGGGCCAGGGCTTAGAAGGAGCATTACCAGATGGTAAATTAGGACGCATTTTAGATAATGCCTTTTATCCTTCGGCAAGTACGGGTAATTTAGATCAAGCATTCCAAGCGACCTATACTGAAGTTTTTCGAGCTGTTGCCCAAGAGTATAATTGGAGCGGTGAATTACCAGCACATACAACCGAAGGGGAAGACATGCCCACTTGGTTAATAATCTTAATCATTATCGTTGTCATTATTATTTATTCGTTCTTTTCGAAAGGCGGCGGAGGTCCTCGCAGTGGAGGCTATGGAGGCTATCCAGGTGGCTTTGGTGGAGGACGTTCAAGTAGAGGTGGCTTTGGCGGATTTGGTGGAGGAACTTCCGCCGGCGGAGGAGCAAGCCGGAAATTTTAATAGGGGTAGTGGCGAACTAATTTGTTTAGTTCGCTTTCATTATGAATCAATTAAATTCTCTCAATTATTGACAATAATGCTAGAATTGTTATAATTTAAATATATCGACAATCGATATAACGTAAACTGATATAGGGAGGAATCATTTTTGAAAAAAAGATTTTTATCTGCATCGTTAGCAATTATTTTAACAACCTCTGTCGTTATACCTGCAACAATGCAAGAAGTTCGTGCTGCCAACGAAACAACTAGCACCGTGATAGCACAAGAAGAACGATTGACAGCGCAGGAATTTTTGAATTTAGCTGTAACAACTTTAACATTCCAGCACGGCTCAGATTCAATGCGTCAACAAATTATTGATAAATGGGTAAAGGCTGGGGAATTCACAGATTTAAGTTTGACGATTAAACATGATGAAGCGGCTCGAATTTTAGTAAGAGCGTTAAATAAAGAAGAAAAAGAGGCTTCACTTGCTGAGTATTTAGAGAAAGCCAATAAAATTGGTTTATTTAATGGCTTATCATTAAGTAGTGAAGCAATATCAAAACAAGATGCAGTAAAAATTTTAAACAATGCAAAACAAGAAAAAAATGGTTCCAATCATGAAGGTGTAAAGGAAATTTCAGTTGAAGACTTTATGAAGAATCCTGGGAACTTTGGTTATGAACTTTCACCTGATGGCAATTACATTACTTTTTCCTCTGCTTGGGAGAACAGATCCAATGTTTTCGTGAAAAAGATGAATGATGATAGTGAGCCCGTTCGTGTTTCTAATTCAAAAGATCGTGATGTTGCAGGATTTTTCTGGAAAGATAATAATTTACTATATTTAAAGGATAAAGGTGGAGATGAAAACTTCCATATTTATTCTACGACATTTAATGGCGCTGAGGAAAAAGATTTAACACCATATCCAAACGTCACAGTTGGCATATTAAGTGGTCTGCAAGGTGTTAAAGATGAAATACTTATTATGATGAATAAGGAAGATGCAACAGTTTTTGATGTCTACAAGCTGAATGTAAAGACTGGTGAAACAACTCATGTTGCAAAAAATCCTGGTAATATTACGAGCTGGCTAGCAGATCGCAATGGAAATGTGCGAATTGCCGTAGCTTCAGATGGTGTGGAAGGAACGATTCTTTATAGAGATTCGGAAAAGGATGAATTCAAGCCATTTATTGAAATGGAAGCTGGCGATGAAGTAATGCCACTAGCATTTTCTAAAGACAATCAATACATTTATGCTACATCAAATAAAGGTAGAGATAAAGTAGAAGTGGTGAAATACGACTTAAAAGGTAATGAAGAAGTCATTATGTCTAATGATCAAGTAGATGTTTCGGGTGTCTTATATAGTGCTGAACACGATAAATTGCTATATGGTGCATATATAACAGATAAACCACATTATCAATTCTTTGACGAGAACTTTGAAAAGCTTTTCCGTAAAATTCAAAGCAAGCTGAATGTGCATGAAAGTGAGCTTGGTATCAATGATTACAATAAAGAAATGACAAAATTTATTGTGAGTGTTTCAAGTGATACTGTCTATGGAAAATATTATTACTACGATTCAACAACAGATGAATTAACAGAATTGGCCACTTTAAGTCCTTGGTTAAATCCGAATGAACTTGCTGAAATGCATCCAATTTCTTATAAGAGCCGAGATGGTTTAACAATTAATGGCTATTTAACTTTACCGAAAAATAAAGAAGTGAAAGATCTCCCTCTTATTGTCAATCCACATGGTGGACCATGGGCACGTGATATGTGGGGCTTCAATCCAGAAGTACAATTGTTAGCTAATCGTGGCTATGCAGTGCTACAGGTGAATTTCCGTTCATCAACTGGCTATGGTAAAGAGTTCCTTCAAGCTGGAAATAAGCAATGGGGTCTGAAAATTCAAGATGATATTACAGATGGTGTCCAATGGGCAATTGACCAAGGCATTGCAGACCCTGATCGCATCGGTATTTATGGTGCATCATTTGGAGGTTATGCAACATTAGCTGGTATTACGTATACGCCTGATTTATATGCTGCAGCAGTTGATTATGTAGGGGTATCTAACATATTCACGTTATTAAATACCATCCCACCTTACTGGGAAACTATGCGTAACATGTTTTATGAGCGCGTAGGTCACCCAGAGAAGGACAAAGAATTATTAACAGCTGTTTCACCTGTTTTCCATGCAGATAAAATCAAAACACCATTATTTGTCGCTCAAGGTGCAAATGACCCACGTGTGAACAAAGCAGAATCCGATCAAATTGTGGAAGCCTTACGTGCTAGAGGTGTCGATGTAGAATACATGCTAAAAGATAATGAAGGACATGGCTTCGCTAACGAAGAAAATAGAATTGAATTCTATAATGCCATGGTGAAATTTTTCGATAGTCATTTAAAATAATCTGAAACGAAAGGCATTGATGTGTAGCTTGCTCACAATCAATGCCTTTTTAATTACATAAGGTGAATAGAGTTTGTCTAGCGTTTCTTACGATCAAATGGAGAAATATACAGAGCCAGTTCCTCAATACCATTATAAATTTATTGTTCATCCACTTGAGAAATACTGAAACGAATAAGATTATGCTTTTTAAATTCTGGTAAAAACATTCTAGAGGCGTCATCCATCAAAATATAAATCGTCAATGAATAGTAGCCATAACTTCATTGTACTTTCGTTTATAATAAAGATGGGAGGTGCTATCTATGAAGATTAAATTTTTTAGTCGGGCAAATTGTCCTTTATGTGTAGAAGGATTACAGACATTAAAGCTTGTTCAGGAAGATGTTCCCTTTGAAATTGATGTGATTGATATTGAGCAAGATGATCGCATACATGAAAAATATATGCTAATGATTCCTGTAGTTGAGAAGGATGGTGTCGTAATCCAGTATGGTAATTTAGATTATGCCACCTTGATGGAGCAATTAGGCAGTTAATTTACTGAATGTATAAAAGGTTATTAACGGAAAAAATGACTCTATTGTTAGCTGTAATTCACACAATTCACAAATTGTTCAATGAAAGCGTTTTGAATTTGAACAGTTTGTGAAGACCTTCACATTAGACTTTCTTTTCATAAAAAACGGAGTAGAATAGGTATCAAGTAAGAAGTTGTTATAAAACAGTTTAGCGAATGTATCACAAATTTTAGTGGTTGTTATATTACAAAAATGAATGATGTGAAGGGAGATTTTACAGTATTTGAGAAAAAGGATGTTCGTATTTTTGAATTTACAAATAAAAGTGAAGCAACAAAAGCTTTAGAAGGTTTTAAAAAGAACGCGATTTTATCTTTCACTAAATAAGTACAAAAAAGTCTCGTAGCCATGTTGATGGCTATGAGGCTTTTTTTAATATAAACAATTCAACTACTTGCACTTTAAAACAATGCATATTATAATAAAAGTATAAGTGGGACGCAAAATAATTAAGTGGGATAAAATTAAGCCCACAACTATTAATTAAGGGAGTAGATAGATATGTTAACTGTTCCAGAGGCACAGCAAAGGCTACTTCCTGAAATGTATCCGCTTCTGCAATCAAGATATCGAATTTTGCAAGCCGTTCAACTTATGCAACCAATCGGACGACGTGCGCTAGCCGATTCACTGAAAATGACAGAAAGAGAAATACGTAAAGAAACTGATATTTTACGTGAACAAGGGTTATTAGATGCGCAAAAGTCGGGTATGGTATGTACAGATGATGGTGAAATAGTCATTGAAAAATTAAGAGTCATCGTTTACGAATGGTCTGGTTTAACACAGCTTGCAAAAGTGCTCGAAAACCATTTTGGCATCCAGCGTGTAGTCGTAGTTCCTGGTGATTACAATGAGGATCATACAATCCTGACCATGCTAGGCAAAGAAGCGGCATTGCAATTTATGTCGACTGCTTTTGATGAGCAAGTAGTAGCTGTCACTGGTGGAAAATCTGTTGCCTCTCTTGCACAGTTTTTACATCCTCTAGACGGGCAAAAGGATATCACTTTTGTAGCTGCACGCGGAGGGATTGGACATGAAATGCAAATGCAGGCCAATACACTTGTTGCAACATTTGCCATGCAGATGGAGGCACAGTACCGTACTTTATTTTTACCGGAGCATTTAAGTGAGCAAGCTTATCAAGCGATGTTAACAGAGCCGATGGTAACAGAAATGATGGCATTCTACGATCAAGCAGATTGCGTCATTCACGGGATTGGCTCCGCAGAGGAAATGGCGATTCGTCGTAATTCATCTCCAGAGGATTTGCGAATTCTTGAGGAGAAAGGCGCTGTAAGTGAAGCATTTGGCTATTATTTTAATGCTAATGGTGAAATTGTTCATCGTATACGTACGATTGGTATTCAACTTGAGCAGGTACAAAATAGCCAGCAAGTCATTGCAGTTGCAGCAGGAAAACAAAAGGTCAATGCAATGCTTTCCTATTTTAAAGTAGCACCTAAGCAAACCATATTTGTAACAGATGAAGCAGCAGCCAAAGCAATTGCTGCCCAATTATCTTCTATAGAAAATAAGCATCTTGAATGATGGTAAAGTATCAAACATGTCACTCGATCTCAGAAAGTGCTAGAACACTTTTTGAATGAGCATAAAGTAAATTTTGATGTCTCTATTCATAGAGACAGACAATACACATTATTGGAGGAATTAACAATGGCATTAAAATTAGCGATTAATGGATTTGGACGTATTGGACGTTTAGTATTTCGTGAGGCAATGAAGCATGATGAAATTGAAGTAGTAGCCGTAAACGACTTAACAGATGCTGGTCAGCTTGCGCACTTATTGAAATATGATTCAGTACACGGTATCTATGATGCTGAAGTCAATGCAGATGAAGATTCTTTCGTAGTAAATGGCCAACGTGTAAAAGTATATGCTGAAAAAGATCCTGCACAATTACCATGGGGCGAATTAGGCGTAGACGTAGTGCTTGAATGTACTGGTCGATTCCGTTCAATGGAAGAAGTAGGCAAGCATATTGAAGCAGGCGCGAAAAAAGCCATTCTATCGGCACCAGCAAAAGGGGCAATGCCTACATTTGTTATGGGTGTAAACCATGAGGATTATAACCCAGCAACTGATGATGTAATCTCCAATGCTTCTTGTACAACAAACTGTCTTGCACCAGTAGCTAAAGTACTTGATGAGAAATTTGGCATTGAACGCGGTATGATGACAACAATTCACTCTTATACAAATGACCAACGAATTCTAGACTTCCCACACTCTGATCCACGTCGTGCACGTGCTGGGGCGGTTTCTATGATTCCAACAACAACGGGTGCAGCAGTAGCAGTATCAAAAGTATTACCACAATTAAAAGGTAAGCTAGATGGCTTCTCTATGCGTGTGCCAACACCTAACGTATCATGTGTTGACTTAGTTGTGGAGCTAAAAGCAGATGTATCGAAAGAAACGATTAATGCAGCATTAAAAGAAGCTTCTGAAAATGAATTAAAAGGCATTTTAGATTACAATGAGCTACCATTAGTATCAATCGATTATAACGGTAACCATCATTCTTCTACTGTAGATGGTCTTTCAACAATGGTATTAGAAAACAAAATGGTGAAGGTTTTAGCTTGGTATGATAACGAAATTGGTTACTCTACTCGCTTAATGGACCTAGCTTTATACATTGCTGAACAAGGATTAAACCATAAATAAGTATCATATTTCGACATTTTGAGTAAAAAGTGTGACATATTACTGCTTTTTATGCACAAAAAGTATAGCCTTTATAATATCGAATAGATATAATATACAAGGGTATTGGGAGTAAGGGATAACCCTTACTCCTTTTTTAACTAAATTCAGCAGAAAACGCCCACCTCTATACGTGGTGAGATGAATACACAAATTGCTCTCTTTGATTCAGTGAGTGTCTAAACACAAACTGAATCAAGATAAAAGCCCCAGCAGACGTCACAGATTTTGAAGAGGAGCTTTTAGAGCAAGCTCGAAAAAAATCTGGACGCAATTACGCTAAGGCGTAATTGATACATGGTGATTGCAAGACATAGAAGGTAACTTTTGCTACTATAAAAACAAGTATTAGGGTTCATTATCAAAAGTTGGAGAATCATAATCACACTAGATAGTGACCCTGAAAAAGTACCAAAATGACTTTTCAATTTAGTAAGCATGGTGTAGAGCCAAGATGGGTAAAACACAAGGGTGTAAGACTAAAACAAATTTTGAAGGGAGTTTCTTCATGTTAAATAAGAAAACAATGAAAGATATTGAAGTAAAGGGTCAACGCGTTTTTGTACGTGTAGATTTTAATGTGCCAATGGCAGATGGTGCTATTACGGATGAGACACGTATTCGTGCAGCTATTCCTACAATCGAGTATTTAGTAGAGCAGGGTGCTAAAGTTATTCTAGCTTCTCACTTAGGTCGTCCAAAGGGTGAAGTAAAAGAAGACATGCGTTTAACAGCTGTTGGCATTCGCTTAGCTGAATTAATGGGTAAGCCTGTTACGAAGCTTGATGAATCCATTGGGCAAGCGGTGGAAGAAGCCGTTGCAAACATGCAAGATGGAGATATTCTACTGCTTGAAAATGTACGCTTCCATGCTGGTGAAGAGAAAAATGATCCGACATTAGCACAGCAATTTGCTCAGCTAGCAGATATTTATGTCAATGATGCTTTTGGTGCAGCCCACCGAGCACATGCTTCTACAGAAGGAATTGCTAAGCATATTCCAGCTGTATCTGGATTCCTAATGCAAAAGGAATTAGATGTACTAGGTAAAGCCTTGTCTAACCCTGAGCATCCATTTACAGCCATTATTGGTGGTGCCAAAGTAAAAGATAAAATTGGTGTTATTGAAAGCCTGTTAGAGAAAGTAGATCACTTAATTATCGGTGGAGGTTTATCCTTTACATTTATTAAGGCACAAGGCCATGATATCGGTAAATCATTGTTAGAAGAAGATAAAATTGAGCTAGCAAAGTCCTTTATTGAAAAGGCAAAAGTAAAAGGCGTGCAATTACATATGCCAGTCGATGCTGTTGTGGCAAATGAATTTTCACAGGATGCTGAAACACAAATCGTTGATGTAGAGGCTATTCCAGCTGATTGGATGGGCCTAGATATTGGTCCAAAAACAGCTGCAAACTATGCAGAAGTTATTAAAAACTCTAAATTAATCATTTGGAATGGGCCAATGGGTGTCTTTGAAATGGACAAATTTGCAAACGGCACAAAAACAGTTGCTGATGCAATGGCAACAACTGCAGGCTACACGGTAATCGGTGGCGGTGATTCGGCAGCGGCAGTTGAAAAATTTGAAGTAGCAGATAAGATGGATCATATTTCTACAGGTGGCGGTGCTTCCTTAGAATTAATGGAAGGCAAAGAGCTTCCAGGGATTGTAGCACTAAACGATAAATAAGCTAATCGGAGGCAAAATGATGCGTAAACCAATTATTGCAGGTAACTGGAAAATGTTTAAAACATTTGAAGAAGCTATTCAGTTTGTAGATGCTGTACAGGAAAAACTTCCTTCCAATGACAAAGTAGATGCTGTTATTTGCGCACCAGCTCTTTACCTACCTACACTTGTGCAAGTTGCTAGTGAATCAGAGCTGGCGATTGGTGCACAAACAATGCACTATGAAAATGAAGGTGCTTTTACTGGTGAAATTAGTCCAGCACAGCTAGCAAGTGTAGATGTTGACTATGTCATTTTAGGGCACTCAGAACGTCGCGAATACTACAATGAGACAGACGAAGCGATTAATAAAAAGGTAGCAGCAGCACTTGCACATACTATCGTACCTATTATTTGCTGTGGTGAAACGCTAGAGGAACGTGAAGCTGGCACAACAGAGCAAAAAGTTGCTGGTCAAATTAAAGCGGCACTTGCTGGGTTTGAAGCACAGCAAGTAGAGCATATGGTCATTGCATATGAACCGATTTGGGCGATTGGTACTGGTAAAACGGCTACGGCAGACGATGCAAACCAAGTATGTGGAGCGATTCGAGCAGTAATCGAAGAGCTCTATAATGCTGAAACTGCGAATGCTGTGCGCATTCAATATGGCGGTAGTGTGAAGCCTGATAACATTCAGGAGCTTTTATCGAAAGAACATATTGATGGTGCTTTAGTTGGTGGAGCAAGCTTACAACCAGAATCTTATTTAACATTATTGGAGGCGGCAGCAAATGCCTAAAAAGCCAGTAGCATTAATTATTTTAGATGGCTTTGCATTTCGAGATGAAACATTCGGGAATGCAGTAGCACAGGCGAATAAGCCAAATTTTGATCGATATTGGAGCCAATTCCCTCATGCGACATTAACAGCAGCGGGAGAAGCCGTTGGATTACCTGAAGGACAGATGGGAAATTCCGAGGTGGGGCACTTAAACATCGGTGCTGGACGTATTGTTTACCAAAGCTTGACACGCTTAAATAAATCCATTCGTGATGGAGATTTCTTTACGAATCAAGCCTTTTTAGATGCAGTAGCACATGTTAAAGCTCATCAGTCAAAGCTACATGTTATGGGCTTATTGTCAGACGGTGGTGTTCATAGTCATTATGAGCATATGTTTGCGCTATTAAAACTAGCTAAACAGCAGGGATTAGATGAGGTTTATATACATGGCTTCTTAGATGGTCGTGATGTTGGTCCAACAACGGCATTAGACTATATCGAAGAAACAGAAAAGCAAATGGCTGAAATAGGCATAGGGCAATTTGCTTCGATTCATGGACGTTACTATGCAATGGATCGTGATAAACGTTGGGATCGTGTTGCGCTCACTTATAATGTACTTGTGGATGGTGTTGGTCAAACAGCAGAAAGTGCCAAAAGTGGTGTAGCAGCATCCTATGAGCGTGAAGTAACAGATGAATTCGTCATTCCATTTAGCATTCAAGAGCATGGTGAGCCAGTAGCAACAATTGGCGATCATGATGCAGTGATTTTCTTTAACTTCCGTCCTGATCGTGCGATTCAGCTATCAAAAGTGTTTACAAATGAAGCATTCGATGGTTTTGCAATATCTGCAAAGCATCCAAAGAATTTAAAATTTGTGTCCTTCACACATTATAGTGATGAAGTCAACGCACAGGTTGCTTATGAAAATGACAACTTGAAAAATACAATTGGTGAAGTATTAGCGACGAATGGGAAAACACAGTTGCGCATTGCGGAAACTGAAAAATATCCACATGTTACATTCTTTATGAGTGGTGGACGTGAGGAAAAATTCCCAGGTGAAGAACGAATCTTAATTGCTTCTCCAAAGGTGGCAACATACGATTTAAAACCTGAAATGTCTGCTTATGAGGTGACAGAAGCCTTACTTGCAGAAATTGCGGCTGAAAAATTTGATGGCATTATTCTTAACTTTGCCAACCCTGATATGGTTGGTCATAGTGGAATGCTGGAGCCAACAATTAGAGCCATTGAAGCAGTAGATGAATGCTTAGGGAAAGTAGTAGATGCGCTCCTTGCAAAAGGTGGAGCAGCTATTATTACAGCTGACCATGGCAACTCTGATGAAGTGTTAACTTTAGCAGGTGAGCCAATGACAGCTCATACAACAAATCCTGTTCCAGTAATTGTGACAAAACCAAATATAATGTTAAGAAATGATGGTATTTTAGCCGATTTAGCGCCAACCATGTTAGAATTATTACAGGTGTCACAGCCTACTGAAATGACAGGACAATCATTAATTGAAAAAGAGGAGAATTAATTATGCCATTTATTACACAAGTTTATGCGCGCGAAGTTTTAGACTCACGTGGGAACCCAACAGTAGAGGTTGAAGTATTTACAGAATCAGGCGCATTTGGCCGCGCAATCGTACCATCAGGTGCATCAACAGGTGAATACGAAGCGGTAGAATTACGCGATGGTGACAAATCTCGTTACCTAGGCAAAGGTGTATTAAAAGCAGTTGAAAATGTAAACACAATTATTGCGGAAGAATTAGAAGGTAACTATTCTGTTCTTGATCAAGTGGTCATTGACAAAGCTTTAATCGAGCTAGATGGCACAGAAAACAAAGGCAAGCTAGGTGCCAACGCAATTCTAGGTGTATCCATGGCAGTCGCACATGCTGCGGCAGATTATTTAGATGTACCTCTTTATCAATATCTTGGTGGGTTCAACTCTAAACAATTACCAGTACCAATGATGAACATCCTAAATGGTGGTGCTCACGCAGATAACAATGTAGACATTCAGGAATTCATGGTTATGCCTGTTGGTGCAGAATCTTTCCGTCATGCAGTACGCATCGGTGCTGAAATTTTCCATAGCCTAAAGGCTGTTCTAAAAGCAAAAGGCTACAACACAGCAGTAGGTGATGAAGGTGGTTTCGCACCAAACCTTGGCTCTAACGAAGAAGCGATTACAGTGATCTTAGAAGCGATTGAAAAAGCGGGCTACAAACCAGGTGAAGAAGTGAAACTTGCAATGGACGTAGCATCCTCTGAACTATTCAATAAAGAAGATGGCAAATATCACTTAGATGGTGAAGGCGTTGTGAAAACTTCTGAAGAAATGGTTGATTGGTACGAAGAGTTAACAGACAAATATCCAATCATTTCAATTGAAGATGGCTTAGACGAAAACGACTGGGCTGGACACAAGCTATTAACAGACCGTATCGGCAGTCGCGTACAATTAGTAGGTGATGACCTATTTGTAACAAATACGAAAAAATTATCAGCTGGTATTGAGCAAGGCGTAGGAAATGCTATCCTGATCAAAGTAAACCAAATCGGTACGTTAACTGAAACATTTGAAGCAATCGAAATGGCGAAACGTGCAGGCTACACAGCGGTTATTTCTCACCGTTCTGGTGAATCAGAAGATGCGACAATTGCTGATATCGCTGTTGCAACAAATGCTGGTCAAATTAAAACAGGTGCTCCATCACGTACAGATCGTGTAGCTAAATACAACCAACTTCTTCGCATTGAAGATCAACTTGGTTCAACAGCAGAGTATCTTGGTTTAAATTCATTCTATAATATAAAATAAGCATTTGATTTAAGAAAAAATGCTTTGAACTTAGTAATACACAACCTTTTTATACAATTTGAACTATGTTGTACATTTAGGTGAATTTAGCAATACGTATGTATTGTTTCAACCTCTGATTTATAAGTGTGATAAACACTTGTAGATTGGGGGTTTTTTATTTGCTTATCAAAGATTGATTAAAAGAATTTACATGCTAATTACAGATTAAAATTATTCAATTAGAACAACAGAAACTTATAACTACAATACAACTCACTTCATTCAATATCTGGACGAGTTTCATGAGGTGAATGAAATTGAAGACGTTTCTACAGTTCATGTGAAAAAATATATTCAACATCAATTAAATCTTGGTAAAAAGGCGACTTACATTAACACTGTAATTAAATCGTTGAGGTCGTTTTACACGTATTTGGTGGCGGAAGAATATGTCACATTAAACATCATGGCACGCACCGAATCGTTGTGTGATGAAAGGTATGCACATTACGCACACCCTTGGTGAAAAGGATACGAATAGTAATTAGAAGGTTCGTAACATTATTCAGACCCTTGGAGGGAGTCGCAAAACACGACCCCCTTGTAAAAACGTTATGTACCTAGCAAAATGCTAGATACCTCAGCGATGTTTACGCATTGAGGTACTCTCCTCTATAGAGAGCACCTATGATGGACTTACCTATATTAACGCATACAAAATTGTATCAGTTGTATTTAATCAACGAACGCAATTTTGCGTTGGTTAACATGCTGTATACAATGTATATACCATTATCTAAGAACAGTGTTTGTACTATAGTTTTTCATTGAACCTTGTTTCAAAATTCTGTTATTATTATCCTAATTACATAATATAAACCAATACATAATTGCATAATGATATAAATTACAAGGAGGAGTTAATAACATGAAGAGAAAAACAAAATCTGCAATTGTTATCATTGCAGTATTGGTCATTTTTGGAGGGATTTTTGGTTACATTAAATCCACCGAACAAATGGAAAAACCTGTTGCCAAAAAAGAAAGAGCCACTATAACTGTTGACGGAGTAGCGCTTGAAGATAAAAAAGTTACAAAAGAAGAATTGCTTTATCCTGACAATTTAATGGAAATGAAAGTAAATGAAACCATCCATAGCATGTCTCACCAAAAAGTGAAAGCTACTTCTCAATGGGGGCGTGAGCGAATAACACAAGAAAAAGTTGACCGATTGTTAACTGTAGTTAAAATGAACGATTATAAATATAAAGATCTTTACATTTCAATATTGGAAAGATGGTCGAAAGGTGATTTTTCAAACGCCGTTGACGACCATAACAAAATTTGGGAAATGCAAGGTGGCGATGACACAACAAATTCAGGAAGAGCAACTCGTTTATTATCGCCCGAGGAAGAAGAGCAGTATATTGAACAATTTTACACAGATGAAAAATAGGTGAGCCTTTGAATTGTATGTAAATTTTTCTGTTTGTTATCATTAATTTTTATTACACAAAATCCACCAATTACTAAGATACAAAAAAATTATCGGTGGAGGGTTTTATTTATGAATGAAGAAAGACCGCTAACAGACAAAGAACTTTATCATTTAATTATCACTTTGAACGCAAAAGCCTATGGATTGAAAAACGTGTACAAAAAGAGTTTGGCGATTCAACTATTCATGCGAGGTCACAATTTGGACCATACAATGCGGAACAAGCGAAATCCGAAATTTCAAGTTTTTGTGTTCACTAAGACTCCCAAATTTATTGTAGACCTCATAGAATTGACCATAATAAATCAAGGTTCATGCTCAGGTGCTCCATCACGTACAGACCGTGTAGTAAAATACAACCAATTTCTTCACATTGAAGATCAACTTGGTTCCACAGCTGAGTACCTTGGTTTACAATCGTTCTACAACCTTAAATAATAGACAAAAAATACCTCAAAGTATGTATACCCTAAGCAGTCTAGTATAATAAAGAAAAATAGAGGGGGATAGAGATATGGGGATTATTCAATCATTAGAAGAGACGTTGCCGATTTTTCATGAAGTCTTTAAGAAGGAAATAGCAATGACTATTAATTGTGCAGAGGAAAGAAAAGTCCTGTTTGTATTAGAGGGGACAAGAGTCAAAACGAATTTACAAGTAGGGACTATTCTTGAGGATACACCTGATTTTCATAGTGTCACAAAAGGACAAATTTTAAAGCGTAGCATTTCAAAAGAGTATTTTGGGATTGCAATGAATAGTGAGCTTTATCCTGTGCGTGAAAATGGTAAAGTTGTAGCCGTATTAAGCCTAATCTTTCCAGTTGATGCGCAAGAAAAAGTGGAAGGTTTTATGGGCAGTTTGCAAGCTATTATTCAAGAACTACAAATAAAAGTACATACGATTGCTGCACATTCTGAAGAATTGTCTGCAACGAGTGAAACTATTACAGAAAAATCTCGACATGCCTTAGAAAATTCTTCTCGTTCTAATGAAGTAACAGATTTTATTAAAACGATTTCGAGACAGACCAACTTACTGGGCTTAAATGCCTCGATTGAAGCGGCACGAGCAGGCCAATACGGTGCAGGTTTCAACATCGTAGCGCAAGAGGTAAGGAAGCTTTCTAGTGAGACAGCTACAGCAACAGAGCAAATTGAAACCTCTCTTAAAACGATTACGAGTAATATTCAAGCACTTATGGAAAGCATGGAGCAAATTGAAGCAGCCTCAAATGATCAGGCAGAGCAGGTTCAACAATTTAGTGAAGCCATTGAAAAACTAAATGATATAAGCGAGCAAATGGCGGTTTACATAAAAGGTCTCTTACGATAATAAGAAAGGACAGTCTACTAATGCTAGACTGTCCTCATATTGTTGAAAAACAAAACCATCAATAGAATTTTTGTGAAAGGTGAAAATGGTTTCCGTTGCAGGCTACTTGCTTTCCTGTGGGCGAGCGCCGAGCCGCTTCCTCCGCTATCACTCCGTGCAGGGGCTCGCCTGTCTCGCTATCCCACGGGAGTCAAGTAGCCTTCCACTTCAACATACAAAAGTGTTACCTTTTTAGCAAAGATTTTCAAATAAAGTAAAGGTGTTCACTACTCTTTATGGAGGGGTGTTGGCACGCATCACTTCTCCACATTGAAAATAAAAATCCTATCCCCCTAAGAATACAGATATTGGGCTATTTGATTGCTATGCTAGTATGAAAAAAAGTAAAGACACTTTGCAGAATGGTTGATTGGAGTGGAGCCAGCGTCACTCCTAGGGGATTTAGCGTTACAGAGGAGACCCTGGAGCGAACGGAAGTGAGTGAAGCGGCTCATCGGACGCCCCCTGGAAAGGACGCTGGTGGAACGGAAATCAACCTCTCACCTTGCAAAGTTGCTTTTTCTGCCGTTGACATCATCTTTTTTCAACAGCATGAGGACAGTCTATTAATGCTAGACTGTCCTGATTATTTTTTATGGCTGTGACCAATGTTGATCTAGTTCTTGATCGAGATAGACCCAGCCCTTCCAAGCAATATGAATCGTATCCATTATAAAATAAGGATCATATTCATGATCTGAAAAATCAACATAGGCAACATTCGCGTCCTGTAATACTTGCTCCATTTTATCGTAGTACTTTTGACGACGCTCCTCAGGATAGCCATTATAATCATACCAATAGCCATTAACCGGAATGGACACGAATAGTGGCTTGGCACCTGCATCCTTTAAAACATCTATTACTAGTTGGAAATCCTCATATTCAGGAGAGTTTGTATAATCCTCTTTTTTCCGTATATCTTTAAACTTTGAAAATTTAGCATTTACAAGTCGCTGATAGGCGCGATCTTCAATCATATAGTCATTGGATACACGTTTCTCACCATATGCCTCTGCATGCTGCAATTGTTGTTCAAAGCTTTGATTGGCAATGAGCTTGTCATTACTTTTTAATGCATGACCTTTACGTGGGAAAAGGGAATAATATAAGTCCTTCTTTTCTAGCAATTCCTTGTGGAAACGACCTGCGACCATGGCCATACGTCCAGTAATTGGCTTTTCCTTGCCGTTAGACATTTGATATTGAAACATGGTCTTTAAGAGACGGTCCCGTTTGACGGTATCAAATTCTAGCAGACGCTCCATTGCTCGTTTACGAAGAGCGGCATCCATCTCCTGATTAAAAGCTAAATCATAGGCATGTAACATGGAGTAATTCGGTGAAAAGTGAAATTCACCCATGCCCTTCTCTGTAAACCACTGCGGGGAGATGATAAAGACCACTTTTTTATCCTTTAAATTCTTTTCTTGTGCTGCAAAATTCAGGAAGTGGGTAATGGACTGCATGCCCCCACGTCCAATCATAAATGTCGAATATGGAGCGTTAGTTGCTCGCGTATAATTATATGGATGGAACGGGTCAAAACGGTTTAATTCCGAGGAGCCATATAGAGGCATGGAACTAGGCTCCTGCAACATTCGCTCCTGTAAATATGTGCCTTGAAATACAAGTGGAGACATGTTAGTTTTGGCTTGCTCCACATCCTCATTGGATATCCAGGCTTTAATCCAAGCATTAGGAAAGAAGACAAAGCCAGTAAAAAGAGCGAATGCAATAAATAAAGAAAGAAAGCCTTTTTTGATCATTGTCTTTCAGCTAATTTCCCTGCTATTCGATTAGGCGTATTCCATTCTTCACGATTGAAATCAGTAATAGGTACAGAAATATTAAAACGATTTTCAATTTCAACTAATAAATTAATTGTCCCAAACGAATCTAGTAAACCTTCTTCAAATAAATCAATATCTGGGTTTTCTACAATAATTTCGTCTTCACATAACTCGACTAGCATTTCTAAAACTTGTTGTTGATCCATTAATAATTCTCCTTTAGTGAACAGGCTCTTACAGCCCTTTGTTTAAAATAATGTGCCAGAAAAAATATAGAAGCCAAAGCATATGGCATGAAACGTAATGATTACGCCAATAACATGCGTCCATTTATTTTTTGGCCAACGCTTATGCTTTTTATTCCAGCGTTCAAATTTATCAAAGCTGATAATCAATAGGGCATGATAGAGTCCATAGACCACAAAGTGCCATTCGAGACCATGCCAAATACCCATTAAAAAGAATAGTAAAAAGAAGCCTATATACGAAATAGCAAATTTATTTTTCAGCCACTTTTTCTTTGTCATCCAAAGGACAAAGCGCATATAGACGTAATCCCTAAACCAAAACGAAAGGCTCATATGCCAACGATTCCAAAAATCTTTAATATTGCGGCTGGCGAATGGACGGTTAAAGTTAATCGGTGTTTGGATACCCATTATTCGGCTCACCCCAACAGCAAATGCACTATAGCCAGCAAAATCAAAGAATAAATAAAAGCTATACATATACATATACGCTAGTTGCCCCTGAAAAGGTGTCAAATAGTTATACGTATGATTAGGCAAATAAATAAGCGTGTAGTTATAAATTAAATATGCCAAAATAAATTTATATAAAAAGCCGACAAAAATATAGTTAATTCCACTTAATAGCAGCTTTTGGTAATCCTCCGAGGAAGGCACGGCATGAAAATCCTTCGTAAAACGACGCCAACGATCAATAGGTCCAGATGATACGGTAGGAAAGAATAATAAGAAATAGACTAGCTCTACTACAGAAATTTTCTCTTTCATCAAGCCGTCACGGGTTTCTAAAATCATTTGCACCGCTTTAAACGTAATGTAGGACACACCAAGGAAGCCAAATAAATGATGTAACCCGAGAATCGGCAGAACCTTCACAAGGACAAGCGGTAATATGGATAAAAGCACAGCTATTATAAAAATAGTGCCGCTATTTTGCTGAAGTCGGTAACGCTGATAAGCCACAATAAGGACTACCTGAAAGACCGTAAATAGTACAAGCGAAATGGTCCCATTCAATGAATGTCCGAAAATCAGTGCTAAGACAATTACCGAGACAAAAAGATTATAGCGTTTCGAAGATTTGCCTCGTAACCCTAATAGGATGGTAGGTAGTAATAAAAGTCCGATGATCACAAAAAATGCTATATTTCCATAAGGCGTCATACTGTTTCCATAACCGCCAATCCTTTACGATCAACCTTACCATTTGGATTTAATGGTAAAGCGTCCATATATTTAAACGTTTTCGGTATCATATAGGCAGGTAAGTACGCCGATAAAAGTGCCTTCAATTGCTTTGTCGTTTTGAAGGCCGCGTCTGTTAATGGCTCACGTAATACAATATGGGCACTAAGAGAAATGATTTCCTTCTCTTTATAAACAGGTACAACGACACAGCTTGAAACTGGTGGTAGGTTACTGATTTGTTTTTCAATTTCTTCGATTTCTAAACGATAGCCATGTAATTTCACTTGGAAATCCTTACGACCTGAAAAGAACAAATAACCATCCTGCTCATAGCCGATATCACCAGTTTGATAGATGCGATCGCCATCAACGATCGGGAAAGCTTTCGCTGTTAATTTAGGCGCTCCCAAATACCCGGCACTAACGGTTGGCCCTGAAATCATAATTTCTCCATCTCCTGCTACAGATACGTTTGGCTCTGTTATAGGGGCAATCGGTAATTGTTCGAAGCGTGCTACTAGCTCTGTCGTCACCTTTACATAGGATACAGCGACGGTTGTTTCCGTAGGGCCATATAAATTATAAATTGTTGCCTGTGGAAAACGGAGCATCAACTCGTTACATACCGCTATCGGTAAAACCTCTCCGCAAAATAAAAAAGTATCCAATGCAGGCATGAGTTTTTGATCCCATTCTTTGTTCATCAAACACATCTTGGCAAAGGAAGGTGTAGAAGTCCATACCCGAGTATTTGACGTCGCTAATGAATCAAACAATGCTTTTGGATTAGCAATTTCTTGCTGTGTAATCGCATAAAGCGTGTGTCCACCAACAAGAGCTGGGTAGAGATCCATAACAGATAAATCAAAGGAATAGGGTGCTTGATTTAAAAATACGCCGTCTTCCTGTAAAGGGAAGTGCTCCTGCATCCACATAACAAAGTGTGTTAGATTACTAGCTGTTATTTGTACCCCTTTTGGTTGACCAGTTGAACCAGAAGTGTAAATAATATAATGAATATCCTCATCTTGAACCCATGTTGCAGATGATAGGATTACGTCCTTTGAGGAGGTATCCAGAATATCATGCACTGCCATAACTGGAATGTTCATCTGCATTTGTAATAGCTCTGTTGTCAATACTAAACCTGCTCCAGAAGCTTCTGTAATGAGCTGTAATCTTTCAGATGGTGTTGATGAATCAACAGGTACATATGGATGGCCGGCCTTTACAGCTCCTATAAAGGCAACAATTTGTAGGGGGGACATATGTCCATAAATGACAATAGGTTGCTGTCTCCGCAAGTTAAGCTTCATCAAATAATCGGCAATACGATCCGATAAATGCCAAAGCTCACTATAAGTTAAGGAGGCATTGTGTGTCTGATAAGCAGTTTTTTGTGGCTGCTGGATGGCCACACGTTCAATAGCTGCCAAAATACTTAACATATTTTAATCTCCTTTATTTAAAATTCCGTATATATGAATGGTCCAGCGTTCATATCATGGAAGCCATGTATAAGAAACAACAGTACCAAAACAATCAAATAAAATAGCGTGAAGCCAATGAAGCGTAAATACTCATTATTTTTGATGGATTGCATTTGTCCACCTCCAATGAAAAAAAGTATAGGATTAAACTTTCAAAAAATAGTAATTTACTAGTTAAAAATCCTTACCTTATGTTTTTAACACTGATTTGACGGAATGTGGAGAAAAATGTTGCTGAATTAAGATGAATTCAGTAAATCATAAGATTAATTTAAGGTAAATTTAAGGTTCTGGGGGAATGTGTAGGTTTTGCAAACTATTGGCTGGTTATCTTATGTAAAAAAAGCACGAACATAAGGGAATAATCTCAACTTATGTTCGTGCTATTCATTTTATTTCACTTCATTAATCACTTTTTTAGATACATAAAATTCAGAGCCATTGTAGACATTGATTGTATCAAATGTATGCGTCTTTGCCGTGTTTGTGGAAGTTTGTTCATATATCATGGTGTTTTTATTGACCGGAATCTTCACTGTAACATCTGCTTTTTGTGCAATAAATGTTGGGTTTTCTTTATCCGATAAATCGATTTTTGTTGTAAATCCTTTTTCCGTAAATGCCTTTGTCGCTGGCACATATAAATCATTCGTTAATGTGTTTAAGTCGAAGCCCATAAAGCGTGCCATTGTATGGGCTAAATCAGTGTTTTCTACTAGCCCTGTCAATTTAGAAGGACCAAATGAATATAAAAATACATCTTCACCAGTATGACCACCTGTTGTATAACCAATGTTCGCACGATTAGCTAGCATTTTTACCATTGCATTGCCCAAGTCTTTAGCTGACTGTAATGTTTTGAGCTCGTCCTCAGTTAATGAATCTAGTCCATATAGGGCAGCAACCTCAACTAAGTTAGAGCGATTTTCTTTCAGTTGACTTAATGCTCCCTCAACAGTCATTGAAGCCTTTTTTAACGGATCAATGTAAGCAGAGACTGGAATGCTTGAATAGGTACTAGTTGTGTTAGCGTTCCCCATCGTAATGCCGCTATTTCCATGGTCAGTTACTGCAATGACTAACGTATTACCATCTTCCTTCGCAAAATCAACCGCTTCTTTCACTGCATCATCAAACGATAAAATATCACTAATGATACCAATTGTATCATTGGCATGTGCTGCCCAGTCAACCTTGCTACCTTCTACAAAGAGGAAGAAGCCGTCCTCATCCTTTTTCAGCGTATTGATCGCCTTATTTGTCATTTCTGCAAGTGTAGGCTCAGAGGCTCTTGTTTTAGCACGGTCTAAATCATAAGCAAGTGCACTTGGTGCAAAGCTTCCCCAAATTTTTGAGGATTGACTATTGAATAGCTCATCACGCGTTTTAACGAGATCATAATTTTTTTCATTCAGAACCTTGATTAAATCCTCACCATCTTGACGAGCATTTTTCGTTGTGCCTGGTGATAAGGATTCTAGACCACCACCTAAGACAACATCAATATTTTGATAAACCTGCTGCTCTGCAATATCCCCATATTGACTTCTATTATTGACATGCGCAGAAAACCCAGCTGGTGTAGCATGTTGAATTTCAGAAGTAGAAATTAATCCAGTCGCCTTACCTTGCTGCTTAGCTCCTTCTAGCACATTGGCTACAGGTCGGAAGGCATCTTCCTTAGCGATTTGCGCTAATCCAGGGGAGTTAATCACAGATGGGAGCACACCTATATATTTATCGTTCGATTTATGGCCAGTTGCTAATGCCGTAGCAGCAGGCGCAGAATCTGTAATGGCTGATTCAGCAGAATACGTGCGCATAGCACCCGATAAAATTTCATCCATTGCGAGGCTTTCACCTTTATACCAACGAGAAAGGGTTACAGCATTATTACTGCTACCATCCATCACAAGCATAATGACATTTGTCGGTTTTTTTACTTCGGCTGCGTGTACCTCTTGTTGTGGGATACTAACTGCGGATAAAGTCACTGCACTTGCTAAAAACAATGAAGTCCATTTTTTTGCGTATTTCATGATTTTCCTCCTTTAGATGAATTCAACTGTAAGTGTAAAGGAAGGGTGTAAAGCTAGCGTTAAAGGTTTGTTAATGAAGTATGGTAATTCTGTAAATAATGAGGAAGAAAAGAATCTATGTAGAGGTCACACAGATTCTTTTGGGACATTACAAATTTTCCTGATGTTGTGTACCGTCTATCTTTTCATAATATAAAGTGCCTGCTTCGATGTACAAATTGAGGACTTCATCTTCGAGTAAGACTTCTTCGGAGCCGTCCTGGACATCAATTTTTGTTAGATAGCCAGCATTGTCATAGTCGCTGCAATAAATGGATTCTTGATAAGTAGCTAAATAATAGCACGCCGTTTCTGTAATATGATGGTTTTCATTGGTGTCAAAATTATAAGAATAGACCATATTATCGTTGATACTATTATAATAAATCACATCATCTACAGTATTGGCATACCACATATCATGCATAAAATCATAATCATTATTTGTAGCAGCAAAATAGTTTTCATTTGCCCATAAATGATCTTGGCTTAGTTTTTCATCATTGACTAAAAAGTATTCATAGGAAATCGCATAAGGCTCCGCTGAATCCACATCATTCCATGTTGTATCAAGGTGATACCAGTTGCCATCGATACTGACTAAATTCCAAGCATGTAGCTGATCCTCGCTATAGCCATAAACATATTTCGCTTCCACATCCGAAGCCAATAGTAGGCGATAAGCTAGTAGGGCATAGGCCTGACATACCGCAGTTTCCTCATCTATTAGCTCAAAAACCGTTTGTCCCTCAGTAGAGCCTTGTTCTGTATAAGTGGCTAACTGTACGACAGTATCATTAATGATTTTAGCACGCTCAAAATCTGTCATTTCCTTCGTAATATACTGGTCAGCAAAAGCATCTACATATTGATCGACCTTTTTCTCCTTCTTGGCATCTGTTAAGTAATCAATCGACAACTCCACCAAATAGCCATCATCTGTTTCCCAAGCAGTCCATTCATAAGTAAGAAAATAACCAGCTGTATAGGGGTCAACAAAGGTAAGCAGGCTATTTAAGTCATTCAACTGCACTTCAAAATCTTCGAAAGCTAGCTTCCCTGTATAAGGGACTTCAAAGTGCTGTTCAAACTTTGCTACTTGTTTTTCTACTTTTTTAGTGAATTGTAGTAAGGCAGGATCATCCTTAAATAATGAGGTAGAGAAAAGATCATTAGGTGAAAAAGAAGCAGATAACGCTTTACTTTCTGGCTTCTTTATATCATTCTCTGTTTCTTCTGCTAAGGTCGTAGTTGTTACATCATCCTCATCAAGAAGTATGTCAATGGCCTTTGAGCATGCCGTAAGAAAGGGAATCATGCAGCATAGTACAAGCAGCGCTGTTATTTTTTTATTCATTTTCCCATCCTCCAAAAAAATTCATTTTTGCCATTATAATTTAATTTATAGGGAGTGACATCCACAAATAGTAGCATAAGTCGACAAGGAGGGAGGCATGAAGCGGAAAAAATCCCGCAAAACATAAAGCTAAGTTTGTCATGGTAACCTTTTTTTGTTATAATGTAGTCTGTTGTGATGTTTCAAAGTTCGGGAGGTGCAGTGAATGCATACAGTAGTATTAGTTTCATTAGTTATCGTATCATTAGCGTTAATCGTTGTGGTATTACTTCAATCTAGTAAAAGTGCAGGCTTATCAGGTGCCATCTCGGGTGGAGCTGAGCAACTATTTGGAAAGCAAAAAGCGCGTGGTATGGATTTAATCCTTCACCGTGCAACAATTGTGTTAGCTATAGTGTTCTTTATTTTAGCAATCGCTATTACAAAAATCTAATAGTTGAAGATATATCGCCTAACCGAATTGGTTGGGCGTTTTCTTTTATCATTGTTAAATGGTAAATCCTCTCTCTGTAGTAAAAAATGAATTGTAACGCAATATCCAAATGTCAATCGCTGGACATCATCGAGATGACTATAATGGGTATAGTATGTATAAGTGTTTTAGAATGAAGGAGTGCTTACAGTGAACAAAACATTATCACAGCCATTTTTCTTTCAAGCAGGATCACGTGCTGTTTTATTATTACACGGCTTCACAGGAAGCTCTGCAGACGTGCGAATGCTTGGTAGATTTTTAGAGAAAAAAGGGTATACTACATTAGCACCTCACTATAAAGGTCACGGTGTGGAACCAGAAGAACTAATCACAACAGGACCAGCAGACTGGTGGCAGGATGTCGTTGCCGCCTACAAACAGTTACAGGATGCTGGCTATCAGGAAATTGCCGTTGCTGGCCTTTCATTAGGCGGTGTCATGGCGTTAAACATTGCATTAAATAATCCTGTTAAAGGAATTGTCACAATGTGCGCCCCCATGACAATGCGTACAACCGACGTTATGTTTGAGGGTGTCTTGAAATATGCAAGGGACTATAAAAAGTTCCAAGGGAAACAGGAAGAACAAATTGAAGCTGAAGTTGCGCTCATTGCTGAAAATGGCATGCCATCTCTACAGCAGTTGCGAGAATTTATAGCCCGTACTCGTCAAGAAATTGACATGATTTATGCGCCTATTTTTGTCGTACAAGCTACAAATGATGAAGTAATAGAGACAGAATCTGCCAACATTATATATAATCAAACTGAGTCACTTGAAAAGCACATCAAGTGGTATGAAAACTCAAAACATGTTATTACATTAGATCAAGAAAAAGATCAATTACATGAAGATATTTATCGCTTTTTAGAAAGCCTAAATTGGGCACAATAAATAATAAATAGGATTTTCTCATGAAGGAGGGAATATGTATGAAAGACCAAAAAGATACACTACAAAGTCGTTTACTCGATTTTTTCAGCAAAGAAGATTATAAACCACTAACTGTCGGTGAAATCGAGGATGAATTTGGCTTTGAGGATGCGGAGGAGTTCAAGGAGCTTGTGAAAACACTTGTCCGCATGGAAGGGCAAGGCTTAGTTGTACGTTCTCGCTCCAATCGCTATGGCTTACCGGAGCGTATGAATTTGCTAAGAGGTAAATTTATCGGACATGCGAAGGGCTTCGGCTTCGTGACACCTGATGTCGAGGGCATGGATGATGTGTTCATTCCACCTCACGAAATTAATGGCGCTATTAACGGAGACATTGTTCTGATTCGTGTTTTAAAGGAATCATTCGGTGATCGACGTGAGGGTACGGTTACAAAGGTTGTAGAGCGTGGTCAAACAAGCTTTGTCGGCACATTCCAGGCAAATCGTGGCTTTGGCTTTGTTGTCTTAGATGATAAAAAGCTACCAATGGATATCTTTATTGCCAAAGGAGATACATTAGGCGCTGTCGATGGACATAAGGTTGTTGTTGAGGTAGCAACATGGCCGGAGGATTTAAAATCTGCTACAGGTTATATTACGAAAATTTTAGGGCATAAAAATGACCCTGGTGTGGACATTTTATCCATTTTATATAAGCATGACATTCCACCTGAATTCCCGGATGAAGTCATTGCTGCTGCCCAGCGCGTGCCAGATGAAATTACTGAGGCCGATTTAGTAGGCCGTCGTGATTTACGTCATGAAACGATTGTGACGATCGATGGTGCAGATGCAAAGGATTTGGATGATGCCGTAACTGTAACAAAAAATGTAGATGGTACTTATAAGCTTGGCGTACATATTGCAGACGTAAGTTATTATGTAACGCAAGGCTCAGTTATTGACATTGAAGCTTATGATCGTGCGACAAGTGTTTATTTAACGGACCGTGTAATTCCAATGATTCCACATCGTTTATCGAACGGCATTTGTTCATTAAATCCACAGGTTGACCGTTTAACACTATCTTGTGAAATGATTATTGATGCGAATGGCAATGTCATTGCACATGAAATTTTCCAAAGTGTCATTAAAACGACAGAGCGTATGACATATAAGGACGTTTACATGATTTTAGAGGAGCAGGATGAGGCACTAATCGAACGCTACGAACCACTTGTTCCAATGTTTAAAAATATGGCTGAGCTATCTGGTATTTTACGTCGTAAACGTGAAACACGAGGGGCAATTGACTTTGACTTTAAAGAATCCAAGGTGATCGTGAACGAAGAAGGATGGCCAGTTGATATTGAATTACGTGAACGGACAGTAGCGGAGAAATTAATTGAAGATTTCATGCTAGCTGCCAATGAAACAATCGCTGAGCATTTCCACTGGATGAATGTACCGTTCCTATACCGTATTCACGAAGATCCAAAGCCTGAAAAGCTTCAACGCTTCTTTGAATTTGTCACAAACTTTGGTATTTTAATTAAAGGTACTGGTAATACGGTTCATCCTAAGGCATTACAGGATGTATTAAAGGCCATTGAGGGTATGCCAGAGGAGCCTGTTATCTCAACAATGCTCTTACGCTCGATGCAGCAGGCGAAGTACTATCCTGAAAGCATTGGTCACT
Organism: Lysinibacillus sp. FSL K6-0075; assembly: GCF_038592945.1. Classification (NCBI taxonomy): domain Bacteria; kingdom Bacillati; phylum Bacillota; class Bacilli; order Caryophanales; family Bacillaceae; genus Lysinibacillus; species Lysinibacillus sp. FSL K6-0075. Next base: position 4,040,277 of record NZ_CP151947.1, on the reverse strand, counting down.
TTGGTTTATCAACTGATTTCTATACACACTTCACATCACCAATTCGTCGTTATCCAGACTTAATCGTACACCGTTTAATTCGTACGTATTTAATTAATAAGGATACATCTAGAGAAACAATTGCACAGTGGAGTATGGCAATGGATGAAATTGCCGATCACACATCTGAGCGTGAACGCCGTGCTGTTGATGCAGAACGTGATACAGATGCTTTGAAAAAAGCACAATATATGTCCGATAAAATTGGCGAAGAATTCGAAGGAATTGTTTCATCGATTACAAACTTCGGTATTTTTGTGGAGCTACCAAACACAATCGAAGGACTTGTCCATATTAGCAATATGACAGATGATTATTACCGTTTTGATGATCGTCAAATGATTATGATTGGGGAACGAACGAATCGCCAATTCCGTATTGGTGATGAAGTAACAGTTCGTGTGGCCAATGTCATTATTGAGGAGTCATCCATTGACTTTGAAATCGTAGGAATGGTAACTTCATATGGACGAACACGCAAAGCAGCACCTACTGTTATTCATGCACGTAAAAATTACAGCGATAACAAAGGTGAACGCAGTCGCCGAAGCACACGCAGTGATGAGGAACGAGGCAGCCGTGGGGGCAATCGCAGAGGCGGCCGCCAAGAGGAAGACCGAGGAAGTCGTAGCGCTAAGCAAGGTGAACGTCGTGAAAGCGACCGTGACCCACGTGGTCGACGCAAAGATGACTCAAGCCCAGGTCCGAAAAAACGCGTGAAGCAAAAGCAAAAGTTCTATGAGGGCATTGCCAAAAAAGGCAAAAAGAAAAAATCAAAACGTAAATAAGCCTAAGCGAAAGTGTCCATTGAGAGGGTGCTTTCGCTTAAGCTCAACCTTTTAAGTAGAGGGTGAAAAATATGGCAAAAGGTACTGGTAAAGTATTAGCACAAAACAAAAAAGCAGGCCATGACTACTTCATCGAAGAAACAATCGAAGCAGGCATGGTACTAACAGGTACAGAAATCAAATCCATCCGTGCAGGCAAGGCCCAACTAAAGGACTCCTATGTCCGAATCACCAATGGCGAAGCATGGATTAGCAACATGCATGTCAGCCCCTTTGATCAAGGCAACCGTTTCAATCACGACCCACTGCGCGCCCGCAAACTGCTGCTCCACAAAAAGCAAATCGGCGAGCTAGTCGGTGCCGTAAAGCGTGACGGCTACACAATCGTCCCATTGAAAATGTACATCAAAGACGGCTATGCCAAGCTTTTAATCGGCATCGGCAAAGGGAAAAAAGACTACGATAAACGCAACGACATGCGCAAAAAAGAAGCCAAACGCGAAATGGAACGTACCTTCAAATCAAAAAATCAATATTAATAGATTTGGAGAAAGCTCACTGCTGGACTGCGGTGAGCTTTTTTCGGTTGTTGGGTGGCAGTGGTGCTGGGCGTGGCGGATAGAATGGCGAAAGTGACGGATAGAGGTTGAAATGTGGTGGATAGCAAAACAAAAGTGATGGATAGAAAGCTCAATCTAACGGATACCCTAAGTATCTAAGCCAATTTTTTCTAAGATAGCGGGATACTTGAACTATCAATAGTTTTGTTTTATAATATGTATTACTGATTGCCAGATTTCATGGAAGCGTACTTTTAAGCTCCCACCGTACTAGAAGCAATTCTAGCTCTTTGTTTGAACGAAGCCCAATCGCTTCGCTTCATATTCAAGGGGACGTTACGGATTCGACAGGGATGGTTCAAGCTTTAGTCGCGCGTCGGAGGGCTCGGCTCCGTCATCAACGACAGTTATATAATAACTGGCAAACAACAAAACTTAGCTTTCGCAGCGTAAGCTCGTAAGCGCTCTGCCTCTCTATCGCCCATGTAGAGAACGTGGGGCCCAACTTTAGTGGGATACGGTCGATGGTACCACCTGAGTCATCGGCAAGAGATTTCCAGGTTAGCGTACAGGACGCCTGTTTGTCGGCATAATGTTACGTGAATCCTAAATAGGCAAACTACACGCGTAGAAGCTGAAGTATTGGAGTCTTTGGACGCGGGTTCGACTCCCGCCGTCTCCATAATACAAGTTCATTGAGTTTCAATGAACTTCAAAACCCTTGATACACAAGGGTTTTTTATTTTGCGTTCATTTATTGAATATCATTGGATTTCACCTAATGGCATTTTTGATGGCATTTTTTTAGAGTTAAAAATCTATATACTTTGCAAACTTTTCTGCTGCAAGTTCTTTTGCTTTTTCTGTTACATGAGCATAAATATTCATAGTGGTTTTTACATCTGCATGTCCTAGCCTATCTTGTACTTCTTTAATTGTTGCACCAGCTTCAAATAACAATGAACAATGCGTATGGCGTAGTTCATGTGTAGTGATCTTTTCTAATTTATGTTTTTTTGTACTTGCACCATCCACTTGCGTGTTTTGGTTAGCTGGAGATATTCATTATATTCATTACTGAAAACAAGTTGATTAGGTTTTAATGTATTGATTCCCAACTTCAAATAATCTTGCTTCTGCTTTTTTTCCAAACTTCTAAAATATCCAGCGTTACTTTATCCATTTTAATTGTGCGAATAGATTTTTTTGTTTTAGTTGCCTTTATATATAATTGATTATTTTCACCACGTGCTAATGCTTTATTAATACGGATTTCTTGTTCTTTAAAGTTGATATCATTCCATTGTAATGCCAATGCCTCACCTTTTCTCATACCACTGAAAGCAAGTAACCTAAATAATGCATATGATTTGTAATTGTTCTCCTTTTCAAAACACTTTAAGAAATGAATTAATTGCTCTTTAGTATAGTAATTAATATTTTCGTCTTCATTAGGAATATCAAAATTTTTAGGCATAGTAACTCTTTTCATTGGGTTATCGATAATTACCCCTAGTGTTACTGCATAATCAAATACCTTTGAAGCATAGGACTTTACGGTGCGATATTTTTTCAATTTGTTAAACCATTCATTTACGTGTTTTTGACAAGTCTGTACATTCACTTTTTCAATTTTATAGTTACCTATAGAAGGTAATATATGATTTTTAAATATCCCTGTTGTTTTTACGAATGTACTTGCCTCAACTGTATTTTTATATTGTTCGACCCATAAGACATAAATATCATTGAATGTGTCAACGGATCTTTTACGGAAGTCCCCTCTTTCTATCTCTAGTTGTAAACGAGATAAAGCGATTTGGGTTTCTTTTTTTGTGGTAAATCCATGTTTTCATACGTTTACCTGTTAGTGGGTCTGTCCCAATATACATTTGAAACTTATAAAATTTCTTACCATTTATTGTGTAACTCTGTATAGTTGGCATGAAATATCCCTCCTATTTAGCCACTTGTGGGGGCAAGTTTTTTTGATAGGTAGTGGGAAGAATTTTAATCGTCCGCAGTACCAGGCATTGAAAAGTGTAATTCGTGCTGGAGATCTTATTTATATGGATGCGTTGAATCGTTTAGAGCGCAACTATGATGAAATTATTAGCGAGTGGAAAGACATTACTCGAAATATTAATGCTGATATTGTGGTTCTTGAAAATGAGACACTGTTCGATAGTCGTAAGTTTAAAGCAATGAACACAGATGATAGTAAGCTGGGCTCTTTGATGGAGGAACAGTTTTTATCACTGCTTTCATACGTAGCTGATTAGGAACGGAAAAAGATTTTGAAGCGCCAGGCTGAGGGAATTGCGGAAGCACGAAAAGCAGGAAAGCACTTAGGTAGACCACGACTAGATTTATCGACACTATCGAAAGAGCAGCGTACACTGTTGGAAGCAAATTATGAGGCATGGAAGTGTAAGGAGCTGACGGGGGTTAAGTTTGCGGAGATGTTGGGGTTGAAGAAGAATAGTTTTTATAAGGTTTTGAGGGAGTATGAATTTGAAAGTAAAAATAATAGTTGAAACAAGTTGGGATGAAAGAAAAACGTATGACGTTCTACCAAAGTTATTGATATACTATAATTAATAATTATTGTCCGCTATATTGGAGGGGGTATTGAGTTGAGTAGTGTTTATAATACTAAAGAGAAAGTACATAAAAGAGCATTAGAAGCTGTTGGAAAGACACTTGGAGAAATTGATGTAAATAGCACTATAAATGTGAAAAATAAATCTTATCCAGGCAACGTAATAGAGCAGGTCTGGTTTGACCATCCAGCAGATAATTATGCTGAACCGGATTTTCCAGAAGCTGGAGTAGAATTGAAAGTTACCCCTATAGATAAACAAACAAAAAAGAAAAAAGTCACAAAACTTATAGCTGGTGAGAGACTCGTTTTAAATAAAATTAATTACCAAAATGAATATGGTAAAACATTTGAACAAAGCTCCTTTTGGCATAAAAATAAACTAATTGAATTAATTCAATATTACAGACGGGATGTCTCGTATAAGGAAAAAATTTCTATCGGAGAAATGATTGAAGATAAAACAAAATTTGAAGTATTATATGCAAATCTACTTTCAATGACGGAATTACAAGATTTTGGCTTACCTAAAGATACTGTAATTGAAATACCTGAGAAAGATTTAGAAATCATTAAGCAAGATTGGGGAAAAATATCTGAATATATAAATAACGGTAAAGCTGAGCAATTATCAGAAGGGCTTACAAATTATCTAGGAGCATGTACAAAATCAGCAACTGGTGCTGATTTTACAAAACAAAAGCATACCGATGTTCCTGCAAAACCTAGAGCCTATTCATTTAAAGCAAAATTCATTAATAAACTTATAAATGATCATATTATTGGACAAGATCATACCGAAGCAATTAATAGTATTGTGAAGGATGTTAGTGAGCTAGAAAAGAATACTCTTGAGGAAATTATTGTATCTCGCTTTACTCCCTACTACGGTATGAAACAAAGTGACTTGATTCAAAAACTTGGTATCGAAGTAGGAAAAAGTAAGTCACAAAAAAATATTAATAACATGATAATCCGTGGAATTCTTAATTTACCAACCACTACAAATGAAGTCACATCAGAAGAAATAGAAAAAGCAGAAATTAGTTTAAAAACGGTTACTTTAAGGGATGGGCAACCAAAAGAACATTTTAAATTTATGGGAATTCCTTCATTTCTTGAACTAGTTAACGAACCTTGGGAGGAATCAAGTATTTATAATTTCTTAGAAAGGAAAAAATTTCTACTACTAGTCTTTAATGATTTTAATAAAAAGAAAAAAAATAGCACTTCGTACGAAACAAATCCTGAGAAAATTTTTTTTGTAGGCGCTAAATTTTGGAATATGCCAATCCGTGATATAGATGGGCCAGTTAAAAGAGTATGGGAAACAGAGGTGGCAAAACTAAAAAATGGTGTTGAACTAAATTTTACCAAAAGTGAAAATAATGAAATCAAAATATATAATAATTTCATTAAACCATCTCTTGAAGATATTTTACATCTTCGCCCCGATGCCGCAGTCGCCCAGTACAGAGTAAAATACTATAAAGATGTAATAGTTAAAGGGAAACCTAAAAAGGAGTTAATGAATAATTCTAGGGAATTACCTCATCCAGCAAAATGGATAAATCGACCTGAAAGTGAAAAAGAAAATTTTACAGATGATTATATGACAAAACAAGCTTGGTGGTTAAGTAAAGAATATATTTATGAACAAATTAAAGATTTGTTATAGAATAATGTCTTAATCTAATAAAAAAGCTTACCGAAATGGTAAGCTTTTTATCTATTAATATTTTGGGGACGTGGGATTACATAAGTCATCAAGTCATTGCTTCTCCTTTTAAACCAATTGATTATTAGATTTAGCAGGAATACACTCATGACTACAGCATGATTGATGCTTTTGTTGTTGCTAATGATTCTTCACAAGAGGTTATAGATGAAAGAAACGAGGCAGCGAAAAGATTTTACACAAAGGGACGTACACCAGCTGTTACATATGAATGGATGAATTTAAGGTTGGTTCGATATATCTATAATGAAGTAACAGGAACTTTACAATTCGAAGAAATGTAAGGAGGAAATTCTATGGCCTTTAGAAAGATTGCAGCTGAAGAACAAATTTTTGAAGATATAAGAAATAAACATGGAAAAGTCTATAACAATTTTTTGAAATTTGCAGAAGGTTTATCGCTTAAGAAAGGTGCTGCAAAAAAGAAAAGTGGCAAAGCATCTTCTTATGCAAGGTATTTAGTAAGGTTAGTAATCTTATACGAAGAAACTTTCAATAAAGAAATAATGGATTTAGATACATATTTAGCATTACATCAACTTGAAGAATTAGGGGATTTGCCGGAATTCAAAAAGTATAATCAAGATGAACGTAGATTTCCAATGGCAACACTAAGCTGCTATAAGTCGTATATTGTTGCTAAACATATGGCTCAAGAAGAGCGGACAGATACAGAATTAAATTATAGTTTAAATAATTCAGATGCAATAAAAAATGAAGATGCAATCATAAAAAATGATAATGACTTGGTGAAAGGACCAAGAAAAAGAGCACAACTTATTTTAAGTAAAAATGGAATGAGTTATCCGAGAAATATAGCTGAGAGTATTGAAGCCAAGAAAAGAAGTGCTTACAAGTGTGAGATAGATTCAAGTCATGAAACATTTATAAATTCAAAAGACAATAACCCTTATATTGAAGCCCATCATTTAATTCCAATGGCTGCACAAGGATATTTTGAAAATACTATTGATTTTGCAGATAATATTGTTACTTTGTGTCCTAATTGTCACCGTAAGATTCATTATGCGCTTCCACATGAAAGAGAAAAAATGCTTGAGGTTCTATATATTAAGCGTGAAAAATTGTATTCGAAGTACGGAATTAGAGTTGATAAGCAAATGTTAATGGAGTTCTATGGTATTACGAAAACGTAATAATATCTATAGATAAAATAATATAATTTAGTTGAAATAGTTTGAAAATACTCATGTGGATTATTGCAGAATACGTTGAACTATCGTAGTTTATTTAAAGCGTAATATCCAATTGGAAAATTAATTAAAGAAACCATCTAGATGATTAAAAGGGGCTGTCCCATAAGTAGAAAACTTATGGGACAGCCCTTCTTTCTATAATAAATATCCACTATGAAGTATTGCTCCTGTGGTGGTCGAGTCAAGATTCCACCACAGGAGCAAAGGGTGTGTCTCAAAAGGACTTTTCAGACACGCCCTTATTTCATTTCAAATAAACTCTACTTCCTCCAGCATCTTATTAATAACACTACCCCTCATCCACAGGTATTGTGCATACATTTTAATTCCATTCAATTCAAAATTTTTGTAATTAGCATCTGACCCTGATTCACGCAGAAAGAAGGTATGCTCTTCGAATTTTGAGAAATTCAGCTGTGCACGGACAGTTTGCGTTTTTTTATTGATAATAGGTGTACCATCTTTTTTTAGCATCACCGTTTCCGACAGCTTATGGATAAATAGAAAGGGGGAATCTAAAATAATTTAAAATTAGAATGAACCCATTTATTGATTATTTTGTCCGATTTTAAATAATCAATGATGATTGATTAACTAATAAAAATACCCTTTACCATGAAATTAAAAGTATATAATTTTGCGTTTTGAGGATACCAAGGATGAAAATAGGTATTAAACCAGATTTGTAATCCGAAATATGTTTATATTGGAATTAAGTGTTGTTGGAGATTTAAACTCTGCTTTCATTCATACCAAGAAAGCAGGGCTCCTTTTATATTCAATCCTAGATTTGCTGGATAAATATTAATCACCAAGCAAATCTAGGATTTCATCTAAATTAACAGTTGGGTCAGGTTCTAGTACACCTCGTTCTATCGCGTTAATCATAATTTCTTCCTTCTCTTTTAAGCGATTGTAGATTCGCTCGTCGATTGTATTACGCTGTCCTTCTTGACCATTCATCATGAAAAAGTAGTACTGTGTGTATTGGTCGTCTGCTAATCCTAAACGATGAATACGATCTTTTGACTGTAACATATGAGTTAAGTTGAAAGAGTACTCCAAATAGATTGCGTCGTGACACGTATGGTGTAATGAAACAGATTCTCCTAAAGTATGAGGGTTTGTTACAAGGACATCAATTTCATTGTTTAAGAATTCATTAATTAAAAAGTCACGTTCCTTCTGTGGAGTGCTTCCGAAAATCGTAGCAACCCGTAAGCCTTTTAAGTTTAAATCTTCAGAAACACTTTGAATGGTATCCACAAACATGCACCAAATTATGCTTTGCTTTCCTTCTAGATGTAAGTCAGTAGCCAAATCAATAGCAGCGTAATATTTTGAACTTTTAGGAACTTGTTGAATCAATTGGATTTCTTCCTCAGTAAACTTAACAAGGTCGTCATCAACCTGATTCCATGGATTGTTTTCATCTGAAGCATCCTCACCGTACATTTCAACGTAATCGATTGTGTTTAACAACAATTTTGGATTTGATGATGCTTGCATGAGTCGAATATACAATTCAAAAGCAGATCGCCCAAACTTTCGATAAAGCATATTAATGATTTCTTGTTCGTCTTCGTTAGCTACAACATGACATAACTCGTCCTCATTAGATTTAGGAACATCTAATTGTTCTTTTGTTGTACGCCAAAAGAAAGGATAAAGTGCATTGTTAATTCGTTCGACTAGTAATGGAGATGGTTTTTTAAGCTCATCTTTTCGGAAGTTAAAATACAGTCGATATTCCTCATTGTATAAAATATTTAATAAGTTATAAATGTCTTCATACGTATTAGGGATAGGCGTTCCTGTTAAAGCATATTTATAAATAGCTTTTTTGGAAACTTCTTTAACAGCTAGAGCACGTGAGCTTGTAATACCTTTGATACGGTGCACTTCATCTAGAACTAACATTGTCCGATTATTAATAAGACGCTTTAACGAGTCTTGGAATTTTGGAACAGCTTCATAGTTAACTAAAATTAGATTAGCATCTCCACAAGCTAGTAAAAACTCAGTTGATGTATACTTTGTTTTCTGGACATCAACAACTTTTAATGATTTGTTTCCTCCAAAGTTTGCTTTAAATTCATTTGTCCAAGCCATAAATGAGTTTTTAGGGCCAAACACAACTAATCGATCTACTTTATCTACTTCAGGTGAATTTAAATAAGCAAATGTGGCATATTTCATGGCTGTTTTACCAGCGCCAGGAACGGAAAAGTTTGAACTTTTTTGCATTTCATACATATAAAAAGCACACCATAATTGAACATCTCGAAGGGGACGTACAAAAAATTTCTCAGTAATGACTTTGAATTTTTCAAATCTCTCTAGAATTTGAGGTGCTATACTTTTTTCGTAATATTTTAAGTTGTAGGCATAGTCTGCCCTTTCTTGAATAAAGTAAGATTTTTGTGAAATAAATTCCTTTACTTCATCACTAACAACAAAATTGAAACCTTTCCTTTTTGAGAATTTTTCAATTATTTTTACGATATTTTGAATATCAAGATGAGTTAATGAAGATGAGAAATTCGGGTATTCGTCTTCTAAATAAGGGAATAGTTTTTGAGTAATAAAGGGTTCAGTACCTTTAATTTTATAAGAAGTTAAGTTGTCATGAATAACTAGTCGTTCGTTCTCATATGACAACACCAGTGTATCGTGTAGCAACATATCTTGGTTCAATATAATCTTCCCCTTGTCATAGGTAATAATTTTCTTTCTAACGATGTCATTAAAGCTTTGTACATAGACAAAATGATTTTTCATTCCGTCCCATAATGAATTGAACCGAGTGATTGCACCTTTAGGCTTTTCTAAATCAAATTCTGAGCATTTCCAGGAAGCGGTCACGTCAAAAGATTCGTAGTTCCGATAAATAGCTGCTTCTGTTTCATTATTGGATCCAGTAAAGTAAATGATATCACCAGTTGCATCTATACAAATGCCGTATTTAGTATGGAAAATTCCATAATGAGTAAAGCCAATCTTAATGTCTACATATCCTTCAGCAATTAAATGAGCTAGATTACTATAATTTATCTGTTCATCTAAGGTTAGGGAATCATTTAAACGTTCTAAAAATTGTTCCTGTATCTCTTTTCGAAGAGCGTAGCCTTTTTCAATTAGACGATAATCTTCTTCTGATAAGTCATGTGAAATGATGAGGCGCATTTTTCCACCATTTTCGATTAACCCTTGAATTCCTTTGGCATAAGAGGCAAGAGCCTTAGCGCTAAAATAGCCACTAATCCTGTCATACTGTACACTTTGAGATAGCACAGGAATGTAAAATTCCTGTGCTATGTTGCCTTCATCTGTGTAGTATGAAGGCTTCAAATTTAAAGATTTAAACATGTAGTGCTTTCCCTAAGAGCTCTAATTTTTTTTGGATTTCCTCATAAACTAAGATGAATTCATGCTGAGACTTATCGTTCATATGTTTCACCTGATCGACTGGGATGCTACTAATCTGCTTAAGGGCTGAGTTTAAAGAATCTACAGGTTGAATTTGTGCTTTTTCTCGCTTTGCGTCCTCGATTTTTGTGCTCACAATTTTAAGGCTATTAGAGTTTAGCTCCGATAAATCTTTAGCTACATCACTTAGTGTTTCAAGAGTCACAGATGTTTCCTCAAAAGTTTCCATCATATCTTCTACAATATCATCAAACTTTTCTAAGAAGTCTTCATTATTTGAAGAGTTTATAATGTATTTGCCAGTTTCACGAATATATCGTGATAAGTCTCCGCTTTCTTCACTCTTTTGGCTACGAGCTGCAAAAACTGTTGCGAATAGTGAGTTGCGGATACGGATATATTGTGCTTGCTCATTCTTATCATGATAGTCTTTATTCATTACTGTTAAAATATCGATACCTTTTAGAGCTCGTTCAATAATTCCTACCATTTCTTGTAGAGGACCATCTAAGTTGAAATCACGTGCAATATAGTATTGCTTTGGAGCATTTATGAATTCTAAAAATTGAACCATCAGTACAGATTTTTTAACTAATAGTTTTACTTCTTTTAAATCTTTATTAGAGCTTGAATCTTTTCCGATAGCTACTGTATATTCGGGAATTTCGAAAAGTTCATTTTCGATGATATCTCGGTATACATCTACAAGATTATCAATAGGGTTGTAATCAACTGGTTTCTCTTCTGCATGTTGTAATTGAAGCTCGAGCATTTTGATGTCCTTGCGATTAATGCCTTCACTTTCATCTAAGATGACAGCATGGAAATACACGTCTTTTCCTGCAGCTTTTAATTTGCGTAAGGCTGTAAATCTTCTATTACCGTCAATAATTGTTCCATCATTTAAAACAACACCAGCAACAAGTTGCCCGACAGTATCAATATTTTTCTTTGTAGTGTCCAAAGCTTTAGGATTTGATTGGTAAATAAAATCTTCAATCACAGCATTGTAAGCCTCAGTATCATTCTTATCAATTACATTACCATTAGCAATATGTTGAGAGATATATGTTGAAATCCGACCGTTTAAGTCGTTGTAAAGGCACTTATCAAGTGGAATAATCATTACTTTATGTGCCTTTGTAACCCCTTTAATACGTAACATACGAGTTGAATCTGATTCCATAATTTCTGTTCCAATTAGAGCTTTTAAATCTGTAGTCATTGAAAATTATCTCCTTTATTTTTGAGTTTGATTGAACATCATTATGATGTTTAATCAACATGTTTAATTTTAGTGAAGGGCTATTACATTTTTTAAATAAATATCTAATTTATGAGGCACCGATTGCCATCAAATCGACTGACGGGTAGAGATTTAGGATTAGGAATTAAAAGTTTTCTGATAACTCCAGATATATCTTGGTGGCTCGCTATATAACGTTTAGTAAAGTTTGGCATAGTGATATACTTTGACATATTGATTCAACCTCCTGATGTGAATAAAGTTTTATTAGTAAATATCCTCGTAAAATGCATTTGTATTTAGATAAAAGCATTCCATTTCAGCTGAATAATGCATAGAAGAATTATTAACTATATCAATTAGTTTATATAATTTTAAGTTAAGTCCATATTCACGTTGTAATATGTCCATAAATTTATAGATATCAACTTTAATGTAATTAGAGATTAAGTATTTTATAAATTTAGTTAAATTAGTTTCCTCTAAAGAGGTGCTAAAAATGATATGCGATGAAGTATGGATTGATTGAATTAATGGATTACTCCAAATAATTCGTTCGTAGAATAAGTCGCTAAAACCATAGTCTTCTAACGGATGACTGAATCCTGCTAGTCGAATTTGAGGTAATGTGAAATATTCCATCTGAGATACATATGCATAAACTGTATCTCTATATCCAATAAGCGCACCTTTGGTAAGATTTGCAGCTTCTAATTTTGTACTAGTAATATATAAGTCACGTTCGATTCGAATAGCATCCAACGACCTCTCAAGTTCATACAATGTACCCATAAATGAAGTTGTTTGGTAAATTTGAGATCTAGTATTATGAAAAACATCTTGTTGCATAATATGCTCAGTAAAATATTGCTCAATTGAGTTATATTTTTCATTGAGTACGAACATACCTCTTATATAGTAACCAACCTTTAGTAGAGTATGATTATTGATAAACTTGTTGCGGAAGTTGACATCCAGTGTTTGACCTATCTTTACAAGTTCTTCGATAGTGTAAATATCTTTAGTTAGAAGTTGTTTGAATTTAACTAACTCTAATTCCGTAACTGGAGGATGATCGACTACAATCATATTTTCATGTATATAGGAAATGTAATCGGTATATATTAATGATCGTACAGAAGCGCTTTTTAAACCATAGTTCTCCTCTATATAAGAGACGAACTCATCAATCGAAATAGGCGCTAATTCATGAAACGCCACAATCAGAAATTCTTCTTTCGAAACCTGCCCCACTGAAAACTCAGGCATTCGTGTATATTCAACATGAGGAACATCAATAATCTTTTTGTAAATGTTATGAAGCTCATATTCAGAATCAATATTTAGCTCATTCATTAAATCAATATTTTCATTAAAAAGCTTCGCAGTGCTATAAATCCCAGGCCCTAAGTTTAACAGCTGCTTTAATTGATTTATTTCGAACGTTTCTAAATTCGAAAGATTGTAATAACGGAAACCTTGTTTGTTTGTCCGAATAACACGATTGGATCGATCAGCTAATCCAATAACATTACGTTCATCGAAGAGTAAATTTTCAGTCAATTCTTTCTCGATAATAAATTCATTTGCAATTTCGATGAATTCACTGTAATGCACAGCGACTTCTCCCAAGTTGTAAACTAAATGTTCGAATAGAGCAATTTTATTTGAATAAGGCATAATTTGGTTTTCGTAATTAACATAGTAATTAAAATACGTTAGAACAGTATTTCTTTCGTTTAAGTCCAAAGAAAGTTCATCTAAATGTTTTAATATATCTTTAGTGCCCTTCTTTAAAGATAATTTTAAAAATTGATATACATAGGGATGTTCTTTGAAAATCATATTAAACAATTCTTCTGGCCAGTCATATTGTTCGAAGGATTCTCTATAAATTATGATTTCTTCCATCAAAGGTAAATTGCTAAGAACTTTGCTTAGTTTTTGACGAATTCGTTCGCGGGAAACCTTTTGTTCGTCTGCAATATCTTGTAAAGTAGCGTTATTCAACTTCTGAATTAATATATCTTTATCTTTAAAATCTACTTCTAGATAATCAATGAACTTAATGTATTTTTTAGCGAACCCTAAATCGCTACTTAAAATCAACCCTTTTTCTATATTTTTTTCTAAAAAAACTTCGATTGCGTTCTCGTCTATCTCCCGAACATCAACATGTAAACTCCCATGTAAACTTCTAAGGAGATACAATTTGATTTCTAACTTGGAAATAAATTTTCGCGGAGGTAAGGAATCAAAGAGTTTGATTAAGAGAGAATCGTATATTTTATCTATTGAAGGAGGGATTTGAAAGGCTTCCTCTACTCTTTCAAAAGCTGTTTTTATTCTTTGGAATACAGCTTCTTTACTAGATGTACTTTTTAATGTTTCCATAAAATCGGAGTACGTTAAATTTTCTATATCTTGATAACAAATATTATGTTCTCTCAATAAATTGATATTCTTTATCGATAAACCAGCAGCGGCTAATTTATATACAGATTCGTTTAAGGAAGCTGAATTAATAAAGGGGAGTGCTTTTGTAATTTTTTCATACAATAATTTTTTCTTTTTACTTAACTGATTGGCCAAAACAGTTTGTTCTATAAAATCAGCCAAAGTATAACCCTTAGTTATCAAAAGTTCCACTTGGTGTAAACTAATTTCATATTCCATTAACACATACAAACTATTTGGGTGGTATAATTGGGTGGTATAAAAATTTGGTTTCAAGTTTAGTTTCAATAGTAAATCACCGCCTGAATTATTTGGATATTAAAACCATAACACATAATTCTGGTAAAACTGTTTTTTTCAATATTATGATTTTTGAAGGCATGAAATTGATCGAAGCTACTACAATAATTGCTAAAACAGTATATTTTACACCTAAGACAATCGATTTTACATAAAATAAATGTGATTATATATTATTATATCCTTAGTAATAACAAGGAGGCGATTCTATGAATAGGGTTATGTTTGATCGAGATATACAAAACGAACAAGTACTAGCTAGATACTTAGATTTATATTTTTATCCCCGATTTAATTTACATAATTTTCAGAGGATAAATGATGCACAGTTTGCAGGTATAGATGTTCAATTTGTTAGTAATAACCAAATATATATAGTCGATGAAAAAGGGTATTTATCAAGATCTACAATTCAAGATACATTTGTTTTAGAGTTAATCTCATTAAATAGAAATGGGCAAAGAGTAGAAGGTTGGTTTTATAAACCAGAAAAACAAACAATCCATTATTTAATGTGTTGGGCAGATAGAGATCCGATAGATATTTATAGAGAACAGTTAACGATAGATCATTTACATAGAGTAGAGACTATGCTAGTAAATCGTCGTATATTGCAAAATTATTTGGAGGAACAATACGGTATAAATCGTACATATATCCAAAATAACCAAGATCAACTATTGAGAATTTTACAAAACGGACCGATTAATTTACCTAATAGTAATTCAAGGTATATGGTAAGTTATCAAAAAAGAGAGCAGCCACTTAATATTGTTACGACTAAAGATGAATATATTGCTTCTGGTGCAGTCGAAGCTAGATACATGGTTTATCGAGATAGAATTGAAGACTTATTGTGAGAAAATAACAGCCTAGGCTGTTTGTTATTTAAATATATATTCAACTTCGCTCAATATCCGATTATCACGCTCCCCTTAATTCTCCAAAATATCTTTATTATTGTAATTGTAGTTGGGCTTTTGGAGAAGGTTCTTCAAAAATGATGCAAAGGAGATAGCCTAAAATTGATTGTTCTACTACATCACCAGCAATTCCTGTAATTTTAGGATGGGTAATCGTTCGTGCAAAAACATTATTTACATCCACTTGACCAAGTGTTTTATTCACCACTTTTTTTAAAATAGTATCTAATTCATTTCTAGTAAACTCATGTAGCGCCATAAAAAAAACCCTTTATTCCATTCTTAATTCTAGAATACGCTACTCCACCCATTAAATCACTAAAAGGTATATAAAACATAATTGTTGATCTTTCATTTCCGTTGGTTTATAATACTCATATAGAGAAAGGATGTTCGTATTATGAGTAAAAACCTAAATGTTGTGGAATTATTCGCAGGTGTTGGTGGATTTCGTCTTGGCTTGGAGAAAGTTGATAAAGAATATTTTCAAACAGTATGGGCAAATCAATGGGAGCCTTCAAAAAAGGCGCAAGATGCGTATGATTGTTATAGTAGACATTTTACTGAAGGTGAAGTAAGTAATAAAGATATTGCATCTGTACCTATTGCTAAGTTTGATTCATTAAAAATAGATCTCTTAGTTGGTGGATTTCCTTGCCAGGACTATAGCGTTAGTCGGTCTTTAAATAATGAGCAAGGGATTAACGGAAAAAAGGGCGTTCTATTTTGGGAGATTAAGCGTGTGCTTGAAAGCAGCCATCCGAAGTACGTCCTTTTAGAAAATGTCGATCGCTTAATCAAGTCACCTTCCAAACAACGTGGTCGCGATTTCTCGATTATGTTAGCCGTTTTTAGGGATTTAGGATATATCGTTGAGTGGCGCGTTATAAATGCAAGTGAATATGGTTATGCGCAAAGAAGACGCAGAGTATTTATCTTCGCTTACAAAAAGAATTTAGATTTTGCGAAAAAGCAAATGAGTATAAGAAATAGAGAAGAAATTCTATTTGAAAAAGGTTTCTTTGCAAATGTTTTCCCAGTTAAACAGGATCCATATAAGGATCGTAGAGCAACGGCAACATTACTAGAAGATATCATTAAAATATCGGATAGCTATGCCTTTGGATTCCATCCAGCAGGCATTATGATTAATGGTGAAATTCATACGGTTCATCCAGAGCCGATTGAAAAAGCACCAATTCCGTTAAAGGATATTTTACAGCCTGAAGAGGAAGTTGATGAAGAGTATTATTTAAATGATGCAGCCATCGAAAAATTTGGTTACTTACGTGGACCTAAAAAAATTGAAAGAACGTCTGCTGAAGGTCATAAATACATCTATTCAGAAGGTGGTATGTCACCTACTGATGATTTAAATTTACCAGGTCGAACAATGCTAACAAGCGAAGGTACCGTAAATCGCAGTACACATATAGTTGAAGTTAACGGTAGAAAACGTTTCTTAACTCCAATTGAATGTGAGCGCCTAAATGGTTTTGATGACAATTGGACAGAGGGTATGCCAAAACGTATGCGTTATTTCTGTATGGGGAATGCCTTAGTTGTTGATTTAATACGCGATATGGGTATGAAAATTAAAGAAATTGACTTGCTTGAAAAAGAAGAGGCTACACAAATTACACTTGGAATCTAATACACAGGTCACACCTGTGTATTTTTCTATACGGAGGATTAATGTTACAAGTATATTTACTATATTTAGATTCAGAAATAATGAAAATCCAAGCTGAAGTATTGCAATAATGAAACAAGTGATACTTTGGATATGGAATTAAAGAAAAGATTACAAGCTGATGGTTACGACTTCTAGATTACAGCGATGAAATTTCAATCTTAGTCGATGATCAAGGCAACAACCCGGTATTTGAAATCGTGAGTGAATTTAGTGATCGTACACAATTAGCTGGACGCCTACTCTTTGTACGAAATATTGAAAATGAGTTCAGTGTTGATATTGAATCAATTATGTACGAAGATATATTTAACCTACGTACAAACCTACAAATCCAATTAATCGGAGTAACCAAAGGAGAGTAAACAATGTTCTGTCAAAAATGTCACGGCATCCAAGAGGTTATAAAAGTCCACGAAGAAAAAGACATAACCAAGCCAAGATTATGCGATGTACAGTGCCTTGAATGTGGTGAAACCGTGTATTACCAGCCTTATGATTTCGGATCTGTTTTAAATATTGTTTCTAATAAAAATTTGGAAAATGAATAGGTTTTTCTT
This sequence comes from Lysinibacillus sp. FSL K6-0075, assembly GCF_038592945.1. Lineage (NCBI taxonomy): Bacteria > Bacillati > Bacillota > Bacilli > Caryophanales > Bacillaceae > Lysinibacillus > Lysinibacillus sp. FSL K6-0075. The sequence continues at coordinate 4,022,725 of NZ_CP151947.1, read as the reverse complement.
ATTAGGTATATCACTTATCAAAAAAATCTTACTGTTTAAGTAATAACTGAATGACCTAATGATTTTAAAATAATTTGCCCCCGACAACGCTAATTTAGTGAAATGGCATTTAATATGGCATTTAGAAATTTAATAAAAGTGCTAAAAACCTTTAAAAATGCTGATATAATCAACTTTTCAAGAGACGCGGGTTCGACACCCGCCGTCTCCATCAGCAATACCCAAATACAACGACTATTTTGTGGTTAAATCTTTTATATACAAAAGCAGAGTTGGCAAGATTGGGAAGCAAAACAAAAAGGACAAAGAGGAATAATTTCCTCTTTGTCCTTTTTGTTTTATTTAGTTATGCATTAACGACTTCAAGTTCAAACATATCAATTTGCTCATCTTGCTTTAATACTTCTTTCGCATAATCTTTGTTTTCAATATAGTCGGTAATTGCATTTGCTACATACTCAGCCAATTTAACTGGAACTGCATTTCCAATCATTTGTTCTAAGTTCGTTCTTGAAATACTTAAGAAGTCAAAATCCTTCGGGAAAGTTTGAACATAACTTCTTTCTATTGTAGTTAATGGACGAACTTCCGCAGCAGGTGCTGTATCATTGTGATGACCCGGATAACCTGCAGGAACTGGTCTATTAACTCCACGGATTGTAGGCGAAGGTTCGTCTATGCTAAATACTCCTCTACGATTATAATTTCGAGGGTGTCTGTAATAATGCTCAAGACCTAAACTATCCCCAAAGTAATCACGTAGTGTCATTGGCTTTTTAGTTAAATTCTTTTCTAAAAAAGGTAAAAATAAATCGTCTATTCCACCTAGTTCACCAAATAAGAAAAAGCGTTTTCTTTTTTGCGGAACACCACATAAACTTGCATCTAATACTTTTGATGATAATCCATATCCTGCATTTTTAAAGATTTCAACTGCTCTTTTATATACATCGTATTTTTTAATTTGATCTACATTTTCCATTAAAAAATACTTAGGCTTTACATTTACTACTATATTTGCAAAATCTGTTGTTAAGTTTGCATTATCTTTAGCAATTCGATTGCCAGAAGAAGAGTAGTCCTGACAAGGTGGTCCACCTATAATAATGTCTGGATTTAATTGTTTAAAAACACTATAATCTTCTACTTGTGATAAGTCTAAATTAACGCAAGAGTGGTTAAAGTTTGCATTATAAACTTCAACTGCTTCGTCCCAATTTTCAAATGCAGATATAATTTCGAAACCTGCATTTTGGAAGCCTAAAGACATACCTCCACAACCTGAGAATAGGTCTACTACTTTCAAAAAATCACTCCTCTTGTTCGAAAATATCCGATGCGTAATAAATCGCTGCATCAAAACGACGTTCAGGACTTAATAGCAACTGCCCATCGTTAAGAATAATATTTCCGATTTCCTCCCTTGTAATCCTCGGATTTAATAATTCATCGCAAGCCATATATGGGTTAGTTTTACTTCCATTAACTGCAAAGGCTTTATCTGTTTGAGAATTAAAAGGCATAGTGTAAATTTCACTACTATTTATTTTATCACGGATTGTGTATTGATGTAACAAGTAAAGCAACCAAACAAGAGAACGTGAATATCTATCTATGCCTTTTTTACTAGTATTTATGGAATTTATAAAAAGTCTAGTGACTGCAAAATCAGACCATACAAATAAATCTAGACAATTATCAGCCAGAGCAGAAGACTTACCATTGGTCTTCCATATTGGGTTTAAAATTAATGGAGATTGTTTGTCAATATTTTGTGTAAGTATATCGTTAAGAACATTTATCATCGTTGGTAGCAAAGGTAAAATGGTCTTTTCGTCTTTCCAGTCGCTAATAACACTTGTTACCGGATTGAGAATAGCGGCTAAATCGTTCTTTTTATTTTCATAAAGTTCTATTAAATTTACGGCTAAGTGAACTATTGTGACGGATCTTACAACTATTTCGCAACCGAATTTATCTTCAGTTTTGTTAAAAGTAGCACTGTCAGGTAAAGTTGTTAATTTCACTTCGTGATGGGAAAAGTAAGTATCCTCCAATCCATCTGTTGGAATACTTTTGATTACTAAGTCGCTTCTTAATAATGTTTCATCATATTTGTTGTGTGGCTTATAAATACCTTCGAATTCAAAGTACACATCACTAATACCTACACCCATTGGTATTTTAAATAACTCAGACACTTCTATGTAGTCCTTGTATACAGCATGTTGACTATCCATTTTTAGATAAACAGGCTTTACTTCTTTTTTGCCCATATAGCAAGCAAGTGCTGCGGGAAAACTGCTGTTAAATTGATTTTTACCCCAATTATCTTTGGATGAAAAATCTCTATTCGAGTTCTTTAAGCCGAACAAACTGGCTTTTCTTTCTTTTGTCATCATGTATCCTCCTATTAATAGATTCCAAATATAAGGGTACATTAAGTTGACGACTGGTTCCATAGAATTAGTAAATAAAAGCAAAAAAGACTTAGAATGATAAATTCACACTAAGTCTTTTTTACCTAAATTAGTTATTTAGTTTAATTTTAACTTGCTCAATATGATCTCTTACAGTAGCAGTATTTGTTGCAAAACTTGCATTTAACACTGTAACAGGTTGATCTCCACTATGCTCTCCCGCATACCCACTTGAGACCAAATCCCAACTTCCATCCTTCCATCCTTCCATACTACTATTTTGCCATTACCACCTTCTTTTAACACTTTTCTTAATTTTGTTACATCTTTAATTTTTACCATAATAACCTTCCTCCTCATCACTCGACACTCTACCTATAAGAGGGGAGTAGGTAGTGTGTGCTACCTAATTTCTTAAACCGTATTGAATACTCTTATTTAAGTTCCTCTTCCAATCTTTCGTAGAAGTAAGTTTTAAACAAACGGCTCTTCTTGAATGCAGCCTTTGCAAAAACCTCTGAATCATTGTAGTAATCACTTTCACGTAGTAAATTTAAAAACTGATCAAACTGTCTTCTTGTTGCATATAACTGCAAGTATTCTTCAATTATCTGCATAACAAATTCTTTTGTGTATTTTTCTTTTAACATATTAATAACCCCTTTCGATCTAGCCAAGTTCAGCCAAACGGAGTAGTGTGTACTACTCGAAATATTCCTACTAGTCATTTCTATACGCCTATTTACTTTCCTTTTTTTATTTCAGAAAAAAATAAAGTTTTTACTTGTAGATGAAATAGATTCACGTTTTACTTAAAAAAAGAAAAAAAGAAAAAAAGGAAGGAATGAGCATATTGATAGAAACACAAAAAAATATGTTTTATAAGGCTTTTAGTAATGGTGGGTTAATGTTTGTTATGCAAGGCTACAAAAGACAACACTTAGATTTGCAGAAAAAGCACGAAAATACATTTGTCCTTAAAATTGAATATTTTATTGATTTTAGTACGGTAAGAACACTTATATTTTGCGGTAGAAAATTTATTCGAATTAGTGGCAATATTTTTATGGATGATAATTTTTGCTATAAAATTCTGCTAGAAAACCAATTTACCGTTTACAGTGGATTAAATGTAGCATTTTTGAAGATCGTAGAGGCCGAATATCCAGCAAGGTTCTTTAAAAAGGGGGCTATATAGTATGATTCCAGTGGCTGAGGATGCTATTTTTAAAAGCATTGTTGTGGATAAGTTTGTGGGGAATGTATTCTATAATTCCAAAGGGGAGTTTATCTATGTGACACTTGATAAGTTAATCGCAATAGAAGAAAATAAGGTTTGTTTGCTTAATTTTCATAAGGTTGCACAATAAAAAAGAGGCTTATTCCTATCACATTTTAGGAGTAAGTCTCTTTTTTATCAGCAAGTTTGTTGAATTGCTTCTATTTTTTGTACAACTATTTTATTTAAAAGTGTTTCTTTTTCTTCCTCTGTCATGCTTGTTGGTAGGAAATCTTTAAAGTTGTCTGGAGTCATATATCCCTCCCAAAACATATTACACACTGTAAGTGTAACTTGTCTTTTTTCGGCAATTTCTTTTTCAACTGGCTTAACTACTTTTATAATATTACTCATGTTCGCCACCTAATTTAACTTGTTGGTGAACGAATTTTCCGTATGCTGTTTCAGTGTATTTATTAAATCCATCTTGTGTCTTTTCCATTAGATGGGTGTTTTCTTCTGTAACTGCTTCCGCTGGGACTAATTTGAAAGGCTTTTGATTTAAACTTTCTTGAAAGTCCAACTCTTCTTTAATCGCTTTTTTAGAAGCAATTCTTTCTAATTCTGCTTCGATTTCGTGTTTAGTAATTGCTGCTTTTAAAAGAAGTTCTCTTTCTTGTTCTTTGACTTCTAGATCAATCTCTTCTTGTTGGTAAGTATCAAGGAGATCCATTGCTTGTTGCATTGTTAAGTCTTGAATTATTTCGTCTTGACCGAATTCTTTCTTAATCTGAAGATCATAGAGTTCAGCAGTATTTAAATCCGCATTTACCTCGATAATCCCATTGATTGTTTTAAACTTGTTGTTTTCTTTTAACATATAAATTTCCCCTTTCGTGTTGCCTGTTGCAACAATGCAGTGTGTGCTGCATTTTCTTAATACTTGTAATTTCAATACTTTAAAACGAAAACCTTTTTTATTTTAAAAATTTTATTGAAAGTAATGATTTTGTTTGTTATAATATATAATTTTTCTTTTCTATCAAAAAACCTTTTTTATTTTAAAATTTTTTTAAAAAAGATTTTAGAACTTTAAAACTTACTACTTTCAAGAACATTTCTTTTTTCAAAGTAAAAACCCTCTTTTTAAGAACTTAATTTCTTTACTACTTTCAAGAACATTTTCTTTTTAAAGTAAAAGATCTTTTTGGTTGTTTTAAGAGGTTGTTTTGGTAAAAAAAGAGTTTCTTCCTATTAAAAGAACTAATGTTGTAGATTTGGTTTTTAACTTTGAAAAAAGAAAGTTCTTGAAAGTATATAAGTCATAAAGTTCTTTAAATATAGTTCTTGTAGTTTTGGTGTAAAAAGTTCTCTTTGGAATCTAAAATTCCAACTATCGTCTTCCATCAGATGATTTATTCTATTTATAGATATTTATTATATATGATGGGGTAACTTTTTATTCCGAAAAACCTTCTTTTTTGGAATCTAAGATTCCATTCTTGGAATAAAAGATTCCGTTTTTGGAAGAAAAAATTCCACTTCGATTTTTAAGGGTAATAAAAAATTCCGTTTTGGAAGAAAAAATTCCAAATAAAAAAAGGAATGTTTACTCTGAAGAAGAAAAGATATACATAAGCATATTATTTCGAAAGGGGGAGTTTATATGCAATTAGTAAAAACATACAAACAATTTACAGACTTATATTCAATCTTAGGATGGGAGGTTATCCTAAAAGGTTCGGATTGGGCTGTACTAAGTCTTTTAGTGAGATTAGAGCAAGCCATAGCATTAAAGAAGAACCTCGTTAAAGGGCAAATAGACTGGAATCAGAAGTCGTTTGACTTTTACATAACTGATCAACATATCGCAGATCTAACAGGTCTACATATAAAGTCGATTGGGAAGATAATTTCAAATTTAGAGGAGTTAGGATTAATTAGTGCAAAGTATAGAGTTAATTCTAAAAAGGCCACAGAATATACTATTATTAAACCTGTTCCACTTCCTGCTGAAATTATTATTCCTAAGTTTTGGAGCGAAATTATTTTTACAGAAGGTCGTGCTGAACAGTTGGTGCAGGAGTATGCTGATTTTGTAAATGGAGGACAGAATAGCAAGGAAAAAGTAGATCTTGAAAAAAGACTATTAGAGGCAGGTTATCCTTCTTCTACTGTTGCTGAGGTGTTAGCATTAGATAGTTTCAGAATCGTTGCTAATGGGCTTCTAAACGGCTTAGATAGTAAGCCTAGTGAAGAGGTAGATACTAAGGAAGAAGAAGATGTAGAGCCTAATATAAAGGCTTTTAAAGAGTTTTTAGACAGTAATGATTTAGATTTTAATGGATATAAATCATTTGTAGAAAAAGACGAAAATGAACAGGAAGTAATCCTTGAAATATTAAGTAAATCGAATCTAGAAAAGGTTCAAAATTTAGGAGGTTTTATTTACTCCTTATGTAAAGAAGATCTTGCTAAATTAAATAAAAGACTTGAGCAAGTAAAATCATTTAAGGTTGTTGTTAAGCAAGCAAAGAAAGAAACAGCAGCAACTGACAGAAGTTATTATGAACAACGTATTGAAGGAGCAAATAAAGAAACAGCAGAAGCAACTAAAGCAAGTTATTCTAACCAACATGTTGAAGAAGAAAATGACGATTTGCCATTCTAATTAAACAAAAAAAGACTTACAGCGAACGTTCATTCCTGTAGGTCTTTTTTATTTATATGATGATGAAAAACGGATGTTTTCCGCCATCCGTCTTCCACATGTATTTTACTATCACAAAAGAAAGGAGGTGTTAATATGACACCAAAAACAACCACTACTCATTACTCTAGAAAGATTTGCAAATCTTATTATTATAGACAGATATCCATAAAGTATTTTTAATATTAAATTCTAGGATTTAACTATTAAGTTATACAAACATAACGAAAGCCTGTATGCCTCCGACCACCCTGTCCTAAGTGATAACTATATATTACCACCTTATGTAAAAGATATCCAGAAGGAAGTTTAAAAAAATAATAAATAAAAAAAGGTATTACTATCTAAATGAGTAAATTATATATTATAACAAAAAGATTTATAAAAGTAAATATTTTTTTGTGTAGAAAAAGGTATTTACTTTAGTTAAATCGAAAAGTTAGTTATTGATATATGTAGCACATACTACATTATTTGCGAACAGCAAATCGAAAGGGGATATTAATATGAACAATCAAGCATTTAATCAATTCGGACAAGGGACACAAGCAGTGGTAATGGAAAATTACTATATTATAGATAGTTACTATCAAAGTTTTACAGATATTCCACAAGCGAAAATTATTGAAGTTTTTAACTTCCTAAGAACTCCATTCAAATTCGAGGAGTTAAAAGACAATCACAAAGGAAATTACAGTGTAATTCCTACTTACTGCCGACAAAGACTGTATCAAGCATTTCTTCCTGTTAATATTTCAGAAGAATATGGAGAATACAAACTAAATGGAGGTAACATGTACTGTACTTGTACAATTACAGTGTGTGGTGTTCAGTTTACAGGTGTAGGTGGTGCTAAATTAAATGTTAAAACTGCAGAAGGTGCAGTAACATACGACCACAACACTTTAAAAAGTGTTCAAAGTTCAGCATTTAAAGACGCTTGTAAACGTCTTGGAATGCCGACAAGCAGTGAGGATATATCCTTGGTTATTAAGGGTGTAAGAAGTAAACAACAGGCTTATAAGCCAAATAATCAGCCTGTAAATCAAGAGCAATACGATAATAAAAATAACAGTCAAGAGCCAAACTTTGAGCAAATGAATGTTCAGAAAAATATAGTTCAAATGCCTAGTCAAAACAATCAAAACAATTCTGTTCCTTGTTCAGATTGTGGATATGAGATTACGAGTAAAAATGTAATTCAAAAATCAACTGAGATTCACGGAAAGCCATTATGCTGGAACTGTCAACAAAAGAAAAAAGCAAACTAAATAATTAATAAAAAATGACTTGAGTAATTGTTCGAGTCATTTTTTATTTTCTTATTCAAAAAAGAAGGTATTCGTCTTACTATCCTCAACTGTAGATATAGGAGGTGTTTATTGTGGCTAAAAAATGTATTTACAATTATATAGAGTTTGATAGTGAAACTGAAAGAGATTATTTTATTTTCCTTATAAATCAGAAGGAAAAAGGATTAATAAAAGACTTTGAAAGACAAGTAAGATATGTCGTTCAAAAAGGATTTATATTGCAAGGCAAGAAGAAATTAGACCGAATTTACACAGCAGATTTCGTAGTTGTTTTTAATGACAATAGTAAGATTTTAATTGATGTTAAAGGCCATTTAAAAGACGAAAGAAATTTAATCAACAATACTTTTTCAGTTTTAAAGAAGTTAACAGAAGTAGGTGAAAATGTTGATTTTGCGATTGTTTATCGCAAGCGAAGTCGATGGTTTTGTAAGGCAGTACATACCAGATGTGACTATCCTGCTTTAGGTTTAAATTGGTATAAAAATAAAAAAATAAGGTGATAAAAAAAGGGTCGTTAATTGATATGTTGAAAAGACTTATAGGAGGTGTTTATTATGAACAAATTTTTAGAAAAAATCCTAACAGAAAGTAGAAACGATATTTTAGTACCACTTTTTGATAAAGTGTTGGAAGAAAAAATTGAAGACAAATTTACTCATGTAGATTTAGATCACTTATTTTACGAGTACCAAATCCTTGTAGAGCAGAGGTTAAGCGAATAGGCAACAAGGCGAGGCTCTCCTCTAGAGTGAGCCGAAAGGGAAGGAGGTTGAGGGATTGTGAAAAAGATAGATACAAGTAAGAAGTTATGGTTATTTACGATAATTGACTTTTATCCGAGTGGAGGTATGGATGATTATAATGGTTCGTTCGATTCATTTGAGGAGATTTTAGAGCAAATACAGATTATGTTGCACACATATAAAGAAGTTGATAGTTTTCAAATATTTTACTCTGAAACAAGTGCTTATGAAGAGTACGATATCCTACATTCACTGGAATATGAAGATGAAGATATTCTTTATATAGAGTTAACTTATAAAAATGGCGAAGGTTGTTTTACACCAGTTTATGTAGTTAATAGTACATGTCGTAAATAATAATTATTACGAGGCAGCCCCGCCTCTGAGGGGAGGTCGGTGGAGGAAGAGGAGGAGATTTTTATGATAACAAAAGAAGAATTATTCAACTTAATATATGGTAACAAAACCTACAAGCAGTGGGTTGTTATAGCGGTAAGAAAGGCTTGTTTAACTAACAAAAGCAACTTATCATTTAATTTTTTAGAAGAGGATATGATCTCAGAAGTTCAGTTTAGATTGATTAAATTTTACTTAGAGAATAAAAATGAGAGCCTTAAAACGAGTCATTTTTACACAAAAGCATATGATTTCGCACGTGATATTCTGCGAGAATTTTCTAGAAAAAGCAAGTATTTAAAAGATCAAGAGGTAACTGTTGTATATGAAGATATGAATGACGAAAAAAACACGAATAAATTAAAATATACACAGGAGGTAGATTTATTCCTTCCTAATGGCCTTTCGACTAGACAACAAACTATATGCAGAATGTTAGCAGCAGGACATACGAGAACTGAAATTGCTGAAAAATTGAAGGTAAATAAAAGTACAATTACACGCGAAATTGAAAAACTAAAAGTATCTTTAAGATAAATAAAAAGGTTTTAACTTCTTTAGAAAAATAATTCTAATTTAGTTAAAACTTTTTTATTTTCTATGAAACAGAACATAAGTTCTTGTCGGGGTATATAGTGTAAGGACAAAAGATAAAGACATATATTGAACCCCCTTTCGATTGTTGATATTACTCCTTACAGCAGAAAAACAACACGTTACAAAAACATACTACTTGCGAGAGTGTTGGATTACATTCATTCTTGCAAGTTCTCGTACTGCTGGTGCTTATGACAGGTTCAATCCCTGCGAGTACGACCAAAGAAAAAACACCTCCTAAAGGTATATATTTGCAAGAAGTCCGTGCTGAAAGGTTCGGGCTTCTTGCATGAAAAAGATAAAGCGATTGTGGAAATGAAAGGAAGGAAGGAAGGAAGGAAGGAAGGAAGGGATAGAGAATGTTGAGTTTAAAAATTAAAGATAAGAAATATTTATTAAAGTTAAAGTTAGTTCCAGAAATTACAGGTGACGAGGTGTTGATTAAAGAGAGTGGTATTTGGGGAAGTTTTGGTTTTTTATATAAAAAGCAGATTGAAACAGGTTGTGGTGTTTTAGAATATATATACGTAGTTTATATTTCGAGATTAGATAAAACTTCTAGTCTTATTGAATTAGAAGATTTATTTACATTAGATCCTTCAAAGTATAGAACTTACTCTAAAGAAACTTTAAACGAATTATTCGAAGAAATGTTCTTTGATACTTCTTTAGAAAAAGAATATAAGAAGTTAGTAAAAGACACTGTTCGATTTAGCAAGCATATCAAAATTGACAGTGATTTAGCAGAACAAATTGCTGAGGAATTATACGAAGAACAAGAGCAGGAAAGCGATTGTAAGGAGTATTCGCCTATTTATAAAACTTATGATTTTGGTGGATGGAGCAATGCTACAACTAAATCTAATGAAGACTCTAAAAAAGTTCTTGTTTATGAGAATAGTTGGGAGCAATACATTCCATTTTCACCATTAAGAGGTTCTTCTAAGGTGGAATTTCGAACAGATTATGCGACTCAACTAAGGAAGTCAGCCTTAGTTGCCTTAGCAGCGTATAAAGCAAAAGAAGATTATAGAAAGCCATTTACAACAAAAGAAGATGTTGAAATATGTATTAAGCCGTATGATTTATATTTATTTAATCAAGGCGAGTTAATGGAAAAGGTTGAAAAGATATTATTCACAGAACAAGTTGAAGAAGACATAGACGATATGTCAGAACTTTCTGATTTACTTCTTGAAGCGACTAATCTTAATGAAAAATTCCTTGAAGATATAAAAATAACTAAGAACTTACAGAGATTAGTAGAAAGTCACAATGAAAAGGCTGTAGAGTTAAGAACTAAATTTCAAAAAATTATATTAAAAGGAGGGGTAGTATGATTTGTCAGGTATTTAACATTAAAAAAGCAGAAAGTGAAGAAGATAAAGGTTACTATGTAGTCAAAAAAATAAAGTGTAGAAATGAAGATAGTCGAGTTACGAAAATCTATCTTCATTTATATAAGACAACAGATTTAAACAAAGTAGATCAAGACTTATTTATTAGTGAAGTTGAAGATGTTGAGGATTTATTTAAATTAATTAAAAATATTGAATCGAAAGGTGTTTTAAATTTAGAAGAAACTATTCTTATGGATAGTTTCTTAGAATGCTTCGATCAGTCTTATATAAATACTGAGTTAAATATTAAAGAAGTTTACAGTGAAATGGTTCATTCTTACATAAGAAATCTAGTCGTAACAGACCGTTTTCTAAACTTAGTAGATAGTGTATGTCGCAAGGTTTACATAAATGATAAAGAGGATTTAAAGCAAGAAGTAATCGAAAGATTTTTTGAAACTTCACTAAAAACTAAAGATTCTAACTATCTTCTAAAATTAGAAAGTGAAGGGTATTTAAGAAATACATTAAAGAAAAGTTTGGCAAGATCGTTCCGAACAAAGCGAAACAGACAAGGACAGAAGGAGATTCCAAAATCAGACTTCATTGATTTAGTTGTCTAATAGTCGTTCAAATGAAGTGTTTGAAGTTTGTTGTTTCATACTAAGTGAGCATAGAAAAATTGAAGATGTTGATTTTTTAATCTCACTTAAGCAGGAATTAAAGCATGTAAACTTCAAGGATAATGAAGTGGAAGTGTTAAAGCAACGAGAATTGGAAGGTGAAAAGTTTGAGGATATAGCAAACTCAATCGGACTCTCAGAAAAGCGTTGCCGAAATCTTTATACATTCGCTAAAAAGAAACTACACTTAGCAATTTTAAATACTTTAGAAAAATAAAATGAAGGTATTAAGGGAAAAACGAAGACTAAATGGCTAATTAACTTTTAGAGAGTAAAGAACTCTGCAACCTATTTATTCTTCCAAAATCCTCTATTGTCTTCATTTTTATACCCCGAAGATATGGAAAAGGGCATGACTCTCACAGAGTTGTGTCCTTTTTCTATTTGAAAAGCAGATAAAAAAGAAAGGAGTTGAATGTAAAATGACAAGAAAAACAAAGAGAACAGCCTATGAAGTAAAGGTTCTTCCTCATCTTAAAGAAATTCGTGAATGGTGCGAATTAGGATTATCACAGAAGCAAATAGCAAAAAATTTAGGAATATCAGAAAGCACATTGTACAAAACCTTCAATGAGAATCCTAACTTCAGGGAAGCCTTTGATAGATGGTGTATGCCAGTAGACATTGAGTTGGAAAATATCTTTATGAAGAAAACGAAAGGATATTACTATGATCACTATTATCATGATGAAAATGGAGAACTTAAAACAATTCCTAAGTACATTCCACCTTCCGACCAGTTGTTAATGTTTGCAGTAAAAAATAAAATGCCGGGCTACTACAAAGATAAGCAAGAAGAAGAATTAAAGGAAATGTCATTCGAAGTTACTTATGTGAAGAAAGATAAAAAAGAAATTGCCAGCGAAGGTGAGGAAAATGATTAAAAGAAGTACTCACATTGCGAATAGAAGGAGTTTTAAGTTAATTGTTGACGAAGATATTTTTAATGAAATCTACTTAAAAGTACTTTCTTCCACTTGTTATATGAATTTACTTTATGGTGGTGGTGGATCTGGTAAATCTTCTTTTATGCGTCAAAAAGTAGTCTTAATGGCTATGGCTAAGAAAGAAAGAATTGTTATCTTCCGAAAGGTGGCCTCTACATTACGAGATTCTGTCTTTGCAGAGGTGATGGAACAATTAGACGAGTTTGGTATTTCAAGCCTTGTGAAGGTTAATAGGACTCGTTTAGAAGTGGTATTCCCAAATGGAAGTGTTATCCTCTTCAAAGGCTTAGACGACCCCGAAAAGGTCAAGGGATTAATGAAGACAACAAAAATTTGGATTGAAGAGGCGAGTGAATTAAAAGAGGCCGACTTAAATCAATTAGAAACCCGTCTTCGTGGTGATCACTGTGACGATTTCCAAATCTTCATGACATTTAATCCAATTAGTGAACATCATTGGTTGAAGAAGAAATTCTTTGATAAAGAGCAAGAAGATACTTTAATTGTTCATTCTACTTATTTAGATAATAAATTTATCGACAATAAATTCCATAAGAAAATGTTAAAGATAAAAGAGCGTGACCCAAACCATTACAATATCTATGCTCTAGGGCACTGGGGAAGTTTAGGTAAAATGGTTTACAAAAATTACAAAGTAATAAAAGCAACAAAAGACTATTCCTTTTTTGACTATTTAGTGTGTGGGCTTGATTTTGGCTCAACAGATCCTAATGCATTTTTAGTCTTAGGAGTTAAAGGTGAAGATATTTATGTGTTGCATGAACTTGTAATTAATGATATTACGAACAATGTTTTGATTGAGTTAATAAAAGATAAGTTTCCATTTGTCTTACGAGAGCAGATTCCCATTGTTGCAGACTGTGCTGCCAAAGGATATATTACAGAGTTTGTCTTAGCAGGGTTTAATATTCACCCAACTATAAAGGGTCCACATTCTAAGAAGGAAGGGATTGACCATGTAAAAAGAAGAATGATTTATATTGACGAAAGTTGTGAAACTACATATGCCGAAATATGCAGTTATGAATATATGCAGAATAAAAATGGTGAGGTTCTAGAAAATCCAAAGGATGGAAATGACCACTGCATGGATTCCTTACGCTATGCAGTTTATGAATATGTGAAGATCTTTAACTTAGTTATTTCAGATTACTTAATGCCTCCGTCCCACATTAAGCGTGGCCGTGGAAGTTGGTAGTTAAAAACGAAAGGAGGAAAAACAATGAGCAATTATGAAAAAGGCGACATTGAATATGTAGTCGTTCATAAAGACACACAAGAAACGATAGATATTAAAGAAATAGAAAAAATGGGAAATACAGTAGGGATAGATAGTAAGCAAGTAAAACGATATAAGAAAAATGAAAGGATTTACAAAGGAGAGCATAAAGATTTATTTGCAGGAAATCTTTCTTTAGAAGATAAAGATAGATACATGACTGTAAACCTCATTAAGCCCGCTTTTAGAGACTTATCTAATCTGTATGTATCTTCTAATCCCACTCCTGTCGTACAGTCTGAGGAAGCACAAGAATGGCTAGATACATACATCAAGAATAATAAAATTCAAAGCAAACTCTTTGATATGATTATTTCAATGCTAACGCTAGGAGGTTTAGTTGTTAGAACTGGTGTTCGTACGAGTAAGAAAAATAAAGAAATTGAGATTTATACGGAGTTTGTTCATCCACGCCATTTAGAAGTAATTCAAGACCCTTGGGATCAAGCAAATCCTATTGGTTATCGTTTGATTTTTGAGAACCAAATAGGGCAAGTACAGTATAAAAGGATTGAGGAGTATCGTGAGAATTCTTATGAGATCTCAAGATTTATTAAAGATAAAAACTCAACGACTTTTCGATTAGTTGGTGAAGTTGAACAAGTAAATCATGATGCAGGAATGTTAATCCATTATATGCCGTTTAATCGTGATCCATTTGAATTTTATGGTCGTTCTGCAATTGAGGATGTAGAGGATTTAATTAAAGAGATCAACAATCGTTTTACTTTCTTGAAACGAGTAAATGATATATTCGCTGCACCTAAATTAATGTTACCACCTACTATCTTTAAGCAGTTTCAAAAGAGCATGGGGTGGGACGTTAAAATGGACCAATATGGAAGTGAGTATGTGACTTTCGCCAATCAAGACGTTTTCTGTTTTAACCCTTCTGTTGATGGTCAAATGCCCGAATATTTAACGTGGGATGCAGATACAGAATCAGCCTTCAAATTCCTCTTCACAGTCACTATGGCTATGTCTACGATTTTAGGAGTACCTTCACATTCATTACGAATCGAGGAAGGCAACTATCCTGAAAGTGGAAAGGCCTTAACTCTCCGTTATCTTCCTTCTTTAACAATCATTAAAAACCTTCAAACTGTTGTTAGTGACACTATGGAAATGGTTTATTGGCAAGCACAGAAACTGGCTTATCAATACGGTCAAATCACATTCGCTCCAGAATGGGTTACAGTCTTTCATTTCAGTTCTCTTCCTTTGGACGAAGAATCAGTTATTGCAGAGATTTCTAAATATCAAGCAGGATTACAAAGTAAAGAGACTACTATGCAAAAACTAGATAATTTAAATGCACGACAACTTGAAGAAGAGTTAAGAAAGATTAATGAAGAAAGTAGTAATGACCATTCACACGAAAACGATTATAGTAAGGAGCGAGATTTAACAGCCTTATTAGGTCTTTCAGATAGCAAGGATGAAAAGGAAGAAGTGAATGAATAATGAAATATACATTTTCAGAATATCGAGCGCGCGAAAAGAAGAATGAAAAACTTCGATTAGATTTAGTTGATGCATACGATATGGTTAAAAAACTGATACAAGCCGAAATGACAGTCACAACACAGGCAGAAACTCATAGCGAAATGAAAAAACACTATGATAATGTTATAAAAGGAATAGACAGTAATTTGGCGAAATTGAATCTTTATGTAGAGCAGAATCTTCCTTTATTAGTAAAAGAACAATATGCATTGGGTCAATATTGGGCAGCACTTAATCTGCAGTCTGAGTATGGTATTAATGTTACACGTCAACCCGATTCCTTTTCAAAGATAGACGAATATGCGATTCGTTCCGTGCTAGAGGAAACCTTTCATGCATTAGACTCTGCCCGTGCTGGTGTCTTATCTAATTCACGTGCGATTATAAATAACGAATTAAACAATGCGGTTCTGCAAAATTTAATTTCGGGTGAAAGTATGAAGACGGCTTCTGATAAATTGGCTGAACGATTCATTTCTAAGGGACTAGACTCTATCACAATGAAGAATGGACGAAGCATGGATATATTGCACTATGCACGAACAAAACTTCACACAGCGACAATGAAAGCCCATAATAAGGGTACAGAGTTGTTAATGCTAGAAGACGGCTTCTGTTATGTTACTTATTCAGACCATAAGACTTCTTGTTCTAAATGTAATGCCGTAGTAAAAAAAGGCGGTAAGCGAAATATATACTCCATAGATCCGAGAGTAACCACTTTACCTGATGGAACTCCTGTTAAATCCATAACTGAACTACCAAATGGTGGGGAGTATATACACGAAAACTGCCGTCATGTGAAGAAACCATTTATTCCAGAATACGAAGATATAAGCAATTTCAACACGTTAAAAGAGAATGATGAAGAAAAGAAAGAAGATGCTTAAAACCCATCTTTTTTCTTTTTTTTATGCACTTATAAGGGAAAAATCCGTGTCTATTGGCTAATTAGATTTTGAGGTGATAAAAATGGAAGAATTAAATAACTCGGAAGTTTTAGAAAATACAGAAGTAGAAACTAAAACAGTTGAAACGGTTGCAGACACTGTTGAAACTAAAGAAGAAACAAACACAGAAGAAGCGAAAGTCGTTTCAGAAGAAGATTTTAACTCTCTTAAAACAGAGTTAGATACGATCAAAGCCCTATTAGGCGAAAAAGACTTAAAATCCATTCTAACTGAATTTGATTCCTTAAAGAATTTCAAGACCGAAGCAGAAGAAGTTAAGAAGCAAGAGTCCTTCAAATCATCTGTTACAGAACTATTAAATGGTCGAAAAATGAGCGACACGTACAGAAAAGAAATCGAATATACAAACGATCCAAAAGTTCTAAAAGAGCGTGTCGATACTGTTTATCAAAAAATGGTTTCTGAATTACAGAAGGAAGGTTTACTCTCAACGATTGGACAAGAAGGAGCAAATCCTTCAACAACTTCAAATGCACCAAAAACGACTGAGCAATATGTCGGAGATTGGGCAAGCGAATTTGTAAAAGATATTTAATAAAAAAGGAAAAGAAAGGAAGGGATAATTAAATGGCACATTCACTATTACATTCTTCAAATTTACAAACCGAAGAATTCTTAAAAGGTATTTATGGGTCTTTAGCAAAAGGTTCACCTTTAACAGCACGAATTTTATTTGAAAAGATTAAAGGAGCAGCGATTAAGTTCAGCCGTTCTGACGGTATTCATGGGTCTGGTACTCGTTTTACAGGTCAAGCACCAAAACAAACAGAGTTTAACTACACGCCAGTTACAGAGTCTACTTCTGTGTTCTATGCTGACTTCCGTGTAGATAAAGCAGAATTAGCACGTATGGTTGACCCTGCTTCATTTATTCAAAATGCAGTAATGGATCAAATGGCTTCTATTTCACGTGCTTATGCTCACGAATTTTTATTAGGAGATTTAGAAGTAAACGATGCAGGACTGAATGGTGTTAAAAATCGTATTGCAGAAGACTTAGTTTACACTGCAACAAACAACGACATTGACGAAGTGCAATTACAATTAGCACTTTTAGCATTACAACCTGCTAATCCTTCTGACTTAGTAATTGTTGCGAATGACTTTGACTATGTAAAACTAGTTAACAAATTAGCGAGTAAACATTTGCTAGAACGCAGTACTAATGCATTTAATCTAGGTGTCGTATCATTCAACGGGGCTGAAATTATCCGTATGAGTACATTCCAAAAGCAAGTGAAAGCATTAGACGGTACATTCTCTACTGTAACTGTAAATCCATTACCAAAAAATGAAACTGTTGACGGAGTAGAAAATACTTCTTCAATCTATATTTTAAACCTTGCAAGTGGTCGCTTAAACGGTATTGAAGGTGAACAAGGCATTACAGTGTCACCTTATGAAATCGCTCCAATTTGGAAAGGAAACTACATTGAGTGGCATGCAGGTCTTGCAGAATTTACTGCTCGTTCTGCTGCAGTCATTAAGGGTATTAGATAATTTAAACAAAAGGCATAGGAGTTTGGAGGAATAACTCCTTCCTATGCCTTTTGTTTAAAAAGAAAGGAAAGGAGGACTATGAAATGATTTATAAGATTGAAGCCTTTAACACAAATAAGAATGGTTTCTTTTTGGGCTTAGAATTTAAAAACGGAATTGCAGAAACAAATGATTCTAAAACTGCGGGATTATTTAAATATATTGGTTGTATTGTAACCGAAGAAAAGAGTCCTACCACTAAAAAGAGGGTGTCAAAATGACACTAAGAGACTACAATCTTGTTTCAGTTGAAGAAGCAGATCTATTTATGAGTAATATGATAGACGATTTCGCTAATTGGAATGACTTCACAGAGGACCAAAAACGAAGAGGACTTTCTACTGCTTGGAGAACTATTCTAAACGATTCCACCATTATCTTTAAATACTCAATCGAGTATAAAAAATATAAAGATCACCGAGTTTTTGAAGCGGTTATTTTACAAGCCTATCATATGTTAACTGACCACGAAGCCCAATATGCTGAAAAGAATGCTAAGAATGGTAATACTTCAATTGGTCTTCCAGATTATTCAGCATCTTTTAACAAACCCACGCAGTTATATCCTTCCGTTTACGAAACTTTAATCCCTTGTTTAGTGAGAGTTGGGAGGCTCTAATATGTATAACAACATGCGAGAACCTATTCAAACTTATCCGTTTATTATGAATGCGAAGCGACAACCTACACCAGATTACGATAATGGACATATTGAACATGGCTACATTACCTATGAAAACAATTGGGAGATTGACGCGAATAACCAAGAACAGTATACCATTTATGCCTATCTACACTGTAGAGCAGACTCTCCAATAGATGAATCATGGAGGATTTGGTATGACGAAAATATGTATACTGTATGGCGGGTTTATTTCGTAAGGCATCCATACTCTAGACGGATTCTAAAGAAGATAGTTTACTTTGGCTAGATCAGGACTGAATATGTCAGTTGAGTTAAAGGGATTAAAGGATTTAGCAAAAAACTCAAAGGAACTTCAGAAGAAATTAAACAAAACTATTAGACGTTCTACTAAAGCCGCTGCTTTAAAACTATTAGCAGACGCTGTTGAACTTGCTCCTGTTTATCAAGGGCAAATAGACGAAAATGGTGAATTGCTGAAAGACGAGGAAGGAAATGTAGTAAAAACTCATACGGGTGGTAAATTGAAAGGTTCAGGAACTGTTGTGTTAAACAACAAAACAGTAGTGGCAGAATCGGATGAAAATGGAAATATTAACGCTGCTAAGTCTAACTCTTCTTCTGCTAGGGATATGGAAAGTGTTTCATTCTTTGATGTTGGATTTAATACTACTTATGCTGAAAAACAACATGATCACGAAGAGTATCGACACATTGACGGACAGGCTGATTACTTAATGCAACCAATGCGTGAGTTGAAATCAACTTTCGAGGAACAAATCATTAAGGATGCCAAAAAGACAATGGAAAAAGAAACAAGAAAGAATAGGACAAACAACTAAAGGAGGTGGGACTATGGCCTATCAAGAATTAAACATACCTGAGAATGAACTAAAGGTAAATGCTACGATGTTTCCTTCACCAAATTTCATTCTTAGATACTATTTAGCAGAAAAAGAAGTTGAAGAGTTAAATCTAATAACGATTGATTCATCACATACAGGTTGTGGAATCTTCCTTTACGAAGCGGGTTCATATCCTGCCCCGAAGGTTGCACGACATATTAAATACCCTGTTATTAGTGTTCAAGTTAAGTATTATGACGCAATAGACGATAGAGACCCTCGCTCAGTCTGTGAAGAAGTATCAAATGCATTAGACGAATTAATCAATGTTAGATACGGACCATTCTTAATTAAGAGGTGTTTCGTAGAAAGAGAATTTGAGTTTTTTGAACAACAAGACACTTTATTAGTCTACCGTGCCTCTTACTATCTACAAGTAATAGATTTAAGAAAACAAGCAAAAGCGAATGAAGAGGAGTATATTCCTTCTGAAATTGAAGAAAAAGGGCTGTTTTTGTTTTAAAAACAATCAAAAAGTGATGAAAAATGCACAAAAACGCACAAAAAGTGCAAGAAGGGAGCGAAAAGTATAATGATCAATACAACTAAAAAAACATTTATTACAACTTATGGTTTATACGAAACCACTGACGGCAGTACTTTAGGTGCTAAATTAGGAACAACTTCTGAAGAAGGTGTCACTGTCGAATTTGATCTAGGAGATTTCGAAGTCCCTAATGGGGAAGATGCTTCAATTATGGAAATCGTCAAACGTCTAAAATATGCGGTAATTAATATCGGATTTATGGAATTTGATACGAAGGCATTAAAGAAAGCATTACCACATTTAGTGGAAGTTTCAGCAGGAAAAAGATATGGAATGAAAGGTGGAGCAGTTCGACTTTCAGAACATACATTCTCAGCCGTGTTAGTTCCTATCGACTATCCAGAAGATAAGGAAAAGTATATCTATCTACCAAAGGTAGTTAATGCAGGAAATCCTTCCTTCGAATTTGGATTAGAAACAATCACAACAATAGACTTAGAACTTAAAACATTCAAGGACGAAAGCGGTTATCATTTATACTTCGGTAGCGAAGGAGTTTAAGAATTAAATAACACAAACAAAAGGAAGGACTTTCATTCGTTCCTTCCTTTTGTTTAGTCCTTCATTAATCATTTAAAAAAGGACAGGAAAATAGGAAAAGGAAAAGGAGGAATTAATTATGAGTGAATCAGTGTTTATAAAAATGAAAAAGGTTAAATATTTAGATCAGAACGGTGAGGAGACTTCTTCTATCGTTAAGCGAGTTGTTATCTTTAAAATTCTAAAGCAGTTGTCAGATTTACTAAAGAAAGAAGAAGCAGCGGTTATTTTTGAATTGTTAAATGGTAAAGAATTTACTGTTGAGGAATTAGTAAAAGCAGTAGTTAAGTTACTTCCAGACTTCCCGAATTTACTAGATTTATATATTGATAATTTTGATATTGAAGATGTATTAGATTCTGACGGTTTATATGATTTAGTAATGGCTGTATATGTCGTTAACTTTGTGCCAAATATTGACTCCATAAAAAAGAAGTTCGGGGCGTTCAAAAAGTAGAAAGAAAGAAGTTGAAAAAGTTTGATCTTGAACGCACCCTTCTTGAAATAGATTTCTTCTTTTTAAACAAAGGAATATCTAAACAAGAATGGCAGAATAGTTACTCCTTTGCAGAATGTTTTGAATTTCTTGTTCTAGAAGAAAGACAGCAATTAAATATAAATATAAATAATTTTGTAAATTCCTTAACGGCTATTCAAGGATTTAGTAAAGAAGGAGGAAAGGCAATTAATGAAAGAATGAAAGCATATCAAAAACATTCTAAACTGTTTGACTTTGAAACTGAAGAAGTCCTTCCTTCCATGACTTTGGAAGAGCAATATGATGATGTGCAGAATTTCCTTCTGTCATTAAAAAGGTAAGAAATAAAAAATATAAAAATGAAAGGAGGTAAAAGCAATGGCAAATAAATTTGGACTAGGTAGCATTATGGCAAGGATTGGAGCAGATACTACCAATTTTGACGAAGGAATGGAAAATGTACAAAAACAGATTGACAGTATATCTGGTGCGTTTTCTAAGGCTAATTTAGGATTAGGTGGATTGGCGGCAGGACTAGGTGCAGCAAGTGTTGGCGGTGCTAAAGGGATTGGCGATTTAATTAAAACGGCTGCTGAATATGAAGATACTATGAATCGTGTACAAGCCAGTACAGGAATGACTGACGAACAAGCCTTAAAAGCAGGAAAGCAAGTTAGAGAACTATTCCGAAAAGGATTAGGTGAAACTTACGGTGAAATCGGCTCGGCTTACAGTTTAGTGAATTCCCTGTTCCCAAACACAAGTGAAGATAAGAAGGCAATAACAGAAAGAGTATTGCAAATTGCAAAGACATTCGATTTAGGAGCAGAAGAGGTGGCAAACTCTCTTGCAAGAATGACTGTCGGGTTTCAAGTTCCATTCAAAGAAGCAGCAGATGGATTAGTTAAGACATTACAGGTTTCAGGTGGACAATATTCTCATGTTCTTGACGCATTTACAGAGTATTCAGAAGACTATAGATTAAGCGGAAGTAAGATTGGTGACGTTATTGCTGACATACAATACGGAATGACTGATGGTGCTTCTTACCAAGTCGATAAGATTGCAGATTTAACCCGTGAAATTATGGATAGGACGAAAGACCTTACTCCAGATATGTTGCAGTCCTTAATGGTTCTATATTCTGACGAATTGCAAAGTGGCGAGATTACGATGAATGAAATTATTGACAACCTAAAAGCCCGTGATAAACGAACTTTGGAACAAACTCAAGATATTATTAAGAAAATAGGTGAGGTAGAGGACGGATTTACTCGTAGAAATATGATGGAAGTATTTGGAGGCAGCATTGCTACGGATATGGGGGAAACATTCTTTATTAATTATGGAAAAAGAATTGGAATGTTTATCGAGTCAACAGGATCAGCAGAAAAGGCTTGGAATGATTTTACAAAAGGAAGTTTCGAATACAATATGCTGAAAATGAAGAATGCTTGGACAGATTTAAAAACTACAATAGGAGTGCAATTCCTTCCTGCAGTTATTAAAGCAATTCAGACAATTACTGTTTCGCTTAACGGTATTAACAAATTCTTCCGTGATAATCCTATGGCTTCGAAATTCGTGGCAGGATTTATGGTGTTAGGAACTGTTTTGGCGGGTGTCCTTTCTGCCACTCTTGCAATAATTGCTGTAGTTAGAATTGCTGGACCAGCAATCGCTAAAATGTTTGGCATATTCACAAAAGGAGCAGGAGGAGGAACAGCAGTAGCATGGAGATTATATAGTGTTTTATTCAACATTGCTCTATTCCTTGAAAAAGCCATAACTTGGGTTGCTAGATTCGGAAGACTTCTATTGAGTCCAATCACTCTAGCAGTAGCAGCAGGAATTGGACTTCAAAAGTTACTTTATAATGCAATTAATGAATTTGCAGGGAAAGGTGCTGCAAACTTCTTTAAAATGATTATGAACCCTCTAGTCCTTCTACAGGACATCTTCGTTGGAATCCTTAACTGGTTTGTTTCTATCCTTCCTCAAGGCATTCAATCCTTCGCACAAAAGGTTGTAAACATTGTTGCATACCTTACAAAATTATTAACATTACCAGCCCAAATGTTAGCAAACATAATTTCGGGTGATACAATCAATCCATTTAAAATAATGAGCGAATACAAAACAGATATAGAGAATGGAACAGCAGGAGGCGATACTTGGAACTTTGTCTTTAACGGCAATGTAGATAAGCCTAATGCTCAATCAACTGGCTACGGGCTTGTTCAAGGTGTTAAAACAGCAAATAACATGCGATAAGGAAGGAGGAATGAAAAATGGTAATGACCTTATCAAATGCAGAAAAAAATAACTGCTTGTATTACTTAGAAAATCTAAATGGTACAGGAAGGATTTATTTTATAGGAATTTATGACGATTGGAATCCGCGCTCTTTTGAGGGTAACGTATCAGTCAAGATTCCGCTAGACAAAACCTCAGATGACGATATCCTCTTTGAAACCTTTGGTATTACTTCCACGATCAGTTTAGAAGCAACTATCCTTTCACAGGACTTTCCTTCCTTTTCCTCTTTCAGATTTACGAAATGCAGATTCAAAGATCCACACGGAATTTACAATGTATTTGTAGAACGCGCGGAAGCAGTAAAAGGAAAACAAATAAAGGAAATGGACAGGGTTTCATTAGTTGTTCGAGTAATTTCACAGGTTAATATGTAATGATTATAATGAGGTATAAAAGGAAGGAGGAGGAAATAAATGACGAATTATTATTTAAATGAAAACACACCTATATCAGTTAGTTTGACTGTTAATCCTTATACAGGCGGTTCTATTGCTATTCCTAATAATTTTATTAATCAATTTGATTATGATGCACAGTTTGGCGAAGTTCAGAATTGCGTATTTGAATTAATTTCTTATAAAGGAAAATATAACTATTTAAAGGACGAACAGTTTAAAGGAATTCTCAACAGCAGATTAACAACAATAGATATTAGTGTTAAAAAAGGTGGGTCTACTGACTACATGATGAAAGGGATAATCAATAGTTGGGGAATGGTGGCGGATACTAACGATTACACAATAATTCGTGTTGAAATGGTAGATAGAAATATGGATATAAACAACTCTATACTAAGAGGCACTGACGTTTCCGCGCTAGGAACAATCTATGATCAGGCTGTTGAATTAAGTGGTGATTCAACAAATCGGGATTTAGAAATACTAAACAATGCAATGGGGAAGATTAAAGAAAATAATCCAGACTTCAATTTTAAAGTTGGAACACCATCCAATGTAGATTACGGTACAACTATTCGACCTCCTTCTTCTTCCTCTGGTGGACCTTCAAATGATTATCCTGTTTATGGCGAATGGGAAAAGATTATTGGAAATCTATACAAGTTAATTCCTAATGCTACAAACATAGAGGCAGGAATAACGAAGCAAGGATATATGATTATTTCCTATCTTCCTTTCTATAACCCTAATGACATAAAGTATCATAGATTGCTAGTTATAGATTTAAATACAATGAAAAATGTAACAGTTGAAATGAATATGCATAGAGCAGGATTGAAAGGTGATGGAGCAAATACTGCAAGGCTTGCAGTTAATGAGCAAGGAAACAATGCTATCCTATGTTTTGCAAATCCTTTTACATTTTACAATATAGATTTAGACAGCAAGGAAGTCACAAAGTTAGAAACTAGAAATCAAATTGATCAGCCGACTTCATATTCTAATTTAACAGTAAATAGACAACCATATTTACTCAGAGACCAACTTTTCATGATAACGACAGGAAGTATTAATGGATCACTACAAACTCATGTGGATGTTTTCACAGTAAAGTCTAAAAAGGTAGTTTTAGAATACCAAAAGCACTATGGCCTTTCGATAGAATATCAACAAGATGCATCTTATTATATTGTTTCTGGAAACTACTTTTATTTAAAGAGAATAAAAAGAAGAGAACTTACTCATAATACTTCGCCTGAGTACCGTGTTTTTAGAATTTCAGATGGGCTAAGTATTACAGAGGAAGACAACGAATTTACAATTCCTAATTGGCAAGAAGTACTTCCTTTTAAAACCTACAACAACCCACGAACAATGAATGTCTTTGGTTACACCTTGATTGCAAATAATAGCGATTATAAGATTATAGACCCTGTAGAAAAAACAATAGAAACCATATCATCAAGAAGTGATGCCCAAATCTATGGTGTATCGAATGAAAAACACACTTGTTATTACAAAGGTTATATATATAGAATACCTAACGCGACTGAGGATACGGTTATTAATTCATTTAAAACAGCAAGGCAGAAGGCTTCTTTTAATGAAGTTATTCGGACTAGAGTTAAATTTAAGAATGACGGAGTAGATCAAAATGGAATTCCTACTTCTTACTATGTTGATCAATCTACAAATTCTGCTTATCGAGATTATATAAATTCAGACTATTCCTCTAATATTCCTTCCTACGATTTTGAAGTTCCAAAATATGAAAATTTCATGAATGAGGCTTATGATATGTCTAATTATGTTACTCCTGCTCTTCCTTCTACTGGTACTACGAATGCAGACTTACTAAAGGATTTAGCAGATAGTACAGGAATGAAATTCTACTCAGTTGGTAATATAGTCATCTTCGAAACACCAGAAGTAAAATCACTTGAGGATTTTGTTCTTGATATGAAGTATAGTGCGGAACCAATCGAACATGTTAAATCCGCAAATATTTACAGCAGTGTAAAGATTTATTACGGAAGAGGAGCAAGTAGTGGTGTAGTTGAAATCTTCCGAGATCAAAATGTAATAGCAGGAGAATCTGCGACTACCTATGAGCAAATAAGACCAACTATGAATAAGGCACAGGCTGAAACATATGCAAGAAGGATTCTGAAGAATGGAATAAAGGAAGAAATCCTAATTTCCTTTCCTTATGTTCCTAACCTTAAGGTCGGCCATACTGTAAAGGTTGTTTCACAAAAACTTCTAGGTGGCTCTTACAAAGGAATATGCACAGCAATGTCCTTATCTATTTCGCCTGAGAGTGGTGCTTATTGCCACTACACACTTACAGACTATAGTTAGGGAAAGTAAGGAAAAACAAGC
Source organism: Lysinibacillus sp. FSL K6-0075 (assembly GCF_038592945.1). NCBI lineage: Bacteria > Bacillati > Bacillota > Bacilli > Caryophanales > Bacillaceae > Lysinibacillus > Lysinibacillus sp. FSL K6-0075. The sequence continues at coordinate 3,996,826 of NZ_CP151947.1, read as the reverse complement.
CTTTAATGGCTAATTAAAAAGAAGGAGGGATAAAAAAATGAGTGAATATAGAAATCATCTAGGGCTTCATTCTGAGTTGAAGCGCTTAGTTCAGAAAGAATTAGATAGGCAACAACTAAAAGGGATAAATAGATATGTTTTTGACGGTGAAAAGGCAGTGGATATACTTCAAGAATTATATGTAATTAAATATGTATTAGAAAAGATTACGAAGGAGTACAAGCCTAATGTAGTTGCAGAGGTTGAAAATGAAGAAATAAAGAACACAATTAAACAGTCAGTTATAGACGAACTTAACAGTCAGATTGACTCCATTAACACTGCTATTGAGACTGTAAAAACAACTTATGTAAAGAATACAGACTTAGACATATATGCAAAAAAGATAGATTTAGATAGTTATGCAAAAAAGATTGAATTAGATAAATACTTGTTAAAAAGTGAATACAATAATGGTAGCAACAGTGTTGGTGCGGATTTAACTAGAATTAAAAAAGAACTTGATTCTGTCAATCTAAATCTTTCACGTGAGATTCTATATCGAGTTGTTAATAATGCTCAAAATGGACAACTTGATCCAGTTTGGAGCGGTTTTGAGGGTCTGTACTATGATGACTTTTTTGACGAAGATACAAGTCAATACACACTAACAAACTGTTCAGTAAGGAATGGAGTTATTAAGTCTGATGGAGTTCAGTTTTATAATGTTAATAATTTGAAAAATGAAAGTAAGCCAATCTTTGAAAATGTTAATGACATTACATATAAGTATGATTTTGTTGGAAGTTGGTTAAATGCATATGTTGAAAAAACAAGAAAAGATACTAATACTCAAGAATATATTTCAAGCAAGACTTTATATGAAATTTTTTCATTTTTAGAAAGCAGCACAGTCTATGATCTTAGACATTATTGGCGGAGTGATTATTTTGATATAAAAAATGACCTTCTTCTTATACAGTACTACAATCGTGAAGGTATTTATTTTGTAAAATACCACATTCCTTCAAATACCTATAGTGTGGATAAACATGAGAATTTTAATGGTTTTATGCAAGAAATATGGCAGTATGAAATAGTTTCATTAATTCCGGATGACGATCCATTAAAAGAAGATTACTTATATAATGCTTTGTTTTCGATAGATGAATTAGCCAGTTCAGCATTTAATTCAATTCTTTCATCTGATGGTAAGTTTCTTTACTTTTTAACTTTATTGCCAATCGCGTTCGAACCTCAAAATTATTACACAGGAGGTCCAGCAATGGCTGTTAAGCAAGTGTTGCTTAAAAAGGAACTTGCAACAGGGTTTACTGATATCGCTGCTGAAAGTCATGACGAAATGCATAGTCTTGCACTTTCACTTGAAACACCTTGGTTTTACTCTGGGATTAGCGATATCGTATATGTTGACGATAAAATACTTATCACTCAAGGATATATAAAAAATATATTAACAAATGAAACAATAAACAAAGGTTACTTTAAGAACAAAAATATATATGTATCTTCTAATAAATATTACATTGAAAACAATGGCAATTACCTTGTTATAAAAAAAGATGATTTAAGTGTAACAACACAGCAAAGTTCACCAGTTGGGTTTTCTATAAAAATAAATAAAAACATAATAGCAAAAACTCTCCATGTAATTTTGGCTGCTAACAAGGCATACGCAAGTAATTCTAGCCTTATTATAAGTGGTGAAAAATATAAACTAGATAAAAAAATTGAACTTAATAGTGTAAGCCAAGTTAATAGTCTTGAAATAGTTTTTGACGATTTTGATTTAGAAATATCTGGCCTGCTAGTTGGGTATGCAACTTAATACAAAGGAGGCGTTGCAAATGAAACATATATTAATAAGCAAGACGATTGAACAGGAAAACTTAGAATTAAAAGAAGAGTTAAAGACTGTTAAGGAAGAATTGATAGAGATTAAAGATCTTCTTTTGATTTTAGTTAATAAGGAGAATTCAGACTCCTCTACCGTTGGTAGTTAACTTCTGAATTAGAAGGCGGTGAATATTAAATGGAGGTCTTAACTTCTGTATGGAGTAAGTTAATTAGTTTATTAAGTAATATTTTTATATGGTATTACGGGTTGATTGTTAGCCTGTTAGGAATCTCTTTTACGAGTGATACAGCAAAGTTTTATGTAGTTATGGGTACAACAATTGTTTTAGCGGTGCTGTTTGATTTTATATTTGCGGTCACTTGTGCTTGGTTAAATAAAAATGCAATCATAAGAAACAGACGAATTCGTGACACATTTGACAAGTTAGTTGCCATGATTATTCCTTTTGTTTTTATTTCCTTCCTATCATTAACTTCAAATTCATTTTCAGATTTGGGTTTCATACATACTATTTTAAACGGAATAATTATATTTTATGTTGTGGTTGTTGTTTTGTGCGAATTGATTTCAGTCTTAGAAACAAGCGCAGATATGGGATTTCCTCATGCGATAGTTATTAAAAATAAAATACTAAGGATTTATGAAAATTATATAGAAAAGGAGGAAGATGAAAATGAAAATTAACAAGGATTATTTGCTAACAGATAGCGAAGCATTGCAGGTAACAGGTGGAAAAGGGAATGCAAAGAAATTCCTTACAATTCATGAAACAGGCAATCTAAATGCAAGATCACTAAATCATGCGAAATTGCAAAAAAGACTTGGAATGAAACTAAATAAAGCGAGTTGGCATTACAGCGTTGATGATAAAGAAGTTCATCAGAACTTTGACCATACTTGGAAGTGTTGGCATACAGGAACTACAGAAGGTAATAATTCTAGCATCGGAATCGAAATTTGTTGGGTAAAAGATTTTGATAGTGCTGTTAAGTTAGCCGCGCAATTAGCAGCAAAGATCTTAAAGGACGAAAACATTCCTTTAAGCAACATGAGGCAACATTATCATTGGAGTAAGAAAAACTGTCCTGAAAGAATTAGATCCGGAAAGTATGGGTGGACTTGGGACAAGTTTGTGGCCTTAGTTAAATCCTATTTAAATCCAACAGTACAAAAGAAAGAGGAAGTAAAGCAACCTACGGTAGTTAAGAAAACAACATATGTACAAGTTACAGCAGACAACCTTTGGACTTACAATACGGCAGATTGGAAGGATAAATACATTTCCTATAAAAAAGGTACTACATTTACAGTAGTAAGCACACATACAGTAGCAGGTGCAAAAATGTACAAACTAAAGAGTGGAAAGTATATAACGGCAAGTAGCAAGTATGTCAAAGTTTTTACTAAGTAATAAGTCTAATTATGTTTTATTAATAACACTTCATAATATTTAATAATAAAAAATAATTGTTATTAATAAAGCATAATTACCAACAAATGAGCATAAAAGGAGGTAATTGTTATGCAAGATTTACTGATAATCTTTATTGTTTTCCTCTTATTCCTAATCTCTTTCGTTCTTACTTATAAGTTCAGTAAGAGCAAGGAGTTGAAGGAAATAGCATTTAAAGCAGTTGTAGATACCGCTTCTGATACATTGCAAGAGTTGCTGAAAGTAGTTAAAGCAAGGATTAATGAAAAGACTTCTAAGCAGGAAAAGGTTGATATTGATAAGGTTTTGTCCGAAATTAGTGTTGAATATCAACAACGACTAGTTAAAGCAGGGCTAAATAAAGAACTTGTTGAACAGTTGCTTTTAGATTTAATTAATAAATCTATTAATAAAAAATAGTTCTTAATACCCATTTTCTTTACCAGAAATAAATCATTTTATTCGCCCAGAAATAAATCCCTAATAAGGAGTTATATATAGAAGAAAATAATAAAAAATAGAATAAAATAGGAAAGAGGAGATTAAATTCTTCTTTTAATTATTAAGGCCATAAAATAAAATAATACAGGCAATTTCGGACGACTTTAGACATTTTTAAAAATGAATATAAAAAAGACTATAAAATAGTAAATTCTCTAATTATAGTCTTTTTTTGATATTAAGATAATTTAAAATCCCTTGATTTTTGCACACTTTCGAAGGCTTTACCTAACGGTTCTACATTATAACCATTTTGATTACATACTGTTTCAATGTCTTTTAATGCTCCTTCAATTTTATTTAAAAGAACCTTTACTCTATTTTCTGCTTCATTTGTCATTTTACATTCCTCCTACACTTATCTTCTTACTTACAATTATATAGGAGAACATATTTGGCGCCAATAAATAAAAGACCTCCTATTTATAGGAAGTCTTTTATTTTTACCATATAGACATTGCATGACTATATGCGCTAAAGAATATTTGGCTCAATTCTTTAATTGTTTGTTTATGTGCTAACTTATAGTCCTTTTCTTTATGTTCTATTTTTTGAAGTGTGCATACTACGTTTTCAAAATCAATTCTCAGATCTGCAATTGTTTGTAAAAAGTCATTAGGCAGTCCTTCCTCTTCTGCAATTTCGTTCAATTCCTCAATTGCTTCTGTTATTGTTGTTAGGCTTTGCAGGAATACATTGTAAACACCTGCAGGAATAACATTTTTAGAGTATCTTAGTGCGAACTCCACTCTGTCTTTTGCTGATTCTACTTCTACTTTCTTTTGTTCCATTGGTAATTCTACTTCTATTCCGTTTTCAGTAGTTCCATACTTCTGCCCTGAGTGCTTTCTTGTTAACATTTGTCAACAACTCCTTTTCGTCTTTAGTTTGTTTTGTTTTACATGTATACATTTCTATATAACTTTCTACTTCCTCTTTTTTTATTTATTATTTTTTTTATTTATTTCAAACTTATTTTTCAAGAAGTTCTCGTATTTTAACTACCAATGGTTGATAAAAATGATTACAAAGACCTAATAATAAATAAAGGAAATGACTTTCGGTTGATTAACTGTAGATATACAGGTCATATCACGAAAGGGGTTGATTATATGACATTTGTTCAAGAAAGAAGTAAGAAGAATAAGTTTGAAAAAGAGGTGTTTGATTTAATATACCAAGTAGTAAATGATTGTGATTTAGATATACAAGTTACTACTGGTGCAGTTTCTGATTCTGAAGAGATTACAGAGACCGCGCATTGGGAAGCAAAGACTAAATCAGATCTAGTTTTAAGGGTTAATTTTAAAGTAATGGGTAATAAGGAAAAAATAGAAATTCCTATATCCCTAAAGTACGCTGGGAACTACGAAACAAAGATTCCGAAAAGAGTAAAGATGGCTATAACGAATCAAAAGGTGATCAATGGTGATCCTAATGATTTTCTAATTATAGACACTCACCAGTTGAAGTTGGCTATAAATCAGGGTAGTACAGGCTTCACACTATTTAAAGATTATTTCGATAACAAAGTATATATATATAGCAATACAAGCCTAATGGCAAGTATAGCAAGCGAATGCTTTATTGATTCAGAAGGTGGAATTCTTAATTTCAAGAAGTTTAAAATGGGTGATATTTTTCATGAACTAATACATTCATCAGAAGGTGAGTTTAAACGAAAAAATGTAATAAAAAAGGTATCTACCGCTTCTGCAAATACTAAACTTTCACTGGAAGCAATCCTTAAAGAAATAGAAAAGAAGGTCGAAAAAGAAAAGAAAAGGATTATTGAATTAAGAACTAATCCTAAATTTAAAGACTACGAAAACCAATTAATGGACTATATAAGTCGAAATAAGGTTGTTGCTTGCAGAACTTTCGAAAACCTATCTTCCACAAATCTTTCGATTTGCACAAATATCTACTTTGAAAGCAACATTCTAGAAATGGAGTTAAAAAATGAGCAAGTTGACGAAATAATAATTAAAGACAATCTACTTACGAAAGAATATTTTGATATGTTTATTAAAGGCTTCGATATTAGAAGTATTATAGGCTATGCTATTAATCAAAAATCAATTGAGTCCTATAATAAGCATATTAACAAAAGACAAAGGCTATATACACAGGAGGACGGACAAATACAGGAAAGAATAGCAGTTGCTAGTCCTTCCTCTAAGAAATGTCCTGATGCTCCTTTTAGAAAGACTATTTGGACTTCGTTCAAATTTGGTTATAAGATATTTTTAAGATAATTATAAGGAAGGATTGACGGTCTTGCTATTAGACTATCAATCCTTTTTTATATCCTTTATAATCTCCTTATAATCCTATTATAAAAGGAGGTTTTTTCCTGTGAATAAAGGTAAACGCGCGGTAGGATATGTTCGTGTAAGCAGTAGCAGACAAGCAGAGGAAGGACATAGTCTTAATCATCAACATCAGAAAATTATACAGTATGCAAACGATCAGGAGTTTGAACTCGAAGACGTTTATGAAGACGCTGGAATCAGTGGGTATTCCGACAATAAATTAATAGAATACGAACAAGGAAACACAGGAATAAATTTAAAAAGAAAAGGTATGATACAACTTTTACATGCTATAAAACACCTAAAAATTGATTATATTTTGGTTACAAAATCTGACCGTTTAGGACGTGATTCAAACGAAAGAGCCTTTCTAAAAAGGTTATGTGTAAAGTATAATGTGGAAATAATTTATATAGATCAGCCCGGTTTCCGTGGGGCATCTGACGACCCAATGGAACAATTGATAGACGCTATATTCCAAGCGTTGGACCAGTTTTACAGTATGAATTTAAGTATGGAAGTAAGGAAGATACACGAAGATTTAGCACGAAAAGGATTATATACTGGTGGTAAAGTTCCTATTGGTTATAAACTTAAAGAAGTAAAAATAACAGAAAAGAAATCTGAAAAATATTATGTAGTTGACGAAGAAACAGCACCTACAATTAGGCTTATTTTCAAAATGTATTTAGACGGTTATGGTTATACAGCGATAGCGAATCACCTAAACGAAATTAAAGCACCGGGCATTGCATTTTGGAAACATGCGAATATCATGACGATTCTGAAAAACGAAAACTACTACACGCGAGTATGGAATAAGTCTCAGTCCTTCCAAAAAGCAGGAACAGTTAAGCCGAAAGAGGAATGGATTTTCGCTAAAGAGGGCGAGCATGAAACTATAATTTCGGAAGAAGATTTTGTTAGAGTTCAGGAAATAATAAAGTCAAAAGCGAAGAACACAAACAGAGGAAATAACATAAACGAAGATAGAGACTATCGTGGAAAGGGTAAATACCTTTTAACGGGCTTTATTAAGTGTGGAAATTGTGGGAAGACTTATACAGCGAACAGAACAACAAGCAAGCGTAGCGGAACTGTTAATTACTATTTCACTTGTCCTTCAAATAGTAGCCTTCCGCGCGGAAGAAAGTGTTCAAACAACCTAAACATGGCAAAACTAGACTTCATGGTGTGGCAAGAATTATGTAAATATCTATCAACAGATTCATTAATTGAAGAAATAGACAAGTATCTGGCAACTAAAAATGAGGAAAACCGTGTCTTAAATCAAAAACTTTATGGATACCAAAAGGAAATAAAAGCATTAAAAAGAGAGCACGATAATATTTTCAAATGGATAGGTAAACTAGATCCAGACGAAGACGAAGAACTTTTTGAAGAGTACAATGAAAAACTAACTAAAAACAGAAAAGCAAGAAAAGAACTTGAGTATTTAATCGAAGATTATGGAGACCCATTGCAAGAAGACATGAAGTTTCCTAGAAATATTAAGCAAATTAAAGGCGAATGGCTATTTGAAGAAATTTATTACAACCACTTAAAATTCGAGGTTATGGTTTCAATTTTTGAGCAATTAATAGACCATATTAAGGCAACGAAAATAAATGATAAAGAAACACAGATTGATATATACTTTAAATTCAATCATCCTTCTGTTCACAAACTGGTGGATTTTAGAGCAGCATTAAATAAGAAGAAACTAATAACTAAGACAAGAACAAAAGAGGAAAAAGAGGCGGTTACAAGTAAAATCGTTAGGTTTATTGAAGACATGTATTTGGGTATTGCTAACAGAGTGCCGTCTCCATACATAAAAATGAGCAATATTGTAGCGGTAAATAAGAATAAAGGTATCATCATCTGAAATGAGTGCGGATACAGATATGTTAAATACATTTGGCAATGAATGATTTACTAAGCCTTTACTGAAATTAAGGTTAAGCAGTACACCAATATAGGAAAAAGGTTTACATAAGCAAATAAGGTATACTATATTTGTTGAATAGATTTCTTTAAAGGCAGGAAAAGTAGGTGAACCGAAGTGGGGAAATATCAATTGGATACTAAAGGTAAGGTGGCTGTGGCAAAGTATCATGAAAAACACAAGCCAGCCAAATTTGATAAAAAGCAGCAACTTGAGAAAATACGTGCGGAGTATTTGAAAAAGAAGCAAGAACAAACAGATTAATAATTGAATGAAAACATAGGAAGACTAAAATCTCCCTATGTTTTTCTTTGATATTAACGGTAGAATTTTTCAAATTGTAGATTCGGTGACAGAAAACCTGTCATCAAATATCCATTCCTCTTTAATTGATTTTGACATTTCTTGTCTCGCCCTAGCATTTTTTATTTGTTGTCATAGGGAAGACACTCTCATTGGAAGAACAAATAAAAGATTTAATACATGGGAAAGTGATGACATTAGAAGGGAATCATTATTTATATCCTACTAAAGCAAAAGAAATCATTAAAAGCTTTAGAGAATTTATGAATGAAGTAAAATGAATTAATCCACCTCAATTGCAAAGGTGAGAACGAGTCAACTAGATTGAACAACCTCAACCAGCAGTAAAATATAGCATGAATTTACTTAGTGTAGACTTGGTGTGTTCAAACTATAGACAAATTCAGTGAATTTTTTACAAAATCCCCCCCTTTTTTACTAAGCTCCTATTATGATACAAAATCCTCTTATGTAGAAAATATAATTATTGTAATTTAGTATAAATATGATTATTTTTGAAAACAGAGGAGCGTTATATGAGGAAAAAGTTACTATTACTAATGGTTGTTTTAACTATTGCGATTAATAATCTTTACTTTGCATCGAATGTTTATGCAGCTGAAATGATTTTTAAAGATGTGGATCAAAAGCATTGGGCAGCAAAGGAAATCCAATACTTATCTCAACAAAATATTATTCAGGGAAATCCAGATGGGAGTTTTGCACCTAATGATAAATTAACGCGATTACAAATTGCGTTAATGGTTACGAGAGCGAAGGGATACAGTGTAATCGATCGACCTGACCCACAGTTGGTTGATGTAAAAAATGAAGATGCTCATTTCGATATCATTTCTGCGGTCATGGCTGAAGGGGTTTTTGATGATGTTATAAAGGGGCAAGAATTTAAACCGAACGTATTTGTGACAAGGGCAGAAATGTCATCAATTCTAACAAGAGCTTTTGAATTAAGTGGTCTTTCTTCACTTCAATTTAAGGATGTTACAACGAACGATTGGGCGTATTCGTCTATTCAGGCATTAGTGAAAAATGAAATTGTTTTTGGTTTTGCGGATGGGACGTTTCAACCAGAACGCTTTTTAACAAGAGCAGAATTTGCCGTGATGATGGCGAGGGTATTAGATGAAACGTATCGTGTAGCACCAGAGCCGCCAAAAGCACAAGCTCCTGCAGAAGAACCCAAGCTAAATAAAATGTACATAACGGTTCCAATTGTTAAGCAAAATCCAGAATTGCCAAATGGCTGTGAAATAACCTCTTTAACAGCTGTTTTAAACTATTATGGATTTTCAACAAACAAAATGGAAATGGCAAATAATTATTTACCGAAGGAATCATTTACCTATCAGAATAATAAAAGATACGGTCCGAATCCTTATAAAGCCTATGCAGGTGACCCTCGTTTAGGGACAGGCTTCTTTTCTTATGCACCTCCCATTGTTGCTTCTGCAGAAAAATTTTTCGTCGGAAGAACGACTAAATACACAGCAACTGATGTAAGTGGCAAGGAAAAAGAGTTTTTCTATGAGAAAATTAATCATAATGTTCCAGTAGTCATTTGGGTGACCTTGGATTTAAGTACGCCAAAAGTATCGTCTTCTTGGTATTTCAGTGATACAAAGGAATATTTTAAAGCACCGATTAATCTCCATGCTGTTGTGCTAGTTGGCTATAATGAGCTCAATAATACCGTTCATGTGATGAATCCGCTAAAAGGAAGAGTCTCACATAATGCCGATAAGTTTTTCCAAAGCTATAAAGAACTTGGAAGTCACGCGATGATTGTTGAGAGAAATAAATAAAGTAAAATAAGATTATAATGAGGCTTACGAAATGAATGGATGGTAAGGTTGTATAGTTAAAGGAATTATTATGATGCTAATAGTAATTGGTAATATAACTATTGTAAAGAAGGATTGAAAAGAGAATATTCACATATTGCTAACGGTGAATAAAATGTAATGGTTAATTTATCTATCAATCCAAAGGTAAGATGGACAATAAAAGTTGAAGATTTATTACCAAAATAGCTATGTTCACTTCTTTTTGCACTCGCACTACTGCAAAACTTAGCTACTTCACTAGACTATACCATGCTCAATCAGCTTGATAGCGCATTAGAATGAGCGAAAAAATAAGGTGTTTACGTTTTATCTCCAAGAACTACAATATAAGCTGATTACTGCTTACCAAAAGTATTCATTATGGAGCATGATGCAACAATGACGAAAATTATGATTGGGAGTATACAGACTAAGAAGATGTGAATGTCATCACTATAATGGTATAAGGGTGTGCTAAAAGTAGCGAAACTTTCAGCACACCCTTTTGTATTTAGTTGAACAGACCAAAATGAAAAGGGGGTTATAGTCTCCGTATTTTTCTATCCATCATTTAAAAATATAGTATAGTTATTGTAAAAAACGAAATGATTGAGGGGACTGGAATAGATGAACTTACTAGAAGTTGGAGTAAAAATAAAGCAGATGCGGAAGAAAAATAAAATGTCTCAGGATGATCTAGCTTCGCAGATTAATTTAACGAAAAGTCATATTTCAAAAATAGAAAATGGCAAAGCGACACCGAGTCTGGTGACATTGTCCAAGATTGCAGAAATATTTGATGTGCCAATGGCTTGGTTTGTTATCCAGGATCAATTTGATGGCATTTCGATTGTCTCGAAAAAAGAGCGCAATGAGACTGTTGAAACGAATGAACTTGGCTATCAATATGAGCTGTTAGCGAATAAGAGTTATATGAGCAATATCAATCCTTCTATTGTTACTGTACATAATGGAGCGGAAAATTTAGCCACTTATACACATGATAATGATGAATTTATTTATGTCATTTCGGGTAGTATCGTCTTGAAATACGATCATAAATTTTACAATTTAGAAGAGGGGGATTCTGCGTATTTTTCTGGGAAAAAGGAGCATATCTTTATTAACAATTCTGCGGAAAACTCAAAGGTATTAACGATTTATGTTGAGGATTAAATCTTTCCTTTAAACGTAAATATTATCGAAAATACAAATTTCTTGTTTACAATACTATTCAGACAATTTACAATTGGTGTAATGTTATTCAACTAAGTTGAATTATATTACACTTTTTTATTTTTGGGGGTATAGGGATGACTTCACGAATTAAAGGATTTTATTTACTTTCAGTAGAAGAGCGAATTAAGTTAATCGCTGAAAAATCAAATTTAACCAACGAGGAAGTTGAAGCTTTAAAAAGTGGAATTTCATTAGAGCTTGCAGATGCAATGGTTGAAAATGTTATTGGACATATTTCAGTGCCTCTAGGGGTAGCGGCCAACTTTAAGGTGAATGGCAAAGAGGTATTTATTCCGATGGCTACGGAAGAGCCGTCAGTAATCGCTGCGGCTAGTAATGCGGCACGTGCAGCATATGAGTTAGGGGGTATTTTTACTTCCAGCTCGGGAACAGTTATGCGTGGACAGATTCAGGTATTAAATGTTGAGGACCCTCATGCAGCGAGGGCGAAAATTTTTGAACATAAAAATGAGATCATCGAGCATTGTAATGAAAAAGATCCAACGTTAGTCAAGTTAGGCGGTGGAGTGAAGGATATAGAAGTACACTTAATCGACACAGCAAAAGAAACAATGGTTGTCGTCCATTTAATCGTAGATACGAAGGATGCAATGGGGGCAAACGCTGTCAATACAATGGCGGAATCTGTGTCACCATTAATCGAACGGATTACAAATGGACGAGTTGTGCTACGAATTATTTCAAATTTAGCAGATAAGCGTATTGTCCGTGCGCGTGGTGAATTCTCAACAGAAATGCTTGGCGGTATAGAAATTGCCAAAAATATTGTAAGTGCTTACGAATTTGCGGATGCTGACCCGTATCGGGCTGCTACACATAATAAAGGGGTTATGAATGGTATCACAGCCGCAGTATTGGCATCGGGTAACGATACACGTGCTGTTGAGGCTGGTGCTCATGCCTATGCTGCTCGTTCTGGTAGATATCGTTCTTTAACAACGTGGGAGCTAAATAAAGCAGGCAATCTTGTTGGTACGTTGGAATTGCCATTAGCTGTTGGTATTGTGGGAGGGGCTACGAAGACTCATCCAGTTGCAAAAGCAGCGCTAAAAATTATGGATGTGCAATCTGCAGAGGAGCTAGCCAGCTACATTGTCGCAGTTGGATTAGTAGAAAATCTAGCAAGCTTACGCGCACTTTCAGCAGAGGGTATTCAATCTGGTCATATGCGTCTGCATGCGAAAAACTTGGCTGTAATGGCTGGGGCAACAGGCGATATTATTGATCGTGTTGTGCAGCAGGCGGTAGAAGAGAAAGATTTCCGTTATGATCGTGTTTTAGAGATTACAAACTCTCTGCGAGGTGAATAAAACATGGCGAATACTCCATACAATGAGCAAAAAAATGTAGAGGAAAAAAAGTTTATTGAAATTTTAGGTGACACAGTTTCTGGTAATCAGTTAATTCTTTCAATTATTTTAAGCGTTGCCGCAAGCTTTTTAGGCTATCAGTTTGGCCAGTGGGTTTTTCCGAAGTTTGCAGACCCTCAAATGATTAACTCGTATTCATTGTTAACAGGCATTGCAGGTATTCTGATTGTTGTTGCTATCAATACGATTCTTTTTAAACCAAAACGTATTTTAGTAGAAGATGAAGCATCCAGTCATTCTTTAAAGGAAGCATTTGAAGATTTACAAATTGATATAGACGAGGAAATACGCTTAATCGAGGAAGATCCGGTGACAAAAAAAGAGCTCGAGGATTTTGGTATTCTTTCTAGCTTACAAGGCTTGAAAGGAGCGGATAAAAAATGAGTATTTATTTAATAGCTCTTTTATTTGCCCTTCTAGGCGCAGCTATCTTTACTGTTATTGGGCTTATTTCAGGTACAGATGAAACAGCGATTATGGTACCAATTACGCTGTTAGTTATTTTGCTGGGAGCGCCTCCTGAAGGGGTATTCGCCTTTTTCATGGCGGGCGTGTTAGCTAAGCACTTAACACATGCTGTACCAACTGCGTTATTAGGTATTCCTGGGGACACAACAGCTGTACCTTTAATTGACCATGCCAATACATTACGCCGTTTAGGGATGCCGCACGTGGCACTACGTAAAATGATTTCAGGCGGCGTTATCGGTGCATTTATCGCCCTACCAACCGCAGTACTTTTAGGTCAGTTTTTAGGTCAATTTGCCGACTTTTTTAAATCTTCATCAGGCATCATTTTTACACTTGCCGCTATTTTAATCGCGTTCTTTTCAAAAGGAAAATGGGCAAGTATTTTAATCATTATCCCATTTGCGTTTTTCATTAAAGCTTTAGATAGCGTTAGCTTTGCGATGCTGGATAAACATTTAAGCATTACATTCTTTTTAGGAATTGCCATTGGACCAATGTTTTGTAATATTTTAATGGCGGCATCTTCGGTTGCTAAAAATGATCTAGCACGTAGTAAGCCAAATCAATATAATCTTGCTCCTGAAACGAAATCATGGAAAGGCTATTTTCCAAATCCATTTAAAATTTTATCGAAAAGGCAGACCATTTTTACGAGTATTACAACGTTTCTTTCCTCCCTCACATTTGTCTTCAGTCCTGTCGGGATGACGTCATTGATGGGGGAAATTGTAGGCTCTCGCACAAAAGGTGCCTATAAAAAATCAACAACGAGTCTTACTGTAATGAATGGTGTAACGGAATCGACTTATATTGCTGAAGCGATTATTCCATTAATTGCATTCGGTATTCCGTTAAGTCCAGTTGCACTTGGACCGGCATCACCTTTATTTAATGCACCACCGATTTTTACAGTAGATCCAGTAAACAACTTACACACGCTAATGTCTTCATGGGATTTTTTCATTTTTGGGTTAATCGGTATTAGTGTAGCTGCTTTAATTGCTTATCCATTTGCGATGAATTATGCACGTAAAGCGTCTGTATTAGTATTGAAATATATTAGCCAGGAAGCAATCGTAGCGATGTTCATCGGTTTAGCATTCTTGCTTGCCTATAACGAGGCGCAATTGCTAGGAGTAGTGTTAACATTTACAGTCGCAACTGTTGGTGGTTTATTAAATCGAATTTTAGGTGTAGGAGCCGGTGTGCAATTCATGGTATTCTACGCATCAAGTTGGATTATGCTACAACTGTTCGGCATTTAATTAAAGGAAGTGTATCTTGATGAACTTACCAAAAGCAGTGGAAATAAGAGAAGTAGGTCCGCGTGACGGCTTACAAAATGAGAAAATTTTTATTCCAACTGATTTGAAGGTGCAATGGATTAACTTAATAAGTGAAACAGGTGTCCGCCATATCGAGGTATCCTCTTTTGTTAGTCCAAAGTGGATACCGGCTTTAGCCGATCATCATGAAGTATTCGAGCAAATCACACGTCATGAAAAAATAACGTATGCAGCTCTTGTGCCCAATTTGAAAGGGATAGAAGGGGCCATCCAACAAAAGGTTGATGAAATTGCTTTATTTATTTCTGCTTCTGAGGAGCATAATCAAAGTAATGTAAACGCTTCAATCAGCCAATCTTTGCAAAACTTAAAAGCTGTAGCTGAAGTAGCAAATCGTGAAGGTATATCGTTAAGAGGCTATATTTCAACTGTATTTGGCAGTCCGTTTGGTGACGAAGTAAAGCTTCAAACAGTGAAGGAAATCATTGATGCCTATCTAGAAATGGGCGTTTCTGAAATTTCACTTGGTGATACAATTGGTGTAGCAGACCCTGTACAAGTAAAGGCTATTTTATCAGAGCTGCTCACTCGATACGACCATGATTTGTTTGCCCTTCATTTTCATGATACGTATGGCCGTGCTTTAGCGAATATTTTTGCAGCACTTGAACTCGGGATTACAAAATACGACAGTGCTATTGGTGGTTTGGGGGGGTGCCCCTATGCCCCTGGTGCAAGCGGCAATGTGTCAACGAATGATTTAGTAAATTTCCTACATCGTTTAGGCGTGCAAACGAATATTGATGAAGAAAAATTGTTTACCGCAACACAATTTTTACAGCAGGCAATAAATAGACAGCTTGATAGTAAAGTGTATAAAGTGCAAAGTAATAAGTAAAAGAATGGGATCTATACCCCTATAGTTAGAGTCAAAATCAGAACTGCATCACCAATTGTTAGACACACTCTACCAATTGATGATGCAGTTTTTTCTATGGGAAAATTTCCTGCTGAGAAAAAATAGAGACTGTTTTAAGCTATTTGAAACCATAAATAAATTACACACAACGGTGTAACAAGCTACGTCCTTAATTGGAATTCTTCATCTAGTCAGAAATGATTTGACTGTCCTTGACATATCTTGAAACAAAAATCAAAATGAGAATGATTATCACAAATAATTTCAATTGTAATATGCATGGGAAGGAGCAATCTAATGGATAGGGTAGATAGTAGTCGTTACGTGGTTTTATTATGAATATAGGTGAACAAATTCAATTGTGGAATCAAGTTGACATTCGTGTACTCGACATTCGGATAAAACGAATAGGGCGCGGCGATGTGATTTGTGATTATGTAACACCAGCAAGCATGTTTATGTTTGTGGCAAATGGCCATGCTGAACTGTGGACAAACGATGAAGTATGGCTATCCGAACGATTTCATTTAATACATATCGGCAAGGGGCAGCGGATAACGGTTCAATCCACTGACTTTCTTGACACCTACATGATTTTATACAATGCTTCTTTACCCGCTTCAGCATTGCGGGAGTTTCATATGATGATGCAAACAGACAATCCATTTATGCAAAGCTGGGCAGTGTCACCATCCGAACCGCTCGTTATACTGGAGATGCTAGAAACAATGCTTACCGACTGGCAACAAATAGACAATGGGCAGATAGACAAAGAGAAAAACATGAAGGATGTCCATGAATTGAGAAAACTGAAGGCCAAGGGGGAATTCATCCGTTTCGTACATGCAACGTTACAGGAGCGGCTGGAGCATGCTCACGCCCCATCTCTAACAGAACAAGTTGTCCGCTATATCGCAAAAAATTATCGTGGTATGATTTCTATGGAGCAGTTGGCCCAGCAAATGAATTACACTCCACAGTACGTTTCGAGGAAATTCAAAGAGCAGATGGGATGCAGTCCACTTGATTATACGATTCGATTACGCATAGACTTGGCGCGAAAATTGCTGTGTGATACCGAAGCGACGCTACAGGAAGTAGCTGCTTATGTTGGTTATCCAGACACGGTCTATTTTAACCGTATGTTTAAGAAACAAACAGGCATAACTCCAGGAGAATACCGCAAGCAATATCAGTATATAGGTTCGAAAGATACAATGAATAGGTCAAATCTGTCCATTGTTGCACCACATCCAGCAATGTATCATTTAAATGGTAATGATATTCATTATCAATTAATGTTGGATGGAGGAAATGATATGGCAATTAGAAAGAAGAATCTATTAGCGATGGCACTATTGTGTCTGACTATGGTCGCATCAGGATGTGGAACATCATCAGAAGGGGCTAACGGAAATAGTGGTGCAACAAAATCGAATCAAGTAAAGTCAGAGGCACCTGCCAACATCCAAATGCGAACAATTAAGACGGCACTCGGAGATGTAGAAGTGCCTATACAACCACAACGTATAGCAGCACCTGCCTATTTAGGAACCGTGTTGGCACTTGACGTCCAACCAGTTGCATCTGATTTTTTATTGATGGAAAGCCCGTATTTAGAAGGGATGCTTGATGGTGTAACGGATGTAGGCGATTCGCTAGAAGCACTGGTTGAATTGAAACCAGATTTAATCATCACAAATATTAATAAAGAGGAAACAGTGGATAAATATTCACTCATCGCACCAACAGTGGCTATGCCTTATAATAGCTTTGAAACGATTCAGGAGGAAATGCGTTATTTCGGTGATTTATTAGACAAAAAGGATGTAGCTGAACAATGGATTACCGATTTTGAGAGTCGCACAGGTAAATTACGTGATGAAGTTCAAGCTGCACTTGGTGAGGGAGAGACAGTTTCCATCATGCAGGAGTATGATGGAAAGGTATTCTTATTCGGATCAAAGTCTGGACGCGGCGGTCGAATTATGTATGAAATATTAGGTGCGAATCCACCCTCAACGGTTCCAGAACATATGCTAGCTGAATCATTTTACGAGTTTTCGCTAGAAATGCTTCCTGAATATACTGGAGATTATTTGGTTTTAACAACAAAATCAACGTTGGAGGAACTACAGGCTGATCCGATTTGGGGTAACTTGCCTGCAATTCGAGATGGAAAAGTATACTTGTGGACGGAAAGTGAGTCATGGTTTAGAGACCCAATTGCAGTAGAAGGACAAATAGACAATTTAGCTAAATGGATTATTGAAACTGCCAAAACAAAATAAAAGTGTAGCTAATGAACATCTATGATAAATAAATATCAAACATGATAGAAAAGAGACATTTCGATCTTGGAAATGTCTCTTTTATAATGTCAATTTAGAAAATATTGTAGATACCCCTATAGTTCAAATGACAAATCATATTTATAAGGCTCCAGTTTGTAGAAGAGTTCAATGTCACAATATATGGGTATCGAACAAGAAATTATTCTTTGGAGGAACCTACTAAACATGATCAATATACTTCAAACACTTTGCTAGTAGCTGGGTGCGATTGGTTACTTGAAACTTTCTATATAGGTTTTGAAGATGTTTTTTAATCGTATTTTCACTGATGAATAATTGCTGGGCGATTTCTCCATTTTTCAAGCCTTTGAAAACAAAGTTTAAAACTTCTCTTTCTCGTTCCGTCATTTTAAATAGGATGGAGGGCTGTGAATAGTGATGAAGGGAATACATGTTTTCGATATTTCTTTTCAAATACACTAATTTTAAAATATCTTTTTCATTAAATAACTTTTCTCCTGTTTTCCTTAAAAAGCCAATAACCGCTACGAGCTTATTGTCTACCCTCAAATACATCGCCATTTCATCTTCATAGCGATTTTCTTTTAAAAAAACTTCTTTATAGTGGGTTTGTTTTTGCACACACATAACTTCATTCCTATTCATTAGTTGAATGGAATGCTGTGTACCTATATTTTGAGGGTGTAATGGATCAAATTTTTGATATATTTGTAAATAATCATTAATCGTATGACCCTCTATATTTAAAAGCACAGGAGCATTTAATTCATTATTCGATATTTCCCAAAATAACATATGGTGATAGCCGAGATGCTGACTTAATGTATGCAATAGTTCATGTTTAAAACTCTCATTACTTTGTTTCACATTCATATTCGAAATATGATAGCTCGCTTTAAGAATGTTTTCTAAATCATTTTCCAAAAACATGAAAACACCTCGTTTCTCTATTATGCATTTATATTCTACTTAAAACAGAATTATCCTTTCGGGTAATATCTTAATTTTAGAATATTCAGTACATTGTAATTGCAAGATTACTACTATACGAGGTGATGATATGAATTTACAAGAGTATGCATCATATGACGGTATTGGGTTGGCAGAGTTAGTAAAATCAAAGGAAGTAACACCACAGGAGTTAAAGGAGCTAGCGTTAGAAGGAATAAAAAAAGTAAATCCATCCATTAATGCGGTCGTTAGTGTGTTAGAAGAGCAGGCTGACAAAGCAATTGAGAAGGTTGATGAAAATGCTCCGTTTGCAGGTGTTCCATTTTTAATTAAAGAGCTTGTGTTACATGCAGAGGGAGTACCGCATAGTATGGGGAGTCGTATAGGGGATAATACGATTATTCCGGTCGATAGTGAATTAATGGCGCGTTTTAGAAAGGCTGGCTTGATTTTAGCAGGTACTACGACAACACCTGAGTTTGGCTATAATGCAGCTACTGAAGCGGTTATTTATGGTGCAACGCGCAATCCATGGAATTTAAATCATAGTCCAGGTGGTTCGAGTGGTGGATCAGCAGCAGCTGTTGCGAGTGGTATTGTGCCAATCGCTCATGCCAATGATGGCGGTGGTTCTATTCGTATTCCCGCTTCCTGTAGTGGGCTAGTTGGATTGAAACCTACACGAGGAAGAGTTCCAGCTGGTCCATTCAATAGCGAGCCTTTAAATGGTATTGCCATTGAGTTCGCTGTGACTCGTACAATTCGTGATACAGCGGTGCTACTGGATCAAGTAGCAGGTCCTGATTTAGGGAGCTATTCCAAATTAGAAGTAACGCATGCACCGTACGGACAACTTATCCAAGAAAAAGTGCGCCCTCTAAAAATTGCTTGGACAACTGAAGCAAATTCTGGGGCATTTGTCGATCCGGAATGTATAGAAGCAGTTCATAAAACAGCCCAAGTTTTAAAAGACCTAGGACACGAAGTAGTAGAAGCGCGTCCGAAATATGAACAAGCATCATTTACAAAGGCGACGGTTGATATTTGGACAGCGAATATTTATCAAATGATTAAGGGTGCCGCAGCAGGGACTGGTAAAGCAGTTTCTCCAGACAATATTGAAGCAGCTATTTGGAAATGCTATGAATATGGTGGACAGTTAAAGGCGGCTGATTTATTGGAAGCTATTCATACAAATGCAGTCGTTTCACGTCAAGTTGCAGGCTTCTTTGAAGACTATGACATTTTATTGAGTCCAACAATTGGCACGCTTCCTGCTAAAATTGGTGAATTAAATGCGAACAATCCTAACATTTCAGCTGTTGAATGGACGGAGCAAATTTTCACGTATGCACCGTTTACAAATTTATTTAATGCTACAGGTCAGCCATCCTTATCATTGCCTTTAGCAGAAAGTAAATCAGGCTTACCAATTGGTCTACAAATGACAGGTAAATTTGCAGATGAATTAACGTTATTACAGCTAGGTAGACAATTAGAAGAAGCAATGCCTTGGAAAGACCGTAAGCCAGTAATACATGTCAGTGAACAGCCTCAACCAGCAGTATAATATAGCATGAACGCACTTAGTATAGACTAGGTGCGTTTTCTTTCTGTCGTAATTTTGAAGCTTCCTCAAAAGCAGGTCTTCATCCTGACCTTAAACTCATATACATAAAATAAAAGCTAATAGGAGTAGTGATTATTGGACAAACAACAACATAAGTACAGATGGATTGTGTTTGTTGCTGTATTGTTTACTTATTTGTTAATGGCAAGTCAGCGAACTGCTCCAGGGTTAATTACAGATCAATTGATGAAGGATTTTGGGGTAACGGCATCGACAATCGGGTTATTGACGAGTATCCAATTTTTTGTGTACACGAGTTTGCAAATTCCGATGGGGATTTTAGCTGATCGATTTGGGCCAAACTTTTTCCTCATCATCGGTGCCACCCTTACAGGAATAGGAACCATTCTTTACAGTCTAGGTACACATGAAGTTGTCCTATTCTTTTCTAGAATGCTTACTGGCGTAGGAGATGCGACCATATGGGTGAATATGGTGCTTATTTTGGCACAATGGTTTCATAAAAAGGAGTTTGTCCGATTAATTGGCTTTGCAGGAATGACTGGAAGCTTAGGCTTCTTATTGGCGACAGTACCTTTTGCTACATTGATCCTTTTATTAGGTTGGCGAATCACCTTTTTTTCAACGGGATTATTATTATGCTTATGTGGTGTACTTCTTTATTTTGTGCTTATAAAAAACACGAAACGTATCTTTTCAAAGGAACCCATAAGCATAACTGAAGAAATACAACGTGAAAAAAGCTCCATATTATTACGAAGAATATTTTCAAGCAGGCAAGCATGGGCTTTATTTTTTTGTCATTTTGGCGTTGTTGGAGGTTATGTTGGTTTTATCAGTTCGTGGGCAGTACCATATGGGATCAATATGTATGAGATGTCACGATCAGAGGCTAGTCAGCTGATTATGATTGGATTAGTCGGGGCGCTTATAGGAGCTCCTTTAATGAGTTGGATTGCCGGCTGGCTAGGAACGATTAAAAAACCATATATTGTTGTTCATATTACAGTTTTATTGAGCTGGTTTTCATTTCTTTTATTGAAAGGACATCCTACATTTTTCATGCTCATCGTCCTATTCTTTCTCATTGGCTTTGGCTATGGCGCAAGTGCTTTAACCTTTGCGGCAGTTCGTCAAACTTTCCCTCTAACTGAATCGGGCATTGTTTCTGGGTTTGCCAATACAGGTGGCTTTCTAAGTGCTGCATTGTTGCCCATTATTTTTGGCTATATTTTAGATTACTTTCAAGCTGCCACAGGTAATGTAAGTGATGGGTACTACTACGGCTTCATTTCGCCTGTTATATTTTCTATAATTGGCTTGATTGGTGTGATAATGTTTAAGGAAAAGCTTTTAAAAGTAATGGATTAAGCCATGCTAAATAATAGGAGAATAAAGGGAATACCTGCAATTGAGGTATTCCCTTTACAACGATGAACTAACTATCCCATATATACACTAGCACAAGTATCTGGAGCGGGTTCATAGAAGCAATGATTTTTAAATTGCCCTGTAAACGGCTGGCCGTACCATGTTGGGGGACATGGGGCATATGGATTGAAGTACCAAAGTGCGTATTTTGCTGGATGATCTCGCCAGAAATCTAAGTTCTGTTTCGCTAATCTTTTTTCCGTTTCTCTCGCTCGTTGGTAAAACATATTGCCTTTTTGAACGGCTTCGAAAGAATAGTTCCCACCTTGAACCTGGTAAATAACCTGCTCAATCGTTCTAACATCGTTGAAGTCTAAACAAGATGCTACTGCACGATTGACAATGACATTGCCCACGTAAAGCATGCCTTGTTTTCCTTCACCCTCAGCTTCTGCTCTCATCATCCTTGCCATTAAAGCAACGTCTGCATCACGGTATTTTACTCTTGGCATTTTTACACCTCCACCCTATAGTATGAAAAAAATCAAGGCTAGTTTCGCTTTATCTTGAAATTCATTGTTTCTGCATAGCACACCATAAAAAACGCCATCTGTACTGTGTAAAACAGCAAGATGGCGTACTTCCATTAAAAATTCTTTTTGAAGTATGGTGTTTTTTTCAGTACAACACATACTGGGATAGCGATAACTAAACCTACGATGTTTTGAATGACGTCTCCTGGAATGGATGCCATCGGGGCAATCCAGCTGTTGAACATAATGGCTTGCCCAACATAGTAAACAGCAATCATCACGGGCATTGATACTACTGCTCCTAAAATATTCAGCCCAAGATTATCACCTTTATGTCCTTTTGACCAAGCAATTTTACCGACAATGAAGCCTTGTAATGCGCGTGAAATAATAGTCGTGGGTGCCCAAATTAACCAGCCACCTACGATATCGAATAAGCCCATTCCAATGGCTCCAGCAAGTGCACCTTTTTTAGGTCCGAATAAAATAGCAGAAATAAACAGCATGGATGTTCCTAAGTGGATAAGTCCACCTTGCCCGATCGGTAGCTTAAGATTGATAAACATTGTAGCAACAAAAACAAGTGCTGCTAATATTGCTGTAATGACTAAATCAAATGTTTTAGTGCGTGATTTTGTATAGGATGTTGGCCGTTGTATATTTTGCATTTGTCTCTTCCTCACTATGATGAATATTTTGATGATTTTTACTTTAGCAAAGGACTGACTGTTGTAAAAGTGTCAATTTTATAAAAAAGTTAAGGGTCAGTTTGAGGTTATTTTCGCATTTATCTAATTGTGATACGATGAGGAGAGTAAAAGCAGGATGAGTTAGGTGGAATGAATGATGAAAAAAGTTGCGGTAATTCAAGATATGTCGTCCTTTGGAAAGTGCTCGTTAACGGCTGCGATGCCTGTGCTGTCTGTGATGGGTGTACAGGCTGTGCCACTACCTACAGCTATTTTAACGGCACAAACGGGGTATTCGAGCTTTTATTGCGAAGATTTAACATCAAAGATGGACTCTTTTATAGATGAGTGGAGCAAGCTTGGAGCTACCTTTGATGGTATTCACACAGGCTTTGTTACAGGTAAGGAGCAAATCGATAATATATTTCGCTTTTTAGACGTGTTTCACTCAAAGAAGACGACATTGCTTGTTGATCCAGTGATGGGTGATCATGGTGAAGTCTATAAAATGTTTACGGGCGAATTGCTTGATCGTATGAGAGCGTTAGTAAAGTGTGCGGACATTATTACGCCAAATGTTACGGAATGTTGCTTACTTACAGGTTTATCCTATGAGAGGCTACAGAGCTATCAAAATGAATTAGATTATATTCATGCCCTTGAAGAGGCAGGTCAGCAGCTACAGCAAGCAACCGGATCAAACGTCATTATTACTGGTCTGAATCCACCAGCAGCAGATGCGGACAAGCGTTATGTTGGGAATATGTTTTTCGATTCTGAGCGGTCTTTTCATAGTATCCGCAACTATAATGGTGAGAGCTATTCAGGTACAGGCGACCTGTTCGCATCCATCATGATGGGCGGCATGATGCGTGGACAAGATTTAATGGAGTCAATGAAACTAGCGGAAACATTTTTAGCCGCTGCGATTGAAGCCACATCGAAAGACCAAGTACCCCGTGAGGCAGGCGTGCATTTTGAAAAGTTTTTACGCATGCTGATGTAAAAGTTAATAAGTCTTTAAGTAAAAGTAAGCGTAATAAAAAATTCGTAAATGTCAGTTTTATAGTGACCTTTACGGATTTTTTTGTTGGAGAAAAATTAAATAATATAGGATGATCTTAGTAGATAAGTTGGTTAATTTTATAAAATAATTAGTAATATTTGTATGAATTTATGGTATTATGATGGGAATAAATTTCTTGATAGAAGATACCTAAGCAATACAAGCTTGCCAATCAGAGTTGCTAGAAATATGAAGTTTAGAGGAGGATTCCCCAGAAATGAGTCAATGTAATATCAATACAATCCTGTACGGTCCACCAGGAACAGGGAAAACGTATAATACGGTGAACTACGCGGTTAGCATTATTGAGAATAAAGAATTTATGGCGATTTGTGCAGAAGCGTATCAAGACGTTTTTGAACGTTATCTTGCGTATAAAAAGCAAGGTCAGATTCGATTCGTTACTTTTCATCAATCATATGGATATGAAGAGTTTATTGAGGGAATCAAGCCTGTTTTAAACGATGAAGCAGAAGAGAGCATTCAATACAAAATTGAATCAGGGGTGTTTAAAGAATTTTGTGAGCAAGCGCAGCAATTAAAATTAACTGCTCATAATCAGGTGATGGAAGGAAATAAAAAAGTTTGGAAGATTTCTCTAGGAGGTAGTGGGAATAATTGGCTGAAAGAAGAATGCTTTAAGGACAATCAAATTCGTATAGGCTGGGATGAGGAAGGTACTGACTTTATTGAGGATGGGGACTATCCTTCAGATACCTTGTACTATTTCTATGAGGGAATGAGTGTTGGAGATATTGTCTTTTCTTTAGGTGATCAAAAGCATATTGATGCAATTGGCATTATCACGGGAGAGCCAGAATGGTTAGAGGCCGAGGAAGATTTTAAAAGGAGTCGAGAAGTAGAATGGATTGCCACGGATATCTATGAAAATATTTATGAGCTAAATGGCAAAACGAACTTAGTGCAGCAAACCATTTATGAGCTTTGGAGACTATCGATTAATGATGTAAATAATTTAATTTTAAAATACTCGCAAAATGATCAAATCGATGTGGAAGAAAACACTAATAATTATGTCTTTATTATCGATGAAATTAATCGAGGCAATATATCGAAGATTTTTGGTGAACTTATTACATTAATTGAGCCGACAAAACGAATTGGGGCGCAAGAAGAAATGCATGTAAAGCTTCCCTATTCTAAAAAGGATTTTGGCGTACCTCAAAATGTCTATTTACTGGGAACTATGAATACAGCCGATCGTTCGATTGCCCTGATGGATACAGCACTTAGAAGACGCTTTGATTTTATTGAAATGCTGCCAAATTTGAATGCAGTAGCTGATATAAAAGTTGGGAATATCCATATTCAACGTCTAATGGAAGTCATGAACGCTCGTATTGAAGCGCTATATGATCGTGAACATACTATTGGCCATGCCTACTTTATGAGTTTAAAAGAAGACAATTCATTAGAAAATCTAGCTACTATTTTTAAGAATGCGATTATTCCACTTCTCCAAGAATATTTTTATGAAGATTATAGTAAGATTCAGTTAGTGTTAGGAGATCATTTAAAACCACAGCAATATCGATTTATTTTGGATGAGAAATTAAGTATAAAAGGATTATTTGGTCGAGACATTGATATAGACCTCCCAGAAACAAAATACCATCTTCAAGCAAGTGCATTCGAGGAACCATCAAGCTATATCAGGATATATGGAAGGGTCGAGAATGAAGAGGTTAATTGAAATGAAGGAATATGATATTCTGACATGCAATAAAGCTTTTAAAGATGAGTATATATACTTAGACAAGGATTCTTTCGAGCAACTTGAAAATATGATTTTGCACTGCAATGAAATGGAAGATGTTGATGCATACGATTTTTTCTCTGTTTCCACAAAGCGCCATGTTGGAAAGGTCATTCGTGCAAAAAATTATGTTGGTATTGTGCAATTGAAGAATGGTACACAAATTCAGATTTTGCCAAAAATATATGGGAAAACAGCCATTGACCCTAAAAAAACATTTTTGAAAATGCTTAAATCGCTACAAGAATTTCCTAGCAAAACCTTTAATGAGACTGGTCTTCGGACAGATCGTATGACATTATTGGAAATTTTCATTCGATTGTACATTCAAGAAGTGCAAAAACTGATTAAAAAGGGGCTTAAATCATCCTATTATGCGATGGAAGATAACTTAAATGTATACAAAGGTAAAATGGTATTTTCACAGCAATTAAAATATAACCTTGTTCATAGAGAACGTTTCTATACACGCTACGACGAGTTTGGGATGAATCGGGCCGAAAATCGCTTAATCAAGGCTACATTACTTAAACTGCTAAAACAATCAACAAGTAATGACAATATAAACGAAATTCGTAAACTGCTCGTACACTTTGAACTCATAGAGCAATCAAAAAACTACAGCAAAGACTTTTCAAAGGTAAAGATTGATCGTAACTCAAAAGATTATGAAACGATTATGCAATGGTCTAACATTTTTTTAAATGATGAAAGCTTTACAACTTTTTCGGGAAATTCATTTGGAAAAGCATTATTATTCCCAATGGAAAAAGTTTTTGAGTCTTATATTGGCTTTCATCTGAAAAAGCTACTAAGTAATTCAGCATGGCATGTGCAATTACAGGATAAAGGCTATCATTTATTTCAAGGAAAATTTGCATTACGACCAGATATAGTGTTAACTAATGGCGCTGGCAAAATTGTTTTAGATACAAAATGGAAAATGCTAAGTAATACGCCACACAATAACTATGGAATTACACAGGCAGATATGTATCAAATGTATGCTTACGCTAAAAAATATCACGCTAAAGAAATTTGGCTCATCTATCCATTGAATACTGAAGTTGAACAAATGAAAGAAATCTACTTCAACACAAATGAAGGTGACCAAAGTACCGAAGTGAAGGTATTCTTCGTCGACTGTCACCATGTAGAGGACAGTTTGGAGAAACTAGTAAAGAAGTTTACTCTAGCGACGCAATAGTAAACATACGAGTAGACATCCTATCAGGGGGAAATCTATGGGAATGATAGTTGAAAATAAACGTAATCTATATGCAATAGGGGTAATAAGTTTACTATTGTCAGCCATTTTAACGTCTATTAGCCAAGTGTACTACTCGAACCGTGTACAAGCGGTGCATCCATTTCTTTTCACAGGCATTAGTTTTTTCTCACGACTGTCTTCTTTCAATTAATCACAAGTAAGCAAAAGGTAGAGCCTTGCTGGAAAGAGGCACGATCATCGTTATGGAAGTTAAACGGTGCTTCAATATTAGCCTTTATGGGGTTTTACTTTGCATTAAAATATATTGAACCTGCGATAGTGAGCTCTCTTGAAATGGGACTAGGCCCATTATTTGCATTGCTACTTGCAATACAGCAGAAAAAACGAGTGATAAATGCACAGTGGGGTATTGCAATTGGCATATTTGCAGCTAGTTTATTACTAATTGGTGCTATTTTTACAGGGAAATCGGCTGTACAAACATGGGACCAATCAAGTATTTTAGGAGTCGGGGCAAGCATATTGTGTGGACTTGGTGCTGTATTATGTACAGTCTATTCTAAGCAGCTGAGTCAATTAGGATGGACAAGCTCAATGATTTTAGCAAAAAGATTTTATGGTATCATTTTGCTATCATTTATCGCTACATATGATGTCATGTTTACTTATTTACTTGAAAACATTGGCTGGATTTTACTGATGACAGTCATCGGCGTTTTGATTCCAATGTATTTATTACAGAAGGGTATTCAATATTGTGAAGTATTTCTAGTCATGATGTCACTGTGCTTTATTCCTGTATGTACCTTCTTTTTTCAGCTTTTTGATACAAGGTTACAATGGTCAAATATTACGTTAATGGGCGTCTTATTACTGTTATTGTTTGGAATTTTAAGTGTTGTTGTAGAGCAAAGAGATCGTAGCGTTTCCTAATGAAATTTTTCCATGACAAAGTTACTATACGGAAAAATCCAGAGCCAGTTTTGATGGACATAAAATCAAATTGGCTCTATTTGACTTCATTAATTGTACCTTTCAATATAATTTTAACCCTTTCATAATATTAAAATGATGTCTCTCATGAATAGCCAACAACTGAATAGCTTGAATTAGATTAGGATAATGCGCAATGGGGTCTGGAAAGATAATGTGTCCGGCAACATCCTCGTCTATATCTTTTACTAATTTTTGCAAAGCAAGTGTCTCGTTGATAAGTAATTGCTCGATATCATAACTATTTAAGGCAAAGCGTATTTTCTTAGATGGAACTAAAATACCTGGTGCTCGCATTCCTTGTCCTTTTTTAGATTGATATTCTTCATAAATATCATGTATTTCAGTAGCGAAGGGCTTGTTTCTTCGCATTTTGGCAAAAGGTGTGAGGAAGAAAGAATATTTGGTTGCTGTATGTAACATTTTGAGAATCAAATAGAGGTGATAAAAGTGTTCACCGATGGACCATTTTCCTTCATGTCCTTGCTGCCATAGTTCCTCCTGTGGAAGCATATGTATAGCTGGTAGATAGTGTGCTCGTTGCTCCTCTAAGGTAAGAAAATGTTTCGCCATACTAGTAGATTTCATAGATTTTCAGCTCCTTTATTTCCATTTTAAGGATTGTTATAGGAAAAGTACATCAAATGCTAATCGTTATGGCCGATAAATAGGAAAAGTACGATGGGAGGGAAAGGCATGGAAATTAGACAATTAACAGCAGCAGATGCTGAGGTATATAGAGATTTAAGATTAGAGGGATTGCAAACAAATCCAGAAGCTTTTGGCTCTAGCTTCGAGGAAGAAAAGAATTTGTCGCTTGAGTCGTTTGCAAGTAGGCTCGAAGGACAAGGAACATTTACATTTGGGGCATTTGACCAGGAGGATTTACTCGGTGTGACGACATTGGTGCAAGCAAATAAAGTGAAGCTTAAGCATAAAGCGAGCATTTTTGCCGTTTATGTTTCTCCAAAAAAGCGAGGGTTGGGCATAGGAAAACAACTAATGGTAGAGGTCATCAATCAAGCAAAGACACTAGTAGACATCGAGCAAATTAATTTAACAGTTGTATCTTCCAATGAATCAGCAAAAGGATTATACACATCGTTAGGCTTTCACGTTTTTGGAACAGAGCGAAACGCCTTAAAAATAGGACAGCAATATTTTGATGAGGATTATATGGTGCTGTATTTCTAAAAAGCCTTTGAAGTTTCTATCTTCAAAGGCTTCAATTTATTATGATAAGTATCAATGGAACAATGAAAATAAAGCAATGAAGAAAAGAATCCCTGTAATAACAAGAATAAGTAATGAGCTAACAATGCCCACTTCCTTTATAAGTAACCATATACTTAGCAAGATAATAATGACCGATAAAGGGAGTGCTAGCCAAAATCCAAGAATCCCCAAGTATTCAATCGTAATGGGGAATGAATGGTGAAAGTAATTGTAGGGAATATCTAGCATGAGAAAAATGGTCAAGATCAGTTCCATAAAATCCCCCCATCTACATATTTGTTCTTACATATATGGTATGCAGATAAACAGGTAAGTCACACGGCAGTACTTTTAAAAAGAGTGCTGCCGTCATTTTAGATCAAAGCTCTTACAAATAAATACCTCAGTGCCTGTTGCCTCAAGAGTCTCAGGACATACTACAGCGGTGGCTGGTATTCGTGCATTCTGCGGACTACAAGCATTATTCTATAGGTCTGAAGGTACGCTCAATAAAAATATATAAATATAAACACATAGATAAGAGTAATATGCCTAAGCTTATAACAAATAAACCCATTCCTGACCAACTACCAATGATCAACGACAGAAGAATAATAATTCCGAAGAAAACAAGCGTTAACTTTGTAGCTTTTCTTTTATCTTTTTTAATAAGCATACTTAATCCAAATACTAACATATTAGCGAAAAAGCCTATTCCTATTGGAAGTAGAATATCCATCTCCCTATTCAAATCCTTTCAATAAATAAGTTTTTGCTAAATACCTAAGGTTTCAAATATCAACAGCTCTTACTGTTTATTATACTAAAAGTGGTAATGAGTAGTACAATGAACTAAAAACAAGAAAAATACTCCTCTTAAAAGGAAATTGTTGATGTTTACCTTTTAAAGGGAGTAATTAAATTGCCATTGTTACCACAAATTATTTCAACTGAATAAAACCATTCCCTACCTGATTAATGGAGAAATGATCCAATGAAAGAGCATGAGTTAACAAGTAGTCAAATACATACATTGGAATCAAATGGGGTTCACAATGTTTGATTATTTTTATGATAAGTGCAGCCGCACCGGCAACAAACGGAGCTGCCATAGAGGTTCCAGTCAATTCTACATAATCACTGTTTAAATGCGTTGATAATATATTTTCACCAGGCCCTACAAAATCTAAGTTAACATTCGTATTAGAAAATTTTGAAGGCGTGTCTGTTTCAGATATAGAGCCGACTTGAATTACTTCCTTGTAAAAACCAGGGTATGATATTTCGATAGTTGCGCTTTCTCCATCGCCCTCATTTCCCGCTGCTGCAACTAATACTATACCTTTTGAACGGGCATATTTTATGGCTTTATGCAATTCTTCATTTGGTTCTGGGCTGCCAAGTGACATATTAATAATGTTTACTTTTTCTCCATTAGGTCCAGTCCAATTAACTGCATACATAATCGCCTTAATTAAGTTCCCAAAGCTACCTCGTCCCTTATGATTAATTACTTTTAAAATGAGAAGTTTACTTTTAGGTGCTACACCTGTGCTCCCGCTCCCATTATCAATGGCTGCAATAATTCCAGCTACATGTGTACCATGCCCGAGATAGTCTTGATAAATAATAGGGTCTCCTTCATCATCATCTGTGAAATTATAGCCATCAATAATATTGTCCTTTAAACTCGGGTGGTCAACCTGAACACCACTATCTAATACAGCAATAACAGATCCTGAACCTTGATCTGTTTCTTGCCACAATTCCCTTGCTCGAATCTTATCTAAATTATCAGGAACTGCATTTAGAACTTTAAACAACTTGACCACTTTTACCCGCTCTAAAATGATTTCATATTTCATTTTGTCATCTCCTTTTAAATAATAAAGTGTTAGAAGGAAGATGATAATAAATAAAAAGGAGAAATTCGCTCAATATTAAACAAAAATCTACCCCTGAAATGTTAGTAAAAGTCTAACATTTTCGGAGGTAGATTAAATTTAATATTTCTCTTATAAAATTGAGTATTCTGTTACTATTATTAAGCAATATTAAAGAATAAATCTTTAGCTTTTTGGACCAATTTTCCCACCTTTTACTAACCAATTCCAATACCTTTCGAAAAACTTCGACTTTGTTTGAAATGCATAAGGTAGTCCAATAAACAACCAAAAAAGAGAAGCATACACCAATAAAAATATAAGTAATCCTATCCATATACCTTTTATCTGAAAACTAATAAAAATGCTAGAAAACATAATAAGTAAATGTATTATAATTATTCTCTTATAGGCTAACAAGAATCTCCCCTCCTATTTTAATTATAACATTATTGGTGGGGAGATATTAACTTTATAACTTGTTATTTCTATTTAGCAAAACCCTAATGATTTACAACCTGGTCCACATGTGATCTTATTTTCGCTAAGGCACACTAATCCAAAAACAGCTGCACAAATAAATGGACACGCTACAGTACCGATTGGAGCACAAGCTACCATACAAGCTGCTGTACCAGCTAAGGTACATCCTAAACCTTGGATAGTGTCACAAACAGTAGTACAGATAGTACAATTTGACCACATTAGATTAAGTTCATTATTTTGTGTAGAAGAACGTAATTCATTGACATCATATAATGGGTTTGTGTGCCATTCATAATCGAAATACTCTCCATTAATCTTAATAGTTACAATTGGGAATAAATTTACTCCAACAGATTGTGTAACTTCGATAACACTTGAATGACCATGGAAATGCGAAACAGCTTTAAATTCTGCGTTTTCGACAGTAAAAGTAATTACTGTCTGAAGTTCTTCCATAACTAAAGTAAGAACTTGTACAGGGGTAGTTCCTTTAGTAAATTCTCCGCCTAATGATTGTGTTATTAAAGCTCGAAGATCAGTATACTTAGCTTTAATAGCAGGGTAATGATTTAGTGAGTTGTTGATAAGCGTCTGCACACTTTCATTTGCCAATGCTTTTTCAACTAAATTGTTAACCTCATTTTTCGATAACTCTTTAATTCCTGATTTAGTTTGTTTTTCAGTCATTGTTTTCTCTCCCTTTTAAAGTATTTGAAGCAACATTTAGTATGATGTGCTTCATTACTATGTAAAGTGAAATACAACTGGAGATTTAAACTGCATTTTTAAATTTTTTTCAGGAAATATAAATTAAACCTATAAAACGAAATTATATGCTTTTGAATGGTTTGTTACGTTATGAATAAGGAGGCTAATAGCTCGAATCTATGGAATTTGATAAAACGATTAAAGTAGTACATTTAGAATATAGGTAATATGCATTATAATTAATAGTTATTTTAATTAAATAGAATAGAATGATTAAGAGAGAAATAAAAAGTACAATTTTTTCTTTATATTGTTCTGAAAAATAATTTAGGACCTATTCGCGCATTTATTTTTAACCAATACTAAAACATCTCAAAAACTACGCCTTTTTGGCAATTATAATGAAGGCTCATAAGCACCAAATACAAAAAAGCAAGACCCGAGAATCCAATTATATACTTTTCATCTATTTAGCCTAAAAAATACTATGGATTATTATAAGAAGATATAGTATAGCTATTCTTTGTAGACTATCATAAAATTCCTATCATTCTGACTTTTAAAGATAAACTTTGCTTCTTTTAAGGTTTATTAAATCCATAAAAAGCCATTAGATAAATCCCGATAAACACTACTAATATAAACGAATTAAGGACAACTAAAATCATACGAGTGGGTCCCTTTATCCCTAAAATAGCAAATATTAGTCCTGAAATTCCTAAAATAAATGGAATTGTTATGCCAATTCCCAGAATATATTGAGGAGCCAATCCAATAAGAAATGTTAAAAACAAGAAAATTATTGATAAATACGTAAAAATTTTTCTTTGCAAATAGCACCGCCCCTTTGTATGTAAATGAAGGTTTGACTTTATTACAATTATACCACACGTGTTATTTACAGTTTTCATCACATCGAATAAACCATTCCTTGCCTGAAATCAACTTTGCCTTTTTTTATTTATAATAGTCAATACTTAAAGATTATGAAAAAACCTTATTATCACCATTACATAATAATATAAAAGTTGCTCCATAAATGTTGATTTCTTGTTATTCTACTGTATAAAAAGTGGTATGGGATGCGGTAGTAGAATTACTTTTAATTATCCTCAATTCCATTGTGCTAATAATATTTCTAATAGAAACGTTTGGATTTAAAGAAGCTTAAATCACTTATTAAAAATTAAAACCCATCAAATAAAATTAGGTAGTTCTTAACCTAAATTATTTGATGGGTTTATTTTGTTAATAGATCATGTTTCATTAGCATGAATCTGACAATATTCCCTCAATAAATTAGAAGAAATACTGGTATTTTGTATAAGATTTATTAGTAAATCGCGTTCCTTTGGGGACAGACTGTCACTCGCTAAACAATTTGTATAAAATGATTGAACTTCTCTTGCTTTACAGTAACAGGCCATTAATTTTTCAATTTCCATGTGGATTACCCTCCTTTCTTGTAATTAAGAGATTTTATAACTTCAGATAACTCCATGATGACAGCTTCTAATTTATCTATTTTCCTTTCAAAGCGAATGAACAGATAGACTGTTATGGCAATAGGGAATCCAAAATTTCCTATTAGGCTAATCCAAATTGGAACATTTTCTGGTGTCATAATGTAAATCACCCTCCCTCTTACTCCAAATTAGTAATATAAGGTGATACACGGATTCGAACCGAGGATCCAGGTTTTGCAGACCCTTGCCTTACCGCTTGGCTATATCACCAAAATTGTAACTGTACTATGTAAAGAGGATTCTTCTGTAATAAAAACAACCTGCCTATAAAAAAAATATTATTTTGTCATGGTTTCATTTCTTATGTTTTAATCCTCTTTATAGAAAAAAGGAGGTCTCTAAGATGAAGTATGATATAACGGTATATTCAAGCGATGGATGTCAATATTGTATTAGGTTGAAGGAGTGGTTAGAGGAAAATAATATTACTTATAATAATAAGGATATTACTGAAGAGCACGTATTAATGGAGTTTAAGCAATTTAATAGTAGCGCTATCCCATTTACTTTATTAGTCGCTGATAATAAAGTAGAGAGAATTATTGGTTATCAGCCAGAAAAAATAAAAGCTATATTAGAAATTTAACTAAGTTGGATTAAATCACCTTTTTTGTATAAAAGGTGATTTTTTTTATC
Source organism: Lysinibacillus sp. FSL K6-0075 (assembly GCF_038592945.1). NCBI lineage: Bacteria > Bacillati > Bacillota > Bacilli > Caryophanales > Bacillaceae > Lysinibacillus > Lysinibacillus sp. FSL K6-0075. Next base: position 3,962,348 of record NZ_CP151947.1, on the reverse strand, counting down.
TTTCTAAGAACACTTGTTCTTATTTTGGTTTATAATATAGATACAACATTCACTTTATATAGAAAGAAGGCGGATAATAGGAGGGATTATTAAATGAAGAATGATAAACAAAAAATAGAGGAATTTTTCTATAGAAATAATGAGCAGGTTAACAATCCAATTATTAAAAGCTTTTTGTCGGATTCCCAAAATCTTTATTTGGTGCAAAAAGCGATCTTATATCCAACTGATTTGAATAAGAAACTCGTTGATGAATCTTTTCAATCGCACTATATAAATGTTAGGAAGATCAAATATGTAAGTAATTTAATTTATTTCTTTAGTTTAGATTTTGATAAAAAAAGAAGAAGGCTGCAAAATCGGTCTTTATTAATATTAGATAAGGGATTATCAGAGGAGGGGGAGACGACCCTAAAAGAGCTAATAGAAGATACACGCAATGAAAATGGTCTAGATCATTTAATTGGTGGAGGATTATTGGACAATATAGAAGATGTACAGCTCTTAAAGTCCTTGCAAAAACTAACGGTAAAACAGCTTCAAATTTTAGAGATGATTTATGTAAAAGAGCTTTCTATAAAAGAGATAGCTCAACTATTACAAACAACTCCCCAGAATATATCCAATCATCATAGAAAGGCTTTAAATAAACTCAATCATTCACTCGGAAAAAAGGAGGAATAAATTATGGGAAATTTAGAAAATCAACATACTGAAGAGACGCTAACAATAATCGAGAATTTCATCCCAAAAATTAAACATTGTTTACACAATACAGACTATCATGAAAGGGAAGACCTAGAACAAGAAATTAAATTAAAAATTATAGAAAAGCTTGCAACAGTAAAATTTCAAGACGCGCCTAGTTTTTGGGACTTTTTCTTGTGAAAGCTACCAGGCGATTTTCTATTCTGGTGTTCGAGAAGTCACCAGATTACATATACTGTTGTTGCCAGAGTTCATTCCTACATGCATGATGGAATAACTTACGCGGTTTATCTGAAGATAGGATTGTCACTACGAACATTGGGAAAGTAAAAAAAGATGCACATAGTAAAAAGTACTATGTACATCTTTTTATCGATTAAGCTTTTAGAAAATCTGGTTTAGCAAAGCTTGGGTTTGGATATGTGTAGAAGCCTTCACCTGTTGCACGACCAAGTTTACCTTTGTCGATGTACTCTGTTTTTAAGAGGTTAGCTAATTTTTTCATGTTTTCATCGCCAGTGGCAGTTGCTTTCGCTTCCACAATATTATAGGCAGTGTTAATGCCAACGATGTCTAGAATAGCAAATGGTCCAAGTGGAGCGCCTGTACCAATCATCCATGTTTTATCGATTGTTTCTGGATCAGCCACTTCTTTTACAAGTAAGGATTCAGCTGCATCTAAAAACGGCACTAGCAATGAGTTTAAAATATAGCCAGGTTGCTCTTTATGCAATGGTAGTGGTACCATGCCGATGGCGCGTGCAAATTCAACAACTTCATCAAATACTTTCATATCTGTACCAGGGTGTTTCATAATTTCAGCAGTATTGTTTTTCCAAATCGTATTAGCAAAGTGAAGAGCTAAAAATTTCTCAGGACGGCCAGTTGCTTCAGCAAATTGGCTTGGTAATAAAGTAGACGAGTTTGTTGCAAAAATTGTTTTTGCTGGTGCTACTTTTCCAAGATTCGTGTAAAAATCTGTTTTGATGCTCACAACTTCAGGAATTGCTTCTATAACAAGATCAGCATTGGCAACGGCTTGAGCCAAGTCACTATTAAATGAAAGACGTGCATAGGCTGCATCCACTTCTTCTTGAGTTGCACCTAAGTCTTGTTGATAAAATGGTTTTAATTTTGTAATACGATCCTGCGCATTTTTTAACGCCTCGTCGTTAATGTCGTAAACGGTTACATTAAAACCTTTGAAAGCAGATTGATAAGCAATTTGACTCCCTAATACACCACTACCTGCAACTGTAATGTTTTGATAATTCATCGAAATTCCTCCTTTAGAATTGTTACATTAATATAATAGTGTGGATATGTAGATAATCCTTCGTTACAATTCCATACTACTTCTACCTTTGAATAAAAATCAAATGAAAGCCTCTGATATTATATAAATATAAAGTTTTTTGCGCGAAATTCCTTTTCAAGTATGTACCCACTATTAAAGAAATATAACGTAAAAAAGAACAGCTTTTAAGCTGCCCTCATTTTAGAGGTAATTCACCGTGGTAAACATGCCCCCAATACCGGGCGCGCCGTTATTTGTTACGTGATGTGGCATATGACAATGGATGGGCCAGATACCAGGATTATTAGCTGTAAAGCATATATCCCAAGTTTCACCAGAGGCCACAAGAATGGTGTTCTTGGCAATTTGCTTGTGACTAGCGATAGGAAAACCGTCTGCCCCAACAACATGAAATTGGTGACCATGTAAATGGATGGGGTGGTGATGCATTTGAATATTGCCAAAACGAATGTTTACAGTATCACCGAAATGTACGGCTAATGGTTTTGTAAAAGGATAGCATTTGCCATTGATCGTAAAGAAATTAAATTCTGGTTTGATAAAATTTAACGGATACGTACCTTTTGTAAGCTTTCCCCAAGGCAATTGGTCGATGGCCCATTCTTGTAAGAGGCATAGATAATCCCTATGCTGATGAATATTTTGTAAGTTTGGATCTTCAACGATCAATCCACCTAATAGACCAGCGTTATCTTGCACAGCAACATTTACATGGGAATGATACATATACGTTCCTGGAGGATTTTTAATCGTAAAATGATAATCGAAATAATGCCCAGGTTCAATAAAGGGTGACGGTTCAATTGGGGGGACACCGTCCATTGTGTTCGGGACGATTAAGCCATGCCAATGCACACTGGTTTTTTCAGGCAGTCGATTAATGACACGAATACATACACGATCACCAGGGTAAACACGAATGGTTGGTCCAGGAGTGGAACCATTGTAGCCCCAAGCCTGAATGAATATCCCATCGACAAGCTCCCATGTTATTTCTTCCGCAATTAAAGTGAAAAACTTCGAACCATCTACCTGCATACGATAAGGCAAATCTTTTATACCAGGGGTGATAACCATTTTGAAACCTCCTGTAAGCTTGATTTCCATTAATGTATGTCTATAGTGATGGGATTTAGGACCATATTCGACTTTATATCTAATTAAATATGTAATGTGGCTTGTCGTTTGTTCATCTGCTCAACTAGCTCCAAATTCAAGAATAGAAGTAGGATTCTCACGCTTGCTTTAATGCCAGTAATTGAAGAATAAAATAACAAAGGGGTGTCTCAAGTGCAGAGACATCCCTTTGTTATTCAACAAGTATATGGAAAATATAGCTTAGAAAATAACCTAAAAAGAGATACATAAAAAATGCTTTAAATGAGACTTTTTGTAGCTGATGTAAAATGAATTCAGAAATACTAGCTGTAGCAATCAATCCTATCGAAATGCCCATTAAGATCCCTTGTGCTTTGTCTGGTAAAGCCCAATATTGACCAAACCAGATGAAAATACTAAAGAATATAGAAAAGATAAAGAAATAAATGAAAAGTCTCCATAGCCTTTCGCCCTGAGAGATGAGTGCGGTAGATAGAGCAAAGCCCTCTGGGACATGGTGAAGAATAATGGAGGCAGTGAGAGAAATACTTAATGCAGCATTTCCAAGTAAATTTCCGACAGTGAGACTAATGGGTATTGTATGGATAATCATAGCAAGGGTTAATAGAGAGACCGAGGGATTTTGTGTATGAGAAGCATGAAATAAGGTGTCTAGTAGTTGAAAGATGAAATAGCCAATAAAAATACCCAGTATAATACCGAATGGTTGATAGATTTGAAATGAGGATGGGATGATATCTAGCACAAGTAAGCCTACTAAAAAACCCCCACATAATAATGATAATCCTTGTGTTGTATGCTGAAATAGCTTAGAGAAAATCCAGGCAATCGCGCCCCCAATGCTCACACTGAAAAATAGAAAACCGCCAAGTATCATTGCACTCACCTATAAAATTCCTCCGCCCTATCATCAACTTAATGTCTTTTTCAAAATATATGCTAAGTAGAAATGAATATGCTTGCAGTCGATTTGGCAGCGTAAAAACATGATGTGCATACTGCGTTAGACAAGGAAAGAATAGAGTCAGAATCTATGCTAGTTGTAATGATACTTTACAGAGGGAGATGATGATATGAAGGCTGTATCATATCAGGGAATTGCAAGTAAAGCTTATTTAGTGAAGTGGAAGATAACTGTATAAAGGTGATTCTAAAACCTTAAAGGGAGCGATTATGCTCTTTTTTTGTGGAAATATAGGGAACGGTATAAATTGACTGAATATTGGTTTAATTCTATACTTTTTAATAGAAAGGCCAGATTCATCGATTTAGCTCATATAGGGAGGAATAGTTGAATGAAATGGGATGCAAGTTATGATGTAGTGGTAGTAGGCTCTGGTGCAGCGGGATTGACAGCAGGTTTAACAGCAAAGTTACAAGGAATGAAATCATTAGTGATTGAAAAAACAGATCGCTATGGTGGTGCTTCTGCTATTTCAGGCGGTGCCTTATGGATTCCTAATAATCATGTCATTAAAGGTGCAGGTGTCCCAGATACACATGAACTTGCACGCCAATATCTAGATTCAACAATCGGTGATCGTGTGCCAGAAGCGTTAAAGGAAGCTTATATTACGAGAGGACCTGAAATGTTACGCTTTTTATACAATAAAACAAAGCATATGCGGTTCCAGTATGCAAAAGGCTACTCGGATTATTATCCAGAAAAAACAGGTGGCTTGTCACAAGGACGCTCCATTGAACCACTTATTTTCGATTTAACGAAAATGGGTTCTTTAGCAAATTCTATGCGTCGAGCAACTCTATCAACAAAAGGCTTCACGATGAATAGCTACGAGTTTCATAAGGTGAACATGATTACTCGGACGTTAAAAGGAAAAACAACTGCCCTGAAATTAGGGGCGCGTTTAGTAAAGTCAAAGGTGACTAAGAGTGACCCAGTCGCATTAGGAGAAGCTTTAGTTGCTCGTTTACGACTCTCTCTTGCAGAAGCAAATGGTGAGCTTTGGCTATCAACTGCCTTTAAAGATTTCATTATGGACAAGGAGCGAGTGAATGGAATTATTGTGGAACGAGATGGACAAGAGCTGAAAATTGAGGCAAAGAAAGGTGTTGTTCTTTCTTCAGGTGGTTTTTCACATAATCAGACACTCCGAGAAAAGTATTTACCAAGTCCAACGAAAGCTGCATGGACTTCTTCACCAGAAGGGCAAACAGGTGACATCATTGAACCTGGCGTAAAAATTGGTGCTACGTTGGATTTAATGGATAAAGTGTGGGGAGCACCTTCTGTTATTGATCCACAAGGACATCCATTCTTCCTTGTGGCAGATCGCGGTGTACCCAATATGATGGTGGTGGATAGTACAGGACAGCGTTTTGTCAATGAAGCGGCACCATATCATGAATTTGTGGATACGATGTATAAGCATCAAGAGGCAACCAAACAGGCGGTTCCTTCCTGGATACTGATTGATGCCTCTGCTAAAAGCCGTTATATTTTTACAGGACTGTTCCCTGGACAAGCCTTCCCAAAAAGTTGGTTTGAGCATGGAGTCGCAAAAAGTGCGGAAACGATTGAAGAGCTTGCTAGTCAAATGGATGTGCCAGCGGAGAGTCTAGTAGCGACGGTGAATCGTTTTAATGACTTTGCGAGGAACGGACATGATGATGATTTTTATCGAGGAGATAGTGCCTATGATAATTACTATGGGGACCCGACACTGCCAAATCCAAATTTAGCAGAAATCAAGAAAGCGCCATTCTATGCATTGCGTCTTTATCCTGGAGATATTGGCACAAAAGGAGGTCTCGTAGTGGACGAATATGCTCGGGTGATAAAGGAGAATGGTCAACCCATTGAAGGATTGTATGCTTCAGGCAATTGTTCAGCGTCTATCATGGGAGAAACGTATCCTGGCCCAGGCGCAACCATTGGACCTGGTATGACATTAAGCTATGTAGCGACAGCACATATGGCCAATGCAGTGACAAAAGGTGAGGTATCACTTGTAAACGTATAAATGAGATATAACCCTTCCTTTCTAATGAGGAGGGGTTTTTATGTTGGTGTAATGTTCTAATACTTTCTTGCTAGGAATATAGTGGCTACTAAATGTATGGATGATAACGGAAAAAGGAGCGATTTAGTACATTGCTAGCTTATAAACTCATCACGACTATCGAAGAGTTAGAGCCCTATAGAAGTACTTGGTCAGGGATACTTGAAAAAGAGCACAATAATAATCCTTTTATTGAGTACGAATGGATTTCAACTTGGTGGGCAACGCTTGGGGTTCAGGAAAATGTAGAGATTTACATAGTGGAACATCAGGGTGTGGCAGTGGCTTTTTTTCCGTTAGTGCATTGTATACGATTTGGTACAATCCATTATTTTAGCTTTTTAGGACAAGGTTTTGCGACCTATATGGAAGTGATCGCTGATAAGGAGTGGCTAGAACATTCCATTACGTTTCTATTGAAGGAGTTTTCGCGAAAATATAAGCGTTATTTAATCGTGTTACATGGTTTAGTAGAAAGTAAGAAAACCTCTCAAGAATTAGAGAAGTATGCGATCGAATATCAGATGCCCCATTCGATTTTTCGGACTGTCACATCCTATATCGATTTTCAATCCATTACAATAGATACATTTCTACAGAAGCATCGCAAGAAATTCAAAAGCCTTAAACGTCGTGAAAACAAATTAAAGTCACTTGGTCATGTCGTCTTTCAGGAAGTAAATACCAATTATCTGCAAGACATGTTTACGTTGTTCACAAGAAGATGGCAAAAGAAAATTGATAAAAGTGGCTTTACAGAAAAGCAAACACGTCTATTTTATGAGCGGCTAGCTAAAACCAACAGCAAGGTGCTTCGGGTAGAAGTCGATAGCTTACAATTTGAAAGGCAGTGGATTGCTTTTACAATTGACCTATGCTGTAGAGAGCGTAATTTTTGCCAGGCAATGGGCCATGAGCCTGATTTTAACCTATTTGGCCCAGGGCGCCTTATTGAAAAGGAAAACATGCTAAAAGCACATCAATCTGGCTATCGTTATTATGACTTAGGCAGTGGCTATGAGCCATATAAGTTTGAATGGTATACACATATTGATTTCACTAGAAAATTTGTCATGAGTACAAAAGGAGTTAAAGAGCGTAATATTCGATTATGGATGGTCATACGTGATCGGCTAAAAGGGTTATTAACGAATAATCATCAGCTAGTGAAACTGAAGCGAGACAGATTAGGAGAACTGCGTTATTTTTTGAAGCATGCAAATACAAAAGATTGGCTAAGAGCTGTTACGAAAATGTTTCAACGAATACTATCGGTTCATATTTTAGACGTTTATATTGCAGAGCAAAAACAAGATAGCGAAAAAGTGAGATTTCAAGAATTACCAATGAAGGATATCATGACGATGAAAGAGCGAGCGAACAATGTTGCAGACCTCTATAAGGGGTATCGACTCTTTGCAGATGGCGATCAAGTCATATACAAGAGACACGATAAAACGGCAACGGAAGAAACGGTTGACTATTCTTATGAGCTGTCAGATAATATATCGTTTATAAAAGAATATGACAGCCAGCGACTAGTTGAGATTGTTACTGAAGTGCAGCGTGAAGGGAGGGCAGTTTGTACAATAGCCCCATGGTATGATAGAAGCAGACGGCGAAAGCTCGTACAGGCAGGTTTCCATAAAGTAGCCAAAATCAACATAATAAAGATTTTCAAATGGCAAAAAATATATCATGTCTAAACAACAACACCCTCAGCTTTTTTTCGCTGAGGGTGTTCCATTAAAAATGGATACCAGGTTTATCGATTAGCTTACAGCCTGTACCATACTTAGCTTTTAAGGCACCTTTGAAAAGAGTATGCTCCAGCTCTGGGAATGTCTGTTTCCAAAGTTCAAAAACATTATGGCTAGATGCTTTGCCGTCCTTTGTTAGTCGTGCAATATGGAAGCCATATTCATCATTACAACGAGCCAATGGGCGGTTTTCGCGTACCGTAATAATTCGACCACTCATCGTCATTTCATATAATCCTTCATAGCCAACAATCGCACGGCTTTCTTCTTGACCTTCAACTAAAGGTTTTTCTTCGATTGGCGCTACTTTTTCTTCTGTCATGTCTTCCTGTTCAGAAGATTGAGTTTCTTCAGCACTGTTTCTTGCTGGTAGTTGTTCAACAATCACGAAATCTTTCTTGGAAGCTTTATCGCTCATTGTCGCCATAACGTTCATGATAGAGCCTACATAACGTAATGGTTTCTCTCTTTCTTCTTCAAAAACAAAAATATTATATTCGGTTTTATTTATCTTTTTCATAATAATATTGCCTGTTGTAATAGTAAAACCGATGAACTTGTTCTTTTTAAGTGCCTGTATTGCTTCTTGCTTTGTTAAAATCATTTTGAAAATCTCCTAAAGAATTATTTATTCTATTCTACCATAAAAATTATCACATTGTTTTTCGTAAAATAATGGTTGATTTTGTACAATGCAGGGAAATATCCCTATTTTCTCAAATTTAATAATGGTACTATTAAGAATGTTTGAGGAATAAAACTCCTTTAAAAAGGGAGTCGCTCATAAATAGATACAATTTTAGTAGGGAGTGTTGATAGGTTGATCAATGTGCTTGGGGGCATCGGTTTATTTTTACTTGGAATGACGATGCTAACGAACGGTTTAAAGGAATTGGCAGGGGATGCCTTAAAAAAATGGCTCAATCGTTTTACAGGTGGAACCATTAGCTCGGTCTTATCGGGTACATTCATGACAATGATTGTACAATCCTCCACGGCCACAACCCTGATTACGATTGGTTTTGTCAGTGCGGGACTCCTCACGTTTGTCCAATCGATTGGTGTCATTATTGGTGCCAATATCGGGAGTACAAGTACTGGCTGGATTATTTCATTAATCGGCTTCAAGATAAATATGCAGACAATGTCACTGCCTTTTATTGCACTTGGTGTATTTGTACAATTGCTCGCACCACGAGATTACAAAGCAATTGGCGGGCTAGTTACTGGTTTTGGTTTATTATTTTTAGGCATTGATGTTCTTCAGGGAGGAATGGCTGCTGTACAAGATAAAATCCCATTCGATGCATTTAGTGCAAATACTATTAGTGGAAAACTAATTTTAATTGTTTTGGGTCTTATCATGACCGTTATTATGCAGGCTTCTAGTGCTGCAATAGCAGCCACTTTAACAGCCTTATATGCAGGTGCCATTGATTTTGAACAGGCTGCTTATTTAGTCATTGGTCAAAATATTGGGACGACTGCTACAGCATTATTTGCAGCGATTGGTGCATCAACAGCTGCTAAGCGAACAGCTGTGACCCATGTAATGTTCAATGTAGTCACTGCTATACTAGTGACATTCGGTGCAACGTTTATGTTTGCTCTTACAGAACTCGTCACAAAATCCATCAATGGTAGCTTTGATGAAACACTGGGCATTGCTGTTTTCCATACATTATTTAGTGTGATTGGCGCGATACTTTTTGTACCATTTGTCCGTCCTTTTGCAAAGGCCATTGAAAAAATGATTCCTGAAAAAGGCAATCATTTAACACGTAATTTAGATAGTAGTGTTGCCAAATTACCTGGGGTTGCTGTGGAGGTATCCTTTAATACATTACAAGATATTACCAAGGAAATGACGACTGTACTTGTTTCTCTTATTCAAGGGAAAAAACGCACAGCTGAAACAGACAGTAGATTGGCTCAAATGGATGAGGCGATTGAAAAAACACGTTTATTTATGGATGCTATCCAATCTTCCTCACAAAAGGAACGTTATAAGCATATAGCCCTTTTACATGCTTTAGACCACCTCTATCGTTTGTCAAAGGCATTACGCGAACAACATCCTAATGCCTTTCAGTTACAGGAGACATTAACTCAAAAGTGGCTAGAGGTATTGGAAAAAGTACTACTAATCATCGATGAGGATGAACGCCTACCTGAGATAGCAACCTTGCTTGAGGTTACTTCCTCTGAAATGGCGGCCGTGCGACGTGATAAACGAAACGCATATTTTGAGCATACTGTTGAAAATGTGGTAGAGTTAGAGACAGCCGTATCGAAAGTGGAGGCTTTGCTGTGGATTGATCGTCTTGTCTATCACTATTGGCGTACAACGGCTCGCCTTGCTGAGTACCAGACTGTGACCAAAAAAGGTCGCCATAATGAGACAGAAAAAAATACAGTAACAGTTGAATAAAAGGAATGCTCGCCTTACGTTTGTAAGCGAGCATTTTTCTTAGCTACACAAATAAAGGAGGATCTAGAATGGTTCAGCATAAATTCACAATGGACTTAACTTGGTCTGAGGGAAGAAATGGTACAGGAAACATTAAAGCAAGTAATCTGCAAACACAAATTTCTATTCCTCGGGAAATGAATGGGCCTGGCATTGGTACAAATCCAGATGAAATGCTTTTAGGTGCAGCCGCAACTTGTTATTTAATTACATTAGCTGCTCTACTCGAAAGGTCAGAAATAGATGTGGTGGAATTATCTATGCAGGCACACGGATTTGTCAGTGTAGAAAATGGCGTTTTTACGTATGAAAAAATTTTGCATAAGCCGATTATTACTGTGCAAGAGCTAACAGTACAACTTGAAAAAAGAATGATACGCTTAGCACAAAAGGCGGAACAAACTTGTATGATTAGTAAAGCATTAAAAGGAAATGTTGTGATTGAATGTGATGTTCAAATTTTGGAAGCAAGCATATAATAAGACAACAGGAGTTATTCAGCAAGTGTCGCTGATATAACTCTTTTTTTCATAAAATAAGCACTTTTTCTAAAATAGTTCTAGAAATGTTCAAAATGAATATATAGAGTTAAGTGCTAAAAAAATGCAAAGGATGATGTATTGCACGTTCAGACAGCCCAGAATCTCACATTCTATGGTCAGTACGGCAAAAGAATATTTGATATTGTTGGGGCATTATGTTTACTTTTTATGACGATTCCTCTAATGCTAGCAGTATTCCTCATTTTACTCATAACAACAGGTCGCCCCATTTTCTTCAAACAAATACGAACTGGCCATGATCATCACCGCTTTGTGATTTGGAAGCTACGAACAATGTGTATCCAGGCAGTTCCGGTAAATATGCCTTCTCTTTGTGCCAACGGTATCCCTGATGATTATTATTTTAAAACAGAGCAAGATACACGCATCACAAAAGTAGGCGCTATCCTTCGAAAGCTCAGTATTGATGAAATTCCACAACTTTTAAATGTGTTAAAGGGTGATATGAGCATTGTAGGTCCACGTCCTGAGGTACCAACGATCACGAATGCATATAATTCCTTACAGGCTCGGCGTTTGGAGGTAAAGCCAGGCTTAACAGGTCTAGCTCAAATTAACGGTAGGTCGAATATTTCACATGGACAAAAAATATCATATGACATTGAATACGTTGACCATTATTCCTTTTGGTTGGATGTCCAAATTTTGTTGAAGACAATTTATGTTGTAGTTGCACGTACAGGTGCTTACTAAAAAATAAGGAGTGGCCATACTGAAAATCGTTCAGCTTATTACACGAATGGATAAAGTTGGAGGTGCGCAAAAGCACGTGGAGGCACTTGCTATCCATTTAAAACAGGATGGGCATGATGTCACAGTAGTGACGGGCTCCTATCAACCATCACTATGGCACTTACAAGAGCATAAAATTCCTGTTATCAGTATACCTGCTCTTCAACGGGCTATTCATATAGCGAAAGATTTTCAAACATTTTGGCAATTAAGAGCCGTTTTCAAACGTCTACAACCAGACGTTATAGCCACCCATTCATCCAAGGCTGGTGTGATTGGTCGAGTGGTTGGTAGTTTATTACAAATTCCAACTATTTTTACGGCACACAGTTGGAGCTTTACAGAAGGTGTTCCTCAAAAGAAAAAGCTGTTCTATCATCGGATGGAAAAATCAATTCAGCCATTCACGACAAAAATTATTACGGTGTCTGAATATGATCGGGAACTGGCACTACTGAAGAAGGTTGCTCCTGCTCATAAATTGCTGACTATTCATAATGGCATTGAACCGATAGAGAGAAATGAAACAACTGAAAAGATATGCATGGAGCAGCCAGTCATTGTCATGGTTGCTCGTTTTGAAGTGCCTAAAAGACAGGATATTTTACTAAAGACTTTAGCGGAACTGACGGATATCCCTTGGCACCTTCAATTGATTGGGGATGGTTCTCTGAGACCGGCTCTAGAAAATATCGTTGAACAGTATGGCTTAACAGATCGTGTAACATTTTTAGGCAATCAATTAGACGTTCATTCTTATCTTGAGAAAAGCCACTTGTTTGTTCTGTTATCAGATTGGGAAGGCTTGCCGATTTCGATTATTGAAGCGATGCGTGTAGGTCTTCCTATTATTGCAACCAATGTAGGTGGTGTGAAAGAGCTCATTGTTGATCATGACAATGGATTTTTAGTGGAGCGAGAGGATAACGAATTATTGAAGAAGAGACTGCATCAACTTTTAATGGATACCACTTTAAGAGAGCAAATGGGGACTGCAAGTGAACACCGTTATTTACAGTATTTCACCTTTATCCCTATGTATCAAAAAACATTAACGGTTTATCAACAGGCTGTTTCAGAACTAGTGAAGAAAGGGGATTAAATTGCAATTAATTCGCATTAGAACTGATGATGAGCTTATGTGGTACAAGGAAATTTGGGATGCCATTTTAGAAGAAGAGGACAATGATAATCCATTTATAGAATTTGCTTGGTTTTATAATTGGTGGCAAATTGTAGGACGGAAAGAGCGTGTAGAGCTTTATGCCATTGAACATGAGGGGACGATTATGGCTTTTTTCCCCTTTACAGTGTCAATTCGGTGGGGGATTAGAGTGTATGCTTTTGCAGGAGAAAACATCGCCAATTATACAGGGATTGTGACTAAAAAGGAATGGTTACAGCAAGTAACAACCTTTGTATTCGATGAGCTTATTAAAAAGCATCGGCATATTATTTTTTCCTTGCATGGTTTATTAGAAAGTAAACAGTCTACTAAGACCCTAGAGCAATACTTTGTAGAAAGACAATTACGTACAAGTATTTTCCGTGTTGTGACACCTTATCTCGCTTTTTCAGAAATAGATTTTCAGCACCATTTCAATCAACGCCGCAAAATGCATGGCGTTGATCGACGGGAACGAAAACTAAGAAATTTAGGCTCCTTAGCAAGACGTGTGCCTTCACAAGACGAGCTTTGGCAAATGTTTCGGTTATTTGATCGACGATGGGCAAAAAAGCTGGATACAAGTGGCTTTACAAAGGGCAAGAAAAGAGATTTTTTTGAGCGTTTAACGATGCTTAAAGGTGAGGCATTACAGGTGGAGGTCGATGCACTTGTCTTTGAAAACCAGTGGATTGCTTTCACCTATGGACTTTGCTGTCGAGGCCGCTATGTAACGTATGCACTTGCACATGAACCAACATTTAATTTATTTGGTGCTGGACGGATAGTCAATCAGGAAACCATTCAGCGAACGTTTGCTGCTAACTATCGCTTATTTGATATGAGCATAGGCTACGAACCATATAAATTTGACTGGCGCTCGGACATTGATTTTACAAGACAGATGCTTGCTAGCAGCGGTACGAAACGTACAAATCTACTGGCAGGTTTTTTATCGTTAAAGCAACGACTCAAGGAATATGTGAAAGGGAACCAAAGAGTCGTAGAGTGGAAGCGTAACACACTAGGTCATTTACGTTATTTAGTAAAGTATGGAAAGGTAAAAGATTGGCTAGAATATGGACAACAATTCGTAGAAAAATTTATTCGTTTGAAACAAGTGGAGCTGTATGAATTATCCCCATCAGAGGACATATCACCACAGCAGCCTGTCGGAAACTTATTTGAAAAAATGTCGATTCAGGAAGCGATGCAGCTTGATCAGGAAGAAATCATGGCCCTCTTTTATAAGGGCTATACAATCTATAAAGACTCCTTTGCGGAAACGAATAAGCCAGCGTTTGCATTACATGCCACAAATTGGCGTGTAGATTCAATGCAAATTGTAGAAGCCTTACCAAAGCAAACCTATTTTTTAGCCTATGATGTTTTCAAGCAAATCGATATTATTACAGCTTTCTTCCGAAAAATAAATCCATCACAAACACTGTGGGTAACGGTAAGTTTTTGGCAATGGCGCAAGCGGAAGCGCTTAGTACAGCTAGGCTATAAACCTATTTCTCGAATGAAACATTATAAAATCGCTCGTTTTGAGCGACACCGTGTAGAAAAATATACAGAGAGTGGGGGCGATGTACATTCTGTCCATTAAAAGTAAGCGATGGAATATCGCAATGCATCATTTTTATTTTCTCGAAAAGCCAGCCAATGTTCGAAAGTCTATGAAAGTTGTAGGCTATACGCATTCACTAGTACCTAGTCGCAAGCTTGTGAAAAGCGAAACGATTCACATTGATTTGCAAGAACACGAGCTTTCATTGTATTTAGCGCTTTCTGAAGGAAATCGCAAAATCCTACGACGTGCCCAAAAGGAATTTTATCAAGTCATTTTATATAAAGAGCCATCCATAGAAAACTTGCGAGCCTTTCAGCAATTTTACAATCAATTTGCCAAAAGAAAAAAGATTGAAGCAATTGGTAAGTCGCAAATGGAAACCATCCTGCTCCTCAATGAGCAGGGCGCATTATTATTATCTGAGATCCAAAGTATTTGCGGACAAACACTGTGTTATCGACTAGATATTGTGCATGAAAAAAAAGCGATGTCCTTTTACGAGGCAACATGTCATGCATCCGCTATGCCTGCTCAATTAAAACGACCGATCCGTTATGCAAATCGTTTTTTAATTTGGCATAACCTGCTACACCTAAAGGAGCACGGTTTTGTTTTATATGATATGGGCGAGTTAACGGACAATCGAAATGTACGAGCCTTTAAATTGAGCTTTGGTGGCCAGGTTGTTCATGTTTACTCAGGCTACATTATCCAATCAAAAATACGTGCACTATTACTAGGTGTGCAAAAATGGAGGAAGTAGCAACATGAATGGTGGGGGTCTCGTTATTTCATTAGATTTTGAGCTGAATTGGGGTGTCCATGATGTATTTCGTTATGGACAATACAATAAAAACCTATATGGTGTACGTAAAGCCTTGCCCAGGATACTAGCGCTATTTGAGCAATATGATATCCATGCAACTTGGGCAACCGTCGGATTATTGTTTGCTGAATCAAAGGCAGAAATGGCTCATTATTTACGAGGTATCCCTGTGAAATATGAAAACATGCGCTTTGCAGCACATACACAGCTTGCAAAGGTGGGCGAAAATGAACAAGAGGACCTCCTGCATTTTGGTAAATCTTTAATTGAGGAAATTAAACGTACACCACATCAGGAAATAGGAAGTCATACATTTTCTCATTTTTATTGCTTGGAAAAGGGCCAAACAGAAGCTGCCTTTTGTTCAGATTTACACGCAACCAAAACAATCAGTGAAGGTTATACTACGCCTATGAAGTCCATTGTTTTTCCCCGTAATCAAGTAAACAAAGACTATTTAACAGCTTGTCTAGAAGCGGGCTATGTTTGCTATAGAGGTACAGAAAATCATGCATTATATGACGCTCAAAAGTTTACGAAAAAGGGAAGACTTTTAGGTGCAAAGAAGTGGCTAGATAGCTATTGGAATATAACTGGCCATCATATTGCCACACTGGAGGAAATGCAAGAGGAGCAACTGATTAATATTCGATCAAGTGCTTTTTTAAGGCCATATTGTAGTCCATTGCGTGCATTCGAAAGTTTAAAAGTAAAGCGAATAAAGGAAGGCATGCTCAAGGCTGCACAGGCACAAGCTTTTTATCATTTATGGTGGCACCCTCATAATTTTGGTAAGCATATTGAAAAAAATTTGGCGATGCTAGAAGAACTATTACGTTATTTTGAAGAATTGCGTAGCCAGTATGATTTTCAAAGCTATTCCATGTATGAGGTAGCAGAACTTTGCGAAAAACTTTCGAAACAGCAGAAGTAGTCAATTCGAGAGGTTCTAATAAAGAGGCGAAATGTTGAAATGGTGGAGTTTCCTGCTTGATAAAGGGTGATTTCTGGTCAAAGAGTTGAGCTAAGTGCTCGTAAAAGAGTAGAAGCTGCTCATAAAGAGTGTCGAAGTGATCACAGAAAGGTGGAAGCTGCTCATAAAGAGTGTTGGAGTGCTCACAGAAAGGTGGAAGCTGCTCATAAAGAGTGTTGAAGTGATCAAAGCAAGTTGAACCTCGCTCATAAAGAGTGTCGAAGTGATCACAGCAAGGTGGAAGCCGCTCATAAAGAGTGTTGAAGTGATCAAAGTAGGTTGAACTCTGCTCATAAAAGGTGTCAAAGTGATCACAGAAGGGTGGATCCCGCTCATAAAGAGTGTCAAAGTGATCAAAGCAAGGTGAACCCCGCCCATAAAGGGTGTCGAAGTGATCAAAGCAGGTTGAACCCCGCTCATAAAAGGTGTCAAAGTGATCAAAGCAAGGTGAATCCCGCTCAAAAAGGGTTTCAAAGTGATCACAGAAGCGAGGATGCCGCTCATAAATAGTGTTGAAGTGATCAAAGCAGGTAAAAACCCGCTCATAAAGAGTGTCGAAGTGATCAAAGCAGGTTGAATCCCGCTCATAAAGAGTGTCAAAGTAATCAAAGCAAGGTGAAACTCGCTCATAAAGAGTGTCAAAGTGATCAAAGCAAGGTGGATCCCGCTCATAAAGAGTGTTGAAGTGATCAAAGCAGGTTGGATCCCGCTCATAAAGAGTGTCGAAGTGATCAAAGCAGGTTGAATGCCGCTCATAAAGGGAGTCAAAGTGATCAAAGCAAGGTGAATGCCGCTCAAAAAGGGAGTCAAAGTGATCAAAGCAGGTTGAACCCCGCTCATAAAAGGTGTCAAAGTGATCAAAGCAGGTAAAAACCCGCTCAAAAAGGGAGTCAAAGTGATCAAAGCAGTTTGAACCCCGCTCATAAAGAGTGTCAAAGTGATCAAAGCAGGTTGAACACCACTCCAAAAGTGGAGAAATGCCACAATCTCCTAACAAAAGATATATGTAATTTCTGAGCAAACTGATTTCAAGTTTGCTTTTTTTGTTGGATCAAAAGAAAATTTCCAATAAAAGAGGAAAAAAGAAAAACTTTGACGAAAATCATTGTACGAATGGTACTATTACTATAGAGGAAATATGTTAGGACATTTATAGGAGAGCAACAATTGATTTAGGTCAATTTAACTTGAATGAAAAGAAGGTGGTAGATGAATATGTTTATACAGTCAGAATGCCAATGGAAGCAGGAAAATGGATCAGCGATGCATCAGTGGATAAAGCAGCAGACAAATCCGAATCCAAATGAGGTGGATATTGTTGTATATGGCGCCCTTTTATCGTATGCCAATGGTGCGTCGTCAAAAGCGCAATACCCAACAGCCTTTCGTAAGGCTTGGCCAGGTTTTCAATCGTATAATTTAGATGAGCAGGTGAATTTACGCGCGCTTTCGGTTGTGGATTTAGGGGACGTGGCGATTCTAGAACAAGATAGAATGCTTTCGGAGTCTGCCATCGAGGCTGCTGCGGAAAATTTAAGTATAGCTTTTCAAAGAAGCTTTACTTGTTTGATTGGTGGAGATCATACCATTACCGCGCACTCCATAAAAGGGATAAAAAACGCCTTCCCACAGGATCGCATTGGCATTATTCAGATTGATACGCATTTAGATGCAAGGAATCAAGAGGAGATTGGTTTAGCGCAAGATTCTCCAATTCATCAGTTAATTGCCGCAGGGGTTGTAGAGGGGAGACATGTCTATAATGTTGGCTTGCATGGATTTTTCAATTCACCAGAAATGATTCATTATGCTAAAGAACAAGGCATTCATATGATTACGTTAAAGCAAATGCGACGAGATGGTATTCAGCTCACAATACGTGAAATGCTGCGTCAGCTTATGTATGAAGTAGATCGCATTTATGTGTCAGTGGATTTAGATGCACTTGATATTGTATTTGCATGTGATGTTCCTGCAGCTTCACCTGGTGGTTTAACGGCTTATGAATTGTTTGATATCCTAAAGCTTATTGGTGAAAATGAGGGTGTTCGTCATATTGATTTTGTTTATGCTGATCCTAAAGAAGGGATACTGCGTCCAGAAACCGTTAAGATTGGTGTGACGGCATTTTTACAATGGTTAACTGGCATTCAACTAGATCATCGCAATCGTATCTCGAAAAAAGGGAAGGTTACGTTGTAGAGTAAGTGTATTTCCGAGTATTAACAATGCTGATTATTGAAAGTTTGCTATAATGTTTAAGTAGACAACACTAAATAGATACAAACTTTGTATTGTAATAGAGAGGAAATTATTCATGACAACAAAACCAAAATTATTGATTGTTGACGGTATGGCACTGTTATTCCGTTCTTTTTTCGCTTCGGCTGCCATGGGGCATTTTATTCGCTTGGCAGATGGAACACCAACGAATGGAGCCCAAGGATTTGTGCGACATGTTCTAACAGCACAATCAATCATGAAGCCTACACATATGGCTGTTTGCTGGGATATGGGAGCACATACATTCCGCAATGATTTATTTGATGGTTATAAAGCAAATCGCCCAGCCCCACCAGAGGAAATGCTGCCACAATTTGATATGGCGAAAAATTTATCACAGCAAATTGGCTGGCAGAATTTCGGAGTGAAGGGCATGGAGGCAGATGATTTAATTGGCTCCATGATTACGAAATGGCAGGACGAGGCAGACATTACGGTCATTAGTGGTGATAAGGATTTACTTCAGCTTTTAAGACCATCTACAGAAATTGCGTTTATGAAAAAGGGCTATACAGAATACGATATTTATACACACGCTCGCTTTAAAGAAGAATATTGTATTGAACCAGCACAGTTTGCACAGGTGAAAGCCTTTATGGGTGATTCAAGTGATGGCTACCCAGGTGTGAAAGGGATTGGCCCTAAACAAGCGTTAACGCTTATTCAAACATATGGCTCGATTGACAAAATACTAGAGTCGCTTGGTGAATTAAAGCCAGGTCAACGAACAAAAATCCAAGATAATTTAGATATGTTGCAGCTATCACATGAGCTTGCAACGATTCAAACCAATGTACCAATTGACGCCAATTTTACGAGCCTTGTGTTACCAAACTATGAACCACATATTATTAAAGAAATAGAAGACCGTGGCTACACGCTAATTGCCAAGCACGCCCGATCTTTGTATACCCTTATTTAGCTGATCATCGCAGAGTATAGCAATATGCTCTGCTTTTTTTATTGAAATTTTTTGTAACCTTTTTTCACTTTCAAACGAATTATAAGTGACCATACATGGAGGAGGGGAAAGCTTGTTTGATTCGCCTAATTTAGAATCAAAAATAGTAGAAATTTATAATTTGCATTATTTGGATGTGTATCGGTTTTTGATTTATTTTATGGGTAATCAAAATGATGCAGAGGATTTAACACAAGAAGTATTTATTCGAGTTTTGAAAAGCTTACCGAAATTTAATAGTAACTATCCTTTAAAGACTTGGATTTTATCAATAGCAAAACATGTAGCAATCGATCATTATCGAAAAAGGAGGTTTACGGCCCTGTTTAAAGAGGGATTTTTTAAACAGTTATCATCGAGTGACAAGAAACCTGATGAAGAATTTGAAATAACAGAAACGAAAAGATTAATTCATGGGGCTATTGCAACATTAAAGCCTGATTTCCGAGCAGTTGTCATTCTCCGAGGTATCAATGAATTTTCAGTAAGTGAAACAGCAGCCGTTTTACAATGTAGTATGGCGAAAGTCAAAGTGGATTACCATCGAGCCTTGAAAATTCTGAAAAAGAAACTGAATATTGAAATAGAGGGGGCTTTGACAAATGCGAAGTGAGCAGGAATTAATGGATGAGCTAAAAGAAATGTACCCTCAGTATCCATCAAAAGAGTTCAAAAGCTCAACAGAAAAGTTGCTTCGAATGAAAGCGAGGGACTTAGAGAAAAAAAGAAAAATTATCAGATTTACGACAATTATTTCAAGCGGAGTTTTCGTATCTATTTTCATTTTTTGTTTGCTAATTCTTGAAAGAGAAGGGATCAACCAGACATTTGGACAATCTGCACAAACGTTATCAAAGCCTTTAGTTTACATTTATCATACACATAATCGGGAATCTTATTTCCCCGAACTTGACACACAAAAGGAAAAGATGACGGCAGTGAGTGAGACGAAAAATGTTACGCTTGTTGGGAAAAGGTTAAGTAAAGCATTAAATGATCTGCAAATTAATGCCATTCATGATAATACAGATATCTTTGGCGTCTTAGAAAAATATAATAAGCATTACCCAGAAGCCTATACATTTTCCGGTTACTATTTAAAAAAAGCGTTAGAAGAGAATGAAAGTATTCAGATGGTGTTTGACATTCACCGAGATTCCAGTAGTAGAAGTGATTCAACGATCGAAATAAATGGCAAATCATATGCAAAAATTCAATTTATTGTTTCGGAAATCAGTATCAATTATGAGCAGAATAAGCAATTTGCTGTACAGCTTCATGAACAATTAGAGCAGCGATATCCGGGTCTATCGAGAGGAGTTATCGAAAAGGGAGAGAGGACCGCCAATACCTATAATCAAGATATACATGAAAATTCTTTGTTGTTAAATATTGGTGGTGTAGAAAATAGTCTAGAGGAAACCTATCGAACTGCTGATATTTTTGCAGAGGTGATTAATGACACATTAAAAAAGAGCAAATAATTAGCTAATGGTTATTTGCTCTCGTGAGGTGCCAATTTTACAAAGGATAATACCTTCTCGTTGTCCTTATAGAGAGCCTGACGAATTTGGCTATCACGATGCGGCCCCCCATTATCATGGAATATTAACCATAGCTCATCATTTTTTATCTCATAGCCAATAAGTGGTACCCAATGATAGGAAAAGGTTGATTTCTTATCTCGCCACTGTAGGCTAAAATAGCGGTCAAAACGCATAGCAACTGGGCGACCTGCATCAATTTCCTGTAGAGCTTCCTTTAATGAACAAGTTCGAATATCCCAGGTTGGTAGCAGTCGACGAAGGTTGCGAATCAGTCTCCATTTAAATAAGCCAATTTTTGTGCCACCAAGCAGTTTATACAGCTCATTAATGGAAGGCGTTGACTCGTTTAAAAAGTTTAAGATGACGTGAATCGTAGTAGGTCCACAGGCAGAGTTGCGATAGCTTGGTGCAATGGAAACCTCATATTGTGAGGTTCCTCGTAGTGGCAAATGTTGACGCATAATAGGCCCCTTTCAAAAAGAGCTGCATTTCACGAAGAAATGCAGCTCTCTATTCATTATTGCTGAGCAGATAAAAATTCTGTTACTTGCTGAGGTGTTTTGGCATTTGCACTATGTAAGTGTGCAAGTTTTTCACCGTTTTGGAAAATCAATAAGCTTGGAATTCCCATAACATCGTACTTATCAGCGATTTCTGGAAGCTCGTCACGGTTTAGCTCATACCAGTCATATTGGTTGTACTCTTCAATGATTGGATCGATGAACATATTCATACGTGTGCAATCTGGGCACCAGCCAGCATAAAATTTTACTAAAACCTTTTGGTCGCCAGCGATTAGTTCATTAAATTGTTCTGCAGTAGTAATAGTTTTCATTAAGTATTCACTCTCCTTGCTATCCATTCTACACATTTTTCTTGCAATTCGAAAGTTTTCTGTTTGGCCGTTTCGATCGCTACTTCTTGTCCGCTTTTAGCTCGCTAAAAACAAAAAAAGATGTATATTGCAAAAATAATTCTTGAAAAAAGATTGCTAAATTAGACAAAATAATCTACACTAAAAACAGAAAAGTAGTTTTATCTTCATTCATTGTGAAGTGTCGCTTTGGAACGAAGATAAACCTTAGTCGTGCTTGGTTGAGTGGTGGGAATCTCATTCAACAAAAAGGCAAAAAATTCACTAAGGTACACTTGATATTTTTTTGGCCAAAAAATGAATGGCTATTCATTCAATGGGAGAATAAGGGGGAATTGCTTGTGACTTACAACATTAAAAAAGCAGCTGTTCTAGGTTCTGGGGTGATGGGCTCTGGAATTGCAGCACATTTAGCAAATATCGGTATACCAACATTACTATTGGATATTGCACCAAAGGAACTGACGCAAGAGGAAGAGGCAAAGGGTCTTTCTTTAGCGCATCCAGCTGTAAGAAATCGTATTGTAAACGGAGCTTTGCAAAAGTTATTAAAGCAAAAGCCAGCACCACTTACTTCTAAGAAAAATTTATCACTACTAACGGTTGGCAACTTTGAAGACGATCTAGGAAAACTAAAAGATGTAGATTGGATTATTGAAGTTGTTGTAGAAAATTTACCAATTAAACAAAGTCTTTACGAAAAAATTGATGCTGTTCGTACACCAGGAACAATCATTAGTTCAAATACATCTGGTATTAGCATTAATGCGATGGCAGAGGGACGTTCAGATGATTTCCAAAAGCATTTTCTGGGCACACACTTTTTCAACCCACCTCGCTATTTAAAATTATTAGAAGTGATTCCTGCCAATACAACTGCACCTGAAGTAGTTAGCTTCATGAAAACGTTTGGGGAAGATGTGCTTGGTAAAGGTGTTGTACTTGCAAAGGATACACCAAACTTTATTGCCAACCGCATCGGAACATATGGTTTACTTATCACCTTACAGGAGATGTTAAAAGGTGGTTACTCTGTTGGTGAAGTAGATTCTGTAACAGGTCCGCTTATTGGTCGTCCAAAATCTGCAACTTTCCGTACGCTAGATGTAGTGGGGTTAGATACATTCATTCATGTAGCGAAAAATGTTTACGACCAAACAACAGGTGAGGAGCAGCAAGTATTTGCAGTACCTGAATTTTTACAAAAAATGGTCACAAACGGTTGGCTAGGTGCTAAATCGGGTCAAGGTTTCTTCTTAAAGCAAGGAAAAGAGATACATGAAATCGATCCAACAACCTTAACGTATAGTCCAGCGAAAAAATTAAAAACACCTTCTATTGAAATGGCGAAACAAACTCGTGGATTGGCCAATAAAGTTAAGGCATTAACCTATGCGAAGGATCGTACAGGTGAGTTATTATGGGGAATTTTTGCACCAACATTACTTTATTCTGCACAGCTACATGGTGAGATTGCAGATGATATCGTAGCCATCGATAATGCGATGAAATGGGGCTTCGGCTGGCAACAAGGGCCGTTTGAAATTTGGGATGCTATAGGCGTAAAAGAGTCTGTGGCAAAAATGGAGGCTGAAGGTCGAGAGGTACCTGCATTTATCAAAGAGATGTTAGCAAATGGCTTCGAGACATTCTATACAGAATTAGATGGAGACTTAGCTTATTATAATGGTTCACAATATGTCAAAGTGCCAGTCAATGAAAAAGAGATTAATTTAAAACGTTATAAGAAAAAGCATGGTGTGATTAAATCAAATACAGGTGCTAGTTTAATAGATTTAGGGGATGGAATTGCATTACTTGAGTTCCATTCACAATCCAATGCAATCGGTTTAGATATTATCCAAATGATTAACTTTGCGGTAGATGAGGTAGAGGCTAACTATAAGGGCTTAGTCATCGGTAATCAGGGGAAAAACTTCTGTGTTGGCGCAAATCTAGGAATGATTTTAGTAGAAGCACAGGATGATAATATTTTTGAACTAGATTTCGTGATTAAGGCATTCCAAGATGCTATGCAAAAAATCAAATATTCACGTAAGCCTGTTGTAGCAGCACCGTTTGCCATGACATTAGGTGGAGGGGCAGAGGTTTGCTTACCGGCTGCACATATTCAAGCAACGATGGAAACATATATGGGCTTAGTGGAAGTTGGGGTTGGGTTAATTCCAGGTGGCGGCGGAAATAAAGCGCTCTATCAAAAATTCCTAAAGGGCTTACCAAATGGCGTAGAGGTAGACTATCAACATATTGCTAATAAAGTATTTGAAACAATTGCGATGGCGAAGGTTTCAACATCTGGTGAGGAAGCACGTGAAAATAATTTCCTAAACTTTGCGGATGGTATTTCAGTTAATCCAGATCATCAATTATACGATGCGAAGCAGGCGGCCTTAGCGCTTTACGAAGCAGGCTATCAACCACCTGTACCAACAAAAGTGCCAGTGGTCGGTGCATCAGGCTATGGAACATTACTCATCGGTGCGCAAGGGATGTTTGAGTCAGGCTTTATTAGCGAACATGATTTAAAAATTGCTAAAAAATTAGCCTATGTTATTGCAGGTGGTAAGGTTCCGTATGGCACTTTAGTCGATGAGCAATATTTATTGAACTTAGAGCGTGAGGCATTCCTTAGCCTTGTTGCTAATCCGCTTTCACAGCAAAGAATGCAACACATGCTGTTAAAAGGTAAACCACTTCGTAACTAATTGACGAAATAGATCAATCTTGCACATGAAACAAAGGGGGATTAATACGATGCGTGAAGCCGTTATTGTAGCAGGAGCACGAACTCCAATTGGAAAAGCAAAAAAAGGTTCTTTAGCAACAGTAAGACCAGATGATTTTGGTGCTGTCGTAGTCAAAGAAACATTGAAAAGAGCAGGCTATGAA
This sequence comes from Lysinibacillus sp. FSL K6-0075, assembly GCF_038592945.1. NCBI lineage: Bacteria > Bacillati > Bacillota > Bacilli > Caryophanales > Bacillaceae > Lysinibacillus > Lysinibacillus sp. FSL K6-0075. The sequence goes on along the minus strand of NZ_CP151947.1, from coordinate 3,937,540 downwards.
GGGCCGATTGATGATTTAATTTTAGGCTGTGCGATGCCAGAAGCAGAGCAAGGGATGAATGTGGCACGTAGTATTGGTGCACTTGCTGGATTACCAGATACAACGCCTGCCCTGACGATTAATAGATTTTGTTCATCAGGTTTACAGGCGATTGCCTATGCAGCAGAGCGAATCATGCTAGGACACTCAAAGGCCATTCTTGCTGGTGGTGTAGAATCCATGAGTATGGTGCCGATGGTGGGGAATACACCACGTTTAAATCCGACTTTAGCGGAAACGGCTCCACAATACTATATGGGCATGGGGCATACAGCTGAGGAAGTAGCTCGTCAATACAATGTTAGTCGTGAAGATCAAGATGCTTTTGCTGTTCGCTCACACGCGCTTGCTGAAAAGGCGATTAAAGAAGGTAAATTCAATGATGAAATTGTACCAATCGAAGTGGAACAGCATTACGTAGACGATAACAATAAACCACAAGTAAAAAAATTCACATTTAGTATGGATGAAGGTGTACGTCCAGGTACATCAGTTGAAGGTTTAGCAAAACTGCGTCCAGCTTTCCATGTAAAAGGCAGTGTAACAGCTGGTAATGCCTCCCAAACTTCTGATGGTGCAGCAGCCGTACTAGTAATGGATCGTGAAGAAGCTGACAAGCAGGGACTGACACCAATGGCAAAATTCCTAGGCTTTGCAGTTGGTGGTGTACCTCCTGAAGTAATGGGCATCGGCCCTATCGTGGCAGTGCCAAAAGCATTGGAAATTGCAGGTTTATCCATCGATGATATTGATTTATGGGAAATCAATGAAGCATTTGCTTCACAGTCACTAGAGGTTGTACGTCATTTAGGCATCGACCAAGATAAAGTCAATGTCAATGGTGGAGCGATTGCATTAGGTCATCCACTAGGCGCAACGGGAGCTATTTTAACATTAAAGCTGATTCATGAATTAAAGCGTCAAGGTAAAAAATATGGCGTCGTGACAATGTGTATTGGTGGCGGTATGGGCGCTGCTGGCGTATTTGAAATTTTATAATTTTAGCTAGATCAGCTTGAGGTGTACTGTTTACGGTTGCCTCCGAACATTGTATACATCAAGCTTTTCTATACATGATCATTAGGGGAATCAACTAACAAAACGATATATTGGGAGGAATTTATCATGACTGAAAAAACAACTGATTTCATTAAAGGCGGCGGATTTCTTATTGAAGATGTGGAATTAGATCGTGTATTTACACCGGAAGATTTCACTGACGAGCATAAAATGATTGCTAAAACAACAGAGGAATATGTGGCAAATGAAGTCTTACCAGTAGTTGAAAATTTAGAGCACCATGAATTTGAGCATTCAGTGCGTCTCCTAAAAAGTGCAGGCGAATTAGGCTTACTTGGAGCAGATGTGCCTGAAGAATACGAAGGGCTTGGATTAGACAAAGTTTCTTCAGCTTTAATCGCTGAAAAAATGTCTGTTGCAGGTGGTTTCTCTATCACACATGGTGCCCATGTTGGTATTGGGTCATTACCAATTGTTTTATTCGGTAATGAAGATCAAAAGAAAAAATATTTACCTAAGCTTGCTTCAGGTGAATTAATTGCTGCTTATGCATTAACAGAGCCAGGCTCAGGTTCTGATGCTTTAGGTGCAAAAACGACTGCGAAATTAAATGAAGCTGGCACACATTATATTTTAAATGGTGAAAAGCAATGGATTACGAATGCAGGCTTTGCTGATGTATTTGTTGTCTACGCAAAAATTGATGGCGATAAATTCTCTGCATTTATCGTAGAACGAGCATACACTGGTGTTTCAGTAGGCCCAGAAGAGAAGAAAATGGGGATTAAATCATCATCTACTCGTACATTAGTATTAGAAGATGCGGAAGTACCTGTAGAAAATCTATTAGGTGAAATTGGTCGTGGTCATGTCATTGCGTTCAATATTTTAAACATTGGTCGTTATAAACTTGGCGTGGGCACAATTGGTGGTTCTAAACGTGCATTGGAGTTAGCTATTCAGTATACAAACCAACGTCAGCAATTTAAAACAAAGCTTTCTGATTTCAATCTGACAAAAGAGAAATTATCAACAATGGCTTCTCAATTGTATGCTTCAGAATCATTAAACTATCGTACTGTTGGTCTTTTTGAGGATCGTTTAAGCCAATTAAGCCTAGAAGAGCAAAAGCAAGGAAAAGTGATTGCAGGTGCAATTGCTGAATATGCTATTGAATGCTCGATTGCCAAAGTATTCGGTTCAGAAACATTAGACTATATTGCAGATGAAGCAGTACAACTTCATGGCGGTTATGGCTTTATGGCTGAGTATGAGGTAGAGCGTATTTACCGTGATTCTCGTATTAATCGAATTTTTGAAGGCACAAACGAAATTAACCGCATGATAGTACCTGGTACATTTATGAAAAAGGCACTAAAAGGTGAGCTTCCTCTATTACAAGTTGCTCAAAGTTTACAGCAAGAGCTGCTCATGCTAATGCCAGAAGATATCGGTACAGAGCCGCTAGCACAAGAAAAATATTTAGTGAAAAATGCGAAGAAGATTGCGGTATTAGCTGCAGGCTTAGCAGCACAACGCTTTGGTGCAAAACTTGATCAAGAGCAAGAAGTATTGGTGAACATTGCCAATATCGCTAACCAATTATTTGCGATGGAATCAGCTGTCTTACGTACAGAAAAGGCAATTGCTCGTGACGGCGCTGAAAAAGCTCATCAAAAATTGCTATACACACAAATTTTCTGCCAAGAAGCATTCGCAGAAATCGAAAAAGAAGCAAAAGACACAATTCTTGCTTCAGCAGATGGCGATGCAGCCCGTATGACATTATCTGCACTGCGTAAGTTAACGCGCAATAATCCATACAACTTAATTGCGAAGAAGCGTGAGGCTTCAGTTAAACTAATTGATGCTGAAAAATATATTGTTTAATAGCGCACACCTAGCCTAGCTATCTGCAAAAGATAGCTAGGTTTTTTATATGAGATGGATAGAAGTGCAAAATTGGTGGATAGAATCGTATAAGAGACGGATAAAAATGTGAAACTGGTGGATAAACTTACAAAAAAGAGTGAAGTTCACCATTGAAAACAACTATGATGGTATACTACAGAAAAAGACAGAAGAGGAGCATTGTAATGACGATTCAATTTTTCCATTATCCGAAATGTACAACATGTAAAAAGGCACAGAAGTGGTTAAATGAGCATGAGGTTTCCTATGAAGAGGTACATATCGCAGAGCAACCGCCAACTAAGGAAGAATTAACAGCTATTTGGCAAGCTAGTGGACAGCCTTTGAAGAAGTTTTTTAATACTTCTGGCATGAAATATCGTGAGCTTGGCTTAAAAGACAAGTTAGCGGAAATGACTGAGGATGAACAGCTTGAGCTACTTGCTTCCGACGGTATGTTAATTAAACGTCCCATCGTCACAGATGGAAAAAAAGTTACTTTAGGTTTTAAAGAAGCAGATTTTGAGCAAGCTTGGAAATAACGTATTTAACCTTGTATTTATAGGAGAAGTATGGCAAACTGAAAGTGAATATATTACATATTTATGGAGGGGTTTTTTGCATGAGCACACCTAAAGACTTACGATACTCTGAAGAACATGAATGGGTAAAAGTAGAAGATGGAAAAGTACGTATTGGTATTACTCACTTCGCACAATCTGAATTAGGAGATATCGTATTCGTTGAGCTTCCACAAGTTGGCGACGAAATCAAAACAGATGATCCATTCGGTAGCGTAGAATCAGTAAAAACTGTTTCTGAATTATACGCACCAATCTCAGGTACTGTAGTTGAAGTAAATGCAGATTTAGAAGATAGCCCAGAATTCGTTAATGAATCACCATATGAAAAAGCATGGATGATCGTTGTTGAGCCTGCTGATGCATCAGAAATTGAGAAACTAATGACAGCAGAGCAATACGAAGAAATGATCGCTGAATAAGACAAGCCATAATCAAAAAACGTCGGAAACTACCGGCGTTTTTTGTTATATAATGACTTATAAGTGGGATCTCTAAATGGAGGTGGCGTAATGTTCGAGGGAAAATGCTTGATAGTAGAAGGACGCTCAGATAAGCTACAAATTGAGCCTATTTTAAATGAGAATGTTACAATACTATGTACGAACGGCACAATTGGTGTGCATCAATTAGAAGAACTACTTGATCCCTACGAGGGCTGTGAGCTATTTACTTTTTTTGATGCAGATACTTCTGGTGATAAGCTACGTGCATTAATGGACAGACATTATCCAGAAGCTGAGCACCTTCGTACAATGCCAACGTACAAGGAAGTAGAGACAACACCAAGAAAAGTGTTAGCAATGATTTTACTGCGTGCACATTTCTCAATCCATAATGAATATATTTTGTAAGGTTGCGTGAAAAATGGAAGAATGGTCAACAGAGCAGTGGGCAGCGGCCCAACAGTCGGGAGAGACAGCTGCATTTTATTTATATACACCAATGTGTGGAACGTGCGCAGTGGCATCCAAAATGATGTCCATTATTGAACAATTACTGCCACAGCTACAAATTGGCAAAGCGAATATCAATTTTTTGGAACACATAGCCTATGAGCATCAAATTGAAAGTGTTCCATGTCTACTCATCAGTGATGGCGAAAAAGTGACAGAAAAGATTTATGCTTTTCAATCCGTACCATTTTTATATGAATTGTTAAAAAAATCAATTGACTGAACTTTACTAGCGTGGTAAAGTATCAAATATATTACTAAAACATTAAATATATCGAACTCTTATGAAGAGTGGCGGAGGGAAGTGCCCTATGAAGCCCGGCAACCATCACAATGTGAAAAGGTGCCAAATCACCCAAAGATTTTTCTTTGAAAGATGAGAGAACGGTTTAACGTATAATACGTGACCCCTTCTACTTGTCTGTGAGTGAAGGGGTTTTCTATATGAGAAAAGGAGTATTCGCTATGATCCAGCTTCAAAATATTACAAAGAAATACAAAACAGCAAATGGCGAATTAACGGCAGTCAAAGACGTCAACCTTACCATCAATAAAGGTGAAATTTTTGGCATTATCGGCTATAGTGGCGCTGGTAAAAGTACCATGATTCGTTTATTAAACGGTTTAGAGAAACCGACAACAGGAACAGTAACGGTGAACAATCAAGAATTTTCATCGATAAAAGGGCAAAAGCTTCGAGCAGCTAGACAAAAGGTAAGTATGATTTTCCAGCATTTCAATTTACTTTGGTCGAGAACAGTGGCTGAAAATATTGCTTTCCCTTTAGAAATCGCTGGTTTTCCAAAGGCTCAACGTGAAGCACGTGTAAAGGAATTAATTGCACTTGTAGGCCTAGAAGGACGTGATAAGGCATATCCATCCCAGCTTTCTGGTGGACAAAAGCAACGTGTAGGGATTGCCCGTGCATTAGCGAATAATCCAGAAGTTTTACTATGTGATGAGGCGACATCGGCACTCGATCCTGAAACGACGGATGCCATTCTCGATTTACTCGTTGATATAAATGAACGCTTAGGCTTAACAATTGTCCTGATTACACACGAAATGCATGTCATCCGCAAAATTTGTCATCGTGTAGCGGTGATGGAGGCAGGCGAAATTGTGGAACGTGGTGAGGTATTACAAGTCTTCCAAGCACCACAAGCGGCCATTACCAAAAAGTTTGTATCTCAAATTACAGACACAAAGGAAACACAGGATACGGTGGCACAAATCAAAACAAACTATCCAACTGGACAACTTGTCAAACTGATTTTTGTTGGTGAAAAAACAGAACAGCCTGTTATCTCACATCTTGTGAAACAATTTGATGTAGAAGTAAGTATTGTTCATGGTAATATTTCACAAACAAAAAATGGTGCATACGGTACACTGATTGTGCAAATTGATGGCTCGAAGACAAACGTGGCTGAAGCCCTTCGTTATTTAAATACAGTCGAAGTACAAACGGAGGTGATTGCAAATGCTAACTAATCTCTTTCCGAATGTAGACTGGGAAAATATGTGGCAAGCTACGTATGAAACATTGTATATGACAGCTATTTCTACGGTTGTGACATTTATTCTTGGGTTAGCCATTGGTATCGTTCTATTTTTAACTAGCCCCAATCAGTTATGGGCAAATAAAATCGTTAGCTTTTTAACAGGATCACTCGTTAATATTTTCCGTTCCATTCCATTTATCGTATTAATTATTTTATTAATTCCATTTACGAAGTTTTTACTTGGTACAATTCGAGGAGCTAATGCGGCGTTACCAGCATTGATTATCGGTGCAGCACCATTTTATGCTCGTATGGTATTAATTGCGTTACGCGAAATTGATAAAGGTGTTATAGAAGCAGCCCGTTCAATGGGGGCAAAAACTTCTACAATTATTTGGAAAGTATTGATCCCTGAATCATTACCAGCTTTAATTTCTGGTATCACTGTAACGGCTGTTGCCCTTGTAGGTTATACTGCGATGGCTGGAATTATCGGTGCAGGTGGTCTTGGTAACCTAGCGTTCCTAGACGGCTTCCAACGAAATCGCCAAGATGTGACATTAATGGCAACTATTTTGATCTTAGTAGTCGTATTTATTATTCAATGGATTGGTGATTTATTTACTGAGAGAATTGATAAACGCTAGAAAGAAAATTGAGGTTATTCCGGTTCTTACCGCTAACATATTTTAAACAAATAAAAGGGAGTGTCATAAATGAAGAAGTTATTAGCAGGATTATTTTTATCAATACTTGTACTAGCATTAGCAGCTTGCGGTACAGATAAAAAAGAAGATGAAAAATCAGCATCTGGCGATCAAACAGATAGTAAAGAAAACGTAACATTAAAAGTAGGTGCTTCTAATACACCGCACGCAGTTATTTTAGAAAAAGCAAAACCGATTTTAGCTAAAGAAGGCGTCGACCTTGAAATTGAAACGTATACAGATTATGTTCTACCAAACCAAGATTTAGAGTCAAAAGAAATTGATGCAAACTATTTCCAGCACATTCCTTACTTAGAACTACAAATCAAAGACAATGGCTATGATTTTGTCAATGCTGGTGGCGTTCATATTGAACCAATCGGTATTTACTCAAAAAAATATAAAACGTTAGAAGACCTACCTGAGGGCGCAACAATTTTACTTTCTAACTCAGTATCTGACCATGGTCGTATGCTGTCATTATTAGAAGCTAAAGGCTTAATTAAATTAAAAGAAGGCATTGATAAAACAGCAGCAGAATTAAAAGATATTGATGAAAATCCTAAAAACTTTAAATTCGATGCAAATACTGCACCAGAAATGCTTGTACAAATGTACGAAAATGATGAAGGCGATGCAGTACTGATCAACTCAAACTTTGCCATCGATAACGGTCTAAACCCAATCGAAGATGCGATTTCTCTTGAAGATAAAGAATCTCCATATGTTAACATCATCGCAGTACGTGCAGGTGATGAAACAAAACCTGAAATTAAAAAATTATTAGAAGTATTAACATCTAAAGAAATCCAAGACTTCATTTTAGAAGAGTGGAAAGGTGCAGTAGTACCAGTTAAATAATTATCCAGACTGTAGACAAACTCAATGAATTTTGAGTTTGCCTGCAGTCTTTTTCTTTTACAATGAAATAAAATAAAGCCGTTGATTGGAACGAAGGGCGGACGCTTTCCGCGGGCGGGGTCGAGCTGCTTCCCTCGCTTCCCTCAGTCCAGGATCTCGATTTTCCCGCAGGAGTCGCCACCCTTCGTTCCAATCAACTTCTACATAAAGAACTCCTTATTCATATGTTGATAAAAAGTAAAATTTCGAGGTGATCAACCATGATGACGAAGAATCAAACCAATGACCGTGACCAATTAGAAAAGTTAACGATTGATCATTTAGTTCCTACAGATCATTTAGGGCGAAAACTAGAGACTGCTATTGATTTTTCATTTATCTATCCTTTAATAGAAAACCTTTACTGCTAACGGTCTTTCTAGTATTGATCCTGTTGTTCTCTTTAAAGGACGTTTATTCAGCCCATGCGTCAAACTATCAAAGAAATTGAAAGTAACGCATTATTTCTATTTATAGAGAAAGGATAGGCTCTTATTTTAAATGTGAAGTAGTGAAACCATCAATGAAATGGGTAGTGAACACCTTCATGTTGTTGAAAAAAGATGATGTCAACGCCAGAAAAAGCAACTTTGCAAGGTGAGGGGTTGATTTCCGTTCCGCCAGCGTCCTTTCCAGGGGGCGTCCGATGAGCCGCTTCACTCACTTCCGTTCGCTCCAGGGTCTCCTCTGTAACGCTAAATCCCCTAGGAGTGACGCTGGCTCCACTCCAATCAACCATTCTGCAAAGTGTCTTTACTTTTTTTCATAATCAAATCGCCTATTATCTGTATTCTTAGAGGGGATAAGCTCTTATTTTCAGTGTGGAGAAGTGATGCGTGACAACACCTCTTCATAAAGAGTAGTGAGCACCTTCACTTTATTTGAAAACCTTTGCTAAAAAGTTAGTGGGTTGAAGTGGAAGGCTACTTGACTCCCGTGGGATAGCGAGACAGGCGAAACCCTGCACGGAGCGGTAGCGGAGGAAGCGATTCGACGCTCGCCCACAGGAAAGCAAGTAGCCTGCAACGGAAATCCATTTCTACCTTTCAATTGACTGTTTTGTTTTTCAACACTAAAAAGGTATGTGAGTCATATGACTCACATACCTTTTTATGTAATCCCTTAAGTATTGGTGATACTTAAGGGATTTTTTGCATTTATTTATTATTTAGCATGAACTAGTAGTTATGAATTTATTGATAAATATAATGTGAATTATTGCACTAATATTGTCGAATTTTGAGAAAAATAGGCGTTTTATAATGTATTTTCGAAATGTTTAGAAATTGTTTAGTTTCAATTAGTACTATATAAACGTTAGCAAATTGTTGAAGGTTTTGATTAATCGTTTTTCACGGAAAAATCATGAGGAAGTCGGTAGCAATGAAAGGAGTTTGATCAAAATGATAATGAGAAATACTCAATTACTTTGTAGAACGCTTACCATCAATAAATCATTGCTCAAAAATCTTTAAAATCCGTTGGAAGTTGAAAATTGTTTTAGATAGAGGAGTCATTTTTTATGAAAATAAAAACGCAATCACGAAGCTCAGCTTTATCGAATAAAATCAAAACAAAAACTGCGACTATAGGGGTTATTGGACTTGGTTATGTGGGGCTGCCATTTGCTGTTGAGATTGTACAAAGTGGTTTTCATGTTATAGGGTTTGATAAAAATCAAGATAAAATCAGACAGATACAGGAGGGGGATAGTTATATAGCTGATTTACCTAAAGAAAATTTACAGCGAATCATAAAAAGTAGTCGATTTGAAGCAACTAATGATTTTGCCAAACTTTCGCAAGTTGACGTAGTAGTGATTTGTGTGCCTACACCTACAGCAGTAGATGGAACGCCTAATATGTCATTTATAAAAGAGGCAACGCATGACATCGAAAAAAATATTAAAACCAATGCGCTCGTTATTTTAGAAAGCACAACTTACCCTGGGACAACAGAAGAATTTGTTCAGCCCATTTTACAAAAAAATGGCTTTGTCATCGGTCATGATTTGTTTTTAGCGTATTCACCAGAACGTATAGATCCAGGAAATAGCAAGTTTTCCGTTTCGAATACACCGAAAGTGGTTGGGGGAATAACAGCAGCATGTCTAGAAGTATCAAAGGTCTTTTATGAAACAGTCATTCATACCAGTATATATACTGTGTCGAGTCCGAGAGTAGCTGAAATGGAGAAATTGCTGGAAAATACGTTTCGACAAATTAATATTGCCCTTGTCAATGAGTTAAGTCAGATTTGTTATAAAATGGATATCGATGTTTGGGAGGTGATTCAAGCAGCTTCTACAAAGCCCTACGGATTTATGCCATTTACACCTGGACCTGGAGTAGGGGGACATTGTATTCCAGTAGATCCTAAATATTTATTATGGGCTGGGCAACAGCATGGCATCTCTGCAACATTAATTGAGGCAGCAGACAAAGTCAATGATTCAATGCCTAGCTTTGTTGTGAATAGACTAGAAAATTACTTACGTAGACAAAATAAAGAACTAAGTAAGGCAACGATTGTTGTCATTGGTGTTACGTATAAACCTAATATAAATGATCCACGTGAATCTCCAGCACTTCGTGTTATCCAGCAGTTATTAGATAGTCAGTGTGAACTAAAGATTATCGATCCGTTTATTCAAACATTCTCTGTACAACAATCCCTTTTAAATACAGTTCCATTAACAGGAGAAATAGTCCAACATGCAGATGCAGTGTTAATTTTAACGAATCATTCAGAAATTGATTATTCTTTAATTGATCAACAGGCTTCCTTAATTTTTGATACACGTAATACCAATTTTGTGTTTGAAAATAAAAATTATCACAAGTTATAAGGGGAATTCATTGGAAATGAAACTACTTAAAATCTGTAGTCTGCTTATGTTATTACTTCTAACGGGATGTCACCCCGCTACCAAAGAAACGATTCATCCAGTTGATTCTTCTATTAAAATCAAAAAATCTGATGGTACAATGAGTGATTTAATTAGTCATGCCGACATTGTCGTGTCGAAAGTTGCCTTAACATTTAATGGCTTCGCAGATAACGAAACTATGGAGCAATTACTAACAAAGTTAGATGAATCGGATATGAAAGCGACTTTTTTCTTGGAGGGGATGCGTGTTGCTCAGGAGCCAGAGCTTGTGAAAGATATCTTAAAGAGAGGTCATGAGGTACAAAACGGTACATTGACGTTTCCAAATGTAGCAACTTTAGATTATAACCAGACGTATGAAGAAATTTTTTTAACCAATCAAATTTTTGAAGAGCATTTAGGCTATACTCCGAAATATGTTCGAAGTCGCTCAGGTGATGTTACCGAAAACATGCGTTTAGTAGCAGCCACACTAAACATGAAGGCAGTTATTGGATTATCTATTAATCCACTTGATAGAAAAATGCAAAGTGCTCAAGAACTAATTGACTATATCAGCCAATATATTGATAGGGGCTCTATCATTCATCTCAACACATACATTAATCCTGCCATTATTGATACCATCCCCTTACTAGCGCAATTAGCTAAAGAACATGAGTACACGATTACTACGTTAAGCGATGTGTTAGACGAACGTTATTTAACAAAGTCAGTAGAAGAAATAAAAGGGTATGACGCTGTTAGCCCCAATTTAAATTATGAGCATGCCAAGCCCAATATATATTATCGAAAAGAGACGTCCAAAAAGGAAATAGCTATTACTTTTGATGATTGGGCACATGAAAAGCGCGTAAAGGAAGTACTGGACGTTTTACGGAAATATAATATCAAAAGTACATTTTTCTTAATTGGTAGCGGAGTCGAGAAGAATCCACAGTTAGCAAAAATGATTGTAGAGGAAGGTCACGAGGTAGCAAGTCACTCCTATTACCATTTAGATGTGACGAAGATGACACCTGAAGAATTGCAAGATGATTTAGTGAAGGCTCACAGGGCTCTGACCTATGCATTACAAGAGCCACCACTTTTATATTTCAGACCAGCACAAGGCATAATGGATGAGCGAACGGCCAAAATTATTACTGCCGCTGGAATTAAAACCATTGCCATGTACGATATTGCTTCTTTTGATTGGAATTTAGATTACAAGGCGCAGGACATTTATGAACGAGTAATCGAAAGGGCTGCACCAGGGAAAGTCATTGTCATGCATATTTTAGATGGTACAAATACGGTAGAAGCATTACCTCTAATTATTGAAAAACTACAACAAGATGGCTATAGCTTTAGTAAAATGTCGACTTGGATTGAGGAAGATATAAGTAGGGATGTGAATGAGTGATGAAAAAAGAGATTTTAATGACACCACGCTCTGACCGCCGAATTCTATCAAATATTCCCGATCCTGAAAATGTACGAAACCTAGTGGATCGACGTGGTGCATCCTACCAGAAAGAGGAGATTGATCCTACAGATGTGAACGAAGTTTATCGTCTCCAACGAATGAGTTTACGCTATGAAACAAATTTTGAGGTTCAGCTTAAAAGACCTAGACGTCCAGTGAGTTCTAATAAATATTATGCGGAGGATATTTCGGTAACGGGTATCCTTGTTTACTCCCATCAGCCCCAGCATTTATTGATCGATGAAATACTAACAATGGGATTCACAATACCAGGTGGGGCAATGCCAGAGGGCTATGAGTCCAAAGTCAAGTTAAAGGCTAGGGTTATACGTTGCTTTACTAAAGAAGTAGATGAACAAACCCGTTATTATGTTGCATGTGAATTTTTGCATCCTTTAAATGAGTATATGATAAAAAATCGGTGGGGCGTTTCTATTTTTGTAGCCAGCTTATTTTTCTTGATTGTGTCACTATGTGTCATATTAATGAGAGCCGAAAGTTTGATTTATTTCAGGTTTAATAAATTTTTATATCTTTATAGTATTATTGCCGCAACGTTTCTGTTAAGCAGATATGTATTCGGTATGCTCTACAAAAATATACCAATCAATCCGAAGTTTGAACCAGGTGTATCCATTATAATTCCTGTGTTTAACGAAGAGGAATGGATTCATCGCACGGTATCTAGTTGTATTAATCAATATTATCCAGTGGATAAGTTAGAAGTAATCGTCGTGGATGATTGTTCAACAGATCGTACAGAAGAAAAGGCAAAGGATATGATTAATCTTATACATGGTGAGGGTGAACGTTTTAGGACAAATGATCGCTTAAAGTTTTATAAGCTACCACAGAACGGAGGAAAGCGAGAAGCCTTAGTTGCAGGGGTTCATCAAGCCAAGCATGAATTGGTTGTGTTTGTGGATTCAGATAGTTTTTTAGAGCCACATGCCATTCGTAATTTAGTTCAGCCTTTCCAAGATCCTAAGATGGGCGGTGTGGCTGGTCGAACGGAGGTTGAAAATAAATTTACCAATTCTCTTACAAAATTACAAACAGTCCGTTATTATATTGCCTTCCGTATTATGAAAGCCGCCGAATCATGGTTTGATACGGTTACTTGTTTATCAGGGCCATTAGCATGTTATCGGAAAGAGCTTATTCTAAAAAATGAAACAGCCTGGCTCAATCAAAAGTTTCTCGGTCAGCCAGCCACATTTGGGGATGATCGCAGCATGACCAACTATATTTTGAAAACACATCGAACAGGCTATCAGGATAATGCCATTTGTTCTACGATTGTGCCCTCTGATACGAAAGTTTTTTTAGCACAACAAATGAGATGGAAACGTTCTTGGTTACGAGAATCATTACGCGCATTTATATTTATGTGGAAAAAAGAACCTTTTATGTTTCTTTTCTTTATCATTGGTTTAATTGTGCCAATCGCTGCCCCGATTATTGTTGTGTATAACTTAATTTATGTACCACTGGTATATGGCATTTTTCCAACAACATTTTTACTAGGCTTACTATTAATGGCAATGTTAATGAGTTTGGCACATTTATTCTTTAGAAAGAGCACACTATGGGGGTTTGGTTTTATTTTTGTTCTCTATTATGAATTTATTTTGCTTTGGCAGATGCCAGCAGCCTGGGTAACTTTTTGGAAATCTACATGGGGAACAAGAGAAACCCCTCAAGACGTTCTAGCGAAAGAAAAGAAAATGGAAAAGCAGAAGGTACGAAAATCCCGGTTTTCGATGTTGAAAAATAGAAAAATGGGTGAGAAGGAATGAAAGGAAAAAGTATAGAACTCCAGCCAGCTAAAAAAAATCGTCGGAAAATCATTCGTTCGATCGTACAATTAATCATTGTGTTCTTATTAGCTGTGATTTTAATAAAAGCTATATTTTTGACAGAGAGGCGAACGGCTGAAGCGGTACCATTAAACAATAAAGAGGGATTTATTGCCCTTTCTTATTTTGGGTTGAGTAGAAATGATTCTCCCAAATATGTGTCTAAAAAGAATTTGGAAGAACAATTAACATTGCTGAAAAAACAAGGTTATCAAACGATTACACAAAAGGATATTTTAGATTTTTATCAAAAAGACAAACCATTACCTAAAAAAGCATTGTATTTATCCTTTGAGGATGGTCGCACAGATTCTAGTATTTTTGCTCAAAATATTATGGAAAAATTAAATTATAAGGCGACGATGTTTACGTATGCTAATAAAATGGCTACGAGGGATAGTAAATTCTTAAAGCCTAAAGATTTAAAGCTGATGAAACGAAGTGGGTATTGGGAATTAGGATCTAATGGCTATAGGCTAACCTATATTAATGTTTTTAATGATAAAGGACAATCACTTGGTGTTATCGATGAAAATGATGTACCCAATAAAACAACGATAGAATACTACAACCACTATTTAATGGACTTTATTCGCAATCCATATATGATTCCAAGTGAAACACGGCAAGAGATGGAAGAACGCATTAAGAAGGATTATAAGCTGATGGAGGATATCTATCAAAAAGAGTTTGGCGAAGTGCCAAAAGCCTATGCGATTATGCATGCTAACTCTCTTTATAACAATATGGACCCATTAGTACAGAAAATAAATGATAAGGAGATTAAAGACAAGTTTCGTCTGCATTTTAATTTAGAATTGGGTGCCTATAATGATCGAGAGGCAGATCTTTATAACTTAAATCGTTTACAAGTTTCGCCGTATTGGTCAACCAATCATGTCATGATGAAAATTTTTCAAACTAGTAAACAAAACATTGAATTTAAGATAGGAGATCCTCAAATAGCACAAAATTGGCATGTGGTAAATGGGGCGGCAGAATTTGAAAATAATGAAATTACGTTAACCTCTCCCCCATCTAGTGAAGGTAGAATTCTCTTAAAGGATGCATTAGCCGAAAGCTTTCAAGCAAAATTTACATTCAAAGGAAATGTTGTAGGTCAGCAAGCTTTCTATACCAATTATGATGCAACAACAAACAGCTATTTGAGAATTGCATTAGTAGATAATGAGATTGTGGTAAGTGAAAAATTACCAGAGGCAGGGATTGTTGAGAAGGAACGATTTCAGTTAAATGAAGTAAAATGGAATGAAGAGGAATATGCCTTTAACAAGGCGACCGTTTACACCTATCATGATACTCAAAAAGGTTCTCGTATTAATGACAAAGAATACCCAAGAAACTTAACGAAAAAGAGAGTATTTAACATTACCGTCCATCAGGATAAAATAGAAATAAATGTAGATAATGTATTATCCGAAACCGTTCAAATAAATCCAGCATTACAAGGGGCACAGATTGGATTTGGTGCGCTGTACAGTAAAAAGGATACTTCACATGAACAATATGCCGATGATATTTACGACACATTCATAGAGGATATTTTGATTACAGATAGTAAAAAGCAAATCATTTATACAAACCAATATACGAATTTTGAGAAGGTGAGGAATAAAGCCATTGTTATGTTAAATGATGTGGTGGATTTCTTTATTGAAACCTTCTAAACCGAGGTGAAATTTAATTCAAGTGAAGAATTTTGTATTGTTTATCTGTATAGCGCTCCTATTTATTACGGCTTGTAGTCCTAGTAAGGAGCCAGCAGCTGTAGCAAAAGTTGATACAAAGAATAAGGAGAAGCTCCGATTGTCTATCTGGTTACCCGAATGGCAAAATAAATTGGCTATGGAGGATGTGAAAAATTCTCAGCAAGGGTTACAAGATCTAAGGGTTTTCGGTGCTTATTTTAATAGTAAAGACGAATTGCTTTTAACAGAAAATGCAATTGATATGCTGCAACAAACACAGCAGCAATTTACCAATTCACATCATGTGATCCTAACGCTTATTAATGATTATGTAACAGATAACGCTCCATCTGTTCAAAAGGATAGTCAGCTTTTGCACAGATTGGTATATGATTCTGCTGCTAGAAAAAAGCATATCAGCCATATTTTAGAGGTAGCAGAACAGTACCAATTGGCTGGTATTGAGATTGATTATGAAAAGGTAGCGCAAGAAGACCTAAAAAAATATATCCTCTTTTTAAAAGAGCTGTACCAAGCGCTTTCTAAAAAGGATATGACATTGCATGTTGTGCTAGAGCCGAGTTTTCCATTTGATGTAAAATTGCCAAATGGACCTAGCTATACTGTAATGGCCTATAATGTTCATGGCTATCATAGTGGGCCAGGCGCGAAAGCCACTTTTTCTTTTCTTAATGATTTAGTGAAAAAAATCAAAAAGTCAAATCAAGATTTAGCCATTGCCTTTGCTACTGGTGGTTTCGATTGGGGAGCAGAAGGTAAAACAGTTGCTTTAACGGAGCTGGAGGTTGAGCAAATATTAGCTGAAACGCAAGCAGAAAAGAAACGTGATAAGACAAGTGGAGCGGTTTATTTTACGTATATAGATGACAGCCGAATTAGCCATGAAATTTGGTATGCTGATCAAGTAACGCTTGAAAAATGGGTGAACTATGTACAGAGGAGAAACTATCATGACGTGGTGTTATGGCGTGCAGGAGGCTTAGGCGCAAAAACATTACAATGGATTAGTGAGCATTCAACTAAATAATGTGAAGTCAAAAAAATCGCCCAAAAGGCGATTTTTTATTGGAATTGAGAAAGACGAGAAAAGAAGTTTTTCACAAAGTCTAAGAAAATGATTTCTGATGGGGCAATTTCTCGATTTACTGGTGAAATAATACCCACAGTTCTAGGGATTGTAGGAGATTCAATAGGAACCTTTATGGTAAAGCGAGCCGCTGAATCATAAAGAGAGCTTTCTGGTAATAGACTAACACCTATGCCAGCAGCAACTAAGCCCTTCAATGCATCCAAATCTTCCCCCTCTGAAATGACATTTGGTAAAAAGCCTGCAGCTCGACAAGCATCCATCGCTACCTTGTGCAAAATATAGCCATCTGGAAATAACACAAAGAGATCATTTCGCAACTCTGCAAGCTGTATGCTTTCTCTTTTAGCTAATGGATGATTGGCTGGTAGGAGTGCAGCAATATTTTCAGTAAACAGAATTGTTGATTGAATGGATTCGTCCTTTGGGGGGAGGGGTCCTAAAAAGGCTAGGTTCAACTCCCGATTTTTGACTGCATCAATCAAAAATCGATAAGATCCTTGACGTAGTTGAAATTGTAAATCAGGGTATTCGCGTTTAAAGGCTGAAATAACGGTTGGTAGAACATAGCTAGCTAAACTTGTTGGAAAGCCGATTTTAATAGAGCCTTTCGCAGGATTAAGATATTCTTCCACTTGCTTTGCTGCAAAATCAATGGCCTTTAATGCCGTAATGGTATGCTCAAGAAATGTCTTCCCTATTGGGGTTAATTTAACATTTCGTCCCACTCGCTCAAATAACGGGGTGCCTAACTCATCTTCAAGATTTGCGATTTGCCGACTAATGGCAGATTGGGCTACATGAAGATGCTCAGCAGCCTCTGAAATATGCTCACGTTCAGCAACCTCTACAAAATAGCGTAATTGACGTAACTCCACTAACAATTCACCTCTATTAATCTAAAAATAAGATTGATTATACCTTAATTATATATTATTGAAGATGAAAAATGACTGTTAATGTCAAAATAAAAATTATAAGCTGTTAGATATTTGAGAGTTTACTTTTGTACGATAGGAATGAGGTGGGTTTCATGATAAGAAAAGGATTAAGCTGGTTATTTATTTTAGTAGCAATTGCCATGTTAGCATACTTAATTTTTAACGATCAAGATACAAGTCATACTAAATTACAGGCGACGGATGGTTTATTAGATTTATCAGAAATAACAAAAGAGGAAGAGATTGTAGCATTGTCTGGAGAATGGCGGTTTATAGGCAATAAATTTCTTGAACCTGCTAATTTTCCTGATCACGCTCCGATTGAAAAGGTTCCCGGACCATGGCAGGATGATGCAGAGTACGGTACTTATCAACTTAAAATTAAGCTACCACCTCATTTCAAAAAAATAGGTATTCGGGTACGAAATATTTGGTCATCTCATCAACTTTTTATTAATAATGAGATCGCTGCATCCTATGGTACACTTACTACTGCTCGAGAAGCATCAGTACCAAGTAATCCTGTTTATGAAGTGTATTTTTCACCTTCTTCGGAATCATTAACCATAACAATACAAGTGGCAGATTTTTATAATGCTAGGCATGGCATTATATTTCCTATAGATATTGGTGAAGCGGATGCTCTTGCAAAAGATGTAATTCAAGATGTGTACTTAGAAAAAACAACCATCATCATGTTATTGATATTTTCAATCTTTCATTTTAGTTTGTATTTATTAAGAATAAGAGATAAAGCGTTTTTTTATAGTGCAATCTATTTTTTTACATTAGCAATTCTAGTATGTACAAGGGGTGAACGAACTCTTTATAGGGAGTTTCCTTCTATAGCATTTGAGTGGTATTTTCGTTTGCAAGATTTTATAACGTATTTGAATGCAGTGATGTTATTCCTGTTCTTCGTCTATACTGTAACAGCCATGATGAAGCGTAGGACAGCCATGTTTTTTGTGTCACCTCTTATATTATATGGAGTTGGAACGTTCCTTTTACCAGCAAGATCCTTATCAAATCTCCAATATCTATTTTTCACCTATATAAATTTTTTAGCATTATTAATAATTGGACGATTATTGTATTTGATGATGACGAAAAGTGCTCATGTACCAAAAAATGAACTAGCCATATTAAGTGCAACGATAATATCTCTATTTATTTTTAGCGTAAGTGGAACATTTGATCAGCTTTTTTTCTCAGGACGAAATGTTTTTAATCGCATTGGCCTGCTATTTTTTGTAGTAAATATGAATGTTTTCTTGGCTATGCGACTAATTAATCGAACAAGAGACGCTGAATTATATAGCCAACGTCTGGAAAAGGCAACAATTGGTAAGGAATCGTTTTTAGAGGTAACAACAAATGAATTAGAACAACCTCTTTATCATGCATTAAATATCACAAAATCCTTGTCAAATCAATCTATGACGGGTGAGCAACAATTACTAGAACAACAACTAGAACGTTTATTATATTTAGTAAATGACTTGAAGGATTTTACCCGGATAAGATTCCAAGATTTACAAATAACTGTCCATCCAGTCAATATTCAAATGATTATGCTGCATATATTGACCATGCACGAAAAAAAAATAAAGAACAAAAATATTTGTGTATACAAGCACATTAATCAAAAATTATTAGTACAAGCTGATGAGCAGCGAGTAGGACAAATCTTATACAGGGTGCTTGAAACAGCTATTTCTCATGCTGTGAATGGGGATGTCATTTTAAAGGTTTTACATCTTAATACAGACGTCAGAATTTCGGTTGAAGGAACTGGGGCAGAGCCTATAAAGCAAATTGCAGCAGATGAAACGGGTCAGTCCATTGGGAAAGCCATCATTGAACAGATGAAAGGCACATATTCAAGAGATTTATTACAAAATGGCATTCGTTTCAACATCACTTTGCCATTTGGGGGTTATGAGGAAGTGCTAAAAGATAATGAAATGAATGTCATATGGAACAAACAGACACCGTTCAATGAAAACTTGCCGAAGTTACTCATAGTTGAGGATGATGTCATACATGCAGAAGTGTTACAAACTCTTCTACAAAGTCAATATTTTATAGAGGTTGTGCATTGCCCAGAAGAAGCACTTACTATTATTCAGCAAAAAAAACCTGATTTTTTATTGATAGATGAAGTGATGCCTGGAATGGGAGGTATTGCTCTAACGAAACATATAAGACAGTATTTTAGTTATATAGATTTACCGATTATTATGTTAGTAGCCAATGAATATCCAACCAATATTTCACTTGTCTTAGAATCAGGAGCAAATGATTATATCCGTAAACCAGCTACAAAAGAAATGTTAATTACACGTTTATCTGCCATTGCATTAACTAAAGAGGCTATGGGCAAAGCGATACAACACGAAATGGCTTTTCTACAGGCACAAATTAATCCACATTTTTTATACAATGCACTCAGCAGTATTATTTCGTTTTGTTATACAGACGGTGAGCGTGCAGGACATTTATTAACGATGCTATCTACCTATCTACGTTATATATTAGAATCAGGTAAGGATGAACAACGCGCAACATTAGAGAAAGAGCTTGAAATCATACGTGCTTATGTAGAGATCGAACAAGCTCGCTTTGGCAATAAGCTAACTGTTATATTAACAATAGAAGAGACATTAGATGCATCAACGGTAGAAATTCCAAGTCTACTGATTCAGCCTTTAGTAGAAA
The DNA here is from genome assembly GCF_038592945.1 of Lysinibacillus sp. FSL K6-0075. Taxonomy (NCBI): domain Bacteria; kingdom Bacillati; phylum Bacillota; class Bacilli; order Caryophanales; family Bacillaceae; genus Lysinibacillus; species Lysinibacillus sp. FSL K6-0075. The sequence continues at coordinate 3,917,225 of NZ_CP151947.1, read as the reverse complement.
ATGCCATTCGTCACGGGATTTTTGAAAAGGATGGAAATGGAACAGTCACTATTGAAATAAAAAGGCAGCAAAATCATCTTAGCATTCGAGTGATGGATGATGGCGTTGGTATGACTGAGGAACAGGTAAAAGCTTTAAACGATGGTGAAACTATATTTTCAAATGGCATCGGCCTTATGAATGTTTTACGTCGAGTAAAAGAAATACCGCACGCTACTCTTTCGATTACTTCTAAGAAAGATGAAGGGACAACAATGGTATTTATACAACCTTTAAAGGAGCTTCCATATGTGGAGAATTATTATGGTAGAGGATGAACAGCCGATTTTAGATTTGCACAAACTATTACTTGAAAAAGAGGGGATTTTTAAGGTTATTGCTTCCTTTACATCTCCTATAGAAGCGACAACTCAAATTTTGACCATTAAAGGTGAATATGATGCGATTATTTTAGATATTGAAATGCCTAAGATGAATGGATTAGAGCTTGCGGCTCATTTAGTAGAAGAAGGCATAGATGTTCCAATTATTTTTTCAACAGCATATGCAAAATACGCTGTTGATGCGTTTCGAGTGCAAGCATTAGATTATGTATTAAAGCCAATGACTCCGAGTATTGTACTGCAATTAAATGAAAGACTGACGAAATATTATGGACGTCAAACGAAGCAAAATGCTACGAAGTTGGAAGTTAGATTGAAAGGTGAAGTTGGAGCAAGGTTAAATGACAAAGCTATTAAATGGCGAACAAAGGTCACAGAGGAACTTTTTTATTATCTATTAGTCAATGAAGGAATTGTAGTATCAAAATATCGTATTTTAGATGATATTTGGCCCAATTTAGAAGAGAAAAAGGCGTTAGCCAATCTTTATAGTACAATCTACCGTCTGCGTCAGCTTTTTATCGAGCTAGGTTTACCCATTCAGATAGAACGTGTAAATGATGGCTATGAGCTGAAGACGAATGATGCAATTATTGTTACTTCCACTTCAGATGCGGATGCTTTTTTACTGGAATCAAAAGGATATTTATGGGCATATCATCTAGGCTGATTGAGAAAAGGTAGAAATGTTGGATACCATCAACGTTTCTACCTTTTAATTTATCCACGCTTTCCTTTCAAGATATGATTCATTTCTTTATAGCAAAATTTCTTTCTTACAATATGGGCTTTAATTGATTCCATTTTAATGAAATAGGTTATAGTATAGATATGGTTGTTTATGCTAATTTGTCACAAAACCGCTACAATTAGCACTTTTCATGAGGTTTTCACTATGTAGCTAGATGAAATCGATTCTCAATTAGAGATATTTCATTGAAAATGAAGAAAGTCTATTCTCATTGTTTAGGTGAAGTAGTAATAATCTGAAAATGCTTACAAAGTCTTTATTTTTCAAGATTTTATTTGAGGAATGGGAAAGTAATTGAAATGGTTTGCATAGAGAACGATTTTCAGTTAAGATTAGAATGATGATAATTAAGGAATGGTTGACCCATTCACTGAACACTATGGAGGTATTTTCATGTCAACTTTAGTTATTAAAGATCTTCACGTTGCTATCGACGGAAAAGAGATTTTAAAAGGCGTAAATCTTACAATTAATACAAACGAAATTCACGCAATCATGGGACCAAACGGAACTGGTAAATCAACACTAGCTTCTGCTATTATGGGTCATCCTAAGTATGAAGTAACTTCAGGAACTGTTGAGCTTGATGGCGAAGATGTGCTTGAAATGGAAGTGGATGAGCGTGCTCAAGCTGGTTTATTCCTAGCAATGCAATATCCTTCTGAAATTGCTGGTGTAACAAATGCTGATTTCTTACGTTCAGCAATTAATGCGCGTCGTGAAGAAGGCGATGAAATTTCATTAATGAAATTTATCCGCGAATTAGATAAAAACATGGAATTCCTTGAAATGAATGAAGATATGGCTCAACGTTATTTAAATGAAGGTTTCTCTGGTGGTGAGAAAAAACGTAATGAGATTCTTCAATTAATGATGATCAAACCAACAATTGCGATCTTAGATGAAATTGACTCTGGTCTTGATATCGATGCATTGAAAGTTGTATCAAAAGGCATCAATGCAATGCGCGGTGAAGGCTTTGGCTGCTTAATGATTACACACTATCAACGTCTATTAAACTACATTACACCAGACCATGTACACGTAATGATGCAAGGACGTGTTGTGAAATCAGGTGGTGCAGAGCTTGCACAACGCTTAGAAGCAGAAGGTTATGACTGGATTAAAAAAGAATTAGGAATCGAAGAAGAAACAGAAGAACAAGAAGCATAAGAAGGAGGACGAACTAGCATGGCAGTGGAACTTAACTTGCCTGTAACAGTACAGGACGTGCGCTCGTTCTCAGAAGCAAATGGTGAACCAACTTGGTTTACAGAACTTCGCGCGGCAGCACTAGACAAAGTAACTGGTTTAGATTTGCCAAAACCAGATAGAACGAATATTACTAAATGGGATTTCATGAACTTCCCAGCATTGGCAGTTCATAGTGAGGCATTCTCTTCATTGGATGCTCTACCTGAAGAAGCAAAAGGTTTAATTGACCTTGAAGCACAAGAAAACCTATATATTCAACGTAATAATACACCAGCGTACATTAAGACATCACAAGAATTGGCTGATAAAGGTGTTATTTTTACTGATATTTTTACAGCTGTTCGTGAACATGGCGAACTTGTTCAAAAATACTTTATGACAGAAGCTGTTAAAGTAGATGAGCATAAGTTAACAGCACTTCATACAGCACTTGTTAATGGTGGGGTGTTTGTATACGTACCAAAAAACGTAATTATTGAGCAACCACTTCAAGTTGTTTTCCTAAATGACAATGCGGAAGCTTCATTATATAACCACGTTTTAGTAGTAGCAGAAGCCAATTCAGCTGTAACATATGTGGAAACATATGTTTCAACAATTGAACAGGCAAAAGGACAAGCGAATATTATTGCGGAAGTTGTTGTTCAAGATAATGCACAGGTGACATATGGTGCAGTAGATGTCCTTGCAAAAGGCTTTACGACTTATGTAAATCGTCGTGCACGTTTAGCACGTGACGCGAAAGTTGACTGGGCTCTTGGTCTAATGAATGATTCAGACACAATCTCAGAAAACATTACGCATCTAATTGGTGACGGTTCTCATGCAGATACAAAAACAGTCGTAGTTGGTCGTGGAGAACAAAAACTTAACTTCACTACTGAGGTTCGTCACTGGGGTAAAAACTCTAACGGGCATATCTTAAAGCATGGTGTAATGAAAGATGCAGCTCAGTCAATCTTCAACGGTATTGGCTACATCGAGCACGGTGCAACAAAAGCAGATGCACAACAAGAATCACGTGTATTAATGCTGTCAGAAAAAGCTCGTGGGGATGCAAACCCAATTTTATTAATTGATGAAGATGATGTAACAGCAGGACACGCAGCATCTGTTGGTCGAGTAGATCCTCTACAGCTTTACTATTTAATGAGCCGTGGTATCTCGAAAGCAGAAGCAGAGCGCCTTGTTATCCATGGATTCCTTGCGCCAGTTGTTACGCAATTACCAATTGAAGGCGTTCAAAAGCAACTGACGGAGGTTATTGAAAGGAAAGTTCGCTAATGATGAATAAAGACATTAAAAGCTATTTCCCAATTTTAAATCAGGATGTAAATGGTCATAGACTTGTATATCTTGATAGTGCAGCGACGTCACAGAAACCTGTTCAAGTGATTGAAGCCATTAAAGCTTATTATGAATTTGATAATTCCAATGTTCACCGTGGGGTGCATACATTAGGAAACCGTGCAACAGATAAATATGAAGGTGCTCGTGAAAAGGTTCGTAAGTTTATTAATGCACAATCAACACAGGAAATTATTTTTACGCGTGGTACAACAACGGCTTTAAATACAGTTGCGTCAAGTTACGGACGTGCAAATGTTGTCGAGGGTGATGAAATTGTCATTACTCATATGGAGCATCACTCCAATATTATTCCTTGGCAACAATTAGCCAAAGAAAAAAATGCAACTTTAAAATACATTGAGCTTGAAGCAGACGGCACTCTTAGCCTAGAGAAAGTACGTGCGACTGTCACACCTAAAACAAAAATTGTTTCGGTGTCAATGGCATCAAACGTACTTGGAACAATAAATCCAATTAAAGAAATTGCTCAAATTGCACATGCTAATGGTGCTGTCATGGTAGCCGATGGTGCACAAGCTGCGCCACATATGAAAATTGATGTGCAAGATTTGGATGTAGATTTCTTAGGTTTCTCAGGGCATAAAATGTGCGGACCAACTGGAATAGGTGTACTATATGGTAAAAAGGAACACCTTGAAAAGATGGAGCCAATTGAGTTTGGTGGCGAAATGATTGATTTCGTTGGGCTTTATGAGTCAACGTGGAAGGAATTACCGTGGAAATTTGAAGGTGGAACGCCTATTATTGCAGGTGCAATAGGTTTAGGAGCCGCTATTGATTTCTTAACTGATATTGGGTTAGATAACATTGCAGAGCATGAGCATAAGCTTGTAGGCTACGCAATGGATCAGCTTGAGACAATTGACGGTTTGAAAATTTTCGGCCCACGTGACCCGATGAAGCGTTGTGGATTAGTGACATTTAATTTAGATGATGTACATCCACATGATGTGGCAACGGTGCTTGATATGAACGGTATTGCTGTTCGTGCAGGACATCATTGTGCACAGCCACTAATGAAATGTCTTCAGCAAGTAGCGACAGCGCGTGCAAGCTTCTATCTGTATAATACAGAGGAGGATATTGACCGTTTAGTTGCAGGGTTACGTTCTGCGAAGGAGTATTTTGGCGATGTCTTTTAATAATTTAGATCAACTATATCGTTCAGTCATTATGGATCACTACAAAAATCCTCGTAATAAAGGCTCTTTAGAAGAGGATGCTGTAACGATTGATATGAACAATCCTACATGTGGCGATCGTATTCATTTAACATTAAAAGTGACTGACGGTGTTGTAGAGGATGCGAAATTTGACGGTGAAGGCTGTTCTATTTCTATGTCCTCTGCATCCATGATGACACAGCTCATCAAAGGAAAAAAAGTAGAGGAAGCTATTGAGCTTTCTGATATTTTTTCTAAAATGATGATGGGTGAGGAGTACAGCGATAAATATGACCTTGAGGATGTTGAAGCACTGCAAGGTGTTTCACAATTCCCGGCACGAATTAAGTGTGCGACATTGGCTTGGAAAGCAATGGAAAAAGGTGTGAAATAAATCTTGCTTCCTTGTTGCATGAGTGAAAGCTACTAAGTTTTCACTCAAGGCAAGGGATGAATACCCCGAAAAATACATCTCAACGAACGGAGGAGAAAAGATGGCTAAAAAAATGCCTGATATCGGCGATTACAAATACGGTTTCCATGACAAGGACGTATCAATTTTCCGTTCAAAACGTGGTTTAACAGAAGAAATCGTCCGTGAAATTTCAAATATGAAAAAAGAGCCAGAGTGGATGCTGGAGTACCGCTTAAAAGCTCTTGAAACATTTTATACAAAACCGATGCCACAATGGGGTGGCGATCTTGGTGATTTAGATTTTGATGAAATTACGTACTATGTAAAACCATCAGAAGCTACACAAAAGTCATGGGATGAAGTACCAGATGAAATCAAAGCAACTTTTGATAAATTAGGTATCCCAGAAGCAGAACAAAAATATCTTGCAGGTGTATCCGCACAGTATGAGTCTGAGGTAGTTTATCACAACATGAAAAAAGACCTTGAAGATCTTGGTATTGTGTTCAAAGATACTGACTCTGCTTTACGTGAAAACGAAGATATTTTCAAACAATATTGGGGCAAAGTGATTCCTTACACGGACAATAAATTTGCTGCATTAAACTCAGCTGTATGGTCAGGTGGATCATTTATTTATGTACCACCAGGCGTTAAAGTAGAAACACCATTACAAGCTTACTTCCGTATTAACTCTGAAAATATGGGTCAATTCGAACGTACACTTATTATTGTTGATGAAGGCGCTCACGTACACTATGTTGAAGGTTGTACAGCTCCTGTTTATACAACAAACTCTTTACACTCAGCGGTTGTAGAAATCATTGTACGTAAAGATGCATATTGCCGTTATACAACGATTCAAAACTGGGCGAACAATGTTTACAATCTTGTAACGAAACGTACAGTTGTAGAAGAAAACGGTACAATGGAATGGATTGATGGTAACATCGGTTCTAAATTAACAATGAAATACCCAGCATGTATCCTAAAAGGTGAAGGTGCTCGTGGTATGACATTATCGATTGCATTAGCAGGTAAAGGACAACACCAACATGCTGGCGCAAAAATGATCCATATGGCACCAAACACATCTTCAACAATCGTTTCTAAATCGATTGCTAAACAAGGTGGTAAGGTAACGTATATGGGACAAGTTCGTTTCGGTCCTAAAGCAAGTGGTGCACGTGCAAACATTGAATGTGATACGCTGATCATGGATAACCAATCGACTTCTGATACAATTCCTTACAACGAAATCTTAAATGATAATGTATCTTTAGAGCACGAAGCAAAAGTTTCAAAAGTATCTGAAGAACAATTATTCTATTTAATGTCTCGCGGAATTTCTGAAGAAGAGGCGACAGAAATGATCGTAATGGGCTTCATCGAGCCATTTACAAAAGAACTACCAATGGAATACGCAGTAGAAATGAACCGTCTGATTAAGTTCGAGATGGAAGGTTCTATCGGTTAATTTACTAGCAACCCCTAGTCACAACAAAACTTGTGACTAGGGGCTTTTTTGTGTTTTTACGTTGCGAATGAAAATGGATATTTATAATATATCGAAATAGTACTGGATTTTTGAAAGAATACATACTAAAATGATAATGAGAATCAATATCAATTGAAGGGGCTGATAAAACTATTAAGATGTCCAGTACTTCAATATGCAAGATGACATAGCTAATTGTCATAACAATAATCATTCAAAGGAGAATATGTAAATGAAAAAGAAGTTTCTATTTATTAGTTTTATAGCATTATTTATGCTCATTCTTGCCGCATGTGGAGAGAAGAAGGCAGTAGAAGAGGAATCGTCCACTGATGCACCAAAAGAAGAAGCGACACAAACAAAAGAAGAAACTACAAATGAAAATGGCACGAGAACGATTGAATATCTTGGTGAAAGCTATGAAGTGCCAGAAAAGGTTGAAAGAATTGTTGTAACAGGTGCTATGGAAGCGATGGAGGATATGGTTGTGCTGGATGTTCATCCAGTAGGAGCTATTGCTGTTGGTGGCAAGTTCCCTGAGCTATATGCTTCCGTAACAGACAAAGCAGAATCAATTGGTGAAAAAATCAAACCAAACTTTGAAAAAATACTAGAATTAGATCCTGATGTTATTTTAGGTTCATCTAAATTCCCGGAAGAGGTACAAAGTAAATTAGAAAAAATTGCTCCTACCATTTTAGTATCACATATTTCGACGAACTGGGAATCTAATTTGAATTTATTAGCTGAACTAACTGGTAAGCAAGCAGACGCAGAGAAGATATTGTCTACATATAAGGCTGATATTGAAGCTGCTAAAGCTACGTTAACTGAGAAACTACAAGATCAAAAAGTGGCGGCTATTCGTATTCGTGGAGGACAAGCATATGTTTATCCAAAAGAAGTATTTTTAAATGCTGTTCTTTATGGAGAGCTTGGTTTAGCAGTACCTGATGAAGTTGCTAAAGCTAAATCGCAAGAGGCCATTTCTGTGGAACAGCTGGCAGATATGAATCCTGATTATTTATTTGTGCAGTTTTCAACAGATGAAAATGCGGATGCGCCAAATGCTTTAGAAGACTTTAAAAAGAATCCAATCATCCAAAATATTAATGCATTTAAAAATGACCAAGTATTTGTCAATGTACTAGATCCATTAATGGAAGGCGGCCCTGCATACAGCCGTATTAAGTTTTTAGAGGCTATTCAGCAAAATCTTGTGAAATAACTGGTAGCCCGTTTAAGTAGCATGAGTTCAATGGTATATGGACTCATGCTTTTTCTTTTGCATGGAGACAATCCTGCTATTCGATTAGACAAAAGAAGCTATATTTTTTACATGATGTTTATTTGTAGTGACATACTGTGTGCTATGATTATGTACATAGAGGAGGATGTCACATGATTGTAGTTGGATTAACTGGTTGGGGCGATCACCCTTCACTTTATAGTGGAGTGACTACCTCAAAGGATAAATTATTTGATTATACAGGTCATTTTTTAACGGTCGAAGTCGATACTTCTTTTTATGCCATACCAGCTAAAGAGCATGTTCGAAAATGGTGTGAGGATACACCTGAAAATTTCCGTTTTGTTGTCAAGGCTTTCCAAGGCATGACGGGGCATTTACGTGGAGAGATTCCTTTTGAATCAAAAAATGATATGTTCAATGCTTTTATTGAATGTGCCAATGAATTTAAACGTTATGGAAAGCTAGCCATGATATTAGCACAATTTCCACCATGGTTTGATTGCCAAGGGAAAAATGTGAAATATTTATTGTATATCCGGCAACAGCTCAAGGATTTTGAAGTGGCGATTGAATTTCGAAATCAAACATGGTATGCAGAAAATGTTGTCCAGCAGACGATGGATTTTTTACGAGAACATCAATTTATCCATACGATTTGTGACGAACCACAGGCTGGTGTAGGATCTGTTCCTTTCTATCCTGTAGTGACTGCTAATAAAGCGTTGATCCGTATCCATGGTCGCAATATACATGGCTGGCGGAACACAGGAAATGCAGAAAATTGGCGTAAAGTTCGCTTCTTATATGATTATAATAGAGAAGAATTACAGCAGCTTGGGCATAGGATGAAAAAGCTTGAACCAGAGGTCAATGAACTCTTCGTATTATTTAATAATAATTCAGGTAACCATGCAGCGAAAAATGCAAAGGAGTTACAAGTCATGTTGAATATTAACGATGTTGGGTTGGCACCTAAACAATTAAACATGTTTGAAGGGGAACTATAATGGAGTTTATTTTATTAGTCATCATTGCATTGTTTGCTGGTCTAATTGGCTCATTAGTTGGACTAGGTGGTGGAATTGTTTTAGTACCAGCCACATTATACATCGGCTTAAATCTAGGAATGATACCAGATATTACACCACAAAAAGTAGTTGGTTTATCAGTTGTGATGATGATTTTCACGGGACTTGCCTCCACGCTAAGCTATATGAAAGCTAAAACGGTGGATTATAAAAGTGGTTTTATATTCTTTATTGGAAGTATTCCAGGGACAATCCTTGGTGCTTGGGTCAATAAAGGATTAGATTTACCATCCTTCAATTTATACTTTGGTATATTGCTTATTATTTTATCGATTATTTTGCTTGTCCGTGACAAACTGAAGCCTGTAAAATGGTTTGTAAAAAATGGTATGCAACAAGAATTTACTGACTCTGAGGGGAAAACCTATGTATATGGCTATCCCATTTGGTTTGCCATTACAATAACATTTGGTATTGGCTTTGCTTCTGGGCTGTTTGGTATTGGTGGCGGCTCCATGATTGTGCCAGCAATGATTATTCTGTTTTTATTTCCACCACATGTCGCAGTGGCAACGTCCATGTTTATGGTCTTTTTAACGTCCATCGTTAATTCTGCAAGTCATGTTTATTTCGGTCATGTCCCATGGCTCTATACTATTCCTGTTATTCCAGGAGCTTATATTGGAGCAAAACTCGGTGCAGCGTTAAATAAAAGAATTAAATCCGATACACTTGTACTGGCATTACGGATTATTCTATTATTATTAGGAATTCGTTCTATTATAGAAGGCATATTAGCTTAATATTTGAAGTGAGGTGGCTTTAATGCTTGAAAAAATCCATATTTTTCACACAAATGATTTGCATAGTCATTTTAAGTATTGGCCACGAATGCAAAGCTATGTGAAAGAGATAAGAAATAATCTGGCAAATATAGGGGAAACAAGCTTTTTGTTTGATGTTGGAGATCATTTAGATCGTTCCAATATTTATACGGAAGCAACAGTTGGAAAAGGCAATGTGCAATTGCTCAACGAGGCGGGTTACGATGTTGTGACAATCGGTAACAATGAAGGCATTACATTGTCCCATGAAGAGCTCTTTCACTTGTATGATCATGCAGATTTTGATGTCGTTGTGGCAAATGTATATGCCTCTGACGGGAAGAAACCAGCATGGATGAAACCTTTTGTAATAATAACAACAGCAACAGGTACGAAGTTGGGTGTCATTGCTGCCACTGCCATGTTTGAAGTGTATTATGAAGAATTAAACTGGCACATGGACGAGGCTCGCAGTACATTGCTCCGTCTAGCTCATCAACTACGTGAAGAAGTAGACATTGTAGTATGCTTATCCCATTTAGGTATTACCGAGGATGAGCTCTTAGCGGAAGAATGTCCAGAAATTGATGTTATATTCGGCTCTCATACACATCATGTCCTGCCAGATGGCAAAATCATTAATGGTGTTTTACTGACGGGTGGAGGAAAGTTTGGACAATATACTGGACATCTTGTCATAGAATATGATAAAAAATTGAGGAAAATTGTTGAAAAAAAGGATACTTTAATTCATAATAAGGATTTGCCAATTGTTAAAAATGAACAGGAAATGGTACAGTTTTTGGAGGATGAAGGAAACAGAATATTGGATACTCCAGTTTTTACAACAAAGAAAGCCTACAACAAGGAATGGTTCCATTATTCACAGCTATCTGATTTATTTGCACATGCAATTTTGGAAAAAAGCGGTGCTGACTGTGCATTATTCAATGCAGGGATATTTTTAGATGGGCTTCCTAAGGGAACCGTGACTGCCCTAGATTTGCACCGAATTTTTCCACATCCAATTAATTTATGTACAATTGAATTATCTGTTGCTGAAATGAAAGAAATATATATGCAATCTAAAAATGAAGAGTGGCCCTATATCGAATTAAAAGGACTAGGGTTTAGAGGCGTCATTTTTGGGAAAATATTGACATATGGATTTTCCATGAATGAAAATCGCCAATTATTGATTAATGGTAAGCTAGCAGATCCAGATCACATTTATAAACTGGTCACATTGGATCTGTTTACATTTGGTTATTTTTATCCAAGTTTTAAATATGCAAAAAAACAATATATTTTACCTGAATTTTTACGAAACATTATGATAGATTATGGTCAAAGATTCTTTAAACAATAGAGAGAGTTTAAAGAATGGAATGGGGAAGAAGTCATGCGATTAATTTCAATCGATGTATTAAAAGAAGGAATGGTATTAGGAAGAACCATTTGGAATGAGGCAGGTCATCCGCTTTTAAAGAAAGATGTTGTCATTAATGACCGTATTATTCAAAGACTTCAACAGTTAAATACACATTATTTATATATTGACGATGAGATTTCTGAAGGTATAGAAGTAGAAGAGACTGTACCACCTGCTATGCGAAATAAAGTAATCAAAACGATAAAAGATTCATTCCAATCCATTGATGGTTTAAATCCAGTAAATGCTTCTTATATATTAGATCAGCAATCAAAGACAATTGTCTCAATTGTAGATGAACTACTTTCCGCAGTTACTGGAAATAATGAAATTTTAACGATTTTAACAGATGCTTATTTATTTGATGAATATTTATATCAACACTCCTTCCAAGTGACTTTGTATTCTATTGCAATTGCCAAAGAGCTTGGATATTCTGCTGAGGATCTTCGCTTAATCGGGATCGGTGCATTATTGCATGATGTTGGTAAACTCATGGTACCAAAAGATATTTTAACAAAGCCAGGACGTTTAACGAATGATGAGTTTGAAACGATGAAAATGCATGCTCGTTATGGCTTTGATTTATTGCGGAATTTACATTCAATCTCTCTGCTTGTGGCGCACTGTGCTTTCCAACATCATGAGCGTATTGATGGAAGCGGCTACCCAAGAGGACTTGTTGACTTTGAAATTCATCCATTTGCCAAGATTATTGGGGTTGCAGATGTTTTTGACGCTGTTACGACAAATCGTGTTTACCGTGAGAAGATGCTACCTTCACAAGGGCTTGCTATTGTTGAAGCTGGCTCTGGTACTCTTTATGATGCAAGGATTGTAAAAGCTTTAAAAAGAGCTGTCGTCCATTATCCAAACGGTGTTATTTTAAAATTATCTGATGGACGCCGTGGTATTGTATCTAGACAAAACACATTGGATGCGGCATTACCGTGGATTCGTATTTTTGAAGAACAAGATCAATTGCTCGCAGCTACATATGAAATGAATTTAGTGGATTATCCTGGTGTGACAATTGAAAATGTTGAGACCGATTACGTGGTTCCCGCTAAAGTAGAATAAATTGCTCCTCCTGTTCATACGTTATGGAACAGGAGGAGATTTTTTTGTTTTTCCCTCGAAAAAGAATGAAATTACGCTCATATGGTAGAAGGGGAATGCGTCTTAATAAATTAACGATTTTAATTGTTAGTGTGGTTGTTTGCCTTATATTATTTATTTATTATTTAAATGAACGGCTCATGCCAACCTATTTGCAATATGCTGAAGTACAAACCACGAAGATTGCATCTTACGTTGTGAGTAAAGCGATTAATTCGCGTACCTCAAATGTATTAGATGTAAATGATATCATTGAAGATATTCCTCCAGGTACGTCTGAAATGATGACGACTAAGTTTAATACAGAAATCATTAATCGTGTTCGAGCAGAGACATTAGAGCTTGTTAAAATGTATTTGGAGCAAGCTGAACAAGGAGAACTAGCCCATTTACCTGAATTAGATAATGTTGAATATGATATTAACAGAATTCAAGATGGTGATGGCATTGTCTTTTTTGTACCGCTTGGTCAAGCAGCTAATATTCCTTTACTTGGAAATTTAGGGCCAAAGATCCCGATTCGCTTCCATGTGATTGGTAATGTTCATAGTAATGTGACATCCTCCATTCAAGAATTTGGAATCAACAGTGCTTATGTGGAGGTAGGGATTCATTTAGAGGTAAATGTCCAGATTATTGTCCCATTTGCTAGTAAATCTTCAACCGTTGCGCAGGATATCCCTGTCGCGATGGGCCTAACAAGGGGACCTGTTCCAAACATTTATACCAATAGTAGTGATGCGCCTCAGCCTTCCATAGAAATACCTGTCCCTTATAAGTAGAAATGTTTGTTGTGATAGTTGTTGGAGTGCCTTGAATATGTTACATTGACAACAGTGAAGATAGTTAATATTAAAAAATGCATATTTTTGATAGGGGCGATATTCGTATGACATCTTGTAAACCTACAAGTAAAGAAGAACATGTAAGAAAGCCAGACTGGCTAAAAATAAAACTAAACACGAATGATGAATATAAAGGGCTTAAAAAGCTGATGCGTGAGAAAAATCTGCATACAGTATGTGAAGAAGCTCGTTGTCCAAATATCCATGAATGCTGGGGAGAGAGACGTACTGCTACCATGATGATTCTTGGTTCCGTTTGTACACGTGCTTGTCGTTTCTGTGCAGTGAAAACAGGTTTACCAAATGAACTAGATTTGGCAGAACCTGAGCGCGTTGCTGATTCAGTAGCCATTATGAATTTAAAGCACGTTGTTATTACAATGGTAGCGCGAGACGATTTAAAGGATGGCGGTGCCCAAGTTTTAGCAGAAACAGTACGTGCTATTCGACGTAAAAGTCCTTTCACATCTGTTGAAGTATTGCCATCAGATTTAGGTGGAATGAAGGAGAACCTTCAAATGTTAATGGATGCAAAACCAGATATTTTAAATCATAATATTGAAACGGTACGCCGTTTAACACCAAGAGTGCGTGCTCGTGCAAAATACGAACGCTCTCTAGAGTTCCTGCGTTTAGCTAAAGAGATGCAGCCTGAAATTCCAACGAAATCATCATTAATGATTGGATTAGGCGAAACACATGAAGAAATATTAGAAGTAATGGACGATTTACGTGCGAATAACGTAGATATTATGACGATTGGTCAATATTTGCAGCCAACGAAAAAGCATTTACCAGTTAAAAAATACTATTCACCAATAGAATTTGGTAAACTGCGTAAGATTGCGATGGAGAAAGGCTTCAAACATTGTGAGGCTGGCCCACTTGTACGTAGTAGTTATCATGCAGATGAACAAGTAAATGCTGCAACGAAAGAACGTCAATTACAAGCAGAAGTGTAAACGTCAAGGCTGAACGAAAAGGGTGGTGTCACTTTGATCATAGTTGAAGGATTAGAATATGAACTATTAGAAGATTATCGAGAGGCCTTTCAGGAGGAAGTTTTTCAGGAAAGGTACTCAGATATCTTAGCTAGATACGATTATATTGTAGGTGATTGGGGCTATAATCAATTACGTTTAAAGGGCTTTTTTGATGATAAAAATCAAAAATCCACTTTTGATACGAAAATAAGTACGCTTCAAGATTATTTATACGAATATTGTAATTTTGGCTGTGCTTATTTTGTGTTACGTAAAATAGGAAAAGTCATGAAACAGCCGGAAGTAGTGGATACGAGTGAAGTAACAAAGCCAACAGACCATGAACCTTTAGCAGAATAAATTATTATACGAAAAAACCTGATGTGATAGGCATCAGGTTTTTTCTTCGTAATTGTTAGCTTTTGCGTAATTGGGGAAAACTAAAGCACAAAACAGCTTATTGAAGGTGTGTTGCAAATGAAAAGAGCCGTATTTTTAGATCGTGATGGTGTCATCAATGAAGTACTAACGAATCGTGTGAAGTTTGTGAATAAGCCTAAGGATTTGTATTTTTTACCACAAGTGCCTGAGGCAATCAGGAAGCTAAATAAGCATTTCGATTATGTGTTTGTCGTGACAAATCAAGGTGGTGTCGGTTTAGGTTTCATGAAGGAAACGGGCTTACAGAAAATTCATGAGCATATGGTGAAGGAGCTAAAGAAAAAAGGGGCAACCATCCATGAAGTTGTTTATTGTCCCCATAAGCCTAAGTCGGGCTGTGCATGCCGAAAGCCCAATAGCAAATTAATTGTGGATTTAGGAAAGAAATATAACATTGATTTAGCAAAATCCTATATGGTAGGCGATACGGATACGGATATTATTGCAGGAAAACAGGCAGGAACAAAGGGCGTATTCTTAGGGCAACAAGACCCTTTAGCAGATGCTGTCTTTCCAGATTTAATAAGCGCTGCCCAGTGGATTATTAAAGATGCAACAGCTTAAAAGTATTGTGAAAAAAGACGTATAAATCATTGGAAAAAGGATAATTTATGAGTGGAGGTGATGATGTTGGCAAAAGAAAAGCGCAATAAAAAGCCATTAGATCGAGAGGAATATGGATATGGTTTTGATATTAGTGTAGATGATTTAGCTGTGATTGGTCAAAATCAACAAGCGAAAAAGCAAAATGATAATGAAAATAAAGACAAGCCTCATAATAAAGATAATCCATCCACTTTAAATAAATAACAATTCGTAAAAAGATTTCGCAATTGCCTATGGCTAGCGGAATTTTTTTATGCCATATAAAAAACACCCAATAAAATGGGTGTTAGTTCAATAATTCACGTAAATAATCTCGTAATTCGATTGTTTCTTCTTCTGTGCGATTGTACACATGTTCTAAGTAACCAGGCTCTTCTACATCATCAGGACCAATAATAGCAAATCGGCCAAACTGGATATCCATGACAAGCACTTTACCAAAGAAGCGGCCAGATTGTAATATAGCTAAATCATAACGCAACTTTTGTCCAGCAAAACTAACAAATCGTGTTTTTGTATCTTCTACATCATCATATAAAAAAAAACGTTCCATCTTTTAATCTCCTTCCAATCCTATAGTTATGGTACTATAGAAGAGAAAAGACTATCAACTTTTAAAGATTTTGAATGGGGGCTTTCCTTGTGTATTTTGTAGATCGTAATAAAATCACAAAAAATTTACAGTACTTAGATGAGCTATTAACTATTTTGGAGACAGAAGATAATTGGCTTCAGAATGATATAAAGAAATTAGCGATCGAGCGAATTGGACACAACATTATGGAGTCAATGATGGATGTAGGAAATTTAATGATTGACGGTTTCATTATGCGTGATCCTGGAAGCTACGAGGATATTATTGATATTTTAGTCGATGAGAAAGTTGTAGCTGCTGAAATGGAAGCACCATACAAAGCAGTTGTTGGCTTGCGTAAAATGCTTGTGCGTGAGTTTATAGAAGTAGATATCCAAGAGGTTATCCATGTTCTAACAGCCAATTTAACACCTTTAAAGCAGTTCTCGCCAGCAGTTCATCATTATTTAACAAATGAATTAGGACCTGTTTCTGCATTTTTGCCAGAGGATCATCAATGAAACAATATAAGGCCTATTGCTTTGATTTAGATGGCACTGTCTACCGTGGGAAGGAAGGTATTCCTTCAGCGGTTGCTTTTATTCATCGTTTACAGCAAGCAGGAATTGAGCCATTCTATGTAACGAATAATTCATCGAAGACGCGAGAACAACTGCAAAAAGCTTTACTTTCTATTGGTGTGAACGCCCCATTAGATCATATTTATTCAAGTGCATTGGTAACCGCAAAGTATGTGGCTCTGCATTTCACAGGCAAAAAAGTAGCGATGATGGGTACAGATGGTATTCGTCAGGCATTACTCAATGAAAAGATTGTACCTGTTGAGGAGGAGCCGGATGTATTTGTCATGGGGATTGATCGTACGCTTGATTATATGGCACTTGCCAGGGCAACGGTTTTTGTCCAGCAAGGAGCGACCTTTATTGCCACGAATCAGGATATTAAATTCCCAACAGAATACGGTTTCTTACCGGGCAATGGATCTTTTGCTCGCTTGGTAGGAGAGGTTGCAGATGTTGAACCAATCTATATTGGTAAGCCATCGCCGGCCATGCTGGAAGTGATCGCTACCGAACATGGGATTGCGAAAGAAGACATGGTAATGATCGGAGATAATTATGATACGGACATTATGTGCGGCATTCGTTTTGGCTGTGACACTATTCATGTGAATACTGGTGTTACGCCTACAAAGATTGTCCTCGAAAAAGAATGCCAACCTACATATGTAGTGGACGTATTAAAGTAATAAAAGGATGTTTATGCTGATTTTTAGCATAACATCCTTTTTATTTGTTCAAATTTATTCATATAGGCATTTTAGAAAACTACCATAATGGATTTTCTTCAATAAATTGATAAATGGCTTTCGTTAATTCATCAGGAGAATCAGCTTCTACTAATTCACCGTTTACTATTGCATAAAAGGATTCTGAGCACTTTGTACAATAACTGAGGCAGCCATATTCCAAAACGTCGATGTTTGGATCGCGTTCGAGTACTTCATAAGTTGCTTGAGAGCCATTTGCTAAATTACTTATACAAAATTCAACCATTGGATTCATCCATGTCACCTCACCAAAGTAATGCTACTCGGTTTTACGATTTTCGTCAATTATTTACGTTTAAGGGAAAAGAAACGTTTTTTTATAAAAGATAAAGGGAATTCTTTATTAATGGCTTAAAAATCAATTGAAATGAACAAGTTCTCGTTTGTTTTGTGAAATCTTTCACAAATTTTCATTCTGATATTGTGAAACTTCTCACAATCGGTTATACTCGTTTGTGGATACTTTGTGAACAATTATTAAAAGAGATATAAAAGGAGACTATTATGGGAAAATTAGTACTTTTAGGTGGCGGCTACGGCAATATGCGTGTCATGCTTCGTCTATTAAACAGCCTACCATTAGACAGAGAGGTAGTTATAGTAGATAGAGCCCCTTTCCATAGTTTAAAAACAGAGTTTTATGCATTGGCGGCAGGGACTGCAACAGATAAAGAAATTCGTGTAAGCTTCCCAGAGCATGAACGTTTAACAGCCGTATATGGAGAAGTCGTTGAAATTAATCGTGCGGAAAAAGTAGTCATTCTTGAAGACGGACAACGTATAGAATATGATGATTTAGTCATTGGGCTTGGCTGTGAAGATAAATATCATGGTGTACCAGGTGCGGAAGAGCACACGTACAGCATTCAAACAATGGGCAAATCACGTGCAACATTCCAAGCACTTTGTGGTTTACCAGCCGGATCTACAGTTGGAATTATAGGGGCTGGCTTAAGTGGAATTGAGCTTGCAAGTGAGCTACGTGAAAGTCGATCAGATTTAAAAATAAAGCTATTTGACCGTGGTCAACGTATTCTAAAAGATTTTCCGGAAAAATTAAGTAAGTATGTAAAGGATTGGTTTGTTAAGCATAATGTTGATGTCGTTGCCAATTCCAATATTACAAAAGTAGAGCCAGGTAAGATTTTTAATCATGATGATGAAATTTTACTCGATGCGGTTGTATGGACTGCGGGTGTACAGCCAGTCAAAATCGTTCGTGATATGGATGTCGAGAAAGATAAACATGACCGTCCACTTGTCACACAGTATTTTAATGTACTTGATGATGAACATGTCTATGTTGTAGGGGATTGTGCTTCATCAGATTTAGCTCCAACAGCACAGTTAGCGGAGGAACAAGCGGAGCAAATCGTGAAAGTACTTCGTATGCGTTGGAAAGGTGAACATTTACCAGAGAAGATGCCAGATATTAAATTAAAAGGCTTCATGGGGGCTCTTGGTAAAAAACAAGGCTTTGTGTACTTAGCTGATACAACAGTAACTGGACGTATCGCTCGCTTAATGAAATCAGGATTATTGTGGTATTACAAACGTCAAAATGATTAATTAGCTGAAAGGGATTGTTTCAACATCATTTTGAAACAATCCCTTTGTCTTTGTTATACCGTTTCGTCTGGGACGAAACCTAAATTTTCAAGGGCTGTAAATACAGGCTTTAATTGCACGTAGCCTTCCCCAACAACCTCATTGTTAATGAGGACAAGAGGGTAGAAAAATTCATCTTCTTGAATACGTGTCGCATACTCTTGATCGCGTTCATTCTCAATTGGACCTTCAATATCGATATAGCGAATATCGTATGCGTGATCTGGATATTTGCGATTGATGGCTGCTTGTAGCCATTCATATGTATCCTTTGAAGATGGGGCATTGACACAGCTAGCACAGATGACAGCTGTTCCATAAATTTCAATCATAGGTTTTGTTGATAGCATAGTATTTTCTCTCCTTGTGATTCAATATTGGATTTTTTCTGTTGCTAACATTATAATCATTATAAGGAAAGGAGTCGAGATAAATGGCAGAAGCAACAATTAACGACCAAGTTCAAGAGGTATTAGATAAATTACGTCCATTCTTACTACGTGACGGTGGAGACTGTGAATTAGTAGATGTTGAGGATGGCGTTGTGAAATTACGTTTGTTAGGTGCTTGTGGCAGTTGCCCAAGTTCTACGATTACACTAAAAGCTGGTATTGAACGAGCATTATTAGAAGAAGTACCAGGTATTGTGGAAGTAGAGCAAGTATTCTAAGCCTTTGTAAAAAGTTCTAGCTGATTTCCAAGCTAGAACTTTTTTATTTACCTATACATGACGTGCATGTTCTTTTTCTTCACGAATAATGGCCCACTGTTCTTTCGCCATATCTATAATTTTTGCCTCGCCACCGACACTTTGTTTTTCAATGACTCTAGAAAAGAAGCGTGTCGCATTTTCAATATCTCCAATGCGTCTAGATAATTCAGCAATCATATACATAATTCGGACAGCTGACATTTGTGTAGAGCTGTAATCCTCGGTAGAATAAGATTCCATATAATAATCACGTGCTAATTTCATAAAGCGTTCCTCTTGTCCACTATTGTTCAAAGAACGATAGAGCCATGCAAGACGTAAAGTTAATCCAGCAATCGCTACATTTTTTTCCTTTTTAATTGTGCCACAAAGAAAAGCTAATTTATAGGCTTGGATCGCCTGAAATACAGTACGTTCACCCTTGAAATCATGATGTACCCATTTTTCTGTAATTTGTGTGCGAATATTATCTTGAATACCTGGCGCAAAATATTTTGTAAAGTCTTCTGTAAAGGAAAAGCCGCAATGCTCACAAACAAAAACATTATAATAGAGAGCATTCACTTCATCTGCATAAATAGGTTGAAAATCCGTTTCTGTATGATCTACTTTAATAAATTTTGAGCGGACTTTTAGCGTTGGAAATTCTTTTTTGCAATTTAAACATTGAATTTTTTTTTCATAATATGGTGAAATCTCCATATATATTACCCCCTGCCAAGAATTCGTTGTAACTATTATACCAATGATGCTTTTATTAACATGAATAAAAAATACTATTAATGTGAAAAATATTAGAATTATGACTTAAAATCGACTTGAAGCTGAATGTTTGTCATACAATGGTCAAAATTGTTATGATAATACGTAAGAAGGAAGGTGATTGGGATGACAAGTACAAAGCAAGTAATTGAAGTAACACAAGCTGCTGGCTTTCATATTAATGAAATGATGAAGCATAATGAAGAACAAGGTTCTTTTTTACGTGTAGTGGTGAATGGTGGTGGCTGTAGCGGGCTATCCTACGGCATGCATTTTGATAAAGAGAAAAAAGATGATGACTTTGAAGATGTACAGCATGGTTTAACAATTCTTGTTTCCCGTGAAGATGCGCCGATTTTGATGGGAACAAAAATTGACTATAAACAATCGCTAATGGGCGGTGGCTTCACCATCGATAATCCAAATGCCATTGCATCATGTGGCTGCGGTACTTCATTCAAAACAGCAAAACGTGAAGGTACGCCTGAGGTTTGTGAATAATCTAGTTGAACGGACAGTAGGACGTCATGCTTACGTATTTATACCGACTAGTTGTTAGTTGGTTTCTATCGGATATATGAATATTAACGCTAAATTGCGCTTTCTTACGTATTGAAAAACGATACGGAAGGGAGCGCTTTTTTTATGTCTGAAAACCGTTCTATTAAACGACGTAGAGCAAGAGTAGAGACACGTGAAAATGAATCGATTACGACCGTTCATAGAATCGGGCTGTCTGACGCATGGAGTTATTTCATTACCGCTAAGATTGGCGAAGGTATTCGAAGAAGAACGCAAGAGGATTATTCGAACACTTGGCGGTATTTTACGGAATGGTTATTCGAGGCTGATTATAAGGTTCGATATGTTAACGATATTACATCGACAATGTGCCGTGATTACATTCGGTATTTAACAGAAGAAGCACCGCGTTTTAAGAATCACAAATACATGAGCGGTGACTACGGCAAAGGCTTATCGTCTGCAACTATTAATATGCGGATTAGAGCTTTAAAGGTGGCCTTTAATTTTTGGAAGGCGGAGAACATGGTGCGTATAAGTCCGATGGATAATATCAGATGCCAAAAAGATGATGTAGATAAAATAGAATCGTTTACAGATGAACAAATTGAAGCATTAATAAACGCCTGCGATCAACGTACTTACGTAGGGTTCCGCGATTATGTTTTTCAAATTTGTCTATTGGATACGGGAATGCGAATGAATGAATTGCTTTCGATAACACCCGAATCAATCGACATTAAGACTCGTTGTATTCATTTAGGTGCGGAGTTTAATAAAAATCGTCGATATAGAGTCGTACCGATTTCGCAGGATACATTGAAACTTCTATTTGAGTTAGTAGACGAGAATAAGCAGCATTTCCCTGAAGCGAAACGTATTTTCTTATCTTGTTACGGTGAAGAAGTGCGCGATACGCAGATGAATAAACGGTTGAAGTATTACGGAGATGTTACCGGAGTTGGTAAAGAAATTCGAAGTACCGCACATACATGGAGACATACGTTTGCTCGCAATTTCATTCTAAATGGTGGGGATCCGTATACGCTAATGCGAATTTTAGGTCATTCCAGTATCACCATGACCCGCAGGTATGTGCAAATGACTGACGGTGATATACAGGTTAAGCATTTTGAGTATTCACCTTTACGGAAACTGAGAACAAAAATACGCAAATAAAAAAAGAAAAAGCCTAGCGCTCGTAACGCTAGACCTTTCTTATTCCGATTTAACACAAATATGCCCGCCAGCATAAGTGTTTCACCCATAATTGAATATGAGCGATGATATGCCTTCATTTTACTTGAAAAAAAGATAAAATGCAAAGGTCTAGTTTCCTATTGTCAAAAATAGGTTCGTTCCGTCTTGGTTGCCCAATAACAGACGTTAAAGACACTGGAAAGGTTTGTCGTACCGATGCACAAAAGCGACTATATCACAGGTCAAGCCGTTTCCTTGTTTACGGTTGTGATGAAGGCGCGCATCTGCCAATTGAAAAGGTGCGGTGGATTATCGGCTGTTACGGCAGGGTAATCGCACTCATGCGGAAAAGCTTCACGACAACCGCATACGCAGGACGATAATTGCGTAAGAGTGTGACAGACGAAAGTCTGCTGCGAAACAAGGCGACGAGCAACCTCAATAAATCTCCATGACGTTGAATGATCGCGTAGTTACTTTATGTCTATTACTCTTTTTTTGAGTTTTAGATATAAGGTAACAACTTTCTCCGATTTCCTAATTTCATCAGCCATTCTGTTGAAAAATCGGGTGCGGTTGTCAAGCGTAAAACTACAAAATATCAAAATAAATACATAGAGCGTAAATAATATATTCCCGAAAATGAAATAGCGTCATATATAACGGCTACTAAACTATTACGAGATACTTTAACGAAAGGACAACGAGCTTGTATCGTAATTAACTTATTTTATGAGGAGGAGAAGCAGAAGGCAAAAATGACACAAGGTACTAGGACAGACATCTCTCCAGAAATGGAGACAAGTTTAACTGGAGAAGTTGCCGAAGTATTATCGAAGAAATCCGGTGTGGGTAAGACGAACATATACTACTTGCTCGCAGTAAAGGACAAGCGCCCAGACTTATACGAAAAAGTATTTGACGGTTCGTATTCAATAGGAAAAGCACACACGCAAATGAAACTTGATGAAAATCCGCCAACAACAGAGGAAGAACGCCAAGAGGAATTGGAAGCAAACGGTATCCGTGATGCAATTAAGTGTACGCCAGCGTTTACAGTCATTAGCGGACACCAACGACTGCGTATCGCAAAGGACTTAGGATTAACGGAAGTACCAGTCGATATTATCGACGTTGACGAATGGGAGGCAGAGTATTTACTTATTGCTGAAAACGTAGAACGTCGAGGGGTCGCAGAGCAGGACGCTATAAAAAAAGCTAGAATAGCGCAATTTCTCAAAGAATATTGGGGAATTAAACAAGGAAGTAGAAGTGACTTAGTTGAAAATCAACGAAGTATGAAAGATGTAGCTGAAACAATAGGTGAAAGTGAATGGTCAACTAGGCAAATTTTAAAGTTAAATAAATTAATTCCGCAACTTCAACGCCTAGTATCGACAGGCAAACTCGGAACAACAAGTGCATATTTAGGTGTTCGATTACATATGAAGTTTTATATGACTTTAAATGGAGTGTGATTGCATTGCCAACAGAGGAACAGCTTAAGACTATCGTGGAAGGGGTAGCTAGGATGTCCGAAAAGTACGGATTTCCAACAATGCCGAAAAAGAAAAGGAAGAAGAAAAAGAAAGTAAATAACAAGGTTGAAGAAAACAAGAGCGAAGCTAGTCACGGTTTATAAGATTGATAAAGGATGGTGTATATATGTATGATGTATAACCAAGAAAAGTTAAAGAAGTTTGCGGAAGGTGTTCGCAAGCAAACGGAGAAATATAACTTACCGACAACGCCTAGAAGAAAGAAGAAAAAGAAAGTAGAGAACATAATAGAGGAAAACAAGAGCGCAGCCAACTAATCGGCTTGCGCTTTTTCTTCGTCTACTATTTCAATGAGATCGCTAATATCGCAATTCAAAGCTTTACAAACCTTCTCCAATGTATCGAACTTTATTCCATCAGTTTCCTCGTTATACAAACGTGAAAGACCATTTCTATGTAAACCAGTTTCTTTCGCTAATTCAGAAATCTTCATTCTTTTCTCACCTAATAAACGAGATAAATTTACTTTAATCATATGTAATCACAATCCTTTTTAATTTCATTTTACACTGTAGTGTATATAACTTCAATTTATTGTTGACAATGCACACTGTAGTGTATATTATATTAACTATAAAGCACACTATGATGTGCAAAAATGACACTATGGAAGGCGGAATGTGAAATGTTTACGACGTTAGACGAAGGCAAATGGTTAACAGACAACGAAGTTTGGTCAGTGGAGTATCAAATTGTGACGTTTGAAAAAGAAGGCGTATTCTCAACGTCTTATCAGGTGTTTGTGAAGCGACGAAACTGCAGATGGGATTACACAGTTCCTACGACACCAGTTCCGTTATACGTACAGGAAATGATTGATGACACTATTCGTAAGTGCAAACGTTTAATAGCAGAGTATACGAAAAAAGTAGCAGACCAAGCAACAGAAATTGTTATCGCAGATAGTAGTGATTACGTAGATAACTACGAGGCTGTTTCCACAGAGAAAGGTGCTTGGCGAACTATAGTAATGCGTTTATCAAATACAGCACTTAAAACAATTCCAATTTTCGATCATATGCATGTAATTTGTTCAGACTTTTATCGTGCCTTGATAGTTGATGGTCAGGAGTTAGTGATTGGGGGTATTCCAGCATGAAACAAGGAGTTGCGCGTAAACCGTCGTCACAGTCGTTTGAGCGTGAATATAAGAAGGCGTACATTAAACTACTAACGAAAGCAGCTGTCGATACAGCAAAGCAGGTAGACGCATATTTTTTCGGTGAAGAAGGTGAGGACGGTGAACTCAGAGTGTGGTACTACGGTACAACAGCGTTTTCTATCGCAATACCTTTGTTTATATATGTAACGATTAATATGTGAAAAGTTAAACACTCAACTAGCGCCAACTAGTAGAGTCATATATAACGCTGATCCTGCGCCAACAGGACCGGCAAATATTCGCTAGAGCTTGCGCCAACAAGCGACTAGTATCATAATCGTAGCGCCAACTGCGATTGGAGACGGTTACTTTGCAGAGTAGCCGTTTTTCTATTCCTATATTATTACAATAATGACATAATGGTAAATATGTATATATAAAAGTACAACAATCGCATTTTTGTATATACAGAAATGTGAAATTTAGAATAATGGATATACAAATGGGAACCCGGAGGTACATATGTATGACAAAAAACAAAGAAACAGAAATTCTACGAATGTTCATCGCTGGGAGTCGATTAGACACAATTATGAGGCGTTTGAAGGTTAGTGAGGAAGATGTTATGGAAGTCATCATCACAACACCAGCAACACGTGCAGAAGCTCGTAAGATAGTAGACGCAATGCGCGACGGTACATATCATCCTTTCTTATATAAAGAAAAGCTAGGGCGCACCGAACTCCCTGAAAGTAAAAAGCGTAAAATACGACAAATACGTATCTCTGACGAAGAAATGGAGTTTCTAGGTAACCCGAACAGTACGCAGTTACGCAGTAAGTTAATGCGATTACGGGAAATCCAGCTGTTGTGCGAACAATTAGACGCTGCAGACATTGACTTAGTACCGAGCGAATGGATAAATGACGAGTATCCAGCAGATGATCCTTTTTGGAATCATATGTGCCATCGTACATTATTTGATAGATTACGTACATTAGCTGGGAGTGAGCGCACCGTTAAGCATGTAATAGAGAAGTACGGCACGGGTAAGAAAGACGAATAGATACGAGTCTTTGCTGACGCAAATCCTCTACGTCGGCTAAAGCCTCCGTCTCATTACATTATTGATGATATCTAGCGATTGTAATAATATCGATGTAATAGATAGACGCGGACTTATTTTGCGTTCTTTGCAAAATGAGGACGCAAAGGTTTTAAATGGTTGTTCCAACCAAACGGAACCTTTATCGTTACTGTTGATATTGGGCGTTATCCTTACGTGATACTACTGATAAGATAGACAAGATGTCCTGTTGATATGGATACTTATACAATATATATGCAATTTGTAGCTAATTCAATACATAAAACACTATATATTGTGTTGTCGTAACAAAAGTAATCGGGACGTAAAAGGCAGGTAATTCGTCGATTTCGGGACGTAAAAGGCAGGTAATTTTTGAGGAGAAGAAAAGGAGCAGATATGATATGACAGCTGATTTCAAAGAACGAATTAGAAACTACCAAAATAATGGCGATAGATTAATAATTGATGAGATTTTGTACGGAACTACTTTCGATTTTATGAATGATCCAACACGTCAGCATCAAATAGAAGGCAATGCATTGAAAGTGCGAATCGACCTACCACGCCATGAATATTACATTTCATATCGTATTAGAGTGTTACGTGATTTCGCGTTACAGGAATATATCGGTGTTCCGAGAGGAGCAGAATATGAGGATTTTTGCTATTATATAACCGCTTTGAAGTACGAGTACGGGATCGACTTCGGTGCGGAAGTGATTAAACATAACGAGGAACTTGAATATTATCGACTAACCGCGGCTCTATTCGAAAAAATCGATGCCAGACGTGATGAAATACTCGAAAATGTTTACGATCACCATTTCCGTGGATTTTACCGAGGTTATCATAACTTCCGTGATAAAATCACTGCACAAGAAAGTGCTGCAGTTGTAGCTACGGAGCAAGTAGATAAAAACATCGTACAAGCGCTAGAACGCGCCCTAGGCTATGTTGATACAGAGAAATCGGAGCGAGAAATTGTACGATATGTGAACTCAGCATTTTCAACTAAATTTGGTGAGTTAGAACTTGAACGCAAAGGCATGAAACGCATCTATCGAGTAAACGGCCAAGATAAAACAGTTAAGCTATTTGTTAAGAAGCATTTTCCTACTAATCTTTACGGAGTTATTTTGCCAGGAATAAAGGAAAGACATTTAGATGAATTATCGAAGCAACAGGTCGAATTTATCCAACAGGCACACGAAATTGTACTTGCAGATAGAAAAGTAGAGGATTTAACAAACTACAGCTGTCGTGCAAACGGTGCAGCACTTATAAAGCGTGATTATTTAGCAGAAAAATTAAAGAAAAGTCCGGAAAGTGTTAGAAAAATGCTCTCACGTATCAAAAAAAGAGTCACAAACTGACGTATTAATAATTAAGTAGGGAAGAAGAAAATAAAGCAAGCTATTTCAAAAAAAATAAAGGTTGATACCATATTTTTAGCGTTTAGTTGGCTATAAGGGTAGGGAAAGGCATTATGTATCAGTTCGAAGTCACATTTACAGGCGACAGTTGGTCTATATAGTGAGGAAGTAAATTCATAAATTCAAGCGGTCCATTCGGGCGGCTTTTTTTATTTTGCAAAGTAGTTGAGGAATTTACACAACAAACATAGAGGTGGTGAGGAAATGTCAAAATTGAACGCAGCTCAAATTAAATATTATCGTGAGGCACTCGGGTTAACACAGAGCGAGTTGTCGAAGGAATTAGGTATTTCAACAACGATGCTAAGCTCCATTGAACGCGGCGACCGTCGCCTCACGCCAATGGTCGCAAGCAAAGCGTTTCAAAAATTCAATGAGTCACGGCAGCATTTGGCGAAGGTTATCGCTGAGTTAGGCGAACTAGCCGACGCAATACAAAAATAAAACGGAATTAGAAAAGGAGAAGATATGATATGACAGCATTATCAGCAGGCAAGCAATTCGTACAATTAAACCAGGCAACACGACGTAAGGCTATCGCACAAAAACAGAACTACGTAGTAAAAGATGGCAAGCCTTACAGCTTAGAAACCGGAGAATACTTAGGTGATCTTTTCACTCATGACTTGGTTCCAAAAATGACCGAATCAAAATTCCGCTCTATTGAATCAATCCAGGCGCTAGGCTCTCACGAAGAAGAAAACGGTGGATTTGTTTTCGCCTTCTTTCAGCAGTCACGGACAATAATTGAACGTTTCCCTTCATTAAATAACGCTGACATCGCTCGATTAATGTACCTTGGAACATACATCGCATGGAATACAGGGCGATTGCAATACGATAACGGTAAGGTAATCAGTCATGAAGGTTTTGAAAAGTTGACTGGCCTTAGTCGCAAACGTGCTCGCGAACTATTCAGTCGTTATTGCCAGGAAGGTATCATTTCAGAGTCGGAAGGGGTGCTTTACATGAATCCTACCGTCTTTTTCAGAGGAAACATTAAGTCAATTCAATCGCACATAGCGGATTTGCAACATACACGAATGTTTAAGAAAACAGTACGTGATTTATACGATTTATCGAACGGCAAAACGGTCGGACAGCTTGCGCTAGTCTACTCGGTATTGCCGTTTTTAAATTTCGAGACAAATATCGTTTGCCACAATCCAGATGAAACGGATTCAGACCGATTACAGCCGATGAATATTGAAAGTTTGGCGACGTTACTAGGGTATGCGAATGCTGCAAAGCTGAAAACGACAATGAACCGCGTGAAAATTGACGGAAAAGTAGTGTTTGGATTCTTCGAAAACACGAATGATCGTCGTCACAAAGGAATCACCGTAAACCCACGCGTACTATTTGGCGGAAATGGTGAGCAGTTGCAGGCGGTAAGAACACAATTTAATCAATTTGGAGGAGTTTAGAAATGAAACTAAAGCAGACTATTACACAAATTGACGTCGCAGAATATGACGTACAGATCGAAATGGCAGACGGAAGCATTTATGCCGAAACTTTTACTCAGAGTAATGCAGTTTATCCGGCATTTAAGACGCTCATTCGTGTACTGCAACCTTTTAAGGACGTAGCTTTACGTGTTGAAACGAACAGTAAGCCACTTGCAGACGAATACAATGCAACTCAGCAGAATCCAAACGCAGCATTATTGAATCACTTGAAGATGGTAATTGCGCGACAAAATCTCGATGTCACGATCGAGTGCGTAGCGTAAATATAAACACTTGAAATGAAAAGGAGCAGATATGAAATGACATTAGAATACCTTCAATTAATCGCAAAACTAGCTTACATCGAAACGAGACTGGCGCTTGCTATGGAAGTGGGTGAGCGCTATGTGTAAAAAACTTACTTGCCGTATCTGTAATGAGACCAAAGCAATTGAGCTTTTCCGTAGAGATGCCAAAGATAAAAAGGGATACCAAAATATCTGCAGAAGCTGCCGCAGCGAACATCGTCGTGCCAACGGAGAAAAATATCGAGTAAGAGCTAATGCTTATGCAAAAAGAGCTGGTGATAAATTACCACTCGTACCTTGGGAATATATAGCAGAGTTGTTTGAGCAAGACTGTATTTACTGCGGTGTATCACTCAAAGACGATGGTGTAATAGCAACTTGCGATCATGTATTCCCATTGAAAGACGGCAAGGCGTATGGAGGAGCAAATATTCCTGCAAACGTTCTTCCGGCATGTAAAAACTGCAATGATAAAAAGAATGGACTTTTTGCGATAGAAGCGTTTGATAGATACCCCGAGCAATTCAAGCCCGAGCTATTACGTCCGTTCGTCCAACGTTTTATTGGAAGTCTTATTGGCCGTAAACTGACTGACATAGAAGTCGAGCAGATGATAGGACACCTACGAGACGAGGCATCAGAGGTCCGAGGTAATGAAGCGAAACAAAAGGCGGTGCATTCCGCTGTCTAATAACCGAGATTTCGAAGCCTGGCGCATACCGGGCTTTTTTATTTTATACGTAGGTGCAGGGCATAACGAGGCTATTAGGCGCTTGAAACAACGTAAAGGCTATAAAGTAATGGCTACTTACACAGATCGTAAGGGAAAGTTGCAGGCGGTTCAATTCAAGATTCCTAACAATTTACATCGGGGTCTTAAAAATGTACTGAAACGGCTCGAAAACGGCGATTATGAGCCTTCCTAATAAATAAGTCGAGAACATATTTTTAAAGGCTAATATCTAAAGAATTGCTTAAATCTATTACACTGTACGGTCAAGGTGAGGTGATACAATGCAACGGATTGAAAACGGTGTTTACAGATATAACACAGGAGATGTTAACAGCGGTTGGATAACACTTTATAAACTACGAGAAATGACGGCGGCACAGCGTGAAAAATACGACTTGTGTCGCTATTTTATTGACAAAAAAGAGGAGTTGGATCTGAATGGAGCGTAAAACGTATTCATCGAATTATCACGGCGAAGGTAAGCGAGCAAAGCCGAAACGAAGAAAGAAACAATTCAATCGAAATGGTATCGAAATCCACGGACAGCGACCGCCAAGGCCGCGAATAATTAATGGCATGGTGTTTTATTAAATGAGATTCGGTTTTCTATCGCTACATGACGTTGAATCGACGCCTTTTATTACGTTACTTGCTTACCAGGACAATGATAGAGGAATATCGCACGAAATTGCTTCGATTTCGCGGCCTTTTGATACTGTAATTGACGTAATCGACTTGGTTATAGATTTACAGCTTGATAGCCTTGAAACGGACAGCCAACAGCTTTATCGTGATTTAATCGTATGTGATATGCCGATAATTTATCGACGCGAGCTTGATGAAACAAAAACGTATATTGACCGTGCATATGACGAATTAGTCGAGATTTATGAATTGAATAAATCGGAAATAGAGACGCAACAACTTTCAAAGTGGCGTCTTTTTATTATTAAAAAATTAGAGCGCTCGATAGCGTGGTTAAAAAAGGAGACAGAATATGAAAACATTTAATTTTGAACTATTAGACCAATATAAAGAGGAACATAGAGAGCGATCAACTAAGCTTAGTGAGTATCAAAAAGCATGGGATGACGCTAAATCCCGATTGCGAGAACTCGAGAAGCAGTATGAATATACTTTTGCAGAATCGGTAGGCAAAGGTGAGGATAAAACAGCTGAGCTAGCAAAGATTGACGACGATATTACATTGCAAAAAGAAGTCATTGCCCGGAGAGAACGAGATTATAAACTTGCAATGCAGGCTTTGCCGGTAGTCGAAATTTCGCCGGTACAGGTCGTTAATACCTATCGTAGCGAGTTTTGTCCGAAAGTTCAGTCAGAGTATGTGCCTACTGTGCAAGCAAAATTAGATTTAGCGAGAGATTTACTGAAATCTGCATTAATCGATCATCATAGGATTTCAGACGAGTACGATCCTTTATATGCAGAAATGAAGGAAATGTCTCAGGCAAATAAAACTACTGGCAGAACTCGCTATATTGAAGGGGTTATTCATCCAACAAAGTATTTTGAATTCTATGGTGGACAGGGTGTTCCTTCGGGAATAAGTAGACTTTTTGGAGAGCTTAGAGATTATTCCGGCAAGATTGATCAGATTAAACAAGATGCTGATGCGGATTTTTATATCGCGGTAGCACCAAAAACAACAAAAAAGGTAGGTAAATAATTATGACAATAGCTAAAAATCATCAAGTATTACGTTCAACATTAGATAAAAAAGTATTAAAAAGTGAACCAGTAACAATTGACGAACTCGTGCAATTTGCGACTGTAGCTCAAAGTTCAGGACGACTCGCAGACCGTGTATTGTTCGCAAAAGCGAAAAGGTTATTAGTTGAAGAAGATGTAACGACAGACACAAATGCAGAATAACGCAATATTAACGCAATGCATGACGTTTAACCGACGTTGTGCATTTTTCTATTCATAGAAAGGCAAGGAGGATAAGGAAAATGAATAACACAGACAGAGAAATAGAGATTTTAACAAATGCCACACTTTTTGCAGGCGCTTTATTAGACGCAGATTCTAATAAGCGTGAGTCGATGTTGCCGAAGCTAAAAGCGATTGAGACAGAAGTAAAGGCGACTCAACTAGAGGTACACAAAAATTTAAAAAGGTTAGTAATTATGACAGTGAATGCAGCGATCAGATACTGTTCTAGCGGAAAGCAATCAGACGCAAAACTAACGCGTAGGAACGGAAATGAAGTTGCCAAAGAGTTAGGGCGTTTGAAAAGACTTGCACATCGCAAGGAGGAAACTAGATGGCCGTAAATTTAACCGCAGTATTCCGAGTTCGCGATCAAGGCACCTCGCGTCTACGCAGAATCACGCAGATGATGAATCAGATGAACCGTACGAGCCGCACTACTAGCGAAAGTATGTCGAGAGCGCAATCGGCAACCAACCGTCTTGGCGGCGCTGTTTCTTCGGCATCAAATCGTATGGGTGGATTTGCAACTCGAGTCACTTCATTGCGCGTAGGTGCTAACGGACTTAGTGCGTCGTTACGTGGGATGCAATCCGCATTAATAGGGCTAGCAGGCGCATACGTAGGAGCGAACGGTGCTGCTAAATTGCTAAATTTGACGATTGGAGCCGCAGCAAACTACGAACAAAATGCGATGGCCATTAGCGGTATGTTTGGCGATGATAAGCAAGCGAAAAAGTACCTTCAAATGATTGAGAAGGCAGCAATTGCTAGTCCTGTTTTAAATAGTACGAGTATGATGGAAAACTCAAAGGCGTTCATAGGACTTAGTAAAAATGTTGGTGAACTCAAACAAGTTTGGGGGCTAGTTGAACGTATACAGGCGCTTTCAGGCGTAGACACTCAACAGGCGGCTTTCTCAACAAAAGAGCTTATGCAAGGTGACTACGTTTCAATGTACGAGGCAGTTGGACTAGATAAAAAGGAATTGCAAAAAATCACTAAAATGGACGGCATGTCTGCTAAGATGGCCGGTTTGGATAAATTATTAACCAAAATGGGCGTTACAGATGAAATGGTTAATAAGATGGGAAATACGACAAAAGGATTGTGGTCACAACTTGAGGAGAAGTCACAGACGTTCTTTAGAAACATAGGAATGGAAAGCAATACAAAACTAGCGGACTTTCTAAGGCGAATAAATAAGATGTTTGATGGTCTTGATACGACTTCTCTCAGCAATAAATTGGGTAGTATGCTCGGCAAAGTAACCGACAAAGCTATAGCACTCTACGATTTATTCGTGAAGTTTCGTAAACCAATCGCTTATGCTGCAGGCGCATTCGCAACGTTTGTTGGTGCTTTGGCTGTAGTTGGAACAATTTCCGCGTTGGCAAATCCTATAGCACTAATAGCGATGGGGATATCAGCTGCAGCAGTCGGAATCAAAGCGCTCTATGACAATAGCGAAACCTTCCGCGGAGCTATCGACGGTATCGTCAACAAAGTAAAAGAGTTATGGTCAGCATTTAAGGGCGGAGGCACAAGCGGACTGATAAATGCGCTATTCCCGCCGGATATCGCTAATCAAGTTAATTCGGCAGTAGACGGAATCAAGACGAAGATTTCCGGATTAATGACTGCGTTCAAAGAAGGCGGATTTAGAGGCGTACTAGAAACGTTAATATCGCCCGAAGCCATTGACGCTATTGTAACGCGTTTTGCTACTGTGAAAGAGCAGATTACGAGCGTCTTTTCTAATATCGTTGGCTACGTAGTGCCTATTACTCAATCCGTTTGGACCGCAGCTCAGCCGATACTTGGCGCTCTAGGCAACGCATTAAAAATCGTAGCCGACATTGCGATGCTGGCTTGGAATAACGTATTAGCGCCCGCGATTAACTTCGTTATGAAGTCGTTTCAGATGCTTTGGGCAGTCGTAGGCCCTGTGTTAGAGCTTTTCGGCTCTGTTATCGGAGCAACTTTCGCAGTATTACGACTAGCTTGGGACACAATCGTTGGTCCGTTTGTTGCGTTTCTGGCAGGCGCATTTACGCAGGCGTTCGGAGCAGCTACGGAAATCGTAAAAGCATTGACGCCGGTATTCCAGACTGTGGGTAATTGGATTAGTACAGCGGCAGGATACCTTAAAGAGTTTGCGTCGATTTTAGGCAACATCAAAATGCCCGATTGGATCGGTAAAATCGGTTCTGGCGCTGTGAAATGGGCTAAGAACCTAATTCCTGGCGGAAACAATACGCCGGACGGGTCGCATTACAACGGACTGGCGCGCGTACCATTCGACGGCTATCTAGCTCGACTTCACCGTAATGAAATGGTATTAACAGCACAAGAGGCGGATCAGTATCGCTCTTTAGTAAGTCCGAATCAGACACTAATGAACGCTATTAGACCGTCTGAGAGCGTGATTAATAATGTTGTTGTACCGCAGCAACAAGATCAACCGTATTCTCACGTTACTTACGAACAAGTTGAACGCGGCATCGTTAACAACTACGCTAATCAAACGACATATAACGATAATACGCAAAATATGCAGCAGCAAACGCAATCACCGGCTTCTGTATCAATTGCTAAATTAGCAGAACAGATTGTAATACGCGAGGATGCGGACGTACAACGAATTGCTTACGAGTTAGCGAAACTAATCGAAAAGGAGAGGGTGCAAGTTGGTAGATAATACGAACAAACAACGGGCGGGCATCGGCTTTTATAGCTTTGCTTGCTCGTCTTTTTTATGCCTAAATGCGTAAGAACTAAATATATAAAGGAGAGACGGTATGTACGATCGATTAATCGTAGGGCAGCGCCATGTTAAGCCGTATCTTGTAAGTGATAAAGACATCGCCAGGTTACGGGAGAAATTTAACGGAAAAGAAAAGAAGGTACGGGCGGTTGTCCTTCTAGCACAGAATAGCGGTTATATAAAGATGGAAGAAGTGGCGTTCCTATGTAAAATTACGCGCATGACATTATACCGCTGGCGTACGCAGGATAAGACGTTTCAAAGAGAGTGCGATAGGTTGCTTGATAAGGCATTTAAACATACGAGAAATGAGTTCAATAGAATAACGCGACGTCGAGTGTTTTCATTAGCGGAATTATGCGGAGGATGGTACGGGTATCGTAACTTGGAGGATATAATCCACGATTTACCGCTATTATAAAATGTTACATTTTTACTCTTTTGAGAACGTTTTAGGGCGTGAAATGTCGGGCGGATACCTTTTATGGACGCGCCCTAAAACACTTTGGGAAGTCGCATTACCTCGCTATATGACGCAGTTTTAACGCACATATAATAGAAGGAACGCGGATTTTGTACGATTTACATAAGTAAGATGCCGTAATGTTAACGCCGATTACAGGGAGCAGACATTCGGATCGGACGGGGCGGTCTGAAACTCGAGGGGCTCAAAATTAACGCTGTTTTGACGCAGAATAATAAATACATAATCGAAGCTATCGAATGTATGCTTTTTGATAAAAGGATACATATAAAACGTTGATAAATAGCCGTTTAATAATTGCATATCAAACGAATGTATGCTATTTTAGATATAATGATAAAAAGGATACATTCAAAAGGGGCGTAATTATGGCTAATCATAACGAGAAAAAAGGCATGTTAATCGATGTGCAGCCGTTAAAATCGAAAGAAGAAATAAGCGAGATGTTAGAAGCTTTAGGCATGTCGAAGGAATATGGTCTTCGCAATCAGCTACTATTCAAGCTCGGCATATCTACCGGCTTACGTTGCGGAGACTTAGTTGCGCTTAAAGTCGAACAAGTAAAGGGGAAGTCGTCGTTTAAGATTCGAGAAGGCAAAACGAAGAAGGAGCGCACTGTACACCTCGATCAGCTAATGGTTGATATTGCGGACTACATCGATACTTTACCACCAGGAACTACGTACTTATTCCCATCACGTAAAGGTGACGCACATATTAGTACGACGCAAGCTTATCGCATTATTACTGATGCTGGCGATAAAATCGGCAATCATTCAGTCGGCTCACATACAATGCGCAAGACATTCGGTTACACTTATTACAACGCTACTTACGACATAGCAACGCTAATGGAAATCTTTAATCATAGTTCGCAAAAGACAACGCTTCGTTACATCGGAATGACTGACGAACGAATTAAACAAAGTATTAAAAACGTTTCATTCTTTTAATAACACGATCAACAGCGATTCAATTCGTTTGTTGGTCGTTCTTTTTTTGCGTCGAAAGTGCGTGACCCCCAAGGCCCTCAATTCTGAATGGCGCTTTCTGCTGTTCTGACCTTACATACAATTTTTAAACATTTGGGGATTATAAAAGGAAAAATAAATAATAAGTAGAATAAATAGGTAGGAGGAGATGTAAATGTTATCCATTTTTAAGAAGAAGCCAGGCGGAATTATCCGTCACTTAGCGTTAGAGGATTTTTATAGTACGTTATCCGAGTCGGAAATCGAGGAAATAAAAGACTCGCTAGCCCTTCCGTATCAACTATCGAACAGACCATATGTGCGAGATGACTTCGATAAAGGAAATCGTACTTACAGTGGAAGTGCATCGCAGTTCTTAGAAAGCTTGTCTGAGGGCTTATCGTCTGATCTTCGTAAACGAGTTTTAATTGAGGCTATAAAACGGGCCACAAATTCTGCGGACAAACATTTTCCTCGAACAAAGCTCGCAGAAATGGCTTACAAAGCCGGAGATTTCGAGGAATGTGAGCGATATTGTCTTGATGTTATAAACGAATTGGACTTAATTACATTTAAAGATGCGAGAGTAGTTGCGTTTAGCAGGCTGGCTATTATGTACGAAAAGCAAGGGCGAATACAAGATGCTCTTAGTATATCCGAACAGGCGTTGAAAATTGGTCAACATGACAAGACTAAAGGCGGTTACGAAGGTCGCATCGAGAAACTAAAACGTAAAGCAAGTAAAATGAAATAACCTTAAACGTTATAAATTACAGAAAACGTAATTAACGCAGTAGTGACGCGGGTTTACGAGGGTTGCGTATTTTAATTAGGTGGTGTATAGTTCGTATTGTTAACGAGTAATTACCGACCATATCGCGCGCGTGTTTCGGAAGAATGGGGACACAATCTATGGATGAAAAATTAATTAATCAGACAGAATTAGCAAAGATGTTAGGTGTAAGTGTATCGACTATTGCTAGGTACAGAGAAAAGTTTCAATATTTTCTTGGTACATTCTCGCAACCTATGGGGAATAGTGTTCTATTTAATGAATTGGAAGTCGATGCTATGACGTATGCTAAACATAGAGTATCCGGTACAGTTTTTATGCTAGACGCAGTTAAAAAGGCTATAAAGAAGTTTTACGGTATAGATGTTCAAGATGCGGGTTGTGAAAATTGTGCGATGTTAGAAAGTGAAATCGCTCATAAAGATGAAGTGATAAAGCAGCAACATGCGTTACTTTCAACGTTAACAGCCAGGTCTATTAAATAGTTACTTGCGATTCTAGTACGTCTACATATATAATGTAAGAAAGTAATCTATCGTTTTAACAATACGTAGGTATTGCAAAATACGTCGTATTCAAATATCGATAAAAAGTACGTACAGTAGGCGTTCATGCTTCCGGTTAGTATACCGTTCAATTCACCATCGATAATCCAAATGCCATTGCATCATGTGGCTGCGGTACTTCATTCAAAACAGCAAAACGTGAAGGTACGCCTGAGGTTTGTGAATAAAATTAAATAAATTCCATTCGAATAATGGGCTAACAATAATAGGCTTCTTTGATTGATGATGTTGCAAAACATGATGAATGAAAGGAGCTTTTTTCTTTTTATTTTTTGTTTGATAGAAACTATTTTAAAATTCATCTATTTTAATGGAATTCCCAACAACTTTTTATAACAGTATTTGATGAAATTGCAGTCTACAAATGCTTCTTTCATTGAGTGGTTGAATGAAAGAAGCATTTTCACTGTCGATTAGCTGTAAAATTCTGAATAAATGCTTCATTCCAGTGAAAGCAAGCAGGTATAATAGGTAGATAGAGGTGAGGGTTATGAAAAAAGATCGAGGGAAAATATGGTTAGGCGTATCAGGAGTTACGGTTAATGGGCTTGGGCAATGGTTGGTTGTGAAAAAGGCTTACAGCGGCTTGAAGGGGCGTTGGTCATTACCAGCAGGATTTGTTAATGCAGGTGAAACGGTGGATGAGGCGGTCATTCGTGAAATCAAAGAAGAAACAGGCATCGATTGTAGAGTCTCGGGCTTAATTGGATTTAGAACAGGTGTCATCCGTGATGACATCAGTGATAATATGGCCATTTTTTATTGTCGTATGCTAGATGAGCAGCAGCAGGTATGTATTCAAGAAAAAGAAATTTTAGAAGCCAAATGGTTGTATCCTCAGGAGCTAGCCCAAGATGAATCAACATCAGTGATGTTAAAGGAAATGGCATCCAATCAATTTGAAAGACATCAATTAGAAGCGATAGAAGGGATTAATCCAGGTGATATTTTTGGCTATACCTCTTATCGTTTATTCTTTAAAAAATGATATGACTTTAGGAGGTGACCTTTGATGGAGCTATTTTTATTTATGTTAGAGCGAGTTGGGCTGATTATTGTGTTTGCCTTTTTAATGTCAAGATGGCGACTCTTTCGAGAAAAGCTGTTTCAGGAGCAAGGAATGAAAGAGAAAATATGGCTCATTATTATTTTTAGTAGCCTATGTATTATCAGCAGCTATACAGGGATTAAAATTGAAAGTGGGACCATCCATCCTTTAAATCAGATGATACATAGTACAATCAATGCAGAAGAGGCGATTGCCAATACAAGGTTAATCAGTGTGGCCATAGCAGGGATTTTTGGCGGACCACTTGTTGGTGTGTGTAGGTATTATTGCAGGTATTCATCGCATCACACTCGGCGGTTTTACAGCAATAGCCTGTGGTGTTTCATCGATTCTTGCGGGCTTTATTACAGGTGGTTTAAGTAAACGCTTCAAGATAAGTCAAACTTTTTCATGCTAATGCTTGGCTTATTAATTGTGCTGATAGCATTTAAAAAATGGGCACAGCTTTGGAGATTACCGAAGTTTTTATTAGCCCAATCAACCTCATAAAATAGTAGAAACTATTGAAGATAAGCACTTGTCTTCAATAGTTTTTTTGATGAAAAAAGCATTTATTTAACTTGAAAATAGAGAATACCCGCGAAGGAGAAGTGAATACCCGCGGAAGGAGGGAGAATACCCGCGAAGGAGAAGCGAATACCCGCGGAAGGAGGGCAAATACCCGCGAAGAAAGCAAATATCCCTAAATTTAAAGATCAATTGCAGATGATCGATTAATGATTTTCTGAAATATGACGAACAAGCGAAAACAAGGATATGTTCATTGAAAGCGGTGTCGTAATCATGTAAACTAATGAGAGGAAAACGGAGGTTATACATACATGGATGGTCCAGTTTCATTAGTACAGTTAATCATTTCTATATTGTTATTTTTCGTCATGTTCTTTGGTATCGGATTCTTGTTAAATATGCTGTTACGTATGACATGGTTAATGGCAATTGTGTATCCAATTGTTGTCATCTTTATTGTAGATGAAGTAAGCTTCTTAGATTATATTTTTAAGCCAGGCTCTGCCTTCCCAGCATTAATCGATAAATTACAGGCACTTCAATTTGTAGATATTGCTATTTTATCAGGTGGCTTTGCGGGCTCTATTGTGGCGGGTATCGTCATGATTTATTTACGAAAAAGTGGATATCGAATGTTCTAACGTGCTTAGTATTCTTCTTTCAATTGAAGGAAGAATACTTTTTTTATACAAAAAAACACAACCTCCCTCTAGAGGATGTGTTTATGTCTGTTAGATGAAAAACTCGTAGGTTATGATGGCGATAAAAATACCCGTGAGAGCCCCAAAAAATACCTCACTTCGTTTATGGCCTAATAATGTTTTTAATTCCTCCATTTTCTCTTGCCCATCCATCTGTGGCCATTTTTTTAAATCATGGAGCAATGTTTGGAAATCCTTACGCAGTTGATTTAATATCGCTGCATGCTGCCCTGCCTGGTAACGAACACCACTGGCATCGTACATAACGATAATGGAAAACATAGCGGCTACCGCAAAAATGGGGGATTCCAAACCCGTCTCATACGCAATAGAGGTTGCCAGTCCAGTGACAGAAGCGGAGTGAGAACTAGGCATTCCGCCCGTTGAGGTAAAAAGACCCCAGTTTACTTGTCTGGTCATTAAAAAATGGATGGGGATTTTAACAAACTGCGCAAAGAGAACCGCAAAGAGGGCAATTAGTAATGGGGTATTTTGGAGTAAACTCAATTTCATCACAACCTTCGCAAATAATTGCTTTTATTATAACATTCATTATTTTCTAAAAGAAGATATAGGCAAATATTACGCGCTTTTCAGAAACTTCGTTATAATAGTATATGGAATGGAGGAATTTACATGCATATTGTAAAAGAAGCAAAAACATTTGAAACGATTTCTACTGAACTATTAGTGGTGGGAGTCACAAAACATCGTGAACAAATGCAGGACTGGGCAAGCTTTTCATCATTTTACGGTGAGGCCCTTGATACATGGATTAGTGGTGGGGACGTCTCAACGGAATTAAAGAAACTAACAAAATTACCATTTGTGAAAGACCATGCCAACCTCAAACGTATTGTATTTGTAGGCTTGGATGAGCGTAAAAACCTAACAGAAGGTGATATTCGCGCAGCATTTGGTTTAGTAGGGAAAGAATTAAGATCTTTAAAAGTGAAAGAGTATTCCATTTGGGTTGAATCATTTACAACAGAGTCAATTTCAACAGCAGATGTAGCATTTTTAGCAGGTGAAGGAATTGGCCTTGGCTATTATGCTGTTCCTCATTACAAAACCACTTCGAACGAGGTAGATAAACGTATTGATGCGGTTCATCTTGTGACAACAGCAGAGGATTTAGATGAGGTTGTAGCAAGCTTTGAAGTAGGTGTAATTTATGCAGATGCTGTCAATGAAGCTCGTAGCTTAATTAATTTACCGCCAAATCTACTAACAGCAACGGATTTAGCTAATTATGCACAATCTCTAGCTGTGGAATATGATTTAGAAGTAGAAATTTTAGATAAAGCCCAATTAGAGGAACTAGGTATGGGTGGTATTTTAAGTGTTAACCAAGGCTCTTATGAAGAACCACGATTAATTACCTTAAAATATAAAGCGACTGAAGATTTTGAAGATCCGATTGGCCTTGTTGGTAAGGGTGTAACGTATGATACAGGCGGCTATTCTTTAAAACCAAAGGATTCCATGGTTGGTATGAAGGGTGATATGGGTGGCGCTGCTGCTGTGCTTGGTGCGATGAAAATTATCGGTGAATTACGTCCAAATAAAAATGTTGTAGCCGTTATCGGTTCTACAGATAATATGGTGTCTGATACAGCGTTTAAACCAGATGATGTGATTACGACGTACAGTGGGAAAACGGTAGAAGTATTAAATACGGATGCAGAAGGGCGTTTAGTTCTGGCAGATGCAACTACATATGCTAAACAGCAAGGGGCTACATCACTGATCGATGTTGCGACTTTAACTGGAGGCGTTATTACTGCGCTAGGTATGGATAAAACAGGTGCTCTTGCAAATGATGATGCATTTTTTGAAGCATTTATGGAAGCCGCAAAAGAGACAGATGAATTTGTTTGGCGTATGCCTTTAACAGAGAATGATAAAAAACGAATTCGTAAATCAGATGTAGCTGATTTAAATAACTCTCCAGGTCGTGATGGACATATGATTTTCGGCGGAGGCTTTGTAGGCGAATTCGTTGGTGATACACCGTGGATTCACCTAGATATTGCTGGCACATCTGATGCAGTAGCTGTTCATGATTTAGGACCTAAAGGTGGTACAGGAGTTATGGTACGTACGCTTGCGAATTTTGTCCAACGTTTAGGGGAAGAAAAATAATAAAGCTTGTCAATCAGCGAGAGTTTATTCTCGCTGATTTTTTGTGATTTATGCACTAATCCCGATAGAATAGGCATTCTACATATGATAGATGTATCTTCCTACATACGATAGAGTAAAAAGGGGAGGTAGCATATGCGCAATTTCGGAGGTTATCCAGGCGGAGGATTTGGCGGCTTTATTTGGCCATTTGGCGCACCGTTTTTTGGTGGGTTTTTAGGCAGTTTCCTTGGCTCTCAATTTAATCAATATCCTTACAATCCATATTATCCAAACTATCGACCATATCCACCGGGTCCAAATTTTAGACCAGGTCCGCGCTATCGTAGACCATGGTAAGCACATAAACTGATCAACCAGTTGTCGGTCTTGAAATCGGCAGCTGGTTTTTTATTGTGTCTTACGAAGTGGCAAATTTGGTGTTGACAGAATATACTAAATTATTTATTATTCTTATTATATTACTAAGAATTAAATATGTGGCTGACTAGCAAACTAGAGGCTTTTATTGTTCATAGGCATTTTTGTGCCTAAGGATAATATTGGCCTTTTTTCTTTATCTTCATTTAGTAAATGTTTTTTGTACCGAAAGCTGGGCGTCGGGTATAGAAGAATCTCGCTTCTATAGGGAGGGCCTTTTCGAGCAAAATCGAAAAAATCTGGAAGCCATAACAATGAGGCGTAATTGATAGAAGGAGTGAAATAGAATGGGGAAAGTTTATATCGTCGGTGCAGGTCCTGGAGATGTTGACCTCATTACGATCAAAGGATT
This sequence comes from Lysinibacillus sp. FSL K6-0075, assembly GCF_038592945.1. Taxonomy (NCBI): domain Bacteria; kingdom Bacillati; phylum Bacillota; class Bacilli; order Caryophanales; family Bacillaceae; genus Lysinibacillus; species Lysinibacillus sp. FSL K6-0075. The sequence goes on along the minus strand of NZ_CP151947.1, from coordinate 3,874,763 downwards.
ACGTTGTATTGAATGTGCAGACGTCATTTTATACGACAGACTCATTAATAAAGAGCTATTAGCCTATGCCAAGAAAGACGCTAAATTAATCTTTTGCGGGAAATTGCCACAGCAGCATGCCATGATTCAGGAGCAAATTAACCAAACACTTGTTGATTATGCTCAGCAAGGATATGTCGTCACAAGATTAAAAGGAGGAGACCCATTTGTTTTTGGAAGAGGGGCAGAGGAAGCAGATGTGTTAGCGAAGCATCAAATTCCCTTTGAAATTGTACCTGGTATTACGTCAGGTATAGCAGCCCCAGCATATGCAGGTATTCCTGTCACACATCGTGACTTAGGCTCAAGCTTTGCTATGGTTACTGGGCATATGCAGGACGGGAAAGAAGATGCTATACGTTGGGAAAGTCTTGCAAAAGGGATTGATACGATTGCCATTTATATGGGGGTTGGTAATCTACCGTATATCCGTCAACAATTACTCAAATATGGTCGTGATGAGCAAACGCCTGTGGCTGTTATTCATTGGGGAACAGTTTCTACTAAGCAAAGAACTGTTACGGGTACTTTAGCTACAATTGAGGAAATCGTGCGTACAGAAAATATTCAAAACCCTAGCATCATATTAGTAGGGAAGGTTGTGACCCTAAGAGAAACCATTCAGTGGTTTGAGCAAAGCCCAGCGCAGCCAATCCAAATAACGGGATAAGGTTGTGGAATCATGCAGGCTATTTTATATATTGCACATGGCAGTCGTGTTAAGGAAGGGGTAGAGCAAGCCGTAACCTTTCTTCAAGGTGTTCAAAAAGAAGTGGATGTAGCCATTCAGGAAATATGCTTTTTGGAGCTTGCAACACCGACTATTGCAGAAGGCATTGCTAGCTGTATTCAAAAAGGGGCAACAGCGATTGCCGTGATGCCTATTCTACTACTAGCTGCTCAACACGCAAAGCAAGATATTCCAAAAGAAATGGCTAAAGCTCAAAAACAATATCCATATGTAAAGTTTACATATGGGGAGCCCCTTGGCATACATGAACGATTAATTGACACGTTACAAGCTAGAATAATAGAAAAACAGCAACCTAACAGCAATGCAAGTGTTTTACTCATCGGACGTGGGAGTAGTGATCCAGCCGTCAAGAGGGATTTGGCGAAAATCGCCAAAAGGCTACGTGCTAAATATCACTATAAAGCAGTTGATACATGCTTCTTATATGGAATGGGACCAACCTTTGAAGACTGGCTACAGCAAGATAAAGGAAAGCAACAGCAAGTTTTTATTGTCCCATATTTATTATTTACAGGCATTTTAAGACAAAGTATTGCCAAGCGATTACAAGGCTTTGATAGCCAAAACATCATGTTATGTGAAAGCTTAGGCTATGACGCCAATGTAAAAAAAGTGTTAGTGGAACGTATTGATAAATTACTACATTTTAAAGAGGAAGGTGTTTCGTAATGGTAGATAAAAGGACTGAAAATGTAAATCTAGCATTAGATAATGTCCGCCAAATGTTAAATACTGTGAGCCACGGATCAATTACATTGATTGTTCAAAATTCTTACGTGGTTCAGATTGAAAAAAAGGAAAAAATAAGGCTTCGATAATTTTAAAAATATGAAATGATGATGATTCGTGAGGTGGCAAAGATTGAAATTGCAAGTAATAAACAGTCCATTTAATGAAGAGCAGGTGAAGTTATTAAACGAGCTTCTCCCTAAATTAACCATTGAACAAAAAATTTGGCTAAACGGCTACTTAAGTGCACCCCAAGCAACTCTTGAAGCAATTGTTGAACAGGCACCACCAGCAGCCCAACCTGTTACAAAAACAATAACAATTTTATATGGTTCCCAAACGGGCAATAGTCAAGGGTTAGCTGAAAAATATGCAGCAGCTTTAAAAGCACAACAGGTAGATGTAACTGTCTCATCATTAGGGAAATTTAAAGCAAGTAATTTAAAAAAGATTAACAATCTATTACTTATTGTGAGTACACATGGAGAGGGAGATCCACCAGATCAAGCGATACAATTTTATGAATTTTTGCATAGCAAACGTGCGCCTAAACTAGAGCACCTACAGTATTCGGTCCTTGCCTTAGGGGATAGCTCCTATGAATTTTTCTGTAAGACAGGTAAGGACTTCGATGAGCAATTTGCAAAATTAGGGGCAATAAGAATGGCTCCTCGAATTGATTGCGATGTGGATTATGATGACGCAGCTGCACAGTGGTTCTCTGGGGTTCAACAGGAATTTCTTCAGCAGACAACTTCAGGAACGTCTACTTCAGCACAGAATGAAGGCGCGCAAGTACTTGAAGCATCTACATATTCAAGAAAAAATCCATTTTACGCTGAAGTACTTGAAAATATGAACCTAAATGGTCGTGGCTCAAACAAAGAGACGCGTCATCTTGAATTATCTATTGAGGGAGCTAATTTCCAATTTGAACCTGGAGATAGCATTGGTATTCTGCCCGAGAACGATGAACAATTAGTCAATGCATTGCTGACAGCACTTCAATTCGATTCAGAGACAGAAGTGACTGTTTTTGATGAAATAATATCAATAAAAGATGCACTACAGAAAAAATTAGAAATTACGGTGTTATCTAAGCCGTTACTCGAGAAAATTGCTGCTTATACAGAGCATAAAGAATTTTCTAAGCTATTTGAAGAACCAAATGCATGGAAGGACTATGCAAAAGGAAGAGACTTACTGGATCTAGTAGAGGCGTTTACACCATTTACTTGGAGTGCACAGCAGTTTGTAGAGTTGCTACGTAAAATTCCAGCGCGACTTTATTCTATTGCTAGTAGCCAAAAGGCCAATAGCGAAGAGGTTCATTTAACGATTGGTAAGGTAAGTTATGAGACAGCTGGTAGACAACGTCTTGGTGTTTGCTCTGGAAGTGTGGCAGAACGCATTCAAATTGGTGATACATTACCAATCTATGTTCATAAAAACCCGAATTTCAGGTTGCCAGAGAATAATGAAACACCAATTATTATGATTGGTGCAGGCACAGGTGTTGCACCATATCGAGCTTTCCTAGAGGAGCGAGAAGAGTTAGGGATTGAGGGGAAAGCATGGCTCATCTTTGGTGATCAGCATTTTGTTACGGATTTCCTCTATCAAACGGATTGGCAACGTTGGCTTGCTGATGGCACGTTAAGTCACATGCATGTAGCCTTTTCACGTGACACCGACAAAAAAGTCTATGTTCAACATAAATTGCTAGAAAATGCGGCAAGTTTTTATGAATGGCTAGAGCAGGGGGCAGTCATTTATGTATGTGGTGACGAAAAATCAATGGCATCTGATGTGGATGCAAGTATTCATCGAATCATTGAGCAACAAGGGCAGAAAACACTAGAGGAAGCAAAAGCCTATGTGAATGAATTAAAACAGCAAAAACGCTACCAACGTGACGTTTATTAATTGAATTCAGCACAAATTCCCATAGAAGTGGTAGAAAACCTTTCCTATTCAGGAGCTTATATCTTTGCTAGCAAGCGCAGCCTCAGATATGCGCCATAAACTGAGATATAATGGATTAAAGGAGCGATAAAGAATGACAGAAAAAATAGTTTTACCTCCACAGCCTGGGAAACCAAGTGATGTAGAGCGTATTAAGACCGAAAGTAATTACCTACGTGGAACGCTCGAACGTACCATGAATAATCCATTAAGCTCTGGTATTCCAGAGGATGATAATCGCTTAATGAAATTCCATGGTAGTTACTTACAGGATGATCGAGATCTTCGTAATGAACGTCAGCGACAAAAGCTAGAACCGGCTTATCAATTTATGGTGCGTGTACGAACACCAGGTGGAGCAGCCACACCATCACAATGGCTTGTGATGGATGAAATGGCTAGAAAGTATGGCAATGGCTCTTTAAAATTAACAACACGTCAAGCATTTCAAGTACATGGCATTTTAAAATGGAATGTCAAAAAATATATGCAGGAAATCAATGACGTGCTATTGGATTCTCTTGCGGCCTGTGGGGATGTAAACCGTAATGTGATGTGTAATGTCAATCCCAATCAATCTGCATTACATGAAGAGGTTTATAATTGGTCTGCTAAACTAAGTGAGCATTTACTGCCACGAACACGCGCTTATCATGAATTGTGGTTGGATGGAGAAAAGGTAGTAGATAGTCAGGATGTAGAAATTGAACCGATTTACGGAGCTCAATATTTGCCACGTAAATTTAAAATTGGGATTGCGATTCCACCGAGTAATGATGTGGATGTTTTTTCGCAAGATATTGGACTGATTGCCATCGTTGAAGATAATCAGCTTATTGGCTTTAATGTAGCGGTTGGTGGAGGCATGGGCATGACGCATGGTGATCATGAAACCTATCCACAGCTTGCTCGTGAAATTGGCTTTATAACGCCAGATAAATTACTGGAAACTGCAGAAAAAATAATTACGATCCAACGTGATTATGGGAATCGCTCTGTCCGTAAAAATGCACGCTTTAAATACACAATCGATGCGAGAGGACTTGAATGGTTCCAAGAAGAATTAACGCGTCGTCTAGGCTGGGAAATTCAGCAGGCTCGTCCCTATACATTTGAACGTACAGGTGATGAATTTGGCTGGATTAAAGGGACAGATGGTCATTGGCATTATACGTTATTTATTCAAAATGGTCGTTTAAAAGACTTTGAAGATTATCAGTTGTTAACAGGATTACGTGAAATAGCCAAGGTGCATACGGGCGATTTTCGTTTAACACCGAATCAAAACTTAATGATTAGCAATGTAACACCTCAGAAAAAGAAAAAAATTAATACACTTATTGAACAATACAAACTAACAGACGGTGCGCATTACTCTGCTTTACGTCGTAATTCCATTGCCTGTGTCTCGTTACCGACATGTGGCTTAGCCATGGCAGAAGCAGAACGCTATTTACCATCTCTTATTACAAAAATAGATGCCATTATCGATGAAGCGGGATTAAATGAAACAGAAATTGTTATTCGCATGTCTGGCTGTCCAAATGGCTGTTCACGTGCAGCCATGGGTGAAATCGGCTTTATTGGTAAAGGACCAGGAAAATACAATATGTATCTAGGTGCAAGTTTTACAGGCAACCGATTAAATAAAATCTATCGTGAAAATATTGGCGAAGAGGAAATTTTAGCAGAGCTACGTCCAATTCTTCTGCATTTTGCCAAGGAGCGTTTAGAGGGCGAGCATTTTGGAGACTTTGTCATTCGTGCAGGCTATGTCACAGCTGTTTATGATGGAAGAGAATTTCATGCACAATAATAAAGTATAGATTAGACGAAGGCTGTAAGGAAGGTATTACTTTTCCTTACGGCTTTTCTGTGTTGTTAACTAAGCCTTGTTCCAGTGCTTTTACAACAGCACCTACACGTGATTGAACACCCAGTTTTCGTAGAATAGAGGAAATATGATGTTCTACAGTCCTCTTACTAATAGAAAGCTCTTTACTAATAACTTCACTTGTTTTTTCTGCTACAATAAGCTGTAAAACTTCTAGCTCTTTTGGTGTAAGTAGTGTTTTTTCAAAGGAAGGAAACAAAGTATATCCCGCATAGACCTTCTTCACTGTCGCAATTAAATCCTCATTAGACTGTTCTTTTTTTATAAAGGCTTTAGCTCCAGCATTTTGTGCAGCTTGAATATAGGCATCATCATCGTAGCCGGATAAGATAATAATCGGCATCGTAGGTATACTTTTTATAATAGCTTTTGTTAAGTTTAGCCCATTATATGTCTTGATGCGAATATCCATTAAGAGTACGTCAGGCTGTAATGATAAGATATCCTCTAAAAGTTGCGAGGGGTCAGTGATCGTACCAACTACGTGAATAGTTGGCTCAGCTTCTAGTATTGTTTTTAGGCTTTCTACTAATAATAAATGATCATCTACTAATAATACTTTAATGGACATGCTGTTCACTCCATTTCAATGGTAATGTGATTGTAGCGGTTGTATGTTGGTTGAACTGGGATTCTATTATAAATTCCCCATCTAGTTGCTCTACCTTTTTTTGAATAGTCAACAACCCAAAGTGTTCCCCTGCATGCAATGTCTGTTGTTCAGGAATAGCAAAGCCCTTTCCATTATCAGCTACAACCATTACTAGCTCATGCTGTTTATCGTAAAGAGCGATATGAATGTGTGTTGCTTCTGCATGTTTTATACTATTATTGAGGAGCTCCTTTAGCATACGAAATAAGTGAACTGCAAAAAAAGAGGGGATACGTTCATCTTCTATATCATATGTTAGGTGCACATCAATAGCGTGTTGTTGTTGAATTTTTTGCTGTAAGGACTGGATACTTAAACCGAGCCCTAAATCTTCCACCATTATTGGATGCAAATCATGACACATAGTACGAATAGTTGTAATAGTTTCTACTAACGGCTGCTCGATTGTGTCAACTGAACCTATCTGTATTTTACGTACTACTAATAATAGTTGCTGTAAAACATCATCATGAAGAAAAAGTGATAATTGTTTACGCTCCTCCTCGATCGCCTCTAGTAATTGTCGATTATAGTTTGTAAGTTGCTGTGAGGTTTGTTGTGCTTCCTGTGTAATTTTATCTATTTTTTGGATGGTTAGTGCACTAGCAAATAATTGTACTGCCTCTACATGAATATTTTTTAGTAATGTTAGCTCCTCTTTTTCCCATTTGGTGAAATTACTTTTGCGACCTACAATAATAATACCGTTAATTTCTGTACCATTCCTTAGCGGCAGTGTGTGGTAAAGTGATTGTTTCAAAATTTCAGCATGATTTTGCTGTTGTTGTAGGTAGTATTGTATATCTTGCTGAGCTGTTGGAGAATGTTGAAATAAGCCTGAATCATAAAGAATTGCTGGAGTAGGCTGTGACCATATGATACATACACCTTCTACATCAAACATTTTATGAAGTAATTGTGCAATACGTTTAGCACAGATGGGCAAAAATGCTTCTGAATTCATTTGGTTCAAAATATGCTGTTTTTCTTGCTGGATGGCTTGAAGCTTTGCCACCATCTGCTTTTCTTCGATGTGTTTAAATAATTTATAAAAAAATGTAAATATTCCTCCGCCAACGATAAAGGCTGTGAACTGTTGAGTAGAAAATTGTAATAATCCTATTAAGATAGCAGATGTGATCAGACAGGCTAAAAATACAGGAAATAGTTGTCTGATAAGGTAACTGAAATTTATAATTTCCTGTTTTGTTAATAAATAAGCAAGTGTAATAGGGAACAGAGTAATGGAAATAATCGAAAATTCATAGGGCACACTTGGAAGATGGAAAATAGAGAGTTGAATCATACTTATTAAAACAGGTGTAAAAGATAGGACAAGGCTAATGACCAATATACGCAATTGATTCTGCACCCATTTTGTATGTGACAACCATTGTCTACTAAGAAAATAGCTACATAATATAATGGAAATCAAAATATTGAGAATGATCATAATCGGTATAAGAGTTGCCGCCCAAGGTGTTAATAGAACTATGTCTAAAATAGTAATCGCTATCGCTATTATTAAAGTTAACCATTTAAAGAATGATAAATGATTTCTTGCTTTAGGGATAGGAAAGTATTCAAAAAAATGCATAAGAAAAAAAGGTGCTAGACTAATTGCCAATGTTTCAATGGAAGATGCAATCTGAATTTGATAACTTGATAGTTTAGCATAAGTTATGGCTATACCAGTGATACACATCAATTGAAAAAAACGTTGAACGATCACAGCTTTAGGCTTTTTTAGATAAGCGTAAAAGCCAATGCATAAAAATAATAGACCAATAAAATTTGTTGAATGATTATATAAAATAAGCAATATCGCATTAAGGTAGTCATTTCGATGGATTTGTGCATTGACTAGATGAAAAGGTTGTGTGCGGATAACTGCGAAAATCCAAAGACTAGACAAGACAAGAAATAATAAAATACGCTGATACAATATAATGAATTCTCCTTTAATCTATTAAGTGAATAATCTGTTTTATATAGGGTGATTTATCATTAAAATAGTGTTGTAATAATGATTTAGCTTTTTTTGTATAATATTTTGCTAAAATAGAGCAGTAGTCAATAGCTCCTGTTTGATATATATACTCTCTAATTGTAGTTAAATGCTTTGTAGCTACATCTTGACTACGGATTAATTGTAGCTGTTTCAATAACCAACCATGATCATATGTATTACTATGCTGTACGGCTTTAATTAAAGGAAGTGTAGCTTTTTGGTGAAGTAAATCACTTTTATGATCAGCAAAAATATCGCATATATCATTTTGAAGTTGTAAGCCGTAACCAATATAAATAGCGATTTCTTGCAAAATAGGAGATGGAACAGTTGAACTATGTAATTCAAATATAAGTTGTAGAAATGAACAAGACTTTTGTTGGACAATATGAAAATACTGCTCCTCTGTTGCTGCTGGATGTTCCATAGTAAGATGGAAATCTAGCCATTGCCCATTACCAGCAGTGCGTAAATAGCGGTGAATAATAGCAAATCGATCTGATGTAGAGGAAGCAGTATTTGGCATTAGCAAATGCAATGCCTCCACTAGTAATAAATTTCCAAGCATTAATAATTGGGGTTTGGCTATAGGAGTGTCTAAACTGTTGTCATGATCTATAACATCGTCAAATAAATCTGTAGCCAGCATTAATAATTCAATCCCAGCAGCTTGTTTCATTTTTGTAGTATGTGATACTTCAGTTTCAGTTAAGAGAGAGAATACATAGTAAGAAAATTCTCCCCAAGTAAAATCCTCTTTATTTTGACTAAATATTTTCCCACTTTGATGTAATAATTGTAAAGTAAGCTTTTGGATATCATACTCTAAGCCACTGGTAAGTAAGATATCTTTAATAATAAATTGAATAGTAGTACGCATATCTATTTCCAACCTGGTGAGCCTATAACCATCTTTCCATCACGTTGTAATGTTAATAATTGAAATACCTCTGGCTCTAGTACTGATTCTGCGTAGATCCAATCCTCTATAGTAAGCTCCTTTTTTTTCTTAAATAATTGAATAACTTCCCATAATTTTTGATTCATTTCCAAAAACCTCACTAATAATCAAATTTTTCCCTATTATAATACTATAAAAATAAGCAATAGTAAAATATTATTATTACTGTATATCATTGAATAGGTAAATCCCGCAAAAACATGGCGGGATTTACGGATTTTTTTTTTATTATATTTTGTTATGATTTAGTAAATCAAATTATTTTTTACCATTATTTGAAATTATATTAAGCACTCCAATATGTGCTTTCTAGAAGGCACACTATGAGCTGTTTTAGCCAAATATCTACTAGATTTTAAAATAGTCTTAACCTAAATTTTGGTGATGAACTTATATGCTGAAGGAGGTACGTGTTGAAAAAATTCTTTGACATGTAATAGAGCAAATTAATTATGGATATGTCAAGATTTATAGAAGCATTCATTTTCAGTAAAATATTTAATAAATAGGGAGTTAGAATTGAAATGGTTTATGTGCTTGATGTTGGATTAGCATTTATTCTCTTAACTGCACTATACATGAAAGTTATAGACTATAATAATGCTCGTTATGATATATTCTCATACGGCTTAATCCGATTTCATTATACGGGTATTATCTTAGGAGTCGTTTTAGGGATCGAAGGAAGTTTAGCTATAATGTTTGTCTTAGGTAAATATGTTATGGCTAGCAGTATAGGAGCAGTTGTTTTATTTACTTGTTTTTGTTTTGCTCAATTGTATAAAAAAAGAAAACAAGGTACTAGCAAATGTCACTGTTTTGGGAAAATAGAATGGTTAAATCGTATGCCTTTAACCAGAAACATTTGTTTTATTGTACTTGCTGTCATTAGAGCCTTTTTACCTGAAAGAAACGACACAATTCAAACAAGTTTGATTTTTCTTCTATCAATAATCATTTTCATCCTATGTATGGAATTTGTTCAAGGTATTATAAAAAGCAAAGATAAGGGAATGACAATATTATGATTGCTTTGATGCTATTAATATTATTATCTGCTTTACTGTTTGTGGTGAGGCAAAAATTGAATCAAAAAAAATACGAAAAAAAGTATCAATTACTTAGAAGATTGAAAGAAGAAGGATTTGTAGAAGTGGACGAGGGCTACCCAGTTTTATATTTATCAATGGAAACAGCCTTCTTTGAAGAAATAGCGAGGATATTAGGTGAAAATACTTGTAGACCAATGATAATAGTTTTAGAAGCACCGTTATGGTATGCTTCTTTGCAAAAAAAGCAATGGGCACAACATCTTGTAATTCCTCATATTGAATTAAAAGAATGGTTCAGTGTAAAGAATGATAGCTTCATATTGGTTAAAAAAGGAGTTAAAATTCTTGAAATAAAATTTATTAAAGAGTTTTTACAAATAGAAAATGCATTAAATGGTTTGTGATTATTTAAAAAGTTAATAATTTCATTTTTTGAAATAAATTATAAAAGTACTTTGTAATTGAAAGGAGGTGATAACTATGGCATGTCCTTCTGGAACAATGAAAGTTGCTAGTAAAGGGGTAGTTTTGTGCGTAAATAACGGTTGGTGTACTTGGTATCCTTTGGATAGTACTCGTTCAAATGTAGAACATCTTTACGATGTATGTAAAGACAATAGTACTGGAACAACTTCTGATTACTACTCTCATACTAGAGATATGAATACTTGTTGCTAAAACATTTATGCATGGTGAAAAAGAAGGGAATTTGTAAGTATAAGACACTAGCAAACCTGTAGCTAGGCATATAATTATGCCTAGCTGATTTTCTTATGACGGTTAGAGAAAGGAGCAGATATTTATGAGTGAGATTAACAAATTGAGTTCTCATTTAAAGTTTTTAAAAAGTAATCCTATAACTCAGTTTGAAGTTGGGAGTTATGTTCCCCAAGATTTGCAAGTTGATGAAGACCCGATTGACAATGCATTTTGCTTCAACATAAGTGAAAAAGGGTCAGTTATCTTCATAATTAGTGTTTCTTGTAGCGTGTGTAAAATTGATTCAATTCAATTGCTAACTAAACTTTATCCTGAATTCCAGTATATCCTATTTACAGATGGTACAAAAGAGGATGTAGAACAACAACGTCTATTTCTTAATCAAGTAGAAATAGTACGCGCTAATATTTTCCATATTATACGTCAGCTTGGAATACCAGGTGTTCCGTATGCCTTAGGGATTAATTCAGATGGGCAGATAGTATCCGGACGCCCTTTTGATTCTATTGAAAGTTTAAAAAAAGCAATAAGTCCATTACTTGAGGTTTATTATAATGAGGTACTATAAAATTATTTTAACATATATTTGGACAACTATAAAAGTAGTAAGAGATATTTACCATTACAAAAAAGGAATTGTAGTGATGGGGGTATTATTTAGCTTGTTTTTCTCCCTTGCTGCTCTAGCTAATATACATACTTCTAAGTGGCTTATTAATAGCTTAAATAATACCCAATTTAAGTTGAGTGTTCTAATATTCTTACTTATTACACTACTTAATCTAGTTAAAAATATAATTGCCGATTATCAGGAATTAAAGTATGAAGAGTATGCTTTTAAAATATCATTATTAAATCAGGAAAAATTGATTAAAGCTACTCAAAGAATCAGCTTACGTGAGAAGGAACATTCAGTTTTTCAATCTGAGTTGAGTATTGCTTCCAGAGGTGTAACGATGTATTTTGGGTATTTTCGCGGATTTATACAAATGGGCGAAAGTATTCTTACATCTGTTACTACATTGCTTTTTTTATTCCAGTATTCTTTATATTTAGGGTTATCTGTTGGTGCCATTGCTTTATGTAAAGCGATAATTATATCAAAAATAGTTAACAAAAAAGTGGAGCTCACTAGAGATTTGCAAGAACATGAGCGTGAGCCTCAATATTTTTATAATTTATTGACCAACGTACCTACCCAAAAAGAGCTGAAAGTGTATGGAATTAATGATTTTCTTCTTAAAAAGTGGAATGATGTCAACTATCAGGTACAGAATCTTAGAAGAAAACTCCACTTGATAAAAGTCAAAAACAATTTAGGTCAACATTTATTTTCACAAATAAGTCTAGCGGCTGTTGTCATAATGATTATAGTTTTGCTGAGTGAAAATAGACTAACTCTCGGAGATTATTTTGCATTAACTTTGGCATTGAACTTAGCAGATAGTAGTATGACTACTCTAATTAGAAATATAGTTCAAGGTGTTGAGGACACTTTTTATATTCAAGATTTTCAAAAGTTTATTAGAAAAGAGATAGACGTTGAAAACGACAATGAACAAAAATCTGCCTTTCAATTTAATAACGAAATAGAGATTAAAAACCTTTCTTTTAGATATCCTAACTCTATTAGAAATTCGTTAGATAATATAAATCTGAAAATAAAGAAGGGGCAGAAGGTAGTCATATTAGGTGAGAATGGTTCAGGAAAATCAACATTACTTAAGCTGATCGCTGGTTTATACGAAGCTCCTGAGAATACAATTTTTTATGATGGAGCAAGTCAACATTGTATAAATAAATCAACACTATATAAAAATATGTTTGTAGCATTTCAGGATTTCACAAAGTACATGCTAACTGTTAAGGAAAATATTACTTTTGGTAGAGATGAGGATAATGAGGATAGTGAAAAATTACTAAAAGCAATCCATCGAGCAGGCTTTAAAGATTTGCATATTTTACCCGATGGTTTAACAACACGGCTAGGATATCTAACAAAAGGATCAGTTAATTTATCTGGTGGTCAGTGGCAAAAACTAGTTTTAGCAAGAGGATATTATAATGAATCTAATTTCTTATTATTAGATGAGCCTACTGCTGCAATTGACCCTGAAAGTGAAATGAACTATTTGGAAGATATATTTTTTGACAAAAGTAAGACAGTTATTGTTATAACACATCGTATAAATATAACAAATAATGCAGATTTTATAATTCTCATGAAAGATGGGCGAATTGAAGAATCAGGGACCCATAAGGAGCTACTTCGTAACGAGAGTGGAGTTTATAAAAGAATTTGGGAGAAACAATCAAGTATATTGCATTTAGAAGAAAGAGAAAGGGCGATTACATATGGATAAACTGCCTAACATTAATTTGTATAATTTTGACGGTGCTTTGCTAGAGCTGAACAATGCTTTTAGAGAAAAAGAAGTTTTATTCGTCTTTGTCTCTCTATATTGTAAAAGGTGTATTGAGTTACTTCCAGATATAGAGGGGCTTTTGCAACATGGGCTGGATTTGGTCTTAATAACAAATGGCGAAGTTGAAGATAACTATGAAATGGTAAAATATTTTGGTTGGACTTTTCCAGTATTGACAATGACTAATTCAAATATGGCTGAATATTTTCATGTTTATGAAACTCCTGCTATTAGGATTTATAACAATCAAGGTTTACTGCTAAATCAAGGGATTATCAATGTGTCAAGTGATATATTATTCTATATCAAAAATATGGATTCTCAATTTTCGAAAAGGGGAGATGTCTAAATGAATTCACAATTACTTTGTTGTGATAGTATTGAATTTAATAAAGAAGAGTCTTGTCATATTTTAGGGCGTGTTATTAATAGATTAGATATTTCAACTATGCCAAAAGTAATCGAATTTTATGTGTTCATCAAACTGTTTAACATTGAGCCTGCCAAAACCTATGAGGTTGAACTGCAATTAAAGGATAGTGCAAAAAGGCGTTTTGCTCACACAGAAAAAGTTATTCTTTATAATAGACGTATTCCAGAACAAGTTCAAGGGGTAGATTTCAGTACACCTATGAAGGCTGTAATAACAAAATGCGGGAATTATACGATAGAGCTAATAGTTGATGAGAAAATAACTGCTTCATATCCTATTTATATATGTGATTAAGGGGAATGTGAATGAAACTTCAAATGTACATAAAGCTATTGTATAAATCAATGCTACGAAATAAAACGGTTATGACAGTTCTAACCTTACAAATGGCAATTTCACTTATGCTAGTTACTGTCATATTTTCTTTTTTGAATGGAAGCTATCATACAGTACGGGAGCAAGTGGAGAGGGAAAACGGAACAACAACAATTATGCTAACATATCCGGTTTCACTCAGTACTTTGGCTAAACTTGAAAGGGAGTGGCGAGCAGAGTCAAAGGTTCAGCGATTTTCCTATTTCGCTACGACTGATGATCAGGTGAAATTCGGATCGCACGTTGTTGTTTTGCCGTTATGGGGTGTTAATGAAGACTATCCCTATTTCTATGGTTTTCCCTTTGAGCAGTTAAGGGAAGGTGAGACAGTTTTGACTGTTAATGCAGCCAAAAAAGTGTTCCCCAATCGCAGTGCTGAGAGCGTTGTTGGTGAGTTCATTGAAATTAATAAGAAAGTCTATACCGTTATTGGTGTGGAGCAAGTAAGTTTAGTTGACCGTGTTTATATTCCCCATGCAGATTTCGAGCAGGCATATAACAAGATTGACGGGGTTCGGGTAGGTTCATTAGAGATTGATAAGGATTCCACATCAATAGTGTTAGAAGAATTAAAACCGTATGGACCAGTAGAACGGGAACCAATTGCTCAGTCGAGATACCAGGGTATTATGTTCTTCATCTTAGTAGCAAGTCTGGTTACGGTTTTTTTAGTTCTCTACTCGGTTCTTAGTTTTATTCAGCTATACAGCTTTAAGCTCATTAAGGAGCGCGATAAGTGGAATATATTGTTTTTGCTAGGTGCTACTCGCGGTAACTTAAGGTCTTATTTGTATACTGAAACAGCGAGCATGACAATCGTATCGCTTCTAACTGCTGCAATTGGCTATTGGGCTATTGCACATGCTGTTAGTCTAGAAGGTATAACTTTCCGAATAGATGTAGTTGTGATCTTAGCTATTGCAATAATTGTGATGACAATGATCCTCCTATCAGTGGAGTTAACCCTTCATAAATTGAAAAGAAATGTATTTAAGTGAGGTTTAATTATGAGGGATTTGTGGAGAATTGCATCAAAAATGCTTAATCGTAATAGAAAAATGACATGGTTAATACGCATTCAATTTTTAGTTATGTTTTTGCTCGTCTTCATTTTAGTTAGTTTCCTTTTCAAGAATCAAGATCAAATGCAAGTTCTTAGAGAGCAAATTGGCAAAGATGTTTGGATGATTATGCCTACATTCAAACCTAATTCAAACTCTGGCTTGACCGATGATTGGACCCAAGAACAACTCGATTGGTTAGAACACAAATTTACTGGTAAGGTCGGTATCATTTCTTTAAGCCCGAATCAAGAGGGTGACTCGCAAAAAGTTTATGTAAATGATGTTATTGAAAAGTTAGTGTCTGATAATGATCAAAGGCAAGCGAGGGAATACCTTCAATATTTTCTTTTATATGATTCAATTCAGCCTCATGCACAGATTCTTCCTATTGAAGAAAAAAATCTACAGGATATATGGGTGTATGTTGTAGGGGTAGAAGATGAGGAAATACATGTTAATACTTTAGATGCTGAGCTCTCTAAACTGAATCCAATCTCTAACTATGATGTTCGGCAGGTAATTAATACAAAAGAGCAACAAACAGAAATCAATTTAATTTATGCGAAATCGCTGCTATTCTTTATTACCATTGCTTTCATACTCATTATGATCTGTATTACTAGCTTTGTCTTGCTGCAGAATCAATACCAGACTGCTAAGCTACAGCTATTTAGGCTTTTTGGCGCTACTAGGATGGATATAATAAAGATCTTTGTATTCACTAACTTATTGTTAATGGGACCTTCTTACATGATTGCACTTCTTTTAT
This sequence comes from Lysinibacillus sp. FSL K6-0075, assembly GCF_038592945.1. NCBI lineage: Bacteria > Bacillati > Bacillota > Bacilli > Caryophanales > Bacillaceae > Lysinibacillus > Lysinibacillus sp. FSL K6-0075. Next base: position 3,858,919 of record NZ_CP151947.1, on the reverse strand, counting down.
TTATCTTGGCAGGTGTGCTTTGGCTGACATTCACCACATGGATGCTTACTTTTTTAATAAGTTTCTGTTTAATTGTTATTCTATTGCTACTTATGACAATTCCATCAATATCTTTAGGTCGTTAAATTAGTTGTTCATTTGTTGAATTAAGGAGGGAGCATGCTATGAATTTAATCGAACTAGCCCATATAAAAAAAACATATCAAGGACGGAATATTGAGTCAATCGTATTTCAATCTTTGGATTTAACGATTGATAAAGGAGACTTTATCGCTTTTTATGGAAGATCAGGTTCTGGAAAGAGCACATTGCTGAATATGATTGGACTTGTTGACCGACCAACATCAGGTGAGATTACTCTTGAGGGAAATAAAATTAATACATTAAGTGATGATAAATATGCCTTCATACGAAATAAATATGTGGGTTTTATCTTCCAAGATTTTAAATTGATTGAGGATATGACTGTCTTTGAGAATGTAGAGGTGCCAATGCTCTTTGCAAAAGAGAAACTTTCCAACATGGAACGTAGGACACGTATCACTGAATTATTAAAAAAACTTGGTCTCGAAGGAAAAGATACAGCTTTTCCTGATGAATTATCAGGGGGACAGAAACAAAGAGTAGCAATTGCAAGGGCGCTTGTTAATCAACCGAAATTACTTTTAGCCGATGAACCTACAGGTAACTTAGATAAGTCTTCTGCCGAAGATGTAATGAAAATGATCACTCAGATTCATAAAGAAAATGAGACGACAGTGGTTATCGCAACACATGATCCTCATGTAAAGGAATATGTCAACCGGGTTATTTATGTTGATGAAGGGTTTTTAAGAGAGGAAGAATAAGAATGTAGCTATTTTAGATGGACCAGGCACTACACCATAACTTGAGCTGACCCCTAAAAACTTTTTAAGTAGCCCTTCGAAACTCAACTGGAATTTTTCCGTTGAGTTTTATTTGTATTCGTTCATGATTGTAGTAGTGGATAGAGTTTACTAACGCTTTTTTGAATCTTTTATAGTTATGTGTGGAAATTTATGTAAAAAAACTTTCTGTCAGGGCATTGTTACATGCTTTGCTTGATTTCATAAGTTGCCAATAACTCTCTAAATCGTGGTATTTGATATAACCCTCCTTAATGCGAATGAATAATAAAGTGATGGGTAAAGCCCATAACGATTCCTCCTCCGATGTTTGTGAGGTAACTAACATGTTACACGAGGTCGTTATGGGCTTCTTTTATTTTAGAGGTGTTGCACTTAATATGACAATTCATTAAATGGAGTAATCCTCAGGAATAAACACCTTTAATTGTTTCGGCTTTACAAATACTTGGTCGCCCACTTTCAGTTGAAGAAGATGATATTGTTCTTTTGATAACTCGGCCTCTAAAAATTCATCAAGATCCTCACGGCGTAGCTCAATTTGGACGATAGGGCCTAGCAAATGAATATGGCTGATTTTAACAGGAACTGTACCTGAAATACTTGTTTTCTCAATCTGAATATCATGAGGACGTACATAGCCTATCGCATTGTCATCTGAATGTGTTAGGGCATCAGGTACATCAAGTGCAACTTCGCCATGCATGAGCTTACCATTATGTAAGCGACCCTTAAATAGATTGACATTGCCCAAGAAGTCATAGACAAATGGACTTTTTGGATTTGTATAGACCTCGTCTGGACTGCCAATTTGCTCGATTTTGCCATTGTTCATAACGACAATGCGATCTGCAACATCGAGAGCTTCCTCCTGGTCATGTGTCACAAAAATACTTGTAATATGAAATTCATCGTGCAACTTTCGGAGCCAGCGACGTAACTCCTTACGTACTTTTGCATCCAGAGCTCCAAACGGTTCATCTAGTAACAGTACCTTTGGCTCTACGGCAAGCGCTCTTGCCAGTGCTACACGTTGTCGCTGTCCACCTGAAAGCTGTGTTGGATACCGATCTGAGAAATTTTCAAGTTTCACAAGTCGCAATAATTCCATCACTTTATCTTTGATTTCTTGTTTTGAAGGTCTGCTTTTTCGAGGGCGGACCTTCAGCCCATAAGCTACATTGTCAAAGACCGTCATATGGCGAAAAAGCGCATAATGTTGAAAGACAAAGCCCACATTGCGTTCCTTTGGGTGTCGATCTGTTATGGATTGCCCATCAAATAAAATGTTGCCGACATCACTTGTTTCAAGCCCAGCAATCACACGTAACAAAGAGGTTTTTCCTGATCCAGAAGGGCCAAGCAGTGCTACTAGCTCCCCAGACTGAATATGTATGGATATATCCTCTAGTGCCTGAAAGGAACCATATTTTTTGGATACGTTTTGAATTTGTATACTCATTGAGACCATCTCCTTTTAACTAGATTTTGATTTCCAAGCAATAATGTCTTTCACGATTAATGTAAAGATGGCCATAACGCTCATTAAGGAAGCAACTGCAAAGGCTGCTGCAAATTGATATTCATTATAGAGAATTTCAATATGAAGCGGCATCGTATTAGTCATGCCACGGATATGGCCGGATACAACAGAGACAGCTCCGAATTCTCCAATGGCTCGTGCATTACATAAAATCAAACCATAGAACAACCCCCATTTAATATTGGGTAACGTGACATACCAAAAGGTTTTAAAGCCACTTGCCCCTAATGAAATGGACGCTTCCTCCTCAGATGTGCCTTGGGTCTGCATCAGCGGTATTAATTCACGTGCAACAAAGGGCAATGTGACGAAAATTGTGGCAAGGACAATGCCAGGAAGTGCAAAAACAATTTTAATATCATGTGCAAACAACCACTCACCAAACAGTCCCTGTGAGCCAAACAATAAAATAAACACTAAACCTGCGATAACAGGGGAAACGGCAAAAGGTAAATCTACCATGGTAAGTAATAGATTTTTCCCTTTAAAATTAAACTTTGTGAGTGCCCATGCAGCCATTACGCCAAAGATCGCATTGAGTGGTACAGTAATAGCTACGACGATTAATGTAAGCTTAATAGCAGCTAATGCATCTGGATGTGTAATCGCAGCAAAGTAAACGTCGGCTCCTTTTTGAAAGGCTGTAATAAAAATAGATACTAAAGGTAGTACGATAAAGAAAGCTAAAAAAGCTAAAGCAATAAATATTAACGTATAGCGAATAATACGAGGCTCCTGTAGGGCAGCAGACTGTGTGGCTGCTTTATTTTTTTCTGTACTAGCCTGCTGAATAAAAGTTGATTGTTCCATATAGTACCTCCTAATGTACAAACCGACGATTGGCTAGCCATTGTATCAAGTTAATGGTGAACAACAAGATAAAGGATGTCACAAGCATGACAACAGCTATCGCTGTTGCCCCCGCATAATCATATTGCTCAAGCTTTGTCATAATAATTAATGGGGTAATTTCCGTTTTCATCGGCATATTTCCTGCAATAAAAACAACGGAGCCATATTCACCTAAAGCACGAGCAAAGGCCAAGGAAAAGCCAGTTAAAATAGCTGGTACTAGCTCTGGTAAGATGACTTTACGAAAGGTTTGTAAACGATTAGCACCAAGGCTTGCCGAAGCTTCCTCGACCTCAGCACTAATATTTTGTAAGACAGGCTGGACCGTACGTACAACAAAGGGTAGCCCGATAAAGGTTAAAGCAATAATGATGCCGAGAGGTGTAAAGGCAATTTTAAAATCAAAAAATTGACCGATCCAACCATTTGGCGCATAGAGAGATGTTAAAGCAATACCAGCGACAGCAGTAGGTAATGCAAAGGGTAAGTCTACAAGCCCATCAATGATTCGTTTAAAGGGAAATTGATAGCGAACGAGTACCCATGCAATAATCGTACCGAAAATCACATTTAGTAAGCCTGCGATCAGCGCAGTGCTGAAGCTCACTTTATAGGAAGCAACAGCACGAGGATCTGTAATGATATCGATAAATGCTGACCAGCTTAAGGACATGGTATGAATGAAAATCATCGAAAGTGGTAGTAACACTAGTAAACTAACGTATAGCATCGTATACCCAAGAGATAAATGAAAGCCTGGAATAATTCGACGCGATTTTTTAGGAATGATTAAACTACTCATCAAAACGCTCCTTATTGTGGTACGTATATTTCATCAAAGGTACCACCATCTTTAAAATGGGTTGCTTGTGCTTCTGCCCAGCCGCCGAAATCATCAATGGAAACAAGTTCAAGCTGAGGGAATTGCTCTTTATATTTTTCTAAAATCGTTTCATTACGTGGTCGATAATAATTTTTCGCCGCAATTTCTTGCCCAATATCACTATATAAATGCTGTAAGTAAGCTTCAGCGACTTCACGTGTCCCTTTTTTATCTACGATTTTGTCTACAACGGCAACTGGTGGCTCTGCTAAAATGCTTAATGAAGGCGTGATGATTTCAAACTCATCCTTACCTAATTCATTGAGAGAGAGGTATGCTTCATTCTCCCACGCAATTAAGACATCTCCAATTTTGCGTTCTACGAATGTTGTTGTTGCTCCACGAGCGCCAGAGTCAAGTACTTCGACATTGCTATAAAGTGATTTCATAAATTCTTTTATTTTTGTTTCATCATTGTGATATAGCTTTCCGGCATATGCCCAAGCAGCTAAATAGTTCCAACGTGCACCACCAGATGTTTTGGGATTAGGCGTAATGACAGACACGTCGTCTTGAATCAGATCATCCCAATCTTGTATGTTTTTTGGATTCCCTATACGTACTAAAAAAACAATTGTCGATGTATAGGGAGTGGAATTATTATCAAACTCTGTTTGCCAATCTTTATTCAGCAGCTCGCGTGTTTGAGCAATTTCATCAATATCGTAAGCGAGTGCGAGGGTTACAACGTCGGCTTCAAGACCATCAATAACTGCACGTCCTTGTTTGCCAGATCCACCATGTGATTGATTAATTGTGACATCTTGGCCGGTTTCATCCTTCCAGTTCTTTATAAAATCTTTGTTGAACTCATCGTAAAGTTCGCGTGTTGGGTCATAGGAGACATTTAGTAGCTCTACAGACTTTTTGTCTTCTTGACCACTTCCTTTTTCATCCGAGCTGGCACTTCCACAGCCAGTTAAACTAAGCGTTAGAATAGTTAGTAATGCCAATGATTGGAGAACATAGCTCCTTTTTTTCATAATTAATTCGCCCCTTTTCTGTCTAAAGAATGCAAAAAGCCATCACCCACAATGAAATGACAACATGGGTAGATGGCCTTCAGATCCTCTGATCAGCGCTTTTTTTATTTAGGTCAAAGCTTTAATAATACATTAAACATATATTTCCTATTAGTCAACAAGGAATTGAGAAAAAGATTATTTATTTCGAAAATTAATAAGGGTGTCTCTAGATACCACTCATCATATGCAACAAAGAACTGAAAAAAGTGGGTGTATGAAAAAGATATTCAAAAAACCTAGTTGACTGCTTGGTGTACACTAGTATATATTTGGTAATAAGAAGAATGATTGTGGTACGAGGTAGCAACTACTAGTGAACAATCATTATATAAAGAGCTGGCTAGTCAAACTAGAGGCGTTTTAACAAAGACCTGTTTTCCTGTGTCTTGTGTTAGAACGCCTTTTTTGCTATGAGGGGGATTCGATGTTAACTTACGAAAATTGGCAAGAACCGATCATTGATTTTCAGGTCGATGATTTGTATAAGGCTGCACTAGAGGTTTTACAGTGGAGCTATCAACAATATGGAGATGAAATCGTCTATGCATGTAGCTTTGGTATTGAGGGCATTGTCTTAATTGATCTCATTTCAAAGGTAAAGCCTAACGCTACGATTGTTTTTTTAGATACAGATGTACATTTTAAAGAAACATATGAAACCATTAATAAAGTCAAAGAAAAATATCCACAACTCAACATTGTCATGAAAAAGCCAGCCCTTACACTAGAGCAACAAGCTACACAACATGGTGACGAACTATGGAAATCTAACCCAAATAAGTGCTGTGATATTCGTAAGATAAAGCCTTTGCACGAAGCCTTGTCAGGTAAAAAGGCTTGGATATCAGGCTTACGTCGTGAGCAATCACCAACACGTCAACAGACAAACTTTCTAAATCGTGACGATAAATTTCAATCGATTAAAGTTTGTCCTTTGATTCATTGGACTTGGAAGGATATTTGGCGCTATGTTTCAAAGCACAATCTGCCATATAATCCGTTACATGATCAAGGCTATCCAAGTATCGGCTGTGAGCATTGTACGAAACCGGCATTTACGATGGAGGATTTACGTTCAGGTAGGTGGCAAGGTTCTGGTAAAACCGAGTGTGGGTTACATGAATAAAGGAGTTCTGCCATGCTTGAATATTTTGCAATAGCTATTAGTTTATTTTTTGCAATGAACATAGGGGCAAGCGGAGCAGCCGCCTCAATGGGTGTTGCTTATGGTGCAGGTGCCATCAAAAAAGCGTGGCAAGCATTGCTATTATGTGCGATAGGCGTCTACAGTGGAGCTGTATTAGGCGGAGGAGAAGTAGTCAAAACGATTAGCTCAGGCATTATGCCTCAGGAATATATTACGGTAAAGGTTGTCATCATTATCTTAATTTCTGCGACAAGTTCGTTATTTTTCGCCAATCTTTTAGGCATCCCCTTATCAACGAGTGAAGTAACAGTGGGTGCTGTCGTTGGTGTAGGAATTGCTTATAAAGTATTATTCGTCAATTCGCTGCTCGTCATCATATCATTTTGGGTGATTGTACCGCTTGTTGCCTTTGTCATTGCTCTTGTATGTGGAAAGCTATTATATAAATTACAAAACAGAGGACTGCTTAAAGATCGTCCGATTTTAACTGTTCTTCTCGTATTAGCTGGATTTTTCGAAGCATTTTCAGCGGGAATGAATAATGTTGCCAATGCAGTTGGACCGCTGGTGGGAGCAGGAATGATGGATGTGACAACGGGCATTGTGCTTGGCGGTGCATTTGTTGCAATAGGTGCTATGTTACTTGGTAAACGAGTGCTTGAAACAAACGGTAAGAAAATTGTGCGCTTTCAAAAGGCAGAAGGCATTCTCATTTCAAGTACAGGCGCACTGCTTGTTGGTGTAAGCTCCATTTTTGGGCTTCCAGTACCATTAACACAAGTAACTTCTTCTTCCATCATCGGGATGGGGATGGCGAAAAACGGTAAGCAAATTTTCCATCAGCATATTGTGAAAAAAATTATACGTATTTGGGTTGTATCACCCATCTTTTCATTAGTCATTTCTTATTTTTTAGTGCAGTTATTTTTAGAAAAAGACCTTTATGTCATTATTTTGAATGGCAGTATTATCATAGGGACGCTAGGGGTCATTAGCCTGATGCGCATGATGCGTGAAGAAGAGCAATCTATCTATGATGCAGGGGAAGGCATTTAAATTGAATCTTATCATCACTATATTTTAACTATAAAACTTAGTATTTAACCAGAATTAGGAGGAGATTTTAATGAGTTTACAACCACATGGTGGGCTACTTGTGCAGGCATTTTATCCAGAAAAGGAGATCACAACTATTCACAAGGAAATTGAGCTGGATGCGATTTCGTTGAGTGATTTAGAGCTAATCGCTGTAGGGGGCTATAGCCCAATCGAAGGCTTTTTAACACAAGCAGACTATGAGTCGGTCGTGGAGCAAAGTCGTTTAGCTTCAGGTATAGTATGGAGTATTCCGATTACATTACCTGTTACAAAAGAGAAAGCGGCCACTTTACAGCTTGGTGACGAGGTGAAATTAGTTTATGATAATGAAGTTTATGGCGTTATTGAAGTAGCCGATATTTATGAACCGAATAAACGAAAAGAGGCTTTGCTTGTATATGGGACAGAAGATTTAGCACATCCGGGCGTTCAAAAGCTCTTTGATCGTCCTGCTATTTATGTCGGAGGAAAAATTACATTAATTAAACGTCTTGCACAAAAGTTCCCTGCGTATTCATTTGACCCAGTGGAAACGCGCCAATTATTTGCTGACAAGGGATGGAAAACCATTGTCGGCTTCCAAACACGTAATCCAGTCCATAGAGCGCATGAATATATTCAAAAGGCAGCACTTGAAACAATTGATGGGTTATTTTTAAATCCACTTGTCGGTGAAACAAAGTCAGATGATGTATCAGCCGCTATACGTATGGAGAGCTATGAGGTTTTATTGCAGAACTATTATCCTGAAAGCCGTGTACAATTAGGTATTTTCCCAGCCGCAATGCGGTATGCAGGACCAAAGGAAGCTATTTTTCATGCCCTTGTTAGAAAAAATTATGGTTGTACCCATTTTATTGTAGGCCGTGATCATGCAGGGGTTGGTGATTATTACGGCACATACGATGCACAAAAGATTTTTGAACAGTTTACTGAAGATGAATTAGGAATTGTACCACTAAAATTTGAGCATAGCTTTTATTGTCAGCAATGTGAAGGCATGGCTACGACAAAAACGTGTCCACATGATAGCTCTGCTCATGTCATTCTATCAGGAACGAAGGTACGAGAGATGCTACGAAATGGCGAAGTACCACCAAGTACATTCAGTCGTAAAGAAGTCGTAGACATTTTAATTAAAGGTATGAGTAAGGAGGTAGTGAAATGAGTTCAAACATTGTTTGGCATGAAGCCTCCATTACAAAAGAGGAACGCCGTTCAAAAAATAAACATCAAAGCTTTATTTTATGGTTTACGGGTTTATCGGCTTCAGGGAAATCATCCGTGGCCAATGCCTTTGCCCGTCGATTATTTGAAAGGAGCAATCAAGCCTTCGTATTAGATGGTGATAATGTGCGCCATGGCTTGAATAGTGACTTAGGATTCGATGAGGCAGGGCGCAAAGAAAATATTCGTCGAATAGGTGAAGTTTCTAAGCTATTTATAGAAAGCGGTCAAATTGTGCTAACAGCTTTTATTTCGCCTTATCGGGAAGATCGTCAGGTAGTCCGTGAGCTTGTAGAGGATGGCGAATTTTTAGAGGTCTATGTAAAGTGTTCAGTAGAAACATGTGAAAAAAGAGATCCAAAAGGTTTGTATAAAAAAGCAAGGAATGCAGAAATTACTAATTTCACAGGGATTAGTGCTCCATATGAAGAACCAATCAACCCAGAAGTTATTTTGGATACCGAACAGCATTCTATTGAAGAATGTGTGGAACAGCTGACGCATATTTTAACTGACAAGGGATATATTTAATAAAAAAATCTGCTCGATATAATTAATCGGGCAGATTTTTACTGTTTATTTTACACCTTGTTCCTTTTTCATTCTGTCAATTTCAGGACCTAATTCATCACGTACTGTTCCTTTCCATGGCTTAACACCAGCTATATAGGAAGAACGTGTCATAATGTGTCCTCCAACAGGACCAGTGATGAAGAGGAATAATATCCCTAATAAAATACGAGGGTTGAAATGATCTTCAATTAGCCAAAAGTGAAAGAATACACCGATTAGCACACACATGACGCCAAGTGTTGCACTTTTTGAAGCAGCATGGGCACGTGTATACAAATCAGGTAAGCGGACAAGTCCAATAGCTGTCACGACAATAAAGAGTACTCCAACAGTTATGAAAAAGATAACTAAACTATTAGCGAGAATTATCACGTTTAATGATATCTCCTTTCTCTATGAATTTAGAGAAAGCCATCGTACCGATAAACGATAAGATTGCTAGCAATAAAATGATTTCAAGAAAGAAGCTTGTTTCCACTAAAATCGAAAATAGTCCGATGAGGGAAATGAGTGAAACACCAAGTGAATCCAAAGCTACAACACGGTCAGATGCGGAAGGACCTTTTACCATTCGATAAATGACCGCTATCATCGATAAGCAAATCACTACGATTACAGCAATAATAAATGTTGTCATGATTTACTCACCTCCAAAATTGCTTTTTCAAATGAATCTCGAATGGAAGCAATGGCTTCATCCACATCGTTAATATCAATTGCATGTACATACAGTGTTTTCGCATCATCCGAAACATGCACTACGACTGTTCCTGGTGTTAACGTAATTAGACTCGATAATAACGTGATTTCCCAGTCTTGCGTTAAAACAGTTGGATAAGCAAAAAAGGCAGGTTGCATGTCCAGCTTAGGCTTTAACACTACTTTTAACACTTGAACATTTGCTAAAATTAACTCTTTAAAGAACAACAACGTTAATTTTAGAAGGGCCCATAATCGATAGACATAAAGACGAGACTTGAAAAACCTCCGCATGAGAATAAGTAAAAGTATTCCCATAATGAATCCAATGATAAAACCAGTTGCTGTGTAATTAGAGGAAAGGAACATCCAGACGAAGGCAAGTACAAAATTTAAAATCATTTGAAATGCCATAGTGCTAATCCTCCTTCATTACAGCATCTATATAGATAGATGGATCATTTAATAGTTTTGCTGCATCATCCATAAATGGCGTAATCCATTCGGAACCCACACCATAGGCTACAGTAATAAGTACTAACAAGGCAGTCGGCATAAACAGCATCTTATAGATAGATTTGTCGACTGTACCTTGTGTTTCTTTTTCCTCACCCCAAAAGGCATAGAGGAAAATACGGATCACGGACAATAGGACAAGCAGTGAAGATGCTAAAATGAAAATACTACTCCACATACTTCCAGCCTCAAAGCCCCCCTGTACAATTAACAGCTTTCCAACAAATCCGCTAAGTGGTGGAATTCCAGCTAAGCCAAAAGCTGCTATTAAATAACACCAACCAAGTGCAGGGTATTTTTTCATGAGTCCACCCATCTTACGCAAATCCGATGTACCCGTAATATAGATGACAATGCCGATTAGCATAAAGAGCGCGGCCTTAATCAGCATATCGTGAATTAAATAAAACATAGCACCTTTTAATGAAGTCTCATTCATTTGAGAGACACCAAATAAAATGACACCAACTGCAATGACAATGTTATAGATAATAATGAGTTTTACATCAAAATAAGCGAGTGCTCCAATGCATCCAGCTACAATTGTTGCAATAGCTAATGCCATTAGTAAGTTGTGCGTATAGGACAAATCATGTACAAAAAATAGTGTATAGGTACGTGTAATGGCATATACCCCAACCTTTGTAAGCAGAGCGCCAAATAATGCTAAGACAGGAATAGGCGCTGCGGCGTACGAAGTAGGAAGCCAAAAATATAATGGGAAAATGGCCGCTTTTAGTCCAAATACCATTAAAAATAGTACGGCAATAACAGTAATAATTCCTGGTTGATTAATCTCAGCAATTTTCACCGCAATATCGGCCATGTTTAATGTCCCTACAACAGAATATAAATAGGCAACGGTAATAACAAATAAGGCCGAAGAAATAACATTAATTAAAATATATTTAATAGACCCTTTCAGTTGCCCCTTCTCACCACCTAACACGATAAGTAGATAGGAAGCCATTAACAATACTTCGAAGAAAACAAATAAGTTAAAAATATCGCCTGTTGTAAAGGCTCCATTGACCCCAGTTAAAATAAACATAATACCTGGGTAATAAAAGAAGCGTTCACGCTCCTTCGTAATGGAACCAAAGCCATACCAAACAACAAATAGCGCAATCAGCAATGTTGTTGTAACGAGCAATGCAGATACCATATCAGATACCATTGTAATACCGTAAGGAACGGGCCAGTTTCCAAATGTGACCTTTTGAATACCATCATGTTTCACTTTTAAAAGAAGTGAAAAGGCAGAGAAGAGGGCTAGTCCAATTCCAAGTAATGAAAATGATCGCTGATAGGTTAGATTTTTTTGTCCAAACATTAAAATCATACCGAAGAAAAATGGGATGATAATTGGTAGTAGCAGGAAGTTATTCATCCTCATCACTTCCTCTCATTAAGCTAATATCATCCGTGTTAAGCTCCTGATAGGAACGATAGGCAAGTACAAGGAAGAATGCTGTTACCCCAAAGCTTATAACAATCGCAGTTAAAATAAGTGCTTGGGGTAAGGGATCAGCAAACGTTTTGGCTCCTTCGTTTAAGACGGGTGGAGCTTCGCCACCAAGACCACCCATCGTTAAGATCAGTAGATGAGCACCATGGCTTAACAGGCCTGTTCCAATAATAATGCGCAATAAACTTTTCGATAAGATTAAATAGACCGCTGCCATAAAGAGAAAGCCAATCACAAAGGCCATAATTATTTCCATTATTCATCCTCCCCAATCGTTTGAATAATGGTCATCGTAACACCGACAACAACCAAATAGACACCGCTATCAAAAAGCATAGCCGTGTGTAATGACTGTTTGCCTAGAAGCGGTAAATCGAAATAATCAAAGAAATGTGTGAAAAACGGTTTGCCCACAAACATTGGGTATGCCGCAGTAGCAAGGGCTAATAGTAAGCCAATGGCTGTTAAATACGTGTAATTAATAGGTAGAATATGACGGACTGTGTTGATATCATAGGCTAACACTAAAAGAACAAGTGCACTTGATGTTAACAGACCCCCAACAAAGCCTCCACCAGGCGTATAGTGACCAGCTAAAAAAATATGAATGGAGAAGAAGAAAATAATGAAAAATACAATTTTAGCTGTAAATTGTATGACCACATCATTTGTTTTCATGAGTGTTCTCCTTTCTATTCATACGTAACTTAATCATAGCTAAGATGGCCATGCCAGCTATGCCGAGTACTGTAATTTCAAATAATGTATCGAAACCACGATAGTCTACTAAAATTACGTTTACAATATTTCCGCCACCAGCTAATGAATACACGGTTTCCTCGTAATACTTAGCAATAGAGGGAATTAGTTTTTGGGAATGAGCTGATAGGGCAACAAGGGTTACCATCACACCAACTGCAATCGAAACAACGGCACGATTTAACTGGAATCTCATTCGCTCCTCGCGTTTACCAAGCTTAGGTAGATGGTAAAATGCTAATAAAAATAGTGCTACTGAAATCGTTTCAATAACGAGCTGTGTCAGCGCTAGATCAGGTGCGTTAAAAATGACAAAGAATAAGGCTACGGTATAGCCTACAGTACCAAGCCCAATAATGGCCGTTAAACGTGACTTGGCCAAAATGGTGATGGCAGTACCAATTAGTAAAACGACGATCAAGATTATTTCGTATAGATTTATTGGTGAGGCTCCTTGGAATGAAATGCTAAAAGCATCTTTCATGAAAAGAGAGCCGATAACAATTACAGTAATTCCACTAAACATATAGAGTAAATAGTGACGCATAGAGCCTGTCATATAGCGTCGAGATAAACGATTTAAGCCAACGTCTAAACCCTGCATGATTTTGTCATAGGCATTGTTTAATGTTAAGGCTTGCGGGAATCGCTGATACATCCCTTGCCATTTTGGTAAGGCGACAAATAATAATACCCCAACAATGATAATTCCAATAGTCATCAGTAGCTCTGGGGTGATGCCATGCCAAGCAGATACATGAATATCCACTGCTTGAGGTGTATCATACAAAAATGGCTGAATCGCTTGGACAGCTGGTTTTACAAAGGTATTGCCAATAAAGTTAGGGATAAAGAAGATTGTCACAACTAAAGCCGCTAAAAGTATTGGAGAAATTAGCATGCCAATCGGTGCCTCATGTGGTTTATGAGGTAACTGCTCAGGTTTGTAATTTCCATTAAATGTTCGGAAAACAAAATAAAAGCTATAGATAAAGGTGAAAATACTAGCAATCCAAGCAACAATAGGGAAGAGTGCTCCCCATGTTTCAAAGCCGAAAAATTCAAACTTTTGAAGGGCAAGCATGGCTGTTAAAAACATCTCTTTACTTAAGAAGCCATTAAATGGTGGAAGACCAGCCATTGATAAGCTTCCTATTGCAGCCACAGTAAAACTAATTGGCATGATACTCATTAATCCGCCAAGTTTACGAATATCTCGAGTTCCTGTTTCATGATCAACAATGCCTGCAATCATGAAAAGACTGCCTTTAAATGTAGCATGATTGATAAGGTGGAAAATGGCAGCAAATGCAGCAAATTTAATGGTATCGACTGAGCCATTTGTATGAAAAGCAACAGCGCTTGCGCCGAGTAGTGACATAATAAGACCAAGCTGACTGACTGTAGAGAATGCTAGGATACCTTTTAAATCTGTTTGCTTCACTGCAAAGAAGGAACCCCAGAATAAAGTTAAGATACCTACACCTGTTACAAGCCACACCCAAAGCTCAGAGGCTGCAAATATCGGCGTAAATCGTGCAACTAAATAGATACCTGCTTTGACCATTGTTGCCGAGTGAAGGTATGCACTTACTGGTGTTGGCGCTTCCATGGCATCTGGTAACCAAATGTAAAATGGGAATTGCGCGGATTTTGTAAATGCGCCCAAGAGTATTAGGATAAGTGACCAAGTGAATAAAGGTTGATCTACTAAATTAGGTGCCATGACAATCAATTCTCGAATGGAATAGGTCCCTCCCATTAAATAAAGCAGAACAAAGCCACCTAGCATCATTAAGCCGCCGCCAACTGTAATCATCATAGACTTTAATGCACCGAAGCGTGAGGCATCCCGATTATACCAATAGCCGATGAGTAAAAATGATGATATGGACGTTAGCTCCCAAAAGAAATAGAGTGTAATTAAATGATCTGACTGTACTACTCCCAGCATGGCTGACATAAATAACAGTAAGTAAACATAAAAGTTATGTAATTTTTCTTTATGTTTATCTAAGTAAAAAATGGAGTAAAGCACAACTAACGAGCCAATTCCAGTAATGAGTAATGAGAATAATAAGCTGAGTCCATCTAAATATGAGATGATGGAAATATCAAGCGATGGAATCCAAGGGAGCTCTGCAGTAAATACTTCCCCCTTAGCCACTTGAGCAATATATGTTGCATAAATAATCGCAAGCGTAGCAGGTACAGCAAGAACAAACCAACCTGTGTGAATATTTTTCATGCGTTTATATAATAATGGCACTAATATTGCAACAAGCATTGGAATAAAAATATAAAGTACTTGTAACAAAAAAACCCTCCTTTATGCAGGTAAGTATCCCAATTATAACGTACTTTAATTGAGGATGCATATGTACTATTGGGATTTAGCTTGCGGTCGTTAGAGAATTTTCGTTATATTATAAATAGGAAGTTATCAATAAAAATAGAGGAAAAAAATTTTTTATGAGGAACCCATATATCTATGGTTATCTACCATTAATTACAATTTTATTGTTTAGTTTGACATTTGGTATGTATGCTGTTGGTAAATCATTACAGATTTTTCAAGCCATCGGTGTGTATTCAGGTATGCGAGAGTTTTTATCTGATTTTGAATTACGTGTATTTTTACTCATTGTTTTTGCCATTGTTTTTTTTATGTTATTTTCGGCTCTTAAACTTGTAGGGGAAACCATTCATGAAGTAGGGATGCTGTTTTTTTCAAAGGATAACGAAGGAGCCACTGTAAGTCAGGCTCGTGGCGGCTATATAATCTTATTTGTAGGTGCCATGTGTTCCGCATTTGCCATCCAATTTATTTATGTTTTAATTGGTATTTTTGTGATAACGATATTTGCCTACTTTATTTATCTGATTTATAAAATGAGTCATTTTATATCAATGGGCGGCACAATTGGTCTATTAATCTTTGAGCTATTTATGTGGACGATTCTTTTAACGCTTGTTATTTATGTTGTGTTGAAACTATACAATGGTATTTTGGCAAGTTTGCCGTTTGCAAATTAATACATACTATTAAAAAGGTGATGTCAACAACGGCAGAAAAAGCAAGTTTGAAAGGCGAGAGGTTGATTTCCGTTCCACCAGCGTCCTTTCCAGAGGGCGTCAGCTGAACCGCTTCACTCACTAACGTTGGTTCCAGGGCCCCATCTGTGACGCTGTTTCCACTCCAATTAACCATTCTGCAAAAGTGTTTTTTCCTTTTCTTTCATACTAACAGTAGTGAAAAATGTGGAGAAGTGATTCGTGACATCACCTCTCCATAAAATGAGTAGTGAATATCTTCACTTTATTTGAAAACCTTTGCTAAATTTGTGGGGAGGAGTGGAGCGGTAGCGGAGGAAGCGGCTCGGCGCTCGCCCACAGGAAAGCAAGTAGCCTGCAACGGAAACCATTTTCACCTTTCACAAAAATTCTATTGATGGTTTTGTTTTTCAACACTATGAAAAGGTAGTAGTCTCAGCGACTACTACCTTTTAGTTGTTTCACTACTCAAGCAAAACATTAAATAATTGATGGTGGATTTTGTATTCCTCTAATTGCTGCATCGACTGAGGTTTATCATATCCTAGCCAAACGGCGGCAGTATAATCATCATTGAGCCCCGCAAGCCAGTAGTCTCGATAGTCATTCGTTGTCCCTGTTTTTGCACCAACGTAGCTGCTGTTACTATAGACACCTTGACCCGTACCGTTTGCTACAACATCTGCAAGGAGTTCACGCATGTATTTTACTGTTTTAGGAGACCAGATCTGATCACGCTGTGTATCCCAACTATAAAGCTCTGTTCCATCTAAAGCTGTAACTTTTCGTATACTATGTGCAAGAACATAAGAGCCATCAATAAAGCTTGTATAAGCATCTGCTAGTTCTAATGCTGTCACACCATAGGTTAATCCTCCTAATGATGCTGCATAGTTATGATCTTTCTCTACAATGGAGCGGAAGTGAAAGCGATTAAGGTAGTCAAAGGCTGTTTCAACGCCAACTGTTTGAAAGAGACGCAGTGCAGATGTATTATAGCTGTGTCGAAAAGCAGTACGAATAGTAACATCACCATACGTATAGCCTCCATAGTTTTGGGGGCAAAAGGAGCCCACACAATAACGACCACCATTGACAATCGAATCAGGTGTATGGGATGTCGTTTCGAAAAATGGTGCATAGACTGCCAGTGGCTTAAAGGCAGACCCTGGCTGCCGTGTTCCTTGGAATGCACGATGAAAATCAAATTTTTCATAGTTCTTTCCTGCATACAGACTGACTATTTCTCTTGATTGGTTTTCAATGACCGCACCTGCTGCTTGCAATGGGCTAGCCTCAAGAATAGCTGACATTTTTTCCTCATCATGCTGCTGTTTAGTTGGATCAAGCGTCGTTTGAATGATGAGTCCATTTTGAAATAATGTATGAAGTCGATTATCTAATTGTACTTTAATGTTTTTCTTCTCTTCCTCATTAACTGTAATGCTTAGTCGATCCGCATAACCTTCTTTTTCTGCAACTAGCCATTTTAGCTCTTGAAGAACATAAGTGCTATACATTGGATAACTTTGAATTTTATCTTTCACATTTAATGTAATGGGAGTAGCCTTATTTTTTTTTGCCTCTTCCTCTGTAATCGCCCCATTTGCTGCAAGGGTATCTAACAATCGTTCCTGCCTCGCTTTAGTTTGATCAAAATTTTTTAAAGGATTGTAAAGGGAGGGGTTATTTGGGATAGCAGCAATGAAAGCTATTTCAGCAATAGATAATTCTTGGAGTGGCTTTTGAAAATAATAAGTGGCTGCTCCGCCAATGCCATAAACTTGATTGCTAAAATAGGATTCATTCAGGTACATTGTTAAAATGGCATCTTTATCAAATTCTTTTTCTAATTCATATGCATAAAAAAGCTCTGTCAATTTCCGTTCATATGTTTTTTCCTCAGATAAATAACGCATTCGAACAAGCTGTTGTGTGATGGTACTACCACCTTGAGAGGTGGTGTTACTATTTGAATTAGCTACAACCGCACGAATAATCGCACTTAAATCAAAGCCGATATGCTCATAAAAATCAGCATCCTCACTTGTGATGAATATTTCCTGGGCAATTTGTGGAATTTCTTGTAAACTTAGTGGCTGCCGCCATTCGACATATTCCTCACTAAATGTTTGCCCATTTCGATCAATAAGGGTAACAGGTAGCTGGGCCTCTACCTCAGGTAAATGTATAGCATTTGTCATTTGTTCCTCATGTGCTTGTGCTATATTGATTTCTGTTTTAATGTTTGTGCTAATCCACCATAAAGCAGGAAGGGATAGAACGATAATAAAAAAACCAAAAGCCTTTTTCATGTGTGCCTCCACTCTTTCTATAAATCCTTCATCAGAATAACATATTTTGGATTGATTCCAAATACTCGCTCGGACCTATTTACTTCGTTTTAAAAATGAATAGTAAAAGTGCAAAAATCGTCAATACTTTGAGGGAGAAAACCAATAAGAAGTATGTTAGACTAAAATGAGGTCAGAAAGGATGCACAGGCATCTTTTTTATTGAAACTGAAATTTATCATTAAAGGAGAGACTTCCATGTTTCCACAATTAACAACAGACGTACAAGCAGGCGAAGTGCTTGTAGAAATGAACACAACATTAGGTGCTGTCAAAATTAAATTATTCCCTGAGCACGCACCAAAAACGGTTGAGAACTTTTTAGGGCATGCTAAATCAGGCTACTATAACGGCATTGTTTTCCACCGTGTTATTCAAGACTTCATGATTCAGGGTGGCGACCCAACTGGTACTGGTATGGGCGGAGAATCAATTTGGGGTAATTCCTTTGAAGATGAGTTCTCAGATCAATTGTTTAACCTACGTGGAGCGCTTTCAATGGCAAATGCAGGTCCAAATACAAATGGTTCTCAATTCTTTATTGTACAAATGAAGCACCTTCCAAGTGATATGCTTCGTCAATTACAAGGGGCAGGCTTCCCAGAAGAGATCATCGAAGCTTATGCTCAAAATGGTGGTACACCTTGGTTAGACCATAAACACACAGTATTCGGTCATGTTGTAGAAGGTATGGACATTGTGGATAAAATTGCGGATGTGGAAAAAGATTTCCGTGATAAACCATTAGAAGATGTGAAAATTGAGTCAATTACAGTCTTTGAATAATACTTATAAGGACGTGTAGAACATGCAAAACTTTATGTATCAATTTTTATATTTCCCAGAAGACAAATCAGGTTATATTCCAGCAGCATTTGAATTTTTAATTATGCTTATTTTATGTATTATCGTGTTTACGCTTTTCAGAAAAATTTCTAAGAAACAAGAATTGAAATCAAAAGAAATTGAAGCACGTATTCTAGCGGATAAGAAAAACACAAACAATCAACAGAATATCTAAAAAAAGGAATCTGCTTGCCACGGAGGGCGAGCAGATTCTTTCTTTGTATCATTTTTTAAAGCGGCGAATACTATTTTGCAGTGTTTTGAGGACAGTGAAACAAACCAGTACGAGTGATAAGCCAATCCCACTCAATGCAGTAATAAAGGCTACCCATTCAAAGAGTGTATAACTACCGATGCTATCGAAATCACTGCTATCTTTCCAACCTTCAATGACTAAGTTCATACCGTAAATACCGGATACAACAGTAAAAACTGTTAAAATAAACAGTAAATTATTACTTCGATTATCAGATTGGTCTTCTTGTATACGATACAAACTGTCCAATGTTGCTTTAGTTTCCAGATAATGTTCATTTATACGGAAATACTTTCGCAGCATTTGAGAAATTTCTCTGCCTTCTGTTCTTACGATGACTTCTTCAAAATAATAGCGTGCAGAGAACTTTGTAATCAGCTCGATTAGTTCATTGATAACCTGCTTATCTTTGCCCCATTTTATTTCACTATACTCATAGGAAAGCTTTAAGAGCATCATTTTATAAAAATAATGAATGAACAAGTTGTAATAGTGCGTACCCATAAATTCTTGAATACTATGAGTACATTTATCAAACGGCCTATTTGTAATTGTCATCTGTGCCTGTGACGAGGTGATAATATAACTATTAGGTGCCCAGCGTGTATGGGCGTGCTCTTGTACATAATTAGAGATATAGTGAGGATTCGTGCTAGAAATAAAGGGCTTGCCATCTGGTGTCCTACCATCAACTTGCCCTAATCGAAATAAATGCTCAGGTAATAGTTTAGCCTCTTCCTCAGCAATGAAATAAGCTGAGGCAAACATTCGCTCATCTTCAAAGAACGGTAAGCCTTCGTAGCTGTGGTCTTGTTGATGTAATAGAAAAGGCTGTAAATAAGGTATAAAATACTTAAATAATAATTCACTTGTAGAAGAACAATGACCAAATGAAAAATGATGACTGGCACCTTTCTCCTCTCGTAGCTTAGCCTCTAATACTCTAAAATAATGAACAAAATTTAATATATCACTTAGATCATGTGATTGATCTGTAATATTTGTTCTTACTGTTATAATGCCATTCCCAAAAGGACATAATGTCACATCGATACTCATCACTTCGTAATTATAATTGATTTGACTTTCTTGAAGATGTAAGGAGCCTTGTGTATAAAATGCTTTCGAAAAACGAATAAAGTCAGGGCTATTCATTTCGTTTGGAAATAGTTTATCCTCCAGAAAAGGATAGAAAAATTGAGCAAGCTCCTCATGTATAATCGTCATGTCACTGTAAAAGGCGTCTTCAAGAGATGTGTTTTTCAAGGTGAAAAAAGAAAAACCTTCCTTTAGTAGTACATCACCAATTTTTTGACGATTTTTTGTGGAATAGGCGAAAGGAAATAGGAATGTCATATAGGCACGTTTAATCGTTAATGGAACGATGTCCATGTAAAACACCTCTTTTAAAATCCAACTGATAAGAAACTTTTCCACAAAATTATGATTTTAAACATAAAAAGGCTATCTCCAAAAGTAGAGATAACCTTTCAACCATTTTTATTCTGCAAAGACCTTTTTAAAACGCTCGACTCCATCTTTCACAGTATCAAATGAACAAGCCAAATTCATTCGTAGGAAGCCACGACCTTCTTCTCCGTATTTTGTCCCTGGTTCTAGTGCCAGCTTGCCGATTTCTAGTAAGCGATTCATGATATCCTTCTCTTCAAGCGCTAGCTCTCGGTAATCAATCCAGATTAGATAAGTGGATTGAGGAATCGTAACACGAATGCCTGGAATCTGTTCTAATTCAGCTTTCACATAATCCATGTTAGCAGAAATATAAGAAAGTAATTCATCTAACCAAGGAGCCCCTTCTGTATAAGCAGCATGAAGGGCAACAGAGGCAAATGTATTTAATGAGCCTTGTCCACTTGCCATATTGATGGCCTCTAGCTGCAGGCGTTTTTTCTTATCTGTTACGATCATATATGACACTTGAATGCCTGCTAAGTTAAATGTTTTAGTAGGAGCCATACACGTAACAATGCGATTGATTTCATCCCCTGCAACTTTAGCTAAAGGTATATGCTTATCCCCATTGATCATTAAATCAGCATGGATTTCATCAGAAATAATGATGACATCGTATTTAGCACAAAGTCGTACAATTTCCTTTAAAGTAGCTTCATCCCATACATAGCCTCCTGGATTATGAGGGTTACAGAATATGTAGGCTTTCACATCTTGTGCTAAAGCCTGCTCGAAGGCTTCAAAATCATAGACAAACATTCCATCTTCTTCAACTAATGGGCAGCTTACAACTTCACGACCATTACTTTTTGGTATGTTAAAGAATGGCGGATAAACTGGTGGTGAAATGAGTACTTTGTCACCAGGATTAGTTAGTGCTACAATGCTGTTAGCTAATGCAGCGACCACGCCATTACAGAATAGGATGGCTTCTTTCTCAATGTGCCAGTCATGGCGAGTACTTTGCCAGTCTACAATGGACTGGATCGCTTCTTCGCTCATAAAACTATAGCCAAAAATAGTTTGTTCAGCATGTTGTTGTAAAGCCTTTGAAACAGCTGTAGGTGCAGCAAAATCCATATCAGCTACCCACATTGGCAAGATATCTGCCGCATCGTTTAGGCCATAAACCTTTTCCATTGCGTCCCATTTTACAGAGTTTGTACATCGACGTTTGATAGTTTGATCAAAAATAGACAAGCAAATCACTCTTTTCTTTTTTTTTTACTATGGTATCATACGAGTATGATCAAAGGATAATAGGTGAGTATTTTGGAAAATATTAAGATGAATCAAGCAGCTGTCCATCTGCTAGAGGAGTGGGATCCATTCCACTTAGGTCCAGACCATTATGATACAGAAACAGCAGATGTAGTAGCAGCCTTGCAAGGAATTGATGATCCATCGACACTTGCAAAAGTTATTCAAGAAACATATGAGCATTCGTTTGAACAATGGATACCGTTTGAAGATTGTGTAGCCATTTCTTACAAACTAATTGCCATTAAATTTGAAGCGAAATGTATTATTTAAAATATTTTGCATATTCCTTATAAAAAAAGGGGTTGTCAATGGACAACCTCTTTTTTAATGGAGTGATTGAGGTTAATACTTATTTAAATAAAGGTAAAATCCCCTGAATGAAAATGACCAAAATGGCGAGTGGGGAGACGTAGCGAATTAAAATGTACCAAATATTAAACAGTAAGCTAGATGCAGCTAATTCCTTACGTGAAATATCCTTAGTATAATAATAACCTGCAAAAATTGAAATCAACAAAGCTCCTATCGGCATACCGATGCTATTGGTCATAAAATCAACAAAGTCAAAAATAGAGCGATCTAATATTTTTACATCGGATAATATACCAAATGAAAGGGCACTTGGAATACCAACGATGAAAATAATGATTCCACCAATCCAAGCAATCTTTCTACGTTTTTCTGATTTATCACCAATGGCGATAGCCACGACAATTTCTAACATGGAAATGGAAGAAGTCACTGTAGCAAAAAGTAACAGAATGAAGAAGATTGTTAAGAATAAGCCCCCAAGAGGTAACTGTTCGAATACAGCTGGCAAAATAATGAATACTAAGCCAGGCCCTTGATCGGGTGTATAGCCAAGTGCAAATACTGCTGGGAAAATAACAAGGCCCGCCAGTAAAGAAATAATAATATTCATGGATGCTACATTTATCGCAGAGTTACCAATCTTCTCTTTTTTAGACAAATAGGAAGCATATGTAATCATAACGGCAATACCTACACTTAATGAGAAGAAAGCTTGTCCTAAAGCCATTAAAAATGTTTCAGCATTAAAATAGGACCAATCAGGTAAAAACATAAATTTAACGCCTTCCATGGCCCCGTCTAAAGTTAAAGAGCGGATAACTAGGACAATAAAGAATATAAAGAGGAGAGGCATCATCCATGTGCTGGCTTTTTCAATACCACCCTTAATACCTGCTGACACAATGACTACTGTTAATAACATAAATAGTCCCTGTACAAGAATGGCTTCAAATGGACTTGAAATAATCTTGCTAAATAAATCGGTGTAGTTGATGTCAGAGCCAGCATTCGTTAGCTTAAATGTAAGGGCACGACCCAAGTAGCTTAAAATCCATCCACCAACAACGCTATAGAATGATAAGATAAGGCCGGCAATCACCATACCACCCCAACCAATCAAATACCATGGCTTTCCTGGCGCTTGTTCCTTAAAGGAAGTGACAGCATCCTTTTGACCTCGGCGACCAATCATAAACTCAGCAATGAGCACTGGTAAACCAATAAAAAATGTACATAAAATAAATAATAAAATAAAGACACTACCGCCATTCGTACCTGCCATATAGGGAAATTTCCAAATGGCTCCCAGCCCTATAGCACTTCCTGCGGCAGCTAAAATAAACCCAATTTTAGTTGTAAATTGATCCCTCGATGACACGAAAATAAATCCTCCTTATACTAAAGTTTTATTTTACCTCAATATTCTCATAACACAAGCAAATATCAGAAAATTGATGATAGATCGGAAGACATTTGATGGAGTAAAAATATAGAATGATGACATATAAGGAAAGACATCTAATTTATGTAACAATTAGGCAGATTGCATCGTTCCATTAACAAAAAGGGGGGATAGCCATGATGGAGGTTGAATTAATAGCAAGGGCACAGCAAGGAGATAAAGAGGCCTATATCGAGCTTATCCGCAATCATCAACGAACCGTTGAAAAGTTTGCCTTTCAATGTGGTGTACATACGAATGATTTAGCTGATGTTTCGCAGGAGGTATTTGTCAAACTGTATCGCTTTTTACATCAATTTAAACAGGATCGATTTACAACGT
Source organism: Lysinibacillus sp. FSL K6-0075 (assembly GCF_038592945.1). NCBI lineage: Bacteria > Bacillati > Bacillota > Bacilli > Caryophanales > Bacillaceae > Lysinibacillus > Lysinibacillus sp. FSL K6-0075. The sequence continues at coordinate 3,834,901 of NZ_CP151947.1, read as the reverse complement.
GGCTCTATAAAATCACATTAAATGCTACTCGTGATTATTATCGTAAGGAACAGCGACAGCAGGCAAAAGAGGACAAGCTACATGCCCAGCAGCAAAAGACCTATTCATCTGCAGAAGAGAATGTTCTTTTGTTTGAAGAGGACAGGCATCTACACAGTGCCATTCAGGCCCTTGATGAAAAATACCGTTATCCTCTCGTGTTGTATTATTTCCACGAATTAAAATACGAAGAAATCGCTGAAGTCTTAAATATTTCACTATCGACGGTGAAAGTGCGATTATTACGTGCGAAGGAAAAGCTAAAGGCAGCATTAATGCAAGATGGGAGTGTTGAAAATGGATGATAAGCAATTTAATCAACGTATGGCACTACTAAAAAAATCCTATGATCGAATGGAATCACAGCTAGACCCACAACGAGTTCTTCAGCAAATTGAAGCTGAGGATAATGTAAGAGAGTCTCTAGAAAGTATGAATACGGTGCGAAAGCCTTCTGCAAGATGGCAAAAATCGGCTGTATGGATCGCAAGTATTGCCAGTGTGCTTTTGGTAGGTATTCTAATTTCGTCTTATATGTTCCATCCTTCAGCACTCGTTCATTCAGATGAAGAAAAGGAGATAGAAAGCAACTATGAAGATTGGTTTTCTAGATTTCAAAAGAAGTATCATGAAAAACGTGAAAAAACACGCCTTGAGCTCAATATACCTGAGGAAAACTTTAAGAAACTAACATTTGTTGTATCTGCTGATTATCTATACAATGATAAAGCTAAAAATAAAAAAATAGTTTTAAACAGAATGGCTGATGATCCAAAATATTTAACACAATTAGAGCAAGAAATAATAGACCGTTTGCAAACACCTCGAGAACTGATAGAGCAAATTGAAACCTACGAAAACCCGATGTCATTTGCCGAATCTAGATATTTCTTTAGCATATATTACTACGCAACGAAAGATGTTTTGACATATTATACAAATGAACTTTCCCAGTTTAATACCGTACTTCCACAAGCAAAGAAAGATTATCCTAAAGAACTAAAAGAATTGATTGAGACGACCAAAAAACAATATTTCGAGTTGTCACATGATGGGAATATCTATAGTTTTAAAACAAATCCTCTATTTATGAAAGATGCACCAGCCTCTATTGACCGTCTTCATCCGGATATCTTAGGCTATTTTAAATATTTTGCTACAGGCTCTTTATTCAATGGTGAGGATTTACGATTTTCTGCGGAAGAATCTGCTCGTATTTTAAAATTATACGAAAGAACATTAATAAATGACCTATCAACATCAGGACTCGATTTCCAATCACGCAATTTAAAGAAAGAGTTTGAAAATGCGTGGCTTGCACTATTAAAAGGTATTGATGATAAAAGTAGATACTCACCCGAACATATAAAGCTATTAAATGATACGGCAAATGGAAAGTATGGAGAATCGATGCGCTTAACCGCACAATTCATCCTCGAAGAATTTAAGGGAAAAGGAACATCCAAAACAATAGACAAACTGACAAGACAGGATATGGGGATAGAGCTTTCATATTTAACTAACGAAGTCTATATAGAATCAGAAGATGGTTCGACAAGCTTACAAATTGATTACCGCTGGATTATCCAAACGGAAGGCCTATACAATGCGTATACGTCAAGCAAAGCTGATACCATCCTAGATTCATTAAATCCAATGAACGTTGTAAGCCTCTTCTTATATGCGCAAGGAAAAGGAGATCAAGAAACAGCTAAACGGTTATTGTCTCAAGATGTAGATTTGAATAAAGTGGTTCAATTTGATGGGATGGAACATTTTATAGTTCTTTATGCCATAGATGCCTCCCAAACAACCATTAAAGCAGGTGTTAAGCCAGAATCAGTTCAGATGATTGGGCAGCATTTAACCTTCCAGTTAGGTACAGTGACTACAGGAAAAGGTGAAAAACGTTACATCATTACAGCCATTTCCGAGTAAGGAGATTTTTTGCCCCGTATTTACACGTATGTTATAATTTAAGCGATATATACGTAGCAAACAAAAAGAAAGTGGGCAAAGGTTATGGTAAAAAAATATGAATTAGGAGACGTGTTGACCGGAAAAGTTACAGGTATTCAACCATATGGTGCATTTGTTGCGCTAGATGACAATACGCAAGGCCTTGTGCATATTTCGGAAATAACATACGGCTTTGTGAAGGACGTTAGTGAATTTTTAGCGGTTGGGCAAGAAGTAGAAGTCAAGATTCTTGAAATCGATGAAGAGGCCGAAAAAATTAGTTTATCGATGAGAGCGCTACAGGATCGCCCAGCAACAGTAAGAAAAAAAGATGCACCACCACGAAAATCATTGCAGGACCGTGTAGATGAATCGGATGCGAATGGTTTTAATTCCTTAAAAGATAAATTACAGGACTGGATTGAACAATCTGGTCAATAAAAAAACGAGGATGCTTTCGAATGAAGGTATCCTCGTTTTTTGCTATTGTTTTTTTATTTTGCGGATTCGATATTGTAGGTTTTGTCTGCTCATACCAAGTGCATTCGCTGCCTTTGTAATATTGCCCTCATATAAATTTAAGACATTTTGCACATAATATGATTCGGCTTCACGCAAATAGGCATCGAGTGGCATGACATTGTGATTTTGATGGAACATAAAAAATTCTGGTTCACGATTGTTTGTATCTTGCTGCTGCACTTTGAAGCGGAAATGTAAAGGTAATAAATCTGAAGTAACAGTGGACTCCGTAGTCATAAATGAAACAATCTCATCCAGTAGTAGCTCAAGTTCCTTTAAATTCCCTGGCCAATCATATTGTAAAAATAATTCCTGTACATCTGGTGCAAGTTCAGTGACTTGGGAGGCAAAGCGTTCTCGATGTCGACTAAAATAATCATCGACAAATGGAAGAATATCTTCTTTTCGATCCGTTAAATTGGGAATGGTAATAGCCATTGTTGCAAAAAAATAATAAAGAGATTTAGACAGCTTTTTTTCGGCAATCAATGTAATAGGGTCACTGCCCACACTTCCAATTAGCATATATTTGGACTGTGGAAGCGAATGCAGTATATCTAAAAGCTGCTCTTGAATGTCTAAGCTTAAAAAATCGATACGTTCAAAGAAAAAGGTATAATCTTTATCTTCTTCTAATAGCTGTTGTAATTTATCAAGCACCGATTGAGCTGAACGGCGACTAACGAGTGTCACAAAGGCGTCAGGGTCGGGGGAAGCTGCGTGGTGAATTCCTTCAGCTACTAGATCTTTCCCTGTGCCAGATTCGCCAATTAATAATACTGGTAATTTTACAGCGGCTGCTTTTTTAGCGTTTTCGATAACCTGCTTCATTGATTCAGAATCAGCTTTAATCATATCAAATGTTAATGGTTCATCGTAACGACGAAGGGGTTGATAAACAAGCTTTTCCAGTGAGGTAATATCACGTGCAAATTCGATTGCGCCAATTAGTTTACCTTCAACAAAAAGTGGAAAAGTATCATTGATTGTTGTAATTTCATGGCCATTTTTATTCCAGTAGGATTGTTTAACATTAATTTCTTTTTTTCCTGTTTGTAAAACACGCATTAATGTACTTTCGTGTTGTCGGAAGGAAAACATTTCAATAATGGAACGATCCGCAAGTTCATCAAAATGAAATCCTTCAATTTCTTTCATTTTTGTATTATAAATAATCGTTTTGCCAGAGAGGTCTACTGCATGAATACCAACGGATACATTTGTTGCAATAAACTCATAAAAAGGTAGTAAAGGTTCAGAATTTTTCATAAAAATGTGCACCTCAAAAATTTTTTACTTGAAATATGCAACGAAATTTTGCATTATAATAAGTGTAAGGATATTTTATACGCAAAGATATTTTGCGTCAATGTTTTTTGCATACCCAAATACATTTCACAAGGGAGGATTAAGTATGATTCCATACAAACACGAACCATTCACAGATTTTTCACAAGAGGCAAACTACAATGCTTATGTAGAGGCTTTAAATAAAGTTGAAGGTTACTTAGGTCAAGACTACCCACTAATTATTGGTGGCGAGCGCATTACAACGGAAGATAAAATCGTTTCGTACAATCCTGCAAAGAAAACAGAAGTCATTGGTCGCGTTTCGAAAGCAAGCAAAGATTTAGCTGAAAAAGCAATGCAAGCGGCAGATGAAACATTTAAAACTTGGAAAAAAGTTGATCCAGCGATTCGTGCAGACGTTTTATTCAAAGCAGCAGCGATCATCCGTCGTCGTAAACATGAATTCTCTGCTTTATTAACAAAAGAAGCTGGGAAACCATGGGCAGAGGCAGATGCAGATACAGCGGAAGCAATCGACTTCTTGGAATACTATGGTCGCCAAATGCTACGCATTAAAAACGGTCAACCAGTAGAAAGCCGTCCAGGTGAGTACAACCGTTATGACTATATTCCACTAGGAATTGGTATCGTCATTTCTCCTTGGAACTTCCCATTTGCAATCATGGCTGGTACAACAGTAGCTGCTTTAGTAACAGGGAACACAGTTTTATTAAAACCAGCTTCAACAACTCCAGTTGTAGCGTATAAATTTATCGAAGTATTAGAAGAAGCAGGTCTTCCAGCAGGAGCTGTTAACTTTGTACCAGGTTCTGGTGCTGAAGTGGGCGACTATTTAGTTGATCATCCAAAAACTCGTTTCATCAGCTTCACAGGTTCACGTGATGTTGGCTTACGTATTAACCAACGTGCATCTGTGTTAAATGACGGTCAAATTTGGATTAAACGCGTTATCGCTGAAATGGGCGGTAAAGATACAATCGTAGTCGATAAAGAAGCAGATTTAGAATTAGCTGCACAATCGATCGTGAAATCAGCATTTGGCTTCTCTGGTCAAAAATGTTCAGCATGTTCTCGTGCTGTTATCGTAGAAGATGTGTATGACCAAGTGGTGAACCGTGTAGAAGAGTTAACAAACGCTTTAACAGTGGGAGATCCAACTGATTTCAGCAACTTTATGGCAACGGTTATTGACCAAGCGGCATTCAATAAAATTACGGAATACATCGAAATCGGTAAAGGCGAAGGTCGTCTAGTAGCTGGTGGTACAGCGGATGATTCAGTCGGTTACTTCGTACAACCAACTGTCTTCGCGGACGTAGAGCCTTCTGCACGTATTATGAAAGAAGAAATCTTCGGACCAGTCGTAGCGATCGCAAAAGCAAAAGATTTCGACCACGCGATTGAAATTGCAAACGATACAGAATACGGTTTAACAGGCGCTGTTATCACAACTAACCGTGTGAACCTAGAAAAAGCGCGTGAAGAATTCCATGTAGGAAACCTTTACTTCAACCGTGGCTGTACAGGTGCAATCGTTGGTTACCAACCATTCGGTGGCTTCAACATGTCAGGTACAGATTCAAAAGCAGGTGGCCCAGACTACCTACAACTGCATATGCAAGCAAAAACAACTTCAGAAATGCTTTAATTTTCACATTGACGTGAGGGCTGTTCAAAGTAAGTAGAAATTGAGGCATTTTGAATGAATTTGTGACACTTCTCTAGGTAACGCTACCCTGGCTATAACCGTAGACATCCATGACGTAGTTTACCTTGGAGAAGTTAGCAAATTTATCGTTTGAATTGTTGTTAAATTCTTAATCATTCTACTTATAGTGATACATAGTCCCTTTCTATTAAAAGTTTTTCATCATGATTTAGTAAGGAGAGAATAGGATATGACAAAAACTCAACAAGTTATTGAACAAACACAAAATTTTGGTGCAGCAAACTATCATCCACTGCCAATCGTTATTTCAGAGGCTGAGGGTGCTTGGGTTAAAGATCCAGAAGGCAACAAATATTTAGATATGTTATCAGCTTATTCAGCTGTTAACCAAGGACACCGTCACCCAAAAATTATCGCTGCTTTAAAAGAGCAAGCTGATAAAGTAACATTAACTTCACGTGCTTTCTACAGTGAAAACCTTGGAGAATGGTATGAGCTAGTAGGGAAATTAACAAATAAAGAAATGGTATTACCAATGAATACTGGTGCTGAAGCAGTAGAAACTGCGTTTAAAGCAGCTCGCCGTTGGGCATACGATGTAAAAGGCGTAGAAGAGGGTAAGGCTGAAGTTATTGCATGTAATGGTAACTTCCATGGTCGTACAATGCTAGCTGTATCTCTATCTTCTGATGAAGAATACCGTCGTGGTTTTGGTCCAATGCTACCAAACGTTAAATTAGTAGATTACGGTAATCTTGAAGCTTTAAAAGCTGCTATTACACCAAACACTGCTGCATTTTTAATTGAACCAATTCAAGGCGAAGCTGGTATCGTAATTCCAACAGAAGGCTTCTTAAAAGCAGCTCGTGAACTTTGCCGTGAAAACAATGTACTATTCATTGCTGACGAAATTCAAGCTGGTTTAGCACGTACAGGTAAAATGTTTGCTTGTGATTGGGAAGAAGTAGAACCAGATATGTATATCTTAGGTAAAGCACTAGGTGGCGGCGTATTCCCAATTTCTTGTGTGGCTGCAAACCGTAGCATTTTAGGTGTATTCAACCCAGGTTCACATGGTTCAACTTTCGGAGGTAATCCTTTAGCTTGTGCAGTTTCAATTGCATCTATTAAAGTTTTATTAGATGAAAAATTAGCAGAGCGTTCACACGAACTTGGTGAATACTTCAAAGGTAAATTAAAAGAAATTAACAACCCTGTTATTAAGGATGTACGTGGTCGCGGTTTATTTATCGGTATGGAGCTAACAGAAGCAGCTCGTCCATACTGTGAAAAACTTAAAGAATTAGGTCTATTATGTAAAGAAACACATGATACAGTAATTCGTTTTGCCCCACCACTTGTTATTTCTCAAGAGGATTTAGATTGGTCAATTGAACAAATTGAAAAAGTATTTAAACTTTAACAAAATGTTCACATTTTAATTCGGAAGTATGTTACAATGATGCCGATAACTATCATTAAAAAAAACAAAGAGGCGATTTAATAATGTCTGAAAACTTAAATCTTTTCACATCAACTCAAGATGTCATTCAAGATGCTCTAAATAAACTTGGCTATGATGAAGCAATGTATGAATTACTAAAGGAACCGCTTCGCATGCTACAAGTACGCATTCCAGTGAAAATGGATGATGGTACAACAAAAGTATTTACAGGTTACCGCGCACAACATAATGATGCTGTAGGACCAACTAAAGGTGGGGTTCGTTTCCACCCGCAAGTGTCTGAGGAGGAAGTTAAAGCGCTTTCAATGTGGATGACATTGAAATGTGGTATTGTCGATCTACCTTACGGTGGTGGTAAAGGCGGTGTCATTTGTGATCCTCGTCAAATGTCTATGGGCGAAATTGAACGCTTAAGCCGTGGTTATGTACGTGCAGTAAGTCAAATCGTGGGGCCAACAAAAGATATTCCTGCGCCAGACGTATTTACAAATGCACAAATTATGGCATGGATGATGGATGAATACAGCCGCATGGATGAATTCAACTCCCCAGGCTTCATCACTGGGAAGCCACTAGTACTTGGTGGTTCTCAAGGTCGTGACCGTGCGACTGCACAAGGTGTTACAATCGTAATCGAAGAAGCAGCTAAAAAACGTGGTATTGATATTAAAGGTGCTCGTGTTGTTATTCAAGGATTTGGTAACGCAGGTAGCTTCCTTGCGAAATTCATGCATGACTTAGGTGCAAAAGTAATCGGTATTTCAGATGCTTATGGTGCCCTTCATGATCCTGAAGGTTTAGATATCGACTATTTATTAGATCGTCGTGATAGCTTCGGAACAGTAACTACTTTATTTGAAAACACAATTTCAAACAAAGAATTATTAGAGCTTGATTGTGACATTTTAGTGCCAGCTGCTATTGAAAATCAAATTACAGCTGACAATGCACACAATGTTAAAGCAAATATCGTAGTAGAAGCAGCAAACGGTCCTACAACTGCTGAAGCAACTAAAATCTTAACAGAGCGTGGCATTTTACTTGTACCAGACGTATTAGCCTCTGCTGGTGGTGTGACAGTTTCTTACTTCGAATGGGTACAAAATAACCAAGGTTATTATTGGACAGAAGAAGAAGTGGAAGAACGTCTATACAAAAAAATGGTTGAAGCATTTGACAATGTTTATACAACAGCTACAACACGTAACATCAACATGCGCTTAGCGGCTTACATGGTAGGTGTTCGCCGTACTGCAGAAGCTTCACGCTTCCGTGGATGGGTTTAAGTAATCAAAAGATAAGATAATGAGTCATTCCTAAATTAATGGGATGACTCATTTTTTTCATTTTTATTCGATTGAATAAGGTGATCTAGGCGCTGTTCTAGTAGCATCTTTTTTTCTTTCCTTATTTTTTGGATTTTGAAAAATCTTAGCAGAAAAAAGCCCAAAATAATGGTTACAGCAGCAATTATAATAATAAGCATGTGCAAAATTTCCTTTTATTTTATGTATTAAATAGTACTATACAACTATTATCTGAACAAAATCTGAACAGTTTGATAAAACCTTTAGAAATAGCAAAGTGTTGCAGCGTTTAATCTTTGCTTTCTCTAGCGCAATTATGAGAAAATCCAACTAGAAAGGGGCGAATTAGATGGATTCATTTACTTTTTTTAACCCAGTGAAACTACATTTTGGTGAGGACGCACTGGAAAAATTACCGAAAGAATTAGAGCAATTTGGGAACAAGGTTTTAGTTGTATATGGTGGCGGAAGCATTAAAGCGAATGGTGTATACAATGCTGTTATAGAGAAATTACAACAGGCGGATAAAACGATTTTTGAATTAAGCGGTGTAGAGCCAAATCCACGAGTAGAAACAGCTAGACGTGGTATTGAACTATGTAAAACAGAAGGAATTGACTTAGTTCTGGCTGTTGGTGGTGGTTCAGTAATCGATTGTTCTAAATTAATCGTTGCTGGTGCAAAATATGATGGCGATGCTTGGGATATCGTGACACGTAAAGTGTTAGTAGAACAGGCCTTACCACTAGGAACAGTGTTAACACTTGCTGCTACAGGGTCTGAAATGAATGCTGGATCGGTGATTACAAATGCTGCTACAGAAGAAAAACTAAGTTGGGGTAGCCCAGCAGCCTTCCCAAAATTTTCAATACTAAATCCAGCATATACAGTGACTGTACCTAAAAACCACACTGTCTATGGAATTGTTGATATGATGTCACATGTATTTGAGCAATATTTCCATAACACAACGAATACCCCAATTACAGACGAAATGTGTGAAGGTGTATTGCGAACGGTTATTACGACAGCTCCAAAATTAGTAGAGGACCTAGAAAATACGCAGTTACGTGAAACCATTCTATTAGCAGGGACAATTGGTTTAAATGGATTCTTATCCATTGGTTCTCGCGGGGATTGGGCATCCCATAATATTGAACATGCTGTATCGGCTGTATATGATATTCCACATGCGGGTGGTTTAGCAATTCTTCAACCACATTGGATGCGTCTAAGTGTACCAGTAAATCCTGCGCGTTTTGCAGGTATAGCAACACGTGTATTTGGAGTCGATGCAACTGGTAAGACAGTTGAAGAGGTTGCTTACGAGGGAATTGATTGTTTATCTGCATTTTGGACATCATTAGGAGCGCCTAATCGTTTAGCTGATTACGATATTGATGATTCGAAATTCCAACAGATTATTGATCATGCTATGCAAAATGGACCTTTTGGAAACTTTAATAAATTGCAAGAGCAAGATGTAAGAACTATTTTACAAAATTCTCTTTAAACATAAAGTATGAGGCTATGTTGATAGCCTCATACTTTTTTATTGCAAGGTTAAGAAAAATTAACGATAAATGTTGAATTTTGTCGTAGAAGTTTCTTTAGTCCTGCAATATAATAAAATAGATAGATAATAAAAGGGTTAAAAATATATTTTTCTTTGTTTTAAGTGAGAAAAGTCACGTTTTTTATTGAGTCATTCAACCTATATTGTCGGTTGTTTTACTATAAGGCGATTTTTGAATGATAGAAATGAACAGTTTTTTGTCGTAATCACTCAACTAATATGTCGATGTTCAGAAGTTGTTCAGTCACCTTTATTAAAATAATTACAATATTAAACAAAGAGGAGAGGGATCAAATGTTGAAACAATTGCTAGAGGACCGTATTGTTACATTAAGTTGTGTAGAAATGCCATTTCAGCAGCATGTATATAAAATGCAGAATTGTGTAGAAGTATTGGGAATTGAAGCGAAATCATTGCAGATTGAAAATGATAAAATAATCACTGGATACATTGTAGATCAAAGTATATTTTTTAAAAGCTTACGTTTTGGGCAAACGAATATTATTTTTTCGGATGGTGTAAATAAAGCAATTGTACAATTATTTGTTCGTCCTTCTGGAGAAATTGTTGTAGAAGTTAAGCCGTATTTGGGGGGTGCTGAAATTGTTCCTGTTTATTATCGAACGATTTTAGCAGATACAGCTATTGCAATTGATTTAAAAGGTGCTTTAAAACATTATTTGGTAGCCCATCAATTCATGAATATAGAAGATTCAATTGCTGAAGTACATTATCAATCCATGCATCCGAATGTATTAAAGGATTCTTTTGCAGGGAATTTCGTGTTGGGTTGTCATGTGGATGGCAGAAACATTCTAAATGCCGAAGAATATGCGTTAGCCAACCGTCAAGCTTCTCTACAATTTTCAAAAATCGTTATTCAACAGAATGGTAAAAGAAAAACGATTGCTTGTAACAAATTACTTACGTTTATGATTACAAACCATGTCTTTGTAGGTTATGAGGATATTCCTAATTATCTAAATGAAGTAAAAATTAATGACGGACGAGATTATTTAAAACTAGTATAATAAATAGCCAACTGCCTGGAATACGGCAATTGGCTATTTATCTTTATAAAGTATTAAATGGAGTTATTTGGCTTTTCACCAACATGTATCCAGCTTGTTTTACCATCATCTTCGTCGAATAATATAGCTACTTTCGATACCCCTTTTTGGCTTAAGATGACTTCTGTTAAATGATCTCGAACATCGTCTAAAAAAGCTAGCGATAAAAGGGGATCAGCTTCAGCTACTAGTTCTACATGTAAAAACTCCCCTTCTTTAACCACTTCAAGGCGCACAATATCTTTAATGTTCGGATCATCCATTACAAGGTGAGCGATATGGTTTAACATTTCCTCATCTGTCTCACCAATGACGCCACGTGCATTATCGAGGAACACTTTACCAACTACATAAAACATCATGGCTCCGATTATCATCGAAACTAGTCCTTCTATTCGACCCCAACCTGTAAAATAAGCAATTAAAATAGCTGCAAAGGCTAAGAAGTTACCCGCAGTAGCAACTAAATCTTCCATAAAAACTAATTTTGTTGCCGGTTTTGCTCGATTTAAATAAGAGAATGCTTTTGGAATCGCTGTGATACCTGCCTTTTCTTGACCTGCTTCATGTAGTACCTCTGCAGCCGCTTTAGCTAGCACGGTTCCTTCTAAAACAATCCCTATGAATAGTACTCCTAGGGCAATCAGTATCCCACTAGACTCACCAGCAGGATGAATAAAATGATGCCAACCTTCTTTTATTGTTTCATAAGAAAGTATAGCTACAATAATAACAGCAAAGAGGCATACTAAGTTGACAATACGGCCAAAGCCACTGGGAAATTGTTTTGTAGGTGCCTTTTTAGAAAGAGCTGAGCCTATATACACAAATAATTGGTTAGCTGCATCCCCTAGAGAGTGCATCATTTCTGCAAACATGGCAACATTACCTGTAAAGAAAAAGGCGATCCCTTTAATAATCCCTAAAAAGGCATTTACACATGCAGCCATTAGAGAGGGTTTATTGCCGTCTTTTAGTAGTTTTAATAGTTCTGCCATAAAAAATCCTCCAACTAGTTTAAAATTTCCATTTCGATTTTTTCTATATAAGATAGTGCTCGTAATGAACGATAAAATGACAACAAATTATCAGAGACAATTAAGGATAGACGTAAATCTAATTCATGTAAAACACTATCATTTTTTAAAGGTACATCTTTGATGCGTATGTTTTCGATGATAATGTTGTTGTCCTTTAAAAATAATAGAAATGATTCTGTATGATTGTCATCATCAATTTGAACTTTTAATAAAATTTCTCGCATACGAATTCGCTTTGGCCCGATTTTCATAAGGAAAGGCGAGAGTACTTCAATACCAAAAACAATGATCACAACAGCTAATGTTGCATCCATGTAAAATCCCGCACCAACTGCAATACCGATACCAGCGGCTCCCCAAATCATGGCAGCAGTTGTTAAACCCGTAATACTGTCATTACCGCGTCTTAGAATGACTCCTGCACCAAGAAAGCCAATTCCGCTAACAATTTGTGCAGCTAAACGAAGAGGGTCCATCGTAATATTGATATCTTCTCTAGCAGGGGTTGAGTAGGCTGTCTCAATGGAGATGATCGTTAATAAGCAACTGAAAGTAGCAATAACTAAACTTGTTTTTAATCCCACTGGTTTTTTCTTTAATTCCCTTTCGATACCGATTACTAAACTTAATGTGGCTGCAATAACTAATTTTATGCCAACTTCATATGTAATCATATTTTCCAATAGTGTTTCCATACACAACCCTCCATTGATATTTCGTATTGCTAAGAGATATGCAAACTGTCATTATTATATGTGCATCACTTTTTTGTATTGTACAACATGAAGTGAGGACATATAAGTATTTTTTCAGGGAGGTGGGGTTTTATGGAGCAGCCTAAAATTCATCCATACATCCCGATAGTTATTGGTGTAATTTCAGTATCTATGTCAGCTATTTTTGTGAAACTAGCATCGGCGGAAGCGGGCATTATCGCATTTTATCGCATGTTATTTTCTGTTTTAATAATGGCACCATTGTTTTTGAGAGGATATACAAAGGAGTTAACTACTTTAAATAGACGTGATTGGCTATTTTCTTCAGTTGCGGGGATTTTTTTAGCATTTCATTTTATATTATGGTTTGAATCACTCAACTATACTTCAGTAGCAAGTTCTACAGTTTTAGTAACACTACAACCCTTGTTTGCATTTGTGGGAACATACTTTTTCTTTAAAGAGAAAATAACGATGAAAACAATCGTTGCAGGATCAATTGCCATAATAGGAAGTGTTTTAATTAGTTGGGGTGATTTTAAAGTAAGTGGAACAGCCTTTTATGGAGATATACTAGCACTCATTGCTTGTGCCCTAGCGACAGCATATTTTCTATTAGGACAGGATGTACGAAAGAGATTATCTTTAGTGACCTATACAATGGTTGTATATGTTGTGAGTACCATTACTTTATTTATATATGTATTGGTTAAAGGGGAATCTTTTGGTCCATACTCTTCGATGGATTGGTTATGGTTTATTTTATTAGCATTAATACCAAACTTACTTGGTCATACTTTGTTTAATTGGTCTATTAAATATGTTAGTACGAATGTTGTTTCAATTGCTATATTATTCGAGCCTGTAGGAGCCGCTCTTTTAGCCTTGTTGATATTTAAAGAGTATTTAATCATGACACAAATCATCGGTGGATTGATTGTATTAGCAGGAATTCTATTGTTTGTAATAGATATTAAAAAGATTTTTAATTTTTTTACGAAAAATGCTTGATTTTTAAAATGCTATATTATATATTATTACTTGTCCTTAACAAGAAGGAACGCTTGAAAAGAAAGTTTTAAAAAAGTTGTTGACTTCTTGTTGTGAATGAGATATGATAATAAAGTCGCTGAAAACGACTTGAAAAAATGAACCTTGAAAACTGAACAAGCAAAACGTAATCAATAAAGTTTTAAGTAGCTAGCTTCGGCGAGTGAACGAAACAAAAATTTTGGACATCAAAATTGATGCCAGCAAAACAATTTGAGCTAATCAAATTTCTTTTATGGAGAGTTTGATCCTGGCTCAGGACGAACGCTGGCGGCGTGCCTAATACATGCAAGTCGAGCGAACAGAGAAGGAGCTTGCTCCTTCGACGTTAGCGGCGGACGGGTGAGTAACACGTGGGCAACCTACCCTATAGTTTGGGATAACTCCGGGAAACCGGGGCTAATACCGAATAATTTGTTTCACCTCATGGTGAAACACTGAAAGACGGTTTCGGCTGTCGCTATAGGATGGGCCCGCGGCGCATTAGCTAGTTGGTGAGGTAACGGCTCACCAAGGCGACGATGCGTAGCCGACCTGAGAGGGTGATCGGCCACACTGGGACTGAGACACGGCCCAGACTCCTACGGGAGGCAGCAGTAGGGAATCTTCCACAATGGGCGAAAGCCTGATGGAGCAACGCCGCGTGAGTGAAGAAGGATTTCGGTTCGTAAAACTCTGTTGTAAGGGAAGAACAAGTACAGTAGTAACTGGCTGTACCTTGACGGTACCTTATTAGAAAGCCACGGCTAACTACGTGCCAGCAGCCGCGGTAATACGTAGGTGGCAAGCGTTGTCCGGAATTATTGGGCGTAAAGCGCGCGCAGGTGGTTTCTTAAGTCTGATGTGAAAGCCCACGGCTCAACCGTGGAGGGTCATTGGAAACTGGGAGACTTGAGTGCAGAAGAGGATAGTGGAATTCCAAGTGTAGCGGTGAAATGCGTAGAGATTTGGAGGAACACCAGTGGCGAAGGCGACTATCTGGTCTGTAACTGACACTGAGGCGCGAAAGCGTGGGGAGCAAACAGGATTAGATACCCTGGTAGTCCACGCCGTAAACGATGAGTGCTAAGTGTTAGGGGGTTTCCGCCCCTTAGTGCTGCAGCTAACGCATTAAGCACTCCGCCTGGGGAGTACGGTCGCAAGACTGAAACTCAAAGGAATTGACGGGGGCCCGCACAAGCGGTGGAGCATGTGGTTTAATTCGAAGCAACGCGAAGAACCTTACCAGGTCTTGACATCCCGTTGACCACTGTAGAGATATAGTTTCCCCTTCGGGGGCAACGGTGACAGGTGGTGCATGGTTGTCGTCAGCTCGTGTCGTGAGATGTTGGGTTAAGTCCCGCAACGAGCGCAACCCTTGATCTTAGTTGCCATCATTTAGTTGGGCACTCTAAGGTGACTGCCGGTGACAAACCGGAGGAAGGTGGGGATGACGTCAAATCATCATGCCCCTTATGACCTGGGCTACACACGTGCTACAATGGACGATACAAACGGTTGCCAACTCGCGAGAGGGAGCTAATCCGATAAAGTCGTTCTCAGTTCGGATTGTAGGCTGCAACTCGCCTACATGAAGCCGGAATCGCTAGTAATCGCGGATCAGCATGCCGCGGTGAATACGTTCCCGGGCCTTGTACACACCGCCCGTCACACCACGAGAGTTTGTAACACCCGAAGTCGGTGAGGTAACCTTTTGGAGCCAGCCGCCGAAGGTGGGATAGATGATTGGGGTGAAGTCGTAACAAGGTAGCCGTATCGGAAGGTGCGGCTGGATCACCTCCTTTCTAAGGATTATTTCGGAATACAAACCTTGGGTTTGTAAGATTACGTTTTGCGTTCAGTTTTGAAGGTTCATTCTTTTGAATGAAACACTTCAAAACTTGTTCTTTGAAAACTGGATAAAACGACATTGAAATTGTAACAAACACATTTATTTTTTTAAGTTTTTTATAGGCTTAATAACTTGGTTAAGTTATTAAGGGCGCACGGCGAATGCCTTGGCACTAGGAGCCGAAGAAGGACGGCACTAACACCGATATGCTTCGGGGAGCTGTAAGTGAGCTTTGATCCGGAGATTTCCGAATGGGGGAACCCACTACGTTTAATCGCGTAGTATCTTGACGTGAATACATAGCGTCTTGAAGGCAGACCCAGGGAACTGAAACATCTAAGTACCTGGAGGAAGAGAAAGAAAAATCGATTCCCTGAGTAGCGGCGAGCGAAACGGGAAGAGCCCAAACCAAGAGGCTTGCCTCTTGGGGTTGTAGGACACTCAATACGGAGTTACAAAAGAGCGAGTTAGATGAAGCGACTTGGAAAGGTCCGCCAGAGCAGGTAAAAGCCCTGTAGTCGAAAGTTCGTTCTCTCCTGAGTGGATCCTGAGTACGGCGGAACACGTGAAATTCCGTCGGAATCCGGGAGGACCATCTCCCAAGGCTAAATACTACCTAGTGACCGATAGTGAACCAGTACCGTGAGGGAAAGGTGAAAAGCACCCCGGAAGGGGAGTGAAAGAGATCCTGAAACCGTGTGCCTACAAGTAGTTAGAGCCCGTTAATGGGTGATAGCGTGCCTTTTGTAGAATGAACCGGCGAGTTACGATTACGTGCGAGGTTAAGCTTTAGAAGGCGGAGCCGCAGCGAAAGCGAGTCTGAATAGGGCGAAATAGTACGTGGTCGTAGACCCGAAACCAGGTGATCTACCCATGTCCAGGGTGAAGGTGAGGTAACACTTACTGGAGGCCCGAACCCACGCACGTTGAAAAGTGCGGGGATGAGGTGTGGGTAGCGGAGAAATTCCAATCGAACTTGGAGATAGCTGGTTCTCTCCGAAATAGCTTTAGGGCTAGCCTCGTGATGAGAATACTGGAGGTAGAGCACTGTTTGGACTAGGGGGCCATCCCGGTTTACCGAATTCAGACAAACTCCGAATGCCAGATATTTATACACGGGAGTCAGACTGCGAGTGATAAGATCCGTAGTCAAAAGGGAAACAGCCCAGACCACCAGCTAAGGTCCCAAAGTAATCGTTAAGTGGAAAAGGATGTGGCGTTGCACAGACAACCAGGATGTTGGCTTAGAAGCAGCCATCATTTAAAGAGTGCGTAATAGCTCACTGGTCGAGTGACGCTGCGCCGAAAATGTATCGGGGCTAAACGATTCACCGAAGCTGTGGATTGACATCTACGATGTCAGTGGTAGGAGAGCGTTCTAAGTGCGTTGAAGTCAGACCGGAAGGACTGGTGGAGCGCTTAGAAGTGAGAATGCCGGTATGAGTAGCGAAAGACGGGTGAGAATCCCGTCCACCGTATGACTAAGGTTTCCTGAGGAAGGCTCGTCCGCTCAGGGTTAGTCGGGACCTAAGCCGAGGCCGATAGGCGTAGGCGATGGACAACAGGTTGATATTCCTGTACCACCTCCTCACCGTTTGAGAAATGGGGGGACGCAGTAGGATAGGGTAAGCGCGCTGTTGGATATGCGCGTCCAAGCAGTAAGGCGTGTGTGTAGGCAAATCCGCACACTGTAACGTTGAGCTGTGATGGCGAGTCCGTATGGACGAAGTTCCTGATTTCACACTGCCAAGAAAAGCCTCTATCGAGGTGAGAGGTGCCCGTACCGCAAACCGACACAGGTAGTCGAGGAGAGAATCCTAAGGTGTGCGAGAGAACTCTCGTTAAGGAACTCGGCAAAATGACCCCGTAACTTCGGGAGAAGGGGTGCTCTTGAGCGTGCAAGCGCATGAGAGCCGCAGTGAATAGGCCCAGGCGACTGTTTAGCAAAAACACAGGTCTCTGCAAAACCGTAAGGTGACGTATAGGGGCTGACGCCTGCCCGGTGCTGGAAGGTTAAGAGGAGTGGTTAGCGCAAGCGAAGCTGCGAATTGAAGCCCCAGTAAACGGCGGCCGTAACTATAACGGTCCTAAGGTAGCGAAATTCCTTGTCGGGTAAGTTCCGACCCGCACGAAAGGCGTAACGATCTGGGCACTGTCTCAACGAGAGACTCGGTGAAATTATAGTACCTGTGAAGATGCAGGTTACCCGCGACAGGACGGAAAGACCCCGTGGAGCTTTACTGTAGCCTGATATTGAATTTTGGTACAACTTGTACAGGATAGGTAGGAGCCAGAGATCTCGGAGCGCCAGCTTCGAAGGAGGCGTCGGTGGGATACTACCCTGGTTGTATTGAAATTCTAACCCATGCCCCTTAGCGGGGCAGGAGACAGTGTCAGGCGGACAGTTTGACTGGGGCGGTCGCCTCCTAAAAGGTAACGGAGGCGCCCAAAGGTTCCCTCAGAATGGTTGGAAATCATTCGTAGAGTGTAAAGGCACAAGGGAGCTTGACTGCGAGACCTACAAGTCGAGCAGGGTCGAAAGACGGGCTTAGTGATCCGGTGGTTCCGCATGGAAGGGCCATCGCTCAACGGATAAAAGCTACCCCGGGGATAACAGGCTTATCTCCCCCAAGAGTCCACATCGACGGGGAGGTTTGGCACCTCGATGTCGGCTCATCGCATCCTGGGGCTGTAGTCGGTCCCAAGGGTTGGGCTGTTCGCCCATTAAAGCGGTACGCGAGCTGGGTTCAGAACGTCGTGAGACAGTTCGGTCCCTATCCGTCGTGGGCGTAGGAAATTTGAGAGGAGCTGTCCTTAGTACGAGAGGACCGGGATGGACACACCGCTGGTGTACCAGTTGTCTTGCCAAAGGCATCGCTGGGTAGCTATGTGTGGACGGGATAAGTGCTGAAAGCATCTAAGCATGAAGCCCCCCTCAAGATGAGATTTCCCATTACGCAAGTAAGTAAGATCCCTCAAAGACGATGAGGTAGATAGGTTCGAGGTGGAAGTGTGGTGACACATGGAGCTGACGAATACTAATCGATCGAGGACTTAACCAAAACGTTTGAACCATTCAATGTATCGTTTATCCAGTTTTGAAAGAACAACACTTTCAACAAGTTTTTAAGATACTATGTATTTTGAAGCTTTTAAAAGGAACTTCTGCTAAGAACGCAACATCCGTGTTGCAACGCAGAAGCCAGCACATCCATGTGCAAGTCTAGTGATGATGGCAAAGAGGTCACACCCGTTCCCATACCGAACACGGAAGTTAAGCTCTTTAGCGCCGATGGTAGTTGGGGGCTTCCCCCTGTGAGAGTAGGACGTCGCTAGGCATAGTACCCAGGAGGATTAGCTCAGCTGGGAGAGCATCTGCCTTACAAGCAGAGGGTCGGCGGTTCGAGCCCGTCATCCTCCACCATATGCCGGTTTAGCTCAGCAGGTAGAGCAACTGACTTGTAATCAGTAGGTCGTGGGTTCGATTCCTATAGCCGGCACCATTTTTTCGAGCCATTAGCTCAGTTGGTAGAGCATCTGACTTTTAATCAGAGGGTCGAAGGTTCGAGTCCTTCATGGCTCACCATTTTTGAAATAATAATAAGCGGGTGTGGCGGAATTGGCAGACGCACTAGACTTAGGATCTAGCGCCGCAAGGCGTGGGGGTTCGACTCCCTTCACCCGCACCATTATTTTCATTGCCAGATAAAAAAACTTATGCACATGCGGAAGTAGTTCAGTGGTAGAACACCACCTTGCCAAGGTGGGGGTCGCGAGTTCGAACCTCGTCTTCCGCTCCAAATGTGCCGGGGTGGCGGAACTGGCAGACGCACAGGACTTAAAATCCTGCGGTAGGTGACTACCGTACCGGTTCGATTCCGGTCCTCGGCACCATCTTAAATGCGCCCGTAGCTCAATTGGATAGAGCGTCTGACTACGGATCAGAAGGTTATGGGTTCGACTCCTGTCGGGCGCGCCAAAAGAACAACGGGAAGTAGCTCAGCTTGGTAGAGCACTTGGTTTGGGACCAAGGGGTCGCAGGTTCGAATCCTGTCTTCCCGACCATTTCCTAAAAATTTATGGGGCCTTAGCTCAGCTGGGAGAGCGCCTGCCTTGCACGCAGGAGGTCAGCGGTTCGATCCCGCTAGGCTCCACCATAAGTAAATTAACCAGTATAAAGATCCTGGCGGCGTAGCTCAGCTGGCTAGAGCGTACGGTTCATACCCGTAAGGTCGGGGGTTCGATCCCCTCTGCCGCCATCTTAAGGACCTTTAGCTCAGTTGGTTAGAGCAGACGGCTCATAACCGTCCGGTCGCAGGTTCGAGTCCTGCAAGGTCCACCATTTATATATTGTAACGGAGGTATACCCAAGTCTGGCTGAAGGGATCGGTCTTGAAAACCGACAGGCGGGTAACACCGCGCGGGGGTTCGAATCCCTCTACCTCCTCCAGTTTTAAATTTTTATAAATGGTGCTTTAAAAACTCGAAACAGCATAAAATTATCGCGGGGTGGAGCAGTGGTAGCTCGTCGGGCTCATAACCCGAAGGTCGTTGGTTCAAATCCGGCCCCCGCAACCAAAAGGTCCCGTGGTGTAGCGGTTAACATGCCTGCCTGTCACGCAGGAGATCGCCGGTTCGATCCCGGTCGGGACCGCCATTTTTAAAATAAAAGTCATGAGAAGCAAAAGAGTGAGCAAGCTTAGCATGGACGAAATGGGTCAGTAGCTCAGTTGGTAGAGCATTAGATTGAAGCTCTAAGTGTCGGCGGTTCGATTCCGTCCTGACCCACCATTTATGCGGGTGTAGTTTAATGGTAAAACCTCAGCCTTCCAAGCTGATGTCGTGGGTTCGATTCCCATCACCCGCTCCAAGGGCCTATAGCTCAGCTGGTTAGAGCGCACGCCTGATAAGCGTGAGGTCGATGGTTCGAGTCCATTTAGGCCCACCATTATTCCGAAGTAGCTCAGTTGGTAGTAGCACCTGACTGTTAATCAGGTTGTCGCAGGTTCGAGTCCTGCCTTCGGAGCCATTTTTATTTTGGGGAAGTACTCAAGAGGCTGAAGAGGCGCCCCTGCTAAGGGTGTAGGTCGGGTAACCGGCGCGAGGGTTCAAATCCCTCCTTCTCCGCCATGGGCCCGTTGGTCAAGTGGTTAAGACACCGCCCTTTCACGGCGGTAACACGGGTTCGAATCCCGTACGGGTCATACTAAAAACAGTAGATGCAGTTGCATCTACTGTTTTTTTATATTCATAGATATAAATTTTACGCTTGATTCAATGCATTTTCGTCCATATAAACTACTTCCCAGATATGCCCGTCTACATCTTGAAAACCCCAACCATACATAAATCCGTGATCTTGTGGTTCACTATAAGGTTTACCACCAGAGGCAAGTGCCTTATTCACTAATTGATCTACTTGTTCTCGATTTTCGACAGAAAGGCATAAGATTGCTTCTGCAGAAGTAGTAGTATCTGTAACTTCTTTCTTACTAAACCCTTTAAATCGTTCTTCCACCATTATTAATACAAAGATATTTTCACTAATAATCATTGAGGCCGTTGTTTCATCACTGAATTGTTGATTGAACTCAAAACCTAATTCCTTAAAAAAGTTGATAGATTTGTTTAGATCTTTCACTGGTAAATTGATAAAGATATTTTTCGATTGAAAAGCCATTTAGTATCACCTCCAAATCGACAGTATCATAGCGCCTTAAGTCATGTCAATTTTAGCATTGTGGGCAAAAATGGCAGACATTTAAATTATTTAAAGCAGATGTTATATCACCATAAAAAACAGAAAGGTTATTTATACAACCTTTCTGTTGATAAAGCCTATCTATTTATCCTCTAGCTAGCATTCTTTCAAGTGAGCTAAGTGCTTCAGCAGTAGTATGTTCATCTACTTGTATACGGTTATGAGGTTGCCCCTGCTCAATACTTTCGAGGCTCCATAACAAATGCGGCAGGTCAATACGATTCATTGTTAAGCAAGGACAAAAGTTTTCATTTAAAGAGACAATATGTTTATCTGGATGCTGCTTAATAATGCGATTGACTAAGTTCATTTCTGTTCCAATGGCCCATGAAGATCCGCTCGGAGCGCGATTGATTGTGTCAATAATGTATTTTGTGGAGCCTGCATCATCAGCTGCTGCTACAACTTCACGACTGCACTCAGGGTGAACAATAATTCTCATAGTTGGGTGTGCTTTGCGAATAATCTCTGTATGTTGAACTGTGAAACCTTCGTGCACAGAGCAGTGACCCTTCCAAAGAATAACCTGAATATTTTCAAGGGGCTCTGTTGTTTCGAGCATGTTCTTATGAGGATTCCAAACAGCCATATTTTCAAGAGGAATACCTAAGTCATAGGCAGTATTTCTTCCTAAATGTTGGTCAGGTAAAAAGAAGATACGCTGTTTTTGTGTAAATGCCCATTGAACAAGCTCCTTAGCATTCGATGAAGTGACACAAGCACCACCATGTCTTCCAGTAAAGGCTTTAATAGCTGCAGTTGAATTGACATAGGTTAGAGGGATAATCGTATCACCAAAGAGTTCTTGAAGAATCGGCCAAGCTTGTTCAGTTTGATAAATGTCTGCCATATCAGCCATTGAACAACCAGCACGCATATCTGGCAAATAGACATATTGTTGTTTCGTTGTCAGCATATCAGCAGTCTCTGCCATAAAATGCACGCCGCAAAATACGATGTGTTCAGCTTCCTTATTTGCTGCGGATAATTGAGCTAACTGTAAAGAATCTCCAGTTGCATCAGCAAATTGAATGACCTCATCTTTTTGATAATGGTGCCCAGGAATAAATAATTTAGGACCTAATTTTTTCTTTATTGATAAAATACGAGATTCCATTTCCTTTACGGATAGTGCCCGATAATGCTCAGGAAGTAGTGTCGTTTGTTGTAATAAACTAGTGATGGACAAGGGAATGATCTCCTTTCATTTGAACGAGTGCACTAATGTCAAAAGCTTTAACTGAATGTGTTAAGGAGCCAAGTGAAATCCACTGAATACCCGATTGGGCATATGCCTTTAAATTTTCAAGTGTGATGCCCCCAGATGCTTCAGTTGCAATAGAAGGAGGGACAGTAGGAAGCCATGCACGTATCTCTTCTGGACTACGGTTATCAAACATAATAATATCTGCTCCAGCGTTGATAGCTTCTTCTAGCTGTTCTTTTGTTTCAATTTCAACTTCGATTTTTACAGTATGACCAACCTTCGCTCTAGCGGATTGAACTGCATTTGTTATGCTACCAGCAAAGGCAATATGATTATCCTTTAGCATGATTGCATCATACAGACCATTACGATGATTAAAAGCACCACCGATTCGAACAGCATATTTATCCAGCATACGCAGTCCAGGTATTGTTTTACGGGTATCGCATATTTTTGCATGCGTACCTACGGTTTCTTGAACGGCAAGATGGGTCGCCGTTGCAATAGCAGACATACGCTGAATAAGATTTAAAATGACACGCTCACCTATTAATAACTTTTGTAAGGGCCCTTTAATCACAGCAAGCACATCACCTGACTGAACCATCTCTCCATCTTTTTTATGAAGAGTGACTTCGATTGATCGATCGAGTAGGAAAAAGCCATGCTCAATAATGAGAGCTCCACAAAAAATCCCGTTTTCTTTAGCATAAAAGGAAAAAGACCCCTGCTGTTCGGCTGAAAAGATAAATTCACTCGATAAATCCCCATCTCCTAAATCCTCATTAAAAAATTGCTTGAGCATTTCCTCGAGTTTGATGATATTCATACAATGAGTTCCTCACTTTCATTTGTCCTTGCGAAAAAATAATCCATCGACTTGCCCATTGTGCATCCATTTCGGATTTATCCGTACGAATGTGGGCACCACGTGTTTCCGTTCGTGTAATGGCTGCATGTGCCATTAATGTTGCGACTACGTGCATCATAAATAATTCCAACTTAGCTTGGTCTAGCCCTTCTAAATTAACGTGAAGAAGAGATTGCATGGAAGGTAATTGCTGAGCAAAACGCTGCAAATCATCAATATTCCTGACAATACCTAAGAACTGCATCATGTGCTGCTGTAATTGCGGTTTGCTAAATAAAGGTGGCATCATATCGGTACATTGTTGGTTTTCAAGTAAAAAGTTTTTTTGATGACACCCTTTTTGAATAATGAATTGCGCCATTTTTTGACCAAATGTAATACCTTCCAATAGTGAGTTACTTGCTAAACGATTCGCACCATGTACACCTGTACAGGCAACCTCACCAACTGCATATAAGTTTGGTATAGTAGTTCTTCCTTTGTCATCAGCAATAACACCACCCATTAAGAAATGACTTCCTGGAGCCACGGGGATTAGGCGATCTTGTAAATGAACTTGATTGTCATGACAAAGCTGAGCAATTGTTGGAAATTTTGCTTCAAAGTCTTGTATGTTTGCAATATCAATGAACGTTTCTTCACCTGCAGCCCGTTTTGTAAATAGTGCTAGTGCCGTAATATGTCTTGGAGCTAAGTCAAGTTGGGCATGCAAGCCCGTCATAATCGGCTGACGTTGTGCATCGACAAAGATACCGCCAGCTCCCCGGACAGCTTCAGAAACTAATCCCTTTGCTTCATTTTTGCACCAAAGCAGACTTGGGTGAAATTGCATAAATTCCATATCACTGATGGCAGCACCTGCTCGAAATGCTAATGCGATCCCATCGCCTGTATTGGTTGGAAAGTTAGATGTACTTGAATAGAGGGCACCTGCACCGCCTGTCGCTAAAATCACATGATGTGCCCAATAGCGTTTTGTACCTTTTTCTCCTTTAGTGAGTACTCCCACACAGTCACCATCTGTATTACGTAAAAGCTCATAAGCCATTTCATAGCAATTTATCTTCGTTTTTGGTGAAAGTTGATGAAGCAAGTAATCTATGAAAACCTGACCTGTACGATCACCACCTGCATGTAGAATACGATGGTGACTATGTGCTCCCTCAAGTCCTAGAGCAGGTTTTCCGTCAACCTGCCGATCAACTGGGAGCCCATTCTTTAGATATTTCTGCATAATTGCAGTGCCGTTTTTTATAAGTGTTTCAACATGTCTTTTCTCATGATGATACTCTCCAGCTTTTAATGTATCAGCAATGTGGTGTTGAATATGATCTTCCTCACTTGTAACAGCAGCAATGCCACCTTGTGCACGATAAGAGCTACTCATATATATAGATGATTTTGTAACAATTTGTATTTGAAAATGTTTTTCAAGCAGTAAAGCAGCCTGAAGTGCAGCAATACCACTACCAATGATAAGGACGTCTGTCTTTACATCCATAGTTATACCTTCTTTACAGTTGTCTTGACACCTATCTTTACATAAAATAAAAAAGAAAACAAGACCTGATGAACTAGAGAGGAAGAAGACAATGATTTATATGGATTATGCTGCAACGTCACCTATGACAAGGAATTCTCTTGAGGCATATGTAGAGGTTGCACAACGTTATTATGGAAACAGTGCAAGTCTGCATGATCTAGGGGGACAAGCCCTTTATTTTGTCCAGCAGTCAAGAAATGTTGTAGCCCATGCTCTAGGCGTAAATAGTGATGGTGTAATTTTTACAGGGAGCGGAACTGAAGGAAATCTCATAGCCATCTTGTCATTAGCGCTAGCCTCTAAAAAAGGAAAACACATTATTTCATCTCAAGCCGAACATACGTCTGTGCATGCAGCTTTGAATACACTTGAGAAAAAGGGCTTTGTTGTAACGAAATTACCATTGCAGAAGGATGGTTGCGTTGATCTGGTCCAATTGCAACAAACAATTCGTGAAGATACAGCTTTGATTACCATTCAACATGTCAATTCTGAAATTGGTTCTATCCAGCCTGTGAAGAAAATTGTAGAGATGGCAAGAAAGTCAAATATTTTCTGTCATGTTGATTGTGTGCAATCATTTGGCAAACTACCTATACCAAAAGGAGCAGATGCGATTACCATCTCAGCTCATAAAATAGGTGGACCAAA
This sequence comes from Lysinibacillus sp. FSL K6-0075, assembly GCF_038592945.1. Taxonomy (NCBI): domain Bacteria; kingdom Bacillati; phylum Bacillota; class Bacilli; order Caryophanales; family Bacillaceae; genus Lysinibacillus; species Lysinibacillus sp. FSL K6-0075. The sequence continues at coordinate 3,809,312 of NZ_CP151947.1, read as the reverse complement.
GGGGTGTGGTGCTGTTTATCTGAATCCCGCAATTCGTGTACCTTCATTAACACCAGGTGTAACCCATGAGAGAGGGCTAAGAGGGGGAACATTAGATACTCCTGCAATTGTGGCCTTTGCGGCGGCAATTGAAAACTATCAATATGAATTGCAACATTACGAGACTTTAAGAAATTTTTTCAAAAATGATTTATCTGAAACATGTCAACTTGTTGAGTGTAAACAGCAACTACCTAATATTTGTGGGGTAATGATGGAGAAAGTAGAGGGGCAATATGTTCTTTTAAAGTTAAATGAAGCAGGAATTTGTATTTCTACGGGTAGTGCATGTGATATTCATAGTGAATCTGGAACAAAGGCCATTTTATCAATGGGTTTCTCTTTAGAAGCGGCACGCCAATTTTTTAGAATATCTTTTGGTCCTTCCACCACACTTGATGATATTACAAAATTAAAAATAGAGCTTTCAAATATTTAATGAAAAGACGAGTGGAGGATTTTCTATGTTCTTCACTTGTTTTCAAATAGATTATAAGTTAAGAAAATATACAAAATAAAATAATTGTTTTCTTTTGAAACAACAATTGCTATAATATTTTGCAGGGCAATAATTTCTCTTACTTAACAAAAATATCTTCAAAACGTAATAATTTCTTTTTTTTTATAAAAAAGTATTGCATAATGTTAGAAAACGTTATACAATAATTCTTGTCTTGAAGGACAGGTAAACAACTTCAAAACGAGATACATAACAAAGTCTAGTGATGATGGCAAAGAGGTCACACCCGTTCCCATACCGAACACGGAAGTTAAGCTCTTTAGCGCCGATGGTAGTTGGGGGCTTCCCCCTGTGAGAGTAGGACGTCGCTAGGCATAGTACCCAGGAGGATTAGCTCAGCTGGGAGAGCATCTGCCTTACAAGCAGAGGGTCGGCGGTTCGAGCCCGTCATCCTCCACCATATGCCGGTTTAGCTCAGCAGGTAGAGCAACTGACTTGTAATCAGTAGGTCGTGGGTTCGATTCCTATAGCCGGCACCATTTTTTCGAGCCATTAGCTCAGTTGGTAGAGCATCTGACTTTTAATCAGAGGGTCGAAGGTTCGAGTCCTTCATGGCTCACCATTTTTGAAATAATAATAAGCGGGTGTGGCGGAATTGGCAGACGCACTAGACTTAGGATCTAGCGCCGCAAGGCGTGGGGGTTCGACTCCCTTCACCCGCACCATTATTTTCATTGCCAGATAAAAAAACTTATGCACATGCGGAAGTAGTTCAGTGGTAGAACACCACCTTGCCAAGGTGGGGGTCGCGAGTTCGAACCTCGTCTTCCGCTCCAAATGTGCCGGGGTGGCGGAACTGGCAGACGCACAGGACTTAAAATCCTGCGGTAGGTGACTACCGTACCGGTTCGATTCCGGTCCTCGGCACCATTTTAAATGCGCCCGTAGCTCAATTGGATAGAGCGTCTGACTACGGATCAGAAGGTTATGGGTTCGACTCCTGTCGGGCGCGCCAAAAGAACAACGGGAAGTAGCTCAGCTTGGTAGAGCACTTGGTTTGGGACCAAGGGGTCGCAGGTTCGAATCCTGTCTTCCCGACCATTTCCTAAAAATTTATGGGGCCTTAGCTCAGCTGGGAGAGCGCCTGCCTTGCACGCAGGAGGTCAGCGGTTCGATCCCGCTAGGCTCCACCATAAGTAAATTAACCAGTATAAAGATCCTGGCGGCGTAGCTCAGCTGGCTAGAGCGTACGGTTCATACCCGTAAGGTCGGGGGTTCGATCCCCTCTGCCGCCATCTTAAGGACCTTTAGCTCAGTTGGTTAGAGCAGACGGCTCATAACCGTCCGGTCGCAGGTTCGAGTCCTGCAAGGTCCACCATTTATATATTGTAACGGAGGTATACCCAAGTCTGGCTGAAGGGATCGGTCTTGAAAACCGACAGGCGGGTAACACCGCGCGGGGGTTCGAATCCCTCTACCTCCTCCAGTTTTAAATTTTTATAAATGGTGCTTTAAAAACTCGAAACAGCATAAAATTATCGCGGGGTGGAGCAGTGGTAGCTCGTCGGGCTCATAACCCGAAGGTCGTTGGTTCAAATCCGGCCCCCGCAACCAAAAGGTCCCGTGGTGTAGCGGTTAACATGCCTGCCTGTCACGCAGGAGATCGCCGGTTCGATCCCGGTCGGGACCGCCATTTTTAAAATAAAAGTCATGAGAAGCAAAAGAGTGAGCAAGCTTAGCATGGACGAAATGGGTCAGTAGCTCAGTTGGTAGAGCATTAGATTGAAGCTCTAAGTGTCGGCGGTTCGATTCCGTCCTGACCCACCATTTATGCGGGTGTAGTTTAATGGTAAAACCTCAGCCTTCCAAGCTGATGTCGTGGGTTCGATTCCCATCACCCGCTCCAAGGGCCTATAGCTCAGCTGGTTAGAGCGCACGCCTGATAAGCGTGAGGTCGATGGTTCGAGTCCATTTAGGCCCACCATTATTCCGAAGTAGCTCAGTTGGTAGTAGCACCTGACTGTTAATCAGGTTGTCGCAGGTTCGAGTCCTGCCTTCGGAGCCATTTTTATTTTGGGGAAGTACTCAAGAGGCTGAAGAGGCGCCCCTGCTAAGGGTGTAGGTCGGGTAACCGGCGCGAGGGTTCAAATCCCTCCTTCTCCGCCATGGGCCCGTTGGTCAAGTGGTTAAGACACCGCCCTTTCACGGCGGTAACACGGGTTCGAATCCCGTACGGGTCATACTAAGTGCAGTAGATGAATTTACATCTACTGCACTTTTTAATTTACTTAAAAATAGCTAGATAATAATAAACCTTTACAGAAATTAGATCCTGTAAGGGTTTATTGTTTTTCTGGAGGTTTAGATTGGAATTCTCGGTGTTTGTAGGTCCAAAACCAATGTATAACTGATATATTTGCTTGCTCTGACTACCCCTGTTTAATTTTGGTAATAAATTTTGTATTTTAAAGCTAGATCGACTAAGCTATTGGTAAAGGGGGAGATAGGTATGAAGGAAAAATTAAAGTGGGTGCACAATCAGCTAGACAACACAAACCAAGGCTCACCATTACTATCATATTTTACACTGGAACAAGTAAAGAAGGTTGGTCAATTTCAGCGTACATATGAGCGATTTGAGCAGACACCTCTCCATCATCTTGAGGCACTTGCTTCATATATGGGTGTAGAAAAAATCATGGTTAAAGATGAATCTTATCGATTTGGTTTAAATGCCTTTAAAGTATTAGGCGGTATTTATGCAATTGCGCAATATATTGCCAATAAGCTTGGGAGGAATATAAAGGAGCTATCGTTTGAACAGTTAAAATCTCCGGAAGTAAAAGCAGAAGTAGGCGATTTAACATTTATTTCAACGACAGATGGTAATCATGGTCGTGGTGTTGCATGGGCAGCTAGAGAACTGGGTTTTCAAGCGCGAATATATATGCCAGCTGGCAGCGCGGCTGAGCGTTTACAGCATATTAAAAGTGAAGGGGCTTTTGCTGAAATTACGACAATGAATTATGACGATACTGTTCGTTATACCTCACAGCTTGCACAAAAAAATGGCTGGGTTCTGGTTCAGGATACAATGTGGGATGGCTATGAAGAAATTCCATTATGGATTATGCAAGGTTACACAACCATTGTGCAGGAGATTGTTGAACAGATACAGCTAGCCCCGACACATGTATTTTTGCAAGCGGGTGTAGGATCCTTTGCAGGAGCAGTAGTTGCGTTTTTACAGCAATACTATGAGCAGGAAGTTACTTTTGTATTGGTTGAGCCTCATGTCGCTAATTGCTATTATGAAAGCTTTAAAAAAAATACGGATCAATTTGTCTCTGTTGGCGGGGAGATGCAAACGATTATGGCAGGGCTTGCTTGCGGTGAACCGAATCCACAGGCTTGGCAAATCTTAAAAGCCTCCACAAAAATAAGTATCTCCTGCGAGGAAGAAATAGCAGCTACAGGTATGCGCGTTCTTGGCAATCCATTAGACACAGACACTCGCATTATAGCTGGTGAATCAGGAGCGGCGCCATTTGGTTGCTTTTATGAAATAATGACAAATGAACAATATAAGGAATTAAAAAATGCCTTACACCTAAATGAACATGCGAGGGTGCTGTTTATTAATACAGAGGGTGACACAGATAAAGAGAACTATCGACAAATAGTATGGCATGGGAAATATGCGAACCAATAGCAAACTAGTGATGAACTAGCTTGCTATTTTACTTTGTAAAAGGTTTTATTGGTGTATCTTAATGTTGGCAATTTTATAAGCACCATAATCATCCGTAATAACTGTATAAGTTTTATAGCGATCATAGAATTGGTAATTACCTTGTGCATCATAAAAATCAAAAGTTTCATTCATGTCAACATAATATTGACCATTTGAGTATTGTACATCTAGCACATCATTGTTTGTAAAATAGAAGTAATGACCCTGGTAGGCAATCTCATTAATGTATTTCTCCAATTCTTGATATGCTGTACTGCCAGGTGAAAGCATATCAGCTATCCAATAAAAATCACCATCATTGAGTGCCATTTCATAATAGAGACGGAATGCTTGCACGAATTGACCTGCTAGTAAGGCGTCTGTTTCGTTGGTGGGTTTTGTTTCAATAGTAGATTGTTGACTACCTTCATAAACATTCGCAATAGCCCGAACCTCATTTGCAGAAAGTGGTTTAGCAATCCATCCATCAAATTGATCAAGCATACTATAAAGGGGAATGGAAAAGGCAAAGTTAGTACTTGTATCAGTTGTATAAAGTAGTGAGTTAATTCCAATTACTTTGCCTGTATTAACATCAACTAATGGGCCACCGCTGCTACCTTTATCAATTTGTGCATCTACCTGATAAATTTGCTTATAAATAAAATTTTCAAGTTTCATATCACGTTTATTACCTGTTATATAGCCAATAGAAGCCGAATTTTCAAAACCTTGTGGACTACCAAATGCAATGACTTCTAGACCTATAGGTGATTCTGCAGTCTCCATGCCTAATGGCTCTGTGTCTTGGTAGTTAGGCACCTTTATTAAAGCAATATCATAGTGATCAGATATACCGATAACAGTACCTGGAGATTCTTGACCATTTACATTACGAATCATTACATCAACTTCACCTTGGATAACATGAGCATTTGTAATAACATATCCACCCTTTTTATATAGGAAGCCAGAGCCTTGACTATTGTTAGTTAGGACAGTGAAGACTTTTTGTTGTATTTCCTTTATAAGGGTGACACGATCAACCTGCTGTGCATGAGCTTCTTGTTTTTTGGTGAGTTCTTCTGAAGAAACTTGTTGTGCATTTATCTTTTGATTATCGTTAATTTCCGAGTAAGCGGTGGTATAGCTCTTTTTATCATTAAAAAAATCCCAATATGCATAACCTAGACCGCCTATTGCAATAAAACAGATTGAAAGTACGATAATTGCCCATGTTGGGATACCTTGTTTTGGAAATGATGGATTTATGAGCTTATTACCACAATCCGAGCAAAATTTACTGTCTATAAGATTTTCATGCTGACAATTAGGACACTTCACCTTATCACACCCCTGTGAAATATTTACTATTCATATCGGCTTGAAAATATAGCTTTATAGGTATTTATGGAATTATATTAATTCGAAGGGTGTATATGGAATAAAAAAATTTTTCATTCTGCTCTTGACCTTAACGTTGCGTCAAAGCTTACAGTAGCATTAATGGAGGTGATTACATGGAATATACCATTCAGGAGCTTGCTCAGTTGTCAGGTATTAGTACAAGAACATTGCGCTATTACGATGAAATTGGGTTGCTGAAACCAGCAAGAACCAATGAGGCGGGCTATCGATTTTATGGCCAATGGGAGGTCGATATGTTGCAGCAGATTTTATTTTACCGCGCATTAGACATGAAGTTAGTGACGATTCAGGCTATTATTCAGGCACCTAATTTTCAGCATGCCGAGGCGCTTAAAACACATAGAGCAGAGTTGCTTCAACGCAAGGAACAGTTGGAAACAATCTTACAGACAGTAGAAAAAACAATACAATCCATTGAGGAGGAACAACCAATGTCAAATGAAGAAAAATTTAAAGGTTTTAAAGAAAAGTTAATCGAGGATAACGAAAAGCAGTACGGCCAAGAAATCCGTGAGAAATATGGGGATGAAACAGTGGATGCATCTAATGCTAAGCTTATGAATATGACAGAGCAACAATATCAGGCGATGCAACAGTTAGAGCAGCAAATGTTTGAGCGTTTAGCAGAAGCAATGGAGCTTGGAGATACTACAAGTGACATTGCGATGGAAGTAGCAGAGTTGCATAAACGTTGGCTGAGTTTTACGTGGAAAGAATATTCCAAAGAGGCACATGCTGGGCTGGCACAAATGTATATAGCTGATGAACGTTTTACGGCTTATTATGATGAGCGAGGGGCAACAGGAGCAGCGCAATTTTTACATGACGCCATTATAGCTTATACAAGTAAATAAATAGGTCTTCCTTATGCTGACATGTTTTAGAAATCGTAAATTAGGAAAAAATAAAAGCATGAGGAGGAGATTTTTGTGGATCAACAAGTAATGCAACAATTAAAAAGACAACTCGAGCAAGAATTACAAGAAATAGAACAGCGACTTGAGGAATCTGAGCGTCCTCAAGCGACAGAGCTATCTAATTATGATAATCACCCCGCTGATAATGCCAGTGATTTAACGGATCAGTTGACAGAAATGGCTATGGATGAGCATCGTGAAGACACTGTGGAGGAAATTAAAAAGGCCCTTCAAGCAATGGCAGACGGAACATACGGTAAATGTGTTGTCTGCGGTGAAGAGATTCCATTAGGACGCTTAGAGGCTATGCCTAAAGCTCTGACCTGCGTGGAGCATGCAGAGCAGAAAGAAGAAAATTTACGACCAGTGGAAGAAGATGTGCTATCCTCAACCCCAAAATCAGATGATTTCATTGAGCTTGAGGAATTTGGCTCTTCTGATACACCACAAGATAAAATTTAGTAAGTTTTTCCTCACGAAAGCAGTATAATAACTGTAGAGGTGAGGATATGAAGATCATTGATTTACACTGTGATGCACTTTTAAAATTAACTACTCTTGAAACGGCGAATTTTGCTGAGGATGTGCGTATACATGCCAATCAAAAAAGATTGCAATTAGGGCAAGTAGAGACTCAAGTGTTCGCCATCTTTATTGACCCAAAAATCCCGCAAAATTTGCAATTTCTTGAGGTCATGCGTCAAATCGAAGCATTCCATACTCATGTTTTACAAACAGAGGGCATGGTGCATATTACAGATTGGGCACAGTTAGACCAATTAGCTCCACATGAAATAGGAGCTGTTTTAAGCTTAGAGGGCTGTAGTGCCATTGGCGAAGATTTAACGAAGCTAACAGCTGTACTGGATGCGGGCGTGAAATTAGTAGGTTTAACGTGGAATGAAGAAAATGCTGTAGCTCATGGTGCTGAACAGGATGCAACCCTTGGATTAAAGCCATTTGGTAAAGAAGTTATACAATTATTAAATGAGCGCGATATGATTATTGATGTCTCCCATCTAAATGAGCAAAGCTTTTGGGATGTCTTGCCGTTAGCGAAGCATATTATTGCAAGCCATAGTAATGCACGTGCACTATGTGACCATCCACGCAATTTAACAGATGCGCAGGCAAAGGCACTTGTAGAGCATGGAGGACATATCCATGTTGTTTATTTCCCACTCTTTATTGGAAAAGATGCAACACTAGACCATTTAGTGGAGCATGTGGAGCATTTAGCGGAACTAGTAGGTGTAGAGCATATAGGGTTAGGCTCCGATTTTGATGGGATTGATAGGACTGTTAGTGGCTTAGCACATGCAGGAGAAGCGCAAAATTTACTAGAGGCATTACGCACACGTTTTTCAGATGAAGAAGTGTATGGTATTGCAAGTCTAAATTTCCGACGCTATGTAAAAAAAGCAGCAACCCGTTAAGGCTGCTGCATCTTTAATAAAAGAAATAATGAAATAATAAACCGATTCCTAATAGGAAGCCAAAGAATGTATTTGTTTGCGCTGTATATTTCATCGCAGGCATTACCTCTTTGGCTTCTTTTTTGTCTCGGAAAATTTGAATGGCACGTAATGGTTTTGGAATACTTAGGAAGATGATTAAAGCCCAAAATGTAATACCATCAACTGCTACAAGAGCGATCACCCATAAATAGGAGACGATAAAAAAGCCTGATAACACGGAAATTGCATTATCACGTCCTACCAAAATAGCCAAGGTCTTTCGTCCGCCCTCTGTATCACCAACAATATCACGAATATTGTTTGATAGCATAATGGCACCGACTAAAATCATGCTTGGTACAGAAAGCAACACAGCATCCAGTGTTACTGTAAGCGTTTGAATATAAAAGGCAATTAATACAATGCCCATACCCATTACTGCGCCAGAGACAATTTCACCAAATGGAGAATAGGCGATTGGGTACGGTCCACCTGTATATAAGAAGCCAATAAGCATACAAACAAGTCCGACAGCTGCTAACCACCAAGACGTTGAGGCACATATGTAAATGCCAAGAAGCATGGCAATAGCATAAAAGCTTAATGCAATCATCATAATTGTTTTTGGCTGTACACCATGACGGACAATCGTACCGCCAATCCCAACAGAATGCTCGTTATCTAATCCTAATTTGTAATCATAATATTCATTGAACATATTCGTTGCTGCTTGGATAAGCATACTTGCAATAAGCATAGCAAAAAATAGTCCAAAATCAATTGTTTCTTTATCAATTGATAAGGCAATAGCTGTTCCTAGGAATACTGGAACAAATGAAGCGGTTAAAGTATGTGGACGTGTTAAATGCCACCAAACTTTAAAACCCCTATCAGCTTCAATGACTTTGGTCATAAGGTCTTTCTCTCCTTCAAATGTTGTCGACTCTTCTTATTTTAAACGAAGATTGAGAAAATGGGTAGGTTCACAGCTTATTACATACTGTTTAATGAAAAAAAGTGATACAATAGAACATGCATTTATGATCTGAAAATAAAAAAAGAGCGGTTAGCAACAGTACGAATAACTGCGTTGTCGACCAAAATATGATGTGTTTTAACCATCATTCATTATGTACATTGCAACAACGGAGGTAATTTTCATGCAACAGAAGTGGTACCAAGCCACAGAAGTAGAAGTGGACTCTTTGGGCCAAAGCCTTCATTTTTATATGGAAACAATTGAAGTAAGTCGCCTTTCTGCACTGGCGTTCTATGCAGCAGGCGAAGAATGTTATAAAGGTGAACGATTTTATTGGCAAAATAGAGAAAAAACAATGACATTAGTTGGACTAGGACATGCTCATACCATTCAAAACAACGCTAAAGATGACCGCTTTGATGCTGTAGAAGCGGAATGGAAAAAATTAACGAAAAACTGTCTAAAAGGTCAAAGAGAGCTACAACCTATTTTGTTTGGTGGCTTTACATTTGATCCTCAAAATAATGTGGATGGGGAATGGACGGATTTCCCAGAGGCTTATTTTGCATTAGCAACGTTTCAGCTTGTGATACGTGATGATAAAGCATACGTGAGTATTCATCTTTTGACACAAGATCAGCAGGCTGAGGAGCAGTTCGAAGCTCTAAGAAAAGAGCGAGATCATTTAATTCATGCGGCTCAGGTTAAAGAAGTGAAAACGTATACAAAACCTGAAATCACAAGTTATTTTGAGCCATATAAGGAACCTTATCTAGCCTCAATTGATCAAGTGACGGCATTAATTAAGGAGAAAAAGGCAGATAAAGTGGTCATTGCACGCTCGCTTGCTTTGCAATTTAAAGAGTATGTAACTGCACCACAAGTGCTTTCCCAAATTATTCATGAGCAACCAGAAAGCTATTTATTCGGCTTAGAGCATAGAAATTTATTGTTTTTTGGAGCATCACCCGAACGGCTTGTGAAAGTAGAAGAGGGTCGTGCATTTTCTTCTTGTATTGCTGGCTCGATTAAACGAGGTAAAACAGCTGAGGAAGATGAGGCTTATGGACAAAGTTTATTAAATGATCCTAAAAATGGCGGAGAACACCAGTATGTTGTCGATATGATTGCGGATACATTCCGTAAAAATTGCATGGACATGACGGTGCCAGATAGACCACGCTTATTAAAAATACGGGATATTCAACATTTATATACACCTATAGAAGGTCAGTTAAATCAGGACGCAACAATCCTACAACTGACTAAATCATTACATCCAACACCCGCTTTAGGTGGTGTACCACGCACAGAAGCATTGGCGGCCATTCGCAAATATGAGCCGATGAATCGAGGGCTGTATGCTGCGCCAATAGGCTGGCTAGATGCAGAGGGTAACGGTGAATTTGCAGTTGCCATACGTTCAGCTGCCTTACTAAGTGATAAAGCTTATTTATATGCGGGCGGTGGGATCGTCGCAGATTCAGAACCACAATCTGAATATGAAGAAACATTAGTCAAATTCCGTCCAATGCTTCGTGCGCTAGGGGGACAATTGCATGAGTGAACGAAAAATACTAACAGATTATGTTTATAAAATGGTCGCATCGCTAGTGCAGGCTGGTGTAGAAAATGTTGTCGCCAGCCCAGGCTCACGTTCAACACCGCTTGCTTATGCGGTTGCTTCCACTAAACAGGTAAAAATGTATCGGCAGGTAGATGAACGCTCAGCTGCGTTCTTTGCGCTAGGGCTGGCTAAGGCAACTGCTAAACCAGTAGTTCTCTTATGTACATCTGGTACTGCGGCAGCAAATTATTTTCCTGCAATTGTGGAGGCAAGCTATGCACGAGTACCATTGATTATCATAACAGCTGATCGCCCACATGAATTACGTGAGGTAGGCGCTCCGCAGGCTATCAATCAACCTAATTTATATGGTTCACATGTGAAATGGAGTGTTGATTTTCCGTTAGCAGATGGTGCAGAACCAACATTGCCTTTTATTGAGCGTCATCTTGCTCGTGCGGTAGCCATTGCAACGAGTGCACCTTTTGGACCAGTACATATCAATGTACCTTTCCGTGAGCCTTTATTAATTGATTTACAGCAGGATCTACCAGCAGTGACGTTTAAGCACAGCAGTATGGGACAATTAACCCCTACGACTACTGATCAGCAGGAACTTTCCTCTATTCTACAATCAACTAAAAGAGGCTTTATGATTATTGGTGAGTTAGCTCTTGGTACAGATTTATCCATTGTTTGGCAATTTATGCGTCAGCTGAAGTGGCCTGTCATTGTGGAAAGTTTATCGAATATGCGTACATCCGTACCAGAGGATTGTTTACCATATATCGTGACAACCTATGATGCCATTATGAAGAGTGATGACTTCAAAGCACTGGTGCAACCAGATACAGTAATCCGAATAGGAGCACAGCCTGTTTCGAAATTTATTATGCAATTCATAACAAAAACACAGCCCAATGCCTATGTGATTATTGATGAAGACCCTATGTTTAGAGATGCTACGGGCGTATCTACGCATTTTATTCATGCGAATATCGATCAGTGGCTGACAGAATTAGCGATTACTGAAACAGCTATTGAGGAAACCTACTTAGCTGAATGGCAAAAAGCGAATCAGCTCGCTACAATGCATATTGAGCAATACTCAGAGGTAGAAAAAGATGAAGGAGCCATAGTCAGTCGTTTACTCAAAATGATTCCTGACGGTAGTGATATTTTCGTTAGCAGTAGTATGCCAGTACGTGATATCGATACATTTTTATTGGCTACACCGAAAGATCTACGTGTTTTTGCCAATCGAGGCACGAACGGAATCGATGGGGTAGTATCAACAGCTATCGGTTTCAGTCAAGGAAATAATCGAGAAAGTTATTTACTGATTGGTGATCTAGCCTTTTTACATGATGTCAATGGACTGATTGCTTCCAGATATCAGGAATGTAACTTAACGATTATTGTGATGAATAATGATGGTGGAGGTATTTTTTCTTACTTACCACAGTCAACTGTTGAAGATCATTATGAGGATTTATTTGGCACACCAACAGCCCTTGAATTCCGTGATATTGCCCATATGTATGATATGGACTATGTACGTGTGGAATCAATTGACGAGCTTTCCGAGAAATTTTCAACAAGTAAGAAACGTTCTTTACGGTTGGTTGAAATATTTACAGATAGAACCGAGAATGTGAATGCACATCGAGGACTTTGGAATCGAATTAATGCGGAGTTAAAAGCATGACAAAATGGATGATTCGGGGGCTTGAAACCCATGTTGACATATGGAATGAAAATGGTGAACACACGCTCGTTGCGTTGCATGGATTTACAGGTAGTACGGCAACATGGCATAGTCTAGCACAAGCTCTTCCTCATGTTCGTGTTATTGCCATTGATTTAATTGGGCATGGTCAAACAGCTATTCCACAGCACGTACAGCGTTTTTCTATGGAGGAGCAATTACAGGATTTAGAAGAACTATTTTGCCAACTCAGTTTAGAGAAATTTACGCTGTTAGGCTATTCGATGGGTGGAAGAATCGCTTTATCCTATGCCATTACGTATCCAGGTCGCATTCATCAGCTCATTTTAGAAAGTGCTTCTCCTGGCTTACGAACAATCGAAGAGCAAAATGAACGTTGTAAGCGAGATGAAGCACTGGCACAAAAAATAATGACAAATGGTATACGGTCATTTGTCAATGCATGGGAAAACATACCGCTTTTTGCTTCACAGCAACGTCTATCTAAAAGTGTAAGAGAAGCCATTCGAGTCGAAAGGCTTTCACAGAAAGAAGAGGGACTCGCAGGAAGCTTGAGAGGTATTGGGACAGGAGTTCAACCTTCAAACTGGGATAGACTGGCGCAACTAGAAATGCCTGTCCTGTTAATTACCGGGGCATTGGATGAGAAATTTTGTAAAATTGCACTAGAAATGAAAGCGCTCTTAAATACTGTTAAGCATTTAACAGTAAATGACGCTGGACATGCAATTCATGTGGAAAATCCCGCTGAGTTTGCTACAATAGTAGAGGAGTATTTAACGTAATATAACGATTACGTTAGCGCCTCGCTAGAAACGAGACGAATTTAATGCTATAGGAGGCAATTCAATGACACGTCAATGGACTACACTACATACTTATGAAGACATTAAGTATGAGTTCTATAACGGTATCGCAAAAATTACGATTAACCGTCCAGAAGTGCGTAATGCATTCCGCCCAAAAACGGTTATGGAAATGATTGACGCATTCTCACGTGCACGCGATGATAAAAATATCGGTGTTATTATTCTAACTGGTGAAGGTGAACATGCTTTCTGCTCAGGCGGAGACCAAAAAGTTCGCGGTCACGGTGGCTACGTAGGGGATGATGAAATCCCACGTCTAAACGTTCTTGATTTACAACGTTTAATCCGTGTGATTCCAAAACCTGTAGTGGCAATGGTTGCAGGCTATGCAATTGGTGGAGGACATGTTTTACATGTTGTCTGTGACTTAACAATTGCTGCGGACAATGCTCGCTTTGGACAAACTGGACCAAAAGTAGGTTCATTCGATGCTGGTTATGGCTCAGGCTATCTTGCTCGTATTATTGGTCATAAAAAGGCACGCGAAATTTGGTACCTTTGCCGTCAATACGATGCACAACAAGCACTTGATATGGGCTTAGTCAATACAGTTGTGCCTTATGCGCAATTGGAAGATGAAACAGTTCAATGGTGTGAAGAAATGCTTCAAATGTCACCAACTGCACTACGCTTCTTAAAAGCAGCGATGAATGCAGATACAGACGGTTTAGCAGGTCTTCAACAAATGGCTGGTGACGCTACACTTCTTTACTACACAACTGATGAAGCAAAAGAAGGTCGCGACGCATTCAAAGAAAAACGTCAACCAGATTTCGGTCAATTCCCAAGATTCCCTTGATTAGTAAAGGGTGTAAAGCTCGTATCTTTTTGGAGATACGAGCTTTTTGTATGTGCTGGAGGAGGATTGGTGGATAGAAAGCTAAAAGTTGCGGATAGAAGCGGCTAAGCAGTGGTTAAAATGCTCAAAGTAGCGGATAGCATCTGAAATGTGAAGGATAGAGTAGGGTTGTAATAAGAGTGTTGGATAGAAAGCTAAAAGTAGCGGTTAGAAGCAGCTAAGAGGTGGTTAAAAAGCTCAAAGTAGCGGAAGCATCTGAAATGTGAAGGATAGGGTAGGGTTGTAATAAGAATGGAGGATAGAAAATTAAAAGAAGCGGTTAGAAGCAGTTAAGAGGTGGTTAAAAAGCTAAAAGTAGCGGATAGCATCTGAAATGTGAAGGATAGGGTAGGACTTGTAATAAGAGTGTTGGATAGAAAGTTAAAAGAAGTGGTTAGAAGTAGTTAAGAGGTGGTTAAAAAGCTCAAAGTAGGGGATAGCACGTTAAAATGTAAAGGATAGAGTAGGGTTGTAATAAAAGTGTTGGTTAGAAAGCTAAAAGTAGGGGATAGCACGTTAATATGTGAAGGATAGAGTGACTTGTAATAAGGGTGATAGATAGACACACTAAAGTGGTAGATACCCCGTGGATTAATAGACAAACTAGACAGGAAAGCGTTAAGATGTAGGGTGATTGGAGTGACAAAGATGTATCCTAATTGGATTTTACAACGAGCTTATTTAACACCATTACGCAAGGCACTGACTTTTAAAAAGCGAAGCTGGACTTTTCAAGAATTAAATGATGAATCGATAAAACGTGCTCGACAATTAGTGGCACTCGGTATTCAACAGGGTGATCGAATTGCGATCATGGGGCCAAGTAAGCCTGCGCTTGTGATCATGATGTATGCCTGCATGCATTTGCAATGTGAGATGGTGATGCTTAATCGCAGACTATCACAGGAAGAGCTGGCTTATCAGCTAGAGGATTCAGAGGCTGTGGCAGTGTTGATTGCAGATGAGGATGTAGAAAAGCTGCCATCTGAAACAGCCTATCATTTATTTTCAGCGATTGAAGAAGGGGCAGAGGGTGCACTAGAGATAGCCAAGGAATGGCCTCTTCATCAAACAACAACGATTATGTATACTTCGGGTACAACGGGCTTTCCAAAAGGTGTTCGCCAAACGGTTGGAAATCATCAGGCTAGTGCGACTGCCTCCGTTTTAAATATTGGGCTGCAGGCTCAGGATGTTTGGTTATGTGCTGTACCTTTATTTCATATTAGTGGATTTTCCATATTAGTGCGGTCGCTGCTATATGGCAATCAAGTCGTTTTATATGATCAATTTGATGTGGAAGCTATCGCGCAAAATATTATGGATGGGGATGTTACCCATATGTCTGTTGTAGCGGTGACCTTGGAACGTATTCTACATACACTAGAGCAATGCAATGCGAAAGCTTCACCTCATTTTAAGCTGATGCTAGCTGGAGGTGGGCCTGTACCCGTGGATTACTTAGCGAGAGCGCATGCGTTAAATTTAGCTGTCGCACAAACATATGGGATGACAGAAACCTCCTCACAAACAGCCACATTGGCAAGTGAAGACGCTATGCGGAAAATTGGTTCTGCTGGAAAGCCTTTATTTTTTAATCAAATAAAGATTGCTGAGCCAAATGCTAAAGGTGAAGGGGAAATTTGCATTCGAGGTCCTCATGTCACACCTGGCTATATTGGACGTTTTGCACAAAAAAATGCAACGATGGCTGGCTGGCTTCATACTGGAGATATTGGTTATTTAGATGAGGAAGGTTACTTATTTGTCATTGATCGAAGGGCAGATTTAATTATTTCTGGAGGAGAAAATATTTATCCTGCAGAAATAGAAAATGTGCTACTCACACATCCAGCAGTCAAAGAAGCGGGTGTATGTGGTATGCCTGATGAGCAATGGGGACAGGTACCTATTGCATTTATCGTGTTAAATGAGCAGGTATCTGTTGAGCAATTACAAGCCTTTTGTATACAGAAACTTGCTAAATATAAAGTACCTAAAGAAATGATTATCACAGACAGTCTTCCACGCAATGGCGCGGATAAATTACTGAGACGAAAATTATTACAATAAAAATCTTGTGAAAGAAGTCTTCTTACAAAGGAAGGCTTCTTTTTTATTTGAACTTTTAGCATGAAATTAATCATTTATTAACATAATAAAAAAAGAGAGGCATAAACTATTTAGTAAAGGAGAATGACTCATATGAGGAAATATATATATAATGTTGTCATTATATTATTTGTTCTACAAATGAGTCATGTGCAAGTATTTGCAAACTATGAAAAAGAAGATGTAGCAACAGCTCATACAATTGAAACACTACAATCTCTCATTAATAAAGAAGTTATGCAACTATCGTCCGAATTCTCGATTCGTTATACTGGTGATATAGCCGAGATAAAAGATGAACTAACGGAAATTACTAAAAATGCGATTGAAAACTCTTATATTTATACTAATATTTCAAGTTTCCAATGGAAGTACGAAGGGTATAGCAATAATATTGTCATTGCATTTGCATTTACGTACCATCTATCACAAACGGAGGCGGTATTTGTAGAGCAAACCTTGGCGAATATTATTGCGCCTATGCATGGATTAAGTGACGTAGAAAAACTACAGGCTGCACATGATTTTATTGTCTTATCTGCGGAATACTCCAAGGAAACAGAAGGAAGTCAATATTCTCCTTATACATTATTAACGGAGAATAAGGGCGTCTGCCAGGCATATGCTTTAGTGTTATATCGAATGTTAGAAATGCTGGGCTTTGAGGTACAATATGTACCTGGAAAAGTAGGAGAACAGCTACATGCCTGGGTATTAGTGAAGCTTGATCATGCTTGGTATCATATTGATGTGACATGGGATGACCCTTTGCCAGATCGGAAAGGGGAAGTTCGCTATCAATATTTTTTAGTGTCGGATCGCCAATTAGCACAAGATCATACCTGGGACTATGCAAGCTTCCCTGCTGCAACAAGCGAGAAATATACGGAATTGCAGGAAGAAACGAAAAGACAAAGTTTAGCAATGCCAATACAACATCGTTTCAATCAAAATATGGGATTATCAATTATTGGCGAAAATAGGTTAGCAGTACAACAATTAGTGGAACAGCCGATGAAGCTTGTTACACAAAAAAACAATAAGCAAGACACTTTAGTTCAGTTTGACTTTATTGAATGGGCACCGATGCTAGTAGAAAGTAGTATAACGGCCTATGTTGCAATTCAGCCAAAAGCGAAGCATATGACTAAGCAAAAAACAACAAAGTGGCTAGCGTCTTTTTATCGAGCGGAGAAACGAATGCCACAAGAAAAATATGTCATAATAAAGGAGGTGTCCCATCCATTGCGGGGCACCTCCTTACTCATATTATTGAACGCTTAAAGCTTTTTCTAATGTTTGAATATTTTTTTGCATCAATGTGAAATAGGTTTCCTCATTTTTTTCATCATCAGCTGTTAATACACTTAAATTATGCAAGACAAGAGATTCTGCACCTACTTCTTTTTGAATAACCTCTGCTAATTTTGAAGAGACATTTTGTTCAAATAAAATATAGTGAATATGCAATTCATTTGCTTTGTCTACAATCTTTGTTAATTCCTTTTGGGATGGCTCATTTTGTGAATTCAAGCCAGCAATCGGCACTTGAGTTAAGCCGTATTGACCTGCAATATAGCCAAATGCAGCATGTGATACAAAGAATGTTTTATTTTGTGCTTTGTCAGTCATTGCTTTAAAATCTTGATCTAAATCCTGTAACTCTTTTACTAATGCATCATAATTTGTGTTAAAAGTTGCCTCCTGCGCCGGCATTTTTTCAACTAATGTGTTTTTAATAGCCAGTGCTAAATCTTGACTAATTGTAGGAGATAACCAAACATGTGGGTCGATATCGCCATGCTCATGCTCGTCATGTCCATGCTCTTCACCTTCATGTTCGTGCTCATGCTCTTCCTCTGTGGCACCGTGCTCATGCTCGTCATGTGTGTCTGCTTCATGTTCTTCATCTTCCGCATGCACATGCCCTGTGCTGACAGCTAATTTTTCATCTGAAACTTCATCAGCAGTTGCCACCATTGTAACATCTTCGTTCTCTAATGTTTTTTTAGCGTTTTCTACAAAGCCTTCAAGTCCTAATCCAATATAGAAAAAGATATCAGCATCTGCTAATTTCATCATATCTTTTTGTGTTGGCTCGAAGGTATGTTCATTTGCACCAGCTGGATAAATAGAAGATACTTCAACATAATCGCCACCAATGCGCTGTGCAAAATAGCTTAACGGATAAACCGTTGTATAAATACTTAACTTATCTTTTTCCTCAGTCTTTTGGGCTGTGGACGATTTGTCTCCACCTCCACAGGCGGCAGTAAATAAAGCAAGAACTGCGACTAGCAATACTAAATACAGTTTTTTCATATAATAAGATACCTCTCTTAAATAGTAATCATTACGATTTATTTTTTAGAACAGTTATTATGATAACGCACAACTTAAAAAAGTACAAGAAAAAAATGCCCTGCGAAAATTAATTCTTTTTCGAAGGCCATTTTTCAGGCACAGGATCAAAGCCACCAGGATGAAATGGATGGCATTTGGATATACGTGTAATCGTTAAAAGGAAGCCTTTGAATGCACCGTGCTTTTGAAAAGCTTCGAGGCCATAAGAAGAACAGGTAGGATGAAAACGACAAGTCGGTGGCGTCATAGGTGAAATGAATTTTCTATAAAACCGAATGAGCCAAATAAAGGGGTATTTCATCGCTGCTCTTCCTTTTGCTGAGCTGTGATTTGTTCAGGCTTTGGATCAATTGTTTGTGTAAAGATATTATTTTTTTTCTTCATAATGATAATGACGGAAACGCCAAACATTAGCATCATCATGGCAATCATAATGATAATTGGTAAAGGTACGCCCATTGCTTTCACTCCAAATTCAAGTAATGATAATTAATTCTCCTCTTGATGATAGCTTTGCTTCGGTTTTTCATCAACAGTATGTTTAAAGGCATAGGCACGGTTGACACTGATAATCGTCGCAAGGGTGATAAAGATAACGATGATAACTGCGACTATTAAGAGCGTAGTTAAACTCATAGTATTCACTCCGTTCTTTATTCATCATACCTATTATAAATTATCTGGTCCTATTAATTGTGAAGGAAGTTTGACATAAAAGCGAATAAAACAACACCTATCACTCCATACTATGGAAAAAGGAGTGAATCATAAAGATGGATCGTCAGCGCGTATATTTTTCACTTGCCAATAGAACTTATTATACAAATCCATATGCAGGACCATGGAATTTTGAACTGAATGTAGATCGACAAGCATTAGATGTTTTTGAGAGGATCTTTCAGCAAATGCAGCTGTTGGAAATTTCGAATGCATGGCGTGCACAGTTACCGTATATACAGTATCACCTAGATAGGGAAAATGATGAAATAGATAAAAGATTAATGAAAATCTATGCACTTGTTCATGAATATGGGGATGATGATACGAAGGCATTCGTTGAGCAGCTTCCTTATTTTAATAAACGTGTCTAGCGAATAAGGGAAAAGGTCACTAATTCAGAAGTGACCTTTTCTTCTATTAACAAATGGCTTTTAAAATTGTAAAAACCGCCTCTCGAGGGACGATGATGGGGATAGTGAGTTGATCTTTAATCATGTTTTTCATCGTTGTGGAATAGCCCATACAATCAAGGATAAGCAAATCCGCTCCTCGCTCTTCTAATCGTTGTGCATTTGCCAATAAATGTTGCTGATCAAAGTGGTATGGGGAGCTAGCTGAAAAGGTTACATCGAACTGTGCTTTTTGCCATTTCTCTGCAACTGTTCGTTGTTGTTCTGGTTCAGGACCTATTAAACCAATGGCTAATTCTGTATGTAACCCTTTCACTAAATTCGTCATCATACGATCAGGCAGTAAAAGATTTTTATAGGATAATTTATTCGAAAAATCTCCTGTACACATAAGTAGTATCCAAGTGAATTCATGTAGATCATCAATGCATCTCTGAATATAGGGCATAAGCTTTTGTTTACTGAGCTTTACTTGTTGACCATTGGTAAGAAGTGTCACTAACACATCAGTATCTTCACGAGAAGGAGAAAGGGTAGCAATTTCCTCTAAGGAAAGTGAATCCAGTACACCGAATTCATGAACATGTAAACCTGCTTCTCTTAATTGCTGTATATCCTCTGCCATATCTTTGCGTGGTGCCTGACCAATTGTTACAACGGCAATTTTCGAATGTTGCATTGTGCTCACTCCGCTTCGTAATATTTTTGTCCATTTACATAAGTTTGTAAAACCTTTGCTTCTGTTTCAAAAATAGGATGTGACCAAACAACAAAATCAGCATCTTTGCCTTCCTCAAGACTACCAATGCGATGATCTAGCTGTACGAGCTTAGCTGCATTGATCGTAATACTTTTGAGGGCTGTGTCTTCATCTAAACCATAACGAATCGCTTCTGTGGCACAATATTTTAAGTATTGAATTGGTACGAATGGATGATCTGTCATGATGGCGAACGGAATATTATGCTCTTTAAAAATGGCTGCAATTGCTGGAGTAGAATGACGCGTTTCATATTTAGATGGTGTTAACATATAAGGGCCAAGCGTTGCATGAAACCCACTATTTTTAACGGCATCGACAATGAGATAGCCTTCTGTGCAATGCTCTAAATGAAGCTGCACATTAAATTCTTTGGCAATTCTTATAGCTGTCATAATGTCATCTGCTCTATGACAGTGAAGGCGAAGGGGCATGTCGCCTCGAAGTACCTCAATAAATGGGCGTAACTCAGCATTTTGTTTAATTTGTTCTGCTCGTTGTTGTTCATTGAGTTGACTGGCACGTTGGAAACCATCCCGTAAAAGCTGTGCAATGGCCATGCGAGTCATTGGCTTGCGTTTATACTGATTGCCAAAGACGTTTTTCGGATTTTCCCCTAGGGCGCCCTTTAAACCACTTCGTTCTACTAAAACTCGAGAGGCAAGGGTAGGTCCTGCTGTTTTAAGAATACTCCAAATGCCACCAATGACATTGGCACTACCTGGACCGGTTTGTACAGTGGTTACGCCACCTTCTAACGCATGTTGAAAGGAAAAGTGTCGGATATCTACACTATCTAAAGCGTGCATAAGAGGTGTAAAGGGTTCGCTATATTCATTGGCATCATTAATGTCTTCAGTAACTTCAGCCCACGTTCCAACATGGGCATGAATATCAATTAACCCTGGTGTGACATAAGCTCCCTGTAGATCAACTAGCTCTGCTTGTGGGGGGATTTCTTTCGCTGGACCAATATAGACAATACGCCCATCTTCGATCCATAACTGCTCACAAGTATCGTTTTGTTCATTGACTGTAAGAAACTTTGCATGATGATAAATAATCATTGTGTAAACCCTTCTTCCCGTGCATAAACTTTTGTTCCTTTAATATAGGTTGCGACAACCTGTGCATCTAAATCTAATGGATGCTTATCCCAAATCACAAAATCAGCAAAAAGACCATTACAAATAGCGCCTGTTTTGTGGGCGATACCAAGGAAATTTGCAGCTCCTGTTGTTAGAGCATATAGCACGTCCTGACGTGTCATACCTTCTCTTACAGCCAAACAACCTTCTAACGTTAGATGAGAGGTGCTACTAACAGGATGATCTGTACAAAAAACAAATGGAATATTGTGTTTGGACAGCTGGTTATACAGTTTTGGTGATAGCGCCATCATCTCATTATGCTCGATATATCGAAATGTTGGACCAGCAATAATTGTATTGAAGGATGTCTCCTGAAGGAGCGGAACTTCAGTGCCATGGATAATATGAAAATCAAAGATCGAAGCAAATTCTTGTTGAAGGCGGCTAATGAATTCAAGATCAACGGCTTTGTGTGCTCGAATAACGATTTTTTTAATCGACGGTTCTTGCCGCTGAATTTGTTGTAATGTTTCTCTTAAAATTTTGGCGATGCCCATGCGAGTGAGTGGTTTTTTCTTTTCAGCGAAAAATGTACTTTTTGCCTGATGTCCAATAGAGAAGGAATACGCCACATCTTTTGAAATGACCATTTCATCAACGGTTGTATGTGTATGATGAATAATAGCCGTTTTTGCACCGATCAAGCTTTTAGGAGAGGGAACAATATGAGAGGCTGTCACCCCATGAGATATGGCTTTTTGAAATGCAGTATCAAATGGATAAATACCATCAACTACAGAATATTGCAGATGTGAATCAAATTCATAGCTATCATCACCCTCCCAACGAATTCCTATTTCGGCTAAACCGATTTGTGAACAGCTATCGATAAAGCCAGGTGTAATATAGTAGCCATCTAAATCCAATTCTGTTTCGGCTAGGCTAGTAGCGGATTCAAAGTATTGCCCTTGTACTTGAAACGATTGTTTAGTAAAGCTACGAGTCTCGGAATTAAAAACAAGTCCATTTATATATCGAGTCATTGGATCAGATCTCTCCTTATGAAGAGAAAAGCGGAGACGATCATCTCCACTTTTCCAGTTTAATTATTTAGTAATGGATACGTTTGTACCATTCGGATGTACAATTTGTACGGAGTTATCAGCAGAAACCTCAAAGCCCTGTACTTTTTTGTTTACACCTGCAACCGTTTGTGTCGCCTCTAATTCAATACGTGGCACATCAGCTAAAATCAGCTTTAATGCTTCTTGGTATAATTTTGCACGCTCTTCTTGCACCACTGTTTCAGATACGGCACGCTCTAATAATTTATCCACTTCTGGGTTGCTGTAACCTTTACCATTTCCTAACGCACCAATTTGATTTGTATGGAATAACTGATAAAGGAAGAAATATGGATCTGGATACCAAGTCCAGCCACCAATATTCATTGGCGCATTACCCTTTGCGACAGTATCACTGTAAGTACCCCATTCAAGCACTTTAATTTCCACATCAATGTTTAAGTTTTTCTTTAACTGACTTTGGAAAATCGTTGCGTAAGGAACACGTGCTTCTGATACGAAAATGTCTGTCTTGAAGCCATCAGGATAGCCTGCATCAGCTAGTAATTTTTTTGCTTCTTCTGGATTATATTTTGGTACTAAATCAACTAACGATTTATCATACCCCCATGAACCAGGTGGTAATGGTAAGTATGAAACATCACCGCCACCCCATTGGTTAACGCCAGAAATGATTTCCTCTACATTTGTTGCCATATAAATAGCTTCACGAACGCGTTTGTCAGCAGTCGGACCTACTTTGTTATTAAGATCAAGGTAAACAATGGATAGACCTGGATTTGTTAAAAGCTCAAGGTTGCTATCTTGGTTGATGATTTCACGGTTTTGGCCTTTGACATCCATGGCGATATCAATATCTCCAGAACGTAATGCATTCGTCATCATATTTTGATCGGAGATAAACTTCATTGTTAAGTTATCGATATTCGGCTTATCACCCCAATAATTTTCGTGACGAACTAATTTTACCTCTTGATCTTTTTTCCACTCTGTTAATTGGAATGGACCTGTACCAATAAAGTGTTCAGAAAAATTATCGCCCCAGCCTTCAATCTCTTCTTTTGGAATAATGATATTCCCTGCATCCGTTAGCATAGCAAGTAGGGCAGCATTCGGTGTGGCTAAGTGAACCTCTACTTCATAATCAGATAGCACTTTCACCTCTGTCACACCACTTAAACGATTCATAGCGGATTCTTTGGCAGAGCGTTCTAAAGAGTATTTCACATCTTCAGCTGTCATTTCACGGCCATCTTGATATTGACCTTTTTGGAATTTTACACCTTCGCGTAATTTGAACGTGTAAACTAACATATCCTCTGAAACATTCCATTCTGTTGCTAATGAAGGGATGATATCGGATAGATCTTTGTTATAAACAACTAACGTATCACCCATTTGACGCATTACCTGTGATTCATAAACCCCCGTGTATTTGATAGGGTCAAATGTTTTGGCATTGGCTGACAGACCGACATTTAATGTGCCGCCTGAAGTAGCTTCTCCGTCTTTTTCATCTGTTGAAGTACTTTTTTCATTGTTCCCACCACAAGCAGCTAAAACACCAATTAGTAAAGTTAAAAAGAGAAGTAGTAAAGACTTTCTTACGTTTAATTTCTTCATATGCACTAGCCTCCTTAGTTTTTGTTTCACAATATGAACCGTTGATTCAAAAATGGTAGGTTCGAGAATAAAATTAGCACACTTGTAAACAGAAAGTAAATAAAAAATTACAAAGATTCAGAAAAAATATATTTACAAACAATTATTAAGTGGTGTAGTATGTGGTTATTCACAATATGAACCACTGATTCTAATAATGAAAAGGAGGTCTTGCTAAGATGGGCTCATTTATTTTAAAAAGGTTAGTTAACCTCATCCCCACACTGCTAGTAGTAGGGATTATCGTCTTTATTATTACGCGAATGATTCCTGGTGACCCGGCTTCAGTCATGCTTGGACCACAAGCTAGTGTAGAAGATGTAGAGAATTTAAGAGAAGAGCTAGGATTAAATAAATCCATGCCTTCGCAATTTATTTCATATGTAGGAGATCTAGCACAGTTAAATTTAGGATATTCCTATTCTTATAGTGAGTCTGTCATCGGGCTTATTCTCGAAAGGTTCCCTAACACAGTGATACTGGCATTGGCAGCATTGTTAATAGCAGTCGTGATTGGTATTCCAGCAGGAATATTTGCAGCGAGAAAGCAAAATACAATGATTGATTATGTTGTTATGCTTGTGTCATTAGTTGGTGTATCCATGCCAATTTTCTGGTTGGGCATCATGCTTGTTTTATTCTTTAGTGTTAACCTTGGTTGGTTTCCTGCGACTGGGATGGGGAATATCAGCGATGGCCTATGGACCTATTTGAAGCATTTAATTTTGCCAGCATTTGCTTTAGCAACAATTCCAATGGCGACATTTGCACGGATTACCCGTTCAAGTATGTTAGAGGTTATTTCGCAAGATTATATTAAAACAGCTCGGTCTAAAGGTATTAAAGAATATTTAGTGATTGGTAAACACGCATTTAAAAATGCCCTAACACCGATTTTAACGGTGCTAGGAATGCAAATTTCTAATTTACTGGGCGGGGCGGTATTAACAGAAACGATTTTTAGTTGGCCTGGTATGGGTCGATTAATTGTAGATGCCATTGATAAACGTGACTTTGTAGTCGTACAAGGTACTGTTATTTTCATTGCGTTTATCTTTGTGCTTGTTAATTTAGTAGTTGATGTGCTTTATAAAGTGGTCAATCCTAAGGTCAATTTAGAATCGGATGGAGGGAAAAAATAACAATGACTCAAGCAATCGTCAATGAAACGAGAAAAAGAAATACGTTATTGCGCAAGTTGCTAAAAAATAAATTAGCGACAATTGGGTTAATCATTGTCACCTTAATGGGCATTGTTGCTATTTTTGCCCCATTGATTGCTACCCATCCACCGAATGAAATGATTGTCGGTAAATCATTTTTACCAATGAATACAGAGGGACATTTGCTAGGAACAGATAACTATGGCCGTGATCTGTTTAGTCGCTTAGTTTACGGTACACGCATATCGATGATTGTTGGGATTGCAGCGGTGCTATTTGGTGCTGTATTTGGCACACTGTTAGGTTTAGTAGCAGGGTATTTTGGTGGTCGCATTGATTCGATCATCATGCGCACAATGGATGGTCTTTTCGCATTTCCGTTTATTTTACTAGCTATTACGTTAATGACGGTTTTAGGGCAAGGACTTGTCAACGTTATTGTTGCGATTGGTATTGCTAATATTCCAGGTTTCGCACGACTTGTTCGTGGACAGGTTTTAAGTGTAAAAGAGGAAGAATTCGTTGAAGTGACGCATTCTTTAGGTGCTACACATACGAGAATCATTTTTAGCCATATATTACCGAACTGTTTAGCTCCTTTAATTGTCTATGGAACGATGAGTACAGCTGGCGCTATTATTTCAGAGGCTGCCCTTAGCTTTTTAGGATTAGGCGTTCAACCACCGACAGCTTCATGGGGCAGTATTTTAAAAGATGGTAAAGACTTTTTAGTATTAAATCCCCAAATGGCGACATTTTCAGGCATCTGTATTTTATTAACAGTTCTTGGGATTAACCTTTTAGGGGATGGATTGCGCGATGCATTAGATCCGAAAATGAAAGTTTAATGGAAGGGGGTGGAGTCATGACTGAACGTTTACTAGATGTAGAAAACTTAACAGTAGAATTTAAAAGTGGCGGCTCTACAATGAAAGCTGTTAATGGAGTAAATTTACAATTAAATAAGAAGGAAACACTAGGTATTGTGGGAGAGTCAGGATCAGGAAAAAGTGTGACAGCCACTGCTCTCATGCGTTTAATTCCATCTCCGCCAGGAAAAATAACGAATGGAAAAATTCTATTTAATGGCCGCGATTTAATAGGAATTTCTGAAAAGGAAATGCGCAATGTGCGAGGCAATGACATATCAATGATTTTCCAAGATCCAATTACAAGTTTGAATCCTGTATTAACGGTGGGCAATCAAATTATTGAAGTCATTCAAGCACATGAAACAATATCGAAGAAAGATGCAGCTATCAAAGCCGTTGATATGTTAAAAATGGTTGGTATTCCTGAGCCAGAGAAACGATTAAAAATGTATCCTCACGAATTTTCAGGAGGAATGCGTCAGCGTGTCATGATTGCTATTGCCCTTGCTTGTAACCCGAAACTACTCATTGCCGATGAGCCAACAACTGCACTGGATGTCACTGTACAAGCTCAAATTCTTGATTTAATGAAAAAGTTACAACAAGAACACGATACAGCCATCATTATGATTACGCACGATTTAGGTGTGGTTTGGGAACTATGTGACAAAGTAAATGTTATGTATGCAGGTCGTACAGTAGAGTCTACTACAACAAGACAGCTCTATGAAAAACCGTTACATCCCTATACGTGGGGATTATTAGAGTCTCAAATTACAATGGGGACACAAGAGCAACAAAGGTTGCCAGCCATTCCAGGTAGCCCGCCAGATTTAACGATGCCACATAGTGGTTGTCACTTCTCAGCACGCTGCCCTTTAGCAACAGATATTTGTCGTAGTACGGTGCCTGATTTAGTGGAAGTACAGGACAACCATTTTGTAGCCTGTCATTTACAAGCAAAAGATCGAATTGTCGCAAGGAAGGAGGGAATTTTTAATGCAACAGCACAATGAACTTGTCTTAAAGGTAAGTAATTTAAAAAAGCACTTTCCCATTAAAAGTTCAATTCCTTTTAAAAAATCAACACAATTTGTGAAAGCGGTAGATGGTGTAAGTTTTGAATTATATAAAGGGGAGACACTGGGGATTGTGGGCGAATCGGGTTGTGGTAAATCGACGGTTGCTCGTTTAATCAACCAGCTAATCTCACCAACAGAGGGAATGGTTGAATTTAAGGGGACAGATTTAGCAAGCTTAAATACAAAAGATATCCGCGTTGCTCGAAAATCCATACAAATGGTTTTCCAAAATCCTTATGCATCACTCGATCCTCGGAAAACGATTGAATACCTTATTGCTGAGCCACTAGTTATCCATGGTATTGGTGATGAGGCATCACGTAAAAAGCGTGTTATTGAATTACTTGAAACAGTTGGATTAAGTGCATACCATGCAAAGCGCCATCCACATGAGTTTTCTGGTGGACAAAGACAACGCATTAATATTGCTCGGGCCCTTGCACTCAATCCAGATATTGTTGTATGTGATGAACCTGTTTCAGCATTAGATGTCTCTGTACAGGCACAGGTGATCAATCTATTAAAAGATTTACAGAAAGAATTCGGCTTAACCTATATTTTTATTTCACATGATTTAAATGTCGTGAACTACATGTGTGATCGGATTGCCGTCATGTATTTAGGGAAAATAGTGGAAATTGGCACATACAAGGAAATATATGAAAACCCTCAACATCCCTATACACAAGCCTTGTTATCAGCCATTCCTAAGGAAAATCCTTTTGATAAAAAGGAACGCATTATTTTATCTGGCGATGTTCCAAGCCCAGTAAATCCTCCTAGTGGCTGTGCATTCCATAAGCGTTGTCGTTTCGCTACAGAAAAATGTGCAGACGTTCAACCGACACTTGATACAGTAACAGCTACACATCAAGTATCATGTCATTTATTTACGTCAATACAGCAAGAAGTATCATCGATTTAACGAAATGTAAATTTTATTGAAGCAGAAAAAGGAGCGGACTGATTATGTCATTGAAGCATGTTATTGAATTATACGAGGTAATGGATAGTATTTATGTAAACGGAGCCACGATTAAAGAATATTTACACAATATTGATTCCACAGCAGATGTCAAGGTAAAAACTATTCAAGGCGAAAGCGGCTCAACTGATTTTGTTCGCGTCCTCGTGAAAGGAAAGAACGGCAAATCCTCAGGCGGGAATGCACCTACATTAGGAATTATTGGACGCTTAGGTGGTATTGGGGCGCGTCCTGAAATGACAGGCTTTGTATCAGATGGAGATGGCGCACTGGCATGTTTGGCAGGGGCAGCAAAAGCTATTGATATGGCCTTAAAGGGTGATCAATTAGAGGGTGACGTTATTTTCTCCACACATATTTGTCCAACAGCTCCAACCTTACCACATGAGCCAGTGCCATTTATGAACTCTCCAGTGGATATTAGTGTCATGAACGAAAATGAAGTAGAAGATACAATGGATGCTATTCTATCCATTGATACAACAAAAGGCAATCAAGTATGTAACCATAAAGGATTTGCTATTACGCCAACAGTCAAAGAAGGTTACATATTAAAAATTAGTGATGATTTATTGCAAGTGTATACACAATCAGCTGGCATTTCTCCAGTTGTTCTACCGATTACGATGCAAGACATTACACCATATGGTAATGGTTTATTCCATATCAATAGTATTTTACAACCGGCTGTTGCAACATCTAGCCCTGTTGTAGGTGTAGCGATTACAACTGAATCTGTTGTGGCAGGCTGTGCAACAGGTGCAACGCATGTCACGGATGTAGAAAATGTTGTGCGATTTGTATTAGAGGTAGCAAAAACTTATGGTGCTAATAAATGCTCTTTCTTTGATGAAACACAATTTACACATATGAAAGGCTTATATGGTAGCATGAGTCACTTACAAACGAAAGGAAACGAGGTACACACACATGAATGATTTACAAGCACTTAAAGCTCAATTAGTAGATGCAGTTGAAAATCATCAAGATGAATTGATAGCGTTTTGCTCGAAACTTATTCAAATTCCTAGTGTCAATCCTCCGGGGGATACGACTGAAATAACAGCTTTTATCGAAAACTATTTAAATGATGTTGGCATTACTTATCAAAAATATGAAGCTGCAGATAAAATGTTTAATTTAGTAGCTTCCATTGGGAATGGTGAAGGAAAGGAACTCGTTTATTGTGGTCATACAGATGTTGTTCCTGTCGGTGATTTATCAAAATGGGATTTTGATCCGTTTTCAGGAGAAGTGAAGGATGGCTGGATGCTTGGCCGTGGAGCAAGTGATATGAAAGCCGGTTTAGCGGGTATTATTTTTGCAACAAAGCTATTAAAGAAACTGAACATTGAACTACCAGGGAAATTAACTTTGGCGATTGTACCAGATGAAGAAACGGGCGGCGAGTTTGGTGTTCCTTGGCTGTTAGAGCGCGGCTATGTGCAGGGAGATGGTTGTTTAATCGCTGAGCCATCTTCACCTTTAAATCCAACAATTGGACAAAAGGGCTCCTACTGGTTTGAATTAGAAGTGCGTGGGGAACCTGGACATGGAAGTCTATCACCTTTGGCTGGACGAAATGCCATTGTCGATGCTATTCGAGCTATTCAAGAGATTCGTACACTATGGGATGTAGAAATTACGATTCCAGAAGAGGTACAGCCACTTATCGAGGTATCAAAAAAATACATGCGTGAAGTGGAGAAAGATCGCTTGAAATATCAAGAAGTTTTAGAGAAAATTACTGTAAATATTGGTACAATTGAGGGAGGTACGAAGTCCAACGTAATCCCAGATTACTGTAAGGTTCAAGTCGATTGTCGCTTACCATTTGGTATTACACAAGAAGAGGTAACAGAAATCTTGACAAATAAACTAGATGGTTTGGCTATCGATTATTCGATCCAACGTTTTGGCTTCAAAAGTGTAGCCAATTATACGCCTGCTGAAAATCCTGTGTGCCAATCGATAGTGGAAAATATTTCGTACGTCACAGGGCAAGAGGCATATGGTGTCATGCAATGGGCAAGCAGTGATGCTCGTCATTTCAGACAATACGATATTCCTGTATTGCAATACGGCCCAGCTTATTTACCAAGTATTCATGGTTATAATGAAAAAGTGCGTGTTGAGGATATCGTACGCTGTGCAAAAGTTTATATAACTGCTGCTGTTGATTTCCTATATCAAAAGTAAGAGATTAGCTACTCTCTTACTTTTGATAAAGTGATATCAGGTGCTGACGGCTGCTAAATCTGTCGATTATTTCCCCCTTAAGAGAGAGATTTGCAGCCGTTTGTACAGATAAATAGATCAGAAGGATGAGAGATATGCTAAAGACATTAAATTTATCAATTGCGGTTTTAAAAATGTTTACAAAGGAAAAGCCAACATGGGGTGGACGAGAGTTAGCACTGGCGATGAATATGAATCATACAAATTTATATCGCATTCTTGAAACCTTCGAAAATAATGGGTTTATTACAAAAGATCCTATAACGAAAAAATATTCACTTGGTATAGCATTATGGGAAATAGGTATGAATATGTATGATTCATTAAACATAGATCAGCTATGTATGCCAGTTCTTGATAAATTAAAGGATGTCACTGGCGAAACAGCCATTTTTACCGTACTGAATGGACTGGAAGCGTTAACTTTACTAAAAGCAGAACCTGTAAATAAGGTGAAATTTACAGTTTCAAGAGGAAGTAGATCGCCACTTTATGTAGGAGCATCTTATCGTTCGATGCTTGCTTTTTTAAATGAAGAGCAAATTGCAAAGGTCATAGATGAACCGTTAACAGCTTATACGAATAATACGATGACAGATGCTACAGAAATACGGGCAGAGCTAGAAAAAATTCGATCATGCGGCTATGCCCTTAGTAATAGTGAGTATTCTGTTGATGTATTGGCGCTAGCTATGCCTATATTCAATAGTGAAGAACAGGTCGTAGCATCTATTACCGTTTCTGGACCAATCTATCGTTTTACAGAGCAACGTGTTCCAGAGTTTTTGGGACCTCTGACGGAAGCTAGAAATGAAATAGAAGGAATTATTCGTAGATATCATTTGAATTTTAATTAAGGAGTCCTATTATGCAGCATTTACATGACATTGCACTAAATGTTTTAAAAGGCAATTTAAATGTTCAATCATCAGAGTCACTATTAATTTTGACAGATAGTCACAAACAAGACATCGCAAAAATCTTTTATGAAGCTGGACTGTCAATTACAGCAAATACAATGCTCATGGTGATGCCCCTGTTAGACAAATCTGGACAGGAGCCCATCCATGCAGTTTCTGAGCTTATGGCGAATGCGGATGTTACACTTTGTATTACCTCCCACTCCTTAACACATACAATGGCTCGTAAATATGCCTGTGAAAAGGGCGGACGTGTAGCGACAATGCCAGGTGTGACATTGGAGATGCTGGAGCAAGGTGCCCTTCATGCAGATGCACAGGAGATTGAAGCCATGGTAGAAAAATATGTCCTTTTACTTGATACGGCAAAAGATATTCGCATTGTCAAGGATGGCCATGAGCTGACATTTAGTGTAGAAGGCCGTTTAGGAATTCGATCCACAGGTGTTATTCGTCAACCTGGTGAGTACGGGAACATTCCTTCAGGAGAATCATATATTGCGCCAATTGAAACATCTGCAAATGGAGAGATTTTAGTAGATGGTTCTATTGCTAATATCGGTGTCTTAAAGGAGCCATTATTATTAAAAATTAAGAATGGTCGTTTAGAAGAAGCAATTGGTCCTGATGGTCCACGTCTACTGGCCTTACTTGGTGAAGGAAATGGTAGAATCATTGCAGAGTTTGGCATCGGAGCCAATAAAAGTGCCATCCTATGTGGCAATGTATTAGAGGATGAGAAGGTATATGGGACAATCCATATTGCTTTTGGCAGTAATGCGCCATTCGGTGGAGCCAATGCGTCAGATGTTCATATCGACTGTGTTGTGAAAAGCCCTATCGTCTACTTTGACGGTCAGCAAGTAATTTAAAGAAAAGCGTGTCTTCCTAGGAAGCACGCTTTTCTATGTTGTTGAAAAAAGATCATGTCACTAGCAGAAAAAGACCTTTTAGCAAGGTGAGGGGTTGATTTCCGTTCCGCCAGCGTCCTTTCCAGGGGGCGTCCGATGAGCCGCTTCACTCACTTCCGTTCGCTCCAGGGTCTCATCAGTGACGCAAAATCCCCTAGGAGTAACGCTGGCTCCACTCCAATCAACCATTCTGCAAAGTGTCTTTACTATTTTTCATACTAGCATAGCAATCAAATAGCCCAATACCTGTATTCTTAGGGGGATAGGATTTTTATTTTCAATGTGGAGAAGTGATGTATGACAACACCCCTCAATAAAGAGTAGGGAACACCTTTACTTTATCTGAAAACCTTTGCTAAAAAGTTAAATATTTATGGGATTGGAGTGGAAGGCTACTTGACTCCCGTGGGATAGTGAACTGCACCCAAAATATTGGACTTGAAAAATTTAATATAGGGGGTGCAGTTAGTGATTTCTGATGAACAAAAGTTAGCCGCAGTTCTAGCTTACATTGAAGAAAAGGAAAGTACGTATCAGATTGCCAATCGATTAAAGAGGGATCGACAGTACATTCGATTATGGATTGAATTATATCGCTATCATGGCATTGAAGGAATTATTCGTCCTCAAGGGTTCACGAATTACGAAGATTCTTTTAAAATAAAAGTAATTCAACACCTGATAGAGACGGGCGATTCGCTCCTTCAGACTGCTGCGAAGTTTAATATTCCTTCTCGTGAAACCATTCGGAGATGGAAAAAACAATGGATGTCTAAGGCTGGAGAGGTGCTCTATCAAATAGAAAAGGAGCACCGATCAATGCCAAAAAAACAACCACCTTCGTCCGATTTAAATGAAAAAACAACGGAAGAGTTAAAAGCGGAAATTGAGTATTTACGGATGGAAAATGCCTATTTAAAAAAGTTGAAAGCCTTAGTTCAAGAAAAGGAAGCCTTCAAACCAAAGAAAAAGTGAGAGCTGTGTATGAGCTAAGGCTGGAATTTCCACTTCAAGCTCTATTAAAAGTCGCGAAACTTAAGAAAAGTACGTATTATTATCATCTTCAAAAATGGGTAAAACCAGATAAATATCAGGCGATTAAAGAACGAATCCAGATACTTTTTCATCACCATAAGGGGCGTTATGGCTATCGTCGTATTTGTCTTGCCCTCCGAAATGAAGGGATTTTCATCAACCATAAAACGGTCCAACGATTGATGAAAGAATTGGGCTTAAAAGGGACAGTACGCCCTAAAAAATATCGTTCGTATAAAGGAACAGTCGGCTATGTCGCAGAGAATGTCTTCCAACGTGATTTTGAAGCCTCTGCACCCAATCAGAAATGGGTAACCGATGTCACAGAGTTTAAAATAAACGGTCAAAAAATCTACGTATCGGCTGTATTAGATTTATTCAATCGAGAGATCGTTGGATATGAGGTATCAAAATCACCTAATTTTGAGTTAGTTCAACAGTCTTTTAAAAAGGCGTTTATGTATACAAAGTTATCGAAAAAGAGTGGCTTAATCATTCATTCTGATCAAGGATGGTTATATCAAATACCACGTTTTAAAGCGTTATTGGCAACACATGAAATCAAGCAAAGTATGTCACGGAAAGGAAATTGTTTAGATAATGCCGTGATAGAAAGCTTTTTTGGTATTCTGAAATCAGAATTTCTGTACACAACTACGTTTAAAAACTATGTAGAATTTACAAAAGCATTAGCAGAGTATATTTACTATTACAATCATGAGCGGATTAAAAGAAAACTCAACGGAAAAAGTCCCGTTGAGTATCGAAAAGCTTCGTAAAAAAGTTTATATTTTTGGGGTCAGATCATAGCGAGACAGGTGAGCCCCTGCACGGAGCGGTAGCAGAGGAAGCAGCTCGGCGCTCGCCCACAGGAAAGCAAGTAGCCTGCAACGGAAATCCATTTCTACCTTTCAATCGACTGTTTTGTTTTTCAACACTATGGAAAAGCGTGTCTTCCTAGGAAGCACGCTTTTTTACATGCTTTACCAGACTGTAGTTTAGAGTTGCTTGTCTTTGTAGAATTACACTATAGTTATTATAGATAGGAATAGGAATAGGAATAGGAATAGGAATAGGAATGATGATTAAATTCTGTCCATAAATATAGAAGTAATGAAGAAGAGAGTAACTTTTGTTTTGCAACAAGAAAGAACGTGAGGTTGAAGAGATGTTAACATTTACAGATTTACATGGCCTACAAGTAGATTTGAGTTTTACAAGAGGCGAATTTAAAGTAGAACCTAAACACGTCCTTGTCCTTTTAAAGCATGAAAATAAATGGTTATGTACGGTCCATAAACGACGTGGTGTAGAAGTACCAGGGGGGAAATTAGAAGAAGGCGAAACATTAGAGGAGGCGGCGATTCGAGAAGTTTTTGAAGAAACGGGTGTTCATGTGAAAAATCTTCAATGGTTCGCAGAGTATGCAGTGCATGATGAAATCGTTTTTTGTAAAACCGTTTTCACTGCACAATTTTTAGCGCAAGAGGACATCGAATTTGATTTAGAAACGTCAGGCATGCTTTGGTTAACAGATGAAGAATTTACCCAGCATCCTAACTTGAGTTTTCATATGAAGGATGAGGGAATGAAGAAAATGCTGGAGGAGTTGAAAGACCGTGACATACAATGGTGAAATTGTGGAAAAACGTGCCTATCCCTCACCCAATCCAGCAATACGACTAACAGAAATAACCTATCTATCACAGGGTTTACGTATAAAAGGATTATTAGCGGAACCAAAGACAGAAGGTACATATGATGGCTTTTTATATTTAAGAGGCGGCATGCAAAGCATTGGGATGGTAAGACCCTCTCGTATTGCCCAATTTGCGGCGCAGGGCTTTATCGTCTTTGCCCCATACTATCGTGGAAATCGTGGTGGAGAGGGTCGCGACGAGTTTGCAGGGGCAGATCGTTATGATGCTGTCTATGCCGTAGATGTACTTAAGCAATACTGTAATGACAATATACATGTTTTTGGCTTTTCTCGTGGGGGAATTATGGCTCTTTGGACAGCCATTTTAAGAAAGGATATTACTTCTGTTGTGACATGGGCAGGTGTTTCGGATGCAACGGCCACTTATTGGGAACGCACAGATATGCGAAGGATGATGAAGCGCATTATTGGAGGAACACCGAATCGTGTCCCAGAAGCGTATGATGCGCGAACGCCACTATTTGAGATAGAGCAGATAACAGCCCCTGTACTGATCATTCATGGCTATCGTGATGAAAATGTGGATATAGAACATGCCAGACAATTGGCATTTTTTTTAGAGGATGCAAATAAATCATTCGAAACGTGGTATGATCTTAACTACGCACATCAATATCCACCAGCAAAAAATCGTGAAACTGTTCGTGCTCTTTGCAAGTGGATGAAACAACAATAAAGCATAGAAGAAAACAAAAAGACAAAGGGAACGAATAATTTGTTCCCTTTGTCTTTTATTTAGTCGTTATTTTAATGGGCCACCAAGTGTAGTGATAGCTTCAGAAACGTTTGAGAATTTTTTGAAGTTTTCGTTGAATAAGCCTGCAAGCTCAGCAGCTTTTGCATCATATGCAGCTTTATCTGCCCAAGCTTCACGAGGGTTTAACACTTCTGAAGGTACACCTTCAACCGCTGTTGGAATGTGTAAACCAAACACAGCATCTTGTGTCGTTTCAACACCTGCTAATTTACCATCGATTGCTGCACGTACCATTGTACGTGTGTAAGAAAGTTTCATACGGCTACCTGTACCATATTCGCCACCAGTCCAACCAGTGTTCACTAGGAATACTTGTGCGCCGTGCTCGTCAATTTTTTGTCCTAACATTTCTGCGTATACTGTTGCAGGAAGTGGAAGGAATGGTGAACCGAAGCAAGTAGAGAATACTGGTTCTGGCTCAGTAACACCACGTTCAGTTCCAGCAAGTTTAGAAGTGAAACCACTTAGGAAGTGATACATTGCTTGCTCTTTTGTTAATTTACTGATTGGAGGTAACACGCCAAATGCATCAGCTGTTAGGAAGATGATTGTTTTTGGATGACCTGCAACAGAAGGATCAACAATATTTTCGATGTATTGGATTGGATAAGCTACACGTGTATTTTCTGTTAGTGAACCATCATCATAGTCACAAATACGAGTTTCTGGATCAACAGCTACGTTTTCTAAAACAGAGCCGAAGCGGATTGCATTGTAGATTTCTGGTTCTTTTTCAGCAGAAAGGTTGATTGTTTTAGCATAGCAACCACCCTCAATGTTGAACACACCATTAGCAGACCAACCGTGTTCATCGTCACCGATTAGCTTACGATCTGGATCAGCTGATAATGTCGTTTTACCAGTACCAGATAGACCGAAGAATAATGCCACATCGCCAGCTTCACCAACGTTTGCTGAGCAGTGCATGGAAAGAATACCTTGTTGTGGTAATAAGTAGTTCATGATACCAAAGATAGATTTTTTCATTTCACCAGCATATTCAGTACCACCAATTAAGATAATTTTCTTTTCAAGTGATACGATGATGAATGTTTCAGAAGCAGTACCATCAACCGCAGGATCTGCTTTAAAGTTAGGAGCTGAGATGACAGTGAAGTCGGCAACATGAGAAGCTAATTCATCTGCTGTTGGACGGATAAATAATTGATGAGCAAAAAGATTGTGCCAAGCGTATTCATTAATGACTTGAATGCTTAATTGTGAATCTTTGTCAGCACCTGCAAAGCCTTTGAATACGAATAACTCGTCACGTTCTTTTAAATATTTTATTACTTTTACGTATAGGTTATCGAACACTTCAGAGGAGATTGGTTGGTTGACTTTACCCCAGTCAATTTGATCTTTTGTGCTTTCTTCTTCTACCGTATATTTATCTTTAGGTGAACGACCAGTGTATTTGCCAGTTTCTGCACGAACTGCGCCATCTACTGTTAACATTGCTTCACCACGAGAGGTAGCTTTTTCTGCTAATTGTGGTACTGAAAGTTGAACATTAATGTTACCGCCGTTTAATAATTCCTTCAGTTCGTTTGCAATTTCTACTGAATTCATCGATTAAATACCATCCTTTTTTATAGTATTCCCTTGATTTAGAGGGATTTTTTCTTAATTTCAAAAATAGTATAACACAATTGCTTAAATAATCTATACTAATTAAGAAATTATTTTAGAGTTTTTATCACTTTTCAATAAACTGACAAAAAATAATGTTTTTCGAGTAGAATACCATCAATCCTACAGTAATTAGGCGCGAAAATTGAGCCACACATATGTTACCACAAGTAGCTAGGTATGTTGTAGGGATTAATTTGCTTCTATTTACATCATCATCCAAGTATGAAAAGTTTTTGTTTAATCTGTTCTTTCCTTTTTATACAGTAATACATAAGAAAATATTTGACAACGTTCGACCTTTTCAGTAACATGAGATTGAACGGATACTCTTATCCCGAGCTGGTGGAGGGTCAGGCCCTGTGAAACCCGGCAACCTGCATGAACTATTTCACGACATGCGTTGGTGCCAACCTGATGCAAGGGAACATCCCTTGAACGATAAGAGTGAAAGGTTACGCAGTCATTATTCCTTTCCTCATGTAAAGTAACGTGAGAAAAGGATTTTTTTATTGTTAAAAATCAATGTAAAGGTAAGTATATGTAGTTCTTTCCTTATTATAATGACGGATCTTTCGAAATCCTCGTGTTAAAAGCAGCAGTAACGGCTTGAGAGTTCAATCCTTAGGAGCGGACTTGACATGGGTAATGAGTACCGTATTCATACACAACTACTTATTGTAAGAGTATTTAGGAGGAAAACCAAATGACAAACCGTCGACTGTTTACATCAGAGAGTGTAACAGAAGGACATCCAGATAAGATTTGTGACCAAATCTCGGATGCCATTTTAGATGCTATTTTAGCAGAAGATCCAAATGCACGTGTAGCGTGTGAAACAACTGTAACAACAGGGTTAGTATTAGTAGCAGGAGAAATTACTACCTCTACTTACGTAGATATTAAAGGTATTGTTCGTGACACTGTAGCAGAAATAGGCTACACACGAGGTAAATATGGCTTTGATGCTGAAAACTTAGCGGTGCTTGTGGCGATTGGTGAACAATCACCTGATATTGCACAAGGTGTTGATCAAGCATTAGAGGCACGTGAAGGCTCTATGACAGATGCGGATATTGAAGCAATAGGTGCTGGTGACCAAGGCTTAATGTTTGGCTATGCATGTAATGAAACACCAGAGCTAATGCCATTACCAATTAGCTTAGCACACAAATTAGCACGCCGTTTAACAGAAGTACGTAAATCAGGTGAACTTGCCTATTTACGTCCTGATGGGAAAACGCAAGTAACGATTGAATATGATGACAATAATGTACCCGTTCGCGTGGATACAATTGTTATTTCAACACAGCATGATGAAGAAGCAACACTTGAACAAATTCAAGCGGATTTAAAAGAATTTGTTATTGCTCCAGTCGTGCCAAGTGAATTATTAGATGCTAACACGAAATACTTCATCAACCCAACTGGCCGTTTCGTAATCGGTGGGCCAAAAGGAGATGCTGGTTTAACAGGACGTAAAATCATTGTTGATACATACGGTGGTTATGCACGTCACGGTGGTGGTGCATTCTCTGGTAAGGATGCAACAAAGGTAGACCGTTCAGCGGCATATGCGGCACGTTATGTAGCGAAAAATATCGTAGCAGCGGGCTTAGCAGAACGTGCTGAAGTACAACTTGCCTATGCAATTGGCGTAGCTCAGCCTGTTTCTATTGCGGTAGATACATTTGGTACAGGTAAAGCGAAAGAAAGTGAGATCGTAGAATGGGTACGCGAGCTATTCGATTTACGCCCAGCAGGTATCATTAAAATGCTTGATTTACGTCGTCCAATTTATAAACAAACGGCTGCGTATGGACATTTTGGTCGTACAGATTTAAATGTACCATGGGAACAAATTGATAAAGCAGATGCACTACGAGAAAAAGCACGTTTATAAACTATTGAACTAAAGTAATGAAGTCGTTAGAAAATTATTCTAATGTATTAATAAGAAAAGGGGCAACATTGCCCCTTTTGTTTTTTTACAAAAAATGCCTCGCTAGGATTCGTGAACAAATTCGTTACACGGAAACGCGAGGGATTTTTTCGTTAGTATTGATTTTTTGTGTATGTTAGTTATTTCTGAAGCGATTTATAGTATTGACCTTTTTCTGCGTATTCTCGTACGATGCGTTCCATATCCTCTTTATCTTCTGCATTTAATTCACGGACAACTTTTGCTGGACGGCCTAATGCTAAACTATTCGGAGGAATGACTTTACCAGGAGGTACTAGGCTTCCTGCTCCAATAAATGCACCTTCTCCAATCTCAGCTCCGTCTAAAATAATGGAACCCATACCAATTAAGGCATTTTTGCGAATTGTACAACTATGTAAAGTGACTTGGTGTCCAACTGTTACCTCATCTTCAATAATGAGCGGATAC
The DNA here is from genome assembly GCF_038592945.1 of Lysinibacillus sp. FSL K6-0075. NCBI lineage: Bacteria > Bacillati > Bacillota > Bacilli > Caryophanales > Bacillaceae > Lysinibacillus > Lysinibacillus sp. FSL K6-0075. Next base: position 3,769,385 of record NZ_CP151947.1, on the reverse strand, counting down.
TTTGGGCTTTGGTGTAAGCAGCAAAGATCCTGGATACTGACACGTTTACCAATAATCGTTGAGGAAACATCACCACGAATAACCGTATTAAACCAAATGGTTGTTTCGGCACCAATTGTTACATCGCCCGTAACAGTTGCGTAATCAGCAATGAAAACGGACGGATCGATCTTTGGCATTTTATCTTTAAATGGATAAATCATGAAAATCGCCTCTTTTCTTTCTATAATGTAGTATTATCGTATCAAATACGCAACTTTATGGAAATATAAAATTAAAATGTGCTATTTATTTCGCTATAATTAAAGTGTAATTATTTTTTAGGAGGACTATGTAAATGTGGAAATGGGAAGCTGATGGACAAGCAAAAGCTGTGATTGCTATTCTTCATGGTGCTTATGAAAATCACCGTTGGTACGCATGGCTGATAGAAAAATTAAGATTGGAAGGCTTCCACATAGTCATGGGAGATTTACCGAATCATGGGGTGGATGCAAGGTTTGCCCGTGTCCATGATGAGGACTTCAAATTGTACAATAAATATACAAGAAATCTGATTGAGAATGCTTTTTCATATAATTTACCAACTTTTGTAATAGGGCATGGGCTAGGCGCAACATTAATTCTCCATACAATGCAAAAGAGGCAATATGAATGTGCGGGTATTATTTTAACATCACCTTGGTTGCAACTAAAGCTATTACCAGGTAAATTAACAAATGCTTTAACGAGTTTAAGTGCATTAACAGCCAATGTCAAATTGACACATGACATTACTTTAGAGAAATTAACGCGTAATGTTGAAGGTAGAGAAGAAATGAAAGATGATGTACCGCTCATGTCTGTTGTTTCTGTGAAATGGTATCGAGAGCTTCAGCAGATGATGAAAAATTTAGTGATGCTGCCTAAAGGTGAAATGCCAAATATGCCTATGCTCATTATGACGGCTGAGAAAGATAAAATTACGGACACACGCCAAACTCGAAACTGGCTACATCAACAAGAATTTACGGAATTTCAGTTTAAAGAATGGGAAAATTGTTATCATAATTTATTTCATGAGGGAGAGCGTGAAGAGATTTTTATGTATATACGTGATTTTATTAATAATGCTCTTCGAAGAATTGGTTATATAATTAAATAGTTTTATACCCTTCCATTTACTAGGTTACTTACTTAAATATTGTTACTTGAAAATAATATTGTAATTTTCTGAAAAGTGTAATACTATAATGACTTAAAGTAAGGTATTTCAAAATTGGAGGGGTAAAATGGATGTAATTGTGGAGAAATTGAATGGGATTTTATGGGGACCATGGTTTATTTACGGTATTTTATTGATTGGGTTATTTTTCTCAATCATCACGAGGTTCCTACAAGTACGACACATCAAAGATATGTTTGTTTTAATGTTTAAAGGGGAAAAATCGGAAAAGGGAATCTCTTCATTCCAAGCAATGTCTATCGCATTATCAGGACGTGTAGGTACAGGTAATATTGCTGGTACTGCGACAGCGATTGGAATGGGGGGACCTGGTGCTGTCTTTTGGATGTGGGCAATCGCTTTCATTGGTGCGGCAACTGCGTATGTAGAGTCAACATTAGCTCAAATCTATAAAGAAGAGAAAGATACAGAATATCGTGGTGGACCGGCCTTTTACATAGAAAAAGGAATGGGCCAAAAATGGTTTGCAGTAATTTTTGCTGTGGCTGCTTTAATTGCAATGTTAGTTTTGATGCCTGGTGTGCAGTCTAATGCCATTGCAGGTGCTGTTGAAAACGCTTTCGGTTTGGATACATGGATCACAGGACTTATTATTGTTGTTTTATTAGGTGCCATTATCATCGGGGGTGTTAAATCAATCGCAAATGCGGCCCAGATTATTGTACCGTTTATGGCATTAGCTTATATCATTATGGCAATTGTCATTATCTTTATGAATATTTCACAAGTACCAACAGTTTTTGGTTTAATTTTTTCTAGTGCCTTTGGGGCTCAAGAAATTTTTGGCGGCATTATTGGTTCAGCGATTGCTTGGGGTGTGAAACGGGGAATTTACTCCAATGAAGCTGGTCAAGGAACGGGGGCTCACCCTGCAGCAGCTGCGGAAGTATCGCATCCTGCTAAGCAAGGAATTGTACAAGCAGCATCTGTGTATATTGATACATTATTAATTTGTTCTGCTACGGCATTTATGATTTTATTTACTGGTATGTACAATGTACACGATGAGAAGGCAGCTGAAGGAGCAGATCCATTTATTCATGTTGGAGAATTTAATAGTGGTGGATTAGCAGGCGATGAGCAAATGACTTTTGCAAAAAGTATTGAAGCAGGTGCAGCGTATACACAATATGCAGTTGACTCATCATTACCTGGCTTTGGCGCTCCATTTGTAGCCATTGCGTTATTCTTCTTTGCCTTTACAACAATCATGGCTTACTACTATATTGCAGAAACCAATGTCGCTTATTTATTTAGAGGTAGTACAGAAAAGATTTTCATTTGGATTGCGAAGATTGCCATTTTAGTTGCAGCCTTCTATGGTACAATCCGTACGTCTGGTTTAGCGTGGGCAATGGGCGATGTAGGGCTTGGTCTGATGGTTTGGATTAACGTTATAGCTATTTTAATTATTATGAAACCAGCTATTGTCGCATTGAAAGATTACGAGAAACAGAAAAAAGAAGGAAAAGATCCAGTCTTTGATCCTCGTAAACTAGGAATTAAAGGTGCAGATTTCTGGATTGACTATAATGAAAAACGTAATAACAAGTAGATAAAGATAAAGAGCAAGGCGATCAACTAGTTTCTATAAAACTAGTTGATCGCCTTTTAGCATGTCATCATTAAATAGGATATTCTTTCATTTTCTCTAATGCAATGACGAATGGTGGATCATTTTGTTGATTAAGAAATGCATATTTTAAGACATGGACATATTTTTGTGGAAGCTGACTTACATATTCAATGACCTTATCACGTTCTTCTTTTCCACCTGGATGACCATGATAAATAACAAGAACAATCAAACCGCCCACTTTCAAGAGCTTCAATAAATTTTCAATTGCTTGGATTGTTGTATTAGGTCTTGTAATAATATCATGGTTGCTTCCAGGTAAATAGCCAAGATTAAAAATAGCCGCAGTTACTGGCTTGTGTACAAACTGTGTGACTTCTTCATGACCTTTATTTAAAACGAGTGCGCGGTGTTCTAAACCATGATCTAAAAGTCGAAGGAGTGTCGCATCAACCGCCTCTTTTTGGACGTCAAAGGCATACACTTGTCCTTCATCCCCAACAAGTTGTGCTAGAAACAACGTGTCATGACCGTTTCCTGCAGTCGCATCAACAACCGTATCTCCTTCTTCTATACTATCCGTTAGTAGCTGCTGGGCATATTGTAAAACGCGTTGTAGTTTCATTTCGTAACCTCAGCCTTATAAAACTTCCCTTGCCAACTACCACGTCGTTCAAGCTCAGCGTCAATGCCATTCAAAACTTCCCATTTATTGACACTCCACATCGGTCCAATCATTAAATCAATTGGTCCATCACCCGTAATACGATGAATGACCATCTCTGGTGGTAAAATTTCTAATTGATCTGCTACTAGTTTTGTATACACATCTTGATCTAAAAATTCTAGCATACCTTTTTCATATTGCTTCACCATGGGCGTCCCTTTTAATAGATGAAGTAAGTGGATTTTAATGCCTTGGACATCTAATTGTGCGACTGCTCGTGCCGTTTCCATCATCATGTCATAGTCTTCAAGAGGCAAACCATTAATGATATGTGAGCAAACACGAATGCCATGCTTACGCAATTTTTCAACGCCTTCTACATAGGTTGCATAATCATGGGCGCGATTAATAAGATTGGCCGTTTTCTCATGCACCGTTTGAAGACCAAGCTCAATCCATAAATACGTTCGCTCATTTAACTCTGCTAAATATTCCACAACATCATCAGGTAAACAGTCAGGACGAGTAGCAATAGAAAGACCTACAACACCTTCTTGCGCTAAAGCAGCTTCAAATTTTTCTTTTAAAACTGGCAATGGAGCATGTGTATTTGTGTAAGCTTGGAAGTAAGCCATGTATTGGCCATCCTTCCATTTCTGATGCATTTTGTCTCGGATTTCAGCAAATTGAACATCGATTGGATCTACCTTATTGCCAGCAAAATCACCAGAACCTGCAGCACTGCAAAATGTACAGCCACCAAAAGCGACTATGCCATCACGGTTAGGGCAATCAAAGCCTGCGTCTAATGCCACTTTAAATACTTTATGACCAAATTGATTACGTAAATAGCGATTCCATGTATAGTATCTTTTCCCCTCTGAAGGAAAAGGAAAATTCATCTCTGTCATTTATTTCACTCCTCTAACGCTCTATTCTATCATGTGCTTTTCGTTCCGTCATGGGGGAAGGGTATTATCATGATTTGGATGAAGAAAAATGGGAAGGAACAAAAGCAGGGGGTAACTAAATACGATTGAAAATAGGATGGAAGTCTTGTAAAAAAGGTAAAATTATTTTCCTTGTGCTTTTAAGTATTTCAGCATACACTAACTATTTAGAGAAGCGAAATAATGGAGGTCATCCTATGCCAAAACGTGTTTGGTTTTTAATTATCGGAATGCTTGTGAACACAACAGGCAACTCTTTTTTATGGCCTTTGAATGCCATTTATATGCATGATTATTTAGGCAAATCTTTAGCAATGGCTGGTTTTGTCTTAATGCTAAATTCTGCTGCTGGAGTATTAGGCAATCTATTAGGTGGCTACTTATTTGATAGAATTGGTGGCTATAAAGCTATTATGCTTGGCATCCTGTTAACGATTGCTTCATTAGTTGGCTTAACAATTTGGCATGGCTGGCCACATTATGTGTGGTTTTTAACGATACTAGGCTTTAGTGGGGGCATTGTTTTCCCAGGAATGTTTGCCTTGGCTGGAGCTGCTTGGCCAGAAGGTGGACGTAAAGCTTTTAATACGATCTATTTAGCACAAAATGTCGGTGTTGCAGTAGGGCCAGCACTTGCAGGTATAGTGGCAGATTATCAATTTGACTATGTGTTTAAAGTTAATTTAGGCATGTATATTTTATTCTTTTTTATTGCCCTATTTACATTTAAGCGTTTGGAGGCAGGCAGTATTGCACCTAAAAATGTCTTGAGTGAAAGTAAACGAATCGTAAACAAGGCACCTTTCTATGCTTTGTTAATAATTAGTGCATCCTCCGTTTTATGCTGGCTAGCGTATTCTCAATGGAGTGCAACCATTTCATCTTATACACAAGATTTAGGTTTAGGATTAAAACAATATAGCCTACTCTGGACAATAAATGGCCTGCTGATCGTCATTGGGCAACCACTCATTGCACCGCTCGTAAAGCGTTGGGAAAACAATTTAAAGCGTCAGTTAGTATTTGGCGTAACGCTGATTGCTTTTTCCTTCGGCATTATTGCCTTTGCGAGTGATTTTAAAATGTTTGGAGTAGCGATGCTTGTCTTAACATTTGGCGAAATGTTTTATACCCCGGCATTACCAACGATTGCTAATCAACTGGCACCAAAGGGGCGACAAGGGTTCTATCAAGGCATTATCAATAGTGCTGCCACTGGAGGACGGATGATTGGTCCACTATTTGGCGGTATTATGGTGGATCAATTTGGCATGATTCCTCTTGTTTTAACATTAGTGGTCGTTGTACTATTAGCGATTATTCCATGTCTAACATATGATTATCCTTTAAAGAAGAACAAAATAGTAGCAGATTAATAATATCGCAATGAAAAGAGCAAAAACGAGTGGTAAGCACTTGGTTTTGCTCTTTTTTTAATAGTAGATATTGAAAAATTCTTGTGACAGGATTACAATCATACATATTCAAATATTTGAATATGTAGTTATGTGGAGGGGTTTTTATGGAAGAGGGCTTACAACAGTTTAAGGCGGATTTTTTTAAAGCATTAGCACATCCGTTACGCATCAGAATACTTGAACTCCTTGTGGATGGTCATAAAAGTGTCAATGAGATTCAAGATTGCTTAGAGAAGGAGGGTTCCGCAGTTTCTCAGCAATTAAGTGTATTACGTGCCAAAAATATCGTTTATGGCGTGAAGGAAGGAAAAAAAGTTTATTATTCTTTAAGTGACCCAATGATTGGTGCATTACTTGGGGTGGCAAAGGATATTTTTAATAACCATTTGGTTCATACCATTTCGAGATTAGAGGAAATGACAAGTAATGAAGGTGACGAAGAGAATAAGTAAATCAATGATGATGAAAAATTGGGCTTTGCTTATTATTTCGAAGGGAAGATTTATCTATGAAGTCACTGTTTACAGGACGCTTTGAAGGGTATTCAGTTCATCATGTAAAGAAGGATTTATTGTCAGGAATTATTGTCGGAATCGTTGCTATTCCACTTGCCATGTCCTTTGCCATCGCATCGGGTGTGAAACCTGAATATGGGATCTATACGGCATGTATTGCAGGTATTCTTATTTCTCTTTTTGGTGGATCCAAATATCAAATAGGTGGGCCAACTGGGGCGTTTGTGCCAATTCTATTGGGCATTGTTCTTACTTATGGCTATGAAGATTTATTGCTTGCGGGTTTAATGGCAGGGATTATGCTTTGTGTCATGGGCTTTTTTAAGCTAGGGACTTTAATTAAATTTATTCCACGTCCTGTAACAGTTGGCTTTACAGCAGGTATAGCTGTGATTATTTTTACAGGTCAAATTGCCAACTTTTTAGGACTATCAAATGTTAAAAGGCACGAGTATTTTATCGCCAATATTCAGGAAATCATGAAGCAGCTTGGTACGACAAATATGTATAGTATTCTTACTGCCGTCCTATGCTTGGTGACAATATTGATCACACCAAAATTTTTTCCAAAGGTTCCTGGTGCATTAGCGGGTATCGTTGTCTCTACACTTGTGGCAACTTTCTTCTTTTCAGGACAAGTTGCTACCATTGCAACAGCTTATGGTCAAATTCCTAATACATTACCTCATTTTGCCTTACCGAACATCACGCTTGAACGATTACAACAACTTATTGGTCCAGCATTTGTCATTGCGATGCTAGGTGGTATTGAGTCTCTATTATCTGCAGTTGTTGCGGATGGGATGACAAATAGTAAGCATAACAGTAATCGTGAGCTAATTGGTCAGGGGATTGCTAATATTGTGACGCCATTGTTCGGTGGTATTCCAGCAACAGGGGCCATCGCACGCACAGCGACCAATATAAAAACAGGGGCAGTATCTCCTATGTCGGGTATCATACATGGTGTGTTTGTTTTAATCACATTATTGTTATTAGCTCCATATGCATCTCATATTCCGTTAGCAAGTATGGCTCCGGTTTTGATGGTCGTAGCTTGGAATATGAGTGAACGACATCATTTTGCACATATCGTAAAATTAAAATCAGGCGATTCACTGGTGTTATTGATTACCTTTTTATTAACGGTATTCACTAGTCTCACATTAGCAGTTGAAGTGGGGCTTGTGCTGGCTGTGCTATTATTTGCGAAACGCATGAGTGAAAAGCTTGTTGTCACGAAGGTACTTCCAGACCATTCGAATAAAAGTGAGAAGGTACAGCCATATGTTGTGCATCAACAGCATGATTGCCCGCAAATTAGTATGTACACAATTGAAGGGCCGTTGTTCTTTGGTGCTGCACAAATGTTTGAACAAACAATTGAAAGTACTTTGCATCAGCAACCAAGAGTTTTAATATTACGAATGGGGAAAGTGCCCTTTATGGATTCTACTGGAGAGGCATATTTTAGCAATATCATTGAAAACTATAAGGCACAGGGCGGTACTATTTTGGTAACGGGTGTGCAAGGTGATTTAAAGGATGCTCTTCAGCACAATGGTCTTTACGATAAAATAGGTGCGCAACATTTTTATCAACATACTGGAGAAGCGATTACAAAGGCTTTCAATTATTTGAACGCAAATCAATGTATCGGATGTCAGCATTTTGCATTTCATGAATGCAAGGATTTATCAAAGCCTAAGGAAAAAAAGGAATTAATTGTTCAGTAATGGGTAAGCTGTAAACAAAGGCTTGTGCTTTTCAATACTTTCCATTAGAATAAATGCAATATCATGTAAAGACTGTGATGAGGAATAGTAGATTTGTGGTTCTTTTTAGAGAGCTAGCGGTTGGTGGGAGCTAGTAAGAAAGCAAGTTGAACTCGCCTTCTGAGTCTGCCCGCGTGAAACAGCGTGTGTCGTTTCTTCCGCGTTAAGGAAGCTTGAGCCGAGTGTAATCACTAATCTGGGTGGTACCGCGGGAGTACAAATTCTCTCGTCCCTTCTTTAAGAATGGGGCGAGTTTTTTTATTTTTTAAATATTTTGTCAATTATGATGGAGAGCAGCATGATCAATCGAAGGAGGAAAAAGAATGAGTTTTAATCATGAACAAATTGAAAAAAAGTGGCAGCAATATTGGGCTGATAACAAAACATTCAAAACTGAAAATGAAATAGAGAAGCCTAAATTTTACGCATTAGATATGTTCCCATATCCGTCTGGTGCAGGACTCCATGTAGGCCATCCAGAAGGGTATACGGCAACTGATATTCTATCGCGCTTTAAACGTATGCAAGGCTACAATGTACTACATCCAATGGGCTGGGATGCTTTCGGTTTGCCAGCTGAGCAATATGCGCTTGATACAGGGAATGATCCAGCTGAATTTACAGCTAAAAATATTGCGACATTTAAACGTCAAATTCAAGAGCTAGGCTTCAGCTATGATTGGGATCGTGAAATTAACACGACTGATCCAGAGTATTATAAATGGACACAATGGATTTTTATCCAGCTTTATAAGAAAGGTTTAGCTTATGTGGATGAAGTGGCTGTTAACTGGTGTCCAGCACTCGGCACGGTATTAGCTAACGAAGAAGTGATTGATGGGAAATCAGAGCGTGGTGGTCATCCAGTGGAACGCCGACCAATGAAGCAATGGATGCTTAAAATTACAGCCTATGCTGATCGTTTAATCGATGACCTAGAAGAAGTTGATTGGCCTGAGTCTATTAAAGATATGCAGCGCAATTGGATTGGCCGTTCAGAAGGGGCAGAAGTGACATTTACCATTGACGGTTCAGATCAAAACTTCACCGTTTTCACAACACGCCCTGATACATTATTTGGTGCTACATACTGTGTGCTTGCACCAGAGCATAAATTAGTGGAACAAATTACAACAGCTGACCAACGCCATGCTGTTGAGACTTATTTAGAGAAAGTTAAAATGAAATCTGACCTAGAGCGTACAGATTTAGCGAAAGAAAAAACAGGCGTATTTACAGGTGCTTATGCAGTGAATCCGATTAACGGTAAAAAAGTGCCGATTTGGATTGCTGACTATGTGTTAGTGTCTTATGGTACAGGTGCTATTATGGCGGTGCCAGCACATGACGAGCGTGACTATGAATTTGCGACTGAATTTGGCTTAGACATCGTTCCTGTACTTGAAGGTGGAGACATTAGTAAAGAAGCGTTTACAGGTGATGGTCAACATATTAACTCTGAATTCCTTAATGGCTTAAATAAAGCAGATGGCATTGCAAAAGCCATTGAATGGTTAGAGGAAAAAGGTGTAGGGGAGAAGAAAACTTCTTATCGTCTACGTGACTGGTTATTCTCTCGTCAGCGTTATTGGGGTGAACCAATTCCAATGATTCATTGGGAAGATGGCACGATTACGCCAGTTCCAGAATCAGAATTACCATTAATGCTGCCAAAAACAGATAATATCCGTCCATCGGGTACTGGTGAATCACCGCTAGCTAATATTGCTGAATGGGTGAATGTTGTCGATCCAGAAACAGGCAAAAAAGGACGTCGTGAAACAAATACAATGCCACAGTGGGCAGGTTCTAGCTGGTACTTCTTACGCTATATCGATCCTACAAATACAGAAGCGATTGCAGATCCAGCGTTACTAAAACGATGGTTACCGGTTGATATTTATATTGGTGGCGCGGAGCATGCCGTATTGCATTTACTTTACGCTCGCTTCTGGCATAAAGTTCTGTATGATTTAGGCGTTGTTCATACGAAAGAGCCATTCCAAAAATTATTTAACCAAGGAATGATTCTAGGTGAAGGTAACGAGAAAATGTCTAAATCGAAAGGCAATGTCGTCAACCCAGATGAAATCATTTCGTCACATGGTGCTGATACATTACGTTTATATGAAATGTTCATGGGACCACTTGAGGCATCTGTTGCATGGTCTACAAATGGTTTAGATGGAGCACGCCGCTTCTTAGACCGTATCTGGCGTCTATTTGTCAATGAAGAAGATGGCGCAATCTCAGCAAAAATCCAAGTGTCTAACAATCAATTACTTGAAAAAGCATACCACCAAACAGTGAAAAAAGTGACAGAGGATTATGAAGGCATCCGCTTTAACACAGCTATTTCACAAATGATGGTCTTTATCAATGATTGCTATAAAGCAGATGTGATTCCAACGGCTTATGCTGAAGGCTTTGTTAAAATGCTAGCACCAATCGCTCCGCATATTGCAGAAGAACTATGGCAATTATTAGGGCATAAATCAACACTTTCATACGAGCAATGGCCAACATATGATGAAACAAAACTTGTAGATGATGAAGTGGAAATTGCCGTGCAAGTGGCTGGTAAAGTACGTGCGAAAATTGTTGTAGCGAAAGAAGCGTCAAAAGAGGATATCGAAAAAGTAGCGCTTGCTGATGAAAAAGTTCAAGAATACATGGCAGGAAAGAACTTAGTGAAAATCATCGTTATTCCAGGCAAACTTGTCAATATTGTCGTGAAATAAAGAAATATAAATTAAAAATGTACATTACTAAATTCAATTTTAGTGATGTACATTTTTTAATTTGGAGTAACTTTATAGCGATAAATGAGGAAAAAACTACACCCAGCTATCTGAGTGCAGTTCAAATAATAGTTCCTTATTCAATTTAAATAATCAATCCAACAATAATAGCTGTTAGGATACTTACAAGTGTAGCGCCGTACAATAATTTTAAACCAAACCGAGCAACGACATTGCCTTGCCTTTCATTCAACCCTTTTACAGCTCCTGAAATAATACCAATTGATGAAAAGTTGGCAAAGGATACGAGGAATACAGAAATAATGCCTAGTGTACGTTCACTCATGGACTCAGCGACGTCACCAAGGTTAATCATAGCAACAAATTCGTTTGTCACTAATTTGGTTGCCATAATACCGCCAGCAGCAACAGCATCTGCCCATGGGATACCCATTAGGAAAGCGACTGGTGCAAAGATATAGCCTAATATTTCTTGGAACGATATACCAATTATCATATCGAATAGTGAATTGATTAAATCCATTAATGCTACGAAACCAATCAGCATAGCACCAACAATGATGGCTACTTTAAAGCCATCCATAATATATTCACCAATCATTTGAAAGAACGCTTGCTTATGCTCATCTTCAATTGTTAAGATATCTTCTTTTTCATCAACAGTATAGGGATTAATGATGGAAACAATGATAAAACCACCAAACAGGTTTAACACAATGGCTGTTACGACATACTTTGGCTCAATCATCGTCATATAAGCTCCAACAACTGACATCGACACAGTCGACATAGCTGAAGCACATAGTGTATACATACGCTGTGGTGCAATTTTATCTAATTGCTTTTTTACAGTAATGAACACTTCAGATTGGCCTACCATAGCAGAAGCAACAGCATTATAGGATTCCAATTTCCCCATGCCACTTACCTTGCTTAAAAATAATCCTACCCATTTCATTAGGAAAGGAAGAATTTTGAAATGTTGCAAGATTCCAATCAGGACAGATATAAAGACGATTGGTAATAAAACAGCTAAAAAGAAGGGAGATTCTCCTTCATTTGCTAGGCCACCAAACACAAAGGATATACCCGCATTTGCATAAGACAATAAGTGATCAAATACTTTGGTGATTCCTTTGATTAGAACATAACCAACTGTTGTATTGAGTAGTAAAGCTGCCAATAAAAATTGAATGATCAACATAATCACTATATATTTATATTTAATTTCTTTTTTGTTTTTACTCATTAATAAAGCTAAGGCAAAAACAAGTAACAATCCACAAAGGGATATTAAGTATCTCATAAGTTCCTCCATAAGTATCTGTGATATTTTGTCCTGATGTTCCAATGTCAGAAGAACAGCTAAAGATCTTAATTAGTCAGACGTCAGACAAACAATCTCACTATAACAGTTTTTTCGCTAGTTATTCAATAGATAATAGAAAAAAAGTATGCGACATGGCATACGAATAAATTCAGTGTAAAAAATGTTCGTTCTATCTATGGTAGTGACTATCCATATTTATGGTTACCAGAATAATTCAAAATAAAATACCCTTTTATTGTGTGAAGATTTTTTCATTTTATGACCATCGTGTTAATGAAACTTTTTGGTTTTTTGAAACCAACTAAGATTGGGTTACGACTATAGAGTGAATGTGAATAGGAGGTGTTTGGGTGAGTGAGCATTTAGCGGCCATTATGGAAGAACACGGAGAATATTGCTTACGAGTGGCTTATCTTTATGTAAAGGACTGGGCGATAGCTGAAGAAATAGTCCAGGATGTCTTTTTTTCTTATTATCGGCAACAGGATCGCTTTGAACAAAGAGCATCCCTAAAGACCTATTTAGTTAAAATCACGGTACATAAAAGTCATGATTATCTGCGAAGTTGGAAAAATAAACGCCATCTACTGTTGGAAAAATTACATATTGGTGCAAGTAAACAAACACCAGAAACGATGTTACTAGCCCAGGATGAGCGGGCAACCATAACGAAAGCGTTATTTGAGCTACCTATTACTTATAGAGAAGTCGTCATTCTTTATTATTATCAGGAATTGAAGGTTAAAGAAATTGCAGATATTCTTACATGTGCAGAAAATACGGTTAAAACCAGATTGCATCGGGCAAGGAAAATGTTACAGGAACGATTAGCGAATAGTGAGTGGGAGGTGTTAGTGGATGACAGCTTTTAAAGAGAAGTTGGATCAAGAACTTGGCGAAGCACCACGATTTACGAAGTCTTTACAGGAGGATATTTTACGGCAAGTGCGGCAAACAAAAAAGACAAGACGCTGGTCTTATCCATTGATCATCATAGGCACGATTGTCATGCTTCTATTGTTAATAGAAATGGGTCCGTTAGGGCAGATGGAGCAAACGAAACATGCTTCAATTGTTCAATTAGCACAGCAGGAGACCATAAAAAAATATACAATGATTTTCAATTCGGATGAGGAAATCTTTAAGGCTGGAAGACCTGGGTGGGTCATTGGTCAACAAGTGATGGAGCAAAGTTCAGAAAAAGCGCTGTTACAACAACTATTACAGCAAGCTACAGTGACACAAATGAATGAGCGTACTTTTTTTAGATTACAGCGTGATGTCTGGGTAGAATTTGAAAAAGGGCAGGTTATTAAGCTGAAAATGTTCATAAACGAGGAGGATATCGGAATTGTTGATTATGACAACCATTCATTTTATAAAGTAGATAATAGAGATTTGGCAAAGGCTTATTTAGATCTTGCTCTCAAAGATGAAGCTAAATTTGGCATGACAGGTTTAATCGTTATGCTAGTTATTCTCTTAGCTAGCCAACTACTTGTCGATAAACTAATGAGGAAAAAGTTTAATATATCAAAGGACTACGTCAATAGAGGACATCGACGTGCTGTTTGGGCTATTAAAATTTTGAATATCATTATGCTTCCGCTACTCATGTTAAAAGGGTGGATTTTATTTACTGTTATCATCGGAGGATATTTAGCTGTTATCCTTTTCAGCTCTATTTTTATCGACTATTACTACGGTCGAGAGGAAAAAAGACATTATCTTTCCATTAGTTCAGCCTTTATTGGAGTGCTATTCATAATCCTATTCATTTATTATAGCAGTTAAATAAACGAATAAGCCTGAACCCGAATAATCTCGAGTTCAGGCATTTTTTTCTATAGTTTCAGTCTGCAGCATTAATTGATAAATACTCGAAATCATAAAGCTGGCAGCTAAACCGTATAGCGCATTGAAACTTATACCTACGCCAATTCCAATGATGATGGATAGCAGGATGACAAGCCAACTATGTTTATGAATACGGCGATTCGTAAATAAAAGGATTAACATAAACGGTAGCAAGGTAATGTGCAGGAAGGCAAAAGAATAAATAACACCTAAAATTGTTAGATCTATAGATAAGAAGCAGGTAAATAAAATCACCATAAGGCCAATCAAATAGAAATAATAGGGTCTTTTCTTTACAAAAAAACGTTTCGTTGCCCGCATGTCTACAAGCAAGGTTGTGATAATGGCTAATAGGACAATGACGAGAAAAGCAAATGTAAGAAATCCAGGCTGTACTTCATATAAAAACGTGAAAATCAGCACTTGAAACTGACCAAAGGATCCGCTATATAAGGCAATCATTAAAATCGCAGTAAATGATAGTGTTAATAACGCTAAAATCACACCTGAGGAAAACAGGCTACGTCGTACTTTTTTGGGCTTAATAAATGCAATTAAATACCATGTTGATTTATCAAAAAATACTTGTCCTAAAACGGCTAGTTGAATAATGACATAGAACAGCAGGATTTCGCTATTTTTAAAATAAAATAAATAAGGGTGGTATAAGCGAATCCCCTCATATACGGTGCTTGCTCCATTTTGTACAAAGTAATAAATGGGGATAAAAATAAGTAATGAAAAAAGAGCAATAATAAATAAAATTTCCAGCCATAGTATACTTTTCACAGACATGATGCGATCAAGAAGTAACATGCCAATTAAAAAGAAGAAAAGGGTAATGGGTACTGGGATATTTAACATAATTTCAGACAATACACTAATACTTATTAATTGAATGAGCCAAAGTTCAATACCTGTCAGCAGGTAAAATAGCCGTATAACCTTTAAATTCATACCAGATAATTTTCGCTGTATGGTAAAGAGCAAAAAACTTTGGGTATGCTGGTGTTGCGTATAATCACTCTTATTCAACAATGAGCCAAGTACGATAAATGAAATAGCTGTTGCTAATGTATAACAAATACCTGCCATAAAACCAAAAGAAATAAGGGCTGAAGGAGAAGACAATAATAAGTTACCATTAATCCATCTGGCTAAAAGAATAATGACACCTGCTGCTGTGCTTAAACTTGCAAATGGTACGAGCAATGAAAATTTCCTTAGCATACAATCAAATCCCTTTACTCATTTTAGAGGATTTATATTGTCGCGGTGATTGATTATATTTTTTCTTAAACGCTACACTAAAATAGTGTTGACTATTAAAACCACAGCTCTCAGCAATCGCAGACATACTTGCGTCCAGATTTTCATTGATTTTCTTTACAGCCATTTCTAGGCGATAATTATTAATATACTCATTAATTCCGATAGACTGCTCCTCCAAAAATTTACGACTTAAATAGCTTGGATTCAAATGAATTTTTTCAGCAATGATATTTAGACTCAGTTTTTCATGATAGTTTTCATGGATATAGGAAAGAGCGCTTTGAATCGCATCATGGTTAGAACTCCATACTTTATATTTCTCCACGATTGCATCTAATTCACTTGCAATGACAGGTTTTGTAAGATAATCTTTTACCCCAATACGCAATGCTTGTTGGGCATATTCAAAGGTCTGATAAGCGGTTACCATAATGATATCTACCTCATAAAGCGCTTTTAATTCCTTGCTCAACGTGATTCCATCTTTCCCAGGCATTTGAATATCCAAAAAGGCGATAGTCATACGGTGCTTTTTAGCTAATTGCAGGGCCTGTGAGGCATCTTGAGCAGTATGGAATGTCCAATTCGGAAAATGTGGCTTTAATAAATAAATCATTTGCTCAAGCTCTAATGGCTCATCATCTGCGATTAAAATATTCATGGTGAGATTCTCCTTTCTTATTCAAATTGATAGAAAGCCTAAGCGGGAACATGGATGGTAACAGTGTAATGCTGTTCATTGTTTTGAATCGAGAATAAAATATTTTCGAGACCATAAATAAGCTCAAGTCGTTTTCTAATATTTTCGAGACCATAACCTTGCTGCAATTCGTCTACTACCTGCTCAGTAGTCATTTCTATTTTTTCTAATGGTTGTGTATTTTTTATTTCTATTAATAAGACATTCTCCATTTTTTTAATTGTAATGGATAGCTCTGCAGGTCCTATATGTTTTTCAAAGCTATGTTTATATGCATTTTCAATAATGGTCTGCAGAATAAATGGAGGTATTTGAACAGATAGAGCCTCATCATCAACATATTTATTTACAGTCAAACGATGTCCAAATCGTAACTGTTGAATATTTAAATAACTATCAACAAATTGTACCTCGTTCTTTAACGCAATTAAAACCTCATGATTATTGTATTTAAATTTAAAGAATGTTGCCAAAGCCTCAATGCCCGCAACCAAATCTTCCTTTCGATTGATGCGGGCTAGGCTAAGTAATGAATTTAATGCGTTAAAAAAGAAATGTGGCTGTATTTGCTGATTTAACTGGAGAATATTCGCTCTTTGTAAATCCTGCTCAAGCTCTAAGTTTCTTTTTTCCTCCTCAAGGCTATCGATTTGTTTTTCGAAAATAAATATAAAAGTAAGCAGAAAAGCTCCAATAATTGGAGCAATTACACATAGGAGAATATATATGTTGAAGGTTTCTAGTTGTAACATAATGACCTCTCCGTTTATTTTATAAGTGTATGATACATTAAACTAAATTTTCTGCGAAATGGCAAGCTACCTTATGTGTTGAAGAGATTTCTCGTAATGCTGGCACTTCTGCTTTACATTTATCTGTTGCGAATGGGCAACGTGTGTGAAAGCTACAGCCAGTAGGAGGATTAAGAGGGGATGGTAGGTCACCTTTTAAAATAATACGCTCCTTACGATGCTGCTTATCAATAACTGGTATAGAAGAAAACAGTGCTTTGGTATAAGGATGATGTGGCTGTGTGAAAAGGGAATGCTTATCAGCAATTTCTACAACCTTTCCGAGATACATCACCATAATACGGTCTGAAATATGTCGAACAACACTTAAATCGTGTGAGATAAATAAAAAGGTTAAATCTAAATCTCTTTGTAGTTGCTTCAGTAAATTGAGTATTTGAGCTTGAATGGAAACATCTAGGGCAGAAACGGACTCATCACAAATAATAATTTTAGGATTAACAGCAAGGGCTCTTGCAATGCCAATACGTTGACGCTGCCCACCAGAAAATTCATGTGGATAACGCTCTAAATACTCAGGACGTAACCCAACAAGGGACATTAATTCAATCATGCGTGCTTCTTGTTGCTCAGGCGGTACTATTTTTTGAATAGACATGGCTTCTGTTAGCATTTTACGAATCGTTCTTCGTGGGTTAAGGGACGCATAGGGATCTTGGAAAATTATTTGAATGTCCTTGCGCGCAGCACGAAGCTCTTTTTTGTTCATATTCACTAAATTTTTACCAAATAACAATACCTCTCCAGCAGTAGGCTCATCTAATCTTAAAATAGAACGACCTGTCGTTGATTTTCCACAGCCAGATTCTCCAACAATGCTGAGTGTCTCACCAGGCATAATATCGAAAGACACACCATCCACAGCTTTTACAACTTGCTGTGGACCGAAGAGCTTTTCTTTTTTTAAGAAAAAATGCTGCTTTAAATCATTTACTTCTAATAGTGGTTGAGTGTGTTGCGTAGTTGTCATACTGTCAGCTCCTTCATAAGTGTTTCTCCTTGCCATTCATTACTGTACATCCAGCATCTTACCTTTTTTCCTTGCTCAACAGTCAGAAGTTCAGGCTGTTGTTCACGACATAAATCTGTAGCAAATGGGCAGCGTTCTGCATAACGGCAGCCAATCGGGTAATTATAGGGACTTGGGACAGTCCCATGAATAGTAGATAATTCTTCTTGGTCCTCATATAGCTTTGGTAGTGATTGAATTAATCCATTTGTATAAGGGTGTAACGGTTTTTCAAAGAGACTTTCTGTTGAGCTTTCTTCTACAACCTGCCCCGCATACATAACAGCAATCTTATCGCAGATTTCTGCTACAACACCAAGATCGTGGGTAATGAAGATAATGCTCATGCCTAATTGTTTTTGCAGGTTTTGAATAATATCAATAATTTGAGCTTGAATGGTTACATCTAATGCTGTCGTCGGTTCGTCAGCAATTAACACATCTGGTGTACACGCTAGTGCCATGGCAATCATTATGCGTTGTCGCATCCCACCACTTAACTGATAAGGCTCCTGCTTCGCTCTTTTTTCTGGTGCAGGAATCCCAACGAGGCGAATCATATCGACAGCCTTTTGCCATGCTTCTTTCCGTGACAAGCCTTGGTGCAAACGAATGGATTCAGCAATTTGCTCTCCAACGGATAATACAGGATTTAAGCTTGTCATAGGCTCTTGGAAAATCATCGATATTTTATTGCCTCGAATTTTACGTAGCTCTTCATCTGATAGTTTCAGGATGTCCGTATTATTTAATAAAATTTCACCATTGATGATTTTACCAGGAGGAGATGGTACTAAACGAAGTAATGACAGGGAAGTCATTGATTTCCCACAACCAGATTCACCAACAATGCCTAGTGTTTCTCCTTTTTGAAGAGTAAAGGACACCCCATCCACAGCTTTGGCAACACCTTCACTCGAATAAAAATAGGTTTGTAAATTTTTTACTTCCAACACGGTTTCTTGTTTCATCCGATTTTCCCCTCCTTAGTTTAAATCCATTCGTTTATTAAAGATTCGGTACAAAATGTCTACAAAAAGATTAATGAAAACAAATATTAATGAGGCAACAAGAACGCCACCTTGAACGACAGGTATATCACGTGTCCGAATGGCATCTACAATCATTCGTCCTAATCCATTCACAGCGAAAACAGATTCAACTAAAACTGTTCCACCAAGTAAACTACCAAATTGTAAGCCTACTACTGTAATAACGGGAATCAAGGCATTGCGTAATGCGTGCTTTAAAATGATAATGTACCCTTTTAAGCCTTTTGCTTTCGCTGTTCGAATATAGTCTTGGTTTACAACCTCTAGCATACTAGAGCGAGTCATACGTGCTACGATGGCAGCTCCACCAGCACCAAGTGTGACAGCAGGAAGAATAATATGCTTGGCACTATCCCAACCTGCTACAGGGAGCCAATGTAACTGTACGGAGAATACATACATTAATAAAATACCTAACCAGAAACTTGGAAGGGAGATCCCTAATAAAGCGACAACCATTAATCCTACATCCATAAACGAATAAGGACGGATAGCGGAGATAATACCAGCAATAAGCCCTAAAACAATGGTGATTAAAATACTATAAAAGGCAAGCTCTATTGTAATCGGTAAACGAGACGTAATTTCCCCAAAGACAGGTTGGTTATTTTTTAATGAATGACCCATATCTCCTTGTAGAAGATTTTTAATATACTCTGTATATTGAACGGCTAATGGTTTATTGAGCCCTAAATTTTCACGTAATTCTGCAACCGTTTCTTGAGAAGCTCCTTCTCCTGCTAAAATGATCGCTGGGTCCCCAGGAATCATCTGCATAATTAGAAAAACAACAAGCGTTACACCAAGTGTCACAGGAATAATTTGAGCTAGTCGTTTTAAGATAAATAATGTCATATGTCTTCTCTCCTTTAATTTTTCATTCTTGGATCTAGCGCATCGCGTAAACCATCACCAAATAAGTTAAAGCCTAATACAAGTATAGAAATCATAATACCTGGGAATAGCGCCATATAAGGAGCGGTAAATAGGAAATCACGTCCGTTAGATAGCATGGCACCCCATTCAGGAGATGGTGGCTGAGCACCTAAACCTAAGAATGATAGACCGGCTGCAGATAGAATAGCCGTTGCTAAGCGCATAGACGCTTGTACAATAATAGGTGATAAAATGTTTGGAAAAATATGCTTAATTAGAATTGTCATATCATTTGCTCCAAGTGTTTTGACAGCATCGATATATTCTAATTTTTTAACTTCCATTGTTGAGCCACGTACAATACGAGCAAACATAGGAATAGAGAAAAAACCAACAGCAATTGTGACATTGATAAGGCTTGGCCCTAATGCACTAACAATAGCTAAAGCTAGCAAGATACCTGGGAAGGCAAGCATGATATCTAAAATTCGACTAATAATAGAATCAACCCATTTGCCATAATAGCCAGCAATAAGTCCTAAGAAAGTGCCGATTGTACCACCGAATAAAACAGCTGAAATACCAACACCAATTGATAAACGTGATCCATATAAAATTCGACTTAAAATATCTCGCCCTTTGTCATCTGTGCCCATTAGATGATCTAAACTGGGTCCTTGTAATTTTTGATCTAACTGTACGTCGTATGGATCATAAGGGGCTAAAATGGGCCCGATAAGAAACATCATTATATATAGAAGAATGATGATGCCTCCTGCGACAGCTGCTTTATTTTTCTTAATTTTGTTTAGGAAAGAAACAAGATTCTTTTTTCTAGATGCCTTGCGTGCATTCACTAAAACAGAATGATCGATAGTAGTTGCTACTTTATTCATATCGAATACTCCTTTTCTATTTGATTTGATTTCAATTTAGTGAAAAGCGTAAAGAATGTAAATATTTTATGGCTTATTAGTCAGAAAATTTAAAAAACACGTAAAGATTTTAAAAAACAAGTGAAATTTATTTCTTTATAATTCGAAATGTAAGGAACAAATTACACAAGGAGGAAATGTTGATGAAGAAAATGAAGTTGTTTTTATTCATGGCACTAATGATAGTACTTATTCTGCAAGCATGTTCTACTGCTAGCAATAATAGTACGGAAGGTTCCAAAGAGGGATCGAAAAGTGTAGGAGGAGAATTAGTCGTTCTAAGAGCAGCAGATGCGACAAGCCTAGATCCTCATTTTATTACAGATATTCCATCAGCGAATATTATTCATGGCAAGGTATATGAAACACTTGTTGCTTTTGATAGAGATCGTAAAATTGTTCCACTACTTGCAAAAGAATGGGAGCAAAAAGATGATGTCACTTGGACATTTACATTGAATGAAGGTATTAAATTCCATGATGGTGCAGATTTTAATGCAGAGGCTGTTAAAGCTACATTCGACCGTATTTTAGATCCTGCAACTGGTTCACCACAACGTGATAAATTATCAATGATTAGTGAAGTAGTAGTAGATGATACGTATATTGTTACATTGAAATTAAAAGAACCGTATGCACCGCTGCTATCTATTTTAGCAAGTCAAGAAGGTAGTATGATGAGTCCGAAAGCTATTGCTGAAGCGGCCGACGAATTAGCAACACATCCAGTAGGGACAGGCCCATTTGTATTTGAATCTTGGAAATCAGGTCAAGAAATTACATTAAATTCGAATAAAGATTATTGGGGAACTGTACCGAAAGTAGATAAAGTAACATTTAAAGTTGTACCGGAGGATTCTACGCGTCTAGCAATGATTGAAAGTGGAGAAGCGCATATTGCTGAACAAGTACCTGTAACAGAGATTGATCGTATTGAAAATTCTTCAACGATGACTTTATTCCGTGCAGAAGGACTTGCAGTAGAATTTATCGGATTCAATGTGAAAGATACCCTATTATCAGATGTAAAAGTACGTCAAGCAATTAGCTATGCTGTTGACCGCGAAGCGATTATCAGCGGTATTTATGATAATGTAGGAACACTTGCGAATTCGGCAATGAGTCCAAAAATTATTGGTTATTCTAGTGAAACGAAACCGTATGACTATGATGTAGTGAAGGCAAAAGAATTATTAAAAGAAGCTGGCGTGAAAGAAGGAACAAAAGTTAAATTACTGACAAGTGACCGTAAAGAGCGTATCAATATGGCTGAGGTGATTCAATCTCAATTAAAAGGAATCGGATTAGATGTTGAAATTCAAGTAATGGAATATGGTGCATTTATTTCTGAAATCACGAAAGAACAGCACCAAATATTTATTAGTGGCTGGGGTAATGCTACTGGGGATGCTGATTATAACCAATTTAATCTATTCCACACTGCTTCTATGGGACCTCCAGGAAACCATTTCTACTATTCAAATCCAGAAGTTGACAAACTAATTGAGCAAGGACGCTCTGAAGCAAACCAAGAGGCACGTAATGAAATCTACAAAAAAGCAATGCAAATCGAGTTAGATGAAGCTGTGTATATCCCAGTGCGTAACTATGAGCATTTAGCAGTCTATAGCAATGCTGTAAAAGGCTTCTGGTTGGATGCATCTAACTACACGATGATTAGTGGCGTTGAAATTGTAGAATAATCGAATTTGGTGATAGACGGAAAATACCAATTGGGAGGAAACTATGAGTAAACTATTGCTGAAAAATGTGAGATTAGAAGAAGCATATGAGCGCGAAAATGAACACATTGTTGCAACTCGTACAGGTATTTATGATGTCCTAATCGAAGATGGGCATGTTCAACAAGTGGATAAGAATATAGTGGCTGATGGAGATGTAGAAGTAGTAGATGCGCAACAGCAACTATTAGTCCCTTCATTCCGAGAGATGCATATTCATATCGATAAAACGTATTTTGGTGGAGAATGGCAGGCGCCAAGACCCATTACTAAAGGGATTTTAACACGTATTGAAGAAGAAAGAACGCTACTACCAAAGCAATTGCCGACAGCTGCTTATCGAGCTGAGGAAATGGTGAAGTGGCTTATTTCACAAGGACACACACATATTCGTTCACATTGTAATGTTGACCCGCAAATTGGGACAAAACATATTGAAATTACAAAACACGTTTTAGAAAAATATCAAGATCAAATCACCTATGATATTGTGGCCTTTCCACAGCATGGCTTATTACGCTCCAATGTAGAGGGACTAATCCGTGAGGCAATGGCAATGGGAGCAACGCTTGTTGGGGGCGTTGACCCATCCATTGTAGATCGCAATATCGAAAAGTCATTGCAAACAACAATGGGCATTGCTCAAGACTATAATGCAGGGATAGATATTCATATTCACACTGCTAACACACTAGGTGAATTTGAATTTTATAAGCTGATAGCGTTAACGAAACAGGCAAAAAAAGAAGGACAAGTCACAATTAGCCATGCGATGGCACTTGCTGATTTAGAACAGTCACGCTTAGAAAATTTAGTTCAAGCAATGGCTGAGGTACAAATGGATGTAACAACAACTGTACCAATAGATTTGAACCGTTCGACGATACCAATTCCTTATCTTTATAACAATGGTGTAAAGGTATCTGTGGGGCATGATAGTTTAACAGATCATTGGTCACCATATGGTACGGGTAATACCATTATGAAATTAAATGTGATGGCGGAGAGATTCCGTTTTATTGATGAATATTCATTAAGTCGGGCTTGGAAATACGCTTCTGGTGGTATCACGCCATTGAATGATGCTGGAGAACGTGTTTGGCCACAAGTTGGTGATAAAGCCAATATGCTGTTAGTGGATGGCGTGAGCACTGCCCATGTGATAGCAAGAAGATGCCCAATTACTACGGTCATTTCACAAGGCAAAATGATTCACCAACAGGATGTAGGAGAGTTGAAAGGAGAATTCAGATGAAGCAATGGCTTACAAATGTTCTACTTGAAACAGGAGAATATCTAAAGGAAAATGACACAGTTGGTACGAAAGTGGAGCTTTTTCACCTTGAAATTATAGATGGCTTTATTTCTCAAATTGTACCTGCAACACAGGCAATCGATTTATCAAATGAAGTTACAGATATGAATGGAAAGCTGCTATTACCTGCCTTTAAGGAAATGCATAATCATTTAGATAAAACATACTTATCTTTACCGTGGAAGGCTTGTGTTCCCGTAAAGAATTTAAAGGAACGACTTGATCGTGAAGCACAAGAGTTATCCGTTCTTGCTACAACTGGTAAACAACGTGCAGCTGCAATGATTGAAAAAATCCTTAAGAATGGTGCAAATCATATTCGTACACATGTTAATATCGATCCATACATTGGATTAAAAAATTTAGAAGGTGTACTAGCGGCATTGGACGATTATAAAGATGTCGTGACATCCGAAGTGATTGCCTTTCCACAGCATGGCCTATTAAGAGATGATGTCCCTAAATTATTGCGTGAAGCTTTACGCAATGGAGCGACGATGATTGGTGGCCTAGATCCAGCTGGCATTGATAACTCGATTGAGCCTTCTCTTTATGAAGTGATGGATATCGCACAGGAATTTAATGTAGATGTCGATATTCACCTACATGATGGTGGCCACGTTGGGTATTATACAATCGATAAATGGATAGATATCGTGGAGGATGCCAAGTATCAGGGTAGAACGGCAATAAGTCATGCCTTTTCACTTGGTGATGTATCGGTCATGGAACAACATAAAATTGCAGATCGTTTAGCGCAACAACAAGTAAAAATAATGTCAACTGTGCCATTTGATTTGCGACGATTAATTCCACCAATTGAATTACTGACAGAGCACGGCGTGGATGTCCACTTTGGTTGCGATGGCTTTTATGATTCCTGGAGTCCCAATGGCTCAGGAGATATATTAGAAAAAGCGACTACTTTTGCAGATATTTCTCGCAAGCTTGATGAACGTTCGATTCGACAAACATTAAAATATATTACAAATGGTGTCACACCATTGGATGCTAATGGTCAGAAGGTTTGGCCGAATGTGAAAGATGAAGCAAGTTTTGTATTCTTTGACGCAGTATCAAGCGCTGAAGTCATTGCGCGTAAACCATCCAACCGAGTGGTTATGTCTAAAGGTAAGTTTATCAACTAAGTATTAATCTAAATCCCCCTTATTTAGATAACATAGCAAACTAGAAAATTTCTAGTTTGCTATACTTATGTTTTAATAGAAAAGATGAATAAAGGAAAGGGAAGTAGATTTTTATTAGTTGATCCATAACTTATATAGAAGTCTCTTTATATGCAGGTGCGATAAAATATGAAGCAACTTACAATCTATATGATTTTATTTAGCTGTGTATTTTTTTGGGCCAGTAACTTCATTATTGGCTCTATTTTAATTGAACATTGGGACCCTTTAACGGTCGCCATCTTTAGATTGATTGTCATAGTTCTGTTTTTAGGGGGGATTAGTTGGAAAGCAATTAGCAGAACAACATTTACGCGCAATGAGCTATTGTTGTTGATCCTTGCAGGAATACTGGGTGTTTCCATTAATCACTATAGCTTTTATGCTAGTCTCCAGCACACTTCTCCTATTACTGCGGCTTTAATATTAGCCTGTGCACCGATTGTCACTTCTCTACTGAATAAAATGATTTATCATGAATCACGTAACGGCATATTTTGGTTAGGTGCGATAATTTCATTTGTTGGTGTTGGTCTCATTATTACAAAAGGAGCACTTATCACCATTTCCATCGGTAAGGGTGAGGTGCTGAGCTTAATTACAATGCTAAGCTTTGCTTTGTTCCTCATTATTGTCAATCATCTTAGTTTGAAAATGTCAGCCCAGTCGATTACGTTTTATACAAATTTAATTGGTTTACTAGTGCTTGTCCCATTTTCTTTTACTATTTTGCCACAGACGAATTGGCAAGTTGCAATGCCCTACTGGTTTTTGCTCATTTTATCAGCGATTATTATTCATGGGGTAAGTAATTTAATGTGGAATCAAAAAATGAAGGAAATCGGCTCGACGAATGCGTCACTGTTGTTAAACTTTGAGCCGGCTATAGCTATGCTATTGAGTGCGGTATTTTTAAAACAATTCCCTACAAGTGTTCAAATATATGGCTCTTTATTAATTTTAGTAGGCATTTTGCTCTGTATTTATTATAAAGAAATTAAAATGTTGCTTTTGCTGAAAAGAAAAATAAATTAAAAAATGCACTTTTCTGTACAGTATGTTAGAAATGATTTCTAACATGCTGTTTTTTGTAGGCTGTATGTATTGTTTTTCTGAAAAAATAATATTACTTCAAAAATATCCACTTTTAGAATATTTCTATCATGTAGAAGCAATTGATACTGAATTAATAGAATTTTACCTATAATTTTTTGTATTAAAAATATATATTTGGATAATAAAAATCTTGAGGTATTGAAAGTGTTTTATAAAATATACATCCACTGTATTGTGAAAAATTTGTTTTTTTATTAATTTAAGTAAAAATATATTTGTTTATAAAAAATGCGAACCATTTCTAAATATAAAAATTTCGTCTATTACATTTGTAAAATGCTCTTTTGTTCTGTAAATTTCTATATACTATTGATTTACTGTGCTTCTTCTTATGAGAGATACACATAATAATCCTGCTGGCAAAATAAGACGTATACATTTAATGAATGTGAAAATATGCACAAATTTAATTATATCAATATAATTAAATGTTGTTTGTGTAATAGAGCAGAAAAGTAATATTAGCTAAAAGGTGTTATGTTTTCTGTAAGATAAACGTAGTTATACTTAGAGGCTGTAAGGTTTTCTGGATAGAACGTAATGATAAAAAAGAGAAAAACTTTTTGGAGAAATAATATTTTTTAGAAAAACATCTTGCATTTGAATAATTCTAAGTGGTAAATTGTTTAACATGGACGTTCATAGAATTTTCACAGGTAGCAAATGAGGGGAGAAATGAGAATTTATGAATAAAAATAGATGGTTAATTGCATTATCTGCAATCGCTATTCACCTTTCAATCGGTGGAGCCTATGCATACAGTGTATACAAGCTACCGATTGTCACAGAAATGGGATGGAGTGAAACAAAGGTAACGATTGCCTTTACCATTATGATGGGGTTAGCTGGTTTCTCAGCCGCATTATTTGGTAGTTTAGTAGAAAAAATGGGACCACGTAAATCGGCGATGGTAGCAGCTGTCTTATTTGGAGCAGGACAAGCTGGTGCTGGTGTAGCCATTTCAATGGATTCTGTTGTCATGTACTGGTTAACATATGGTGTTCTTAGTGGATTAGGAATGGGGATTGGCTATATTGCACCTGTATCAACACTTGTAAAATGGTTCCCAGACCGTCGTGGACTAGCAACAGGTATGGCCGTACTTGGTTTTGGATCGGGTGCACTTATTACAGCACCAGTCGCAGCCAACTTAATGGAGGCAGTTGGCATTTCTACAACATACTTTATTCTAGGGGCAAGTTACTTCACGTTAATGATTTTAGGGGCTTCATATATAGCACCACCTAAGCCAGGTTATATGCCTGCTAATATGAAAGCAGCTGCCAATAATGGCAAGGATGTAGTGAAGAAAGATTTAGCTGTTATGTCAGCACGAGAAGCAGTTAAAACAAAGCATTTCTGGATGCTTTGGTCAATGCATTTAGTTAATGTAACGGCAGGGATTATGATGATTTCTGTTGCTTCACCAATGGCACAGGAAATTGTCGGTCTATCTGTTGCAGGTGCTGCAGCAATGGTAGGAATTATGGGGTTATTTAATGGTGGTGGCCGTTTAATTTGGGCTGCTGTGTCTGATTATATCGGTCGTTCAAACGTTTTCGTTATTTTCTTTACAGCACAGCTAATCACATTTATCGTTTTACCACATACAACTAACGTGATTATTTTCCAAGCACTTATTTTCTTAGTTGTTAGTTGCTATGGGGGTGGGTTCTCAAATCTACCTGCTTTTGCAAGTGATTTATTTGGAACAAAGCAACTTGGTGTTATTCATGGTTATTTATTAACAACGTGGTCATTGGGTGGAGTTTTCGGACCATTGTTAGTAAGCGCAATCAAAAATGCTTATGGAAGCTATATTCCTGTATTCTATGTATTTGCTGGGTTAATCGCAGCTTCGTTAATTATTTCCTTAACGTTACGTGCAGATGTACGTAAGCAAACAGCTTTAAAAGCAGCGCAAAATGTTGGAGACGTTTCCGCTACGCAATAATTTGAACTTTCAATTTACTATATAGGTGTCATTTCGTACATGGCACTTATATAGTTATTTTTTTGAAGTAATTGTTATATAACAATTATGATTTCTTTGTTTAATGTATAACAGCACATGTCTGATGTCAATAACATTACTGGAAATAAAGTGATTTCGTAATTAAAAGAGAAATTTTGTAACGAAATGCACAATCCGTTAAAATTTGAATCTTTTCTCATAGACTAACGTATATAAAGTAACTAGGGAGGGATCAATCATGGGGAAATTTTCTTTAGATGAATTTGTTCATAAAACACAGCAGGATGATAATGAGAATGATTATTTTGAATTGGAAACTGAACGCGTATTAGAGGTTAATCTAAACGGTGAAGTATGGTCAAAAATGGGCGCTATGATTTCCTATACAGGTGATATTAAATTTGAACGTGAGCGCGTGTTGGAACATGGTCTTGGCAAAATGTTTAAAAAGGCTTTAACAGGTGAAGGTACGCAATTAATGAAAGCCAGCGGAAAGGGCCGACTCTATTTAGCGGACCAAGGAAAAAAAGTAACGGTTTTTGATTTGAAAAACGACAGTATTTGTGTCAACGGCAATGATTTACTTGCCTTTGAGCCTAGCATCGAATGGGATATCCGTTTAATGCGGAAAATGGCTGGCATCATGTCAGGTGGTTTATTTAATGTAACTCTACAAGGTACAGGCAAAGTTGCGATCACTACACATTTTGAACCATTGACATTATTAGTGAAACCAGGTGAAACAGTATATACCGATCCACATGCTACTGTCGCATGGTCAGGCAACCTAACACCTGAATTTAAAACAGATATTAGCTTCCGTACATTTATCGGTCGAGGCAGTGGAGAATCCATCCAAATGGCGTTTTCTGGTGAGGGCTTTGTCATTATCCAGCCATATGAAGAAGTTTATATGTCTAGTGAAAGCTAAAAAAGCGCGTCCGTTTTCCACGGACACGCTTTTTCTTCTATTATAATGCTGCATGCATTCCTGCAATTCTTCCCGTTACGAGGGCTGAAGTGATGTTATAGCCACCTGTATAGCCATGAATATCAAGAATTTCTCCACAGAAGAACAGTCCCTCTTTTTTCTTTGAGGCCATTGTTTTTGGCTCGATTTCTTTTACAGAGACACCACCACCTGTAACAAATGCTTTGTCAAGTGACTGTGTGCCGCTCACTGTTAATGTGAAGTTTACTAGTAAACGTGCAAGCTGACGGATTTTCTCTTGGGATAATTCCGCACCCGTCAATTGAACATCAATATGTGCTCGCTCACATAAGAACAAGAGCCATCGTTCAGGGGCTATGCCTTTCCAAACATTTTTCACAGCCTTTTTCGGATCTTCCTTCATTAATTTATTTAAATATTGCAGACATGTTTCTTCATTATAATGAACCAGTGTTTGAATACGCATTGTCACAGGCTCATAGCCAGTCTTCATTAATTCTTTCACAACGAATTGACTACAACGCAAAATAGCAGGACCGCTTAAACCAAAATGGGTAAAGAGCATATCCATTTGATGGGTGACGAGTGTCTTGCCTTTTTTATTTAGCACAGAGACAGCAACATCACGTAACGCTAGCCCTTGAAGTTCACGGTCTTGAATAAAGTCCTCTTTTGAAATAACCGGTACTTCTGTTGGGAATAAGGTTGTGATTGTATGACCGGCACGCTCAGCCCAAGGATAGCCATCACCTGTTGAACCAGTTTGTGGGACTGCCTTGCCACCAACGGCTACAACGACTGCTTGACTACGGACTTCGGAGCCGTCTGCAAGACGTACACCCAAAATTTTATCTTCGTCCATTAGAAGCTTACTAACAGCTGTGTGTAAACGAACTTCAATATGAAGACGTTGAAGCTGTCTAATCAGCCCATCAACCACATCTTGGGCGCGATTGGATACAGGGAACATTCTGCCATGGTCCTCTTCCTTTAGGGCGACACCAAGCCCTTCAAAAAATGCGATGATATCTTCATTATTATAAACGGTAAAAGGACTATAGAGAAAACGACCATTACCAGGTATATGCTTCACGATTTCTTCAACAGGCAAACGATTTGTCACATTACAACGTCCTCCGCCAGAAATGGCCAATTTCTTGCCTAGTTTTGTGCCTTTTTCTAACAATAACACTTTCTTTTTACGCTCTCCAGCAGCAATCGCCGCCATTAAACCAGATGGGCCACCACCAATCACGATTACATCATACATAGTTAGAAACTCACTTTCTGTTCAAATTAGGAATCTTTCCTATTATACATGAAGTCTATATAGAGAGGGGCTTTCTTTGACGTTGAAAATAATAGAAAAGTGTTTTATAATTCTTTATCTCATCTTTCAGGATGAAAGGCATTTCTAGTAGAATGAAACACAATATTCTTTGTTATACAATTGCATTAATGAAAGTTTTCCTTTATTAGCATTGTCGGCATGAAATGAATGTCTTTTCGTGCTATTATGGTAAAGGTTATGCACTAAATTATGAGGTGAAAAATAGAATGTGCGGATTTATAGGTTATATTAATGGAACAAATGTGATTGATCATCATCAAACAATAGAAAATATGATGAATACAATTATTCACCGTGGACCAGATAGCGGTGGTATTCATAGTGACGATAAAGTGACGTTAGGTTTCCGTCGATTAAGTATTATTGACTTATCTGACGTAGCGAATCAACCATTGTATAGTGCAGATGGCAATATTGTGCTTGTATTTAATGGTGAAATTTTTAACTTCCAAGAGCTGCGTGCAGATCTTATTGAAAAGGGTCATACGTTTAAAACGCAGTCAGATAGTGAAGTCATTATTTATGGCTATGTAGAATATGGCGTAGATTTTGTGAAGAAACTGCGTGGGATGTTTGCTTTCTGTATTTGGGATAAAAAGAATGATTTACAATTCATTGCGCGCGATGGCTTTGGAATCAAACCATTGTACTACTCTGAGCATACAACAGACGGTACATTTATTTTTGGCTCTGAGATTAAATCGTTTTTACCACACCCTTCATTTATTAAAGAGTTAAATAAACAGGCACTACGCCCCTATTTAACATTCCAATATTCATCTATGGATGAAACATTCTTTAAAGGTGTCTTTAAATTACCACCAGCTCATTATATGCTGATTCAAAATGGACAAAAGCAAATCGTGCAATATTGGGATAAAAAATTCCATGCAAAAGAAGCACCGATTGAAAAATATATCGAAGAAATTCGTTCAACTGTTAAAGAATCTGTAGAGGCTCATCAAATCAGTGATGTAAAAGTGGGTTCATTCTTATCGGGTGGTATTGACTCTAGTTATATTACGTCTTTATTACGCCCAGATAAATCCTTCTCAGTCGGGTTTGCTGACTATGAAGATATGTTCAATGAAACAAATCTTGCAAAAGACTTATCAGATACGTTGAATATTCAAAATGAACGTAGATATATTACTGCGGATGAGTGTTTTGAAGCTCTTCCTAAAATTCAATGGCATATGGATGAGCCACAATCCAATCCATCTTCAGTGCCACTTTACTTCCTATCCGAGCTTGCTTCAAAAGATGTAACGGTTGTCCTATCAGGTGAAGGTGCCGATGAAATTTTTGGTGGCTATGCTTGGTATCAAAACTCAGGAAGAATGCAAAAATACGAAAAATTACCATTAGGTCTACGTAAAACATTACGTGGAATGGCAGAAGCCCTACCGAAAAATCAATACACGAACTTCCTTATTAAAGGTGCTCAAACAGTAGAAGAGCGTTTTATTGGGGAAGCGGTAGTTTGGGATGAAGTGGATGCCATTAATGTTTTGAAGCCAGCTTATAAAAATGCGCCATCTGTAAAATCGATTACAAAACGTATATATGATGAAGTGCCTGGCGATGATGATGTGACAAAAATGCAGTATCTAGATTTAAATCTTTGGATGCCTGGTGACATTTTATTGAAGGCAGATAAAATGAGTATGGCGCACTCGATTGAATTACGTGTACCATTTTTAGATAAAGAAGTAATGGAGTTAGCGAAAGAGATTCCATCAAGATACCGTGTAAATGATATCGATACAAAATATGTTCTACGTCAGGCTGCACATCAGGAATTGCCAGAAGAATGGGCAAAGCGTCCGAAACTTGGATTCCCAGTGCCGATTCGTCACTGGTTACGTGAAGAAAAGTATTACAGCATGGTAAAAGAAATGTTTACAACTGACTTTGCGAATGAATTCTTTGATACAAAACAATTAGTTGGTTATCTAGATGAGCACTATGAAGGGAAAGCAAATCGTGGTCGTTATATTTGGACGGCTTATGTATTCCTAGTATGGTATAAAAAGTTCTTTGTGGACATGGTATAAAGAAATACTTGAATCGGTGGGGATGTGCCATTCCTCACCGATTATTTTAAGGTCTTTTTTCATCAGATTTTCTTTGGAACGAACTTTTTGATGTATTTATGCGTCTCATTTCCTATAAATATGTTAAGATTACAGATGGTTTACTTTTATTGCTCTTAGAGTGATAGCGCTTGCATATATGTTATGTTAAAACGAAAAAGTTTTATAAGTATCCTTTGAAGTGTTACGATAATAATATTGATTTTACAATGAATGGATGGGTATGATGTCCAATTTAATGAAAGGTACTGCGATATTAACAATGGGGATGTTTTTATCGAAGGTACTCGGATTAATTTATATTTTTCCGTTTTATGCAATTGTCGGCGAGAAGAACATTGCGCTTTACCAATATGCATATATTCCCTATTCAATTATGTTGGCAATCGCCATTTCGGGTGCGCCAATTGCCGTCTCTAAATTTGTCTCTAAATACAATGCAATGGGGGATTATCAATCAGGTCGCAAGCTGATGAAATCCGGCATTCTGATTATGATGGTGACAGGCTTCGCAGCATTTATTGCCCTCTTTCTACTTGCAACGCCAATAGCAGGGCTAGTTATTAAGAGTGAGGAACAGGTCTTTACAGTTGAACAGATTGCTTCAGTAATACGATGGGTTAGTTTTGCCTTAATCGTTGTACCATTTATGAGTTTATGGCGTGGCTTCTTCCAAGGCTATGACAAAATGGAACCTACCGCCGTTTCACAATTGGTGGAACAAATTGTGCGAATTGTTGTATTACTTGGTGGATCGTTCTTAGTGGTTATTGTGTTTAAAGGGAAACCAGAGACAGCCATCTCCTTTGCTGTGTTTGCTGCATTTATCGGGGCAATCGGTGGATTAGGTGTTCTTTATTATTACTGGAAAAAATATCAGCCTGAATTTAACCTATTACGTAGTCAAAGTGTGACTTCCACACAGCTACCAATGTCCAATATTTATAAAGAAGTGATTACCTATTCCATCCCAATGGTGTTTGTAGGGGTAGCCAATCCGTTATTCCAATTAGTCGATATGCTTACGTTTAATGGAGCAATGACGTCCATTGGTTTAGCAGGAGTAACAGATACTTATTTATCGATGATTAACTTTATGACACATAAGGTTGTCATCATTCCCGTTATGCTAGCGACTGGATTCTCAATGGCGCTTGTACCAACGATTACAAAGTATTTTACACAGGGTGAGTATTTAGCGCTACGCCATGCAATGGATAAGACCTATCAAATTTTAATCTTTATTACATTGCCAGCTGTGGTTGGTATTTCTCTATTAGCCAATGAAATTTACTTCATGCTATATTCTGAAAGTGAAATGGGGGCAACCATTTTAGCGCATTATGCACCTGTTGCGATTTTATTTGCGTTATTCCAAGTTACAGCAGCCTTACTTCAAGGAATTGATTTTCAAAAGTGGATTGTTTTCAGCTTATTATCAGGGATTTTCGTGAAGCTAGCATTAAATATTCCATTAATTCGTTGGTTAGAGGCAGATGGTGCTATAGTGGCAACAGCTATTGGTTATAGTGTTTCGATTATCATTAATATGCTTGTGTTACGAAGAACGTTGAATTATCGATCAGAAATGGTTGTGCGTCGTGTCATGCTAATTGCTTTATTGACAATGGCAATGGCCATTAGCGTGCTGATTGTGCATAAATTATTGGAATTACTAATGGGTCCAGTTGATAGTAAATTCTCAGCATTACTATTCTCAATTATTTGTGCGGGTGTCGGTGCGGCTGTCTATGGCTTTTTATCATTACGCCTAGGTTTAGCACAAAAGCTATTGGGTGAACGATTAACCCGTATGATGAGTAAACTGGGATTGAAATAGGAGTGGAACGATGCGTTTAGATAAATTACTAGCAAATATGGGGTACGGTTCTCGTAAGGAAGTGAAGCAGCTATTAAAGCAAAAAGCTGTCACAGTAGACGGTGCTTATGTCAAGGATGCAGCTTTACACGTAGACCCAGAGCAGCAAATGGTATCAGTGTTTGGAGAGCGCGTTGTTTATACAGAATTTGTTTATTTTATGATGAATAAACCGCCTGGTGTTATTTCTGCCACTGAGGATTTAAGAGATGAAACAGTTATTGATTTATTAGAGCCATTACAGCAGCATTTTCAACCGTTTCCTGTTGGTCGACTAGATAAAGACACAGAAGGCTTGCTTTTATTAACAAATGATGGTGTATTGGCTCACAATTTATTGTCTCCCAAAAAACATGTGCCAAAAGTTTATTACGCACAGATTGAAGGGGTTGTGACAGAAGAAGATGTCGAGAAATTCGCAAATGGTGTTGAACTCGATGATGGCTATGTTACCAAGCCTGGAAAGCTTGTGATTTTAAAGTCTGCACAGCAATCTGAAATAGAGCTAATGATTCAAGAAGGAAAGTTTCATCAGGTAAAGCGAATGTTTGAGGCTGTAGGTAAACGTGTAACATATTTAAAGCGAATTTCTATGGGAAGCCTGACATTAGATGAAAATCTAGCGTTAGGTGAATATCGCGAGCTAACTACAGAAGAGCTAAACGGTTTACAAAACAATCATTAAACATAGTGTTCCTCGATGCCTCACATAGCATCGGGGATTTTTATATACAGTAATATAACAGTAACTGTATAATATGAAATGAGTTATTGTGATATAGTCAAAGAACGTATCATGTTCTAAATGTTTACGAAAAGACGATGGTATAAATAAGTAGAGGACAATTAAATGAAGAACCTGCGTATTAAATTATTACTATCTTTAATAGCTTTTGCAGTCATACTCGTTGCTGTTATTTCATATGTGAACCGACAAATATTGATAGCGGAAATCGAAAAGCAAGTGAGTATGAATAAAGTTTTAATTGAAAACCATATTCTTACAGATATGCAAACTGTCGATAATGCCCATTTTTATTTTGATAATAATATTTCAGACAAAATGGAACAGGAGCTTAGACAGTTAAAAAACTATTATCTTGAAAACCCTGCTGTAGCTACTTGGGATTTGCAGCAAATGAAAAAGAAACATGGTATGGATATTTACATAGTGGATCAATCCAATACAGTGGTTTACACGACTTTTGCCAAAGATATTGGCTTGGATTTCTCGCGTTGCTGTCAACGTTTTTCTGCTTTATTAGATGAACGGCGAGCTAGTGGCGAATTTTTTACAGATGGAATTGATATTTCAACATCGACAGGAGAATACCGGAAATTTGGCTATCTAGCAACAGAGGATAAAAAATATCTGCTTGAGTTAGGTTTAGACTTACTGAATGATCCTGTTTTTCAAACCTTTAATTTTGAAAAAACGGCACAGTACTTGATTGGTAAATATGCTGATTTAGTAGAAGTGCAGACGATTAATGCAGGGGGAGTTTTCTTTGATGATTCGTCGTTGAAGAAGATTACTGTAAAAGATCAATCCAAACAGTTCCAAAAATACTTTGAGCTGGCAAAGAAAACAATGGAGCCAGTTGAGTATCAAAAGGCTTTAGCCAATGGTTATCTAGAAACACATCGTTTTCTGCCTTATGAAGCAGAGACAGTGAGAGGGGAGTCTTCAAAAAGAATTGTCTATGTGAAATTTATCAATTTCACTAAAATGGAAGCACTCCAAAAAAATACGAAACAATTTTGGAGCTTACTGTTCATCGCCTTACTAACATCCTTTATTATGCTGCTCGTCATTAATAAAATTTTATCTAAAACAATACAGCTAGCTACTTTCGATCCGTTAACTGGTGTCTATAACCGTGCTACCTATATTAGAAAGATTGATAATTTATTAAGGAAAAGAAAAATGAATGTGCCAGGTTTATTGTTAATCGATTTGGATAACTTTAAACAAGTGAATGATCAATTTGGGCATGTAGAAGGAGATCACATCCTGATTGAAACAGCGAGAATTTTAAAGCATGTTGTGAAACAAAGTGGTTTTGTCGTACGCTTCGGTGGGGATGAATTTGCCATTGTTTTATACGATACAACAGAGCAACAGATGCAGCACATGGCAGAGGCCATTTTGGCTCAAATAAGGTCCGTTGAATATGATGGCCATGCTAGCGAGAAATGGTCTGTACTATCTGTGAGCATGGGCGGAGCCATTTATAACCATGATGAAGATACAGAAATGAGCTTATTTGAACGGGCCGATAAAGCGCTTTATCAATCGAAAAATGCTGGTAAGGATCAATACTCTAGTTATGCAGAGGTTGCTGCTGACGAAGGTTATAATAGTTAAAAAAACGCCCCATTCTATCGATAGCAAAATCAGCTATTTTGATAGCAATGGGGCGTTTATTAATGAGCTGCTGTTTTGGTTCTATAAAAGATACAACTACATAAAACAAGAACAGCGATGACAGGAAACATAGCATTCATATAATGAGTCAATAGCCAACCGCCTATTATGGGGCCAATAAAGCCACCTAAATTTTTAAATTGCGCAGCACCTAAGTAGGTTGCCTTTTGAGTATCTGGCGCAATTTCATCAATCATGACATTCATCGTAGGGAAGGCAAAGATTTCACCTATGGTAAAAATAATCATGGCAATGATATAGAGCGTATAATTAGTGGAGAAT
The DNA here is from genome assembly GCF_038592945.1 of Lysinibacillus sp. FSL K6-0075. Taxonomy (NCBI): domain Bacteria; kingdom Bacillati; phylum Bacillota; class Bacilli; order Caryophanales; family Bacillaceae; genus Lysinibacillus; species Lysinibacillus sp. FSL K6-0075. The sequence goes on along the minus strand of NZ_CP151947.1, from coordinate 3,732,331 downwards.
CCAAACATAAATAGTCCAATAGCAAAGAACAGTACGCCTACTAATAATGTTGCTGTGGATGAAAAGCGCTCTGATACTATACTAATTGGTAATTGTAGTAGTAACACAACCGCTGCATTGAGAGAGATTAATAACGAATATAGTTTCGCACCTTCATCAATTTTTAATTCGATAATTTGTGGTAGCGTTGAGTCAAATTGCGAGTAGCCGATATTGATTAAAATGGCTCCCAAAATAAAGCTAAGCAGCACAAGATTTGTCAAAAGAATCGTGAATGTACTGAGTATCTTTGTTTGAGTGACAGCTTTGGGTTGCTGCATTTGATAGCGATTTAACACAAAAAATAAAAAGACAGCGTAAATAATATACATAATCCCTGTCAGCATAAAAGGGATACTCGGGCTGGATAGCTGTGAGATATACACACCAATAATAGGACCAATAACCGCTGCAATATTGATGGCCGTATAACGTAAGGAAAATAGTCTTTTTCGTTTTTCAGCAGGTGTAAAATCAATCATTAATGCCTGTGTGGAAGGTTCGAAAAATGAACGACAAAGCCCATTCAAAGCATTGAATAGGACAAAAAGCCAAACAACATGAACCGTTGCAAAGCCAAAGAACACCAGACTCCAAACAATAATCGTTAATAGAATAACGCTTTTTCTACCAAAACGATCGGTTAGATAGCCACCAAAAAATCCACCTACTGTGGAAATGAGTGGTGCAATACCAATGGTCAATCCAATTTGTAATGGAGAGGCTTGAATTTCATTATGTAAATAAATAGCTAAAAAGGGCATTGCCATAAAGCTTGCAATACGTGTGAATATTGTTCCACCTAAAATGATCCATACTAATGGATGAAACAACTTTGACAATGTCATATCAAATCCTCCTCTCAACATTTAGAATGTTTCGAGTTTAACGGATTGTTAAGCAACTGTAAATAGTCAAAATAATCTTGAACGAGAACAATGCACCCTTTTTCAGTGTGAACGGTAAAGATAATGGCGCAAATATTTATGTTTCTATGCTACGGAAGTGAGGCACAGATTGAAGAACAGAAGAGTATGATCGCTTTGCGCGGATAGATGAGCGGAAGAGAGAAGAGTATGATCGCTTTGCACGGATAGATGAGCGGAATACAGAAAAAAATGATCACATTGCCCAAATAGATGAGCGGTAGCGAGCTGAAGAAGTCAGTAAATACGTCTCTTCTTCCAAATAGGGAAAAAATCTAATAATCTTCTAACGACAAAAAAGAATGACCCCGACGAAAGGTCATTCTTTTTCCATACACAATGCTTTACGTACAAGACGTAAAACTAAGACGTCAATTTTACTTTTTTCTTCGTCGTTGTCCATCTGCCTCGACTTGGACTTGTCACCAAATCGTTAAAGGCTAACACGTTCAAATCTCTTTGAACGGTGCGAGGAGTGATACTAAACTCTTCGACTAAATCCTGTGTAGACACGGTTCCTTTGTCTAAAATAAACATGTACACGTCTTTAATACGATTAAGCATTCGATCAGTAGTTGGTTTCATTAAATGAACCACTCCTTCATCTTAATTCTCTTGGCAAAGACTAGCGGACGACAATATGTGCGGAGTGCACTTAGGCTAATAAGTAGCTGCCTTAGACATCCCCTTTTCTAATTTTATAGTCAGAACAATTATTCTGATAACTTTATTATATAGAAAAACGACTTGATTTTCTAGTGAATGCAATAGAAATTTACAATTGACATATAAATTTTATACTGTATTTTGTGGGAACACGTGAAAAACATGCTATATATGGTAGTGACAGTAGAAGTTACTGAAAATAGTTGTCAGAAAGCTGATTGTCATATATGTTGTAAGGTGTAGAATAATGTTAATACTTTGAAGGAGGTACATGGTATGGATTGGTTACAAGCTGCAAAAGAAAGGCAAGATGAATTAATACAAGAGTTACAGGAGCTTGTGCAAATTAATAGTGTGCTCGATGAGGATACAACAACTACTGAAGTACCTTTTGGAGAGGGTCCACTTCAAGCACTTAAATGGTTACTAGCAAAAGGTCAGAATGAAGGCTTACTCACGAAAAACGTTGATAATTATGCTGGACATATTGAAATGGGTACAGGTGAAGAGTTATTAGGTATTTTATGTCATGTTGATGTTGTTCCAATTGGAGAGGAAGCGGATTGGACATACCCTCCATTCAGCGGCACAGTAGCAGATGGTAAATTATTTGCACGTGGTGCGATTGACGATAAAGGACCTACGATTGCGGCATGGATGGCCATGAAGCTTGTGAAAGATGCAGGTATTCCATTAGAAAAAAGAGTACGAATGATTATTGGTACGGACGAAGAAACAGGATTCCGCTGTGTCGACCACTATTTTAAACAGGAGGAAATGCCGACAATTGGTTTTGCACCAGATGCGGATTTCCCGCTCATCAATGCAGAAAAAGGCATTGCAGAGCTTGTGTTCTCTCAAAATAAAGTGGGTGATGCAACGAAAGAACAACTACTACTATTTAATGCAGGAAAGCGCCCAAATATGGTACCTGATTTTGCAAAAGCAACGATTCAGCATGTATCAGCATCATTCGAACAGAATTTTCAAACATTTTTAAGCAAAAATCAGCTAGAAGGCTCTTTATTAATGGAGGACTCTCGCTATATAATAACTATCAAAGGTAAAGCAGCCCATGCAATGGAACCAGATAAAGGTGTCAATGCAGCTGTTTATCTTGCAGCATTTTTACAACAAGAGTTGACGACAGAAGCAAGTAAACAATTTGTCGACTTTATTGCAGATGTTTTTTATCAGGATCATTATGGCAGTCAGCTCGACCTACAGTTTGAGGATGCAATGTCAGGACAAACGACATTAAATCCAGGGATCGTCAGCTATGATGTTCATAAAGGTGGCAGTTTAGTAATTAGTATGCGCTATTCTGTTTCCTATCCATTCGATGAAAAAATAACGACAGCACAACGCTTAACGGTAGAAAAAGGGTTTTCTCTTGATATTCAAGACGACTCGAAACCACATTATGTCAGCGAGGATGATCCATTTATCCAGACATTAGCAGCTATCTATAGACGTCAAACGGGAGATACAGAAACACCTTTATTATCAACTGGTGGTGGAACGTACGCACGTGTGATGAAAAAAGGCGTGGCATTTGGCATGCTGTTCCCAGGAGAGCCAGATGTAGCGCATCGAGCGGATGAGTTTGTTGTCGTTGAAAACCTCGTGAAAGCAGCGGCAATTTATGCTGAAGCAATTGTTGAACTTGCAGGAAAAAAATAACTCAAAGACGAAAAGGATGAACAAAACATGGCATATTCATTATGGAATGATCAAATTGTGGAAGAAGGATCCATTGCGGTATCACCAGAAGATAGAGGCTATCAATTTGGTGACGGCATTTATGAAGTAATCAAAGTTTATAACGGAAATATGTTTACAGCACAAGAGCATATTGATCGTTTCTATGCAAGCGCCGAAAAAATTCGTCTTGTTATTCCTTATACGAAAGACGTTTTACACAAATTATTACATGAGCTAATTGAAAAAAATAATCTAGATACAGGGCATGTTTATTTCCAAATCACACGTGGTGCCAATTCACGTAATCACGTTTTCCCAGATGCAAGTGTTCCAGCTGTATTAACAGGTAATGTAAAAGCGGGTGAACGTGCATATGAGAACTTTGAAAAAGGGGTAAAGGCTACGTTTGTAGAGGATATTCGTTGGTTACGCTGTGATATCAAATCGTTAAACTTACTTGGTGCAGTATTAGCAAAACAAGAGGCTGCTGAAAAGGGCTGCTATGAAGCGATTTTACATCGTGGGGATATCGTAACAGAATGTTCATCAGCAAATGTTTATGGGATTAAAGACGGTAAGCTTTATACACATCCAGCAAATAACTTCATTTTAAACGGTATTACTCGTCAAGTGATTTTGAAATGTGCAGAGGAGATTAGTTTACCTGTCGTGGAAGAACCAATGACAAAAGCTGATTTATTAACAATGGATGAAATCATTGTATCATCTGTATCTTCTGAAGTTACACCTGTTATTGATGTGGATGGTAACCAAATTGGTGCGGGAGTGCCAGGTGAATGGACGCGTAAATTGCAACAAGCTTTTGAGGCGAAATTACCACTTTCTTTGAATACAAAATAAAAGAACCATTTAAGAGAACTATCGATAAGGATAGTTCTCTTTTTTATGGATGTAATGTTTGGTGTCGTCATGTAAAATAAAAAGGATAGTAATGAATAATTTTACAGATTGAAATTTGTAGAATAATTGTCGATGTATTGAATACAATGCCTCTTTTCTACCAAAGCAATCAAGATAAAAAGAGAACTATAGATATGGTGAGTAAGAATGGAGTGACCTTTACATGGCACAATTGGTGAAATTACAAGATTATATTTCACGCTATCAAATTGATTTAGCGAGATATCCAACACAGTTTGTGCGCCTAAAGAAAAACCAATGGGAGCGCATTAAGCGACAGTGGGAATTGGGAGAAGATATTAGCGAGTGGCAACATGTCGACAATGAGGCAGAAGCGGAGGCTTACGAGGAAAAAGAACGATTTTCCTTCATAAAAAAATGGTTTGCTGGACGGCAAAAGGAAGTAACAGAGGATGTTGAAGAAGTAGAGATATCAAATGAGCTTGTCAGTGATGAGGATATCATTCCAGAAGAAGAAACGACGCTCACATTTGAACCTAAAATTGTGTATGCACCACAATCCATCCATGAGCTGAAACGAATGTTTATTGATCAATTTTTTCATTTTCAAATGAAATGGGCCAGTTCAACATTACGAGAAAAATCATATGTAGATCCTCGTTTTATGCGTGACTCATTGCTTCGTATGTTATTGCAAACATTACCAGATAATTATCTATTGTTTTATTATCCGATACTACAAATTAGAAAAGCCCCTATAGAGCTGGATGTAGTGTTAATGTCCCCAACTGAGTGTATTTGTATTACGGTCTTAGAGGCTGACAATCAAGCTGTTTACGTAGGTGGCAGTGATCGCTTTTGGATTAAAAAAGTAGGGACGAAGGATTCTAAAGTTTTGAATCCAACAATTAATTTAGGTCGGATGGAATCGGTACTGTCGCAGTTATTTAAACAAGAGGATATTGATATGCCTATCCGTAAGGTTGTGCTAACTCGTAATGGATATTTTGATTATCCTGGTTCACCATTTGGGGTTCGCTTTGTTGATCGTCGAAATTACCATGAATGGATAGAGCATTTAAGAAAAGTTTCCTCTCCTATGAAGCATATGCAAATCCGAGCTGCACAGACGATTTTAAATACAGTCCAAACGACTTCCTTTAACCGAGATATTTGGCAGCAAGCTCCTCAGCCAACAGAGGACTGATGTATGAACATTCTATTTATTGTCAATGAGGCCGCAGGAAATGGAAAAGGAAAAAAAGTTTGGCTCCAACTTCAACAGCAACTAACGATTCCCTATCAAGTGGCTTTTACGGAATATGAAGGACATGGACAGGAAATCGCGCAACAATGGGCACATCAGCAGCAAGATAAAAAGTTACTTGTCGTTGTTGGTGGTGATGGCACCATCCATGAAGTGGCTAGTGGCGTTGTACATAATGAATACATCATAATTGGTGTTGTTCGTGCTGGCTCAGGTAATGACTTTGCACGCTATTTTCACTCATTTTCCAATGCTCAGCAAATCGAGGACTATGTAAAGACTTCCTTGGCCAATGTGAGGATGGATGCAGGAATCGTTCAGCTTGGGAATAGACGAAAAGAAATATTTGTCAATAATGCTGGCATAGGCTTCGATGCCTATGTGACAAAATCAATTAATACTTCTCGTCTTAAGTTTTATCTCAATAAGATTGGACTTGGAAAACTTTCGTATGCTGTCGCTGTTATTAGAGGGCTATTCCGCTTTGAACGTTTTGACATAACGATACGCTCAGGAGAACAGGAATGGCAATTTCAGCAGACATGGTTTGTGGCAATGAGTAATCAACCTTATTTTGGGGGAGGCATGAAAATATCACCTGCCGCAAAAGCAGATGATGGCCAAGTGGATATAACGATTGTACATGGGATTTCACGTATCAAATTATTAGTTGTATTTGTCACTGTGTTTTTTGAAAAGCATACAAAATTTAAGGAAGTTACATTTTTACAGGGACAGGATTTTGAACTTATCGCAGCAAATAAGGTTGATTGCCATGCGGATGGTAATTATATTGGCATTGTCAATCAAGGGACCAATATCCACTGTACAATACAACAAAATGCTTGGCAGGTTATTATCAAGGATTCATAAAAAATATCATTGTGCAATAATTTCATGCGAATTATAAGGGAATACGTTATACTATAAAAAAATCAATAATTTCACAAGAAAGAAATGAGGAACAACATTGAGATTAAGAAATAAGCCTTGGGCAGAGGAAATGATTACAGATCATCCAGAGGTGATTATTCCAAATCCTGAAGACTTTAAAGGAAATTGGCAGGCCGTTTTCGGCAATGACAACCTTATCCATATTGAAGTAGGCTCTGGAAAAGGGCAATTTGTGACAGGTATGGCTTTGCAAAATCCAACGATCAATTATATTGGAATTGAACTTTATGATAGTGTGATTGTTTGTGCATTAGAAAAAGTACTAGAGGCAAAATCTCCAGCGAATTTACGTTTACTAAAAGTAAATGGCGCAGATTTATATAAATTCTTTGACAAAAATGATGTATCACGAGTATACCTGAATTTCTCAGATCCTTGGCCAAAAACACGACATGCAAAAAGACGTTTAACGCACGGGGATTTTTTGAAATTATATGAGTCGATTTTAGTGGATAATGGGGAAGTCCATTTTAAAACGGATAACCGTGGTCTGTTCGAGTATTCTTTAATCAGTGTGTCTGAATATGGGATGTTATTAAAGTATGTATCTCTCGACCTACATGCAAATATGCCAGAGGATAATGTGATGACAGAATATGAAGAGAAGTTTTCTGCGAAGGGGCAGCCGATTTATCGATTAGAATCGCAATTTATCACTAAATTGTAGGGGGAGTATGGATGGATCAGTTACAGTTTCACAATATGTCATTATCATGGCTAAACGGGGGTGTCACGTGCCTAGATGGTGGTGCAATGTTTGGCGTTGTACCAAAGCCACTTTGGTCTCGCAAATATCCAGTCAATGAAAAAAACCAAATTGAATTACCAACAGAACCGATCCTCATTCAATATGAGGGCAAAAACTACCTTATTGATACGGGTGTTGGTTTTAACAAATTAAATGAAAAGCAGTTACGAAACTTTGGTGTAACAGAAGAATCTTCGTTAGTAGATAGCTTACAAGAGTTAGGCTTAACGACAGCAGATATTGATGTAGTGTTAATGACGCATTTACATTTTGATCATGCTGGTGGTTTAACGCAATGGGAAGGGGATGTACTTGTACCAACTTTCCCGAATGCTAAGATTTTTGTAACGAAAATTGAATGGGATGAAATGCGTAACCCAAATATTCGTTCTAAAAATACCTATTGGAAAGAAAATTGGGAGCCCGTACAACATTTAGTTGAAACTTACGAAGGATCGTTGGAAGTAGTACCTGGAATCGAAATGATTCATACGGGTGGTCATAGTGAGGGACATGCCGTAATCAAGCTAACGCAAAATGATGAAGTGTTATTGCACATGGCAGATATTATGCCGACCCATGCTCACCAAAATCCACTATGGGTATTAGCCTATGACGATTATCCAATGACAAGTGTATTTGCAAAAGAGCGACTGATGAAAGAAGCTCTAGCGAATAACTATGGCTTTATTTTCTATCACGATGCTTATTACCGTATGATTAGATGGGATGAATCAGGCAAAGAGATGGTGGATAAACTAGAGCGTAGTAGACAAGCTGTTATTACATTTTAATAGAGCAAGCAAAGGCGAGGTATTTGGCACATAAAATGTCAATGCCTCGCGTTTTTGTTCGTGAACAAGATAGAAAATATGATACACTTAACACGATACTAAAATACAAAAGAGAGTTGAAATAAACATGGCAACTGAACAACCATTTTTACCAGTTTTACTAGGATCAGATATGAATGCATATGGTATGGCACGTTCGTTTTATGAAGCATATGGTATTAAACCACTTGTCTTAGGACGTTCTCATTTAACAGCAACACAAGATAGCCATATCCTACAATTTCAAGAAATAGACCGTTTAAATGAACAGGATGTTTTTGCACCTGCTCTTGCAGAAGTTGCAAAAAAATATGCTGATAAAAAACTATTATTGTTAGCATGTGGGGACGATTATGCCAAGCTGATCATCAAAAATAAGCCAGCGTTACAAGAGCACTTTACCGTACCTTATATCGATGAATCGTTGATGGATGAAATTTTATTGAAAGAAAATTTCTATAAAATGTGTGATCAATATAATTTTAAATATCCAGGTACAACAACGGTGACAGCTGACAACTATGAAAACTTTACACCACCATTTGCTTACCCTATTATTTTAAAGGCTTCAAACTCTGTAGAATATTGGGCATGTAAATTTCCAGGGAAGAAAAAAGTTTTTGTTGCACATGATGAAGCGGAAAAAACGGCTATATTAAAAGCAATTTATAGCTCGTCTTATCAGGATACAATGATTATTCAAGAATTTATTCCTGGGGATGATTCCTATATGCGCGTGTTAAATGCTTATGTAGGGAAAGATGGAAAAGTGAAGCTGATGTGTCTAGGTAATCCTATTCTAGAAGAACATTCTCCTGAAGGGATCGGAAGTTATGCAGCCATCGTGACAACCTATGATAAAGAATTAATGGATCAAGTACGATTCTTCCTAGAGGATATTGGCTATACAGGCTTTGCGAATTTCGATATGAAATATGATATTCGGGACAAGCAATATAAGCTATTTGAAATTAATTTACGTAATGGTCGATCTAGCTACTATGTAACGGCAAGTGGTCATAATTTAATGAAGTATGTTGCGGATGATCATATGTTAAATATCGAGCAAGAAGTCACATATGTGCAGGACAAGCATTTATGGATGATTATTCCGAAAGGTGTATTATTCAAATATGCATCGAATGAAAAGCTCAAACTAGAGGCGAAAAAATTAATTAGTGAGGGCAAATACACAAATTCTCTTTATTATAATGAGGATATGAATGCGAAGCGTTGGGTGAAGTTAACGCTTAATAACTTAAATTATTATCGTAAGTATAAAAAATACTTTAACAATAAAGGTTTATCCGAATAACATAGAGAAGCCATCTCCAATTCGTGAGATGGCTTCTTATGTTGTTGAAATAGATAGTATCACTAGCAGAAAAAGACCTTTTCATAAGGCGAGAGGTTGATTTCCGTTCCGCCAGTGTCCTTTCCAGGGGTCGCCCACAGGAAAGCAAGTAGCCTGCAACGGAAATCCCTTTTCACCTTTCACAAAAATATTTTGTTTTTCTACATTATAAGAAGCCATCTCCAATAAATGAGATGGCTTCTATTGTCTATACATGATTAAACTTCTATTAGTTCCACGACAACACCAGAGCGTGCATCGGCAGCAAATTCGAATGTCTGCATCTCACCTTCATGCATACGCGAGATCCCCCCGCGATATACTGGGATGGTAATAATACCATTTGAGAAATCTTCAGTTTTCATAAAAATCCAAGAACCATCAATCGGCGAATCCTTTTTAAATTCTCTTTTTATGTTTTCAAGTACTTGTCCTGCAGGTACGAACGGAGAAACTTTTTCACTAGCTTCTTTAATAATGACTGCGGCAGCTAAGCCAGTTGCGACACCAATTAAAAAATCACGTAATTTCATACTTTTTTCCTCCTTTTTCTATACCCTTATTTTAGCATAGCCTATGGAGTGAATGCACGTTCACAATTTAGTGGATTTAGGAAATGTATCAATATTTCGAATTCGGAAATAATTGTGTTACAATAGGCAAGGAAGAATATTCTACTTCGTGGGGAGAGAGTCATCATGAATGAGGAAACATTACAATTATTTAAAACATTAACAGAATTACCAGGCGCTCCGGGTAATGAACACGCTGTACGTGCGTTCATGCGTTCTGAGTTAGAAAAATACTCGGATGAAATTGTTCAAGATAATTTAGGTGGTATTTTTGGTGTTAAGCACAGTGATGTTGCGGATGCACCGAAAGTTTTGGTTGCTGGTCATATGGATGAAGTAGCATTTATGGTTACGTCTATCACAGATAATGGGATGATCCGTTTTCAAACATTGGGCGGCTGGTGGAACCAGGTTATGCTTGCACAGCGTGTAGAAGTATATGCGAAAAATGGTGCAATTCCTGGTGTTGTTTCATCCATCCCACCACATTTACTAACAGATGCAGAACGTGCGAAGCCAATGGATATTAAAAATATGCTCATCGATGTTGGTGCTGACAATAAAGAAGATGCAATGGCTATGGGTGTTCGTCCAGGACAATCCATCATACCAATTTGTCCATTCACACCAATGGCAAATCCGAAAAAAATTATGGCCAAGGCTTGGGATAACCGCTATGGCTGTGGTCTAGCGATTGAATTAATGAAAGAAGTACAACACGAAAAACTAGGTTCGCATTTATATTCAGGTGCAAATGTAATGGAGGAAGTTGGCTTGCGTGGTGCACAAGTATCAGCAAACATGATTAAACCAGATTTATTCTTTGCGTTAGATGCTTCTCCTGCCAACGATATGTCAGGAGAAAAAAGTCAATTTGGACAACTTGGCAAAGGGACTTTACTCCGTATTTTAGATCGTACAATGGTTACACATCGTGGTATACGGGAATTTATTTTAGATACTGCCGAATCAAATCATATCCCTTACCAGTATTTTGTCTCCCAAGGTGGAACAGACGCTGGACGAGTGCATACAGCGAATGATGGTGTTCCAAGTGCAGTTATCGGCGTATGCTCACGTTATATTCATACTTCAGCGTCTATTATTCACATTGATGATTATGCGGCTGCCAAAGCGTTAATTGTTGAATTAGTGAAAAAAGCAGATCGTTCGACATTAGAGACAATTCGCGCTAATGTATAAGAAGTTAGGAAGATGCCTTTTAGGGGCATCTTTTTCTATGGAAAGAAAGTAGGGATTAGATGAAGATAGCAATTGGCACAACCAATAAAGCCAAAACAGAAGCAGTTGAAGTAATTGCTCGAAACTACTTTGAGGGTTCTATCTTTACTCATGTGAAAGCTGCTTCTGAAGTATCAGATCAACCAATAAGTAATGAAGAAACCCGATTAGGGGCAATGAATCGTGCTAAAAATGCTTTGATTTTAACAGGTGCAGAATTATCATTCGGTTTAGAAGGTGGCGTAACTGAAATCGATGGTGACATGTATGTTTGTAACTGGGGTGCCTTAACGGTGTCAGACGGGACAATGTTTACAGCTGCTGGTGCACAAATTATACTACCAAAAGAAATTGCCCGGGAAATAAGAACTGGGGGAGAACTTGGCCCTATTATGGAACAATATACAAAACGCCGAGATATTCGTCAAGGTGCAGGTGCTGTAGGTATTTTTACGCAAGGTTTAGTGAGTAGACAGATGATGTTTGAGCATATTGTATCACTTTTGATCGGACAATATTTGTTCACATTTTCACAAAAATAGTTAAATAGAATTAGTGATAACAGGATAGTTAGGTTGCATCTTATGAATAATTTTTTTAAAATAGAAAAAAGTTCGTAGTGAAAGGAAGAGAGACATGTCGTTTTCATGGCTAAGAGCTATTGGCCTAATGCTTTTACTTCTTGTCCTTTCTGGCTGCAATCAATCTATAGATGATCAAATTGCTAATGGCCTCCAATTAACGGAGACGGTTTTTGCTGAAGAGCCAGAAGAACATACAGTGGAAATTGGGGATATTAAATTATACTTACCTTCAAACTTTAAAGTTGAAGACAGTTCAGATGCTTATAATATTGTGATTTCAAAAGGAAAAGAAAGCTATATTCTTTTTATCAATGATCGTGAAGCACAAGACAGTAAGCTTTATTATAGTCTTTTAAAAGAAAATGAAGCTGACAAAATTATCGAAGAGTCAACTTATGATAAGGACAGTCGTTTTGGCTTCACTGCGGTTCTAAAAACAGACGAAGAAAATGAAATGGAGCTCATTGTTAGTAGTGGTGGTGTGAAGATGACAACCATTTCAAAGGCTAAACAAATTGAAAATAATTTGCGTGAGATGACGAAAATCGTTCATTCGGTTAAGATGAAGTAAATAGAAGGATTGAACAGAACGGTTCACAAACATGTGAGCCGTTTCATTTTGAAGTTAGGATGTGAAAAAGATGAAACAAATGAAGTCCGAACAACTAGTCGAGCTATTAAAAAAGCAATTAACGGAAGAGAAATATGAATTTCATTTTGATAAAAAGCATGATAAATTACGTTTGAATCATAAGACGATTGAAAAAGGGATGGAGCTTTCCTTGCCTGGAATCTTAGCAAAATATAATGAGAAGCAAGAGGCGGCGATTAAAGAAGTCGTATACACGATTGAGCAAACCTTTAATGCGATGGAGCGAGAAAAAGAACAGGGTTTCCAAACGACTACACATATTTATCCAGTTATTCGTGCCACTTCTTATCCCCAAGCATCGAAAGAAGGACATGCCTTTATAACAACTGAGCATACAGCTGAAACACGTATATTTTATGCACTCGATTTAGGTAAAACCTATCGCTTTATTGATGAATCCATGCTAGAAACATTACAATTAACTGTCGAGCAAATTAGAGAAATGGCACGCTTTTCGGTGAAGCAATTACCAACCGCTTATAAAAAAGATGAGGTAGCAGGTAATATTTTTTATTTTGTCAATGTGAATGATGGCTATGATGCTAGCCGTATTTTAAATGATAGCTTTTTGAAAGAAATGCATGCACTAGTGGAAGGTGATATGACATTATCTGTGCCACATCAAGATGTATTAATTATAGGTGATATTCGCAATGAAACAGGGTATGATGTATTAGCACAGATGACGATGCATTTCTTTGCTGTCGGTACGGTACCGATTACGTCATTATCTTTTATTTATGAAGATGGGGAACTAGAACCGATCTTTATCTTAGCCAAAAACAGAGTGAAAAAGGAGCAAGAATAACAATGAACGTATTTTACAACAAAGAGCATGTAGGAGATGTCTTACTAGTTCAACTAGCAACGGAGGCTATTGTGAAAACAGTGGTAGAACGCGCTGGAGATATTGCTATTTTAAAGGAAGCTCAAACAGGAGAAATTAAAGCCTTTAATTTATTTAATGCAAGCAGTTACATCCAAACAGAAGCAAAAGGCTTAGTGGAAGTGACACCAGAATTAGTTGCGCAGCTAACAGCAGCAATCGAAAAAAATGGAGCTAGTATCAATCTTGATGTTGATTTTTCTCCAAAGTTTGTTGTTGGTTATGTAGAGACAAAGGACAAGCATCCTAATGCTGATAAATTGAGTATCTGTTCAGTGAATGTAGGAGATGAGACATTACAAATTGTTTGTGGTGCTCCGAATGTAGATGCAGGTCAGAAGGTAGTTGTTGCGAAAATTGGTGCCGTAATGCCTTCAGGAATGCTTATTAAAGAAGGAAATTTACGTGGTGTTGATTCTTACGGCATGCTTTGTTCAGCACGTGAATTAGCGATTCCTAACGCACCATCTGAAAAAGGAATTTTAGTATTACCAGAGGATGCTATTGTTGGTAGTGCTTTTGAAGCACCAACTAAATAAAAATTCCTCTATTTTAAAAAGAAATTATTAAAATTTAAATGTTTTATCATGATATTATTCCTTGTATCAAGGTGAAATGCCCTAAATCGTTATGTTACTAATATGCTAGTAGCATAACGATTTTTTTGTTTAGAATGAGCCTCTAAATGCAAGTTTCAAGACCGTTTTTATGGTATGCTTTTTCATGTAGACATTGAGCTATGGAATAATAGAAAACTAGACAATGCTATAAATGAAGTGTAAGAGAAATGAGTGAAACGAAGTGAACTGGTTTAAAAAACAAATTAGTAAATTTATTAATAAAGAAGACGAAGATTATGAGTATGAAGAATATTATGAGGACTATGGAGAAGTACAGTCAGAGCAATTACATACACATAAAGAACCACCAATGGCTAAGCAAAAGACTTTCCGTTTCCCTTTGATTGACGATGATGAAGGTGGGACATCATACACGCCATCAAAAGAAATGTTTGACCAAATGGATGAGGATGATTATGGACAAATTGGAGATTTATCGTTACCAAAGCATTTAAATCATCATATTGTCGACTCTAGTGTTTATGATGTAGAGGTTTCAGGGATTCGGGATTTACTAGCAAACCGCTCTAAACGAACAGGTAGAAAAACAATGATGAAAAGTCAGCCTTTAGAACAGGAATATCGTTCAAGAGCAAGCTTAGTGTTTCGAGATGCACAAAATGAGACTGCTAATATAAACCCTACACCTGCACCAAAAGAAAAGAGTCAGCGGAAAGAACAAAAAGTTGAAAATATTTTACCTGAGAATCGTAAACGTTTTGTGCCAACAGATGTGCCTTCACCCGTCTATGGTTTTGCAAAACCAAGTCCAATCAAAGAATTATTAGATAAAAGAAAAGAAGAATATGAGAAGCAAGAAACCGATGTACAGGCAGTTGAAAAGATAACTGCTGCAAAGCCTTTAAAAGAAGCGACAACAAATGAGGTAAATGAAAATATACTAGAAGAAAAAGAGCCGGCTAGCACAATCCAAACGGTTGTTACAGAGCATCATGAAATCATTCAACCGAAAGAGCTATCGACAGTAAATGAACCCATTATTTTTGAGGACGAAGTGTTGGTTGAGCATAAAGATGAAATGGATAATTTGTCATCAAATGCAGCTGTACCTCAAACGTCTTCTTTTGCAATGGATTTTGAAGATCAAGTGAAGGAAGCTGTTGTGCAAGATCAAACTGTTCAACAACTTTCTGCAGATTCATCTGAAATCCATGTCAAGGAAATGATTGTGGAACAAGTACAAATCGAAAATTCTACGATCCATATTGGAGAAGTTACAGTCGTTCAACCGTCAATGGATGACCAATCTCCTGATACTGCATCGAGGGAAGAAAAAAGTCGAATTCCATTTAATGTACTCATGTTAAAAACAGATAAAGAAAGATGGAGAATTCAACAGCAATTAAAGGTGGCCCAGCAGCCTATCCGTGTAGAAAGCAAGCCTGAAGCAGTGAAAAATAGGCTAGTGGATGTGACGACAGAAGAATCATCTTCCTTAGACAGCATTACAACAAATGAAACTTGCGTAACAAAGCCAGAAGAGGACATTGATTTGCTTATGACAGAGAATGTTCAATCACAAGCAGATTTTCCAGTCCAACTTGATATTAAAGATGATGTAGAAAGTGTCACTTCAAAATACAGTGCTGAAGAGCCTGTAGCTGTGATTACAATGGCCCCTGTTACATCAATGTCAGGTATCTCCACGAAAGAAAGAATAGCAATCGAAAAAGCAACCGCTGATGAAATTTCAGCAACGATTGAGCTAGAGCCAGAACCTGAGCTAGAGCCAGAACCAGAACTAGATTCGGAACTGGAACAAGAGCCAGAACTTAAGCTAGATACGGAACTTGAGGTAGAGCCAGAACTTGAGCTAGATCCAGATCTTGAACCAGTACCAGCTCCCGACATAGAAGTAGTTTCAGAAATTGTAGAGGCTGTTCCAGTAGAATCGGTTGAGGATCAAGTAGTAGAAATGGAAGCTGTAATACCTGCGAAGCCAGTTCATGTCTATCAAAAACCTACGGATGAATACCTAGAGCCACCAGAGGAAAAAACACAGGATACGGATTGGATGGAGCAACAGGGCGATACATTAGTCGAAGCATTATCTTATTTCCAAGTTTCTGCTCAAATTGAATCGATTATGCAAGGCCCAGCTGTTACTCAATTTGAAATAACGGTGAGTCATGGTACGAAGGTTAGTAAAATTCGAAACTTGGCAGATGATTTAAAACTTGCCTTAGCAGCAAAAGATATTCGTATTCAGGCACCAATTCCTGGGAAAAGCTCAATAGGTATTGAGATTCCAAATCGAGTATCTCGAGCTGTTCGATTATCTGAGGTAACAAATAGTGCCTCTTTCGTTGAGTCGGATTCGCCATTAGAGGCAGCTTTAGGTCTTGATTTAACTGGAAAGCCTGTTACGTTAGATTTACGAAAAATGCCTCATGGCTTAATTGCTGGTGCAACGGGTTCGGGTAAATCGGTTTGTATTAATTCTATTTTGGTTAGTTTATTATATAAAGCTGCGCCTCACGAGTTAAAACTCATGCTGATCGACCCTAAAATGGTGGAGCTGGCGCCATTTAACCATATTCCACATTTAGTTAGTCCAGTCATTACCGATGTAAAGGCTGCAACGGCTGCACTGAAATGGGCTGTAGAGGAAATGGAGCGTCGCTATCAACTATTTGCACATGCAGGTGCACGTGATATTACACGTTATAACGCAATAGCGGATAAAAATAATGAACATAGTCTGAAGTTGCCTTATATTTTAATTGTCATTGATGAGTTAGCTGATTTAATGATGATGTCTCCAGCAGATGTAGAGGAAGCTATTTGCCGTATTGCCCAAAAGGCGCGTGCATGTGGTATTCATTTAATTGTTGCAACGCAAAGACCTTCTGTGGATGTTATTACAGGGTTAATCAAATCAAATATCCCTACACGTATTGCCTTTGCTGTTTCCTCTCAAATTGATTCCCGTACCATTTTAGATGGGCAGGGAGCAGAAAGGTTACTTGGTCGAGGGGATATGTTATATTTAGGTAATGGTATGTCAGCGCCAGTGCGCCTACAGGGAACATTTGTTACAGACGATGAAATTGAAGCGATTATTGAGCATGTTCGTGAACAAGGAGAGCCTGATTATATTTTCGATCAAGAGGAATTATTGAAGAAAACAGAGGTGTCCGCAGAACAGGACGATTTGTTTGAAGATGTTTGCCGATTTGTCTATGAGCAAGGGGGCGCTTCTACTTCATTGATTCAACGAAAGTATCATATTGGCTATAATCGTGCTGCTCGTTTAATTGATATGTTAGAATCACATGGTTTTGTTTCGGAAGCGAGAGGAAGTAAGCCGCGTGAAAGTTACATTACAGAAGAAGATTTAATTACTATGTTTGAATAAGAATTGCATTGTTTTCGTCTAGATTATCTAATTTACGTCGAATTTAGTTTTTTTAGAAAAGTTACACATCTATCCTTATGCATAAAAAGTGCTATAATAGACAAGATGTGTTGAATAGTACGTATTTTTTAACACTTGTGAAGGTATTAATACCTAACCATTCGTAAAATAATACGATACACCTAATAGATGATAGATGGGATATTGAAATTCCCGGGGGGTTTAATTAATGACAGTTTTTCATTTCACAGGCATTAAAGGTTCTGGCATGAGTTCGCTAGCGCAAATCTTATTTGATGCTGGTGAACAAGTACAAGGCTCAGATGTCGATAAATATTTCTTCACGGAGCAACCGTTACGTGAACGTAATATTCCAATTTTTACATTTAATGCAGATAATATTAAAGAAGGTATGACAGTGATTGCAGGAAATGCATTTTCCGACGATCATCCTGAATTAGTACGTGCTCGAGAAATCGGTGTAGAAGTCATTCGTTACCATAAATTTTTAGGTGAATATATTGGCAACTATACATCCATTGCTATCACAGGTGCACATGGTAAAACATCTACGACTGGCTTAATGGCACATGTGGTAGGTGGTTATAAACCAACATCTTATTTAATTGGTGATGGTACTGGTGCAGGTCATGAAAATTCGGATTTCTTTGTCATGGAGGCATGTGAATACCGCCGTCACTTCTTAGCCTATAATCCTGATTATGCTGTGATGACGAACATCGATTTTGATCATCCAGATTACTTTGCTAATATAGAGGACGTATATTCTGCCTTTCAATCATTAGCATTACAAGTGAAAAAAGCAATTATAGCATGTGGCGATGATGAACAGCTTCAGCGTATTCAAGCAAAAGTGCCAGTTGTGTATTATGGATTTGGTGCTGAAAATGATTTCGAAGCTCGTAATGTAGAAAAAACAACTGAGGGTACAAAATTTGATGTTTTTGTACGTAATGAATTTTATAGCACTTTCTTTATCCCATTATTTGGAGATCATGCTGTTTTAAATACATTGGCGGTGATTACGCTATGTGAATATGAAGGCATTTCACCAGACATTATTCAGGATCGCTTACACACGTATAAAGGTGTAAAGAGACGTTTTACTGAGACCGATATAGGGGATAATGTTTTAATAGATGACTATGCACACCATCCAACGGAAATTCGTGCGACAATTCAATCAGCACGACAAAAATTCCCTGAACGTGAGCTAGTTGCAATTTTCCAACCACATACATTTACACGTACACAAGCTTTTTTACAAGATTTTGCGGATAGTTTGAGCCTTGCGGATACAGCCTATTTATGTGATATATTTGGCTCTGCGAGAGAAACGCAAGGTGCGCTTTCTATTCATGATTTAGCATCACTTATTAAAGGCAGTGCAGTGATTACCACTGAAGGAATTGATATATTAACAAAACATAATGGCGCGGTATTCTTATTTATGGGCGCTGGTGATGTTCACAAGTTCCAAGATGCTTTTGAAGACGTGCTTAAAAACAATGAAACAGCTTAGTCCGTAGGGGTTAAGCTGTTTTTTCTCAAATTTAAGCAGGAATTCCGTTTTTTTTGTCGAAGATAGGGAAAGTAATAGTAAAGACAATTTACTAGCAGGAGGTCAACTTATGGAAGTGATTTTGTATATTGCAGCCATTATTGCTGCAATCGGTTTTTTAATTTTATGTGTGAGCGTGGGCATGACATTATTCTCACTTAAGTCCATTCTAAACAGCTTATCTGGGACTTTATCTGGGATTGAAGGTCAAATGGAAGGCATTACACGCGAAACAACGTCTTTATTATCAAAAACAAATAGCTTAGCAGAGGATATTCAACATAAATCTGAACAATTAAATTCAGTTGTTCAAGCTGTTAAAGGTATTGGTGACTCCGTGAATGGTTTAAATAATTCTGTTCAACAGATTACTTCTTCTGTTTCTAAAAGCGTAGAACAGAACGAAGAAAAAATTGCACAAGTTGTACAATGGAGTAATGTTGCGATGGGTATTGCAGATAAATGGAAAAAACGCAAAATCATTGAGCAAGAATCGGTATCGCCTGATGCCTATGCATTTGAAACTGTGCAAGTTGAAGAAACACCAAAAAGAAAATGGGGTCGTAAAAAATGATGATTATTCAGTAAGTATTCCATGCTGACTGAATAAAAATAAAGTCTTAGACATAAGTTGAAGATGCATCTGTGAAAGTAGATGGACAACCAGTCTAGACAAATTTGATAATTAGATGGGGAGGAATTGTTGCATGACAACTCAAAAGCCAAATTTTAACGAAGTAAAGGAACAACAGCTTGAAAGTTCATTGCCTCAGCTTTATCATCCGCAAGACTCGATTTATGAAGAGGAGCGTGTAAACATGAAGGATTTTGTGATTGGCGCATTAGTTGGAGGAATCGTAGGTGCTGCTGCAGGTCTACTGTTAGCTCCAAAATCAGGAAAAGATTTACGGAGTGATGTGGCTGTACAAGCTGTTCAGTTAAAAGATAAGAGTGCAGACTTCTCGACAACTGCAAAAGATAAAACAGTTCAACTTTCTAAACAAATTCAAGAGCAATCTACACAATTAGTGGAGAAAGTAAAAACATTAAAAACGGCAAAAGCACCAACTGTTTTTGATGATGGTACGGTTTCCTTTGAAGGGGAAGAACCGCTAGAGGATTTTCTTCCAAGTGAGGAACCAAAAGCCGAAGAGACGACAGAAGAAACACAACACAAAGAAGAGACAAATGAAGAAGTTCGTGCTTAGTGCATAATATAAAGGGATACGTTACAAGATAAAGTTGTAACGTATCCCTTTTTTAAATGATTGGTGAAGTTTCTAATAGTATTTCTAATTGATCACCACCGAATATTTCTGTATCAAAGCTTGCTGGCTGACCATTTCTTAAAATCGTAAAATTCCCCTTAAAGGCGCTTGGTAGCTGCCAATTAGAGAAACGGAAAACATCTTGATAAATCCAACGACTGCGATCCTTTTCTTTAAATACTAAAGTCGCCCCATTTGGTACAGTGGACTGTGGTGACACAACCATTTTATTGACAATCGCTTCATTTGCTGTTTTCCTTAGTTCCAAAACTTCTTGTTGAAAATGAATGATGATTTTATCCTCTAGCAAAAGGTTCATTTGGTCTGCTATATGTTGTACGGTTGGTAAAGATGGTTGTTGGAAGCTAATCACATCTCCATTTTGTACAGCATAGCTCAGTTTGGCTACTTTTCCATTAATCATTAGCTGTGATGAAAATTCTGGTAAATACAAAGGTTGTCCATCAACTTGAATCGTATAGGATTCAAATTGCTTTAATAAATGCCAATTATTTGTGATTTTAAATACATCCTCGATTGTTTCGGCTATGTCAAAAACGACAATATCACGATCGTTTAAAACCGTTTCAAGAGATGCTGAAGAGGTATTCACAGTAATTTTCGGCTCAATCACATATTTGGTATTTTGAATAGTCACCGTCTTTATTGCTGCTTCATCTATAAGATCTCTTACTGTAGCCGTTGCCTGTTGCCCATCTAGCCCTTCTATTAGCTGAATGGCATCTCCAGTTTTAATCAGGCTTTTTGTTGATGCCTGTTGCCCGTTTACAAATATTTCTGCTGGCTGGCCATGCCCACCTGGTATAAAAATATCCTGTCCGTTGACACTGATAGAAAGCCCATGACCTGGTTTTCCATATAATTGCTTTGCGCGAATATTGGCGGCTAAAAAAGCATCTGCCACAGTCATTTCTTTTAGTTCAAAAAGGCGAACCACTTGATTATTGACCGTTAAACTCATATATTGGATCGGCATTTTTTTAGCAGCAATGGCAATACCGATTGGCGTGACTAATTCAGGTGAGGCTTTGATATGTTCTTCCTTTGTTAAGTTTTGAATAGCATCAATACCTCGAACAGCAATACGATTTGCTGGTAAATCCAGAACTTGGCCAAGTTCTGTAGTTAGATTTGGTGTTAAGCTACCTCCACCAACGAGCATAACGGCTTTGGGTGCTACTCGGTTATTGAGTCGTAAAATTTCTTCTCCGATAGACTTTGCCAACTGTTTCACTGCAGGCTCAATCGCTAAAAAAACTTCCTCCTTGGGATAGAACTGATCAAAGCCTAGTATATCTTGAATCAGTATCTCCTCTGCTGTTTGTAGTTGACGTTTTGCCTCTTCAGCTACAGGGAAGTCTAGCAAATAGTGATCGCTTAAAGCTTCTGTTATTTCATCGCCAGCTGTTGGTACCATGCCATAAGCCACAACTGTACTTTTATCCGTAATGGCAATATCCGATGTCCCAGCTCCTATATCAACAAGTGCCACATTTAAGCGACGCATCGTTGGAGGAATTAGCACATTAATGGCGGCAATTGGCTCTAATGTCAGTGCTTCCATCTCTAAATCCGCCCGTTTAAGAGCGGCAATCAGTGATTCCACCACTACCCGAGGTAGAAACGTTGCAATCACTTCGATTTGGGCTTCATCCCCTTGTTGATCCAAGAGGCTGCCAATTTCCTCGCCATCCAAGCGATAATAGAGGACTGAGTAGCCTACACAATAATAGTGGCTAATTTTTGCATCCTCTTTTTGTTGCAAGAGTTGTTGCTGTGCTTGTTGCACAGCCTGAAGTTCCAAGCGACTAATATCTTCTTCAGTAAAAATTGGTCGATTACGTATATTGATGGTCACACTAGCCTGTTCCGTTTTCAAAGATCGACCTGCTGCAGCAACACTTACCTTTGTGAGAGGCCCGTGTTTCTCTTCAAGTTCACGTTTTATTTCATTAATTAAATCTGCCACATACATGACATTATGTATTTGTCCATCTACCATGGCACGTTCTTTATGCTCTTTTACTAGAATATCTTCCACATGAAAATGGTCATTTTCTTCTTGTAGAATAATCCCGACCACTGAGCGTGTGCCAATATCAAGTGCGAATAGTTTAGAACTCAATGTAATCGCTTCCTTTCGCGTCATACTTGAAAATAATTTAGCGAGTTGAAGCGCTAAATTAAAAATGCGTGACATTCTGAACAACATTGATTATAATAATGCTATTATCTAAAAATGTAACATACATTTCAGAGTTCTGAAAGTGTCTGTCATGAGGAGAGGAGCAAGAAAGCATGAGCCAAAAAGATTTAGAAAGCTTACGTAGTCAAATAGACGGTTTAAACTTAGAAATTCTTCGTCTAATTAACGAACGTGCAGCTGTAGTTGATGAAATCGGTAAAATTAAAGAAAAACAAGGTGTGAATCGCTATGATCCACTGCGTGAAAGACACATGCTTGATCTTATTAAAGAACACAATCAAGGTCCATTAAACCAAATGACGGTTGATTATATATTTAAGCAAATCTTTAAAACAGCTTTAAAACAACTTGAAGCTGATAAGAAGAAAGAGTTGCTTGTATCTCGTAAGAAGAAATCAGAAGATACAATTATTAATATCAATGGTGAATTAATTGGACAAGGAAAACCATCTTTCGTATTTGGTCCTTGTGCGGTTGAGTCGTATGAGCAGGTAGCAGCTGTTGCCGCTTCTATTAAAGCAAAAGGTGAAAAGTTAATTCGTGGTGGTGCATATAAACCACGTACTTCTCCATATGACTTCCAAGGTCTTGGGTTAGAAGGTCTTAAAATTTTAAAACGTGTGTCAGAGGAATATGGTTTAGGTGTTATTACTGAAATCGTGACACCAGGTCATTTAGAGGAAGCATTAGATTATATTGATGTTATCCAAATCGGTGCACGTAATATGCAAAACTTTGAATTATTAAAAGCAGCAGGTGCAACAAATAAACCTGTCCTATTAAAACGAGGTTTAGCTGCAACAATTGATGAGTTTATTCATGCGGCAGAGTACATTATGTCTAAAGGAAATGAAAACATTATCCTTTGCGAACGTGGTATTCGTACTTATGAAAAAGCAACTCGTAATACATTAGATATTTCAGCCGTACCAGTTTTAAAACAAGAAACGCATTTACCAGTATTCGTAGATGTTACACATTCAACAGGGCGTCGTGATTTATTATTACCATGTGCGAAAGCAGCTATTGCAATCGGTGCTGATGGCGTCATGGCAGAAGTACATCCAGATCCATCTGTTGCATTGTCTGACTCCCAACAACAAATGGATATCCCAACATTTGACGCATTCTATGAAACACTACAAAAATTCATGAAAAATCATGAAATTCATGCGTAATTGTTAACAGCGAACACCGCTTGCTTATTTCGGCAGGCGGTGTTTGTTATATCGTGACAAAATAATGTCTAGAATAGGACTATTAGTACTTGGTTTTTACGTAGTTCTTCTTGAAAATAATATGAAAATTATCGTATGATAAGGCTATAATAGGAAAAAAGGGAGGCACGTACGATGACTGTTACAATTTATGATGTTGCAAGAGAAGCAAATGTTTCCATGGCAACGGTCTCTCGTGTAGTCAATGGTAATCAAAACGTAAAACCAGCAACACGAAAAAAAGTACTAGAAGTAATTGAACGATTAGAATACCGTCCAAACGCAGTAGCGCGAGGTTTAGCAAGTAAGAAAACAACAACAGTTGGCGTGATTATCCCAGATATTGCAAACAATGTTTATGCGGAGCTGGCTCGTGGTGTAGAGGATATTGCCACAATGTACCGTTATAATATTATTTTAGCCAACTCGGATCAACATGAAGATAAAGAGTTACAGCTACTGGATACAATGCTTGGAAAACAGGTTGATGGTATTGTCATGATGAGTGACGAGGTCACAGAAAAAATGCAGCAAACGATGGATCATTCGCCAGTACCGATTGTGCTTGCAGGCTCTGTGGATGAATCCCAAACAATTGCAACTGTGAATATCGATTATTTCCAGGCAGCTTATGAAGCAATTTCTTTACTTATTCAAAATGGACATACACGGATTGGTTTCGTGACTGGCCCACTTTCGTATACAATTAACGGAAAATTCAAGCTAGCAGCCTATAAGAAAGCATTGCAGGATGCTGGTTTACCAATAGATGAAGCATTAATTGCCGCAGAAGAGTCCAGTTATGATATGGGCTTAGAGGCTTGGGAGATTTTATCTACTCTTGAACAGCCGCCAACAGCTTATTTTGCAGGTAGTGACGAGTTGGCCATCGGTTTAATTCATGGTGCACAAGACGCTGGCAAAAATGTTCCAGAGGATATTGAAGTTATCAGCTTTGAGAACTCAAAGCTAGCACGAATGGTTCGCCCACAGCTAACAAGTGTCGCACTACCGCTTTACGATATTGGTGCTGTTGCTATGCGCCTGCTGACAAAGTTAATGAGCAAGGAAGCAGTCGAGGATGAGGCGGTAATTTTACCACACCGTATTGAGCATCGACAATCTGTCAAAAGTAAATAATGATTCCTAACACGTAAATCGCTTCTGAAGGATTTGCGTGTTTTTTATTGATTGATGGAAAGAACATCAGAAATAGAGGATAGCAGTTCAAAAGTGCTGGATAGAACGCAAGAATGGATGGATATACCACCAAAAGCGGTGGATAGCTCTCCGATCCAAAGAAAAAGCCCCACGAATATCGTGAGGCAAAGAGGTTAATCTCGTTTCTCATTCCGAATAATATGTAGCGACTTTGCTAACATTTGAGCATTCTTTTCCTCTATTTCCGCTTTACGAGGAATGTGCTCATATAAAGGAATTGGGTCCTCCCATGTTGGAATAAAAGGAACAGGTGCTTCTGGTTGCCAGCGATCAAGCCATGCTTGAGGGAGTGGTCCTGTTGGTAACGCTTGTTCAGTCATTTCCAACCATAACATGGACCAGGCACGAGGCACCACTCGCCAAATATCATAGCCACCGCCACCAACAGCAATCCATCTACCATCACAATACTCATGTGCTAATTGATGAGCAAGCTTTGGAATTTCACGATAAATATTCATGGTTCCGTGTAAATGTGTTAATGGATCAAAGTAATGGGCATCTGCACCATTTTGCGTTAATACTACATCTGGCTTGAAAAATTCAAAAATCTCTCGCATGGACTGTTCATAGATTTCTAGAAAGCTTTCATCCTCTGTAAAAGCATCCATTGGAAAATTAAACGAGGTTCCATAGCCTTGGCCATTACCACGCTCGGTAATATTTCCTGTTCCAGGGAATAGATAACGACCTGTTTCATGAATGGACAGTGTACAAACATTAGGATCCTCATAAAAGCTCCATTGGACACCGTCTCCATGATGAGCATCTGTATCTACATAAAGTACACGAGCATTGTACTTTTCCTGCAAGTAACGAATAGCAACCGTGCTATCGTTGTAAATACAAAAACCGGACGCACGACCACGGAAACCATGATGGAGTCCACCGCCAAGGTTAAGGGCGTGTTCGGCTTTCCCTTCCATTACATAATCAACAGCCGTTAAAGTTCCACCAACTAGCTGTGCACTTGCTTCATGCATATTTTCAAAAATGGGGGTATCTTCAGTGCCAATACCATAACTTTCACATTGAGCTTCTGATAATTCACCATGTCCTGCTTTTTTCACGATGTCTATATATTTTGGATCATGTGCAAGCAACAATTCTTCTTCCGTTGCAACACGTGCTGGCACAATATCTACATCATTGAGAGCATTAATATTTTTTAGTAAATCCATAGTTAGCGTCAAGCGTTTATGATTGAAAGGGTGTGTATCTGAAAATTTATATCCGAGTTGTTCCGGCGAGTATACGAATACGGCCTTTTTCATTATAGCGAAACACCTGGTAAATTAGGCCATAGGACATCGAAGCCCTCTTTACGTAGATCTTCAATCATTGCTAAAGGATTTAGTGTTTTTACTCGGACACTTAAAATTTTGTTTTGTGTATTTTCAGAGTCAGGATAAACTAAGACGCTTTGGACATTGGCATGATGTTGGTGAAATATTTTCGTGATTTCAAATAAAACTCCTGGTGTATCTGATACTCGAATTTCGATTTTGGACCCAGGCTCTGTAGCACCAGTCAGCTCTATATAGGTATAGAGTAAATCTGTTGTCGTAACAATGCCTACCAATTTTCCGCCAGAGACAATAGGTAAACAGCCTACTTTTGACTCATAAAACGTTAGTGCTACCTCTTCAACAAAATCTAGTGGATGACCTATAAGAGGGTCTTTCACCATAATTTCCTCTACTTTTGCATTAAAAACAGGAGAGTTTGGTTCATCCTGTAAAGATGAAGGCAAGACCTCTTTAATATCTCGTTCAGTAATTACACCTAAAACGTGGCGTTCGTCATCTACAACTGGTAAATGACGAACCTTTTTTTCACGCATTAACTTCAGAGCCTCATGCACTGTATTGGTAGGAGCTAATGTGTAAGGCTCATCATTCATAATTTCTTCTACAATCATATATGCATCCCCTTTGTATTGGTTTTAATACATGAAACGATTTCTAAAACGAAGCCTATCAAATCTTTCCATTGTCTCAGGAGGCACACGTTTTCCTTCGCGCGCCATAAGGCAATTGGCTGGATGTGATGTAATTTCGGGATCATCCGTGGCAAAATATTCGAAACCAGCGGAGCTCATCATTTTCTCCATCATTTTGCGGTAATCCCAAACATTTAAACCAGTTCCTTTTAAATCCCAATGCCAATAGTACTCGGTAGTAATCACAAGATAATCTTCCATTTCATCTCCCATAAATGAAACGGCTAGTAGTGCCTTACCAGCACCAGTTCCACGGTAGTCTGGAATGACTTCAATGGCGCCTAATTCAATCATGTCATCGATACGATCTTCTGCCCATCGTTCAAGTGGATCAGGATAAAGATAGGTAACATAGCCTACGATAATATCTTCGTTTCGAATAATAATAATTCGGCCTTCAGGAAGTCCTGCAATTTCTATAATGGCCTGCTGCTGTTGTTTTGGAGGTCTGAAGGCAACCAGGCCTTCATGGAATGAATATGTAGCTAATTTTTCTGGAGGCACAGGTCCTTCCACATACACAGTACCATGCTTTGTTTCCTTTGTGACAGAAAAAAAAGTTTTTTTATGTTCCATAATTACACCACCTGAGTTTAATAATTCCATTATAGCTGATTTCTTGCGTAAAAACGCTTATTTTTGCAAAATATACCTGTATTTTTGGAAAAATAAAAATATTGAGACAATCTATCTGAATTCGTGTAAAATAAGATTATATTGCTTCTGTTATTCAACAGATAAAAGTAGTGCTGTTGGGAATTTGAACATTATTACTATGGCTAACTGTTATATAACAAGAGCTACATATCAATTTTGCTTTTGAAATATTTTCTGAATTTCAACAGGGGGGATTGTTGAAATTTAGTCAAAAACAAAAGCGAAGAAAGGGGTATTTTCATGGGGATGAAAATGAAGGAGAAGTTAATGGCTTTACCTGGTCAACACCATTTAATGAATTATGAAGAAGTGGCAGAGTCTCATAATTGGGCAGATACGGAAAAGGTATTTAGCTGGTTCGAAACAGGTTTAGTGAATATGGCGTATGAGGCTATCGATCGTCATACAGAAACACATCGTAAAAATAAGGTGGCACTTTATTTTAATGATGGTAAACGGAAAGAGGCATACTCATTTAATGAAATGAAAAGGTTAACAAACAAAGCAGCGAACGTTTTTAAAACGGCTACTAATTTGCAAAAGGGTGACCGTTTATTTATTTTTATGCCACGTTCACCTGAGCTTTACTTTTCATTATTAGGTGCGTTGAAAATGGGTGTTATTGTTGGACCGTTGTTTGAAGCTTTTATGGAAGGTGCTGTGTATGATCGACTTGCTGATAGTGAGGCAAAAGTATTAGTCACGACACCAGCGTTACTTGAACGTGTACCTTTAGCTAAATTGCCTAAATTGGAGCATATCTTTTTAGTAGGGGAGGATGTTGAGGAAACAGCTCAAATCCTAGACTTTACTAAACATTTAAAAGAAGCTTCAGCTCATTTTGAAATAGAGTGGGTAGACAGAGAAGATGGTATGATTCTTCACTATACTTCAGGTTCAACTGGTGCTCCAAAGGGGGTATTGCATGTCCATAATGCTATGGTTCAGCAATATCAATCGACACAATGGGTACTTGATTTACGCGAAGATGATATTTATTGGTGTACAGCCGATCCTGGGTGGGTTACAGGAACAGCTTATGGCATCTTTGGCCCGTGGTTAAACGGTGTAACAATGCTAATTGTTGGGGGAAGATTCTCACCACAAGCATGGTATCAAGCTATTGAAGATTATAGTGTGACAGTTTGGTACAGTGCACCAACTGCGTTCCGTATGCTGATGGGTGCAGGAAGTGGTTTGCTTGAAAGCTATGATCTAACGTCTTTACGCCATGTACTATCTGTTGGTGAGCCTTTGAATCCAGAAGTTATTCGCTGGGGAGTAGAGGAACTAGGACATCGTATACATGATACATGGTGGATGACAGAGACAGGAGCCCATATGATTTGTAATTATCCTTCGATGGATATTAAGCCAGGTTCAATGGGGAAACCACTTCCTGGTATTCATGCGACAATTGTAGATGATGCAGGTAATGAGGTGCCACCTTTTACAATGGGTAATCTTGCCATTCGTCGTGGTTGGCCTGCCATGATGCGCCAAATTTGGGGCAATCCAGAGCGCTATGAATCTTATTTCTTAAAAGGAGAATGGTATGTTTCTGGGGATTCAGCCTATATGGATGATGAAGGTTACTTCTGGTTCCAAGGACGTGTGGATGATGTCATTATGACGGCTGGTGAGCGCGTTGGGCCATTTGAAGTGGAAAGTAAACTGCTTGAGCATCCAGATGTAATTGAAGCAGGAGTTATAGGGAAACCAGATCCGGTGCGAGGGGAAATCATTAAAGCCTTTGTATCCTTACGAGAAGGTGTTGAACCTTCTGATGCATTAATTGACGATATACGTGATTTTGTTAAGAAAGGTCTATCTGCACATGCAGCACCACGTGAAATTGAATTTAAAGATAAATTGCCAAAAACACGTAGTGGTAAAATTATGCGTCGCGTATTGAAAGCTTGGGAATTAAATTTACCGACTGGTGATTTATCAACGATGGAAGATTAATCATCTCTACTAAGACAACAATTGATATTTATACAACATGTGCATAAAAAGAAGGCAGGGATTCATTCGATGAACGAAGGGATTCTTGCCTTCTTTTTTCTGAATTTACAAGTGATGTGAAGGTGAAATAATGTCTATTTAAAAAAACAGGTAATTAAATAAAAATTCAGTTGACTTAATAAATATGCAGACGTATACTATTTTTAACTTATTTCAGAGGTGAGTGCAGTGAAAGTAGGTATTGTTGGAGCAACTGGATATGGTGGACTAGAGCTTATTCGGTTTTTACATAATCATCCAGCTGTAGATCAGATTGATTTATTTACTTCTTCAGAAGAGGGTGTTCTTTTTTCTTCAAAATTTGGTCATCTTGTTAGGATAGCTGATACACCGTTACAAAAGATAGCGTATGACACTTTAGAAAAATTTGATGTTGTTTTTACGAGTACACCATCCGGGGTGACAAGTGAGCTTTTACCGCCTTTGGTTGGGAAAGGACCAAAATTAATCGATTTATCTGGTGATTTTCGGTTAAAAGATCTCGCAAGCTATGAAACCTGGTATGGCAAAAAAGCGGCACCGTTCCATAGTGTTCAACAGAGTGTATATGGTTTAACAGAGTGGAATGCAGAGCTTATACGACAAGCACCACTCATTGCTAACCCGGGTTGTTACCCGACAGCGGTCTTATTATCCTTACTACCACTGGTAAAAGAACGCTTAATTGATCCTAGCTTTCTAGTGATTGATGCAAAGAGTGGCATTTCAGGAGCTGGCAATAAACCTTCACAAACTACCCATTTTAGTGAGACAAATGAGAATTTCTCGATCTATAAAGTAAATACACATCAGCATATACCAGAAATTGAACAGGCACTTTCCATGTTTGCTCAAGTAGAGACAACGATTACTTTTAATACGCATTTGGTTCCCATGACACGGGGAATTTTGGCGACATCTTATGCCCCTGTAATGCCGGGTATTACAGAATCGCAATTGATTACTTGTTTACAGGCAACCTATGAAAATCATCCATTTGTTCGGATCGTGACCGATGCATCAAGTTTAGGGACAAATCGTGTCAAAGGATCAAATTATTGCGATATTTTAGTGAAAGTAGATTCCCGTACAAATCGGGCCACAATTGTTAGTGTGATTGATAATCTTGTTAAAGGGGCAGCAGGGCAAGCTATCCAAAATATGAATGTGCAATTTGACTTACCACAAACGACAGGACTAGATGTCGTGCCGTTCTTTATTTAACAGCATGCAGGAAACTGTATGCTTCTCTTATTTATTAAACTAAGGAGGAATTTTGAATGACAGTAATCACTTCAACGAATGTAATGAAAAAATTATCAAGTAAAAATATCGTTTCACCAAAAGGCTTTAAGGCAGCAGGATTACATTGTGGTTTAAAGCATAAGAAAAAGGATTTAGCCCTTTTAGTAAGTGAAGTACCAGCAAGTGTAGCAGGTGTTTTTACAACAAACGCTGTGCAAGCAGCACCATTAAAAGTCACGAAGGAGGTTGTTTATACAACTAAGAAAATGCAAGCGATGATCGTAAATTCTGGCAATGCCAATGCTTGTACAGGTAAGCAAGGTGTAAAAGATGCCCAAACGATGCAAGCGCTAGCTGCTGAAAAATTAGGGATTGCTTCAAATTTAGTAGGAGTTTGCTCAACAGGCGTTATTGGGGAAATGATGAAATTAGAGCCAGTAGCGAACGGTATTCAACTGTTAGAGCCAAAGGACAGTTTAGAAAGTGCTATTGACTTTGCACAGGCTATTTTAACGACAGATACTGTCATGAAAAACACGAGCTATAGTACAACTGTGGATGGCAAGGAAGTTATTATCGCTGGTGTTGCAAAAGGTTCAGGTATGATCGAACCAAATATGGCAACAATGCTAGGCTTTATTACAACAGATGCCAACATTGAATCTGATATGTTGCAGGCAGCTTTATCGACTATTACTAATTTAACATTTAACGCGATTACAGTTGATGGGGATACATCCACAAATGACACAGTGGTGATATTGGCTAATGGCTTAGCAGGAAATGATTCATTAACACCTGAGCATCCAGATTGGCAAAACTTCTATTACACATTGCAAACAGTAGCGGAAGATTTAGCAAAAATGATTGCCAAAGATGGTGAAGGGGCAACGAAGCTCATCGAAGTGGAAGTTGTTGGTGCATTTTCAGACGAGGAAGCACGTAAAATTGCAAAAACAGTCGTTGGTTCACCACTTGTAAAGACTGCTGTTTTCGGCTGTGATGCTAACTGGGGGCGTATTATTGCAGCGGTAGGATATAGTGGTGCAACAGTTGATCCAGATAAAATTACCATCCAAATTGGTGGGGCTACGATGGTAGAAAACGGTGAGCCGATTCCTTTTTCTGAGGATGAGTTAATACAAATATTAAAAATGCATGAAGTAAAAATCTATGTGTCTCTTGGTGTGGGTGATGGTAAGGGGCATGCTTGGGGATGTGACTTAACGTATGACTATGTCCAAATCAATGCATCATACCGCTCGTAAACGTATGGTCATTAAACTTGGGGGCAGTACACTGGAAGGTTTAAATGAGGCTTTCTTTGATAATTTTAAAAGATTACAAGAGAGTGGAGTAGAGCTAATTATTACCCATGGGGGTGGGCCAGCCATTAATCGTGAACTAGCTGCTCAAGGCATACAATCTCATACGTTAAATGGAATACGTGTCACAAATGTGGCAGCTATTAAGGTTGTCCAGTCGACCTTAATTGGCCAAGTGAACCCTGCGTTAGTTCATGAATTAACAACCGCCGGTATAGCAGCCATCGGATTAAATGGCTTTGATGGTCAGTTGATGGTTGCGGACTTTTTGGATCAAGATATGTATGGCTTTGTCGGAGCAATAACAAACATCAATACATCCTTATTAGAAGCTTTAATGGGTGTAGGAATTGTACCTGTTATTGCCTGCGTAGGTGCTACCGAAGCAGGTCAGGCTCTTAATATTAATGGCGACACGGTGGCAAGTGAAATTGCGTTAGCAGTCGGAGCAGATAGCTTATTACTCGTGACGGATGTGAGTGGTATTCGTATTCAGGATGAATACCAAACAATAGCTACACCTTCACTCATTGACCAATGGACAGAACAGGGTCATATATACGGTGGGATGATTCCGAAAGTACAAGGAGCCATCGACTGTTTACGGGCAGGGATCCCTTCCGTACAAATCGTGGGCGCAACATTAATTGGGACGACGATTGTAGCCTCAAGTGAACTTCATTCTTCCTAGTGTTCTAATAGGATAGCTTGAGAAGTATAGTTGTTGAAAGAAACTATTTTAAATGATAGTGGAGATGATAACATGAGTGTTTTATTCGAGAACTACGGCAAGCGTCGTGCACAAATCGTCAAAGGTCAGGGGACAATTGTTGAGGATTCTACAGGTAAGCAATACTTAGATTTTACAAGTGGCATTGCTGTGGTGAGTCTTGGTCATGCCCATCCAGCCGTTGTACAGGCACTACAAGAGCAAAATGAAAAGCTATGGCATATTTCAAATCTTTTTGATATACCAGGTCAGGAAAAGGTAGCAGAAAAATTAATTGCTAATACGCACTTTGCTCATGCCTTTTTCTGCAATAGTGGGGCTGAGGCTAATGAAGCGGCCATTAAATTAGCACGAAAACATACAGGGAAACATCATATGATTACGTTCGAAAAATCATTCCATGGTCGTACCTTTGGAGCTATGTCTGCAACAGGTCAAGGCAAGGTACATAATGGCTTTGGACCACTCGTGGAAAAGTTTACGATTTTACCATTTAATGATGTTGCTGCACTTGAAGCAGCCATTGATGATTCTGTGGCAGCCATTATGCTGGAGATGATTCAAGGAGAGGGTGGCGTTAATAGCGTCTCAGCAGAATTTGCTACAGCTATTGCAAAAGCCTGTGAGGAGCAAGGGATACTACTAATTATTGATGAAGTGCAAACAGGTATTGGACGAACAGGAACGCGCTATGCCTTTGAACAAACTGTATTAAAGCCACATATCATGACATTGGCAAAAGGCTTAGGTGGTGGATTCCCTGTGGGTGCAATGTTAGGGACTGCTGAGCTTCATGCTACATTTAGTCCAGGAACACATGGTACAACATTTGGTGGAAATCCTCTTGCGATGAATGTGGCACAAGCCGTGTTGAGTCATGTATTTGAACCAGCCTTTTTACAGCAGGTACAAGAAGTATCTGCCTATTTTGTGGAACAACTAAAAGCCCAATTACCTTCTAGCTATACCGTTCAAGGACAGGGTCTCTTGTTAGGGATTGGCTGTGGTGACACGGAAGTAGCGCCTTATATCTCGGCAGCAGAAGAGAGTGGTCTTTTGCTAGTGGGGGCAGGGCCAACTGTTATTCGTCTCTTACCTCCGTTAACGGTCACAAAGGAAGAGATTGATAAAGCAGTAGCTATTTTAAAGAGCATATTACCGTGATAGACTTCAGTTCAGCAATGCAAGTGAAGCATCAGCGGCAAAAACGCTGAGGCATAATGAATGAACAAAGAATCTGCTAATTATCTAGCAGATTCTTTGCGTTGTTAAAGCTATTGTAGCTGTTTTACTAATGTTGTCACTAATTTTGGTAGCCAATCTTCAAGCTGGCTAAATGTAAACCCTGCCTTCTCTGCTTTTGCGTTGGACATATACCAATCAGCAGGCACCCCATAAGGCGATGGTGATTCCTCATCGCCACCAATAAGGGAAATTTTTGCACGCTGACCACTCGCTTCTTCGATTAGAGCAATGAGGTCTTTGAGAGACATAGCACCAGATGCGGTAGCATTGTATGGACCTTCAATAGGCGTAACGCCAGCAAAATATAAAAATTCAGCTGCTTCCTCATCTGTAATATAATTCATCTTTGCATCAATGTTCGGTAAAGTAATCGGCTGATTCTGTAAAATACGTTCAACGTGGAAATGTAAACGACGTGTATAGTCATCCTCGCCCATCACAATGGGGAACCGTACAGCAACGACTGGGAATGAAGCTTCTTTAAATAAGACAGCCTCCGCTTGTCGCTTTCCTTCTCCATAAGAAAAATCCTCTTGATGTCCCATGCGAATTTGATACTGGAATGGATCAAAGTCTTCTTCCTTTTTCATCTTACCATCTACTTCATAGGTTGAAAGAGTAGAAGTAAAGACCAGCTTTTTCGTTTTCCCTTTTAATATCTCGCAAATTGCTTGTGCCTCGTTGGGCGAATAGCAAATATTATCATAGACAATGTCCCATGTTGTATTGGCTAGTGCCTGTGCTAGAGCATCACGATCATTACGATTTACTACTAACTGCGTAACATTTGTACCAAAGGGATTGCCACTTTGACCACGTGTTAAAATCGTTACATGATGTCCATTTTGAATACAAAGATCCACTAGCTTTTTTCCAAAAAAACGTGTGCCCCCTAAAATCAATACGTTCATATATTTCCACCCCTTCAAAATAGTAGTCCTCTTTATAATGACAAAAAAACAGACTTACTACAATTCATAAGTAATATGTAGTAAGTCTGTTATTTGATTATTTAATACAAATGCTTCTTGCTAGGGCATAATGGCTTATCGCCTTGATGTGTCAGGTGGAGGCGTGGTATTTTCTCCTCCGTTTGAGCCATCTCCAGGGTTACCAGAGCCCTCGCCATTGCTTCCGGATCCATTTCCATTATTGGAGCCATTGCCGTTGTTACCAGAGCCATCACCGTTATTGGAGCCATTGCCGTTATTACCAGACCCGTTTCCGTTATTGGAACCATTGCCGTTACTACCAGAGCCATTGCCATTATTACCAGACCCGTTGCCATTCCCATTAGTTGATGGCGTTGTAGGTGGTATTGGTTCTTGGTCGTTTTCCTCTGGGTCAGGTTCATTTTCACTACCGCCAGTAGAAACAACATTGGATTGAGGTGATGATAAGCCTGTAATATCTACAGCGACTACTACATAAGCTTGTCCACTAGCAACCGTAATGCTTTGTGTTGATTCTAGTACGGATGTTACAAGCGTATTACCGCCATTCGTAACGTTGTAGATACGATAACCAACAACATCATTCGATGACTCTGACCATGATAATGTAGAGCCATTTACTGAAGCTGAGACAGCTGCTGGTGGGCTGCCATCTGCTGGGAAATCAACAGCTGATACAGATGAATTCGACAATGTTGAATTCTTTGGTAACAGACTAGCAGGGTTACCGCCAAGTCTACCTAACATTCGTTTAATAAAGTCTTGATTAATGCCTGCACCACCTGCTTTGACAAATTCTGTTGGTGTATTTGGCAGGGCATTATAAGTTTTACCTTTAATCGTCACAACACTTGAAGATGCTAAGCTATCATCAGGTTGAGATGGTAAAAATACCTTCGCATTAAATAAATCGGAACGTACAAGACCTGCGCTAGCGCAAGCTGCAGAAGGGGCCATACCGGAAATGCCACAGAATGATGCAGTCACAACATTTTTAGGCGCCTTAAAGCTTGTTGGTGGATCGATTAGCTGAGGGTCCGCATCGTAAACGGCATTCATTAACGTACCCCAAAGCTTATTCACACGAACGCTTGGCTGTAAGTAGGTGTTGTTAAATGCATAAAGTGTACGAGGTTGATCATAACCCATCCAAACACCAAGGGATACATTTGGGTTATAACCAACTAGCCAAACATCTTTATACTCTTGAGAAGTCCCTGTTTTTGCAGCGAAATCAGAAGAGAATTTTAAGGTGTTTCGTGCCATTGTCCCTGTACCTTTAGTAAGAACATCACGTAACATATCTGTCACGATATAGGATGTTTCTGGGCTAAATACTTGAACAGGTTCTACCTCATGTTTGTAAATAATATTTCCTTCTTGGTCTTCGATACGATCAATCATATAGGCATCAATGAATTGACCACCATTTGCAAAAGTAGCAAAGGCATTTGTATTTTCTTCTACAGTAGTCCCTTCACTTAAAGCACCAATACCAGTTGCTAGGTTAGTGAAGTCATCTGGGTGTAATTTTGTGAATCCCATTTTTACTAACAAATCAGCGGGGCGTCTATTAATAATATCATTATATAAACGTAGCGCTGATATGTTTTGAGAGTCTGCTAATGCTTCACGTGCAGGAATAAGTCCTCGCTCATCACTTGTAATATAGTTGCTTGGACTCCATTTACCAATAGAGAATTTCACGTCAACTAATGGGCTACCTGCACCAATAACTCCATATTCTATAGCAGGACCATAAACAAGTAATGGCTTCATTGTAGAACCGTTAGAACGGTAAGCTTGTGTTGCGTGGTTTACTTGAATTGTTTTAAAGTCTCGACCACCGACAAAGCTTAAAATGCGACCTGTGGTATTTTCTATTAAAATACTACCTACCTGTACGGGCATCTCAATATCAATTTCTTCACCAGTAACAGGGTCTTTCCCTTTACCAGTATACGTATGTCCATAATACTGGAAGTCCTTTGCTGCTTTTTGCATCGCATCATACATATCTTTATTAATAGTTGAGTAAATGCGATAGCCCTTAGAACGAACATCACGATCTGCTAAAATCGTATATTTATCCTTTAATTTTTTTTCTGACTTTAAGCGCTCTGGGTCAATCCCATCATCTTTTGCTAGTTTTTCAGCAATAATGTCATTTGCACGAGCTTCAAGCTCATAAGTCAGCCATGGATAACGATCCTCCGCACGCATTTCTGGTCCGCGGAAATCTGCAGCAATATCATAGTTTAACGCTTCATTATATTGCGCATCGTCAATATAACCAGCTTCTTTCATACGATAAAGTACTGTTTTCATACGATCAATACCTGGTTTCAAAGCTTCTTCACTTTTCAGTTCACCTGTATTCGTAAATGGTGTATAAGCAAATGGTGCCTGTGGAATACCAGCTATGTACGCAGCTTGAGGAAGAGACAATTCTTTTGCTTTTACGCCAAAAATCCCTTCAGCAGCTGTTTCAACACCTGCAATATTTCGTCCTGAAGAGTTACGACCATACGGAATAATATTTAAATAAGCCTCTAATATTTCTTCCTTCGTCATAAAATGCTCTAAACGCATCGCCAGTAAAATTTCCTTAGCTTTACGTTCATAGGATACTTCATTTGTTAATACTTGGTTTTTAATAAGCTGTTGGGTAAGTGTAGATCCACCTGTTTGCGTAGCAGAATTTGTGACATCTTGTAATAACCCACGAATAACCGCTTTTGGTACAATTCCGTTATGCTCTCGGAAATATTCATCTTCTGTTGCCAGAACAGCATTCACAACCTCTGGTGCAACATTGCTAAGCGAAGTTTCACGTCGGTCTAAATCTGTCCGCAATTTCCCAATATAAATATCGTTGGCAAAATAAATTTCACTGGTTTCTTCATAACTAAAAATTTGATCGCGCAGCTCTTCTTTTGAGCGTAGCGGTTCTTCTTTTACAAGAGAAGCAAAATAACCAGCTCCAACTGAACCGACAAATACAGTACCAACCAATGCAAAGACTAAAAATAGTAAAAATAAGTTCCAGGTAACACTACCTGAAATACGTAATTTCTTCATCCATTTTTGTTCAAGTAATTCATCGATCTTTGCATTGATTTTTTCAATCCAATCTTTCAATGTATCGACCTCCTAAAATCTTGTCTATTATAGCACATATTGTTTTAGCACGAACATAGTTATTGACTTTGAAAAAGAATCGTATAGAATTATGTTTATAGTTTTCTGGTGATGAAGAGTTTGCAGTAGTGTCTATATTCCCTGTTTAGAGAGCCAGTGGTTGGTGAAAACTGGTCATAATGTAGAGACGAATTACGTGCTTGGAGCTTAGACGTGCGCGCCTGCGATAAAGGCGATTGAATGAAGTGGAAGGTGGATGACATCTTCAAGCTGGGTGGTACCGCGTTAGTTTGCAACTTAACGTCCCTGCATGCAATTGTTTGCGTGTAGGGACTTTTTTTATTTAAAAATGTCCATGCACGTAACGAATTTCAACCATTTTAGGAGGAATGAACATGACAAACGAATTATTACAAGATTTAGAATGGCGTGGTTTGCTCTACCAACAAACAGATGCGGAAGGTATGGCAAAACTATTAGATGAACAATCAGTATCTTTATACTGTGGTGTAGATCCAACAGCTGACTCCATGCATATTGGACATATTGTTCCATTGTTAACACTTCGTCGCTTCCAAAAAGTGGGTCACCGTCCAATTTTACTTGTTGGTGGTGCGACAGGGATGATCGGTGATCCATCTGGTCGTTCAGAAGAGCGTCAATTACAAACGGTAGAGCAAATCGATAAAAACGTTCAAGGAATCCGTAGTCAATTAGAACGTATTTTTGATTTTGCGGAAGATGGCAATGGTGCTCAGCTTGTGAACAATCGTGACTGGATTGGAAACATAAACACAATTGAATTTTTACGTGATTACGGGAAATTAATTAATGTGAACTATATGTTAGCAAAGGATACGATTGCTTCTCGTCTTGACACAGGAATCTCGTTTACAGAGTTTGCCTATACGTTAATTCAAGGTATTGATTACAATCATTTATATAATCACTACAATTGCCGTATTCAAGTAGGTGGCTCTGACCAATGGGGTAATATTACAACAGGTTTAGAGGTTATTCGTAAAACACACGAGGAAGAAACGAAAGCCTTTGGGATTACGATTCCATTAGTAACAAAGGCAGATGGCACAAAGTTTGGTAAAACAGCAGGTGGTGCTGTATGGCTAGATAGTAAGAAAACATCTCCATATGAGTTCTACCAATTCTGGATCAATGCTGCTGATGCAGATGTCATTAAATACTTAAAAATCTTCACGTTCCTTTCTCGTGAAGAAATTGAAGCATTAGCAGTCTCTGTAGAGGAGGAGCCGCATTTACGTAAGGCACAAAAAGCGTTAGCTGAAGAAATGACTCGTTTAATTCATGGTCAAGAGGCATTAGAGCAAGCCATTCGTATTACAGCAGCTTTATTCTCAGGGGATCTAAAAGCACTTTCAGCTGAAGAAATGAAGGATGCTTTTAAAGATGTTCCTTCTATTGAAATGGCTAAAGAGGACAAAAACATTGTTGATCTTCTTGTAGAAGCAGGCATTTCATCTTCAAAACGTCAAGCACGTGAGGACGTATCAAATGGTGCAATTAGTGTAAATGGTGAAAAGGTGACGGATTTAGACTATGTATTCGATGCGAAGGATCGTTTAGAGGATGCATTCAGCATTGTCCGTCGAGGTAAGAAAAAATATCATATGGTGAAATTTGTATAATTTCTATTAGCAAAACCACATTCCCAAAAACGAGGGGATGTGGTTTTTTAATCATAAGAAACTTGGAGGTTTTAATTGCTCATATTCTTTAGGATGCAGTATTTTTGCAAGCTTGATAGCACCTTCAATAAGTCGTGGAGAAGGGCGACAATACAGCCATTCTTCCATTACATGAAGCTGTTCCGATTGAACGGCATGTAGCTCTTTGGCATATGGACGTTTTAATAAATGAGCAGGTTGTATACGCTCAAATGCTACACCAACCCAAGCCATCATGATGTAGTCGGGCTTACGTTCAACAACATCTGTCCAATCAGTTTGAACACTGGCAAGTTCTACATCTTGAAATAGATTGATGCCACCAGCAAGAGCACTAATTTCCGTTAGCCAATTTATTTTCCCAGGAGTAAAAATAGGATTTGGCCACCATTCCCAATAGAGGGTAGGTTTCTTCGGGATGGTTTGTGCAATGGAATGCATTTTTTCGATGGAATGCATATACTCTTCAGCAATGTTCTTTGCTTGTTCTTCCACTTGACAAGCCTTACCGAGGGTTATAAGATCCTGCGCAATTTCCTCTAATGAGTTTGCGTTAAAAATAATATGAGGAATATTTCTTTCTTTTAATGCCTCGATGTTTCTTTCCATACCGGGTACACTCAAGGAAGCCAGGACAAGATCAGGCTGTAATGCCTCTAATGCATCCATATTAATCGATAAATCTGGCCCAAGCTGCGGTAACTCTTTAACCGTTGCTGGCCAATCCGAATAATCATCGACGCCAACGAGCTGGTCTATCAGCCCTAAATAGGCGACTAATTCTGTATTGCTAGGACAAATTGAAATTAAACGCATATCGTTTTCTCCTATTCTTTTTAAGAAAAGTATAGCGAGAGTTTCTAGGATAGACAATGTGTGTATAAAAAAGGTGGAGAAAACATTTGTTTTCTCCACCCATTGTCATAAACTTATAGGAAACCTTCGATTAAGAAAGGACAACTGCTTCGAGTGACTCTTCTTTTTTCACAATAGGTCCCATTGCGTTTGTAATGATTTGTTTGATATCCTCTAGTGTTGCTTTACGAGGGTTCGTCTCAGCACACACATCTAACAATGCATTTTTTGCTAGGATCTCAATATCCTCATCTTTTGCCCCTAATTCACGGAAGCCACTAGGAATATTTAAATCTTGTGATAACTTCTCAATAGCTGTAATAGCCTTTTCAGCGGCATCGCGCTTACTTAAACCTTCCACATTTTCTCCTAATAATTCAGCGATACGAGCAAAGCGCTCTGTACGTGCTGTTACATTGAATCGGCAAACATGTGGCAATAAAATAGCATTGCACACGCCATGCGGTAGATTATAGAAACCGCCCAATTGATGAGCAATTGCATGTACATAGCCAAGTGATGCATTATTAAAGGCCATTCCCGCTAAAAATTGAGCATATACCATTTGTTCACGCGCTTCTATATCAGCTCCATTTGCATAGGCACGTGGTAAAAATTCAGGAATCAGTTGAAGTACTTTTTCAGCACATGCATCTGTAATTGGTGTGGCATTCGTAGAAACGAATGATTCGATGGCATGTGTTAATGCATCAACACCAGTTGCCGCAGTTAGAGCAGGAGGTAAACCAATCATAAGCTCAGGGTCATTAATGGACAGTAATGGTGTTACATGCTTATCAACAATGGCCATTTTCACTTTACGTGCTGTATCTGTAATAATGGTGAAACGAGTCATTTCACTTGCAGTGCCTGCAGTTGTATTGATCGCAATTAATGGCACAAGTGGATTTTGTGATTTATCAACGCCTTCATAATTATGAATGCGTCCACCATTCGAAGCAATAAGTCCGATACCTTTTGCTGCATCGTGTGCGCTGCCTCCTCCAAGAGAAACAATAGAATCGCAGTTTTCAGCATGATACACTGCAATGCCATCTTCAATGTTTTGATCTGTTGGATTTGGTTCTGCTTTAGGGAAAATTGCTACATCAATTCCAGCAGCTGTAATGATATTTGCAATTTGTTCTGAGAGACCTAATTTGTGTAGGCCCTCATCTGTTACGATTAATGTCTTTTTCACTTCTAAATCATTTAAGCGCTTACCAACTTCTTGAATTGCTCCAGGTCCAAATAAGTTTGTTTTCGGCATAACAAATTGCTTTAGAACGTCTGACATATTTCCAACCCCTTTTAAAAAATTATTATTGCTTGAATGATGGTGAACCACCTTTCGCAATTCATCGTATTCTATTTTTTGTTAAAGTTCAACTCGTATTTTTATTAAAATTGTTAATTTTATTCATGTTATTATTTTACAAAAAAGTTAAGGAGTCAAAGAAGGTGTGAAATGTTGCTTTGTAGTAGAATATTAATTTAATAAGGTTTGAAAAATATTTTACTATGAAAGTAAAATATATTTTTTGGAAAACAGTTCTATTTTGATGATCTATTGAATAGTAAATAACTGATATTTTGTTTTTATTATTAAGGTAGTGATTATGTTATTTTGAAACTATGTAATTACTATTTTAAAGTACATAAAATTGTCACAATATGTGGGGATAATTATTGTAGGTTATAATAATTAAGGCAATGCGTCTGCACTAAAAAAGTAGTGGCTTTATTTTGAAGAAATTTGTGGAAATAAAAGTTCTTGCCTTCGATTAAATTTATAGTTAGAATGGTTGATAGTTAGATAATCTAATTAAAAGGTGATTCAATGACAAAAATTAAGAAAACGTACACGAATGAAGATGATTTGCCAGTATTAGGGGTAGAGCCGTATATTGAACTGATTCAGACATCTTCTGCCAGTGATACAAATCAAGAAAATGCGAAATTGGGATTAATATTGTTATGGTTAAGTGATCATGTTTTAGATGTAATAGACAATGAGTTAGCTCCTTTTGGAATTACAGAAAGTAAATTAGACTTATTACTATTGCTGACACTACATGGAGAGAGACGTGCGACTCCGTCTGCTTTAGCTAAACGATTGGGCATTACGAGAGCATCCGCAACGTCAATGCTTGATTGGCTGGAAAAGAGAAATCTTGTTGTACGGAATCATAGTAAAGAAGATCGGAGGAAGATCTATGTAAGTTTAACGGACGAAGGTCGTATTTTTATTGCTGAAGTTTTACCGACTTATTGGTCGGCATGCGCTTCTAATGTAAGCGATTTGGAACCTGATGAACGAAAAGTATTTGAGAAGCTAGTGAGTAAATTATTAAAATCTATACAAAGAAAACTAAAGGTGGAACGTTAAACTGTAGCTATATTGATACAGTTTAATTTTCAGTCATTTAATTAGATTATCTAACTATAAGTTAATCGAACTAAAAAGGGTGATTTATTTAATGAACATTGTAATTTCAGAAAATCGCGCA
Organism: Lysinibacillus sp. FSL K6-0075; assembly: GCF_038592945.1. Taxonomy (NCBI): domain Bacteria; kingdom Bacillati; phylum Bacillota; class Bacilli; order Caryophanales; family Bacillaceae; genus Lysinibacillus; species Lysinibacillus sp. FSL K6-0075. The sequence continues at coordinate 3,689,135 of NZ_CP151947.1, read as the reverse complement.
AATTATGCTTTAATGACAACTATTTTATCCTGGACAGGTATGGTAGTGATGTCGAGTCTTTATTTAACAATACCGCTGATTAGTGTATTCAGTGATTATTTTAATATTTCATTGACTAAAGCAGGCTTTACATCAAGTGTTTTTTCGCTTGGATTTGCACTAGGGTGTTTTTTCTATGGTGCGATATCAGAAAAATATGGACGTAAAAATGTCATTGTATTTGGGCTTTTTTCATTAAGCATGATAACGTTACTTCTAGGTTTAGTTAATGATTTTTCTTTTATCCTTCTATTAAGAGGATTACAAGGGCTCGCGGCAGCTACATTTTCACCAGTAGCGCTTGCCTATACCCTTGAGGTTTTTCCAAATGATCGAAAAGTTGGGACAGTTGGTTTTATCAGTACGGGATTTCTTGTAGCGGGTATAGTTGGGCAGGTGTTTAGTGGATATGTAAGTGAACATAGTCATTGGCACGTCATCTTTTATGTGCTTGCTGCAGTGTATGTTATGACTGCTTTGCTAGTCGTGTGGATCTTACCGAAGGGAATAATTCAGAACGAAACTAAAAATATATGGGCTCCTCTGAAGAGAATCAGTATTATTTTCACCAATAGAAATTTGATATTTAGTTATATCATTGCGTTTGTATTATTAATGTCATTTGTCAGTATGTACATTATTTTAGGTGCATATTTAACGAGTGATTCCTTTGGTATGAAAAGTCAGAACCTCATTTACATTCGTGGCTTTGGGATAATCGGAATGGTTATGTCACCATTTGCAGGAAAATTAGCAAAGCGTTTTAATGTGCTGTTTGTACTGAAAGTGGCCTTATCTCTATCGATTATCGCACTAATCCTGATGAGCTTTATTTCAACTATAGCTGGTTTAACGATCATTAGTATTTTATTTGTTAGTGGGATTGCACTTGCTGTTCCTTCATTAGTGACACTTGTTAGTCAGTTAGGCTGGAATATGGGAGGGATTGCAGTCTCGATGTATACAGTCATTTTATTTGCTGGAACAAGTGTTGCACCGTTCATATCTGTTTATTTGATACAATTTGGTAGCTTTACTGTAGCCTTCCTTCTTCTTGCTACAACACTTAGTACGGGATTAGTTTCTGCACTAATGATTAATAGCGGAAAAAACGTAGGTTCGAATTGATTGTCATAGGAATTAGGATAAAATGGTGAAACAATAAAAAAAGCCCTGAAACCTTGATATACAAGGGATTTCAGGGCTTTTGTTGTCATTAACGAGAGAAGTGCTCTATAGATTCTTAAACCGTTGTGGCTGTAAGGTTGAGAAGGGATTTCTAAAATCGCTCCCCCAATTCTTCCCCCAAAACCCCCAAAATAGGGGGGATTTCACCCATTTTTTAGAGCTTCAACAAACACATCTGTAACCTTCTTTTTATCATCTTCAATGACATGAGCATACGTTTCCCAAATCACTTTCGGGGTGTTGCCAAGTCGTTCTGCAACTGTTGCCACATCTTCACCACTGTATAATAAAATTGAGGCATGAGTATGTCGTAATGTGTGGGGTTTAACTAAGGTACCCATTTTTTCTGATAATCGTTTGAATGCATAAAATAAACTGTTATCAGCATAAGGCTCTTTAGTTTGTGAAGAAATAAATACATAGCCATTTTCTTTTAATTGTTCACCATCTTCCAAAAGAATTTCAGAACTCCATACCCGATATTTTTTTAGCAATTTTACTAATTGCTCATCTATAGAGATGGTACGATAACTATTCTTGGTTTTAGGTGATCTATGGCCGTTCCTATCACGGGTTCCTTCTATAGTAATAGTTCCATTCTTTAAATCGACATTTTTCCATCTTAAAGCTAATGCTTCGCCACGTCTAATGCCAGTGAAAGCAATGGTTCTTATAATAGCATAAGATGTTATAGGTTCATCTGATTCTGCAATTTCCAGTAATTTATTAAGCTGCTTGATATTCAGTACATTTGCTTCTTCTCGTTCCTCATCATTGATAACCACTTTAGTAAATCGATTACGAGGGATTATTTCTGCATCCACTGCGGCATTTACAGCAACTTTAAACACTCTATGAAATAGACGTACTGTCGAAGGTTTGTATTCTTTCAATAAAGGTATAATAAACTTCCGTTTATATGTTTCTTTATCTAAAGACGAAAGTTTCATCTTCCCGATTAACGGTTTCACCTGGTATTTTATTATGTTCTTTCGCTGTTTTTGAGTTGAGATTTCCCATTCTCTTTCATTTGACTCATACCATATATCTATCCATGCTCCGACAGTCATATTCTCATTTTCTACTTGAACCGAATTACCATTCAATAGTTGAGACTTAATCTCCAACAATTTTCGAAAAGCGACAGTCTCAGAGGAAAAACCTTGACCTGTCTTTTCTTTTCGTTTTCCTAAAACATCATAGTAACGATAACGATACGCATATTTTGTAGATCCATCAGAATCTACATACCAATACAAATCCTTATCCTTTTTCGATTTATTCATTTTTGGTTTATAACTCATTTGACATTCCCCCATGAATTTTACACGGACAGGTGTACTCTGTGGGTAACTGTCTTGGCATCACTCCTCCCTAAAAAGAATGTAAATTTTTGGTTTAAATAATTAAGTGAATATTAAGAATCACTTAAAGTCAATGCTTCCTCTAGCATATTTCGTATAAAGAGTGCATTATCATATAATTTTGCAAGTCTTTCAATGTTAGCTTTATTCAATATCTCTGAATAAATGATTGCGTTTTTGTGGTGTTTAATGTTTTCCATGCTAGCTATAGAAAGATCTCGATATTCATTTACCATTCTTTTAGCTGACATTCTATTTAATGCACAGTTTCTTATTAAATAATTCACCAAGCGCCAATAAAGAGCAGTGTCCGAAATTTTAACACGAGTTTTTATTTGAAAGTAATGAAGTTTACTGCTCATCATTGTTAAAATAACATTGTCAGGAAATAATAGATGAGATGCAAAAGCGTTTGCTTGCATCTCAAATTCGTTTATGGTGTTATCGAGCATATTTTTAGATCTGTCTTCGAATTGAGATTTTTTCTCAAGGTGTAAAAAATAATGCCCTAATTCATGACCTATAGTAAAATTTCTACGTTCAGGTGAATGACTATTGTTGTATACTAAAGTTTTTTCGTATTCATCTACAATAAGCATTCCGCATAAATCATCATTCAATGGGTAACCTTCAGTAAAAATATTTTCTTGGTAAACAATATTCATTAATAATGAGTCACATCTATAGTTGTTCCAGTCTTGAATATTAACGTTGTATTTTATGAATACCTTTTCAGCCTTCGAAATTGCCTCTCTAATTAATTCCAATATGCCACACCACTCACTTATTGTTTTTTCTACTTTCTAAAATACGTTCTCTTCTGTGGGCTAGATAACCTTGGATGTCTTTCTCTAGTTCTTTTCGTTCATTCTCAGACAAATCTTCGTTTTCAGATCTTAACCAACCTTTAAGAGTTGGTTCTTTAGTTCTTTCAGGAATGTCGGTTCTCCCTAACAAGTAATCAGTGGAAACATTAAAATAGTCAGCGATTTTATTTAAAGTTTCATGATCAGGTTCTCTTTTCCCTTGTTCATACATAGCGTAAGTAGTTCTTGCTACACCTAACGTGTCAGCAAGTTGTGCTTGTGTGTAAGGTGTAGAAGAACGCATTTTTTTTAATCTTGTTGATAACATGGGGTTAACCTCCTTATGTAACAATTATAACTACACGTAGCGTGTAATGGTAATCAAAAAAATAAATTACGCGAATTGTGTATTTTTTGTTTGACACTACACTATTTGTGTATTATTCTTAAATTAATAAATACACAAAACGTGTATTCAGATTGAGAGGTGGGACAATGATAAATCGAGAATGGCTAAAAGTGTTAAGGAAAAATGCTAAACTTAGCCAGAAACAGGTTGCATTTAAAGTAGGTATTTCTCCAAGCGCATATGCAATGTATGAACAAGGTAGACGTACTCCAGATGTAGCTACAGCTGCTAAAATCGGACTTATATTAAAGTTTGAGTGGCAGCATTTTTTTGAAACCCAACTACACGAAACGTGTCATAAGATTAGTTAGGAGGAATTGGAATGAAACAATTACAAACATTCAAAGGAACTGACAAATACGAATTATTCGAAGTTGGAGCAAAAGTTGAAGGTGACAATATTCTCTTTGATGCAGAACAAGTTGCTAAGTGTTTAGGTATTACAGATGTGAAAAACGGTGTTCCATATGTACGTTGGAGCCGTGTAAATAGTTACCTTCCAAAGGATTCGCCACAAGTGGCGAAAGGTGATTTAATCCCTGAACCAATGGTGTACAAGCTAGCTTTCAAAGCTTCAAACGAAGTTGCAGAACACTTTCAAGATTGGTTAGCTATCGAGGTTATACCATCTATTCGCAAAACCGGCAGTTACTCGATTGACACTACCCAACTAAGTCCAGAACTCCAAATGTTCAATCATCTGTATAAGGCAATTGCTTCAACAGAATTGAAACAGCGTGAACAGGATGAAAGACTCGAAAAAATTGAACATCACCAAAATCAACTCGAACGCGAGCAAGAAAATATTGCACATATTGTTTCTCTCAATCCAAACGAATGGAAAAACAAAGTTAATGTCATTTTGAATAAAATTGCTTTGTCGCGTGGTGGTGGCGAGCAATATCGTATGGTGCGAAATGAAAGTTATGGGTTATTAGAAAAACGTGCACATTGTCGTTTAAATATCCGATTAGAAAATCGTAAAAAGGAAGCACTAGCTAACGGCATTATTCTTAAATCAAAAATTGAAAAATTTAAAAAGATTGACGTTATTGCTGATGATCCTAAATTAGTCGAAATCTACTTATCTATTGTGAAAGAAATGGCTATTACACACAAAATTAAAGTAGAAGGGTTGGGAGCCTAATGATTGAACTAATTCGCAAAAATACGTTATTGACTGATGAATTCGCAATTGAAACGGATACAAATGTTGACCATGCTTTATCTGTCATTTCTATCAATCCAGTAGAAGGTAATACGGCTGATGGTTTTGCAGAAAAAATAGGGATTACATTAAGTCTAAATTACGAGCAAATTGATGAAATAATTTTAATTTTACAAGAAGCAAGCAATGCACTTAAGCGTTCAGAAAATCTTTAGATGAACGGAGGTACCACATGACTGCCATTGTACAAGTAGAAGTCAAAACTGACAACGAAGCATTAGATGCAAAATATGATGAGATTTTCGAAAAACACGTTACAGCTAGAAAGAAATTAGTAACTGTCAAACAACTAGCTGCTATGTACAGTATGGAACGAGATGCACTAGAGGACGCGTTTTTTACTGATCCTCGCATAAAACTATACGAGCGCCGCCGCGGAAAAGGGAAGCGCTTCTGGATAGCTGAAAAAGTGATTCCGATTATGGATGAAATTATTGAATACGAATGGAATTAGAAAACAAAACACGGACAGGTGTACTTACATTCGTAACTTACAAAAACATAGGAGAGGCCAGGGCAAATGGCCTCAATCAAACTACCAATCTAGTAGAAATCTAAGAGGTAGGGGCAACTACCTCTTATCTATATATTACTAAGTTATACAATTACTTACTATGCACAGTGTGCATTATGCAGAATATGCATATTTAAAAAAGGGTGGAAAATCATGAATTTAAACGTTGGTGAAATTATTAAACAGTGTAGAAAAAAGATGAAATGGTCACAAGAGGAATTAGCTTTTAATGCGAATATATCTCAATCAACTGTAAGTCGACTAGAGAAAAATAAAATAACTTGTGATGTGAACACGTTAATGAGCATTGCGCAAAAGACAAATGCTCAAGATGTCTTAATGGCAATGATGTTCAACATAGATATGGGGCTTGTATCTCAAATGCTTCAATTAGTACCAACATTTATAGGAGGATTTTTCAATTGGATGCTTTAGAAAAACTGAATCAACAGATTAATAGAGAACTAGCTTGTATCGAAGATCTTGCAATTGAAATTGTAATGCTGTCACACAAACTAGAAACTGACATAGCCCAACAACGCAAACAGGACTTACATAATTCGTTGGAACAACTAGAGAAACTTCGTAGACGCAAGGAATTGTGGTCAATAGCAGCTGAACTAAACTTGCAAGGGAGAAAAGCGAAGGTGGTGAAAAAGGTTGTGGAAATGGCTTGATAACTATTTTTACTTACCAGAGGATGATGTACCAGAATCACACAGAAAGTTTTGTATCAGTATTGTTATTACGATGCTTGTTATCGGAGTGCCAATCATCATCACATTTTGGCAATAAAAAAGCTGCTTAACCATTTGCGAGGGATTAAGCAACGACAATCATATACAAATCTATTATATCACACTATCAGACGTTTGCGAGAGTTATCTCGCTCTCGTCAAGCAGCCAGCAATTTGCCGTCTCCCTACGGCTCGCTTTGCCAACATTGCTGGTTGCTTGATGGGACTAGCAATCTATTTATAAAACCTAGCACAGTACGCCATGACCATTTGCGAGCGACAGCCAACGGCCCCAGTTGCGATGACAGTTTTATAAGTGGATTGGTGGTTATCCATCAAAAAAATTGAAAGGATTGATCTATATGAAATTAGTTAATGCAGTGTCTAAGATTGCTGAATTGCCACAGATTTTAGAACGACATGGTATAGAGCTAGAAAATGTTCTTAATGTTGAGTACAACGCTAATGTCATGGAACATATCAACGTTCAAGTTCTATTACATGACAAGGAAACCATTCAAAAACTAGGTGTCTGCGATAACGAAAGTACGATTGGCCATGATGATACTCACTGGACACAATTCAGAATTGTTAAAGATGGTATTTCATTTGTTTGTTGGGAGCGTCAAGGTGAGGCGATAGCATGAGTGTGCTTCTAGAAGTAGAAAACCCAATGGTACTAGGGCGTATTGAGTATCCAACCCCACCTTATGAGCCTGTTGTAACCTTTGAAATGCACGATGACTTTGGTAGTTTCATAGCTTGTGGTGATGTGTATTTCGAGATAGGCGACGCGTTCATTCACATCGACAATATCAGTGATTATTTAGCTGCTGGATATCGGGATGATTCAACTTACAACATGAGTGATTCGGAGGTTATTGCTTATGTGGAGGAGCATTATGGTTTTGCTCATACAAAAAAATAAACCACTTGGCAGAGTGGCTTAAAAAACATTTATTAATCAGATTTTAGCATAGGAGGGCAAGGGAATGGAAGCAGTTTCTACTTTAGAAATGGATCGCATTGAATGGCTACAACTCCGCAAGAGTGGTATTGGCGGTTCTGATGCGTCAGCAATCTTAGGTTTCAACAGTTATAAGTCAGCGTTCCAACTATACATCGAAAAGACTTCTGATTTCGTTGAGGAAATCGATAACGAGTTCGTTTATTGGGGGAATAAACACGAAAATACGGTCGCAGAGGAATTTACAGTTCGTACTGGCAAAAAGGTTAGGCGTTTGAACCGTATGTTACGCCACCCTGATTATCCATTTATGACTGCTAACCTCGATCGAGTAGTAGTTGGCGAAAAAGCAATTCTAGAATGTAAAACAACGTCTGCCTACAACGAACGTGCGTGGGAGGGGGAAAATATTCCTGCTGCGTATATTTGCCAGTTACAACACTATATGGCGGTGACTGGTTATGAGAAGGCATATATAGCTGTTTTGATTGGTGGGAATCGTTATGTGTGGAAAGAAGTTGCTCGTGATGATGAATTTATTGAGCTCATGATCCAACGTGAAAAAGAATTTTGGGAGAATCACATTCTTACTAATGTACCACCGGCGATTGACGGCAGTTCGTCAGCTAGTGAGTTCTTAATGAAGATGTACCCTCAAGATGATGGTTCAGCCATTATGTTGGACGAGCAATCAAACACATTGATCGAAGCTATTGAATCTTTAAAAGCCGAAGAAAAGCAACTCGAACTACAGCGTAAAGAGTATGAGAACCAACTCAAAATGACGCTTGGTGAGGCAGTCGAAGGGCACTCTAATCGTTTTAAAGTTTCATATAAAACCATCTTTTCCAATCGATTTGATAGTAAAAGGTTGAAAGATGAGAATCCAGACTTATACAAAAAGTATTGCAAAGAATCACCATCAAGACGCTTAACAATTAAGGAGGCTAATTAATATGGCAAAGTTTAATATCGAAGTTGAATTAGATTGGTTAAATGAAGAAATGGGTTTAGATGAAGAAATTCAAAAACAAGTTATTTCAGGTTTACAAAATCGCTTAGTTGCAAACTTAGAACAAAAATTTGAACAGAAGATTTCTTCTATTATCACAGAAAAAGCTGAGTCGATTGCTGATGAATTTATCGCAAAAATAATGACGGACAACATCGCAAATATCCAGATGCCAATTAAAACAAGTTCTTGGGGTTCGGAAGTTAATTATTTACCTCTTTCCGAATTTGTTGGTAAACAATTCGAAAATGCTATGACAGAAAAGACACTAAATGAACGTGGTGGCAAAGCAGAATACCGTGATGATAAAAAATATTCCATTGTCGAGTATTTAACAAAAGGTTACATCGCCAAGGAACTTAATTCAAAAGTTAGCGATATGATTCGTGATGCTAAAGAAAAAGCTGAACAATCATTAATCAAAAATTTAGAGGAAAATTTACAGCAACAATTACATGCAGATATGGTGAAACGTTTAAATATTCCACAGTTACTACAAAATCTTCAAAATACAATTGATTGCGAGGTTGAATAAATGGCAACTACAACTGACTTAAAAGCTCAAATGCAACAAACACCATCTACTCAAGCAAAACCTAAAACAATTGATGATTACCTAAAACAAATGGCTCCAGCAATGGCCCAAGCTTTACCAAAACACATGGACGTAGACCGTTTAATGCGACTAGCAATGACTACAATTCGTACAACTCCAGCACTTAAAGATGCAGATGTTTCTAGTTTACTAGGTGCTGTAATGCAAGCTGCTCAACTAGGATTAGAGCCAGGTTTAATGGGCCACTGCTACTTACTACCTTTCAAAAACAAAAATAAAGGCATTACAGAGGTTCAATTCATCATTGGCTACAAAGGGATGATTGATCTCGCTAGACGAAGTGGTCATATCCAATCGATTTACGCTCATGCCGTGTACGAAAAGGACGAGTTTGAGTATGAGCTAGGGTTAGACCCTAAGTTAAAGCACAAGCCTTGTATGGACGTAGATAAGGGCAATTTTGTAGGTGCCTATGCGGTCGCTCATTTTAAGGATGGGGGTTATCAATTTGAGTTCATGTCAAAAGCCGAAATTGAGAAGCGCAAAGGTCGTTCGAAGGCTGCTAATTCATCGTATTCACCGTGGGCTACAGACTACGAGGAAATGGCGAAAAAGACCGTTGTACGGCACATGTGGAAGTACTTGCCGATTAGTGTGGAGATGCAACAGCAAGTAGCTTATGACGAAGGTACAGCGCCAAAACGTGAAATGAAAGACATCACACCTGAAACAGAATTTTTCGTTGATGCACCTGAAATTGAAGTGGAAGTAGTGAATGAATAACGTACCACACAAAGTCCTTCTGCCTGCTTGGATATTCCAACAGGCAAAGGATAACGATGAAATCAGACGCTTGGTGCTTGAATATATGAAACGCTATCCAAACTATAGGGTGCTCAAGGTTAGTGGTAGTTTAGCAATCTGTGAGAGACGTGACGGGCTGTTATAGGAGGTAGCAATGATTAAAATTAGACTGGCTGTTTTATTGGCTGAACGCGGCTTAAAAATACGAGACATTCATAGTAGGACAGGCATTCCGATGGCAACACTAAGAAACCTGTATTATGGGCGTTCAAACAGTGTGAAAATAAAAGATTTAGAGGCAATTTGTAAGGTGCTGAATTGTTGTGTGGGAGATATTTTAGATTACCAGGCAAGATGATTTTTATACCTTGGGAGGAATGAAGATGAAACTAGATGGAAAATGGATTATTACGTTTGATGAAGAAAAATGGGATGCTAACAATTTTGGTGAGTTTGATTCGAAAGAGGAAGCAGTTGCCTTCATCGATGAAACTGGGGCAATTCAATTATTTGATATTTGGTTAGATGAAACTGGAGATGAACCAGATCCTGAACAAACTGGTGTAACTATTTATGTAGGGCGAATGCAAGGATTTGTACCGTCAGTAAATGTCGATAGTGTACTAGATGACATAGCTGAAAACGCATCTTGGGTGGGCGGTGACTATGCTGATGATTATTTACACCATGTTCCAAAAGAAGCTCAAGAAGAATTAGAGAAAAAACTCAATTCTGCATTAGCTGAGTGGATTGAAAAGCATCAATATCACCCTACGTTTTATTCAATCGAAAACATTGAAACTATAGAGAAGTCCTTTGAAACCGTTGTTTAATCACAAGAATTGTGGATTTTGTGAATAAGTCTGTGATTAAAAATTTGAATATTGAAAATATGGAGGGCGAACATGAACAAAGCTTCTAAATTAAAGCTTGAACAAATTCGGAAAGTAATAATGAACGAAATCATTGCTCGAAGAACTAATCAACAATTAGATACAAATACAACTTTTAAATTTATTCAAGAAATCAATAATGCGACTTATAAAGAGCTTCAAACTCTAGCAGTAGAATCAGTAATTCACAATAAAAAGGTTAGTGATTTATTTATCGATGGCACACCACTGCCATTTTAGGAGAGGTGAGGGCAAATGGGCATCATCCGAGTAGCTAAGAATAGCAACTATGTAGTGATGAATCGAACGGCATTGAACGATAATCGGCTATCTTGGAAAGCTAAAGGCATAATGGCATACATGCTTTCAATGCCAGATGATTGGGTGTTTTATATGGACGAGCTAATGACTCACTCAACAGATGGCAAGGCATCGTTCAGAGCTGGTTTCAATGAGTTAAAACAATGCGGCTACATCGAGCGAAAACCTATTCGTGAAGGGCAAAGAATTAAAGAATGGGAAACGGTCGTTCATGAAGTACCTATAAATTCTCTACTTACCGATTTTCAAGAAGTAGAAAAGCAAGAAGTAGAAAAGCAAGAAGTAGGTTTTCAAGAAGTAGAAAATCGAACACTACTAAGTACTGATAATAACCAAGTATTGAATAAACCAAATACTGATAATAACCAAGTACTGACTACAGACACGAAGCATGCTCAAAAGCTATATGAGTTCTTTGTCAGTCGTCTGCAAAAGTTTCCTAGTGATAAGTTACGAGAAGATATCGAGTACTATCTAGCAACCTATCATGATGCAGATCTTATTATCGAAGCATTTGAACGAGCGCTTATAAATAGCCGAGTTACTAACAAAGAAAAATACGCAACCGGCACATTACGAAACTGGAAACACGAAGGTGTAACATCCATCCAACTATTAACTAAAAAGGAGGCGCAGCAACTTGCAGGCAATCAACACAGCACTACAAAAGGACAGCGTACTACACAAAGTGAACTCGGGGTTGATGTGGGCTTCTAGCAAATGTGAGAAACATGATATCCAACTGATGATCGTAAATGGCGAAGAATCTTGTCCTAGATGTTTTTGCGAGAAAGAAAATGCTGCATTCGAAGCTGAATTCAAGGCTGAACTTCAGCAACAGCAAGCAAAGGTTAAGTTTAATACACTCGCAAATAAAAGCTTGATACAGGACAAAACGTTACTAGATGCAACATTTGATAGCTATATTGCACAGACAGCCGAAGAACAGGCAAATAAACAAAAAGCAATGCAATTTTTAGAACGCTACCAACAAGGCCACCGTTTCAATTTATGGTTTAACGGCAAGCCAGGTGTAGGAAAGAGCCACTTGTCTATGAGTATCTTAAAAGCTCTGAATAGCTTGTATGTATCGTGCTTGTATATCGACATCGATGAAATGTTGAGAAAGATAAGAGCCAGTTTTAACGACAAAGAATCACCGTATACAGAACAGTATTTCATCGATTTACTAACGAACGTTGATTACTTGGTACTGGACGATTTAGGAGCAGAAACAGGAAACATCGATACGAACAAACAAGCAACAGATTTCACCAGCAAAGTATTACGAGCCGTTGTTAACGGACGACAAGATAAGTCAACAATCGTAACTACGAATCTATCAAGTAAAGCACTAATGAATATGTATGATCCAAAGTTAATTAGCCGGATGATGAAGAATTTAGAAACGATTATTTTTACAGAAACAACGGACAAGCGTATTAAAAATATTGGATTTTAGAGGGGCAACAGCCCCTTGATGGAGGGTGAAGGGATGATAGTTAAAGCAGAATTTGAAAACACTACGATGCTTTTTGGAGATTCATATAAACCATGGCAGATGCAATTCGATGAATGGGCTTGGTTGAGTAAGAACGATAAATCATTGAACTTAGTAAGAGTTACAGTTTCGGAAGAACATTGGGTATCGTGGGGCGGATTGAAATGGTGTCCTGAAGATCGCTTTCAGCATCAATTGAATCGGGAAGGTTGCCAAGATGATGAACCAGAAAACCCGAATCCACGAAAATACAGTGAAATGCAATTTGTACGTGATGCAAAGGTAGAACGCAAGGTATTGAAGATGCTTGATATTACACCTAAACAGCATCGATTAAACATCGTAAATAACCTTATTCGGTATATTTCAGAACGAGGACATAGGTACTTTTATACAAACAGTACACTTCATGAAAGTAACGTTGACAGTGTAGCTAATATGAAACTTAAAAACGGTCGTCTTTATTTTGTAGACAATTATACAAAGCATGAGGTACCAGTGTTAGATAATGGCCGTGACTGGAAAGGGTTTTCGCATGGTGGAACGTTACGAGCGCTAGTACTTGATTTCGCAGAGTTTATTCGCACAGGGAAGTGGAGTAATGGCAGCAATGGATATGGCGGTTTGTATTGTAGTCATTGGGGCCACAGCGATGAAATTCAACAAGAAATCATCAACTACGCTAAAGAGATTGGCTATTTGAAGGGGTGAAGGAATGGAAAGAAAATATCGATACTTTGTATCTTTTTCACATAATACTGGCTTTGCTAATGCAGAAATAAGACGATCAACACCAATTCAAAACATTGGCGACGTTGTTGAGGAAGGTAGAAATCTCGAACGAAATAATTATTTTCCTGATAAATCGATTGTAATCCTTAATTTTCAATTATTTGAGTGAAGTGGAGGGTGAAGGGATGAATTGTCGTCATCAACTTAGAGAGATGTACGAAGCTTATCGAGAGATAGAAATAAACAAACTCTTATCAGAACTTGAGGACTTCAACAAACGAAATTATAAAGATGCAGCTATAGATGTTGCATTGACTACTGGCGACCGTGAGGCTTTTAACAAATTAGTGGGGAGTGAATTGAATGGCTGAGAAAGTGAAGGTTAGTCGAGAAGTAGCAGAATTAGCAAGAAAATTTAACCATCGTCACAGTAGCATTGGTGTTATTGAAGAAATAATTTGCGCAGAAGGCTATGATGAATCACAAAAAACACAGGCTATTAATGCATTTTTAAACGGCTGCGAAGTTGAGTTAACTCCAGAAGATGAGATATACGAAACATATCAATCATTCCGTAGAAATGCATCTAAATACGATGTTGGGTTTAATGACGGTATTAGATATGCCCTTAATACACTAGATATCAAAATCAAAGGGGTGAATGAGTGATGAAACAAGAACAGTTGAATGCCATTAAAGAACGTGTGGCGAAGGCTACGTTGGGGCCGTGGAAAGTTAGAAATGATAACGAAGGAACAGAATATTTTCCATTTTGGGTAGTAAGTAAACTCGGATTAGACAGTGGCGAGTGGTTCGCTGAATTACATGTAGGTGATATATCCGACGCTCAATTTATTGCTAACGCTCGCGAAGATGTGCCAGCGCTTATTGCAGAGGTTGAGAGGTTACGTGAAGCACTTAAATTTTATGCAGAAGAAACAAAGTACGAAAGAGTAGAACTTTGTGACGGTGACAAAGAAATTTACATCGAGCGTGACGGTGGCGAAATAGCACGCCAGGCACTAGGTGGTGAACCGGATGTCGAACGGAAACAAAATCATCACACGTAGTAATAGCAAAATTATGATTCGGTATGATGAATTACCACGGATATTAAACGCTACTGAAATACAACAATGGCACCATATTGTAGCGAAGATTGAACGGTTTCAAGACAAAGAGTTGGAGAGGGGGATTTTTCGTGAATGAACAATTTCTGATTGATCAAATCATTATGTATTTAGGCACATTTCAACGCTTTGGAGGCAAGCATAACGAAACCATGGCTTATAAACGTTTGGAGCAATTGAGAGTCATGGTGGGGCTGAGAGATGCTGAAGAGGCTACTGATTATCTCATTTCACGAATGAAAGGGGCGATGGTTGCATGAGACGACCAAAATTCAGAGGATTTTCAAAAGTAATTAACAGTTGGCATTATGGCCATGGATGGTTCGAAATTGACTACACAGAAGAGTACTTGCTTGAGAAAGGTATTGAAAAACAAGCAATGCTTTATACAGAAGCTTATCCAATTGAGTGTGAACTGAAATCTATGGGCGAATACACGGGTTTAAAGGACAAGCATGGAACGGAGATTTTTGAGGGAGATATTATTTATTGGGAAATTAACAATGGCGTAGGAATAGAAAGTTACACAGCGGTTGTTAAATGGTCAGAAAACCTAGTTAAAGAAGGATGGAACCAAACTTACAAATGGCTTGTTGGTTACACAGGGAATTACTACCGTGGTTCTTATGATGAATTATCTACACCTGCAGCATATAACGATGAATTGCAAGTAATCGGCAACATCTACGAAAACCCAGAATTATTGGAGGGAACGGCATGACATTAACCGAACAACTGGCATTTCATTTTGAAGATGATGAGATTTGGAAACCTGTTGTTGGTTATGAAGGATTGTATGAGGTTAGTACTAGAGGTCGTGTTCGATCTTTAGACAGAAGAGTTTTTAACGGTGTTGGATATTACATTATGCCTGGACGGATTTTGAAACAAAGTAACACCCATATCAATAAAAACTATCAAAAAGTATTACTAAAGAAACCAGGCGAAAAACACAAAAATGAAAAGGTTCATAGGTTAGTTGCTAAGGCGTTTATTGATAAGCCTCATGGTAAAGATTATGTCAACCATTTAGATGGTGATAAAGCTAACAATAAAGTTGAAAACCTTGAATGGTGTAACTTAAGTGAAAACTCGAAACATGCAATGGAAAACGGTCTTTCATTTAGTAATTTCTATCCAAATGCAGATGCAATCGTTAAAGAGTACATTGCTGGTTCTTCATTAATAAGTCTAGCGAAGAAATACAAATGTTCAACTGAAACAATAAACAAATATTTTGAGCTAACTGGTGTGAAAATAAGAAATAAATCAGAAGCTCGGAAGATTCTTAATTATAACAAAGAAGATTTAATCACAGATTTTGATAATGGTTTGAGTTATCAAGAGCTAGAAAAGAAATATGGTATGAAATATCACACACTGGCAGCTTATAAACATTTACACAGAAAAGGAGAGTTAGCATGATCAATAGATTTGTCGGTGTTGGAAGATTGGTAGCTGATCCGCAATTAAAGTACACGCCAAATGGTGTAGCAATGACAAAATTTAAGATAGCTATCAATCGTCAATTTACTAATCAACAAGGAGAAAAAGAAGCAGATTTTATTAGTTGTATTGCATTTAGAAAACAAGCCGAGAATCTAGCAAACTTCATGAAGAAAGGTAGCTTAGTAGGTTTGGAAGGGCGAATCCAAACAGGCAGTTACGAGGGGCAGGATGGCGTTAATAATCAACCTAGTTATACAAGGGTCGATGAAGATCCGTTTGCTAATAGTAAGGGGCCGATTGAGGTAAGTGAGGATGACCTCCCTTTTGATTAAAAGAACAGGAAGGATGTGAGAAAAAGTGGAGTATTCGAAACAGGAATGTCCAAAGTGCGGGAAATTAGTGAAAACGTTATATAGACCTAGCATGGCACACGAAGGGCCTAACTTTTGCTACTGGTGCAATAAAAAACGAATGAAGGAGGAAAGTAAAAAATGAACTTAACAAACCTATTCAAAACACAAGCAAAGTTGGACGAGCACATCATGCAGGAGCATCCAAAGTTGAGAGGGCAGAACATCTTGATTGGAAGCTACTAGCCTTACAGGTTGAACTAGGGGAATGTGCGAACGAATGGCGTGGGTTCAAGAAGTGGAGTAAGGACCAAGAGCCGAGAACGAAAGTTCCAGTTACAGCATGGGGTGAACCTTATAATAATCCGTTGCTAGAAGAATACGTCGATTGCCTCCATTTCATTTTGTCGATTGGACTTGAACTAGGGGCGAATAAATGGATGAAACTTAGTGAATACCCAGTGGCAAACGAAAATGGCAGCATTACATTACAATTCCTAGACGTACATTCCAAAACATTAAAAGTAGTGGAGGAAATCATTCGAATGGAATCAGCACCAGCAGAAATCAGAGATTTGTACACGCAAGCATTCGAAAGCTTTTTACAACTGGGTGCAAAACTTGGCTTCACATGGGAGCAAGTCGAAGAAGCTTACTACGCTAAGAATAAGGTCAATCATGCTAGACAAGCAAATGGATATTAAGTAAATACACACTGCTGGTAGATCGGCATTAGGTTGTTTTATCAGCAGACTTCTAAAAGTGCTAGTAAAAGGATGTGAAGGAATGAAAAGGATTTTAAATTACGTGGGGAGTAAGTGGAACTTAGCCGACTGGATAATTAGTCAAATGCCAGAGCACAATGTTTATCTCGAAACACATTTTGGCAGTGGTGCAGTGCTATTCAACAAACAACCTTCCAAAATCGAAACAGTGAATGATATTGATGGCAACATCGTAAATCTGTTCAAAGTTATTAGGGAAAAGCCAGAGCAGCTGGCTGAACACATTCAACTTACTCCATATTCAAGACAAGAATACAACGAGTCATTTGAAGCATTACAAGGCCAATTAAGTGATTTAGAGAGAGCTAGAGTATTCCTTGTTCGTTGTTGGATGGCACGTGGAGGTAAGACAAGTGACCGTACAGGATGGAGGCATAACGTAGACTCAACAACATTCAGCGCTTTACCAGATTGGCGCAAGTTGCCAGCTGTTGTTTTAGAAGCTACTGAGCGATTACAGAATGTACAAATTGAAAATCAAGATGCTGCAACATTGATAGGGCGTTATAACAAAGAAGATTGTTTGATTTATAGTGATCCCCCTTATCTATTAAGCACTCGTACAAAACGACATTATGCTCATGAAATGACAAATGGGCAACATGAGATTTTATTAGAAACACTGGTGAATCACAAAGGTTATGCAATGATTAGTGGTTATAACAGCGATATGTATAACGACATTTTACAAGGATGGACAAGGATTTCGAAGATGGCCACTACTGAGGCAGCACGGGAAAAATGCGAAAGCCTTTGGTTGAACCCGCAAATTATTGAGATGGGATATATACAAGGCTCACTTTTTGAAATTGTTTAGGAGGGCAAATATGAACGTACTCACATTTGAAATACCAGGAGTTATTCAACCACAAGAGCGACCTCGCTTTAGTAGACATGGCAAGAAAGTAATCACACATGATGCACCTAAAAGCAAGAATTTCAAAGACTTTGTAAAGCTCGTAGCATGGCAAAATAAGCCGTCTGAATTGATTACAGAGCCAATTAAACTACAAGCTGATATTTACCTCATGCCACCACAAAAATATCGCACAGGGCCAAAGAGAAAGCTTATAGCGAGTGGTGAATTACTTCCTACAACAAAGCCTGATCTCGATAACCTGATTAAGGGCATAAAGGATGGGTGTAACAAAGTTATTTGGCATGATGATTCTCAGATTGTTGAGATGAATGTACGGAAGTTTTATTCAGAGCAACCGAGGGCAGAGGTGACGATTGAATGGCACCAAAAGTAGAGAATCGATACATCTTGTTCACTGGTGAGGTTCATGAATCGGTTAAGTTTGATTTTACAATTCAACAAATAGGAACCTTCATAGCTATGTGGAATCAAGGATATCCAATTAACGAGATAGCTCAAAAGCTTAATGCAAGTAAGGTGAGTGTGGCTTTGATTGCGATGGATCTTGAAATGGCAGGACGGATTGGGCCAAGGGCTGGCGGTTTGTTAGGGAAGAGGAAAGTGGTTAGTTGAAATCTATTGCGAAATAAGGTGAATCTAATATGGCAAGATACCTTGTTTATCAAAGTTATATGAAACCTTCGAAAATAAGAGGTGAATTACCTGATATAACAAATGAATATGTCGCTAATGATTCTGACATCAGATGGCATTATACATTTACAAAGGATATTGAAAACGCCTATTTCTTTAATGATTTCGAGGTTGATTTAGCAAAAGAAATTGCAGAGCTATGGAACATGAAATTAAAGCAATTAGAGGTGTAATTGAAAGTTTTTGTTCAGAAACGAAAGGGGGATAATCATGGATCAAGAACAAATAAATGCGATAAAAGATCGTGTGAAAAAGGCTACACTGGGGCCGTGGAAAGTTGTAAAAAGCGAAGAAACAGGTGTACAAATCGGTACAACATGGGAAAGTGGTCAGTTAAAAAATTGTGTACCAGTAGTAACAACGGCGCATGGAGTTGAAGGTGTAACGATTTATATTAACGACAACAATTCTGATTTCATTGCTCATGCTCGTGAAGATGTGCCAGCACTTGTTGCAGAGGTTGAGTACCTACGTGGAATGCTTAGAGATACAAGGAAAATTGTACGTCAAAAAGTAAAAGAAGTTAAAACATTGCAGAATGCTTGTAAGAATCATAAGGCAAAGCAAGAGGCATTGGAATTTCATTTGAAAGTATCTATCCATCATGCAGAGGAATTAGATGGTGAATTAGAGGCCGAGGTTACTGAAAATGAACAGTTACGTAAAGCACTTGAATTTTATGCAGAAGAAACAAAGTACGAAAGAGTAGAACTTTGTGACGGTGACAAAGAAATTTATATCGAGCGTGACGGTGGCGAAATAGCACGTCAAGCACTGAATGCTTAAGCTCGTATATGAAAGATTTTGTCCAGTAGAAGGGAGTTAGTGAAATGGAATTGAACACAAGTGAACGCCGTATTAATCAAGAGGTTTTGGAGATATTTGAAAATGCTAAGTTGAAACATGTCATTGAAGAAGTGACAAAATCGTACCGTTTTCAACTAATTAAGTTAGCCGATGCAGCTCAATATTTAGGACCAACAGGGTTTAAAGAAATGACTGAAGCCTTAGAGCCATTTCTCAAAAAAATCGAAGAAGGAAGAATCAAAGATGGTAAAACTTCCGGAAATGATTACATTGTCATCAATCAAGATGAACCATATGTCAATGAAATCATTAAAGTATTGGCGACTAATGGGCATTGGGATGGAAAAGTATTAGAGGAATGTGGCTGGTGCGGTACCGAAACGAATGAATTAAGTGGTCCACATATGATGGACTTTGTTCCAGGTGAAAAGATGTGTCGTGGCTGTTGGAATCATGATCGTGAAACGTATTTAGGTTCAGTTGGTACAGATATTGGTGAATTTAAACCAATAGGGAGCAATTAAACGAGCTATTGAAAGATATTGTTCAACAAATACAAATAAACAATTGGAGGTAACAAGTATGAAAACAATTGATAAACAAGCAATCTTAAATGTTCTAAACGGTTTAGAGGTAATTGAACAAAACGGTGGAGAAGATGCTTATATTCTTGTTGAAAATAATGCAGCTAATCATGAAAAGTTAAATGCAGTAGGTGTACCAAGTGAAGCAATTAATAAGTATGGTGACGAAGAAACATTCTGTATTTTAGCCTTAGCATTTAGTGAGGGCTATGCTAATGAATTAGAGTATAGCAAGTTAGTTCTTAGACCAGATAAGTTTGCTGTATATGATACCACTTATAACGAATTTAACTTACATGATACTTATAAAAGTGCTTTGGCTGATTATGAGGCAGCTAAGGAGTCAATTATGGAAGAAAGCTTATCTGGAGATGAACAGGTCTTTATTTTAGAGGTTAAAAAGGTAGCTTGCATTGTTGAAGATAAGGATAGAGAAGACGATCCAGCAGAAAAAGGTTTTGACGGATGGTGCAAGTGGGAAGAAACTGATTTTGATAAATAACGATTACTGAACAATATGAGTAAAAGAAAAAGCCGCAGCGTCATCACACGCTACAGCTCGAATTGGTTTATGCCCTTTGACGGTACTAACAACGTTATTATAACACAACCTAGGAGGGCAAACCTATGTTAACAGGGCAAACACAAGAAGTAAAAAAGTATATGATAGATCAATGGTTGAAAGATTATCACTGGATGGTTGAACAAATTAGATTAGGAAAAATGCAGAATGAACTTGCAAAAGATATTGAGTACGATGGCGCTAAAGTAGCCGCATATGGAATCGAGGCAACATTACCAAGAGCCAGTGGAGGAACTAGTGATCCAGTTAGTTATGAAGCAACAAGACGTTCGCAATTTTATGTAAAAAGAGTTTTGCGTTATGAATGGAAAGTTAGGGAAATCCAAAAAAGAGCAAGCAATGTTACAGGAGAACGTGAAATATTCGTGCTTAATTGTATCCTAGATGGATTTTCATTGCGTAAAATAGGGCAAACAATGGGACTATCAGAAGCAACAATTAGACGACTAAAAGAAAATATTTTAGAAATGATGTCGGAAGTTAAATGTCGCATATGACGCAAAAAACGCATATGACGAATTGTTGAAATGGTATATTTTTCACATGTAAACTTAAGGGGAGGTCGGACAGGTAAATCTTTCTTCACTTGGTATTTATAAAAACCTAAATATTAGGGAAAGACAGACCGACGACCGACCTGCGCTGAACAAACTTGTTCGGAGCAAGACATACATCGCCGGCCCATATTTTTTTAAGAGATTAGGTATCTTAATTAATATAAAAGGCTAATAAAACTAAAGGAGTGGTTTATATGTGAACTTCGTTCACTTTCCATAATTTCAGTCAAACTTACTATGTAACAAGTGCACGGAAATGCACTCTAAAATTAGAACACAATTCGTTACAAAATAACGTGGTGTCGCTCTACCACGAGTCGGAAAAGAGCACTCGACAAAATAGGATAACACAATAGAAAAAAGCCTTCATCAATGCGATGAGGCTTTTTATTTTGCTTTGAAAGGAGAAAACAAATGAAACCACAAATTGAAAACAACTTTATGTACCATGCACCAAAAGAGGGACAACCAGCAAAGTATGAGGCTATTCGTGAAAAGGCGAAAGAGCTTGCTTATCTAATCGATGAAGAATGCCCAAACAGCCGTGAGAAGTCAGTTGCTATGACTAACCTAGAAACTGCTGTAATGTGGGCTAATGCTTCAATCGCACGAAATTAAGAGCCCTTCACAGGGCTTTTTCTTTTGCTTTGAAAACTGCATCAAACAGCCAAAACACTTTGAGTTGAGAGGGCAGAGTTTGATGTGGTTTTGAGAGCAAAAAGTTATTACATATATTTCATCTACTAGGTTATGATTGGGTGGGGGTGAGGGCATGGATATAAAAGTACTTCTTTATCCAAATGGAGATAATTCATCAATCGAATTGATATATTCGGGTGACAGTAGAAACGTAAATGATGCATCTATAACTCTTAATCAATTAGAGTCAAGAGAGGCATTTATTGTTATGGCCAAACAAGGACCAAAGAAAGTTAGAGTATATTCGGTTGAATCAAGTATTTCTGCAAAACCTGGTGGTGGTGAAAGAAAATACGTATTAGTTCCAATTGATATCAAAACAAAAGATATAAAAATCGTGTAGAGATACACGGTTTTTTTATTTCTAAAAAACTATAAGCAACTAGCATAATGGGGTGATGCCATTGGACATCGTAGTAACGATTCCTAAGAGTGAATATGTAAATGATGATAAAGAAACTGCTGTTTATGAACAAGGTGGATACGAACAATTCTGGCAACTATCCAGGCATCCTAAAAAACTAAACATTGGTGACAGAGTGTATTTCGTCAAAAATGGATTTATTGAATCATCAATGAGGGTGATGAGAATAGAAACAAAGGCAACTGCGTCATGTGAGGTAACTAATCGCACATGGAACGGTTGTCTTATTTTTATGGATGATTTAAGGCAAGAAGGCTTAGAACAAGTAAGAGGCTTCCAAGGCTTCAGGTATAGGTGGTGGTGATTATGAGATATGGCTAGAGCGAGAGATCCGAATCGAGATAAAGCATTTGAAATTTATAAAGAACATAACAGTGATATCCCACTTAAAGATATTGCTGTACAACTTGGTAAAGGTGAAGGTACCGTCCGAGGGTGGAAAAATAAAGATAAGTGGGATGAAACATTGAATGGAACGCTCCAATCAAATGAACGGAACGTTCCAAATAAAGTTGGAGCCCCAAAAGGCAATGATAATGCTAAGGGGAATAGAGGTAATCCCAATCCGACACCTAAGTTTCCGAAACGCAACTCAATAGCAGAGAAGCACGGCTTTTTCTCAAAGTTCTTACCAGAAGAAACACTCGAAATCATGGAAGCGATGAACGAGCGTTCTCCAGCCGATTTAATCTGGGACCAAATACAGATACAGTATGCTGCTATCATAAGGGCTCAAAGGATTATGCATGTCGAATCTAAAGACGAAATAATTAAGGAGCTCAAAAAGGCAAAATACGATTACTATCCGCGTTCAAAAGAGGATGGTGGAGGCGTAGAAAAGGCTGTAACAGAAGAAGAGTACGAATTCCAATTCGCATGGGAACGACAGGCGCAACTACTCACTGCTCAATCGAGAGCAATTGGGGAGTTGCGTTCTTCTATTCGTCAGTTCGTGGAGATGGCGGATCAGGATGACGAGCGTCGATTGAAGCTTGAGCAGATGCAATTGTCCATCGATAAAACAAAAGCCGAAATTGAAAAACTTGATAAGAAAGATGACGGACCTATGGAAATTGTCATCAAACGAAAGGGTGAGGATTGATGGAGAAAGAAATTAATCCTCGATTTGACGATTTTCTATTTGATTGGTCAACCAAGTTTCAGTTTCTTGTGGGAGGATACGGTTCCAGTAAGTCGTACCATGTGGCATTAAAACTAATTTTGAAGTTACTGCAAGAGAGACGAACAGCACTAGTTGTACGTGAAGTATATGATACTCATAGAGATTCCACATTTTCTTTGTTAGAGGAAATAGTGATTGATTTAGGCTTGGATGGAAGAGTCAAATGCTTATCATCGCCTATGCAAATTCGTTTCCCTAATGGCTCAAAAATCATCTTTAAAGGGATGGATAAGCCACAAAAGTTAAAGTCGATTAATAACATCTCGATTGTATGGTTGGAAGAATGCTCAGAAATCAAATATGCAGGCTTTAAAGAATTACTTGGCCGTTTACGCCATCCGACTTTAAAACTGCATATGATTCTCTCTACAAACCCAATTGGAACAGATAACTGGTCATATAAACATTTCTTCAAAGATGATTTGAATAAGCGATTAGTTTTAGAAGACGAGCTTCTCTATGAGCAAAAGACAATTATAAAGAACGACACATATTATCATCACTCAACAGCTGATGATAATTTATTTTTGCCTGAAAGTTATATCGCTCAATTAGATGAGTTAAAGGAGTATGACCCAGATCTATACAGGGTAGCTCGTTTAGGACGTTTTGGAGTAAATGGTGTAAAGGTTCTACCACAATTTGAAGTGATGCCACATGACAAAATGATGGAGTTTATCGAGAGTAAGCGACCATTTTTAACGTTTAGAGCTGGTATGGACTTCGGATTTGAGGAATCATACAATGCGCTCATCCGTGTGGCTATCGATAAGCAACATAAGCACTTGTACATCTACTATGAATACTACAAAAACAAAATGACCGATGATAAAACGGCCATAGAAATCGCTGAATTTAAAGAAACGAAAGAACGTATTCGAGCGGATGGTGCAGAACCTAAAACGATTGAGTTTTTTAGACAACAAGGATTTAACATGGTTGCTGCTCAAAAGTTCCAAGGTTCGCGGCTACAGTATACGAAAAAGGTAAAACGATTTAAAAAAATATTTTGTTCTGACAAATGCACAAACACCATTTTCGAATTGCAACCTCTGACGTATAAGAAAAATAAGAACGACGAAATCATTCCGGATGAGTTTAGTATTGACCCACATACTTTAAGTGCCATATGGTACGCGCTCGATGATTACGAAGTATCAGACTTAAAGAATCCAATTGATCGCTATAAAAATTTACTAGGAAGGTAGGTGAGAATATGAAATCCTTAGACCGAGCAAAAGAGTTGAGAAATGACTTCATGCAAGGGAATGGCAAGGCAAATCATAAAGATAAACTGACCAGACAGGTTGCTGGTGTTGGCCGGAAATTATCTCATGATGAAATCACGAACTTATACGGTGATAGCCGCATTGTGCAAAACATCATCGATATACCAGCCGAGGATATGACACGTAATTGGTTCACTTTGAAGATGGAGGATGAAAAATTAGCTCGTAACATTATGAGTAAGCTTGCTGATCTTAAAGCAAAGAAAGCATTTAAAGAAATGTTCACTTATGACCGTCTCCGTGGAGATGGTTTTATTAGTTTAGGGGTAACGCAAGCTAGCACATTTGATTTAAGTGATGAACTACAGATGGATAAATTATATAAAGTCGATTATCTCCATGCGTTCAGCTCCATGAAAGTAAATGAATTTTTGATCAACGAGGATGTATTTGATATTAAATACGGCCAATTAGAGCAGTTACGCATTAATCGAGCATCAAGTCATGGGTTACAGACACAAACAACAGAGTCATCAGTGCATGTCTCTCGCTTGCTCCACAGTCAGACAAGACGATTTGAAGGGGAAGCGCAGGGGCGTTCATTACTTGAGCCGCTGTATGATATTCTGACTGTTTTTGATACGTCTGTATGGTCAGTTGGTCAAATCCTCCATGATTTCACGTTCAAAGTATATAAATCGAAGGATATTGAAAATCTATCGACTCAAGATAAGCAGCAACTGTCTATGATTATGGACTACATGTTTAGAACTGAAGCATTAGCAATGATTGCTGATGGTGAGGAACTGAAGAAAGAAGCAACGTCAGTAGGTGGCATTAACTATCTGCTGGATTTCGTATGGGACCTACTTGCTGGTGCTGCCCGTATGCCAAAAACAGTCATCAAGGGGCAAGAATCAGGCACCATTACTGGTGCTCAATACGATGTGATGAACTATTATTCGCGTATTGTGGCAGACCAAGAGAATGATATGAAACCTCATTTAGAAAAGCTCATTCGTATGTTATTAATGGCAGAAAAGGAGCTCGGAGGACGTATTGACCCTGAATCATTAGAGTGGGAAATACAATTTAACCCTCTTTGGAACGTTGATGCTAAAACAGATGCTGAAATACGTAAGTTAGTTGCTGAAACAGATCAGATTTACTTACTCAATAATATTATTACTGCTGATGAAATCCGTGAGGCTCGTTTTGGTCAATTTGGTTTGTCAGATACTCTTAAATTCAGTGGAGATGAAGCCGATTTGAAGAACCTTGTTGATAAAGTATACAAAGGATATCGTGACCACAATGAGTAAAAAGGTGCCAATAACTCGTTTTCCAGATGCAGCAACCGTTACGTACAGTCGAGATATCCGAAAAATGATTCTTGAGTTGGGAGAGGAAACCCTAAAGCAATTTGAACAGAATGTAGTGCCATTACTAAATGATCAAAGGCAGGACTCTACTGAATACTTAGTTGATGGCATCTTTGACAACCTCAAACGAATGTTTAAAGCATTAGCGAAGAAGGCTTCAAAGTCGTTCAGTGAGCGAAGAAGGCTTTCGGCAGCTAAAAAGTTTGTAAATAACGTTAATCGGTTTAATAGACATAACATTGCTAATCAACTTGCTGTAAGAGGGATTGATCTAGCGCAACGAGAACCTTGGTTAGAGACATTCCTTGTCAATAAAATCAAAGACAATGTGACCTACATCAAGAATATTGAGGATGATTACCGAAACGAGGTTGAGAATGTCGTTCGAAAAGGCGTTCAGGAAGGGCAATCTATCAAACAGATACGTGAGTCCATTCAAGAACGAGTAGAGGTCGCTGAAGGTAGAGCTGAATTTATTGCTGTGGACCAAGCAGGTTCTATACTAGGGCAAATGACAGCTGAGCGCCATCAGAATATAGGGATTGAACGGTTTGAGTGGTATGATTCGGCTGACGAGCGTGTACGAGATACACATAAAAGGCTCAGTGGTAATGTGTTTTCTTACGATGACCCACCAGACGTGAACGGTAGAAAGGTTTTACCTGGCGAGGATTATCGCTGTAGGTGTGTTGCGATTCCTGTATTTGATGATGAAGATTAATAAAAAGGAGTGATTGATAATGAAGGGCTACACTGAAATTCCAAATGCTGTGCTTGTAATTTGGATTATTTTATCAATCATAGCTTCAATAATGATTGGCATGTAATTATACATTCTATAGGGAGGAGGTGAAACATTGAAACTACAACGCTATGACACATCTTATATAAAAGACTACATGGAAACACCAGAAGGGTATTTAACGGTCAATGTACCAATTACTCGTCCTGGTGTTTTTCCATATCAACGGCAAGATGGCACAGTCCAAATGGAGGCAAAACTGCCTGATGAAATCTTTAGCGACCGCACTATTCGTTCAGCGCGTTCTAAACCAGTAACAGATGGCCATCCAAATGAGCCAGTAACAATTGATAACTATCAAGCCTATGCAAAAGGTATGAGTCATACAGATTCGCGTGTAGAGGACTTCAAACTCTATATTTCATTGACCGTAACAGACAAAACTCTCATTGAGAAAATTCATGAGGGGTACAACGAAATTAGTATTGGTTTCTTATCGGATGTTGTTGCAGAAAGTGGAACATATAACGGTGATCAGTACGAATATGTACAACGGAATGTTGAAATCAATCACATCGCTATCGTAGAAAAGGGTCGTGCAGGTCCCGAGGTTGCTATTCGTGCAGATTCAGATGCATGGCAAGTAAATGATGATAAAAAGGGAGGGCATAACATGCCAGTATATAAAATTGACGGAAAAGATTTTGAAGTAGATTCAGCTGTAAAATCTCACATCGAGAAATTACAGGCACAACTTGAAACAGCTCAAACGAAAGCAGGTACAGTAGATGCTTTACAAGGTCGTTACGATGCACTTGAAACAAAGCTTAAAAAGACTGAGAAAGACCTTGAGGATGAAAAGGCAAAGCAGGTATCAGCAGACGAATTAGATAAACATGTTGAGGCACGTGTGCAGTTAATTGGCGCTGCTAAACCACTTTTAGGTGATTCATTCGACTTCACAGGTAAAACAGATCGTGAAATTAAAGAAGCAGTTATTTCTACAACTAAACAGGACTTTAAGGGCGATGGTAAATCAGACGATTATATCAACGCCTTTTTTGATGCGACTGTGGAGCAAGTGCAATCAAATGGTTTCTCTAGCACAGGGGCCAATAGCGCTTACACTGGCGATGCTGGCGGAAATAAAGATTTAGAAGAACTAAAAAATAAACGCTTAAACATGCGTTCGTAGGAGGACATACACATGCCTATTACAAATTACCCTGATTACATGCAGCCAGCGGGTAAAGCTGGTCAATTATCTAGTTATCAAGATTACTTAGCGGATACTTACCCAGTAGAATCAAAGGTTCCTTTTGGTGCAGCAGTGCAACTTAATTCAACAGGAACAGCGATTAAACCAATCGCAACAGGCGGCACAGTTATCGGTATCGCTTTAGCTCAAAATATCCACGATTACGTAGAGAAGAAAGACGACCAGAACTATCCAGTTGGTGAACCTGCAGCGATTGTTAAACGTGGTCGTATTTTTGTAGTTGCTGGTGGTGACGTTATCAACGGCCAAGCTGTGAAAGTAGATCCTGCTACTCAAAAGTTTACTGTAGATGGTTCTGTCGAAGTGAAAAATGCAGTATTTAAAGCCAATGCTTCAGCAGATCAATTAGTAGAAATCGAAATTAACTTACCTTAATTAAGGAGGAAACTATATATGACAATTCAAGCTTATCGCGGAGATGCTTTAATCCGCCCACAAGACTTAAATGCAATTGACAAACGCATTTATGAGCCACACGCTTCGGAATTAAAAGCACGCTCAATTTTTGCATTAAAAACCGATATTCCAGTAGGAGCAGAAACTTACAGTTATGATGTAATGACTCGTTCGGGTGTAGCAAAAATCCTAGCTCCTGGAGCTACAGATGTGCCACTAGTTGATGCTGACTTAGAACGTCATACAGTAAATGTTTATTCAATTGCTGCAGCATTCAATATTTCTGTACAAGAAGTACGACAAGCGCAGATGTCTGGCAAAGGGATTGATGTAACAAAAGCTGATACAGTACGAAAAGCCATTGCTGAAAAGGAAAACCAAATTGCATTCTCTGGTGAAGCGAAATACAAAATCAAAGGCTTAACTGATGCAGTTGGTATTCAAGTGTATGCTACGCCAAATAATGAGGCTGGTACTTCTACAAAATGGAAAGACAAGTCAGGTAAAGAAATCGTTGCTGACATTCGTAAAGCTAAAAATATGATCAATAAATTGAACGGTCATGAAGCTGATACGCTGTTATTGACACCTGACTCATTTGAGGAGCTTGAAAAAACATTCAACGAGTTCACACAACAGTCAGTGTTGGAGTACATTAAATCTCAAAATTGGTTTAAGCGAATTGAAACAGTAAATGATCTAGCGAAAAAAGGTTTAGCAGGTTCTGAATGTTTTGTGGTCCTTGATTCGTCACCGTCAGTAGTGGAGCTTGGTATTCCTATGGATGTTACACGTCATCCACAAGAATATGCATTCCCGAATACAAAAGTGCCGTTTGAAGAACGTACAACAGGCTTAATTATTCGTTATCCGATGGCTATTTGCCGTGCGGATGGAATTTAAGGGGGAATGATTGATGTTAGTGCAGAATAAAGGAAATCATTCGTACACAGCCAATGATTTAACTCTTAATCCAGGTACAAATAAAGTGGATGAGAAGGACTTTGAACGTTTTCTAACTCATCCACTGATGAAACACCTTAATGAAAAAGGTGAATTTGTCTATGACAGTGACAAAGCGAGACCATCAGCAAAGGATGCAATCGCAATGATAGAAGATGCTTTCGATATTGATATGTTAGAGTCCCTGAAAGCTGAAGAAGATCGTAAAACAGTACTGGATGCCATCAATAAACGCATTGAAGAATTGAAAAATCCCGAAAAATAGGAGGGATTCACATGTTATTAACGTCATTAGAGCGCATTCGTATGCTTAGTGATGAATTTACTTCTATTTCAGATGACCGATTAACAATGTACATTGAGGATGCTTCCTTAGAAGTGTCCTCTTTGCCTGTCCCAGAGTTATATCAAGAGCGATTAGCACGTTATTTGGCTGCTCATTTAGCTATTTTAAGTGTAGCCAAGGACCAATCAGTAATCCGTGAGAAAGTTGACGTAATTGAGCGTCAATACAGCGATCCGAACAAAAATATCGGTTTGTTAGGGACGAAATATGGTCAAGAATATCAACGAATTATGGATGAGTTGGCTGATCAATTAAAACCAAAGAAATCAATTAATTTGGTGGTGTTGTAATGGGTGTGCGGATAAGGATAAGTGGTACTAATCGAATCCCACAATTAGTACAATCTATACGAGAGCTCAGGAACTTTGAAATAGAAGTCGGTATTTTTGGGAGTGATGACTCTTTTTATGCCATGATTGCAACTGTACATGAGTTTGGTATAACCATTCGTAAAGAAAGAGGGTCCATAGTGATTCCTGAACGTTCTTTTTTGAGGTCCACATTTGATGAAAAGAATGATGAATGGATTAAGTTTGTAAAGAAACAACTACCTAAATTATTGGACGGACAAATGAGCGCTCGTACAATTTGTGAACGATTAGGGGCAAAGATGGTAGGGGATATTCAAAGGAAACTCACACAATTAGATGATCCGCCTAACGCTCCGTCAACAATTGCTCAAAAAGGGTCTAGTAATCCATTGATTGACAAAGGTGGCTTACGTCAAAGAATTACGTATAAGGTGGTGACTCGATAATGCCAGAAAAAATGTTATTTGCATCCGTTATTCATGATCAAGGAGTACCGTTTATTGCTCATTTAATGGGCAGTGGTAGTTATATTGATGGTGAATGGGTAAATGGCGTAGTAATTCCAACTGAATTGACTGGCATCATC
This sequence comes from Lysinibacillus sp. FSL K6-0075, assembly GCF_038592945.1. NCBI lineage: Bacteria > Bacillati > Bacillota > Bacilli > Caryophanales > Bacillaceae > Lysinibacillus > Lysinibacillus sp. FSL K6-0075. Next base: position 3,658,706 of record NZ_CP151947.1, on the reverse strand, counting down.
CTACCTCTTAGTAATGATGATTTAAAATATGATGAAAACGGCACTTATACTGTGAAAGAAAAGAAACTACTAGTTGTAGATCAAATACCTGAAGGCACAAAGGTTGAGTACAATGATCAAAAATACACTGTACAAGCCTTCAAAGACTTTTCGGAGTATACAGACGTAAACATCTACATCATGAGGTGGCGAGAGAAATGAATTTAGCTAAATTGATTCGTAAACAGCTTGCTGAAGATACTGCATTAACAATTATTCGAGCTGATCAAACAGGTGATGTGCCAAAATTACCTTATGCCACTTATAAAGTAATCGGTGACCGAAAAGGTGTAGGGCAAGAAGATGTATCACAAGTTAGTAAGCCTAATACTTTATCAGAAACACGAGTACAAGAACGCAATGCAACTATATCTTTTAATACTTATGGAACTTCGCATGATAACGCTTTTGAAGTAGCTACACAGCTTCGTAAGTGGTTTGAGTGGCGAGGTTCTTTATTTTTAGATGAAATCAATGTTGCCATTGTAAATATTACTGATGTAACTAACCGTACAACTTTTTTGTTAGATTCTTATGATGAAAAGTGGGGATTTGATGTAATCATTCGTTATCTAGAGATTGATGAACACGAAATAGATTACTTCGACAAAGTGGAAGTAGAAATGAAATTAGGAAGGTGATTAAATGCGCTATGTTGACGTGCAAATATCAAGAGAGACAAAGCCAATTTCCGAAAAAGGTTTTGGCTTACCTTTGTTACTAGCAACAAGTAAAGAACTAGAATACAAAGAATATACAGGCATTGAGGATGTAGCAGCTGATTTTGATGAAAGTACAAAAGAATATAAGTTGCTCTCTCGTATGTTTGGTCAAACATTAAGACCAGCAGAAATAGCAGTACATGGTTTTGTTTATGCAAGCGATGCAACCACACTAACATCAAAATTGAATGATTTAATCAAAACGCATAATGATTTTTATTATGTTGTATGTACTGAGCAAGGTGATGAAGAAATAACAGCACTAGCGGAATGGACTAACACCCAAGATAAGCTATATGGTGTCACAACATCAAATATTGAGCTGGCAGAGACACTAAAAGGGAAGTACGATAACACATTTATTCTTGTGCATGATCAACCAGAAACGTATGTAGCAGAGGGGTTAATTGGGGCGTGTGCACCAAAGAAAATCGGCGCGTATACATGGACATTTAAAAATGTACAAGGTGTGCCAGCTGTAAAGTATGACAATACAATGATTAATCGTATTCATGAGGCAAATGCATCTACCTACATCAATGAGGCAGGCCTCTTAATAAATTCCAAAGGCGTTGCGACAAGTGGAGAGTACATTGATGTAATTCAGGCCACGCACTATTTAAAAGCACGTATTGCCGAAAGTGTATTCAGATTGCTTGCGTTAAGAGATAAAGTGCCTGGTACTGATACTGGTATTGGTTTAGTTGTTGCAGAAGTGGAGGGTGTATTGGCTTCTACAGTAGAAAATACAACAACTGGTGAAGGTATTATCGCTCGCGATGATGCTGGTAACCCAATGTACACAATTACATTCCCTAGGAGAAAAGATATTCCAAAAAACACCCTAGCACAGCGTATTTTGCCAGATATCCAATGGACTGCAACTATTGCAGGCGCATTCGAAAAGGTGCAAATTCGTGGCGTACTAACGGTTTAAGGAGGGGTTTAAATGGCTGAAACTTTTAATTTTAAAGACACAGTTGCGATTGTCGGCGGCATAATCCTTACTGGATTTATGGATGGCACGCCAATCGAGGCTGAGAAGAACGAAGATACATTTAGTCAACATGTAGGTGCCGATGGTTCTGTTACTTACAACGAATCAGCCGACGAAACAGGGACGTTTACGTTTACTTTAAAACAAGATTCTAGTGTCGTACCAATGTTAGACGCGTTGTTGAAATCGAAGGAATCATTTAACGTTTCACTCAATGATGCAAAACGAAAGAAACGTGTGAGTGGTTTGGATTGTCGTTTTTCTAAGAATCCAAACTTCTCGCGTGGAGCCGAAGTTGAAGGTGTTGAATACACAATTCTAGCAGCACAATATAAGGAGGATTAATTACATGACTTTTAAACCAAAAACAAAAGAATTTACGTCAACAGCAGGTAATGAATACACATTCCAAAATGTACCCAATTCCAAGCAAGCAGAAATTATCGATATTGGTACAGGGCTACAAGGGAAAATTCTTAATTCAAGAATGATGCCACAAATGTTAGAACATGTAGTCGTTGTACCAAGTGGTTTAAAAATGGATGAATTTGAAACGTGGGAAGAGTTAGAGGAGGTCACTACCGCAGCCTTCAACTTTCTTCGAACAGGACAGTAATAAATTAAAAAACATTTCAGGGGTGCAAAGCATCCCTTCTTTTTATGAAAAAGCAGCAGGTGAAAAGTGGTGGAAATATACTATCGGATATCACTACAAAATTAATCCGCATTCAGTGGAACAGTGGGATAACGATACCATTTTAGAAACACTCGCATCCTTAAAAATGTTAGGGGTGATTAAATGACCAGTGCTAGCATGCGTGATATGTATGTAGGTATCTATTTTAGGGACGAAGCAACAACAACTTTACAACATTTGAATCAGGTCATGGATAACATTGAAGATGAAATAGTCAATGTTGGTCAAGGATTAACTCATACGACACAGGGCTTTAACCATTTTGGTCATGCAGGTATATCAGCTTCACAAAACGTTGCACACGGATTAAATAACGCCGAAACAGAAGCTGGGCAATTAAATCAAGAAGTTCAACACGTCAGTAAAACATTAAATGGTTTTAAATCAATGATGCGTGGTCTTGCAGGGATAGTTGCTGGTGTATTTGCTGTTAATAAGGTGAAAGAGTTTGGTTTAAGTGCTATTGAGTCAGCGGCCGGATTCCAAGCTATGAATGCGCAATTTGAACAGGTATTTACAGGCATGCAATCTACAGCAGATGAAAATTTAAACAAAATTGCAAAACAAACAGGTATGTTGCCAGAACGGTTAAAAGGTAGCTTCACGCAAATAGCCGCATTTGCTAAAACAACTGGAGCAGATACTGCAGATGCTTTGTCTTTGACGGAACGAGCTACTTTAGCTGCTGCAGATGGTGCCGCATTTTATGATCGATCAATTGAAGAAGTAATTGAAAACATGCAGTCCTTTTTAAAAGGTAACTTCGAAAATGATGCAGCGCTAGGTATTTCAGCTACAGAAACAACACGTAATGCTAAAGCTAATGAACTCTATGGTAAATCGTTCATTAAATTGAATGAATCTCAAAAGCAATTAACCTTAATGGCAATGGTTGAAGATGGAAACAAGTTGTCTGGAGCACTAGGGCAAGCATCTCGTGAAGCCGATGCATATGAAAATCAGCTAGGTAACTTAAAACAGTCATGGACTAATATCAAAGGGAAAATTGGTGGTCCATTATTAGAACCGTTCGTACTGTCAATGAAATCGGCATCACGATGGATGGAAAACTTAGATACTGACAAGTTGGTCAATAAAATCGATCGTGTAGTTTCTTTCGCAGGGACGGCCAAGGATACCTTCATGTCATTAGTGAATGATACAGGAAATGTATCTAACTTGTGGCAAAACTTCGGTATTTCAAAAGATGCAAGTGATGAAATTGCTTCATTTGCTAATACAATGCGTAGCACTGTTGTAGTAGGAATTGGTGCAGCAAGTACAGCTTTTGGAGGATTTAAAAACGGTATCAGCTGGATGATTGATAATAAAGAATTAGTTATAGCTACAACAGCAGGGATTGCAGGTGCATTCGCAACATTTAAAGTAATTTCTACAGTCAATACTCTAATGACAGCATATCAAGCTAGTACATTCGCATCTACAGTAGCAACACAAGGGTTTAATGCTGCTTTAAGGGCTAATCCGATCGGTATGGTCGTTACTGGTGTTGGTTTACTTATTGCAGGTGGAGTAGCATTATATCAAAATTGGGATACCGTTAAAACAAAGGCTATACAACTATGGCAAGTTATTGATAATAACCCTATCCTCTCTTTTTTAACTGGACCAATAGGAATGTTAATTAAGGCAGGCGTTACGATATATCAAAATTGGGATACTATCACCAATAACTTCAATAGATTTAAAAATGCAATCACCAATTTCAAATTACCAGGGTGGGTTACATCCATTGGAAGTACAATAGGCAAAGCAGCAGGTGCAGTTGGTAACTTTATCAGTGGTTCCCATGCTACAGGTCTTGAAAACGTACCTTACGATGGATACGTGGCCGAACTGCATAAAAACGAGGCTGTTTTAACTGCCCAACAATCCAATACACTACGTTCGATGGGGATACTTTCATCTAATAGTGATGGCACACCAGCTATTGATATGTCAGCAGGAATAAGGTCTACCAACAGTGACAATCAAAATACTAACGGCTTAGTGTCCAGTAATTCCAGTATACCTAACGCTGAAGGTCCTTCTTTAGAATCTAGTATGATACCTACAGCACAAGGTCATCAAATCAATATCGATATGCCAATTCAAATAAATGCATCTTCAGATAAAATCAATGAGATTGCTCGATTAATTAAAGAAAAAGTGCCTCCGATTGTACGAGAAGTCATTTCAGATATCATAGATACAGAATTTCAGGCTACTTAGGTGGTGATAGGAATGCCGTACATTAAAGATGTATTAATCGATGTCATAACAAAGGTGTCAATGCCTGAGTCCTCTACTACAACTGACCATGCGCTTGAAGATGGCGAGCAGATAACTGACCATGTGAAAAGTAATCCTATCACCATTTCCTTAACAGGTGTAATTCTTGATGAGACTGAGGCAAAAGTGCTGAAACTTCGAGAATACCGAGAAAAGGGTGTAATAATTGATTTTGATTACATGACAAAGTTAAATCACATGGTTATAACTGACTTCAGCCGTGATTATGAAGCTAGAGTAAAAGATGGCTATGCCTTTACGATGACGCTCAAACAAATAAAAGTAGGTAAGGTTGCTAAGTTTGTTAGTGTATCTATCCCAGTTAAAAAACAGACAAAGGCTGTTACTAAAAAGGGTCGACAACAAACGAAAAAGACACCTACTACAACAGCAAAAACCACTAAAGAAAAATACACAACACCACCTAAAAGTTCATCAGGTGGTTGGGCAGGAATGGAGGGGCGTAAGTAATGGATGAATATATTGACATCGATAAAAATGAGATACCATATTCCTTTGAAATAGAGCTTGGAGGAGAAGTGTTTGAAATTGAAGTTAATTACAATCAAGCGCATGACTTTTTCACTGTAGATTTATTCAAAGATGGTGGTGTTTTAGTTATTGGAGAAAAACTAATCCTTAACCGCCCATTATTCAGAAACCGTGTAAACATTGACTTGCCAAAAGTACAAATAATTCCTAAAGACCGAGCTAATTCAGCTACTCGTATTACCTACGAAAACCTGAACGAGACGGTCTTTTTATATGTGGTAGGTGAATCAGATGAGTAATTTATTCATGCGTAAAACTACTTTTTTAGTGAGTAACCGAGAAATTACGGATCCACTCACAATTAAATTTAGCGTGCCATTCGGTGACAATGAAAAAGTAGATACGATTGATATTCAAGTTTATAACCTCAAGGATGAAACTATTAATTCTATTTCTATAAATCAAGCTGTTATTTTAAGTGCTGGCTATATTGATGATAATGGAGTGATTTTTAGCGGTTCACTAAAGAAAAAAGAAACGAAGTGGGAAGGGCTAGATAAGATCACAACATTCAAATGCATTGATTGCAGTTTGGACTATTCAAATGGTGTTGTGAAACGAACGTATGGACGAAATACTCACGCATCACTCATATTGCGCGAATTAGCCCGTGATGCAGGACTTGCCATCGGGGATATAGATTTACCAGTCGATTTTGTATATCGTTCAGGTAAAGTACTCAATGGCAAAATTAAATTTCAAATTGCTGAAATTGCGAAGGATTGCAAAGCAAAACAGTATGTAAATAAAAATCGGCTTTATGTACGTGACCAAGCTAAAGGCAACAATATCGGGCTTGATATATCGAAAGAAACAGGATTAATCGATGATCCAGAAGAAGTTGAAGAAGAAGTAAAGGAAGTAAAGGCCGAGAAAAAAGTTGAGAAAAAAAGTGAAAGGAAGAATGGAAAAACAGATAAAAAAAGCGAGGAAAAAAAGTCCATATCCAAGCCTGCTAAGAAAAAGCTTAAAGGCTACAAAATTAAGATGTTGTTAAATCATAAAGTCACAACAGATGTCATTATTAAACTAACGTCCAGAAATGTTAGCGGACTGTTTCGGGTATCAAAAGGTGAGCATAAAGGGGATACGTCAGGAACAGAATACTACACAGAATGCGAGGTGGTGCCATTATGACAACATCTATTAGTCAGTTTGTAGGGAATTCTATTGAAGAAAGTTTGATGAACATGAATACTTGTTTGATCTGTGAAATACTTGAAATTGATATGAATCTTTTTAGGGCGGATGTTCTTCCAAAGAATGATCCAGAAGCTACGCCTATATTGGATGTACCGATAGCATTCCATCAAACAGATCAATTTGTAATCCAAATACCTTACAAGAAAGGCAATCTAGTACTTGTGGTTTGTTCCCAAGCTGATATAGACCCACTATTGTTTGGTGGTGGTGAGGCTGCTAGTCGTTCATTTAGTGCTAATGATGCCCTAATAGTTGGTGGTATTAACCTTTTTACGTCTCCAATTCAAAATGAACATCCTGATGATGTGGTTATTGGGACTAAGGATTTCCAAACAAAAATCGTATTAAAAGATGATGGAGAAATCATGGTGAAATCATCCAAATTTAAAGTTGAAGCCGATGATATAGAATTTACAGCTGGCAATATTACTGCAAATGGTAAGGATTTAACTGCAGCTTCAGTGTAGGAGGTAGGTTATGCACACACTTAAATATGACGATGATGGTGATTGGGTGCTAAATGAGCTTGTGCATGGTGATGACCAACTTATTCAAAATTTAAAACATTTGTTGCGTACACGAGTAGGTGAATGGATGTTTGATGATAATCATGGTTTCCGTAGATCAGTGATTGAACAAAAGTTGCCAAACAAAAAACAAATCGTACAAGCTATGCATGATTGTTTGTATCAAGAGCCACGTATAGCTGAAGTAATGTATGTAGAATACGATTTTAATAGAATTAAACGCCATCTAACTATTTATTTTAAAGCACGTACAACAGCAGGTAGTGAAATAGGGGGTGAAGCTGTTGTTAACCAGATTTGGGTTTAAACGCAAACGAACTGTTGATTATTTACCTGAAATCCAAGAGATGGCCCGTGAATTATTTGGCGATGATGCTGATCTATCAGACAATACGCCATTAGGTAAATTCATCCACTTACAAGCCCAACAAAGGGCGGAAGATAATGAGGAGCTTGAACATGTCTATAATTCTCGCTTTGTTGATACAAGTGAAGGAGCATCTTTAGAAGCAAATGTTATACGTGTAATCACACGCAAACGTTGGATTAAAGCCACTGGTGAGGTCATCGTCAATTTAGACAAAGGTGCCAAAATAAATATAGATGATTTATTTAGAACACGATATAACGTATATTTTAAAGCATTAGAGGCTGTTGATGCCGTAGAAGATGGAAATTATCGTATACCTGTCGAAGCCCTTGAATATGGAGCTATCGGCAATGTAGAGCCTCATGACATATCAATCATTGTAAATCCGCAGAGTGGCATCAATTCGGTAACGAATCCAGATGCTTTTTTTAATGGTCAAGATGAGGAATCGGATGAAGAATTGCAGGACCGTTATTATGAATCCTTAGGGAAATTAGGCTCTAGACGTATTGAGTCAATCGAAGCGAATGTTCTAGACGATGTGCCTGGTGTACGTGCTGCTATTGTAATTGAAAATGACACAAATGTTGAAGATGCAGATGGTCGGCCTCCAAATTCGTTCGAAACGGTGGTATTAGGTGGCCTAGACGAAGACATTGCAATGGCTATCTTCAGAAAAAAAGGTGGCGGTATTCGTGCTTATGGCTCTACAGTCTTCACTTATACTGACAATAGAGGTATAGTGCATGAAATCGGCTTTACACGCGCTACAACCGTCCCTGTTTTCGTCAAGATATTTATCAAAAAAGGTAAACAATATCCGTTGAATGGGGATGATTTGGCTATTGCTCAAGTAATTAAATATGTTGGCGGTACATACAATGGGACTCTTTATTTTGGTGTAGGCATGAGTACCGATGTTGTTTGTACTAAAGCAGAAGCCCGTGTTTTATCCATTGATGGCGTTGATGATGTTCGTGTGGAGTTTTCTATTGATGGTGACATTTATGAACCTCAGAACGTCCTTATTGCCTTTCCAGAAGTGGCCGAAACAGATGAATCAAAAATCGAGGTGTTGCCTCTTGAATAATCAACGATTGCAAATACTATTAGATCGTATGCCTCAGCAATTCTCACAAAAGGAGGATAGTAATAACTATAAACTACTTAAAATTATTGCTGAAAATAGCGTAGAAAACCTTTCTATCCAGCAAACTATTTTAAAGTATTGGGACGTGGATCGGTCAGAAGGTTACGGATTAGACCGATTAGGTAAAGACGAGGGTATTTCTCGTGGTAGTTGGGATGATGCAGAATATCGCAAAATGATAAAAATTCAATGCATCCTTAATCTTTCGGAGGGTGACATTGAAACAATGAACCAAATCATGGATGCCTATATGGGCCACGATTTTATTGGTTTTGAGGAAGGTTGGCGAGAGTTTGAGCCAGCAACATTGTTACTTAATGTCCGTTCATCAGCTAAAAGCATCCCAGATGAATTAGTTAAAAGAATCAAGACTGCAGGTGTTGGCATTTATATTTTTTTAAATGAGTTAAATGAATTCTTGATACTACACGCCGGTACTTATGCATGGCAAATAAATCATAAAATTTGTGGTCGTTTTAAAACAGCTAAAACCCACGGCGCATTAGGCAATGAAATATTAAGTGTTTCGAATAATACTTATGGTTTCATTATGAACAATCGGATTTGTGGAAGATTTAGAGCAGGAGGTGTGAGGAATTGAATGAAATACAACCGTTAATGATAGATTTAACGCAGCAATTTTTAAGTAATCTTGTAGCAGGAGCCAAGGTGACTATTGATGGAGTGGTGTATGACAAAGAAATCTATAATACTAGCACAAAGTATGGACTAAGAAAGTATGTGAAATTGTCTTTAGAAAAAGGCTTAGTTACACGTGCTGCTTTAGTCGATAGTTATGGGCGTGAATTGTACGTTAAAACAATGAATTATCAAAAGAGTTCACAGGGGTATGTTATCGCATTTCCTCTACAACTGGAAGCGAAGGAAGTGAGAGTAAGTGAATAATCTAATGAATGGCGAGATACCTTTAAAATTCAAAAAAAATCCTTATGAACGTACACAATGGCATGATGATGCTACAGACCCTGTGACAGGTGAAGTTATTGATGATGGCACACCATTCATGTCAGAATTTGCGAATAATTTTGAGTGGGGAATCTACAACGCTTATCGAGTTTTGATAGAACACGCTCGTCAAATGCAACGTTTACAAGTTCAACTTGAGCTAGATGGCCGTGTTCCTGGGAATTCTGGGACATTTGCAGATACATTGGATGGCAGCTCAAATAAAATCAGCTTAGATAAAGCATTAACGGATATTATCGAAGCTGTCGAAATAGGTACAACTATTTTAAAAGTGGCCAACATAGAAGGTTTTACATCATTTACGCAGGTTACGATTTTTGATGATGTAGCGAGCGAGGACGTTATAATCACAGCAATTGGTGCAGATACAATCACAGTACAAGCTCTTAAAAATGCGTACAAAAAAGGCGCTAAAGTGGCTCGTAGTAATGTGGCGATCGATACCATAAATGCTGAAATGGGCGTTGGCAAGTGGCAAACATTTAATGTCGAACTAATGGAGGTGGTATAGGATGGCTTGGGAACTAGTAGATAGCAATAGTTTCAGTACCACGTATTCAACCGCGTTTACCTTAGTGAGAAATGGCGGATCTACAAGTTTTATTGTACTAACTACATCAGGACCGGAAAAAAGCATCACTCTAGATTTCCAAAAATACCGTTATCGACTTCGTGTGTTGATTTATGACCTTCAAGGTAGGGTAAAGTCAACAACACTGACTTGTAAAGGGACAACATCTGCATATAAATCGGGGAATGATGTGACGTTTGATAAAAGCGATGATTTAAGTGGATTTTCCATAGTTACAGATACGAACGGTGGTCCTAACCTAACCTTCACGACAATCATTGAACGGATTTCCCTAGCAAACGGCAAACTAAAAGACCAAGCACCCGGAACGGTTATTAATTTCGCAGGCAGTCCATGGACGTTACTTGAACCGAGTACAGGGTATTTGTTTAAAAATACACATGTAGGCGAAATGAAATTCGATAATTCTAATCAAAATGTATTTGGTACGAGTAGCATACGCAGTTATTTAAATAACGAATATTACAACGCGTTGTCCGCGGCAGATAGATCATTGATATTACAAAAAATATGGCACGCCGGTCTTCCGAACAAAGAATCTGAAGTGAAAGTAACTGCACGCGTTGGACTGTTATCTCATTCCGAGTGGACGAAATATTTTGCGGACACAATATTGTCAAAGCCTACAGAACCTTTTTGGACTCTTACACCGTCAACGAACAATTCTGTTTATCGTGTTGTGGCGTCTGGTCATTTATTAGCAGACTATTCCCCGGGACTGGCAGGAGTGTATGTAAGACCAGTGTTGTGTATTAACCCCGAGACCAATCTTATAAATGGAACAGTCGTCCATAACGCAACACCTACTATTACATTATCGTCACCAACCAACAATCAAACGTTATATGAAAACGACACATTTAACATCGCAGGCAATGCTCACGACACCGATGCAGATCAATCAGTCACAGCATATTACCAAATTAACAATGAACCTCGTAAAGTACTAGCAACAAATCTGAGCCAGACACAAATATCACTATCGAAACAGTTAATTTTTAAAGGCTCAAAACTGTTTGATGGAGAGGTCGCTATTACAGGAGTTTTAGCTGATGGAGTAGCCCATACACTTAAAGTTTGGGCAGTTGACAGCGAAGGTGGACAATCTACCACTGTAGAGCGTACATTTTATGTTGTTCCTAACCGAGCGCCATTGCTTGCTATAGATGCTATTACACCGAGCGGAATTATAGATACTGATAAATTTACAATCAGTGGCACTTCAGGCGATCCAGATGCGAACGCTAATGTTAAAGTGTCTTATCGTATCAATGCAGGTAATGCGGTAGATATCTACGATGGTTCAGGCGGGGCATGGGAGTTTGAAGTGTTATTAGCTCAGTTAAAAGTTGGAGAAAATACAATTATCGTTGAGGTAGTCGACAATTATGGAGCAAAGACTAGCAAGACGATAAAACTTAATAAAAACACTGTAAACACGCCTATTTTGCAATCTGTAGCGAGGCATAAGATTTCTCCTCCTAAAGGTTCAGCAAGAGGCGTTTTAATTTGGGTACAGCGAGATGAGGACCTTGATTTAACGGTTGAGCTATCGATGACATTAGCTGGCGAGCAGGAGCAATATATCTTACTCGAAGCAGATCCAGAAAACATCGTAGAAGTTTCAGAGGGAATTGTTGAAGATGAATATTACCACGAAACTGTAGAACCGAAGGATAATATCATTCTTAAACTGACTACTTCCAGAGCTAATGTAAACATAGACAATAAAATTTATTTAATTTGGGGGGTGTTGGAATAATGCTACGAAGAAAAAGGCTACCTGGTGGAGAATTAGGTCCACTAGAAAAGGTTGGGTCAATACTCACAACCGAGGAGCAAGTGATGTCATTAGGTGAACAACTAGCACAGGAGAAGATGAAAGGCATTCAAAAAGACCTCCTGATCAATAACCTTGGCTCTCAGCTTACACAACTAAAATTAGATGTCATTTCAATGAAAGGTGGTGGGAGCTGATGGAATTTTGGCAAATCGCTTTTATGTACAAGTGGGTAACTGCTGAACAGTTAAGAATCGTAGTTAAAACTGATGCAAATCCGTTCGGTGAAATCACACCTGAACAGTATAAAGAAATCACGAAGCAAGATTTTGAGGCGCAAGCATAAGCTTGTGTTTTTTGTGGGCTATGAGAACAATCGAGATGGGCAACGGTACATGTTACTGATTCTCGATGCTTCTCATGGCTTTTTATTTTAAATAGGGCAAAGGATTGGTGATGTAATGGATCCAGTAACAACGGTAACAGCAGCAAGTCAGGTAGCAAATTCACAAGTAGTATGGTCAATTCTGTGTATTTGCTTAGTAGTTTATGTTTTTTGGAATTCTGCAAAACGTGAACAAAAACTCATGGAAAATTTAGAAGCATTAACAGCAGCCCAAGGTGAACAAGCTAATGCAATGCGTGAAATCAGCAAAAGCTTAACATCACTTGAAGGTCGAATGGACCGCATGGAAAAACACATCTTTTAGGAGGAAATATATTATGAAAATCAACTGGAAAGTACGTTTAAAACACAAACCTTTTTTAGTGGGAGCATTTGCATTGTTGCTACTAATCATTCAACAAATCGGGGCATTATTCGGTTATGATACAACAATTTATAACGAGCGATTTACAGAGTTATTTAACACTGTGCTCGCTTTATTAGTTCTATTTGGTGTCGTGAGCGATCCAACAACACCAGGAATGAATGATAGTGAAAGAGCTATGGGATACGCTCGAAAGGATGATAGTAATGACTAAAAAGTTCGTAGGATCTAGTGGCCATGGTTTAAAAATTAGAGGTGCCAAGCATTTTATCGATGAAGTAGATGAGGCTAGAAAAGTAACTAATGAGGTTCATAGACTCCTTACTACTGAATACACTGGTGCTGGCTCAGTGTTCCATGACAATACCTCGACTACTCAAAATCAAAATCTACAGACAATCGTGAACTATCATAATGGGCAACAACGTGATTTGGATTGGAGCATCCACTTTAATGCAGCAAGCGTCATCGATGGACCAAGAGGGGTTGAGGTTCTTTATTATGATGAAAAAGATTTGTCAGCTAAGGTTAGCGCTGCTATTTCCAAAGCATCAGGACTTAAAAATCGTGGAGCAAAACAACGTACAGAGTTATATTTCCTAAAAAATACGACTAAGCCTGCTATTCTTCTTGAGATTTGTTTTGTAGATAGCAAAGCTGATGTCGAATTGTACCATAGGAACTTTGCTGCCATTTGCGCTGCCATCGCAGAAGTATTTGCAGCTCATTTAGGTTACACAAAAATACAAACTGAACATACACAGAAAGAGGAGCAAATTACAGGAGCGAAGGTCATGTTCAATGATGTGAAGACCGTTAATGCTCTGATTATTGATGGTAAGATGCATGTTCCAGTTAGAGATGTTGCGGACTTGTTAGGATTAAAGCTCATTTATAATAACGAAAGCAAAACAACCAAATTATACGAAGTAAAATAATCACTAAAAAAGCCCAGGTACTCAATTTTGAGCCTGGGCATTTTTTAATAATAAAGAATTCTATTTTAAAGGGAGTCCAAATCCTAAAAATGAAGCAATAGTCAGAATAGAACCCACAGAGCCTAATAAAGTGTTTAATTTTTCTAGTGGTTTCTTAGCTTTCTCTTTATCCCCACTTTTTAAATGAGTTTGAAGAAGGTCAAAATGTGGTTCGGCTATTTCTCTTTTATCTTCTGAAAGTTTTTTAATTTCTTCATTAATCTGCTTTAGTGCAGTTCCTATATCCTCATCTGTTTTAGCAAACCCTTGGTTTAAAGTACCATTATTTTCAAGGTTAAAGTTACCATTGTTATTTCCAAAAGTAAAACCGCTGTATTTACTAGATTCGTTCATATAAGCATCTCCTGTATTTATTATAATGTTTACATTCCCAACCTTCGATACTTCTTCTAATAAACCTTCTCTCTTTAAAATAGGTATTATTTCTTTTAAACTTAAAGGTTTATTATAAGCTTCTAAACTAACATTAGTTCTCTTGTTAAAGGCTTTTTTTTTGAAAAACTCTCTCTATAACCGTCATCTAATTCAATTATTGGTATTGCATCCAAAGGATCAAAGTTATTTTCAGTTCCACAATACAAGCAAGTAACTTCAGGATCGAAAAAATCATTCTGATTAACTGTTAAAATGCTTCTACAACATTCTTCACAAAGAAATTCGTGTTTAATTTTTAGAGCTTCCTGTTCTTCTAATTCTTTCAGTTTATTTATAACTACACCGAGAGGTAATTCGGTCATTTTCGCAATATAACTTGGGTAAAATTTCTTCACTTGACTAACAGCAATAGTTTCAAGTGCTTCATTAAAAATTTTATTTACTTCCCATGGTTTAATATCACGCATAAATTTCACCCTCTCAGTTAGTTAATTAAAACATTTTTTCTCTAATATAATCTAATACGTGTTCAGACGCAAATACGTTGAATTTAAATGTTTTTGATTTTACACCAATTCGAATCGAATAAACTTGCACAACTCCACTTTCAGCATGCTCAAACAATATAGAACCTTTTTGCTTTGCAAGATAAGGCTCTAAATAATCGTATAAAGGTAGCCCTCTAAGTTCTCGAATACTTCCCAAACCTATCGTTTCAAGACCACTTAAAAGTAGTAAAGTGAATGGGGTAGTTTCTAAAATACCAGTAATATCTTCACTATTTAAATTTTCTTCTAGTATGGTTAATTCGCCATTATTATAATATTCGTCAATGGCAGATAGTATGCTCACAATTGATTGGCCTTGAGTTTCTTCAAAACTCTCTACCAAACCTTCTGGTCTCCCTATAGCATCAATTAATTGACCTTGTAATGCGTCAGCTAATAATTCTAAGTCACCATTGTAACTTTCTAAAAAATCAAACTGTTTAAAGTCATATGTTTCATTCAAAATTGCAGCTAATCCAGATATAACCTTTTTTGCTGATGTAGAACTTGCTCTTACTTCAATTATTCCCTTAACTTCATCAATATAAACTGTAGTAATTTCGTGTTTAATGTATTCTCTTCTGTCAGCTAAATAATAGTCAACGCTTACACCCGCTCTATGAATGAATCGAAGAAGATACTTAGAAGGTCCATCAATTTCGGTAGCAGCAATTATAGATGGTTCATTAGGAATTTCTGTACTATTTGGAGTAATCACCTCTTCAAATGGATTAAAAGGCATGTTTTGGATAATATTTTGTTTAAGCCCAACTAAACC
The DNA here is from genome assembly GCF_038592945.1 of Lysinibacillus sp. FSL K6-0075. Taxonomy (NCBI): domain Bacteria; kingdom Bacillati; phylum Bacillota; class Bacilli; order Caryophanales; family Bacillaceae; genus Lysinibacillus; species Lysinibacillus sp. FSL K6-0075. The sequence continues at coordinate 3,643,329 of NZ_CP151947.1, read as the reverse complement.
TTCCTCATTTGTAGTACGATACCATGCTAAAGAAATTGCCCCCGCAAAGATGTTTTTGTATATCTTTTCAAGTGTACTTCCCTCAATTTGACCAAATGAAGACCATACTCTATTTGTTAATTCATTGACATTTCCCGTTGATTCTAATGTCAGATCATTACATATATCCTTTAAAATGCTTTTACTTAATCTATTCAGGTCTTGAGGAAAAATTAATGACTTCAAAGTATTCATAGTAAACCTCCGGTAATATTTAGTTTCTATGAAATTATATCCCAAAAACTATACAAATAGTATGATAATAAATTGTTCAGTTTAGTAAAACTTATCGAAAAAGGGAAAAAGGAGAATAAATAACACCTTGAAATATACGAACGTTAGTTCTATAATATATACAAACAAATGTTCTTAAAAGGAGTGGCTAAAATGGCAAAAACTAAAACGCCTACTAAAAAGAAAGATCCGAAACACCCAGATCGTGATGAATTTGACTTAGAAGAAATGGCAAACGCGCTAACCGAAGCAATGGAGGAAAAACAGCCCAAAGTTTTTAGCATCTACAAATGCGATGAACCATTAGAAGGTACCATAACAAAAATGGATGCAAATACAAAACTAATCCATATTAAAGATAAGTACATGAATAATCATAAGGTGCATTTTTTAGATATCCTAAAAATTTCAGATATCGAATATTAGTGGAGAGTGATTGTGATGTTAAACGACAGAGGATCTAAAAAATGGACTGCTATGATGCTACCAGAACATCTTGACCTCATTAAAACATGGAAACAGGAGCAATTTTATGATAAAAAGCGTGATTTAACTGAATGGGAGCTTGAAGAGATAGAGAATACCATCCAGCGTGCTTATAAGATGCAAAAGCTTGTGAGATTAACATTATGGGAACAAAATAAGTTGCATGATGAAGTAGGGAAAGTCACTGGTACCGATGCGTATAAAAAGGAACTATTACTAGACACTGATTTATCTGTGAAGCGTATTACATTCGATAAAATTCAAAAAGCTACTTTGGTTGACTCAGATGATTAACAGAGAAGATCGCCAAGCACTTTATGAATATATAAAACTAGATATGGCCATCAAATCATTACAGCGTGATTATGACAGCTTAACAAATCTGAAAATGGGCAAAGTCTACATCAATATTGTAGATGCACTTTTAAAGGATATACGAAACGATTATTACAACAAAAAGCGCCTGTTAGCTAAAAATAAAATAGAAGTAGTTAAATGGATGAAAATAAGTGAACATTTTAGCGAGGTAACAATAAGAACGCCTGGCGAGGATGAAGTGCATCAGTATGCTAATCAAGCGCTAAAAACCCATACAGAAGAGTTGATATTTAAATATTTGAAGAAATAAAAAAACAGGTACTCATATGAGGCCTGTTTTTTATGTATAAAAAAAGCCACTCATTTGAGTGACCTTTGATGTGACTTCCACATTCTTCATGTGGAGTGCATTACTTATTTTAAATTATCAATAGCATACTGAGCTTCTTCTGGAGTAAATTTTTCTCCATATTCTGAAATTAATTGGTCATAAATAGCTGAATCTGACATACTCATTTCTGCGTATGACTGAGCTTTTTTTAATGCATTTTCTTTCCAATCAAATACAATGTTATCCACTGCATATTGAGCAGCTTCTGCGGGAAAATTCTCTCCATATTCAGAAGTCAATTGGTCATAAATTCCCAACTTTGACATTTGCATATTTTTGGCATAATCCTCTGCTTTCTTTAATGCCGATTTATATTCTCTAGGAACATTTTCTTCTTCAGCTTTAGTTTCTACTTCTGCTTCAGAATTAGTTTTCTCAGCCTCAGCTGATACAGGTTTTTGGTCATCTTTAGTTGATTCATCCTTTGTAGCAGTTTCTCCACAAGCTGCTAGTCCAAGACTTAATACCAATGCTGCGCTAAAAATTATTTTCTTCATATAAGTTGTCTCCTTTTATGTAATATATTTGTAACACTTAAATTGTATCAATAATGGAAGTGGTTGTCAGTATAGCTTTTATACATACAAAGATTAGATTTTAAAAAAATACAAATACTGAAGTATGGACATCGAGACATTACAGCTTTTAGCTATTTATTATTTCGAAAGGATCCGCAGTAGATGTGTATTTTTAAAAGTTTATTCTTATATGGAGGAAGAAGGCAATTTTGCGTTTTATGGGTTATATAAATGCAAGAGAAGAATATTGGTAAAAAAAGTAATATTGACACCAAACGGAGATGTTGTTGCGGTTTTTTCGCTTTGAAAACGAGAAATTTGTCGAACGGTGTAAGAACTGTACAAATATTTTTCAATTGGGTGTGAAACCCATTTAAAAATAATGATTCCAGTGCTACCATAAAAGTAACAGACAAAATTGGAACGTTTGTTCTGTAAACTGTAACGGAGATGATAGATATAAAAATAAGAAAAATAAAAAACACATCTCAAGCTGGAACTTGAGATGTGGAAAATTTCGAGTGACATTCACTCACTACCAAAATTAATTATAACTAAAAACAGTTGTGATTAAAAGTGAATGTCCTCATTTTAACGGAGGTAAAATATGGAACATATATTATTGGAATTATTATATGAGTTTTCTGAAGTGATTAGTGTAACACCACCGACTTCCATGTCCAATATTTTAGACTGGTGGGACAATACCCTTAATGAAATTAATGATTATTGGCTAACTGATTTAATGCAATTTCAACTCTTTTCCAATAGTGAAACTCCGACTGTGCAAACAATGTATGAAATGTTATTAAAGCAATGTAACAAAAGAGAAAACCTTAATATTCACTTTATGTATTCTTGTTATCCACAAAAAAATTAAAAGGTTACTCATTTGAGTGACCTTTTTATTTATATAATACAAATAAATCGTTTTGAAGAAATGTACACCTGTCCGCTGGTTGTTTATGAATATAATTATAAGCGAAAAAAACGCTCCCCCAGTCGCTCCCCCAAACCCCCAGTAAAAAATCGTTAAATATCTAAAGATGAAAACAAAACAAAAACCCCGCAAACACTTGATATACCAAGGTTGCGAGGTTTAAGAATCCGAAGTAATCTAACGTTAAAAAATTAACGAGAGTAGTACTCTACGATGAATGATTCGTTGATTTCAGCTGATAATTCAGAACGCTCTGGAAGGCGAGTGAATGTACCTTCTTTTTTGTCAGCATCGAATGTTAAGTAGTCAGGTACGAAGTTGTTTACTTCGATAGCTTCTACTACTACAGCAAGGTTTTGAGATTTTTCACGAAGAGAAATCGTTTGACCTGGTTTTACGCTGTATGATGGGATATCAACGCGTTTGCCATCTACTAAGATGTGACCATGGTTAACTAATTGACGAGAACCACGACGAGTACGAGCTAAACCTAAACGGTAAACTAAGTTGTCAAGGCGAGTTTCAAGAAGGATCATGAAGTTTTCACCGTGAACACCTTTCATTTTACCAGCACGGTCAAATAGTGTACGGAATTGACGTTCGTTCATACCATACATATGACGAAGTTTTTGTTTTTCTTGAAGTTGTAAACCGTATTCTGATAATTTTTTACGTTGGTTTGGACCGTGTTGACCTGGTGCGTAAGGGCGTTTTTCGATTTCTTTACCTGTACCGCTTAGTGAGATACCAAGACGACGTGATAATTTCCAAGATGGACCTGTATAACGAGACATATTGTTGTCTCCTCCTTTAAATTTGGTTTTTTTGTTGTAAAACAAAAACCAGTAGTACCCGTTCTTACACGCATTTTATTTTCATGTACTTTCGCCTATGCAGCCGTTAGGTTACGCAATACACCATCTAATTTTCATTACTGAGAATCTCAAGTAGTTGTATATCAGAAAATAGAGGAATAAAATACAATCATAAGCTTATACCACTGCTGCGTTTATTTTACACAACCTCCATTGTAACTGCTTAGGACAAGGACGTCAATTATTTGCTTTTAAAAATTTGTAAAAGAACATAGTAGGAAATTCCTCACTATCTATTTTAAATGATATAGGAATAGTTAATGATACGCTGTGTAATGTAAATTGTAAAAGTAAGGGATAATTACATAGTCAAAATGACACAAATTATGTATAATATATTATAAGTTAATAGTAATTGATTTGGACGTTATATAGAAAAGGTGATTTCATGACAGACCATTTACAAACGCTAAAATATATAAAATCTGATGTTTTGAGCTTTTGGGTGAGTTCTTATGAAGAACAAACTAGTTTTAATGGGTATTTTTGTTCATTGAAACAGTTTCTAAAGAAGCGCTTGAAAATTGACAATGCTGCTTTTCTCAGTTTTGAAGGTAATTCTTTAATACCTATTGAAGAGATGGCTTCATTAACAATTGAAACAAAGCTAAATGCTGTGTCATGGCTGATGATCGAAGCTAGTTTTTATCAACAAAAAGTAGTGAAAATTCCTTATATATTAAAAGCAAGACAAGCCTATTCAATGATGACAGATATGGTGCTTTTCCAAGCAGAGGGCAAAAATCCCATTGGTGTATTACTTGTGGAGGCAACAGAGTCTTGGACAGACTTTATGACCTCGGAGTACGGTGAAGAGTGTATAGAAATACTTTCAAAGGTTCTTCAAATGATTAGAGACAATTTAGATGTCAAAATAAATGAAGACCAATATAGAAAACTATATAACATGACTGATTTATTTCATTCAACAATGGATATTGATTTAATTTTAGAAAATGTATTAAAAAATATACGGGATAATTTCCCTGAATTTAATGTGGAGCTGATATTATCGAATGATCAAGATCGACACACGACCATCGATATTAAGCTTTTTGATTATTTATCTGAAAGACCTGCTACAATTGAAGCCTTTGTATCAGGAGAGTTAACGACAGAGTTAGCGAGCGATTTAAATTGTCGGTTGTTAAATGCACCTATTAAGGGCAGGCAAGCTATCTATGGCATCTTGCAAGTAAGTGCTCCCACGACTTATCTTTTTTCAACAACTGAAAAAGATTTTGTACGGATGCTGGCGCAAGCGTCAGGAAATGCTCTTGAAAATGCAAAATTATATCATCAATCGCATCGCCTCGTAAGTGACTTACAACTCATTAATGAAACATCGCATCGTTTAAATATGCGAATTGACATTCATGAAATGTTACTTTTCCTACAAAAGCAGTTACTGAAATCTTTTCAGCCAATGGAAGTTTGTTTCGCATTTAAAAAACACGATACATTTGAAATAACAGGTGCAAGTACCTCCTTGTTCCATTCAGAAAATGGTCAAAGTTATATAAAACATGTTGAACAGCATTTTGCTCAAACGAATGATCCACTATTTGTTGCCGATTTCAGCCGTCTAACTCCTAATCAAATTGAGTATCGTTCTATTATGGCGATTCCTATACTTATGGAGGAAAAGATTAATGGTTTTAGTATTGTCTTACATAAAGAGCCATATTTCTTTTCGTTCGATAGTTTCAAATTAATGCAATCTTTAATTCACCACTCATCGTTAGCCATTGCAAATTCAATTTTACGAACACAGCTTCAGGAAATGGTCGATTTGGATCATTTAACGAAACTATATGCTCGCAGTTACCTCGATCAGTTTGTAGAAAAATCACTTGAATATGATCAATCTGGTATGTTTTTGTTAATTGATATTGATAATTTTAAACGTATTAATGATACGTACGGTCACCAAGTTGGAGATAAAATTCTTGTACAGATTGCGGTTCAATTAAAAGAGACGATTGGAAGTCGTGGGATTTGCGCAAGATGGGGTGGAGAAGAAATGTCTGTCTATGTGCCTAATATCAATGAAAAAGAAGCTTTAGAATTAGCATCAACCATTGTGAAAGTAATCCCAAGTGCCACAGATCCACAAGTTACAATTTCTGCGGGGCTTATAACATGGGATGAGCGAGATCGACCAGCATTCCAATCTGTGTTTTTACATGCTGATACAGCCTTGTATGAAGCAAAAAATAGTGGGAAAAATCGTTTTTGTACTCATAACGGTTCGTATCAAACAAATTTATAGGTTTGATGAAGCACAATATAATGAATAGTTGTTTAAATAAATTACCCTGAAATGACAATATAAAACATTTCAGGGTAATTTTTGTTGTTTTATTATAAATGATTGAGTAGTGTTTTAACAAATTCCTCTAAGCCATTGCGATCTTCCTCTGAAAAGCGATTCACAATAGGACTATCAATATCTAATACACCAATGATCTCACCTTGTTTCAGCAGCGGTATAACAATTTCAGACTGTGAGGCCGCATCACAAGCAATATGCCCTGGAAAATCGTGTACATCTTTTACAACAATTGTTTCTCTCGTTGCCACAGCTGTACCACAAACACCACGTCCAATAGGGATTCTAACACAGGCAGGAAGACCCTGGAATGGCCCTAGCACAAGTTCATTATCCTGTAAGAGATAAAAACCAACCCAGTTGATGTTCGTTAAAAACTGATTTAATAGAGCAGAGGCATTACTTAAATTGGCAATTTGATTGGTTTCACCAGTGAGTAGTGCATCTAATTGTTTTGATAATGTTAGATATTGGTCAGCAATAGATCCTTCGTAATTAATTTGTGTAAACATATAAGCACCTCGTTTAAAAATTATTTATATTGGTAATATAACATTATAGTGTTGATGTAAATCCTCTGCGCTATGCGCATCCGAACCAAATACATATGGTAGTTGAATAGCTTGACTATAATGGATAAAGGCAAAAGGTGGATAGGGCTCCTGACAATATTGTTTACTTAAACCAGCACTATTTAAATCTAATTCATAGCCCGCACATTTCATGCTGTCCAATACTTCTCTGATACGTCGGGCATCATCGATTTTTTCGTTGTGCGCCAGTTGGAATTTATGAATAAGTGATGGGTGCCCAATCCGTTTTGGTTTGTATGGACCAAGATCTGCTCTAATTGATCGTAGGACAGTATCATAATATAAATCATAAACCTGTTCAACAGAGCCAACTTTCTTTGAAAAATCAATAAAGCATTCAGAAGAAAAGTCGATACATACAAAGGTATCTTGCCATTTTAAAAAATGAACTGATAAAATAGCGTCATCTAAAAAATGTCCATATGTATCAAGGAGTTGACGAGTTTCTTGTTCGTAACCTTGGATATAGTCAACCTCTAATCCGATACGGATGCGAATATCCTGTGCATACCGTTGTTGCAGGTGTTGCAATTCTTTAATGTAAGGCATGAGATCATCAGGGTTCATGCCACTATCTTGTTGCGGGGTTGGATCAAAAAAACTTTTGGGCAATGGGGCGTGTTCTGTAAATGTTATATCTGTGAAATGATGAGAAATTGCTTTTTCAATATATTGGTTGAATGAGTCCGTAGTGCCATGTGGACAAAAAGGACTATGTATATGCCCATCACGTTTCATAATTTACCACTCCTTTAGCTCTATAGATACGCTATTTAAATATTTCACAATAGCGAAAATACAGTTTTCTGAAAAACACTTAAATTTTAGTACAAAAGGCGAAAACATAGTATATAATAAATACAACTAGCCAATTCGTTTATTGTAGAATAGGAGGCTTACGATGGAGTATATCATCATTCCGATTATCCTACTATTAATTTTAGCCATAGTAGGATTTATGATGCGAAGAAAACATGTTGCAATTATTGCAAAACTTGAAAATGAAAAATTACAAATACAACATAATCCTATAAATGAAGAAATTTCAAAAGTAAAATCTTTAAACATGAACGGTGAAACGGAAGAAATGTTTGAACGATGGCGCAATACTTGGGATGAAGTCATCGATGTACATATGACTAAAATCGATTCTCTTCTATTTGATGCTGAGGATCAAATTAATCGACTTCGTTTTAAAAGGGCAACCTTAATAGAACGTGAAATTGAAGATTACATTGAAAAATGCGACCAAGATAAAAATAATATTTTAGAAGAACTGAATGAATTAATTGGCAGCGAAGAAAAAAATCGAATTGAAATCGAACAATTAAAAGAATACTATCGCTCTGCAAGAAAGACATTGCTGGCTCATCAGCATTCATTTGGTGTAGCACTACCTGCATTGGAGAAAAAGCTGGAGACATTTGTTCAAAAATTTGAAGAGTTCGATGTATTGACAAATGAAGGCAATTATTTGCAAGCACGAGAAATTGTTATTAGCTTAAATCAAGAATCTCAGCAGACATTCGAGTATATTAATGATGTTCCTACTATTTTAACGGAAATTCAAGTTAAGTTACCAGGTGCGGTTCAGGAATTGCGTAATGGTCAGCGAGAAATGGAAGACCAATCTTACTATTTACAGCATTTAGAATTGACAGATGCACTTAATAAATATGAAAAAGAATTTGATGCATTAAAGCTGGACCTTGCAGAGCTTAATTTAAAAGTTGTTAAACCTCGTGTGACAGAGATTAATGAAGAAATCGATCGTTTTTATGATTTACTTGAAAAAGAGGTTATTGCTAAAAATTATGTAGATCAAAATTGTGATCGTTTATTAAGCTCTATCACCAATGTCATTTCTTCTACAAAGTTAGTGAATGATGAGGCAACGTATGTGCAACAAAGTTACCATTTAAATGAAAAGGATGCTGAAATTCCAAAAGCCGCTTTAAAACAATTGGAAGCACTGCAACGTCGCTATGATTTATTAGCCATGCGAGTTAAGGAAGAAAAATCGGCTTATTCTAGCTTACAGGAAGAGTTAATCGAAATTAGTGAAGAGCTAGAACGAATTCATGAAGAACAAGGGCATCTATCGAATACAATGAAGAAACTTCGAATAGATGAAAATAAGGCACGCGCTCAAGTCGAAAACTTAAAGAAAATATTACAAGATACCGATCGTTTATTAAACAAGGCAAATATTCCAGGGATTCCTGAGGAGATGGATGCACGTCTTGATGAGGCTGCAGAGCACATCTATGTTGTCATGCAAAGCTTGCAAGAAGTACCGCTTAATATGGGAACGGTTCATAATAATCTAAATGCAGCAACACTTTGCGTAGAGGATGTTAAAGTAAAAGCACATGAATTAATAGAAAATGTGATGCTCATTGAACGCATTATTCAGTACGGTAATCGTCACCGTGCATCGAACCCGAAATTGAACGGACGTTTAAAAGAAGCAGAAGAGGCTTTCCACCAATTCCGTTATGCGAAGGCTTTAGAAGAAGCAGGTACAGCAGTGGAAGAAATGGAGCCAGGTGCTTTAAAGCGTATTCAAGAAATGGTTGCTGAACAATTCACAGTAAAATAATTCGAATAACATTTTGAGCTGTCTAAAAAGTATAGCGATTACTTTTTAGACAGCTTTCTATTTATTGCATAGATGAGGATGTGATTCAGTGTGAAGCTGTCGATAAAAAAAATGAATGAACAGTTTGCAAGTGAAATTTTACAATGGCAATATGCAGAACCTTACGATTTTTACAATAATGAATTATCGGATGAAAATGTACAAGAAATGCTTGATCATCCCTACTTTGCTATCTTGAATAATCAGGGGGAGTTAATCGGCTATTATTGCACAGGTTTGGCAGCACAAGTGCCAAAGGGACAGGATATTGGTGCATATATAGAATGCTGTGTAGATATTGGAATTGGTATGAAACCAAATCTAACAGGTCAAGGATTAGGAACGGCATTTTTTTCGTTTATTGTACAAACAGTTCAACAAGAGCATCATCTACCACTTCGCTTAACAGTCGCCCTATTTAATAAGCGAGCAATCCATCTTTATGAAAAATTAGGTTTTGTTAAAGCGATCGAATTTAGTACGCCCACAGAATTTATCACGATGTTGAAAAAAATGTAGGATACCAATTAAAATTTAAAGAATCGTTAAAGTTAGTGGTCAATCGCCAAAGATTGCGTTATGATAAATACCGTTAAATCAACGTTTTGAAAGTGTGTGAAAAGTTATGGTTAATACAATTTATTTAGATAATAGTGCAACAACAAAGCCTTTAAATGAGGTTATGCAAGCATTCATGGCTGTCAATGAACAGTATTATGCCAACCCTGCTTCCATCCATGCCATGGGTGTTGAAGCAAATGATTTATTAATGCGTGCGCGTGAGCAAGTAGCAGATATTTTGCAGACAGAGGCAAAAAATGTGCTATTTACTTCAGGTGGTACAGAATCAAATAATGCAGCTATTTTTGGCATAGCACGTAGTAATACGCATATAGGAAAGCATATTTTAACGACTGAAATTGAACATCCTTCAGTGCTAGAAACGATGAAACAGCTTGAAAAAGAGGGCTATGATGTTGAATATCTTCGTGTTGATCGAAATGGTGTGATTTCTCTCGATGAGCTTCGTACTAAAATACGAAAAGAAACCATTTTAGTTAGCATCATGCATGTGAATAATGAAATGGGTACAATTCAGCCTATAAAGGAAGCAGCAAAAATGATTCATGAAATGAGTCGTGCAGCCTTTCATGTTGATGCTGTTCAAAGCTTTGGGAAATTAGCTATATCCTTTAAAGAAGAAGGCCCAGACTGTATTTCTATCTCTGGTCATAAAATTCATGGCTTTAAAGGCTCAGGTGTATTAGCATTCCGTAAACCCGTGAGATGGCAGCCTTTTGCTCTTGGTGGTGGTCAGGAATTTGGAATGCGCAGCGGTACTGTGGCAGTTCCGCAAGCTGTTGCTTTAGCGAAAGCGGCTCGATTGGCCGTTGAAACAATGAACGAACGCGCAAATAAATACCGTCAATGGCATGATGAAATTCGAGCTCAGCTAGACGGATATGGAGAAGCAGTCCATGTTTTATCGACCCCACAAGGAGCTGCGCATATTATGTCATTTAGTGTTCGTGATTTAAAAGGGGAAGTTATTATTAATGCTATGCAAAAACGCGGTGTCATTGTGTCAACATCAAGTGCATGTTCATCCAAGCAAACGAAAACAAGCCATGTAGTCGAGGCACTACACCTTGATGAGCATTATAAAAAAGGTGTGATTCGCATTAGCTTTGGCGCACATAACACAATAGAAGATATAGAACAGTTTAAACAAGTACTTGCAGAAGTAATGTTGGAACTCAAAGGAGAAAATAAGTAAATGATTTGGAAAGAAATTTTAATTCGATATGGTGAGCTTTCTACAAAAGGCCGCAACAAAATGGATTTTATTCGCCGCTTACGTGAAAATATTCGACATGCTTTTGCTGATTTAGGTCAACTGCATATTCGTACAGAACGTGATCGTATGTTTATTGCTATAGAGGACGAAGCACAAATGCAGACGCTAATTACAGGTTTACCTAAAATTTTTGGTATTCAATCATTTAGCCCTGTAGCTGCATGTGAAAAAGAGATGGAAAGTATGAAAAAGCTCGCTATCACGATTATGGAGACATTTAAAGACGAGCAACATACATTTAAAGTAGAAGTAAAACGTACTGATAAAACATTTCCATTAGAATCTCACGCCATCCAACGTGAGATTGGTGGCTATGTTTTACCGCAATTTCAAAATTTATCTGTCAAAGTGAAAAAGCCTGATATTGAGCTACGTGTAGAAGTTCGTCATGATGCAACTTATATGATGGCACAAGTCATTCCTGGTGCAGGTGGAATGCCAGTAGGATCTAATGGGAAGTCTTTATTAATGCTATCAGGCGGTATTGATAGTCCTGTCGCAGGTTATTTAATGATGAAGCGTGGTGTACGATTAGAAGCGATTCACTTCTTTAGTCCACCTTATACAAGCCAAAATTCATTGGAAAAAGTTAAAGTGCTTGCTAATGAATTAACGAAATTTGGTGCTAGTATTCGTTTGCATGTCATTCCTTTTACTGAAATACAAGTTCTTATTAAAGAAAAAGTACCTTCTAACGTATCGATGACAACAACACGCCGAATGATGCTGAAAGTTGCTGATCAGGTGCGTGAGGAAATTGGTGCACTTGCTATTGTAACAGGTGAAAGCCTTGGACAAGTAGCGAGTCAAACGCTTGAAAGCTTAACAGCAATTAATGCAGTAACAAATACACCTATTCTACGTCCGCTGATTTCAACAGATAAATTAGAAATTATCGATATGGCTGAGAAAATCGGCACATACGAAACATCTATTCAGCCATTTGAAGATTGCTGTACGATTTTTACACCAGCAAGTCCTAAAACAAAACCAAAGCTTGAAAAGGTGGAGCATTATGAAAGCTTCTCTGATTTTGATGAATTGATCGAGCGAGCAGTGAAAAATCGCGAGGTCTATATTTTCCCTAAGAAAGAAGAACAGCAACAAGATAAATTTGCAGATCTATTATAAGGTTTTAAAAGCCGTCTCAAAGCCCATTTTGAGACGGCTTTTTTGCGTGATTAACGGTATTCCAATAGAGGTACAATTTACCTCTAAAATTTTTGTATTAAAAATCTAATATCGCACATTCTATATTCACAAGGAGGTGAGAGACATGACTTCAAACAACAACCGCAGTTCAAACAAGCTTGCAGTACCTGGTGTACAACAAGCACTTGATCAAATGAAATACGAAATTGCACAAGAATTTGGTGTTCAATTAGGAGCTGAAGCTTCAGCTCGTGCCAACGGTTCCGTTGGTGGTGAAATCACTAAACGTCTTGTACAAATGGCAGAATCTCAATTAAAAGGTATGCCAAACAACCAATAAATGCTGATTAAGCATTTATAAACTTAAAACCAGTGACCGTAAAAGGCACTGGTTTTAGTTTGTTTATTGATCATTTATTTATACGACATAAAGACTTAAACGTAGATACTGTATGTTCAATATCTTCGCTTTGACAGATAGCTGAAATCACAGTAATACCATCAGCACCAGCTTGAAATACAGTATGTGCATTTTTACAATTAATTCCTCCGATTGCTACAATCGGTAATTCAGGATGAAGATAACGAGCCTGCTGTAAAAAAGATGTGCCACAAGGTGGTTGTGCATCACTTTTAGAAGATGTTGCAAAGATTGGACCAATCCCTACATAATCAGCTTGATGGTTAATAGCCGTTTGCAATTCGTCCTGTGAATGGACAGAAACACCAAGAATCATGTTCCCAATTCTTTTACGTGCTACTCCAACAGGTAAATCATCTTGTCCGATATGAACACCATCAGCACCGAGTCGCATCGCTAGCTCGACATCGTCATTAACGATAAAGGGTACACTATACTGATGACATCGTTTTTGACATTGGCGTGCAAACTGTTCATAGGCTAATCCAGTTAACGCATGAGGACCTTTTTCGCGAAATTGAAACATTGTAATGCCTGCTTGTAATGCCTTTTCTAGGATATAGATCGATTGTTCATGATGAGGAACATTGCTCGTACCCATAATAAAATAAAGCTGCAAATCCTCACGTTTCATGAATAATCACCTCACAGGCTTCCTTATGCTGTTGATAAGCAAAATGATTTGTGGGTCCATGACCATTTCCAATCGATAAATCATACATAATTGCTAATTGGATAAACTTTTTAGCTTCAATAATGGCTTCTTCCATAGCAAATCCTCGTCCAAGAAAAGCAGTAAGTGCTGCTGAAAATGTACAGCCAGTACCGTGCGTATTTTTTGTTTGGATTCGAGGAGATTGCATCGAAAAAGATCGTCCATTTTTGAAAAATACATAATCAATGGCATATAGTGGATCTGTTAAATGTCCACCTTTGATGATGACACATTGTACACCAAGTTGTAACAAGCTTTGAGCTACTTCTTTCATATCTTCAAAATGATGAATAGATCTCCCTGTAAGTGTCTCTGCTTCGGGTATATTGGGCGTAACAACCGTAGCAAGTGGTAGTAAAGTTGAGCATAGTGCATCGATAGCTTCTTGCTGCAATAGGCTTTCTCCACCTTTTGCAATCATCACAGGATCAACAATCAGTGGAATGTTTAGCTCACTGATCATACTTGCGATTGTTTTGATAATAGCTGAGGAATAAAGCATTCCTGTTTTAATCGCAGTTATTGAAAAATCTTCTACTAAGGCTTCGAATTGTTTTTTTATAAAGGAAACGTCAATTGGGTAAACACCTGTTACACTCAATGTATTTTGTGCAGTTAATGCTGTAATAACAGAAGTGCCAAACACTTTTAATTCCTGAAATGTTTTTAAATCAGCCTGTATACCAGCACCGCCTCCGCTATCTGAGCCAGCAATCGTCGTTACAATATGCATGAAGCTTCACCATCCTTTGACAAACGATGTATAGCATTAAGTAAGGCGATTTGAAAATCACCGATATCTGCAGTAAATGCTGATGCTAGTACACCTGCTTTTTTATAGTAAGTAAGTGTTTCTGTTAATTGCTGGTAAGGGTTAGGTCCAACACGATAGGCAGCACCGCAAATTGCGCTTAGTAAACAACCTGTACCCGTTACTTCCGTCATTTGTGGATGACCACCAGCAATCCATTGGCTATGCTTACCATCAGTTATAAAATCACGTTCCCCCGTTACAATAACTATGCATTGATAGCGTTGAGCCAATAATGTGGCTTCTGCTTCCATAGCGATGGAGCCATGACCACTATCGACCCCCTTTTGTTGCCAATCTACACCGGCTATTGCAGCAAGCTCGCCGAGATTACAGCGAATCACAGCAAATTGTATGTTCTCAAGTAAATGTTTGACGGTTTCCTTACGATAAGTTGTGGCTCCAACTCCAACAGGATCTAAAATAACAGGAATACCAAGTGCATTCGCTTTTTTACCTGCTAATAGCATGGCGCTTTTTGTACGATCATTAAGCGTTCCGATATTAATTAATAGTGCTTGAGCAATCGCTACCATTTCCTCTACCTCTTGGCTGTCATCAGCCATTACCGGTGAGGCACCTATTGCTAATAAACCATTTGCTTGAAAATTTGCCACTACATAATTGGTGATGCAATGGACGAGTGGTTGCTGTTGACGAATTGTTTGAAATATCATTGTAGTCCTCCTCTGTGGATGGACGTAAGCATGCAAAAAAGGCTCTTTTTGTGTAAAAATGCACGAAAAAGAGCCTTTCATCTGTAAAAAACGATGTCTATTGCTCCCTACGTCAGTATTAACTAACAGGTTCAAAGGGTCAGGTTTTACCTTCTCAACTCTTGCGAGTCCCCCTGCAATCTTGTATTTAGTTGACCAAAATGTACCACACTTTTCATATGTATTCAATAACTAGTTTTCCTATAAACAAAACGTGACTGATGCCATATAGCAAAGTATGATAGTTGTCATGACTTTAACGAAATTGAGTGTAAACCATTGAAAATAATGAAAAAGGAGTTTTATAATGTGTCATAGCAAAAGGGGGCATTTGCCATGAAAAGACAAGATTTAGTTGCACCAGAATGGTATAACATAGCAGAGGAAATTGAAAAATATGCGCAGGATGCAACAAAAAATGCTTTAATCATTTATGAAGAAAATCAAGACGTCCAATTTATTACATATGCACATTTATTGGAAAAAGCGAATCAAGCAGCACATGTTTTCACCAAGCAAGGCTTAAAGAAAGGTGATGTCATTTTAGTGATGGTACCACGTTCAGTGGAAGCATATATTGTGTATATTGCTGCATTGAAAGCGGGTTTAACCATTATTCCAAGCTCAGAAATGTTAAGAACAAAAGATATTGAATATCGTATTCACCATGCCAATGCTAAAGCGGTTATTGCATTTGAACCTTATATTGAACAATTTGATGAAGTGGGGAATTTACAAGGCATATTGCAATTTGTCATAGGGCATGCACACGAACCTTGGCAGAACATACTTGAAAAAATGCATAATCAACCTACAACCTACATAAACCCTATCCCGACTAAAAGCACTGACAATGCATTTTTAGCCTATACAAGCGGAACAACAGGAAATCCGAAAGCAGCGGTGCATACTCATAGTTGGGGCTATGCACATTTACGAACAACAGCACCACATTGGCTGGGTGTACATGAAAATGATATTGTTTGGGCAACTGCAGCACCAGGATGGCAAAAATGGATTTGGAGTCCGTTTCTTGCTACTTTGGGTAGTGGTGCTACCGCATTTGTCTACAAAGGTAAATTTGAAGCAGCTACTTATTTAGCATTGCTTGAAAAATTCAAAATCAATGTACTATGCTGTACACCAACAGAATATCGTTTTATGGCAGCGCTTGAAAATTTACATGAATATGATTTAAGTGCAATTCGCCAAGCTGTATCAGCTGGTGAGCCTTTAAATAGTGAGGTCATTAAAGTTTTCTTGGAAACATTCAAATTACAAGTACGAGATGGCTACGGGCAAACGGAAAATACATTATTGGTGGGAACAATGGTGGGGATGGAGGCGCGAGTTGGCTCTATGGGGAAACCTACTCCTGGCAACACCGTTGAGATTATTAATGATTTGGGCAAACCCGTTACTGTGGGAGAAGTTGGCGATATTGCTGTTCATCGTGAAACACCAGCCCTCTTTAAAAAATATTTAAATGATCCTGAACGTACAAATTTACAATTTCGTGGGGATTGGTATATTACAGGAGATCGTGCCTATAAAGATGAAGATGGCTATTTTTGGTTTGATGGCCGAGGCGACGATGTCATTATTTCCTCAGGCTATACGATTGGACCCTTTGAAGTAGAGGATGCCCTAATGAAGCATCCGACTGTGAAAGAGGCTGCAGTGGTTGCGAGTCCTGATAAAGTCCGTGGAAATATTGTCAAGGCATTTATTGTTCTGCGCAACGATGAAAAAGGTGATGAAGCACTTATTCAAACACTTCAAAGTCATGTGAAATCACTGACTGCTCCATACAAATATCCACGTGCTATTGAATTTGTAGAGGAGCTACCGAAAACATCTTCAGGGAAAATTAGACGTGTCGAATTACGACAACAAGAAATCAAACAACTCCAATCATGATCATTTCCTAGGAAATAATGTCGAAAATCAAAGTTCATGCAAAGGTATGGACTTTGATTTTTTTAATTTTTTTAGGTAAGGTAGGATAAGGAAATAAATAGCATAAAGCTTTTTGCATAGTATTATTGCAAAAAAATGAAACAAATGTGTAATTCATACGTATTACGTGTTAAGGAGGCGGAAAGACATGAATGTAAAAAGGTGGGTTGCTTTAGTAGTTGCAGGTGTTCTTTTACTATTTTCATTAGGAATTAACACCATTTTTGCGCTTTTTAAAGCAGATTTCCTAGGTAATTTTGATAGTTTAATGGCAGGTAATAATTTAGATGTATATGAAAATGTAATTGAAGGGGAAAATTTTGATAAGCGAATTGCTTATTTAAAGGTAGATGGAGCGATTCAAGATATTGGCTCAAGTACATTGTGGCAACCAGTTGCCTATGATCATCAATTTTTCTTAGAACAATTGGATAATATTTTATATGATGAGTCCATACAGGGTGTTGTTTTAAGCGTCAATTCACCAGGTGGTGGTGTGAAGGAATCAGCAGAAATCTATAAAAAGCTTCTGAAAATTAAAGAAGAACGACAAATTCCAATTTATGTATCAATGGATTCTATGGCCGCTTCAGGTGGTTATTATATTTCGGCACCTGCAGATAAAATATTTGCCCATCGTGATACAATAACAGGTTCTATTGGTGTCATCATGCAATCCATTAACTATCAAGAGCTGGCTGAAAAAGTTGGTGTTAAATTTGAGACGTTTAAATCAGGGGAGCATAAAGATATGCTAAGCCCAATGCGTGAAGTGACAGCAGAGGAACGTGCAATGATGCAAGATATGATTAATGAAACGTACGAAGAATTTGTAGATATTGTAGAACAGGGACGTAATATGTCTGAAGCAGAAGTGAAGAAGGTTGCAGATGGTCGTATTCTTGGTGGTACAAAAGCGCTTGAAGCAGGATTAATTGATGAAATTGGTGATGAAGAAGCGGCCATTGCAGCTCTTCGTGAAGATTATGGACTTGAAGATGCCGCTTTATTTGAGTATTCATATGATATGGGTGGCTGGCAATCATACGTTGGTATGAAAATTGGCTCCATGTTTGGTCCATCTGCAGAAGAGAAAATGCTAATGAAAATCATGACGGACTATAGCGCACCGAAAATGATGTATCTATACGGGGAATACTAGGGGGGGAGCACAATGACAAACAATGAAATTGTTATGCAAGGTTCACCCTCTATGGAAAATGGCTTTCTTATGAAGACATCAGGAGAATCAGCAAAGCATAAAAACTATGCATTAAAAACTGCTGGTTTTTGGGTACGATTTTGGGCATTTTTATTAGATGGATTCATTATTTCTGCTGTAGGTGGAATACTCGTTAATCCTATTTTTTATCTGATGGATTGGTCCTTATCTGATTCTGTTTGGTACGCGCCGATTTCTATTATTACAGCAATCTTCTACTATAGCTATTTTGTGTTGATGACAAAGTTCTTTGGGCAAACATTAGGGAAAATGGTATTTGGATTACGTGTGATTTCATTAAAGCATGATCAGCTAACTTGGTCAGATGTGTTATTCCGTGATTGGATTGGGCGTATCATCAATAATATTTTTATGCCACTGTATATTTTGGTAGTGATTTTACCAGAAAATCAAGGTTTACATGATTATTTTGCCGATACAACAGTGGTGCACGAAAAAATCTTTATTGAAAAGGATTCAACACCAACTACTTTACCAAAGCAAGAAGAGATTATAGAAACTACTGAACAAGAAGAAAAACTAGAACTAGCCAAGCTAGAGGAAAAAAATGAACAATAAACAAATGGCTGTCTCAAATTAGGAGACAGTCTTATCTATTTCTAAGTATGTAAGCTATCATAGTTGCAATTAATTCCCTTCATTTAGTAATATTATGTACATATGAAGATTAGGAGGCGTTTGTATGGCACAAGTAACATTTAAAAATGGTCCAGTGACACTAGTAGGAAATGAAGTAAAGGTGGGCGATCAAGCTCCAGATTTTACGGTATTAGCGAATGACCTATCACCTGTAACATTAAATGATTCAGAAGGAAAAATTCGTTTATTTAGTGTTGTCCCATCATTAGATACTGGTGTATGTGATGCGCAAACACGTCGATTCAATGAGGAAGCAGCTAATTTAGGTGACAATGTAGTTATTTATACAGTATCTGTGGATCTTCCATTCGCTCAAAAGCGCTGGTGTGGTGCAGCAGGTATTGATGCAGTTCAAACTGTATCAGATCACCGCGACCTTTCATTTGGTGAAGCATATGGTGTGTACATTCAAGAATTACGTCTTCTGACACGTGCAGTATTCGTTGTGGATGCAAACAATAAAGTAACATATGTTGAATATGTACCTGAAGCTACAGATCATCCAAACTATGAAGCGGCCATTGCAGCTGTCAAAGCACTAGCATAATAAGCTGCTTTTAGGCTAAGATAATACTAGACAAAGGGGCTGTGACAAGTGTTTGTCACGGCTCTTTTCTGCGTGAAAGGAAGTTAGATATGGAAAATATCGAGAAGTTATTTGGTTTGCTAAATGAGCATGCCGAAAAAATCGAAAAAGAACACAATATAACGTTACTAGAAGGATTATTAGATGGGTTAGAGGCATGGCTTGATGGCGAAGTTGATTTTTCTCAAAAAGGTGCAACAAAAGAGGATATTCGTAAAGCTATTCAAATTGCTATTTTAAAAGGGATGCGCAAAGGCTCACAGCCGAATCATCAAATGACTCCTGATACGTTAGGGTTGTTAGTGGGCTACTTTGTGGAGCAAATTTTTGCAGAGCGTCTTGAAAATGAAAAGATCTCGATCATGGACCCAGCAGTAGGCACGGGCAATTTATTATTAACGGTTATGAATTTATTAGATGGGAAAGTGGAAGCAACAGGTGTAGAGGTTGATGAGCTACTTATTCGCCTTGCTGCGGCTACTGCTGATTTAACAGAACAGCCTATTTCTTTATACCGTCAAGATGCCTTAGAAGATTTATTGGTCAATCCAGTTGATGCCGTTGTTTGTGATTTACCTGTAGGTTATTATCCAAATGAAGAAGTGGCGCTCGATTATGAATTATGTCCAGCAGAGGGGATGAGTTATGCCCACCATTTATTCATCGAGCAATCAATGAACTATACAAAGGATGGCGGCTATTTATTTTTCCTTGCACCATCTCATCTTTTTGAGTCAGAGCAGTCTAAGCAATTACACAAGTACGTTCAAAAGCATGCGTGGATTCAAGCGATTATTCAATTACCTGATGCCATGTTTGCCAATAAGACACTTGAGAAGAGCATTGTGATTTTACAAAAACAATCGAAGGAATTGAAAGCGCCTAAAGAAGTTCTATTAGCTAAAGTGCCAAATATGCAGAATAAGCAAGCTCTTGCGCTATTCTTTGAAAAAGTGAAGATGTGGAAAGAGGGCAAGTAATTGCTCATGAAGTCAATACAAGTAAAAAGGTATCCTATTCAAGGATACCTTTTTATGTATTACAAATTAGTTTTCTGGTGTACGGATAACTAGTACGTCACATTTAGCTGAACGTACAATAGCTTCAGATACAGAACCGATTAGGAAGCGTTCTACTGCATTTAGACCAGTTGCACCACAAATGATTAAATCTGCGTCTACGATGTTAGAAAGCTCTTTTGTTATGATATTTTTTGGAGAGCCATACTCGATGATAAGATTAACATTCGCTAAACCTTCATCTTCAGCTTGCTTTTTGTAACCATTTAATAGTTCTTCAGAAAATGCTTGAGCACGTTCTGCGATGGAACGGTCATATGCTTCGATAGCAGCAAATGAACGAGTATCGATTACATTTACTAGATTTAATACTGCACCTTCGTTTCGTTTTGCAACATCAATTGATTTACGGAACGCGTATTCAGCTTCTTTTGAACCGTCTACTGCAACAACAATGCTTTTATAATGATTAGCCATTTGAAAAACCTCCCTGATTTGTATATGTTGATTATACCAAATGATTTTCTAAAGGAAATACTTTCCGTAAGAAAAATTATGAAAATGTGAAGGCATTTCATAAAGAAATGCTAATTAAATATAATTACTTAATTCCCACTATTTGCAGTGTGCAAACGTTTTTCGTGTGTTTGCAACTGCTCATGAATGAGCTCCATTAACTTCTATTTAGTCTCCTTTTTAGTTTCTAAATATAATAATTTATCATGTTATACAACGTTTGAATATTTGCTATTTTGTAAATCTTATAAATTTTATCTGTATTTGCATTAGTTAAAGCTTTTTTTGCAATTGTTTGGTAATATGGAATGGCAAGGGGTGCATCAAGTTTAGTTACATAAATGATGCTTATTTCTTACGTTATGGAAGGGGATAGGAAACAATGAAGATTGGTATTCCAAAGGAAATTAAAAACAACGAAAATCGTGTAGCAATGACACCAGCAGGAGTTGTCACTTTAACACATGCAGGTCATGAAGTGTACATTGAAACAGGAGCGGGGCTAGGTTCAAGCTTTACGGATGCTGATTACATTGCAGCTGGTGCGCATATTGTTCAAACAGCTAAGGAAGCATGGTCACAAGAAATGATTATGAAGGTAAAAGAACCAGTTGCTTCTGAGTATGATTACTTCTATGAAGGCCAAATTTTATTCACGTATTTACACTTAGCGCCAGAGGTTGAATTAACTCAGGCACTTTTAAATAAAAAAGTTGTAGGAATTGCCTACGAAACAGTACAATTAGCAAATGGTTCACTACCTTTGTTAACACCAATGAGTGAGGTTGCTGGTAAAATGGCTACACAAATTGGTGCTCAGTTTTTAGAAAGAAACCATGCTGGTAAAGGTATTTTACTAGGTGGCGTATCGGGCGTACAACGTGGGAAAGTCACAGTAATCGGTGGTGGTATTGCAGGAACAAATGCTGCAAAAATCGCTGTTGGTATGGGTGCTGATGTGACAGTTATCGATTTAAGCCCAGAACGTTTACGTCAATTAGAAGATATGTTTGGGCGTGATGTTCAAACATTAATGTCTAATCCATATAATATTGCAGAATCAGTGAAACATTCAGATTTAGTCATTGGTGCTGTGTTAATCCCAGGCGCAAAAGCTCCAAAACTTGTATCAGAAGAAATGATTCAGTCCATGCAAGCTGGCTCTGTTGTAGTCGATATCGCCATTGACCAAGGTGGTATTTTTGCTTCTTCTGATCGTGTGACAACACATGACGATCCAACATATGTGAAGCATGGTGTAGTACACTACGCAGTTGCAAATATGCCTGGTGCGGTGCCACGTACTTCTACAATTGCTTTAACAAATAATACTATTCCATATGCACTTCAAATTGCAAACAAAGGCTACAAACAAGCTTGCCTTGATAATGCAGCACTGAAAAAAGGTGTGAATACATTAGATGGACAACTTGTTTATAAAGCAGTGGCAGATTCACAAGGTCTACCATTTGTCAATGTGGATGAGTTAATTCAATAAACCATGCAGGACATAGAAAAAGGAAGCACACTAGTTGCTTCCTTTTTTGCATTATAGAACGATTAAATCTTTTGGGAACTTTGTTAATACCTCAACGCCATCTTTTGTTACAACAACATCATCCTCAATACGTACGCCGGTTACATCTGATTTATAAATACCAGGCTCAATCGTAAAGACCATACCTTCTTCCATCGTCATCTCATTAGCACCTGTAATAGATGGGAATTCATGCACAGAAATACCAAGACCATGTCCAAGACGGTGCGTGAAATATTCACCATAACCAGCCTCTGTAATTGTATCACGTGCAATTTTGTCTAAATCCATCGCACGAATACCTGGTTTCACTGCTGCGACAGCATTTGTGTTGGCAGTTAAAACGGCATGATAAATTTCTTTTTGAGCTTCACTTGGCTCACCAAAAGCAACAGTACGTGTAATATCTGAGCAATAGCCATCGTAAATAACACCAAGATCAAATAGTACCATATCGCCTTTTTCAATTTTACGTGCACCTGGCTTCCCATGAGGAGAGGCAGTCTTTGGACCACTCAATACCATTGTTTCAAAGGACATTTTACAGCCTTTATCTTGAATGGCACTTTCGATCGCTGTTAGAATTTCCATTTCTGTTTTACCTTCAGCGATTTCCTTGCAACCGATTTCAATTGCATAATCAGCTAACTCTGCAGCTTTACGTAATTTTTCTAATTCACTTTCATCTTTGATTACGCGCATCGCATTAATCTTTTCATCAAGACGCACAAAGCTAGCTTGAGAGAAAGATTGCTGTAAAGCTTCCAAACGCTCAACGATGAGCTGTGCCTTTTCAATAGCAAATGTAGCTGGATTGATTTGACGTGCTACGATGGCCTGGGCAAGAACTTCCATCGAATTTTCTGTATCTTGATGGCCAATCACTTCATAAGACCAACCAGCAGCCTTCGCATCTGGAATCTCCATTTGTGGACAAATTAGAAAAGGCTCCGCATCTTTAAAAATCATGACTCCTAGTAATCTTTCATGTGGATTACTTTTAAAGCCTGAAACGTAAAAAACATTGTCAGGTGTTGTTACGAATGCTGCATCGATGTGATTTTGCTGCAAGTAACGTTGGATTTCTTCAACCTTTGACATCAATATGTCCTCCTTTTATTACATGGAAAATTTTACGTAAGAAAGCTTCAGCTGCTTAAAAAGTAGCGAGAATTCTTATCTAGTACTGAATAATTGTGCTCTAACAGGGTAAAAGGCTGTTAGAGAATACGACGATTATTCTCTGTACAAGCATATCAAAAAAAGGGAAAAAGCGCATGGGTAGCGAATTAAAATGTTGGACTGTACTTTGTTAATCGAGGAGGATTTTAAGATGGAAATAAGTTATCATGGGCATTCAGTTGTCAAAATTCAAACAAATGGAAAAACGATATTAATTGACCCTTTTATTAATGGCAATGGACAAACAGACTTAAAAGTAGCTAATGAAGCGCCAGATATTATTTTACTTACACATGGGCATAATGATCATGTTGGAGATACAGTAGAGTTGGCGAAGAAAAAAGATGCGTTAGTTATTGCGCCAAATGAGCTGGCTAATTGGATTTCTTGGCAAGGTGTAAAAACACATCCAATGCATATAGGTGGTGCGAAGGAATTTGACTTCGGTAAAGTAAAGTTTACACAAGCCTTTCATGGATCTTCCTATGTAACAGATAATAACGAAATAATTTATATGGGCATGCCAGCTGGAATTTTATTATTTGTTGAGGGATTAACGATTTATCATGCTGGTGATACAGCTCTATTTGGTGATATGAAACTAATTGGTGAACGACATCCGATTGATATTGCATTTTTACCTATTGGTGATAATTTTACAATGGGACCTGAGGATGCAGCTTGCGCAGTTTCGTTTTTAAAGCCGAAAATTGTCGTACCGATTCATTACAATACATTCCCACCAATCGAGCAAGATCCACAAATTTTTGCAGATCTAGTGCAAAATACAGAGGTTCAAATTTTGAAAGCTGGAGAAAAAGTAAACTGTTTCTAATCGATGGTAATGCTGTACTATATGAATTGACACCACGCTGGTAGTTGAAATGATGGGGAAAGTTAAACAATTTCATCACTTTATATTAAATATTTTCTTAAAAAATATGGTACACTAAGAGCAGAATTGAAGCTTAGGAAATAGGTGATATTTTGTCTACAAAACATGAGAAAATTTTACAATACATCGAATCACTACCCGTGGGCGATAAAATTTCAGTACGTCAAATTGCAAAGGAAATGCAAGTGAGTGAAGGGACGGCTTACCGTGCAATAAAGGAGGCCGAAAATCGTCGCTTAGTAAGTTCGATTGAACGTGTTGGAACAATTCGTATTGAGAAAAAAAAGAAAGAAAATATTGAGCGCTTAACTTTTGCAGAAATTGTCAATATTGTAGATGGCCAAGTTTTAGGTGGAAAATCAGGTCTACATAAAACATTAACAAAATTTGTTATCGGTGCTATGCAATTAGAGGACATGATGCGTTACACAGATGCAGGTAGCTTATTGATTGTTGGTAACCGTATTAAAGCACATGAAAATGCCCTTCGAGCGGGTGCAGCTGTTTTAATCACTGGCGGTTTTGATACAACGGAAGATAATAAGCTGCTTGCAGATTCATTAGATTTACCAATCATTTCAACAAGCTACGATACGTTTACGGTCGCAACAATGATTAACCGGGCAATTTATGACCAATTAATCAAAAAAGATATTTTATTTATTGAAGACATTTATGTCCCAATGACTGACACAGCAGCGTTAAAAAATGATGAAACGATCTATCATTTCCAGAAGCTGAATGAACGTACGACACATGGTGCATTTCCTGTGGTCACACACCAAAATAAACTCGTCGGTATGATTACCGTCAAAGACGTTATTGGGCGTGAAGAAAACGAGCTTATCGAAAAAGTGATGACGAAAAATCCGATTGCTGGCTCCATGAAAATGAGTGTCGCTTCTGCTGGACATCGAATGATTTGGGAAGGAATTGATCTTCTACCAATTGTTAATGATGACAATATTCTGCAAGGTGTCATTAGCCGTCAGGATGTGCTGAAGGCATTGCAATTAGCACAAAGGCAGCCGCAGCATGGTGAAACGATTGATGATTTAGTGAAAAATGAAATGAAGGTACTAGGTGATGAAGAACTCATTGTTGAGTTTAAAGTCACACCACAAATGACCAATCAATATGGGGCAATTTCATACGGTGCTTTTACAACTTTACTAGCTGAGGTCGGTTCATTTGCATTAAAACGTCGTAAACGTGGGGATGCAGTGGCAGAGAATATGACGATTTACTTTATAAAGCCTGTTCAAATGGAAAGTACGCTTACTGTTAAGCCTCGAATTTTAGACATGAGTCGTAAGTTTGTGAAAATGGATTTTGAAGTGTATAATCAACAAATACTTGTTGGTAAGGCAATGATGATGTTCCAACTATTAGAACGTTAAGTATTGAAAAGGGATGGCCTAGCGCAATTGCTTGGTCATCCCTTTGTTACATATATTATTGATTAATGCGGAATTCTTCCTCAACAAATTGTCCATAATGGCGTGCTTTTTTTATATTTTCTAAAAGAACTAAGATGCCGAGCGCGACAAGAATTGCTACAATAATAAATGTAAATAAGCCCGGGAATAAATAAGCTTGATTTAAAGCAAAGGACAAAATTAAGGAACCTAAGCCGATGTTCGCTTTACTTTTATACCAGTTTTTAGCAATAGGTAATGGAGAACGGAACTGTTTTGTTTTAAAATAAAAATAAAAAACAAAAGATATGATTATCGCAAACACAAATATTAAATTGAGCATAGTAAACCTCCTAGCATAACTAGACATTATTGTAACGATAATTATGTAAAAATGCTAACGGTTCTTACTATCATTTTGGGGGAAATTATTGTGAAAAGACAAATCATCGACACAATTGAGGCCAATGAAACGATCATTATTCACCGTCATGTACGTCCTGATCCTGATGCTTACGGCTCACAGCAAGGCTTAAAAGAGATTATTTTAGCCAATTATCCTGAGAAAAAGGTTTTCGCTGTAGGGGAACATGATACGTCCTTATCTTTTATGGCACAGCCGGATGAAATAGCGGATGAAGTGTATGACAATGCTTTAGTAATTGTCACAGACACGGCTAATACAGAACGTGTTGACGATCAACGTTATACAAAGGGCAAAATGGTGATAAAAATTGATCACCATCCAAATGATGATGCTTATGGTGATCTTTTATGGGTGGACACGACAGCAAGCTCTTGTAGTGAAATGATCTACGAATTATATGAAGAAGGCAAGGAAGTAGCAAACTGGAAACTCTCAGATGCTGCTGCGCGCTTATTATTTGCAGGAATAGTAGGCGATACAGGTAGATTCCAATTCCCAAGTACAACAACGAAAACATTTAAAGTTGCTGCTGACCTGATTACATATGATTTTGATCGAAATCAACTATTTGATGGCATGTACGAAATGGAGCAAAAGTTACTTAATTTACAAGGGTATATTTATCAAAACTTTACAATGAACGAGCATGGAGCTGCCTATGTGAAGCTGACAAAGGAATTACTGGCAGAGCATGATACTGTGCCATCTGAGGCTTCTTTATTAGTAGGTTGCCTTGGCAGCGTTAAAGGTATATGTTCATGGGTTGTGTTCATTGAAGAAGGGGATCAGATCCGTGTACGATTACGTTCAAAGGGTCCCGTTATCAATACATTAGCGAAGGAATTTAACGGAGGCGGACACCCGCTTGCTTCTGGAGCTACTGCTTATTCGTGGGAAGAAGCAGACCTCGTTATTTCAAGATTACAAGAGATTTGTAAAGCGTATCATTAACAGAGAAAAGGAAGGGATTCATTTGACACATGTATATACAAAGATGCATACGAGCGCGGATTTATTGAAAAGCACAATTCGGCTTGAGCAATTGATTCCTTTTTTACAAGAACAAAAGACACAAGCCTGTGCAATCGTTAATACGAAATTGTACGGGCTTTTGCCTTTTTGTAAAGCATTGCAGCAAGCAAATATTCATGCTGTTATTGGGCTTTCGGTTAACGTACAGTGGCATGAAACAACGCTTCCCCTCGTACTGTATGCGCAGACGCAGGAAGGCTATCAACATTTATTAAAGATAAGTAGTGCGATATCCATTAGACAAGACGAGGTGCTGCCATGGAAGTGGCTTGAGGGGTATTCAGCAGGCTGTGTAGCTCTACTTTCTGCTAATGATTTAACGGATTTAGATGACTGGCAGGCAATGGTTTCTGCATTGGTTCAGCTATTTGGTCATCAATTTTATATGGGAATTGCTAGACCAGGAGGGGAAAAGACTCAACATGAAGATGAATTCGTTTTCTGGTGTGAAGAACATGCCATTCCGCTTGTAGCGTCTCAAAGCTGTTATTTCTTGCGTCCAGAAGATCATTTTGCTTATGAGGTAGCAAGAGCAATTGATACAGGGGAAAAGCTTGGAAATACTATGCAAACGGCTGATGTGCAAGGCTATTTTGCCCCAACAGCATATGAATGGCAAAATTGGTTTGCTGATCGACCAGATTGGCTTGATTCCAGTATGAAAATGCTTGCTAGCTGTAAAGCTGATATACCTGAAATGCCTGTGCAAATGCCTAAATTTCCTGTACCTGAAGGTGAAACGGCTGAAAGCTTGCTTGTTAAAGAAGCATTTGCTGGATTAGAAGAGCGATTTAAGCAAATCGCAATACCCGTTGCCTACCGTGAACGCCTACAGTATGAGCTTGAAATCATTTGCTCTATGGGCTTTGCTGACTATTTTTTAGTTGTGGTGGATTTCATGCGTTATGCGAAAGAAAATCGAATTTTGACTGGACCTGGACGTGGTTCCTCAGCAGGTTCACTTGTGGCGTATAGTCTTTCCATTACACAAGTAGATCCACTTGCCTATGGTTTATTATTTGAACGCTTTTTAAATCCAGAAAGAATCACTTTACCTGATATTGATATCGATTTTGTTGATAGTAAAAGACATCAAGTAATTCAGTATGTTGCCCAAAAATATGGCAAGGCAAATGTAGCGCAAATTATTACATTTGGTACATTGTCTGCAAAAGCAGTTGCAAGGGATGTTGCGCGGGTTTTTGGCTTTGATGCGGAGATGTTAGAAAAAATTTCGAAGATGATTCCAAATAAGCCAGGAATGACATTGCAAAGAGCTGTGGCTGAGTCACAGGATTTTCAAGGTTGGCTAGCAGAAAATGATAACCATCTGCGTTGGTACGAGGTAGCGCTAAAATTAGAAGGTCTACCAAGAAATTCTTCTACACATGCAGCTGGTATTGTAATCGCTCCATCACCTTTAGTGAATACTGTACCGATTGAAGAAGGGCATGATGGTATTTATAGTACGCAATGGCCAATGGGAGATATTGAAGCGTGTGGTCTCGTTAAAATGGATTTCTTAGGCTTGCGCAACCTTACTATTTTAGAGCAAATACGTTGGTCTATTTATAAAGCGGGGGGTCCTTGGATAGAATTTGAACGAATTCCGATGCATGATGACAAGACGTTTCAGCTTTTACAAAGAGGGGACACGCTGGGGATCTTTCAATTAGAATCAGACGGTATGAAGCAAGCTTTACGTGATATCAGTCCTACAAGCTTTTTAGATATTGTAGCTGTAAACGCACTTTATCGTCCAGGACCAATGGATTTTATTCCTGTCTATGCAAAACGGAAAGCTGGCAGAGAAAAGGTGACGATGCCACATCCTGTGCTAGAGCCTATTTTACAAGAGACCTTTGGTGTGATTGTTTATCAAGAACAAATTATAAAAATTGCATCAGTACTGGCAGGCTTTACAATGGGACAGGCAGATTTACTTCGCCGTGCAGTGAGTAAAAAAAATCGTCAAGTTTTAGAGGAACAACGTACTGCCTTTGTTCATGGGGCGTTAAGCCAAGGCTTTGATCAGCGTGTAGCAGAAGAAGTCTATGAATTGATTGTACGCTTTGCGGATTATGGTTTCCCTAAAAGTCATGCTGTGGCCTATAGTGTTATTTCCTATCAAATGGCCTATTTAAAGGCACATTTCCCTCAAAGCTTTTATGCAGCTTTATTATCCAATGCAACGGGAAATGTAGAAAAGATTCAACAACTTGTCCATGAGGCAAAAGATAAGGGCATCCCATTTTATCCACCTTCTTTAAAAAACAGTACCAAGTATTTTACTATAGAAAATGAAGGCATTCGCTACAGCTTATCAGGAATCAAAGGTGTGCCCCATACTTTGATAGAAAAAATGCATGGGCTCCGTCAAACAAATCCAGAGGTATTAAATAACCTATTTGACCTGGCTGTTGCCTTAAGTGCGCAGCATTTTAAACCAAAAGTGATGGAATCATTAATTTATGCTGGGGCGCTTGATTATCTAGAAAAAGACAGAGCAGTCCTCATCATGACAGTAGACGCAGCTTTGAAACACGCAGAGCTTTTACGGCCAACTGAAGACATTGATTTGGCGTCGGCTATGGCATTTAGTTTTGGTAAGCCCAAATATATGCAGGCAGAAGAAATGTCCCAGAAGGAAAAATTGATGCATGAGAAAGAGAGTTTGGGCTTTTATATTTCTACACATCCAGTAGCACAAGAAAGACTATACTGGGGGGATGTCAATAGTACTTGCCGAGAGTTAAAGCAGAAGCGTGATGGTACCTCTATAAGAATGATTGGTATGATTGAAGAAGTGAAGAAAATTCGTACAAAAAAAGGTGAGCAAATGGCTTTTGTTCAGCTACAGGATGAGTTTGGAACGGTTTCAATTACATTTTTCCCACAAACTTTTCAATTGGTCCAAGACCTGCTGTTAGAGGAGGAAATGCTGTTGATTGATGGTGTCTTGGAGAGACGTTTTGGCAAGCCACAAATCAAAGTAAAACATGCGCAAACGACGAAAAAGATATAAAATGAAACAAGAATTGAGAAACTGCATTAAATTTTATGCAGTTTTTTCTTTACTTTTGAACAGTTATTTTGTAAGCTAGAGACAACGTTAAAAAGTGGTCAGACCACTTTTTTGATAAGGGGAGTTAGTCGTATGGATAAAAAAACCGAACAAAAGAAAGTGTTTTTAGAAATCGTCCAACAACTACGTCAACTCATTAAATTGGAAAAAATTCAAGCAGGTGAAAAACTGCCTTCAGAACGAGTTCTATCAGAGCGTCTAGGTGTCGGGCGATCCTCTGTGAGAGAGGCATTGCGAAGCTTAGAGTTGCTAGGGCTTATTGAAACGAGACATGGTGGTGGTACTTTTCTTGCGTCCACACATAAGCATCAGCTCGTAGAAATACTGTCGATGTTTATATTAGAAGATGAAAAATCGAAAAAAGATGTCGAATTAACGCGACAAATTCATGAAATGGAAGCAATCCGCGTAATAAGTTGTACAGAGATTCTTCGCACACTACCTGTGTGGGATAGTTTTTTTGTGAAACTAGAAATAGAAGGTACGGTTAATTGTCGAGATATTTTGCGAGAATTATTAATTACGACAGGTAATCGTCTTTCATTAAAAATCTGGTTTCAATTAGCAGCTTATGATGGCGACCGTTTAAATCGAAACTCAACAGAAGATGAAAAAATAATCATTCAAACAATGTTGAAATCGATGCAGCTTGGTTACGAAAAAGAAGCATTAAAAGCTTATGAGCAGTGGATGAGTACTGTACAGAGCATTTAGACAACAACAAAGGGGGAGTCGAACATGGCAATACGTAGCTTATTTAGTGGTAATCGAAAAAAGAAAGAGGATGGGCAAGAAAAGGCATTTCCGGAAGGGTTAATGACAAAATGTCCTGAATGTCGTCACATTCAACTGACAAAGGAATTAGAAAAAAACCATAAAGTATGTTCAAAATGTAGTCATCATTTCAAAATGACGGCACAAGAGCGTGTGGAATATTTCTTAGATGAAGGCTCATTCGAATCAATGGATGACCATTTACAAACTAGTAATCCCCTGAATTTCCCAGCATATGTTGAAAAAATTTCAGCAGACCAAGAGAAAACAGGCTTGAACGAGGCTGTTCTAACAGGTGTCGGTACATTAGATGGAGAAGAAATTGTCGTAGCGATTATGGATTCTCACTTCCGTATGGGTTCAATGGGCTCAGTTGTTGGAGAAAAAATTACACGAGCAGTGGAAAAGGCAACTGAACTAGGTGTACCATTTATTATCTTTACTGCCAGTGGTGGTGCCCGTATGCAAGAGGGCGTATTATCGTTAATGCAAATGGCGAAAACAAGTGTGGCTTTAAAACGTCACAGTGATCAAGGGTTATTGTTTATTTCTATTTTAACGCATCCAACAACAGGTGGGGTTTCCGCAAGCTTTGCTTCTGTTGGTGATATAAATATTGCAGAGCCACAGGCATTAATTGGCTTTGCAGGTCGTCGTGTAATTGAAGAAACTGTACGAGAAAAATTGCCAAGTGATTTCCAAACAGCAGAATTTTTATTAGAGCATGGTCAGCTTGATGCCATTTTCCATCGCAAGGATTTACGTAAACAAGTTTCATTACTTGTAAAAATGCATACGAAAGGCGGCGTGCAACATGTCTAAAAATTTAGCATTTGAAGAACCAGTCGTACAATTACGAGAGAAAATTGATGAATTAAAAACAATTGCTGCAGAAGCAGAAGTAGATATGTCAGGTGAAATTGAAAAGCTTGAAACACGTTTATCGCAATTAGAGCAATCGATTTATGCCAATATGAAGCCGTGGGATCGTGTACAAGTAGCAAGACATCCAGAAAGACCTACAACACTCCAATATATTGAAGCGATATGTGAAGATTTTATTGAATTACATGGTGATCGTACATTTGGTGATGATGCAGCCATTCTTGGTGGGATTGGCATTTTTGAAGGGCAACCAGTAACGATAATTGGACATCAACGTGGTAAGTCTACAAAGGAAAATATACGTCGTAATTTTGGTATGCCTCATCCAGAGGGCTATCGAAAAGCGCTACGCTTGATGAAGCAAGCTGAAAAATTTAAACGACCAATTATTTGTTTTATCGATACAAAAGGTGCATACCCAGGGAAAGCTGCTGAAGAACGTGGTCAAAGTGAAGCAATCGCTAGAAATCTTGTTGAAATGGCTGGTTTAACTGTGCCCGTAATTAGTATCGTTATTGGTGAAGGAGGAAGCGGTGGTGCACTAGCATTAGGTGTAGCAAACCGTGTCTTTATGCTAGAGAACTCAACATATTCTGTTATTTCTCCAGAAGGGGCAGCATCTATTTTATGGCGTGATGGTAGTCTTGCAAAGCAGGCAGCGGAAGCAATGCGTATTACAGCACCTGATTTAAAAGAGCTTGGTGTAATTGATGGCATTATTCCTGAAATTATTGGTGGAGCACATCGCAATGTAGCGAAGCAGGCTCTTTCTATTAAAGAATGCATTAGTGACACACTTCATGCATTAAATTCTCTAAATGGAGAACAATTAATTGAAGATCGTTATGAAAAATTTAAAAAAATTGGACAATATACAGAAGCGTAATTCTGTTTGTTCGTAACAGATGAATGTTCTTTACCTTAATAGTGTATAAAAATCTAAAGCTATAAATTTGCTCGTTAAGAGACAGAATTTGTATCTTAACATATTAAAAAGCTATAAAAATGAAAGAAGAAAATAGCGCGAAATAAACGCCAGACTTCTTGAAAAAATGTTAGATTTAGGATGTTTTAAGGTGGAAAGAGTGTGTGAAAGCGCATTCTTTTCATTTTTTATGTAAAAGTTATGTTTTTGTATCCTCAGAACCCTTACATAGTTTGTTTTTTCATGTTAATGTGAATAATAATAGTAACTGCAGGAGGTTCGACAATGAAAAAAATTGCTGTATTAACTAGTGGTGGAGATGCGCCTGGAATGAACGCAGCTATTCGAGCGGTAGTTCGTAAGGCAGCATTTCATGGAATCGATGTTGTCGGAATTAAGCATGGTTATGAAGGCTTAGTAAAAGGTAATATGGAAGAACTTGATTTAGGTGCAGTTGGTGGTATTATTCAACGCGGTGGTACGCATTTGAATTCAGCAAGATGTCCAGAATTTAAAGAAGATGCTGTCCAGCAACGAGGTATTGAAAATTTACGCGCTGCTGGAATTGAAGGACTTGTTGTCATTGGTGGTGACGGGTCTTATCGAGGTGCGATGGATTTAGTGAAAAAAGGCTTCCCTGTTGTAGGTGTTCCTGGAACAATCGACAATGATATTCCAGGAACAGAATATACAATCGGCTTTGATACGGCCCTTAATACAGTCGTAGAGTCCATTGATAAAATCCGAGATACTGCTACATCTCATGAGAATTCTTTCATTGTAGAGGTCATGGGACGGGATGCAGGAGATATCGCTTTATGGGCAGGTCTTGCTGCCGGTGCTGAAACAGTCTTAATTCCAGAAGAAGATTATAATTTAGACGATATTGTCGCACGCTTAGATCGTGGTGCGGCACGTGGTAAAAAGCATAGCATTATTATTGTTGCAGAGGGTGTTATGTCTGGAAATGAACTGGCAAAGCTGTTAAAAGAAAAAACAGGAAAAGAAACGCGTGTTTCAGTATTAGGTCATATTCAACGTGGTGGTTCACCAACAGCACGAGATCGTGTACTAGCAAGTCAGTTTGGCGCACATGCAGTTGAATTACTAATGGAAGGCAAAGCTGGTAGAGCAGTAGGTATTCGCAATCATCAAGTCATTGATTACGATATGCCAGAGGCTTTTGAAAAGAATCACGAGGCAGATGTAAGCCTTTATACACTAATGAAAGAACTATCAATATAATTTGTTATAAAACGGAGTGGGCAAAAATGAGAAAAACTAAAATCGTATGTACAATTGGACCTGCAAGTGAGTCACCAGAAACTTTAGAAAAATTAATCGAAGCAGGTATGAATGTTGCCCGCTTGAATTTTTCACACGGATCTCATGAAGAACATGCAGGACGTATTCATTTAATTCGTGAAGTGGCACAAAAATTAAATAAACCAGTGGGAATTTTACTTGATACAAAGGGTCCGGAAATTCGTACACATAACATGAAAAATGGCGAGCTTCATTTGTCAGCAGGTCAAGTAATAGATATTTCAATGACTGAAGTAGAAGGTACTGAGACGAGCTTCTCTGTCACGTATGAGCGCTTAATTGAAGACGTTGAGCAAAATTCAATTATTTTACTTGATGATGGTCTTATTCAACTACGTGTATTAGCAACAGATATGGAAAAAGGATTAATTCATACAATTGTTGAAAATGCTGGCGTCCTAAAGAATAAAAAGGGAGTTAACGTCCCAGGTGTTTCTGTACAACTACCAGGTATCACAGAAAAAGACGCACAAGATATTTTATTTGGTATCGAACAAGGTGTTGATTTTATTGCCGCTTCATTTGTTCGTCGTGCAAAAGATGTTCTTGAAATTCGTGAATTGCTTGAACAAAATGGTGGTAGTCATATTCACATTATCCCAAAAATCGAAAACCAAGAGGGTGTCGATAACATCGATGAAATCATCCTAGTATCGGACGGTTTAATGGTTGCTCGTGGAGATCTTGGTGTTGAAATTCCAGCAGAAGAAGTACCACTTGTACAAAAGAAATTAATTCTAAAATGTAATCAAGTTGGTAAACCAGTAATTACGGCAACACAAATGTTAGACTCCATGCAGCGTAACCCACGACCAACACGTGCAGAAGCAAGTGATGTAGCCAACGCAATTATTGATGGAACAGATGCTATCATGTTATCTGGAGAAACTGCCGCAGGTCTTTATCCAGTAGAATCAGTACAAACGATGAATAAAATTGCACAACGCACTGAAAATTCATTAGATTATAGATCAATTGTTTCTGCACGTAGTCGTGAGAAAGAAGCAAATATGACAGAGGCCATTTCTCAAGCTGTAGCTTATACTTCTATCAATTTAGGGGTGAAAGCCGTATTAGCACCAACTGAAAGTGGCAATACAGCGAGAATGATTGCAAAATATCGACCAGGAGTGCCAATTGTAGCCGTAACAGGCTCTACAAATACAGCTCATACATTAACACTAGTATGGGGCGTATACCCAATTGTGTGTCAACGCGTGACAACAACAGATGAGATTTTAGAGCTAGCTGTAGATGAAAGCTTAAAGCATAGTTTTGTTACTCATGGCGACGCTGTTGTCATTACAGCAGGGGTGCCTGTTGGTGAAGCGGGTACAACAAACTTAATGAAAGTACACATTATTGGTGATTTACTTGCTCGTGGACAAGGAATTGGAAAAGCATCCGTTGTTGGTAAAACAGTGGTTGCTAAAAATGCAGCTGAGGCACTTGCCTACGATACAGATGGATGCATCATTGTCACAGTTGGTTCAGATCGTGATATGATGCCAGCTTTAGAAAATTGTATTGGTCTGATTACTGAAGAAGGTGGGCTAACTAGCCACGCGGCAGTTGTAGGGCTAAGCCTAGGTATTCCAGTAATCGTTGGCGTAAAAGAAGCAACTACATTAATTCGTCATGGTCAAGAAATTACAATGGACGCTGAAACAGGTGTTATTTACAAGGGGCATGCAAGTGTTCTTTAATCATTAACAAAAAGCTCTAGTGCGGTTTGTTGTACTAGAGCTTTTTCATAAAGGTTGTACACACTCTTTCTGGAAACTATTTAATTCTTCCTCTAACAGAAGTTGCTTTCTCTTTGAATAGGTGTATTCATTTTTTTATGAAACTAAACGGGCTATAATAACGTATAAAAGGTATAGCTTTTCAAGTAGAAAGGAGAAAAATATGCGAAAAATTTTTCTTGGTTTCATTGTCTACGCATTAGCCGAATTGGCGTTATTAATAGTCATTGGACAAAATATTGGCGTTTTAAGTACTTTATTGCTCATTATGGCTACGAGTATTATTGGGATTTATGTCATGAAGAATAAAGGTATGAATTCTGTTCAAAATGTAAAAAATACATTGGCACGTGGAGAAGCGCCAGGAGCTGCATTAGTGGATACTTTCTTAACTTTTGGTGGTGGTTTGCTTTTAGCGTTACCTGGATTTTTAACAGATGTCCTAGGTTTATTCCTACTCATGCCATTTTCTCGAAAAATGTTCCAACCCATTGTCTATTACTGGATGCGTAAAAAAATGAAAAAAGGTCAATTCATTATCGTTCAAAGATAGAGTTTTCCTTGAGTTTTACGGCTAGAAATAAAAAGATAGGGCTCAGCAAGATACCATAAAAGCCAAATAATAGAATAGAGGCAGCACTGATAAAGAATGTATGGAACGTGCGTAGCTGAAGCGTATTGGACCAAAGCATCGAATCAGCTAGCTGCCTTGTTAATTGTACAAATAAATATAGTAGTAAAATGGCTACACATAAAAAGGTATTGCCATTGAAATAAAAATAAATGCTCATTGGCACAAGAAAAACGCCGATTCCGAAAAACGGTAGTACATCTGCAAATGCTACAATAAATGCTTTAATGATGGCTTGTTCAAATTGAAGAATCATAAACCCTGCACAAAGAATGAGTAGGGTAATCGTAAATAATTGAAACTCCACAAATAAGAAGTAATGAAAGAGCTGCATGATTTTTGCAAAATGAGATTGCCACTCTTGTCGATATTTTTTAGGCACATATTGAAAGAACCAATAGCGTGATTTACGAGTTTCTAGAAGCGCAAAGTAATAAGCGACTAAAAAGATGAATACCTCAATGACATGCTTCATTAATAATTGGAAAAGATCTGCTGTGTAGATGATGATAGAATCGAAAATGGACAGTGACTTTTCTTTTAATACTTGTACAAACATGGATTCATATTCACTGAAAAGCGGGAAATTTTGTAGTGTCTCTCGAATTTCTGGAAAGATAACGATAATACTGTTTATCGTTATGACAACTAACAGAAAAATACATGTTAATATCAATACTTCCACAACAATTGCTGCGATCCAATACGCAATCCTACAATATTTATGTAAAAAATTTATGATAGGATACGTTGAAAATGACAAAAAAATTGCAAGTGAAACAGGTAATACAAACCAAAGTATGACTAAATAAAAGATAAAAAACAAAACACTTGTAGTTCTTTCGTATGAAAAATACTTTAAATTCCTCATTTTTACAAATTCACCCCAAACCAATTAATAAATTAATGTCAAAATATACAAAAAAATCTCTTTGGGACAGTTATATAGTCGTTCGGACGTCTTTTTCTTTATTTGGAGGATTTTCATTCACAAAGCTGTCAAAAATGATTATAATAGCAATGTAAGCGATTTACTTAATGGTTCATATGAGCAAAATTCGTAAATGCAACATAAAAAATGCATTTGCAACAAAAAAATAAGTATGAGGGAGCGATAATTTATGTCAGCAACTAAAGGTTTAGAAGGTATCGTAGCAGCGGAATCTAAAATCAGTTCAATTATCGATGACACACTTACATATGTTGGTTACAACATTGATGATTTAGCAGAAAATGCGTCATTCGAAGAGGTAATTTACTTGTTATGGCATACTCGTTTACCAAAAGAGGACGAGCTAGCTGAATTAAAACAACAATTGGCAGACAACATGTCAATTCCGCAAGCGATTGTCGACCAATTCAAAACATACCCACTTTCAACTGTACATCCAATGGCTGCATTGCGTACTGCAGTATCTTTACTTGGTGTATTCGATGAAGAAGCGGATGTTATGGATCCAGAAGCAAACTACCGTAAAGCAATTCGTCTACAAGCTAAAATTGCGACAGTAGTAACTGCATTTGCACGTGTTCGTAAAGGTTTAGAGCCAGTTGCGCCAAAACCAGAACTAGGATATGCTGCAAACTTCTTATACATGCTAAAAGGTGAAGAGCCAGAAGCTATTGAAATTGAAGCATTTGACAAAGCATTAGTATTACATGCTGACCATGAATTAAATGCATCTACATTTACAGCACGTGTATGTGTAGCTACATTATCAGATGTTTATTCAGGTGTAACTGCAGCAATCGGTGCATTAAAAGGACCACTTCACGGTGGAGCAAATGAGCAAGTTATGAAAATGTTAACTGAAATCGGCTCACTTGAAAATGTTGAATCTTACATTCAAAATAAATTAGACAACAAAGAAAAAATCATGGGCTTCGGTCACCGCGTATATCGTAAAGGCGACCCACGTGCTCCGCATTTACGTGTAATGTCTAAAAAATTAACTGAACTAACTGGTAAACCAGAGCTTTATGAAATGTCAGTTAAAATCCATGACATGATCGTAGAACAAAAGAAATTACCTGCAAACGTAGATTTCTTCTCTGCGTCAGTGTATGATTCTTTAGGTATTGATCATGACCTGTTCACACCAATTTTCGCAGTATCACGTACTTCAGGTTGGGTGGCACACATCCTTGAGCAATATGCTAACAACCGCCTAATCCGTCCACGTGCTGAGTATGTTGGACCAGGCATGCAAAAATATGTTCCAATCAGCGAGCGCTAATTTGGAAAATATGCTAGAATGTTTGGGACTGTGTTATCACTAACACAGTCCTATGATTATGAATTTAGGAGGCAACAGAATGTCAAACAAAATTGTAGTTGAAAATGGCGTACTTAATGTACCAAACAATCCAGTAATTCCTTTCATCGAAGGTGATGGAATTGGTCCAGATATCTGGGCTGCAGCATCACGTGTAATCGACGCAGCTGTAGAAAAAGCTTACAACGGTGAAAAGAAAATTGAATGGTTAGAAGTTTTAGCTGGTGAAAAAGCATTTAACCAAACTGGTGAATGGTTACCACAAGAAACTTTAGACAAAATTAACGAATACTTAATTGCAATCAAAGGTCCTCTTACTACTCCAATCGGTGGTGGTATCCGCTCTCTTAACGTAGCATTACGTCAACAACTTGACTTATATGTATGCTTACGCCCAGTACGTCACTTTGATGGAGTGCCTTCTCCAGTTAAACGCCCAGAAGACGTTGATATGGTTATCTTCCGTGAGAACACAGAAGACATCTACGCTGGTATTGAATTCGAATCTGGTTCAGAACAAGCTCAAAAAATCATCAACTTCCTACAATCTGAATTTGGTGTAAACCAAATCCGTTTCCCAGAAACTTCTGGTATCGGTGTAAAACCTGTATCTAAAGAAGGTACTGAGCGTTTAGTACGTTCTGCTATTGAATATGCAATTAAACATAAACGCCCATCTGTTACTTTAGTTCATAAAGGTAACATCATGAAATTCACTGAAGGTGGATTCAAAAAATGGGGTTATGAATTAGCAGAAAAAGAATTTGCTGATCAAACTTTCACTTGGAACCAATACGATGCAATCAAAGCTGAACAAGGTGAAGAAGCAGCAAACAAAGCACAAGCTGATGCTTTAGCAGCAGGTAAAATCTTAGTGAAAGATTCTATCGCTGATATCTTCTTACAACAAATCTTAACTCGTCCAACTGAGTTCGATGTAGTAGCTACAATGAACTTAAATGGTGACTATATTTCTGATGCACTTGCTGCACAAGTTGGTGGTATCGGTATCGCTCCAGGCGCGAACATTAACTATGTTACTGGACATGCGATCTTCGAAGCTACTCACGGTACAGCTCCAAAATATGCTGGTTTAGATAAAGTAAACCCATCTTCAGTATTACTTTCAGGTGTATTAATGCTTGAACACTTAGGATGGCAAGAAGCTGCTGACATGATCACTCAATCTGTTGAGAAAACAATTTCTTCTAAAGTTGTTACTTATGACTTCGCACGTTTAATGGACGGCGCTACAGAAGTGAAATGTTCAGAATTTGCTACTGAGTTAATCAAAAACCTATAATTTTCTATTCTACAATAGAATTTATCACTAAAGCGGATGCTTTTTTCTGCCGATATAATTAGGGTGACAGTAAATTTTAATTTAATATTTACGATAAACTTGTTTAAAATGAGGGAGTGAGATGGATGTCTCCTCCCTCTTTTAAAATATATAACCTAATTTTAAAGGAGCGTATTCAAATGTCTCTGAAACGTAAAAAAATCTCAGTAATCGGTGGCGGTTTTACAGGCGCTACGGCAGCATTTTTAGCAGCTCAGAAAGAACTTGGTGACGTCGTATTAGTGGATATTCCACAAGCGGAAAATCCAACAAAGGGTAAGGCGCTAGATATGTGGGAAGCAGCACCAATACAAGGGTTTGACTCTTATGTACAAGGTACTTCCAATTATGCAGATACGGCGAATTCTGACGTAGTGATCATTACCGCTGGTGTTGCACGTAAACCAGGGATGAGTCGTGATGATCTCGTTCAAATCAATCAGGGTGTCATGAAAACAGTTTCGAAAGAGATTGCTACACATTCACCAAATGCTACAATCCTTGTACTGACAAACCCAGTTGATGCTATGACTTACACAGTGTACAAAGAAACTGGCTTCCCTAAAAACCGTGTCATTGGTCAATCGGGTGTTCTTGATACGGCTCGTTTCTGCGCATTTGTGGCAGAAGAACTTAATATTTCAGTAAAAGATATCACTGGTTTTGTATTAGGTGGTCACGGTGACACAATGGTACCATTAACACGTTATTCATTCGCAGGTGGTATTCCATTAGAAACGTTAATTTCTGCTGAACGTTTAGAAGAAATTGTTGACCGTACACGTAATGGTGGAGCTGAAATCGTCAATTTACTTGGTAACGGCTCTGCTTATTATGCGCCAGCAGCGGCACTGATAGAGATGGCTGAAGCCATTATAAAAGATCAAAAACGTATTTTGCCATCTATCGCTTATTTAGAAGGCGAATATGGCTATCATGACTTATACTTAGGTGTTCCTACATTACTTGGCGAAAACGGTATTGAAAAAATCTTTGAGCTAGAATTAACGGACAAAGAAAAAGCAGCTTTAGATCAATCGGCAGAAGCAGTTCGTAATGTGATGAAAATTTTAGTGTAAAATTTCGTTCTGAATCTTAAAACGAGTAGGGATTGTTCCTGCTCGTTTTTTTTATGTTTCAAGTGTTGAGAAAGGTAAGGTTCTTCTGCTTTTCATTGTACTTTTAGCATAAAATTGATACTATGAATGTAGTATGATAGAAAAGGGGTTGGCGTATCTTTGCTTCAAAAAAATAGTAAACTTGGTCTCACAATCGATGAAATTACAGTTGGCGAGAAGATCCATATAACTGAAAAAATTGAAGATCGGGATCTATTGCTGTATTTAGGGCTTACAAACGATAGTAATCCGCTTTATATTCAACATGATTATGCGGCTATGACACCTTTTCAAAAACCAATTGTGCCGACAATTATGTTAAATGGTATTATTACTTCAGCTGTGTCAAAGTATATTCCAGGACCAGGTGCACGAATTATTGAGCAACATTTAAAATATTTAGGACCTCTCTATCATTATGAACTGTTCGATACGCTATTAGAGGTTACAGCAATCAATAAATATGACAATACCATTACTGTGTCTGTACACTCATATAATGAGCAGAAGCAGCTTGTAATTGAAGGTTT
The DNA here is from genome assembly GCF_038592945.1 of Lysinibacillus sp. FSL K6-0075. Lineage (NCBI taxonomy): Bacteria > Bacillati > Bacillota > Bacilli > Caryophanales > Bacillaceae > Lysinibacillus > Lysinibacillus sp. FSL K6-0075. The sequence goes on along the minus strand of NZ_CP151947.1, from coordinate 3,601,199 downwards.
GTTGCTTGTGACGCCACCACTTGCGCTATAAACGTCTTGAGATTTGAAATGGGGGTTTCAAATCACTAACGGAGGCATTAGATATGACAAAAACGATTTTAGTAATTGAAGATGAATTTTCGATTGCAACATTATTGAAATATAATTTAGAACAGGCAGGCTATGTAGTTGAAACGGCTGCTGATGGTCAGGAAGGGCTTGAAAAAGCAATCGATTTACAGCCAAATTTAATTCTTTTAGATTTGATGCTTCCAAAACTCGATGGTATGGAGGTCTGTAAACAAATCCGACAGCAACGTATGAATACACCAATTATTATGTTAACTGCAAAAGATGACGAATTTGATAAAGTTCTTGGTCTTGAGCTGGGTGCAGATGATTATATGACTAAGCCTTTTAGTCCACGTGAAGTATTAGCGCGTGTCAAGGCTGTATTAAGACGTTTCACGCAAAACGTTGTGGCAGATGATAAGGATGAGCCGCAGGAGAAAATGTATGAGTTTGGACAATTGCGAGTGTTCCCAGAGCGATTTGAAGTATTTTTACAAGATGAGGCACTGGAATTTACACCAAAAGAGTTTGAGTTACTCATCTATTTACTTGAAAATAAAAATCGTGTATTAACACGTGATCAGCTATTAAGTGCTGTATGGAAATATGATTTTGCTGGCGATACTCGAATTGTGGATGTACACATTAGCCACCTTCGCGATAAAATTGAAGAAAATAGCCGTAAGCCGATGTTTATTAAAACAATTAGAGGCCTTGGTTATAAATTTGAGGAGCCGAAAACGACATGAAATCAATGAGCAATCGCTTATTCATGACATTCATGCTTTTACTTGGAACGATACTAGCTGTCCTAATGATTGTTATAGGTCAGCTTTTTCCTGTTTATATCGAGCAATACAATGAGCAAGCAACCACGCAAATACGAGCTTCAATGGACCAAGTAATCGATGAACGCAAAATGGATTTAACGCAGGAAGATCAGGAAGCTTTGTATGCAGCCCAGGCTATGGAACAAGACGAATCCTTATTGACCTACGTACGCGCTCGACTTTACGGAGTACTGGCTATTCTTTTCACAATCACTTTGATTTTAATAGCGATTATCAGTCGCTATATGATACGTAATTTTACGGCACCGATTGATAATGTGACAGAAACGGCTCTTGAGCTTGCAAAGGGTAACTATCGTGCGCGTGCCCAAGAAAATGAACATGAACGCATGATACCACTCAGTCATTCCATAAACATCTTGGCACGCAATTTGCAGGATATTACAACGATACGTGAAGTAGAGGAAGAAAGACTGAAAACCTTAATTGAAAATATGGGGAGCTCTCTTATGATGATTGGTCGCGAGGGGAATATTTCCATTGTGAATCGAGTATTTCTAGAGCGCTTTGGGATGCAGCTTGATGATGTGCAAGGAAAGGTATTTCGTACAATAGGCTTACCGAAATCATTAGAGCAATTTATCGATCATGTCTTTCTGACAGAAATGCCCTATCGACAACAAATTAAAATGGAAGTACAGCAGGAGCTTTATAATAAAGAAGTTTATGGGGCACCTGTCATCGGAGACCATGGACGATGGCTAGGCGTTGTTATCGTTATGCATGACATAACGGAACTAGTTCGATTAGAACAAATTCGGAAAGACTTTGTTGCGAATGTATCGCACGAGTTACGAACACCTATTACTTCTATTAAAGGCTTTTCTGAAACTTTATTGGATGGGGCCTATAAAGACGAAAAAATGTTGATCTCTTTCTTAGAGATTATTTATAAAGAAAGTAATCGACTACAAATGTTGATTCAAGATTTACTAGAGCTATCAAAGATAGAGCAGCATGGCTTTACTGTCAATATTATGCCGATGGGCTTACAGGATGTTTTAATTCGTGGAGCAGAATTGACAGCACCGCGATTGGATGAAAAAAATATGAGCTTCCAGGTGGATATCGAACGAGATGTCCAAGTCATGGGGGATGCCAATCGTATTATTCAAATCGTGACGAATTTAATTACCAATGCGATTACATATTCTCCTGAAAACACGACTGTTTCTATTCGATTAAAAGAAAATGAAACACACGGCATCATCGAAATAGAGGATCAAGGAATAGGTATTGAAAAACATGAAATCGCCCGCGTTTTTGAAAGATTTTATCGAGTGGATCGAGCAAGAAGCCGTAATTCTGGCGGAACAGGCTTAGGCTTAGCGATTGTGAAGCATTTAGTAGAGGCTCATCATGGCCGTATTCAAGTAGAAAGTGAAGTCGGCATAGGAACTAAAATGATTGTCACGATTCCGAAAAATTAACAAATCCTTTACATGAACAACATGTTACATTCATATTTGGGCACTATACTTATTACTAGAAACCCCCAATATGATTGTTAAGACGATACCATAAAAATCTAATATACTAGAGGATTTTTAACTGCTTTATATTCGCCACAGAAAGAATTTAGTGTTTTCTTTTAGACACTAGGTTCTTTTTCTGTTTTACAGGGAACGTAAATAGGTGTAAAGTATAGTAGCATAAAAGTTTAACAACCATCTTATAGCGATTGTCTGTTAGACGAACGCTTTTACAGTCAGTGAATCAACCTTCTTTTCATTTGAATCTTGTTTTTCTGACTGTTGAGGCAGAGAAAAAAATGAGAGAAGGATGACCATGAAAATCGTCAAAAGTATCGTGCAAATCGGCTATCTTTACATCCTATTATTTATCGGAAATACTATTGCACGCCTACTTCACTTGCCGATTCCAGGGAGCATAATAGGGCTCGTCCTATTATTTTTACTGTTACAGTTTCATATAATCAAGCTTGAATGGATTGAGTTAGGAGCAGCCGTACTATTAAGTGAACTCTTACTATTCTTTATTCCATCTGCCATCGGTGTTATTGATTATCATGCCTTATTCGGTGTGCAAGGAATGAAGGTTGTGCTGGTCATTGTTGTGAGTGCGATTGTCGTAATGTTTGTAACGGGCTACACGGCACAATGGCTAGAGCAGCGAAAGAAGGGTGATGCTGTATGACGTTATTCATCGCCATTGTCAGCTTACTTGGGACCATTGCTATTTTTTATATTTGTAAAATGTTTTATAAAAAATATAAAAAAGAATGGCTGACACCTATGCTGATTACACCTTTAGTGATTATAGGCATTTTACTGCTGACAGGTATACCTTATAAATCCTACAATTCAGGAGCCAATATCTTAACAAATTTACTAGGGCCAGCAACTGTTGCGTTTGCGGTTCCTATTTATAAAAATGTCAATCTATTAAAAAAACACGCATTCGAAATCTTCATCAGCATTGCTGTTGGTTCTGCAGTTGCTATTGTGTCATCCTTTATGATGGCTCTAGTGGTAGGCTTAAATGATGAGTTGGTGCATAGTTTAGTGCCACGTTCCGTAACAACACCTATTGCGATGGATATTTCAAATATGATTGGTGGTTCTCCTACGCTTACAGCTGTTTTTGTTATGACGACTGGTATTTTAGGGAGCTTGTTAGCACCCATCGTTATTAAAGTATGTCGTTTCCATAGACCTTCTTCTAGAGGCTTAATGCTTGGTATGGGTGCCCATGGAACAGGTACATCTAAAGCATTTGAAATTGGAGAGCTAGAAGGTACATTTGCTAGTCTAGCGATGATCGTTGCTGCATTAATTAGCATTGTATTATCCACTACCATTTTCCCTGTATTTGAACATCTAGTTATCAATATCCTGTTGCCATAAAAGGTAACAGGATTTTTTGTATTGCTTCAGAAAAGCTTTTGTGAAGCGGAAAATAAAGAAGATTCTCTCCTCTACAAGCATTATATAAAAATATTTTGAAACTTTTTATAAAGGTCTCCCGTAAACAATAGTACTAAGCAAAAGGGAGGAACAGACATGAGTGTGAAAAGGACACTAATGCTAGTTGGACTTGGAATATTTGGAATTATTGCACTTATTACAGTTTTTACTTCATGGTACACGGTAGATGAATCAGAACAAGCTGTTGTTGTTACATTTGGTCGTGCCGATGATATGGTGACAAATCCAGGTCTTCACTTTAAATTACCTTGGCCAGTGCAATCGGTCGAAATTTTGTCAAAAGAAACATTTAGTTTGCAGTTTGGCTATAAGCAAAATAAAGCAGGAGAGCTTGAAGCCTATGATGCTGAAACAAAGATGATAACAGGTGATGAGTATATTGTATTAACAGATCTTGTAGTACAGTGGAAAATTACTGATCCTCGTAAATTTTTATTTAACGCACAGAGCCCAGAGGAGATTTTACATAGCGCTACATCGAGCGCGATTCGTTCCATTATAGGTAGCTCAACAATTGATGCTGCATTAACGGACGGTAAAGCAGAAATTGAAGCAAAAACACGTGATCTACTTGTCTCATTAATAGAAAAATATGATATTGGGATTGGCGTGTTAGGTGTGAAGTTACAAGACGTTGAATTACCGAACAAAGAAGTTCGTGCCGCATTCACAGCTGTAACGGATGCACGCGAAACAAAGAATACTAAAACCAATGAGGCAGATAAGTATAAAAATCAGCGCATAAGTGAAGCTAACGGTGAAAAAGATGCCATTATTTCTAAGGCTCAAGGTGCAAAAACAGCCCGTATTGAGCAAGCTCAAGGTGATGTCGCTGTATTTAATAAAATGTATGAGCAATATAAAGGTAATCAACAAATTACACGTGAGCGTTTAATTTTAGAGACACTTGAAAATGTATTACCAAAAGCGCAAATATATATTATGAACGATGATGGCAGTACAATGAAGTACCTACCATTACAAGCATTACAGCCTCAGCAGGCACAAACAGAGAAAAAAGAAGGGAGCGGTAACTAATGGACAAAAAAAATAAGGATCTAGATAAATTCCTCAATTTTTTATCCGGTAAAGGTAAAAAAACTGCTCCTTCAGAAGGTAGTTCAGGGGAGAATGTAGTCGAAATGCCAAAAAAAGGACCCCTGAATCCTAAAAAATTTCTTTCTCTTGCTGTTACGCTAACAATAGTTTTTGCAGCGGCCATCATTATATTTGCCAATGTTTATATTGTGAAAGAATCTGAATACGCAGTTGTTCGACAGTTTGGGGAAGTTGTGAAATTTGAACGAGAGCCCGGTTTGAAAATGAAAATACCATTTATACAAAGTGTTACGAGACTACCTAAAAATCAAATGACCTACAATATCTCAGAGGAAGAAATTAATACAAAGGACAAAAAACGTATAATTATTGACAATTATGCTGTTTGGCGTATAACAGATCCGAAAGCGTTGATTTCTAATGCAGGAACACTGAGCAAAGCTGAGTCCCGAATGGAAGAATTCATCTACTCTGTTATCCGAACAGAGCTTGGACAATTAAGATATGATGAAATTATTAATGATGAGGACTCTTCACGAGGTAGCCTAAATGATCGTGTAACAGCGCGAGTAAATGAATTATTGCAAAACGATAAATATGGAGTAGAAGTAGTAGACGTACGTATTCGTCGTACAGACCTACCAGCAGAGAATGAACAATCCGTATTTACACGGATGATTTCAGAACGTGAATCAACTGCTCAGCTCTATCTGTCTGAAGGGGATGCTCAGAAACGTCGTATTGAAGCTCAAACTGACCAACAAGTACAAGAAATGCTAGCTACTGCTAATAAGGAAGCGGCTATTATTCAAGCTGAAGGAGAAGCAGAAGCTGCAAAGATTTATAATAAATCATTCTCTCAAGATCCTGAATTTTATTCCTTATACCGCACGCTAGAATCTTATAAGAAAACGGTTGGAGAAGATACGGTTATTATTTTGCCATCTACTTCACCATATGCCAATATCTTGTCTGGTTATATAAAATAAACGCAAATTAAAGTCGTCTCTGTAGTGAAAGAGACGACTTTTTTGTTGCTATATAATTATAACTATCCATTAAATCGGATTATTATAGTATGAAAATAATAGAAATTTATAAGTTTGTATTCCCCAATCAACGATAATTTGATAGAATGATAATGTTTAAAAAAGAATAGTTGGGGGTAAGGGCTTTGAAATTACAAATTAGCAAATGGCTCCAAAATTTAGGGATCGCTTGTAGTATAGCATCGTTATTGACGCTTTTCTTCCGTCTATCCGATTTTTCATGGATGACGAAGAGTGTTTATCATATACCAGTATTTTTTGTTAGTATCTTTTTAGTCAGTATCATTATTGCAGATGATGTAAGAAACCTTTTTAAGAAATTATTTTGGTATGAAAAACGAAAGGTCAAGCGTCCTATTTGGCAAGTTGGAATTGGCTTAATTTTCTTTTTAGCACAAATTAGTACAGTGATGGTATTTAATCAAGAGTTAACACACCCACAATTAGGTGGCATGCCTTTATTCCTCGTGTTTGCCTTTATGAATGCATTTATATTAACTGTGATATATGAAGAAATTTTTTATCGTGCATCAAATCAATAACGTCCATTATGGACTTTCATTCAAAAAGCTATTCTTTCTGAATGAAAGTCTTTTTTTATGATAAAACAGCGATAATCACACTAAGGACAAGTTGCTAGGCTTCACATAGCGGAGATAAATATTTATTATTTAACCTAATTTTAACCTTCATTATTTATGATAAATGAAATTGCACTTTACTATGAGGAGGAATAAGATGAAGAAAGTAGTATTTGGAAGCGCATTAGCAGTAGGTTTATTATTTAGTGGGGCAGGGCAATCCTCTGCCAATGGCCAAATTCAACCAATTGATATTCAAGGCATGGATCTAGAATCGGCATTACAGGCAGTTCAATCACAACGAGCACAGTTGTTAGAAAACCAACTTAAAGATCAACTAGAGGGTGTTCAACAACGAAATCAACAGCTAGCTGATTTGAATACACAGTTAGCAGGGTTACATCAGGAAAGAGCAGCTATACCTGTAGAAGATCAAGACACACATTCAGCGCTTGATCGAGAAATCCAAGATGTTAAAGGTCAAATAGATGGTTTAAGTAATTCACAGCAAATGGATATGCTACGTTTACAAGGTTTGAGTAATAAACGCAATGAAGCTTTTGATACAATGACGAACTTTATCAAAAAAATGCAAGATAGTCGTTCATCTATTATAGGTAATATGCGTTAATGATGTTAGAATATTTTTAAAAAAGTCAATCGCTATGTGCGATTGGCTTTTTTTGAATGGATAGGAATGCTAAAGTGGCGGATAGACCATTAAAAATGACGAATAGCACTTTAAAAGTGATGGATAGGATATGAAAAGTAACGGATAACCTTGCGAATGGACGCCTGCTTTTTTTACTTGAAATGTATTGTTATGATAAAGTAGAAGTAGAAGACAACGCAGGAGGAAAAAATCATGACCAAGGATAAATTACTATTATTGGACGGTAATAGTTTAGCGTATCGCGCGTTTTTTGCGTTGCCATTGTTAACGAATGATAGTGGCATTCATACTAATGCTGTATACGGCTTTACAACAATGCTACAAAGAATATTAGAGGAAGAACAACCAACGAAAATATTGGTTGCTTTTGATGCTGGGAAAACAACATTCCGCCATGAAACCTTTACAGAATATAAAGGTGGACGTCAAAAGACACCACCAGAATTATCAGAGCAATTTCCTTATTTACGAAAGCTCATTGATGCTTATGGTATCAAGCAATATGAACAAGAATTATATGAAGCGGATGATATTATCGGAACGCTTGCTAAAGAGGCTTCATCACAGGATATGGATGTCATCATCGTTTCTGGAGACCGTGATTTAACACAGCTGGCGACAGAGCAAGTAACCGTTTATATAACGAAAAAAGGTATTACGGAAATAGAGAAAAATACACCAGCCTTTATTGCAGAGAAATACGGGTTAACGCCGCTCCAAATTATTGATATGAAAGGCTTGATGGGGGATTCCTCCGATAATATTCCTGGTGTACCAGGCGTCGGTGAAAAAACGGCTGTAAAATTATTAAAAGAGCATGGCTCCGTTGAAGCACTTTATGAAGCAATGGATACATTGAAAGCTTCTAAAATGAAGGAAAAGCTGGTAGCTAATGAAGAGCAGGCCATCATGAGTAAGCAGTTGGCAACGATTTATACGGATGCCCCAATCACAATTTCACTCGCTGATCTTGCGTATAATGGGCCAAAAGAAGATGAATTAATCAGTGTGTGGCGTGAGCTTGGCTTTAAATCACTGCTTGATAAAAGTGACTTTACAGTGCACGAAGAAGAGCAAGCACCTTTCGACTATGACCTTGTTCAGGAAATTCAACCTGAGGACTTACAAGATGTGATGGCTGTGCATGTTGAACTGGAAAATGAGCATTATCACACTTGTCAGCAGCTAGGAATTGCGTTGTCAGATGGAACAAAGACGCAATATATTCCTTTTGAAAGTGCAGCAAAATCAGATACTCTCCGTCGTTGGTTAGAAGATGCCACAAAAATAAAATATATGTCCGATTCAAAGGCGGCTCAAGCATCATTGAAGCGAGCAGGGATTCAATTAGCTGGCGTTGACTTTGATTTGCTACTTGCCTCTTATATAAATAATCCAGCATTAAGTGGCGATGATATCGCCACACTTGCAAGGGAATTAGGCTATTATGATGTTCAATCAGATGAGGCGGTTTATGGAAAAGGTGTCAAGCGTGCAATACCTGACTTGGATCAGCTTGCACAGCATGTAAGTCGCAAAGCCTTTGCTGTGTGGTCATTACAGCCGAAGCTGGAAGCATTATTAAAGGAAAATGAACAATTCGATCTTTATAAAAACCTAGAGCTACCATTGGCAGGAATTTTAAGTGAAATGGAAAGTGAAGGGATTACAGTTAACCGTGCTACATTAGAGAAAATGGGGCAAGAGCTTAATGACAAGCTTGTGGTGATTGAGCAAGAAATTTATGCGGAGGCTGGAGAAACGTTTAATATTAATTCACCTAAACAATTAGGTGTGATTTTATTCGATAAGCTAGGGTTACCTGTAATTAAAAAGACTAAAACAGGCTATTCCACTGCTGCAGATGTACTGGAAAAATTACAGTCAGAGCATGCAATCATTGAACATATTCTGTTGTATCGTCAGCTTGGAAAATTACAATCCACGTATATTGAGGGCTTACTAAAGGAAATTCATGCATCAGATAGCAAGGTGCATACACGCTTCCAGCAAGCTTTAACTGCGACAGGACGTTTGAGCTCTACAGACCCGAATTTGCAAAACATCCCAATCCGTTTAGAGGAGGGTCGCAAAATTCGTCAAGCCTTTGTACCATCAAAAGAGGATTGGATACTATTTTCTGCTGACTATTCGCAAATTGAATTACGAGTACTTGCACATATGTCAGAAGATAAAAACCTTGTTGAGGCTTTCCGAGAAGGAATGGACGTTCATACACGTACAGCTATGGATGTATTCCATGTATCGGAAGATGAGGTGGATAGTAATATGCGTCGCGCAGCGAAAGCTGTTAACTTTGGAATTGTCTACGGTATTAGTGATTATGGCCTTTCACAAAACTTAGATATCACGCGTAAGGAAGCGGCCAATTTTATTGAAAAGTATTTCGCAAGTTTCCCTGGCGTAAAACAGTACATGGATGACATTGTTCAAAATGCGAAATTTAATGGTTATGTTACAACGATATTAAATAGACGCCGCTATTTACCAGACATTACAAGCTCCAACTTTAATTTAAGAAGTTTTGCAGAGCGTACAGCAATGAATACGCCAATTCAAGGAAGTGCTGCTGATATCATTAAAAAAGCAATGATTGATATGGATGCTCGATTGAAAAAAGAAAAGATGCAGGCCAAACTACTGCTTCAAGTGCATGATGAGTTAATCTTTGAAGCACCTAAGGAAGAGATTGCATTGCTGGAAAAAATTGTACCAGAGGTCATGGAAAATGCTATTGAGCTTTCAGTACCGCTAAAAGTAGATTTTAACCATGGTTCAACATGGTACGAGGCAAAATAAGGAGGGGTTCAAATGCCTGAATTACCAGAGGTAGAAGGTGTCGTCCAGGCATTGAAGCCAAAGGTTGAAGGACGTACCATTCAACAGGTTCAACTTTCTGAAAGAGTACATTTCTCTTTTAGTGAGGGTAAACAATGTATTGTCAAACAAGCTGAGCCTGATACTTTTGAAATAACGATGTCCCAGATGACAATTACCAAAATTGAACGACGAGCAAAATATATTTTCTTTCATTTGCTGAAGGATGATGTTCCATATGTCCTTGTCAGTCACTTAGGTATGACAGGTGCATGGTTTGTTGTGAATTCACCCGATGAAATTAATGAGGCGAAGTTTCAAAAGCATATCCATGCAACATTTGAAATGGCAGATGGAGGATATTTGATTTATTCAGATATTCGCCGTTTTGGTGAACTTCGTTTTCTGACAAAAATTGAAGATCATGCGCCATTAACAAAAATGGCACCAGAGCCATTTGATGAGCATGCTTGTGACTTTTTTATAACAAAATCTAAGCTACCAAAGTATGAAAATAAAGCAGTAAAAGAAGTGATTATGGATGGGCAAATCATTTCGGGCTGTGGCAATATTTATGCAACGGAGGCATTGTTTGCTCAGAATATTCACCCTGCACGCAAAATGAATCGCATTAGTGAAAAGCGAAAGCGTGCATTATTTGAGGAGATTGTTGCTGTCCTACGTCAAAGTATTGAAGCAGGTGGTTCAACTATTTCTGATTATCGAAACATTAATGGGGAAGCCGGAAGTATGCAGAATCGACTAAAAATGTATGGGAAAAAGATATGTCCAGCATGTGAAACGACAACAAGTCAAATGACAATTGGTGGGCGTACTTCGGTTTATTGCCCAAATTGTCAACATTAAAGGGGATTTAGCAATGATTATCGGACTTACAGGAAGTATTGCAAGTGGAAAAAGTACAGTAGCTAAAATGATGAGCGAACTGGGATTACCGATTGTTGATGCGGATATTGTAGCACGAGATGTCGTAGAACCTGGAACGGAGACATTAGCCCTCATAGCTGAAAGCTTCGGACAAGCTATCTTGCTTGAGGACGGCCATTTAAATCGAACAATGCTTGGAGATATCATTTTTCATGAGCCTGCCAAACGCAAAACGTTAAATGATATTATGCATCCAGCAATCAGAAAAGAAATGTTACGTCAGCGTGATGCCTATTTAGAGGCAGGACATGAGCATGTTGTGATGGACATTCCATTGTTATTTGAAAGTAAGCTGCAGCATTTTGTGGAACGTATCATTGTGGTATCGGTCAGTGAAGAAGTTCAGCTTCGACGCTTAATGGAGCGAAATAATTTAACAAAAGAGGATGCATTGGCACGTATGCACTCACAGCTGCCGATGTCTGTCAAAGAAAAGGGTGCACATGCGGTCATTTATAATAATGAAAATATAGAAAACACAGAAGAACAATTAAAAAAAATCCTGCGCTATTGGGGTGTTATTTAATTGGTTCTTTTACGATGCGTAGCAAGCCAACTTTGCTGCGCATTTTTTTATGGGGAAACGCCATAATAAAGAATAATTTTTCAGAAAATAAGAACTTTTATATTCTCAATATATAATGTTCATCTTTTTTAAAATTGTGTTATACTAATCACCATAAAGTATATAATTAATTAATCTGAGTATGTACTCACAGGAGGATATTTTAAATGACAGTATCAATTGCTATTAATGGTTTCGGACGTATCGGACGTATGGTTTTCCGCCAGGCTATCGTACAACAAGATTTAAACATCGTTGCAATTAACGCAAGCTATCCTGCAGAAACGTTAGCACATTTGATTAAGTATGACACAAATCACGGAACATTTGAAGGTACGGTAGAACCAGCAGGCGATGCTTTAGTTGTAAATGGTAAACGTGTTCAAATTATTAGTGAACGTGATCCATTAAAATTACCTTGGGCGACAATGGGTGTAGATATCGTTATTGAAGCTACTGGAAAATTTAATGAACGTGATAAAGCAGCCATGCATTTAGAAGCTGGCGCGAAAAAAGTAATCTTAACAGCACCTGGTAAAAACGAGGACGTAACAATTGTTTTAGGTGTTAATGATGATAAACTTGATATTGCTAAACATGATGTTATTTCAAATGCTTCTTGTACAACAAACTGCCTAGCGCCAGTAGCAAAAGTATTGAATGACACATTTGGCATTGAAAATGGCTTAATGACAACAGTTCATGCCTATACAAATGATCAAAAGAACTTAGACAATCCACATAAAGATTTACGTCGTGCACGTGGATGCGCACAATCTATTATTCCAACATCTACTGGTGCTGCAAAAGCATTGAAATTAGTTTTACCTGAATTAGAAGGTAAAATTCATGGTATGGCACTTCGCGTTCCAACACCAAACGTATCTTTAGTGGACCTTGTAGTAGATTTAAATACAGATGTAACAGTTGATGCTGTCAATGCAGCATTTGTAAAAGCGGCAACAGAAGGTCCAATGAAGGGTATTCTTAATTTCTCTGTTGAACCATTAGTATCTGCTGATTACAATACAACAACGTATTCTTCAACAGTTGATGGACTTTCTACAATGGTTTTAGGCAACCGCAAAGTAAAAGTACTTGCTTGGTATGATAACGAGTGGGGCTACTCTGCACGTGTTGTAGATCTTGTGAAAAAAGTGGCAAATGCTTTAGAAACGGTAAACGCGTAATAATCTTTATAGAGAGCACATTGAAATCGAAAAGGTTTCAATGTGCTCTTTTTTTGTAGAAACTTTCCTTGTACTTTAGGTGCTTTAGATTTATCATGAGCACACAAACGTGAATGCACTTTTCTTACATGTAGGAAATTTGTTATAATAGATATATTAAATTGTTGTAAACCAGGAGAGTAATTATATGAGATGTCCATCTTGCCAGTTTAACGGAACGCGTGTTGTGGATTCGAGGCCAGTAGATGATAATAAAGAAATTCGTAGACGTCGTGAATGTGAGTCATGTGGCTTCCGTTTTACAACGTTTGAAAAAATTGAAGAGACGCCATTAGTCGTTGTGAAAAAGGAAGGTTCACGAGAAGAGTTTAGCCGTGAGAAGGTACTTCGTGGGCTTATTCGTGCTTGTGAAAAACGTCCAGTGGCACTTGGTGTACTGGAGGAGCTTGTCCTGTCAATTGAAAAAGATCTTCGTCGTATTGGAAATTCGGAAGTACGCTCAGAAGATGTTGGTGAAATGGTCATGGACCGTTTAGCCAAAATCGATGAGGTCGCTTATGTGCGTTTTGCATCGGTCTACCGTCAGTTTAAAGATATCAATGTCTTTATTGAGGAAATCAAAGACATTATTCAACGTCAAACGGAGAAGAAATCATAGCAAACAGAGAGGATGAATGACGTTGATCCATTTATATAAGGAATTGCAGCCTGGCGATCCTTTCGACATTCGTCTACCTCATGCATTTTCTACACAGGAGCGTCAATTAGTTACATTATTGTATCAACCATTAACGGGATCAGAGCCAATTAGCCTTTATCTAACATTATGGGCAGAAGCAGAGCAAATGCCAAAGCAGCAAATGACACATTATTATTTAATGAATGTGCTAGGGTTGCCCATGGGTAAAGTGTTTGAGGCTCGTATTGCACTAGAAGCAATTGGTTTGCTGCGTACATGGAAAAAAGAAGATGCTGGTGAACGTAGTTTTTTATATGAGCTACAGCGCCCATTAGATGCAGATAGCTTTATGAAAGACCCGCTGCTGTCGATGTTTTTGTTTAGCAAAATTGGAGAGCAGGCTTATCGCAATTTACGTCAGCGCTTTATGTCACCTGTAAAGGACACGGCGTTTAAGGATGTATCTCGTGCTTTTATCGATGTCTTTAAGCCCGTACATGCTAATATTCCATCAGATTTACAAGTAGATACGAATCATAAGGATAAACAACAAAAAGTATATCCTTTTTATTTGGAGCAATTTGATTTTGATTTATTGCAAGCAGGTTTGTCCGAGCAATTGGTTCCTTCCAATTTATTGACATTCGAAGTGCGTGAAGCCATAGCCAAGCTGGCCTTTTTATATCATTTAACAGCCCTTGATATGCAAAAAGTAGTGATACTTGCTTTAGATGATGATTTAGGGATTTCCCAGGAACGTTTACGAAAGGCTGCTGCTGATTTTTATAAATTAACAGTGTCTAAGGAGCCGCCCAAACTTGCGCGCGTTACTGAACCATTACCAGCAGCAGAAGCTGGACTAAAAACCAAGGATCAGGAGCTCCAATACTATTTAGAAACAACGGCGCCTGTCCAGGTGTTACGTGATATAAATAATGGTAAAGAACCATTGCAAACATCTGTCCAGCTTGCGGAAAATTTAATCGTTCAGCATGGCATGCCAATTGGAGTGGTCAATGCGTTGTTAGAATATGTCATGCTAACGACAGATATGAAGCTACCTAAAAAATATGTGGAAACGATTGCTGATCACTGGGTACGAAAAAATGTCCAGACGGCTAAGGAAGCAATGGAACTTGCCCGCCAAGAGCATGATAAATATACAGCTTGGAAAAACAAGCCCCAAACTACCAATAAAACGAATCAACAGACAAAGGGACGTTCAAGATATCAACGTGAAGAAAAAGTGCCTGAATGGTTTTATAAACGGAATGAAAAACAAGAGGAATCTACCTCTAGTACTATAGATTTTGAAAAAGAGCGACAAAAAATATTAGAGATGCTAGGAAAAAGCGAATAGTAAAGAAGGTGAGCAATAATCGAACCTATAAATGGACCATTAAAACGAGCAATTAATGTACCCTCGTTCAAAGAGCGCTATGAAGCCATGCGACGTGAAATTTTAGAACATCCGCATGTGCAGGAATTTTTAGCACAGCATGCAGATGAATTAAACTATGACAATGTTGAGCGAAATTTACCTAAGCTTCATGAATTTATTAGTCAATCTACTGAGTGCTGTGGCTGTGATAATACAGAACATTGTACAAATTATTTAAAAGGGTTCCTACCGACATTAAGGGTAGTTCGGAATTCTATTGAAATGGACTATGTGCGCTGTGAGCAAAAGATACGGGAAGAAGAACGTCGAGATGTTGCGAATATGATTGCAAGTATGCATATGCCAAAAGATGTGCTACAAGCAACCATTCATGATTTAAGTATTGACGATGAATCCCGTGTGGCGATTGCACAAAAAGCAGCTCAATTTGTAAAATTGACAAAAGAAACTGGTCAATTACCTGGAAAAGGTTTTTATCTATATGGTAAATTTGGTGTAGGGAAGTCCTTTGTACTTGGTGCATTGGCCAATGAATTAGCGTCTATTAAAATTCGCTCTGTTGTAGTTTTCGTTCCAGAGTTTTTACGAGAAATGAAAAATGCCATTGGCGATAACACATTGAATGAGAAGATAGATTATATTAAAAAGGCTCCTGTTTTAATGCTAGATGATTTAGGAGCGGAAACCATGACTGCCTGGACACGTGATGAGATTTTGGGGACTATTTTCCATTATCGTATGGCAGAGCAATTGCCAACTTTTATTACGTCTAATTTTAATTATGATGAATTAGAGCATCATTTAGCGCAGTCACAAAAAGGTGATATTGAGGTAGTTAAAGCGGGACGAATTATGGAGCGAATTAAAGCCTTAACAGTGCCAATCGAAATGCAAGGCAAAAATCGTCGGATGTAACATTGATAGTTGCATTTTTCGACAATCGAGCGTATACTGACTCATATACTTAATATCAATATGCATTGATGAGGACATGAATTTTGTGTATCGGCTTATAGAGAGGGAAGTCATCGGCTGAAAACTTCCTAGTGTGAGCACATCATTTACTACCTACTGAGCAGCGAAAGGGATAATCTTTCGCCGGTCCCTAGCCCGTTAGCTAGCCTTGAGCTTCGTCTGACTTTATGTAAGTCGGAAGGAAGAAGGGTGGAACCACGAGCATACGCTTCGTCCCTTTTGTGAGGGACGGAGCTTTTTTTATTTTTCTCAGATTTTTTTGAAATTGTTGTGAGAAGTGGTGGCTCCGCTCATATAGGAGGGAAGTCGCTCACGAAGGTGGCTAACCCGCTCCAATCGAGTAAAGAATCGCTCAGAAAAATGAAGATTCCGCTCCAATCGAGTAAAGAATCGCTCAAAAAAGTAATGACTCCGCTCAAACTAAGCCATCGAGTCATGCAAACAATGGCTCCAGCCAATCATCAAGCATTATGTATTTAACAAAAACGAAGGAGTGCAAAGAATATGTCAGAAATGATTAAATTAACTTTCCCAGATGGCGCCGTAAAGGAATTTGCAAAAGGCACATCAACTGATGACGTAGCATTATCCATTAGCCCAGGCTTACGTAAAAAAGCTTATGCAGGTAAAATTAACGGTGTGTTAGTGGATTTAAAAACACCAATTGAAGAAGATGCAACAATTGCGATCATTACACAAGACGATGAGGAAGCACTTGAAATTTTACGTCACTCGACTGCCCATTTAACAGCACAAGCTATTAAACGTTTATTCCCAGATGTAAAGCTTGGTATTGGTCCAGTGATTGAAGGTGGTTTCTACTATGATATAGACTCACCAACACCAATCACTGCTGAAGATCTACCAGCAATTGAAAAAGAAATGAAAAAAATTATTGCTGAAAACCTAGAGGTGGAACGCAAAAATGTAAGTCGTGCAGAAGCACAAGCACTCTATGAAGAAATTGGCGATGAGTATAAATTAGAATTACTGGAAGCCATTCCTGCAGATGAGCAAGTATCTATTTATTATCAAGGCGAGTTTTTCGATCTTTGCCGTGGTATTCACGTACCATCTACAGGGAAACTTCGTGAATTCAAGCTTTTATCATTAGCAGGTGCCTACTGGAGAGGGAACTCTGATAACAAAATGCTACAACGTATTTATGGTACAGCGTTCTTCAAAAAAGAGGAATTAAAACACCACCTACAAATGCTAGAAGAAGCAAAAGAACGCGATCACCGTAAAATTGGGAAAGAATTAGACCTGTTCACAACTTCTCAAAAGGTAGGTCAAGGGTTACCGCTTTGGTTACCAAATGGTGCAACAATTCGTCGTGTCATTGAACGTTATATTGTCGATAAAGAATTATCACTTGGATATAAGCATGTTTATACACCAGTATTAGGTTCAAAAGAGCTTTATCAAACTTCTGGTCACTGGGATCACTATCAAGATTCCATTTTCCCACCAATGGAAATGGATAATGAGACATTAATTATGCGTCCAATGAACTGTCCTCACCATATGATGGTGTACAAAAACAGCATGCATTCATATCGTAACCTACCATTGCGTATTGCAGAGCTTGGTACAATGCACCGTTATGAAATGTCAGGCGCGGTTTCAGGTTTACAACGTGTACGTGGGATGACATTAAATGATGCGCATATTTTTGTTCGCCCAGACCAAATTAAAGCGGAATTCCAAAAAGTGGTACAGTTAATTTTAGAGGTTTATAAAGATTTCGATTTAAATGATTACTCATTCCGTTTATCTTATCGCGACCCTGCAGATACTGAAAAATACTTCGATGATGATGCTATGTGGGAAAAAGCACAAAGCATGCTAAAAGAAGCTATGGATGAGCTTGGCTTAGACTACTTTGAAGCGGAAGGTGAGGCTGCATTCTATGGTCCTAAACTTGACGTTCAAGTAAAAACAGCAATTGGTAAAGAAGAGACTTTATCTACAGTTCAATTAGACTTCCTATTACCAGAACGCTTTGACCTAACTTATGTTGGGGAAGATGGTAAACCTCATCGTCCAGTTGTTATTCACCGTGGTGTTGTATCGACAATGGAACGTTTTGTTGCCTTCTTAATTGAAGAATACAAAGGGGCATTCCCAACTTGGCTAGCACCGGTACAAGTAGAAGTTATTCCAGTATCAAATGAAGCTCACTTCGACTATGCAAAACAAATTGAAGAGCAACTTACAGCAGCTGGTTTACGTGTGGAAATGGATGATCGTGAAGAGAAATTAGGCTATAAAATCCGTGAAGCACAAATGAAAAAGATTCCTTATATGCTTGTCATCGGAGATAAAGAAGTAGAGGCAAATGGCGTAAATGTTCGACGTTATGGCTCAAAAGATTCCGAAACAATTAGCTTTGAGGATTTCCTAGCAGCTATTAAAGCAGAAATTACAAAATAAGCTTCAACTAGAAACTCTCGCTTGCCAAAGTGAGGGTTTCTGTATAAAATAAATCTTGCATTTGTATAGAATATTTTCATTTTGGTTATGTTAGCAGTGATAAGAAAATAAATATTTGACAGCTTATCATATACATGCTAATATAATTAAGGTTAATGAATACAAAGTTTGTGGTTGAAGTAGAGGCTGCCCGCTTCTCACCTGATACAACGCTTTAAAGGCTGTGAACAGGTATGACACGTTGAATTGTTTTGCGTAGACTTGCGCATGCACATATAGCGGGCGGACATCTTCAAAAATGTCCGTCCTTTTTTTATGGACATGACGAGAGGATGTACCGTTCAACCGGGCAAGGCTTTGCCCAAACCATGTATTCGCGACAACTACTTGGAGGTGGATTACTATTAGCAAAGACATGTATGTAAACGAAGGCATTCGCGCACGTGAACTTCGATTAATCGATCACAATGGTGACCAGCTTGGTGTAAAGACACGTAATGAAGCGCTAGAAATCGCCGCTCGTGTAAACTTGGATCTTGTCCTTGTGGCCCCTCAAGCCAAGCCGCCAGTCGCTCGTATCATGGACTATGGTAAATTTAAGTTTGAACAGCAAAAGAAAGACCGTGAAATTCGTAAAAATCAAAAGGTCATCGTAATGAAAGAGGTTCGTTTGAGCCCAACAATCGATGAGCATGATTTCCAAACGAAGTTACGTAATGCGATTAAATTCCTTGAAAAAGGCGATAAAGTAAAATGTAGCCTACGTTTCAAAGGTCGTGCGATTACACATAAAGACATTGGTCAACGTGTGTTAGATCGTTTTGCTGAAGCTTGTGCTGAAGTATCAACGGTAGAACAAAAACCGAAGATGGAAGGCCGAAGCATGTTCTTAGTTCTTCAACCAAAGAACGAGAAATAATATTAGACGAACAGTTTAGGAGGAATTCGACATGCCAAAAATGAAAACTCACCGTGGAGCTGCGAAACGTTTCAAAAAAACGGGTTCAGGTAAATTAAAATACGACCGTGCTTATGGAAGCCACTTATTCGCAAACAAATCTACGAAACAAAAACGTCACCTACGTAAAGCGAACATCGTTTCATCTGGTGACTTCAAACGCATCAAATCTTTACTTGTTTACATGAAATAATTGACTACAAAAAAATACTAACATTCATTTTTTAATGAAAAGCAGGAGGTAATTCATATGCCACGCGTAAAAGGCGGAACAGTGACGCGCAAACGTCGTAAAAAAGTATTGAAATTAGCTAAAGGTTACTATGGTTCAAAACATACATTATACAAAGTTGCTAACCAAGCAGTGATGAAGTCAGGTTCATATGCATACCGTGACCGTCGTCAGAAAAAACGTGATTTCCGTAAATTATGGATCACTCGTATCAACGCAGCTGCTCGTATGAACGGTCTTTCTTACAGCCGTTTAATGCACGGTTTAAAAGTTGCTGGTATCGAAGTTAACCGTAAAATGTTAGCTGACCTTGCTGTAACTGATGCTGCAGCATTCACTCAATTAGCAGACGCTGCTAAAAAAGCAGTAGCTAAATAATAGTTGACAACATTAACTATTATTTCTGCACTGAAAGCATAGCGACAAGTGCAAAAAAAGACTGATGGATTTTTCCATCAGTCTTTTCATGTTGTTGAAAAAAGATGATGTCAATGGCAGAAAAAGCAACTTTGCAAGGTGAGGGGTTGATTTCCGTTCCGCCAGCGTCCTTTCCAGGGGGCGTCCGAGGAGCCGCTTCACTCACTTACGTTCGCTCCAGGGTCGCTAAATCCCCTAGGAGTGACGCTGGCTCCACTCCAATCAACCATGCTGCAAAGTGTTTAGAGGGGATAAACTCTTATTTTCAATGTGGAGAAGTGATGCGTGACAACACCTCTTCCTAAAGAGTAGTGAACACCTTCACTTTATTTGAAAACCTTTGCTAAAAAGTCAGTGGGTTGAAGTGGAAGGCTACTTGACTCCCGTGGGATAGCGAGACAGGCGAAGCCCTGCACGGAGCGGTAGCGGAGGAAGCGATTCGGTGCTCGCCCACAGGAAAGCAAGTAGCCTGCAACGGAAATCCATTTCTATCTTTCAATTGACTGTTTTGTGTTAGATTAATAGTATCACGTTTTTAAAGGAGTAAGGAATGGGACAAGCATTATTAGCTTATATGGGCATTGTATCAATTGTATTGCTCATTTTAATGGGAATGGATAAATCGCGTGCAAAAAATCATGAATGGCGTATAGCAGAGCGCACGTTATTTACACTAGCCATAGCAGGAGGGGCAGCTGGCGGTGTATTGGGTATGTATTTATTTCGTCACAAAACACGCCACAATCGTTTTGCATTTGGTTTTCCACTACTCGCAGCCATTCAAATTTTTATCATTGTACAACTGTGGACATAAATAAAAATAATTAGAAACACATCCTCATGATGGGGATGTGTTTCGCATAAGCTGTTCAATGGGCTGCTTCCAATTGATTTTGGCGCTTGGGTAGTTCAATAGTATTTCTTGCTGCAAATATTCAAAGTCGCTTTTGCTGAAGCCTTGCAACGTTGCAGCATCTCGTGCACCGACGAAAATGGTAACAACCTCAAATGCATCCTCTGTTGTGCCTAGGTATTTTTCACCTTCAAAAAGCGCACCCTTATAGGAAATAAAGAAATTTTTTCGGACATTTTTAACGTCATCATAGAAATAATACTGGCCTTTTTCATAGGCTTCATCCAGTTTGCGTTTTGGATCGGTTATATAACGAATCGCTTTGTAAAATACATAGATAATAAGCGCTATTACAGCAAGTCGAATTAGTAACGGCAACATGTTTAAATTTCCCCCTTGAAGAAAGGTTATTCTTTCCTATACGATTAGGAAGGTCAAATAGTTTCACTTTATTTAAAATATTTTTTAGAAATTTAGGAGAAAAAAATGAATTTACAACAATTGTTTACCATGCAAAAAGAGCTTGATGATTTTATCGAGCAAACACAAAATGTTCAGCAAGATGTGTTTCAGGAAAAGGGCTTAGCCTTACTAGTGGAGCTAGCTGAGCTTGCCAATGAAACGCGTTGCTTTAAATTTTGGAGTACAAAGGGACCATCTGCACGTGAAGTCATTTTAGAGGAATATGTGGATTCCATTCATTTTATCTTATCGCTTGGCTTATTAAAGGACTATACATCAATTGCAATGTGGCCTGTAGTAGAAGAAAATAGAGATTTAACGACAACCTTTTTAGAAACACAAAGTGTTATTTTAGCATTTATCCATGAACCTACAGAGGAGCGCTATTTAGCTATTTGGCAATACTACGGAGTACTAGCGTATAATCTCGGTTTTACATTTGAGGATGTGGTTGGCGCTTATCTTGAAAAAAACCAAGAAAATTACAATCGTCAGCGCTCAGGTTATTAAATTAAGAAATACACCAATTTTCAGACGATTAAGCTAGGAATATTTCGGTAAACGAAGTATAATAAAATAGATATAAGAAGTAGGAGGCAAAAGGATGACACAACTAGATCCAACATTACAAATGTTTAAAGATTTAACAGACGCAAATGGTATCGCAGGTAATGAACGTGCACCACGTGAGGTCATGAAAAAATACATTGCACCATATGCCGATACTGTAGAAACAGATAACTTAGGTAGTGTCATTGCTAAAAAGGTTGGCGATGAAAACGGTCCTAAAATTGTTGTAGCAGGACATTTAGATGAAGTAGGTTTCATGGTTACACAAATCGATGACAAAGGCTTTATCAAATTCCAAACGGTAGGTGGCTGGTGGAGCCAAGTTATGCTTGCACAGCGTGTAACGATTACTACACGTAAGGGCGATGAAGTGATTGGGGTTATTGGTTCAAAGCCACCTCATATTTTACCTGCTGATGTACGTAATAAGGTAGTAGACATTAAAGATATGTTTATCGACATTGGTGCTGCTTCTAAAGATGAAGTACTTGAGTGGGGCGTACGTCCTGGCGATATGGTAACACCATACTTTGAGTTTAATGTTATGAAAAATGATAAGTATCTATTAGCGAAAGCTTGGGATAACCGTATTGGGTGTGCAATTGCGATTGATGTTATGAAAGCGTTACAAAATGAAAAGCACCCTAATATTCTTTATTCTGTAGGGAATGTACAAGAAGAAGTTGGACTTCGTGGTGCTAAAACTACAACACATAAAATCCAGCCGGATATTGGATTTGCAGTGGATGTTGGTGTAGCAGGAGATACTCCAGGAGTTACAGCAAAAGAATCAACGAGTAAGATGGGGGCTGGCCCTCAAATTGTTGTATATGATGCATCTATGGTTTCACACCGCGGCTTACGTGAATTCGTATTAGATGTAGCAGATGAGCACAATATCCCATATCAATTTGAAGCGATGGCTGGCGGCGGTACTGATGCTGGCTCCATCCACGTAACAGCAAATGGCGTACCAGCACTATCAATCGGTATTGCGACACGCTATATCCATTCACATGCAGGTATCCTACATCGTGATGATTATGATAACGCCGTTAAATTAATGGTTGAAGTCATTAAAAAATTAGACCGTGATGCAGTCAATAAAATTACATTTGAATAATTAGAAGAAATGGACTTGCCCTCTAACTAATTTTGTTAGGGGGCTTTTCATTGTTTTTAGTGTCAAAATTTTTTCCTCTGATACCAATAGTCACAAAGCCCACAATCTATTCTTTACACATTGTGCCATTCATACATTTTTAGTTCCTTCTTTACTATCGCTAAAAAATAGTCGTGATCTAAATTGAACATTTATGCATAAATATTCTGTATGACGAATTTTTGTCACATTTCATAACAAATGAATAATAATTAAAATTAATTATAAAAATTCAGTTGATTTTATATTTATGCATGATATACTAATTTCAACAGCAACGATATAAGGAGCGAAGGCTATGAAATTACTTGAAGAAGTACAGTTAAAGTTAGTGTCTAGTTTAAAAGGAAAAGATCTTCTAACTTTGCTAGACTATACAAGTCAAGAGGTTCAAGAACTTATTGAACTAGCAACACAGCTTAAAATGATTACAAAAGAGGGGAAATGTCCAAGATTACTAGAAGGAAAGACACTTGGCATGATTTTTGAAAAACATTCAACTCGTACACGTATTTCATTTGAAGTGGGCATGAATCAATTAGGTGGAAAAGGTATGTTTATGCATGCGCGTGATTTGCAAATTGGTCGTGGTGAGTCGATTTATGATACTGCACATGTATTATCTGGCTATTTAGATGGTATTATGATTCGTGCAAATTCTCATGCGATGGTCAAGGAGCTTGCAGAGCATGCAGTAATTCCTGTCATCAATGGATTAACGGATATTTATCATCCTTGCCAGGCATTAGCTGATTTAGAAACGATTGCAGAAAATAAAGGCATGTTAAAAGGACTTAAAATTGCCTATGTAGGAGATGGCAATAATGTAGCACACTCACTTGTAGTCGCTTCAGCACACGTTGGCATGAACGTTGCAGTGGCCACTCCTGAAGGTTATGAATGTGATGCAGAAGTGATTGCCAAGGCACAGGCGATTGCAGCAGCAAATGGCAGTACAATTATGATCACAAATGATCCTGTTGAAGCAGTGTTAAATGCAGATGTGGTCTATGCAGATGTTTGGACATCCATGGGACAAGAGGAAGAGGCGGCAAAACGTTTACAAGACTTTGCTGGCTATCAAATTAATGATGAGCTAGTTGCCTATGCAAAACCGAATTATATGTTCTTGCATTGCTTACCGGCACATCGTGAGGAAGAAGTGGCAACATCTGTTATTGATGGCCCTAATTCTTACATCTTTGAGCAAGCTGAGAACAGACTTCATGCACAGAAAGCGGTTCTTGCATCGATCCTAGCATAAAAGCTGACATATACTTCTCGGGTTGAGAAGTACGATAGATAGAGTTTACATGGGCAACAGAGGGTGCCCGTGTGAATAACATACAAGTGGTTGGCAGACAGAGGGATGTTCACCACGCGCGATGTTTGTTGTCAAGATGGATGGCTACATCGCTACATAGTAAAGTAACCTGGGAGACGCTAGGTTACTTTTTTTTGTCAAAAAATTAAAACATAGTTTTCCTATAAATTATAGAGAATATGAAGAATTATTTATATAATAGGATAAATAAGTAATGAAGGGGTGAACTCCTCGTGAATATAGATCATATCGAGGCATTTTTATATGTTGTCCATTACAAAAGTACCCATAAAGCAGCCAATGCTTTGTTTCTATCCCAACCGACTGTAACTGCACGTATCAAATCATTAGAACGAGAGCTAGGGGTTGAGTTATTTTACCGAGATGGACGAAGTGTGAGCGTATCAGAGAAAGGGAAAGATTTTTTACCATTTGCTACACAAATTGTGCAAACATTTCAGCAAGGAAAGAAGCAATTAGAAGAAACGCAGGAGACAGATGAGGTATGTATTGGGGCAAATGGGGTGACAGCCCAGTATTTCTTAGCCTATGCATTGCCTAAGTGGAAAGAGCAATTTCCTTATTTGCGTTTTCAACTAATCACAGGTTCCACAACAATGATTTTAGAAAAACTGCAAAGCCACCAAATTCATCTAGGTTTTATTCAATATGTGCATAGGGATGGCATTGAGAACGAACTTTTATTAAACAATGCCGTGAAACTTGTCAAACACCGTGATCACCCATTGCAACTACATGAACTTATCCAAGCAAAAGAATTAGCCCAACAGAAAATGGTGTTTTTTGAATGTGGGGCGTTTGATTGGAATTATGTGCATAAAATGTTCGAGGTAGAGGGTGTGGCAGCCAATATTGAAGTACGAGCAGATCATTTAGAAGTTGCTAAAGAATTCATTCGGACAAAAGACTATCTAAGCTTTTTACCACATCTTTGCGTCAAAAAGGAACTGGAAAGTGGTGAATTTGTGGAGATAGACGTCAAGCATTTGCTGGATATGAATCAACATATATTTTTAACCTATAAAGAGAAAGACACATTGCCGTCAGCTTTTTGGCAGACGATTTGTGAAACAGCTCGACACTTTGAAGGCATGCGGGAAATGCATTGATAAAATATTTTATCCGAACATAAAAATTTTTCTATTACTGTACCTATTGCATATCGTCTGAAGGAACGGTAATATCATTCTCAATCCAACAAAACATACTTAACCACTATGTTTAGTAAAATAAAATTGAGGAGGAATTGACATGGCTAGACAGGATAAAATTCGATTTGGAGCAATTATTCATGGGGTAGGGGGAAATATTTCAGGTTGGCGTCATCCAAAGGTGGCGAGCAATCAAAGTGTAAGCTTACCTTTCTATATTCAACAGGCTCAGAAGGCAGAGCAGGGAAAATTTGATGTAGCGTTTATTGCGGATGGTTTATTTATTAATGAAAAATCCATTCCTCATTTTTTAAATCGTTTTGAGCCTATTACGATTTTATCGGCTTTAGCTGTAGCGACGAAAAACATTGGGTTAGTTGGCACAGTTTCAACTTCCTATAGCGAACCATTTACAGTAGCACGACAATTTGCTTCATTAGATCATATTAGTGCTGGGCGTGCAGGATGGAATGTTGTAACCACACCATTAGAAAGTACTGCTTTGAACTACAATAAAACAATCGATCAGCATCCTAGCCATGCAGAGCGTTATCAAATTGCAGAAGAATATTTAGAGGTTGTCAAGGGCCTATGGGACTCGTGGGATGATGATGCGTTTATTGCAGATGTCGACAATGATCAATTTTTTGATCCAGAAAAATTACACACATTACATCATAAAGGGTTACATTTTTCAGTCCAGGGTCCACTCAATATTGGTCGAACAAAGCAAGGTCAGCCCGTTATATTCCAGGCTGGGTCGTCTGATGCAGGTATTCGATTGGCTGCCAAGGATGCAGATGCTATTTTTACACATGGTGCATCCATTGAAGAGGCACAAAAATTTTACACAAGAGTAAAGACAGAAGTGGCGGCATTTGGAAGAAACCCAGATGAAGTGAAGATATTCCCAGGAATTTCGCCGATTATTGGCGATACAGTGGAGGAAGCAGAGGCGAAATATCAAGAAATCGTTGAGTTAGTTTCCATAGACCGTGCTCTTGCTTATCTTGGGCGTTACTTCGACCATCATGATTTTACTCAGTATGATGTGGATGCACCGTTTCCTGAACTAGGTGATATTGGGGCCAACAGCTTTAGAAGTACAACAGATTATATTAAACGATATGCTAAGCAAGAGAGACTTACATTACGTCAAGTTGCTTTACGCGAAGCTACACCAAAAACAGCATTTTTTGGGACAGCTGAGCAAGTAGCGGATCTTGTACAGGAATGGTTTGAAAAGGAAGCAGCAGATGGTTTTATCATTGGTGTGACAGTACCTGGTGCTCTTGAAGATTTTGTTGATAAAGTAGTGCCAATTTTACAAGCAAGAGGGCTTTATCGTAAAGATTATGAGGCAGATACTTTGCGCGGGAATTTAGGTTTACCCTTCAAAGAAAGTCGCTATGTCAAACAATCTGTCTGAAAACCTAGTAAATTTATTTGAATAAAAGAAATTGGGAGGTATTGTATGAGTTATACATTAGGCATATTAGATCAAAGCCCTATCATTGAAGGAGCAACCAATGAACAAACATTACAAAAAACGGTGGCCTTAGCACAGCGAGCTGAGCAGTTAGGCTATTCACGATTTTGGGTATCGGAGCATCATAATACAGATTCATTAGCAGGCACATCTCCTGAGGTATTAGTGTCTTATTTACTAGCTAAAACAAAAACAATCAACATTGGATCAGGTGGGGTTATGCTTCAGCATTATAGCCCCTATAAAGTAGCGGAAAATTTCCATGTTCTAGCATCTTTGGAGCCAGGGCGAATAGATTTGGGGATTGGAAAAGCACCTGGAGGCTTACCCCTTTCTACAAAGGCTCTCCAATATGGCACGCTCAATAATGGAGAAGATTTTGAAGAAAGATTAACATTTTTACAGCAAATAATTGAGCAATCCATACCAAAAGAGCACGAATTATATGGCATACAAGCAACGCCGATTCCAAAGAAAAAGCCAACATTATTTTTACTTGGTGCTAGCCCAGAAAGTGCTGCTCTTGCAGGAAAACTCGGCATTGCATTTGTCTTTGCTCGATTCATTAATAGTGATAATAATGTTTTGGCACAAGCGGCTACAACCTATCGCAGTCACCAGCCAAATGGTCATTTTGCGATTTCCATTGCTGCACTTGCTGCTCCAAGCAAAGAGGAAGCGAAAGAGCTAATTGGAGATCAAAAAATTACAAAGGTGCATTTAGCAAGTGGCAGAAGCCTGACATTACAATCAGTAGAGCTAGCGGAGAAATTTGGTCAGGAATCTGGAGAGGAATATACGGTGGAGCAGTATGAGGCCGATATTTTATACGGTACATCAGAAGAAATTAAAGCCATTTTAGATGACTACCATGAGCAATACCAAGTAGACGAATTCATTTTGCATACGCCTATCTTAAAGGATTTTGAACGTGAGCGATCTTTTGAGTTATTGGGTCCAGTACATTTACAGCAAAAAGAAGCGGTAAGCTGAGGAGGAAAACGTAATGACACTAAATAAAGATGTAATCGTTTGGTCGAAACAAGGCTGTAGTTACTGTAATGAGGTAAAAACGTATTTACAAGAAGAGGGTATACCTTATAAAACAGTGGATGTAACGCATAATGATGCTTTCCGGGACATTCTAGATACAAAATATGGAATTCGTTATGTGCCTGTTGTAGAAATTGGTTCAAGCGAAGATGGTATCTATCAAGGGGTTACAGAACTTGGTATTGAGTATTTAAAGGCAGCACTAGCTGGAGAAAAAATACAGTTGTAAAACGCACTATAGAAATGGGGTGTATAAATGATAAAATTAATTGTTAATCGTGGCTTAGTAGCACTATTTGTACTACTGGGTGCCCTTTTTTCAGTTTTTTCAATCAATTATTTTTTACCCACTGATATCGTTGATACATTACTAGCTGAAAATGCTGCAAGCACTGAGGTAGCAGAAAATTTACGTAAAGAATTAGGTTTGGATTTACCATTTTCAAAACAATTCTCTAATTATTTAGTAGATTTAATGCATGGTGATTTTGGGCAATCAGCCATTGATGGTGAATTTGTGATAGAAAAAATATGGACACAATTACCTGCAACTGTTGTTCTAACAGTTGCAAGTCTACTTATTGCCGTCATTGTAGGTATTACACTTGGGGTGTTAGCCGCTGTTCATCGCAACACGGTAATTGATTATATTGCACGTTTAGTTGGACTCTTTGGGATTTCCATGCCTACATTTTGGTCGGGAATTTTACTAATTTTAATTTTCTCCATTTCGTTAGGCTGGTTTCCTGCGATGGGCTCAGATGGTTGGCGTTCTGTTATTTTGCCTGCTATTACATTAGGTCTTCTAGGTGCAGGGTTTATTGTTAGAGTAGTTCGGAATAGTATGCTAGAGGTTTTGAACGAACCTTATATCCTGACGCTTAGAGCAAAAGGACTGACAGAGCATATCGTTTTATACCGTCATGCCCTTAAAAATGCATTAATACCTGCAATGACAATGATTGGCGTGCTACTGGGTGATTTTTTAGGTGGGACGGTGGTCATCGAAACAGTATTTGCAAGACAGGGGCTTGGAAGAATGGTGGCAGATGCCATAACAGCTAAAGATCTACCAATCATACAAGGTGTTGTATTTTTTATTGCTATTGTGTATGTAATGATTAATCTATGTATTGATATTTCATATTCCATCATTGATCCTCGAATTCGAAGTAGGCAAGTAAAGGGAGGATAAGGATGCAAAAGTTAGAAACTATTAAAACGAAACCTGTTTCAAAACTTAAATTAAAGCGGCTTAGTAAAGGTATTTTTCACCTAGAAAAGATGATGTTAGCAGCTGCTATCCTCATTATTACCTTTTTTATTATTTGTGCCATAGTCCCACATTGGGTAGCAATGTATTCACCTACAAAGATGTTTCCTACTGCTATTTTACAGCCTCCATCATTCAAGCATCTATTTGGGACTGATTATTTTGGCAGGGATGTATTTAGTTTAGTTGTGTATGGAAGTAAAACTTCTCTTTTACTTGGCATAAGTGCTGTTGTTGTAGGTGGATTCATTGGTGCTCTTATTGGAACTTTAGCTGGCTATATCGAGGGCATTATTGACATTATATTAATGAGACTGATTGAAATCATACAAACAATACCAAGTGTTTTATTAGCGCTTGCTATTGCCGCTGTATTAGGTTCTAGCTTTACCAATCTTGTCATTGCCATCTCAGTATCAGCTATTCCGACGTATGCTCGAGTAATGAGAGGCCAAATATTAAGTATAAAAAATCGTCCTTACATTCTAGCGTCAAAATCGATAGGGATTAGTAATCCTGTAATTTTCTTAAAGCATGTCCTACCGAATGCTTATTCACCATTATTAGTTATGGCTTCAAACGGTTTAGGAATGGCCATTTTAACAGGTGCGGGTCTCAGCTTTTTAGGATTAGGTGTGGTGTCAGAAATTCCGGATTGGGGTTTTTTATTATCACAAGGCAGAAACTATATAGCAGCCGGTTGGTGGATTTCAACGTTTCCAGGATTAGCAATCGCACTCTTTGTGTTAGCCGTCAATATTTTGGGGGATAGTTTACGTGATAAATTAGATCCTAAAAAGCGTTTGTCTTAAGGAAGAGGTGTTTATGATGGATAATTTATTGACAGTGGAAGGGCTAACAGTAGATTTTAAGTCTAAATCTGCTGTTCTAAACGCTGTATCTACTATTTTTTTCACTATAAAACCTAGTGAATCAATTTGTTTAGTTGGCGAATCTGGGAGTGGGAAATCAGTCACCTCGAAAGCAATCATGCGTTTAATTGAATATGAAAATGGTGTGACTACGAATGGGAAAATTACATTAGGCAACAGAGATATTGTCAAGCTTTCAAATCGTGAGCTGTTAAATATACGAGGTAAGAAGATTGCCATGATCTTTCAGGAGCCCTCTATCGCCTTTGACCCAGTGTTTACTATTGGACAACAATTGGTGGAGATGATGCAAAGGCATTTAAAATTATCCAAAAAGCAAGCACATGAACGAGGGATTCAATTATTAACAAGAGTTGGATTATCAGATCCTATCGTACGTATGGGACAATATCCTCACGAATTGTCTGGAGGCATGTTGCAACGAGCCATGATCGCTATGGCTATAAGTTGTAATCCTGATTTAATTATTGCTGATGAACCCACTACCGCGCTTGATGTTACCGTTCAAGCACAAATTATTGCACTACTTAAGGAGCTGAAAGAGGAATATCACACGTCCATTTTACTAATTACACATGATTTAAGTGTAGCTTCGCAGTTAGCTGATCGAATTTTTGTTATGTACGCGGGAGAAATTGTGGAGCAAGCATCAATAGAGCAGTTATTTTCACTGCCTTATCATCCTTATACAAGGGGCTTATTACAATCCATTCCAAATGAACAACATATCAAACGAAAGAGACTGCCCTCTATAGAAGGTACAATTCCAAATCTTGCTGAGATGCCAGCTGGCTGTCGCTTTCATCCTCGCTGCGCATTCGCCACTGAAAAATGTAGAGAAGAGAGACCTCCTCTAAGAAATTTTCAAGGACGGGAAAGTGCTTGTTGGCATATAAAGGAGCTAATTCAGAAACCGGAATGGCTCGTCGAAAACGATTCTGTTATAGAAGATGAGGTAGACTACAGGGAAAATCAAGAGCGTGAAGTATTGCTAGAGATAAAGTCTTTACACAAATATTATCCAATTAAACAAGCAAACAAGAAAATAAAAGCAGTGAACAACGTTTCATTTCAAATTTTTAAAGGTGAGACAGTGGGATTAGTAGGTGAATCTGGCAGTGGAAAATCTACTCTAGGCAGAACGATATTACAGCTAGAAACACCTACTGCCGGAGATGTTCTATTTAATGGTCAATCCATCGTGCATTTAAGAAAGTCGGCTATGCGAGATAGAAGGAAACATATGCAAATGATTTTTCAAGATCCTTATGGTTCCATTGATCCTAAATGGACCATTAAGGAGATTATTGCAGAGCCGCTAAAAGTCCATCTTAAAGGAATTTCGGCTAATGAAATGGAAGATCGAATACAGCAATTATTACAAGTAGTGGGGTTAAATCCAGAGTGGAGCTCTCGTTATCCACATGAGTTTTCGGGAGGGCAACGCCAACGAATTGGTATTGCTAGAGCTATTGCGATCAATCCTAGTTTTATATTAGCAGATGAAGCAGTATCTGCATTAGATGTGTCCGTGCAAGCACAAATTATTAATTTATTGAAGGATTTACAGCAAAAGCTAGGTCTCACCTATTTATTTATTGGACACGATTTGAATATCGTTCGTCATGTTGCGGATCGGGTGGCGGTAATGTATTTAGGGAAAATCGTCGAAATGGCACCAAGTGAGCAGCTTTTCCAAGATCCAAAACATCCTTATACAAAAGCCCTTATTGCAGCTATGCCTAAAATAAATCGTTCCCATAGTACAGAGCCAATTTCACTAGACGGAGAAATTCCATCACCAGCTAATCCACCGTCTGGTTGTGCATTTCGAACACGTTGCCCTTTTGCGACAGAACATTGTAGTCGAGAGGAGCCAGCCTTTGTAGAAATAGCGCCAAACCATAGTGTTCAATGTCATTATGCTTAGAATTAAATCAATGACTTATAAAAAAAGGAAGATGTCTATGTTTAATAAGAAACCATATAGTCTGATTATTACTGTAATGGTTATTCTATTAGCGCTAACAGGTTGTTCATCAAGCACTTCTAAAACAGAAGTGAGTGTGAATAAAACTACTGATTCAGAAAACAAGGATAAAGAGCAGTCAGTGCAAGCGGGTGGCGATTTTACGTTCGCTTTATCAACAGCACCTGATACACTCGATCCTCATGCAAGTGGTATGGCAGTAGCAACACGGGTAATTAAAAGTATTTTTGAATCACTGGTCTATCAAGAGAAGGATAATACGATAAAACCATGGCTGGCTACGGAGTGGTCTGTATCAGATAACAAAAAAGAGTACACATTCTCATTACGTGAAGGGGTTAAATTCCATGATGGCACAGATTTTAATGCAGATGCCGTAAAGTATAATATTGAGCGAATTTTTGATGTCAAAACAAAGGCCTTCACAGCTGCTACCTATCTGTCAGATGTTGAGTCTGTTGAGGTTGTAGATACTCATAAGATTAAATTCATTTTAAAGCAACCCTCTGCAACATTTTTAACGATCTTAGCCCATTCTAATTTATCGATTGTGTCGAAGGAAGCGGCTGAAAAGGCTGGAGATAAATTTGGTTTACATCCTATTGGAACAGGTCCATTTAAATTTGTGGAGCAAGTTGAAAATGATCGGATTGTTTTAGCAAAGTTTGAAGAGTATAACGGCGCTTATCCATTTGCTAAACACGATGGTCCAGCCTATTTGGATAAACTAACGTTTAAAATTGTACCAGAGGAGGCTACTCGAGTAGGAAGTGTACAAAGCAATCAATTACAGGCGGCAGAAACGGTGCCACCACAGGATATTTTAGCGATTGAAAAGAGTGGTCAGTTAAAATTATGGGAGGTAGAGACAGGAGGCTTACCATATACACTCTTTGTTAATAATACAACGGCTCCTTGGAATGATGTAAAAGCACGCCAAGCACTAAAGGCTGGAATTGATGTTGAGAGTATTGTGAACACCCTGTACCTAGGTACATATAAAAGGGCCTGGTCTGCACTTACTTCTACAACTTTTGGCTATGATGACAGCTTAGAAGGTAAAGATGGGTTTGATGTGAAAAAATCTAATCAATTATTTGAAGAGCTAGGTTGGGAAAAAGGGAAGGATGGTATCCGAGAAAAGGATGGCCATAAATTGACATTGCGTATTTTAAATGATGCTGTTAATCGTGAAAAACGCCAAGATATTAGCATTATGGTAAAAGAGCAATTAAAGGCTGTCGGTATTGATGTCATCATAGAAACAACGAGTGAGGCAAGATCTGTCTTAGCGGATGCTGCAGCCTACGATTTACGTGGGAATAGCCGTGTAGCGATTGATCCTGATGATTTACGCTTGTTTTATCATTCCAAGCAAACTACTGATAAAGGTGGCATTAATTTAGCTTGGTATCAAAACGCGGAGGTGGATCAATGGTTAGAGGCGGCAACGACTGAGCAGGATGCTGCAACACGAGAAAATTTATATAAACAAATTCAAAATAAGCTTATTGAAGAAGTAGCTATTATTCCTATATATGTTTTTCCTTATACAGTAGCAACTTCACTTCAGGTGCAAGATTTAGCATTTGATTCTATTGGTTATCCATTATTTTATGATGTTCATCTTACACAATAAGGAGAGGGATTATGAAATTTATTGTTGGTAATTTGATTAATAATCTACCAAATATAAAAACTGGTCGTATATTAACAACACAGGAGGTTTTTACACATTTAATTGAGCAGGCTGTGCTAGCTGAAAATCTAGGGTTTGATGGATACGGCGTAGGAGAAAGACACGGTGCACCATTTTTATCATCATCTCCTACTGTGTTATTAAGTGCACTAGCGATGAAAACCTCAAAAATTCGACTATTAACAACCGTGACTGTGTTGAGCGTTCTTGATCCTATACGAGTTGCTGAGGATTATGCAACGCTGGATCATTTATCAAAAGGACGATTAGATGTCGTTATTGGCAAAGGGAATGACCCTAGACACTATCCTTTATTTGATGTCAAAGATGAGGATCAATGGGCAGCCTTAGCTGAAAAATATGAGCTTTTAAAACGCTTATGGAACGAAGAAAATATAAGCTGGCAAGGTAAGTTTCGTTCGAAAATTGATTCTGTAACGACTGAGCCTCGACCTTATCAGCAACAGATACGAATTTGGCATGGCAGTGCTTCAAGTGAACTATCAACAGAACTAGCAGCAAAAAACGGAGACCCTATTTTTTCCTCCAATACTTTTCATGAATTAGAAAAATATCAAGCCCTTATAGACCATTATCGTAGCTGTTTAGATCATTATGGTTTTGATCCACAGCAGGCTGTTGTAGGTGCGGGTGCGAGAGGTTTATACATTGCTAATACAAATGAGGAAGCGATTGAGAAGTATCGACCTTATTATGAAGGTTTTATGAGCACTGAAGCCTCCAAGGTGAATAATTCGCCATTCAAAAACCTAGAGGACCATATTGAGCGTGGCTCCGCTTTAGTTGGTAGTCCAGATGCAATTATTGAAAAAGTCATCAAGTATCATCAAGCTTTTAAGCATCAAGTCCAGATGCTTAGTGTGGAAGGGCTTGAATTGTCTGAGCAAAGTGAACAATTAGAGCGTTTTGCAACTGAAATCATGCCTGTACTCAAAAAAGAGCTACCAAGCACGATTTGGGACCAAAACAAAGCATTCACACTGCAATAAATACTACTTTTCAACTAAGTTTACAATGATAAAAGTGAGGGATAATATGAAAAAAATTATATTTTTAAGTTTGCTATTATTAACGTTGCTTCTAACGGCTTGTGCAGGCACTGAAAAGCTTGAAGGAGATACGAGTAAAAATGATACAGCACAGAGTGGAAAGGATGTTCAAAAAATTATTGTAGGTACAGGTACACAATTTCCGAATATCTGCTTCTTAGATGACAAGGGAAATTTAACTGGTTATGATGTGGAGCTTGTTCGCGCAATTGATGAGAAGCTACCAGAATATGAGTTTGAATTTAAGACAATGGAATTCTCAAATTTATTACTAAGTTTAGAAACAAGAAAAATTGATTTTATTGCCCATCAAATGGAAGTCAATAGTGAGCGCGAGGAGAAATTTCTATTTAATAAAGAGCCTTATAATGTATTTCCATTAAAAGTAACCGTTAATGCAAAAAATAATGATATTCAATCAATTGATGATTTAAAAGAAAAAAATGTGAGTGTTTCTCCAACAAGTAATTCAGCAGTCTTTATTGAGAAATACAATAAGGAACACGATCTAGGTGCTAATCTCGTCTATTCATCAGGGTCAGTGGATGTAAATAATCAACTTGCGACAGGTCGGGTGGATGCTATTATTACAACGCCTTTTGCTGTGAAGTATTATAACGAAAACAATGAAGCACAGCAAAAGGTAGTGGGAGACGCATTATTAAATTCAAAAGTGTATTTCTTATTAAATAAAGATGAGGTTACCCTACAACAACGCCTTGATGATGCTATTCGTGAATTGAAGGAGGATGGCGTTGTTAGTGAGCTAAGTAAAAAGTGGCTAGGTGATGATTATACGGTAGACTTTTAAAAAATCAGAGAGGATGAAGGAAGTATGGCAAATGACTTTGACATCGTGCTGATAGCAAAAGTACTTCCAATATTACTGCAATATTTACCAGTAACATTTGAAATTTTAGTGTTTTCTATTCTTTTTGGGATGCTGCTTGGTATAGCTATCGCTATACCGAAGCTGCTCCATATCAACGTTTTGAGGCAAATAATAACAGTCTATATTTCGTTTATTCGTGGCACACCGATATTGGTACAATTATTTCTAGTGTTTTATGGTATACCCGCATTATTAAAGATTGTGCATATTGATGTAACTAGAATGGATGCCATGTATTTTGTCATTATCACCTACACCTTAAGTAATGCTGCTGCATTTGCAGAAATTTTTAGAGCCTCCATTTTAACGGTGGACCGAGGGCAAATAGAGGCTGCATATTCAGTTGGCTTAAACGGTAAGCAGGCGTTTGTACGGATTATATTTCCTCAGGCTCTTCGTGTTGCCTTTCCAAATATAGCGAACACAATGATAAGCTCCTTAAAAGACACTTCGCTCGCATTTTCAATTGGGGTCATGGATATGGTCGGGAGAGGAGAGACGCTTATTGCCTCCACGACAAGAGCGCTAGAAATCTATTTAGCACTCTCTATTGTCTATTATGTCATTGTGCTGCTGTTAGAAAAGGTATTAAAGAGCAATGAGCGCTATCTTAATCGCTATATGCCGAAGGAAGCTGTATCTAGCTAGGAGGTAAGAGTTATGACCATAGATTTTGCATTTATTTTCGAAGCTTTTAAAGAAATTAGTAAGGTATTGCCGTTAACCTTATTTATGACAGCTACACCTGTCTTACTGGGTATTCTCATCGGTGTCATTGTTGCCTTTGTTCGAATTCAGCAAACTAAATTTTTTGCACCGTTATTAAATTTTTATGTGTCTTTTTTTAGAGGTACACCTATTATTATGCATATAATGCTCGTTTATTTCGGAGTACCTATTATAGTGGATGTCCTTGCGAAAGCATTAAAGCTAAATATTCAATCAAGCTCGATCCCCATATTATTTTTTGTTTTACTTGCTTTGACATTGAGCGCAGGTGCCTACGCCTCCGAAATCATTCGATCAGGAATTTTAAGTGTACCTAAGGGGCAGCTAGAGGCAGCTTATGCAGTTGGTTTAACATTTTCACAGGCAATGCGTCGGTATATATTACCTCAGGCATTTAGTAAATCTATTCCTAATTTCACCAATGTATTTATAGGCTTTTTACATGCTACATCGCTTGCTTTTTTTCTTTCAGTGAAAGAATTAACAGGTGTAGCAAATATTGTAGCCTCTATAAATTTGAAATTTTTGGAGGCATTTATCGCTGTCGGTCTTATTTATTGGGGTGTTTCAGCCATCGTTGAATGGCTCGCCCATCGCCTTGAAAAAAGAGTAACTTTCTATAATAAAGGAGGCATTTGACGAAATGCCTGTAAATTCGTTTGACAAAAAGAAAGGGGAATAAACAATGACAGTAGTGGAAATAGTGATTGAACAGTTGAAAGAGGAAGACCATGCACGTTATTTAGAGGTTCTTGTAGAGAGCTATTCACAGTATGAGAAAGAATACAATAACCCTGAAGATTGGGCTTCATATTTAAGTGCTATTCGTGCATCTGTAGGCAATCCTGATGCTGAAACAATTTTAGTGGCAAAGCGGGGAAATGAGATTTTAGGAGGGCTTCAGCTATTTACGGATTCTGAAAAGGCTTATGGTTTGCCAGAGCTTACTATACATTCTACCATTGTACGTTTACTTGGCGTACACCCTCAGGGAAGGGGATTAGGCATTGCGAAAAAATTATTACATGAAAGCTTTGCCTTCGCACGCGCTCGTCAAGATCAAGCTTTATATTTACATTCGGGCGATATCATGCAGGTTGCCATCAACCTTTATTTATCATTAGGCTTTGTACGTGATGAATCTAAGGATTTTCGTAAAGGAGATACGCTAGTAAAAGGCTTCCGTTATGATTTGTAATAAAGAGTTCAGTTTCGTACAAATACCTCATTTAAAAGATTATTGACTCGGTATTGCTAGACCGCTTTTTCAGAGCCTGAAGTTTTGATTTTAGATGAACCAGAACCCCATTTGGATTTTTAAAAACAAAAACGATGAGCTAGGGAGCGTGAGATTACTTGTATCCTTTTCCCTAACCATGTGTTTTATCTAGCGCATCAGATGTTAATGATGGCGAAAGATGACAAAGGGAAGGATTAAGGGATATTTTGTAGTATGATTAAAATATAAAAGTTGAAGAGGACGATGATACCACGTAACAGAGTGTGTCAATTGTTCTAGCAATCTTTAATAAAAAAACACGATTTCGTCTTCATGACGAGATCGTGTTTTTTGCAAGATTACATAGTGAAAATTTTCCCTGGGTTCATAATATTATGGGGATCGAGTGCTGCTTTTATACTCTTCATAACGGCTAAAGAGGTACCGTGCTCAGTGGCTTGGTATTTCATTTTGCCAATGCCAACACCATGCTCGCCCGTACAAGTGCCACCTCGAAGTAAAGCATATTGGACGATCTGCTCATTGAAGCGATCCGCTTTTGCCTGCTCCTCGGCATCATTTGGATTTAACATTAAAAGTGCATGGAAATTTCCGTCACCCACATGGCCAACAAGCCCGCCTGCTAGCCCAACATGATCAAGCTGTTCACGCGCATATAAAATGGTTTCAGCAAGCACAGAGATTGGTACACAGACATCCGTTGACATAAGCTTCTTACCAGGATAAGCATGAATATAGGCATAGGCCAAAGAATGACGTGCTTCCCAAAGCTTATTACGAGCAGCATTGTCTTGTTCAAATTCAACGGATAGACAGCTAAAATCCTCAAATATTTCTGTAGCAAATGCGATGTCTGCGTGCATACCCGCTTCATTTCCGTGGAATTCTAAAAATAATGTTGGTTTTTCGCTATAGGAAGTATCGTTATAGATATTGGCTTGTTTCATAGAGGCTTCATCGACCAATTCTACTCGACCAATTGAAATACCAGCCTGTAATAAGGCGGTAACGGCACTGACAGCATCGCCAACTTTGTCAAAAACAGCTCGCCCCGCCGTCACAAATTCAGGTATACCATAAACTTTTAACGTTAACTCCGTAAAGCAGCCGAGTGTTCCTTCTGAGCCGACAAATAGGCCATTTAAATGATAACCAGAAGAGGACTTCGCGGCTAAATTGCCCGTATGGATGACAGAGCCGTCTGCAAGGACAACCTCTAAATCACGAACTTGATCACGCATAACTCCGTAACGCACAGCAGTCGTACCACTAGCATTTGTCGCAGCCATGCCACCTAGTGTTGCATCTGCACCTGGATCTACTGTGAATTGTAAACCATGTTTTTTTAACTCCTTATTTAATTGAGAGCGTGTGACGCCAGGCTGAACTTTTACAAGAAGGTCGTCAGGTCGAACTTCTAAAATAGTATTCATCTCAGAGAAATCGATAGAAATACCATGTGCAATGGGAATCGCGTTTCCTTCTAGGCTGGAGCCAACACCGAATGGTACAACTGGTACACGTTGTGCATGCGCAATTTTTAAGATCGCACTGACATCGGCTGTGGAACGGGGAAAGACAACGATATCAGGTAAGCTCATCATATGATGAGATTCATCCTTCCCGTGTAGCTGTCGTACCGTTTCGTTTGTTGACACTTGTTCTTCTAATAAAACCTGTTTGAGTTGATTGACAAGTAATTCTACTGCAACAGTCATTCCAATCCCTCCAAATTTTCTGATAAATAAAACTTTAACACGCATTTATTGGAAATGGAATGCACTGTTCATTAAAAATCAGTTAGCAAATACTTTTTCTAGCTTTTGAACAAATTCATCCTGTTCAGATGGACTGGATTGCTTCCACCATTTTTCAAAAAACACCCCAAGCCCTGGCAGTAAATGCTCTTCTCCACGATTAATGGCATCTTCCACAATATCTTTAAATTCTGCGGCAGATTGACCATGTACATTCGCTGTAATTGCGTCTCTTATTTGGAAATTCAACTATATCGCCTCCTTAGTAGTAATTTGTCCAACTATCGTTTAAATATGTATGAAATACCAAAGAAAATAGATGATTTTTGCCATAACCTAAGGGAATTTTGACTAAATATGACAAGCATTTTATTCATTATGCACAATGTAATGATGAAAATGACTATTCGCTTCAAGTAACGTAACGATCTAAGATTATGTCACCTAGGAATATTGGACTGTGCATAGTCGATAGGAAGAGTAGAATGTCCATTCAAAACGATCAGAATCTCTCATCGACACAATCTTTTGAAGAAATTTTAGAGGCTGTGCAACCAATGATTACTACCATTCTTACACAGCTTCATATTTACAAGGATTTTGATTACTATCGTCATATTGCTTCCATTGCTGTATGGAGGGCATGGCTAAAAGCAGATCCAGCTAAAGGACAGTTTTCCGCTTATCTTTATTCTTGGATAAAAGGAGAGATTTTAAATGAATTATCAAAGGAAAAAAACTATACAGAAAGAATGACAGTTGTTGATGATGAAACACTCAATTATATTCTTAATGAGCTGGAGGAAAGGGATAATCAAAAAAATCCTAGCTCCCTTGAAATCATGTTGTCCCAGTTAAAGCAAATAGAAAGGAAAATATTACTCCTTTATTATGCAGAAGATTACAGTGATCCAGAAATAGCCAATGCGCTAGGTCTATCTGTTGCTGCTATTAAAAAAAGAAGGGTTAGGCTCGTCCAGAGGCTGAAACATCAACTTTTCAGAGTGGAATAAAGCACTAAAAATATCAAAAGTATGCTAATATTGAAATAAAATGAATATTAGCATACTTCACATGGATGCATACAAATTCCGATAAAAGTGTTATGATTTGTAAGAAGTCAAAGAAATATACAATTAAAAATTGATTATTCGATATAGATAGATAAAATTTCCTAGTGAATGTTTATATAGTAGTATGGAGGGTTTGGAGTGGAGAGATGGTTTAATCAGATAGAGAAAAAAGAGATTTGGTACATGGTATTACCATTATTACTTGTCATACCATTATTAAGCTTTAGCAATCAAATATATGGTGTTTTCCAGGGTGGCATGTATCAAGATTTAAAATTGGTGATACAAGTTTTAATCATTGTTTTTACAATGGCAATTGCGATCCAATCCTATTTAGTATTTTCACACTTATTATCCAATCAAACTTTATACATAGGAAACATGTTTTTCATTATTGCCTTACTAGAATTAGTCAGCTTGTTCTTTAGCCAATCTAGTGAATGGAGCTTTTTGGACGAGCCCTTACATATATTGATGCGTTTGTATCTATCCATTGGTTTTTTACTAATTATTTTATACCCTAAAAAGCGATTAACCATGAATCATCGGATATTGACATATGGTAGTTCTGTGCTTTTCGTACTAGGAACTGTTTTTCTAGCGTATATATTGCCAAAATATTGGTTCGATTATATTGATAATATGGTACACTTATTTGCTATTATTCTTCAAATTATAACCATTGTTATAGTTAGTAAATATGTGGAAAAATTACCGAAGCGTTCTATGTGGCTAATCAGTGCCGCTATTTCTCTTATTGTAAGTGATGTCTTCTTTATTGTTAGTCAAGATCAAAATGCAATATGGGATTTCTCGGCATTGATCTATCAGTTTTTAGCATTCTATTTTTTCTTAAAGGCGATTTATTACACATCTGTGGAAAAACCATTTCAGCAGCTGTTGAAAATTAAGAAGGATCTTGAACAATCTCAACAGGAACTTCGATTTCAAGCTTATCATGATGACATTACACTGCTGCCAAATGAACATTTATTACTTAAGACGTTAAAAGAAAATTTACATGATAATAAAGCACAAAAGGCTATCATTGCCATAGAAATTGATCGCTTTGCGGCGATTCGTTCTTCCATTGGGATAAGCAACTCTAATAAAATGATGAAGCTTGTAGCAGAGCGTATACAAGCGATCGTACCTCCTCATTATTTTGCCACTAAACTTCGTGAGGAACAATTTGTTATTTATATTAACCATGTAAAGACCATCGAAGAATTATTACAATTTTGCTTAAATCTCAAAAGTGCCATGACAGATCCTTTACAGGTACAATTATTTTCATTGAATGGCAATTTAAATATAGGGATTGCGCTCTATGAAGATAAAGGGACGGGTGAAGAGCTATTAATGCATGCTCAGTTAGCGATGCAAGAGGCTAGACAAATACCTCAAAGATTTCTTTTCTACAAGCCCTATATGTCTAAAGGCATTGCAGATCGAATTTTGTTAGAGCAAGACTTACATAATGCGTTAGCCAATAATGAATTTTATTTAGACTATCAACCACAGGTAAACTTAAAAACAGGCACAATTGAATCGGTCGAAGCATTGGTACGCTGGCGTCATCCAACGCGTGGCTTTGTTCCACCTGATGTTTTTATTCCTATTGCTGAAGAATGTGGCCTTATTATCCCGCTAGGTAAGTGGATATTAGAAACCGCATGCACACAAGCAAAAACATGGGAGAAACAAGGCTTACCTCCGATGAAAGTGGCAGTGAATTTATCACTTGGACAATTATTTCAGCAGGATTTAGTAGAAATGGTACAAGAGATTTTACAACGTACCAAATTGGATCCGAAATTTTTACAATTAGAAATTACGGAAAGTATGACGATGAATATTGATCAAATGACGCAGCTATTACATGAGTTAAAGGCATTAGGTATTCAAATTGCTGTAGATGATTTTGGAACAGGCTATTCCTCTCTATCTTATTTAAAGGAATTCCCAATTGATTGCTTAAAAATTGACCGAACTTTTGTGAGAAATGTGCCGCATAATCCAAATGATGAAGCACTTGTTTCCATGATTATTTCAATGGCTAAACATTTGCGTTTGAATGTTGTGGCAGAGGGCATTGAAGAAGTGGAACAGTTATCATTTCTAATAGATGGTGGCTGTGATTATATTCAAGGCTATCTATTCAGTAAGCCCATCTCTCCACAGCAAATAACGGAAACCTATAAAGATTTACACCATCGTGTGGATGAAGTGTTAACACAGCTTCAATATATTGACGATTATATTATTTAAAAAAGAACCTGCTTATTGATATTGAATAAGCAGGTTCTTGCTGTTTAGTGAACGAGATATTCTTCCTTTAACTCGGATATAGCTACTTCAGACCGCTCTTCTAAAGAACGGCGTAGGTGAACGGTCGCTGTTTTTTCATCATCATGAAGTTGATCAATCCAGATGGAAACGCCATTATAGCTCACTTCAAATTCTAACGGTGAGGCGACAATTTCTTGTGCTCGCTGAAAATCCAACTGAAGCCCCCCTTATTTTTTCTGCTTATTCTTATTTTGCGTGACTGTATTAATTAGCTCCATAAACTCTTGAGAAAATTCCTCACTCACCTTATTTGGTGCAATTTTTTGGTTTTTTGGTGTTTGAGGTAACGA
Organism: Lysinibacillus sp. FSL K6-0075; assembly: GCF_038592945.1. Lineage (NCBI taxonomy): Bacteria > Bacillati > Bacillota > Bacilli > Caryophanales > Bacillaceae > Lysinibacillus > Lysinibacillus sp. FSL K6-0075. The sequence continues at coordinate 3,558,004 of NZ_CP151947.1, read as the reverse complement.
GCCTTTATTATTGCTTTGACCTTGTTTATTGTCTCTTCCCATGTGAGTTGCTCCTTTCCTGTTGATATCATTTAATATGGCTTTGAAATGAATTTTTTATCCCGTCATCACAGATAGCACTTCACATGGAAAAGTCGCATAGCACTTTGTTTTTTGAGAACAATAATGAGCATTAAGATTTTTTAACAGAAAAATTATCGTTTAATAAAACCCAATTTTGAGGGAATGGGAATCCTAGTGCCCAATAACTAATGCCTCGCAGGTTATACTGTTTAGTCAGGTCAAATTTCGCTTGTGCACTTCTCGCGTCTTCAAACCATACCTCATGATTCCTTCCTTGCTCATCAACATATCGATAAAAAGGAGATTGTGCAGTTGGATCAAATTGGATTGTTGCCCCGTATTTGATGGCTCGATTGAGAGCTTCCTGAGGACTAAATGTTTCGGCTTCTTGGCCTTTGACATGAGGTAAGAGCCAATCACGCGCATACAACTCAAAACCCAATAAAATTTTATCGGCTGGTATTTCAGTTAAAGCATACTCCACAACTCTTCGCATTTCATTAATGGGGGAGATGGCTTGTGGGGGTCCAAGGCGATATCCCCATTCATAGGTCATTAATACCACAAAATCAGCTATTCTCCCATGTGCCTCGTAATCATGCGCTTCATATAATGTTCCAGTTTGTGAAGCACTTGTTTTAGGTGCAAGCGCTGTTGACACTAAATAGCCCTTTGGATGAAGTGTATCCACAGCTAATTGAATAAAGGCATTGTAATTTTCGCGATCAGCTGGCAAAACATTTTCAAAATCAATATTTAATACTTGGTACCCTTTATCTTGCATCACCTGTAACACACTATTCATGACCTTTTTCCGGAGCTCTGCATTGGACAAGACGACATGTGCTAAATTAGAGCCTTCTTCTGTAGAAGTAAAATTAGTGAGCGTTAACATAGGGATGATATGTTTAGCTTTTGCTGCCGCTATCATGTTTTCATCATTGATGGGCTGTAATGTACCATCTTCCTTCATCTTATAAGCAAATGGACTAAAATAAGTGAGTAGATGACCAACAGCATTAATGGAATCTACAGCTTCTTCAGAAGGCTGGTAGGAATAAGCATTGACCTCAATCATCGGTAATTCTCTTGGGATCATCAATTGAGCGCCCACATAAAGCATATTGGGGTTGTTTATTTGATTTTCTACAGCAATGGCTTGAATAGTCGTACCATATCGATGTGCTATTTGCCATAAAGTTTCTCCTGGCTGCACGATATGAACAATGGGTGGAATAATTAATTTCGTTCCTGGTGTTAATTGATCGGGATTAGTTAGATGATTCTCTAATATGATAGATTGCAAGGGAACGCTAAATTTCTGTGCGATGGACCATAACGTATCTCCCTTTTGAACCGTATACATTGTATAAGGAGAAGGGATAACCAGTGATTGTCCGATGGCTAGTTGATCGGGAGTAGCTAATGCATTTAATTGACTAATAGATTGAACAGGTACAGCATAACGATTGGCGATTTGCCACAGTGTTTCGCCAGCACTCACTACATGAATAAGCATAGAACACCTCCAACACAATATTATTAGTGCATCATATGTTTCAATTGTGAAAATGAGTATTTTAGTGTGTGTCCAATAAAATAGTTGAAACTTCAAATTCTTTTTAAATGAGTTGCATAGGATAAGTATCATTATGAGAAAGGGGCTTGATATTGAAAAAGGCAAAGCTCACGGGTAGAATCGTGACTCCTGAAGATTCGGATTATGAACAAGCGAGAACGAATAATAATTTAAATAACCCCAAATATCCGAGTGTCATTGTGTTTTGTCAAGAAACGAAAGATGTGGTTAATGCATTAAAATGGGCAAGAGAAAACAATGAGACTTTTAGAATTCGAAGTGGTCGTCATAGCTATGAAAATTTTTCTTTAGTAAATAAGGGTCTTGTCATTGATGTAAGTGATATGAATAAGGTTTCGATTAATCTTCCAGAAATGACAGCTAGGATTGATGCTGGAGCCAATATGGGAAAAGTCTATCGTACATTATGGGAACATGGTGTCACCATTCCTGCTGGCACAGAAAGTAGTGTTGGGGTGGTCGGATTGACCCTTGGTGGGGGTATTGGGATGTTATCACGTCCATTCGGTTTAACTTGTGACAATCTCATTGAAATCGAAACGGTGGTCGCTAGTGGACATGAAGGTGCTCAGGTAATCAGAGCAAATAAGCAACACAATAATGATCTTTTTTGGGCAAGTCGTGGTGGCGGTGGTGGCAATTTTGGTATAGTCACTTCATTGACATTCAAGTTACATGCGATTAATGAGGTATCACTCTTCTCCATTACATGGGGATGGAATGATTTTGAAGTGGCCTTTGATGCATGGCAAAAATGGGCTCCTTATACAGATAAGCGTCTGACTTCACAGATTGAGTTAAAAACAAAGGAAGTAGGTGAAATCGTTGCACAAGGTGAGTTCATAGGATCAGCAGCTGAATTAAAGAAGTTGCTTCGCCCTCTTAGAAAGGCAGGTTTGCCAACAAGTATTTGGATAAAGGAAGTGCCATATATCAAGGCAGTAGAATTTTTTGATTTACCTAGCGGCAACCAGCCCGCCCTTCGAAAAAGATCAGGGTCATTTTTGGAAAGACCGTTTCCATATAAGGCGATTAAGCGAATGAAAGAATTTTTAGCTCATGCACCTAATTCAAATACAACGATCTGGCAACAATCTTTAAGAGGAGCGGTCAGTGAAATTGTTCCAAATCATACAGCCTATTACTATCGCAATGCGTTAATAGCGCAAGAATATAATACTTCCTGGGAAAATTCGAATGAGGAAGAACAAAATATGAAGTGGGTAGAAAACTTACGACGCGCTTTATCACCTTATACGTCTGGTGATTATGTGAATTTTCCAGATCGATTTATTCAGGACTGGCATACAGCCTATTACGGTCGCAATTTTAGAAGGCTGCGAGAAGTGAAAACAAAATATGATCCGTATAATGTCTTTCAATTTCCACAGAGTATCCCATCTATTAGAAAGTGGCTGTAGACTGAGTATTGAGCAGAGTGCAGAGACATTACTGCTCCTTTTTGTTTTTCATGTTTTAGCTTGATAATTACTGTATAAGGGGTCACAATAAACCTATTACATATATTTCTAAAAGGAGTAATTAGAATGGAAAATATTGTTGTTCGTAATAATGTAAAAGTATTCGGACAAGGAGACCAACCGATTATTTTTGCACATGGATTTGGCTGTGATCAAAACATGTGGCGTTTCATTACGCCTGCATTTATGGACAAATATCAGATTATATTATTCGATTATGTCGGCTCAGGTAACTCAGATATAGGTGCCTATTCATCTGAAAAATATCAAACATTACAGGGCTATGTACAAGATTTATTGGACATTATTGAAACGCTATCATTACAAAATAGTATTTTTGTAGGGCATTCCATTAGTGCCATGATAGGACTGCTCGCATCTATCCAGCATCCTAATTATTTTAAAAAGTTGATTATGATTGGTCCTTCTCCATGTTATTTAAATGATGATGGTTATCAAGGGGGATTTGAGCGAAGTGATATTGCGGAGTTATTAGACATGATGGAAATGAACTTTGCAGGTTGGGCTAGCTATATGGCGCCTATTGCAATGAGTAATCCTGAACAACCAACATTAACACAGGAATTGAAGCAAACCTTTATAGCAGCAGACCCTATCATCGCAAAAGAATTTGCTGAGGTAACATTCTTATCTGATCATCGAAGTGATTTATCAAAGGGAACAGTTCCTTCGTTGATTATCCAATGCTCGGAAGATAGTATTGTGCCAATTGGTGTTGGAGATTATTTACATCAGCATCTCAAAAACAGCACGTTGCAATTAATGAAAGCGAAAGGACATTATCCGCATATTAGTCACCCGAATGAAACAATACAGTGTATTACAGATTTTTTGTAGGGAACAATGAAAGGATTGTCAACAATGGACAAACGACTCAATAACGCACCATGTGGTTTTCTTTCCATCACACATGAAGGGCTTATTTCAGAAATCAATCAAACCCTGCTAGATTGGCTCGGCTATGGACAAGAGGAATTATTACAAAAGCATCTAGAAATTCTTCTATCTACGCCCAATAAGATGATTTTTCACTCTTATTTTTATCCTACGATTAATTTAGAGGGACAAGTAGAGGAATTATTTATTCATCTCAAACAGAAGGACGGGATGTCAGTTCCATTTTTAATGAATGCTAGATTGTACACGGAGGATAGGGTAGAACGAATTGATTGTATTCTAGTAAAGATGAAAAAGCGCATAGATTATGAACAGGAATTACGATCAGCCAAAAAACTACTGGAGGCTGCCTACCAAGAAAAGGATCAAGCATTAGCTAATTTGGAGCAAATTTATGTAGAAATAGAACAACAGCAGGCGAAATTATTAGAGATGAATGCTGCTTTAGTAGAATTATCGATGACAGATAAACTGACTGGTTTGAAAAACAGAAGATTCTTCCAGGAAAAACTTGAACAACATTTCAATTATTTTCACGAGACGGCAGAGCCTTTTTCGTTATGTATTTTAGATATCGATCATTTTAAAAAGGTTAATGATACATACGGTCATCAAGTTGGAGACGATGTCCTTGTTCAATTGGCGCAGCTATTACAGCAACAAGTACGAACAGAAGACACCGTCGCTCGTTACGGGGGTGAGGAGTTTATCATCATCTTACCCACGACCGAGAAAACTGTGGCAAAAGAAATCGGCGAACAAATTAGACACACCGTGGAGCAGGATGATTGGCCAACAGGTTGTATTACGATCAGTATGGGGATTGCCACAGTAACGTCAGAAGATACAGACACGACATTCATAAAAAAAGCAGACGAAGCATTGTATGTATCGAAAGCGCATGGACGAAACCAAGTTACCCATTTTCATGAAATGAAGTGAATAACTTTTATATTTCGACTAACAATTTTTGAATGGAAGGCAGATCTGCTGGAGCAAATGGAAGGTCGAGCAATTGCTTGCGGGGAACCCATCTTGCTTCAGCATGTTCCAATATTTGGGGTGTACCTTTTATAATAGAAGCTTTGTATGTTTCTAAGTGAACGAAAAATTGCTCGTATTCATGGAGGGTTATTTCAACTAGCTCACCTACTTGAATCGTACAGTTAAATTCCTCAAGGATTTCACGATAAAGCGCCTGTTCTGGTGTTTCACCTTGCTCTATTTTACCGCCAGGGAATTCCCAATAATTTGCTAGTACCATTTGTGGATTTCTTAAAGCACAGAAAATTTCTTGTTGCTCATTTTCAATGATGGCTCCGACTACATGTATCGTTTTTTTCATCTATTTTCCTCTCTCCTTGTTTTAATTAGATGTGTATGATTATAGCATGTTTAATTGGTTCTTCACTTGCCACCAAAAGAAAATAACAGTTTTCTCACTTAGCTATGAAATTTGCCATTTCCTAAGGTATAATAGTGGTCAATATATAGGAAAAAGGCGGTAAGAGGTAGCGATGAAGAGAATCGAATCTACGCAAAATGCGTTAGTGAAATATTGGAAAAAATTAGCGACGACAAGAAAAGAGCGTGAACGTTCAGGTGAATTCCTTATAGAGGGCTTTCATCTTGTTGAAGAAGCATTAAAAAATAAAGAGCAAGTATTACAAATTATTGTACGTGAAGGTATAGATTTGCCAATGTTGTGGCCAATTGATGATGTAGCTATTGTAGAAGTATCGACAACGGTAGCGAAAGAATTCGCAGAAACAGAAACTTCTCAAGGTGTTTTTGCTGTATGCAAACAGCCAGTTTTAGAGGATAAGGTGATGACCACTTGGCGAAAAGTGTTATTAATTGATGCTGTCCAAGATCCTGGTAACATTGGAACAATGATTCGTACAGCAGATGCAGCAGGTTTAGATGCTGTAATTTTAGGAAAAGGCAGTGCCGATCTTTATAATCCTAAAACACTACGTGCTGCCCAAGGCTCGCATTTCCATATTCCAGTAGTCCGTGGGGATTTAGCTGAATGGGTAGATTTACTTCAGGATCAAGGTGTACCCGTATTTGGCACCGCTTTAGATGAGGAGGCAGTGCCGTATAGCGACATTCAACATACGGGTGCATTTGCGATTATTATGGGGAATGAAGGAAGTGGCATTCAGCCTCAAATATTAGCAATGACAGATCAAAATATGATTATTCCTCTTTTTGGACAGGCTGAATCATTAAACGTTGCAGTGGCAACAGGTATTGTTTTATATGGCTTTGCCAAGTAATTGACAGATCTTTGTGGGATTCAGGCAGTTGTCTCTTGATTTGCTACAGTTCATTATTGTATAATCTATTCTAAAATGTATGTTTAAATAGTAAATGCTTTGACCGGGAAGTAGTAAAGATTGTGAATGGACAACAGGGAGCGTAGGCCAGAGATTGAGAGCCAACGCCGTACCAATACAGTTTTGAATTCAACCTGCGAGCAGCTACCGGGACCAGCGTCATGCTGTAAAGGTGAGCCGGCTTTATCAAGTCGTTATGTCAATGAAGTGATTGTAAGGCGCTTGCCTTGCGATAACTAGGGTGGTACCGCGAATATGTCCTCGTCCCTTTTTTAGGGGCGAGTTTTTTTATGCCTAAAATGCAGGCATTTATTTTCTAAGGAGGTTTTAACATGGAAGAGCAATTAAAACAATTAGAGCAAGAAGCACTTGCTAAAATTGAAGCAGCTGCAAATTTAAAAGAATTGAATGAAGTACGTGTTGCATATTTAGGAAAAAAAGGACCTATCACGGATTTACTAAAAGGGATGGGAAAATTATCAGCTGAAGAACGTCCAAAAATGGGAGCTTTAGTGAATAATGTTCGTGAAAATGTAACAGCAGTATTAGAAACAAAGGTAACGGTTTTAGAAGAAGCGGCCATTGCTGAAAAATTAGCAAGTGAGTCGATTGATGTCACATTACCAGGTCGTGAAATTAAAGTAGGGAACCGTCATCCTTTGACGCGTGTCATTGAAGAAATAGAAGATTTATTTATCGGAATGGGCTATGAAATTGCTGAAGGCCCAGAGGTTGAGAAGGACTACTATAACTTCGAAGCACTAAATTTACCAAAAGGGCATCCAGCTCGTGATATGCAAGATTCATTCTATATTTCCGAGGAAATATTGCTCCGTACGCATACTTCACCAGTACAGGCCCGTACAATGGAAGCCAAAAAGGGTGAATCGATTCGTATTATTTGTCCTGGTAAAGTATTCCGCCGTGATAATGATGATGCAACACACTCACATCAATTTATGCAAATTGAAGGTTTAGTCATTGGCGAAAATATTCGTATGAGTGATTTAAAAGGGACATTAGATACTTTAGCGAAAAAAATGTTTGGCGCAGACCGCGAAATTCGACTTCGTCCGAGCTTCTTCCCATTCACTGAGCCATCTGTAGAAATGGATATTTCTTGTTTCAAATGTGGTGGTGCGGGCTGTAACGTATGTAAGAGCACAGGCTGGATTGAGATTTTAGGAGCAGGTATGGTGCATCCAAACGTATTAGAAATGGCTGGTTATGATCCGAAGAAAGTTTCTGGTTTCGCATTTGGTATTGGTGCAGAGCGTATTGCGATGTTGAAATATGGTGTTGACGATATTCGTCATTTCTATACAAGTGACACTCGCTTCTTATCACAATTCGAACGAACAGAAGCGTAAGGGGGATAAAACATGTTAGTATCATTAGAATGGTTAAAAGATTATATCAATACACAGGACTTAGCGCCTGAGCTATTAGCAGAAAAAATTACACGCTCTGGAATTGAAGTAGATGCAGTCATCGATCGGGCTAACGCTATGGATAAAGTTGTAGTTGGTTACGTTGTGTCTAAGGAAAAACATCCAGAGGCTGATAAATTAAATATTTGTCAAGTTGATGTTGGAGAAGCCGAGCCACAACAAATTATTTGTGGTGCACCAAATGTCGATGCTGGCCAAAAAGTCATTGTTGCTCGTCCAGGCGCCAATTTACCAGGTGGCATTAAAATTAAAAAAGCAAAACTTCGTGGCCATGAATCAAACGGGATGATTTGTTCCTTACAAGAGCTTGGAATCGAAGGAAAGCTTGTTCCTAAGGCATACTCAGAAGGCATCTTCGTCCTACCAGCAGATGCAGAGGTAGGCTCAGATGCACTGGCTATTTTAGGCTTACGTGATACAGTGTTGGAATTAGGACTAACACCAAACCGTTCAGATGCCCTTTCGATGCTTGGTGTAGCCTATGAAGTAGGTGCCATTCTTTCAGAGGAAATCAAATATCCAGAGATTGCCTATCAAACTGCTAGTGAAAAAGCACAGGATTACCTAAAGCTTCACGTAGAAGATCTACAAGCAAATCCAATGTATGTAGCAAAAGTGGTGAAAAACGTAAAAATTGGTGAGTCCCCAATGTGGCTCCAAAATCGTTTAATGGCAGCGGGTGTACGCCCACACAATAATGTGGTGGATGTAACCAACTATGTATTGATGGAATATGGTCAACCACTGCATGCTTTTGACTATGATAGCCTAGCAACAGGTGAAATCGTTGTTCGTAAAGCAACAGAAGGTGAAAAAATTACAACATTGGATGACCAAGAACGCACATTAAAAGCTTCAGATTTAGTGATTACGAATGGCAAAGAACCAGTAGCGATTGCCGGTGTAATGGGTGGTGCTAATTCTGAGGTAACAGATTCTACAACGACTGTTGTCATTGAATCAGCCTATTTTGATGGTTTAACAGTGCGTCAAACATCTCGTCATCTTGGCCTACGTTCAGATGCATCGGCACGTTTTGAAAAAGGGGTAGACCCGAACCGTGTCTTACCTGCAGCTGAACGTGCTGCCGCTTTACTTGCTGAATTAGCTGGCGGTGAAGTGTTAGAAGGTACATGTTTAGTAGATGAATTAGATAAAACCCCAGCGCGAGTAGTCGTTTCCCCAGATTTTATTAATGAGCGCTTAGGTATGAAGATTGCATTAGAAGATATGCTTTCTATTTTAGAGCGTCTAAAATTTGGTGTAGAGGCTGCAAACGGTTTATTAATTATTGATGCACCAACACGTCGCCAAGATATTAAAATTGAAGAGGATATCGTCGAGGAAATTGCTCGTCTTTATGGTTATGATGAAATCCCAATGACATTGCCAGAGGGTGCAACACAAGTAGGTAATTTATCACCTTACCAAGCAAATCGCCGTGTAGTTCGTCATTACATGGAAGGGGCTGGCTTATATCAAGCGGTGACATATTCATTAACATCCGATGCATTGTCACAACGTTTTGCCTTGAAAGCAGAGCCAGTAACTCGTTTACTCATGCCGATGAGTGAGGAGCGCTCTACCTTACGTCAAAGCCTTCTTCCACATTTAATCGAAGCAGCTGCGTATAATGTAGCACGTCAAGCTGAAGGCGTGGCTTTATATGAAATTGGTTCAGTGTTCCTTGGTCAATCAGACGAGGGGCAACCGTATGAGGAAGAGCATGTGGCAGCAGTACTAACTGGCAAATGGCTAGACCATGCTTGGCAAGGCGAGAAAAAAGCCGTAGATTTCTTTGTGCTAAAAGGTATTGTCGAAGGTGTCATTGGCAAACTTGGCTTAGAAAATCGCATGACATTTGTGAAATCACAAGTGGATGGCTTACATCCAGGACGTACGGCTAGCATTTTATTAGATGGCGAGCAAGTCGGCATTATCGGTGGACTTCACCCAGCAGAGCAAAAAGCATGGGGTGTAAAAGACACGTATGTAATGGAAATGAATTTAGTGGCTCTGTTAAATGCAACGGCACAAGAAGCACCACTTGCCTACACACCAGTGCCTCGTTTCCCAGCTATGTCTCGTGATATCGCCCTTATTATGGACCGTGCAACAACAGCGGGCGAAGTAATGGAAGCTATTGACGCAGCGGGTGTGAAATTATTAAAAGATATCCGCGTATTCGATGTTTACGAAGGAGAGAAAATGGAACTAGGTAAAAAATCGGTTGCCTTCTCTCTCACATACTTTGATCCAGAACGTACTTTAACGGACGAAGAAGTAGTGGCCGCACATAACAAAGTGTTAAAAGCCATTGCTACGATTGCAGGTACAGAAGTACGCTAATAGATGTGAAAAAAGACTGTCTAACGAGGCAGTCTTTTTTTGTTTGAGAATGTGAAGGTGAATGTGATTTGAGAGAGGGTGAGTCTGCTCAAAAGAGAGTGAGAGGTGATCCCGAAAGTGTGGAACCCGCTCAAAAGGAAGTGAGAGGTGATCCAAAAAGAGAGGAATCCGCTCAAAAGAGAGTGAGAGGTGATCTAAAAAGTGTGGAACCCGCTCAAAAGAGAGTAAGAGGTGATCCAAAAGGTGAAGAAGCCGCTCAAAAGATAGTGATTCTAAAAGAATCGAAGCTACTAAAAATATAGAATGAAAGATATCCACAAAAAATTATTAAAAAACTATATTTAGAGCAGCAAAGTTGATCAAATAAATAGTTTCACAAATAGTCTAGGAATGGTTAATTTTCCTTGCTATAGTCTTTTAAAAAGGAGTGTTGAGATGTTTATTAAACCGTATGAGGAAGCAAAAATGACATTAGGTTTGCGGGCTTTAGTTAGAAGACTCCCAGCAAAAAATCCTTTATATGATCAAATGGCAAGGGAGCTATTACAGGCTGAAGCAGGGGAATATGGTGAAAAATATATTTTGAAACAACTGGAGAAATTATCTTTTACGAAGAATTTTCAAGTTTTACATAATATCACTATTCAGCATCCATTCTCATTACAATTAGATGTTGTGGTGATAACGCAATATGAGGTAATAATTATTGAAAGTAAGAATATTCGAGGGGACGTGGAATTAAAAAACCGACCACGTCAAATGATTCGGACTCTTGATACGGGTGAACAGCGCGTATTTAATCATCCTGAAGTCCAACTTGAGGAATATGTATATAATTTAAAGGACTTTTTCAAGCAACACCAAATTGAAGTACCTATCAACGGTATCATTGTTTTTCCTTTTAATAATGCTCGAATCAATTATGAGGATGGATTATTTCCAGTGTTAATGGCAAGAGAGTTAACGAGCTTTTTGCAACAACGTCCAATGAAGTCAAAAACTATAGATTGTCAATATATTAGTGCATTACTTGTGCAACACAACAAACCGTATGAGGGCTTCCCGCTTTGTCGTTACTATGGGATAGAGGTTGATGCGATTCAAACCGGTGTGATCTGTCCAAAATGCGAATTTGGACAGATGCATTGGTTGAAGATGAAGTGGACCTGTTCTAGCTGTCTTTATTCTAGTAAAAATGCACATTTATCTGCTCTACAAGATTATGGAATGCTCATTAATAAAAATATTACGAACGCACAAGCACAGCGTTTTTTACAGTTAAACAATCGCCATACGATAAAAAGAATGCTAATGGCTAATTGTTCTCGGAAAACGGGAGTAAAAAGATCAAGAGATTACCAAATTTTTTTATGACGTTAATAAAAATGCTAGAAGCGGTTTATCTAATTGGAGGCCCGCTCTGAAAGGTGCCTGAAGCGCTCACCCCAAATAGGAAACCGCTCTAACTTAGTAACGAAGCGCTCAACCCGAGTAGAAAGGCGCTCTAACTTAGTAACGAAGCGCTCACTCCAAGTAGAAAGGCGCTCTAAAAAGGTAACGAAGCGCTCACCCCAAGTAGAAAGGCGCTCTAAAAAGGTAACGAAGCGCTCACCCCAAATAGGAAACCGCTCTAACTTAGTAACGAAGCGCTCAACCCAAGTAGGAAACCGCTCTAAAAAGGTAACAAAGCGCTCAACCCAAGTAGAGAGGCGCTCTAAAAAGGTAACGAAGCGCTCGCTCCATGCAGAAAAAAGCTCCAAAATGTATCTGAAGCACTCACGCTTCTCAGGAACCCTAAAAAACCCTCACCTTACTTAACTCTCACAAAAGTACCTCACCATTTTAAACAACCAATAATACTATTTATTTCATCTTCCATGCTTTATCGATATGGGCAAAAGGCCATTTTGTTATGGAGCGTAGAAATTCTTCGCCTTGATTACGCCAGATTTGAGCTGCTTGCATATCTACCGCACCATTTTAAGCCACCATTAATACTATTTATTTCATCTTCCGTGCTTTATCGGTGTTGGCGAAATGCCATTTTGTTATGGAGCGTAGAAATTCTTCACCTTGATTGCGCCAGATTCGAGCTGCTTGCATGTCTACCTTGTTAGAAGCGCCCTTCATTAATGTAAGCCCTGCGATGTCACTCAAACGGTCCATTTCCTTTAAAAAGGTAGCACGAGCTAAAATAGATGCTGTAGCCACAGCTACATGTAGTTGTTCTGCTTTGGTAGAAAAGTAGACGTTTTCTTGTACAAGCTCACGTTCATTTTTTAAGTAATTATAATAAACACCACGTTCGGCAAACTGGTCAATTAAAATAAATTCAGGTTTTACAGGTGCCATTTTTGATAGCGTGTTTTGTAGAGCCTTGTTATGCATCATAGCTTTCATCTTACCTTGGGAATAGCCTTTCGCTTGTAAGCTGTTATATTTCTCATTGCGTAAGACGAGGACACTATGGACACAGGCTGCACGTAAGTCAGGTGCAATTTTTCGCATATAATCATCTGTTAGCATTTTTGAGTCTTTTACGCCAAGCTCATTGATGAGTTCGATTTTGGAGGTAGGCACATATACTGCTGCTACTGTGATAGGACCAAAATAATCACCTGTACCTGTTTCATCTGAGCCTAAGACAGACATGGTTGCGAAATTGTTAGGCAGTACATCACCTTTTGCCCCGATAGCTGAGGAGGACGAGGTAGCTGTTTTTTCAATAGTTCCCCAACGCGCCGCCTCGCGTTCAGCACCGCCCCCTTGGAACATTAATTTTCCTGATTTATACATAGTTATGGCTGTATCTGGTAGTTTTGCAGCAAAAATGACACCAGGTGCCTTTCGCTCTATAAAATGTGTTGCATAGTAAGTCATCACCTCTTTTTGAATATTTGTTGAAATGGAAAGCACAATATTTGCCATTTAATCGTTCCTTTCTGTCCTCATTGTTCACAATTTTATACCTTTCATGGTATGATAATAAATAGCTTTTTTGTGTGATGGTGCTCACAGGCCTCTAAAATCGTGTGTGCATCGAATTTATAGGAGGGTGCGACTATGGAAAAACAAGAAAAGAATAAAATTTCTGTGGAAATATATGGTCATACATATAAAATGGTCGGCTCAGAATCCATTGGCCATATGCGACTTGTTGCTTCGATTGTTGATGACCGGATGCGCGAGATGAGCGTACATAATCCCTCACTTGATAGCACAAAACTTGCTGTTCTGACAGCAGTAAATACAGTACATGATTATTTACTGTTAAAAGAACGAATGGAGCAATTAGAAGAAGAATTGAAAAAATTAAAGGGTTGAAGAGAATGTTAGATTTAATCATATTAGTGGTACTGTTAGCTGGAATTGGCGTCGGTGCAAAACGAGGTTTCATTGTACAAATGATGCATATTGTCAGCTTTGTAGTAGCTCTAATTGTTGCGTATATTTATTATAAGCCATTAGCACAAAAATTTGTATTTTGGGTTCCGTATCCGGGTGTCACTGATACAGGCAGCCTTGGCGTTGTTATTGATAGTCTAGATTTAGACCGCACCTTTTATCGGGTGATTGCCTTTGCTGTTATTTTCTTTGCAGTAAAAATAACGTTGCAAATCGTGGCATCGATATTTGACTTTATTGCGTATTTACCTGTGCTAAATACAGTAAATCGTTGGCTTGGGGCGCTACTTGGCATGATTGAAAACTATTTAATTATGTTTATTTTGCTATACGTGTGCGCCTTATTACCAGTAGATGTCATTCAAAATTTAATGTCGAAGTCATTGTTAAGTGGTCTCATGTTGGAGCATACGCCGATTATTACAAAGATGTTCCAAAACTGGTGGTATATTTATATGCAATAGTAACTATGCACTTCTCTCTGTCTTGAGGGAAGTGTTTTTACGATAGGAGGAATTACCAATGAATAAAAAAACAATTATTCGCACGCTCGAAAAAATTGCTTTATATATGGAATTACAGGGAGAAAATCCATTCAAGGTATCGGCCTTTCGAAAAGCTGCGGCAGCACTTGAGGGGGACGAGCGTTCATTAAGCGAAATGGATGATGTAACAAAACTCAAAGGTATTGGCAAGGGTACTGCGGCTGTTATAGAGGACTTAATGGCAACAGGTGAATCGAGCTTGTTAAAGGAGTTAGAAGAAATTGTACCTAAAGGGTTACTGCCATTGTTAAAATTGCCTGGCTTGGGAGGAAAAAAAATTGCGAAACTTCACCAAGAGTTAGGCATTGACTCAGCAGAAAGCTTGAAGGCAGCATGTGAAGCAGGGAAAGTACGTGAATTAGCAGGATTTGCAGTAAAAACTGAGGAAAAAATTTTAAAGGAACTAGCCAATTTAGCAAATCGTTCAGAACGTCTACCAATTTGGCAGCTAGAGCCTGTGGTTTTACAAATTGAGGCGCTTCTAGGTAGTATGAAGGAAGTAGAACGTTTTTCAGTGGCTGGCAGCTTCCGTCGAGCGCTAGAAACAAGTAAAGATATTGATTTTATTGTCGTGACAGAAGAAGTTGAGCAAGTACGCGAAAAGTTGTTAAAGGGCTTGGCCATTCAAGAAGTAGTGGCAGCAGGAGATACTAAAATTTCAGTGATTTTAGAATTAGAGGAGCCAGTTAGCGTTGATTTCCGATTAATGAAGGACAATGAATATGCAACTGCCCTGCATCATTTTACAGGTTCCAAAGATCATAATGTCCGTATGCGACAACTTGCCAAAGCACGTGGTGAAAAAATAAGTGAATATGGTGTGGAACAGGAAGATGGTACTGTTTTGACGTTCCAAGAAGAGGCAGCATTTTTCGCTCACTTTGATCTACCTTGGATTCCACCAAGCTTACGGATAGGAACAGTGGAATTTGACAAAACAAACACGATTCAAAACTTAGTTCGACTAGAAGATATTAAGGCTGATTTGCATATGCATACGACATGGTCGGATGGTGCATACTCTGTTGCAGAAATGGGCGAGGCGTTACTAGCACGAGGCTACCAGTATAGTGTTATTACAGACCATTCACAATTCTTAAAAGTTGCAAATGGTTTAACGCCAGAGCGTTTAGAAAAGCAGCGTGTAGAAATTGAAGCGTTTAATGCGGCACATCCAGAATTTCATTTGTTTAAAGGGACAGAGATGGATATTTTACCAGACGGCTCCCTTGATTTCGAAGATCAGGTGCTAAAAGAGCTAGATTTTGTTATTGCTTCAATTCATTCTAGCTTTACACAATCACAGGATAAAATTATGGCACGTTTACTAACAGCTATGCAAAATCCCTATGTCCATATGATTGCCCATCCAACTGGTCGAATTATTGAAGACCGTGATGGCTATAATCCAGATATGAAACAGTTAATTGCCTGGGCGAAGGAATATGGTAAAATTTTAGAGTTAAATGCAAATCCGTATCGTCTCGATTTATGTGTAGAACATTTAGAAATGGCTTTTGCTGCAGGTGTGCCAGTAGCTATCAACACAGATGCTCATGATATTGCACATTTACGTTTTATGGATATTGGGGTTCGCTATGCAAATAGAGCATGGTTACCGAAAGATATGATTGTGAATACATGGACGCGTGAACAGTTTGAAGCGTTCATACGACGAAATAAATAGGTTGAGGAGGTGTTCTCAGTGATTGCAGAACGCGCATTGAAAACACTAGAATACGATAAAGTTAGGCAACAAGTGGCTTCCTATTGTACTTCTTCCATTGGTAAATCTGCCATTGAGGAGCTTGTGCCACAAACAGATTTTGATAAAGTAGTACAATTATTAGAGGAAATGGATGAGGGATTATCCATATTGCGTGTTAAGGGCAATGTGCCAATGGGAGGGATTTTTGATGTCCGCCCATCTGCCAGACGTGCTCAAATAGGAGGCATGCTAGCAGCAGTAGAACTAATGGAAATTTCGAGCACGATTCGAGCAAGCAGAATTCTACGCAATTTTATTGAAGATATAGAGGCCGATGAAGTAATTGAAATTCCCCATTTCATCTCCAAAAAGGAAGCGATGCCTGTCTTAACAGGATTACAACATGAAATCAATAACTGTATTGATGATAATGGAGCTGTCTTAGATTCTGCTAGTCAAACATTGCGCTCTATTCGCCAATCTTTGCGTGCTGAAGAGGGGAAAGTCCGTTCTAAGCTGGAAAGTCTAATTCGTGGAAGTAATGCTGCGAAAATGCTTTCTGATGCACTTGTGACAATTCGTAATGACCGCTTTGTCATTCCCGTAAAGCAAGAATATCGTCACCATTATGGTGGGATTGTCCATGATCAATCTTCTTCTGGTCAAACCTTATTTATCGAGCCAGATTCTGTCGTCCAAGCGAATAATGAAATTCATCGCTTGAAAATGAAAGAGCAGGCGGAGATTGAGCGTATTTTATTAGCTTTAAGTGCAATGGTGCAAGAAGTAGCATCAGATTTATTTAACTTAGTGAAGGTTTTAGGCGATATCGATGTCATTTTAGCAAAGGGCAAATATGGACAAGCGAATAAATGTACAATGCCTAAAATGAATCAGGATGGCTATATCCGACTAGTACGTGCACGTCATCCACTGCTACCAATGGATTCAGCTATTCCGAATGATATTGAATTTGGCAAAGAGATAACAGCCATTGTCATTACAGGTCCTAACACAGGTGGTAAAACCGTAACATTAAAAACGGTTGGCCTGTGTACATTAATGGCGCAAGCTGGATTACCAGTGCCGGCATTAGATGGCTCAGAGCTTGCAGTATTTGAGCAATTGTTTGCTGATATTGGTGATGAGCAATCAATTGAGCAGTCACTTTCTACGTTCTCATCTCATATGGTCAATATTGTAGACATCCTACAAAAATTTGATCATGAATCACTTGTTCTTTTTGATGAGTTGGGCGCAGGTACTGATCCACAGGAAGGGGCAGCCTTAGCTATCTCAATCTTAGATGAAGTACATGGACGAGGTGCTCGTGTAATGGCGACAACTCACTATCCTGAACTTAAAGCATATGGCTATAATCGTCCAGGTGTTGCTAATGCCAGTGTCGAGTTTGATATTGAAACTTTGAGCCCAACCTACCGTCTACTTATCGGAGTACCTGGGCGCTCTAATGCATTCGAAATCTCCAGTCGTCTTGGTTTACCTGAATCCATTATTGATCGTGCAAAAGGCTTTACTGGGACAGACCGACATGAGGTTGAATCCATGATAGCCTCATTGGAAGAAACACGTCGCCAATCCGAAGATGATGCAGAACGTTCGCATGCATTACTGTTAGAATCGGAGACATTACGTCAAGAGCTTCAAGATAAAGTGCAAGCCTACGAGGAGCGGAAAGAGGCGCTTGATAAGAAAGCGAAGGAAAAAGCACGTAAAATTGTTGATGAAGCGAAACGAGAAGCGGAAGCGATTATTGCAGAGCTTCGAGAAATGCGTAAAAATGCTAATCAAGTTGTCAAGGAGCATGAATTGATTGAAGCACGTAAACGCTTGGAAGAAGCAACACCACTTGAAGACAATAAAGTGCTGAAAAAAGCGGCACAAGTCAAAGCCCGCGCACAAAACTTAGTTGTCGGAGACGAGGTAAAGGTGTTAAGCTATGGTCAACGGGGTACTTTGTTAGAAAAGGTGTCGAATACAGAATGGGTTGTCCAAATGGGGATTTTAAAAATGAAAATCTCGGATAGTGATTTGGAGTATATTAAACCTGAAAAAGAGCCTATATTACGGACAGCTGGTGTGAAAAACCGAAATAGTCATGTGAAATTAGAATTAGATTTACGTGGTGAACGCTATGAGGATGCAATATTAAGAACAGAGAAATATATTGATGATGCGTTACTCTCTAATTATGGTCGTGTATCCATTATTCATGGCGTTGGTACAGGGGCGTTACGTCAAGGTATTCAAAGCTATTTGAAAAAGCATAAGCGCGTAAAATCCTTCCGTTTTGGTGAAGCCGGTGAAGGGGGCTTAGGCGTCACAGTTGTTGAATTGAAATAAGCTATAAAGGGGACGGAGAAAAATGCTGAATTCTGGCTTTTGGCGATATCCAATTATCGAAACGGCAGGATATTTTAGTGTTGTAGTATTATGTTTAGTCGTCTCGATGGCATTGTTCGAAGTCGTTACGAAATATAAAAATTGGGAAGAAATTAAAAAAGGTAATGTCGCTGTGGCTCTTGCAACAGGTGGGAAAATACTCGGAATTTGTAATATCTTTCGTTTTTCCATTGCTCGTCATAGCACATTAAGTGAAATGATCGGCTGGGGCCTTTTTGGCTTTACATTATTGATTGTAGCCTATTTTTTATTTGAATTTATGACACCTCGTTTTAACGTTGATCAAGAGATTGCCAATGATAATCGCTCAGTTGGTTTCATTTCCTTTACCATTTCAGTCGGTCTTTCGTTTGTAATTGGGGCAAGTATTGCATAGGAGTGTCATGACATGGAAAAATTAGCAAAAGTACTAATCGTTGTCTGTATTGCATTTTTGGCAGTAGGTGTCTATTATATGTTAACGGTTTAAACAAAAAACGTATTCTCTTTGTGAGGATGCGTTTTTTTGTTTACTTAAGCTGCGTGAATTTCTACTAAAACCTATTAATTTTCTCCCATATCATTCTACTGAAGGGTAGAAAAAATATTTTTATAATATAGAAATAAGCTAACATTTTTGTATGGAAGTTACTTAAGAATGAATGAGTATTCATAAGGTCTGCCCAAACAAATCCCGATAAATACCAATCATATTAATGTTGTGAATTGCATAATAATTAATCGAAAATGCATTTATTTTCTATTTTCTGTTTGAAACTGTATTTCTTTTTCATTATAATAAATATAAGAATTGACAAAGTTTGGGACAAAGGGGAGAGGACGTATGACAGCAAAACCATGGCTAGCAAATTATCCTGAAGAAGTACCATCGTCTTTAACGTTTGAGGAAATTCCAGTGCAAGAGTTTTTGACACGTGCTTATAAAAAGAATCCATCCAAAGTAGCGATTCATTTTATGGGAAAGGATTTGACGTACACCGAGCTATATGAGTCAGCTTTAAGGTTCGCAAACTATTTACAAACACTAGGTGTGGAAAAAGGAGATCGAGTAGCGATTATGCTGCCTAACACGCCACAAAGTGTAATCGCTTACTATGGTGCCATGTATGCAGGTGCTGTTGTAGTACAAACAAATCCACTTTATACTGAACGAGAGCTTCAATACCAAATGGCTGATTCAGGAGCAAAGGTTATTCTCGTAATGGATATTTTATATCCAAGAGTCATGAAAATTATGAAAGAGACGTCACTTGAAAATGTCATTGTAACAGCTATTAAGGACTATTTACCATTCCCGAAAAATTTAGTCTATCCATTTATTCAAAAGAAGCAGTATGGCTTTAGTGTCAAGGTTGAACATAGCGGTCAAAATCACCTATTTTCAGAAATAATGCGCTCTGCACCGATTAAGGTGATTGACAATATTCCATTTGATTTTGAAGAGGACCTAGCATTGCTTCAATATACGGGTGGAACAACAGGCTTCCCAAAAGGGGTTATGTTGACCCATAAAAATTTGATTGCCAATACGACAATGTGTGATGCATGGATGTATAGATGTGTGCATGGTGAAGAAACCATTATGGGCATTCTGCCATTCTTCCACGTCTATGGTATGACAACTGTTATGCTTTTATCTGTATTCACTCAAAATAGAATGGTGCTTTTACCGAAGTTTGATGCAGAAACGGCATTAAAAACGATTGATAAACAAAAACCAACACTGTTCCCCGGTGCACCAACCTTATACATCGGCCTTTTAAATCACCCAGACATTGCGAATTATGATTTATCATCCATTAAGGCATGCCTCAGTGGTTCTGCTTCATTGCCGATTGAAGTGCAAGAGAAGTTTGAAGCCGTTACTGGCGGGAAGCTAGTAGAAGGGTATGGGTTAACTGAAACCTCACCTGTAACACATGCTACGCCAATTTGGGGTAAGCGGGTGATTGGCTCGATTGGTTTACCTTGGCCAAATACAGAAGCAGTTATTTTACGTACAGGGGATACGGAAGTGCTACCCATTGGTGAGGTGGGTGAAATCGCTGTTAAAGGACCACAAGTGATGAAAGGCTACTGGAACCGTCCAGAGGATACAGCAACGACATTTGCCGACGGTTGGTTTTTAACAGGTGATCTTGGTTATATGGATGAGCAAGGCTTCTTCTATGTAGTAGATCGTAAAAAGGATTTAATCATAGCAGGCGGCTTTAATATTTATCCTCGTGAAGTGGAAGAAGTGTTGTATGAACGTGAAGAGATTCAGGAGTGCGTAGTGGCAGGCATACCTGATCCATATCGTGGTGAAACAGTAAAAGCTTATATTGTTTTAAAAGAAGGATATTCGATTACTGAGGACGAATTAAATAAATATTGCCGTCAGCATCTAGCGGCTTTTAAAGTTCCGCGTTATTATGAATTTAGAGAAGAGCTGCCAAAAACAGCTGTAGGGAAAATTTTGCGTCGTACTTTAGTTGAAGAAGAAAAAACAAAATTAGCGAATAAAGAAGCGAAATAAATACGTGTGAAAGTATTGACAAGCAATGCCGTAAAATATAATATGAAAATATGAATGAATGACCATTCATATTTTCATATTTTTTTAGGTTCACACGTCATATCAATCATATAGACGTGCGCATGTTTTTTAGGTGGTGATATATAAGTGAAACGAGATAAGCCAAAATATAAACAAATTATTGATGCAGCTGTCATCGTTATTGCGGAAAATGGGTATCACCAAGCGCAAGTATCGAAAATCGCCAAACAGGCAGGGGTGGCCGATGGAACAATCTATTTATATTTTAAAAATAAAGAAGATATATTAATTTCTGTCTTTAATGAAAAAATGGCTGTTTTTGTAGAGTCATTACAAGATATAATAGAAAATGGGAGTACGTCTAAAGACAAACTTTCACGAATGATTGAAAATCATTTTAATGTTCTAGCGACAGATCGATACCTAGCAACTGTCACACAATTAGAGCTTCGCCAGTCAAACAAAGACTTACGATTAAAAATTAATTCGGTATTGCGTGAGTATTTACAGCTACTCGATCAAATTTTAATCGAGGGTATGCTTACAGGTGAGTTCAATCAGACGATGGATGTACGCTTGGCACGACAAATGGTTTTTGGAACAATTGATGAAACTATTACGTCGTGGGTTATGAATGACTATCGATATGATTTGATGGGACAGGTTCCAAAGGTTCAGGCATTAATCCTGAACGGCATTAAAGCTTAAAAGGATGTGGAGAAATGGAATTTCTAAGTTGGAAAGTAGAAGATGGAGTAGCGATTATTACAATTGCACGTCCACCAGCAAATGCATTATCTCGCGGTATTATTGCAGAAGTTAACGCTGTGCTAGATGCTGTAGAACACGATGATGCTGTAAGAGTCCTTGTACTTCATGGTGAAGGCCGTTTCTTCTCTGCAGGGGCAGATATTAAAGAATTTATTGGGGTAGAATCTGGAGAGGAATTTACAAAGCTAGCTAGCAACGGGCAGCAGGTTTTTGAGCGTGTTGAATCATTTTCTAAGCCTGTAATTGCAGCCATCCATGGTGCGGCATTAGGCGGAGGGCTTGAGTTAGCAATGAGCTGTCATATGCGATTTGTCACTGAATCTGCGAAACTAGGTTTACCTGAATTACAATTAGGCCTTATTCCTGGTTTTGGCGGTACACAGCGCTTACCACGCTATGTTGGTGTAGCAAAGGCTGCTGAAATGATGTTTACAAGTGAACCGATCTCTGGTACCGAAGCTGTTCAGTGGGGCTTAGCGAACCGTTCATTCTCAGACGAAACACTGCTAGAAGAAACGTTAAAAATTGCAAAGAGCACTGCTAAGAAAAGCCCAATCGCTTTAAAAGCGGCTATTCAAACATTGCAATATGCAAAGCATGCATCATTCTATGAAGGCATTGAAGCAGAGGCGAAATCCTTTGGGACAGTATTTGTTACAGAAGATGCCAAAGAGGGAATTCAAGCATTCATTGAAAAGCGTGAGCCTGTGTTTACTGGCAAATAGTTTTCCAAATGTCGATAGCAACGTTAAGTATGTTATCGGCGTTATCGAAACTGAAAATATATAATATTTATAAGTTTACTTAGAATTATAAAACGTTCCAGGAGGTATGGATATATGAACATTTTTGCATTAATTAAACGTACGTTTGATACAGAAGAAAAAATCGTTGTGTCGGGTGGCAAAATCCAAGAGGACGGCGCAGAATTCATTATCAACCCTTACGATGAATATGCCATTGAAGAGGCAATCCAAGTTCGCGATGCTGCTGGTGGTAAAGTAACAGTAGTGACAATTGGTGGCGAGGATGCAGAGAAGCAATTACGTACAGCACTTGCTATGGGTGCTGACGAAGCAGTGCTTATTAACACAGAAGATGATTTAGATGAACTAGACCAAAATGCAGCAGCTTATCTATTAGCTGAATACTTAAAAGATAAAGATGCAGATTTAATTTTAACAGGAAATGTTGCGATTGATGGTGGTTCAGGGCAAGTTGGTCCACGTGTTGCTGATTTATTGGATATGAATTATGTAACAACGATTACGAAACTTGAAATTGACGGAACATCTGCGAAAATTGTTCGCGATATCGAAGGAGATTCAGAGGTAATTGAAACTTCTTTACCGTTATTAGTAACAGCTCAGCAAGGTTTAAATGAGCCACGTTACCCATCTCTACCAGGTATTATGAAAGCGAAAAAGAAACCGCTTGCAGAGCTTGAGTTAGATGATTTAGATATCGATGAAGATGATGTAGAAGTGAAGATCGAAACAGTAGACATCTTCTTACCAGCTCAAAAAGCAGCAGGCCGTATTTTAGAAGGCGACCTTTCTGCACAAGCAAAAGAACTGGTAAATCTACTTCACACAGAAGCAAAAGTAGTTTAATTATTTGATGTCAATCGAATCTTAAAGGGTAACGGAGGGAATATGCTATGTCAAAAAAAGTATTAGTATTAAGTGAAGTTCGTGAAGGAAGCTTACGTAATGTTTCTTTCGAAGCAATTGCAGCTGCAAAACAAATCGCTGATGGTGGCGAAGTTGTTGGGGTACTTTTAGGGGATGCTGTAGCAAGTTTAACAGGTCCATTATTTGAATATGGTGCTGATCGTGTAGTAACAGTGGAACACCCACATTTAAAACAATATACATCTGATGGCTATAGTCAAGCACTATTAGCTGTTATCGAGCAAGAACAACCAGCTGGTATTGTCTTCGGTCATACAGCAAATGGGAAAGATTTATCGCCAAAAATTGCAAGCAAATTGCAAGCAGGTCTAGTATCTGATGTCACTGCTATTGAAGGTGCAGGCGATGATGTAGTATTCATCCGACCAATTTACTCTGGTAAAGCTTTTGAAAAAGTGAAAGTGAAAGAAGGCGTTGTTTTAGCTTCTATTCGTCCAAATAACATTACACCTTTAGAAAAAGCAGAAGGTAAAACAGGTGATGTGTCTGCAATCACTGCAGAGATTACAAACCTTCGTACAATTATTAAAGAAGTTGTTCGTAAATCTTCAGAAGGTGTAGATCTTTCAGAGGCGAAAGTAGTTGTTGCTGGTGGTCGTGGCGTGAAGTCAGAAGAAGGCTTCGAGCCATTAAAAGAGCTAGCAGATTTACTAGGCGGTGCAGTTGGCGCATCACGTGGTGCATGTGACGCTGAATACTGTGATTATTCGCTTCAAATCGGACAAACAGGTAAGGTCGTAACACCAGATCTTTATATTGCAGCTGGTATTTCGGGCGCAATTCAACATTTAGCTGGAATGTCCAATTCAAAAGTCATTGTTGCCATTAATAAAGATCCAGAAGCAAATATTTTCAAAGTAGCGGATTACGGTATCGTTGGAGATTTGTTTGAAGTCATTCCGCTTCTAATTGAAGAATTTAAAGCATTAAAAGTGAACGCGTAAAGCAGATGCAGGAAGGGATAACTCTTCCTGCTTTTTTATATGGTTTTCTTTACAAGCAGCACTATTTGAAAATTATTGCAAAATAAAATATTGACATAATTAATGTTAGACATTATAGTGATGGATACAATAATGATTTGAAACGCAAAGATTAGGAGTAGTAAAAGTTCATTATTCGGTAAAGAGAGCTGCGGGTTGGTGCAACGCAGACCAATAAGACTTTGAACTTGCCTAGGAGTGGTAACACAAATAGAATTATCAGATTATTCTATTTGTTTGACGGTTAACCTTCGTTACAAGGTTTTTAAGCTGGGTTCTCAAGAACCAATTAGAGTGGTACCGCGGTTTGCTTATAGCATATCGTCTCTTCTTTCATTTGATGATGAAGGAATAGACGATATGCTTTTTTGATTTTTAGGAGGTAAGAAAGTGGAAAACAACAAGCAACAATTAACAAGAACAATGACCTCGCGTCATATCACGATGATGGCGTTAGGTGGTGCCATTGGTGCGGGATTATTTAAAGGAAGTAGTGCAGCCATTGATATGGCAGGGCCATCTGTGTTGATTGCCTATTTAATAGGTGGCATTATTTTATTATTTGTCATGCAAGGCTTAGCAGAAATGGCCGTTCGTAATAAAGAAGCAAGAACCTTTAGAGATTTAGTGCAATCAGTGTTAGGCAAATACCCTGCGTATTTCCTAGATTGGATCTACTGGAAAATGTGGGTTTTAAATATTGCAGCAGAGTCTGTCGTTGCTGCTATTTTTATTCAATATTGGTTACCAGAATATCCAATTTGGATACTCGCACTATCTGTTTCAGTGTTAGTAACAGCCATTAATTTATTATCCGTAAAAATCTTTGCAGAAACAGAATATTGGCTAGCATTAATCAAAATTACCGTTATTATTGTCTTTATCATTGCAGGACTTATTTTATTGCTTGTTACGTTTGGAAACCATAGTGCTGTTGGTTTTGCTAACTTAACGGAGCATGGTGGTTTTTTCCCTAATGGATCAACGGGATTAATTGCTGCTATGCTTGTAGTTATCTACTCTTATGGTGGTACAGAAATCATCGGGATTACATTAGCTGAAACGAAAAATCCTGAAAAAGTAGTACCGAAAGCTGTTCGCAGTACATTAGTACGTATTGTTACTTTTTATTTACTGCCTTTCTTTATTATCGTAAGCTTGATTCCTTGGAATGAAGTAAATGGGGTTCCTGAAAGCCCATTTGTCATGGTTTTTAAAATGGTTGGTATTCCAGGGGCAGACCATATTATGAACGCTGTTGTTTTACTGGCCATTATTTCATCGATGAATTCAGGACTTTATGGTTCATCACGTGTACTATATACACAGGCTGTAGACGGACGTGTGCCTAAAGTCTTTGCTCATTTATCGAAACGAAAAGTACCGGTATATTCCATTTTAATGTGTACATTAGCGATGTATTTAGGCGTCATTTTATCTTTATATGCTGGAAGCAAAACCTTTGATTTCTTAATGGGATCACTTGGTTATACTGTGCTATTTATTTGGTTAATTATTGCGATTGCTCATTTAAAATCACGTAAAAAACAAGCAGAGAATACAAGTGCCTATGAAGTAAAATGGTTCCCTTATACCACTTGGATAGCCATACTGGCGTTAAGTGCGATTCTCATTGGCATTATTTTTACCACATCTATTATCGTGACAAGTATTACGTTATCTATCTATCTTTTTATTACGTTAACCTATGTATTGAAAGGTCGTTATCAAGTCAATTAATGGCTGTCATTTAATTTTTCGACACAGTTTTGCATAAAAAATACATTGTAGGCAGATTGTTCGCTCAAGTGAATTTATCCATGCTATACTACAATCATAGTAAGTTTAAGGAGGATTTCAAATGGCAATTGTACATGCAACAGATGCTACGTTCCAGGACGATATTAAAGAAGGGTTAGTACTAGTAGACTTTTGGGCTGCTTGGTGCGGACCATGTAAAATGATTGGGCCAGTTCTTGAAGAAATGGACGCTGCAGGTAGTGCGGCTAAAATTGTAAAAGTTGACGTTGACAATAACCAAGGTACTGCAGCTCAGTATCAAATTATGTCAATCCCGTCTTTACTATTATTTAAAGATGGAGAATTAGTTGACAAAACTGTAGGCTTCCAACCGAAAGAAGCTTTAGAAGCATTTATCGCAAAACATGCGTAATGAATGAAGTTCACAAAGCCGAGCCATCAATAGATGTGTTCGGCTTTTTTTCGTTATATAATAAAGAAAAATAACTAATAGGATTCATTGAGGGGAATTTTTACTTAGGGGGGGCAGGTAGGTAATGAACGATTTAATAAAGCGAAAACTGGATATTTTACCGGATCAGCCTGGCTGCTATTTGATGAAGGATCGACAAGGGACAATCATTTATGTCGGTAAAGCAAAAGTTCTGAAAAACCGTGTACGCTCCTATTTTACTGGAACACATGAAGGAAAAACTCAAAGACTTGTAGGTGAAATAGAAGATTTTGAGTATATCGTGACATCATCTAATATTGAAGCACTTATTTTAGAGCTGAATCTCATCAAGTTACATGATCCAAAATATAATGTCATGTTAACGGATGATAAGACCTATCCATATTTAAAAATTACGAATGAAAAACATCCTCGTCTGATTACGACACGGAAGGTAAAAAAGGATAAGGCTAAATATTTTGGTCCTTATCCGAATGCCTATGCAGCGAGCGAAACGAAAAAACTATTGGATCGACTGTATCCGTTGCGCAAATGTGTACAATTACCCTCCAAGGTTTGCTTGTACTATCACATGGGGCAATGCTTAGCACCTTGTGTTAAGGAAATTGATGGTCAGGTTTATCAAGAGATGATTGAGGATATGACGAAGTTTCTCAATGGTGGTGTGGAGGCAGTCAAAAAAGAGCTTGAAGTTAAAATGCTTGCAGCCGCTGAAAACCTAGAATTTGAACGAGCGAAGGAATTTCGAGATCAAATTGCCCATATTGATACGGTCATGCAGAAACAAAAAATAGTATCAAGTGATACAACAAATCGCGATGTATTTGGCTATGCCGTTGAAAAAGGGTGGATGTGTGTTCAGGTTTTCTTTGTGCGCCAAGGTAAACTGATTGAGCGTGATGTCTCGATTTTCCCGATCTATCAGGATGCAGAGGAAGAATTTTTAACATTTGTTGGGCGCTTTTATGAAAAGCCAGAGCATATTAAGCCAAAAGAAATTTTTATTCCACAAGCCATTGATGCAGCCATCTTAACGGAATTATTAGAGATCAAAGTTCTTACACCAAAAAGAGGACAAAAGAAGGAACTGGTTGAATTAGCAACCAAAAATGCCGAAATTGCTGTGGCAGCTAAATTCCAGCTAATAGAACGTCAGGAAGAACGTACGATTGGTGCTTGTGAGGCACTAGGTGAAGCAATGGGTATTAGTGCACCTTTACGAATTGAGGCTTTTGATAATAGTCATATGCATGGAACGGATGCAGTATCTGCCATGGTTGTTTTCATTGATGGGAAGCCTGCGAAAAAGGAATACCGAAAATATAAAACGCGTTCAGCAGCCAAGCATGATGATTACGGTGCAATGCAGGAGGTTATACGTCGTCGATATATACGTGTTTTAAAGGAAGGTCTACCATTACCAGATTTAGTGTTAATTGATGGTGGTAAGGGGCAAATGGAAGTAGCCCGTGAAGTACTAGAAGATGAGCTTGGTCTTGTCATACCGATTGCTGGTTTAGCCAAGGATGACAAGCATAATACATCTCAGCTATTGTTTGGTGATCCGCCAGAGGTGATTGCCTTAAACCGTACAAGTGATGGCTTTTATTTATTACAACGAATTCAAGACGAAGTCCACCGCTTTGCTATTACCTTCTTGCGTCAACAGCATGAGAAGCATGCCATTCAATCTGTATTAGATCATATTGAAGGGGTAGGACCAAAACGTAAGCAACAGTTGCTTAAATATTTCGGTTCAGTCAAAAAAATTCGAGAGGCGAGCGAGCTAGCATTACAGGAGGCTGGGATGCCCGCTAATTTAGCAAGCCAAATTTTTAGCTATTTTCAGCAAGAATCATTGTCAAAGGAATAGGCATGTGCTATGGTTATAAATAACATTGTTTTCAATGTTATGGAGAGCTAACTGGCGTGACTAGCTTGTTTACGCTAAAGCTTAATGAATTGAATACATTCACTTTAAGGTGATGATAGAGGTGCAAGATTCAAGAGTAACACAATGGAGGATGGACAAGTCCAGAGATATTGTGTGAAAGGGGAGCTTGCCGAAGTACAGCGTTGTTGTTTCCATTGCTGTACTGGTTTTGCATTTAAGAAATGTAAGACTGTCGATTCTAAACGTTTCGGAGAGCTATCACACATGGGCAAGTTACGATTATTGTACATGTTATAGGCAGCTTTCACGTTATGTGGAGGCTGCCTTTTAGTTTTTCTAGAAACTGTTTTGTCTCCTGTAATTAGGTGAAATACATGGACTGGAAGGGAGAACGAAAGAAATGGCTAAAATCGTGATGAAGTTTGGAGGAGCTGCATTAGCTTCTACTGAACAAATCCAACAGGCAGCTCGGAAAGCGATTGCTGAAAAGGACAGAGGATTTGATGTAGTGGTAGTTGTTGCAGCAATGGGACATACTGCCAAAGAAATGAAAATGATGGTACATCAACTAACTGACGATGTTTCAAAACGAGAATTAGATGCAGTTTTGTCTACAGGCTCTCAATTATCTAGTGCTTTATTTGCCATTGCCTTACAGGACGCGGGCTATCAGGCTGTGTCTCTGACTGGATGGCAGGCAGGTATTCATACGGATGGTATGTATCGGCATGCGCGTATCGACTATATTGATGTTAGTCGAATCGAAGAACACTTTGCACAGGGGCAAATTGTAGTCATTGCTGGAGAACAAGGGGTTGACGAAGATCACAATATCACCATGCTTGGGAAAGGTGGAGCTGAAACGGCAGCTGTAGCGCTTGCCATCGCATTGGAAGCGGAGCGAGCTGATATGTATACAAATGTGGACGGTGTTTATACAGCAGATCCATGTTATGTGACACATGCCCAAAAGCTCCAGGAAATTTCCTATGATGAAATGTTGGAATTATCTCATTTAGGATCTCATGTCATACATCCACGTGCGGTGGAGTTAGCAAAGAAATTTCAAATGCCTGTTATCATACGCTCAAGTTTAGTAGAGTCAGTAGGCACTTTATTGAAGGAGGAAGTGGAAATGGAAAAAAACTTAGTTGTTCGTGGCGTGGCCTTTGAATCAGATATTATTCGTTTAACAGTAGGGTATGATGCTTTCTCTAATGCTTCATTAGCAGATATATTTACTATTCTTGCTGAGAACCGCATTAATGTAGATATTATTGTTCAAGCCATTATTGATGGGCTGAAACCAACTGTTTCGTTTTCTATTTTAAAAGAGGAATTTGCAGAAGCATTACGTGTTCTAGAAGATAGTAAATTATCACTCGGATTTAGTTTTGCAGACTTCGAAATAGGGTTGGCGAAAGTTTCCATTATTGGTTCAGGGATGGCCTCTAATCCAGGTGTTGCTGCTCGTATGTTTGATCGGTTACGTCGTGAAAATATCCCTGTAAAAATGGTAAGTACTTCTGAAATAAAAGTTTCTGTTGTTGTACCACAGGATGATATGATCCAAGCAGCTAATGCACTGCATGATGAGTTTAATTTAGAGCAAGCACTTTACATATAATAATAGAAGAAACAGCATTTTATGTAATTGTCCAAAATTAAAGGAAGAAAAAAGAAGGATTGTCATCCCGTTAGGGGGAGACAATCCTTTTTATTACTCTGAGGGAATGGTATTCATAATACGTTCTTTGACGTCCCATTTGACTGTAAACATGACGTATTGTTGCTTTTCTCGCTTTTCATTATAGCATTCTGTAAGATAGCCTTTAGCTAGTTGAATTTGCTCTGCTATAAATCCTGCTTCAAGTTTAAAGCTACGTTGTTTAATTTGCAGAATTTCAGGGTCGTTTGTCAACTGGAAAATGCGTCCATCCTTTGATTCCTTCATAAGCTCTAATGTACCCCAGCAGGCATCTGCGAAAAATGCGATAAGTTCATCTTGACTTTTACATGGGAACTTGCGAGCAAGCTCTTTACCTGCCCAATAAAGGACATCATCTTCATGTTTACCGAGTATAGAAGATAGAATATGATCACGAATGATCTCATAGCCAAATGATGAGATTGTAGGAGATGGAGTGTTTAACATTGTTATCCTTCTTTCTTAGAATTTTCTTAAAATTTAACGGTAATAAAGTAATGATAGATTTTTCGAGAAAAAACGACGCATCATGTACTAGATTAGTTCTTTAATAAGCTCTATGAAAAACTCCGAGTTGCCTTGACGCTCGTAGCTCTTGAGAGTACAATAAACATGTCATAATATTGTACCATGATGAAATACACAGTCAATGAAGTATCATTTACAAAATGATGACTTCTTTTGTTGTGCTATTTTAAGTACTAAGGGGGGTAACAGTCTTGTCGAAAGATCGAGAGTTTTTATGGCGTCGCTTACATTCTCTACTTGGGATCATTCCAGTAGGTCTGTTTTTAACGATGCACCTGTTCATTAACTTTACAGCAACAGGCGGGGCAGAAAGTTACAACGATGCTACCGCAGTAATGGAAAAGATTCCATTCCTTATCCTAGTTGAATGGATTGTCATCTATATTCCATTAATGTTCCACGCATTCTATGGTGTCTACATTGCATTCACTGCTACACCAAACACAGGACGTTTCAGCACGTACCGTAACTGGATGTTCTCTTTACAACGTTTTACTGGTGTATTCTTAGTGATATTCATCGCATGGCATATTTTCCAAACTCGTATTCAAAAAGCACTTGGCACACACGTTGATTACGACATGATGGCGAATATCGTTGCTAATCCATTCATGCTTGGATTCTACATTGTTGGTATTTTATCAGCAACTTTCCACTTATCTAACGGTTTATGGGCATTCCTAGTAAGCTGGGGTATTACACAATCTCCTCAGTCTCAAAAGATTGCTACTTACGTAACAAACATTATTTTCGTAATTCTAAGTGTAGTTGGTGTGGCAGCTATTTTAGCTTTCGTATAATTCAATAGAAGCTACGATAGAGCACATGCAATCATTGCAATTTTTTAAGAGGAGTGAGAAATAATCATGGCGAAAAGCAAAATAATTGTTGTCGGCGGTGGTCTTGCCGGTCTGATGGCAACGATTAAAGCAGCTGAAGTTGGTACTGAAGTTGATTTATTCTCATTAGTTCCTGTAAAACGCTCACACTCTGTTTGTGCGCAAGGCGGAATTAATGGTGCGGTAAATACAAAAGGTGAAGGGGATTCTCCATGGATTCACTTTGATGATACAGTATATGGTGGGGACTTCTTAGCGAACCAACCACCAGTAAAAGGAATGTGTGACGCAGCACCTGGCATTATCCACTTAATGGACCGTATGGGTGTTATGTTCAACCGTACACCAGAAGGACTTTTAGATTTCCGTCGTTTTGGTGGTACTTTAATGCACCGTACAGCTTTCTCTGGTGCAACAACTGGTCAACAATTACTATATGCGCTAGATGAGCAAGTTCGTTCTCATGAAGTAGCTGGTTTAGTAAATAAATATGAACACTGGGAATTCCTTGGTGTTATTATCGATGAAGACGGCGTTTGCCGTGGTATCGTAGCGCAAGATATGCGTACAGAAGAAATTAAATCATTCCGTGCAGACGCTGTTATTATGGCGACTGGTGGCCCTGGTATTATCTTCGGTAAAACAACAAACTCTGTTATTAACACAGGTTCTGCTGCTTCTATCGTTTATCAACAAGGTGCTTCATATGCGAATGGTGAATTCATTCAAATTCACCCAACAGCGATTCCTGGAGATGACAAAAACCGTCTAATGTCAGAATCAGCTCGTGGTGAAGGTGGTCGTATTTGGACTTATAAAGACGGTAAACCTTGGTACTTCTTAGAAGAGAAATACCCAGCTTATGGTAACTTAGTACCACGTGATATTGCAACACGTGAAATTTTCGACGTTTGTGTAAACCAAAAACTTGGTATCAATGGCGAAAACATGGTATACCTAGATCTTTCACATAAAGATCCACATGAATTGGACGTTAAACTTGGTGGTATCATCGAAATCTACGAAAAATTCGTAGGGGATGACCCACGTAAATTACCAATGAAAATTTTCCCAGCAGTTCACTATTCAATGGGTGGATTATGGGTTGACTACAATCAAATGACTGAAATTCCTGGTCTATTTGCAGCAGGTGAATGTGATTACTCTCAACATGGTGCAAACCGTCTTGGCGCAAACTCATTATTATCTGCTATTTACGGTGGTATGGTTGCAGGACCAAACGCAGTAGATTATGTAAAACATCTTAAAAAGCATGCTGAAGATCTTCCACAAGAGATTTATGATGCTCGTGTAACAGAGGAACAAGCGAAATGGGATGCTATCATGAAAATGGAAGGCACAGAAAACGCTTACTTACTGCATAAAGAGCTTGGTGAAATGATGACTGCTACAATGACTGTAGTACGTTACAATGATCAGCTTGAAGATACATTGAAAAAACTTGATGAGCTTACTGAGCGCTGGAACAACATCAACATCAATGATACGCAAAAATGGAGCAATCAAGGCGCGCACTTTACACGTCAGCTAAAAAATATGTTAGTGCTTGCAAAAGTAATGACAAAAGGTGCACTATTACGTAATGAATCTCGTGGTGCGCACTATAAACCTGATTTCCCTAATCGTGATGACGAGCAATTCTTGAAAACAACAATGGCGAAGTTTGACCCAACTACTGGTAATCCAATCATCACGTACCAAGAAGTCGACGTTTCTTTAATCCCACCACGTAAACGCGACTACTCTGCGAAAGGAGACTAAAAGTTATGCAAATCTCAGCTAATACTGGAAGAATGGTTAAAGTAGAAGTCTTACGTCAAGATACACAGGGCGGCGATAGCTACTGGCAAAAATTCCAAGTGCCTTACCGTCATGGTATGAACGTAATTTCTATTTTAATGGAAATTCAAAAAAATCCTGTTACTGAAAATGGTGAAAACACATCGCCAGTATCATGGGATATGAACTGTTTAGAAGAAGTTTGTGGTGCATGTTCAATGGTGATCAATGGCCGTCCACGTCAATCATGTTCAACACTTGTTGACCAATTGACTGAACCAATTAAATTGGAGCCAATGAAGACATTCCCTGTTATTCGTGACCTACAAGTTGACCGTGAACGTATGTTCAACGCGCTTAAAAAAGTTAAAGCATGGGTACCAATCGATGGTACGTATGATTTAGGTGAAGGTCCACGTATGCCAGAAGGTAAACGTCAATGGGCTTATGAATTATCTAAATGTATGACTTGTGGTGTATGTATGGAAGCATGTCCGAACGTATCTGAAAAAGCTTCATTCATCGGGCCAGCTCCATTATCTCAAGTACGTCTTTTCAACACTCACCCAACTGGTGCAATGATTAAAGACGAACGTTTAAATGCGATTATGGGCGATGGTGGCCTTGCGAACTGTGGTAACTCTCAAAACTGTGTTGCTGCATGTCCAAAAGGGATTCCTTTAACAACATCAATCGCTTCATTAAACCGTGCTACTTCAGTGCAAATGTTCCGTAACTTCTTCGGTTCTGACCACTACGTAGACTAATATATGGACAAGCTGAACTCCCTTACACCTTGTGTGAGGGAGTTTTTTAGTGTTGAAAAACAAAACTGTCAATTGAAAGGTAGAAATGGATTTCCGTTGCAGGCTACTTGCTTTCCTGTGGGCGAGCGCCGAATCGCTTCCTCCGCTACCGCTCCGTGCAGGGCTTCGCCTGTCTCGCGATCCCACGGGAGTCAAGTAGCCATAGCCGTGTCCTTAGTGATTTCCTTTATTCGTTGGTTCATATTTCTCTTATCAAGGTATAGATAAGTACACTTGATAAAGGAGGTCCAGCAAAATGAAACCAGAAAATATTCAATTACTTGCGCCACTTTTTCAGATACTTGGGAAAAATGAAGTAAAAGAGGTGGGTAGATTATCGGGTTTTATTCAACGCGAGCGTTCGTTTAGTGCGGCACAATTTTTACACTTTCTGTTTTTGAAAAAGAGTGAGATTATCAGTGATTCGCTTGAAACGCTTTGTACGGACTTGGCGGAGCAGGATATATTTATGACGAAATCGGCTCTTAATAAACGCTTTGATGAACGGGCTGTTACTTTTTTGGAAACCATTTTTGGACGATTATTCAAAACGCAGCTTCAACTCGCCTTCCCCAAGCTAACGGGATACACATTTACTCGAATACGTATTTTAGATAGCACAACGATCAAATTGCCAGATGCCTATCAGGGAAATTTTCAGGGTGTCCATTGTTCGTCTGTTAAAGTGCAAGTGGAGTTTGATTATTTAACCCAACAGCTACTTTATTTTGATTTAATGAACGGACGTGATGCCGATAATCCAGCAGGAATGACGCGATTACCTTTGATTCAGGAGAGAGAACTGGTTCTACAGGATTTAGGCTATTTTCAATTCGATTTTTTTAAAAAGGTGCACGCAAAAGGTGCTTTCTATATCACAAAAACGAAAAAAGATACGCAATTGTTTGTCGAAGTAAGTCATCCACCTCGTCATCCAAATGGGAAATTGATTGAAAGTCGCCGTTACAAACAAATTCATTTAGAAGAAATCGCATTAGAAATGGTACGTGGCGAATACAAAGAGTGGTCCCAATTATTTGTAGGACGACACGAAAAAATGCCTGCACGTTGTATTCTCTATCGCCTCTCAGAGGAACAGGAAAAAGAGCTACACAAGCGGGAAAAAAGAAGACGTCAAAAGAAACAAGGGCAAGTCCATAAAAATGAAGTAGAACAAATACCTGGAGTGGTCATCTATTTAACAAATGTACCAGAGGATATGCCAGCAAGTGAAATTCATGAACTTTACCGATTACGCTGGCAAATCGAGCTCTTATTTAAAACATGGAAATCAGATTTAGAAGTCGATAAGATGAAGAAGGTGAAGATTGAACGATGGTTATGTCATTTCTATCTTCAAAGTATTGTGCTTTTATTGACTGAAATGATCATGGGAATGATGAGAAATGATCTGTGGGTGACAAGAAAACGGAGGATTAGTGAAAGAAAGACGGTCCGGTTGATTGCGAAACAAATAAATCGACTTTTAAAAAGTATGTGGCATTCGAAAAAACAGCTATATGTCTATTTCGATACGCTCACCCGAAACGTTTCGTCATTTTGCCTAAAGTGTAAAAAACGCAAAACTTCTTAAAAGTCGATGTAAACCCAATATTTGGATGGATAATTTGTATAGTTTATTTAGTGAGGCCATTTTTCCCTCACTCCTTGTGTAATACCCATTTTAAACAGAAGATAAACACACGAAAATCTGGCATAGGATGTCTGATATTTTCTTAAGGACACGGCTATGGTCAAGTAGCCTTCCACTTCAACCCACTGACTTTTTAGCAAAGGTTTTCAAATAAAGTGAAGGTTGTCACGCATCACTTCGCCACATTGAAAATAAGAGCCTATCCCCTCTAAGAATACAGTTAATGGGCGATTTGATCGCTATGCTACTATGAAAAAAAGTAAAGACACTTTTGCAGAATGGTTGATTGGAGTGGAGCCAGCGTCACTCCTAGGGGATTTAGCGTCACAGAGGAGACCCTGGAGCGAACGGAAGTGAGTGAAGCGGCTCCTCGGACGCCCCCTGGAAAGGATGCTGGCGGAACGGAAATCAACCCCTCACCTTGCAAAGTTGCTTTTTCTGCCGTTGACATCATCTTTTTTCAACAACATGAAACTCCCTTACACTTCAGTGTGAGGGAGTTTTTTATAGTTATAGAAATGAATAGTCAACAAGATGATTATTCGTGTTTTTTCTATGATAATATAGCATTTTCTTTTATAATGAATATGTATTCATTTTGTTAACCGTCATCATAACTCGCTTGATGATCAGACGGTCAATTACATGACAGGGGATGGTATATCATGAAGGCAAATTATATCGATAATTTTCAAGAGTGGGAAAAGGGATTTTCATTTTATAGTGAGGTACGCGTGCGATTTTCAGAAACAGACATGTATGGTCATATGAACAATACGATTAGCTTTACATATTTTGAGCAAGCAAGAATTGATTATTTCCGACATTTAGGTATTTTAATGCCTTCTGCAGGGGATGGTATACAATCTATACCAATAGTAGCCGATTTACAATGTGATTATGTAAAGCAGGTTTTCTTTGATGATGTTCTACGCATTTATACAAAAATCGCGCAAGTTGGGAATTCGTCGATGGATATTCATTATCTAGCAAAAAATCAAAAGGACGAAATTTGTTTCACTGGTCGTGGAACGATTGTGCAAATGGACCCTCGCACAGGTAAAAGTGTGCCGATCTCAGAGGAAGAAAAAACGAAATTAATTCAGTTGGCTATTCTACCTCACTAGCTCAATATGTAACTATATGTAAATTTATTAAAATAGTAGGAATTGCATTTTACGTAAAATTTACGAATGTATCTATGTAATTTTCGAAATTTTTAAGGAAACATGGAATAATCATGCAAATAGCCGTCACCGCTTCCTGCCCCTTAACATAAGTTACAATACGTGCGGGGGAGGAGGGTGTAACTGAATGAATGGCTCTCATCATCGTTCTCTTTTAACAAACCGAGAACGTGAAATATTTGCGCTTTTATTAGCTGAAAAAACAACGAGAGATATTGCAGAGCAGCTTGGTATTAGTGAAAAAACAGTGCGAAATCACATTTCCAATACAATTCAAAAGCTAGGTGTAACGAATCGATCTCAGGCGTTAATTGAGCTGTTACGCTTGGAAGAATTTAAATTAGACTAATGGACACTTGCTATTTCGTGAAAAAAACGACAAAATAGAACTATTCAACGTATTTTTAGGAGTGAAATAGTTATATGTCGGATGAAGTAACAAAGCACTCACCTGAAACCGTTGCAACGGTTGAAAAGGAATTACGCTATATAGCGGCCATCGTGAAGCAAAAGGGAAGAGAAATTGTTTCCGATTATGCGATTACGCCGCCACAATTTGTTGCATTACAGTGGTTAGAAGAGCTTGGTGATATTACAATTGGCGAATTATCAAACCGTTTATATTTAGCTTTTAGCACGACAACAGATTTAGTGGACCGAATGGAGAAAAATGAATTAGTCAAGCGTGTGCGTGATGAAAATGATCGCCGTGTCGTTGTCGTTCATCTTCTCGAAAAAGGCGAACGTATTATTCAAGAAGTTATTGAAAAAAGACAGCAATACTTGCAAGAGATGCTTGTTGGTTTTAATGAACAAGAAGTCGCGCAATTATCAAGCTACTTAGAGAAACTACATGTACACATGAAACAGGATTGAGGCGGAAAGTATGAATGCCCCGATAGGCGTTATTGACTCAGGAGTAGGCGGTTTAACCGTAGCAAAAGAAATCATGAAGCGATTGCCAAACGAAACGATTTATTATATTGGCGATACAGCAAGGTGTCCGTATGGTCCAAGAAGTCGTCAGGAAGTACGGAATTTTACTTGGCAAATGGCAAAAGCACTCGAAAAAATGAATGTTAAGATGCTCGTTATAGCTTGTAATACAGCGACTGCAGTAGCACTCGAAAGTTTACAAAGAAATATGCCTTTTCCGGTACTAGGTGTTATCAATGCTGGCGCACGTGCAGCTGTAAAGAAAACGAAGCGACATGAAGTCGTTGTGCTTGCAACAGAAGGAACGATTAAAAGTGGGGCGTATGAAGAAGCCTTGTTGTCACTCAATACGTCAACACATATTATTCCACTAGCTTGTCCAACATTCGTGCCACTTGTAGAAAGTGGCGAATATAAAGGTGACTTTGCAAATAATTTAATAGCTGAAGGCTTAAAGCCGTTGAAAAATCGACAATTTGATACGGTTATTTTAGGGTGTACACATTATCCTATTCTACAAAAACAAATTGAAGCTGTTGTCGGAGAAGATGTGAATGTATTATCTTCTGCGGAGGAAACAGCAAAGGATGTTCAGGAAATGTTAGCGTATAACGGCACTTTAGCAAATGCAAATGCGGTGCCTGCTCATAAATTTTTTGCAACTGGTTCTGTTCCAATTTTCCGTTCGATTGCTGAGAATTGGTTAGAGCAAGGTACTCTCGACATAAAACGTATCACATTAAAATAAAAAATCAGCTTAGCAACAGGCTAGGCTGATTTTTGCCGTTTTCAGCATTGTACATAAGCCACCATTGAGTACTTTTTTGATGGCACAAATTATGATAAGATGAGGGCGCGAAAGTTTTTAGGAGGAACGAAAAATATGACAAGATTTGATGGTAGAAATGCAGATGGGCTAAGACCTGTGAAAATAGATAGTGAGTATCTATTACATCCAGAGGGCTCCGTATTAATTCAAGTAGGCAATACAAAAGTAATTTGCACAGCAACGATTGAAGACAAGGTACCTGGCTTTTTACGTGGGCAAGGGAAAGGATGGATCACAGCCGAATATTCCATGCTGCCTCGTGCAACCGCTCAACGTACACCACGTGAATCCTCTCGTGGGAAAGTCAATGGACGTACAATGGAGATTCAGCGCTTAATTGGGCGTGCATTACGTGCTGTAGTCGATTTAGAGGCACTAGGCGAACGTACTGTATGGATTGACTGTGATGTCATTCAAGCTGATGGTGGTACTCGTACAGCATCCATTACGGGAGCATTTGTTGCCATGACACAAGCCATTGCTAAATTTGCTGAAGAAAAGCCATTCGAAAAATTCCCAGTAACAGACTTTTTGGCAGCAACAAGTGTTGGGATTGTAGAAGAACAAGGTGCTATTCTCGATTTAAATTATGTAGAAGATGTGGCTGCAGCTGTTGATATGAACATTGTAATGACGGGCGCAGGACGATTTGTAGAATTACAAGGTACTGGAGAGGAAGCTACCTTTTCTCGACAAGAACTAAATGAATTGTTAGCACTAGGTGAAAAAGGCATACAACAATTAGTTGAACTTCAAAAAATAACGCTTGGTGAACTAGCAAACAAGGTTGGAGGGAATCAATAGTATGAAACAAGTAGTCATCGCCACAAAAAATAAAGGAAAAGCAAAAGATTTTGAAGCATTATTTGGCCCACTTGGTTATGAAGTCGTGACAATGTTTGAAGTGGCACCAGAAATGGAAATAGAAGAAACAGGAACAACATTCGAAGAAAATGCCATCTTAAAAGCAGAAGCATTAGCGAAGGAGCTTGGTACCATTGTTATTGCAGATGATAGTGGTTTAGCAGTAGATGCATTAAATGGTGACCCAGGCGTGTATTCTGCTCGCTATGCTGGTGACCATGATGATGAAGCAAACATGATCAAACTGTTAGAAAATTTACAAGGTGTCGAAGATGACAAACGGTCAGCACGTTTTTGCTGCTGTATTGCAATTGCAGGACCTGATTTTGCAACAACAACGGTATTTGGCACATGTGAAGGTGTCATTGCCCATGAAAAGCGTGGAACGAATGGCTTTGGCTATGATCCAATCTTTTTCGTGCCAAGCTTAAATCGTATGATGGCAGAGCTTTCACCAGAGGAAAAAGGCTCTATTTCTCACCGTGGCAATGCCATCCGCAAGTTAAAGGAGCAATTACCGAATCTTATCAACTAAGAGGTGATATCCATGAAAATACTTGTTATGAGCGATACACATGGTGATAGCCATGTCATCGAAAAGGTTAAAGGCTTTTATCCTGAAATAGCTGTTGTGATTCATTGTGGAGATAGTGAACTTCCCTACTCACATACGGCATTAGAAGGATTGAAAAAAGTACGTGGAAACTGTGATCGTGAGAAAGCTTTCCCCGAAGAAGAAATTTTCACTGTCCATGATGTAAAGATTTTTGTGACACACGGTCATTTATTCAATGTGAAAAATTCCATCTTATCCTTATCCTATCGTGCAAAAGAAGTAGGTGCACAAATCGTTTGTTTTGGTCATTCTCATATTCTCGGTGCCGAAATGATGGATGATATCTTATTTTTAAATCCGGGTAGCTTATTAAAACCACGTGGTCGTAAAGAGAAAAGCTTTGCTGTTGTGGAAATCAATGCAACATTTTTTAAAGTCGATTGCATGACAGATGACAATCAATGTATGGCTACATATACATTTGACCGACAATAATAGGAAAAATCCGCATGACTATCCAAAGTATGCGGATTTTTATTTGGGCTGCTGATAATGGTAAAATTGACTAGGAATGATTAATGCTGAAATAGCAAAAATAAATCGTAAAGGCAATAAAGGAGAAAACATGGAAAAAACAATTGGCTGGCATTTTGATAATAGTTACGTTCAACTACCAAGTATTTTTTATTCCGACATATCGTTAAATCCTGTTCGTTCACCAAAATTGATCTTGTTAAATGAAGCAGTTGCAGCATCACTCGGATTAGACATTCAGGCTTTAAAGAGTGAGGAAGCTTTAGCTGTTTTAGCTGGTAATACAATCCCAAAAGGTGGCGAACCGATTGCACAGGCCTACGCAGGGCATCAATTTGGTCATTTTAATATGCTAGGTGATGGTAGAGCTCTATTATATGGGGAACAAATCACACCTCAAAACGATCGATATGACATCGCTCTAAAAGGATCAGGTAGAACACCTTATTCTCGTGGAGGGGATGGACGAGCCGCATTAGGTCCAATGCTAAGGGAGTATATCATGAGTGAAGCGATGTTTGCATTAGGGGTTCCCACTTCACGCAGTCTAGCAGTAGTAACTACAGGTGAAATGATTATACGAGAAACGGAACTACCAGGCGCTATTGTCACACGAGTTGCAAGTAGTCATTTGCGGGTAGGGACCTTTCAATATGCCGCGCAATGGGGGACAGATGAGGAGCTACAGCTCTTAGCTGATTATGCATTAGAACGACATTACCCAGCTAATATTGGCGGTCAAAATCGTTATCTTTATTTGCTACAAGAAGTCATGAAGAAACAAGCGTCCCTTATAGCCAAGTGGCAGTTAGTGGGCTTTATTCATGGCGTCATGAACACAGATAATATGACCATTAGCGGTGAAACCATTGATTATGGTCCTTGTGCATTCATGGACATCTATGATCCCGCGACTGTGTTTAGCTCTATTGATCGCCAAGGACGCTATGCCTATGGAAATCAGCCCAACATTGGTGGCTGGAATTTAACTCGCTTAGCTGAGTCCTTACTACCTTTAATTGATGATGATCAAGAAAAAGCCATTCAACTGGCACAAGATACGCTACAACAGTATCCAAAATTATATGTAGAAAATT
This sequence comes from Lysinibacillus sp. FSL K6-0075, assembly GCF_038592945.1. Lineage (NCBI taxonomy): Bacteria > Bacillati > Bacillota > Bacilli > Caryophanales > Bacillaceae > Lysinibacillus > Lysinibacillus sp. FSL K6-0075. Next base: position 3,516,284 of record NZ_CP151947.1, on the reverse strand, counting down.
GGTTGGAAGGAATGCGTGCAAAGCTAGGCATTTTTAATGAGGAGCAAGAAGACATCAAGCTTGTTGAAGAGCTTCTTCAGCTTATGCAGCAATACCAAGCTGATTATACCAATACATTTATTGCCTTAACGTTTGAGCAATTGGAGGATTCCCCATTATTTAATGCCTTAGCTTTTAAAGACTGGCATCACAAATGGCAAGCTCGATTAGCGAGACAGCAGCAAACAAAAGACATGTCACAGCAATTAATGCGTCAACATAATCCAGCTGTTATTCCACGTAACCACAGGGTAGAAGAAGCTTTGGAAGCGGCTGTAGAACGAGGCGATTATAGTGTGATGAACAGCTTACTAAAAATCCTTGCTCAGCCCTACGCTCATACGAATGAACAACAAGAATACGCTTCATTACCTGAACCGACGAATCAACCATATCGTACGTTTTGTGGCACATAAGTAAAAACGAGAGCTATTTATTCTCTCGTTTTTTATTTGTATAAAGGCACTCTCCCGTACTCAAACGCATATTCTATGTATGAATAAAGATAAAGGAGAATAGGGTCGGTGCATAAGTATTCAAAGGGTTGGTTTGTCAAAGTATTACGTGCTCATGGAATAATGGTTCATCCTCAATTTAAAAGTCATTTAGGCTTATATAAAGAATCTGAATTACGAAATTTATATTATCGTTATGTCGAAATAGAGTCTGCTGAGCAGGATCAATAGACCGTTTGTTTGAATAACTCCTTTCTAGGAAAAACTAGTGATTAGAAAGGAGTTTTACTATGTGGATGATGACTCAAACATGGCAAGATGTTTTATTTTTACATTGGCCGATAGCCCCTCAAGAACTCGAAAAACATGTACCTCAAGAACTGAAGCTCGATCTATTTGAGCAAAATGCTTGGATCAGCGCTGTCCTTTTTAAAGTTTATCGACATCGGCTACGCTTTCTACCACCTCTTCCTGGAATGAATACTTATTTACAATTGAATGTCCGAACATATGTGGAGTATAACGGCATGAAAGGTATCTATTTTTTTCATTTAGATGTGACGAATTATTTCCTATCAAAAATCACGGCAATAGGGAGCTTGCCATATCGCCATTCCAACATCTTAGTAAAACAAAGAGGGTATCACTATTCATATACAAGCCATTACAAAGTAAGTGATGAAAGATTGAGGGTTACTTGTACAATAGGAGACAAGACCAATACTAATTTCGACCAATGGATTGTAGAGCGTTATCATTCATGGGCGAAATGGAAGGATACACTTTTCCGCATTGATATTCACCACTCCCCATGGGAATTAAAGCGAGCCAGCGTAACGATTGAAAGCAATACATTAGCCTCTTTTATGAAGGGGAGCTTCCAAGGCATGCAACCTCGTGCACATTATGCCAAAAACAAAGTGGCGAGAGTTTTTCCTCCAGCAGTTGAGCGTAAAATGGACATAAATGCATCAAGATTTTTACATTAAAAGAGGTAACAAAATTGCATCACGATGGCGCTGGCAATCATATCTGACATCGCAAGTGCCTCTGCTTCAATTTCATCAAATACATCGACATCTGCCTGATAATCTTTTTGTATCATGGTGACAGCTTCATTTTTCGTTAAAGCTAAATGCGTATAAAACATTTTTTGTACTGCCTCTCTACTTAGGTATGGATTGATTGTATGCAAAAAGAAAGCAATATCATCTGCATTACGATACCATTCCTTCTCTTTTGCTTCCGCTGTGGTAGCGTCTCCTTTTGCTGCAGCTGTCACTAATTGAGCCGCAATTACCAGATGCTCTTTAATTAAAGCTGCATAATGATCTGCTACGGAGTCTCCGTAAAAGGGGCGTAGACAATTCCCTAAATCGGTTGCATTGCGTAGCAAACGCTGCTGCACAAAGGGTAAATCAGGCAAATTAAACACAATGCTAATAATGGTCATCCGTGTCCAATTTACATGCTCCATCCAAAGTAAGCGGTTCATAGCCATAAAATCCGCTTCGCCTTTACTAATACAGCGTCGGTAATCATTATTAGACTGTAAAAAGTGACGAATCGGAGCTGTATAGTGCGTATAGGGAGCGTGATACAGCTGGCTTAATGAAAAACCATTTGCATAGGGGTACAAGGCTTCACTCCTTCTTGTTCTTTTTCCTACAGTAGCATACTCCAAGGTATCTCTGAGTATGAAGAACAAGAAAGAAAAGAAGAAACGACAAAATTACGCTTCATACATCATTTTCTTCGTCATGCCACCATCAACTGTAAGATTAATCCCTGTCACAAAGTTATTCATCGGGTTTGTTAAATAGAGACAAGCCTGTGCAATATCTTCAGGCAGCCCCACCCTGCCTGACAAATGCTGTGCATGATCGATTGGCCGTAGTGCCTCGTAATCACCTGTTTCAATCCACCCAGGTGAAATACAATTCACAGTAATTTGATCTGGCCCTAAAGACCGCGCTAAAGCATGAGTTAATGCTACGATCCCACCCTTTGTAGCCGCATAAGCTTCTGTATGAGGCTCCGACATTTCAGCTCGCGTTGAGGCCAGCGAAACAATGGAACCGCCCTTTGCATTATGCCGCATCACTTTTGCAGCCTCTCTGGCACAGAAAAAGGTACTCGTTAAATTCGTCTGCAACAAATCATGCCACTCATCAAACGTAACCTCGTAAGGAGATTGATGCTGAAACTTCCCAGCATTATTAATTAAAATATGAATGGTCCCATATTGCTCAACAGCTCGCTGCATTAAATGGATGATATCCTGTTCCTTTGTCACATCCGTTGGAACAAATAATGCAGAGTAGCCCTGAGCAAGCATATCCTGTGCTAACTGTTGTCCTAAGCCTGCGTTCAAATCAGCAATCACCACTTTTGCACCTTGTTGTGCATATGCAAGCGTAATGCCCTTACCAATTCCTTGTGCACCACCTGTGACAACAACGACTAAATCTTTAAACATCCGCATACCTCCTACTTTTTTATCGCCAATAGTGTAGCAAATATTTTGCTATTCGTCCTGTTAAGAGGGTGAAGAAATGGTATAATGAATGCTGTGGCAATATATGATAAAAAATATGAGGCAAACCTTGCCTACATAGTAAAATTAATGTTGACATTATGCTATAAATTACATATAATAAGTATTGTCCTTCCTATGGAATACATAAGAAACGACATCATGTCTCAGTAGCTCAGCAGGATAGAGCAACGGCCTTCTAAGCCGTCGGTCGGGGGTTCGAATCCCTCCTGGGACGTCAATAGGTAGTTTTAGAAAGAGAAGCTACAGTGTGAAAAACACCTTAAATCCTTTAATATCAGGGATTTAAGGTGTTTTTAGTATTTTTGAGAAGTCGTTAAAAAGAGATAAAAAATAAAAGCTTTCTACACATTTTCTACACATCTACACGCTCTATATTAGTGGAAGGCATTAACATCATCTTTTTAAATACATCTGCTGTTTTTCTGGAATCACGTTCACGCAATTCTTTTAGCACATGGGCATATGTAGAAGAAGTAATTTCAATACCTGAATGTCCTAGACGTTCAGACACATAAATCAAATTTACTTCTTCGAAAAGTAAAATGCTCGCATGTGTGTGTCGTAATCCATGAGCAGTAATAAGAGGTGTTATTTTAAGATGTTTCAATGCTGCCCGTAGTACATCATTTAATCGATCATTTGTGACAACAAAAATATCGGATGTGTCATCAAAGAACACTAATTGATGTTGATTATCTGAATGTGATGTTCGATATTTGAAAAATTTCTTAAACAATAGCATAGTCTCTGTATCAATGGTTATTGTACGCTCAGAACTTTCATTTTTTAAGTCACCAAAGCCACCGCCTTCTTTGTATTTCCATTGCCGTTCTACACGAATGAAACTCTCTTTAAAGTAAAAATCTGTTTCGATCAGGCCAACTAATTCACCATAACGCATACCGGAAGTTAAGGCGAGAAGTAGTAATAAATTCTCAATACCATTATCCACGTTTTGTAAATTTTTTATGTTTTTCTCAACATGATCTTTTAAGTAATATAAGAGCCTTTCAGTATCAGTAAGGTTTAGAAATTTTTCAGACCCTTTTTTTGAAGAGGCCCCAGTAATAGTAATATTTCGAGTGAAATCATTCTTTATTAGTCCTTCGTCAATTGCTTCCAACAAACATGTTCGCACGTAACCATTTAACTTACGATTTGTATCTCTTGCAAATTTTGTCCCCAAATCATTCATAAATTCTTGGTATTTACGCTTAGTAATCTGTTGTATGGGCATCTCTCCAAAGTATTCATATAATTTATTGTAAGTGGTTGTGTAGGCTCTCATCGTAATATCAGAGATATTCGTTTTATATGTTTTAACCCAATCCATAAAATACTTAGTGAAAGGAATATCTTCTTGAATTGAAGGGAAGTTATTTTTCCCAATGTTAGCTTCAATAGCAGCTGCTGCAACTGTTGCTTCCTTTTTGGTACTGAAACCACCTTTCCGTATAGGTTTGTACTTTCCATCAACCATTCTACTAACACAATACTGCCACGTCTTTCCGCGTTTTGTTATGCTCGCCATATTAAACACCTCCAATTCTATTGTTAAAAATACAATAGAAATGCACTATTCCATTTCGGCATATTTTTATTATTAAAGTATTGAGTAAGCCTCTTTTCAGCAAACTCATATTCAACATTAAAAATTAGTTGCAAATCTTTAACAGATAGGGAAGAGTCATTTTCAATTAGATCATCTAACATAAACGTAGGCATACAGGCGTGGTACATAAAATTATTTGCCTTATTTTCTAAGTACTTAATCCAAGAATTTGTCATTTGGTGTTGTTGTCCTGTATGTAAGAGTATATGACCAAGCTCGTGGCAAAAATCTTGCCACAGTTGCGAAGGTGTTAATTGTTCGTTAAGTAGTATAAAGGCACGATATTCATCAAAAAGTGCTTGGCTTGGTCTATTCCAATAAAAGATTTGAATTGTCAACATTTGAGCAATATTTTTAAAATCAAGTTGTTTAGAATTAGTGATGCCTAAATTCATATACATTTTCTTTATAAAATTTTCTGTATGCCCATTATAAATCATTAAACCAACTCCAATTTCTAAATATAGAACATATGTTCCTTTTATTGTACAACAGAATATTATAGTTGGAAAGGCGATATATTCATTTATTTAAATAAAAAGGAGAGATTTGGACCAATTAAAGGGAATAGAGTATTTATGTAGAATATGATATTATAAGGTAAATATCTTAAGGTGGATAAGATGGAGACAGTAATAAAATCTATATTAGAAGTAGTTCCAGGATGGTCTATCACAATTTTGGCCATAATTATAATTATTATGGTAGTTGGCATTGCAATCCTCATTTGGTGGACGTTATTTAAAACTGTAAAGGTTGCACTTAAGGACAATACTGAAAAAAGCTTAAAAGAAGACATTAGACTTCTGACTGATGAAAAAGCTATTCTTGAATCACATGTTGCAAGAATGGAGAATATTGTAAGTCATGCACGATCTTTTACCAATTCCTATAATAAGCTTATCAACGGAGAAAGTACTAGCTTTGAAGCTGTCATACAGCGAATGATTGAAAGTCTTAGTAATGATATAAAAATGACTCCAAAAAATGGTCACAGATCTGGCTTTTGGCTATATGATGAAGAGGGAGAGGATGGACCATGTTTAAAATTACTTTATGGAAGTTCTGCTTTTCCTGATACATATTTTGGCGAAAGAAGGTTAGGAATAAATAATTCTGTCGCTGGTAGGTCATATCGAAAAAACAAGATTGAGCAAATTGATGATGTACATAATGATCCTGATTGGGCTACTGAAAACTCGACATCCAAATATCAGGCAATCTTATGTATACCTATTTCCGGTTATGGAGTTTTAACTGTTGATTCAAATGAAGCTATTACAGAGCATATAAGAATTATTGTTGAACTTTATGCGGTACTTATTGAAGGTGTATTTGAAGCCTTTCAGCGTTATGAAATAAATGAAACATCAGATCCGTCATAAACTTCTTATGTTGAATGTAAATAATCAATATAGAGTGAGGAGGAAGTGGTATGATGAGCACAAGAGAAATTCTTCTTAAAAAGAATTTATTAAGAAAATCGTTTGTTGAAAAAAAGATAAGTGAAGCTGAATATAAAATTGCACTAAAAAAATTAGAGGAATTGGAAAGAAAAAAAGCAGCCATTAGCAGCGAAAAGAATGCGAATTTAGGTATATTTAGAAAAAAATTAATGGGTAATTAAAAAAATGATTCAGACAACGTCTGAATCATTTTTTAGTATTTATTTCTATTATTAAAATAGTCATGGTTTAAATTTTTATCGAAATACAATTTTCTTTTAACCCATACAAACCCATCACCCTTAGTAATTATTGCTACATCAATAGGACCACCCACAGTTTCAGTTTCTTGTGAGACTTTCCTTTTAAAAGATGTAAGGTTTACTAAAGTCTCAGCTATTGAAGCTAATTCTTCTTTAGGAAAAGTAGGTAAAATTTTCAAAACTGGTTCTGTACTAGTATTATAAATAAAATCATTAATAGATAATGATATTTCTTGTAATGACTTTCCAATATAATCTATTTTTATCGCATCTACTTGATCTTCGCTTAGTGTTTTGTCGAGATTTGGCAAAATTACATCATCAAAATAATTGTTCAGTGTATACATAGTTGTATAGGGCATAAACTTTAATATATTTTCATCAATACCATTTAAAAAAGTATAAACCATTTCTTTCTGAGCGAAAGGAATTATTGCAGCTCTAGCATGATTAAACTTGTTACTTATTATAATTTTTTCTTCTTCACTAATTTTTAAATTCCCATAAAAAGTTCCGCCTATTGAATGCTCAGTTAATTTAGGAAAGAAATCTTTTTCTCCAAATCCTGCTATTACAATTCCAGAATGATTTTGATATTGGAAAGTATCTTTAATAATTAATAGATATACACATCTAGTGGTTTTTTTAAGTATAACTTCATTGAAATCAAAGAATAAGTTGTCATTCAAGAATTCATTTATATACTTTGTATAATCATTTTTAAATCTATTGAATAGAGTAGGATCTTTAATTAAAGTCTCTATCTTCGATAGTTCGTCTGTACGCTCGTCTACAAAATCCTCAAATTTTTGAACGTAATCTACCTCGTAATCGTTTTCTCGGCTTTCAATAATTAATTCTGCTAAATCATTGTCGATTATATCTTTAATAAATAACTCACTAATGCTCAAGATACTTCTAAGTTCAGTATCCTCATTACTAAAATAAGGATTTGTTTTTACAAATTCAATAAAAGCACTTGCGTACTCTTCTAATGTATCAAATTGAATATTACGATATTCTTTTCTGTAGGTTTTAATAACTGTTTCCCAAGGGACATCCATAAAATCTGCATTTCCATAAATCATAATGCCTACAGGGGAAGACTTAGATAAAGCAAATAACTTATTGGCAAAATTATATATTTTTCCTGAATCATTCCCTCCAATTGAAACAGCACTATCAGCAGCCAAAGCAATTCCAATAGTATTCATCACACAGACTTCTGCAGTCAAATTCCTTCACCTCAAACATTATCATTTATATTCCTATAATTTTGAGAAATAATAAAACAAAAAATCCATTAATGTTTTATATTTACAATGATGATTGTAATTATGGGCATGCCTTAAAGCATGCCCTACTTTTTATAATCGCGTTTAATAATTTCCCAAAATTCGCGAAGGCGTTCAACTGCCTCTTCTTCGGACTCAGGCAATTCCTTATAAAACACATTTAACTGAGGATTGCTTTTAAATGCTTGAAAATCAGCTTCATCTTGTTCTTCATGGGTCGGTATACCTGTACGCCCCAGAAGATAATCAGTACTAACTTCAAAATAATCAGCAAACTTATTTAGTAATTCAAAATCAGGTCTTCTCTCATCTCGTTCATACATTCCGATTGTACTCTCAGCAAGACCAAAAATTTTCCCGAACTCTTTTTGTGAAATTTTTCTACTCGTACGGAGAGCCTTTAATTTTTTTCCAAAAAGTTCTGTCATATTCATATCACCTGTTTTCATATTAACACAGATTGTGTTAAATAAATTGTTTTATATAATTTATTGACAACACGATTTGTGTGGTTTATATTGTTGAATAACGACACGAATTGTGTTGGGAGGTGGAATGTTGAATAAAGAGAAAATTGGTCAAATTCTCATTGTTTTAAGAGGTGAGGCGTCTCGAGAAGATGTTGCCAAAGCTGTGGGTGTAAGTGTAAGCGCTTGGCAAATGTATGAGAATGGGCAACGTATTCCAAAGGATGAGGTCAAGGTAAGAATCGCCTCCTACTTTAATAAAACAGTAGGAGAAAATTTTTATTCTTAAACAACACGAAATGTGCGGTTTTTATGGAGGAGGAATTTTATGCAACAGCAATTAAATGTCCAATTAACGATTCATATTCCAGAAGATCAAGTATTAATAAGCAAAGTCGAACTGGAAGAATTGCATAGGAGTAAATTGGCAGGAAAGTATTGGACTATGAAAGATTTAGAAGCACAAACTGGTCGAAAATCTGATTGGTTACAAGAAAAGATTCTTTATGTACCTCGTTTTAAACAAAAGTTAGATGCTCGTAATGGAGGATTTGTTTATTATCCAAAAGGAAAAGGTTCTCCCTGGGCTTTCCAAGCGACAAAAATGGCTAAGTTCCTGGATGATAATTTCCATTTAATTTGGGGAGGGTAACGTCCCTTTGACGCTACCCTAAGCAGATGAATTTTAAGTCGAGGGGAAATAGGAAAAATACGAGAGGCAATATGTAAATATTTCTATCTTCTTATTAGCAATTTTAACAGTTGATAGCTTAATTGAGTATTCCAGATTGGCATAAGAAGGTGGTGAGATAGTGAAATTAGGAGCACTTTTACAGGCATGTCGAATAGGCAGTGGTATGTCACAAGAAGATTTGGCTGCTCAAATGAATAGAAGTCAAACTTGTATTTCTAAGTATGAAAATGAACGGAAAACACCCGACATTTATACATTTATCGAATGGTTTAAACAAACGAATACTCAGGAGGTCGGCAATATCTTTATACAACAAATGATGAGTGGTATTGACTTAGCAACCGTTGTTCAATCATTACTACCAATCGTTGGAGGTTTTGGATGGTGGTTCTTTTTATAACAAGGAGGAGATCTAATTGAGGATTATCGTAAAACATTGGAAATCATTGAAACCAGTGGAGCGGTACATGGCTATATACAGAGCCGCACGTCAAAATGACGCTACCCTTAATAATCAGCATAAAAAAGGCTTACAAGCACTGGCATGCAAGTAAGCGGTTAAGAAAAATATATTACTGAAACTATATCAAAAATTTAGTGAATCGGCAAGAAAGGGGATGCATCTTATGCTTCCAGAAATTATTGTACATGACAGTGTACGTGTTTTAACAAGTGCTCAATTAGCTGAATCATTTAAAACGGATAGCAAGACTATGAATCGTAACTTTCAACGAAATCAGGATCAGTTTGAACTTGGTGTTCATTACTTTGCGCTAACAGGTGAAGATTTAAAAGCTTTTAAAGGTGAACGTCAAAATGACGTTACCCTTAAGTATGTTTCAGTTCTTTATCTTTGGACCGAAAAGGGAGCTTTTCTACATGCTCAATTTTCTAAAAGTAAGCAGGCTAAGGACGCTTATCGAGCGTTAATAGATAGCTATTACACAATGTTGGACAAACCACCAATTGAGCAACCACAAGCTTTAGCAATTAGTCTAGCTGATTTTCAAAATTTAGAAAGTAGGTTGGTAACTTTGGAAAATCAAATGCATGAAGTGACATTACACTCAGGAGAACAACTTCGCTTACGAAAAGCCGTGAATGAGCGAGTATATCAATTAGCTGAACAAACAGGAGCAAGACGTGTATTATTCCGAGCTTTGTATTCTGCAATCAAAGATCGGTATCAAGTAGGTTCTTATCGTGATGTTAGACAACATGAGTTGCAAGACGCATTGAACTTCGTTTCAAGCTGGGGAGCATAGGAGGAACATATATGTTTACAACGGGTAATAATACAGTCGATTTAATGGGACAAATGCACTTAGAAGGTAACGTTATACCACATATGTGGTAAGAAAATTTTCGTCTAGATAGTGGCAAACCTGATCTAAACGCCATAATCATTCTTGCTGAAATTGTTTATTGGTATCGTCCAAGTTATGAGAAAGATGAGTTAACTGGACGCCTCATCAACATTAAAAAGAAGTTTAAATCAGATTTATTACAACTTTCGTATGATCGCTTTGCTGAGCAATTCAGTTTTAGTAAAAAACAAGTCAAAGAAGCAATGGATCGACTAGAGAATAGGGGCATTATTAAGCGTGATTTTAGGACAATAAATGCTAATAGAACTCGATTATCGAATGTTCTTTTTATCGACCTAAATGTACCTCTTTTAGAGAGATTCACCTTTAGTTCTGGTAATGGGGTATTACCGCAGAAGGTAGGAGGGTATTCCCCTCAAAGTATGGAGGGTGGTGACTTGGAGGTTGGGAGAGTCCAACCTTCTAGGGTAAGAGGTGGTGCCCCACAGGTGGGGACATATACAAAGATTACTACAGAGATTACAAATACAGAGATTACTAATAAAAAGAATAGTAATCGCAAACGAGTTTACGACGAATCCTCTGTGCATTATCAATTGGCTTATAGACTCTATCAAAAAATACTGATTGATGATCCAAGCTTTAAACAACCAAATATGAATACCTGGGCTGATTGTATTCGCTTAATGATGGAGCAGGATGATAGAACAGCTGAACAAATCGAATATCTTATTGATTGGTCACAAACGAATTCATTCTGGAAATCAAATATTCTTTCAACAAAAAAATTGCGCGAAAAGGCTACAACGTTAATACGTCAAATCAAAGCAGAGAATGCAAAAGAAAACAAAGCCAAATCACCTTCGCCAATTAAACATCGACAAGGACGTACTGAAGTTGTACCAGAGTGGTTCCATAAGCGAAATGAGGACAGAGCCGAAACTGTAGAAGTCAGTCAAGAAATTGACTTTGAAGCAGAGCGTAAAAAAATACTTGAAACTTTAGGTAGGATAGACAAAAATGCACAGTAAGCTGAATTTGCTGTATAGAGTAAAAAAAATCCCCCTCTACTGAAGGGGAAAATACTTTATTCATTATTTTGACTTATAAATTTAACATATTCTCTATAATTTACCCAAATTATTAAGAGGATTAGTATGAAAAAAACACTAAAGAATGCTAACGGAAACGAAATCAAATTATTTAAAGTAAAGCTATAAATAAAAGCCACAATAAAGCCAATGATGAGTATACGAAATATAATTCTTAATTTGGTAATAGGCCATAAATTATATATTTTTTTTAGGGGGAAATGATAGACCAGTTCATAAGTTATGTTTTTATTATTCCAGTTGTCTACAATTCTATAGTTTGAATCTCTTTCCACCAATAAGGAAGATTCATTTTTCATTTTGAGTATTTTCCATTTTTCGTTATCGTCTAAAAGGATAAAAAATTCATTATGTAATGATACTTTTCTATCTACCCAAATGATTGCGTTAAAAAGCAAGATAAATGCGAATGTAACGATTAACCACACTATACCAAAAGCAATAATAGTAGTAGTTATAGAAGGCGAAATATTGCTAATAGAACTGGGATTGTATACAGCTATATAAAAACTACCAATAGATAATATGAAAAATGTATAAACGCCGTAGTTTGAGAAGTCTATTTTGAATTTTTTCCAATCAGTCATTAATAGTTTTTCAATTTCTAATAAATTCTTATTATCAATTATATTTTTTATTGCAATAACTACTAAGGAAAATAATGTTATTATACTAATTTCTCCAAGAAATTTGGATATTAATGTATCCATTTAAAAACTCCTTTACGTAAATTTATAGTTAAATTTTAACATAATTAAAGCTGAGATAATTTAAAAAATAAATGTTACTTGATCAAAAGGGGAATAGTGATGGGAAGAACACAACAATATTTTATCAATGGCAAGTTATATGAACTACCTATATACAAAGCAGGGGATAGAGTGAATTACTTGAAGCCCCTACTATTAAGGGGACGGTAAAAGAAATTAAAAATGATGGCTTGTATGTTCATGTGATATGGGACAAGTTTCAACATCCAAGTATTAAAGGTATAGGCGTGAATTGGCTGGTTTCCAACATACAAGCAGCTAAATGAAAGAGAGGGAAAATTTATGTATAACAGGATGGGATTATTAAAGCAACAAAACGCATTGCATCATCAATACTGTGTAACATGTGTAAATCGAAAAGACCGTAACGCAAAAAGTTGTAAAAAGTGTGACATCTTCATCAAGTTTATTGAAATCGGTAGATGCCTTTTAAATCTAAATAAGTCTCCTAACGATCAAGCGTCACTGAAGAAGACAAAAGATGATATTTTATTAGAATCAATGACTGAATACGGAATGATTCTTACGATAGATCGGTACTTGGACTTACAAGAAATGGGCCTAAAAAATTCTGAAATAGCAGAGTACTACGGTATTACAGATCAGGAGCTTAATGAATGGAAAGTATGGCAGGGACTAACTGGGAAACGTGGTCCCATGTCTAAGAATGATTTGGCATGCAGCAGTTAACCATCTTTGATTGTCCATTAACAGAAAAACATCTTTTCAAACACATGACAAAGTGAAGCTAAAGTTAGTTGACGAATCTACCAACTTTGAAATCTATAACAATCGGAAATATTATTATGATCATCTAATTGGGAAAATAGGTACCGTAATTGAAGTTAGAGGAAATACAATAATGGTGCTAATCAGTGAAGAAATTATTCCATGTGAGGCTTGTGAATTGGAGTGGATAGCGTAGAGCTACAGGTGCAACTGTAGCCCTACAATTAAGCCCTTCGCTTAATACGCTACAGTAATTATAGCAAGGAGGGGCTAATATGGGCAATACAGTTAATTTAGGGGCATTAGGCGATGGTGTTTACATCGTTCAACAAGGGGCAATTGTAGAGGTTCTAGAGCCTAAAGAGTATGGACAAGACTCTATCCAATGGCAACATGGCAAGGTGTTTGAAGTGAGCGAAAGCAAGCGTAGACGTGTGGGGTCAGTGAAAAAGTGAAAGATATTGAACAGGAGGGAATATTAAAATGAACAACAGTTATCCACGAATTAATGAAGAAGTAGCAGCTATTTTAAAACAAACATAAGCAGAGCCAGCATTTGAAGGTACAGTCCTTGTGGGAAAGAGCAAAAATATTATGTGTAACTTATTATAGCGCAGAGAGGAATTTATTAGTGCTTTGGAAGTACTGGGTGACTATTGACGGAATCCTATAGATTGATACAATGGAATTACCTGAGAATTGTGTAATAATTTTGTCACAAAGAAAAGCAAAAGTTGCTGAGTTTCCTTGTTTGCTGAAACAAAAATTGTGACATTCCATGATCAGGTAAAACGTTAGAAGTGGGATGAGGGTGAGTAGTTTTGAATGAAAGTAAATCAGAATTAATACTTGCAGTTTTAGGAATGTTACTGTTACTCATATTTAGTATAGTAATGCTTATTGAAGCTAATGTATATATGACAGCATTAACAGTAGTTGGAACGATTGCTACTACTTCTGCTGCAATCGCAACTTATTTAAGTGCAAGTGCTGCAAAAGAGAGTGCTAACATTGCCAGTCGTGCTTTAGATAATCAAATTCAAGAATCTATTTTAAATAATAAACCTGAGATTATCAGCTTAAATAAATATGTTGAATTAAAATTTAATAATTTTAATGATAAACCACATTTATGTAATTGGGATACTCAAGACTATGATTTACAAGATAGGTTATTTGTAAAACAAGTACAATTACCAATAGCAAATGTTGGGAAAAATTTTGCTAAAGATATTGAAATTAGGTGGGAACTAAATGGTTTTGAGGAATCTGTTGCTGAAATGAAAAACTTAAAACCAACTTTAAAGAAATTTTATACTACATTAGATTTCCAAATAAAAGAAGGACAAAGTTTTAAAGGTCTGAGAATATTTGAAACATTCTCGAATATGGAAAATGGTTTTTTAAGTATTGATGAATTTAGGATTGATAATTTTGAAATAGAAAAAATACCATTTTTAAAAAATGGAGAGGAAGCATTCATAAATATTCCAACCTCATATGTTATATTTTACAATATCTTAATTTCAATCTTCCATTTAGAGTGGCGTAAGGTAAATAAGCATCCTCTATTAAATCTAAATATAAAATATAGAGATGTTGATAACAGATTGTATGAAGATACTTTCATTTTGGGAATCACTAAAATGCAAATAGGGCATTCAAATTTTATATATGAAAGAAATTCAAAGTTTGATTTAAATCTGATTAAACGAATATAAAGTTCCAAGCATTCTGTAGGACAACAAAAGATATAGCAACCTGCTACCCTTTTTTGTTATCCACTATATTATATTCGTAATGAATGGGAGAGTTATTTAGATGTGGAAAGATGAATACTGGAATTTAATATTTCCAAAGAATAAAGAAGTCTTCAATTTTGCAAAAGCCCTATTATTAAAATCGAATTATATGCCAAAACTCTATAAATACAGTAAAGTAAATGAATCCACTATTAATAATATAATTAATAATAACGTTTGGTGTCGCAGAGCAGATCTTTTTAATGATCCCTTTGATAGCAGTGTAACAAAAAATATTTCTGTTCATCATGACAAAATTAAAGAGATTATTATTAGGGATTTTTGTAAATCATTTAAATTAGAATATAACCAAGTTTTAGAAATGGTAAAACTCTTAAGTTTAGAATCGACTAAAATGGCATTATTAAATACTTTAAAAGTATCAGGAGTAGATTTTTCCCAATCTCAAATTGATTCATTCAATGAAAGTGTTCAGGGATTATTGGATGGAACTATTGATATTTTCGAAGACTATCTTTTAAGGACCAATGAGATATATCAAAAGAGAGTATATGCTACTTGTTTTAGTGAAAATCCTTTATCCACTTCAATGTGGAGTCACTATGCAAATGACTACAAAGGAATTTGTTTGGAGTACGATTTTAGTAACTTAGCAATTACCAATGATATTTTTAAAAATATTCATCCAGTAAGATATACGGACAATCCAGTAGATTTAACTCAATATGATGGAAAAGAGCATGTTAGAAAAACGTTATTAGCAGCACTAAATAAATCTAATGATTGGCGATATGAGGAAGAATGGAGAATTGTTCTTGATAATATTGGAAGTAAGGATGAAGGTACGTGTTATCAAGTAGTTCAACCAATAAGTATAATTATGGGTTCTTCAATTAGTGAAGAGGATAAAGAAAAAATACTAGAGATTTCTAGTACAAAAAATATTTTAGTTAAACAAATAAGAAAAGATAGAATTAAAAATAAACTATCAATAATGAATTTTAATCAGTTTGCAATAGAATAAGCCTTTACGGAAAATACCGGAGGCACTAACAGACAGGTGAATGACCTGTTTTGTTGGTGCCTTTTTTTATTTTATTAAAGGGGTGGAGAATATGAGAACAATACAAACTGAGTTGGTACAAAAGGGGTTAAGCAAAGAAGTTAAGGGGCAAGCGTCCAAAAGACGTCAACCTAAAAAACAGATGAGTCGAAGAGAAATAGAAGAACTAATGGGAGTCAATCGAAGTACCTACAAACGAGTAAACGGTGCATATAGACAGAAAGGATGATAACAGGTGAATATTGTCCCTCTATCATACAGAGCTATCGAGATAAAAAGAGGTGCTAGAATTAGAATATAGAGAATTGCATAATTAAGAATTAAAATGAATAAACAGGTGTGAAGTGCTGAGGAGCACTTTCACACCTGTTTTATCTTTAGAGAAGCAATCTAATAAATAACTACTTTTTTTATTAGAAAACAATAGGTATTGCTGAGGTGATACTTCATGATACATAGCGTAGACAGTCCTGCTAAGAATGTTTTTAAAATAAACTAGAAAAGAAATTTTTCGTAGTATTAACAATTGAATTAAAAGTAGAGGAAATGAAATTAACAGCAGCACTTATTGCATTTTTTACAGTTTCCACAACTTTAACAAAAACATTTAAAACTTTATTCATCATATCTTGTATAAAGGCACCGACTTTATCAGCAAGAGTAAGGATTAATGTTTGGGCTGCAGGATGCTCTTCACCAAAATCTATCAACGAATCGTAGTATTTATTGATCATGTCTTCAGACTTTTTTAAAGCTTCATCTTTTTTCTTACGCATATTTTCAAAAAAAGCTGTTTGGTTTTTATCATTTTCTAATTGCTTAACATTTTCTTTTAAGTCTATTTCTTCTTGTACATAAAAATGATTAACATTCTCTTGATATTCTTGTGTTAGTTTGTGCAATTCATCAGGTGTGTCTGATAATGAAGGAGCTTGAAGTCCAATGAACGCTGCTAAAGAAAATTCTTTGGTTTGTTCTCCCGTATAAGCATCTCTCATTTGGTTCATAATACTACTAAAATTTTTTACAGCTACTGTCATAATAATTCCTCCTAGTAATTTTAATATTGAAACAAATATAGATTACCAATAAAAGGTTAAAATTAGGTTAAAAAACATAAATTTCTTTTTTTACCTTAATATATATATTGACGATGATATGAGCTAATAAAATAGTATGGATTTAATAGATAGATGAAAGACCACTCTGTTAGGTCCTACCCCCTTAAAGTAGATTTCTGACTCTTACTTTTGGACCTTATGGATGGTCTCAATTTTTTGTATGGTGATACATGATGAGGAGATAATTAAAAAGACCACCCATAATAGAATGGTCAAAATAGTTAAAACGCTAAATTGTCTTATCTTATAATGAAGTTGACTTACCTTTTTTCTCATCAATTATAAGGTCTTCTTCACGTTGTGGGCGTGGGGCTTCCGTATATTCTTTGCGCCCATTAGGTTTTTTGGGGTCTGCTCCACTAGCAAATGATTGTTTTGTTGGCTCGTCTGTTGCAAACTCTGTATTTTTTTTATCTCGTTTCATGTCAACACCTCCTAAAGATATTATTTAACTTATCCTATAAAATATCCCTTGTTTATTTCTACTTCATATTTAAAAATTTCAGATCACCCCAAGACTATGTAAGGTAAATTTGGTAGGTAATTTCTGGTGTTAGGATTTTGCGCAAAATAATTGATTATTTAGAAAAAATGAATTTTTATGTTAAAATAAACCATAGAAAACATTTTAGAAAAGTATCGGCGCTTTGATTGGAGGTTGAACAGATGGATGAGAAGAAAAAGGGGAAATTACAAATCCTCGTCATAATTTTAATGCTATTACTTTTGGTTGCAACGTTTGTTTTATTTTTCATAGGTAAATATATGGTGGCATTTATTTTATTTGGAATTTTTATGCTAATACTAAATTTTATTAGTAGCTGGAAAAACTTAGATAACGCAGATTACGTTTATAGAAAAATTCATAAGAGTAACCAGAAGTGGTAATTACTAGACGTTGACCTTAGGAATGTTGCTATACTTATGTTACTTGTAGTGCTTATTTGGCTATCTGAAAAGAGCAAAGAAGGAATCCTCACTTTAAATGAAGAAATAGTGAGTTATAATATTTTTCAACAACTACGGAGGTGCTTTTTTGCAACTATTTTTTAAATATAATTGGCTGGTTAGGGAAGACTGGTTTCGTTGGTGTGAAGAGTTGAGTGAGGAAGAACTTTTGCAAAACCGAACTGGAGGAATGGGCAGTATATTACACACACTTTTCCATATCATTGATGTTGAATGGAGTTGGATTCGTCTATTACAAGGTAAAACAGATTTTCAGGAGAGCTTTGATGAATATAATAGCTTGGAAAAGGTTCGTAAATTGCAAGCTGCATTTCATTTAGATGTCGAAAGCTTTGTAAATCAATGGGATGACAGTATGGAAGAGCGTATACTTCATATTCCATTAGCAAATGGTAGTATGGAGACGCATACATGGGGTGAAATCATTCGTCATACCATTGCACATGAAATTCATCATATAGGACAATTATCAATTTGGGCAAGGGAAATGGGGAGAGCACCTGTTTCTGCAAATTTAATCAGACGAGGTCTTTCTTCATCATTGAAAGATTCAGTAGGTGCTCAAATAAATATAGAAACATCTAAATAGAAGAAATGTATAAATGCTAGAAAACGATGTCATAGAATCCATTGTTTTTAGCCTAAAGCGAATAGCTTATCAGAATATCTTCCAATTCATTTGATATGGAAGATTTTTTGATGCCCAAATAAGAGAAATTACGAGGCAGATTTCATACAGACATTTAAAGAACAAACCATCTCTATTATGGCTTATAATACCCAGTAAATTTTAGTTAAAAACTAATGTTTACTGGGTATTTTTTGGACAATATTTAGGTTAATTAGAAATATTTATATGAAGAATAGTTAACAACTTGACAGAAGTTTAAATGGGGAGTACTATACATTGGTCGCGAAAAAAGCTATTGTAACGTAACATTTATTAAAGTGCAATACAGTACTTATCATTTAAGTTCATATACATCTAGATTTTAATTTAATCAGTAAAAGGTAGGTGCAATAATGAAAAATCTAGTAAATAAAAAAGATAACCTATTACACAACTTTTTAGGAATTTATATAGTAGCAGTATTAATGTTATGGATTAAAACATACATCTCTCAATTATCACAATTTGACTTAGGTGTAGAAGGAATCATTCAACAATTCCTTTTACTAATAAATCCACTAGGCTCAGCAATGCTATTTCTAGGATTTTCATTTATATTTAAAGGAAAAAGAAAATACACATCACTCGTTGTAGTTTACACATTGATGTCCATTGTTTTATATGCCAACATTGTTTATTACCGATTCTTTAGTGATTTCATTACATTACCTACACTTTCCCAAACGCAGAACTTTGGGGATTTAGGCGGCAGTGTTCTTTCTTTACTAAAACCTTATGATATCTTATTCTTTGTGGATGTATTTGTTATGTTTTATCTACGATTCTCTAAAAAAATCCAAAAAGATACGAAGCGTTTTGGCTATAAAAAAGGAATGGCAATCATTGCCTTTGCATTAGCGGTATCAATCCTTAATTTAGGACTAGCTGAAACTAATCGTCCTCAACTTTTAACACGTGGTTTTGATAGAAACTATATTGTGAAATATCTAGGAATGTATAACTATACGATTTATGATTCAGTTGAAACGATGAAAGCTTCTTCTCAGAGAGCTTTGGCGGACAGCAATGATATTACAGAAGTCATTAACTATACAAAATCAAATTACGCCAAACCGAATACGCAATATTTTGGTGCAGCAAAGGGAATGAACGTTATCTATTTACATTTAGAATCATTCCAAAACTTTTTAATCGACTATAAATTAAACGGTGAAGAAGTAACACCATTTTTAAATTCATTAGCAAAAGATAAGAATACATTGTATTTTGATAATTTCTTCCATCAAACAGGTCAAGGTAAAACGTCTGATGCAGAATTTATGCTTGAAAACTCTTTATTTGGATTACCACAAGGATCTGCTTATATTACAAAAGCACAAAATACGTATCAGGCAGCACCGAGTATATTAAAAGATTATGGTTATACATCGGCTGTATTCCATGGTAATAACGGAAGCTTCTGGAACAGAAATGTGATTTATAAATCATTTGGATTCGACAAATTCTTTGATGCTAGTTACTATAACACAGGTACTTCAGAGGACATGGCTGAATATGGTTTGTTAGATAAACCATTCTTTGAACAATCTCAAAGTCTTTTAAGCTCCTTACCACAACCTTTTTATACAAAATTGATTACGGTAGGGAATCACTATCCATATAAAATGAATCAAGACTTAGTGACAATTGATAAAGCTAATACGGGCGATGCAAGCGTTGATAATTATTTCCAAACAGCTCGTTATGCAGACGAAGCAATCCAACAGGTCTTCCAACAATTAAAAGAATCAGGTTTATATGATCATTCGATGATTGTTCTTTATGGTGACCATTACGGTATTTCCGATAATCATAATAAAGCGATGGAACAAGTCATTGGAAAAGAAATTACACCATATGAAAGTGCGAATTTACAACGTGTACCATTATTTATACATGTTCCAGGCATACAAGGTGGTACTAACCATAGCTATGGTGGCCAAACAGACTTACTCCCTACGCTATTACATTTACTAGGGATTGATTCACAACAATTTGTTCAATTTGGTTCAGATTTATTATCAGAAGAGCATGATGAAGTTGTACCATTTAGAAATGGCGATTTTGTCAGTCCTACGATTTATTCAATTAATGAAAAATTTTATGATAATAAGACAGGCTTACCATTAGACGAGAGTCAAGTAGAGGAAGCGAAAACGATTAAAAATGAAGTAGATCATAAATTGGCGTTATCTGATAGAGTCGTAAATGGTGACTTATTGAGATTCTATACGCCAACAGGTTATACGCCAGTTGATCCTTCTCAATATAATTACGCTCATGATGAGAATGTAGAATCTAAATAATTTAAGCAATTTACTTTGGCAGTTCAAGGAAATGTGTAAGATATCAGCGTGTATATGATATCTTACCATTACCTTGGATTGCTTTTTTAACGTTATTTTGAGAAAATATCGAGAATTTATATTCCTCCTTGGGACATATCGAGGTTCAAATAGAAAAGTTGGACTAACTGCAAAAGCGATTCAAATCCTTTAATAGTAAGGGTTTGAATCGCTTTTATTAAGGAGAGGCAAGAATAACCATTAGGGTACCCTTCATCTTTCCTTATTTCTTTTCAAAGAATAATTTATATGAAAAAAGGAAAGAAATAGGTGTAAATTGTAGGAGTTGATTGTGATGGAATTTTATAAGGATATTGTCATTTACTGTTACAGTTGTCGTAAAAGGACTGTGTTTACATGTAAAGATACGCATGAAAAAAAGGGTGTCGATAGTCACTGCAGTGAATGTATAGGTATTTGGTTTGAGTGGCAAAATCGAGCTGTGGAGAGAGAAATGGAAAAGTGGGTTGCATATAATAAAGAGTTAGTAAATAATATGAACCATTGATCTGTATTTTTTACCCAAAAGTTGTGTTGAATACATCTAGAATTATGAAGCGGAAAACTAGAGAAAAAGCTTTTTTAAAGTAAGTACGATGAGGCGTTGAAAGAACCATTTTCATTTAAGAGAGTGGTTCTTTATCTTTTAGGCACATTCATATAAAAAGAGGGTTTGATCGACAAACACTCTAGCATCTTAAAATACTGTTATAAAATCTAAATTAATCTTCAAAACTTGAATCTATATCATTGTATACTTGATTAACAATTTTAAGAAACGCTTTTAACGCGAAGGTTTGATATGATTTCCCATTAGTAACGACTCCAATATTCCATTCAATCGTAGGGTTAGTGAGTGGAATGGATACAATATCAACATCATTCAATTTACTAGCTAAGATTTTGGGAATTAGTGTAATCCCTAACTGGGCAGAAACTAATTCGATGATCAAATCCCATTGCTCACTTTCAAACGCAACTTTAGGAATAAATCCTACATCCTTACATGCATTGACAACTAGTTCATGTAATGCCCATTTCTTGGAGAAGAAAATAAAGTTTTCATCTATTAGATCGACTAATGATACAATCTTTAAATTTGATAAAGGATGTTTAGACGAAACACATAATACAAATTCATCATTGTAGATTGGAGTATGTTTTAAATGTTCGTTCTTCTTTGTCAATACGACAAATCCTATATCCACCAGTCCCCTTTCAATATGTTTTTCAATTACGAGTCCACCTTCCTCAAATATCTCTAATGTTACTCCTGGGAATTTATTTACATATACTTGGGCTACTTTGGGAAAGAATAAAGTTCCAACTATATGGGACACACCCACTTTTAAATTTCCAGTTACTAATTCTGATAAATCAGCAATGGAAGTAGAGATACTTTCTAAAGTTGAAAGGATAGCTTTACTTTTCTCATAAACAATCATTCCAACCTCAGTGAGACGTAATTTTCTATTGGATCTATCAAATAAGGTTACATTTAGTTCTTTTTCTAATTTTTGAACGGATTTACTTAATGAGGGCTGCGCAATAAATAATACCTCTGATGCTTTTGTGAAGCTGTTGTGTTCAGCTACTTTCACAAAAATATCTAAGTCTTTTAGTTGAATTTGCATGTATTATCACTCTCTTAATATTCTTTTTTAGAATAGTTTGTATGATGATTATGTATTTTACTAAATAGTAGGGCAAATGTAAAATTAAAATGCAATTGTATACACCTGAGTCGCTTTCTATATAAGAGTGAATAAGACCAACTTAGGTTATTCAAAAAAATACTTTAAGAAAGGATAAGATAAATTAAAGAGCACTCATTCTTAGATAGGACTTCTTTGAAAAAGCATATGGAGTAAATAGAGTTTGACAGTTTACTATGTTGATATAAGGAGCATAATTTCAATAGTAAATTAAAAAGACTGAATATTCTTTTATTAATAGGAGGAAAATAAAATGACTAAAAAAGAGAACAATGTACGAGTAGCGGTGATCCAAGCAGCATCTATATTTATGGATAGTGAAGCATCGACTGAGAAGGCAGTCTCATTAACTATGCAAGCAGGTGAAAAGGGAGCGAAAATTGTTGTATTCCCGGAAGCTTTTATCCCTGGTTATCCAAGGGGATTCTCTTTCGGCACAAAAGTAGGAAGTCGTGCTCCTGAAGGGCGAAAAGACTGGCTACGTTATTGGGAAAATTCAATTCTAGTTCCAAGTGAAACAACGGATAGATTAGGAGAAGCTGCACGGGATGCAGGTGTATATCTCATTATTGGAGTAATTGAAAGAGATAATGAATCAAGTGGAGGCACCGTATTTTGCACCGTATTATTTTTCGGACCAGATGGAACTTTACTTGGGAAACATAGAAAATTAAAACCTACTGGCGCCGAACGATTAATCTGGGGAGAAGGCGATGGAAGCACACTTCCTGTATTTGATACACCGTATGGCAAAATAGGTGCTTTAATTTGTTGGGAAAATTACATGCCATTAGCTCGAGCAGCGATGTATGCAAAGGGTGTTCAATTATATATTGCCCCTACAGCAGATGCAAAGGATACATGGCAACTATCGATTCGTCATATTGCTTTGGAAGGAAGATGCTTTGTTTTATCATGCAATCAATATTTCACAAAAGATATGTACCCTACAGACTTAGCCTGTTATGACGAATTAGAAACTTTTCCAGATGAAATGTGTATGGGCGGGAGTGCGATTGTTGGTCCATTAGGGGATTATGTGAAGGAACCTGTATTCGGCAAGGAAGACATTTTAATTGCTGATCTTGATTTACGCGATATAGCCTACAGTCAATTTGATTTTGATGTGGTTGGGCATTATGCAAGACCTGATGTATTTAAGCTAATTGTAAATGAGGAAAAAAAGGAAAACGTAGAATGGGAAAATAAAGGCTATTCGAACAGTAAATAAGAAAATATAGTGGGGCTGAAAAGGAGAAGGCAATGATTCTAGGAAGATTGTTTTCTCCTTTCTAGATAGATAGGAAGATAAGAGGTTATTCAAATGAATATAGAGAATATTGAGGCATTCATCTACGTATGTCAGCTAGGAAGTTTCAATAAAGCAGCTGAAGCTCTTTATTTAACTCAACCATCTATAACTGCACGAATTCAGTCTCTTGAACGAGATATTAATTTAAAACTTTTTCATCGAAATGGAAATAAAATTTCTTTAACTGATAAAGGCGAATACTTTCTTTTACACGCACAAAAAATACTCCAATCGTATAAGGAGGCGAAGTACGGCTTACAGCAAGTAAATATCCCTTATGATTTAGTAATTGGAAGTGCTTTATCAATTTCGAATAATGTTCTTCCAGATATCTTGCCTGCCTTTATTTCAAAATTTGAGAATGTTCGAATTAAGATTTTAACAGGACATTCTAAAGACATTTTAAACAAGGTCATAAATAAAGAGGTGGATTTTGGTATTGTGCGAACGGAAAATCATCCTCAAGTAGAATCTATTCGTCTTTATAATGATCCAATTCGTCTTTTTGTTCCTAAAAATCATGTATTTTTAAAAGAAGAAAGTGTAACAGTTGAAGATATTAGTAAACAACCACTTATTTTTTTTGATTATGGTTCTATAGAATGGCTTGCCATACATCGGCTATTCTTAAATAATAATCTAAATCCAAATATATATTTAGAAGTGGATAATATGGAAACAGCAAAAAAACTTGTACTCCAAGGAGGAGGCATCTGCTTTCTACCTGAGCATTGTGTAAAAAAGGAATTGGAAAACGAAGAGCTTTTTCAAGTTGAAATGACGCCACCTGTGAAAACAAATATTAGTATTGATTTTATTCATTTAAAAGGTAAGACTGAATCTGTGTTTATGGATTTCTTAAAGGATAAAATGTTTGAACAGCACTAAACCACCAAAATTTGTTGGTTTAGTGTTTTTTTGTTGTTCTGATGTACATTTCATTGTTCCATATAATTCCGATTGATATCTTCTATAACCATATAACTTACTTCTATAACTCAACTTGCTGAGGGGATTTTATAATGAATGAAACTTTAAGAAAAATTTAATTATTATACAAGATTTTATCTCTTCATTTGAATGTTCAAATGAAGATGACATGTTTAAACCGAGAGGCACTTTGATGTCGTTTTGTTGAACTTATTGAATAACAAAATGAAAGGGGTTGCAATACCGTATGAGCCTTGCTTTTTACGTTAAAGGAGGTGACTAGATTAGAAATTAGAAATTTAAGTGTTATCAGATGATAGAAGTCCAAAGCTTTTAGACATTTAAAGGGGGACAAAAATATGGAAACTCGATATAGAATATGAGGATTTGCAATAGATAGAGTGAGATAAGGAGAACATCATAACTATTCCAGAAGAATGGAAGAATTTTCTTGATTAAATTATCTTAATATTCAAAATAAAGTGGGGTTTTTTTATGAGAAAGAGTATTCAAATTGCAGGAGCGTATATTGGTACAATTGTTGGTGCAGGATTTGCTTCCGGGTTAGAAGTTTTGCAATTTTTCACTAGTTTCGGATGGCTTAGTTTTTTCGGAGTAATAGTGGCGACATTACTATTCGCATTTTTAGGAATGAATATTACACAAATAGGAAGTAGGTTACAAACACATTCTCATAAAGAGGTTGTCTATAGTATTTGTGGAAGATACTTAGGAATAGCCGTGGACATAATTATTACTTTTTTCTTATTCGGTGTAGCTGTCATTATGTTCGCTGGAGCGGGATCTACATTCCAACAACAATTTGGAATCCCGAGTGCTGTCGGAAGTTTATTCATGGTGGCATTAACAATTGCGACTTGCTTATTTAATGTCGAAAAGGTAATAAATATTATCGGCAGTATTACGCCTGTACTTATTGCTTTTGTATTAATCATTGCCGTGTATGCTTTGTTTACAATGGATACAAGCTTTACAGAGCTTGATAAAATAGCTCAAATGCAAAAATCTTCAACATCGAACTGGTTTATATCTGGTTTATTATATGTATCATTCAATATTACTAGCGGAGTTGCTATGCTGGCTGTTATGGGAGGGACAACAAAAGACGACAAAGTTGCAGGGGTTGGCGGTATTCTGGGGGGCTTAGGTCTAGGGTTAATGCTGATTTTAATTAACGTTGGTATGTTCACTAGAATTAATGATGTTGGAAGTTTGGATATTCCAATGCTTTATCTTGCAAATGAAATATCACCTATAATTGGTGTGGGCATGACTATTGTTCTTTTGGCAATGATTTTTAACACGGCTGTAGGTATGCTTTATGGATTCTCCGTTCGAATTGCAAAACCTTCTAGCCTTAAATTTAAAGTGTTTGTTCCGATAATTGGACTAGCAGGTTTTGCTGCAAGCTTTGTTGGTTTTACAAAGCTTGTAGGAACGCTATATCCTATTACTGGATATTTAGGGTTTACGTTAATAGCAGCCATTATCATTGCTTGGGTTCGAGGAAAACAAAATTCACATATTCAAACAATAGAAAATAAGGCTATATAATTATTACTCCAGGAATAACAATTTATTTGTTAATCCTGGCATGTTGTTGCAAAAAGATGATGTCAACGGCAGAAAAAGCAACTTTGTAAGGTGAGAGGTTGATTTCCGTTCCGCCAGCGTCCTTTCCAGGGGGCGTCCGATGAGCCGCTTCATCACTTACGTTCGCTCCAGGGTCTCCTCTGTGACGCTCAATCCCCTAGGAGTGACGCTGGCTCCACTCCAATCAACCATTCTACAAAAGTGTCTTTTCCTCATTTTTCATACTAGCGGTAGCGATCAAAATAGCCCATGATTTGTATGATTAGAAAAAGGATAGGTTTTTATTTTCAATGTAGAGAAGTGATGAATGACAACACCCCTCCATAAAATGAGTAGTGAAGACCTTCACTTTATTTGAAAACCTTTGCTAAAAAGATTACGTTTTCTGGGTTGGAGTGGAAGGCTACTTGACTCCCGTGGGATAGCGAGACAGGCGAAACCCTGCACGGAGCGGTAGCGGAGGAAGCGATTCGGCGCTCGCCCACAGGAAAGCAAGTAGCCTGCAACGGAAACCATTTTCACCTTTCACAAAAATTCTATTGATGGTTTTGTTTTTCGACAATATGCCAGGAATAACAATTTATTTGTTAATCCTGGTTTTTTTGTGCCATATCTCTTACTAGAAAATAAATTATGAAGCATATAGATAGCACTTTCATTAATAGTAATCCATTTATAGTTTCTATTAGTGTATAGAATGTTTTTATAATTCAACACCTAGCTTAAAAATTATAATAAAGTAAAGTTTCAAAAATATATGAAAAAGAGATGAAGAAAATGAAAAAAGTAGTTGGAATTATTGGTGGAATGGGCCCATTAGCAACTGTAGATTTAATGAATAAAATTATTCTTTATACACCAGCAAAGAAGGATCAGGATCATCTTCATATTATCGTGGACAATTATTCTCAAATACCTGATCGAACAACTGCCATTTTAGGTAACGGTACAGACCCTACCCCATTCATTGTTCAATCAGCGCAACGATTAGAAAGTGCAGGAGCAGATTTTCTTGCCATTGCATGCAATACAGCACACTTTTACTTTCAATCAATAAAAGACTCTGTCAGTATCCCGATTCTACATATGCCTTTAGAGACAGCTAGTTATTTACAAGACAATAGTATTAATAAAGTAGGTTTATTAGCTACTGATGGAACAATCAATACTAAACTATATCAACATAGCTGCAAAACTTATGAGGTTGAAGTCTTTGAACCTCATATGAAAATGCAAAAAGATGTGATGGAAGGAATATATGCTATAAAAGGAGGGGATTTAGAGAAAGGTCTCTTATATCTTTCGAAAGTAGCAAATAATTTAATCACTAGCGGGGCAGAAGCTATAATAGCAGGTTGTACAGAGATTCCTCTAGTACTGAAGTCAACCCAAAGCATTCGTGTTATTGATCCAACAGAAATTTTAGCGAAGTCCATAATTAATAAGGCATCTGGTTTAAGAAAGAAAGCCCATTCTGAAAACAAATATTAGTATTGATTCCATTTATCTAAATAAATTATATGTCAAACGACACTAAACACACAAAAATTATTTGGTTTAGTGTTTCTTTTTATATTTAATTCCAATTTAATACTTCTATAACATGATAGCTTTCTTCTATAGTTCAAGAGATTAAAAGAAAATTATAATAATCTAAACTGAACTTTAACTAATCTAATCAATGGGTATCGCGTAATGAAGTTAGTTGATTTTTAAATAAGGAGGAACCATCATGATACACCCAAAAGAAAAACGAGCTGTACGAACTGAGAATGACTTTTTAGGGTCAAAAGAAATTCCTAAGCACGCTTATTATGGAATACAGACATTACGTGCTGTGGAGAACTTCCCAATAACAGGATATAGGGTTCATGAAGAACTTATTAAAGCTTTAGCAATAGTGAAAAAGGCTGCAGCTCTTGCTAATATGAGCGTGAAACGTTTAAATCAAAAACTTGGCAAAGCAATTGTTCAGGCAACAGATGAAATCATAGAAGGGAATTGGCATGAGCAGTTCATTGTTGATCCTATTCAAGGTGGAGCAGGCACATCCATGAACATGAATATAAACGAAATTATTGCTAACCGTGCATTGGAATTGCTTGAGTATGAAAAAGGTTCATATAGAACGCTAAGTCCAAATAGTCATGTAAATATGTCGCAATCAACAAATGATGTATTTCCTACTGCTATCCATATTGCAACACTTAATTTATTAAATAGACTGTTAAAAACTATGACCAGTATGCATAGTATATTTAAACAAAAATCCAATAAGTTTGACCATATAATAAAAATGGGACGTACCCATTTACAAGATGCTGTCCCTATCAGACTTGGTCAAGAGTTTGAAGCATATAGTCGAGTAATAGACCGAGATATTAAACGAATTAAACAATCAAGAGAAAATTTATATGAGGTAAATATGGGAGCAACTGCTGTAGGAACAGGATTAAATGCAGATCCTGATTACATTGAAAATGTTGTAAGTAACCTTGCACATATGAGTGGGTTACCATTGCAGGGCGCAGATCATCTTGTTGATGCTACTCAAAATACTGATGCTTATACAGAAGTTTCAACTACATTAAAAATTTGTATGATTAATATGTCTAAGATAGCGAATGATATCCGATTAATGGCGTCTGGTCCTCGTACAGGATTAGCTGAACTTATCTTACCTGCACGTCAACCTGGCTCATCTATTATGCCTGGAAAGGTTAATCCAGTAATGCCTGAAATGATTAATCAAGTAGCTTTTCAAGTAATCGGGAATGATCATACTATTTGTCTAGCTTCAGAAGCGGGTCAGCTTGAATTAAATGTTATGGAGCCTATTCTAGTATTTAATTTATTACAGTCAATCAGTATAATGAATAATGCATTTCATGTTTTTACAGAACATTGTTTAAAAGGAATTGAAGCAAATGAAACACGGTTAAAAGAGTACGTTGAAAAAAGTGTAGGCATTATTACAGCTGTAAACCCACATATTGGATATGAAGTAGCAGCAAATATTGCAAGAGAGGCAATTTTGAATGAACAATCCGTACGGGAGCTATGCTTAAAAAGGGGTGTATTAACTGAAGAGGAGATGGAATTAATTTTAAATCCTTTTGAGATGACTAAACCTGGAATTTCAGGGGCTTCTTTAATGAATAAGCATTGAATAATCAAGTAAGACTAAAAAAGTTATAAATAGCATTAACTATAGAAAGAGTAGGTTTATATGATAAAACAAGTACAACAAAAAATACAGAAAATTGTTCGCTATCTGAATCCTGACGATCAAATATATTATGGAATTGTTGAAGGGGAAGAAATTTTACAATTGACTAGTAATTTTACTGAATTAATAAATGATGAATTGAAATTTGATGGTTTAAAATTTAAGTATAAAGATGTTAAAATTTTGGAACCTGTAATACCCTCAAAAATCATTAACTTTGGCTGGACATATGCTGAACATGCAAAAGAAACTGGAGGTAAGCCTTTTCTTAAGGAACCATTTCTATTTTTAAAACCAACATCTTCATTGATACCAAATGAGGGCGAAATTATTCTTCCTTCTAGTAAATTAACTAAACAGGTCGAAATGGAAGGAGAATTGGCTCTCATTATTGGCAAACGTGGAAAGAATATAAAAGAAGAAGAAGCAATGGATTATATTTTTGGCTGTACCATTTTCAACGATGTAACAGCGAGAGATCTTACAAAAACTGATCCTCAGTTTACACGTGGTAAAGGTTTCGACACGTTTGGTCCATTGGGTCCGTGGATTGTAAAAGGTATTGATCCTACGAATTTACGAATTGTTACAACCTTGAATGGCAAAGTTGTTCAAGAAGGGAATACTAGTCAGATGTCATTCTCTATCCCTTATCTTGTTAGCTGGATTTCACAAGTTATGACTTTAGAACCAGGAGATGTTTTGGCTACAGGATCGCCATCTGGGAGTTGCCCAATGAAGTCAGGTGACATTGTATCTGTTGAAGTAGAGAATATAGGTAAGTTAAGTAATTATGTAATTTAATCGTATTTTAAATGATCTAAGTGAAATAGGGATAGGGTCAGGGCCTCAAGTAAATGACTTTATCCCTTTTGTATAGTTTGATTTCGTAATAAGATAAATTTTACAATCAATTCTTGAACGAGAATCTTTTTGTAGAATGCTCAACAAAACTTGCCCTTGCCTCAATCGTATTGGTACAAAAAATCAAATGATATTCTTTTGAGCAGTTTTTTAATTAAAACCTTCTCCAATAAATCTTCCAATCCCTCTAAACAACCAATAAATGATTCTAAATGGGAGGAAAAGCAATTCTGGTATCCAACCAAGTACGTCAAGAAATAAGTCAAATAATGAGTATTGATC
This sequence comes from Lysinibacillus sp. FSL K6-0075, assembly GCF_038592945.1. Classification (NCBI taxonomy): domain Bacteria; kingdom Bacillati; phylum Bacillota; class Bacilli; order Caryophanales; family Bacillaceae; genus Lysinibacillus; species Lysinibacillus sp. FSL K6-0075. The sequence goes on along the minus strand of NZ_CP151947.1, from coordinate 3,485,638 downwards.
ATTCCTTCTCTTAACGTTTCTCTTTTTGTTTTTCCTTCCTTGCCACCATTCCTTCATAGTACTCTACTCCTTTTCAAAAATAGTTCTGATAAATATACGATTCAACGTTTTAGTTGGTTTCATTTTAAGAACTTTATGGAGCAAAAGCGAAAATGGGGCGTAATTTGAAGTGAAAGTGTTGGGTTATTATATTTTCCCTAGTGTTCTGTAAAACCGAAGATGTGGTAGATGGAGAATTTAAAATTGAACAAGATGAAGGGTATACAGGTTTAAAAAGGGTCACTAGGCTGGGAGTGACCCTTTTTGCTATTGAATGTGTGGAGGTATCGACATTATTGTTAGCTGCCAATAATGAAGATTATCCCTTTTTCATGTTTTTTCACGTACTATCAAAAAATATTAATATTCTTTTTGCACGAATGCTGCGCCTACGATAATGAGAAGTATGAATAGTACAACGATTAAAACGAATGTTGAACTATTATTCTTGCCGCCATAGTCCATACCACAACTCATGCTATATCCTCCGCTATAGTCATTACCATAGCCTCCATAACAACAATTGAAATTACCCATGTTTCCAAAGTATCCCATCAAAATCTCTCCTTTCTTCAGTTTATTGTATGAATGCCTTTGAAAGGGAAAAGGGTATTCGTCTAATGAATCGTATTTCGGTAATTTTAAAAAGGATCATGAGCGAATGAGGAGTATCACTAAACACTTGATATGAATAAAACTCAACGATGCTTGTTACAGCATGAAGAGTAGTTGTAATCCATGATTGTGGCTGTCTCGATTAGCCTACCATTGAGAAATGGGAACGTCATTGCCAATCCACTCATCGTTATTGTCAGTAGCTTTTATTAGGATTTGATAATAATTCTTTTATGAATAATGGTGGAACAGGTTTAAAACAGTAAAATTCATGTTATTCCGTTTCTAGTTTTAACTACATAGCGCTGTGAAAAGGAATCATTTATATTTTTAATTAAAAATAAAGTGAGAGTTTTCTTTCATTTGCTCGTTATTACTTGTAGAGAAGAAAGGAGGTTTTCTAACTTCGTGTATTCATTAATTAATCAGCTACAAAAAAAGGATGAACAAGCTTTAAGAGAAGTGATTAACAGATATGGAGGGTATGTTAAAGCCATTGTGTTAAAAGTGTTACAACCTAACCATACAGCTATTGAAGAATGTATCAACGATGTATTTCTAACCATTTGGCAAAAGAGTATGCAATTTACAGGTGATGAGGTTGATTTTAAAAAATGGATTGGTGTTATTGCAAAATATAAAGCGATTGATACATACCGAAGCCTTCAAAATAAACCAAAAACAGTCGAGTTACTCCCATCAATTTCAAATAACAAGGACCTTCCAGAAAGCATCGTAGAACGAAGAGTACAAAAAGAGCAGCTATTTATCAGTATTTTAAATTTAAATAAAAACGATCAGGAAATTTTTCTTTTGAAATACTACTTAGGATATTCGAACAGAGAAATCGCAGAGATATTTGGTCTAACTAAATCAGCTGTTGAAAATCGTTTATATCGAGGGAAGTTAAAGTTAACAGAAGAGCTGGGAGGTATCTAAATGAACGAAAAGGACTTTATCAAATTAGATGTTGAAGAGATTGAACCAGTTGAATTATCTGATTGGGAAAAGAGTAATATTGAAAAAAGTGTTTTACGATCATCTTCAAGCAAGAAGGATGCACTTAAAAAATGGAAATGGGTTAGTGCGGTCGCCATGTTGACATTCATTTTTACTAGTAGTGTCATTTGGCTACCAGCCGTGGCTAATCGTTTACCGATTGTACAGCAGCTATTAAAAAGCAATGATAATCCTCAATTACAAGTATTTAATGATTATGCAACAATCATTAATCAAATAGACGAAAGTAACGGCACTTCCATTGAATTAGCTGAGGCTTTTTTCGATGGAACGATTGTATCGGTTAGTTATGAAATGAAGCACGAAGAACCAATAGATGAACCCCCGCTATTTTGGAATGGTGATTTAGAAGTCAACGGAAACAACTTAGACGTACGTAGTCATCAAATCATTAAAAAGAATGATGATACTTGGATTGGTATGTTTACGGCGAGAATTTCAGACGAAGTGATTGATGAAACGATAAATGTTCAATGGCGTCCTAAAGATTTTAAAGGTATCGAGAATACGCCCCTTGTGGAAGGATCATGGAACTTTCAACTAGAACTTACACCAACCGGAGCCTATTCGAAAAAAGTAAATATACCATTTGGTAATGAACAATACCAGTTATTATGTAATCAAATAACAGCAGGAAAATATATAACCACTCTTTATTTTGAGGGCAATCTAGATTGGGATACAGAATTTTTAATGGTGGACATCCAAGATAATCTTGGAAATATATATGAAAATGTAGGAACAACAACCATCAAAAGCGATTCAGGACGAGTAAAGGGCTATATTGAGGTTTTTATACCTGATCCTTCTATTCGAACGCTAGTCATTACACCCACTATAAGAATTGTAGATGAAAAAACATTAGAGCGGAAAGAGCTAGTTCCGCTCCCCAGTATTAATATTTCTCTAGGGTAAACCATCGATTAAAATGACTATTTCAGGGATAACATGACAAAATTGTCACTTCAAAAAGGGCCACTCCTAAACCAATAGGAGGGCCCTTGAAATTTTATTTAGTTTGTTCTGGCTCTGGAAGTAAATCTTGCCCGTTAAATGTTAATTTAGATGCTGAGATGAGAATTTCTCTATTAGCTTCGTAGTAAGGGTCTAAAATTTTGTAGAAGGCTTCCCATTGCTCGCCAGCTTTTTCATCTTCACCCTTTTGTTCAAGGGCAACTGCTTCTTCATAGTGTTGTTTTAATTTTGCGTAATCCGCATTACTAATGCTGAATTCGATATCTGTCATATATTCCTCGAAGGGAACAGGTTTAAAATGTGGGCGAAGTATTTCATAGAATTGATCCCATTTCTTCATGGCCAACTCATCGTCTTTATCTTTTTCAGCTTTTTGTGCCTCTTCATAGAGGGTTTTAAGTTTTGCAAGTTCCTCTTTTGTTAAATCGACGTTCATATCTGCCATGTACTCTTCAAAAGTTAATGGAGGATATAATTCTTGGTAATAAGGTTCAAGAATAGTGAAAATTTTATCAATGTTTTCTGATGCCTCATCCGTTTTATTTTCTTTTACATACTTAATCCAGTTACTATAAAGTGTTTTTAGCTGTTCTTTATCTTGCGCTTTGATAACGATATTTTTTTCAGCGAATGCCGCTTCATTGATAAATTCTTCAAATGGCTCAGGTTGCCAATTTGCTAATTCATAAGGTCTTGTGATGTTATCCATCGCCTCATAGATTCGTTCCATTTCCTCATAATTCTCTTCTTTTTCAGCCTTTTTTATGTCAGAAAAGAGCTTTTCTAGTTGGACTAATTCTTCTTTTGTGACTTCTTTAGGTAAGCTTTTTTTATATACTTCAAAGGTAAAGAAGTCTGAGTAATCTTTCAAAATACTACCCTCAACTGAAATTTCCTGCCCCTCCCTTAGCTTTAATTGCTCAATTTGCTTATCAGAGAACTTATACAAACCAATGAAGTAGTTTTTTCCATCTGTTCCTTTAAGGGTAATGCTACTACCATCAAAATATTTAATGGTACCTGTTATTTTTTGTTCTATTTGAATCGTTACATTATTGGTTGTATCAACAGATGTTGCACCAGCTTGAAGCGGTGTTAATACGGCCATCCCAAGTGTTAGTGCTGAAGCCAATATCCATGTTTTTTTAGCAGGTTTTTTCATATTTATCAATTCTCCTTTAGGTTAACTTCTGTTACCAATTATTAGACGTTTTACCAATTGAAAAAGTTTTAATTTTTTTAGAAATTTTTAAAAAGATTGTTTTCCGAGAAAGTATAGATCATATGTATTTCATTTTTTATTACCCGATTTCGTTGAAAATAGTCATTATTTACAGTACATAATGCACAACAGAGGGGAACTTATTTTGGTTTATATAGCTAATGACGGTATATAATGAAAAATTTACAATAGTGACAAGAAAGCGCTTTCTATGAAATGAAGAAGTACAATGCGTTTACTAGATGTGCACATTCATCCTTTTTTGCTAAAAGTGGGAATAGGTTTATTTGAATTACTCAATACACGAGTAAAGGGGAGATAAACATGAATCAAGTGTCATTTAAAGAAATGCTTTGGAAACGAGGCGATTGGGCAGGATATTTTGGTTTATTAGCTAACAATTTAACGAATTTGTTGACGATGGCTTCACTACTTTTATTTGTTGTAGGTTTTCCAGATGATCTTGTTTATGGAAGGGTTGTCCCTGCATTTGGCCTGGCCATTTTCCTTGCGAGCATTGCCTACACTTGGTTTGCGCAGCAGCTGGCTAAGAAAACGGGGAGAACCGATGTCACGGCTTTACCATCTGGGCCGAGTGCTCCATCTATTTTTACAGTTACGTTTTTAGTATTGATTCCCGTCTTTAGAGAAACTGAAGATGCTAATCTTGCTATTCAAATTGGCTTAGTTTGGTGTTTCTTTGAAGCAATGATTTTGGTTGTTGGGTCGTTTCTAGGAGACTTACTGCGTAAACTAATTCCTAGAACAGTGCTGTTGTCCTGTTTATCGGGACTAGGTTTATTATTGCTAGCTATGAACCCCATGCTACAGTCATTTGAAACACCTATTGTGGCATTTGTTGTATTAGTGATTATTTTTATCAACTGGTTTGGGAAATCACCGATCTTTAAGAAAATTCCAACAGGGTTTTTACTGCTTGCTTCTGGGACTGCTCTTGCGTGGGTGTTTGGTTTACAGAGTCCTGAGGCAATTACAGCAGCCCTTTCAAATTTAGGCTTTAATCCGCCAGAGGTACATATTGTCGGGTTATTCCAAGCAATTCCCTATGCTTTACCCTATTTAGCATCTGCCATTCCTTTAGGTTTAGCAAACTATATTTTTGATTTAGAAAACATCGAAAGTGCTCATGCGGCAGGGGACCCCTATAATACGCGCAATGTGATGTTAGTGAATGGCGTGGCTTCAAGCATTGGCGCTTTTTCTGGAAATCCATTTCCTGTTACAGTCTACATTGGACATGCTGGATGGAAGGCAATGGGAGCAGGCATCGGTTATACAATTGCCTCAGGCTTTACAATGCTCATTATTTGCTTGTTTGGAGTTGGAGAATTACTACTAGCGATAATACCAGTGGTAGCCATTGTACCAATTCTTGTTTATGTAGGAATTGTGACAGCGAACCAAGTAGTCCGCGAAACACCAAGTTTAGAAGTACCTGTTATTTTCATTACATTATTCCCTTGGATTGCCAACTGGGCCTTAACAATGGCTAATAATATTTTTTCAGCTGCAGGAACATCAGCGGCTTCTGTCGGTATAGATACACTGCTAGGGAAGGGCGTCTATTATAATGGACTAATTCATTTAGGTAATGGTGCACCACTTAGTAGTTTAATTTGGGGCTCAATCACCATATTTGCTATATTAGGTAAGCCATTACGTGCTGCAATATTTGCCTTTATTGCCGCAATACTATCCTTCTTTGGAATTATTCATGCACCTACAGTAGGAATTGCTCAACCTGAACTGATCCAGTTTGTCTATGCATACTTAATGGTTACAGGCTTATTCCTTTACAAATATTTTGTTGATCGGAAAGACCCTGCACAAAATTTAAGTGAATAGAGTGCCTATAAAAATAAGACTTTCTATCAAACAATAGAAAGTCTTATTCTTAGTGTTGAAAAACAAAACAGTCAATTGAAAGGTAGAAATGGATTTCCGTTGCAGGCTACTTGCTTTCCTGTGGGCGAGCGCCGAGCCGCTTCCTCCGCTCCCGCTCCGTGCAGGGGCTCGCCTGTCTCGCTATCCCACGGGAGTCAAGTAGCCTTCCACTTCAATCCACTAACTTTTTAGCAAAGGTTTTCAAATAAAGTGAAGGTGCTCACTACTCTTTATGAAGAGGTGTTGTCACGCATCACTTCTCCACACTGAAAATAAGAGCTTATCCCCGTTAAGAATACAGATAATGGGCGATTTGATCGCTGTGCTACTATGAAAAAAGTAAAGACACTTTGCAGCATAGTTGATTGGAGTGGAGCCAGCGTCACTCCTAGGGGATTTAGCGTCACAGAGGAGACCCTGGAGCGAACGGAAGTGAGTGAAGCGGCTCATCGGACGCCCCCTGGAAAGGACGCTGGCGGAACGGAAATCAACCCCTCACCTTGCCAAGTTGCTTTTTCTGCCGTTGACATTATCTTTTTTCAACAACATGAATAAGACTTTCTATCAAACAATAGAAAGTCTTATTGGCAGTTATGCCATGATAACAGCTGTTGCTTGAATTGCTTTAGGGGGCACTAAGTCTTGAGGAATTAGGGCTTCATACGTTTCACCATCAAGACGCTCCACTAACTCGGCCTTTGCGTCTTCGATTAATGACGGATTTTCCAGAGCTGAAATCGCTGTACAAGCAATCGCCTTGCCAGCAAGCAGTGTTGCCTCATGAGCATAGGCTGATTTTCCTTGTGCGACAGCCTGCCATGTATGGAATGGTGTTCCGAATGCCCATGTGGCTGTCGTGCATTGGGCAGTTGGGACATTCCAGCTGACATCCGCCACATCGGTTGAGCCACCCATGAAAAATGGTTCTTCTGGAAGAGGGGCAAGAAAATCAACAATAGGCTTGTCAATGAGAATTTGCGCCGCTTCTTTACCAACCTGTAAAGCTGCTACATTCTTTTCTTCGTCGGAGAGTGTATGATAGATTTCCTTAGCAAAATGAATATCATCTTCTGTGATTTTAGCGCTACCTAAGTCCTCCATATGCTGATGCATAACCTTCTCCAATGTTTTGTTAGGAATTAAATTATGGCAAGATCCCACAATTTGCTCTTCTACCGTTGTTTCGGTCATTAAAGCAGCACCCTTTGCACAATTGAGGACACGTTGATATAAGTCTTTTACTTGATTTGGTTTTGGTGCGCGAATCAAATAAGTCACTTCAGCCTCAGCTTGTACAACATTTGGCGCAAGTCCACCTGTATTGGTCACGGCATAGTGGATTCTTGCTTCATCTACGATATGTTCTCGTAAATAATTCACTCCAACATTCATTAACTCTACTGCGTCTAATGCGCTTCTTCCTAAATGAGGGGAGGCAGCAGCGTGTGAACTGCGTCCTTTAAATTTAAATGTAGCGTTAATAACCGCATTGGCTCTAGCATGCATAATGGCATTGACTGTGCCAGGATGCCAAGAAAAGGCAACATCTACATCTTTAAAATACCCATCTCTAGCCAAAAAGGATTTGCCGTAGCCACTTTCTTCGGCAGGGCAGCCAAAATATTTTACAGTTCCAGCTAAGTTATGGTCCTCGAAGTACTGTTTTGTAGCAATGGCTCCTGCAAGTGCCCCGACACCTAATAGGTTATGACCACAGCCATGACCATTGCCATTTTGGATGATTGGCTCATAGTTCGCGCTCCCAGCCTGTTGACTTAACCCTGCGAGTGCATCATATTCACCAAGTATAGCGATCACTGGCTTTCCATTTCCAAAGGTTGCAATGAAGCCTGTTTCAAGATTTGCAACGCCTCTTTCGACTTGAAACCCTTCATTCTCTAACGTTTTACATAATAAATTGGCAGAGCGAACCTCATCAAATCTTGTTTCCGCATAGTCCCAAATGCGATCGCTTACATTTTTATATAGCCCGCTTTTTTGATCAATATAGTGTGCAATTTTGTCTGTTAAACTCATAAACTATCACTCCTTAGTCGCTGATTTCATTTATAGAAGGGGAATTCAACACAACCGTATTTTTATTCGGGCGGATCATAAATAATGACACAGCACACACAATTGTAAAGCCAATCAGCATTGTGAATGCAGCACTATAAGAACCACCAAAAGCTTCCACTAAAAAACCAATCAGCATTGGTGTAAGTACCCCTGCGAATTGAGCGCCTGTATTAATAAAGCCATTTGCTGTTCCTACTACTGCCTCTGGTAAAATTTTTAGTGGAACAGATGTTATTAAAATAATATTAAAGGACAGCATGACCGTCACGACACTTTGACATACCGTAAATATGAGCATGCTTGGTGCATTCGCCATGAATAATAGCCCTATACCTGCAATAATGGCAAAAATGCCAGCGACCAGCTTATCTCGTCCTTGAGGCATTTTATCTAGCACATAACCGCTACAAAGCATAGCGAAGATCCCAATAAATGGAGGAATAGCTGAATAGATACCAACAGCAGTCAATTCTAACCCTTTTACTTTAGATAAATACGTTGGCATCCAAGATGTTAAGCCCCAGTTCACTGCATAAATACTGAAATAGGCAATAAAAAGCTTCCAAATCATTGGTGTCTTTAAGACGTCTCTTAATGGAGCTTTTGAAGTTTGAGCCTTTACTTGCTCTGTCGCAGGTGTATTTTTTTCCTTCACTAAGAAGAAGAAACTAAGTGCAACAACAATACCTAGTGCGCCTACAATGTAGAAAATATCTCGCCAACCAAGTGCTAGCATTAAGTATGTTCCTACAATCGGTGCCACAACGCCCATAATTGAGCCAGATGTTAACATAATAGACATGGCTTTACTACGTTCATCAACCGGGAACCAATTGGCAATGCCCTTAGAGGCAGCTGGGAAATAGCTTCCTTCACCTACACCGAATAGGAATCTAATTACAATGATTGATAGAAACGACCAGGCAGCACCCGTTAAGACAGTGAAGATGGACCAAACTAAGATCGTTGATATGAGCACCTTTCGATAGCCAAATCGATCAGCTAACCAGCCACCTGGAATTTGCATTAAGGCATAACCAGCAAAAAAGCTACTTAAAACAATGCCCGTTAATGATTCCGTCAATTGTAATTCCTTTGAAATATCGAGAATGGCGAAGTTAATAATGAAACGATCAAAGTTCCCTAATGACCACCCTAGAAACAACATAGCGATTACAAGATATCTAGCATTTTTAGCAGTTGTTGTTGTCATTGTTTTTTCCTCCTAGCTATAGTGGATTTGTTTATATTGCAAAGTATAAAAAATTTAGACTTTTCTAACAATATGTGTTTTCATATAATAAATCTAATAAATGTAGATGTTTATCCATATAAAGTGAGGTATTTCAGCATGACAATAGTAGATAGACTACAACAATTCCTCTTTGATTTTTGCAAGTTAACACAATTTCAAGTATGGAAAAATATTAATGAGGATCGTTTTTCTCTGGTGCTTTCTCAAGGGGTAGAAAATCATCTGCCACCTTCTTATGACAAAAAAGTGGCAGATTTTCATGATTATTTCTTCGAATTCCATGAAAGGGGACGTTTGGTCATTCGGATTAATAGAGTGCTATTAGCAACGGAGCAACAAATTATCGAAACAGTACTTCATGCATATTACTTAGAATTAATGCTGGAGAAAGAACAATTTATTCGGGAGAAAATGATGGAAAGTATACGGGAAATTTCCGTTTTAAACGATATTCATATTCTACTGACCACGATTTTAGAGAATGCGCTATCTGTTATACCGGCTGCAGATTTTGGGGTACTGTGGATGTATGAAGAAAGCGAAGCAGCACTTGTACCAAAAGCATGGGCAGGGGGACCTGGTGAGGACATTAAAAATATGCGCATGAAGGTCGGAGAAGGGATTATTGGAAAGACCTTTAAAGAAAACCAGTCCATGATTTTGACTTCGTATACAGACGTGCTAAAAGCTTCTTCATCTGTAACAGAAGAGAATCTACGTCATTTATTAAATGCCTATACGTTTGAGCATTTACAATCGGTTATTGCTGTTCCGATTGTAATTGAGGAGCAAACACTATGTGTGGTCATTATTTATCAAAATGGGGAACATGCATTGCTAACAACAGAAGATAAACAGCTTTTAGAAAGTTTTTCTGATCAGGTATCTATTGCATTGACGAATTCAAAACTGTTTCAGCATTTGAAGCTTCAAAATGAATTACTACTGCAACGAGATCAAATTCACCATACTTTTATGAAGCTTTCTTTGCAAAATGCTGGTATGCAAGTCATTGTCAATGAAATAAGACATATGCTGAATTTGCGACTCGTCATTAGAGATTTAATGGATGACTCCATTTATGCAAGTCCACGTCATTGGATAGACACTGATGATGTAGACATATTACGATCTTCCATTCATTTAAAAGAATCTCCAGCATTTTATACAATTGAAATCGAGAATGAATGGGTGGATTACTATATTCAACCGATTGTTGGTGTAGGTCAAATCCTTGGCTTTCTACTTATCGAAGTAAGTGAACAGGAGCTAGAATCGATTCATAAATTAATTATCGAGCAAGCTAGCTCCGTTATTGCTCTAGAAATGATACGGAAACAAACAATTGTGGATGCGTTTTATAAAAAAACACATGATCTATTTCATGATTTTTTAATGTGTAAGGATCCTGGACAGCTTATGAAAAAGGGTGAAGAGCTCGGACTTGAGTCAAATACCTATTATGCTGTCGTTTTAATTCAATTATCATCGAATATGGATAGTCAAGTGATGGATAGGCAAGTTCATCTATTAATTGCGGAAATTAAAAAACATTTTCAAGAGCATGCACCAATAGTATTTGGCTTTGGTCATAAAATAACGATTCTTTGTCAATTTAAACGAATGGGTAATGAAGTGCTGCAACTTGTAAAGCAATTGCAAGCGAACTGGGAAAAAGTAAAAAGCAATACGTTGAAAATTGGAATCGGTTCATTGTATCTGGGCATGGACCATATAGCGAAAAGTTATCATGAAGCGGATAAAGCACTGTCGTTTTTGATCACTCGTCAACGCTGGGGCATCATGCATTATCAGGAGATTGGGGTGAATCGACTCTTTATTCATCAAACACAGGAGGAACTATTGAGTTTTGTGAATGAAGTGTTCCAACCATTGCGCAATGAAAAAACAAAACATCAGCTGCTGGAAGAAACTTTGCTGGTATATATTAAGCAAAACGGCTCTGTAGGGGAGACAGCTAAACAACTACACATTCATGTCAATACGTTGTATCAGCGTTTGAGAAAAATCGAAGAAAAGCTAACCATATCTTTTCAAAATGCTGAAGATGTCCTAAAGCTTCAGCTTGCCTGTTATTTAAGGGGGATGGTGCCTTAACAAGAAGAGGATAAAGTAATAGATGAATTTTAGTGTTTTAAGCAAAAGATGATTTTGTAAAGAGAAGTTGTTTTCCGTTCCGACCAAGTGCTTCCCTGTGAAGCTTAATGAGTTTCTCACAAGAAGCTTTACTCTGTACGAAAGCGAGGCGTCAATGGCAAGCATATAGCCTGGAACGGAAATCATTTAGTTATTTTTAAATTCGTTGATAAAAATAGGAAGTACCTTTTCTACTGTTCATCCTGAAAATAGATTTTATAGAATTTGCGATTCGTTGCCTCATCATAGCCTACTTCAATTAATTCATCTATTTGGTCGATATGCTGAATATTTACTTGGATTTCAATATTGGAATCGAGTTTAATTTTACGTTTGTATTTCTGTTCAGCCTTTTCTAAAGCACTATCAGAAATGACCGTCTCATAGGGTTTGACCGAGTTAATGATGACATCTTTTTGGGTAGTGTCCGCTTGCTCAAAAACGGTTTCGATATAATGATTTACCTGAAATTCCTCTTCATTTCTAAAGTAATCCAGTGTTTTATTCAAAAGCCCAAGCTTTTCTGTGCTTGTATAATTTTCTTCCTTTAAAATAATTTTTTTGCATTCTGTTAGTGCTAAATTGGTTTTATAATAATGCGCATCTGCTGCTTGTATTTTTAAAAATCGTTCTTGCCAATAAACGATATCTTCTTTCCGTTTTGTTTTGATATACACAGCAGGAAATTGATCTGGTCCCATATCAACAATAATAGCCATATTATTAATTTTCTTGACGTTAATGCCATCCACGCCATTAACAATCATTTGATTGTGTTCATTTTTTACATCTAAAAACATTTCTTTTTCATCAATTTTGACAATGGCGATAACCTTTTTAGCCTCATTCAATAGTAAACAATTTTCAAATAGGCCAATAAACAGTTCTCCGCTTTTGATGTTTGGGTGCTGTGACACACTATGTAAGTGCTTGGCTATATTTTGTGATTGTTCGAGGAAGTTACTTTCCTGTTCGAAAATGGCTTTGGAATACGTAAAAACTTCATTGAGTGCAATATTGCTTTCATGGAAAAATTCATATTGCTGTTCCATATCGATTTTATTAAAAGCAAGCTGCGTAAAGGCTGCTTCTAACATAACTTCAGGTTGTGTAAAAACTTCTTCTCCTAAAATAAGCGTCTCGCTCAAAAAATGCAGACTATATTGTGCTAATTTACTTTCACTGACTTCTAGCATAAATTTCACCTTCTAATTTTTCATAGTAGCTAGTATACCATAACCTAAAGATTGCTTTTATAAGTACCAGTACTCAATTTGAGGCTGGATTTTTTTATGTCCAGCAAATATTAGTGTCTTGTTATGAAAGAATGTTGAGGATTAGAAGTTTAAAATACGGTTGCTTAGATAATGATAAAAACATGTAGATATACTCTGTACAAGTGTACTAAAGAGGGTGATCAATATGTGGGAAAAGATAATTTCCTACATGCCGCATTGGCAAGTTTTTTTACAAGGCTTTTTAGCATTTTTTATTCCATATTTAATTTATAAATTGTTTCATGTTTTTTTATTTGTTAATAAGAGCAATGGCAAAATTGATATGAAAGAAAATAGTGAACAAAGTGAGACAATACAAATACCTGTTCAAAAAAAGTTAGAGCATTTTACAGGTGATTACAGTGAAGATTTTTTACAAATGAAAAAAGAGCTTGGTCATAATTGGGATATCCATTTTAGAGAATTTCAAATTGGGAATACGGATAATCGTGCAGCCATCGTTTTTCTTAAAGGTTTATGCGATAAAGAGTTGATTGACAAACATATTTTGAAATCATTAATGAATGGACTTTCAGAAAGATCCACTTTGATAAGAGGTTATGAGCTACAGCAATTGATTGTAAATGAAATCCTACCAGTGAGTGATCTGCTAGAGGAAACGAAAGTTATGAAAGCTGTTGGGAAAGTATTAACGGGATCCACTGTATTAATTGTGGATGGGATCCAGAATGTATTTATTATTGGTACTGCACATGGAAAGACTCGAAATCTTGAAGAGCCCGTTTCTGAGGCATTGGTACGTGGACCAAGAGTGGGCTTCACGGAAAAATTAAGTGTGAACACCTCTTTATTAAGACAACATGGTGAAAATCGAAATTTATCCATAATTGAGATGGAAGTGGGCGAGCGTACAAAAAAAGAGTTGGTTATAGCCTATATAGATGAGATTGTGGAGCCTAATCTCGTCAAAGAGGTGAGAAAACGAATTGAAACAATCCATTTGGATGATGTAGCTGAATCAGGATATATTGAGCAATTAATTGAGGATAATTATCTTAGTCCGTTTACGCAAGTACAGAGTACCGAGCGTCCTGATCGTGTTGTTGCCGCTTTACTGGAGGGACGAGTGGCAATTTTATTAGATGGAACGCCGTTTGCGCTAATTGTGCCAGTCACGTTTAATATGTTACTGCAATCACCAGAAGATTATTATGAACGTTGGTTGTCAAGCTCACTTATTCGCTTGCTTCGCTACTTTGCTGCCGGTATCTCCTTATTTGGACCATCTCTGTACATTGCTTTTGTATCATTTCATCAGGGATTAATTCCCACTAAACTAGCCTTGTCTATGATGGCGACAAGGCAGGGGGTACCGTTCCCAGCATTAATTGAAGCCCTCATTATGGAGGTTGCCATTGAAATATTAAGAGAAGCGGGACTTCGCTTGCCGAAGCCGATCGGTCCGACAATGGGGATTGTAGGAGGGCTTGTCATTGGAGAAGCAGCAGTACAGGCAGGAATTGTTAGTCCGATTATGGTCATTGTTGTTGCACTAACAGCGATTTCTTCTTTTGCTATCCCTCAATACAATGCTGGAATCACGCTACGAATGCTGCGTTTTGTCGCCATGTTTTCTGCAGCTTTATTTGGACTATATGGCATCATCCTGTTTTTCTTATTCCTTTGCAGTCATTTAGTGAAGCTAAAGAGCTTCGGTGTATCATATCTAAGTCCTACTGTTCCGTATCGAGCAGGTGATTGGAAAGACTTTATGGTTCGTATGCCGTTCAGGATGATGAAACATCGTCCTAGATTGTTAAAGCCAAAAGATTCTGTCCGCAAAGGGGAATAAGAGGAAAGGAGAAAAACAGTCATGAACAGCAGTTTGAAAGATAAAATAACGACCTCACAAGCAGTTGTTATTATTATTAACTATATTCTTGCCACTGGAATTCTTACCTTACCTCGTGCCTCTGTAGAAAAAGTAAAGACCCCGGATGTTTGGATTAGTGTATTTTTAGGTGGAATCGTTGCGATGATTGCAGGGGTAATCATTGTCAAGCTAAGCCAACAATACCCTGATAAAACATTTTATCAATATAATCAAGACATCCTAGGGAAGTGGTTAGGCTGGTTCTTAAGTACGTGTGTAATAGTCTACTTTTTTACCATTTCTGCATTTGAGGTTCGCATAATGGCTGAAGTAACCTCCCTCTTCTTATTAGAGGGTACCCCTACATGGGCCATTATTCTTCCTTTTTTATGGGTTGGGCTTTACTTAATAAGTGGCGGTATCAATACAATCGCTCGTCTATTTGAAATCATTTTTCCTATTACCTTTGTTATTTTTTTACTTGTGGCCTTTTTAAGCTTAGGGATTTTTGAAATCGATAATCTTAGACCAGTATTAGGCTTGGGTGTTGTACCGATGTTAAAGGGGATCAAAACAGCGACACTAGCCTTTTTAGGACCTGAAATTATGTTGCTCCTCGTGGCATTTATGTACCCATCAGATAGATCAAAAGCTGTAAAGGTTGTGCTGGTGGGCATCACCATTCCTCTGCTTTTTTATGTCATCACGGTTGTGATGGTCATCGGTGCTCTATCCATTGAAGGGGTTATGACAAGGACATGGCCAACGATTGAATTGATGCGAAGTTTTGAAATTCCAGGATTAATTTTTGAACGCTTTGAGTCGTTTCTTCTTGTAATTTGGATTATGCAAATATTTGCTACCTTTACGATTACTTATTATGCCGCTGCTTTAGGATTAGCCCAACTTTTTAAAAAAAGTATGCATCCTTTCTTATACGGATTGTTGCCAATTATTTACATTATTGCGATGACGCCAAAAAATATTAATGATCTTTTTACATTTGGCGATAAGATTGGTCATGCTGCATTGATTTTATTTGGTGCCGTACCTATCATTTTACTCCTTATATCGAAATGGAAAGGAAAGAAAGCATGAAGCGAAAACATCGATATAGCCAATACCTTCTAGTAATGACTGTACCCTTCTTTCTTACTGGATGCTGGAGTAGTAAAGAGATTGAGGATTTAGGTCTCATTGTAGGTACATCATTGGATTTAGAAACGGGTGATGTATCTTCTGAGGAGCAACAAGATGCTAGATATGCAAATAGGGAGCTGTTAACGATTACCAATCAATTTGTTACGTCAGAGACAACGGTTTCTGGAACAAGAGAGGGAGCATTGCCAGAAAAAGCGTATAAAAATGTTTCTGAGACAGGTGATGCGGTTTTACCAACTTTACGAAATATGCTTTTAAAGGTTGATAAACATTCCTTTGCTGAACATTCCAAAGTGATTATCATTGGAGAAGAATTAGCCAGCACCGTCAACCTGCAACAAACACTAGATTTTTTTCTAAGAGAATTAGAAATACGACCTAGTGGCCTTCTCCTTATTGCTCAAAATCAGGCAAGTCAGGCACTTGAAACGAATGAACCAACGAAAATTCCAGCCTTTCAATTAGTAGAAATGATGGAGGGGCATGAAAGGACGACTAAGATTTTACCACCGATGACTGTTGCAAAGCTAGAAGGGAAGCTATATTCAGATTCCAGCTTTTTATTGCAAAATGTGATAGCGGAAAATGGAGAAGTAAAATTTGCAGGCGCTGCTATCATTGAAGGGAAAACCAAAAAATTACGAGGGTTTTTAAATGAGAGTGACATAGAAGGAATTGCTTGGATGTCAGGGGATGCAAAAGGTGGCCTAGTCAAAGGGTTTGATGAGGAGTCAGGTGCACCCATTGTATATGAAATTATTTCAACTAAAAGTAAAATTATTCCACATGTGAAAGGAGATCAAATCTCCTTTACGATAAAAATTCAATCAGAGGGAAGAATTGCTGAACATTGGGTTCTATCAGATAAAGCATTTGACAATCAATTTTTGAAAAAAGCAGAGAAAGTATTTGAAAAAGAGATTGAGCGATTGGTGATGAAAGTTTTAGAAAAAACGCAACATGAATTTCAAACAGATGTTTCAGGGTTTGGCAATAAACTCAGAATCAACTATCCGAGAGTATGGCAAAAAATAAAAAAAGAATGGGATCAAACATTTAGTGAGGTTCCGATTACATGTGAAGTGAATGTATCCATCAAGGATTATGGCACATCAGGTGATTAACATCGTTAATCATCTTTTTTTCTGTCTATTTAGTATATACTGGCATTAAAGACCATATAGTAGACATTCGAAAAGATGGGGGATAAAAGGCATGCAATATACCGTTCAATCAATCGCTACAGTTCGTAACAATCGGCAAATGATAAAAGATGATCATTGGGGAGAGATTATTTCAACCATTGAACTTGCTGCTCATATCCAGGAGGCATCCTTAAAAGGAATAGAAGATTTTTCTCATCTAGAAATTATTTTTTATTTTGATAAAGTTACAGACGATCAAATCCAATATGAGGCTAGACATCCTAGAAATAATCAAGATTATCCCGAAGTGGGCATTTTCGCGCAAAGGGGTAAGAATAGACCCAATAAATTAGGAAGTACAATCGTTGCGTTGTTAGAGGTCAAACCTAGAGCATTAATCGTTCAAGGGCTAGACGCCATAGATGGCACACCTATACTAGATATAAAGCCTGTGATGAAAGAATTTTTACCTAAAAAGGATGTTAAACAGCCAGCGTGGTCAATAGATTTAATGAAGGACTACTGGGGGTAATAAAGTTGTTAAAGCGAAGACAATTGTGGATTTCTAACAAAGGGGAGTAGCATGCTCCCCTAATTTTTTATAGAATAATGCCCTCTTGATAAAGAATGCTAATGGCATGGGAACGATTTTTGGCACGCAATTTTTTGATAGCCGATTTTACATATTGTGTAATGGTTAATTCACTTAAATTCATAACATCTGCTATCTCCTTTGTACTATCTCCCTGCGCTACCTGTCTCATGACCTCTAGCTCACGTTTGCTAAGAAAACCCTCTTTTTTACTATTTCTAGCTTGCATGATAAGCTGCCCAATCATATGTCCAAAGGTCGTCATATCATCTAATAGCTTTTCATTTACATCGATTGCCTCTTCCAATTGAGTACTACAAATATAACCAAAAACATATTGCCCTATAAAAATAGGAACAATTAAAAAAGAATTATTTTGCGAGGGAATAGAATATTTAATACTGATATTTTTTAAATAGTCCATTCCTGTACAAAATTTAGCCTTCTTATCTTCAATAGCAGCATAAATAATAGGGAAGCTGCGAATCTCCTCACGAATTTCACCGATATGACTACCACCCGATTCATTCAAGAAAATGATTCCTTCAGCGACAAAGCCTATTGGAGAATACCTTAATAAATAGGCATCCTTGATAGGAAAAGAATCTAAATATACCTGCAAAATGTGTATCAACAACTCTTCATGGTTGACATAGCTTTGTACCGTGTCGAAACGTTTTTGAATGGTATAAAGATTGGACATGACCTATCCCCTTTTTTAAGTATATACTACGCTTAAAATAAGGAATGTTCAATATTTTCTGTAAGTTGTAGTATTTAAGTTAAGTAAATCCATATTTTCCTATTTTGGTGTGAGGGGGAGCGGCAGATGAGTAGTCAAACAATTAAAGAGGTGGATGCAGTTGTTCTAGGTGCTGGGTTTGCAGGTCTGTATATGCTACATCAGTTGAGGAGTAAAGGCTTTTCGACCATTGTATACGAGGCTGGAGATGGTGTAGGTGGTGTTTGGTATTGGAATCGTTATCCTGGTGCTAGATGTGATATTGAAAGCATCTATTATAACTACACGTTTTCAAAGGAATTATATGAAGAATGGACTTGGACATCTAGATTTCCGGAACAAGCGGAAATATTACGCTATTTAAATTACGTAGCCGATCGCTTTCAATTGCGAGCAGATATTCAATTTAACACAAGAGTCACTGCGGCTCATTTTGATGAAGAACGACATAAATGGATAATTCATTTAAACGATGGACAGTGCATTTTAACAAAATATTTTATTACAGGAATAGGCTGTCTATCTGCTGCAAATGTTCCGAACATCCAAGGATTACAACAGTTTAACGGAAAATGGTATCACACGGGGCATTGGCCACATGAAAAGATTGATTTTACGGGGAAGCGTGTAGGAATTATCGGGACAGGCTCCAGTGGTATTCAAGCAATACCTGTCATTGCAAAAGAAGCAGAGCAGCTCACGGTGTTTCAACGCACACCGCAATATACGATTCCCGCTCGAAACCATGCATATGATGAGGACTTTATCAAAGAAACCAAGCAAAATTTCGAAGCGATAAAGCATTCCATGAGAAATTCTGTT
This sequence comes from Lysinibacillus sp. FSL K6-0075, assembly GCF_038592945.1. Taxonomy (NCBI): domain Bacteria; kingdom Bacillati; phylum Bacillota; class Bacilli; order Caryophanales; family Bacillaceae; genus Lysinibacillus; species Lysinibacillus sp. FSL K6-0075. Next base: position 3,466,798 of record NZ_CP151947.1, on the reverse strand, counting down.
TCAGGTACACCTTTTGCACAAAATCAGCATTCTGCAATGGAAGATCATGATGATAGGAGGCAAGCGGTTTTTGAGAAAGCTTGGGCACAAGGTGGCTTTGCCTTCTCAGCTACTTATCATGACTTGTTAACGAATGAACAATCCAATGAAAAAGCGGCAGAATTTATTCGCTCCAAAATACGACAGATTGTGAAAGACCCTGTGGTAGCAGAGAAATTATGTCCAAAGTATATGTATGGCACGAAAAGACAGGTTTTAGATAGCGATTATTTTGAAACCTATAATAGGGAGAATGTTTTACTGGTTGATGTCAAAGAATCACCCATTCAAAAAATAACAGGAGAAGGTATTCAAACGGCGGATAACCATTTTGATTTAGATATCATCATTTTTGCGACAGGCTATGATGGCATGACAGGACCTTTATTTAAGATTGATATCCAAGGAAGGAATGGCGTGTCATTAAAGGAGAAATGGGAGGATGGGGCAGCGGTTCAAACCTATCTTGGACTCACAACAGCAGGTTTTCCTAATTTATTTATGATTACGGGACCAGAAAGCCCTTCTGTCCTCGTGAATATGCCAATTGCTATTGAGCAGCATGTCGAATGGATTGCCGAGTGCATACAATACTTGCGTGAGCATGACATTGACCTTGTGGAACCAACTATAGAAGCAGAGGAAGCTTGGAGCAAACATTGCCGAGAGGTTGCTAATGCAACACTCTACGTCAAAGGTGATTCTTGGTATACGGGAGCCAATATTGAGGGCAAACCACGAAGTTTTTTAATTTATCTAGGAGGATTTGATTATTACACAAAACATTGTAATGAGGTGGCTCAGAACAATTATGAAGGCTTTAAGTTAATGAAATTAAAATCAATATCATAGTTTGTGAGAGAGGAGCATATATCAATATGGAGCAACAAGTAGTCATTATTACAGGTGCAGGAAGTGGTATAGGAAGAGAGACTGCAAAATTGCTTGCAATTAAGGGCAAAGCATTAGTTTTAGTGGATTTTGACGAAAAAAGTGGACAAGACACACTACATGCTGTGAAGGAACATCAACAACAAGCAATTTTTGTCCAAGCTGATGTTTCACAAAGCCAAGATGTCAAAAAATATGTGGACGCTGCAAAAGAAACATTTGGCAGGATTGATGCTTTTATTAATAATGCAGGCGTTTTAAGCCCACCAGCACTACTGGGAGATTTAGAAGAGGAGACGTTTGATAGAGTGATCTCGGTCAATCTTAAAGGGGCATTTTTAAGTTTAAAATATGTGTTAAAAGAAATGGAGCAACAGCAATCAGGTGTCATTGTGAATACATCCTCAGCAGCTGGTATACAGGGACAACCTTATCTAGGTGGCTATGCGGCAAGTAAGCATGGTGTAATTGGGTTAACTAAAACGGCAGCCATTGAATATGGACCTAAAGGTATTCGAGTGAATGCAATTTGTCCTGGTGGCGTGATGACAAACATGACGAAGGGATTGGCATCGAGTCCAGAAGAAAATGGACCATTACGAAGATTAGCAGACCCTACTGAAATCGCAAATGTAATCGCTTTCTTAATTTCGCAAGAAGCTTCTTATGTGAATGGCGCTGCCGTTCCAATTGATGGCGGTTTAACATCGTAAAAAACATTTTAAATAAGAGAGGAAGAATTTTAATGGAACATCGTATTAATTCAGAACTAAAAGAAACGTTAGCAATTTTTCCCCCATTAGATTTGGATAATGTACAAGCTACAAGAGAAGGAATGGCAGCCGTTGCTGTACCAACTCCAATAGAAGAGCATATCACAGTAGAAAATAAAGTGATTCAAGGGCCTGATGACAACGATTCTCTTCGTATTCGTATCTATAAGTCAAAAGAGCAAAATGAAATTTACCCAGGCCTGCTATGGATTCATGGTGGTGGCTATGTCTTAGGAGCTCCCGAGGGAGATGATGTGCTTTGTCAGCGTTTTGTCAATGAAGCGAAATGTGTTGTTGTATCTGTAGACTATCGACTTGCACCTGAGCATCCTTATCCAGCCCCACTTGAAGATTGTTATGTAGCGTTAAAATGGGTAGCGGATCATGCAGACGAATTAGGGATTGATCCTTCCCGTATAGGAATTGCTGGAGCTAGTGCTGGTGGGGGGCTCACAGCTGCACTTGCATTACTTGCTCGTGATCGAAATTATCCGAAGCTTAGTTTCCAAATGCCGCTCTATCCAATGATTGATGATCGTAATAATACACCATCATCATTAGAAATCACAGGCCACATGATCTGGAACCACTCACTTAATCAAAAGGGGTGGGAAATGTATTTGAATGGAGAAAACGGTAGCGACAATGTGCCACCATATGCCGCAGCAGCTAGAGCGGATGATTTATCAGGTTTACCATTTACGTATACATGTGTTGGTCAACTTGATCCGTTTCGTGATGAAACTTTACAATATGTAACCAAGCTATGCCAGGCTGGAGTAGATGTTGAATTCCATTTATACCCGGGCTGCTATCATGGCTTTGAGAGTATTGTGCCCACAGCCACAGTCAGTCAAAGAGCTGTCACTGAGTATGTAGAAGCCGCTAAATATGTGTTGCATCGAAATATTTCAGTGCCTTTATAAAAAACTTACGAAAATCCCGAAACCATAAATTCCTCAGGTTTCGGGATTTTTTTTGTTAAGCAAAATGATCTTATAGCTAGTTTGTAATATCCTCTTTTAGGTTAAACTTTTATCGAGTGAAAGGAGGAGAATATAAATTGTTACAATTTGATTCAAAAATTGTTGGAAAAGAGATAGGTTTTGGCTATTTACGAGATAAAATTGCCAATCGAGGTTTCACGATCGGCGGGAATTGGGAGTATTATAAAGGTAGCTTCGACTCGGTATTATGGAAAGAGGCAGGAGAAACGATTTATTTACGCGTCCCTTTTATCGTCACATCAGGGGAGCTTGATAATGAAGATGCTCAAATTCGTTTTCAAAAGCCATTTGTCATTAAGCATGTTGAAAATATTGGTCTAGATTATGATGAGGGCTCCTTACTAGATGCAACTGGTGCTAGCCAATTTCAAACCCCGCTTGATAAAGATGGATACATTCATGATAAAAGTAGATGGATTCAAGCAGGTGAACAAGCTGTGGAAGAAAAAGTACTACCATTTTTCATTCACTAGTTAGATAAATTTAAATAGCTGCTGGAAGAAATCATAAGTCTTTTATCCTTGTTATTTTGGGAACTTGTAATCAAAAATACAAATAGAATTGTCGTAAGAATTTTCCAACATTATAATGGTGTTAGCATGTACTACTATATGAGGTGAGTTTATGAACAAAATAGCTATAGATGATTTTCAGCATTCCTATCAGAAATTGCACCAAGAACGACTCATCCATCGTAAAGAAGCCTATCTAGAGATGCTAGAGAAAACAAGAACATTTGGTGAAATAATCCTGTTTGAAAGTATAAAAAGTAAGAGAGGCGTCTAGGTGGCGTCTCTTTCTATTTTTCATAAATGAGAGGATGATTAATCATGAGACGTTACATGCCTTTATTACTGCTAACGATGATTTTTTGTGTTGCTTGCACATCAACGAAGGATAAGAACAATAAAAGGTTAGAAAGTGAGGAAAATCACTCTAGAGATTCAATGAATTCCTCTGTTGAAATAATAGCAGATCAATTGCAGACACCTTGGTCGATTCAAAAAAGTGGTGATGTCTTTTATCTAACAGAAAGGCCAGGAAGTATTGTAAAGATTGCAGAAGAAACCGTTGATAGGCAACAGATTATCCTGAAAAAGGAGCTTTCATCCGCGCCAGAAGCTGGTTTATTAGGGTTTGTACTAGCCCCTAATTTTCCTACCAGTCAGATTGCCTATGCGTATTATACGTATGTTGAGGAAGGGGAACAATTTAATCGAATTGTTACGTTAACGTTAAGCGATAATAAATGGCTAGAACAGGATCTTATTATTGATCGAATAAAGAGTGGTACATATCATCATGGTGGACGTTTGAAAATAGGTCCTGATGAGAAGCTGTATGCAACGGTAGGAGATGCGACACAACCTTCTTTAGCACAGGATGTGGATGCTTTAGAAGGGAAAATTTTGCGCATCAATTTGGATGGCTCCGTACCGAATGATAATCCTTTTCCGCAATCCTATGTATACAGCTATGGGCATCGAAATCCACAAGGTTTAACATGGTCTACTGATGGTACGATGTATGCCAGTGAGCATGGCAATGCAGCAAATGATGAAATTAATATCATTGAGAAGGGGAAGAATTATGGTTGGCCTCTTATTGAAGGAACGGAGAAAGAGCAAGGTATGATAGCACCTCTCTTTACATCCGGTGCTTCTACCACATGGGCACCATCAGGCATTGCCATTGTAAATGATCAATTATATGTCGCCGCACTAAGAGGTACGGCAGTCCTAGCATTTGATATAAATAAGAGCAAACATAATAAATTACTATCGGAATTTGGTAGAATTCGTGATGTCTTTGTGGATGAAAAATTTCTTTATTTTATTAGCAATAATACTGATGGCCGTGGAAACCCGCAACCGCAGGACGATAAACTATATCGAACGCCATTGTGATATAATATTTGAGAAAACATGGAATGGTATGATGAATGGGGAGGACGAACATGGCTAATTATCTTAAAATCGCAGTAGCAATTGATTTCTCAGAACAATCATTAAAAGCATTGGACAGAGCGAGTCAATTAGCAAGAGAATACAATGCTATTTTGCAATTAGTGAATGTAATTGATACGAAATCGTTTGGAGCAGTTTCAGCATATGACTTAAAATATGCGGAGGAATTGAAGAAGGAAAACATTCTTAAAATGGAAAAGCTAGAAAAAGAGGCATTACAGACAGGGGTCAAAGCGGTAGAATCAACGGTAGAAACAGGTTCACCAAAAGGTATTTTAACACAATTACCTCAGGTTGATTTAATTGTTTGTGGTGCAACAGGATTAAATCGTATGGAGAAAATGATGTTAGGCTCTGTTGCAGAGAAAGTCGTACGACATGCGCTATGTGATGTGTTAATTGTTCGTTAGTTTTTTTAATAGTTTAGAATAAAAGAACCTGCTTGCGCTAACTAGCACAAGCAGGTTTTTAGTGTTGAAATACAAAACAGTCAATTGAAAGGTAGAAATGGATTTCCGTTGCAGGCTACTTGCTTTCCTGTGGGCGAGCGCCGAGCCGCTTCCTCTGCTACCGCTCCGTGCAGGGGCTCGCCTGTCTCGCTATCCCACGGGAGTCAAGTAGCCTTCCACTCCAACCCACAAAAGTGTTACCTTTTTAGCAAATGTTTTCAAATAAAGTGAAGGTGTTTACTACTCTTTATGGAGAGGTGTTGTCACGCATCACTTCTCCACATTGAAAATAAGAGCTTATCCCCTCTAAACACTTTGCAGAATGGTTGATTGGAGTGGAGCCAGCGTCACTCCTAGGGGATTTAGCGTCACAGAGGAGACCCTGGAGCGAACGCTAGTGAGTGAAGCGGCTCATCGGACGACCCCTGGAAAGGACGCTGACGGAACGGAAATCAACCTCTCACTTGCAAAGTTGCTTTTTCTGCCGTTAACATCATCTTTTTTCAACAAAAAGAACCTGCTTGCGCTAACTAGCACAAGCAGGTTTTTAATTATTCGATTGTTTGAGCGTTATCAATAATGCTTTGGGGAATATCGATTGTTTTTAGATGATTAAATTCAGTATACGTAACGACTGATTTTGTATTCATTAACAATTCGTCACCTTCTACGGCCATTTTTAAATCAAAATTCATATCCATTTTGTTCGTATCGAAAGTCTCTTTATCGATGTGCAGCACATAATTGATTTTTTCAATTGTTAGTTGATCCAGAGGGTTTTCTTCTAGACCCATATCTTGCATAGACTTATTAATTTCAGAATCGATAAGCTCTTTGAATTTATCGCCTTTTGCATCTAATGTAAGGACATATTCATCATCCGTTTGTTCAAATGTAAAGTCATTAATGAATTTCTTCAGTTGTTCTAGCTGTTCCTTCGCGTCAGCAGAAGCCGCCGTTTGATCTAAAATAGCATCAAAGTTCTCATCAGGAAGCTTTAACCAGCTGTCTGTCGTCATATCTTTCATAAATAGGCCAGCATCTTTTTTCATATACATTTCTATTGGCATGTCCATTGTTTCTTCGCCTTCACTCATCATATCTGGCATCGACATAGACCCTGATAAATGCATTGCAAGTGGGTCAACGATGATATCCATCTCCATTTTAGAGTCGATCGAAAACTCCATTGCCTCTTCACCAGATCCAACCTTTGTCACCTGTGTCATATCCATTTTTGCACTTGCACTTTTAATATCAGCCTGACGATCCACTGCTTTGTCATACACTTGTTCTAAAGTGAGTTTGCTTTTATTCGTTGTGTCTTTCGTAGGCGTAGCACTTGAATTACAAGCGGCAAGTGTCAACGCTAGTGTTCCGACTGCTAATACTTTAAAAATTTTCTTCATTACTTTCATCTCCTATTCTTGGTAAAAAACACTATCTACTACTATACGCACTAGAAAAGGAAAAGTTTCATAAATTGTTAGAAAAGAACTAATTTTTTATTAAAAAAACAACATTTTCCCTACTTCTTTTAGTGGTAAACGTGAAAATTATCAAATGAATAGGGATAAAACAAAAAAGCTGTCACGAACTTATCGTACAAAGACGATAAGTTGGGACAGCTTCTTATTTACACCGAGGCGTAATGGATCAATTATAACCCCAGATCATAGCAAATAATGTACCGATGATTGTCACAACACCTACGAATACTGAGTATAAAATCGTTGTATATAACGTTTTCTTATCTTCAGATTCACCGATGTGCATGAATAATACTAATTGTACAGTTGCTTGTGCAAGGGCAGTTACTAGTAAAATTCCAAATGCCATATTAAGAGACATATCGAATTTAACAACTGCTAAAGCTATAATTGTTAGTAATAGTGAGAAGCCGAAGCCCATCACATGTTGTTTTGGGAATAATTCCTTCATCAGCTAATCAGTCCTTTCAAGTAGACGAAGCTGAAGATGAAAATCCAAACAACGTCTAGGAAATGCCAGTACAATGAGAAGATAAACGCTTTGTTCGCTGTTTGCGGATTTAAACCACGTTTAGCTACTTGGATTAAAATAGCTACGCCCCAGAAGAAACCAAATGTTACGTGGGCACCATGCGTTCCAAGTAGAGTCATTAGTGACGATAAGAATGCGCTTGTTTGAATCGTCGCACCTTCGTGTACATAAGTGACAAATTCATCAATCTCAATAGCTAAGAAGCCAAGACCTAGTAAAAGAGTGATGATAAAGAATGTCATCATCGCTTTTTTACGACCGATACGCATTGCATGAACACCAAGACCAATTGTGAAACTACTTGTTAATAATAAGAATGTTTCCCATAGAACTGGAGTTAATTCGAAAATTTCGGCACCATTTGGTCCACTACCTGTACGTGTATGAAGTGTGAAATACACTGTAAATAATGTGGCAAATAACACGATTTCGGCGCCAAGGAAAATCCAAAAACCAAAGATTTTTAGACGGTTTTCCTCTGTACTATATTCTAATGGAAGTGAAGAATCGATTTTCATATTATTTATCACCTCTCAAGCTTTTCTCAGTTGCCATTACTTCCTCAACTGAAATGTAACGACCATGATCTTTTTCGAATGAACGATGGATCATGAAGCCAAATACACCAAGCATACTGATGATGGCTGGAATCCATAGATTGAATACAGCGAAGAATGCTGCAAGGAAGAAGAATCCACTCATCCAGAATGGTGTGCCTGTATTATTTGGCATGTGAATTTTTTCGATTGGACCTGCAGTAATATCGCGACCTTCTTTTTTGGCGAACCAAAACTCATCTAAGCGAGTAACAGTAGGCACTACGGCAAAGTTATATTCTGGTACTGGAGAATGAGTAGCCCACTCAAGTGTACGACCATCCCAAACATCTGCCTTTTCATTGCGAGGCATATGTTTCCAGCTGTAGTAAATGTTATAGACAATTAATGCAAAGCCGACTGCAAGTCCTAGCGCACCGACGAACGATAACATGTTCAATGGACCATAACCAGTAGACTCAGAATAAGTGTACATACGACGAGCATAACCATCTAAACCTAAAATGAATAGTGGGAAGAATGTTACGTTGAAGCTGATGGCAATGAACCAGAAACCAGCTTTCCCTAATTTTTCATTTAGACGGAAACCGAACATTTTTGGCCACCAGTAGTGGTAACCTGCAAGCACACCAAATACTGTACCTGGAATTAATACATAGTGGAAGTGGGCAACTAAGAACATCGTATTATGATATTGGTAGTCGGCACTTGCCATCGCGAGCATAACCCCTGTAACCCCACCAATAGTGAAGATAGGAATAAAGCCAAGTGCATAAAGCATCGGTGTTGTAAATTGAATTTTCCCGTGTCTCATTGTGAGTAGCCAGTTAAATATTTTAACACCAGTAGGAACTGCGATTGCCATTGTTGTAATAGAGAAAACACTGTTAACCATTACACCGTGACCCATTGTATAGAAGTGGTGAGCCCAAACTACGAATGATAGTAGGGAAATGACCACCATACTCATTACCATTGATTTGTAACCGTATAAGTTTTTACGTGCAAATGTTGCAATGATTTCTGAGAAAATACCGAAAGCAGGTAGGATAACGATATAAACTTCAGGATGTCCCCAAACCCAGAATAGGTTGGCCCAAAGCATATCCATACCACCGTCTTGCATCGCAAAGAATTTTGTGCCGAATTGACGGTCAAACATCATAAGTGCAAGCGCTACAGTTAATACTGGGAACGCGAATACGATAATAATGTTTGTAATTAAAATAGACCAAGAAAACATTGGCATTTTCATTAATGTCATACCAGGGGCACGCATTTTAATGATCGTCGTGATAAAGTTAACACCTGTCATTAAAGTACCAATACCTGATAATTGAAGTGCTAAAGAATAATAGTTATTCCCTACAGTCGGACTAAATTCCGTACTTGCAAGAGGGAAGTAGGCTGTCCAACCAGCGTCTGGTGAACCACCGATAATGAATGATAAGTTTAATAAACCAGCACCTGCTGCAAATAGCCAGAAGCTGACAGCATTTAAACGTGGGAAAGCAACGTCACGTGCACCGATTTGAAGTGGAATGACAATGTTCATTAACCCGATGACAAATGGCATCGCCATAAATAGAATCATTAATAAACCGTGTGTTGTGAAAATCTCATTATAGTGTTGTGCATCAAGAAGTCCGTTATCTGGAACGGCTGTTTGTGCACGCATTAATAGTGCATCGATACCACCGCGGAATAGCATTAATAAGGCTACTGCGATATACATAATCCCGATTTTTTTATGGTCAACAGTTGATAGCCAGTTTTTGTAGAAATAGCCCCATTTTTTGAAATAAGTAAGGCCAGCTACGATAACCACTGCACCAACTACGATACTAATAGCTGCCGCTAAAATCATCGGTTCTTGCATTGGATGGAATAATTCTTCCATACTCATTGGATGCGCTCCTTTCAAAATTAAAAATTAAGTCTCGATTCGTTCAAAGTTAAATTCAAATTAATGACCAGAATGTTCATTATTCATGTCTTCCTCAGACATATCCCCATGATCCATATCATCCATATTCATGTTTTTACCATGTTCCATTGGAGCTGGACTGAAGTCTAAGTGTGTAGATGAGAAGCTTTGGCGACCAACATGTTCTGCCTCTAGAAGCTCATCAAATTTTTCTTCTGTTAATGGTGCTTCTTTTGCTTTTACATCAGCAACCCATTTATCGAAGTCTTCTTGCGTCATAGACTGTGCTTCAAATTCCATTTCAGCAAAGCCACGTCCATTAAAGTTAGAGTTACGTCCCATAAATGAACCAACTTCATCTGCCGCAAGGTGAATTGTTGTTAACATATCACTCATGGCATACTTTTGACCTGCTAATTGAGGAATCCAGAAACTTGTAATTGGACCAAATGAGTAAAGTTTGAACTCGATTGGACGATCCACCGGAATGTTTACATAGTTGACTGTTTCAACACCTTCTTCAGGATAACTAAAGTGCCATTTCCAGTTTGATGATGATGCATAAATAACTAAAGGTTCCTTATCGTCATAACCTGCTGGTTGAGCTTCTACTGTAGATGTTGTTCTTACAGTCACAACAGCTAAGAATGCTACGATAATAATTGGAATTACTGTCCATGTAATTTCAAGAAGATGGCTTCCTTCTTCATGAGGAGGCTCATAATCAGCAGATGCTTTTGATGCACGATACTTTGTAAGCATAAAGGCTAAAAGCACATACACGACTAGTAATATAAAGGCCATTGTAATAATGGATAAGATAATTGTGTTTGATAATGTTTCAGCATTAGGTCCTTTTGGATTGAACACTGTTAATGGTTCACAACCAGCAAGAAGAGCAAGCGCACTCAATGCTACTAACATTAAACTTAATTTTTTCTTCATGTTTGACTCCTTTCTATAGAACGGCTATTCATAAAATTCATGTGTTTTTTTGTCAGTGTCACATTTACAAATAGTAGATACTGAGGTCACCTCTTTTATCTTGGCGTATCAATCAACAACATAAGAAATTACAATGGCATGGTTCAATATGAAACATAAAATCTAGTGTTGACTGATCTGATGCAAGCGTTAGCAAAATCAATGACTTGCGCAATCGTTTTAAATACGTACTTGCTTAACTACGATTGTCACAATCTCTCGTTGTTTGCACATTGGATTATACGCCCTGTTTTTAAGAAAAAACATAATTTTGTTATGAAAATGATAGTATAGCGGTGTTGAATTTGAACATTTTTTGAACAAAAATCGTTATTTTAGTATTGGTATTTATAGGTTTTAATCATTAAACACTGTGGAAACGTTGAAAATACTGCATTCCTGATGTTTACCTAAGTAAATAATTTATATTGTGAAAAATGGCATTTCACATTTTAGACGCTGTTTTGTAATAAAATCATTGCCATATCAGACGTAATGGGATTTTTTATTTGCCTTTTATTAAAAAAAGGAGTACACGTAATGACGTTTTATGGAAACAATAGGTTGAATTTTCAATGAAAGGAATGAGTGAAGAGGGAATAAATGGTGTGGATTATTAATTATGTTAATATAATAATCAATTTTCTTTAGAATCTAAATTTTTACTTTGTTTGTTTTATCTGAAAAGTAAAAAGCAAACTAAGAGCTGTCTTAGTTTGCTAGTATTTTAGAAAAAAATTATGTTATGAAGAATTAAGAGGAGTTAATCAGCATTTTTAAGATTGCTTGTCAATCACCAAGCTTCAACCATTTGGCTACTTGACCATAAATCGTATTTTGTAGTTGAGGAGCTTTATTATTCATTTTTAAAGAAAAATATAATGTTTTCATAAAGTTTAACGTACAAGTGCGTCCACTAAAGAAGAGCTCATTATAACCTTGTGCCATTAAATGCATTTCAAATTTATCAAAAGCCTGCTCAACAAATTCGATCAGTGCTTCCTCTGAGTAATGTTGAAGTAATAGCGCATCCACGATATTGATTAAACGTTCCTCTTCGTCATTAACAAAGACGGTTTCTTTCCAAGTGACAAGTTTTAATGCATGTAAGATGGATGGTGCATACTGTAAATCGAATTTTGGATGTTTTATTGTCGTTGCAGCTAAATCTGCACCATGTGCAATACTGTGTGCCCATCCTTTATCCTGAACAAATCCTCTCGTATCTTGCTCTAATAACAAATAGCGGCCAATTTTTTTAAAGAATAGTTGCAAGTCATCATCACTTAAAACGAGTAATTCAGCATCCTTTGCAAGAAGCCCTGCAACAAGTAATGCAGAAAACGAACGAGTAAAGACACTATCTGTTGCTTTTTCTCCAATATGTAAATATAAAAAATCATCACCCGTAACTGTTTCAAACAAATATTGAAGTTGTTGAGGGTTCAATAAATTATCACTTAGTAAATCAACAAAGGTACGATAAATGAGGTGGTCTCGTAATTCAGCATCAACTGAGCCAATATGCGCTAACATCTCCTGTAATAGCCAATCACTATGCTGCAACATAAATGCTTGGCGATCAGACAGTGTCATTGTAGAAAAAGATTGTAATGTTTCTTTAATATCCATGTTTAAGAAAGCCTCCATCATCATTTTTGTACTATTATTATAGCGCCATTTCATTTCGAAAGGATAAATTTGAAACCCCCATTAAATAAGAACTGTTAGAATGCTCTCTTTAAAACATAACTTTTACAATATTATTTCCAGAACCTATAGAAAGTTGTTATGATAGAAACGCAATAAAATGGTAAAACTTAAATGTGAATAAAAAAAGACATACCTATTTAAGTATGTCTTTGCTTAGTGTTGAAAAACAAAACTGTCAATTGAAAGGTAGAAATGGATTTCCGTTGCAGGCTACTTGCTTTCCTGTGGGCGAGCGCCGAATCGCTTCCTCCGCTACCGCTCCGTGCAGGGCTTCGCCTGTCTCGCTATCCCACGGGAGTCAAGTAGCCTTCCACTCCAACCCACTGACTTTTTAGCAAAGGTTTTCAAATAAAGGGAAGGTGCTCACTGCTCTTTATGAAGAGGTGTTGTCACGCATCACTTCTCCACATTGAAAATAAGAGTTTATCCCCTCTAAGAATACAGTTAATGGGCGATTTGATCGCTACGGCTAGTATGAAAAATAAGGAAAGACACTTTTGCAGAATGGTTGATTGGAGTGGAGCCAGCGTCACTCCTAGGGGGTTTAGCGTCACAGAGGAGACCCTGGAGCGAACGTAAGTGAGTGAAGCGGCTCATCGGACGCCCTCTGGAAAGGACGCTGGCGGAACGGAAATCAACCCCTCACCTTGCAAAATTGCTTTCTCTGCCGTTGACAACATCTTTTTTCAACAACATGAAAAGACATACTTATTTAAGTATGTCTTTGTCTAGCTAAATAATGACTGCTGATTTGATGCCAATTGGCCATTCGGTAAGCGTGTGTTGATTTGTCTTTAACTCGACAAGAATATTGGCGTTTTTGATTGCATCAATGAGCCATTCACAATAATGACGATTTGGTTCAGGATGTTGTAAAATTTGCTGCATATCTTTTTTATCAACATGTAACAGCTTGTAGTTGCATTCAATGTTTACTTTTTGAGGAATAATGGAAAGAGACTCGTTTTGATGACCAAGTGCAATAGAACCAGGAATACACCCTTGAATTCTTAAAATATAGGTGCTGGCTTCTTGTGTGTAGACGTCGATTTTGGTGCGTGTTAAAAGTTCAAATTCTATCGGCATATCTTGAAGAGGGCCGTTCGTTGTAGAAATTGAAATGACTTTAATCGATAATGCCTCGAATGCAGATGAGATACAATGATCAAATTCTGTAATTGTATCAAGTAATTGCATGGATTCCACTCCTTGTTAAGAACTTGATTTTCTTGATGCAGACAATAATGGGGAACGTCTGCGAATTGTGATAAATTTTAGACTATTCTAATTATAATACAATTTATTACAAAATATGAATGCAAAAGCAATGATTTTTTGTTAAAAACAAGAAACTTGTGGATTTTTTTAGTAAATAACAGAAATGAAAATTAGAATAATGAGGTGAGAAAAATGACAAAAAGAAAGCGTCATGTCATTAAACATGACAATATTGTTGTTTTTCCAGGCGCTGTCCAAACTTTAATACGTGAAGGGCATATGTTTGCTGAAAATTTTCAGTATGAAAAAGCGGTGGCAAGTTTTGAAAAGGCATTTGCATACGAAGCTGGAGATGAGTTTGCTCTTAGTGCCTATGCTTTTGCTTTGTATGAATTAAAGGACTATAGCAAGGCAAAAAATGTTTGTGAGCAATTATTTTCGGTGGGTACAACACTTTATGTAGAAGTCATGGAATTGTACATTACCGTATGCATGCAGTTAAAAGAATATCATCAAGTAGAGTCATTAATTACAACCCTACTTGAAGAAAATGTTTTGCCTCAGGATCAAATTGAAAAATTTGAGCGATTAAAAAATTTGAATAGTGAAGTGTCTAAGAATCTAGAAAAAAAAGAAAATGCACAACGTTTAATAGAGGAACAGGAGTATGATCTTGAGAAATTTTGTGCACTTACTCCAAATGAACAATCCATTCGCTTACATCGTCTTATGGATACAAATGTAAGACAATTAAAAGAGGCATTAAAAGCGATCATTGAATGTTCAACGGTTCATCCTTTTGTCCAGAGCTTAGCATTAATATTATTAGTGGAACAAGAAGTAGCTATTGATGTTACAATAGCCAAATTCAACCAAACAAAAACCGTTAATCCGACTGAGCTAGTATTGCCTAACCAGTTACCGCAGTATGGAGAAATAAAAAATATATTGGAAATGAAGCTAGAACAAGACCCATCTACGTTGGAAATGGTACAATATTTAATGGCAAAGCATGCCATTGTAACGTATCCTTTTGAATGGCAACCGTTCGAAGCAGATGATGTTGCCTATAGTTATATTGATTTTGTCTTAGCCATGCTAGGAAATGTACAAGAAATGGACTATGAAATCATCGACTTTTTACAAATGTTAGAAAAGCTAACAGAACTACATTAGGTATGAAATAAGTTGAAACTATACACATCTATGTTATACTAAAATGGTTGTCAAAATCGTAGTTACGAATGAATTGTCTAACATCTAAACTTGATTATTTATTTTGGAGGTATTTATACATGTCAGCAAAATGGGAAAAACAAGAAGGTAATATCGGTACTCTTACAATCGAAGTACCTGCTGCAGAAATCGATGCAGCAATGGACCAAGCGTTCAAAAAAGTTGTAAAACAAATTAACGTACCAGGTTTCCGTAAAGGTAAAATGCCTCGTAAAATGTTTGAACAACGTTTTGGTATCGAATCTCTATACCAAGATGCATTAGAAATCATCGTTCCTGAATCTTATGCAAAAGCAATTGATGAAGCTGGAATTATGCCAGTTGATTACCCAGAAATCGCTGGTACAGAAAACTTTGTACACGGCCAAGATTTCACATTCACTGCACAAGTAACAGTGAAACCAGAACCAAAGCTAGGTGACTACAAAGGTTTAGAAGTATCTAAACTGCCAGTAGAAGTAACGGATGAAGAAGTAGATGCTCAAATTCAAGATCAATTAGCTCGCAAAGCAGAACTTGAAATCAAAGAAGACGAAGCAATCGTAGAAGGTGATACAGCTGTGATCGACTTCGAAGGTTTCGTAGGTGAAGAAGCTTTTGAAGGTGGAAAAGGCGAAGACTATCCACTAGAAATCGGTTCAGGTTCATTCATTCCAGGTTTTGAAGAGCAACTTGTTGGTGTTAAAACTGGCGAATCTAAAGATGTTGTTGTGACATTCCCAGAAGAATACCATGCAGCTGAATTAGCTGGTAAAGAAGCTACTTTCAAAGTAACAGTGAAAGAAGTTAAAACAAAAGTTCTTCCTGAGTTAAATGATGAATTCGCAAAAGAATTAGATCCAGAAGTTGAAGGCGTTGAAGCTTTACGCGCTAAAATTAAAGAACAAACTGCAGCTCAAAAGGCAACAGAATCAGATGCTGCTCTTCGTGATGAACTAGTAGAGAAAGCTGCTGAAAATGCTGAGTTTGAAGTGCCAGCAGGTATGATTAACTCTGAAACTGATCGTATGTTACAAGAATTTGGTCAACGTTTACAAATGCAAGGTATGAACTTAGACCTTTACTACCAATTCTCTGGTCAATCAGAAGAAGACCTACGTGGTCAAATGAAAGAAGAAGCAGAAAGCCGTGTACGTGTTTCATTAACACTTGAAGCGATTGCTGAAGCTGAAAAAATTGAAGCATCTGAAGCTGATATTGAAGCAGAATTAGAAAAAATGGCTGCTCAATTCAACATGACAAATGATCAAATCACAAGTGCTTTAGGTGGTACAGCAGTACTTGAAAACGACATCAAAATCCAAAAAACAGTTGAATTTTTAGTAGAAAACGCTAAAATTACTGAATAAGATTTTGTGTAATTAGATAGCCTAAAAAAAACAAGGTACGGCATGAATCCGTGCCTTGTTTTATCACATAAACTCTTAAAAATCAGTCCCCTTAACGTTTAATTCACTTTATACTTCACTTATACATAGTATTGTTTTAGTTTTTATCTTCATTCAGCAGATGTTTTTGTATCCAAAGCATAACGTCAGGTACAAATGACGCCCATCTCACATAGATGGTGAACTGTATGCCTTTTTAACCTTTTTAGTGTGTGTTTAAACCACGACTGAATGAAGATAGAGCCTGCTGGCAGGTGTCAAGGATTTGGATTGATGTCCAGACGCTATTTGAGTCAAGGCGAAATTGATACGATGCTAAACTTAACTTCATTCAGAGAGGTCATAATAAATAAAATTTATTTTTTGAGTGATATATACCCTTGGTTGATGAATGTAGTAGATTTATAAATAGAGATCAGTAGTTTGTAGTGTGTCGGAAGTGAATAAATGTAACTTTATAGCAGTATAAGGTGGCGGAGTAAGCAGGTTTCGATAGCATGCTTCGTAAGGCAAATGAAGTAAAGTACATGACGATACGTTATAATCTATACATGCATAAATGCTGAGGCGTAAATGATGCAGACAATTTATTTGATAAAGGTTCAATAATCTTGTAAGATTGTTGCTTGAATAGGGGTGAAACATATTGTTCAAATTTAATGATGAAAAAGGCAATTTAAAATGCTCATTTTGTGGAAAGCCACAAGAACAAGTGCGTAAATTAGTTGCAGGTCCTGGTGTTTATATTTGTGATGAATGTATCGAGCTTTGTTCAGAGATCGTTGTAGAGGAACTAGGTGTAGAGGAGGAAATTGAATTCCAAGATATTCCGAAACCTAAAGAAATCTTAACGATTCTAGATGAGTATGTAATTGGACAAGAGCGTGCTAAAAAGGCATTGGCAGTCGCAGTTTACAATCACTATAAACGTATCAATACGAATAGTAAAATTGATGATATTGAATTAGCAAAATCGAACATTGTGTTAATCGGCCCAACTGGTAGCGGTAAAACTTTATTAGCTCAAACGTTAGCACGTATTTTAAATGTTCCATTCGCAATTGCGGATGCTACCTCCTTAACTGAAGCAGGTTATGTTGGTGAGGACGTTGAAAATATTTTATTAAAGTTAATCCAATCAGCTGATTATGATATCGAACGCGCTGAAAAAGGGATTATCTATATTGATGAAATTGACAAAGTTGCACGTAAGTCAGAGAATCCATCTATTACACGAGATGTTTCTGGTGAAGGTGTTCAGCAGGCACTCCTAAAGATTCTGGAAGGAACAGTTGCAAGCGTTCCACCGCAAGGAGGACGAAAACATCCTCATCAAGAATTTTTACAAATCGATACAACTAATATTCTTTTCATTGTGGGTGGTGCATTTGATGGCATTGAAACCATCATTAAACGACGTCAGGGTGAAAAAGTAATAGGATTCGGTTCAGATCCGAATATAGTAGATGTAGATGAAGGTTCTATTATGTCCAAGCTGATTCCTGAGGATTTATTGAAATTTGGTTTAATACCAGAGTTCATTGGTCGATTACCTGTACTTGCGAGTCTGGAGCAATTAAACGAAGCTGCACTAGTACAAATTTTAACAGAGCCGAAAAATGCACTAGCCAAGCAATATCAAAAAATGCTTGAATTAGATGGTGTTGAGCTTGAATTTGATGAAGGTGCTCTTGTGGAAATTGCTAAGGAAGCGATTGAACGTAAAACAGGTGCGCGTGGTCTTCGTTCAATTATTGAGTCAACAATGCTTGATGTAATGTACGAATTGCCTTCACGTGAAGACGTAAAAAAATGTATCATTACAGCAAAAACAATTACGGATAAAGAAAAACCGAAATTGCTTCTTGAAGATGGCACTGAACTCGATGAAGGTAGCGACACTAAAACTTCAGCATAATGAATAGACGTGGCTGTCTACCGTTGTGAGATAGAGAGTAATTAGCTGACTTCGATTGTGCAATGTTCGCACATATCGACAGTCAGCTTTTTATTCATTCCTACATAAAGCCAGCTGTAACTTGAAGAAATTTTTGGCTCGCTTCAATAACTAGTGTGAATCAACTTTTTAAACACATACTAGTAGCGCGGGATGTTAACATGAAAATTTTGACGGAGGTGAATGCCCGCATGGTGACAATACAAAAAACAACAAATGTACCATTATTGCCTTTGCGTGGACTTTTAGTATTCCCATCGATGGTGTTACATATTGATGTGGGTAGAAATCGTTCTGTAGCGGCGCTTGAGCAGGCAATGTTAGAGGACCAAATGATTTTATTGGTGACACAAAAAGAAATGCACGATGAACAGCCTGAAGAGCAAGATCTGTATTCAGTTGGTACAATTGCTTATGTCAAACAAATGCTAAAATTACCAAACGGCACGTTACGTATCCTTGTAGAAGGAGTTGCTCGTGCAACGTGGGAAAACTATCGTGCATTAGAGAAGTATACAGTTGTGGATATTGATATGAAAGAGGAGTCAACAGAAAAAGATGTAGAAACGCAAGCATTGATGCGTACATTGTTGACGTATTTTGAAAAATATGCAAAATCCTCCAATAAAATTACGACTGAGACGATCAATACTGTAACGGATATTGAAGAGCCTGGCCGTTTAGCAGATATTATTGCTTCTCATTTGCCATTTAAAATGGCCGACAAGCAAGAAGTATTGGAAATGCTTAGCGTTAAAAAACGACTAGATCATTTAATTATTCGCTTACATGATGAACAGGAAGTATTGGATCTAGAAAAGAAAATTAATTCCAAAGTAAAGCAATCAATGGAACGCACGCAAAAAGAATATTATTTACGTGAGCAAATGAAAGCTATCCAAACGGAGCTGGGCGATCGCGAAGGGAAAACTGGAGAAGTTGCGGAATTACGTAAGCGTATCGACGAAGCGGGTATGCCTGAATCAACAAAAGAAGCGGCACTGAAAGAATTAGATCGCTATGAAAAAATACCTGGAGCTAGTGCAGAGAGCGGTGTTATTCGCAATTATATTGATTGGCTTATCTCATTACCATGGACAACTGCTACAGAGGATCGCATGAATATTGCGCATGCTGAAAATATTTTAAACCGAGATCATGATGGATTAGAAAAAGTCAAAGAACGTGTTTTGGAATATTTAGCAGTACGTCAGCTGAAAAATTCACTGCGAGGACCTATTTTATGCTTAGCAGGACCTCCAGGAGTAGGTAAAACATCATTAGCTCGCTCCATTGCGGAAAGCTTAGATCGTAAGTTTATTCGTATTTCTTTAGGTGGTGTGCGGGATGAATCGGAAATTCGTGGTCATCGACGTACGTATGTTGGTGCAATGCCAGGACGTATTATTCAAGGAATGAAAAAAGCAGGTACCGTTAATCCAGTATTTTTATTAGATGAAATCGATAAAATGTCTAATGATTTTAGAGGTGACCCTGCAGCAGCCATGCTTGAAGTCTTAGATCCTGCACAAAACAATACATTTAGTGATCATTATATTGAGGAACCATATGATTTATCAAATGTGTTATTTATTGCCACTGCCAATGACTTAAGTAGTATCCCTGGACCATTATTAGATCGTATGGAAGTAATTTCTATTGCAGGTTATACTGAAATTGAAAAATCTCAAATTACGAAAAATCATCTGATACCAAAGCAGCTTAAAGAGCATGGTTTGAAAAAAACACAAGTAGTAATTAAAGATGAAGCTGTCACTGATATTATTCGTTATTATACACGGGAAGCAGGAGTTCGCGGTTTAGAACGACAAATCGCTACGCTTTGCCGTAAAATCGCCAAAATAATAGTATCTGGTGAGAAAAAACGAGTAACGGTTAACTCAAAATCGTTACAAGATTTACTGGGTAAACATCGTTTCCGTTATGGTCAGGCTGAAAAGGAAAATCAAGTAGGTGTAGCAACTGGACTTGCATATACAACAGTTGGTGGAGATACATTACAAATCGAAGTATCATTAACACCAGGTAAAGGGAAGTTACAACTTACTGGTAAGCTTGGTGAAGTAATGAAGGAATCTGCTCAAACAGCATTATCCTATGTTCGCACGAAGATGGAGCACCTCAATGTGGATGCCGAATTTTTTGATACACATGATATTCATATCCATGTGCCAGAGGGTGCTGTACCTAAAGATGGGCCATCAGCTGGTATTACAATGGCAACAGCTATCGTTTCTGCTATTTTACATCGCCCGATTCGCCGCGAAGTAGGTATGACAGGTGAAATTACCTTACGTGGCCGTGTATTACCTATCGGAGGCTTAAAAGAAAAAACACTAAGTGCTCACCGTGCAGGCTTAACGACGATTATTTGTCCAAAGGATAATGAACGTGATATAGAGGATATTCCTGACAGTGTACGCGAGCAACTAACATTTAAACTAGTGACATCGGCTGATGAAGTATTAGCCTATGCACTGGACGGAGGTTTTTAGAAAAATGAAAGTCCATAATGTCGAAATGGTCATTAGTGCGGTACGACCAGACCAATATCCAGAAGATGGACTGCCAGAATTTGCATTAGCTGGTCGTTCGAATGTAGGGAAGTCTTCCTTCATTAATCGAATGATCGGGCGTAAAGCTTTAGCACGTATTTCATCTAAGCCTGGTAAAACACAAACCCTTAACTTTTATAAAATTGAAGAGCAGTTATTTTTTGTGGATGTTCCGGGTTATGGCTATGCAAAGGTTTCTAAATCTGAGCGTGAGGCATGGGGAAAAATGATTGAGCGCTATTTTACAGGGCGCCAGGAGTTAAAAGCAGTCGTACAAATTATTGATTTGCGTCATCCTCCAACAGCTGATGATCGCATGATGTATGATTTTTTAAAGCATTACAATATTCCTTGCATTGTTATTGCGACGAAGGCAGATAAGATACCAAAAGGTAAATGGGATAAACATAAGAAAATTGTCAAAGAGACATTGGAGATGGAAAAAAGTGATCCACTTATTGTCTTCTCTTCCGAAACGGGTCTTGGCTTTGAGGAAGTTTGGAAAACAATCGAAAATAAAATGTAATAATAAACATCTATTGTGTCTAAGGCGTTAGGACAATAGATGTTTTTGTATTTTCAATAGGGGGATGTGTAGAAAATTAGGGAAAATACTTGATGATGAAACTATTTGTCCGATAAATTAGATAGGAGGTGGACTAAATGGATATCGCAGCTTTATCGATGGCAATGAATCAAGCAACACTAATGCAAAATGTATCTTTAGCTGTTACGAAACAGGCAATGGAGATGCAACAGCAAAATACAGAACAGTTAGTTGAAATGTTAGATGCTCCACATCCGACAGCCGGACATACAATTGATATTCAAGTATGAAGCAGGCAAGGTAGCTTGAAGTTAAAAGCTACCTCAACTTTTTTCATTAGAAATAAATTCAAAAAGGCCTAAAATGTAACTTTTCGAATAAGAAAAACTACCAATAATACGATATACTAATAATTAGTAAGGAGGCAGGTTTTTTGAAAAAATATTCATACATACTTATGATCGTGTTACTGATGATAGTAGGTTTTTCCTTTAACCAAACTGCTAAAGCAGCCCAATTAGTGACTGGGACCTTTGTCGATGTAACATTTTCAGAATATACAAAGCCAGATGGCACGATAGAAAAGCAGCTTAGTAAAATAACATTGGAAAATGATCGTGGACGAACAGTGACATTCAATATTAATAAAAACACGCGATTATATATTAATAATACGTCAACGACTATTGAGGGCTTTAAGATGGGAATGGAAGTCGAGGCTGAAATTTCTCTCAGAAGTGTTGTTGAACTTCGCGGTACCTCTAATACACCAACAGAAACAAATGTACCATCAACTGGAAGTAGCAACGGTAAAACGATGGCTGGTGTCGTAACGAGTATTGATCCAAATGGATTATTTATTATGGTCAAACCAGATGTTGGTGCAGAAACGACTTATTATTTAAACAAAGAAACCAATTATCAAAAAGGTTCTTCTGCAACGGATATTAGTGCATTATATGTTGGGGATCGAGTTAAATTAAGTTTTAAAAATAAAACCTCCTCAGTCCTATCAAAGGTAGCTATCAGTGAAACAGGTACACTAGTAGAAAACTTATATAAAGGTGAGATACAAGCGGTCAATCCGAATGCCAATAAGCTAACCGTGAAAAATCAACATGCTTTTGTTAACTGGCAATTTGGCTCACAAGCAACAAATGATCTTTCAACAATGCCTTTTACATCTAAAGTACCAATATATGTGGGGAATACGAAAGTCGAGAAAGGTCAGCTGAAAAATTATATAGGCAGCGAAGCATACTATGCGACCGTTAAACAATTCGGTAAGGAAGTAATCGAGAAAATCGTCGTATTGAAAAATAACGAACGAACATATTACGAACCCATGCTGTCTGTAGATACAGATTACCAACTACTGAAACTGAAAACAGCAGGTACCATGTACTTCCATAATGGAACTATTTTAATTCGAAATGGACGTTTAATTGAACCTACTGGTCTAATGGCATATGGTACTGCTTTTGTCGTGGCTGATGGTGCTACGCGCGACCATTATGCACAAGTTATACAAGTAACAAGTGATAGCTTCATGTCACCTAATTTAGCTGGCCATGAATTATATTATGGACGCTTATCTCAAGCTGATGGATATGTAATTGAAATTGACGATGCTATGAAGATTGAGTCAAATGTTTTCAAAAAAGCAGATCGTACGGTATTGTCGGTTAGTAATTCCACAAAAGCGATGGTAGATGATGGCAATAAAACCTATAGTGTCATGCCTGATATTGAACTTTACTTATCTGAGGGCGACTATGGATATTTCTATGTGAAGGAAGGCCATGTACAGGCTCTTCATATTTTAGACAATGCTAAACCTGTTGCGCCTCTAATGCTTGCAGGGAAGCTACAATCTGTGAAATCTACGTATCCTGCTGTGATTAATGTCAAGAGTGTTAGTCAATGGCAAAATGGTCGTTGGTATGAAGCAGGTGAGATGGTTAATATGAATATTGACCAAGCGACACTGATAAAAGCAGGTAAGGTGATTCAAGCTTCTGACTTACAGCCATCTGATCGTTTAGTAGTATTATCAGATCGATTTGTGAAAGCTCATTTTATTTTGGTAGATTAGCATAAATAATTAACTAAAAAAAATCTGCGAGTCTAATGCGAATAGTATTTGCAAAAGAGCGATGTTTCTTATCTAAAAAAGAGGAAGGTTACTTCGCATAAGCTATATTGTGCATACTTTCGCTAGACGAGCAGATTTTTTAGTAGTATTAGAACAAGCTTCATTCTGCACGCCATGCACAGTGAAAGAGAGGAAAAGTGAATGCAAAAAAAATTATCTAAAATTATGTTCATCGTTCTTGCTATTTTTTTGATTGGAACTACTATTCCGTTCAATGCATCAGCCGCTTCATTAGAAACAACGGGTGCTGTAAAAAACGAGTATACATATGAAGAAGCCGTGTTCCTGTCAGGGACACCTGTTATTTTTAAAGGGACAAGTAAAGATATTAAAATTGCACAAAAAGAATCAAAAGGTAAATTAACTGAAACGTATAGTATGAAGTTAACAGCAAGCAATGGTGCTACATTGACAAGAAATATTGCCTACGAATCAGATGTAGTAGATTATGCAGTTCTTGGTCAAAAAACATCTAATGGTGAAGTAAAGAAATACACTGAAAAAATTACAATTGGCGCCATTACGTATTCATTAGTCGATTATCAATTTTCACAAGGAACAGTTACTGATAATCGTGCAGCCTCAGATTATTACTCAGGAAATATTATTTCTAGGAAAACCTATGCTTTTGAAACAGGAAAAGGGAAAAATGCTGTTCAAAACACAGTAACAATTGAAACAGATAGTCGACATGCAGGCTATGAGAACTTCTGGGGTGCGACTGAAACTCAAATCACAGAGTCTGTTTATTCCTATAGTGATGGCAAGACAAGCCATGTGAAAAATCGTTTATCTACAAGTAAATCACGTGTCTTAAATTATGAAGAAAATCTCGGTAGCTTAGGGAGTTTTGAAGGGGGATATGCAGTCGTTAGTGAAAAGGATGTTATTTCTGAATATACATACGACTTATCTTCAGGGCAAAAAGGAACGCTAGATTTAGATACAGAGTACATGCCAACAATTGAGCGTCTCATTATTCCTAAATTCAGAGATTTAACAACCCATTACGCGAAAGAAGCAATTGAAAAACTTTATTCTCTAGGTATTTACTCGGATTCAAGTAATTTCTTCTCTCCTAATACGCCAATGAAACGTATTGATTTTACGACGGCTATTGGGAAAGCAGTTGACTTACGTGTGTTTGAAGAAAAGAAATCAAAAAAGACACCTACTACAAGTGTTTTTAAAGATTTGAAGCGTTCTATCAAAGATTACGGCTATATTGAATCAGCATTAAATAAAGGGATCATTAAAGGTGTATCAGCTGACTACTTTAAGCCAGATAATGCGATTACTCGAGCACAGGCTGCAACAATTTTTGTTCGTGCCTTAGGACTTGAAAATAGAGCACCCGATCCTGGCTACTTAACTAGATTTACAGATGATAAACAGATTCCGAATTATTCAAGAGATGGCATTTATATAGCGAATGAACTTGGCTTAATGATTGGTGATTCTGCTGGTCGCTTTAATCCAAATAAACCGCTAACTCGTGCGGAGGCATCAGTCGTTCTAGAACGATTCTTGAAATATTTGGAAGATGACTTAAAACAAAACTATCGTGATGACATATTGTTCTTTAACTAAAGAAAGGATGGAACAAAAATGACATATGTAAAAAAGGCATTGCTTGCTATGCTTTGCTTCATGTTACTACTGATGACAGCGACACCCACTGTCACTCAAGCAGCTACAACCATTAGAGATGTTCCAACAAATAGCAATAATTATAAAGCTATTTCCTGGGCGGTCGATAATGACCTGATGTCCTTAAATAGTGCAAGTAACTTTTTACCGAATGAGCAAGTGACAGATCGTGAGCTTGTCCTGATGTTTGCCAAGCTAGATCGTAACTATGCGTTATCTTATGTAGATAGTGTTGCTTATAATTTCTATAGCGATTTTTATTTACCATTTAACGGCACACATGTGAATACGAATCGAACAAAAGCCGTAACGCGCGGCCAATTTGCCCAAATTTATGCTGCTTTTAAAGGCTTAGATTTAGATGAGCCACAGGCAGTGCAATATTTATATTCAAATGATTTATCTACAAGTTCTACAGGCAAAAAGACATTTGCTAGCTTCAATCCATCTACAAAATTAACACGTGGTGATGTTGCTGAATTCTTATATCGTGCTGTTCAAAATAGCACTTTTGCAGTACAAGGATTAAAACGTAGTCCAGCGGGTCGTGATAATGATAGCATTACGTTACCTCCAGGTTTTATGGGATCTAGTAGTGCTGATTTTGAAGAACCGAAGGATAATTCAAATGATTTTACTGGACCGAACAATGTCAATAATGCACTGCAAAGTATTGTGGTGGAAAAACCTGATTTAATTGCAAATAATGTGGATACAACACTTGTTACGGTGTCTTTAAAGGCTTGTAATGGTGATCCTATCGCAGATGATAAATCCTATTCATTCCGCGTGAAGGCATCCTACGGAAATATTGTTGATACTTCAGGTGAAGCAGTTGATATTGTCCAATCGGATGGTTCAACTGTGTCCGCTATCGTTGTAGCACCAAAATTAACTAAATCGGTACGTGATACCATCACTTTTGAGCTAATTAATAATACAGACCCAGCAATGAAGTGTCTTGTTGGAGAGAAATTAAATGCAGAAGTGCGTTACGCACCACAGCCTGAATTGCGTATTGATTACCAAGTATACGACCCAGGAAATACGGATGATAATGGCAGCGTGATACCTGAATTTCCAAAAAGTGAAGATATCCCAGAGTTCTTTACGCAAAACCTAATTGATGTGTATAGCCCAGTTCCTTTTGACTTTGATGGGGATAGAAAGCTATTTAGTATTGGACAGCAAACAAATGTAACAGATGTTTTAGGAAATGTGCAAAACATCTATTTACGTTACGGTGGATCTGATCCTAAATATCCAGCATTAGGTTATGAAAATGCTATTCTACAATTTGAAAACTATGATATTTCTGTTCACTTATTTGAGGAACTTTTAAAGACGCGTTTCCAAAACTCTGTTACAACTAAAGATAATACAGCTATAACGGAAATCATGTATATGATTGCTGACGATGGTCGTCCTATTTATCGCGTTCAAGGCATTGATGATGATATTGCCTCACAGGTAGAAAACATTAATCCAGTCGGCGCTATTATTCAACTTATGAAAAAGATGCCAGACGAAAAGGATTTAACATTAGAGCATTATGATAGTGTTATGAAGATTTATACGATCTTCACAAACTTAAGTAACTATGACCGTACAGTATTATTAAAATATCAAGGCGGTAAATTACTTGGGCAAGTAGAGGCCTATAAAAAACGAGTAGAGGCATTAAAGGAAAGTGCCGATGCGGCATCAAGACCATCAGGAAAAGATCGTTATACAAAAGTGATGGTGACTTTAGTGCGCCCAGGTGGAGAGCCTATTACGGATTATCAAGGGACAGTCAAAATTAAGTATGATGGAGTGGAAAAAACAGCTTCATTCATTACGAACACTTCAGACCCATTGAATAATACAGGGAATCCAGGTACTGCCGTAGCCTACTTTGATTCAATTATTTATGGAAAATCTAAAGTGGAAGCAATACTTGTCAATCCAATAGACCCACGCTACGCAACATCCTTGAAGGGTTTAAAAGATAAAACAGTAACGAAAGACATTTTTGCTAATCCATACTTCAGTAAAAATTCTTGTTCTTTAGCAACAGAAATTGCCTATGTAGTGGATTATTCCTCTTCCATGAAGGCCGTTGATCCAACAAATTATCGTGGAAAGAAAATGATTGAACTAATCAATCAATTAAAGGCTAAAAATAACATAGTCATTGAAACGAATACAAAAGCAACGGTGCTTGGAGAAGGTACAACAGAAAATGTGCTAAAAAAAGATCTTTATAAAGCATCAAAAGAGAAGGGTGCAACTGATATTTTTGCAGGCATTGATATTGCTTTAACAAAATTCTCGAATGATTCGAAAACATCCAAAGCGATTGTCGTTGTATCTGATGGTAAAACAAGTAAATCAAAAATGACAAAAGTTATAAATGAAGCGAAAAAGCAAGGTGTCAAAGTATACACAGTAAGTATGGGCAAGAAATCACAAGTAAATGATGCCACTTTAATGCAACTATCTTCAGAAACGGGTGGAACGTATTTCCATGCAATTGATAATTTACAATTGCATCAAGTATTCCAGAAGTTAATTGATACAATTTTATGTAAAACGCCAGCTTCAAGTTGTATCAATCCAGAAGATTTATTTGAAGAAACGAGCGTTTCTCTACGAAAAGGCTATATTACAATGAGCGCACGAGTCGATGGTAACTGTCAAAATGTTGCCAAGATGAATGTACGTTTTAATTCGATCAGTGGAGATGTCCAATTTGATTTGCAAAAGCGTAGTGATCATGTTTATATGTTAACGAAAACCGTCCAAACTATGCAGGATTTTAAAGTGAATGATGAGATTGAGTTTATAGCATATGATAAAGATGGAAATATGATTGCATTAAAGACTGTCTCAATAACAAATTAATGAGAGAAAACTGCCTCCGATTGTGGGGCAGTTTTTTTAATTTGAAACAACACGTATAATTTGTTACACTTAGTTTATAATAATTCTAATGTAGATGACGAATTGCAGTTCTTCATGACATGTTCACAAATTAATGATGAACTATTGTCGAACTGTGCTATAATGAGATTTGTGAATTAGAACGTGTGAGGTGTTATTCATGCATGCCATCGTAGTAGGCTTGAATTATAAAACAGCGCCTGTTGAAATACGTGAGAAGTTATCATTCATTGAGAGTGAACTGCCACAAGCAATGGAAGCGCTGCAAAAGCAAAAAAGTATATTAGAGAACGTAATTGTTTCGACATGTAATCGTACAGAAATATATGCTGTTGTGGATCAATTGCATACTGGACGTCATTTTGTGAAACAATTTTTAGCCAACTGGTTTGATTTGCCTGTGGAGACATTTTCTTCGTATTTAACAATTCGTGAAGAAGATGAGGCAATCGAACATTTATTTAAAGTGACAGCTGGAATCGATTCAATGGTTCTAGGTGAAACACAAATTTTAGGGCAAGTAAAAAAAAGCTTTTTAAGTGGACAAGAGATTGGCACAACAGGAACGGTATACAATCAACTATTTAAACAAGCAGTAACATTTGCAAAGCGTGCACATAATGAAACAGCGATCGGTGAAAATGCGGTATCCGTTTCCTATGCTGCCGTAGAATTAGCAAAGAAAATTTTTGGCTCATTACAACGCAAGCATGTAGCTATTTTAGGTGCAGGAAAAATGGGGGAACTTGCGATTGAGAACCTTTATGGTAGTGGCGTAGGGAAAGTTACTGTCATTAACCGTACATTTGAAAAAGCAGAAAGCTTAGCGGCTAAATTCCATGGTGAAGCTAAATCAATGAAGGAATTACAATGTTCATTGTTAGAAGCGGATATTTTAATTACTTCAACAGGTGCAACAGATTATGTTATTGATTACGAGCTGATGCAATTTGTGGAACGTTTACGTAAAGGAAAACCATTATTTATGGTAGATATTGCGGTTCCTCGTGATATTGATCCACGAGTTGGCGACCTACCAAATGTTTTCCTCTATGATATCGATGATTTACAAGGTATTGTCGAGGCGAATTTAGCAGAGCGTGAACGTGCTGCTGCTGATATTACCGATATGATTGGCAAAGAAGTTGTGCAATTTAAAGACTGGGTAGCAACGCTTGGGGTAGTTCCAGTCATTTCAGCATTACGTAAAAAAGCGAGTCGTATTCAAGAAGAGACAATGATGAGTATCGAAAATAAAATGCCAGATTTAACGGAACGTGAACGTAAAATTTTAAGCAAACATACAAAATCTATTATCAATCAATTGTTAAAAGAGCCAATCTTACAAGCTAAGGAAATGGCTAATTCTCCAAAAGCAAATGAACAGTTACGTTTATTCCAACAAATTTTTGGTATAGAGGATGCTGTGGAAGTTGAAGTTCATGAGATGACAAAGCAAGAGCTTGAGCGCAAAGAACGCTCACAGGTATCTCAGACTTCTACTGAGCCAAAGTACTCTTTCTAAAATATCTATTGCGCTTGCGTAGACAAATGTGGTTGTACATGAGTATTATGCGCAATTGGATTTTCTACTGATATTACACGAGGCGTTTTCGTATCTGTATGGTAAACTTAAGATACGAAAACGTTTTTTTGTTTTCTATGCTAGAATAGCTTAATTAATTTCACGACAAAGAAGGGATGTCTATTGGCTGATTTGACCATGACGAGGTTGTATGAAGTGATGATCGTCTTGTATGCGATCAGTCTAGTTTTTTACTTTACTGATTATTTTTATAAGCAAGTACGAGCAAGGCGTATTGCTTTTTGGCTTGTTTCATTTGTATGGGTGATTCAAAGTGCCATTATCATTTTAACGTTTGTGGAGACGAAGCGTTTTCCGATTTTATCCTTGTCTGAGGGAATTCTTTTTTATTCCTGGTTACTCGTGACGTTATCCATTTTCCTTCATTGCATAGCAAAGGTGGATTTACCTGTGTTTATTATTAATATACTAGGATTTTTATTCGCTAGTATATTTACATTCATGCCGAAGCGTCCTACAGGAGCTGTCGGGGATACATTAATTTCGGAAATGCTTTTTATTCATATATCATTTGCAATATTGTCCTATGCAGCGTTCACTTTAACATTTGTGTTTGCCATTTTGTACCTCGTTCTATATCGTTTGCTGAAAAAGAAAAAGTGGTCACACTTATGGACAAGGTTGCCTTCCTTACAGCAGACGAGTAGCTGGATGAATATTTCATTTTTTATTGGGATACCAATGTTATTTATAAGTTTAATATTAGGGTTTGAATGGGCACTATTAACATTAGAGAGTCTTTCGATTTTCGATGCGAAAATCATAGGGTCTTTCATTATTTTAATTTTGTATTGTTTTATCCTATATGTGAATCGCAAAAGCAAGCTGATAGGTACAACTTATGCGTGGGTACATATTTATGCCTATCTGTTAGTTGTTGTAAATTTCTTCCTAGGAAGTAGTTTGTCGCGATTCCATTTATGGTATTAGAAGAAAGGTTGGAGACTGTTGAGAAAAATTATTGTAGGTTCTAGGAGAAGTAAGCTAGCGCTAACTCAAACAAATTGGTTCATTAATGAATTAAAAGCGGCTGGTGTACCGTTTGAATTTGAAGTAAAAGAGATTGTAACAAAAGGTGATCAAATTTTAGATGTACAGCTTTCAAAAGTAGGTGGAAAAGGATTGTTCGTGAAAGAAATTGAACAAGCCCTATACGATAAAGAAATTGATTTTGCTGTTCATTCTATGAAAGATATGCCTGCTGTATTGCCAGATGGATTAGTGATTGGTTGTATTCCACCACGTGAAGATGCGCGTGATGCATTTATCTCGAAAGGTCATGTTAAATTTGCTGACCTTCCTGCGGGAGCAGTTGTTGGGACAAGTTCTTTACGTCGTAGTGCACAGCTTTTAACAGTACGTCCTGATATCGAAATTAAATGGATTCGTGGAAATGTTGATACACGTTTAGCTAAGCTCGAAACAGAAGAATATGATGCCATTATTTTGGCTGCGGCTGGTTTGAAACGTCTTGGTTGGAGCGATGATGTAGTCACTGAGTTTTTACCTGTAGAACAATGTTTGCCAGCTGTAGCACAAGGCTCTCTAGGCATTGAATGTCGCGCAGATGATGCGGAGCTATTAGCCGAATTAGGAAAGCTCACTGATTCATTAACATGGCAAGAGGCGCATGCAGAACGTGCATTTTTGGCAGCAATGGATGGTGGTTGTCAAGTACCAATCGCTGGGTATGCCACTTCTAATGGGGAAGAAATTACATTAACAGGACTTGTTGCTGCTCCAGATGCATCTGTTATGTATAAGGAAACAGTTGTTGGTACAGATGCACAAAAAATTGGAGAAGCGCTAGCTGCTATTTTAACAGAACAGGGTGCTTTTGATTTAATTCAGCGTGTAAAGGCAGAGCAAGATGCTAAGTAATTTACCTTTAAATGGTAAAACGATACTTTTAACAGGTACATCTAAGACAACAACCATTGTCGATAACATAACAGCTTTAGGTGGACAAGCAATCATAGCCCCATTAATTGAAACGTGCGAACGATTAGACAGTAATGATGCTGAACGATTGAATTGCGCCCATCAATATGATTGGATTATTTTTACTAGTCAAAATGCTGTCGATGCTTTTGCTAGTAAAATGCTTCGGCATCAATTGAATGCTAAGCACTTCCAAGGGAAGATTGCTTCCATTGGGACTAAAACAACGACAGCATTAGAAAAGTTAGGATTTCAAGTGAGCTTTATGCCTTCCGTATTTAGTGCTGATATTTTCGTCAAAGAATTTCCAAGTGTAGCAGGTAATCATCCGAGATGTCTGTTTATTCGAGGAGAAAAGGCGAAAAGTACACTGAAGGATGGGCTGCCCTTTGAATTAAAAGAATGGACAGTCTATGAAACGATAGAACGACATGATCAAACTGCGGCTATTGTCAGTTGCATCCAGCAACATCAAGATGTCACGGTGATTTTTGCTAGTCCTTCAGCTGTTGATGTGTACGCAATGGATGTAGTGCCGCATGTTGGGTGGCAAGCAACGCGCATTGCAGCCATCGGCCATATTACGGAAGCAGCTCTTGAACAATACGGTGCTACTGTGGATATTATGCCAAGTGTATATACAATGCAAGCAGTCATCGAAGAAATTATGAAAGTAGGGGACAAATCATGACAAAACTACAATTTCAAAGACATCGTCGTTTGCGTGCCAATGCAACGATGCGATCAATGGTAAAAGAAACATACTTACATAAAGAGGACCTGATCTATCCTATTTTTGTAATGGAAGGCGAAAATATAAAAAATGAAGTACATTCAATGCCTGGCGTTTTTCAATTTTCATTGGATAAACTGGAAGCAGAGGTTGATGAGGTTGTAGCATTAGGCATTCCTGCAGTTATTTTATTTGGCTTGCCAGCTGAAAAGGATGCGGTTGGAACAGGTGCATTTCATGATCACGGCATTGTTCAAGAAGCGACGCGACTCATTAAAGCACGTCATCCTGAGCTACTAGTCATTGCAGATACATGCCTATGTGAATTTACAGATCATGGACATTGTGGCTTAATTGAGGGCGATCAAATTTTGAATGATCCTTCATTAGATGTTTTAGCCCGCACGGCGATATCACAGGCAAAAGCTGGCGCAGATATTATTGCTCCATCTAATATGATGGATGGCTTTGTAGCTGCAATTCGTGCTGGTCTAGATGAAGCTGGTTTTGAACATATTCCGATTATGTCCTATGCAGTCAAATATGCATCTAGCTACTATGGACCATTCCGTGACGCTGCAGATGGCGCTCCACAATTTGGTGATCGTAAATCCTACCAAATGGATCCATCGAACCGTCTAGAGGCATTCCGTGAGGCAGAGTCAGATATCGAAGAAGGCGCAGATTTCTTAATCGTAAAGCCGGCCTTAAGCTATTTAGATATTATTCGAGACATGAAAAATAACTATCCATTACCGCTTGTTGCGTATAATGTTTCAGGTGAATATGCAATGATTAAAGCGGCTGCTATGAATGGTTGGATTGAAGAGAAAAAAGTTGTGCTTGAAACATTATTAGGCATGAAACGAGCAGGCTCTGATTTAATTATTACGTACCATGCAAAAGATGTTGCACGTTGGTTGGAGGAGAAATAAATGACACGTTCTTACGAAAAATCAAAACAAGCCTATGCTGAAGCTGTTCAATTAATGCCAGGTGGTGTTAGTAGCCCAGTACGTGCATTCAAATCAGTGAATATGGACCCGATTTTCATGGAATCTGGCCATGGTGCGATTATTAAAGACATCGATGGTAACGAGTATATTGATTATGTATTGTCTTGGGGTCCACTCATTCTAGGACATACACATCCAGAGGTAGTGAAAGCAATTGCAGACACAGCAGCCAAGGGTTCTTCCTTTGGTGCTCCAAGCTATACAGAAAATCGTTTAGCTCAATTGGTATTAGATCGTCTACCAGGTATGGAAATGATTCGTTTTGTCTCTTCGGGAACAGAGGCTACTATGTCTGCATTACGTGTAGCACGCGGTGTTACAGGGCGTGATAAGATTTTAAAGTTTGAAGGCTCTTATCATGGTCATGGTGATTCATTATTGATTAAAGCTGGTTCAGGTGTTGCCACACTAGGCTTACCTGATAGCCCTGGTGTACCTGCAGATATCGCACGCAATACGTTGACAGTTGCCTACAATGATTTAGAAGGGGCAAAAGTGATTTTCGACAAGTTTGGTGCAGAGCTAGCAGCAGTCATTGTGGAGCCAGTTGCAGGAAATATGGGTGTTGTACCACCACAGCCAGGTTTCCTTGAAGGATTACGTACGCTTACTGCAGAGCATGGTGCATTATTAATCTTTGACGAAGTGATGACAGGTTTCCGCGTAGATTATGGCTGTGCACAAGGGTATTTTGGGGTAACACCTGATATGACGACTTTAGGAAAAGTGATTGGTGGCGGTCTTCCTGTAGGTGCGTTCGCGGGGAAAAAAGAAATTATGGAGCAAGTTGCACCAGCTGGACCAATTTATCAAGCAGGTACATTATCTGGGAATCCATTAGCGATGACAGCTGGTTACGAAACGTTATCACGTTTAGATTATGGCACATATGACTACTTTAAAAAATTAGGTGATCAGCTAGAAGCTGGTTTCCGTGAAGCAGCATCCAAATATAATATCCCACACACTGTTAATCGTGCAGGTTCTATGATTGGCTTCTTCTTTACAAATGAAGATGTCATTGATTTTGCTTCTGCTAAAACGTCTGATTTACAATTGTTCGCTGAATACTTCCGTTTGATGGCAGAAGAAGGTATTTTCTTACCGCCTTCTCAATTCGAAGGATTATTCATCTCAACAGCTCATACGGAAGAGCATATTGCGAAAACGGTGGCTGCATTCGATAAAGTATTTGCACAATTAGCGCAATAAAATTTGATAGAGCATGCTAGAATGATTTCTAGCATGCTCTTTTTGTGTGCTTTGAAAACCCCCTGCTATGCAGGGGGTTCCGGAAAGCTTTTAGCTATGGACAATAAAAAAACTCCAAACGTACAATAAAGTCAGGTCTAGTCAACCGACTTCGTACGAAAGGAGCCACCATAAATGGATAATAAAAGTTTAGCACATACAACGTGGAATTGTAAGTATCATATCGTCTTTGCGCCAAAGTATAGAAGGCAGATTATTTATGGTCAAATTAAAGCAGATGTTGGAAGAATATTGCGCCAATTATGTGAAAGAAAAGATGTAGAAATCATAGAGGCAACAGCCTGTCCTGACCATATTCATATGTTGGTAAGTATTCCTCCGAAATTGAGTGTATCTGCGTTCATGGGTTATTTAAAAGGGAAGAGTAGTCTAATGATTTTCGACCGACATGCAAATTTAAAGTATAAATACGGTAATCGTCAATTCTGGTGTCGAGGATACTATGTGGATACAGTCGGCCGAAATAAGAAAAAGATACAGGAGTATATAAAAAATCAATTACAAGAAGATATCCTGCAAGATCAAATGACGATGAAAGAATTCATTGACCCATTCACAGGAGAAGAAATCAAGAGAAAGAAAAAATAAGTAAGCCGCTTTAGCGGTTTGTGTGAAAACGGAGTGCGGTTGACGGACCATTCAGAATGTCTTTAGACATGGGCCAGTACCCCAGCGTTTCACGCGCAGAGCAAACCACCAGTTATACTGGTGGTTCTGATTTGATGGATAAAGCAGAAAGCATTATAGTGCTAGAGAAATGTATGGACAAAAAGGGGGAATAGCATATATTTACTAGTAAACAAGATCTTCTATACTGGATGAAGGACCTGCTTTTGTCAAAATTACATCTTTCAGCATAGCCAAATTGTGGGCGATTTCGTTTATAATATAGCTATTCATAAAAGAAAGTAGTGAATTGATATGGCAACAGGCACACACACGGTCGAAGTACCCGTAAGGATTGAACATGTATGGGATTTCGTTAGTGATATGGAAAAATGGGCAAAGCTTGTCCCAGGTTATAATGCACACGAAATGATTGATGACAAACACTCCACTTGGACTTTTAAAGGCAATGTTGGCGTATTGAAAAAAACAGTAGAAGTAGAAATTACAATCTTAGAATGGTTGGCACCTTCAAAAGTTACATTCGAATTAAAGGGTCTTTCTGATAATTTCACAGGAAATGGTTATTTCCTTGCAGAAAGCATCGATGCTGAAAATACAAAAATGACAGGATTCTTAGAAGTCGTTGCTGGTGGGTTAGCTGGCCCTGTTTTAAATCCGATTTTTAAACCGATCGTACCAAAGGCAACGAAAATGCTAACAGATCGTGTAGCTAATAAAATTAAATTAGTAAATGTTTAATTAAGACGAACATCCATGAAAGTGGCATGCTAGAATACTACTTCTAGCATGCCATTTTTCTAGTAGTATCTATTTTTAACTCTGTTCAACTTGAAACACCCTAGCATACTATCCTTCCAAGCGTCATATGATGCAGAGGGAGGGATTATTATCGAACACAAAACTTGGAATATGCGCGAAACATTTTGTTTTCCTGGATACGGCTGCCCAACAGAAATAGCAGCTGTACAAATTAAGCCTCAGTGGCAGGCAATGCAGTTAGAGGATTCACTTCGACTTATGGGCATCTATCATATCACCGCACACGTTCGCTTTGATTTTCAAGATATGCAAGCATTTACAGATAATGAAGATTTAATTACAATTGATGCCCTTGATATCCAAGGAGATACTGGTTATTTTGAGTATGCCGTACCTTTACATGTTGATTTACCAAAAGAATCGGATGTCAAAGATTTAATGGTCAAGGATATTCGCCCTAGTCTGGCAAATCAGATGTGTCAGCTTGAGTGGACAGTCACAAGTGCTTTCAATGAATATGAACCTGTTGTTGAAAGAAATATGTTAGACAATCCACACTTATCAACCCATGCTTTCGAACAAGAGGAAACAATGGCAGTAATCGAAGAAAGTGTTCAAGTGAAACAACCTGCCGCAGTAGCAGCAGCTTCACGCCAAGAGAACTCTACAACAGTTGACCAAAAAGCTGTATTGAGAGAATCCTCAAGCCATATTGTTGTACGTGAATCCAGTACTTGGCATGAAGTGCCTTCTATGATTTGGGATCTAACAGAAGAATATACACCGCTTAAAGTTCGTGTTTCAAATGATGTCTTTCAAAAGTAAATAGCAGAGAAGTAGCAGGAGTAATAAGAAGACTAAATCACCTGATGTTGGCACAATAATGACACGGATAAACTGAAAAGCACAAATCGGCACGATAATGGTTCTGCAATAAAAACGAACTTGCCGTAGCCAAGGTGGTAAAAGCCAAGGGTTATACTTGCGTCGACGCATTTGAATTGTCACTTCCTTTTCTATTTACTTTCCTCTTACTAAAAGATGACTAAATCACTTGAAAAATGACACGATCCTGCGGTACAATAAGGAAAATCAAATACAGATGCTATGATAGGGAAGAGTAAATTTTGTCTACATTTTCAGAGAGGAAACGGTAGCTGAGAAGTTTCTATTTGTACTGAATTGAAGGTAGCCCTTGAGCAGCTTTAGTGAACTAATAGTAGTTAAAGCCGGTTAAACACCGTTACCGAATTGAGAGCCAGTAGGGAAGGCTGAGAAAATGTGTCATTTAACATTTATCTTAACCACTGCTGGAATTAAAGGTGGTACCGCGAACTAAAACTCCTTCGTCCTTTTAGACGAGAGGAGTTTTTTTATTGGGTAAAAAAATGAACAGCATTTCTTTACCAACAGTTTTCAAACAATAGGAGGAGTCAATATGACAGAAAACATTTCAATGCCAACTAAATATGACCCACAGTCCATTGAAGCTGGTCGCTATGAATGGTGGTTACAAGGGAAGTTTTTCGAGGCACAGCCTGAAAGTGGGAAAAAACCCTATTCAATCGTTATTCCACCACCAAACGTAACAGGTAAATTACACCTTGGTCATGCTTGGGATACAACATTACAAGATATCCTCATTCGTATGAAACGCATGCAAGGTTATGATGCCCTTTGGTTGCCTGGTATGGATCATGCGGGTATTGCAACACAGGCAAAAGTAGAAGCAAAGCTGCGTGAGGATAATATTACACGTTATGATTTAGGACGTGAAAAATTCCTTGAAAAAACATGGGAATGGAAAGAAGAATATGCTGGACATATTCGTGATCAATGGGCAAAGCTTGGTCTTGGATTAGACTATACGCGTGAACGTTTCACACTAGATAAAGGCCTTTCAGATGCGGTAAAAACAGTTTTTGTTCAGTTATATGAAAAAGGTTTAATTTACCGTGGTGAGCGTATCATCAACTGGGACCCAGCGGCGAAAACAGCATTGTCTGATATTGAAGTAATTTATCAGGATGTGCAAGGTGCCTTCTATCATATGAAATATCCATTAGCTGATGGCTCAGGCTATGTAGAAGTTGCTACTACACGTCCCGAAACAATGCTTGGTGACTCTGGGGTAGCTGTTCACCCGAACGATGAGCGTTACCAGCATTTAATTGGTAAAACCGTTATTTTACCGATTGTAGGTCGCGAAATCCCGATTGTTGCTGATGACTATGTTGATATGGAATTTGGTACTGGGGTTGTAAAAATGACACCAGCCCATGATCCGAACGACTTTGAAGTTGGTAATCGTCATAATCTAGAGCGTATTCTAGTAATGAATGAAGACGGCACAATGAATGATCTTGCTGGTAAATATAAAGGAATGGATCGCTTTGAATGCCGCAAGCAAATCGTTGCTGATTTACAAGAAGCAGGCGTGTTAATTCGTATTGAAGAGCATATGCATTCAGTAGGACACTCTGAACGTTCTGGTGCTGTTGTTGAGCCATACCTTTCAGCACAATGGTTCGTTAAAATGCAACCACTTGCTGACGCTTCCCTAGAGCTACAAAAGGATGAAGAAGGGAAAGTAAACTTTGTTCCTGCTCGTTTTGAAAACACATATTCTCGCTGGATGGAGAATATTCGTGATTGGTGTATTTCTCGTCAATTATGGTGGGGCCATCAAATCCCAGCTTGGTACCATAATGAAACAGGCGAAATATACGTAGGTAAAGAAGCGCCAGCTGATGCAGAAAACTGGACGCAAGATGAAGATGTACTAGATACATGGTTCTCTTCAGCACTATGGCCATTTTCTACAATGGGCTGGCCGGATGAAGCAAATGAAGAATTTAAACGTTACTATCCAACCAGTACTTTAGTAACAGGTTATGATATTATTTTCTTCTGGGTATCTCGCATGATTTTCCAAGGCCTTGAGTTTACAGAGCAACGTCCATTTAAAGATGTACTCATTCATGGTTTAGTACGTGACGGTGAAGGACGTAAAATGAGTAAATCACTTGGCAATGGTGTTGATCCAATGGATGTTATTGAACAATACGGTGCAGATTCATTACGCTACTTCTTAGCTACTGGTTCATCACCTGGTCAAGATTTACGCTATACAACTGAAAAAGTAGAAGCAGTATGGAACTTCTCCAATAAGATTTGGAATGCATCACGTTTTGCGCTTATGAATATGGATGGTATGACATATGATGAGATCGACTTAACTGGTGAAAAATCAGTTGCTGACAAATGGATTTTAACACGCTTAAATGAAACAATTGAACGAGTAACTTCTCTTGCAGAGCGTTATGAATTCGGTGAAGTGGGTCGTGAATTGTACAATTTCATTTGGGATGATTTCTGTTCTTGGTATATTGAAATGGCAAAATTACCACTTTACGGAGAGGATGAAGCAGCTAAAAAGACAACTCGTTCTATTTTAGCTTACGTACTAGATCAAACAATGCGTCTATTACATCCATTTATGCCTTTCATTACAGAAGAAATCTGGCAGCACTTACCACACGAGGGTGAATCTATTACAGTGGCAGCATGGCCAACAGTACGCACAGATCTTCATTTTGCAGATGAAGCAGATAATATGAAGCTCCTAATGGATATTATACGTTCAGTACGTAATATTCGTGCGGAAGTAAATACGCCAATGAGCAAAAAAGTACCGTTGTTTATTTCAGCGAAAGATGCGGCAACAGCAGCTGTACTCGAAGAGAATCAAGCATATTTAGAAAAATTCTGTAATCCTGACACTTTAACAATTGGTGAAGGTTTAGAGGCTCCAGGTCAATCGATGACGGCTGTTGTTACAGGAGCACAGGTTTTCCTACCTCTTGTTGGACTGATCAATCTAGAGGAAGAAATTGCTCGCCTTGAAAAAGAATTAGAAAAATGGGCAAAAGAAGTGAAGCTTGTTACAGGTAAGCTATCGAATGAGAAGTTCGTATCGAAAGCACCGGAAGCGTTAGTCAATGCAGAACGTGAAAAATTAGCAGATTACGAAAGCAAGCATGCGGTTGTTTTAAAACGTTTAGATGAATTGAAAAATATGTAAAGATAAAGCAATGGATGGCGAAAAAGTCATCCATTGCTTTTTTTTTATGGATCTAAAGATATGCATTGTTTTAGGAAAAAATATATAGTATTATTTAAAATAAATTAGTCTAATAGATGATAATTGGCACTACACTAGTAGGAAACAAAACCTAATTTCATATTATTTAGCCGTGAAAAACCAAAGCTAAGATTGTGTGAATGGATATTTTTTTAAATAGACAGTCTTTTTAATGAAAGAAAATAAGAGTCAATGGAGGTGTTGAGAATGTCAGGAAATATTGCAACTATTATTACAAAAGTCAACAAAGCATGTGATGAATTAGACTTTGTAAGCGCGAGAGTATTGATCGAAACGAATCTCTTGAAATTATCAGAAGCAAAGTATTATCGTTTATTAAATACAAGTGGTCGCGTCCTTATTAAGCACATATTAGCAAATAGTAATCCTCAACAGGATAGCGCTAAATTATCAAGGACCGATTTATTAACGATCCAAAAAATAAATGAGTATTGCTCAGACTTTGATATATCTATGTTAAAAAGAACGTTAAAAAACGCTTTTGAATTAGTGCAACGTCCAGATGTTCATCCGTTATTAAATAGTGATGCAAAAACTATTTTAAACAATATGGGTGCTTTATTAGGTGCTCACAAGGTACACTAATCTAATATTAGTACGAACACGCAGTCGCTAGCTGCGTGTTTTTTGTATTTTGTCATTTTGCTATGTTATTAAACGTTACTTGTACTAAAATAAAGATATTGCAGTAAGAGGGAGTGTTTATTTTGTTTAACACAATGAACGAATGTACAAAATTTATTTTTACATTAAAAGCAGTTGATCATAAACGTGCGCCACTTGTCCTTATGCGTGAAGTATTAGGACATTTAGATGAACCTCACAACAAACTACGAGTAATCCATGTAGCAGGCTCAAATGGTAAAGGCTCTACGGTGAACGCATTAAGAGAAATGCTACAACATGCAGGTTACACTGTAGGGGCATTTACGTCCCCACATTTAGAGCGAGTCAATGAACGGATGACCATTAACGGCCACCAAATCTCGGATGAGCAATTTCTTTACTACTTCAATAAACTTGCAAAAATTATAGAAGAGCACTACAATGGCGATTTTCCAAGCTTTTTTGAGGTAGTTACACTGATTATGTTTCAATATTTTGCACATGAAGGAGTAGATATAGCGCTTATTGAGACAGGGCTTGGAGGACGTTTGGATGCGACAAATGTCGTAACGCCGATTGTAGCTATTATTACAACGATTTCGCTAGAGCATACAGCCTTTTTAGGTGATACCTTCGCAAAGGTTGCCGCTGAAAAAGCTGGCATCATCAAAGAAGGCATCCCGGTTGTTGTAGGCGTTAACAATGAGGAAGCATTGGCTGTCATTAAAGCCACTGCAGAGGAACGACATGCATCATGCTTTGTTTTGGGGCAGGATTTTACGGTGACAAATAGTTGGCAAAGCATTGACAATCAGCACTTTACATATGAAAAGGACCATGTCTTGATGAGGGATGTGCCCTTAAAAATGGCTGGCTCGCATCAAATGAATAATGCAAGTCTGGCTATCACGGCAATGCTAACGTTACGGGAGAAGGGGGCAATTGCAATCTCTGATGATTCAATTCATCGAGGTCTACAATGTGCGCAATGGGCAGGTCGCTTCGAGCAAAGGCCGAATCGTATTGTGCTAGATGGTGCTCATAATTCCGAGGGCACAGCTGCTCTTATCCAAACACTAAAAAACGTCTACCCAACTAATAAATATCGTTTTATTTATGCTGCATTAGCAGATAAGGATCATGCCAACAGTATAGAACTAATGGATGCTGTTGCCACCTCCATCGCTTTTACAGAAATAAACCTACCGAATGCAATGCCTGCTGAAAGCTTAGCGATGTTGTCGACGCATGCGAATAAAACGCATCATAAAGAATGGCTAAAAAGTCTTCAAACCGTATTACAAGAACGCCATGAAGAGGATATTGTTGTCATTACAGGCTCTTTATACTTTATAGCAGAAGCTCGACAGTGGCTACAGGAGGAAGGACAATGATTCCAAACTTTGATTATTATAAAGAGAAATGGCAGGTCAAAAGTGATGATGTGATTAAACCAGGTCTTGCAGCAATTGAAGAGGCTTTATCATTAGTAGGTAATCCTGAGCAAACTTTGCGTGTCGTCCACTTAGCTGGTACAAACGGGAAAGGCTCTACTTTAACGTTTCTAGAGGCAATTGCGCAAGAACATGGCTTACGCGTGGGCAAATTTATGTCACCATGTATCGTCGATGTTCATGATCAAATTCAAATAGCTGGTCAACCTATAACAGAAGCTGAAATGGATCGAGTGTTTCAACAGATGCGTGAAGCTGGGCTTAGTGGCAAACTAACAGATTTTGAATTACTGACGGTGGCAGCATTCTTACATTTTGTGAATGGCCAAGTAGATATTGCACTGATTGAAGCGGGAATGGGCGGCTTACTGGATAGCACAAATGTGGTCACACCCATTGTCTCTATTATCCCAAGCATAGCTTTAGAACACACAAAGTTTTTAGGGGATACGCTTGAAAGCATTGCACGCCATAAAGCAGGTATTATTAAACAACAACGGCCAGTCATTATGGGTGATTTGCCAGATGAAGCAAAGCGTGTTGTTGATGACGTAGCCACTCAAAAAAATGCCCCTATATTTGCATTAAATCATCATTTTGCTATTGAGCAAGCAACTGATGGAGAAAGCTATACGAATGACGTACAGCAGTTTCAAATAGCAAAACTAACACGTTCTATGAAGGGAGCGCATCAGGCGAATAATATGGCACTCGCCATTACTGCATTTTTGGAAGTGGCATCAGTATTAGGTGTGTCTACGGATAAAACTGCCATTCGTCAAGCTGTGCAAAAGGCCTCTATTTTAGGACGTTTTGAAGAAATAATGCCTTTCGTTATTTTGGATGGCGCACATAATCCTGCGAGTGCCGAAAAATTAGTAGAAACGATTCAAAGTGAGTATCCAAATGAGCAGATAACATTTGTTATTGGCATACTAGCAGATAAAGATGTTCAGCAGATTCTTCGACTTTTAGAGCAGGTGAGTGATGATTTTTATTTCGTGGATTTTGATAATTCTCGTGCAATGACAGCTCAACAAATGCTCAAGCTTTCTCATGCAACATCAAAAACAACCTTAGTTGATTATGCATCCTTTATACAGGCGCAATCACATAGACAGCAAAGAACAATTGTATCAGGCTCGTTATATTTATTAACAGAGGTTCGTAATAGATTAAAAGAATGAAAAGACTAGGACTCTTGATAGCGAGTCCTAGTTTTTTTATGGTAGCAAATTTAGATTGTAATGAGTTCCGTATCAAAAAATAATAAATTCGCATTTACACTTCGGAATCTACATATACTTATATCATATTATGTTGGCAACGTTACTAGTGCATAGATAGGTGGAAGGATGAGGTGATAGTTGAATGAAAATTGTAAGTCATGTGATGAAAAAACAAATATTTCGAGCAATGATTATTGGTGGATTTGTTGGTCTATTAGGTGTAGCGATTTTTTTGGGCGTTTTACAAGCCAGTACACAGTTACCTTTAAATAAAAATGGTAGTGAAGTGGCAAATAATCAATCACAAACAGAAACGATTCCAACTGCCGGTGAGACAACCAATACATCTAATGCACCGATGTTTTATGCTAGCCAAGCTGGCGTGTATTCAAACTATGAGAGCGCTAGTTCATTTGTTGCTGAGTATCCTGCCTTAAAAGAGAGCGCGATTGTTCAAGTTGATGACAAGTTTTACGTATGGACAAGCATGGTGACGGAAGAAAGCCAGCTACAATTTTTACAGGACCCTGCTACCTTTAAAAAGGCGTTTAGTGTCAGCGGTGAAAGCTGTAAAGAACCGACCCTTGCAGAGATACCAGCTGCTTTAGCAGATAAAAATGCCTCAAAATTAAATTTTAAGGAAAATGGTAAGGATTCAACGCTCCCTGAAGATTGGCAGTCTATTGGGGCAGCTGCCTCTACTATTTCCAACGATGTTAACATCATTCGTTTGCATGTTTTTGCCCATTATCAATCTAAAAATACGTGTCTTCAGGTGAAATTTTAACCATAAATGTTAGCGGAATCATCATTATCTTGTTTTTTTGAAAATTTTCAAATTGTCCATTCTTTTGTATCATAAGGATAAGGAGGAATGGTCAGATAATGTTGAAAACAAATCATAAGCTTGTCCTTGCTTCTGCTTCCCCTAGGCGCAAGGAATTGCTTAACATGTTAGCACTTCCATTTGAAGTCTTAACAAGTGAAGTGGAAGAAACAAGTGTACAAGCTCATACAATGCAGGATTATGTAAAAGAAGTAGCTTTATTGAAGACGCGTGATGTAGCCAAAAAAGCAACGAATGCGACGATTATTGGTGCAGATACAATCGTAGTTTACAATCAAGAGCTACTACATAAACCAAAAACACGTGAGGAGGCTATTTCTCACTTATTACGTTTGTCAAATAACAAACATAGTGTGATGACAGCCGTCGCTATAATTGAACCGAATGGAAAGGAAACGACCTTTGTAGAAGAGACCCAAGTTGTTTTCCACCGTCTAACGCAGGAACTAATAGAAGCTTATGTAGATTCAGGAGATCCTTTTGATAAAGCGGGCGGTTATGGCATTCAAACGATCGGTACACTATTAGTTAAAC
The DNA here is from genome assembly GCF_038592945.1 of Lysinibacillus sp. FSL K6-0075. Taxonomy (NCBI): domain Bacteria; kingdom Bacillati; phylum Bacillota; class Bacilli; order Caryophanales; family Bacillaceae; genus Lysinibacillus; species Lysinibacillus sp. FSL K6-0075. Next base: position 3,422,025 of record NZ_CP151947.1, on the reverse strand, counting down.
GAATTGAAGGAGATTATAACAATGTTGTAGGTCTACCACTTGCAGCTTTGTTTTCGCAATTGGTAGATCTACAGATAGTCCAATTTGCGAAGGAGTGAATATTTTTGCTTGAAGACGCTTTACCAACTTTGATGATACGTGATGTCAATATTGAGGATCGCCCCCGTGAACGATTATTACGACAAGGGGCTAAAAGTTTATCCAATCAAGAGCTACTCGCGATTTTATTGAGGACAGGCACAAAGGAAGAATCTGTGCTTGTTCTCGCAAATAGGGTTTTAAATGTTTTTGAACGACTTCATCATCTGAAGCACGCAACCATTGAAGAAATGATGGCTATTAAAGGAATAGGTGAGGTAAAAGCCATTCAATTAATAGCTGCCATTGAACTTGGTAGAAGACTGGCCCAAAAACATAATGATGAGAAATTTACGATACGTTCTCCACAAGATGCAGCAACATACTTAATGCCTGATATGACTTCGCTTAACCAGGAGCATTTTGTTGTTCTTTTTTTAAATATTAAAAATCAAATTATTCATAAGCAGACGATTTTTATTGGCAGTTTAAACGCCTCCATCGTTCATCCTAGGGAAATCTATCGAGAAGCTGTCAAAAGATCTGCGGCTTCTATTATATGCGCTCACAATCATCCGAGTGGGGTGCGCCTGTAATGTGCGTAAACTTAGTGTTTCCTAAGGGAAATTAGAACTTCTCACAACGTTCTATGGTCAGCGTCTTACCTTGAGAGGAAACTCACAGAGGGAACATAGCATGACGTGAAAAGGGGGAAAGACGACAAAGCTATCAGAGTCGAGTCAGTCCTTCAGACCAAGTGATGTATGGTAAAAGCTATACTGCCTGAATCCTAGACAGATGAGCGATGGGTGCGCCGTTACCTACGATAGTTATTAGGTAATGAGGATAAAATGGGAGACACAGAGTCAGAGTGTCTATTAGAATACGCCACTTTCTTGTCCATAGTGAGATTTGTCCTTCAATCCTTTATAAAAGGAAAATGTCGAAAGGGATACCTAACCATCACGTATCTAAGTTTATGTGTAATACAGGGATTACCTAAGTGTGAATGCCTTCGTGGCTATAACGTGTAGAAGTTTGAAAATCACATATGGTAACGGAGTCTTCATAGTACCCAACGTTTGCTTGTAATGAGTTTAGCATGGGAAAGGAAGACAGGTTGTTTTAACGTTAACAAAGAAAGGAGTCATGAATATGGCAAAAAATCCATTTCAGCAGTTAGACGTTATAAGGAATGCTTCATATCATAATCGAAAAATAAAAGACTGCTACCGATTACTATACCATAAAGATTTATGGATAAAAGCATATGCAAAGTTATACCCAAATGCGGGCAATCTAACGAAAGGCACGACAGAGGAAACAATTGATGGCTTCAGTCTTGGGAAAATTGAACAGATAATTGAAGAATTAAAAGAAGGTACATTTCGCTTTTCTCCTGTGCGTAGGGTTTACATTCCCAAAGCAAATGGAAAGAAACGTCCTTTGGGTGTACCAAATTTTAAAGATAAATTAGTTCAAGAAGTAATGCGAATGATTTTAGAACAAGTTTATGAACCGATTTTTAGTAAACATTCGCATGGATTCCGACCAAACTATAGTTGTCATACAGCTTTATCTGAAATTAAAAACACGTGGAAAGGTTTGACATGGTGTGTTGAAGGTGATATTAAAGGGTTTTTCGATAATATTAATCACAATACGCTGTTAAAACTAATTGCTCAAAAAATTGATGACCATAGATTTCTATTACTTATACACAATGCGCTAAAATGTGGTGTAATGGAAAACTGGCGTTATGAAAAGACCTTTAGTGGAACACCACAAGGAGGAATCATTTCCCCCTTACTTGCAAATATATACCTTCATGAACTAGATATATTCATGGAAAAAGAAATGCAAGCATTTGAAAAAGGTAAACTTCGTGAACGTAATAAAGAATGGATTGCAATCCGTGGACACATCCGAACAATTCAAAATAAAGTTAAACGTTTAGATTTAAGATACGAGCATAAGGATTGGCTAGAAAGAAACGACCTAGTTGAAGAATTGCGTATTCTAAAAGCTAAACAATTAACAATTTCATCAGTTGATCCAATGGATGAAAATTATCGAAGAATGAAATATGTTCGTTATGCAGATGACTTCGTTATTGGAATTGCTAGTTCTAAAAATGATGCAAAACAAATAAAACAAATAGTCACAGATTTTTTATTAGATAAGCTTCAATTAGAATTAAGTGAGGAAAAAACGGTTATAACACACCTTGAAAAAGGTGTCCCATTTCTAGGTTACGAGTTCAAAACATGGAATCAAGAAAAAATTACCCGTGTTCAATACAAAAATCACAAACATCCTATAAAGAAACGTACACTCTCTGGTGCAATTAAGTTAGAAATACCAACGAAAAAGATATATGCATACGCAATAAAAAATGGATATGGTAATTTAGAAAATTTTAAAATTACTCACCGAAACAAACTGCTTAACAATTCGGAATTAGAAATATTAATGACCTACAATGCAGAATTACGAGGCATAGCAAATTACTACAAGCTAGCGAATAATTATCATCACTTAGATAAGCTATTCTATCTAGCTGAAAGTAGTTTTATTAAGACGTTAGCTGTTAAAAGAAGAAGCACATCAAAAAAAGTCGCAACTAGTATGAGAAAGCATGAACAAGGAAGGCTTTCAATCGTTTCAAAGAACAAAAAGGGCGAAGAAGTTGCTTATATGTTTGTGAAGCTAAAAGATATGCCTAAACCAAAGGGAGCTATACGTACTAGTAATAGCGAGATGGATAATATCCCAAACACGCTAAAATACTCAGCGAGGACAGAATTTGAAAAACGCTTACTTGCAAATAAATGCGAAGCATGTGGAAAAACAGAAGGGCAAATGGAAGTACATCATGTACGGAAATTAAAAGACCTTAAAAACAAGAAAAACTTAAAGTATTTAGACAAGATTATGATAGAAAGAAATAGGAAGACAATTGTACTCTGTTATGATTGTCATCACATGCATCATGAAAAACGCATTCCGATTGAACAACTGGCGAGCCGTATACATTGAAAGGTGTACGTACGGTTCTGTGGGGGGGATTGTGAAATCGACTATGGCAACATAGTACGGCGCATTTTCTCTACCCAACGTGCCAACACCGAGCACAGAGGATATTGAAGTAACAAAGCGAATTGTTGAAGCTGGTTATATTATAGGGATTGAGTTAATTGATCATGTTATCATCGGTGATCATCAATATATTAGTTTAAAAGAAAAAGGGTATTTTTAACTCTGCATACAATATGCAGAGTTTTTTATGATGAATCTGTTTTGTTGTATAGAAGATTCATTTATCTATCATGGTATTATTAATTATCTTGTCATAAAATTTTTGTATTTTTTTGTGGTATATTGGCGAACCTTTTTCCTTACATATCGTTAATGTATTCATAGAAATGCAATTATCTTCACAAAAATTGGTAGCCTGATACACATTGTCTTATGGGAATAAAAATTATATGCTAATCTATACGTACTATTTTTAGTTTAAGAGGGAATTAAAATAGTATCTTTTCTGTGAGATGAAGTATGTGATACTATAAATTCTTGCGTTTTTCCGTTATAATGAACGGTATGAATTTTATCTTTATTCAGGAAAGACTCCCATCGAAAATGGTGGTGAGGTGAATGAGTGTGTATTTTTTTCAAGGTGTATATCACCAGCTGATGAAGATAAAAAATTTTGACAGGTGTTATGGACTTTGAAAGGAGTCAATTGTGTATTTACACAATTCAAATTCCTATACATTGATGTCAAATATATTGGATGTCAACGAAAGTATGGCTTATATAGAAAGGGAGTACACAATTTGTTTGGACTAGGAAGCAAAGATGTCGGGATTGACCTCGGCACAGCGAATACATTAGTGTTTATTAAAGGAAAGGGAATCGTTTTACGTGAACCTTCAGTTGTAGCAAAAAATACAAAAACAGGGGATATCGTTGCTGTTGGTAATGATGCGAAAAATATGATTGGTCGTACACCTGGCTCAATCGTAGCGATTCGTCCTATGAAAGATGGCGTTATTGCTGACTTTGATATTACAACAGCAATGATCGAGTATTATTTAAAAGAAGCATGTAAAAACTCCGGAGGTAACTGGAAAAAACCAAATGTCATGATTTGTGTGCCTTATGGTATTACATCAGTGGAGCAACGTGCGGTTATTGATGCTGCACGACAAGCGGGTGCAAAAGAGGCGTTCACAATCGAAGAGCCATTTGCAGCAGCAATCGGTTCAAATCTTCCTGTATGGGATCCTACTGGGTCAATGGTTGTTGATATCGGTGGGGGTACAACAGAAGTAGCCGTTATTTCTTTAGGTGGTATTGTAACGAGTGAATCGGTACGTGTTGGTGGAGATGCTATGGATCAATCCATCATTTCGTATATTCGTAAAACGTATAATTTAACAATTGGTGAACGTACAGCGGAAGCCGTAAAAATGGAAATTGGTACGGCATTAGCAGAAGGACCAGAAGAACGAATGGATATTAGAGGTCGTGACCTGTTAACAGGTTTACCGAAAACAATCGAAATTTCTTCACAGGAAATTTCTGAATCATTGCGTGAAGCGGTTGCCTCTATTATTGATGGTGTTCGAAAAACATTAGAACAAACACCTCCTGAATTATCTGCTGACGTAATGGAGCGCGGTATCGTGTTAACTGGCGGTGGTGCCCTATTAACAAATTTAGACAAAGTAATTAGCCAAGAAACAAATATGCCAGTATTTATCGCAGAAGATCCTTTAGACTGTGTAGCAATAGGTACAGGTAAGGCCTTAGATCATATCGACTTAATTCGTCAACAACAAGTTAAAGGGTAAGGAGGTTTAGGCAATGCCACACTTTTTTTTCAATAAGAAAGTAATTTTGCTGCTCGTAGGCATGGTTTTTCTTGTGGCATTGATTAGCTTCTCATTACGTGATCGGACGAATGCAACTTTACCAGAGCAAATTATTAAAGATACTGTCGGCGTCGCACAATCGCTTGTTGCGAAGCCGGCGAATTATATTAATGGTATTTTTAATAGTATTGACTCCCTCTTAAACACGTACGAAGAAAATAAACGTTTAAAAGCACGCTTAGAAGATTTTGCAGTTGTACAAGCTGAGGCTACGGATTTAAAATCAGAGAATAACAAGCTTCGAGAGCTTTTGGATAAAACCGAGAGCTTAAAGGCGTTTAATCCAATTCAAGCAACAGTGATTGCTAGAAATCCTGACCAGTGGGAAGAGAAAATCATTTTAGATAAAGGGTCTTCTCATGGCGTCAAAAAAAACATGGCAGTTATGACGGCGAAAGGCTTAGTGGGGAAAATTACACTAGTTACACCTTTCACATCTGAGGTAGAGCTTTTATATACAAATAATCCAAACTATCGTGTTTCTGCGATGGTGCTTGGAGAAAAAGAAGCATACGGTTTAATCGAGGGCTTTGATGAAGAACGTAATGAACTCATTATGAAGCGAATCGATTCTAGCATGAAGGTTAAAGTAGGCGAGCAAGTAGTTTCTTCAGGTCTTGGTGGTATTTTCCCTAAGGGAGTGCCGATTGGAGTAATTACGGAGGTTAGTACAGATGATTTTGGTTTAACAAAAATGGCTTATGTCAAACCATCTGCTGATTCTTCAATTTTAGAGCATGTTGTGATTGCACAGCGAACATCCACAAGTATTGATGGATCAGATGGCAACGCAACGAATGAGGATTTATCGAATCCGCAAGAGGCGAGTGAAGAGGAGGCGGAGTGATGGTTCGATTTCTCATCCCCTCTGTGGCGGTATTACTATTCCTGTTAGAACCAGAATTTGCCATGCTTTCCCCGATTGAAATTAAAGGGGAAGTCTATTTTCTGGTACCGCGTTTTTTAATCTTATACCTAATTTTTATATCCATCTATTACAGCCGTCAACGAGCGGTAATGTATGGACTTTTTTTTGGTGTCTTGTATGATGTGTTTTACATTGATATTATTGGATTATATTCAGTACTTTATCCACTTATTTGTTTTTTAGCAGGGTCTATCGTGAAAGTTATACATCAGCACTTAGTTGTAACAACCACAATTTCAGTTGTGCTAGTAGCTATTTTAGAATTTATTCTCTATCAATTCTTTTTCCTAATCGATTTTACAGCAATTCCTTTAGCGGATTTCTTACGTTCACGACTACTACCAACAATCATTGCCAATGCTTTATTTTTAATGATTCTTGGGTGGGCCTTCAAGTATCTAATTAATGCGCGTGTCTTACAGAGAGCACGTGAGGTTTCTTAACAAAGAACAACGTGAGGTGAGGCATTCATGAAAAAACAGTTAGTTAATATGAAGGGAACGAAGGACGGTTTTGTACTACGCCTAGACGACCAATGTGCGTATGGTGAGCTAGTGGAAGAATTAAAGAATAAAGTTTTAGAGGGCGGTATCGATGGTAAAGTTGATGTACAATTATACTTAGGCTATCGATACTGTACTGAAGAACAATTAAAAGAACTTATAAAAATTATAGAAGAAACAGAGCAGCTTATTGTATCGAAGGTGCAAAGTGAAGTACTGACTGTCCACGAAAGCAACCAGAAGATGTTTGAAAGTCAACAAGATACATATATAGGAGTGGTCAGGTCAGGACAAGTTCTGCGTTCATCAGGGGACATTACCATCATAGGAAATGTGAATCCAAACGGTCGTGTTGAGGCTGGAGGTAATGTATATGTCCTAGGTAGACTAAAAGGGATTGCACATGCTGGTGTGCAAGGCAATAAAGAAGCAATCATTGCAGCATCTCGATTTGAAGCCACACATATCATGATTGCCGATCAAGTGCAGGCAATGTCAGATGAACATGTAAAAGCGTTAAATCAAGTAGAAATGACTTGTGCATTTATTGGCTACGATGGACGCATTACGTACGATCAAATTCATGCCTTAAAAAATATTCGACCATTGTTAAATGTGTCTAAGGGAGGAAGCTAGTGTGGGAGAAGCGATCGTCATAACTTCAGGTAAAGGCGGTGTCGGTAAAACAACGACAGCGGCTAACCTTGGGACTGCATTGGCTCTACAAGGTAAAAAAATATGTTTAGTGGATACAGATATTGGCCTACGTAATTTAGATGTGATTTTAGGCCTGGAAAATCGTATTATTTATGACCTGGTTGATGTGGTGGAAGGACGCTGTAAAATTCATCAAGCATTGATTAAGGATAAGCGCGTAGATGAGAAACTATTTTTATTACCTGCTGCTCAAACAACAGATAAAAATGCTGTTACCCCTGAGCAAATGAAGAGCTTAGTAGAGGAATTGAAAAGAGACTATGATTATGTTTTAATCGATTGCCCTGCTGGAATTGAGCAAGGCTATCGTAATGCTGTTGCTGGTGCAGATCATGCGATTGTTGTCACAACACCTGAAATTTCTGCTGTTCGTGATGCAGATCGTATTATTGGTTTACTGGAGCAGGAAGAGATCACAGCACCTAAACTCATCATTAATCGTATTCGACAACATATGATGAAGAATGGTGACACATTGGATGTCAACGAAATTACAACTCATTTATCGATTGATCTATTGGGCATTATTATAGACAGTGAGGGTGTCATCTCATCTTCTAATAAAGGTGAACCAATTGTGATGGACCCTTCAAATAAAGCGTCATTAGGCTATCGAAATATTGCACGTCGTATCCTTGGTGAGTCTGTGCCATTGATGGCTATTCACGATGAGCAAAGAGGGATGTTTTCAAAACTTAAAGCCCTTTTTTCAAAATAAATTAAAACCTTTTCGTGCAATCGTACGGGAAGGTTTTTTCTTGTGCATGTTTGGACATGCAATCTCATATAGTGAGGAAAAAAGGATGAGGGCTTGTTTAAAAAATGGAAATGGTTCGTCACGATACTTCTTGTGGCGGCGATTATGCTTGTAATTCGTTTAGAGGATCAAGGCGTCGTAGATACACCTGTTCGAAAACTTGTGACAACCTCTGCTGATTTAACGTATTTAAGTGAGCTCGGACAAAGTTGGTTTGAAAAAGAAAAAGAGACCATCATGGTTTCTAGTGATGTAGGGCAAGCAGATCTTTTAACATTTGCGAATGCCCAAGTATTCAAAGAAGGCTATCTATTGCAGTATGATGTAGGCTTACCCATCTATGCGGGGCAGAATGGATTAGTCGTTTTTACTGGCCATACAAAGTACACAGGCAAGACCATGACGATCAGCTATGAGGATGGTACAACGGTATCCTATGGTATGTTAGATAGTTTAGCCCAACTACCCTATACATCTATTCAAGCAAATGATTTAATTGGTATGAAAGAAGCGGGTCAACTTTATGTGTCCATTGAAAAGGGAGATGCTCATTATGATTTAGAGCAAATTGTACAATGGCTTGAAACGACGGAGACCAATGAGAATTAAATTACATCTTCTGTGTATCCCTCTTGTATTTGTCATGATTTTTAGTGGCCAATTAGCATATTACGCTATTATTTTATTTTCATTGCTATGGCATGAGGCTGGTCACTTAATTGCGGCAGTATTGTGTGGAGTGAAGGTGAAATCCTGCGTTATTACACCATATGGGGGAGAAATTCAATTTGAAAATCCAGCGGTTGTGCAAGCTTCGTCACTCCTATGGATTGCATTAGGAGGACCAATCGCTACCATTATTGGGATTGGCCTCGCTTTTTTTATGCCTGATTTACTCGCTATGAAACTTATAAATGTACAATTCGTGTTATTGGCTGTAAATCTTGTACCCATCATACCGTTAGACGGTGGGAGGATCTTGTTAGCCTGGCTATTTTTAAAATATCCAAAAGCCCAAGTGGTTGAGCTATACTATTGGTTATCCTTCATCATTGCTACAACACTATTACTAGTCACTTTCAAGTTCTTGCCACAATCTATTTTTTTAGCCATCATAAATTTATTCATTTGGTTGCAAGTATTGAAAGAATGGCGTTATCGAAAATATCGAGTTGCTTTTGAAAAATATGTTATGAATAGATTGACTTAAAAAAAATCGTGTGGTAATATTTTAATGTTATTGTTTGTAGCACCCGTGCTACTACAACCGCTCTGTAAAGGTTTAAGTATCTGATAAGATCACCTTAAAACACAGGCGAGTCTGAGTCTAAGAGGAGGTGCAGTAAAATGTACGCAATTATTGAAACTGGTGGTAAACAAGTCAAAGTAGAAGCTGGTCAAGAAATCTATGTTGAGAAATTAGGCGTAGAAGCTGACGAGGTTGTAACTTTTGATAAAGTTTTATTCGTAGGTGGCGAAAACGTTAAAGTTGGCGCTCCATTCGTAGAAGGCGCTACTGTAACAGCTAAAGTTGTTAAAGAAGGCCGTGCGAAAAAAATCGTTGTTTTCAAAATGAAAGCTAAAAAGAACTACCGTCGTAAACAAGGTCACCGTCAACCTTACACAAAATTAGTTGTTGAAGCAATCAACGCTTAATTGTGAGGTGTAGCGAATGATACAAGTTACGATTCATCACGATGAAAATAGACATGTGTCAGCATTCGAATTTTCAGGACATGCTGGTTACGATGAATCTGGTAAAGATTTAGTATGTGCAGGAGCATCAACTATTGCCATTGGTACAGTAAATGCTATTTACGCATTATTACAAATTCAACCCGAAATCGAACAAGCTGCTGAAGGTGGAGGCTATCTCAAGGTAAATCTACCATCAGATTTAGAACCTGAAGTAGATGCAAAACTACAGTTAATTGTTCAAGTAATGACTGCCCAAGTGTATTCTATGGTGCAAAATTACGGACAATACATCCAAATCAACTACAACCAAGTAGGAGGTGGAACTCGATGAAATTATTATTAGCATTAGATCTTCAACTTTTCGCATCGAAAAAAGGGGTAGGTTCTACTAAAAACGGACGTGACTCTGAGTCTAAACGACTTGGTGCTAAACGTGCTGATGGCCAATTCGTAACTGGTGGTTCAATTCTTTACCGTCAACGCGGTACAAAAATTTACCCAGGTACAAACGTAGGTCGTGGTGGTGACGATACACTATTTGCTAAAGTTGACGGCGTTGTTAAATTCGAACGTTTAGGTCGCGATCGCAAACAAGTATCTGTATACCCAGAAACACAAGAAGCTTAATCTTTTATAAGATAACATAAAGCGGAGGACTGCATTTATTGCAGTCCTTTTTTTGGCTAAATTTCAACAAAGCAGATTTCAGACGCAATGACGCCAAGGTATAATTGATTAAAGAATTAAGGGAAAAATACAGCAAAACTTGTTATACTAGTAAGGATAACTTTATTGGAGTGAATGGGATGAACAATCAATCACTAACCATTAGTGAAGTATTACGTTTTGCAAATCATGATTATGTGAATCAACTGCAACTGATTCGCATGAATTTAGATTTAGGTAGAATCGACGAATCGAAGAAACTTATTCAACATTATTCAGAACAATTACGAGTGTTTTCTATCCTCAATCGACTACAATTACCCCAAACAATTGAGTGGCTACAAACAGCAGGATGGCGTTATCCATCATTAGCGTGGAAGCTAAATGGTGAGATAAAAAAGCCTGTGACCAATGAGATTGATCAGGAAGTTGTAGATTATTTAAACAAAACAGTTATGCATGTTTATGATACATTAGATCCATTTACAGAGCAGATCCTAACGCTTGATGTACGTGTTGACGATCATACATTTGCCGTGACATTCACGCTAAATGGGTTATGGAGTGCTGATGCATTCACCGAAAAAGGTTTGAAACAATTCGACATTCAAACAATTGAGCAGACAACTACACGCTGGCAATATGTCTTGAGTGCAAATAGGGAGTGAATTAAATGTTTGTCGATCACGTAAAGATTTATGTTAAAGGTGGCGACGGCGGAGATGGCATGGTTGCCTTTCGTCGAGAAAAATTTGTACCGAATGGTGGTCCAGCTGGTGGAGATGGTGGACATGGCGGTAATGTCGTATTTGAAGTAGAGGAAGGCTTACGAACGTTAATGGATTTCCGCTATAAACGCCATTTCAAAGCACCGCGTGGCGAGCATGGTATGAGTAAAGGCATGCACGGTAAAAATGCGGAAGATTTAATTGTTAAAGTTCCACCAGGTACAGTGGTTATGAATGAAGAAACAAATGCCGTTATTGCTGACTTAGTCGAGCATGGGCAACGAGCTGTTATTGCGAAAGCAGGCCGAGGTGGACGTGGTAATTCTCGCTTTGCTACACCTGCCAACCCAGCGCCAGAACTTTCTGAAAAAGGTGAGCCAGGACAAGATTTAAATGTTATATTAGAGTTAAAAGTTTTAGCAGATGTAGGGTTAGTTGGTTTCCCAAGTGTTGGTAAATCAACGCTTTTATCAGTAGTTTCTGCTGCTAAGCCAAAAATTGGTGCATATCATTTTACAACAATTGTACCGAACTTAGGCATGATTGAAACGGATGATCATCGAAGCTTTGCAATGGCAGATTTACCTGGGCTTATTGAGGGAGCACATGAAGGGGTTGGATTAGGCCACCAATTTTTACGACATATTGAACGTACACGCGTTATTGTCCATGTTATTGATATGTCAGGAATGGAAGGCCGCGATCCATATGAAGATTATTTAACAATCAATGAAGAGCTAAAACAATATAATCTTCGTTTAACAGAGCGTCCACAAATTATCGTAGCCAATAAAATGGATATGCCAGATGCAGAAGAGAACTTAACAGCATTCCGTCAGAAGGTAGGAGAAGACGTTCAAATCTTCCCAATTTCTGCTGTTTCACGTCAAGGGTTAAAAGAGCTACTGTTTGCCATTGCAGATCTACTAGAAGTAACGCCTGAATTCCCGCTATATGATGAAGAAGAGGAACAATCAGATGCAACGGTTATGTACAAGCATGAGGCAAAAGGTGAAGATTTCGAAATCACTCGTGAAGATGACGGTACATTTATTATTAGTGGTTATGCCATTGAGCGTTTATTTAAAATGACAGACTTCAGCCGTGAAGATGGTATTCGTCGTTTTGCTCGTCAATTGCGTGCAATGGGTGTGGATGAGGCTCTGCGTGAGCGTGGAGCACAGGATGGCGATACAGTACGCCTACAAGAGTTTGAATTTGAATTTGTCGATTAAGACATGAGTTTTAGGGGGAAGCGTATGAAGAATGTTGCGAATCAGCGATATTATTTAGTTCGTGAGGATGTTTTAACGGATGCAATGCAAAAAACTTTGGAGGCGAAACACTTACTATCAAGTGGTTCAGTATCTTCCATTTGGGATGCGGTAAAGCAGGTGGATTTATCGCGAAGTGCGTTTTACAAATATCGTGATGCGGTTTTTCCTTTTCATTCAATTGTGCAGGAACGCATTTTAACAGTCTTTTTACAGCTTCAAGACAGAAAAGGAACACTTGCCAAGCTTTTAGAAACTGTGACAATTACACATTGTAATGTATTGACGATTCATCAAACAATCCCTATTCAGGGGCGTGCGAATGTTACATTGTCTTTAGATGTAACAAGCATGACCTGTGATCTTGATGATCTTATCCAGCAATTAAAGCGCTTAGATTTTGTGGAATCAGCGGAAGTGATTAGTTCTGGAGCATTATAATCACAGTGTAGTGTTCAATCCTTTAATTTTTGACAAAATGACAAGCATCGTGTTGAATAAGCCCAATAGGGTAAAAATGCGATAAAGAAGCTCAAGTAAGGAGCTGTCCCAAAAGTGATTGATCATGAGGGACTGCTCCTTATTGTGCCATAAAGGAGGTATTTGCAATGACAAAGCAACAATGGGAAAATCGAATTGCCTACTTAGGACCAGAAGCATCATTTACATACTTAGCAACAAAGGCTATCTTTCCAAATGAGTGGCTTGTACCGTGTGCAACGATTCCAGAATGTATAGAGGCTGTTGCAGAGGGAAAGGTCGATTTAGCTGTCGTACCACTCGAAAATGCGTTAGAGGGCTCTGTGCCATTAACATTAGATTACTTATTCCATGAGGCAACACTTTATGTGACGGGTGAATTATTGCTGAAAATCCAGCAACATTTAATGGTCAATAAAGCGCAAAAGAATCATTGGCAGGCAATCGAAGGCGTTTATTCCCATCCACATGCACTAGCTCAATGTCATAAATATTTATTTTATCGTTTCAGTCATGCGCCATTACATCAAACAACTTCTACAGCAGCTGCAGCGAAATATGTATCAGAAAATCCACAAGAGTGTATAGCGGCAGTCGGCAATGCAGCAGCAGCAGAAAAGTATGGTCTTGAAATAGTCGAACAGAATATCCATGATTTTCATTTCAATCATACACGTTTCTTTGTACTGTCTAAGCAAAATAAACGATTGCCACAAGAGCTATCAGAGGGGCAAGCAAAAACAACATTTATGATTACCTTACCGACAGATCGTTCAGGGGCTTTACATCAGGTGCTTTCTGTTTTTGCATGGCGTCAGCTGAATTTAAGTAAAATCGAATCTCGGCCACTAAAGACAGGACTTGGTGATTATTTCTTCATGATTGATGTATTAGCAGATGAAAAGGAACCGATGATGCGTGGGGCAATGGAAGAACTAGCTGCTCTAGGCTGCAAGGTAAAGTCACTGGGTACCTACTTTACTTATGTAACATCAGACGAAGCATAGTAGCTGGAAGGAGGAGTGGTGATGGGTGGGATTATTTTATTTGATGGTGTCTGTAATTTTTGTGATAGCACTGTTCAATTTATCATCAAACATGATCAAGCTGGCTATTTTCAATTTGCCTCGCTTCAAAGTGAGATTGGTCAAGCACTTCTCGCTCAGTACAATATACCAAAGAATATAGATAGTGTGATTCTCATTGAACAAGGGAAAGTATCTGTGGAATCTACGGCTGCATTAAATATATGCAGGAAATTCGATGGACTTTGGCCTTGCTTCTACGCCTTTATCCTTGTGCCACCATTTTTACGCAATGCATTATATCGCTTATTTGCAAAGCATCGCTATCGTTTATTTGGGCAAAAAAGTGAATGCTTATTGCCTACACCTGCTCAACGGCAAAGATTTCTTTCCTGAAAAGGGGAGGGCGCGATACTCGCGGAATGAAGTAAAATACCCGCGATTAAGGACATGATACTCGCGAAGAGAAGTGAAATACCCGCGCTCAACAACATAATACCCGCAATAAGAACAGAAAGCACCGTATGAAAGCATTTTTCAGACGGTGCTTTTGCTATTCATTGATCTGTCACTAAGTAGCCTTTTTTTTGTAAAGCTTGCTCGATTAAGGCTAAAACTTCAACAGAGGGTGCTGTGATGACATGTAGATGGATGCCACCAGTGAGAGCGGATAAATAATTGGCCTGTGTTGCATTCACACGTTCGATAAATTGTTTCACCTCATGGCGGTTCGAAACCATAATCGAAGCTGTAAGTTCACCATAAATCGGATGTTCGACAATGACATTTTTGACGGTTCCGCCACAATCGACAATCGTCATTAATTCATCCTCTGTTTGCTCTGATGTGTGCAAACAAGGGAATGTGCGTTCAACGGTTTGCTGTAATTGTTCCTGATGCATATAAAGATAGCCTTGGCTTGTTGCAATAATGGGCTCATTTCTTGCCTTTAATAAAGTCATATCATTGACGATTACTTGTCTAGAAACATTGGCGAACTTAGCTAGGTCTGTCCCAGTTATAGGTGCTTTATTTTTTTTTAATTGCGCTAATAGTTGCAGTCGGCGTTCTTCGCCTAACATTTTTTTCATAAGAGATCACCCCTGCTCGTAATAAAGGAATCCGTATTCCTTATGAATTAGTGTACCATGAAGCATTTCTAACTTGCTGAAATTTTTGTATCCAAATGAAACATTGAACATATGATACGTAGAGAGGAAGGGAGGAAAAAATTGCGTATTCATATTGTTCAAAAGGGAGACACATTGTGGAAGATTGCGAAAGAGTACGGCATTTCGTTTGAAGATTTGAAGCGGCTCAATGTCCATCTTGCCAACCCAGATTATATTGTTCCAGGCATGGAAATTATACTGCCTGAAAAAATAAACAAAGAGCCGCATAGAGATTCGCATAAAGAAATGCCGAAAAAGGAAACACAAGTGCATAAGGAGACACCGAAGGAAAGTCCTAAAAAAGAGGTACAGCGACCGATGCCGCCACCACCGCCGGTTGTATCGCCGCCACCAGCTCCTATGCCAATGCCCGAACCACAAATGATTCCGATACCAATACCGATGCCAATGCCAATGCAGATGCCACAACAACCGATGTGGGTACCGCAGCCTGTGGAAATGAATTGGCACCAACAATTGGTGATGCCACAAATGGAGCAAACTGTTACAATACCACCTGTGCAAATACAGCCACCGCCAGCACCTACACCGCAACCACCACCTGTAGCTAAACCGAAGCCAATGCCAATGCCACAACCAGCACCACATCCACCAATGCATATCATGCCACAAATGCCTGCCGTGCCACATTGTTCAAGTTGCCATCAGCCAATCTATCATCAAATGTGGTGGCCGATGCCAATGCAGCCGCAGGTGGAGCATTATACGATGCCACAGCAGCCAATGTCCTGTGACATGCCAGATCATAAAGTGGGTGGGATGGAAGACTTTTTAGAGTCCACGTCACCATTCTTCCATACACAAAATCACCAAATGCAGCCACAAATGGATATGATGCCTGATATGAATATGGGGCAGCCCTGTGGTTGTGGTACACAACCAATGATGATGCCTGATATGAACATGGGTCATTCCTGTGGCTGTAATACACAACCAATGATGATGCCTAATTGGCAAATGGACCCTTGTCATTGTCCGCCACCCCCATGTCCGACACATTGTCCACCACCGTGTCCATCAGCAGCAGGACCATGGATGTCACCGCACTATTTCCCAGGCGGGATGACGCCTTATCGATGGTGAAAAAGCGTATATTGTAGAAGAGGTAAAGCCAAATATTTGGAAATATAAGTATCAATCGAATAATTATTTTGTCAAACGTGCAAAGCAAGTAGAAATTGCGGAGAAGGTAAGAACCATTCATCGCCAGTTAGGACGTATGGACCCTTCTTTGATCTTACCATTAGTTCAGAGCGATGATGAGCAGTTAATTGTTCAAATGTGGCAAGAAGGAAGCCATGGTGCTAACTTTGCGCATAAAAAAGATCGTAAGGAATCTCTTAGATTATTAATAGCTTTACATGACACACATAAAAAAATTGCTTGGCAGCGCGTGCCAGGCTTGCATACCTACTCACAGCTTTTAAAATGGCAAATGCGTCATATGCGTTTTAAAAGTAGAAAAAATGAGCTTCGAACATTTTTAACGAAAGAAGAAATCGATCAAATACTGCATTATAGTGATAAATCATTACAATTGATTGCATTAGAAGATGCACCTGAAAAAGAGATTACGCTATTACACGGGGATGTAGTCCATCATAATTTCTTATGGTGCTCTGATGGACAATTGCGATTAATTGATTTTGATTTAGCGCACCTTGGTGAAGCGGATGACGAGTATATTTTATGGTTACATCGTGTGTTGCCTGCTGTAGATTATGATCTTGGAAAGATTTTTGCAGAGTTACCTGAGCTGAAACGACTGGATAAAAGAAAGCTTCATCGTTTGAAATATCCGAATGAGTTATTACGAGAATGGCTTTTTGCTATAGATTTACCACTAGAGCAACAGCTAGTATTTTTAGATTATTTAGTGCCATTTACAAAACGAGCCCTCACCTATTGGCCCAAACTGTGGTACGATATTGATAGATTTGTCAAGAAATGACCGTCATTTGGCGGTCATTTTTGTCTGCGAACGGCGTTTTTGACGCTACTTTTTGTCGAGCATTCGTTCGCTATATGCTATAATCGAAGACGATGATTGTGAGGGATTATAGATGTATGATTATTTAAAAGGACAAATTACTCGTATTACACCTGAATTTATTGTGCTAGAACAACAAGGGATTGGCTGGCAACTCAATACGCCCAATCCGTTTGCTTTTCGAACTTCTGCCCTTGAACAACAGATATATGTTCATTTGCATGTACGAGAAGATGCACAAGTTTTATATGGTTTCCCTAATCTAGATCAGCGCGAGCTATTCCGTAAGCTTATTTTAGTGTCGGGAATAGGGCCAAAGGGAGCACTAGCTATTTTAGCTACGGGCAATCCACAACAGGTTATTAGTGCAATCGAACGGGAGGACGAAACATTTTTAGTGAAGTTCCCTGGAGTCGGAAAAAAAACAGCACGTCAAATGATCCTCGACTTGAAGGGTAAGCTAGGCTCATTATTAGATACATTGGAGTTACCTAGTGCAGAAGATGAGTTACCATTGTTTGGTGTGAATCCTTATAAACATGAACTAGAAGAAGCCTTACTTGCTTTAATAGCACTTGGTTATTCTGAAAAAGAGCTCGAAAAAATTAAACCACAGCTAGAGGATAATGACAAACTGGAAACGACAGATGCCTTTATGAAACAAGCATTGCAACTACTGCTAAAATTAAAATAAGGAAAGGAGGGAAGGTGCATGTCTGAACGTATGATGGCAAGTGAAGCAGGTAGCTATGATGAGCAGTTTGAATTATCTTTACGCCCTCAAAAATTAGCGCAGTATATTGGGCAACATAAAGTAAAGGAAAACTTACAAATATTCATTGAAGCGGCAAAGCTTCGCCAAGAAAGTTTAGATCATGTGTTGTTATATGGACCTCCGGGACTTGGTAAAACGACATTAGCTGCTGTTATTGCGAATGAGATGAATGTCAATGTACGCATGACAAGTGGACCCGCGATTGAGCGTCCTGGAGATTTGGCAGCTATTTTAAGTTCACTAGAGCCTGGGGACGTTTTATTTATAGATGAAATCCATCGACTCCCCCGTGCTATTGAAGAAGTTTTATATCCAGCAATGGAAGACTTCTGTTTAGATATTGTGGTGGGGAAGGGCCCTGAAGCACGTTCTGTACGACTTGAATTACCTCCCTTTACCCTTGTAGGTGCAACAACAAGAGCTGGTGCATTATCAGCTCCTTTAAGGGATCGTTTTGGAGTGTTACTACGCTTAGAATATTACGATGATCAATCGCTTGCCGAAATTGTTGTGCGAAGTGCTCATTTGTTTGAGGTAGAAATTGAGCAAATAGCAGCAACGGAAATGGCGAGGCGCTCACGTGGAACACCTCGAATTGCCAATCGTTTATTGAAACGAGTGCGAGATTATGCACAAGTGCTTGGAGATGGTATGATAACGGAGGGTCTTGCACAGCAAGCGTTAGAGCTGTTACAAGTAGATCCTAGAGGGCTTGATCATATTGACCATAAACTTGTAACCAACATGATTGAGCGGTTCCAAGGAGGTCCAGTAGGCTTAGATACACTTGCTGCATCGATTGGTGAAGAACGAGTTACAATAGAAGATGTATACGAGCCTTATTTGATGCAAATTGGCCTTATTCAACGTACACCAAGAGGAAGAGTGGCCACATATTTAGCCTACGAACATTTTGGATATGAGTATCCCAAACAAACATAAAGAAGGAAGTTATTTTCATGCGTGTAGAAGATTTTGATTTTGAATTACCAGAGGAGCTTATTGCCCAAACGCCATTAGTCGATCGTACAGCGAGTCGATTAATGGTCGTGACACCAGGCTCAAATAAAGTGGAGCACCACCATTTTGCTCATGTTTTAGAGGAGCTACATGCTGGAGACTGTCTTGTACTAAATGATACAAGAGTTTTACCTGCTCGCTTAATGGGGGTGAAGGAGGAGACAGGGGCACATATAGAAGTATTACTATTAAAGCAATTGGCTGGTACAGATCAGTGGGAAACACTTGTAAAACCAGCAAAGCGTGTAAAAGTAGGAACAGTCATAACATTTGGTGACGGTTTATTAACAGCTACTTGTACAGGTGAGCTTGAACATGGCGGACGTACATTTGAATTTCATTATGATGGCATCTTTTATGAAATATTAGAGCAACTTGGTGAAATGCCGTTACCTCCATATATTCGTGAAAAACTAGAGGACAAAGATCGTTATCAAACCGTTTATGCCAAAGAGCGTGGCTCGGCTGCAGCACCTACAGCAGGACTGCATTTTACAGAGGAGCTATTAGCACAAGTGAAGGCTAAAGGGGTAGAGGTTGTCTTTATTACGCTACATGTAGGTCTGGGCACTTTCCGTCCCGTTAGTGTAGATTCGATTGAGAACCATGAAATGCATGCGGAATTCTATAGTGTTACCGAACAAGCAGCAGATACGATTAATCGAGTAAAGCGTAACGGCGGCAAGGTTATAGCTGTTGGGACAACCTCTACTCGTACATTGGAGACAATTGGTTCGAAATATGAGGGAGAAGTGCGAGCAGAACAAGGTTGGACGTCTATTTTCATTTATCCAGGCTACAACTTTACGGTGGTAGATGGGTTAATCACAAACTTCCATTTACCAAAATCAACACTGGTCATGCTTGTCAGTACGCTAGCCACACGAGAGACCATTTTAAGTGCTTATCAGCAAGCTGTAGAGGAAAAATATCGCTTCTTTAGTTTTGGCGATGCAATGTTTATACGTCCAAAAAAATAATAGTGGATAAAATCGGAGTACTGTTTTTACTTCAGATAAGAGAGGATTATTTATTTTATGACACAACCAGCAATTCGATATGAACTACTTCATACATGTAAACAAACAGGAGCACGCCTTGGCATCGTGCATACACCGCATGGCTCCTTTGAAACACCAGCATTTATGCCTGTTGGCACACAAGCAACGGTTAAGACCATGTCACCAGAGGAATTAAAAGAGATGAATGCCGGCATCATCCTGTCCAATACGTACCATTTATGGCTTCGTCCAGGTAATGATATTGTTAAAGAAGCAGGCGGGCTTCATAAATTTATGAACTGGGATCGTCCAATTTTAACGGATTCAGGTGGTTTCCAAGTATTTTCACTTAGTCAATTCCGAAAAATTGAGGAGGAAGGCGTTCATTTCCGTAATCACCTCAATGGCGATAAACTATTTTTGAGTCCAGAAAAGGCGATGGAAATTCAAAATGATTTAGGCTCTGATATTATGATGGCCTTTGATGAATGTCCACCATATCCTGCAACACATGACTATATGCTGCAATCAGTCGATCGTACAACTCGTTGGGCAAAACGTTGTAAGGAAGCACATCAGCGTCCAGAGGAGCAAGGTTTATTTGGGATTATTCAAGGCGGAGAGTACGAAGATTTACGCCGCCGCTCAGCTGAAGCGTTAGTGGAACTAGATTTCCCTGGCTATGCGATTGGCGGATTATCTGTTGGTGAACCGAAAGATGTGATGAACCGCGTTTTAGAATTTACTACGCCAATGATGCCTGAAAATAAACCACGTTATTTAATGGGTGTTGGCTCACCAGATTCTTTAATTGATGGGGCCATTCGTGGGATTGATATGTTTGACTGTGTATTGCCAACACGTATTGCACGTAATGGAACACTGATGACATCTGAAGGACGCCTAGTGGTGAAAAATGCAAAATATGCACGTGACTTTGGTCCAATTGATCCTAACTGTGATTGCTATACATGTAAAAATTATTCTCGTGCCTATGTTCGTCACCTTATTCGCACGGAAGAAACGTTCGGTATTCGTTTAACATCTTATCATAATCTACACTTCCTATTGAAATTGATGGAGCAAGTACGTGAGGCAATTCGTCAAGACCGCCTTGGTGATTTCCGTGAAGAGTTCTTTGAAAAATACGGCTTTAATGGGCCAGACGCAAAAAACTTTTAAGCTAGACGGATATGATCATTTCATGCGCTAAATCAAATGAAAAAAGGACATTAGGCATCCCCTAATGTCCATAATCAATAGCAATAGTTTTGCAAATCATTCAAAACTTTGTAAAAAGTGAATATTTCTAGCAAAATATTGTCAATCATAGAAAAAATATTAGTAAATGAGAAAATTTTTTGGCTTGTCCATCGCTTTTTAATGGTGGAATAGTCTATACTAAAAAAGTGAGATTTGGAAAGGGGGCAAGATGCTATTATGGATCAATTACTAGGATTAGCACCAATATTATTAATGTTCGTTGCAATGTGGTTTATCTTAATCCGTCCTGCTAAAAAAAGACAGCAGGAAACACAAAATATGCAAACTAGTTTGCAACGTGGAGATAAAGTCATTACAATCGGTGGTTTACATGGTGTTATTGATGCAATTGAAGACTCAGCAGTGACATTAAAAATCGCTGACAATGTACGAGTGAAATTTGACCGTCAAGCAATTGGACGAATTGTCAATGACAATCAGTAACAAAGAAGAAAAGGCTTACAATAGGCAATAGCTACATTGTAAGTCTTTTTTATATAACTGATGGTTAGTGCCGTCTATGCTGCTTATATGTTTTTTGCAGGTGTAGCTTTTAATTTATGAATGAAGGCTTCACCAGTATCATTGCCATTAATAGTGATTCTGTTTAACGTAAATATGGCATCGCCCTTTTTCACATGTTTATTTTGTATAACAAAGGCCATCTTAAACCCAGCTTCTTTGGCTATTTTTATCGTGGAGAGTGAATAAATCCCATAAGGATAGCTTATAGCAATTGGCTCATAACCTAATTTTTCTTTAATTATTTTTCTTGAGCGAATAAAATCATTTCTAACTCTTTCTTCATAGGCAACCTGACTTTCTAGCTGCCCATTCACAAAACTAGGGCCGAATACAGCGCCATTTAGTTTACCGTTTTCTGAAGGTAATTTATAATGTAAATCCCAAGTATGACTCTGGATTGTAATATAATCCTTCATTTCCTTCAATTGATCCCAACTCATCTTTGCTGATTCATTTGGATAGTGATTGTTTTCGTTATTCTCTAGGATTCGGCTTGCAATCACGAAAATTTCCGCATGCATACCATATTTTTTCAATATCGGGTAAGCTTTTTCATAATTGCTAAAATAGCCATCATCAAAGGTAATTAATACAGGCTTTTGAGGTAACGGTGTTTGGCCGTTTAAGTAATCATATAATTGCTGGGCAGAAATGGCATGATATCCTTCCATTTTAAGTAATTTCATTTGATTTTCGAAGTTTTCGGGTGAAATAACTGTATTATTGTTTATATTTTCCTCTAAATGATGGTACATAAGAATAGGTATTTCCTGTTCGTGGTACCCATAAATAGAATAAGGCTTAATAAGAAAAAGAATATAAACAAAAACGAAAACAATTATTTTCCTTGTCATGTTCTCACCTTGTTTGCATGTTTATAGTGGTAAGCATCTAGCTCTTTGTTAGTGTGTACGAACAAGTAGGAACTATTCCTTGAATACTGTATAAAAAACAATAAGTAAGGTCACCTTGATAGTATGGGGGTGTGTTTCTATGGAAGAATATTACCATATTATTTTTAGAACTTGTTTTTTATATGTGTTTATCATCATCGTTTTCCGTTTAATGGGCAAACGAGAAGTAGGTGAATTATCAGTCATCGATTTGGTCGTATTTGTATTAATTGCGGAAGTGGCAGCCTTCGCGCTAGACGATTATAAAAATCCTCTCTTTAATGCGATACTACCTATCATTATTTTGCTCTTTATTCAAATATTAAGTGCCTTTTTGTCATTAAAGTTCAAAAAAATACGTGACTTAGTGGATGGTGACCCTGCTTTATTAGTAAAAAACGGTGTTATTTTAGAGAGTGAGATGAGAAAACACCGCTATAATTTAGATGATTTATGTCAGCAATTACGAGAAAACGGAATCGCATCGGTGACAGATGTAGCCTTTGCGTATTTAGAGCCTTCAGGCAATCTTTCTGTCTATAAAAAAGATGAAAAAGCCTTTGTGTACCCATTGATTATCGACGGTGATATCCAAGAAAGACATTTATTTACCATGCATAAAGATGTGGAATGGCTAATGGGTGAGCTAGCAAAAAATAATATTACTGACAGTGAAACGGTATTTTTTTGTATTTGGGAAGACAATAAGTTGCATATCCAATTAAAGGAATCCTAAACTTTCTTCGCCAATTTTTTGATGTAGCGGAAATCCGTAATACGCAACTGATTGGTAAATAATAGAAAAGTAAATAGTAAAAATAATGTGACACCACTATTTAAAATAAATGGTAGTGACAGTATTGGGATGAGGAAATACTGTACGACGCAAACGGCGATAAAGCAACTATAAGGTACGACAAACATTCTAAAGCCTGCACGCAGGTTTTTTCGTTGTCTCACTGTTGCAATATGCAAGAAGGACGTCAGTAAAACACCAAAGCCAATGGCTACAACAGCACCTTTTTCCTGGATACCTGGTTGAGAGGCAAGTACAAACATCACAAATAGTTTACCTAGCCCACCATAGATGGAGTTCATCATGGCTGCTCTTGCCTCACCAATCGCCTGTAAGATGGAATGTAGAGGGCTTTGAATATAATAAAAATAAAAAATAGGTGCTAAAATTTTAACGTACCCACGATTTTCTTCTAAATGGAAAAGCTTCATGGCTAATTCATCTCCGTGCACAAAGAAATACGTAGCAGCAAAGCAACCTACTAAAGAAGATAATCTTAGGGACACTGAAATTCGTTCCTGTAGTAGCGGGATGTGCTGACGAGCGACGGCATCACTCACAGCTGGAATGAGCACAATCGATAAGGCTGTTGATACAAACGCAGGAAATAACAGTAATGGCACCAAAACACCTGAAATGACACCATATAAAATAGTGGCAGCAGATGCAGTTAAACCAGCAACAGTCAAAGCTTTTAAAAAGATAATCGGCTCTAAAAACCAAGTGAAAGAACCAAAAAGCTTACTACCTGCAGAGGGAAGGGCAATACGCAACATTGGTGATGCTGGATACCCTTCAATTTTAGTTTTTCGTGTCAGTAATTTCTTTTTCGAGACGATATAGTGCAGCCATAAATACAGGAATGCTACAACTTCAGCAAGAAGCGTAATGCCCATTGCCGCAGCAGCCGTAACAGCAGCATTATTGTAATTAGCTACATAAGGTAGCATTAAAGTAATGAAGCTAATACGTACAATTTGTTCAATCATTTGTGCCCATGCAGTCGGTGTAATTTTAGCGACACCTTGTAAATAAGCACGTAATAAGCCAGATCCAACTGATACTGGTACAGCAAAGAGTGCAATCCATAGTGTAAATGTTGTCTGTTCATTATGTAATAGCGTTGTAGAAATATATGGTATTGTTAGTGCAATGAGTGGCATAAAAATGATCATGCCAATGAATGACCAAAGAATGGCTGTACGCATGACACCAAAGATGTTCTCACGTTTATTTTTTGCTAGTAATTCAGCCACTATTTTAGCCACAGCGATAGGTAGTCCTAGTTGAATGAGTGAGATGAAGAAAATAAATGCTGGATAGACGGTCATATAAATGCCGACAGCTTCTTCACCAGCAATCCGCATAAATTGCATTCTATAAAAGAAGCCAAAAAGTTTAGATAAAAAAATCACAAACATTAAAAATAATGTACCTCGTACAAAAGAACTCATGCCATCCGTCCCTTCTCAAGCCGCAAAAATTCATTTACACTATTTGTATGCAAGCATGTCTTACGTTACGACTTTGATTGGAGATGATTCAAAATGAGTATGCAGTATGAGCAACTATTTGAAAAGATTCGTCCGGCAATTGATAGTAAGATAGCAGAGTTCCAGCATTATCAATACAATGCTATTACGGCAGAAGAACTTTGGCGCTACTGTATTGAAAAAAAATGGCGTAAAAAGAAAGTTGAACAGCTACGTTTACATGAAGTCATTTCTACCATTTTTTCGGTATCGCCATCTGATATCGTCTCATTTAATCAAGTAGAGTTTTTACAAAGTAATAATTGGTTTGGAGAAGTCAATACAGAAGAGTTACAATTACTGCTTGGTCCAGTCAGAACGTAATCAATGCTGTGTCAAATTTTACAATAATTCAAAGAATCCTATATGTGTTGAATTGACACCAAGCGCAACCTGTTTCATAATAAGTGTGTTGCGCTTTTTTTATTTTGAATAAGTTCTTACTTACATAAGTCTCCTATGCTTTGATTGACATTTGGAAGACTAGTACCTAATAATACAAAGATAAACTTGCGCGTTATGAACGATTGAAATAAGTAAAGCAACCTTTTTGAAGCACAGGTAACACGATTCTAGATGCAAAGGAGGATTAAACGTTTCAAAAGGTATTGCTAGTTACTTGTTTGGCGTGTAAGGACAGCCCTTACACCAATTCGAGGAGGATTTATTGATGAAACTAAAAAGTCGTATAGTTGCATTCTTATTAATTCTAGTGCTCTTTGCAGCAGGAATTAGTACGACTGTAAACGGCGTCTTAAAGGACATCAAGCTTGGTCTTGACTTACAGGGCGGGTTTGAAGTGCTTTACGAGGTAAATGAATTAAAAGAAGGACAAAAAATTACACCAGAAATTGTCACAGCGACATCCACTGCACTTGGTGAACGTGTAAATACGATGGGGGTTAGTGAACCGAGTATTCAGGTTGAGGACAAAAATCGTATTCGCGTGCAATTAGCTGGTGTTGAGGATCAGGAATCGGCACGTAAGTTATTGTCCACTTCTGCGAATTTAACATTCCGTGATGTTGATGATAATTTATTATTGGATGGAGACGATTTGAAAGCAAACGGTGCTAAAGGCTCTTTTGACCAACAAAATCGTCCGATTGTATCCTTAACTTTAAAAGATGCGAAAAAATTTGCTGATATAACAAGTAAAATTGCGGCGAAACCTGCAGGCCAAAATTTACTGGTTGTATGGTTAGACTTTGAAGAGGGTGTTGATTCCTATAAAGCGGAATCACAAAAAGCAAAGCCTCGCTATGCATCTGCAGCAACAGTTAGTCAAACATTAAATACAACAGATGTTATGATTAGCGGTAATTTCTCTGTTGAAGAAACTAAAAATTTAGCTGATATTTTAAATGCTGGGGCATTACCTGTAAAGCTTGATGAAATTTATTCAACTTCTGTTGGTGCTCAATTCGGTGACGCAGCATTGAAAAGCACTATTTTTGCTGGGATAGTCGGCGTAGTCATCATATTCATATTTATGCTATTCTACTATCGTTTACCAGGCTTTATTTCCATCATTACACTGGCTGTGTTCACATTCCTAGTATTGGTGGTCTTTGACTGGATTAATGCGGTATTAACGCTTCCAGGTATTGCGGCCATTGTGCTTGGTATTGGGATGGCTGTAGATGCCAATATTTTAGCGGCAGAACGTATTCGTGAAGAGCTTCGAGTAGGCTATTCTGCTAAACAAGCTTTCCAAATTGGTTCTAAACAATCTTTATCAGCCATTATCGATGCACAGTTGACAACTTTATTAGCTGCAGCAGTATTGTTTCAATGGGGAACAAGCTCTGTTAAAGGATTTGCTACAACATTAATTATTAGTATTTTATTGAGCTTCTTAACAGCAGTTTGGGGTTCACGTGTCCTATTAGGGCTACTTGTTAACAGTGGCTATTTCAATAATCCAGCATGGTATGGTATTGCAAAATCAAAACAACATAGTCTGGATGAAAATATTGGTGCATTAGATTTATCAACGAAATTTGATCGATTTGATTTTGTTCACAACCGTAAGAAATTCTATACATTCTCATTAGCCATTTTAGTGGCTGGTTTAGTAGTTATTGGTATTTTCCGTCTAAACCTAGGAATTGATTTCTCAAGCGGTACTCGTGTCCAAATTGAATCTGACCAAACATTAACGAAAGAAGAAGTATCCAAATATCTAGATAGCATTGATTTTTCATCAGAAGATATCATACTCTCCGGTGAGAAAAGTAATACAGCAGTCATTCGCTATAAAGATGACCTTACACAAGCAGAAATTTTAGAATTTAAAAAAGTAGCTGGCGAAAAATATGGTCATGAACCAGCTGTAAGTACCGTATCGCCTACAGTTGGTAAGGAACTTGTAAAAAATGCGATTAAGGCTTTATCTCTTGCAGCAATAGGGATCATCATTTATGTGGCAATTCGCTTTGAATGGCGCATGGGTATTGGTGCAATTGTTTCATTATTGCATGATGTATTCTTAATCGTGGCTGTCTTTAGCTTCATGCGTTTAGAAGTAGATATTACATTTATTGCGGCTGTGTTAACAATTGTTGGTTATTCCATCAATGATACGATCGTTACCTTTGACCGTATGCGTGAAAACTTAGATCGTTATAATACAATTAACGATCGTGAAGTATTGGCGAATATCGTGAATAAATCGCTACGCCAAACAATGGGACGTTCGGTTAATACAGTATTAACTGTTATTATCGTTGTAATAGCCCTATTAATTTTTGGTGCGCCATCTATTCAAAACTTCTCTATCGCGTTATTGATTGGTTTAATTACAGGTATGTATTCTTCAATCTGTATCGCAGCTCAAATCTGGTATTCATTAAAAATTCGTGAGATGAATAAATCAGATGGACAGCTACGCAAAAAAGAGAAAAAACAATGGGGTACAGACGAACCTACTGTATAATATAGTGAGCAGAGAATGGAAAACGAATGGTTTTCTATTCCCTGCTTTTTTTGCATGCAAAAAATCTGCTAACTTTTATAAAAAGCAGCAGATTTTTCGTATAGTATTTATAATTTAAATTGCTGAATGAAGCCTTGTAGCTGTTGCGCATTTTCACTTAATTCTTCTGCAACAGCATTTACTTGCTGCATTGTTGCAACTTGCTCGTCAACAGATTCTGCAATCATTTGAGAATTAGTTGCTGATTGATTAGAGACATTGGCAATTTCCGTGACAGAGGCTGCAACCTGCTCAGCACTGGCAGAGATTTCTTCAGATGTAGCAGAAATTTCTTCAATTTGCTCTGTGAATGCTGCAACCGCAGAGGTGATGGAGTAGAAAGCATCTCCAGCCTCATGAATTTTGGCTACGCCATCCTGTACAGAAGCTAAACCATTGTCGACAGAGGCTGCAACATTTCGTGTATCTGTTAGGATTTCTTTCGTAATAGCAACGATTTGATTGGCAGATTGATTCGATTCCTCAGCAAGTTTACGTACCTCATCTGCTACTACTGCAAAGCCTTTACCATGTTCTCCAGCTCTCGCTGCTTCAATGGCAGCATTCAGTGCCAGTAAATTTGTTTGCTCTGAGATAGCTGTAATCACTGTTGTAATTTGTCCGATTTCTTCTGATTGCTTACTTAGTTTTTGCGTTAAGGTTGCAATATCAGAAGTTGCTCGTGCAATCATATCCATCTGTTCTTTTGCTGTTGTAATGGTTGCTCCGCCTGTGTGGGCAAGCTGAGTCAGATTTTCTGCATTGTGGTGAAGACTTTGGGTCGCCTCCGCAATACGTTGAACTCCTGATGCTGTTTCATCCATTGCCACAGCACTTTGCTGAGAGGCACTAGCAGAAGAAGTGACATGTGTTACGTTTTCTTGAAGTCTTTGAGCAATATCATCAGAGGTTGTGGTTACTTCTTCTGTACTAGCAGAAAGCTCTTCTGAGACAGCTGATAAATGGGATGCGCTATCTTGAATGTTAGTCATTAGGCAAGTTAGATTTTGTTTTAATGTATTGACTGCAATTGCAAGTGTGCCGATTTCATCTTTTGATTGATGGTCAAGCTCAGTGATCGTTAAATCACCTTGTGCTAATGTATCTGCTGCTCCAATGGCTTTCCGTAGCGGCAGGACAATGGAGTTTTTGACAAAATACATAAAATATAAACCGATTATGATACTAGCAATTAGAAGGCTCATAGCAATGACAATAGCACGAGAAACGGTATGATTAATAGATTGATCCACCTTTTGAAGCTGTTCATCGTGATAAGCTAATAAATCGGTTGTTAACTTGAATATATCCTTATTGTATTTTGTGACATCATGGTTAACGATAGAGAGCGCTAAATCTGTATCGCCACTATTAAACGCTTGCAAAGCTTTCTGTGAATTTGATAGTAACTCTTTTTGCAATTCTGTGATTTGCTGCATAATATTTTTTGTATAATCTGATCGAACAATAGTAGAAAGTTCATTCACTGTTTCAGGTAACAACTTTTCATAGCGCTCTAAATTGGCCTTAGCTGTTTCATCCTGATTATTTAAAATATAGGAGCGTAAAAATAAGCCTTGAGATGCAAGTTGTTGTTGTATTTTATCCGTTAATTGGATTTGCACCATACGATGCTTCAATACTTCTTCTAAATCATTCTGTGTTGTTTTAAATTGAATAAATGATACGATGCTTGAGATAAGAAGTAAACAGGTTAAGGAAATGAATCCTAGATTTAATTTTTTGCGAACGGACATAAACTTCCTACTTTCTTTTATTATATGGAAAAAATTGATGCTCTGAAATTACTATAACTTGATATATTTACATGGTCAATACTCAAGGGATTTTCAATAGTAGGAAATCTTCTTCTCTAATAAATTTTTATAGAAGGATAATATACCTACTTTTGATTGTTCTGATAAAATAGGTATTTAAATTTTTTTCGTCAGAATTGATTGACAATAGTATTGGATTGGCATAGAATTAAGGCTAACTTTTTGTTCGGTCAAGGTAGAAGGTCTCGGGAGCGAGGTCAGCCAAAGAACAGATGAGCTGAGTTTAGATGAGAATAGCTGAGAAATTGTTGAATAAGAGTAGTAGCATAAGTGTGTAATAAAGAGAGTCAGTGGATGGTGTAAACTGATTTACAGTTTATGTGAATGGACTTATGAGAGTCGCTTATAAAAAGCGAACGTGATTCCCCACGTTATAGGGGTGCTTTCAAGGTGTGGTTTAACATACCTATGATGAAAAGCACAAAAGTGAGAGCATATGCTCTAATATGAGGTGGCAACGCGGTCATAATCGTCCTCTGCAATTAGGAATAATCCTTTTTGCAGAGGGCTTTTTTATTTTCATTCAGCATTCGTCTAAACATTAGCTAAAGGAATCTTTGAAAAAAGGAGCAAAATAGCTATGCAAACAACGAGTTCAAGAACAAAAATGAAAACCATCAATGGCGATTCCTTAACACCTATTTTAATTTTCAGGCGTTTACAGGGAAAACATAAATTTTTATTGGAAAGTTCCGCTCAACATGAAGGAGCAGGAAGGTATTCATTTATTGGTGCCAATCCACGAAAAACATATAAAGGAGTGGGCGAAGAAATCCAAGAGGTTTCCTATAAAACAGGGAAAACATATGTGCATAAAGGTGAGCTCTTTGTCCTTCTTAAACGACTCATGCCACGTATCTCCAATACGACACAATTTCCATTTTCAGGTGGTGCCGTTGGATATATAGGTTTTGGCGGCACAACGATGTTCGTAGACAAGAAAATAGAATTGCCTGATGCTCATTTTCATGTGTATGAAACAATCATTGTATTCGATCATCAAACAGATGAAGTGACATTGATTCATACAA
Source organism: Lysinibacillus sp. FSL K6-0075 (assembly GCF_038592945.1). Lineage (NCBI taxonomy): Bacteria > Bacillati > Bacillota > Bacilli > Caryophanales > Bacillaceae > Lysinibacillus > Lysinibacillus sp. FSL K6-0075. The sequence goes on along the minus strand of NZ_CP151947.1, from coordinate 3,391,397 downwards.
ATATTGATGCAGAAAAACAACAACCTGATTTGGAAGAATTAGCTCAACAAATAGTAAATGGGCAGATCAGTGACGAAGCATCTTATCGTTATCAACCGCTTGATGCTACAACAAATGAGTCATTTGCAACGGTTTTACAGACAATGCAAGCCAATTTACATGATGACATAACAAGGATAGTTCTGCCGAAGCGTGATGTAGCCAACTTTCAAGGTGATACGTTGGCTTTGTATAGACAGCTGCGCAAAAAAAAGCCTGCAGCTTATCTGTATTATGTAGAATTTGAGGATCATGTTGTGTTAGGTACTTCTCCTGAAAGTCTAATCCGAGTAAAAGGTGAAAGAGTTATTGCGACGCCTACAGAGGGAACATGCCCACGAGGGGAAACAAAAAATGAAGATTTAGAAAATGAACGCCAATTATACAACCATGCGAGCATTAGACAATCGCATGCACTTCTTGTTAGTGCTGTTCAGCAAGAATTACAGTCGGTTTGTTTCCCGGATTCTGTTCAGGTCATGGAGGCTATGCGTATCCAGAGGTCAAAAAAGGCACTGCATATGACATCTAGGATTGAAGGAAAGCTTTTACCAATGCTGCATGCCCTTGATGTTTTAGCAGCAACTATATCACCAAGTTCAGCAACGGATTTTTCGCATACAGCTGGTAATTTTGGTGCTCTTGGCTTTATTGGGTTTAATGGTCATTTGGATTTTGCCTTAACAGGGCAATCTATCGTGATTAATCAGGATACTATGCATATGCAATCAACAATAACTATGACGAAGTATACAAATGTGGAAAACGTTTTACAAAAAGTGCAAGCGGAAGAACAGGCATTTTTACAGTTATTGGTGAACAATGGAGGGCGAAACTAATGGAGCAATTACAACAGAAAGTACTGCAGGGAACACATCTCATATACGAAGAAATGTTGCAGGCAGCCCAATGGTTGTTTCAGGATGACACACCTAAAGAAGAAATGGCCAGCTTTTTAACAGCTTTATCTGCGAAGGGAGAAACTGCACATGAAGTAGCCGCATTAGCAACCATTATGCGATCTTTTGCTCTCGATGTAGCCGTAAAGGAAGATCACTATATGGATAATTGCGGTACAGGGGGAGATGGTCTTCATACCTTTAACATTAGTACAGCTTCTGCTTTCGTGTTAGCTGGAGCAGGTGTCAAAATTGCCAAACATGGGAACCGTAAAATCTCTTCCTCCTCTGGTAGCTCAGATGTGTTAGAAGCACTAGGTATTCATACAGCAATTACCATCCCACAAACAGTCGATTTGCTAGAGAGAGAGGGAATCGCTTTTATTTATGCACCGAATGTCCATCCGAAATTAAAAAGAATTGGTGAAGTTCGCCGTTCATTAGGTAAACCAACGATCTTTAATCTTGTTGGCCCTTTAACAAATCCAGTCCCATTGTCCACACAATTTACGGGCATTAATCGACCGAATTTTGTCATGGAATATGCCTCAGTCTTACAAATGCTTGGACGTGAGCGGGCCATTGTCGTTTCCGGACCACAAGGCTTAGATGAGGCTTCATTAGCAGGGCAAAATACATTGGTTTTAGTAGATAAAGGGGATCTAATTCCCTTTTCCCTAACTGCCGAAGATATCGGTCTTCAAACGGCACCTTTAGAGGCCATCCGTGGTGGCAATGCAGATGAAAATGCAGTGATTATGCAAAAAATATTGGCTGGGGAGCAGAGTCCTTATTTAGATACGGTAGTATTAAATGCTGGTATCGGCTTATTTGGGTATGGTCAAGCAGAAACCATTAAAGAAGGTGTAGCCATGGCAAAGGAAAGTATTTTTAGTGGGCGAGCACGACAAAAATTAGAAGCGGTTGTTACCTATAGCAAGCAAATTAAAGAAGTGGAGGTAGGGTAATGAATATACTCAATAAAATTTTACAGCAAAAGAAGATCGAGGTAGGCGCTTTATTAGAGCAGCCAGATCCTTTAGCAAATTTTACTGAAACGCCACGTCCATCATTAGTTGAGACATTGCGTCAAGCCCATACACTACAAGTCATTGCTGAAATGAAGCGTGCCTCGCCTTCCAAGGGATTAATTGCTGGTGGGGCAGACCCAGTTGCTCAAGCACAAGTCTATGCACAAGCAGGAGCAGCAGCTATTTCAGTCTTAACAGACAAGGAGTTTTTTAAAGGCTCCTTTGAAGATTTAGCAGCAGTTGCTCGTGCAGTCGATACGCCTCTTCTTTGTAAGGATTTTATGATTGATCGGGTGCAAATTCGATTTGCGAAGGCAGCAGGTGCATCCATTATTTTATTAATTGTAGCGGCTTTAACAGACGATGCCTTACGTGATTTATATAGCTATGCAACGGGCTTAGGCCTAGAAGTTTTAGTGGAAGTGCACGATCGTGTGGAGCTTGAACGTGCACTTGCAGTAGATGCAAAGTTAATTGGCGTGAATAATCGAGATTTACGTACCTTTGAAGTAAGCCTAGAGCGCACAAGAGAAATTGCCGATGTGTTTCCATTTGATGAGGAGCGAGTATTAATTAGTGAAAGCGGTATTTGGTCAGAAGAAGATGCGAATCAAGTAGCCTTAATGGGGGCTAGTGGTGTCCTTGTAGGTGAAGCATTAATGCGGAGTGGGGATGCGGGGCAAGCACTACGCCAATTGCAGGTAAGTAAGGAGGGGGCATCAGTATGACAAAGGTCAAAATTTGCGGATTACAGGAACAAGCACATGTTAAAACAGCGATTCATGCTGGTGCAGATGCTGTAGGTTTTGTTTTTGCACCGAGTAAACGTCGTGTATCCATTGAGCAAGCCCAACAGTTAGCGAAACATGTACCACAAGGCGTTTTGAAAATAGGTGTCTTTGTCAATCCAACGCCAGCTGAATTAAAGGAAGCGGTAGAGCGAGTGCCTTTAGATTATGTGCAATATCATGGGGAGGAAACGCCAGCATTTATTCAGGAGCAAGGCTATCCTGCCATCAAGGCATTGTCGATACGAGGACAAGAGGATGTTCAAGCGGCTGCTAACTATCAGGTAGATTATTATTTATTCGACGCGCCTGGTACAGAGTTTAAAGGCGGGAGTGGTCACACTTTTGATTGGACACTGCTTGAGCAAGTAGGTATTCCGAAAGAAAAGTTACTATTAGCGGGTGGTCTCAATGTAGACAATATTGAAGCAGCTATTTCAGATGTAGGTCCTTTTATGGTGGATGTATCGAGTGGTGTGGAAACAGATGGAATCAAGGATTCTACCAAAATACAAGCATTTTTACAGGCAGTAAAGAGGGGGAGCAGATGATGGGAATATCAATAGCAAATAGTGTACCGACAAAGGAAGGACGTTTTGGGCAATTTGGCGGACGGTTTGTGCCAGAAACATTAATGACAGCTCTGCTAGAATTAGAAACTGCCTATGACGAAGCATTAAAAGATCCAGTATTTACAGAGGAGCTGTCCTATTATTTAGAGGAGTATGTTGGACGTGAAACACCGCTCTATTACGCAGAAAATTTAACAAAGGCACTAGATGGAGCAAAGATTTATTTAAAGCGTGAAGATTTAAATCATACAGGTGCACATAAAATTAATAATGCGATTGGGCAAGCACTTCTAGCCAAACGCATGGGCAAAAAGAAAATTGTTGCTGAAACAGGTGCTGGTCAGCATGGTGTAGCAACGGCCACTGCATGTGCATTATTAAATCTTGAATGTGTTGTTTTTATGGGTGCAGAAGATATCAAACGTCAGCAGTTAAATGTCTTTCGTATGGAGCTGCTTGGCACAAAAGTTCAATCGGTGGAAAGTGGTTCTAAAACATTAAAGGATGCTGTGAATGCTGCACTACGCTATTGGGTGACAAATGTTGAGGACACCCATTATATTTTAGGCTCTGCCTTAGGTCCACATCCATTCCCGAAAATTGTCCGAGAATTTCAGCGTGTCATCGGGGTAGAAACAAGAAAGCAAATCATGCAAAAAGAGGGTCGTTTACCAGATGCAGTTGTTGCCTGTATTGGAGGCGGCAGTAATGCAATCGGTATGTTTCATCCATTTGTTGATGATGAATCAGTTGCCTTATACGGTGTGGAGGCGGCAGGAAGTGGTCTTGACACTGGGAAGCATGCAGCGGCCATCGCAGGTGGACAATTAGGTGTATTGCATGGCGCCTACATGTATTTATTACAGGACGAAAACGGCTTTGTCCAAGAAGCTCATTCTATTTCGGCTGGGTTAGATTATCCAGGGAAAGGGCCAGAGCATTGTTACTTACATGATATTGGTCGAGCACAATTTGACTCCATCACAGATGCTGAAGCACTGGAAGCCTTACAATTATTAAGCCGAACTGAGGGGATACTGCCTGCGCTTGAAAGTTCTCATGCCATTGCTTACACAGCAAAACTTGCAAAGACTATGTCAAAAGATCAGATCATTGTGGTGTGCTTATCTGGTCGAGGAGATAAAGATGTCCACACAGTTCGAGCAGCACTAGGAGGGGATGTTAAATGACGACTTTACAGCAAGCGATTGAACAAGCAAAGGTTGCAGGACATAAAGCTTTTATACCTTATATCATGGCAGGTGATGGAGGGCTAGAGACCATTAAGCCGACTATTTTAAAACTGCAGCAATTAGAGGTAACAGCTATTGAAGTAGGGATTCCTTTTACAGATCCTGTCGCAGATGGTCCAACGATTGAACGAGCAGGGGAACGGGCACTAGCAGCCGGTGTGACATTAAGAAACGTATTACAAACACTTGCGTCATTTAAAGATGAAATAACAGTGCCTCTTGTAGTCATGACTTATTTCAATCCAGTGTTAGCGTATGACTTAGAGGCCTTTGCGCAAGCCTGTGTAGCTGGGGGAGTGAAGGGATTAATTGTACCAGATGTCCCATTGGAAGAAAGTGAGTTGTTACGTGAGGCATTAAATCCATATGGCATCGATGTTGTGCAACTCGTCTCATTAACAAGCCCACCTGAGCGAATCGCTCGTATTGCTTCAGCAAGTCAGGGCTTTGTTTATGCAGTGACCGTCAATGGCATTACAGGCGCAAGGTCGCGTTTTGCCGATAATTTAGAACAGCATTTTGCAAGCCTACGTCAAGCAAGTCCAATTCCAGTGCTTGCAGGCTTTGGCATTTCAACACCCGAGCAAGTGAAAAAGATGGGGGCTTTGGGAGATGGCGTGATTGTCGGTAGTGCCATTGTCACAGCATTGCATGAAGGGGATTTGGCAACAGTGGAAGCATTGGTAGCCGCTTCAAAAGGTATGTTAGAGAAGTCTACTCTTTAGAAAGAGTAGGCTTTTTTGTAATGATGTGGATAGAATGCTGTAATTGGCGGATAGATATGGAAAAGGGACGGATAGAAATTAAAAAGTAATGGATAAAACTATCAATCTGACGGATAGTGCGTAACCTATAGAAATTCGGTATAATAGCTTTCGTAAGGAAGTGAGAAGATGATTCTATCGAAAAAAAGATGGCAGGTGGAGCGTCCAGACGCAACACTTGTACAAGCATTACAAAATGACTTACAACTTTCTGCGATTGCAGCAAAAATTTTAGCAGCACGAGGCTGCGAAACAACAGCTGACGCAGAAAGCTTATTAAATATGACTGAGGCAAATATCCATGATCCATTTCTTATGCATGGTATGGCTGAAGCAGTGGCACGAATTGAACAAGCACTAGATAATGGTGAGAAAATTTTAGTGTATGGTGATTATGATGCAGATGGTGTGACAAGCACAACCGTTATGTTACATGTTTTACTAGATCTAGGAGCGGACGTCTCCTTTAAAATTCCGAATCGTTTTATCCATGGTTATGGTCCGCATGAAGCCCTATTTCGGGAGGCCTATGAAGAGGGTGTACAGTTAATCATTACAGTGGATAATGGGATATCTGGTATCGAGCCTATTCGAGTAGCGAAGGAGCTTGGCATGGATGTCATTGTGACAGATCACCATGAGCCAGGTGAGGAGCTACCGCCAGCAGATATTATTCTTCATCCTCGAATACCAGAAGGACAATATCCGTTCGGCGAGTTAGCGGGAGTAGGGGTTGCCTTTAAGCTGGCACATGCTCTATATGGTGAACTACCAAGCCATTTAATTGAATTTGTGGCGATTGGCACTGTAGCAGATTTAGTCCCTTTGGTGGACGAAAATCGTTATCTCGTGAAGCGAGGTATACAGGAAATGCGCCGTTCTCTTAGCCCGTGGGTACAAGCGATGTGTGACATAGCCAGTACAGAGCAGACAAAAATTACGGAAGAAACGATTGGCTTTTATTTTGGGCCGCGATTAAATGCCGTTGGTCGACTTGGTGAAGCGGCTCCTGGCGTGGAATTATTAATGGCAGAGGATAATGCTAAAGCAACCGCATTGGCAAAACTGTTAAATGCCTGCAATACCGAGCGCAAAGATATTGTGAAAAGTATTACGGATGAAGCCATTGCACTGATTGAAGCAGATGAAAAAGTCGGCAATTCCTTAGTTCTTGTTGTTGCTGGCGAGGGCTGGAATGCAGGTGTTGTGGGAATTGTAGCCTCACGTCTCGTTGAACTGTATTATCGTCCAACGATTGTGCTGTCACTCGATCCCGAAAAGGGCACAGCAAAAGGCTCTGCTCGAAGCATTGAAGGATTCCATCTATATAACGAACTAGCTAAAAATCGAGATATTTTACCGCATTTTGGTGGACATCCTATGGCTGCAGGTATGACCTTATCATTAGAGCATGTGGATGAACTACGTACGCGCTTGGATGCGCAGGCCAGAGCCTGCTTAACAGAGGAGCAATTAACACCGATTGTGCATATTGATATTCCGCTCAGCATTGACGAAATTTCAGCAGATGCTATTGAGGAAATTTCAACGTTAGGCCCGTTTGGCACAGATTTCCCGAAGCCTGTTTATGTGCTTGAGGATGTAGAAATCGCCTCCATGCGTAAAATTGGAGCGGCCGAGAATCATATTAAAATGGAAATAACAAACGGCTATGACAAATTGGATAGTGTTGGTTTTAATAAAGGGCATTTACATGATGAATTAACGTATGGCATCAAAGTTTCCTTTATAGGCGATTTGCAAATTAACGAATGGCAGGGCCGTAAAAAAGCCCAATTTATGATCGAGGATGTCCAAACAACAGAATGGCAACTATTTGATATTCGTGGTATCCGCCAAACAGCTCGATGGCTGAATACGGTACCGAAGGACGAGGCACAGTTTATCGCCTTTCGTCCAGAAACGATGACCTATTATCAATCATTAATTGGTGCACCTATTACATTGGTTGACCCAACCCTTTCAAATATTGAACAAAGTGATTACATCGTGCTCTTAGACTTGCCACACCATGTTCAAAAGCTAGAAGACATTTTACAGAAGACAACACCTTCACGTATTTATGCACATTTTTATATGCCTGATTCGCAATACTTTAGTGGTTTACCTACTCGTGAACAATTTGCTTGGTATTATAAATTCTTGAAAAATCGACCAGCCTTTCCGCTTGATATGCATATTGCAGATTTAGCGAAGCATACGGGCTGGCCATTAGAAACATTAAAATTTATGACACAGGTGTTTTTTGAGCTTGATTTTGTTAAAATGGAGAGTGGACTGACGACTGTCAACGTGAATGCCCCAAAACAAGCACTAACAGAGGCACCGTCTTACAAACAACGTTCAGAACAGATTGAAATGGAGCAAAAGCTTGTCTATGCTCCTTATATAGAATTAAAACAATGGTTTGATGAACGATTAACATAAACGGACGTATAACGTTTCGTAGGAGGAGCAAGAACATGGATTTAAAGCAATACGTTACAACGGTTGAAAACTGGCCAAAAGAAGGCATTACTTTTAGAGATATTACGACAATTATGGATAATGGATCTGCTTACAAATATGCAACAGATCAAATTGTAGAATATGCAAAAGAAGTGGGAGCTGAAATTGTGGTTGGCCCTGAAGCTCGTGGGTTTATTATCGGTTGCCCAGTTGCCTATGCACTTGAAATTGGCTTTGCACCTGTTCGTAAACCAGGTAAATTACCACGTGAGGTGATTAGTGCGGACTATGGTCTAGAGTATGGAAAAGATACATTAACAATGCATCACGATGCGATTAAGCCTGGTCAAAAGGTGTTAATCTGTGATGATTTACTAGCTACTGGGGGAACAGTTGAAGCAACAGTACGTTTAGTGGAACAATTAGGTGGTCAAGTAGTCGGCTGCGCATTCCTAATCGAACTTTTAGAATTAAATGGTCGCGAGAAGCTTGGCGATTTAAATATTAAAACACTTATTCAATATTAAGAGCATTGAAAAAGCGCCCTACACTGTGGGCGCTTTTTTTATACTTCGTCATATGCTTGAATAATTTTTTGCATTGTTCGCAAGGTATCGTAGAAATCTGCGTATTTTTCGGTTCCAATATCCTCGATGATTCTATCTTGAATTCCTTGCCAAATAGGTGCGGCTTCATGTAGCTTTTCTAAGCCTTCCTCAGTGAGCGTAATTTTTTTTGTGCGAGCATCATTTGTATCTCGCTTTAATTCAACATAGCCATGTTGCTTTAATAGATTAATATTACGTGTTACAGTGGTTTGATCGAGTTGTAATATTTCACCTAAACGGCTGATTGACACAGCTTGTTGAAGGTCGATATGTGCAAGCATCGAATATTGTGTAACTTTTAAACCAGTAGGCTGTAGTAGCTTATCATATAATTGCGTGACAACCCTTGTTTTCTTTCTAAGGTTTGCACAAACACATATTTGTGTATAATCAATATTTTTAAGTTGATTCTTCATCGACAGTACTCCTTTGAAGGGATTCTACTTATTGTTAGTATACACCCAAAAACTAGAAATTACTTCTTGACAGCTTTATGAACGATTACTATCATTATACATGTATATACATATAAATGAAATGAATAGACTTAAACATGTATATACATGTTTTGCGGTCTATCATAAGAAAAGAAGGTGTTAGGGTGAAGCGTGTTCATTATAGTTGGTTTATTTTGATCGTCACATTTTTCTCGATTATTGTCGCAGGGATTACGATGTCATCATCTGGTGTGTTTATCGATCCCCTTGAAAAAGAATTTCACTGGGATCGTTCAACCATTGCTTTAGCTTTCGCTGTAAGTTTGTTTTTATATGGCATATCTGGACCATTTATGGCTGCACTACTTGAAGTCATTGGCTTAAAGAAAATGATGCTCAGCGCCATGGCCACTTTAGTAGTAGGAATGACTTTAACATTTTTGATGAGTCAATCTTGGCAGTTAATCGTTATTTGGGGAGGCATTATTGGTCTTGGGGCGAGTCTTTTTTTAACGGTGCTTAGTCCATATGTTGCGAATCATTGGTTTGTAAAACGCAGAGGGTTAGCAGTTGGTATTTTAACGGCAAGTACAGCCACAGGTCAGTTAATTTTACTGCCAGTGCTAGCTATCATCATCGAACACTATTCTTGGCGATGGGCTATCGCATTAATGCTACTCCTTAGTACAATAATGTTCTTCATGATTGCTATTTTTATTAAAAATAAGCCCCAGGATATTGGTTTGACACCTTATGGACAAGAAGAGACTATAGAAGAACATCCAATACAGCAAAAAAAGAATCCAATAAGCATGGCTTTTTATGGTTTATTAGAGGCGATTAAGGTTAAAGCGTTTTGGTTACTAGCAGGCAGCTTTTTTATTTGTGGTCTATCGACAAGCGGATTAATTGGTACTCATTTTGTCTCTTATTGTATTAGCTTTGGTGTTCCTTTAGTTACCGCTGCATCACTTCTTTCCTTTATGGGCGTTTTTAATTTATTAGGCACGACTGCCTCTGGCTGGTTATCTGATCGCTTCGATAATCGTTGGTTATTGTTTTGGTATTACATGTTAAGAGGCGCTTCTCTTTTATTACTTCCTTATGCACTCGCGCAAGGGTCTTTTGTTTTACTAACGATTTTCACCATCTTTTATGGACTAGATTGGATTGCTACTGTGCCACCAACCATCAGTATGACACGACAAATTTTTGGTATGCATAAAAGTAGTATTATCTACGGCTGGATATTCGCCTCCCATCAAGCAGGAGCGGCGGTTGCTGCGTATGGTGGAGGGTTGATTTATAAATTTTTTAATTCCTATACGTGGGCTTTTTTCCTTGCAGGGATGTTTTGTGCAATGGCCAGTTTATTCGTCATCATTGTTAAAAAGCAAACACCCCAGCAAGCATAAACAAATAAAAGTTGAACCTCGGTATGATGAGGTTCAACTTTTTTAATAAAGAATCTTTTGACATAATACAAACAAAAGTTTATAATATAAACAAATATAATAAAAGGTGATGCTATGAATGAAAGAGAACAGGCGGTGCTTGCTTTAATTCGCCAGAATCCGTTTATGTCTCAGCAAGAAATGGCAGATACAATGAATCTGTCACGTCCCGTGCTTGCTAATTTAGTGTCTAGTTTAACGAAGCAAGGAAAAATTGTAGGTCGTGCTTATATTTTACCCGAGGAAAATGAAATTATTTGCATCGGTGGAGCTAATTTAGACCGCAAATTCCATGTAAAGGGCAATGTTCAATTTGGAACATCTAACCCTGCCAGTTCTTCCTTTAGTGTAGGTGGCGTTGGTCGAAATATTGCTGAAAACTTAGGCAGATTAAACCACCAAGTGACGTTACTAACAACGGCAGGGAAAGATGCTGATTGGCAAGTGATCCAAGAAGCTTCGGAATCCTTTATGAATCTACGTTATGTAGAGCAGCTAGCAGAGGCTTCTACGGGTTCTTATACTGCCATAATGGATGAACAAGGTGAGCTAGCACTAGCTGTAGCGAATATGGAGGTTTATGACCTTCTGTTACCTAGCTTGTTGAAAAAACATGAAACAATGCTAGTGAACGCGGGATGTTTTATTTTGGATTTAAACTGTCCAAAAGAAACAGTGGCATATATCCAGCAAGTAGCCATTGCTCGTGCTATTCCACTTGTTATTGTGCCGGTATCTTCGCCAAAAATGAATCGACTACCTGAAACATTACAAGGCGTAACTTGGTTTATTTGTAACACAGATGAAGCGGAAACGATTGTTGGACATAAAATTGAAAACGCTACCCATTATGAAAAAGCATTACAACAGCTTCTACAACTAGGTGCTGAACATGTCATTATCACGGCTGGCAGTAAGGGCGTTTATGCAGCATCTACAACGATTGCGCCTCATCAATTTGCTGCCAAAGTGATTGACAAAATTGAAGATGTAACAGGAGCAGGAGATGCCTTTGTCAGCGCTGTCATTCACAGTTGGTTGACTGGACAATCTTTTGAGACATGTATTGATGCTGGATTAACCAATGCAAAAAATACATTGGCATCTCCTTATACAGTAAGACCTGAATTATCAGTAGATTTGTTGAAAAATGAAATGGAGGAATAACAACATGAAAGAATTCATCGTATTATCAGAAGAAGTAAAAGCAGGACAAGCAAAAGGTCTACCAATCGTTGCATTAGAATCAACAATTATTTCACACGGTATGCCATACCCACAAAACGTGCAAACTGCGCGTGAAGTTGAGCAAATTATTCGCGATAATGGTGCAGTCCCTGCAACCATTGCATTAATTGATGGAAAAATTAAAATTGGTCTATCAGATGAAGAACTAGAAATGTTCGGTAATGCTCAAGGTGTTGCGAAAGCTTCACGTCGTGACTTAGGTTACTTACTAGCAACGAAAAAATTAGGTGCTACAACAGTTGCAGCGACAATGATCTGTGCAGAGCTTGCAGGTATTGAAATCTTTGTAACAGGCGGAATTGGTGGTGTACACCGTGGTGCTGAAACAACAATGGATATCTCTGCTGACTTAGAAGAATTAGCACAAACAAATGTTGCCGTTATCTGTGCGGGCGCAAAATCAATTTTAGATATCGGTCTTACACTAGAATATCTTGAAACAAAAGGTGTGCCAGTGGTTGGTTATGGTACGGATGAATTACCAGCATTCTACACACGTCAAAGTGGTTTCGATGTAAACTTCCAATTGGATACACCTGAGGAAATTGCAGCAATGCTATCTGCGAAATGGCAATTAGGCTTGAAAGGCGGCGCAGTCATTGCAAATCCAATTCCTGAGGCGGAAGCATTAGAGCATACATTTATTACAAACATTATTGAAAAAGCTTTAGTTGAAGCGGAAGAGAATGGCATTCAAGGTAAAAACGTTACACCATTCTTACTTGGCAAAGTTAAAGAATTAACTGAAGGTAAAAGTCTTGATGCCAATATTGCATTAGTGAAAAACAATGCAGTAGTCGGCGCGAAAATTGCTGTAGCTTACAATCAATTACATTAATCCATTTGTCGAAACAAGGACTCTTTGTGACGTGAAGTCGCAGAGGGTCTTTTTTATTAAAAAGAAGAATATTTTTTCCATTTTTCGAACTGTTCACGAGATTAACTAAACTAAATGATACAGTCTCTTTACAATAGGCCACAATATTTTATACAATTAAGTTTATATCTAATCTGAAAAATTTGACGAGCAAGGTGGACATGTTATGGCGAAAGAGCAAATTTTGACTCCTGAGGACGTTTTTGAGTTAGTCAAATCCTACATGAATGATGAAAATGTCGCATTCGTGAAAAAAGCATATGAATTAGCAAGGGATGCCCATATTGAGCAATTCCGTAGCTCTGGTGAACCGTATATTATTCACCCAGTACAAGTAGCAGGTATTTTAGCTGAATTACAAATGGACCCAGAAACTGTAGCGGCAGGTTTTTTACATGATGTTGTCGAAGATACGGATTTTACGCGGGATGATTTGGTACGTGAATTTGGCGAAGAGGTAGCTGTGCTTGTTGATGGTGTTACCAAACTAGGGAAAATTAAATATTTATCAAAAGAGGCGCAGCAGGCTGAAAATCATCGGAAAATGTTTGTGGCTATGGCACAGGATATCCGTGTCATCCTCATTAAGCTAGCAGACCGTCTTCATAATATGCGTACGTTAAAGCATTTACCTGCTGAAAAGCAACGACGTATTTCAAAAGAGACGCTAGAGATTTTTGCACCACTTGCACATCGTCTTGGAATATCGACTGTAAAATGGGAGCTTGAAGATACAGCACTGCGCTATTTAAACCCACAGCAATATTATCGTATTGTCAGTCTGATGAAGAAAAAACGTGATGAACGTGAAGCTTATTTAGAAAATGTGATGGCTGAGATGAAATCACAACTGAATGAGGTTGAAATTGACGCAGATGTCTATGGTCGACCAAAACATATTTACAGTATCTATCGAAAAATGGTGCTACAAAAGAAACAGTTTAATGAAATTTATGATTTATTAGCCATTCGTGTTCTTGTCGATAGTATTAAAGATTGCTATGCCGTATTAGGGATTGTGCATACACTCTGGAAACCAATGCCAGGGCGCTTTAAAGACTACATTGCTATGCCAAAACAAAACCTGTACCAGTCCCTGCACACGACCGTTATTGGACCTTATGGTGACCCATTGGAGGTACAGATTCGCACGAAGGAAATGCACAAAATTGCAGAGTACGGGATTGCAGCACACTGGGCGTATAAAGAAGGCAAAAACGTCGATCATCAAAAGCAGAATGTCGATCAAAAATTAACATGGTTCCGCGAAATTTTAGAGTTCCAAAATGAATCTTCCAACGCAGAAGAATTTATGGAATCCTTAAAATTTGATTTATTTTCTGATATGGTTTATGTATTTACACCTGAAGGCGATGTCATTGAATTACCAGCAGGTTCTGTTCCTATTGATTTTGCTTATCGTGTCCATTCAGAAGTCGGAAATCGTACGATTGGGGCGAAAATCAATGGGAAAATGGTACCGCTTGATACACCATTAAAAACAGGTGATATCATTGAAATTTTAACTTCTAAACAATCCTTTGGTCCGAGTCGCGATTGGCTAAAAATAGCACAATCCTCTCAGGCGAAAAATAAGATTAAGCAATTCTTTAAGCGACATCTACGTGAAGAAAATATTATCAAAGGTAAAGAAATGATTGAAAAAGAAATCCGTGCGCAGGATTTCGATTTAAAGGAAACAATGTCTTCTGAAAACCTCAAACGTGTATGCGATAAATTTAACTATACAAATGAAGAAGATTTGTATGCGGCAGTTGGCGTGAGTGGCATTACTGCGCAGCAGATAGTAAATCGTTTAGCAGAAAAACGTCGTAAAGAGCGTGAGCAGGAAGAAGCTTTAGAGAAAATTGAACAAAAAATGAAAAATCCAATTCCACAAAAACGAACGGAATCCGGTGTTATTGTAAAGGGCATTGACAATATGCTTATTCGACTTTCTCGTTGCTGTACACCTGTTCCTGGTGATGATATTGTAGGCTTTATTACGAAGGGTAGAGGTGTTTCTGTCCATCGTGAGGACTGTCCAAATATTCAAATAGAGGATGAGCAGGAGCGCTTAATTGAAGTGGAATGGGAGCATGGTGTCATTCCTGAGAAAAAAGAATATCCAGTCGATATCGAAGTATCAGCCTTTGATCGACCTGGTATATTAAATGAAATTATGCAAATTGTTAGTGAGACAAAAACAAATATTTTGGCAGTCAGTGGTCGTGCTGACCGTGATAAAATGGCAACAATTCATTTAACAATTTCTATTTCAAATATCTCACATTTGCATAAGGTTGTTGAGCGAATTAAACAAACACCTGATATTTATTCAGTGCAGCGTGTCATTAACTAATTGATAGGCAATATAGAATTGGGGTTTTAATACATGAAAGTAGTATTACAGCGCAGTAAAGCTGCCTCTGTAACAGTGGACGGAACTGTTACAGGAGCGATTGATCATGGCTATGTTCTTTTAGTGGGGATTACACATGAAGATACACATGAGGATGTTGCCTATTTAGCAAAAAAAGTAGCCAATTTACGTCTTTGGGAAGATGCAGATGGAAAAATGAATCATTCGATCTTAGAGCATGGAGGCGCTATTTTGTCCGTCTCACAATTTACGTTGTATGGGGATGCAAAAAAAGGGAATCGTCCAAGTTTTATAAATGCAGCTAGACCAGAAGCAGCTGAGCCACTGTGGGAGGCCTTTAATCAAGCATTACGCGAGCAAGGCTTACATGTGGAAACAGGTATTTTTGGTGCAATGATGGATGTAGCACTAATTAACGATGGTCCAGTCACAATTCTTCTAGAGTCAAAATAATGGAACGTTTCCTATAATTCCTTCATATACTAAAGAGTATGGTTAGTTTTATAGGAAGGGGTGTCTATGAACATGACGCAGACGAGAAGTATAACCAACCCATATTTATACGAAACGCTTAACATGATGATTGGTCAGGCAGTAGTTGTGCAAACAGAAAAAAATATTCAAAAAGGTATTTTATTATCCATACTACCTGACCATATGATCCTTGAGATGAATCGTACGCCTTTCTTCATTCGAATGGAGGAAATTGTATGGGTTACATTGGAAACTACAAAAAAATGAGAAAGTATGAACCTTCCAATCATAATAGATGATAGAAGGTTCTTTTTTTATCTGTTTATGGCAAATGAAAATGTCTGAATGACAAATAGTAGTGATCCTGCAAATGTTTTTTTGGAATAATATAAAAGGTGTTTCTACCTCTCCTCCTCATTCATTACCCTCAGCAAACGTATTATTAGCAGTTCAATCCCTTCATTATGAATGCAATGAAAATAAAAGCATTCCATATACAATCGACTTATATTTGCCCGCTAATTGGACAGTTAACATGCTTATTTTAAATTGGGAATTATGGTTAAAAGCGACAACAAACCATCCATATTCAAAATGCTTATCAAACACATTGCTGTCTTCACCACAGACTATACCCATCTCTTGATTGAACAATGTGAAACGAACATCATGTGTATGTTAGATGACAACAATTAGAGTGATAATTTTATTTTAGAAAAATAATGAATTTAACATTAATAATCTGTGGGATGTACATTATTATCCGATTACTCGTGTTTGTGGGGAAGGAGAATCTTTATAGCCAAGGTCAGCCAAGAAGCTTAATAATAAGGTAACTATAAAGTATGCTTGCTAAAATAATAGAAAATTAATACTTTACAATAAATTTAAACTCATGTATATTTATTTTCAATTAGCGACAAATAGCGACAATGTTGTGAAAATGTCTAAATAGAGAAAAAGGAGCGTGGTTTAATGGAAAATGGACAGGGGATAAAGAAGAAAAGCTGGTTGAAAGTACCTCATACATATACGATTATTTTTGCCATTATTTTTTTAGCAGGTATTGCAAGCTACATCATACCAGCAGGTGAGTTTGAACGTGTAGAGGATGAGGAAGGGCGAATGCTCGTTGTAGATGGAAGCTATCATCATATTGAGAGTGAGCCGGTTTCCTTTTTCGAAATGTTTACAGCCGTTCCAATGGGTCTTGAAAAAGGGGCTCAAATCATTTTCTATATTTTTTTAGTCAGTGGTGTGTTTGGCATTATTCGTTCTACAGGTGCGATTGAGGCTGGTGTCTATAAAGGAGTAAAAGCTTTAGAGGGAAGAGAAAAATTACTTATTCCTTTATCGATGATTTTATTCTCTGTTGGTGGTTTTACAATGGGGATGGCGGAAGAAACAATTATTTTCGTGCCGATTGGTGTGGCCATTGCACGTGCAATGGGCTTTGATGCTGTAACAGGAACTGCCATGATCACTCTTGGTGCTGCCAGTGGATTTTTTGGAGGAATGCTTAATCCCTTTACAGTAGGTGTTGCGCAATCATTAGCAGATGTACCATTATTCTCAGGAATTGGCTTCCGTGCAGTAGTCTATGTTTTTGTTTTAGCTTTTGCGATTTTCTATGTATCTCGTTATGCTTTTAAGGTGAAAAAGAATCCACAGGCAAGCGTTATTTATGAGATTGAGCAAAAAGCTAAATCCAATGTATCTGCGATTGACATCCCAACATTAACAGGTAAGCATAAATTTGTATTTATTGTCATGGCTTGTGGGATTGGCTTTAATATTTATGGTGTCTTTAATTGGGGCTGGTTCTTGACGCAGCTAACTGCATCCTTTTTAATTATGGGGTTAATTGCAGGACTAATTGGTGGTTTAAAACCTGCCACTATTTTTGATTCCTTTATTGAAGGAGCGAAGGCTGTAACGTTTGGAGCTTTAATTGTAGGTTTTGCTCGTGCTATTACGGTTGTTTTAGAGCAGGGGAAAATTATCGATACGATCGTTTATGCGGCATCTGAAACAATTGGACATTTGCCACATGCTATCAGTGCAATCGGCATGTTACTTATCCAAGCCCTTTTGAATTTATTTATTTCATCTGGTAGTGGACAGGCAGCTGCAACAATGCCAATTATGATTCCGATTACGGATTTATTAGGATTAGAACGACAAGTGGCTGTTTTAGCCTTCCAATATGGAGATTCCTTAACGAACTCTATTATCCCTACTTCGTCTGCGTTAATGGCGTATTTAGCCGTTGCAGGTATCCCATATGAAAAGTGGATTAAGTTTATCTGGAAGATGATTCTTGGATGGGCAGTGATTGCGTGTCTAGCGTTGATTGCTGCGGTAGCATTAGGAATATCTTAAAATATGAGAAAAGATCAGGACACTAGCAGAAAAAGACCTTTTAGCAAGGCGAGGGGTTGATTTCTGCAAAGTGTCCTTACTTTTTTCATAGTTGCATAGCCCCAATATCTGTATTCTTAGGGGATGGGATTTTTATTTTCAATGTGGAGAAGTGATGCGTGACAATACCCATCTATAAAAAGTAGTGAACACCTTCACTTTATTTGAAAACCTTTGCTAAAAAGTCAGTGGGTTGAAGTGGAAGGCTACTTGACTCCCGTGGGATAGCGAGACAGGCGAAGCCCTGCACGGAGCGGTAGCGGAGGAAGCGATTCGGCGCTCGCCCACAGGAAAGCAAGTAGCCTGCAACGGAAATCCATTTCTACCTTTCAATTGACAGTTTTGTTTTTCAACATTAAGAAAAAGCTGTGGATGCTCATCCACAGCTTTTTGCTTTATTCATCTTGTTCATTAAAGTAGTTGAGAATCCCTTGATAAATACCAAGAGTCGCTTGTTCACGGAATTTCGCCGTTGTGATGACGCGCTCCTCACTTGAATTGCTCAAGAAGCCTAACTCAATGAGGACTGCCTTTTGACGATTTTCTCTTAGGACTAAATAATTCCCTTGTTGTGCACCACGATCTCTCAAATCTATTTTACTTGATAGTCCATCATGAATCGCCTCAGCAAGCCCTTTTTGATTGCTATTCATATAGTAAGACGTGAAGCCGTTAATGGAGCTATCGTCTGTTGCATCGTAATGAAGGCTAATAAAGGCATCTGCCTCATATTGATGGGCAATCGATACACGTTTACGCAATGCCACATATTCATCTGATTCTCTCGTCATGACCACATTTGCGCCAGCAGCACTTAGCTTGGAAGCAAGCAGCGTGGCCGTTTTCAAAGTAATGCCCTTTTCCTCTGTACCACGTTGACCAGTTGTACCATGGTCATTCCCACCATGACCAGCATCAACAACTATCGTTAACCCGCTTAATGTCCCTTTTTTACGGGGCTCTTCTTTTTCTTTCTGTGAATTTGTCGCTTTATTGGAACTTGTTGTGACCACCCAGTTCGCGACAAAAGCTGTTTTTTCGTCGTCTAATTGTATTTCATAAAAATCATTTTTAACGCCTACAATCGGGTAATTTACACCAGCATCTACACGTTCGACCACTTCAGCTGCTGTTGAGGCATCCGTTCGTAGGTTTGTCCCATTATAGATAATGGTAACAGACTCCAGCTCTTTGGAAGTTGACGTTTTTGATGTGCTCTTTACTTTATTGGAAAATGTACCGTAAAAACTATAAACCCAACCCGTTTTTTTATCATTGTACTGAATTTGTACCCAATTATGCTCATGCGCCAGTACTTTAAAGGCTTGACCTTTTGTTGCTGTGCCGATTTTTTTAGCGTTCAAGTCTGGTTTTTTTCGGATATTTAGGACGTCCACTAAAATGGTAAAGGTTGTATCCTTGTTGGCAGGTGTTGCGGTTGTAGTAGTTACTTCAACAGCATCTTCTTTGGGTTCTGTTTCTTTTTTAGGATTATCGTTGATCGTGACATAATCCTTCGAAACCCATCCTGTTAATCCATTCCAATCAATTTTTGCCCATTCTCCATTTTCTTCAATGAGGTTAGCTTGGTTACCCGTAGAAAGTTGACCAAGAACAGCTGAAGAGATGTCTGGTTCTGTTCGAATATTTAAACGGTCAACTTGTGAAATGACGGTTTTATCGATGGCTTGTTTAGCATTTGTAGGTGCTGTCAGCCAAGAGGCAACCCATCCTTCGTAGTTACCTGCTTTGACTTGATACCAATCACCTTCTCGACCGATTGAAGTTAAAGGGTCACCTTCTTCTAAAGTCGTAATAATGGGATAAGACAATCCAGGACCCTCACGCAAATGAAGAATCGTTCCCGCGACTTTTAGATCACTGGTATCAGCGGAAGCTTTTTGAACAAAGTTCTTATTGGGAATCGCCATCGTTACCATTAGTACGAAGATGATTATACTATGTAAAATTTTTGTCCTCATCAGATTCCTCCTATTCCTTGTGCTATTTTACCATGCTTTTATCATAAAATTCGTGGTAAAATGGTAACAGAATTGGTTATTTTCAATATAGACTGATGAAAAATACAAAAATAGTTGACATTGCCTTAGCTAGTGACTAACATAAAGGGTAATCGAAAAATGATTAATCGCTTATGACCAAGCAAGTAGCGTATACCACTATTGGAAAAGAGAGGGAAAGACTTAGGCTGCAATCTTTCCTACAAAAATGTATCACGCGAATAACACTTGAGAGGCTTTTTTCTGAAAGGCAGTGCCTAGTAGGAAAAAACGGAATCGGCCGTTATCCGATTACGAGGAGGACACATGTAATGATTTGTGTCAACTAGGGTGGAACCGCGGAAGCTTATACAGCTCTCGTCCCTTGCAATAGCAAGGTGACGGGGGCTTTTTTTGTTGTCCAAAAAGTAATGCGTTCATTCGAGGATGGTTGTTTTTGCTCAGAGAAGAGGGGAAGGCGCTCCTAAAAAGAGAGAAAGTGCTCCAACTAGAGTGAAAAGTGCTCATCAAAGGTTGCTACCCGCTCCAACCGGACAGAAAACCGCTCAATCGAAGCATGCCTTCGCTCAAAGTGGGACGACAGCTGCTCTAACATAAGCAATCTATATAGGAGGGAATTACATGAGTTTTAAAGTGCCACGAGGGACACAAGATATTTTGCCGGGTCAATCTGAGAAATGGCAAAAGGTTGAAGCGATTATTCGTGATATTTGTCGTGTTTATCGCTATAACGAAATTCGCACACCAATTTTCGAGCAAACGGATCTATTTGCACGTGGTGTTGGGGAAACAACAGATGTTGTGCAAAAGGAAATGTATACATTTGAAGATCGTGGGGGGCGTTCATTAACACTACGTCCAGAAAATACGGCTGGTGTCGTACGTGCCTATGTGGAGCATAAAATGTTTGGTGCTCCAGATCAGCCAGTTAAGCTTTCTTACTTAGGACCAATGTTCCGCTATGAGCGTCAACAAGCTGGTCGTTATCGTCAATTTGTACAGTTTGGAGTAGAAGCAATTGGTTCAGCAGATCCTGCCATTGATGCAGAAGTCATTGCTCTTGCAATGGACGTCTACGAATCAGCGGGTTTAAAGGATTTAAAATTAGTAATTAATTCACTTGGTGATAAAGAAACGCGTGATACGCATCGTACAGCGTTATTACAGCATTTTGAGCCACATATTCATGAGTTTTGCTCAGATTGTCAAAGTCGTTTACAAAAAAATCCATTACGAATTTTAGATTGTAAGGTAGATCGTGAGCACCCATTAATGCAAACGGCTCCTGCGTTAACTGATTTCTTAACAGAAGAATCAGCTGCTTATTTCGCTCAAGTGAAAACATACTTAGATACATTGGGTATTTCTTACGAAGTTGACCCAAATCTTGTGCGAGGACTTGATTATTACAATCACACAACATTTGAAATTATGTCCACAGCATCTGGCTTTGGGGCCATTACAACATTGTGTGGTGGTGGACGCTACAATGGATTAGTGCAAGAAATTGGCGGTCCAGATGTACCAGGTATTGGTTTCGCACTAAGTATTGAGCGTTTGTTGCTGGCACTTGAAGCGGAGGGCGTTGAATTAGATACAGCTTCAGGGCTAGATGTTTACATTATTGCAATGGGCGATGAAGCGAAGCAAAAGGCCGTTGAGCTGACAAGTACTTTCCGCGCGAAGGGCCTTGCGACAGAGATGGATTATTTAGACCGTAAAATGAAAGCCCAAATGAAATCAGCGGATCGTCTAGGTGCAAAATATACCCTTGTTCTAGGTGAAACAGAACTTGAAGAGCAGGCAGCTGCTGTGAAACATATGGAATCTGGTGAACAGCACAAAGTGACATTCTCAGAGCTAGTGAACTATTTAACACAACAAGCATAAAAACAGACAGAGGGCATTTGTAGTGAAATGCTACATAAATTGAAGATATTTTGGAGGAATTTAACAATGGCTACAAGAACACATGCTAGTAACGAGCTTTCAGAAGTGTTACAAGGCGAAAAAGTCGTATTAAAAGGTTGGGTACAGCGCCGTCGTGACCTTGGTGGTTTAATTTTCATTGATTTACGTGATCGTACTGGTATTACGCAAGTCGTTTTTAGTCCAGATGTGGCAGAAGCACATGCATTAGCGGATAAAGTGCGTAGTGAATATGTGATCGAGGTGGAAGGAACAGTCATTCTTCGTACAGAGGATCAAATCAATCCAAATGTGCCAAACGGTAAAATCGAAGTGGAAGCAACAAAATTAGTCGTCATTAATACGGCAAAAACTACGCCATTCCAGATTGAAGATCGCACAGACGTATCAGAAGATTTACGTTTGAAATATCGCTATCTTGACTTACGTCGTCCCGTAATGTTCGATACATTCAAAATGCGTTCTGATGTGACACGTACAATTCGTAACTTCCTACAAAACGAAGGTTTCTTAGAAGTAGAAACACCAATTTTAACAAAATCAACGCCAGAGGGTGCTCGTGACTATTTAGTACCTTCACGTGTTCATGAAGGTGAATTTTACGCATTACCACAATCACCTCAATTATTTAAACAATTATTAATGGTTGCTGGCTTTGAAAAGTATTTCCAAATTGCGCGTTGCTTCCGCGATGAAGACTTACGTGCTGACCGTCAACCAGAGTTTACACAGGTGGACATTGAAACGAGCTTCTTAACACAAGAAGAAGTATTAGAAATGAATGAACGCTTAATCCAAGCGGTAATGAAAGAAGTAAAAGGAATCGACATTCCTGCACCATTCCAACGTATGAAATACCAAGAAGCAATGGATCGCTATGGTTCAGATAAGCCAGATGTACGTTTTGGATTAGAGCTAGTAGCGTTAAATGATATTTTTGAAGGCTGTAATTTCAAAGTATTTGCCGATACTGTTGCACAAGGTAAACAAGTAAAAAGTATCAATATTAAAGGTGCAGCTGACAACTATTCTCGTAAAGACATGGACGAGTTAACGAAATTCGTTGGTATTTACGGAGCAAAAGGTCTTGCTTGGTTAAAGGTTACAGAAGAAGGCCTAAACGGTCCAATCGCGAAATTCTTTGACGAAGCGTTAGCAGCAGCATTAATCGAGCGTATGGGGGCAGAAGTTGGCGATATTCTAGTATTTGTCGCTGATAAAGCAGCTATTGTAGCAGCTTCTTTAGGTGCTCTACGTACGAAATTAGGACAAGATTTAAACCTAATCGATGAATCACAATTTGCTTTCCTTTGGATTACTGACTGGCCATTATTCGAATACTCTGAGGAAGATGGACGTTACTATGCTGCACACCATCCATTCACACGTCCGTTTGATGAAGATATAGCGTTAATGGACACAGACCCTGCAGCAGTACGGGCACAAGCATATGATATCGTTTTAAACGGCTACGAACTTGGTGGTGGTTCATTACGTATTTATGAACGTGAGCTACAAGAAAAAATGTTTGAATTACTTGGCTTCTCAGAAGAAGAAGCACAAGCACAATTCGGCTTCTTATTAGAAGCGTTTGAATATGGCGTACCACCACATGCTGGTCTTGCCTTTGGTCTTGATCGCTTCGTGATGCTATTAGCAGGTCGTACGAATTTACGTGATACAATCGCATTCCCGAAAACAGCTAGTGCTAGTTGCTTGATGACAGAGGCACCAAGCGAAGTATCTCCTGAACAACTAAGTGAATTAAGCCTGGCCATCAAACCTTTTAGAAAATAATAGATAATACAAAATACCTGGATTTTCTAGCAAATACTGTTGGAAATCTAGGTATTTTTTGCGTTTTCTTAAAAAATTATAGATTATTAGAGAAAATCGTTTGAATTATCAGAAAAGTGGTGTTATGATAACTGTAATACGAATCCTGATGTGTTTGTCTAACTGCTAACTCTACTTCACAGTTTTGACCGAACACTATAGAATCGGGAGCCTTCATTTTGTAGTCGCAAACATGCCCCATGCAAAGCGGGACGTTTAAAGCTGCAAAGCGGGCACCCACCTGCAAATTGCGGGTTCAAAACGAATGTTTCTTGGCATTACGGCACAATTGGGATTCGTCCTATACATAGGATTGAAAGGAGCTTAACAATAGCTCCTTTTTTTATGCGTTAAATTAAACAGGAGCAGAATGATGGATTAGGAAAGTAAATACAGTTCAGGGCATAGCTATTTTAAAAAAGAGCTAGTATAGCATTTTAAATAAATAAAAATTTAGAAAATACGAAAGATTACTTTTTATTTCTGTTAGAGAAGCATATAATTGGTATAGACAACTATACCTTCTTTGGAAGAGGCAATGTTATATAAAGGGAGACGACGATTACACAATCCATAACCAAAATTGAAAGCGCTTAAGTCCATGAGGCTAAATTTAAACAGAGCAATATAATGACTGGGTATTTAATGTAGAATATCCAATTGTTTAGAAAATGTGAGCTAATGCTTAGCCAATAGAGAACAGAATGAGTCCATCGATTAAACAATTTGCTAATTAGCAAAAGATGACTATTCATGCTATCTAACAAAAGGCGTTGCTTCAGAAAATGAAGATGAGTTTACGTTACTCGAAGCATTTTTCGTCTATTGGTCACTCAGATGCTACAATAATAGAGGAAAGTCCATTAGGCATAAATCAAGGGACCATTTATATAATCAAATGCGTCCTTTTCATCACTATGATACACATGTCAATAGTGGACATAATTTAGCTTTGCTTAATCAATGCGACATACAAAAAACAATCTGACGAGGTAAAGTTGTATTGAGAAATCATAAAGGCGATAAGGAAGGTGCAAGAATTGTTAGAGAAAAATTCTCATATACCTATTTATATACAAATAGAAGAGATTATTAAACAACGAATTTATTTAGAAGAATACAGAATTGGTGAGACCATCCCATCAGAACGAGAGCTTTCTGCACAATTTGATGTAAGTAGAATGACTGTACGTCAATCCATTACCAATCTAGTAAATAGTGGTCTATTATATCGAGAAAAAGGGAGAGGTACGTACGTTGCGAATCCCAAATTAGAGCAACCGTTACAGGGATTAACGAGTTTTACGGAAGATATGCGAGCAAGAGGGATGGAACCAAGCAGTAAAGTGTTACGATTTGAGAAAATCATACCACCCGTGGATATTGCAAGGGATTTAATGATAGAGCCTGGTGAAGAAGTATTTTTTGTAGTGCGTATTCGAAATGCTGATGCTCAGCCAATGGCAATTGAAAGAACGTACATCCCAGTTAAGATTTATCCGGAGTTGGATGAGAAGCAAATAATGGGCTCACTTTATGCCCTAATCGAAGCAAAGTTCCATCAAAAGATTGGGAATGCCGTACAGCAAATGGAGGCAGCCATCGTATCAAAAGAGGATAGTAAATTTCTACAGATTAATCAAACAGCACCTGTTTTAATTATCAAACGTACAAGTTACTTATCAGATGGTAAACCATTTGAGCTTGTACGTAGTACGTATCGAGCTGATCGTTATAAATTTATAAGTGAAATTAAAAGGTGATTTTATGCATGCATATTTTTCTGAAATCGAAAAGCTCATCCAGGTTGTAAAGGAAAAGGAGACAGCACATATAAGTGAAGCGGCACAAATCATTGTCCAACGCCTCCAAAAAGGTGGGATTATTCAATTATTTGGTTGTGGTCATTCTCAGCTGCTGGCACAGGAGGCATTTTATCGAGCGGGTGGATTAGTACCCGTACGTCCAATATTTATTGAACCTTTAGCCTTACATGCTGGCGCATTAGCTTCTTCAATCAATGAGAAAGATCCGAACATTATTGAACAGCATAAAGAACAGTTTGACTTTCGTGAGAATGATGTTTGCATCGTTATTTCAACCTCAGGGAGAAATGCAGCACCTATTGATGCTGCTTTGCTAGCAAAGGATTCAGATGTATTTGTGGTATCCCTCCAATCGCTCCTCTATCAGGAACAGGCTACACGTCATCACAGTGGGAAACGGCTAGAAGATGTGGTAGATTTTGTGATCAATACACATATCCCTATTGGTGATGGTGTACTGAATATACATGAAATGCAGTATGCACCAGCGTCCACTGTTATTGGTTCATTACTATTAAATGCTTTGTTCAGTGAAATCATTGAAACACTAGCAAAGTCCTCAGTAGAGTTACCGATTTTTGTCAGCAATAATGTGGATTCAGATTGGTCGCATAATGAGAAAATGATTGCCAAATATCAACATCGGATTGATTTTACGTGAAAGAATGGAGGGATTGTGGATAAAAAAATGTATAAAATTTCATCTCCTGAAGGTATTCATGCCAGACCTGCTGCATTACATAGCACTTATCATTGCATTTTTCATATTTGCTAGGAAGAATAAACAATATAATACAGTTGGAAAATTATCAGCAGCACCTGGGATTTTCAATATTAATGAGCCATTACTTTTTGGGTTACCAATTGTATTAAATCCGGTTTTATTCGTACCGTTCATTTTGACACCAATGCTCAATGTAACCATTGCATTCTTTGCAACGAAATGGGGCTGGGTGCCAGCTGCTACCGTTGCACCGCCATGGACAACACCACCGATTATTAATGGATTCTTAGCAACTCAATCTTGGCGTGGTGCTATTTTGAGTATGGCCTTAATTGTCATCGCTGTTTGTATTTATCTTCCATTTATCTCGATGGCGAACCGTAATTGGCTATTTAAAAGAACATTATTATTTGGCAGCCTTACGTTTAGATATGGGATTTTCAGGCCAGGAAGAAGCGTTGATGTCACTTGATGCAAGTAATCTAAAAATAGAATTAAACATTAGTAATGGTACGAAGTATGTAGATAATATTCTCTCTTATCAGCCCAATAAGGAGAACATTATCGGCTGTCATAATTTTTATCCAAGACGCTTTACTGGGCTATCTCGTCAGCATTTTTTACAAACGTCTCAACACTTTAAAACGCACAATGTGAGGACTGCAGCGATGATTTCCTCACAGCATGGTCAATTTGGACCTTGGGAACAAACAGAGCACGGTTTACCTACCTTAGAGGAGCACCGTCATCTCCCAATCACTGTACAGGCGAAAGTTTTATGGTATACAGGGTTAATTGACGATTGTATTATTGGCAATATGTTTGCTTCTGAGGAAGAACTACGTGCATTAGGACAATTAAATCGCAATAAGCTTGAGTTAAGGGTTGACCAGTCTGAAGACACGAGCATTTTAGAGGAGACGATTCTTTATAAAGAGCCTCATTTTAATCGAGGTGATGTGTCTGAATACGTGATTCGGAGCACCCAATCCCGTGTGAAATATAAAAATGGAGATTTTCCTGTGCATGATATACGACCATTAAAAACAGGAGATGTCACGATTGATAATAATTTAGATGTTCGTTATAAGGGAGAGCTACAGATTGTGCTAAAGGACATTCCGAATACGGGATCGAGTAATGTTGTCGCAAGCATTGTGGAGGAAGAACAATTTTTATTAGCACATATTCAACCATGGTCATCATTTGGTTTTACTAAGTAAAGAAGAGTGAGAAAGGGATTGAGTCATCAATCTCTTTTTCATGTTGTTGAAAAAAGATGATGTCAATGGTAGAAAAAGCAACTTTGCAAGGTGAGGGCTTGATTTCCGTTGGGGCGTCCAAAGAGCCGCTAATTGACGCTGGCTAACGAGGTAGAAATTGATTAATTCTACATATTGATGTAGGCAATTTTGATTTTTTCTTTATATTTTTCTCTTGAACAATAACGTGATAAAATGTAAGATAGGTTTTGATTTTATCTTAGTATATAACTAGGTTTACTAATAAAATTTCATAGATGGAGAGTGTCAGGATGTTACATCAATTTTCACGTAACGAGCTCGCTATAGGAACAGAGGGTCTCGAGAAATTAAAAAATACAACGGTCGCTATACTTGGTGTAGGGGGCGTTGGGTCATTTGCTGCTGAGGCGTGTGCAAGAAGCGGAATCGGTCGTATTATTTTAGTCGATAAGGATAATGTAGATATTACAAATGTCAACAGACAACTTGTCGCATACCTATCGACAGTTGGTCAATCAAAATCAGCAATTATGAAAGAGCGTATTGCAGATATTAATCCAGCATGTGAAGTGATTGACATGCATATGTTTTACACGGAAGAAACCTATGAAGAATTTTTCACGCAAGGCATTGATTATGTGATCGATGCAAGCGATACAGTGATGTATAAAATTCATATAATGAAGGAATGTTTGAAACGTAATATTCCTATTATTTCAAGTATGGGTGCAGCAAATAAAATGGACCCTACTCGCTTCCAAATCGCAGATATTTCAAAAACACATACAGACCCATTGGCGAAAATCATTCGTACAAAGCTACGTAAAGAGGGCATTCATAAGGGTGTTACGGTTGTATTTTCAGATGAAAGTCCAATTGTCGTTCGTCCAGATGTTGTCGAACATGTAGGTAAGCCTGATGCAGCAATTCGCAAAGCAAAGATGCCGCCTTCATCCAATGCCTTTGTACCGTCCGTAGCGGGTTTAATTGCTGCCAGCTGGGTAGTCAATACCATCCTAAAAGATGTAAAAATTACGCGCGTACAAGGTTAGTACCATATACAGGTTTGGGTAATTTTCAATAAACAGCATAAATGTTCATTTTCGTAGAAGTAGCTGCCTTAATTGTATTTAGAGGTAGCTACTTTTTCTATGTTACAATTAGACCGTTGTAAAAAAGGAGGCGTATACAAATGGAAAAAATTTATCAAATGGAGTATAGAGGTTTAAATCTTTTGGATGAAATTAGCACAGTAGAGTTAGCTATAGATGAAGAAAAGCAAACTATACATATTTTTGATGTTGGACAAGTTGTCAGCCCCATTTTTAATTTTGATGTATCAGCCTACGAATTGTCAGATGGTTTTTATAAAATGGCTGATGTTCTGCGACATAAAAAAATCTTAACGAAGCAACAAACAGGTAGTGATTTAACATTAAGTGAATGGTTAATTATGAACAATGCTTATTTTTATATACCTCAAAAGCGCATTAAAAAATATGTAAATGGAAGTATTATCGAAATTGTTGATCGAGCAAAGGAACCATGGTTATTTGATGATTATGTACAAAGGTTATAATTTTACCAAAATAGTTCCTCTTATGTACATAAAATGCTATTAATTCACGAAATTGTCTTATTTTTTTCATGTCCACACTACTTCATATGGTTTATTGCTATAATTTGAATCATCCATTAGATAATCGATCAGTTTGTTTGGGATGCTTGGTGCTACGCAGTGAATAGCCAAGAAGTTAAACAGCAAATGACATATGGGAGAGTGGGAAAATGGAAATTCAAGTAATTCGTGATCATTTAGATATTGTTAAACTTCAAGAGAAAATGAATGCCATTGTATTTGACTATTTGGATACATCCAACAATTATCCAAAAGCCATGAGAGAATTAAATCCTTTATATATACAAGTCACAACCTATTATAAGGAATACGTTAATCAGCGAGCAGGGGAATTACCAAAAGCAAATACGTATTGGCATTTATTTATCGATTGTTGTGCAAAATTATGCTACTTTTTAGCTGCATCAACCTATTATTCTTCGAATGCTTTACAAGAGACACCTGAAAAAGTAGAGCGTTTATTAAAAATAGCAGCCTATTCCTTACCGAGTATTGAGCAGGAAGAGAATGAGCTATTATTAACAGATATCTTTGCTCTTTTAACTGAAGTGCTAGATGATGAAGAAAAAGCAACCATCATACGCAACGAAGTGCTGTCACAAAAGGGTGATGTGAAGCAGTGTCTTCAACAGTTTAAATTATTTGTTGATCAAGAACTTTCGGTTTAGACAATAGTAGACTATCTATTTTCAGAAAATAGCCAATACGACAAGAATCTACGCAACTAATTGTAATTAAATCAGCTTTTTCTACAATGTTCGATGTTGAAAAAGACTGATTTACTTGCCTAATTTAGTATCGTGGATTCTTTTTTTATTGTAGGGAAAGTAAAAAGACATATTATCTAGAAAGGTATTTATGTTTTTTTGTCGAATTATAGTTAAAAAATTGGTAATAGATGTGCTCACTCTGCTTAACGCTGTAAGAACTTATTGGAAGGGGGCTAGGCAATGATTGTAAATGGAATAGAAATAGATTTGGCAAATTTGGAAAAACCACTTTTACTAGTTAGTGAGGAAGATGAACTTTTATTTCAACAGCTTATCCAACCGACGATTGAACAGGAGCTTATTCAATGTCAATTAGCGCTCTCAACGAGGAAATCCATTTCATTGATCAAAGATATTTGGTTGGCTATGTATAGAGATCGAGAAAAGCTATACATCAATAGCGGCCATGCCATGCTTTACCCAATTCGTTTACTTCTTTTTGAATTAGTCACACAAGCAGAATATTTCCAACGCTTAGCAAAAAAATCGCGTGGCGATGAATGTCTTTCCCTTATCTATGCAGTCATTCTTTTACAATTTGTCTTGCAGTGGTTAAAAGATCGATTTAGTGGAAATCAAGAGGTGTATGGTGCATTAAAACGGTTATACAGAGTGTCAGATGATGAATTAAGTAAGGAACCTTCCTGTGAGACGAGAGAACAAAAAATTGCACAAGCAATTGCTGTAAAAGCAATTCGCTTTGAGGTAAGAGAAAACAATCAAGAGTTTGCGAGCTTATTGTATCAGTCTTATAATTTGATTGTTTTTTTGCATAGTAAGGTAAATGAAGGAGATGTGAAAGAATCCATTTTGCCATCACTTCGACATGTAGCAGAACCTTTAAATTTGTTTTACCAAGAACGATACACAACAAATAACCCGAGCTTTACAGGATGATTGCTAGAGCAGTCTATCCTGTTGTTTATAAAAAAAGCAAAGTCATGTCAATTACTTGAGATAGTGACTTTGCTTTTATATGATTATTTCTTATCTTGATGGAATGATTTGAGTTTTTCGTAAATGCCTGCCATACGTTTTTCCTCACCAGCAATTACAGGTTTATAGAATTCTGTCCCTACAAGTTCATCTGGTAAGTATTGCTGGTCTACCCAACCACCAAAAGTACCAATCGGTGTGTTATGTGGGTATTGATAGCCAACATGTCCTAAATCTTTTGCCCCCTCGTAATGAGCATCTCGCAGATGATGGGGGATATCGCCTGTTTTACCTTCATGTATAGCCGTAATGGCAGCGTCGATTGCCACAATGGCAGAATTGGATTTTGAGGCAAGGCACATTTCAATGACAGCACTTGCAAGTGGGATACGTGCCTCTGGTAGTCCCAGTCGTTCCGCAGCTTGTATGGCGGCTAACATATGAGGGCCAACTTCGGGATTTGCTAGACCAACATCCTCATAGGCCATAACAAGTAGGCGTCTGCTGACAGCCACTAAATCGCCTGTTTCCAATAAATGTGCTAAATAATACAGAGCGGCATTGGTATCACTGCCACGCACAGATTTTTGCAGGGCAGAGAGTAGATTATAAAAATGTGAACCTTTTTTATCGCCATACACACCAATTCGGCTAATGAGATGCTCAATGACATGATTGGCAGCAATTGTTTGTCCATCCACCTCGTCACTGGCATAATAAATGGATTCTAGCAAAGTTAATGCCTTTCGCGCATCTCCATTCGCTGCGGCTGCAATTTGTTCAATTTGTGATGGTGTTAATGCAAAATGATATTTACCTAGTCCTCGTCTTTCATCAGCCAGTGCTTTTTCAACTAGTTCGATTAAATTTTCCTTAGTTAACCGTTTTAGCTGATAAATTTCACCACAGCGTGAACGAATCGCTGGATTTACATCATGATAAGGATTTTCTGTTGTGGCACCAATTAATACAATCGAGCCATTTTCTACATGTGGTAACAATGTATCCTGCTGTAATTTATTGAAACGATGAATTTCATCCAAAAAAAGTAGTACTTTTCCAGAAATTCTGGCTTCTTGTACAATATCTTCAACATCTTTTTTACCAGCTCGTGTGGCATTAAGTGCAAAGAAAGGGAGCTTGGAACTTCCTGCAATGGCATTGGCAATGGATGTTTTACCGATTCCAGGTTCTCCATATAGCAACATGGAGGGTACATGTTCATTTTGAATCATTTTATAAAGGGCTGTATTGGGACCAATGAAATCCTGATGACCAACAATCTCATCAAGGGTTAAAGGGCGCATTCGAAAAGCGAGTGGTTCATTATGCAACATAATTCCCCCTTTCAGTCGTTGTCATTTTTTGCTTCGTGCATGTTTTTACGCTAAAATAAAGCGCTGATATAGCTTTTGAACGATTTTGAATCGCTTTAATTAGTATATCATATCCTTCTAGGTGTATTTCCGAGTTCATCAAGAGGAGATTATGATATACTGTTGGTAGTATTTTGACTAGACTAATTGAGGGTGATAAAATGAAAATTTCAACAAAGGGCCGATACGGGCTTACGATTATGATTGAATTAGCAAAGCATTATGGGGAAGGACCCATTCCTTTGCGTAAAATTGCTGCGGAAAAGGAGCTTTCTGAAGCATATTTAGAGCAATTAGTATCTCCGCTTCGTAATTCAGGCTTAGTAAAAAGTGTACGTGGTGCTTATGGTGGGTATATGCTAGCCAATCCACCTAGCGAAATTTCAGCAGCCCATGTTATTAGTGTGCTAGAAGGACCTATTCAACCAGTAGAGGGTATTGAAAATGAAGAAGCACCTCAACGAGAGTTATGGCTACGTATTCGCGATGCAGTAAAAAATGTGTTAGATACAACAACAATTGAAGATTTAGCACAATATACAGAAGAGAATGTAGTAGAAGGCTACATGTTCTATATTTAAAAATGTTCAAGCTAAAGCGCTACTCCTACATTCACCTCATTCTTTAGGGCGGTTGTGAGCTATTCACATCTCAATGGCTATTTTTACGATGAGTGATGTGGGTTTTGCGCTTTTGTCTCGATTCAGCGAATGTTTTTTTGTACCGAAAATGAAGCACCAAGTACGGAAGACTCCCTTCTCATAGAGGAGCGAAGAACGCTTGTATTGATTTTGCAAGCATTAACTGAATCAAGCTAAAGCCTCTGGCGGATGTTACAAAGTTTTAAAAGGAGCTTTTCGAGCGAGCTCGAAAAAATCCTGACTCAATTAGGCCGAGGCGTAATTGATGAAAAAAAGGAGTTTTCAACATGAGTTCATATATCTATCTCGATCATGCGGCCACATCTCCGATGAATGGCCAAGTAATAGAAGCGATGACGACTGCTATGCAACAGGTATTTGGCAATGCATCCAGTATTCATAGAGCAGGTCGAGAAGCAAGAAAATATCTAGATGATGCACGTGAGCTATTAGCCAAATCTATTGGTGCCCAAGCTGGGGAAATTATTTTCACAAGTGGTGGCACAGAAGCGGACAATATGGCGATTTTAGGAACTGTCTATGCCCGTGCAAACGAAGGAAAACATATCATTACAACGCAAGTAGAGCATCATGCAGTATTACATACTTGTGAAAAACTTGAACGCGATGGCTTTGAGGTGACTTATTTACCAGTAGATCAAATGGGGCGAGTAGCGGTTGAGGATGTCCAAAAAGCTCTGCGCGAAGATACCATTTTAGTGACAATCATGTACGGAAATAATGAAGTTGGTACGATTCAACCAATTGCTGAAATTGGTGAGCTATTACGTGAGCATCGTGCCGTATTCCATACAGATGCGGTTCAGGCTTATGGTTTAGAGCGCATTGATGTAAAGCAATTACAGGTGGATTTATTGAGTGTATCTGCTCATAAAATCAATGGTCCAAAAGGTGTTGGATTCCTTTATCAAAAGTCGGGCACACCGTTAGCGAGCTATGCTCTTGGGGGCGCACAAGAGAAAAAACGTCGTGCAGGTACTGAAAATATACCTGCCATTATTGGTTTTGCAACTGCAGTGCAAGTTGCAAATGAGTTGCGTGAAGAAAAGCGTTCACTATACAATCACTTTAAGCAAATTATGCTTGATGTTTTTTCGCAAGAAAAGCTAGCATTCCATGTAAATGGTGATGAGGTGCATTCATTGCCACATGTTTTAAATATTAGCTTTGAGGGCATGGAAGTAGAATCATTTTTAGTGAACCTTGATATGGCAGGAATTTATGCATCGAGTGGTTCGGCATGTACTGCTGGGTCGATTGATCCATCGCATGTGTTAGTAGCAATGTTTGGACAAAGTGCAGAAGAGCTACGAAACTCCATCCGATTCAGCTTTGGGCAGGATTTAACGGAAAAGGATATCCGACATGCAGCGGAAAAAACGGCTCAAATTGTGAAAAAACTAGCTAAAAAATAATTTGCGCAATACCAATGTTATGTTTCTATAAATATTGAAGCATGCACTGTAATTAGATAAAAGAAAAGGTGACCACAATGAAAGAAACACGTGACCCCTCACAAATTCGAGTTGTTGTCGGCATGTCAGGTGGGGTAGATTCGTCGGTGGCTGCATACTTGTTAAAACAACAAGGATATGAAGTAATCGGGATCTTTATGAAAAACTGGGATGATACGGACGAAAACGGTGTTTGTACAGCAACAGAAGATTATGACGATGTGATTAAAGTATGTAATCAAATTGGTATCCCATATTATGCTGTCAATTTCGAGAAACAATATTGGGATAAAGTTTTCACATACTTTTTAGAAGAATATAAGGCAGGGCGTACACCAAACCCTGATGTGATGTGCAATAAAGAAATTAAATTTAAAGCATTTTTAGAGCATGCCATGAACCTTGGTGCTGATTACTTAGCGACGGGTCACTATGCACGAATTGATCGTAGTGGTGATGGCGAGGTAAAAATGTTACGTGGTGTTGATGATAACAAAGATCAAACATACTTTTTAAACCAATTATCACAAGAGCAATTGGCGCATGTGATGTTCCCGATTGGCGATATTGAGAAAAAAGAAGTGCGTAAAATTGCAGAGGAAGCTGGTCTTGCTACGGCCAAGAAAAAAGATTCAACGGGCATTTGCTTTATTGGAGAACGTAATTTCAAAGAGTTTTTGAGTCAATATTTACCAGCTCAACCGGGCAAGATGGAAACAATGGATGGCGTTGTAATGGGTCAACACGATGGCTTAATGTACTATACACTTGGGCAACGACATGGTCTTGGTATTGGTGGAGACGGCGAGCCTTGGTTTGTGCTAGGAAAAGATTTAGAACGTAATGTTCTGCTTGTCGGACAAGGCTTTGACAATGAATATTCGTATTCTACATCATTAACAGCTGTGAAAATGAACTATACTTCGACAAAAAAATTGCCTGGGAAATTTTCTTGTACAGCAAAATTCCGTTATCGCCAAACCGATACACCAGTGGAAGTTGAAATTTTACCAGACGGCCGTACACATATTACATTCGCAGAACCTGTACGTGCAATTACACCAGGACAGGCTGTAGTACTATACAATGGAGAAGAATGTATGGGTGGCGGAACGATTGATGAAGTCTTTAAAAGTAATGAAAAACTAACATATGTTGGATAAATTGCGTTAAGACTGCTTTTATGGCCTCTTGGCTCCCTAAAAGCAGTCTTTCGCTACATAGAGGTGAAAAACGAATGAATTATAATGAACAGGGCATCCAAGCATTTCAAGAAAAACGTTATGAGGATGCTGCTCAACTATTTACAAAAGCAATCGAAGCAGAGCCTGAAAATGCTATTGGTTATGTAAATTTCGGCAATTTATTAGCCGTGTTAGAGGATACCGAACGTGCAGAACGTTTCTTCCAAAAGGCCATTACTGTGGATGAAACAGTAGCTACAGCCTATTACGGTCTAGCCAATTTATATTACAATGCTGAACGCTATGCCGAGGCTGTGAAGCTGTATGAACAAGCGCTAAAGCATCATATTGAAGGTGCAGATGTCTATTATATGATGGGGAAATGCTTTGAGCGTATGGATAACTCAAAATTGGCCTTACCTTATTTACAACGTGCGGTAGAACTTGCTCCAGATGATACACAAATTCGTTTAGCCTATGCGATCGTACTATGTGCGTTAGAAATGTTTGATGAAGGGAAGAAGGAACTGGATCTCTTGATTGAACAGGATTGGAATAATGCAGATGCACATTATAATTTAGGTGTACTATATGCTGTATCCACTGAACAAACGGAAGATGCGATGTATCATTTGAAACAAGCCTTTACCTTACAACCGGAATACGACCAAGCCCGTTATCTTTACGATATGATTGCCCAACGATTTAACTGATAGATAATAAGCAGCGAGTTAATCTACTTGCTGCTTTTTTTATTGAAATTGTCTAGTAAAACTGCAAATCAATCGTTTATTTTTTCATAGAATGAACCCGTTTCTCTTTTATTTTTAGTTCAAACTTGGTAATGTATGTCATGCAGGAAAGGAAAAGGTGACAGGATGAATAAAGTATTTATTGCACTATTACTTGTAACAGCACTCGCTGCAATTGAAGGAACAATTGTTAGTACAGCTATTCCAAGTATTACGGCTGATTTATTAGGCGTAGACTTAATAAGCTGGATTTATTCCGCTTATTTACTAGCTTCAGCCATTGCGGCAATTATTTTTGGTAAGCTAGCTGATTTATTTGGGCGCAAACGGATGATTATTACAGGTATTATTATTTTTTTAGTAGGTTCTATGTTATGTGGTTTAGCGCAATCCATGGAGCAATTAATAGTCTTCCGAGCAATTCAAGGTATTGGCGCAGGTTCAATTTTACCCATCACATTAACAATGGTTGGTGAATTGTTTAAGACTGAAAAAGAGCGTGCTAAAGGACAAAGTTATTTAAGTATGGTATGGGGCGTGTCTGGCGTAGTAGGTCCATTATTTGGAGGCTTTATTGTTGACCAAGTATCTTGGCATTTCATTTTCTTCATTAATGTACCATTTGGTTTAGCCTCAATCTATTTAATTGCTAAACATTATAAAGAACAACTAGAAGCAGTGAAGCGTAAAATTGACTATTTAGGTGCAGCATTTTTTACAATTGGCATGGTGGCACTGCTATTTGTTATTATCGAAAACAGCAAAACACAGACTTGGTTATCAGGTCAATCGCTGCTAATGTATGGGGTTGCTCTTGTATTCTTAAGTATTTTTATCTGGGTGGAGTTGCGAGCAGAGGAGCCAATTATTCCGTTAACTCTGTTTAAAAATGGACGACTAATGGTCATTAATGCATTAACTTTAAGTGGCATGTCTATTGTCATTGGTGTGACGGTTTATATTCCGATATTTGCCCAAAGTGTTTTAGGTAAAAATGCAACACAAGCTGGGTTATTATTAACACCGATGTCTATTTTTTGGACGGTGAACTCGATTATGGCAGGTTATTTAATCGGACGTTTAACAAATAAACGCATTATCCAAATGGGTACGATTTTACTTGTTACGGGTACGCTATTGTTGGCAAGATTATCTTCAGGTTCTAGTGATTTCAGCGTTTATTTCGCTTCATCATTAATTGGACTAGGGATGGGCTTTATTATGCCGATGTTGATGATTTCCATACAAAAGGTGGCAGATCCGAAGCAGCTTGGTATATCAATTGGTTTGAACTCCTTTACGAATACATTTAGCCAAGCGATTGGGGCAGCACTATTTGGTATGATTTTCAACCTAGCAACGAGTGAAAAAATGGCTTCATTAGGAAAAGGTGAAATTCAATTAAATGGTGAATTTGCAAAAGGTGGCTTTAATATAGAAGAAGTAAGCTTTTTAAAGGACACCATTGCGAATGGCGTCAGTTTCGTATATGTCGCTACCTTTATTTTTGCCATTTGTGCTCTTATTTTCTCCTTCTTTGTAGCAACGAAATCCAAGGCGCAATAGTGAATAAACAGTAAAATCCACCTCATATTCTGTAAGCATGCAGAGTGTGAGGTGGATTTTTCATTTGATGAACATATCTAAGAATGAATTTATTTTTTGAATAGAGCATTATCAATTATCTTACTGCCAGGAAGATCCGTTAAGTATTTAGCTAGATGGGTTATCGGGGTACTGTCTAGCAATGAAGGCTCTGCTTCATTTTCCTTTAAAATATTGATTTCTTTATTCAGTCGCTCCATTTTTCGATCTAACTCAGCTGCTTGTAGAGCGGCTTCCTTTAATTCAAGTCGAATATGCTCAGGTACTTCTTTGTTATATTTATAATAAATTTTGTGTTCTAAGCTTGCCCAGAAATCCATTGCAATTGTACGAATTTGGATCTCTGTATAGACCTTTTCCATATGGTCTGACATAAAGATAGGGATTTTAATGATGAGATGTAAGCTTTGGTAGCCATTTTCTTTTGGATTGGCTATATAATCTTTCACCTCAACAACTTCTATGTCATGCTGTGCTTGTAACATGGCGCTTACCTTGTAAATATCCTCCACGAAGGAACAGGTGATGCGAGCACCTGCTATATCACGAATATTTCCACGAACAGCCTCCATTGATGGAGGTAGCTCTTTTTTCATCATCTTTGTTAAAATACTTTTCGGTGATTTGACACGTGTAGAAATATGCTCAATTGGATTATATTCATGTATCAACTTAAATTCTTCTTGTAAGATATTAATTTTCGTTTCCACTTCTTGGAGAGCAAATTTGTAGGCTAAAAAGAAGCGTGTTAATTCAGTTTGGAATGATTTTAAAGTGTTTACTTCTAGTTCAGTTTTCATCGTTTGTAAATCCTTTCTTTCTTTGTTCGATTTTTATTTTTTGTAGGGCAGTGATTGCAATGAGATAGCCGATAATTGGTGAAATTCCATAGCCCATAATAGGCATTGGAAAATTACCAAGGAAAGTAACAAGGATTGTCATTAGAAAATATAGGCCTAAAGCCATTGCCAATGTATCTTTTTTCCATGGGATAAAAAATGGATATACTAACAATAGGAGTGCTACCACACCTAATAAAAGGAAAATTCTTCCCATATCAGCCACTAAAAAAATAATTTGCTCTACATATGGGACTGGAGCTAAATGATCAAGAAACATCCATGATGCTAGGACAAATATGGCTAATATAATTAGGGTAATATACTTCCCTTTCGAATTTTCTCTAGCTCGCCATAAAATAATGGTGGATGCACAAGCAAACGCAGTGAGTTGCCCTGCATCTGGTTGCATAATTAATATACCTTCTATGAGGATTATGAATCCTATAGAAAATAATAAATTTTTATTTTTTGAAAGCTTCCATAAATAAATAATTAACATAGGTAAAATAATACTAGCCATATAAAAATGAAATGGACCAAAAGTTATCCATCGATGGACACCCTCTATACCATTAAACCAAAAGGGCATAATGAGTAATATAATTAATACAGATGTGATAGAAAGAGGGCTTTTATCTAAAAGTTTAAGGCTAGTTTTAGTTAAAACAACATAGCAAAAACGAACGCCTACAATCCAGATGAATAGGTTTTGTATCCAAATAGAGAAGCCTACGCCGTAAGAGATCATGGTGATCATCCCTATGAGAAGGGCGGGAAGCATAAAAAAATAAGGTAGGAAATTTTGAGTATGAAGTTTAGCCATGTGAACCCCCTATAGTTCATGCTATACAATATATAACTCACATGACAATGAAAAGGTTTCAGAAATACGAGAAAGGAATAATGCAGAAGAGGTGTGGGGTTAAAACAAAGGGAAGCTAGTTACCCCTTGTTTTAACTAATAATTTCAGCATTTAAGTTATAACGCTTATTAAACTCATCAACGAAAACTTGTAAATCAATATAGGTTCCGATATAAGGTTCTGTTTCTTGATCGCGTAAAAAGCCACATGTTGCCTTTAATGATTTTGAAAATTCCAGTAACATTTGCTCGTTGTCAAGTTGCACTTGAATCGCAAGAGAATCATCTTTTTTATTCACTTTAAAATATTTACCATCTATGATTCTCTCTAAATTTGTTTCTTGAAATGGAAAAACATAATCTTTATAAATAAGCTTCACAAGATCCCGCCTTTTTTACAATATTCTACTACATCTGTATAAGGTAAATCGCCACCAAAAATAGAGAGCGCACTCCCAATGGTTACATGAAGCTTTCCATTGGCTAATTGGTTAAATCTTTCTAAGTCTTCAATTGATCGGACGCCGCCTGCATAGGTAGTAGGGATAGATGTCCAAGCAGCTAAATCCCGTACCAAACTTTCCTGCATGCCACCCTTCTTTCCTTCAACATCGACAGCATGAATTAACAGTTCATCACAAAAACCTTCAATATAAGCAATGGATGTTGCATTGACTTCGAAATGACTAAATGTAGTCCATTTATCTGTCATGACAAACCACTTCCCGTCACGCATCTTACAACTGAGATCGATGACAAGGTGTTCTTTACCAATTAATTGATTTAAATGCTTTAAACGTGCTAAATCTAGCTGACCATCATGAAAAATATAGGATGTGACAATGACATGTGAAGCGCCTGCATCAATATACTTTTGAGCATTGTCAGCTGTGATGCCACCACCAATTTGTAAGCCTTGAGGATAAGCTGTTAAAGCGGATAAGGCAGCATCTTCATTACCTGAACCGAGCATGATAACGTGTCCACCTGTTAAACGATCTTGGGCAAACATTTGTGCATAGTAGCTAGCGTCATGATGAGAAATAAAATTTTCTACAACTGCTTGATTCGTATACCCCAAAGTGCTCCCTACAATTTGTTTTACTTTGCCATCGTGTAAATCGATGCAAGGTCTAAATTCCAATAATTTCACAATCCTTCCGTGCAACTAATTCTTATTTATCATAGCATGGAACGGAGAATAAAGGCAGAGAATTGTCATTTGTCAAAATAATGTAAAATATTGAAGCGATTATATTTTTGGCTGCTATATTTTCATGAGGCTATGGTAAAATAAAAAGATTGAAAACTATAAGAAAGGACGGACCGAAAATGACAGATCACCTAGATTTATTTGAACTTAATAAATTTTTTATACTCGGACGTCCGATCGTCTCTATCTTTCATAATGCACAAAATATGTATTCGATTGTACGAGTGAAAATTCAAGAGACGAATTTGCAATATGAAGATAAAGAAATTATCGTTGTAGGTTATTTTCCACCATTACAAATGGATGAACAATATCGTTTTACTGGGATCTTAAAACAGCATCCTAAATACGGTGCTCAATTTCAAATTGAGACATTTACGAAAGAGGTTCCTGCAACTGAGCAAGGGATTATTCATTATTTATCTAGTGACTTATTCGTAGGGATTGGGAAAAAAACGGCTGAAACGATTGTTGAAAAACTAGGTGCTAATGCACTCCGTGTTATTTTAGAAGATCCTAGTGCACTCGATTCTGTTCCACGTCTATCCGCTGAAAAAAAAGAAGTCATTCATCGCACTATTGAGCAAAACTTAGGCTTAGAACGGGTCATGATTCAACTGAATGAGTGGGGATTTGGTCCCCAGCTTGGCATGAAAATCTATCAAACCTATCGAACAGAAGCCATTGAATTACTGACAGAAAATCCATACCGCTTGATTGAAGATGTTGAAGGGGTTGGTTTCTTTCGAGCTGACGAGCTAGGTGCAAAATTAGGTATAACCGGCAAACATCCTGATCGTGTCAAAGCAGCGATTTTCCATATTTTAAATACAGCTGCTTTATCGGATGGACATGTCTATCTAGATGCCGAACATGTTTTACCCCTCGTCAAGGAAATGCTTGAACAAAGCCAACGACAGGAGATACCATTCGAGGACATTTCTCAAGCCTGTATCGAACTGCGTGAAGAAGGCAAAATTTGTGGTGAAGAGACGAGGTTATATTTACCATCACTTTATTTTTCAGAGGTTGGAATTGCATCGAAAATCGTATCGCTAATTGAGCGAAATAACAAGGCTGAACATTTTAGTAAAGATGAAATTCGAAAAGCCATTGGGGAAACAGAGGAGCTACTCCATGTTACCTATGCAGAAACACAAGCAAATGCCATTGAACAGGCTTTAAATTCAGCTGTGATGATTTTAACGGGTGGCCCTGGTACGGGGAAAACGACTGTTGTACGTGGAGTCGTGGAAGTTTATGCAAAGCTTCATGGTTTATCCTTAAATCCAAAAGAGTATGCTCAAAAAGAAGAGCCTTTTCCGATCATCCTTTGTGCGCCAACTGGGCGTGCTGCTAAACGATTAGCCGAATCAACAGAGCTTCCTGCGATGACCATTCATCGACTGCTTGGCTTTACAGGGCAAGAAAAAGAGGAAGAAACAGAGCGGGAAGTGACAGGGAAGCTGATTATCGTGGATGAAATGTCCATGGTGGATACATGGCTCGCCCATCAATTATTAAAAGCTTTACATGAGGATGTACAGGTTGTCTTTGTAGGAGATCAGGATCAGCTCCCACCAGTGGGTCCAGGACAGGTATTAAAGGATTTATTAGCATCCAAACAGCTGCCAACTGTTGAGCTAACAGATGTTTACCGACAAGCAGAAGGCTCTACGATTATTGAACTAGCCCATCAAATAAAAAAAGGAACGATTCCAAAAGAGTTAACAGTTAAAACGTCTGATCGTTCGTTTATTAAAGCTTCAGCCGATCAAGTTGCCAATGTGGTCACACAGGTTGTCAAAAGTGCTGTCACAAAAGGTCAGGAAATCCGCAATATTCAAGTGCTAGCGCCCATGTATAAAGGACCGGCTGGCATAGATAATTTAAATAAAATGATTCAAGAGCTTATTAATCCAAATGATACAGGAACACGAAAAGAGCTAGTCTTTGGAGATGTCACCTATCGGATAAAAGATAAAGTCCTTCAGTTAGTCAATCAACCTGAAAGCAATGTCTTTAATGGAGATATGGGAGAGGTCATTAGTATTATTAAGGCAAAAGAGACGGTAGAAAAACAAGATTTACTGATCGTATCCTTTGATGGCATTGAAGTGACCTATCAACGAAGTGATCTCAATCAATTGACACTAGCTTATTGTTGTTCTATCCATAAATCGCAAGGCTCTGAGTTTCAAACGGTTATTATGCCTGTTGTTAGAGGGTATTCCAAAATGCTGCGGCGGAATCTTTTATACACAGGGATTACACGAGCTAAAAACTTTTTGATTTTATGTGGTGAACCTGATGTGCTTGCAGATGGCTTACAACGTACAGATGACCTACAGCGTTTCACCTCGTTACGTGCAAGACTTAATCCAATGGAAATCGATGAAGAGCTTGTGAAAGTAGAGGCAGTGCCGGTAGAAGATGAAGGAATGAACGAGCCTGTTTCCATTGAACAAAAGCTAACAGTAGAAACAGCCCCTTATATTCATCCAATGATTGGTATGAATGATGTCTCTCCATATGATTTTTTGGATGATTAAAATAAATACCATCAGCTATATGTACCCGATTAGACTGTCTAATCGGGTTTTTCTAATTGATCGTATCGTCACCTAATATTTGGACATTTCATATACTAGATGAGTACAAAAACATAGGAAATGTATAGGGGTGACAGCATGCCAATAATGACAGGGCAGCAGTATATTGAACGAATTGATGCTTTAAAAACGTATATTTCGATAGATGGGGAAGTCGTGACAGGAAAGGTGTCAGAACATCCTGCCTTTAAAGGAATTATGCAAAGTCAAGCGAAACTTTTTGATTTACAACATCAAGCGGCATTTCTTGAAAAAATGACCTATGAATCGCCAACTAGCAAACAGAGAGTTGGCATGTCCTTTCTTCAAGTATTGACGCCAGAAGATCTTGTGAAAAGGCGCCATGCGGCAAGGGAGTGGGCATTATCTTCTCATGGTTTTATGGGGAGAAGCCCTGATTATATGAATACAACATTAATGGCCTTGGCATCGGCGTCAGACTTTTTAAAAGATAAGCCAAATTGTTTTCCAGAGCATTTGCTGAAGTTTTATGAGTATGCTCGTGAAAATGATATTACGATGACACATACCTTTATCGAACCACAGGTAAATCGCAAGCGCTATTACTATGAGGATGAAGAAGTGACCATTGCTGCTAAAATTATTGGAAAGACAAGTGAAGGCTTAGTCATCAAAGGAGCAAGATTACTCGCAACACAAGGTGGCATAACGGATGAGCTCCTTGTTTTATCAACAAATGGCTATGATGAGGGAAAAGG
Source organism: Lysinibacillus sp. FSL K6-0075 (assembly GCF_038592945.1). Taxonomy (NCBI): domain Bacteria; kingdom Bacillati; phylum Bacillota; class Bacilli; order Caryophanales; family Bacillaceae; genus Lysinibacillus; species Lysinibacillus sp. FSL K6-0075. The sequence goes on along the minus strand of NZ_CP151947.1, from coordinate 3,347,474 downwards.
TTTTGGCTTTTCTATACCGAGTAACACCAAAGGACTAAAGTTTTTATGTCGGCAATCATTTGTAGGAGGAGATTCTACCTTTGATTATCCGTTAAGTGCGCGTTTTGAAGAAATGGATGCAATCGTTGTGTTTGATGATGTAGTTGTCCCATGGGAACGCGTTTTTTACTACGAAAATGTGGAAGTAGCCAATCAATTTATGAATGTCAGCGGCTTCCAAGCTTACAGTTTACATCAAGTGCTTTCTCGTCAAATTGCGAAGACCGAATTTGTACTAGGCGTTGTGCAGTCGATTGTGGACACCATTAATATCGGTGACTACCAACATGTACAACAAAAAGTGGTGGATGTGATTGTGACATTAGAAACGATGAAGGCAATGCTAGTAAAATCAGAAATAGATGCACACAGAGATATGTTTGGCTTTCTTCGACCAGATCTCTCAACATTGCAAGTAGCCATTCAAATTTTCCCGAAAGTTTATCCAACTTTTACGGAAATTATCCAGCAACTTGGGGCAAGTGGATTGATGTCCATACCGACTGAAAAAGCTTTTGCAGCAGATGAGGGTGACCTAGAACATTATTTACAATCATTCCAAGATAAAGGCGAGGAGCGAGTAAAGAAATTCCGTTTAGCATGGGATTTAACGATGAGTAGTTTTGGCACAAGGCAAACATTGTACGAACGCTTTTTCTTTGGTGATCCTGTGCGTTTATCTAGCCTGCTCTATCAATCTTATCAACGGGAGCATTTAGTGCAAAGAGTGGAAGACTTTTTGAAAAATGATTGATTGACAGTCATGAGGCAATCCGCTATGATGTGGAGGAACAAAAAATTAATATCCCTTCGTTAGGTGAGGCTCCTATGCTGGAGATACGCTACTACCCAAAAATGTCGAGAGACGCCAATGGGTCAACAGAAATCATCGAAATAAGGTGTTTTTTAACGTAGCTGGACATATTCCTATGCCGCATAGTGCTAAAACTCAACGTTTGAAGGTAACAAGCATGCAATGTTTTTAATTGCTATTTTTTGATATGTGTATTCAACACGCCTTCATTCGTAGAAGGCGTGTTTTTGTTATGAAAGGAAGGTGATGAGAAATGGATAGTAGTCCTGAACCGAATAAGTTTCATTTAGGCAAACGGAAACAATTAAAAAGTCATCGATTTCTGATCACCGATGCAGACAAAAGGTGATAAAGGATGACCTTTTGTTTCCCTCAATAACAAAACACGAGGTGAAATGCAATGATTAAAATCCACTATTATAATAACAGCAGCAAGACAGTCCAACATGATTTCAATATGATTGATTTACAACTTCCTATCCCTAACGAAGACTTATTATGGGTAGATTTATATGCGTATAGTTATAATGAATTGAATAATATTGCAGATATATTTGGCTTTCATCCACTAGCAGTGGAAGATTGCTTACATGAGGGCTCACGTCCGAAAATGGATAGTTATGGTGATTATAAATTTTTTGTGCTCCATGCACCAATCTATAATGAGAAAAGTAATAATGAAATTACAACAGTGGAGTTAAATATTTTTATGGGACCAAACTATATTGTAACTGTGCATAAACAAAAGTTGCAATGGCTAGGCAACATGGAGAATGTTTGTATCAATAGTCCAAAATATTTGGAAAAGGGTACTGATTTTTTATTGCATACCATTATTGACGGGATTACAGACGAATACTTCCCGGTATTAGAACGAATTCGAGCACGTATAGATGAACTGGAAGAAGAAATTTATGATTATCAACCAAAAGTGGTGACAGAGGAATTTCTTGCACTGAAGCGGACAATTATTTTAATTCGTCAGGCCATTATGCCACAAAGAAGAATTTTTTCAACAATCAATGGCCAGTGGAAATTTGATATTCAAGAAGAAAATATTCCATTCTATAAAGATTTGAATGACCATCTAGAACGAATTGTCGACTCCACAGAGACTTATCGTGATTTAGTTAACAGCACGCTTGATACGTATTTTTCAATAATCAGTGGTAAATCTATTGAAAAGCTGAATTTATTAACGGTCATTTCGACAATTATGTTGCCGCTATCTGTAATTACTAGCTTTTTTGGTATGAATGTACCTTTACCTTATCAAGATTCACCCTATACAACTATTGCGATCAGTGCCTTTTTAGTTATTTTTACGTGGGGTATGTGGGTATATTTCAAAAAAATGATTGCTTAGTTCGTGTTAGTCATACTAGTACTAATTGACAGCGCAATAGATTTTTTTTATAATTTTTGATAGAAAAAGTAAAAACGATGATGGAAAAAGTACGTATTTGTCTGTGTACAAGAAAGGGATTTCTAGGCTGAAAAAATCCTCACAGCAGCAAATGCCGAAAGCTACTCCAGAGTGCAGCTAATCCCTGCCGTTCACTGACGTTACAAGTGCTAAAGAGGTAAGTAAGAATTTTTACTTACAACTAGGGTGGTACCGCGAGACTAATGACAAGTCCTCGTCCCTTTTTTGGGGATGAGGGCTTTTTTTATTTTCTTCGGTAAATCGCAGGATTCGTATCGTGATTTTACAATATTAAATAGGAGGAATTTATCCAATGAAAGCAGTAGATATTCGCCGTATGTATTTGGAATTTTTTAAAGAAAAGGGGCACCATCATGAGCCATCAGCACCACTTGTGCCGATAAATGACCCATCACTCCTTTGGATCAACTCAGGTGTTGCAACATTGAAACCATATTTCGATGGGCGTATCATTCCTGATAATCCACGTATTACAAATGCACAAAAATCAATCCGTACCAACGATATTGAGAATGTTGGGAAAACAGCTCGTCACCATACGTTCTTTGAAATGTTAGGAAACTTCTCTATTGGTGACTACTTCAAAAAAGAAGCGATTCATTACGCTTGGGAGTTTTTAACGGATAAAAAATGGATGGGCTTTGATCCAGCGTTATTATCCATTACGATTCACCCAGAAGATCAGGAAGCATATGATGTTTGGCATCAGGAAATTGGTATTCCAGAAGAACGTTTAATTCGTTTAGAAGGAAATTTCTGGGATATCGGAGAAGGTCCATCTGGTCCTAACTCAGAGATTTTTTATGATCGTGGTGTAGAATACGGCTCAGATGATAATGATCCTGAAATGTATCCAGGTGGGGAAAACGAGCGTTATCTTGAAATTTGGAACCTTGTGTTCTCTCAATTCAACCATAATCCTGATGGCACTTACACGCCACTACCAAAGCAAAATATTGATACAGGTATGGGCTTAGAGCGTATTGTATCAGTCGTTCAAAATGTACCAACGAACTTTGATACAGATTTATTTATGCCAATCATTGAAAAAATCGAGGAATTTGCCAACCGTAAATATAAGCGTCCTGGTGAAGTAGATTTAAATGAAATCTTTGGCTCAGAAGAAGATATTAATACACCATTTAAAGTGATTGCAGACCATATCCGTACAGTAGCATTTGCTATAGGCGATGGTGCCCTGCCATCCAACGAAGGCCGTGGCTATGTATTACGTCGCTTACTACGTCGTGCTGTTCGTTATGCTAAGCAAATTGGTATTGAAAAACCATTTATGTTTGAACTTGTACCAACTGTGGGTAAAATTATGGAAGACTTCTATCCAGAAGTTACGGAGAAATGCGAATTTATTCAACGTGTCATTAAAAATGAAGAAATTCGTTTCCATGAAACATTAGACGGTGGTTTGGCTATCTTTAATGAAGTAGTGGAATCTCAAAAAGCAGCTGGTCATGATTATATTCCAGGAGCAGATGCTTTCCGTTTATATGATACTTATGGATTCCCAATCGAGTTAACGGAAGAATATGCAGAAGAAGTCGGCATGAAAGTAGATCATGAAGGTTTTGAAGCAGCGATGGAAGAACAACGTGAACGTGCGCGTGCTGCTCGTCAAGATGTTGACTCGATGCAAGTACAGAATGAAGTATTAGCAAACTTAACGGTTGCAAGTGAATTTGTTGGCTATGATACGTTAACAGCTAGTACTGAAATCGCTGCAATGATCGTCAATGGTCAAGTAGCAAAAGTCGCTTCAGAAGGTCAAGAAGCATTGGTTATTTTAGCGAAGACACCATTCTACACTGAAATGGGTGGCCAAATTGCCGATAGTGGTACGATTTCAAATGATAGCTTTACGGCTATTGTAAAAGATGTTCAAAAAGCACCGAATGGTCAACCGCTTCATACAGTAGTAGTTGAATCTGGTGAAATGCATGTGGAAGATGCAGTGCAAGCAGTGGTCAATCGTGATGATCGTAATTTAATCATTAAAAACCATACAGCGACACATATTATGCAACGTGCATTAAAAGATGTGCTAGGCGATCATGTGAACCAAGCTGGATCATATGTTGGCCCTGACCGTTTACGCTTTGACTTCTCTCACTTTGGTCAAGTTACAAAAGAAGAATTACAACAAATTGAACGTATTGTAAATGAAAAAGTGTGGGATGATATAGAGGTCGTTATTGAAGAAAAAGGCATTGATGAAGCAAAAGCAATGGGTGCCATGGCCTTGTTCGGTGAAAAATATGGAGATGTTGTACGTGTAGTATCAATTGGAGATTATTCTATTGAGCTATGTGGTGGTATCCATGTTAAACGCTCTTCTGAAATTGGCTTCTTCAAAATTGTTTCAGAAGGTGGTATCGGTGCAGGTACTCGTCGTATTGAAGCTGTTACAGGTAGAGTTGCTTATGAAGCAGTAAAAGAAGAAGAAGCATTATTAAATGATGCAGCAGCATTATTAAAAGCGAATGCTAAAGATATTGTCACAAAAGTACAGGCATTACAAGCCGACTATAAAGAATTGCAACGTGAAAACGAAGCATTATCTCAAAAAATCGCCAATGCACAAGCAGGAGCAATTGTAGATGCCGCTCAAATAATTGGAGATGTGACAGTTCTTTCTACAAAAGTGGAAGCGAAGGATAACAATCAACTTCGTCAAATGATGGATGACTTGAAAGTGAAAATGCCAAAAGCAGTCATTGTTCTTGGAGCAGTTGATGGCGAAAAAGTCATGTTATGTGCTGGTGTTTCAAAAGAATTAGTTGGTGGCAATTACCATGCGGGGAATATTGTGAAAATGGTTGCAGAAGCATGCGGTGGTAAAGGTGGCGGTCGTCCAGATATGGCGATGGCAGGTGCAAAAGATGCATCAAAACTTGATGACGCACTACTTTCTGTGTATGATTATATTAAATCCATTTAATTAATTCACCAAAACATGTTATAATAAAGAGAAATTGGAGATGAGCGTGTTTGCACATCTCCTTATTTCTGAAAGCGAGGTGCTGGTCATGAGTTCATTTGATCAAACGATGAAATTTAATTTTCCAGAAGAATCAATGGAACAGGAAGTCAAGCAGGTAATGTTGAAAGTACATTCTTCATTAGAGGAAAAGGGATATAATCCTATCAATCAGATTGTTGGTTACTTACTTTCTGGTGATCCGGCGTATATTCCTCGCCATCAGGATGCTCGTAATTTAATTCGCAAGCTTGAGCGTGACGAAATTCTAGAGGAGCTTGTTAAATTTTATATCAAAAAGAATAACGAGGACTAGAAATGAGAATTATGGGATTAGACGTTGGGTCGAAAACTGTTGGTGTGGCAGTAAGTGATGCACTGGGGTGGACTGCTCAAGGTATTGAAACCGTAAAAATTGATGAGGCTAACGGAGAGTTCGGCATTGACCGCATCGCCGAGCTAGTAAAGGAATATACTATAACAGAATTTGTTGTAGGATACCCAAAAAACATGAATAATACGGTAGGACCGCGTGGTGAAGCATCCGAGAACTATAAAAAGTTGTTGGAAGAAACATTTTCACTACCGGTTAAGTTATGGGATGAACGTTTAACGACGATGGCTGCAGAACGCATGCTGATTGAAGCGGACGTGAGTCGCAAAAAGCGCAAGCAGGTCATTGATAAAATGGCAGCTGTGATGATTTTACAAGGCTACTTAGATAGCAAAAATTAATTGATGAGGTGACTTAGGCATGACACACGAGCATAACCATGAAGAAGAACTACATGTTCAACACATTACAGTGATTGACGAAAACGGAAACGAGCAGCTTTGTGAAGTGATTCACGTTCATGAATCTCCAGAGTTTGGCAAATCATATGTGTTTTACTCAATGGTAGGTGCAGAGGAAGATGAAGATGGTTCAGTTGAAATCTTTGTATCTTCATTCGTACCATCTGAAAATGGTGAAGATGGTGAATTAACACCAATCGAAACTGAAGCAGAGTGGGATATGGTAGAGGACGTTTTAAATGCATTAGAGGATGAAAACGAAGAATAATCTTCTAACTTCAAAGCTAGGAACAAGGATCGCAGCTTGCAGTCCTTGTTCCTTTTTTATTGACACTCTTCTTTGTACAAGGATTGTTAAATTAAGGAGTGAATGCTCGAAGATATGTGAATTTTGATCCACAAATGATGAGGATTGCTCTTAAAATGAGGCGACCCGCTCAGAAGTAGAGAAGAAGTGCTCCTAAAATGTGAGAATCCGTTCAAAAGTAGGTAAGAAGTGCTCCTAAGGAGGGTGGACCCGCTCAGAAGTAGGGAAGAAGTGCTCCAAAAATAGGAGAACCCGCTCAGAAGTAGGGAAGAAGTGCTCCTAAAATGAGTGGACCCACTCAGAAGTAGAGAAGAAGTGCTCCTAAGGAGGGTGGACCCGCTCAAAAGTAGGTAAGAAGCGCTCCTAAGGTGGGGCGACCCGCTCAAAAGTAGGGAAGAAGCGCTCCTAAGGAGGGTGGACCCGCTCAAAAGTAGGTAAGAAGCGCTCCTAAGATGAGGCGACCCGCTCAAAAATAGAGAAGAAGCGTTCCTAAGATGGGGTGATCCGCTCAAAAATAGAGAAGAAGCGCTCCTAAAATGTGAGAACCCGCTCAGAAGTAGAGAAGAAGCGCTCTTAAGGAGGGTGGACCCGCTCAAAAGAAGAGAAGAAGCGCTCCTAAGATGGGGCGACCCGCTCAAAAGTAAAGAAGAAGCGCTCCTAAGATGGGGCGACCCGCTCAAAAGTAAGTAAGAAGCGCTCCTAAGGTGGGGCGACCCGCTCAGAAGTAGGGAAGAAGTGCTCCTAAGATGGGGCGACCCGCTCAAAAATAGGGAAGAAGTGCTCCTAAAATGAGGGGACCCGCTCAAAAGTAGAGAAGAAGCGCTCCTAAGGAGGGTGGACCCGCTCAAAAGTAGAGAAGAAGCGCTCCTAAGATGGGGCGACCCGCTCAGAAGTAGGTAAGAAGTGCTCCTAAGATGGGGCGACCCGCTCAAAAGTAGGGAAGAAGCGCTCCTAAGGAGGGTGGACCCGCTCAGAAGTAGAGAAGAAGCGCTCCTAAGGAGGGTGGACCCGCTCAAAAGTAAGGAAGAAGCGCTCCTAAGATGGGGCGACCCGCTCAAAAGTAGGTAAGAAGCGCTCCTAAGGAGGGTGGACCCGCTCAAAAGTAGAGAAGCTCCGCTCGAAAATAGAAGAACCTAATCAAAAAGTGCCTTAACCCCACTAAATAAAAAACTTTTTAATAATTGACATCAAATTGTCAAAAAGGAGGAAACCGTATGAATGAAGAAACGCAAGAATTTATGATTATCGGAAAAGATGGAAAGGAACAGCAGTGTCGTGTGGTCTTTACATTTGATGCAGAGGACAAGTCTTATGTGTTATTTTCTCTTGTAGATGAAAAAGGTCAAGAAATCCCAGGGGACCTTTCAGCGATGACTTTTGATTACGATGATAATACAGGTGAGATGACCAATTTACAGCCTGTTGAAACAGATACAGAATGGGAAATGATTAATGAAGTGGTGTTAACACTACTTGATGAATTTGAGGAAGAGCCACAGCTAATTACGGTGACGGACGAAGAAGGGAAAGATCAAGTTTGTGAAGTCATTCATACGTTTTCATCTGAGCAATTCGGTAAATCGTATGTTTTGTATGTACCAGCGACGGATGAACCTATGGGGGAACGAGATATTTTTGCGGCTCAATATCTGTCTGGAAATGACGGTTCTATAGAAGAATTATTACCAATTGAAACTGATGAAGAATGGGCATTTGTTGAAGATGTATTAAACGAATTGTAAAAACTCTGAGTGGCTAACAACCACTCAGAGTTTTTTGTTTATTAATAGAAATTTTCTATCAATGGTCTAAAAATATTCTATCTGTAAATGGAATTTTTGTATTTTTAAATGAATTTAAGGGATTTTCGAGAAAAAACATGTATTTCTCCTCTTCGTTTTCTGAATTTTTTAATAAATAGAATAAAAGAGGCATTGACCAATTCTGAGTAAATAGATAAGATTTGTTTTAAATTAAACCAAGTAAATTTATTTACTAAGGAGGAAATGTGATGAGATTAGGTTTGAAATTGCTTATCGGTGCATTGGTAATAGGCTTGTTGGCTGGTTGCACAAACAAAGGAGAGGCTAGTAAAGAGGACATTGTAACATTAAAAGTAGGAGCTGCCAGTGTTCCTCATGCGGAAGTATTGGAGTATTTAGCAAAAGATCTTGAAACGGATGGAGTGAAACTAGACATTACCATAATAAAAGATGCTGTTCAAACGAACCAACAAACGGCAGATGGCGAGCTGGATTTTAACTATTTTCAACATGTTCCGTTTTTAGAACAGACGAATAAAGAAAGTCATTTAGATTTAGTCAGTGTAAAAGGAATTCATATTGAACCATTTGGTGTGTATTCGAAGAAAATAAAAAAAATTAATGATTTGCCACAAAATGCAAAGGTTGCTGTACCTAATGATGTTGTCAATTTTTCACGAGCGTTATTACTTTTTCAAAATAATGGCTTGATTGAATTAGATAAAACCAAGAAAAGTGATTATACAGTCGAAGATATTACGAAAAATGAGAAGAGTATTCAATTTATAGGTGTTGATTCTCCATTACTTGTTCGTTCATTAGATGATGTCGAAGCATCTGCTATTAATACAAATTATGCCTTAGAAGGGGGCTATAATCCTGTGAAGGATGCCCTCATTATAGAAGATTCTGAATCACCCTATGTCAATATAATAGCATCGACAAATGAAAAAAAGGATGATCCAGCTATACAGACAGTTGTTAAGTGGTTAACAAGTGAAAAGGCGCGTTCTTTCTTTGAAGATCAGTATAAGGGTGCTGTTGTCCCAGCATTTTAAAGCTTTGCAATCAACATAAATGCTAAGGAGGTAGACGTGCATGATTGAGTTTATTGAAACGACAAAAGAATTCCAGGTCGGTACTTCGACTGTAACGGCCCTAAATCATATCAATTTAACGATTCAGAAGGGGGATATTTTTGGTGTTATCGGCTTTAGTGGTGCTGGTAAGAGTACACTGATTCGCACAGTAAATTTACTGGAAGAGCCAACTTCTGGACGAGTACTTGTGAATGGCAAAGAATTAACTACGCTCACTAAAAAGCAGCTTCGAGAGGAGAAGAAAAAAATCGGTATGATTTTTCAACACTTTAATCTCCTTCATTCTAAAACTGTATTTGAAAATGTGGCAATGCCTTTAATCATAAGTGGCGTAAAAAAATCGAATTTGGAAGGTCAAGTTAAAGAGGCTTTAACATTTGTTGGCTTAGCGGACAAAACTGATCGTTATATTGACGAGCTATCAGGCGGGCAAAAACAAAGAGTCGGCATTGCTAGAGCACTAGTGACAAAACCAACTATCCTTTTATGTGATGAAGCAACTTCGGCTCTCGACCCACAAACGACCAAATCGATTTTAGCTTTACTAAAGAAGGTCAATATAGAGTATGGTATTACGATTTTGATGATTACGCATGAAATGGAAGTTATCCGGGATATTTGTAATCGTGTAGCTGTCATGGAAAATGGAAGAATCATTGAAACAGGTAATGTACTTGAAATTTTTTCTACACCAAGAGAAGAGACAACTAAAAATTTTGTCCAATCAGTTGTTCGTGACGAAATCCCATCTTCTGTTTATGAACAGTTAAAAAGTATAGATACCTCTAAAAAAATTTACAATTTAAAATTCATTGGAGTAGACGTCGGACAGCCGATTGTCTCACAGGTAGCTAAGAAATTTGCTGTAGATGTCAATGTTTTATTTGGCAATATCACTGAGTTACAAGGAATTCCATTCGGCCATTTAATCGTGGAGCTCGTTGGTTCTGAAAAAGATATACAAAAAGCATTTCTATTTATTCAGGCTAAAAATATTCAAATAGAGGAGGTTGTTGCACGTGAAAGTGAGCACACAAATTATTATCAACGCGGTTCTAGATACGCTGTACATGGTTAGCCTTTCTTTATTTTTTGGTGCCATTTTAGGCTTTATTTTAGGGATCATCTTAGTTGTGACGAGAAAAGGACATATTCTTGAAAATAAATTAATCTTCTCGATTGTCAATCCGATCGTCAATACATTGCGTTCCATTCCATTCATTATTTTACTTGTTGCAATCATTCCATTCACAAGATTACTCGTTGGCACCGCCATTGGTACAACTGCTGCTATTGTGCCGTTAGTCTTGCATATTGGACCATATATTTCAAGATTAATAGAAAATTCATTATTAGAGGTGGATGAGGGCATTATTGAAGCAGCCAAAGCAATGGGAGCTTCTCCATTTCAAATTATTCGAAAGTTTTTGTTGCCTGAAGCCTTTCCATCCTTAATTTTAAGCGTCACGACTGCAACGATTGGACTTATTGGTGCGACGGCTATGGCAGGAGCTGTTGGAGGCGGTGGTTTAGGTGATGTTGCTATTACTTACGGATATCAACGTTTTGATAATACGACGATATTAGTTACAGTGGTCATTTTAGTTGTACTTGTACAGATTATTCAAAGCATTGGTAATAGTCTTGAACGAAAAATACGTAGGGTGTCTTAAGGGAGAATGTGAACATGAAAAAGCTGAAATATGTAATAGGACTTTTTACATTATTATTTTTACTAGCAGCATGTGCAGAAGCAGATGAAAAAGATACTGTGAAGGTCGGTATCCGTAGCTCAGAATTGAAAACATGGGAGTATGTAAAGGAACAGGCTAGTAAGGAAGGCATTAACCTGGAATTAGTAACATTCTCTGCGCAATATGACCCGAATCAGGCATTGACGGAGGGAGAAGTCGATATTAATGCTTTTCAACATGTTGCGTATTTAAATTTATTTAATACGAACAATAACTCGGATTTACAGGCAATTGGCACAACGATAATGGCACCAATTGGCTTATATTCAAACAAATATAAATCGCTAGATGCTATAAAAGAAGGCGCAAAAATCGCTGTGCCAAATGATCCTTCCAACTGGGGTAGAGCTTTGCTGCTGCTTCAGGAGCATGGACTACTAACCGTAACGGACAATTTTGATGGTAACGGTGGAGAAGATCGAATTAAAGGTAATCCCAAAAACTTAACAATTTTGCCTGTTGATGGTGCAACAACGCCACGTGTGATGGAGGATGCTGATTTTGCCATTATTAATAATGGTGTTGCTGTAGAAGCTGGTCTTTTATTGAAAGATGCCATCATTCATGAGAGTAAAACAGCTAAACCATTTATTAATGTTATCGTGGCAAAGGCAGAAGATAAAAATAATGACACATTGAAGAAAATAGTGGAAATTTATCAGGGCGATGAAACGGGGAAATTTATTAAAGAAGTATCGAATGGCAATTATATTCCAGTGGAGATGCCGCTGGATGAATTAGCAACATGGAAGGATTTCTATTCATATTAGGGAGGAGAAACATAATGACTAAGAAAAAAGAAATAAAACTGGCCTTATATTTAATTGGAGCAGGTATGCATGTGGCTGCATGGAGGCACCCATCTGCCCAAGCCAATGCAAGCATCGATATTCAAGCATTACAAAAAGTAGCGCAGATTGCGGAAAAAGGAAAATTTGATATAGCTTTTGTTGCTGACAGTTTAGCCATTAATCATGAGTCACACCCACATATTTTAAATCGCTTTGATCCATTAATTCAAATTACGGCTTTAGCAGCGGCAACAACTAAAATTGGACTGGGTGCAACTGCTTCAACGACATACAGTGAGCCATATGTGCTAGCAAGACAGTTAATGTCCATCGATCATATAAGCAATGGGAGGGTTGCTTGGAATTTAGTAACCACAGCAGATGCCACAGGAGAAACGGCTTTAAATTTTAGTCGCGATAAGCATTGGGAGCATGACCATCGCTATGAACGTGCAGAGGAATTTATCGATGTTGTTCAATCATTATGGGATTCATGGGAAGACGACGCTTTTCTTTATGACCGAGATAATAATCGATTTTATGATCGTCATAAAGTGCATGAAACATCATTTAAGGGCAACTATTTATCTGTCAAAGGTCCATTAAATATTGCTCGTTCTGTACAGGGGCAGCCTGTAATTGTAGAGGCTGGTGCATCTCGACCAGGCCAACAATTAGCTGCACGTACAGCGGAAGTTGTATTTGTCCATTGGGATGATATTGAAAAATCGAAAGAACACTACCGTCAACTAAAGGCACAGCTTATTCCATTTGGACGTAAGGAGGAGGAGCTTCTTGTTTTACAAGGAATTTCCCCAATAGTGGGTGATACAGAGGAGGAGGCAGTTCGTAAATTTAATGAGTTACAGTCATTGATTGATCCATACGAAAGCTTAAAATTTGTTTCTGGGTACATGGGAAATGTTGACTTTTCAAAGTACTCCCTCGATACACCTGCTATTGAAGTGGAATTCCCAGAAGTTAATAGTATTCAAAGTCACTTTTATGAACACTTAGAGATTATTAAAAAGGAAAATTTAAAAGTTGGCGATTTGTATGCACGCCTTTTTGGACCTGCAAAGCGCGATGCTTTTGTCGGAACACCAACACAAATAGCAGATGAGATGGAGCGTTGGATAGTAGAGCAAGCAGCAGATGGCTTTATGCTACAGTTTCCGTTATTACCACGCGATTTAGAGGATTTTGTTGACAAGGTTGTACCGATTTTGCAGGAGCGAGGTATTTATCGTAAAGATTATACAGGCACAACGTTAAGAGAGCATTTAGGCTTGAAAAAGCCGCTGAATCGTTTTGCTAAAAGTAAGGTGACTCAGGAATGATTGATATTTTTATTCGGAATGAACGAGAGCAAAGGCTTGTTCAATATGCTCAGAATTTAGCGAAACAAATTGAGAATACAGCTAATCAATATGATGAGAGTGGAGAATTTCCATTTGAGCATTTTAAGATTTTAGAAGATGCAGGCTATTTTCGATTAACAGTGCCTTTAAAATACGGTGGAGAAGAAATTTCTCTATACGAAATGTTATTAGTCCAAGAACAATTAGCTAGAGGTGATGCGTCTACTGCATTATCTGTTGGCTGGCACTTATTGACGTTTTTGAATGTTCGTGAGGCGAAAACATGGCCAGAGCCTATCTTTGCAGAATTATGCCGAAAAGCAGTTGAGGAAGGCTCACTTTTGAATATTATTAACAGTGAACGTGGAAAAGGGAATATTTCTCGAGGGAGTTTACCTGGTACAATCGCTAAAAAGGTACCGGGAGGATATTGCATTACTGGTGAAAAGGCATTTGCTTCATTAGCGCCGATTTTAAAACAATTCACCATTATTGCTTATCTGGAAGAAGAAAATCTAACAGCTGAGTTTCTCATTACTAAAAATGAACAAGTAGAAATTGTTGAAACATGGGATGCGATGGGCATGAGGGCAACGGGCAGTCATGATATTATTTTTCATGACACGTTTGTACCAGAAGCAGCGTTACTTTACAGACATCGTCCAAATGAAGTTAATCGTTTTTTAGCTGATGGTCGCGTGTACTCGTTAGAGATTCCAGCCGTTTATTTAGGGGTGGCAGGAGCAGCAAGAGATTATGCCATTGATTTTGCTAAAAATACGTATTCACATAGCTTAGAAAATACAATCGCTCATGCTGGTCATGTTCAGCAAAAAATTGGTGAAATAGAAGTACTTTATCAAACTGCACGAAGAACATTGTATAGTATTGCAACACAGGTTGAACAAAATCCAGTTCTTAAGGAGCAACTATCGGAGTCTGTTAGTATTGCAAAGTATGTTATTTGTAATTACGCCATTGATATTGTAACAAAAGCTATGCAGGTTGTAGGGGGACGAAGTCTATCTAAAGAAAACAAAATCCAGCGTCTATTTAGAGATGTTCAATGTAGCCGTTTTAATCCGCCAGCAGATGATGTGGTTATATCTCAACTTGCGATGGGATTACTTGTCGATAAGAAGCAAGAAACTTTTCAATTATAGTATATATAATGAAGATTCTGAACCGTAAAAGGTTTATAGAGAGGGGATCTGCCAGCAAAAATAGCTGGCAGATTTTTTTACATATACAATTTCTCCTGAATTGTCGATTTCTGTTTGTCGTGAAAGTTGATTTCTAGTATGATATTGAATAGTGATAGGGGGGAAACCCGTGGATAACGGTTCTAAAAAACAAGAAATGTTTTCAAAAATGCAGGAAAGAAAATCTGAGGTAAAAATCGTGAGAAAAATCGTCGCCATTATTGCCATTGTTTTCGTACTTATAATTGGGGGTGCTGGTTTATTTGGGTACAATTATGTGAAGGGTGCACTAAAACCACTAGACCCTAATGCAACGAAGACAATTGCGGTGGAAGTACCAATTGGTTCTAGTTTGTCCTCCATTTCAACACTACTAGAGAAAAAAGGTGTCATAAAAGATGCACGTGTTTTTAAATACTATGCAAAATTTAAAAATGAATCTCAATTTCAAGCGGGAAATTATGATTTAACACAGGCAATGACATTTGATGAACTCATTGAAAGCTTGAAAACAGGGAAGGTATATCGTAAGCCTGTCTTTACGATGACAGTACCAGAAGGCTTAACACTTGAACAAATTGGGAAAGTGATTGAAAAGAAAACACCGTACACACAAAAAGAATTTATGGATCTTGTGACGAGTGACACATTTGTTCAACAAATGATGGCTAATTACCCTGAGCTAGTTACAGAGGCCGTTTTAGCTGACAATATTCGCTATGATTTAGAGGGCTATTTCTATCCAGCTACGTATTCTTATTATGAAGAAAAACCATCTTTACAAGCCATTGTAGAAGAGATGATAGCGGCCATGAATAATGTGGTGAAGAACTATAGTGATGTTTTAGCCGAAAAACAAATGTCAGTGCATCAGCTGTTAACGTTTGCGTCATTATTGGAAGAAGAAGCGACTGCTCAAACAGATCGAGAGACTATCGCGAGTGTCTTCTATAATCGAATCAATGAAGGTATGCCTCTACAAACAGACCCAACCGTGTTATATGCACTGGGTGATCATAAAGATCGTGTTCTATATGAAGATTTAGAAGTGGACAATGCCTATAACACTTACAAAAATAAAGGTTTACCACCTGGTCCAATTGCAGGCGCAGGTAAGACTTCGATTGAGGCATCATTAAATCCAAGTCAAACAGATTATTTCTACTTCTTAGCAGATAAAGAGGGTGTCAACCACTTCTCGAAAACATATGATGAACATTTGCAGAAGGTAGAAAAATATTTACGAAAAGAAGAGTAAACGTATAGGAAGAATAAAAATCATATAGCAAACAGAGGAATAGAAGGAAAGAAAAATAGCTTTCCTTCTATTTTCATGCTATTATAAAGTGTGATTTTTGATCAATCCGTTCATTTATGCGGGACAAATATGCGTGGTGGCAATTGTTTGAGCATATCTAAGCAATTGCTCATTTTTGTATGGCAAAGTACCAAGACATCACGTTTGGTCCTTTTCTTTTTGTTGATAAATGATGAAGTACAGACAACGACAAACGCTCGTTGCCTTTTAAATGAGGGTGGAAACAATGGAATTATCAGATGCATATATACAATCATTTATACAGCCACGTAATGAATTGCTTTTAGAAATGGAAGCCTATGCGGAGGAGAATCATGTACCGATTATGCAACTTGCAGGTATAGATGCATTAAATCAACTGTTGCGTATTCAAAATCCGACAAAAATTTTAGAAATAGGTACGGCAATTGGTTACTCTGCTATTCGTATGGCAGAGGCATTGCCCAATGTCCAAATTGTTACAATTGAACGTGATCAAGATCGTGTAACAAGGGCAAAAGCCTATATTAAACGTTCGACTGTATCAGATCGAATTACGGTCATTGAGGGGGACGCTTTAGAGGTGGACGATAAGGCCATTGATACGACTTTTGATGCTGTCTTTATTGATGCTGCGAAGGGACAATACCAACGCTTTTTTGAAAAATACGCTCCTTTAGTAAAATCAGGTGGGGTATTATATATCGATAATATGTACATGCATGGCTTGTCTGATTTAGAGTTGAAGGATGTTCCACGTCGTAAGCGCACAATGATTCGCAATTTAAAAAACTTCACGGATTGGATTATGCAGCACCCAGATTATACAAGTGCTTTTTTACCAGTCGGTGACGGTTTATTACTATGTTTGAAGAGGTGACTACTATGAAAAAACCAGAATTGCTTGTGACACCACAATCATTAGAACATATAAAAGCACTTTTAGAAGCTGGAGCAGATGCTTTTGTTATAGGTGAACAACAATTTGGTCTACGTCTAGCAGGGGAGTTTTCTGTTGAAGAAGTGGAAGAAGCAACGAAGCTTATTCACGCAGCAGGTAAAAAGGTGTATGTTGCAGTCAATGCCCTTTTCCATAATGAGAAGCTAGAGGCACTTACTGACTATTTAAAAGAAATGCAACGTATCGGGGTGGATCGTTTAATTTATGGTGATCCAGCGGTACTCATTATTCGCCGAGAGCAAGATGTTACGATTCCATTACATTGGAATCCAGAAACGACGGCTACAAACTGGTTTACGGCTAATTACTGGGGGAAACGTGGTGCAACGCGTGCCGTGTTAGCACGTGAGCTTTCTCTTGATGAAGTATTAGAAATTAAAGAAAATACCGAGATGGAGATTGAAGTACAAGTACATGGGATGACATGTATGTTCCAATCTAAACGTCCATTACTCGGCCATTATTTCTTATATCAAGATAAAGTAATGGCTATTGAAAATCGTCAAGATAATCGTAATATGTTCCTACATGATGATGAACGAAATAATAAATATCCAATATATGAAGATGTAAACGGTACACATATTTTCAGTCCAAATGATATGTGTATTATTGATGAGCTTGGTGAATTATTTGAAGGTGGCATCCATGCTCTGAAAATTGAAGGTGTACTTCAAGCTCCAGACTATGTGGTAGCGGTAACCGAAGCTTATCGAAAAGCGATCGATACGTATTTTGACGAGTCAGAAGAAGCGTATGAAGAGATCAAAGATGATTTATTAGCAAAAATTGAAGATATTCAACCAGCCACTAGACCATTAGATACAGGCTTTATCTTCAAGGAAACAGTTTACTAGGAGGGGCAATACCATGGCATTAGCGTTAGAGCAAAATGACAAAATCCGTGAGATTGTCGACGGTAAACGTGTCATTACTAAAAAACCAGAGTTACTTGCCCCAGCAGGTAGCTTAGAGAAATTAAAAGTAGCTGTTCATTACGGAGCAGACGCAGTATTTATCGGTGGGCGAGAGTTTGGCCTACGTTCGAATGCGGATAACTTCTCGATTGAAGAGATGCGTGAAGGTGTAGAATTTGCCAATCGATATGGAGCAAAAATATATGTAACGACAAATATTTTTGCCCACAATGAAAATATGGATGGCTTAGAACGTTACTTAAAGGACATTGAATCAGTCGGGGTAACGGGTATTATTGTAGCAGACCCACTCATTATTGAAACATGTCGCACAGCAGCACCTAAGCTTGAAATTCACCTTTCCACACAGCAATCGCTGTCCAACTGGAAGGCCGTGCAGTACTGGAAAGAAGAAGGTTTACATCGTGTCGTTTTAGCACGTGAAGTAGGCGGAGAAGAAATGAAGCTGATGAAGGAAAAGGTGGATATTGAAATTGAGGCCTTCGTTCATGGCGCAATGTGTATTGCCTACTCTGGTCGTTGCGTTCTATCTAATCATATGACGGCTCGTGACTCAAACCGAGGGGGATGCTGCCAATCATGCCGCTGGGACTATGATCTATATGAACTAGAAGATGGTGAAGAAAAAGCACTTTTCGATGACAATCATGCGCCATTTGCGATGAGTCCGAAAGACTTGAAATTAATTGAAGCGATTCCTCATATGATTGAGCTTGGTATCGACTCGTTAAAAGTCGAAGGTCGTATGAAATCCATTCACTATGTAGCGACAGTCGTTTCTGTGTACCGTAAAGTAATTGATGCCTATTGTGCAGATCCAGAAAACTTTAACATTAAACGTGAATGGCTAGAGGAATTAGACAAATGTGCTAACCGTGATACGGCTGAAGCATTCTTCCATGGTGCACCTGGCGTTGAGGAGCAAATGTTTGGTGTGCATGGACGTAAAACAACCTATGAATTTGCTGGTCTTATTTTAGATCATGATCCAGAAACAAAAATAGTGACAATGCAACAACGTAATTATTTTAAACCTGGTGACGAAGTAGAATTCTTTGGTCCTGAAATTGAGAATTTCCGTTTAACAATGGGCGAAATTTGGGATGAGGATGGCAATAGCCTAGATGCAGCTCGTCACCCACTACAAATTGTTAAATTTAAATGCGACACACTATTGAAACCGCATAACATGATGCGAAAGGAGAATAACTAATGGCAGTGAAGCGTCCTGTTGTCATCGGAATCGCAGGTGGCTCATGCTCAGGAAAAACGAGTGTGACGCGCGCCATTTATGATGTTTTCCGTGAGCATTCTGTTGTGGTAATTGAACAAGATTTTTATTACAAGGATCAAAGTCATTTAACATTTGAAGAACGCTTAGGAACAAACTACGATCATCCGTTAGCTTTCGATAATGATTTATTAATTGAGCACATAAAAAAATTGTTAGTGCGTCAACCAATTGAAAAACCTGTTTATGATTATGTCCAGCATACAAGAGCAGAAGAAGTTATCCATGTTGAACCAGTAGATGTTATTATACTAGAAGGTATTCTAGTGCTAGAGGATGCTGATTTACGTGATTTAATGGATATCAAATTATTCGTGGATACAGATTCAGATTTACGCATTATTCGTCGCATCATGCGTGATATTAAAGAGCGTGGACGTACTACGGATTCAGTGATCG
Source organism: Lysinibacillus sp. FSL K6-0075 (assembly GCF_038592945.1). Classification (NCBI taxonomy): domain Bacteria; kingdom Bacillati; phylum Bacillota; class Bacilli; order Caryophanales; family Bacillaceae; genus Lysinibacillus; species Lysinibacillus sp. FSL K6-0075. The sequence continues at coordinate 3,328,223 of NZ_CP151947.1, read as the reverse complement.
AGCAGTATTTATCGGCAGTTCGACCAATGCATAATTTATTTATTGAACCAACCAAACGTTATGCTGATATCATTATTCCTGAAGGTGGGGATAATGAGGTGGCGATTGATTTAATGGTAACGAAAATTAAAACTATTCTTGAAACCGACAACGTATTGTAATAAGATAGAGTGGTATTGACAATATTTACATGCATATTTTGAAAAAGCATGCATACTATTAGGTCAAAGCGTAATTTGAAAACGTTTAAAAATAATAAAATTCGATTAAATGCATCTTCTACGCATTTAGTCGAGTTTTATGTTTTTATATTGAAGAAACAAGGAGTGAAGGACTTTGGCAAATGAAAAACAGTACCCTATGACAGCTGAGGGGAAACGTAAATTAGAAGAAGAATTAGTAAAATTAGAAACTGAAACACGTAAAGAAATCGTTGAACGTATTAAAATAGCACGTGATTTTGGAGATCTTTCTGAAAACGCTGAGTACGATTCAGCAAAAGAAGAACAAGCCTTTTTAGAAGGTCGTATTTCTACATTAAAATCAATGATTCGTAACGCGGTGATTATTTCTGAGGATGAGACAGATAACAGTGTAGTATCACTAGGGAAAACGGTTACATTTGTAGAAATCATTAATGGTAAGCCATCAACAGATGAAGAATCTTATACAATTGTTGGTTCTGCTGAGGCAGATCCTATGGAATTCCGTATTTCGAATGAATCACCAATTGCAAAAGGTCTACTTGGTCGTGCTGAAGGTGAAGAGGTTGTCGTTCAAACACCTGGTGGCGAAATGAAAGTGAAAATTCTTTCAATTAAATAATTTGTCTATGTACAAGCAGTTAGCCTTTGGCTGACTGCTTGTACCATTTTTAGAGTGAAAGCTATGTAGTAAAATAGTGAGTATAATTATTTTGCAAGTGCTGTCGAACTTGATAGAATATTTGCTAGAGAGGGGGAGACATTATGAGTGAACGACAAACTCGAAGTGGTCGTCATTTGCAGCCATCTCGTAATAAAAAGCTAGATAAACTATTGAATGTTTTAATTGGTGTCGTGGTTGTACTTATTATTATCACAGCAACCTATGTGTTTAAATGGCAAGATGATGCAGATCAAGCAGTGAAAGAGGAACCAACTCAAGAGGAACAGAGCGGCGATGCCGAAAAAGACGTAGAGAAAGAACCGACGAATGAAGAAGAGAAAGATCTTGCTGTAGAAGAAGATAAACCTTCAGAGCAAGAATCAGAACCTGAGACATCTCCGGAAGAACAAGGCACACCAGAAGAATCAACATCAGATAATCCAATTGTTGAAAAGGTCATCACGAATAAAAATTGGCAACCAACACCTACAACACAAACAGGTCAGCATGTGTCTTCATATAATGACAAATCAGTAGACTGGGCTGAAAAGGTAGCAACCGTAGCAACTGTGACAGGTATCGACCAAAGCAATATGATCATCTGGCGTATGCAAAACAATGGTGGTCCTAATTCATCCATTGCTACAGTTTCGAGCAATGATAAATCTCAAATGTATCGTGTAAGCATGGAATGGGTTGATAATGAAGGTTGGATGCCTGTAAAGCTAGAGCAACTAAATACATTAGAAGGCGCCTATTGACGAAAATCACTCTTTTGATTATTTTTAATAGAGTTGATAAAGAAGGGAAGTAACAGTACATGAAAATTGCAGTAATCGGCGCAATGGAAGAGGAAGTAGAGCTTCTAAGAGCAGCATTAAACGATGCACACAGCACAACAATTGCAGGTAGTGAGTATACAACAGGAACTTATGAGGGGAAGGAAGTCGTCTTATTAAAAAGCGGTATCGGTAAAGTAAATGCTGCTATGTCTACGACAATCCTTTTACATGAGTTTAAGCCTGATGTTGTGATTAATACAGGCTCTGCAGGTGGATATGATGAAGCACTTGAGGTAGGCGCTGTTGTCATTTCTGATGAAGTTCGCCACCATGATGTAGATGTCACAATCTTTGGCTATGAAATTGGACAAATGGCTGGTATGCCAGCAGCATATAAATCAGATGAGCAATTGATGAAGGCAGCTGAGGAGGCTGTGAAGGCAGTTGGAGAGCATCAGTATGGCGTTGGTTTAATTTGCTCTGGGGATGCTTTTATGAATGATCCTGAACGTGTAGAGGCTGTTCGTCGTCATTTCCCTCAAATGAAAGCTGTAGAGATGGAAGCGGCTGCAGTTGCACAAGTTTGTTATCAGTTTGCTACACCTTTTGTAGTCATTCGTGCATTATCAGATATTGCGGGTAAAGAATCGAATATTAGCTTCGATGAGTTTTTACCAGTTGCTGCAAAGCATTCAACACAAGTGGTATTAAAAGCAATTGCCTCACTGTAAACTACACAAAATGGTCAAAATGTGTGGTTTATCCTGTGAGAAAAATCACAGTTAATCCAAAAAACAAATGCTACACTGACATTAATAAATCTCTTCATAATAGAATGGGAGGCATTCATGATGTTATTTTTAACAGTAGGTGTAGTCATTATTACAACTTTAATAGGTACGTTGATTTCAGCAGAACTCTCGGAATCAGCACATTAGTATGACGGGAAAGCTCCTTTGCGACATAGTCATGTCGCAGGGGAGCTTTTTATATGCCATGAAATAGGCACATTCTCCGCCATTGATGGATTGAATTTTTCTTATGGCCATTTTACAATATATTACTCGATAGTTTTTTGGTCTCGTTTGTACAGTTGATAGAGTTTAATGAGTGCTCTTTTTTCAATGCGAGATACATAGCTGCGTGAAATATTTAAGCGTGCTGCAATTTCCTTTTGTGTAAGTGCATCCTGTTGATTTAACCCATAACGTAGTGTCACAATTTCGAGCTCACGTTCATCAAGCATATGCAAATAGTGGTATAACTGTGCTACATGCTCTTTATGCTCTAGCTTCTCTGTGGCACTTTCTTCGTCACACTGAAGTAAATCACGAATTTGCAGTGCATTCCCATCTTTATCAGTTCCAATCGGCTCAAATAGTGAAACGTCTTTCTGTACTTTTTTTTGAGTGCGCAAATGCATTAAAATTTCATTTTCAATGCAACGAGCTGCATATGTGGCAAGTCTTGTTTTTTTGTCAGGGGTATAGCTCTCAACGGCTTTCATTAGTCCAATTGTTCCAATGGAAATATAATCATCGAGTTGCTCATGTTTTGGATGGAATTTTTTAACGACATGCGCGACAAGCCTCATATTACGTTCTATTAGGTCAAGACGCGCTTGCTCATCGCCACCTAAAAATCGTTCAATACAAGCAGCTTCCTCTTCTTTTGAAAAGGGTTTATGGAATGTTTGCCCCTTTAAATAGCCAAGCAACGCAGGGATTTCAAGCCATAACTGCAACATTGATGTAAAAATTCCGCTCATTGAATGATTTCATCCTTTCCCCATTTTTCGACAGTATATGTTTAAAAACTGTGGGAAATGAAAAAAGTGCAACAGCAAATGTGCTGTTACACTTTTTTTAGCGTAAATGTACTAATCATGAGTAAAGCTAAAATGGGAAAAAGGAAAAGATAAAATGCCGGATGGAACGTATTAGCTGCGAAATACGTTAAAGTTAAGAACGTACCTGCGGCTGTAATTGGTAAACCTGTGAAATAACCGTTTGCTTCACTAATATTGAAGCGAGCTAAACGCATCGCGCCACAGACGATAAATAATACGGCCATCATCATGCCGACAAAACCAAAATCAACTAGAACAACTTCATACATTAATAATGCAGGCGCCACACCAAATGATATAATATCACTCATAGAATCTAATTGTTTACCTAATTCAGACACTTGTCCGAGCGCTCTCGCTACCTTACCATCGTAGCGATCAAGAAGAGCTGCTAAAAAGATAAACAAGACACTATAGCTATAGTATTCATGTAAAGTGGCCATAATAGCCGCGCCTCCAAAGGACATATTACTAATTGTGATGAAGTTAGCTGCGTGCGATTTCATTTTCTTAACCGTGGTATCCACCAACTTGTGATAAAAAAACAAGGGGGATCACTCCTTTGCACTTAAGATATTGTACCATTATACTTCGAATGCGAAAAAATTGACAGTCTAAATTAATGGATAGGGGTTTTACTGTATGAAAGAAAAACTATATCAACGCTTGATAGAACTAACGAATGGTAAGCAATCTTCCCATCTTTTGCAAGCAATTGCGAAAGCGAAGTGGAGTAAACGTATAATTCCAAGCTACATGAAGTTATACGATATTAACCTTGAAGAAGTTTCAAAAAAACAACAACAATTTTCGTGTTTACATGATTTTTTTACAAGAGAACTGATAGAAGAGGCTCGACCTATTGAACAAAATCCTACCGTTTATGCCAGCCCTGTGGATGCCAAAGTGGAATCCTTTGGACGTATTGAATGGGATATGACATTTCTTGTGAAGGGCAAACCCTATGCATTACAAGATTTACTTGGTAATACAGAACGAGCAGCACAATATGCAGACGGACATTATATCGTATTTTATTTAAGTCCTGCTGATTATCATCGTATCCATAGCCCGATAGATGGAGAAGTATTGCGACAATATACACTTGGTCAGAAATCTTATCCTGTGAATCAGCTAGGTCTTACATACGGTAAAAAACCAATTTCTCATAATTATCGTTTAGTGACAGAGCTAAAAACAGCTAATAATCAGCATGTTGCCTTTATCAAAGTGGGTGCGACCTTTGTGAATTCCATTGTGCTTACCAATACAACAACGAAATGGCGTAAGGGGCGGGAAGTTGGTTATTTCTCATTTGGTTCCACTGTTGTGATGCTGTTTGAAAAGGATACGATTAAATTTACGGATAATGTTGTAAAAGGCAGCCCAATTCGAATGGGTGAAGCCTTTGCAAATATGCTATAATGGTCGAATAATACGTTAAGATTAGGGGTCGCTATTTTGTATAATTTTTTATTACCGAACGAATTTGTGACGAACATTTTTGAAATTACGCCGGAAAAGTTACAGGAATTAGGGATTAGAGGAATCATTACGGATTTAGATAATACGCTTGTTGAATGGGATCGTCCAGATGCAACAGAAGAGCTGATCATTTGGTTACGCATTATGAAAGAATCAGGTATTCGTGTTATTATTGCGTCGAATAACAATGAAGCTCGTGTGAAGCATTTTGCTGAGCCATTAGGTATCCCGTATATTCACAAGGCGAAAAAGCCACTTCGTAATGCTTTTTATAATGCGCTGATTCAACTAGGCTTGCGTCCAAATGAAGTGGTTATGGTAGGAGATCAACTCCTTACAGATGTAATGGGAGCAAACCGCTTAGGCTTACACACAGTGCTTGTGAAGCCTGTTGCACAATCAGATGGGCTTGTAACAAAATTGAATCGTTTCATTGAACGTCGCGTATTTAATGATTTGAAACGAAAAGGAATTATAACTTGGGAGGAACAAGAATGATTGAAATGCCAAATTGTATTGGCTGTGGTACAACAATTCAAACAGAAGATAAAACAGCAGTTGGGTATGCACCCCCATCATCATTAGAAAAGGATGTGGTCATTTGCCAACGTTGCTTCCGTTTGAAGAATTACAATGAAATTCAACCAGTATCATTAACAGATGACGATTTTTTACGTATTTTAAATGGTCTTGGTACACAGCAAGGCTTAATCGTAAAAATTGTTGATATATTTGATTTTAATGGAAGTTGGCTACCAGGACTTCACCGATTTGTAGGGAAGAATCCTGTCCTATTGATTGCCAACAAAGCAGATTTATTACCAAAATCAGTGAAACCGAAAAAAGTTATCAACTGGTTGAAACGAGAAGCAAAGGCTCTTGGACTACAACCTGTCGATGTCCTATTAGTCAGCGCCCATAAAGGCAAAGGGATGGCAGAAGCGATGGAAGCCATCGATGCGTATCGCAAAGGACAAAATGTATATGTTGTTGGCTGTACAAATGTTGGGAAATCTACGTTCATTAACCGAATTATTAAGCAGGCAACAGGGGAGGGTGAAGTTATCACAACCTCACATTTCCCAGGCACTACTTTAGACATGATTGACATTCCATTAGATGATGGTAGTGCATTATATGATACACCAGGTATTATTAATCACCATCAAATGGCTCATCATATTGATTCAAGTGAATTAAAATATATTATGCCGAAAAAAGAAATTAAGCCGAAAGTCTACCAACAAAATGCTGGGCAAACCTTGTTTATTGGTGCATTGGCGAGATTTGATTTTATTCAGGGAGACCGTTCTGCCTTTACAATCCATGTGGCAAATGATTTACCAATTCATCGTACAAAGCTTGAGAAGGCAGATGCGTTATATGAAGAACATAAAGGAGAACTATTGGCACCCCCAACTGCGGAATTTATCGACCAGCTGCCGCCATTGGTTCGTCATGAATTTTCCATCAAAGAAGAGAAAACAGATATTGTATTCTCTGGGCTAGGCTGGATTACTGTTCAGCATGCCAATGTAGTAGTAGCAGCTTATGCACCAAAAGGTGTACAAGTTTCAATTCGTCCTTCACTGATTTAAATGGAAGGACATAGTAGAGAGAGGGACTAGAACATGAAGAAGTGGTTTGCAGTTATGGGTGATCCAATTGAACATTCAAAATCACCTGCCATGCACAATGCTTGGTTCGAGGACATGTCCATTGATGCAACATATATTCCTTTACATGTCACGCCGGCCCAATTAGAATCAGCTATTGCTGGTTTGAAGACATTAGGCGCAAGTGGCTGGAACGTGACAATACCTCATAAAACAGCAATCATTCCATATCTAGATGAGCTAGATGAGCTGGCACAAAAAATGGGCGCAGTGAATACAGTTGTACGAACAACAGAAGGAAAGCTGAAAGGCTATAATACAGATGGTATAGGTTTTGTTCGATCACTCGAAGAAGCCGTTGGAGTATCTCATAAAGACAAGCCTGTATTACTTGTTGGTGCTGGTGGTGCTGCTCGTGGCATTGCCTTTGCTATGCAGCAACAAGGCTATTGTCATTTAACCATTGCCAATCGTACGGTAGCGAATGCACAAACGATTATTGATGAAATGGGTATGGGACGTGCCATTTCATTACAAGAAGCGGAAGAGACGCTAGCTGATTTCAGCATTATTGTGCAAATGACATCGGCTGGCCTTTCCACGGGCAATTTTTCAATGCCATTTTCATTAGATCGGCTGATGAAAGGAGCAATTGTTGCGGATATTGTGTATAATCCATTAATGACGCCTTTTTTACAAGCGGCTGAAGAAAAAGGGGCAACGATCGTCACGGGCTTAGGGATGTTTGTCCATCAAGGAGCCATCGCTTTTGAACACTGGTTAGGAAACTATCCAAATACAAATTCAATGATTGCGCAACTGAAGGCGCAATTAGGAGGAAACTAATTTTTATGTTAACAGGTAAACAGAAACGTTTTTTACGTGCAGAAGCACACCATTTAACACCTATTTTCCAAGTAGGAAAAGGCGGCGTTAATGATGAAATGACAAAGCAAATTCGTGAGGCATTAGAAGTACGTGAGTTAATTAAAGTACGTATTTTAGATAACTGTGAGGAGGATAAACATGAAGTCGCTGAAGCATTAGCAACAGGCGCTCATGCGGAGCTTGTCCAATTAATCGGCCTAACAGTTGTTTTATATAAAGAGTCACGCAATCATAAAAAGATTGTATTACCAAAAGCAACGAAATAAGGTGAGACGATGAAAAGGGTCGGTTTACTAGGAGGTACATTTAATCCACCACATATGGGGCATCTTTTGATGGCAAATGAAGTATTTCATGCGCTAGAACTTGATGAAATTCGCTTTATGCCTAATGCCATACCACCACATAAGCATGCACGTTTTGATGCCAGTAATGTCGAACGACTTGAAATGGTAAAGCGGGCGATTCGTCCATTTCCTTATTTTTCAGTAGAGTCGTATGAGCTTGAGAAGGGTGGCGTATCCTATTCTTATGAGACACTTTCTGCCTTGTGTAGAAGAGAACCGAATGTAAAATTCTACTTTATCATCGGTGGCGATATGATTGATTCGCTACATACATGGCATTGTATCGATGATTTAGTGAAACTAGTTCAGTTTGTCGGAGTAAAGCGTCCAGGGACAGCGGCGACAACCGAGTACCCTATAAGTATGGTGGAAGTGCCTCAAATCGATTTATCGTCCACACTGATTCGTGAACGCCTGGCGACTGGAGGAACGGTGACATTTTTACTACCAGAAGCGGTAGAGACGTTCATACGAGAGGAAGGTCTTTATGGAACGCGAACAGTATTTAGCGGCGATTAAGCCAAGAATGCCTAAAAAACGTTATATTCATACAATCGGTGTGATGGAAACGGCCATCGACCTAGCTCAAAAGTATGGAGAGGACGTGAAAAAAGCTGAAACAGCAGCTATCCTCCACGATATTGCTAAATATGCAGACATTGAGTGGATGGAGAAGATCGTTCGTGATGAAGAATTAGATGCAAGACTCATTGGGTGGGGCAGTGAATTACTACATGGTCCAGTCGGTGCATATATAGCACAAAGTGAGTTTGCCATCACAGACGAAGAACTGTTGAATGCTATTCGTTTCCATACAACTGGGCGCGCGGGTATGAGCCGTTTAGAAAAAATCATTTTTGTCGCAGATATGATTGAACCGAACCGTCAATTTGATGGTGTTGATCGTCTACGCAAAAAAGCGCAAAAAAATTTGGATAAGGCGATGAGTGCATGTGTACGCCATACTTTGGCATTTTTAATTGACACAAAGCAGCCAATTTATCCTTTATCAATAGAATGTTATAACGATATGATGAACAGAGAGGAAAGTGAAGGATGACTTCAACTTTATTACAAGCAGCGTACAAAGCAATTGACGACAAACATGGTGAGGACATTGTCGTTTTAAATATGCAAGGAATTTCCCTTTTAGCGGACTATTTTATCATTGCTCATGGTAACTCAGATCGCCAAGTGCAAGCAATTGCGCGTGAATTACAGGATGTAGCTGAAAAAGATGGCTATGAAATTCGCCGTATCGAAGGTTTCGATGGAGCTCGTTGGGTACTTGTCGACTTAGGAGATGTAGTGGCACATGTATTCCATAAGGATGAGCGTGCTTATTATAATTTAGAGCGTCTTTGGGGCGATGCACCGCAACTAGACATGCCAGAGGCCTAAGTGAGTTACGAACGCTTTGCCCATGTCTATGATGAGCTTCAAACGGATATTCCTTACAATCTCTATGTAGATTGGGTTGTACAACATGCACCAAGCAGCCAGTACCCAAAACTTTTAGATATTGGTTGTGGCACTGGTGTACTTAGCTTGTTATTTGCACAGTCTGGCTATCAAGTCAGTGGAATCGATTTATCAGAAGAGATGCTGTCCATTGCAGCAGAACGCTTTGCTGGTGCAGGCTACCATGCCCCATTATACTGTATGTCTATGGTCGAACTAGACGGGTTTGAGGAAATGGATATTGTCACGATCACAATTGACTCCTTGAATTACGTAGTAGAGGAGCAGTCTGTCTATACCACATTAGAACGTATCTATATGGCTTTGCGTGATGGGGGTCAGCTGTTTTTTGATGTTCACTCATTATTTAAAATGAATGAGATTTTTTTAGATGGTCCGTTCACGTATGATGACGGTGATATTAGCTATATTTGGCATACGGAGCCTGCTGACTTCGAGCATTCGGTTATTCATCAAATGACCTTCTATGTGCGAGAGAAGTCAAGTGAATTATATGAACGCTTTGATGAGGAGCACGTGCAACGTACTTTCACTATCGAGCAGTATATGACTTGGTTACGTGCCATCGGTTTTAGTTATGTGGAAATCACAGCAGACTTTACGGATGAGGCACCTGATGATGAAAGTGAACGCATTTTCATTCGTGCGGTGAAATAAAGAAAAAGAAGCTACACTGTGTAAGAGGCAGTGTGGCTTTTTTGATGGATAGAAAGGGTGAAGTAGCGGATAGAACACTAGAACAGGTGGATAGAAAAGCTAAAGTAGCGGATAGAACTCCTGAACAGGTGGATAGAAAGGCTAAAGTAAGAGGATAGCTCTCTTCAACAGGTAAATAGAAACGCCTGAAATTTTTTTATCATTTTCAACCAACTAACCATAGTGTAAGATATATGTAACTCCATATGATGACCTTTTGCAAGGAAAGGATGGTACTGTGCTCCAATCTTTATGGCAAAAGTACAAAAAAAGTATGTTATTCCCCAGCATACTAGTCGTCAGTGGACTTTGTTACTTCTATTTTTCGAGTTCTGACTCTTCACATCCCCAAGAAGAGCTCATCGAGACAATCCAACCTATTGAAGAAAAGAATTTGAGTGCATCTGCTGAGGAAGCGGTGATGCAGCAGATATTTGTGGATATAAAGGGTGCTGTGATGTATCCAGGCGTTTATGAGCTTCAGCAAGATCAACGTATAAAAGATGTTGTACAGCTTGCTGGTGGCTATACAGAGAATGCTGACACACAGCTTATCAATCATGCCCAAAAAGTACAGGATGAAATGGTGATCTATATTCCTATCAAGGGCGAACAGCTAGAAGAAGGAGCTCCTTCTCTTTTAACGATACCTATGGAAAGTAATAATAAAGAGCAAAAGATTAATATTAATAAAGCTGATGTGGCAACTTTGGCAACATTGCCAGGCATCGGTCCTTCCAAAGCGCAAAGTATCCTTACGTATCGAGAGGAAAATGGTCACTTTCAAACGATAGATGACTTAAAAAATGTGAGTGGTATTGGTGATAAAACATTTGAGAAGCTAAAGGATGCGATTACCGTAAAGTAAAGGCTTTTGCATGCTGTGATATTGACGCCCCTTTTCTAAAAGGGCTACACTATAGTAGAAAAGCAAGAGAAAGATAATTTGTTAGACAATTTTTGGAGGTAGTCATATGGAGCGAATTACTTGGGATCAATTTTTTATGGCACAAAGCCATTTACTCGCATTACGAAGTACATGTACAAGACTAGCTGTAGGAACAACGGTTGTGCGTGATAAACGCATTATTGCAGGTGGCTATAACGGTTCCATTACAGGGGACGAGCATTGTATCGAAAAAGGATGCTATGTGGTTGATAACCATTGCGTGCGTACCGTACATGCTGAAATGAACGCCTTACTGCAATGTGCTAAATATGGAACACCGACAAAAGGGGCTGACTTGTATGTGACACATTTTCCATGCTTACCATGTACAAAGTCCATTATTCAAGCTGGCATAGAACGTGTGTATTACGCTACAGATTATAAAAATAATCCATATGCACAGGAACTATTTGCAAAAGCTGGAGTGGAAGTAGTTCATGTACCCTTTGATGAACGTAAAATCGATTTTTTACGAGATGACAAGCTAGCCTTGTACACAGAAATGTTGCATGAGCTTCGCGAGAGTGGGGTATCGGCTGAAAAATTGCTCCCATATGAACAGAAGGTGAGTGCATTATTTGGCATCGAGCTTTAAAGCATAAATGGATCATGGTAGCACTTGCTGTACTTGTAGCTGCTATTGCGGCACATAAATCAGTATGGCTACTCATTTTTTTACTGCTACTAGCTCTGTGGCTCATCATAAAAGGTGAGTCACGTTTTCTTGCAATTTTTGTGCTAACTAGTGGTCTACTAGCTTATTTTTTCCTTTCTATCAATCAACTGACGGAACCTTCCCCTTTACCGTCAAATTTCCCTTTAACTTGGTCAAATGACTATAAAATAAACGGGCAAAAACTCCGTGGGTTTGCTACAACAACAAATGGCCAAAAGCTTTACGTGGTTTATACGTTTTCTTCGGAACAAGAGAAAAATTTTTATGAACATACCTCATTATCGGGAATGACGTATGTTGCTAAAGGTGAACTTGTGACACCCTCTTCTCCTGCGCATGCTTATGCCTTTTCCATGTCCAATTATTTAACGAGCAAAGGAGCAACAGGCGTTGTTGAAATCGCAAATTGGCGTTATGTAGGAAAACGTGCCTCCTTTTTCACCCTTCTTGCTGAAGTAAGACACGGTATGAAAAAGCATATAGAGAGGACCTTTCCAAAATCCCTTGTAGCAGAGGCACAAGCACTTCTAATAGGGGCACAAGATCAGATGGAGGATGAACTGCAGCGAGCCTATCAAAAGCTCGGTATCACCCATTTATTTGCGATTTCCGGGTTACATGTCGCGCTGGTGTCTTGGCTATTTTTTGAAGGGTTACTTAGAATAAGCGTTCGCAAAGAAATGGCTACTGTAGTGCTATTGATCCTCTTACCCGTTTATGGAGTGATCGCAGGTGGCGCACCTTCCGTATGGCGTGCAGTTTCTGTAGTTGAATTGATGATGTTATTGCGCTTTTTCAAGTGGGTTATATCGATGGATGATGCACTAGCGATTAGCTTTATAGGCTTTGTTTTGCTTGAGCCAGGTGTTATTTTTCAAATTGGTTTCCAACTGTCCTATTTAGCAGCTGCTAGTCTTATTTATTCCAGTATCATTTTCAAGCAGACGAGGAATTGGCTAAGTCGTTCTTTTTTTATCACATTCGTGTGCCAACTGCTCGTTTACCCACTACTACTCCATCATTTTTATGAGTTATCTATTTCCTCGTTTTTTGTCAATATTGTTTTTGTTCCACTGTTTTCCTTTGTTATATTACCCTTTAACATTGTAGCCTTTGTGCTATCCTATCTTTCCTTACCACTTGCCAACGTGCTATTTGCTGGCTATGAACCACTGCGTAATTGGCTGACCGAAATGATCTTTTATATGCAGGCGCTTCCTTGGCAATTATGGTCACCAGGCAAACCATCTAGTTGGCTGAGCTGCGTTGCGATGTTAAGTGTTTTAGCAAGCTTCTACTACTTGGAAATAAGACGTTTCAGGAAAGCTATTATGGTCCTTGTCATCCCCGCTATTTGGGTTCATCTGTCACCTATGTTGTATAACGAAACGAAGATCACCTTTTTAAATGTAGGACAAGGAGACAGTATCGTCATTGAATTGCCATTTAGGCGGGCAGTCTATGTTATAGATGCTGGAGGCGTATTACGCTTTGAGCAGGAGTCATGGAAGAAAACAGATCGTCCTTATGAGGTTGGAAAGCAAGTTGTCGTGCCATTTTTAAAAGGTAAGGGCATACGAACCATTGATATTTTTATAGCCTCGCATGCGGACGCAGATCATATTGAAGGAGCAGAGGAAGTATTACAAGAGATTAACATGAAGGAAATACACGTTACACCTGGTACATTGAATGAGCCTTTAATGAATGATTTATTGCAAGAAGCAAACAAGCGAAATATTCCTATTAAAGAAAAGATAAAGGGGAATGCGTGGCGTGTAGGAGTGACAGATTTTTATTACTTATGGCCTGATGACACCTTTTATGGGGGAAATGATGACTCCCTTGTCCTGTACATGCAACAAAAGGCGTTTACGGCGTTGTTTACAGGGGATTTGGAGCAATATGGCGAACAACAGCTGATCAAGCGCTATGGGCCTTTATTGGCCAATCTCACATTGCTGAAGGCAGGACATCATGGGAGTAAGACATCAAGCATAGAAGCCTTTGTTGAGCTGCTACAGCCCCAATTAACAGTTTTTAGTGCAGGTCTCCATAATCGCTATGGTCATCCACATGAAGAAGTAGTACAACGTTTTGTCAGTCGAAATTTAGCGACATGGACAACAGGATTGGATGGAACAATCGAAATACGTATTTGGGATAATCGCTGGTCAGTCAGTAAATGAAAAAGGCCTTGTCCAATGACCAAGGCCCTTTTCCTGCATAAGTCCAATTACTGTGATACGAATTCTACTATAGTTGCAATAATAAACATAATTGTGAAAACGCCAAATGATACACCGAAACCAACACCAGAATCGATGGCATCGTTACGTCGACATTGTATGTTCTTTCCTTCAAATGGATTCATTGTTATCCCTCCAATTCTGTTATTTATTATAAGACAACATGGTCATAAAAGCTATATCGAAAAGGTGATTTCCCCGTCTGGCAAGGAATGGACACAATTCGGTCAAAGACACAAATGGCTATAAAATCATGTATACTAATAGTATTGCTAGATGGAGGGGAAATTATGATTTCAACGGTTTGGAATACAATAAAAAAAGGTGAGCTTGCGCCAGTATATTTGCTTGTTGGTGAAGAAAGCTATTTTATAGATGAAACCATTAAACGCTTAAAAGAGGCTATGGGTCCAGAAGAAGATCTGGAGATGACCACATTTGACTTAGAGGAAGTGCCAGTAGATGCGGTAATGGATGAAGCAGATACCATTCCTTTTTTCTCAGAACGTAAGCTCATTATTGCTAAAAATGCTTCGTTTTTAAAGGCTACCGAGAAAGGGAAGGAAAAAATCGATCATGATGTGAAACGATTGGAAACATGGCTGTCGAATCCGTCTGATTTCTCCGTAACGGTTTTTATTGCTCCTTATGAAAAATTAGATGAACGCAAAAAAGTGACCAAAATGATGAAGGAGCATGCATTATTTGTACAGGCTGAGACACCAAAAGAGCAGGATTTAGCCGTCTGGATTCAGGGCATTGTCAAGGCAAAGAGTAATAGCATTACACAAGATGCTATTGAACTGCTTGTTTCGATGGTCGGAGCCAACATGCTACAATTACAGATGGAAATTGACAAGCTAACCCTTTATTTAGGTGAAGGTGGCGAAATTACAACTTCGTTAGTGGAGGATTTGGTGGCAAAAACATTGGAGCAAGATGCCTTTAAAATGCTCAATGCTTATCTGGCTAATGATTCTGTCGGAGCCTTGTCCATCTATCATGATTTATTGCGACAAAAACAAGAGCCTATTATGTTAGTGGGCTTGCTCGCATCCAATGTTCGTACCATGTCAAATGTTTTTTATTTGTTGAAGAAAGGATATCATCCACAGCAAATCGCTAAAAATCTAAAAATTCATCCCTATCGCGTCAAACTTATGATTGAGCAACGTCATCGCCCGTCAGAAGAAAATTTGCTGCGAGCATTATATCAATTAGCAGAAGTTGATTTACAGCTAAAATCGACTGGTGGGAATCGAGAGCGCTATTTAGAGCTATTTTTATTGCGCCAACTATAACAAAGAAAGCTGTCCAATAAGGGGCAGCTTTTTAAGTTCTCTATAAAATTAAAAAGATCAGCTACTCCTAATAGAGTACCTGATCCTTTAAACAATTACGCTTTTTTAGCAAGGCGAGACTTTTTACGAGCCGCCGCGTTTTTGTGGATAAGTCCTTTTGAAGCTGCTTTATCTAAAGATTTGAAAGCTGCTTGTAAAAGTTCTTGTTTGTTTTCAGCGTTAGCAGCAACAGCGTTTTCAGCTTTTTTCACTGTAGTACGCATTGCAGATTTAGCTTGAGAATTAGCAATGTTAGCTTTTTCGTTAACTTTTACGCGTTTAATCGCAGATTTAATGTTTGGCATATATTTCACCTCCTAAATTAGGTACGAGATGATATCTTCTCATTGATTTCTTGTGTCAATACAACAAAAATCATTTTAACAAACGCTTGGCCAAATTGCAATAGATAAATGCAAAGAATATTTACTTGACAGTTTGAACAAACTACAGCTTGAGGTGAACTGTATGCAAAATTTTAATTGGCAACGAACAGATTTAATCGATGAATCAGAAGAGGTAGTTGTCCATCAGACGAAAGAGCAAAAAGAAAAGCTTGAACAATCAAGTGGCATTCAAATTGAAGATCGGAATGCTGGTAGAGTAAAAATTACAGATGTTCTTGTAGACGCTGAAGGGGAAAAGCAAATTGGTAAAAAAGAAGGGCAGTATATTACACTTTCTGTCCCGACGCTGACATTAGAAGATCAAGAAGGTTTTACACAACTTGAGCAAGAATTGCTTGTAAATTTCAAAAAAATGCATGCTGATCTTGCTTGGCAAGAAAACGATAAAATTTTAATAGTTGGTTTAGGAAATCGTACCATTACACCGGATGCAATAGGCCCCTATTTAATTGACCATCTGCATAGTTTAGATGTCATTGATGAAAAATTTGTTATGTATGCTCCTGGTGTAACAGGACAAACAGGCTACGAAACAGGAGAGTTTGTGGCTGCTATTGCAGAGCGTCTACAACCGAAATTGATCATTGTAGTGGATGCACTTGCAACAAGAGCGAGTAATCGACTCTGTAAAACGATTCAATTAACTGACACGGGTATACACCCAGGTTCAGGGGTTGGCAATCAACGGCAAGAAATTTCTTATGAGATGCTTGGCATTCCAGTAACAGCGATTGGTATACCGACAGTAGTAGATGCACCCGTATTAATTGCGGATGCGGTAGAAACAATGCTTCGTTCGATCGCTGCTCGTGTGGCTGAACGCGGTAAACCGTCATCGAAGCTTTCCTTATCCTCGTGGCAACCAGATATCAACAAGGAACTGGATATGACGTTAGTACAACCTATTTTTGGAGAATGGGCGACATGGACAAAAGAGGAACGGCAGCAGTTGTTTGAGGAAACCTTCGCTGGCTCCCACACCCAATTAATGGTGACACCAAAAGAAGCAGACTATTGGATTGATCGCTATGCAAAATTAGTGGCTTCTATGCTAATGGATTGGGCAAGTGATTTATAAAAAAATCAAAAAACAATGCTTATAAAAGTCCTTCTAAAACACGCTTATTTATGCGTAAAACAAGAAAATTATTTTCGTTCTAATTAACACCCCCCCTCCATACGATATGGGGAGGAGGGTGTGACTTTGCTAAAAAAACTACAATGGTCATTTGGTATATTATTGTTCTTTTTCGTATTACCTGTCATTGCTGGGCAACTTCCGTTCAACAAGCAAGCATCGACTCCGATCAAACAATCAGAAGATAAGCAAGTCGTGTTTGCCGCTACCAATTTAGCTGAACAAAGTGTACTGGAACAAACGCAAGAGCCTGAACCAGATCAAGCCCTAGACCCGGACCCATTTAAAGTGTTAGTGTTATTTACTCATACGCATGAAGCATACGAACCGATAGTGAAAGCAGTGAGTGGTAAGGTAGCGACTTCTCATGAAACGGTCAATATTATGAGCCTGAAGGATAAGATTGTGAATCATTTTAATGTAAATGGTTTAAAGACGGATGTTCTTGATGTAGATATTATGAAGAAATTACAAGAAGAAGGTAAAGGATATCACGAATCTTATAATGTGATGAGGCCTTACCTAAGTAAGCATTTAGAAACAAATAATTATGATTTAATACTTGATTTACATCGTGACTCATTAAAACATGATCTTACAACGATCTCATATAATGGGGAAAACTATGCGAAAATCGCTATTGTTGTTGGGGCAGAACATGCCAATTATCGCTGGAATACAGCCTATGCTGAAAGTCTATCATCCACATTAAATGCCATCGTACCAAAAATCTCTAAAGGGGTTATTTCTAAAAGTGGTGATGGTGTTGATGGACGATACAATCAAGATTTAGCAAAGCAAATGATGATTATTGAGATTGGCGGAATTGGCAACACAGAGGAAGAGGTTAATCGTACGATTGCTGTCATAGGTAAAGCCATATCAAAAGCTTTTGTAAATGATTCAAAAAAATAAACCAATCATATTAAAAAGTGGGACTCTTGTAGGCTCACTTTTTTAATATTGTATGATAATAAAATTTCCAGAAAAAATTCTCTTTATTTGTCTTTCCATCACTTCATTCTTGTCTTATAATTTTCAAGTTGGCTCTCGATTTTCATGATAAAACGTTAAATGAAGGCATATGCAAGTAAAGCAAGTTTACTTTTGAAGTATATACCATTTTTGGTAATGCCTTTTCAAGTCAATAGCAAACATACATATGAATTTTTTAGAAGACAAAAAGTGATAATGTTTCATTTTTCTCTCAAACTTTTATCGTATTTCAAACGTCAAACATATAAGTGAACAAACAAAAAATAATAGAGAGGGGATGATTTTCAATCAAAAGTTTCTATTACGCGACAATAGGTTTTATCTTGATGCAGAAGGGAATAGCATCAAAAAGCGTTACTTCTTGTGGCATAAGGATGTAACTAACATCATTTATCCAAAGCCTCAGGCGGTTGTCAGAGGTCGTGACGACTTTTAGATTAACTTCTCACTGGACAGCTAGAAAAAACCCAACACCCTTATACCGAAACGAAATTGAGAGATTATTGAAGGAAGGAATAGTATGTCAGGCAAGTCATTAAATCATCGTTATATTCCTGGACTAGACGGGATTCGAGCATTAGCCGTATTAGCAGTTATTGCTTATCATTTTAACTTCAGTTGGGCTAGAGGTGGCTTTTTAGGAGTAGATATCTTTTTTGTATTATCGGGCTATTTAATCACCTCTACCATTTTACCTTTAAAGGGCAATCAATTAACAGTCAGCCTAAAGAAATTTTGGGTCGGACGATTGAGAAGGCTACTTCCAGCAGCCTACGTTATGATTGTTACATCATTTGTTTGGGCAATGCTCTTTCATAAAGAGCTTCTCCATACTTTGCGTGGGGATGCTTTGTCCTCTATTTTTTATTCAAGTAACTGGTGGTTCATTTTTCATAAACTCTCTTATTTTGATAGTTTCGGTTCTCCGTCACCTTTAAAAAATTTATGGTCATTAGCCATTGAAGAACAGTTTTATTTGATTTGGCCATTGCTTTTAATGATTGGGCTTTTTGTTGTTAAAAAACAAAGTAAACTAGCATATATCGTCTTTTGTGGCGCCCTTTGTTCAGCGTTCGTAATGGCGATACTCTATCAGCCAGGTACTGATCCAAGTCGCGTCTATTATGGGACGGACACACGCTGTTTTGAATTGTTAATGGGCTGTTGGCTAGCCCTTGTTTGGCCAATGAAAAGACTATCTTCTCAAAAATTATCAGCAAACCATGTGAAGAAACTAAATACTATGAGCTTCATTGCACTTACTATTTTTTTAGTAAGCATAGTGTATGTTGATGAGTATCAGTCCTTTCTTTATAGAGGGGGGATGTTTTTATTTTGCTTGAATGCTGCTGTTTTGATTGCATGTATTTGTCATCCTGTTAGCATACTAGGAAAAATATTGGCATGGGAGCCACTATGTTGGCTAGGCTCTCGTTCCTACGGCATTTATCTATGGCATTATCCTGTCATGGTTTTAGGGACACCCATTCATGAAATCGGGAACCCCTCCTATTGGCGCATCTTCCTGCAGCTTTTACTAATCTTGCTGATTGCAGAGCTATCCTATCGCTTCATTGAGATGCCCATCCGGAAAGATGGATTCCGAGTCTATTGTCAAAAATATCTGGTTTGTAATAAAAATAAATGGGGAAGCCTTTCTTTTCCACGAAAAATATCAACAGTTATGGTTCCGCTTTTCCTGCTTGTATTTTTCACAGGAATAACAGGCGTAGTAGGCGAAAGTCAGCAAAACCCATCTAAAACGTTTCCAACAACGATAAAAATTAATGGCGATGAGCCTACAGCCGATCTGAACAAGCATGACAAACAAGCTGAAACCTCAACCGACAAGCCTTCTCCAAACAAGGAAGAGGGAGTAGAAGATGTTCAGGAGATTGAAACGCCTAAGCAAGAAGAAAATAACACAATGACAGAGCCTGAAAAGGATGAATTTTATCGTGGCATACTAGCGATTGGCGATTCCTTAATGATTGATATTGCACCGAGCTTACATACTATGTATCCGACGATTACAATCGATGGAAAAATAGGCCGACAAGTTTCGCAAGCTGTCAAACTTGCACCAAATTATGCAAGTTTTAATCAGCCTAATTATGCAGTCATTCTACAATTGGGGACAAATGGTTATTTTACAACTAACCAAATGGATGCACTCCTTGGAGCATTTTCAAATGCCGATATTTATTTAGTGAATACACGTGTGCCGCGTTCATGGGAAGCAAAAGTGAATGAAGCTTTACTGCAAAAAGCACAGGAACATGAGCGAATCACACTAATTGACTGGCATGCAGCTGCAATCAATCACCCTGAATACTTTGCCCCTGACGGAGTACATTTAGAGAAAAAAGGGGTAGAAGTTTTAACAAAGCTCATTCAACAATCCTTAAACAATTAAAATAAAGAAAAAGTCAGTATACACAGTTTTACCTGCGTAGCTGACTTTCTCTATATCTGACATCTTTTCTTGGAGAGTTACGATTTCAAAACAGTTGACCTTCAGACTATTCGCTCTGCCTATATTTATTCTATTGGTTGTCGATCCTGTATAGTAAGCTGGACCAATTGATCTGTTCCTTCAGTACGTGGAAAATAGTACAATGTCCATTCTTTCTTTTTACTATCATAGTTTATGTTTGTAATAATGGGATTGTGTTCAAGTTTTTTTGCTACATGGATGATGATATCTTTTGTAGAAAGCGTGCTTTTCACGGTTGTGGGTAAAACCTCAATCTTCTCTGTCTTTGTTTGACCAGGGTAAGATTCATCAATCGTATCCGCCCATACTTGAACATAATCCCCTATTTCTAACGTTTTGGTTGTTGTTACCCATAGTGCATCTACAAATTGTGTGTTGGAATCATTTGAAGGGACAGGTTCATTGCTTACAACGAGAAAGCTGCTTGCTTGAGCGGCTGTCACATATCCTTCAATTGTGGCCGTCTCTTTACCGTTTACATGGTCTTTTGTCGTGCCACATCCAGTTAAGACAAGAAGCACCAACCAACCTACTATGAATTTTTTCAACGCAATTCCTCCTCTTGTCCAGTAGACGCATTTCCATCTAAACTGTTACACATCGTGTGCTACCACAGTTGATTTCTCTGTATTTATATACTTAATACTGTAAAATTTAAAAACGACATGAAACACTGAAAGTATTGATATTATAGGCTTTCTAGTCTAGTTGCTGTTGTACTTTGCATAACGTTCATAGTATAATTCATTATAGTTTAATTAGGAGTGGAAAAGATGAACCGAGAAGCACGTTTAAAACGACAAGAGAATATAAGAAATTTCTCTATTATTGCACATATTGACCATGGGAAATCAACGCTTGCTGACCGTATTTTAGAGCAAACAAAATCTTTAACTTCCCGTGAGATGAAGGCACAGCTCCTCGACTCAATGGATTTAGAGCGTGAGCGAGGCATCACAATTAAGTTAAATGCAGTTCAATTAAAGTACGAAGCAAAAGACGGCGAAGTGTATACATTCCATTTAATCGACACACCGGGACACGTCGATTTCACATATGAAGTATCACGTAGTTTAGCTGCTTGTGAGGGTGCCATTTTAGTTGTGGACGCAGCTCAAGGTATTGAAGCACAAACACTAGCAAATGTTTACTTAGCACTTGACAATGACTTAGAAATTTTACCTGTAATAAATAAAATTGATTTACCTGCAGCTGACCCTGAGCGTGTACGTCAAGAAGTAGAAGATGTAATCGGATTAGATGCTTCTGAAGCAGTTTTAGCTTCTGCAAAAGCAGGTATTGGTATCGAGGATATTCTAGAGCAAATCGTAGAGAAGGTACCAGCGCCAACAGGTGATCCGGACGCGCCACTACAAGCTTTAATTTTTGACTCGGTTTACGATGCCTATAAAGGTGTTATCATTTCGATTCGTGTCATCAATGGTACTGTCAAGCCTGGCGATAAAATTCGCATGATGGCAACAGGTGCAGAATTCGAGGTTATTGAAGTTGGGGTACATACACCAAAGGTTGTGCCACAGGCTGAATTAACAGTGGGTGATGTAGGTTATTTAACAGCATCTATCAAAAATGTAGGTGACACACGTGTAGGGGACACTGTAACCTATGCGAATCGTCCTGCAACTGAGCCATTAGCTGGTTATCGTCGCTTGAACCCAATGGTTTACTGTGGTTTGTATCCAATTGATACAGCCAAATATAATGATTTACGTGAAGCGTTAGAAAAGCTAGAGTTAAATGACTCTGCTCTACAATATGAGCCAGAGACATCGCAAGCACTTGGCTTCGGTTTCCGCTGTGGATTCTTAGGATTACTACATATGGAAATCATTCAGGAACGTATTGAGCGTGAATTTAATATCGACTTAATTACAACAGCACCTTCCGTAATTTACAAGGTTCATATGACAGATGGTTCTGAACTTAAAGTCGATAATCCATCCTTTATGCCCGACCCGCAAAAAATTGATTGTGTTGAGGAACCCTATGTGAAAGCAACAATCATGGTACCAAATGATTATGTGGGAGCGGTTATGGAACTTTGTCAAATGAAGCGTGGTAATTTCATGACAATGGACTATATTGATACATCACGTGTAAGTATTATATATGAAATGCCATTATCCGAAATTGTCTATGATTTCTTTGACTATTTAAAATCAAATACAAAGGGCTATGCATCATTCGACTATGAACTTATTGGTTACCAGCCATCGAAATTAGTGAAGATGGATATTTTACTAAATGGTGAGCAAGTCGATGCATTAAGCTTCATCGTACACCGTGATTTTGCCTATGATCGTGGCAAAATCATCGTAGAAAAATTAAAAGAATTAATCCCACGTCAACAATTTGAAGTACCAATTCAAGCAGCAGTTGGACAAAAAATCGTGGCACGTTCAACAATTAAAGCCATCCGTAAAAACGTATTAGCGAAATGTTACGGTGGAGATATTTCTCGTAAACGAAAACTTCTTGATAAACAAAAAGAAGGTAAAAAACGTATGAAACAAGTAGGCTCAGTCGAAGTCCCTCAAGAGGCATTCATGGCTGTGCTGAAGATGGATGATTCGAAGTAACATTGATATAACAGCGTTTATAAGGGTTTAAGCAAATAGTTTTGTATCAGTTGGGTGGAGATTGCCACCGATTTGCCACCGCATTTAAATTGTGCTAGCAATTTATAAATCTTTAGCGATGGAATCAAAAATATCGGCAGCATCTCTTGCCATCTTCTGTGTTAAATGGACATAGCGGTCTTCAGTAATTGCGGATCTGCTGTGTCCTAATCTTTTTTTTGAACAGTTTTTATGGGTGTCCACTTTCAATTAGCATAGTTAATAATAATGCCGAGATACTCGTGTTTATTGAGTACCAGGGCATTTTTTGTTTTGGTTACTATCAGCTGCTTTTTTTCAGTTTTCACACACAGAGTCTCGAATCTCCTACTTTTAATTAAGTTATCTTCTCCTTACTTTTTTCTTTTCTTTTCAATTTTTCTAAATAATAAATAAACTATTGTAATTATAATATAAAGTATGACAAAATTTAGTATCAGATTATTTTCACTTTTACTAGCTATATATACGTATAACCCTACTACCACCGCTAAAATTAATGGTTTATATATTGAATTCATAATCAATCCACCTTTTCTCAGTATTAGAAATAATTTTACAATATTCTCTTGAAATATATAGTTTTTATATTAATATCTTAAATGTTAAGATGTAATTAATTAGCATATTAAGAATAAAAAGAAAAAAGGATTTATTATGGTATCAAAGAAGATTTTATCAGCTTTCGTTGTTTCATCTTTAGTAGTTCATTCATTTTCAACAAATCTAGCAAGAACTACACAAGGTTGTATTCGCTGCACAAGTAAATTCTTTGGATGAATTTATAAAAGCTAAGAACGTGCTATTTAAAATCGCTATGGATATTAAAGAGGGTATTCTGACAGTTACAAGCACATTAAGAGCCGTATTCACAAGCGCATATAACAAGGCTGTCGAGCGTTCTAATATGAAGCAAAGTAAATCCCTGTCTATAGAAGAAACTCCTGCTAATGAACGTCCAGTACCTTTCTATAACTGGTTGAATGAACGTGATAGCCATCCACAATTAATAGTGCATGATAAACCTTCGTTAGAAAATTGGCTGGAATGATAGATGGAAATATTTATTAAAATTAATTTTTTATAGGTATTATTAAACTAAAAGAGTTTCATTAAGAAGTATAATATTTGTGAAAATCATAGAGAGGGGAATTAATTTTAAATGAGAAAAGTGTACTTATTATTTGCGATTATCGGCACAGTATTTCCGTATTATTTTTTGGTGAAATTCTTGAAAGAAAACGGATTTGATTTAGGGTTATTAATAGATTTATTATTTACAAACTCGATATCGACCTTCTTCGCTGTTGACTTTTTTATTTCATGCTTTGTTTTTATAATCTTTATGTTCAATGAGTCAAGAAAATATAACATTAAAGAAAAGTGGATATGTCTATTAACTTTGTTTACAGTTGGTTTATCATTGGCATTACCGTTATTTTTGTTTTTCAGACAGCCGTACATAAAGAAAGAAGTGTTGTTAAACTCCAATGAAAGAACGTAAAAATCTTACATTTTCTATGGTGTAGTGTTGATTTTGCGTTACATGGATGGCAAACGGGAGCTTAATAATTCGTAAAAAGACCACTCCATATGAAGCGATCCCTAAAAGTTAGACACGGTTATTTCATTAGGCAGCTTGAGTAAAATGAGTTCGGTATGGTAGTGACCCATTATTTTATGCGTTTTCTTAGATAACGTATAGAAGAATTGTTGATGAAAGAAATGGAAACTTTTCTGCTGTGTACGAACAGAATATTATGTTCCATTCATAATTGCACATGGAAGTGGTAACGAAATAATTCCAAAAGTTTATCATAGTACTATTGATTGCCAGCAACCAACCAAAAAAAGGAATCACTATTTTGAGTGATTCCTTTTTTAGTGTGATCATTCTGTTTGAAACTTATTGAAACAATAGAAAAAACTTAGCCAATAAAAAAATGGGGACTCCTACAATTATTACGCCTGCAAAGAAATAACAAAACAACATAAAAACATCGAAAACCGCACCGGCTAAATCATCAATGAATTTTAACATTTCATTTCCCTCCAAACATAATAAGTATTGGCATTAATAATCTCTTTATTACTTACCAATAAAGATACTGACCCATCGTAATGGTTTATTTAAAATCTATCCTAATGTCTTTTTTTAATAATAATGTTTAAAGTCTCTTCCCACGCGATCAAGAGTCCCATATATTTCATAATGATGATTTTCATAAAATGTTAACGCTTGAAAGCTAATTGTGTCAACTTTAATGAAATCACACTGAGTATCCATTGCAATTTGTTCCATTGTTATCAATAGGTTAGATCCATGCCTTAAACTATAAAGCTTTTCGTCTACCATTAGTGTGTGTATTTCCTAATATCGACCTTATAAATCTTTTGGAAAGTGTTTTACATTGTATGCATAGAGCATGTTATTGACATAAAATCTGTTTACATGTAGTTCTTGTGGAATCTGATAGGACATTTTTTACTCCTTTAGTCGAAATGGCAATGTTCGTTTCCAAATCATATGGTGATTATTTGTTCCCCAATAGTTTTCAAGGACAAAATCTGGCTGGCCAAATTTTTTCTGCCAGATGATTTGGGCTTGTTTATACCCACTATCTAAACAAAAACCAAGAACCCTTCGATTTTTTAACGTCATTAGCATTTTCTCTAATAGCATGGTGCCAATACCACGATTTTGATAATCCGGATGAACAAATATGGTACCGATTTCTGGACATTGGGATAGATCTTCTTTGATCGTTTGTTGGATGATTTCGTTGGCTTCACCATATTCGATAGTGCCTATTATTTCATCGGTTTCTTCGTTCAAAGCTAACCAGAAAAATCTTTTTTCGCCCCGGCTCTCTAAATCCATTGCTACATACTGTTTTTTCGTTTTCCATTCATGCTGTTGATCGTCCACTAGCTCGGCAATGCCTTCTTTTGCAAAAGTATCTTGAATGACAAGAGAAAAGAATTGGTGTAACGCCTGGATGTCCGATTGGTTTGGACGTCTAATAAGTAATTTCATGATTGCTTGCTCCTTATGATGGGTGTCGTCTATGGTTTAGTAGGGATCGAGCTCGTTGCACATCCACATCTAGTAAACCATTTATATCTTGCTGTACTGTGGGCAATCGATCTAGTGCAAGCTGTAACCAATGATTGGAGGCATCATATTTTTCAGCATGCCATAGCAACTCTCCATAGCAAATGGCGGCTCGAATAAATGTGAGATGGTCATCCACCAGATTCGCAAAATGAGTGGCTTGTTTGAGACATTGTTCCCCTTGTGTTACCTTGCCATAATCCAAATAGCGAAGTGCTTTCAAAAATTCCGTGTTGGCTTGCTGTATTGTCTGTTCATTCGTATGTTGTGACATGACAGATCGCTCCCATCCGTTATTTTTGTGCTCGTTATGCATACTACCAGTCTATTTTAATGATTATAACATGTTCCCCTTAATTGGTTAATGATGGAATGTGTTAAAATGCAAAGAAAGACACTTGGCAACTAAAAGGAGGAAATCTCATTGAAAGATTTACAAAAGAAACTCGATGCAGTATTAGAGCAAATGCGTGATTTTATCGAAGAGTTTCAAGAGCGGGAATCAGCCTATCCAATGGTTTTTCATCATCAAGCCGAAGAGGATATTAGCCATTTTATGGATAGTGGATGGTCATTGCCAGCAGAGTATGTTTATTTTTTGAGACATTATGTCGTTGAAAGGGTCACATGGGCTACAGGTGATTATATTAATCTAAAAATCTATGGAGCAAGAGATTTAATACGTGGGCAGGATGGCTATAATTATAATCCAGTGACAGATGAGGCGATTGTGGATTGGCCACATGATTATTTAGTCATCGCAACAGATGAAGGCGATCCCTATTGTCTGGATTTAACAAGAGGTGATACAGCTATTTTTACCGCTACTCATGGGACAGGCAGTTGGCATTTTTCAATGGCTTATGACAATCTAATTTTATTCCTTGAAAGTGTACTGATCCCACCTGGTTTAGAGGATATGCTGCCAGTAGAAAGTTCTGTAGCGTACTATGAACTAACTATTACTGGGGAAGGAAAAGATAAGCTAAAGACATTATTGTTGCTAAAAAAATTATTATCTTATGATTATTCACAAGCGAGAAAGGCTTTAGAGCAGCCCCCATTAGTAATTTATAGGGGAGTTGAAGCAGGTGCCTTAAAGTTAGTGGCCGAGTTACAGCATATCCGTGCAGATTTTCAAAAAAGGAAAATTAGCTTAGCGGAATTTATTGGATGAGGAAAATCCAAAGGAATCACGAACATAGACGTGATTCCTTTGGACAGCTAAAGTTTAAATTGTTGTACTAAGTCATTTAATGTAGTCGCTTGCTCTTTTAATAATTTTGCACTAACCTCCACACTTTCCATGGAACTGCTAGATTGTTCAGTTGTGGCAGTCACTTGTTCAATTCCAGCTGCCGTTTCTTCCGATACAGCGGCAATCGTATCAATTGAAGCGTTAATAACGTGCGTATTCTCCAAAACAGCCGTCATGGAATTCGCCATTGAATCTACTTTGATACTAATGGCTTCAATTATCTCTTTTAGATGATGGAAGGCTCCACCCATTACATCAATTTGGTGCGTACCAAATGTTACTTTTTGATAGCTATCCTCTAATGTTGCGACAACTTGCTTGGACGCTGATTGAATATCTATCACAATAGAGGTAATATTCGTGATGGAGAAATTAACCTGATCTGCTAGCTTCCGTACTTCACCTGCTACAACCGCAAAACCCCGACCGTGTTCACCAGCTCTCGCTGCTTCAATGGCAGCATTTAGAGCGAGTAAATTCGTTTGTTCGGAAATATCCTTAATAACGTTCACAAGCTCCGTAATTTGATTAGCCTTACGATCAAGTCCTTGTACCATTTCTAAAGAATTTTTAATTTGCCTATCAATAATTGTCATCTGTTCAATGGAGGAAGTCATATGTTGGTTTCCCTCATTGGTGATGGTCAACATTTTTTGAGATTGATCTTTAATGTTGTCCCCTTCTGTTGCAACAACATGTATGGTTTTAGAGAACGCACTTATTTGTTCCAGCAATGATGTGGAAGAATGTGCTTGCTCTTCGACACCATTGGAAAGGTCGTTCATTGTAAGAGCGATTTGTCTTGAACCTATTCCAACTTCCTCAGCGGTATATGTCATTTCTTCACTTTGAACGGTCACCTGTTTAGAGACATTTACAATGTTGCTAATCATTGTAGCAAGATTTCCTTTTAGTTGAATTAATGAATTGTTTAATTGACCAATTTCATCCTTTCTGTTGACATTTATAGTGTCAATTTGAAGATTTCCTTCTGCAATCTCACTAAGTTGGCCTGCAATAGTTTTGATGGGTGATGCCAAATGCTTTGAAAATAACAGGGTGATAATGGTACCAATGATTAAGAAAATACCTATTGTCATCAGCATGGTATAAAGTATGGAATCAACAGGTTTATAGAAATCCATTGTATAGGTTGTAGCAACAATGATCCAACCCCAATCAGGTTCCATTTTACTATAAGCAATCTTTTCTTCGATTTTTTCTTCATTTGTTGGGTGCTGCCAATAATATGTTGTAAAGGTGCCCTCCGATTGTGAATGCTGGATGATATTCTGGATGTAAAGCTTACCTTTTGCATCTTCCATATCCCATGTGTTTTCATTTTCAAAAAGAGGACTTGCTACTTCAAGCCCTTGTTTATCTAAAACGAAAAAATAACCATTTTCTCCTAGATCCACAGGGTTTTCAATTTCTCGTGTGCCATCAGACTTTCTTGAACCGATTAAAGCAACTTTTGCTTGCTCTTGTGCTTCTTCAAACGTCATTCTTCCTTTTTCAACTTCCTTATTCAAGCTATCGATCATGCGAATGGTCATTTCTACACTATTTTTCAAGGTAATTTCACCTGAGTTTGTAAGGTGTTCCTTTGATTGGCTATATCCAACGTACCCAATAATAAAAGAAGGTAATGCAAATAAAATCAATGATATACTAATGATTTTTTGTTTGATCGACTTCATAAATAGCTCCCTTTCATACTAAAGATAAAAAATAGACTGTCTAATTTATAGAAGATATATCGGGAAGGGATATTTAAAGTTTAGTTCCTTTTACTTACAAGGTAAACATAGGTAAAAATATTTAAAAAAGAGGTAAAAATACTTATAAATAGTTGTAATATGAAATGAAGAAAGGATGAAAATTAATAGAACATTAGAAACAACACGAGGGAATTGAATTTCCTCCGCGTTTACAACAACCAATGCAAAACGATTCACAGGAAGATGTAGAATTCCTCGTGATTTCGCAACCAAATAGCAGGGGAGACTGAGAGCTGCTTGAATCGTTCTACATTGAATTTCATTCTTTCGCATGAAGCTATTCTTATCAGCTGCTTGTATAGTAGGGAGTGTAAAGGGGTGCTTAAAAATGAAGATTACGAAGGTAAAATTATATGTTCACGATGTGCAAAAAATGGAGCAGTTTTATGTTGATTTGTTAGGCTTTGCTTTGCTAGAAAGAACAGCTGACCATTTTACAATAGCCGTGGGTGAAAGTAGGATAACATTTGAAAAGATTTATTCTTATATTCCAAAGCAGTATCATTTTGCATTAAATATTCCTAGCAACTTATTTCAACAGGCAAAAATTTGGGCAAAGGAGCATGTAGGTTTGCTGGATTCAGAGGGGCAGGATGAAGTCTATTTTGAATTTTTAAAAGCTTATTCATGTTATTTTTACGATCCTGAAGGCAATATAGTGGAGTTTATTGCAAGACAAGAAATAAATTCAAAACATGATGCAGCCTATTTTTCTACTGAGCAAGTGTTACATATTGGGGAAATCAATTTAACGACAGATGACATTCTAGCAATAGCTGAACAGTTAAAAAAATATGCTATAAAGCCTATAGCAAACAAGGAAATCCAACTAGAGGGTCTTAATTTTCTGGGCAACTATGAAGACGGAGCCAATATACTATTAGGGCCGAGTGAACGTCTTTGGTATTTTTCGGATAAGAAAGCGGTAATCAGCCCGATTTGTATTGAACTAAACGAAGCTTTACAATTAAATATGGATGAAAAAGGTCAACTAACCCTTGTCCAACTCTAACATCATAAACTTATTATGGATTAAATATGTGTTATTTTGTATATTTATTCAAAATAAGGAGGGGTATTAGATGTATGTAATCAAAGAAACAAATCCGACGATAGAGTCGTATAAAGCATTGCACCAAACAACGGGCTGGAATGCAAAAGGGCTGTATACGTATGAACAATTATACAAGGCTATTTGCAATAGCTGGTTCAGTACGTCTATTTATGATGACGACAATCTAATTGGATATGGACGTATTATTTCTGATGGTATCTATCAAACCTTTATCTGTGATGTGATGGTGCACCCTGATTATCAGCGAAAAGGAGTTGGCACTATGGTGATGGATGCTCTTTTAGAGCAATGTCAGAAAGAAAATATAAAATGGGTTCAATTATTTTGTGCTGAAGGTAAACAACCTTTCTATCAGAAGCTTGGATTTAAGGAACGTGAAATAAATGCTCCTGGTATGATGTTGTTTTATACGTAATGAATAAAGGAGCTAGAATCGTTGAAAGCAAAATGCTTAAAAATTTATGAATTTGGAAATCCACAAGAGGTGGTAAGGCTAGAGAATAAAACCATTGCACCTCCACAAGGTCAAGAAATTCTTGTTCGCATGCTAGCAAGACCAATCAATCCCTCAGATTTAATACCGATATGGGGGAAATATGCTCATAGAATCACTTTACCAACAGTGCCTGGCTATGAAGGCGTAGGATTTATTGAAGATGTTGGACCACTTGTTTCACCCAAGCTTATTGGCCAGCGCGTATTACCATTACGGGGAGAGGGAACTTGGCAGGAAATAGTGAAAACTCAAGCTGATTTTGCAGTGTCTATTCCTGCTACAATGGATGATTTTACTGCAGCGCAAATGTATATTAATCCGATTACAGCTTTCGTAACTTGTTCAGAGGTTCTCCATTTACAATCAAACGATGTTTTATTAGTAAATGCATGTGGCTCAGCCATTGGACATCTCTATGCTCAACTTGCGAAATTGCTAGGATTTCAACTTATTGCAGTGACACGAAGTAATCAGCATACTGAAGAATTACAGCAACTTGGTGCAACTTTTGTCATCGATACCTATCGAATGCCACTCTATGAAACCGTTATGGCATTAACAAATGGTAAGGGGGCAGATGCAGCAATTGATTCCATTGGAGGAGAGGCTGGCAATCAACTTGCGTTCTGCGTAAAGCCCGGTGGAATTTTTTTAGCCATTGGTCTTTTGTCGGGTATTCAGGTAAATTGGACAAACATTGTGAAGGAAGCAAAGGTACAAGCGAGGATGTTCCATTTGCGTCATTGGCAACATCAGACGTCAATAGAAAAATGGCAACAAACGATGCAACATCTTGTAAATCTTGTACATAACGGTTCACTAAAAATGATGAAAGTACATGCCCATTATCCATTACTGGACATTCATAAGGCAATTGATGCTGTTGAGGGGGCTAAAAAAGGAAAAGTATTTTTAACGAACGTTGACTAAATAACATACTACTGTAGTAGGCCCACTATGGATTGAGCTGCTACTGGTAGTATGTTTTTTTATAAGGAAGTGGATGTTTTCTTTAGTTGTGAAGGAGTAACTGCTCAAAAAGAGAGAGGGCCCGCTCCGAAAGTGAGAATCTGCTTAGAAAGCGAGCCCCCGCTCCAAAAAGTAAGAAAGGCGCTCAAAAGAAGTGAAGCCCGCTCCGAAAAGTAAGAAAGGCGCTCAAAAGAAGTGAAGCCCCGCTCCAAAAAAGGAGTAAGCCGCTCAAAAGAAGTGAAGCCCCGCTCCAAAAAGAGAGAGCCGCTCAAAAGAAGTGAGCCCCCGCTCCCAAAAGTAAGAAAGGCGCTCAAAAGAAGCGAAGCCCCGCTCCAAAAAGAGAGGGAGCCGCTCAAAAGAAGTGAAGCCCCGCTCCAAAAAGTAAGAAAGGCGCTCAAAAGAAGTGAGGCCCCGCTCCAAAAAGAGAGGGAGCCGATCAAAAGAAGTGAATACCCGCTCCGAAAAGTAAGAAAACTGCTCAAAAGAAGTGAAGCCCCGCTCCAAAAAGTAAGAAAGTCGCTCAAAAGAAGTGAAGCCCCGCTCCAAAAAGAGAGAGAGCCGCTCAAAAGAAGTGAAGCCCCGCTCCAAAAAGAGGGGTAGCCGCTCAAAAGAAGTGAATACCCGCTCCAAAAAGTAAGAAAGTCGCTCAAAAGAAGTGAGCCCCCGCTCCAAAAAGTAAGAAAGTCGCTCAAAAGAAGTGAAGCCCCGCTCCAAAAAGTAAGAAAGCCGCTCAAAGTAAGCAATCCCCCGCTCCGACCAAAAAAATCACTTGCAATAGTAGTAATATATAATTTTATAAAATTACTAAATTGGTAATTAGAGGTATTAAAAGGTATGATAAGATTAGCTGTTTTATATAAAGGAGTACAGAATATGGAGAAGATCAACCAATTAAAAAAGTCGATCAAACAATTGAGTGAAGCTGATGCGAAGACGATGCTTCTTTTAACTTTAATAAATGAACAGTCAAGGGACAGCATGTTACAGTTTTTATTACAGCAAGCTGAGGAGCGGGATCTTTCAAAGGTACAAACGGTTCATATTGTATTCGGTCATTCACCTGGGGGGAGCTTGAAAGCAGCCTTTCGTCATACTGACTATGCTAAGACCGAGGAAATCATTGTTATGCCAGGTAATTTTTCTGTTGGTCCTTTGAAAGATGTACATACATGGGGCGGGATTGAAGCTCGTTTTCAATGGTTGAAAGAGCGTTATGTAATGGATGATGACGGATTGATCATTTTTGAGCGAGAGATGAAGGAAGCTGTAGAGAAAATAAAAAATATCCCACCTCATCAGGAAATAATGATTTGGACTTGTCAAAATGCTCATGAACAAATAGGCCTTCGACTAGTTTTGGCGATGCTCGAACAAAAAATAAATGATATCTATGTATTAGACACTTTTCAGTTATTTCATGAGTTGTATACTTTACCACAGTTAGCAGAGGATAATTATCCAAGATCCACTGGAGAGGTCAACACAGAGAATTTACTTTATTTTTATGAACAATCTCAAGGACGGCCATTAAAAAAAGCATTGCGGGAGTCCTTATGCAAAGAAGGTTTAAATTTGTTAATGGATGATTACCATTGTATACACACCTGGCAATATCATGAACTTTGGGGCAATAACAATGAAGATAGAGAGGATGACTTTATTATTGCCTGTGCTAGACGTTTACAGGAAGAGCAAGAGGAAGTCCACTATCAAGTTGCAGCTAGGTTAATTGGAGAGGTACTGGGTCATATGGAAGAATTGAGAGAGGTTGAATGGATTGAATATCGTCTGCGCCAATTAATTCAGCAAGGGATTTTTTCTTATCAAGGCGAGCTACAAGGAATGCTACATTACAAAGTAAAATTAGCAGAAATGCAATGAACTGTAATCCTTCATGATTTTTATGATATAATTTTTTCTGATATAGACGGTTAGAAGGAGTGAGATCATTGTTAAAAACAGAAGTATTTGAACAATTAAAAACGGCAATGAGAGAGAAAGATACTTTAGCGAAGGGTGTATTATCTCTTTTAAAGTCAGCATTAGATTCTGCTGAAAAAGAAAAGGGAGAGACATTAACACCTGAGGAAGAAATGGCCATTATTAATCGTGAGGTCAAACAAACGAATCAGGCTTTAGAAGGTGCACAAACGGCTGGGCGAGCAGACCTGATTGAAAAAGAGGAAGCCAAATTGACACTTTTGAAATCTTTTTTACCAAAGCAATTATCAGAAGAAGAAATTGCAGAGAAATTAGTGGCAGCGGGTGTTGAAAAAGGAATGAACATGGGCGAAGCCATGAAAATTGCTAAACCATTGCTTACAGGTCAAGCTGAAGGTGCCGTTATTTCAAAAGTTGTGAAAAGCATAATTGCCTAATCTTCTACCATTTTGTTAGGAGCTTTTTAAAGTTTTGTAGTATAATTCTATATTTTAAAATCACACAAAGAAATCCGCAATGCCCGATTATGGCATTGCGGATTTGATCATTTTATAACTTGAATTTTTGAATGATATTGCGGAGTTGTTGAGCCATTTCAGCTAAGTTATTAGAAGAAGCAGTTATTTCTTCGATACTTGCGGATTGTTCCTCAGAGGCAGCTGCTACGTTTTGAATGTTGCCCGAAGCTTGTACAGCTACAACGCCAACTTGTTCAACAGAACTAGCGATACTGTTAACACCTTCATTGATATTGGACATCACGTTATTGACATGGTCCATTTCTCTCGTCAGTGCAGTGACTTGGGCATAGATATCAGCAAATGCCTCTCCAGATGCATTGAAAGTTGTTGAGCTTTCGGCAAGATTACTGCTACTGATAGCCATAGATTTGACGGCTTGTGCAGATTCTTCTTTAATCGTTTCAATACGAGTACGAATACTATTTGTTGCCTCTAATGATTGATCAGCTAACTTACGCACTTCCTCTGCTACAACTGCAAAGCCTTTACCGTGTTCGCCTGCACGCGCTGCCTCAATCGAAGCATTTAAAGCAAGTAAATTGGTTTGATCCGTAATTTGCGTAATCAATGTCACAATATCACCAATTTCATTTGTGTACGTGCTTAATCGTTCTACGACAGTTGCTGATTCTTGGATGGCTTGGGATGTCACGGCCATTTTTTCAGTTGCATCTTGGATCGTTGTATTGCCTTTTTCTGATATAGCAGATGCTTGGAATGCCTTATCTGTAACATCAGTTACACTTGTCACAACCTCTGACATTTTGCTTGAAATGGTTGTAATATGATTTTCCACTTCTTCAATCGAAGAGGTTTGCTTCTCTGAACCCGCTGCCACCTCTTGCATAGAAGAGGTAATTTGCTGAATGGAGGCACTTGTTTGTTCGGAGCTTGCTGTTAATTCTTCCGACATTGCGGCTACTTGTTCAGCGTTTTGAGCGATTTGTTTAATTAATGAACGCAAATCTTCCGTCATATTTTCAATGCCTGATGAAAGCTGGGCAATTTCATTGGAACCTTTTATTTGAAGTGGTTCGACAGCTAAATCACCCTGTGCAACTTGACCAACATAGCGCGTCATTTTTTTGATTGGCTTCGTAATGCCCACACTAATAAAGTAAGCAACGATTATACCAAAAATCACAAAGACAATCGTTAAAATAATACAAATCCAAAGTGTTTCCGTTTGTAGCTTAGAAATGAAGGAAGCATCCATATCTAAACCGAAAATAATATCCGTATCTTTAAATGGGATAAAAATGGACTTATGGATACCGTATTCATCCTTGTAAATATCACTCGTTTGAGTGGTGCCAGTGGCTACGGCTTCATGCATTTCTTTACTAAATACATAATCTTGCTGATGATTGTCGGTATTACTTAGAGCGATGATATGCTCTTTACCATTTGCTTTAGAAAGGACATAGGCGTTTTCGACATCATATTTTTTAACCGTTGCATTCAATTGATCTAAAAGTTTTTTATATTTGTCAGGGCTACCGTTATCCGCTGCTTTTACATCATTTTTCTCAATATCTTCAAAAATCGTATTCGATGTAATCTCTAAAGTAGATTCGAATTGTTTAATAACAAAATTGTCAATAATTCGGTAAGAAACTGCAAATAATACAACACTAAAGAGTAAGGAAATAATCGCTATTGGAATAGTGAAACTAGCAATATATTTATAGAGTAAAGAACTCTTAAATTTAGTGACGATACGCAATGTGTGACGCCTCCAGTACTTTAAGCTTTTGCTGTAAAAAATGAATCATATTAGGGATATGGTCTGTCTCCGTATAAGGTGAAATGGAGAAGAATTTTGCCGCTGCAACCGGAACCTGTTGTGTTGTATCACTTGTGCTAACCGTGCAGACACGCGTTGTGTCACCATAGAATACTTCATCTCGACCTTCTCCGATAATTTCAAAGAATGAAGCGTTCATGCCGTTAATGTGTTCAATTTGGTCTTGTGTATAATGACCAGCCTGTTCAGCTTGCCAATTCATGCCGTCTGGATATAAACGAAACGCTGTGACTGGCCCAATATTGGCTTCATTAACTACCTGTAGCATAGGGGTTTTCTCAGTTAATTGTGCACGGAATGCTAAATTCA
The DNA here is from genome assembly GCF_038592945.1 of Lysinibacillus sp. FSL K6-0075. Classification (NCBI taxonomy): domain Bacteria; kingdom Bacillati; phylum Bacillota; class Bacilli; order Caryophanales; family Bacillaceae; genus Lysinibacillus; species Lysinibacillus sp. FSL K6-0075. Next base: position 3,292,048 of record NZ_CP151947.1, on the reverse strand, counting down.
CACGTACATAATTAGCTAGTAGTTGTTGATAGCCTTCTTTACCAAACGCCTGCAATGCAGCAAAAATAGCGATGGAGCTACCCATACGAGAGCACTCTAATGTATAACCAGTATGATAAGAGCCATAACCACGATTGCCGACATACGGCGTATCAAAATCTTCAATATCTAGTAGCTGTAAACTTTTACCTTCCTTAATTAAGAATAGGCTAGTTAAATAAGGTGTTTGTCCAAGCTTTTGGAAGTCAAAGCACAGGCTATCTGCAATGGCTAGATGTTGCATACGTTCATGGATTTGTACTAAACCTTGTAAAACCTCCACCTCGAATTGGAGTGGATTTTTATTAAAATCATAATCATTGAAGAAGGCATAAAAACCACCTAAAGCCGAATCAGCATGAATATGTACTGGTTGTAAGTTGTATTTCTTCTCAAGCGTTGTTGTGACCTTTTTGATGGCTTGTACATCATCAATACCAAATTGATCAGTTGCACCTGTTGTCGCTACTACATAGACGGGAATGCCGCCATTTTCGATGACTTCTGTCATACGTGCACGTAAGTCTTCCACATCCATCGAGTGATCTTTGCCTGCTTTTACACGCACTAAGTGTTTACTACCAATCCCTACTGCTTCGACCGATTTTAAAAGACTGTAATGGGCATTCTCTGAAGCAAAGCAATATAAATTATTAGGAACACCATCTTCTTTTGCTTGAGGGAATTGTTTTGCAATGGCAAGACGAAGTCCACTGAAAACGGCACCTTGTCCACCCCATGTTGTATAGCCAAAGCTTTTTGTATAATCATAGCCTACTAATTTAGACATCATGGCTACTACTTTAACCTCACACTCAGCGGCAGCAGGACCATAAACATCCCATAAATTATTGCCATTCAATAGCGCATTCGTAAACTGGCCTAACACACCAGGAATACTTGCCATTGGTAAAACATTGGTAACAAAGTTACGTGTATGATAAGGATGTCCTTGCATTAAATGTGTCAATTCTTTTACAACTTGTTCTAGCCCAATACCAGTTGTTGGCACTTGATGTTCTTGCATAAGTTCTTGATAAAAATTAGCAGATCGTTCTTTTATTGGGCCAAGAGTTGTCTTATTTGGATTCTTTAATTCATCTAATGAGGAAACAATTTTCTCTAATAGGGATAAAAAATTCTCTCTTTGTTGGATATTTCCATCTTCGCTCTGGAATAATTGTTGGATATTTTGCATATTCATCATCCTTTTGTAGTTCATATTTCCTCTATTTTTACCTAAATAAAAATAGGACATTATACTAAAGGTATAATAGCATATTTTAGCAGAGATGGTGATTATATTTTACTGAAAAAATATTTATAGACATTTCTGAAAAATTAAACATCTAATGACATTATATAACTGTATTGTTTTAATTATGGAGTAGTAGGCTTTATTCGATGTGGGAAGCAAAATTTGAAGAGAATGAGAAAGTTATATAAATTATAATGATAAGACTATATAAAAAGCGGGAAGAACTGCTGCTTTTTATATAGTAAGAATCTGCACAAAAGGAGGTGCAGATTCTTAGCGGCATGTATCATTCGGAATAGTTGAGAAGCTCATCTACCGTGACGAATGTATAGCCCTCATCTGTAAGGGATTGAAGAATTCCTTCTATTGCCTGTAGTTCATTGTCAGTTTGATCATACATAGGGTGCATTAAAATGATGGAGCCTGGTTGAATAGTTTCTTTTACATAATTTATTTTATCCGCTGCCTTTGTAAAGAAGGTATCAGGCTCTAGGTTCCATGTAATGGTCTCGCGTTGATGTTTATTTAAGTAATAGGGAAAGCCAATCAACTTTTTACCATATGGCGGTCTTACAACGGGTGTTTCTTGATAGCCGGTATTGGCAATAAGGGCATCCGTTTTTTCTATTTCATTTTTAATAAAGGAAGGGTTTTTTAAGACCATACGTTTATGCGAATACGTATGATTACCAAGTTGATGTCCTGCCTCCATTATTTTTTTAGCTTCTTCTGGATGTTGCTCAATGTCCTGTCCAATTAGAAAAAACGTGGCTTTTACTTGGTAGTCGTCTAGTAACGATAAAATAGCGCCAGTATTGTCAGTTGGTCCGTCATCAAATGTCAATGCAACGATCTTTTCCTGAGTATCCACCCGAGAGGTAATAGGACCAAACAATTGATAGTCACGAGCATTCATTAATTTATAGGCTGAAAATGCTAAAGTAAAGATCAAGATAAGTCCGATGCCGATATAAGCTAGTTTCCTTTTCATTCACTGTCTCCTCTCTCACCATAAAGGATGTATGGTTTTAATGTATGTTATCTCGAATACAATATCAATGTTGTTACTTCTTGATCGTCATTAGCTGTTTGAACACCAAAAAAATAACCATACTACAGTGGAGGTGAGAACATGTATAAATTATTAACTCATAATGATTTAGACGGAGTAGGGTGTGGAATTTTAGCCAAGCTTGCTTTTAACGATAAGGTGAAGATACGCTACAATTCCATTACAGCACTTGATCGCGAAATCGAATTCTTTTTGGAGAATGATCAACAGAAAACATTTTTGTTTATTACAGATCTTTCTCCAAATGAAGAGAATGAAAAAAGGATTCATGATTATTATCAGGCGACTGGTAATGTGCAATTGTTGGATCATCATAAGACAGCACTCCATTTCAATCAATATGAATGGGGAAAGGTATTAATTGAGGATGAGCAAGGCTTTTTAACGTCAGCTACATCTTTATATTATCAATACCTGGTTATCCATGGACTATTAGAAAAAACAGAAGCCGTTTCTGAATTTGTAGAGTTAGTAAGACAATACGATACATGGGAATGGGAAAAGAACGGCAATTTACAAGCGCAAAGATTAAATGCACTCTTTTTTCTAGTGTCTATTGAAGAATTTGAAGAGAAAATGCTCGAGCGTTTAAAAACAAGTGATCACTTTGACTTCGATGATTTTGAAAAGAAAATTTTAAGCATGGAAGAAGAAAAAACAGAACGTTACATTCGGCGTAAGAAACGGGAGCTTATTCAAACTTCTTTGGGTGAATACTATGCTGGGGTTGTCTATGCAGAATCCTATCTTTCTGAGCTTGGCAATGAATTGGGAAAGGAAAATCAGCATCTTGATTATATTGCGATGATTAATATGGGCAGTAAAAAGATATCCTTTCGAACAATCCATGATCATATTGATGTGTCAGCTATTGCCGCCAAATATGGTGGAGGTGGACATCAAAAGGCTGCTGGCTGCTCATTAACAGAGGAAGCTTACAAGCAGTATGTAGTGGCAACGTTCCATATAGAGCCTATTCCAGAGGATGCAAAAAGAAATCGTTATAATGTAAAAGGGTCTACGTTTGGAACTTTCTATAAAAATCAGCAAGATGAAATGTTTATGCTCTATTCAAACGATGAGGTTGATTGGATAATTGAAAAAAATAACATGCTACTGACACAATCCTTTGCGAGCTTTAATGAAGCGGAGTGGTTTTTAAAGCGAAATAAACAAGCATGGCTAGTAAGAGATGATCTCTTTGTGGACTATTTAATGCGTGAAGTCAATAAAGGTCGTCATCTACATAAAGGGATGTAATATCCTTTTATACATAAATGAATCTTCAACATAGAAGGTTATATAATGCATGATTGAGCACTACAATGAATCATAATGATTTTTATAAAAATGAGGTGTACGGTTGTCCAATGATATGATTCGAGTTGTGGATTTGGATAAGGAAAATCGGAGAAGTAAGAAGTGGCTTATTGTTGTGATCCTTTTATTAATGATTGCTAGTGGATCGACGCTGTATTTGTGGTGGGATCAGGATGTGAATTTTGAAGCCTATAAAACGGATGTAGGGAAAACAGCTAACAATAGCTTAGGACGGTTAACATTAAATGAAGTGATTATAGATGACAATCAAATTTTACTAAATGCAACTTTCGAACCTGGAAAAGAGTTTAAGCCAGACCATCAAGTATTTTTCTTTCCGCAAATTCTTGTCAATGGGCAAGATTATATGGTTCGTAATGGAGGACAGTCCATAGCAAAGTCTGCCAACGTCTATACGATATACAATAGTATTAAAATGGATGATTTTCCGGCTGATGAACAATTAGAATTAGTTATTCGTTATAAAGATTGGAATGTTGAAACACCAATTGAGAAGCCATGGGAATTTCAGGTAGATGCTTCACAAGAGCAATTACAACAAGATCGTGAAATCTTTTCCATTGATAAAAAAGTGAAGCATGTTGATCAGCAGGAAATAACCATTGACAAAGTTGTCTCCACACCTATTTCCACAACGATTTATTTTCATGCTGAGGAAAGTGTTGTCAATGATGCGTTACACTTTAAAATTCAATCAAAATCTGGACAATCATGGGATTTTGCAACACCCTATCCATTAAATAAAGAGGGTACAAGGTGGGGAAGTCGTGTAGATGCACTCTATCTAACAGAAAAAAAATACACTTTAATTCCAATCAATAAAGAGGGTAGTAAAGTAGGTTCTGCAATTAAAATAAAGAGAGATGAATAATGAAGTAAATTTTACAAACTCTTAATCTAAAAAAAACTGCTTTCCGTGTAAGATGAAATAAAAGATATGGAAAGTAGTTGAGAGTTTGCGAAGGCTTTGGGAGATTTTTTTTGTTGCTTTAAAATTGGGCTGTACCTCATTCGGAGGCCCAACCGCTCATCTAGGTTATTTTCAACAGGAATATGTACAGAAACGTAAATGGCTTTCTGCACATGATTATGGTCAACTCGTTATGTTAAGTCAATTTTTGCCTGGTCCTGCATCTAGTCAGGTGGGGATGGGGGTTGGTTTACTTAGAGGAGGAGTAGTAGGAAGCTTTCTATCATTTCTTGGTTTTACCTTACCATCAGTTCTGATACTTATACTTTTTGCCTATTTCTCCAAGTATACAGAGTTTAAGATGGATTGGATTCATGGTTTGAAGTTAGTAGCAGTGGCGATTGTCGCTCATGCTATTTTTGATATGGGCAAAAAACTACTCTCGACAAAATGGCATTGGTTGATTGCTTTATTGACATTGATAACAGTATTGACATGGCTAAATCCATTGGCACAAATCGTAGCAATATTGATCGCTGCTTGTTTAGGCTTTCAACTACTGAAAAAAAGTGACGAGGGTAATACCTCAAAATTAGTTCATATACCCATTTCAAAAACCACGGGCATTGTTTTACTAGTACTTTTTTTCGTGCTACTCCTAGGTTTACCTATATTAGCCGCTTTATGGCATTATGAGTGGATTTCTATGATAGAGAAGTTTTATCTTGCAGGTGCCCTAGTATTTGGTGGCGGACACGTTGTTTTACCTTTACTGGAAACACAATTTGTTCAAAGTGGTCAAATAAGTACCTCAGATTTTTTAGCTGGCTATGGTATGACACAGGCAGTTCCAGGACCTTTATTTACATTTGCTGCATATATCGGTATGGTCATTGCTGGCGTTCCGGGAGCTATTATTGCTACTTTCGCAATATTTTTACCAGCGTTTTTGCTAGTGGTTGGAGCGCTACCATTTTGGATTAGCCTAAGTCGAATTGCACGACTTAGAGGTGCGATGGCAGGCGCAAATGCGGCAGTCGTTGGCATTCTAGCCGCTGCTTTTGTACATCCCATTGTGACACAAACCATCATCAGCACGTTAGATATTTTCATAGTAGCTGTCTTTTTATGGTGTTTAATTCGATGGAAAATACAGCCTTATTTATTGGTGCTGTTAGGAATTGCTGTGGGCGTCATTTTTTATACATGAAAAATCTGCACTTTCGATTGTTAGATTCTAACTAATAATCGGAGGTGCAGTTTGTTTTGTCATTACAGAATCAATATTCATTAAAAGTACCTGTGAGGTTTCATAGCGTTCCTTCTATCGATTCGTTATAATGTAGAAATGGAAAAGACTTAACGCGAAAGAAGGGATTGCTATGGCACGAGGTGTTTACATTCATATTCCTTTCTGTCATCAAATTTGTAATTATTGTGATTTCAATAAATTTTATTTTAAAAATCAACCAGTGGATGAATATATAGAAGCGCTTGGAAAAGAAATGGCTCTGGCAACAGAAAAATATCCTGAAAATTTCCGTAACATCGAGACAATTTTTCTTGGTGGCGGGACACCGACTGCTTTATCACCTGAGCAATTGGACAAGCTACTAACGTATATACAAACGTATATTCCAATGAATAGTGTGACAGAATTTACATCAGAGGCAAATCCAGATGAATTGTCCGCGGCCAAATTGCAGGTGCTGTTTGAGGGTGGCGTCAATCGTTTAAGCATGGGTGTTCAATCCTTTGACCAAGGGCTGCTCCAGAAGATTGGACGCACTCATAGTAATGAACATGTCTATGAAACAATCGCTTTGGCTAGAAAAATTGGCTTCCAAAATATTAGCATTGATTTAATGTATGGTTTGCCTGGACAAACAATGGCTCAATGGAAGGATTCATTAGACAAAGCTTTTGCTCTTGATTTGCCACATTTCTCTGCTTATTCTCTTATTGTAGAGCCCAAAACGATTTTTTATAATCAATACGCAAAAGGGAAACTGTATTTACCGACAGAAGATCTAGAAGCAGATATGTATGAGGTGCTGATGCAACAAATGGCCATACATGGGCTTCAACAATACGAAATTAGCAATTTTGCAAAGCCTGGATTTCATTCAGAGCATAACAAGATTTATTGGGATAATGATGAGTATGCTGGGTTTGGCGCAGGGGCCCATGGGTATCTAGCAGGTATACGCTATTCCAATCATGGTCCATTAAAAAAGTATATGGAAGCTGTTTTTGCGAGTGAGTTACCTATTGTCCATGCACATGAAGTATCACAAGCGGAGAAGAGAGAAGAACAAATGTTTTTAGGGCTACGAAAAACAGAGGGTGTTATGCACACTATATATGAAGAGAAATTTAAAGCACCAATGTCTGCCCATTATGATGCTGTAATAAAAGAATTAGTGTCAACAGGTCTTTTAGAACAAGATGAGGTGGGTGTGCGCTTGACTAGAAAAGGACGTTTTGTGGGCAATGAAGTATTTCAACAATTTTTGCTAGAAGATTGAGCGATATCGTTGACATAAAATGTGGGATTTGATAACTTAATAATAGTATTAGCACTCCTCTTAGTCGAGTGCTAACAGAGGTGATAATCATGCTAACAAATCGGCAGTTACAGATATTGCAAGTCATTGTAGACGACTTTATTGTGTCTGCGCAGCCGGTAGGTTCTCGCCAAATCTCCAAAAAACAAGGGATTACATTTAGTCCAGCCACTATTCGAAACGAAATGGCGGATTTAGAGGAATTAGGCTTTTTAGAAAAAACGCATACCTCCTCTGGTCGAGTGCCTTCGGAAAAGGGTTACAGATTTTATGTAGATCATTTGTTGAGTCCTCAAGGTATTAATTCCAAGGACATCCAACAAATTCAATCAATTTTTAATGATCGACTAGTAGAAGTAGAGCATATTATCCGAAAGTCAGCCAACATTCTATCAGAGCTGACATCGTATACTTCCATACTTTTAGGACCTGATGTCCAAAGGCATCGTGTTAAACGATTTTCGATTGTACCTCTTTCTAGCGACACAGCAGTAGCAATTATCGTGACGAATAATGGGCATGTAGAAAATCGCATGTTTAATTTACCGCCTGATTTTACCGCTTCTGATTTAGAGAAAATGGTGAATATCTTAAATGACCGCCTCATGGGTGTGTCATTAGAAGATCTCCATAAAAGCCTTGAAGCTGAAGTGCTAGCCGTGTTACAGCAACAAGTTCGATCAGCGGATGATTTTATTCGCGCACTTGTATCAGCAACAATGCATAATTCGGAAAGTAAAATTTTCTATGGTGGGAAAACGAATATGTTCAACCAACCAGAATTCCATGACTTAAATAAAGTCCGCATGATTTTGGACTTAATGGAGACGACTAGCCAAGTGCAGTCACTTTTCCATCCGAACGAATCAGGTATTCATATTCGGATAGGCTCAGAAAACAAACAACTAGAAATGGAAAATTGCAGTGTCATTACCACTACCTATTCCATTGGTGATGATCAACAGGGAGCCATTGCTATTATCGGCCCAACACGCATGGACTATAAGCGTGTCGTGGCTTTATTAGACGTAATGCGCTTGGATTTAACACAGGCGTTTACGAAGAATCGTAGTGAATGATAATGAGGAGGATTCAAGTGACGGAAACAACGGAAAACAAAGGTTTAGTACAAGAAGATGTACAAGCTGAAACGACAACAGAGGCAGTAGAGCAAACAGACGTTCAGGAAGAAGTAGAATTATCAATTGAAGAACAGTATGAGGCTAACCTGGCTGAACTACAAGCAAAGCTGGCTGACGAGGAAAATCGTCACCTACGCTTACGTGCTGACTTCGATAATATGCGTCGTCGTAATCAGTTAGATCGCGAGGCTGCTGAAAAGTATCGCGCGCAAAGCTTACTAACTGATCTATTACCAGTCCTTGATAATTTTGAACGTGCGCTCCAAGTTGAGACAACTTCTGAAGAGACAGCATCGATCATTAAAGGAATTGAAATGGTATATCGCTCTTTAATTGAAGCGACAGAAAAAGAAGGTTTGCAAGTGATTAAAGCTGAAGGTGAGCAATTTGATCCAACGATTCACCAAGCTGTCATGCAAGAACAGGATAGTGAAAAAGAGACGGGTATTGTCTTACGCGAGCTACAAAAAGGGTATATCCTAAAGGATCGTGTATTACGCCCAACAATGGTATCTGTGAACGAATAGTCTTTGCGCTATTTAGTCAATTAAAATTAGTTAGAAAACGCATCCCTTGCGTTGACATAATAGGAGGAAATTTTAATGAGCAAAATTATTGGTATTGACTTAGGAACAACAAACTCTTGCGTTTCTGTACTTGAAGGTGGAGAACCAAAAGTAATCCCAAATCCAGAAGGAAACCGTACGACACCATCTGTTGTTGCATTTAAAAATGGAGAACGCCAAGTTGGTGAAGTAGCGAAACGTCAATCAGTAACAAATCCTAACACAATCATTTCTATTAAATCAAAAATGGGTACAGCTGAAAAAGTAACAGTAGAAGATAAAGACTACACACCACAAGAAGTATCTGCTATGATTCTTCAATACTTAAAAGGCTATGCAGAAGACTACTTAGGGGAAAAAGTGACAAAAGCAGTTATTACAGTTCCTGCTTACTTTAATGATGCACAACGTCAAGCGACAAAAGATGCTGGTAAAATCGCAGGTCTAGAAGTAGAGCGTATCATCAACGAACCAACAGCTGCTGCACTTGCTTATGGTTTAGATAAACAAGATCAAGATCAAAAAGTATTAGTATTTGACCTTGGTGGCGGTACGTTTGACGTGTCCATCCTTGAGTTAGGTGACGGTGTCTTTGAAGTATTAGCTACAGCTGGTGATAACAAACTAGGTGGGGATGATTTCGATGACGCAATTATCGAGTATCTAGTAGCTGAATTCAAAAAAGAAAACGGCATTGACTTATCAAAAGATAAAATGGCGATGCAACGTTTAAAAGATGCAGCTGAAAAAGCGAAAAAGGATTTATCTGGTGTAACATCAACACAAATCTCTTTACCATTCATTACAGCTGGCGAAGCAGGTCCATTACACTTAGAAATTTCTTTAACTCGTGCGAAATTTGACGAAATTACTTTACCATTAGTAAATCGTACAGTAGGTCCAGTACGTCAAGCATTATCTGATGCGGGTCTTTCTACTTCTGAAATTGACCAAGTTATTTTAGTTGGTGGTTCTACACGTATTCCAGCAGTACAAGAAGCAGTACGTAAAGAAACAAGTAAAGAGCCTCACCGTGGTGTAAACCCTGACGAAGTTGTTGCAATGGGTGCTGCAGTACAAGGTGGCGTATTAACAGGTGATGTAAAAGACGTTGTATTACTTGACGTAACACCGCTTTCACTTGGTATTGAAACAATGGGTGGCGTGTTCACGAAATTAATTGACCGTAATACGACAATCCCTACTTCAAAATCACAAGTATTCTCTACAGCAGCTGATAACCAACCAGCAGTAGATATTCATGTTCTACAAGGTGAGCGTTCAATGGCAGCTGACAATAAAACATTAGGTCGCTTCCAATTAGCAGATATTCCACCAGCACCACGTGGTGTACCTCAAATCGAAGTAACATTCGATATTGATAAAAACGGTATCGTATCTGTAAAAGCAAAAGATCTTGGTACAAACAAAGAGCAAACAATTGTGATTCAATCTGATTCTGGTTTATCAGAGGCAGAAATTGAACGCATGGTAAAAGACGCAGAATCTAATGCTGAAGCAGACGCTAAACGTAAAGAAGAAGCAGATCTTCGTAACGAAGCTGACCAATTAGTATTCCAAGTGGACAAAACAATTGCTGACCTAGGTGAGCAAATTACAGAAGACGAGAAAAAATCTGTTGAAGATGCTCGTGATGAATTGAAAAAAGCGCTTGAAGCTGGTGAGCTAGAAGGCATTAAAGCAGCTAAAGAAAAATTAGAAGGCGTATTACAGCCACTAGTGATGAAAGTTTACGAACAAGCGGCAGCAGCTGCTCAAGCAGCTCAAGGTGGCGATGCAGGTGCAGACACTGGCGCTGGTAAAAAAGATGACGGTGTTGTAGACGCTGAATTCGAAGAAGTAAAAGACGATAAATAAGAAGTAACACAGTTAAGTGAAAAAGCCAAAGACCGCTTGCGGCTTTGGCTTTTGTCATGATGTGACGTCACTTCACGTAAATGGCACCATTTATGGGGTAGTTGCATACGTTAGCTGCTAGGAAGTGAGAATCTTCATTATTATGGAACATATAGAATGTTTAATCGAAAAAATGAGGCAGTTTTTTTAACTGCATGTTACAATAGATTTTATGCAAACAGAGCGGAGTGTGAATCATGGAGAAACGCGATTATTACGAGGTGCTTGGTTTAACAAAATCGGCTACAAAAGATGAGATTAAAAAAGCATACCGTAAATTATCAAAACAATATCACCCTGACCTTAATAAAGAGCCGGGTGCAGATGAAAAATTCAAAGAAATCGCTGAAGCATATGAAGTATTAAGTGACGACCAGAAAAAAGCACGCTACGACCAATTTGGTCATGAGGATCCGAATGCTGGTTTTGGTGGTGGCTTTGGAGGGGGCGGCTTTGGCGGCTTCGAGGATATTTTCAGTTCATTCTTTGGCGGAGGTGGTCGCCGTCAAGATCCAAATGCTCCACGTAAAGGGGATGATCTGCAATATCGTATGAACATCCAATTTGAGGAAGCAATTTTTGGAAAAGAAACAGAAATAGAAATCCCGAAAGATGAAACGTGTGAAACATGTCACGGTTCAGGAGCAAAACCAGGCACGCAACCAGAAACATGTTCGACATGTAAAGGTGCAGGTCAAATCAATCAAGCAGTGGATACACCATTTGGTCGTATGATGAATCGTCGTACATGCTCAACATGTCATGGAACAGGTAAAATTATTAAAGAAAAATGTACGACTTGTCGTGGAGAAGGAAAAGTCCAAAAACGTAAGAAAATTAAAGTGACGATTCCAGCAGGTGTGGATGATGGACAACAAATTCGTGTATCTGGTCAAGGTGAACCAGGTATAAACGGTGGACCTGCAGGGGATTTATATATTATGTTCCGCGTTCAAGGTCACAAGGATTTTGAACGAGATGGAGACGATATTTACTTCGAGTTGAAATTAACATTCCCTCAAGCAGCACTTGGGGATGAAATTGAAGTACCAACAGTCCATGGGAAAGTAAAATTACGTATTCCAGCTGGAACACAGTCAGGTGCTCAATTCCGTCTAAAAGATAAAGGTGTTAAAAATGTTCATGGTTATGGTATGGGTAATCAATATGTGACAGTAAAAGTGATGACACCAGAAAAATTAACGGAAAGACAAAAACAATTACTACGAGAATTTGCAGAAATTAGTGGCGATATCCCTGAAGAGCAAGGTAGTTCACTATTCGATAAAATTAAGAAAAAATTCCAAGGTGAATAATTAGAGGAGCTGAAGAGCTACGTGAAGTGGTCAGAATTATCCATTCATACAAAAAATGATGCGGTAGAAGCAATTTCGAATATTTTGCATGAAGCAGGTGCAAGTGGTGTTGTCATCGAAGATTCTGCAGAGTTTGCGAAGCCACGTGAAGATCAATACGGTGAAATTTATGCACTAAATGAAGATGATTTCCCGAAAGATGGTGTAATTGTCAAAGCTTATTTATCCGAGTCTAGTTTTTTAAATGAAACAGTCGAAGAAATAAAAGCAGCTATCACAAATTTAACGAACTTTAACATTGATATTGGTGAAAATGTGGTATCCATTGTGGAAGTTAATGAAGAAGATTGGGCAACTGCCTGGAAGCAATACTACCATCCTGTTAAGATTTCTGAACGCTTTACTATCGTACCAACATGGGAGGAATACAAACCCGTTTCAACAGATGAACTAATTATTGAATTAGACCCTGGTATGGCCTTTGGTACAGGCACACACCCAACGACGGTGATGTGTTTACAAGGACTTGAAAAAGTCATTAAAGAAGGGGATACGGTTGTTGATATCGGTACAGGATCAGGCGTACTGTCTATTGGTGCAGCATTACTTGGTGCCAAAAGTGTGCATGCGCTCGATTTAGATGAGGTAGCGGTACGTTCAGCACGAGAAAATGTAGCATTAAATAAAGTGGAAGATAAGGTGGCAGTGTTCCATGGTAACTTATTGGATACTGTAAAAGAACCAGCAGATGTAGTAGTCGCTAATATTTTGGCTGAAATCATCATGTCCTTCACTGACGACGCGTATACAATTGTAAAACCAGGTGGATTATATGTCACTTCGGGCATCATCGGTGCAAAACGTGATGATGTTAAAGTAGCTTTAGAAGCTTCAGGCTTTGTGATCGAAGAAGTATTATTAATGGAAGATTGGGTAGCGATTATTGCCCGTCGTCCACTATAACTTGACTAAGGAAGCGCCAAATCGTGAGCCGTGTGCTTGTGATTTGGCGTTTTCGTTTCTTGCTAGAAAGGACTGTGTGGCATGCAACGTTATTTTATTGAAACAGCAATAGAGAATGCACGTATTAGTGGCGAAGATGCACGGCATATTGAGCGAGTGATGCGTATGAAACAAGGCGACAAAATTGTAGTTGTAGCACAAAACATTGCGCATATATGCACAATTGAAGGATTTGAAGGAGATGAGGTCGTCATTGAAGCGACTGGTCAAATAATCCCTTCATCAGAGCTACCTATTCAAGTAACAGTAGCTTGTGGTTTGCCAAAAGGTGATAAGCTAGAGCTCATTACCCAAAAAGCCACAGAGCTTGGGATGTTTGCTTTATTACCCTTTGAAGCTGAACGCTCCATTGTAAAATGGGACAAGAAAAAAGGAGCAAAAAAGCAAGAAAGATTACAGAAAATTGCCAAGGAAGCTGCGGAACAAGCCCATCGCACGCATATTCCAACAATTTTTGAACCCATATCATTTAAACAGCTGTTACAACAAATAGATCATTTCGACGCCGTGTTTATTGCGGATGAAGAGGATGCAAAGGCAGAAAAACGCACAAGGTTTGCGGAGAAGCTAAAAAACGTGTATGATAAGAAGTCGAAATCAATGCTTATAATATTTGGTCCTGAGGGGGGCATTTCTCGTCAAGAGTCGGAAGCGCTATTACAAGCAGGCGCTCAAACGATGTCATTAGGACCGAGAATTTTACGAGCAGAAACAGCGCCATTATACGCACTGTCTGCCATATCCTATGAATTTGAATGAAAGAGGTGTTCAGCCTTGTCAAAAGTGGCTTTTCACACACTTGGCTGTAAAGTAAATCATTACGAAACAGAAGCAATCTGGCAACTGTTCAAGGAAGAAGGCTATGATCGTACAGAATTTGATCATCAAGCAGACGTATATGTCATTAATACTTGTACAGTTACCAATACTGGAGATAAGAAATCTCGTCAGGTGATTCGTCGTGCAGTGCGACAAAATCCTGATGCCGTTATTTGTGTAACGGGATGCTATGCGCAGACATCCCCAGCAGAAATCATGGCGATTCCTGGCGTTGATATTGTTGTAGGAACACAGGATCGTACGAAATTGTTGGGCTATATTGACCAATATCGTGCAGAACGTCAACCGATTAATGCCGTACGTAATATTATGAAGAATCGTGTATATGAGGAACTAGATGTACCAGCATTTACGGACCGTACACGTGCTTCATTAAAAATACAGGAAGGCTGTAACAACTTCTGTACATTTTGTATTATCCCATGGGCACGTGGCTTAATGCGTTCTCGTGATCCACAAGAAGTTTTACATCAAGCACAGCAACTAGTTGACGCGGGCTATCTAGAAATCGTTTTAACGGGTATTCATACGGGTGGCTATGGACAAGACTTAAAAGATTATAATCTTGCACAGTTACTGCGTGATCTAGAAGCCAATGTAAAAGGCTTAAAGCGCCTTCGTATTTCATCTATTGAGGCTAGTCAATTAACAGATGAAGTCATTGAAGTTCTTCGTGAATCAAAGATTGTTGTTAACCATTTACACATTCCAATTCAATCAGGTTCTGATACGGTTTTAAAACGTATGCGTCGTAAATATACAATGGAATTTTTCGGTGAACGTTTAACGAAATTACATGAAGCATTACCTGATTTAGCTGTCACATCAGATGTCATTGTTGGTTTCCCAGGTGAGACAGAGGAAGAGTTTATGGAAACGTACAACTTTATTCGTGATCATAAGTTCTCTGAACTACACGTCTTCCCGTTCTCTCCACGTACAGGCACACCAGCTGCACGTATGGAGGATCAAATTGATGAAGATATTAAAAATGAGCGTGTACATCGCCTTATTTCTTTAAATGATCAACTGGCAAAAGAATATGCATCTCGTTTTGAAGAGCAAGTATTAGAAGTGATTCCTGAAGAATTTGTCCATGATGGCAGTGAAGAAGAAGGACTTCTAACTGGCTATACAGACAATTACTTAAAAATAGTGTTTGAAGGGCCAGAAAATCTCATTGGGCAGCTTGTAAAAGTAAAAATTACACAAGCAGGCTATCCACACTCACAAGGACAATTTGTTCGCGTTTTAGAAACAGTTAATTAATATGAAAAGGATTGCCAGCATCTATAGGCAATCCTTTTTTGTTCTTGGAAAATGCTAAAATAAATTCTAATATCGATGTCATAGTGCGAATTAAAATCAACCAAATCAATAATATAGAAAGATATTAGACGGCAACATGAAAAAGTGGTATGATTCGAAGAGGTACGTACATCTTGCTTAATGAAGGAGCGTTCAACAATGGAACAAAATTTTGCACGTATGATTGATCATACATTATTAAAGGCTGAGGCAACAAAGGAACAAATTGAAAAATTATGTGCAGAAGCTAAACAATTTAACTTTGCTTCTGTTTGTGTAAATCCAACTTGGGTTAAACGCAGCAGTGAATTATTACAAGGTACAGAAGTTGTAGTTTGTACGGTTATTGGCTTCCCGCTTGGTGCTAATACACCAGCAGTCAAAGCATTTGAAGCAAAAGATGCTATCGCTAACGGTGCAAAAGAAGTGGATATGGTCATTAATATCGGTGCGTTAAAAGATAAAAACGATGAACTTGTACAAGCGGATATCGCAGCAGTTGTAGAAGCGGCTAAAGGTAGCGCACTTGTAAAAGTTATTATTGAAGCATGCTTACTAACAGACGAAGAAAAAGTGAAAGCTTGTGAGTTAGCTGTAGCAGCAGGTGCTGACTATGTGAAAACATCTACTGGTTTTTCTACTGGTGGAGCAACAGCAGAGGATATTGCGCTTATGCGTAAAACAGTAGGTCCTGAGCTTGGTGTAAAAGCTTCAGGTGGCGTTCGTAGCTTAGAGGACATGAAAAAAATGGTGGAAGCTGGTGCAACTCGTATTGGGGCAAGCTCTGGTGTAGCCATTATGAATGGCTTAATCGCTGATTCTAACTATTAATTTTTTCTTTTTTATAGAAGCCATAAGCTCTTGCGTTTATTCGCAGGAGCTTATGGCTTCTTTGTGTCTAATCAGCATATCATTTTTTTATTCACATATACTCCACTGATGAATGTGAATACTGAAAGGAGGATGTCATGTTTACACAGTATAAGTCTTGGAGGCCCTATATTAGCCCATTCGACCCTTGTAAGCCTATAGAAGTAAAGTATTATGCCACACCCCCACAACTGTATATGGGTTTTCAACCACCTGGACTACCCCAATTCCAAACCCCAAGAGAAGCGCTAATGGCAGGTACGCTATGGCCACAGTTATTTAGCCCATACCCATTTCCCCCTAAAAGGAGGGAGGAAGAATGACTAAAAAGATGCCGCCCGAATTTTATAAGCAGTTAGAAGAAATACAAGCAATCGATTTCGTCATTGTTGAATTAAACCTCTATTTAGACACGCATCCACACGATTATGACGCCATTCAGCAATTTAATGAAAATACTGAGAAAAGTATGAAGCTCAAAATTGACTTTGAACAAAAATATGGACCACTCATGAATTTTGGGAGAAGCTATTCGAATTATCCTTTTAACTGGATTGATACACCATGGCCATGGCAAGTCTAATCAAAAGATTAGGAGGAAGAATTTTTGTGGTATTATGAAAAGAAGCTTCAGTATCCAGTAAAAGTTAGTACATGTAATCCAATGCTTGCTAAGTTTTTAATTGAGCAATATGGAGGGGCTGATGGGGAACTGGCTGCAGCTCTTCGCTACATGAATCAGCGCTATACGATTCCAGATAAAGTAGTGGGATTATTAACTGATATCGCAACAGAAGAATTTTCACACTTAGAAATGATTGCCACGATGATTTATAAGCTAACAAAAGATGCGACACCAGAAATGCTTAAAGAGGCTGGTTTAGGTGATCATTATGTGAATCATGATCGGGCTTTATTTTATCAAAATGCCTCGGGGGTACCGTTTACAGCAACCTATATTCAGGCAAAGGGTGATCCTATTGCAGATTTATATGAGGATATAGCAGCTGAAGAAAAAGCACGCGCCACATATCAATGGATTATTGATTTATCCGATGACACGGATTTAAATGATAGCTTGAAGTTTTTACGTGAACGAGAAATTGTTCACTCTCAGCGTTTTAGAGAGGCTGTTGAAATTTTAAAAGATGATCAGGATCAGAAGAAGGTTTTCTAAAAATTTCTGGCTGTATCAAGTGAAACTTGAAACAGCCTTTTAGTTTGTCAAAATTATCATTTTAATTAGTATAAATAATGGATGTATTGCTAGCTAAATGTATAATGGGCAGGTTAACAAAAATAAAACCAAAAATTCACTTGATAATTTCGTATACTTTCTATTGACCATTATTAGACAATACGATATAATTTTTTAGTACACAACAGAAGGTTATTTGCCTAATTGTGTATTGACGTGTGTTCGGAGGGAGGGAAAGAGAGATGTCAAAAACTGTCGTTCGCAAAAACGAATCGCTTGAAGATGCTCTTCGCCGCTTCAAACGTACTGTATCAAAAAGTGGTACAATTCAAGAAGTTAGAAAGCGCGAGTTCTACGAAAAACCTAGCGTAAAACGTAAAAAGAAATCAGAAGCTGCACGTAAACGTAAGTGGTAATTTAATTTCCCATTAAAAATCCCTACGTTCATAACACGCAATTGTATGATTCACTGAGCAGACAAAGTTATACCTGAAATTAATCTCATTTTTGATTAATTTCAGGTATTTTACATTGCTCAACTTTACGTACATATGAAAAAGCCGAATGAAATCACATTGATTCATTCGGCTTTTTTACAACCCTCATGATGTGGGTAATTTTGATTCGAGATCATGATGTATAAATTAATAAATTTTTAAGATTTGTGAAACTTTTCGCATGATTGACCGTATATACAGAGGAGAAGCATGTTAGAAGGGAGGGAAAAAGGTGCGAAAACGGAGAATCCTCAGCTATTTACTAGTGATATGGATGACTTTTTTGTTAGCGTTTCCATTAACTTCGGCTTTTGCCAGTAATAAGGTTTATCATGTTCCGATTCATAATGAAGTAGAGCGAGGACTTCATGCATTTTTAGAACGAGCTTTTAAAGAGGCTGAAGAAAACAAGGCAGAGGCGATTATCTTAGAAATAAATACGCCTGGCGGTTTCGTGAATGCGGCAAGTGATATCGCCATGCTTATGGATGCAACGGACTTAAAAACGATTGCTTATATTAATAAGGATGCACACTCAGCAGGAGCTTTTTTAGCCTTACATGCGGAAAAGATCTACATGGTTCCAAATGGAACAATCGGTGCAGCGGCAGTTATCGATTCAGCAGGGAATGCAGCCGACTTAAAGGCCAATAGTGCTTGGCTTGCTCAAATGAAAGCAGCGGCAGAAACGTCAGGTCGCGACCCTAAGTATGCATTAGCCATGGCAGATACCAACTATGAACTACCAGAATACCGTGCTGGCGGTAAGAATTTATTAACCTTATCAGCCTCAGAGGCATTAAAGGTTAAGTACTCTGAGGGGACGGTTAAGAATTTTCAGGAGCTTTTAGAGGTAACTAACCTAAATGGTAGTGATATAGTTTCCATTGAACCAACCTTCTCTGAAAAATTGGCTCGTTTTATTACAAATCCCATCATTGTACCTATTCTATTATCTATCGCAAGTTTAGGACTTGTAATGGAGCTTTATTCGCCAGGATTCGGCGTTCCAGGTATAATGGGTTTATCAGCACTTGGTTTATTTTTCTTTGGACATATGGTTGCGGGCTTTGCGGGATATGAAACATTGTTGTTATTTATTATTGGTTTAGCCCTTTTAATTGCAGAGTTTTTTGTCCCCGGTGGTATTGTTGGTATTTTAGGTGGTGTATTAATAGTACTAAGTCTGATACTGGCAGGTGCAAATATGATGCAAATGATAGTAGCAATTCTCATTGCGCTTGTGATAGCGATGATAGGAATGGTGATTCTGATGAAATTTTTCGGAAAAAAACTGCATGTCTTAAACAGGCTTGTGTTAATGGATGCAACCACGACAGAAGAAGGGTATGTATCTAATGTGAATCGCACAGAACTGTTAGGGAAAATAGGGAAAACGCTTACGCCATTACGTCCATCTGGAACAATGGTACTGGGTAGTGAACGCATTGATATTGTATCAGAAGGTGGCTATATCGATGCCAACCAACATGTAGAAATTATTAAAGTTGAAGGCTCACGCATTGTTGTGAGACAAACAGATAAAGAGATGGAGGAATAGAAAATGGGTCTTGATTTAGGTTTGATTGGTCCTATTGCCGGACTAGTTATTTTATTCATTGTTCTTGCGGTATTCTTTACCTTTGTACCCGTAGCACTGTGGATTTCTGCATTAGCAGCAGGTGTACGTGTGAGTATTTTCACATTAATTGGGATGCGCTTACGTCGTGTAATCCCTTCACGAATTGTTAATCCGTTGATTAAAGCACATAAAGCAGGTTTACCTGTTACGATAAACCAGTTAGAGAGTCACTATTTAGCAGGTGGTAATGTCGACCGCGTCGTGAATGCCTTAATTGCGGCTCACCGTGCTAATATTGAGTTATCGTTTGAACGTTGTGCAGCAATTGATTTAGCTGGGCGTGATGTGTTAGAAGCTGTTCAAATGTCTGTTAATCCAAAAGTTATTGAAACACCATTCATTTCAGGTGTAGCAATGAACGGGATTGAGGTTAAAGCAAAGGCCCGTATTACTGTGCGTGCCAACATCGAGCGTTTAGTCGGTGGTGCTGGTGAAGAAACGGTAATTGCCCGTGTAGGGGAAGGGATCGTTTCTACAATTGGTTCCGCTACTAGTCATACGGAAGTATTAGAAAATCCGGATATGATTTCGCAAACCGTATTATCTAAAGGTTTAGATTCAGGGACAGCCTTTGAAATCTTATCCATTGATATTGCCGATGTAGATATCGGTAAAAACATCGGGGCCGAATTACAAATTGAACAAGCACAAGCGGATAAAAACATTGCGCAAGCAAAAGCTGAGGAACGTCGTGCAATGGCTGTAGCAAATGAGCAAGAAATGATTGCACGTGTTCAAGAGATGAAGGCGAAAGTAGTAGAAGCAGAGGCAGAAGTACCACAAGCGATGGCTGAAGCCTTACGTTCTGGTAATCTTGGTATTATGGATTATATGAACTATCGTAATATCCAAGCGGATACAGCAATGCGCGACTCGATTTCAAAAGTAAGTAATGATAAGCCTGAAAAAAATGAACCCAATGCTTAATAACGGAAAGGAGCAGAACTAACATATGGAACAGTTAATACTCTTTGCCATAATTGCCATAGTCAGCTCTATTTTCGGAAAATCAAAAAATAAAAAGCCTCAGAAACAGATGCCTCCTTTTAATAAAGACACAGTGGCAGAGCCTCCAGTTATGGAGAAAGCACCACATCGTACAGGGAAAGCACAGAGTTTTGAAGATTTTGCACGAGAATTTATAGGTGACTGGATTCCAGAAAATGAAAAAGTCGAGGAGCCTAAAAAATTTGTCGAAGAACAAGTGAAAAAGGAAATGCCAAGCTATATTGCCCCAACAGTCACTCCAGCAGATGTCCCTCGCCGTACTTCGAATCGAGAAAGTCGAGGACGTTTAGCTGCTGGAAAAAAAGAAGTGCAATCAGTTGGCACTCATTCGACTATACAACTACCTCAATCTAAAAATGATCTTGTGCAAGCAATCGTGATGGCTGAAATATTAGGGCCACCGAAATCAAAAAGAAAATAACTAGCATGTCCTCCTTTTTCGATGCATATATTGCCGAAGAAGGAGGCATTTTTTATGAAAAAATTATTTCAATTAACGCCACTACTTGAGTTGTTAGAATACGAATCATTAAAAATTATTGGACCCTACCGTTTTATTCATGCAGATGCTACGACCTGTTCGTTTGTCTATGCAGATTATCATATTACTGTCAATGCGGATTCAGTGACAATCAATGCGCTCAAAGAAGAGATGCTACATCTATCTGTTGACAATCTACAGGAACTTCATATGAAAATGACAAAGAATATGGGTGTGAGCTAAAATGTGGAATAATCGGCCTATTATTATACGTATAAAGCGCCATGAAAATGTTCATCCTTTTATTCAAGCATTGCACGCTCAACATGTTCCATTAAAGCGTGTAGTCTTTCGTGAGCAGGAAGTTTCCTTTGAAACGACGATGCATTATCTACCAAAAATTCGCCGTGTGCGAAGACGTTTTCGTTTGAAAATGGCTGTTTTTTATGCAGATGAGCTTCAAGTTTTTCGAGCGCAAATTTGGACTTTGTTGGGCTTAGCCTTAATGATTGCTATTCCGATCCTCTGTGCACAAGTCATTTGGCGAGTGGACATCGAAGCAGCGACACCAGAGCTGGAGCAGCGTTTAGGCAAGACCTTTCATGATACCTTTCAACTAGAAACCCCGCTATCCAAAAAAAAATTACCTTCAAATACGGTCATACGACAAAAGCTGTTAGAGCAGCACCGAGAGCTATCATGGGTGCATATTGATAAACACGGCGGACGAGTAATTCTGAGACCACAAGAATCACCGAAACAAACAGAGCAAACAAATGACAAATTAGCCTCCCATATAGTAGCCACGAAAAGTGGTGTCATTACCCACTTTAATATACAACATGGCGAGCGAAAAATTTCAGTAAATGATACAGCCTATGAGGGGGATGTCCTCGTTAGTGGTGTATTAGAAAGTGGTAAAGATCAAGTTTTTGTTGGAGCAAAGGGTGAGGTTTTTGCAGATTATTGGCTTGAATGTTCGTTTAAAATTCCAACAAAAATTACGGTGGAAACGTTGCAACAAAAACAATGGCGGGTATTGGTAAAGGGTATACATCAGGAAAAGGTAGATTATGTACAAAAGAAGGATTTACCGAATTGGCTAACCCACTATGTTTCGATTGTGGAGGAGCAACAGACGAAAACCATGCAAGTGGAGCTGGATGAATCGAAAATTGAGTCATTGTTGATTCCTTTATTGCATGAAAAAGTATTGCGTTCGTTACCTGCAAAAACAATTATTAAGAAAGAAAACCTTTTACAGGCAAAGTGGGGGAATGGTACAGTTGAAGGGAAAGTTCTATTTTTAGTCAATGAAAACATTGCAAGTCCAATACAAGGCCTACAAGGAGAATGATTATGTCAGAACAGTTAACTGTATTACAGGTGGATAATCCAAATGAAGCGGTTATGCTACTCGGTATTTCCGATGCAAATATGAAATTAGTTGAAGAAGCACTCAAAGTTCATATCATTACGCGTGGTGAACAAATTCAACTGGCGGGTGAAGAAAATGCTAAGGAACAGGCAACCTATCTTTTACATGCTTTATTGAAGGTCATTCGCAAAGGAATTAATATTGATCAACGTGATGTCTCAACTGCGATTGAAATGACACAAAAAGGAACGATTGAATATTTTGCAGAACTGTATGATGAAGAAATAGCACGCACGACGAAAGGCAAACCGATTCGTGCAAAAACAATTGGTCAACGAGAATACATACAAGCAATCCGTCATAAAGACGTTGTTTTCGGTATTGGTCCAGCTGGTACTGGGAAAACGTATTTAGCGGTAGTCATGGCAACACAGGCACTTAAAAATGGCCATGTTAAGCGAATAATATTAACTCGCCCTGCTGTTGAAGCAGGAGAGTCTCTAGGCTTCCTTCCAGGGGATTTGAAGGAAAAGGTAGATCCATATCTACGACCTCTCTACGACGCTCTAAATGACATCTACGGGTCCGAACAAACACAACGGCTGATAGAACGGGGAACGATTGAAATCGCTCCTTTAGCCTATATGCGTGGCCGTACATTAGATGATGCCTTCGTTATTTTAGATGAAGCACAAAATACAACCCATCAACAAATGAAAATGTTCCTAACACGTCTAGGCTTCGGTTCTAAAATGGTCATTACAGGGGATAAAACGCAAATCGATTTACCTAAAAATACGGAATCCGGCTTGATTGTAGCGGAACGTACATTAAAGTATGTGAAATCTATCCATTTCCAAGTATTAGAACAAGGCGATGTAGTCCGTCATCCAATCGTTGCCAAAATCATCCAAGCCTACGAAGAACAGCAACTTTAGAATTGCGTAGCAATTCTAAAGTCTGCCCCGAAAGCGAAGCGGCAGGGGCAACGAGGTTTTGAAGTCTGCCGGGAAAGTAAAAGCCTAAATTACGAAATTAATCAAAATATGGAAAAAAATGTGACAGCTATGCGAAAAAGCATAGCTGTTTTTTGCTTTCTTATACATTTTTCGAGAAAAATGTATGTTGAATTGGTATGATAGTAGGTAGATAGAGGAGGTGCCAGATGGAGAAACAACTTCGAAAATTTACAGAGCTTATCGGTTTTCGCTACTTTCTTATCATCATTCTCATTTTAACAGGCGGCCTACAATTTGCATTTATGTATGGCAATGTTAAAGGAGTTACATATGATTTCAAACCATTACAGCTTGCGCCTGAAACCGTACGATCTACTAAAACGATTGAAGACACTTATAAGACACAGCTAGAGAGAGAAAAAGCTGCCAATGCAGTGGATTCGGTCTATCAATTTTCGGAGGATGTCGCCAAGCAAAGAGCAGCGATTGTAACATCATTATTTGATTATGTTTTGGAAGTGAAAAAGGATGTTGCAAATAGTAAGGAACCTATTCCTATTGCCGACCAAGTTGCACAGCTTCGCAAAAAATTTGAATCAATAGACGAAGACCAGATGCCGTTAATTTTTACAGATTCACAGCTGGAAGGTCTATTAGTGCAAAGTGAAGAAGATTTAACAAGAACAAGTACGCAATTATCCAAATTTGTAGAGGAATATTTACAAAAATCCATCCGACCAGAGAACGTTTTTGTTGCTCAAAATGATTTTGAGACCAAGATTCGTGGACAACGAGGGTACCCTGATAAAATATTCAATACAGTCGTGTTAATAGGACGTACAAGCATTATTGAAAATGAAACAATTAACGAAGAACAGACGAAGATTCGAAAACAGCAGGCCAAAGAAAGCGTAGAGCCTACACGCATTTTACAAGGTCAGATTATTGTTCAGGAAGGCCAAATTATTGATAATGAGGCTTTCAGACAATTAGAGCTATTAGGGATGGTTAGTAATAAAGCCTCCTTGAAGCCTATTGCAGGGCTTATTATTTTAACGCTATTGCAAATGATGTTTATGTATATTTTATTTGAGCGTTGGGAGGC
Organism: Lysinibacillus sp. FSL K6-0075; assembly: GCF_038592945.1. NCBI lineage: Bacteria > Bacillati > Bacillota > Bacilli > Caryophanales > Bacillaceae > Lysinibacillus > Lysinibacillus sp. FSL K6-0075. The sequence continues at coordinate 3,267,611 of NZ_CP151947.1, read as the reverse complement.
TAACGAACGAAAAAAACGTAATGCACTGTTAGTGACAGTGATTGTTTATAGTTTGTCTATCTTGCTGATGGAATTTATTAGCTTAGTTTCTGGTGGCTTTGATGTGACGATTGCCTTCCTATTCCCAACTGCATTAGCTACAATGCTTGTACGATTGTTAGCAGATGAGCGAGCGGCTGTTTTGGTTACAGTCATGACTGCTGCTTCAGCAGGTGTTATTTTCCAAGAAGGCTATTCATCTGTTATGCAAATGGAAATTACGTTGTATATCATATTTGGAGGGTTTGCAAGCCTATTCTTTTTGCGTAGTGTGGAAAAACGCTCACATATTTTACATGCGGTTGGTGTGATTTCTCTTGTCAACATGGCATTTATCGCCTTTTATTTATTAATGACACAATCATCTTATGGCTTACCAGAATTAGTATTTTACTTAATAGCAGCGATGTTGTCTGCCTTGCTTTCAGGGGCATTGACAATGGGTCTTTTACCATTCTTTGAATCAGCATTTAGCTTACTATCGTCTTTACGTTTAATCGAATTATCCAATCCCAATCACCCATTATTAAAAAAATTACTAATGGAAACGCCAGGGACATATCATCATAGTGTGATGGTAGCGAATCTAGCAGAAGCTGCCTGTGAAGAAATCGGTGCGGACGGCTTATTAGCACGTGTTGGCTGTTATTATCATGATATCGGTAAAACTAAACGTCCAGCCTTTTTCATCGAAAATCAGATGTCGGGTATTAATCCGCATGATTCATTACCACCTGAAACAAGTGCAGAGATTATTATCGCCCATACGACAGATGGTGCCAACATGTTAAAACGTTATAAAATGCCTCAAGAAATCATTGATATCGCTTTACAGCATCATGGCACAAGTTTGTTAAAATTCTTCTTATTTAAAGCGAAGGAAGAAGGAAAAAGCATTGATGAAGCAAAGTTCCGATATCCAGGGCCTAAACCACAAACAAAGGAAGCGGCTGTTATAAGTGTTGCGGATAGTGTTGAGGCAGCGGTACGTTCAATGAAAGAGCCAAACGCAGAGAAAATTCAGAAGCTAGTACGAGCGATCATTGATGATCGCGTACAAGATAATCAGTTTGATGAATGCGATATTTCAATAAAAGAGTTAAAATGTATAGAGAGAGTACTTTGCGAAACGTTGAATGGTATTTTCCATTCACGTATTGAATATCCAAAGGCAGATAAGTAGGAGGATCTATGATCTTAACAATTGATTTTACGGATGAAACAAATGAAGTGGGAGCACAACATATGGAGCTTGTTGAAAAGCTATTACAGCATGCTGCAAGTGTAGAAAACATTGAGCCAGAAACAGAGGTTTCGGTGACGTTTGTAACGAACGAGACAATTCAAGATATTAATCGTGAATATCGTGGCAAGGATCAGCCAACTGATGTCATTTCCTTTGCACTAGAGGAGCTAGGGGAAGGGGAAATGGAAGTAACTTTTGAAGGGATGCCACGTGTATTAGGTGATATTATTATTTCGACAGACCGTGCAAAAGAGCAGGCTGAGGAATATAATCATTCCTTTGAGCGAGAATTAGGCTTTTTAGCTGTACATGGTTTTTTACATTTACTTGGTTATGACCATATGGAGCCAGAAGAAGAGAAAGTGATGTTTACAAAGCAAGATGAGATTTTACAAACTTTTGGCTTAGGACGAGACTAGATGGATTTACGCAAATACTTGCGATCTTTTGGCTATGCGTTTGAAGGCATCATAACTGCAAGTAAAGAACAAAATTTAAAATCACATATATTGAGTGCAATCATTGTTATACTGGCTAGTTATTGGACAGGTTTATCTCGTATGGAATGGTATATTGTGCTACTATTAATAGCACTAATGTTTGCGCTGGAAATGATGAATACAGCGATCGAACGGGTTGTCGATTTAGCTTCCCCAGAGATACACCCACTTGCTAAGCAGGCAAAAGATATTGCGGCAGGTGCAGTGCTTGTATTTGCGCTATTCAGTGCTATAATCGGATTACTCATCTTTCTGCCAAAATGGTTTTAATGGAAATGAGTGTCTTCTAAATGAAAATAAACCATAAATGTGAGGGAGAATTAGTATAGATGACAATAGATATGCAAGCATTATTAGAGGAATCAAAAAAAGCGCGTGAAAAAGCCTATGTTCCTTATTCAAAATTTAAAGTAGGGGCAGCTCTATTAACGAAAGATGGAGAGGTTATTCACGGCTGTAATATTGAAAATGCAGGCTATAGTATGACGAATTGTGCTGAGCGTACAGCGTTTTTTAAGGCAGTGTCAGAGGGGACTTACGAATTCGAAGCCATTGCCATTGTAGCTGATACGGACGGGCCATGTGCCCCATGTGGAGCATGTCGTCAGGTGATGATGGAGTTTTGTGCTCCAACTATGCCTGTTTATTTAACGAATTTAAAAGGTGATGTGACGGTAACGTCAGTGGGCGAATTACTACCGTTTGCATTTACGACGGAGGATTTAGAGAATGCAGGAAACTAACAATGGCTATAAATCAGGCTTTATCTCCATCATTGGTCGTCCAAATGTTGGCAAATCGACATTTTTAAATCGTGTCATTGGCCAAAAAATTGCGATCATGAGTGATAAGCCACAAACAACAAGAAATAAAGTACAAGGCGTACTGACAACAGATGATAGCCAAATGATTTTTATAGATACACCAGGTATCCACAAGCCGAAACATAAACTAGGCGATTTCATGCTGAAGGTTTCTAAAAACACATTGCGTGAAGTGGACGTTATTATGTTTATGGTCAATGCTGAGCAAAAAATCGGTAAAGGCGATGAATTCATACTAGAAATGCTAGCAGGAAATCCAACGCCTGTCTTTTTGGTTATCAATAAAATTGATGCCATTCATCCAGATGAACTAATAGGAATTATTGAGAGCTATAAAGAGCGCTATGACTTTGCGGAGATTGTACCGATTTCAGCGCTACAAGGCAATAATGTAGAAAATTTATTAGTGACATTAGGGAAGTATTTACCAGAGGGACCGCAGTATTACCCAGCAGATCAAGTGACAGACCATCCAGAACGATTTATTATTTCAGAACTTATTCGTGAAAAAGTCCTGCATTTAACACGTGAAGAAATTCCTCATTCGATCGCAGTGGTAATTGATAAAATTCGTCGTGATGAAGAAAATGATGATAAAATTCGTGTAGCGGCTACAATTATTGTGGAGCGTGATTCACAAAAAGGGATTGTTATCGGAAAACGTGGAGCCTTGCTAAAAGAAGTAGGGACACGTGCCCGAAAGGATATCGAAATGTTATTAGGGTCTAAAGTATATTTAGAGCTATGGGTAAAGGTGCAAAAGGATTGGCGCAATAAATCTACACATTTACGCGATTTCGGATTCCGTGATGATGAATATTAGGCTTTTTTCCTAATTTGTATCGAAAGCGAAGCGTCAGATACAGAAGACTCCCACTTATTCGGGAGATGAACATATGTTTTTTCAGCAGGTGTTTAGTGCCTGGTGGATCAGGATATAGACTCCAGATTTTGACGTGACAGTTTGGGTTCACTTCTTCTTGTAAGCGCAAAATCTGGCAGTATTTGATCGTTTTATTTTTGAGCTGTCCAAAATTATTTTGGGCAGCTCTCTTTTCATGGATAGTTCTTTTAAGAAAGGAGGGGGATTATGCTTCATAAATGGGAGGGTATTGTATTAAAGGTTCGCGCATATGGTGAATCCAATAAGATAGTTATTTTGCTAACGCGAGAAGCTGGCAAAGTGGCTACGATGGCTCGAGGGGCAAAAAAACCTTCTAGTAGATTGGCTTCCGTCACGCAACCCTTTACCTATGGCATGTTTATGGTACAACATCATACGGGTATGGGGACATTGCAACAGGGAGAGCATTTGAATTCAATGCGCCATATTCGTGAAGATATTATGGCTACTGCTTATGCTAGCTATATTATGGAATTAGTGGAGCGAGTTGTAGAAGAAGGGAAGCCAGAACCATTTGCGTTTGATGTCTTGCTACAAGCATTACAAGCAATTGAGGATGGCTATGATCCTGAAGCCATTACACTGTTTGTTGAATGGAAAATGTTGCCCTATACAGGTGTACAACCTATTTTACATGCCTGTGCTGCGTGTGGCGCTGTAGATGGGGAATTTGCTTTTTCCTTTGCTCAAGGAGGATTTTTATGCCATCGCTGTTATCAACATGATCCCTATATCATTCGCTTAACGCCAACACAGCTGAAACTGATCAGGATGTTCTACACTGTTCCTATCGACCAAATTGGAAAAATAGAGCTGAAAAAAGAAACAAAATATTTCATAAAAAAAATTATTACAACCATCTATGAAGAACAAACGGGGATTCGGTTTAAGACGAGAAAATTTATTGAGCAACTAGAACGTACCCCTGAATTGCAAATACGCTCGAAAGACGAAATGCCAGAAGAACCATAATGTTCATCTGGCATTTTCCGTTATTTAAAATTCTTCCTCATCCTCTGACACTAAAAAGGCCCATTGTCCAGCAATCTTTTTACTTTCAATATAAAGGTAAGCTGTTTCTTCGTTTTTACCTGTTAAATGGAGAATCGCTAGACCTTCAGCTTTTGGCGTAACATGTAGTTGCCCATTAAGAATCGTCGCTTTTACAGGCACTGGCTCAAAACCAAAACTTTCGAGAGCTACATATGCTGGTTCAAAAGGTAATTCTTGCGTCGTCAGTATTAATTCATCTGTTAAATGATATAAATCAATGTTGCGAACAAAATCATAGGAATACACTTCTGCAGCCATCTTTTGTTGTTGAGTCCCATCTGAAAATGTAACAATGAATTGTCCGTTTTGCAAGATGGATAGTGTTTGATCTTGTTGATTAAAGCTGTATAAATTGGGAGCAAGTGCCTGTCCATTCGTATTATGGACCGTCACCTCTGTTGGCACGAAAGGTAAATGGCTCTCCGTTATATCAAGTGGTAAATTTTCTATATAATCTTCTTCCTTTACTTCTTCAAGCGTTGTCTTTAGCTTCCCATTAACATTTTTTACATGTACTAAATAAAAGATTTCAGTAAAGTCCTCTGAATCGTCTGTGAATCCAGTGATTACCAATTTACCCGTTCCTTCTTTTAATGGGGTAATGGTGATAGATTCTGTCATGTCCTCATTTTCATCCCAAGTGAAAATATCCGTTGCTGGCTCTAAACCACCATAAAATGCAAAGATATAATCTTGCTTAAATTGTTTTGCATAGATGGTGGCATTGCCAAGCATCTTTTCAGCACGCACAACAAAAGCAGCCAGTTGAGAGCGCTTCACATTACTTTTTGGACCGAAAGTCGTTGCAGATGTTCCTTTTGTAATACCATTTGCAAACAATGCTTTAATATGAGGCTCAAATTCATTCCCCTTTTTGACATCTGTAAATGGTAATTGTGTGTTACTTGGGCTTGTTAATCCAAAGCCTTTTGCAATCATTTTTGACATTTGCTCGCGTGTAATATTTTGAGTAGGGTAGAAATAACCATTTGCTCCATTAATAATACCAGCATTCGCTAATGCAGCAATGGCGCCGTAGTTTTCATCGCCAGGTTTGATGTCCTTGAATTGAGGATTTTTTACGTGAACTGTATCGAGCTTTAAAATACCTGCTAAAATCTTCGCAGCCTGTGTACGTGTAATAGGGTTTGCAGGTTTAAATGTCCCATCCATATAGCCAGATATGATGCCTCGATCTGCTAACTGAATAATGGCTTTTCCTTCCTCGTTGGATGGGTTGATATCAGGAAAAAATGATGCTGCATGTGCTGGTGGTGCGACAATAATCGCACTTGTTGCTAAAGCAGTTGCTATAGCTAGTTGAAATAAACGTTGAGACTGCAATTGAATTCCTCCAAATAGTACAATAGAAAATTTTATAGTATGAATGTTTCAGGTCAGACCTTCCTATGTATCAGTTCAAACTTCCGGACGATTGAATGTTAAAAGGGGGTGTGTCTTTAGCTTGTTAATTATTCATTATTTAACAGCTAATACTAACTATAATACCTTATTTATACCAAAAAGATGGAACTCCGAATAGAGGAAATTTCATCCTCATCATGACGTAATTGGTAAGCAATTAGGTCTTAGCACAAAAGCATTCAGTTTTTTGAGTTTACATGTTTATAGGTGGAAGCAACTAAATCTGCCACCTCTCTTTCTATATCCAGGACCATAGTAGTGTTATATTCTGCACTTTAGATGGAATGTTAATTAATAAAATTTTAATTTTTACAAAATAAAATTATTGGAAAAATTTAATTTTATCTAATAATTATTTATCGTGAATTGAAAAATATAGAGTCTAATTAACTTATAATTTATTTTTTATCTATATGTATGCATAATTTTATAGGTAAAAAGATTTGTATTTTCGTTTAGTTTTCATTATATAAGTGGTAGAAACTGTTCATTTGAGTCCCATATACTAGTTGAAAAGGCATTTTAACCTATGATATTGTAAATGGTATAGATAATGGTAATTATATTTTTTAAATATAATTTAGTCGTTTAATCCCCATCGAAACTGATGTACGCTAGATCACTTTAGACACGCCTATGAAATATAAAAGCCTCTATCAGCAAAACGTATTGTTATACGTTTATCAGAATAGCGCAGTCCTATGGAAGAAGGAGGGAGTCACATAGTGCTTAGTACATTGCGTATGTGGCAAAATATATGCTACGAAAAGTAACCTTAAGTATTCATGAAGTTGAAGCAAATGATATATTAGCAGAAGATATTTTTTCAGAGTATCGTTTATTGGCTAAAAAAGATTTAGTTTTAACGGAACGAATTATTGCCTTACTTAAACTTCGTAAAGTAGATGAATTATCTGTCTATTTGCCATCTGATTCAGTTCGAGTTGTCCATGATTTAAGTGCTCAACGAACAAGAGAATATGAAGATCTATTTGCCCCATTAATGGAAAAAAGAGATCCAGTGGATGATTATAAAGAGACAGTTAGTCAACTTTTTATGACAACACTGGAGAATGTCGTGCATGAATTACGCTATGGACAAATTCTTAAAAGCATGCAGGATACGGCTTATGTAAGAGGTGTTTTTGAAAAGATTTTGGAAAAAAAATATCGCTATGAGCTACTTATGCGTTTAAAGGAATGGGATGAGTATTCATTTGTCCATTCATTTGATGTATTTGTCTTAGGTACAATCTTTGCCAGATACTTAGGTTTAACAGATATCGAAACATTAGCTAGGGGCTACTTGTTCCATGATATCGGGAAGGTTTTTATACCTCAAGAAATATTAAATTTAAAACGCAAACTCTCTGAAGATGAGTTTGATATTGTCAAGGCACACACCACAAAAGGCTACGAGCTACTTATCGAACATAAAGAGGAAGACATCGCCTATTTGGCACGAGATCATCATGAACGTTTTGCGGGAAAGGGCTACCCAAATCAACTTTGTGCGGATGATATGAGTGATGGTGTACAATTATTACAAATTATTGATGTATATTCAGCAATGACATCCAAGCGGGTCTATCACGTTGGCTACGGTGCTACAGATGCTTTAGCTGTTTTATACAGAGATCGTCATTTATATAATGAGAGCTTTATGCATAAATTTGTAGAATGTTTAGGGATTTACCCAGTTAACTCTGTTGTTATGTTATCAGATAATCGCAGTGCACAAGTGGAACTTGTTTATGATTTATTTCCTACATTACCAAAAGTGAGATTGCTGGATGAGCAGAAATCTATGAACTTACCTTTGAACTATAGTGTGAGAATTACGAAAATGATAGACTATCGAGCCAATAGCTTTGAAGAGATTTTCAATTTATTTGTAGAGCAATTAATCCGCTGTGATGAAAATAATCTGAGAATTCATTTTAATAAATTAATTGACCATTTACATCCTAAAGAAATTGTCTTGAAAATTTTCTTACCAGCCTTTCGTATATTACGTTTATTAACAAGAGAAATCCAAACGGATATGACGAAATATCGAAATTCTATTGGTATCTTAAAAACACTACTAGAAGAGCAATTAAACGTTTTATATATGGATTATCAGCATGAACAAACAACCATTTTAGTTGTGGAAACATCGTTACGCGAAAATTTCTTCATTAAGCTTGTGCAAAGTATTTTGTATATTGATAAAATTGTACCATTCTTCATAAATCCAGGTGATGATCAACGGATTACACAATTGATGGAACATTGTGAGGTCAATGTCGCTTATTTTATTGAAGATGAACAAACGTTTGAGAAACGAGTTCGTCCAATGCGAGAAGGTACATTCCTTTATTACTCACTAGCAGATATTGAGGAGCTATTAGTGAGCTTAATAGGGATGAGTATGAAAAAGTTTTCATTCGAGGAAAAAATGCAAGAGCGCTTATTTTCAACATATAAAGCATAAAAAAGAGGGAGTTGCCAATTGGCTACCCCCTCTTTTTTATTAGAATTGTAGATGTTTTTCAATATATGCTTTTACTTCAGCAATAGGCATACGAACTTGTGTCATAGAGTCACGATGACGTACTGTTACTTGGCCATCCTCTTTTGAATCAAAATCATATGTGATACAGAATGGTGTACCAATTTCATCTTGACGACGGTAACGTTTACCAATTGATTGTGACTCATCAAAATCAACAGGGAATGCTTTACGCAGTTCAGCCCAAACATCTGTAGCTTCATCAGATAATTTTTTAGAAAGTGGTAGCACGGCAGCTTTGAATGGTGCTAAAGCAGGGTGGAAACGTAAAACGGTACGCTTATCGTCACCTTCTAGCTCCTCTTCATCATAGGCATCGCATAGGAAGGCTAATGTTACACGATCAGCTCCTAATGATGGTTCAATACAATAAGGAACATAGCGTTCGTTTGATACAGGATCGATATAAGTGAAATCTTCACCTGAGTGCTCCATATGTTGTTTTAAGTCGAAATCTGTACGATCTGCTACACCCCAAAGCTCTCCCCAGCCGAATGGGAATTTGAATTCGATATCTGTTGTCGCGTTAGAGTAGTGAGAGAGTTCATCATCCTCATGGTCACGAAGACGCATCGAATCTTCCTTCATGCCTAGGTTTAGTAACCAATTTTTACAGAATTCTTTCCAATATGCATGCCATTCAAGGTCTTCGCCCGGTTTGCAGAAGAATTCAAGCTCCATTTGTTCGAATTCACGTGTACGGAATGTGAAGTTACCTGGTGTAATTTCGTTACGGAAAGATTTACCGATTTGTGCAATACCAAATGGTGTACGTTTACGCATAGAACGTTGAACGTTTTTAAAGTTCACGAAAATACCTTGTGCCGTTTCTGGACGTAAATAAATTTCGTTTGTAGAAGATTCCGTTACACCCTGGAATGTTTTAAACATAAGGTTGAATTGGCGAATATCTGTGAAATCAGCTTTTCCACAATCAGGACATACGACGTCATATTTAATCATTGTTTCTTTCATTTGATCGAATGTCATACCATCAACAATGATTTCATCGCCCTTTGCCAATGCAGCGTCTTCGATAATTTTATCTGCACGGTGGCGAGCTTTACATGATTTACAGTCGATCATTGGGTCATTAAAGTTACCAACGTGACCTGAAGCAACCCAAGCTTTTGGGTTCATTAAGATCGCAGCGTCAATACCTACATTATGTTCTGATTCTTGGACGAATTTTTGCCACCAAGCTTTTTTAATATTGTTTTTTAATTCAACGCCTAGTGGACCATAATCCCAAGTATTTGCTAAACCTCCGTAGATTTCAGAACCAGGGAAGACAAAGCCTCGATGTTTTGCTAATGATACGATGGTTTCCATTGATTTGTTAGCCATAAAATAGCCTCCTTCAAAGTTTTTATATTGTTTTTTAGCGGTAAAACGCCAAAGTTTTTTTCATTCAGTGGCAACTAAATGAAAATAGCACCCGTCTCCGGGCACAATGTATGCCCAGGGACGAGTGCTAATACCCGCGGTTCCACCCTGATTGTTTTAAACGAGTAGTTTAAAACCTCTTTTCAAAAAGTTAGCTCAGGGAGTGCCTTTTCTCTGTTACTGTGTAGACTTTCACCATCTTCTACTCGCTTTTGAATGGAACAGATACTTTTTTCCCATCATCGCCTGTATAACGCAATTTGCTCGAAAATACTGATAGAGCAAGCGTATGTGTGAATATTGTAGCATGTAGTTCTTTAATTCGCAATAATTATTAAAATAGTATATAATAATTGAGCATAAGTATAACACTATTAGATTTGAGGCGGTGAGTCCAATCGAACTCAATAAACGTCAGGAAGACATATTACAAATTGTGAAAGAAAACGGCCCTATTACTGGAGAACATATTGCCGAACGTCTCAATCTGACAAGAGCCACTTTAAGACCAGATTTAGCCATCCTAACAATGGCAGGATTTCTAGATGCAAGGCCAAGGGTTGGTTATTTTTATTCAGGTAAGAAGGCATCTGTTGCATTAATAGATAGTATTCACAATTTAAAAGTGAAGGATTTTCATTCAGGCCCTGTAGTTGTCCCTGAAACAATGACGGTTTATGATGCAATTTGCTTTATGTTTTCAGAAGATGTTGGTACACTCTTTGTCGTAGATAAGAATGAGTTTTTGACAGGCGTACTATCTCGCAAAGATTTACTGCGTACAAGTATTGGCACGCAGGATTTAAATAAAATTCCAGTACATATTATTATGACGCGTATGCCAAATATTTCGTACTGTGAAAGATCAGATTCTTTAATTGTTGCAGCGAACAAACTTATTGAACGAGAGGTTGATTCACTACCAGTAGTTGAACCACAAGAGGGTGGTTTAACGATTGTTGGTCGTCTTACAAAAACAACGATTACACGAGCTTTCTTATCTCTTGCACAAAATGTCTAAATTGAAGGAGAGCTGCATGAAAAGACTACGCGTATTTGTTGTATCTGATTCTGTCGGTGAAACTGGTGACCAAGTTGCAAAAGCGGTTATTAGCCAGTTCCGACCGGGTCTTGAAAATACTGTAATTCGTCGATTTCCACATATTCAATCAGAGGAGCTTATCCGTAAAATTGTTTTTCTTGCTTCGCAGCAGCGAGCATTTATAGTCTATACACTTGTTCGTCAAGAAATGCGCAAATTATTACATGATTTATGTGAACAAGAAAAAATCCAGGCTGTGGATATATTAGGTCCAGCCCTACAATCAATGGCAGCTTTTATGGAAGAAAACCCATTGGAAACACCAGGAATTGTTCATATGCTGGATGATGATTATTTCAAAAAAATTGAAGCGATTGAATTCGCGGTGAAGTATGATGATGGTAGAGATCCGCGTGGATTATTACAAGCTGATATCGTACTTGTTGGGGTATCTAGAACATCTAAAACGCCACTATCACAGTATTTAGCTCATAAAAAATATAAGGTGGCGAATGTACCATTAGTGCCAGAGGTAGAACCACCAGAAGAGCTTTTACAGATAGACCCTAAAAAATGCTTTGGTTTAATCATCTCACCTGAAAAGTTAAACTTTATAAGGAAAGAAAGATTAATGTCTCTCGGCTTAAATGATGATGCCATCTATGCGCAGCATGAAAGAATTCTAGATGAAATACAGCATTTTGAAAAAATTGTCGGTAAAATAGGTTGTCAAGTTATTGATGTGACAAATAAAGCTGTTGAAGAGACAGCAAATACGATTATTGAACATATTTTGACCTGTAAATAAGGATAGTATTTTAAACCACCTCGGTTAGCAGAGGCGGTTTTTTTGAGTGGATTTTGAAAATGGTATAGATAAAAACTAATTTTTGTTTTATAATAATAAAATTGTGGTAAAAATATTTATAAGAGAAAAATCCTAATTTTTTGTCGAGAAATAAAGGAATTTTAAAACGAATAGCGAATTGTGTTTCTAGAACGCAAATATTAAAGATGGTGATGGATTTGGCAGGGAAGATTCCAGAAGAAGTAATTGAACAGATTCGCACACAATCGGATATCGTTGATGTTATTAGTGAATACATGCAGCTTACTAAGCGTGGGCGAAATTGGTTTGGTCTCTGTCCATTTCATGGAGAGCAAACACCGTCTTTTTCTGTATCTACAGACAAGCAAATTTTTCATTGCTTTGGTTGTGGTGCAGGGGGCAATGCCATTACTTTTGTAATGGATATTGAAGGCATTTCTTTTCCTGATGCAGTGGTGAAACTTGGGGAACGTGTTGGCATACACTTAGATGTTGAGCCAAGTTTTCCCGGAGGAACGAAAAAGATATCTAAAGCAGAAGAAAGGATGAAAGAAGCACACGCTTTTGCAGCAGATTTTTTTCATCATTTACTGTTGAACACAGAGGATGGTGAAGAACCTTTAAATTATTTGCTAGAAAGAGGATTTACAAGGGAACTTATAGAATCTAATAACATTGGTTGGTCTCTCCCAAGCTTTGATGCATTAACAATATTGCTTGAAAGAAAAGGTTATAACTTACAAGAAATTGCCGAAAGTGGCTTAATCATCAAAAGAGAGGGAGAAGAACGTTATTTTGATCGTTTTAGAGGACGTATCATGTTTCCTATTCGAGATGAGAATGGTAAAATTATTGCCTTCTCAGGACGTATCCTTTCATCCAATGGTGAGGAAGCAAAATATTTAAATAGTCCAGAATCACCAATTTTTCAAAAAAGTGAAGTGCTTTATAACCTAGATAAAGCACGAACTTCTATCAGAAAAAATCGTCAAGTAGTATTGATGGAAGGTTTTGTGGATGTTTTAGCAGCCAATTCTGTAGGTGTAATGAATGTTGTTGCGACAATGGGTACTTCGCTAACAAATCAGCATATCACAAAGCTAAAGCGCTTAGTAGAGCAAATTACGATTTGCTATGATGGTGATAATGCTGGATTTGATGCAGCGAAACGAGCGGCGCAGCTACTGCACACAGAGCGCATGAAAGTCAATATTGCCGTGTTGCCAGAAAAATTAGATCCTGATGAATACATTCGCACTTTAGGTGGACAAGCATTTAAGGAACAAATTTTGGAAAACCCTCATGCGTATATTGCTTTTATGATGATGCATGCTAGACGCAATAAGAACTTTCAATTTGAAAATGATACGCTTCAATATATTCAAGAAGTCCTTGAACAGCTAGTGGGTAGATCCTCACCAGTTGAACGAGATTTGTATATACGGCAGCTATCAAATGAAACAAATATCTCGGAAGAAGCCATTTATGCCCAATTCCGAAAACTGGAGGCTAATCAGGTACGTTCTGCAAAAGCAGAGATGCCTACACAGATACCTTCAATGCCAGTCACGCAACAACAAAAGCCTATGGACGCAGCCGAACGTGCCGAACGTTTATTACTGGCTCATATGCTTCATAATATAGATGTAGTGGACAGGGTATTACGTAGTGAGCAAAAAGAGCCATTTGTACGAGATACTTATATGGCTGTTTTTGTTCGCTTAGTAGGGTTTTATGAGGAGTATGGTCATCCTGATTATCAACGTTTTGTGGAAATTTTGGATGACGCTGAATTACGGAAAATTGTCATGGAAGCAGCTTTAGTCGAGCGAGATCCTGATCAAGCAGAGGCAGAGGTTATGGACTCCATCCGTCAGCTTCAAAAATATAGAATTGAGCAAGAAATTTATCAAAAGATGCATGAGTCAAAGGAAGCGGAGAAGATGCATGAGTATGCACGTGCACTTGAAATCGCCCAACAGATTATTCATTTAAGAAAATCGTTATCGGCGATTTAACCCGATTCGGTTGTTTAGAAGGAGGAAGGTTTATGGCGGACAAGTCAGAACGTTCAAAAGAGATAGAAGTAGAAATTACATTAGATGATGCAAAAAAATTCCTACAAGAAAAAGCGAAAACAGAAGGTGAAATTTCAATGAAAGAAATTTCAGAGAAACTAACACCTTATGAATTGGAAAACGAAGAAATTTTCCATTTCGCTGAGGATCTTGAAAAGCATAAAGATATTCAAATCATTGGAAAAGAAGAATTTGAAGAAGAGAGTCTAATGAAAGAAGAAGCGAACGAAGAAACTTTCGACTTAAATGATTTGAGTGTGCCACCAGGTGTTAAAATCAATGACCCTGTACGTATGTATTTAAAAGAAATTGGCCGAGTAGATTTATTATCTGCTGAGCAGGAAATTGCGCTTGCAGAACGTATAGAGCAAGGAGACGAGGAAGCACGTAAACGTCTTGCAGAAGCAAACTTACGTCTAGTTGTATCGATTGCAAAACGTTATGTTGGTCGTGGAATGTTATTCCTTGATTTAATTCAAGAAGGAAATATGGGTCTTATTAAGGCTGTTGAAAAATTCGATTACCGTAAAGGATTTAAATTCTCGACTTACGCTACATGGTGGATTCGTCAAGCGATAACACGTGCGATTGCTGACCAAGCGCGTACGATTCGTATTCCTGTTCACATGGTCGAAACCATCAATAAATTAATACGTGTACAACGTCAACTTTTACAAGATTTAGGTCGTGAGCCTTCTCCAGAAGAAATTGGAGAAGAAATGGATTTAACACCTGAAAAAGTGCGTGAAATTTTAAAAATTGCACAAGAACCAGTATCTCTTGAAACTCCAATTGGAGAAGAAGATGATTCCCATTTAGGAGACTTTATCGAGGACTCAGAAGCACAATCTCCATCCGACCATGCAGCCTATGAACTGTTAAAAGAACAATTAGAGGATGTACTAGATACGTTAACAGACCGTGAAGAAAACGTACTTCGTTTACGTTTTGGTTTAGACGATGGTCGCACACGTACATTAGAAGAGGTAGGAAAAGTCTTTGGCGTAACACGTGAACGTATTCGTCAAATCGAGGCGAAAGCACTAAGAAAATTACGCCATCCTTCTCGCAGTAAACGTTTAAAAGATTTCTTAGAATAAAATTAAAAATAGCTGGAGCTATCCAAGTAGTGAGAAAATGACTAATTGGTATAGCTCCTTTTTTATAGAAATGAAAAGTGAACAAAAAGAAATTAGCCCTGCTATTCACCTATCGATGTTACGCAATGATAGATAATTAGAATGAGGGAAATGCTAGATTTGCGACTTTATACAGATGTGTTTTCAAATAGTGTGAGATAAAATTGTAATACAACCATTATTAAGCAATGTTTGGAGCTAACACTATGACAAATCCTCGTAAAAAAATAATCCTTAATGAAATTTTGTTTTGGAAGCAAAATAAACTTTTACCTGAGCACTATTGTGACTTTTTAGCAGCTCTTTATACAGAGGGGGCTGATATAGAGGAGTTAGAACCAGTGCAACATCCTAAACAAGCGGTCTTGCCATCAGAAAAAAGAAAAATGATCCTGTTAGTAGTAGGTCTATGTATCGCCATAATGGCTGTTTTGGCACTCTATTTTACAATGCAATCTTTAACATTGATTTTTACAGTAATCGTGGGAGTAGGCGCTTGCATCTTATTTATTGCTGCGTGGCAAATGGCACAAAAAAAACATCTACTAGCCCCTATTTTTCATGTACTAGCGGCTATTCTGTTATTTAGTATGTCGATCCGCATTTGTACTACATATTTTAGTGGAAATAATATGGTTTTATTTTGCTTGATTGCAATGAATTGTGTCATTTGGCTTTGGTCAGGTATCAAAATGAAACTTCTATATTTCACAGTCTCAGGTGCTTTAGGATTAATAGCACTGATTGGGTACTATATCATAAATTTATCTTGATTTAGCGAATGTTTTTTGTATCGATGTGCAGAGGACTCCATCTACCATATTAGAGAAGAAAACTTAATCGAACTTTAGTGTTTTTATAAATACCATAATTTGTGACAATTTATCTATAATAAGAACATCATCATGTTAAAGTTTTAACCTAAGAAGATTCAAAATCTGTACGCTGATTTTAAGCGTGCAGATTTTTACTTTTTGGGTATATGAATGCGTGAAAAGGGTATGATAACAGCATGAATATAATGAAAAAGAAATTGTATAAAAGGATAAATTTGACCAATTTTGGATGTTGGCAAGACATATTTTATCCAATAGATACAGAAATGTCGAATTTGTTACAAACAAAGGAAAACTTAGCGAATAGGGCTTTTCGTTTCTTTGTTAATGAAGTACAATATTAGATGTTGACTGATTCTATATTATAATAGAAGTAGACTTAAAATGAGGAGGGGAAACTTATGAAAAACAATCCAGTCGTTCCTTACATCTTAATTCTGGCATTTGGTATTGGTCTTATTTTCTTCATGTCTTTACAAGGTGCAGATAACAAGAAAGAAATTGCTGCTGAACATGAGGGTGGTGGCGAAACTACTACAGAAACAACAGACGCAGATGCTGATGGTTCAGCACTAGTACAAGCTTGTATTGGTTGTCACGGTGGTGACTTAACTGGTGGTATGGGTCCAAACCTACATGGCTTAGATGAAGCTCATATCGTAGAAGTTTTAACTAAGGGTATCGAAGGTACTCCAATGCAACCAAACATGAAAACTGAAGCGGAAGCAAAAGCAATCGCTGAATACATTTCTACTTTAGAATAGTAAAACTGACAAGTAGCTGTACTGAAATCGTACAGCTACTTTTTAGGTTTAAAGAATCATGAAGATGGGGTTGTCCACATAGAAATGTGAGACAACTCCATTTGTTTTTTTTCACGACATCATCCATACTATTAATGGACTCTATTGAAGATAGGCGGTATAAAAATGAACGCACAAAAACTTTCAAAGCGATTAGAAGCAGTAGCAAAATTTGTTCCCACAGGAGCGATCATGGCGGATATTGGTAGTGACCATGCCTATTTACCATGCTATTTAATTCATAATGGAACAGCCTCTTATGCCATAGCAGGGGAAGTTGTAAAAGGGCCTTATGAATCAGCTGTAGGACAAGTACAGAAGGAAAACTTAACTGAAAAAATGACAGTCCGCCTTGCAGATGGATTAGCAGCAATTGAAGAAGCTGACCATGTGGATACAATCACGATAGCTGGGATGGGTGGACCATTGATTGTTTCCATTCTAGAGAAACACCCAGAGAAGCTTCAAGGTGTCACACGTCTTATTTTACAACCAAATATACATGCTAAAGTCATTCGTGAGTGGGCTTTAGCACATCAGTGGGCGATTCTTGATGAAGAGATTTTAGAGGAAGATGATAAAATCTATGAAATCCTTGTGTTACAAAGAGGGCAAATGGAGCTCTCTACAGCAGAGATTTTGTTTGGGCCTAAACTAAGCCTGCGTAAATCACCGGTATTTACGAAAAAATGGTTGCGCGAAAAAGACAACTGGCAACGTGTACTACAATCCATTGAAGGAGCAGAACAGACACCTGAAATTGAAGAAAAACGTGCAGAGTTAATGGCTCTGATACACTTAGTAGAAGGAGTTTTGTAGATGAAAACGGTAAATGGCCAAGAAGTTATTCAAGTGTTCGAATCATGGTCACCCAAAAAACTAGCTTGTATGGACAATGATCCAATTGGACTAGCCATAGGGACCCTAAACAAACCTGTAAACAAAGTATTGGTGACGTTAGATGTCAATGAAGCCGTTGCAAATGAGGCCATAGAAAAGGGCTGTGAGCTGATTATCGCTCACCATCCACCAATCTTTAGACGTCTAGCGAATATCCGCACAGATCAACCTGCAGGGCGTTTATATGAAAAGCTCATTAAACACGATATTGCTGTATATGCTGCTCATACAAACTTAGATGTAGCTGAAGGTGGAGTCAATGATTTACTAGCAGATGCCCTACAGCTAAAAAATCGTTCAATATTAGAAGAAACGTATGCTGAAAATCTGTTGAAGCTAGCAGTCTTTATACCAACTGCCAATGCAGAAGCATTACGTGAGGCGCTGGCAAAGGCTGGGGCAGGTCGTATTGGGGACTATGAAGCATGCAGTTATACAACGACTGGAGAAGGACGATTCCGTGCATTAGCAGGAGCAAATCCGTTTGTTGGCTCTGTTGGCGAATTACATGTGGAGGAAGAAGTGAAGGTAGAAGTCGTATTTCCTGAATCCATTAAAAGTCGCGTGTTAAAGGCCATGTTGACTAGTCATCCTTATGAGGAGCCTGCCTATGATGTAATACGTCTTGAGCAGCAAACAAATGTGATGGGATTAGGGCGTGTTGGTTACTTAACGCAAGAAATGACGTTGCAACAATTTGCTGAATTCGTAAAGCAACAACTAGATGTCCCGGCAGTTCGTATAGTTGGGGATTTACAATCCACGGTCAGCAAAGTGGCGCTTGTAGGTGGAGACGGCAATAAATATATTTATGCGGCAAAACGTGCAGGAGCAGATGTTTTCTTAACAGGTGATATGTACTTCCATACAGCACAGGACGCACAAGCGATTGACTTGCAAATAGTAGATCCTGGTCATCATGTAGAAAAGGTGATGATTGCGGGAGTAGCAAAAAAAATGGCTGAACTATGTGAGAATAAAAAATATCTGGTTGAATTCGTCCAATCAACCATCCATACAGAACCATTTTTATTTGTATAAGTGAGGGAACAAATATGGCTAATGAAAGACCAGCTGGCAATAAGGCCGGCAAGCTATGGATCATGATTGGTTTATTCATCGTTGTTTTTGGTATTGGTATGACGGTGATGACAAATATGGTCAATAATAAGAAAATCGATGCAATGACACAGCAATGTGAAGATGATGGGAGACAAGCGATAGTATCAAAGGAAAAAAATTTTTTATCCACGAGCTATTCATTTGAATGTAAAAAATGAAATGGAGGCTGAACGCTAGTAGAACTAGTGTTTCAGCCTTTTTTTATGCAAGGAATCTATGGATAGTGATAAGATGAAGATAAAATTTATTAGCAGAAATGGAGAGAGTTATTTTGTTTATCCGTTTATCCAAAGATCAGCAGGAAATGATTCTTGCTGATATTCAACGATTTTTCTATAATCAGCGTGATGAAGACATTAGTGAGTTTGAAGCGGAGCGTGTATTAGATTTTATTAAGGAGCATATTGCTCCCTATATTTATAATGCTGCCTTGTCTGATGCTAAGTATGTAGTGGAAAGACAATACGCCTCTATTGAAGAGGAATTAGAGGCATTGGAGCAGCCCATTCAAATGAAATAATCCTCTTTATCCCTCTAGTTTAAATATTTGACAGGAAATAAAGATTGATGGTACCTTAATCTTGAATTAAAGATAATTTAATTCTAACTATTCGGAGCTAATTAACTGGTGATGAATAAAGGGATATTTTCCTGACCAAAATGGTTACGAGTGGCGAGCACGTACTATGAACCGTGATCGAGTCACAAGAATGGATGATAAGAGGAGGCGTCATATGTTAAAAATCGGTATTATTTTAGGAAGTACGCGAGAAGGTCGTGTAAGCCCACAAGTTGGAACTTGGGTAAAGGAAGTTGCGGAAAAACGTCGTGATGCGGAATATGAAATAATTGATATCGCTGATTTTAAATTACCGTTTTTAGGGGAGCCAGGAGGAGATACTTCTGGTGTAGCTGCATGGTCAGAAAAAGTAGCAGCATGTGACGGCTTTGTCTTTATTGTTGCAGAGTACAATCACTCCATTACAGGTGCATTAAAAAATGCATTAGATTATTTACGAGTGGAATGGAACAATAAAGCTGCTGGTATCGTCTCTTACGGTTCTGTTGGAGGTGCACGTGCAGCAGAGCATTTACGGGGAATTCTTGGAGAATTACTAGTTGCCGATGTTCGAGTGCATCCAGCATTATCATTATTTACTGATTTTGAAAACGGTTCTGTCTTTAAACCAAAAGAGGTGCAAGCAGATTCTGTTCATCAAATGTTAGATCAGCTTGTACCATGGTCAACGGCTTTGAAAACAATTCGATCATAACCTCAAGAATATGATTCAGACGGCCGCTTTCAGAAAGCGGTCGTTTTTTGATGAGATAAAATCCATTAATGTTTGATTTCTTCAATGACTTTTTCTTTTAAATCATTCGCCATAGAAGATAGTTTTACTGTATTTGTGAGGCGCTCTTTTAATTCTTTATCTGTCATAATGCCACGTTCCTCTAAGATTTGTATGAGCAGATTTAATGTCAGCATATTTTTAATATCCGCTGCTTTTGACTCCATATAAAACCCTCCAAAATGATAGAATTACTACCTCTTAAGTGTACTCCTTTTTGAGAAGCATGACACAGAAAGGACAAAACAAAGCAAATTTATTTCGCGTCCCGGAATATGTGGGAAAAAGTAAGCGATACAAGATCTGATAGACCAGTTTGAACACTTGCTGATTTCCTTTATGAAGGAGAGTAGTACTGTATTTGACACTGCGTTTTTTAGTACGAAAAGTATCTGCTATTTCAAGCTAGAAAAGCGAATATTGTAGTAAAAGGGGACATACCTTCCTATCAGGAGGGAGATTCAATGGTTAAACGGTTTGGGCTTGTGATCGGACTGTTAGTAGTCATTATATCTATGTTAATCCTAGTTGATAAATTAGTAGGAGAGAAAAGGTCAGAAGCAAATAAAAAGGCTCACTCGCTTATTACAAATGAAGAGTTGAGTCTATCTCGGTTGAAGGATAAGCTCCTTGAAAAGTATGTCGGCATTGACGTCAAAACGACTGAAGAAAAGGAATTAGTGATTCAAGTTGTAGGCGGGGAAGACTATTTTCAATCAGTCAAAAAAGATATGGAATCCATTGCAAAAAAGGCTATTCAAACGTCTCCATTAAAGGACTATCCCATAGTCTTTGAAAGGTGGGAGTTTACCTCCTTGCTCGATAACAACAAGATGATGGGGGATGATATAAACCTATTGATGGAAGATTTAATCGCAGGTTTAGAAGCTTTTGATGTATACGAATATTTAGTCATTGAAAATCGAACGACCATTACAATTCAAACAACGATAAAGGGTGCCACTCATGAGGCACTTGAGTTAGCGTTGAGGATGGAAGAAGCCATCAAGAAGATTTTACAAGCAAAAGCATCACAAAATGATTCCTATGTCATTAACATATTAAATGTACAGCGAGAAAAAATAAATTAGCCTTGTAGAAAGATGACCCATGATAAAGGCATCGAGAATTAGACGCTCGATGCCTTTGTCATGTTTATAGCTAGACTATGTAGTTATTGCAAAGAGTGCTTGATAAAGGGTTGCGAGGAGTGCAACAAAGTGCATATCGTCCGTATGGAAAAGCTTAAACTGTATACCTGTAAGTACTAGTTCAGTTTCCATAAAGCTTGCACTAGCAATTTTTTCATCATTGCAATATAAATAAGCAGTAGAGGTAAAATCCTTTTCAAAACGAAATTCTAAATCGTCCATCTTGAATGAATAAGAGGATTCTAATAATTGCACTGTTTTCCGTTGAATCGGTATCAAGCTACCATTAGGCATGACAATTTGATGGCTGACTCCTTTTGTTAACAGGGTCGATTGTACTTGAAAAAGTGGTGCACCTAATGTAGTGCGTGTTTCATAACGATAAGGCAATGTTTGCTGTGCCGCTACCAGCAAGACAGCATTCAGTACTTTACCAGTAGAGGATCGTTCCATTTTTTGAAGCACACATACTGTTTCGTTGTGTTCATTCACGATCGGAATATCGGTAAAGCTTTTAAAGCCTTTCGGATAGGTAAGTGTAAATGTTGCCATAAAGAAACCTCCAGTCATTATCTATACGAGTAAGCAGTCGAGTAGGTTTCAAGAAATGAGCTCTACGATCCTTTTTATCAACATGCCTATCTACTATAAATGAATAGGCTGCTGAAATAGCGAATTATTTCGCTTTCAGCAGCCTTTTTCATTTTATGGCATCTGGGTATGCCCTGACAGAGCACGTTTTTCCTGCTCTGTATCAAATTCTTTTTCCATTTTTGACACGACCACTGTTGCCACACCATTCCCAATTAGATTTGTGACAGCACGTGCTTCGGACATAAAGCGGTCTACGCCGATTAAAAGGGCAATCCCCTCTACAGGAATCATCGGGAATGCTGCTAATGTTGCTGCAAGTGTAATAAAGCCAGAGCCTGTTACACCAGCTGCTCCTTTAGAAGTAAGCATTAAGATGGCTAATAACGTAATTTGATGCCAAATATCTAAATCCACACCATAGGCTTGTGCAATAAAGATAGCCGCCATTGATAAGTAAATGGATGTTCCATCTAAGTTAAATGAATAGCCTGTTGGAATAACTAGTCCTACCACTTGCTTCGAACAGCCATAGTTTTCGAGCTTACGCATCATGGAAGGTAGTGCAGATTCGGATGAAGATGTTCCGATAACGATAAAAATCTCATCTTTAATGTACTTAATAAATTTAAAAATACTAAAGCCGAAGTAATGGGTAATCAATCCAATAATCACAACAATAAAAATAAACATTGTAAGATAAACAGATAACATTAAAAATCCTAAGTTTCCAAGTGATTTAAGACCAAAGTTTCCAATTGTATAACTCATGGCACCGAATGCACCAATAGGAGATAGTTTCATCACCATGTTAACGATTTTAAAGAAAATATCTGCCACTTGCTCGAAAAATTTAATAACAGGTTTAGCTGGTTCTCCGATTGCTGCAGCGGCTAATCCAAATAAAACAGCTGAGAATAAGACTGGTAATAATTCACCGTTTGCTAAAGCACCTACTACATTTTCAGGAATTATTTGCATAATAAATGCACCTAAACCATGTTCTGCAGCAGCTGCTTCTGTATATTGTGAAACATCAGCACCACTTGCCGCATCTGTATTAAAACCTTTACCTGGTTGTACAATATTGACAACGATTAAACCAATTGCAAGAGCAAAGGTTGAAACAATTTCAAAATAAATTAAAGCCTTGCCACCAATTTTCCCAACCTTTTTAACATCCCCCATACTACCAATGCCGATTACGACTGTTAAGAAGATAATTGGTGCTATCAACATTTTAATCAGTTTAATAAATATATCCGCCAAGATTTTGAGCTTTGCCCCGAATTCTGGGAATGTTGCTCCGACGATAATCCCTAGTACAATGGCGATCAATACTTGTACTGTTAAGTTTTTTAAATTTATCCGCATATAGTTTTCCCCCTACAACATCTTTGAATATTGTGTGAACGCTTTCATGTGGTTATCATAGCTGAAATTTTCCGACAATAGTGCTTATGACCGTAATGGTTGTATTGTTCATTTTGGTCATTTTCATGGTGGGGGAATTGAAGCTAGTAATATCAAGGGTTTTGAGCTGTTTTATAGTAGATTCGAGTTTATTGAATCTATTATAATACAAAAGAAAAAATCCTTACGTTTTGTAAGGATCTTTCATTAATGAACAAAAGTATTAGGGAGCAACGATTTTTTCAATCTCTGCTAAGATTTGATCGTTTTGAATATGCGCTCGATAAAAATCATAGACAGGGGCGAGTTGTTCCTTAAAGCGCTGTCTCTCTTGTGGACTCATTGTATACACATCAAAATCATCTAGCTGTTTCAGTTTTTCCATATCTTGTTCATTCATCAGCGCAGCCTGCTCAAATTGCCAATCGGTTGTTTCCTTCATAGCATCCAACAACTGATGCTGAATTTTGACAGGTAGAGAATTCCAAAAGGTTTCATTCATTAACACAGCATAGCCCAAAATACCATGCTGGGTGATCGACATATGTTTTTGTACTTTGTAAAAACCCTTTGAATAGATATTAGAAGCGGTATTTTCTTGTGCATCTATCGCATGTTTCTCTAAATCTGAAAAAACCTCACTAAAAGAAATGGGTATAGGTGTTGCTTTGACCACTTCAAATTGCTTTTCTAATGTTTTACTTGGCATCGTACGCACGCGTAAGCCCTGTAAATCTTCAAATGTATGAATAGGGTGATCGACAGAGGTTAGATGCTTAAACCCATTGTACCAAAAGCCAAGTCCTTTAATATGGATTTGCTCTAGCTCATTGACTAATTGTTCACCAATAGAACCTGTTAGGACTTCCTTTACTTCCTCGTTTGTATTAAATAGATAGGGTAAATCAAGCACCTGCCAATTAGGAACATAGGCTGTCATCTTCGAAAAAGTAGGGATGATCATTTCTACGTCACCCTTTTGCAATGCCTGAAATTCATTTTCATCATTAAATAAAGAGGAGTTGGAGTAGACATGTACTTTGACTTTCCCGTGTGTTTTTTCTTCTACTAGCTCAGCAAATTTATTGGCAGCTTGTCCTTTAGGCGTATTTTCAGCGACGACATGACTTAAATGAATCGTTATCTGTGTGTCTAAGCCCTTTTGTTCATCATCATAGGGTAATGGCTTGGCGAATAGTAATCCTTGCTGAACACTGATAGAGACGATTAATACAAACACAGTTATAATCGTTCCAATAATAAATTTTTTCATTGAATACACCCAATTTATTCGTATTTTCTGATGTTTTTGTTATTCTAACATATGGAGTAAGCTAAAATATAGTAGGAGGGAGGCGGTCATATGAAATTTCACAAGTTATCCATGCAGAGAAAAATTATGTCTCTGACTTTTTTTATTCTGATGCTTTCCTTTAGTATTGGTGGTACTTTTTTGTTAGGTTTTGTCATGAATGAGCAAAAGACCAAACTAAGTGATCAGGCATTTCTTGTAGCAAAAACCGTCTCACAGCTCCCTGAAATCAAAACATATATTGCGAGTGAAAATCGCGCTGAGGCTATACAGCATATTAACCCTGTCGTAGAAGAAATCCGTGATATCAATGGGGCAAAATATATTGTTGTTCTTGATATGCAACGACGGAAATATTCTCATCCTAATAGTCAGGAACTTGGTCGAATATCACATTCTGGAGATATAAACGCTGCTTTTTCAGAGCATTACTATACCTCAATTGCACGTGGGGAACATGGTAATATGGTTCGTGCGTTTGTCCCAATTATGAACCATGAAGGACGACAAATAGGTGTCACAGTAGTGGGGTACAGTGTTCTTACAGTAGTGGAGTTACTGCAATCAATGCAAACCGAACTAATGATTACTGTTCTATTATCGTTGATTTTTAGTGCATGGGGAGCACGAACATTGGGGCTGCATATGAAAAAGCAAATGTTTGGGTTAGAGCCGCATGAAATTGCCAAAATGTATGTAGAACGTACAGAAACGTTTAATGCCATGCATGAAGGTATCATTGCTATCGATAATGATTTGACCATTACGATTTTTAATGAAAAAGCCTGTGATATCTTAGGGGTCAATGAAAACCCCTCTACATTGATAGGACAGAAAATCTTTCATGTCCTGCCAGATACACGACTTCCTGAAATTTTAGAGCTGGATCAGCCGTTATTTAATCGTGAGCTGTATATTAATAATCATAGTATTATGAGTAATCGAATTCCGATACAGGTTAATGGCGAAACTGTTGGGGCAGTGGCCATGTTTAAGGACCGTACGGAAGTGAAAAAACTTGCCGAAGAATTAACAGGAGTGAGGGCATTTGTCCAAGCACTTCGCGTGCAAACACATGAGCATAAAAATAAACTGCATACAATAGCAGGTCTTTTACAGCTAGGTCATCATGACCAGGCACTTTCTTACTTAACACAGGTGAAGGAAGAGCATGATGAAATCACTAACTTTTTAAATGAACGAATAAAAAATGAAAATATATCTGGACTACTGCTCAGTAAAATTTCCTATGCGAAAGAACAAGGAATTCGGCTGGAAATTGATCGTGAAAGCCGACTAACATCCTTTCCACCTAATTTGGATCATCATGATTTCGTCATTCTCTTTGGTAATTTAATAGAAAATGCATTTGATGCATTAAAGGATGTACAGGTTGAGGAGAAAGTGATTCATGTTTCTGTGGATGAAGATGATGATGTACTAGCTATTTTAGTAACCGATAACGGTGTTGGCATGACGGAAGAGGTCAAGCAGCACATTTTTGACAATGGTTATTCTACAAAAGAGAAAAACTACCGTGGAATAGGGTTATTTTTAATAAAAGAAATCGTCGAAAAAGGACAGGGTGATATTGAAGTCATCAGTGAGTCAAACAAAGGCACAAGTTTTTTAATCACCTTTTATTATGCATAATGGGATGGAGGGCTAGCAGTGGCACAGATCAAGGTATTATTAATTGAGGATGATCCAATGGTACGAGAGGTAAATCGTCAATTTATTGAAAAGGTAGAACATTTTCAAGTGATTGGACAGGCACCTAATGGCTTAGAAGGCATTACACAAATTCGTCATCTTGAGCCTGATTTAGTTTTTATGGATATTTTTATGCCAGAGCAAGATGGTATTACAAGCTTACGCAAAATACGTGAGCTGGATATACCAGTAGATGTCATTACCGTAACGGCTGCAAATGACATGGAGACAGTGAAACAAGTACTGCATCTAGGTGTTTTTGATTATATAATGAAGCCATTTTCTTTTGAACGTGTCAAAGGGACACTTGACAATTATTTACGCTTTAAAAAGCAAACACAAACAGAACATGAGCTCACACAAGGAGAATTGGATCAGTTATTTCATTATCGTGATGGACAAACCATTTTGGAACAATCCGTTCCATTGAAATCTGAGAAAAATCTCCCAAAAGGTTTTAATCGTACCACACTTGAAAAGGTTGTGCACTTTTTACAATCGGTAGATGGAGCATCAGCAGAAGAAGTAGCAAGTGGAGTAGGTATTGCCCGCGTAACAGCCAGAAGATATTTAGATTATTTAGAGAAACAAGAGGAAATCACAATGGATGTCCATTACGGTGGGATTGGTCGTCCGATAAACTATTATTTTAGTAAATAAAGAAAATCCTGATTGCCATGATGGCAACCAGGATTTTTTTGCTATTCATTAATAGGGCAGGATTTTATCAACAGGTGTTGGTGTCTTAATCTTTGGCAGAATTTTATTAAGTGTCACTGTACGTTTGATCTCGTGTGTAGATGGATCATTTTCATCAAATTGATCAAGGAAGTTAATAACCTCTTTTACAATTGGTGTTGGCGTAGAAGCACCCGCTGTTACTGCTACAATGTTGATCCCTTTTAACCATTCTACTTTTAGCTCTGAAACATCTGCAATTCGATAGGATGGTGTTCCTGCAATTTCTACAGAAACTTGTGTTAAACGGTTCGAGTTATTCGATTTAGGATCACCTACAACAATAAGTAAATCCGCTTCACCTGCTTGCTGAGCAACAGCCTCTTGACGGACTTGTGTAGCTAAACAAATCTCTTTGTGTACCTCAATATGTGGAAATTTTTCCTTTAAACTATCCATTAAATGGGCGACATCCCATTGGCTCATTGTCGTTTGATTTGTGACAAGTAATTTATCATTTGTTAATTGTAAAGCATCAATATCATTAGAAGACTGTACTAAATGGACATGCTCCGGGGCAACGCCAATAGCACCCTCTGGTTCGGGATGTCCTTTTTTACCAATATAAATAATGTCATAGCCTTCTGCAGATTTTTCACGAATTAAATCGTGGGTAACTGTTACATCAGGACATGTAGCATCAATGGACACTAAGCCTTTTCGCTTCGCAATCTCACGAATTTCCGGTGAAACACCATGTGCTGTAAAAATGACAGTACCTGTTTCAACTTGTTCAATAATTTCTAGGCGGTTCTCACCATCTAACGTGATGATACCATCCTCTTCAAACGCATCTGTGACATGTTTATTATGCACAATCATCCCTAAGATGTAGATAGGTCTTGGTAATGTTTTATCAAGTGCGGCGTTACGAGCGATCACCATCGCATCCACAACACCGTAGCAATAGCCACGTGGATTAATTTTTAATACTTGCATGGTGGTTGTGACTCCTTTCAAGCTTACCTATCTACATTATAACGGACAGGGACTGTGAATACAAAGAAACGTTCATTTACATAGGTGGTTGGAAAATACGTGGTTTGGATGGAAGTGGCTCGGGAGGCGTAAATGATGCACTTTGCCTGGATGACCGTCTACTTCCAGCAGCTTTACTGTCGCTTCCTGCTGCTTCAGCTGCTCCACCGCCAGAGGAAGGAAGTCCTTGGAATCCTTTATACAATTTTAAGAGTGATGGAATATTTTTCACCATCGGCATAGCTTGTTGGATATAAGGGGTATAGGTTTTGGCTGTATTGAATAAACTGTTGGCTTGCTGTAAAAATGAACCGACTTTCGAAGCTTCTTGCACAGGTGGAATCGGCATTTGCCCTCCAAATGAACCTATTCCATTAGCCATTGGAAAGCCGCCTGGAATTCGTGGTTGACCAGGGAAGCCTCCAGGCGGGAAAAAGGACTGTGGCGACATCTGTGGAGGTGTTTGCATGGGCATGGGCATTCTCATGCCACCCGGGTACATTGGGTATGGATAAGGTGGTCGAAATACCATAATGATCTCCTTTCTACTTGTTTTTCATTGATGACATACCTGACTATAGCTATGATATGCAAAGGCTAATGGGAGGGTTCAATATATATCAACAATAACCCACGATCCATATGTGGAAATGCACAGAAGTGACCTACTACTTTTTGCTTGTGAGCGTATTATATGTAGATAAAAAAATTGTGCCACAAGTTTACCTTGGAACGCCGAACGACAAAAAACGCCGAGCAACTACTCGACGTTTTTCTTTATCTTGATTCAGCAGAAAACGCCACCTCTATCGGTGGTGAGATGACTGCATAAATTGTTCTCTTTGATTCAGTCGGTGTCCAAACACCGACTGAATCAAGATAAAAGCTCCAGCGGATGTCACAGATTTTGAAGAGGAGCTTTTCGAGCAAGCCTGAAAAAATCTGGACGCAATTAAGCTGAGGCGTAATTGATGCTAGATTATGCTTGAGAATTGACAAGAATTTTAATATGATTACGTTCCTTCATTAAAGCTTCAAAGCCTTCTGTTACTACTTCATCAAGAGCAATTCGTTTTGTAACAAGCTTGTCTGCAGGGAAGTAACCTTGTGTCATAAGCTCCATTACTGCTGGGAAAATATCGCGGTAGGCAATAATTCCTTTGACTGTACGCTCTGATAGAACAATGTTGTTCGGCTGGATAGCTGCTGTAGACTCCCAAATCGACACGATGATTGTTTCGCCTTCAAAAGTTGTTGAGTCAATAGCTTGTTGTAATACTACAGGAACGCCCGTTACTTCAAAGGCAACATCTACGCCACCATTTGTTAATTCATGTAGACGCGCAACGGCATCTTCATCTTTAGGGTTAATGACAGCGGTTGCACCTAGTTCTAAAGCTTTTGCGGCACGCTCTGCCGAAAGCTCTACAGCATAGATTTCTGCAGCGCCTGCTGCACGTAATGCTTCGATAACAAGAAGTCCGATAGGTCCTGTTCCAAAGACAGCAGCTTTGTCACCGGCTTTTAATTTACTTTGACGCACGGCATGTAAAGCGACTGCTGCTGGTTCTACAAGTGCCCCTTGCTCATAAGAAAGACCTTCTGGCATTTTGTGAACTAATTTTTCCTCTACCATTGTATATTCGGAGAATCCTCCGCCACCGCCTGAAAGACCGTGGAAACCTAAATGCTTACAAATATTATATTTACCTTTTTTACAGGCAGCACATTCGCCACATGCAAGGATTGGTTCTACTACTACTGGATCTCCTATTTTAACAGATGTTACACCATCGCCAATTTCAACTACTTCTCCTGAGAATTCATGTCCCATCACAATGGGCGCGATGTCTTTACTTACATAGTGAGGTTGCTCCACTGGAATAAAGATTGGCCCAGCTGCGTATTCATGTAAATCACTTCCACAAATCCCTGTCCAATGTACTTTAATTTTTACTTTTCCAGGTGCGATGACTGGTTCTTCAATGTTTTCTACACGGATGTCTTTTGCTTTATACCATCTTGCTGCTTTCATAATCTATCAACCTCCTATAATGTCTTACAGCCCTATCATAACATGTGGAGAATCTGCTAATCATTAGTTCCCTATAAATTGACATAAAAATTACATATTACAAGCGTTTTCGAACATTGTTGCAGCGCTTTTTTGATTGCATATTCTGCGTATTTCAAGTACCTTTGATAAGGGCTTTGTTACGGTGATAATAAAACATTAAAATTATGTTTATGCTAGTAAGAAATAGGACGTAAATATACCTTAAAGTTCGAATCATGGTACAATGAAAAAGATGTTAGGAGGAACGAATGATGTCAAAATATACTGATTATAATTTTCAGCCATTTTTGCAGGACGCCATTGCAAATCTTGGCTTTACAGAACCGACACCAATTCAAAAAGAAATTATTCCGCTTTTATTAAAAGGGAAGAGTGCTATTGGACAGGCACATACAGGAACAGGGAAAACACATAGTTTTTTAATTCCGATTGTTCAACGTATTGATGCAGAAAAACAGGAAGTACAGGCCGTTATTACTTCTCCTACACGAGAGTTAGCACAACAAATTTTTGATGCATTAAATCAACTAATAGAAGGAACTGCTATTCAAGCAAAACTATTTATTGGGGGTACGGACAAACAACGCTCCATTGATAAATTAAAAACACAGCCACAAATTGTTGTTGGAACACCAGGACGTATTCGTGACCTTGTTTCAGCACAAGCGTTATTTGTGCATACAGCACCAATTTTAGTTGTTGATGAAGCGGATCTAGCTTTTGATATGGGCTTTATTGAAGAGATTGATGGATTTGCTTCTCAGATGCCAGAAAAGCTTGAAATGTATGTTTTTTCTGCAACAATTCCGGAAAAACTTCAGCCGTTTTTAAAGAAATATATGGAAGCGCCAGTGCACGTCCATATGAATGATAAACGACCAGTGGCAGAAGGGATCGATTTTGTCCTTGTGCCAGTGCGCTCAAAATCGCGTAACAAACGTCTACTAGAAGTTATTGAAGGCATTAATCCGTTTTTAGCTGTTATTTTTACCAATACACGTAAAACAGCAGAACACGTTGCTGGTTACTTAAATGAACATGGTATCCGTTGTGGCCAAATCCACGGTGATTTAAGTCCACGTGATCGCAAA
The DNA here is from genome assembly GCF_038592945.1 of Lysinibacillus sp. FSL K6-0075. Lineage (NCBI taxonomy): Bacteria > Bacillati > Bacillota > Bacilli > Caryophanales > Bacillaceae > Lysinibacillus > Lysinibacillus sp. FSL K6-0075. The sequence continues at coordinate 3,236,515 of NZ_CP151947.1, read as the reverse complement.
AAGATGATGAAGCAAATACGTGATCTTGACTACCAATACATTGTAGCGACTGATTTAGCTGCTCGTGGTATCGATATTCAAGGAATTTCTCATGTAATTAACTACGAAATCCCAGAGGACTTAGAATTCTTTATTCACCGTGTTGGTCGTACAGCTCGTGCAGGCAATAAAGGGACAGCCATTACTTTATTTGAGCCATCAGATGAGGATGCAGTCGTTCGCGTAGAAAAAATGGGCATTCCTTTTGTACAAAAAGATGTCAAAGATGGCGAATGGTCAGAGTTAAAAGAGCGTCATGCTCGTAAAAATCGTGTGAAGCAAGAGAATGAAATTGATGTGAAAGCAAAAGCATTGGTGCGTAAGCCTAAAAAGGTGAAACCTGGCTATAAACGTAATATGAAGTGGGAAATGGAAAAAGTTAAAAAACGTGAACGTCGCTTAAAAGCACGAGGTAAAAAATAAGGAGGCTTTTACATGTTACTTGGCTCACATGTTTCGATGAGTGGGAAAGAAATGCTACTTGGCTCTAGTAAAGAGGCTCTATCATACGGAGCCAATACATTTATGATTTATACAGGAGCACCGCAAAATACGCGTCGTAAAGCCATTGCTGACTTAAACATCATGAATGGCCTCCTGCATATGAAAGAGCATGGTATGACCAATATTGTTGTCCATGCACCTTATATTATTAATATTGGCAATACAGAAAAACCAGAAACATTCCGTCTCGGCGTAGATTTTCTACAATCAGAAATTGAACGTACTGCCGCACTGGAAGCAACGCAAATTGTTTTACACCCTGGGGCCCATGTAGGTGCAGGTGCTGATGCTGGCATTGCTAAAATTATTGAAGGTTTAAATGAGGTATTATCTCAAGACTATCCCGTTCAAATTGCATTAGAGACCATGGCAGGGAAGGGGACAGAATGTGGGCGTTCCTTTGAAGAGCTTGCTAAAATTATTGACGGTGTAACAAATAATGAACGTCTTTCTGTATGCTTTGATACTTGTCACACACATGATGCTGGCTATAATATTGTAGAAGATTTTGATGGTGTATTAAACGAATTTGATAAAATAATCGGTGTGGAACGCATTAAAGTATTGCATATTAATGACTCCAAAAATGTGCGAGGCGCAGGTAAAGATCGCCACGAAAATATTGGCTTTGGTCATATTGGCTTTGATGCCCTCAACTATGTAGTACATCATCCGCAATTAATGGATGTTCCCAAAATTTTAGAAACGCCATTTGTTCCTCTCAATAGTGATGCCAAATCTAAGGTAGCTCCGTATAAAGTGGAAATCGATATGTTACGAAACGGTACATTTAAGCCTGAGCTTATTGAAGCGTTAAAAGGCTAACATTAAATAACCCGAAATCAGGCTGTGATTCTGATTTCGGGCTTTTTTTATTTTGTAAACAAGGCGATGAGTTGACGAGAGCGCTTTCTTCCTAAAACCGCCTCCACTTCAACAAGAATATCTTTAGGAATACCTAAAAATAGCCAAGAAAATGAGAATTGCTCCAAATAAGGTCGAAGTTTTTTTACTTCAGAAGTCGTAATGTTAAAGCCTTCTTCACGAGCAATCGCGACAATTTCCTTATCCGTGCTTTGTGCTAATTGCTGTAAAAATTGAATACTCAAAGTCAATCCTCCTTTATCCCATTTTATTTTCATGAAATCATATACACACTTACATTTAGCCTATTCGAAAAAAGCATCCATCTTCTTTTCTTTACAAAAACTGCACTTTCCTTTATACTTACAATTTGTAAATCGTAATGATTTTGAATTAGAAAGAAGCGATCATGCATGAAAACAACACTTATTGACATTGAAAATGTGTCATTTCAATATGACTATACGCAAGTTCTAAAAAACATTTCTTTTCGTGTAGAAGAGGGTGATTTTTTAGCGCTTCTCGGTCCGAATGGTTCGGGAAAATCAACATTATTAAAAATTATTTTAGGTTTATTAAAACCTTTATCTGGAGAAATAAAATTATTTGGCGAACCAAGTGCAAATTTTAAGCACCGTGAATGGATTGGCTATGTGTCGCAAAAATCCAATGCCTTTAATTCTGGGTTCCCAGCAACCGTGCAAGAGGTCGTGAAAAGTGGATTAACGAAAAAATTAGGGCTTTTTAAAAGACCTGGCCGAGATGCCAAAGGGAAAGTTCAAGAAGCTTTAAAGGCAGTTGGCATGGATGCTTTTATGAATCGTAACATTGGAGAACTATCTGGTGGACAACAACAACGTGTTTTTATTGCAAGAGCTCTAGTCAGTGATCCCAAACTGCTCATTTTAGATGAGCCAACGGTCGGCATTGATCACGAGAATGTGCAGTCATTTTATGATATGCTGGCGAAATTGAATCGGGAACAAGGAATTACCATGATTCTTGTCACACACGATGTTGATACGGTATCAAATCGCATTAGCCATGTGGCATGTTTGAATCAAACCATTCACTTCCATGGCTATAAAAATGAATTTGATAATATTTCTCAGGATGCGCTAGACGCTTGGTATGGCCATTCCGTGAGAAAGATTCATTAGAAGGAGTAGGCACGATGATTGAAGCAATTTTACACTATGAATTTTTACAAAATGCCTTTTTCTCTGGATTATTAATTGGCATACTTGCTCCATTGCTGGGTGTGTTTATTGTTGTACGTAGACTATCCTTGATTGCGGATGCATTGTCGCATGTAACACTCGCAGGAATCGCTGGGAGCTTATACATCAGTCAATCAGTAACAGCATTAGCAATGCTCAATCCTATTTATCTAGGAATACTAGCTTCTGTTAGTGGCTCTATTTTAATTGAGCGTCTAAGACGTTTGTATAAGCACTATGAGGAGCTTGCCATTCCAATCATTATGTCAGGTGGTATTGGGATTAGTGCTATCTTTATCTCACTTGCCAGTGGCTTTAGTACAGATTTAATGAGCTATTTATTTGGCTCAGTATCTGCTGTGTCTCGCCAAGATTTATGGGTAGTGATCGGAATAGCTGCTATTGTTATTGTCTTTTTGTTTTTATTTTTTAAAGAATTATTTGTTTTGTCTTTTGATGAGGAATATGCAAAAGCTAGCGGACTTCCGGCTCGTTGGGTTCATCTTTTATTTATGATTGTGACAGCACTTGTCATTGCGGCAAGCATGCGCATAGTAGGTATTTTACTAGTATCATCGTTGATGACGTTACCTGTCGCAGCTGCAATGCGCTTGGCAAAGGGCTTTAAGCAAACCATTTTTTATGCTATTGTTTTTGGAGAAACAGCTGTATTAATTGGACTAATTAGTGCATTTTATTTGGATTTAGCGCCAGGAGGCACGATTGTTGTCACTTCTATTTTGATTTTGTTACTTGTAATCCTAGGAAAGAAGGTAGCATTTAAAATGGCTGCAAAGCAGGGGGAGGTAGCGCAATGAATATTTCAAGAGCGTGGGAAATATTAAAGGAAAATGGCTATAAAAAAACAGATAAACGGGAGTTAATATTAGATATGTTTGCAGCAACAGATAAATATCTAACAGCTCGTGATTTATTGGATGTTTTAAAAAAAGATTTTCCGGGAATGAGTTTTGATACCATTTATCGTAACCTTGCTACTTTTGTGAAACTTGGGATATTAGATGAAACAGAGCTATCAGGGGAACGTAATTTCCGTATGCACTGTGAATCTGCGCATCATCACCATCATTTTATCTGTATGGATTGTGGCAACGTCAAAGAGCTTAATCTTTGTCCAATGGAAATGTTAGGTGAAAAATTGCCTGACTATGAAATTGAAAATCATAAGTTTGAAATATATGGGAAATGCCCAGATTGTAAGCATGAAACTCTGTCACATTAAATGTTGACAGAGTTTTTTTCTATGTAAGAAGAGGGTGCCTGTATAGGGCTACCCTCTAAATTGATTAAGCTACTGCCACTCGGCGAATCGCAACAATTTTATTGCAATCTACGATTAAAGGAGAAGCAGCTGCTGCACCTGGCTCAAGGAAGTATGCACAGCAAGTTCGTGGATCGAAGGAGATGAAAGTCACACCTAAGAAGCTAATACCTCCAGATAAGAAGATATCTAGTGTAGTAGCAAGCTCTAATTTTCTTAATTGTTGACAAATACAACTTCTACAGTTGCTGCTCATTCTTGGTGTACATTTTTCCTCTTTTTGACAAGGACATTTCTCAACTTTACGTTGACAGCATTTTTCCTCTTTTTTAGGACATTTACAGCCTTGCCAATTCATATGTGACATATATCGTTTATCTTCCATTGTCTAGACCTCCCTTCCTCTAGTTTCGTAAGGGTAACCCTTACAGTAATAATCTATGTTTGGTGCATAGCTAGAGGCTGGCGATATGTCCGATAGGCAGCTTAAAAATCTATATATTTCTCAAAAACTTTGGCATTGTGTAAAGCCCTAAGTTGAAATATTGCTATAAACATCTACACAAGTTAATTTTATGGGGATAGATTTGCTTGTTTCCCTCTACAAATGAGAAAAACGACGAGTCTCTACAGAAATGTAAGGACTCGTCGTTCAAAGATAAGTTTATTGATGTTTTTGTTGGAAATCTACCATGAAATCTCGTAAAGCTTCACAAGCCTCCAGTGGCACTGCATTATAAGTGGAAGCACGACAGCCACCTACAGAACGGTGTCCATTTAGCCCGATAAAACCTGCTGCCTTTGCCTCTACAAGGAATTGCTTTTCAAGCTCCTCATCTGCAACACGGAATGTAATATTCATTAAAGAACGGCTTTCAGGTGTCGCATGGCCTTTGTAGAAACCATTGCTATTGTCAATGGCATCATAAATCACTTTTGCCTTTAATTCATTATGTTTTTCAATTTCTGCTACGCCGCCTTTAGCTTCTACCCATTTTAACACCTCGCCTAGCATATAGATCCCAAATGTCGGTGGTGTATTATAAAGAGAATTACTATCGGCATGTGTTGTATACTTTAGCATCGTTGGGATGTTTTTATTCGCTTTTTCAAGTAAATCTTTGCGAATAATCACGACCGTTACACCTGAAGGGCCAAGGTTTTTTTGAGCACCAGCATAGATGATTCCGAACTTTTCAATATCCACTGGCTTAGACAGAATATCACTTGACATATCCGCTACTAGTGGAACATTTCCTGTGTTAGGGAAGTTTTTCCATTGTGTACCGTATATCGTGTTATTGGAAGTAATGTGAACATAAGCATCATCTTCATTGAATTGAATAGCTTCTAATGCAGGAATATTGCGGTATTGGTTTTCTTTTGTGCTTGCAGCTTCAACAGGTGTTCCAAACAATTTAGCTTCCTTAAAAGCTTTCTCAGACCATGAGCCTGATAATACATAGCTAGCCTTTTGCTCAGTGTTTAAGAAGTTCATAGGCACCATTGTAAACTGAAGGCTTGCTCCACCCTGTAAGAATAGTACCTCATAGTTTTCTGGAATAGCGTAAAGCTTTTTTAATAAAGTAATAGCTTCGTTATGTACATCGTCGAAAATGGCACTACGGTGACTCATTTCCATAATAGACATACCTGAATCACGGAAGTTTACTAATTGTTGTTGAGCATTCTCTAATACTTCTTGTGGTAGAGCAGATGGACCTGCGTTGAAATTGTATGCACGTTGTGTCAAAGTGGTACACTCCTTGTTTGGTTAATAACAGAACTTTACTGGATTATACCCTAATTTTCAAGAGAAAAAATAAAATTCTTAATATTTGAGCAGAATGGCGACAGGCTCGCAACAAAATGTACACATTTAAGCAAGTATTTTGTGTTAAACACGAACGAATAGAGGCTTATTTTTAAACAAAAGTTATATTTTTCGTATATTGAATATATTTTTAGAGTTTGATATTAACAATGTTCGTGTTTTTGTTTACAGATGATTCTGTTTGATAAAGTGTGAAAGAACATGATAAATCAATCTATTATTAGAGAAAATCCTTATTACTTTACGATAGGTAAGCAAATTTTTGTATAATATTATAAAGAGAAGAAAAAGAGGTGTTTAGGATGTTTACAGTAGAGAAAGCTTGTTTAGTAGTTGTAGATGTGCAAGGAAAGTTAGCAACAATTGTGGATGACAGTGAAACGATAATTGATAATGTGGCAAAGCTAGTACAAGCGATGCAAGCACTAGAAGTACCTATTTTATGGCTAGAACAGAATCCAAGTCGTTTAGGCGGAACGGCACTTGATATTGCCCAGCATTTACAAGGGCAACCTATTGCCAAAATGGCCTTTAGTGCGTGCCAAGAAGAGGCATTTGTAGAGGCGATGAAGGAAAATGGACGTTCTCAATTTATTGTCACAGGTATCGAAACACATATTTGTGTGTACCAAACGGCTAGACAACTGAAAGAACAAGGATTTGAAGTCGAGGTTGTTGTTGATGCCGTATCTTCTCGAACAAAGGCAAATAAAGAAATTGGGCTTGCAAAGATGAATGCCCTTGGTATTTATCCAACAAGCACCGAAATGATCTTATATGAGCTACTACAACGTGCAGATCATGAACATTTTAAAACCATTTTGAAGCTTGTTAAGTGACGTGGAGTTAAAATTGAAACAATAGGTCTGTGTCCTTCATACACTGTAATAACAATTTTTGCTTTCGATAGAAATGTATAAAAAAATAATAATTTTATATATAAAATAGGAGATGTTTGATGGGTATATAGACCTTTTTCAAACATCTTTTTTTATTAAATCTGTATAAATTATGACATTACTCATATAAAAACTTAGCCATTCTAATTGTTGTATACTATAATAAAAAACCGGAATTCATTATAGGGAGATAACTATTAATGAGGATGATGACGATGATAAAAAATATTAAATGGTTACTGTTAATAGTTAGTGTAGTTTTTCTTTCGATTAGTTGTACAGGTAAAGAAGTAAATGGACAAAAAGATCCTCTTTCATCAACGGAACATTTTGTTATTCAAGATTTACTGAATGATAAAGGATTATTATGCACAGATTTAACAAACCAAAAAGATCTATTTTTATCAGAGTCAGTAGGGTTATGGTTGGCGTATTTACTAGAAAAAGATGATCAAGCCCGTTTTAATGAACAAATAAATGTTATGAAATCATACTTTTTAACAAATGATTTTATTGTCTGGCGAATCGAGGGGACTAGAAAGGCTTCTGTTAATGCATTGATTGATGATTTGCGAATCATTCGTGTTTTACTGTCAGCCGGTGAAAAATGGCATGATTCAACTTACTTACAATTGGGTAAAAAAATAGGAGAGAACTTGGTTCAGCATGGAATGAATAAAGAATTATTTGTCGATTTTGTTGATGTTGACAGCCATGACAAAGCCAATACGTTAACGATTAGCTATATTATGCCTTCAGCTTTTTATGAGATGGAAAAAAACGGTCTCTTATCCCAACAACAAGTCCAACAGCAGTTAGCTATTATACAAAATGCGCCACAAGCTAACGCAGGGTTTTTTCCGAAATATTATGATATTTCCGCTGAAAAGTATGTATTTGACGAAGAATTACACATGATTGATCAGTTGTACACAGCTTATCATCTGGCTTCTATAGATGGGGACACAGCAGCATTCAAAGACTGGCTATTAAACCTTCTGAAAAGAGACAATCAATTATATGGTCGTTATAATCCTCAAACGAATCAACCAACTGTTGACTATGAATCACCAGCTGTTTATGCCATGGCAGCGAGATACATGCTTGCATTAGACGAACAGCAAATAGCACAGCAGTTTATTGAGAAAATGGAAACCTTAAAGGACCCTACAACAGGTTATGTTGATAAAAAAACAAGGGCAACGCATAGTTTTGATAATTTACTACCACTATTAGCAGAAAGGGAGGTAGAAAATGCGTACAACAATGACTAGAAATAGAGCTATTTTTGTCTATGGAACCATCCTTATTTTACTCTTACAAATACCTACTTATTTTTTATTGCGTCAGGATGCTGAAGGCTTGCTATTATACGTTCTTTTATTGCTATTAATTGTTCTTACACTTTGGAGAGGGATCGTATTTGGACTTATAAGTAGCTTAGTATTAATTTTTATTACAGGTTCAACGTTGCTTTATACAGGAATATCAGGATCATTGACATTTCTAAATCCAGCCTTCTCCATGCAGCTGTCTTTCCTCTATGGCATTATGTTATTGCTACTTATTCTTTGTGCCGGTAGGGTGCATGAATTAATGAAGGATCAGGAAAACTATTTAAAGAAACTGCAAGAAGACGTAAGGAATTATGTAGCGATTGATGTTGAAACGGGTTTTGATAATGAAACACGTATGTATATCAGTGTCAATGAGGAGATGCGAAGAGCGGATCGACAGAAACAAACCTTTGTTTTTATGGTGTTAAAAATTGAGAATTATCGAAAGTTCCAACAGCTTTACGGGGCAAAAGAAATACAACATTTATGGCAACAACTTTCACAAAGGATACAGCAAACTGTCAGACTAACAGATAAAAAATTTCGTTTTCGTGAAGATCATATCGGGTTGCTACTAATCGATACGACTGACAAATATATGGAAGTCATCTATGACAAATTGGACCAAGCTTTGAAAAATCATCAATTGTTAAATGGTAAATGGGTAACCATAAGTTATAAAACAAGCTATTTCACCTATCAGCCACTGCAAGAATCCACGTTTGATGAATTATTAAAAGATCTGGAAAGAGAGATGAAAACAAGTGCGCTCTAACTATCAATTATGGTTCGCCATGGGATTGCTTTGTTTTTATACTTTCATCAATAATGAAATCGCATATGCAGTAGAAGCTGACAAGGACGTGGCATTGATTTATGTCACGAGCAACCAGCAGCCAAATGATGATGTATTCGCTTTGCAAGAGATGCTGCAAACATCTACGTCCGTAGATGTTGTTTATATAGAGGATGTCAATGAACGCAATCTACAACAGTATAAACGCATTGTAATTTTGAACTCCTACCAAACAAAAATCCCTCAAAATGCACTATCTGCATTAAATCAATTTCAAGGACCTGTGTTGCTGATTGGTGAGAATGCACTTCAATTCGCAACTTTTTCCAAGTGGCAGGAAGGACCTGTAGTGGAGCTTCGAGCTATAGGAGAAGAAAGTTTAAACAACCCTGTTCGATGGAAAAGTATACAACCTTCTGCAGATTCGGAAATAGTAAAGTATGCTTCTTCTTTGAATCAGTCCTATCCTTTTATCGTCACAAAGGACAATTGGTCATTTATTGGGGATTTCATCAATCAGGATTTTTTGCACTATCAATGGCCAGCCATAATAGGTGAATTATTACATTTATCCAAGCCGCAGATACATCCTGCCTTTATCGTTTTAACAGATATCAATATGAAAACAGAGGTACAGAAATTAAAAGAAGTGGTGATGGAATTTTCTGAAAAAAGAATCCCGGTAGCTCTTGAAGTCACACCGATTTTGCAGGATGAATATGAAAAAAAAACCTATCAATTGCACGATAACAAAAAATTATTAAGTTATTTACAAAAATTGCAAAAAGAAGGGTATCCATTCGTCCTTTCTTCGTCTACTGCTAGTCAAACTGAAAAAAATCTCGATTATTTAGTGCTTCGTAAAATCTATCCAACAATAATTAGTGGCAGTAGCTCTTTTTTTCAAGGTAGTATTCAACAAGGAAATCAACAGCTCTATCTATCGCAAAACGACAGTCACACCATATATCCGATGACAGTAGGAGCTATTGCCAATACGGACAATAATCCTTTGTATCCTGTTAAACAGAAAATAGAGCTGTTATTAAAAGTTCCGAGTTCTATCATTGGTATTCAATACCCTGCCTATTTTAATGCTTCCTATGTTCAAGATCTTGCCACTTATTTAAGTGAACATCCACAAATTGAACTACTTAATTTCCAGCAAACAAAGCAACGAGTCACATCAGAAAATGTTTCGATTGAGCAAGATGAAAATGGCGAACAAACGATTCAATTATCGTTTACAAAAATAGAACGTTTGAAGATTTTATTTGATGAACGACCATTTGAATTGATTTTATGGGCGCTTGTCTTGATTGTTTCGCTGTTTGTTACATTATTTTTTATAAGTACCTTGCGTTTACGGATTACCTTACGTAAGAGATTATTTGAGGAGAGGAAAACAAATGGCTAATACATTATTTTTTATTTCTCTTTTCCTCATTTGGATCATGCTGCTCTACCATATGTTTTTAATGGAGGGTGGTTATTTACACTTTCGGACATTTGAAAAGCCCATTGATGACTGGGCTAAAAAAATGGACAAGGTTCCCTCTGTTAGTGTCTTTATTCCTGCGCACAATGAAGCGCTCGTTATTGAACAGACACTACGGGCCATGTCACGACTTTATTATCCGAAAGATCAACTCGAGGTGATCGTCATTAATGATAATTCCTCGGATGAAACAGGAGCTATTGCAGCGCGATACGCAGAGAAATTCCCATTTATTCGTGTCATTGAAACGGTAGAGCCAAACAGAGGGAAAGGTAAATCCTCTGCCTTAAATTCTGCCCTAGCTGATTCAACTGGGGATATTGTAGTGGTTTATGATGCTGATAATACACCTGAACGGATGGCCGTTTGGTATTTAGTGATGGGGCTCATGAATGATCCGAAAGCGGCTGCCACTGTTGGGAAATTTCGCGTTATTAATGCGGCAGAAACATGGTTAACGCGTTTTATCAATATAGAAACGATTTGTTTCCAATGGATGGCTCAAGGCGGGCGTTGGAAGTGGTTTAAGGTGGCAACTATACCTGGCACCAATTTCGCAATCCGACGGACGGTTTTGGAGCAATTAGGTGGATGGGATGTGAAAGCATTAGCTGAAGATACGGAGCTGACCATCCGTGTTTATAATTTAGGCTACCATATTCGTTTTTTCCCAAAAGCCATTACGTGGGAGCAAGAACCAGAAACGTTAAAAGTATGGTGGAAGCAGCGCACAAGATGGGCAAGGGGCAATCAATATGTCGTGCTGAAGTTTTTAAGTCAATTTTTCACCCTAAAAAGAAAAAGTATAATATTTGATTTATTTTATTTCTTCTTTACGTATTTTTTATTTTTCTTTGGTGTCATTTTATCCAATGCCCTGTTTATTATTAATTTATTTTATGATATTGGATTGACCGTTGGCGACATTGCCCTTGTTTTATGGGTTTTAGCCTTTTTACTATTTTTAGGTGAAGTGATGATTACCTTAAGTATTGAAAAAACAGAAATGAATCGAAAAAATTTCTTCTATGTCATACTTATGTATTTTACCTATTCACAAATGTGGATTGTACTAGTCGTTTGGTCATTACTATTAGAAATAAAGCGCATGTTTACAGGCCAAGAAGTTCAGTGGTATAAGACAGAGCGTTTTTCCAAGCAATCAGATAAAGGAGCAAAATAATGAGAACCAAATTTTTCTATTTATGTTTATTCTGTATTGGTTTTTTATGTTTTGCTAATGATGCAGTTGCAGCTACCATTACCGTAGATGACAACACCATTGCAATTGAAGGCAATCAACAGCAGAAAAAGCCATTATTAGCACAGCCAATTGAATTACAGGGACCTTCCTCTTCCAGAGATTTTTATTACAATCTAAACGAGGATGTAGCATTCAATAACCAGCACGTTACTTTTCAAATCCAGCATTCTGAGCTACTTATAGCGCCATCCTCCTTCACGGTGAAAGTGGATGATGTAGCCATTAAAACAATCCCATTGAAAGCAGATTTATTAAAACAGACTGTTACCGTCAATCTTCCAAAAGAAGCACTGCTAAAGGGTTCTCATAAAATTTCAGCTAGTTTTTATGGCATTCTTAAAGAAGGGATTTGTGTACCACCTGGCAACGCGGGAAATTGGCTACGTATTGAAATAGGATCGTCTATTTCAGCATTTAGCGAGGAGAGCAATGTTTGGTCATTAAATAGCTATCCTGCTGCATTTTTAGGCTATGAGGGATATGCAACGACGGTTATTGTACCAAAGCAAGCCTCTGAAGCCACATTAAACAGCGGGTATCAGCTTGCAGCCTTTTTATCCGAACATGGTGACACAGATGTACAGATTGAGCGTGAAGATGCTATTAATAAGATAACAGGTCCCATCATCATCGTAGGGGCAAAAAATGAATTTAGTACAAGCCTATTGAAAAAGATGTTAGAAAATATAAGTGTTGAGAAAGATGTCATTACACTTACGATGCAGGAACTAGTGAATACAGACTCTCATCGAAAAGTACCTCTTTTAGCCGTAACCTCTTCAAATGGACAAGTGATTCAGGAACGACTATCTTTTTTAACCGAAGCAAGATTATTCGAGCAATTAATCGGTGATACATTAGCGATTCAAGATATTCCTAAAATAGAGGATTCATCTGATACAACGATTTCATTTAAGCAATTTGGCTTTGAGGATCGACTTTTATCCAGCCAGGCGACAATGACACCTCATTACTATGTGTCCTTGCCACAGTTAGAGGCAAATAAAGAAGCTTTCATGCGTTTGATAGTCAAAAAATCAGCAACTATACCGGGTAGCAAAGAGGATGAGGATCGAAAATTAGAATTGATCGCGTATATCAATAATGTGCCACATGCAGTAGATTTACGAAAATTAGAACAAACAACAACAGATATGTATGAGGCCCTTATACCGATTCAAACCAATGTGCTCAACAAACTATCAATGACCGATATCCAATTTGAAGTAACGGGCTTCCAACTAGAAGATCCATGCGAAACAACCAATGAACGCTATTGGATTTACATTGATAGTGACAGTACATTATCGATTACAAAGGACACTTCTGAACCGACATTTACATTACGTGATTTTCCTAATGCTTTTCATGAAAATACGTTAATCGTTATACCTGATAATGGGGAAATGGACGATACAACAATGGTATCGCTTTATAAATCGCTAATGACGAATGGCAATATGGCGCAAATTTCGCTGATGAAGGATAAGAATGTAACAGAGGAAGCTTTACAAAAGCATGCAGTGATTTTTATGGGCGAAATGGAACAGCTCACATGGCTTTCCAAACAAGCCACAAAAATTCCTCATACATCTGAGCAGCTTCTCACACAAGGGTTTTTACCTGAGGCAATTGGTCAATATGTGTTTATAACAAAAAATTTCTGGCAGCTTAACGAGCCTTTATTATGGATTCATTCAGTAGAACATGCTTCTGTAAAAGGTGACTTTTATGCTCACTTAAAAGAGACAGATTCACAGACAGACGCTGCGATTGAAACAAAAGAAGGACAATTTGTCGTGGCAGTGGAGCAAAAAGCTGATAGTGGTGATGTGAAGGTAGATAAAAAAGGTGAAATATCCTATATTTTAATTGCAGAATTTCTTGGGCTCATCCTTGTCATCGCAGTAATATTGTATATCATCCTTCGTAAACGAAAGAAAAATCAATTGAAACAATAAAAGCAAAGTCGCGATTGTGCGACTTTGCTTTTTTACGCAGGCATGTCCGTTGGTGTTGGTTTTGCATAGCCTTCTTTATATGTGTCATCAATGAACTGACGAATCTCTTTTAAGCTCTTGCCTTCTTTATGCAGTTGTGCTGACTGGACAGCAATCTCTAAGCAAACTAAACAACGTGTCCCATGATCATCCCAGACGATAGAACCATCCTCACGTTTTTCCTGAATAAAGCAGTTTAAATTACTTTGATGGCCAGCAGATTCTCCACAGCCGCAATAGCATGGCATCCATTCGAGAATTTCTGTCGATTGTCCAGCGATTTGATAGACTAAGCGAATATTTTCTTGTTTGTCCTCTAAAAAGGTCGGTAGGACGTCAGCAGAAGCGGTTACTTCTTGGATATCACCCGAAGCCTCCGCATGGCTATGTCCTTCATGTGAGGCGTCATTTGCCTCAGGAGTGGTATCAGCACTGTTTTTATTTTCTCCACAAGCACTTAATAACAGTAACGCCAATACAACAAAAATAGAAATCGATTTCTTCAAAAATAGCGCCTCCTACATGTTTACAATGCTTCCATTATAACATCGTTTTCATAAACATTTACAGGCAGCCTCGTTGAAAATCAATGAAATATATCTAATCCACGTGTTTTGTTCATGAAATGTTCCATTTTCTCGCTCAATAATTTTTTTAGGAAAAAGCCGAACAGGATAAAAGTGAACCAGAAACCTGCTAGGAAAAGAAGGTCCATCCAGACTGTTGACCAGATAATTCCTCCAACAGCTTCACGCATCATTTCAATCGCATACGTAAAAGGTAAGAACGGGTTGATTATTTGGAAAAACCTTGGCAGTAACTCAACTGGATAGGTTCCACCAGAGCCAGCAATTTGTAACACGAGCATCACAATAGCTAATGCTTTCCCTACATTGCCGAAGACGGATACGAGTGTATAGACAACCGTTACAAATACGAGACTAATGAAAAGTCCAAATAAGATAAAGTAGGTAGGTGCTTGAATGGAGCCATCTACTAAGAAAATATCTCCGATAGTAATAATAAGGGTTTGAATAAACGAAAAAGTTGCAAATGTTAAGAGTCGCCCAAAGTAAATTTCTCGAATACTGTAAGGTGTATCTCCATGAAGATTCACAGATAATAATGAAATTAACAGTAAACAGCCTACCCAAATAGATAGTACTGTGTAAAACGGTGTCATGGCTGTTCCATAGTTCGCAATAGGGAATACGCGATGTTCCTTTAGTTTAATGGGTTCCTCAAAGAAGTCACGTTCAGCATTGACATCATTTTTAAGTAATTGCACAATCTCTGCTATATCCGCTTCCTCTTCTAACGTTCGTAGCTTATTCGCTAATTCTTTGATTTTAGAACTTAAAGTCGGAAATTCTGTTTGTATTTTTTGAATAGCGTTATTCGCTGTTCCTAGCGTGTTTTTGGCCTGTGTCAATTTATCTGTTGCCTGAGGTATGAATTGCTTTACATCTGTCAGCATGGCAGAAGCATTGATTAAAGTTTGTTTCGCACTGGTTAGGGTGGATCGAATTTGTGGCTCTAGCCTTTCGTTATAGTAGGATAAGAATTTCTGTAAATTGGCCGTTGCATTTTGTGCGATTTGTTGAATAGCTGTAATATCCTGCTGGATGACATCTTGATCAATTGGTTTTAATTGATTGATTTTATTTAGTATATCGTCATGTAATTTCTGCAATTGCTGTAATGCGGTAAGCGCATTTGACGTTGAATCAATGAAGCTTGGAGGATGCTGTAAGACTTCGCGAATGGCTGTAAGCTGTTCAATAATTGGTTGATTCGCTTCCGCATTACTTTCCTGCAAAGAGCCGATAATGGTTGTTAAGGAGTCCTCTAATTGTTTACGAGTCAAAGCATCTGCTTGAATTAATTTTTGCAGTGCCTCAAGCGTTTGAATACTATTGGTTATATTGTCTTTGGATGTTGACAATTGATTTTTAAGTGCCTCTTTCGTTTGCGTGATAGAGGAAGGGTCAAGGTTTATACTATTGAGCTGATTGATGATATCTGTAAAATGTTGTGCGATATTTTGGACAGTTGCGACATCCTTTTTGATGACGGGAGATAGTTCATTAAACAAAGCATCTGCTTCATTCACTAAATGTAAACCCTTCTGAATGGTTGTTAAACCATCTGTTGTCAATTGTTCCACCTGGGGAACTTGTGTCAGCGCCTGATTAAGTAATTGATTTGCCTCTTTTCCTTGAGTAGAGGCTTGAGTTAAAAATGTATGAATATCAGGTAAATGCTGTTCGATAGTAAAAACATAATTTTCGAATTTGCGGAAATCAGGAATGTCACGTTCTATTTCAATTCCAATTGTATTAAAAATAGAAAAAAGTGTGCCATTGACTGTCGAGACAAATTCACTCGAAACCTGCTGCGTAAGAACGCTCGCTCCTTTACTTGTAATTTTAGGGGCAATAGGATTCTTTTTTTCATTTACATAATAATCAATATGGGCTTTCATTGGTTGGTCGGTTAGAATGGAGGTTAGTTTTTGGGAAAAATCATTTGGAATGACAATGACAGCAAAGTAATCACCATTTTTTAAATGTTCCTTGGCTTTTTTCTCCGTCTCGAGCGTCCAAGTAAAGCTTTTATTGGTACGTAAAGTCTCGATAACCTCATTCCCGACATTGATTGCTTCATCTCTCACAGTGGTTCCCGTATCTTCATTGACAATCGCGATTTTCATATTAGATGTGTGGGCGTATGGGTCCATGGAGGCATAAATATTTAGCCAGGCATAAAGAGAAGGAAGGAAAATTAGTCCACCGATAATGACAGCTACGACCCAGTTCGTGACAATATTACGGATATCTTTTGAATAAATTTGAAAAACATGCTGGAACGAGTTTTTCATCTAATCACCCCACATTCAAATTTTGCATGAACTCTCATTATGTATGTTCCCAAATATACTTAAAATTATGTTATAAATGTGAAATATCTTCATTTAAAGGCGAATTAGTTTACTAGGTTTTCAAAACAATTTATAATCAATCGCGAATGCACTAAAACTAGGGCTTTTAGTGTAAAAAAGGAGGTCACTACTTTAGTGAAAAAATTATTAATTATTGGTTCTGTAATTGTTGTTTTATTTGCAGCAATTATTGTGCTTACCAATGTCTCAAACAAAAGTAAATTAGAAAGCGCAAACAATCCTTATGGCGATAAAAAGCTAAAACAAGAAACAATTGATCAATTGGATGATGCAAACTATCAAAACATTATGTTACCAGACGAACTAGAAGCTAAAATTAAAGCGGGCGAACCGGTTAATGCTTATTTCTTCAGTCCAATCTGTGTACACTGTCAAGCATTTACACCTGAATTAATGCCGATTGCCGATGAGCTAGGTGTGGATATTGCTCAATTGAATGTCTATGAATATGATGATTTATGGGAAAAATATAATATTGAAGCAACGCCAACATTCATTCGTTTCGAAGACGGTAAAGAAGTAAATCGTTTTGTAGGGGCTTTAAAAGAAGAGGATTTACGCACATTCTTAAATACCGTTGTGTTAAATAAATAGAGAAGTGTGAGACTGTATCAAAAGTTATTTTGATACAGTCTCTTTTGTTTTTGTAGTGTATACTAAAAATACTGAATAGTTGTACACTGGAGGAATTATGAATGTCAATGGATGATTATTTTTATAATGGTGAGCTAATGAAATGCTATGAATTAGCGAAGCAGGTGACAAACGAAGAGGACAAAGCACTGGCACAAAAATATATCACTTTATTAGAAGAGTATGAATATGATCGTTATCCAAAGCCAACTCCTCAAATCGAAGTACAGCATGTGGAACGTGCTGATGAAAGCTATCCAGAATCAGATCTAGTTGTAGAAATACGGGCAATAAAAGATGAGGAGGCATTTGCGAAGCGTATTCAGCAATTGGAGGAAGTCGCGAAAACAGGAACACCAGCTGACAAAGCACAGTCTTTTTTTACACAGGGAGAGCTGTTCTTATTCGCACATCATTACAATGAGAGTGTTCACTGCTTTCAACAAGCCGTAAGGGAAAACCCGAATAAGGCTGTCTACTGGGGAATCACAGGGCAGACCATGCACCGTTTTGGCTGGATGCCTTTCGATGCGCTCGGTTATTTAGAGCAAGCGATACATCTAGATCCCACAAACCCTCGTTGGAAATGGAATAAAGCCCTCGTACTTATTCAATTAGCTAAAGATTTGCAAATGGCTCCATTTATGGCGAATGCGGCAATCACTTTAGAGGACGCACTAGCTTCTTGTGGCGAACAGCAGCGGTCATTGAAAGAGGCCATTCAAAATACAATAGATAATATGGATAGCTATGTTTTCTCCTAAGATTTTGGGATGTCTCTAACGCATACGGAGACATCCTTTTCACTTAGAAATCTAGTGAGCGGGGTTCGTTGCCATATTCCACAATCATGGTATGATAAGAAAGAAAATGATTTGTAGATATAAAGGACGGATTTTTTTATGGCACAAGAAGTGGCAAATAAGTTTATTGAAAACGTATGTAATCATTTAGTTCGCAATATGAATATTACAAAAGTGGAAGAGCATTTTAAGGAAACGATTGCCATGCAGCGACAATCAGCCGCAACATCAATGGACTTTTGGGATATGTTGATGATTAATATGCTTTATTTTACAGAAAATGAACAGGCTTGGGAGCAGGAATTTCTAAAAATGCTCCAGGCAAAAAAGTGGCTAAAGCCAGCAGCTCTTGAAGAGGAATTATTAATGCATCAGATGCGAATTCGTCAACAAGTTGCAGAGCAAATGGATGCTGCAAAGGATTTATTCCATCAGCAATATGAGACGGAATACATGACAGAGGAAGCGATTATTTATGATTATGCGTATAGCTCTGCTGGGCATTCCATGCGCATGGATTTATTAACTGTTCTTGTATCAACGCCAGAACAATCCAAAATACTCTTTGACGCAGACCCACAAGAAACGATACGTATTGTTAATGGCTATATTGCCTACCATACAGATGGACTAATTAATAAAACAAAATTATGCTAATTTTGTTACGAAGCTTTACGTGAAAGGAATTTAATTGAATGAATACACCATTTACTTTTAACCATACACAACCAACAAATATGGATCCAACGAAGAAATACCCTGCTATTTTTTTGCTACATGGCATGGGCAGCCATGAGGATGATTTACCAACATTAGTGCAGGATTTCCAAGAGCAATGTCATATTTTTAGCTTACGAGGGCCGATTACACAGAAACCTGGCTATGCTTTTTTCACCATTCAAGAAGTAGGGCAACCAGATCGTGCTATCTTTGATAAAGTGTTGGTGGCATTGCAACGATTTCTATTAGAGGCCATCGATGAATATCAAATCGATCCCCATAAAGTATTTGTTCTAGGCTTTAGCCAAGGGGCGGTATTAGCACAATCACTTGCCTTTGTTATGGGGAATTTAGTGACAGGAATCGTTGCATTAAGTGGCTATACACCAAAATTTGTGACAGAGGAATATGCCATCCGTTCTGTAGAACATTTACAGGCTTTTATTTCGCACGGAGATTATGATTATGTCATTCCTTCTCAATGGGGCATGGAAAGCAAAGAGATCTTTGAACAATTTGGTGCCACGGTGACATTTAAACAATACCCAGATGGACATGGTGTAACACCTGACAATCTTCGTGATTTGGTGGCATTTTTAGCGCAGCAACTGCAGGAAGAAATTCAATAAAAGGAAATCCGAGGCAAAGATTTGTCTCGGTTTTTTTGGCTACTGCAGTATGATCTATCATCCAATTATTTTTCTCCAATAGTGATTGGAAGAATCGAGGCAAGAAGGTTCAAATTCACGTCAGTCGGTGGTATCATAGAAGATGTTGTGAATGAGCGTGCTTTGTTAGATGAAAACATGTACTTTATGTGAACAGAGAGACAGAACAGATCTAAAAGGGGTAAAATAATAATTTGATGTGCTAGATGCAAATTTTGTCGCTTTCTATCGATGGAAGCGTGTAGAAATTATGGAGAAAAGGAATTAAGCTGAATGGAACAAAATCTGAAAACGGAGCATAAACCACAATCCTCCGAAAAAACAAGAGGGAAGTCATCACGTTCTTCTATTTTAGCGCAAACCGTCAAAACAGGGATTATCAAATCCAATTTAATACCTATGTGGGCTGGTTTAACGCTAGGCATGTACAAAAATAAAATGACGTTTGTAGACAATATACCAGAAATCATTTTTTCAACAATCGGTTCTGCCCTTGTCATTGGAGCAGCAGGGGCCTTTAATAATGTCTATGATCGTGACATTGATGCTATTATGCCTCGTACACAAAGCCGACCAACTGTTACAGGTGAAATGTCAGCGAAATCGACTTTATCATTAGCTGTCGTAATGTTAATTATTGGGATAGCTGTGTTAGCACTTGCTTCGCCGCTAGCTGCTGCATTTGGTTTATTAGGTGTATTCCTATATGTAGTCCCTTATACAATGTGGACAAAGCGTCGTACGATTTATAATACAGAAATCGGTAGTATTAGTGGTGCAGTACCGCCATTAATTGGTTGGTCTGCTGTATCGACAGATATTACACACCCAGCGATACTTGGTTTATTTTTTGTTATGGTCATTTGGCAAATGCCGCATTTCTATGCTATTGCCATTCGCAAACGTATAGACTATGAAGCAGCCAGTGTGCCCATGCTACCAGTTGTCAAAGGGATGCGACGTACGTATTATCAAACCAATTTTTATTTAATCTTATTGATTCTATCAAGCTTTTTATTTGGCTCGTTAAGTGTAGGTATTATGCTCGTGGCATTGATCTTAAGCGTTGCTTGGCTAGTGATGAGTATTTACGGCTATCATAGTAATACAGATCAAGTGAAATGGGCTACCAAAATGTTTGTTTTTTCACTATTCCATATGACTATACTATTCTCAACAGTCATTGTGTACTCGTTAGTAGGGGTTATCTTTAAGCTATATTAATTTTCCCCTTTGATGTCTATTTATTTCCGAAATGGCAGGGAAAAAGAAAAATTTACTTAGTGCAGAAGCATTTGCTAAATAAAAACCAACAAGTTTACGCGTTTTTATTAAAAGTTAAGTTTAGAAGCTAAATTTATTTTAAATAGTGAATTCTTATATAATGTCACACATTATATCTATAGAAAGAAAAAGGATAGAAGAGCTTAAGTAAATTTGCTCTTTCTATCCTTTTTCTTTCCACAAATGACCTTAAGTAATTCAAAAGGAGCTTCTATCTATTCAACTAATGGGTCAGTTTAGGTGGATGTGAAAAAAATTACGTATATGAAATCGGGCAATACATTGTTAAGATTTGATAGGTCAAACATCCTATTGGGAAACTTTCGGAATAAAGGGATACTGTGTAAATTTTTATATTTAGGAAGAATAAAAATGAAGTTATATAGTACACAAGGTTTTTTATGATAGTGTTTCTGATTTTTAAATGCGAAATCATGATGTAAGTTGCCCTATACACACTTGATTTCGTGCATGATTATTTTATTTATAAAAGAGGTAAATTATATGACTATAGTATCGTTTGGATTATGATGTATACCAATGGAAGCTATCATACACCTAGGTTATCTAAGTTCACGAAAGAAATGTTGATTCTTATTCAACTAACGGTGCAAGTGAATTGAAAAGA
The DNA here is from genome assembly GCF_038592945.1 of Lysinibacillus sp. FSL K6-0075. NCBI lineage: Bacteria > Bacillati > Bacillota > Bacilli > Caryophanales > Bacillaceae > Lysinibacillus > Lysinibacillus sp. FSL K6-0075. Next base: position 3,215,280 of record NZ_CP151947.1, on the reverse strand, counting down.
ATACCGCTTGATAATGACTATTAAAGGGAGATGGGGAAAATGGCTATAACCTTTGTGAGTTTATGGGTTGGTTTAACAGTGCCAATCGTGTTCTTGGTTGTTTTTACAGTGCTTAAACCAATTGTTTTGGCTGACAATACGGGAATAAGCATGATTCTTATTGGATTATTCGCTGCTTTTGTTGATGGATATGTAGGAATGAAAATATATGAAAAGAAAATTGTGCCTTGGTTTGATAGACGAAAGAAAAAAAGAAAATTTCTGTAGTTTTGGAGATACTCTTCAATTAACGGGATGCTTTATTTGAAAAAGAGACAGCAATCGTTATATGTAATTCCATAAAAAGATGTCTTTTGAGCAAAAATACTTCGCAAACCCTTATTTTACGATAAATAAGAAGAATCCCTTTTGAAAAAAGTTTGATCAAAAGGGATTCTTCTTTAGCAGTTTTAAGTTAGGTTATTATAAAAAATGTTGATTATTTTCTACCTGTGTTGCTCCACAATAGCACCTTTAATGGAATAACTAAAATATGGACTTACTCCTAAAATCGCTTATAGCTCTGAATACGCTATGCAGGGTACTCATTGGTTAATTTTGTATGGAAATAATGTTATACGTCTTGTTCGTAATAAAACTATTATGATAAATACAGGAACTGCTCAAGTTAAAGCGTTTAAATCTAACGGAGCACTACTTGGTACTTATTCTTTTGAGTTAATTGGTATTGTTATTTCTAGCTCTGGAATGTATTGAATCTTCGGGTCTCCGTTTTCATCCAGTTGGTATGATCCCTCATCGTCATAAAGATGAATATACGGTTTGATTGTAATGGCTTTTGGTAAGGTTTCAAATGGATGTACCCGTAGATCCATGATGAGATCGCTATTTCCTTTATTTGTCTCACGTCTACCATTGCCATGAATTAGTTTTAGTTCACGCCCTTGTTCATCAAAAACTGCGATATGAATTCCTTCCCGGAAATCTACAGAAGTTGATTTATCAAGCAAGGCTATTCTTGTCGTAATACTAGTTGTAATGGGCGTTAGCATAATTTGTTCAATAGTAAGCTGATTATTTTTGTATTTTCTACTTATATTAGGTTGTAGGTTTACATAGTTACCAATATCACTCACTGGAATATCCATTTTAAAAGGTTCAGAAACGCCATTTATTGTAGTGGATAATGTCAAATTAAACTGCTTTGGGAAAGGACTTCCACCTTGATTTTTCAAATCTGCAAATTCAAATATTGCGGAATTATTATCCTTACTTGGTTGTCCAAAAACACCACTAAAATTGGTGTGATTCAGTGGTTCACCATTTAGTAAAAATTCAATATTACTAATTTGATCTGATAAACTTTCTTTTGAATTTTCACCTTCTTTTTGATGGCGTTCAATCCCGATTGCAACACGTGTACCGTCATACACTACTTCTGTTACATTTAATGTAAAGCCTTCATGCGTAACGCTTGTATTCAATTTTGTTGAGAGTCCCTTTTCATCTGCGGCGTGTAGACCAAGATCCCTTGTAAATTTAAAAACAGATGATAATAAAGGCACTTCTTTTATCGTCGCAGCCATCGTTGGCGAAATTAAACCCGTAACAATAATCAAACTAAAAATCATTGCTACAGCTGCTGTAACTCCTAAATATCTCTTTACGTGAGATGGCTTTTCTTTACTTATTTTTTTTAATATACGCTTTTCCCATTTCTTTTTCTCGAAGTTTGTAAGGTTTTGTTCTTCATACTGTTCCAAATCAATATTCATATCATTTAAATCTTTATAAATAGACATATTCTCACTCCTCACACTTCATTTTTTGAACTAAAAAACTTTTAAGCTTTTTACGTCCTCTGGAAAGCTTGTTATAAACCCAAGACTCTTTCGCATCAAATTCTTTTGCTATTTCACTTGAAGGGGTTCCTTCTAAATAGTATTTTTCAAAGATTTCCCGTTCACTAGCCGACAATTGCTCAAGGAGTTCCTCAACGCAGTTTTCTTCTGATGGTTGTTTTGCCTTTACCATGGATTCATCAATTTCTGAAACGGAAAATTGCTGATTATGTATGGTAATTTGTCTTCTTTGATAATCAATTGCTTTATACTTTGCAATCGCTGCAATCCATTGTTTGAATGAATTTTTCTTAGGATCAAAGGAATGAACATTATTCCATATCGATAATAAAACATCATCAAGGCATTCTTCATAATCTTGCTGCTGGTAATTTAAATGACGTTTAATGATCGCTGTAAGTAAACCACCATACTGATTAATAATAAAAGGAATTGCTTTTTCATTTTTTTTCTGTATGTGTTGTACAACATTGTTCTCTGTAATTTTCAATTGTTCACCCCGCTCAATGAATATTGGTACCTACTATGTAATACGAAATGAATACGATAAATCTATCACAAAAGAAAAAAAAGAATAACAGAAATGTTAATCTTTTAAAGATTTCCTTTATATAATTTGAAAACCTACAATCCTTCATAATCTTATCCATACTCTAACATAAAAATCCAATTTTCTTTAAAGGTGTTGTTCAAACTTTTTTAAATTATTATTCTAAGTTCTAAAAAACAGTTCATCTTTTTTATAAACGGTACAACTTTCTTACAAACGGTTAAATTTTGTTTTAAAGATACAAGTGGTCTACAAATAAAAAAGTACACCACTATTATTTTAGTGATGTACTGATTTGATTATGGTTTTAGAATACATTCTTCAGAGTATATTTGTTGTTTTTTCATTATCGACTGAAATGATTTGGCGACTTGGCCATTCGAATGCATGTAACTGTCCGCCAAACACAGCCCCACCGTCTATGCCAATAATATTATTTTCTCCGAAATAGACACGATAATCAGTTGGATTGTGGTGTAGGTTATAGGTAGGAGTATGGCCGAAGATAACCGTTTTTTTCCCTTGATAGCCGGCATGAAATTCCTCGCGAATCCAAAGTAAGCGCATGGGGTCAGTTTCGGCTATCGCAACATCTGGTACAACGCCTCCATGGACAAAAATAGCATCCTCTAATTCAATGTATATTTCAAACGTCTCGATTAACTGTAAATGTTCTTCGAGCTTCGGCAATGTTTTAATAAAGCTAGGCAAAGTATTGCTTTGGATCGCTTCCTCAAAGTCTTCTAGCTGGTAGCCATAGCTTGCTAATGTTGCCTCTCCACCACAAAGTCCTACCCAATGGTTCCATGGTTTAGCAAGGCCTGAACGGCATGCATTGAGCATGATCGCCTCATGATTGCCTAGCAAAACGCGTGCACCCTTTGCCTGTAATTCACTCACTAAATTTAACACACCACTAGAAGAGGGCCCTCTATCAATGTAATCACCTAGTAAAAAAAGCTGATCGTTCATTGGGTCGTAGTTTGCTTTTAATAGTAATTCTTCCAGCAGCCCTAATTCTCCATGTATATCACTAATTGCTAGTATTCGCTTCATTTACGAGCATCCTTTCTAATAGTACAGCTTTACCCTTAAGTATAGAGAATTATTCTACAAATTTCGACTTTTCCAGCTTCTCCTGGCTTTTTCCATAGAAATTTTAGAGAAATAATTCTCTTACTACTATTTTTATCATATGATAGGTGATTTTATATCTTTATTCATTTGTCTAGAGAGGATGACTTATGAGAGGAAGGAAAGGGGGGAAACGTAACAGCAGAAGCAAATAGCAATGCTTCTACTGTTCAATAGTAAGATTAGATTTGTAGTTTTTCCCATGCTTGCTTTGCTATTTGCTCATCAAATGTTGAAATTAGGCGAAAATTATGGCTGTCTAAAATGCGGAAATGCTGACTGATGACGTTTTGCTGTAGTCGAAAACCACCGTGCTCCTGAATGTTTTTCCACCATATGTATCCACCCATCGTTTTTTCTTTTGGCTGCAATGTTCCATTATTCGCGATTAAATCCACAACCTCTAATGGATCACCACCAAGCTCGTGCTGTAATATCGTGCTGTCCCGACACAACGTGCAAACAGTGACAGTGGTTGTCCAGCCGGCTAGTATTCGACCTTTTTCAATTTGGACAAGTGTTTTTTTGGATAGTCCTAGTAAATCACTCATTTGATCCTGTGTAAAAGATTTTTCTGTACGGATTAATTTCAGTTTTTCTGAAACGAGTGTGATTAATTGTTCACGATTCATCCTAACACCCCTTATTTTCAGATTGTTAAATTCCATTATACATGAAAGTAAAGATGCGTGTTTTTCTTTCAACATGGGAAGGTGAGGAGATGGACTAAAATTAAAACAGACTGCCCATAATGGACAGTCTATCGGATGTTAAATCTCATATTTTTTCGTATCAGAGATCACCCTGAAGTGGATGCCTTTAATCTGTGCACTTACTTTATGGCGAAGTGTATCAATATCTACAAGCTCCTCTTTATTTTTAACACACACAGCAATCTCTTGTAATAGCTTTGTAAAAGATTCTTTAAATAAGGAGCGCATATTATCGAAATCTAAACTACGAAAACTCCCATCAATATCGAAAGCTTCAACAGAATTTAATTGCTTAGATGCGCCTGCAAAACGATCATCGTAGACTGTGTAATTTTCATCTGTTACCACGATAATAAATAGAACTTCTCCCGTGATTGTTTTTAATTCAATATTTGTTTTGTGTTTTTTTACGTCAGTAATAATGTGAATACCATCTGAATGATATAGCTTAAATAATGTCATGTGTATGGCCCCCTGCAACTAGAATCATTTTTCTCTATTCATTATATAGTGAAATGGCTAATAATGGAATAAGGAATACCTGTTTCATACTATTACGATTGAACCTCTGTTTTGAGAGGGAGATTTTTCCGAAGAGGACGTACCTCAATATAATGAATTTGATGACCTTGTTGCTCATAGATGCTAAAAATGTAGGAGCCTAGCTCAATATTTTTTGATGCTTTAATGCCGTTATTCACGGTTAAGAACCAACCACCTAATGTTTCCACTTCTTCGGCATCCAGCGTAATGTTTAATAGATTTTCCACATCTTCCACAAGCATCTTTGCATTTAATAAATAGTGATGATCTGTAATTTTTCGAATATCCGCAATTTCATCATCATCAAATTCATCTCGAATCTCACCAACAATTTCTTCTAATATATCTTCAACTGTTACTAGACCAGATGTGCCACCATATTCATCCATGAGGATGGCCATATGGATTCGTTCTTTTTGCATACGTACAAGTAATTCTTGGACTGGAATGGTTTCAATTACTCGAATGACAGGGTTAATGAAATCCTCCAAAACTAATGAGTCGTCTGTCAGTTGTTCAAGTAGACCATGCGTTAATAGTTCTTTGGCATTGATGAAACCTAATATATTATCTCGGTCACCATCATAGATCGGGTAACGCGTATATTTTTCAGCCGCAATGTAATGAATAATATTGGTAAATGATTCATTTTGTTCAATTCCAACAATTTCTGTTCGGGGAACCATAATTTCGCGCGCAATACGTTCGTCAAATTCGAAGACGTTATTGACATATTTGAGCTCAGATTTATTGATTTCACCACTTTTAAAGCTTTCAGACAGTAATAATCGCAATTCTTCCTCTGTATGAGAAAGCTCATGTTCGCTAGCAGGTTTCATGCCGAATAAACCAACTAACACGCGTGCAGAGCCGTTCAAGAACCAAATAAATGGATACATGATTTTATAGAAAAACATAATTGGTTTTGCGAAAAGAAGTGTAATGGATTCAGCTTTTTGAATAGCTGCCGTTTTTGGGGCTAGCTCGCCGACCACTACATGTAAAAACGTTGCAATGGCAAAGGCTGTTCCAATTGTAAAGATCGTCATATACTTATCGGAAATGCCGATCATTTCGAATAGCGGGTGAAGCATAAATTCAAATGTTTTTTCACCAACCATCCCGATACCAAGAGCTGTTACAGTAATTCCTAATTGACAGGCTGATAAGTATTCGTCTAAATGTTGAACAACATGCTTAGCAGCAATTGCTTTTTTATTGCCTTCTGCAACCAGTTGATCAAGTCTTGAGGAACGTACTTTTACAATGGCAAATTCTGTTGCCACGAAAAAGCCTGTTAAAGCTAATAAAATGGTAAAAATCGATAGGTTTATTATGGTCTCCAAATAGTCGTTCTGTAAAAACAGAACGTCACCTCCTAATTATGAATGAGTAATAATAAGGATTGCATCAATGCAATACTTTCGGGTGAAACATTTTTCTTAATCGTTTCAATTTTATTATCATCTTGCTTGTTCATTTGTGCTAGCAGAGAAGTGACATCATGCTCTAGATCTTGCATTTTTAAACGAAGCACTTGTACATCGATTTCTTCATAGGGTGTGATGTTTAACTCATGTTGGATTTGTACGAGTGAAAGCCCCTGTTGTTTGCGCTGTTCAATGAATTGAAGCCGTTTAATCATGGCTGGGTCATAGTAGCGATAATTTGTTGCAGAACGTTCTGCATCTAGCAAACCAATATTCGTATAGTAGTCGATTGTTCGTTTAGTAATGCCTGTTTTTTCTGCAAGCTCGCCAATTTTTAATTTCTCTGTCCCAATGCAAACACCTCCAAACCATCACGTGATACTTTGATTATAACGTGATGGTTTTAGTTTATTCAAATGATAGCCTCTAATATTTCGAAATTATAAAATTTCTTTGCAAAAAAAAACGTTTCTACCAGGATTAAATGGTAGAGACGTTACTAGGTTTACGGAAGTAAATAAGTATCATAGAGGTGATGGAGTGCTTCCTCACCATTTTTTTGTAAGAGAACTTCTTCATTATATGTAAGCGTTACGTTCGTGTGCTGGCTATCAATTTTGTCATCAATTATTTTACAGGTAACAGTTACAAAGCCTGATTCAGCAAGCTTTTCTTTCATCTCTTCACTCCATGTCTGATCAGAAAATAGTGGAGACTGCCAAGTACCTCTCACATGTAGCTCATTTTTTTCAAGGTCATAATCCCAGCGTATGTCACGTAAAATAGTTTTAAATAGGTCATTAACCGTAAACGATGTATCTTTATAGTTAATGTCTAGAGCACGTATTGCATGGACATCTCGACTAACTGCACTAGCTGCGGAATTAGCAGCTGAATTGATGCCTGAAGCAGCATCTTTAATTTCTGATAATCGATTACCACAGCCAGAAAGTAGTGCGCAGATGCATGTGATACAAGCTACTTTTGTCATCCATTTCACAAGTAGTCCCTCCAGTCTAGTAAGTTGTTATTACTATCTTAACGAAAAGAAAAATACGAAGAAAGGGCATGAAGGCGGCAGATTGTGACGGTTTTGCAACGATGCGACCTCCACTTGATTGTTCGGCATTTGGGAAGAATAGAAGTCTGAAAATTTAGTAAAATTTCAAGAGAATGGGAGCGGTGTGTGATGAAAATTAATGATGAAATGCTTGATCGATTAGGAACATATTTTGTTTATCATGCTGTTTATGATAATTATGGTATTACGTTTGAAAACTTTGTGGAGCGTTGGCTACGAGGCATACTTGACATATAGTGAGCTGTACTGTAAAAACTCCTGGAAACAGGAGTTTTTATCTATAAAAAAGACATATATCCCTCTAATTTAGATACTTTACTCATAGTAACTAATGCTATAATTAGCTTAATTGGTTACTTCTCTATTACTTTCTATCTAAAGGGGGATGATACATATGAATTTATTGGGGAAAATACTTGCCACTGTCATTGGAACGGTATTTGTCGTATTTGCAGTTATAACAGCTGTGAATATTTATCAAACAAAAAATTTAACGATAGAAACAGCTCAAAAAATGGCACAGGCAGAAACATCTGATAATGCCTATCAGATTCAAATTCAGCTGGATTATGCAATGGATACAGCACGTACGCTTGCAGCCAATTTAACGACAATGGTGGAAGAACAAAAGGCTGATCGTGCTTTAACAGATGCTATGTTCCAACGTATTTTGAATAATAATGAGCAATTTATGGGTGTTTGGTCTGTATGGGAGCCTAATGCCTTTGACGGGCAAGATGAAAAATACGTCAATACAGATAGACATGATACAACAGGACGCTATGTTCCATTCTGGACGCGAGATGGCGATAGGATCGTTCATTCTCCTATTGTAGATTATGATACGTCTGATTTTTATCTTTTACCGAAACAAAAAGGGCAGGAAATGATTTTGGAACCATTTGTTTATCCTGTCGCTGGTAAGGATGTGCTATTAACGTCCATCATTGTGCCTGTTACGATTGACAATGAATTTAAAGGCATCGTGGCTGTGGACATGAGTTTAGAAACATTAGCTCAACTAAGCCAACAAGTAAAATTATTTGATAATGGCTATGGTTCGATTATCTCGAACAATGGCATGTTTGTGACACATCCAAACAATGATTATGTGACCATGCCACTTGCTGAGCAAGAACACTATACATATATAAAAGAGATCCAAACAGCCATTCAGCAGGGCAAGTCTTCCGTTATTCAGGATTTTTCAAGCTATTTACAAGAGGATAGCTATATTGTCACTGCTCCCATTCACATTGGGAAAACCGAGACACCGTGGTCATTGCTGGTCACAGTACCGACTCAAGAAGTATTAGCACAAACAACAAAGCTAACATGGACAATGGTTATCATAGGCGTTGCTGGTATGATTTATCTTTTAATCGTGTTAACATGGCTTATTCGTCGAATTGTTCGACCTATTGTATTGGCAGTGGCACAAGTACAAGCAGTAGCAGATGGGAATTTAGCAGTGGAACCATTAGCAGAGGATAGCAAGGACGAGCTTGGCCATTTAGCAAAGGCTGTCAATATGATGACAAGTAATACACGAACATTGATTCAAGAAGCGACGCAAATTTCAAATCAGGCGAGTGCCTATAGTGATCGACTCATGTCCTCTACAACTAATATGAGTGTTAGTATCGACCAAGTGCTAACAACAACAGGTGAGTTGGCAACAGGAGCAACCTTACAAGCCGAGCAAGCAGCCCTAACATTAGGCGTAACGCAAGAGGTTGAGCAGAAATTGCAAGCTATTCAAGTGGCAATTAAAGAAATGACGCAGCGCTCTCAGCAGACAACACAGGCATCCAAGCAAGGGTTGGTTCATGCGGAACAATCGATTCAAGGGATGGAGGCGATGGCGGAGCAAGTCACATTAACAGCATCTGTTGTCCAGCAGCTCAGTGACCAATCGACTGAAATTAATCGTATTTTACAAGTAATCGATGCCATTGCAGGTCAAACGGATTTATTAGCACTGAATGCGGCGATAGAGGCTGCTCGCGCAGGTGAGCATGGGAAAGGCTTCTCTGTCGTAGCGGAGGAAGTACGCAAACTTGCGGAGGGATCCGCCAAATCGACAAGTCAAATTGCAGCGATTATAGATACAGTTGTGAAAGAGACTGTGAAAGCAAGCGATGCTATGCAAAATGTCGTGGCTGCTGTACAAACCAACACACAGTATCTTGATGCCAATAAACAAGCACTTGATGCCATCTTACAGCATATCGTTGATACAGTAGCGCAAATTGACGAAGTGACAACTGCCTCTCATTTAATTCAAAAGGAGACAGTAGAGGTAGTACGAGCAGTAGAAAATATGACAGCCGTTAGCGAGCAATCCTCAGCAGGAACAGAGGAGCTATTAGCAACGATGGAGCAGCAAAATACCGCGGTTCATGAGCTGCAAAGTATGGCAGAAAGCTTAACAGCCATGACAAACTCCTTACAACAAACACTAGCAAAATTCCATTACTAATGGACAACAGTAGCTGCGTGTCATCTTTTGTACAACGGGATGACATGCGGCTAAATTGTAAGTTGATTTCTATGAGGATTATTTTTCTGAATTTTTAGTTATTTATTGGTGCATAAATGCTATTATTTATTTAGTTGCTATAGGCAGGAGCTGGTACATATGAAATTACTACATAAAATCTTACTGACAACATTATCTACGATGATGATTGTGTTCATCATTATTTTAAGTGTCAATATTGTAAAAACTAATTCATTAGCAGTGGACGATGCACGACAGCTTGCTCAATCGCGTGCGTCTGAAAGTGCATATAAAATGCAGATGGAACTTGATTATGCGATGGATACAGCGAGGACATTAGCCTCTAATCTCCAAACGATGGTAGCCAATCATAAGGGAGATCGTGATTTAGCAAACGACATGTTCAAACAATTACTTGAACAAAATAACACCTTTCTGGGGGTTTGGACGATTTGGGAGCCAAATGCCTTTGATGGACAAGATGCTCACTTTGCCAATATGGAAGGGCATGATGCATCGGGTCGCTTCCTTCCCTATTGGGCACGTAGCAACAATGATGTGACGGTCGCTCCGCTTGAAGACTATGAAACAAGTGATTATTATGTATTACCTAAAACGCTGAAGCAAGAGGTTATTTTAGAGCCGCTTTCTTACCCAATTGATGGTCAAGAGGTATTGATGACTTCTACGGCCATTCCTATTCAAATAGATGGCAAGGTCGTTGGTATTGTTGGGGTTGATATAAGCTTAGAAACATTGGTTGCAATTAATAATGAAATTGTCCTATATGATACAGGGTATAGTGCCATTGTGTCACATAAAGGGATGTTTGTTTCTCATCCCTCTCCTGATTATGTCAATAGGCCAGTAGCTGAAACGGCAAAATATAAAAATTCAGATGAAATTTTGACTGCCGTTGAACAGGGCAAATCCTATATCGTAGAGGATTATTCATCTTATTTACAAAAACCTTCCTTTATTGCGATTTCACCTATTCAAATTGGTCAAACAGCGACACCGTGGGCATTGCAGGTAATTATTCCTTCCGATGAGGTAATGGCAGCCGCAAGTGAAGCGATGTGGCTGTCAATACTACTGGCTATTATTGGTATTATTGTGTTAGTTGTAGCCATTACTTGGATAGCTCAACGGATCGTAAAACCAGTGGTTCAGACAGTGGAACAGGTCAAAACCATTGCTGCAGGAAATTTAGCCGTGGAGCCGTTACAGATTCGTTCGAAGGATGAAATTGGTGAGCTTGCACATGCCATGAATCATATGACAGACAATATGCGCGAGCTGTTACAAGCGGCTACACATATTTCCAATCAGGTGAATGTATACAGCGGTGAATTACGTTCTTCTACCAATGATATGAGCATCAGTATCGAACAGGTGTTGACGACAACAAGTGAGCTGGCGACAGGTGCTACCTTACAAGCCGAACAAGCATCTACCACATTGGGGGTCACACAGGAGGTTGAGCAGAAACTGCAAGCGATTCAAATGGCAATTGAGGAAATGCTACAGGATTCTCAGCTAACAACAGCGTCATCTAAACAAGGGTTGGTTCATGCAGAGCAGTCCATTCAAGGGATGGAGGCAATGTCTGAAAAAGTGTCACTGACAGCTACGGTTGTCCAACAGCTCAGTGACCAATCAACAGAAATTAATCGTATTTTACAAGTCATTAATGCTATCGCAGGTCAAACGGATTTATTAGCACTGAATGCGGCGATAGAAGCGGCTCGTGCAGGTGAGCATGGCAAGGGCTTCTCTATAGTAGCAGAGGAAGTACGAAAGCTTGCAGAAGAATCAGCCAAATCAACAAGCCAAATTGCCTTAATTATTGATATGGTTGTCAGGGAAGCGGCTAAGGCCAGTGATGCTATGCAAAGTGTTGTCTTAGCTGTGCAAACCAACACACAGTATATTGATGCCAATAAACAGGCACTTGATGCGATTTTACGCCATATAGTCGATACAGTAGCGCAAATTGATAATGTGACAGCTGCCTCTAGTGTCATTCAAAGGGAGACGCAGGAAGTTGTGCGTGCAGTGGAAAATATGACGGCTGTCAGCCAGCAATCCTCAGCAGGAACAGAGGAGCTATTGGCAACGATGGAACAGCAAAATTTAGCGGTCCATGACATCAATCGTAAGGCCCAGCAATTGGCAGCTATGACGGACTCTTTACAGGGAGCGCTAGCTAAATTTCAATATTAAATCGAAAGAGCTGTTGACAAGGTGAAGTTTTCATCCAACCTTGCCAACAGCTCTTCTACTTATTTAAAAAATTGTGTAATAAATTGATTCGCTTCCTGCCAGTTATAGACCCTTACAACATTATTAGGAACAGCAAGACGATTATATGGTGTATCAAATAACACAACAGGTATTTTTAATTCCTCTGCCAGCATCACCGCATTATCGTGCTTATCCTCAAAGAAAGCTTCTACATGATGTTTTTTAGCAGCAGCTAGTTTATCATGGCTGCCGAGAAGCTCGATATGATCGTACGGTATAGCTTGCGTATGAAACCAATTGACCGTGATGTCTGCTACATTTTCACCTCGTGCAGAAATATAATACAGCTCAAAATTATTTTTCCAAGCGGTTAAAATATTTCTTGCATCTTTTGCTACCTCAGAGACTTCGTACATATAAGGCTCATTTTCCTTAAACCAAGTATTAAAGGCACTTCGGTCAATAGGGTGTGGAAAGGCAGATAAAAAATCATATTCACAAACATCGTCCAGCGTAATATTTACATTGTATTGTTTATTAATATGTGGAATGAGTGTACTTGGACATGTCACAGTCCCATCAATATCAATACCAAAGCGGGGCTTTTTCATGCTAGCACCTCCTTAGGCATTCGCTTTTTGTGCTTCTTCCGCTGCACGTTTTTCTTCCATTTCTGCTGCTAATTTATCAATTTCTTTCTTCAGTTCTTCCACCATTGTTTCTTCTGGCACTTTACGAACTGTTTTCCCCTTCATAAATAGTAAGCCTTCACCACGAGCACCGGCGATACCGATATCTGCTTCTCGTGCTTCCCCAGGACCGTTTACTGCACAGCCTAGAACAGCTACTTTTAAAGGTACACTTAATTTTGAAATATATTCCTCTACTTCATTTGCGATAGAAATTAAATCAATTTCAATGCGTCCACATGTTGGACAAGAAATCAGTGTGGCCATATTAGAAGCGAGGCCAAATGATTTTAATAGTTCTCGTGCTACTTTGATCTCTTCTACAGGGTCAGCAGAAAGGGAGATACGTAATGTGTTCCCAATGCCTTTTGAGAGGATGGCTCCAAGACCTGCTGCTGATTTAACAGTACCCGCAAATAATGTCCCTGACTCTGTAATTCCTAAATGGAGCGGATAATTAAAGGCTTTAGCCGCTTTTTCATAGGCTTCAATAGCAAGATTAACATCAGATGCCTTCATTGACACGATAATATCGTGGAAGTCCAAGTCTTCCAAAATTTTAATATGGTGCAGTGCAGATTCAACCATACCATCAGCTGTAGGATAGCCGTATTTTTCTAAAATATGACGCTCTAATGAACCGGCATTTACACCAATACGAATGGGTATACCTTTCGCTTTGGCTGCATTGACAACAGCTTCCACTTTTTCTTTACGACCAATATTACCTGGATTAATACGTACTTTATCGATACCATTTTCAATGGCTTTTAATGCTAATCTATAATCAAAATGAATATCAGCTACTAATGGAATATGAATACGTTTTTTGATTTCGGCAATCGCATCCGCTGCACGTTCATCTGGTACAGCAACACGAACAATTTGACAGCCCGCTTCCTCAAGACGCAGAATTTCTGCAACTGTTGCTTCTACATCATGTGTTTTGGTTGTACACATACTTTGAATGAATAATTCATTACTACCACCAATTGTTAAGTTACCGACACGCACAGGACGCGTATTTGAACGGTGACAAATTTCACTCATTAACTTTCTCTCCTTTTCGGGCCACTATTTTCAGCCGTCACTGTCATTTATTTTAGCAGTGTAAGAAAATAAGGACAAGGAAGAAACGCTAACTTTTCATTTTCCGCAATTGTTTTCAAGCTCAAACGAGAGAGGGAGCTTGATATTTTCACCTGGAACTAGTGCTTGTAATTGTAAGTGTGGGTTTAAGTTGTAAAAAAGTTGTAAGCGTTCTGGAAAGGTCATGGGAACTTTTGCAGGGTGTAGGGCAAATAAACTATGGACGGTATCTCCTTCAATCGTTTGTACGGTAATATAATTTGGCTCACGCTGTTTTTCACAAAGTCCATTTTCTGAGTTCTTTGTGGATAAAGCCGCAAGCGGGATGGACCCTTCTGTTAAATCTACTTTGACGACAAAGGCAATTACGATGATGATAGTTGTTAAGATGAATGCGCGCAAAAAATCCCCTCCTTTTCTACACTATATTGAGAAGAGAGGGGATTCATGCACATTATTTTATATTTGGTTGTTTTGGATATTTTGTAAAGGCAACAATTAATAGAGAAATGGTTAAAAATAAAGAGAGTACAGTGATAACAGTACTGTTAACGGGCAAATAGTCTGCTAGCATCGATAATAATGTTGCCCAAGTGATAGCAAAAGTAGTTGTTCTCCAGATGTGGCGATATTCACCTCGACGCTTCATCGCTTTCAAGATAAATAACCCTGCTAAAGCATAAAGGGCAATTTGTGCAAAAATAAGCATTGTTGTTACGACGAAAAGCATTAGGAAGGTGAATGGGTATAAAAGCCATTTAATGCCCTCTATGTAATCTGTTAAACCAGTTAAACTATCCATATCAAATGTATCGACAGACATACCTGCTGCAAAGCGACCTAAAGAGAATACGGACACAATGGTAATAAGTAGAAAAGTATATTGAATAACCTTTCCAATAGGTAATAAACGATAGGCTGCTAGTTTTTTAGGATGTATGAGACTATCAATAAAAAGCTGTGAGTGTTTCATGCTATATCTCCTCCAATCGATATTTTAACATGTTCAAAGAAGACAAGATATGAAAGAAGTATAAATGAGGAGGGTCTTGATGTTAAAATGTTAACATTATGTAAAGAAGTTAAAGGAATTCTTTACTTTTTGTTTGGAATCATTTAATGATTAGAACTAGAGTAGTAGAGATGTAGGAATTGGAGCGAAAACAATTGACAATAGATTGGCAAAGCATACTCTTTCAGTTTTTAGGTGGGTTAGGGGTCTTTTTATTTTCCATTAAATTCATGGGAGACGGGCTTCAAAAATCAGCGGATGATCGGTTGCGTGAATGGTTAAATCGCTTTACCACAAACCCGATTATGGGTGTCCTGGTAGGGATATTTGTAACGATTTGCATACAATCAAGTTCTGCCACAACAGTCATAACTGTAGGGTTAGTGAGTGCTGGTTTTTTAACATTGCGTCAAGCAATTGGTGTCATCATGGGGGCAAATATCGGTACTACCATAACGGCATTTATTATTGGTATTAATATTGGACTCTATTTTTACCCGTTATTGGCAATTGGTGCAGGCTGTTTATTTTTCTTAAAGAAAGCAACATATCAACATATTGGTCAAATTCTGTTTGGCTTTGGCGGTTTGTTTTTAGGACTAGAGTTGATGAGTGCTAGTATGCAGGCGTTACATCAGCTTGCAGATTTTGCATCGTTAACGCTTCACCTAAGTAATCAACCGATATTAGGCATATTTTTAGGAACCATTTTCACCTTACTTGTGCAAAGCTCTACCGCAACGGTTGGGGTGCTGCAAGGTTTATATGCTGAACAGTTAATTGGTTTAAATAGTGCTTTACCGATTTTATTCGGTGAAAATATTGGCACGACGATTACAGCTGTTTTAGCTTCTCTTGGTGCTTCTATTTACGCTAAGCGCGCAGCAGCGGCTCATGTGCTATTTAATGTCATTGGGACGATCATTTTCATGTTATTGTTTACACCGTTTATGCAATATGTACAGTGGATCAGTGGGGTATTTCATTTAGAGCCTCGCATGCAAATTGCCATTGCTCATGGCTCATTCAATGTGTTTAATATGATGATCCAACTACCATTTATTGCTGGACTCGCAGCATTGGTTACGAAGTTACTACCAGGACATGATGGAAATATTAATGTAACAACAAAGCATTTAGATCCTTCATTCATCGATGCCTCTCCTGCCATTGCGCTTGGTCAAGCTAAAGAAGAGGTATTGCGAATGGGTGAACATGCATTGCGTGGGTTGGAAGAAACCTTTTTATATATGAAATCAGGAGAGGCGGAACATATCCCAACGGTGCTACAGCTAGAAGTCGGCCTTAATCATCTAGACAATGAAATTACTGATTATTTAGTAATGGTGTCTAAGCAGCCTCTTTCTCGTGCAGACTCAGTGAGACATCATAGCTTACTAACAAATGTAAGAGACTTTGAGCGAATTGGAGATCACTTTGAAAATATATTAGAGCTTTTACAATACAAGGATCATCATGAGGTAAGCTTAAGTAAATCAGCACGACAAGATTTAATTGGTATGTTTAGTTTAGCCATAGAGGCGGTACGTAAAAGTATAGAAGCATTGGATACGGCAAGCTTAAGTTTAGCTCAAGAAGTAACAGAGCTAGAAAGCTTGATAGATGATATGGAAGATAAACTGCGTCAAAAGCATATTGCACGATTAAATACGAATGAATGTAGTGGAGCGGCAGGAATTGTTTATATGGATATCGTTAGCAATCTAGAGCGTATAGGAGACCATGCAGTCAACATTGCAGATTCTATTTTAGGCATTCGTCATTAATGAAATGAAACTTTTCACTTTGTTAGTCCGTATGAAAGGCAATGCACGTTAAAGGAGAGAAACGTTATGGAAGTTGTTGGCTGGATTTTAGTGATTGCCTGCTTTATGATTTCATTTATTGGTTTAGTATATCCGATAATTCCCGGTGTACTGTTTTTAGTCGGTGGATTTTTGCTCTATGGCTTATTTTTCTCATTCGCAGAGCTAAGCTGGTGGTTTTGGGTCATTGAAATACTATTTGTCGTGTTGTTATTTGGGGCAGATACTGTGGCAAATGCGTTTGGCATTAAAAAGTTTGGTGGTTCCAATGCGGGAATGTGGGGCAGCACCATCGGTTTATTGATTGGTCCATTTGTTATCCCAGTGGCGGGGATTTTAATCGGACCATTTCTAGGGGCTGTGATTGCTGAACTAATCGTTGAGAAACGTACATTTAGTGAGGCGGTAAAAAGTGGTGTGGGTTCTTTAATTGGCTTTTTGACATCTACTGTTGCAAAGGCCGTTATTCAAATTGTGATGATTATTGTATTTTTTATCGCCATTTAATGCCTCCCTTTTAAGGTTTAGTGTGTTGGATGAAAGGGTAAGATAGTAAACGTATCGGTATTTCAGTCAAAAGGCTGAAATCTTCAAATTGAAGTATTTTTCGTTGAATGGTTTGACCAATTTTGATAATCTAAGGATGTACTAATTATTTCTTATTTTAGGGAGGAACTTAACAATGGCTTACGAATTACCACAATTAACTTACGCTTATGACGCATTAGAACCACATATCGATGCAAAAACAATGGAAATTCACCATTCTAAACACCACAATACTTATGTAACAAACTTAAACGCAGCAGTAGAAGGTACTGAATTTGCAGAAAAAGACATTAACGACTTAATCGCAAACCTTGATGCTCTTCCAGCTGACAAACAAACTGCTGTACGCAACAACGGTGGCGGACATGCTAACCATACATTATTCTGGGAAGTAATCGCTCCAGGCGGTTCAAATACACCAGTTGGCGAAGTTGCAAAAGCAATCGATGCTAAATTCGGTTCTTTCGATGCTTTCAAAGAAGAATTTGCAAAAGCTGCTACAACTCGCTTCGGTTCAGGTTGGGCTTGGTTAATCGTTGATGGTGACTCAGTTGCTGTTACGTCTACTCCAAACCAAGACTCTCCAGTAATGGAAGGTAAAACACCAGTTTTAGGCTTAGATGTATGGGAACATGCATACTACCTAAACTACCAAAACCGTCGTCCAGATTACATCGGTGCTTTCTGGAACGTAGTAAACTGGGATGTAGTGGAAGCTAAATTCCAAGCTGCAAAATAAGAATGAATAATCGGCTGTGCCTAAAGTGAGCAATCACGGAGGCATAGCCTTTTTTTATTGGATAAAACAGCAAAAATAAGGGAGAGAATCTAGAAATATACGGATAGAGGAACCTAAATAAATAGAGAGCGTGAAATAGGGCAACCTTTCTACATAAAGTACCGTCAAATAAATGATGTTTTACATAAGAATTCATAAGTGCGTGCTTTTCTGTCATACCTTCGAATGGTATACTAGGTATCGTGTATTGAAATGATCAGAAGATGAGGAGGGGAATGCATATGCGCAAAGCACCAGGGAAAAATCGCGCGGCGAGTGTTAAAGCAAAACATCATTCTAATTTAACATTTCGTATGAATATCCTTTTCTTTGCAATATTTATCGTATTTTCAATGTTAATTTTTAGACTTGGCTATATGCAAATCGTCAAAGGGGAAGATTATGTACGTGATTTAGAGCGGAAAGAAGAGGTACCTGTCAATACAAGTGTGCCGAGGGGACGTATGTATGATCGATACGGACGTATTTTAGTGGATAATCACCCGGAAAATGCCATTACGTATACGAAAATGCAAACGACCACAACAGAGGAGATGCTTGATATCGCGAAAAAGCTGGCGCAATTAATTGAACAGCCAACGAAGCGTGTCACGTTGCGTGATAAACAGGATTTCTGGATCCTACAAAATCATGATGCTGCCTATGAAAAAATCACGAAGGCAGAAGAGGATAAAATTCGAGCACAAGAAAATATTACAACAAGTCAAATCAATGCAGAAATTGATAAATTGGTACGCGAACGTATAACGAATGATGAACTTTTACAATTAACAGAGGCAGATTTAGAAGTATTAGCGATTTATCGTGAGATGGTATCTGGCTATAATTTATCTCCTCAAATTATTAAAAGTGAAAATGTATCAGCGGATGAATTTGCCCGTGTATCTGAGCGTTTAACAGAATTACCAGGCGTGAATACAACAACAGATTGGAAACGCGTCAAATTATCGTCTTTATCTATTCTTGGCCGAACAACGGTCCCAACAAAAGGGATACCGAAAGAAAAGCTTAATTATTATTTAGCACGTGACTACTCACGTAATGACCGTGTGGGAGAAAGTTATATTGAAGCACAATATGAAGAATTACTACAAGGTCAAAAAACCGTTGTTAAAAACATTACCAATAAAAAAGGCCAGGTAGTCGACACCGTGACAACCTATGAAGGGGAGCCAGGTAAAGATTTAATCCTTTCATTGGATAGTGAGTTACAGGCGGAAACGGATAAGATTGTGGAAGAAGAATTGCTTAATTTAAAGGCACTTCCAGGCTCCTATTTATTAGACCGTGCCTTCCTAATCATGATGGATCCAAATACAGGCGACATTTTATCGATGGTTGGTAAAAAAATAGAGAAAGATCCTGAAACAGGAAAAAATATGGTCGTTGACTATGCATATGGATCATTTACAACGGCTTATGAAGCAGGTTCATCGGTTAAAGCAGCGACCGTTCTTACTGGTTACAATCAAGGCGTTATATCCATGGGCACTTCTATGGGGGATGAGCCTATTAAATTAGCTAGCACTGATCCTAAAGCGTCTATTTTTAACCGTTATGGCTATGTACCAATGAATGACCTGTTGGCATTAGAACGTTCTTCCAACTCCTATATGTTTAAGATTGCGTTGCTGCTTAATGGAACACCTTATAGTTATGGTATGCCATTACGCTTAAAGGACGATACGTTCTCAAAAATGCGTAATAATTATGCGCAATTTGGATTAGGTGTGAAAACAGGCATTGATTTACCAAATGAATTTAGTGGGGTGCGTGGTCCATCAGGTCCAACAATGGGTGGTAAAACACTTGACTTGGCTATTGGTCAGTATGATACGTATACACCACTTCAACTTGCGCAATATATTTCAACAGTTGCCAATGGTGGCTATCGTATTCAGCCACATGTTGTGAAACAGGTTCGTGATCCATCTCAAGATGGCAAACAATTAGGCCAATTAGTGACAGAAATAGGACCAACTATTTTGAATCAAATTGATAATCCTAGAGAAGAGATCGATTATGTAAAACAAGGATTACGTCGTGTATACACGGGTAATCAAGGTACAGCACGAGCTCAATTTGCGGATGCTCCCTATTCAGCTGCAGGGAAAACAGGGACAGCAGAGGTAGTTTATTATGGTCCATTACGTGAGCACTACGGTACAAACACGATTAACTTAACACATGTTGGTTTTGCACCATATGAAAATCCTGAAATTGCCTATGCAGTTGTTATTCCATGGGTTAATACAAATTTAGCTCCACACTACTATCAAAATAATGTCATTGCTAGACGTTCATTAGATAAGTATTTTGAATTAAAAGCAAAATATCAAGCTGAAAAAGTGACAGATAGCAATGTAAAACAGCCAATTTTACCAGCGATTACAGAAGAAAAAATTGGTGAGGATGAGCAGGAATAAAGGGCATTTGAGATGCTCTAATATAAAAACGGATTTGGAAAATTTATTTTCCAAATTCGTTTTTATTTTTACTCTTTTCAAGACTAGTCATGAATTTTAAATGATGTTACGCTAATCCTTAAGTAAATATGGAATGTGTAGCTTATGATGGCAATGATAAGTCATTGAATATGAGCTGGCTTATTTCTATTCACTATAAAAACAACAGGGGTGGTTGAGATGCGGGGGAGTATACAGAAAAAGATGACGCTCTATTTTTCTCTAGTAGTGTTCATTATTTCTATATTGATTGCATGGTCGACCTATCGTTCTTCAGTACAGTTAATTGAAGAATCTTTAAGCAACGTAGCGGGAACGATAGCCATGCAATCATTAAGTAAAATCGATATAGATCAATACGAGAAAGAAATTACGTTAGCAGCAGATCAAGATTTAACATACTATTATGATTTACGAGAGACGCTAAATGATTATCGTGAGTCAACAGGCCTTGTCTATTTATATACGATGGGACGTAATCAAACAGCGAATGGATATGATTATTTTTATATGGTAGATGGCTTACCAGTAGGTGATGACAATGAGTCTCTTTTAGGTGAAAAAGAGGACAGCCCAGAAATTTTGCCACGAATTGAAAAAACGTTTGAAACAGGCAGCGCGCAAATTGAAATGACAAATGAAGCGTCATATGGCGCACTGATTTCAGCCTATATCCCCATAAAAGCAAGCTCTGGCGAAGTAATTGGAATTATTGGTGCGGATTTAGATGCTACAGCGATTTATGCAGAAATGGCGACACAAAAAAGAAATTTAATACTCTTTATTGGTGTGGCCTTGCTAGTGAGTATGATTGCGGTTTATAGTTTGAGCTCCTATCTAGTAGCCCCTATAAAAAAACTGGCAGATCAGGTGAAAAAAATTGGAGAAGGCGATTTATCAACAACTATTGAAACAACAAGATCAGATGAAATTGGTACTTTAACAATAGCTTTTCAAAAAATGACCAACCACTTAAGGCAGGTTATTCAAGGCATTCACCAACATTCCTCCAACCTTGCTTCCATGTCTAGCAATCAATTAAGCCATATGGAGGAAATAAAACAGGGGAATGATATTGTAGAAAAAACAATGACGGAGTTAGCATTAGGTTCTGAGGAGCAAGCAATAGCAACCGTTGATATTTCGGAAATGATGAAGGATTTTACTATCCAAATAGACGATGCTAATCAAAAAGGCACAGTGCTACATACAGAGTCTGTAGATGTTCTTGCATTAACAGACCAAGGCTATAAACATATCATAGAGGCAGAAAAGCAAATAACCATTCTTTATAAAAATGTGGAGGACTCGGTGGAGCAAGTAAAGAGGCTGGACCATCAAACAAGGGATATTTCGAGCTTAGTGCAGGTGATTGAAGGAATTGCAGATCAAACGAACTTATTAGCGTTAAATGCAGCCATTGAAGCAGCACGTGCGGGAGAACAAGGTAAAGGTTTTGCAATTGTAGCCGATGAGGTACGAAAGCTGGCGGAAGAGGTAAAGAGCTCCATTGGCGATATTACTGCTATAGTTACAGGTGTGCAAAGAGAATCCGGTGAAGTGACGAAATTGTTAGAACAAGGATATCAGCAAGCAGACAAAGGGACAAACACATTAAGAGAAACAGGTAAAACTTTCACTCATATTTATGAAGCTGTTGAACAAATGCAGCAACAAATTCATGGTATTGCACATGATGTACAAATTATTTCAGAACGTGGTAGTAATATGAATAATTCGCTTGAAAATGTAGCTGCTGTGACAGAAGAGGCACAGGCAGGGGTGGAAAATACATCGGCACTTATTCAAAAATCCACTATAGCGATCGTTGACATTGTGCACAATTCAGAGGAACTTGTCAAAATTGCTGATGAACTCAATCAGTCAGTCGCAAAATTTAAACTAAACTAAGTAGTGAAAGGGACGTTTGCATAGCAAAACGTCCCTTTCATGTTGTTGAAAAAAGCTCATGTCTCTAACAGAAAAAGACCTTTTGGCAAGGCGAGAGGTTGATTTCCGTTCCGCCAGCGTCCTTTCCAGGGGGCGTCCGATGAGCCGCTTCACTCACTAACGTTCGCTCCAGGGTCTCCTCTGTGACGCTAAATC
The DNA here is from genome assembly GCF_038592945.1 of Lysinibacillus sp. FSL K6-0075. Lineage (NCBI taxonomy): Bacteria > Bacillati > Bacillota > Bacilli > Caryophanales > Bacillaceae > Lysinibacillus > Lysinibacillus sp. FSL K6-0075. The sequence continues at coordinate 3,192,682 of NZ_CP151947.1, read as the reverse complement.
CCCTAGGAGTGACGCTGGCTCCACTCCAATCAACCATTCTGCAAAAGTGTCTCTTCCTTATCTTTCATACTAGAGGTAGCGATCAAAATAGCCCATTATTTGTATGATTAGTGAGAGGATAGGCTCTTATTTTCAATTTGGAGAAGTGATGAGTAACAACTCCCTCCATAAAATGAGTAGTAGAAACCTTTGCTAAAAAGATAATATTTTTATGGGTTGGTGTGGAAGGCTACTTGACCATAGCCGTGTCCTTAAGAAAACATCAGACATCCTATGCCAGATTTTCGTGTGTTTATCTTCTGTTTAAAATGGGTATTACACAAGGAGTGAGGGAAAAATGGCCTCACTAAATAAACTATACAAATTATCCATCCAAATATTGGGTTTACATCGACTTTTAAGAAGTTTTGCGTTTTTTACACTTTAGGCAAAATGACGAAACGTTTCGGGTGAGCGTATCGAAATAGACATATAGCTGTTTTTTCGAATGCCACATACTTTTTAAAAGTCGATTTATTTGTTTCGCAATCAACCGGACCGTCTTTCTTTCACTAATCCTCCGTTTTCTTGTCACCCACAGATCATTTCTCATCATTCCCATGATCATTTCAGTCAATAAAAGCACAATACTTTGAAGATAGAAATGACATAACCATCGTTCAATCTTCACCTTCTTCATCTTATCGACTTCTAAATCTGATTTCCATGTTTTAAATAAGAGCTCGATTTGCCAGCGTAATCGGTAAAGTTCATGAATTTCACTTGCTGGCATATCCTCTGGTACATTTGTTAAATAGATGACCACTCCAGGTATTTGTTCTACTTCATTTTTATGGACTTGCCCTTGTTTCTTTTGACGTCTTCTTTTTTCCCGCTTGTGTAGCTCTTTTTCCTGTTCCTCTGAGAGGCGATAGAGAATACAACGTGCAGGCATTTTTTCGTGTCGTCCTACAAATAATTGGGACCACTCTTTGTATTCGCCACGTACCATTTCTAATGCGATTTCTTCTAAATGAATTTGTTTGTAACGGCGACTTTCAATCAATTTCCCATTTGGATGACGAGGTGGATGACTTACTTCGACAAACAATTGCGTATCTTTTTTCGTTTTTGTGATATAGAAAGCACCTTTTGCGTGCACCTTTTTAAAAAAATCGAATTGAAAATAGCCTAAATCCTGTAGAACCAGTTCTCTCTCCTGAATCAAAGGTAATCGCGTCATTCCTGCTGGATTATCGGCATCACGTCCGTTCATTAAATCAAAATAAAGTAGCTGTTGGGTTAAATAATCAAACTCCACTTGCACTTTAACAGACGAACAATGGACACCCTGAAAATTTCCCTGATAGGCATCTGGCAATTTGATCGTTGTGCTATCTAAAATACGTATTCGAGTAAATGTGTATCCCGTTAGCTTGGGGAAGGCGAGTTGAAGCTGCGTTTTGAATAATCGTCCAAAAATGGTTTCCAAAAAAGTAACAGCCCGTTCATCAAAGCGTTTATTAAGAGCCGATTTCGTCATAAATATATCCTGCTCCGCCAAGTCCGTACAAAGCGTTTCAAGCGAATCACTGATAATCTCACTCTTTTTCAAAAACAGAAAGTGTAAAAATTGTGCCGCACTAAACGAACGCTCGCGTTGAATAAAACCCGATAATCTACCCACCTCTTTTACTTCATTTTTCCCAAGTATCTGAAAAAGTGGCGCAAGTAATTGAATATTTTCTGGTTTCATTTTGCTGGACCTCCTTTATCAAGTGTACTTATCTATACCTTGATAAGAGAAATATGAACCCACGAATAAAGGAAATCACTAAGGACACGGCTATGGCTACTTGACTCCTGAGGGAAGTGAGTCAGGCGAGCCCCTGCACAGAGTGTTAGCGGAGAAAGCCGTTTGACGCTCGGCCACAGAAATCCATTTTTCACCTTTCACAAAAAGTCTATGTATGTTTTTCAACAACATGAAAAGGGCGTTTGCATAGCAAAACGCCCCTTTATGATATTTAGTACCTTTACGCAGATAAGTGCTGAATGGCTAATTCAAATTGCTCTCTTGGCTTTGCTCCATAAAGTTCTATATTGTGATAGAAATAAGAAGCTACCATAAAATCAATCGCCTCTTGAAGTGTGAAGTCCCGATGTTCCATTACTAATGATAAATATGTTTTAAAATAATCGGCATTTTGTACTTTTGCATGTTTCATGACAAAGGTCAAACTCTCCTTATCATTAAAATATTATATTTCCTGACACAATTGCTTATTATAGCACCTTTCCAATGGGAAGCAAGTTTCTTCGATTGTAAATGCATCTTTACAATCGTTTACAAAGCATTACATTCCTTTACATCTCTTTTACGAACCGTTTATACGACTTCAACAATCAGTCATTATAGTAAAGATTGTAAGACAAATAACTATAAAACAGTTCATGACGGAGGCAAATGAGATGAAAAAGTGGAAGTACTTAACGATGACAGCAGTAATGGGTTCTGCATTAATGCTAGGTGCATGTGGTAGCGATTCTGCACAAAATGGAAACAATGCAGAAACGAACGCACCAGCAAGCTCAGGACAAGAAGCTGCTGATGAAAAGCTACAAGGGTCTGTAGCTGGAGATGGCTCATCAACAGTAGCACCAATCATTGAGGCAGTTGTTGAAGAGTATGCAGGTACACAACCAGATGTCAAAGTATCAGTGGGGGTTTCTGGTACTGGTGGTGGTTTTGAAAAATTCATCGCAGGTGAAACAGACTTTTCAAATGCATCTCGTAATATAAAAGATGAAGAGAAAACGAAATTAGAAGAAGCGGGCATTGATTTTACAGAGCTAGCTTTAGCATATGACGGTTTATCAGTAGTGGTGAATCCGGAAAATGATTGGGCGAAGGATTTAACTGTAGAACAATTACAAAAAATTTGGGTTGAAGATGGAAAAGAGAAAAAATGGTCTGATATTGATCCATCTTGGCCAGATGAAAAAATCATTTACTATTCACCAGGTACGGATTCAGGCACATATGATTACTTCGATGAAGTCATTTTAGATGGGGCGGATCTAGTAAGCTCAGCAACATTATCAGAGGATGATAATATGCTAGTGCAAGGTGTGGCTGGTGATAAAAACGCTATCGGTTTCTTCGGTTATGCTTACTACCTTGAAAATAAAGATAAATTAAACATTGTAAAAGTAAATGGAGTAGAGCCAACTAATGAAACAATAGAAGGTGGCGAATATACACCACTTTCACGCCCACTATTCACATACGTAAAAAATAGTGCTATGAAGGACAATGAAGCAGCCTACGACTTCATTAAATTTACACTTGAAAACGCAGGCGATATGGCTGAAGCAGTTGGCTATGTTCGTTTACCTGAAGAAAAATATACTGAAGGCTTAAAAACTTTAGAAGGCTTAAAATAAGAAGACATGCATAGAGGGAAAGAGATGTATGCTCTTTCCCTCACTTATTTGAAAGGAGCTCCCAATGGTTTCTCAAAAGGAAGATAAGACATCATCTGTGCAGCAATTAATTGCAAATTCGCGCAATCAAAAAACAAAGAAAATAGTGGAAAAAGCCATGCCAGCTCTATTATTTTCTGCAGCAATTATTTCGATTTTAACAACATTTGGCATTGTTTTCACCCTTATTTTTGAAACGTTTGAATTCTTTAAACGTGTGTCGATTACGGATTTCCTTTTCGGTACAAAATGGTTACCGTTTTCAGGTAATGAACCATTATTTGGGATTTTGCCATTAATCGCTGGTACATTAAAAGTGACACTTATTGCAGTTGTAGTAGCTGTACCATTTGGAATTGCTTCAGCTATCTATTTAAGTGAATATGCAAGTGAGAAAACAAGACGTACAGTGAAACCTATTTTAGAGGTATTAGCAGGTGTGCCAACAATTGTTTATGGCTTCTTCGCTTTAACATTTGTCACACCAATCCTACAAGAAATTGTACCTGGACTCAAACTATTTAATGCATTAAGTCCTGGTATTGTTGTAGGAATTATGATTTTACCAATGATTACATCTCTTTCAGAAGATGCCATGTCATCAGTACCAAATAGTATGCGTGAAGGAGCTCTAGCTCTAGGTGCGACGAAATTTGAGGTAGCAATCAAAGTAGTACTACCCGCTGCACTTTCTGGGATTGTGGCTTCCGTTGTGTTAGCTATTTCCCGGGCAATAGGTGAAACAATGATTGTATCGCTTGCAGGTGGATCGACACCGAAATTTGATCTCAATGTGACAGATTCTATTCAAACAATGACTGCATACATTGTACAGGTTTCAACGGGTGATGCGGGTTATGGCACAACCATTTATTACTCTATTTATTCAGTAGGATTCACACTCTTTATCTTTACACTAGTAATGAATTTACTTGCTCACTATATTTCGAAACGCTTCAGGGAGGTTTACTAGCATGCGCTATATGGATGACACGGTCGTCATGAAACGAATGACAAAGCGTATTACAGCAAATAAAGTTTGGAAAACCCTATTTTTCTTAGCTACTACGTTTGCACTTGTAACTTTAGCTGTTTTACTGTACCGCATTGTGACACAGGGTATCGATTACTTAAACATCGATTTCTTGATGAATTTTGCATCACGATTTGCGGATAAGGCAGGTATCAAAGCTGCCTTGATCGGTTCGCTTTGGTTAATGGCAGTTGTAGCGCCAGTATCGATTATTTTAGGTGTGGGTACTGCGATTTATTTAGAGGAGTATGCCAAGAAAAATAGAATCAATGATTTTATTCGCATGAATATATCCAATCTAGCAGGTGTTCCTTCCATTGTTTTTGGATTACTTGGATTAACTATTTTCGTACGTATGATGGGTTTAGGAAAAAGTATTTTAGCTGCTGGCTTTACAATGAGTTTGTTAATTTTACCTGTTATCATTGTAGCGGCTCAAGAGGCCATTCGTGCAGTGCCAAATGAACAACGTGAGGCTTCATATGGTATGGGAGCAACGAAATGGCAAACGATTTTGCGTGTTGTATTACCAGCCGCCATCCCAGGTATTTTAACAGGAAGTATTTTAGCCTTGTCTCGTGCCATAGGAGAAACAGCTCCACTAGTTGTTATCGGGATTCCAGTTATCCTGCAGTTTTTACCGAATGGTTTATTGAGTCAATTTACAGCATTGCCGATGCAAATCTATGACTGGGCAAAACGACCACAAGAAGCCTTTCAGTATGTAGCAGCAGCAGGTATTTTAGTGCTGATGACGGTGCTGTTGTTGATGAATTCTATTGCCATCTATATTCGAAATAAATTCCAAAAACGTTATTAATGAGGTGACCTTATGGTACTAGATTTAAAAGAGGAAAAAACAATTGTCAAATTGAATCAAGCAACAACTAAGTCTATGACAGATGTGGTGAAAAACATTGTCTACGATACACGAAATTTAAACTTATGGTATGGTGATCACCATGGCTTAAAAGATGTTAATTTAAGCATCTATGAAAATGAAGTAACGGCTATTATTGGGCCATCTGGCTGTGGTAAATCTACGTATCTAAAAACATTAAATAGAATGGTTGAACTTGTACCAATCGTTCGTACATCAGGGGAAATTTTATATCGTGAGCGTAATATTTTAGATAAAAACTATACGGTAGAGGAATTAAGAACACGTGTAGGAATGGTGTTCCAAAAGCCAAACCCGTTCCCAAAATCTATTTATGATAACATTGCCTATGGACCAAGAATCCATGGCATTAAAAATAAAAAAATTCTAGATGAAATTGTGGAGAAATCACTAAGAGGGGCAGCCATCTGGGATGAGGTAAAAGATCGTTTAAATCAAAATGCCTACGGATTATCAGGTGGTCAGCAACAACGTATTTGTATTGCGCGTTGCTTAGCGATTGAACCTGATGTCATTCTAATGGATGAGCCGACATCTGCTTTAGACCCTATCTCTACATTGAAGGTGGAAGAGCTTGTACAAGAATTGAAAAAAGATTATTCCATTGTTATCGTGACACATAATATGCAGCAAGCAGCACGTATTTCTGATCGTACAGCATTCTTCCTAAGTGGAGAGGTTGTCGAATACGATAAAACGGATGTTATTTTCCAAACACCAGCAGATCAACGGACAGAAGACTATATTTCGGGACGTTTCGGCTAAGGAGGAGCAATTGGATGATCGTACGTGAACGTTTTGAACAAGAGTTAAAAGAGGTACAGGGACAATTTCTTGCAATTGCCAACAGCAGTATCTTTGCATTAAAAACAGCTTTTGAAGCATTAGTAGAGCAGGATTTAGAAAAGGCATTAAAAATTTTGGAAGACGATTTAATTATTAATCGCCTTGAAGAAGAAATTAATGACCATGTAATACTAATGATTGCCAAGCAACAACCAGTAGCAACAGATTTACGCCGCCTCATGGTTCTTGTAAAAGCAGCATCGGATATGGAAAGAGTAGGCGACTATGCGGTCAATATTGCTAAAGAAGCGATTCGAATTGGCAAAGAACCAATGATATTCCCGATAACGAATCTACAAACTATGTGTAATAAAACAGTAGAAATGCTAGAGAGCATCATGAAGGCCTTTACCGAGGAAGATACGGTACGCGCTAAAGAAATCGCTGAATTAGATGATTATGTGGACGATTTATACGGGGCAACGATTACACTTTTACTTCGTGCAGGGGTAGAAAACCCATCCCATATTTCGCAGATTACACACCTCACATTTATTTGCCGCTATTTAGAACGTTCTGCTGATCATGCAACAAATATTGCAGAACATCTATTTTACTTAGTAAAAGGCAAACATTATGAATTAAATAATTAAGAGAGAAGAGCTGCTTTTTAGCTCTTCTTTTCTTTTGCAAAAAAAATCCCTGAAGTAGCAACATTGTTTTTTCTGTAGCGTCTTTATAGCGAGCGTTTTTGTATTGTCAAAAAAATTTTTTGGTTATACTATAGACATTATCCAAAAAATGTGGTGCTTAGGAGGTGCTGCTAAGTGAAAGATGCAATTGAATCCCTCATCAAGCAATTTGACCAGCAGATGACAATCGAACAACTTGACTATTTACGTTTTCTCTACGAAAACCTACATATAGAGGAGTTAAGTGAAGGAGAACAACATTATTTTATCGATTATTTTTTCAAGAGTGAGCCATTACGAAATATGGCAGCATTTGCACTAGAATTGACAGATATCATGCATGAAATCCGAGAAAATATCCCTGCTATTGAGAAAGCTGAACGCTTAACAAACGGCAAAGAGCAACGCCAGTATTATGAACGAAAATGGTTAGAGCTAAGACATCAAAAGCTCAAGCAGCAGACAACGAAAAGCGGAAATATTTACTATGTGCCCTTTCATGACTATCAACAAGACTCTGGTCCGATGATTATATGTTTAGAACAAACGACAGGGATGGCAGCTTACTCTGAGATTTGTAAAAGTATGATTTTAGCATTATTTATGAATGCACATCGGGAAGGCCGTGATTTATATATTGTTCCGTATGATCGTCAAATTCATGTCCACTACCGCTTTGAAAATGGTCATTTAAATTTAGCTGATTTTAAGAGTTTTATCGAATATAAGGCAAAGGGAGAGGCTGCCATTTTTCCTGTTTTACAGTTTGTGAAAGCATTACTACAGGAAAATCAACTAGGCACAGAAGCAGATGTGATTATTTTTACAGAAGGAACACCTATTGATGGGCAACATCTCGTTGGCAAGCAAGCGAAAATCATGCTAGAGGAAATGAAGCAAAAATATCATGCTGAATTTTCAGTGATTGCCATGCATGAACATAATTTTAATAAACAGCAATTTTGGTTTGCTAGTAAGGCTTTTTTTGCAGATGATGCCATACAATAACAAAAAGGGGCTAACCATTACTGAAGGTCAGCTCCTTTTTGCTGGCGATACATAGGTAGTTATAAAGGAGAAATACATGGATTCATTACATTGGTTGTTACCTAAATTTACAGTCCCAACTTGGATAGATGGTTTAATTGCCGTCATTATTTGTTTAGTTGGGTGGCTTATTCAACGTTTCATCATCAAAAAAATTATTCATCGTGCAGTGATATTTTTAAAGGATCGTCAGCGCAACTTCCAAGCAAATGTACTGGCGCAGTTTAGTAAAGCAATTGGCTATGCCTTTATGACGACGGTCATTGTGCTAAGCTTATCTTATTTAATAAAGGTTCCTTTATTTACGCATCCATCAACAAAGAATTTTGTATTGTCTATTATGGTGTTTTTTGCTTTTAAAGGGGTTTATGATGTTTTAAATTTTTATACGAAACAACCATTCGAATTAACGAGCGAAGAGGATCAGAATGTCTTATTACCGTTTTTCCTACGAATTGGTAAAGTACTCATCATGATTTTTGCTATGTTTACGATTGCTTCCTTTTGGGATTTTAATCTCAATGGCTTCTTAACAGGAATTGGTTTAACGGGCGTGGCGATTGCCTTTGGTATTCGTGATACATTAGCGCATGTATTTGGTGGCATGTCCGTAGCATTAGATAATCCATTCCAAATAGGGGATTGGATTGCGACAGAGGATCAAAAAATTGAAGGAACGATTGAGGATATCAATTTAAGAAGTACCTTAATTCAAACAGGAGACAAAGGACTTGTGTATGTGCCGAACTCCTATTTAGTTAATCGTCCACTTTATAATTTATCTAGAAGAGAAAAACGGAAATGTGAGCAATTTTTATATGTCGCTTCCGATAATGACGAGGACGGTATACGCAGCGCTTTAACAGCAATTCATAAAGAAATTTATTTACATGCAAAAACAGAGAAAGACATGATTCATGTATTTATAGATGAATTTCATCACGATTCCTATCGTGTCCTTGTCCGTTTCTTTGTTGCTACAAATGATACCGCTGTTATGCTGGAAGTGCGGCAGGATATTTTATTTGCCATTCGTCAAATAGTGGAGGAGTTATCGATTACGTTGGTTAGCCCTCATGAAGATGAAAGTCTACGAAATAAAAAATAAATTGAATTGTAAGATAGATTGCTTTACAATATTACCAAGAAATCAGCTTTGATGAAGAATAGTAGCTAGTACAATTTGTTATAGAGAGCTAGTGGTTGGTGGAAACTAGTACAAATGTTTGGTGAATGGACTTCGGAGCTCTAATCCTGAAAATAGTACGGATTAGCGGATGCCTACGTTATAAGGCTTAAAGAGGGTCTTCTTAATTAGGAGACCAATGAAGGTGGCACCACGGCTTTTCCGTCCTTTTGTGATGGAAAGGCCTTTTTATATTTATCTTTATACAGCAAATGATTTAGCTGAATGAAGAGAAAGCCTTTGCAGATCAATGCTGCCAAGGATATATGAGGTGTAGAAGAGCAGAGCTTAGAGAAGGAGAGAAGAGTATGACAGTTGAGCTTAGAAAGTATGCTATGAAAGTATTACAGGGGGATATGATGACCCCAATCTCTGTGTATCAATCACTTAGAGGGCAGCATAAAATGTTGTTCGAATCTTCAGCAAAACATGAGGAGAGTGGGCGATACTCCTTTATCGCCATCAATCCAGTGGCTGAACTAAAAGGAAACAACGAAGAATTCGTCTTTTCAAAAGGAATGGAAAATGACAAGGTCAGTGGCAATGTGCTCGATCAATTAAAAGAAGTAATACCCTTTCATGAAGAAAACTATCCTTTCGCTTTCTTTGGAGGAGCCATAGGTTTTTTTGGCTATGAAACAGCGTTCTACACAGAAAAAATCGGAGACTATTTACAGGATGATTTAGCTATGCCTGATGTGCATGTTTTTTTCTATGATACATTTATTGTTTTTGATCATGTAACGCAGGAAATTACATTGGCTTCGATTGATCTGTTTCACGAGGGGCGTTCATTAGAGGAGATGGAGGCAGCTGTAGCGACGATGGAGCAACAGCTTTGTGCAGGCTCAACCTTTGAGGCATTAAAAGTGGATGAGCTACAGTTTAAGCCAATGATTTCAAAGGAGCGATTTGTTACTTTGGTGGAACGTGCTAAGCAGCATATTTTGAGAGGCGATATTTTCCAAATTGTGTTATCACAACGTTTTTCTGCGCCGTTTACGGGTTCGCCATTCTCGCTCTATCGTCAATTGCGCACATCTAACCCGTCACCCTATATGTTCTATATGGATTATGGAGCCTATGTCATTTTAGGAACCTCCCCTGAAAGTCTTGTAAAGGTAAAAAATAGAAAGGTGACAACCAATCCAATAGCAGGTACAAAGCCACGTGGCGCGACAATAGAACAGGACGAAGCCATCGCAAATGCGCTATTAGAAGATAGCAAGGAAATAGCGGAGCACCGTATGTTAGTGGATTTAGGTCGCAATGATCTTGGACGTATTGCCAAAGTCGGTTCTGTCAAACTAACCAAATACATGAGTATTGAGCGCTATAAATATGTGATGCATATGGTGTCTGAGGTTATAGCCGAATTACGAGATGACCTCCATGTACTGGATGTACTTCGTGCTTGTTTACCTGCTGGTACAGTGTCAGGAGCACCTAAGATTCGTGCCATGCAATTGATTAATGAATTAGAACCAGTAAAGCGAGGGGTCTATGCAGGAGCAGTAGGCTATATTTCGACAACAGGTGACATGGACTTGGCCCTCGCGATTCGCACAATGCTCATTAAGGATCAAAAGGCCCATGTACAGGCAGGAGCAGGTATTGTTTACGATTCTATTCCATTGTCAGAATATGAGGAAACGCTGAATAAAGCCCGTGCGCTATTGGAGGTAAAAAAATGATTTTATTAATTGATAATTACGATTCTTTTACCTATAATCTGTTTCAACAAATCAGTATGCTTGGGAAAAGCGTCAAGGTCTTGCGAAACGATGCCATTACTATAGAAGAAATTCAAAAATTGTCGCCAGAAGCCATAATTTTATCACCAGGACCAGGAACGCCAAATGAAGCAGGTATAACGATAGAGGTCATCAAAGAACTCTATCAAAAATTCCCTATTTTGGGTATTTGTCTTGGACACCAATCCATAGGGCAGGCTTTTGGGGCAAAAATTGTGCAGGCCAAAAACATTATGCATGGAAAGCTGTCCCCGCTACAATACGAGAAAACGGGATTATTTGCCCAATTAGATGGAGACATTGAAGTCATGCGTTATCATTCGCTTATTATTGAAGAACAAACATTACACAAGGATTTTAACATACTCGCAACATCGGGTGATGATGGAGAGATTATGGCCATTCAACATAAAGAATATCCTCTTTATGGGCTGCAGTTTCATCCCGAATCAATCGGCACAAAAGAAGGCAGTATGATGATGAAAGCTTTCCTAGAAAGTATAGCGTAATAAAAAAGCTGTCGCCTAATATGAATGGGCGACAGCTTTTAAAGTTATTGTTTCTTGCCAGTAATTAAATTAGCTATTTCTTCTAAAGTCATGGCAGAATGGACCTCATAGGAGCCGATTTGTAAGCTTCTAGCATATTTAGGATTAGCGAGTAGTAACTCCATTTCAACACTATTGGTAATAATACCACCATCTTCAAGCTTTTGTGCCACACTATATGGTGTGATGCCACTATAGATTTGCAGTGACATCGATGTCACTTCCGTATCTGTTTGTTCAACAGCTTGTTCAGATGAATCTGTAGTCAAAGTTTTTTCAGTCGTATTTACTTGCTTTAATTGTTCCTTTAACGAAGCATTTTCTTGATTGGCCTTATTTAATTTATTTTGCAGTTCTTCTACCTGTTGATGATTGGAAAATTCCTTGGTAGGAAGACCAATATTTACATCGAAGCGGCTTGCGAGTGCGAGCAATGCCCCAATAAGAAAAATGGCCATGCCAAATGCACGGATGGCAGACTTATTCATCAATCAACGCCCCCCGTTTGCAATCACTTGCCGAACTTGCTCTTCTGTTAAATTTGAGCGAATACTGATATCTGCTACCGAAAGACCTTGTTTATTTAATTCCAGTACCTGACTAACGATAATTTGATGAATGGGTTTTGCTTGTGCTGTTGTTTGTCCAACTTTTGAAGCCTGCGCAGCCTGTTGAACGGCCTGCATGACTTGTTGTACTTTAGGATTTTGTCCTTTTGGGTGTATACTTGATTTTGATTTCACTTGGAACTCAGGCTCTAATAAAAGTTCTTCCTCAACAATTTTTAGGCGACGTTTTAAATTATTTGTTTCTTGGAAGATGGAGATAGATAATTCTTCGACATCTTGTTCGATTTTTTTCGAGCTATTTTTGAAAAAGAACGAAACGATGATCAGAAAAATCCCGATACTCATTAATACGATGGATAAATCCAATAGTTTCACCTCAATGTAGTATGTAATTATAAGATATTTTACCATATGCAAACTTAATATGAAATGAAGGTAGATTTTTTTTCAGTTTATGTTATAATAGGTTAGTCGTATAAATCATGCTCAAATTTAAATTCTTGATATAGAGTGGGAGGGTTAATGATGCGCGTAAACATTACTTTAGCTTGCACAGATTGCGGCGAACGTAACTACATTTCTAAAAAGAACAAGCGTAACAATCCAGAGCGTCTTGAACTTAAAAAATATTGCTCTCGCGAGAAGAAATACACTCTTCACCGTGAAACTAAGTAATCGCTCATTAAGCCAAAACCACAAGTGGTTTTGGCTTTCTACATTTTATGACATCATTTCGATGTAACGACTCCAAGAGGATATGAAGTTTTACGATAGAGGAGGTAGCCTAGATGGATAAAACAACTTTACGAAACACGGTACGCCAAGCCCTTGCCACTATGACGGATGCAGACTATCAGCGTCAATCATTAGCTGTTTTAAAAAAGGTGCTACAGGAACCATATATAATAGAAGCAAATACAATTGGCATGACCATTTCAAATAAGCCAGAAGTCGACACGATTCTTTTGATTGAGGAGTTATGGGCACTAGGTAAAAAGGTCGCAGTTCCTAAATGCCACCCAAAAACAAGAGAAATGTCATTTTACGCCATTGAATCATTTGCTCAGCTTGAAACTGTATATATGCATTTGCGTGAGCCCATTCCAGCAAGATGTGAGTTTGTTGACGCAAATGAGATGGATATCATTGTAGTACCAGGCGTTGTTTTTGATCGATATGGCTATCGAATCGGCTATGGCGGTGGTTATTATGACCGCTATGTATTAAACTATAATAAGGGGAAGCTGATGTCGCTGCTCTTTGATGAACAAATCATTGATTGCGTTCCTACCGAAGCACATGATTGCCCAGTAGATATCATTGTGACACCCACAAAACGTATTGACTGTCTTGCACAACGAGGAGCGAACGAAAATGGATAAAATGTTAGATATTTATGAACTCTTGAAAACATATGGTACTTATATTTATACACGTGATCCAATTGGCGATTTGATGTTAATGGAGGATGAAATACGTGAACTCTATAAAGCAAATGTACTAGACATAAAAGATTATCAAATGGCCTTGCTACTAATTCGACAAGAAACAACAAGACTTCGTATGGAAGAGCATAAAAAGTAATGTTTGAAATATAATGTAATTGGGTATTGTAAAATTAATGTAACATGTATGTAATATTCTTAAAAACAGTGGGTTTCCGCTGTTTTTATGTTTTTACGAAACTTTTTACATTGCAAAACGTATATATAGATATCTAGTGCATAGAAAGAGCGAGGAGAAAAAATTTTCCATAAGATATGTGTTGATTATCTGTTAAAAAAGGATTAAGATATATTTTGTTTCAGTAACAAAATGTAAAAAATTATTATTTTTTTTGTAAGGAAGTAGGGAGGATGTTAGGAATGAAATCAATAAAGTGGCCTAAACATTCATTTATGATACTAGCAATTATAGCAACTTGGATCAAAACGGTCATTGTTTACCACACAAGCTTTGAAATGAAACTTGAAAATGCAATGCAACAATTTATTTTATTTATTAATCCACTAAGCTTCTTGCTATTTACGTATGGTTTATCACTATTCTTTAAATCAGCAAAAGCTAGAAATCGTTATTTGATTACGGTCAGTGTTATTTTGTCCATAGTCTTATACGGAAATGTAGCGTTCTATCGATTCTACAATGATTTTATTACGCTACCAGTATTATTCCAAACAAGTAACTTTAGTGACTTAGGAACATCAGTAGCAGCGATAGTGGAGCCTTGGGATGTATTATATTTCGTTGATGTCGTTATTTTAATCTTAGCGAATAAATTTTTACCGAAAATGAAAGAAGTATTTAAAGTGAATGTTGAGTTCCGTCGTGCATTCTTTGTGCTAGCGATAGCAATGACATTCTTAAACCTAGGATTAGCAGAAACTGAGCGTCCGCAATTACTAACACGTAGTTTTGACCGCGAATTATTAGTAAAAAACATTGGTACGTACAATTACCACTTGTATGACATTTATATTCAATCTAAATCATCTGCGCAACGTGCGTTAGCCGATGGTAGTGAGCTAGTAGAAGTGAATAACTATATACGCTCTAATCAGGCTGCTGTGAATCCAGAGATGTTTGGGAAATATAAAGGTCGTAACTTAATTGTTGTGTCGATGGAGTCTTTACAAAACTTTGTCATCAATAATGACATGAATGGTCATGAAATCACGCCATTCTTAAACTCTTTAACAAAAGATAAAGATACGTATTATTTCAGTAACTTCTATCACCAAACAGGTCTAGGAAAAACTTCTGACTCTGAGTTTATTGTTGAAAACTCATTGTTTGGATTAGGTCGAGGTGCTGTATTTTTCACGCATGGTGGAAATACGTATAATTCAATGGCTGAACGCCTTGGAGAAAATGGATACTTTACAAATGTCATGCACCCTAATAATAAATCATTCTGGAACCGTGACATGATGTATCAATCGTTAAAAATTAATAAATTCTACGATATAGATTCATATACTGTGGAAGAGGGGCAAGCTGTAAACTGGGGGATGAAAGATGTTCCATTCTTAGAGCAATCAGCTGCTTTAATGAAAGATATGCCACAGCCATTCTACTCTAGACTTATTACATTAACGAACCATTATCCATTTACATTGGACCCAGAAGATATTATGATTCCTGAATATGATTCAAATTCAGGTACATTAAATCGTTACTTCCAAACAGTACGTTACATGGATGAAGCTTTAAAAGACTTCTTCCAACAGTTAAAAGATCAAGGTGTCTATGATAACTCTATTATCGTGATGTATGGGGATCACTATGGTATTTCTGAGAACCATAATAAAGCAATGGCACAATATTTAGGTAAAGATCAAATTACACCAATGGATAATGCCATGCTTCAAGAAGTACCTTTATTCATCCACATCCCAGGAGCTGGCGATGGAAAAGAAATGACAGAGATTTCAGGACAAATGGATTTACGTCCAACGATCTTACACCTTCTTGGCGTTGAAACGTCAAAAGATATGCAAATGGGTGCAGATTTATTCTCTCCAGAGCATGAGGACTTTGTAGTCTTCCGTGATGGACGCTTTATTACAGATAAATACGTCTATGCTGGTGAAGCTTGCTATGACAAAGCAACTGGTGAAGAAATAGAGGGTGAGCCATGTCAGTCTTATGCTGATCGTGCAACAATGGAGCTGGAAAATTCCGATGCTATCATCAATGGAGACTTGCTACGATTCTATGATGAAAAAACAGGTAATTTAAAGCAGGAGTCAGTTAAATAATCAAAGAGAGATCTCGTATAGGGATCTCTCTTTTTATATTGTTTTAAAAAGACCATTGGCTTCTATTTTAAATATGGAGAAGGAATTAGTCACGACAACCATTCATATAATTTGTGAATCTTATGCTAAAGAAAACACCTTTCATAAAATTTAAAGATTTCCTTTGTTTTACATTGCTATGTAAAGTGAAAACACTTTATTTGACCTCTCTTTTTATTGACAAATAGAAAAATACGATTATAATAATTTTAAATATCTGCATAACGAAGATTTGTTTTTCGCATTTCGGAGTATAAGAGTGAAAGGCATGGAAAAGAACGAGTAACTTTAATGGAACTGACAGAGAGTAGCCGGTTGTTGAGAGGCGCAAGGGATATTAAAGTGAAAACATCTTGGAGCTGCGTACCGAAACTTTAGTAGGCTACGACGGGGTTGCATCCGTAATCATTGCAAAAGTATCGCTACGGCTGTACTTGTTGAGGAGGGCTATGTGAATAGCTCTTGAAAAAAGGTGGTAACACGTTTATCTACGTCCTTTAGGAATTTCCTAAAGGCGTTTTTTTTATGCCTTCTAAGCAGAAACGTGTACAAAAGTTATTAAAGCCTTTACAACAGTCGGTAATCCATTAACTCTTATAGAACTTGCAATATTAATATTTAATATTACAAGGAGATGTTTCGTATGTTTTTAACACCAAAGGAGCAAATAGCGATTATCAAGAAGGGTGCTAACAAAATTGTTGATGAGCAAGATTTACTTGAAAAATTAGAGCGATCGTATAAAGATCAGCGACCTTTAACAATTAAGCTAGGGCTCGATCCATCTGCACCAGATATTCATTTAGGTCATGCAGTCGTTCTACGGAAAATCAAGCAAATGCAAGATTTAGGGCATCATGCAGTTATTGTTATCGGTGATTTTACAGGACGAATTGGCGATCCTACAGGTAAAGCAAAGGGGCGAACAGCCTTAAATGATGATACAGTGAAGAAAAACGCCCAAACATATTGTGAGCAAATTTTTAAAGTGCTAGATGAGAACAAGACGACGGTTCGTTTTAATAGTGAATGGTTAGCAAAGCTGTCATTTGAAGAAGTCATTCAGCTGGCAGCCACGACATCTGTTGCTCGACTTTTAGAGCGCGAAGATTTTCAGAAACGTTACCATCAGCAAATCCCAATTGGCATTCATGAGTTTTTCTATCCACTTATGCAAGCATATGATTCGGTAGAGCTAGAGGCTGATATAGAGTTAGGTGGAACAGATCAGACGTTCAATATTCTAATGGGACGCACCTTACAAAAGCATCGAGGATTAGAAAAACAAATTGCTATTTTTATGCCATTACTCGAGGGATTAGATGGTATTGAAAAAATGAGTAAGAGCTTAGGCAATTATATTGGTGTCAATGAAGCACCTGAGATTATGTTTAAAAAGGTGATGGAAATACCAGATACTTTAATTATCAAATATTTTGAATTAGCAACAGATGAACATCCACTACAAGTGCAGGCTATTCAAGATAGACTACAAATGGGAGAGAATCCCCGTGATCTGAAATTTCAATTAGCAGAAATTATTACGAATTTATATCATGGAGCTACAGGTATGGAGGAAGCAAAATCTTATTTTGAAGCAGCATTTCAAAGAAAGGAAATACCAAAAAACATTCCTCTACTGCTCTTAGAAATTGATAAGGAAAGAATCATGAATATCATTCCACAACTAGTGGCAATGGGCTTTATTCAGAGTAAGAGTGAGTTTTTGCGGTTAATCAAGCAAAATGGTGTATCCTTGAATGGAGAAAAAATAGCAATGGATGATCTATCACAAGTATTGATGAATGGTGATGTCCTACAAATTGGCAAGAAACGATTCCTTCAATTTAATAAGTAATGATAAACAAAAAAAGAGCAATCTCCGAGGAGAATGCTCTTTTTTTGTCTGAATTTTAGTGTAATTTTGGTGGGTAACCGCTGTTAACAATCGTCATGATGACGAACCATCCGAATACAGCAGCACTTAATAAGTTGAAAACAACGCTTAATAGGTTCTTTTCTTTAATTGCTTGGAATGTACCAACTACAGCTAAAATCGCTACTAGACCAAAAATAACCATTAATAAGTTCATTAAAAATAGACACTCCTTTCGACATCAGAAAATGAATGTCGCAAACAATATTCCTCCTTAATTGTAAACGTTCTACTTGTTTTTGTCGAGGACTAAAATACTGCAAACTATGAACATTTATCGTCAAATTGTGGCAAAGCCTGTATAATAGGAAGTTGAGGTGATAACTATGATGAACGTACGAAGTTATTCTCTTGGTCCCATCCAAACGAATTGCTATATTGTATCGAATAAAGAAAAAGAATGTATCGTATTTGATCCAGGTGAGGAAGCGGAGCGTCTAATTAAAACAATCCGTAGCAACGGCTTAAAACCTCTTGCTATCTTTTTAACACATGCCCATTTTGATCATATAGGGGCAGTGGATGCTGTGCGTGAGGTATTTGACGTTCCTGTATGGATTCATGAAAAGGAAGTTAGTTGGCTAGCCGATCCAACGAAGAATGGCTCTAGTAAATATGCTGCATTACCAGATTATAGGGTAGCTGCACCAGCACAAGACACAATCATCAAAAAAGAACAGCAATTTGAAATGAGTAATTTTGTTTTTCAAGCTGTTTTTACACCAGGGCATTCACCTGGTAGTATTTCCTATATTTTTGAACAGGATGGTTTTGCCATCGTAGGAGATACATTATTTGAACAAGGTGTAGGACGTACAGATCTATTAGGTGGATCAACCAAAATATTATTGGAATCTATCCATAATAAGCTGTTGTCATTACCTGAGGATACTATTATCTATCCTGGCCACGGTAATTATACAACTGTAGGTGCAGAAATGGAGACAAATCCTTTTTTAAATGGATTTTAAAAAAATGGCGAATTAGCTAAAATTATCACTTAGCACATAAAAAAGCGTATCTCACCAATCGTGAGATACGCGATTTTCTTTGTATTAATGACCGCCACCAGGTACGTGAATGAATGTTGTATAGTACGTGAAGCCAGCGAAGAATACAGTTAAATATGCTCCGAAAATGTACATGTACATACGTTCTGAAAGGTTTAAGAAGCCTAATAATAAGAATAAACCTGTATTACCTAAGAATAATAGCGATACCTCGTTCATACCTCCAAGGTAGAACATAACGGCAAAAATACCTGTCCAGAATGCCATAACTTTATACATATTATCCATGAAATTTCCCCTCCTTTTGCCCACGACACAATAATCTCTTACTCATTATAAATGATATGAAAGGTGTCTGTAAACTGGAACTTCTCCATGTTTGTGACAAACAAATGGATTTTTAATCTAGCGATCGATTTCTGTCACGTTTATTTCATATTTACATAAATCGCAATTATGTATCATACTTTCAATTTGCACAAATTCATTGTTTGTAAACAGTGCATCTAATTGTCCTTTTAAATAGGATTCATGTAATGAACAAACAATTTCAGAATGGGCAGTCAGTTGCTCCTGGAATGGACAATTGAAAATGGAGAAGATCACTTTTTTTCCATGCTCAGTTTGTTGAATTTGTGGAATATAGCCAATTAAAGCGGCATTGTCCGTTAATAGCTGAAGTTTTTCATCGAAGGAAAGAGAATTACTTAATGTCAATTCAGCATTCATATAATTTTTCATTTGCTGGTAGCCGTCTTGGTAGCTAATTTCCTGGCACTTTGTTAATGCAGATGGACCAAAGTCTTCAATTAATTGAATTGTCCATTTTAATAAACGATCTTCATCACGTCTTGGAAATGTGAGTGAAACGCCTTTCTCTGAAGCTTTATAAACACGTCCAGGTCTGCCACCTTTACCTGTTTTTACATAATCAGCAGTAATAATGTTTATTTCTGAAAGCTTCGTTAAATGAAGTCGAGCAACGTTAGGATGGATACCGAATTTATCAGCAATATGTTGTACAGTCACTGTTTTTTTCTCTTGCAATATGTACTCATAAATAGAGTATCTTGTTTCATCGGCTAGTGTACTAGTAATTTTTAATGGATGGATCATGAGCTTCACCTCTTTAATTTATTATAAAAATTATGTTCGTCTACCAAGTGTTAGGAAAATAATCATGTTGATACTATTATATTGTATTATTGAAAAAGATACAGTTCATTTCGGCATAAATATTAAGTTTTTCATGTATTTATATTCTTTTTTAGTGGAAAATTGCACTTTATCCACATTTTTATAGCAAAAAACATTATTGGCAGAAAATTATCTTGCAAATTTTTATTTTCGGAAAAGGGCTTTTCTCGTGGCAAGTTCCTCCTTATACTAGGAAATAACGAATAGAGCGGTCTTATTCGAATGAACTAAAAGAGAGGTGCATATATGCAGAGTTTTGAAACAGTTGTCGAACAAAAATGTGAGCAACTTTTACTAAAGGCCTATCATTTTGGAGCATCCGATTTATTGCTGGTTCCAGGAAACATAAAATATCGGATCTATTTTCGAAAATATGATAAACTTCTCCACGCTGGTGAGCTACCGAATGAACTTGCAGAAAGAATGATCTCTTATTATAAATTTCTTGCAGAATTAGACATCAGTGAGCGGCGTAAACCTCAAAGCGGCGCCTTTCAAAAAGCAATGGAGCAAAGTTCGTATTCGTTTCGAGTGTCCACACTGCCTTCTGTATTTTTAAAAGAAAGCTTAATTATTCGTTTACTTCTCCAAAATCATGCATTTCCACTAACTTCCCTAAGCTTTTCTAAAAGCGCAGCTCACAAACTCATGGAGCTGGTACAAAACCGACAAGGTCTTCTATTTTTTACGGGAGCAACAGGCTCTGGCAAGTCTACTTCACTCTATTCCTTAATCCACTACTGTTCCACAGAATTGAATCGACATGTGATTTCTTTAGAAGATCCTGTAGAAAACAGCCAAGCGAATTTACTTCAAATTCAAGTAAACGAGCGAGCGGGTGTTACATATGCTGCAGGACTAAAAGCCATTTTACGCCATTCACCTGATGTTATCATGATTGGTGAAATTCGGGATAAAGAAACGGCAAATATTGCAATCCAAGCCTCCCTAACAGGGCATTTAGTTGTCTCGACTATTCATGCAAAAGACGCCATTAATTGTCTTTATCGTTTAATGGATTTAGGCGTGTCGATAGAGGAGCTTCACCAAACGGTTATCGGTATTGTTGCGCAAATGCTTGTTCAGACGGCAGCTTTACATGATGAACGTCGTGCAGTCTATGAAATATTACATGATGATCATCTAACAAGAGCCATCACCGCCATCAAGGATAAGGGCAATTACAAACTTCCTTATGATTTAACATTAATGGGGCAAAAAGAATTAGCGGAGAGCCTTTATGCAGTTACAAACACACATCGATAAATTGCTTCTTTTTTACAAGAGGGCTACGAAATGGCGGGTAAAGGAGCAAGCTCAGTTTTTCAATCGATTATGTGTGTTGCTGCAGGAAGGATATTTATTTCCACAAGCTATTTCCATGCTTCTACCTCATCATATCGAGGCACATGAAGACATACAGCAGCAAATTGATGAAAGACTCAGACAAGGAGTAGGTGTTGCAGGGATACTTGAAACATTACAGCTGGGGAAGCACTATTTAATGGCGATTAAGGTGGCAGAAAATAATGGCCATATGATAGAGGCGTTTAAAGGTGTGGCGAAGCAGTTAACGGTAGGTGAAAAGACTAAGAAAAAGCTAATCAAGCTGCTGATCTATCCTGTCACACTGATTATCTTTTTACTATTGTTATTTTTTGTGTTTCGTACATTTTTTTTACCGAATATTGAAAGAATGGTCGTCAGTCGTACCTCTGAAGCAGAGGAGACAAGTATTGCATTGTCCAATATGTTATTACATGTTCCAGATATAGTCATCTCGACCCTGTTCATAGTAATAGGCAGCTTATTCATTTTTCGATTCTATCTCAAACGACAAGCTGTTGCTCATCAACTAACAATTTTATTAAAGATCCCCATTTTGCAACGCTATTTTAGGCTAACATTGACAAGACAATTTGCTGCTTATTTGGGCAGTTTACTACAAAGTGGATTTTCATTACAAGCAAGCCTTCAACTATTAGAAGAACAACAACTCCAACCATATCTCCAAATTCTTTCACAGCGTATAAAAGAAAGAGTCATCTTTGGCGAATCACTGACACAGTCGGTAACGATGATGGCAGTTTTTCAAAAAGATTTTCCAATGTTCGTTGAGCATGGTGAACACAGCGGTTATTTAGGAAAAGAATTAGTATTGTATAGCGAATTATTAATGGAAAAGCAGGAACAGCTTTTGCAAAAAATATTAGCTTTTGTGCAGCCTAGTTTCTTTATCCTGATTGCTGTTTGTATAGTAGCAGCTTATATCAGTTTATTATTACCCATCTATCACATGATTGAATTAGTTTAGGAGGAAGATAATGAAACGTATTAACCAACAAGCTGGTTTCACTTTAATCGAGATGCTAATTGTCTTGTTAATTATATCCATTCTAATTTTAATTACGATCCCAAATGTAACAAAGCATTTCGCCACAATAGATAAGAAAGGCTGTACGGCTTATATTTCCATGGTACAAGGTCAAGTAGAGGCTTATCGTGTAGATTATATGGCGTATCCTACCTTAGATGATTTAGTGGCAAAAGGCTATTTAAAAGAAAATGAAACAACATGCCCCAATAAAGAAGAAATAGTGATTACAAATGAGGGAGAGGTACGTCCAGCCAATGTCAACTTAGAAACAGGTTCTGAGAGCGAATGAATAATGATAAAAATGGTGGTTTTACGATTCTTGAAATGCTGGTCGTCTTATTTCTTGTTATGAGTTTAACTGCGATTGTTGGCAAATTTTCATTCAAAATAGCAGAAGCCAAGGAAGTAGAACGATTTTTCACGCAATTGCAACTCGATATTCAATATATTCAAACCTATAGTATGAGCCAACGGCAATATATAGCCATGAAAATGGAAAGTTCAACGAATCGTTATATTATTCAAAAAGATTTTTATACTACTTTATATGAACGTTCTTTTCCAAAAGGGATTGAATTTTTGCCCGCAGAGAGTTCGATTTACACACTGATCTATAACTACAGCGGCAATGTGATGACAGCTGGTACCATGGCATTTAAAACACCGCAGGGCAAGAAAAAAGTAATCATAACATTAGGACGAGGGAGAGCTAGGATTGAATGAGTCAGGCTATTCTTTTGTAGAAACTATTTTAGGTGTGGGTATTTTGATGATACTTTGTACCTCATTGATACCCATTTCCTATACGATGAAAACAAATCTTGCTAATAAAAAAATGGAGCTAATTGCAGCTGAAACAGCCTACGAAGGTTTAAAAAAGTACCAGGCTATTCAGCAAACAGAGGGCTCTAGAACCATTGAACAAGTTGCTTATCACTGGATAGTTGATGGGCAACAAGTTTGTGTCCGTTTTCAAAATTTACATGAGCCTCGTCAAAAATGTATCCAAGCGACAGGTGAAGTTCATGAATGAAAAGGGCTATACATTACTAGAAGCGATGTTTCAATTAGTCGTTTTTGTGCTTATTTCTCATCTCTTTGTCCTCATGATGTTGTGGTTTGCTGAAATGAGATCCACTATGCTAACCGATGAACAAACCAAGTGGGAACTATTTGTTTCTGATTTAAATCTCTCTCTAAAAGATATTTCCACATTTTCTGTTCGTGAAGATCAAAAAAGAATGACTTTCCACACAGCAAATACACTCCATCATATTGATTGCTACTCGAATATTATTCGTGAGCAGGTAAACGGTGGACATATTCCTATGTTAATAGGAATCAATAAATGTTATTTTAACTATTCCGAAAATATGCTGACGGTAGCTGTCGAAATGACTAGCGGTATTCAAAAGGAGCGAACCTTTTATGTTCCAATTATTGAAAAATGACAGAGGGGCTATTTTTTTGGTCGCAATTGCATTATTATTTTTTGTAACTACTTTTGTTCTTGCGTATTGTATGTCTTATGAAATGCAGTATCGAACATATGATGGGATAGAAAAATTGAATGTTCGAGCTACGATAAATTTATTGGGACAAATTTTGTCAGACAGTGTAGAATCGTAGTTATAAGAAGGTGATTCGAATTGCGAAAAATATATTTTGTTGGTTTTATGGGTAGTGGAAAAAGTGCGTTAGGAAGACGTTTAAGCTATTTATTGAAGATGCCATATTATGATATGGATCATGAGATTGTGCGACAGCAGGGGATGACAATTCCACAAATTTTTGAAA
Organism: Lysinibacillus sp. FSL K6-0075; assembly: GCF_038592945.1. Taxonomy (NCBI): domain Bacteria; kingdom Bacillati; phylum Bacillota; class Bacilli; order Caryophanales; family Bacillaceae; genus Lysinibacillus; species Lysinibacillus sp. FSL K6-0075. The sequence continues at coordinate 3,168,584 of NZ_CP151947.1, read as the reverse complement.
AATACGGCGAGGCCCATTTTCGAGAAATAGAAACAGAATTTTTGAAAAATTTTAGGGACGAGGCTTGTATTATTTCGACTGGTGGTGGCGTTGCCATGAATGCTGAAAATCGAAAAATTATGAGACGTAGTGGATTGGTGTTTTTTTTAGATGCGTCGTTTGAGGATATTTATAAACGAGTTCAGCATGATCCAAATAGACCCATTGTACAGAGCTCTACAAAAGAGGAGCTAGAAAGTCTGTATCACTACAGAAGGAAATTTTACCGTGATGCAGGTCATATTCAGGTACTGACAGAAGGTAGAACGATTCGTCAAATTCTAGAGTATTTAGTATTTCAAGTGAAAAGATTAAAAAACGAACGATGAAACAAATTCAATGTATTAATGTTCGTCTTTTATTATCTTTTAAAAAATGATTGCCTTTTCAATGCATTTAATGTTAGGATATAGACAAATAAGTAACTAAATGTTCATTGAATACTAAATAGTACCAAGATTTATCTTGGGCGGATGATTGTGCGGGGAGAGAGCGTGTAGACGCCACCGAAGGAGCAAGTAGCAATGGGCTATGAATCTCTCAGGTAAAAGGACTCGTACAAGACGCAACTCTGGAGAGAGCTGTAGTATAACAATAGCAGCCACCAAAGGGGAAAGCCGACTGATTGGCAATAGTAAGCGTGCGAGCCAGTCTGGTGTAACTTTCAGGTGCAAGGACAGAGAATCCCGAAAAGGGGTTCGTCTGTCTTTTTTTATGTCTATAGCGTGTTTTATGCGGTTGACTGCATGCATTGGCTGTAGGAATACAAAAAGCAGACGAACTACTACCAGTAAAAATGTAACTAACAATAAGGGGGCAAAAAAGAATGGCGAATGAATTAAAACGTACACCTCTATTTGAAGAATACGCGAAATATGGTGCAAAAACAGTTGACTTTGGTGGATGGGAATTACCTGTTCAATTCTCTTCTATTAAAGAAGAACACGATGCAGTTCGTAATCGTGCAGGCTTATTTGATGTATCACATATGGGAGAGATTTTAGTAACTGGTCCCGATGCATTAGGATTTTTACAAAATCTTTTATCAAATGATGTCTCAAAAATTGTTGATGGCCAAGCGCAGTACACAGCAATGTGCTATGAAGATGGTGGCGTTGTTGATGATTTATTAACATATAAATTAGCTGACAATCACTATTTACTATGTGTCAATGCAGCCAACATCGAAAAAGACTTTGATTGGATGATGGAAAATCAACATCAGTATGATGTGACGATTGATAACCAATCTGATGCCTATGCACAAATTGCTCTTCAAGGACCATTAGCAGAAGAAGTTCTTCAATCTCTTACTTCGACTGATGTAAGTGCCATTAAATTTTTCCGCTTCCAAGAGAATGTTGAGGTTGCAGGTCATAAAGTATTAGTTTCTCGTAGTGGCTACACAGGTGAAGATGGCTTTGAATTATATGGCGCTCCAGAAGATATTAAAGCGCTTTGGGGTAAAATTTTAGATGCTGGTCAAGAAAAAGGTGTAGTTCCAGCTGGACTAGGTTGTCGCGATACACTTCGTTTTGAAGCAGGGCTACCATTATATGGTCAAGAGCTATCAGCAACAATTTCTCCACTAGAGGCTGGTATTGGCTTTGCTGTGAAATTAAGTAAAGAAGACTTTATTGGTCATGAAGCATTAGTAGCACAAAAAGAAAATGGACTACCACGAAAACTTGTAGGAATTGAAATGATTGATAAAGGCATCCCACGCCATGGCTACAAAGTGTTTAAAGATGGTCAAGAAATCGGTGAAGTGACAACGGGTACACAACTTCCTTCATCTAAACGTAACGTTGGTCACGCAATAATTGACAGTCAATTCACAACAATCGGAACTGAGCTAGAAATCGAAATTCGCGGTAAGCACTTAAAGGTAATAACAGTAGAAACACCGTTTTACAAGCGTTCAAAATAATAGTTGAAAAGAGGGACCTACATTTATGAAACATCGTTATTTACCTATGACGGAGCAAGATCAAAAAGAAATGTTAGACGTAATCGGTGTATCCTCAGTCGATGAATTATTCGAGGATATTCCTGAGAAAGTCCGTTTTAAAGGCCTTTATGATATTAAGGAAGCAAAATCAGAATCTGCTTTATTAAAAGAGTTAACGGCCCTTGCTGCAAAAAATAAGGACACAAATGCCAATGTATCATTTTTAGGCGCAGGCGTTTACAACCACTATAAACCAGTGATCGTAGACCATGTTATTTCTCGTTCAGAGTTTTATACAGCTTATACGCCATATCAACCAGAGATTTCACAAGGTGAGCTACAAGCGATCTTTGAATTCCAAACGATGATTGCCGAGCTAACAGGTATGGATCTTGCGAACTCTTCTATGTATGACGGTGGTACAGCATTAGCAGAGGCAGGTATGCTGGCAGCTGGTCATACGCGTCGTAAGAAAATTTTAGTATCTGAAGCAGTGCACCCAGAATATCGTGATGTAGTTGCTACATATGCCTATGGTCAATCCATTGAGATTGTGACAATTCCACAAAAAGACGGTGTGACAGATGTGGAAGCATTAAAAGAGTTAATCGATGACAACACAGCAGCTGTTATTGCACAATATCCAAACTTCTTTGGTCAAGTGGAAGACATTCAAGTGATCGGGGATATTGCACATGCTGCAAAAAGCTTACTTGTTGTATCTTCTAATCCACTTGCATTAGGCATTTTAACGCCTCCTGGTAAGCTAGGTGCTGATATTTGTGTAGGTGATGCGCAAGTATTCGGTATCTCTGAAGCTTTCGGTGGCCCACACTGTGGTTTCTTTGCGGTGACAACGAAATTAATGCGTAAGGTGCCAGGGCGTCTTGTTGGTGAAACAGTGGATGGTGAAGGCCGTCGTGGGTACGTATTAACACTGCAAGCACGTGAACAACATATCCGTCGTGATAAAGCCACTTCAAATATTTGCTCGAACCAAGCCCTCCTCGCACTTGCAGCTTCTGTAGCGATGACTGCTCTAGGAAAACAAGGTATTCGTGAAATGGCTACTCAAAATATTGCAAAAACACGTTATGCAAAAAATGCTTTTGAAGCAGCAGGCTTTACAGTCGCATTCCAAGGCGCACACTTTAACGAAATCGTTGTGAAAACGAATAAATGTGTGAAGGAAATCAATAAAGGTTTAATCGAAAAAGGTATTATCGGTGGATATCCTTTAGGTCAAAATTATGACTCTCTTAAAAATCATATGCTAATCGCAGTGACTGAATTACGCACAAAAGAAGAAATTGATGCACTTGTTGCAGAAATGGGGGCTCTTCATGCATAACGAAAATCAAACACTCATTTTTGAAATTTCAAAAGAAGGTCGCGTTGGCTATAATTTAGAAGCACTAGATGTACCTGAGGTAGACCTAGCAGATTTATTACCTGCAAACTTAGTACGTACAGAGGCAGCAGAACTACCTGAAGTGTCTGAGCTTGATATTATGCGTCATTATACAGCACTTTCTCGTAGAAACCATGGAGTAGACTCTGGCTTCTATCCGCTTGGCTCTTGTACGATGAAATATAATCCGAAAATTAACGAAGCAGTTGCACGTCTTTCAGGCTTTGCCAATGTTCACCCATTACAGGATGAATCAACAGCACAAGGGGCAATGGAGCTTCTTTATGATCTTCAAACTTCTTTAGTAGAAATTACAGGGATGGATGAAGTGACATTACAACCAGCTGCAGGTGCTCATGGTGAATGGACAGCGTTAATGATGATTCGTGCATTCCATGAAGCAAATGGCGAAGGTCACCGTAACAAAGTCATCGTTCCTGACTCGGCTCACGGTACAAACCCAGCATCAGCGACAGTAGCAGGCTTTGAAACAATCACTGTTAAATCGGATGAAAATGGCTTAGTTGATATCGAAGACCTTCGCAAAGTAGTAGGTTCTGATACAGCTGCGCTAATGTTAACTAACCCGAATACACTAGGCTTATTTGAAGAAAACATTATCGAAATGGCAGAGCTTATTCACTCCGTAGGCGGTAAAGTGTACTATGATGGTGCGAACCTCAATGCCGTTATGAGTAAAGCACGTCCTGGCGATATGGGCTTTGACTGTGTACATTTAAATCTGCACAAAACATTTACAGGTCCACATGGTGGCGGTGGTCCAGGTTCTGGTCCAGTAGGCGTAAAAGCAGATTTAATTCCATTCCTACCAAAACCAGTTCTAGTGAGAACAGAAGAAGGAACATACCACTTCGATTACGATCGTCCACAATCTATCGGACGCGTAAAACCTTACTATGGTAACTTTGGTATCAATGTTCGTGCTTATACGTACATTCGTACAATGGGGCCGGATGGTTTAAAAGCTGTTACAGAATATGCTGTATTAAACGCAAACTACATGATGCGTCGCTTAGAGCCATTCTACGAACTGCCATATAACCGTCACTGTAAACACGAATTTGTCTTATCAGGTCGTCGTCAGAAGAAACTAGGCGTTCGTACATTAGATATCGCAAAACGTCTGTTAGACTTTGGCTATCATCCACCAACAACATACTTCCCATTAAATGTGGAAGAGGCATTAATGATTGAGCCAACAGAAACAGAATCAAAAGAAACATTAGATGCATTCTGTGATGTGATGATTCAAATTGCCAAAGAAGCAGAAGAAAATCCATCAATCGTTCAAGAAGCACCTCATACAACAGTCGTATCTCGTCTAGACGAAACACGCGCTGCACGTACACCAGTGCTACGCTATCAAAAAGCATAATGAGCAGAAGTAACCGTTCAATGAGTATGATTATACTTATTGAACGGTTTTTTTATGTGTTAGTGAAAGTAAATATGTTTTTGTAAGAAGATATTGAGGTATTACTATTGTAAGAACGTGGGTAAATTGAACGTATTTAATTTTATAGGATGGAAGGGTGAATTTACCAACTTAGTAAATTTCACACTTCCACTAACAGACTTCGTTGTATTATGTTTGACTTGGAAAGGAGAAGTGAGATCTTATGGTAGGTTCAAAGATGAGGGAGCGAGTATTTGCTACTTTATATGGTGGGATTGTCGGAGATCTAATGGGCGTACCTGTTGAATTTAAGAAAAGAGGAACTTTCCATGTGCAAGATGTAATAGGATACGGTACGTACAATCAACCACCTGGCACTTGGTCTGATGATACTTCTTTAACACTTTGCTTAGTCAAAAACATCATTGAAAAAGGCAATACAACTCATTTAATGGATAAGTTTGTACGATACATGGAAGAAGGCTATCTCACACCATTTGGAGAAATGTTTGATATCGGCATCACGACTGCTGAAGCCGTTTCAAACTATAAAAAAGGTGTTTTGCCTGAGCATTGCGGAAAAACGGGCGAGTTCGATAATGGCAATGGGACGCTTATGAGGATAGCACCTTTAGTATTTGTGGTAATGAATGAGTTTGATTTTAGTAAAAGAAAAGCATTGATTCAACAATATACAGAGATTACACATGCCCACCCACGTTCAATCGTGGGGTCTATCATTTATATTGAGCTATTATTAAGCTTATATCGAAATAATTCGCTAGAAGCTGCCTTAGTTGAAATATTTTCATTGCTTGAAAATCATTTGCAGGACGAACTGAAAGCAGAATTAAACACATACGCAAGAATATTTCACGACAACTTTTTTAGTATTCCTGAAGATGACATTCACTCAAGTGGCTATATTGTCCATTCTCTAGAAGCTGCGATATGGTGTGTTGGTAATGCACGAACGTTTAACGAAGCGATTCTAAAAGCTGTTAATTTAGGAGAAGATACAGATACAATTGCCGCAATTACAGGTGCCATAGCGGGTATGAGTAGTTGGTTGAATGAGATTCCAGATGAATGGTTGAATCAAATTATTAAAAAACAGGAGATTGATGATTTAATCACGGCATTTTATGAATTTTGTACAGCACAGGTGTGAAAAAAATTTATTAGAAAGGACGGTGACGGAATGTTACCTATACATAATAGCTATACGACATATCCACCAGCAACAGATCACCAAATTTTACACATAGAAAATAGGTTGATTTGTCAACTTCCGAGTGCGTATAGACATGTATTAAAGGAAAGTAACGGTTTATCGTTTACGAATGGTGTGTTCATTTATGGTACAGAGGACATTTTAGAAAGAAATGAGACTTGGGAAGTGGCGGAATATGCAAAAGGCTATATTGCCATTGGTGATGATAGTGGAGGAATGGTCTTTTTAATGGCGATAAAGGCAGAGAATTATCGTGTTTTTGCAGTAGATGGTGGTGATATGAATCCGCAACATGCTACATTGGTTACTTCTGATTTATGCAAGTGGCGACAAGAAGGGTGTCAGTATTAGCGAGAGAGACAAATGAAAAGCTTTTTCCTACTATAAGGAAGGAGCTTTTTTTATTTGTCTATTTTTGGAGAAAAACAATTGAAAATAAAGCAAAATTATTACGTATTCTATTATTTTTTGAATTTTTTAGAAAATTATGTTGAATTATTGGAGAGAGATAGTATAATGAAAATATAGTTACATATATGGTTAATAATTCCTTTATATAAGGATTTATTGGTATAAAATAGTGACTATAATCTTATAAAATGAAGAAATGAGGCGATTTTAATGATTAACATGATTCAATATTTAGAGCAAAATCCGACGCTGGTGACATTGTTAAAAGAAAAAAAAGCTTCTCTCATTGGTGTAACAGCATTAGAACAAAAGGCAATTTTGGATTCGTTTGATGAAGATGTATGTTTAGAAAATGGAATTTGGTATTGACATTAATTAAAGAGAAATGGTTTTGGCTTGCTGTAGGTATTTATTTAACTCTAGGCTTTTATGTCCTTTATGTTACCTACAGCACGCCTTTTGTAAGCATAAAAATACAGGAAGAAAATGGACAATGGATTATTAAAGAACCATATTATAAAGAATGGGCAACTGATCAAAAAATATATGTTGGAGATATTGTTATAAATGTCGATGGAGTCAAAGTCGATGAAGTTTCAAATATTACATATGATTCCAAAATTCGAGCAGCAAATACATTAGAGATTTTAAAGCAAAATGGTGAAATTCTCTATGTTCAAATAAATCACTTAGATATTCCCCAACAATTTTATTATCTCTTTTTTTTTCCTGCATGTTTCTTTTTCCTTACGTTATTGATTACTTTTTATTTAAAAATAACCCAAAAAGGAACATCACTTTTAAATTTACTAATGTATTTTATGTTAGTTATTTCAATAGCTTATGTAAGTAGCGGTGCATCTGGACGACTAGATAATCTAAGTATGATTATTAATCGTGGGAGTATGTTACTTTGTTTAGTAATATTAATTCATTTTTTAAAAAAATATTTTTCTTTTTTAAATTTAAAATGGATTTTTATTAAAAATATTTCCATTCTTTACATATTACCTTTAATAGCAATCTTTATAAGTATCATTAGCATAATTTTCCCGAAAATTAACCCATTATTTTCTACTGTTATATTATGGACATTTTTTATATTATTAATTTCCAATCTAAGTATTTTAATTGTAGGATACCATAGATATAAATCCTCTCAATTGAAACTATTGTTAATAAGTGTTATTACACCGTTTTTACCATTTCTCTTTTTATATGCAGTACCTGTAATTTTGTTTAATCAGTATGTAATTTCTGCAGATATATGTTCTTTATTTTTAATGCTTATCCCATATAGCTTCATTTTCACACAACTAACTGAACGTATTTTCGATATGGAGTATTTCATTTCTCGATTACGTTATTATTTCAATTTCTCATTTGGCTTTACCATATGGCTGTTAATCGGTCTCTATTTATTTGCGGATCTATCCATTTCACGAATGACGGAGATTTTCTTTTTTGCCTTTCTATCGTTAATGGCGTTGTTTTACATAAAAGAGCGGATTGATTACCGTAAACGGAAAATTTTATTTTCTACAAAAGGAGACTACATTCATCGCTTGTATACGACCGTTGAAAGTATTGGTAGAGTGGTGAAGATTGAGGATTTATTGGAGAGATTTGTACAGGAAGTGGTGGTCCAGCTTGAGATGGAAAGTGTGTATGTGCTCACTTACGATTTTCAAACACATCAAGTTACCTTAACAAATAAATCCAAAGAATACACGCAGCATCAAATAGACGAGGTACTAGTTGAACGATTAGGCTTAGGGGATATTAAAAAAACAGATCATTTCTATATCGCCTTTATTCATCAAGATGTGAACTATAAACGAATCCTTGTTGTGGACCATAATAAAACGATTTATCTCAAGGATGAGGAATTACTATGGTTAGAATTGTTATTGCTCTATTTAAATAATTTTATTGAAAACACGAAAATGGTTGAGGAGCTTTTGAATCAGTTAAAGCATATGAAAGAGGCTGATAATCGACAGCTACCATGGCTCAATAAATTACTTTGGTTACGTTTCGAGGAGGAAAAATATCAGTTAGCACAGGAACTTCATGATACGATTTTACAAGAACAACTGCACATCGCAAGGGAAATGGATGTCCTCATGCATGCAAAAGAAAAAGAGGAGATCCCATCTAAACTTATAAAACTTCATGAACATATGATTATCTCACTGAATGATTTAAGAGGTTATTGTGAAAATTTAAAGCCACCTCTGCTAGATACATTAGGCTTAAATGCAGCACTCGAAAAATTAATCCAAAAAATCCATAAACGTGCTAAATTTGTTTTGATTTATACGATTGACCGTCTCTATTTAGAGGATGAACGTTTAAATTTAATGATTTATCGCCTGTTCCAAGAATTATTAAATAATGCTTTAAAACATTCCTATGCCAATACTGTTGAAATACATTTACTAGGCACTGAAGAAGGCTTTCAAATTTTGTATAGTGATGATGGTGTAGGTTGTAATATAGATGATATTCTACTTGCCGATTCCATGGGCATACAAGGTATGCAGGAGCGAGTTCAAGCTTTTAATGGGAAATTCGCCTTAGACAGCAAAGTAGGAGAAGGGATGACGATTCATATTCGAGTAAGTGAAACCCAACATACGAATCCCTATGCCTATAGGACCCTGACCCGACCAACTTATATGATACGAGGATAACCAGATGAAGCGGAAGCATAAGTGCATACATTTTTTTAACACCTTTTAATCTCATCGTAGATGCTACGAATGCAGGTTAGAAGGCTTTTGTTTGAAGTTGTGTTTATTTAAATGCATTAATAAATCAAAAATAATAAAATGATATCAAAAAAATATTATTTTGCAAAATGAGAATCAGGAGAAAATACACTTTTTACAATACTTACCGTAGAATCAAGGAAATTATGGACATATGACCGATATAATTCATTAGAAGGATTGAGGAGGTCAATAGATTTGAATAAAAAATTATTTTTAACAGCAGCAGCTATTCCTGTAGCACTTATTGTTCCAACTGTAGCAGGTGCAACTGAACTAGTTTCAGTCAGTGGGAAAAATATTGTCAATGAAACATTGAAAGTGGATAAATTACCAAATGAAGCTATCGTCAATGCTTATCAATGGTATTACCTAGAGGAAATTACTGGTGAAGAGGGTTCAACAAATAAGCCGATTCCTGGTGCTACGTCCATCTCCTTAAAAGTGCCCATCGAAGCAGCTGGAAAAACCATTTTTGTGGAAGCAACTACGACAGAAAATAAAAAATTTCAAAGTGAACCACGCAAAATTCAGCCATTAGATCTTGAAATCACCATTCCAACGTTAGAAGGTCAATCTTCTGGTTTTGCAGCACCTGGGGAAACAGTGAAAGTTGCTGGTATTACTGTCACTGATAAGAATGGTGCAGAATTGCAAAGTGGTCAAATTACATATAGTTATCAATGGTTTTATAAACTGGGTGATAACTCCTTTACTATCATAGAGGGAGCTACAGGTAGTACCTATACGATCCCAAAGGATGCTATTGAAAAGGATATTAAGAATATTGCTGTTACAGTCAAAGCAAAAGTGGGTCTTTCTTTTGCAGAATCTAAACTATCGGATACCATTACAGTATCAAAAGAATCTACTGATACTTTAACTACCGAAATTGAAGCTTTACTGGTCAATGACAATAAATACAATGTATCAAGCTTAGAAGCATTCAGTGCTAAAGTTGCGGAACTAGAAAAAAACTATCAATCTTTATCAGCAGCAGCTAAAGGGAATGTGTCCAATTACGATGTTTTAAAGCGAGCGCTTGCTGATGTTGAATTAATAAATAAGTTAAATGAAAAATGGAGCAAAATAGAGACTAGTAATGAAAAAGAAATTAAGGAAATAGAAGAGGCTTATAATAAACTAGATCTGTTACAGCGTAGCTTAGATGTAAATGAGACCTTATATAAGAGCATTAAAAATCTATTAAATGAGCCAAATGATCTTGAAGAGATAAAAGCAGTGAGAAGTCTCAATCAAGCCATTATTAATATACTAACTTATGAGAATTCACTTGTGAAATATGTAGCTGCTGATGTTGATTCCTTACAGGAGATTGTGAAGACGCTTGAAGCAGATATTGAGAAACTATCACAAAGCTACCGAGCTGCTGTTCAAAACCAAGCCATTTTGACTGAGGCTAAATCGGATATTAAAAAGGTCGAGCAATTTATTAAATCATTTGATAAATTAGCTACAAATATTACACCGAGTAAACAAGTGACGACGGCTAAATCCATTCGAACAGCCTATGAAAAATTAACGTATAAACAATTAAAATTAGTGCCAGATGCGTATGTGCAACGTTTGACTACAGCAGAACGTGCTGAAGAAAGCCAAATTACAAAACTAAATCATGATATAGATAGCTATATTGGTGATGATGTCTATCCGTTCGATCCGTCTGCTGGTTCATGGCAAAGTCATGTCAATAATGTCAATCAAATGATCAAAGAATACAAGAGCTTAACGAAAGCCTCAGCAGCACAAATTATTGGCTATGATAGTCTTGTTACCTTACAGAAAGATTTAAAAGCAGCCGAAAAAGTAAATAAAGATATGGATGCGTATCAAAAGTTATCTGCAACCACTGGTGTTACGGAAAGTAAACTTAATTCAAGCTATACAAGTACTTTAAAAGCTTATAATAATCTTACGAATTTACAGCAGTCACTTGTATATAATGCTGAAGATTTTTTACTAAACACGCCAAAGATTTCTGTTGATGGCAATGGTAAAGTGCCTGCTGATAAAGCAGCAGCAGAGGCGTTAAAGACAGATATCGCCAAATTTGCGGATGTGACGAAATATTCATTCAATCAATTAGAAACGGCTGTTGATACAGCTACCGAATCCTATAAAAAATTGTCTTCAGCTGCAAGAAAATATGTGACAAATTATTATTTATTAACGGCGGCAAAGAAGGATATTACGGGTGTGAAATCATTCTATAAAAAAATACAGACTGCTAGAGAAGAAACAGATGCTGCGAAAAAAGCTAAAAAAATTGAAACAGTGCAAAAAGCTTATGCAAAATTACCAGCGAATCAGCAGCATTTAGCAAAAGAACAATATGAAGCTTTATTAAAAAATCAAAATATCGATGAAAATGCATCGAAGCTCACACAGCTAAATAATGACATTGCTACAATCGTTGCCAATAATCTCTATGTCGTAACGATTGAAACAATTAAAAATCTTTCTACGCAGTATAGTAGTCTTAGTTCAAGTGATAAAAAGTTGATTACGAATTATGATATTTTAAAAACAGCGCTTGCAGATGTGAAAAAAGTGGAAAGCTTTATGAAGACCTATGAGAAATCCTTTGCGACTAATCCAAGCACCGTTATCAAGGCATTTGAAAAGCTTACATCTAAACAAGTGAGCCTGATTGATGCAGGGACTCGACAATTGATTATTGATCAGCAAAAAGGACAACAGCAAACGAATGAAAATGCGTTGTCGCTAATTGAATCGATCAATTTACTTCTTGAAAAAGGTGAATATATTGATGGTTTGCAGGAGAAAGTAAGTGATATCCGTAAAGCCTATGATGCATTGAGTGATGCTGATAAGAAGGTTGTTAAAAATTATTCGAAGCTCACACAAGCAGAGGGTGATTTGAAAAAGGTTGACGAGGTGCATACTAAATACGAACCAGCAGGGGGCGATGAAACAGCGCGCAAAGCATGGAAAACTGCCTATGGTAAGCTTTCTAAAAGATTAGAATTACTTTATACAAAAATGTATCCAACTGAGCAATAATAGTTACTTCTAGATGGCCTCGAACAGTTTTCGAGGCTTTTCTTTATACATAAGATTTGTCTAGTAATTTGATTGTCCGCTATACTAGGTACAACAAAGGAAGAAATAGTTTACATAAAGATGGTAGTTTCACAAAGAAGGTAGGAACAAAAGATGTATAAAATAGGTGTTGTTGGTCCCATTCAATCCGTTGAAAGAATCATTGGATTAGCGCGAGAAATCGAACAGGATATGGAATTTATTCCGTATATATATAAAGTGGCGACAGAAACAAAGCATCTTGTGGAGACACATAATCAGGCTGTAGATTTCTGGCTATTTTCTGGCTACATTCCCTATAAAATTGCCAGTCAAACGAATGTTTCCAAAGATAAATTGACCCATATTATTTTTTCGGAAGCGGCCATTTATCGAGGTTTTTTAGAGCAGTCCTATCAACAAAAAAAGTTTATTGAAAATGTCAGTATTGACATTATCCCCTCGCCTTCTGAAATGGCTTCAGAAAGTCTTGCGGAGATTCAGAATAATGTTCATCACATGTATCTAAAGGAATTTGATGTGGCTATTGATCCACAAGAGTTATTTGATTTCCACTATAGTCTTTGGCAGGCGAAAAAGATTGATTTTGCGATTACTTGTTATCCTTCTGTTGATGAAGAGCTGAAGAAACGTGGTGTTCCGTCTTATTGGGTTTCTCCGACAAAAACAGAAATTTATCATACGGTTCAGCTTTTTACAGAAAAGATCAAAACGTCCTATTATAAAGAAACGCAAATTGGTGCGGTCATGCTTGAAATAAAGGACTTCGATTCATTAAAAGAGCGCATGAAGCAAGGCTATCGTATTCAATATTTAGAGTTGCGTACGAAGGAAAATCTACTACAGCTTTGTGAACAGATTGATGGTTCTCTTATTGAAGAGGGGAACGGTAAATATACGATCTTTAGTACAAGAGGAGCCATTGAAGGGCAAATACGTTTTTTACAAGAAAAAATGTATCAGTTATCGATTGAAATGGAGGCAAAGGTGACAGCAGGTATTGGTTTTGCTCAAACAGTGTTCAATGCCGAGTTACATGCTCACCGAGGACTAAGACAGACAAAGGAAAATGAAGCTATTGATATCGTGATGATACAGGATGATGGCACCATTATTGAATCGGTAGGAAATGTAGAAGAGCTATCTTATTCCTACCGAGCAGAAGACCCTTATATTTTAGAAAAACTAAAAAAAGGGAATATTAGTATTAAAACCTATATGAAAATACATGCACTCGTACAGAAAATGCGCTGGAAGCATTTTACGACAAAGGATTTAGCGACACAGTTGCAAATGAGCGAAAGAAATGCCCAACGAATCGTGGCAGATTTATGTAATGTCGATTTAGCGAGAATTTGTGGAGAAGAATTGCAGCATACTCGAGGTAGACCTATAAAAATGTATCAACTTGTCTAAAAATTTATAATAATGTCCCATGCTAATAAATGGTGTGGGACATTTTTTTGTGCTTTTTTTAGAAGAAGCTCTTAATACAGATGAATCAACGAATTCAGCGACTTTTTAGGTAAATAATAAGGGGATGCGAAGACGATTATCTATTAGAAATTTTCAAAAAAATATTGTTTTTTCATTGAACTTTGATTATTATACGAATATATAGCGAAATTGTCGGTATATAAGAGGGGATTTATTGACAGGGGGCAATGATAATCAAGAACCGTCAGGGCAATAAAGAGAAGATGTCTATATATGGGAGGGATATGAATGACAACAAATGAAGTAACGAAAAAATCTAGAAATGTCATCCTTGCACTATTATTTTTAGGCTGGTCCTTAGGGAATTTGGATCGCTACATTATGAACTATGCAGTCGTTTCGATTACAGGGGATTTGCAATTGGATGCATCTTCTACGGGTATTATTTTAAGCGCTTTCTTTTTAGGCTATGCCATTATGCAAATACCGGGTGGCTGGCTTGCGGATAAATTTGGTGCAAAACGAGTTTTATTGATGGCGGTTATTATGTGGTCTATTTTCACGGGCCTAACGGCGATTGCTTGGTCTTTAACAGCGATGATTGTGATTCGCTTTTTATTTGGCATTGGCGAAGGGGGATTTCAGCCATCAAGCTCTAAGATTATAGCTACGATCTTCCCGAAAGAAGAAAGAGGCAGAGCAATGTCCATCATGCTTACTTCTGGTGGGATTGTCTCACTCATCGTGCCGCTGCTAGCCGCCTATTTATTAGGAACGATTGGCTGGCGCATGATGTTTATTATCATTGGGGCCATTGGCGCAATAGTTGCCTTTTTATATTGGAAATATATTAAACTTCCGCAAGACGAAACAGCTACAGCTGAAACAGAAAATCCTGCGAATAAAGTGAATTTTAAAGAGTTATTGAAAACACCACTAATGTGGAATTTAATTATTGCTTATTTTTGTATTTATGCAGTGAACTGGGGATTAGTTTCTTGGATTCCAACATATCTTCAAAAAAATCGAGGCTTGGATTTAATGTCCATTGGTTGGGCACAAACAATACCTGCCATTACAACGATTATAGGTGTATATGGTAGCGGATATATCATTGATAAGTTACCAAAAGGGATGGATAAAGTGTTAGGCTCTATCTCCTGCGCAGTTATTGGTCTTTTATTGTATTTAATGTTTACTGCCGAAACAGTAACGTTATTTATTGGCTACCAAACGGTCGTGTCAATCTTTATTGCATTTGTCATTACATTACTACCTGTTATTGTACTGAAGAAATTACCTTCTTCTATCACAGGTTCTGCAATGGGGATTGCCAATACAGGGGGGCAATTAGCTGGGTTTGTCACACCAATGGCGATTGGCTTTATGGTTGATGCCTTTAATGGCTCCTTTGATGCAGCCTTTTGGATGTTAATTGGCTTTGCGCTTATCTGTATCGTGTCGCTTGTCACGCTAAACGACCAAAAAGGAACACTGTTAAAAGCATAATGAAAGTGGAGGAATGAAAATGAGTTATCATGAAAAAATTTCGGCATTAATTGAAGCAAAACAGCAAGCTACGGTAGCATTAAGCGATGCAATTTGGGCTGTGCCTGAGCTTCATTTTCAAGAAAAAAAATCGATGCAATATATGAAAGAGGCACTAGAAAAAGAGGGCTTTCAAACAGACGTTGGTGTTGCTGGTCTTGAAACGGCGCTTGTTGGAACTTATGGTTCTGGAAAGCCTGTCATTGCCTTTCTAGGTGAATATGATGCGCTTCCCGGCTTGAGTCAAAAAGGTGGGGCAACACAACATGAACCTCTTGTGGAGGGTGGAAGCGGACATGGTTGTGGTCATAACTTATTAGGTACAGGCGCATTCGCAGCTGCTGTAGCTGTGAAGGATTATTTAGCGCAAAATCATCAATCAGCAACAATCCGTTTTTACGGTTGCCCTGCAGAGGAGAATGGATCTGGTAAAGCTTATATGGCAAAAGCTGGTCTTTTCGATGATGTTGACATCGCGATTTCTTGGCATCCAGGTACTTTTTCGACCGTGATGACGTGTAGTTCTCTAGCAAACTATGCCGCAACCTTTAAGTTTACGGGCAAAAGTGCGCATGCGGCGGCTGCACCACATCTTGGGCGAAGTGCTTTAGATGCTGTTGAGCTTATGAATGTTGGGGTAAACTACTTACGAGAACACATCATTCCTGAAGCGCGTGTGCATTATGCCATTACGAATTCAGGTGGAACTTCGCCAAATGTAGTTCAACCATATGCAGAGGTAACGTATCTTGTTAGAGCACCTAAAAAGCAGCAAGTGCAGGAAATTTATCAGCGCGTAGAACATATTGCAAAGGGTGCCACAATGATGACAGGGACGTCAGTGGACATTGAGTTTGAAGGAGCTGCTTCGGATTTGATTACAAATAAAACGCTTTATGATGTAATGTATCAACAAATACTTGAAATTGGCATGCCAGACTATACAATAGAGGATGAACAGTACGCGCAGGCTATTTTCAATACATTTACGCCAGAAGTACAGGCTGCTTCATTAGTAGGCTTGCGTAAAGAAGATGCCAAGCAATTACAAGGAAAAGTGATTGCTGATCATGTTCCAGGCATGCTACCTGAATTTATTATGGGTGGCTCTACCGATGTTGGAGATGTCAGCTGGAACGTACCAACTGTGCAGTGTACAACGGTATGTATGGCATTAGGGACACCGTTGCACACATGGCAGGTGGTGTCTCAGGGAGTTATGCCAATTGCACATAAAGGTATGCTACAGGCTGCTAAAATTATGGCTTGTACAGCTTTAGCGTTGCTGGAAAATCCCGTATACATTGAAGAAGCGAAAAAGGAATGGCAAGAACGTCTTGATGGAGAAACATATCAATCATTAATTCCAGAGGGCACACAGCCACCTAAGCGCTAACAGGATAGAGTCTTCATAGGAGAACTATGAAGGCTCTGTTTTTGCCTCATTTGAAAGGAGAACGTGACATGTCAACACAACCCAATCATCAGCATCATCTTGTAGCACAGTGGGTATCACAGTATCGTGCAGCTGCCAACGAAGGGCAATGTGCTAGTTATATCCCTGCTTTAGCCCAAAAAGATCCCAACCAGTTAGCTGTGGCGATTATTGGAACTGAAGGCCACGAAATCAAAGCAGGAGATACCGAAGAACTATTTACCCTTCAAAGCGTTTCCAAGGTCATCACATTTATATTAGCCTGTATGGATCGAGGCTTGCCATATGTTTTAGAAAGAGTAGATGTTGAACCAACAGGAGATACCTTTAACTCAATTATTCGCTTAGAAAGCCATCAGCCAGGTAAACCCTTTAACCCGATGATTAATGCTGGGGCTATTACGGTGTCCTCCATGTTGGCTGGTCATTCTCCACAAGAGAAGGTCACAAAGATTCTACAATTTTTAGAGCAAATCATCGGCAAGCAATTAAGTATCAATGAAGAAGTGTTTGAGTCAGAGTGGCAAACGGCTAATCGTAATCGAGCATTGGCCTACTACTTAATGGATTCTGGCTTTCTAGATTGTTCAGTAGATGCGGCCCTTGAGGTTTATTTGAAGCAATGTGCAATTGAAGTCAATGTATCAGATTTAGCTATGATTGGTTTAGTTATTGCCAATGATGGCTATCACCCATTGTTAAAGAAACAGCTATTCCCTAAACAAGTGGCGAAATTAGCGAAGGCTTTGATGGTGACATGCGGTATGTACAATGCCTCAGGGAAGTTTGCGGCATTCATTGGCCTCCCTGCCAAAAGTGGCGTATCAGGTGCGATTCTTGCGGCTGTCCCAGGACATGCAAGCCTGAACTCCCCGTTTCCTACTGGCTGTGGTATCGGAATTTACGGACCAGCGATTGATCCAATAGGAAACAGTGTGGCAGGTGTACAGTTGCTGAAACATCTAGCAACAGAATGGGATATGACAATATTTTAATAAGTGAAGATGATTTCAGCGCTTTGTCTGAAGTCATCTTTTTTTCATTTTGTAAATAATAAATAAAGCGATAAACCAAATCGGTGTTAACAGCAGTGCTGTACGCGTAGCCTCAGAAATAAACATCACAATTAATAGAAAGGCAAAGAACGCAAGCACGACATAGTTGATAAAAGGTGTCAGCGGTGCTTTAAAGGTTGAAGCTTCATGTAAGGCACGTTTTTTTCGTTTGTAGATGATGTGCGATATGATGATAATGCTCCACACCCATATAAAACAAATTGCACTAATCGTCGTCACAATACTAAAGGCATTCTCTGGCATCAACTTACTTAATAGAGCGCCAACTGATACAACAATAGCAGATATAACGAGTGCATTACTTGGCACACTATTTCTGTTGAGCTTTGCAAATGCTGGAGATGCCTGTTTGTTGTTGCCAAGAGTATAGAGCATCCGACTTGTGGAAAATAAACCACTGTTACCTGCTGAAGCGGCTGAAGTAAGGACAACAAAGTTTATAATACCAGCAGCAATCGGGATACCAGCTAATGTAAATACTTGGACAAATGGACTGCTTGAGGCAGACATTTCATACCATGGGTTAATACATAGAATGACAAATAATGCTCCTACATAAAAGAGCAAAATACGAAATGGAATTTTATTAATGGCGGATGGAATATTTTTTTGAGGATCTGCTGTCTCAGCTGCTGAAACTCCCACTAATTCCACACCAACAAATGCAAAGACAACCATTTGGAAGGCCATTAAAAAGCCATATATACCATTTGGGAACATACCCCCATGTGCCCACAGATTTTCAACTGATACTGTTCCCGAGCTAGTTTGAAAGCCTGTCCCTAACATAATAAGACCAATGATGATAAGTGCCACAATCGTAATAACTTTAATAATAGCGAACCAAAACTCTAACTCACCAAAAAGCTTAACCGTTAATAGATTGAGTAGTAACAACAATACGAGACAACCAATAGCGGGCACCCATTGTGGGATATCAAACCAATATTGTGTATAAACCCCCACTGCAATAATGTCTGCCATCGCCGTCATTATCCAACAGAACCAATATGTCCAGCCTGTCACATAACCCGCCCAAGGCCCTATGTATTCGGATGCAAAATCCGTAAATGATGAATAGCCTGCATTGGATAGTAACAATTCACCTAAGGCACGCATCACAAAAAATAGCGCAGTACCTACAATTAAGTAGGCTAGGATGATCGAAGGTCCTGCTAAGGCAATGGCTTTCCCAGAACCTAAAAATAAACCAGTCCCAATTGTTCCACCAATGGCAATAAGCTGCACATGGCGATTTTTTAAATCACGTTTTAATTGTTGCTGTTCCACGTTAATCCCCCTCAAGATGCATAAAAAACTATGACTGGAAAAATAAAAAGAGACTAGTTGTGACACTAGTCTCGGAAAAACGTCAGAATAACAAATACCATTTACTTGCAGATGTCTACATGAAATAGGTTGAATATTACATGTAGCATCGCTTATAAAAGCTGCTATTACTCCTCTGTCCTTTTGCCTGAGATAGTGAACCCTTCGGCGACGCAATGTGCGCTCTCTCCAGAACTGCTCCTGCTATAGTTTGATCCATAGCATTCATAGCTTATTAATTTCATAATCAAATATTATTGTAAGATACTATACATCCTATCAGTGCTTCCAAAATTATTCAACAATAAATTTTGACTATTTTCAGAAAAATAGAAGAATAGGGTTCGTAACTGGTATATCTCTAACGAAAAATAGGATTTTTGGTCATACAAAGTGTTTGATGATGGGGTGTTTAAAATGTGAGGTGTAGAGGCTGATTCTATGGAAGCTAATATAGTGATAATGAGCAATATTCTGAGGGGACTACTTTAAATGGAGTAGAAAGTGATGAATTTTATTAGGTATGCTCTGGAGAGAAGCGAAGTGCTCATACTTATTGGAAGATCGCTCATAGTAAGTGTCCAAGCGCTCCTCCTTATGAGGAAGCCGCTCCAAAAGTGTGTCGAAGCGCTCATCCTTATGAGGAAGCCGACCCAAAAGTGTGTCGAAGCGCTCATCCTTATGAGGAAGCCGACCCAAAAGTGTGTCGAAGCGCTCATACATATGAGAAAGCTGCTCCAAAAAGGTGTGAAAGTGCTCATACTTATGAGGAAACAGCTTCAAAAGAGTATCAAAGTGCTCATCTTTATAAGAAACCCGCTTTCAAAGAGTATCAAAGCGCTCAAACATATGAGAAAGCTACTCCAAAAAGGTGTGAAAGCGCTCAAACATATGAGGAAGCCGCTCCAAAAGAGTATCAAAGCGCTCCTCCTTATGAGGAAGCCGCTCCAAAAGAGTATCAAGGTGCTCATACTTATAAGGACCCCGCTCAAAAAAGGTGCCAAAGCGCTCATACTTATGTGAAAATCCGCTCAAAGACTTGGTATCAAAAAGTGAATTAAATTGCTTCTTGTTACTTTATCTTTTTCTGTCCAATGTATGATTAGGGACTTAGTATACACGAAGCTGGCACATCATCATTTGCAATAGATATAATATAGTAGAAACTCTGAATTTTTTAAAAAAGAAGCCGTCTCATAGTTCTTTGAGACGACTTCTTTACATGAGAGCATTAATATTTTTTTGCTTTTATTTTACCTGTCCAAGTTTTGAAACCACCTTGAAGTTGGTAAATTTGGTTGTACCCACGTTTTTTAAGAAATAATGCAGCACGTGAGCTACGGCCTGTATTTTGACAGTATAGATATACTGGTAAATCTGGGCGGATTTCTTTATAACGTTGACGTAGTGTTGTCGAAGGAACGTTTCGTGCACCAAGAATGTGACCAGCATCAAATTCTTTTTGCTCACGAACATCGATCAGCTGGGCTTTACGATAGCCTTCTATGAATTGCTCTTGCGTTAGGTTGGTTACGGCTTTTTTGAGTCGTAGTGCATTAATACCGATATATGCAATTGTGACTACTAAAACGACACCGATTGTGATAAGTATGTCCAAGATTTTCTTACCCCTTTCTATCTTCCCTATTATTATAAAAGATGCGCTAGCGATAGTCCAATGAGTTTGATAAAATTAACTAGGTTGTGGCGAATTCGTCTATCTCGTTACACAAGCAATCGTTCGCAACTTGAACTGTAGAATATTATTCGTTAAAGTTGAACCACAGGTGGGGCCTGATGGATCATTTTATATTTGTAGGAGATGAACATATGACAACTTGGTATTTTTTAAATTCAGGGAAATGTAGTCCTTCTTTTAACATGGCACTAGATGAAGCATTACTTGATTGGCATAGTGAGGGGTTAATTCCACCGGTGATTCGTTTCTATGAGTGGGAACCTGCAACATTGTCGATTGGTTATTTTCAACAAGCCAAAAGAGATATTAATTTAGATGCTGTACGGGAACAAGGCTTAGGTTTTGTACGACGTCCTACTGGTGGACGAGCTGTCCTGCATGAACATGAGTTAACTTATAGCGTTATTGTGACGGAAAGCTATCCGAATATGCCAGAGTCTGTGACAGAGGCCTATCGTGTGTTAAGTGAGGGAATCTTGCAAGGTTTCCATAACCTAGGTATGGATGCCTATTTTAGTGTACCTGATACAGAGGAGAAAAGAGCTGACTTGAAGAGTCCGAAGAGTGCTGTTTGCTTTGATGCACCAAGTTGGTATGAACTTGTCGTGGAAGGAAAAAAAATAGCGGGTAGTGCCCAAACACGTCAAAAGGGTGTTATTTTACAGCATGGCGCCATTTTATTAGATTTGGACCAGGAGAAATTATTATCCGTATTTAATTTCTCAAGTGAAGAATCGAAGAATCGTATGCGCAGAAAGCTACCAGAAAAGGCTGTTGCCATTAATAGTCTTGTAAAAGAGCCTGTGACAGTTGAGCAGTGTGTGACAGCTTTTCGAGACGGCTTTGCAAAATCGTTGCAAATTGAATTAAAACCATTTACACTTTCTGAGGAGCAATTTGAATATGTCCGAGCTTTAGAAGAAAAAAAATATGCTTCTGATGAGTGGAACTTTAAAAAGTAAAAAATGGTATGGAAAAAATATTTTTTAATGTTTAACCCTAGTCATAACAAGTAGTTCGGAATCTATTAAAAAAAGCAAGAGTTGAATTAAAAAACTATATATAGTATCTTTTTTAAAGACATATACACAATATGTAGTGTTTAACGACACGAGATATTGTGTATTTATTTTGTAATGAAGAAAACAAGGGAGGCAAAACGATGGTACTCACAAATCATCAACCCGAAGTAAACAATCAATTTGAACAGTTAAACAAAGATATCGAACAATTCCCACAGGTACACCCCGTAACGTCTGATATGCATATTACACACAAAGGTGTATCAAGACTCGTCATGATCGATCGCTATTCGTTTAAAGACACAGAAAAGAAAACATTGAAAGCCGGCGACTTTGTTGTATTAACGGTAAAAGCTGACCCAAAATTTCCTGCACGTGGCTTAGGGACAATTCAAAAGCTGGACATGTCTACAAAAACAGCAGATATTTTGATTGAGGAAGATTATCGTAGCGCATTAGACGATCCGCAAGAGCAAGAAACGGGAGTGATTACGCGTTCAATTGACGTGCTAGAAAAGCCTCTTGAGATTTTTTATGAACAAATCGCAAAACGAAATGCAACAGGCCTTGCTGCTGTTGAAAAAACACCCGAAAAACGCCAAGAATGGTTTGAGAAATTTTATAAGCAATTAGTATCTTTAAAATTCATTCCTGCAGGACGAGTGATTTATGGAGCTGGATCTGAAACAGATGTAACTTTCTTTAACTGTTACGTGATGCCATTTGTAGCTGACTCTCGTGAAGGGATTAGTGATCACCGTAAGCAAGTAATGGAAATTATGAGTCGTGGTGGTGGTGTAGGAACAAATGGTTCAACATTACGTCCACGCAACACGTTAGCACGTGGTGTAAATGGTAAATCATCTGGCTCTGTCTCATGGTTAGATGATATTGCGAAGCTGACTCATCTTGTCGAACAAGGTGGTAGCCGCAGAGGTAAGCATAATCTAAGTGCTTCTGCGTAAACAAACCTCGTGAATTGCTGGAAACTCTTTAACGGAAATATTGTCACTTTAATCGAGGTGGGAAATATGGATGTTTATGATGCGATACAACCACAAACTTGTTTAATATGTGATTTTACAATAAATCATAATAAACAAGGATGGTTTACGTCTCATTTGAAAAATGAGCATAATTTAACATTAGATAATTATTTAATATCTTATTTTTATCCAATAGAAATGGTGATCTGTCAATATAGTTTATGTAATAAAAAGGTTAAACTGAGGCGAGGTATTCCTAATCAATTTTGTAGTAGAAGCTGTCGAGGAAAAGGTGAGCCTTTAACTTGTGTAATTTGTGGGAAACTATTCGATGAAAAACATCGGCAGACTAAAACTTGTAGTAAAGAGTGTGCGAGTAGACTTCGATCCCAAAATACAGGTAAGTGGCATAATGACATGCCAAATGAACAAAAAAAGGTTCATTTTAATAATATCATTTCAAAAACAGCTAAAACTAGAAAAATAAATGGAACGCCTTCATGGAATAGCGGTAAGACAGGGGTTTATAGTAAAGAAACCATTGAAAAGATTCGACAAGCTGCATTAAAGCAAATAGAGAGGGAAACGTTTAGAAAAACTAGTATTGAAAAAGCTTTAGAGAATTTCTTAGTTGAACAATCAATCACCTACAAATATTCCTTTATATTTGAAGGTGCACAATTTGATTTCTTACTAGTTGGGACAAATATTCTAATTGAATGTGATGGTGATTTTTGGCATGGGAATCCAAAATTTTATTCCTCTTTTTATGAAGTACAAAAGAGAATAAAAGCTAGGGATCTCGAAAAAAATCAAATTGCAGCAGCTAATGGTTACACTTTACTCCGTTTTTGGGAAGATGAGATAAAAAATGATTTTGAAAATGTTAAAAAACGCATTTTAAATGCACTGCTAGCTACAACGTAATCGGAAACGGTAAACGTGAATGCTTGAAAATAGTAGTGGGATAAAGACAATCAGCAGCCAAGCTCCTTTTAAAGGGGAAGGTTCAACGACCATCGAAAACACGCTAAGTTAGCGGAAGTGAGTAGAGTAGGAGTGAAGCCACTCCGAAGTGCGAGGGCATCTAATTGGATGTAAGATATGGTCTCAACTTCTATGGTGACATAGAGAGTGGGTGTAGCGAACCCGCGTAAGAAATCGGCACAAATGATTATGCTAGCAGATTGGCATCCAGATATTGTGGAGTTTATTATTTCCAAAATGCAAAATCCACGTATTCTGCGTTACCTGATCGAAAATACAACGGATGAAACAATCATCCGTCTAGCCAAAGAAAAATTAAACTTCAAGCCACTTTCTATGCAAGAAGAAGCGATGTATCAAGGCATCGTGAACTACAAAAACATTGAAGGCTTAGGTGGATTCGATACAGCGATCATTCGTGATGCTGAAAATAAATTACGTGATGGTGGCACATACACAGTTCATAACCCAGAGTTTTTAACAGGTGCCAACATTTCTGTGACATTAACAAAAGAATTTATGGAAGCAGTTGAAAAAGACGCTGACTTCGAGCTTCGTTTCCCAGCCGTTGAAGAATATACAAAGGAAGAAATGAGCGTTTATAACACGAAATGGCATGAAGTTGGTGACGTTCGTGAATGGGAGAAAATGGGCTATAAAGTCCGCACATACCGTACAATTAAAGCAAAAGAGTTATGGAATTTAATTAATGTATGTGCAACATACTCGGCAGAGCCAGGTATTTTCTTCATTGACAACGCGAATGACATGACAAATGCAAAGGCATATGGTCAAAGTGTTGTAGCGACTAACCCGTGTGGTGGACTTCGCCTCACGTTAAAAATTGCGGGATAAAGCGGGAAGGCTGAGATGCTAATCCGAACCGAAGGCTAATGGTAAAGCTTTAGTCAGGGGCAACGCA
This sequence comes from Lysinibacillus sp. FSL K6-0075, assembly GCF_038592945.1. NCBI lineage: Bacteria > Bacillati > Bacillota > Bacilli > Caryophanales > Bacillaceae > Lysinibacillus > Lysinibacillus sp. FSL K6-0075. The sequence continues at coordinate 3,143,822 of NZ_CP151947.1, read as the reverse complement.
TACCCGGTGATCCTACTTTGTAGACTATAATCCGGGCACGAGACCGCAACATTACACATTCATTAAAATTCAAAATTGCCTAATGTAAGAAAGGCTGTGATAGAAATGAATAGAGGTTATGCAGGCTTTTATAAATCACATTATTTAAGAAGCTCTTATGAGTATGCATACGCCAAATTTCTAGATTATCATTGTATTTCTTGGGGCTATGAGGATAGAGTATTTAATATAGGATACAAATTTTATAAACCTGATTTTTTCTTTTATAACGATGCCGGCAATCTTATAAAGATTGTAGAGATTAAGTCTCGCGATAACGAGGCAAAAGAGAAAGCTCTAAAGGCTCTAAATGTTATTAAAACAACTTATGGTATTGATTGCGAATTGATTTCCTATGAAGAGTTGCTCGATATGTATAAACTTGTTCCATTTTCACTCACATCAACGATTACAGAATGGATAGAGTCGAATAATACAACAATAAACAAAGCTGTATATGGTAAATACAATGGACATTTCAATCAAAAACATACTGACCAAACAAAAAGAAAAATCGGTCAGCACACTAAGAAGTTGTGGGAATCCAATAGTCCAGCAAAAGCTAGAATGATTGAAGGTTTAAGAAAATCTGGCTTGGTACAAAAAGGTAAGCAGAAGAAGCCCCGAGAGCAAAGAATTTGCAAAAGTTGTGGGCGCGAATTTGAAGTAATTATTACTTCATCCAAATTGTTTTGTACTCAAGTGTGCGCTGGAAATTCGAATATAAAAATCGCCACACAAGTTTATGTTGAAAATCGAGCAAGTATACATCAAGAAATCAAACAAACTGTCATACAATGGGCAATCGAACATACTGAAATAATAACTGTAACACCCTTGAATAAAATAAAATCAACACTTAATCCATTAATTGAGCAAATTTATCAAGAATTTGGTGTTAAAGATTTTAGAGTAATTTCAAAAGCAGTCTTTGGTGAAGATAGAGGAAGAAAAGAATTACTAAGGTTTATGAAAAAAGTGTGTAATGAAAATGTATGCTGAACTTGCAGGAATTGAACTGTAAGAACTAAAGGATAAAAAGCCTTTAGGATAACAATTATTGGAACAACCACTTGCACCATATTCTGTCTGTAACTTAGCTGCTGTGAATTTAGCACAGTTTGCGAATAAAGAAAATCAATCAGTTGACTACGAAGCATTACGTGAAACAGTTCGTGTTGGTGTTCGTATGCAGGATAACGTTATTGATGCAACACCGTACTTCTTAGAAGAAAACCGTGTACAAGCCCTTGGCGAGCGTCGTGTTGGTTTAGGGGTTATGGGCTTAGCTGATTTACTTATTTACTGTGAAAAAGAATATGGTTCTGAAGCAGGTAATGCGTTAGTCGATGAAATCTTTAAAACAATTGCTGAAACTGCGTATGAGGCATCTACAGAGCTTGCGAAAGAGCGAGGTAGCTTCCCATTCTTAGTTGGTGCTACAAACGAAGAAACAGCTCGTTTACGTAAAGCCTTCACAGAGACAGGCTTTATGCAAAAAATGCCTGCTCACATCAAAGCGCAAATTTTAGCGACTGGTATCCGTAACTCGCATTTATTAACAGTTGCACCAACGGGATCAACAGGAACAATGGTAGGGGTAGCAACAGGTCTTGAGCCATACTTCTCCTTCACGTATTACCGTTCTGGTCGTCTAGGCAAATTCATTGAAGTAAAAGCCGAAATTGTCCAAGAATATTTAAACCGTCATCCAGAAGTAAATGAGCAAGAGCTTCCAGAGTGGTTTGTCACAGCAATGGAGTTGAAACCAGAAGCACATGCTGATGTGCAATGTATTATTCAAAAATGGATTGATTCGTCCATCTCTAAAACAGTAAATGCACCAAAAGGCTATACAGTACAGCAAGTAGAAAAAGTATATGAGCGACTTTACAAGGGTGGCGCTAAAGGTGGTACGGTCTATGTCGATGGTAGCCGTGATTCACAGGTACTTACACTAAAAGCTGAAGAAAATGATATGGATCAATTGTCATTTGAAGAAGAATTGGTAGAAGAACATACAAAACGTCCAGTTGTATTAGTGGACACAATCCAAGCGTTAGAGTCAACAACCGTTATCGGCTCAGACGTAGGGAACACATGTCCAGTATGCCGTAAGGGAACGGTTGAAGAAATGGGCGGCTGTAATACATGTACAAACTGTGGCGCACAGTTGAAATGCGGTCTGTAAATAATATTTTCAATCAAGTTGTGTAGAATTGTAGAATTGAAATAAAGTCGTACCGTTTATAAAAAAGATGTACCGTTTAAAATAAAGTTATACTGTTTGTAAAAAAGTTGCACCGTTTTACCCCTTTAGATTATAGTTGTGATATGCTCCCCAATAAGTAGACAGATTAAAAAATAAAATCTGTTTGCCTATTGGGGAGATTTTTTTATGAGAAAATACAGCTTTTCAAAAGAAGAAAAATTAGAAATTCTAAATTTCTATGAAAATAGCCATTTCACTCTTAATGAGGTGGCCGAGTTGTATAAAGTTGATTCTAGAACAATCAAAGATTGGCAAAATAATTACTTGTTTTTTGGTGAGGAAAGTCTTAATAGAAGTGAAAATCATAATACATATCCGAAAGAAATAAAGCTAGCAGCTGTTCAAGACTATATTTCAGGAAGTTATTCATTAAGAGAAACTGTTAGAAAATATAGACTTTCTGGCACATCCGTTTTGCGAAATTGGATTAAAAAGTATACTAGTCATAGTGAATTAAAAGATTCGAGTAAAGGAATGAGCCAAACTATGACTAAAGGAAGAAAAACAACAGTACAGGAGCGCATTGAAATAGTACAAGCTTGTATTGCCAACGAAAAGAATTATCAAGTAACAGCTGAACAATATGCGATTTCTTACCAACAAGTATATCAATGGGTAAAAAAATTCGAAAAATCCGGGGAATTAGGTTTACAAGATCGCCGTGGCCGTACAAAGTTAGAAGAAGAGTTAAGCACTGAAGACAAGTTTCGTTTAGAAATCCAACGTATGGAACGCGAAAATGAACGATTACGTGCAGAAAATCTCTTCTTAAAAAAGTTAGAGGAAATCGAAAGGAGGCGACGTTAAGTAAAAGTCGTATACATAACCGTTATATTGTCATTCAAGAACTAGCGGCGAAGGAAGCATTGCCAATCATTTTATTATGTGAAATTGCCGGTGTTACACGTGCTGCTTATTATAAGTGGTTGAACCGTCATCCATCAGCACGAGAAATCGAGAATGAACAGCTTCTAGAATCAATTCAGTACCTTTATGCACAAGTAGATGGGATTTATGGATATCGACGCATCACACTTACAATCAATCGCCATCGGGAAAAAGTAGATTTACCGATGGTAAATAAAAAACGTATTTATCGTTTGATGAAAATGTGTCGATTAAAATCGGTGATCCGTAGAAAACGAAAAAAATATCGTAAATCGAATCTAGATTATGTAGCAGAAAACATACTCAGTCGCGAGTTCAAAGCAGATCAACCTAATCAAAAATGGTGTACAGATGTCACGGAGCTTAAATATGGAAATGGCAAAAAGGCTTATTTAAGCGCCATTATTGATTTATACGATAATTCGATTGTAAGTTATGTATTAGGACATTCGAATAACAACAAACTTGTTTTTCAAACGATGATACCAGCTATACAAAAATTAAAAGAGGATGAGCATCCACTTATTCATAGCGATCGTGGTTATCAATATACTTCAAAATTTTTCAAACGGATGATAGATGATGCCGAGATGGTACATAGTATGTCTAGAGTGGGACGTTGTATCGATAATGGACCAATTGAGGCTTTTTGGGGTACGCTCAAATGCGAAAAATACTATTTAAATAAATATGATACATATGAAGCGCTTAAAAAAGCAATTGTAGGATACATTTCGTTTTATAATTCAGAGCGCTATCAAGAAAAATTAAACGGCTTGAGCCCCTTGGAATTCAGGGATCAAGCCGCATAAAGTATTTTTATTATTTCCACTGTCTACTTGACGGGGAGCACTTCATTTTTATGTCAAAAAGAACGAGAACATCTAAAGTTGAAAAGTGGATTAAGGAAGGTCGAGGTTCGGGTATTGGAGAAGACTATAAGCCATGGCTAAACATTCAGGACGTCTCCTCATTAGGAAGATCCACCCGTCTTAGAGGAATTAAAACAAAACGACAGCATGAATTTTTATCAGATTTGGAACGAAACTACTTTTATTTAACTGAATATTCGGATTTTGTTGTTGATATTCGAGAACAATTTCCCTTATTGCCGTTGGAAGAAACGATTGTCATTGCAGATGAATTAGGTCTTAAACATCCTATAGACCCTAAAACGAATGAGTCAGTTGTGATGACAACGGATTTTTTATTAACAGTGGATAAAGGAGAAGGGTTAGTAGAGCTTGCTCGGACTATAAAAATGAAGGACGAGCTTTTAAAAGAGCGAGTTATTGAGAAGTTTGAAGTTGAGCGAGTGTATTGGGAGCGACGCAACATTGATTGGGGTATTGTGACAGAACTTGAGATTCCTAAAGAGATGGCTAGAAACATTAGTTATATTCATGACTATTACGATATTCAACAATATGATGCCTTCCAAAAATTAAGTTCTCAGCATATGGAGGATTTAGCAATGGCATTGTTACAGAGAATATTAAGTAAAGGTGAAAGCATTCGAGAAGTGACAAATCTATTTGATAAAGAAACACATATGCCATTAGGGAGTGGTATGACGCTATTTTATTACTTATTGGCGCAGAAAATTATTCGGGTAGATATGCTAGAGCCATTAAATGTGGAACAACCTATTGTTATCCAGTCAATTGATGAAAGCAAATTGAAGAAGGTGAATTATGGATGATTTATATTAATCAAGTGCTTCAATCTGTAAAAGATTCAAAACGTATTCGTATTATTGAAATTGAGGAATCTTATGTCTATATCGTCAATATTGATTCCAATACATCTATGCCTAAAAAAGAACTCTATTCATCGTTAGTAATGGATATAGAGCAAAAAGAATGCCTTATAATTGCTGATCCGTTTGCACGTGCTGTCGCTGAAGATGAATTGAGTGAGGTCCAGATTCAGAAGAGAGATGCAGATTGGGAAATCATTCAAACATATTGTCTAGAGCATATGAACAGTTTATTGAAGAAGAACGGTAGAGAAATACAAATAAAAGAGATAGCTGAAGCATTGAATGTTACCCCAACAAAGGTCAAAAAATTACTTAGTCGCTATTGGCAACGTGGGATGAACAAAAATGCTATGTTACCCGATTATGCAAATTCAGGTGGTCGTGGAAAGACGAAAACACTAAGAGATGATAAAGTAGGTCGTCCACGTAGAGTAACAGTAAATGGTGAATATCGAAGTGGCATCAATATAACCGATGAAGTTAAGACACAATTTGAACATGCAATTAATAAATACTACCGAAAGACAAATAACTATTCACTAAAAGATGTCTATCACTTTATTCTTCGAGATTTTTACTCAGATCGTTATAAAGAAAATGGAAAGGTTCAATATCGTATATGGGAATCAAATCGTATTCCCTCTTACCATCAGTTTTATTACTGGTTCAAGAAATTAGAGGACCCAAAGAAGGATATTGAATTCCGTAAAAGTGCGAAAGAATATGAATTAAAGCATCGCCCAATTTTAAGTAACTCAAAAGTAGAAACGAACGGACCTGGAACACGCTTTCAAGTTGATGCGACAATCGCAGATATTTATTTAGTCAGCTCTTTTGATGTGAATCTAATTTTTGGTAGACCTGTCATTTATGCAATTGTTGATGTGTATTCACGTATCGTTACAGGGATTTATGTAGGCTTAGAAGGTCCTTCATGGCTCGGGGCGATGATGGCTTTAGATAATATGGTTGCCAATAAAGTTGAATTTTGTAAGGAATATGATATCGACATTACAGAAGAACAATGGCCGACACATCATTTGCCTGAGATCATTATCGCAGACCGAGGCGAGTTTGAAGGCTATGCAGTAGAAGGACTTATTAATAATTTAAATATCAAGATTGAAAATACAACAGCGTACCGAGGCGATTTAAAAGGTATTGTAGAGCGTAAATTCCGCACAATTAATGGCAAAGTAAAGCAAAAAGCCCCTGGAGCCATTCAAAAAGAATATCGAGAGCGTGGGGACAGAGATTACAGGCTAGATGCAACACTTAATTTAAAAGAATTTACAGCATTAATTCTTACAATGGTGCTACATCATAATAATAAAATCATTGATAAATATCCAATGGAAAAAGAAATGATTGCAGAAAGTGTAATACCAACACCTATTAATCTATGGAACTGGGGTATTCAAAATCGCAAAGGTCGCCTGCGCACAGTAGATAGAAATATCTTTCGTTTAAATGTGTTACCACGTGGCAAAGCGACGATTTCAAGAGCAGGCATTATATTCGAAAATTTACCGTATGGCTCAAAGCGAGCGATTGAAGAACAATGGTATGCCAAGCTGAAAAATAAAAGTATTGACATCGTTTATGATCCTCGCCATGTAGATAAAATTTATATCCCAAATGATAACGGGACTGATTTTGAATCGTGTATTTTGTTAGAGTCAAGTCAGCAATACAAAATGGACTTTTTAGAAGAAGTTATTTTTCTACATCAACTAAGAAAAGAGTTAGAGGAAGAAGAACGTTCAAAGCAAGTACAATTTATGATTAATACAGATACGATGATGGATCAAATTATTAAGGCAGCAGAGCAAAAAAAGAAAAACGCAATACATCAACCAACGAGCAAAAAGGAAAAATTAGCTGCAATTAGAGAAAATAAAGCGAATGAAAAACAAATGAATCGCGAGAAAGAGAAGTTTGATTTATCACCTTCTATAACTGAACAAGACACAGAGATTATAGATTTTACATCTAAAAAAAAATCAGAAGAACAACCAGAAAAAAAATCGTCTTCAAGCCTTATGGAAAAATTAAAGCAAAAGCGAGATGAGAAATATGGTAAAAACAAATGATGAGATTGTTCTAAAAGGAGAAATAGAGCAAGCAGTTTATAAAACACAACCTCTTGTTGAGTATGAAAATAATCCATTTATTGAAGCCTTGCCCCCCATTTTTACCGAAGATGATATATTAGAGCATTTTATGCTTACTCCTAGAATTAGCCAGCAAGATAAAGAAAGTGAAGCGAATATTCGTTATCATGTCTTGAAACGAATAAAAAACTTTATTCAGCCATTACCCTTACATTTTGAGCTTGAACGTCGATTATCAACTTTGATTAGAAGAGGTTATTTGGCTCGTAATCCCTTAGATAAAACATTTTTTCAACGAATACGATTACTTCATGAATTGAGAGAAGATGAGAAACAAGCTCATAAATATATAGATGACCGTTTAAATTATATTCGTTCAACAGCTGACAGCCTTTCAATCATTGGAATATCTGGAATTGGAAAAACGACTGCAATAGAAAGATTGTTACTAATGTATCCTCAAGTAATAAAACATGAATCTTATAAAGCACAAATGTTTAACCGGACTCAAATTACATGGCTTAAAATAGATTGTCCCTATGATGGTAGTTTATCAACATTGTGTAAAAGTTTTTTTAAAGCTATTGATGATTTGTTAGGCACACATTATTTAGAGAAATTTGGATATTTCAATAGGATTACATCTACAATGCTATTGTATATGACTTCTTTGGCAAGTTTATACGGGATTGGTATTTTAGTAATTGATGAAATTCAGCACCTTGCAAATTCTAAAAATGAACATGAAGAAATGTTAAACTTTTTTGTTACTTTATCAAACACAGTAGGGATACCTACCGTATTGATAGGAACATCAAAAGCCCAACAACTTTTTAAGGGGAATTTTAGACAAGCACGTAGAGCAGCTAGTGATGGTTCAATTTTTTGGGATCGAATGGCTGAAGATAGTGAAGAGTGGGAGTTTTTCTTGGAGACACTTTGGAATATACAGTGTTTTAAAAGAGTATACAGAATTAACTGATGAACTTAAAAAGATATTTTATGAGGAATGTCAAGGTATTACGGCAGTAGCAGTAAATTTATTTATACTTACCCAAGAACGTATTTTATTCGATGATGATAATTCACAGGAAAAAATTACTTCTAAAGTTTTGAAACAAACTGCGAAAGAAGATTTAAAAATAATTCAACCAATGTTAACAGCAATACGTAAGAATGACTTTAAAGCTATGTACAAGTATGAAGATTTAATGATTAATCTTGATGATCTTATGATAAATCATAAGAAAGGAGCTGAATATGAAGGAAATATCAAAAGTGCAATGAGAGACCGCTTAAATTCCATAGAATATTTGCGTAAAGACAAAATTGAAAGTATAAGAATCGAATTAACGGCATTAGGAATATTTAATGCACTAAATATCAAAGAGATTAAAAAAATTGTTGAAGATGTAGTAAATGAAAATCCTATTGACTTAATTGAAAGTGAATTAAAAAGAATTGCAATACAAAAAGCTATGGACATGAATCAAATAAGACTTAATAAAGAAGAGGTAAAGGGGAAAAATGTAAGTGATATGTCGTTAGTAAATATTCGATTAAAGGCGTTAAAAAATAAAATTCATCCTTATGAAGAATTAAAAAAGAACGCATTTATCTGTAGTCCTTTGAATGAATTTTATTGATTGTTGATAAAGGAGAGGGAAATATTGCTACCATTTTTTACAGATCCATATCCTAATGAATTGTTGTATTCTGCAATTGGACGGTATCATTTTTATAGTGGAAATATAAGTTTTAATGAAACTCTCACAGAATTATTTGGTGATAGAATTTTACTTCCAAGCATTGGATTTGGGAGTAATATGGAATGCCTAGTAAAAATCTTAGGGAATAAATACTCGGTGGAAAAATTAATATTAGAAAATACAATATTTCCATTTTTTTCTCCATTTATTACAAAAGAAAAACAAATGAAGGCATATGAAGATATGAATGGGAACGGTAGAGGATTACATGGTAGATTGGGAATCGTTTCAAGTAAAATAGGAGTGAAAAGTGAAGTGTTTTTCTGCTCAGATTGTGTAGAAGATGATATTGAAAGGTACGGAGAGCCATATATTCATAGAGAACATCAATTACCTGGCATTAATTATTGTCCTCATCACGAAAACATTTTGATGAAATATCCTATTGACTATAAAACATATAGTCGCCATGGTTATATCAGATTCGACAAAAGGGAATTGGATATATTTGTTCCGAAATCTATTGAAGTTGACTCTAATGAATTTAAAGAAATTGAAGTAAAACTTTCCCAAATGGCTTATAAGTTATTTTCTATACCTATCGGTTCTATTGCATTAGATGATGTATTTAAACGCTATAGAACACTCCTAAGACAAGATAATTGGATAGTTAATAATACAAATGTTAGAAGTAAAGATTTTTTAAAGGCTTTTAATTCAAAGTTTCCTAAAGGGTTTTTAGAAAAATTTAATTCATATTCTAAAGGTAATCAAGTTAATTACTGGTTACAAGCTATAACTATTGATCCAAATCGTAAGGAAGTTCATCCATTTAGACATTTGTTATTTCTATATTTTTTTGATCAAGATATAGACACTCTTATAAAGTTGAAAGAAGATGTTGGTCCTTTTGGAAATGGCCCTTGGCCATGTCTAAATGTTGCAGCAAGCCATTATAAAGAATTAGTTGTTACAGATTTAGAAGTTGCTAAAAGAAAAAGCACGGGTGCTTTGGTAGGAAAATTTAAATGTTTATGTGGCTTTATTTATACTAGAACTGGTCCGGAAAAAGATGAAAGTGAGAAATGGATAAGGGATCGAGTTAATGCTTATGGAGAAGAATGGGAATCAAAATTTGATGAATTACGAAACATGAATTTAAGCTCAGAAGAAATTTCGGGGATTTTGAAAATTGCTGAGTCTACTGTTAGACAGAAATTGCTGATTAAAGAAAAATCTACTGAAAGAACTCAATCTTATAGGGAAACATTGCTCTTGTGGAAGGATGAAAATCCTCAATATGGAAGAAAAGAGTTTAGATCTGCCCATCGTAAAGTTTTGATTTATCTGTATCACAATGATAGAGAGTGGCTCGAAGCAAACTTACCAATGAAAAGAGAAAATTTATTAATCAGTCATGAAGAAAAAATAAAAAAATATAGATCAATTATTTTAAAAGTAATAAATAAAAATTCGGATGTATCTAGATCATTTCTATGGGAAAAATATGATGTGGCTTGTAAGTATCTTTATGAAAATGATTTGGAATGGTATAACCTGAATTTCCCAGAAGTTATTAAGTATACGCCTAAAACTTCCTTTGTAGATTGGGAGAGTAGGGATATCGAATATCATGATAAAGTAAAAGAAATCTACCCGCAGTTATTAAAAGAGGAAAAACCTATTAGAATTACAAGAGGCTTATTTAGCAAACGTTTAAATATTTTTATATTATCTACAAAAAGAGAAATGGATAAATTACCCAAAACAGACGCGCTATTAAATGAAATTACAGAGACTATTAGAGAGTTTCAAGTGCGAAGATGTTGTCTTAAAATTGAAGAAATGATAGAAAGGGAAGAGAAAGTAGGATTTGAAAAATTAAGAGAAGCTTGTGCAGTAAATCTTAGAGATTTTAAAATAATTAAGCCAACATTAGAAGATTATATTAATCGAAAGTATGTAAATCAGCGCACCTGATGGAACGCACGACGAATGGTTAGATTTCTGACGTTTTTCAGAAAGCTGGCTTTTGGTCGTACTGTTAGGTGCGCTATTTTTATATTTCGAGCAAGAAGTTTATTATTAATATAAAAAATTATAAAAATTCAAAAATAATACATAAAAAAACGATGTATTTTTTTATAATACATATAAAATATTGTTAATGATAATTCTGGATATAGCTTTATGATTTAATTAGGGTGTTGAGTAAGTTTAATTTTAAAATATATTTACAGAAAGGTAGAAAGGAGGATTTTCGATAGTAGCTATAATCATTTATATTGATACGAAAGATTGATTGGGAGGTAAGAAATATGACGATTACTAGTCAACATTTAAATGAACGGTATAAAGTATTTGAAAATAAAATTAGCGATGCCACATACAAAGCTTTAGAGTGTTTAAATGACATTATTTCAGGTGAAAAGCAAAGGTCAGTTCAAGTATTTTTTTTAGGAAATTCAATTGAATACAATCAAACGCCTGAAAGTAAAATGAAAATAGCCTTATATTACACGAGATTATGCACCATAATTGAAAACTTACTTTTAGAATATAAAAATTATGATGAGGAACAAGTAAAGGTTATTATTGATTATTATATTGAATCGAATGCTATGAAAGAAATGAATTTAATAGGCCTGGGTTATTATTATAATGTGAAATTTAAAAAAGATAGAACAACTTTATATAGCGTTAGTTATGGTAGTGAAAGTAATTGGCATACATGGCTTTTAGAAAATAATGTGGAAGAAAATCATTTGAAGGAAAATGGAGTTCAATTAATATTTAAAGCATGTAAGGAACATATCAATCGTGGGGGCAATATCAACCTAAAATCTTTATCTAAAGGTTTCGGTATAGATTTATTTAAATACATGAGACTGGATGAAAGTTCTAGTGCGCATTTATATATTATTAAAGATGCACCTATCAATTTTATTGAGATAAATAGTAATCAGATATCTTTACAAGAGTATTTGCAATCTGAAAATGTTTTTAGTTTGGATAATACACCTCATTTTTGTATAGATTTTAGCCATCCGAGAAACAAAAAACCTAGTAACTACAATAAATGGTCAAAGAAGTTTCTGAAAGATGAAGTATATATTTCCCAAGCTGAATTTGAAAAAAGGAAAGAATCATATAGTATGCCAGATGACTTCTACGACATAATTATTTTGAATTGGATAAAACAAGAGCGCAAACAAGATGGCGAGGCAGCAATTTCATCAAGGGTAAGTCCAGTAGCAGATAAAGAAATAATTGTTAGTGATATCTTATGGGAAATTGAAGATTATGATATAGGCTTGAATGAAGAAATGATTGAACAAGAGAAATGCTATCATTTTGTATTTGATAAAATTGAATATTATCACCTTATTTACAATTATTTTAAAATATATGCTGAAAAGAAAAAGAATTATAGGTTTATCGAAAATTATGATAAACGTATGAAAAGAGAAATAGATTTTATAACGCAAGAGCTAAATAAATTAAATAAAGAACAGGAAATGTTTGAAAGCTTAAATAAAAATGAAATTGAAGTTGAGGAATTTATTCAAAAGGAAAAAAATTATAAAGACAACAAGTTATTAATTGAAATTTATATTGTTTATGGAGAATTCTTGAAATCTATTTTTATAGATAATATTTCCCCTAAAATACAGTTAGCACTATCATTTATAGATTGGCAAACAGAAGAATTGGAACGAGAATGGTCATTAGAAAATATATATAATTCGAGAAATATTAGTAGGGAGAATGTATTGTTAAATTTATACAAAATTATTTGCAAAGATGCAGCGATGAAAGGAGCAAAGTATGGAGAATAATAAAATGGTTTCATTTAATGTGATAATGAATGACTATTTTAAACGATACGATGTCTATATCCCACTGATTCAACGAAATTATAAATGGGATGCCACGACAGCTTCAAGGTTGGCGAAAGATTTATGGAGCGCATATAAACGAAAACGTTTAAATTATACTTTAGGTATGATTACTTTATATAAGGTAGAAGACACATATCAAATGCAATTAATAGATGGACAACAGCGAATGATAACTTTGCTGATGTTGTTAAAGTATATACAACCAAAGATGGATCATTTTACTTTTAGGTTTGAACGTGATGAAGGCTTAGATAAAAAAAGACAAACGTATTTAAGTAATATTACAAGCGAAAATAAATGGGCAAAAAATGATATGTATACGGATGTAGCGCGATTTGAAGACAATTATTGTGCAATAAAGAAAGCATTAGAAGATGTAGGGTATACAGAGAAATGTGGAGAAGGTTTTTTTAATTATATAATTAGCAATGTACATGTTTTATTGCATATTACTGGAAATGAACCATTTGATGAGTTTGTTAATTTAAATAAAAATAAAACACGATTTGTTATTTCAGATCGTATAAAAGCACATTTAATTATAGATTCTAAAAAAGATGAAAAAGATGAAAAAGATGAAAAAGCAGCTGTCTTGCACCTTTTTCAAGATTTGTCAAAATTAGTATTTAATAAGAGAGATGTTTGGGAGCTAGTACAACAAAGATATATCGAGGAAAATATACCTGAAAGTGATCAAAAAAGATATAAGAATAAACATTATCCAGATGAAAATCGATTAAAGCTTTTATGCTGTGAGCGTTACGGAAGTGATGAGTTTGATGGTAATAGCATATTAGAATATGATTACAACGTTGAGTTAACACATTTAAAACAATATAAAAAAATATTATTGACATTATCGAATGATTTAGAAATGGAAAATTGGAATAGTTATAATGCCTATAATTGTTTATTTGAATTGAATAAGAAACTACGCTTTTTTAGTATGCTAAATAATAATTTAGATTATAAGTTAGAAGAAGTATTATTAAAAGAATGTGAAGATTTGGGTAAACCATTTCAAAAGGCATGTTTTATCGAATCGCAATTGCAAGAAGGTAAAAAGTCTATTAAATATATTGAAGAACATAAAAATATTGAAAATGAATTTGATGAGGTTAATGGAAATCAAAAATTTTGGATTTATAATGGTGCGGCAGAATTTGAAATGTTTAAATCAATATACTTGAATTATATTAAGGGGAAATATAAAAGCGACATAGAGGTGATGTAATGGTAATAGCAGTTCATCAAAATCAAGTATCATTGAGAGATGTTCTTCAAGCATATAATCAAATTATTATTCCAGATGTTCAACGAGATTACGTAATGGGGAGCGGGAAAGAAAAACTTTTAAAACTTTTACATGCAATTGCAGAGAGAAATGAAAAAATAGAGAACTTTAATTTTAGTTGTCTTGTTGGTTATAAAGATAAAAACAATAATTTGTATATTTATGATGGTCAGCAGCGTTTAGCAACTTTAGTTGTTCTTTGTTCATATTTGTTGGATAAAACAAATGCAGAAAACAAAAAAATGCTGGAGAAATTTTCTTTTACAAATAGAGAAACGGCTAATAAATGGTTACGTGATCCCACAATGATTAATGAGTTGGATGCAGTTGACTTCACTACATACTCATTAGCGCAATTAATTAAAGTTTTTAACAGCCAGTCCTTTTATCAAAATAATAAGTATATCAAATTGTCCGAAAAAATAAATTTTGATTTTTTATTTAATAAGGTAATGTTTAATATAATTCTTGTTAATGAAATAAATGATGCAGAGCAATTCTTTTTAGATATAAATGATGGATTAGATCTTAAATCTTACGAATTATATAAAGCAGAATTATATCACCATGCTTCTACAATAATTTGGAAGAGTGATAAAGATAAAGAATTTGAAAAATTTGCATTGAAGCTAGAAAATAAATGGTTGAAATTTTTTATGAATTATAAGTATGAAAAAAATAAAGAAATTCATTGTGAAGAGGAAATGTTGATTTATTTTTTGAAATATTGTTTTCGTATGATGTGGATTGAAGAAAATGAGAACGAAGAAATGAACGATTTCAATACTATCTCCTGGTTAACAAGAGAGCATCTACAACGTGTCGAAAAAATTATTGATAGTATTATTGATGAAATTGATGGCAAAAATGTAGAAGATATTACTTGTATTGATTATTCAACATCTAGACACTTTTTTACTACAAGAGGTCAACATTGGTCTATTAGTGATTCGAATTATAATGCGATGCTGAAAACTTTTTTGTCAAATGTTCATAATGAAGATACACATAAAGACGTGATTATCTGGTCTTACATTTCTAATTTATCGACTGCTGGACAAAATAAAGATACTTTATATAAGTATCTAAGATTTTTGAAGAAATTATTAAATAATAATAGAGCAGAAAATCTGTATGCGAAAATATTGTTTTGCGACTGGGGAGTTGACAGTAAAGAAATTATTTATTCTAGATATTATGTGAAAGGTATTCCTGAATATTACACTGGACATAAAGTGGCCTGTGATGAGGGAACCTTAAATTTTATTAATTCATTAATAGTTTTAAATTATAAGTACATGTGTAGTCCAGATAAAAAGTTTTTAAATATATATCTTCAAGAATCAAAATCAAGTTTTTTAAATGACATTTTAAAGAGAGAACAGAAAAAACATAATTCTGTACAAAAAGAATTGATAGAAAAATACGAAAACTTAAAATTCTTGAATGGGTTAGTAGACAATATTTTAATTTATAGTGAAGAAAGCTGTTATTTAAAGAGTTTATTTAACGAAAACTTTTACAACGAGGTTATAAATAATGGAATTTGGAAAATAAATCTTCAATATAAAGCCATATTATATTTTATTTCAATGAGTAATATTAATCTTATTATTTTTGAAGATGTTACTATATTGTGGAATAATTACAATCCGAATGGGGCTGTACATAAGTCTGAAGGCTCACTGATTCCACATAACTGGTGTGATTTGTTCACATCTGAACAAGGTTTAGAAAAAAGCTTAGAGTATAAATATTTGGACAGTTTTAAACGTTTACCTGATGGATGGATAAGTGAACGAAAAGTTTTTCAACCTAAGGATAATATATATACTGAAAATGAAAAACGTGGGTTTGCAGCTCGCGGTTATATGCATCGCGTTGGAGATATGGAGAATTTTATGGGGAATTTTTAAAATTCAAAATTTGTTGATGGGAATGGAGTACGTAGAGCTTTAGACTGATACTATTTGAAAAATAAAAAACAGCTTGTGATTTTATTTCACAAGCTGCTTTTTAATTTGTTTTAAACCGACCGAAGATCTCATTAGCGATATTTAATAACATTCGAATATCATCTTCATTCTTATCCTCAAGTGTATTAAATAAAATGTTTAAAAGTTCTTCTCTAATATTTTCAGGCTTTTCATTAGTTCTGCTTTCAGGAATTAATACACTTCCTGGATCTACTTCAAGCGCATCTAATATTTTATTTAAAGTTTGTAACGTAATATTTCTCTCTCCGCGTTCAACATCCGACAGATAAGGGGATTGAAAGTCACATTTTTCAGCTAGTTCATCGATTGTTAATTTCTGTGCCTTTCTAATTGCTCTGATGTTCATTCCTACTCTTTTATTTAAGTCCATTTTGTATCACCCCATTTAAGCGTATGTGAGGTGAAACAAGCATTACATACCATTAAATCATAAAAAAAATAACTTATAAGTTTATTTTAATTGATTTATATTATCTTTTGGTATTAAAATGATATAGATTAAATGTAAAGGAGAAAAAATATGAGTAATAATTTACCTTCAAATATAGCGATTGAGAATGTAATTCAATCTAAAATGCGTGGTCGAGTAGCTTATCAAGGTTTTGTGTCTTCGCAAGTTGCAGTTAATTTTTCATATTCAAAGTTATATAATGACTCGTCAGGGAAAGGATATCAGCGGCTGATCAACCGTAAGCGTTGTGAAGATTTTGCAGATTATTTATCTCAAGGAGAGGATTCCTTATATACACCGATTTTATTAAATGCAGCTGGTAACTGGGAGTTTCATGCGTATGATAAGCATCGACCAAATGTTGGGCGTCTTATTTGTAAAAAGAAAGGTACTTTAATGGATGGTCAACATCGTCTTGGGGGAATTGAAAAGTATATTAATGATACAGCGAGTACGTTAATCATCCCATTTTTAGCATTTCATTATTTGGATGAAGATGAGGAAATTAAGCTTTTTGATGTGATTAATACAAAGGCTAAGGGCATTGGAACATCATTAAGTCGATATTTAAATCGAAATAATGATGATTTAAGTTGGGTCGCAACGAATTTAATCTTGAAACCAGAAAGTCCATTTTTTAGTAAAGGAACATTAACTGGAAATCGTAGTAAAGAAAAGAATATTACGCTCCAAAATCTATATAACATGGTGAAATTGTTAACTAAGAAATCAAATCTTGAGAAACTTCCTAAGGAGAAGAAATTAAACCTGTGCCTATTTTATTTCAATACAATTAAGGAACTATTTCCAGAGCAGTGGGCGGATAACAAATTGTATCGAATGACTCATATAACTGGCTTAAATGCTTTAGCTATAGCTGGAAAACAAGTCATTAATGAAAATTATCTTACAAAATCACAACAGCCAGACTCTTCAAAAATTGCTAAAACATTATTGAATCTAAAAGAGATTGACTGGTTAGCTAGTGGAGATTTGAAATATTTGAAGGGAGCTGCTGGATCGAAAATTTCGGCAAAAGACATTATAAACTGCTTAAAAAGTTAAGGTAAGTAGCATATACCAATTAAATTTTAATAAATTCCTTGTGAAATGGGAGGGGGGATAGTGTTACCGTTTTTTACGGATCCATATCCAAATGAATTGCTGTATTCAGCCATTAGCCGGTATCATTTTTATAATGGCAATGTTAGTTTTGTAGATACTCTTGAAGAATTATTTGGTAGTAGAACAGTTGTACCAATCATTGAATTTGGTAGTCATTTATCTAACTTTGTGCAAAATTTAGGTTCAGGATATTCCGTAGAAAAAATTCTTTCAAAAAATACTATATATCCCTTCTTTGCACCCTTTATAACCAAAGCAAAGCAACGGAAAGTTTCTGAAGACGTTGAGAATGATGCAAGAGGATTGCGAGGGAGACTAGGTACTCTTCCAACTAAAATCGATAGTAAAAAAGAGATTTTCTTCTGTAAGGAATGCGTCAGCGAAGATATTGCTCGCTACGGAGAGCCTTATATACATCGAGAACACCATCTCCCCGCAATTTATTATTGCCCGCATCATGAGCAGCGTTTAATAAAATATCCTGTTGATTATAAAAATCATAGTAGATACGGATATATACGACTAGATAAGCGTGTACTAGACACACTAAAATTTCAAGATACCGTCGATGAGATAAAAGAGCATAGAGAAGTTGAAATAAAGCTTTCACAAATGGCTTTTAAGCTATTAAATACATCTATTCAAAACATATCTTTTGAAGTGACATTTAATAAATATCGAGCCTTACTTAGAGAAAATAATTGGATTATGAAAAATTCAGCAGTAAAACAAGCTGAGTTATTAAAAGCATTTAATGCTAAATTTCCAAAGGGTTTTTTAGAAAGATTTAATTCGCACCTAAGAGGAATGGGAACCAACAATTGGTTGCAAAGTACGGTGACTAATTATAAAAGACAAGGGATTCATCCATTTCGTCATCTTTTATTGCTATATTTTTTTAATCAAGATATAGATTCATTCTTGAAAGTAAAAGAGGATGAGGGACCTTTTGGAAAAGGACCATGGCCGTGTTTAAATATTGCGGCAAGCCATTACAAAGAGCTTGTTATTCCTAAAGTATCTATTACTAAAAGAGAGAAAACAGACGTTATAATTGGCAAATTTAAGTGTTGCTGCGGTTTTGAATACACAAGAACTGGTCCAGAGAAGGCAGAAAGTGAAAAGTGGATTAGAAGTCGTATAACAGCGTATGGAGACGTATGGGAAGCAAAATTCAATGAATTAGTAAATTTAAATATGCGTCCCGAAGATATTGCGTTAGCCCTTGGGATAAGTGAAAGTACGGTTAGAAATAAACTATCAGTTAATAATAAGTCACCTGAACGGACTGAAGCATATCGTGCCAAGTTATCAGAATGGTTGGATAAAAATCCTACTGGTAGTAGAAAGCAGTTTCAAACAGAATTTAAAAAATTATTTACGTACCTTTATAAAAATGATACTGACTGGTTAGATAGAAACTTACCTTCAAAACGAGATGACCTTTCACGGAACATAGAAGAACGTCTTGCACAATATCGAACACAAATTTTAAAAGAAATAGAGAGTAGACCAACGATTACAAGGACTGACTTGTGGAAGCAATTTCACCGAGCCTGTAAATGGTTGCATGAAAATGATCTTGAATGGTTTGAGACTAATATGCCAAGCCCTGTTCAAAATAACAAGAATGTTCCGGCTGTTGATTGGGAAGCTCGGGACGAAGAATATTATAATAGAATCCAACAAATTTATCCTAAGCTACTAAAGCTAGAAAAGCCGGTTAGAATTACAAAGAAATTATTTAGCAAGCATTTAGAAATTGAAGCACTTTCAAATAATAGGCATACTGCTAAGCTACCCAAAACAACCGCTTTATTAAGCGAAATTACTGAATCAGTACAGGATTTTAGGATTAGACGCTGCTGTTTAATAATTGACAAAATGTTAGAGAAAAACGGGATTGTTTATTTTGAAAAGGTTAGAGAGGTATGTGCAATAGAAAGTAAAAATTTCAAAAAATAAGATATTACTTAGAAGAATATATAAGTAAAAAGTAAAAGAACATTTAAAATGTGTTAACTAGGGTTCAATGGATTTCCTCACTAAATATTTAATTCTTAAGCGATAAAGGATAGTAGTGAATTTGAAGGATTTCTTATAGGAATATATGTCCGTAAGATTTATATAGTTTTTTTATTGGTGACGTATCCTGTTATAATTACTTAGATAATTTGGATATATTTAGTTTTATAATAGGGAGGAATAATCTATGAATGAGACGCAAGCAAAATACCATCACCTTGTTCCCCAAACGTATATGTCAGCATGGGCGCATGGAAATGGGACACTCAACATAGAATTTCTAAGGTCACCTGGTGAAATTGTTGAACGTAATAAAGAGAGAATAGCGGGAATAACAGATTTTCATTCAATCAAAGCTGGAATGCCTATATGCACAGAAAGTGATGCGAATATAATTTTTGAGCCAATTTTGTCGTATATTGTTGAATATGAAGATAATGTGCTTGAATCCCCTCTCAATATGAATAAATACTACTATGATTTCGAAAATTGGGTAGTTAAGCGAGTAGATGGTAGCATAGTAAGTAAAAAAAGTATTAAGAGAGAAATTGAAAAAATAAAAATTAAAGATATTGAGAGTAATTGGTCTACTAAGTATGAGAATAATTGGGCTTTACAAGTTGCGAAGATCGAATCAACTTTGTTAAATGCTTCTAATGATAGTATTGCTATGTTTGACCGAGAATATCTAATGAAATTTTTTATTGCTTTGGATTGGAGAGGTTTTAGTTCAAATCAGTTTTTTGAAAAAATGTATAAAAATTTAACAAGTAATTTGTTAGGCAATATTGAAATACCACTAAATGAAAGGATATTGCCATCATTAGAAACTGCACTCGATGAAATTCGACATTTTTTATTATTAAATTTTTATAGGCAGTATTTAAACGATACAGGTGTGATTTTTAAAGAGATGATTGCTAATTTAAAACATACAAATTTTCATTTTTTCATAGCTGATGGTCCTACGAAATTTATTACGAGCGACAGTCCAGCATTCACGTATATGAGGGAAGATAAGAATTTAGTTGGTCTACTTCCAATAACTCCTAGAATTTTAATGGCAAAGGGTAAGTGTAAAAAAGATGATAATATATACTATGTCACGCATATCACCGATAAAGCCGTAAAAAATTATAACGATATTATTCGTTCTAATGCACAGGAATTTATAATTCATAGTTGAATGAGAATTTTAATGATAGTTCACAATGTAAATTTTAACAACTAGGTTATAGAAACAAATATATTATTGAATAAATAAAGTAAAAGAAATAAGGATTTTGGGAATTTTAAATCCTCTTTAAAAGGAACTTGTGAAATACTGATTCACAAGTTCCTTTTCTTATAAACTTAGGTATATAATAATCGATTTATTTAAAGTATGTATCGTGTATTTATAAAACTTAAGTAAATAAAAATAACCAAATAACTATCATAACAGTATTTAATCATACATCAATAAATGGTATATTATAGTAAAAAATACATTGAATTCGAGGAGTAGCGTATGAATCCTAATTTAATTTCTCTAAAACAGGCTTATGATGAAGATAAAATCGTACCCTTTATTGGTGCTGGATTATCAATACCTTTTGAAATTCCATCTTGGAATGATTTGATAAAAGAAATTTGTGCTACATATTCTACTGGAAATTTAGAAATCTTATTACCTACTGCGGTCCAATGGCATCTTAACGAAAATGATTATTGGGGAGCTATTGATGAAATAAAAAAATATACGTTTTTAACAGATCAAGATTTACAAAAACAAATTGTTAGGCTAATTAATGAAAGAAAGAAACATTTATCTGATGATACAGAACATAATTATAGTGATTTGGCGAAACTTAAGTGTAAATTATTTTTAACAACAAATTATGAAAATTTACTTTATGAACATCTTGATTGTGATACGGTACCAATTCTACTTAAAGAGCTAGATTTTAGTTCACAAGACATATTTGATACTAGACGTATTTGTCATTTACACGGCTATACTTCAAATCCAGGTTCGATTGTAATAAGTAAAAGTAGTTACGATTCACTTTATACTGACGAAAAGTATGGCGATATTTTAAAAGTAATAACGAGTAACAAACATGTATTATTTTTAGGCTTTTCTTTTGATGATAAATTTGTAAGTAATTTAATTTTAGATTATAAAAAACATTTACAAGGTATTCACTATATTTTGTTAAATAATCCTAGTCAAGAGCGTATACGCGAACTTCGAGAAAAATATGGATTAATAACAATTCCATATGATTCAACAAGTTCATCACATACTACTGAAATCAGAAAAATATTAGATGTTTTAACCAATAATGAACCGAGTTTAAAAATTGAATTTCCAAAGGGAACAGAAAAATCTACAGCAAAAGAAACAACATTTCTTGGAGCGGGATTATCTGACCTGAAAGAAAACTTATCAGATCATTTATTTTACAAAAAATTGAAATTGGAGAGTATTGATGAAGATAATATTGAATTAAGTACTCTTTTCTATATTGCTTCTGAAAAATATATACGATTTTTAAGGAATGAGGGAATTTCTTTAGATGTTATAGATATGTTATTAGGAAAAGTATTTATAAAATATAGAGAGAAATATGTTGTAGTTTATAAAAAATATGGTAATAGTGAGGAGTTTTTAAATGTTGTACATGAAAGTCTAGAGGCATTAGATTTAGGTAGATACACCGACCTCTTAAAAGATAAAGAGTCAGATGAAAATGAAAGTAGAGGATTAATACACCTTTTAGCAGAAGATGATTCTCTAGATGTTTGGTGGGGAAAGGGGCGTTTTAATGAGCAGATTAGTAAATGATTTCAGTATTATTCCGCCATCAATAGAGTTATTATTTAATAATGAAAAATTAGACACAATCAAATTTTTATGTTTACTTTATGCTTTTTCATTAATAACCAAACGTCATGTTAAGATTGCTGAACTTTTATTTTATTATGGTATAGTAAATTTCAATTTATATAAATTATTTGATGAAAACATTCAGAATTCTAATAGCGTATCCGATCCATCAATTAATCTTTATTTTAGATTTCAAAGCAAGCTTCCTAAGATAATAATTAATCTAACCAATTTAAATTTAATAGATTTTAAAGGAGATTTTTCCAAGAAAAAAGAGGAACTTACTTTAAAAATTTCATCTGAAGGACAAGTACTTATTAAAGAAATGGACTCTGAATTTTTTTTAGAATTAATCGATAAATATAATTATGTAATTAATTCTATTAAATATACAACACATAATTTGAAAATTCTTACCGAAGGGAAAGAATAAAATGATAATAAATAAGCTAGTAATACAAGGCGTTGATTATAAGAGGACTCTTAATTTTAATAAAGGTCTCACTATAATTAGTGGTGATAAAACTTCTGGAAAATCTTTAGTATTAAGTTTAATAGATTACGTTCTTGGTAAGGGGGCTAAGATTGATTTAAAAGTTCAAAAGGAATTGAATGCTCATTGTGATAATGTATTTTTAGAAATCAATATAAATGGTACTATATTCACTTTTAATAGACATCTTAAAACAAAGACTAGCAATATTAAAATTTATTATTGCCATTATGACGCAATTGAGGGCTATACACCCAAGACTTTGAGTATTGATGAAACTATGAAATTTCTAATGAATGAATTAAATATTAATGAATATAAAATTATTAAACATAAAAATCATAGTACTCAAAAAACATTGGAAACAGTATCATTTAGAGATATTTTTAGATATGTATATACAAATCAACATGCTCTAGGTACACATGATTTTTTAGGCAATAAAACTCCATTTAAAAAGAATAAAAATCCTCATGCATTTAAGATAATGTTTAATTTAGTAGAACAAGATGCCACAGCTTTAAAACAAGAAATAGTAGAAACTCAAAATGCTCTTTTAGAAGATCAAAAAATGATTTTTGGCCTTGGTGCATATCTAAAAGATAAAAATGCAGAAGATTTTAACTACCTAAGCTCTAGAGCAAAAAGTATTACAAAAGATATCACAAAGCAAAAGAAATCAAAAGAAACTATAATCAAAAATAATAAATCAAATAATGATAATGAAAATAAGATGTACATAAAATTAAAAAAAGATTTAGAAGGAATTGCTAATGCTCTTTCTGATTTTCGAAATAGTAGAAGAAAACTTGAAGTTTCAATAAAGTCTAAACAAATTTTAATAGAAGAATATCAAGCAGAAATTATTGAGATAAATGCAACTTTAGAAGTGAATTATAAACTAATTATCCCAGAACAAAGTTTAGAATGTCCATTATGCAGTTCGCTTGTAAATCTTGAATCAGAACGTAAGCAACCTGAACAAAACGCTGAAAAAACTTTGTTAAAAATAAGAAAAGATTTAGAGTCAAAAATAAAAATCGTAACAAATTTAATCGATAAGGATATGCAGCAAATTCAAGAAATTGACTATAATATGAATCGATTAACTCAAAAGGAAAGCATATTGAAAAATGCAATCGCTGAATTTGCTAAAGATACTGATGTTCCTTTTCTTTCAGAATTAAACAGTATCAATATTTTAATCAATCAAATGACTAAGGAACTTGAAACAATTAAAGAGAGTATGAGAATTCATAGAAAAATCGATGAGAAGCATAAGAATATCGAAAAATTAACTGCAAAAATTGAAAGGTTAGAGGGTGAATTAAAAAAACTAAATGTGAATGAAGACATTAAAAAAGCTATTTTTGATTATTTAGATAAAGAATATAAAAAATTTATGAAACGATTTAAGTACTCTACAAAAAATGACACATTTATACATCGAGACTCTTTTATCCCATATTATGATGGTTCTGGTGTATATTCTCATGAAAGTGGCGGTTTATTAGAGTGTATGCAACTTTCGTATTTAGCTGCAATTTTAAAAAGTAAAGAAAAGGGATACGCTGAAGGGCATCCAGGACTACTGTTATTAGATTCATTAAGTAAATATGTAGGTACTCTAAGAGTTGATTTAAATCCATCAGATAATGATCCACAACTTGATATAGATAATAACAGTGAAGAAAGGATAAATGATCCGGAAGTTTATGATGAATTCTATAAAATATTGATTGAGCTAAGTTCATCACATCAAATTATTCTTGTCGAAAATACCCCTCCACAGATATCGAAGGATTATGTAAAGTATACATTTTTATTTGGTGAAAAAGGTCTAATAAATTTGGAAGTAAATGAATTTGCCGACCAATAAAAATTAAGTGTAATAGTAACACTTTTGCACAACTTTTTTTGACTTTTAAAGTAGAATGTGCGGACATGGAGCCACTATGAATGTGATGACTTATTGTGTCAAAAAGCCACTTAGAGTCATAATGAATACTTTTATAAATATCTTTGGAGTAACGTTAAATTTAAATAGAATAATTCTAAGGAGATGAATGAATGAGTAGAATTGAAAGACCGAATTTAGAAGAATTATTGAAAGTATGGAAACATATGTGTAACCGCATAAATCCGTTACTATTTAAATCACTTGAAATTACAGAACTAGAGGTTGAAAAACCAGGATGGGATTGGTATGAAAATGAATATATAGATTGGTGGTCAAATGAAGAACTAATTTCAAAAAAGAAAATAATAGAAGAACAAAGTATACAAGGATATTATAAGTTAAATAAAACCAAAGTAGGAACTCGCACTACAGCGGAATTACTATGGGAACTTAGAAATGATCCAGAAGGGATGGCATTAGTTTGGATAGGAGCATCAATGTGGGATAAATTAAATTCATTGCCTAGACATTGGCGTGGTGAAATATTTGGAAGAGTAAATACTTTGTATACAGAGGTGACAAGTCAGCTAGAAGATAAAAACTTATATACCTGGCATCACTCTTCAAAAGATGCTTTACCAATAACATTACATGACAATGTATATACATATGAAGCATTGACTCCTTCGAGTTATGAACATCTTGTGGGAATTTCAGCAATAGAGAGTATGTTAACTTATTCAAACTGGAATATAGTTCGTTTGATTTCTAAGAAATAAATTATTTAGTATATATTTTGAACAAACATCTATGAATAAAGATATTCAACAGTTTGGTGCTTTTCTTGAAAATAAGGAAAGCGTTTAATTGTATTGGTTCCATATTGTTATTATTCCTTAATATAAGAGGGATACTAAAAGATGCTTTGGCTGCATTCTTTATTCAATTAACTGGCAAAATATTTTTAATATCCCATCTCTTTTAACGACAAAGGGTTATTTTCGTATTCAGATAAGATATTATTCGTGGAGGGGGTTTCATACAGATTCAATTTGAAATTCGTGATAAGAAATTACCTTTATAAAGTTTTATGTTATAAATTAAGATTTTGGAACCAAAAAGGCACTAACGATATCAATTCGTTTAGTGCCTTCATTGCTATTTTATTGAAGCCGATAGTGCAGTAAATGTTTTTCAGAATTACTGTTAGTCGACTGCAAAACTTGTTTAACTGATGACCGTACGTTGGATAGAAATAGCTTTTGGACATACAAAAAAGACAGTTAATATGTTAAGGTAGCTAACAATGGACTAGGCGTCTTATAATCAAAGATTTATAAGAGATGTTTGATATATAATTAATCTAACATTACTATGATTTATTTAAGGGGGGAGTATACTTGATTTGTGAAGAAATCCATGAGATAGCTTTTTTTGCAGATAAAGCATTTGAAGAAAAAGATGAAAAGACTCTAAGAGATATTTCTAGAGATTGTTTAGAATGGTCACGAAGCGATAAATATACTCTCTTAGAAAAAGGTATCTTATCATATCATGGTGCAACGGCGACCAGTGATTATATTGAATTGAAATCTATACGGATAGAGATTTATGAAGAGAATGAGAAAGATATTGAATTTTGTTTGTTATTATTTAGAAACTGTATCAATTTTTTCGAAGATTTTAAAAAAGATTTTATAGAAACTTGCTCTAAACAAGAATATTTTTATCTTGCAGAATATGAAAATAGAGCAATAACTAATTATTCAATTCTTTTAAACAGAATAGGAAGATTTATTAAATCTATTCATTCTATCGAAGAATTATTAGATAAAAACTTTTCAATGGCTAAAGGTAACCATGCTACAACAATAATTAACTATGGCTTATATGATTATGATGACGGACATACAGATTATTTTCATCATTATGCATATAAACAATTAAAAAGTTTAACTAAAGACCTTGAAAATGAACAAGCGTTTTATTTTTGGCAAGGCATTTTAGAAAATATCGAAAAAAGGTATGATAAAAGTTTTCTATTAGAAGACTATGACTTTGGAGAGATTGATTTAGGTGGCGATTTGGAAGAACTCTATCGAAGGTGGTGTTTAGAAAGAAAACTGTTTCTTAATACCATGAATGACGTAACTCTGCATCCAGTAGCAGCCTATGATATTTTACATTTGCCGGATATAGTAACGGGTATTAATGAAGGACCTAAATATCATGGCCTATTCAATCAAATTAAACAAGAATATGTATCAGCAAGGTATATGTTATTCGAAGGAATTAACCAAAATGATCCACATTTTTCAGATAAGGAAGTTCATTTAGTAAATACATTAGACTATCCTGTATACGGCTTGGGGATTGAAAAAATAAAATTTGCATATAGAAGTTTATATTCAATTTTTGACAGAATAGCCTTCTTAATAAATGAGTATTTTGAGTTAGGTATAGAAGAAAAGGATGTATCCTATAAGTCCATTTGGAGAAACAGACAGGGACGTGGAAAAAAATCTTATGAAACAAGAATTCATTTAAAAGCGAACATGGTAAATCTTCAAACTTATAACCAACCGTTATTAGGTTTATATTGGTTGTGCAAAGATATTAGTAAACAAAAAGTAGAGCATCATTATCTAGATCCTAACATAGAAATGCTAGCAACAATTCGTAATCATTTAGAACATAAATATTTAAAAATTCATGACAGTTGGTTATTTCCTTTAGCTAGTGATAGAAAAGAAAAATATGATCCTATCGCATTTTCGATTAGTTATGAAGAGTTTGTTGAGGCTGCAATGATTTTAATTTCTTATGTAAGGGAAGCCATAATTTTAACCTCTTTAGCAATACATCAAGAAGAAGTGAGAGAAAGAAAAGATGCTAAAACTTTGCCAATGTTTTTAGATAGTTATAGAGATGAGTGGAAATATTAAGTTTTAGAAGAATAAATCATACAAAAATTTTAAAGGAAGGAGATTGAATGTTTTGATTAATTGGAGAAGCATACGTGTACACAATCAGTCACAAAATAATGCATTTGAAGAATTGGTGTGTCAATTTGCTAGACATAATCCTCCTCCTAATAATAAACAGTTTTATAGGCTAGGTACACCAGATGGGGGAGTTGAATGTTATTGGAGCTTAAATAATGGCAAAGAAGTAGGATGGCAAGCTAAATATGTTTTTAACGTGGAAGACCTAATTTCCCAAATAGATAAATCTATTAAGACGGCAATTAAAAACCATCCAGATATAGATAAATATATTGTTGCTGCACCATTTAATCTTCCTGATCCACAATATACTAATAAAGCTGGAAGACCAATTAAGAGTGCAAAGACAAAGTGGGAAGAGAAAGTAGCATATTGGAAAGAAGAATTATCAACTGAAGGGAATACAGTCGAAATAGAATTGTGGGACGAATCATATCTTAACGATTTACTAATTAAGCCGATAAATGAGGGTTTAAGATATTATTGGTTTAATGGAAGTGAATTTACAATTGATAGGTTTAAAGATAATCTAGAAGCTACTATAGCGGATTTAGGTCCACGTTATACACCGGAATTAAATGTCGAATTGAATGTTTCTTTCTTTTTTGATTGTCTGTTACGCAATGATCGTACTCTCAAAATGATTCAAAAATATCATTTTGATTTGAAATCTTGTGTAAAAAATGTGGTTGAATTATTTGAACATACACAACGTATTACAGATTTAGCTTTAGAGCGTAGTGAGTTTTTTAAAATATTAGCAGAAATTTATGGGATATTAAAAGTACCCGGCTATTCTGAAACGCAGGAAATTAAATTCCCTGAACTACTAGTACATTTAAAGGCTTTTGAGAAGAATATTTCTTCAATATGGGACAAACTTAATAACTCAGAGAAATTGAAATTTAAGAATTCATCTCATGAACAGACGCTTAACCAGATATTTGAATTGATTTATGAAGGCAAAGACCTTTTTTATCAACAGGGTGAGCTTATAAATAATCCATTTATGATTTTGCACGGTGAGCCGGGTATAGGTAAATCACATTTATTAGCTGATATTTGTCTTAAACAAGTTCAAAGAGGAATACCATCTTTATTATTTCTTGGGGATCAATTTTCAAAGTCATTCGATCCCCGAGAGAGTATTAAACAAAGACTACAATATGCAGGTAGTTTTAATTCATTATTACAGCTACTCGATTCTATAGGACAAATACATAACCAACGGATACTTATAGCTATTGATGCTCTTAATGAAGGGGAAGGTACAGATATTTGGTTTAAATATTTGGCTGGATTAGAAACGGATATTAAAAGATATCGTTGGATTGCATTAGTAGTAAGTGTAAGAAAGGACTATATTGAAGATATCGTCCCTGAAAAATGTCGTGAGCGAATGAATTTAATTGAACATCAAGGATTTGACGAAGCTTATGATTTTGCATGTGAACATTTTTTTGAACATTTTGGTTTAGATATTCGAGTACCTATATTTAATAATGAATTTAATAATCCCTTATTTCTAAAATTATTTTGTGAATCTTGTCAAAATATAAGATTTACAGGTGAACTCCCTTCATTACCAAAAATTTTTGAAGAATATATGAATTATATAAATGAAAAACTATATCGGAAGTTTAAATATGAAAAATCTTTAGGATTAATAAAAGTTGCTGTGAATCAATTAGCTGAAGAACTAGTTTTGTCAGAGAACTTTTCTATTCCTTACAATGAATTACAAGCGAAATTTGTAACTACTATAAATATCAGTTTAGGTAATATTTCCCCACCCGAATATTTTGGTTTTGTAGATGCTCTTATTAAAGAAGGGATTTTTAGAACATTTACTCAATATAGTAGTAAGCAGAAAAGGATTGGTTTTGCATACGATAAAATGAAGGATTATAGCACGTTGCTTTATAGATTAAACCAGAAACCTTTAGAGGTCGATATTAATATGTATATTAAATCCTCATCTTATTTCGTAAAATTACTAGAGGGTAATACATATGGAAATAATACAATGCTTGAACTACTAGCAATAATGTTGCCTGAAAAATATAAAACAGAGTTGTTTGAATGTACTCCTAATGGAAAAATCACTAAAGTAATATTAACTGCTTTTTTTAAAAGTTTACAGTGGAGAACTACAATCTATAATGCTAAAAAAATTGGTGAATGGTTAGTAAATATTTCAAACAATGATGTTGAATTAAAGAAAAATATAATTGATAATTTACTTCCTATTGCTGCAGTTTCAAAGCATCCTTTTAATATTGAATTTATTTCTTCAAACTTTTTAAGTAATTTAAGTATGTCAGAATTAGACACTTGGTGGACGCCACATATAAACAATAAGTATGAGAGCTATGAAAATAATATATATATACGTATCGTGAAATGGTGTTGGAGGATAGATAGGAAACAGCCAATTGATGCTGACACTAGGTTTTTATTTGGATTAACTTTGAGTTGGCTATGCTCTTCTTCGAATAGAGCATTAAGAGACAGTGCAACTAAAGGTTTAACCTGTATATATTTAAATCATGTTGATCAATTTAAGACGCTCTTTTCTGCCTTAGAAGATGTAAATGACATATATATTAAAGAAAGAATATATGCGGCAGCTTATGGAGCAATAGTTCATACTAAGGAAAATGATAAGGTAAAAGCTATCAGTGACTATATTGTAGATGCTTTTTTTAATGCAACACAGATTTATCCGAATATTTTAATAAGAGATTATGCAAGAGGAATTGTTGAATATAGTATTTATTGTGGAAATTACAATGAAAAGGAATTAGCTTATATTAAAGCTAAGATTAGACCACCTTATGGAAGTAGATTACCAAAGATTTTTCCTTCTAATGAAGATATTCAAACCTTGAAAGAAGCATATACTGGTACCTTTGGACTTTCAAGTATAATTAATTCAATGAAGACAGGACAAAATTATGGGGATTTTGGTAGGTATACATTCGCATCAACTTTAGAAAACTTTATAGATGTTGATATTAATAAGTTTGAGAAATGGTGTGTAGCTCGAATAATAGAACTGGGCTATAATCCAAATCTTCATGACAAAGTAAGTCCTCGTTATGATAATAGAGGAAACACACGGGTTGAAAGAATAGGGAAAAAATATCAGTGGATTGTATTTCATGAAATACTTGCCTTAATCGCTGATAACTATGAATTAAAGGGAGATAATTGGTGGGAAGACAAAGCAAGTATGTCATATAACGGTCCTTGGTATCCGAATATAAGAGACATAGACCCTACATTATTAATAGCGGAAACGAAAGGGTTGAAATATAATCAACCTCCAAAATCATGGTTTAGCAATTTTAATTATTTGCCTATTGATAATGATGGAATTGACTGGATTAAAGAAGAATTAGAAATTGGTAATAGTCTTATATCAATGATTGATCCTGAGGGTGTTGAATGGATAACACTATGCTACTATCCTTTTTGGAATGAATATCCTGCTGATTTTAACGTAAATGATAAATCAGAGAAGAAGTCTATGCGTGCTTATATTTTTTCCTATATTACTGACTATAAAACGCCCCATGAATTTGACGTATCTAAAATTAATGAATGGAATTGGACTAATATTTATGCTAGTGAATATTATTGGTCCCCAGCATATAAAAAAAGTAAGAAAGATTATGGTGATACACCAAATTGGGAAAAAGTAAAACTGAGTAATGGTAAAACAATAGATATTATGCAAACAACACAGCGTTATATTTGGGAGAAAGAAACGGATTTTTCGAAAAGTGATGTTCTAGCTTTCGATATTCCAACTGAGTTTTTATTCAAAAGTATGGGATTAAAGAGTTATTCTAAACCAGGTTATTATTATTTAGATGACAAGCTTGTTTGTATAAATCCGAGTATTGACTATGAAGCCAATCACCAATTACTGATTAGAAAAGATGTCTTGTATAATTGGCTGGAAGAAAAAAAATTAAAAATATATTGGCGTATAAAAATAGAGAAATATTTATCTGAAGCACATACTAATAATACTAAAAAATGGTCTGATTATGAAGGGTGGTACTCTCTTGAAAATCAAAGGACTATGGGGAAAACAAAGCGGATTAGTGGCAGTGATTATTAAATATTAATGGATTATTATTTATTTCTAATATATAACTTTTGTATTATGTTTAGTTGGACATAAGGTATAAGGGGCAATTCTTAGTCCTATCAATTAAGAAGATTTTTACTTGGAGCGCAATGGGCATGTTGACCTCGTTTGGCTAAGCCAGCCTGATATAGCTGGCTTTCTGGCACAGTGGGTCAAAAGCCCATAGAGGCTCCATGTCAAGCAACTTGTTCGTTCCTAATGCGCTTAAGAGTATCCTTATAAAAGTTGTCAAAAATCTTGCCATACCAGTTTTGAGGCAATGGTATTAATAATTTTTACATAATATGAATAGCAAATATGTAAGTAATAAAGGTGATAAAGCCCAAAATTGATGATATTTTTGATTTCTAAAGCTTAAATTAAAAGTGGTTAAAAATGAAAAAAGTGGTGATTTATTGGATAAGGAATTACTTGATTACTATATTGAACGATTCATGCCTAACTGTAAGGAAGCAGAATTAAAAAAGGGACAAGAGAATAGACTAAAGCCCTTGATAAAAAAATTAACAGATAAACAGAGTGTATTTAAAGACTTTCCTTATGAATTGTTAGATACGAAGCAAAAAGCTGAACTGCTGAATTTTTGGCTAAATATTTCACCAGAAAGGCAAATTATCTCTAACATAGGGAAAGATGATGTTGATAGGGAATTTGATAATTTTCTTTTTAATGATAATGTAACTGAAAGATTCACTAAAGAATTTATGAGTGAACATCCTAATTACGAACCTTGGGATTTGTCATCGGAACGAGTAAAGAATCGGAAAATCATAAGAGATCATTCATTTTCAACTCGAAATGTCTTAAAAGAACTAAGTAGATTAAATGAAGTGATTATAAGAACAATTTTTGATGAAGTAAATCAATTTAAAGTATTGGGAATAGGCTACAGAAATCTCGGCTATGTAAGGGATTATATTGATTATATATCTGATGGAGTCCTTCAATTTTTGGTGTATCGAGTTATAGTAAATGAGAATATTAGAGATAAACAAAAAATCATTAATAGTCTATCTGAAAAACTGAAGATGTTGCTTTCTCTAATGAATAAACAATTGGAAAGAAAAAGGACAGAACAGCAAAATCAAAATAGACTGACATCCAATATACTTACAGAGTATTTTACAGCATATAGAACTCACTACAATAGATATTTCAAGGAGTTACATATACTAAATACTTTGAAGTTAGAAATAGAGGAAGATACTGATTTATTCAGCCCGTTAAATGAAAAGTATAAAGCAGAAAAGATTCTTTTATCAGAGGAAGAAATAAAATCTTCAAAAAGTATTATCACTGAAGGACATCCAATATACGATTATGAAAAGAAATTAGAAGAAACTCGTAAAATCATAAAGATTATGTGTTTTTATGGTGGAAGACAATGCTCCCCAAATTGTTTGCAGGATATCAAGGTATATTTCCGAGAGATTTATATGAGTAAGGTAAAATATAAGGAAAAGGAAAAAGATAAAGGAAAGCAGACATTAGCAATTGTGCGGGATTATCTAAAACTTATTGAAAGTGGAGGTATTCAACCATTTGAAAAAACTGCTCAATACATGTTTTTTAGAGAGAAAATTAGTAGAGGCTATTTCATAGAAATGGGATTGTTAGACCTTTATGTTGCTAAAGCAGACATTCATGAGAAATTATATAATCTTCTCCTTAAACTCTACTTGTTCTACGATTTCTTGGATAGTGTAGAGTTTATTTATTCAGTAAATCATCAAATTATCCAAACATTAAAGGATGAGATGGACTAAGAGAATGATATTGAGGAAATTTCTAAAACTGTTTCCAAGATAAGCGACTTAACCTTCCGTATATTAAGAGTATGAGCTATCTCATATAAAATATTTGAAGGAGTTGTCGTTATGTTAGCAACATGTTTAGATGTATGGTATGAAGAAGGAGATTTTTACCTAAGTCAACGAGTCAAAAGTGGAACAAGAACCACCTACAAAAATGGATACACACACTCACCGAGGGGGTGGGGGTGGGGTAATAATTATAAACCATCTCGGCTTATCCTGTATATTGAGATAAATGGGTATAAGGGATACTCTTGGATTGACGGCTATTTCAAGGATGCAGTGGGGCGTTTGACAGAAAAACGCAGAAAAAAAATAATCTCTACGATGCCTACAAATGTAGAAGTTGAGGAGTATTATAATTCAAAAGGTGAGAAGTACTATGTGGTTTCTGATGCGGACATGGATAATTGGTTAGGGAGAACAGGTTTCTAAGAGGAATGATTTTTATGAAAGGTAAAGTTTTTTTAGAGGCTTAAGAGAAATGGTATGGCAACACTTTTGGACAACTTTTATAAGGGCGCTCTTAATGCATAAGGAGCCTCTATGGGGAAGACACGTTGCTCCAGAAAGCCAGTTACACAATCAGGTTGGCTTAACAAAAATGGAGCCTATCCAGATTAAATTAGAAGATTGAAGTGCTAAGTACAATTTAAAAAATTATTTGCACTAAGAGTTATCCTATTGCATTGTATCTAGTTTTGATTAAACTTTTTTACAAACAAATGTGAAGTATTTCACAAACTTAAACCCGTTTTGATTAAACTTTTTTCAAAACGGGTTTTAAATATGCCTAATAAAATTGGGCTTTGTGGCATCATTTTGATCAAACTTTATTTCAAACCTACAAGTTGTGTAGAATTGAAATAAAGTTGCGATGTTTATAAAATGGATACGATGTTTAAAATAAAGTCGCGACGATTATAAAAAAGTTACGATTAATAATCCTGGGTATTGGCTCAGTGGGCCACGTCCGGACGATGCCAGGTACGTGCTTTCCTTGTAGGTCGCCGTTTACATGCTTCAGGATGAGTTTGGAACGGTATCCGTAACCTTATTCCCGCAAGTTTTTCATCTCTTGTTCAAGAGCTGTTACTAGAAGATGAATTGCTTTACATTGAGAGAACGCTTGAAAAGCGCTTTGGTAGACCTCAAGTGAAAATAAAATATGCACAAACGACGAAAAGAATATGAAATTGAAGGAAATTTTAGAAACTGCATAAATTTTTATGCAGTTTTTTCTTTACTTTCAAATAATTATTTTGTAAGATAAAGCCAACTTCAAAAGTGGCCAGACCACTTTTGAATTCATTCACTAAGAGACGCCATCATCTGAAGGTGGTGGATTTTGTTTCTTTTTAGTAGGTATCCAAACACCTACTGAATGAAGATAAAGCCTTTGGATGCATTGTTTACCTGCGCGAAAGGAAAGCGACAGCAATAATTATTCCAAGGCGAATAGATTGACCGAGGAGTTGATCGTATGGATAAAAAAACCGAACAAAAGAAAGTGTTTTTAGATATCGTCCAACAATTACGACAACTTATTAAAATAGAAAAAATACAGGCTGGTGAAAAGTTACCTTCCGAAAGAGTCCTTTCAGAACGTCTAGGTGTCGGGCGATCCTCTGTGAGAGAGGCATTGCGAAGTTTAGAGTTATTAGGTCTTATTGAAACGAGACATGGGGAAGGTACGTTTCTAGCTTCTACAAAAGCAGCAGCTCGTAGAAATATTGTCGATGTTTATATTAGAAGATGAAAAATCAAAAAGGATGTCGAATTAACGCGACAAATTCATGAAAAGGAAGCCATTCGCGTTATAAGTTGTACAGAGACTCTGCGAACACTACCAGTGTGGGGCAGTTTTTTTGTAAAGCTAGAGATAGAAAGTACGATTAATTGTCGGGATGTTTTACGAGAAATAATCATCACGTCAGGAAATCGTCTTTCACTAAAGGTCTGGTTTCAGTTAGCAGTTTATGCCGGTGACCGTTTAAATCGAAACTCAACAGAAGAAGAAAAATTAATCACTCAAACTATGTTGAAATCGATGCAGCTTGGTTATGAAAAAGAAGCATTAAAAGCTTACGAACAGTGGATGAATGCTGAACAAGGCATTTAGACAACAAAGGGGGAGTAAATCATGGTAATACGTAGCTTATTTAGTAAAAAGAAAGAGGATGGACAGGAAAAGGGATTTCCAGAAGGACTTATGACCAAATGTCCAGAATGTCGTCACATTCAGTTAACAAAGGAATTAGAAAAAAATCATAAAGTGTGTACAAAATGTGACCATCATTTCAAAATGACTGCACAGGAGCGCGTAGCATATTTCTTAGATGAAGGTTCATTTGTTTCAATGGATGATCATTTACAAACAAGTAATCCACTTAATTTCCCTGATTATGTAGAAAAAATTTCAGTGGCTAAACAACAAACGGGATTAAGCGAAGCTGTACTGACTGGATTAGGTACTCTTGATGGAGAAGAAATTGTTGTAGCCATTATGGATTCTCATTTCCGTATGGGCTCAATGGGCTCCGTTGTAGGAGAAAAAATCACACGTGCCGTTGAAAAAGCTATTGAATTACGTGTACCGGTTATTATTTTTACTGCTAGTGGTGGAGCGCGCATGCAAGAAGGTATTCTATCATTAATGCAAATGGTAAAAACGAGTGTGGCATTAAAACGTCATAGTGAAGAAGGACTACTATTTATTTCGATCATGACGCATCCTAAATACGGTGGCGTTTCAGCAAGCTTTGCCTCTGTTGGAGATATTAATATTGCTGAACCACAAGCATTGATTGGCTTTGCTGGTCGCCGTGTCATTGAAGAAACATTAAGAGAAAAATTACCAAATGATTTCCAAAAGTCAGAGTTTTTACTAGAGCATGGTCAGCTTGATGCAGTTTTCCATCGGAAGGATTTACGAAATCAAGTAGTAATGCTTGTAAAAATGCATACAAAAGGCGGTGTGCAACATGTCTAAAAATTTAGCTTTTGAAGAACCAGTAGTACAATTACGAGAAAAAATTGATGAATTAAAAACGATTGCTACAGAGGCAGATGTAGATTTGACAAGCGAAATCGAAAAGCTTGAAACACGTCTAACACAGCTAGAACAATCTATTTATGCCAATATGAAGCCATGGGATCGTGTACAGGTTGCTAGACATCCAGAACGACCAACTACTTTACAATATATAGAAGCTATGTGTGAAAACTTTATTGAGTTACATGGAGATCGTACATTTGGTGATGATGCAGCTATTCTTGGAGGAATTGCTCTCTTTGAAGAACAGCCCGTAACAATTGTTGGACATCAACGCGGAAAATCAACTAAAGAAAATATTCGACGAAATTTTGGTATGCCACACCCTGAAGGATATCGTAAGGCATTACGCTTAATGAAGCAAGCTGAGAAATTTAAGCGCCCAATTATTTGTTTTATTGATACAAAAGGAGCCTATCCGGGTAAGGCAGCCGAGGAACGCGGCCCAAGTGAAGCCATTGCTAGAACTCTCTCTGAAATGGCGATTCTAACAGTACCAGTTATTAGTATTGTTATTGGGGAAGGCGGAAGTGGGGGTGCCATTGCATTAGGGGTAGCTAATCGCGTCTTTATGTTAGAGAACTCAACGTATTCGGTTATCTCACCTGAAGGGGCTGCATCGATCTTATGGCGAGATGGTAGCCTAGGGAAGCAAGCTGCAGAAGCAATGCGTATAACAGCACCTGACTTAAAAGAGCTCGACGTTATTGATGGAATAATCCCTGAAATAACTGGTGGAGCACACCGCAATGTTGCAAAGCAAGCATCTTATATAAAAGAATGTATAAGCGTCACACTAAAAGTATTGAATTCTCTAAATGGCGAACAATTAATTGAAGATCGCTATGAGAAATTCAGAAAGATTGGACATTATACAGAAGTTTAAAGTCATTTTTTGGTTATTGGACATGTGAATTTGTTCGTAAAGAGATAAAAAATGTTTCTTAAATAAATTAATATCCTAATGATGGAAGAAAAAAGAGTTGTAGTTTGTAAAAAAGATTGATCATTTATAATATAGTTTGATAAAAATAACTTCGCATTTAAATAAAACCCACGCATCATTTTGAAAAAAGTTTGATCAAAATGATGCGTGGGTTTCTTCTATTATAAAATCAACGATTGCAGCAAACTTTTAATCAAACTTTATTCCAAACCAACAAGTTGTTGTGGCTTTGAAATAAAGTCGTACTGTTGATAAAAAAGATGTACCATTTCAAATAAAGTTATGGTGTTTATAAAAAATTCTCAACGCCTTTCCCCTTTGGAGTATAGTAATCTAAAGAGGTATTTTTATGTCCAAAAGAACCAGAACATGCAGGTTGATAAATGGATTAAAGAAGGTTGTGGCTCTGGAATGAGTTCGGATTATAAGCCATGGCTAAAGATTCAGGATGTCTCATCGTTAGGAAGGTCACCACGTTTAAAAGGTATTAAAACAAATACACATCCTGATTTTCTATCAGAATTATAACAAAACTACTTTTATTTATGGTGTTATTTTCGTAGGCAAAATGATTGGAAGTGTGTGCAACGACAACTATTTTGGGTATGAAAATACCAACAATATATTCCCTTATAACTAGAGGTGTGAATAGTGATAATATGTATTGGAGATCTTTGAAAAAACTCAGATATATTTTATTTTGAATATGAGATTTTTCCCGATGACATAGAATTGTTATCGTTATTTGAGATTAATCCAGATTTTTAGATACTTTGGAAATACCCTTTTAAAGGAGAACTATCATAATAGTGGTTATTAAAACAGGAATTAAAGGTTATATATGAAAATTTCAAACTATCTAGTAAAAAGATTCTATTTATTTTTTATTAGAGCGATTCTATTTATAATAGGCTTATGGGTAATTGGAATAATATTCGGTCCCCCAAAACATTATCTAATTCCTACTATTTCATTGCTTATTATTTATTTATTCAATGAAGTGTATATTTACAAAAAGAAAAAATAAACATAGTACTTTAAAGTATTAAGATTTAATCAAAATCACCAACTTGTGAAGTGACTTCTAAAAGTAGACCAGGTTATTTCATTAGGCAGCGGTTTGGGCATGAGTTCGATAGTGTATCGGTCTCATGCTTTTTATTTGCAAATAGTTATAAGCAGTGTGAAAAATTTTCATGAAGGCGCTTTTCGCTGATTATCGTGAAGATACATTAACCAATTTTATGTTAATTGTAGCCACAGTTGTTACAAGAAGACTCGCAGTAAAGTAGTTTACAGAACCGAAAATGTTTGTATAGGGTGTAAGCATTTTTTGAAGATTAATTCAGAGAAAGTAATCAAACTTTTTTATAAAAATTAAACAATATATCACCGAGGAAGTATCCATTTTATTAATCCTTTTTCAAAACTTGTTCCTTTATAATAAAGATGTTTTTTTGTTGGAAATTTATATTAACAAAGTGTACTTAAACTATTGAAGCAGTTTAGTGGAAAAGGAATGTCTTTTAATAGTGGTGAATTATTATCTAACTAGACGATTTTAAGGATGGTGTTACATAGATGTGGAAGGACTATATAAGTTCGGTATCAAAAGATTACTCTTTCAAACCACCAGCATCGAATGCTGAAATAATTCAAATATCAGAGGAATTAAATGTGAAATTACCAAATAAGTTGTTTGATTTATATAATGAAACAAATGGAGTGTTTGATAGATTCGGCTGTCCTTTAATATGGTCAACTTCACAAATAGTAAAGGATAATTTATTTTTTAGAAATTTTAGTGACTATAAAGATATTTATATGCCATTTGACCACTTGTTATTTTTTTCAGATAATGGTTGCGGTGACCTATACGGCTATCAAATATTAAATGGTAGCATTCAAACAGAAGATATTTATGTATGGAACCACGAAGATGACAGCAGAACGTGGGTTGCTTCTTCATTGGAAGTATTTATTAAAAGTTTGATTACTGGTGAAATTACTACTTAGATAAAGATATCGAGGGCTTTAGTGGGCTAGGGCAAATTAAAAAAATCAAACTTTATTATAAATCAACAAGCGCAGTATGTTTTCTTTAAGGTAAGAATAACATTGATAGAGGGGGATATAAGTATATGGATGTTTCACAAGTTGTCGAAAGCATTAATGAGCTTTTCAATGTAACAAATAAGGAAATCTATGCTAGTGAATCTGGGATTACATACCATGCAGATAAAAAAGTTAAGAAAATAGGATACTGTGTGAACCTAACGCTTGAAACGATAGAGGAAGCAAGAATTCATGGGGTTGATATGATGATAACACACCATGATGCATGGGATGAAATATATGGATTAAAAGAGGCGTGTACTAAAAAACTAGCAGCGTATGGTATAAGCCATTACTATAATCATTTACCACTTGATGACTGTAACTTTGGAACAAATGATAGCTTATTAAAAAAATTGAATTTAGAGGCTGTTAAAAGAACTCATGAATGGGAAGGGTTATTTTTTGGTAGAATCGCAGAATATGAGGAAGAAATTGAATTTAATGAATTCGTATCAAATATTGAAAAATTACTTGAAGAACCTGTTAGATTTTGGCAGTTTAATGACAAAATGGTAAAGCGAGTGGGCTTAGTCTGTGGTAATGGAGGAACAACCGCTTGCCTGAAGGAAGCGGTTGAACATAAGTGTGATGTATACATTACAGGTGAATGTAATTTGTATACGATCCAATATGCACAGTTTAAAGGAATAAATCTTATCATTGGGAGTCATACCTTCACAGAATTCTTTGGAATTCAAAGTTTAGCATTAAAATTGAAGGAGAATATAAAAGAACTTGAAGTAGTGAGTATTAATGAAGAGCATTATGAGGCGAATATAAAATAGGCCATAATAATAGAGAAAGTTTAATGACTATTAAACTTGTTTAGTAGCAAATTTTGAAGGAGTATACTTGTAGATTTAATGTACTCCACAAAAGTTAATTTTTGAATTATCTATTGACGTGACAGTCATTTCTCTATTTGGATATAGTATTTGTAGTTTCAAGTTAAAGAAATAAGTGTTTCAGCGTGTGTTTTTTATTTTAGCGTTACACTATCTGTAGATTTGCAATGAGATGGTGATTTTTGATATAAAAGATTAATTATTTGCAATAAAGCTTGATTAAAATCATCTCGCTAAATTGTTGGAGCGAAATGATTTTAGTTGGATATTTATGTTAATTTTACTATAATGATTGTGGAGCAGAATATTTTGAGTTTCATTTATTAAAGCTTAAGGAGACAAACATATGACGTTATATTCCGTACTTGTAGCGAACAGTTCTTTACAAACAGTTGATTGTACAGGAATTGCTGAGATAACAATAAGGGAAATGAAAAAATTATATCCCATTACAGAGAGTACACCAACACAGCCGTGGCATTTGATGGATGATGATGCACGAGTTTTACATGCAGCAGATGAATCGGCTTTTGGGAATTTGAATATATTTGAATGGGATAATCCGCCATATGATTTAGGGGTTTATAATGAAAAACCTTTTGTATACGGCATTGAGGGAAATTGGGGTCCTCAATTTTTAGAGGATTTTTTAATATATTTGAAGGAACATATAAAACCAGAGCAAGGCGCTGAATTAATAAGGTTTTGGGCAGGGGATTGTGACAAAAAACTAAAAAGTCGTCGTCTCACGATGGAAGACGTTGAATTGCATCACCTTGAAAGCTTAAAGAACGAGGAATACATACGTGTCGTTTTTGTATAGCTATCTCTGAATGATGAAACGACATATCAAATGATTACGTTCTTTTATCTAAACTGACATCTACTACTGTTGGTGTTATTATCTTAACAATAGGTGACTTAAAAGAATTGGATATATGGCTCAAATAAATAGTTAGGATGAATATAGTGAAGGATAAAAAAGAACGTTTAAAAATGTTGCTAGATAAGCAAAAACAAAAAGCAATAGATGAAGAGGTAAAAAGAGAATATGAAACTGTTTTAGAGGAAGTTCAAGTGTTATTTCCAAATGCTGAAGATGAGGTAGAAATTTTATCAAAAGAAGAATCTAATAAAATCAAAGATGAATTATTTGCAGAATTTCCGTTTCATGCTTATGGAATTGATTGGACACTTGTGTTTTATAAAACGATATTTTCTAACTTTATTGACTATGAAAGCACATTAGTAGAGCTAGTCAATAAAAATCATAAAATACATAACGAAATAGGCTATATTATTGATCTTCACTATCAACATGTTATGAAGACAAAATTAATTAGCATCCTACACAGAGTTGAAGAAGTTAGAAAGTGGGATAGATATATTTATTCGCCTCAAATTAAACTAGTTATTGAATTCCCCTCCAATGATATAGCAGTAGGTTGGAAGGAATAGATACTTAATAGAAAGCTGTCATTTTGATTTATAATGGCAGCTTTTTATATAAATTATAATCAATCCTATTCATATTTGGGCATTACAACAGGGAGGTCTTTTTATTTTTATGATAGATTTTGGGAGGAGTATTCTTCAAAATGTGGAATTAAATTAAAGTTTGATACCTTTGATACTCAGTTTTAGCGGTATGAATCATAACTTTATTAATCATTACATGTTAGGAAACAGAATGAACAATAAAAGGAGAGAAAAACATGAGTATAGAAATTTTTAACGGAGAACGATCTGTAGAGAGTGTTCAATTTGAAAAGTTGTTATTTTCACAAAGTAATAAAAAGAGCTTTTCTAGTATTGAAAATACTCAACAGTTTATTAAACAAAGAGGAACAGAAAATATTAACCCTTATATGATTGGGGAGGATGTCAATCTTGTAAGCGATTTGAAGGAGCAAACTTTCGAGGATATGCAGGTTTTCATTTTAAATGACCAAAAGTCTTCGTCACAAAAGGTGATTCTTTATATACATGGTGGCGCTTGGACGAATCAACCTTTAAATTTACACTGGTTGTTCATGGATAAAATGGCACAATCTTTAAATGCAAAAGTTATTGCGCCTATTTATCCGAAAGTACCTCATTTTAACTATCAAGATACGTACCCAAAAATGCTCAGCTTCTATAAAGAGATTCTAGAATCTGTTGAAAGCTCCAATCAATTAACCATTATAGGGGATTCAGCAGGCGGAAATATAGCACTTGGTTTGATTCAGCTTTTGAAGCTGGACCATTTGCCTCAACCGCAAGATATTATTTTATTGTCGGCATGCGTTGATATAAGTTTAGAAAATCCTCTTATACATGACTATGAAGAAAACGACCCCATGTTAGCTAGTGAAGGAATGGAAGTTATTACTAAAATATGGGCAGCTGATAAAGATTTAAAGGATCCAATGATTAGTCCAATTTATGGTGATTTTCAAGGAACTAGCAAGATTACTCATTTTATTGGAACACACGAAAGCTTATATCCAGATGCAATCCAATTTGATGAACAACTAACAGAACAAGGCGTTGCGATCACTACCTTTGTTTATCCTAAGATGAATCATGTGTTTGTTGTGATGCCGATTCCTGAAGCAATAGATGCTCAACAGAAAATTATAAATATCCTAAGTAAATAATTCACAGAAAACGTGTTTTGACCAATTCA
Organism: Lysinibacillus sp. FSL K6-0075; assembly: GCF_038592945.1. Taxonomy (NCBI): domain Bacteria; kingdom Bacillati; phylum Bacillota; class Bacilli; order Caryophanales; family Bacillaceae; genus Lysinibacillus; species Lysinibacillus sp. FSL K6-0075. The sequence goes on along the minus strand of NZ_CP151947.1, from coordinate 3,100,363 downwards.
AAACACGTTTTTCTATGTACTTTTTTAGCAAGGTTTATTTAAAATTGTAAAGTGAACTTGACATCCTAAATAATGTAAAGTAAACTTTACTTATAAATAAATGTACAGTTTACTTTACATTTAATGAGGAGGCATTATGAAAAACAAAATTCGTGAATTGCGGAAATCGAAGAAGATTACGCAGGAGGATTTGTCAAAATTAGTTGGTGTCTCAAGACAATCAATCATTGCAATTGAATCGGGAAAATTTAATCCATCACTAGAGCTTGCCTACAATATTTCAAAAGCGTTCAACTGCAAGATTGAGGAAGTATTTATTTTCGAAGAGGAGGGAATGGCATAATGGAATTTTCTATCGGGGGTATTTTTGGACTGTATGGTGGGATGATTTGTGGGATTCTTGGTTGGTGGTTCGGAAGGCAAAAAGCGAAGAAAAATAGAGGCTTAGATGAACTATACGACCATATTTGGCAAAAGGCAAAATCTTATGCATGGTATATGACATTAGCAGCAATTTATATTTTCTTTTCATTAATGGTGTTTGGAATTGAATTAAACATTGCCATGGTTTTAGGTATTCTTTTATTAGTACATATAGGGAGTTGGGGGATCATAGGGATCATTTTGACTGTCAACATGTACGGCCCAGTACCATTTAAGTCTTCTTATGTGAAGATAGGTATCAGCATCAATGTCGCATCCCTTATTATTTTTACTATTATCTCCTTCATAACAAATAATTGGCGGTTTTTATTAATCAGTATTATACCGAATATGGTGGGTATTTTTACAGCCCTTATAGTAAGCAAAAAACAGTCTAAGTAAGCTAAGTTGTACGTTTCACCCCTTTGGATAGTCCTATCTAGAGGGGTGTTTTTTATCGTTCAAAAAAATCTTTTAGATTGACCACTTATTCCTTGATAACGACCAGTTGTCGAAAGTTCATTTACAACGTGTATGGAAAAATTTATAGTGAGGCGTAGAAAGGACAGTGATCATATGAAGGTGGAAATATCGATTGACCCTACATATAAAGAAACCAAAGTAATCATTCTCACAGATAAAATGACGGATGATATTGAGCATCTTATGCAAAGTATTACTGCGGCAGCGGAAAGCACGTTAATCGCTTTCTCTCATAAAGGCGTTGAATTGATCGATAGTAAGGAGATCGTTCGTATTTATACAGAGCAAAAAAAGGTTTTTGTGCAAACCATTAAGGGTGTTTATACGGTACGTTTGCGTCTTTATGAGCTGGAGGAGAAGCTCAACTCTCAAATGTTTATCCGTATTTCGAATGCCGAAATAGTCAATCGCTACATGATCAAGCATATGGACATTAGTAGAACCGGTACAATCGGAGTTGAATTGAAGAATGGCACGAAAACATACGCATCGAGGCGTTATGTAAGCAAAATTAAGAAACATTTAGGGATTTGAGGTGAAAAACATGCGAAAAGACATTTTAACACGTATTATTGGAGGTTTTGTGATAGGTATGATACTGGGACAAATTGTGCAATTCTTTGTATCAATGGGCATAGGGCAAGGGCAATATGTTTGGGTTGTTCCTGAATTTCGTACTTACTTTACAAATGAAATGAGTGCAATTATTAGCCAAAATCTATTAACAGGGGTCATCGGTATTACCTTTGCACTTGCTGCACTTATTTTTGATATGGCTAGATGGGGCATGTTGAAACAATATTTGGTCCACTTTTTCATAACGGCAATGATTTGGATACCAATTGTAACGCTACTATGGATGCCAAAAACGATGGCTAATGTTGGTTCTCTCGTAGCCAGCTTTCTCGGAACTTATATTGTGACATGGGTTTTACAATATAGATTTTCACAACGTGACATAGAAAAAATTAATGCCATACTTTCCAATCGAGGTGAAGAGCTTGACGATTAACATAAAAGGTTTAACAAAGCGTTATAAGGAGCGCTTAGTCGTTAATCAATTGAATTTACAAATATATCAAGGTGAACTTTTTGCTCTTTTAGGACAAAATGGGGCTGGCAAAACAACCACAATCAAAATGTTGTGTGGCCTCCTTCCACCTACAGAGGGAGATGCCACAATAGGCGGGAAAAGTATTGTACAAAATACACAGGCTGTTAAACAAATGATAAATATTTCTCCTCAAGAAACGGCCGTTGCACCTAATTTAACGGTATATGAAAATTTACTATTAATTGGCCAAATTTATGGCTACGAAAAAGCACAGGCACAACAACAAGTACAAACACAATTAGAATTATTCGGACTGACGCCACGTCAGCATGACAAAGCTAAGACACTATCTGGTGGCTACCAGCGCCGTTTAAGTGTAGCGATGGCCTTGATGTCAAATCCCAAAGTATTGTTCCTTGATGAACCGACTTTAGGGATGGATATACGGGCAAGGAATGATGTATGGAACATATTGAACCACTTAAAAGGACATGTCACGATTATTTTGACTTCACATTATTTAGAAGAAGTAGAGGCTTTGGCTGATCGTGTAGGCATTATGCATCATGGACAATTATGTGCACTAGGTACGATACAACAACTGATCAGTGAAACGGGCAAGCAATCTTTAGAAGAAGTATTCTTGGAAAAAACGGAGGAGGTGTTCTTGTGAGGGTGGCCGTATTTGCAACAAGGAATCATAAAGAGATTGTCCGTGATCCAGTCACTTTATTATTTGGTATGGGCTTACCAATCCTTTTGTTAGCATTGTTTTCTGTTATGCAAAAAAATATGCCATTTGCTTTATATGAAATGAATAGTCTAACACCAGGTATCATTGTATTTAGTTTTTCTTTTCTCACATTGTTTTCAGGAATGTTACTGGGAAAAGATAAAAGTTCATCCTTTTTAATGCGAATTTTCGTTTCTCCTATGTCTGCTGCTGATTACATTTTAGGTTATATGCTACCTTTAATACCAATAGCTCTGCTACAAATCATTGTCTGTTTAGTTACCGCCATGTTTTTAGGGTTGTCGTTTAATAAGTCCATTCTCTTCATGATCCTTGTACTTCTGATTATCTCACCACTCTATATTAGTTTTGGTTTATTGTTTGGGACATTATTTACAGATAAACAGGTAGGAGGAATTTTTGCCATCTTTGTTAATATCACAACTTGGTTAAGTGGAACATGGTTCGAATTAGATATGATTGGTGGAACATTTCAAACGATTGCGCAGTATTTACCTTTCGTTCATGCAGTCAATGCAGCGAAGGCTATTTTACATGCAGAGTATACTAATATGTTTCATTCACTCATCGTTGTCATCGGTTATACAGTAATTATTACGATTCTCGCTATTTTTATATTTAAGCAGAAAATGCAAGGCTATGGTTCAAAATGAAAAAAGGCAGCTCCAACGTTCATGTTGGGCTGCCTTTTTTTGTTAATCATGATTTAATGTCGCAGCAATTTCAGGTTGCTGTTCTACTTGGCGTAGCATATTAAAGGAAGCAATCGCTACTTCCACTTGATCGTCCTTTGGTTCACGAGTTGTTAGTAATTGAAGCCATAAGCCAGGGTAGCCAAGGAAGCGTAACACTGGAATATTACGGCAAGCATTTGTCGCTTGTAAGACTTCAAATGAGATACCAAGAACAACAGGAATTAATAGAATACGATCTAAAATACGAAGCCACAGTGGATCTGTAGGCACAAAGAAATATAAAAACATACCGACGAACACTGTAAATAGAATAAAGCTACTGCCGCAACGATAGTGCAGACGTGATTGAGCTTGGACATTTTTTACGGTAATGTCCAAACCTGCTTCATAGCAGTTAATGACTTTATGCTCTGCACCGTGATACTGAAATACCCGTTTAATCAGAGGTGTCAACGAGATAAAGTATAAATAGGTAAGCAGTAAAAGGAGCTTAATGCCACTTTCTAGTAAAATCTGTCCCGTTTTTCCTTCAATCCATTTTGAGAAAAAATCAGCTATAAAAACAGGAATTAATGTAAAGGCAAATTTTCCAAATAAAAAGGAAAGAATACCTACTACAGCAACGCCAAGTATCATTTGAAGTTTAGAGCCTTCTTCTTTATGATCTTCCTCTTCGCCAGGTACTACATCATAACGATCCCCAGCAAATTGCATATGACGAGAACCTAAGCCAGCGGATTCAATCAGCGCAACAACGCCTCGTACAAATGGAATTTTCTTCAGCTTTTGTAACATCGGTTTTTGTACTTTTTTGAAATGATAATAATCAATGGAATCATCGTTACGACGAATGGCTGTAACAGTATGTTCCTTTCCTCCGAACATCACACCCTCTAATTGTGCTTGTCCCCCGTATACAGGTGAATTGCTCAAGGCTAACACCACTCTCTTTATATATTTCAACTGTACCATTGTACTAAATTTAGTGAAAAACCTCTACCTTTACGCATAGCAAATTTTCTATATGGCTACACTAATCGTACATTTTAGGAAATGATTAGTGTGCATAAAGGAGGTATATGGTGAAGGTAGCGACGATTACAGCACTTGTCAACGCGCTTGTTTTAGCGCTGTGCTTAAAGGGTTTACATTATTTCCATCTCATTAAATGGCATCCGATTGGGTTTTATAAGAAATGGAATTGGTTTGAAGAAAGCTCCAAATTATTTCAGTGGACCTTTTTTATTTTTCTTCTATTTATTATTGGCTTATTTTTATACATGACAATGCGCTATGTATATATCATCCCAGCTGTCTTTTCTTCCCTTTTACTAGGTCTTTTGGTGACCATCACATTAGAATGGATGGCTTTAGATTTACCATTACAACTTACGTCTTTTAAAAAACTGTCGATTCCATTTATGGTGACCGTCATTTGTTTATTACGATTCTTGCTGGAAACCGCCAATTTCCATCAGAAGGAACATACGACACAAAAACAAAGTTAGTGGGGCAAAATATCCCCTTCGTTTGAGGGGGTATTTATGGAACCACTAGTTGAAATTAGTTGCTGAATGCACGGTGTATGATAAAATAAATGGCAAGTACATAGAAAGAGGCGAATAGAAGCGTGAAGTTATTATGTTTGAATGGACCTAACTTAAATCGACTTGGTAAACGAGAGCCACATATTTATGGACATGAAACATTGGATAATGTTCGAGAAAATGTTCAAAATCTTGCGGCTTCTTTAGGTGCTACAGTTGAATTTCGTCAATCCAATCATGAAGGGGTACTAGTCGATTGGGTGCATGAAGCAGAGGACGAAAACTATGATGGTATTATCTTTAATCCTGGTGCATATACCCATACAAGCATCGCGTTACATGATGCGATTGCAGGTATTTCTGTGCCAGTTATCGAAGTACATATTTCCAATATCCACAAACGTGAGGCTTTCCGACATCATTCCTATCTTGCTCCGGCCTGCCTTGGTCAAATTTGTGGACTAGGTACGAAAGGCTATGAACTGGCACTACGTACATTTATCGAGAGGGAGAATTGATTATGTTGAAATTACAAAAGCTACGTAAAGCACTTCAAGAACAAAGCATCGATGGCATTCTAATTACTAATGGGTACAACCGTCACTATATGACAGGTTTTACAGGGACAGCGGGCGTAGCAATTGTGTCTCAAAATGATGCTGTATTTATTACAGATTTCCGTTATACAGAGCAGGCTGCTGCACAAATTCAGGACTTCCGAATTGTCAAGCATGAAGCGACAATTATTGAAGAAATCGCTACTCAAGTAAACAATATGGGCATCAAATTATTGGGCTTTGAGAAAGATACTGTAAGCTATGGCACATATGAACTGTATAAATCGAACATTCAAGCAGATTTAGTGCCGATTTCTGGGCTAATTGAAAAAATTCGCTTGATTAAGACGGAACAAGAGATTAATATTATTAAGGCTGCGTGTGAAATTGCAGATCACGCATTTACACATATTTTAGGCTTCATCAAGCCTGGTAAAACCGAGCTTGAGGTTTCGAATGAATTAGAATTTTTCATGCGTAAACAAGGAGCAACTCAGTCTTCGTTTGACACAATTGTTGCGTCTGGTCTTCGTTCAGCATTACCACATGGCGTTGCAACGAATAAAGTGATTGAAAAAGGCGACTTTGTTACTTTAGACTTTGGTGCGCTATATAATGGCTATATTTCGGATATCACACGTACTGTGGCTGTTGGAGAACCATCTGAAAAATTAGTAGATATGTACAATGCAGTCCTTGCTTCTCAACTGTTAGCACTTGAAAAAGTGGGCCCTGGCTTAACAGGCATTCAAGCGGACGCGATTGCACGTGACTATTTAAAAGAAAAAGGATATGGCGAAGCATTTGGTCATTCTTTAGGACATGGTATTGGTCTTGAAGTACATGAAGGCCCTGGCTTATCGATGCGTTCTGATACAGTGCTAGAGCCAGGTATGGCCGTGACGATTGAACCAGGTGTTTACTTACCAGGAATCGGTGGTGTCCGTATCGAGGATGATATTTTAATCACAGAAAAGGGTAATGAACTCCTAACACATTCGTCAAAAGAACTCATTATTTTATAAACTTTGGAGGAACACAAATGATTTCAGTAAACGATTTTCGTACAGGTCTAACAATTGTTGTTGATGGCCAATTATATCGCGTGTTAGATTTCCAACACGTTAAACCAGGTAAAGGTGCTGCATTCGTACGTTCTAAATTACGTAACCTACGTAACGGCTCCGTGAATGAAAAAACATTCCGTGCTGGTGAAAAAGTAGAGAAGGCACAAATCGATAACCGTAAAATGCAATACCTATATGCCCAAGGTGACGATCATGTATTCATGGACTTAGAATCATATGAGCAAACTGAACTAGCTTCAGCAGCTATCGAGTATGAACTAAAATTCCTTAAAGAAAACATGGAAGTGCATATTCAATCTTACCAAGGTGAAATGCTAGGTGTTGAATTACCAAACACTGTACAATTAGAAGTAACTGAAACAGAACCAGGAATTAAAGGTGATACAGCTTCAGGCGGTACAAAACCTGCTACTCTTCAAACAGGTCTTATTGTACAAGTACCATTCTTCGTAAACCAAGGTGATGTTCTAATCATTAACACTGAAGAAGGCTCTTACGTTTCTCGTGCATAATGATCAATAATAGCCAGCCTACTCTTTTGGATGAAAGAGTAGGTTTTTATTTTTTTCTTATACATATCCTGTCAAATCGTTCATTTAATGTGATAATAGATAGAAGCACTATCTAATTTTTATTGAGGAACTAGCAAGTTTCTATCAACAGATAGATGGTCATTACTAGAAGAATTGTTTACAATCATAGTAAGGAGTGAAAGGTATGCTACAAACAACATTTGATTTTCAATATCCAATTATTCAAGCACCAATGGCAGGCGTAACATCCCCTAAATTTGTGGCGGCTTGTGCTGAGGCAGGGCTATTAGGCTCAATTGGTGCGGGTTACTTAGATGGTGAACAAACAAAGCAGTTTATCCAGGAAGTGAAGAAATTAACGACAAAGCCCTTTGCAGTCAATTTATTTGTGCAAGAGGAACCTAAAATTGATGTCGAGGTTTTACAACAAGCACGAATGGCACTGCAACCTTTTTATGATGAATTAGGCTTATCGCCTGTACAGAGTGTAGTATCAAAAGAAGTTTTTGCAGGACAGGTTCAAGCGGTGATTGATGAGAAGGTGGCAATTTGCTCATTTACATTTGGACTGCCATCTCCAGCGATTCTCAAGGAATTAAAAGATCACGGTATCTATACGATTGGCACAGCTACGACAGTAGAAGAAGCTATATTAGTGGAACAGGCAGGAATGGATGCGGTTGTATTACAAGGGGGAGAGGCTGGCGGTCATCGAGGTTCTTTTACTGCTCCTCTGCAATTAATTCCGTTAAACGACTTACTACAACAAGTAGTGGGAAAAGTTACGATTCCTATTATCGCTGCGGGTGGCCTTGTAACCAAAGAGGATATTCAAAAGGCACTTGAGAGTGGGGCACAGGCAGTTCAAATTGGTACCGCTTTACTAGTGGCAGATGAATGCGAAATTTCACCACTCTATAAAAATGCTGTGTTAGCATCGAAAGAACAACAAACGACGATTACGCTTGCATTTACTGGTAAGCCAGCACGAGGTTTAGCGAATGATTTCACAAAACGTATGGAGGATGCGACAGTAGCACCTTATCCTCTACAAAACTATTTAACGACTACCATTCGTAAAGAAAGTGCTGAGCAAGGCAATGCTGAATATTTATCTATGTGGATGGGCGAAAATAGTCATCTCGTTCAGCAAGCAGGCACTGTTAAAAGCATCTTGAAAAAGCTACTCTAAATTTTTTTATTGAAGATCTCTATACATCCGTATAGAGGTCTTTTTTTTTGTAGAGCGACATATATTGCTGTACACGAGGGGGCGTAGGAATGGAATTACAAGACGTATTAAGAGTTGCTGGAGTGGGACTAGTCGTTGCGCTTCTTCATGTTTTCTTTGATCAAACAGGGAAGAAGGAATTTTCATTTTTCCTCTTTTTCATTGCCTACTTATATATGACAGCAGAATTACTTCGATTTTTACGTCTATTCTTTAATGAGATTTTAACATTCTTCCAATGGCTTACCTCTTCGGGGTAACGTAAATGGAAATTGTGATCGTCGCTGTTGTCATGCTGCTTTTATTATTGCTGATAAAAGAAGTTATACAGCCACTCCATGCGCTAATCAGTGTGATGTTTTCTTTTTTGCTTTTTGGCATGTTGTTCTCGACACTTTTATTGCCTTTCGCCAAACAACTGTTAGAAACACTTGCGTTTTTACCTTATGCGAAGGCTATTTTAATCAGTGCAAGTATGTTCTATGTCGGGCAGTGGGTGGCATTGCTTCTGGCAGAACAGAATTATAAAGTGCTCGGGAACATCGTTTTTGCTGCTGTGAAAATTGTGATTTTGCTGTATTGGTTCAAAGAATTTTTGGCTGTTCTACAGGAGGTGTCGGCCATTTTAAAAAGGCTAAACTAAGGAGCGAAGCCATTGCAGGAGCAAATATTATCGTTTTTAATCGATCCATTCTTTCTCTTGCTCAAGATGACGCTCATGCTTTGCAGTTACGTCATCATTATTTTGATTGTGAACATGGTAATACCAGAATTTGAAAAAGGGACAAGGATACTTTTTTTTCTTATCGTTTTAGCAACAATCGGTCCTGTTGTTGTCAAATCCTTTACATTAATTGATGAAATTGCACAAGGACTAGCCCATCTATTTACGGCATTTTATCCAATTCTTACATCAAGCTTTCTCCTATCCAGTAGTATTACCGCGATTGCTTCCTGGCAACCTTTTTTACTGTTTTTTGTACAAGTCCTCACCATTATCAGTAGTAAGTGGCTTATTCCAGGCGTGCTATTGGCCATTGTCTTTGATGTGTGCAGTGTTATTGTCAAGGAAATATCCTTTACGCGGATAGCTGATTTGATTCGTTTTACGATTATGAGTATCGTGTCTGCCTCTGTCATTTGCTATATTCTGCTGATGACTGCAAGCGGCGTAGCAGCATTTAGTGTCAATGCGGCTGTAGCGGAGCCCGTCAAAAAATTAATTGAAGAAAATATTCCAGTTGTTGGTTCTTTTATTGTGGATAGTTTTTCGATGTTTCAGCATATGACACAATTTACATCTTCCCTTACAAGTATTAGTGCCTTTATCGCCGTCATTACGGTGTCATTTATCCCAACAGTGCAGCTCGTAGTCAGTGCGTATTCATTGAAAATGCTTGCCGCCATTTTAGAACCGATTGCCTTTGATGATATTTGTAGACTACTAGATCAAGTTAGCAAATCGCTATTTACTTTATGTGCTGTATCATTTTTAATTGCTTTTTCATTTATGTTTTCTTGTTTTTTCCTCATTGTGTTCGTACAAGTCATGGCAGGGGGGAGATAGATTGATTCTTTTATTGGCATTGCTCTTTGTCTGTCAGATTTTTGTGTTTCTAACGGATGATAAGGAAATAATTTCACTGACAAAGTTGGTCATCACGTTAGTATTTTTGCAATTGCTATTAAAGATTCCATTTATCAATTCATAGGAAGAAACAAGCGTACATACACTTGAAAAAGAGAAGATGAAAGGAGGCAATGTACAAGTGAAGTGGAAAAGACACGAAAAAAAACAACGTCATTGATGCTTTTAATTTTGATAGCTGCCTCCGTGGGAATATTCATCATTTTACCTATGTATCAAACGAATTCAACAAGCGACAAAGGTTCACCGCTCACGAATGAAGAAAAACTTGAGCAAACACTGAAGGCAATGCAAGGTGTTGGGGAGGTTAAAGTCTACTTTTATTATGGAGAGATGACAGATGATCAGGATGCCAATAAACTATTCAGCCAATATTTTCGAGGGACTGAGCAAGGCGCGAAAAACGTAACAGGAATGCTCGTTGTTTCAGAAGGTGCTTCCGATATCTTTGTAAAAAATGAAATTCGTGCTGTCGTCAGTCAAGTGATGCAATTACCGATTCATCGAATTATTATCGTTCCAATGGAAAATAAGGAGGAAAAGTAAATGCGCGTACGTAGAAGAACAGTTTGGTTTATGACATTATTAAGTTTAGTAGCAGTCATTTCAGTGTATTATTTGGTTGATCCAGCAAAACAATTCAATGGTCTTACTATTTTTACGGATGATACACTGCAACAAACAGCTGTCACAGGTGTTACAGATCAGGAAGCAACAAATGATATAACACAAGAAGTATCTTCACCAAGTCACTTATTCGAAGAAATGCGTATGCAGGTTAGTGATGAGAGAAGCCAACTTCGTGAACAGTTAACACAAAAAATTGCTTCTGAGGAAGCTTCTGCTGAAGAAAAAAATGAGGCATTTAATGAAATGGATGGGCTGATTAAACGTGAATCAGCGGAAGCTATGCTTGAAATGCTCGTTAAATCATTAGGTTATTCGGATGCGTTTGTTCGCGCTGAGGGAGAAAAAGTTTCAGTTACAGTGATGGCAGAGGAGTTGTCAAAAGCACAAGCAAACGAAATTATTTATCTGGTAAAAACAGAGATGGAAGGCGCAAATGATGTGCAAGTAAAGTTCAGTGCAAATAATTATTAAAAAATAGAGAAAAAAATAAATATTTAGTTAATTCATAAAAGGGTGTTATATATCAGCTTAATGAAAAGGCTTTCGCTTAGTAAAGGAAAGCCTTTTATTTTGTTCATATTTACTTAATTTTCATTTAACTATTTCAAATTGATACGAAAAAATATAGAATAGTTATTGTAGTAGATTTTAATTCATAAGGAGAGTTAGAAATGTTCAAAATTCAAGAAATTCGTGAAATCATTAAATTAGTGGATTCATCTTCAATTGACGAGTTTGTGTATGAAGTAGATGGCGCAAAAGTAAAACTTAAAAAGAATAATGTTGTTGTTACAGAAACTGTAGCACCTAAAAAAGAAGTAGTAGCCCCTGTTGTACAACAATCTGCACCAGCAGAAGCTCCAGCAGTAACACCTGCACCAGCTAAAGTGGAAGAAGCTCCAGCTGCAGCTACACCAGCAATTAACGACCCTTCGTTACATAAAATTGTATCTCCGATGGTCGGTACTTTCTATCAAGCACCAAACCCAGATTCACCAGCTTACGTAAAACCAGGTGACAAAGTAGGAAATGAAACAATCGTATGTATCGTAGAAGCAATGAAATTATTCAACGAAATCGAAGCAGAAGTGCAAGGGGAAATCGTTGAAATTCTAGTTAAAGATGGCGACTTAGTAGAGTACGGCCAACCACTATTCCTTGTAAAAGCTGAGTAAGGAGTGCAAAACAAATGAAAAAAGTTTTAATTGCAAACCGCGGCGAAATCGCTGTGCGTATCATTCGTGCTTGTAAAGAGTTAGGCATTCAATCGGTTGCTGTCTACTCTGAAGCAGATGCGGACGCATTACATGTGAAATTAGCAGATGAAGCTTATTGTATCGGACCAAAGCTATCAAAAGATTCTTATCTTAGCTTCCCAGCGTTACTTAGTGTAGCTGAAAAAACAGGTGCAGATGGTATCCACCCAGGATATGGTTTCGTATCGGAAAACGCTGATTTTGCTGAAGCTTGTGAAAACGCTGGCATTAAATTTATCGGTCCATCATCTGATTCTATTAAAATTATGGGCATCAAGGACGTTGCACGTACAACGATGGAAGCGGCAGGTGTTCCCCTTGTTCCAGGTACTGGTATTGTACCAGATATTGAAACAGGTAAAGAATGGGCTGCTAAAATTGGTTACCCTGTCATCATCAAAGCAACTGCTGGTGGTGGCGGTAAAGGGATCCGTGTAGCACGTACAGAAGAAGATCTTGTAAAAGGTATTGAAATTACGCAAAAAGAGGCTGCTGCAGCATTCGGTAACCCAGGCGTATATTTAGAGAAATTCATCGAGTACTTCCGTCACTGTGAAATCCAGGTTTTAGCAGATGGCTACGGTAACGTGGTGCATTTAGGCGAACGTGACTGTACGGTTCAACGTCGTATGCAGAAGTTAGTAGAGGAAGCTCCATCTCCAGCTTTATCTTCTGAGCGTCGTGCTGAAATGGGTGCAGCTGCAGTCAAAGCGGCACAAGCATGTGACTATGAAGGCGCTGGTACAATCGAGTTTATCTATGATTATCGAGAGGACAAGTTCTACTTCATGGAAATGAATACTCGTATTCAGGTTGAGCACCCAGTAACAGAAATGATTTCTGGTGTAGATCTTGTACAACAACAATTAAAAATCGCATCTGGTGAGAAGCTTCCGTTTACACAAGATGATATAAAATTAAATGGTTGGGCTATTGAATGCCGTATTAACGCAGAAAATGCCTACAAAAACTTCATGCCATCAGCAGGAACTGTTGATACGTATATAACGCCAGGTGGCTACGGTGTACGTATTGATTCTGCTGTCTATGCAGGCTATACAATCCCACCATATTACGATTCAATGGTAGCGAAACTAATTGTTCATGCGGATACACGTGAAGAAGCGATTGCAAAAATGAACCGCGCCCTAAGTGAATTCGAAGTATCTGGTCCTGGGATTAATACAACCATCCCATTCCACCAAGCACTAATGAACAATGACGTGTTCAAATCAGCACAATTCAATACGAAGTTCCTTGAAGAGAATGATGTATTAGGTGTAGCAGAAAAAGTGAAGTAAGCGTTCGCAAATAGTTTAATTGTCTCGGCTTATAGTCGGGATGATAGAAGTAAGATAAAACAGATTATCCAATTTTTAGACCCTTTAACGAAACTGATTCGTTAGGGGGTCTTTTTTGTAGCAGAGTTGAAGGGAAATTTGTGATATAAAGAATAAAACGGATATACTATTGAAGGAAAATGAGGTATATCAACAGCTAACTGATAAAAAACAAATTAGATAATCAGGAAGAAGGTAGTACTGTGAAAACAACAGGAAATTTTACAGACAAGGCCGATATCTATGCGAAATATCGCCCTAGTTACCCAAATGAGTATATTGATTATTTGTTATCAGCTAACGAACTAAATGGGGATCGAATTGTAGCTGATATTGGTTCAGGTACGGGAATATTTAGCCGTCAGCTGCTTGAAAGAGGTTTACATGTTATTGGAGTTGAGCCAAATGATGATATGAGACAGAAGGCTGAGCAATCCTTAAAAATACATTTACGTTTTAAATCAATAAAAGCAACTGCTGAAAATACGACTTTAACAGGGAATAGTGTGGATTTAGTAACTGTAGCACAGGCATTTCATTGGTTTGATAAAAATGCATTTAAAATAGAGTGTCAGCGGATTTTAAAACAAAAGGGAAAAGTTGCTCTTGTTTGGAATAGCAGAGATTTAACGAACCCAATGATTAAAGAGAATGCAGAAATTTGTCAAAAGACTTGTTCAAATTTCAAAGGATTTAGCGGTGGAATTGAAGAAACGCCAGAAGTATTAAACAGCTTTTTCAAGGATGGAAAGTATGAGTTTAAAAAGTATCAAAATGATTTGTTTTTTGATTATGAAGGTTTTTTAGGAAGGAATTTGTCAGCTTCCTATGCTCCGAAAAAAGATGACGAGGAGTATAAAAATTTTGTTTTTCTCCTATCAGAGTTATTCGAAAAATACAGTAAGAATGGAAAAGTAGTTCTCCAAAACATAACGCGAAGCTATCTAGGTAATGTCTAAACAGCCGGACATAAATAGGCTTTAATCGAGTTTGCATTTATTGGCATGCAATAAGGGTACTTTTTAAAGATAAATAGTACCCTTATGTTGTTGAAAAAAGATCATGTCACTAGCAGAAAAAGACCTTTTAGCAAGGTGAGGGGTTGATTTCCGTTCCGCCAGCGTCCTTTCCAGGGGGCGTCCGATGAGCCGCTTCACTCACTTGCGTTCGCTCCAGGGTCTCCTCTGTGACGCTAAATCCCCTAGGAGTGACGCTGGCTCCACTCCAATCAACCATGCTGCAAAGTGTCTTTACTTTTTTCATAGCAGCATAGCGATTAAATCGCCCATTATTTGTATTCTTAGAGGAGATAAACTCTTATTTTCAATGTGGAGAAGTGATGCGTGACAACACCTTCACTTTATTTGAAAACCGTTGCTAAAAAGGTAACACTTTTGTGGATTGGAGTGGAAGGCTACTTGACTCCCGTGGGATAGCGAGACAGGCGAGCCCCTGCACGGAGCGGTAGCAGAGGAAGCGGCTCGGCGCTCGCCCACAGGAAAGCAAGTAGCCTGCAACGGAAATTCATTTTCACTGTTCACAAAAATTCTATTGATGGTTTTGTTTTTCAACACTATGAGGGTACTATTTAAAGATAAATAGTACCCTACAGTCTGAGTCCATTTTAAATTAAAACGGCTTTCGACAGCCAAACCTTCCTTTTTATAGTATAATAAATGTAAGTACAGCACTTGTTTGTGATGTGTAAGGGAAAGGATGATATTTGTATGGCAGAGAAAGTAGGACAATCTTTCGTACAACCAACACCTTCTGGGAAAGAAGAGCTTGGAAAAATTGAGGTAGCGGCAGAGGTGATCGAAGTTGTGGCTGGGATTGCTGTAAATGAGGTTGAAGGCATTGCTGCAACTCGTGGAAATATTGCGACGGGTGTCGTGGAACGTTTCGGTAAAAAGGTACACAATAAAGGCATTAAATCAGGTGTAACGGAAACTGGTGAAATTGCCATTGATGTATTTTGCTCTGTTAAATATGGATATGCCATTCCTAAGGTAGCAAAAGAAGTTCAAACGCAAATCCGTCAGGCTATTTTTAATATGACAGCACTAGAAACAGCAGAAGTGAATGTGCATATTACAGGTATTCACTTTGAAAAAGAAGAAGCAGTAGTACATGAATAAAAAGAAAAGGATTGCCCGACGATGATTCGTTCATCAAGGGCAGTCCTTTTTATATGGATTTCTCTAGGGTTCATGTGAATGTGTATCGCTATTTTTATAATTCTATATGCTTTGGCTTTCTCCAGAATAACGCAAGAATGACGCCAAGCACCAATACGATTGTGGCAAAGTAGTATGGATAGTTCAGGTTGATATCGAACAATATACCACCTAGAATAGGACCAAAAATATTACCAAGACTTGTAAACATAGAGTTCATCCCACCAACAAATCCTTGTTCATTTCCAGCGATTTTTGATAAATATGAAGTAACAGCAGGGCGAATTAAATCGAAACCTACGAAAATAAAGAATGTAACAAATAAAATGGCAAAATAATGACTCACGATCGTCATGGCGAATGTTAATACTGCTGAAAGGATTAACGAATAACGAATAACATTAATCTCGCCCATTTTCTTTGTCAGCCAGTCAAATAGTATTAATTGAGCTAGGGCACCGACAATACCACTTCCTGTAATAATAATAGCAATATCAGATGGTGTAAACGCAAATTTGTGATCAACGAATAAGCTAAACAACGATTCAAATGCAGCGAGGCCAAATGACAACACGAAAATAAGGATGAATGGAATGAAGTAGAGCGGGCTAAACACTCGCTTGACACTACCTAACATGGATGGTGCTGCTTCTTCATTGTCTGTAGCACGTGACGGCTCTTTTAAAAACATGAATGACAGGATAGCTGCGAACAGACCAAGTACCCCCGCTGCATAAAATGGGACACGTGTACCAATTTCAGCTAAAAATCCACCGATCCCAGGACCGATAATAAAACCTGTGCTAATGGCTGCACTCATATAGCCAAGTGCCTTAGGACGCTGTGCCAATGTCGTAATATCTGCTATATAAGCAGTTACTGCGGGCATAATGAAAGCTGCACTTACGCCACCTAGCATACGGGAGACAAAGAGGATTTCAACAGAACGACCGAATCCAAATAAAAACTCAGAAAGTCCAAAAATAAAAAGACCTGCAACAATCATAACTTTGCGGCCAATAGTATCAACAAGCTTACCTGCAATTGGTGATGCGATTAGTTGTGTAATGGCAAAGGCTGCCACCATATAACCAACAACAGAGCCAGAAATATGTAGCTCATTCATGATGGTTGGTAAAACAGGGATGACTAAACCAATCCCTAAAAAGGCAATGAAAAGATTAGATAATAAAATAGCTAAGGTTACATTTTGCTTCTTGCTCATAAACTTCTCCTTCTAATTGTTCGCGATACATGTTTTCAATCTACTAGAATATTTCCATGTAATACGATAAACCCTATAGTAACTATAGGGTCAAAAGATTTGTTTTTATTTTTTAAAGTTTTTATTAGTTTGGGAATTCTTGTAGAGAGTTATACGAGTGCACAGTTACTTTTTCGGAGGAATTTTGTGTCTCTTGTTTTTGCCTAATCTTTAATTCTACTATAAATTTCTTTTCTTGCTCCATAGTGAGCGTTGCTGGCATGTATAGTTCATACACCTGCGACTCAAATAGTTCCTGCTGAGCCAATACATGATTTCTCAATTTTTCATAGAATGAAAAATAAGTATCAGGATCGTAAATAAAGGCAATGCATACATATTTACCACCAGGAATAATGGTTTGTTGTATGTTTGGTGAGAGCTTCGAAAATGTGCGCTCCGTTAATAGGGGAGTGAAAATAGCATCATAAATAATATCATTGACATCTTTATAAGGCTCTAATGGATAAATACAGCCATAACGACTGTTTAAGACACTGCCTTCCTTTTCTATAATTTTAATTAAAGTGGCATAGTATGTACTGGTGCTTGATGTTGGTGTTAATTCAGTAGTGGTTACTTGAAGAACGGGCATGGCTTCTTCTATCTGCACATAGACCTCACCGAAGACTGGAATATCAATTTGCTCTTGTAATTGCTTTTTAGTTTTCAGTAAAGTATTTTTTGCTTCGTTTAAACGTAAAATTTTTTCATTGATGCGTAGTTCCTGCTGAGCTAAAAAATCAAGCAATTCTTCAGAGGTTAGTCTAAGTGCTTTTTTTATATCATCCAGTGAAACGCCGATATATTTAAGAGACTTTATAATATCTAAATAGAATAGCTGATTGCCTTTATAATACCGATAATTGGTGTAGGTATCGATATAAGCAGGCTTAAATAAATCAATTTGATCATAATAACGTAATGTCTGAACCGATAAGTTTGAAAGTTTGGCAACCTCACCTATCGTATAATAATGTTCTTTCATAAATGGCCTCCACTAGTAATAGCTAAAGAAGTTTCGAATGGCATCAAAACGAATTTTATGCTTGCAAGCCTCGCAGTAAAATAGGTGAGATTTATGTTTCTTTATTTGTTTATATTGTTCTTCACCTTCAACCAATTTAAATGTTTTTTACTACTAGGGCATGTAGCTTCATATTGCATTGTGAACACCTCTAAAGATCTTTTCATTTTCTTTATTATACCATTATGAACAGGAAACAATCATTTTTGAATATCACTATTCGATAAGAAGTGAGCTTAAGCAAAAAGTTTCTTGAAAAAGGTTTCAGATTATTGAAAACTTGCTTGAAATCGTGTTTCTCGTGTGATTTTATGCTATTATAAACCTTAATGCCACTTAAGAAGGAGAGCTTTACATGAAACGACATGAAGCACGCGAAAAAGCGTTGCAAGTTTTGTTTCAGCTAGACAATACGGATCTAACAGTTGAAGAAGCAATGGGTCATATTAAGGGTCAACCTACCAATGCCTTCTATGAAAAGATCGTGAATGGAACAGCTGAACATTTGGAGGAAATCGATGCTACATTAGAACAGCATCTTGAAAAGTGGTCACTTGCCCGTCTACCCAAAATTGAAAGAACGGTTTTACGCCTAGCTGTATATGAATTGTTATACATGCCAGAAACACCAAAAAGAGTAGTACTAAACGAAGCAATCGAGTTATGTAAAACATTTGGCGATGATAGTTCATCTAAATTCGTCAATGGTGTACTTTCTAAATTTACAGAACAAGAATAATGTGTTGAATTGGAAGGAGTAACGAAGGTTTATGTCAAGTGCAATTATTAATGGTAAAGAGATTGGTCAAGAAATTCGTAATGCTGTAGCAGAGCGTGTCATTCGTTTAAAAGAGCGAGGGTTAACACCTGGTTTAGCGGTTGTGTTAGTTGGAGACAACCAAGCATCAGCTACATATGTGAGAAATAAACAGAAATCTTGTGAAGCAATTGGTATGTTTTCAGAACTCATTAAATTACCAGAAGAAACAACGCAAGAGGAATTACTAGCACAAATTGAGCTTTTAAATCAACGTGAGGATATTCATGGTATTTTAGTTCAATTACCACTCCCAAAACATATTGATGAGGATACAGTCATTGCAACGATTGCGGTCGAGAAGGATGTCGATGGATTCTCACCTGTAAGTGTTGGGAAAATGATGCTTGGCCAAGAAACATTTTTACCTTGTACACCGTTTGGCGTGATGAAGCTTCTTGAGTATTCAGGAATTGAAATCGCTGGAAAACATGCTGTGATTGTAGGTCGTAGTCATATCGTTGGTAAACCAATGGGACAACTACTTTTACAAAAAGATGCAACGGTTACCTATACACACTCTAAAACGCCAGATTTACCTTCATTTACAAAACAAGCGGATATTTTAATTGCCGCTGTTGGACGTGCAAACTTTATTACGAAAGAGCATGTGAAAGAAGGGGCTGTTGTCATTGATGTAGGGATTAATCGCGATGACAACAATAAATTATGCGGCGACGTAAACTTTGCAGAAGTGGATGGAATTGCGTCTCATATTACGCCTGTACCAGGTGGCGTAGGTCCAATGACCATCACAATGTTACTATTCAACACAGTGCAAGCAGCTGAAAATACGCTTGCAAAATAAAAATCCTTTGAAAAAAAGTCATCTCAACATTGCTGTGAGATGACTTTTTTTGTTGCGTAAAATCAGAACTTTTCTGCTATTTGGACGTCTAATGTAACGTTTGGGACATACATACTTAGAAGGAGGTCTTTATGGAAAATATTGCTATTATGTTAATTGTTAAGCATATCATTATTGGACTTGTCCAAGGCTTTACAGAGCCAATTCCTGTATCGTCGAGTGGGCATGTGATGATTGCCAGCGAAATACTGGGACTAGGTGAACAAGGTTTTACTTTTGCCATCTTAACAAATACAGCTTCGTTACTAGCTATTATGTATATTTATCGTGAGGATATTGTTCGTCTGATCAGCCATTTTTTTCTTTACTTGAAAACGGGAGAAAAGCGTTATAATGCGGATTTTCGCTTTGCTCTCTATATTATAATTGGTTCAATCCCTGCTGGCGTTTTAGGGGTGTTATTAAGTGACGTTATTGCGGATAATGTAAGTATGACGACGATTGCGCTTATGCTATTTGTGACAGGGACCGCATTGTGGCTAATACGTAATATGCGTGGCAAGAAGAAAGATGCGGATTTACGTGCAAAAGATGCTATCATTGTAGGATTAGGGCAAGCAGTCGCTTTAACGCCAGGCATTAGCCGTTCAGGAGCTACGATTATTTCAGCCATAGCAGTAGGGATGAAGCAGGATACAGCCTTACGTTTTTCCTTTATGCTTTATATTCCTGTGAGTTTGGGTGGGGTAGTCCTCGGTATTACAGATTTTTTAGACGAGCCGAATAAAGGTGCCTTAGCACTTCCCTACGCCGCCACTTTCTTGGCGACACTTATTATGACTTATTTTGCGATGCGTTGGTTTATGGGCATTATGAAAAGTGGCAAACTTAGCTATTTTACGTATTATTGTTTTATTGTAGGAACTCTTTTATTACTATTCTATTAAAATATAAAGTCTCATAACGTATGAAGTTATGGGGCTTTGTTTGTTATTTGTCATAATAGACGGTTTCTAATAGTGAGAACGTGTAGGAATGTGTTATAGTTGTTTTTCGATAGAAGAAAGACAGTCATTTTTTCTAGCGAAACTGCATTTTGGCACGTCAACGACTGTAAAAAATGTTATGATAGGTGTAGTTTTGTGAAAAACTTGATTTTAGTAAAGGAGCCGAAAACATGTCCTCTGCTTCTTATTTAACAGTAAAAGCGTTAACAAAATATATTAAACGAAAATTTGATGCAGATCCACATTTGCGTGAAGTCTATGTAAAAGGTGAATTATCGAATGTGAAAATTCATCAATCTGGTCATATTTACTTTACCTTAAAAGACGATGGTGCCCGAATAGCTGCTACGATGTTTAAAACAGCGGCTACCAAATTAGCATTTGAGCCGAAGGAAGGTATGCAAGTATTTATCCGTGGTGATGTAAACGTTTACGAAGGCTATGGAACTTATCAGCTCTATGTACAGGAAATGCAACCAGATGGCATTGGTAGCTTATTTGTTGCCTTCAATCAATTAAAAGAGCAATTACAAAAAGAAGGGCTTTTTAAACCAGAGTGGAAACAGCCGATTCCAAAGTTTCCTGAAAAAATTGGTGTGCTCACTTCAACTACTGGTGCAGCTATCCGGGATATTTGTACAACCTTAAAGAGGCGTTACCCACTTGCGGAAATTTTGATTTATCCAACACTTGTGCAAGGGGCTCAGGCAGCACCGAATATTGTGCAAAATATTCAACGTGCTAATCAAGAGGCGAGCTGTGACGTGTTGATTGTCGGGCGAGGGGGCGGCTCAATCGAGGACTTATGGGCATTTAATGAAGAGATCGTGGCACGAGCTATTTTTGAAAGCCGAATCCCCATTATAAGTGCGGTTGGTCACGAAACAGACACGACGATTGCCGATTATGTAGCAGATTTACGTGCACCTACTCCAACAGCTGCTGCTGAGATGGCTGTGCCAGATCAAGCGGAGCTCTACCAACGTGTTCTGACGCAAAAATCACAGCTTCATCAAATGGTTAGGTCGCAACTTATGGCTGAGCGACAACGTCTAAATAAGCTCCAGCAGTCTTATCCGTTATCAATGCCAGAAAGACTTTATCGACCTTTTACGGAAAGATTGGCACAGCTTGAGTCTGGATTGCAGACAGCGATGCAAGTGAGCTTGATGAAAAAAGCCGCCCAACTTCAACAATTACATAGTACGGTGGAGCAACATTCACCCAAAAAGGCACTTGCTTTTCATCAGAGAGAGCTTGAAGCGCGTGTCCAACAATTATCACGTGCTACAGCGTATTATGTGGCGAAGCAACAACAAAAATTTGAGTCAACCGTTAGAACATTAGAAGCTTTAAATCCACTATCTATTCTAACAAGAGGCTTTACAGTAGCATATAAAGAGCAGCAAATGATCAAATCATCCACTGAGGTACAAAAGCAGGATCAACTGACACTGACCTTCCATGATGGAAAGGTTGTGGCTGAAGTGACGAATATCTTGCCAAAGAATGAGGGGGAATTGTTGTGACAGAAAAACAACAAACATTTGCAGAAGCCATGACGGCACTAGAAGAAATCGTTCGCCAATTAGAACAAGGTGATGTGCCATTGGAAAATGCGATTGATTTATACAAGCAAGGAATGGAGCTATCAAAGTTTTGCCATAGTAAGCTGCAACATGCTGAGGAGCAGCTTGTATCAATTGTCCAAGAGACTGGTGAAACAACAGCATTTGATCCACTAAAGGGAGAGAATTAGGAAATGAATGAGCCATTAAAGTACTTTATCGAAAGCAATACACCACAAATTGAAGAGACCATGTTTGCACTTGTTGAACAAATTGATGCACCAGCAGATTTAAAGGAATCCATGCTGTATTCATTAAAGGCGGGCGGTAAACGAATTCGTCCACTTTTTGTGTTAGCAGTACTGGAGCTTTACCGTGAAAATCTACAGGACGGTTTGATTGTCGGTTCAGTGATTGAAATTATTCATACGTATTCTTTAATCCATGATGATCTACCAAGCATGGATAATGATGATTTCAGAAGAGGTAAGCCAACAAATCACAAAGTTTATGGAGAAGCGCTGGCTACGCTTGCTGGTGATGCGTTAAACACACTGGCATTTGGTATTTTAGCACGTATGGAAATCTCTGCTGAAAAGCGTATTGAACTTGTCCAATTGCTAAGCGTTGCAGCTGGTGCAGAAGGCATGGTTGGTGGTCAAGTACTAGATATGGAAGGGGAACAACGTCAGCTTAATTTAGCTGAATTGGAACAAGTCCATGTCAATAAAACAGGTGCTTTATTGCGCTTTAGTATTGAAGCGGGAGCCGTACTTGCAGATGTGTCAGAACAAGACCGTGCTACATTGAAGGAGTATGCGCATCACATTGGTTTAGCTTTCCAAATTCAAGACGATATTTTAGATATTGAGGGAACAACAGAAGAACTAGGAAAAACAGCTGGGAAAGATGTCGCTAGTGATAAAAGTACCTACCCAGCACTGTTAACATTAGAGGGAGCAAAAGAAAAGCTTGCTGAGCATTATCAACATGCCATTAACGCACTCGATCAATTACCAATAGATGTCAGCCTATTACGTGACTTTGCGGCTTATATTGTACATCGTAAAAACTAAGAGAAAATCAAGGCGTTGAAGGAAAAGAATATGCTAGAATAGGTGGGAACGTTTGCAATATGCAAACAATGAAGTGCTCGTACTTTTAGCATATTGATAACACTGCTATAATGGTGGAAACACAATTGCGGTGAATATTTTATTGAAAAGGTGTGTGAGAAAGGTGGATTTAAATAAAATAACTAGTCCATCCTTTTTAAAAAACTTAAATAAGAAGGAGCTTGAGCAGCTTGCCCAAGAAATTCGTACCTTCTTAATCGAAAAATGTTCTGTCACAGGTGGGCATATCGGGCCGAATTTAGGCGTAGTTGAGTTAACGATGATGCTGCATAAAATGTTTGACAGTCCAAAAGATAAGTTTTTGTGGGATGTTGGCCACCAAGCTTACGTGCATAAAATTTTAACAGGTCGTGCGAGTCAATTTGACACACTACGTCAGTTCAAAGGGCTTTGTGGGTTTCCAAAGCGCGTGGAGAGTGAACATGATGAGTGGGAAACAGGTCATAGCTCGACTTCCTTGTCAGCAGCCATGGGTATGGCAGCAGCACGTGATATAAAAAAAGAAAACAACTTTGTTATCCCTATTATTGGAGATGGCGCTTTAACAGGTGGTATGGCACTTGAGGCATTAAATCATATTGGCCATGCGAAAACGAATATGATTGTTATATTAAATGATAATGAAATGTCGATTGCACCGAATGTTGGCGCGTTACACAATGTTTTAGGTCGTCTACGTACAGCGAAGGAGTACTCAAAAGCCAAGGAAGAGCTCGAGTCACTTATTAATAAGATTCCAGTATTAGGTGGAAAGCTTGCGTCTACTGTAGAACGCGTGAAGGACAGCTTGAAATATTTAGTAGTATCGGGTGTGTTTTTTGAGGAGCTAGGTTTTAAATATCTTGGTCCGATTGATGGACATGATTTTGAAGCGCTTGAAATGACTTTATCACACGCGAAAAAAGTGAAAGGGCCAGTCCTTGTTCATGTCATTACGAAAAAAGGAAAAGGCTATAAACCAGCCGAGGATGATACAATTGGGAATTGGCATGGAACAGGTCCTTATAAAATTGAAAATGGTGCCTTTGTAAAGTCTGAGGCAACTGGACCAGCATGGAGTAGTTTAATTGCTGAGACAGTTCGTAAAATTGCCCATGAAAATGAGCGAGTGGTAACGATTACGCCTGCCATGCCTGTAGGTTCAAAGCTACAAGGTATTCAACAGGACTTCCCAAATCGTTTCTTCGACGTGGGTATTGCTGAGCAACATGCGGCAACGATGGCTGCAGGATTAGCTACGCAAAATATGAAACCATTTTTAGCGATTTATTCTACATTCCTGCAACGTGCATATGACCAAGTATTACATGATATTGCTCGCCCAAATTTAAATGTCTTTATCGGTATTGATCGTGCTGGTTTAGTGGGAGCAGATGGAGAAACACATCAAGGTGTATTTGATATTGCTTTCCTTCGTCATATTCCAAACATGGCCATCATGATGCCAAAGGATGAAAATGAAGGGCAACATATGGTAAAAACAGCGATTGATTATGATGGTGGTCCAATTGCACTTCGTTATCCGCGAGGTAATGGGATTGGTGTGCCATTAGATGATGAGCTTGTCGCTTTACCGATTGGTAGCTGGGAAGTTTTACGTGAGGGGAAAGACGCATCGATTCTGACATTTGGTACAACGATTCCAATGGCAATGGCAGCTGCTGAAATGCTAGCGCAACAAGGTATCGATATCGAAGTGGTCAATGCTCGCTTTATCAAACCGATGGATGAGGATATGCTACACCGTATATTATCTAGTCAAAAACCAATTTTAACAATTGAAGAAGCTGTTTTACAAGGTGGTTTTGGTAGTGGTGTATTAGAGTTTGCTCATGACCACGGCTATTTAAATGCGCTTGTTGATCGAATGGGCATCCCAGATCAATATATTGAGCATGGCAACGTAGATCAGCTACTCGCAGAAATTCATATGACAGCAGAGGATACGGTTGCACGTATGCACGTATTACTTCAACAAAAACAGCAAGTGGGTTTGAATAAATAATGACAAAACAACCAAAAGAACGAGTAGATATTTTACTTGTAGAGCGTGGGCTATGTGAAACAAGAGAAAAAGCAAAACGTTCCATTATGGCGGGAATTGTCTTTTCAAATGAAATACGTATTGATAAGGCAGGCGAGAAAATTGCCGTCGATGCACCGCTACAAGTAAAGGGCTCAGATTTAAAATATGTGAGTCGTGGTGGCCTTAAATTAGAAAAGGCGCTACAAATTTTTGATATGTCTGTAGAAGGGAAGCTAATGCTTGACATTGGCTCCTCTACAGGTGGCTTTACAGATTGCGCTTTACAGCATGGAGCAAGACATTGTTATGCACTAGATGTTGGTTCTAACCAATTAGCTTGGAAAATTCGCTCAGATGAACGTGTCACGGTAATGGAGAAAACGAATTTTCGCTATACAACGGCAACCGATTTATCAGAAGGTTTACCTGATTTTGCAACAATCGATGTCAGCTTTATTTCGTTATCACTGATTTTACCAGTATTAAAAACATTATTGATGCCAGGTGGGGATGTTATGGCATTGGTGAAACCTCAGTTTGAAGCAGGTAAAGATAAAGTAGGCAAAAAGGGAATTGTTCGTGATAAAAAAGTACATCTAGAAGTATTGGAAAAAACGGCTGCAATGGCAACAGAGATTGGTTTTGTAGTGAAAGATGCTTCGTTCTCGCCCATCACAGGTGGAGAAGGAAATATTGAATTTTTATTCCATTTAGTGAATCCTATTGGACAAGAAATTCTACCTGCATATACAGCTTTTAATGCACTCGTTGAAGAAGCGCATAATTCTTTAAAATAACACGTGCTCGCTTATAGAGCCGTGTTTTTTCTTGTGCTTTTTTGTTGAAAATGGTAGTGTGATTATACACATAAACAATTATTTATAAGAGGTGATTTCGTTGAATAAAGGACAACGACATATACGGATTCGGGATATTATCGCCAATCACGAGATTGAAACGCAAGATGATTTAGTCGATTTTTTAAAAGAAGCAGGCTATAATGTCACACAAGCTACGGTATCACGAGATATAAAAGAGCTTCATTTAGTGAAAGTACCGCTGCAGGATGGTCGTTATAAATATAGCTTGCCCGCAGATCAACGTTTCAACCCAGTCCAAAAATTACATCGTGCATTAGCGGATGCTTTTGTAAGTATTGATGGGGCATCACATTTTTTAGTCATGAAAGCTCTTCCGGGGAATGCGAATGCCATTGCATCCTTACTTGATCATTTAGATTGGCCAGAAATTTTAGGTACAATTTCTGGAGATGATACCATTTTAATTATTTGTCGAAATGAAAATGAGCGTGAAAATACAAAAAATCGCTTATTAGACATGCTTTAAAAAATGGTTAAATTGATTTAGAGGTGACATTTTGTGTTAAGAGAGCTTAGTATTCGAAACTTTGCCATCATTGAGGATTTGACTGTCAGCTTTTTAGAAGGCTTAACAGTTCTCACAGGGGAAACAGGTGCCGGAAAATCCATTATCATTGATGCGGTGCATTTACTTGCTGGTGGACGAGGCAACACTGAATTTATTCGACATGGCGCAAGAAAAGCAGAATTGGGTGGCTTATTTCAAATTTCGAGTTCAGTTCATCCTGTTCTGAAAAAGTTAGAAGAAGCAGGCATTGAAATAGAAGAAGATACGATTATTTTACGTCGTGATTTAAATGATACTGGTAAAAGTATTTGCCGTGTGAATGGAAAGCTTGTGCCATTATCGGTACTAAGAGACATTGGGGCTAGCCTTATTGATATTCATGGCCAACATGAAAATCAAGAGCTAATGGATGAAAAGCAGCACATCAATTTGCTCGACCAGTTTGCAGAAGAAGAGCTATTGCCCATTCAAAAAACGTATCGTGCTCAGTACGATGAATACCGTTTACTCAAAAAAGACTTAGCTTCCATATCCATTGATGAGCAATTGATGGCACAACGTATCGATTTGTATCAATTTCAAATCAAAGAGTTGGACGAAGCAAATTTAAAATTAGGTGAGGAAGACGAGCTTCTAGACGAACGCCGTCGTCTGATGAATTTTAATAAAATTTTTGAACGCTCTAGTGCAGCCTATGAAGCCATTCAAGGCGAAACAAAAGGGCTTGATTGGATCGGTACGGCAATGGGTGCTTTAGAAGACGCTGCAACGGTTGATGAGCAATTTAAAGAATCGTCTGAGGCAGTTACAACTGCGTTTTATGCATTACAGGATGCAGCCTATCAGGTCAAAAATGTGTTAGATGAATTAGAATTTGATCCAGCTCGTTTAAACGAGGTGGAGCAACGTTTAGCATTATTGCAAAATTTAAAACGCAAGTATGGTACAACAGTAGAAGAAATCTTGGCTTATTATGAAAAAATTAAAACTGAGTTAAATGAGCTGTTGAATCGCGATGAAATTTTGCAGGTGAAAGAACGACGCGTGTTAGAAATGGAAGCTGTACTCAATGAGTTGGCTAGTGAACTTTCAACAGTACGTAAAGCTGCAGCCCAACAATTAAGTGAAGCGATTATGGCAGAACTACGTGAATTACATATGGAAAAGGCAAAATTTATTGTCAATTTTGATGAATTATCCTATTTCGATGCTAATGGGAAAGATCAAATTATTTTCTACATCTCCACAAACGTTGGAGAGCCTCCAAAGTCTTTACCAAAAATTGCATCTGGCGGAGAATTATCACGAATGATGCTGGCATTGAAAACCATTTTCTCTTCTTCCAATGGAATTACCTCCATTATTTTTGATGAGGTTGATACCGGTGTCAGTGGTCGTGTGGCGCAAGCGATTGCAGAAAAAATTGCCGCGATTTCTGTAAATTCTCAAGTTTTATGTATTTCACATTTACCACAAGTTGCTGCGATGGCTGATCATCATTACTTCATCAAAAAAGAAGTGGAGCACGATCGAACATTTACTTCATTATCAGAGATTGATCAAGACGCTCGCATAGAGGAAGTAAGCCGTATGATGTCTGGAACCGAAATTACAGCGTTAACATTACAGCATGCAACGGAGCTTTTAAAAATGGCAGATGAAAGAAAAAAACAAATGCGTTAACCTTTATTCCAGAAACAGTTTCAGCTGTTTCTGGCTTTTTTCATTTTGCGCAAATATTTACCGCTTATAAGAACGTCACAACAACACATAGTAAAAAGACAAAAATGAAAAGGAGGTGTCGTATGAATCGTCATTGGCGTCAATTAGTCATTTTGCCTATGCTCATCTTTTTATTAGTGATGCCTATACAAGCTTTAGCCGCCAAAAAGCTTATACCGATGGGCGAAGCAATTGGAATCCAACTTCAATTATCACATGTATTTGTAGCACACGATGTACTGTTAGCTTCCAATCAGTGGATGAAAGGAGGCGCTGTTATTGAAAAAATAAATAATATACCAGTAAAATCACTTGCTGATGCCAAGCAAGCTGTGGCAAAGGATGGCCAACAGAAATGGACGATCAATAGTGGTGGCCAACAAATTACATTGGAATTACAAAACCAAGAAGCAGAGCATGTCATTTCCTTTTTAAAAGATGAAACAGATGGAGTAGGAACACTGACTTATATTGATCCAGAGACAAAAAATTACGGTGCACTAGGTCATCAAATTGTCGATTCAACCCTACAAGAAGCCCCTGTTTTTAGAGCTGGCTCCATTTTTTTAGCTTCTATTCAGCAAATCCGAAAAAGCACACCGGGCCAACCAGGCTATAAAATTTCCTCCATTGAAAAGCATCAAGAACGGCTAGGCAGTATAGATAAAAATACTATTTATGGTATTTTTGGCCGTTGGGAAGACGGTTATCAACAAAGATTACCCAAAGCGATAGAAATTATGCATGAAAAAGATATAAAAACGGGGAAAGCAGAAATCTATACAGCCATTGAAGGCAGTAAGGTGGAAACCTTTTCAATTGAAATTACCAAAGTGGAAAATGAACGCCTTGAATTTATAGTATCTGACGAGAAGCTCATTGAAAAAACAGGTGGTATTTTGCAGGGAATGAGTGGCAGCCCTATTATTCAAGATGGTCGTTTTGTCGGTGCGGTGACACATATGTTTGTGGAGGAGCCGAAAAAAGGTGCAGCGCTAACGGTAGCGGAAATGTTAAGAAGATCTTCATAAAAAGGGATGAAAGGTAAAAATCCGTTTAATTTTCCGCAGGCAGGACAAATGCCGCAGGAAACTACACGGATTTTTTACCTTTATTTCATCGAATCCAACATGTATTTCTGATAATTTCCTGAAGGAGTCATGATATTTAAAAAAACTGTAGTTTTATCTACTAAATTTATCTAAAATAAGTGATAAGAGCATTCAACAGGTCGCAGCCATTTAGCGTAACTTGTCGATATTAAAAGAAAGTATCGGACTACATACTCATTTTTGGAAATAGAAAAGGTTTTTAAAACAAAAATGTCGAAAATTCCACAGTGTGCCAAAAACGGCATTTAGGGGTTTAGGTTATCGCTTTGAGGTGTTCAAAGCAAGTCCAGAAGGAGGAATTGAAATGACAAAGGTAAAAGTAGCGATTGCAGATGATAATCGTGAGTTATTAAAAACAATGGAGCAGTATTTTCAAGGACATGCCGAAATAGAAATTATTGCAACTGCTTCAAATGGAAAAGTATGTCTACAAATGCTTGAGGAATTTACACCAGATATTTTACTTCTAGATATAATAATGCCTCATCTTGACGGTTTAGCTGTATTAGAATCCATGTATCAAAATGAAAAAATGTCATCAATTCAAGTCATTATGCTAACAGCTTTTGGCCAAGAAGATGTCATGAAACAGGCGGTAGATTTAGGAGCTTCCTACTTCATGCTAAAGCCCTTTGAATTCGATCAATTGGTACAAAAGATTTTGCATTGTGCTGGACAGAAGGCGACACTTCCGAAAAAGACAAGCGTGTTACAACCGACAGTACCTCAAAAATTAAATCAGCATCAATTGGACAGTACGATTACAGCCATCATTAAAGAAATCGGTGTACCTGCCCATATTAAAGGCTATTCTTATTTGCGTGAAGCCATTCAAATGGTCTTTGAAGATATTGAATTATTAGGATCTGTGACAAAAATTTTATATCCAGAAATCGCCAAAAAGTTTAATACGACACCATCTCGTGTGGAACGTGCGATTCGCCATGCCATCGAGGTTGCATGGAATCGAGGCAATTATGAATCCATTTCGTCGATGTTTGGCTACACAGTCCATCACTTAAAATCTAAGCCAACAAATAGCGAATTCATTGCCATGATCGCAGACAAAATCCGCATCGATATGATGGCTAGCTAGTTCCGACATATATATAATAAACATATACAGCAATTATACTTCGCATAGTATAGCGCCCTTTTAGATTTTACTGTTTAAAAGGGCGCTTTTTTTGTTACTTGAACAAATGCTGTGGAAATATCTGTGGCTGTCCTTTAATATTGAAACCGTTAAAAGAAAGTCTAAATCAGATAAAAATGCACGATATATGCATGAATAATGGATTTAAAGTCATATCCTAAAGATGAATAGTGAGAAGGGTAATAAATCGTTTGATACCTCACATCGTTTCGTTATACTTATAGTAGGTGATTAAAATAAAAAGTGTAAATTTTCAACTAGATCGAATGAATTCGCTCGAAATCACACAGATAGAGGAAGATCTATTTGAGGTACGTTTAGCATTCGATGGTAAATTAAGTATGCATTATATGAGTCGACAGCAATTGCTACAACTAGGTTCTACTTTCCAAATTGAAAGTAATATCAATGAATTCATAGTTAAAAAGAACTAATATAAATGATGGTTTAGCGAGAAGCAACCAAGATATCTGTCCTTGGAAGATCATTTGTTCAAAATAGCCTAATGGAATTACTTTGAATTTATCGGTAATTTTAATAAAAAAACTCAAAAACAAGAAATTTAGTAGCGTTAAATACCTACTTTTCTTTATGAATAATAAAATATCGTCTCATGTTTTAATGATTAAGTGGTACTATTTTCTTTCTCGGTAGTGACAATGGTCTCTAAACAAAAGTAAGTGGATTGTATATACTTACATATAGAGGGAAGGAGGAGGTAGCTTGATTCTAGTTCGAAATGAAAACTTCGAAATTTCTGAGGAAAATGGCAAGGTATATATGCTTACTTTTAGCGCTGGTTTCCCATTAAAAGAATTTGATAGCATCCTACGTAGTCATCCACGACTGAAATTATCTAATTTTTCAATTTTAAAAAATGTGTTATCAACCCAGAATACCAATCCTGTTGAAATTGGACGCTGGCTTCCGAACATTGAAGCAGAAGTGGCACGTGATAAGATGTCAGCCTCTGTTTTTATATATGAAACGCTTGAATATATTCAAAATAATAAAGAGAAATTAACACAACAAATCCGAGAAACATTGAATGAAAATGGAATTGTGCACGGAATATTGGATTTTGATATATTGAAGGCTGAACCAGGAAAAGCATTTTTAATTGCTCAAGGAGAGCAACCTATAGCGGGAATAGATGCACAAATTACATACTTACCTAAACCAGAGAGAAAGCCGGTCATTCGTGAAGACGGTAAAGCGGATTACTATGATATGAATTTTATTTCGGAAATTTCAGAAGGCTCTTGGCTAGGTGAAAAGATTCCTGCTACATTAGGTAAACCGGGGAAAAATGTGCTAGGTCAAGTAGTTGCTGCTGTACCTGGACGAGATTATCCTATCAAATATGATACAAAATCGGCCTATGAAGTGGAAGAAGACGGAAAAGTAGTCATTCGCTCGAAAATCGCTGGCGTTTTAGATGATGTCAAAGGCATGATTGGTGTAAACAGACACCTTCCTATAAATGGTGATGTTGGAGTGGAAACAGGTAACCTTGAATTTAATGGTTCACTCAGTATTAAAGGTACAGTAACAAATGGCTATACGGTTATTGCGACTGGTGATATTTCCATTGAGGGAGCGGAGGGTGTAAGCGGTGCCAAGCTTATTAAATCCATTGAAGGTGATGTCTATATTCGTGGTGGAATCTTTGGGCTTGGTTCAACAGTGGTAGAAGCAGGTGGCAATATATTTGTTAAACATGTGAATGAAGCAAATTTATTTGCTGCTAATAGTATTCATATTGGTTTTTATGCACTAGGATCACAGCTTTCTGCTCATTCTATTTATGTGGACGAACGAAAAGGTAAAATTATTGGGGGGCGTGCAGTAGCTAAAAATACGATTGTTACGGCCATTTCAGGGAACCGATTAGAGCGTCGAACAGATTTGATAATAGAAAGTATTAATAAGCAGGAGAATAACTCCGTGATGCAAGAAAAAGCAGTACAGTTAAAACAATTGCAGACAGAGATTTCAGCACATGAGAATAGCATGAAAAATTTATTGCCTTTCCTCAATCAAATGTCGAAAGAACAATCAGCCTCATTTGAAGTAACAAAGCAAGCCTTAACTAAATTAAAGGCCGAAGCGATTACATTAGATCGTGAAATTAAATTATTAATGGATGAAATGCGTCATGTAGGGAAAGAAGAGATTGTTGTGACAAAAGAGGCCCATCCTGGAACTTATATTCAAATTGGTAGAAAATCATCTTTATTAAGCAAGATGACGAATGGCAAATTCCTGCTAGAATTCGGTGAGTTAAATGTCTAAGGTAGCTTTTATTCCTGTTTTTGCACATCGAGGAGCTTCTGCTTATGCATTAGAGAATACCTTTAAAGCTTTTGAAAAGGCATTAGAGCTAGGGGCCGATGGGATTGAACTAGATATTCAATTCTCAAAAGATGGATTACCTGTAGTGTATCATGATCCACAGTTATCGAGGTTAGTAGGCACGAATAAATTGGTAAGTGATTGTACGATGGAGGAGCTTCTGCGCTTTAAACTTGGCAAGCCTTGGAGACGTCTATTTTCGTCGTATAAAATGCCAGCGTTTGAGGCAGTTTTAGCATGGGCAAATACACAGCAGATGCCATTGAATATTGAATTAAAATCAACGATCCTGGATAATAAGAGTGGGCTCATTCATTTCCTAAGAGGCTTAGCGCCGCCAGAGGGTAGTCATTTTTCATCCTTTCACTATGAGCTTTTAGAGATCGTAAAAAAGCAGAGACCTGAATTTGAAACGGCCCTTATTGCCACGAAAAAAATAAAATGGGATCTTCTAGCTGATTATAAAGCCGCTGATAGTGTGCATATGCATAAAAGGTACTACAAGCCAAGATACTTGGAGGCCTGTGTTACAAGTGAAAAAGCATGTCGTTTTTATGCCATTGATGGCTCAGAATCATTTTTAACCAACCCGCATCCTTCTGTCATTGGTTGGATTACGGATTATCCTGATAAAGTCATCACAACACAGCAACGAGTATAAAAATAGCTATCCAGTAAGTCTTGCGTGACTTATATGGATAGCTATTTTTATTTTTTTTGGAAGCGTGGTGCTACTTTTCCATTTTTTCGATCGCGATGCAGTAAAAATCCAGCGAAAAACCCAAAGCCTATTACGAAGAAAATGACACCAACTACAAATTGTAGCCATAAAAATGGGAATGGTGAAATGAGCTTACCAAATAATGTATCACGCATAAATTTAATGCCACCTGCAGCCATAAGACCTGGAATAAGCATTACAATAAATGCAGCTAAACGGGCCATGCATACCCCTCCTTATTCCTATGATTAATTGTACCTGTGGATGGTGGAATGTCAAGGAAGGGTATAAATCAATATAATATTTTTGCCTAAAAACGAGGCAGGACAGAAAGTAGTGATTGTAACAGAATGTTTAGAAAATTCTTACTTAAATAAGAATATGTAATAATAGTTGCGAAATTGTGAATTTGTCAGTATTGTAAAAATAAGTGGAGCAATATTATCCATTACTAAACAATTTCTTCTTCAAGTATTAGGGTCTAAACACCTACTGAATAAGAGGAGCTCAGGATTTGCTGAGTGAGGACGCTATGAAGAAGTGATTGTTAGATAAAACTTGATTGGATGGGCATTTGGGGATGCACTTTCCAAAGCAAAGGGGCGAGTTTCATGGAAATCTTCAAGTATATGGAAAAGTATGATTACGAACAATTGGTATTTTGCCAAGATGAAGCATCAGGGTTAAAAGCGGTTATCGCTATCCATGATACAACACTTGGACCAGCACTAGGTGGAGCACGTATGTGGACATATGCGTCAGAAGAAAATGCAATTGAAGATGCATTACGTTTAGCACGAGGAATGACTTACAAAAATGCTGCAGCTGGTTTAAACCTTGGCGGTGGAAAAACGGTCATTATTGGTGACCCATTTAAAGATAAAAATGAAGAGATGTTCCGTGCGTTAGGTCGTTTCATCCATGGATTGAATGGCCGCTATATCACAGCTGAAGACGTAGGTACAACGGTATCGGATATGGATTTAATCCATGAGGAAACAGATTATGTAACAGGAATTTCTCCTGCATTCGGTTCTTCAGGTAATCCATCTCCAGTAACAGCTTATGGTGTTTACCGTGGTATGAAAGCAGCTGCAAAAGAAGCATTCGGTTCTGACTCACTAGAAGGATTAAAAATTTCTGTACAGGGTCTTGGAAATGTAGCCTACAAGCTTTGCGAGTATTTACATAATGAAGGAGCAAAACTTGTTGTAACAGATATCAATCAGGCAGCCATTGATCGAGTTGTGAATGACTTCGATGCAATTGCAGTGGCACCAGATGAAATCTATGCGCAAGAAGTTGATATTTTCTCACCTTGTGCACTAGGTGCAATTTTAAATGATGAAACAATTCCGCAATTAAAAGCGAAAGTGATTGCTGGATCTGCTAATAACCAATTAAAAGATTCACGTCATGGTGACTACCTACATGAATTAGGTATCGTCTATGCACCAGATTATGTAATCAATGCTGGTGGCGTGATTAACGTTGCAGATGAATTATATGGCTATAATCGAGAACGTGCAATGAAACGCGTTGATGGCATTTACGATAGTATTGAAAAAATCTTTGCTATTTCAAAACGAGATGGCATTCCAACATATGTGGCAGCGAACCGCTTAGCTGAGGAACGTATCGCTCGCGTAGCGAAATCGCGCAGCCAATTCTTAAAAAATGAAAAAAATATTTTACACGGTCGCTAATTTACACGGTTGATACATGATGAGAAGTCGCATTGTCGACTTCTTCTATTTTCAACAAGAAATAGGGCATTAATGAAGTAAAGCTAAAGATATTCTAGGACACGGACTGACTGCTAAAAATGGCTTGGTAATTGTTTAATAGAATCTTTAGCACTTTTCTCAATAGGGGGAATAAACATGGCTCGAAATTATGATGTTGTCATTTTAGGTGGAGGTACAGGTGGGTATGTTGCAGCCATCCGAGCTGCTCAGTTAGGCTTGAAAACAGCCATTGTAGAGCGTGAACGTTTAGGTGGTACTTGCTTGCATAAAGGCTGTATTCCAAGTAAAGCCTTACTTCGAAGTGCAGAAGTATATCGTATGGCGAATAAAACAGCTAGCGAATATGGTGTCGATATTGAAGGTGTGACATTACAATTTGACAAAGTTCAAGCGAGAAAACAAGCAATCGTTGAGCAATTAAGTCAGGGTGTGAATACACTGATGAAAAAAGGCAAAATAGATGTTTATCATGGTACAGGGCGAATTTTGGGTCCATCTATTTTCTCACCTATGCCGGGTACGATATCTGTAGAAATGTCAAATGGCGATGAAAATGAAATGCTTGTTCCAACAAATGTTGTCATTGCAACGGGTTCAAAGCCTCGTGGTATGGCAGGGTTAACGGTAGATGGGCAATATGTGCTAAATTCCGATCATGCTTTAGCGTTAGAAAATTTACCAAAGTCATTGCTAATCGTTGGTGGCGGTGTTATCGGAATTGAGTGGGCATCTATGCTATGCGATTTTGGTGTATATGTAACAGTTGTAGAATATGGGCCATCCATTTTACCAGCGGAAGATGCGGACATTGTTAAAGAAGTGACGAAACAACTTGAAAAACGAGGAGTTCGTATTGTTACGAATGCTCGCTTAGATACAAATACATTCAAAATTGAAAATGATAACGTTTTCATTTCAGCGAAAGTGAATGATAAAGAAGAAATCTTTGAGGCTGATAAATTATTACTTTGTGTAGGCCGTGAGGCGAATACGCAGGATATTGGTTTAGAAAATACAGAGATTGAAGTGGAAAACGGCTTTATTAAAGTGATTGATTCCTATCAAACGAAAGAGTCTCATATGTATGCCATAGGAGATGTGATTGGTGGCTTACAATTAGCACATGTTGCTTCTCATGAAGGGCTTTCAGCTATTGAGCATATAGCAACAGGGAAAACAGAGAAATTGGATGATTTGAAAGTACCAAAATGTGTTTATTCCTATCCAGAGGTTGCCAGCATTGGCTTAACAGAGAGTGCTGCTAAAGAACGAGGATTTTCATTAAAGATTGGTAAATTCCCGTTTAAAGCCATTGGTAAAGCATTAGTAAATGGAGAGACAGAAGGCTTTGTCAAAATTATTGCTGATGAAGAAACCGATGATATTTTGGGTATTCATATGGTAGGGCCACATGTGACAGATTTAATTGGAGAAGCATCCTTAGCGAAAGTGTTAGATGCAACACCATGGGAAATAAGTCAGGCTATTCATCCACATCCATCCTTAAATGAGGTGTTAGTGGAATCTGCTCTTGCAGTGGATGATCGTGCTATCCATTTTTAATTTTCTGAATTTCATAACTAACATATCCAAATGTGGGGATATAGGATAAGATAGTTATTTCTCTATAATACGAAAGGGGTGTTCGTATGCAAGATGTTCAAATCAAACATGAAGATTTAGGTTTGTCAAATGAAGATGTACTTGCTATGTTCGAAACAATGTTAATGGCCAGAAGATTAGATGAGCGTATGTGGTTACTAAACCGTTCTGGTAAAATTCCGTTTGTAATTTCTTGTCAAGGCCAGGAGGCAGCACAAGTTGGAGCAGCCTTTGCACTTGATAAAAATAAGGATTATATTGCACCATATTATCGTGATATGGGTGTTGTTTTACATTTTGGTATGACACCGAGAGAATTGATGTTATCTGCGTTTGCCAAAGCAGAAGATCCAAACTCTGGTGGTCGTCAAATGCCTGGTCACTTTGGGCAAAAGAAAAACCGTATTATAACAGGATCATCTCCTGTTACAACGCAAGTTCCACATGCTGTTGGTGTTGCACTTGCTGGACGACTACAAAAAGAAGATTTTGTTTCATTCGTTACACTTGGTGAAGGTTCATCCAACCAAGGGGACTTCCATGAAGGAGCAAACTTTGCAGGTGTTCATAAGCTACCAGTCATTATTATGGTAGAAAACAATCAATATGCTATTTCTGTGCCAGTGGAACGTCAACTAGGCTGTGCAAAAGTATCTGATCGTGGGATTGGCTACGGGATGCCAGGTGTGACAGTTGATGGGAAAAATCCGTTACAAGTGTATAAAGTGGTGAAAGAGGCCGCAGACCGTGCACGTAATGGGGAAGGTCCAAGCTTAATCGAAACAGTAACATATCGTTTAACAGCCCATTCATCAGATGATGATGACCGTCAATACCGTACGGCTGAAGATATTGCAGAAGGTAAAGCAAAGGATCCAATTGTCTTATTTGAAAAGTATTTAATGGATGCTGGCGTGATGACAGACGCAATACGTACTGAAATCGAAGAGCGTATCATGGCAGAAGTAAATGAAGCAACTGATTATGCAGAAGCGGCTCCATATGCACAACCAGAGCATGCACTTAAATATGTTTATGCACCAGTGGACGGAGGTGACATGTAATGGCAGTAATGTCTTATATTGATGCGATTACATTAGCAATGAAAGAAGAAATGGAACGTGACGAACGAGTTTTCATTTTAGGAGAGGACGTTGGTCGTAAGGGCGGTGTATTTAAAGCTACTACTGGACTATACGATCAATTCGGTGAATACCGCGTGCTTGATACACCTCTTGCAGAAAGTGCGATCGCTGGTGTAGGAATCGGTGCTGCGATGTACGGTATGCGCCCGATTGCTGAAATGCAATTTGCTGATTTTATTATGCCAGCTGTCAACCAAATCGTCTCAGAGGCAGCTAAAATTCGTTACCGTTCTAATAATGACTGGACTTGTCCAATGGTTATCCGTGCACCTTTTGGCGGAGGTATTCACGGGGCACTATACCATTCACAATCCGTTGAAGCACTTTTTGCCGGTACGCCTGGTTTGAAAATTGTCATTCCATCAACACCATATGATGCAAAAGGTTTGCTGAAAGCTGCTATTCGTGATGAAGATCCAGTATTATTTTTCGAACATAAACGTGCCTATCGTTTAATTAAAGGGGAAGTACCACTTGATGATTACACGTTGCCGATTGGTAAAGCAGATGTAAAACGTGAAGGAGATGACGTGACAGTCATTACCTATGGTTTAGCTGTCCACTTTGCTCTACAAGCGGCAGAGCGCCTAGCTGCAGATGGTATTTCTGCTCATATCCTTGACTTGCGTACAGTTTACCCTCTCGATAAAGAAGCAATCATTGAGGCTGCAAGTAAGACAGGTAAAGTATTGCTTGTCACAGAGGATAATAAAGAAGGTAGTATCATGAGTGAGGTTGCAGCAATTATTGCAGAGCATTGTTTATTTGAGCTTGATGCACCAATTCAACGTCTAGCAGGACCTGATGTGCCAGCCATGCCATATGCACCAACGATGGAGAAATATTTCATGATTAATCCTGATAAAGTGGAACGTGCTATGCGAGAACTTGCTGCGTTCTAATAGATCACAACAAGGCTGAATGAAAAAAGAGAAAGCCTCAGACGGAACAACAGATTTTGACTTTGAACACAAGAAAGTCAAAATCTGTCTAATTGCCTATCTACGTTTAATGTTTTTAGCGCTGCATCAGGTACAATGACGCCTAGGCTTAATTGATGGGAGGAATAAAGGATGTCGGTTCAAAATATTACAATGCCACAGCTCGGCGAAAGTGTAACAGAAGGTACAATTGAAAAATGGCTTGTAAAGCCTGGAGATACAGTAAAAAAATATGATCCATTAGCAGAAGTTGTTACAGATAAAGTAAATGCTGAAATCCCCTCATCATTTGAAGGGGTTATTACGGAGCTTCTTGCACAAGAAGGTCAGACATTACCAGTTGGGGCAGTCGTATGCTCGATTGAAATAGCAGGAGAAGGCGAATTACCAGCACCGCCACCTGAAAAAAAATCGGCAGTAAGTACGGCTATTTTAAATGCAGGTGTTCAAAAGAAACAGGAGGCACCACAGCAGGTGGCACCTCCAGTAGCTGCACCAAAAGAGGCACGTACGAGTAAAGTGCGTTACTCACCAGCTGTTCTTCGACTTGCACAGGAGCACGATATTGCATTAGACCTTGTAACAGGAACTGGCGAGGGTGGTCGTATTACAAGAAAAGACCTGTTAAAGCTAATTGAAACGGGTAATATCCCAACGGCAAACGATGTGGCACCAGCACCAACAGCTGTTCAAACAGCATCAGCGCCTACATCAGCGCCTCAGCAACAAGTGGAAAAAGCAGCTGCACCTGTACCACCGGTTCATCCAGGAGATATCGAAATTCCAGTGACGAAGATCCGTCGTGCCATTGCGAATAATATGGTGAAAAGTGTTCATGAAGCACCGCATGCTTGGATGATGATGGAAGTCGATGTAACAGATTTAGTCACTTATCGTGATAGCTTAAAGAATGAATTTAAGCAAAAAGAAGGCTTTAATCTTACATATTTCGCCTTCTTTGTAAAAGCGGTTGCTCAAGCTTTAAAGGAATTCCCGATGCTGAATTCTATGTGGGCAGAAGATAAAATTATTCAAAAACATGACATCAATATTTCGATTGCAGTAGCAACGGATGATGCCTTATTTGTACCTGTTATAAAACACGCAGATGAAAAATCCATTAAAGGAATTGCTAAAGAAATCCATGAACTGGCTATCAAAGTCCGTACAGGGAAATTAGCAATGGATGACATCACTGGTGGTACATTTACAGTGAATAATACAGGTGCATTTGGCTCTGTTCAATCAATGGGCATCATTAATTACCCACAAGCAGCAATCCTTCAAGTGGAAAGTATTGTAAAAAAACCGGTTGTTTTACCAGGTGGAATGTTTGCTGCACGTGATATTGTGAATTTATGTTTATCTTTAGATCATCGTGTGCTTGATGGACTTGTCTGTGGTAAATTCCTAAATAGAGTGAAAGAAATACTCGAAAATACAAATAAATCTTCAACGTCAGTCTACTGATGACTCGTCGGAAACCTGCTGTATAAGGGTTTCCGATTTTTTTTATGCTTTTCGAGTCGCAATTTGTCATGTAGAATAACAAATAGAAACTACTAAGGGGGGAAGCTGATTAAGCGTCCGCATGTCAAACAACATGAAAAATATTGAATTTGAAATACCAGCCTATTCAGACTGGCAAGATGCAGCAATCAAAGCTTTAAAAGGGAAACCATTTGAGTCACTATTCACAAAAACAAATGAAGGTGTTACACTACAGCCGCTTTACACGCAAGAAAGTTTAGTAGCTAAGCTTGGAGAAGAGCTTGATTTACAAGTTGCCACAATCCGTTCCCTACAAAATGGTCCAGTGTTTCAGGTGGCACAGCAAATTCACGCTGATTCAAGCGAAGCTTTTTTTGCACAGCTTGAAGATAGTTTAGCTCGAGGCAATGAAGTTATTACGATTGATAGCCGAGTGAGCTTTGCTTGGACAGAAGAAGTATTGGTCAAATTAGCATCATATTTCTCAGAATATTCGTTTAAAATTACTATCGAGGATTCAAAAGACCCATTATTAGCAGTATTCGACAACATTGCAGTAGATCAACAAGAAGCCATTGAAGGTTACATTATTTCGAAAGACCCTATCACTTTGACTGCATTTCCGAACGTGCGCTCAGTCAGTGCAGACACAACGGTTTACCATAATGAAGGGGCCAACGCTGTACAAGAATTAGCCTATGCACTTGCATTAGCAGCCAAATTTGCACAACAGGAAGAAAGCTTTGCAGCATTTTCGAAGAAGTTTTTTGTATCCTTTGCTATTGATACACAATTCTTTACGGAGATTGCGAAATTGCGTGCTTTTAAAGTACTTTGGAAAGCGTTCTCATCCGCTTATGGCGTCACAGATGATGTGAAAATCCCGACGGTTGCTGAAACATCATTAAGAAGCTTTTCTAAATTAGATGTGTATGTGAACTTATTACGTTCTTCAAATGAAGCGCTTTCTGGTTTAATCGGTGGTGCCGATCTCTTTACGGTTCATCCACATGATGTGTTAACGAAGCCTACGGATCAATCGATTCGTATTGCTCGTAATGTGTCATTAATATTAAAAGAAGAAACAAATGTCTTGAAAGTAACAGATCCAGCAGGGGGCTCTTACTTTATCGAGTCGTTAACAGCAGAT
Organism: Lysinibacillus sp. FSL K6-0075; assembly: GCF_038592945.1. NCBI lineage: Bacteria > Bacillati > Bacillota > Bacilli > Caryophanales > Bacillaceae > Lysinibacillus > Lysinibacillus sp. FSL K6-0075. The sequence goes on along the minus strand of NZ_CP151947.1, from coordinate 3,058,762 downwards.
TTTGTGAAAGAAGCTTGGGCATTATTTTTAGACATTGAGACAGCTGGCGGTATTGATGAATACACGGCTTCTGGCAAGCTTGCAGAAGAAGTGGAAGCATCCTATCAAAAGCGTATCAAAGCTGCACAAACACGGAAGCAATCATTAATTGGAACGAATATTTATGCAAATCCAGCAGATGTACTTGAACATGACACAAATCCATTGTTTGCTGACATTAAGCGTATTGCTGCTCCATTTGAGGAATTACGTGCAGACATGACAGCCGCTGATGTGAAAACAGGTATTTTGGCATTAGGATCATTAAAAAGCTCTAAACCACGTGCCGATTTTGTAGCGGGCTTCTTAAATACAGTCGGTCTTGTACCAGAAAAAAGTGAGCCAGTGACGACTGTGGAAGAGGCACTAGCTTGGTTGAAGGCTACAGAGGCTAAGTATGTAGTGATTGCGGGCAGTGATGATGATACAAAAGCACTTGTATCAGCCATTTTAGCTGATAAACCAGCGAATGTGCTTGTAGATGTAGCGGGTAAATTTAAAGACGAAGAAGAAGCGTGGTTAGCAGATGGCTTAAACGGCTTTATTTTCGCAGGACAAAACATCATCGAAAAATTACAGTCCGTGTTTGCGAGCATGAAGGAGGTCCAACGATGAGCAAGCCAAATTTTAATGCAGTAGAAATAGAAAAAGTTTTAACAGCTGAAACACCTCAAGCGTCTGACGACAAGTTCATGACAAATGAAGGAATTGAAATTAAAGATATTTACACAAAAGAAGATATCAAAGAGGCTAAACACTTAAACGATGTGGCAGGAATTGCGCCCAATACACGTGGGCCATACCCTACTATGTATGTAGCACGTCCATGGACGGTTCGCCAATATGCCGGTTTCTCAACTGCTGAAGAGTCCAATGCCTTTTATAAACGAAATTTGGCAATGGGGCAAAAAGGTCTTTCTGTAGCGTTTGACTTAGCAACACACCGAGGCTATGACTCTGATCATCCACGTGTAACTGGGGATGTAGGGAAAGCAGGGGTTGCCATTGACTCTGTTGAGGATATGAAAATCCTTTTCGATCAAATCCCGTTAGACCAAATGTCAGTTTCGATGACGATGAACGGTGCAGTATTACCAGTTCTTGCATTCTATATTGTGGCAGCAGAAGAACAAGGGGTAACGCCAGATAAATTAGCAGGTACCATTCAAAATGATATTTTAAAAGAATATATGGTGCGTAATACATATATTTACCCACCAGCTATGTCAATGAAAATCATTGCAGATATTTTTGAATATACAGCGAAATATATGCCAAAATTTAACTCTATTTCGATTTCTGGTTACCATATTCAAGAAGCAGGCGCAACAAATGATATTGAGCTTGCCTATACGTTAGCAGATGGCTTGGAATATGTACGAACAGGATTAAAAGCAGGTATTGATATCGATGCATTTGCACCTCGTTTATCATTCTTCTGGGCAATTGGTATGAACTATTACATGGAAGTTGCTAAAATGCGCGCAGCACGCCGTATTTGGGCCCAAATGATGTCAACGTTTAATCCAAAAAATCCGAAAACATTAGCTTTGCGTACCCATTCGCAAACATCTGGTTGGTCTTTAACTGAGCAAGATCCATTTAACAATGTGGCACGTACATTAATCGAAGCAAATGCGTCTTCCATGGGACACACGCAATCCCTTCATACCAATGCGCTAGATGAAGCGATTGCACTTCCAACTGATTTCTCTGCACGTATCGCACGTAATACACAGCTATTTTTACAAGAGGAAACAGCGATGACAAAAGTCATTGATCCATGGGGTGGTTCATATTACGTGGAGAAATTAACAGAAGAAATTACGAAGTCTGCTTGGGCGTTAATCGAAGAGATAGAAGCACTTGGGGGCATGGCCAAAGCAATTGAAACGGGCCTTCCAAAAATGAAGGTTGAAGAAGCCGCAGCCAAACGTCAAGCGAAAATCGATTCTAAAACAGAAACGATTGTGGGCGTGAACAAGTATCGCTTAACAAAAGAAGAGCCAATTGATATTTTGGATATCGATAATACAATTGTTCGTCAAAAACAAATCGAACGTTTAGAGGCGATGAAGGCAGCTCGTGATGAAGCGGAAGTTCAGAAACATTTAGCTCGCTTAACGAAAGCTGCTCAAGATGGAGAAGAAAACTTACTAGCCGTGGCAGTGGATGCAGCGCGCGCTCGTGCTTCTTTAGGTGAAATCTCTGATGCTATCGAAGTAATTTCTGGTCGTCATAAGGCCGTGATTCGTTCGATTTCAGGTGTTTACTCTGCGAACTTCTCGGATGAGGAGCAAATTGCAGAAGTGAAACAAATGACAGAAGAATTCCTTGAAAACGAGGGGCGTCGTCCACGTATTTTAGTTGCCAAAATGGGACAAGATGGACATGACCGTGGCGCGAAGGTAGTCGCAACAGGCTATGCGGACCTAGGCTTTGACGTAGATATTTCACCATTATTTATGACGCCTGCTGAGGCAGCTCAAATGGCTGTTGAAAATGATGTCCATGTTATCGGGGTATCTTCACTAGCTGCAGGTCATAAAACATTAGTGCCTGAATTGATTGCAGAGCTTGAAAAACTAGGTCGTGGGGATATTATCATTATTGTGGGTGGGGTTATACCAGCACAAGATTATGATTTCCTTTATAATGCAGGCGCAGTAGCCATTTTCGGTCCAGGTACAGTGATCCCTGTTTCTGCACTAAAAATTATTGAAGAAATCTACAAACGTTTAGGCTACGAGGAAGTGTCTGAATAATGGACAAAAATAAAGGAATCGAAGACAGTGCGCTATTTGTCATGGACGGAGTAGAGGCAACTCACGACGGGATGCAATATGGTACACCCAAAAAATTCCGAAAGAAAAAGGCAGACAGTCTAAATGTAGGAGAGCTTGCACAACAAGTACGTGCGGGCTCTCGCACACATTTATCAAAAGCCATTACCCTCATTGAAAGTTCCAATGCTACACATAAAGTGCAAGCACAAGAACTATTGCAGGAGCTTCTTCCACATACAGGTAATAGTATCCGAATTGGCATAACGGGTGTGCCAGGAGCAGGGAAAAGCTCATTCATTGAGGCTTTCGGCACAAAGCTTTGTGACATGGGAAAACGAGTTGCTGTCCTAGCCATTGATCCGAGTTCTTCTCTATCAGGGGGGAGTATACTTGGCGATAAAACCCGAATGGAGGAGCTCGTCAAAAAACCTACTGCATTTGTGCGTCCATCCCCATCGGCAGGTACCCTAGGGGGTGTTCACAAAAAGACGCGGGAAACGATGTTAGTTTGTGAGGCTGCAGGCTATGATGTGATTTTAATTGAAACAGTTGGTGTCGGACAAAGTGAAACCTATGTCCGTGGTATGGTTGATTTCTTCCTTCTTCTTGTTTTAACAGGAGCGGGGGACGAATTGCAGGGCATGAAAAAAGGCATCATGGAATTAGCAGATGCGATTGTTGTGCATAAGGCGGATGGTGATAATATTCGTCTTGCCAAAAAAACGGTTGCAGAGTATAAACAAATTTTGCATTTTTTACAGCCAGCTACACCTGGTTGGATGTCAACTGCCATGCCTGTTAGTTCATTAGAAAAAAGGGGTCTTGATAAGGTTTGGGATACAATTGGAGAATTCAAGCAAATTGTAGAAGCAAATCACTATTGGGCTACCCGGCGCCAACAACAAACAAAAGAGTGGTTCCAATCGATGATTACCGATCATTTAATTGATCTATTTTATGGGAATCCGCAGCGTAAAGCACAAGTACAACAGCTTGAACGTCAAATTTTAAGTGGACAATTGACTGTCACACAAGGTGTTGATCGTTTATTTAGCGTAGAGCAGGAAGACAAGTAAACGAGTCTTATTGTCATCTAAGTAAATTCAACTGAATTGTGATGAGCAAGTAGGTGCACAAATTCGTTGCAAACTGCTATGATAAGAGATGGATAAGCGTCAAAAACCTACTATATGAAATATCACTATATTGGCGCGAACTTGAAAGGAGCTATCGCTATATGAATATGGATTACGATTTATTTATGCAGGAAATTTTAAAAACAGCACGTGCTGAAATTGAGGCAGCTGGTTATGAACAACTACAAACACCAGAAGCTGTAGAAGAGGCGTTTGCTCGTCCAGGTACAACATTAGTAATGGTGAACTCAGTATGTGGTTGTGCGGGGGGGATCGCTCGTCCAGCAGCGGCACAATGCGTTCATTATGATAAACGTCCAGACCATTTAGTCACAGTGTTTGCAGGGCAAGATAAAGAAGCGACTGCAGCGGCACGTTATCATTTTGGAGAAGATCATTTACCTTCATCACCATCATTCGTTCTATTAAAAGATGGACAAGTAGTCGCAGAAGTGGGACGCTATGAAATTGAAGGGCATGACCCAATGTCGGTTGTGACAAACCTACAAGCAAACTTTGAAGAATATTGTGACGAGCTTTAAGTCCTTTCTTGCATAAGAAAAATCATTCAAATGAAGTAGAAAAGCCTCATAGATCATGTTGTCTATGTAGGCTTCCTACTATTCATCATGAGTAGATAGTTTCATTATCGTTAAAATTTTCGTAATATTGGCTAAATAATTAGCTAAATGAGTGAAGAGTACTAAAGGATGGGAGGCAGTCGGCCTGAAGACGTTTTCAATCGGCTATCGAACGTTAAAAACAGCAATTGGTGCGGCCATTGCTATTGCCATTGCGCAGTATTTTGATTTAGCCTCATATGCATCTGCTGGTATTCTGACCATATTATGTGTGCAGCCAACAAAAAAGAAATCCATTTATGCAGCCTATACACGACTAGTCGCAAGTATTGTGGCAATGCTTTTTGCCTTCGTAAGCTTTGAGTTATTTGCTTATCATCCGCTTACATTAGCGGGCATGCTTATACTGTTCATACCAACCATTGTGTCTTTAAAGGTTGCGGACGGATTTATCTCCAGTGTCGTCATTATTATGCATATTTACGCTGCTGAAGGTTACTCATTGACACTTGTTTATAATGAATTAGCGTTGATGGCTATCGGTTATGGAACAGGGATTGCCATTAATATGTATATGCCAGACATTCAAAAGGAATTAAATTACTACAGAGTTAAAATTGAGGAGTTATATAGTAAGATTTTTTTAGAAATTGCCAGCTATTTACGGCAAGGAGATACGCTGTGGAACGGGCACGAAATCATAGAAGCAATCAGGGCACTTGAAGAGGCAAAATCATTGGCCTTTAAAGATGTTGAAAACCATTTTATGAGACGTAAAAATGATTACTATGTTTATTTCGATATGCGTGAGCAACAGCTAGAAATTATCGAAAGAGTACTGCCCAAAGTGACAACATTACCTGTTATAGTACAAGAGGCTGAAATTGTGGCAGATTTTTTACAAGACCTTGGAGAGCATGTTCATTCGGGAAATACGGCTAGTCATTATCGTGAAAAGCTCGACAATGTTAAGCGTGATTTTTCTCAACTTCCTTTACCACAAAGCCATGAGCAATTTATCGCCCAGGCAGCACTCTATCAGTTTATAGAGGAAATGGACAGGTATTTAGAAATAAAGCAGTCATTTAAAGGGTTAAAGGTTAAAAAAGAGCGCCCACAGTAGTGTGGACGCCTCATGCTTGTCTTAAACTATCATAGATAATCCGAATGCTAGAGATGAGATTAGCATAATTGCGATCATACTATAAACAACGATTTTTTGAAATTTTTTATTACTCATATGCTCGTTCGCTCCTTCTTTTCTTATAAATAGTTTAGCAAATCTGAAAAATTTCTCAAGTAGTAGAGTTTTGACAAAAAAGTCTGTAAAATAGAGTATGTACCATAACAGAAGGAGATGTCACCATGGAGAGAGTAGACCATATTGGGATTGCGGTGCGCGATCTTGATGAACGCATTACATATTATACAGAAATTTTAGGCTTAAAGTTGATGAAAGTGGAAGAAGTAGAATCTCAGCAGGTTCGTGTGGCATTTATCGACGCAGGTAACGTGAAAATTGAGTTATTAGAACCGATGAGTGATAAAAGTGCCATTCATGGTTTTATTGAAAAACGTGGAGAAGGAATTCACCATGTTGCGTTCGGTGTAACAGGAATTCGTGAGCGAATGGCAGAGCTTCGTGAAAAAGGTGTACGTCTATTATCCGAAGAGCCAGGACCAGGTGCTGGAGGGGCAGAGGTTGCATTTATGCATCCTAAATCCTCATTTGGGGTGTTATATGAATTATGTGATAAAAGTGGAAAAGGGGATAAGTGATCAGTATGGATATGTTCGACAAAATCAATGACTTGTATGATCGTAAGACGGTAATTGAACTTGGTGGTGGCTATGATCGCATCGATAAACAGCATGAAAAGGGGAAACTTACTGCTCGTGAGCGCATAGACTTATTGCTAGACGAAGGTACATTTTTTGAAATCAACCCATTTATTACACACCGTACAGTAGACTTCGGAATGGATAAGTTGGAGGGACCTGGTGATGGTGTGGTAACTGGATTCGGTAAAATTAAAGGACGTCCAGTTTACTTATTCTCTCAAGATTTCACAGTGTTTGGTGGAGCGCTTGGTGAAATGCACGCGAAAAAAATGGCAACAGTGATGGATCTAGCTGCCAAAAACGGTACACCATTTATCGGCATCAATGACTCAGGTGGCGCACGTATTCAAGAGGGTGTTCTTTCACTAGATGGCTACGGTCATATTTTCTACCGCAATGCCATTTATTCTGGTGTGATCCCGCAAATCTCTGTTATTATGGGACCTTGTGCTGGTGGAGCTGTTTATTCTCCAGCCATTACAGACTTTATCCTAATGGTGGATAAAACATCTCAAATGTTTATTACAGGACCTAAAGTAATTGAAACGGTAACGGGAGAAAAAATCTCTGCTGAAGATTTAGGTGGCTCGAAAGTAAATAATGCGGTAAGTGGGAATGCTCATTTCCGCGCTCCATCTGAAGAAGCAGCGATTGATGAAATTAAGAAACTATTAAGCTATTTACCACAAAATAATAAAGAAAAGGCACCTCGCCAAGCACGACCTGAAGGGGATGACTACCGCCCAGAAATCGTAGATACAGTGCCAATCGAAACAACACGTCCATATGATGTACGTAAAGTTGTAGAGCAAGTAGTAGATGAAGGTTCATTTATGGAAGTTCACGCAGAGTTTGCGAAAAACGTAGTAGTTGGTTTTGCACGTATTGCTGGTGAATCAGTTGGACTTGTTTGTAACCAACCAAAAGTACTTGCTGGTGGTTTAGATATTGATTCTTCTGATAAAGCAGCTCGTTTCATCCGTACTTGTGATGCATACAATATCCCAATCATCACATTTGAAGACGTTTCTGGCTTCTTCCCAGGCGTTAAACAAGAACATGGTGGCATTATTCGTCATGGTGCGAAAATTCTTTATGCGTATTCAGAAGCAACTGTACCAAAAATTACAGTGATTTTACGTAAAGCTTATGGAGGCGCTTACGTTGCCTTAAACTCTAAATCAATCGGTGCTGACCTTGTATTTGCATGGCCAAACGCTGAGATTGCTGTTATGGGTGCTGCTGGAGCAGCGAACATCATCTTTGCCCGTGAAATCGCGAAATCAGATGATCCAGAAGCAACTCGTGCAGCAAAAATTGAAGAATATAAAGAAAAATTTGCGAACCCATATGTTGCTGCATCTCGCGGTATGGTAGATGACGTCATCGATCCACGAGATACACGTATCAAGCTGATTCAAGGACTTGATATGCTGTCAAACAAACATGAAACACGTCCAGAGAAAAAACACGGTAATATTCCTCTATAAATAGTAGTACAAGCCTAGCAGCTCATAAGTTGCTAGGTTTTTCATTGCCAAAAAGTGAAACATTTTTGTTTGTCATCCGTACTGATAGATAAGAGGAGTTGAGATGAATGGAATGGCAGCAATTACAAACAGCGCAAGAAAAGATTCATGCACAACTTAGAAAAGCATCTAGATTAAACGAACAAAATCAGTTAATTGATGGACAGATTAAACATACACAACAGGAAATAGACAACCATACGGCAGCACTCCATCAAATTCGATCCAAGCTTGACAAATTAGATGGTTTTTCATTTATGAATATGATTCGTACGTGGACAGGGCAACAGGATGAACTGAGGGCAGAAAAAATTGATAAGGCGGCAGTACTTGAATTAAAGCTCAATGAAGCAATGAAAATGCAAACAGATTTAACAGAAGACAGCGTACAAGTGATGAATCAGTTAGCCCAAATTGATGAAAGAGCGTTACAGCAATCACTGCAAAAGATTTATCTTCAAAAGAAGGCGTATTTACAAATTCATGACGCTGCCCAAGCTGAGAGACTAGAGCAGTTAGCACATGAGGAAATGCTGACAAAACAACTCATCACTGAAATTCAAGAGGCAGAGGAAGCGGGAGAAGTAGCCCTAACGAGGCTAGGGCAAGCAGCAGCTTCACTCCATTCAGCCAGTGGATATTCTACATGGGATACATTTTTTGGTGGAGGGCTCATCGCAACTCACTTAAAGCATGATGCACTGGATCAGTCAGAAAACTATTTACACAGTGCACAAATTGCGTTACAACGTTTTCATAATGAGTTAGTGGATGTTCAAGAAATGTCTACGAAATCGCTACATGTTGAAACAGATGGCTTTGTTAAGTTTGCTGACTACTTTTTTGATGATATTTTTTCAGCATGGTCTGTTCATTCTAAAATCTCAACAGCAAGAGAACAGGTATCACGTGTTCAGGATGATGTACATAATACGATTTGGCGCTTACAAGATAAGCATCATAAAGCAGTAGACTACCTACAATCATTAGAGAAAGAAAAAGAGCGTATTTTCAATCACTAAGGAAAGTCTGAGAATTTTTCTCAGACTTTTTATTTTGGTAGGATTGTTCAATGATTTCAACTCTTCTGACGTTGTGCTAAAATAATATGTATACTATAACGTGGAAAAACACGTAAACTAAGGGAGTTTTACAACATGACAAGTCGTTTAGTAGAAGAGTTTTTTGAGCTCGTACAAATTGATTCAGAAACAAAACATGAACAGCTAATTGCACCCATTCTTGTAGATAAGTTAACTGCACTCGGATTTTCAGTTATCCAAGACGATGCACATACACGTAATGGACATGGGGCAGGTAATATTATTGCTACATTAAAAGGCACATTGGATGTGGAGCCAATCTACTTCACTTCTCATATGGATACCGTTGTTCCAGGAAAAGGCATCAAACCTTCTCTACGTGAAGATGGCTATATCGTATCCGACGGTACAACGATTTTAGGTGCTGATGATAAGGCAGGACTAGCAGCATTATTTGAGATGGTCAAACGTTTAAAAGAGCAAAATATTGCACACGGAGATATTGAATTTATCATTACAGCTGGTGAAGAAAGCGGCCTTGTTGGCGCTAAAGAGTTAGATCCAGCTAACATTAAAGCAAAATATGGCTTTGCAGTGGATAGTGATGGCAAAGTTGGCGGCATCGTGACAGCGGCGCCATTCCAAGCGAAAATTTTCACGAAAATTATCGGTAAAACGGCACATGCGGGAGTAGCTCCAGAAAAAGGAATTTCTGCTATTACAGTCGCATCAAAATGCATTGCTCAAATGAAACTAGGCCGCTTAGATGAAGAAACGACAGCGAATATTGGACGTTTTGAAGGTGGACAAGCGACAAATATTGTTTGTGACGAAGTGACAATCCTTGCAGAAGCACGCTCAATAGACAAAGCTAAATTGGATGCGCAAACAAAGCATATGCAGGAAACATTTGAACAAGTATCAGCGTCATTAGGTGCACGTGCTGAAGTAGAAGTGAAGCTGATGTACCCAGGATTCCGTGTAACAGAAACGGATAAAGTAGTTCAAGTAGCCATGACTGCTGCACGCAATATTGACCGTACACCGACACTAGGCATTTCAGGTGGTGGATCAGACGCAAACGTGATTGCAGGTTTTGGCATTCCGACAGTTAATCTATCTGTTGGATACGAGGATATCCATACAACGAATGAAAAAATACCAGTAGAAGAGCTTGAAAAATTAGCAGATTTACTAGTAGAAATCGTCAAAGAATCGGCGAAAAACTAACAGTCGAATAAGGATGTGACCCTATGGAAAGTGTCAAAGCAGTCGTTTTTGCTTGTGGGACAGAGGAGTATGCTGTGCCGGTGGAGCAAGCGATTTCAATTGAAAAATTAGAGCATGTAACACCTATTCCTCATTTACCTAATTATCTTCTAGGCTTTACAAGAATTCGTGGTGAGCTTGTACCTGTTCTTGATTTTGAACGCATACTGTACAACCGCTCATCGAATCCAGCAACTTCTCGTATCATTGTGTTGAATACAGATGTGGTCAATTATGGATTACTTGTCACAGAAGCCCGTGAAATTCTTGATTTCGATGAATCAGTACTTCAGCAATTGGGTCTAGTCAATTATAGTAAAACACGCTACTTTACTGCTGTAGCTAATCTCGAAAATCGAATGATTACGTATGTTGATCCAAAAATACTAGTTAATTCATTAGACGGCATTCGTGAGATCATCAATTATTTACACAAAATGCTTGAAAATGAAAAAGAAAACGTAGAGTCTTAGGCACTCTACGTTTTTCATATTTGTGAAAAACTCTTTCATTTTTTCTAAAAATTATGCATAATAAAAAGCCCTTCCAGCGTAACTGGAAGGGCTTTTCGCATGTCATTAAGACAAACGACCACTGTAGTCTTCAAATTTAAACTCACGGATAACCTTAATGCCTTCTTCATCGTTATACGAAACGATAGATGGTAAGTTGACACCGTTAAACATATGGTTTTTCACCATTGAATAATGAGCCATATCTGTGAATACAAGACGATCACCTGGTTTTAATGGCTGTTCAAACGAATAATCGCCAATCACATCACCAGCTAGACATGTTAGTCCACCTAAGCGATATGTGTGTGCTAATTCATTTGCTTGGCCAGAACCAATAATCATTGGACGGTAAGGCATTTCAAGTACATCAGGCATGTGACATGTTGCTGATGTATCTAAAATAGCAAGATCCATTCCATTTTCTTGAATATCAAGCACCGTTGCTACTAAATAACCTGTATTTAGGGCTACTGCCTCACCTGGCTCTAGATAAACAAGCAGGTTGTATTTATCTTGAATATAATTAATGATGTTTACAAGTTTCTCTACATCATAATCATCACGCGTAATATGGTGACCGCCACCGAAGTTTAACCATTTCATTTGGTGTAAAACATCACCAAATTTTTCCTCAACCACTTCAATAATACGCTCTAATGTATCAGAATTTTGTTCACACATCGCATGGAAGTGTAAGCCATCAATACCGTCAAGCTGTGATTTATCAAAGTTAGCCAAAGTCGTTCCAAGACGGGAATTCGTATAGCAAGGATCGTAAAGAGCTGTTTCAATTTCAGAGTACTCAGGATTTACACGAATACCACATTCAATTGTTTTACCAGTAGATTTTACTTTATCCTTGAACTGAGCCCATTGGTTAAATGAGTTAAATACGACGTGATCCACATAGCCTAGAAGCTCGTCCATTTCATGCTCAATATAAGCAGGTGCATAAACGTGTACTTCCTTGCCCATTTTTTCATAGCCAAGTCGTGCTTCATGCAGTGAGCTTGCTGTAATACCTGCTAAATATTCCCCTACTAGCGGGAAAGTTGAATGCATTGAGAAGCCTTTAAGGGCTAATAAAATACGGCAGCCTGTACGATCTTGAATTGATTTTAAAAGCTCAAGATTTTTTGTTAATAATCGCTCATCCACTACATAAGAAGGGGATGGAACTTTTGAAAAATCAATTGGTTTCATCGGCTTAATTCCTTTGCATCTAAATCAAGGTCAAGTAATTCTGGGTTATGGCTTTCTTGCCATGGTAGACCCCATTTATTTAATGCATCCATGAATGGATCTGGATTGAAATCTTCCACATTCCAAACACCTGGTTTACGCCATTCACCGTTCATCACAAGCATTGCACCGATCATAGCTGGTACGCCAGTTGTGTAAGAAATCGCTTGTGAACCAACCTCGTTGTAGCACTCTTCGTGGTCACATACGTTGTACACATAATACGTTTTTTCTTTGCCATCTTTTAGACCGCGAATGATACAACCGATGTTTGTTTTACCTTTTGTACGTGGTCCAAGTGAAGCTGGATCAGGTAATACCGCTTTAAGGAAGTGGATTGGTTGAATCATTTGTCCTTCGAATTCGATTGGCTCAATTGATGTCATACCTACGTTTTCTAATACTTTTAAGTGTGTTAAGTATTTTTCAGAGAACGTCATCCAGAAGCGGATTTGTTTTAAACCTTTGATATTTTTTGCAAGTGATTCCAGTTCTTCATGGTATAGAAGGTAAATATCTTTTGGTCCGATTTCCGGTAGGTTATACACTTCTTTTTTCTCAAGTGGTGCTGTTTCAACCCACTCGCCTTCTTTCCAGTAACGACCATTCGCTGTAATTTCGCGAATGTTAATTTCTGGGTTGAAGTTTGTTGCGAAATGATAACCGTGATCTCCCGCATTGGCATCCACGATATCGATATAGTGGATTTCATCAAATTCATGTTTTTGTGCATGAGCTGTGAAAACGCCTGTTACACCTGGGTCAAAACCGCTACCAAGTAGTGCAGTTAAGCCAGCTTTTTCAAACTTCTCTTTATAAGCCCATTGCCATTTATATTCAAATTTTGCCGTTTCAGGTGGCTCGTAGTTTGCAGTATCCACATAGTGCACACCTGTCGCTAAGCAAGCATCCATAATCGTTAAGTCCTGATAAGGTAAGGCCACGTTAATCACAACATCTGGTCCGAAAGCTTTAATAAGCTCAATAACCTCTTCTGTATTGTCTGCGTCTACCTGTGCAGTATGAATTTTTGTTTTTCCGCCGTCAAGTTTTTCTTTTAGAGCGTCACATTTTGAAACAGTTCTACTTGCGATACAAATTTCCTCAAATACGTCCGAATTTTGAACACACTTGTGTACCACAACACTGGCAACTCCGCCAGCTCCGATAATCAATGCTTTACCCAATTGTCTACCCCCAAGTTCATATAAAGTATTGTCAAACAAGCTGATTATACAGAAAATTGATATACTACTCAATCATTGTTTTAAAATTTTCTACAAAAAATTTTATTTTTCTACAACAATTAGACGTATACGGAGGGGAATACCTCGGAAAAGGAGGGAATTGTGAATAAATCTAAGAAGCCATTTTAGTAAAAATAGATGGAAATAGCTGTTTTATAGACCCGAATAATTGGTGAGGTTTAATCTCAATTCCACGACATCAAATAATTAATTTTCTAAATGAATGGTATGACATAGTATCTCTTCTGACTTACTTTTTGATTCACGCGACTAAATCTTTACATAAAAAAATCCCTTTGCATATAGAAAGGGAAGGAATCAACCACATTAAACGTGCTACTGACAAATGATACATATTATTTCAAAAAACGATTGGATACTTGTTGCTTTTCTTCTCCCCATATATAGAAGAAAACCACCAGTAATGTACTTAAAAAACCCATCACAAGAGCATACGTGCTGAGGGCTACATCCACTTGACTTTGCAAGGCATAAATAAAAATAGCTCCTATTGTTAACAAGTTTCCTGTAACAATCGATATAAAATGAAAGCGTTTATTCATAGCAAGCCCTCCTATTAGATGAATTGGTAATGCTCATGATGATTTACTTCAATTATCGCACAATTCAGAACTTTTATCCAATGTTTTTATCTTACTAGAATAATTAAAGATGCTTTTTTAATACATCTTTTTGTAGTATGATGAAAAACAAAAGGGAATATTCATAGATTATTACAAGAAAGGGGAGAGGATGAATCGTGAAATTACGTAATTCATTAACTTTTCAACTTGGAACGATTATCGCTGGTATTTTAGTGGTGATGCTAGGGATTACTTCGTTCGCTACATACATAACTGCTTACAATAAATTATATGATGCTGCTGGTGTAGAGGCCTATGGCTGTGCCAATATTACGACAGGTTTGATCAATCCAGAACAATTGGACAAGGCCATTCAAGGCGATCGAGCTGTACAGGAACGCATCGGGAATGATTTAAACTGGACAACAGGCCATAAAGATATTTTCCAAACACAATATATTCTAGCATTGGATGGTACATTATTAGCGCTTGATGATCATTTGGCTGAAAAAGGCTTTGCTCCTGGTGATCAATTTCATTTAGACAAAGAAGCGATTGATATGTTGCTTACACATAAGCATCCGACATACTCACAGCCTTATACCTTTGCAGGGATGGACCGTTTATCTGGCTATGCCCCTATTTTTAAAGACCATGATTCTAGTAAAGAGATTATTGCCATTAGTGTCATCGACTTTGATGCCAATATCGTAAAGGAGCGAACGTGGGATGTTGTACGTAATGGAATATTAATTAGTATTTTCCCTATGCTAATCGCTTCCATCATTACAGGCTTTTTAATCCGTCGTAAAGTAAGACCGATTAGTGTGCTCATTCAGCAGGCGAAAGAAATTGCGAATGGGAATTTAGCTGTACCTGAAACAAAAATTAACAGTAAAGATGAAGTAGCGGATTTAGCGAATACATTAAATCGAATGACGGCTAATTTACAAAATATGATTATGACGATGCGTTCCACTTCCAATACGTTGACGAACAACGCGGATGAAACCGCTTCCACCTTGAACGATATGAGCAATACTATTCAAGGTGTTGCCAATAATATCGAAGAAGTGACAAGTGCTGTGACGGCAGGGATGCACCATGCTGAAAATGCGACAGATGTTCTTACTTCCTTAGCAGGGGACCTTCAAATGATTCAAAGCAATGCCAATAACAGTGCTGATAATGCCCGACAAACGATGGAATTAGCAACAGAGGGTGAGCGACTAGCGAAAGATATAAGCAATGATATGGCATTGATTCATAGTGGATCAGGTGAGGTGCGACAAACAGTAGAAAACTTAGTCACGTCTGCAACGAAAATTCAAACGATTACAACGTCTATTGCGAACATCGCATCACAAACAAATTTGCTAGCTCTGAATGCTTCCATTGAGGCGGCTAGAGCAGGGGAGCATGGTAAAGGCTTTGCGATTGTTGCTGAGGAAGTTCGCAAGCTTGCTGAGCAATCTAATCAAGAGGTATTACAAGTTGAACAGCTTATTCAGGATATAATGAAGCATGTTCAGCAGGTTATGTCATCTACGAATGATAATACGCAATATATTGAAAAAGGGACGGAGACGGTGCGTCTAACAGCACAATCTTTAGGGAATATTTCGACAGCAGTGGCCACAACAGTAGAAGAAATGATTACTATTTCTACTGCCATGACTGCTGAAAATGAAAAATCAGCACGCATTGTGCAAATGATTCAACAATTAACGGAATCCATTCGAGATATAGAAGAAACAATGAATATGATTACCATCGCGGCACAGCAAACAACTGCAAGCATTGATGAGGTAGCACAAGGTTCTAATGAAACAAATCATATGGCACACACACTTGAACAGCATGTAAAAGCGTTTAAATTAAAAGAATAATAGAAAGATTAGGACATGCTGTCTTTTGCTTCTACTGCTTAGATGGTAAACTAGCATTAAGATTTTTCTTTTGCGAAGGTGAGGATTTTAATGGTGGTAAAACAAATGAACGAACAAGTTCAACAAATCAATGACTTGTTTTTGAGTGGTCAAGTAAAGGAAAGTTATCAACTAGCTAAAGAAATATTGGGCAATCATGCAGCTGTCGAAGAAGAGGCCAATCAAATCATCCAGCAGCATGTGGCAATGCTAGAGGCAAATGGGTATGCAAACATGCCTCAGCCTACTGATGATAAGGTGAAGCAAAGTGTGGAACGTACAGATGGCTCGTATCCAGAACGAGATGTTCTCGCAGCTTATATAGGTAGTCAGGATGATGAGCAATTTGGCAAAGTGATCGATGAATTATTAGCAGGGTCTATAGAAGCGCAAGCTAACGCCTTTTATACAATGGCGGAATACTATGTCCTCGCTAAGGAACAGGACAAGGCATCTGTGCAATATGCGGAGGCAATCAAATTACAGCCCAATAAGGCATTGTATTGGGGAGCTTTTGCACAGTTTTTGAATCGTCACGAAGGTAGCCCTTATTTGGCTTTACGACTGATTGAAGACGCTATACTATTGGATGGGATGAATCCTCGTTGGCACTATATACAAGGGAATATTTTTTTCCAGCTCGTAGCAGCGACAAAAAATTTAAGCTATTTACCTGCCTTGGAAGAAGCATGGGAAAAAGCTAAAAAACGTTGTACAGCCAAGCAAGTTACACTGAAAATGGATTTGGCAAAGTCGAACGATGTGTTAGCACAATGGAAAAAGCAAATGCTATAACAGTTAAAAAGTCGTATAAAATATTAATAATTATTTCCTTTTGAGTATAATTATGCTATAGTGAAACCATAAACGGACGTATGAAGCTTATCGATGACATGAAAGAAGTGTTTTTTTGAGTTTATATGTAGCGTATGTATTGGTAGGACTTGCCATTGCCATGCCTGTAGGAGCTATTACAGTAGAAATGACAAAGCAAGGACTCAAAAATGGTTTTATGCACGGCTGGGCTGTAGGGCTTGGTGGCATGACCATTGATATTGTATTGGTTTTTGCTTTGTATATGGGACTAGCCTCTATCTTGGCTATGCCTTTGATTCAACTACCTATGTGGATTATTGGAGCGGGCTTTTTATTCTTGTTAGGCTATGATTCTATCAAGAACGCTGACCATGATATTACATTGGCAGGAGAAAAAGTAACCAAATCGTTTTTTGCCTCTTATTTTAACGGCTTACTGGTGGCTATTTCGCCTGGGAATCTCGTTTTTTGGGTCAATGTATTTGGTGTGGTGCTAGCAAAATCTTATGGACAAGGGCAGCCAACGAACTTTTTAATTATTGCAGCTGGTGTTTTAAGTGGAATCTTACTCCACGATATCGGTTTGCTGACCATTGTTTCGGTTACCCGTAAAGCTATGAATCGTAAGATGATTAGGACATTTACAATTGTCGCAGGATTCTTATTGATTGGTTTTGCTTGTTATTTTATATATGAATTTATACAAGGAATTAAGATTTATATATGAAAAGTGCGATCCCTAAAGATCGCACTTTTTTTATGGTGCAATGGCCTCTGTTTGCTCCTTGATACAAGCTAAAATTTCTTCTGCTACTTCATGGGCTAACGACAGTTCTGAAGTGAAGCCCACACAAGAACAATTCATTTCACCTAAAATATAGCAATCTTCTCCAGCTTCATTGGTATCTAGCATAAAATCAGCTGTCCAGATTAACGGTAAATCATAATTGCCTAGTAAGTTTGTTACTTGAGGGAGCTGCGTTAAAAAGTTTTGCACCAGCTCTTGCCAGTCTTCAGGCTTGTCATAGCGGTATTGAGCGCCAGAGAATAGCGTTGCGCTAAAGG
Source organism: Lysinibacillus sp. FSL K6-0075 (assembly GCF_038592945.1). Taxonomy (NCBI): domain Bacteria; kingdom Bacillati; phylum Bacillota; class Bacilli; order Caryophanales; family Bacillaceae; genus Lysinibacillus; species Lysinibacillus sp. FSL K6-0075. The sequence continues at coordinate 3,041,140 of NZ_CP151947.1, read as the reverse complement.
CATCCTCGGTAGCGGCTGGTTTTTTATGTACGACGTGTACGGGATGATCGCGCAACATGAATAAGCGGATTTCGCCTTCTGTAATCCTTGGAAGAAAGCGCATATCGATTAACATACCATTCGTCCCCGTAATATACTGCTCACAATATGTCATAAAGTCGCCAAGCTGCCAAAATTCTACATGATTATCTTTTGCTTCTGTACATTTGATTTGTGCATCAAGTGGCACTTCTGTGATACCCTCAGCTAGTGGTTCCACCAATTTTACACGCCAAATGCCTTCACCAGTTGAACCACGATTTTGCTTCAAAACGCGCTCTGTCAGTGCTAAGGAAGTAGGGAATTGTGTTTTGAATGCTTCGATTGTGTAGTAGGCAAATGTATCATCAGGTACTAAATTTGTTGTCGTAAGCTTTGATAACACATCTTTTGAGCCGTAGCTAATCATTGCATCTGGATGTGGCATCCCTATAACGCCAGCTTGGCATAGCTCACGTAGCATGGCAAAATACTCTTCCTCATGCTGTAAGTTCCCTGGATTTATACGAGATACATAGGCAACACCATGTTCCTTCACATAGTTAAAGATTTGTTGCTTTTTTGTGATATCAAAGAATAGTACCTCAGCATCTTGCCCACGTTGTTTTAGCGCTTCCACCATTGGCATGGTATCTGGACGATAGCCATTTGGCCCTTTATCTGTGCCACCTTCAACCTCGAAAAAAATAACTTTTTTATCCATAAAATACCTCCTTTTATCTGTTGTTAGGTTCAGTATAGTAGATAAATAAGGAGAAAAGATATATGAAATATGTAAATTTTATGTATAAATTCATATATTACTATATCGACTCTAGGAGGTATTAACTATTAATATTTATAATAATCTAAACTTTCTGTATTCAATACTGTTTCTTCTGAAATACTGTGAGATATAAAATCATGAGAAGAATTAGTAAAGTCCCTATAAACTGATAGCCGCCAAAGGCAATTTTTAACCACCATACACTTGTGATGACAGCCATTAATGGCTCAAGACTACCTAATAAGCTTGACTCCTTTGGTGAAAGATAGTGCAAACTCGCAATATAAAACCAAAAAGCGAGCATTGTACCAAAAATAATGATAAAGAGAAAATAAGCAACGGTAGAAAATGTCCAACCTGATAGATCAATAGCCCAGGGTGGGTGGAAAATACTCATCACCAAACCACCGATAATCATCGACCAGCCGACAACTAGTAATGAATGGAATTGCTGTAAAAGTGGGACGGCATAAATGGTGTAAAATGCAACAGAAAGTCCAGATAAGGTACCCCACAACACAGCCATAAAAGGAACGGACAATGTCGAAAAGGAGCCGTTTGTTAATAATAAAAAGGTCCCCACAAGTGTCAGTGACACAGCAAGAGCATCCTGTTTTGTCAATGGACTTTGCTTCGTTACAAAGTAATAAGCCATGATAAATAGCGGTGCTAAATATTGCAATAATGTGGCTACAGCTGAATTACCAATGGCGATTGACATCATATATGTATATTGGACAGCAAGCATGCCGAGTAAGCTAAATAGAATTTGTCTAAATGCATGTTGCTTCGTGTGCCACATGACGAAAATGGATTCATGACGATGGGTCATTTTATAAATAGCTATCAGTAATAGACCGGCTAAAAGTAAACGACTAGAAACAAGCCAGCCGACTTCTATATGGTCCTGTTGAAACAGCCTTTGGGCAACAGTCCCTCCAATTCCCCAGAAGCTTGCTCCGAGAATAACTAGTAGCAAGCCAAGAGTACGTTTATTTTGGATTAGTTGATTCATCTGTTTACACCTCCCAAACTATCAATATAAGATGAGTATAAAGTGATTAAATGCAAATAAATATCGATTTAATCTAAAAAAATATCAATATATTGAGGTGATATAGATGCCTTTAACACATATCAAAGTAGCAAAGGATTTACAGGAATTAACCTTGCATGGAACAAAGGAATTTCCAGTTGCCTTGTATGAAACGGTTATGCGATTAGAAAGTATGGATTTTCTACCTCTCCATTGGCATAAAGAAATACAATTTGTTTTTATAAAAAATGGATGTGCACAGTATCGAGTAGGGACGGACGTTTTTGTATTGAAGCAAGGCGAGGGGCTCTTTATCAATGCTTCAGGATTACATGAAGCAAAACCTTATCAAATGGAACAAGCTGTGGTTTATTGTGTAAATGTGGATCCAATAGTAATGGGGGGACATGATGGCAGTATCTTTTTTACGAAATATGTCCAACCGTATATCACAAAAAATCGATTACCTTTTGTCAAACTAACAGGAGAGTTAGCACAGAAAGTAGCGACGATTGCGGAATTAATGCGAGAGCAAGCCGCATTTTTCGAGCTAAAGGTACGGAGAGAGCTTCTATTCATTTGGGAATCCATGCTGACCCAATCCTTGTTGACAGAACAAATGATGGACTCTTTCACTATTGTGCAGCATGAACGAGCAAAAGCTATGCTAGATTTTTTACATGCACATTATCAGCAGAAAATAGCATTAGAAGATTTAGCTAGCCATGTGTATATAAGTCGCGCTGAATGCAGTCGCTTTTTTAAGAAAATAGTGGGCATGACACCGTTTACCTATTTACGCCAATATCGATTGCGCAAAAGCATAGAATTATTGAGAGGCGATGAGCTATCTATAACAGAAATAGCGGTGGATACAGGCTTTAGTACGGTCAGTTATTATATTGAAAAGTTTAAAGAATACACTGGCTACCCACCACATGTTTATCGTAAGAAGTTTTTAAGTGTGAAAAATAATTGAACGTGAATAGAAAAAGGATAATCTTTTATACTCAAATGATATACAAGATTAACCATTTGGCATAAAGTAAAATTAATAGTTGAGAGGGGGCGTAGAGAATGATGGTCTTAAAAAGTAAGCAAAATATATGGCTCGCCTTATTATTAGTGGTATTAGCGAGTAATTATACACTCTATAACACTGGGTTTGGCACATCTATTTTACCCATCGAAACAAATGGTGTTGTCATGGGGTCATTGATTGACTTTATTTTGGTAATACCCGTGTTATATATGCTTTATAAAGGTAAATTTTCGTTAAAGCAGGCCATTCTATTAGCTGCAGCTGGCTGTATTGCTGCACGTTTTATCATCCCAATGGAACATCTTCAGCCTTATGTGGCAGTGACATGGGCTGGATTTGCGATTGAAGGGTCTATTATTCTATTAGAAATTGTTCTAGTGGCAACGCTTGTACGATACCTGCCAAAAATCCTAGGGGAAGTGCGTGGAAGCTCTTTGCCAGATCTCTTTTCATTTTCAAAGGCTGTAGAAAAACATGCACCCAAGCACCCTGTTATTCAGATGATTTGTGCGGATTTATTAGTGCTTTATTATGGTTTCGCGAGTTGGAGAAGACAAGAACGTCAAGGTTTAACATTGCATAAAAATTCGAGCTATATCGCTTTTCAGCTTATGATTATTCATGGGATTGCTATTGAAACGATTGGTATTCACTGGTGGCTACATGAAAAGTCAATGGTACTTTCCATTGTGTTGCTTATTATTAATATTTATTCAGTAATCTTCTTGCTTGCGGATATGCAGGCTATTCGTCTAAATCCTGTTTACGTAACAAATGATATATTGTACTTATCGCTTGGATTAATGAAACGCACTGAAATCCGTTTTGAGCATATTGCCGCAATCATTGAAGACAGGGAGCAATTAGAGGGGAAGTTATCAAAAGATACGATAGACTTTATAGCACGTGATTTTGGTGAGGCCTATCCACATTTCATTTTGAAAATGAAAGAGCCTGTGGAAGTAACGTTTATGTTAGGAATAAAGAAACGCTATAGTCAAGTAGCCATTAAAGCAGATCAGGCCCAAGAATTTAGACAAATGCTTGCACAAGGAATGGCAATGAGCCAACATCATTGAAAGCACTTATGATTGTCCTCTATATAAATAGCCAATGTTTTGTAAAAAGTATGATCAAAACGTTGGCTATTTTTTATTGATTGACTAGAAGAATTTACATAAAGAGACATTAATTTTGTTTGATGATTGTTAGGACTGCCTTTCTCCATAAATATATAACCATTATCATGGTGAAAATAGTTGGACTTTTAGTTCTTTTATTAGATTTTAATATAAATATCCAATTCAGATAGCGTGCAACTTTTATTAGTTAACAAAGGTCATAGTTCTTCATAATAAAATGAATATTTTCTCATGTATTTATAAAAGTAATGAATACTATTTAACCTAATTTTAACCTTCGAATTTTATAGTTTTATTGTACTAAAATAGGAGGAGTGTTAATTTTGAAGGTAGTTCCAACAAAAATTGCTGATTTACAGGAGGGTTTTGTTTTAGGGAAAGATTTATATGTTGAAAATCGTATGCTCATGAAAAAGGGAAGTGTATTAACAGCACGTATTCTTACATTATTAAAAAACCGCAATGTTCAACATGTATATATTGAAGTGCCAATAGACGAAGGGATCAATCAAATACAGTCTATTACAGAGCAACAGCAACAAAATCCTTTAGTATGTAGTGAATGGATTGAAATGCCTAAATTCCTGCAAGCACTCGCAGAGTTGAGCACAGAAAGACGATATGGCCATGCTTTAAAAAATATGGATGATATCGTATTTGTGCGTGATTTATTTGAAACGTATATGCAGAATCTAAACTATCGAAGGCTACTACAGACACTTAAAACATATGATGAATATACCTTTATGCATGCGATTGATGTATTTACACTCGCTACCTTATTTGCGAAAAAAGAAGGTATTTCCCATTTAAAGCACTATGCATTAGGCTTTTTATTTCATGATATTGGTAAATTAAATATTCCCTATGAAATTTTATCGAAAGAGGAGAAGCTAACTGTAGAAGAATTTGCTACGATGCAGAAGCATACACAGTTTGGCTATGATATATTAAAGGAAATTGGACTTGAATCCATTGCCTTTTTGGCAAAGTTACATCATGAACGAATTGATGGCTCGGGATATCCAGAAGGATTAGCAGAAAATGAGATTCCAAAGGAAGTGTTACTACTACAGCTGATTGATATCTACTCGGCCGTCACGATGAATCGTCCCTATAAACAGGAAATAGGTGCTGCCGAAGCAATGGCGACGATCTATAAAGAAAAGCATTTATTGGACGAAAAGCTTTTGGCTAAATTTGTTGATTTTATTGGTATTTATCCAGAAAAGTCCATTGTCCTTTTGTCAGATGGAACGCATGCTTTAGTAGAGCATGTCAATAATATGTTCCCACTTCTTCCTACGGTTAGGAGATTAGATACGAATACGATTTTTGATTTACCAGTAAATTTTCAACTTAAGATTGAGAAGCTTATTACATATTATGTGGAAACACCAGATCAATTGTTCCGAAAATTTTCTGAGTATTTAATAAAAGGCGAAGCGCATTTAATGGAGAAATATTATCATAAGCTAATTGAACTCCATACAACTTCCGAATGCATCACAAAAATTTATATTCCCGTATACCAAATTTTTGATGTACTTAAAGAACAAGTAATGTTAGAAAATGTACGAGTAAAGTTAAGAGGATTATTAAACAAGGCTATCCTTCAATTACGTAAAGGTTCGAAAACAAAGACCTCTGCCATCTTTCTAGTTGATCAAAATCTGCGAGCAAGTATTCCTTTCCTGTTACTAGAAGGTGTTTTCTATGTAAAGGAAATCTGTCCTATTATAATAGACACTACAACAAGTAAAGAGGAATTATTGAGAATTGCAGACTATTGTAAAGCGTCTGCTATCTGTTCATTCGAAGAGGAATATAACCCACTGATTGGTACAAACCGAAAACTGGAACTCTATCATATTACAACAAAGAAGTTAGATAGCCTGGTTTTTAGCTTCGCTGGATTATCAGTTAAACAAATGAATCTAAAGAAAGCATTGCAAAAATATAAAGCGGTTACAAAGATGATAAACAACTAGCAAAGAAGAGGAGAGATTGTGTGTGAATGATTGTATTCTTTTACTGTCTAGTCAAGATTGGCATCTACAGAGAATGTATATGAAGAAATTTAACAATCTGGTACTGGTAAAAAGTGTTCATCCTAATTCAGCAGAGACAAGAGCCAAACTGCAATATGAGTTTTCCTTGTTTTCGAATGAGCAAAATCCTTGGCTATTAAAGCCGATTGCCATGGATTATATAGATGATCAATATGCGATCATCTATGAAAACTTTAATGGAGTCCCCTTAAAGCAATTCAGTAACAACTTGATTTCTTTGCATCAATTTCTACAGATTGCCATTGACCTTGTCAATATTTGTATGAAAATGCAACAAAGTGATTTACTCTACCTAAACCTACATCCTAATCAAATCTTAATCAATCCTAATTCTTTAAAAATAAAGCTACTAAGCTCTGAATTTAGTACAAAATATGATGTAGAATCTCCAGTTGTGATTGAAAATCCCTATGAACGACTAGAGCAGCTTCCCTATTATGCACCAGAGCAAACGGGCAGACTTCATTTAGAGGTGGACTATCGGACTGATTTATATGCACTGGGGATCATATTTTATGAAATATTGGGTGGTCAATTACCTTTTCAAGCAAAGGATGCTGTGGATTTGATTTATGAAATCATCACAAAAAAACCAGAAGCATTGGTGAGTAGAGACAGTCATTATCATTCTTTAATTTGGGGAATTATTGAAAAGCTATTGGCTAAAAATCCAGCCGACCGTTATCAAAGTGCCATTGGTTTGAGAGAGGATTTGCTACATATCCAACAGAAACTTTTAGTAAACGAACCACTTGAAGATTTCCTGCTTGGTGAACAGGATTTGCATCTGAATATGGGACTGTCTACAAAGCTTTATGGGAGAGAATCGCAATTCGCAGAACTTTTTTCTATTTTTCGTCAAATTGCAAAAGGTGACAAAAAGATGGTTACTATTTCAGGACAAGCAGGATATGGAAAATCCAAGTTAGTTCAAGAACTAAAGGGTGAAATTGCGGCTGCAAAGGGCTATTTTATTACAACTAAGTATGAGCAGCTGCAATTAGAAAATGACTATACCATTGTAATCCATCCTTTAAGGAGTTTATTGAAATATATTTATATGGAAGGTGAAAAGTCTGTCCATTTATGGAAAAAATTATTTCAAGAGGTTAAATTAGTTGTGACAGATGAACTTATCCATCTATTACCTGAACTCAAATGGTTTGTGAAGGAGGAAGTACGCTTCCAAAAAGAAGTTCGCCAAAATACAAAACAGCTCCATTCCTATACGTTTATATCGATTCAAAAAATTTTATTAACATTTGCTATGCAAAAGAAACCCGTTATATGGTTTGTAGATGATTTGCATTGGGCCAATCAAAGTACGATTGACATTATGACTCAAATTTTTGAGCAACACCGAGCAGGATACTTTATGATGATTGGTACATTTCGAGTGAATGAGGACAGTACAGAGGAGGAAAATCAGCAAAGAACCACTAATTTTTTTAATGGTCATCAAATCCATTTATCCTTGCTTCAGGAACAACATGTTCAACAATGGTTGGAGGCGTCTTTCAATGCAGAGCCTCATACCATACAGGTCATTGCCAAGCAATTATTTAATTTGACCAAAGGGAATCCGTTATTTGTGAAAGAAGCGTTTCGTTCACTCCAGCAAGATAACACGATTTATTTTAGTGCAACAACAAAAGAATGGGAGTTTAATCGTAAGAAATTTAATTTATCCCGCTTAAATAACGAGCTACTTGCCTTTATTGAAACGAGAATGGCTAATTTAACAACAGAAGCCCATGAGATTTTACGAATTGTAGCATGTTTCGGTCAGCGCTTTGAATTTACAGATGTCTTAAAGCTTGTGTCCTTATCAGCCCAAGCGCTATTAAAACACCTGGAAACGCTTGTCGAAAATGGCTTTATTATTCCGTTAGATGCCCATTATAAATGGGCGAGTACGTTAGAGCATGAAGGGATTTTACATACATTTTCGACGAAATTCCAATTTGTCCACGATCGTATTCAACAAGTAGCTTACCACGATTTACCAGGTCAATTGCGTGCAAAATTGCATTATCAAATTGGCCAGCTTTTAACAGAGGGCTCTCAAATGGTTGCAGATCATGATCGCTTAAGCGAAATCGTCATGCATTTCAATTACAGTCGACACTTATTGACTGGGGAAGAAAAGCAAAAGTTGGCTATATGGAATTATCAACTTGGTATTGAAGCTAAAAGAATAGGGCTATTTGATAATGCGCTAAAATTTTTTACAACCAGTAAAGAACTATTGATGCCTGATCATTGGGGGACTAGGAGAGAACAGTCCGTTAAATTATATGCTAATTTAGGTGAATGTGAATATATAACTGGCCACTATGAACAATCGGAAACGCATTTAACAGAAGCTTTGCAGCATTCGGAGACTGTGTTAGAAAAGCTAATGATTAACAATTTAAAAACGGTATTATACATCGAGTCTGATAATCCAACTATCGGCCTAGAAGCAGGCTTGGCAGGTTTACAAGTTGCAAATGTGAAAATTTCCGCATATCCGAAAAAGTCACAGCTTCTAAAAGAGTATCTATTGTTGAAATTTGCATTGCGACATATGTCTGACCAAGATTTGTTGCAGCATCCCCCAACGAATAGTAAAGAAATTGATATTTTGATTCATTTAATTGTTAATATGACGGCAAGTGCTTTCCTATTAAATCCTAACTTGACAGGCATTCTTTTGATGAAAGGGCTGCGTCTACAGTTGAAGTATGGTGCTACATCGAAAAGCGGTATGGTATTGATTAATTATGCCCTGCTTTTAAATGCGGGTTTTGCCAATATAAAAGAAGCCACTCGCTTTGGAAAACTTGCCATCATTGTTGCAGATACGCAAGAAAGTATGTATATCAAGGGACATACCTATTATGTGTATGGGGTGTTTATCAGTCATTGGACAGAGCCCTATGAAGCCAGTATTCAATACATCAACGAAGCTCAAGCAAAAAGCCAAGAGCTCGGCTTATATCATTTAGTATCCTCAGCATCCTGCTTTGTAGTCGCTATACGACTTATTCAAGGTGTTTCCCTAGAGGATTTACAGCAGGAAATTAGACGACAACAAGAGGAATTTTCTGTTCATGCAAGTACCTTATCGATTGACTTTTTAGCCGAAATGGGGAGATGGGTGAATATCCTCCGCTCGCCACACCATCCTGTACAATGGGCTTATCCCATCACAATACAGAATCAGCCTGCTATTAAAATGATGCATTATTCAGTACGTTTACAAATGTCATTTTTATTAGGGGATGAAGAGCAAGGGAAAGCGATTCTGACAGAATTAAAGGAGCTAAGTAAGGAAACCTATACATTACCAATCACCACAGTTTATTATTTTTATCGTGCCATGTGGCAATTTCATTTTCTGCATCGCCAAAATGGTCAGGTACAAGAGCAGAGGTTGTTTTTAGCTGACATACGTCAAAGCCTAAAGAAATTTAAGAAATGGGCGATGTATTCTTCAGAGAATTATGAGCACCTCTATGCTTTATTAATGGCGGAGAATTGCCGTTTCAACAACAACGACAAAGACGCTGAGCTCTATTATGACCGAGCAATACAATTAGCAAGAATGAACGGTTTTGTCCAGGATACAGCACTAGCATATGAGCGAGCGGCAAATTATTATCTCAGAAAACAGCAAGAGAAAACGGCAAGACATTATATACTAAGTGGTATTCAAAATATTGAAACATGGGGAGCCGAAACAGTTGCTAGAAGATGGGCAAGAGATTATCAAGTGCATCGTCAACTGGAAAGTCAGAGTAGAGAATCACTCACGTTTGATATGATGACGGTTTTTGAGACGACGCAATCTTTTGCAACAGCCATTCGTATGGAAGATTTACTGCATAAAATATTGTTTTCTCTGTTAAAGCATGTAGGAGCAGATAGTGGCTATTTTATTCATAAACAGCAGCAGCAATTATTGGTGTTAGCAAAGGCGGAAGCTGCGGAAAAAACATTTACTATGTATGATCAACAAAGAATGGAGAATTTTAATGCTAATATGCAATCGATTATACGCTATGTTTTTAATAGTAAAGAGCATGTGATTATCGACAATGCACAAAAAACGCAGCATCCTCATTGTTCCTATTCAACGGCTAAATCTATTCTTTGTCTACCGATTATCCATCAAAATGAAATTATTTCGATATTGTATTTTGAGCATACATTAATGACGAATGCCTTCCATCCATCTCATGTTCAGTTATTGAAAGTGATCGCTGCTCAAATTGCCGTTTCTTTTGAGAATGCGCAAATATATGGAGATTTAGAAAAACGTGTTCAGTTACGTACTAAGGAGTTAGATGAGACGAATCGGCATTTGACAAAAATGAATGAACGTTTAGAAAAAAATGAACTGGAACGTAAAAAACTCTTGCATAGTATCTCCCATGAATTACGCTCCCCGTTAACCTCGACATTAGGGTATATAGAATTAATGCTAGAGGGTGTGATCGTAGATGCAGTGGCCAGAGAGAAATATTTAATAAGAAGTAAAGAACGGCTACTAGCATTAAATAGCTTAATACAAGATTTGTTTGATTTAGCGAATCTAGAAGCTGGTAGAGCAGAATTTTCTTTTACAGAGGTACAGGCGAAGGAATTATTTCTGCAAATGGCATCCCGTTATGAGGATGAAGTGAAACAATCAGGATTAACCTACAGTGCGCACTTTTATGGTCAGGAAGAAGCTCAGCTACTGATTGATAAAACGCGAATCAATCAAGTGATTGAAAATATCATGACCAATGCAATGAAATATACATCAAGTGGTGGCATTCAATTGTCCATACATGTAGAGGACAAGCATTTGATATGTTCGATAGCTGATAGTGGCATAGGTATTGCTGAGAGTGATCTTCCCTTTATTTTCGACAGCTATTATCGAGCAACTAACATCCATGAAGCACATTCACACGGCATTGGCTTAGCTATCTGTAAACAAATTGTTCACCAGCACAATGGCGAGATTTTTGTTGAAAGTCTTGAAAATGAAGGAAGCATATTTAGCTTTACATTACCACTAGTTAAGGTATTGGTGAAAAATTAACAAGGGGGTGGTGAGCGTTTTCTTCCTACTCACCACTCTCTTTTTTATAGACGAATTGGTAGCCAAAACCTCTCACTGTTTGAATCCATTTCGGTTTTGAGGGGATATCTTCAATTTTACGACGAAGAGTACTTATATGGACAGATACGGTTTTCAAATCAGTGACACCATCATAGCCCCAAACATGATCAATGAGTTGATCAACACTAATCACTTGATTTGCGTGCTCAATTAGAAAAAAGAGGAGCAGCTTCTCCTTCGTAAATAAATTTACAAGCTGTCCATCCTTATAAACATTTTTCTCATCTAAATGGATGGACAAATTATCAATATGTACAATGTTACTTTTCTTTGATGGGTTTCTTCTTTTTAAATTTGCTTGGACACGGGCCAATAATTCTTTTGGAATAAATGGCTTTGTCATATAATCATCTGCACCAACCTCAAAGCCCTCAAGCTTCTGTTCGATTAGATGATTGACGGTCACAAAAATGATAATGGCATCCGACACATCACGGATTTTTTTGGCTAACTCGAAGCCTGTACCATCTGGTAAATTAACATCTAACAAGATTAAATCAGGTTGTTGCGTGACAGCGAGATGCCAGCCACTGGATAGAGTGGATGCCTTTACTACGCTATAGTTAGCATTAGCTAGCGTAAGCGATAAAACCTCCATAATATCTATATCATCTTCCACTATTAAAATTTTCTCGTTCGACATATCTATCAATCACCTTCCTCTTTTAAATATACCAACTTTTGTCTAGGATGGGAAAGAGAAGGCTTAGGACTTGCGTGATTTTAAAATCTGCAATCACCCGTAGGTCAAAGTAATCATGTGGGTTTGCTATAAATGAACAAAGACTTCAATTTCCCACTAGAAAATGAAGTCTCCAAGAAATTAATCGAGGTGTGCGATAGCATTGAGTAGATCATCACGGATGGCCGCCCAAAATTGCTGTTGAACAGTATCACTGTAAGTATAAAGCTCTTTATGCTGAATATGATCATAGATAGCAGCAATATCTTCTTGATGAAAAGAGAGCCGATGGTTTAATACCTCTCGTTCTTCTTCAATACAAAATAGTTTATAAATATCGGAGAGGCGCTCAAACTTTGCTAATTTTTGTGTCATCGTTTCATATTGTATTTGATGAAAACGTCCTACCGCAGAAGTCATGGAAATTTTTGCTCGATGCTCTGCTTGTAATGTGCGAAACTCCTCCTGAAGAATGGCCACACGATACCAAAATTCATAACGATGCGGTAATTCTCTTAGTTCATAGGTAAGTAATGCTTTTAAAATTGAATGTACTTGTTCATATGTATCGATGATCTTTTCTGGTTCTTTAAAAATGCCAAACATACTACCACCCCCATGTAGTTTAATACTACGAGTGAAGTTTAAAATCCTTTAAAATCTTCATAATAATCGATAGGGAGAACTGACTAATTATTGAAACCTTGCCTAAGTAGTTACGTAAAGATTTACAAGGGGGTGAGTCAATGTATGAATATAAATTTGTACAAACACATTTAGGTAGCTTTTTTCAGGAAGCTACACATCAGCAAACAATCGAAGAATACGCTAAGCAAGGTTGGCGTTTAGTGCAAGTATTGCCGATTGCCTATAATGGACATGGAAAACCAACAGACTATGAAATCATTTTTGAGAGATTAATAGAATGACTATTAAGGAACGCTAGATTCTTGCCATAAATGGTGGGAGTTTAGTGTTTTCTTATTTTAATACATAATTTGCTGTTTTTATTAAGAAAAATAGTGTATTCAGAAAAATATAGAAATAGCATTTACAAAACAAAAATATATGTGTTAACTTAAATAGTGTTAATGGTTAACTTAAAAAGGGGGAGGTTAACAATGCAACATTTTTGGGTTGTCGGTACAGATACGGATGTTGGGAAAACAATTGTCACCACAATGTTGATGTGTCATTTACAAAAACAAGGTTTGAAAGTTTCACCATACAAGCCTGTGCAAACAGGAGAGCTATACGAAAATGGTTGTGGCTATTATCACGATACAGCCATGTATGAAAAGTATTCCTTACAAAAGCTTCAACAAGAGCACCTCAATAGCTATTCATTTAGAGAAGCTGCATCACCACATTTTGCTGCGCAACTGGAGGGGCAGCAAATTGATGTCAAAGAGCTATTATTGCGTATTCAATTATTACAAGCATCCTATGATGTCGTGATATGTGAGGGAGCGGGTGGACTCTTTGTTCCATTTACTGCTCCAAATGGTATGACATTGCTTGATGTCATCGTTAGTAGCAAGCTGTCAGTAGTGCTTGTCACAAGGACTTCTCTTGGGACGATCAATCACACATTGTTAACAATGGAGGCTTTGCGCTCTCGTCAAATCGACATTCTTGGCATGGTGTTTAATGGAGACACGGGCAGCAGCATGGAACAAGATAATATAAAAACAATTTTACAGTACCATCCTGTGCCCTATGCGATTATTCCACAGCTACAGGATCTATCACAGCTAATGGATTATGCCATGACACATACCACACTGTTTGAAAGGCTTTTTAACTATGAAACAAGCATTAACTGATTTACAGGTAAGAGATTTACGTCATGTTTGGCATCCATGCTCGCAAATGAAGGACTATGAAGCATTTCCACCAATCGTCATAAAAAAGGGGCAGGGCGTATGGCTTTATGATGAGCATGATCAGCGTTATTTGGATGCTGTATCATCTTGGTGGGTTAATTTATTTGGCCATGCCAATCCGCGCATTAGCCAAGCTTTAAGTGAGCAAGCATTTACATTAGAGCATACGATCTTTGCTAATTTTACACATGAACCAGCCATACAGTTAGCTGAAAAATTAACAGCGCTAGCACCCAAGGGATTACATAAAGTCTTTTTTGCCGATAATGGCTCATCTGCCATTGAAGTGGCTTTGAAAATGAGCTTTCAATACCATATGCAGACAGGGAAACCAGCGAAAAAGCGCTTCCTCGCCCTGACAGATGCCTATCATGGAGAAACCATTGGTGCTTTATCGGTAGGAGGGGTAGGCCTTTACAATGAAGTATACCAGCCTCTGTTATTAGATACGGTTCGTGCCGAAGGGCCAGATTGTTTCCGCTGCCCATTTCAGGAAGACCCAGCAAGCTGTAATGCGCCATGTAGTCAATTTATCGAGGAACAGCTGCAAGCTCATCATGAGGAAATTACAGCAGTTATTATCGAACCATTAATTCAGGCTGCTGCAGGTATGAAAATGTATCCACCTGTCTATTTACAGCGCTTACGAGCATTGTGCTCACACTATGATGTGCACTTTATTGCAGATGAAATTGCTGTAGGTTTTGGTCGGACTGGTACATTGTTTGCCTGTGAACAAGCGGACATCACGCCAGATTTTATGTGCTTATCCAAGGGGCTAACAGGTGGTTATTTACCATTATCTGTTGTCTTAACAACGGAGCAAATCTATCAAGCTTTTTATGATGATTACGGAACAATGAAGGCTTTTTTACATTCGCATAGCTATTCAGGCAATACATTAGCCTGTCGTGTGGCACTTGAAGTGTTAACGATGTTTGAAGAGGAACAAGTGATGGAGATGATTCAGCACAAGGGACAACAAATGCGAGCGTTAGCCATGGAAGCTTTTCGTAATATGCCTTATGTGGGTGAATACCGGCAAGTTGGTTTAGTGGGAGCGATTGAACTTGTAGCGAATCAATGGACAAAGGAAGCGTTCGCCAGTGAGGAACGTATCGGTTATCAAATTTATCAACGGGCTTTAACAAAAGGCTTACTAATCAGACCGCTCGGCAATGTTTTGTATTTTATGCCACCTTATATTATTTCTGAAGAGGAAATGTCATTTATGATTCAGACAACGAAAGAGACAATCGAACAATTTTTCCAGGACAGGGGGGCTCAGGTTGGTTAAGCGTCATCAGACATTAGCACTTGTCATGATCGCCATGTTTGCTGCTCTAACAGCGATCGGAGCGTTTATTAAAATCCCATTGCCTATCGTACCTTTTACATTACAAATTGTTTTTGTATTTTTAGCAGGATGTTTGTTGGGTAGTCGGAATGGTTTTTATAGTCAACTTGTCTATATCGGTGTGGGCTTAATAGGGTTGCCCGTTTTTACACAGGGTGGTGGTATCACGTATGTCTTACAGCCAACATTTGGTTATCTGATTGGCTTTGCCATAGCAGCCTATGTAATTGGATTCATCATTGAAAGGATAGAGACACCAACGAAAAAGCATTTTATTGCGGTAACGATTATAGGGCTGGTCATTATTTATGCTGTGGCCGTTCCTTATTTATATGTAGCATTGAATTTCTGGTTAGATATGAAATCAAGCTGGTCACATGTTTTTGTTGTCGGCTTTTTAAGTAGTATTGTCGCTGATTTTTGCTTAGCTATCACATCAGCGCTATTAGCTGAGCGATTGTATAAAGTATTTCAGTCGGCAAGAAATGTGAAATTTTCACGCGTAGAGGGGGAGAATGTAATATGAATTATTACCAACTAGCTCAAGAAGTAATTGCTGGCAAAATCATTAGCAATGAAGAGGCACTTGCCATATTAAATAGCGAGGATGATGCGCTATTACAGCTTATGGATGGTGCTTTTACGATTCGTCGGCATTATTATGGGAAAAAAGTAAAATTGAATATGATTATGAACGCCAAAAGCGGTTATTGCCCGGAGGATTGTGGCTATTGCTCCCAATCCTCTAAATCAACGGCTCCTATTGAAAAATATCCCTTTATTACAAAAGAGGAAATTTTAGCAGGTGCCAAACGAGCGTTTGACAATAAGATTGGGACGTATTGTATTGTAGCCAGTGGTCGTGGGCCAACACGTAAGGATGTCAATGTCGTGAGTGAGGCAGTTACTGAAATTAAAGAAAAATATGGCTTGAAGGTTTG
The DNA here is from genome assembly GCF_038592945.1 of Lysinibacillus sp. FSL K6-0075. Taxonomy (NCBI): domain Bacteria; kingdom Bacillati; phylum Bacillota; class Bacilli; order Caryophanales; family Bacillaceae; genus Lysinibacillus; species Lysinibacillus sp. FSL K6-0075. The sequence goes on along the minus strand of NZ_CP151947.1, from coordinate 3,025,019 downwards.
TGCCTGTCTTGGCTTATTAAAAGAAGAACAGGCACAGCAATTAAAGGAAGCGGGGGTGGATCGTTACAATCATAATTTAAATACATCTGAACGTCATCATTCCTTCATCACGACCTCACATACATATGAGGATCGTGTCAATACGGTGGAGATCGTGAAAAAGCATGGAATTTCACCTTGCTCTGGTGCCATTATTGGGATGAAGGAAACGAAGGAGGATGTTGTCAATATAGCGCGCGCCCTCCATCAATTAGACGCGGATTCTATTCCTGTAAACTTTTTAAATGCAATTGATGGGACAAAGCTAGAAGGAACAAAGGACTTAAACCCACGCTATTGTTTAAAGGTTTTAGCGTTATTCCGCTACCTCAATCCTACAAAGGAAATCCGTATTTCGGGTGGTCGTGAAATCAATTTAGGCTCGCTTCAGCCACTTGGTCTCTATGCTGCTAATAGTATTTTTGTAGGCGATTATTTAACAACAGCAGGACAAGAAGCGAATAGTGACTATCGCATGTTGGAGGATTTAGGTTTCGAGATTGAATTAACGCAAAAGCAAGAAGAAGTATTATGTTAAGCTTATGAAATAAAAATCTACTACTACAGCAAAACCGTACTTTTGTACGGTTTTTTGCTGTAAGTGGATAGAAATTGAAAAGTGGTGGTTAGACAGTGAAAAATAGTGGATAAAAATTAAAAAGTAACGGATAGACCTGGCATCACTGGCTGTTTATATACCTATAAAATCAAGGTTTTCACAAATTGTTCAATGAAAGCGTTTTGAAATTGAACAGTTTGTGAAGACCTTCACATAAAGCTTTCTTTTTGAAAAAATCAGCGTAAAATAAGTATCAAGTAAGGAATTGTTATAAAACAGTTGACGAGACGTAGCATAAATTTTGGTGGTTGTTATATTACAAAAATAATGAATGAAGGGAGCTTTTCATATGTGGGTTATTACAGTTTTTGATAAGAAGGATGTTCGAATTTTTGAGTATACGAACAAAAATGAGGCAACAGAAGCTTTAGCAAAATTCAAGAAAAATGCCGTTTTAACGTATACAAAATAAGTTGCTGAAGAAACAGCCCTCTATCGACAGAGGGCTGTTTTTTTAATGCACAACAATCGAAACAGCACTGTACAGTAATAAAAGTGCCATGATGATGTTAAACGGTTGTCGATATTGCTGTAGAACCTTTTGAAAAACGGAGCCACATAACGCCCAACTAAATGTACTGATTACACCTACTAGAGCTAAAAATAAAGAGAAAAGGAGATAGCTTATGTAGGATGAGTAGTAGGGTAGGATGTAAGTTGCGACAACAGTAAGACCAAATAAAATACCTTTTGGGTTAATAAATTGAACGAACGCGCCTACAAAAAATAGGTTTCGTTTTTCTTCTTCGTTGTCGTGATCCTCTAATTCTTTGCTTGTTAAAATTTTATAAGCCAGGTACAGCATATAGCCTACACCAAATATGGTTAAGGGTAATTTAATGGCAGGCAAGATGTTTAACATGACCGTGTTAAAAAAGCTACTTAGACCAATAATGATGAAAAAACCAATCCCTACGCCTAAACAGAATGGAATCGTTTTCGATAAGCCATATTGTTTAGCAAAAACCATCGCCATAAAATTATTAGGGCCAGGTGTAAAACTTGTAATGATGATAAATAGTAAAAAGGAAAATACAGGCAAATCAATCACCTCTTTCAAGTTGTATGATATAATGTCCGAAATAGACAGTATAACGTCGGTCATTTTATTATACGAAATGTGCGCTATATTGTACATACAAGGAGGGCTTTTGGATGGAAGAAATTCATCTAGTCTTTGCAAGAAATTTAAAGGCAATTCGAGAAAGGGAAAAGTTAAGCTTAGAGAAGGTTTCGCAGCTTAGTGGCGTGAGTAAAACGATGATTGGTCAAATTGAAAGGGGAGAATCCAGTCCAACTTTGACAACGATTTGGAAAATTGCAAATGGATTAAAGGTTTCATTTACAGAGCTTATTCATCATCCCCAACCTGAGACGGAGGTTATTCGCAGTAAAGATATTCAAGTATTGAAGGAGGATCATGGCCGGTATATTGTTTACCCTCATTTTCCATTCCAAAAGGATAGTCGCTTTGAAATTTATACAATCGAAATCAAACAAAATGGGACGTTAGATGCTGAGGCACATCGAGAAGGAACGGAGGAATATCTAACCGTTTTCGAGGGAGAATTACTCATTCGTATACAGGATCAGGATTATCGATTGACAAGTGGGGATGCCATCCGATTTAAGGCAGACCGTCCACACACATATAGCAATTCAGGTAGTACAGTAACACGGCTTAGTATGTCTATTTACTACCCACGTTAAAAAACCGTATAAGCGCTTTTATAAAGCGTTTATACGGCTTAGTGTTGAAAAACAAAACAGTCAATTGAAAGATAGAAATGGATTTCCGTTGCAGGCTACTTGCTTTCCTGTGGGCGAGCGCCGAATCGCTTCCTCCGCTACCGCTCCGTGCAGGGCTTCGCCTGTCTCGCGATCCCACGGGAGTCAAGTAGCCTTCCACTTCAACCCACTGACTTTTTAGCAAAGGTTTTCAAATAAAGTGAAGGTGCTCACTACTCTTTATGAAGAGGTGTTGTCACGCATCACTTCTCCACACTGAAAATAAGAGCTTATCCCCGTTAAGAATACAGATAATGGGCGATTTGATCGCTATGCTACTATGAAAAAAGTAAAGACACTTTGCAGCATGGTTGATTGGAGAGGAGCCAGCTTCACTCCTAGGGGATTTAGCGTCACAGAGGAGACCCTGGAGCGAACGGAAGTGAGTGAAGCGGCTCATCGGACGCCCCCTGGAAAGGTCGCTGGCGGAACGGAAATCAACCCCTCACTTGCAAAGTTGCTTTTTCTGCCGTTGACATCATCTTTTTTCAACAACATGCCGTATAAGCGCTTCTATAAAGCGTTTATACGGCTGCTATTTTTATAAAATACTAGCTAAACGTTTAATCCCCTCGCGGATCACTTCAGGTGTAGCATTTGTATAGTTTAGGCGCATTGTATTCACATTCGTTTTTGATGTATAGAATGGGTCACCAGGCACAAAGGCAACCTTTTGTTCCATTGCTTTATGGAAAAGATCAAGGGCTGGTGTACCGTCCTTCATTGTTGCCCATATGAACATTCCACCTTCAGGTCGTGTATATTCAACATGGGCAGGGAAAAACTCTTGCATCGCATTTAGCATCGCATCTGATTGATTTTTATATAAAGCGATAATTTTCTTTACATGTTCCGCGTAATCATTACTTGCTAAATAATCGTAGATGACATATTGCGAAAAAATATTTGTATGAAGATCTGACGCTTGCTTCGCTGTTTCAATATGCTGTAAAAGCTCTTTGTTTTTCGTGATGATAAAGCCAAGACGCATACCAGGTGTGACCGTTTTAGAGAAAGAACCTAGTAAAATACTATTTTCTAATTTACCAGCACCGATATATGGAAGCGGCTCTCCTTGGAAACGTAGCTCTCCATATGGATCATCCTCAATTAAAGCAACATCGTATTTTGCCACTATTTCATAAATTTGTTCACGCTTTTCTTTCGAATATGTGAGCCCTGTTGGATTTTGGAAGTTTGGCACTGTATAAATGAATTTTACATTTGGTTGTTGTAGGGCACGCTCTAACTCTTCTAGATTAAGACCATCGTTTTCAAGTGTAACCCCATGGAAAGTTGGCTCCGCTAAAGTAAAGGCTTGAATGGCTCCTAGGTAACCTGGCTCTTCGATGATAATGCCATCGCCTTTATTGATAAGTACTTTACCAATAAGTTCAAGTGCTTGCTGTGAACCTGTTGTAATAAAGACATCATCAGCATGTACATCAAGTCCATGCACACGTTGATATTTCGCGGCAATATATTCACGCAATGGTGCATAACCCTGTGTTGACGAATATTGAAATAGTTTGCTGCCATTTACCGTAATGGCATGGTCTACGGATGCTCTCAATGCATCAATAGGGAAAGAGATGGGGTTTGGAAGCCCACCTGCAAAGGAAATAACGTCCTCCGCATCTGTTACTTTCAAAATATTTCGAATAAATGAGGATGGTGTTTTTAAGATTCTTTCAGAATATTGCATAATAATCGGTCCTTTTTTTCTGATTTTTTAAAAATTATATCATTGTCATCGTGTGCATACAATATTATCATTGTATGCAAGACAATTAAACTATTGTATGCAAATTAAGAGAAAGAAGGGCCTAGTGAATGCCTATTAATTCATTTGACGAGTATCCAATGAGTTGGAAGCCGGATATTAGCAATATTTCTGCTCCATTATATATAGCCATTGCACATCAGCTTGAGCAAGATATCAAGGATGGAAAGCTAGTACCTGGCACAAAATTGCCACCCCAACGAGAATTAGCTGATTTTTTAGATGTGAATTTGAGTACGATTACGCGAGCCTTTAAGCTTTGTGGTCAAAAAGGATTAATCTATGCCTCGATTGGCAGCGGTACATTTGTTTCAACAGATGCGGCTAGCAATAAAATGTTACTACCAACTAACCATGCCACACCTATCATTGAAATGGGCTCGGTTCTACCAGATAATTTTGTGAATGAAGACATTACACGCTTTATGAAAAAGATGATGAACGAACCTAGTTTTAGCATGCTATTTCAATATGGCAGACCTGAGGCCAATGCATGGCAAAATGAAGCCGTGATGAAGCTTCTCGAATTGGTGAATTTTCAAACAGATCAGCCTATTCTTCTAGGAGCAGGTGGACAAAATGCCATTGTGGGAACCCTCGCTGCTTTATTTCAGCCAGGCGACCGCATTGGTACAGATCCGATTACCTATGCCGGCATTAAAACAGCTGCAAATATGCTCGGTATCCAGCTTGTAGCTATCCAGCAATGTCAGGGTGAAATGACAAAAGAAGGGTTACTATATGCTTGTAAAAATGAGCATATCAAAGGAATTTATGTGATCCCTGATTTTCATAACCCAACGACTCATACGATGTCAGTGGAAACAAGAAAAATGATTGCAGACGTGGCAAGACAGAAGGATTTGCTGGTGATTGAAGATGCTATCTATAGCTTTCTCAAGGAGCAGCCGCTTGCTCCGATTGCTTCTTATGCACCTGATAAGGTAATTTACATTGCTAGCCTATCTAAAACGCTTTCACCTGGTTTACGATTATCCTTCCTTGTGACACCTCCTGCGCTTCGGAAAAAAATAATGGAGACGCTCTATAATATTAATATTTCCGTTTCTCCTATCATGCTGGAGCTTGCAGCAAGGTTAATCCATGAAGGAGTGGCCCAAACGATATTAGAAAAGCACCGAGCATATGCCAAGCAGCAAAATGCGCTTGTCGATCAGTATTTAGGGGATTATCACATTTTAGGGGATGAGGAATGTATTTTTAGGTGGCTACAATTGCCAGACAAGTTTACGGGTGTTCAATTTGAATTGTTGGCTTCGAAAGTTGGTGTACAAGTTTATGCGGCAGAACGCTTTGCTGTAGGGAATACGAAGCCTGTCAATGCCGTTCGTTTAGCCATTGCGGCGCCAGAATCTCAACTTGAACAAGCTTTAATGATTTTAAAGGACCTTCTCGAAAGTAATGGTGATTACGCATTTGTTGATTAAAGGGGATGAAAGGTATAATAAAGCTAAGATAGGATAGAGGTGATGTACATGACACATAAAGGGCGCGTTATTTTACATGTGGATATGAATAGTTTCTATGCTTCGGTGGAGCAAGCGCATGATCCAAGTTTAAAGGGTAAGCCAATCGCGATTGCAGGGAACCCAAAGGAGCGGCGTGGCATTTTAGTAACTTGTTCATATGAAGCAAGGGCGCTAGGCATTTATACAACTATGACTGTTCATGAAGCGAAGCGAAAATGTCCTGAGCTATTGTTATTACCTCCAGATTTTCAAAAGTATCGTCAAGCATCTAAAGAAATGTTCACCATTCTTCGAAGCTATACACCATTAGTAGAGCCTGTTTCGATTGATGAGGGCTACTTGGATGTGACTGAGTTAAGCAAGGAACGACATGCCTTAAGTATTGCCCAGGAAATACAAGCGCGCATTTTAGCTGAGCTGGATTTACCTTGTTCCATCGGTATTGCACCGAATAAATTTTTAGCAAAAACAGCGTCTGATATGAAGAAACCGATGGGGATTACTGTACTAAGAATACGGGATATTGAACAGCAGTTGTGGCATCGTGAGGTTGTCAGTATGCATGGGATTGGAGCAAGTACAGCTAAAAAATTAAATGCACAAGGCATATTTACGATAGGTGATTTAGCTAAGACAGAAGAATTTAAAATGAAGCAAATCTTAGGAAAGAATGGGGTACGACTTCGAGCAAGGGCCAATGGTGTGGATCAGCGCATGGTCGATCCAGAGGCAATCTTTGATACGAAAAGCGTTGGGAATTCAACAACATTACCAGAAGATGTAACAGATGTTCGTACACTTCATAAAACGATTGAAGGTCTATGTAAGAAAGTGGTGGAGCGTCTTGATGCCAAGCGCTTAGCGGGTTCCACTGTCAGCATCCAAATTCGTGATGCTGATTGGCATAATCATACGCGTTCAAAAACAATGTCCAATGTCCTTTATCGTTATGAAGAAATTTACGACATTGCTTGTACATTATTTGATAAGCATTGGGATGAATCTCCTGTAAGATTACTAGGTGTAACAGTTTCCAATGTGGTGGATAGAAAAGATTATTCACAGCAATTATCGATTTTTGATTTTCAAGAGCATGCGAAAGATGAACCGATTCTCAAGCTTGTCGATGAAATGGAGGGGCGGTTTGGCAAGGGGATTATCAAACGTGGTGTAGATTTAGGGAAACGTTCGTCCTATCAATCACAAACAAGCTTTAGTAAAGATTTCTTAGATGACCATGAGATGGAATGAAAGTGGGGGTATCTATGCAATACAAGGAGTATGGGGATGCTCATCATCCTTTAATGATGTTTATTCATGGAGGGGGCGTTGGAGGCTGGATGTGGGATCAACAAATTCAGCATTTTGCCCATTTCCATTGTGTTATACCAGAGCTAATGTCAGACGATCCATTTTCCATTGAACATAGTGCTAAAGAGCTTCTGCTGCTTATTGAGGAAAAAGCCAATGAGAAGCCTGTTATCGTGATTGGTTTCTCATTAGGAGCGCAGATCGCTATTCAAATGCTAAGTCTAAAACCGAGTTTAATCGATTATACCATCATCAATAGTGCGCTTGTGATACCCTCTCCTACTGTAGAAAGGATGCTTCAACCGTTTATTCGGCTGTCCTTTCCGCTTATAAAAAATAAAGCATTTGCGAAACTTCAAGCGAAAACCCTCTACATTCATGAGGATTATTTTGAACGTTACTATCAAGAGAGTGCCACGATGAAGGTAGATACATTGATTCAAATTTTGCGAGAAAATATGTTATTTTCCATTCCACCTGATTTTCACAAAGCCCAAGGAAAGATTTTAATAACAGTGGGAGACAAAGAGAAAAACAACATGAAAAAATCCGCTAAAGCACTTGTGCGAAATCATCCACATAGCAAGGGTGTGCTATTGAAGAACATCGGTCATGGCGTATCATTAGCCCAGCCTGCATTTTTTAATCGCTTTGTAGAGAATTGGATTAAGGATGGTCAATTACCTGAGGGGACAGTTATTGAGTAGGGAAACTCCATTACGAATCGTCATCCATAATGGAGTTGATGTATTGATTATTGAAAATAGTGAGGATATAAATCTTGATGCTGCAATACCCATTCCTTCATCTCGATGATCATGTCTTCGTAGCTAGGGACAACAAATGAGAAGTCATTTCTTGTATTTATTAATGTTTTATTGACATTGACGAGCTGATGAGGAAGAATTTTTATTCTGTTGTTGAGGAAGTGTTTATTCAATAAATGAAGCAGATCATGTTTAGAAATAGTTGTCGTATTTACGAGATGATAGAGTCCTGTTAAATCTTCTTGGGCAGCGCGTTCAATGGCTTTAGCTAATGTAAGTGTTGTTACTCCCGTCCAAATAGCACCCGAATAGCCATATACGGAGCTTTTTTGTTGCATAAACCAATTGAAGAGTCCGATGCCATCCTTTTTTAAATCAGGGCCAATGATCGAGTTACGAAATGTTATGTGCTTGTTGTCATTCACTTCTCCCAATCCTTTTGTGCGGTCATAAAAGGTTTCCCCGTCCCGTACACTTTCTTCATAGTAGGGAGCATTTTTACCAGAAAATACGCAATCGGTACTTAGATGAATGAGTTTTGTTTGTCGATTTTCTAGGAGAGATACAATGGCATGCGGTAAATAACTATTCAGTAAAATGCTTTGGGCTGGATGAGCCTCACAAGCATTGTTTAAAACACCAATACAATTAATGACGACATCTACATCATTGTCTAGTAGTAGCGACCTTAAGAAATGGGCGTCCGTCACATCACCGGTTCTATTATTGCCATAGGGAAAAGGGGTTCTAGAGTAAGTTGTTACATCATGCCCTTGTTCACATAAATAGGTGGCAATGGTGTGGCCAGCCATACCTGTAGCACCGAGTACTAAAAATTTCATGGCTTTCCTCCTGTCCAATGAAGGAGCTCTTCTTGTATAAGAGGCAATGTTAAGAGCTTTTCTTTGATGTCAGCCACACTTAATTGTTGTGTATTGTTCGAGTTATATTCATCCGTTAATGTAATTTTTGGAGAGCCCTCATCGAGGTATTTTCCATAATTTAAATCCCGATTATCCGCTGGGATTCGATAGAAATGACCCATATCAATAGCTTTTGCCGCTTCTTCCTTTGTACATAATACTTCATACATTTTTTCCCCATGTCGTGTTCCGATAATTTGCATGGCATTGTTCGCTTGAAAGATCTCAAGTAAAGCCTGTGCTAAATTTTCTATCGTGGCAGCAGGTGATTTTTGCACCATAATATCCCCATTCTGAGCATGTGAGAATGCGTACAATACTAATTCTACCGCTTCCTCAAGGCTCATCATAAAACGTGTCATATGAGGGTCCGTAATCGTTAAAGATTTCCCAGCCTTTATTTGCTCGATGAATAATGGGATGACCGAGCCTCGTGAAGCCATGACATTGCCGTATCTAGTGCCACAAATCAGGGTTTGGTGAGGATCAACCATTCGCGACTTCGCAATAAACGTTTTTTCCATCATCGCCTTGGATATGCCCATCGCATTGACAGGGTAGGCAGCCTTATCTGTTGAAAGGCAAATGATTTTCTTGACGCCAGCTTGAATGGCGGCTGTTAGGACATGATCTGTTCCTAAAATATTGGTTTTCACAGCTTCTAAGGGGAAAAATTCGCAGGAGGGAACTTGCTTGAGAGCGGCGGCATGGAATACATAGTCAACATGATACATAGCATTATGAATGCTTTGAATGTCACGGACATCCCCGATATGAAATTTGATTTTACTATGCTGATAGCGTTTCCGCATATCATCTTGCTTTTTTTCATCCCTTGAAAAAATACGAATTTCCTTGATATCCGTATTTAAAAATCGCTTTAATACGGCATTCCCGAAAGAGCCAGTGCCGCCAGTAATCAATAATATTTTATCTGTAAACATGGTATGTTTCGTTACACCTCCTGCACGCTATTATTTCAATCCTCTTTGATGTAGATCACATTCCGAGTTTTCTCTCGGGTAGTTGTACCAGTAAGCAAATTCATTAGTATATTTACTTGTCGGATTTTTATCCATCAGGGCGCAATTAAAATCCCAATCTCCTGCAATATCTTTGCGTATTGTAAATTTCGCATCTCCAATTAAACTTTTCCGGATAATTTTAAATTGTCCAGGTAAGGAGTAGCGGTTGGATTCGTCTTTAATAAAAGCAAAGCCATTCTTAATAATCATGTTGTAATAGTAAATATCAAATGTACCATCCACTTGTGCTAGTACATTGCGAATGGCGGGTAAATAGTGGTCATCACTATCGATGATGGCTATATAATCTCCTGTCGCTTCTGCAATGCATCGATTATAGGCAACACTCGCACCTAAATTCGTTGGGTGAACGATGATTTTTAAAGCTGCACAGTTTGTCTGATAGTCCTGTAAAATGGCTAACGTATTGTCTGTAGAGCCATCATCCACCACGATAATTTCATAGGCATATTCTTTAGGAATACTATCAAGCATCGTTAAAATCCATTCTTCGCTATTAAATGCAGGTGATAAAAAACTAATCTTCATCTGATCCCTCCATTCTATGTGCATTAGTAGAGTTGTTCTATGTGACTGAGTAGATTCTTTAATACAATATGCGTAGACGTAGTGCTACTGTAGGCAATTGCTTGTTTTAGGAAGTTTTTAAGAGAGTTGTTTTTAGATAGAATTTTTATGTTACTAGAGAAATGGCATAAGAGAGACAAAAATTTACTAAGATAAGCACGTTTAGCAGGCAAGGTCATAAACTAGTCAGAGCGCTTTTTTAGAAAGAGGGATACGATGACAAAAAGAATCGCATTTATTTGTAGCGTGGAATCTTATAAACTTTCAGATGCCCATATTTTCAAAGATTTGTGTCTAGTGCCTATTTTATTGGGGGAACATTTAGGCTATGACGTGACTATTGTAACCACAGAAATGAATGATGCTCTTCTTCAACAAATCTTTCCTACTGTAAAATTTGAGTCCGTACTATTTGAAGATGATTATGTGGCGAATATGAATGCCTATTTAGCCAAGCATGCAAAGGATATCGACATTGCCTTTGCCATAGGACCGTATCCATCCTATTTAGCCATTCTGAAAACCTATAAGCACTTCAATCCGAATGGAAAAATTTATATGAAATTAGATGTCAATCGATTTTGGTTAAATCGATTAAAAACCTATCCCTATTTTTTAGAGTTGTTGCAGCTATGTGATCTCCTCACCTCCGAATGTGCATCCATTCAAACGTCAATCCAAGAATTTTCGCAATTGGAAATTAAACATATACCCAATGGCTTTTTTGAGCATTTTCCCACAGAGCCAGTGCCGTTTCATGAGAAAGAAAATAGAATTTTAACAGTTGGGCGCTTAGATGCACCGGAGAAGCAAACTATGTTGACGGTTAAAGCATTTTTAGCGGCACAACTGCCAGATTGGGAGCTTTGTTTAGTAGGGCCGATGTCAGCCACATTTCAAGAGGAGCTGAGACTGTTACTGGATGATCATCCGCTTGCCGCTCAAGTGACGATGGTAGGACCGATTATTGATAAGGCTCAGCTAGAAGAGGAGTATCGCAAGGCTAAAATTTTTTGCTTAACATCTTTAGTTGAATGCTATGCTCATGTCTTTGCAGAGGCAGCTAAAAATGGTTGCTATATCGTGACAACGGATGTGGACGGTGCTGCTGATATTACGCAACAACAGCGTTTTGGTACAATCCATCCTCCCCATGATTGGGAGGCGGTAGGGCGGACATTGCAACAAGTTGCAGCACAGGAATCATTGCTGGCCGATACTTGTGTACAGCTCCAAGCATTTGCCCGCAAGGAATTAAACTGGAGGCAGATCGTCCAGAAGGTTGCTAATTATTTAGGTGAATAAAAGTGAATCTTTTCTCGATTTAGAGGAGTATTCTTTTCTTTATACCATTATTTCCTATATAATAAAAACTAGATTTATAAAGCAAGACAATCATGGGTAGACACAAGGGGAGACTAGAATGGAAATACTGCAAGCAACAATGAATGAACTAGAGGATTTATCAAAACTGTTTGATGAATATCGTCAATTTTATGGAATTGAGTCAGATATAAGCAGTGCCAAGGCATTTTTACAATTACGATTGGCCTTGAAAGAATCCGTCATTTTTATAGCGCTGGTAGATGACAAGGTGATCGGATTTACGCAATTATATCCAACATTTTCGTCCATCGCTTTACAACGTGCCTATATTTTAAATGATATTTATGTAACAGAGGATGCTAGAGGCCTAGGGGTGGGCAAGGCATTGATGGAAAAGGTATTTCGCTATTGTGAGCAACAATCTGCTCGCTATGTCACACTGCAAACGGCGGCTGACAATGTAAATGCACGCAAGCTTTATGAAAAGCTACAAATGAAGCAAGATGAATATTGTAATTATGTTAAATATTTTATGTAAGCTGAACTTGTAAGCATCTCATCTTAGATGAAAATGTTTCTTTTATAGTGTTGAAAAACAAAACCATCAATAGAATTTTTATGAAAAGTGAAAATGTATTTCCGTTGCAGGCTACTTGCTTTCCTGTGGGCGAGCGTCGAATCGCTTCCTCCGCTACCGCTCCGTTTAGAGTTTTGCCTGTCTCGCTATCCCACGGGAGTCAAGTAGTCTTCCACTTCAATCCACTGACTTTTTAGCAAAGGTTTTCACTACACTCTATGAAGAGGTGTTGTCACGCATCACTACTCCACACTGAAAATAAGAGTTTATCCCACCTAAGAATACAGATATTGGGTTATTTGATTTCTATACTAGTATGAAAAAAGTAAAGACACTTTGCAGAATGGTTGATTGGAGTGGAGCGAGCGTCACAGAGGAGACCCTGGAGCGAACGGAAGTGAGTGAAGCGGCTCATCGGACGCCCCCTGGAAAGGACGCTGGCGAAACGGAAATCAACCCCTCACCTTGCTAAAAAGTCTTTTTCTGCTAGTGACATGATCTTTTTTCAACAACATGAAATCCCCTAAATCGTGATGATCTAGGGGATTTTGTTTGATTTCATTTATTTTATTTCAAGCGTATAGGGTTGTGTGCTAGCTTTGCCATCAAACTCACTTACTTCAATATAGTATTTGCCTGCATCTAGCTCCACCGTGCCAACTTCGGCATCACCAACTCCGTAAAGATCGAAAGTTTTGACGGTTTTTCCGTTTGCATCCATCACTCGAATAACACCATCCAATGCTTTTTCTGTTTGAAGTGAGAAGAAGACTTCACGCTTCTGGTCGTTGTTCCATTCAAAATAGTCTTTATCACCAAATGGAATACCTGCATTTAAATATTGCGTTGCAACCCATTTCTCATCTTTTTTCACAAGGACAGATGGTTTGCTAGGTATACCATTGACTAATTTTGAATCACTGTCTTCATCCACATGCTTATGATCAAACAATGTTAATGTATAGGGCTGAATCGAAACCTGGCCAAGCCCCATGCTGTTGACAAGAATAAAATAACCTCGATCCTTCTTCGCCTTAAACGATGTATTTACATCGTTTGTACCCATCATTCCAAGTAACATTTCAAGAATATTATCACCTAGTCCAAATGGAATTTCTGTTTCCATTTCTTTAGCATCAATTTTCATATTGCCGTTCGTATCTTCGATGATAGCTCCTGCAAATTTTAAGTCTTTTTGTAGTTCTTTAGGTAGTTGAGCTAATTGTTCATTTGTAAAGGGAACTGAAGAAAGAAGCAGACTCATGACCTCATCATTGCCTTGTTGCTTATAATAGTAATAATCTACATCATCTTGATAAATCAGGTGATCTTTATAAGTAGTACCTGGTTGGATTTTTAGCGCTTTTGCTTCCTCATGATTGTTTGGATTGTACTCTGCTGGAATATCGCCTATTTTCTTTGTTTTCAATGTATAAGGCTCGGCAGATCGTTCTCCAGCATTGACAACGGCTACCACGTAGGTTTTGTCCTTTTTCAATGGAATAACCTTTGCATCGTCCTCATTACCAGCTGTACCAAGTAGTAGTGCCAGTATGCCAAGGCTATTTGTTAAGGAAGAAACGGGGATTAACTCCTTTGCTTCTTCGTCATACTCAAATACTGTACCCGTCGGCATTTGGTTCAATCCTTTCAAAAAGCTGAAGCTATAAAGGGCGTCTTCCTTCGCTTTAAACAAGAAATAATCCTCATCATAGTCTGTTTGGAAATAAGCTTTTTGATCTTCGCCTATTTCAAAACGGATCGCCTGCTTAATGATAGGATCAACATTTTCTAGGTTGCCTGAACCCGTAGGATTCATTAACATACTCATCAAGCTGTCAATTTCATTACGTTTTTTTATGTTATTCTCTGTAAGTGGTAATTGGTCCTCAAGAACATTTTCTTCGAACATGACTTCATCTACAGGTAGTCCATCCTCATCAGGAGGAAGGGTAACCACTTCACCTTTTAATGTGTAAGGGATCATCGATTCACTGATTGTTTCTTCTTTTTCAATGCCGCCACTAAAGAACATCTCCATAGAAAACTCACTATTACTCTCATTAGAGACACTTAAAACGTACTCTTGATCGGGAACAGCGTCGATAATCATACGGACCGGTTCACCTTTTGCTGTACCATAAGCGGTCTGCATTGGATAGGCTTCCACTTCTTCATCTTCATCATTTTCAGCTTGATCGATTTCTTCTGGTGGTACAGGAAGAAAGTCGTCTTTTAGATAGAGCTCCATAGAGGCAGTGACACCTGGAATACCCGATAGATCAAACTGTAATGTCGTCGGTTTTTTGACAGAGAACGTGAAGTAATCTTGATCTTGTTGTTGATCTTTTGACAGTAATGTATAGTTTTTACCTGCTGTACTATATGGGAACTTTTTGATAGGCTCCATTGAAGACTTGTCTACTGTATCGATTGGCAAGTCTTTCGTTGTTTGTGCTGTAAAAATATAAGTAGATTTGCCTTTTAAGCTATAGCTACCATTGTGATCTTTGACACCAATTACAAGCGTTCCCTTTTGATCTGCTTTAAATAGATAACCTTCTTTTTTTCCGACACGTATATCATTAACATGGATCGGCTCTACATCACCAATCCCGCTATTTGGGTAGAAATATAAATCAAAGGCATAGTCGTATTTGTCAGCGCCTTTTAATGTCAATTGAGCATATTCATTTTCTTCTAAATCGACTTTATACCATTTCTTTTCGTCTTGCTGTTCAAAAGCACCCTGTTCTGTATTTAGCTTATTTTTAGCAAGGACCTTGGCGTTTTGAATACGATCTTCCTTTGTCTCTGCATAATGCTTAGGCAGTTTGTTTAAATCAAACTGTAATGCTTTTACAGGATCGACAAGTCCATGACCATAAGTAAAATCATAACCTTTTTCGCCCAAATCTTGTGCTGTCATTTCTAGAATCGCTTCTATTTGATGCGGTTTTAAAGATGGATCTTTTGATTTAAGAAGAGAAGCGATACCTGCCACGACTGGAGAGGCCATGGATGTGCCACTAAATTTGACAAAGGATGATCCTTTTTTCGCATCATGGACGGTACTATAAATGTCTTCACCTGGTGCAACAATATCAACGGACGGGCCGTAATTGGAGTAGCTTGATAGTTTGTTGCGTTCATTCGTTGAACCCACACTAATGACACCTTCGAAAGAAGCGGGGAAGGAGTATTCATCTGTCGATTCATTTCCTGCAGCTGCCACAATCGTAATACCACTATCAATGGCTTTCTGAACGGCTTCCTTCATCAGTGGAGATTCACCATAGCCTCCTAGACTCATATTAATGATGTCAACGCCCTGCTCAATTGCATATAGAATACCCTGTGCAATGATGAAATCATTAGCACCTTCTTTGCCGTTAAATACATCAATTGGCAGTAACTTCGCTTTCGGATTAATCCCATGCCCACCTACGCCATTATCTTTTGCTGCGGCGATAATACCTGCCACATGTGTTCCGTGATCGCCTGAATAAGTAGTATTAGCAGGTGCTGCTGCATTATAGGGTGGGAGTACTTGTGACTTTAGATCGGGGTGTTTAAAATCCACACCAGAATCAATGACAGCAACTGTGACATCATGGTTGCCTGCTAATTCCAGTGCCTTATCCATTTGCAGTAGGTTTAAATGATACATCTCTTGTTTCTTGGGATCAGCTTCTTTATTGAAAGAATGATAGACGTAGCTAGGAGATACACTTGATATCCCGTTTTGCTTTAAATAGTAAGAGACGGCTTTTTCTATCGATACGCCTTTATTTAGTTGCACGACATCATAACCTAATGAAGGAATAGAACGGATGACTTTGGAGCCAATTTTTTTATGTACGTTTTTATCAAGACCTGAATGCTTGATAACAATTGTATCCTTACTCATCCATTTTTCTTCATTTTTCTCTGTTTGTTTCGCACTGTTTGCCAGCACATTCTTTGCTTTATGCTGGGGTGCCTCAGCAAATGCAGAAGCAGCAGGAACCATGAGTGCAGCGGATGCTACAACAGCGACTGATTTTTTATACCAACTTTTCAATTGTTATCTCTCCTTGGTGTTATAAATTAAATCTTGACTATACTAATACGGATAAAGATTAGAAAAGTTTCGTAATGGAGGAAAATTTTTCTTCGCTACTTTAACTTTTGGTGGGTATAACGAAAAAACGGACAGTTAAACATTGTCCGTTTTTCTTAGTGTTGAAAAACAAAACTGTCAATTGAAAGGTAGAAATGGATTTCCGTTGCAGGCTACTTGCTTTCCTGTGGGCGAGCGCCGAATCGCTTCCTCCGCTACCGCTCCGTGCAGGGCTTCGCCTGTCTCGCGATCCCACGGGAGTCAAGTAGCCTTCCACTTCAACCCACTGACATTTTAGCAAAGGTTTTCAAATAAAGTGAAGGTGTTCACGACTCTTTATGAAGAGGTGTTGTCACGCATCACTTCTCCACATTGAAAATAAGAGCTTATCCTCTCTAAGAATACAGATAATGGGCGATTTGATCGCTATGCTACTATGAAAAAAAGTAAAGACACTTTGCAGCATGGTTGATTGGAGTGGAGCCAGCGTCACAGAGGAGACCCTGGAGCGAACGGAAGTGAGGGAAGCGGCTCCTCGGACGCCCTCTGGAAAGGACGCTGGCGGAACAGAAATCAACCCCTCACCTTGCCAAGTTGCTTTTTCTGCCGTTGACATCATCTTTTTCAACAACGTGAAAAACGGACAGTTAAGCACTGTCCGTTTTTCGGATACCTCGCTTTGTGAAAAGCTTTAGATCTGTTCGATTAATTGTTGTAATTCATTTTTAGAGCGGGGGATTGTGATGTTTTCCTGCAATAGCTTCTTTTTTTGTAAGGCCATGACCATCTCAAAAATCCATGGCCGTTCAAGATGTGCGCGTTTTAATAATTCTTCTTCATAAAACAAGGCAATTGGATCGCCGTTATAAATAATTTTTCCTGCTTCCATGACGATCATTAAATCTGCCCATTCATAGGCGAGAGGAATGTCATGAGTTGCTAGTAAAATGGTTCTCTCACCATCTTCTAATTTGGCTAAGTATTGTAATACTTGTGTAGCATAATAATTATCAAGACCTGCCGTTGGTTCGTCTAATAAAAGGACAGAGGGCTCCATCGCTAAAACACCTGCCATCGCCACACGCTTTTTCTGACCTACGCTTAGAAAATGAATGGGTTTATCGAGCAAATCTTCCACTTCGGTTTGCGCAACGGCCCATGCTATTTTTTCTTCCATTTTTTCAGTAGACCAGCCGAGGTTCAATGGTCCAAATGCTATATCTTGCTTGACGGTCCCTGAAAAAAGCTGATGATCTGCATTCTGAAAGACAATGCCTACCTGCTGACGTAGAACTTTTAAAGCTTTTCGACTATATTCTAGTCCGTTGCCTTCGAATAAAATCGTCCCAGCTGTAGGTTTCAAAATACCATTAAGATGCTGAAACAAAGTCGATTTTCCTGCGCCATTATGCCCGAGTATGGCGATTTTTTTCCCTTTTGGAATGTCTAATGTAATATCTGACAACGCTTTCGTACCATCTGCATAGGCATATGATAATTGGTTGAGTTCAAAATAAAATGCTGTCATGTGAAATACCCTCCATATACGATGAGGACTAGTAATATTGCTGCCATACCTAGCCAATTTTTCTTGCTATAGGAGCCCATCTCTTGCCAGTAGACGGCCTCGCCACCACGTGATTGCATGGCATTGTTTAGTTCCCGACTACGTTGAAACATTTCCACAAATAATGCCACAATGAGCATGGAGACAGAGCGTAGCCATTGCATCGGTGAATGGTAGCCGAGACGTGCTTGCTGGGCTAGATGAATATTTTGCATACTTTCTAAAAACATAAAAATAAAACGATAGGTTAGTTCGACGAGCTCAACCAATAAAGAGGGGAGTCGCCATTGTCGTAGCACATAACATATTCCTTGTACAGAAGTGGTTAGAATTAAAAAGTATAAACAACTAATACTGCCCAGAACGACAAAGAACAGCTGCTGCGCTAATAGCACACTTGCGTTCCCAATGAAAACAGTCCAATTCGTCCATGTATAAGACCAAATATGGGCAGGTAGTGCATTGGTTGACGGTGTAATGGAAAGTAAAATAGATACGAGACTTGTGAATAAGAAAAAACTAGGTAGCAATAATAACTTGGCATAGTATGTAAGCGGAATTTTTGCACCTAAAATGATAAAAGCACTCATTACAAAAAATGTAATGAGTGAAAGTCGTTCATCTCTCAAGATGAGCGTTATGAGAAGTAGTCCAAGTGAAAATATCATTTTTTCTAGCGGATGAACAGACGCTAGCTTATTAAGATAGGCATACTTATCAATGAGTAACATAATGGTTAACCTTCTTTATGTTTGCCACGCATATAGCCGATGAAGTAGCCAATAAAGCCAGCTCCAATAGCTGCCTGTAGCACGAATAATAAGCTTTCGATTTCACCGCTTGGTGGCTCCCATAGGCTTTCGAACCATGGTTCATATTCCGCATTGATTTCACCAATGGCTGCTTCTGCCTCTCCATCAGCACCACCAAATTCAGCACCTTTTTGTATGAACAATGGAATGATGGCTAACAACACAACAATTGCTAATAACAATAAATTTTTTTTCATCTGTTAATGTGCCTCCTTTGTTGAGAAAACACGTAAAGTTTTTAATTCGCTAATATTGTATTTTTTCAAGAAATTCATCACAATGACCGTTAAAATCCCTTCACTCACCGCTAAAGGAATTTGAGTTAAGGCAAAAATACCTGCAAACTTTGTAAAGGATGCCATAAAGCCTCCAACTTCTGAAGGGAAGGCTAGTGCTAGTTGTACAGAAGTCACAACATATGTACCTAAATCACCAAGCATAGCTGCGAAAAATACGGCTAGTGAAAATGACAAACCTACTTTTTGTGCTCCTTTAAAGACAAAGTAAGCAATAAAAGGACCTACAATAGCCATCGAAAAGGCGTTCGCCCCTAAAGTCGTGATTCCTCCATGTGCTAATAATAAAGATTGGAATAATAAAACGATTGTTCCAATTACACTCATGGCTAGAGGGCCAAAGAGAACTGTCCCAAGTCCAACACCAGTTGGGTGAGAGCAGCTACCTGTAACAGAAGGGATTTTTAAGGCAGATAGCACAAAAGCAAAGGCTCCTGAAAGCCCTAAAAGCATCTTTGTTTCAGGATTTTCTTCAATTGTTTTGCGAATAGAACGCAATCCTAGAACGATAAAAGGAATAGAAATAACCCACCAAAAAATCGCCCATTCGATTGGTAAAAAACCTTCCATGATATGCATCGCAAAGGCACGTTTTGGCACAATTAAAAAGGCCAATAAAAAATAACTAAGTTTCCACCATGAAAATTTCAAAAAGCTTTCCTCCTAACTAATTAATAGATTTTTAGAATGTAGCGTGCGTAAATAAAAAAGCACTTCTCCGTTGGTGGAAAAGTGCATAGCTAAAAAAGCAAATAACATTCTCATCTGCTAAGCCGCACACCTATCCTCGTAGGCTGAAACGATCACCTATTTTTCGGCAGGTCTCCTGGCTCTAGTTCAATACTTTATAGGTCTTCCCATCCGTTGGACAGTGACATATTCTATAAAGCTCCCTATTACAGTGGCGGGACCGCGCCGGACTCAAACCGGCTTCCCTTTTAAGCAAAATGCCAAGCATTTTACACCGAAAAACATTCAATTGTGAGATTTCACGACAAAGTGTAACATGATTTTCCATAAATATGCTATACCTTTTTATAAAATTTTTTTAATTAAAGGTCAACGGCGAATATTCTGATAATATTCATTGTGCTAATGATGGATATTGTATAAATTTTATACCCCAGTTCACTTCAAAATTGATAAATTTGTCATAAATTTTTAAAGAAATATTGAAATTTTAAAATAATAAGATATGATTAAGACAGTTTTCTATTTAAAATACTAATAAAAATTTCATATAAAACGTCAATAAGTGCTCGAATAGCTCGAGATAATAGGGAAATTGGTGAAAATCCAATACAGCCCCCGCTACTGTAATAGCTGATGAAATCGCAAAGCCACTGGTGCAAACTTGGGAAGGTGCGACTGTAAAATGAAGCTTAAGTCAGGAAACCTGCTTATTTGATTGTGCATGCAAACTTTTCGGAGGGAGAAGTTGAAGCGGAAGCGAGTACCTTTATTTCATGCTATTCGTTTTTATTTGGCTTCTACAAAACCTTTACTCTTCGTTTTAGAGTAAAGGTTTTTCTTTTCCAGAAAGCAAATGAGGGGAGACAGAAGATGACAACATGGAATTTAGAGGGGATGAAAACACATCTCTTTATTTGCAATGGCAGTAGTTGCATGAATAAGGATGGTGAGGAAATTACCTTAGCCATTCGAGATGAAATACAGCGACAAGCACTCGATCAAGAAATACATACGACAAGAACGCGCTGTAATGGACGATGCAAGGATGCCTGTGTGGTAATCGCCTACCCTCAAGGGAATTGGTATCGTGTGCCATCAACAGAGCATGCTAGGACACTAGTACAAGATTTACATCATGAATCCTTATACAACGAACATGTCTTTACACTTCGTGAAGGTACATTACAGCGTACTGCTCAAACAACAGCCATTAAAGGGATCGAAAAGGTGAAAGAGGGGTAACAACATGGCGCAAAAAGGAAAAATTTTCGTAGTAGGCTTTGGACCTGGAGATTTTAAGCATATTACGACACGTGCAGTAGAAGCTTTACAACAAAGTGATATGATTATAGGCTATAAAACCTATGTAGAGCTGATTCAAGATTTAGTTAGTGCGAAATCGATTGTTAGCACAGGCATGACAGAAGAGGTGTCCCGTGCACAGGAAGCCGTTCGTCAAGCAGAGGCAGGGAGCATTGTCTCGGTGATTTCGAGTGGTGATGCAGGCGTTTATGGCATGGCGGGATTAGTGTATGAGGTGTTAATCGAGCTAGGTTGGACAGAAGCAACAGGAATTGAAGTAGAAATTGTTCCTGGTATTTCTGCGATTAATTCATGTGCGAGCATACTTGGTGCACCCATTATGCATGATGCTTGTACAATCAGTTTAAGTGACCATCTAACACCTTGGAATTTGATTGCAAAGCGTGTCGAGGCAGCTGCTATGGCAGATTTTGTCATCGCATTATACAATCCTAAAAGTGGTCGCCGTACAAGACAAATTGTCGAAGCTCAGCGAATTCTCTTAGAATATCGTTCGCCAGACACACCAGTAGGGCTTGTGAAAAGTGCGTATCGAGAACGTCAAGAAGTGACCATGACAACGCTAGCAGAAATGCTAGAACATGATATTGGTATGCTGACAACTGTCATTATCGGGAATTCATCAACATTTTTCTATGACAATAAGATGATTACGCCACGCGGTTACCAACGTAAATATACCCTTGGGGAAGAAAAACAACCATTACGTCCACATCAACGTTTGCGTGAAGAAAATGAACCTTGGGCAATGAATCAAGAGACAGGAACAGCAAGAAATGACTTTACAGCTGATCCTAATGCAGGGCGCTTTAATAAACCCAGTATAGCCGCTACGCCAAAGCCGAAAAAAACAGCACTTGAAATGGCTACAGCGGCACTCGCAATGGTGAAAGGGACAAACGCAGTCAACGTAACACCGAAGCTTGTACAGCAAAAAATAGAATCTATTTTTGAATTAGCAGTGAGCCCAGGTGTGGCCAATAAGTTTTTTACTCCTCAGCAAATGCTGACGTTAGCAGAGGTCGTTGGGGAAGAGGGGACGATGGAATATACACCAGATCATCAAATTCATTTAAAAATACCAACGACTGCCCCTGAACAGATCACAGAGAAATTGCAGGAAGTAGGCTTTTTATTAGCACCGATTGGTGATGTGCTATCTCTAAAAGCTTGTGATTTTTGCTATGGTGAAAAGGCTGATTCGATACCATACGCCGAAGAAATACAAGAAAAACTTGGTGGCATGTCTTTACCGAAAACATTAAATATTGGCTTTAATGGCTGTGGTATGGCTTGTTATCGAGCTGTATTTGATGATATTGGCATCGTCTACCGTAAAAGTAAATTTGATGTCTTTATTGGAGCGAAGCCAGTTGGTCGTACGGCTCACGCAGCACAGCCTGTTGTAGAAGGGTTGGAGCCTGATCAGCTGATTCCACTCATTACAGATATTATTGAAGAATACCAAGCAAATGCTCATCCAAATGAACGCTTGTTTAAATATTTTAAACGTGTGAAAAAGATACTGCATTTTACGTATCAAGATATGTCTTCCAAAATAAAAGTAGAGCCAGCTCCGTGCGGCGACTAGTAAGGGGTAAAGAGATGAAAGCTATTTTATTTGTCGGCCATGGGAGCCGTTTAGCAGCAGGAAATGATGAGGTTCGTACATTTATCGAACAAATGACACCGCGTATTGACGAACAATTTTTAGTGGAAACTTGTTTCCTTGAATTTGCTTCACCTAACATCGAAGAAGGTATTACAAACTGTGTGAAAAAGGGAGCTACAGAGGTTCATGTGATTCCAATCATTTTACTTCATGCAGGCCATTCAAAACTGCATATTCCAGCAGAAATCGAGCATGCGCGTGAGCATTATCCAACGATTACATTCACATATGGTCAAACAATTGGCATCCATGATGAAATCTTTGCCATTTTACAAGATCGCTTAGCTGAAATTGGCTTTAATTCAGAACAAGAGCAGCAAGACACGGCTATTTTATTGATTGCACGAGGAGGCAGTGATCCATCTGCTAATGGCGATTTTTATAAAATTACACGACTTTTATGGGAAAAACTACCTGTGAAATACGTGGAAAGTGCTTTTATGGGTGTCACAGATCCACGAGTTGAAGAAGGAATTGAACGTTGTGTCAAACTAGGTGCAAAAAAAATCATCATGTTACCTTACTTTTTATTCACAGGCATTTTGATGGAACGTATGAATGGCATGTGTGAGAAGTTTAATGAACTTTATCCAGAGTGTGATATTCAAATTGCTAACTATTTTGGCTACCATGAACGTTTACAAAATGTTCTATTAGAGCGTATTGAACAGGCGGTCAACGGTACATCAACAGGTATGCAAGATCTAGAAGACTATCGTGCCTATACGGCAGTACATGGACATGCACATCATCACCACCACCATGATCATGATCATGACCATCACCACCATCACGACCACGACCATCATCATGAAGAGGAGCCGGTAAAATGATTTTCATGTTAGCGGGGACGAGTGATGCAAGGGATTTAGCCCTTGCATTACAAAGCGCAGGTCATGCGGTGACAGCTACGGTCGTCACCGAATCGGCAGCCTCAAGTCTTGCTGACGTTGGCCTGCCACATTTAATTGGTCGACTGACGGCTGAGGAAATGGCGACCATTATGACAGAGCAAGGCTATCAATTGGTGGTAGATGCCTCTCACCCATTTGCGGAGGAGGCATCTAAAAATGCGATGGCAGCGGCGAAACAGGCACAAATTCCTTATATTCGCTATGAGCGAGCTCATGAACATTATGCCCATCCTTTAATTACTGTTGTAAAGGATTATGAGGAGGCAGCTCAGTTAGCTGCAGAAAAACGCGGTGTCATTATGCTAACGACGGGAAGTAAAACACTCGCTACATTTATAAAGGTGTTACAGGGCTTAGAAAACACAAGAGTAATCGCTCGTATGCTTCCACGACTGGACAATATGGAAAAATGTGAGGCGCTAGGAGTGGCACAGCGAGATATTGTGGCGATTCAAGGTCCATTTTCAAAGGAATTAAATGAAGCTCTCTTTCGTCAATACGGAGTGACGCTGATGATCACCAAAGAAAGCGGTAAAGTTGGCTCAGTGGATGAGAAGCTAGAGGCAGCTCTTGCATGTCAGATTGAAACAATTCTTATTGCTAGACCAAATATTCAATACGGCCAACAATATTCAACATTTGAAGAAGTATTAAAGGCTGTTGAACAGACAATTTAGGAGGCATTTTCCATGGATTTTAAAACAGATTTCAAACCATTAACGGTAGACCCAGATAAAATTTACGATTACAGTTTCGCCATTATTGCAGAGGAAATGGGCGAGCATGACTTCTCAGATGATGAATGGAAAGTTGTACGTCGTATTATCCATGCATCGGCTGATTTCGAGCTAGGACGTAGTGTCATCATTACACCAGGGGCAATTGAAGCGGGTATCAAGTCTATTCTTGCAGGACGTCATGTGATTGCAGATGTGCAAATGATTGAAAGTGGCTCTGGTAAAAAGCGTTTCCAAAAACATGGTGGCGATTTGCATTGCTATATTGCGGATGAAGATGTATCAATCGAAGCGAAAAAACAAAATACAACTCGTGCCATCATTTCGATGCAAAAGGCTTCAACATTACATGAAGGTGGTATTTATGCCATTGGTAATGCACCAACCGCATTGCTGGAATTGATTCGTTTAATTAAAGAAGGACTAGCAAAACCAGATTTAATTATCGGTATGCCTGTTGGTTTCGTGTCAGCAGCCGAGTCAAAAGAAGAGCTGCTTAAACTAGAAGGGATTCCGTACATTACCAATGTTGGTCGTAAAGGCGGTAGTACAGTGACGGTTGCCGCATTAAATGCCATCTCACTTTTAGCGGACGAACAGGCGAAAAAATAATGGAGCGGAAGCCAAAAAAGGATCCCAAGGACATGCGTCACGGTTATACGACGGGAGCCTGTGCAACTGCGGTATCAAAGGCTGCATTGCTTGCCCTTATTACCAAGGAGGAGCAAGAAACAAGCACGATTCATTTACCTATTGGTCGAGATGCAACCTTTACAATTGAAAAATGCATATTTGAAGAAAATGCTGTTAGCTGTGAAACGATTAAAGATGCTGGTGATGATCCTGATGCGACCCATCAGGCACTCATCGTTGGCACAGTGAGTTGGGCAGATACACCTGGTATTCATTTAGATGGAGGAATTGGCGTCGGGCGTGTCACAAAGCCTGGCTTGCCAGTGCCTGTTGGAGAGGCGGCCATTAATCCTGTACCACGTAAAATGATTTATAGCACGGTCCAAGGTGTATTGGACGAATTTCACATTACACGAGGCGTGAACGTGGTAATTTCCGTACCGAAAGGAGAGGAGATTGCTAAAAAAACGTTAAATGGGCGACTCGGTATACTTGGAGGCATCTCAATCTTAGGCACAAGGGGAACCGTCGTGCCTTTTTCGAGTTCTGCGTATATGGCCAGTATTGTCCAAGCCATTAGTGTAGCGAAAGAGGCTGGCTGTGAGCACTTAGTGGTGACAACAGGTGGTCGTAGTGAAAAATTTGCGATGAAACAATACCCACATCTAGCAGAAGAAGCGTTTATTGAAATGGGTGACTTTGTTGGTTTTACATTAAAACATTGTAAGCGCCTCGGCATCAAACAAGTATCACTTGTTGGTATGATGGGGAAATTTTCAAAAGTGGCGCAAGGTGTCATGATGGTGCATTCCAAAAGTGCGCCAATCGACTTTAATTTTTTAGCACAACTGGCAGAGGATATAGGAGCCGATGGAGAAACCATAGCACAAGTTCTGGAGGCAAATACAGCGTCACAAGTAGGTGAAATTATGATGGAGAAGGGCTATGCCGCGTTCTTCCATCATTTATGTGAGGCGTGCTGCTATTCCTCCATCCGTCATATTAGGGGCGGTTTAACGCTTTCCACATCGATCTATTCGATGCAGGGACAATTATTAGGAAGGGCTGATGACATTGCATCGATCGATGAAATTGATTGGGATCGGGGATAACGGATTAGCAAGCTTATTACCACAATACCTTCAGTGGATTGAAGACTGTGAGGTACTTGTTGGTGGTGAGCGCGTACTGGATTTCTTCCCAAACTTTATGGGTGAAAAAATCCTTATTAAAGGAGGTCTTTCAGCACTTGTTGAAAGATTGTCTGAAGAGACAAGAAATACGGTGATCCTTGCATCTGGAGATCCATTATTTTATGGCATCGGAGGCTATTTAGCTAAAAAGCTACAAATAGAGGTTTATCCCTATATGAGCTCTGTCCAGCTTGCCTTTGCGAAAATGGGAGAAAGCTGGCAGGACGCTTACGTAACGAGCATACATGGACGACCAATGAAGGGCTTGGCACAGCGAATCGATGGCAAAAAGAAAGTAGCACTTTTAACAGATGCTGAGAATAGTCCGAATGCTCTCGCTCGTTATTTAAAGCATTTTGGTATGACAGAATACCGTGCGTTTGTAGCCGAAAATTTACAGGGTGTAAACGAAAAAAGTGGCTGGTACTCGCTTGATGAAATGGAAAGTACTCATTTCTCGCCTTTAAATGTCTTGATTTTAAAACAAACCATAGCACCGAAACGCTACACACTTGGGATTGATGATGAAGAATTTTCACAACGCAAGCCAGATAAAGGACTTATTACAAAGAAAGAAATTCGAGTTTTAAGTTTGCAAGCCATGCAGCTTCAACAGGATAGCATTATTTGGGATATTGGCACATGTACGGGATCTATGGCAATTGAGGCAGGTAAGCTTGCGCCAGAAGGACAAGTATTTGCTGTTGAGAAAAATGCCCCTGATTTAGAAAATTGTCTCCAAAATCAGCAAAAATTCCGTGTTGATATGACTGCAATTCATAGCAAAGCACCAGCAGGATTAGACAGTTTCCCAGATCCTGATGCTATTTTCATCGGTGGTACAGGGGGCGAAATGATCGAGTTACTGCAATTATGCTGCCAACGTTTGAAGTCTAATGGTCGCATTGTCTTAAATGCAGCGACAATTGAGAATTTATATAAAGCCGTCGAGGCGTTTAAAGCTTGTGGTTTTGCGGTTGATATTTTGCAGGCACAGCTTGCGCGCAGTAAACCTATTTTAGATATGACACGCTTTGTACCATTAAATCCAATATACATTATTTCGGCTTATCGAAAGGAAGAAAATCATGAGTAATTTAGGTGTTTTATACGGCTTGGGCGTTGGTCCTGGCGATCCAGAATTAATTACAGTAAAGGCATTTCGAGTGATTCAGGAATCCCCTGTTATTGCTTACCCTAAAAAGCTAAAAGGCAGTAAAAGCTATGCTCATCGTATTGTAGATGTTTATATTAATCCAGACGAAAAAGATA
Organism: Lysinibacillus sp. FSL K6-0075; assembly: GCF_038592945.1. NCBI lineage: Bacteria > Bacillati > Bacillota > Bacilli > Caryophanales > Bacillaceae > Lysinibacillus > Lysinibacillus sp. FSL K6-0075. The sequence continues at coordinate 2,997,569 of NZ_CP151947.1, read as the reverse complement.
TGCTTGGTCTTGTATTTCCAATGACGAAAGATGAGGCTGTTCTAGAACGTGAATGGACAAAGTCAGTAGAACTTGTCTACGAAAAATTACAAGCGGGCAAAGATGTGGCGTTTGTCACAGAGGGCGATCCATTATTGTATAGTACGTTTATCCATATGATGAAATTAATGCAGGAAATGCATCCAGATGTAGAAATCCGTACGGTTCCTGGGATTTCGTCGTTCAATGGCTCTGCATCTCGCTTAGGGATTGCGTTAGCGGATGGCGATGATCGTGTTGCGATTATCCCTGCTCATGATGATTATGACTCCATGCGTGAAGCAATCGAAAGCCATGATGCCGTTGTCTTTATTAAAGTGGCAAAAGTGATTGATTTAATGCTTGAGGTGCTACGCGATTTAGATTTATTAGATAAAGCATCCGTGGTGACAAAGGTAACATCTGATGAAGAAATCATTTGGGATGTGCGTGAGTTGGATGGTGTTGATTTAGAATATTTAACGTTAATGGTGGTGCGTAAATAATGAAGAAAATCTATATTGTTGGCGCTGGTCCTGGTGATCCAGATTTAATTACAGTCAAAGGTTTACATATGTTACAAACTGCGGACGTTGTCATGTACACAGATTCTTTAGTGAGTGAGGACCTCATTGCGAAAGCCAAACCAGATGCAGAGGTCATACGCACAGCTGGCATGCATTTAGAGGAAATGGTTGCTGTGATGGTGGACCGTGTCAATGCTGGGAAAACAGTGGCACGTATGCATACAGGTGACCCAGCGATGTATGGTGCCATCATGGAGCAAGTAGCTCTCTTGAAAAAGGAGGGCATTGGGTATGAAGTCATTCCAGGAGTTAGCTCTGTATTTGCTTCGGCAGCGGCTATCGGAGCTGAGTTAACAATTCCTGATTTAACACAAACCCTTATTTTAACACGCGCTGAAGGGCGCACACCTGTACCAGAATTTGAAAAGCTGCGTGATTTAGCGAGCCATCATTGTACAATTGCATTATTCCTTAGTGCAACGCTGACTAAGAAAATTGTCAAAGAACTACAAAGTGCTGGTTGGGCTGATGATACGCCTGTAGCAGTTATTCAACGTGCTTCATGGCCAGATCAAAAAATCGTACGGACAACCTTAATCGAACTAGATGAAGCGATGCGTGTGAACGGTATTCGTAAGCATGCAATGATTTTAGCGGGTTGGGCGTTAGATCCGACTATTCATGATAAGGATCAATATCGCTCGAAGTTGTATGATGCAAGCTTTACACATGGCTTTAGAAAAGGTGTGAAGACAAGTGATTGAGTTACAAGAAGGTATTTTACCAGAGGTTGATCAACGCAATCCTTATGCTGTGGTTGCCATTACGAAGCATGGGGTTCAAATTGGGCGCCGGCTACAGCAAACCTTTGCAGCAAGTGATTTATATTATATGAGTAAATTTGAGCAAGGCGATGAAGCAGAAAAGCATATTCAACTATTTACCGGAACAGTGCGCCTGTTATTGCCAACGCTATTTAAACAATATAAAGGCTTGATCTTAATTATTTCACTAGGGGCAGTCGTAAGAATGATTGCGCCGATTTTAAAGGATAAAAAGACAGACCCGGGCGTTGTCGTGATTGATGATCGAGGCGAAAATGTCATTAGCGTATTATCAGGCCATCTTGGTGGGGCCAATGAGTTAACGCATGAGGTGGCAGCAGCACTTGGTGCTAATCCAATTATTACAACGGCTTCTGATGTGCAAAAGACGATTCCTGTTGATTTATTTGGGGCACGCTTTGGCTGGGTATGGGATAGTGCCGATAAATTAACACCTGTTAGTGCTTCTGTTGTAAATGAGGAGCATGTAGCCATTGTGCAGGAAACGGGTGAACGCGACTGGTGGATGCGTGATACACCGATGCCTGAACAAATCAAAATTTATCCATCCACACAGGTGGCTATTGGGGCTAACCCCCATGCTACATTATTAATAACCGATCGAATCATTGAACCTGAAGAGGAGATTCTTCTAGAAAACGGTGTTATTTATCGACCAAAATCCATTGTGCTAGGAGTGGGCTGTAACCGTGGTACATCGTTAGAGGAAATTGAACAGGTAATCGATGAAACCTTGGCAGAGCTAAAGCTTTCGAAAAAAAGTGTAAAAGCCTTATGCACGATTGATTTAAAGAAAGATGAGCAATGTTTTTTAGATATTACGAAGAAATATGATTGGGAGTTCGTTACGTATACACCGGCTGAATTAAATGAAATCGAATTTCCATCACCCTCTGAAACGGTCTTTAAATATACGGGTGCATATGGTGTGAGTGAACCAGCGGCTATGCGTTATGCACAGGTGCAGACACTCCTATTAGAGAAGAAAAAATCGGGTAATGCTACGATTTCAGTTGCTAGATACCTATTTTAAGGAGGAAGTCCATGCAAACAAATCGTTTTGTACTAGCTGGTACGGGCAGTGGGGTAGGTAAAACTACTTTTACCATTGGACTGATGAAGGCATTACAAAATAAAGGAAACGTGGTGCAAGGCTTTAAATGTGGTCCTGATTATATCGATCCAACCTATCATACGGCTGTAACAGGCAGAGTATCACGCAATATTGATAGCTGGATGTTCTCACATGAAGCGGTACGTGATATTGTGGCACGCGCAAGTATGGATGCAGATGTGTCCATTATTGAAGGTGTGATGGGCTTTTATGACGGTAAAAGCCCTTTATCGGACGCTGGTTCTGCTGCTGATATTAGCGTAGTGACTGAGAGCCCTGTTATTTTAATTGTCAATTGTGCTAGCATGGCACGCAGTGTAGCAGCGGTTGTTAAGGGTTTTCAACTACTATCAGATAAACCGAATATCGTTGGTGTTATTGCGAACCAGGTTGGTAGTGTCGGTCATTACGAAATTGCCAAGGCAGCTATTGAACAAGAATGCGGCATACCTGTGATTGGCTACTTAAAGCGTGAGGAAGGGATCGATATCCCGAGTCGTCATTTAGGATTAGTGCCTGCTATTGAAAGAGGAGAGCTAGATTCATTTTTTGATAAACTAGGGAACCTAATGGCAGAAACGATTGATTTGGACCAATTACTACATTTAACAAAGGCTCCTATCTTACAAGAATCAGGTCATTTATTTATGGAGGAGCCTTCACAAAATATTTGTATAGCAGTTGCAAGAGATGCGGCATTTAATTTTTATTATGAAGAAAACCTGGCTTTGTTACGAGCGAAAGGGGCAACACTACAATTTTTCTCACCGCTTGCTAATGAGCCTGTACCAGCAGAAGCAAATGGCTTATATATTGGTGGGGGCTTTCCTGAGGAATTTGCAGAGTCACTTGCGACCAATACAGTCGTTAAAGACTCTATTCGTGAAGCCATTGCCAAAGGTCTTCCAACATTAGCTGAATGTGGGGGCTTTATGTATTTAACAGAGGCGATCACAAATAGCCATGGCGAACGCTATGACATGGTAGGGGTAATTCCTGGAGAAGTGGCGATGCAAACAAAACTAGCAGCACTTGGTTATCGTGAAATTTTTGGCACAGCCGATAATTTCTTAATTGGTGCTGAGGAGCAAGCGAAGGGCCATGAGTTCCATTATTCCAAATATAGTGGTTCTCACAACACAGCAGCCTACGAAACGATTGGTCGTTTTGGCAAAAAGAAAGAAGGCTATCAAGAAGGAAATTTAGTGGCTGGCTATACACATTTCCATTTTGTATCAAACCCAAAGCTAGTTGACAATTGGTTAACAGCTTGTAAGAAGGTGAAAAGTAATGACTAATTATTTTCCTATTCATATCAATCTAGAATATAAAACGGTAGTAATTGTAGGTGGCGGTCACGTGGCAACGCAGAAGGTAGCATCCCTGTTACCGGCAAAGGCAAACATCGTGATTGTCAGCCCAACCTTACATGACACATTACAGCCACTTGCTGAGTCAGGGCAAATTACTTGGAAGCAAAAGCAATTTGAACCGCGTGATTTAGATGATGCCATTCTCATTATCGCTGCAACGAATGTGACAGCAGTGAACGAAGCAGTTCAAGAGGCGGCCCAGCATTGGCAATTAATCAACCGAACAGATAAACAAAGTGAAAGTGATTTTATTACGCCTGCTACTGTTCGCCGTGGTCCATTGGTGTTAACTGTTTCGACATCGGGAGCAAGTCCAGGTCTAGCACGCAAGATCAAAGCAGATTTAGAAGATCAATTCGATGATGCTTATGATGACTATGTATGCTTTTTACAGCAAGCTCGATTAATGATTGCTGCTAAGTATGATAAAGGTCCACAAAGACGTGCAGCATTACAAGCGTTGCTAGAGCCAAACATCCTTGAATGGACACGTCATGGCGAGATTGATCGACGTGAAGCATATTTACAACAACTATTGATGGGAGCAGCGCAATGAAGGATGGAATTGTATATATCGTTGGAGCAGGTCCTGGCGATCCGAAGCTCATTACTGTGTATGGACTGGAATGTATTCAAAAGGCTGATGTAATTGCCTATGATCGTCTTGTAAATCCTAAATTGCTTGATTTTGCAAAAAAGGATGCGGAGCTTGTTTATTGTGGCAAATTACCTGGGAAGCATCATCTTATTCAAGATGAAATTAATTCATTACTTGTGGAAAAAGCCCAAGAAGGTAAAGTTGTTACACGTCTTAAAGGTGGCGATCCTTTTGTCTTTGGACGTGGTGCTGAGGAAGCAGAGATATTAAAAAATCATGACATTGCTTATGAAATCGTTCCTGGGATAACAGCAGGTATAGCGGCTCCTGCTTATGCAGGGATTCCCGTTACACATAGAGACTTCGCGACAAGCTTTGCCCTTGTGACTGGGCATGGACGTGAAGAAAAAGGACAAGATTTTTTGAATTGGCCAGCATTGGCTACAGGCATTGATACTGTTGCTTTTTATATGAGTGTTGGGAATATTGCCTACATCGCTCGAAAATTAATCGAAAACGGACGGAAGGCTACAACACCAGTAGCGGTTATTGAGTGGGGAACAACTGCTCAACAACGCACGATTACAGGGCCGTTAGATGAGATAGCCAGCATTATTGAGCGTGAAGGGTATCATAACCCTTCTATGATTGTAGTGGGCGAGGTTGTCAATGTACGTGAAAAAATTCAATGGTTTGAAGAGCAGGGACTTACCTTTTCATAATCATCTTTTGAAAGAGCACAAGGAGGAAGCAATATGACTGTCATTGAAGCATTAAAAAAACGTCGAGCAATTCGTAATTACACAACACAATCGGTAGAGAAAGAAAAGATTGAGCAAATTTTACAGGCAGCAACCTATGCACCGAATGACCGTATGCGAGAGCCTTGGCATTTTTATGTCATACAAGATGAAGCCATGAAGCGTTATGAAGAAATGGCTAGTGCTTATTTACAAGAACGTTTCCCCACGAAGCCAAACTTAGTGGAAAGTTCATTGAAGGTTGTACAAACAACGCCTGTAGCCATTGTTGTGACAGCAGACATTGTAGAGGGTGATGCAGATGCGACAGAAGATAATGTTTTTGCCGTATGTAGTGCCATTATGTCCATGTGGTTGACAGCAGAGGAGCTAGGTCTTGGTTTTGTTTGGCGTACACGTGGTGTTGGCCTGGTGCATGATCCTCGTATGCATACGTTCCTTGGTGCAAGTGCCTCTCAAAAAGTAGTCGGCACGATATTTATTGGCTACCCACAGGAGCAAGAGCAAAGCGACAAGAAACGTACACCGTTTGCAGAAAAGACAACATGGCTGTAAGGAGGCTAACAGCATGGCAAGAAAAGGCTTGTTTTTAGTATATACAGGTGAAGGAAAGGGCAAAACGACAGCATCCCTAGGTGTTACATTGCGTGCGGTGGGCCGTGGGTTAAATGTGCGCTATATGCAGTTTATCAAATCACCTGAACGCACTTATGGAGAGCAAATTGCCCTTCGTAAGCTAGGCGTAGAAATGGAACAAATGGGCATAGGTTTTACATGGACAAAGACACCTGAGGAGCATCGTGCTGCATTAGCCAAGGCTTGGAAAAAAACGAAGGCAGCTCTGCAGGATGATAGCATTGATTTATTGGTGCTTGATGAGCTAAATAATGCCCTAGCGATCACCAAGTTTCCAATTGATGATGTCCTTCCACTAGCAGAAGTCATCGAGGCAATCCAACAACGCCCCTCAACGATGCACCTGGTTGTCACAGGCCGAAGCGCGAACCCTGCGCTACTGGCAATGGCTGATTTAGTGTCAACCATTGATGCAACAAAGCATTACTATGATGAAGGAATTTCAGCAGTGAAAGGGCTTGAATTTTAAAGCCCCTCACTATTGCGGATGAAAAATTCCCACGCGTCGCCATGGAATACCCGCGGAGCGAAGGGAAATACTCGCGCTTCGCCATGAAATACCCGCGGAGCGAAGGGAAATACCCGCGCGTCGCGATAAAATACCCGCGGAGCGAAGGGAAATACTCGCGTGTCGCGATAAAATACCCGCGGAGTGAAGGCAAATATTACAGAGGAGAGTGACTATGCCAGCAAAATCAATCATGATTCAAGGAACGGCTTCCGATGTTGGAAAAAGTATGATTTGTACCGCACTATGTCGTATATTTTCAGATGATGGACTAAAAGTAGTACCATTTAAATCGCAAAATATGGCTCTTAATTCATTTGTTACGAAGGATGGCGGTGAAATCGGCCGCGCACAAGGGGTGCAGGCAGAGGCGGCTCGTGTTGTTGCAACGACTGATATGAATCCTATCCTGCTGAAACCGAAGCAAGATATGATGTCAGAGGTTATCGTTCATGGTAAGCATTTTTTAAATATGGATGCCAAAAGCTACCGCAATAATTTTGTGCAAGAAGCGATGCCAATCGTGGAAAAATCAGTACGTACACTACAAAATACATATGATGTCATAGTCCTAGAGGGCGCTGGTAGCCCTGCAGAGATTAACTTAAAGGATCGCGATATTGCCAATATGCGAATGGCTCATTTAGCAGATGCAGCGGTTGTCCTCGTTGCTGATATTGATCGTGGTGGGGTCTTTGCCTCGATTGTTGGTACACTGGCATTGTTAGATGAGAAAGAACGAGCACGTGTAAAAGGATTAATTATCAATAAATTTAGAGGCATGCGTGAATTACTGGATGATGGTTTGGCATGGGTGGAGCGTGAAACGGGCATTCCGGTACTTGGCGTGATTCCTTATGTCGATGTCAATATTGAAGCGGAGGATTCTCTCGCACTATCGTCACTACGCTTTAAAAAACCAAAGCCAGGCGAATTTGCTGTAGATGTAGCCATGATTCGTTTACCACGTATTTCAAACTTCACCGATATTGATCCATTTTTCGATGAGCCAGAGGTGGGTGTGCGTTTAATTGGTAATGTCAACGAGCTAGGTACACCAGATATACTCATTCTGCCAGGAACAAAAAGTACAATGGATGATTTAGCTTGGCTAAAAGCACAGGGCTTTGATCAAGCCATCACACATTTACGTAATAACGGCACAAAAATTATTGGCATTTGCGGTGGTTTCCAAATGCTTGGTGAAACATTACTAGATCCTGAGGCAGTGGAGGGGAATGGCGAATCTGCTCATGGTCTTGGGCTATTACCGATGGAAACCATTTTTGTAGGCAATAAAAAAACGGTGCAAATGACAGGCGTAAGAAGGCAGGACACATTGACAGGCTACGAAATTCATCTAGGACGTACAAAAATTTTACGTGATGAAGTATCACCGTTTTTACAGTTAGAAGATGGAAGAAAAGATGGTGCGGTTAGTCATGATGAGCAAGTGATTGGCACGTATTTCCACGGCTTGTTCCATAATCGTACCTTTACTCGTCAACTCGTCAATGAAATACGAGAGAAAAAAGGGTTAGCTGCTTTACCAAGTGATGTGAAAAGTGACGCAGAACGAAGAGAAGATGCCTATAATATGTTAGCCGACCATGTACGAGCAAATCTTGATATGAAAAAAATATATGAAATTTTATCTATAGAGGTATCTGTATGACGAGAAAAGGACCGTTAGCCATTAACTATGAGGCATTATGGCAGGAAGGCATGAAGGATTGGCATGGCCATATGCCTGAACGAATGGTGAATGATCAGCTAGAGGAGCAATTTTGGGCGCAATCCGTAGCACGTAAAAAAATGGGGCAAACTGATCCTTATGCTACACGGATTTTTCAGGAGCTTCAAAAAAAGATTGAACCTCAATATTCTGTATTAGAAATTGGCCCTGGATGGGGCAATTATACATTTCCATTAGCTGATAAAGTGAGCAAGCTCACATGTGTGGATAGCTCAGAAAGCATTTTGCATTACTTACAACAGTGCATGCCCGAGAAGGAGCACGTTTCCTATATTCATGCGAAGTGGGAAAGTTTAGAGCGTGATGAGATAGAACCACATGATATCGTCTTAGGCGTGAATTGTTTTTACCGTATGTATGAAATTAAAGCAGCTTTATATCATATGAATCGGCTGGCGAAGAAGCGTGCCATTATTGGGATGACGACAGGGCCAATCCAGCCACACTATGAACGATTATATGAAAAATATGGTTATGACATAAAATTTCCTCGCAGAGATTATATCGAGTTTTTGAATCTACTATATGAAATGGATATTTATGCCGATTGTCAAATTATCCCACTCGAACGTATTTATGAATATGAAAGTTATGAGCAACTTGTGACAACGCAAAGTAAAAAAATATTAACGCCAAACTTCCAGCGAGCCCATGTGGAAGAATCACTTCTACCTTTTATTGAAGAAAAAGATGGACGTTATTATTATCGTCATGATTTTCATGCAGCACTTGTTTCATGGCAACCAAAATAATCAAGAAACCTTTGGAGAAACTGTACACCAAAGGTTTTTCTTATGGGAATGGATAAGGTACAATAAAACGATATAAACAAGAAGTGAGGTGGCATATGTGCAGCTACATTTTTTAGGAACAGGCGCAGGCATGCCTTCAAAAGAACGAAATACAAGTGCTCTGATGGTAAAGCTATTAGATGAAGTGAGTGAAATGTGGCTATTTGACTGTGGAGAGGCGACACAGCATCAAATCCTCCATACATCATTAAAGCCGCGGAAGGTTACGAAAATTTTTATTACACATTTACATGGTGATCATATTTTTGGACTGCCAGGCTTTTTAAGCTCGCGTTCCTTTCAAGGTGGGGATGAGACGCTAACGATCTTCGGGCCACCTGGTTTACAGCAGTGGATTGAACAAACATTGGCGCTATCGAAAACCCATTTAACGTATCCTTTACGCTTTGTAGAAGTACAGGAAGGGATTATTTTTGAGGATGCTCATTTTACAATTCATGCTAAGGAATTGCGCCATGTTGTACCTTGCTATGGTTATCGAATTGAGCAAAAGGATTTACCAGGCGAATTATTAATTGATAAAGCACAGGCACTTGGCGTTCCAAAAGGACCTTTGCTCGGGCAATTAAAAAATGGCCATGATATCGTGCTTGAAAATGGCGATGTGATACACGCAAAAGACGTTGTGGCACCTGCCAAAAAGGGCTTTACTCTGTCGATTTTAGGCGATACGAAATATTGTGAAGAAGCCATCCAACTATCAATGGGTGCTGATATCATTGTGCATGAAGCGACTTTTGATGGTACAACAACGGATTTGGCAGCAAGCTATGGTCATGCGACAAATGTAGAGGCAGCAAAAGTCGCACAGCAAGCAGGTGCACACTATTTATTATTAAATCATTTAAGTGCTCGTTTTCTACCATATGACTTACCTCAGTTTTTGGCTGATGCACAGGATATTTTCCCGAATACGCTCCTAACATCTGATCAAGCGGTCTATACGTGGCAACACAATAAATTATTTTGATATAATTATTAGATAAAAAACATCTATTAGTGGAGGATTCTTCTAATGGATGTTTTTTATTTGCAGTTCTAAAGATGTACTTAAATATTACTAATTAACCCTCAGAAATATGATTTATTTCTTTCTTTAACTAGTCTGAAATATACAGGCTATTCCTCTTGTAGATTTTATTTTGCAATTTTTACAAATTAATGACAATTTAAACTTCTTCAAAACTTATTATTTTATATTTAATAAATAGTTAATGAAATATATGGAAGTGATATTGTATGATGAAGTGGAAATAATCGTAATTTTTAGGGGGATCTCATCATGAGAAAGTCAATGAAATGGAAAATGCTTCTGGAGATTATGGGCATTGTAGTGTTCATTATAGCGGCATTTTCTATTTATATTTATCAAGCTACATATAAAAGTGAAAAAAGCAATGGAGAAGCCATCGCCAACTCCATTGTCATGGGGATGGAAGGGGCGATTCAATCTAGAGAAAAAGCGGAAGAAATCATGGAAAAGGAAATGATTGCTGAATCTGTGATGGCTGCTTACATAATTGATAAAGGCGCAACGTATGAGGATTTAAAGGCTATTGCTGAACGTGGTGGCATCGATGAGATTTGGAGTACAGATGATAAAGGAAATACAACGGTGACATCTGTAGCTCCATCTGTTGATTTCAACTTTGGCGCTGATCCAAACGGACAAGCTGCTGAATATATGCAACTCCTAGATGGTAGAGCGAAAGAGGTCGTGCAAAAAGCACAAATCCGCGATGTCGATGATCAATTTTTCAAATTTGTCGGGGTAGGTAGCTGGAATCCAGCAACACCACAAATTGTACAGGTGGCTCGTCATGGACAGCAGCTACTAGATTTAGAAGCAAGTATTGGCAGCGCATCCTATATCGATCAATTGGACAACTATTTATCCTCAACTGTATTATTCGCCGCTATTGTAGATGAAAAAGGCCAAGCTATTGCCGCTACAGCAGAAAAAGATTTAGCGGATATTGGTTTTGAGCCAGCCCAATTTTCAGCACAAAAGTCGACTGAATTTTCAGGGCGCTATGATGGCACGCGTGTCACGCAATATATAAAGCCATTATCAAACGGTACATACTTAGCAATTATTGTATCCAATGCCGTCCTATCACAAATTTTAGTGGGTACAATTGTGGCTTCATTGATCGTTGTCTGTGTGATTTTCTTCATTACGGGCCTATCTATTTCCAAACAAGTATCTCGTATTTTAAGTGTGCGAAATTCCTTAGAGGAAATTAGCAAAGGTGAAGCAGATTTAACCAAGCGCATTCCGATCCATGCGAAGGATGAAATTGGCCAATTAGTGACATCATTTAATGGGATGATGGATAATTTCCAACAAATCATGTGTGAATTAAAGCAAGGGGCCAATCAAATAAAAGAAGCTACCTACACGATTCAAGAAAACGCCCATGAAACACTAGATTCAGCCGCAATGATCCAAGGAGAATCCAGTCAGGTAGCTCAGGCCTCCTTTGCACAACAGAATAATACAGCAGACAGTGCGCACTCAATGGAGGAATTGGCACGCAGCATTCAATATATTTCGGAGTCCATAGCAGAAATTTCTAGTATTTCTCGTAATACCGAGGAAAATGCCGATAATGGATTACAAATTATGCAGTCCTTACAAAAGCAATTAGTGACTATTCATGAGAAAACGAATTTTGCGGTGATTGGTACACAGGAACTTGAAAAATTGTCTACCATGATTGGGGAATTTACCAATGTCATTACGGGAATCTCTGATCAAACGAATTTATTGGCATTAAATGCATCCATTGAAGCAGCACGTGCTGGTGAAGCGGGTAAAGGCTTTGCCGTTGTAGCAGAAGAAGTGCGTAAATTAGCTGAAGATTCTAAGCGTGCAGCGGATAGAATCACACAGGTGGTGATGAATGTCCAAAAGGAAACGGCCAATATTGTAGTGACCATCCAAGCGACAGCGGATGTATTACATGCAGGACGTGCGATCGTACAAGAAGCACAACAATCATTTGAAGGAATTCATAATGATGTACAGGTGTTAGCAACACAAGTAGATTTAGTATCTAGCTCAACCGAGGAAATTGCTGCAAGTACTGAGGAAGTAACAGCTACTATGGAAGATGTTTCGCTACTTGCCAAGCAAACATCGCAAAGTGTTGATGCCGTTGCCCAAAAGGCTAAACATCAAGTGGAAAATATGGAGAGCATGACCGCATTTATCGATCAATTGAATACAACAGCGGAAAACCTCCAACTATCAGCAGGCAAATATAAAGTATAAAAGGAAAAATATAGTACGATAAATCACTAGATTCCCGTATAATTGAAAAAAGGGGTGTGGTTTAAGTGAATCAACAAAAGATGCCGCCAGCATTATTGCGATTAATCGTCATTTTTCCAAATGTGCTGAGCTATTTACTATTATTCGGTCTAATTATTTTTGTCATGACAAATTATGAAACATTAAAAGCGACAAATAATTTAACTGTGTGGATTATTTTTATTGTCGTATTAGCACCCGCTGCTGCCTATACGACTTTCAGCATCGTGAAAAAAATTCGGGCAGGGCATATGTAAGAATATTAACGACTTCCTATTCAACGTAATAGGAAGTCGTTTTGCTTAAAAGAGAATAAAAAACATATAGAGAGAAAAACTATCGTAAACAGTGATGAAATGAAGAGGTGTGGTATCATATGGATCCAATAAATTGTGATTTTTCACCAATGAAAGAAACATTAAAAGATGAGCTTCTCCAAGTGATCCTGTCCTTACAGCAGAGTGTGCAGAAAATGGATACAGATGCAAATTGTCTCCTCGGTAATTTTGAGAAAATTAAAGAGAAGTTTATGACAATTGAAATGAAAGCTGCAACGTTCTATTTAAATTGTTATCTTTCCCCGTTTACTGAAAAGTATCCAGAGCTATCACATAGTGTACAAAATATGTCTTTAAGAAGACATGGTGGTTTAATTGTCATCCAACGTCAAGATACTTTAGAGAATCTGATTCAGCCTGGTATTCATATTGGGGCAGATTTAACCCACTCTTTATTAGAATCTATTTTCTTCCCTGGTAATCCGCTCCACGATGGTGCTGTACTTGTCAATCAAAATCAAATTGAGTCAGCAGCAAATGTACTGCCATTGTCAGAGCGTTATACAGGGGAAAAGAAATTAGGAACAAGACATCGTGCAGCGCTGGGATTGAGTGAGGTTAGTGATGCACTGGTAATGGTTGTATCAGAAGAAACAGGGAGAATTTCTTTTGCTCTTAAAGGCAATTTATATCCTGTGACAACACCTGGCATTATATAGGGAGTCTCCCTATGTTAAAAAATATCTTGAATTCGAGATAATTCTCTTGCAGAAGTATCACTTGCGTGGTAAAGTGATAGCTGAAGGGAGGATGAAGTGATGAGAAATCATACATTAGGTACCTTAACGTGGATTCGTATGATGCGTTTTACAACGCAAAGTAATCAGTTATCGAATGAATTTTTAAAACGTTTTGATTTAACGACAGCTCAATTTGATGTGTTAATCCAAATCAAAACATATGCCCCGCTTACACAGTGTCAATTAGCAGAAAAAGTAACTGTAACGCAAGGTGGCATGTCTCGCATGCTTGCACGACTGGAAAAAGAGGGGCTAATCGAGCGTAAACAAAATTGGAAGACGAAAACCATCTCATTGACATCAAAAGGGGAGCAAATGATTGATGCAGCAACACCTAGTCAACTTCACTTCCAGTCCTCATTTTTTGAAGAAGTATTAACAGCTGAGGAAATAAAATCTTTATATATTGCGATGACAAAGCTTGAAAAACATAGCCGAGAAAAAAAATTGCCGCCCGTGTAATTTTTTTTGTGAAATCACTTGCTTAGTCAAGTGAAAATGATGAGGAGGAACAATTATGATGAACAAATTAAGCGGACACCATCATATCTCTATGCTAACGAAAAATGGTAAACAGAATAATCATTTCTACACAACTATTTTAGGGTTACGACGTGTAAAAAAAACGGTGAATCAAGACGCACCTTCTATGTATCACTTATTTTATGGAGACTTAACAGGAGCAGCGGGTACAGAATTAACATTTTTTGAAATGCCTGTTGCAGGACGTACAGTACGTGGGACGAATGCTATTACTCGCATTGGCTTACTTGTACCTAGCTACGAAAGTTTACTTTATTGGAAAGAACGTTTTCAACAGCTGGAGGTAAAACATAGTGACATTACGACATATGCAGGGAAAGATGCCTTATTTTTTGAAGATCATGAAGGTTTACGGATGGTATTGTTAAACCATCAAGGACAAGAAACGCCTGCGCAATGGCAACCATGGGATGGAAATGATATACCGAAGGAACACCATATTTTAGGTATGGGTACTGTTGAAATCACTGTGCGTTATTTACAAAGAACGGTCAATTTATTACAAGATTTATTTCACTATACCGTTGTTGCAGAAAAGGACAAAGAAACAGTTCTACAATCGATAGAAGGGGAAGTGCTTGGAGAGATTGTTGTCAAAGAATTAGAAGGGCCAAGCGAGAAACCTGGTAAAGGCAGTATTCACCATCTTGCGTTACGCGTTGCAACTGTCGAGGAATTACAGCAATGGGATAGCAAAATTAAGGAACTAGGATTGGATAGTACAGGTGTTGTTGATCGTTATTATTTCCAAAGCCTTTATTTTAGAGATCGCAACGGTATTTTATTTGAAATGGCGACAGACGGCCCAGGATTTACTGTGGATTCAGCAGTCGAAGAACTTGGCAAAGAGCTAGACCTCCCGCCATTTTTAGAAGAGAGACGTTCAGAAATTGAAGCCATTTTAGAACCGCTAGAATAAGGAGAGATAACACATGATGGAAAAATATCGTATTGATCAAACACAAGGACTCGAATTCGGACTGTACTCTTTAGGTGATCATATCCCTAATCCACTAACGGGCGAGCGTATTTCTGCGCAACAACGACTAAAAGAGCTAGTCGAGGCAAGTCAATTAGCAGAGCAAGCTGGAATTGATGTATTTGGCATAGGTGAAAGTCATCAGTCTTATTTTACAACACAGGCACATACGGTCGTGTTAGGTGCTATTGCCCAAGCCACTTCGACCATTAAATTGTCTAGCTCCGCAACCGTATTAAGTGTTTCAGACCCTGTACGAGTATATGAGGATTTTGCCACAATTGATTTATTATCAGATGGTCGTGCAGAAATTGTAGCGGGACGTGGTTCACGTGTAGGTGCCTATCACTTACTAGGTGTTGATTTACAAGATTATGAAGAAATCTTTGAGGAAAAATTAGAGCTTCTTATGAAAATCAATGACGAGGAGCTTGTGACGTGGGAAGGGCAATTCAGAGCCCCCCTCCATCATGCACAAATTTTACCGCAGCCAAAAAACGGCTCGTTGCCAATATGGCGTGCGGTTGGTGGACCACCTGCCAGCGCTATTAAAGCAGGCTATATGGGCATTCCGATGATGCTTACAACATTAGGTGGACCTGCTATCAACTTTAAACCATCTGTGGATGCCTATCGAGAAGCGGCAGAGCGCAAAGGCTTTGACCCAAATGAATTGCCTATTGCCACAACAAGCTTGTTTTATGTAGCAGACACAACAAAAGAGGCATTGCAAGGCATGTACCCACATTTAAACGGTGGTTTCCAAGCGATTCGTGGTGGGGGCTATCCAAAGCAACAATTTGCACAAGCGCCTGATACACGTGATGCTTTAATGGTGGGCAGTAAAGAGCAAATTATTGAAAAACTACTTTATCAGTACGAACTATATGGCATGCAACGCTTTATGGCACAAATCGATTTTGGTGGCGTACCATTCGAAAAAGTGATGAAAAACATAGAAATCATTGGCAATGATATTATGCCAGCGATAAAAAAACACACAGCAAAATAAGGAGTGGTGCATCATGAAAATTGTCGCACTTGCGGGTTCTATTGTCGGGTCAAAAACAAGAACTGCTACACAAAAAATAGTCGAGATGTTACAAGAAAAATACCCAGAGCATGAAGTAACATTACTAGATCTTGCTAACTATCAGCTAGTTTTTAGCGATGGCCGTAATTACTTTGACTATGAGGGCGATACAAAATATGTGACAGAAACCATTATGGCTGCAGATGCAATTGTGATTGGGACACCAACATTCCAAGCATCTATTCCAGCTACATTAAAAAATATTTTTGACCTTTTACCTTTCAATGCCTTCCGCGATAAAGTAGTCAGTGTCATTGTTACAGCGGGTACATCCAAGCATTATTTAATGGTGGAACAGCAACTAAAGCCGATTCTTGCTTATATGAAAGCCCACATCGTTCCGACCTATGTATTTATAGAAGAAAAGGATTTTTTACGCAAAGAAATTGTTAACGATGATGTCCTTTTCCGACTAGAACGGTTAGCAGAGGATACAGTGATGGTTACAGATGCTTTTGCAGAAATTCGTGCCAAAAAAGATGCTGAATATGATTTTTAAAGATTAATAGATGAAACGCTGTGTAAGTAGTCTGACACAGCGTTTCTTTTTGCGTCAAGGCTAGCTATAAGTTCGTGACAATCATGATAAAAAATAAAACGTTACTACCAAATCACTTTGAGTTTTTAATAAGGGTGGTTAAGGGTAAATAGAGGATAGAACTGGTTCTTCTGTAGCTAACGAAGCCGTATACTTCCACAAGGAGAAATGTATATAGGAACTTCTATTAGTTCCCAACGTTTTAAAATTAAAGAGAACATGTAGGAAATTTGAGATATAAGTGTGACATTTAGAATGTGGTGAAAAAAGTATGGAGATAGTACCTCCTAATCTTTAACGGGGGTTAGTTAAAGAAACTGAATATTGTTAAGGGCGATATAGAATTCCTACTAAAGTAATTAGATAGTGTAGTTTTCTTCAATGCAAATGATGGGAGAGATGGAAATGGAAAACGACTGGGACAAAGCTATAGGTTCTCTTTCTAAAATAAACGTTTTTTCAAATTCAAATAATGAGCCGGTATCCATAAGTGGTGAAGCTGATGATTTGAAGTGTATAGGTGTTGGGACAGATGCGGCTGTTTTTCAATCTCTTTCCGCCCCAGCGTATGCATTTAAACTATATGCCAAAGACAAAGTGCACAAAGTAAAAGTTGAAGCAAATGTTTATCAAATATTAGGAGATTCACCTTTCTTTTCAACATGCTTTGCTTCACATGACGAATACCTTGTTTTAAGTTACGAAGAAGGAAAAACGCTCTTTGATTGCATTCTACAAGGTATTCACATTCCAAAACAGGTTATAAATGAAGTGGAGGATGCAAGAGAATATGTTCGGAAGAAGGGCCTTAACCCTCGTGATATTCATTTAAAAAATATTTTGCTCCAAAATGGAAGGGCAAAAATAATTGATGTCTCTGAGTACACACTACAGGGCAATGATTATCGATGGGAGCATTTAAAAAAAGGATATGAGCAATACTATCATTTAATAGATGGAAATTCTGTGCCGTTTTGGTTAGTAGAAACAATACGAAAGTGGTATAACCAGCGTGGAAAGAATACTTCATATGAAGAGTTTACAAAAAATATCCTAAAATTTTTGTTAAAAAATAATTGAATTTACGGGAGCTACCTTTTACGAGATGATTTCATTTTGGTCAGTTTAATAGAAATAAAGAAAACAGACAACATAATTTCATTGACTGTTTTAAAAACTACTTATTCGCTTATAATAGTGGGTTCATCGAATGAGACAATATCAATAATATGGTCTAAACAAACAATCTGATAATGGAATAGCTCCTTGTAGGAATAGATATTGAGAGCTATAGTTCCTTTACTTATGAAATCTAAATAAGTTGATTTTGTAAAAAGACGTACTGAGTTACCCAAGAAATCATCTTCTTGATTTACAAAATGAAATGATTCGTCAAAAACAGTATAGGCTACATATGAATCGAATTCTATATGTATGACCGGTAATGTCTTATCAATTTCAATAGGATAGACATCATTTATTGTATATTCCTTAAAACTTATATCCTCGCTTTCGGAGCTAACGGAAGCTCTAGAAATAGAAACTCTCAAAGAGTTTGTCCCTGGCTCTACTATATTATCTAAAAACAAATAACCTTTCCATTGCATTAAATCTTCATAGTTCATACAAATCACCCTTCCAAATTATCACTAGAGATAATGGTCATTTTATAGTTAGAATTTCAAAATGTCAATTTGGGATTGGTTGAATTGGAATAAAAATTTATTGTTTATCAATAAAAAACAATTGACTTAGAATATATTCTGGATTTATGATTGTTATAGCAAGTTGTAGAAAGATGCAGTGGAGGAATTAAACATAAAAATATTTAGGAGAGAGGAAATAAGTTATGAAAAAATATATTTTTGCATTAATGCCAATCATATTAGGCGTACTTAGTTTTTTAATCTTTATGGTGAAAGGGAGTAATGTAGCACCTGATGGTACATTAGAAGAACCATTCTTTCTTATTCCAATAGGATTTTTATTGTTATTTATTGGATTTATATGTGTTGTAGGGGTGGCGTTAAATTCGGTTATTAAAAAGACACAATACGTTAAATAATAGATAAAACAACCAGGTCATACATAAGAGACTTGGTTGTTTTTAATATTGACATAATAAAAGCGCTACATTTGTGTGGGAGTTTATGTTTACACGATTTATGGATCAGACTGATGATTTGATTGAACAACATAAATAGCTATTTTAGTTGATTGCAGAATAGTACTTGAAGGTTTTGAATGATAAGTTTGTGACTGCCTTTTTTCAAGGCAGTCATTTTTGTTTAATGGTTGTACATTAATTTCATAAGAAAAACTTATGTTATTGAGCATAAAGATTAATAGTATTTTATGAAAATTTTTTTGCTTAACGATACAATTTTCATGAAGTTTATCGAATTGTGGTATGATCGTTTTTAGAGAGTAGGGGGTCAATAAATATGGTATTTTCTCTTTTTAAAAAAAAGAAGGAACCACAGCAACTAAAAAATAGAGTGGAGTTTTGCATCACTAATTTATCACTTGGGGCAGCAGATGCGTATGATGTATTACTAGAACGTGATGATATTGAGATAGAGGAATCTGGTTGTACGTCCCACTGTGAAATCTGTGAGCAAGGTATTTTTGCCATAGTCAATGGAGAAGTAGTAACAGCTGAAGATGCAGCGTCATTGGTGCAGGCTATTGATGAAGAATTAAAACAAAATCCACTTTTCTAATTGAAAAACAGCTTGCTAGATAACAAGCTGTTTTTTGATGAAATTGATTTACCAGCCACGCACGTATTGTACGGGAGGTTGCACGTCTTCTCCTAGTTCTTTAGCTGCCTGTAGTGCCCAATAAGGGTCTCGTAATAAAACACGCGCTAAAAATATTAAATCTGCACGATTATTTTGAAGAATCTCTTCGGCTTGAATGGCTGTTGTAATAAGACCAACTGCGCCCGTAGGAATATCAGCCCCATGCTTAATCGCTTCTGCATGTGTTACTTGATAGCCTGGAAAGACATTGATGGCTGCTGGTACAACACCGCCTGTTGACACATCGACTAAATCAACACCTTGAGATTTCATCCAGCGGCTAAAAATAATAAAATCATCCATTGTTGTGCCATCTTCCGCGTAATCTTCCGCAGAGACACGTACCAATAATGGTCCATTCCATACACTGCGAACCGCATCGATGACTTGACGCAGAATACGATAACGATTTTCCTGTGAACCACCGTATTGATCTTGACGTTTATTCGTAGCAGGTGATAAAAACTCGCTAATTAAATAGCCATGTGCGCCATGAATTTCGAGTACATCAAAGCCAGCCTTAGCGGCACGAACCGCTGCTTGTTGAAATGCCTCGATGACATAGTGAATGTCCTCTTCTGTCATTTCTGTTGGCGTTTTATAGTCTGAACTAAAGGCAATAGCTGATGGGGCAAAAATTTCGCCATCCACTGTTGCTTTACGACCAGCATGTGCAAGCTGGATGCCTGTTTTAGCACCGTAAGCTTTCATTCCTTCAACTAATTGGCTTAATCCTTCAATATGTGCATCATCCCAAATCCCTAAATCCTTATTTGAGATACGACCTTCTGGCACAACACCCGTAGCTTCTAAAATAATTAAGCCTACTTGACCAGCTGCGCGTGTCGCATAATGGACGAAATGAAAGGGTGTCACCATACCATCGTCTTGTGCTGAGTACATGCACATAGGGGCCATAACAACACGGTTTTTTAAGGAGATAGATTGTAATGTATAGGGTTCGAATAATTTACTCAAAATAAAGCCTCCTAATTCCTAGTGATACACTCTATTTTGCACATAATGTTACCCATTTGCAAGTGAACGAGATCGTGCCTCTGCTTCTTTAATACATGCTTCAATGGCTTCATTAAATTGATATTGCTCTAACGCTTGAATTCCAGCCTCTGTTGTACCACCTGGACTTGTCACCTTCTTGCGTAAGACATCTGGTTCATCTACTGATTGCTTGAGCATCTCCGCTGTTCCTGCAAGTGTTTGAGTCATCAGTAAGCGCACCGTATCTTTCGATAAACCTACCTTCGTCCCTACTCGTTCAAAAGCTTCCATTAAATAATAGATATAAGCAGGGCCACTACCTGAAAGGGCTGTGACAGCATGTAGCTGATCCTCATCGACTTCAATAACGGAGCCAACTGCTTCTAATAATTGGAGGAAAAGGATACGCTGCTCTGCAGATACCTCGTGATTGAATGCAATGCCACTTGCTGACATGCCGATTGTAGCAGAAGTGTTCGGCATGACTCTTGCTACAGGGCGACTCCCTAAAAATTCTGTAATCGTATCAATCGCAATGCCTGCTAAAATGGACAATACAGCAGTGTGCGCTGTAAGTTTAGGCTTTAGATCACACATGGCAGCAATGGCATCTTTCGGCTTCATCGCTAAAATGATAAGGTCTGCCTGTTGATAAATTGCATGATCAAACACGCAATGGACACCATATGTTTCATGTAAGAAATGTAAACGTTCTTTGTCAGAGCGATTGGTGACGTATATTTCCTGAGGTGTGAACACCTTTTGTTTAATCCAGCCTTGCATCAATGCTTCCGCCATTGAGCCTGCACCGATAAATAATATTTTTTTCATGAACAAAACCTCCAGTTCAAAATAAAAAAGCGCTCTCGTCCTTATTTAGAAGGACGAAAACGCTCTCGTTTCCGCGGTACCACCTTTGTTTGCCAATTGTTGGCACAACTCTTAGCCCTCTTATCGCAAGGGAAACGGTTATGTTTGCATAACTGCTCAGAAGTAGGTTCGGTAATGGGAGCGGGTGATGTTACTCTCAGCAAATGTAACACTCTCTAACACCTTCACCAGTTACGTACTCGTCTTCCTCAACGCACATAAATAATTAGATTATTCAAAATTATAGTGAGGAAAAGGCAACCTGTCAACAGGAGGATGACGAAAACAGAAAAAACTTGTAAAATAGAATGAATCAGTATTCACAAGTGCGTGAAAAGGGGGAGACAACTTTGTCTATAGTCAAAATAGAAATACCAACACCCTATGCAGTAGGAGATGTCAATGCATTTATTGTAAAAGGCGATGCACTTAGCATTTTTGATGTTGGACCAAAAACAATGGAAGCCTATGATGCTTTGAAATGGGGGATTCGAGCAGCCGGCTTTGACATGCAAGAGATTGAACAGGTTGTGTTAACCCACCACCATCCAGATCATGCAGGATGGGTCGATGCTTTTCCACATGCAGAAATTTTAGGGCATGCCTATAATGACAAATGGCTTCGTCATGATGAAGATTTTTTACGTTATCACGAGCAATTTTACAGTGAGCGTTTGTTGGAGCATGGTGTACCACAAGAATATATTTCAAAAAGTGTCCATGTTCGTCGTGAACTGGAGCTTGTGGGTGAACGACCATTAACACAAATTTTGGCGGATGGAGATGAAGTGCCTGGGCATCCAGGATTAAAGGCAATCGAAACATTAGGTCACGCACAAAGCCACTTCATTTTTTGGAATGAAAAAAACCATCATGTGATTGGTGGAGATTTATTACTCGAAAAAATAACGCCCAATCCATTAATAGAGCCACCATTGGATCGTACAGTAGGACGTACAAAATCTTTACTGCAATACAATGCATCCCTTGAAATTCTACGCCAATTACCGGTCAAAAGGATGTATACAGGGCATGGAGCAGAGCTAGAGGATATTCCTGTGTTAATTGATAAACGATTAGAGCGTCAGCACCAGCAATCGATGAAGGTTCTTGAATTGTTAGGCGATGATCAATTAACCGTTGTCCAAGTAACAAAACGCCTGTATCCGGCCATCTTCCAGCATCAGCTTGGTTTAACTTTATCCAAAACACTTGGTCATTTAGATTATTTAGAGGCCAATGAGTATATTACGTCAACGAAGACAGAAGCAGGTATCTATTTATTTCAAAGGAAGTAGGTTTATACATGAATCATCCTAACAAAACGATCTTTGTGACAGGTGCGACAAGTGGGGTTGGCCTAAAAATAACGGAATTATTAGTAGCTCAAGGGCATACCGTTTATGCAACGGGTCGCAATGCCGTTGCACTAAAGGTCCTAGAGCGTTTAGGTGCTCAAGTGATCCAAGCGGATTTAACCAATCTCCATACACTTGATGATGTTTGCGCCCAGCTACCACCGCTTGATGTAGCGATTCTTTCAGCAGGTGTAGGAAAATTCGCTGTAGCCCCTGCTTTACAGGATGAGGAGATTGCGCAAATGATCGAATTAAATGTTAGTGTACCAATCTATCTTACGAAACGATTAGCCGCTAAGATGATGGAACGCAAACAGGGCCATTTAATATTCATTGGTTCACAGGCTGGGAAGGTAGCCACACCAAAAGCAAGTGTCTATGCTGCTACGAAACACGCGATTGTTGGCTTTACCAATGGACTGCGTATGGAATTGGCTCCGTATAATGTCAACGTGACAGCCGTCCATCCAGGTCCAATTGATACACCATTTTTAGATAAAGCCAATGATGCAAGTGGCTACCGAGAGTCCTTAGGTCGATTTTTATTATCAGCAGAAGAAGTGGCACAAGCGACGGTGAAAACAATTGATCGTCCAGTTCGTGAGATGAATCTACCACGAATTATGGGATTATCCAGTAAATTATATGCATTAGCCCCTGCGACCATAGAATGGTTGGGCAAATCATTTTTCCATAAGAAATAACAACATTTGAAACTGTAAACATGCTTCACATGCATGTCTACGGTTTTTTCATATTTACATATAATTGTAGCTATAGTAGTGAAGAGGAAGAGCTGAAAAGGAGACTTAAATGTATACAATTGGTCAAGTTGCAAAATTTTTAGGAGTTTCTAGGGACACCTTAAAATATTACGAAGAAAAGGGATTAGTAAAGCCCCAGCAAAATAGTCAGAATGGGTATAGAACATACAATCACTTTGATATATACGATGTCACAACCGTCAATTTTTATAGAGAAATTGATGTTGAAATTAAAAAGATTCAGGAATTAAGAAAAGGCAAGAGTATAGATGGCATCCAATCATTGTTAGTAGAAAAAGAACAGGAAGTGTTAGAGGAGATAGCTTATAAAAAGCTACAATTAAAAAAGCTCCAGCTTGTAAAAGAGGATTGTCAAAAAATTAGTCAATTTTTAGGAACGTATACTATAAAGGAAATGAAACCATTGGAAATAATGGGCGTAATAGATCATTATACGGCCTATGATGAATATGACTCGTTAAAAGAAAATGCAGACAGTATAAAGAAAGCGGTAATTCTTACATCTTTAAGAAGAGTTATTCGATTCAATGATAGCGGTATGCTAGAAAATAAATTTATGATTGTCAGGAAAGTGGAAAATAGCAATCAACCAACAGAAGGTGAAATTTTATCGCATCCTAAATGTCTTTATACGGTTATAGAAGATGGGCGCTGGTCTACAGGTGGCAAAAATACAGACGATAAAGTAGAGGCTAGCATAAGAAAAGTAGCTAAGGAAAATGGCTATGAGCTTTTAGGGCTTGTTTATATC
The DNA here is from genome assembly GCF_038592945.1 of Lysinibacillus sp. FSL K6-0075. NCBI lineage: Bacteria > Bacillati > Bacillota > Bacilli > Caryophanales > Bacillaceae > Lysinibacillus > Lysinibacillus sp. FSL K6-0075. Next base: position 2,973,507 of record NZ_CP151947.1, on the reverse strand, counting down.
AACTTATTGCTTACCACTTATGAAGAGGGGCTTGAACGTATTTTTTTAGAAATGTATGTACCGGTAAAATAATGGCATAATGGGTTTGACCTGTGAGCAACCCCCAGGTTTATGCTGAAGATATTCAGATGAAATGGGGGATCTACTTGCGTAGAAAAAAGAAATTAAAAAAACCAGTAGCAAGCTTTATTGTTTTAACCAATATCATTTTTTGGCCACTTTTCTGTGTTGTTGGAGCCGTCAAGCTATTAGGCTATCCGACTTGGCTATTTGATATCGTACGCTGTCTATCGGCTTGGTCATCCACCTTTGCCTTTGTTCTACTTTTTCCAAGAATCTATCCTGGGCAGCGTTTTATCCACTTTGTCAAACAAAAATTTAAAAGTAAATTGTCATTGTCGGTGATTGTTTCAATAGTGATGATACAAACGGTTATCTTTATCATTATTTTGTTTCTTATCATGAATAATTATGAAGCAACCTCTATTTTTACGCTGTCTTCATTGGGCATGCTGAGTTTTTATTTTGTTAAAACGCTTTTGTCAGGACCACTAGGAGAAGAATTAGGATGGAGGGGCTTTGCGCTGCTTGAGCTTCAAAAGAAGTATTCCCCTTTAATTGCCTCTATTATCATAGGCTTTTGGTGGGGGATGTGGCATTTACCTATATGGCTTACAACAGGGTTTATTGGGATGGATTTAATCAAATACAGTTTATTCTTTATGCTATCCATCATAGCAACGACCATTATCATGACAGTATTTTATAACATCAATCAGAATTTAATTATTCCTATTATTATTCATCAGCTCTTTAATTTTTTTATCGGCTCCATAAATGGAAACCTAATTGATTTAATCATGTATAATGCCATTTTATATTCGGCGGCAGCCGTTCTACTTATTTGGATTAAACCTAATAAAGTTTTGTATGGGATTCAATCAGAAAAGTAGCTAGAAAAGAATCCAGTTTGTATAATGGATTCTTTTTTGTCGTTCATTGCTAAACTTATATAGTATACATTTCTATATATAGTAAAAAAACGTTTTTTCGAGTTAATATCCATAGATTTCTTCGCGACCTTTTGTCAGGAACGACTTACTTTTGACAATAAAAATAAAAGTCTATTAATTTATAAAAATACACTTGTATTTATTTTTATAACATGATACTATTCGTGTATAAACTTTTAAATGAATGTATAAACATACATATCGATAGAGCAATGGAGGCGCATTTTTAATGGCAAATAAAAAAGTTGTGTTAGCTTATTCAGGAGGACTTGATACTTCGGTAGCAATTCCATGGTTAAAAGAACAAGGGTGGGACGTCATTGCAGTATGTCTTGACGTTGGCGAAGGGAAAGATCTTGAATTCGTAAAAAATAAAGCTCTTCAAGTAGGGGCGATTGAATCTTATATGGTGGATGCGAAAGATGAATTTGCTGAAGGATATGCATTAATTTCTTTACAAGCACATACTTGGTATGAGCAAAAGTATCCATTAGTATCAGCACTTTCCCGTCCACTCATCTCGAAAAAACTAGTAGAGATTGCTAATCAAGTAGGCGCTGACGCTGTTGCGCATGGTTGCACAGGTAAAGGGAATGACCAAGTTCGTTTTGAAGTATCCATTAAAGCATTAAATCCAGATTTAGAGGTATTAGCACCAGTACGTGAGTGGGGCTGGAGCCGCGATGAGGAAATCGAATATGCAATGAAGCATAATGTACCGATTCCTGCAACATTGGATTCACCTTTCTCAATCGACCAAAACTTATGGGGCCGTGCAAATGAGGCAGGCATCATGGAAGATCCATGGGTGTCGCCACCAGAAGAAGCTTATGGCTTAACAGTTTCTGTTGAAAATGCACCGAATGAAGCCGAATATGTGGAAATCGAGTTTGTAGCTGGTAAACCAGTAGCATTAAATGGAAAAGAAATGAAGCTTGCTGATTTAATTCAAGAATTAAATGCAGTAGCAGGTGCTCATGGTGTAGGACGTATCGACCACGTAGAAAATCGTCTAGTTGGTATTAAATCTCGTGAGGTTTATGAAATTCCAGGTGCAAAAGTGCTGTTAACAGCGCATAAAGAGCTTGAAGATTTAACGCTTGTAAAAGAATTAGCACACTTCAAGCCAGTAATTGAGAAAAAACTTTCTGAATTAATTTACGACGGTCTATGGTTCTCACCATTACGTGATGCTCTTGAAGCATTCCTTGCACAAACACAACAATATGTGAATGGTACAGTACGTGTGAAACTATTTAAAGGACATGCGATTGTAGAAGGACGTAAATCACCAAATTCATTATACAGTGAAAAGCTAGCAACATACTCGAAGGAAGATCAATTCAATCACGCTTCCGCTGTAGGCTTTATCGAGTTATGGGGTCTACCAACTGTAGTGAACTCATCTGTGAATAAAAAGTAATGTTGAACAAGCAAGGTGTGGTGAGGCATTTGTGCTTATACTACACCTTTTAATAAGTAATCGAGGAAAAGGTGAGCTGACATGACAAAACTTTGGGGTGGACGTTTCCAAAAATCAGCAGAAGCATGGGTAGACGAGTTTGGCGCATCGATTGGCTTTGACCAGCAACTTGTGCTAGAGGACCTTGAAGGTAGTGTTGCACATGTCACAATGCTTGGTGCAACAGGAATTTTACCTGCAGCTGACGTAGAGGCCATACTAGGTGGTCTTGCCCAATTAAAAGAAAAGGCAATCGCAGGTGAGCTTGAATTTAGCGTTGCCAATGAAGATATACACTTAAATTTAGAAAAGATGTTAATTGATTTAATTGGTCCTGTCGGTGGCAAACTACATACAGGACGTAGCCGAAATGACCAAGTAGCAACGGATATGCATCTCTTTTTGAAAAAGCGTGTGCAGGAAGCAATTGATTTAATTGTGACGTTCCAACAAACGCTATTAGACAAAGCACAAGAGCATATTGAAACGATTGCACCAGGTTATACGCATTTACAACGTGCACAGCCAATTTCCTTTGCACATCATTTAATGGCCTATTTTTGGATGCTAGAGCGTGATAAACAACGTTTTACAGAATCCATAAAACGTATTGATATTTTGCCTTTAGGTGCTGGGGCAATGGCAGGGACAACTTTCCCGATTGACCGTTTAAAATCAGCAGAGTTATTAGGGTTTAGCGAGGTTTATGCAAACTCCATGGATGCTGTGAGTGATCGTGATTTTATAGTGGAGTTTTTAAGTCATTCTTCCTTACTTATGGCACATCTATCACGCTTTGCTGAGGAAATTATTATCTGGTCTACAGATGAATTTAAATTTATCGAATTGGATGATGCCTTTTCAACAGGTTCTTCGATTATGCCACAAAAGAAAAACCCGGATATGGCAGAGCTTATTCGTGGTAAAACAGGGCGTGTTTATGGGAATCTAATGGGCTTATTAACGGTGTTAAAGGGCATACCATTAACGTATAACAAAGATATGCAGGAGGACAAAGAGGGCATGTTCGATACCGTTCATACGATTCTTGGTTCACTTAAAATCTTTGAAGGCATGGTTCGTACAATGACTGTCAACACGGAACGTTTACATCAGGCTGTTCACTCTGATTTTTCAAATGCAACAGAGCTGGCAGATTACCTTGCGACAAAGGGGATGCCATTCCGTGAGGCACATGAGGTGACAGGTAAGCTTGTCTTTACATGTATTCAAAAGGGCATTTATTTATTAGATTTACCATTGGAAGAAATGCAGCAAGAAAGTGCGTTAATTGAAGCGGATATTTATGATGTACTAGCGCCAGAAGCGGCTGTTCGCCGCCGTCATTCCTTAGGTGGTACTGGCTTTGAACAAGTAAAAATCCAAATTGAGAAAGCTAAAGCCTGTCTTGTAGTTATTTAATTTTTGCGTGCATGTCCTTGAGACTTTTGCATAGATATTCATTAAAGATGTCCTGTGAGGCACTATGAAAACCTTTATCCTTTTTCAACTGAACCAGAGGGTGACGTGAAAAAGAGAACCTTACATATGTGAAGGACAATCCCCAATTCTGGAGACGCGGAATTGGGGTTTTTGTATAAGTAATTGGTGGGAGGGATAAAGAAATGAATGAACGTTTTACAAAGGGGCTCGAAACAATTAAACAATATGTGACAGAGGAAGAAGCAACACGGATGATCGAATCCGATGCATTAGCCGATGTAGCACCCGATTTACGCAAAATGATTATTGAGTTTGCTTATGGTGATGTCTATTCAAGATCTGGGCTAGATGCAAAAAGTCGAGCACTCGTCGTGATAACAGCAGTTGTTGCACAAGGTGCTGCACCACAAACCAAAACTCATATTCAGCGAGGATTACATGCAGGCTTAACACAGACAGAAGTGGTTGAGGCACTTTTACAATTAGTACCCTACATCGGTTTTCCAAGAGTGCAAAATGCTCTTACGATAGCACAACAAGTCTTTGCAGAAAAAAGTTAAAGCATGTATAAAAAACAAGGGATGGCTCATAATAAGAGAGGAACCACTTATTAATCTAATCTGATGGGGAGGATGCAGAATGAGTAGTAATAGTCAAACACCCAAAGACCAAGAATCTCAGGAAAGTCCGCCACAACTGTTCAAGGTTGAAGCTTCTTAAATCTTAAGCCAAAAGGTGGAGCAGAAATAATCTGTTTTGCTGTAGTTTAAGATGAAGTGTCAACCAGCCAGTTAAAAATCAAATAGAAGCAATAAGTGTCCATGGATCCAGAATTATTCTGGGTCCTTTTCTTATTTTTAGGTTTCCTATTTGAGGTCAAAAGTGCTCATGCTAACATAGAACCCGCTCAAGTTGAGACTGAAAGCGCTCCTAAGGGAAGAGAATCCGATCTAATGAGAGTCAGAAGCGCTCCTAAGGGAGGAGAACCCGCTCTAAATGATGGACAAAGCGCTCACCCAAGGAAGGAACCCGCTCTAATGAGAGTCAGAAGCGCTCCTAAGGGAGGAGACCCCGCTCGAATTGATGGACAAAGCGCTCATCTAAGGAAGGAATCCGCTCTAATGAGAGTCAAAAGCGCTCCTAAGGGAGGAGAACCCGCTCGAATTGTTGTCAAAAGCGCTCACCTAAGGAAGGAATCCGCTCAATTAGGAGTCAGAAGCGCTCCTAAGGGAGGAGAACCCGCTCGAATTGATGGACAAAGCGCTCACCCAAGGAAGAAACCCGCTCCAATAGGCATCAAAAGCGCTCCCCAAGGAAGGCTCCCGCCCCTATTGATGACAAACCCTCTCCAAAAATGTAACCACCACACTAAAAAAGTCTTCTCCACAAAAAATTCCTTCATTTGACATTATAGAAAATCTGTATTACTCTATACATAACAGATTTCTGTTTGGTTATTAGCAATACAGAATGGAGGAGTTTTATGCAAATACATTTAGATCCAAGCAGTGAATTGCAGCTTTATAAACAGTTAGCTAATCAATTAATTGAAAGCATTGCGAAAGGGGAGCTGAAAAACGGTGATACTTTACCGTCTGTGCGTGCGATGGCTACGGATTTAGGTATCAATGTCAGCACGGTCAGTAAGAGTTATCATGAACTCGAAGAGAAGGGCTTAATTGAATTAAAGCCGAAAGCGAAAGCGGTCATTATTGGTGGCCAAAAGAGAGAGCTGGAAGAAAAGGAGGTTGAAAAAGTCGAAAATGCCTTGAAGCCTATTATGGCAGAAGCTTTTGCACGGGGTTTGGAAAAAGAGCAAATGACAAGTTTGTTCCAGCGAATTTTAAAACAATGGAAGTAGGGGTAGTATGCTTATAATCGTAAGCATCTTTATCATTGTCGGGATTTTAGAAACGCTGACACCACATTTAACAAGAAAATCGATTGTCTTTGGTGTTTCTATACCTGAACCTTATGTTAAACATCCACAATTACAGCTGTGGAAGAAGCATTATAGCCAAATCATCGGAGGGATTGCCGGTTTATTTTTACTAGGTCAAATCGGGCTTTATCTTTCGCCTATGCAAGAGGAGAAGGCGTCCTTAATTTCCTTTATCCTGTTGTATATCATGCTCCTTGTATCATCTGGTCTTTACATGAGTTATCATGTCAAAACGAAAAAATTGAAGGTGCAGGAGCAGTGGGAAGCGCAAATAAAAACAGTATATGTGACAGATTTGTCTATCCGCCAAAATGAAGAAACCTTGTCATCTATATTTTTTAGCGTACCCATGATCATCACACTGGCATTAATCGCTTTTACGTATATGAACTATGAGACAATCCCAGCGGTTTTTGCGACACATTGGAATGGAGCGGGGGAGGTCGATGGTTGGACTGATAAATCATGGCTGTCAGTCGTCAGTATGCCACTTATATTATTAGCGATACAAATCAGTTTTTTCATCATGAACCAAGGCATGAAAAGCGCCAAAATCCAATTGAGCGCACAGGCCAAAGAAGCGTCCATCCATCGCGAGCTAGCTCAGCGTAAATATGGGAGTTGGTACTTGGCAGCCATTAATTTTAGTATGACTATTCTATTTGTTGTTTTACACTATACAACCGTTATTTTACACGACCAAACGGTTCCTTACTTTTTCCCCCTTTTTCTTATCTTTAATGTCGTCACGCTGGGTGGTTTACTAGTGTTCATTTGGAAGCTTAGTAAAAGTAACGAACGCTTTGATGAGGTACATACAAATGAAACAGCTGCGACAGATGATCAATATTGGAAATGGGGTGTTTTTTATTGCAACAAAAATGATCCCTCTTTATTAGTGCCCAAAAAATTCGGGATTGGTTGGACTGTCAATTTTGCGAATAAATGGTGCTACATCTTGATCGGTATAACTTTATTGCCAATTTTATTGGTGATCTTCATATAGAAAGGAAGATTAGATGAAAAAATGGTTATTGTTTTGCTGTACAATTTTACTTTTAGCTGCTTGTGGGCAAAAAGAGGTCACTGCTCAACATCAAGGAACAAAGGGGACAAATGCAATGAATGAACAGTTTATTGGAAAATGGGAAGGAAGTATTGAAACACCAAATGGACCACTACCAATTATCGTGGATTTACAGAAGGATAGTGGCACATTATCTGTTCCAGCACAAGGGTTATCTAATTTTCCATTTCAAAGTGTGACGTATACAGGTGATAAAGTAAAAGTGTCCATTAATTTAAACGGCTCAGCTATTGCCATTAATGGCACAATCAAAAATGAACAAATAGAGGCTACATTTCAACAAAATGGGGGAAAATATCCTTTAACACTAAAGGCTTATAAAGAGCAACCCGTTACCTATGATACATTAAAGATTCCCGTTCAAAACGGCAATTTAACAGTAGCCTTACAAAAGGCTTCTCCATCTCCATCACCAGTGGCACTGATAATAGCAGGCTCGGGACCAACTGATAAAGACGGTAATTCCGCTTTAGCTGGAAAAAATAATAGCTTAAAAATGTTGGCGGAAGGTTTAGCACAACAGGGCATTGCGACGGTGCGTTATGATAAGCGAGGACTTGGAGATAATCAAGCGCTCTTAACAAAGGAAGAGGATGGAACGTTTGATCAATACGTGGATGATGCTGTTCAAATCATCCAAACATTGATGGCTGATAAAGCCTATACAAGCGTCCATGTGATTGGACATAGCGAAGGTTCACTCATTGGTTTACTAGCAGCTCAACAAACAGGCGTAGAATCCTTTGTCTCCATTGCAGGTGCAGGTAGACCGTTGGATGAAGTGCTTTTAGAGCAATTAAAGGGTCAATTAGCACCAAAGCTTTTCAATGAATCCACGAATATTTTGACAGCTTTAAAGCAAGGGGAGCAAGTGAAAAATATTTCACCAGAGCTACAAGCACTTTTCCGTCCATCTGTACAGCCTTTCCTGATTTCTTTGCTAAAGTATCAACCTGCTAATGAGCTAGCCAAGGTAAAAGGACGTGTATTACTGCTACAAGGAACAACGGATTTACAAGTGAAGGAAGCCGATGCCGAAGCATTGAAGAAAGGCAAACAAGAGGCAAAATTGCTTTATTTAGAGGGCATGAACCATGTATTGAAAAAGGCACCAGCAGATCGTGCAGAAAACTTAGCAACCTATGCAGATCCTTCACTGCCACTTCATGAAGAATTACTACCAGCAATTCAGCAATTTATTAAAAATGAAAAGTAGGATGATGGACTTTGGGTGTTATTGTCTATTTAATTATCATGCTGCCGTTTCTCATCTTCGCCATTGTTTTATCGCAAGGTAAAGGAGCTTTTCTACTTGCAGGCTTTAATACGATGGCACAGGAAGAGAAAGAACGATCTGATGAAAGAGCACTGGCAAAATTTATGGGAAAAATGATGTATGGTTACTGTTTTTGTGTTCTTTTATGGATTCTAAACGAAATACTCCATACACAGTGGTTATTTAATGTTGGTCTTGTACTTTTTGTCGCACTTACGATATTTTTATTGATCTATGTGAACACAGGCAATCGTTTCAAAAAATAACAGAGATGAAAAATGGACTTAGTCAATGCGATGACAAGTCCATTTTTTGTCTCATATTTTATGTATGAGAATCGTTATCAACTAGTAGAATTTCTGTTAAACTATAGACATGTTAATGGTTTATTAGAAGGAGTGTTTGACCCCGATGAAATTAAGTGATCATATACTTTTATGGAATCACGCATACATCAAAATAATGGATGTACGATTGACGATAATGGAGCAGGGTGAAGATTTTGGCCCCTATCGATTACCAACCAATGCCTTTCTTTATACAAAAAGAGGTAGTGCCCAAATATGGCTGGATAAAAATAGACATATGGTACACCCGTTTTATGTCCTGCATGCAGGGAAAGGGGTCTATGTAGAGATTGTAGCGGAAAAAGAGCTCGAATACTTCCTGATTTTTTATAAAGCGATTGTCCCGTTACCTAACCGCCAAGAAATAGTCGCCTTATTGGAAAACAATCATCCTTTCCACTATCAATATGCTTTTGCGCCTGCTCATCCACTTGCGTTACTTGATAAAGCAGAGCAGATGAACATGATTTGGCTGCAAAATGATGACAAAGAGCTGAAACATTTACATATAAAATCAGTGTTTTATCAATATGTCTATGAATTATTACGACAAATGCATGTGCAGGAAATTCAACCTGTAAAGCCAGATATTGTAGCGGAGGCAGTTCGCTATATGGAGGAACATGCTCATCAACCTCTGACACTGGATATCATAGCGCAAGAGCTGGGCTGTAGCATCGGTTATTTATCTAAACGCTTTAAAGAAAAAATGCATACGAGTCCTATTCACTACTTGGGTGAAATGCGTGTAAACAAAGCAGCGACTTTACTCGTACAAACAGATGCTACATTGCAGGAAATTGCTGAACATGTCGGCTACCCCGATGGTCATTCCTTGAGCCGAAGTTTTAAACGATATAAGGGCGTATCTCCCGCTCAATTTAAAGTAACATGGAGACAAAAACGGCAAATGGAAGATGAAGAATTGCCACTTTGGAAAAGAAGATATGCTATTCTCCCAAAACAATTCGAGTGGTATATTGATGATGAAATTGAAAATCATTATCAACGAAAGGGAGTAAATGAAATGTCGAAGTACAAAAGTATGAAAGTAAAGGCGATGACGTTGTTTATGTGTCTATCATTGCTGCTAGCAGCATGCTCAAATACAGCGAATACAAATGGTGCCTCATCATCCGCGACAAAGCAAGTGGAAACGCAAGCGAATAGTGGACAAGAAGCTGTGCAGGAAGGAAAGACAAGAATAGTTTCTACACCAAGAGGTGATGTAGAAATTCCGGCACAACCACAGCGTGTAGCGGCCGATCAGTACATGGGACAGCTTTTAAAACTAGGAATTATTCCAGTTGGTGTCCGCGAAGGGATGTTAGCGGAAGGATGGATTGAAAAAGCAGGGATTCCGCAAGAAACATTAGCTAAAATTGAAAATTTAGGTGGCTTTCCAATGAACCCTGAAAAACTCATTATGCTAGAGCCAGATTTAATCATTGGATCGATTGAGAAAAATATTGAACAATATGAAAAAATAGGCACGACTGTTTTTATTCCTTATTGGGAAGAGCTTTCGACAGCTGGACCATTAGAAAAATTCAAAAGGATTGCTGAAGTATTTGGCAAAGAAAAGGAAGCTGACCAATGGATCGAAGAATATGAACTCAAGGTTGAAGACGCTCGAAAACAAATAGACGGCATCATTAAAGAAGGTGAAACGGTGTCAGTCGTGCAATTAAGCCCTACAGGATTATTTGTATTAGCTGCAGAAGGAGGGAATTATGGTAGTAATACCATTTATCAGATGTTGAAATTACCTCCGACAGAACAGGCATTAAATATGAAAGAGGGGTTTGAAAATATATCTTTAGAGGTATTGCCAGAATATTTAGGCGATCATGTATTTGTCTATGTAAACTCGCAAGAAGATGCAGAGGAAATTTTGAACAGTCCAATTTGGCAGGAAGCACCTGCTGTTAAAAATGGCAATGTTTATATGTATGGCGAGTTTGGGGATGAATTTGTGATGGAAGATCCATACTCGTTAGATCTTCAACTTGAGAAAATTGTTAACGTTTTATTGGAAAAAAAATAGCGCGCAAAACGAAGTAGAGCCATTTTAAAATGGTTCTATTTTTTTATGAAAGCGCTTTATGAAAATTCTTTAAAATCTAAATATTTGGATAATCGTAATTTTAGTGTCACGAATATGCTCGTTCATGCATTATTTTTCTTCTTTTCTGTAAAAATAGAATTTTAAGAATAATTAGTATTATCATAGATGACATTAAAAAATTACTAAGTTAGGAGAATTCTTTGATATGTCGCAAATGTTAGCACTGACGATAGTACTTGCTATTCTTTACATCGGAGATATCGTAGCAACAAGAACGAAGGCGTGGATTCCATCTGTGTTCGTCTGTGCGGTATTATTTTTAATCGGCTATTGGACGTTCTTCCCGAAAGATATTGTGAGTATTGCCGGGATTGGTCCAGTCGTTGCCACGATGTTAATGTATTTATTAATTACCAATATGGGTACACTTCTGTCCCTTAAGGAATTGAAAAACCAGTGGAAAGCCATCGTTATTTCTTTAGCTGGTATTGTAGGCATCATCGCCATATTATTTACAATTGGTGCCATGATTTTTGATTTAAAAACGATGATTGTTGCGGTTCCGCCATTAGTAGGTGGCGTTGTGGCTGCCCTAGTCATGTCAGAAGGTGCTTCTGCAGCTGGCTTAGAGGATTTAGCGGTCTTTGCCATTGTGATTTACGTAATTCAAGGTTTTGCAGGATACCCCATCACGTCCATTGTATTGAAGCGTGAAGCAAAACGTTTATTAAAAGAACACCACCAAGGGAATTTACAATCGGTGACACAAGAACAGGAAGAGGTTGAACAGTCCTCTGAACAACCTAAATTATTTAGAAAAATCCCTTCTAAATACAATACAGAATACTTTAAATTTTTCCGTTTAGCGTTTGTTGGATTATTAGCTTATGGTACATCAACCGCATTAGCACCTATTGTAACAGTCAATGCATTAGTGCTGTGCTTAGTATTTGGTGTACTTGCATCCACATTTGGGTTTTTAGAAAGACAACCATTGCAAAAAGCAAATGGTTTCGGTTTTGCTATTATGGGTTTAATGCTCTTTATATTTGATGGCTTAAAACAGGCATCCCCTGAAATGCTGATGCGTATTATTGTGCCATTAGTTGTGTCAATTATTTTAGCGGTCATTGGTATGTATATTTTCTCTTTCATCGCAGGGAAAGTTTTAAAAGTCAGCCCGAATTTAGCGTTTGCTGTATCCTTAACAGCGCTCTATGGGTTCCCAGCGGATTATATTTTAACAAATGAAGTAGTGAAATCGTCCACAACCGATGAAAAAGAACGTGATATGCTATTAAGCCATATGTTGCCTCCGATGCTTGTTGGTGGCTTCATCAGTGTAACGATAACATCCGTTATTTTAGCAGGTATTTTTGTCAATTGGCTATAAAAGAAGGAGAGAGTGAGCATGAATAAAATGAAACAAACTATTGCGGAATTAAATAGTGAGCTTGTGGCGATTCGTCAAAAATTGCATAGTGAGCCAGAGCTTTCTTGGGAAGAATATGAAACAACGAATTATGTAGCAGCGTATTTAGATAACCTTGGTATTCCATATAGACGAACAGAGCCAACAGGCATTATCGCTGAGTTAAAAGGAGGCAAGGAAGGAAAAACTGTTGCCTTGCGTGCGGATATGGATGCATTGTCAGTTTATGAAATAACAGAAGATATTCCGTATCGTTCTAAAACGGATGGTAAGATGCATGCCTGTGGTCATGATGCGCATACAGCTATGTTGCTGATTGCAGCTAAGACATTACATACGGTACAAGATGAAATCGAAGGAACAGTTCGTTTTATTTTCCAACCAGCTGAAGAAGTAGCTACAGGCGCAAAAGCGATGGTTGAGCAAGGAGCAATGAAAGGTGTAGATAACGCCTTTGGTATTCATATTTGGTCACAGATTGACACAGGAAAAATCCAGTGCAATAAAGGACCTGCCTTTGCCTCTGCTGATATTTTCAAAGTACGCTTTAAAGGGCAGGGCGGACATGCGGCGGTACCACATGATGCCATTGATGCCGTAATGATTGCTTCAACGTTTGCTTTGAATGTCCAAACGGTTGTGTCACGTACAGTCAACCCACTTCGACCTGCTGTTCTTACGATTGGGAAAATGGAAGTAGGCACACGCTTTAATGTAATTGCAGAAGATGCCATTTTAGAAGGGACTGTGCGATGCTTCGATAAAGAGGTTCGTTCACATATCGAAGCGCAAATTCGTCATTATGCTGAGCAGGTTGCGTCACTTTATGGTGGCACAGCAGAGGTTGTTTATGAATATGGTACACAAGCCGTCAACAATGATGTGGCAAGTGCCAACTTGGTTGAGCGCCTCACAGCTGAACATTTTGGCGCAGAAGCTTATCATATTGATGATCCAACAATGGGTGGAGAAGACTTTAGCTTTTACTTAGATGAAGTACCTGGCTGCTTTGCCCTCGTAGGCTCAGGCAATACAGAAAAGGATACACGCTGGGCACACCATAATGGCCATTTTGATATTGATGAAGATGGTTTGCGCGTTGGAGCCGAATTATATGTACAATATGCGCTAACTTGGTTAAGAGAAAATAAATAATAAGAAGTAAACAAGCTTGTTTTGATTAGTATAAATTCACCTTAGCTGGTCATAATAAAGAAGATTTCACTTATGAAATCTATAATGATGAGGAGGATGAAAAATGAGTAGGTTCGAACAACTAGACCCCAAATCTCAAAAAATCCACCGCAACTGGTCAAGGATTAAGCGATCCAAATCGCAAGTAAATGGTGAAACGGAGATTACTCTCCATAACCGTCTCTTGCGAAGTGAAGCAAAGGCCCGTCAGTTTTAATCATGCTAGAAAAGTAAGTGTCATCAAGCCCAGAAAAAAATTCTGGGTTTTTCTTTATGCGTAAAATGAGAAAGATGTATAATATTGTAAGGAAGTAATTTTTAACAGAAAAAGGAGAGGGACACGATGACCATTCCTATTCCAACTTATTTACAGCCATTTGCAGGAAACGTACAATTTGTTGATGGCGTTGAATCACAGTTTCACCTTCAATCTAGCGCAGGCAATGAACAATTTGAAATTTGGTATCATGGTGATTTGCTAATGATTGAAGGAGAGGAAATGCCTTTTATTACAGGCTCAGCTACTAGAATCGTTGCTAAAGATCCTTTAACAGCAGAGGAAATATTGCTGTTTGATGCTACGCTGCATGGTTATAATGCGCTATTTTGTGAGGAGTATACCGACGAGCACCGTGACAACCGACCATTGGAGAAATATATTTTGCCTGTAACAGAAGTCGTACTATCATTTTTCTATAATATCGACTATGACGAAGAAATAGACGACTATGAGGTAGATGAACAAGAAAATGTACGGCTTATAAATGGAGAAGCGGCTAACTGGGAAACGATTAAAAGAAATGGCTATGATGCATTTGCTTTTTATTTCAAAAAAGAAGATGGGACACTTTTAGCATTTGCTGAAGAAGAACTAGCCTAATAGGAAAGGATTTTCGCGCAATGCAAATCATACAATTTACACAAGATTTAGCAAATCCAATTCATCAATACCAATCCATCGATACATTCTATAGAAAAATCACGAAAACGGAAGTGCCTACGACGATCGGTTTCATCTATATTGAGCCAGGTGGCGTAGTTGGGATGCATGAAGCTCCCGTTCCACAGCTATTTATTGTTATCAATGGCGAAGGATGGATTAGTAGTGAAGAGGGTGAAAAAATCACGATAAAAACAGGACAGGGCGTGCTATGGCAACAAGGCCAAGCGCATGAATCCGGCAGTATAACTGGGTTAACAGCACTTGTTATCCAAGCCGAGCAAATTCATCTTACATAATTAAAAGTGTAACGGTAGTTGCAAGAACCGTTACACTTTTTCTTGTTGTTTAACCAATTTAATAGTTTTGAGTAAATGCCCATCAAATTCTTCAATTGTTACAAATTCCTTTGCTTGATAAAAATGCAGACCAAGCTTATTTTCTTTCTCTACATAAACAAATAAAGCCGATAGATTTCGGAGCATGCGCAGACCTTCCAGTAAAAGTACAGTACCAATGCCCTTACCATGCATATCAGGATGTAAATAATGCGTCTCACCTTGGGTCACGTTTGAAAAACTAGCAATTCATCAAAAATTGCAACGAGAAACGGACTATTGATAAGACGTTCGATTAATCATTGTCGACTATAAGCTAGCTGTAAAAGCGATCTTGAATGTCACGAGGAATGGCAGCTTATTCTAGCAATTTCTTGTACAAAAGTAATGTCATTTTCTTGCATCTGTCGTATAATAAGTGTCAACACTTTTCACCTGCTATTCCAATTTTTTTCTTTATTGTAACATTCAATCATTCAAAGGGGGTCACTTTCATGCAAGTAGTTGAAAAAGCATTTGGCTATATTACGAGAGAGCATGAGGATCGATTACAGGTACTCGTATTTGAACAGAATTCAGTTGGGGCAGGTATTCAAGTGCCCAAAGGTACGGTAGAGGAAGGTGAAACACCTTTAGACGCTGTGAAACGTGAAATGCTAGAAGAGACAGGTCTAACCACACTTGTCGTTCAGGCGTTAATAGCACAGGACTATTTTAATCATCCATCAGGTATTTTACAGAAACGGTATTTCTATCATCTAACATCCGTTGAAACAAGAGATGCATGGCAGCATCATCCAACTGGCTTAAACGAAGGGGATTTAATCTTTTCGTTTTATTGGATTTTAGCTGAGCAAGATGCTCTGCTGGCAAAGGGGCATGGTGATTATCTATATCGCTTGTTAGCAAAGGTGAAAAATTGAACCTATAATAATTAAACCGCGTCAACTAGACGCGGTTTTTATGTTGATTCAATTAAGCCTTGGCGGCAATTTCTAGGGCTTGTGCAAAATCAGCAATTAAGTCATCCACATGCTCAAGTCCTACAGAAAAACGTAGCAGACCATCAGTGATGCCTCGTTTAGCACGCTCCTCAGGCTCCATAGCAGCATGACTCATTTTTGCAGGGTAAGAAAGAATAGATTCTACTCCTCCAAGAGAGACCGCAAAAACAGGAATTGTCATCGCCTCGACCAATGCCTTTGCTGCAGCATAGCTTGGTAGTCGGAAGGATAAAACAGCCCCAGGACTCGTGCTTTGACGCTGATGAATAGCATACCCTGGATGTGAAGCAAGCCCTGGATAGTAGACTTGCTCAACTAGCGGATTGCTAGCCAAATAGGCTGCAATTTTTTGAGCAGATTCAGCAGAACGACTAAAACGTACATCTGTTGTTTTGATGTTTTGTAGTAGTGTGAAAGAATCCTGCACACCTAAAATATTACCGAATGAATTTTGGATAAAGTAAAGATCCTGTCCAAGCTTTTCATCGGCAGTAATCGTTAAACCAGCAATAATATCAGAATGTCCAGATAAGAACTTCGTCGCACTATGAATGACGACATCCACACCAAGCTCGAGTGGGCGTTGGTGTAACGGTGTCATAAAGGTATTATCCAAGAATGTAAGGCAGTGGTGTTGCTTGGCAAGCGCCACTACACCGCAGATATCTGTAATACCTAATGTTGGATTCGATGGTGTTTCCATATAAAGTAGTTTTGTAGCTGGCATGATTGCCGCTTCTACAGCTGCTAGATCAGTAAAATCTACAAATGTATGGGAAATTCCAAAGCGAGGCAACACCTTTGTCACAAAACGATAGGTTCCACCATAAACATCCTCGGTCATGACGATATGATCGCCCTGTGATAACAGCATTAACGCTGCTGAAACGGCAGCGATACCAGATGAAAATGCATGTGCACGAACGCCACCTTCAAGCTCTGCTACAGCTTTTTCTAACGCATCTCTTGTAGGATTGCCAGAACGAGCATAATCATATTCTCCAAATTCATCAATACTTTCTTGGTGGAAAGTAGAGGACAAATACATTGGGACATTGACAGCCCCTTTTTTATTACCATAGCCATCACGAACACCTGCGTGAATGAGGCTTGTTTCAATACGTTGCTTCATAATTATGCCTCTTTTCTAAGGATATCAAATACTTGTCGTAAGTCTGCAATTAAATCTTCTGCTTCCTCAATGCCGACAGAGAAGCGTAATAAACGATCACAAACGCCACGCTCCACACGCTCTTCATAAGGCATATCTGCATGTGTTTGTGTAGCAGGATACGTAATAAAGCTTTCGACACCGCCAAGACTTTCAGCAAAAGTAATTAATTTTAAATTACGAAGGAATGGGTCAATCCACTCAGGTTTTTGTAGGCGGAATGACAGCATTCCACCTTTTCCAGTATAAAGAACATCTGTCACTAACGCTTCTTCCTCTAAGTAAGCAGCAATCG
The DNA here is from genome assembly GCF_038592945.1 of Lysinibacillus sp. FSL K6-0075. NCBI lineage: Bacteria > Bacillati > Bacillota > Bacilli > Caryophanales > Bacillaceae > Lysinibacillus > Lysinibacillus sp. FSL K6-0075. Next base: position 2,956,495 of record NZ_CP151947.1, on the reverse strand, counting down.
CCTTCGCATTTGTATCATGTTGTTTTAAACGAAGATGCATTGTTTTTAGACCACGAATAAGTAACCATGAATCCATAGCTCCTAGCACCATGCCACTGCCATTATGAATAAAGCCAATGCGTTCGGCTAATTCTGCACCTTTAGCAACCACCAGTCCAGCTAAAACATCATTATGACCACCAATATACTTCGTTGCAGAATGAAGCACAATATCTGCGCCTAATTCAATAGGACGTTGGAAGTATGGCGTATAAAATGTGTTATCCACAATTAGCCATGCCCCATGCTTATGTGCTAACTCCGCATACACTTGTAAATCAAATTCCTGCATAAGTGGATTTGTTGGTGTTTCAATGAATATTGCACGTGTATTTTCATTCATTAATGCTTCCACCTGTTCAACCGATTCGAATTTTGAATAAACAGGCTTGATATTATAAGTATCTTGGAAGAAGTTAAATAGTCTATATGTACCGCCATATAAATCATCTGGCACGACTAATTCATCGCCTGGTTTAAATAGGGATAACACCAATTGAATGGCAGCCATCCCGGAACTACAGGCAAAGCCCATATCGCCACCCTCTAAATCAGCAATTCCTGCTTCTAAAAGCGCACGTGTTGGATTTTTTGTCCGTGTATAGTCAAAACCAGTAGATTCACCAATCCCAGTATGTTTGTAAGCAGTCGATAAATGAATAGGCGGACTCACAGCTCCTGTTATTGGGTCACTTAAATTGCCTAGTTGTACAAGCTTTGTTTCAATACTTCTGTTTAATGTCATGACGTCACTCTTTTCTTCAATATTATTAAAAGCAACAACTTTCGCTTTCAATTTAATAGTATTCTCAATAATTGTTACCAATTTAACATGGATACTAAAGAAGAACAAGGTGATTTCTGAAAATTAGCTAGATTATTTATAGTTAATCACCTAGGAATAGTAGGAGATTAATTGTGAATTTATGCGAATTTTTCCCTGTTAGCTTCGAATGGAATGAAATTTTAACAGAGTGAACGGTTTATACATCAAATTGAGCGGATTCTAAGTAAAGAAGAGCGCTTTAGGTTTCAGAAAGAGCGGATTCTAAGTAAAGAAGAGCGCTTTAGGTTTCAGAAAGAGCGGATTCTAAATAAAGATGATCGGTTTAGGTTCCAGAAAGAGCGGATTCTAAGTAAAGAAGAGCGCTTTAGGTTTCAGAAAGAGCGGATTCTAAATAAAGATGATCGGTTTGATTCAAAAAGGTGGGTTTCTAAAAAAGAATGATCGTTCGCCTTCAAAAAAGCAGTTTCCAGCAGAAGGAATCGCTCTAAACTTCAAAGTAAGCGTTTCTATCTAGAATGGAACTGCTTCAATTTACGTAAAACTATCTTCCAGAATATAGATTGAGCAGAGAAAGTAAAGGATACTTATTAAATTGATGGATAGAGAAAGGAAAGTAGCGGATAAAACGTTCAAAGTATCGGATAGAACGTTCAAAGTGGTGGATAGGAAGGAAAAAGTAAAGGATACCCATTAAGTTAGTGGATACAAGATAAAAAGTAGTGGATAGGACATGCAAAGTATCGGATAGAACGTGTAAAGTGGTGGATAGAAGAGAAAAAGTAAAGGATACGCATTAAATAGTAGGAGAACACCCGAAGTGAAGGATACAAAACAAAAGCATCTGCCTCATTCAAATGAGCGACAGATGCTTTTACACCGTATGTTAGGCTTGTTCTTTTTTTAGCAAATCGCGAATTTCTTTGAGAAGTTCTTCTTTGGCATCGAGTTCAGGAGCTGGTTCTTCAACGACTGCTTCTTCTTTTTTACGTGTGAGCTTCGTCATAATTCGTAAGGCCATAAAAATGGCAAACGCTATAATTAAAAAATCAATGATGGATTGTAGAAATACACCAAAATTGATTTGGGCTTCACCTGAGCCAAAAACAAAACTCTTTGTTAAATCGATTCCACCTGTTAAAATACCGACCAATGGCATGATGATATTTTCAACTAAGGAGGTAACAATTTTACCGAAAGCACCACCAATGACTACTGCTACTGCTAGATCGACAATATTGCCTTTCATTGCAAATTCTTTAAAGTCTTTCCACAAGATAAATTCCTCCCTATTATTATCCAATAAAATGAATCAATCTGTATTTTACTATATTTTTACCAAACCTTTCAACTGCTTTCATGGTGGAAATGATGTACTTCATATATGTGGAAGACTTCATTTTTCAAAATCAAAAGATATACTACACATTACGGAAAATTTGGTAATATAGAAAAAGAATACTAGATTAGGTGTGACGTATGGCAAAGAAAAAGAATAACAAACCCATGTTATCATCTGCCACAAAATTGGGTATGATAGCATTATTGATTCCAATTGCAATAACTGTGTATGTCCTCACATTTTTTGCATGGAAAGAGCTTCAAACATTACCGATTTTCGAAAAGCTTGCCCAGCAAAAAGCAATAGAGGAGATTCAACAACATTTTGATATGAATATTCCTGAGCAATACATTCCCGTTTATGTAGCTGCAGAAGAAAAATATGGTGTACCATGGACATTACTTGCTGCGCATCATCGGATTGAAACACGATTTTCTACGGTAAAATCAATGGTATCATCTGCTGGGGCAGAGGGGCATATGCAATTTATGCCTTGCACCTTCGTTGGCTGGCAGCATCCCACATGCTCAGGTTTAGGAAAAGGAAACATCACAAAAACTGAATTAATGAATCCAGAGATAATTGCTAAATATGGAGGATATGGCGTAGATGCAAATGGGGATGGGATAGCCGATCCCTATGATATTGAGGATGCCGTATTTAGTGCAGCGAACTACTTATCCAAATACGGTGCTGGTACAGGGAATATTAAGAAAGCTGTTTATCAATACAACCATAGCGAGAAATATGTAAATGATGTGTTATATTACTACCAGTTGTATAATGATTTTCACGATGAACTCCAAGCAGCCGTTCTTTTAAATGAAGAAAAATAAAGAGCCACCACAATGGATGGCTCTTCATTACATATTTAAGTTGCTTTGCGCATACCTTTTAAAATAAGGCTGACGATAAAGATCAACACGACGGCACCAATTAGTGCTGGGAACACATAGAAATCACTTACTCTCCAGCCCCAGTTCCCTAAAACCATACTACCAATCCAAGAACCGACAATCCCTGCAATAATATTCCCGATGATGCCGCCAGGTACATCTTTACCTAAAATGACACCAGCTAACCATCCAAGAATTCCTCCGATAATTAAATACCAAATGAAACTAATCATTACTTTCATCTCCTTAAATTTAAGATATAATGGCGATTACTTAGTTATACCCTGAATGGAGTAGATTAAACACTGTGATCTTGTTTAGTAATTATTACATGTTGTCAATGAGGCTGTAGATAAGTGAATACAGCTCCTTTGCTATGCTCACTTTATAGCTAATCCAACTGCATAAATTACTGTGAAAATGTCCACATTAACTACAATTACTTCTATATTGTACATACACCGATTATCGCTTACTTCTATAGTATGTTCATGCATTCAATTCGTACCAGAAATGCTTGCAACGCTCAATCCCATTAACAATAAAAAAATCAGCCATTTGACTAAATTATTTGCTACTACAACCTTTTCATGCATAAAAAAATACATTATTTGTTGAAGCAGAATGTCCATTCTCCGTACAGTCACATATTTCTTGGGTAAAATTTTTATTTGAGAAAAAGAAAAATGGGTAAATTTCCACTTTTTAATAGTTTGAAAATTCTGTATAAAGGGATTATAATGTAGAAAAGGAGCGTGGTCATATGAATATGGCTGTTATGAAACGTTTAAATCGTCAAGGCTTTTTAATTGCTGGTTTGCATTTACTAGTGATGCTAAATCTTGCAGCTGATTTCTTATACGCATCGTAACCAATTAAATAGAAAGGTGAATGAAATGTTTATCCCATATTAAAACAACCGTGTAGTCTTATTGAATAACAGGCTCACGGTTGTTTTATTTTGCCTAATTGTTTAAAAAAAGGAATTATTCCGTCAAATGTCAAATACATAGTACATACAAGGGAGTGATGAAATGACGACAAGATTGGATCAAGCGTTTTGTGATTTAGAAAGGCCATTTGCATGGTTGGACTTAGATGCACTAGATAAAAATATACAAATGGTGCAAGAGGCTTGTGGTGGAAAACAAATTCGTATTGCGACAAAATCGATTCGTTCTATTGAGGTCCTTCGTTATATACAGAAAAAACTTGTGAATGTTGTCGGCTTTATGACATTCACGGCAGCAGAGACCCTTTTTTTATTAGAACAGGGGTTTGATGATTTATTGCTTGGCTATCCAGTAATGGAGGAAGCAACGATTCGTCGATTGTTGCATTTTGTGAAAGAAGGAAAAATCGTCACGTTTATGGTAGATCGGCCAGAACATATCGAACTATTGGCGAAATTAGGACAAGAGATTGGAGTACGTGTACAGGTTTGTATTGATATTAATGTTTCGAATGATTTTAAAGTATTGTATTTTGGAACAAAACGTTCATCATTGTATTCTCTTGAAACATTGACACCTTTTTTACAAACCATTCAAAAGACCCCTTCGATTGAAGTGGTAGGAGCGATGGGCTATGAGGCTCAAATTGCGGGCGTTGGCAATCGCCCAGCGAATGCTTTAAAAGGTAGAGTCATAGAAGCCATGCAAGTACAGGCCAAAAAGCAAGTAACGCAATTTCGTCGATTAGCAATCGCTCATATCAAGGCCTATTTTCCGAATCTGCGCTTTGTTAATGGCGGAGGATCAGGAAGTATGACATATACCAATCAACAAAAGGAGGTAACGGAAATTACAGTTGGCTCAGCTTTTTATGCGCCTGCATTGTTCGATCAATTTACACATTTACAGCTAGAAAAGGCTGCTGGATTTGCCTTGCGTGTCACAAGAATGCCTGAAAAAAATATCGTTGTTTGTCATGGTGGAGGCTATACGGCTTCTGGAGCAATAGCGATGGATCGCTTGCCTGTATTCTATGACCCTAGCACTTTTGCATATCTTAGCCTAGAAGGCGCAGGGGAGGTGCAAACACCAATTAAGGTCAAAGGAAAAAGCATCAATATTGGCGATACCGTTTATTTTCGACATGCAAAGGCTGGAGAGCTTTGTGAGCGTTTTCAGGTCCTGCATGCTATTCGTGGGGACAAGTATGCAGGACCTTACACAACATACAGGGGGGATGGACAATGTTTTCTATAGAAAAATGGCGGAATGGTGAAAAGTGGACAAATTGGGCTGGGAATGTTATTTCCTATCCGAGCGAAATGTATTTACCACACTCTATTGATGAAGTTTCAGCCATTGTGAAGCATGCGTGTCAAGCAGGAAAGACAATACGTGTCACAGGTGCTGCACATTCTTTTAGTGCTGTGGCTATGCCTGAGCATATCGCTATTTCCTTACATAATCTGCGTGGATTAATCGCTGTGAATGAGGAAAGACAGGAGGCAACACTATGGGCGGGGACCTACTTATATGAAATTGGGCCGATGCTAGCGAAACACGGCTTTGCGTTAATCAATATGGGAGATATTCAGGAGCAAACCATTGCAGGTGCAGTGTCGACTGGCACACATGGCACAGGGGTTACACTTGGTTCTTTATCGTCAGCTGTCGAGGCATGGGGATTTGTAGATGGCACTGGGACTTATCAGGAACATAGGAGAGGGATGGATGATTTATCTGAAGCGCTTCATGTATCTCTTGGAATGCTTGGTGTCCTTGTCAAAGTAACGATCAAGGTCATGCCACTTTATGGTTTGCATTATGTTGGGGCAAGAGAAACATTGACAAATGGTCTCTCGTTATTTGCCGAGGATATTCGTCAACATCGCCATGTGGAGTGGTTTTATTTTCCTGGTAGTGAAACCATTCAAGTAAAACGGATGAATGCGGTCGCGCCTGTTTTTCAAAGTGAATGGAATAAAAGAATAGAAACGTTAAAGCTTCAAATAGTAGAAAATGGTGCTTTCTATGCGATGTCAGAGCTATGTAAATGGAGACCAAAATTAAGTGGTGCTATGAGCAAGATAGCGGCTGCCAATGTTGTAGAAAGTGAAAAAGTAGGGATAAGCTATGAAATTTATCCTTCACCTCGTAGTGTGAAGTTCCAAGAGAGTGAATATGCCATCCCTTTATCACAATTTGAAGCTTGTCTGGAAGAAATTCATGCAACCTTTAAAAAAAGCATTTTTCATGTTCATTTTCCATTAGAGTGTCGAACAACTGCTGGTGAAGCAGGTTTTTTAAGTCCCACACAAGGTCGTGAGTCAGCTTTTATAGCCTTTCATATGTATAAAGGGATGGCGGAAGAACCTTATTTTAAATGGGTGCATATATTGATGCAAAAATATGAGGGTCGTCCTCACTGGGGAAAACAACATCATTTAACAGCGCAAACGGTCTATGCGTTGTATCCAGAGATTGAAAAGTTTTTAAAAATTCGACACCAATATGATCCCGAACAAGTATTTTTTACAGGATACTTAAAAAAATTGTTTCTATTGTAAGCGTTATCTCTATGATTGGGTGATTTAGCTTATTGAAATATATGGGAATTATTTATTTACTTATTTTTTGTTTATTGTTAAAAAATTAAAATTTGAACGAAATGTCAAAATTTTTATCAAAGCGAGATAAAACTGATGCTTAATCAGCATGTAAACGATTTCAATTTTGACAGATTTTTTGAATTGTTTAAACAATTCAAAAAATACTGTTGACGAGACCTTTTTTTCGTACTATGATAACAACAATTTAACACGTTCGTTACAGCAGTCATCGTCTAAGAGACTGTTACTCTATAAACAAAATTTAAAAAGACAGAACATTTTGTCTATAGAAACGAACATAGTATGGAAAGCAATGAGGGGCGTTTAAAATGAGAAGTGACATGATTAAAGTAGGCGTAGATCGAGCGCCGCATCGAAGTCTTTTATATGCAACAGGCAAAGTAAAAGCAAAAGATCTAGGCAAACCATTTATTGGGGTTTGTAACTCTTATATCGACATAATACCAGGTCACGTTCATTTACGTACGTTCGCTGATGTAGTGAAAGAAGCTATTATTGAAGCGGGTGGTATTCCATTCGAATTTAATACAATCGGAGTCGATGATGGTATTGCAATGGGGCATATTGGTATGCGTTATTCCTTACCAAGTCGTGAAATTATAGCAGACTCAGCTGAGACAGTTATCAATGCACATTGGTTTGATGGCGTATTTTATATTCCAAACTGTGACAAAATTACACCTGGAATGCTTATGGCAGCAGTTCGTACGAATGTACCATCTATCTTTGTTTCGGGTGGTCCAATGGAGGCAGGTACTTCTGCAGCAGGGAAACAGCTTTCCTTAACATCTGTTTTTGAAGGTGTAGGGGCCCATAAATCAGGAAAAATGTCTGCTGAAGAGCTGTTGGATATTGAAAATAATGCATGTCCAACATGTGGTTCTTGCTCAGGAATGTTTACAGCAAATTCGATGAATTGCTTAATGGAAATGCTTGGTGTAGCTTTACCTGGGAATGGTACAATCGTTGCCACTTCTGAAGAGCGTCACAAGCTGATTAAAGAAGCAGCGAAACAATTAATTCGCATGGTTAAGGAAGACATTAAGCCACGCGATATTATTACAAAAGAAGCAATTGATGATGCTTTTGCGCTTGATATGGCAATGGGGGGCTCTACAAATACAGTGCTTCATACATTAGCAATTGCCAATGAAGCAGAAATAGATTACAACATTGAAGATATTAATAAAGTAGCAGAAAGAGTGCCTTATTTGGCAAAAATTATGCCTGCTTCAGATATTTCAATGGATGATATCAATAAAGCGGGTGGTGTTAGTGCCATTATTAATGAATTAACCTCTATTCCAGGTGCTATTCACCCGAACCGTCCAACCGTTGCAGGCGTCACAATGGGTGAGCTTGTCAAAGATTATCACATCACGAATGATCAAGTCATTCGAACAAAAGACAATCCCTATAGTGCTGTAGGTGGATTATCGGTCTTATTCGGTAACATCGCACCAGACGGCTCTGTTATTAAAGTAGGCGCAGTTGATCCTTCCATCAAAGTATTCAAGGGTGAGGCAATTGTCTTTGATTCACAGGAAGCAGCGCAGGAAAACATTGATAATGGAACGGTCAAAGAGGGCCATGTAGTCGTCATTCGCTATGAAGGACCTAAGGGTGGCCCAGGGATGCCAGAAATGCTCGCACCAACATCTGCAATTCAAGGTCGTGGCCTTGGCACAAAGGTTGCATTAATTACAGATGGTCGTTTCTCAGGGGCATCTCGTGGTATTTCAATTGGCCATATTTCACCAGAAGCTGCTGAAGGCGGTCCAATCGCTTTAGTAGAAAACGGAGATATTATCGAAATTGATCTACCGAATCGTACGATTAATGTACAAGTTTCAGATGAAGTTTTAGCTGAACGTCGTGCAAAATTACCAGTCTTTGAGCCAAAAATTAAACGTGGTTGGTTAGCAAGATATTCAAAATTAGTGACAAGCGCTTCCACTGGTGGCGTAATGAAAATTTAACAATTAGATAGATAAAAACGTTGATGAGGTTAAAGGTTCTAGAGCCTTGTATCTACCAGAGAGCCGGTCGTGCTGGAAGCCGGCGATACAACTAGATCCGACATCCCCTCGGAGTGGGCTATTAAACGTGTTTACACCATTAGATAGCTCCGGGCATAGTCGAAAGTGCTCGTTATTAATGAATAAATGTTTTATGACACTATATTGGATGCGAAGTCTTTCGCATTGGTGCATAAATGCAGTCATTTATTCGCGAGGTAGCAATTATTTGCTATAAAAAAGGGTGGTACCATGGAAAGTCTTTTTCATCCCTACGTAAGGTAGTTCTTTGCGTGTGGAGAAAAAGGCTTTTTATTATTTTCACGATGCAATTGAACAGTCTCTCAACTGAAAAGGAAGAGCGGAATAGTCAATCCAGCTATTGACACTTCACTAATCTACAACACTGATGTGTGAGTTTGAAAGAAATGAAGGAGGCATAATTTGATGAGTGCAAATGTTTCAATCAATGAACAAGAACAATTAGCTACAACAGCAACAGCTGAACAAACCTATCAAGCGAAGGACGGTGCAGATGTATTAGTGCAGGCATTGCACGATCAAGGCGTTGAAATCGTCTTTGGCTATCCAGGAGGAGCCGTATTACAAATCTATGATGCGATGTATAAAAATCCAATTCGCCATATTTTAACAAGACATGAACAGGGTGCGATTCATGCAGCGGAAGGCTATGCTCGTATCTCAGGTAAAACAGGCGTTGTCATTGCCACAAGTGGCCCTGGTGCAACAAACCTTGTAACAGGTATTGCGGATGCCATGATCGATTCCATCCCATTAGTTGTTTTTACAGGACAGGTTGCGACATCAGTGATCGGAACAGATGCTTTCCAAGAAGCCGATATTATGGGGATTACAACACCGATTACAAAGCACAATTACCAGGTGCAGGATGTTAATGATATCCCACGCATTGTGAAGGAAGCTTTCCATATCGCTAGCACAGGTCGTAAGGGACCGGTTGTCGTGGATTTCCCAAAAAACGTTTCACAAATGTTGTTTGATGTAGAGAATCCGCCACAAGCACCTGAGGAAATTTATTTACCAGGCTATCAACCAACGTATAAACCAAACTATTTACAAGTTCAAAAGGCGATTCAAGCCATTTCATTGGCAAAAAATCCAATCATTTTAGCTGGTGCAGGCGTTCTTTTTGCTGATGCACGGGAAGAATTAACGACCTTCGCAGAAAAATATCGTATTCCAGTAACGAACACATTACTAGGATTAGGCTCCATTCATGGTGAACATGATTTATTCCTTGGAATGGCGGGGATGCACGGTACGGCTACAGCGAATACAGCAATTACGAAATCGGATTTATTACTCAATATTGGAGCACGATTTGATGATCGTTTAACAGGTAATTTAGCCACATTTGCACCGAATGCAACGATTATCCATATCGATATTGATCCTGCTGAAATTGGCAAAAATGTACCGACAGATATTCCGATTGTAGCCGATGCAAAAGAGGCTTTAAAAGCACTGTTGAAAAAGGATTTCCAAGGTCCTGATACAGCTGATTGGCTAGCTTATTTAAGAAATCATTCCATTGAATACCCATTGTGGTATTGCAAGGATACAAATACACAAGAAATCTTACCACAAGAGGCATTGCAATTAGTGCACAAGATTACAGAGGGTGATGCCATTGTGACGACAGATGTTGGGCAGCATCAAATGTGGGCAGCACAATACTACCATTTAAATAATGATCATGCATGGGTAACGTCTGGTGGACTTGGTACGATGGGCTTCGGCTTCCCGGCCGCAATTGGCGCCCAATTTGCGAAGCCAGACAAAAAAGTTATTTCGATTGTAGGAGATGCAGGATTCCAAATGACGGCACAGGAGCTGTCCATTCTACAGGAATTTAACTTACCAGTAAAAATAGTGATTTTGAATAATAGCTGTCTTGGCATGGTGCGTCAATGGCAACAAACATTCTATGAAGAGCGCTATTCATCATCACTTATGCCGATCCAACCAGATTTTGTTAAGTTAGCTGATGCCTATAACATTAAAGGCTATCGTATTAACACAATCGATGAAGCAGAGGCTATTTTCCGTGAGGCACTGCTTTCTGATGAGCCAGTATTAATTGATTGTCGAGTGAAACAGCTTGAATGTGTTTACCCAATGGTAGCACCTGGCAAAGGCTTACATGAAATGATTGGGGTGAAAAAGAATTGAAACGAGTAATTACCGTAACTGTGATTAACCAAAGTGGTGTATTAAACCGTTTGACAGGTTTATTGATGAAGCGTCAGTTCAATATTGAATCGATTACAGTAGGTCATACGGAGCAACCAAATTTTTCAAAGATGACCTTCGTTGTCAACGTAGAGGATGAACGTAAAATCGAGCAACTAGTGAAACAGTTATCCAAGCAAATTGATGTGTTAAAAGTCAATGACATTACTGATAAATCGATTGTTCTGCGAGAGCTAGCACTAGTAAAGGTGATTTCACCACCAAATTTACGCTTAGAAATGAATTCGATTGTTGAACCGTTCCGCGCACAAATTATTGATACAGCCAAAAATGTTGTGACGTATCAAGTAGTGGGACATCCAGAAAAAATTGATGCCTTTATCGAACTCATTCGACCATATGGCATTAAAGAACTTACACGTACAGGAGCAACTGCCTCCGTTCGTGAAACACAAAAAATCTCAAACCCGCAGCTCTCTATTTTAAAATAGTTTGCATATAAAAATGAATAGCTTTATAGACAAAGCAAGTATCTAAAGCTATAAAAAACAAAACAAATTCTAGGAGGAAATTAACTATGGCTACAATGTACTATGAACAAAATATCAACGAGGACGTATTAAAAGGAAAGAAAATCGCAATTATCGGTTACGGATCACAAGGTCATGCACACGCTTTAAACCTTAAAGAATCAGGCTTTGACGTAGTAGTAGGAGTTCGCCCAGGTGGATCTTTCGATGCGGCAAAAGCAGATGGTATTGACGTAAAAACAGTTGCGGAAGCAGCTCAAGAAGCAGATGTAATCCAAATTTTACTACCAGATGAGCGTCAAAAAGCAGTTTATGAAGCAGAAATTGCACCACATTTACAAGCTGGTAAAGCATTGATGTTTGCACACGGCTTCAATATCCATTTCGGTCAAATTACACCACCAGCAGATGTTGACGTATTTTTAGTAGCACCAAAAGGACCGGGACATCTAGTTCGTCGTCAATTCCAAGAAGGTGCTGGTGTACCAGGACTATTCGCTATTCACCAAGATGCTACAGGTCAAGCAAAAGATTTAGCACTTGCTTATGGTAAAGGAATCGGTGCTGCTCGTGGTGGACTTCTTGAAACAACATTTAAAGAAGAAACAGAAACAGATCTATTCGGTGAACAAGCGGTACTTTGTGGTGGTGCAACACAGCTTGTAAGAGCAGGATTTGAAACATTAGTAGAAGCTGGTTATCAACCAGAATTAGCCTACTTTGAAACACTACATGAGCTTAAATTAATTGTTGACCTAATGTTTGAGGGCGGTATGGCAACAATGCGTTACTCAGTTTCAGATACAGCGGAGTGGGGAGATTATGTGGCAGGACCACGCATCATCGATGAGTCTGTAAAAGCTCGTATGAAAGACGTATTAACAGATATCCAAGATGGTACATTTGCTCGTCGTTGGATTCAAGAAAATGAAAATGGTCGTCCAGAATATACAAAATTCAAAGAAGCTGGTGCGAACCATCAAATCGAAGAAGTGGGCGCAAAACTACGTGCTATGATGCCATTCATCAACGAAGGTAAAGAAAAAGTTGTGAGAGAAGTGGCGACAAGTGCGAAAAATTGATATTTTCGATACTACGCTTCGCGATGGTGAACAATCTGCTGGGATCAACTTAAACACGGCCGAGAAGATTGAAATTGCCAAACAGTTAGAGCGCCTTGGTGTGACAATTATAGAAGCAGGATTTCCTGCTTCGTCACCCGGTGACTTTGATGCGGTCCATCGCATTGCAGGTACAGTAAAAAATTCCATTGTGACGGGGCTAGCTCGCTGTATCCAAAAGGATATTGATGCTACATGGGAAGCGATTAAAGTAGCACAACAGCCACATATTCATATTTTTCTAGCCACTTCACCTATTCATATGGAATACAAGCTAAAAAAATCACCTGATCAAGTGGTGGAGCAAGCGGTGGAGGCTGTTAAATATGCTAAAAAATTCTTCCCACTTGTGCAATGGTCTGCTGAGGATGCATTCCGTTCTGATCGAGAATTCTTAGTAAGAATTATGAATGAAGTGGTTGCTGCTGGTGCTACAACGATTAATGTTCCAGACACTGTAGGCTATGCCTCCCCACAAGAATATGGTGCATTATTTAAGTTTCTACTGGAGAATGTCAAAGGTGCTGACAAAGTGAAATTCTCCGCCCATTGTCATGATGATTTAGGGATGGCAACAGCTAACACGATTGCTGCGATAGAAAATGGCGCTACACAAGTAGAGGGGACGATAAATGGCATTGGAGAACGTGCAGGAAATGTGGCGCTAGAAGAAATTGCCGTGGCACTTCATATTCGCAAGGACATTTATCAGGTGGAAACGAACATTCAGTTGCAAGAGATTAAACGTACATCTCAATTAGTCAGTAAATTGACAAATGTAGTGATTCAACCAAATAAAGCGATTGTTGGGAAAAATGCATTTGCACACGAATCAGGCATTCATCAAGACGGTGTCTTAAAAAATCCGGAAACCTATGAAATTATTTCACCTGCTTTAATCGGTGAGGGAGAAATACCATTAGTTCTTGGGAAACATTCTGGTCGTGCAGCCTTCCGTGATCGTGCAGAAACAATGGGCTTCCATCTTTCTGATGAAAAGTTGAACAAAGCATTTGTGGAATTTAAAAAATTGGCTGATCGTAAAAAAGAGATTACAGAGGAAGATTTACTAACCCTTCTGACGGAACAACAAGTTCAATTAGAGGATGTATCACTCTTTGATTTGAAAATGGTGCAAGTACAATATGGTACTGAAAATATTCCTACAGCCACAGCCATTGTGCTTACACCAGAGGGGCTAGAAAAAACAGTTGTGGCTACTGGCTCTGGTTCAGTAGAAGCTATATTTAATACACTCGAGCAACTTGTACCCGGAGCTGTGCATGTCATTGATTATCGTGTGACATCGGTTGGCAAAGGACGAGATGCACTGGGTGAAGCAGTTATTAATATTCGCTATGATGATGTATCGACTACAGGCCGCAACTCCTCTCAAGATGTTTTAGAAGCATCGGCAAAAGCGTATTTAAATGCCATTAACCGTCATTTAATACAAGCAAGCCTTCGCGCACATCCTGTATAAGTTTCAGAGGAAGTGAATTGTATGACGTACCATTCACAAGTCGGATGCAATGATGTCATGGCGTATTGTATCAATTAACAACAAATTACGCTTAGACGTAATGACTACGCTCACCTCGATAAAAGGTAGGTGAGTGTCTTTACTAAATTAGCGAATACGCTATACAAAGAAGGGTGTTTTGACAATGGAGAGAAAAATTACAGTACTTCCTGGTGATGGAATTGGGCCAGAGGTTGTTGCTTCTGCTGTACGTGTATTACAAGTGATTGGTAAACGATTTAATCATACATTTCATTTAGGGTATGCAACAATTGGAGGTGCTGCAATCGACCAGCACAATAATCCATTACCAGATGAAACAATCGAGATGTGTGAAAATAGTGATGCGATTTTATTAGGAGCTGTAGGTGGTCCAAAGTGGGATCAGAATCCGCCTGAATTACGCCCGGAGAAAGGGTTATTGCGAATCCGTAAACACTTCGATTTATTTGCAAATCTACGTCCAGTAAAGGCGTTCCCGAGTTTACTAGATGCTTCACCATTAAAGCGTGAAGTAGCAGAGAACGTTGATTTAATGATTGTACGTGAACTAACAGGCGGCGTATACTTCGGGGAACCACGTATGCGTACTGAAAATGGCGCAATTGATACAACGGTTTACTCTAAAGCAGAGGTGGAGCGTATTGTTGAAAATGCCTTTGAACTAGCACGTTTACGTGGCGGCAAATTATGCTCTGTTGATAAAGCAAATGTGCTTGAAACAAGTCGTTTATGGCGTGAAGTCGTAGAAGCAAAGAAAAAAGAGTATCCAGATGTAATCGTAGAACATAACCTAGTAGACTCTGTCGCAATGAAACTTATTACAAATCCAGGACACTATGATGTAGTTGTTACTGAAAATATGTTTGGTGATATTTTAAGTGATGAAGCATCTGTTATTACTGGCTCTTTAGGTGTATTACCATCTGCATCCATTCGTGGTGATAATTTTGGCTTATATGAACCAGTACATGGCTCAGCACCAGAAATCGCAGGGCAAGGCGTAGCAAACCCGGCAGCAACCATTTTATCTGTGGCGATGATGCTGCAATATTCATTTGGCTTAAAAGAAGAAGCAGCAGAAATAGAGCGGGCTGTTAGTGCAGTATTTGATGATGGCTATTTTACAGCAGATCTTGCTCGTGACGGCAGTCGCATTTTATCGACTAATGAATGGACAGATAAAGTGATTAATGAAATTGATACTAGCTTTGTATCGCAAAGTATAATGACAACATATATTTAAAGAAATAGGTGAAGACAATGGGTAAAAATATAATTGAAAAGATTTGGGATAAACATGTTGTTTATCAGGAAGAGGGCAAACCGGACCTGTTATATATTGATCTTCATTTAATTCATGAAGTAACATCTCCGCAAGCTTTTGAAGGGCTACGCATGAACGGACGTAAGGTGCGCCGTCCTGATTTAAGCTTTGCGACAATGGATCATAACGTACCAACAAAAAATTTACCGACTATTCATGATCCCATTGCACGCAATCAAATCGAAACATTAGCTAAAAATGCTGAGGAATTTGGCGTTGAGTTAGCAGGAATGGGTCACCCTGACCAAGGGATTGTACACGTTATTGGGCCAGAGCTCGGTTTAACACAGCCTGGTAAAACCATTGTTTGTGGCGACTCTCATACATCGACACACGGTGCCTTTGGTGCCATTGCATTTGGTATTGGTACATCAGAGGTGGAGCATGTATTATCGACACAAACTTTATGGCAAAATAAGCCAAAGACGATGGAAATTCGTGTCGAAGGGGAGCTATCAGTTGGGGTAGCAGCAAAGGATATTATTTTAGCTATCATTGCGAAGTTCGGCATTGGTGTTGGTACAGGACATATTGTGGAGTTCACTGGAGAGGCTATCCACAAACTATCTATGGAAGAACGTATGACGATTTGTAATATGTCAATTGAGGCAGGTGCAAAAGCAGGGCTTATCTCACCTGATCAAACAACAGTTGATTATATTCGTGGTCGCAAATATGCACCACAGGGAGAAAAATTGGAAGAAGCAGCCACTTACTGGTTAAGCCTTGCTTCGGACGAGGATGCCACGTACGATACAATTCGTATTATAAAAGCGGAAGAAATTGAACCAATCATTACATGGGGAACAAACCCATCGATGGGTACAGGTGTTTCTGGGCATGTTCCAACACAAGCAGATTATGCAGATGAATCTGACAAGGCCGCACTTCAAAAAGCACTTGCCTATATGGGCTTAGAGGAAGGGCAGCCATTAACATCCATTGACATCCAGCATGTCTTCATTGGCTCCTGCACAAACTCACGCATTAGTGATTTGCGTGCAGCTGCTGATGTCATCAAAGGGCGTAAGGTGCATGAAAAGGTCACAGCCATCGTTGTACCAGGCTCACATACGACGAAAAAACAAGCAGAGGCAGAAGGTTTAGATAAAATCTTTATGGATGCAGGCTTTGAATGGCGAGAGTCTGGTTGCTCGATGTGTCTTGCGATGAATGATGACGTCGTACCAGCTGGAGAACGCTGTGCCTCTACTTCCAACCGCAACTTTGAAGGACGTCAAGGCGCTGGATCGCGTACACATTTAGTTTCACCACCAATGGCAGCAGCCGCTGCCATTGCAGGTCACTTTGTAGATGTACGTGAATTTGTGAAGGAAACAGTGTAAGTCTTGCTTTACTCGGAAGGGATGATTGAAAAATGGAACCAATTAATATCGTCAATAGTGTCATCACACCACTTGATCGAAAAAATGTTGATACAGATCAAATAATTTCAAAAGAATTTTTAAAACGTATTGAGCGCACGGGCTTTGGACAGTATTTATTTTACCATTGGCGTTTCGATGCACAAGGCAATGAAGTAGCTGACTTCGTATTAAATAAACCTGAATTTAAAGAATCGAAAATTCTAGTGGCACAAGATAATTTCGGCTGTGGCTCCTCTCGTGAACACGCACCATGGGCCATTTTAGATTACGGTTTTAATGTTGTGATTGCACCTTCTTTTGCAGATATTTTCCATAATAACTGCTTTAAAAACGGTATCTTACCGATTAAGCTAACAGAAGCGGAATGTGATGACATTCTGGCGAAAGGCTTAGCAAAGCCATATAAAATGGAAGTAAATCTTGCAGAGCAAACCGTAACAGGAGAAGATGGTACAGTCTATCATTTTACAATTGATCCGTACTATAAAGAAACGTTACTTAACGGTTGGGATGAAATCGCCTTAACTTTTAAATATGACGACCACATTGCCGCATATGAGGCGAAGCGAGTAGCCTATTAATTGAAATGACTGAAGACAAACTGGATGTTGTCTTCAGTTTTTTTATGTTTGGCGTGCATTTCCCATACGAAATTCCTTATAATGAAGGAAATACAAATACAGAGGTGGCACGATGTTAACTAAGCAAGTGCAGCCTTTTTGGGTCATTCATCTGTTCATGACTATAAAAAAGAATTGAACTTGATAGGCATTTAGGAGATTTCTTAGTTTATATGAGATTTATAATGATAAGTTAGCTACTGAAATGATGGTGCTCATTTCAGTTGTTTTTTTGTTTTATCAAAAGAAGAAAGGTAGGGATTTCTGTGATTACAGTTATAGGCAGTTTAAATATGGATTTAGTTGTACAAATGAATGCTTTTCCAAAGCAAGGAGAAACCATTCTAGGCAATTCGTTTCAAACAGTTCCAGGTGGCAAAGGGGCAAATCAAGCAGTTGCCGCTGCTCGTCTTGGCAGTGAGGTGGCGATGGTTGGTTGTTTAGGGGATGATCATTTTGGCGAGACATTACATGCCGTTTTACAGCAAGAGCAGATTCAGACAGATACCCTTGTAAAAAGTAACTCTGCTCCAACAGGAATAGCTAATATACTTATTTACAATAACGATAATCGAATTGTTGTTGTACCTGGAGCAAATTATGAGTTATCCTTATCACATCTTGAGGCATCAAAGGATTGGATACAAAAGAGCCACTTGGTAATCATACAGCTTGAAATTCCTAAAGAGACGACAGCTTATGCAATCCATTTATGTAAAGAAGCGGGTGTTCCTGTGCTGTTAAACCCAGCTCCAGCAGCCAATTTTGATGTGCAGTGGATGGAGGATATTACCTATTTAACACCTAACGAGACAGAATGTGCAGAAATCTTTAACGAGCCAGTGGATCAAATTTTAGAAAAATATCCGAATAAATTAATCGTGACACTAGGAAGTGATGGTGCACGTTATTTCGATGGCTACTATCCAATCCATGTACCAGGCTATATGACAACAGCTGTGGATACAACTGGTGCAGGTGATACCTTTAATGGGGCGTTAGCCTATGCTTTAGTAGAAGGACAATCGTTGGATGAGGCTGTATATTTTGCTAATATCGCTGCCTCCTTGTCTGTAGAAAAGCTTGGTGCCCAAGGTGGCATGCCAACTCTTGAAGCCGTTTATGCTCGTATGGCTGGTTTGGAGTAATAGAAGATAACTAGGACAAAGGTCAGCTAATATGCAACCTTGAATAGAAATAGCCAAGCTTCATACTTCTAAATTCATAGCTTGGACTACTCCCTTTAGTATGAGTAGCCAAACATATATGCAGCAAACATTCAATAGGCGTAAGAATGAATTCCTATTTATCATATAAACACGTAAGTATATTGTCCTCTTTTCATCAATCCTTGTATTAGAAAAGCCATGGTTTCATTTATAATGGTCTTATAGATACATACGAAAAGAGGTTTTGAGGATGACGAACATTGACAATACGCCAATCGAAAATACAACCTCAGCGAATAATATTTTGCCACAACTTGTTGATCAACTACGACACTTGTATGGCATCATTGTCCAAAATACATATGTGAAAGATACAGCAAAACATTTAAATCGAATTATTCAAGATGCCAATAACCAGACGATGATTTTAATTGTCGGAAAAGAGCGAGTGGGCAAAACGACACTTGTGAATGGACTTCTTGGACGCGAAATATTATCAGTAGATGATCAGCATCCAACAGGTGTAAATACATTTATTCGATACGGAGAACAAGAAGAGATTAAAGCTTATTTTTTAGATGGTGTTGTGGCTATATTTGATCTCAGTAAATTAGAGCTGCTAACAACTGGCGACACATTTGCTTCCCAAATTTTACGTGAACATTTAGATTATCTGGAAGTCTATTTGAAAAATGATTTATTAAAATCGGTGACAATAATTGACTCTGTTTCTTTAGAAGCAGGTGGCGGAGAAATGGCTTATTTTTCAGAGGCGCTTATGAACCGTGTGGATGAAATTTTCTGGGTGTTACGCGCTGGCTCGATGGCTATTGATGCTGAACTTTTATTGATTGAGATGTTAAAAAATAAAGGTGTTGAACCTTTATGTGTCATCAATGGCATTGATGACAATGAACATGCCGAAGCATTTATGACCTCTGAACAACAGCGTATTGGCCATTTAATGAGCGATTTTATAGCGATTTCAGCAACCAATGCTCTCGTAGCCAAACAAACAGACAATCATGAGCTTTGGCAAAAAAGCCAGTACGATCAGTTAATTGCTCACATTCATCGTGTGGCTGAAAATAGTGATAAAAAAACATATGCCATCTTAATCCGCTTCTTACAATGGCTTGAACGATTCCGCTTCGAATTAACGGTAATTCCACAACGAGATCCATTTCAATCTGCTGTTGAGAATATTGAAAAATACGCAGGCGATACCCAATATGAATATTCTCGCTATCAACGTGACTTAGCGATTGTTAAAGAATATGAGCAAGAATATGAACAGGTAGCGGATACGTTTAAACACGTTCAAACACTGTATCAGCTATTACAAACGATCGCACAACATGATTATTTACAAGATACGAAAGTGGAAGAGTTTACTGAAATTGCTGTGCACTATCAACAGATGTTACGCGAATATCGCAACATGCACAGTGAGTATATACGTGAATATGAGCGTTTAGATGCGCAGCATAAAAAAATTCATGGCAAAGGTCTGATGAAAGCGATCTTTGGCCAACATACGCAAAATGAATTTTTCAAAGAGCGTGTTCAAAAATTAAATGAGCAGCAAGAGGTTTGCATCGCCCAATATGCCAAAGTACAACAAGCAGAGGCTTCGATGCTACAAGCGATTCGAGACACGCAACCTTATTTAATTGATTTAGTGAAAGAACGCATGAGTCGTATTGAACATAAAGTACTGAAGTTAAATCAACAGCGTGCAAAAGATAAACGCCAATTAAAGCGCTATGCTGAAAAACTAAATGAATTTTCATGCTTAATTGAAGCACAGGGCTATATCAAAGAGCATCTTCAACCATTTTTAATGAATGAGCAAATACCGTTGAAAACGAAGGATATTGATATGCTTGAGGAAACTGTGCAGGCTATATTAGCGATTGATTTATCAAACAATGGCTTACTTGCACGAAGTCAAATGAATAACAAAATGGAAAGTATTGCAATACCTTTTGAGGTTCAAGAAAAATATCCTCTACAACTGCTTGCCTTAAAAGAAGAAGATGTAAAATCAAAGGATATACCCGAAATACCAAAGAAATTAGTTGTACAATATGAAGATTAGGTTTTCACAAAACGTTCTAAAAGTAGCATGCTTTTAGAGCGTTTTCTTTATGATATGAAACATATCATTCCATTTTTACGTATAACTAGTAAGGAGGGATACACTTGATTGAAATAAATGGACGCTTCACGAACGCTAAAATTTTTGCTCAAACAGCATTACAAACAGCTGTCGATCAGATTCAGGAATTGACAGACCAGGCTTTCATGGCGGGCACTACAGTACGGATTATGCCAGATTATCATGCGGGTAAAGGATGTGTCATTGGCACGACCATCCAATTACAAGACCGTGTTGTACCAAATCTTGTCGGCATTGATGTGGGCTGTGGTGTATTTGTAGCACAACTAGATGTAACAACAGTTGATTTTGCTCAGCTCGATGCCATCATTCGCACATATGTACCAAGTGGGCAGGACATTCATAAAGAAGTATCGCCGAAACGACATTTTCTAGAATTTGAAGGTAAACAATTTCGAGCAAGCGGCTTGAAAGACGACTATACTAACTTGTCATTAGGTACACTTGGGGGAGGCAATCATTTTATTGAATTGGCCAAAGATGAAGAAGAACAGCACTATTTATTAATCCATACGGGTTCACGCTATGTAGGGGCAAAGGTTGCTAACTGGCACCAAAAAAGAGCTTATGAAAATTTACGTCGGGAAGATTTGACAGGAAAAATAGAAAAATTGAAACAGCAAGGTCGACAACAAGAGATTCAATCCATGATACAAGCCTATAAAGAACAAAAACCGTTTGTTCCAAAAGATTTGGCTTATTTAGAGGGTGAAGCTTTCCATGACTATATTCATGATATGAAGATTGCACAGCAATTTGCACGTATGAATCGCTGGACCATTGCTGAAATGATCGCTAAACAGATGAATTGGCATTTTACAGATACGTTTGATACGATTCATAACTATATTGATACAGAAACGATGACACTTCGCAAAGGGGCTGTTCGTGCAAATAAAGATGAAAAGCTTGTCATTCCAATGAATATGCGTGACGGATCACTTCTTTGTGTAGGGAAAGGCAATGCGGAATGGAATTATTCAGCACCTCATGGAGCGGGGCGCATGTTTTCACGACGAGCAGCGAAAAAAGCGTTGAACATGGACGATTTCAAAGATACGATGCAGGGAATCTGGACAACATCCGTCAATGAAGAAACTTTGGATGAGGCACCAATGGCCTATAAACCGATGACAGAGATTACTTCTGCGATTGGCGAAACTGTAGATATTATAAAAGTCATTAAACCTGTCTATAACTTTAAAGCGAGTGAAGCAGTAAAGCCTTATGAGCGAAAGGGTTAAAGTAGAGAAGGAATCATCACTATAATCATTATTCTATAGATGATATAATATAGCTTCACAATGATGAAATGGGTGGTTTTTTTGGTATCTTCAAAAGATGTGGCGAAGCATGCTGGTGTCTCACAAACAACTGTATCTAGAGTATTGAATACACCAGAGCTTGTAAAGCCAAAAACAATTGAAAAAGTAATGCAGGCGATAGAGGAGCTAAACTATGTGCCAAATGATATAGCAAGATCGCTTGTTCAGAAAAAAACAGGCATTATTACATTGATTTCGGGGCCCTTACACAACCCTTTTTTTGTTGATACAACTACAGCCATCGTGAATTATGTTAATGCACGTGGCTATAAAGTTAATGTCTATTTTGGCACAGAGGATAATCTTAATTCAATCTACAATGCAGTTTTAGAAACGAAAGCAGACGCGATCATTTTGTCTTCTATGCTGTATCAAGATGATTTATTTTATAAACTAGAAAAACTAGCTATTCCATTTATTATGTTTAATCGTAAGCATAAAGAGAATAGACATTTTGTAGAAATTGATAATGTTCAAGCTGGTTACCTTGCGACCAATCATGTCCTATCGTTAGGGCATGACGCTTTATGTTGGATAGGGGGTCCACATCAAATGAGTACCTTCTATGGACGTTATCGGGGATTTGAACAAGCTTTACAGGATTATGGGCTAGATGCAAAGTTAGTGCCTACTTTTTTAACGAACACCAATAAAATGGATATTGAACGTGCTTTTGCAGAACTCTTACAACTCGAAAAAAGACCAACAGCTATTTGTGCTGCTACGGATGCCATTGCCATTGAAATATTGAATCTTTGTTTAGAGAGAGGTTTTCAGGTTCCGAGAGATTTTAATATCATTGGTATTGATAATGTAGAGCTTAGTAAACATCATTCTATTGCCTTAACAACAGTAGGTTTAACATCAGAAGAGAACTTAGGTTTTATTGCTATCGAAAAATTATTTGAGGTAATGGAGAAAAAAAATACTTGCATTAGACAAACAGAGTCTGTTAAGATTTTCCCAAGAAATACAACGTGTAAAATAAACTGATAGACCATCAGTTTATTTTTTACACCAAAATGGTTACGTATTCATTTCTTTATTTTCTGAAATGAATACGTAACCATAAAGAGAGAGGAGTGAATTACGATTGAAAAAGGGCTTATGGATCAATGGAGAATGGAAGATGACTGCTGAATGGATGGAGATCCAAGCTCCCTCTTCACAAGAGGTATTGGCACACTTTGCGATGGCCACTGAAAAAGATGTACAGGAGGCCATTGAAAGTGCGCATGCTGCAGCTCCTCAAATGGCTGCATTAACTGCTTTTCAACGAGCACAGATATTAGAGCAGTTATCCACCCTTTTTGCAGAAAATAGAGATGAAGCAGCAAGTATCATTGCAATGGAATCAGCCAAACCGTTAAAGTATGCTTACGCTGAAATTGATCGCACAGTTGAAACCTATAAATTTGCGGCAGAAGAAGCAAAGCGACTTACTGGTGAAATGGTTCCAATGGATGCATCAAAAAATGGAGAGGGGCGCTTTGCTTATACATTAAGAGAGCCAATCGGTGTTGTGGCAGCGATTACACCATTTAACTTTCCGCAAAATCTAGTAGCACACAAAGTTGGGCCAGCATTAGCTGCAGGCAATACGATTGTCTTGAAACCTGCCACACAAACAGCATTATCCGCCCATTTTCTTGCAAGATTATTGGCGCAAACAAATGTACCAGCAGGTGCCTTTAATCTTGTAACTGGACAAGGTAAATTAGTAGGCGATGCATTTTTAGCACATCCCAATGTTAAGATGATAACGTTTACAGGAAGTCCAGCGGTAGGGATTTCTCTACGCAATCGTGCAGGCTTGAAGAAAGTAACCTTAGAATTAGGTTCCAATGCAGGTGTAATTATAGATGAAGGGGTACAACTAGAGCGTATTATGGATCGCATTGTGATGGGAGCCTTTTCTAATCAAGGTCAAGTTTGTATATCTTTACAGCGTATCTACGTCATGGAAAGTATGGTTGAGGAATTTTTAACACGCCTGAAGGAAAAAATAGAGCAGCTTACAATTGGTGATCCAATGGATAATCAAACAGATCTTGCTATGATGATTTCACAAGCTGAACAACAGCGTGCTTATCGATGGATTGAAGAGGCAGTAGCTGAAGGTGCACAAGTAATTACAGGTGGTCACATTGACAATCATATTTTATTGCCCACTGTTTTATATAATGTTCAACCACAGAGTCGTGTATCCTGTGAAGAGATTTTTGCACCTGTCGTTATCGTTAATACGATATCCACCATTGATGAAGGGATAGCGGCTATCAATGATTCTCACTATGGTCTACAGGCAGGCATCTTCACACCTTCTATTGAGACAGCTTTTCAAACTACAAAAGCATTGCACGTTGGTGGGGTCATCATTAATGATGTACCTACTTATCGAGTAGATCACATGCCATATGGTGGTGTAAAGGAAAGCGGCACAGGTCGTGAAGGCATTAAATATGCGTTAGAAGAAATGACGGAAATGAAGCTAGTAATTTGGAATAACCAATAATCACGAATGGAGATGGGAAAATGAAAATGATTAAACAACATCCAAAATTGTATGTGATGGACAATGGTACGATGCGAATGGATAAAAATTATATGATTGCCATGCATAATCCGGCAACGATCGATCATCCAAATCAACCAAATGAATTTGTTGAATTCCCTGTTTATACAGTACTGATTGATCATCCAGAAGGCAAAATTCTATTTGATACAGCGTGCAATCCAAACTCGATGGGTCCAGAAGGGCGATGGGGTGAATTTACGCAAAAAGCATTTCCTATTAATATGCCAGAAGAATGCTATTTACATCATCGTTTAGAAGAATTAAATGTTCGTCCAGAGGATATCAAATATGTTGTTGCTTCCCATTTGCATCTCGACCATGCAGGGTGCTTAGAACTCTTTACAAATGCGACAATTATTGTACAGGAAGATGAGTTTAATGGCACATTACAAACATATGCTAGAAACGTGAAAGACGGTGCCTATGTTTGGGGTGACATTGATATGTGGATTAAAAACAATCTACAATGGCGCTTAATCAAACGTGGCGAAGATCAGGTGAAACTAGCTGAAGGGATACAAGTGTTAAATTTTGGTAGTGGTCATGCCTGGGGAATGTTAGGTTTGCATATTCAAATGCCTGACACAGGTGGTATTATTTTAGCTTCGGATGCTATTTATACGGCAGAAAGCTTTGGCCCTCCTGTCAAGCCACCAGGCATTATCTATGATTCGGTAGGCTATAATGCGACAGTGGAACGGATTCGAAGACTAGCACATGAAACAAATTCACAAGTATGGTTTGGCCATGATCCTATTCAATTTAAATCATTTAGAAAATCGACGGAAGGCTATTATGAATAGATAGGAGTAGAGAAGCCATGCATAAATTAACCTTTACGCCTGCTAGCTATACTGGCTGGGGCTGTTTGAGTCAGCTTCTGCTAGAGGTAAAGAAGTTTAACGCGCACAATATTTTGATCGTGACAGATCCATTATTAAAAGAAATAGGTCTAACAGACAATGTTGAAAAGCCTTTGATTGAGAAAGGCTATACAACAACCATTTATACTGATATTGCACCAGAGCCTCCGCTTGCAATTGGTGAAAAACTGGTTGATTTTACGAGAAAGCATCCATTTGATTTGGTGATTGGTGTAGGTGGGGGCAGTGCACTAGATTTAGCAAAGCTTGCCGCGGTATTAGCAAAACATGATGGAAAAGTTGCAGATTATTTAAACCTAACAGGAACGAAAACATTAGATAATAAAGGGTTACCTAAAATCTTAATTCCTACCACTTCTGGGACAGGCTCAGAGGTAACAAATATTTCTGTGCTATCACTGGATACAACCAAGGATGTCGTGACACATGATTATTTATTAGCGGATGTAGCGATTGTAGATCCTGCGTTAACGATATCCTTACCATCGAAGGTGACGGCTGCGACTGGGGTAGACGCGTTAACTCATGCAATAGAAGCCTACGTATCAGTAAATGCGAATGCAGTAACAGATGCACTTGCACTACAAGCTATCCGATTAATTAGCCAGTCAATCCGAACAGCTGTCCATAATGGGCAAGACAAGCAAGCGCGTACAGATATGAGTTATGGCAGCTATTTAGCAGGATTAGCCTTTTTCAATGCCGGTGTAGCAGGCGTCCATGCTTTAGCCTACCCCCTTGGAGGACAATTCCATATAGCTCATGGTGATTCCAATGCAGTACTATTACCATATGTCATGGGGTATATTCGTCAAAGCTGTGAAAAACGAATGAAAGATATTTTAGATGCCATGGGAATATCATCTTCCTATTTATCGCAGGAAGAGGCTTCCTATAAATGTGTTGACGCCTTACAACAACTCGTTCAAGATGTGAATATTCCTTCAACATTACAAGGATTCAATATCCCTGCATCAGCACTCGAACAGTTAACAGAGGATGCTACAAAACAAACGCGTATTTTAGCGCGAAGTCCGATGCCATTAGAGCGTGAAGATATCTATCAAATTTATCAAGCTGCCTTTGCTGGTGTGGTACGAGAACCGTAATGAGGTTTTCAAAAGATTCAATAACTAAAAAATCTGCCTTAATGGCAGATTTTTTTCATGTTGTTGAAACAAAATGATGTCAACGGCAGAAAAAGCAACTTTGCAAGGTGAGGGGTTGATTTCCGTTCCGCCAGCGTCCTTTCCAGGGGGCGTCCGAGGAGCCGCTTCACTCACTAACGTTCGCTCCAGGGTCTCCTCTGTGACGCTCAATCCCCTAGGAGTGACGCTGGCTCCACTCCAATCAACCATGCTGCAAAAGTGTCTTTTCCTTATTTTTCATACTAGCCGTAGCGATTAAAATAGCCCCTGATTTGTATGATTAGAAAAAGTATAGGCTTTTATTTTCAATGTAGAGAAGTGATGAATGACAACACCTCTCCATAAAATGAGTAGTGAAGACCTTCCCTTTATTTGAGAACCTTTGCTAAAAAGTCAGTGGGTTGAAGTGGAAGGCTACTTGACTCCCGTGGGATAGCGAGACAGGCGAAGCCCTGCACGGAGCGGTAGCGGAGGAAGCGATTCGGCGCTCGCCCACAGGAAAGCAAGTAGCCTGCAACGGAAATCCATTTCTACCTTTCAATTAACTGTTTTGTTTTTCAACACTATGAAAAAAATCTGCCTTAATGGCAGATTTTTTATAAGAAATATTACGCTTCCGCATCTGGTGTAAAAGTACGAGTTGCCAGTTCGGCATCTAGCATAAAGATAGCGTTTGAGTCAGTTTCGATACGCTCGATTTTACGAATTAATGTATCGAATGTAGACTCTTCTTCCACTTGCTCGTCAATGAACCATTTTAAAAAGGCCATTGTCGCATGCTCACGTTCATCTAAAGCAATGTCTGATAAATTGTAAATACGACGAGTTACTTCTTTTTCGTGTGATAGAGCCGTTTTAAAGGCATCTAAAATGGATTCGAAATGATTGCCTGGGCTTTCAAAACCTTGGATTGTCGCACGATAGCCCATATCACTTAGGAAATTATAAAATTTCATGGCATGGAAGCGTTCTTCTTCTGCTTGTACTAAAAAGAAGTTAGCGAAGCCATCATAATCTTGATCAGTGCAATAGGCTGCCATTGCCATGTAGGCATGCGCAGAGTAGAATTCAAAATTCATTTGTTCGTTAAGAGCTGTGTGTAGTTTTTCAGATAACATAAAAGTTTTCCTCCTTTTGCAGTAAATGACTTCTTTACTAGTATACAGTGTAGAGGTAGTAACATACAAAAAATTTAATTTTCAAGGCAATTTGTGCAAAATTTAATTGATATTCGTTCTCAATTAGAAGATTCCTTCTTTTTAATTTTCAAAAAGAAGCTAGAAAAAATCGCCCCGATCGTAATCGAAGCGAATTTTTCATCATTATTGTGCTTGTTTCTTTTGATTTTTGACACCGATTAAGTAGCCACCTAATGCGATAGCAACTAAGACAATCCAGAAAATAGCTTTCCAAATTGTGGAGTGGGGGAATTCATGTGGAATCACACCTAATTTTTCATGTGCTAATGTTAATACAGCTAACTTTACACCAACCCAGCCAACAATTAGGAAGGCAGCTGTTTCCAGTGACGGGAATTTGTCAAGAACTTTCACAAACCAACGAGCTGCAAAACGCATCATGATGACACCAATAATACCACCTAAGAACATGACTGCGAACTGACCAGCGTTAATACCGCCGATATCAAAATCACCGATATGTGGAAGTGTGACAGCAATCGCTACCGCTGCTAGGATAGAATCTACCGCGAACGCGATATCAGCAAGTTCCACTTTTACAACCGTCATCCAGAAGCCAGATTGTTTTTTCGGCTCTTGGATTTCTTCGGAGTTTTGGGATGCTTTCCGTGAATCATAAATATGCTTAATAGACATAAACAATAGATAAGCTGCACCTATTGCTTGGATTTGCCAGAAATTAACGAGTGTTGTAATAAGGAATAATGCGGCGAAACGGAAAACAAATGCCCCCACTAATCCATATAATAAAGCTTTTTGTTGTTGTGCTTTTGGTAAATGCTTTACCATAACTGCCATTACGACTGCGTTGTCTGCTGCTAACAAACCTTCTAATACAATTAATACGACGAGTACCCATGCGTATTCTAAAATAATTGCCTCCAAATTTGTTTCCTCCTTTAATTAATGAACAGAAATGAATGATTGCTTCTAACATATTCTTCCCAATTTTAAGCAAAAGAAAAAGACCCCTGCCTAAAAAATAGGCAAAGGTCTTGCTAAGCAATTTACTGTTCGTTGCACAGAATGTATTCTGTGAGACAAATTATGCCATCACACCCGATGGTAAGAAACCATGTAATGACGAATGTGAATCAGATGCTTCGATCGCATCTGCTAGCTACTCCCCTTTGACAATAAAGTCAAAAGCTATTCAATTCTTACTAACATAATAGCATGCAATAAAATGAAAGTAAATAAAAATATACTGCTATGGAGAAAAAATACTTTTCCGTTACGATTGCACAAATGGTACTATTAAAAGATAGGCGAAATTTTTACAACTTAGAAAGGGGACAAACATGTATAGAAAATTTTTTTCCTACTACAAGCCACATAAACGATTGTTTGTCATCGATTTTTCGAGTGCCATCATTGTAGCGATCTTAGAGCTTGCCTTTCCATTAGCTGTTCAGTGGTTTATCGATGAGTTATTGCCATCAGGCGATTGGGGCATGATTGTGAAAGTAAGTGTCTTATTACTGCTTGTTTATGCAATTAGTACATTCTTGAACTTTATCGTAAACTATTTAGGACATAAACTCGGCATTAACATTGAAACGGATATGCGACAGGAATTATTTACGCATGTACAAAGACAATCATTTCGTTTTTTTGATAATACAAAAACAGGTCATATTATGAGTCGCATTACGAATGACTTATTTGATATAGGTGAGTTTGCCCATCATGGACCAGAGGATTTATTTATTGCGATAATGACCTTTATTGGTGCCTTTGCTATTATGTTTAATGTGAACCCTACACTCGCTTTAATTGCAGTGATCATGGTGCCATTTTTAACTTGGCTTGTGACCTTTAGTAATGTCAAAATGAACAATGCATGGAAAACGATGTATGGCAAAATTGCTGATGTCAATGGACGTGTGGAGGATAGTGTATCCGGTGTACGGGTTGTAAAATCCTTTACGAATGAAGCATTTGAAATAAGCCGATTCAAAGAACAAAATGGATTTTTCCGTGCGGCCAAACTATATGCCTATAAAATTATGGCTGGAACACACTCCAGTATTTACATGATGACACGCCTCTTAACACTAGTAGTGCTTGTTGTCGGTGCTTGGTTAAGCTTCAATGGAAAGCTGTCTTATGGTGAACTTGTAAGCTTTGTGCTATATACGAATGTCCTGATTAAGCCAATTGATAAAATTAGTGCTTTACTAGAGCTTTATCCGAAGGGAATGGCCGGCTTTAAGCGCTTCCGTGAATTAATTGAGCAGGAGCCAGAAATTCAAGACCGTGAGAATGCAAAGGTAATTAAACACTTAGATGGTGATATTGCATTTAATCATGTTGATTTTAATTACGATGCATCAAAACAAGTTTTAAATGATATATCATTTAATGTAAAAGCTGGACAAACGATTGCCTTTGTAGGGCCATCAGGTGCTGGTAAAACTACGATCTGCTCGTTAATTCCTCGATTTTATGAGGTGACAAATGGTGCTATTACGATTGATGGCATCGATATACGTAATATGACGCAGGCGTCATTGCGTGCTCAAATTGGTATCGTACAGCAGGATGTCTTCTTATTTACAGGGACGATTCGCGAAAACATTGCCTATGGAAAATTAGACGCCAGTGAAGCGGAAATTCGAGAGGCAGCGAAAAAGGCTCATTTGGAGGCATTTATCGCAGAGCTACCAGATGGCTATGATACACAAATTGGCGAACGTGGCTTAAAATTATCAGGGGGGCAAAAGCAACGACTAGCGATTGCTCGTATGTTCCTAAAGAACCCACCGATCTTGATTTTAGACGAGGCAACATCTGCCTTAGATACGGAAACAGAGATGATTATTCAGCAATCATTAACAGAGCTAGCTGAAAATCGTACAACATTAGTTATTGCCCACCGATTGGCAACTATTCGCAATGCAGATCGCGTATTAGTTGTGACACCGAAAGGGATTGAAGAGGATGGTACTTATGACGAGCTTGTTGCTCAAAATGGTATCTTTGCCAAACTCCATCATATTCAATTTCGCAAAGGACAAACAGAACAAAGCGTTCAGAAAGATTTTGTGGAATTGACGTAAATGAAGGACAGGGGAGATTGTTTTTAAAACAATCTCCCTTTTTTAGTTCCCTTAGTTACTTGTACTGCTCATGCTGTATCAAAAGCACACTATTTCCCTACATGCATAATATAGGTTTATGTAATAAGGGGGAGATGATTGAATGGTAATGCCATCGAATAATCAAAGGGTATCGCTTCAATATGCTATGCAAATTGCCATGCAAAGGGTGCCAGGTCAAATCATCCATTATGGCATGGATATGGAAAATGGAACTTTAGTCTATGAAATATTTATTTTGACTGCTCAGAATAAGATTTACGAAGTAGAAGTAAATGCAAAGACAGGCGTCATTCGGAAAATTGAGGAAGAGAATGATTTTGATTAATTGATTATAAATAAAGTAAATCCCAAGTACTCAAATTATTTGAACTTGGGTTTTTTTAATATGAAAAATCCAGAGTTTGGGTTAATTGCTCTAAAGTGATATTTCTGTGCAAATTAATTTTGTATGAAGTACAAATATGATCCTTACTTAGTGAAATTTGTGAATACATAGAAGGAATGTTAAGCAAGTAAATCGAATAGAACACAACAGTCCCACTATAAATCATGAAATAGTAGAGGTGAAGCAATGGATAACGAAAAAATCATCGGTCAAACGAAAAGTGTCGGCTTTCAAGTAGGGGTTAGAAGGACATTTCCAATCTCGCAGGAGCAAGCATGGGCGCTGATTACGACGGCAGAAGGGATACATGCATGGTTGGGTGAAGGCACGGCAGTTATACTAGAGCCTGGGCACAAGTACTATTCAAAGACGGGGACAGGCGAAATTAGGATTGTTAAACCGTTAGAGCAGCTTCGATTGACTTGGCAAAAGGAAGAGTGGTCAAAACCTTCTACCGTACAAATCCGTATTTTACCCAAAGAACGTAATAAAACGACCATTAGCTTTCATCAAGAACATCTTTCTGATCAGACAGTACGAGAAGAAATGAAAAATCATTGGGAAAGTGTACTGGACGCTATTAAAGAAAGGACACAAAATATTTGAGCGAACAAAAATAGCATCCCTATCAGCTTTGAAGGGATGCTATTGGTTTTAATTTTGGGAATCTTTGTTTTCATGCCCTTTTGATGTTCGTGTATAATCCTGAGGAGCCAGTGCTTTGTTGCGCTCTGTATAGCCCTTAGGTGATAAACGAAAGATGGATTTTTTAATGGTAGCCCAATTTAGATCTGTTGCCAGATTCATGTAAGAGTAACCGTATATTCGAATATTACTTAAGTAAAGCAGGGTCAGATATAAAGAAACAAAGAAGCCGAATAATCCAAAAAAGGCACTGGCAAAGATAAAGGCGACACGCAATATACTGACGGAAGTAACAAGTGACTGATTCACTAATGTAAACGAGGCAATCGTAGAAATAGCGATGACAACGATCATTTCAGGACTCGTTACGCCTGCTCGAATGGCTGCATCCCCGATAATTAATCCACCTACAACACTGATGGTTCCACCTATAACGGAGGGAAGACGCAAGCCTGCTTCACGAAACAATTCAAACATGAGCAACATGAGCAGCATTTCAAGCGAAGAGGGAAGCGGTAAGCCCGATTTTGCTTGCACAACGGTTGCGAGTAGTTGAAGCGGTAATTGATTTTGATGATAGGTTGTTAAGGCAAGCCAGAATGCAGGGAGTAATAACCCAATTAAAATACCGAATATCCTTAATAATCGCTCGAGTGAACTAAAGATAATAGGGTATTCATTATCCTCAGCCGATTTCAGCAATAGAAACAGATTAACAGGTGTAACGACGGCGTAGGCGACACCATCTACAAAAATGATAAATCGACCTCTTGCCAAGGCTTGAACCGCATAATCAGGGCGCCCTGTATAATCAAACTTCGGAAAAAGCTTGGAATTTTTATTCACCCGTTCCATCAATAAATCGCCACTAAAAACAATATCCGTATCGACGGCTGCAAGCTGCTTTTTGATTCCATGCAAAATATCCATATCCACAATATCATCAAAGTAAAGAATGGCTACCGTAGTTTTCGATCGTTTCCCAAGCTCCATTTTTTCTACACAAAAAGAATTGGTCGGCAAGCGTTTTCGTATCAATGCAATATTGACGCGAATATCTTCAATGAAATTATCCCTGGGTCCTTTAACAAGAACCTCCATGCGCGTTTCTTCAGGTTGACGATTTGGCTTTTGGGCAATATTACTCGCATACAAAAGATTGTCTTCATCAAAATACAACAACAAGAAGCCACTATAGACCAATGTAATCAGCTGTTCCTTGTCTTGGACTTTTTGAATACTCGGAACATGAAGATGCCTTGCAATATTCTCTTCAAAGGGAACCTCATCCAAATGATCATATAAATATTGAATACGTTGAATAATCACTTCATTAAGCATTTGTTGATCAATCATGGCATCACACGTAATAAAGTGTATTTTCTGCTGATTAAACATATATTCCTGAAATTGAATATCTGCTGATTTTTGAAATAATTTTCTGAGCGTACTAAGATCCAGCTGCTCTTGCTGAGGCATTACGATTCACCACTTTTCATGTCTTGTTTTTCAGTTTTCCCCTTTTTAGAAGATTTATCCGACAAGAAAGCTACGATAACGAAAAATATTGATAGCACAAAGAAAAAAATAAAAGTTGAAGTTAGTATATAATTTCCTTTTACCTTCAAAAATAAGCTTTCATTTAGCATAATTAATGGTAAACAAAGGATAAAGAAGGGAGGAGCAAGCATTTGCCATATACGCTTTGGATTTCCCGTCATTTTCAATAAATCTGCCACGATATATACAAGGAAACTTACGCGAATAAAGGTTCCTGTTAGCCATTGATAGATGGAGAAAAAGTCAAGATGCTCAATATAGCGACCGATTGTTACTAATCCCCATTCTTCATAGGCAGGATAGCGTTGCTTAGCCGCTTCATTTGGTCCAAATTCTGTAATGGCCCCAATTAATGGTCCTAACGTCAATCCTACTAAAATCGCCAGCATAATAGCAAAGTGGTACCAACGAATTCGTTCCTTAAATTGATGCTGTAAAAATAGCAGCATTAAAAGCTCAATAAACCCGGATGAAGGGAATATCATGCCTCGAAACACAGGCTGAAATCCATGCTCAAAAAATGGACGCAATAATTCATAGTCTTTTACCTGCATATTGGTAAAGGCAACGAAAAAGCCAAAGATAACTACACCGAATAATACAAAAACGTTTAAAATGACAATCGTCTGTAAGCTAGTCGTCACAAGGAGAATACACAGAATAGTATAGATAAATAACAAAATGATAACAGGTGTTTGTGGTAAAAATGTTGTATTCACCCATTGCAATGTTTCGACCATCGTGAAAGCTGCCATAATCATTAAAACAATAACAATTGTATAAATAACAATAGAAGAGCCAATTTTTCCGATTTTTTCGGTTAGCCAGTCTCGAATAGGCTCCTGTTTAGACTTCGATTGAATATATACTAATAAAAATAGCCAAAAGAAAATAATGCCTCCAGCCAACAATACCGATAGCCAGCCATCTCTTTTGGCCACATCTAGCAGTGGGGGAATAATGGTTACATGATTTTTTAAGCCAATAACAGTCATTGATAGGAAGATGACATGTAAAATACTGATTGATCCTACACCTTTCATGTTGAAAACCCTCTAACATTGATTGATACATATTAGCTTAGACAAAAAATGACGTCTTTATAAGCAGAAAATGGTATGGCTTTATGAAAAAACGAGGTATTGGCTGATGCAATCATCCAATACCTCGTCATAGGAAAAATAAGCTAAATTAATGAATATATTTTGTGCTTACAAGATCTTCTTTTAAAATATCTGTTGGAATTTCAAATTCTACAACGCCCATATAGCCAGGTGCTACTTCATATTTATCAAAGGAAATCACAAGCTTGCCTTTATCAGAAATATAGAATTGCTGATCGGGTTTAATGGCTGTAAATTCCTCCATTATTTCTTCATCGGCAAGTCCAGCACCCTTCACCCAATAAACTTTATCCTGATTCGATTCAGCTATTTGAGTACGCATTTGTTCTTTGATATTTTCACTGATTGCATTAATATAGTGCTTATCTTTAAAGAGCATAGGTAATGTAATTAAAATTTCGTTCTCTTTATCAATCGTATCGTATTCCATCACCGTTGAAGAAGAAGCAGCGGTATTCACTACGTAACGACCGATCGATAAAATTTGTTCATTATCGGTTTTGATTTCGTAGCCACTATCGATACCTAAATGACCTCCACCATTCAATTTTAAATCGCCTACTTCTGCCATAAATTCATCGTAAAGTGTTTTACCTTCAGCACGATACTTTTCATTTAATGTATGAGCAAGATCTTGATTTTCTAAATTTTCGATAGAAGGTACTTTAATATTTGCATCATAATTGTCTTCTGCAACCTCATATTCTGTCCAAGTTAATACTTTTATCACACTACCGACTACGGGTATTTCTGAGAGCGTACGAGCCATTGCAGGACTCACATTTAAACCAGCAGTAAACAGCATAGCTGCAGCGGCAGATCCAAGTACCCATTGTGGTGTACGATTTTTTTTCTTTTTACGACCTTGTTTAAGTGCTCTTTCAACCACGAAATCTAGTTCTTTCGGAATCGGGACTTCCATATATTGTTTTTCTAACTCCTGTAATTTTTTATCCATGTGCAGTTTCTCCCTTCACATCTTCCAATTGTATTTTCAATAGTTTTAATGCTTTATAAAGACGCGATTTGGCTGTACTCAACTTAATATCGAGGATGTTCGCCACGTCAGCGAGTTTTAAATCCTCAAAATAATGGAGAATGACAACCTCACGATACATTTGCGGGAGCTCATCCAACGCATGCTCCAAGTCAACGTTCTCATAAACATCCTCTTGAGCAGGTGTCAAATATTGTAATGTATCGTCATCTGTCACTTGTAAGCGTTTATGCTTACGTAAAAAATCTATGGCTGTACGGACAACTATTTTGTAAAACCAGCTTTTCATATAGGTCACATTTTCAAGTCGATCTAATGAAAGCATGGCTTTTTGGATACTGTCTTGTACAACATCTAGTGCGTCCTGTTCATTTTTTGTATAGCTATACGCGAGCAAATAAAAACGCTCTTTTTGTTCTCGAATGAATTGGACAAACACCTCTTCATGTTGAAATGCATTTCTTGTTTTCATGTCCAAAGAAGCTCCTTTTTTAACATTGTCAAATTGTATACATTTACTAGACGTACGAGAAGAGGGAAAAAGTTGATACCATGAAAAAAACTTACCCCCATTTGAGATAAGTTTGATCCTTCTATCGTATTGGCATACGTCGTCATAACGGTTCATCATGAAAAATAGTCATATGTATTTTTCAAGAGTAATAGAATGGTCACAACGATAAATAATTTACGTACATAGCCACTGCCGCGTTTAATGGCAAATTTTGAGCCAACTATGGCACCTGCAATTTGTGCTAGGCCCATTGGTAGACCATAGGCATAATTTATTTGTCCTAAGTATATAAACATAAGAAGGGCCGCTATATTACTGCCAAAATTTAAGAATTTAGCATTCCCCGCCGATTGTAAAAAATCAAAACCAACCATGAGAAAAGCAAACAGTAAAAATGAGCCTGTCCCAGGTCCTAAAAAGCCATCATAAAAGCCAATAAGCGTCATTACGATAACAAAAATAAAAGAGCGTTTTGGCGTTAATTGTTTATAGGTAGTCATACTGCCCCAGTCTTTTTTAAAGATGGTATAGATGGCCACGGCTGCAAGCATAATCAGCATTAAGGGCTTCAATACACTTGGGTCCATTAAGTGGACAATCCAAGCACCAAGCATAGAACCAAAAAAGACAAAAGGAAATAGCTTATAGACGGCTTTAATATCTAGTTTACCAGAGCGATAAAATGTCACTGTGCTAGTAAGGGAACCCATCGTACCTGCCAATTTATTGGTTGCTACTGCAGCAGAGGGAGGAAGGCCAACAAACAGAAGAGCTGGTAAAGAGATAAGCCCGCCTCCTCCAACCACTGAATCAATAAAGGCTGCTAAAAAACCGAAGAGGAGTAAGATTAATAAAATATTTACATCTAAATCAAAAGGCACAATAGGTCATCTCTTTTCTATCATAATAAACTGATAGTAGCGAAATGAGGGTGGGCTGTAAATACGCTTTCCATTATTTTTTGATAGAAGTAAATGAAGTGATTGAATAAAGGTTGATGATAATTTCTACATTATTCAAAAAATTTCTACTTGGAGTCATTATTTTGATGTATTATGTAAATGATGGTGTTTTTACGTAAAGGGGACGTGATGACATGAGTTTAGGAAATCATATACGCGTATTTCTCTGTGTTGTGTTTATGGGAGTACTTGTAGGGTATGTCTTTAATGCAAAAAAAGATATAACAGACCATGAGTATATTGATACCGTAAAGGAAGGTTATTTGGAGAATTTTTCGGATGTCACAGTTCGAAATGCATTTAATTACGCTTTTTTTGAACCTTACTGGCGCTATTATGAAGCGAAAACAGGGGAACAAGTTGTAGAATTATCAGGTGATATAACGTTTCAAGACGAAAAAGGACATGCTATCCTCCAATTTGTCGTGAACGAACAAACGCAGCAATTTTCTCTAGAGGCAATGAAATTTAAAGATGTAGTATTAAATCAGCAACAACAACAAAAGCTTGTTGGCATGGTCTATCACACATGGGAAAAGAAACAACTAGCTTATGAGTAAGGTTTTTTATTTTGTAAATCATCCAAACTGTATTACAGTAAAAGGGGGAGCTAGAGACAGAGAGGATGTTTTAAATGAGATTAAGTATGTTAGATCAAATGCCCATTCCAAAAGGTCATTCTGCAGAGGAAGCCTTCCAACGTACAGAACAACTAGCACTACTAGGTGAAGAACTTGGCTATCATCGAATGTGGCTAGCTGAACACCATAATAGTCAGTCATTGGCGAGTTCAGCTCCTGAAGTAACCGCTGCTTTTTTAGCTGCGAAAACAAAACGCCTACGCATTGGTACAGGTGGCGTTATGATGATGCATTATTCACCCTATAAGCTAGCAGAGGTTTTTAAAACATTGTCGGGACTAGCACCAAATCGTATTGATTTTGGTGTAGGTAGAGCTCCTGGCGGTGATCATGCAGCTATTTATGCATTGGCAGAGGGAAGACGACAACGCTTCACGGAACAGTATGATAAGCTCGAAATCATATTAAA
Source organism: Lysinibacillus sp. FSL K6-0075 (assembly GCF_038592945.1). Lineage (NCBI taxonomy): Bacteria > Bacillati > Bacillota > Bacilli > Caryophanales > Bacillaceae > Lysinibacillus > Lysinibacillus sp. FSL K6-0075. The sequence continues at coordinate 2,918,264 of NZ_CP151947.1, read as the reverse complement.
ACTGATGAATAATCAAAAAACAGGTGAACATGTCTATGATCAAGTCGTTGCAGCTCCTGCTCATATTTCATTACCAGAGGCTTGGTTACTAGGCTCGAGTGGTCAGAGTGCAATGCAGGCTGGACAACTGGGAGTAGGCTATTCGTATGCACAATTTTTCACTGGCAATATGTCAAAGGATATCTTTGATGCCTATAAAGCCTACTTCACACCTTCTTATTATATGGATAAACCACAAATCATTGTGACATATGCAGCAACCGTTGCCCCTACATTAGAAGAAGCGGAATATTTAGCTAAACCGATCGATATTTCTCGTCTTCAATTAATGAAAGGGCAAATCATTCAAACGATGTCACCCGAAGAAGCAAAGGATTACCCATTAACAGAAATGGATAAATTGACGATTGACAATAATCGCAAGGCGAATCTTGTCGGGACCCCACAAGACGTTGCTGCTTTTTTAAGCGCCGAGCAAGAACGCTATGGCTTTGATGAAGTGATGCTAAATTGCAATCAATATGAATTAGAAAGTCGTTTAAATACCTATAGATTCCTGGCAAAGGAATTAATATAGAAAAAATAAAATTTGCTAAAAATCATCTCGTAATTATTCAACGAGGTGATTTTTTTATGTTTTATTTTGGTTTTAGAACAAATTGAATAAGCCATTCCTAATTGCAAATAGATGGACAAAATAGAAAACCCGGAAATAAATTTCCGGGTCTGATTACCACTTACATTTTTTGCTCCATGACACACTGCCTCGCTTCCGCATAGGATCTTAAGATATTCCTAAGAAATCTGTACTTTAGCTTATTCAGCTTTGATGGTCCTTCTGAGTTATCGATCAATCGCACTCATCGGGTTAACCCTCCTAGTCATTGGATTTGAAGTGAAATCTTTAATAGTATAGATCAACAATTATTTTTTATACGTTCTGTGAACAAAAAATTTTGTTTTATTGTTAGTACGAAATAAATACAAAGTATCATGCATTAATTACCAGTTAACAAATCGCATGATTATTGAGAAGATGGGCGTAGTGATAAATAAAGAATTTGGGGTAGTCTGATTGAAGAAAAATATTTTTACAGGCATGTTGTACATGCTAATTGTAGTTGGAATGATCATTACCTTTTTTATTGTATATCAGGATATTGATCATTTACTTGCAGCAAAATTTGTATTTAGTTTTTTAATTTTCCTTCTTTTATTTTGTATTTTCTTCGTCATGAAATCTCTAATCAATATAAGAAAATTGAATAAAATAGATAAAAGAAAAAGGTTCTATCAATTCATGACTTGTTTTATTTTATATAGTAGTTGTAGCTTAATCATTTACTATGTAATAGAGCCATCAAAAATCGATTTTTATCAAATTGTATTTTTGTCAATGACTTTTTCACTCGGCTTTACTTTATGTGGTTTACCGTTTTTTAAGAAGAAATAATAACAAAAATCTTAATAAAATAGTATACTTAATTTACCAAATTAACTTTTATTGGAGGATTATGATGAAACTAGGTGCATTCTCTGTAAGTTTAAGTGTGAAGGACATTCACAAATCAAAATCATTTTACGAAAAGCTGGGATTTGAAGTGATGATGGGTGATATAACGCAAAACTGGCTCATTATGAAAAATGAAGGTTGTGTCATTGGTTTATTCCAAGGAATGTTTGAAAAGAACCTTTTAACATTTAATCCAGGATGGAATGAAAATGCTGAGAATCTTCAGTCATTTACAGACATTCGAGCTATTCAAAAAGAGCTTAAAGCAAAGGGGATGTCATTATTATCTGAAGCAGATGAAGCAAGCAATGGGCCAGCAAATCTAACAATTGAAGACCCTGATGGTAATATCATCCTTTTAGACCAGCACAGATGAAACGAAGTGATTCTATCCAAGAATCGCTTTTTTTAGTGCTGATATCCCTATTAAAAATCAATCATTTTGACCTGCTGTAGTTAGTTTGAATAGTATTTTCTTATATCTTTCACAACTGGTTGTGATTTCCATAAAAATGATTGACTTAAAATGTGTATTAAGCATATAATACATTTCAAGAAGTGTATTAACTGTTTAATACATTTTTTTAATGACTGTGTATTAAGTGATTAATACACTAAAAAATAATAGGTCCATGATAGGTGCAATCCATCATTATGCACACTGTGTATTAAGTGGTTAATACACAAAATTAATTTTTGAGGAGTTGAGTTAATTGACTATAAACTTTAATAATCGGGACCCGGTGTATGTCCAGGTGATTCGGCATTTGAAAGAACAAATTGCCAAGGGATTTTATGAGCCTGGTCAGGAAATTCCATCCAGAAGGGAATTAGCCAATCAGTTAAAGATTAACCCTAATACTGCACAACGAGCTTATAAGGAAATGGAGGAACAAGGATTGATTTTTACAGAGGGGAATATGCCTAGCTGCATTACGAAAGATGAAGCGGTCCTTAAAAATGTCCGTGAGGAATTGATTATCGAAGCGGTTGACTTATTTTTAGGCTCTATTAAATCTATCGATGTGCCGTTAGCAGAAGTGTTGGAACTCGTAAAGAAAAAACATGATGCCGAAAGCGGAGAAGCGGAGGAATCGAAATGATTGAAGTAAAAAATGTGAAGAAGAAGTACGGCAGGAAGCAGGTTTTAAAAGACTTTTCTTTTACTGCAGAAAAAGGGGAGATTACTTGTTTAATCGGAATAAATGGTGTAGGAAAAACGACAATTATGAAAGCTATTATGGCGCTCACACCAATTAATAGCGGTGAAATTTTGATTGATGGAGAAAAAATCACAAAAAAAAGTTTTGAAAAAATCACCTTCATCCCCGACACAATAACGATGTTGCCACAAATGAAAATCTGTGAAGCTTTTACGTTCATGGCTGATTTTTATAAAAGCTGGAATCCTCAGAGGGCAGAAGAATTACTGCAATTTTTTAAACTTGATCCAACTGAACGAATTGCTAACTTATCGAAAGGGAATACAGCGAAAGTGAATATGCTACTAGGTTTGTCACTGGATGTGGATTACTTACTGATGGATGAACCATTCTCTGGTATTGATATTTTCTCTCGTGAACAGATTGCAGAAGTGTTTACAAGCCATTTAATTGAAGAACGTGGAGTTATTATAACAACGCATGAAATTAGTGATATTGAACACTTGATTGATAAAGCAGTCCTTATCGATGACGGTACAGTATTGAGGGAATTTAGCGTGGAGGAAGTACGTGAGAATGAAGGGAAATCAGTTGTTGATGTGATGAGGGAGGTATATCGAGCATGAAAAACTATTTAAAACTTGTCAATTTTGAAGTAAATCGATTTTTTAAATTGTACCTTATTTTAATAGGCTTGACCATTCTTAGTCAGCTCATTGGAGCATGGATCATCTCACAAACCTATATGAAAAATGCCAAACAGATGATGGCTGAAAAACAGTTATCTATGAACCAGTATAAGGAGCAATATGGGACTTTTTCTTTTGATCAATTCACTGATTCTGAATGGTTTCTGCTGCCAATCCTTTTTTGTATCGCCATGCTGATGATTTATGTTTTCTTTATTTGGTATCGAGATTGGTTTGGAAAAAATACATTCATTTACAGATTATTAATGTTGCCAACCGAAAGAATGGTCATTTATTTTGCTAAATTAACAACCATAATGCTTCTGGTTCTTGGATTGATTGCCTTGCAAATAGTGCTAATTTTGATGGAAAAACAAATTGTCAATAGCATGATACCAATAGATTTGCAATCAAATTTTTCAATTTATTCTAGTTCTACTCTAAATATGTGGAGGTGGCTGTATCCGACTACCTTTACAGAGTTTATCCTGGTATATGCAGTTGGGTTACTTTTCGTAGCAGTAATATTTACGGCCATTTTAATTGAGCGAAGTTATGGTTTAAAAGGTATCTTTGGTGCAATTTTTTATGGATTGTTGTCACTCGTTGTCTTTTATGCTCCAATCTTCTTCGTTAATTTCTATACAAACTATTTTTATCCACTTGAAATTTTCTTAATGGTAGTGGTAGCAAGCATGATCGTTTTAGGAAGTGCCATTTGGATTGCGAATCATTTACTAAAATATAAAATCAGGGTCTAGAGGAGGTATAACAATGAAAAAATATTGGAAAATAATATGTATTAGTATCTTAATCGTGGCGATAATCAGTTCTTACTATATCCAAAAAACAGCAATGGCTTCCAAAAATGATAGATCCTTTAAAATTGAAACGATCAGCGGAAACAAGGAAGAAATCGAAAATCTTATCCTTCAAACAAGTTATAAGAGTAATGAATTTTATCATATGTTGTACATATCAAAGGATGGTTCCACGAATCCAAATAATCAGTCTTTTTTTAGAGATTTGATTGCCCCGAATGAGCCTATGATTCTTCGGAAATATATTGATGAACACCGTAATTTTATGCGAGGGAAAGAATTTGATCCAAGAAAATATTTTGAAGACAAAGCACGTTTGATTTACACAACGTTTCTAGATGATGGTCGAAAAGGAGCTAAAGGCAATGTATTGACTCTTCAAATCGATACACTGGATAAAAATACAAATGACAGTTCTTCCTTTAAAATCGATATACCAGTCCAACCAAGCTATGATTGGGTTATTGTGAATGACATCTATGTAGGGAATGGAAAAATAAATATATTAACAACTAACTATTTATCAGCAAACTATCTTGTAAAAGGTAGGGAAGAGTTGCATATCTATACGATTGATGAAAACAGCAAGGAATTAGAAAGGGACTCCATCCTTGCAGAATTAGTGTCAGACGAAAGAGGCACATCCAATATCCGTATTTTTAATGAAAACAATACGATTCAAAACGAAAATTATTATTTATATATGGTGGAAAAATACAGTGATCGAAAAGAAGATACTGAACCAGAAGTTATCTCTAGTCAAATTTATCTTTATAACAATGCCAAGAATGAAGTAGAGGAATGGATTATTCCAGAAGAATTAAAACCCTATCGGAAGGCAATGCATATTCATGAAGAAACAATATTCATTCCTGTTTATTCAGCTAATGGTTTAACGCTGCATCGTTATCATATTGAAAAAAAACTGTGGGAAAAACCTTTTACCCTTCAATATTCAAGCATTACGAGTGAGAAGGATGCTCCTTTTTTACGTATAACAGATGGTAAATTTTATTTAGTGTATCGAGTTTCTGACGGACAGTGGTTGTCTATCGTTGATTTAAAAACAGGTGAATTGATTTATGAAGGGAAAATCATCTCCGAAGACAAAAAAAATCAAGAGGCGGATTCCTCACTTACTATCGAACAATTATATACTACGCATTAAAGAGCAGGTATAACCTACGATTTATCGCTCTATATGAAAAAAGAAACTCCATGTTGATCAGTCTTTGTTCAACATGGAGTCTCTCTATTTATAAATTAACTTATATGCGAGCAGAGCCACTTACAAATGCGGCATCTTGATAATACATGTTTTTTACTAGTACATTTGGCCCTAAGCATTTGACAGCTGGACAATGGCAGTTAAGCGATTTCGCCAAGTCAGTAGCCATCCATTTGTCAAAGATCAATGGTAGTTCATCATGTACAATATTGCCAAGGGCTGGTGTGTCACCAAAATCGGTAACGATTACATCGCCTGTAAAGATATTGATATTTAATCGTGAACGACCATCTGGGTCATTACGCATTGTGACATTCTTCGTTGTACGGAGACGTTGCAACAGCTTTTGATCCGCTTCATTCGTGCTACATGGGTAGAACGGGAGTGTGCCAAACAACATCCACGTATTGTCATCACGAATATCTAAGAGGTGATGAATGGCTTCACGCGTTTCCTCTAGTGATAAAGAAGTAAGCGCACTTGCAAAGTCAGATGGGTACATTGGATGCACCTCATGACGTGCACACTTCATTTCATGGATGATTTGGTTATGAATATGTTCTAAGTATGGTAAAGTTTTTTTGTTTAACATTGTTTCTGCTGATACCATTACGCCATGTTCAGCTAGCATTTTTGAGTTATCAATCATACGTTGGAATAAAGCAGCACGTTGGTCGTATGTTGGTTTGCGCTCCATCATTGCAAAGCCCGTTTCCACAAACTCATCTATCGTTCCCCAGTTATGGGAAATATGAAGGACATCTAAATAAGGTGCAATCAGTAAATAACGTGCTGGCTCCAATGTTAAGTTGGAGTTCATTTGTGTTCGTACACCACGTTCGTGCGCATATTTTAAAAGCGGGAGCACATAATTCTGGACAGACTTTTTACTCATCATCGGTTCACCACCAGTAATGCTGAGTGTTTTTAAATGGGGTATTTCATCTAAGCGTTTTAGAATTATTTCAATTGGTAATGCCTCAGGGTCTTTATTTTGTAATGTATAGCCTACTGCACAGTGTGCGCAGCGCATATTACAAAGTGTTGTTGTTGTAAATTCAATATTAGAGAGCGTCATATGTCCATGTTGTTCCACATCTAAATAAGCTTCCCATGGATCAAAGACAGGCGTTATTTTTTGTAGGGTTGTCATCTTTCGTACATCTTCCTTTCTAGCATTCTATTGTCTCATATTCATCAATATTTTCAAATATGAAATTGCATAACGGGCTATTTTAGGTCTAGACGAATATTTTTTTACCCAATATAGGAAAAAGTTCCTCTGTTTCAATGGACTGATAAACATGTATATAAAGCGCATACATGTCCTAATATTCTGTCATAGGACATTTTACTGTTATTTTTTATAAAACACGTTATCATGATATAGAGTAAATAGTCACAATGCATCAAAGAAAGTGGGAATGAACATGACGAAATATGAGATATTATTGTTTGATGTAGATGATACATTACTAGATTTTGATTTAGCTGAAAATGCAGCACTTGACCGCATGTTTAAAGAGGAAAAGATAGCAACTACACCCGAGATGATTGCGCGCTACAAAGAAATTAATGAATCGATGTGGCGAGCATTTGAGCGTGGGGAAGTGACAAAAAATACACTACATAATACAAGATTTGCGGTTGCTTTAAAAGAATTTGGGATGGAGGTCGATGGCGTCTATTTTGAATCTTTATTCCAAAAATACTTACAGGAAGCACATCATTATGTAGAGGGGGCTTATGAAGTTATCGCTCAACTAGCTAATCACTATCATTTGTATGTCGTATCAAATGGCGTAACGCTGACACAGAATAAACGACTAGTGGATGCTGATTTAGCGCAATATTTTAAAGGCATCTTTATCTCCGAGCAAACGGGTTATCAAAAACCAATGCCTGCCTTTTTTGATTATGTATTTGAACGCATTGAGCATTTTGATAAAGCAAAGACGCTTATTATCGGCGATTCTTTGACATCAGACATAAAAGGCGGATTGCTGTCAGGTATCGATACATGCTGGTTTAACATCCGTAATACTGAAAATACGAGTGGTATTGAACCGCATTATGAAATTAAAAAATTACATGAACTACATGAGCTATTGCATACTAAAATAGCACTCTATTAAGAAATAAGGCACTTCCTTTGTTCCATGAGCAGAGGAGGTGTTTTTTTATGTTTTTGCCGCTAGTAAAATTTAATTTTGGATATCTACTTTACAAAAAGTCCTGAATCATTTAAAATTCGATTTTGAATGATAATAGTAATCATTACGATTTGTATAAAGGGGAAAGTGAATTGAAAAAAATAATGAGTATACTAGTCCTATTCATTGTAAGTGTGCTTGTGGCTTGCGGACAATCTGATGACAAGACGAAAAAAGAAAAGGCAAAAGGTGAACAAGAGCATGTTTTAACAATGTCTTGGCCAAAGGATATTGGAGAAGTGAATCCACATCTGTATGCTCCAAATGAAATGTTTGCCCAGGCAATGTTATACGATCCGCTTGTACGCTATGGAAATGACGGACAAATAGAGCCAGGATTAGCAACAGCATGGGAAATGTCCGAAGATGGTAAGCGCTACCTATTTACATTACGAGATAATGTGTTGTATTCAGACGGTTCTAACCTTACAGCAGACAATGTTAAACGTAATATCGAAGCCGTAGTGGAGAATATTGCACCGCATAGTTGGCTAGAAGTGGTGGCAGTCATTGATCGGGTAGAAGTTTTAGATGAGCTGAAATTACAGATTCATTTAAAAGAGCCTTACTATCCATTTTTACAGGAGTTAACGTTGATTCGTCCATTACGTATGTTAGGGGATAGTGGCTTCCCAGCAAGCGGGTCAACCAAAGATGGCATTGAAAAAGCGGTTGGAACAGGTCCTTGGATTTTAACTGCTTACCAGCAAGACAATTTTGCTGAGTTTACACGCAATGAGCATTATTGGGGAGAGAAGCCTAAGTTAGAAAAAGTGATTGTCAAAATCATTCCTGATTCACAAGCACGGATGATGGCACTTGAAAAAGGGGATATTGATTTAATTTTCGGAAGTGGTCAATTAGCGCCTGAGGAATTCCAAGTTTTAGAGAAAAATCCACATTATCAAACGATGATTTCTGAACCTTCCTCTACTAGAATACTATCTTTCAATTCAGACTATGGTGTGACCCAAGATAAAGATGTCAGACTTGCGCTGCAGTATGCTTTTGATCGACAAACAATTATTGAACATGTGTTAAATGGCATTGAGCAAGAGGCCAAATCATTATTTGCTCCAGGGTTTCCATATAGTGATATTCAATTTGATTCTTACAGCTATGATTTAGAAAAGGCGCAGCAACTATTGGATAAAGCAGGCTGGCACTTTGAAAAAGGGGCACCGTTCCGTTCTAAAAACGGTCAAGCATTGACCATAACGATTCCGTATAACAGTAATGACCAAGTGCACAAGTCTATTTTCGAATATTTACAGAGCGCATGGCGGGAATTGGGTGTAGAGGTCAAACTGATTGGAGAAGAAGATCAACTTTTCCGAACGCGAAGTAAAACAGGTGAGTTCAATGTCATTATGAATGATACATGGGGAGCACCCTATGATCCACATATGTATTTACGGATGATGACGGGGGAAAAGCAAATTGGCTATTATGCGTTAAAAGGCATAGCACAAGCAGAACCATTAGCAGCGAATATTGCTAAAGTGATTCGCTCAACGGATGAATCAGAGAGACGTAGCTTGTATGAAGCCATTTTACAAACTATTCATGAAGAGGCGATTTTCATGCCATTATCTTATCGGACAAATTATTTGGTGGCCAATCAACGTCTAGCCAATTTATCGTTTTCTATGCAGCAATTTGAAGTGCCACTCAATCAATATGAGGTGAAATAGTTAAAATGGTGCCATTTTTTGTTAAACGGCTAGCAAGTATGTTTTTAGCGTTGCTTGGTATAACCATCATTGCCTTTGGGTTAATTCGTTTCATTCCTGTTGATCCTGTTGAAGCTTATTTTACAATCAATCAAATTCCAGCTACTGAAGAAGCCATGACAAGTATGCGTCAAGAAATGGGTCTTGATCAACCAGTGTGGACACAATATTTTAATTGGCTCAGCCATGCACTGCAATTGGATTTTGGAACTTCCTTTGTATCGAGAAAGGCAGTGACAACAGAACTGTTTCAACGCTTTGAGACGACAATACTATTAGCGGCAACAGCATTGATCATAATCATTGTCACTAGCTTTGTCATTGGCATTTGGTCTGCAAGAAAAAACGGTGGATGGCTGGATTGGTTTACACGTACCACAATCTTTACAATCGCCTCCATGCCCAGTTTTTGGCTGGCCTTTCTCTTCATTTACACGGTGGCTTTGAAATGGGGCGTACTACCTCTCATGGGGTGGGGGAGTTTTGCTCATGTCATTTTACCCTCAATAACGCTAGCTTTAGGATTTATACCTTATTACATTCGGTTAATTCGTTCAAGCATGAGAGAAGAAATGAAGAAACCGCATGTTCTATTTGCCCGTGCAAGAGGTGTAAAAGAAACGGTTATTTTGCGTAAACATATTTTCAAAGGCATTTTACCACAACTTATCACATCCCTTGCGATGACCTGTGGTGGTTTACTGGGTGGTGCCGCGATTATTGAGAATGTTTTTGCCATTTCAGGCGTGGGCCATTTTATTGTAGAGGCCATGTTGGCAAGGGACTACGCTGTACTGCAAGCTTTTATTGTCATCATTGGGGGATTGTATATCACCATCAATTTTATAGCAGATATACTTTGTGCTGTTGTTGATCCACGTGTCAGGCTGAAAGGAGGAGCTCTTTAATGAAAAAGAATCTACCACTCATCATCAGTAGTTTACTCGTACTTGTGCTGGTGGTGATGGCTCTATTTGCTCCTTGGTTAGCGCCTCATGATCCTTATACAACGGATATAGCCAATAAATTACAAGGTTTTTCTATGCACTACCCTTTAGGGACTGATCATCTGGGGCGATGTGTACTATCACGTTTATTATATGGTACACGCACCTCTCTGCTGCTAGCCTCTGGCGTACTGTTCATTACATTCATCATTAGCATCATCGTAGGGTGTTTGGCAGGATACATGGGTGGGCTGGTTGATTTAGTCTTGATGCGTATTTGCGATGTTCTCCTATCCATTCCTGATTTTATTTTTGCCCTAGTCATTGTGGGTGCGCTAGGTGGCGGCATTAAAAATATGTTTTTGGCAATCATTTTTGTGTCGTGGGTAGGTTTTGCGCGTATTATTCGCAATATGGTGCGTTCTTTAAAAGAAAGCACCTATGTACAGTATGCACGTGTGACTGGTGTACCGAAACGATCCATTATTATGAGGCATATATTGCCGTTTGTCTTTCCACAAATATTTTTGTTGAAACTAATCGGGCTTGGCTCAACAATACTTTTAATTTCGGAGCTGTCGTTTTTAGGGTTAGGTGTAACGGCACCAATGGCAGAATGGGGCATGATGATTAATGATAGTAAAACCTATTTAATGAGTGAGCCACTGCTTATGTTTATACCAGGCATCATGATCTCATTAACCGTTCTTATTTTTAATTGGTTTGGGGATGCATTGCGTACGGCAATGGATGCCAAAATGTAAGGAGAAGAGGTGACGCTATGTTAGAGATAAAGGATTTATCCATTACGCTTCAAACAGCGCATGGACCGAAAACGGTTGTGCAGCATGTTGATTTCCATATTCCAACTGGTACAACGCTTGGCATTGTCGGAGAAAGCGGTAGCGGTAAAACGATGCTGTGCTATGCCATCTTACAACTGTTTCGGGAGTCCCGACACTATGAGGGGGACATTTTATTGGAAGGGCGTTCCTTAATGAAAATGGATGAACAGCAGTTGCGAGGTCTTCGCGGCAATGACGTGGCCTGTATCTTGCAGAATCCTATGGCGATGTTTAATCCTATTATAACAATAGGAGAGCATATGATTGAAACATTACAAGCACACCGTTCACTCAGTAAAAAACAAGCATTGCACATAGCAACTGAGCAACTTGCGTATTTTCAATTGACCGATTCAACACTGTTAAAAAAATATCCTCACGAATTAAGTGGGGGCATGCTTCAACGTGTCATGATTGCCCTTGCCATGAGTCTTCGCCCGAAACTTTTACTTGCAGATGAGCCAACGACAGCCCTTGATACGATGACACAGCTCAAAATTTTAGAGGAATTGTCTCATTGTCAGCAACAATATCAGACAACGATGCTGATTGTGTCACATGATCTTGGCGTCATCGCTCGAATGGCAGAGCAAATTGTGGTTATGCGAAGAGGGATAATCATGGAATACGGCCCAGCCGAACGTCTATTACAAAACCCTGTTCATTCTTATTCAAGGGCATTAGTCGCAGCGAAAAGGAATGATGATCAGCTCGAACAACTGGTGGATAGTTGGTCAGGTGATACAAACGGAATCTTATATGAACTAGACACGAATTATTGGGTAAGACAGGAGGTAAGCCGATGTTAGAAATCCAACAAGTATCTAAAACCTATCGAAAAAAGAGATGGTTTGGGGAACATGAAACGATAGAGGCTGTGAAAAATATGTCTTTCACCTTGAAGCAAGGAGTTTGCTTAGCCATTGTCGGAGAGAGCGGTAGTGGCAAAACCACACTAGGAAAGCTGATAATAGGTTTGGAAAAGCCAGATAGTGGAACCATTGAATTCGATCATATAAATCTAGCAACGACATGTAAAGAAGAGAAGAAGCAATTACAAAAAAATATTCAAATCGTTTTTCAAGATTGTCACAGCGCTGTTAATCCGAAAATGAAGATTCAAGACATTATTGCGGAACCAATGAAATGTCATTTACAGTTGACGAAACAACAGCAGCTAGAAAAAATAGTGGAGCTTTTAGTACGGGTGGGTCTATCCGAGCGGGATGCTCAAAAATACCCTCATCAATTAAGTGGTGGTCAGTTACAGCGGGTGACCATAGCACGAGCCATAGCTACTGACCCTAAGCTCATCATTTTAGATGAATCCATTAATAGCTTAGATATATTGGTACAAATCAGTATCCTAAAACTACTGAAACAAATGCAACAGGAAAGAGGGTTCAGTTACTTATTTATCACCCACGATTTACATGCAGTCAGTTTGTTTGCAGATGAAGTAGCTGTTGTAGAGCATGGTGAAGTAGTGGAATATCTTCACGATGTGTCTCAAATTCCATTTATGACCCACCCAACAAGCCAACGCCTCTTAGCCTCTAGATTACCTATTGATTGTAAAGAACTTTCTTTATTGCAAGGGGAATCAAGAGAGGAGCAAGTATCATGAAACTTCAGCCTTTATCCCTTCGCATGATGCAACTATATGGACTGGCGGTTATTTTTTTTACCGCCAATGCTGTGTTGACGATTATTTTTCCATTAGAGGCAGCGGATGGAGGGTACTTGGAGGGTGAGATTGGTGTCATGATGGCCATGTATATGCTTGTTTGTATGCTATTAAGACCTTTTGCTGGCCAAATGGTCGCCAAGTATAGTCTGTATACCATTATGCAATGGCTGTTAATAGGGCATGCACTCGCACTCCTTATCTATGTAGTATTTGGTATTGATAGTGTCTTTTTAGTACGAGCCTTACAGGGGATCATCACTGCTTTCTTTTCCATGGCGATGCAGTTAGGCATTACAGATGTCTTGCAGGATCATGAGCGGGGGCAAGGCATGTCCATGTATTCCTTATCCAGTGTTGTGCCTGGTTTATATGGACCTGCAGTAGCGCTACTCTTGTGGACGCAATTTGATAAACAGGATTTATTGATCTTTGTAGTTATGTTGGCACTTCTACCACTACTATTTTTTATTGGCTCCCCTTTACCAAAAGCAAAGGAAGACACAGATGTTGTGACAACAAGAGAGCTGATAGCCGCCATGAAGGGGGCAAAGCAACACAAAGGGCTAGTCATATCAGCAATCGTTATGGTTCTTGGTGCTGCTATTTTTGGCGCCATCACTACCTTTTTACCATTGTTTATGCTGACCGAGGGAGTAGGTAATCCAGCTATTTATTTAACGTTACAGGCATTGGTCGTGGTTGGTAGTCGCTTTTTATTGCGACGCTCTATTCCTTCAGATGGACAATGGCATCCGAAATTTATGGCATGTGTGCTTTTCAGTTCCATGTTGGGCACAACGTTGCTTACTGTATTACCTGAAATAGGCTCTTTTGTCTATATTTCTGCTGTTTTCAATGGCCTTGCATCAGCGATGTTATATCCGACAATTACTACCTATATGTCGTTTGTTGTACCAAAGGAATCGAGAAATATTTTGCTAGGATTATTTTTAGCTACCTATGATTTAGGCTTTGGTTTAGGTGGCTTTTTGATGGGCTTTGTTGTGCAATTTACATCTTATATGGTGATGTTTATGGTTTGCACGGTTTTAGCGACTATCGCACTCTGGGTCGTATTGCTTAACCGTAATCCTGATAGGCAAATTAGCACTACCATGCTGACAAAATAATCGCGTGCTTTATAGGTATAAAATACAACAGAAAAGGCAAAACCTTTTATGAGACTAGTTTCCATGAAAGGGGAAATATTCGATGAATATGGTTTTAACTGCCAGTAAACGTAAAAAGGGACGTCAATCTTCTTTAACACAGCTTCGACAAAATGGGGGCATTCCTGGTGTGGTTTACGGCTTTCAAATGGAATCAACGGCGATTATGTTGGATGCTAGAGCCTTTGCCAAAATGTTAGCTACACATGGCACGAAAAGTGTTTTTCAACTAGAGGTTGAAGGAAAACGCATCAATGCTGTTTTAACAGAGGTGCAACGTTGTGCTCTAAAAGGGAATGTTAAACATGTTGATTTTAAGTCCATCAATATGTCAGAGGAGCTAGAAGTGGATATTCCAGTGACTGTAATTGGTGATGCAGTTGGAGTTGCTGATGGCGGATTCCTGCTCCAGCCTAATCGTGAAGTGCGTATTAAAGTGAAGCCAACTGACATTCCTGAAACCATTGAAATAGATGTCACGAATGTTGCGATTGGCACTTCTCTATACGTCGGAGATATTCGTCAACAGTTCTCGTTTGAAATTTTACAAGAGGATGACTACACCCTTGTGACGATTACACCACCACCTGCTGAAAACGTTCAGGAAGATGATACAGTGGACGATACGCCTGAAGTGATTGAAGCAACAGGACAAAATACTGCTGAACCAGAAGCATAAAGAAAAGAGGAGCCTTCTTACACTACGTAAGAGGCTCTTTGTTATTTGCTATAAAAATTGCTGTATGGATTTACGATAACGATAATACAGTGTGATGTAAATACTACAAGTTGCTAAAAATAGCCATGGTGGAATAAAGCGCATGATGGCAAAGGGTGTTTCAAATAAAAAAGCAAAAAGGAAAGCAGAACCTTCTTTATCCCATAAACCTGGGGTATAATATGCGCTTTTTATACTGAAAAAGGGAGCGACGTCATCGTTGCCATAAAAAATTATTAAGAAGATAAGTGAGAGTATTGCCCAATTGCTTGCATGTTTCATTAAACGTTTATATTTCGCAATGTGGGAATCATTATCTGAAAATAATTCATCATTACCATCTTTACCTTTTGTCCAATAATAGGTGCCATCATATGATTTTTCTTTTACTATACGCCAGCCAAAATCCTCATGTAATTGCTTATAGGTAGCTTGCTTTTCTTTGCGAAGATCCTGCTGACAATCAATTCGAATAACTTGTTCAAGATCGTCAGTAGGCTGAAATGTATAAATACCTGCTGAGTTTATGTTAGAGCATATCCAACCCTTGGTTAACATTTCGTTTAACCAACGCTCTTCCTTTTCGATATCAAAAAAGACTTTAAACTTTATCATGTTCGCCAGCTCCCTCGTATAAAGATAAAATGCGCTGCAATCTTTGTTGCTCTGCCGCTAATATTTCGAGACCCACTTCTGTGGTTTGATAAACCTTGCGTCTTATATCCTGGGTTTCAACAGGCGTGATCCAATGATATTTTAATAAATTTTCAATGGCTCCATACATAGTGCCGGCAGCAATCCTTACACTACCTGCGCTCATTTCCTCGATTTTTTGCATCATGGCATAGCCATGTAGCGGTTCACGTAAGGCGAGTAGAATATAATGCATGGTTTCGGATAAAGGTAATAATTTATGTTTTTTCACATTTTCACCTCAAATATACAGTTGGACTATATAGTTTGATTATATATAGTTGAACTGTATATTTCAACTGTAAAAAAAGACAATGCAAAAAATGCATTGTCATTAAAGTTTAGACAACAGCGCTTTTCACGCCTGTCCATCGCATAAATAATTTTTCGTTATAAGATAAGGCAAATTGTACAATTGGTCCTAGCCCAAAGGCCATGAATACCGTACCGATACCAATAGGGCCGCCAAGTAAAAAGCCAATGATCGCAACCGATACTTCCATTGTTGTACGAGAGCGAGTCACACTCCAGCCAAGCTTATGAACCATCATTAGCATGAGCGTATCACGTGGTCCAATACCTAAATTCGCCACCATGTACATCCCACAGCCCCAGCCTAATAAAACTAGCCCTGTAAGGTAAGAAATAAGTTGCATCCAAAAACCATCAATATCAGGTAGCCAGTAGTTGAAAATATCAATAAAAATGCCCGCCAAAAACATATCAATAAACGTTCCGGGTAAAGGGAACTTTTTTGTAATCAGCATATCAAACGCTAAAATAGCAAGTCCCAAAATAATGGACCATGAACCGATTGATAAGCCCAATGTTTTTGTTAAGCCAATATGTAGTACATCCCATGAGCCCACACCAAAAAGTTGGCCTTTAATTGTTAATGTGATACCAAAAGAAAGCACGATAATGCCTGTTATGAAAAACAAACAGCGCGTAAAAAAAGCTTGTTTCATTTTTAACCCTCATTCATTCGAAAATTCCTGTTGTCCATCCAGTTATTATAACAATAGATTTTCAATATGCCCGAAGATTGTCATTTCACATTTTTCAAAAAAAGACGGTTTAGCTTTCTTAGGAGAGGGCAAAATAGATATGTAGATGAAAGGATGGGATACTATGACTTCTGTACGTGATGAAATTTTAGAAGTGTTAAATCGAGAAAAGATTGGAACAATGGCGACTGTAGAAAATGGCAAACCGTACTCACGGTACATGACGTTCCAGCATGAAGATTTTGTGTTGTATACAGTAACAAATAAACATTCAGAAAAAATGGAAGAGCTACGCAAAAATCCATATACCCATATTTTATATGGCTACGAAAATGGTGGCTTTGGTGATACGTATGTGGAAATAGAAGGCAAGCTTACGGAAGTACATGAAGAAGGAATAAAAAATAAACTAGCAGAATTTTTTACGAGTATCTTTATTGGTAATCAGGATGAAATGGTGACATTAAAAATTGAGCCTATCCGTATGCGCTTGATGA
Source organism: Lysinibacillus sp. FSL K6-0075 (assembly GCF_038592945.1). Lineage (NCBI taxonomy): Bacteria > Bacillati > Bacillota > Bacilli > Caryophanales > Bacillaceae > Lysinibacillus > Lysinibacillus sp. FSL K6-0075. The sequence goes on along the minus strand of NZ_CP151947.1, from coordinate 2,901,338 downwards.
ATAAAAAAGGGCAACCACCTAAAGAGCTAGAATTTTCGAACGACCATTGAGCAATGGTCGTTTTTTACTGATGTAACGATAAATAGTTGCAATGATTAGCATCTTTTTGGCATGATAGTTCTTAAAAGAAAAAGGAGTATAGGTTATGTCGATAAAATTACAGCAGTTAACACAAAATATCTTATCATCTCAAGGAAAATTAGAGGCAGATTTCATTCTGAGAAATGCACAAATTGCCGATGTTTTTTCGTTAACGTGGAAAAAAGCAGATATTGTCGTGAAGAATGGTATGATTGTGGCTCTAGATCGCACGAATAAGTTTCAGGCTAAGCAGGAAGAGGATGCTTCAGGAAGCTATGTCATTCCTGGATTAATTGATGGTCATATACATATTGAATCTTCTATGTTGACACCAGGGGAATTTAGTCGAGTTTTACTTCCTCATGGTATTACAACAGTGATGACAGATCCTCATGAAATTGCCAATGTCGCAGGAGCAGAAGGCATTCAATTTATGCTCGATGATGCACAGAAGGCGGATATGGATATTTTTGTGATGCTACCATCAAGTGTGCCAGGTACACAGTTTGAAAATGCTGGTGCTACACTAACGGCTAAGGATTTGGCGCCGTTTCTAGAAAATGAACAGGTTCGTGGATTAGCTGAAGTGATGGATTTTCCAGCGGTGTTAAATGGGCAAGAGGACATGCTTCAGAAAATTTTATTATCACAGGAAACAAATTTAGTAATCGACGGGCATTGTGCGGGCTTACAGAGCGAACAAATTACAGGCTATCGGGCCGCAGGTATTCACACAGATCATGAATGTGTAACAGCTGAGGAAGCCATTGATCGTGTAGAGCAAGGGATGTATGTGCTGATTCGAGAAGGCTCAGCTGCTAAAAATTTACGAGATTTATTACCAGCTGTCCAGCCACATAATGCTCGTCGCTTTGGTTTTTGTACGGATGATAAATATGTGGATGAGTTAATTGATGAAGGCAGTATCAATTTTGATGTTGCCATGGCAATTGCCGAAGGGATGCCACCATTACAGGCCATCCAGTTAGCAACTGTGAACACAGCAGAATGCTATCGTTTATTGGATCGAGGTGTACTTGCACCAGGCTATAAGGCAGATTTTGTGTTAATAGAGGATTTGTCGACGATGCAGGCAAAGGCCGTATGGAAAAATGGTCTGAAAGTGGCTGAAAATGGTGAAATGCTGACAAATCGTCTAGAGCCAGTTGTTCCATCTCATATCCATCAATCTGTCCATTTACCAACCATTACAAAGGAGAGGCTACAACTGGCATTCACAAAGGGTACCAAGGCAAATGTGATGGAAATTGTACCAAATCAGCTGATTACGAATCATTTAGTAATAGATGTACCTGTAAAGGATGGTGTCTTTATACCATCCGTAGAACAAGATTTACTGAAACTAGCCGTAATCGAACGTCATCATCAGTTACACACGACAGGTCTGGGAATTGTCAAAGGCTTTGGCTTACAGAAAGGGGCAGTAGCTACAACAGTAGCACATGATTCACATAATGCCCTTGTCGTAGGAACAAATGATGAGGATATGGTCCTGGCGCTTACACGCATTCAGGAAATTCAAGGAGGCTTTGTGATTGTAGCGGATGGCCAAATTCTAGCCGAAATGCCATTAACCATTGGCGGCTTGATGACAGATGTACCCGCTCAGCAAGCAAAGGAGCAGCTAGCAGGCTTGCACAGTGCATTACAGACACTCAACCCAACATTAGATTTCCATTTTCTTCTAACGTTTTCTTTTGTGGCATTACCAGTTATTCCTACTTTAAAGCTAACAGATACAGGGTTATTTGATGTGACAACCTTCCAGCATATCTCGGTAGAAGCATAGACCAAAAACGACCTACTAGCTCAGAGAGGCTTTTAGGTCGTTTTCTTATGCTCATTATTTGGTGTGTGCTTTTAGTTCTTTATTTAAAATAGCTGCTTGTGCTAGTGCTCGCTCATCATTTGTGATATCACCAGGCTTATTCCCTTCACCGATAATATAAGAACTAAATGGCATATTTAAAAAGTCAAAGATATATTGGAATTGCTGAATCATAGGTAAGCCTTTTACATGGGGGTCATCCCCACCTACAGCCAGCACAATGGCTTGCGTCGTTTTTAGCTTTTCCTTCAACTCTGGATAGCGTTCATCTCGAATCGCTTGGCTGAATCGGTCCACCATATTTTTCATAATGCCCGACATACTGTACCAATAAATAGGTGTAGCAAATACAACGACATCGCTTGTCAAGATGGCTTGAATAACTTGATCATAATCATCCGCTACCACCTGAAAACCATTTTCATCGTGACGTAAATCATGAATGGGTTCAATGTGTAAATCCTTGATGTATAATTTTTCGTGCGGTACACCTTGTAACACGATATCTGTTAATTGTTCACTATTACTTTGCTCTCTTGAACTACCAATGAATGCGGTAATGTTCATGTGGCATCCTCCTCTTTCTTTCAGCTACTAACTAGTGTAAACTGAATTTTACTATCGATAAAGATGAATGTTTCGATAAAATGTATCGAAAAAATCGAATCAAAGGGGTTTGAGTGAATGGATATGAAACAGCTTCAGACGTTTTTAACGGCAGCTGAAACGTTAAGCTTTACACAGACGGCACAGCTTCTTGATTACGCTCAATCGAGTATCACTGCCCAAATTAAAACATTAGAACAAGAATTGGGTGTGATTCTTTTTGAGCGTCTAGGAAAACGCATTGTCCTGACAGAAGAGGGGAAACGTCTGCAACAGTATGCCCAAAAAATGCTAGAGCTAGATCAGGATTTGAAAAAAGCTATGTCCACTGAGCAGGAACAAATCGTCTTAAAAATTGGGGCTCAGGAAAGCCAATGCGTCTATCGATTACCAAGTATTTTACAGCAGTTTCAACAAGCACATCCGCAAGTAAAAATCATTTTTAAGCCTGTGCATACGACGGACATTGCGAAGGAGTTATTACAAGCAGGTAAACTTGATATAGCATTGATTACGGACACTTATCAGGAAACGGCTATGCTCAAGCGAGAGCGATTGATACAGGAACAGCTTGTATTCGTCAGTGCCTCGAAAGAAATCAGGCATCCGCTATCGGCTCAACAATTATCAACTGAAACGATGCTGTTAACAGAGACAGGATGCTCCTATCGTAATCATTTAGAAGTACAGCTACAGCAAGAAGGTGTCAAGCCCTTACAAATGATTGAATTTGCCAGCATTGAAGCAATCAAGCAATGTGTGATGGCAGGGTTAGGTATAACGTTTTTACCTAAAATGGTCGTAGAGAAGGAGCTGGCAAGTGGGCAATTAGTGGAGCTACCATCCACAGTCAATTTAGCGCCCATTTATACAGATATTGCATGGCATAAAGATAAGCATATGCATCGCTGTCTCGAAGATTTTATTACCATAGCCAAACTTAGCTATGATGCTTTTAAGGATGAAAAAAGAGCCTGAATGTATCAGACTCTGTTATCAGTTATTGTTGCTTTAAGGTACCAGAAAAATTGGTGCCTTCATTACGTTCAGCACGACAATCAATCTCGGACACCTTTAGGGCATTATTGGATAAACGTTCAAACTCGACGACACAGCGATTACCATTAGAGGATGTATTCATAAGTGCTTTCGTATTGCTTGTGATTGTGGCTGTGCCATTTACACTACCTGAAGCAGTACCATCATTCGCCGTTAAAGCAATTGAAAAGCTTTTGTTTGTGGCATTGGAGATCATAGCATCACGGCGGTTAAAATCGTTTTTACCCTTACCCCATTTATAGTAATAGGTATACACACCCTCCCATGCGCTTTTACTAGGAGTAGCCTGCTGTAATGATTTGTCGAGCTGATTTTGAGCATTTTTTGCTCTATTATTTAAAGATACGTTGTTGGCATTCTCATTAATTGCTTGTGCATCCGCTGAAATTTCATAATAATTTCGTTCGTCCATACGATAGAGCATCGTGACAACTTGCGCACGGGTCATGTTGTTCGTCACGCCATAAAACTTTTGTAAATTACGATCTTCATACTGTGGATTTAACCCGGAAGAAATATAGGTATCAAGTAAAAATTGAATAGATTGATCTAATCCCTTCTTACCGCTAGCTAAATGAGCAATAGCCTGTGCCACTACACCACGCTTCACCGTAGCCGCTCGGATTCGGTTGTCGAAATAGCCATTTAAAGGCACCCCATAGCTTGCGAGTTGGTTATAGAATGCATCCGACCAGTTTGCTGAAGGAGTTTGCTTTTTTAATTCGTCGATGGGCATTTCAAGCTCATAAAAATTGGCTAATAGTTTTGCTAATTGCTGTTCAGTAATGGTAGCATTCGGTTTAAATGTACCGTCTGTAAAGCCATTAACAATATCATACTCTTCTGCCCATAAAATAGCTTCATAGGCATAATGATCCTCTGATACATCTTGAAAGCCAGCAGCTTGTACATTGCCTGCACTAGCTATAAACAGAATAGAAAATAATAATGTACCTATTAATTTTTTCATTCGTCGTCTTCATCCTTTCTTGCTCACTTTAGTAATAGTTTGCAGGAAATGGATAAAAACTGCAAATTTTTCTAGTGAAAAATAATCGCTGTCCTTTGTGGGGAAGCGATTATTTTGAACGTCATTATTGGGCTGTATAACCACCATCTACAGTTAATGTGTTACCTGTCATAAACGTTGAATCGTCACAAGCCATAAATAAAACAGCTTTCGCCATTTCCACTGGTTGACCTAGTCGTTGCATAGGTGTGATTTGACGTAATGGCTCTTTGCTTTCTTCTGGAATGATTGGTGTATCAATAAAACCTGGACAAAGCGCATTGACACGAATACCCCGAGTAGCAAATTCCAATGCTAATGAACGTGTTAAATTAATCACGCCTCCTTTTGCTGCATTATAGGCAGCTGATCCTGGTGAGCCAACCCAACCATACATCGAAGCTGTGTTAACAATTGTTCCACCATTGCCTTTTAGCATTTCTTTGATGGCTGCTTGGGCCATTAAAAATACGCCATCCAGATCCACATTTACAGTTTGACGCCATTCCGCATAAGGAAGCTCCTCAGTTGGTGTAACACGGCCAATTCCTGCATTATTAAAAAGGACATCGACTTTGCCAAATGTCTCAATGGTTGTTTGATAAATAGCTGCTACTTCATTTTCATCTGTTACATTTGCTTTGATAAACAAAGCCTCTGCTCCTGTTGCCTGTAGTTCGGCAGCAAATGCCTGACCTTTTTCTTCGTTTAGGTCCACAAGCACCACTTTTGCACCCTCTGCTACAAATAATTGAGCAGTTGCAGCACCGATACCAGAAGCACCACCTGTAATAATTGCGACTTTATCTTGTAATTTCCCCATATATGACACTCCCTTAAACAATCATTTTTCTTGCACCCTGCGTAAATCACGGTGTACTTTTATTGTAAAACGCTTGAAAATGGAAACAATCATTAATGTCGTAGCAAGTGTCTAACTAGTAGACATATTTGCCAGAAATGTCTAAAAGGGAGGAAGCAAAATTGTCAAAATGGACACAAAGACAAGAAAGAACCCGTCGTCATTTTTATGAGGCGTTTATCGATTTAATTAAACAACATGGTTTTCAAGCCATTACAGTGAAGGATATTGTAGAACAAGCAGGCTATAACCGTAGTACCTTTTATGTGCATTTTCAAGATAAATTTGAGCTGGCAGAAAATTTGCTCGAACTGATGTTGAATGGTCTGGAAGTAGCAGTAGGTGAACCATACCTATATGGAGAAAAGGTATATACGACCAAATTGAAAGCACCATCCTTTAATATTATTCATTACATTTATAAGCATCGTCTTTTTTTCGAGTTGTTGAATGTGGAAGATACCATTCCTGGGTTGCATACACGTATGCCCTTAACGATTACAAAAATTTATCAAGAGCAATTTAAATTTGAGACAATCAATCAACAGCCTGTCAATATGGACATGTTCAAGCATTATACATCCTACGGTTTTTATGGATTAATGATGCAATGGATTGCAAGCGGCTATGAAAAATCAGAAGAAGCATTAATCAAGGACATCATTGAATTAACTAAGACGCATATTTATGCATTTGAGTTTATAGGGAAACCGCTAGAAAAAGAAAAATAAATGTTTATTAACATATATCTATGTATTTTTATAAAAAATCTCTAATGTCTTCATTAGGGATTTTTTTGTTTGGGATAAACTAAGTTTTATGTAAGAAAAAAATTTTTTTAAAGAAATTTTCATAAAGTAGTTGAATTTTCTTTGTATTAAGCATATATTTTTCCTAAGGGAAACAAAATATCTCCTAAGAAAGAAGAGTGCGTGAATGAAATATTTAGGTGATTTCAAGCTGACGATTCTTCCAATGGCCATTTTAATTATTTTGACAATTGTATGGAAACTTACCGATTCAGTAGGTGCAGGTATGATGTTAATACTTTTCTGGATGAGCTGGCGCCAGCTTATTAGGAAAATGAATATAAATTAAGGCATTGTATGAAAAAAAGTCGTGATAGGAACGCCAACTGCTATTAAAAGGCGGGCATGACAAACAATTACAGCTTGTCCGCCAATTGGTTCCTACGTGCGTATGCACATTTTTTCAAACAATTGCTTAATAAAGAGAAAGAAGAGGTAGAAAAATGAAACAATGGTTAGGTGTAATGGTATTATCACTCTCACTTCTATTATTTGGCTGTTCAGCAGAAACAGAGGGTGAAAAAGAAGGCATTGTGGTTGCAACTACTGGACAAATTGCAGATGCGATTAAAGAAATCAGTGGCGATCATTTACAGGTATCAGCATTGATGGGCCCAGGGGTAGATCCTCATCTATATAAGGCGACTCAAAGTGATTTATCAAAATTGGATAAAGCAGAAGTCATTTTTTATAATGGCTTACATTTAGAAGGACAGATGCTTGATATATTTGAACAAATGGCTAAGGATAAAACAGTCCTGGCAGTGGGCGAGACATTAGATGAAAAGCAACTGCTTGCCAGTGACACAGATGCCATGCTCCATGATCCACATATTTGGTTTGATATTGAGCTTTGGAAAGGCGTTGTCAAGGCAATCAGTACGCAACTTCAGGAGGAATACCCTGAGTTTAAAGCAGATTTTCAAACGAATGAAGCAGCTTACTTGAAAAAGCTAGATGATTTACAAGGCTATGCACAACAACGTGTGAATGAAATACCACAGCAGCAAAGAATATTAGTAACGGCTCATGATGCGTTCAATTACTTTGGCAGAAGTCAGGGATTTGAAGTACGTGGCTTACAAGGACTGAGTACGGATTCAGAGTACGGTGTGAAAGATGTCCAGGAGATGGTTGATTTCTTAGTAGAAAAAAAGATTAAGGCTCTTTTTATAGAATCCAGTGTATCTGATAAGGCGATGAAGGCTGTCATTGAAGGGGCGAAGGAAAAAGGCCACGACATTGTCATCGGTGGGGAATTATTCTCCGATGCCATGGGAGCTGAAGGAACAACAGAAGGTACGTATATAGGTATGTATCAACATAACATCGACACTATCGTCGATGCATTAAAGTAGGTGAAGAAAATGTATGCATTAACAGTAGAAAATCTATCAGTCGCGTATGATAAGAAAACAGTATTAGAAAATGCCTGTGTAACAGTGCCTACAGGCCACCTAGCTGCCATTATTGGCCCAAATGGTGCGGGGAAATCCACATTTTTAAAGGCCATTTTAAATCAACTTCCCAATAAAGTAGGAAAGGTTGAAATTTTAGGGAAGATGTTTGAGCCAAAGAGTTTAGTCGTGGGCTATGTCCCTCAGCGTAATGCGGTGGATTGGGATTTTCCTACAAATGCGCTGGATGTAGTACTCATGGGGCGTTATGGTCATACAGGTTTGTTTAAAAGACCATCCAAGCAAGATAAAATTGTTGCTCGACAAGCATTAGCAAGTGTAGGGATGCAGGACTTTGCAGAGCGTTCCATCGGGCAGCTTTCAGGAGGGCAGCAGCAGCGAGTGTTCCTAGCAAGAGCCCTTGCACAAAATGCAGATATTTATTTTTTAGATGAACCGTTTGCAGGGGTAGATGCTGCGACAGAAAAAACAATTATTGATATTTTAAAAGATTTAAAGGCACAGGGAAAAAGTATTTTTGTTGTGCATCACGATCTTCAAACCGTCAAAGAATATTTTGACTATACGATTTTATTAAACAAAACCATTTTAGCATCAGGCGCAACAGAAGATGTTTTTACACCAGAGCAATTACAAAAAACATATGGTGGTAAACTTTTCATGATGCAGCATGTGTAAGGAGGGACACTATGTTAAGTGGTAACTTATTGTGGGTACTGAGCGGAACGATGTTACTTGGCATTGCAGCTGGCATCACAGGCACGTTCTCCTTCTTACAAAAACAAAGTCTAGTTGGTGATGCTGCGGCGCATGCAGCATTACCAGGCATTGCCCTGGCGTTCCTGCTAACAGGTCAAAAGGAATTGCCGATTTTAATGCTAGGAGCGGGCATTACATCTGCATTATCGGTGTATTGTATTCAATGGATTGTGTCATTTTCAAAAATGAAGGCTGACGCTGCTATAGGATTAGTCCTTACTGTATTTTTTGGTGTTGGCGTTGTATTTTTAACTGTCGTTAATCGGAGCCCACTTGGGAATCAGAGCGGATTGAATAATTTTATTTTTGGCAAAGCAGCGACGATGACCAAGGCCGATTTAATGTGGCTCTTTATTAGCGCAACCATCATTATTGTGGTGAGTCTGTTACTTTATAAGGAATGGAAGCTACTGATCTTTGATCCTGTTTATGCAAAGGGAATTGGCTTACCAATTGAGGCTTTAAAGGCAACCTTAACGGTTTTAATTGTTATGACGATTGTTACAGGGATCCAAGCTGTAGGGGTGATTTTAATGTCGGCCTTATTAATTATTCCTGCTGCTAGTGCCAAGCTATGGACAAATAAATTGAGTACGATGCTGATCTTGAGTGCCGCGATTGGAGGCATTGCTGGCATAACAGGAACCTTTATTAGTGCGATTCGAACAGGTTTATCGACTGGTCCGATTATCGTTTTAGTCGCAGCAGGTATATTCTTTCTATCGTATTTTATAAGTCCAGCTGGTCAAATTAGTAAATATCGTAGGAAAATGCAATTTCGGAAGCAGGGTGATGTAGGATGATCGAATTTTGGGTTGTATTCACAGGACTATTAGTTGGGATAACATGCGGGATTGCAGGTGTCTTCCTCATCTTGCGTAGAATGTCTATGATTGCAGATGCGATCAGTCATACAGTGCTCTTTGGTATCGTGATGGCCTATCTTATTACCCAAACATTAAATGGCTTTTGGATGTTAGTAGGTGCCGCGTTTGCAGGGATTTTAACAGCCTATCTCGTGCAATTATTACATTCTTCTGGTATTCAAGAAGATGCTGCGATTGGTGTGGTGTTTACATCCCTGTTTGCAGCAGGTGTCCTTCTGATTACCTTATATGCCGGCAATGTCCATTTAGATGTTGAACATGTTTTAATGGGAGAGATAGCTTTTGTTCCTTGGGATAGATGGACACTGCTTGGGCTAGCGATGCCTAAGGCGGTGTGGATGCTATTGCTCGTCCTCGTGATTAATATTGCGTTCCTGCTCTTATTCTTTAAAGAAATGAAGCTTGCGACGTTTGACCCTGTGTATGCAGCAACCATTGGCATTCCCGTTGTCTTTCTACATTATGGCTTTATGACGTCCATTTCGTTTACAACAGTGGCAGCTTTTGATAGTGTTGGAGCCATTTTAGTGGTTGCCATGTTGATTGGGCCAGCTGCTACTTCCTATTTAATCAGCAAGACGATTAAGCAAATGTTCGTCTATAGTATGCTCTTTGGTGCTGCTGCTTCCGTCCTCGGTTATTATTTAGCGAAGTTCTGGGATACTTCTATAGCAGGTATGATGGCGACAACAGTCGGCTTAATCTTTATCGTGACGTTCATCTGTCAAAAAATAGTTGAACGTAGAAAAAAAGCACTTGTTCATAAACTAGAAATCTCTTAACGAAAAACATCGTTTGATACGCCCATCAAACGATGTTTTTTCTTTTAGTCGCAAGTTCAAACTTTTGAATGAGTACTCCCTCTAGGAAAAATAGTATACTCGATAAGGTAAACTAGAAAGGGAAAGAATGGCGTAGAATCTAGCAAATTTTTCTATATTTTTATGTACCAATATTTAAAATTTTGTTACGATAAATTTTATGGAAGCAACAAGGAGAACAGCATGTGGAAAAATCGAAACGTTTGGATTATTTTATTAGGTGAATTTGTCGTAGGTCTTGGCTTATGGGCTGGCATTATTGGGAATTTAGCCTTTATGCAAGAGGTAGTACCTTCTGACTTTCACAAATCATTAATTATTTCTTGTGGTATTTTAGCAGGCTTAGTCGTCGGTCCAATGGCAGGGCGTATCATTGACCAATCGAAGAAAAAAACGGTTGTCCAGATGGCAAGTATCGGGCGCATCATCAGTGTTTTGTTTATGTTTATCGCACTTTATACCAATTCGGTTATTTGGATGATTCTATTTTTAATCACACTGCAAATAGCAGCAGCTTTTTATATGCCTGCCTTGCAATCGATTATTCCAATGATTGCTAATGAGCAAGATTTAATTACGCTAAATGCTTGGCAAATGAATGCCAGAACCATCTCTAGGATTATTGGCACAGCTGCAGCAGGATTTATGCTAAGCTTCTTTGAATTAAAATGGTTATATATTATTTCATTTATTGTCTACATAGTCATGTTTGTCATTACAAGCTTGCTACAATTAGATGAAACAACCAATGCAACGCTGGCAAATAAAGAAAAAGGGAACTTTAAAGAAGTGTTACCGATGGTGAAAGAGCACCCGGTCGTCTTGATGACGCTTGTCTTAATGTTAATTCCAACATTATTTTTAGGCTCTTTCAATTTAGTCATTATGAAAATATCTGAAATCCACCAATCTACCACAATTTCAGGGTTACTGTATACGGTGGAAGGCATTGGTTTTATGCTGGGGGCAGCTGGTTTGAAAATGATCGCTAATCGTGTACAAATGGGCACGCTGCTTTTTTCATTAGCCTTTATTATCGGCTCTATGGAGCTACTACTGTTACTGGCGGACATTCCCTTTTTCGCTTTAGTGGCATTTGGCGTTTTTGGCTTTTCCGTTGGCTGTTTTTTCCCAACGACAATGGTAATCTTCCAAAAGCAAGTACCAAAACAGTTTCATGGACGCTTTTTCTCCTTCCGAAACATGATTGATTCAGTTGTCTTTCAAATCGTGCTTTTATCGACAGGCATGATGCTAGATTTAATTGGTTTAAGTGGTATGGGACTTGTTTTCGGAATCATAAGCTTAAGTTTAACAGCTACTTTCTTATTCTACTCGAAGAAAAAGAAAGTCGTTATGCATGCATATTAATATGTGGAATACGGTAGTCGTATAAAGGGGGTAGCAGATGAAAGGAACTGTCTAAATGGGGACGGTTCCTTCTTCATTAGCTTCAAGTAATTTTGTTTGATATACATAGAGAATTAAGAGAAAGAAGGTTGAAAAATGGTTGGAAAATCTAAAGAGTCAATCGCGTCCTATATGGAGTCACCAGAAAAACTAAAAAACCTATATAGACGTGTACTCATAGTTGTTAGTCTATCCCAAATATTTGGTGGAGCTGGGCTTGCGGCAGGGATTACGGTTGGCGCTCTACTGGCACAACAAATGCTAGGAACGGATGCCTATGCGGGTGTACCCTCTGCATTATTTACGTTAGGCTCGGCAGGTGCAGCTTTTATTGTGGGGAAACTATCGCAGCGTTATGGCCGCCGTATCGGCTTATCAACAGGTTTTATAGTGGGCGGAATAGGCGCGATGGGTGTAGTCCTGGCTGCTTTAATGAATAGTATTGTGTTATTGTTTGCTTCTCTATTAATCTATGGAGCGGGTACGGCAACTAATTTACAGGCTCGCTACGCTGGGACGGATTTAGCCAATGATAAGCAGCGTGCTACGGCAATTAGTACGACCATGCTTATGACTACGTTTGGCGCTGTTTTAGGTCCGAATTTAGTAGAATGGATGGGGAAAGTGGCACGATCCATTGGTATTCCAGCTTTGGCGGGGCCTTTTTTATTATCGGCTGTCGCCTTTATTGTAGCGGGACTTGTATTATTTACTCTGTTGCGTCCTGATCCATTAGAAATAGCGAAAGCCCTTGAGGCACATAAGCAAAAAATGAACAAAGAACATCAAGCACAATCCTTGCATACTACAGGCAATAAAAGAGGCTTAGCGGTAGGGGCAACGGTGATGGTCTTGACGCAAATTGTCATGGTAGCGATTATGACAATGACACCCGTACATATGAAACATCATGGACATGGTTTAGCCGAAGTTGGCATTGTGATAGGGTTTCATGTAGGTTCTATGTATCTGCCATCACTCGTCACAGGTATTCTTGTCGATAAAATCGGACGGACAGCGATGAGTATTGCTTCGGGTATTACATTGCTACTCGCTGGTTTAGTGGCGGCGTTTGCACCAAGCGATTCAATGGTGTTACTCATTGTGGCACTTTCTTTACTAGGATTAGGCTGGAACTTTGGTTTAATCAGTGGGACTGCTCAAATCGTTGATGCAACGGAACCTGCTACACGTGCAAAAACACAGGGGAAAATGGATGTCTTTGTTGCATTGGCGGGTGCGTCAGGTGGTGCGCTATCAGGTATGGTAGTGGCGAATTCAAGCTATGCAGCGTTGTCCTTAGCGGGAGGGCTTTTGTCGTTAGTATTGATCCCTGTTGTGATTTGGTCTAGAAGAGCAGTTTAAAAAGGAGAAGGGAAATTTGGAATCTAAACTAATTATCATCCGAGGAAATTCTGGTAGCGGAAAAACGACGATTGCGAAAAGTCTTCAACATCATCTTGGACATGATACGCTTTTAGTTCCGCAAGATGTTGTCCGACGTGATATGTTAAAGGTGCATGATCGAGAAGGCAATCTTTCTATTGAATTCATTCGTCAAATCGCAGAGTATGGTAAAGGTCGTTGTGAAGTTGTCATTGTAGAAGGAATATTATATACCAGTCTTTATGGAGATATGTTAAAAGATTTAATCCAATTCTATGATCAGAAGGCCTATACGTATTATTTTGATTTATCTTTTGAGGAAACCGTTATTCGTCATCATTCTAGCTCCAAAAAGAATGACTTCGGCGAAGATTCTTTACATGCTTGGTGGAATCCACATGATTATCTTGGTGTGGATGGAGAAACGCTGTTGACCGAAGAGATGTCACAGGAAGATATATTGAAATTGATTGGTAAGCAGCTACAGAAGTAACGGTATTTTTTTAAGCGGAACTATTTTGTGGGAGAAGCGTCCCAATGTTAAAGTGTAGGAAAGCGAAGAGTAGGTACATATGTGGATTTAATAACAGAAAAATTAATCATGATTGCTTTATTTATTTTAATCATTCATGCCATTGAAACGCTTGCCTATGCAGTACGTCTATCTGGAGCACGTGTCAAATTACTAGCTTCGGCTTTATCTCTTTTTAATGTAATGGTCATGGTGTCAAGGTTAGCAAATATGATGCAACAACCATTCACAGGAAGCCTTGTTGATACAGCACCTGCAGATAATGCGATGACATTTGTAGAGCACCAATTTCGACTCATTATTGGAGCGGCTTCGCTTGGAACAATAGTAGGAATCTTACTCATCCCCACCTTTATAGCTATTTTTTCAAGGGCTATCGTCCATTTGGCTGAGGAAAGAGGTTCCATTCCCGCTTTAATGAAAAAGGGCTTTACGTTGGACTATATAAGACGAGGTATTAAGCATATTCATAAACCAAGTTTTAGTTATTTAAAAGGCATTCGTCTAGGGGATATACCAATTAAATTATTCATCATCAATATTATCATTACAGCTATCTATACCATTGGCGTTTTATCCGCTTTATATGCCACATTATTAGTACCAGAACTAAAGACTACTGCTGTCATGGCATCTGGATTAATCAATGGTATTGCAACGATTCTATTGATCCTGTTTATTGACCCTAAAATATCCATTCTGGCCGATGATGTTATCAATAAGAGAGGAAGTTATCTCGACTTAAAAAGAATGTCCGTTATGATGATGTTTTCCAGATTTTTAGGAACCATTGTGGCACAGTTATTATTGATTCCTGGCGCGCATTATGTCGCGTGGTTTGCAAAGCTAATTGCTTGATTAGAAACCTTCCTTTATATTTTTTCATATAAAGGAGGGGTTTTTTTACTTTAAGGAAATAAGCTATTGGTAGGGGAGAAGTACATTAGTTATATAGTATAATGTGTGTGAATAATACATTGGAAAAGAGGGGAACGAAAGTATGCCAACGATACTTGTAGCGGATGATGATGTGAACATTCGTGAACTTGTTTGCCTTTTTCTACGCAAAGACGGGTTCACGACCATAGAGGCTGGAGATGGCAAAGAAGCGCTAGCCCTCTATCGCTCAACGCCAATCGATCTTGTTGTACTGGATATTATGATGCCAACGATGGATGGCTGGACACTATGTAAGGAGCTACGCAAAATGAATACAGATCTGCCCTTACTGATGCTGACAGCAAGAGGAGAAACATGGGAAAAAGTGAAGGGCTTTGAGCTCGGAACAGATGACTATTTAACGAAGCCATTTGATCCGTTAGAGCTGACGGTACGTGTAAAGGCGCTTTTAAAGCGCTATAGGATTGGTCATTCGCAGACGATACAACTTGGTCAAATCACGCTGGACCGTCAGACCTATAAAATCATGAGAGGGACAGATACCATTTCACTGCCACTCAAGGAATTTGAATTATTATATAAGCTTGCGGAAACACCTGGGCAAGTCTATACACGGGAACAACTAATCGATCAAATTTGGGGGATTGATTATGCGGGAGATAATCGAACCATCGATGTACATATTAAGCGCCTGCGCGAGCGCTTCAACACGATAACTGATTTTCATATCGAAACAATAAGGGGTCTTGGCTATAGGCTTGAGGTTGATGAATGATTAAATCTTTATATACACGCGTCGTTCTAATCTTTTTAGTTGCTGTCATTGGAGGAACTGTTATCTCCTTTTTCATGGCAACATGGGTATTTAAAGATAAATTGAATGAAAACCTACAAATTCCCTTACTGAATTTTGGTCAAGACATGGTACAAATTTTTGACACATTACCGTTTAATGAAGCAAATCGTTTCATTCGTGATATGCATCAGCTTGAATCCTATCATATTCGTATTTATGAAGAAATGGGGCAGTTTACGTCTTACGGAAAGCTTCCTGACGATGAACTGGCTCCTGTAACCATGACACAAGTGAAAACTGTGCTGGCTGGAGAGATCATTCAAGTCAATCCTGGGGGCATTTCATCTATACTTGTTGGCATACCTTTAACAACTGAAATGGGAACAAAAGCGATGTTTATCCAGCCCATATCTTTACCTTCTACCTCTTTTTCCATAAAGTTGATTTTGAATTTTGCTACCTATGCCCTTGTTATAGGAAGTGTTGTGTTTTTAGTAGCAGCGATGTTTCTAGTCAAGCCAATCAAAAAGCTAACACAAGCAACTAAACATATTGCTGGTGGCGACTTCAATGTAGAGCTAAACATTAAGCAATCAGGAGAGCTAGGGACGTTGGCTAAAAGCTTTGAAGACATGGCGGAGGAGTTACAGCAGCTAGAGCAAATGAGAAGAGATTTTGTATCGAACGTATCCCATGAGGTGCAGTCTCCACTTACCTCCATCTCTGGCTATGCGTTAGCACTAAAGCAAGTCGATGTAACGGACGACGAGAAAAGCCGTTATCTTGATATTATCATTTCAGAAGCCAATCGAATGTCCAAGATGAGTGATAGCCTCTTAAAGCTGAGCTTACTAGAATCAAAGACAAAGCCCATGCATCTTGATAGGTTCAACCTAGATGAGCAAATTAGACGTGTCATTGTCTCGATCCAGCCGCAATGGTCTTCTCGCAACATCGATTTTGAGCTTAATTTGAAGGCTGTTCGCCTCATGGCTGATTACGATCAATTACATCAGGTATGGACAAATATTCTTACGAATAGTATTAAATTTTCAAATGCTCATGATACGATTGAAATCAGCATGAAGCAACATGCTAATCATGTGACAGTGCGAATAACGGATAGGGGCATTGGGATTTCTTTAGAGGATCAGAAACGTATATTTGAGCGATTTTTTAAGGCTGATCGTTCACATAGTCACAAATATGAAGGCAGTGGAATGGGACTTGCTATCGTGAAACAAATTGTCTCGCTACATCAAGGAGAAATTCAAGTAGAGAGTGAGCTTGGACGAGGAACGACAATCATTGTCAGATTACCTTTTACCTTAAATTAAAGGGATAATGTTACGACTCCTATAGGGATAACGTAACATTTTTTGTTGTTCATCTTGCGTTCATATTGTCGTCATTCGGAAGACATCTTCCTCCTTTATATTAATACTAACAGCTTAAAAGTAGCTGGAATAATCGTAGTAAAGGAGGGAGGCACGAGTAAAGGTGAATCCCCCTCGTGCATCAAACATGAAAAAAATTACGCGTATTTTACTGAAATCAATGGCGGTCATCGGTGTAACAATTGTGGTACTACTTGCTATTGTTTTTACAGTAAACATTGTTTGCAACAAAATAGAGCAAGGAAAAATAGAACCCTATGGTCAGCTCGTCTCTGTTAATGGGAAAAAGATGAATATCACCATCCAAGGCAAGGGTACTGAAACCATCGTACTGCTACCAGGCTTCGGAACTGCAGCACCAACGCTTGATTTCAAGCCACTGATAGATGAACTAGCTCCTTATTATAAGATCGTCTCCGTAGAGCCCTTTGGCTATGGCTTAAGTGAGGATACTGCTAAAGAACGAAGCACGGAGAACATAGTTAGTGAGATTCATGAAGCTTTACAGGAGTTAAAGATTGATCGGTATATGCTCATGGGACACTCGATAGCAGGCATCTATGGGCTGGATTATGTCAATAAATATCGGAATGAAGTAACTGGATTTGTCGGGATTGATAGCAGTGTACCTACGCAGGATGGGATGGACACGAAGTTTCCAATCAAGTCATTACAACTTCTAAAAAAATCAGGGATTGCACGAATTCTTATAAAATTTACAGATGATCCCTATGCAGGTCTTCCATATGATGATGACACAAAAGAGCAAATAAGGATGATTACACTCAAAAACTTTTATAATACAAGTACTTCTAATGAATTAGAAAGTATTTACAAAAAATTTACGGCAGCAAAAAATCTTACATTCCCTAAAGATTTACCCCTTCTATTATTTGTCCAAGCAAATAGTGAGGGTGTTGAAAAAAATTGGATACCACTCCATGAAGAACAAGTCAAACATTCAGTTTATGGCAAAGTAATCACATTGGATGGGGATCATTACTTACACCATACAAAATCGCCGGAAATCGCAGAAAACGTCAGATTGTTTATGCAAAACAAATGATCAATAGTATCTTACCTCTTTGCTTTTTGGAGGTAAGATTTTTTAAATCCTATCCCTTTAATTGATTTCTTCCTTACGTAGTCTTCTAAAATCTTTCGTTTTTCTGATAGTTATATGATTGAATTGAGCAAAATGATCCAAATGTGTTATCACATCTTTCGGTTTGAAATAGACAATACGTAAGTTGAAGCCTTTTGTGATAATCGTTGCACCCGGTGTTGCCCATCCATAGCGCTTAAACAGTATTTGCTTTATTTGCTGTGCTTGCAGATACTTTGAAAATAGTACGACCTTACAAAGAGAGATGGTATACTTGATTTCATTTTCTTTGATTAGTAAATCATATTGTACTAGGAGACCTGCCAAACAAAGTAACAATGAGAGACTCAATAAAAGGGTAAGGATGAAATTATCTCCTAAAGTAATCAATAGGAATGTCCCACAAAAAAGTATGGATGGTAATAAGCTACTTTTAGGCTGCTTTGCACTATAATGCATCGCTATCTCCTCCTTTAGATATGTATAGTCTCATTCTATCTTTAATGATAGTTGTAATCCATACTTCGATAAGCATGGAAATACTTCCTGATTATAATCAACATAGAGCGATTATTCTATCAGATAAGGAGCTATTAGATGAAAAATTATCAATTTATTGCTTTATTAGTAGTAACGACCTTTTTAATGGGTTCATCTTTTGCCATTGTTAAATTAGGTTTACCGTATGCCTCGCCTTTATTATTGGCTGCCCTCCGTTTTATATTGGCAGGTATAATCATGGCTATCGTTGTGATCATCTTGAAGAGACCTCATCCTATTGCAAAGAAAGAATGGTTCAAGTTATGCATGATCGGGTCCTTTCAAACGGCAGGTGTGATGGGATGTATTTTTTTAAGTCTACGCACCATCACAGCAAGTGAATCTTCTATATTAACATTTACAAACCCATTACTAGTTGTGATTTTTGCCACCATTTTTATGAAAGTGCGCTACCATGTCTATCAATGGATAGGAGTATTGTTTGGCTTAATCGGCGTGATCATCACGATGGGGGCACAAGTTGAATTGAAAGTAGGTATCCTTTTTGGCTTGCTATCTGCTGTTTTTTGGGCCATTGCCACCCTATTAGTGAAAAAATGGGGCGTATTATTTGATACGTGGACTTTATCGGCTTACCAGATGTTGTTTGGCGGCTTACTCCTTTTACTTGGGAGTGCGTTGTTAGAACAACCATTTTTTATTGTGAATAAACAATCATTAATTATTTTGTTGTGGCTTAGTATTTTTTCCTCCATCATTCAATTTGCGGGTTGGTATTATCTTCTGCAAAACAGTGATCCAGGGAAAACAAGTGCCTATTTATTTTTAGCGCCATTTTTTGGTGTATTAACAGGCTGGATGTTATTAAATGAACCGTTAAAACCATCCCTAATGATTGGCGGCTTATTCATCATCATGGGCATTTATTTAGTAAATCGTACTTTTAGTAAAGGAAAGGGCTAGGAGATAACTCAGAGCCCTTTTCTATTTTACAAATCTAAATGAAAGACCTCTTTAAAGCCTATTTTACCTTTCTCTGTCACTTTAATGGCGCGAATAGAGGGAACACGTATAAGCCAATCGAGGTTGAAAAATTGATTTAATAGCTCGCTGCCTAGTGCACCAGCTAAATGATAACGCCGTTCACTCCAATCTAAACAGGCATGAGAAAAGGAGCGTCGTTTTCTCTTTAAAGCAGCTAAATCGATTCCGAATGTGGTAAAAAATAATGTGCCTTCATCTGTCAGGATAAATTGCTTGTCGTCTAGTTTTATATAACCTGCATTCATCATCGATTCCGTTAATTGGACACCCAATTTACCAGCAAGATGATCATAGCAAGTTCTAGCATCCTGCAATAATTTGATTTGGCTTGATTGCTTTAATGAACGCACTTCAGGTGGCGGTGAGATGGCTAGGAATGACTCTAAAAATTGAGCAATGTCCTCATCAGCCAATTGAAAATAACGATGTCTGCCCTGTTTTTCAACTTTTATCAGCTTTCCTTCTACTAATTTAGCAAGATGGAAGCTAGCAGTTTGTGGCTTGATAGCAGCCATATATGCCAGTTCACTAGCCGTATGAAAACGACCGTCCATCATACTAGCAAGAATGGTTGCCCTTGACGTTTCACCAAGAAGTGCTGCTACTTCTGCCATGTTTGGATTAATTCCCATATGTCACAATCCTTTCAGTTTCCTATATTTAGATTTTAGTCAAAGTCATTATCGTTTACAATAAAAGTAATAGAGGGGGAGAAATAAATGGAAACATATTATGCAGTGATTTTTACATCGCAAAGAACTAAACAAGATGGGGAAGGCTATGGCAAGATGGCTGACCTCATCGATGCCTTAGCACAGCAACAACCTGGTTTCCTTCGTGTGGAAAGTGTCAGAAACGAGGAAGGAAAGGGCATAACGGTGTCTTATTGGGAATCGCTAGAGGCTATCCAAGCATGGAAAGACAATGCCAAGCATTTGACGGCACAACAATTGGGTAAAGACAAATGGTACACAAATTATAAAGTGGAAATTTGCCAAATGATTAAAGATTATTCTTTTACCAAATAGCAAATGAGAAGGAGGCCTATTTTTTATGACGATTGCTGAGGAGTGGCATGATCTAAGACAAACATTTAATCCTTCCAATCCGATAACCATTAATCAAATGCATATTTTTAAAGATCAATTAAAGCAGGTTCAACAAACAGAAGAAACGTTAAGGATATTAGTAGAGGTTTACTGTTTACTTAGAATGTATCCAGAGGCTTATCGGTTATTTACTGTCATTATGAATAAAGACGATAAAAAAGATCGAAAAAAATATGGTGTTCTCCAAACCTACATAAAACAAGCAAATTCGGTGAATCCTCTGTTGCCACGAAAAATAAGAGATCATCAGCCAACACAAACGATTATCCCAACGTTTAAATATGTCCCCAAACCGCTTGAGGCGAAAATATTTGAAACAGATGAGGTCGTTGTCTGTGATTGTTGCCAACAGCAAGTGGATGTTTATTATACAGGAGGCATTTACGCAATTGAGGATGTTGATTATCTCTGTCCTACTTGTATTCACAGTGGGGATGCAGCGCAAAAATATGATGGCTCTTTTCAGCAAGATTTACTATATGATGAGCAGATTACCAATCCTTTATTGGCACAAGAAGTACTGTATCGCACGCCAGGTTATGTGAGCTGGCAGGGGAATAATTGTGTGGCACATTGCTCTGACTACTGTGCATTTATTGGTTATGTTGGTTGGAGTGATATAGTGGAGCTAGGAATTGAGGATCAATTTGACAATTATACAGGGTTTCCGAAAGAAGAACTTTCTGCATCCTTAATGAACAATGGTCATCATCAAGGGTATTTGTTTCAATGCTTGGAATGTGACCGTTATGTGCTTTTTTCAGATTTTAGTTAATGGTTGTTTGAGGGGGTAGAGAAGTGGAACAATTTCTGCAACGATATATGTATTCATGGCGCTTAAATGGTTGGCTCATTCACGATATTTTTTTATGTATCGTACTAGGCATAGGATTTTTACTGTTATTGTTTATCGTCATGAAACGTAAACGACTCGTTACCTCTAGCATTTTGCTCATTGCTTTTTTATTGGTCAGTCATCTCTTAATGATTGTTTTTGGCTTAGCGGGGAGAGGCTTTCCAATTAAATCAGATTCTCCGATTTATACAGATGATTCACAAAGCATTGCTGTCCAAATGGTGCAAGGCTCGGAAAATAATGGGACATCGAATGGAATTACGCATTTAATTGCACACCATCTCCTAGTAGCTGTGAATTTACAAACGGGTGAAAAGCAATGGACAAAATCAGCTTCCTATAAAGAAACACTGATTGGGAAATTTATGGGTGGTCTTCTTATCCATCATCGTGATGATGAGTTTGGTCAATTGTCACTATTAGATATGGAAACAGGCAAAGAAATACTTTCTGAAAAAGATTTTCGAAAGCAACATCCGTCCTTAATAGCGATATTGAGTAATAATGCACATCAAATGGCTGTCCTAGAGAACAATTTATATTTGGAAGGGGTCGATGGTAAATTCTATCGCTTTGATGGTAAAGCATTAAGTGAGGATGCGAAGGCTCAAGATTACCTATCTGCCCGTTTTTTCATTGAAACCGAGTTGCCGGGTTATTTTGCTACACATCCACAGCTTGTAGAGGATAATCAGGCCATTCGAGATTTTAGTCAAGCTGTCCTAACAGAGCCAGCCATTCAAGCCTATGAAAATTTAGAGCCAAAAGTGGTCGATGTGGATATCGTAGAAAAAACAGCGCTTGTTTCTTATCGACAAACACAGCGAGAAAGTGCTGAACACATGCTATTGCTTTATGATATGAACAAACATCAAGTATTGTGGGAAAATAATATTGGTGTCATTAATTCACAGCAACAACAGCCAGGTGTACGGACATTAGAGACTAGTTATGTCATTCAAGCTGGTGATAGATTTCTAGTATTCGATAAAGAAACGAAAAAGAGGTCTGTTCACTATCATCTACGTTGGAATCGCCCTATTGATGAGTGAAATCTATTCGAATAATTGTTCTTTTTCTGATTCTCCAAAAAAGGAGTATAATTTAATAGGAAGAAACTCTGAATAAAAGGATGGCGTGCGAATATGGATGAGCAATTAGTAGATTGGATTATACGCTTTCAAAGGGATAAAGATATTGAAGCACTGGCCAATTTAAAAGACTATTGTTATGAGATGGTCGAACCTTTGATTGAAGAATTTACAACGAAGTATGGGGAAGAGGCAGGCGAGTTATTACGCCTAAAGTGGGATAAACGATTTTATTTTATATTTACAAAATATCAAGTGAATGTAGGGCTACCACTAGAAACATTCGTCAAAAATACGTATCGTTTTTATTTCATGCAGGTGTTACAAAAGGCTGGTTATAAGTGATAGAATAAAGCCCTTGATTTGTTTTTACACAAATCAAGGGCTTCATATTATTTATAAAGCAGATCTTCTGCTAAATGAGTAAACACTTCACCGATTATCGACTCTTCATCATAGACCGAGGAACCTGTATTTTCCTCAGGTTGAGCGAAAGGAATCTGAGCTATCACATGTGTCTGCAATAAATCTGCTAACTGTTCTGCTCCACCTTGTCCAAATAGATAGTTTTTTTGACCATCTGCTCCTTCAAAATAGGCCATGTTTTCAACAACACCAAGAATTGTGTGTTTTGTATGTTGAGCCATCAAGCCTGCACGAGAAGCAACATGAGAAGCGGCAAGATGCGGTGTTGTCACGATGATTTCTTGAGCTTGTGGAATCATCGCAGCCATATCAATCGCTACATCTCCTGTACCAGGTGGTAAATCGATGAGGAGATAATCTAAATCTCCCCATAGCGTGTTGACAAGGAAATTGCGAATCCATTTATTGAGCATAGGACCACGCCACATAACAGGCTGGTTGTCATTTGTAAAAAAGCCCATCGACATCATTTTTACGCCGTGACGTTCTACTGGAATCGCCGTTTGATCAAGCATGGTAGGCTTTTGGTCAATCTTCATCATGGCAGGGATACTGAAACCATAGATATCGGCATCTAAAATACCTACACGTTTACCAAGACGAGCAAGAGCAACCGCTAAATTGATTGTTACAGTAGACTTTCCAACACCGCCTTTACCACTTGTGATGGCAATGAATTGAACGCCAGAATTAAGCAGTAGCATGTTCGGCATTCCTTGTTCAGTTACATTTTTTGCTTGTAGAGAGGCAGTTAATGTGCGTCGCTCCTGATCTGTCATAGCGCCAAAGCTAATGGTAACAGTGGAGGCGCCGAGCGCTTGTAATGCTTCCTCCACATCTTGCTGTATTTTTGCCTTTAACGGACATCCTGGAATGGTCAAAATAATATCCAGCGTTATATGATTGTCATGTATTTGGATATTACGCACCATATTCAAATCTACGATACTTTGATGGAGCTCAGGATCATTCACTTGTTTCAATGCGTTTACAACATTTTCTTTTGTTAACATATAGGAACCACCTTATTCTTTTAAGCCTTTGCCAAGTCCCTTTAAGAAATGGACCCCAAAATTGAGCGCGCGATTGACATCTGGATCATTTAACATTTTCATCAGCTTAAAGGCACTTACTTTTTCATTGGATTCAAGTGCTTTGCTGGCCTCATCTACGCCAGCGTTTAAGCCTTCAATTAGCTTAGTCGTTGTTTCAGGATTGAGCTCCGTCAATGCACCTGCAACACCCATTAAATTGTTAATAATATTGGTTACAGGCTTACGTGTTAATTGACCAAGTGCAACATGGGCGACTTCTTCTTTGGCTTCAAGTAGCTTCATTGCTGCTTCTAGTGCACCGATATCATTTAATTCAGCCATAATACTAAACACTTGATTGACCGTTTCTTCATTATCAGAAAGTAGTTCTTTTAGATTGTCTAATTTTTGTTCCTTTAGTTGTTCTTCCGTTAATTGTTGTTTTTTAATGCCTGTAATGGGTACAGCCATGCTCTCACTCTCTTTCGTTAATGGTTGTTAAGTGAACGTAGCCAGGACGATTCCATTTTCGTTGTACCTCAACACCATTTTGAGGATGACGCTTTTTATAGCGTGGGTTCGTGTGAGGAAGTGGTGATTTTCCTTTTGCTTTTAGCACTTCTACTCGTACTTTTGTTTGTTTATAAGCTGGTGTTGATGTATTTACGTCTGCTGCAGGACCTGTTAGGAAATTGATGGCAGAATCTTTGCTAACAGAGTTCATTGGTAAGAACAATTCGTTACCTTGCACGCGATCTGTGACAAGGGCATTTAGCTTTAATGCACCATAAGGAGATACTAAACGCAGTAAGGCTCCATCTGCAATACCTCTTTCTTTCGCCAATTCTGGTGATACTTCAACGAAAATTTCAGGTACTTTCGATTGAATACCTTTTGATTTATTTGTTAGATTTCCTTCATGGAAGTGTTCAAGCATACGTCCATTATTAATAAGACAATCGTATTGTGCCTCATATTCAACAGGTTGCACCCAATCATTTAAAGTAAAACGAGCTTTTTTATCAGGGAAGTTAAAGCCATCTTCATATAATAACGGTGTATCTTTACCATCATGACTACCCCAACAGAAGCTACCCCAGCCTTCTAAGACATCATAGTTGGCTTGTGAGAAGAGGGGAGACAGGCTCGCCATTTCATCAAAGATGTCACTTGGGTGATCATAATGCCAATCTGCTCCTAAACGACGAGCAACAGCTTGCAAGATTTCCCAATCTGCTTTCGATTCACCAAGTGTTGGTAATACTTGATACAGGCGTTGAACGCGACGTTCTGTATTTGTGAATGTACCTTCTTTTTCAAGCGAAGGCGCAGCAGGTAAAATCACATCAGCATATTGAGCCGTACGAGATAGGAAACAATCTTGGACCACAAAAAAGTCTAGCTGTGAAAGTACTTCATCTACATGGTTGGCATTACAGTCAACAAGTGCCATATCTTCGCCCACTAAATACATCGCTTTCATTTTCCCTTCCATAATCGCATCTAACATTTGCATATTAGTTCGACCTGGCTGCGACTGAATTGGGACACCGTAAGCTTTTTCGAATTTTGCACGCGCTGCCTCATCTGTTACCTTTTGATAGCCTGGCAAGAGCGTTGGTAGTGTTCCCATATCACAGGCACCTTGCACATTGTTATGACCACGGAGAGGGTAAGCACCAGCACCTGGACGACGATAGTTCCCCGTTGCTAAAAGTAAATTTGAAATCGCTGCGGATGTATAAGAGCCACCAGTATTTTGTGTTACACCCATGCCCCAAAGCACACAAGTACCATCTGCATCACGAATCATTTCAGCCACTTCGATCAATGTTTCTTTACTAATACCCGTCATTTCTTGCGCATAATCAAGTGTATAGGTTTCAAGTACTTGTTTAAAATCATCATAATGAAGGACATTTTCTTGAATAAACGCTTCATCATGCCATCCTTGGTCAATGATATATTTGGTAACGGCCATTAACCAAACTTGGTCAGTCCCTTGCTTCGGACGCATAAAGATGTCGGAACGCTCGGCCATTTCATGCTTACGAATATCGGCAACAATTAATTTCTGACCATGTAATTTATGCGCACGTTTCACACGTGTTGCTAAAACAGGGTGTCCCTCAGCTGGGTTAGCCCCAACAATAATGACAAGCCCAGCCTTGGCGATATCTTTGATCGTACCAGCGTCACCACCTAAACCTACTGTACGTAATAAACCATCAGTAGCAGGGGATTGACAATAACGAGAACAATTATCGACATCGTTTGTTCCAAATAACTGACGTGCCATTTTTTGAATTAAGTAATTCTCTTCATTTGTAATTTTAGAAGAGGAGATAAAGCCAACAGAACCTGGACCATATTGTTGTTGAATTCCGCCTAGTTTTGTTGCAATTAAATCCAATGCTTCATCCCACGATGATTCAACAAACTCATCATTTTTACGAATGAGTGGTTTTGTAATACGTTCCTCAGAATTGACAAAATCCCAGCCGAATTTCCCTTTGACACAAGTAGAAATCGCATTTACTGGACCTTCAGAAGGCTGTACTTTTAAAATTTTTCGGCCCTTTGTCCAAACTTCGAACGAGCAGCCTACACCACAGAAAGTACAAACTGTTTTTGTTTTTTTAGTGCGTTTACTACGCATAGCTGCTTCCACTTCGGAAACGGCAAAAATACCGCTATAGCCCGGTTCAACTTCCTTAATTAAACTGATCATCGGATCTAACATATCCTGTTTCAGACCAGTCATAAATCCAGCCTCTCCAAGCATGGATTTTTCCATTAAGGCATTACATGGGCAAACGGTTACACATTGTCCACAACTAACACAGGAAGAATCATTGATGGCAACGCCCGTATCCCAAATAATACGTGGTCTTTCTGCTTCCCAATCAAGGGATAATGTTTCATTCACCTGTAGATTTTGACAAACCTCTACGCACTGACCACAAGCAATACATTGGTTAGGATCATAACGATAAAATGGATGTGACATGTCCACTTCATGAGGTTCCACTTTTGGTTGGTATGGATATTTTTGATGCTCGATTTCCATTAATTCGGCCGTGTTGTGTAATGTACAATTCCCGTTGTTGTTATCACAAACTGTACAGTACAGTAAATGATTTTCGAGTAGACGGTCCATCGCTTCTGTTTGTGCTGCTTTTGCTTTGTCAGAAGTTAGTAATACATTCATGCCGTCTATTGCCTTTGTGGAGCAGGAACGAACTAATTGGCCATTTACCTCCACGATACATGTATCACATGTTTCGATTGGGTCAACAGCGGGCACATGACAAATCTGTGGATGTGGAATGTCATGTTGATTAATGGTATCAAGGATTGTAGCTCCCTCTTTTACATCATACGATACGCCATTAATATTAATTTGAGTCAAGATAACTTCCTCCTTTTGCACTTTGAGACTAATCGGACAACATGTTGCAGCTTAAGACAAAAAGGGAATAACAAATTGAGTTGGTTATTTTTGAAAAGATTGTCTTGTTATCATTGTAATTCCCAATTGTTCTTGAAGCTACCTCAAAATAGGCAAATTGCTAGATCATAACAAGTTATCCATGTCTCGGCTTTCAAAAAAATAAAAAAATCCACCATGAAATTACATGTTCTAGACATGCTAATAATTCATGGTGGATAAAATTCTTAGCAGGCCTTGCTAAAAACTCAATCAACTTTTATTTTTTAATAACAATAGAATTCAAATATTAAAAACACTATGCAACATCGTGACATAGGGTTCAAAATAAATCAATTCCATTTGTGATATGAATATTATAGCCCTTTCCTTCAAAATGAACAATATTTATCATAAAATTTATTAAATGAGAATTATTATCAAGAAGTATTTTCTCTTTTATTTTTTTAAAAGTTGCTATATCATTAACAAACTGTAAGGGTGGCCCACATAACCATTTGCCTAAAAAAAGTTTAATTACGATGGGAGAATCGTTGCTATGTCTAAAAAAATACATGAATTTAATGACATGATTCGAAAGTTACGCAAGGAAGTGTTTGGTAAAGGTCCTGAACGTATTCATACCGTTTTTGTCGAGAATATGGCTGTCTCTACTTTATACGGGAATATCACACCGACAGAAAAATTTATTGCCAGTACACCTGAAGGACTGAAAATGGTGCATGCTGCAAGGACGAGTATGATTCAAGATTTATATACACAATCGCCACCAGAGGGTATGGAAGAATTGATGGGCAGCAAATTACTTCACTTATTTTCAGATATTAAAATTGAAGAGGATTTTGCGATTTCCGTCTTTGTTTTTGAAAAGAATATCAGTGAATAAAGGGGATGCCTTATGGATCGAGCAATAACAAGAAAAATTGTGCGTGTTGAAGGACAACAGGTGAAAGAAATGGATGATTTAATCGTCTCAGAATACGCGGTGACCGTAAAAATAAATCAGCAAGAATTTGTCACAATGGTATGTACACCAGAGTATGTGGAAGATATGGTTATCGGCTACTTAGCATCTGAACGAGTCATTCGTAGCTTTGAGGATATTGAAGAAATTTGGCACCAGGAGAAAGAAGGTTTTGTGCATATTAAAACAAAGCATGTCAATCCTTATTACCAACAGACGCAAAACAAGCGCTATATTACCTCTTGCTGTGGGATGAGTCGACAAGGGTTTGTGTTTACGAATGATGCATTAGTAGCCAAAAAAATGGATGAAGTCCATGTGCAAATAACGACCGAGGATTGCTTCCGCTTAATGCACGAGATGCAGGATGATGCCGACATTTTTAAGAAAACGGGTGGCGTGCATAATGCTGCACTATGTGATGTGAATGGCATTGTCTTAAGTCGCATGGACATTGGTCGTCATAATGCTTTAGATAAAATTTACGGCTATTGCCTACGTAACAATATCCGTATGGAAGATAAAATCATCGTCTTTAGCGGACGAATATCATCGGAGATTTTACTAAAGGTTTCCAAAATAGGCTGTGCCATCGTACTATCTAAATCAGCACCAACCGAATTAGCATTGCAATTAGCGGAGCAGCTTGGTATTACGACGGTTGGCTTTATTCGACAACACGCATTGAATATTTATACACATCCACAACGCATCCTATTACCAGCTAATGAATTGAAAGAAGGAGATTAAATGACGAATCTACAAGACCAATTACACAGACCGTTAAGAGATTTAAGAATATCCGTGACAGATCGTTGTAATTTTCGTTGTCGCTATTGTATGCCAGCAGAAGTATTTGGTCCAGATTACGCATTTTTACCATCTGATAAAATATTAAGTTTTGATGAAATTGAACGATTAGTAAAAATCTTTGTTTCATTGGGCGTGAAAAAAATACGAATTACAGGCGGGGAACCATTGTTACGTCGTGATTTGCCCGAATTAATTGCCCGTATTCACCGCATAGAGGGTGTAGAAGATATTGCTTTAACAACCAATGGTTCGTTATTAAAAAAATACGCACAGCCATTGGCACAAGCAGGCTTAGCCCGAGTTTCGGTTAGTCTAGACTCACTTGATGATGAGCGTTTTTTTGAAATGAATGGTCATCGAGGCAAGGTATTGCCTGTGTTAGAGGGAATTGAAAAGGCTGCAGAAGCGGGCTTACAAGTAAAAATTAATATGGTTGTTCAAAAAGGGAAAAATGAACAAGATATTGTTACAATGGCACAATTTTTCAAAGAAAAACAACATATTCTACGCTTTATAGAATATATGGATGTAGGGAATTCGAACGGCTGGCGCTTGGATGATGTGGTGTCCAAAAAAGATATTATTGAGCAAATCAATCAGATTTCACCGTTACAGCCAGTAGCCCCCAATTATAAAGGAGAAGTGGCAACGCGTTATCAATATCAAGATGCCCAAGGTGAGATTGGTGTAATCTCGTCTGTGACGGATTCTTTCTGCTCTAATTGCTCACGTGCTCGTCTCTCTGCAGAAGGATCATTATACACCTGTTTATTTGCGACAGAAGGCACGGATTTAAGAGAACTATTACGTTCAGGGCAAGATGATGCAGCTATCATCAAGTGTATTACGAATGTTTGGGAAACAAGAAATGATCGTTATTCAGATGAACGTAATGAACAAACCATGGCAAAAAGGAAAACGTCAAAAATTGAAATGTCTCACATTGGGGGGTAGCGTGTAAAAAAGCAGAAAAAAATCGGCACAATCATGCCGAATTTTTTCTGTTTATTTATGCACAAAAGTGCCACTTTTCCCACCAGTTTTTTCAACAAGATAGGTTTCTTTAATGACCATCGTCTTATCAACGGCTTTACACATATCATAAAAAGTTAGTGCAGCGATCGACACAGCAGTGAGGGCTTCCATTTCAACACCCGTTTTTCCACTACATTTAACAGTGGCTTGAATATGGAGCTCATAGCCATTTTCTGCTTTTTCATAGTCAAACTGGAAGTCTGTGCCCTGTAGCATGATGGGATGGCACATGGGAATGATATCAGCCGTTTTTTTAGCACCCATAATCCCAGCAATTTGCGCAACTTGCGTCGGATCACCTTTTTTAATGCCACCTTGTTGGATGGCTTCATAGACCGCATCGGATAATATAATCGTACTGCGAGCAATGGCTGTACGTGTTGTGATTTCTTTTGCCGAGATATCGACCATTTTAGGACGACCTTCTTCGTTCCAGTGTGTAAAATTATTCATTGTTAGACTCCTTTTTACTTGTTTGTGACCAGTCTTGTTGTGCATTGATATTGATAAATGTTGAGCTATCGTCATCAAAAGGGACATAGCAGACACGAAGTTGCTCTAAAAGCACTTTCATACTCCGTTTGTTTTGTGCCGTTAATTGTGTCGCCTTTGGTAAAGCAGTACGTCGGTATAATGCAGCTAGTGGCTGATCGCGTAGCGCTTGCGTCGGAACAATGGCATCATAACTGTCATTAATCAGCCCTAGCATTTTTTGGATAAATTCTGCATTCATATAAGGCATATCGCTCGCTACGACAAAAAACCATTCCACATCAGGATAGGCTATCATGATATGATGCAGGGCAAAAAGAGGGCCTTGATGTGGCTGCTTTTCAATGACCCATTGGACATTTTCCTGTCCAAACTGATGTTGTAAGTGCGCATTTGTAGCAATAATAAGAGGATCTAGCTGATTTTTTTGCAGGGCTATGAGACTATGCTTATATAAAGGCTGCCCAGCAAATGTCTCAAACATTTTTGGCTGACCATAGCGAGAGGATTGACCGCCAGCTAACACAATACCAGCAATTTTCATAAGCGATGCAACTCACCGACAAAATGTTGAACAGTAGGCACTATAAGCTTCGTCATAGCTAAAGTCACCGCATTAGTGGAACCTGGTAAAACATAAATGGCTGTTTGCTGAAGACTCCCAGCAGTGGCACGACTAAACATCGCTCTTGGGCCAATTTCTTCATAGCTAAGCGTTCGAAATAATTCACCAAACCCCATCATTTCTTTTTCAAACAGAGGCAGAATGGTGTCATAGGTTTGATCTCTTGGTGTAAATCCTGTTCCACCAGTGACGATAATGGTATTAATTGTTGGATCACTGCACCAATTTGTAACATGACGAGCGATATCCAGTGGTTCATCCTTTGTTAGTTGGTAGTCCACTACTTCAAAGGCAGCTTCTTGAAGCAAGGACTGAATACGTTGACCAGCATGATCATCTGTCTTTGTGCGTGTGTCACTGACCGTTAAAATAGCAACTTGGATTGGTTGCTGTTGATGTGTGGGATGCACAGGTAGGACCTCCTTCAAATGCGTTTTGCTAAAAAACATTGCTTTTATTATAATGCTAT
This sequence comes from Lysinibacillus sp. FSL K6-0075, assembly GCF_038592945.1. NCBI lineage: Bacteria > Bacillati > Bacillota > Bacilli > Caryophanales > Bacillaceae > Lysinibacillus > Lysinibacillus sp. FSL K6-0075. The sequence goes on along the minus strand of NZ_CP151947.1, from coordinate 2,869,742 downwards.
AAATGAAAAGGTCAAACGAAAATTCATAGAAAGAAAGGCCTCATACTTATGCAAAATAGATATTCTAGACAACAATTATTTCACCCTATCGGACAAACAGGGCAACAGTCCCTCCAACAAAAACACGTCCTTATGATAGGTGCGGGTGCATTGGGGAGTGCTAGCGCAGAAGCACTTGTGCGTGCTGGTATTGGTAGGCTGACCCTCATTGATCGTGATTATGTAGAGTGGAGCAACTTACAAAGACAGCAATTATATACAGAGCTAGATGCACAAGAAAAAATGCCTAAAGTCATCGCAGCTAAAAAGCGCCTTCAACAAATTAACACAGAGGTAGAAATCCATGTCGGCATTATGGATGCTTGTACCGAGTCCTTGCTACCATTGCTAGAAGATGTAGATGTGATGGTCGATGCGACCGATAATTTTGATGTTCGCTTTGTCATGAATGACCTTGCACAAAAGTATCGTATTCCTTGGGTATATGGCTCTTGTGTTGGAAGTTATGGTGCGACCTATACGATTGTACCAGGCAAAACACCTTGTTTGCATTGCTTATTAAACGTGATGCCCCATACTGGGATGACTTGTGATACGGTAGGAATTATTAGCCCAACGGTCCAAATCGTAGCTGCTTATCAAGTGGCAGAGGTTTTAAAACTGCTTGTTGGGGATGAGAAAGCCTTACGAAAAAGCTACTTAACGTTTGATGTTTGGCAAAATCAACACTATGAAATCAATGTAGAGAAAATAAGGCAGCCTGATTGTCCATCTTGTGGCGATAAGCCGACATATCCTTACCTGTCCTATGAAAATCAAACTAAATTACAGATACTTTGTGGCCGTGACGCGGTCCAAATTCGACCACCAAAGCCCATTCACTATTCGTTCGACCAACTGGCAAACCAGCTTCGTTCCTATGGTGAAATTCAGGTCAATCCTTATTTGCTATCTTGCCAAGCTGAAGATTACCGAATCGTTATTTTCCAAGATGGGCGAGTAGTAATACATGGTATACAAGATATACAAAAAGCTAAAAACATTTATTATCGTTTATTAGGATAAAGGAGTGTGCCAAATGTTAGAAAAAAGACAACCAATTCCTGTGGCAGAAGCTGTTCATGGTGTAATGGACTACGCCTTTCAAGCAAAAAAGGAGCATGTGTCATTAACACAAGCTCATGGGCGATTTATCGCAGAAGCTGTTAAAGCTGATCATGATGTACCAGCCTTTGATCGTTCGCCGTATGATGGCTATGCCATTCGTTCCATTGATAGTCAAGAAGCCTCTTCACAGCATCCCGTCCGTTTTCAAGTTGTTGGGGAAATTGGGGCAGGCTATGTCTATGACGAAGTAGTTGGGGATCATCAAGCTGTCCGTATTATGACGGGAGCACCGATACCACAAGGGTGTGATGCAGTGGTCATGCTAGAATTAACCCATACATTTGAAGAAAATAATCAGAAGTATATGTCGATTAAACGGTCTTTTGAAGCAGGTACTAATATTTCCTATAAAGGGGAAGATGTGCAGCAAGGCGCAGTCCTCATTGAACAAGGCCAATATATTAACCCGGGTGTGATGGCCTTACTTGCTACTTTTGGCTATGAGCAAGTACCCGTTTTTCGTAAAACGGTTATTGGTGTGATTGCCACTGGTAGCGAATTACTAGAGCCAGGTGAATCTTTACAGCCAGGCAAAATTCGAAATAGTAATGCGTATATGATGATGGCGCAGATTGAGCGTGCTGGGGCAGAAGTAAAATATTTTGGCAAGTTTAGCGATGATCTTACATTATGTATTGAAAACGTCGAAAAAGCCTTACAGGAAGTAGATATTTTAATTACAACAGGAGGCGTTTCCGTAGGTGATTATGATTATTTACCAGCCATTTACGAGGCGATTGATGCAAAGGTATTGTTCAATAAAGTAGCGATGCGTCCAGGTAGTGTGACGACGGTTGCGGCTCGCAATGACAAATTATTATTTGGACTTTCTGGTAATCCCTCAGCCTGCTATGTTGGCTTTGAGCTATTTGTACGCCCAATTATTCGCACTGCATATAGGAATAAGCAACCCCATTTACGCAGAGAGCAAGCTATTTTAGGGGCGGATTTTACAAAGCCTAATCCCTTTACACGCTTTGTACGAGCTAGTATCTATTATGAAAAAGGGCAGCTCGTCACTGTCCCGTCTGGCTTTGATAAATCGAGTGCAGTTTCATCTTTAGCGACAGCCAATGCGTTCATTGTTTTACCAGGTGGCTCTAGAGGCTATGAAAAGGGTATGCAAGTGGATGTCCTTTTGCTAGAAGATTTGCAGGGAAGTGAGTGGCCTTGGGACAACATCGAAAAATCTTACAGATAGTTGGCTATCAAAATAGTGGGAAAACGACATTGATGGAGCAATTGATCAAGCAGGCTACAACGGAAGGGCTACGAGTAGGAACCATTAAGCATCACGGACATGGTGGTGTGCCGATGATCGAAACTTCGAAGGATAGTAGTCGTCATGAGCTGGCAGGTGCGGTTGTCACAGCAGTGGAGGGGGCAGGTACTTTACGTATGAGTATTCACCAAGATAGCTGGCAATTGGCTGATATACTAACAATCTATGAGTCCCTTCCACTGGATATCATACTGATTGAAGGGTATAAAAATGAACATTATCCGAAGGTTGTGTTGCTGCGCACTGCTCAGGATCAAGTGCTGCTACAGCAAGTAACCAATATCTTCTGTGTGGTTTATTGGCCAAGCTATCCACTCAATCCATCCTTAACAATCCCAGCTTTTTCGATTTATGAAGAAACACAATATATGGAATTTTTGTTGACAGAAATGAGGGAAAAACTATGACGACAGCGTTATTTGAAATTATCGATCAACCGATTGATGTGGAGGAAGTAAGACAAAAAGTCCTTAGTCGAAATGCTGGTGCCATTACATTATTCATCGGCACAGTGCGTGAAATGACGAATGGTAAAAAAACAATGCATTTGGAATACCAAGCCTATCCTGCGATGGCGATTAAAATGTTTGAACAGATTGCGAAGGAAATACAAGAAGAGTGGCCAGAAGCAAAAGTGGCCATCACCCATCGTGTTGGTCATTTAGCTATTTCTGATATTGCTGTAGTGATTGCTGTGTCATCACCGCATCGTAAAATAGCTTATATAGCGAATGAATATGCAATTGATCGCATAAAACAAATTGTGCCGATATGGAAAAAAGAACATTGGGAGGACGGGACAGAATGGATTGGTGATCAATTAGAAAATATTCCCTATCCACAAGGGAAACCAGCCATTCAGGAGGAGGAAAACGGTGATTAACATTTTATTATTTGCCCATCTACAGGAAGCGGTTGGTGAGTCAAAGCTAACAGTAGAGCTGTCAGATGTGACAGTGGCGCAGTTAAAAGAGTGGATGGAAAAGCACTATCCACAGCTATCATTGCAACAGATAATGACGGCAATTAATGAGGAATTTGCAACGGATACCACGATTGTCAAATCTGGCGACACAATCGCCTTTATCCCACCCATTAGTGGGGGATGATCAAAAAGAGGTAGTTGGCTTGAGCCAACTACCTCTTTTATACTTTCAGGATATGAATGCTAAGAAGCAAAAGGAAGGAAATAGCGATCATGCACAAAACCCATGTCCAGGCAAGAGTCATGTTTCCCGAATCAATCGCCATATAAATCGCTAGCGGTGTTGTTTGTGTTTTCCCTGGAATATTCCCCGCAAACATGAGAGTCGCTCCAAACTCACCCAAAGCTCGTGTGAAGCTTAGAATCCCACCAGATACAAGTGCCTTTAATGCAAGGGGGATGGATACATAAAGAAAGACCTGCCATTCATTCGCCCCATCCACACGTGCCGCATTTTCAATATCTCGATCGACAGAGGCAAAGCCAGTTTTAGCCGATTGATACATTAATGGAAAGGCAACAATCGTAGAAGCGATGACAGCCGCCCACCATGTGAACATGATAGGTTGATCGAATAGCCAGATAATGAAATTTCCTAACAGACTATTTTTCCCGAAAATAACGATGAGCAGGAAACCCACTACTGTAGGAGGTAGTACTAAGGGTAATAGCAACACCGTTTCTACCACTAGTTTGCCTTTGAAATGATGAGCTGCCATCCATTTACCCATTAAAATACCTGCTATAATAGCGATGATCCCTGCAACAAAGGCTATTTCAATCGAAAGCCTAAGTGGAGACCAAAAATCGGTACTCATCTTTTATTGAGCCCCTTTAAACCCATACTTTTCAAAGACATCCATAGCTTCATCACTTTGTAAGAATTGATAAAAATCTTCCGCCTCTTGCGCATGCTTACTAGCTTTTAGAACACCTACAGGATAAATAATTGGTGCGTGCATAGCATCATCAGCAGTTGCAACGACATTGACTTTATCAGAGACAAGGGCATCTGTTTTGTAAACCATTCCAGCATCCACATTTTCTGTTTCTGTGTAAGTAAGTACTTGACGTACATCTTTTGTATACACTACTTTCGATTCAAGTGAATCCCAAAGTTGCATATTTTTTAATGTATCCACGCCATACTGCCCAGCAGGAACCGTTTCGGGTGTACCGAGTGCAATTTTTCCTGCTTGTTGTAAATCTTCAAAGGATTGAATTTGCTTTTCATTGTTTTTAGGAACGATTAATACCAATTCATTGGCTAAAAGATCTGTTCCTTGCTTTTGATCGATCATTTCTTTCTCTACAAGAGCATCGAATTTATCTTCTGCTGCTGAAAAGAAAAGATCGGCAGGAGCACCCTGTAAAATTTGTTGCTGTAATGCACCTGAACCACCAAAGTTATAGAGGATGTTGATTGTATCGTGTTGCTGTTCATAAGTTGTTTTCAGTTCTTCTAAGGCATCCTGTAAACTAGCTGCGGCAGAAATCGTTAATTCAACAGGTTCGTTTGTTGCCACCTCTTTTTCTTGGTTACCACAGGCTGCTAAAAGACCAACTAATACTAACAGTGTCGCAAATAAACGATAAAATTTTTTCACTATGAATATACTCCTTTTATAACTCGTTATAACAAGACATAACTAATTATAATCAGTTATAAGTAAAAAAGAAAGATAGTATCGATAGAAAAATTTCAAGATGTTCATAAAGCTTTAAATACGTTACCATGTAAATAGAGGCTTATAGGAGGAGAACTTTTACATGTCACAAGAACAATCCTATACGATTGAAGAGGTTGCACAATTATTAAAGGTTTCAAAATTAACGATTTATGATTTAGTGAAAAAGGGAGACTTGCCGGTTTTCCGTGTAGGACGGCAAATGCGGGTAGATCGTGCTGACTTGCAAACCTATATACAAAAACGAAAAACAGGTAGTGCGCCAGCTGTGCCACAGGCATCCGTAGCTACTCCAACTAAAAATCACGCAAAAGTTATTATAAGTGGGCAAGATTTAGTGTTAGATATTTTAGCAAAATATATTGAGAAACGACGATCTACGAAAGTATTACGTTCACATGAAGGTAGTTTTAATGGTGTGATGGCGTTGTATCATGGAGACTGTGATATTGCGAGCTTACATATGTTTGATGGGGATACAGGAGATTATAATTCCCCTTATGTAAAAAAGATCTTTGTGAGCCATGCATTTGTCCTTATCAATGTCGTATCACGTAAAGCTGGTTTCTATGTTCAAAAGGGGAATCCGTTGGAAATTCGCACATTTGCTGATTTTCAAATAAAGACATTCACACTTATTAATCGTGAGAAAGGCTCAGGGGCCCGTACTCTGTTAGATGAGCAATTGCGCATTCACGATATTGCACCATCCACGATTGCAGGCTATTCGCAGGAAGAAATGAGCCACCTCGATGTCGCCTCTGCTGTCGCAAATGGACGTGCAGATGTTGGGATAGGAATTGAAAAAATCGCCAAACTTATCCAGGTCGATTTTATACCGGTTGTCACCGAACGTTATGATATTGTGTTATTAAAAACGCCTGAGAATCAACCACTAATTGATGCGGTAAAAGAGATTTTGAATGCACCTGATTTCCAATCGGAAGTAGCTGCATTAGGAGATTATGACGTCTCTCAAATGGGTCAAGTCATGTATGAAACGCTATAATCAAAAATTCATATTGAGTTTAACAAAAAAATCAATTACAATTTTAACTAGGAAATTTTATGGTCGTTGTGTCATTTAACTATTGCATAGCTTCTATATAATTTTTTTATGATACATGGTGAGATGGATAAATTAGTAGGTACTACTGCTAGAATATTAGCCCACCATAAAATAGTTTGCGTAATCAAAGCGCAACTATTTTATGGTGGGTTTTTTTGTATATTAAAAAGGAGATGGATTATGTGACATGGTCAGTATTACATATCATTGGCATTATTGCCTACGCCATTAGTGGAGCATTTGTTGCGTTACAGGCCAAATATTCTTTTATTGGCATATTTGTGCTTGGTCTTACAACTTCCTATGGTGGTTCCATTATCCGCAACGTTGTACTGGATATCCCTGTGTCAGATATATGGGAGCGGCAATCCTTATTAGTCGTTTTAGTCACGCTGACGGCTATTTTATTTGTCAAAAGGAATTGGATTCACCACTGGAACCGTTGGGGCTATTTCTTTGATTCGATTGGACTTGCTTCGTTCGCTATTCAAGGGGGATTATTAGCAAAAAGCTTGCATCACGACCTCGGCATCATTATTATAGCGTCGATGTTTACGGGTGTTGGCGGAGGCATGGTTCGAGATTTGTTAGCGGGTAGAACGCCACTTGCATTAAGAGAAGAAATACATGCTGTCCTAACATTTGTATGTGCCCTTTGTATATGGGCAGGGTGGGATAGCCCGCTTGAATTATCAGTCATTGTCATCTTTATAGTAGTGATTCGCTTGTTAGCAGTAAACAATAAATTAAAATGGAAGCTTCCTTTTAAACAATCTCCCTAACGTATAGTGAAATGGAGATAAATTCGAATTTTATTTACAAGAAAAATTGGCTGATTATTAAAGAAGTGGTAGATAGCTTTTTTTCTACATAACGTGACTCCAAACGATATAAATGGAACGTGGAAGTGATGATTTATATCGTCAACTACTATGATGAATCCAGGATGCTTTCGTTATGGTGAAAATAGTGTAATAAGTGTTAGTTATTTTATTTGCTAGCATATAATTATTATATTAATAAAATATATAAAGTCGATTGGATTTTAAGCAAGGCCTGTTTATACATGGTCTTAGTGTTGAAAAACAAAACAGTCAACTGAAAGGTAGAAATGGATTTCCGTTGCAGGCTACTTGCTTTCCTGTGGGCGAGCGCCGAACCGCTTCCTCCGCTACCGCTCCGTTTAGAGTTTTGCCTGTCTCGCGATCCGACGGGAGTCAAGTAGCCCTCCACTTCAACCCACTAACTTTTTAGCAAAGGCGTTCACTACTCATTTTTTGAGGGGTGTCGTAACTCATCACTTCTCAACATTGAAAATAAGAGCCTATCCTTTCTCTAATCATACACATAATGGGCTATTTGATTGCTAAGGCTAGTATGAAAGATAAGGAAAAGATACTTTTGCACATGGTTGATTGGAGTGGAGCCAGCGTCACTCCAAGGGGATTTAGCGTCACAGAGGAGACCCTGGAGCGAACGGAAGTGAGTGAAGCGGCTCCTCGGACGCCCCCTGGAAAGGACGCTGGCGGAACGGAAATCAACCTCTCACCTTGTAAAGTTGCTTTTTCTGCCGTTGACATCATCTTTTTTCAACAACATGACCATGTATAAACAGCATAAGAATATCATGCTGTTTATACATGGTGGATTTTTTTTGAGCAACGATAATTCATTAGGTAATTTTTTTATACATATTCAAGTGCAGAAAATGATGAGTAGATACTGAGATTCATTATTCCTATGACTTAAATAAAATTAAATAGATATGGGAGAGAGAGAATTCGTCATGAAACTATTGTCAAATTTAAAAACATCAGTAAAGTTAGTTTCAGCATTTGTCATAATGAGTATTGTTATAGGGGGTATAGGTGTATTTGGATTAATTAATTTAAACAAGTCAAACGAACAACTTCAGTTTATGTTTGAACAACGTGTTGTTCCATTAACAAACCTTGGTAATGTGGAAACATTGTATCAGCGTCTTCGTGTAAATACCCGTGATATAGTATTCGTGGGTGAAACAGCTTCAAAAAAGAAAGAGTTTGAAGAAATAATTAAAGAAATAAAAGCCACTATTGATACGGAATTAAAGACCTATGGGAATGGCTCGATTATTCTTGATACTGAACAAGCCTTGCTGGATGAATTATATCCAGCATTAGAGGACTATTATGCTGTGTTAGATAAGACGATTACATTTGCTTATGCAAACGATACAGAAGCATACTTACGTATTGCCCCGGAATTCAAAGAATTAGGTAGTCGAGTAGAAGGAATTATTCAAGAGCTTATTGATTTGAATGTTGAGCTTGCCCAAAAGTCAAATACAGAGTCAAATCAGCAATATCATAAAGCCAAAATAGCAACAATCATTGTCGTTTTGATCGCCATTGTATTTAGCATTACGGTAGGGTATCTACTTGCTCAACAAATAGCAAGACCATTGAATAAGATTGTTACCTTAGTAGGAAAGGTAGCGAATGGAGATTTAACACAAACAGCAGATATTGATACTACGGATGAGGTTGGCATTCTCGCTAATTCAACAAATACAATGGTAATCAGTTTACGCAAGTTGATGCAAGAAGTAATGAATATGTCCAAACATGTTGCTGCTTCATCAGAAGATTTAACTGCCAGTGCTGAACAAACCAGCCAAGCAACAGGTGAAATCACCACTGCCATTCAGCGCATAGCTGAAGGTGCAGAGGCATCTACGACTAGTCTAGAAGTCAGTTCCAAAAGTTTAGAAGAAGTGACATTAGGTGTACAAAATATAGCTGAAAATTCGAATTTAATTGCAGAAGCTGGCACACAAGCTAGTACTCAAGCAAAAATGGGAGGTGAATTTGTTGAAAAGACGGTACAACAAATTCATGCCATCAATGACTCAGTGAATGAAAGCGACAATACGATCAGGTCTTTAGATAGAAGATCACAGGAAATTGGAGAAATCACGAAGGTCATTACAGAAATAGCTAATCAAACAGATCTATTGGCATTAAATGCAGCTATTGAAGCGGCGAGAGCAGGTGAACATGGAAAAGGTTTTGCTGTAGTTGCTGAAGAAGTTCGCAAGCTAGCAGAACAATCCCAACAATCTTCCATTCAAATTTCAACGTTAATTAGTGAAATTCAAGTTGATATGGCTCGTTCAAACGCTTCGATGGATCAAGTGAAATCAGATGTTAAAGAAGGTCTTTCGATCGTTGAAAAAACAGAGGAAAGTTTTAATTTAATATTAAATGCCTTAGAGAAGGTAGGAATACAAATTGATGATATGGCAGCTACAGCAGAACAAATATCTGCTAGTGCCCAAGAGGTTTCTGCTAATGTGTCAAGTAGTGCTTCTTTGTCAAGAGCGTCATCTACAAACGCTCAATCCGTTGCAGCTTCTACAGAAGAACAACTAGCATTTATGGAGGAAATTTCGGCAGCAGCCAACAATCTATCCAACATGTCAATGGATTTACAAGGGCTTGTTAGTAAATTTAAATTATAACTATACATTATCGCATTTTTTCATTGTAGAACCAGGTACTCGCATGAGCATCTGGTTTTATTTTTTCTGCATATTTTATGATTCATCTTCCTTTTCGTCCTTCATTGTTTCCTTCTTCCTCTGAAAAAAAGAGCTTATAGAAAAAATAAAAAATAGAAATAGAAGAAATAAAATAATAATTTCAGTTGTTTCCATGACTGAAAATGGATTAACAGCATTTAAAATGGAAGTGTTTATATCAAACCCAATTAATATATCCATTGATAATGAAAATGCTGTCAATAGGACCAACGTCAAAGTGAAAATACCTAGTATCTTAATTGTTCATCACACTCCATAAAATGAATACGGCTTATTACTGTAGATCAGCATATCCTTTGCATGTCATTTTTTATTTTTTAGAAAAGCAATGAACAGCAGTAAAATTGGAATAATTATTTGAAAGGGGAGATGAACATAAAGAGGGATGACCTTTAGCCCTTCACGTATATGTTCTGAAAAATTGCTGGCAATCGTCATAGAAATGACTAAGATGACCAGCCCTATAGGATAGGCTAACTTATAAGAATCCTTTATTTTAAATAAATTTGCTGTGCCTACCACAGACGCGTAAGAAAAAATACTGATCTTAAAGAATCCGCCAAGCACTGACAATAACATAAATGTAACATCCATCCTTTCCAAGAAACCGGCAACCTCAATGGTTTGGATAGTAGAAAGGAGAGGAAAAGGTGAACGTGAAATGATACTCACATCAAGCACACTGATATTGATAGCTGTAATAAGGGCTAATAATAGACCACTTAATCCTAATGCGAGTAAACCCGTTTTTTTCGCCCTTTCTGATTGCTTCAAATAGGGCAAAAGCATAGTAAACACAATCACTTCGCCATATGGGAAAAAAAGAGTGGAAGATGCGGCTTTTACAACAGGCATTACACCATTTTCAAATACAGGTTGCAAATTAGAGATTTGGCTAATGCCAGAAATAGCTATCAAAATCAAGCCACTGATAACGAGTAATATCATAAAGGTGAAGAGAATTTCCCCTGTGCGTGCCAACACCTCAATACCTTTTCGAACTGTATATACCACGCTCATAATCATCAACGCATTGATGATAAACAAAGGTGTTGTTGGATAATACACCGTAATCAACATTTCGCCAAAATCTCGCAATACTCTGGCTGCAATATACATAAAGTAGAGTACGTAAAAGAATGCCAAAAACCTTCCTACAAACTTCCCCAGTACTACTTGTAAATATTCAGTAAGTGGTATATTCGGATAGTATGAATAAAGACCGTGGTAAATTAAAAAAAGGAAAAGGCCACCTACTAATCCAATTAAAATGGCCATCCATGCATCTTGTTTTACATTAGTGGCTAGTGGAATCAGTAAAGCACTGCCAAATTCAAACAACATGATTAGGATGAACAGTTGGTGTGTGCTGATTTTTGCCTTTTCCATTAAATACTCACTCCGTTTCAATGCGTTTATTCTTTCATATCTGAAAGAAATGAATTGGATCTAAGACCAGTACGGCGTATAAAAGCATCTACCTCTACCTCAACTTTTAAGTTTGGGAAGTAAGTATCATTCCAACTATCCTTCATCGTTTTCCACTTTCGAGGATCGGAACGATGAACAACTTCTCCGAAACCAAAAATATCTGTTTTGTTTTGCTGAGTCCTCGTAACGGTTTCTTCTAATTGTCTCTTTATTTCTTTTTCCAATTCCTTTTCCATATCCAGAATAACCATCGGGTCCTTTAAGTCTACTGGCGTTCTGACTTCACGAATATCACCTTCCACGTTGACATGAATAGTGATTGTAGGGAGAGCATTTTGAGTGGCAGCTGATAATTTTGTTTTTTGTCGGATCACTTTATAAATAATACTTTTTTCCTTTTCATTCCAGTTCAAACTAACATTGGTTTGTTTGATTTTATCTAATATCCAAATCACACCTCTAGAAGTTTCATCTTTATACCAGTCAATCAACTTTCCTTCTTTGAAAATGGCTAAGCTATCTGATTCGAGAATGGTAGAGAGTTCAGTTTGCTGAACATTTTCAATTTTTTTACCCTCTTTGATATCTCCTAATATTTTTACACCACTGAGAACTGGCTCCTTTCCCTCAGTGGTAAGTGTTTTTATGACTTCCTGAAGAGTGACTTCCATATTTTCACCTTTTGATTGTTGAATTACTTTCAAAATTCCGTTTACTTTCTCAGACGGAATACTGTCAATGGCAGTCAATGATTTAAGCACATCTCCTGCTTTTGCATGTTGAGCAATCACAATCCTTGAAGTATTTCGAATTTCAGGATCTCGTTCAAATGCATCTAATAATTTTGCAATGCCCTCATCTTTTGCTATCTCATCACTTATTACGATTAGGTTTGCATGAGCTTTGTACAGTTTTCGGGAAACTTTGGACGTCAAATTGAATTCGGAGTCAAGTACACTACCCCCTTCAGCAGAGTAGACGGTAACAGTTGGGCTTTGGCCTGCTCCACCACCCTGAAGTCCACCAGCCACGTTTCCTGGATTGACCAGTTGAACGGTTCCAATATATTGTCCTTCTTCATTTTTATCAATAGCCATAGCGGATATGATGGAAAGGTCATTTAATTCTTTTTGGCTCCAACAACCTGAAACAAAGAAGACACTTATAATCATGAAATAAAAGAAAATAAAACTACGATTGATTGGAATCACCTTTTTCTATGCTCGAATTCACCATGTTGCGGGTCTTAGGAGGTTGCGGTTTTTGATGTTTCCCTTGTTTCACCTTATTTTTTCCGCTTATCAAGTGTGCTCTCTTCTTATAAGTCCAAATCGGTTTTCGGAAAATTGTATCGCCTGCATCTTCGCTGATGAACGGTGCGAGCGGTGACATGTATGGAACACCGAATGAACGTAAACTAACTAAGTGAACAATTAGCAGGATAAATACTAGAATAATGCCAAAAAAGCCAAATGTTGCAGCACTGACCATAAATATAAATCGAATCAAGCGCGCTGAGATAGCGATTGTATAGGAGGGAGTCGCAAAACTAGCGATTGCTGTAATAGAAACGACAATCACCATGGCTGGTGAAACAATGCCAGCTTGTACTGCCGCCTGACCGATAACAATAGCTCCTACGATGGAAATCGTGGAACCTATTGCTTTTGGCATGCGGATACCAGCTTCTCTTAAAATTTCAAATGTAATTTCCATAATAAGTGCCTCAACAAAAGCAGGGAAAGGTACCGATTCTCGCTGTGCGGCAATAATGACAACCAATTTGTTTGGAACCATCTCCTGATGAAAAGTAGTAGCAGCAATATAGATGGCTGGGCCAACAAGTGATACAAAGAAGATAAGGATACGTAAAAAACGAATGGCTGTTATAATATCAAAACGTTCATAGTAATCATCAACCGATTGAAAAAAATTAATAAAAAGAGCGGGGACAAGTAATACAAAGGGTGTGCCATTGACGAAAATAGCAATTTTCCCTTCTAATAAATTTCCAGCGATGACATCAGGTCTGTCTGAATGTTTAATCGTTGGAAAAGTAGAAGTAGATTGATCTTCAATCAACTGTTCGATATAGCCCGATTCAAGGATGGCATCGATGTTGATCCTATCTAAGCGCATACGTACTTCTTCAATTACCTCATTTTTTGCTATTCCATTTATATACATAATCGAAACATCAGTTTTAGTCACTTTACCTATTTTCATGGATTCAGTCCATAAATCGGGTGTATTAATAATCCTGCGAACCATAGCGATATTTGTCTCAATCGATTCTGTAAAAGCTTCCTTTGAACCACGAATGGAAACATTGGTAGTAGATTCTTGGATTGAACGCCAATTATCGCTCTGCGTGCTGACACAAAGAGCTTCGCTAATACCATCGATCAGAATAATGGAATGACCTGACATTAATGATGTGAATAATTCGTCCCAATGATTAATTTTATTAATTTCACTTAGCGCCACAACATCTTCAATAAGCCATTCAATTATATCCTGATTAAGAGCTTCTTCTTGTAAAACAGAGTGATTAATCATAGCGTCAATTAAAAATTCATTTACAGATTGACTGTCAATCATTCCTTTAATATAAACAATAGCGATTTTTCTCTTAGAATGATGTCCAAGCTTTAAATGCCGAATGATTATATCTGAGCTGTTTCCAGTCCTTTGTTTTAGGACTTCAAGATTCTTTGAAAGAGAGATGGAGATGTGATGATTGAATTGTTTTTGGCTGTTTTCATATGGATTCATAGTATCCTTCTCTTATATTTTTTTCTAAAGTTATAACCAGAAAAAGGTTCACTAATACAGTGAATAGGCTGAATATCTGATACAAGAGCATTATTTTACCCCATAGCTCTTGGTTTGAAGACCTTCTCAATTTGAAGTGAAATGGGCGTTAATTATAAAAATACAGTTACTAGCAATTATGCTGCTATTGGGTAGTAGGGGATTGAGGACTTTGGGGTTATGGATGCGTTCTTCAATGGATTATTTCGATTCAATTTATTCGATTTTATTGCTATATAAAATGGTATTTATATTTATTCGGGGGATGTATAGTTTTCATTTTCTTGGGTAATCTTTAAACAACTTCCTTGATGTGTGGAAGTGCATTTTTGAAATAGTAAAGTCGTGTAAGACATAAAAAATGAGTCCTAGTTGAACGGAGGAAAAACAATGAGTGAGCATTCAATACATATTAATGGCAAAGCTTACAAAGCTGAAGTGGGTAAAAGCATTTTGGAGATTGCTACCGATCAAAAAGTTTATATTCCTCATATATGTAAGCACCCTAATTTACAGTCGATTCAAACCTGTGATACTTGCTTTGTTGAGGTGAATGGAGAATTGGTTCGTGCCTGTGCGACGCAGTGTGAACCAGACATGAATGTAAATACTTCGTCTGATTTAGTGAAGGAAGCGCAAAATGAAGCGATGTCACGTATTTTAAAAAATCATGAACTATATTGTACGGTTTGCGATAACAATAACGGGAATTGTGTCGTGCATAATACAGCTGAATTTTTGCAAATTGAGCATCAGAAGTATGAATTTGAGCCAAAACCTTATCCGCCAGATAACTCCCATCCATTATACCGATATGAACCAGATCAATGTATACTTTGTGGGCAATGTGTTGAAGCTTGTCAGGATCTTCAAGTGAGTGAGGTTATTTCTATTGACTGGAATCGCAAGAGTCCACGAGTAATATGGGACAATGATGTACCTATAGATCAGTCTTCCTGCGTTTCATGTGGGCACTGCGTAACGGTTTGTCCATGCAATGCCTTAATGGAAAAATCAATGCTTGGTAAAGCGGGATATCTGACTGGGATTCCGCCAAAGGTTCTAGAGCCAATGGTTAATATTACAAAAAAGGTAGAACCAGGGTACAAAGAAATTTTTGCTATATCTGAAATTGAAGCCAGTATGCGGAAAACGCGGATTAACAAAACGAAAACCGTATGTACGTATTGTGGAGTAGGATGTAGTTTTGAAATTTGGACAAAAGGACGTGAAATACTAAAAGTCCAGCCTAAAACAGAGGCTCCTGTCAATGGCATTTCCACCTGTATAAAGGGAAAATGGGGATGGGATTTTGTTAATAGTAAGGAGCGTTTGACAAAACCGTTAATCCGAAAGGGAGAAAAATTTGTTGAAGCGACATGGGATGAAGCACTTTCTTTTATCGCCAATAAACTAACCGCAACAAAGGAAAAATATGGACCAGATTCAATCGGCTTTATTGCTTCCTCAAAATGTACAAACGAGGATAATTTCATTTACCAAAAATTTGCTCGAGCGATTATGCAAACCAACAATGTTGATAATTGTTCTAGATATTGTCAGTCTCCAGCATCTGTAGCTTTACTAAGAACCGTAGGATACTCAGGTGATTCAGGAACGATAAAGGATATTAGCAATGCAGGTTTAGTACTTGTGATTGGTGCAAATCCTACAGAATCTCACCCTGTGCTATCAACTCGTGTAAAAAGAGCTCATAAATTATTTGGCCAAAAGTTGGCAGTGGCAGACTTACGAAAGCATGAATTAGCAGAAAGAGCAGATTTGTACCTTCATCCCAAACCAGGAACTGACTTTGTATGGATTTCCGCTATTTCCAAATATATTATCGATCAAGGCTGGGAAGCGAAGGAATTTTTAAAAAGCAGAGTAAATGGCTTTGATGATTATGTAAAATCTATTCAAAAATATACATTAGAATATGCTGAAAAAGAATCAGGGCTAACAAAGCATGATTTGATAAAGCTTGCGACTATGATTCGTGATGCGGATGGTACATGCATTTTATGGGCAATGGGCATTACGCAACATGCTGGAGGAACGGAAGCTAGTACAGCAATATGTAATCTGCTTTTAATCACTGGGAATTTTGGGAAATCTAATGCAGGTGCCTATCCTTTAAGAGGTCATAACAATGTACAAGGAGCTTGTGATTTTGGTACTATGCCTAATTGGTTCCCAGGTTATCAACCAGTACAGGATGATAAAGTCCGAGCGCGATTTGAAAAAGCTTGGGGAGTGAAATTACCTAAAGACCCAGGATACAATAATCACCAAATGGTGGAGGGAATCAATAACGGGAAGTTGAAAGCATTGTACTTATTTGGAGAAGATATGGCTGTTATAGATTCTAATATTAATTATGTACAATCAACATTCGAGAAATTAGATTTATTTGTGGTTCAAGATATCTTTTTCACTAAAACAGCACAGTATGCGGATGTGGTTTTACCTGCATCTCCTAGCTTAGAAAAAGATGGTACGTTCGTGAATACAGAACGTCGTATTCAGCGGTTATACAAGGTTTTTAATCCTCTTGGTGAATCCAAGCCCGATTGGATGATTATTCAGGATTTGGCCAATAAAATGGGAGCGAATTGGAATTATAAGCATCCGAGTGAGATTATGGCAGAAGCAGCGAGTTTATCCCCTTTATTCGCAGGTGTCAGTTATGAAAAATTAGAGAATTTTAACAGCCAGTTATGGCCTGTTAAACCTGACGGGGAGGGCACGCCAGTATTATTTACGGACCGCTTTGCATTCCCAGATGGTAAAGCTAGGTTAGTTTGTGTAGAGTGGAAAAAACCGATGTTTAAAGTAACGAAAGAATTCGATTTACATTTGAATAATGGACGTCTATTAGAACATTTCCACGAAGGGAATATGACTTATAAAGTTCCGGGAATAACGCATAAGGTCCCGAATCCATGGGTAGAAGTTTCTCCAGAACTGGCTAAAGAAAAAGATATCAAAGATGGTGCTTTGGTTCGTCTTTCTTCTCCATATGGCGAAGTAGAAGTAAGGGTGTTAGTTACGGATAGAGTCAAAGGCAAAGAGTTATACCTAACGATGAATTCATCAAAGGATCATCAATCCGTTAATCGACTAACAAGTAGTTACCATGATGACACCACGCATACGCCTAACTATAAAGAAATGTCCGTTAAAATGGAGATCCTTGAACGAGAAGGAGAACCACCACTTCCTCCTGTTAACTACCGTTTCGGTCATAAAAAGCCACAAATAGGTGTTAGGGTGGAAGATAAATGGAAGCGTGATGACTGGATAGCTATTCCTAATCTACTTAAAGAAGGAGAAGACAATAATGGCCAAAGCGATTACAAACATTGAAAAATATATAATGGATAAAGAGGAAGAAAAGCAACAGTCAATACACCAAATCCTTGATGTGATTAGTGATAATCGCGAGTCAATTACTACCTTTTTAGATATATTGAATGAAATTCATGAGTTAGGGATTTTAGACATCATTCAAGGGGCATTGAAGAATAGACAGGAGATTAGTGTGATAGCACTATCACAATTCGATCAACCAAGTATCCATCACATGATGAAAACAGGCATGAATGCCATTCAATTTTTGGGGAAATTGGAACCAGACAAATTGCAGGACCTACTACAAGGTGTTGAGCGCGGAATAGAAAGGTTAACTGAAACCCAAAATAATCAAACCCACAGTTTATGGGAGATAGGGAAAGCCATGCGTGATCCAAATGTAACTTTTGCACTTAGTTCCATGATTCGTTTTATGAATGGAATGGGGGAGGCAATGAAAGAGACTGAAAAACGAATTCACTAATTATGATAATGCATCGTGTATGAACACCCTAAAGGTAGAATGATGGAGCTAGTAGGTAGTACAGAAAGTGGAATTTGTCATACAGTGACAATTTAGATGAAGAGATTATTCAGGAGGAACGACCATGTCTAGGTTATGTGAAATTTGTGGCATTGCGGAAACGGTTGAGGAAGAAGGAACAGAAGAAAAAACATCTTCTGAGGAAATAAGTATGAGTATTCTTCATTTATGTGATAATTGTTTAAACGACCGACAACATTAGTAAAAGGAATTTTTTTCACTTGTATCACCTTTAAAAAGTTCACTGAAATCCTTGAAAGAAATAAAGTTGAACGATTCGCCAATTGTGAATAGGAAAGTTACTATAGTTATTGTCCATTTTGGATGTAGAAGCTATAATAAAGAATATTGCAAAAGGAATTGAAATATTTTGTTTCTTGTGTCAATCGTTTTAAACTATTCGCGTAGTTAATCAAAATGTTTGAGTTCTTTAGTTAAATTAAATAAAAGAGTAGATAGCTTTTTTTGCAAGGCCTGCTAAAAATTTTATCCACCATGAATCATAAGCATGTGTAATTCGTGCTTTTTCATGGTGGATTCTTTTGTTTTTGGAAATAGGAACTATGAATCTAGACATACAAATTTTATTTAGTTTTATATGTAGAATCCGTTTGAAAAATTTTATCAATGAGGAGTTACAATTGTGCATTTAGAAACAGCTATAAAGACAGCACTAGAGAATAATGAATTTCAACTTTACTATCAACCAAAAGTTGATTTAGTTTTAGGTGAAATTGTAGAGATGGAAGCATTAATCAGATGGAATCACCCAGAAAAGGGCATGATTTCTCCTGTAGATTTTATTCCTGTTGCAGAGGACACAGGATTAATATTACCAATTGGTGAATGGGTATTGCGAACAGCCTGTAAGCAAAATAAGATTTGGCATGATTCAGGCTTATCGTCTTTGATAATGGCAGTGAATCTATCGACTCATCAACTTTATCAACCAAATTTGATTCACATGATTCAAGAGATACTAGAGGAAGCGGAACTGGCTCCAGAGTTTTTGGAATTAGAGATCTCGGAGAGTATGGTGATGGATGTTCAATATGTTCTTCCTATCATAAAGGATTTAAAAGCTCTAGGCATCAGACTAAGTTTAGACGATTTTGGAATTGGATATAGCTCTTTGTACTATTTAAAAGAGTTTCCCATTGACATTATCAAAATTGATCAATCCTTTGTTCGAAATTGTATTCTCAAAAAGAAAGATGCAACCATTGTAAAAACAATCATTGCCATGGCCCATCAGCTTAAATTGGATATTGTGGCTGAAGGGGTGGAGACAAAAGAACAAATGGTTTTTCTCCAACGACATCATTGTAATAAAGCACAAGGCTATTTATTTAGTCAACCTGCACCTCCAGAAGAGCTTATCCCAAAATTTCATGTCATTAAACAAATAATTAGAGAAGAAGGAATTGCACAAGAAATTGCTTGGCAACAGCAATTAGAAACCTCTATTGATGATGGTTTTGACTTATTCAGAAGAATAGTAGAAAAATTACCCGAGGGTATCGTAGTTCATCTGAATGATACGATACTTTATACTAATCCAGCTGCTAAAAAAATTTCGAAAGAACATACTATGGTTGAAAATCCAATATATCAGGAAATTTTCAAAAAAAGAATGTTTCAAACTGAAGGGGAGCATTGTGAGACACCTGTAGTTGAATTACAAATGTTCAACGCTGATGGAGAAGTTCTTGATATCGAAGCCTATAGTAAAACGATTAATTTTCATGAAAATCCAGCATTTCTAACAGTAATAAGAGATATTACAGAAAGAAGGAAAATAAAAAAAACGCTTAAACAAAATGAAGAACGATATCGATTAATTACAGAGAATATTGAAGACCTTGTATGTATTATTAACACAAATGGCTTCTTAGAATATGCATCGCCTTCCCATGAAAATTTATTGGGATTCCCTGTTGCCGTATATGAGGGACAAAATGTTCAGGATTTGATTCATAAAGAGGACATCCCCCATATAATGCATGTATTTAATGTTACGATAAAATCACAGGAAGGCTATAATTTTGAGTTTAGATTACGGAATATCGTTGGGGTGTGGGTATGGCTAGAGGCGAAATTAACTCCTGTATTTGAGGAGTCAGGCGATTTCAAGTATTTTCTTATGGTATCCAGAGAAATTACCAAAAAGAAAAAGTATGAAGAGCAACTAACCCATATGGCATTTCATGATATTTTAACGGATCTTCCCAATCGAAGGTTATTTAAAGACAGGTTAAAAAAGTCTATAAAAAATGCAAAACGGCATGGTAATAAAATCGGGTTGATGTTTATGGATATTGATAGATTCAAGTACATTAATGATAAATGGGGCCATGATGTTGGAGATGAGCTTCTAAAACAGTTTAGTTATAGAGTAAAAAAGTGTTTACGAGAAATGGATATACTTTCTCGTCATGGAGGAGACGAATTTGCTCTTTTTCTTCCGACAATTAAAGAAGAGAAGGAAGCATTTCTAATTGCCAAACGTATACTTACAGAGCTTCAAAAACCTTGGAAAATTGGAGCACATGAATTTCATACGACTTCAAGTATTGGAATAGCCTTTTATCCTATGGATGGAATCACTGTTCAGGAGCTAATGAAGCATGCGGACAGGGCACTGTATCATGCGAAGGAAAGTGGAAGAAACAATATAAAACAGTTTATTAAAGGCTGTTAAATTAGTAAACAATGAAAAGTAATGAGGTGTGGCAAATGGAACACTCTCCTGCCAAAGTCATGTCAAGAAATTTTGCCCGTTACTATGAAATTTTAGAAAATGAAATGGTTTCAAATGAGCAAAAGCAATTAACTAAAATGGCTTTTATTTTGGTAAATAAAAGAATAGAAAAAAATATGAACCAAGATGAAATTGTAAAACGAAGCGGTTTATCTAAAAGTGTGGTTTCAAGAATGGAAAGCTTTAACACGATTCCATCATCTATAACGCTTGTTAAATATGCCAGTGCATTGGGAATGGAATTAATACTTGTCGATAGTGAATCGATAAAGGGGTTTTGAAAAAAGCGTTGTATCAAATCAATTACAGCTATTACAAAGCGTTTCGCTCGTGGCTACGCATCACTAATTGGCAAGAAGTCAGAGAAATACCATGACTAGATATGCTCCATTCGTTGTCATCATTGCTGTCATGGATAAGGCTAGTTGCGCCCATTGCTGTGGGAACTATGTCCAAATGTTGTGCTATTCGGAGAAAGTCTACCACAAGCAAGTTGGCACCGTTCGATGGAGGCAATCAAAACAGCTGAACTTGTCCTTGTCATTGGAATGAACCTCTAGGTATATCCCGTCAACCAACTACCCATGATGCCAAAAGGAAAAACCGTTTATAGTAATTTGGATATTTCACAGCAGACAACCCCATTTGATCTGACAGTGAGGGGGAAATAAAAGAAGTGCTGCAACAACTACAAATATAAAAAAGGCGCCCTTGCGAATCCAAGTGGCGCCTAAAACATTTGAGGTAGAAATTCCCTCATGAATCGTTGATTTTTACGTAACCAAATTTTCAAAATCATGCGGTGTGTTAACAGCTTATGTCTTTTATTTGGCCTTGCCTTTGCTTCTATTAAGCTTTGTAAAAGAATACAAGTTTCAGTTGCAAAAGCTTGAGGTTCAACGAGAACATCGAGCTTGTAATCAATTAACTGGGCTGTCTGAACCTTAGCAAGTAATTGGGCAAATTGTGTATTCATCGTAGCGTAATTTTCCTCTAATTCTAGGTCAATCAGTGAATAGAGCGTTTGCTCTATTTCAACTTCTAATTCCTCTAGTAGCTCTTTTGATGGCTGTGTCAATCGTTCACCCCTCTTCTACACGACTAGATAACCAATAGCTGCAAATAGTATTCCCACTAGCAAGGTACTGGCAATATAGCGAATGGCTTGTCTCCATTTTTGCTGTTCCATAAGCTGTAGTGATTCAAATCCAAAAGTGGAGAATGTTGTGTAGGCTCCTAAAAATCCTATGCCAATTAATTGCCATAGCCAATCACTAAGATGGAGCGCAAATAAAAAACCAAGTGCAAAGGAACCAGTGATATTAATAATAAAAGTTGCCCATGGATAAGGATGTGCCAGTAATTTTCCTAAATAGAATCTTGAAAGAGCGCCAAAAAATCCACCAATTCCGACCAAAATCATGCGATGCGCCCCCTAGCAAGTCGTATTCCCATCCAAGTACAAGCTAACCCACCTAAAACACTCACAACAACATAGAGTACAGCCAGTAGCCACTCACTATTTTCCAGGAGTAATAGTGTCTCTAAGGAAAATGTAGAAAAGGTAGTGAAAGCACCACAAAAGCCAGTACCTATTCCTAGTACAATAGGTGTACGTTTTGTAAAAGTAGTAAATAGCCATGCTAAGCAAAAGCAGCCCACTAAATTTATAAACAGTGTAGTAAATGGAAATACTTCTGTATTCGGAACGGCGAGACTAAGGCTATATCGACAGATGGCACCAAGAATTCCGCCAATTCCAACTGTAAAAAATGATTTCAAATGTTTCGTCGCTCCTTTAAGGAAGAGTAGCTATTAAGATTGTAACATGGAAAATCACCAATGGACATGCTGTTTGCCTTGTTGTTAATCACTTTAACATCATAATTACGATGTAAATATTTTAATAGAATAATATATCATACTAAAGTATGAATTTTCAGATAATTATTCTGTTTATTATTGATTAGTAGAATTAGGAAGGATTAAAATGAATATGAGGCTATCTAGGAAGCATTTATACGCCAAAACACCTATTTTTGTAAGCGTCTACATCAGATTTGCCTATAGGGTGTTGATAGGTATAGTTGCTTACGGGATAGTGTCCAAAAATAAAACAGGAGGTTTGCTTATGAAAAAAATGTTATTTGCATCTATGTTGATGCTGCTAATCGTTTTAGCTGCTTGTAGCAATGATGGGGATGAACAAGTAAGTGTAACAGCCGATGTGAATGAATTAGGATCACTCGTGATCACTGGGGATACAGTGACAGAGCAAGGTGGATGTGTACTTGCTAGTCGCTTTTCACCAGGAGATAAAATTATTTTTCGTAACAATGTACTTGATGGGCTAACAAATGAACAGGTGAAAGATGCAAAAGTGCAGGTTCATTTATCTACAGGAGAGACACTTGATATGCAATATGGTAAGCATGGTGACGATAACTTTTGGGTAGTAGCGTATCCGGTCACAAAGGATACACCAACAGGTACGCTTAATTACACAGTCACAGCAGAATATGAAGAGCAAAAGGGAGAATTTAAGCCATTTAATGTTGCACCTTCCTTATTAACAATTGTGTCGGAAGAAGTGTCAGCAGCACCAAAAGAAGATAAGGAAGAGCCTACGTCAGAGGGAGAAGACCTAGCAGCTGTGGAAACCAATCAAAAAGTCGATATCATCGGTAAAAATTTTGAATTTCATGGTCCAAATGGAGAGCAAACTTTTTATGTGAAAGCAGGAGAGGAAGTTACACTTTCTCTAAAATCTGATGAGGGTTTACACGGCATTACAGTAGAGGGATTGGATGTTAAATTAGACAAAGATGGGACTACAAAATTCACTCCAGAAAAGGCTGGAGAATTTAACATGGTATGTAATGTGTTTTGTGGAGCAGGGCACGGTGATATGACAGCTAAATTAGTAGTTGTCCAATAAAGGAGGGGTTTTATGAAACGCATATGTCAAACGCCTCTGCTTATCGTGGTGATGCTCGTAACAAGTATCACGTTAATGGCCTGTTCAGATAAAGAAGTAGTCGTGGTAAACAAAACATCCGTGAACAATAATGCTGAGAAACAGGAAGCACCAGAAGAGAAGCTATTAAACAACATAACCTTATCTAAAGAACGAGGTTTTGTTCGAGATGAAGTAGCATTTGAAGTAACAGATTTGGAGGCTAATAAGACAGTTGAATTGGTGTGGAATGCCATAGAAGGGGAATATGTGATTGAGGATCTCTATGCCGTTATTGGACCAAAGTTCACAGAACAAGAAATTGTTTTACAGCAAGGGAAGGCCAATTCAGCAGGAAACTGGTCTGGAAAGTTTACTGTCCCTGAAGGATTTGGCGGAGATTTTACCTTATGGGTCAAGCAGGATGGTAAAAAAATTGGGCAAGTTGGCTATACAGTAGATCCATCGTTTGTAATGGAACCAACTTCAGGTCCTGTAGGGTCAGAAATTGTCATTAAAATGGAAGGTCTTGGCTGGAGCACCTATATGCGTAACTGGCAGTTAACCTACGATAATAAATATACGGGGCTAGTGACAGGTATTTCAACCAATGGAACGGCAGAGGCAAAAATTCGTGCTGCTGGTTCTGTTGGAGAACATGCGATTCGTCTTCGTACAGGCTATTTAGGAATGCAATACATTAACTATTTACAGTCCCCGTATCCAGATAAGCCTGCACCAGACTTTATGTTTACTATTACAGATGGGGTTGCTCCAACCATTGAAAATCATGTTGAAGAAATACCGATTGCTGCATCAGGTGGTCTTGAAATGCCAAAACTACAGCAAGCACAAGGTGTCAAGGTGGGGCTGAGTAAAGATGCAGCAACAGTGGATGAGCCTATAACATTAACATCTTCAGGATTACCAAAAGAAACAGAAATAGAGCTTATTTGGAATACGATGAAGGGCAGTCGTGTCAGTGGCAAAGGCTTTGGTGAGGATACTTCGTCGCTAGGCACAATAAAAACAGATGCTAAAGGCAATTTACAGTATGACTTTAAAGTGCCAGATGATCTAGGGGGCATACCGCATCGTTTAGATTTAATGGCAAAAGGTCAAGTATATGGTCAAGCATATTTGCGTATTTTACCGTCAATTGTTGATTTTACACCAAAATCAGGTCCAGTTGGTACAAAAATTTCCATTACAATTAAAGGCGGTGGCTGGACTGAATATGATAATGCCTATTATCTGACTTATGACAATGCTTATACAGGATACTTATGTGCTTTTAATAGTCAAGGCAATTTGACATTTGATGTGATTGCTACAGGCGAAGTTGGCTATCATTTAATTGACTTATATCCTGGCATCTATAAGCAGCAGGAGAAAGAAACCGATATGACGCTAATTCCACAATTAACTTACTCAACGGATCATCCTGGTTCTGCAATGCCTGCTATTCGTTTAGCCTTTAACGTGACAGAATGATAATTTAATGCTTTAAAGCGCTAACTATTTCCTGAAAATGATAAAAAATAACAGGGTGATAGTTGACAAATATTTCTATAGTGTGATAATCTTCAAGAACACTATAACAAATAAACTAAAGGAGGGCATGACAATGTTCATTTTATCAGTATCACATTCTATCACAGTTACATACATTGTCCATGCCTAACATTTATTTAAAATTGCAGAAAAAGGTATGGAATTATCCTGCCTTTTATAAGAGACACTTACTCTTTTAGGGTATGTGTCTTTTTTTGTGCAAAAAAGGTTGTAGTGAAACAAAAAAGGAGTGTATGTATATGCGAAACACAGTACGACGAATGATTTTCAAAAAGGAATTTCTAGAAAGTGGGTAGCCACCCACAACAGCACGGAGGAAAGAAGGTTATGATGTATGTTTGATGTGTTAAGTAAATTAGGCTGGTTCTTTAAACAATACTGGAAGCAATATACGGTTGCCATTGTTTTACTGATGGTTGCTAGTGGATTAGAGGTTGTTCCTCCATATTTACTCGGCTCAATTATTGATTTATTGACTACAGGAGCGATGACACCAGCTATTTTAACAAAGTATGTATTGATTTTTATTGGGATTATTATTGGGGGCTATTTATTAAATTTTGTGTGGCAATTCCGACTATTTGAAGGGGCTATCAACCTTGAGAAAATTTTACGTCGAAACTTGATGCAGCATTTTTTACGCATGACCCCAACGTTTTATGAGAAAAACCGTACAGGTGATCTCATGGCACGTGCAACAAATGATTTAAATGCCGTATCCATGACAGCTGGTTTTGGCATTATGACGTTGATTGATTCAACGGTTTATATGGGCTTTATCATTTTTGCGATGGGCTATATGATTTCGTGGAAGCTCACATTTTTTGCGATGTTACCAGTCCCTATCATGGCGATCCTCATTCAATATTTAGGGAAAATTGTTCATGAGCGTTACATGAAGGCACAAGATGCTTTTGGGGAGCTAAACGATAGTGTACTTGAATCTGTGGCAGGTGTGCGAGTGGTGCGCGCCTATGTGCAGGAAAAAAAGGATGAGGCAAATTTTGCGGATATGAGTGAAGTCGTGTATGCGAAAAATATTCATACAGCTAAAATCAATGCTTTATTTGGCCCGATTACAAAAGTCGGAACAGGTATTAGCTATGTGGTAGCACTTGGCTACGGGGCTCATTTAGTGGCAACGGAAGCGATGACAGTTGGACAATTGGTCACGTTTAATGTTTATTTAGGTTTAGCTGTTTGGCCAATATTTGCAATTGGCGAGCTCATCAATGTTATGCAGCAGGGGAATGCCTCACTAGATCGCGTACAGGAAACATTGAACTACGAGGCAGATGTTCGAAATATTCCGAATCCGCAAATGATTGCGACACCGAATGCGATTGGCTTTGATGCTTTAACATTCCAATATCCAATGAGTCAGGTGAAAAATCTACAGCAAATTTCACTGTCCTTGAAAAAAGGTCAAACGCTCGGCATTGTTGGTAAAACAGGGGCAGGTAAAACAACCTTCCTACGCCAATTATTGCGAGAATACCCAATCGGACAGGGACAGCTTTCCATTGACGGTATCGATATTACCGCTCAAACGAAGGAGCAGATTCTTGACTGGATTGGTTATGTGCCGCAAGATCATGTGCTATTCTCACGGACTATTCGTGAAAATATTTTATTTGGGAAAGAAGATGCGACACAAGCAGAATTACAGCAGGCGATTCATGCCGCGTATTTTGAAAAGGATTTAGGCAATCTACCAATGGGCCTTGAAACACTTGTTGGAGAAAAGGGTGTCTCTCTTTCAGGCGGTCAAAAACAACGTGTATCCATTGCCCGTGCATTAATTAAAGATCCTGAAATTTTAATGCTGGATGATTCCCTTTCAGCTGTCGACGCGAAGACGGAGGCACGAATTATTGAAAATATTCAGCGTGAACGTCAAGGTAAAACAACCATTATCACAACGCATCGCTTGTCTGGTATTCAGCATGCGGATGTCATCATCGTATT
Source organism: Lysinibacillus sp. FSL K6-0075 (assembly GCF_038592945.1). Classification (NCBI taxonomy): domain Bacteria; kingdom Bacillati; phylum Bacillota; class Bacilli; order Caryophanales; family Bacillaceae; genus Lysinibacillus; species Lysinibacillus sp. FSL K6-0075. Next base: position 2,842,565 of record NZ_CP151947.1, on the reverse strand, counting down.
GGATGATGGGCAAATTGTAGAGCAGGGAACACATGAGGAACTTCTTGCGCAACAAGGATGGTATAAAGAGCAATTTGACCGTCAGCAGCTAGAAGGAGGTGCCTCATGAATACGAGTCAACGTTTAATACGCTATGCGATGTATTTTAAAAAGCCGATATTATTAGGCTTATTCTTCCTGACAATTGCCGTATTTACGGAGCTTGTTGGGCCATTTATTGCGAAACATATTATTGATCATTACATGACAATCGGTCATATTGAAATCAAACCGATTACATGGTTGCTCATTGTTTATCTATTATTAGCCATTGCAACGGCTATATTACGCTATTTTATGTATATCTATTTGCAAATCGGTGCAAACCGTGTAATCCAAAAATTACGTCAGGATGTCTTTGAACATATTCAAACTTTACCGATCCAGTATTTCGACAATTTACCAGCAGGTAAAATTGTTGCTCGTGTAACGAACGATACAGAAGCAGTTCGTAATTTATATGTACAGGTATTATCCAATTTTGTGACGAGCTTCATTTCTATTTTTGGGGTGTATATCGCACTCTTTATTTTAAATTGGAAAATGGCAATGCTTGCTTTAATAATGATTCCCATTGTTTATGTGTGGATGATTTTGTATCGAAAAATCGCCTCCAAATATAACGATGTCATTCGTACAAAAATCGCAGATATTAATGCCATGATTAATGAATCCATTCAGGGCATGACGATTATTCAGGCATTCCGTCGCGAGCAACAAATGACGAAGGAATTTGATGATATGAATAATGAGCATTATGCTTATGGACGTAAGCTATTAGTGCTTGATTCAGCGACTTCCTTTAACCTTGTGAATACGTTAAGGCTCATTATGTTTACCGTGTTTATTTTCTATTTTGGTACACAGTCATTTACAGCTACTGAAGTGATTTCAGCAGGGACATTGTATGCGTTTGTCGATTATTTAACAAAGCTGTTTAACCCAATTACGAATATCGTCAATCAATTTTCTCAGCTTGAGCGTTCTCTCGTTGCAGGGAAACGTGTCTTCGAGGTGCTAGATACAGATGGAGAGCCTGTTTCTGAAAAGAGCATTCCACGATATAAAGGAAATGTGGTCTTTGAAGATGTTTCCTTTGCTTATAAAGACAATGAATATGTGCTGAAAAACCTATCATTTGAAGCACATCAAGGTGAAACAATTGCCTTAGTTGGTCATACAGGCTCAGGGAAAAGTTCCATTATGAACTTGTTATTCCGCTTCTACGACCCGTCAAAAGGTAAAATTACCATTGATGGCATTGATATCACCTCTGTTCCTCGTCAAACGATGCGTGAACATATGGGGATTGTGCTACAGGACCCCTATTTATTTACGGGTACGATAGCGTCCAATGTTGGCTTAAACAACCCTCGCATCTCCCAAGAGAAAATAGAAGCTTCTTTAAATGCTGTCGGGGGAGAACGTGTTTTAGCGAACTTACCGAATGGCTATGAGGAGCCAGTCATTGAGAAGGGCAGTACATTATCATCAGGACAACGTCAGTTGATTTCGTTTGCACGTGCACTTGCTTTCGATCCAGCGATTTTAATATTAGATGAAGCGACATCGAATATTGATACGGAAACGGAAGAAATTATTCAGCATGCGATGGATGTCCTTAAAAAAGGGCGAACAACGTTTATTATTGCCCACCGACTTTCTACGATTAAAAATGCAGATCGTATCCTCGTGCTTGATCGAGGGAAAATTGTAGAAAACGGCACGCATGATGAACTGCTAGCACTTGGCGGAATCTATGACAAGATGTATCAAATGCAAGCGAATTCCTTACAATAATAGCTACGAAAAGCCCCACTTCAACTGTGAAGCGGGGCTTTCTTAGTGTTGAAAAACAAAACAGTCAATTGAAAGGTAGAAATGAATTTCCGTTGCAGGCTACTTGCTTTCCTATGGGCGAGCGCCGAATCGCTTCCTCCGCTACCGCTCCGTTTAGAGTTTTGCCTGTCTCGCTAGCCCACGGGAGTCAAGTAGCCCTCCACTTCAACCCACTAACTTTTTAGCAAAGGCGTTCAATACTCATTTTTTGAGGGGTGTCGTAACTCAACACTTCTCACATTGAAAATAAGAGCCTACCCTTTCTCTAATCATACACATAATGGGCTATTTGTTTGCTACGTTTAGTATGAAAGATAAGGAAAAGACATTTTTGCAGAATGGTTGATTGGAGTGGAGCCAGCGTCACTCCTAGGGGATTTAGCGTCACAGAGGAGACCCTGGAGCGAACGGAAGTGAGTGAAGCGGCTCCTCGGACGCCCCCTGGAAAGGACGCTGGCGGAACGGAAATCAACCTCTCACCTTGCAAAGTTGCTTTTTCTGCCGTTGACATCATCTTTTTTCAACAACAGGAAAGCCCCACTTCAACTGAAGCGGGGCTTTCCTATTTATCTTACATATTTAAAGACATTGACAAAGAATAACAGAACGGACAGTGCTACAGCAATGCCACCACCTGATACGAAAAGCTCAAATAACCAGCGTGGTACATCCCAATACACCATCATCATGCCAACAAAAAGGAATGGTAAACCGAGATTGTAAAGCCAGAACTGTGCTTTGGCAAGACCTGTCTCCGCAGCATCTTTATAAGTCGAATAAATTAAACCAATGAATCCAGTAGTCAGCCAACCTACCACACCAATATGAGCATGTGTCGCCTTCCATTGAAGTTGAACCGTATAATGCATAAACAGGCCAAAAGCAAAAACAATCAATAAATAAAAGACTGAAACCTTTATCCATTTAGCACCCATCATCCACAACTCCTTTCTTGAAAGTGATTTTAGCTAGCTGCTACAGTATATTCTTGTCAAATAAAAAAGATGCTTGTATGTATTTGAAAATAAATGTAGTTTGTTTTCGGTAAACTAAAATATTTAATGGGAACTTTTTGTAATATGTAAACTTTTCATGGCGTTCTGCGTTGTATAGGCAGAAGGGAGGTGGACATGGTAAAGCAATCAATGAATGCGTTTCTACAGCAGGCAGGAACGCTGCTATATCGTTATTTGAGAAAACGTGGGTTAGCCCATGAGGATGCAGAAGATATCGTCCAAGATACATGTTATAAATTTTTATTACATAAAAATGGAATTCAGCCAGACAAAGTAATGAGCTGGTTATACCGTGTAGCAACCAATCAATTTTATGATCTCAAGAGAAAAGAAACACGTCATCCAACAACAGAATTAGAGGAAAGTCAATTGACTTCATTCATTCATATTCCTGAGATCCAGATGCTAAAAAAAGAAAAATTAAAGGACATACAGAACACACTCGAAACGCTATCCATCTTGCATCAGGAAGTATTAATCCTGAAATATGAGCTGGGATTATCGTATAAGGAAATTTCAGCCTTGATGAATAAGAATGAAAATACACTAAAAACGCATGTCAGACGTGCTAGGGAAGAATTTACTGAACGATTTAAGGAGGATATTCATGATGAATAAAGAAGAAAATGAATTTTTGTTTGATGATAAACAAACGAAAAAAATAATGAGAAGGGCAAGGTTTTGGTCAACAGTCAAAATGATTGGGATTACATTGATTGTTACACCCATTGTGCTAATAGCCTTATGGTATGGGCTGAGGACTTTATCGTTAAATAGTGCTCAAAAAGTAATGGATGATATTCATTTATTTAACGAAATAAGTGCGCCCAATGTTCAAATTAGTAATCAGGTTTATGACGATCATTTGCTTGGAGGAAAAATAACAACAACAACCTATAAGGTGCTTGGAGATCAGCATCGACCCTATATTTGGAATCCTATCGAAAGTGATTATAATCTATTTGGAACGCTTACATTCACTTCCTTTTCTAGCTCCATCCAAATAGAAGGTTCAGAATCACTGGCAGAAACACATCAATTCGAACGGTTTAATGACTACACGGGTGATCGAGAAATGTTTTTTTATCACCCTAAAATTGCATACGATCATTATAAAGATAATATTAGTGAGCTGAATCAATTGGAGAAAAATACTTTAGTAGAATTAGCTATTTCTTTTGATAATGCCTATCGTTTTGAAGACATTAAAAGCAAGCTACCGCCTGAAGTGCAAGTAGATTGGTGGTGGGTGGATGCTTATACAGATGATACGCTAGATTTTTTTAAGCAAGGACAGCATACGATTGCAGCTAATCATCCGTACATATACGGCTTCCAATCAGAGCAATCCAAACCAAAATCCCGACGTTCTTCAAGCGACGAGGTTGACACCTTTATTCGAAACGTTGAGCTTCTTCGTAAAGGCAAGAACTTTGAGTGGGAAACAAACCAGGTTTATCAAGCTTTAATAGGGGAAAATGGGACCCTGGAGAAAAGTGATGTGAAAATAACCGGAGCGGTAGTAACTGGTACACCAGAACAATTGCAGTCATTACAAGGACAATCATACATTAAAGGGTCTATATTTGGTGTAATATCAAATCAGAAATAGAGGGCTTGAAAAAAGTAATCAGCACGATCCTGCAGGAAAGGTCAATTTTAGAAAAGCTTATTTTGGATTAACCAGAATAGGCTTTTTTATCTGAAGTAATTTTGTTTATCTATAAATAGTTTAATGTTAAACTATTTATAGATAAACAAGAAGGAGATGTTGTTGCAATGGGTAAACTACAAAATAAAGTAGTCATCATTACTGGAGGTGCAGGTGGTATTGGTAGTGGAATGGCAAAAGCTATGGTAAAGGAAGGGGCGATTGTCACAATTGTGGACTTAAATGCAGAGGCAGGCGAGGCAATGGCAAAAGAATTACAAGAAATGTCTCCACAGTCTATGTTTTTACAGGCTAATCTAATGGAACGCGATGAATTACCAAAAATTATTGATACAGTCGTAGAAAAATACGGTAAACTAGATGTGCTAGTTAATAACGCTCATGCTGCTAAACAAGTTACAATAGAAGAAACTACACAAGCAGATCTTGACTTGTCATTTGGGACAGATTTTTATCCAACCTTCTATTTAATGCAAGCAGCACTACCGCATTTAAAAGAAACAAAGGGTAATATTATTAACTTTGCATCAGGAGCAGGCATTCAAGGTCATGAAACACAGGCAGCTTATGCCGCTGCTAAGGAAGCCATTCGCGGCATTTCACGTGTTGCCGCAAATGAATGGGGACGTTTTGGTATTAATGTCAATATCATTAGTCCGCTTGCTGACTCACCAGGTGTACAGGCCTGGGCAAAAGCACAGCCAGAATATTATGAAGCGGTTAGAAGTAAAATCCCACTAGGTCGTTTTGGTGATATTGAGCAAGATATCGGCCGTGTAGCTGTTTTCTTAGCTTCTGACGATTCCCAATACATCACAGGTCAAACGATTATGGTGGATGGGGGTTCACTAATGCTTCATTAATGCTCGGCGTTTGAGGAGGATTTTTTTGAAACAGACAAATATTTTTAAACTGATTCATATGATTGAGCAGGTGAATAATGCCAATATTATACGTTTTACAAAAGCGTTTCCATATCCTTTAGGAATTTCACCGATTTTAGTTTTAAACGAGCTACATGGCAAAGGCCCGCAAAAACAAGCAGAATTAGCCGAAACGATCGGCTATACAAAAGGTGCTATGACGAGCATTGCTGAAAAGTTGGTCAAGCTTGGATTAGCAGAAAGACTGTATGATCCATCCGACCGTCGCACGATTCGCTTACAAATTACAGTTGAGGGTCAAAGTGCTTTAGCAAAGGCTCAATCCATCGGGAAAGAGGTCTTTGTACAGCTTTTTGACGTATTAGATGATGAGGAAATTGCCCAATACTTACGGATTCAAGAAAAATTAGTACAGGGTATCCAGCAGAAAAATGAGTAGCTAATAGTAATGTGAAAAATCAACGCACCTTTTAAGAGGTGGGTTGATTTTTCATTGGATAGAATACGCAAACTGGCGGATAAAACTCAATATGTGACGGATAGAATGAGGATTCTAGTGGATAGCCTTCCATTTTTGCTGGATAGCCATGCTCTATGCAATTTGGATGACCCTATTAACTGCTTGAATACAATAATTCATTTAAAATCTAATTGTAAAATAGTTGAATTTATTGAAAATTGTCCGGCTTCATTTTATAATCATAATACGGTTCTATTATAGAGACATTTGAGGTGTAAAATGACATTAAAAACATTAGATAACTCCTTGGAGGTTCTGAAATATTTTAATAAGGAAAATCCTACATGGGGTGTACGTGAGCTAGCGAAAGAGATGGATATTAGTCACTCGATTATTTATCGGATTTTAGCGACCTTCGAAAAACAAGGCTTTCTTATTCAAAATCCTGAGACAAAAAAATATGAATTGGGGCTACGCTTTCTAGAATATGGTCAGATGGTTAAAGATAAATTAAATCTTTCTGACTTTGTTTTACCAATTATGATAAACCTTGCAGATACCATCAAAGAATCCGTGTTTTTAACATGGCTAGATGGAACGGATGGTGTCACAGTGGAAATAGCTGAGAGCTCTCAAACCATTAAGTTTTCGGTGTCGATTGGCACGCGGACACCGCTACATATTGGGGCATCTTGTAAAGTCATCATGGCTTATCTACCTGAAGAGAGAAAAAAGGAGATCATGGAGCATGGGATGAAAAGATTAACTCCTGAAACGATTACTGACCCTGATGAAATGCTAGCTGATTTAGAAAAAATACAACAGCAAGGCTGGTGCTTTTCGACGGGAGAATATTCTCACTCGGTATTTGGGCTAGGTGTACCTCTTTTTAATAGTAAAAAAGAAGTGATTGCCTCTTTAACAATTGCTGGCCCTATTTATCGTAAGCCAACAGAGGAGAAGTTACCTGAAATGGTGAATGTTCTTCAATACGGAGCAATGAATATTCAACGTTATTTCGATCAATACAGCTTTAAATTGTATCATGAATAAGCATGAAAAAGAGGCTCAAGATAGTTAATGTCTATCTTGAGCCTCATGTTGTTGCAAAAAGATGATGTCAACGGCAGAAAAAGCAACTTTGCAAGGTGGAGAGGTTGATTTCTGTTCCGCCAGCGTCCTTTCCAGGGGGCGTCCGATGAGCCGCTTCACTCACTTCCGTTCGCTCCAGGGTCTCCTCTGTGACGCTGGCTCCACTCCAATCAAACATTCTGCAAAAGTGGCTTTTCCTTATCTTTCATACTAGCTAGCCGTAGTAATCAAATTAGCCTATTATTTGTATGATTAGAGAAAGGATAGACTCTTAATTTCATTGCGAAGAAGTGATGAGTGTCAAAAGCCCTCCATAAAATGGGTAGTGAAGACCTTCACTTTATTTGAAAACCTTTGCTAAAAAGTTAACATTTTGTAGGTTGGAGTGGAGGGCTACTTGACTCCCGTGGGATAGCGAGACAGACGAGCCCCTGCACGAGCGGGAGCGGAGGAAGCGGCTCGGCGCTCGCCCACAGGAAAGCAAGTAGCCTGTAACGGAAACCATTTTCACCTTTCACAAAAATTCTATGGATGGTTTTGTTTTTCAACACTAAGAGGCTCAAGATAGTTAATGTCTATCTTGAGCCTTTGTTTGGATGTCTTTTATGATGGACACAGCCGTGTCGATTTCTTCAAACGTATTAAAATAGTGTGGCGAAAAACGGGCCATTTTAGTAATTTGATTGCGTTCCATAATGGTATTCGCCATAAATGTGCCCGCTTCAATGATGACCCCACGTTCTGCTAAAGCATTGGTTAGCTCATCTGGTGACAGCCCTTCAATATTAAACGGTGTAATCGATAATCGATAAGCATTATTTTGCGGGCCATATAAGACAATGCCTGGAATCGTTGCAAGCTGTTCAATTAAATAGTTTGTTAGCTGTTGTACGCGTTCATATATGTGATGGATACCAATATTGTTCGCATAATCAATAGCTGCCCCTAGTCCGAAAATACTGGGAATGATCGGACAACCTGGCTCAAAACGTTTAGCTGTTTCTAAAAAAGAATAGGCATTGTTCTGATAATCCCACTGGGTGCTGCCCCAGCCAATCATAATAGGCGTCAATGTTGGAATGAGCGCTTCTCGTACGTATAAAATACCTGATCCTTCAGGGCCGCGTAGCCATTTTCGCCCACATGCAACTAGAAAGTCACAGCCAAGTTCGGCAACATTCATTGGTGTTAAACCAAGTGTTTGATTGGCATTAATCAAGGTTAGCACATTGTGTTGCTGGGCTAGCTGACATATTTCTTTGGCGGGCTGGAGTGCGCCAGCAGCATTGGACATATGGGCAAAGGCAATCAATCTCGTTTGAGGGGTGATAAGTAGCTCAAGCGCTTGTAAATCTACCATATATTCATCATTCGTTTTTAACACTTTCAGCTGAACCCCATGTTGCTGAAGGGCAAGCCAAGGCACGTAGTTACTCAACATTTCTGTGTCGAGTACTATGACCTCATCTCCCCGTTTCCATTGCATGCCCCCAGCGACATAATTAATAGCCACTGAACCGTTTGGCACAAAGGCAATTTCCTCTTTTATTGCGCCGATAAACAATGCGGCTTTCTCTCGAATACGCTCTACTTGAGCATACGTTTCTTGACGAAAAGAGGGCAAGTAGGGACCAATACTTGCTTGTTTTTGGAGATAGCTCGTCATTTCATCCACTACTGGCTGTGGCATGGCAGATGCAGCAGCTGTGTTTAGATAAATACAGTGTTCAAGTAGCGGCATATCCTGTTGTATTTTCCTCATGTCTATCATTGTACACACCAACCTTATAAAATGATTAATTCTTTCGAATAGGTCATTAAATTTTCGTAACCATCTTCTGTGACAATTAAATTATCCTCGATACGAACACCAGCAACATCCTGCACATAGATACCTGGCTCCACAGTAAAGGCCATGCCTGGCTTTAACACTAGTTGATTACGTTGCATCATATAAGGCTCTTCATGTGCGCTTAAACCAATGCCGTGGCCAAGTCGATGTGTGAAATAATCGCCATAGCCAGCATCGCGAATAATGCCTCTTGCCAGATCATCGATGGCATGAGCTGTCATACCTGGTTTTATGGCTGCTATGGCCGTTTCATTTGCTTGCTTCACAATGCTGTAAATCGTTTTTAGCGTTGGAGAAACTTCTCCTAAAGCAACCGTTCTGGTCATATCCGCCACATAGCCCTTATAAATAGCACCAAAATCTATGACGATTAATTCGCCTGTCTCTATTTTTTTCGTGCTTGCTCTACCATGAGGAAGCGCACCTCGATAACCCGAAGCAACAATAGTCCCAAAAGGTGTTCCTTCTGATCCGCGTCGTCTCATTTCATATTCTAATTGGGCTGCGACTTCCATTTCTGAAATACCTGCTTGAATAATTGGTAATGTGGCTGCTAGACTTTCTTCGACAATCTGTACAGCCTGACGCATGAGGGCTATTTCATGTTCATCTTTTTCCATACGTATATCACGAATGGATGCTCCGATATCACATAAATTGTCATATGTAAGGTTTTCGATAGCCTTCTGTTCCTTCACGCGCATGGCGTCATATTCAATACCAAGTGTCTGCGCTATTCCTAATTCTTTTTTTAGTTGCTGGATGGCCTGTGTAGGTCCTTCTTCATCTGAATAGGATAAGATTGTCCCACCATTACTCAAGTCTACTTTTGTTAATTCTACTTGTGGAACGAGAAAATATAATTGATTATGAGCGGTGATAGCGGCTACTGTTAAGCGTTCACTTTGCTTTAACTGAAGGCCTGTAAAATAATACATGTTTGACCCTGGCACTAGTACCGCGACATCAATCGACTGTTGCTGCATACGGGAAACGAGCTGCTCTCTTCTTTTTTGAAACATTGAGTGATTCCTCCTAAATAAAATTGTTTCTATTATAGAGACGTTGTATCTTAAAAATAGTATATATCAACAATAATGAATTTTCAATAAATTAAGATAGCACCATTTTGATAGAAGGGAATGAATGTAAAAGGAAGATAATTGACAAATGAGGGAATAGTATGCTGTAAAATTAGTAAATACTAGTGTACGTCTTTTTTTCGTTCATTATGCATATAAGTAGACTAGATAAACTTTTTTCCAACTTAATACGTCAAAAAGAGGGGCAAAATTGTTAAGCAAGAAAGGACTTATGTATGGAAAAAAATATGAAACGCTCAAAAGAGAAAAAGAGCAAGAAAAAATTATGGCTGTGGATTGTTGGTAGCCTATTAGCAATTTTTTTGATTTTTATAGGTACTGCCTACTTTACCATCCAAAAAACTATGAATAAAATAAATACACCACTTATTCAAACAACAGATGCAGCACAACCAGAAGAAAAAACAGTGATTAAAAAAGATCCATTTTCGGTTCTGATGCTTGGGGTCGATGAACGAAAAGATGATAGTGGTCGTTCCGATACCATGATTGTAATCACTGTGAATCCTGAAAAACAGACAATGAAAATGCTTAGTATACCCCGTGATACACGAACAGAAATTGTTGGTCATGACACAGTAGATAAGATTAATCATGCCTATGCCTTTGGGGGCGTCCCAATGGCTGTGGATACGGTCGAAAATTTTTTAAATATACCCATTGATTATTATGTGTTTATTAATATGGAGGGCTTTTTACAAATTATTGACACGCTGGGTGGCGTAACAATCGATAATGATATGGATTTAACCTATGACGAATACCATTATCCAAAGGGAGAAATCACATTAGATGGTAATGAGGCCCTTATTTTTTCTCGTATTCGTTATGAAGATCCCCGAGGTGATTTTGGACGTCAAATTCGACAACGTCAAATCATTGAAGCGGTGATGAAAAAAGCCTCCACACCATCAACATTATTAAAGGCAACCGATATGCTGAATGTACTAGGCGACAATGTTCGCATGAATTTCTCTGTGAAGGACCTTATTCAGCTACAAAGTATTTATAAAAAAATGGATAAGGATATTGAGCAGTTATCGTTTGAAGAGGGAGATGGGGAAAGGATTAACCGCATTTGGTACTACATTCCGAATGAGGCAGAGCTTCAAAAAATACAAACAGATTTAAAAAACCATTTACAAAGCAAGTAAGCAAGTTGCTTACAATATGTCGCATACGAGTTGTAAACTTTTTGGCCACGAAGGGAGGGAGATGAATGAATGGGAGGACCCAGGTGCTGAGGTATACAGCGCTGAATCATTGCATGCAAAGCTATGTACCTAAACGTAAAGTGCGTAAAAATCCAGTCCAATCAGTGGTAAGAGGCCTACAAGTATTGTGTTTAAAATTGTTTATGTAAGGGATAAAAAATCATTCAGGTAGGGTGCATGCCTAGTTGAATGATTTTTTTGCTGTTATTCATCATTTTTCGATATTTCTTGAAATATCTGAAAATTAAGTGTATACTGACATTAGAAATGGTTAAAGGAGTGATTGTGATGATTATAGGCACAATTTTATTAGCATTTGCATTACCAGTTGGTATCATATTAGCAGTAGATTTATTAAACGAGCAGCATCACTCTGCTACACAAACTAACCATTCATAACGGTGAAACAACAAAATAGCAATTTCTAGACAATGTTACTTTGTAGCCTTGTCTATTTTTCTATGAATAGGAAACAATTTGTGTGATTCATTCGTCAATAATAGTGAGAAAATGTTATACTATTAAAAAACAGTATCGGGGAATGAGCATGCAAGAGGAAAAAACATCCAATCTAAAAAAAGAAATACTATCCTACATCAAAATTATTGTCATTACAGCTGTTGTTGTTTTTGGCTGTAAGCAATTTTTATTTGCGCCGATTAAAGTGCAAGGAGCATCGATGTACCCGACTTACCATGATAAGGATATTATTATTGTAAGTAAAACAAGTAAAATCGAACGTTTCGATCAAATTGTTTTCCAATCACCTGTTGAGGATGAGTTATATATTAAGCGTGTCATTGGTCTTCCAGGGGATAAAGTGGAAATGAAAGACGATGTATTGTATGTCAATGGCAAAGCATACAAAGAAGATTATGTTAACCGTCAAACGGATGATCCTAATCAATTACGCATTACGGAAAACTTTACATTGGAACAATTAGTAAATGAAAAAGAAGTGCCAAAGGGCATGTATTTTGTGCTCGGTGACAATCGCCTAAAAAGTAGTGACAGTCGCCATTATGGTTTAATTTCAGAGGATGCAGTTTACGGTGAATCAAAATTAATACTATATCCATTTAGTCATTTTCATATTGGTTCAAAATGATGAAAAAAGAGGTCACTCCATTGAGTAGCCTCTTTTTAATTTTGGGGTAAATCGGTACAGCTTTTATAAGTGGGATAATAGACACAAATCTTTGAATTTTCAACGGTTTCCTTGATGGGCGATGGCTTACTTTTCATTGGAGATTGCATTGCTGGTTCTTCATTTGTGAACGCTTCTTCTACTAATTCTACGCCATAAAATAGTATTAAAAAATAGCAGACAAATCCTACTATACGCAAACAATCACCTCGTAAAATAGTTATTGTATGTTATTATATATGGTCAAATTCGTCGAAATATAAGCAGAAAATCGAAATTTTCTCTCGATGAAAAGATTGTTAGATGTAAAAAACTCTATAAAAAAAAGTTATTGTCAATGAAATTTTGATGTGCTACTATAGCTAAAGTAAATATTTGATCTGTATAACCTCAATAATATGGATTGAGGGTCTCTACCAGGAACCATAAAATCCTGACTACAAAACTTTGCTTTATTTTTGTAGTCAGGATTTTTTATTTTGTTTTAAAACAATCTCCTACAAAAATGAGCGTGTAACGAAGGGGAGATTACGATGAATTGGAGAGTTTATATTCTTGCTATGACTACCTTTGCAGTAGGGTTAGTTGAATTAATTGTTGGTGGCATACTGCCAAATATTGCGGAGGATTTAGATGTATCTTTAGCGACAGCGGGGCAATTAATTACTATTTTTGCACTAGTTTATGCAATTTCTGCGCCAGTCCTACTATCCTTGACAGCCAAGGTGGAACGGAAGCGCTTATTCCTTATTTCTTTATTTATTTTCACGTTAGGAAATCTCATGACTTTCTTTAGTACAACGTTCATCATTGTGCTAATTGCACGTATTTTCACAGCCATGAGTACAGCGTTAGTGATTGTTTTATCATTAACGATTACAACCAAAATCGTAGAGCCTCGCCATCGTGCTAAAGCACTTGGGCTTGTTTTTATGGGCGTAAGTTCTGCGCTTGTGATCGGTGTGCCAATGGGTATTTTTATTACAGAGGCGTTTGGCTGGCGAGCTGTATTTTTAGGTATTAGTGTACTGTCAACGATTTCAATGATATTAATTGCCTTATTACTTGAAAAAATGCCAATTGGAGAAGTAGTGCCACTCAAGGCGCAAATCAAATCTCTGGCGAATTTAAAAATCCTGACAGCGCAGTTAACTACCTTGTTTATGCTAGCTGGTCATTACATGCTCTATGCTTATTTAACACCATTTTTAGTAGAGGCATTTGATATGAGTGCTTCATGGATTAGTATTTGTTACTTAATCTTTGGTATTGCCTCTGTTAGTGGAAATGCTGTAGGTGGCTGGGTCAGTGATAAAATTGGCACAAGTAAAGCCATTATTTTAATTGTCTCGGCCTTCGCCATTGTCTTATTCAGTATTCCTTATACAATTATTGCCTTACCACTGTTTTTAGTGTTTACGGTTTTATGGGGTGCGTTGAGCTGGGCGTTGACACCGCCATTACAAAATTATTTAATTCAGGCGGATCCTCAATCATCCGATATTCAGCAAAGCTTAAATACAGCTGCCCTGCAAATTGGTATTTCTATCGGATCAGCAGTTGGTGGCGCAATGTTTGCCTGGACAGGATCTGTTATGCACTTAGCTAGCTTCGGTACGATTCTAGTTCTCTGTGCTTTAGGCTGTGCCATCTTCTCTATTAAAAGAGCACCACTTGGACAGGAGCAGCACGTAGATTATCAATCAGCACAACATAACTCATAATAGAACAACAGCCATGAAAGGTATTGGGAAAGCCATCCCAATACCTTTTTAATTGGTCTGCATGAATCTATTTTCATACGCTTTCCAAAATTAAATTCTCTATGGTTTCTTAGCATACTCTAATTACCTATGGAATAGATTGTTGTAGTTAATGAATTTTACAGATTTGAGGAGTTTGAGATTTTAAGAGCGAATATTATTTTTAAGAAAAATAGTAGGAGACCTTCATCTCTTGTAAATGGAAGGAGAACCCAATGACTGAATATCATCAACAATCATCTGCTGAAGTCATGAAGATATTGAACGTCACCACACAAGGTTTGACTGATGATGACGTCCAAAAAAGGCAACAGGTCTATGGCTATAATGTATTAGAGGAAGGGAAAAAAACAAGTACGTTGGCTGTTTTCATGGGCCAATTTAAAGATTTATTGGTCATCATTTTACTCGTTGCTGCCATTGTTTCCTTTCTACTAGGAGAAGTAGAAAGCACCATTGTGATCATGATTGTGGTCATTTTAAATGCCATTTTAGGTACAGTGCAGCATGTCAAGGCAGAACAGTCACTAGATAATCTGAAAGCCTTGACCTCTCCCATTGCCAAGGTCATGCGCAATAATCAACTAGTAGAAATTCCTTCTGAAGAAATTGTAGTAGGAGACCTTCTGATGTTGGAGGCAGGGGACTATATCAATGCAGATGGCAGACTACTAGAAAGCCATAATTTACACATCAACGAAAGCTCTCTTACAGGCGAATCGATAGCTGTGGCCAAAAGTACAGACCCTATTCGAAAAAACAATATCACCATTGCGGATAAGAAAAATATGGTGTACTCAGGAAGCTTTGTGACCAATGGACGTGGCATCGTGATGGTTACGGCAATCGGGATGCAGACGGAAATCGGAAAAATTGCGAATTTACTCGATACAGCCAAGGAAAAGAAAACACCGTTACAGATTAGCCTCGATCAATTCGGTGAAAAATTAGCATTAGGGATTACGCTGATTTGTTTAGCGATTTTTACGATTGACCTTATTCGAGGACGAGCCTTAGTGGAATCCTTTATGTTTGCCGTATCTCTTGCTGTTGCGGCTATTCCAGAGGCTTTGAGCTCCATTGTGACCATCGTATTAGCTTTTGGCACCCAAAAGATGGCGAAGGAAAATGCGATCATTCGCAAGCTGTATGCTGTTGAAAGCTTAGGGAGTGTATCGGTCATTTGTTCTGATAAAACAGGTACTTTAACAGAAAATAAAATGGTGGTACAGGAAGTTTTTGTAGACCAGAAGAAGATTCCCCATGATTGGCTTAATCCAACGAACCCAGTGGAAAAAGAGCTAATGGTAAAAGCCCTTTTATGTAGTGATGCTGTAGAGCGTGAGCAGAAAGAAATCGGCGATCCTACAGAAATTGCGCTTGTGAAATTGGGGAAACAGTATGGTTTAGATGAATTGAATATCCGCGAGCAATATCCACGTCTGGCTGAAATTCCATTTGATTCGACGAGGAAGCTCATGAGCACTGTCAATCAGATGGACAAGCAACCCGTCATGATTACCAAAGGGGCTTTAGATGTACTCTTGCCAAAAGTGACACGAATCAAAACATCAACAGGCATTTTTGAGATGACCCCGCAGCATCGTCAGAAAATCGAGGCGATGAATCGTGATTTTTCTATGAATGGCTTAAGGGTGTTAGCCATTGCTTATAAGGAGGTATTGCCGCTACAAAAAGTCGATACAAGAGCGGAACGAGATTTAATCTTTGTGGGCTTAGTGGCAATGATGGACCCGCCAAGAAAAGAATCAAAAGAGGCTGTGGAAAGCTGTATAAAAGCAGGTATTAAGCCCGTCATGATTACAGGGGACCATAAAATTACAGCAACGGCTATTGCCGAACAAATTGGTATTTTACAAAATCCAGCAGAAGCGATAGAAGGACATGCACTCGAGGGTCTAACCGATCAAGAGCTACAAGATAAAGTACATGATTATTCTGTGTATGCTCGTGTTACACCAGCCCAAAAAATCCGTATTGTTAAAGCATGGCAGGATAAAGGGCATGTTGTCGCCATGACAGGGGATGGTGTCAATGACGGCCCTGCTCTGAAACAAGCAGATATTGGGGTAGCTATGGGCGTGACGGGCACAGAGGTTGCAAAAGATGCCTCGTCCATGATTTTAACTGATGATAATTTTTCAACGATTGTTAAAGCAATCGCCAATGGCCGTAGCATCTATACAAATATAAAAAATGCCATTCTGTTCTTATTATCTGGAAATGCAGGCGCTATTTTTGTCGTGTTGTATGCAACGGTTCTGGGCTTACCTGTTCCTTTTGCACCTGTCCATCTATTATTCATCAACTTATTAACAGATAGTCTGCCAGCTATCGCCATCGGTTTAGAGCCAAATAATAAGAAAACAATGAAGGACAAGCCTAGAAACATTCATACTCCTTTATTAAATAAAGCCTTTACCACACAAGTCGTGCTTGAAGGGATATTAATCGCCATTTCCACCATTATTGCGTTTCAAATCGGTTTATCGACAGGTGATACGTTAACAGCGAGCACGATGGCCTTTACAACACTATGCTTATCAAGGTTAGTGCATGGCTTTAACTCTCGATCCAAGCAATCCATTTTTGCTATTGGTGTATTTTCGAATAAATATACGTGGTTTGCCTTTATCATTGGTGTGCTAAGTTTACACATTGTTTTATTTATGCCAATGCTTACAACGGTCTTTGAGGTAGCTCCATTAACACTAGCACAGCTAGGCTTTATTTATAGCCTATCGGTGTTACCATTCCTAGTCAATCAATGGTATAAGCTACTGTTTGTGAGAAATCGATAATAGATAAAAAAAGAAGCTTCCGTTAGGTAATAAACGGAGGCTTCTTTTTAGCGTGGAGAGGCTAATAACCAGCCTTTACTCTTACTTAGGTCAATCAATTTCGCTCCAAGTAGGGCATAACGCATATGGAGTTCACCATACTTGGTTAGATGTGTTTTCTTTACTGCCAGTTCTAAAGCTTGGCTTACGGCAATCAAAGAGGAGGCAATATTCATCGATAAAATAGCACTAATTTCGCTATCATTAATGAAAGATTTTCCACGAATATCCGTTATTTTCATTTTGCTGTACTCTATCGATGCTGTTGGTGCTAGCACACCATTTTCCTTTAATAGCAGTGTTAGCTGTTTATTTTCTTCTTTTAAACATTGAATAAATTCCAATGTTAGGATTTTTAAGTTTTTATCACGCGTATGCTTAAAAAAAGCATGGCTTGAAGCAATATAGCCTTGATTGACACCGAGCTGTGACCAAAGCTTAAAAATCTCCTTAAATCGTAATGATGCTAGATTTTCATTTATCATTGTCATCCTGACACTTCCTAACTCTTAGTTTGATTTAAGATTAGGATGGAGCAGTAAATGACATTCTATTCATCTTTTACAATAAAAAATGAATAAGAGGTCGCTAATAGTACGTGCCATAAGGATACGTATGAGGGTAACGATATGGATAAGGGTATGGACATGGTTTCATATATTGCTGTGGCATAGTTGGTTTATAAGGGGCTTGATCGATTGCTGATTTGACACGATTGCAGCCTTTTGCTGGTCCAATATAAGTTGTAGGAACAATCGGTGCAATAGTTTTCTTCCATTGCTCTTCATCTAAACAATACGTATGGGCCATAATATTGGCTGGTGTGAATTTTAAGATATCAGAGCCTAAAATGACCTCTGGCGTTGGCGCATCAAAAATAGCGAGTAGATGTGTGTTATCTTCTGTTGCTACCTCATAATGCCACCAGCCCTGTGGTATATTGGCAACTTGCCCAGGCTTGATGGGATAGTTTTGAATTTTCTTGGTAAAGGGATTCAATAGAGAAACCGTTGCTGCTCCTGCAATACAATAGACAAGCTCGGCTGCATTTTGATGGTAATGTGGCTCGATGACATTGTCTTTACTTAAAAAAATATCAAGCAAAGATGTATTTTCTAATGTATTTAATTGTTCCACACCGAGAATATTAATGTAATTTCGGGAGTCTTTTTTAAAAAGCGTACTTTTATTGACATCAAACGTGAACGCTGCAGAAGGGGAGCTATAATCGATATTTGAGCTGATACTTACATCCTTTCTCATGTAAATTGAGCTATTCATCATCATAGATTATGTTTTAAGGGCTTCTAGACTTACACAAATGCCTAGATGCAGCTAGCATCTATCTGGATAAAAATTAGCTAAAATTACCACTTCTATTTCAGAACGTATGTGCGTATAATGAAAACACAAACGTTTGTTCTTAGTTATGAAAAACTCTGTTCAACATGTAACGCACGTAAACAGAGTCAGTAAAGGAGCATTCAACATGAAAGAACAGTTAATAAAAGCCATGCACCGTCACCAAATCGTCCACATGATGTATATAGCGAAATCAGGTGCCATTACAAAAAGGCGCGTGAAAATCATCAACATCACAGGTGATTCCTTTACCGCCTTTTGCTTTACAAGGCTAGCGAAGCGTACGTTTCTTATTAACAATGTTCTAGCACTTCTGCCTATTTTACAGCGAGAGTCTGAGGTCATATGAATTACGACGACTTCCCACAAAGAGATATTTTTTGTATTGATATGAAATGTTTTTATGCGAGCTGTATCGCTATGCTAGAAGGGCTAGATGTTCTGACAGATCCGATTGCCGTCATCGGTAATTTTGAGCAACCAGGCAGTATTGTTCTGGCTGCTTCCCCGATGATGAAAGAAAAATTTAACATTAAAACAGGGAATCGACGTTATGAAATTCCCCAACACCCAGATATTAAGCTGTTTGAGCCAAAAATGTCCTTTTTTCTAGAGATGTCCATGGCCATTACGCGTCTGATTGCACAATATGTCCCTCCAGAGGCGATCCATGTTTATAGTGTGGATGAAAGCTTTGTAGATCTAACGGGAACAGAGCAACTTTGGGGCTCACCTGAGCAGGTAGCCAAATTGATTCAGGAAGATATCTATGAAAAGTTTCGCATTCCGTCCGCAATTGGCATGGGACCAAATATGCTGATGGCTAAATTAGCGTTAGATCTAGAGGCAAAAAAGTCAGGCTTTGCCAAATGGACCTATGCAGATGTGCCACCAAAGCTTTGGCCAGTACGTTCTTTATCTGATATGTGGGGGATTGGTAAACAGATGGCAGCCAATTTAAATGCGATGGGCATCCAAACAGTCGGTGGATTAGCCCATGCCGATTTAGCCGAATTAGAAAAGCGTTTTGGTATTATGGGTAATCAATACTATTACCATGCATGGGGCATTGATCTCTCCACATTGGGGGAGCCACTAGTGAACAATGCGGCATTAAGCTTTGGGAAGGGCCAAATGCTGATGAAGGATTATCACACACGAAAGGATATTGCGGTTGTGCTGTTAGAAATGTGTGAGGATGTGATGCGACGTACACGAGAAGCGGGGTATGTAGGGCGGACTGTTAGCTTGGGGCTCTCTTATAGTCGCAATGCGATGACAAAAGGGTTCCATCGCTCAAGAACCATCGAAAGTCCAACTAATGAGACCCTTGTCATGTATCAGACATGTCTGGCCTTACTAGATGAGCATTTTGCGGGTGAGCCAGCACGTCAATTATCTGTTAGACTGACAAACCTAGAGCCAGAGCGTAGTATTCAACTTGATTTATTTGATGAGCGGAGGGAACAACGACAGGTCATTGGTCATGTCATGGATGCAATTCGCAGAAAATATGGAGTGGTGGCCTTATTACGCGCAGCCTCCTATACAAACGCTGGTACGGCTATTTCACGGAATCGCTTAGTTGGCGGGCATTTAGCATAAGGAGTGAAAAAATGATAAGAGATAGAGGAACGATGAAATGGACAGCGATGATGCTACCAGAGCATTTAATGCTTTTGAAGGCGTGGAAACAAGAGATGTTGACAGAGTCACCTCGGGAACATGCTGAATGGGAGCTTGAAGAATTACAGCAAACAATCACACGAGCATTCGTACAACATAACTATATTATGTTAACTATATGGGAACATGGTAACTATGTGCAATGGGGAGGTACCATTCAAGCAATGAACGAGGAGCAGTTGCTACTTGAAACCATTACCACAACGAAGCATATTCCCTTAAGGTATATTTATGCTGCTCGTATAGAAGATGATGGCTGTGATTAATGGAGAGCAACGACGATTATTACATCAATATTTGCTGCTTGATTTAGCCGTGAAATCCTTGCAGCACGATCTGACAGTGGCAGAACATTTTAAGATGAAGCGTGTATTTTTACCTGCCATGGATGCCTTGTTAAAGCAGCTACACAAAGATTATTTTCAATTGAAACGTCAGCTCGCCCAACAAAAAATACGATTAGTTGGCTGGCACCGGATTGATGACTACTTTAGTGATGTGCAAGTGGCTACCGCAGGCAATGATGAGGTGCTACGCTATGCCAACCAAGCATTAAAAACCCAGGTGGAGGAGCTTATGAATAAACATCTACACAATGCCTAGGCTGACGTTTACGACGAAAAAGCCAAAAGCTGATGACAAGAATGGTCAGCTTTTGGCTGGCTTTATTTCTCGATAGGTTTCACATCCATTTGCTCAACAAGAAATTCATTGTTAGAACGATTAAATTGATAGGTGATACGAACATCGGCTACATAAATGAGTGAGAGGCCAATCGATGCGGGGATGTTTCACATGATTTTCTGATTTGCCACTGTATAAACGATCACGCCACCGAAAGCAAGTTGCGCTTGATTGACATCTGGTGCTGGATCAAAATCATAATCAAATGTAGATTCTTTTCCTTGCACTTTCATCGTAATCGCTAATGTGCCATCATTATTTTTAGTAATCGTTGATTCAATATGAGGTGCAACGATGTCTTCATAATGTTGGACGTTCATCTCCGAAAAATCCTCTACATTTACAACATGAATCGCATAGTGATTGAAGCCTGTCCCTCGTCCAGTTTGGCTAATAATAACAGCCTCTTCCTTATGATCATTTGTCAGATTCGTATAAAATAACTGGGGCTGAGTTCATGTATCAGGGATTGTCCAGTCAAAATTTTTCCGCTTACCATCGATATCCAACGTTACGCCTGTTAGTTCATTTTGAGCTTCATTCAGTGCATATAATTTCTTTGGAAACGGCAATCAATGGAGCCTCATACTTTGTCTCGAGCTGTGTTGAGACCTGTTCACTAGGAGCGTTTACTATCTCGTTTGGAACAGCAGCACTACATCCAACTAGTAGAGAAATCCCGAACAACCATATCCCCATCTCTTTTTTCAATGTCTAGAAGCTACCTTTTTTATAGCTGTTTGACTATATTATCGTATACAAACATGCCACATAGTAGTTGAATTCGTGAAGGAAAAACTTATATGCTATAAGGTGGAGGTGTAACGATGAAATTTGAAACGTTTCATAAAGTAAATTCGTTTAAGCCATCACATCAAGACAAAGGCTCTATTTATTTTGAGATGGTGGGTGAAAATAGAAAAGGAAGCATGTATTTTATCGAGGTGTTTGAGGGGATATCGGTTACATTTAATGATTTTGAGGCGGAAACATTTGATGAAAAAAGCTTTACACATTCTCCATTATTATCCCTGAACTACTGTCATGAGGGGCGAATAGAGTGTGACTCCAAAAAGGGCAAAAGGATTTTTTTAAACCCTAACCAAATCCTTGTGACATGGCTTAACGAAACATTTGAAGATTTTCATATTCCCTCTCTTTTTTTTAAAGGGATTACGGTCACAGTAGATGTTGAAAATTTAGGAGAAAGCACGCTAGAGGATCTATCTTCACATCGGATTGATTGGCAAAAAGTAATGGCAAATATAGAAAAAATAAAGTTTTGTGTAATGGATTGTTATTCAACACCTGTTCTTAGCTTATTTAAAGATTTAATGGACAGCCCATTAAAATATGATATCCCCTATTTGAAGATAAAAGTATTAGAAGCATTGTACATCATAGCCTCCTTACCATTAGAAAAATATATGATTTCATCTGACTATATAGAAAATAGACATTGCGAGATGATGAAAAAGGTGGCACATTATATTGTGAATCACCATGCTTCCCCTTTAACATTAAAAGACCTGTGTGAGGCATTTGATTTTAAAGAATCCTCTTTAAAGAAAAATTTTACATTAACCTATGGTATGTCGATTACAGCGTATCTTCAAAAATGTCGTGTGTATCAGGCAAGTCGCTTGCTTGCCACAACAAATGAGTCGATTTTAGAGATTGCTGAAAAGGTAGGCTATAAAAACCCGAGTAAATTTTCAGAAATATTTAAACGAGAAAAAGGGATGACCCCATTAGGCTATCGAAATCATCTTAAAGGCTAAATGGAGTAAAAATGACTGAATAGAGTAGAAGCGAAAAAGTTGAATATGCTAACGTATAATACAATTGATAATGATTATCAGTTGTATTTTTTGTTTTGAGGAGGGCATTCAAATGAAAGAGAATTGGGTGATGTATACATGGCAATTTACAGAAAATAATCGTCCACAAGTGATAACGGCCATTATGCTTGGCATCATGAGTATGTTCATGGGGATCATTCCGTATTTTGGGGTTTTTAAAATCCTCGATCATTTCTTCAATGGAACGATTACAATACCACATATTTTATTGTGGAGTACTCTTAGCATCATCAGCTTTGTGGCAAAACATGTCCTGTTTGGGTTTGCAACAACGATGGCCCACGATGCAGCGTATACGATTTTAGAAAATATTCGCTTACGTTTAACCGCTAAAATGACGAAATTGCCCTTGGGGAAAATGTTGAATGAGCGAATTGGTAAATTAAAGAACTTGGTCATTGATCAAGTAGAAACAATCGAATTGCCTTTATCTCATTTGATTCCAGAGGGGATATCGTATGCTTTATTACCCTTCACTATTTTTGTTTACTTATTCATGCTGGATTGGCGAATGGCCATTGTTTCCCTTATTACTATACCACTTGCCCTCATCCCATTTTTAGTGGCTTTAAAATCATTGAATAAAAATTATGGCCCTTATATGGAGGCCAGTCATGAGGTTAATAGTGTCCTTGTCGAATATTCGGAGGGATTAGAGGTCATCAAAACCTTCAATCAAACAAGCCAGTCTTATACAAAGTTTGAATCGGCTGTTGTGGATTTTAAAGCATATACGGTGAATTGGTTCACAAGTTCCATTAAAACGTTGAGCATGATTTCAGCGATTTTACCATCATCATTAATTGGTACCTTACCGCTAGGCCTATATTTATATACGATTGGTGAGCTTACACCAACAGCGTATATTTTATGTCTGCTCCTTTCAATCGGTATCATCGAACCACTCACAAAATTTGCGCTATTCACGAACCATGTCAAGCAAATTCAATATTCGGTAGAAATTGTCCAGCAATTTTTAACGCTTGAAGAATTACCGAATGTCACACAATCGGTATCATTGTCAGAACAACTATCTATTGAATTAAAAAATATATCGTTTCAATATGATGCTGACAAACCCGTTGTGGTAAAGGACATTCAGTTGACGATTCCAGAGGGGCAATTCATCGCCTTTGTGGGGCCATCAGGATCTGGTAAATCTACTGTAGCTAAATTAATCACTCGATTTTGGGACCCTACAAAGGGAGATATTTTTATTGGACACACCAATATCAAAAATATGCCACTAGATCAGCTGGCGGATACGATTAGCTTTGTGACGCAGGATAATTTCTTATTTAATGATACCTTGTTGGAAAACATTCGTTATGGCAATCCACAGGCAACAGATGAACAAGTCATAGGGGCAGCGAAAGCAGCCTGTTGCGATGAATTCATTCGATATTTTGATAAGGGCTATGAAACAACTGTTGGAGAGGCTGGTGGACGTCTGTCTGGTGGCGAACGGCAACGAATCGCATTGGCACGTGCCATATTAAAAGATGCACCAATTGTCATTTTGGATGAGGCGACAGCCTTTACAGATCCTGAAAATGAAGTGAAAATTCAACAATCTCTACGTCATTTAACCAAGAATAAAACGTTGATTGTCATCGCGCATCGTTTAACTACTGTGAAGGATGCAGATCACCTATATGTGTTGAATAATGGTGAAATTGTGGAGGAAGGACAGCATGAAGAATTATTACGTTTAGGCAAATGCTATCACAACATGTGGCATGCCCATATAAATGCGCAACAGATAGCAGTCCATCATGACGCGAAGGAGGTGAAGCCATCTTGCTGAAAACAATACAAAGAATGCTGTTATGGTGCGCCCCATTTAAAAAGCGTTTATATTTAGGTTTTTTCGTGTCGTTTATCCATTCATTTTTTGTAGCCATTCCGATTATTTTAGCAGGCTATGCCATGAATCTGATGCTAGAGCATATGCATGGGAAGCTAACGATTTCGACTACCCATTTTATGACCCTTTTTGCAGGGCTGATCGTTTCAGTTTTAGGCAGATATGGATGTACCTATTTACGAGCAGTCCTGCAAGATATGATTGCCTATGAAATAACAGCAGAAAAAAGGTTGACGATTGGTAGGAAGATGAAGCAGGTGCCTTTAAGCTTTTTTAAAAAGAATGATAAAGGGATGCTAACGTCTGCCATTTCAACAGATTTAGGATTTATTGAAATGCACAGTATCAAAATGCTCGATACGATTATCAATGGCTATTTGAGCTTGCTCGCTTTCATGATTGTACTGGCCTTCTATCATTGGCAAGTGATTTTTATTGCTATCATAGGCACGCTCATTTCACTTTATTTCTTAAATCAAATTGGCGTTAAAGCGCGTGAAAATGCCAGTGAATTTCAACGGGCTCGCGATATGATGACAGCTGCGACCCTTGAATTTATCAGAGGAATGGCCATTGTGAAGTCATTCAAATTACAGGGCTTAGCCAGTACATCCCTAAAAGAATCGTTTGAAAAGGCCAAGAAAATCAACATTAAAATCGAAAAGGATTTTGTTGTGCCTAACCAAATTCATCTAGCGGTTTTAAAAGTGACAACAATCGCTATTATTATAGCAGTCAGTTTACTATGCTATAACCATCAAATGGCCATACCTGAGATGGTGGTCTTTATAGTCTTTGCCTTTACGATGTTTCGAGGTGTAGAGGCAATGAATGATGCGATGCATATCTTAAAGGTGCTTGATGAAACGTTTGATAAATTAGACAGCCTTGAAGCGGTTGCTGCTATGGATGAGACAGGCAAAACCATCTCATTAAATAACTATGATATTGAATTTAAACATGTGTCATTTCGTTACGATGACACGCCTGTGCTTACAAACGTTGATTTTCTTATTCCACAGCAACAGACAACAGCGATTGTTGGACCATCAGGATCTGGTAAATCGACAATCTGTCACTTAATAGCGCGATTTTATGATGTGCAACAAGGAGAAATTTTCATTGGACACCAGCCAATTAAGGACATGACAACAGATTCACTATTAAGTCATATAAGTATTGTTTTTCAAAACGTCTACTTATTTAACGACACCATTATGAATAATATTCGTTTTGGGAAGCCAGATGCTACAGAAGAAGAAGTCTATGAAGCGGCTCGAAAGGCGCAATGCCATCAATTTATTATGAATTTACCAGACGGCTATCATACGCAAGTCGGTGAAGCAGGAGCAACATTATCAGGGGGTGAAAAGCAACGGATTTCCATTGCTCGTTCCATTGTGAAGGATGCACCCATTGTGATTTTAGATGAGGCCACTGCCAGTATGGACCCAGAAAATGAACATCTCATCCAAGAGGCCATCAATGAATTAGTCGCAGGAAAAACATTAATCATCATTGCGCATCGTTTAAAAACCATTGAGCAAGCAGACCAAATTCTAGTATTAGACAATGGGAAGCTCGTTCAAAAAGGAACACATCAGGAATTAATCAAAGAAATAGGTACTTATAAAAAATTAATGGATTGTCGTAAAGAAATGGAAGCATGGACACTTTAGGAGGATTAGGATGAAGAACAAATGGACTGTAAATGATTTTATTTCATTGGCTATTTTTAATATGATCATATTCGTAGCATGGATGATTGGTGCGATGACAAATATTTTTTTAGGAGAAATTTATTCGCAAATCATATCAGGTCTACTGGCTACACCATTTATGTTTGTTTTAGCAAATAAAGTGAATAAACGAGGCGTCTTTTTATGCTCAGCACTTTGTTTGGGACTTTTGATGGCTATACTAGGCATGGTTTATTACATCATCATCTACATTGTGTTTGGGATGGTTGTGGAATTGATTTGTTGGAAGAAGGGAAGCTATCAACATCCATTGAAACTGACAATTGGCATGGCTGTCTATCAAATCGGTTATGTGCTAGCAGGTGTCTTCCCATTGTTTATGTTCCGTAAGCAATATTTACAATCCCTAGAAGCCAGCTATACGACCCCGGAATCATTAAATCACATGCTGTATTATTATGAAACACCAAGTATGATCTTAGGCATGTGTGCAATGGCTACAGTAGGGGTTTTAATAGGAGGATTAATCGGAAATTCCCTTCTCAATCGTCATGTGAAAAAGGCTAGTTTACTATGATACAAAATGATCCTCGTACTCATTTAATCGTGTTACTAGCAATGAGTATATTCGTTTTATTCAATGAGTCACAATGGCAAATTTATAGCATGCTAGTCTTTAGTATGGTCTATATGCTGTTACATGGCGCATGGAAACAAGCTATTCATGCCGTTGTTACATATGTTCTTTTAAGGATGTTGCTTCTTGTTATGCCCATTGTCATGCCTGGTTTAGCACCTGTCGTCTTTTCAGTTACACAAATTTATCCTGTTTTTATGATTGGTTTCGTTTTTACCGCTTCCAATGGAAGTAGAATTCTGTATGCTTTAGATGCACTAAGATTGCCCAAACCGTTTTTAATTGTAACGATGATTTTTTTACGTTTTTTTCATTTACTTCTGAAAGAAATCCAGACTATTTATGAAGGTATAAGGGTGAGGGGAATTTTTCCTACGCCCTTTCATCTTATCAGGCATCCTTTTGTTGCCTATGAATGCCTAGTTGTTCCGCTAACGTTTCGCTGCCTAAAGCTTTCTAGTGAATTGGCTGTCGCAGCTGAAATACGTGGCATTGAATGTCAGCAGCAACGTACCACCGTAGCTAAAACCAATTTTAGCGTAAATGATGTCCTCACAGTTTTGGTTTTACTCGCACTTAGTTTGTGGATCATGGTAGGTGATTTTAGTGATTGAATTTAAACAAGTTACATTCCAATATGAAGGTGCAGAGAGTGGTGTATCTCAAATTGATTTCACTCTACCAGAGGGTACATGTACCATACTTTGTGGAAGATCGGGTCACGGGAAAAGCACCATTTTAAGACTATTAATGGGGCTCATGCCAAATATTTATCCTGGCAAGCAGGAAGGAAAGATGACTGTTTTTGGAAAAGAACCGAGTACTTTTACACCTGAAGAGAGAGCATCAGTGATTGGTGTTGTTTTTCAAGATCCAAGAAGTCAATTTTTTATGTCGAATGTACAGGATGAAATTTTATTTGCTGCCAATAATCTGGGACGCTCTAAGGAAAATATGGTGAGGGAATTGGCCATACATGCGGAAAAATACCAAGTTAAGGAGTTGCTTGATAAAGATGTTGCCTATCTGTCCAGTGGAGAAAAGCAACGTGTCGCCATAGCAGCAGCAACATTTTTAAAGCCTAAATTATTAATTTTAGACGAACCGACAGCCAATTTAGATTCAAAGACGATGCAACTATTAACAGCAACATTAATCAAGCTTAAACAGGATGGGACAACAATTGTTATAAGTGATCACCGATTGTTTAGCTATCGACAATTGGCTGATCGTTTTATTGTATTGAATAAAGGTCAAGTAGTATTAGATCTTCATGCAGAACAGTTTCTAGCACTTTCTAATGAGATGTATCATCAATACGGATTGCGCTATCCAACGATGGGTATGAATAACTTACTAGAGAAGGTGAAGCAAGAAGCACCAAATAGCTTACAAATAAAAGATTTACAGTATGTTTATAAAAAAAGTAAAAAGGGCTTTCAGCATTTTCAGGCACAGGTTCAGAGTGGAAGGGTGATCGCGATTGCAGGCGCAAATGGGGCAGGAAAGACCACGCTATGTAAGGTATTAGCGGGACTATACAAACAGCAAAAAGGGCAAATTCTTTTAAACGATAACGTATTATCCCCATCACGGCGAAGCAAGCTATCCTATTTTGTCATGCAGGATCCAGACTATCAACTGTATGCAGAAAGCGTGGGCCATGAAATCGTGCTAGGTCGACAGCTAACAGAGATGTTAAGAAACAAAGCAATCGAAGCACTGGAACATTTCTCGCTTGTCCCATTGAATGACAGGCACCCCGCATCACTATCAGGTGGAGAAAAGCAGCGTGTGACACTAGCAGCCGCGTCTATAGCAGATGCACAAATTATACTGTTAGACGAGCCTACTAGCGGGTTAGATGGAGCAAATATGTTAAAAGTAGCGAAGTGGGTGCAGCACATGGCCAATCAAAATAAATTTGTCTTTGTCATAACACATGATGAGGATTTCATTGCCACTGTTTGTGATGAAGTTTTCATTCTATAAAGGTAACGTCACTCATTTAGAATAAAGCAAGTGAGTGACGTTTTCTTTAAAGCGGCAAATTCAAAACGATTTGCTCACCAATAGGCCCCATTCTTCTTACGCCATGATCCACAAAGCCTACTTTGATATACAAATTCTGTGCAGCTATATTTTTATGATTGACGACTAACACCACTTCGTTACATTCTTTAAATTCCTGCTTCACAAAATCAGCAAGAGCAAACATGGCCATTTTAGCATAGCCCTTACCTTGCTGCTGATGATCGATGGATAGGGCAGTTAGTAACATGGCCTGAGGATTACTAGAATACTCCTTAACCCTGTCCGTTGCATGAAGAACAAAAAAGCCAACAGGTACATCATCACTTAAAATCACAATCGGATATTGTCCTACCTTTTCAATCGCAATCTCTTTAGGAAGAGCTGTAAATTGGTGTTGTTCTTCAGGTAATTCAAAACGATTTAACTGTTCTACGTAGTTTTTAGAGAAATGTACTAACGCAATACTCGTTGTTTTTTGCATAAAAAAGCCTCCTTTTTTTATATTTTAAACATAGAACAAACGTTCGTCAAGGAGGCTTGTATAAAAATAATATGGGGGCAGGTCATTTTAACTTAATAGGGTACCAAAAAATAAAATAAAAGAAATACTAATAATCACAATAAGAGTGATCACCATTGTCAAAATTCCTCGAAGCAAGGTCGTTAAATTTTTCACATCTTTCATGCCGACCAGGCTTAGATAAAAGCAGGCAATGGACAAGAGAAGTGTCAATAGTAATGGATGGAAATGAAGATGTGTGTCAAAGAAGCCTTTCAATGTGCCTGATAGAAAAAATAGTAGGATGCAACCCAAAGATAAAATAAATGACCAAAAATTTAAATTAATTCTCATTATTTTCCTCCTTCCTATAAAAACGAATTTGTTGTAGGAATGTTTCGATGATTCCGCTTGATAGGGAAAAGGAGAAACTAAACGAGCAGTTGCTAAAAAAGGGTCACTTGGACGAAAGTGACCCAAAGTACCATAAAGGAGTATAAAGTAAAGTTGAAAGAACTTTACACTACTATTAGTATGTGAAGCTAGCTGTTTAAGATAGTTATCTATCTCAGCCGCTAGCTATTAATTGTTTGTCAAAAATAAAATGAGCTAGAAAAAAACGATGAGGGGGAGTTTAGAGGAATAGCTGGGTAGCGTTTCATTGTAAAAGGCTTTAGCTTCTGTAATGGAACAGAGGCTAAAGCCCGAGGCGATCAATTAACACATAAAGCTAGCACCAACGATAATAAGAAGGATGAATAGTACAACAATAAGCACGAATGTCGAGCTATTGCCACTTCCATTGTCCCCGCCACAGTAACTATTGAAATTACTAACATTTCCATAGTAACTCATGAAACATACCTCCTTTCTTTCTTCTAAAGTATGTACAGGACAAAAGGGGGAGCGTTATGGAGCCAAGCCACAATGAGAGAAAATGTAAAAGAGCAAATCATTGCCTGAGTTGAACCTTCATTTTGAACGTTTTACTTTATTATTATGATGAAATAGTAGCTTGAGCTAGTTGTTAGCCTGCGCAGCACTAGAAAATGCTATCACGAGCAGGTAAAGACTTTTTGGCAAGGGGAGGGGGTGATTTCCGTTATGTCAGTGTACGATGAGCCCATTCACTTATTGTGTTTGCTTTCAACTAGTTACAGCATCAAAAATAATGAAACAAATTCTACTAATTGTTTTGTTTTCATCACTATGTAAAAAAACATCCGTTCTAGGATGCTTTTTAGTATAACGACTGCTGCATATGACAAGAAGGGAAGCCGTTCACATCGTGAATCATATGAAGATCGTACTGCTTTAAGGCAAATTGACTTTGATACAAATATTCAAGGACAAGAAGCTTTCCACCTGATACGCCACAGAGGACACCGGAAGTTCCTTGACCATTTGTGAAAGAAACACCAACGGGCTGACCGATTAAATATGGAATTTTATGTTGCCAAGGCACAATAGCCACTCCTTTCACTATAATATATGAAAGGAGAGACTAGAGGTTCTTGCCTTTACTAAATCGTTACCAAATATTAGTGAATGTATTTTCTTTCATCATCATTTATATGGTAATATAAGTTATAATTGGGGTTATAAAGAATTGTGAGTTATTAACGATCGGGAGGAGAAATGATGAAATTTAAAATAGGGGTCACATTTATTCTAGGCTTCTTACTACTCATGCTTGCTGCATGCACACCAACTGAAAAAAAGGAGAGCCAACTTCACGAGAAAGAGCAAATAACAGATGACGAAGAGATGATGTTCTCATTTGAGCACCCTCAAACCAAACAAAAATACAAAATCATTCATGCCAATCAACTGTTTTATCCCTATATTGAAAAGGTCAAAGAGAACCCGAATCTTTCAACCTCGGAAACCTTGGAACTGTATAATAAGGAAATCATTCAACCAATCTACCAGGATTGTTTTGAAAATGGGGAGTATTATCATATGGCAGAAACCCTGCTTAATACGGTTCCTAACAGGCTAACAGAAATACAAGTGGTAAGTGAAAAAATGGAGACGCATAAAGCAGAAATCAATCAACTCATTCAAGAATCGCTATTGAAATCCGCAGACCTCTTACCCTCTCAAAGTGATGTAGCGGTTTGCGTATTCCCTTCCGCAACCAATAATAGGATACCCTTCGCAGTTGGGGCGGGAAAAATAATTATCCCGCTTAATCTAAATGTTTTGGATGATGGTATAAAGTCAACTGTTGCCCACGAATACCATCACAGCGTTTGGGCGGAAAAATATTTCAATAAAGATGTCGAGGTTTCGGTTTTGGATAATATCGTCTTTGAAGGAAAAGCAGTTATGTTTGAAAAATCTGTTTATCCCAACATCGGCTATACACCAAAGAATGTAACTTACAACAAGGAATTATGGTCTAAAGTAGAACCTGATTTAACTAAGTATGACAGTAATCGTACCTCAGAAGTTTTATATGGTGGAAAAGGATTACCGGAAAATTACGGTTACAGTGAAGGCTACAAGATGGTTAAATCCTATCTAGACTTGCATCCTAATCAAACACCAGAGGATTGGACAGCCTTAAGTGCACAAGAAATTTTTGAAGAAGGAAAATACTTGGAACACTATCAATAACTATTTTAGGATGACACTTATTTGTGAGGGGCCAAAATTAAAGACAGAGCACTTTTGCTTACGGATTACCTTGTGAACTAGTAAAACATGCAGCGTAATGATAGGTCCTTCTCAATTAAAAAGCAACAAACAATGAGTCACTACGGTTTTGAATCGCAGTGGCTTATTCTCTTTAATGAGCACTAACTGTCAAATATTCTTTTATGTAAGGTTCACAATTATTTGAAAAAAAGAAGAGAAATATGAGTTTTACAAAAATATTAGGAACACCTTTTCCGACAATACAAACGAAGCAAATTCAATTAAGAAAGTTAAAGCCAGAGGATGCTATAAACTTATACAACTATTATTCAAATGAAAAGGTCTATCGTTATCTGGATTGGAACGGACCAGAGTCACTCGAAAAAAATTATGAAGTCATTAATAGTTGGAACGAAGGCTATGAAAAGGGTTGGCTTATTCGTTTTGCCATTGCTGACAAGTCGACAGATGAAGTAATTGGAACGATTTTTTTAAGTGAATTTGTAGGAAAACGAGCTGAAATAGGCTACGAATTATCGGAAAGATACTGGCATCGAGGCATTATGACAGAAGCGGTGAATGAAGTATTATCTTTTGGCTTTAATCAATTAGGTCTGGTCAGGATACAGGCAACTGTTGCTACAGAAAACATTGCGTCCAAGAAGTTACTAAAAAAGTAGCGATATGTTGATCTACTCATTATTACAGACAGAGTTTGCAAAAAAAGGTAGGAAAATTAGTGTGTTATCAAAGCAACCTTAGCTGTTCAAAGGCCAAAATATAAATGCCGCAAAGTCATAGTATGCTGATGGAATGAGGAGAACCTTCCCAAAAACGATGCAACGAGTTGTTAATGAATAGTTTGCTCTAAATCATGAAAAAATCTGTGGCTAAACAAAGTATGTAAAAAGGGATAGCATTGTACAAAAACATCTTGGGGGCGATGTTAAAGGTGCTATCCCGACATTAATGTATGTGAAAGGACTTAAGAACATTACCACTGTAAGTAAATTGAAAAGTGATTGAAATAAGCATGAAAAGTTTTTTACATGGATTTCATGGCGCATCCAACACATTCAGCGTTAAAAGGGAGTACTGGAGTTGAGCTAGATGAAAGATTGCTGAAAGTAAACAATGTTTATTTTTCAAAAAATAAAGCTAATGCATTTAGTAACCCAGAACTGACTAGATTTTTAAATGGTAATGGAATCAAAGAAATACATATTGTCGGTTTGTTTACAGAAGGCTGTTCTCTTCACAATAATTTTCATACGACCGTCGTGAAAGATGCAGTGGCAAGTTCAAGTGATAAAAAGAGATTAATAGCATTAAATAAGTTAAGATCAAATAAGGTGAAAGTTATTGATTCTTTTCAGTTATTAGAGATGCTTTGAATGGCAGAAATTCCTTTCACACAAGGATACAGGTTTCAATTACATTTTTGTAACGAGAAAGGGTGGCAATATGAGTAGGAATTTCATTATATTTGGGGCTAGCCAAGGATTGGGTGATGCGTTTGTCAAAGGTTTACCTGTCAAAGGAGATACAGTATGGATGGTATCACGAACGAGACCTAAAAGTTTAGATATAATTGACGGAGTAAATCGTCAATGGCTATCAATCGATTTGTCTAATCAACAACAAATAGCAACTTTAAAAGAAGCGTTAAAAGACATTCCTCTCGATGTATTAATTTATAATGTTGGGGTATGGGAAAAGCATGGATTTGAAGATAATTATACATTTGATAAGGATGAAGTAGAGGATATTTCTAAATTAATCAATATCAATCTAACTTCTACTATTACATATATTCAGGCACTTTTACCAAATTTAAGACAAGCGGAGCATGGGAAAGTTATTTTAATTGGGTCAACAGCAGGCTTAGATCACACAAAAAATGCACAAGTTTCATTTGTCACGTCTAAATTCGGCTTAAGGGGCATTACAAATGCGCTACGCGAACATTTAAGAGAAGATAAAATTTCAGTCACTTGTATTAATCCAGGTGAACTGGCAGCGGAAGTACCGTATGAAGAAGGAGCCGAAAAGGCCATTCATTTATATGAAGGTACAAGAATTCCCGTACAAGATATTGTAGCTATTGTACAATGTGTAATTAATTTATCAGCGGTCTCCTGTGTAAAAGAAATTAATGTGCCAGCCATAACGGATTTAAATGCTTGATTACTCGGTAGACGCTACTCATGTTGAGTAGCGTATTTTAATAAAATAATAAGCGATTATTCTTTACCCCAGAAAAAATTTTCGAGATCACCTCACACATATGCATACAAGTAAGCTCATATAAATAAAGGTAGTACAAAAATCAACATCATTTCATCGTCATCATTAAATTCTAAAAACACTTCCACCCTATCAAATCTTAAGAAAATCTTCAGGTTCTACTAGGAAATATTTAAGATTCGCTGTGTATAATTATAAAAAAAGGAAATTTACGAAACCATTTGAAGATTTAAAACGTATTGGTAGTAGGAGAGAGAATATTGAAGTAGGTGAAGATATGGCACATACGATTTACATAGTATTAACCAAAACAGGGACGTTATTATCAAAAGCGATTGGTATGTATACGGGCAAGGAGATGAATCATGCATCCATAGCCTTTGACGAGGGGCTATTGGAGATGTATAGCTTTGGTCGAAGGCAATTGAACAATCCATTAAGTGGGGGTTTTTTACGAGAGGATGCAGAAAGAGGGCTATTTGAATGTGCGGATTGCGTTATTTATCGCTGTCGTATATCCCATTATCAATATTTAGACATGATGAAAATTGTCCGTTATATGTATTGGAATCGAGATCGCTATAAATATAATTTTATCGGACTTTTTGGTGTGATGATGCAAAAGGAAGTGAGACGTGAGCGTGCTTATTTTTGTTCCCAGTTTGTAGCGACGCTATTAAAAGTGGGAGGTCTAAGAATAGTTCAAAATCCAGCATTAATGACGCCTCATTGCCTAGCACAATTACCGTATTTAGAGAAAGTATTTGCAGGGAAAATGGCCGATTATTTACAAAATGTACGTGAACCAGCTATGCTTTACGGTTAACGAATGTATGCACTACCTTATGTTTAAATATTAAAATAGACACGCACGCGGGCAATCTTCTATTTTGTAAAATAGAGGATTGCCTTTTTATCTTAATTCAATAGAAAACTCGCTTCTCTATCGGTAGTGAGATGAAAGTACAAATTGTTCTTTTGATGCAGTGGGTATCCAAATACCGAAGCGGAGGAACTTTTCGAGCAAACTCAAAAAAATATGGATGCAATTACGCTAAGGCGCAGTCGATTATTAGTAATATTTACCTCATATGGAATGTCAATAAACCTAGTTGTTGGAAAGTGGAAAATGAGTCCTATTCCTGTTAAAAGAGTCACCATAAAATTGCTATCATAATTAGTAGCGTATGTACGTTCAATGATTGAATAGTAGCAAGGAGGATATGTAAATGAGTGAAGAAGTAACAGCAGTTGGTTGGGATGCGATTGATCAGGCATTATCCCAGGTGTATGGTGAGCAGGAGCCAATGCATTATGGGACATTGATTCCCTATTCACTAGGAGGACAAGATCCTTTAGATGGACTAAGTGTTTATAAAAGCGAAACATCGATTCCACATTGGCACTTTGTTACATATGGCTTCTCGGAATTATATGAAAAGGAATTTGAAAATAAGGACTATAGTGGCTATGGATTTGAATTAACATTTCGACTAGTACGTCAAATAGATGAGGAAGAGCCACCTGCTTGGGCATTGAATTTACTCCAAAATATGGGCAGATATGTGTTTAATAGTGGCAATGTTTTTAGAGCGGGAGATTATTTAGATGCAAATGGTCCTATTTGTCTTGATGCCGATACACAATTAACCGCACTGGCCTTCACACATGATCCAGAGCTTGCTGAAATCGATACACCAAATGGCAAGATGGCGTTTATCCAAATGGTAGGTATTTCAGAGGATGAGTTAGAAGCGATGCAGACGTGGAATACACTTGGTGTGCTAGAGGCAGGCATCAAGGAAATCCCAAGCTATATTACTGATTTAACAAGAACTTCTCTACTCCAAAATCCTGAAGTTGCCGAGGCAGTTGCGCGAGGAATGGAGGAGGATGGTTCTAATACGGGGTTTCTTTTCGTAGATCAACTCGCTTGGGAAGTAGAAAAAAAGGGCTGGTTTAACAAACAGTCTACTATCGTTCAACTTGGGGCAAAGCAAGCTGATGTCATTAGTAAATTATTACGTGGACGAATTTTGAAAGATAAAGATCTTAGCTTAGTCGGTCAACAAATAACGATAATCTTTAAAGCAGGCCATCAAGTAGGTTTTTCTGAAAATGGTCAAGAGATTACGATCACATTGAACAAGGCAGCAGTAGAAGAATTAAGTCAGAAGCTGATACCGCAAGAAAGTCAATTCACCATTTCTTCTTTAGCTGGTGTAAGCTTTCAAATTTTGAAGACATATATTAAAAATCAAGAAGGAGCGGTTGTGAAAACA
Source organism: Lysinibacillus sp. FSL K6-0075 (assembly GCF_038592945.1). NCBI lineage: Bacteria > Bacillati > Bacillota > Bacilli > Caryophanales > Bacillaceae > Lysinibacillus > Lysinibacillus sp. FSL K6-0075. Next base: position 2,806,120 of record NZ_CP151947.1, on the reverse strand, counting down.
ATCGGATAAGATGAATCTCTCGCTAGGCTTTAGCGAGAGATTTTTCTCTAACAATAGAAAGCGAGGATGTACAGTGAAGCAGTGTGTAGAGCATTTTCTAGCGGCTGTATGGGAGCAACTCACAGCTGTTTATCAACAAGAGAGTAAACGAATATCAGACTTGAAAGAGCAAAGTAGGTTACAAGCAGGCATCTTTCAATATTTAAAAGTCGCCTGGAAAAAGGGAAAAAGCCCTAATGGCATGATCTTGATAGATGTTTATGAGCCATTTAGCTGGAGTGACAGTTCCTATAAGGTGGAAGCGGGTCCATATATACAAGAGTTTACAAACGTACACCATATTGAGGAGCTTTTTTCGGCTTTATGTACAAAAACAGAGGCTATGTTTCAATCTGAGCAATATGGTCCTCGATTTTTTGATTACCGCTTTCAGGTGGTACTTGAATTTGAAGATGATAAAACGGTATTCCAATATCAAAAGGAGCTGTTGAATAATCGTAAACTGGAGTCAACGAAACAAGTGCTGGCAACATTTATAGAAACAAAGGTGAAGGCAGAGCTACCAGTCAGACCAAGTGATAACGATGAATTTTTCTTTGCGCAGTATTTGGTCAATCCACATTTTTTCCATCAAACAGCTGAGGAAGTCGAACCACTTATTCATCGACTTCAAGAAAAGCATCGTGCCAATAAAGAACGTTTAGACCAATGGATTTATTATTATACAATGGCGTTTAAGCACTGGGCAGAGGAGCATTTTTTAACGCACTATTTTGAACAAACAGGCGATTACATGAAAGAGTGGGTATTGATAACGGAGGACCCAGTACAACAACTAGAGCAGGAAAAACTAGATTTCTTTCTTTATGTTGCGTTGAAAATTGGTCAAAAAGAGCCAGCCACACGATTAGAATATTTGGAACTTGCTAAGCAGCTTGGCTCGCAGCAGGCAGCTGATTATTTGGAAAAAGGCAGCGGTCGTTTTGAAAGCATAAGAAAGCGAGATGTATTCCAAGGACAAGCAAATGATATTTTACAAACGATTGATATACGAGTGATGGTAGAAGAGGAAGCGGCTTATCGTGAAGCGCTTTGCTATATCAATCAACTGTTAGAGGAAGGTTTTCCAAAGGGCTATAAGCTGACTTTAAAGAGTAAAGCGAAAAATTACCTTCCTATCAAAAAGTTAGCTAAATCAAAGCTTCATCAGTTTTTCGCCAATTGTCTAGAATTTCCGAACCTTTTTCCATTATTGGCGGATTATGCACAGCTCGCGATGGAGGAATTTACTTGGTATCAGGATGTCGAGCCAAGCGAAAAATCAGCTATGCCTGGTACCTATGCAGTTTTAGGATTAGGGCTTTCTAGCAGGGATTATTTTACGCTTGTTCAACGTTATATGTTACTCGTTGATACAGAGCATCAGTCTGTGCAAGATCCTTATGCGGAGACTTTTCTCGAAGCTCATGGCCTATCGATGGAGATAATGCCTGTGTTTGTAGCTATTTTACTTGGTGCAAGTGAATCGGCGAAGCCATTAAAGGGCATTGACATCAGGGAACTGGATTTACTCGTGGCGCTTCGACAAGAGCTGGAGAAGAAAGAAGATTATCAGCGTGCATTTGCATTATACCGAATATTCGGTAGTTCCAAGAAGCTTGCTCAGCGACTAAAGCAAGAATCAGCACCCATAAAGGATGAACTAGAGAAATTACTGCAATGGATGGATTCCTGAAAGGAGGGAAGACGAATGGCATGGGCGGAAGTGAGTAAATCCAAGGATCTAGAGGTCGTCCGAAAGGCCATAAGTAAACTAGATGTAAATGAGCGAGATGCACGAGGGAGAACACCGCTGATGCTTTTTATAACAAATCGAATGCCCCTAGAAGGAATCCAGCTTCTTATGGCACAACATATTGACTTGGAGGCACGAGACAAGCTAGGTGATACAGCGCTTAAAAAGGCTGTAAAGTTTAAGCAAGAAAAAGTGATTTCATTACTACTTGCAGAGGGTGTAAATTTACATATGCCAGAGGGGATTACAGCTACAGCTTGGTTTGCAGCCAGGGAGCATGCTAGAATAGCAGATTTATTGTTAGAAACACCAGGTGCAATCCGTCTAACCTTGAATGCCGTAGAACAACAGCAAGTCGATACCATTTTATACGAGGATTCTCTCGATACAATGTGCCAGCACATTAGCAAAATATCATCAGCTGTCATTTTGCATGCCATTGTCAATAACTATAACTGGGATGATGGGCCAGGGCCAATGCGCACAGCATTAGCTAATCCAGTTTGTGCCCCTATTACCATGATGGACATGTTTGAGCTAATGGAAGGTGCGTATTGGCTAACACTAACAGAGGAAGAAATAGCGAGTTCCGATTGGAAGCGACCATGGAAAGAGATGGCGGAAATGTTACGGGAAAAATTAGAACGATAGATAGTGAGGAAAGAGCAATGGATCAGAAAGCAAGGAAAATATTAATGCAAACCTATTGGCAAGCTGGTAGATGGCGATCTGGTGGATATACCTATACAGAAGAAGATTTTCAATATGCTAAAAGTAAGGGTTTGATGTTTGATCGATTAACGATTTCCCACGATGAATGTGTACAAAGGTTGCAACAGCTTCACGAGAAAGCCTTAACAAAGGAGCTTGTGGTGAAGGCATTTTTGCATAGTTTATCGACGCGCAAGGTACATTTACGCAGTGCCTTATCGAGCTGGGCTCTTACTCATAATTTACCAATGCATACGTATCATGAACGACCTGTGGCATTGGCCTCCTATAGTGGTTGTGGCTACTGTAATGAGCAGAAAATCATGTCAAATGAAGCGTATGAAAATGAAGATTTAAATGTGCTTAATTTTGAACGAATCAAGTGGGGAGGGGTTCGCCTCAATTGGCTCGTCTATTGTTTACTAGACTTAGAATGCTTAGTGAAAGAACAACAGACATTGAATGTAAGTGAGGAAGACGTAGCCCTGCTAAAACAGATGGTAGCGGCAGTAGAATCCTGTAACGACACAGATGCAGCTAGACAGCTTGAGAAGCGCTGGAAAGAAGTTTTCAAGTCCAATCAATATGAACGAGATGTGGTAATGGAAATCTGGGGTTATGCGGGTTTACTCGTATCGAAGGATGATTATCGCAAGGAGCGCGGACGGGGAACTGATTTTATGTCAATGGCTACTTGGAGAGGACAGGATGGCTATTCACAAGAAAAGATGGAGTTCTACTTCGGTTCCTACTTATAAAAAAAGGAGCGATATTCGATGAAGAAACCGACCAAAAGACCGTTGAAGCTTGTAGCGAGGGAACCTTTAAAGCAAATAGCGTATTTGACAACAGCTCCTAAGTGGCTCCCTATTTATTTGATAGTTTCTGTGGACATGTTCAATGGAATACAGCCATGCTGGAATACACAGACGATAGGCAGATTTTAATTACAGAGGTCTGAGCATTTATTTTTACGAAAGCTTTAATAGATTAAGTAAAAAGGAGAGGACAATGAAATGGGTGCATGGGGATACAAAGCATTAGAAAGTGATGAAGGTTTAGATGTAGTGGCGTTTTTACAGGAGTTTATGGAACAGCAAAAGGAATCCAATGAGATAACATTATCGGGTATTATACAGGCTATGAAACAGCAAGGCTTTTTTGGTAAAACCTTTGAGGAAATTGACTTTTTCTACGATATCAGTGCCATGGCTTTGGCAGAGCTTTATAGTCAATATCTGAATACGGGTACCATTTATGGTCAAGAAAGGAAGGATGGAGAAATACAATGGGTAGCGGATGAAGGCTCATTGACATTTCTATTACGGTATTTACAGGACATTAGAGACGAAATACCTGATCAGCATGGTAGTAGAGAGATTGTAGAATTATGGCAAGAGTCCAAGAGCTGGCCCGACTGGCAGTCCAACTTAGCCTACCTTATTCAGACAATGGAACAAGAGATTAGTCGTTTGCCACAATAAAAACACATGGAGTGAGTGTAAGTGACCTATGATTTTTGGATAATAGTTTCAATCATGGAATTGATTGAATATCCAGATGAGGCAAGTGATGACTATCAAGCACATCCAACTTTACAGACCATTATGGATGTGCTTGATATCCAAGTGCCGATAGCAGAGATTTACGAATGTTATTTGAATCAATCCATCCATACAGGGCATGTTTTGGTATTTGCGAATAAGCAGCTGCCACATGTCTGTGTGGTACTTGATACTTATCGTGATCCACTTGATCAACATGATTTGATTCAATTTGGCTGGAGAGTGAATACAAAAGATGTTCGCCTAGTAAGACAGCTGACACGAGAACTATTTGATCATTGTGATGAGGGGATTCGCTATGAGGAAGGTCAATCCATTCTCTATCAGGTATTACAAGAACAACGCTATCCTCGCCAATTTTACTATGAGACATTATATGAGCAACAGATGAAGAAATTTTGGGTATGACAGCATCAAAAAGGATTCGTGACACTTTCTATAAAAAGTGCACGAATCCAAATGATAGAACTTATATAAAGACAAAGCTGAATAGAGATAACGCTATGGAAATGATTACAATAGGTCCAATCATTTTCATATGGCGTTTTCGTGCCATCACAACAATCGCTACATATTCACGAATCATCGCATTGGGCCAATAGTAAAAGGCTGTCTTAGAGCCAATGCCCTGACTATCTAATCCCGCGAGCCTTGCATAAATACCCGCACGAAATAGATGGAAATTATTTGTGGTAAAAATACTGTTGTAGGTTTCACCTTGTTTTCGATCATCCATGAGCTGCTTAGAAAATAACATATTTTGATAGGTATTCACAGAGCGGTTCTCCTGAAGTGTATGCTCAATAGGAATGCCTTTTTCAATTGCATATCGTTGCATCGCTTCAGCTTCTGGTAGATTCTCATCAGGACCTTGTCCACCAGAGAAAATAATGGTAGGTGGTGTAGTCACTGCTGCTTGCCTATGATAGAAATCCATTGCCTTTTGAATTCTACTAGCTAAAAGTGGAGGGACCTTATCATTAATTAATCCACTGCCTAGCACAATAATAAAGTCTTGGTTCAATCGAGGTCGATTGAATTGGTAAAGAAAATAAGCGGATAAAAAATTGGATAAATGGATAAAAAAATAAAACGTAATGAGTGAAATTCCACCAAAAATGGGCTGGAGATGGATTGAAAACAAACTTGCTGGATTGATAATCGGTAATAGGATAAATAATAAGATGCCAATTGCCACGAGTAGTGTTAAGGAATTGGCTAAACGTCTACCTTCTCGCTTCATTAATACTCTCGCATTTAAAAATAAACCAAACATTAAAGCAACAATGCCAAAAGGAATTAGGATGAATAGAGCAATGAGTGGAATAATGACAATAAGCCTTAAAAAGTAATGGTCAGATGCTAAAGATAGGATGACGCAGAATAGCAGAAATGAACAGACAAATAGATTAAATAATAGCCCGTTGATCATTTTTCTTGGGTCTTTGAAGTAAGAAATGAGAAAAACGACGAAAAGAATCAGTGGAATAATGCCAAAATACATACAAAATGCACCTCAAGTGATGGAGTTGGTTAATATCTCTTTATTATAAGTAATTATTGGATGAAATCAACCATCGATGAAAAGTGAAGGGGGAGCATTTAGAAGCTCCCTCTATTTTTTGTGTGTACGAGGATAGGTTTTATTGAGGTAATCAATATATTGGGTGCGCGTCAATCCACCAGTTTGGCGATTAAAATCATCATAGGAGATATCTTCTGGTAAACTAAATTCAGCTAGTGCCCGCTGACGTTCTTCACGGAAGTGCGGATGATCTAGCGACGCTGTTACAATTCCTTCTTCTGGTTTCAACCAATCACTGGCAACGCCTGCAAAGACACCATGATTGGTAAAACGGCTAGCTGTTTGAAATGAGGTTGAAGGTGCAGGTTTACTAATGTTTCCTGTTCCCCAGGATAGACGATATCGAGGCTCTTTCCCATAGTTTAGTGTCACGCCATAGCCCATTGGGAATACAATATCGGATGCTGTTAACATTTTGTGACCTATCTTTTCATAGCACCCTCGCATAAAATGGTCGTCCATCACAATATGGGTTTGAGCGGCCAATGGAGCGGATATGATTTCTTCAAGAGAAGGCACGCGCTCTGTCGTTGTCAACAAATAGGGCCGGACGAACAATGGCATTGTCATTACATTATGCCAAATACTATCTTCTGCAAAGAGATGATCCTTTTGCATTTGACGTAAATCGCCAATGACAAGCACATAGCCGTCCACAAATAAATCGATTTCTACACGAAAAATATCGCCTGGCACAGTCTTATAGCGTAGACTTTTCATCTTTGTTAGCTTTTCAAGCTTGGCTGAATAATCTGCAGGAAGCTGGGATGGAAATTGCTGTAACCAATTCAAGAGAGCCGATTTAGTCGTTAAATGCTCAAAGCCTGTTAGTGGTAGCTGGTAATATGTTTTGGTATTACGAGCCGTAATAGAGCTAGATGGGTGATTTTGGTTACCTAGACTAGCAGAAAAAACAACGCCTGCAGCTTTCACAGCGGATATATTGGTGTAATTCAATTTCTTTTCTTTTCCACGCGCGGTTTGAGGGACGATGACTTCTCGATTACGTGTTAAAATGTCCACATCTGCTTCTTGGTAGCTATGCTCATTAACGAAAATTCTTTTTTTAATGAGATCCCCTTCAAGGCAAATAAAATAATCCTCTCGAATCTGAATCGTTTCCCAATGTGTTTCTAGGGTATGTAGGCCGAAATAAGGGCGCAATGAATTGGTTAACCAACTAGTAAATGGTGTCAACTGGACTTCCTCCTAACTATCGTTTCTTATTTTCGTTCAGTATACTGAAATTGATGGAGGACGAAAATAGCTAAGGTGGAAAATAGTTACTTTTATGCATTGGTAATAATTGCTTTTGGAGCAGATGTCTATCTTTTTCTTCAGGCTATAGAACTGCTATAATGACAGACAGAGGTGATGAATATGCATATTGTGACGATAGAAGGCATACCCTATGCTTGGCTTGAACAATTACAGAAAATCCACGCACACGTTTTTGATGGTGCTAATTTGCCACTCGAAAAGCTAGATAAGAAAGAAGGCCTTCTTTGCATATTGGCAGTGGAAGGTGACACATTAATCGGCTTTAAACTAGGCTATCCACATCCAGATGGTGTTTTTTATAGTTGGTTGGGTGGCGTTCATGTGACGAAACGAGGTCAAGGGATTGCAAGCCAATTAATGAAACAACAGCATGAACATATCAAGACTTTAGGCTTTCACAAAGTTCGTACATATGGTAGAAATACACGTAAAGCCATGCTCATTACCAACCTCAAACATGGTTTTGATATACTATCAACATTTAGTGATGAAAAAGGAAGACATAAAATTATATTTGAAAAAACAATCGATTAAGGAGTTCTAAACATGAAAGCATATTTAGCAAATGGATTATTTTCGTTAGGGGATCGTTTCGTGAATGAACAATTGGCAGCAGCTATTCGCGAGGCAGTGCCAGGCATCGCATTGTACGTACCCCAGGAGAATGAAGCCATCAATGATAAATCTGCCTATGCAGATAGTCTAGCCATTGCTCAAGCCGATTTAGAGATGCTACAAAATAGTGATGTACTAATAGCTGTATTGGATGGTGTGGAAATTGATTCAGGTGTAGCCGCAGAAATTGGTGCGTTTTCTATGCTGAATCGTCCCATTATTGGTGTACTAACAGATGTTCGTCAGCAGGGGCGGGACAACATGCAAAAAATAGAGGCTCTGATCCGAGATGGGCTAGAGAATCAGTTTGTTTATCGTAATTTATTTGTTGTTGGGTTAATTAAACGCAATGGCGTGATAACATCTTCTATTGAAGAGGCTGTGAAAGCAATACAAAAACTAAAGAACGGGGAGGCATCATGATGCTATTAGCTACATCAGACATTGTGGCAGGAAAAGATATTATTGAAACATTAGGACTGGTGAAAGGGAATTCTGTTCAATCCAGAAACATTGGTCGTGACATGATAGCTGGACTTCGCAATATTGTAGGTGGAGAGATGAAAGAGTATGCTGAAATGCTTGTGCGCTCTCGTGAAATTGCCACAGAGGCAATGGTTGAGGAAGCCAAACAATTAGGTGCAGATGCGATTGTAGGCGTTCGTTATGCTACTTCCTCTGTAATGGATGGTACATCAGAAGTATTGGTATATGGAACGGCTGTAAAATTTAAATAAAAGAGTAGAAGGACTTTCATTCAATGGAAGTCCTTTTTCAATGGTTAAAAAGTGACACCTTCATCTAAAATGCTGTAAAATTTTAGTTAATTATGTCAGAAATACAGTCTATTGTGCTGCTTGAATGGTGATTTATTGTAGGATGCGTATAGTACAAATTATACCAATAAAGTAGAAGTTTTATCTTGATTCAGCAGAAAACGCCCATCTTAGTGGGTGTCCAAACACCGACTGAATCAAGATAAAAGCCCTAGCGGATGTCACAGATTTTGAAGAGGAGCTTTTGGAGCAACTCGAAAAAATCCGGACGCAATCACGCTGAGGCGTAATTGATAGTAGGAAGGCTATTTATGTCCAATGTATTGCGAGCTGGGCATGATAGAAGGAAGAGTGGGATATATGGTAGATTCACAACAAGGCAAAGGCTATCGCGTTCTATCGATGTTTGATCGATTGATGAATGGCCAAGGAATCAACAAGAAGCAGGAAGCATTGACACATCAGGTTGGTGAAAAAACCATACAACGGGATATCGATGAGATTCGTACGTATCTGGAAAAGGCTAAGCTTGATTGCCATTTACAATATGTGCGAACAGAAAAAGTGTATAAATTATTGAATCAGGAAAGCAATCGTTTATCTAAAGAACAGGTACTGGTCATCGTTAAAATATTGATTGCATCTAAAGCACTCATAAAGTCTGATATCGGTGAGATCATGGAGCAGCTTCTCTCACAAGTAGCAGTAGATCAACTGGATCAAATATTATTAAATGAAAACGCTGTGTATGAAGATGTCCATCATAATAAGTCATTATTGTCTTTGATATGGGGAATTTCAGCCGCCATTCAAAAGAAAAAGGTCATTACGATTGATTATTTACAGGAGGGTGAAGCTATTCCAACTACTAAGGTTTTAAAGCCGCTCACTATTATCCTTTCAACACATTATTTTTATTTAATGGCAGATAATCATGACACCCCAACTGTTTACAGAATGGATCGTATTCAGCATTTTCGTGAAATGGATATAAAATTTCAATTTCCCGCTGTAAATCAAATACGAGTAGAGGACGCTAATGAGCTTACTCATATACGTATTCTCTATAAAGGCCAATCTCCTCAAATTGTTTACGGTCGTTTCCCAACAGCCAACCTAGTTTCCAAAAACAAGCATGAATATGTTTTTGAGGCAGAAGTGTTAGGACATGGCATGAAAGAATGGTTGTTAAGTCAAGGAGCCGATATAGAGGTATTAGAGCCAATTGAACTGAGAGAAGAGATTATTGAAATCATCGAAGCTATGCAGCAAAATTATCGTTGCATATAAAAAACCCGTGCATTTGCGCACGGGTTTTTCTTAGTGTTGAAAAACAAAACAGTCAATTGAAAGGTAGAAATGGATTTCCGTTGCAGGCTACTTGCTTTCCTGTGGGCGAGCGCCGAGCCGCTTCCTCCGCTACCGCTCCGTGTAGGGGCTCGCCTGTCTCGCTATCCCACGGGAGTCAAGTAGCCTTCCACTCCAACCCACAAAAGTGTTACCTTTTTAGCAAAGGTTTTCAGATAAAGTGAAGGTGTTCACTACTCTTTAGGAAGAGGTGTTGTCACGCATCACTTCTCCACACTGAAAATAAGAGCTTATCCCCTCTAAAAATACAGATAATAGGCGATTTGATTATGAAAAAAAGTAAAGACACTTTGCAGAATGCTTGATTGGAGTGGAGCGAGCGTAAGTGAGTGAAGCGGCTCATCGGACGCCCCCAGGAAAGGACGCTGGCGGAACGGAAATCAACCTCTCACCTTGCAAAGTTGCTTTTTCTGGCGTTGACATCATCTTTTTTCAACAACATGAAAAACCCGTGCATTTGCGCACGGGTTTTTCTTAGTGTTGAAAAACAAAACAGTCAATTGAAAGGTAGAAATGGATTTCCGTTGCAGGCTACTTGCTTTCCTGTGGGCGAGCGCCGAGCCGCTTCCTCCGCTACCGCTCCGTGTAGGGGCTCGCCTGTCTCGCTATCCCACGGGAGTCAAGTAGCCTTCCACTCCAACCCACAAAAGTGTTACCTTTTTAGCAAAGGTTTTCAGATAAAGTGAAGGTGTTCACTACTCTTTAGGAAGAGGTGTTGTCACGCATCACTTCTCCACACTGAAAATAAGAGCTTATCCCCTCTAAAAATACAGATAATAGGCGATTTGATTATGAAAAAAAGTAAAGACACTTTGCAGAATGCTTGATTGGAGTGGAGCGAGCGTAAGTGAGTGAAGCGGCTCATCGGACGCCCCCAGGAAAGGACGCTGGCGGAACGGAAATCAACCTCTCACCTTGCAAAGTTGCTTTTTCTGGCGTTGACATCATCTTTTTTCAACAACATGAAAAACCCGTGCATTTGCGCACGGGTTTTTACGATTACTGAAACAATTGCTTGATGAATGTCATATCGACATCCTTAGCAAGTTTATAATCTTTCATGTAGTTTTCTTCATATAAATATACAAATAAATGCTGATTATCATCTAAACGCAAGCCAATTTCCCTGCCATCATTGATCGATAATGTCAGCCAGTAAGCTTCATTAGAATTGGATTTAGAAAACCACACTTTTTTTAAAGGCAGGTTCTTTAATGGCTGCATCATTTGATTGATTTCTGCTGCATCAGTAATGGTCAATGTTTTCTCATCTGAGGAACGAATGATTTCAATTTCATAAATTTCCTCCATTTCGAGACGTTCTGTTACCTCTGTTGTAAAATCAGTGTCTCGTGTTAACAACATTGTCGAGATATACAGAATAAGTAGTGGTAGTAAAATGCCTAGAAGTAGCTTGTATCTTTTTTTCATGCTCGTCTCCTTAAATTCTAAAAATTCACACATATGTATTCTTTTCCACGCTATAATTGAGCATATACTGAAATGATGAAGGAAGGCAATTAAATGACACATAATCATGAAGAAAAAGAACTATTTTATCCAAATGGAACGATCATGTATCGAGGTGGCGTCAAAAAGAATGATTTTGGCCACGATATCTATGACGGCAAGGGCTCGCTATTTGATCAAGAAGGAGAATTATTATTCGAGGGTGAATTCGTCAATCATATGAAGCAAGGCAATGGCATCATGTATTTAAAAGGACAACTCATTTATCAGGGCGAATTCATTCAAAATAAAAAACAAGGTCATGGCATTTTATACAAGGATGGTCACATTCATTATGAAGGTCATTTTCGCAATGATTTAATGGATGGTTATGGAATTCTATATTATGAAGAGGATGTGACGGCCCCTTATCAAGCACTGCGATCACAGTACCCACATTTAAATCAACCGCAGTATGAGGGTGATTTTGTCCACGGTATGAAAAAAGGAAAAGGTAAGCAATATTATCCAAATGGATTGTTACAATATGAGGGTGATTTTGTTTGGCATCATATGCAAGGGGCTGGGAAGCTGTATTATCCTACAGAATCACCAACAGCTGAGGAGCTTGATCGTGGGGTAACAACACTCCACTATGAAGGTCATTTTTTTGAAGATCTAAAGCATGGTAAAGGCAAAGTATATGCTAGGGATGGGATTCTAGAAGCGGAAGGGCAATTTAAAGAGGATGTGATGACAGGGCAAGGAACGCTATATTATGCCAATGGGCAGGCTTCCTATATTGGTGACCTCGTGCAAGGCAAAAAACATGGACGAGGCGATTATTTTAATGAAGAGGGCAAAATCATCTATAGTGGAGAATTTATCAACGACGAACGATTACGCATTACACCTGAAGTCGAGCAAGAGATTGCCAAGCTACAAAAACAATTAGATAGTCTTGTAGGTCTTCCAAATGCAAAGAAGGAATTACATAATTTAATTAACTTTATTAAAATTCAAAGTCTGCGTGTGGATCATGGTTTAACAAGCTTTCCTATTACGTATCATCTTGTTTTCTCAGGCAATCCAGGCACAGGTAAAACAACGGTGGCACGTATTATTGGCCAAATCTATAAGCATCTTGGTGTCCTTTCAAGTGGGCATTTTGTGGAAACAGATCGTGCGGGGCTAGTCGCTGGCTATGTCGGACAAACAGCGTTAAAGGTTCAGGAAGTCGTCAATAAAGCGAAGGGTGGGGTACTTTTTATTGACGAAGCCTACGCATTAATAAATGATAAACAGGATGCATTTGGGAAGGAAGCAATTGATAGTTTATTAAAGGCAATGGAGGATCTACGTGATGACTTAGTAATTATCGTTGCTGGCTATACAGAGCTGATAGAGGAATTTTTACAATCTAATCCAGGCTTTAAATCTCGCTTTAATCATTTTGTACAATTCGATAATTTTAGCACTGATGAACTCTATGATATCTTTGCGATGCTTTGTCAAACGAACGACTATCAATTTGGCGATGCATTTGCCCAACATATGAAAGCACAGCTACGTCATATGCCAATTGAAACCATCCCTAATTTCTCGAATGGTCGTTATATTCGAAACTTGTTTGAAAAACTAGTGACAATCCAATCAACCCGATTGATTCAGCAGGCAACAATCACGAAAGATGAACTTATGACATTTGAGGAGCAAGATATTTTACAGGGCATTGCAGAAAAGCTATTTGATAATACTTTTTAAGACAAGGAGTAGACGAATGAAAAAGTTGATTGCGCTTATTATAGTGTGTGCATGTATTTTACCACGAGTGGTAACAGTCCATGTTACAGTGAATAATCATATTAATGTTCGCCATAAAAACGATAAAAGTTGATGAGGGATGCATAAAGTGGTAATATAAGACAAAACATACGCTATCGTATTTTTTGGAGGGCAATCATGCAAGTAACGAAAGAAGATTGGATTAGAGCGGGTCTAGAGCAATTAGCAGAAGCGGGCATACATAAAGTCCGTATTGAAGCACTTGCTCGATCATTAAACATTAGCAAGGGGAGCTTTTATCATTATTTTCGTGATCGTCAACAGCTATTAGATGCCATGCTCGACTATTGGGAAACCCATGCGACAAAGGCCATTATTCAAAGCATGGAGCAAGAAGATGCTACTTTAGAACAGCTTTTACGGATAAGTTTTCACAAAAATAAAAAAATGGAGATAGGCATTTATGCTTGGTCCAAATATGATCCAGATGTCGCAAAGCGTATCGTTCAAATAGAGGAGCAGCGAATTGACTGTGTGGCGACACTCTATCAAAAAAGTGGTGTAGATATAAATGAATCTACTGACCGTGCAAGATTGGCTTATTTAACCTATATTGGCTGGATGACACGATTCGAAGCCAATCCTCATTTCGATCTCGAAAAGATGATTAAGCTCCTATTACAATAAGAAGGTCTCTCAGAGCCGACATAAGCTTTGAGGGACTATATTTATCGCCAAAACATACGATATCGTATGGAAATGTGAATAGGGAGGTAGAACATGTTTATTTTATCAATTGTCGCAGTGGGACTATTATGGCTGATTAGTGTAATACATATTTATTGGGCTTTTGGTGGTCGATGGGGTACAGAAGCTGTTATTCCTATGAAAGAAGGCAGCCAACAAGCCGTTTTTGTTCCTAGGAAATGGGGAACGCTCTGTGTAGCAATACTGGTGTTGCTAGCAAGTAGTATCATCCTTGTTCAAGGAGGGTGGATGACATTTTTTCAAGCCTCTATTTTTTCAAAAATAGGCAGTATCGTTTGTGCGCTGGTATTTTTGATACGAGCAATTGGTGATTTTAAATATGTTGGCTTTTTTAAAACCATTAAGCATTCCAAATTTGCTCAAAATGATTCGAAATGGTATAGTCCGTTATGTTTGTTTCTTAGCTTGGTCTATGTACTAGTGCTGTTTTAACAGCTATTTTACTTTGGAATGGGGGAAATAAAATGGAGCAAATAATCTATTTACTTCGTCATGGTGAGACAAATTATAATACACAAGGGAGATATCAGGGACAGCTTGATTCACCACTAACAGAGCGTGGCCGGGAGCAAGTTCAGCAAAATGCACGCATGCTGAAATCACTCATTGGCGATGCAGATGAATGGACCATCCTATCAAGTCCAATGGGAAGAGCCATGCAGAGCACAGTCATACTTTGTGAAACGCTTGGCTATAACATTAACAAGGTGAAGCAGGATCAACGTTTAACAGAGGTTGCTGTGGGACAATGGGCTGGCTTAACCATGGCAGAAATACAGCAAGATTGGCCTGCTTTATTAACGAAAACGGATGCCTTTAATTGGTATTTTCGTGCTCCAGATGGAGAAACCTATGAAGCTGTTGTGAGCAGACTAACTGCTTTGCTTGAAACGATTCAACCACTTTCAAAAGTAATTATTGTCTCGCACGGTTTGACGGGGCGTATTTTGCGCGGCGTCTATGCTGGTCTAAACAAAGAAGAGGCTCTCAAGCTAGAGGTTTCTCAAGATGTATTGTTCAAACTAACTAATAAAGAGATTACAAGAATTAGTTCAAATTACGAAGATGATTTTTACATGTGAAAATATTTGAGTTCATCTCATTTTTCTCAAGGAATATTAAGAAATGCCGCCTATTATAATGTGTAGGAGGCGTTTTTTATGAAAAAATGGATGTTATTGGGCTGTCTTTGTATCGTGGTTTTCTTATTTTATTATACAAACAAAATATATGAACTCGCTCATCTAGAACTGCCATCATTACATAGTCAAAATGCTTTGTTACTCAATGAACAGGGCGAAGTATTATACGAAAAAAATGCGGATGCTATTATTTATCCTGCATCCTTAACAAAAATCATGACAGCTATCGTTGCCATAGAGATGACAGATAATTTACAAACACAAACCATTGTAGAACCCCGAACGATTGCGAACTATACGGCACAAAATGCTTCGATGGCAGGCTTTCAAGCAGGAGATTTTGTCACGATGGAGGACTTATTGTATGGCACACTCCTTGCCTCAGGTGCCGATGCAACCGGAACACTTGCAGAT
This sequence comes from Lysinibacillus sp. FSL K6-0075, assembly GCF_038592945.1. Lineage (NCBI taxonomy): Bacteria > Bacillati > Bacillota > Bacilli > Caryophanales > Bacillaceae > Lysinibacillus > Lysinibacillus sp. FSL K6-0075. The sequence continues at coordinate 2,790,866 of NZ_CP151947.1, read as the reverse complement.
GCTGTGGCAGGCAGTGAGGATAAATTTGTCACGTTGATGAATAACAAGGCACAGGAATTAGGCATGCATGATACACATTTTGTTAACACCAGTGGCCTACATGATGAGGCACATGTATCCAGCGTGCGGGACATCAGTAAACTTCTACGTTATGCGTTAGAAAATCCTATCTTTTATCAAATCTTTACCTCGAAAAGCTACACAACCCATGTACCCAACCAATTAATAATTACAAACTCATTATTTACAAAATTGCCTGGTCAAGACGGACCAATACTAGGTGGAAAAACAGGCTATACCCCCGAAGCAGGACTGTGTCTGGCGTCCATAATCGAAAAAGAAGGGAAATCTTTTTTATTCATTACAACCAATGCCCCAAGCTATATGTGGACCCCACCCCCACATATCGAGGATGCCCTCACTGCATACAAAGCTCTATAAGAGGAAAAATAATGAAAAAAACTCAACTTTTTCATGGCTCCCAGCGTCTTAATAGAAAGGAGGGCATTGTATATTTTAGGGACGGTAGTAGATAATCCAGGTTTTAGAAATTTGTTGTTAAATACGAGCAAGGGGATCTATTTCTGAGAAGAGCTGCTCATAAAAGTGATGGAAACGCTCCAAATGAGGAGAGACCCGCTCATAAAGGAGGTGGTCCCACTCCAAAAGAGGAGAGAGCCGCTCAAAGAGGAGAGAGCTGCTCATAAAGGAGGTGAACCCGCTCCAAAAGAGGAGAGAGCCGCTCATAAAGGTGGCAAACCCGCTCCAAAAGAGGAGAGAGCCGCTCAAAAAGGAGAGAAACCCGCTCCAAAAGAGGGGAGAGCCGCTCAAAAAGGAGAGAAACCCGCTCCAAAAGAGGGGAGAGCCGCTCAAAAAGGAGGTGAACCCGCTCCAAAAGAGGAGAGAGCCGCTCATAAAGGTGGCAAACCCGCTCAAAATGAGGAGAGAGCTGCTCAAAGAGGAGAGAGACCCGCTCCGAATGAGGGGAGAGCCGCTCATAAAGGAGGTGGACCCGCTCCAAATGAGGAGGGAGCCGCTCATAAAGGGGGTGGACCCGCTCCAAATGAGGAGAGAGCCGCTCAAAGAGGAGGTGAATCTGCTCCAAGTGAGGAGGGAGCCGCTCATAAAGGAGGTGAACCCGCTCCGAAAGAGAAGAAAGCCGCTCACCTAAGTAATAGTACCGCTCCATTCTTAGTAGCAACGGCTCATTAGTAGCAGCACGAAGCTGATCCATTCTCAAAATAGGAACTAACAAAATAAGTCGACATCATTGAATTATCATAAACTATGCATAGTTTCGTAGAAAAACGGGAAGGAGGAATGTATAAGTATTTATTAAAATACGATTTGAGTAGCCTTGTAATAGGGAATCTAGTTGATTATTACTATTTTCTGGTATGAATGTTTCCTCTATAATGAAAGTTAAATCTTAACATTTTTTTAGCAAACAGACATGGAAGACATCTAAGGGCGGTGTAGAACAATGAAAAAATATTTACCCTATGCAATCGTTTTGACGTTTATGATATGCATATTGGCTGGGCAACTTTCAGCAAGTGCTGAAGGGTCAGTGGTGATTCAAAAGGTCACCAAAGATGCGATAATCTATGAAGAAGCTTCTACGAATAGTGCGGAGATCGGGGAACTATCAAAAGGAAGCTTTGTTTCAGTAACACAAGCAAGTAAAGGATGGACACATATTCAAACGCCAGAGCAGGAGGGCTATGTCACATCTGATGTTTTAGTCAAGCTGAAGTCTGAAGGTTACTTAGTGATTCAAAAGGGTGGTACGACTTTATTTACAGCCCCAAGTCAACATGCCCAGCATGTAGGACAGCTCTATGAAGGACGAATGATTTATGTGTATGGCACAGCACCTGGTGGTTGGTCTTTCGTTCAATATGGCGAGGAGATAGGGTATGTAGCGACAAACGCATTAAAAAAACCTGTCCCAACAAAGAAACGAATCCAAGCTGTGGCTGGTGCTGAATTACGTTTAACAGCGAGTCCAAACGGAGAAGTTCTTGGTACACTTGCCAATAAAACGACTGTCCAGTATTACATAACACTTGCAGGCTGGGCCTATATAGAAGCAGGCGACCAAAAAGGGTATGTCAAAGCTTCTGAGCTAGCCGATATTCAGTTAATAGATAACAAAGTTTATAATAAAGGTGTGCCAGTGGCGAAAGGCGCAAAAAAACGGGTAGCTTTAACATTTGATGATGGGCCTGATGCCAAGGTGACACCACAAATTTTGGCAACGTTAAAAAAATACGATGCCAAGGCTACATTCTTTATGGTAGGTAAAAATGTATCAAGAAATACTGCAATCGTTAAGCAAGTCTATGAAGCAGGGCACGAAATCGGCAACCATACCTTGAGCCATAAAAAATTAACGACCTTATCAATAGCAGGTGTTAAACAAGAAGTCAGTGGCACAAGTAACGCTATTTATGCAGCCATTGGGCAGTATCCAACCGTTTTTCGTCCACCGTATGGAGCGACCAATGACCAAGTACGTTCTGTCATGACCATCCCTTCTATTTTGTGGTCGATTGATACACTGGATTGGAAACATCACAATCCAGATAAAATTTTAGCGTATGTCAAAGCCTCTGTAAAAGATGGTAGTATTATTTTAATGCATGATATCCATCAAACGACAGCCAATGGTTTAGAAAATGTCATTCTTTATTTACAGAAACAAGGCTATGAATTTGTCACAGTAAGTGAGATATTACAATAATAGAAAAGCTTTGCAATCGTCTGCACTGGACGACTGCAAAGCTCTTTTTTATTTAAATAAATTGATCGTTGTAATGATAATTGGAATACCAAATACGTCGATTAAAAAGGCACCGACAATCGGAACGACGAGGAAGGCTTTTTTAGAAGGACCGAAGCGTTGCACTACGGCTGACATATTGGCCATGGCATTTGGTGTGGCCCCTAAACCATGTCCTGCAAAACCAGCTACCATAACAGCTGCATCGTAGTTTTTGCCAAGTAATTTAAACAATACAAAAATACTAAATACAACAATAAAGAATACTTGCGCAAAGACAATGATAAATAATGGAAGCGCTAAATCAGCAATTTCCCATAACTTGATACTCATTAGCGCCATGGAAAGGAAAACACCTAATGTGACATCACCAATTAATGAGATACTCTTCATATTGATTGCTTCTGGTTTGAATTTGTCCATCATATTGCGGACTAAGACCGCTACAAACATAGCTCCCACATAGCCTGGCAGAACGAAGCCTGTTGCCTCTGAGAATAGTGTGCCGACATACGTACCGACAGCCATACAGAAAGTAATTAATAAGACTTGTGTAAAGAACGAATCGGATGTAATTTGCTCATGTTTATTCTCATATTCGATTTCTTCCGATTCTTGTTCATCGGGTGTTAAATTGTATTTACCTACTAAATATTTGACAATTGGACCACCAATTAAACCACCAGCAACTAGACCACATGTTGCGGCAGCGGCACCAATTGTCATGGCTGAAGAAATACCTAAATCTTCTAAAGTTTGTCCAAATGCAGCGGCAGCTCCATGACCACCCTCCATAGAAACGGCTCCAGCCATCATTCCGATTAAAGGATGAATGCCCATGAGTGAGGCAAGCGATACCCCAATGACATTTTGCATTAACGCTAGGAAGCCACATGCTAGCCAGTAAATAATGAGTAATTTTCCACCGAGCTTCACTAGTTTAAAGCTTGCACCTAAGCCAATTGTCGTAAAGAAAGTAATCATAAATAAGCTTTGTAAAGAAGTATCAAGGGATATTTCTAGGATACCCGTTGTTTTTAAGATGGTAGCAAGGGCAGCGAACAATAAGCCACCAACCACGGGAGCTGGGATACAGAAACGCTTTAAAAAGCCTATTTTATTAATAAGAAAGCCACCCAATGCAAAGAGTGCAACGGCTAGAAACACCGTTGTAATTTGATTAATTTCGATCATGAACCTTGCCTCCTAACTAAGTTGTTCAGTGCTTCATACACAAAATAAGCACCTAATTTCACTGTACGTCCGTTTTCATCTAATAACGGATTGACCTCACATATATCAAATGAATGTGTGTGGGGGTGTGAAGTGACTTGTTGGAGGATTGTGCGCACAGTCGATGGGTCAAGCCCAAACGGTGAAGGAGCACTTACACCTGGAGCGAAAGCTGCATTCAAGACATCCATACATAATGTCAGAAGAATATAATCATGTTGATCCATGTAGTGCTGTAATTCAGCCGATAATTGCTGTTGGTTGGCTACTGTCATTTGATCCTCATAAACATACTTCACCTTTAATTCATCGGCTTTTTCGAAAAGTTCTCTTGTATTGCCATAGCGTTGGATACCAACAACAAAATAGTCAGCGTGGGGATCCTGCTCTAAAATTTGACGGAACATCGTACCTGACGAAGTTTGTTCATCGTATGGTCGTAAATCGAAGTGAGCATCTATATTGATGATGCCGATTTTAGCATCCTTTGGTAGGGCAGAACGAACGCCTACATAATGGCCATACAGCGTTTCATGTCCGCCACCTAGCACAACACATGCTAATTTTTTTTGCAGTACTGTTGCTACTACTTCACCAAGCTCACGCTGTGCATCCTCTAACGCATGGTTCAGACAAACGATATTGCCAACATCAATGATTTGTTGATCGTCCTCAAATGTCCACGGTAAACTTGCTAATCCTTCTCGCAGTGCGTTTGGTCCGTTTGCTGCACCTACACGGCCTTGATTTCGACGTACCCCTTCATCGCAGATAAAACCAACGAGTGCAGCGCTTTTCTTATCTGAAGCGCTTACATCATTAATCGCCAATCTTTTAACTTGTTGATGTAAACGAAAACTGCTTGTATTTGTCGTTGAATCTATTCGGCCTTTCCATTGTTTTTGATCTGTCAGTGTGTACATAATTTATCAACCCCATTGTTAATATTATTGTAGAAAAAGTATTGTTGTAATTCATTATATATTCACATAATTATAATTACTAATATATAATTATTATTAATCTATAGCTTTTAACTATAAATATTGGAGGTATCTATAGGTGGACATTAAACAATTACACTATTTTATCTCTGTTTCAGAACAGATGAATTTCTCAAAAGCCGCAGAAAGACTGCATATCTCGCAGCCTTCCTTAAGTAATGCTATCAAAAAATTAGAACAAGAGATTGGCTCTCCCTTATTAGAAAGAAATACTAGAAATCTGCAATTAACTGAAGCAGGAGAGTTACTTTTTGAACGGGCAAAAGTTATTGTGAAAAATATGGAAGTATTGAAAATTGAAATGGATGAAGTGATTGTTCATGGCACGAAGGACATCACCATTGGGGGCATGGAATCGATCAAGCATTGGCTGCCGAAAGTAATCGCCAACTATAAAAAAGACTATCCACAAATGAAAATTCATTTAGTCGATATTTTAGGCAGTAAGCGGGTGAAAAAATCCTTGAAAAGCTATAAAACGCATGTAATCATCACCAATCAGTTAATGGATGATCCAGAGTTAGAAGTTCAAACCTTATATGAAGAACGATTGGTCGCAGTGTTACCTTTACATCATCCGTTAGCCCAAAAGGAGGTTCTAACCATCTCAGACATTTGTGAAGAACCATTTATTATTAGTACCGAGGGCTTTCAAACAAGACGAGATATATTAACGTCATTTGAACAGGCTGGTAAAAACATCGATATTCAATTTGAAATTGAGCGTTTTGAAACGGCTGTATCCCTCGTACGAGAACATTTAGGTGTGACCATATTACCTGAAAATTACTTGCAAGGGCCAACTGCCAAAACGATTGTAAAAAAAGAAATTGAGGGTGTGAATTTAAGTCGAAATGTCTATCTAGTGTACTTGAAAAACCGTCATTTACCATTAGCCATCCGACAATTATTGAAGGATATTTTACAGTTTTTTGAAAACAAAACGACGTAAGTCCATAGTAATGAATTTTCCCTTTTGTTAGAAAATTCAAAAATAGAACATTGCTTTACTAGAAAAATAGCGGTAACATTTATTGTAAGAATGAAAATGAACATTCATTCATTTTGCGAAGTTCAAGCAAAGGGGGTATCTTCTAATGAATTTTTCCTATAGTGAAAAGGTTGTGAAGTTACAGGACAAGCTGACGAATTTTATGGAGCAATATATTTATCCAAATGAGACCGTTTATGCTGCACAGGTCGAGGCGATGGAAGATCGTTGGGGAGCGATTCCACCTATTATGGAGGAGCTGAAACAGAAGGCACAAAAGGCAGGTTTGTGGAATTTTTTTTTACCAGATAGTGAATATGGAGCAGGTTTAACCAACTTAGAATACGCACCTTTATGTGAAATCATGGGACGCTCACTTCTGGCACCCGAAGTGTTTAACTGTAATGCACCCGACACAGGAAATATGGAAGTACTTGTACGTTATGGATCGGCACAGCAAAAAAAGCAGTGGCTTGAACCGTTATTACGAGGCGAAATACGGTCTTGCTTTGCGATGACAGAGCCAGCTGTTGCATCCAGTGATGCTACGAATATTGAGGCAAGTATTGAACGAGATGGAGATGAATACATTTTAAATGGCCATAAATGGTGGACAACCGGTGCTGGGGATCCTCGCTGTAGGGTGGCTATTTTTATGGGTAAGCATAAAGATACAACGGCCCCTATCCATGAGCAGCAGTCTATGATTCTCGTACCAATGGATACACCAGGGGTAAATGTGGAGCGTATGCTGACTGTCTTTGGCTACGATCATGCACCAGAGGGCCATGGTGAGGTTACTTTTACTAATGTACGTGTACCGGTGGATAATATTTTATGGGGTGAAGGAAAAGGCTTTGCCATTGCGCAAGGTAGACTAGGACCCGGAAGAATTCATCATTGTATGCGTCTGATTGGTGCAGCAGAACGTGCATTGGAGGAAATGTGTGTACGTGTACAGGAGAGACAGGCATTTCATCGACCACTAGCTGATCAAGGGGTAATGCGGGAGCGTATTGCCGAATCTCGCATGGATATTGAGCAAGCAAGGCTTTTAACTTTGAAGGCTGCTTATATGATGGACACGGTAGGCAACAAAGAGGCAAAAGCTGAAATTGCCATGATTAAGGTAGTTGCGCCAAATATGGCACTAAGAGTCATTGATCGAGCTATCCAAGCATTTGGTGCAGCTGGGGTAGGTCCAGATACAACGCTTGCTGCACAATGGGCAAATTCACGCACATTGCGTTTAGCAGATGGACCAGATGAGGTGCATCGTAATACCATTGCTAAGCTAGAATTGAAAAAGCATGCCAACAAACAAGAGGAGCTGGTGAAATGACAGTCCTAGAGTTATTTAGCTTAAAAGGTAAAACAGCCATTGTGACAGGAGGAGGACGTGGACTCGGTGCGCAAATTGCTCAAGGATTCGCAGAGGCTGGAGCCAATGTGGTCCTATGCTCACGAAAGGTGGAGGCGTGTGAGGAAGTTGCCACAGGGCTCGAAAAGCTAGGTGTTCAAACATTAGCCCTAGCATGTGATGTCACAAAGCCAGAGGATATTGCTCATGTGGTGGCCAAAACAATCACAACATTCGGTAAAATTGATATTTTAGTCAATAACAGTGGCGCATCATGGGGAACACCTGCCATTGATATGCCCTATGAAGCCTGGCAAAAAGTATTTGATGTCAATGTCAATGGAACCTTTTTATTTAGCCAAGCAGTGGGCAAAATTATGCTAGAGCAAAAAAGCGGCAAAATTATTAATATTGCTTCCATCGCTGGACTAGGTGGTACGCTACCAGCTTTTATGGACACGATTGCCTATAACGCGAGTAAAGGGGCTGTCATCACTTTAACGAAGGATTTAGCTGTTAAATGGGGACCACATGGAGTCAATGTCAACGCCATTGCACCAGGATTTTTCCCAACGAAAATGTCCAATGTTTTAATCGAACGTGGACAAGACTATTTAATGGGCGTTACACCGTTAAAACGTTTAGGTTCAGAAAATGATCTGAAGGGCGTAGCGTTATTTTTAGCAGCACCAGCTTCGGATTATGTAACAGGGGATGTCATTGTAGTAGATGGGGGCATGAGCTCCATTATTTAAGGAGGGAAGTAAAATGGATACGATGCAAGTAAGGTCAAGTGAACGGTTAGATGTGGATAAATTACATGCCTTTTTAGAAAGCTATTTCCCTGAGCTTCCACAGGGGAAACTTGAAATATCACAATTTAGTGCAGGACATTCCAATTTGACGTATTGTTTAAAAATAGCAGATTTCGAAGCTGTTCTACGTCGTCCTCCGCTTGGACCAGTTGCCAAGAAAGCGCATGATATGAAGCGGGAGTTTACAATTTTATCGGCATTGCATCCATTTTTAACAGCGGTTCCCAAGCCGTATGTCTATGTAGAGGATCGAGACATCATCGGTAGTGATTTCTTTTTAATGGAGCGCAAAAAAGGCATCGTCCTTGATACGCATTTTCCAAAAGGGACAGAACCAACAGAGGAGCTAGCACGTCAGTTGTCCGAAATGATGGTTGATTCTTTAGTTGCATTACATGCCATTCCTTATCAAGACACACCATTAAAGGATATGGTGAAGCCTGACGGATTTATGGAACGACAAGTGTATGGCTGGATCGAGCGTTATGAAAAAGCGAAAACAGCAGAGCATGCGGAAGTAGCCGTATTAACTGAGTGGTTAACAAATCATATCCCTTCCAATAATGAAGCAACCATTATTCATTATGACTATAAATTGAATAATGCGATGTTCTCTAAGGATATTACCGAAATGATTGGTCTTTTTGATTGGGAGATGACAACAGTAGGGGACCCACTAGCTGATGTTGGGGTAGCAATGAGTTATTGGATGCAAGCGGACGACCCGAAAATGCTATTATATGCACTTGGAGAACCACCAGTAACTGTATTACCAGGTTTTTATACCCGACAACAATTTATTGATCGTTATGCAGAGAAGAGTGGGCGAGATGTGTCAGCCATTCATTATTACTGTACATTTGCTTATTTCAAATTAGCCGTTATTTGTCAGCAAATCTATTATCGCTATGTCAAAGGGCAAACTCAGGATGATCGCTTTGCTCAGATGGATAAAATGGTCGCTGCACTCATACAACAGGCTTCTAAATCGATATAAATCAAGAAAAAACGGTTACTTTTTGCTAAGTAGCTGTTTTTTTTTAGCTCATTAAAGCAGATTATCCGACACTATATTATATATTTATTGATTTTCACTCGCACAAAATCTACTCAAAAATCATAACAAAACACGTACTAGAAATTAAAAGAGGGGGAACGTTCGTTCTTTTTCGTCAAGGATGTTAATCAATAATTATTTATTGTTTTTCGATAAAAAATAATTGACTTATAATATAACTAACGCTATCATAACAGTTGTAAGCGACATCGATAACAACAAGGATTTAACAGTCTGGAGGAAGAAATAATGAAAAAATATTTACTTGCCACAATTCCCATGATCATGGGGATCGTATGTTTATTTATAAAAGGAATTATAGGAGATGAGATACTAGCAGATGGTACGATAGTGGAGAAAAACTTCTTTTTAATTCCATTGAGTTATCTATTTTTCTTTAGCGGCATACTAACATTCTTGATTATGGCGTTATTTTCTACATTCAAAAAGCAAACTACCGCATCATAATGCTAAAACAGGCCCAAAATAGGAGCCTGTTTTTTTATGACCATGTTTGATCTAGTTTATCACTGTAGTAGTGAATGGCTTTTTTATAGTCTTGAATGCCCTGATGGTTGGTTGTAAGTATTAAGGTGTGCAATAATGTTTCCATTGATTTTGCATGTTCGCCAAGATTATAAAGTGTCATGGCATAGAAGACCTTGACATGCTCGGCCTCAGGGAATTCTTGAATGGCTTGTTCAAAGATTCGCTTTGCTTGCTCGTATTGCCCTAAAGTTCGATATGTGCTCCCTAAACCAAGGTAGGCATCTACTAAAACTTCTGGTTCTAGTCCCAATTTTATCGCTTTTTCATAGTGCGGAGCTGCCTCTTTTTCCTGCCCTAAAGAATCAAATGTCCAAGCACATTGAAATTGATAGAATGCATTTTCAGGATGTTCCTTGACCAGTGCCACCATGCATTGATTTGCTTCCTCAAGCTGTCCGTTTTTTCTTAATGCAAGTATACGTTCTAATTGTTTGTCCATTTTATTTAACCTCTTCTTTGTTTAAATAACTTACCATTCATAAAAACAATCTTCTATTAACAATTCAAATGAATCAGCTAATCGCTTGATTTCCCGGCAATCATGATCGCAAATGAAAACCTTACCTGATGAATCGATGAAAATGGGATTTCCTTCACCGTCCATTGAAATGACATAGCTAGTGTCTATGATATTCGGAGATAGGATATCTTTATATTGTTGACGAAAATCCAGTGTTAAATCAACAACGGTTTCGTTTCCTAGACTAGAGCCATTCGAAAAAGCATGGATTGCTAAACCTGCGTATGCTCCACCAAATGTTTCAATAAATTCGACATAATCGCTGTGAAATTGTACATGAAGCTGCTGCTGTGCATCTTTTATTTCTCTTTGGCTTGCAGGTATACCCACTAAGGTTGGGTGCTTCTCATTAAATAAAAATGACCGCAAACGCTTTATTAGATTTTCCTTCATAGACACGCTCCTTTTATTAAGTATACACGATCCTTCATTGCTAGGAATCTGTGGAAATGATATTGTTAATGTAATAGTAACATCTACTGAGGTGATAGAATGCTAGAGCGTTCAATGGAAAAAACACGGGAAAACAAAGAAGAAAGGGAGTGATGATACAAAAAAAGAAAAGAGGATCAAGATGATGATATATCAAAAACTTATGTGTGATGGATTTGAATTAAAATATTGTATAAAAGGTCAAGGCCAACCAATTTTAGTAGTGGGGAGTAGTATATATTATCCACGTCTGTTTTCAGAAAACTTCTACCAACATTTTCAGGTTATTTTTTTAGATCATCGAGGTTTTGGTAAGCCTACGCATGCATTGAAACAAGCTGATTATACATTGGACAAAATAGTGAAAGACATGGAGTATGCAAGACAAACTCTACAGCTTGATGATTTAATTGTTTTAGGGCATTCAGGACATGCATTTTTGGCGATGGCGTATGCCAAAGCTTATCCCCAGCATGTTCAAAAAATCGTTCTTTTAAATACAGCAACAACGAATAGTCAAGAAAGACAGCAGCAAAGCTTGTCTTATTTTGAGGCACATGCAAGTGCGCAGCGTAAACATCAATTTACGCATGATATAGCTTTGTTGGAGGAGGATCTTAAGAGGGAGCCTGAACGACGCTTTGTTCACATGTGTATTCGTATGGGGGCACATAGCTTTTATGATTATATGTTTAATGCTACCTCTACGTGGGATAACGTTCATCCGAATATGGAAATTATTGATTATCTATGGGGAGTAGCTTTTGCGGAGCAGAACCTTTTACAAGAAATACAACAAGTAAGCAAACCGATTTTTATAGGACTAGGTAGGTATGATTATTTAGTTGCTCCTGTTTCGTTATGGGATGCAGTGGATTATACTCCTCATGTAAAGAAAGTTATTTTTGAAAAAAGTGGTCATAATCCTATGTTTGAAGAACCTGTCTTTTTTGATGAACAATTAATCAAATGGATAAACGAAGAGTAGTCGAATGGCTGGTTATGCTTAAATAGCAATAACCAGCCTATTTCAATTACACAAAAAAGGGAAGAGTTAAAGTATTAACTTCCTGCGCAGGTTTTTCGTAATGCATCTATTTTTTGACAGTCTATAATGACTGGGTGTGCCGTTTCATCGAATTGAAGGAAGTACCCACAGCAGTTTTGCGGATCAAGATAGATAAAATAAATACCTAAAAATTGGCTGCCGTTTGAGAGGTATACATCTACTAAAGTCCCTGGTTCAAAACATTCTAAGTGACTACAAACACAGCTTTGACAATGTTCTTTGTCTTGCTTTTTTTTCTGATATGTTTTTTCAAATTGGGGGCTATTATAATATTTGATTTTATAAGAATCTTCCTCAACAATAGGATGATCGACGCCAGAAGCGTGACCAAAGCAAAAATTTCTTGATTCACAATAACATTTGGAAAACTTATGATAATTGTTAAATTCCCAATTCATTCGTGTTAAATATCTGTTTTCATCCATTCCTTAAACGCTCCTTTATGGTTTCAATATCATGCTAGCACGGGTCACCTATTTCTAATCTATGTCAAAGAGCCATTTAGGAGATGGTAAAATGTCTATTTATCTGTAGAATAAAAGAAAAGACTAAACTCATAAATAGAGTTTAGCCGTTCAAGTCGTACTCGCCCTTCAATAAACCATAGATCTCTAAATCAACCACACCTTTGCCAGACCATAATGAAGCTTGTCTCAAGAGACCTTCTTTTATAAAGCCATTTTTTAGCAGCACTTTTTTCGATGGTTCATTTAAAGGCATGACTTCTGCCTGTATTCGATTAACATTTACCTCCTCCAATAAAAATTTTACGATGATTTCGACTGCCTCTGTAGCGATGCCCTTTCCCCAGGAAGCTTCAGCTAAGTAGTAACCAATTGTAACCATATCTACTTTTTGATTAAAGTCCATCGCTTCGATAATCCCTACAAGTTTTTCACTCTGTGATTTCTCGAAAATACCCCATTTTATTCTGCTTTTCTTCGTATAATCACGTTCAAAATGGCCAATCATTTTTTGAACAGTTTGAAGGTTGTGTTTTGGGATGATGCCACAGTACTCAAATACCTTGTCATTATCATAAATGGCAAATAGCTCTTGTATATGTGATTCTTCTATTTTTTTTAATTGTAAATTAGTTGAATGTAAGGTAGGGAATTGCTTAAATACTTTCTCAATAATCATCGGTGTATCTCCTTTTTTATTCTTTAATAGGAATGTAGATTTTCATTTTCATCTCATGTGGATAGATAGATTGCATGACATCCGTTATTTCAAAATCAGGTCCAGAATCACGTCCATAATTAGAATTTGGTAACCATACGCCATAAATATAGCGTCTTGTATTTTGAATTCCTTCCGCAGTGCTATTCAATGTAAACTCCGCATATTTACCAGCAGGAATTTCAAGTTGGGTGAAGCCTTTCTCTAATCGCTCCTCAAATGTTTCGACTTCCTCTCCTACAATAAAGGAAAATTGACCATTCTCCTGAAAGTTTGTAGAAATGCCATACGCCATATTAGGGGCTACTTTATGTGAGATTCGCTCATAATATTGCTGTTGACCAAAATCCATATAAAAGCCTGGAATTTCAGCATAATACTGTTCGTCTTGTAAGGACGTTTTGTATTCATAGCCAGTGATACGTTTTTTAGGTAATTGAAGTATTTCTGGTCGCTGCATAGGGAGTTCTCCTTCCAGTTTATAATCCAAAAAGTTTATTTTGGTTTGAAGTGGTATGAAGTGGGCTCCTTTTCGGTATTTAGCAGGTGTGACACCAAAATACTGAACAAATGCCCGTGTAAATGCCTCTTGAGAGCCATATTGAAAGTTGATTGCAATCTCAAGTATATTCTGGGTAGTTGTTACTAATAAGGAAGCCGCTTCAGAAAGCCTCCTGTTGCGAATATACTGCTGCACTGAAAAACCTGTAATGGCTTGAAAAAGTCGTTGAAAATGAAATGCTGAAAAGTAAGATTGGGAAGATATATCTGTAATCATTAACTTTTCCTGTAGGTTTCTCTCAATAAATTCTATGGCGTTTTGAATTCTTTCAAAATAATCCATACCATCATCCTTTCTTAACTCAATGGTACTGTTTAATAGGAAGGGTTTTTTGATAATTTGTGCTAATTTGTACATTAAATTGTAATGAATAGGAAATCAATAGAAACATTGAATTAAATGATTAATAAATGTATAATTTAACTAAATTTACAAGAAAGCGAGTGATAGATGATGATAGTCAGCTCAATTTTCCCATTCAATAACATAAAGGTGCGGGAGGATTAATAGATTGATTTCTTCCGCAAACAATCGGAGGAGAAAATATGTACAAAAATTACGGATCGTTAAGCACAGCACTTTATGATTTTACAAAACCAGTTGGACACTCTCTTGGTGGGGATATTGAATATTATCTAGAGCGATTGCAAGGTATCACTGGTAAAATTTTAGAGGCAGGGGTCGGTTCTGGACGCTTCTATATTCCTTTAATGGAGAAGGGCTTTGATATAGAGGGGATTGATTACTCTCCAGAAATGCTAGCGTCCTGTCGAAAGCGTTGTCAAGAGCGAGGATTGACACCAGTTCTTTATAAAGGGAATGTATGTCAATTTACATTAGATCAACAATATGAAGCCATTGTCATGCCAACAGGCACGTTTTGTTTAATTGAAAATCATCAAGAAGCGCTGTCATCCTTAACCTCGATGTATCAGCACCTTGTTCCTGGTGGTCGACTCCTAGTAGATTTATTACTTCCTACTGACTGGAAAACAGGGGAAATTACGACATCTTACCATCAAATTTCACAAGATGAAGGAATTGCTCTTGAAAGAAAATCGATTGCCATGAACTGGGTGGAGCAATATACACTCATGGTTTTAAAATACGAGAAGTGGCAACAAGGTACATTAATGGATACAGAACTGCAAAAGTTTTTATTGCGCTGGTATGGGATAGAGGAATTTAAGCTTCTATTACAAAGTGTTGGATTCTCTGATATAACTTGTTCAGCGAATTACACGTTCCTTCAACAACCAAATGAAGAAACGTCACTTATAACATTTGAAGCGGTGCGTTAATTGTAATGACCAGTACTCCTTAAAAGAGTCTGGTCATTTTTTGTGAATTAATCTAGTTTTAATTTTGTAGCAGCTCCGACTCCTTTTGTATGAACCTTGACTTCAATTTGAACTGCTAGGTCTGGATAGAGGGTTAGCCAGCTCTTTTTGATTCGATTCCATGCTTGATAGTCCTCTCGGTGTAGTACATCACTAAATTTTAATAGATCAGCTTGATAGGTTTGTTGAATCGTTTGAAGTGTATGTTCTAAACGCTCCTTGATTTGTCTGCTCGTTTCTTTATTTAAAGCATCGATGGTTTTTGATTTTGTTAAATCCAGAGGGCAACTAAGCTCTGCAACGTTCTGCTCAATATCAAGTTTAATGGAAATCGAAGGTATCCCATTTTTAAAATGGCCCGTCACTTTAGTAGAAGAATTAATAATTTCGGTTGAGATTTTCCCTTGCTCAGGACAGGCAATAATTTCAAATGTACTTTTTATATTATTGTTTAAAAAATTATAATCTCTGCTTTCTTGTTCTGATAAATAGCCAATGAGCTTATAATTTTTAAAAATGGCCAGCCCACCATATTTTAATTGTGCGGGGCTCTCAATTTTTTCTATATTAGAGCTATAAGCACCAGCATCTGCATCACCGTATATTTGAATAGAGGGTAATACGGCACTATTATCAATACTACCTAAAGATTGGACTAAGTCATCTAGAATAACAGACTCTGTCGTTCCCCATACAGCTTCTGATACTTTTAAGGATTTAAACATTTTGCTAGCAGGAATATCCTCTAATGGTGTTAAAATGCTTAATATTTCTAGTGCAGTTGCTTCATGGGACACGATAATGTTAAATTCACTTCTACCTTCAGGGTCTCTTTGAAATAAATCCAAAATGCTATTCATACCTTCTTTAGCCATTTCTTCGCCGACAATAATGATTTGCGCATGCGCATAATAAGGCTTTCTTGGTGTCAGTGTTGTTAATTTTCGAATGGCATCAAATAAGGTTTTTCCCTTTGCATGATAGGTAAAAACAGGAACTTGAATACTTGATGCTTTGTTCGAGGTAACTTGACTTGGGTTCACAATCTGAACAGAGATTTCAACTAGCTCGTCCGATTTATCAATGCCAACAGCCGTAACAATAGCTAGTTCGTTTAACTCCCGTTTATTCCAGCATCCACCTAGCAAAAAAATCACTACAAGCAATAGGATAAATGATACCGTGTATTTGATGATGGGCACCTCCTCTAGGAAAAGGGCTAGGACAATTCCGATACTATTAAGGATAAGCAAAAGACAGGCAAAATAATCAATAATGGAAATCTCAATGAATCTTTTTGAAGGAGGATAAAATGTAGAAACAAAACAGTATGTATATGAAATGGAAAAAAGGAAATGAAACAATTTTTATTTGAAGGTGTAGAGGCCATCAAAATGATTAGCTAAATGGTATGAGGACATATGGGTTTTAAGCTTCTATACATAGAAGAGGGAGCATTAGCCATTTCATTTTCCAGACAATCACTTTGAAGTTGGAAAATAGGTGAATTTCCTTTCTCAAAATATTGAAGAGACTGATTTATTTTGAGTGGATCATCCTGTTCAAGTGGATGCTTTAAGAGGAGAAGGGTAACTAAATTTTTTTATTAGTCGTTTGTCAATCATAAGCGGGTCACTGCGTTAACAGTGACCCTAGTAACAAATCTAGGAGGTGTAAGGCTAATTAGCTTTACACTACTATAGTATACTAATCCTCTATATTGAAATAGTTAATTGCCTGGGTAATAAAAAGAAAATTAAGAATTATATAAAAATAAATGGTTTCGACCTATTTTTTAACAATATGCATGTAATGGATAGTTTCAAAAGCACATAAGTAATCTGTTCGATTTTGGAAATACAGCTCTTGAATCGCTGTAGGAGATAGATGTTCGTATATAAGCAAGCCTAATTGATCTAACATCCTCTCCATGTCCGCATAAGCATAGCAAGATTTCATTGGTTCACCACCAACTGCGGCCATTTTCACCATGTTTTCCACTCTATTCGAGAGTCCTTTTTCTTTAAAGAGAGATTGATCAGCATAATCCAAAACAATGGAACTCCCTGATGGAACTAGGGCAAATAAATGATTAAGTAAGCTTGCTAATTCCTCTTTAGTTAAATAATAAGAAACACCTAACAGACTAAAAAAAGTTTTTTTATTTTGGAAGCCTTGCTCTACTAATGGTTGAGATTGAAATTGTTTTGTAAAATCCATTGGTACAAAATGTAGATGATTCAGGAGGGGAAGGGAAGCTTCCTGTAATCTTTTCTTTTTGGAAGCCTGTGTTGCTGGATAATCCACCTCAAAAATTTCTAGCATGGCTTGTACCTGCTGCTGACGATACGGAAAAGTATCAAGGCCAGCACCTAAAATGACATATTGCTCGACACCAAGCTGTATTTCGTTTTGCAGGACCCTTTCACAGTAAGCAGCACGTGCCAAGGGCGCTGGAGAGAGTTGAACTTGTATAATCCATTTTATTAATTCTTTCGTATTGCCTTTAAACTTTGTAGCAATCTCTTTATTAAAAAATGCAATACCTTGTATCATGTTGTCTTGAATTGTTTGATATTCTTCTTGTGAGATCAATTCTTTGGCTACATAATCATCAAAAATTTTCGGAGAATCAAATTGACTATGATAGGCTCTACTAAAAGCAGCTACTAATGAAGTGATACTAGATTCCTGTTGATGCATACCAACACTCCTTAACAAAAAAATAGGATTCCCCTGGCCAAGGGAATCCTATTATATAAAAGATTAATTTAAATGTAAATTTTAGCATAAAAATATTTTTTGTCAAGTTTTAGGTATTGAAAGAGGGGAGTTATATGAAAAAATTTAAAGTGATTTTACCTTTACTCTTAGCTATTATTCTTGGTGGTATGTTCGTTACATGGAAAAATCAAAGCTATTCTGCTACCGATATATTAGAAAATGCTAATTTTGATGTGGAAAATCCCACTATAAGCCTACATCGGATCGATACAGATAAAGAAGATCTATTTTCGGAAATAAAAATATCAAAAGAAACACAGAAAGAATTGCTAAAGTCTTTTCAACAAGCAACATTCAAAAAAACAGCAATAAAAACCGTTGAGTACGATTATCGAATGACAATCTCACTTAATACAGGTTATCCGATGTTCATTGATTCTAAAAATAAAGCACTGGTTCTCCTTACCACCAAAGAAAGCTTTGTAATTGTAAAAGATCATGATTTTTTTAGTATGTTAGAAAAAGCAGCGGAAGATTCGAAGAAATTGGTTGATGTCCAACACCATATGAATGAAGTAGTGATGCAGCCTAGACTCCCTGTGACTTATGTAGGTGGAACAACTGGGCATGGTGAATTTCACACCTCTTTTAATAGTAACCATTCTACTGAAGAACTTGGTATTCGATATGATGTGAAAAATAGAGGCACACAACAATTTAGCTGGAAAATTACTCATTCCGAAGGCAAACTATGGGCTCAAGGAACAGTAGCTGCTGGAGAAGAACAAACATCTATACTGGAAAAAGTAAGCTATACTATGTCAGAGGGAGAATATGCTATTTCGAATATTACAGTAGATGGCGCTGAGGGGATGTTTGATTTTGCTATTGAATTGGTGGAGTAAAAATATTTTTAAGAATGTGTAACTTTTTAAAACATCAACCGTCTAACTCATCAGTAGAATACAAAAAACTAAAGCAAACTAGTAACATTCACTTTTCACAAAAGGGCCAGGATTCACATTTTTCGTGATTTCCTGGTCTTTTTGTGGTGGTAGTCCTATTTTTAACGAAAAAAATTTAAAATTCATGAAACCTTTAGCCTGTTCATTCGTATTGTTATTTGAATCTAAAGCTAGACAAAATTTAGTAAGATTCACTTTCACTTAAAAGACTAGGGCTTACATCATATTGTGAGGATCTAGTCTTTTTTGTATAGTTGTTCAGAAATTGTTCAGTGTAATATGCTAATCTATAAAAGAAGATTTTTCATAGTCTTCACCTAAACGCAAAATGACCAGTTCTCTTTATAAGAGTGACTGGTCTTTTTGTTTAATGTACCTTAAGTTGCTCTGCAAAATATAAAATGTTTTCCTCAAAATTAGTAACGGACTGAGATTCTTCTGCTATTTTACTAATTGTACGACGCGATCCAATGCCTTTTTAACACCAACTGGCAGGTTAAACGGAGATTTCCTAAGATCAGTTTGCCCATGAACCCTTTATTTCTTTGCCATTTTACAACGTCACTTTGTGAAAGGGCAGGCTAGAACTATAAAGTAGATTCACTTCTTTTGGCAGAAATTATCCAGATGGAACAGGGCGTAGTATTGCTACCAATATCAGTTTGTAGAAAATACAATTTAAATTATGTGAAAATAGCTAATATGCCTCCTACCTATACAGTGGGATTGTCATGGATAAAAGATTTTATGTCATCAGCCACCATTAGACAATTAAAGGATTTTATTATTTCCTACTTTAATGATAACAATGAAGATTACAAAAGTTGAAATATCAAATTATTTTCTCGAAAAAACATTAAATTTGCCTAAAACCCTATTGGAAAATATTTTAACTTGTTCAGCGCCTCAACTTATCGTAGTATTATAACGAATCAAAACTAAGTAAGTTAGTAAGATTCACTTTCACAATAAAATCAGGTGCTCCCGACAAGAGAGCACCTGGTTTTTTGTTTTATAAATTACTATAGCTGCGTTTTTTTTATAAAATTGAATTTATAGCAATGTATAGACAACTATTTTAACCTCCCAGAAATCGTACTGTAATAGTATCATTTGTCTCAAATGCTGGTAGCCATACTTCTACATAGCTGTTTTAATGATTGAAAAGGACAGGGCTATTCTTCAATGGTTTCTTCATAGGTTTTGCGACCAGGGTTTATTTTTGTTACTTGGATCGTTATTTCCCCGATGGAATCCTTTGTTAAAGGGATTTTTCCTTCTTTCTCTAGCTTTTTCCATGCCTTGACGTTTGAGCGATAAAGATATTCTGAAAAACGATAGATATCAACGTCTAATTTTAAGCCTTCTTCATAGGTTTCCATTATTTCTTTTTTTACTTGTTTGATGATGTTGCCTCGAATTTCATCGGCATTTATTTTTCCTTTAAATCCATTCAGCGTAGCCTGTAAATGAATAGAAATATCAAATGTCACATGATTCTTATTTTTAACGACGGGTTTCACTTCGACATTTAATTTATCTAAATCCACGGTTAGATAATCTCTTTCGCGACCTTCTAATTTAAAGGTGATTTCGCCACGATTGGTATTGTTATGCATCCATTGATTGCCTCTAGCAGCTGCGTTTTTTATAAAGCCTTTAAAGCCATCCTTTGTCAAAATTCCAACACCTGCAAAAGTCGTTTCTTCAACTTGTTCCTCTGCTGTTTCCCAATCTTTCATAATGGTCACGTAGGGAATACTTACCTCATGGCTTGGCTCATTTAAGCCTATAATTAAATTTCTTAGGCTTTGAGGCTCTATGAAGGATTCTTGCTTAGTTGTATTGATGGGATTACTTAATTTTGAAGAGGTCAACGAATTCTTTAAGATCGGTGTGACAAGTAGAACATCTTTAATTGGGTCCTTTGTACTGTAGACCCAAATATGATAGCGAGTCTCTCGAAAACGAATAAACGTATCAATAACAGGGATGCTTCGTTCATTTTCCATAGCTCGTTCTGAGAAAAGCAAATACCTCATATGCCCCCAAAAAATTTCCTGGTCTGAGGAACGATACAGTTTATAAATCGCTTCTTCAACGGTTTTTCCTTCAGCATAACCCACCTCTGCGGGGGCAACATCTCCACTAGGCTGTTCTGATTTCGCTACATCGGCAAAATTAATAATTTGGAGATAGACTTTATATTGATTATCCTCAAAATCCACCCCAACAGCATTGACATAATACATTCTTTGGGGTTCCGTCACATCCCAACAACCTGACGTAAACAATGCAGTCGTTAAAATGAATAGGAGAAATACATTATTTTTTCTAGTCATCGTGTCCCTACTTTTATATTTGGTTACCTTTAAGATAGTTTGGACAAAAAAATGCGGACTTATAAGTAAGGGTGTTGAATGAGTCGTACGAAGTGGCGAGATGTGAAATACTCGCGATGAGAAGTCAAATAGCAATAGCTTTGTGTTGCTTAATTATTTACTAAAATATGTATTGGGCATCCATAACTATTTATATGGATGAAAAGAGGAGAGTGATGTATAGAGAGGACGTTTTTGCCCCATTGCGTGTTTTTATTTTGTTAATGTTTATTGAATGAGTATGAGCACTTAAAAGAAAAAATAATAAAGAAGTTATGTGTTAAAGCTAGTCGCATTAACACACATCGATTATTTCTTCTCTGCTGAAATGATTAAAAACATAGGTCTTCGCAGTTCATCCCGCATTTCGGGAATATTTTTTAGCATTTCCTCTGATGGGATGGGCTCCTTCACAGCACTTACCCTAAATCCAGCTTGAATTAAGACATTGATATAAGTGGAGAGTGTACGATGGTATTTGATGACATTCTTGGTAAGGAAGCTCGTTTCGCGAATGCCTTCTGTTTGATAATGATCGACTGCCCAATGCAAGCGATTGCCGTCCTTACCGTAGTACCAATCTTGTTCATGGCGTGATGTGAATATAGGATGCTCTACTGAGAAAATAAACGATCCATTGGGTTTTAGATAAGCATAAAGCTTTTTACACAATGCTTCAAAGGGTTGTACATAATGAATAGCTAATGAACTAATTATGACATCAAATTGAGAAGCAGAAAAATGGATATCTTCAATCGGCATCTTTAAATAGGTAATAAATGGATCATTCGTTTTTTCCTGCGCTTTTTGAAGCATTTTTTCCGATAGATCCACACCGATTACTGATTTTGCCTGTTGCTCGCGGGCATAGCGGCAATGCCAACCGAAGCCACAGCCTAGATCGAGTACAGTCTTCTCTCGTAAATCTGGAAGAAGTGCTTTTAACACGTGCCATTCACCTGCTGCGTCTAGTCCTTGAACGGAACGTGGCATTTTTTCATACTCGGAAAAGAAATTGACTTCATCATATTTATTTTGTTTCATATATTGAACACTCCTATTAATTAAGTTCGCCTCCTAAATCTACTGATAACCTAGGAGGCTAGCTATCTTCTTCTAACCATTGCTGTCACCTCGTGTAACTTTTTTAAATGATAACACATTTAATTACTACAAGAACTTCTCAGAATTAATCACAACACTGACATCATCCAAAAAAGCTCACATCTCTAAAATTTAAAGATGTGAGCTGCTATTACCTTATATACCCTTTAAGTTATCTGTTAATCTAACCACTCAATTGCACAACTGTTAAGGAGCGGTTTAAGTAACTAGCTATTAAGGAATCCGATGCTGCACTTGCACCAACCAAGTCTCCTGCTGCTAATGTAGCTTGAACAACATAAGACGAACTACTTCTATTGACAACATTAAAGACTGCGATGCCGTCTAGAAAAATAGGTTGCCCATTGACGGTAATGCTAACTGTGAAAAATGGTTGATCAGGATCAGCATCTGTTGTTGCTTGCGCATTTATCGAAATGGTAATTTGATAAACACCATTATTTTGAACGACTAACTCGTTTCCAGTAGGGCTAACTGTAACATTTGATAGCGGGCCAACTACATGGAAAGTAATGGGCGTCTGTTCAGACGTTAAAAAGCCTAAAGTATCTCCTCTCAGGGACCCATATCCTAAAACACCACGATCAGGCGAGGGAACAGGTATAATAGGACCAGGAAGAGCAACAATTTTTGGGAAGTAATTCGTTTCATTTTGACAACAGTCATTACATGTATGTTTATTGAACATTCTCTAACCCTCCTATATGCTCTCAATATAGGTATTATATTCAACTCTCTTATCACCATTTGAACAAACACCTAGGCTACAGATTAGATAAAGTCTAAAAACGCTAGCATTTTCTGCTAAAATGCTATTTGTTGAGGGTATCAAGCATCTACTACAGCCTTTTATCTTAAATGGAAAAGAATGAATGCTTCAATTAGACTTTATTACTGAACGATTATTTTGATGGGGGAGGTATATAACCTGGTAAGGAATTTAGAGGAACAGGGAAATAAGGAAAACCCAGTACCCAGTCAGGGCTTTCCTTATTTAACAATATCGCAAAAAAGGCTATTTTTTTGCCTGAATCAAGGTGAACCAGCTTTTTTTATTGAATGTACCAGAAACTCTGTATATGGGTTGATAGAATCCTTTCGTATCATACATATACGAAAGCTCTATTAAATCGATAGTCAGCTGATCGCCTTTTTTTATCAAAAGTTCTTCATCTGTTACGAGTGCATTGAATTTTATTTGCGGAAAATCGCCATTCTTAATTCGCTCATACACCTCTGCAGGTGACAAAATATTTACTTCCCGTATCAATTGATGCTGATGAAGACTATAGGATAATGCGTACACACTTCCATCTGGTTTTAGACCGAGGTCTACATCACCAAGCCAATAATCTTGGTTAGATTCAGCGCGGTCAGGAAGCGTCCATTGAAATACGCCATTATCCAAAGCTGTAAATGCTACATCTTGAGGCAGGAGAGAAAGCTCGTCCATCACGCTCTTTGCCTTGTTCACCAGTGTTTCTTGCACAGCTGAAGAGGGTTGCACTGGCGTATAAAGATTGTCTGTTAGCGACCAATTGCCCTCTGCGCTAATGAATAACGTGTACGAGTTTTCTGCTTTGTCTTTCAATAAAAGCTCACGATCACCCCTAATATCCTGTCTACTGAACTCTGATAAATCGAATTTCTTTTGCAACAGAGTCTCCACTTCATCAGTTTGAATTATTTTTTTATATATTGGGGCAACGGTAGATGTTGCATGTAAATCTAATGAAGTGGTTACATCAACGCCCGACATATTCGATTTTGTGTAGGCGTTTATGGTTAAATGGCCAAATTCCTGTTGCGCATAGACAAACATCATGCCAACAAAAATCAAACCCATCATGATAGGAATGGCTAGATTCCCGACCAAACTTTTCATTTTTACTTTTTTGTGCTGAACAATAGAAGTCCCAAGTCTGTATAACTGGTATCCAATAATCCCGCCAAGCGAGTTGTTGATTAAGTCATCAAGCTCAAAAATCCCCGCTCCTGTGAGTGTTTGATACGTTTCAATGGATAAAGTTGCAATCACTACTACAGGAAGAAGCCACTTAAACAATTTAAATTTAGAGAAAAGTAAAGGTAAGAAAACGCCTAATGGCACAAACATGAAAATATTAAAAATACAATTTTGAAGATCTCGTAACGAGTATTTCTTCCATGCATCTATATAACCACTGAATGGTTGAAGATTCATTTGCATGAAATGGGAAGAACCGCGACCAATAATCGTTAGCTCACACACAAATACAATATAGCCGATAAAGAGTGCTCCAAGCATCAGTTGCTTTATGTTTATTTTTTTTCGATCGGACTGGTGTTTTTTATAATAAAGGAAATAATAAAGTGCAATGAGTAAGAACTCAGCGCCAATAATAAGGATGACTGGCAACATTAAAATCCGAATGTTATTCATAATATCTGTAACGCCCAAGACAAGATGCTCCTAACTATGTTAATCTGATGAATTGATTTTCTGTTGATGTAATATTGTCGACTTTTCTTATTGTAAATGGTAATTATTAATAATTATTGAGAATAATTATGAAGATTTCTTAAGATTTTGCATCATATCTACTAGTGGAGGAAGTGCTTGGAAAAGTAAGGGGAAATAGATAAAACTATAATAGCTGGAAACGTCTAACGTGAAAAGGAGTGGATGAAATGTTAGTAGATGTTTTTTATTATATAAAATTATCAATGGGTATTTTTCTACTTAGTTTGTTCATTACATTATTTTTAATTTTATTAAAAAAGCCTATTGTCAATGGATATACGATAGGTGTATTAGCAATAATTTCCTGTATCGTATCAGGGGCACTGATGATTATTTCTGGATACATAGCGGATGAAGTGCCCTCAGGCGGAGACCCAACTACCTTTTATATGTTTCTAGTTATTCTCTTTTTAAATATAGTAAATTTGATTTTATTTTCCGTAAAAAAAGTGAGGGGAGATTAGGGGGTCATCAACAAAGTTTATGGAAATTGTACTTTCAGAAGTGATGACAAAATAAATGACATCGCTTGTTCGCTAGAATTAAGGGCATCATTTTATGGGCAATTAAGTATAGGTAGGTGTTTTTTATGAGTCTTCCGTTGTGTTGGCTTGTCGGTCCTTGTAATCAAAAATGATATAAACAATTGTCAGAAAATATCAATATATCCTATAATAAATAAAAAAGCTGAGAATAAGAGGTGAACTTATGGGGAAACCAGTAGATTACAATCTATTTCCGGGTTATCAAAACACACTTGACTCCAGACTTGATGAGCGTAAGGAAGAATTTATTGAGGAACTAGAAAGAGCAAAAGTTGATGGACATATACTTGAATTTGAAAAATCACTAGAAGAATTGCCCCAATAGTAAAGTGAAAGCATCTTGACGAAAGATGCTTTTTTCTTTTGCTTAGAGCTTGTTTATATGTATAAATTGGGCTATTCACTTCAAGGAATTCTTCCTTTTTAAGCGATAATAATTGATAGAAATGTCAATAATCAATAGGATGAATAGTACACTAGATACATTTAAAGTTAATGAAGGCAGAGGGAAAATGACTTCTCTAATCAATATTAACCATATAGTAGTTGATACTAAAACAATAGCATCCAATAAAATAGCCATCGTATGTTTGTGTTCTTTGAAAATAAAATTAAATACAATTAACCTTATTAAAATGGGTGTCGTGAAGAAGTAAAATGAATAAATTTGTGTAATTTCTTCTAGGCTCACATTGCATCTTCCTTTGGTGTTATTTGAGTTAAGTAAGCGGCAGCAAACAAAAATAGGACTATTACTATTAGCCCTACTCTGAGATTATAACGTATAAATGTCTATTTTTCCATTTTACGTAAATAAGCAAGCTGTCCAATATGATAGGCATTGTGAGTCGCGGCATTCGATAGGATGGCCCACCATTCTGCTTTTACGGGGTATCCATTTACGATAGATAAAAGTTGCTCTTCCTCAATTAATTCTTGCCATTGCAGCAGGATATGTAATAACTTTTCTTTCAATTCATAGAAAGTTACTTCATCTTTAACAAGAAACGTATTTGCATTATTCGATTGGGATGGGGCCTTCACTTGATTCTCCCTATACCGTATTTGCCAAATTTCATTCCAATAGATTAAATGCTGGACAATTTCAGCCATACTATGGCTAGAAGGATCGGGTTTCCAAAAGGCTTCTGCTTCAGATAGCCCTTCAACGACTTCATAAAATGAGATATACCAACTACGGTCATTCGCATTAGCTAAAAATTGATCTAACAAGATGGTCATAGCCTCCATCACTCACGTTCCCTTCTTCAAAGTATTTTTTGAATAGTATATCATTTTGAGGTTTGAATGTATGGATAAAATACTAGTGCTGCCAAGCTTTGTATGAATTTGGTGCAACAATAAAAAAGCTGCAGCTTGTAGATGCCACAGCAAATGAATAAATTGTAGGAAATAATTAAACAATAGAAAATATCATTAAATAGGTATCAACTTCTATTATCAGCTTTTTCCGATTCAACTTTTTTACTTCTAAGCAGCAAGGCCATAAATAAGAAACTGGCTACCCAAAAGGCAAAGAATAAATTCTCAAGCAAGGCCCAATGCCCACTATTAAAATAGTTCCAAATTGTTGTGAATAAAAAGACGATGATAAAGAATGCGATATATAAACATTTTCCGAATATAGTCACTTCAAGCACCTCTATTATATAAAATGGTGTAATCATCACACATAAGAGATTAAGACGGTCAACAAATACTACTTTCTTCACTTACTGCGTGCGAGACACTCAAAATTAGTGTGTGTTAATTATGGTTAGTTATACATACATCGAAAAGTCGAGGAATCTGGCAGCGTTTCCTGTTTTAAAAATATACGATTTTCAAAGGATATATGGAATGAGATCATTACGTAGACAAATACATTTTTCAATCTCCAATTCCAATAGAGCAAAAACCCCACCAAATCAATACTTTTACGCTATAATGTAGGACGAGGTGAAGAAAATGTTTGTAAGTGAGAAACAGATTGAAATACGGTATGCGGAGACCGACCAAATGGGCGTAGTGTACCATGCGAACTACATCATTTGGATGGAAATTGGTCGTACGCAGCTTGTAAGTGATGCGGGCTTTGAGTATGCTGCATTAGAAAAAGATGGCTATGTATCGCCAGTAATGGATTTATCGATTTCGTATAAAGCAGCCATGCATTATGGACAGGTAGCAACGGTGCGCACTTGGGTAGCAAAGCATGATCGTTTACGAACTACGTATGGCTATGAAATTTTACATGAGGATGGCACGGTAGCAGCCACAGCTCAATCCGTACATATTCTTGCGCATAAGGATACATTGCGACCAGTATCTTTAAGTAAGATTGACCCAGCTTGGGACGCCAAATATAAAGAAATTGCCGTTGAGGCAAAATAGGAGAACAATAGATGGAAATGTTTTTAGCTTTAGGCGCGATTTTGGCAGGTCTTGGTGTTATTTTAGGAGCTTTTGGCGCACATGCGCTAAAGGATAAGTTTGCCTCGCCACATTATGCAGCCATTTGGGAAACGGCTGTGCAATATCAAATGTATCATGCTATAGGAATTCTTGCACTTGGTATTCTATCCAATGAGGCACTTTTAGGAAGCTCTAGTCTGCTTTCGTGGGCAGGATATCTGATGTTTACAGGGATTGTCTTCTTCTCTGGTAGCTTATATGTGCTTGCCGTGACAGGTGTGAAAAAGCTAGGGGCGATTACCCCAATCGGTGGAATGTTATTTATTGTTGCATGGGTGCTTGTTATAATAGCCGCCTTATCATAAGAAAGAGACTGTAACGAGAAAGTTCTGATGATTCACATCATAGGAACTTCTCGTTTTTTAGTTTAGTATGAAGAAAATGAAACAATTTGTCTGATTTTGCGTATTACATAGTGTTGATAGATGATAAAATAAGCTAAACATCAATGTAAAGGTGGGAATATTTATGGGTTTATTAAAAGCAGGCGTTGGGGCATTAACAGGCGTTTTAGAGGATCAATGGCGTGAGTATTTTTATTGTGAGGCATTATCCGCCGATGTTCTGGTGACTAAGGGCATTAAACGTACTTCTAAACGAGGTTCAAATAAAGGCAATGACAATATTATTAGCAATGGCTCGATAATTGCCATCAATGAAGGGCAATGTGTGATGATTGTAGAGCAGGGGAAAGTCGTAGAGTTTTCTTCAGAAGCTGGCGAATATGTCTATGATACATCAACAGAGCCTTCGATTATGTATGGCTCAGATTTGTCTCATGGCATTATGGAAACATTTAAACAGATAGGCAAACGTTTCACATTTGGTGGAGAACCTGCTAAAGATCAGCGAGTTTATTATTTTAATAAAAAGGAGATTGTTGGGAATAAATATGGCACTCCTGCACCAATTCCATTCCGTGTCATTGATCGTAATATTGGCTTAGATATCGACATTGCCATTCGTTGCCATGGCGAATATTCTTATAAAATCATTGATCCATTATTATTCTATACAAATGTGTGTGGAAATGTGGAGCGTGAATTTACACGAGAGACCATTGATAGCCAGTTAAAATCAGAATTAATGACAGCGTTACAGCCAGCCTTTGCACAAATTTCAGCTAGTGGCGTTCGTTATAGTGAAATACCCGCTCATACAGTTGCATTAGCAGACGCACTCAATAAGGTATTATCTGAAAAATGGCTTGCTACACGTGGTTTAGCTGTTGTGTCATTTGGCATCAGTACACTGAAAGCTTCTGAAGAAGACGAAGCGATGATCAAACAACTACAACGCAATGCGGTCATGCGTGATCCAGGTATGGCTGCTGCCCATTTAACTGGCGCTCAGGCAGAAGCGATGATTGCGGCTGCCAACAATGATGGTGGGGCTATGGCAGGATTCATGGGGATGAATATGGCTGCACAAGCTGGTGGAGTCAATGCTAGTCAGCTTTATCAAATGAATGAGCAAAATAAGCAAGCGCAAATGGCTCAGGCTGCGATGCAAAATCAAACAGCTAAAGCCCCTGATACTTGGACATGTGCATGTGGTCATGACAACACGGGGAAATTCTGTTCAAATTGTGGTGCGGCAAAACCAGCGGAAGAGGGCTGGACATGTACGTGTGGAGCGGTGAATAAAGGGAAGTTTTGCAGTGAGTGTGGCTCTAAAAAACCAGCTGGTGCTTTACTCTATGCATGTGATAAATGTGGATGGACACCAGAGGACCCTGCAAATCCGCCTAAATTCTGTCCAGAATGCGGCGATGTTTTTGATGAAAAGGATGTCAAGTAAGGAGATGATGGCCTATGTCAACGCAAGAAGTTGAAAATGTCAAACAAGTAAAGCTTGACTTTGATGCTGAATGTCCTTCCTGTGGTGCATCGATTGAGTTTAATCCGGCCACAGGTAAGCTGACTTGTCCGTATTGTGGATTTGAGTCTGAAATTGCAACACCTGAGCAAGAAGAGGAAAAAGTTGCCCAGGAAATGGACTTCTTAAAAGTAGAAGAACGTGGGAATTTCAATTGGGGCGTAGAGAAAAAGACGGTCATTTGTAAAGCTTGTGCAGCCGAGACGATTTATGATGCCCTGCAGGTTGCTGACAGTTGTCCTTACTGCGGTTCGAATCAGGTCATGGAGGCTAGTGCTGAGAATACGCTAGCACCCAATGGCGTATGTGCTTTTGAAGTAACGGATAAGCAGGCAGGGGAACATTTTCAGAAATGGATTAAAGGCAGATGGTTTACACCAAAGGCTGCCAAAATAAGTGCAAAGCCTGATGCCTTTAAAGGGGTATATCTCCCGTATTGGACGTTTGACTCAAAAACAAGCTCCAGATACTCCGCAAGATATGGACGTCATCGAACAGTTACGGATAAAGACGGTAAAACGCATACAGAAACAGATTGGTATTCAACAAGTGGTTTTTATCAGGAATTTATTGACGATCATTTAGTAAGTGCCACGACACGCTATGATCGGGACATGATGCGAAAAATCGAACCATTTAATCTCCTTAATAATAAGGCCTATAAACCACAATATGTAGCTGGATTTTTATCAGAGCGTTACAGTGTTGGCTTGCAGGATGGCTGGAGCCAAGCAAAAAGTGAAATCCATGATCATCTCCATGCGCAGATCACGTCCAAAATTCGTTGGGAAAATAGTGCCGATGTAGTATCCAATCTGCGTTTTTCCACAAACCATGATGATATTACATACAAATATTTAATGTTACCGATTTGGTTATCTTCTTTCCGCTATAAGGAGAAGATTTACCGCTTTATGGTGAATGGACAAACGGGTCGAGTTGGCGGAAATGCTCCTATTTCGCCGCTTCGCGTAACGATAGCTATTATTTTATCATTAGCAGTAATCGCACTGATTTGGTATTTCTTTATGTCTGAATAATAATAAACAGTATGCCAGTAGGAGCCTCGTGTTGTCCTATTGGGATACTGTTTTTTCATAAAATTGTCCTTAAATACTGGGCAAATGACTGAATTATTTGGCTTGGATAGGATAATGATCATCTATTATCACGGCTGTCTTTGTGTCATGTTGCATAAATTAAAGTGAGAATCAAAATAAGAGAACAGCCTTGACTGACATGAAAATTAAGTAAAGTAACAAGATGGCGTAAGAAGCAACCTACTATGCAGGAAAGTCGTTAGCATTGATAAAAATCAAATAATTGTCTATGTTGAAGGTTAAAATTTAGGACAGATTTGCCATAAATTATGAGAAGTGAAGTTGCGATTTTACTTTAAACAACTTATTATACAGTCAGAGAGCATTTTTTTAGTTAATCATGATGAATGCAATGTTATTTTTGAATAACAATGAAAACGTTATTCATATTGGAGGTTTCGATGATGGACGCAATTGAAGTGTTAACGAATTTAGATCAAATACATGGGTATTATCAACCGATATTTAGTGCAGATGCGCATACGGTGATTGCCTACGAAATTTCCGGATATCTACAAATTCAAGGTCAGCAAATTAATTTAAAGGATTTTGTCAACAATGAAGATATTCCAGAAGAATATCGAATTGATATGGAACATAAAATTTTACATGCGGCATTAGCTAAAATTGATGAAATTGCACCAGAAATTGATATTTATATTCCAAGCAATCCAAATTTATTGATGCAAGATTTTGGTGAAAGTCATTTTAATATTATTCAACAATATATAGATGAAAAAGATTTACAGCGCATCGTACTTGTCATATCAGAGCATCGTTTTATCGGGGATATTAACAAACTACATCACGCCCTCCGCTATTTTACGACGTTTGGAGTGAAAATTGCCGTTCAGGAAGTAGGAGCCGAAAGTCATTTAGAGCATATTGCGTTATTGGCACCCCATATCTTAAAGGTCAATACACGTGATTTAAATTATGATTCTTGGTCTGCTCAATCGGACATGATTTCCGCCATTGGTAGCCTAGCTTATAAAATTGGAGCGAATCTTTTATTTGAAGATATCGAAACGGTTTATCAGCTACAATTTGCTTGGAAAAATGGCGGTAGATTTTATCAAGGACCATACCTAGCAAATCCAGCAATGACCTTTGTTGATAAGGATATATTAAAGGAACGTTTTAAAAAAGAATGCCAGCAATTTATTACTTCCGAAAAGAAAATGCTGGAGGCACAATATTTGCAGTTAAAAAAATTAAGAGAGGAATTAGAGGCGATTGTTCACCGTGTGAAACCAACGAGCGACAATGTCTCCCATTTAGAGTATTTAGCTGAACTATTAGATAACTACTCCTTCCGACTCTATATTTGTAATGAGGATGGGTTCCAGTTAACACCAAACGTTATGCGAATTGACGGTAATTGGGAGCTACAGCCACGTGCCATCAATAAAAATTGGAGCTGGCGTCCGTATTTCCTCCAAACGATTATCAAAATGCGCAACGATCAAAGTGGGGAAATCTCTGAATTGTATCGGGATATTGAAACAGGAGAAATTACAAGAACATTCTCCATCGCCATCAACGAGCATGAATATTTGTTTGTTGACCTTTCCTATGACTATCTTTATGAGCATAAAATCTTTAGGTAAGTTTATATATCAAGGATTGTGGGGTACATTCAATGAGTGTACCCCACTTTTTAAATTCAGTGATAACGATGTCGGACAGGTAGATGTAAAGAATAAAGGAGGGCTCTTCGTAATGAAGACGGCTATTATATCAGACATTCATGGAAATATAGATGCGTTACAAGCAGTACTACTCGATATTAAGAACCGTGGTATTAAGGATATATATAATCTAGGTGATAGCTTATATGGACCTTTATTTCCTATCGAAACTTATGAATTATTAGTAAAAGAGGACATTCGAAATATTAGGGGGAATTGCGATCGAATCTTATTAGATAACAAGACAGATAATCCAACGGTACAATATGTTCAAAATCTATTGGAAGAGGAACAGAAGGAATGGATTGCTGATTTGCCATTCTCTTTACAAACGGAAGATTTTTATTTTTGTCATGGTACGCCCACTAGTGATGAAAGTTATTTGTTAGAGGAAATCAGTCCAAATGGTTGTACACTTAAGAAAACAGAAGATATTTTGAAGTTGGTTAATGGAATTTCGCAGAACATTATTTTTTGTGCCCATACTCACATACCTAGAGTTGTCTATTTACCTAATGATAAAATCGTTATTAATCCGGGTAGCGTTGGATTACCAGCATATGAAGACGAATTACCAACCTATCATAAAATGGAGTCTGGCTCTCCCTATGCGAATTATACAATTGTAACTAAAAAAGAAGACGATTGGATGATAGAACAAATCCTTATTCCATACAATCGAGATGCAGCTATCTTACAAAGTGAAAAAAATGGAAGAAAAGATTGGGGAAAAGCCTTGCAAACAGGTAGAATGTAAAATTATTTAGTAGCCATCGTTCTAACAAGGTCTTCCTCAACTAACAATCGAACTGCTACCTTATGATTTTTGAGCACACAGACATTTAAATTGCATAATCAGTTCCTCATTTCTTTTAAAATAGAAGTATAAAATGATATTGGAACTATTAAAAGAGAGAGCAATTTAATAAGATCACATGCCTTCTGCAAACGTAGAGGACTTTTATTATGCTCTATGTAAGAAATCGAGCTTGGTGATGGTGAGAAAGGACATTAATTTAATTCAAGCTAATTTTCATCACCTACCATATTGTTCAGAAACTGTTCATATTACCCTGATATACTATCAATGAACACGCATACTAACCAAAAAAACTAGGTACGCCAAAGTGGGGTACCTAGTTTTATGCAAAGGGACACTTGGGATGGAGTGACCCTAGTAACAATTTCGGAGGTGTAAGGCTAATTTAGCTTTACATTACTATATATATGTTGTGTTTGTTATGGTTGACTAGTTAATTGCCTGAGAAATAATTATTGAAACTCAAAAATAGTCTCTAGGTTCATTGATTGTCTAGGATAAAAATGGTAAAGTGTAAATAACTTTAGGTACAAGGAGGAGAATTCACATGAAAAAAAGATCTATTCGTTTTTTAAGCATGGGTATAGGGTTCTCCACAGCTGTTTTTTTCTAAAATCGATAAGTAAGGGATAAGTCTGCCCTTTTTTAGAAAAATACGACCTAAAGGAGAATAGAATATGAAATCAAAAGTCATACGTAAAAATCCAATGCAGGTACCTAGCCCTGTTGGAAAGTATAGCCATGTCACAATCATTCCGAAAGATGCAGCAATGTATGCATTCTCTGGACAAATAGGGATTGGTCAAGATGATCAATTGCCGGCAGGATTGATAGAGCAAATTACTAATACATTTAAAAATATTGAGATGATTTTAGCAGCTGAGGAATTGGATGCTTCACATGTGGTAAAGGCTAACATTTGGGCAACAGAGGAGATTGATTGGCATCACTTCTATCAGCAATGGGTAGCCATGTTTGGTGATTCCTATCCTTCTATGACTATTGCTTATGTATCAGCATTAGGGCTACCAGATATAAAAATAGAGATGGATCTTTGGGCTGCTAAATAGCCTAAAAAACGACAATATCCAAGTGGTATTGTCGTTTTTTGTATTAACGTAACATCCTTTTTAATTGCTTCATTTCATAATTCAATTCGTCAATTTGCTTTTGCAGTTTGTTAATATCATTGCTATTGCTTTCATTTTCCTTTAGCTCATCCTCTAAAGCAAGACCAGCCGCAATGGTCGCTAGTGCGTCACCCAGTGTTGTAATGGCTCCTGCAATCACTGCCAGCTTAGCTGCTTGACTCACGGATTCCATTCCATCACTATTCCGATTGCCTTTATTATTCTTCATACAATCCTCCCTATAAAAAAGGGTATTATTTGCATTCTATGCTTAGGATAAGTAGCAGGTGAAGATTCTTTTTGGCATACCTCGTATAAAAAGGTCATTTATGTTTGCAACAACGGAAAGTTGGATTTTTTGAGGCGTTTTCCAGAAGTTGAAGGACTTTATTTTACAGCTATTTTTAGATCCAGTAGAGAATAAATGTTTTATTTTAACTCATGGTAAAATGCGTTGTCAATAATAAATTTGTAATTTTATTAAAAAATGTTATAATAGTCTTACGATAATTTTTTATAAATGTATTTCGAATTCCGATGTCCTATTTTGCAGAAAGAATTTGGATACGTTTTTTTAATTTCCTTTGATAAGCTGAAAAAAATCAAAACCGTTATGTATGCTTTAAAGGAAGTTAATGAAAAAAATTTACTATCTAATAGTAACTTAGTTTTTATTCCATAAGGAGGACTAGATTAATGAATCTAATTAATAAGAAAGTTACACACAAGCGTTTTGGCATAGGTAGTATAGTTAATCAAAATGATTCGAGTATTGAAATCCATTTTGCAACGGAAAATAAAAGGTTTGTTTTCCCTGATGTATTTGGAAACCACCTAAAAATACATGATAAAAGTGATGCTAAGTTACTTGAGGAAATTATACAAAAAAAAGAAATTGAACGACAAGAAGAAGAATGGAAGAAGGAAGAGGAAAAAAAACTACAACGGAAAGAACTAGTACTTCGCTTGGAACACGAAAAACTTATGAATAACCATAAACTTCATCCCGCATCACAAATGGTTTTTTGGTGTGATACAGAAGAACAGAATAGTTCTTTTTCCGAGTGGAAAATTTTTTCAGGCATATTAAAGAGTGGTAATAACAAAGGAAAGCCAAACAAGCCGAGCCGCCTGCACCAGAATAGCGCTGTTCTATTAACGGCAAGAGAATCCAGCAAGCCTGAAAAAGATAGACGTATCTTAGGTGTCTATATGGTGAATGAAAATTTTGTCGGTAAGCTGTGTGAAGATGGACATATTCCTGCTCATTCAAAATACAGAATTCAACTGACAGAACAGGAATCAGATCAGCTGCTGTTCTGGCAATACTATATAAATGAAAAATTCCCCGAAAAAATGACATGGAAGACAGGTAAATATCGTTATTTTGAAAATTTATGGATGGCTCAAATTTTACTTGATATCATTTCGTTGAAAAGTGACCCAAAAGAACGAGAGTTGGCGCAACAATTCTTTAAACACTTTTGTAAAATGAATCAGATAACAGTTCAAGAATTACCAAAGCCGAATGGCGCATTAACACGTATTTAGACGTTAGGTCTATGGATATAAGAATGACTAACACCTACTTTTTTAATGAACCAACTATCTAAGAAGAAGAGACATACTCGAATGTGACGAAAGTGGCAATGAACAGCTATATAGAAAAATAACTGCAATGAATACAAGTCACTGGATTTTAAAATCCAGTGACTTGTCTGTTAATCAAATGTTTTTTTATAGAAATAAAAGAAACAGCGTCAATATTGGATTAACGCTGTTTTTAAATTAGTCACTTCTGCATATTTCTGACCGTAATCTTCTGTATGCAAAAAGTGACCAAATTAAATGGGGATGTGTTTCTTGCTGAAGATATGAGCAAAGATGGAAAGCGAGTAGGGTACATTACCAATATATGACGTTTAACGCTATGCTGATAGGTATTTATCATTGACTATAAAGAATCTTTATTACTTTGTCTTAAGGGAGGAACTGTCCAATAGGTACCCATACGCCACAGCCATTCCATCGGGCCGAAACGGAAAAAGTGTAACCATAGCTTGCTAAATAGCAATTGGCAAACATAAATACCAAGACAAATCCACAAAGATTCAATGTAGCGAAGATGCCCAATTAGCTGGAAGGCGTGACCGATTACTAGAATGAGTGCTGTTTGGCCCAAGTAATTAGTCAAGGCCATGCGCCCATATGCTTTTAACGGCGCTAATAGTCGCTGGAACAAAGTGCTTTGTAATAATAGGATGATTGTTCCCATATAAAATGCTGAAGCAAATGGGCTGAACTGTAGTCCGATTAATGCAAATTGCTCGATATTTGTACTATGTGCTTCTAGCTGATCCTTAGTCATATTATCAATATTGACAATGACATCAGGTACATACAGCCATTGATAAAACCAGCTAGCAATACTAATACACCCCATAATAATCGTCACTAGCATAATTTTTCTTCGATGCATAGAGATATTTTCAAATAATCGATATTGACCAGCAGCTAGACCTAGTAAAATCAGTGGAAATGGCATCAAAATTTTAAGGCCAAAATAAGCAGTAATGGCTAAAAGAATGAACCCAATGATAAGATTGATTTCTTTGCGCATTTTATAAAAAGGTAAGGCTACAAAGCCAAAGAAAGCATAGACAGTTAAGGCTTCACCTGGTTGGAAATAAAAATGTACAAGCCCCATAAGCAGTAAAATCAAAAGTCTACGACTAAATAAGGCATAGGCTTTTTCGCCCCTTGCCTTGGCCCGTGATATAAAGAGATAAAATCCTATACCAAATAAAAATGAAAAAATGATAAAAAATTTACCCTCTACAAAAAGTGTTAAAAAGCGACTATAGGCAATATCGTTCGCTAGCTTAGGTGGTTCTATCCACATTAATGCAGGAATATTGACTAAAATAATGCCCAGTAAGGCGAACCCTCTTAAATAATCTAATGTATCAATTCGTTTATTAGTGTTGGTTGGTTGCAACGTTCATCTCCTCCTTCAAAACCAAGTATAAGGAAGTTTACTAAAAAGTAGTAACGATGAAGGTTACACGAATCTGACAAAATTGTCATCTAACAGATTAGGTCTCAGTTTGCTCAGGATATATCGCGAATAGCTCCTGTGCATGCTGACGCAAAAGCTGAATTAATGCTTGGGGTTCTTTGACAATCGCATGTTGACCAAGGCGAAAGAATAGGGAGCTATTAAAATGGAGCTCATTTTGATCAATCATCGTATCGATATAGCCTGTTCCATCACTTTGTCGAACAACAGCTTTTTCAAGATGGGGCTCACTTAAACATTGACGAACGCCTTCGCTTGATAATTCTGCATATAAGCGAATAGGCTGTTGAGGCTCATAGTCACTTTCAAGCCACTGTTGCAAATTCATCGTCGTTTTATGGCTTTTATCACTGATTGTCATGGCATGAATACGATCGACACGGAAGAGTAATATTTTTTCATTTGGTAGCAACAATGCAGGCATATACCATAAGCCATCATGAGCGTACACGCCAATAGGCTGGATATGCTTTGATGTGATACCAGACTTTGATTCATACTGGATATGCAATTGTGACCGGTTGATGATCGCCTCTAAAACGTCTGTTAAGAGTGGCGTTGTAATGGCTCTTTTAGGATTCCAAAAGGCCATATACGATTGCATCGTATCCACCTTTTTCTTGGCCTCCTGCTGTAAGGAGTCATATAGTTTTTGAGAGACAGACTTCATTTCAGTATTAAAAGGTAAATCACGATAGTAGTGCAGAGATTGAAATGCAAAGAAAATGGCGACTGCTTCTTCCTCCGTAAATAAAATAGGAGGAAGGATTGCATTTGATAAAACAGTATAGCCACCATGTCTACCTTGCTCCGCATAGATGGGCAGTCCCATGTCACTTAAATCTAAAAGGTAGCGATGCACTGTTCGCACTGAAATATTGAATGTATCGGCAATTTCCTGCGCTGTAAATTTCTTTTTCGCACTGACAAATAACAAAATATCAATTAATCGTTTGGCTTTGGACATATTTTTTCACCTTTTTATTTAATCATGCCAATAGTTGTCATGTTTTATATTTAGTATAGAGATTGTACAAGAGATTTTCAAGAAGAGGAGCTGACGAGATGTCACGAGAAATAGTGGTATTTATTGCAGGGAGTTTAGATGGATTTATTGCTAAGGAAAATGATGATTTGCAGTGGTTGGAAGAAACTGAGGGAGAAGGAGATAATGGCTACACTGATATGTATCAAAGCATTGATACCGTCATTATGGGAAAACGAACTTATGATTATATTCTAGAGCACAGTGATACGTTCCCCTATCCTGATAAAAAATGCTATGTGTTCACAACAGCTCAAACTGGGGAAAATGAGCATGTGACATTTGTCCAAGAAGATGTGGTCACATTTACTAAACGATTAAAAGAGCAAGAAGGCACAAAAATTTGGATGGTAGGTGGAGCAGCTATACTAGATGCCTTTTTACAGGAGCAACTAATTGATGAATGGATTATTACCATCACACCACATTTACTGGGCTCGGGAATACCTTTGTTTACATCTCCACGTCCGTTCGAAAATTTAAGGCTACTGGAGACAAAACGATATGGTCAAATGGTACAGATGCATTATCAGGTGAGAAAAGAGGCTTAAATCGAGCCTCTTTTTTAGTTGACAAAGGAACGATAGATATCGCCTAAGAGACCTTGCATTTGATGGACGCCTGTATCGGTGTTAGACATGGCAACAAAGCCTTTTTCTAAATGGGGGTAGGCCACGAGCATACATTGGTAGCCAACACCCCAGCCAAGGGAGGATATTTCAAGCTGCTCGCTAATACCATCAAGAAATACACCAAGGCCCATCCATTCCTTACAGCCCTGAGGACGAATTAGCTCATGGATTGAAGATAATCCAAGTGTACCTTTTCCTTTCGATGCCTGCATTACCTCTAGTAATAATTTTGCTAGATCTGACGGTGTTGTCCATAATCCGCAAGCTGCATCGTATGGGTAGATTGGGTGTCTTTGAGCTGTTAAGGTGCCATCCTTATAATGACCACTTGCTGTATTAGCAGTTGGAACTTCGGAAGAAAAAAAGCTGTTTGTCATGGCTAGTGGTCGAAAAATAAGGTCTGTCACGAGTTTAGGAAACAATGAGCCTGTGGTGTTCTCAATCAGTAATTGAACGATGTAAAAGCCTGCATCGGAGTAATGAAATTCATGTCCCGGTTCAATGGTACTTTCGATTGGCATGGGACAATAAGGTGTTTTACCGTGTAATATATCGCTCATCGAAGGCATTTGTGTCAATGAAAGTAAGGGAGGAAAGCTGCCTTTAGGGTCAATAATACCTGCCTGATGACATAACAAATGTCGTAATGTTACTTTTTTTGCCCTAGTATAGTTATTATCTGGTATCTTCCAGGACGTAAGTTTTTGATTAATATCCTCATCTAAATCTACTAGTTCTTGTTTGACCAGCTTCAGTACTAAAATGCTTGTTAGTAGTTTACTGATTGAACAGGCATTGAAGATGGTTTCTGTATTGATGCTGGTAGTTTTTCCGACCTCTAACAGCCCAAAGCACTCTGTTTTCTGAAGCTCTCCATCCTCTATATAGGCAAGGCTGAGACCAGCTACTTGTTGTTGCAGCATTTGCTCGTGTATTGTCATAAATAAAGAGTCTCCTAGTTTTTCCTTCATTATACCATGAATAGGAACTTATGTTCTTGGAATTTTTAAGCTGAAATTTATTGTATAATAAAGGAATTATTTCTACAAAGGTATATGTAATGGAGGGGTTCGATGACAAAAGAGTTTCCACAAAGAATACATATCATTGGGTCCGTTGGTAGTGGGAAAACAACATTGGCGAGGGAATTATCTAAAACCCTTCAGATTCCTTATTATGAGCTTGATAATGTGGCATGGATTCGAAAGGAATCAGGAGATATTCTAAGAACAGATGAAGAAAAAAAGGAGCACTTACAAAGCATTCTCCAAACGAACAGTTGGATTATCGAAGGGATACATCAGGAGGAGTGGGTTGTTGATAGCTTCCAACAAGCTGATTGCATTCTCTTTCTCGATACCCCTTACAAAATTCGGATCTTTCGTATTATTAAAAGATTTATGAAACAAAAAATGGGTATCGAAAAAGCTCATTATCAACCAACTTTCTCGATCTTCTTTAAAATGTTTCGTTGGAATAAACGCTTTGAGCAGAAGGGGAAACCTAGATTTTTTAAACAACAAAGTGATCTGTTAAATAAAATTTTAGTGATTCAGCATAAAAAGGATTTGAATAACTTCCTTCAACAATTTTAAAGCGTATCCCGAAATAAGGATACGCTTTTTTTAGGCATTTTTCTTTGTTCGTGTTGTCCGCTTTCTTGTAGCTGGCTTTTTCGTTTTTTCTAAGGAAGCCTGTAGCGCTGTCATTAAATCGGTGACATTTTCAGGGATTGGGCGTTGTTTATCACTTGTAGCTATCGTATTTGTAGCTTTCTTTTCTTCAATTAGTTCTAATAAAGCATTACGGTAATCGTCTGTATATTTTTCAGGGTTGAATGTAGTTGTTAGTTGCTCCACTAACATGAGCGCTGTATCAAGCTCCTTTTGTACTACATCCTGTTCACTTGGAATATTTGGTACATCGCCAATACTTCTTACTTCATCTGGATAGTGAATGGTTTCCATCACGAGGGCATTTTGATAAACACGTACGATGGCAAGCTGCTCTTTTGAACGGATAATGATTTTAGCAATGCCAATTTTTCCTGATTGTTCTAATGTTTTACGTAACAATGAATAGGCTTTGGCACCGGTCGAATCGGGCGATAAGAAATAGGTACGCTCAAAATAAATCGGATCGATTTCAGTTAATTGCACAAAATCAATAATTTCCACAGCCTTATCTTCATTTTCCTTACGCAAGTTTTCTAAATCCTCTTGGTCCAACACAACAAATTTATTTTTGGCATATTCATACGCCTTCACGATATCTTCATCTTTTACCTCTTGGTTACAGCCCTCACAAACTTTTTTGTAGCTAATGGGCGTATGACAGTCTTTGTGAAGCTGACGCAATTTGACATCTTTATTTTCAGTAGCAGCATGTAGTTTCACAGGGATATTGACCAGTCCAAAGGAAATACTGCCTTTCCACACTGTATGCATTATTGTCACCTCGTTTTTCTTACTATGATGTATTTTGAGGTTTTTTATGTATCTTAAAATGAAATCTTCAAACACTGAAGATAAAAAGCAAAGAAGGTATTGTGGAATGAAACCAATGCTTTTAATGGAAACAAACGATATTCCTAGTGGAGATGAATGGCTATTTGAAACGAAGTATGATGGCTTTCGCTGTTTATTCGTTTGGGATGAAGAGCCGCAGCTCATTAGTAGAAATGGGCGAAATTTAAATCACTTGTTTCCTGAAATTTTGGCTTTTTGTCAGCAAATACATGCGTCCATTCAAACATTTTTACCCCTAACCTTGGATGGGGAATTAGTTTATTTACGCAATCATTACAAAAGTGATTTTGCCGTTGTTCAAAAAAGGGGGAGAATGCAAAATCAAGATGTGATTCAGCAACATGCTAACTCATTTCCTTTTCGCTATCTAGCATTTGATGTTTTAACGCTTAAAGGAGAATCCCTCCATAACCGCTATTTAAAGACGCGGAAAGAGCAATTGGTCAAGCTTGCTGCGAAGTTCAAATGGCCAATCGTTGACTATGAGAATCCAACGCCTGTCCAAGTTGTACATGGCAGTGAGGAGCACGAGAGCTTATGGCAGTCCATCAAGCTTTACAATGGGGAGGGCATCGTTGCCAAGAAAAAAACAAGTAAATGGCTGGAAAACATACGTTCAAATCATTGGTTAAAAATTAAAAATTGGCGTTATGTCACAGTTATTGTCACGCAATACGACCATAGCAATAGCTATTTTCATGGTGCAGTTTTTGAGGAGAATCAATTACGAGAAGTCGTTACGTTTAAGCATGGTATGACAGAGGAAGAACATCAAACACTTATCAAATTCTTTCAGACGAATGGAAAACGTAAAAAGGAGCTATGGGAACTTGAGCCTTCTATTTGTGTTGATATTGCCTGTATTGATTTTGATGGTAGTAAGCTTCGGGAACCTAGATTTCATGCCTTTCGATTAGAGTTGTTACCTGAGGATTGTCATTGGCAGCACATGCAGCGTCAACTGTATCCTATCCCTGAATCAGTTTCTATCACACATCCAGAAAAACCTGTATGGCCAAAAATGGATATTATAAAGGATCAATACTTGTCCTATTTGCAAAATATCTCGCCCTCTTTATTGCCTTTTCTAAAGGACCGCCCACTAACGCTAATACGCTATCCGCATGGGGTTCCGGGTGAAAGCTTTTATCAAAAAAGTCGACCAGAAAAAATGCCTGATTTTGTGGCAACAGCAGTGATGGATGACATCGATTATATCGTGTGTAATAACTTGGAAACATTATTGTGGCTTGGAAATCAACTGGCATTAGAGCTACACATTCCATTTCAAACACAACATTCCCCGTATCCGACAGAGATTGTTTTCGATTTAGATCCTCCCTCAGCACAAGATTTTTCATTAGCCGTTTCAGGAGCACTTGATTTAAAGAACATTATTGATTATTTTCAGCTACAATCCTTTGTTAAAACATCTGGTGGAAAAGGCCTACAGCTTTATATTCCTTTGCCATCAAATTCGTTTACCTATGAAGAGGTTCGTGTATTTACAGAATTTGTTTGTCGCTTTTTATGTGAGCAAAAGCCGAATTTATATACAATTGAGCGTTTAAAAAAGAATCGTCATGAAAAATTGTATTTAGATTATGTGCAGCATGCAGAGGGCAAAACCATTATTGCTCCTTATTCCACTCGTGGCAATGAACTGGGCTTAGTAGCAACACCGCTTCTGTGGGAGGAGGTCAATGAAAACCTAACACCAGCGCTTTTTACAATTCCTTTTGTCATGGAACGCATAAAAAAAATGAGTAATCCCTTTCAATCGTTCCGTGAAGTAGGGGA
Source organism: Lysinibacillus sp. FSL K6-0075 (assembly GCF_038592945.1). Taxonomy (NCBI): domain Bacteria; kingdom Bacillati; phylum Bacillota; class Bacilli; order Caryophanales; family Bacillaceae; genus Lysinibacillus; species Lysinibacillus sp. FSL K6-0075. The sequence continues at coordinate 2,747,546 of NZ_CP151947.1, read as the reverse complement.
GCAACAGGATTTTCAAGCTGTTCTAGATCGATTAAAGGAATGAGGAAAGGGAATGCCCCGTGCTAAATGAGGTTTGGAGCACTTTGAACAGAGAAGCGAGCGGGTTTACCTGAAAAGGAGCGCCTCGAGCAGAAAAAGGAGCGCTTTGAAAAGAGAAGCGAGCGGGTTTTATCTGAAAAGGAGCGCTTTGAACAGAGAAGCGAGCGGGTTTACCTAAAAAAAGAGCGCCTCGAACAGAAAAGTGAGCAGGTTTATCTGAAAAAGGAGCGCCTTGAAAAGAGAAGCGAGCGGGCTTACCTGAAAAAGGAGCGCTTTGAAAAGAGAAGAGAGTGGGTTTACCTAAAAAAAGAGCGCCTTGAACAGAAAAGTGAGCGGGTTTTACTTGAAAAGGAGCGCCTTGAACAGAGAAGCGAGCGGTTTTACCTGAAAAGGAGCGCTTTGAACAGAGAATTGAGCGTGTTTACCTGAAAAGGAGCACCTCGAGCAGAAAAAGGAGCATCTTGAGCAAAAAAGTGAGCAGATTTAACTGAAAAAAGAGCGCCTCGAACAGAAAAAAGAGCGGATTTACCCAAAAAAGAGCGCTTCAAAAAAAGAGGTGTCCCCAAAGTCATTGGAGACACCTCTTTTTCCTATTAGTGTGGAACCTGAGCATTTACTTTTTCTAAGTAATCCAGTATCCCCATTGCTGACACAATGGTATCAAATGGAATGGTTTGATAGACAGGATGATGGGACGGAATACCATTTTCCTGTAAATAGCTGAATAAAAGTTCCTTTAAGCGAGCATCTAAGTAGTGAATTTGTTCCTGGAATTGACTTGATGCTGCTTGTGCTTTTCTACCTTCTTCTAAAAAGAGCGGTGTCCAATAGCGCACCTGACGATAGGCTTCTGCTGGATTTTGATAGGCACCATAGTGACCGAAATATAACTCATTTGCTTGTAGCTTTTCATACAATTGCAGGGATTGTTCCATGGTTTCAGGATTGTACTGATTTGGAGAGGTCGACGGAATGATTAAATCGATCGCTTCCCCATCCATTTCAGGGTAGCGAACACCTGTCGTATCTCCTACAAATAAACCATTTGTAGCGGAATAAAGTATTGAAACATGATGTTTAGCATGGCCTTCCGTATGATAAAACGTTAAATGATGTTGTCCTAATTGAAGACGTTGTTCATGACTAACTTCAATAATTCGCGCAGCGTCAATGGGTACAATCGGATCAAAGAGTTTGTCAAATTCAGCACCATAAACACTTTTTGCACTGAAGATAAGACGACTTGGGTCAATCATATGGGCTGCACCTCGTGGATGAACCACTAATTTAGCATTAGGGCAGCTTTGCAAAAATAACCCTGCTCCGCCTGCATGATCTAAATGGATATGTGTCACGATGACATAGTCTATATCCTCTAATGCAATATTTAATTCCTGTAACCCTTCCATAATATAAGGTACGGATGGACTGGCCGAAGTTTCGATTAAGGCTATCTTTTCATCAATTAATAGATAGGAGCTTGTTCGCTGCTCTCGACCTAAATCATGTGTATCAATACAGTAGAAATTTGGTGCGATTTGTTGGACGCTGGTCAATTCAATTTCCCCCTTTTATTTCAAAAATAAGTAACTTATGCTTATAAATGCAATATTTAGCTACAAAAAGTAGTAGTTATACTATATAATAATAGAAAATTAAACTGAATGTCTATTCATTTTTTAGGGGGGAAGTAATGGAGAATAAAATTCGTTATGATACACGAAAAGTCCATCGTGTAAATTTGGCTATTATTTCAATTTTGGCCATTTTAATATGCGGACCTATGATTCTATCGAAGGGCATACATTTTTTATTTATTGGGCTAGCTGTCATTGCCTTGGCGGTGTGTAATTATTTTTTACCTATAAAAACGTATGTCAAAGGCTTTATTTTTGGCCTCATTCCATCAAGTGTTGTATTTACCTTATTTTTGCTTGATAGCTTTTCGTTAAATAAACATTATATTTTACTATGCACAGTGGCCATTATTGCACTGTATTTTAAAAAGGAATTGATCGTCTTCTTTGGCATTTTAACAAACCTTAGTTTTTTCATTTTATATATGGTCAACTCGTCATCATTGTTGGGGCCATTTGATGACACCATTGTCTTTGTGACACTTCTGGCGATTTTGAATGGGGTCATTATTGCCTTTTATTTGCTGGCAAAATGGGGGAATGAACTGATTCAACATGCAGAAATCCAGCAAAATGAAGTGCAAGCATCCTTCAATCAACTACAAAATACATTTCAAGAAATCGAAAAGAGCAGTCAGGCATTGGACAAGCATGTCACGCAATTCCAACAAACAATGCAAAGGATTTCTGGCTCTAGTAAGCAAATTTTAGTAGCCACAGAGGATATTTCTGCAAGTATTCAGCAGGAGGCATCCAGTTTACAAATGATTCATGGCACAATGGGCGACTCTGTACATTTCGTCAATAAAACATTGACGATTTCGAAGGATACGGTCGCAAAATCTACGGAGCTACAAACAGAAGTATTGGCAGGATGGGATAAAATGCAGGATGCAATGACTCAAATGAGCGTCATGAGTCATGCGATGAGCTCTACTGCGGAAACTGTCAACGAGCTGCAACACAGCCTGCAAACGGTGGATAGCCTATTAAAGGGAATTACTCATATTGCAGAACAAACCAATTTATTGGCATTAAATGCGGCGATAGAAGCGGCTAGAGCAGGGGAACATGGTAAAGGATTTGCCATTGTAGCAGATGAGGTGCGTAAGCTAGCTGAGGAAAGTGCCGCTATTACAGTCAGCATTACTAATGTGACGAAAACTTTGTTTGAAAAATCAACAGAGGCTCATCAACGTTCTGATGACGGTGAAAAGGCGCTACAGCATGGAGAACAGCTTTTACAGGATGTCAGTCATTTCTTTAATAGTTTAAAAGATTCTTTTTCAGAAACGAATACAGATTTAACGAGGGGAATGCATGAATTAAGCAGTGCCATCTCACAATTCGAGGTGATCCAAATGCAAATTGAAAAACTGAATCACATGACTGAGCAAAATGCAGCTTCTACTTGTGATATTCTACATTCAGTGGAGGACGAAAATCAGCTTCTAGTAAGCATGACAGATACGACGAACCATATTCAGGCTTTAAGCAATACGTTAAAGTCATTAGTAATGGCAAAGGTATAAATAGAACCATTGATATTGAAATAAATGGTAGGGTAAAATAAGAATAGGATTAAGCATCCTTGATGGAGGGTATAGAGATGTTATTCATCTGCATTGTTTTATCTATACCTGTTTATGGTTATTGTATTTGGAGTTTGTATGATCCTGAGGAAAGTTTTTTATTCTTTGAGCGTTGGCGTTATAAAGAAACACCAGAGGTATCCGATTTGCAAATAAAATTGATACGGATTGGTAGTGTGTTTGCTATGGTGATAGTCACCATTTATATCATTGTTGTAGCTGTCAATACATTCAGACCATAAAATCTGTTGTATGAGTTGAAAAGGAGGAGGGATTCCATGAACATTCGTAGTGTACAGAGTTCAGATTACTATACTTTATCTCCATTAATTGATGAGTGGTGGGGCGGCAGGAATATGTCAGATAAGCTGCCTAAATTATTTTTTGATCACTTTACAAATACGAGTCTGATAATGGAGAAGGATGGCGAAATTATCGGCTTCCTCATCGGCTTTTTATCGCAGTCCAAAACAAATGAAGCGTTTATCCATTTTGTTGGGGTCCATCCTGATTATAGAAAACAGAATATTGCAAAAAGATTATATGATGTATTCTTTCATGTTGTGAAGCAATACCATCGAAATATTGTGAAATGTGTCACGTCGCCTATTAACGAAGTGTCTATTGCCTTTCATACAAATATGGGCTTTAGAATGGAAAAAGGTGACAAAGTGATGGATAATATGTCCATTCATAGCAATTATGGTGGCGAAAAACAAGACCGTGTGTTGTTTTATAAGATTCTACCGTAATTTACTTTAGATAATTGGCATATAGTCCCCAATAAGGGGGCTATAAATGTTTATCAAAAAGATATTTACGTTATGGTTGCTACTTTCGATTCTTGTTTGTGGTGCATTTTTCTTTTTTCCAAATGCATCTATTCATTCTGCTGAAAAATCCAATGCTCCTCTGTCACGACCTAGCAATAATGAATTATTGCGTTATATTCAGCAATATCAATTTTTAATCAGTGAGATTTTTCATGCATTGCGCAAGGAATCCTATAGCTTTCAATTAGATTATGGGATTCTATCCAACGGGAAAATCGAGCTCCTTGTGTCATTACCCGCCAAGGTCGATCATAAGACAAAGCAACATATAGAAGAAACGATGTTGGGTGTTATAAAAGATAATGATTTAAACCCCATCTCTTTTCAAATAACGTTAAAGAATCTCTATGAGCCAGCAGAAGCGTTCTCGACTCGGCTAAGTTATAACGATGTAATGGCCAATCTATTTGAGACGATGATTGAACAAGATTTTGGCGCCTTCAGCATCGATCATAGTATTATGTCGGAGGAAATTCAGATAAGGATTAATTTAACAGAAGAGAAAAATGACATAGCTAAAAAGAAGGCTCAACAGTTAGCGGAAGACACAATAAAGCAGCATCAATTTGATATAGAAACATTTTCTATTGACGTTCAAAATAAAATTAAAATTTTAGATTAGAAATTAAGACAAATTTTTTTATTATATGAAGAAAGGGGAATTCATACGCTACATGTGGCAAATGCTGTAGCTTTTTTATGGGGAAAGTGTGTCTAGGTATGATGTTCATTTTCAAGGGTGCGCGGTGAGGAGTTTTGATTCCTAAAAACGGAGCAGATCATTATGGTGATGCTCTTTTTTTATTTAAAATCTCAATAACCATCGAAAGCATCCCATATTAACTGGGGGTAAAAACAATGAGTAAAATGCAGCATAAAATAGCGATCATTACAGGTGCTAGCCACCCACGAGATATTGGCACAGCTATTTGTAGAAGATTAGCTGCGGATGGTGTCAGTATTTTTTTTACACACTGGCATGCTGATCGTAATTGGATTGGCGAATTCAAACAGGAGATTTTGAGTATGGGTGTTTCTTGTGAAGAAATGACGTTTGATTTATCAGATTCACAGGCAGCCCAAACGATACTCCAAACGGCCGTCGAACAACTGGGTGTACCTTCCATTTTAGTAAATAATGCTGCCCATTCAGCACAGGATGGCTATCTAGTGTTAGATGCTCAAACATTAGACGAACATTACGCGGTGAATATGAGGTCCACCTTTCTTCTTTGTGTGGAATTTGCCCGTCTTTTTGAAAAAGCTAACTTAATCTCAGGGAGAATCATTAATATGACATCTGGTCAAGATTTAGGTCCTATGATGGGAGAGCTAGCCTATGTAGCAACAAAAGGGGCAATTTCAGCCTTTACTAGATCATTAGCACAGGAGCTAGCACCGCTAGGCATTACCGTAAATGCTGTCAATCCGGGGCCAACAGATTCTACATGGATGAATGATGAAATTAGAGGTTATTTATTACCTAAGTTTCCAAAGGGTCGGCTCGGAACGCCAGAGGATGTGGCCAAAGTGATTGGCTTTCTAGCTAGTGATGAAGCTACATGGATAACTGGACAAATAATCCACTCAGAAGGCGGATTTCTGCGAGGATAGAGAATAAAATTGAGATCAAAAGTCTTGCTACGATTTGTGGCAAGGCTTTTTTACGTGCCCATAAAAAAGGGTCACTTCCCAATTTGGAAATGACCAAGTTTTGTCAGGTGTGTTCGTTGGAGGAAAAAATCTTAAAGAACAGATACACTATTATTTTATTCGTTTAGTATAATAATTTCTAGGTTTTTAACCAGTAATTAAGTTTCTTCCTAAGCGCTGTATTTTTTCCCATAATCAACACTTTTATCTTCGCCCTACTTATGTATAGTAAGGCAAAAAGGTTGCTGTAGACCTACTCGATGTTGGGTTGTTATGATGATAATGTACGTAAGTGGGAGGTAAGTGAATTGGAAGCAGAAAGATATAATAACCTTAAATTAGGTGAACGTGGCGCCATCATCAGTATTATTGCATATATAGTTTTATCCATCGTGAAAGTTGGAATTGGTTACATGAGTGGTTCAGAGGCTTTAAAGGCGGATGGATTAAATAATACAACAGATATAATTGCCTCTATTGCAGTACTGATTGGACTAAAGCTTTCACAAAAACCTGCAGATCATGATCATCGATATGGGCATTGGAAAAGTGAAACCATTGCATCAATGGTCGCTTCATTTATTATGATGGCCGTTGGTATTCAAGTATTAGTGGGTGCTTTTACTTCAATTTTTCAAGGTGGAAAAGAATCGCCAGATATGGTTGCAGCCTATGTGGGATTAGGATCGGCGTTGGTGATGTATTTTGTCTATCGCTATAACAAAAAATTGGCAGAAAAGATCAACAGTAAAGCCGTTATGGCTGCTGCTAAGGATAATTTGTCAGACGCTTGGGTAAGTATTGGAACCGCTGTAGGTATTTTGGGATCACAACTACATATGCCATGGTTAGATACGGTAACAGCTATTATTGTAGGTTTCATCATTTGTAAAACCGCTTGGGAGATTTTTAAAGATGCTTCTCATGAACTTTCTGATGGATTTGATGAGAAAATACTTCAAACATACAAAGAAATTATTTTAAAAATAGATGGCGTTAAAGGGTTGAAAGAAATCAGAGGAAGAAATTATGGTAATAACGAGGTAATCGATGTCGTTATTCTTGTAGATGCAAAGTTAGATATCACGAAAGCTCACGATGTCGCTTCTGTTGTTGAAAAAAATATGGTTGAAAAGCAAGGGGTCTATGAAGTGCATGTCCATGTTGAACCTAAGGAGGCATAAACGGGAGTAGAGTGATTGAAACCAAAGAGCACTAGCAAGTGTGAGGGCTGTTGGAGGAAATAATGAAGGTCAATGGGATGTAAGTGACTGGCGAGATATTCCTCAATAAATAATTATTCTGTAACTGCTTAATGGTGATGAAATGACTAATTTTAACTTTTAAAATAAGTGGTAATTGTAGGTTTTAGCCTTTCATTGATAAAAATTTCATTTAGGGCTGGACTAATACGATTTTTTATCATATACTGTATGTAATAGAATCTTTCTTAAAGAAATAATAAATTCACATATTACAAAGAGTAATCGTGTTTTGTTAGTTACTTTTTGTAATATGTGAATTTTTTTCTTTGGAAGTTGTATGATTTTATTTAATAACATTATTGGAGGTCATTTAAATGACACAAGGTACAGTAAAATGGTTTAACGCAGAAAAAGGTTTTGGTTTCATCGAAGTAGAAGGCGGACAAGACGTATTCGCTCACTTCTCAGCTATCCAAGGTGAAGGTTTCAAATCACTTGAAGAAGGTCAAAAAGTTGAATTCACAGTAGAAGAAGGTCAACGCGGACCACAAGCTGCTAACATCGTTAAACTTTAATTTTTAAAAAACATTCTTGAATAGAGTGCTTTCAATAGACAAAGTCGATTTTTTCGACTTTGTCTATATTTTTTTGACTCAAAACATATTGAGATCTTTATTTTAGATTTAATAATTGATTTTTTATCATTAACGTACCTTCCAAAACGCCCCTATGAAATACTACCGTACGAAAATCTCCTGTAAACAATCCTGCATTTCAAGTGAACTGTACCTAAATTTTTACCCAATATTTTTCATTGGAAGAAATTGCATAGATTTTCAAGAGGATTTAAGTAGTTATACCAATGATTTTGATAATCGTTGTAGCGCAGATTCCCTAAACAAGTTGTCTACAACCCAACACGGACGATAATGAACGCAGAAGCAGCAGGAGGGAGTATTTACGTGGGGCTGGTAAATGCCATTCTTACACATCAAAACTACCTAAAACCATAAAATCTACAATAACGCCACTTACTGGATTTTCTGAACCCAATACACTAATTCCTAATACTGTGACACCACTAATATTGGTAATATTAGCAGAGACATATTTTCCAATACTATTCTTCTCCCTCATTTGTGCTCTCGGTCTTAAATTTATCGACGAATTTGTCGAGTATACGCTTGACACGGCATAGTCAATTGTTGATAAAAGAGGGGTGCCATTAGCTAATGCGTTGTCTGTAAAATAAAATGTGGCTATCCCATTTGCATCAGATGTAGCTTGTCCATAAACAATACGCTTTACTTTTTCTGGATTCGACTCTCCTGCTTTAAACACTTGCAATATCGTTGGTGCAAGTGTAATAAATTCAATGCTCATAGCCATTCTCCTTTGTTATTTTTAGCCTTAATTATGTTTATATTGTATGAACTTTATGTTAGATTAGTACTTTATATGAGCAGCCGAGCTTGTTTTGACATATGTAAGCCATCACAATTAAGAATTCTATACACGATGCTAAAACAATGGATATAGAATATGGCGCTATCAAGAAAACACTTAAAAGAATATGTTTACTAAAATGAAGTGTGACAAAGTATGCATATGAGGAAAGAAGCTAAAAAAGGGTCACCAGAGTGGGAGACGACCCTTTGGTCATAGCATGAAAAGATAAGGCTGATAGATAGGCATTCCACTAGTAGCAGAAGGCGTAATGCAGGTTTTTAATTGTTGCCAATAATACAAGTATTAATTATGCAAGAAACTAGCGCCGACAATAATTAAAAGAATAAATAGGACAACAATTAGAGCGAATGATAAATTATCGTGCTTGCCATAGCTTGAACCGTAAACTTCATATCCCATATTAAAGTCCCTCCTTTCAGTCATCTAGAATATGTAAAGTTATAGAAAGCAGCTAGCCAGTTATTCTCCTTTTTTAAAAAATGTATATTACATATTTATCGTGGTTCGTACGAATTAGAAATATTTAAGGGTCACTCGGCTGGAAGTGACCCTAAGTAACAATTCGGGAGGTACAAGTTAAACTAGTTTAGCTTAACACTACTATTTATATGAAAAGCTAACTCCTTTTGTATAGTTTATTGCCTTTAAAATAAATTTAAACAATAAAAAAGGCTGTGACGGTCAACCAACGTCATAGCCTATGAAGTGCGTGCGATACACTCATTTAATAGTTTGTGTAAATATAGCTTATTTATACATTTAAAAAGCCGCAGCGTCGTCACACGCTACAGCCGTTGTCTTGCCAGTATAGTCAGATGATTCATTATATCATAAATTATTAAATAGCAACCTCAAAATGAACATAGCTGAATATGAGGACACCATTAAAACAAGATAAAATCACTGTGGGAAGTGGACAAGGCATAGAATAAATCGCTCATGGGAGAATAACAAGGGACACTAATAGATATCCTATTGGTCATTTTATTTTAAATTTGATGAAATATAAGTTAATGAAGTTTTCTATTCAGAAGCCAAAACGTATGATTTTAACATGAGCCAGAAAGACATACATCATTTGTTTTCATGCCATCATCGAGAAATTTATTAAATTTTGCTATGGCTTCATCCAAATTTTTGGCGTGTATCTGTTTTTGGCTATCTGAAGATGAACTTTGAAATAAACCAGCCTCCATTCTAACCTTTGATTCCAATTCTACAAATTCATCAATATTGACTTGCTTATATAATAAAGCTTTTACTGAGTCAGAATGATTCTCAGATAGTGACAATAAATTAATATGATTTTCCAGCATTTGCTTCTTTTTATCACTATTCTGTTCTTTTAAATAGCTCTTCTCAAAATCTAAAATAAATTGATAATTTTCTATCAAATCTTGTGCGCCTGAAAAAAACGATGTTTTATAGTATCTGATTTGTTCAGATTGCGTTTTAACATATGTAAAGGTTAATAATAATGTAACAACTAATAAAATGGAGAGTATTATAAGTCCTTTTTTCATGTAAATCCCCCATATTCAAAAAATAAAATTGAAATAATCGTATCTAATTATTTTCCTATCAATCACTAGCTTACAATTTGTTGTCATAATAACCATGGATAAATATATCACAAATTAAACAGCAATCATTCAATAAATAAATCCCTTTTATGGTAATAATTAAATAGTGTTATAGTGTGTAATGGGTTAAGATCTGAAATTTAAGCGTAAAAAATAATGATGCTAATAAGAAAACAGCTATCTAAATTTGAAAAGATTGTTCTGAAGGTAATTCTAGATAGCATAACCAACCAAATGATGTAATAATTTTCCAATATAATAGGAGCATGTTTTGATAAAGCTGATATCAAAACATGCTCCTTCTATTTATTATTTATCAAAGCTACTTGTACTTTAGATTAAACCTCTTACTTTGCAGAAATCGCATTCATTCAAGTCCTCCTCTTATTGGTGAAAAATTTCCTTTCAAACAAAAAAGTGGTTGAACTAAATTTTCATTTGTGTATATAATGTTTATATAGTATATATACAATATGTAATGGTGAAGGTAAACGTATGTATTTCCGCCTTTAGAGAAGGGAGATTTTGTTGCGAGGATGGGAAGATGGATTTTGGATTCGAGGCTCTTCACCGAAAGGATTACCCCTTACTCCTTTCCATTTTTTAATATGGCCATCTCAATTCATGTTATTGCGATACTGATTGCAGCACTAGGGGGCATTATTTCAACTATATTCTCAAAAAAAATAAAGAAGAGGGATTGGCATGCAAATCATTATTTCGAACAGTTCAAAGGAGCCAATTTATGAACAGATTACGAATCAAATTAAATCACTTATTTTAGCAGGTGAACTACAGGAGGGGACAGCAATACCTTCTATGCGCAACCTCGCAAAGGATTTACAAATTAGTGTGATAACGACGAAAAGAGCCTATGAGGAATTAGAGAAGGCGGGCTTTATCTATTCCATTGTCGGCAAAGGATCTTTTGTTGCAGAGCAAAATTTAGAGGTTATAAGAGAAAAGAAGCTGAAGGTTATTGAGGAACAGCTGAGCGCGGTCATAACGAATAGCAGAGAAATGGGCCTGTCACTTGAGGAGTTACAGGAATTATTGAAGATTTTATACGAGGAGTGAAAGAAATGGAAAATGTAGTTGAATAAAAAATGTAACGAAGAAGTTCAAAGGTTTTTCTGTAAATAATATTGATTTACAAGTGAAGCGAGGCTTTGTTACGGGATTCATTGGAGCAAATGGCGCGGGTAAGTCGACAACGATAAAAACGATGATGAATCTATTAAAACCAGATACCGGAGAAGTGAAGCTTTTCGGATTGGACTACAAGACGCATGAGAAGGCGATTAAGGAGCGCATCGGGTTTGTATACGATGGCAATATCTTTTTTGAAGGGCTGAACTTGAAAGATATAAAACGCATAGTTGCACCTGCTTACAAACGCTGGGATGATACATTATTTTATCAATATGTCGAACAATTCGAATTACCACTAAACAAAGCGATAAAAACTTTTTCAAAAGGGATGCAAATGAAGGCATCATTGGCGATAGCACTCTCACATCACGCAGAGCTGATCATTATGGATGAGCTAACAGCAGGATTAGATCCCATTTTTAGACGGGAGCTGTTAGATCTATTACAGGAATTAATGGTGGATAGTAATCGCACCATCTTCTTCTCTACGCACATTACAACTGATTTAGATCGTATCGCAGATTATATAGCTTTTATACAGAAAGGGGAATTAGTATTTAATCAGTCTATTCACGATGTAGCTCAAAACTATGCGCTAGTTAAAGGCCAATTGAATCTTCTGGATAGAGATACTGAAAAGGCATTTGTTCATGTTCATCGTGCAACAACAGGATTTGAAGCATTAACGGATAATATCAAGGCAGCAAAAAATATTTTCGGAGACACAGTTATTATTGAACGTGCCTCTCTGGAAGATATCATGTATTACTTTAAAGGAGGCATCCATCATGCTTAACTTAATCAAACGCGATGTCATACTACAGAAAAGGCAGCTAGTAATCTTTATTCCTTTTATCTTAGTCTTTATTATTATGGGGGCACATCCAGCTTTAATTTTTCTAGTTGCCAGTATTTTTATTCCCTTTAACACATATGCATATGATGAAAAAGTAGAGACAAATATATTATTAAATTCCTTACCTTACACACGTACGGAGATTATCGCATCACGCTATCTTGGTGCAATTGTATATATGATTTTATCCATTGGGGTGACAAGTTTAGCGTTATTTGCTTTCAATAAACATTTTACGATGGCAGATATTGCGATTGGTAGCGGCTTATTCTTATTATTTGCTGCGCTTACTTTCCCATTATTTCAGGTATTTAAACAGGGCTATATTACAACTGTTATACTGATTAGCTTTATCCTCTTAACATGGATTTCACGACCTGTTGCATTGTATATGAATGAACACTTAACAGCAATCATTGATTTTATAGATCATACATCTGTCACGGTTTTATATATAGGAGCGGCACTTTTAATTTTGGCAATCTATAGTATTTCTTGGGGGATTACCAATATTATTTACCAACGAAAAGCGTTTTGATTGTGTTCATTGAGGTAATGTTTTCCTCTCAATTATTTAATCTGAGGAAAAGAATGATAACGAACTTTAAATCGACATATTTTGGCGGGTTTATTTGGTATTTCAAAAGTGGTTTTATAGTAAAATTTGGTATATAAAATGTAGGAGGTTTTATATGCCTGATTTATTACTCATCCTTTTTTTATTGAACTTTTCATTATTTCTTTTGCACGAAATGGATGCTATAAGACATTCTGAGTGGCGATTGTTTATAATACTTAAAGATATGGAAGATTCAAAGGCTTATAAAGTATTCACTTTTATTCACCTGTTTCTTTACGTATCAATCCTTTCCTTACTTTTCAGTCAGTATCAAACCATTATTTTTTGGGTTCTTGATTTATTCTTTATCATTCATGCAATCTTGCACTTCATTTTTGAACGACATCCTCGAAATGAATTTAAAAATAGGTTTTCAAGAGCCATTATTTATCCAATGGGATTTCTTGCTGTAATACATTTAGTATTTTTATTTAATATTTCGATTTAAGGTATGATAAAGGAAGTTTTCAAAGTGGAATTTCCTGAAAATTATTCCAATTTGTTGATCTTCTGCTTATTATAAAGATGGAGGTGATTAACAGATGTATAGTAATACCGCAAATATGTTGAAGCAAACGAACAATCTTATCAATGCATTGAAAAAAATAAAACAAAACCTATCCTTTGTAAAATTGTATATGAATAGCGATAGAATACTGGCAATTTATTTTTTAAGTAATGCATATAGTGACTTTAATTTATTTAAAACAATTTATTTATCTGTAACACCTGGTGATCAAACAATTGATGAGTTTTTACAGGAGTATGAAAAATTCTTTGTAGACGTGAATAAATACTTAGAGGTCTTTACTGATGATAGCGTGGTTGAAGATCGACTTCATAAGGAAGTTTTGTTTGCGATTAATGAATTAGAAAGATATTTGTTAAATCTGTTAGATGTGTACAGATAAAAAGTTAGACATTCCTTATTTCTGAGGGGTGTCTTTTATTTTAAGAGGTCTCCTTTTGAATAAGCTAAAGCCTCTCTAGTTGTAGCGTTAGAGGATAATCAAAATGAATTAGAAATATTAAGTATTGGGAGAAATATATGATTAAAAAAATTGAAATGGGTTTGTTCGTAATTGGTATAGTAATGGCATTAATAGGCATGCCTTATTTATTGGGCTATTCAACGAATGAATTTTTAAAATACCCTCTCTATTTAGGGTTAATAGTAGTGGTTGTCTCTTTCCCTGCAAAAATATCAAAAAAAAAATAATTTGAACTTATTGGGATTTTAATACTTGATGTCTTCTGCATTAGAGCTTGTATAGTAGATAGACACGCTTGTGATATAGTTCCTAACAAAAGACAAGTAACAAGGCAGTAGCAGTTTATTTCGCTGATATGTAAAAATAAACTGCTAGTAGATAAATGAAGATATAGAAAACAGCAATACATTTATATATAACTGTAGAGTAATATTGATCAAGACTTGAGGGCGTTAATACCACAATGGAGAGAATTACAATCAAGATATACAAAGGACTATATGTCAGTTGGGAAAGTAAGGTAGTTATAGGTTGGGTGCTTACATCGGTCATATTGCCTCCAAATGATGAAACGAACTTCATTCATTTTATCAGTAACTTACTCAAATGGAACTAGTAAATATTGGGTGTAGGATAAAGCAAAGGAGGACGATATGAGAAAATTGAAATGGGTTCCATCTTGAATAGCTTAATCTAAAAATACTTTTAAATAATAAAAAACTAAACAGACAGTCACAAAAGAATTAAACAAAAACGCTAGCTTGTTTTGAAACCTAATTTTAAACAGAAACATCATTAAATTATGAAGAAATAAATACATTGTTATAATAATAAAATGAATGATAGAAAATAAGAAGCTCCATACAACTAAAGAAATAGTACTCAAATCCCCAGGATAACTTTCTGCAGCTGTAAATCGAATACCTCCCATAAAAAGCACCGTCACCCATTGGAAACAATAAGTTAAGAAAAGCACTATTACAAAATAAACGATATACGATAAATAAAGAAAAAATGTCTTAATAACCATTCCAGTCTCCTCCAATAATTACAATAACGATATTTTTATCAATTAGTTGCAAATGTCTAAAAGAAATGATTCTTCCATAATGAAGCAGGGTAGTTGAAAGAGGGGGAATTTTCATATATGGCAAGGCAATCCATTGTTAAGATTTGATAGGTAAAGTATCCCATGGAATGAAATTGGAATAGGACGTTAATTAAATAATAAGTTGTATGGAGGAATCTCATGGATTAATGAAGTAACTAATGCTAAAGAAATGATACATAGGTCTAGAACTTTCACGAGGATAGTGACAGTTAGAGAAAGAAAGCCCCGGGAATTGAAGCGATTGTTGCTCCAATACGGCAGTGGTAGTGAACGAAATCAAATTAAGGCTAATTATATTTAGCAATACATCACTAACAAAAGGACAGCATGAAGCCAGTTGGGGTGTTAGGACATGAACAGATGATCAATCCCCAAACGTTATCGTGATGAATATAGATTTTATATTTTTGAAATTTCAAATAAATGAATGACCAAAACCTAAAAAAGTGGTAAAGTATAGAAAAAGTGAATGGAGAATTATGTAATGGAAAAACTGAAAAAGGTTGAATTAAAGCATTTTTCAAGTGAATATATGAAAGAATTGAACACTTTTGTACTTACTGAAGAACAAAAACAGTTTTCTGCACTGCCAAGCAAATTTGAGGAAATTAATGAAGGACAGCATCGTATTGTAATTTTAAGTGAAAATACACCTGTAGGTTTCTTTCTCCTAAATTCAAATGAACGAGTTAAGAAATACTCTAATAATATAAATGCGATGCTATTATCTGCATTATCAATTAATCATATGGAGCAAGGGAAGGGCTACGCAAAACAAGGCATGACATTACTAGTAGAGTTTGTTAAAACAGAATTCCCTAACTGTGATGAAATTGTTTTAGTTGTTGACAAAGATAATATACCAGCGCAGAAACTATATGTAAAAGTAGGGTTTGAAGATACGAATGAGAGGCTAATAGGACGTATCGGTGAAGAAATTATCATGAGACAAATAATAAAATAATAATAGACCAGCATTGTCACCAGAGTTTATGCTACATTTTGTAGATGAACTCTGGTTTTATGTTTTGCGGAAAATGTCGGATCCATTCTTAAAAATGAGCTTCATCGCTCGAGGTTAGCAAAGAAAAGCATTTAAAATATCCTAATTAAAAATACACCAGCTATCATTACCATTAAACCAATTATTTGTAATGGTTCCATTCGATTTTTTATCGAGTTAAACAATCCGAATTGCTCTACCAACAGGCTACCAGTGATTTGACCAAATAAAACAAGGACTACAGTTTGTCCATTTCCAATTTGATTGACAAGAAATACATTGATTAGTACATAAGATCCTCCTAAGATCCCTCCAATCCATATCCACCAAGGAGCAGAGTGTTTAAAAGGCTCTTTAATATTTGTGTAAGAGCGATCCATTAACCCAACAATTATAATCAACGTAATAGTACCCACAAAGAATGAAACAAGGGCAGCATGGGAAGCAGAGTGAAGAACTTTCCCTAATTGTCCATTAATAGCAATTTGGATAGCTAGTAACATTCCTGCTAATATACCTACTATGCGCCAAATCCATTGTTTCAACATGTTTTCCTTATTTGTTAGGAGAGAAATCTGGTCATTTTTCTTGCTTCGTATAGCTGTCGCTAAAAAGACACCTAGTAAGACTAGTAATAGGCCAAAGATTCGATTCCATCCAAAAGAATATTGTATTGAATTAAACCAACCATAATGATCGATTAACATACTCATCAGAGTCATTCCCAAAATTGGTAGTATGGCTGTCTGCACACTTCCCAATTTAGGAAACAAAAGAATGTTGGTGGTTATTGCAATAGCGCCACCAATTCCTCCCAACCATATATAGATAGGCTGGTTCAAGAATAAATCTATTGGAATACCCAATGATGAACCACTACTTAATAATGTAATCGTTAAGAAGATGACGCCAACAGCGAATGAAATCATTGAAGCTAAAAGTGGAGAAATCACAAACTTTCTTAATTGAGCATTAATGGCAGTTTGCCCAGCAAAAATAGCTCCAATACCTATAGCCAAAAGTATTGCAAACATAAAAATTCATCACAACCTTTGTTGAATAAAATGTAACGAAAAAAGAAATTTAAAACAACGGCATGATTGATTATATCAAAGTACGTGTCAAATTTTATAAAATAAAGCATTGAACACTTAGTAAAAAATAGATTTTATTTACTAGAAGCTCTGGATCCTTTATGCAATGTAGCCAATGTTAGTATTTTCAATAGATGTCCAACGCCACCAGCTCAGGATACTGGAACATTAAAGAAGATGATGAAAAAAATTTGTCTCTCAAAAAAGAAAAGTGATTTCTCAGGTATAGAAGCGGCTAAGAATTAGTAGCTTTATGTCAATAAAGTATAGTGTAATCACTTCATATTCTGTATATTGGTGTATGAGGAGGAGATTTAATGGCAAGAAAATGGATACTACCCTTTTTGTTAGTATTAAGTGTTTTGATAGCTGGATGTAGTCAGGGGCAAGAAAAAGATAGCAACAATGGTGGAGATGTAGAAGTGACCATTCCAGCTATATTTTTTGAAGGACAGGACATCGATTCGGTTATTTCTAAGGCGAAAAATAGTGGGATTAAGGAAGTCATGAAGAATGATGATGGTTCTTTAACTTATAAAATGTCTAAATCAGAACACAAAGAAATGATGAAAGGTTTAAAAGAAGGCATTCTAGCAAGTGTAGATGAGATTAAAGCTAGTGAAGATTTCAAATCTATAAAAGATGTAACATATAACAAATCCTTCTCAGAATTCACATTATCTGTAAACAAAGAAGAGTTTGAAAATAGTCTTGATACAATGGCCTCATTAGGACTAGCTTTAACAGGTATGTACTATCAATTATTTAACGGTGTGGACGAAAAAGATTATAAAGTCAAAGTAATTTTTAAAGACGACTCAAACGGAGATGTAATCAACACAATAATTTATCCTGATGATTTAAACGAGAAAAGTTGATTTTAAGAACACCTAATTTGGGTGTTCTTTTTAATTACTATGAGAGCGATCGAATGGAAGTAGTGTCCACAGTAGCAGCAGCAAATCTGAGACGAGAACAAAATAACAAAATTCTATAGGTGCTCCATTAATTTTGAACTTGGGTATTTTTGTATTTATTCATGGTTCCACTCTCATAGATAATGAAGCTAGTTTAGAAAATTGCTTGAAGTGGTAAAGTTCTATCTAGCTAACATTACCAATATTTGTTTAGATATTAATATTCGAATCTATGATAGTATCAATAATTGTGGAAAATATATGTATGTAAGAGAGGAAAGTGAATATGCAAAAGAACACGATCAAAGGCTTTTTTTTAGGATTGACAACAGCAATGGTATTAGGGGCTGCCACAGTAACAGTAGGTGCTGCGAGTGGAACATTTAAGGATGTCAAAGCTGGTGCGTGGTACGAAGATGCCATTCTTTGGGCACAAGAAAAGGGAATTGTTAGTGGTTATCCAGATGGGACGTTTAAACCAAATAGCAATGTCACACGCGCTGAATTAACAGGTGTTGTTCAAAACCTGGCCGAAGGGGGTTATATTGATGCGGATTTAGATCGGGTGGATCAGTATGAAGCAATCAAAATTGGAAAAACAACCAAAGAGGATTTGATTAGGATGTTTGGAGGATATAGTCAAGGCTCTAACTATGGTGAATATTATATTTCTTCAATAGAAACAACAGTATGGTTTAACAATGACGGCACAGTAAGATCTAAGGGTGGGTTTAGTGCAAATTACCCTCAAGTAACAGTAGAGAACTTAAAAAAGTTAGAATCGGGTATGAGCTATGAACAAGTTAGTATGATCCTAGGAGGAAAAGGTTTAACGTTTGAATCAAAAAATACGAATGAAAAAACGTATGGTTGGCGTGGTACGGAAGCTCTAAATGCTTCATATGCTCATTTAGTTTTCGATAAGGTCGGAGATGGATTATCTTTAGCACTTGATCGGAGTAATATTATATACCCTAAAACTAACAATGAATAATTTGAAGATAGTATATTTGTTAAGTAGAGATAGACCTAAATTATTCCACAAAGCCCAGATACTCATTAATTTGGAGTCTGGGCTTGTGCTTATTCAACTCGTAATTCCTTTTTATTATCCTCAATTTTTTGGTAGGCCGCCTCAAAGAGCTATCTAAAGAAATTTTTAATGGCATCCATACGAATTTTACTATAACACTCTTCGCAACGAAAAATCTTATCTGTTCTTTCCTTTAACTGTCTGAATCTCAGTGACCCCTCATATACTCTGAATTTATTTCTACAACTAGAGCAAATTACCTCATAGTAGTTCATAGCTATCCTCCCCAGGTGTGACTTATTATTTTTTAGTTGATTTATCGAAGATTGTAATCAGTTCCCTTGTATATTCCTGAACATTTAGCTGAGGATTTCTCATTAATTCAATGGTGAACCCATCAATGGAATTTCTTATAGTTAACGCCATTACTCTAGCAGACAATTGGGTGAATTCTCGGAAAACACCCTCGTGCATTCCTAGTGTGAGTATGTTTTCAATGGGAAGAAAAATAGTATCATCATGGTCCGCCGCAAATCGAAGTTTGCCATCAGCAGTTCTTTCATTAGAAACAATTTCAATGACAGCGAAAACATGTTGCCTATTTTCATCTATGAATCTCAGGTTTGATTCAATATACACGCTAAGCATTTCTATAGGAGATGGTTGATTTTCTATTAGAGGTGCAGTATAGGCTTGACATGCCATATAGTATTCGTAAATTACTTGCTCTAATAATTCCCCCTTGTTCGCAAAGTGATAGGAAATAACGCCCTTACTGATTTGTGCACGTTTTGCAATTTGACCTAATGAAGCTTGAGCGTAACCGACTTCAGCGATCGTTTCAATGGCACATTCTATAATTTGAGTTCTACGAGCTTTTTCAATAAATGACATTTCTTTTTGGTTAGTTGTTTTATTTTTTATACTCATATATATATTTTAGCACGGTCGTACAAATAAATCGAATAAGAAAATTTAAGTCGACTCCTATTTTTTTGTAGTGTCATTATCCATAAGAATTATTTACCATTAGTTAATAATGGATAGAATATATATAATAAAACTCTTACCTAATAGAATAATAACGAAAGATTGGATTGAATGAATTTTGAGTAAAATGAAAAGATTAGTAGTTTGTTGTTTAATAGTAGTTATTGCAACATGCCACTTCGGTACAGCGAATAGTACTGTATATGCAAGTGAAAATGATAATCAGATTTATAATGGTAAAGTGGTAAACGGAAGACTTTACGTACCTATTCGAGCTGTAGGTGAAAAGATAAAGGCGCAAGTAAGCTGGGATGCGACAACGAAAACAGCCACTTTAATTAAAGGTAAGAAAGTGATCAAAATGACACTTGGCTCCAAGATCCTAAAAGTGAATAATGAGCAACGACAAATGGATGTATCGTTACTTTTGGAAAATGGAAGCATTTTTTTACCAATCAGATTTATCGGCGATGCGCTAGAGTACAAAACTACATGGACTCAATATAACCGGGTTGCAGGCCTATATTCTGAAGAGGAGCAGTTTGGTGTCGTTGTATATGCTCAACCACTGTACTATGAGGATGGCTATAAGCTGCTGGATGAAGCCATTGCTAAAGTAAAAAATATTTCAACTGTCGCTCAAAAAAGACAGTATTTAAAGCCATACTTCACAGATGAAATGATTAATTTAATTATTATGAGAAACTTGACCTTTACGGATATGTCCCAAGAATATAATTATTATTCTTACTCTTATCCAAAAGAAACGAATATGAAAATCAGTCGTGAGGTTTCTGTACCTGGAAAGTTTGGACGGTTGGTACAAGATGCTTTACTTACAAAGAGAAATAATCAATGGGTAGTGGGTTCTCTTACAGAAGGTTTTTATCAATTTATGCCATAGAATTTTGTATTTTACTAAACAGTTAGATTTAGTAGCACTTAAAAACTACGTTTGAAACTTTCAAGAGTAGATACAGCAGTGTCAATGACAAGTTAACACATATTATATGGGGATCACATTACGTGATATCTTATCTTATTTTATTTTGGAGGTTTCTATTGAGCAGACAATAATAATTCCAACCAAGGAGCTGAAGTAAATGAGCATTTTACAGCAAGACTAAAAACTAATTGCTGATACAGTTGTTTATAACTTATAAGATGAAGAGTCAGTTGTAGAAACAGTGGTTTAAACGCAAAAGATTTAGTTGTAACAGGAGAAACTATGAATGGATGTTAATTATGATGATTTATACAAAATATTACGATGAAAATGTTAATAAAATTGAACCCTCAGAATAAATACAAGCATAGGATTAGCGTTATTTTTTATGTCAAAAATATTTTTAACCTAAATTTAATATTGAAAGAATATACTAGAATGGGGAAAGTAGGTTTTGGATATCTACCGCTGATGGATCGCCGTATGCGATGATAGTCGCCTGTACGGTGAAGGCTCGTTATAAAACTGAAAGATAGATAAAGTATAAGACGAGAACGGTATTTTAAAGACACCGCCAGTTTTAAATGCAGTTTCACCAGTTCCGATGAATAGTCTTGTTGTGTTTAATTTTACGGATGATCCTGATTGGAGAGCAGCCATCAATAGTATTACTTATACTATTGAATCAATATCTTATATTGGAAACATAATAAATAGATTCCAAATTGATGTGGGTACGTTGTTTCAGTATCCTGGGTATGCTTATGGGATGAACGGTACATGGGAATGGACAATTAAAGCAACAGGCTACGAAGATATTTTAGTGACAGTAATAGTACAGTAAAAGAAAACATTTTTAGAGCGTCCATCTGGGCGTTCTTTTCTTTTGTTCTCTCGATTGAAGAGCTTTTTATTACAATAAAATCTAAGCAATGTACCATGCCTAACAGTGAATCTTTAGTAATTAATTTTAGAAATAAAAATACGATGTTCACGAGAAAATAAGTATTAAGTTTTAGCACAGACAGGTCGCCGTATGTAATGAAAGTAGTTTGTGTGGTAATATTTAGTATATTATTGAGAGATAAAGAGGGTACAAGAAGGGGTAACATACAAAGTGATTAACAGTTTCCCCTCTATGGAACTGTTAAATTTTTTGGAGGAAATATTTTTGGGAAACATACTGCTAACGGTTCGCCGTGTACGATGAAAGTCGCCTGCACGGTGAAGGCTCGTTATAAACCTATTAGATAAAGAAGGATAAGGCGAGAATAGCATGATGAGTTCTGCAAGTAACACAATTGGCACTATTATTACTGTAACATTTTTTGGAACAAACGTCCCGTTACCGGATAATCAACAGTTAAATAATATGTCTATAAATGGAGCGAATGACACTTTCACAATTGAGCAATCAGGGATGTATGAACTTGAATATCATATTTACCTTACTAATCCAGCAACATCGACATATTCTAGATTGGAATGTAATGGTGCACCGCTTGTAGATAGTGAGTTTACTCCTGTAATAGGTACAGATCATTTAACTAAAAAGGTCACAGTAAATCTAAATGCAGGCGATACTTTGAGTTTGCAAGTATACAATTATTTAGGTCCAGTTACATTGGTAAATGGAGACCCATCTAAAGTTACATCATTAAGTATTACAAAGAAGTAAGTTTTTAGGGACATGTCTTTATGACGTGTCCTTTTTCTTGTATCTTTTGAAAACACCTTACTATGCGAGGGGTTCTCAAGGGTCTTCAATTATGGACAAGAAAAAACCCCAAATGAAGTGACCCCTAAAAGTTAGACACGGTTATTTCGTTTAGACAGCTTGGGTAAAATGAGTTCGGTACTGCACTGGACTCATTTTTAATTTTGCCTTCATACGTTTCGTGTTGTAATAGTTTATATAGTTTTCCAGTTCCTTTTTAAAATGCTCGACACTTTTAAATTCCTTTAAATAGAGAAATTCCGACTTCATGATGCCAAAGAAATTCTCCATGACAGAATTGTCGTAACAGTTGCCTTTATGCGACATACTTTGCACAATCCCTCTTGATTGAAGGGCGTGGCGATATTGTTTCATTTGATAATGCCAGCCTTGATCGGAATGCATGAGGAGCTGGTGTTCTTCTGGCAACCGCTCTAAAGCCTTTTCTACCATCTCTGAAACTAACGAATATGTAGGTCTAGAGCCAATTGTATACGTAATAATTTCGCCATTAAATAAGTCTAAAACAGGCGATAAATAAAGCTTTTCACCAATTAACTTAAACTCCGTAATATCTGTTACCCATTTCTCATTAGGCGCTTTTGCTGTAAAATTGCGATCTAAAATGTTAGGCGCAATTTTACCAACTGTCCCTTTATATGACTTATATTTTTTCATACGAACGATGCACTTTAAGCCTAGCGCTTTCATCAGGCGTTGCACTTTCTTATGATTCACTTTTTGCCCACTATTCGCTAGCTCATCACGAATGCGACGATAGCCATAACGGCCTTCATGTTCCTTATAGATTTCTTGAATTTCGGCCTTTAACTCGGCATCTGGATCGGGACGATTCATCTTCTTTACTAAATCATAGTACGTGCTACGTGGAATTTCTGCGAACGCTACAAGCGCCTTCACCGAGTATTTATGCCTTAATTCATAGATGACGTTTACTTTGTCTTCTTTGGTGATTTTTCCTTGGCTTGAACTAAGGCGTTTAACTTTTTTAAATACTCGTTTTCCATACGTAGACGATTGATTTCTGCTTGAAGTGCTTCTGGTGAGCCTTCTACTGGTGCTTGTTTTGGTTGTTTATTTGTTTCTTTTTTCATGGATGGACGCCCATTTTTCTTTGATTGAAGGGCATCGAATCCTTTTGTTTCAAATTGTTTTTTCCAAAAACGAAGTGTAGAAGGAGTAGCTATATTAAAGATAGCTGCCGTTTCAAGTAAGGACGTACCGTTTTCAATCATATAGTTTAGTACGTCTAGTTTAAACTGTGCCGAATAATTTGTATATCGTTTTATAAACGCTTCTACGCCGTTATACTCATATTGTTTCACCCAATTAAGAATCGCTTTGTGATCTGTTCCAATTAATCTAGCAATTTCATGTGAACTTTCTTTACCTTCTATGTAGCGTAGGACTGCTTGTAATTTTTCTTCTGATGTATATTTCGCCATATAAAAACTGCTCCTCCAATTGTTAGATGTGTCTAACAATTGGGGAGCAGTTCATTTGGGGTGTTTTCATATGGCAAAATATAGAGATGCAATGAATTTAAAATAATAGTTGTTAAAGAATATTTAGAAGGTACTTTAGGCTATTAATTATTAGCCATTAAATATGGTATCCCTGTTGAACTCAACTAAAAAAATGGATACGTGCCTATAAAGAATTAGGTGAAGAGGGGCTATGTAGAAAGCGAACAAAATAAGTTTATTCTGTTCAATTCAAATTAGATGTATTAAACTTTATGAAGCAAACATGCTTCTTACCTAGATACAGCGATGGAATTTAAAATGAATTATCCCTCTTTAATTACGAACTGGAACAGTATTTTTCTGAAAGTAGGTACATAAGGTCTGAATGAAAAAGTGAAAAGCTCAGATTCTACTACAAATAGCAAGACTGTATCAGACTTTCGAACACACAATATTGAAGAGAAACAAAATATCATCCTCAAAATAACGCCATCACGTACAGATTTAACGTTTAATCAAAAAATTCTTCTTATTTCAGGGGCGGTGGACTAAATGCCATTTGAGTACAAAGTACGTAATCCATACGGCACTATGGGTGCAATAAAAAATACGGAGTGGAAGAAACGGTAGAGGAAAAGGCTGCTCGATTAGAACAAGAGAATAAATTGTTACTCGGTACATGATGGAAATGTCATGATATATAGCAATGCAAGAAAAACGACTAGAAGGTCAGTAAAATGCCATTATTATTTAGCTTTTACGTTGATCGCAATGTCGTTACCTAGAGGTGAAAGTGATGTTTAATGAAAACAGTGGTAGTCGGTATTTGGAGCAACTTGTAAAAGTTAATCCAGACAAGCGTGAATAGGTACCTAATCATCTAATTTACGTGAAGTTGTCTTCAATACATTAGATAAGGTAAAGGCTTTGCGTTAAACTTTTTTCAATTTTTTTAACCTAAATTTAACCTTGAGAGAATATACTTAAACTGGGGAATAAGTTTTGAAGATCTAATGCTGACGGATCGCCGTATGCGATGAAAGTCGCCTGTACGGTGAAGGCTCGTTATAAAGCTGAGATAGAGAAGGTATAAGACGAGAACAGCAATGTAGCTCCACAAATTTCGAGCATTAATATCTTTAAGAATAGTAACAATCAGTACACAAAGGCAGAAATAAAATTTTCACACCCTATCAAAGATTCGACTGTAGTGCCAGGGGAATTTAAATTTTATGACAATAATAATTCTTATAATCCAATAATGGGTTCAATGTTTAATACTTATCGTCCAAACCTACCCCAAACATCAAATCAAATTGATGATGAGTATATTACGGTAGAATTCGCTCCAAAGAGTACTGTGGCTAACGTAACATATACTAAGGGATCCTTAAAAGGTGTAAATGGAGTAGAAGTTGAATCACAATCTGTGACACCAGTGGTAGAATAAGGTGAAATACTATGGTATATAAACAAAGCGTTGAACAAGAATGGTCAATTGAAGAACAAGAAAAATCATTAAATATCGTTGTTTCTACGAAACTCCATCATACGCAACTAGAAGAACTGTTAGCTCATTTTGCAGTTGAATATGGAACTTGTAATAAGGATATCTATGTCCAAGTATCTGAAGTAGAATTTAATCAAAACTATGATATATCTTCTGATAAATGGAAAAAGGAAATATCTCAGCATGTTTTTATACTAGATGTGCTAAAAGTTAAAGAACTACCCATCTTTAATCGAAATCATTTAAAAGAAGGATTTACTATTCATTCGATTCAAGAGTTAACACCACAAGAGATTGATTTTATTGAAAAAGGTGAAAATGTTTGGTTTCCGACTAGATTTCATCCACTTCGTTATGAAACAGTTGCGAATAATAGTTTGATTTTACGCTACCATAAAGAATTAGTAGGCTGGTGTGTTGTGTTACCATCTACAAATCAATTGCTAATGTATGATAATCTTTTTGTTAAAGAAAGATATCAATCATTGGGAAGAAGCTTGTCATTGTTTTGGCACGCTATTTTACTGCAATTAGAGCAAACACCAATGAAATATCTTACCTTTGTGGTAGATGGGGAAAATGAAAAGATGTTAAAAGTTTTGAGGAATAAAGTTCATGTTCCACTAATTGATTATCAGAAAGTAACTGTTTTCAAATTAATGGATTAAATTAAACTGAATAAATAGTAGAATTCAGTCTTTATAAAGGATACGTCATATTGACCTATCTTTTTCACATTGCCTTCCACTTACATGGAGGGCTTTTTTATATGCTATGTAAGCAATTATGATGGGCAACGGTACAAGTTACTGATTCTCGATTCGCCTCATGGCTTTTTATTTTCATAAAAATGAGCAAAGGATAGGTGATGATAAAATGAAAGAATAACTAGGAACAAAGTCAATCGGTGGTGAAGTGAATAATGAAAGGGTACGTTAAGATTTCTTTACCCTGTCGTGGTTCTCTTGATTAACTTTAAATTTGTAATTATGATGACGGTTGGGAAATAAATATAAAGATCTAACGCTGACGGATCACCATAGGAATTAACTTTCAAGTTTAATCCTGCAATAGGTTCAACAAGTATGAAGGTACAACAATCAATCGATGGAGGATTAACTTGGGTTGTTTCAACACTTGTTGCTGTATTTGATGGGCCTAATTATAACGTAAAGTATATCAGCCCTATATTAACAGAATTAAGTTATGGTGTTCGTATTGATGGTTGGCACTACCTATCATATTAAGTTAGTTGTAACATGTCGCATTAAAGATGGTGATTCTAATATTGTGATTATTACTTATTAATTCGTTTAGTTAAACTTCGCCATTAGGTGGGGTGTTTTCATGTAGAAAATTATATATATAACATAGCTAGGCGTTATTTGTTATGCCTATGATTTTTTGAGAGTTTCACTTGATATTCTTTTTTGGGGAGAAAAGCATAAATATCTAAAGCTGACGGATCACCATATGCGATGAAAGTCGCCTGTACGGTGAAGGCTCGTTATAAACCGAAAGATAGAAAGGGATAAGACGAGAATAGCGTTACAAGTACTACAGGTTATATGGTAGGTTGGGGTGTGGGTCATGAATGGGCTGCCATTTATATTTCTGATCAGCCATCTGCCATAGGGGGGATATACGACCATTACCTATTTACAAACTGGTCAACATTTTAGTTACAAAGCTAATGGTTAAGAGGTTTCAAATCAGGATTTTCAAGACTTAATAAATTTTTTAAAAGGTAATGGTAATGTGGCAATCCCCATTTATGACAGTAGAACAAGTCAAGAAAATGGAATCAATATCATTAATCTAATACATACTCCATTAGTATAATTTTGCTAACCTCACCCTTTAGTAGGGTGACTTCAATTTCCAGCAATGCACTGTGCCGAGCAGTGCTATTTTTATTGTAAAAGGTTAAGATTTCTTTACCTTGTCGTGATTCTATTGATTAGCTATTAATTTGGAAATATGATGACGATAGGGGAAATAAGTATAAAGATCTATCGCTGACGGATCGCCGTATGCGATGAAAGTCGCTCGTACGGTGAAGGCTCGTTATAAACCGAAGTTAGTAAAAAGGATAAGATGAGAATAGCATGACGTTAGAGGAAGCTGTCCAACAAGTTAATGATGCAGTAACAATACCCGATATGTTAAATGCACTAAATTTACAAGTTCTTAATTTGCAGCATGCTATGTATTCAAATCTTGAAGATTATGAGTTAGAGATTGTTGCTCAATATATGATTGATAACAAAGGTGCTGGTTATGTAGATCACAATGCTATTCAATCAACATTTACTAATATTATTGATGCGATAATTGAAGACTGGAATGAGATAATGGAAGATTTAAACGCCGCAAAAATTTTATTATCGCCTGGTGATAGCAGAACTAGCATTACCCAAGACCTCACATTACCATCTGTGGGTACTATCAACGGTTCTACATTCACCTGGACATCTAGTAATCCAGGAATTATATCTGACTCAGGTATTGTCACTCGCCCGGCTGTTGATACAATTGTGACATTAACTTTTTTGATGGAACATGGGTACGAACACTATACAGTATCAACTAATTTTACTGTAAAAGGAACTAATTAATTTTCTTTTACCTCACCATTTCGGTAAAGTTCCTTATGGCACATTAGTAAAAAATATGCAATAAATAATTAAAAATTAAATATCAAATAATTATGCCTTCCACGGGTAAGTGGAGGGCTTTTATTTTGCAATTGTTGATAGGATAATCATTTCTATTGTCGAAAGATAAATAAAGGAGTAATGTAGATGATTGATGAAAAAGTCCATTTAAAATGCGGCTACATTTATGTGAAAAAAGAAAAAACAGGAACTTTAATTTTTTGGAAAGTTAGTAAGAATTTTATCCATCCAAATGTCAACGCTAGTAGCAACTGATATTTTTGTTAATACAGGATGGACAGTAAAATCATTTATGTTCGTTGGAAAAGAACCAGTTAAAAACGATTGAGCACTCTCGAATAAGGGTGCTTTTTATTATGCAAGAGAAAGTGAACTCTTGCAAAACATCCCACTAAGAACTATTTTAAGTTACTAGGTAAAGTTGAACGTTTTACGTCAGACCAAATAAGCATCTCATGGTCTGATATAGGAGAGTTAGAGCTTCAAATTAATCGGTACCTGCAGCTGACAAAGGGTAAATAGACGCACTCCACTCGAAAAGAAAGCACGCTACAGTCCTTTAAATGAAAAGTTCAAAGAATAGAGCTTCATGGACTAGGGTGGAATATAGAGCTAGTTTGCATAATAAACAATTCGTATTCGTTAGACAAGAAGGAAGAAATTTCGTAGCCAATCGGACTGGACTACCACAAGCCATCTTCAGTGCAGAGTTTGAAACGATTGAATCACTTGAATATACTGAAAGTGATCTAGAATACAAGAACTTCGCTGTTGTGTAGAGAGAAGAATAATCTCTATAGGTGATGCAGTGGGTGCTGATCTCTATGAAATGTTAGTTGATGCTAGGGACATATCGGAGGATGACGATGACGGAAACCCACGTCCAGCTATTAAAGTTATTGCGGATTTAGAGAAGAGAGGGAAAAAACCTTGCTGAACATGCTCAAGAAGTATATCTCGATGGACAGATAATGACTACATCCCGTTTAGTAATTGATGAAGACTCCAGCGTGAGTGAGATGGTCACGGTACGAGATAAAAGTTGTGGTGTCACAATAGATACACGAATTACGGAAGCTAAAGTGATTTGTGAGTACGGGATGCGAAAAATAGAGGGGGAGGGGTGTGTTTGAAATGATAAACCGACCTTAATCAGTAAAATTAGGCGTGAAATGGATGCGCTGTCTTAGATTTACCTTTTTTGTCTAATAAATATGGAAATTAACACACGTGTTGATTAACCAAAATCATCCAGTATTTACTTAGTTCAGCCTCCAATAAAAGGCGAGTATTTCTTTGATACCGATATGCCATTCAATTGGCAGGGTATCGCAAAGAAGCTGGCGTGTAAAACCAGCGAAAGATAAGCGTCTGCAGTTGTTTTTCTTGTGTCCTTCTGTATGAAGAAATTTTAGTAACACATAGGCAATTAACGCTGAAAAAAGTTGGCTAAATACCGCATTTTTAGTCGTTCCAAATAGCACTGGCACATTTAAATTTTGTTTAATCCAGCGAAAGAATGACTCAATCGCCCAGCGTTCCTTGTACATGTCGGCGATTTCTTCGGCCGTTACATCACGAAGATTTGTGACAACGCGTACAATCGCACCTTCGTAATCGATGAACTCGACAACACGGTGGCGTTCCGTTGTTTGCTTTTGAGCAGTACCGAGTGTACAAGTGAAATCACCAACGATATTTGACCCTTCAACGGCTGCTCTTTTTAACGATTTTTTGCGATTTAATTGAATATTATCCTTTAAACGAATGACGAAATCTTGTTTTGTTGTCGTATAACGATCGACTTTATCAATGGAAAAATAAGCACGGTCCGCTACTAAAATAAATCGCTTATCTTCCAGCTCGACACCAAGAGGACCATCGTGCTTTAGGCCTGTTGTTTCAACGATTTGAAGGGGCATTCCTGTTTGATTGGTGAAGCTGACATGTAGTTTAATACCTGAACGTTCACCGTGATACAGCGCCCAAGGTAAACGATTTTTCCCGACAGTAATCGTTGTTGAATCAATCGCCAGTAGCTCTTTTTTTAGTTTAAGTGAGCGTCTCGCAGCTCAGTTTAATCGGCTGACAATCAGCTCAAAAATACGTTTGACGATGAGATAATTTAGTTCGCCTAAACGTTTTGAAAATGTGGAATAATCCACTGATTTCAAGCCTTGCACTGGTGCAACATCCGCAGCGTAGCGTAAACTTTTCCATTCAAATGTAGCAGCGCCAACCAAGTAGTTTAAAAGCGTTGGTACATCACATTTACGAGCCGTATCTTCAAACTGAAGATCAGCTAGAATCCCATTGATTTCTTCTTGTGAAATAAAGTTTTGAAGTAGTGTGAAAATCGTGGTATTCTTAGCCATGAGAGATTCCTCCTCGTAAAAGTTTGTGTGGTAACTTACATTTTACATGGAATCTCTCTTTTTTATTAGATTTTAATGGTAAAAACTAGTTAATCAACAGACGTGGGAAATTAACAGAAAATTGTGGTGTGTTCTTTATTGGGGAGATAAGTGTTTAAAATCTTTAGTGATGAGTTGCCGTATGCGATGAAAGTCGCTTGTACTGTGAAGGTTCGAATCCGCAAGCACATATGTGTGTAAGACGAGTATAGCAAACCAACAGTAGATGTAACTGCACCAATAATTGATATTCCTAACTTTGGTATCATTCCACCACCGTCTACACCTTTTTCGTTTCAATAAAATGTTAAAGTAGATTAAAATGTAACACTTTACTATGTACTTATACCACCTGGTATGGAAGCACCGCATATAGACTTAGTTAAACAAGGGAAAGATTTTAATGTTAATGATTGCATTAAGTTCAGGGAATAAAGCTATAATAGGTGATAAAATCAGTGAAATTGAATTTACTGGTTTAACGGAAGTTACTAATTATGGATTGGCTTTATTTATTGAAGAAGCTGCTGGAAGTTCAACATAAGTCTATTTATATCTAGTAAAACCAAATGGCGTCGGTATTCTTTGATATTATACTTACAGTGAATATATTGAAATTAAAGCATTCCACAGATATGTGTGCGGCAATGTTTATATGCTTCAAGATCTAGAAACTCACTGTATCAAATAGTGCTATTTTTATTGTAAAAGGTTAAGATTTCTTTACCTTGTCGTGATTCTATTGATTAACTATTTATTTGGAAATATGATGACGATAGGGGAAATAAGTATTAAGATCTAACGCTGACGGATCGCCGTATGCGATGAAAGTCGCCTGTACGGTGAAGGCTCGTTATAAACCTAAGTTAGTGTAAAGAATAAGACGAGAATAGCATGACATTAGATAGCACAGTCACTGTATCTTCAATTATGGTAATGACACCACCTGTACCACCTGTAATGCTTCCTGGTATGGGACCAGCATTTAACATCGATAATATAAATGGAACTATTTCAGGTAGCGGTATGGTGATTACAACGTCAATGCAGGTTCAGGCATTTTTAAGTTACCTATTAAAAGGGCACACTGCACAAACTTTAAAAGTATTTAGTGCAGGAGAAAGTACTGCTGGGGGTAATACACCGAAATCTCTTACAGCCACTTTAACTATTAACGATGTGTTAGAAGTAACTGCTGAAAACGGTGATTTAAAGCAATACACAATTACAGTAATACCAAATTAGTTTTTTTAAACCTCACCTTTAAATTAGGTGGGGTTTATTTTTGCCTTCCACAACCTTGGCTCACAGCTTATACAACTAAAATTAGATGTCATTTCAATGGAAAAGTGGTGGGAAGTAATGGAATTTCGGCAAATTGCATTCATGTTTAAGTGGGTAACAGCTGAACAACTACGAATTGCAGTTAAAACGGGGCCAATCCGTTTGGCGTGATTACACCTCAACAGTACAATGAAATCACTAAGCCAGATTATTAAAAAGCCAAGTTAATCGAATAACTGGCGTTTTTAGGTGTTCATTAAAGCTATAGTACTTTGGATGTTATTGGATTAAGTCCAATATGTCCGTTTCTTGATCTTGTTTTATGAAAAATTATATCTTTTTGTGAATATTTGGGTTGAACATCTTCTAGAAGGTTATCCCTATATACTTTAGAAAGAAATTTTAAATTAATTTCAAATGTAATCAAACTATGAGAGCTATGGAGAAGGGCTACTGATTCTCAATGCTTCTCATGAAAAAAGGGCAAAGGATAGGGGGCGGTAATAATGAAGTACTTGGAACAAAGTCATTCGGTGGTGAAGTGAATAATGAAAGGGTACGTTAAGATTTCTTTATCTTGTCGTGATTCTATTGATTAACTTTAAATTTGTAATTATGATGGGGTAGGGGAAATAAGTATAAAGATCTAACGCTGACGGATCGCCGTATGCGATGAAAGTCGCTCGTGCGGTGAAGGCTCGTTATAAAGCCTTATGGTATAAGACGAGAATAGCAATGTTGAAATCACTTTTGCAATTGTATTTCATGGGACTGGACAGTCTACTGGTAATTTACGCCTTTACTTTAGCGAAGGAGTCTACGGTGCCAGTGATGGACTTACACCGATAGATAGTAATGATTTAGTAGCTACGTATAATAATGGTGGCGATGGAAGTATTACAGGAATTACTATTACCCATGTAGAGAAGCCAAATGAAGGTACTCCACTAACAGGTGGCGAATCAGAAGTTCGTGTTTTCTTCACTCTGACAGGAACGCCTGATGAGAATGATCAAATAATAATTAGTGTGGCTGGGGAAAATACTATATTTAATGTACATGGTACTCCTATGAACTCTAATTCATCAACTGGTCCTAAAGATTTAAATTAACATGTTAAGACATAGAGATTTTATTTAGATCTGTATAAGATAAACCTCACATTTAATTAGGTGGGGTTTTTTCTTACAAAGAAACTTTATTAATCATTGCCTTCTGGACTTACCCCTGTCAAGTAGACAGCTTAAAAAAACTATGCAGCCATCTGGTGTCGATATTCTATTAAAACAATATCATCACGTTTACGTAACGATATCTTGCCATTTTTAAGCCACTTATAGTAGCCTGAACGTTCCAACTTTGCCATTTCAGTAAGCTTCGTAATGGGATAGCGATCTTTCATTTCTTCAATAATTCGATAACGATCTGGATAAGTAGGCATTCCTCCATTTACAGATTTGGATACTACTTTTTTAAGTATTCGACCTGTGCCTTATAGTAATCACGTTCTTCTACGCCATTTTTAAAGTGGACACGTTTTCCTTTTAATTGATTTTTCACACCTTTCGCGCCAGAACCTGTAGCTGTGATACGATTAAAGGCTTCGATTGATCCTACTTCTTTATATTTCTTCACCCAAGCTTTTACTTGAGACACATTACGAATCTCATATCGATCCGCAATACTTTCATTGCCAGTTAAATAAGCTTGTACAATCTCTAACTTCAATTCATTTGAATACGTATTATTTTTTCTCGACACAGAAAAATTCCCTTTTCGTAAAATGTTTATCTACAGCGTACTGTAGATTTTTTAACATTGTCTAATTAAAGGGGATAATATCATTGTTGTTTATTTTGTTGTAAACTGCATTTTTACATTTTCATTCAAAATTTGACCATCTTTAGAAATAATATCTTTTATATATAGCGTATAAGTGCTTTCTGGGCTATAACTTCCTACGGGTGCAATTGTAACTTTGCTTGTCTGCATATCTGAATCTCTATCGGTGATGAACTTTAAAGGTATGCTTTCTCCATACACACTTTTAATGTAAATATTAATTTCCAAAATAGTAGAAATATCAATATTTGAATTGAAGGAAATTGTAAATCCTTTATTTAACTCAACATAATGTTGTGATTCCCAAGATGAAAGCCCTCTACACTGTTATTGGAAACAAAATAACGCTTAATGAGGCAATAGCACCTGAACAGGCAGTATATAGAACGTATGGAAATACTATTAAACGTTTCAACTCAGAAGAGGTTTATAAAGAAACTTCAATTGGTGGAACGGATTATATTGTTTATGTCGAGTTTGATGGGGCTGAATCAGGATTTGATGGTGCATCCTATTTCACTGGGCCTAATGAGGGTGTTACTGTAACGGTTAAGAATGAACATACACTTACATTTGATGTGAATGTTGACAACAATTTTGCAACTTTTGCACAAGATAATTTCGCTGTTGTAGTTCAAAGTATTTCAAATCCAAACAAAAAATATCATATCAATTTAAATGTAGATACTACACGTAATAACCGAATATTTATTAATGGGTAATTTTAAAGCCTCACCTTTTGATGGGGTTTCTTTTGCACTCTTACTCAAGGGTGCTTTTCTTATGCTGTGAGACCAACCGAGATTGGCAACAATACAATGTACTGAACCAAGATGCTCTCATAGTTACGTTATTTTTTATGTCAAAAATATTTTTAACCTAAATTTAACGTAGAAAGAATATACTAGCATTTGGGAATTAAATTTAAGTCTATGGCTGACGGATCGCCGTATGCCATGAAAGTGACCTGTACGTTTAAGGCTCGTTATAAACCTAAGATAGAGAAAAGGATAAGACGAGAATAGCGTGACATTAGATAGCACAGTCACTGTATATTCAAATATGGTAATGACACCACCTGTAATGTTTCCTGGTATGGGACCAGCATATAACATCGATAATATAAATGGAACTATTTCAGGTAGCGTTATGGCAATTACAACGACAATGCAGGTTCAGGCATTTTTAGATTACATATTAAAAGGTCACACTGCACAAACATTAAAAGTGTTTAGTGCAGGAGAAAGTACTACTGGGAGTAATACACCGAGATCTCCTACAGACACTTTAACTATTAACAATGTGTTAGAAGTTACTGCTGAAAACGGTGATTTAAAGCAATACACAATTACAGTAATACCATTTTAGTTTTTTTAACTTCACCTTTAGATTAGATGGTTTCTTTTTGCACTTTCACAAGAGAGTGTTTTTTATATTGCTTTTCATACTGATTATGGAGGGTTATTATTATACGTTATGAGAGCACTCGAGAGGGGCAACAGTTACGTGTTACTGAATTTCGATGCTTCTCATGGTTACATTAATTTTTATGTCGAAAATATTTTAACCTAATTTTAATGTTGATAGAATATACTAGAACTGGGGAAATAAATTTTAAAGATCTATCGCTGACGGATCGCCGTATGCGATGAAAGTCGCCCGTGCGGTGAAGGCTCGTTATAAAGCCAAATAAAGAGAAGGTATAAGACGAGAATAGCGTACCAAATGTAATTATCTCACCACCATTCGAAGACGAATCTGTACATGGGCCATTTGCATCCTATACGAATGTGAATTTAACAGTTGCATTACCTGGTTCTAATGGAACAACAGCAACTTATTCAAATCCTGTTAGTAGTGACCCTGGCGTTGCTACGGTATCCATTTGGGGACCAAATCCTTCTGGACATGTGTATTTGGATGTGAACAAAGTATCAACTGGAACGGTCGATATTACTTTTACTTACACTGGTAGCAATGGGGCATCTGGCACTATAACTTGGACCTTTATTTTTAATTGATAGAAATTCAAAAGAACTTGAAATACCTTAAACATACTAACATTAGTAGTACAAACCAAGGCCATGGTTTGTGCTACTATTTTTTTATAGTAGAAGTGAAGAAAAGCCGACCAGCCTCTGGGACCATTTGTGAGTCCGTATATTAAACCGGCTAACTTCATGCCCTTATATGAATCAGTTTAGTATGTTGGGTCCAAGAGATCGTGTATAAGAAAGTGGAATCGATAAGGTACTGTGAAGGCTTCTATGATTGGTCAAAAGGAGAAGAATGAGATGAAACATGTCATTGCGTTAGATGTCAGTAAAGGAAAAAGTACTGTTGCGATTTATGATGGTCACCGCCAATGTGAATTCGAAGGTGTGCTACTTCATACACGCGGTGATTTTGAGCGATTACACGAACGAATAGTAGAGATGTCAAAACAAGATGGACAAGCACCAGCTATCGTATTTGAAGCAACAGGTACCTATTCAAAACCTATCGAAGCATTTTTCAAAGATTACGGCTACGCATACTGCCGCATGAATCCACTTGAAGCGAATTTACAGATGGCAACGATGCGTCGTCATAAAACCGATATTAGTGATGCCCATGAACTTGCGAAGACTCATTTTAAAATGGAACGCGAAATAACGTACATACAAGACGATTATTATGAACAGATGCGTGCACTGACTCGTTACTACGATGAAATTGATGAAGAAATCATTTTACTCAAAAGTAGAATGCATGCCATTTTACAGCTGAGTTTTCCAGAATTAGAAAAGCTGATTACACCGAGTTCAGCACTATTTTTAAATATTGTACAACTCTATCCACACCCCGCACTTTTACAAGCCCATTCAAAAACGATGATTAAAAATCGTTTAAAGGCCAATACGCGAAAAAACCTCTCGCTAATGCGTGCGGAGGCTAAAGCTATTACATTATTAGAAGCAGCTGAAAATAGTTACCCCGCGATTAAACCAACAGATATTCGTTGTGATCAAGCACGAGATTACGCAGCTCGCATTGCGGATTTACAAGAGAAGAAAGATACGCTTGTGAAACAGATGGTGGAATTGTCGGAAGGACGAAAAGAATATCTAGTATTTCGATCGATTCCTGGAATTGGCGATTCAACGGCGTGCCGATTAATTGGAGAGATTGGTGACATCCACCGCTTTCAAAATGCGAAACAACTGAACGCTTACGCAGGCATTGATATTATGCGGTACCAGTCTGGGAATATGCAATATCGAGACAGAATTAATAAACGAGGAAACAAACATTTACGAAAGATTTTATATTTTATGGTGTGCGCAATGCTTATGGCTAAAGGAAAACCGAATCATTTTGTGGACTATTACTACAAATTAAAAAAGCAACCTCAGAGGAAGCCTCATAAGGTTGCGATCATCGCCTGCATCAATAAGTTTCTGAAAGTGACATTTCAGTTACTGACGCGTGGCATTCTTTACGATTATGAGTCCGCACTACCAGCTCAGAAATCGTAATCACCTACATAGAACTATATCATAATGACCTTTCGAAAAAAATAAAAATCGTCAGGTCTTTTTGGCGTATCTAAAAATGAGTGTGAAGTGATGAGGGATATCCCTCACCACTTCACACTCATAAAAATATAAATTATTCATTAAATAAAGTTGACTAATCGTAAGAAGAGGCTGGGACAAAACCCACCTCTAAATCCAAAAGCCTGTGAAATTTTACGATCAGTAAAATTTCACAGGCTTTAACTTTTTTCATAAAAAAATAAGGATCACTTCTGATAAAATTAAGTCACCACAACAAAATTATACAGAAAGAAGGATCCTTATGTTTAAAAATTATAACATGAATCAATTAGTTTTGCCTTTAGATTTAGAAGTAACATTACAAAAAAATGATATTGCCTTCCATGTCCACCATTTAGTTGAAAGTATCTCGCCTGAAGCGTTTGAACCATTCCTTCGAAATGAAGGCTGTCACGCCTACCATCCACGCATGATGCTTAAAATTATCTTATGTGCTTATACACAATCTGTCTTTTCAGGGCGTAAAATTGAAGCTCTATTAAAAGATAGCCTTCGGATGATGTGGCTAGCTCAAGGGTATGAACCAAGCTACCGCACGATCAACCGTTTCCGTGTTCAACCAGAAATGAAAGAGTTGATCCGCCAATGTTTCGTCCAATTCCGTTGCCAGTTGGTCCAAGAAGAATTAATTGATCAGGAAGCTATTTTTATTGATGGAACAAAGATCGAGGCCAATGCGAACAAATTTACTTTCGTGTGGAAAAAATCCATCGAGAAATATCATAACGGATTAATTGAAAAATCAAACCAGTTATACAATGAGCTACTCGAAAAAGAAATTATACCCGAAATTGAACGAGAAAATGTAGAAGAATTAGCAGTAGAAGAGCTCGCCCAGATGGTAGAAAAAGTAGACGAAGTGATTACCGAGTATGATCAAAAAATGGCGGATTCATCAGATGTAGCTGAACGAAAAGCTTTAAGAGCCGAACGAAAATTCCCAAAGCAAGCACGGATATCAGGGACAGTTGACTAAATGCCATTTGAGCACAAAGTACATAATCCAGACGGAACTATGGATGCAATGAAAAAATTCGGAGTGGAGGAAACGGCAGAGGAAAAGGTTACTCGATTAGAGCAAGAAAATAAATTGATACTCGGTAGCATGATGGAAATGTCATCTTATATGGCAATGCAAGAACAACGTCTAGAAGGACAAGAGAATGCCATTATGGAGCTCTCCACATTGATTGCTATGTCACTACCAGGAGGTGACAGTAATGTTTAATGAAAACAGCGGCTTAGTCGGAATTTGGTGCAATTTTGTAAAAGCGAATCCTGACAAGCGTGAGCAAGTACCTAATTTATCTAATTTACGTGATGTTGTTTATAAGAAGCTAGACGAAGGAGAAACGCAAGTATAGCTTAGCGTTATTTTTATTGTCTAAATGAATGGGTACGTTAAGATTTCTTTACCTTGTCGTGATTCTATTGATTAACTTTATATTTGTAATTATGATGACGATAGGGGAAATAAGTTTTGAAGATCTACTGCTGACGGATCGCCGTATGCGATGAAAGTCGCCTGTACGGTGAAGGCTCGTTATAAAACCAATAGGTATAAGACGAGAATAGCGGACCGGTATTTGTAAATAAAGTTGATTGGACATCAAACGAAGTGAACTTCACTGTTATAGGAAACAAAAAAACACTCACAGAGGCAATAGGACCTAATCAAGCAATATATAGAACTTATGGAAATACAGCAACTCGATTTATGTCAACAGAGGTTTTTAAAGAAACTCCTATTGGTGGGGCAGATTATATTGTCTATGTAGAGTTTAATGGAGCTGAAACAGGTTTTGATGGAGTACTCAATTTTACAGGACCTAATGAGGGTGTTACTGTAACAGTTAAGAATGAACATACACTTACATTTGATGTGAATGTTGACAGCGATTTATCAATTTTTGCACAGGATAATTTCGTTGTT
Source organism: Lysinibacillus sp. FSL K6-0075 (assembly GCF_038592945.1). Classification (NCBI taxonomy): domain Bacteria; kingdom Bacillati; phylum Bacillota; class Bacilli; order Caryophanales; family Bacillaceae; genus Lysinibacillus; species Lysinibacillus sp. FSL K6-0075. The sequence continues at coordinate 2,708,357 of NZ_CP151947.1, read as the reverse complement.
GTAGTTCAAAGTTTTTCAAATCCAAACGAAAAATATTATATCAACTTAAATGTAGATACTACACGTAATAACCGAGTATTTATTAATGAGTAATTTTAAGGCCTCACCTTTTGGTGAGGTTTCTTTTTGCTTTTCACTTTCGTGGTGAGCAGTGTTATTTTTTATGTATTTTTTTGCTATGAGAGCAATCGAGATGGGCAACGAAACATATTACTGAATTTCTATTCGCCTTATGGCTTTTTATTTACACAAAAATTGGCGAAGGATAGGTGATAGTAAAATGAAAGAAGTACTATTAACAAAGTCAATCGGTGGTGAAGTGAATAATGAGAGGGTACGTTAAGATTTCTTTACCTTGTCGTGATTCTATTGATTAACTTTATATTTGTAATTATGATGACGATAGGGGAAATAAGTTTTGAAGATCTCTTGCTGACGGATCGCCGTATGCGATGAAAGTCGCCTGTACGGTGAAGGCTCGTTATAAAACACTGATGTGTATAAGGCGAGAATAGCGAACAAGAATCATTAGTGGTGATAGGCGAAACTAATGATGCAAATGGTTTTTCTGTAGTGTTTTCAGAACCTGTTAAAGCTCAAGTGTTAGGTTGGCAAGGAGTACTCATACCTAATGAAAGCCGCCCAGATCCAACTCTAATTTACAATAGCTTTAATTTTGCAGCATTAGAAATCCAACCGGGTTTGGAAGTAGTCAATATCACTTTTGGTACTAGAAAGAGTAATGATGAAGAAAGTGTGTATAAAGCAATTTATAACGCTGTTTCAGAAACGTGGAGTTTAAATAAAATTACTCTTAATTAGTTTTATTAGAACCTCGCCTTTAGGCGGGGTTTTTTCATGAAGCCTTTCCACAATCATTAGTGGAGGGTTGTTTATATACAACAAGATCTAAGTGATGCACTGTACCGAGCAGTGCTATTTTTATTTGTGAGGCAGGTGGCCAAGATGGGCGAAGAATGGTATTCGAATAAAGAATTGTTCGAACAAATAAATGCATTACGCGGAGAAATGCAAGAAACTCGTAATTTGATTAAACAGTACAATGGATTGCGTGAAGAGTACCAAGGATTAAAACTTGAGGTTGATCAAGTGAAAGAATTGATGGTGCAAATTGAAGCTGTATCCATAGGTAAAAACAAGGTACTTGAAGCCATTCAGAACTGGGGTGGCTGGGCAGTGGCAGTCATTGCACTTGTACTAAATTTCATGAAACTATAAATGGAGGAATTACACATGAAAATTAACTGGAAAGTACGCTTTAAAAATAAAACGTTTTTATTATCTCTATGGGCGCTTATTATCGTCCTAGCACAACAAATTGCTTCAATATGAGGCGCAGACATTACACTTGTTAGTGCGCAGGTAACGAACGTAGTCGAGACAGTACTGACTATTCTCGCGTTAATCGGAATCGTACACGATCCAACAACACCAGGTATAAACGATAGTGAAAGAGCTTTAAAATATGACAAGCCAACGGGTGGTGCAAAATGACTTATCAAATTGAAAAACGCTTAATGTCTGGATTACCAAACACACGATTAGAAGCTGTTAAGTATGTAATTGCTCATGAGTCAGGAAATCCAAAAAATTGCGGTCCTGATGCATTAGAAAATGAAATTGCGTATATGATCCGAAATAAAGCTAATGCATTTACGTCTCACTGGGTAGGCGGTGGTGGACGAATCGTGCAAATTGCGCCAGTTAATCGTGTGCAATACGGTTGTGGTCCTAAGGGGAATCCACTCAGCTATGCACAAGTTGAGTTGGCTCGTACCGATGATAAAGAACAATTTAAAAAGGATTATGCTGCTTATATTTGGCTGTTACGTGAACTAGCTATAGAGGCTGGAATACCTGTTGTACTTGATGGCAGTGGTAATGGTATCAAGTCACATCGATGGATTACAGAAAATCTTAAAGGAACAACGCATATAGATCCTTATGATTATTTAGCAAGCATGGGGATTACAGAGAAACAATTCAAGTTGGATATTCTGAATGGCTTGGACAAACCACAACATATAGTTAAGGAGGATGATGACACAATGAAATTCACAAACGATACAACTAAAGCTGCTGTACGTGACTACATTAAACAAGCAGTTGATAAAAAGAAAATCGATAAGTCATGGCTTGATAAATTCGACCAAGGTACGATGACAAGTGGCGATTTTGAAGGTTTGAAAATTATTATTTCTCAACGATAATATGGTATAGATTTTTTAACAATAGGAAAGAAAATCATGCCCGATAGTATTGTCTTATCGGGCAATGTTTTTTAATGGGTAAAAAGAAATGTTAATCCAATAGTAATTACAATAGCTCCAGCCCAGTATAACTTTAATCGTAAGTCATAGTATCTGTTCTTTCTAAATCTAATGAAATTGTTACATAGGAAAATTAACCCTAATGCAGATACCAATATAAAGATTGAAGCTAAGACTGATAATTTAAGAAATCCTAGCATATTTTTCACCTCCTTTCAAATGAAAAAGCACCTGAGGATAAAGCCATCATAAAGATGACTTATCCCCAGGTGCTTCCTGTGTCAAAGTAAAATTAAATTAATTTACCTAAAATTACTGTACCGTATTTGGTATATTATGTCTACCATCTTAGCACTAAACTCAAATTATTTTGAGCCTGGGCATTGTAGTGATTAATTATTCCATAACATTGCGTCAATAATAACTCAAATAATGATTAGAACTACTATACCCCAAACGAATTTTTCAGCTGCGCGAATGTTTTCTTCGTTTGTGACTTTGTTTTGGACTTCCTTTCGTACTCGCTCTGACGCGTCTCTCATTTTTCTCGTTGAAGTATCTTCAAAAATTGTATTACAATATTCACATTTCACAAATACTAAACCATCTCTATATACTTTCTTAAAAGGACTACTAGCTAAACAATTAGGACAATTATTCATTTGTATTCACCTCAATATACCTATCTACTATTTACCATTTTAGGAAAATCAGGATGTTTTGTACATAGAAATAAAGTTGATATTCGATTTAATGGAAGGGTCTTTAAACTTATATGTAGAAATATTTGTGAAAAGAGGTGGAGATTATGAGCTATGAAGTAATAGTACCAGTACGCTTTTTATTCAAACGTGAGCCCGATAATGTACCAATTATAGGTTTATCAAGCTTACATTTATCACACGGTGAACATGAAGCACTAACAGATGATGTTGCTCTAAACCTTTTAAGAGCACAGGGTTACAACGTAATCAGAATGATCCAAAGAGATGAAAATATTATAAGTATTAATTTCAAAGAAAGATTTTAAAGCTGTCAAATATGATAGCCTATAATAAAAATACCAATAAAGAAAAAAGAGCCCAAACACATGGAACGTGATGAATTTGATTTAGAAGAAATTTCAAAATCATTACTGAAGCAATGAGAGAAAGCAAACAAAAATCTTTAGCATTTTCAAACAAGATGAACCACTAGAAGGTACCATTATAAAAATATTTTAATATAGTAGAAAATTGTTTGTATAGTAAAAAATCAAAATAAAAATGCCGCAAACTGTGGCAAAGAAATAATATTAACTTTAAGGGAATTTATATCGTTCTTTCCTTATAAAATAGTACCTGTCCAAACCTTCTTTATCTACATTTTACGAACTGGGGCACCATTTTAAAAAAAGTTACAGGTGCCCCAGCGAGTGCCCCAAAAAGTACCCCAGTTAAATACACTTAGATATGCTTCGTTAGACAGGTATAGAAACCCTCATTAATACAAAACCTTGATATTATGCACATCAAAAAATTAAAAATATCAGGATAGAAACCAAGGTCATAAGTTATGCTTATCAAAAAAGATAATATTAATGTAATTTACTTATGAATATAAATGCGCTATCATGGGTATTGGAGAAAAGATGCTACACATTTTTAAAGCCTTTTCAAAAAGATATATATTAGGGGGATCCGCAAATGGCACAAGGTAATTTACACAACAGCCGTGCATCATTCGAAGTGAATGGTAAAACTTACAATTACTATGATTTAGCTGCGATTGAAAAAGCTGGCGTTGCAAAAGTTTCAAACCTTCCTTATTCAATTAAAGTATTATTAGAATCTGTTTTACGTCAATATGATGCGTATGTAATTAAAGAAGAACACGTAAACGAATTAGCAAAATGGGGTAACGGTGCTGACCCAGAAGCAGAAGTACCATTCAAACCTTCTCGTGTTGTATTACAAGACTTTACTGGTGTACCAGTAGTTGTTGACCTTGCATCTCTTCGTTCTGCAATGAAGGAAATGGGCGGCGACCCAAGCAAAATCAACCCTGCTATTCCAGTTGACCTTGTAATTGACCACTCAGTACAAGTTGACAAATACGGTAATGCATCTGCATTACAAGCAAACATGGACCTAGAATTCGAACGTAACGCTGAGCGTTATAACTTCTTAAAATGGGCTCAAACTGCTTACAATAACTTCCGTGCTGTACCACCAGCAACAGGTATCGTTCACCAAGTAAACTTAGAGTACTTAGCTCCAGTTGTACACGTAAACGAAAATGCTGATGGCACATTCGAAACATTCCCAGATTCAGTAGTAGGTACTGACTCTCATACAACAATGATCAACGGTATCGGCGTTCTTGGATGGGGCGTAGGTGGTATCGAAGCTGAAGCAGGTATGCTTGGTCAGCCTTCATACTTCCCAATTCCAGAAGTTATCGGTGTTAAATTAGTTGGCGATCTTCCAAACGGAACAACTGCTACTGACTTAGCATTAAAAGTAACACAAGTATTACGTCAACGTGGCGTAGTTGGTAAATTCGTTGAGTTCTTCGGACCTGGCGTATCTAAATTACCACTAGCTGACCGTGCGACAATTTCTAACATGGCTCCTGAATATGGTGCTACATGTGGTTACTTCGCAATTGACGAAGAATCATTAAACTACATGCGTTTAACTGGTCGTGACGAAGAGCACATCGCGGTTGTAGAAGCTTACTTAAAAGCGAACCATATGTTCTTCAATCCAACATTAGAGCCAGTTTACACTGATGTTTTAGAAGTAAACTTAGCTGAAATCGAACCAAACCTTTCTGGTCCAAAACGTCCACAAGACTTAATTCCACTATCTCAAATGCGTTCTCGTTACAAAGAAGCAGTAGTGGCACCACAAGGTACACAAGGTTTCGGTTTAACAGAAGATGAATTCGCAAAAACTTCTGTAGCGAAATTCGCTGAAGGCGATGTAGAAATTCCAACAGGTGCTGTTGCAATTGCTGCCATCACTTCTTGTACAAACACATCTAACCCATACGTATTGATTGCTGCGGGCTTAGTGGCGAAAAAAGCTGTAGAAAAAGGTCTTACAGTGCCGAAATGGGTAAAAACTTCTTTAGCACCAGGTTCTAAAGTTGTAACTGGTTACCTTGAAGATTCAGGTTTACAAACGTACCTTGACCAAATCGGTTTCAACACTGTAGGTTACGGTTGTACAACATGTATCGGTAACTCAGGTCCATTATTACCTGAAATCGAAGATGCAATTAAAGAAAATGACTTATTCGTAACTTCAGTTCTTTCTGGTAACCGTAACTTTGAAGGTCGTGTACACCCACTTGTAAAAGCTAACTACTTAGCTTCTCCACCACTTGTTGTTGCTTATGCACTTGCTGGTACAGTGGATATCGATCTACAAAAAGATTCATTCGGTAAAGACAAAGATGGTAACGAAGTATTCTTCGCTGATATCTGGCCTTCAACTGAAGAAGTTAACGCAGTATTAGGTACTGTTGTTAACCGTGAGTTATTCCAAAAAGAATACGAAACTGTATTCACAGCGAACGAAAAATGGAATGCAATTGAAACATCAACTGAGTCTCTTTACACATTTGATGACAAATCAACTTACATCCAAAACCCACCATTCTTCCAAGGTCTTGCAAAAGAGCCAGAAGCTATTAAAGGCTTAGACGGCTTACGCATTATGGCGAAGTTTGGTGACTCAATCACAACTGACCATATTTCTCCAGCTGGTGCAATCGGTAAAGATACACCTGCAGGTAAATATTTAATTGAAAACGGTGTTGCAATCCGTGACTTCAACTCTTACGGTTCTCGTCGTGGTAACCACGAAGTAATGATGCGTGGTACATTTGCAAACATCCGTATCCGTAACCAAGTGGCTCCTGGTACAGAGGGTGGATTCACTACTTACTGGCCAACAGGCGAAGTAGAGTACATCTATGACGCATGTATGAAATACCAAGAGCAAGGTACTGGCTTAGTCGTACTTGCTGGTAACGACTACGGTATGGGTTCTTCTCGTGACTGGGCTGCGAAAGGTACATTCCTACTTGGCGTGAAAACTGTAATCGCACAATCTTACGAGCGTATCCACCGTTCTAACCTAGTAATGATGGGTGTTCTTCCACTTCAATTCATGCCAGGTGAATCTGCTGATACATTAGGCTTAACTGGTAAAGAAGAAATCTCTGTAAACATTACTGACAACGTGAAACCACGTGAAATCTTAACAGTAACTGCTAAATCTGAAGACGGCACAGTTAAAACTTTCCAAGCTTTAGCTCGTTTCGACTCAGAAGTAGAAGTAGACTACTACCGTCACGGTGGTATCCTACAAATGGTTCTACGCGCAAAAGCTGCTGAGTAATCATCACCATAAAAACCGATCTCTTAGGAGGTCGGTTTTTTTATTTCTTGAGAAAGTGATGGATAGAAGTGGCCAAAATATGGATAAATCGAACCAAATGACGGATATAATGGATAATTATAATTTAATTTCCAACTAACCTAGCATTTTCCCCTTCCATTCGATAAAATTAATAGGTAAGCATTAAAATTTACATAAACGGGGGACGATTAATTATGACAAAGAAAAAACATAAGCTTTATACAGCGGCAACAGCGGCAATGGCGATTACAGCTGTTGCGGTAGTACCTGTTTCGGCTGCAAGTCCATTTTCAGATGTGAGCGAAGATTATGCGCATTTTAACAGTATTTCCACATTACATGCAAAAGATATTATTAATGGTTTTCCAGATGGTACATTTAAGCCTTCACAGGACGTAACACGTGGACAGGCGGCGAAGATGATAGCAAGTGCTTTCCAACTAACAACAACGGATATGACTGTAGAGAATCCAAATTTCAAGGATGTCGATTCATCTAGCCCATTCTATAAAGCGATCGTTACATTAGTTAATCTTGGGGTTGTACAAGGCTATGAGGATGATACATTCCGTCCAGATGACACGATTACTCGTGGTCAAATGGCGATAATGGTAGCAGAGGCTGCAGGTTTAACAGCAGAAGGCAAAAGTCCATTTTCAGATGTACAACAAAATAGTCCATTCGCAGATGCAGTAACAGCCCTGTATGAGGCAGGTATTGCGAAGGGTGTTTCTGCCACAGAATTTGGTGTAGATAAAAATGTTACACGTGGTCAGTTAGCGACATTTATTGTAAACGCATTAGGCTTAGCTGAGGTTACAAAGCCTACAACGGAAGAAAAAGAGGAAAAACCTACAGAGGAGCAGGTAACGGAAGAACAACCTACGACAACAAAGGATAGTGCTTTGTTAGAGGAAGTGTTTACGAAAACATTAGCTAAGCAAAAAGAGCTAAAAAGCATGAAGGCTACCATGACGATCTCTCAGTCAGTGGAGGCAAACGATGGTAAGGAAACCATGAAAATGGATTCTAAAGGCAACATGAAGATGGAAATTGTGACAGAGCCGATGCAATTCTTTGCGGATGGTACAATGTCATTAACAGATCCAACAAGTGGTGAAGCGATCAATTTGCCGATTAAAATGTATATGACGGCTAAAGATGGTATGTATATGTATGAGGCAGAACAACAGGCTTGGGTGAAGTTCCCGAAACAATTCTTTGAGGATGTACTGAGCCAAACAGGGATGCAGCCAGATGCAACAGAACAATTGGAGATGCTACAAGCATTTGCTGAAGATTTCACATTAGTTGAAACAGCAAACCGTTATGAATTAACTCTAAAGGGCGCTGGCGATAAATTCACAGAACTAGTGAAGCAGCAGCTTGGCGCAATGGACTTAGGAATGGATGCTGATTTAGAGGCGCAATTGGGCAATATTTCCTTTGATGGTCTCACATATAAATTATTGATTAATAAAGAAACATTCGATGTAGAAGAAATTGCTATGGATATGACATTAAAGATGCAAGTAGAAGGCAATTCGATCAAAACAAGACAGCAAACAACGATCAAATATCATGATTTCAATGCGGTAACAACGATTACGATTCCAAAAGATGTGCTAGACAACGCAAAGGAAATGGATTTTAGCGCATCAGAAACAGCACCAGTAAGCAAATAATACAAAAAGTAGGTTTATGCCAAGTATATTGGCGTAAACCTACTTTTTTATGCTTTAGTGGAAACCCATTAAATCTTTTACTTTCGCTGTGTTTGTAGCAGATGTCAGTGTTTCTAGTAAACGAAAGGCAACATCAAAAGCTGTTCCTGGATTGGAGGAGGTGATAATATGATCTGTTTGCACAATGCGCTCGTTGACAATAGTTGCGCCATAGCCTTTTAGCTGTGCTAAACGTTTACTTGTTGGATGATTATAGGTAGTTGCTTGACGTTGCTGAAGAATCCCACTATGTCCTAAAATAAGGGAAGCTACACAGATTGTTGCAATCGGTTTTTTGTGCTCATCAAAGTGGCGAACGACTGCCTGAAATTCCTCGCTAAAGGCATCCTCATAAAATCCCGCTTCCTCAAAGCCACCTGGAATCGCTAAGGCATCAAATTCCTCTAAATTAATTTCATGGAGCAATTTCTCAGGAGTGACTTTAAAATTCCATGTGCATTGTAGCTGTTCATGCAAGCCGACTGTAACCACCTCTGTTGTCCCATCACCTTCCCATTTATTCCAGCCTAGCACATCAGTAAAGACGCTTGCTTCCACTGCTTCAAAGCCATTTGCTAATAGTAATAATATTTTTTTCATGTTTGTTTTGCCTCCTTTATTGCTTTTATTGTAAACAAAAGGGATAAAAGATTACATAGGTTGTATAATGGATTTTAGGTAAAAAACTTTATTTGAAAAGGTATTATGTCCTAAATGATTGATTTTGAAAGGTGATGGACCATGGATCATATTGATACACAAATTTTACAGCAGTTACAGCAAAATGCCAAAATCTCGATGAAGGAATTAGCCACTACCGTTCATTTATCCTCTCCTGCCGTTATTGAAAGAGTCAAAAAGCTGGAGGAGCAAGGTGTGATTGAAGGCTATCATGCAAAGGTAAATTTGAAAAAGATGGAACGTACGATTGAAGCCATTATTTTATTTAAATCCATTGATTGTAAAAGTCTTTCTTCCTTTTGTAATGCCCATCCTGATGTTTTGGCATGCTATCGGGTGGCAGGGGAAATTAGTTATATTGTTCAACTAGCGACCTATTCAGTAGAAACATTAGAACAATTTATTGATGCGGCTATGCCTTATGGCACGCCTTCAACTAATATCGTGCTATCTTCAACGGAAAAACAGGTGATTACACCATTTGCTGACAATGATTTGGGGTAAATGACAAAAAAAAGCAAACCTCGAAGCCGTGAGCACCGTTAATAGGGTAGAGAGGAGGAAGAATGTTGCTAATTCATAAACTGGAAAGAATAATGGAACAACATACAGAGAGGCTTATTCGTCTTGCCTTTTATTATGTTAGAGATTTACAAAGCGCTGAAGATATCGTACAAGATGTCTTTATTAAATTCTATGATAATCAGCAAAACTATGAGGAACGTGGTGAGCTAAAGGCTTATTTATCGAAATTAGTTAGTAATCGAAGTAAAGATTATTTACGCAGCTGGACCTATCGGAAAATTCAAGTTCAACAGAAGATTTTTCCGAAGCAAACCGTCACGAGAAGAGATATGCTTGTACAGCAAGATGAACGTACTTTGATTGAAAATGCGATTCTAGCTCTCCCATTCAAGCAGCGTGAGGTCATTATACATTTTTATTTTGAAGAAATGCCTGTTGTGGACATTGCAGAGCTGTTAACTATTCCTGAAAGCACCGTCAAAACAAGGCTACGTCGTGGGCGAGAGTTATTAAAGCTACAGTTACAGCATGTTGAATGGGAGGTGCTTCTGCATGAGTAAAGTGGATGTTCGCGTAGTAAGGGATTTATCAGAAAGCAAAAAGCGTGTGATGACAAATGTGGTCCAGCATTTACAACAACGCCATGAAAAAAAATCTGCTAAACGTTGGCCATATGGCGTTTTGGCTATGATTTTAAGTATCTGCATAGGGCTGTTTATATATCATCAATATAATGAACAACAACAGCAAGCATCTAAGATTCCCCAAGTATTAGATGAGCGGATTTTAGAGCTATATTTACAAAAGGATGCTTATATGAATGGAAAATATCGTCTCTATAAGGCAAGTTTTGATAGTTTTTTATATCTTGAATCGACTTTTGCTTATGCGCAATCAAGGAAGTTAATCCCCTCACAGGAGCAAGTAGATAAAGAGCTAGAGCTGATTATGGAGGGATTTAGCAATGAAACTCAGCCAACAATGGATGAACGACTACAAATGCTGCAAATCACAAAAGAAGAGTTTTCTGCTAAATATGCAATGCCAATCGCTTATAAAATGGCCACAGTTAACTTATTATGGGAGGCAAGCAAAGCCGATTATAAGGATGTAAGTTATCCAATTCGTACATGGCTTGTCGAGCGAGAAGCCATGAATTATTTAGAGCAACACTATCATAAAGACATTGCATCCTTACAAGAAAAATATAAAATTCCAGAAAAGGACAGCCAAATGAAGCTCATCAGAAGTGGAACGGTCTTAGCAATTAAGGAACATGAGTTTTTAGTTGTCTCAGGTGTCCTGGAAAGCGAGATTGGTCAAAAATCTGTCGATGAATTAGTGCAAAAACATAGCAATGGTACATGGTTCCCTCTAGTGGATGTCCCGAAAACACTATCAGTTGGCGATCGAGTAGAAGTACAGTATAGACAGGCGATTGGGAACGATGACACTCAGCCGTTCGTTGATTATAAAGATATCGTCGAGATGAAAATAGTAAAGGAATATCAATAAAAAGAAGCTAGACATTCAATGATTATAGAATGTCTAGCCTTTTAGTGTTGAAAAACAAACAGTCAATTGAAAGGTAGAAATGGATTTCCGTTGCAGGCTACTTGCTTTCCTGTGGGCGAGCGCCGAATCGCTTCCTCCGCTACCGCTCCGTGCAGGGCTTCGCCTGTCTCGCTATCCCACGAGAGTCAAGTAGCCTTCCACTCAACCCACTGACTTTTTAGCAAAGGTTTTCAGATAAAGTGAAGGTGTTCACTACTCTTTATGAAGAGATGTTGTCACGCATTACTTCTCCACATTGAAAATAAGAGTTTATCCCCTCTAAGAATACAAATAATGGACGATTTAATCGCTATGCTACTATGAAAAAAGTAAAGACACTTTGCAGAATGGTTGATTGGAGTGGAGCCAGCGTCACTCCTAGGGGATTGAGTGAACTGCACCCAAAATATTGGACTTGAAAAATCTACTATAGGGGGTGCAGTTAGTGATTTCTGATGAACAAAAGTTAGCCGCAGTTCTAGCTTACATTGAAGAAAAGGAAAGTACGTATCAGATTGCCAATCGATTAAAGAGGGATCGACAGTACATTCGATTATGGATTGAATTATATCGCTATCATGGCATTGAAGGAATTATTCGTCCTCAAGGGTTCACGAATTACGAAGATTCTTTTAAAATAAAAGTAATTCAACACCTGATAGAGACGGGCGATTCGCTCCTTCAGACTGCTGCGAAGTTTAATATTCCTTCTCGTGAAACCATTCGGAGATGGAAAAAACAATGGATGTCTAAGGCTGGAGAGGTGCTCTATCAAATAGAAAAGGAGCACCGATCAATGCCAAAAAAACAACCACCTTCGTCCGATTTAAATGAAAAAACAACGGAAGAGTTAAAAGCGGAAATTGAGTATTTACGGATGGAAAATGCCTATTTAAAAAAGTTGAAAGCCTTAGTTCAAGAAAAGGAAGCCTTCAAACCAAAGAAAAAGTGAGAGCTGTGTATGAGCTAAGGCTGGAATTTCCACTTCAAGCTCTATTAAAAGTCGCGAAACTTAAGAAAAGTACGTATTATTATCATCTTCAAAAATGGGTAAAACCAGATAAATATCAGGCGATTAAAGAACGAATCCAGATACTTTTTCATCACCATAAGGGGCGTTATGGCTATCGTCGTATTTGTCTTGCCCTCCGAAATGAAGGGATTTTCATCAACCATAAAACGGTCCAACGATTGATGAAAGAATTGGGCTTAAAAGGGACAGTACGCCCTAAAAAATATCGTTCGTATAAAGGAACAGTCGGCTATGTCGCAGAGAATGTCTTCCAACGTGATTTTGAAGCCTCTGCACCCAATCAGAAATGGGTAACCGATGTCACAGAGTTTAAAATAAACGGTCAAAAAATCTACGTATCGGCTGTATTAGATTTATTCAATCGAGAGATCGTTGGATATGAGGTATCAAAATCACCTAATTTTGAGTTAGTTCAACAGTCTTTTAAAAAGGCGTTTATGTATACAAAGTTATCGAAAAAGAGTGGCTTAATCATTCATTCTGATCAAGGATGGTTATATCAAATACCACGTTTTAAAGCGTTATTGGCAACACATGAAATCAAGCAAAGTATGTCACGGAAAGGAAATTGTTTAGATAATGCCGTGATAGAAAGCTTTTTTGGTATTCTGAAATCAGAATTTCTGTACACAACTACGTTTAAAAACTATGTAGAATTTACAAAAGCATTAGCAGAGTATATTTACTATTACAATCATGAGCGGATTAAAAGAAAACTCAACGGAAAAAGTCCCGTTGAGTATCGAAAAGCTTCGTAAAAAAGTTTATATTTTTGGGGTCAGATCATGAGCGTCACAGAGGAGACCCTGGAGCGAACGGAAGTGAGTGAAGCGGCTCATCGGACGCCCCCTGGAAAGGACGCTGGCGGAACGGAAATCAACCCCTCACCTTGCAAAGTTGCTTTTTCTGCCGTTGACATCATCTTTTTTCAACAACATGAAGCTAGACATTCAATGATTATAGAATGTCTAGCCTTTTCTTTAAAGTTGGATTCATATACAATAGTTGTAATATTTTTCTAAAATAGAGGTGTTGAATTGTTATTTGCTATATTAGATAATGCGACAGCTTTTTTCCTAAGCTTACCTCTTCTACTGATTTATTTAAAAAGTATGTCGCAGGAAGAGTCCTCTTGGCGTTGGTCAATGCCTTTATGGTTGTTGAATTACTTTGGTATTCGTTATTTTGTATCAGATGGTGCGCTTTTTTGGGTTGTCCTCTTTTGGCAGTTACTATTTTTATGGCCAATTAGTCTAGCAATCTATATCCATTTATACAACAAGGAAAAGAAGTGGGCATGTTATATAGGCTTAAAGAAAAAGCATGTTGTGATTGTGGCAACATTGATGGTGTTATTTGGGAGCTCACTCGTTTATTCACTTTATCAGGCAAATCAGCAAGTGATTGCGTTTCATCAGCAGGTAATGCTAGAGCTTGAGGACAGTTCAGATCGACAGCTTTATTTGATACACAATACGATTGCTCCTTCGACACTTCTAGATGTTGCTGATGACATAGCTGAAGTTCGCAGTGGTCAGGTATACGCGGCAACCTTTCCTTGGCGTAGTAAGGTGATTGTACACCAAGATAATTGGCAAAAGGAATTTACATATGTCCGTTTTAATGAGGGATGGAAGCTAGATGGGATATACCGAAAAAGTGAGTATCAAAATAAATAAGCAAAGGGGAGTCAAACAGTTGATACAAGATGTACTGAAGGAAGAAGAATTAAAGGATCGATTAATAGCATTGAAAAAGGGACAAACAACAATGGAGCTAGAGAATCAAGAGCAGCTTGTGCATTCCATGCTAGCACACATCGGTTCTATTGATAGTGAGCTACGGGATACCTATATTTATAGCAGCTTTTATGAATGGATTTTAGAAAAAAACTTGCTGGATCATCGTTGCTTAACGGAGCTGTGGGATTACAGCTTAAACCATTTATTAGTTAAGGGAATTGGAGAAAAGGAATCGGATTGGGTCTTTACTCGCTCCTTTACATCATTATTAGTAGCGCTTATTTTAGCAAGGGATCTACAAGATAATTTTTTATCCAAGGCTAATATAGAGGACTGTCAAACGAAGTTACTGACCTATGTAACCTCTGAAAAGGATGTAAGAGGCTATGTGCCTGGCAAGGGATGGGCGCATAGTGTGGCACATGTTTCAGATGCTATCGATGAACTCGTGAAAAATCCTAAATCACTAAAAACAGCCTGTGTCGATTTGCTACATGCATTATGGTCCATCTATTTACAACCAGATTACGTCTTTATCCATAATGAAGATGAAAGGCTATTAGTGCCAATATTCGCGATGCTGGAGCAGGGACTGAATCAAAATGAAGTCATCCAACTAGTGCAGCAAATGCCATTAACTATAGCCTCGTTAAAGGAACAGCTGAGTGAAGAACAATACAGAATAGTACTATTCAATAGTAAAACTTTGCTAAAGAGCTTTTTGATTCAAACCATTCATCAGCCACGGTATGCTGTTCTCCATCAAAATATAGCCACTTGTCTCAACGAAAATTTTTAAGATTGTCCACTGTTGACAGACAATTGGTAATTTGCTAAGATGAAGGACAATAAAAGCATACAAATTCGTTGATGAGAAAGAGTAGTGTTTCATTTTGTTCTACAGAGAGCCGACATTTGGTGGAAGTCGGTGTGCAGGTGTTACATGAAAATCCTCTCTGAGAAGATTAGCTGAATCGAGTAAGCTAATCCGGGTGTCTACCGTTAAAAAGAACACGTATGATTGTACGTTGCTGAGTGCTATTGGCCATCGTGTCAATAGAATTAGGGTGGTATTCGCGGTTAACCCCGTCCCTTTTCCTTGGGACGGGGTTTTTTGTATGCCTTTTATACAAATTTGCTTGTATAGGAGGAGCTAATATGCAGAAAGAACAAAAGAAAGAAACAACGGTTGAACGAGAAACAAGGATTCGTGCATTGTGGGCGCAAGAAGGGACCTTCACCAAATCCGTTAGCAATCGTGCTGGACAGCAGCCCTTTGTGTTTTATGAGGGACCACCAACAGCGAATGGTTTACCACATGTTGGCCATGCATTTGGTAGAACCATAAAAGATGTCGTGGCACGTTATAAAACGATGCAAGGCTATTTGGTTGAACGAAAAGCAGGCTGGGATACACATGGTTTGCCTGTGGAATTAGGGGTAGAAAAGACATTAGGCATATCTGGAAAGCAGGAGATTGAAAACTTCGGGGTAGAGCGTTTTATTCAGGCATGTAAAAAGAGCGTTTTTACCTATGAGCAAAAATGGCGTACCTTTACAGAGCAGCTTGGCTACTGGCTCGACATGGATGATCCTTACCTAACATTAAGTAATGACTATATCGAATCTGTGTGGCATATTTTAAGCCATGTTCACAAGGAAAAACTTCTATACAAAGGGCATCGTGTTTCACCTTATTGCCCTAGCTGTCAAACATCCTTAA
Organism: Lysinibacillus sp. FSL K6-0075; assembly: GCF_038592945.1. Lineage (NCBI taxonomy): Bacteria > Bacillati > Bacillota > Bacilli > Caryophanales > Bacillaceae > Lysinibacillus > Lysinibacillus sp. FSL K6-0075. The sequence goes on along the minus strand of NZ_CP151947.1, from coordinate 2,692,672 downwards.
GCTCTCATGAGGTGGCACAGGGCTATAAGGATGTCAAAGATTTATCCGTTACTGCAATGTTTAAGCTTCAGAATGAGAACGAATATTTCTTAGGCTGGACAACGACACCTTGGACGTTACCAGCCAATGTAGCTTTGGCTATGAATCCTGCTCTTCGATATGTACGTGTAAGGCATGCAAATAACATATATATCCTCGCCAAATCGTTAGTATCAAAGGTTTTTTCAGAGCCTGTGGAAATATTAAGTGAGCATGACGGGCAGGATTTTGCGGGTGTTTCCTATTTACCGCCATTTTCCTATATAACCGTCGATAAAGGTCATGTTGTTGTCATGGCGGATTATGTGACAGAGCATAGTGGAACAGGGATCGTACACATAGCGCCGGCTTATGGAGAAGACGATTATAAAACGGTCCAACAAAATGATTTGTCCTTTGTCAATGTAGTCGATCTTAAAGGCTGTTATACAGAAACTGTACCTGAGCTTGTCGGACGATTTGTGAAAGACTGTGATGTCGATATCATTAAGATGCTTGCAGCAAATGAGCTTTTATTTGCTAAAGAAAAATATGAGCACAGCTACCCGCATTGCTGGCGCTGTGATTCCCCATTGCTGTACTACGCAACAGATAGCTGGTTTATCAAAATGTCTGCATTAAAAGAGCAGCTTTTACAAAATAATCAACAGGTGACATGGTATCCTAGCCATATCAAGGATGGTCGCTTTGGCAACTTCTTAGAAAACTTAGTGGATTGGAATATTAGTCGTAATCGCTATTGGGGGACACCGCTCAATGTATGGATTTGTCAGGACTGCACTCATGAGGAGGCACCTAACAGTATTGCAGCACTAAAACAATTAGCCAAAGGGACTGTCGATGAGCAATTAGAGCTCCATAAACCATTTATTGATGACATTGTCTGTACCTGTCCTGTCTGTCAAGGCGACATGAAACGTACGCCTGAAGTTATCGATGTTTGGTTTGACAGTGGCTCGATGCCATTTGCCCAACAGCACTATCCTTTTGAGGATGGAGCGACTTTTCATCATCAGTTTCCAGCAGATGTTGTTATTGAGGGAATCGACCAAACGCGAGGATTTTTCTATAGCTTATTAGCGGTTTCGACCTTATTTACAGGAAAACCACCTTATAAAAATGTGCTATCGTTAGGGCATGTACTGGATGAGCATGGACAGAAGATGTCCAAAAGTAAAGGCAATGCGTTAGAGCCTGTTGAGTTAATTGAGCAGTATGGAGCAGATGCTTTACGCTGGGCATTTTTAGTTGATAGCTCCCCATGGAATCCAAAGCGTTTTTCTAAGAAAATTGTCCTAGATGCGAAATCTAAACTAGTGGATACACTCGACAATACGTTTAAATTTTATGAAATGTATGCCCAAATCGATGGCTTTACGTACGATGCTACAAATACAGGTACACGCTCACAACTAGATCGTTGGATATTGTCTCGCTTACATCATACTATCCAGCTTGTCACAACATCCATGGATGATTATCAATTTACACAGGCTACACGGGAAATTGGTCAATTGGTAGAGGAGTTAAGCAATTGGTATATTCGTCGGTCACGCGCTAGATTTTGGGCAAATGGAATGACAGCAGATAAACGCGGTGCATTTAGCACACTTTATGAGGTGCTTACATCCATTTGTCAATTAGCAGCTCCGTTTACACCGTTTATAGCAGAGGATATCTACCGTCAATTATGTGGGAAAAGTGTTCATCTTGAGAAATATCCAACATTCAACGATCAACTAGTGGATATGAAGCTTGAACAAGAAATGGCAACGGTTTTAACAGCTGTGGAACTTGGACGTAGCATTCGTAATAGTCAGGGAATCAAGGTTAAACAGCCTTTAAGTGAGCTCATTGTTGCCATTGGAGGTGAACCGGCAGATTATCAAGTCTATTGCGAACTCATTCAGGATGAGTTAAACATCAAAGTTTGTAGATGGACATATGATTTTTCGGCTTATGAAAGCGTGTATTACAAGCTGAATTTTAAAACGGCTGGAGCGGCATTTGGTCCAAAGGTTAATCAAGTAAAAGAATATGTGTTGACATTAACGGATGATGAGAAACAAAAGCTACAACAACAAGGAACAGTGGATATCATGATGGAAGGTCAACAGCTAACATTAGTAACAGAACATGTGATAGCTGAATCAATCGTGAAGGATCACTATATTTTAGCGGAGGATAGCACATGCCGTGTCTTGATGAATGTTCAACTCACAGAGAACTTGCTACAAGAAGGGCAAATGCGAGAATTGATTCGTACAATACAAGATGCACGAAAAAAATGGCAGCTACCAGTGGAGCAATATGTATCGATTGCTTTTAATGGTAGTGCAGAGGTGCTTTCCATCATTCAACAGCATGAATCTTTATTACAAGCCAATGTATTAGTCAAAGCTATTCATTATGGCGAGGAATGGCCTCATGCGAAATCCATTGAGACGGCATTGTTTAATGAAAAACTCACTTTGTTTGTCACTCTATAAAAGAAATGCTCAGGGATTCCTCCTGAGCATTTTCTATGTATGCTACAATAAGCCACTTGCGAGGTAACATGCTGTTGCCCAAATAAAGATGGCAGAGCATTTATTAAAAATACGCATCAGCTTTCCAGAGCTATCGAGTTTTTTGAATGAGGCGCCTGTCAATGTCAGACCGAAAAACCATAGCCAAGAAATGAACACACAAGCAACAGTGAACATCATTTGCTCTGTACCACTATATTTTAATGCGCTCGTACCAATGACGCCGATTGTATCTAAAATAGCATGTGGATTGAGAAGTGACACCGAAAGTGCGAAGAGAATTTGTTTTTTTATGGGCAATGCTTCACTATTTTCAGTGGTTGCTGGATTCGAACGCCAAATGGTATAGCCCATATAAAGTAAAAAAACGATACCAATAGTCATTAAAGTGATACGCAGCCACTCAAATTGTAGGACAATTAGTGATAGACCGAATACTGCAAGCAGAATGAGCATTGTATCACAGATCGCAGCTGTCACACTTGCTGGCAAAGCGCGTAATAAATTTGGTTGTGTAGCACCTTGCGAAAAAACAAAAACATTTTGAACGCCTAATGGCAATATGAGTCCGAATGCTAAAATGATACCATGCAGAAAAGCTTCCAACGATCATTCCTCCTTTCACTACTCATTTTAGATATGATATAACTAAAAGAAAACGACCAATTGGATGGTTTTTTATCCACCCAATTTTATAGAATGGAAGGAGAGGGATCATGAGCTGGCAGCCGAATAGACAAAGTGACACTACATTACAGCAGCAGATTGTACAGTGGATAACAGCCCAAGTGGAACGAGGAGACTGGGTAGCAGGGACAAAACTGCCCACCCAAAGACAGCTGGCCATCCAGTTCGATGTGAACCGTAGCACTGTTCAACAGGCTTTGGAGGAATTAAAAGCAATGGGCATCCTTGAAGCAAAAGTAGGCTCTGGGGTTTACGTTACACACCATTCCTGGCATGCATTAATCCAACAAACACAGCCGAATTGGCAAACTTATATTGAGACAAGCATCCATAAACCAAATTATCATACCATCCAATTAATTAATGAATACGAACAGCGTGATGATGTAATTCGTTTAGGAACGGGAGAGCTAGCACCTAGCTTGTTGCCCACCGAGGAAATAGAAGCATCACTTCGAGAGCTATCCTTTCAACCCAAAGCATTAGGCTACTCTTCACCACAGGGAAATGACCAGCTTCGTGCAGCAATTTGTGAATATGTCCAAAAAAGGGGTATTACTGCCGAGCCTCAAAACATCTGTATTGTCTCAGGTGCTCTTCAGGCACTACAGTTGATTGCTGTTGGTTTATTAGAGCAAGGGTCCATTGTGTTTCAGGAGCCAACTTCGTATTTAAATTCTGTTCATCCATTTCAGTCCGTCGGCATGCAAATGATTAGCATTCAGCGTGATGACCAGCTTGCCAGTACATTGTCCCAAAGGAAACGAAAAAAACAAGCCGTGTTTTACGCAATTCCTACTTTACATAATCCAACAGGGTATGTGTGGACAACACGAGAAAAAGAACAGCTATACGAAGCATGCCAGGCATCACGCATTCCGATTATAGAGGATGATGTCTACCATGAATTGCTTTTTGAAGAGACATCCCCTCCGATTAAAGCAATGGATAGTAGTGGGCAAGTCCTTTATATTGGTAGCGTCTCCAAAACCTTAAGCCCTGGGCTACGCATTGGCTGGCTCATTGGTCCAACCACTGTCATCGAACGATTAGCCGATATAAAAATGCAAACAGACTATGGCTCAAGTGCCATTTCACAAGAAATTGTCCTGCATTGGCTGCAATCAGGAAAATATGAAAAGCATCTCACTGGATTACGTCAACAATTACAGGAGCGAGCCAATTTTACGGAACAGCTTTTACAGGAAAAATTTAAAGACATAGCGAATTGGAATAAACCAAAAGGAGGCTTTTATATTTGGCTCAAGTTTCACGAACCGCTTGTAGATAAAGACCTCTTTATGAAGCTGTTGCAGCAACAAGTATTAATCAATCCAGGCTATATTTACGATCCACACAATCACCACCATATTCGGCTATCCTATGCCTATGCAACCTTTGAAGAATTACAAGAAGGCTTACGAATCCTGCATGAATGTGTGGTTGCGGCTATGGTACGAAAGAGTAAGTAAGGACTTGTCCTGAAGTTAGGGAAACGTGGAAGTGAGGAGGTCGCTCTAAATAAGGTGAGAAGTGATCATGGAATTCAAGAATCCACTCCCAAGTGGGTTAGAGGTGATCATGAAAGTGAGGCCCGCTCTAAAGTGATTGAAAAGTGATCAAAAAATGAGGCCCCCCGCTCCAAAGTGGGTTAGAGGTGATCCAAAAGAGAGGATTCCGCTCCAAAGTGATTGAAAAGTGATCATAAAGATGAAGACCCCGCTCCAAAGTGGTTGAAAGGTGATCCAAAAAGTGAGGCACCCGTTCTAAAGTGAGTGAGAGGTGATCCAAAAAGAGAGGCCCCTGCTCCAAATTCAATGAGAAGTGATCAAGAAAGTAAGAAACCCGCTCCAAAGTGAGTAAGAGGTGATCAAAAAGGCGAGGATCCCGCTCCAAAGTGATTGAAAAGTGATCCTAAAAATGAGAAACCCGCTCTAAAGAGAGTGAGAGGTGATCATGAAAGTGAGGCCCCGCTCCAAAGTGATTGAAAAGTGATCCTAAAAATGAGAAATCCGCTCCAAAGTGATTGAGAGGTGATCCAAAAAGAGAGGAATCCGCTCCAAAGTGAGTGAGAAGTGATCCAAAAAGAGAGGAATCCGCTCCAAAGTGATTGAGAGGTGATCCAAAAAGAGAAGAATCCGCTTTAAAGTGGTTGAGAGGTGATCCAAAAAGAGAGGATCCCGCTCCAAAGTGAGTGAGAAGTGATCAAAAAAGTAAGAAACCCGCTCCAAAGTGAGTGAGAGGTGATCAAAAAAGTAAGAAACCCGCTCCAAAGTGATTGAAAAGTGATCAAAAAAGTGAGGCCTCCGCTCCAAAGTGATTGAAAAGTGATCAAAAAATGAGGCCCCCGCTCCAAATTCAGTGAGAAGTGATCAACATAGCAAGCCCCTCTCTTAATCAAGTATCCACGCTCAGTCACTCATCTCACCAACAGAAAAGAAAGTGAATAATCCGAGCATTGCATCCATACATTTTAGAAGGATGAAAGTATTTTATTTCGATTACGAACATAAAGAGGTGAAGGATTGGAGAATTTACCACCGGGTTATTTTCAGGTGCCTCAGCCTATGCGAGGTGATGGGGCTGGAGGGGTGGATAAGGGGCCACGGGATATTATGAGGGATTTAGAAAATCCTGATATGCTGGTGCCACCAACGACCGATGCAGGTTTGATTCCAAATCTGCGATTCTCGTTTTCAGACACGCATATGACCTTAAATCAAGGTGGATGGTCACGGGAAATTACGGTTCGTGAATTGCCGATTGCTACGACGTTGGCGGGTGTGAATATGAGTTTGACACCGGGGGGCGTACGTGAGCTGCACTGGCATCAGCAGGCGGAGTGGTCTTATATGCTGCTTGGTCATGCTCGTATTACAGCAGTCGATCAGAATGGTTGTAACTTTATTGCGGATGTGGGGCCGGGCGATTTATGGTATTTTCCACCTGGCATCCCACATTCCATTCAAGGGCTAGCGGATGGCTGTGAATTTTTATTAGTATTTGATGATGGGCATTTCTCTGATCTGAATACACTGTCAATCTCGGATTGGTTTGCTCATACGCCGAAAGAGGTGTTATCAGCAAATTTTGGGGTTCCCATCAGCGCTTTTGATCACATTCCGAGTGAACAAGTGTATATTTATCAGGATCGGGTCCCGGGACCAATCGATTCGCAGAAAGTGCAGTCTCCTTACGGGCAGGTTCCTCAAACCTTTAAACATCGCCTGTTGGCACAGCCGCCATTAAAAACACCAGGAGGCAGTGTGCGCATTGTCGATTCGACTAATTTCCCTATTTCTAAAAATATCGCAGCTGCACTAGTGGAAATTGAACCTGGAGCGATGCGGGAGTTGCATTGGCATCCGAACAACGATGAATGGCAATATTATCTGCAAGGAAAAGGACGTATGACAGTATTTACAGGGGATGGAACGGCTCGAACATTTGATTATCGAGCGGGTGATGTTGGCTATGTGCCATTTGCCACGGGGCATTATATTGAAAATACGGGTACAGAGCCATTATGGTTTTTAGAAATGTTTAAAAGTGATCGGTTCCAGGATGTGTCCTTAAATCAATGGATGGCCTTAACTCCGACAGAATTGGTGCAAAGTAATTTGCAGGTCGGTCCGGAGCTACTAGAGGCTCTCAGAAAAGAAAAATGGCCGGTAGTGAAATATCCTGGCTTTTCCTATTATCCAAAATAACGAAAGCAGGTGAAGAAATTCTCACCTGCTTTTTGTTTAATATTGATATTTTTTGCGTGTCATGAGCAAAATAGCGATGGCTGGTATTGTACAAATGAGCATGGCTGCGAAGGATAGACCTGGCGATATTTCGTACAAATAGCCACCTAAAAACGTAAGGATGGCAGTACTTAAGCCCATAGCTAATGCAGAGTATAAACCCTGTGCATTGGGGATTTGTTCCTTTGGTAGCGCTTTTGTTAAGTAGCGAATAAAGGCAAAATGCGCTAATGCAAAGGATAATGCGTGCAAGGTTTGGGAAACAATAAATACCCAGACATTCGGGAACATAAAGATGAGTAACCAGCGTAGGGAAGAGCCGCTCGCTGCTAAGAGTAATAAGGAAGATGAGCGCCATTTCGTCAATAACGTATCAGCCTTCATAAAGTATAAAATTTCGCAAATAACTGCGATATTAATAATCATCCCCATATAGAATGGATCAACCTGTAAATCTTCTAAATAAATATAACCATAGCTATAATAGGAAGCATGTGCACCCTGTAGCAAGATGACGATGAATAAAACAATCGGGAAGCCTTTGATATGCCATAATGTCTTCATCGATAAAGATTTTGCCCGTTGTTCTTTGGTCGGCACCACGAGTAATTCCTTTGGTGTCGCTAATTGCTGCATAAGCAACATGCCAATCAACCCAATAATCATGCTCCAAAAGATGATGTTCTTACCAAAAACGCCTGTCAGCATACTAATAATTAAAACGGCAATGACAAAGCCAAATGAACCATAGGAGCGGCTTTTGCCATAATGAATATTGCCATGCTGAACAAGTGTTGCTGCACTACTTTCCACAGCAGGTAATAGTGCTGGATAAAAAATACTAAATAAAATAGTCACGATTAATAATGCTGTAAAGCCAGTGCTTGGAATATAGAGCAAGGCTGTTAGTAGCGAGCCTATTGCTAAAATCGTAATGAGTCGTTTATTGTGTACATATTTTGCAAGTGCTGGGAAGAAGAAAAGATTGGATGTGGCACGAGCTAGGAGCCCACAGCCCATCACCACACTTGCCTGCGAAACGGTTAGATGTTTCGCATCCACCAGCCAACCTGTCCAGTAGGGTAAGAAAATGCCCCAAGTGATGAAAAATGTAAAGAAATTCTGAGAAAGCCATCGTTGATTGTTCATATAATTTCCGTACCTCCATTAACTATGTTGAATAATAGCATGTTCATCGCTACAATAATGTGAGATATCTCATATTTTTTATAGGAGAGAGTAAAAAAATGCATATTTTAACAGCTGAAGCACGTGCCCATTATCTTGAAAAATATCCGATTGATGATTTTTTCTCATTTGATATCAATCCTTATCTAGAAGTCCGCCAGTTCGACAAGGGAGAGTGGATCTTCCAGGAAGGCTCCTTTCCAGATACAGTGTATTACATGATAGAAGGAAAGGCGAAACTCTATATGACACATAAAAATGGGAAGGTTTCACTTATTGAATACCTAGAAGCACCACTTTTTATGGGGGAAATTGAGTTGCTGAATGAGGCAAGGTATACAAAGGGGATACAAACTGTCACCAAGACAATTTGTTATTCGATTACGCAGTCATGTAAGGAAAAGTTACTTGCGGATGCCTTATTTTTACGTAGACTTTGTGTGTTTTTAGGGGAAAAAGCCACAAAAATGACATCTAAATATACACAAAATCAAGCATATCCGTTGGAAAATCGCTTAGCGGCATTTATCCAATTATCTGCCGATCAAGGTGTCTACAAAGAAAAGCATACGGAAATCTGTGAGTATTTAGGGGTTTCTTATCGTCATTTATTATATGTATTGGCACAGTTTTGTGAAGAAAAGATATTGGAAAAGCATAAGACTAGCTATCATATTATTGATGACAAGCGTCTTGCTCAGCTAGCACAAGAAATACAATGAAAAATACCGGAGGGTCTCAAAGATTATTTGAGGCCCTCCTTCTTTCATTCATAGAGGAGAGCGTAATTGCCTACTTCAAAATAATTATTCTAGTCAAAATAAGTATTCTTTCACTGTACAGAATTGAGCTGTGATAAAACTCCTGTATTTTTCAAATAGCAGAACCAAAAAAGTTATAGGTCTTTAGATATGGTTCTTTAGAATTTATTTTGAACTAAAATCTTACATTTTATAGATTGTTTTTCTTAGTTTCTGTGTTTATACTATTTTTAACTATGACATCTAAGAATCACTAAAAAACATCAACAATAATAAAAAGGGGGGAGCTGCGATGCCCTTAGCCCATTTGCTATGGCTATGCAGCGAGAGAAAAAATGTTTTTTTCTAAGAAAGTAGCTGGAGATTATAATTATTTTTCTGCAATAAATTTTTCAGATATAGAATCCAATGAGCGATTCAAAGAAAAACTAGATTTTTTAGCTTTTTCGAAAAATCGGAGGGAGCTAGTTCGTTATTTACGTACAATTTACGAGAATAATCGACAAGACATTTTAGACAATTTATCTGACCGTTTAAATGACGTACAAGATTTTGCCAAAATAGCAGAGAAGTATCCTGACATAGGTGGAGACAAGCAATTAATTGATGATTATTTTGAGAGCTTGTTTGAGGATGAATTGAACCTTCAATATGTTTTTAAAAGAAGGAAATTATCATCCATACTTTTAAGTGTTGGCATATTACCAAATCAAATCATTGCGATTTATATGTTAATTAATCAATTGATTATTCCACTCATCGTAAAAGAATTAGCTCGAAATCCTAAAAACATGTTGGATGTTTTACTCGCATTTGAAAGTCTATTGAATATTGATCAGCAAATTATCTTTGAAACGTATATAGAAAACCAGGCAAATTCTGTTGTGACAGGATTAGGAGAAATTATTAAATATAATACACAACTCAACTCAATCAAAGAATTAATCGAGTTCCAAGAGGTGCAGCAAAAGGAGATAGTTGCCGCAAATCAATCGATGCAGGATTTAGAAAATAGCATTGAAGAAATTGCTGTTTCTGTAAGTGATATTTCAGCTCAAACTAAAACAGCATTGTTTGAATTAAATGAAGACCTAGCGTCTTTAAAGCATATTACTTCCATTTTGCAAGTAACGGATGAAAGCCAAAAATCAATGCAGGTAAATATCGGTCTTTTAGTAAACCATGTCAATAGTGTGGCAAAATTAATGGAATTGATTAAAGCCATTGCTGATCAGACGAATCTTCTGGCACTCAATGCCACAATTGAGGCAGCAAGAGCGGGAGAGGCAGGAAAGGGCTTTACGGTAGTAGCGGAAGAAATACGTAAATTGGCTGATGATACAAAATCGTCCGTACTTTCGATTCATACGGACATCAATGAATTACTGCTCATAACGGCAGACATACAATCCGTTACACAGCAATTTGCCAAAGATTTGCATAAAGGCGTAGTCGATACAGCGATGATTACAGAAACACTTACAAATTTAAACGATAATATTCAACAGCAAGGTATCCGTTTTGGAGAGATTGCAGAGACAGCTAGAAGTCAAGCTGCATCGGCTAACTACATTGCCGAGTGCAATCAAAATATTACTGAAAGCATGGACAAAAGTAAGGAAATTGTTTTTCATATGGGCTCCTCTATTTACCGACTGAGCAATATGATTGATGATTACCGTACCAAAACGATTTCCAATAATTACATCATTAGTCAGGAAGATATTATCGAATTAGCGATTACTGATCATTTGCTATGGAGTTGGAAAATTTATAATTTACTATTAGGCTTTGAAAAAATGTCTGAAGAAGAAATAGCCTCCTATCAAAACTGTCGTCTCGGTAAATGGTATTACGGATTAGGAAAAACATTGCTTGGAGATAAAGCTATTTTCAAAGAGCTCGAGGAACCGCATATGCTCATCCATGAGCTGGCAAAAAAAGCTGTACAAGCATTCAATCAAGGTTACAAAGATCAAACGGAAGCTTATCTTCGCGAAATTACCTTGGTTTCTCATAAAGTAGTGGATAAGTTACAGCAATTAAAAGCTCTTTTAGTGAGTGAAAAGCAGCAATATGAACGTTAAACATGTCTTAGGTTTTAAACATTTCTGGGGGAATTAAAATGGCCATAATTAAACTTAAATCAGTGCGACAGAAAAATTTATTTGGTTTTTTGCTTGTCTTACTTCTAATGATCATTCTTTCTATTTTCACAATCGAGTCGATGAAAAAAATTCATCGAGATACCAACCATATCATGCAAGAGCAGTTACCTTTGCTTATGCTGGATCAATCAATGGCCTTTAACACGGCAGAAAAAATTGCATTAGTCAGAGGGTATATTTTGACAGGCGATATTTCTTATAAGAATGAGTTTCAGAAATATGCTGAGCAAGCCAGTACCCTAGAGGAGGAATTGCTGCAACAAACGGAATCTCCAAAGACTAAGGAGCTGATCTTATTAGGAAGAAAATGGGATGAAATGATTGTTGAAAATGTTTTTCCTCTTTTTGAGCAGGGAAAAATTAAACAAGCTGAAGCTATTTTAAATGGAGAGGCACAAAACTATGCAAGAGAATTAATGAGTGGTTTTACAGCTATGGCAGACGAGCGCAAGCAGGATGTATTAGAACAAGGTATCCATGTGATTGAAATAGGAAATAAAAATATTCAATTCAACTCAATTTTCACTATTCTGATAGTTCTAACGGGAATAATTATTGCGATATTTGTGACAAACGGCATAGTGAAACCTATCAATTTGGTTATGAAACGTTTACAAAAAATTGCTGAAGGTGATTTAACGGATCCACCATTGAAAGTTAAATTTCAAGATGAAGTGGCAGAACTGATGAAGGCATCTAATTTTGTTAGTGAAAATAATAATCGGTTATTGCAGCAGGTAAAAGTATCTGCGAAGGAATTACATCAACAAATTGGCTATATTGCACAATCTGTAAAGGATGTATTTAATGGTTCAGAGCAAACGACGGAAACGATGATAGAACTTGCCTCAGGGGCCGAAGCACAAGCAAATTTAGCAAGTGAAATGGTTTCTAAGATGGACGTATTTTCTAAAAACATTTGTGAAATGAATGAAAACGGTCAGCACATATTTCAGAAGTCACATGACATCTTAGCGATGACTGGTCAGGGCAAAGAATTAATGGATCAATCTTTGTTACAAATGTCCATCATCCATGAGGTATTTGAGGGAACAGTAACAAATGTCAACAATTTAGAAAAGCAGTCTCAAGAAATTAATCAGCTTGTCACCGTGATTCGGGAGATTTCGGACCAAACGAATTTATTAGCATTAAACGCTGCAATTGAAGCGGCTCGTGCAGGTGATGCCGGAAAGGGCTTTGCTGTCGTTGCGGAGGAAGTAAAGAAATTGGCAAATCAAGTTTCCTATTCTGTAGTTGAAATTACAGGCATTGTGGAGAAAATTCAACAAGAAACTAACACGGTGACAGAATTTCTGCAAAAGGGATATGTAGAAGTCGCGAGGGGATCAGAGCAAATGAAAATGACCGGGCATACCTTTGAAAATATTAATGAAGCCGTTAAAATGGTGACGATTACTATCCAAGATACATCTAAAAGAATTGAAATCGTCATGAAGGATAGTGAAAGTGTCAGTAAAATGATTGAGGAAATAGCTGCTGTCACAGAGGAGGCTGCAGCCAGTGTGGAGCAAACCGCCGCATCAGCAGAGCAATCCAGTAGCTCGCTTCAAGTTGTTACGAGCAGTGCAGATCAGCTAACGCGAACAGCCGATCAACTAGAGGAATTAATTCAGTTCTATAAGCTATAAATTAAAAATGGTTTTGACTTCTTTAAATGAAGTCAAAGCCATCATGTTGTTGAAAAAAGATTATGTCACTAGTAGAAAGAGACCTTTTTAACAAGGCGGGGGGGTGATTTCCGTTCCGCTAGCGTCCTTTCCAGGGGACGTCCGATGAGCCGCTTCACTCACTTACGTTCGCTCCAGGATCTCCTCTGTGACGCTGGCTCCACCCCAATCAACCATTCTGCAAAGGTGTCTTTTCCTTTTCTTTCATACTAACAGTAGTGAAAAATGTGGAGAAGCGATGCGTGACAACAGCCCTTCATAAAGTGTTGAGAACACCTTCACTTTGTTTGAAAACCTTTGCTAAAAGTGGAGGAAGGCTGCTTGATTCTGGTGGGATAGCGAGACAGGCGAGCTCTAAACGAAGCGGTAGCGGAGGAAGTGGCTCGGCGCTCGTCTACAGGAAAGCAAGTAGCCTGCAACGGCAATCCATTTTCACCTTTCACACAAATTCTATGGATGGTTTTGACTTCTTTAAATGAAGTCAAAGCCATCCTTGTTGTATTCACTTTTTTTAATGAACCAGCGAGCGATGTCCTTACCACTATTGTAGAAGTCCACCTCATTTACCTTGTTTTTTTGGATGGAGATGTCAGGTATGTTTTCTAAAACGTCAAAAGGTAAAACACCGATACATATAGGATTGTTTGATGGAAATTTTCCATGCAGCTTACGGCCAGTTTGTATCGCTTCACTATGCTTGTTTGCAGTATTTTGTGTCATATGGAATGCAAGTAGTTCTCCTTGTGCCAATGTTGTGCTTGATGAGTAACCAGTACTTTTCATTCAACATGCCCCCTTTTGTCGTTACATTTATTGTACAAGACTAGATGGGAAAATAGCCGTTATTTACAAGGCTTTTACAATAACTTTAAGGTTCATGGAAGATTTAGTAATTTGTAACCGTATTCATACCGTTATGGGATAAAAACCATAGAAAACTGATATAAATTCTTTTTAAAAAACTCATACTCAAACTATTGTGAATTTTTCTAACACGAAGTATTATTGTAATTAGATTTAACGTGAAAGTTTTCACAAAGTCACGAAATCGTTAGGAGGAATTTTTAATGAGTGCAATTCGAGTAGGTATTGTAGGATATGGAAATTTAGGACGTGGTGTGGAGTATGCCATTTCACAAAATCCAGATATGGAATTAGTAGCGGTGTTCACACGACGTGATCCTTCAACAGTAAACGTAGCAAGCAATGCGAGCGTATATTTAGTAGATGACGCTGAAAAATTCCAAAACGACATTGATGTCATGATTTTATGTGGTGGTTCTGCAACAGATTTACCAGAGCAAGGTCCACATTTTGCACAATGGTTTAATACAATTGATAGCTTCGATACACATGCGAAAATTCCTGAATTTTTCGATGCTGTAGATGCAGCGGCACAAAAATCTGGTAAAGTATCTGTTATCTCAGTTGGTTGGGATCCAGGTTTATTCTCTTTAAATCGTCTACTAGGAGAATCAGTATTACCAGTTGGTACAACATATACATTCTGGGGCGATGGCCTAAGTCAAGGACACTCAGATGCTGTTCGTCGTATCGAAGGTGTTAAAAATGCTGTTCAATACACATTACCGATTAAAGAAGCTGTAGAGCGAGTTCGTAACGGTGAAAACCCTGAATTAACAACACGTGAAAAACATGCACGTGAATGTTGGGTTGTGTTAGAAGAAGGTGCAGATGCAACGAAGATTGAACAAGAAATTGTCACAATGCCTAACTATTTCGATGAGTATGACACAACAGTGAACTTCATTACTGAAGATGAATTTAAAGCAAATCATACTGGTATGCCACACGGTGGTTTTGTCATTCGCAGTGGTGACAGTGGTGCAAACGATAAACAAATTCTCGAATTCTCATTAAAACTTGACAGTAATCCAAACTTTACATCGAGTGTATTAGTGGCTTACGCACGTGCAGCACACCGTTTAAGTCAAGCTGGTGATAAAGGTGCGAAAACAGTATTTGATATCCCATTCAGCCTACTTTCGCCAAAATCAGCTGCTGAATTACGTAAAGAATTACTATAATCATAGCTAATGATCCCGATTATCATAGAGTTGATAATCGGGAATTTTTTTAGCCTAATTGTTTGCTGAAATAGGTTGCCAATGAAACGGTACAGTTGTGTTATGATGTTTTGTCCATTGTAAAAAATCATCTACATGTCTAATGCCAAATTCCAAGACAGCTTGATAAATAAAAATAGAGGCGTATTGTGTAGGAAGATGAAGTAATGCTTCCTTTATATCAAGAATGGCTTTTCTAGTTTCCACTGTTAAATGATTTTTCATAAATGGTACTAAATCTTTTGAGATGGCACCATTGTGGCTATTTGAAAATAACCACATATCAATATTCCACTCAACTTCCTCCGCTCGGTAAAGCAACTTAAAATAATGTCCCTTAAAATCGGAACTTGTATAATCTCTATATTTTAGTTCAATGACATTCTTGTTCTGTGTGAGCATGGCTAATTCGCTCATTATGATGTGAGGATTAGGCACATCACAAAATGTTTCGAGGTCAATATCGGGGGAAACCATCAAATTATAAGCAGCTGCCCCTACTAAAAAACATTCGCCTACAGTACTCCATTTCTGAATCAATTGTAAGTCAGTTAAAACGCTTTCTGCTTGTTGTTTCTTTTTCGTTGCTCTATCTAGACTGTTCATTTATCCACTTTCCTTCTAAATTTTAGTAATATAACAGATTACTAAAATTAGGCATAAAATGCAAACGAAATTCTACTTCCATTCCCAAAACAAAAAATGGGGATGAAATCTATAAAATTACATAAAAAATATGGTAAACTGTCAATAATTTAATAATCTGAATTTTTGTAGAAATCTTTGTAACCTTACAAAATATGGAGGTTATATTTATATGACAGCGGAAATTATTATTCAATCAAAATGTATGGCGCCAAATCCTTCCACGCATTGCATTAATAGAGCGACACTTATGCGAACATTAAAGAAAAGCCATCATCACACTTGTACCTTTCTGCATAGTGGTGCAGGGTATGGTAAAACAACCATTCTAACTCAATTTCTTGCTAACGAATCGAGTAAATTTTCTTGGTATAGTATCTCGGATGAAGATGATAATCTATTACCCTTTTTGAGACATCTTTTTTTTAGCATACAGCGAATTGCACCAAATTTTGGTCATACCTTTGATGGGTGGAATCAATTGTCACGCTTTCCTAAGATGGATGAGCTCAATCGTTGGTATAAGCTATTTGTCAATTGCCTATGTGACATAGAGGAGTCACTACTTA
Source organism: Lysinibacillus sp. FSL K6-0075 (assembly GCF_038592945.1). Taxonomy (NCBI): domain Bacteria; kingdom Bacillati; phylum Bacillota; class Bacilli; order Caryophanales; family Bacillaceae; genus Lysinibacillus; species Lysinibacillus sp. FSL K6-0075. The sequence goes on along the minus strand of NZ_CP151947.1, from coordinate 2,676,560 downwards.
TTGTAATTGACGACTTTCATCTAGTAGATCATGTCTTTCCTATTAATTATTTCATGGAAAAAATCATTGAATTTGCTCCACCCAGCATTCATTTTATTATTGCTTCAAGAACACTCCCCAATTGGGATATTATGAGGAAATTAAAGCTGCAAAAAAGATGGCTGGTTATGAAAGAGGACGAACTGGCATTTACAACGGAGGAAATTGCGGTGTTTTTTGAAGAATATGTAGATGTGCATTTATCCGAGGCTGAAATGACCAAGGTATTAGAGATCACGGAGGGCTGGGCCATTAGTATTTCCTTATTGGCGGAGCAATGGCACCATGCTTCGTTAGATCATTGGCTAACGATTTCTACAAATGATCTATTCACTTACTTATCAGAAGAAGTTTATAGTACGATGACCGCTTCTGAGCAGGATACCATTTTGAAATTAGCAATTTTTCCTACCTTTTCTGCAGAGTTATTTGAAGCGTTTTATGGCGCTGAAATTGCACAAATACTGAATGCATTAACCCAGCGTCATTTATTTATCCAACCAGTGACAACAGATGGTTTATACCGTTTTCACGCATTGTTCAGTCGATTTTTAGAAATGAAATGGCGACAGCATCCAAGCCAATATACGGACCTTCATAAACAAGCAGCATTGTATTATGTAGACCGTCATAATATTCAATCTGTTTTGTATCATGCCTTTAAAACGAATGATCATGACTTTTGTGGGGAGCTATTACAGCTTCATGCAGAATCAATCGTACGTGCGGGTCAATTTGAATGGTTGTTAGAAAAAATCAATCGATTTACTGCACAGGAAAAAGACAAATTTTATAGATTATATTATTTCGAGGGAGAGTGTCATCGCTACCGAGCTTATTATGAAAAAGCAAAACAATCCTATGAAAAATGTGCAACCATCGCACAGCAACAGCGGGATCACCTATTTATGACAAAGTCCCAAGCCGGGATAGCCCATATATACTTAGACACCATTCAACCTGCTTTAGCAGAGCCCTATCTAGAGAAAGCATTAGAGCTAGCGAAACATACACCATTACGCAAAGAGGAATTATTAGAACTTCAACGGCAATATGCTGAAAATTTAGTGAACCTAGGGAAGGCCAAGGGTGCACAGCTCTTTATGGAGGACGTCGCATTGCCAGTGGATGTCATACAACGGGCGAATGTCGATGTTCGTGTTTTACTACGAACTGGACAACTACGGGAGGCCAAGGAGTTATTAGCACAGCGACTTGAATTACCGCCTCAGCTTGTTGCAACCCATCGAGAAAGTGAACTGCTGGCGGCTTTCGTTTATGCATTGTTAGGTCAAGGCAAAGAAGCCTGGTATGCTGCCCAACATGGTATTCGCAGAGGATTAAAAGAGAAGTCTATTTTCATAGAGGCGGTAGGCTATATCAGAAAGGCGCATGCCCTGCTGTTAATAGATTTCCCAGATCATCAGGGGGCATGTCAAGCCTATGAAAAAGCGTTGACGTTAATGAATGCCATTAATATTTCTCGTGTGAAGGCTGAGCCTTATATGGGGTTAGCCATTGTCAAACATTTTTTGGGAGATACGGTAGCGGCTAAGAAATACTTAGCACTGGGCTTACAGGAAACAGAGCAAGTTCAAGATGCGTGGATGACGGCTCTAATTCTTCTAGCAGAGGTAAAAATCATCCTTTCCCAGCAAGAAAGAGGGCGAGCGAAGCAATTATTAAAGAAGACACAGCAACTATTTCAAGAATGCGGTGATCGCAATGGCTTGATGCATGTTTTATTTTATCAGTCTGTGATTGCCATGCAAGAGCGTAATAAGAAGCCGTTTCAACAGTATTTTCAACAGTTTGCCCAACTATGTGTGGGGAATGGCTATGAATATTTCTTACAAAGGCCATCGATACTTGGTCCGAGCAATCGAATGATATTTTACGAGCTACTGCAATTTAGTCAAACTTGTCAGATGGAGCATCCAGCTATCTTAGCATTGCAAAGTTATTTTCAGGTCGAGGATAGCATCAGTTATCCGCAGGATGAGGTACAGATGAATCTTTTTGGGAGTTTAAATTTAATTCGAGCACAACGAAAGCTGGAAGACAAAGAGTGGCAGCGTGATAAATCAAAGGAATTATTCGTGTACCTCTACTGTCATCGCAATCGCTTTACACCAAAGGAAGAAATAGCACAGGCATTATGGCCAGATCGTAGTGTCGAGTCCTTAGATCGAGATTTTAAGGTGGTCTTAAACACATTACTCAAAGTGTTGGAGCCACAACGTCATGCAAGACAAGATAGCTTTTTCATTCAACGAAAAAATAATATGTATCAGTTACAAAATATCGCTTTTCTCCAAATTGATGTAGAACGCTTTCACTATTACTACAGCTTAGGAATAGAGGAATTTGATCCACAGTTGTCCAATGAATGGCTATTATTAGCGAAAGCGAGCTATACGGATGCTCTCTATGCGGAAAAAAAGCAAATCGACTGGCTTACGCAGGACCGTGAAAAGCTACAATTTTTATATATCGAAGTCCTGGAACGACTGGCACAAAACGCAACAAGACAACAGCAATTTAAAAAAGCCATTTTTTTCGCAGAAAAGATCCTGCGCGAGGATGCACTCTGGGAGGAAGCGTATCGCCTGCTCATGTACAGCCACTACCAACTCCAAAACCGCTCCCTGGCCTTAAAATGGTATGAAAAATGTGTCCAACAATTACAACAGGAGCTAAACACAACCCCCATGGAATCCACCATGACAGTCTATGATTTGATAATGGGTTAGCCAGTGTTGCTTTTAAGGCTAGGCGAAGTGGTTTAGTATTGGATGGGACTGCTTCATTGAGTGTGGGAAGTGACCCTTCTATGGGGAGAACTGCTCTTAAGTGGAGTCAAAGCGCTCATTTTATGGGGAAACCTGCTCCTAAGTGGAGTCAAGGCGCTCCAACTGAGAGTAGAGCCGCTCCTAAGTGTGGTCAAAGCGCTCTAAGTAAGGAGAGAGCCGCTCCTAAGTGTGGTCAAGGCGCTCCAACTGAGAGTAGAGCCGCTCCTAAGTGGGATTAAAGCGCTCTAACTAAGGAGAGAGCCGCTCCTGAGTGGAGTCAAAGCGCTCTAACTAAGGAGAGAGCCGCTCCTAAGTGTGGTCAAAGCACTCCAACTAAGGAGAGAGCCGCTCCTAAGTGATGTCAAAGCGCTCTAAGTAAGGAGAGAGCCGCTCCTAAGTGTGGTCAAGGCGCTCCAACTAAGGAGAGAGCCGCTTCTAAGTAGAATCAAAGCGCTCCAACTAAGGAGAGAGCCGCTCCTAAGTGAAGTCAAAGCGCTCCAACTAAGGAGAGAGCCGCTCCTAAGTGGAGTCAAAGCGCTCCAACTGAGAGTAGAGCCGCTCCTAAGTGTGGTCAAGGCGCTCCAACTGAGAGTAGAGCCGCTCCTAAGTGTGGTCAGAGCGCTCCAACTAAGGAGAGAGCCGCTCCTAAGTGAAGTCAAAGCGCTCCAACTAAGGAGAGAGCCGCTCCGAAATGATGTCAAAGCGCTCCAACTATGAGGAGAGCCGCTCCTAAGTGGAGTCAAGGCGCTCTAAGTAAGGAGAGAGCCGCTCCTAAGTGATGTCAAGGCGCTCAATCAAAGAGGAAAGCCGCTCATAAACCGTGTCAACCCGCTCCAACTGTGGAGTAGACTATATACAATGTACAAAAATGTACCGTATTTGGAGGAACAACAATGTCATTTTGTCAGACGAATAAAGCGAATATTTACTATGAAGTTATTGGAACAGGGACACCTATTATCATGCTACATGGTTTTTCTCCTGATCATCGTTTGATGAAGGGATGTATGGAGCCTGTTTTTATAGAGCGAGAAGGATGGAAGCGTATCTATATTGATCTTCCAGGAATGGGGAAGACAACAGACTATTCATCGATTCAGAACTCAGATGAAATGCTAGAAGCAATCATCGAATTGATACACACAATCATTCCAAATGAATCCTACTTGTTGGTGGGTGAATCTTACGGTGGCTATTTAGCGCGCGGTATTATGAGAACGTCAGTCGATCAACTTTTAGGTGCTGCCCTTATTTGTCCTCTCATCATTCCTGAAAAAGAGCAACGTACAGTGCCACAGCATTGTATTGTACAAGCAGATGCTGCTTTTTTATCAACATTAAGTCAGCAGGAGCAAGATGATTTTGGGGCTAATCAAGTCGTCTTAGATGCCTATAATTGGGAGCGCTATACAACAGAGGTGTTGGCAGGGTGTAACCTAGCAGATCAGGCATTTTTAGAAAAAATTCAGCAAAGCTATGGATTTTCCTTTGCCGTTGACGGACAGTCCTTTGACAAGCCAAGTCTCTTTTTACTTGGAAAACAAGATTCCGTTGTTGGCTATCAAGATGCTTTTTCGATTTTAGAAAAGTTTCCTAGAGCAACTTTTGCCATATTAGATATGGCGGGGCATAATTTGCAGATCGAACAAGCTGAATTGTTTACCAAGCTGATGAGTGAATGGTTGAATCGTGTAGAGGGAGGGGTGGATGAAAGTGATTTTTGCAAATGAAAAATTATTTTTAAGAGAATTCACGCAATATGACTGGATTGATGTTCATAAATATGCCTCACAGGAAATTGTTTGTAGGTATCAAACATGGGGACCGAATACAGAGGAGGATTCAAAAGAATTCATTCAGGATGTTCTCGATGAAGCAACACAAACACCAAGGGAAAGATATGTTTTTGCGATTATTTATCAAGAAACGTTAATAGGTGCGGTAGAAATCATGATTCAGGATTTTACAAATAAGGTCGGGGAAATTGGCTATATCGTGAACCCTGATTATTGGGGGAAGGGAGTAGCAACGCAGAGTGCTAAATTAATGATCACTTTCGGCTTTGAAACATTAAAGCTCCATCGTATTTGTGCAACCTGTGATCCTAGAAATATTGGATCAGCAAAGGTTTTAGAAAAAGTAGGAATGTTAAAAGAAGGAGTATTACGTGAAAATATGCTAATGAAAGATGGCGTTTGGCGAGATTCATTATTGTATAGTGTATTGAAACAGGAATGGTCATCATGTTAAAAGTTATGCATTAAATGAACATTCTGCATTTTATTGGATATGTTGAAATCCTTTTTGTAGATTGTCCTCATCGGAAATTACAGAATCAAATGAGGAACTACAAATCTTTTAACACTTTTAAATTTTTAATAAACAGTTCCATAACGTCGATATGGATAGTTGTCCAATCTTGATATGCTGAAGGTATTGAAACGTCTTCCATGTTCCTAATTTTTTTTTGATAACAAATTCATTTCATTAATGTAGTTTTTAAGCTTCACTATATCTTTTTTAGATCCTACTGAACCGTGACCAAGGATAGCTTTTTGAATGGCCAAGTTATTTACTTCTTCTAAAATATTTTCCCATTGTGTTGGATTGGAATAAGGGAAAAATGATGGATGCATACCGACAAATAGAAGGTCAGCCATAAATATGATTTCATCTTCAGGTTTATAAAGAAAAGAATCACAGGGAGAATGACCACCTCCCAGTGTTATTATTCTAGCGGTACGTTCTGTTCCGAAAATAGTAAATTCATGAGTAAAAGTATATTGCGGCAAAACTAATTCCAGGTCAGGGATTGAGCTTTCCATCTCTTTTAAAAAACTTATTTCATTCATTTTTTGTATGTCAGTGGAAGCGACAAGGGAGGCAATGTATTTTTTTAACCCTTCTAAATCTGCCTTTTGTTCAGCAATTTTTGCTGGATGGTTTTCTTTCATTTGTTGAAGTGTTATTTGACTAGAAACGATATGACAATCTTTAAATACTTGGTTTCCTCTCGTATGATCACTATGGAAATGACTGTTAATTACCCAAGAGACGGGTTTATTTGTAATATGTACAGCTATATTTCTTAGATCTTCAGCTGCTTGTTGCGTGTTAAATGTATCAAAAATAATGGTTTTGTCCCCTAAATCAATGAGACCAGCATTTCCAAACGCGCCACCCCCATCCTTTGCAATAGCGGCATAAATACCTTCACTTACTTTTTCAAGATTAAAATGTCTGGAATAATATTCACTCATTAAAATTCCCTCTCTTTTTTTAGGTGTTTAGTAAAGATAATACGAGTTGTTACATAAATATCCTACACTGTTCACTCTTCTTTAAAATACTTAAAGTAACAATACCATAAATGCCCAATTTGTAGATTATCGTCGCTATGAATAATCGCATTCGTAGGCGCTCCGCTACACTTTCGGGACATAAAAATGCTCTGCACTAAAGTGCAAAGCATTTTTTGTAACTAATTTGTAACTGGACTTTTATATAGTGTTGTCATAGCAAGAAAGCGCTTTCTAGGGAGCTTATTTTGAAGGGGGATATGGGATGAGGAAGCAGTGGTATTGGTTTCTTTTCGTGATGTTGGCTGTGGTGTTGGTGGCTTGTAATGGGGAAGACACGAAGGATGATGCAACGGATGCAGATTCTTCTGGTGGTGAGACGAAGGCGGTGACAGCGGAAGGGGGCACGATTAAGATTGGGGTGCTTGCTTCGTTAACGGGGGCGCTTGAGTCATATGGAAAGCAGACGCAGCGTGGGTTTGATTTAGGGATTGAGTATGCAACAGGTGGCACGATGGAGGTCAATGGTAAGAAAATAGAGATTGTGTATGAGGATACGGAGACGAAGCCAGAGGTGGCTGTGCAGAAGGCGACAAAGCTTTTGGAAGATGATCAGGTTGATTTTTTAGTCGGTTCTTCGAGTTCGGGTGATACGCTCGCTGTTTTACCGCTTGCCGAGGAGTATGAAAAAATTATGGTGGTAGAGCCAGCAGTGGCTGACAGTATTACAGGTTCCGAGTTTAATGAGTATATTTTCCGTACAGGTCGTAATTCATCACAGGATGCGTATGCTGCGGCAGCGGCTATTGCGGGCAAAGGTGTGAAGATTGCTACATTTGCGCCAGATTATTCGTTTGGCTGGGATGGGGTGAATGCCTTTAAAACGGCAGCGGAGAAATTAGGGGCTGAAATTGTACTTGAGGAATATGCAGATCCTGCAGCAACAGACTTTACATCCAATTTGCAAAAGGTGATTGATGCGAAGCCTGATTATTTGTTTGTTGTCTGGGCTGGCGCAAATTCACCGTGGAATCAAATTGCTGATCTTAAAATTCAAGAAAAGGGCATTAAAATTTCGACGGGTGCACCGGATATTATTGCCCTTCAATTTATGAATCCATTGGTTGGGATGGAAGGCTTCTCGGTGTATTATCATACGCTACCGCAAAATGATGTCAATAAATGGTTAGTTGATGAACACCAGAAACGTTTCAACGAAGTGCCTGACTTATTTACTCCTGGTGGTATGTCTGCGGCGATTGCCGTTGTGGAGGCATTGAAAAAATCGGATGGGGATGTAGATGCCAATAAGCTGATCGACATAATGGAGGGTATGTCATTTGAGACACCAAAAGGTACGATGACGTTCCGTGAAGAGGATCATCAGGCTCTTCAATCGATGTATTCGATTCGCTTAGAGCAACAAGATGGTGTGGAGTATCCAGTACCAGTGCTTATTCGGGAGTTAAGTCCTGAGGAAACGGCACCTCCTGTTATGAATTAAACAAATGAGAGGCAGCATGGCTGTCTCTCTACATATCTATTAGAAGGAAAGGGAGTAGAGAATGGAGCCGCTATTATACACTGATAATTTAACAATCCGTTTTGGCGGACACACGGCTGTGGACGGCGTTAATTTTCAAATGCCAGAGAAGCATTTGAAGTCCATTATTGGGCCGAATGGTGCTGGGAAAACAACATTCTTTAATTTGCTTAGTGGTGAGCTAAAGCCAACTGCGGGTGATGTTTATTTTAAAGGGCAATCACTTGCACAAAAGTCGGCTATCGAAAGAACACGTATGGGATTGGGACGTTCTTTTCAAATCACCAATGTTTTTCCAAACTTAACGGTCCTCGAAAATGTCCGCTTAGCCGTCCAATCCAAGGAGAAAATTCGTTACCAGCTATTCCGCCATTACAAAAGCTATAAGGCGATTACGGACAAAGCGGAGGAGTTATTGGCACTCGTTTTACTCGACAATAAACGAGATGCTCTTACAACGATGCTATCCCACGGAGAGAAAAGAAAGCTTGAGATAGCCATGCTACTCGCGTTAGATACAGAAATTTTGCTGCTCGATGAACCAACTGCAGGGATGTCATTAGAGGAAGTTCCTACGATTTTAGAAGTCATTCGGAGCATTAAACAGCAAGGGGATAAAACCATTTTGCTCATAGAACACAAAATGGATATGATTTTAGATTTATCGGATTCCATTATGGTGTTGTTCAATGGTCAGTTATTAGCAGATGGCTCACCAGAGGAAATTATGAATAATGATACTGTGCAACATGCATATTTAGGAGGGATGTACGATGACCACCTTACTGACATTAAATGAGGTTCACACGCATATCGGCCAATATCATATATTGCAGGGCGTTAATTTTGAAGCGAAGGAGGGGCAGGTTACAGTACTTCTTGGACGTAATGGCGCAGGAAAAACGACCACTCTGAAAACAATAATGGGATTAACGCCTGCAACAAAGGGTGACATTGCCTTTCGCTCTCATCCGATTAAAAAAAGCCCAACCTATAAGGTGGCGAAATTAGGGATTGGCTATGTGCCTGAAAATCAAGGGATTTTTGCAGATTTAACGGTAGAGGAAAATATGAAGGTAGCGATGCGCAAGGAGGATACGGCGACATTAGAGCGACAGCAATATGTGCTAGAGCTGTTTCCTGACTTAAAGAAATTTTGGAAAAAGGCTGGCGGGCATTTATCTGGTGGTCAAAAGCAAATGCTATCCATGGCAAGAGCCTTTATCAATGATAGCCAATTAATATTGATAGATGAGCCTTCCAAGGGACTTGCTCCTATTGTTGTGGAAAAAGTGATGGAAGCGATTGTGGAAATGAAAAAGAAAACGTCCATTGTTCTCGTTGAGCAAAACTTTATGATGGCTAGTCGAATTGGTGATACCTATACATTAATCGATGATGGCAGAACCGTAAATTCGGGCAATATGCAGGATTTGATTCATGATGAAGAACTAAAGCGCAAGTATCTTGGCATTGGATAGAGGGGGTGACCATCATTGGAGTTATTCGTCAATTTAATCATTAATGGCTTGGCCACGGGGATGTTGATTTTTCTACTAGCAGCTGGTTTGACGTTAATTTTCGGTTTAATGGATGTATTGAATTTTGCGCATGGTGGATTATTTGTTTGGGGGGCTTATGCGGGGATCTTTACCTATATGTGGACAGAAAGTTTTATCGTTGGGATTATAGGTGCGATTGTGACAGGAGCGTTACTTGGACTGCTGACAGAGAAATTTATTATTACGCCTGTTTACGGCAATCATATTCAGCAAATTTTAATTACCTTAGGGCTGATGCTTGTTTTGCAGGAGCTTATTAAGGTGGTCTTTGGTCCGAATGGTGTGGCAGTGAAAACACCGAGTTATTTAGCAGGAAGCTGGGAAATTGGTGATGTGATCATCATTAAATATCGTTTATTTATTATTGTCATAGGGTTCATCATTTTTGGTATTTTCCAATATATGCTGAAGCGTACGAAGATTGGCTTGATCGTTCGTGCGGGTGTGCAGGATAAGGAAATGGCACAGGCTCTCGGTATTCATATTAAGCGTGTATTTTTATATGTTTTTATGGTAGGCGCAGCTCTAGCGGCACTAAGTGGGATGCTGATGGCTCCCTATTCAGGTGTGATCTATGCGGAAATGGGTATGGAATATGCTATTTTAGGCTTTATTGTCGTGGTAATTGGCGGCATGGGTAGTTTTTCTGGCTCCTTGCTGGCAGCGATTTTAGTAGGGCTTGCGGGTAGCTTTATGGCTTATTATGTCCCTGTGCTGTCACTGGCAGTCAATATGATTTTAATGGCCATCGTTTTAATTTTCCGTCCACAGGGGCTGTTTGCGATGCGAAAGGAGCGAACATCATGAATAAGAAAATAACCTTACGCTCGATCGCATTTTTTCTGTTACTTGCCATTTTTATTATCCTTCCTTTTGTTAATGATTCACGCACGTTACTTATTTTACTCACGCAAATCTTTATTTTTGGGATATTGGCGATGAGCTATGATATTTTACTAGGTTATACAGGCATCGTCTCCTTTGGGCACGCCATGTTTTTCGGCATTGGCGCCTATACAACAGCGGTCATGCTAAAGCAGATGGATAACACACTCTGGATCTTTGTACTGTCCATCGTGATTGGCATGATACTAGCAGGCTTCATTAGTTTTTTAGTAGGTTTATTGACCTTGCGCTTAAAAAGTCATTTTTTTGCAATGCTGACGCTAGCCTTTTCGGGGTTATTTTTAGTCTTAGCTGAAAAGTGGCGCTCTATTACGTATGGCAATGATGGCTTTACTTTTCGAGCACCGGATCTATTTAGAGATCGAATGACCTTCTATTTCTTTGTGCTAGCAAGCCTAGTTGTTATCTTTTTGGCGCTCTACCGTTTTGTTAATTCGCCGACAGGTCGTATTTTAATTGCCGTTCGTGAAAATGAACAACGGACGAAATCATTAGGCTTTAATACGTTGCACTATAAAGTCATTGCCTCTGTTGTGGCAGGCATTGTAGCAAGTTTTGCTGGTTCCTTATATGCAGTGTCATTGCGCTTCGTCAACACAAGTGTCATGGCAATGGATATTACACTGGATGCTTTGTTAATGACGATTATCGGTGGGGTTGGCACTTTAGTGGGGCCGTTATTAGGGTCGGCAGTCATCGAATATGCACAACATGCACTGTCTGGGCTTGCGCGAGATTATCCTATTTTCGAACGTTGGATTATCTTCTTTGGGATTCTTTATATTTTAGCCGTTATCTTCTTCCCGAAAGGTATTATCGGCTCACTAAGACTGCTGTTTTGGAAGTGGCGAGGAAGGCTAAAGCAACGAAAAACGACAGGCCCCCTGCCACAGGAAAAGGAGCGATTTGAATGACAGTTGGTATTGTTAGTACAGGTATTTATTTACCTCAACAGAAGATGACATCGCAGGACATAGCGGCTGTTTCCAATATTCCTGAGGACATTATCCGTCAAAAAATGGGCATCCATGAAAAGCCAATCCCAGGTAAGCATGATCATACAGTGCAAATGGGGATCTGGGCAGCACAGGAGGCGATTCAAAAAGCAAATATAGACCCCAAGGATATTGATGTTGTCATTTATATGGGGGAGGAACATAAGGAATATCCACTCTGGACAGCCTCCATTAAAATGCAGGAGGAGCTTGGTGCAGTTAATGCATGGGCATTTGATGTGCAATTACGCTGCGGCACAACGATCATGGCGTTGAAAGTGGCGAAAAGCTTAATGGCCTCAGATGACACGATACAAACCATTCTTTTAGCAGGTGGTTATCGCAATGTTGATTTTATCGATTATAGCAATCCGCGCACGCGCTTTATGTACAATTTGGCAGCAGGTGGGGGCGCCATGTTAGTACAAAAAAACTATGAAAAAAATCTGCTACTAGAGGCAGATTTGATAACGGATGGTTCTTTCTCAGAGGATGTAGTTGTACCAGTTGGAGGAACGAAAAATCCATTAACTCCATCTCATTTAACCGAAAATTTATATAAGCTTGAAGTTTTGGACCCCATTGGGATGAAGGAGCGGCTAGAACAAAAATCTTTAAGCAATTTTTTGAAGGTCATTCGCAGTTCTTTAGCGAAAAGTGGATACAGTGAGGAACAGCTAAACTATTTAGCGATGCTGCATATGAAAAGATCTGCACATGATTATATTTTAGCGGAGCTTGGCTTACAGCAGGAGCAGTCTATTTATTTGCAAGACTATGGACATATTGGTCAGATCGATCAAATTTTGTCCCTACAGCTAGCACAGGAGCAAAATCAAATTCAAACAGGTGATATTGTGACGCTCGTTAGTGCTGGCATTGGCTATGTTTGGGGAGCTATCACAATACGCTGGGGATAAGGGGGAAATGGCATGGTAAAAAAGATTCAACTAGCAAATGGGGAAACGATGGCTTATCGCACGCGCTTAGGTGGAGGTCATCCTTTAGTGTTGGTACATGGCAATATGACATCTTCGAAGCATTGGGATATTCTGATGGATGCTTTAGACGAGAAATACACCATTTACGCGCTAGATTTACGTGGTTTTGGTGAATCGTCCTATCATAAGCCCATTACTGCTATTAAAGATTTTAGTGATGATGTCAAGCTTTTTGTGGATGCCATGCAATTGCAAAGCTTTGATATGGTTGGCTGGTCAACAGGTGGAGCCGTCTGTATGCAGTTTGCGGCGGATTATCCAGGTCACTGTCAACGAATGATTTTACTGGCTTCTGCTTCTACACGTGGCTATCCATTTTACACGGATTTGGGAACAGGCAATCCAGCCACCTTTAAGCGAGCCTATCATTATGAAGAGGTACTCGTGGATACATCGAAAACAAAGCTGATTCAAGGCTTCTATGAGTCAAAAAATGCTGAAGGCTTACAGTCTATATGGAATGCGTTAATTTATACGCATCAGCAACCAGAGGCTGAAAAATATCAAGAATATGTGGAGGATATGCTTACACAGCGGAATTTAGCAGAAGTATATCATGCTCTCAATACATTTAATATAAGTGCTGTTGACAACGAGGTGGCAAAAGGATCACAGGATGCCCTATTGCTCCATATCCCAATTTTAGTGCTACGAGGGGATCGAGATTTAGTGATTACAGAAGAAATGAATGCTGAATTGCTACATGATTTAGGCAAAACAGCACAGTTTGTAAGCTTAAAAAATTGTGGACATTCACCTTTGATTGATGATTTAGCACAATTAACAGCTGAAATTGAAGCCTTTTTAGAAATTGGAGGAAGACAGTATGCGTTTAAACAATAAAGTGGCAATCATTACAGGTGCTGCAAATGGCATCGGCTATGCGGCTGCAGAACGTTTTATCGAAGAAGGAGCATGGGTATTTATCGCTGATTTTGATGACAAGGCAGGCATTTTAGCAGCGCAACAACTTGGGGAAAATGCAGTGTTTATACAAGTAGATGTCGCAAGTAGAGAGAGCGTTAAACAATTGGTGACATCAGTGATTGAACAGGCAGGCCGCATTGATATTTTAGTAAATAATGCGGGAATTACAAGAGATGCCATGTTGACAAAGATGACGGAGGACCAATTTCAGCAGGTGTTAGATGTCAATTTGACAGGGGTCTTTCATTGTACACAGGAGGTCATTCCCTATATGGTGGCAGCTGGTGGAGGCAAGATTATTAATACATCCTCAGTTAGTGGGGTTTATGGCAATGTTGGTCAAACCAATTATGCAGCGACAAAAGCCGCGATTGTAGGTATGACAAAAACATGGGCGAAGGAATTAGGGCGTAAGGGAATTAATGTCAATGCAGTGGCACCTGGCTTTACTGAAACAGATATGGTCAAAAAAATGCCCGAAAATGTTTTGGCTCAAATGCGCTCAATCGTCCCCCTACAACGCTTAGGGACGCCAAGAGATATTGCCAATGCTTATTTGTTTCTAGCATCTGATGAGGCCTCCTACGTCCATGGGCATACTCTTCATGTGGATGGCGCGATTATGATGTGATAGGGGGTAGTCAAGATGTTTGTTGAGCAAGAATGGATTTTAAAACGTGCTGCATTAACGCCTCATCACATCGCCTTGATTAATTTAGCGTCAGAGGAACAATGGACCTACCAGCAATTATCCGAGGAAATCGGCAAATGGAGTCAATTTTTCGAGCGTCAGCAGCTACAAAAAGGAAGTAGAGTCGCTGTTTTTGCGAAAAATCATATCCAATTGTTTGCTGTTTTATTTGCCTGTGGGCTACGTGGGCTCATTTATGTGCCGTTAAATTGGCGCTTAAGCAAGGAGGAGCTAACACAAATTTTGGAGGATGCGACCCCTGCTATCCTATTATACGAAGAGGATAGTCATTGTCCTTTAGTTTTAGAAAAGATGTTTTCACTTCATGTGAGCCAACATGAGAAGGAGATACAACCAAGTAGGCAAGACGTGGCTGTGGATGATCCGTGGCTAATGATTTATACAGGAGGTACGACAGGTCGTCCAAAGGGGGTTGTGCTATCCTTTCAGTCGGTCAATTGGAATGCCATGAATACGATCATTAGCTGGGGTTTACATGCTCAAGATCGCACATTAAATTATATGCCAATGTTTCATACTGGTGGCTTGAATGCTTTATGTATTCCCTTACTTATGGCGGGAGGAACCGTCATTATTGGCGATAAGTTTGATGCAGAAGAGGCACTACAAGTAACGAACCGATATCAAACGACCATTTCCCTTTTTGTGCCAACGATGTATCAAGCGATGATTGCGACGAAGTATTTTCAGGAAAATCAATTTCCTTCGATGAAGGTATTTTTATCTGGTGGTGCTCCATGCCCTCATCCTATATACGATGCCTTTCATAATAAGGGATTATTTTTTAAAGAAGGATATGGCTTAACAGAAGCAGGGCCAAATAATTTTTACATTGCCCGGGAGCATGCCTATGCGAAAAAAGGCGCTGTCGGGAAAAGCATGCAATTCAATGAAGCTAAAATTGTTAATTTTGCGGGACAAAGCTGTGCACCCCGTGAAGTAGGAGAGCTATTGGTAAGAGGGAAGCATATGTTTCGCTTTTACTGGAATAACAAACAAGAAACCGCTAATATCCTCCAAGACGGCTGGCTGAAAACAGGAGATTTAGCCATGATGGATGAGGATGGCGATTTTTATATTGTAGGGCGTCGAAAAGAAATGATTATCTCGGGTGGTGAAAATATCTATCCTCAGGAAGTAGAGCAATGTATACTACGGCATCCAGATGTGCGGGAGGTAGCTGTGATTGGTGTAGGTGATGACTATTGGGGTGAGATCGTGACAGCTTTTATTGTCTGTCCTCACCAAGTAGCTTCCATACTAGATGATCTTAACGAGCTATGTCATCAACAATTAGGACGTTATAAGATTCCCAAACAAATGATTTTCATAGACGAATTACCAAAAACAAGCGTTGGTAAAATCGATAAAAAGGCATTGTATAGGCTTGTCGACTCATCTACCTGTTAAGTATGATGATGAGCAGGAAGACACGTTCATCTTGCGAAATAGAAACGAGAGAGGGACACATAAATGGCCCACGCATTAGTGATTGGTGGAACAGGGATGTTAGCTGACATATCTCTTTGGTTAGTGAATAAAGACTATCATGTGTCAATAATTGGACGTAGTGCCCATCGAATGGAAGACTTGCGAAATAGAACAACCAAACCTTCTCTTCTAACGTCGATTTTAGTTGATTATTGTGATATCACCTTATTAAAAGAGAAACTAGAAGAAACGATCGCACATAATGGACCCATTGAATTGGTCATTGCGTGGATTCATTCCTATGCTGACACGACACTAGAGAACATATCCAGTGTAATTTCCAATTGGAATAGCGGAAAATGGAAACTGTTTCATGTGTTGGGGAGTAAGGTAAATTTAAGTGAAGTCCAAGAGAAATTGAAGCTGCTTGATCGTACGCAATACAGGCAAATCCAGTTAGGTTTTATGATGGAAAAAGGTCATTCGAGATGGCTTACGCATGAAGAAATATCGCAAGGTGTCGTTGCTGCTATTCAACATGATCTGCCTGTTCATATCGTTGGCACGCTACAATCTTGGGAAAAGCGACCGCTATAACTACCTAACCTTCGTCTAACTAGATGGACGAAGGTTTTTACTTATGTCCATTATCAGTTTTTTTAGCGAAATTCGGATGTCTACATAATGGTGAGGGATATTTAGGTTTGTGTGAAAAACATCAGAATCAACCGTCTTTTTTACATCTTAAATTTTTCTTAGTATAACAAAATCATTTCTATATAACTCATCCTTATTTAATCACATCTCTTCCCATCAGACCGACATATCAGTAAAATAGAGTAGGTTAGGGGGATTACATGTGAAAGATCAACGCTTTAAAATAGCGCATCGAGAGGCGCTTATCGGGATTGGACTCGTCCTTGTCAACTTTGCGATTTGGTTTGGCTTTGCCTATGGACTAGGCTCAGGGGACCCAAGAAATTATACGTATGTCTTTGGTTTTCCAGCTTGGTTTTTCTATAGCTGTATCGCAGGGACAGGCTTTATGATCCTTCTTATCTGGATTGTGATGAAACTCTTTTTCAAAGAGGTACCATTTGATGATGAGGAGGTGGATCGCTAATGCATTGGCAAGTTGTATTTCCATTGCTATTATTTTTAATTATTATATTTGGAATTGGTATTTGGGCCAATAAGCATGTCCGCTCTTCTAATTCATTCCTACAGGAGTATTTCCTTGGTGGTCGCGAAATGGGTGGTTTTATCCTTGCGATGACGATGATCGCTACATACGGCAGTGCGAGTAGTTTTATCGGAGGACCGGGTGTGGCCTATACAAAAGGACTTGGGTGGGTATTACTGGCAATGGCTCAGCTACCTGCAGGTTATTTTGTGCTGATGATTTTAGGGAAAAAATTCGCCATTATCGCTCGTCGTTACCAGGCCATTACGTTAATCGACTTTTTACGAGAGCGCTACAAAAGCCATGTCATTGTCATTTTGTCAGCCATTAGTATCATTGTCTTTTTATTTTCGGCTATGATGGCCCAATGGGTTGGGGGTGCACGCTTAATTGAGTCTTTAACTGGCTTAAGCTACACAGCGGCACTGTTTATTTTTGCGATTTCCGTGTTAGTGTATGTCATTATCGGTGGTTTCCGAGCAGTAGCGTTAACCGATACGGTCCAAGGTTCAATTATGGTGATTGGTACGATTATTTTATTAATCGGAACCATTGTGGCAGGTGGAGGCATCGACAATATAATGGCCTCACTGGTCGCTGAAAATCCTGACTTTGTGTCACCATTTGGCGCACAAGGAGACTTAACGCCTTTGTATGTCTCGACATTTTGGATTCTCATCGGTGTAGGGGTTGTAGGACTTCCGCAAATTGCCGTTCGTGCGATGAGCTACAAGGATTCAAAAAGTATGCATCAAGCGATCATTATTGGCACGATTGCCATAGGGACAATCATGTTTGGCATGCATTTAATTGGTGTGTTAGCCCGACCTGTCTTACCTGGCATTGAGATTGGTGATAAGGTAATGCCACTTCTGACATTAAAAGTACTACCGCCATTTTTAGCAGGAATCGTCTTAGCTGCACCAATGGCCGCTACAATGTCAACGGTTAATGCTTTACTAATGCTTGTCAGCTCCACGGTTGTCAAAGATATTTATTTAAATTACATGAAGCCGAAAGCTAGTGATGCAGAGATTAAACGGGCAAGCTTTATTGTGACAACGGTCATTGGCTTAGCGGTTGTCATCTTTGCACTCAATCCACCTGATTTATTAGTGTGGTTGAACTTATTTGCCTTCGGTGGGCTAGAGGCTGTCTTTATTTGGACAGTAGTTTTAGGATTATATTGGAAAAAAGCGAATAAATACGGAGCGATTGCATCGATGATTTCAGGCATGTTGTTGTACATTATGATTGATCGATTCTACCCTTCTGTATTTGGTATGCATACAGTCACAATACCAATCGTCGCATCCTTCATTATTTTTGTGCTTGTCAGTTTGACGACTAGTCATAAATTTAAAAACGAAAAACTTATGATCTAACTCAAAAACGCCACAGATATGAAATTCTGTGGCGTTTATTGTTTTAATGCATCATAAAATCATAGGCATTTTTTGCAAGTAGTGTCATCGTGACTACAATAAAAAGCGTGCGGACAAAGCCGCTTCCTTTCCTGATCGCCATGCGCGAGCCAAGCATAGCCCCACCAATTTGCGCAATGCCCATTACTAAACCATAGACATAATGAATTTGACCTAAGTAAGCAAACATACAAACGCCGGCCACATTACTCGCCAAATTTAAAAACTTCGCATTACCAGCCGCCTTTAAAAAATCAAAGCCTACCAGTAGGAAGCTAAAAATTAAAAAGGAGCCTGTTCCAGGACCAAGAAATCCATCATAAAAACCAATAGCAAATAATAACAGCATAAATAAAAATAAATGCGTTTTAGATAGTTTTTTTACAGTAGCGACAGCGCCCCAATCCTTTTTAAAGATCGTATATATCCCAACAGCCGCCAGCATAACAAGCATTAAGGGCTTTAGTAATGCTGGGTTGATTAGATGTACAGTCCATGCACCACCTAAAGATCCAATAAATGCTAGAGGAAAATATTTGAGGACAGAGCGAATGTCCAGCTGGCCAGAACGGTAGAAGGAAATCGAGGATGTGAGCGAGCCCATTGCTCCTGCTAGTTTATTCGTTGCAACAGCTGCGGCTGGATTTAGGCCAACAAACAGTAAAGCAGGTAATGAAATTAAACCGCCTCCTCCCACTACTGAGTCGACAAAAGCCGCCAGAAATCCAAATGAAATTAACAGTATAAGAATATGTACATCGACTTCAAAAAACATATTACACCTCTTTTAAATTAGTTACTACTGAAATAGTAACTAATTTTATTTGCGCTGTAAACCCTCATTTTTTCATTGGCAAATCTTCACAAAAGTAGCCTATAATAAAGATAATGGAGGGATTACATGGAGGAATTAATCGCCCAGTTGAAAGAAATGGGTTTTACAGAATATGAAGCAAAGGCCTATACGGCACTTGTTCAGCAAAGTCATGTCAGTGCCTATCAGGTTAGTAAAAATTCTGGCATACCACGTGCAAGAGTGTATGATATTTTAAATATTCTTGTAGATAAGGGCATTGTGTTAAAAGAAGAGACCGCAGAACAAACAACCTATGCGGCAATGCCAGTGTCTGTGTTTTTACAGCAAATGCAACAACGCTGGGAGTCAAATTTTACATCTATGCGAGGGAAATTAGAGAAACTAGAGGAAAAAGTGCAAGAAGCGGAGCCTAAAGTGGTCATGCTAAAGGGCAAGGAATCCATCATTAACTATTGTCAGTCACTTCTAAAGAAAGCGAAGAAAAAGGTGATGCTGTCAATGTGGGAGGATATGTATGATGCGCTACGAGAAGAGTTGCAAGAGGTGGCCCAGCATGTTCCTGTCCATGGCATTACCTTGTATGTGGGGGAGCATTTAGCCTCGATTGACCAGCATAGAGCCACACACTATACAAAAAAACCGTCTACACCGCATTGGTTTATCTTATCGATAGATGGTCAGGAAATGATTTATGGTCACTCTCCATCCACGCAAGAGACGGCTTTTATCACCAATGATCCTGTCCATATTTATTTATTAGAGGATTATATTTGGCATGATGTGCTCATCAATCGTCTGGTAAAACGGGATGATCAGGAGTTAGAAGACTGGATTGCTAAGGAGCGAAAAGCTTTCTTCTTGGAATAGTCGTATAAGGGAAGGGGAGTAACGTGAAAAAGATCGTGTTGCTAGGTTTAATGAGTTTACTAATGTTAGGAGCATGTAACGCTACACCAGCTGCTGATCCACTAGCGATTCATGAGCTAACTGTTGTCCCCGACAATATCCAAAAAAATATTGTTTCTAATGACAGAATACAACTATTGCATGAAAATAATGCTTCATATTACCTCGTCTATTATTCAAAGGGGAATGTGTTGGCAAGTATTACGGCTGAGGGAAATAGGCTTATCATCCAGCTAGAAGAAGGCAGCGAGCAAAGGAAAGAGGCTCAGCCCTATGTTTTTCAAATCAACGTCAAGAATCCTGAGCTTGATACCATTGATTTGCGAATAAATGGCCAGAGTACACCAATCAATCGCATGACCATAATGTGAAAAAAGAAACCGAAATCCCTCTAGATGAGATTTCGGTTTCTTTGCATGATGTCTAATAAAAGACTTTGTCTACATTGTATTTAGAGCGGAAAGTATTAATCGCATATGTTTCGTAAATTTCACGTTCCATTGGATCTTCTACTTCATAGACTTCAATTTTGAACACTTCATCACGATGGTTTTTCATCGGAGATACATTGTCCTCGAAATGTTTTTTTATACGTTGACGAATTTTACGTGCTTTCCCAACAAACAATAGCTCATTCTTGTCATTATAGAATAAGAAAATGCCGCCTTTATCACGTGTGATTTTATGGAAGTCAATAAAACCGAAGTAAGGTGTGATTTCCACATCACCTGGTTTTAAATCTTGTTCACGTTGACGGATTACTAGATCTGGTTTTGGAAATTCAATTTTAATCAAACTATTCACGTTCCTCTCTCTTACTAAAAGTATATGGTAACATAATTACGGCATGTTTACCATAAATTTTAAATGTAGAAACACCACATATAGCAAGCTTAGTGTACATCAAATGAGCAAGGAACATGCACATGAATCACAAAATATTCTATGAATTATTGATATTCTAACTAGTTCATGTTACAATTCAAGATAATTAAATAATCTTATCAAGAGAAGCCCAATAAAAACTTTTAAAATTTCGGTAATGACATGGGTTCAGCACACTTGTTAAGATGTGGAGTAAAATACATTATATTTGTTATCAATAATACACTTCTTATTGTCTATTAATTTAGATGAAAAGGGGTGTATTTTTTTATGCTTTTAAAGTTTGCGTTCGATGATTTTATTGCTGATAGACGATTTAATAATACAACTGAATCAAATATCAAAAGTTATAAATACATGATTAAACCTTTCATTGACTATTGCATTGAAGAAGGGGCAGTTAATGTTGAGGACGTAACAAGAAGTCATTTCAAGAATTATTTAATAATGGCACAGAAACAAAATAGGAAACCCAATACAATCAACACTATTATTTTGCGTGGTAAAGCGTTCTTTAATTATTGCGTTGAAGAGGGGTATATCACTGAAAATATTGCGAAGAAGATAAAAACTCAAAAAGTAGATTTGAAGATTGATACTTTTACGGATCAACAAATTAATCAAATGTTAGCGTATTATCGTTCTCAACGAAAGAGACATCAATCATATAGTAGTTACCGCAACTATCTAATTATTTTAGTATTACTTGGTACTGGGATTAGAAGAAAAGAATTGATTATGTTGAAGTGGGATGATGTGGATTTTACAAATCAAACATTTCAAGTACATGGAAAAAGCAGAAAATACGAAACAGTATTTTTAACAGATAAATTGACTAGAGAGTTACTAGCATTCAAGACGTTTTCATCTAATTTTTTAAAAAATGAAAGTGAGTATGTATTTGTTACTAATAAAAATGAAGCATTCACAATTAATACGATTGATTATGTGTTCCGTGAATTAAAAGAGAAGATGAATTTTAAGGATACTAGAGTTTCGCCACACACTTTTAGGCACACTTTTTGTAGAAATCTTGTCCAATCAAATGTAAACAGTTTTACCATAATGAAATTAATGCGCCATGAAAATATAGTAACGACACAACGTTATGTAAATTTATGGGGCAGTCACTTGAAAAAGGAGAATGATAAGCACAATCCGTTAAATAATTTTGATTTTTAAGCATTAGAAAAGGGAGGATGCGCTAACATCTTCCCTTAACTAAATATTACTACACTAAAATGCTTGGCAGCGATAGTGTATTACTGGGGTTCATTATATCGAAAAAAATTCGATGATGCAACTCTTATTAAGTAATGCCTTTTTAGTGAAGTACGTCTTGGTTGCCCACTAACAGGACGTTAAACAAAACTGGTCAGGTTTGTCGTACCATTGCACAAAAACGACTAGGATACTGCAAAACTCTTTTCTTGTTCAGAGTGTGTCCGAAATAGTGAGAGCGACTATTAACGGCTAGGGGGATTACAGGCATGTTACGGCATGGGTAATCACATTCACGCTAATCTAATTGCAATAGCACATACAGGACTGTAAATGTATGCGAATGTGACAGATGAAAATCTGCTACGGAACAAGACGATTAGAAACCTCAGACACGACATGACGGTGTAATTGGTAGTTACTTATTATCTTTTACTCTATTTTGAGTATTAGATAGTAGGTAACTACTTTGCGAATATTTCCTAGAGCATCAGCCATTCTGGTGTAATGGGGTTTCGATTGTCAAGCACGTTATTTAATAAATTCTAATTGATCTGAGGTCGTATTTCACGAGGTCATTATTATTGTATAAATAAATTACAGTTAAATTTTGTTGAATTAGTATATGTTTGTCATAATGAATAATGAGGAGGTGATTGAAATGTTAGGATTTTTAAAAAGAAATTTATACATTATTGATTTAAGTTTATCGGATGGACGTAAGGTGCAAACTTTAGTTAAGGCATATAGTATTCACGGAGCATCAGGGAAAATGGCTGATACATTTAATATCCATAGTTTTGTGACTACTGATATGGAAATTGTTCCTCGTGCACAAGTAACTTCATTTTCTTTACCAAGATTAAAAGAAGATGAGAGTAAATAAAACTAAGAGTTGATTTATAGAATTGATTAATTCAATCTATGAGTTGACTCTTTTTATTGTTATTAGATTCATAGGGATTAAATATAGAAGAGTTTTATAGTAACTATATAAATTATAAGAAGATTATTTATAACGTCTTAAATCAATTGGAATCAATTAAAAACTGGCTATTATATGTTAATCAAGTCAATTTACATACATGGTCATTTTTTAGATAAACTTTTAGCTAATTGTAGAGTATTATTCAGTGCTGCTATTAAAAACTCTTTTTCTCTCTCGTTTAATCCGTTGATAATCTCTTGTAATTTGTTATCAAGATCGCTTTCAGTAGTGTTTAAATCTAAATACCTTTGATCTGATCTACCAAGTAGAAAGTCGGTTGAAACATGGAAGTAATCTGCTATTGCTTCTAATTTATCTATCCCGGGAATTGAGCTACCCCACTTTCTGATTTGTCCATTGGAAATTCCTGTTTTTCTCTCTAATTCAGCAATTGTTATCTTTTTTTCTTTACAAAGTGTTCTTATTCTTTCAACTAAACTCATTAATATCAACCTTTCTAGAGCTTATATAAGAATATCAAATAAATTAATTAAGTAGATTGACAATTAGTTTATTTGATATTATACTGTGTTCATAAGCTATTTTTTTAGCTAAAAAAGAGTATAAAAAAGACAACCTATAATACATTTAATTCGTTGGGGAACGGGTAAAGTGTAAATTTCACAGGCTTTTTTAAAGTCTTATTTAGCTATGTATAAATAGTATCATATAAGCTATTTTGTGTAAATGTATATTATCTAAAAAGCTAATCATTTAACTAAGCAATAAGGGAGGCGATAACGTGAACATAGCAATCGCAATCATACGATATTTTAATTATTTAGAGTGTCCAGATGATGAGATCAATATAACAGACTATTGGCTTCAATTTTTACTATTGTTTGTAGAAATACTAGCTATCATAATTATTATCACAACAATCTAAGGGAGGTTTAAATGTCTCAAGCCTTATCACAGTTAACAGACTTGCAATATAAATTTTTAGTCCAAATCAACGCATATCATCAGACAATCTCTAATAATCGTGGAGATGAATACAGATTAACTTGCATTGTTGACTTGATTATAAACAAAGCTACTCAATCAATCGTAGTGACCTTTAAAAATAATGAAGTATTTAGTTACAACCGTTACGGTACAATTCATAAAATAAAGCACAAAAAGGGAGAAATTTAAATGACAAACAATAACAACTATTGTGAAATGAAAGTAGCATTTGTTGCAAATGATATTGACCCTGCTGAACTAATGGTCTACTTTAACAACTTTTTAAAAGACCACACTAATTTAGAGAGCAGATCAGGACGCAAACATCCGATTGAAATTGTGGAATCTTATTTCACAAAGATTGCTCAATGCGATCCAGAGACAGGCGTTGAACGTGATTTTTTAGATGATAGAGGTAATTTAATATTAGATGAGAATGAGATACAGGAGGCAATTGACAAAGGTTTAATAGGAGAATCGTGTAAATAAAAAGAACTATAACAAATTGTAATAGTTAAGAATGACTTTTTTTCCTCACCGTCTACCAAACGAAAGAAGAATAGTCGCAAGTAAGTCGGAGGGGATTTATTCCCCTTCCCTATTGATAGTATAGTATCACGATCCATTACTTTATGCAATGTAAAGGTGGTAGGGCTAACTCAGACATAATTTCTGAGTTGTAGGTAATCCGATATTTTCGGACTACCCAATTTCGTTGTTCCACTCAGGAACCTACATGTAAATTAAAAAAGGAGGGCTTAATTTCACCCTCCCATTTATCATAATTTTTACTCTGCCTCCAATTACACCCATCATGGGTAATTAGCTTTAAAGTATTAAGTGACTTAGGTGTTATTTGAACCATCGTTTTCTAGTGTTGCTCTCAGCCACACGTTGATTTTGTTTTGGTTTTTAAAATTGGAAAGCAAAGTGGTAGTGGTGGACAAAAACCCCTGCCTTTAATATGGCGCACTATAAATTAAGCTATTAGTCTTTTTTTAATAGATGATAGTAGATAGTCTAACATCTAGTGAAAATTAAAAAAACAACGACAAATAACCTTGCATTCAATGGCAAGGATGTGATAAATTATAAATATCACCAAAACGAAAGGAGCTGAGAGATAGATTAATATGTATAAGATTTGCTGCTGAAGCAAGTATAGCATGGATAGAAACGGGTGTAAATAGATTTCGGTAAAATAATGTAGATTATATGCCCTTATATCCGTCAAGTAAAAAAATGAAAATAATTGGAGGAAATTGAATGGTTAAAAATTTAAAGGAAGCATTACAAGCGTACAGACAAGCAAGCACGAAAGAGGAAAAGGAGGATGTACTATATCACGTTTACGACACAAAAATTATAGAGGAGATGAATGCTTATGACAAAGAGCCAGATAAAATTGTTCAATTAAGATTTAAGATTAAGTCAATGAACAAGGTACATAACTATATCAATAAGCTATATAGCGGTATCCATCGTAGAGATTTAGATTCTTATGTTTTAGTAGCTGTATGGAAAATTTTTGATGAGCGTGAAATTGATTTTAGCCTTACAGATAGACAAATTGAGGTTTGGTTTTTTAAAGCATTAAGCGGGCTAATAAACAATCAAATTAAAGCAGAACGGGAAAAGCAAAAGTTAAATGTTCCCGAACATATTGTATACAAAGAAAATAACAATGGAGATGCTAGTCTATACGATCAAGTAGCATTAAGGAAATATAATGATGAGCATATCCAATCTTCATATGATTTATTTGTTGAAGCGATTGGTGGATATGAAGAAATTCTTTCAAAACCTCAATTAGTGCCATTCACTTTAAAGAGGGCTGGATTTACTGAACAAGCAATAGCTGATAAATTAGGATGCAGTCAACAAAACATAAATAATTTATTAAAGGCAGCAAACAAAAGAATCCGTGAAAAATACATAGATTATAAATTAACGCAGATAGCACATAAGTCACCAAATACCATAACAATAATTGAAAATCACATACATAATTATAACAACATTATCCATTGCGGTGATATTGATAAGTTTGACTTTTTTAAATATACATATAAGTTTTTACAAGAAAATTATAAATTTTATAACGAACATAATGATAAATCGTACACAGTAATGGATGTAATATTTGATAATTTACGCAAACAAGAGCATGACTTATTTAAGGATGTAGTTGCTAGTTTTACCAGTGACAAAATTACCTTTACAAGCCGTCAAAAGGATAGAGTAGTAAATATAGTCAATCGCATACTTAATCAATACATAAAAGATACATATAAAGCAGCAGGTAATATTGCAAGACATGTCACACATAATAATTTAATTGTTGAAAAGTTATACAAGATGTAAAAGATGTTTAATTTTAGGTTGTAATTAAACTGATATATTAGTGAGATATATTTTATGTTGTCATTAGCTAATTTTTTCTCCTTATGTTGAGAGCAGGGTTGTCCACATAGCCTTGTTCTCACTTTTTTTTAGCATATTAGCAAATATTTAACCTAGGTTAATTGATTGCAATTGATTTAAGGGTGTTTAACAGTTAGATGACAAATACTATTAGATTGATATTTAAACGTCTATATTAATACGCTATGTATCTAAAAATGGATGCTAGTGTAATTTTAATATAAAAAATTAAAGTAAAGGAGAATGTAAGAATGGAAGAACAAACAGAGGTAACAGTAGAGGAGCAGCAAGTAGATCAGACTACTAATGATAGTCAATCTACAGAAGAATCAGAACAATCACAAGTAGATAATACTCAGGCTTTACTTGAGCAATTTGAACAACAGAAAGCAGAGCTACGATCATTGCAAATTGACAATGCGCTAAGGGATAAAGGTTTAACTCCTTTTAAGTCAATTTTTGATGTATTTGCTAAACAAGATGTGACAGTAGGTGAACAAGTCACAGCAATTGAACAGGCAGTTAATGTAATTTTAATGGAAAAAGCATACCAACCTAAAGAGGTAGCTAAACAACAAGCTTATGAGCAAGCTATTAACGATGGTGATGTTAATTCAGCAATTAAATTTAAACTATCAAAGTTTTTCGGTAAGTAACGGACAAAAATGTCCATAACTTAACCACAAAAATTGTTGTCATTAAAAGTAGTAACACTCCCCAAAATTGGGAAATCAAATACATAAAAAACTATAAAAACAGAAAGTAGGAATTTATTTATGATCACAAGTCAAAACGGATTTACAGCAACAGAAAGTATTTCGCTAAGCAAGGAATTAGCATTATTGGGGGTACAAGATTGTCCTCTGTCCTCTTTATTGCTTTCAAAAGGTGTCGAAGCAGCAATGTCAACTGTCTACACATGGAAGGAAAAATCACTTGCTACAGATGGTGAAACAGATGCTATCGAAGGTGCTGATACAGTTACGTTCCAACAGTCAGATAAGCGTGAATTAAGCAATATCCTACAAATTTTTAAACGTGCAGTATCAGTAAGTGGAACAGCAGAAGCAATGCAATCAACTAAATTTAATGAAGAGATTGCTGATCGTCTTTTAGAGTTAAAAATGAAACTAGAAACTGTATTGATTAATGGTCTTAAAAAAGATGGCTCTAAAACACCATTTATCCGTCAGATGAGTGGCTTAATTGAGATGGCAGATAATACTAATGCTAAATCTAATTCAGACGTAGAAGCGCTTATTAAAGATGGTATGCGTACTTTATGGAATAACAAATTAACAGGTGGTACATATTATGCTTTTGTTAATGCAGATGTAAAAGAAACGATTGACGGTATCTACAAGGACAAATATTCCTATCAGCATAAAGAGACTAATTTCGGCTTATTAGTAGAAACAATCAATACAAACTATGGTGTAGTCAATGTTGTATTAAGTCGTGATATTCCAGCGAATAAAATTGTTTTATTTAATGACTCATACGTAAATATGGCAGCGCTACGTCCTGTAACGTTTACACCATTAGCAAAAACAGGTGATAGTACAAAAGGTCATGTTGTAGGTGAGTATACTCTAAAAGTAGGTAGTCCTAAAGCAGTTGCTGTATTAACAGTTACAGAATAATTAATACATAACAAGGGTAGAGGGTTCGTAACATTATTACGAGCCTTTTAACTCTACTTTTTTATCAAATATTTAACAAGGAAGGTGTGCTAAATGTAATGACGAAGGATGAATTATATCTATTAAGACGAAAGAAAAAAATATTACTTAAAGATATATCAAATCATATCGGTGTTAGTATTGCTGCCTTGAGCAGATATGAAAATAACATACTTAAACTAAACACAAATAAAGAAGATCAATACAGAAATTACATAATCAATAACTAAGTGATAAAACTACACGTAGGAGAATAATAGATATGGAAAACAACTATAAACAACCTTACTTTTACTGCTACAACAAGCAGTTATATTGCTTTTTAAAATTGAAAGGTCTCCACTATATTGTCAAAGCACGAACACTTGATAATAGTGGTCAAATATTTTGCTTATATGAGCAGACAGATAAATTATCACAAGCAATTTTTGAATATAAAAGTTTAAAGGGATAAGATCGCAAAGGGGTGAAAGACAGGCTACACATTTTTTTACAAAAAATATTCCGCTTGCAATCACACCCCTTTCCCAATCCCCTGATTGCACTTTATTTTTATTCAACTTCGAAAATTTAGGTTTCGCTACACTGACAGTTGTCAAATAAAAACAGTATTATTCGTATGCAAAAGAAAAAAGATTATCAGATTGGCAGCGTCTTTTGCTGACAAGATGAAAGGAGGGAATTAGAGTGGTTTTTGCTCTAATGGACGACTATCCCTTGATCTTGATTACAAGTAACAATGGAAAA
Organism: Lysinibacillus sp. FSL K6-0075; assembly: GCF_038592945.1. Taxonomy (NCBI): domain Bacteria; kingdom Bacillati; phylum Bacillota; class Bacilli; order Caryophanales; family Bacillaceae; genus Lysinibacillus; species Lysinibacillus sp. FSL K6-0075. The sequence continues at coordinate 2,648,128 of NZ_CP151947.1, read as the reverse complement.
AATATAAACTAAAAAAATACCCCCTATTTAAGTGTATATAAGTATTTATATATACAGTCAATTCGGGGGTAAATTTTATATTGGAGGAAAACGTATTGAAAGAAGTTAAACTAACAGAATTAGAATTAATCAAATTAACGATGAGCTATGGTTTCAATGGTAGTGAATTGAATAATCCTCACTTTATTGAAAAAGGATTCTTAAAAAATAATGGTTCATATCAATCATTCACTAAAAAAATTGATGCCATTTGTGAAAGTTGGGAGAAACTACGAAAGAAAAAAGGTGAGCCAACATTTTACCTAATTCGTGGATTAAAAGAGAAGGCAGATAAAACAGTAGATAATCGAAAATTTAATGGCTACGATGATCGGGATTATTTAATCAGTAAGCACGTATTTAATCGTCTAGTTGAAATGGATGATTCATCTGTAAAATCGGCTTATGAATGGTCTATTGATTGCAATGCTTTTAATCCTGTACAAATAAGTAAAGAAATGATACGTATACAATTTCATGACTTATATATGGATGAGGATAGCGAACATGTTTATAACGGATTTCAGCGTTATATTAAGAATAATAATCGTAGTATGATTGATAAGGCTTTTAAATATCTTGAGCATGAGAATCTAATCAAGGTAACTAATCACTATTCAGCCGTTAAATTAGACAATCAGAGTGTTGAGATTGATAAGAATACATATGATACATTCACATTCAATAAAACGGTTATTTTAAAGAAATATGACGTATCAGCTTATGTATATAAATACTTAATCAACAATGAAAAGTATACTGAAATGTTCGAGGAATTAGAGCAGCTGTATGATGAGATGAAGATGAAATTAGTTTATGTTTCACATTCCGTAGAAATTTTGAATACTAACATCTTTCATGAGATTGAAACAGAGGATTTCTATAATGCTTACTACAGCCGTTTAATTGAAAAGGTGAACAAGCTAGAATCTAAATCAATCAATGCATATGCAAACTTATATAGTAGCTTTAAATCATATAGCTTATTGTCTACGCTTAGTATTGTGATTGAAGATAATAAACGGCTTAATCAGTTAATCGAGAGTAAACGTCCTGACTATTTTGCAGTTTATTTAATCCTCAATGATCGTTATCAAAAAGGTATTAAGATGAGCGATAGATTTTATCAAGAATTAGATGAAATGGAATTAATGCTGTCGGGCACAGCGATTTCCAAAAAGGAAACGCAAGATGAGGGCGTACCGAAAAGTACAGTGGAGAAGGCTCGTAATATTGTTCCGACCCCTTTAACAATTGACGATACTATTGAGCCATATACATATATTCCGGTTGATAATTTTACATATGAAAAAGATACACCTAAAGAAACTATACATAACAATAAAGAATTAGCTAATGCAGTTGATATGATTAAACTAGCATTTAGTAAACCGATGAGCCAGACAATTGCGGTTGGTTCATTTTAATTCAGTCGTAACTGAAATGGTGACGACCTTATACGAACATTAGTCGTAGTATGAGGAGAGACCTGACTGTAACATTATTACTATCAGGTGCAAACTCACCTTATCCGCTATGCCTGAGTGGCAGAACGAAATTGGGTAGTCCGAAAATATCGGATTACCTTTTTTTAATTGAAGGAGGAAATAAAATATGAATATATATGAAGCATTAAATACAGTATCGTGGAAGAAGAAAGAATATTTTCTTTGGAAGCATAATTTGTCAGTCCTGCGTGAAATACCCCTGACTGAAGAAGAAATATGCAATAAAATCAAAAGTAAAAGTTTATCTTACATGAAGAAGTGGGAGAAAACCGAGGAATATCACAATTTAGTGAATATCATGATTGAATCACAGGCAGGTAAAGACCTAGAGGATATTTACTTGATTGTAAAGGATAAAGCTTTAACAGGTGATGAAAAGTCGATAAAATTACTATTAGACCTTCAGAAGCAAGTACAGGCATATAACAAGCAAGTAAACAAAGGGAAGCATTCCAATAATACATATGATGATTTGGAGTTAGATTAAGATGGATGCAAAGATAAAAAAAGTTTTTGATAGTTTCCCATTGTTTGCGAAAAATTTTATATACATAACAGATAATAACAATGATATCGTCAAATTTGACTTAAACGATGCTCAATTAGAAATTGAAGAATTAATGCTGCGGAACAGATTTATTATTGTAGGTAAAGCAAGGCAATCTGGTATTTCTACATTCACATTAGGTCGTGCATTATGGAGAGCATTAACCAAAGAAAATGAAAATATATTAATCGTTTCATATAAATTAGATAGTGCAAAGGCTTTATTCGAGAAGTTGAAACAGATGAACGATTACATACCTAGAGATAGGTATCCTGACTTGTTCGCAAAGGTTAAAAGGGACAATCGAGATGAACTTGTATTCTCAAACGGCTCTAAAATTAAATCTGTAACAGCAGGTAATAAAGATGTAGGGCGTGGATCAACTTATACTTATATCCATTTATCTGAATTTGCCTTTTATGGCAATCAAGAAAAGCAATTATTGAGCGTAGAACAGTCACTTGCAAAAGGTAGTGAGAGTCAATTAACAATTGAAACAACGTCTAATGGTACAGGAAATCATTTCTATCGTCTATACATGCAAGCCATGAAGAATAAATCTAAGTATGTTGCCTATTTTGTACCTTTCTATCACAAATTATACGCTAAACAATTTGCACATGATTATATGGAAGCTGTTGAATGGTATAAGGCTAATAATAATGGTGAAAAGTTAACTGAAAATGACTTAGATGAGGAAGAACAAGCATTACATAAGTTAGGTGCTACACTTACTCAATTGACATGGCGAAGATGGAAGATGTTAGACCTTGATTCAGAGAGTGACTTTTATCAGGAGTATCCTTCCAATCCATTAGAATCATTTATTTCGACAGGTAATAGTGTATTCAATCAAACTAAGGTATTACAACGTTTATCTTATGCAAAAGAGCAAATTGATAAAAATGAAGTACGCTCAAACTTACCTGAGACGATTCGACAATGGGCAAGTAAGGGAATTGTATTGTTCGATTACCCTAAAGTGGGCAAAAAATATTACTTTGGAGTAGATACAGCCAGTGGATCAGGTGGAAATAATGACTCATCTACAATTGTAGGCTTTGATGATGATGGACAGCAAGTATTAACATTTGAATCAAATAAAATAGCAGTTTATGAATTTGCGGAGTTGATTAACGAGTTAGGGCGTTGGTATAACTACGCTTTTTTAGTTGTTGAGAGAAATAGTTATGGTTTACCTGTAATTGAACGGCTACGTAAAGAATGTGGATATGAAAATATGTATAAGCAAAAAATGTTTGATGAGAGAGGTAAGAAGAAACTTCAACTAGGTTGGACTACTACTCAATCAAATAAAGCAATTTTCATTTCTGACTTTAAAGAGCAATTTGAGAAGGGCTTAATCAATATTGAATGTAAGCAACTTTTACAGCAGATGCAAATGTTCATTGAGAACAGTGGGAAATTAGGGAATAAGCGAGGGAATACAGAAAAGAATCATGATGATTTAGTTATTGCTGCCGCATTAAGTGTTGTTGGCATGAGGGCTAATAAATGGTATATTTAACATAATTTAATTAAGGAGAGGAAGATATAATATGACAAAAATTAAATTAGTTCAAGAATTGGGATATGTATTAGACATTGAGAATGCAACAAATGTTGTATTAGAGAAGTTACAAAACGAAGGACATACGATTATTGATGTTAAAAGCAACATAGTACCAACAGGAGCATTATATCGAGGTACAGTAACGATTACATATAATGAATCAAAAAAATGAAACATAGTATTGAATTAAAATTTTAGAGTCACATTCCTACTTTTGGGAGTGTGGCTTTTTATTATGGAAAAACTCGGTCACTCTGTGTGACCACAATTAATATAAGGAGATGATTAATTTTGAATCTTGAGCAATATATAAATGCAAAATATAAAGGTAAGAGTACATGGTTTGTTGATGAAGCTACATCGTATGAGAATCAGAGCCGTATATTAAATGTAAGTCAAATTAAGGACTATTTGAACGGTGAACATGATATTTTGAAGCGTCCTAATTATAAATATAACGGTGAAACAGTAGAGCCAAGACGTATTGTAATTCAGTTGGCAAAGACAATACTAAATTTTAAAGCACAATATTTACTTAAAAATCCTGTCAATTTGATAGGTGATGAGTCAATGGTCAAAGAGTTTAATAAGGTGAATAAGTTAGGTCGCTTTGATGATGTAAATGTACAAATTCTATTACAGCTACTTAAGTTTGGTGAAGTATCAGAGTATTTATATATTGATGGTAACGGTAGAATTAAATCTAAATTGATTTCTGCTGATAATGGTATCCCAGTGTATAACAACTATAACGAGATGATCGCCTTTATAGAGCATTATACCTTTGATGGAATCACTTATTATAACTTATATACAGATGTTAGTGTGCAGGAATGGTCTAATGAAGGTGGAAAGATTACTAAGGTTGGGGAGAGTCCATCTTTGGGCGGTCTACCTATTCATTATAAAACTTTACATGAATTAAGTGATCGTATTGGTAAATCAGAATTAGATGATTATCAAAACATTCTAGATAACATGGAAGATGTGTTGAGCAAGTATATTGATAGCATGTATAAGTTTATAAATCCTATTCCAGTTGTAACAGGTCAACAACTTACTAATGCCTCTATTCCGTCTGAAATTGTTGGAGCAGGATTAACATTGGATGATGGTAGTGACTTCAAACTTGTAAATGGATCATTAGATAGTAAGTCATTTGATTTAGTTTATAAGACGCTTACTCAAACGCTCCTTGATGTCTCTAGTACACCTGCAGTCAGTATGAATAAGACGGATATTAGTAACTTGTCAGAGGTCAGTATAAAACTTTTATTCTCATTAGCGGATACACAAGCAGGGGTAAACGAAACTTATCTCAGAGAAGGTTTCTATCAACGATGGGAAAAGGTGCAGTGTTTATTGAAATATAAAGGTATTGCAGTATCAGATGATGAGATGGTGTCACTTGAGTTTAATTTCCAATACAATACTCCAAGCAATCATAAGGAAATCCTAGATAATATGAAAACTCAATTCGATATGAACGCTATTTCATTGGAGACGATTATTGAACAGTCACCATACGTTAATGACAAGATGAGAGAGATGAGTCGTTTAAAAGGTGTAGAGTATGATGTACATAATAGTAATGATACAGTTGGTACAGTTTAGTTATAAATGAATAATACGTATTGATATAGAAGTGTAGTATGTAGAAGTGAGGAATGGTAGTGTGCGAGTTGTTATGAAATGTAGTAGTGTCAAGGGAATATACTTTGAAGTGTATATGCTACATTTTGCACACGCTGTTATATGAAAAATACACGTACACGTACACATCAGTCCTCGCTTGAATATAAAAAAACAATGATTAACCTTGAAATATAGTTGAATAAAAAAATATCACTTACTTTTCGTAACCTTTTTATTTAATTGTAGATTATGTTAAGAAGGGAATAATACGATTCATATTTATTCACTGTTATACAATAAAGGTAACAACTATATCACCATCAAATCTAACTATTGAGAAGTTGAATAAATGCAGTAGTACCAATGGTTTGTGGTGATAAAATTAGTTTTAGTTTACATAAGATAGATTATGGGCAGTTATTGATATATCAACGTTTGTGGGGTGTTTATATATGAGTCGTACAAATTGATTATTTATGCAGTATAAAACAGTGTATAAAATGTTGAATAATGAAAGGATGAGAGCATGAATATTACAAACTTACAGCGATTAAAGATGGACATAAATGGTATTGAATTAGATGATACACAACTTACCGTATACCTTGCAGAAAACGGACTACAAGCGACTGCACAATATAATACAGATGATACGTCTAACTTGAAAGGTATCTATGCTACTGCTCTATCAGTGTTAGAAGGACTGGCTAACAACCCTACAATGATGAAGGCTATTAAACTTGATGATATGACGGTCAGTGAGTTCAGTGACAACATAATGAAACGTATAGACCAACTAGACAATAAGATTAGACAGATTAAAGTAAGCAATAATAGTAGCAGCACATTCCTTTTATACAATTGAGAGGTGATTAAATGGAATTATTTGATGATAAATTAATTCAACATACGATAAAAGCTATCCAATCACCATACCAATTTAATATGTATGAGAAAAATCCATTTACGATCAATGCCGTAATTAGTAACGCTACATTTTCACCTAACTCTACGTTTCATATTCATTCATTAGACGTTTTTAATTGCGGGGACTATACAACTATCAATAATCCTAACAACGTCTATATGGTTACGTCAGACGTTTTAACAATGCGTGGTGGTAAATACAAGGCAACGTTAGAGTATTGCAACTATTTGATTGTCGAGTGGAAAACAGAAAAAGTTTTAATCGGCAAAGATGCTTTAGGTAGACCCGTTTACGAAGAACAACAAGTAAAAGTTGGGGAGATACCATGTATTTTACGATACAAAGACATGACGTATACAACCAATGATAGCATTAATCTAACTAAACCTATTTATCAAATTATAGTTAGAGACACTGACGCAAGCCGTAAAAATTTTAAATTGAATGAAAATCCTTATGGTGATGTGACAATTTATGACACAACTTATCGTATTATTGACGTAGATTACAGTAAAAAGGGAATTATCAATATAAGATTAGAAAAACGTTGACAAATGCACGATACCCCAAACTTTTTATTTCGCTTGCTACCTTATCATATTTCACACGCCCATAAAAATAGTTGTTCCCTTATACCTCTTTTATTAGTAATATGTAACTAAAATAGATAATATGGGGTGTTAGATTAAATGTGGCCATTAATATTATTGGTAATTTTAATAATTTTATTTATTATATGGTATATCACAATATTTTCTAAGGGGAAAAATGAAGTTAAAGAGATAGAAAATAATATAAGAATGACGCTTGATGAAGTTGGTATAAAAGATGATGCTTACTGGTCAAGTCGTGATTTATTAGTTGATAGGATGGTACTTTCAATTAATGAAATTACAGAAGAAGTAATCATTGTGAAAATACCTAAATTATCGAAAGAGTACAGGCAACCTGATGTACAAAAAATAAAATTTCAAGAAATTATAGAGGTAAAAGTTATTTCTAACTCTAATACAGTAACGTCAACGTCTAGGGTATCACAGGTAGGCGGTGCATTAGTTGGTGGCGTATTAGCGGGTGGTGTTGGTGCATTAATAGGTGGATTGAGTGGACAAACAAAGTCTAAAGAAACTATTAAGGATATAAAACTTGAAATTGTGGTAAATAATATTTCAAATCCTATTATTGAAGTTCCGTTTTATGAGACAAAAATATCTGAATTAAAATCAGGAACACCGAAGTATGAGCAAATTATCAAAGAAATTAATCTTTGGTATAGGAAGTTTACAGTGATATTACACAAACAATCTACACTAAAATGATTAGGTTGTTTATTTAATAAAATTGATTGATTTTGATATTTATAGGCGTTACTATTAAATGGATAATGTGCTTAATTTTCACTGTTTCAACTTCTTTCCTTTTTGTGGAATAGAAATGAAATGACTACAGTATTTTGCTGTAGTCTTTTTTTCTTTCATGAAATAAATATCCTTTTTTTACTTAAATTAAAAATTTTAACTTAATTTATTTATATACACTTCTTTTTTTCAGAAGTATGAGTTATAATGAAGATTACATAGATTTTATAAGAAGTGGAATAAACAAATAGGCAAATGTAATACTCCCATACTAAAACTAGTTAGATTCATACAATATTTCATAATTACGGCATGTTTACCATAAATTTTAAATGTAGAAACACCACATATAGCAAGCTTAGTGTACATCAAATGAGCAAGGAACATGCACATGAATCACAAAATATTCTATGAATTATTGATATTCTAACTAGTTCGTGTTACAATTCAAGATAATTAAATAATCTTATCAAGAGAAGCTGAGGGATTTGGCCCGATGACGCTTCAGCAACCTCTAACAATTGTTAGAAAGGTGCTAATTCCAGCAAAGGATTTTTTCCTTTGAGAGATAAGAGTGGACGTGAAAAAATCCTTCTCATTCTATCTCGTATGGAATGAGGAGGATTTTTTAATTTAGTTGCATTCTTTGCAAGCAAGGTTTGCTAAAAAAAGAGAGTGATTATAGAGAGGGGAAAGCAAGATGCCAATTAATATTCCGAAAAATTTACCAGCTGGAGAACATTTACGTGAGGAAAAAATCTTCGTCATGGAAGAGGATCGAGCGAAAACACAGCAAATCCGTCCATTAAATATATTAATACTAAATTTAATGCCTGAAAAAGAAAAAACAGAGCTTCAATTACTACGTTTATTAGGGAATACACCACTGCAGGTGAATATTACCTTTTTAAATACGGCCACACATGAGTCGAAAAATGTGAGTAAATCTCATTTGCAGCTATTTTACACAACGTTCAACCAAATTCGTCACCGACGCTATGATGGCATGATTATTACTGGGGCACCTGTAGAAAAAATGGCATTTGAAGATGTCAACTATTGGCAGGAAATTTCAGAAATTATGGATTGGTCTAAAAAGAATGTGACATCCGTGCTACATATATGTTGGGGGGCACAGGCTGCATTGTATCACCATTATGGCATTGGAAAGGTCGAGCTTGCTGCTAAATGCTCAGGCGTCTATTCCCATGTAATTACAGATTTAACGGTGGATTTAGTGCGCGGCTTTAGCGATTTATTTACTGCGCCTCATTCTCGCTATACATCTGTTTCCATTGACGAGGTTCGCAATCATCCAGACCTACGATTATTATCCTATTCAGAGGATGCAGGGGTATTCATCGTACAATCAAAAGATAATAAAAATATTATGATTACGGGGCATCTGGAGTATGATGCGACAACACTAGCCGATGAATATAGCCGTGATGTGGCGAAGGGCATAGATATCGATGTTCCTGTGAATTACTTCCCGAATGATGATCCGAAACAAGAGCCGATGAATACATGGCGTGCCCATACGCATTTATTATTCTCTAACTGGTTGAACTACTATGTCTACCAAGAAACACCATACGAATGGGATTTTGTAGATGAAATCGAATATCATATCTAATTAATAAAAAGTCTAATTTCTTTTCTAAACGTAGAAGAAATTAGACTTTTTGATTTTCCTTCGTTGTATCCTGTTGGGGTGTTTCGGTATTTTGAGCCTTAGATTTACGATTTCGAATAACTGCCACAATCAACAAAAGTATGGGTAATAAAATGGTGAAGATAAAGGAAAAGATAGGCCAAATTTCATTATTATAATTAGTAGAATGCACAATATCTGGATGAACAATTTGAGAAAGTCCAATGATAATGATGCCCATCGGTAAAATAAGCGGACGATGATCCTTGATCTTCAAAATTTGGGCAAGGCCAACAACGGTCGTATAGAAATACATAAATGTGCGAATATAAATAGACGAAATCCACATAAATGCCATAATAATTTCAATACGCTGCAAAAAATTCCCTATGGATATTCTTTGCGCTAAGGCATAGCTGGGAAATGTCCTAGATGCTGTGTTTTCAGGCCCTAAGACAAGAATCGATAGGACAATCAACGTAATTAAGACGACACCACCAAGGATGGTCCCAATATATAGCCCTTTCTGTGCAGATGGCTGTACATTGACGCCAGCGGGATATAGCATCAATAACACGAGTAATGGAAAGGAAAAGATACTCATAAAGCGTGCAATACTATAAAACATAGATGTTTTGGTTGCTTCTAGTAGAGGCTGAATATTCTCAAATGTAATTTGAGGGGTAATACAAACGACGAAAAAAATAAAGATAAAGATAAACAACGGAAAGAGAATTTCTGCTGAACGGGCAAACGTCTCTATCCCTAGATACGCGGCATACATAATAATGATACTGAACAGTAGGGCGAATGCTAATGTCGGTGTTTCTGGCATAACTTCGGTTTTCATAAAAATACCAATAAAATAAAGTAACTCTCCAGTGGAGAAAAAGGTGAGAATGAGAAAGCAAATGGCTGTGATTTTCCCAAAAAAACGACCAAGAATTTTTTCATTCGCCTCTATAAAATTAAGAGAGGGTGTTTGATTGGCAAGTGTTAAGAATAACTTTATGACCAGTAAACTAAGCACAACACCAATGCTTGCTGCAACCCAAGCATCTTGCTTAGCAGCGCCCGTAATACTTGAAGGGATAATTAAAATTGCTGTACCGATAGAATAGAGGAAGGTAACGATTGTAAACTGTCTTGAACTAATGATCTCTTTTTCCATCTAGCTACCCTCCGTTTCTCAGTCCATCTTTTTATTTTGTGAATGACACAATGTAATCCTTAATTGGTGTGAAGATAAAGGTAATTAAATCTAATGGGCTTGGAATATGGACTTTCAGGGCAATGGCCATATTTAAAGCAGTTCCAATGAGTAGCAAAAAGGAGAAGACAATAATGGTTTTTTTATCCTGTTGCTTTTTGAACTTTGGAATAAATAGAAGTGCAACGATGATTGAGATGATCAAGATAGCTACAGCTAGCACCATTTCATTACTCCTCCTTTGGCTTGTTTAATAATGAATTTTGCATCGTACCCAATCCTTGTGTTGTTACCTTCACGTGAACAGCCACTGGCAAATCGGGAAAGAGGGAAGCCCACTCATCCTTGATTTTTCCCCACTGCTTTGCATCTGCACGATGTAGGGCATCACCAAAACCAAAAACATCGATTTCATATTGCTGTTGCATTATCTCTAATGTTTTTTCAATGCGTTCATCGATACCCTGGGCTGTTTTTTTATTAACGTAATCAATCGATTTATTTTTGGTGAGATTGATATCACATTCGACCTCTCCAACATTCTGCTCAACATTAATATGAACATCGATTTTCGGCTTCCCATTTTTAAATGACCCTTTCACTTTTGTAGTGGATTGGGTGATTTCCGTAGATAAAGTCCCTTTATTAGGACAGGCGATGATTTCAATCGTACTTTGAATTTTGTCGTTAAGAAAGCTAATGCCTTTGCTTTCACCCTCGGATAGCAGCCCCATATATTTATCCCCTTTAAAGACTGCTAAGCCCGCATATTGTAACAGCACAGGTGTTTTAACACGTTGCACATTTGTTTGATCTACCCCTAATTTCTTATCGCCATGAACTTCAATAGCAGAAATTAACGCCCCTTTATGCTTGTTGCTTAATGTATTGACTAATTCATCAATATTAACTGCTATTGTGGAGCCCCAAGCTCTCTCAGAGACATCGAGGGAATTTAACATTTTATTAGCTGGAACCTTTTCGATGGGTGTTAATACATTTAATACTTCCTTCGCTGTCGCTTCATGAGACATAATGACATCGAAATCCTTACGAAATTCATGGTCCCTTACAATTAAATCGAGTGCATCACTGATTCCTTCTTTCGCGAGATCTTCTCCTAAAACAACCACTTGAAGATGGGCAAAATAAGGCTTTCGTGCAGCAAGGGTCGTCATTTTTCGAATGGCCTCAAAGATGGTTTCGCCTCTAGAATGATAGCTAACAACAGGAGAGCGCTGAGTGGAAGCTTGTCGCACTGAAACTTCACTAGGATCGACAATTTGAACCGTAATTTCATATTCTTCGTCTATTTTGTCAATGCCCAGTGCTACGACAATGGCTAGTTCATTTAATTCACGCTTACTCCAGCAACCACTTAACAGTAAAGTGAGGATACATAGTAAGCAAATCCATTTTATTTTTGCCATATTCCATTCCTCATTTATCCAGTAGTTATTTCCTTCCTTTTACATTGACATAGTTATGGCCTCTAACAATATTTTTTTGATTGACTAAACGAGGTCGTGTAAGTAACTTTCTACGCGGAAACAGCACAAAGGCATCCTTCTGATCCTGTAATATTAACGGTGCAAAAGGGCTTAAATAAGGTACACCAAATGATCGAATGCTACATAAATGAAGAATAATGACCATAATGCCAAACATGACACCAAATAAACCAAACATAGCAGCTAAAATCATTAATGGAAAACGTAGCACACGAATGGTATTCGATAAGCCATAAGCAGGGAATAGGAAGCTACAAATCGCCGTTAAGGCCACAATAATGACCATTACAGCCGAAACAACGCCTGCATCAACTGCTGCCTGACCAATAACTAATGTCCCTACAATGGACACAGCTGGCCCGATTGTTCTAGGCATCCGTAGCCCAGCTTCCCTTAGTACCTCAAAGGCAATCTCCATAATAAGGGCTTCGACAACAGCAGGGAAGGGTACACCTTCTCTTTGCGATGCAATACTAATCAACATAGGTGTTGGTAGCATTTCTTGGTGAAAGGTGGTAATTGCAACATACAAAGACGGTGCTACTAACGCTAGACTGATACCAAAAAAACGCAAGATACGTACAAGTGAGCTAATCATCCAATGCTGATAATAATCTTCTGCTGATTGTAAAAAGGATGTAAATAACGCTGGTACAACTAAAACAAAAGGTGTGCCATCAACGAGAATCGCCACTTTGCCATCTAATAATTCACCTGCGATGACATCAGGACGTTCGGAGTTGTAGATGGTTGGAAACATAGAATTTTTTGAATCCTGAATAAAATCCTCTATATAGCCGCTTTCCAGTATGCCGTCGATATTAATGCGGTCTAATCGAGCTAATACCTCTGCGACAATTTTGTCACTGGCGATGCCATTTATATACATCACCGCCACATCTGTTTGTGTCACATCACCGATAACGCGTGACTTTATCCAGAGATTGGGACTTTTTATTTTGCGACGGATGAGCGCAGTATTGGTACGTATGGTTTCGGTAAAGGATTCCCTCGGTCCGCGAATAACAGATTCAGTCGATGGCTCTGTGACAGCTCGATCCTTGGCACTTCTGGTACTTGTCACAATCCCCTCAGCAAAACCGTCTAATAAAATAACCGTTTCACCATTGAGGATGGCATTGTAGAGTGTTGTAAAATGCTCGATATTCGTCACATCGCCTACTGTTAGATAGGAATTCCGTACATATTGGTTAATCGTTGTTATCTCAATATCTTGTTCTTCTTCAATATTTGCCATCAGTTTATCGATAACAGAATCAGAAATAGTGGTTTTATCCGATAAGCCATCGATGGAAATAATAGCGAGGTTATGGGGAACCGCTTCTCCAATCGTAATTTCGCGTATGATAATATCATTACTATGCCCTAGCGACTGTTGAATGATTTTTATATTTTTAGATAGGGAAGTATACAACAAATCGTTCGTTGTATGGGATGGGGAGGTCTCGATATTGTTGGACATGGACATATGTTTTCCTCCTCAAATGGACGTTCATTATCATTAGAGTGGACAATTTTTTTGAGAGATAAACGAAAAGGGGATGAAAAATTAGCAAATTGCGGTTAAATCACGTACTGTGCAACAATCGTATGCGGGTTTTTCAAGTTGTCTCGGAAAATTGTTCTGTACTAAATAAAAAAACAGTCTATCCTTTCATGGGCTGAAAGGATAGACTTGTTTTATGTACGATAGTCGTATTGTAATTCATCTTTACTTGTATCAACGTCAACATGTAAATTGTGATCGTTAAAGAACCAAAGATCTTTCTCGTCAATGTAATAGATGACGTCATCAATTACTGTCTGCACACCTATGGCAATGGGTTCCTCACGTGTCATGCCGAGTGAAAAGCCTTCATGAAACGGACTAGAGCCACCGTAGCGTGCATAAAAGCGAATTGTATCGCCAGGTTCAACTTCCATTTCATGTTTGAACCATTGTAGGGCTTCATCTGTCAATGCAATGTTCATTTCAAATGCTCCTCTCTTCCTACAGCCATTTTACCTTTGGTTCGGTGCCGTTTTTAATACGTGCAATATTGGCACGGTGGCGATAAACAATAAAGGTAAATAAAAAGGCTACCAAGATGCCTAATGCAAAGTCACCTGTAATAAAATAATAAACGATTGCATAAATAAGCGCTACTAAAGCGGCTATCATCGATGTTAAGCTAACGATTTTTGTGATTTTTAATGTCACAATAAAGGTAATAAATAGTAGGACAAAGAGAGGCCAAGAATAGCCTAATAATACACCCGCAGAAGTTGCCACGGCTTTCCCACCTCGGAAGTTGGCGAAGATCGGAAACATATGACCGATCACAGCGACAAGACCAAGTAATAAAGAATGGAGTGTACTGTCAGAGAAAACGGGAAGTGTCACGAGTAAGACAGCGGCTGTCCCTTTTAAGACATCCATCACCGTAACAACAATACCTGCCTTCTTCCCTAACGTTCGAAAAGTATTGGTCGCACCAAGATTACCGCTCCCGTGTTCACGAATATCGGTATTATAAAAAATTTTGCCTATCCATAATCCAGAAGGTATAGAGCCGATTAGATAAGCGCATAAAATAATAAGTCCATTGATCATAGCTGGACTCCTTTCATTCATAGTCCATCACTTGGTACTAATAGTTTGTAACAAGTATTTTACACTTTTTCTTGCTAATCTACAATGATATGAAGGAGATTTCATACGAAGCCTTGAATTCAATACAAAAGAGAACCTATTAGCGAGGGCTAGGCTTTTAGACATAAGTTTGTAAGAAGTGAAAAAACCTTTTTAAAAATATAGGCAAAAAGGCAATTTTGTCAATCGCTCATTCCTTTGGTAGAATAGAAGTCTAACTTTATCCAGTTTCATCACAAGGTACGTAGTAGTGCTTCCATCTGCAAGCAACACAAATTTATTTTGCAACTATATAGGCTTCGATGCGTCCAATGTTGATGGAAGCTAGAAGCAGTCTGCCTTGCTTGAATACCAATTTTAAGCAACTGTTGAAGATGTTTACTATTTAGAAATATGATCAAAACTGTGAGCAAATTATTAAAATTATTGGACCTGTCGCTAGCTATTGACAGGAAATGCTATTATTATTAGGATGAGAACATAAATAGAACATGCGTTTGTTTTTGGAGGGGAATTTTTTTGACGAATAAACAGTCAACTAGCGTCTATAATGATGACGCTATACAAGTATTGGAAGGATTAGAAGCGGTGCGCAAACGACCTGGCATGTATATCGGTTCGACGGATGGCCGTGGACTTCATCACCTTGTGTATGAAATCGTAGATAATGCGGTGGATGAAGCACTGGCTGGCTTTGGATCTCATATTATTGTCACAATTCATAAAGATCAAAGTATGAGTGTGCGCGACTTTGGCCGTGGGATGCCAACCGGTATGCATAAAATGGGCAAACCGACACCAGAAATTATTTTTACGGTGTTACACGCTGGCGGTAAATTTGGTCAAGGTGGCTATAAAACAAGTGGTGGTTTACATGGTGTTGGTTCTTCTGTTGTGAATGCGCTCTCAACATTTTTAGAGGTGACGATTCATCGTGATGGCAAAAAATATCGTCAGCGCTTTGAGCACGGGGGACAGCCTGTCACAACGCTTGAAAATATTGGTCAAACCAAGCAGACAGGAACACTTGTCCATTTCCTACCAGATGAAACGATCTTCTCTGTCACAAAATTCAATTATGATACGTTAGCAGAACGATTACGTGAATCAGCCTTTTTATTAAAAGGTTTAAAAATTGAATTAATCGATGAGCGCGAGGAAGGCAAAAATGATGTGTTCTTTTATGAGAATGGCATTGAAGCTTTCGTTGCGTATTTGAATGAGGAAAAAGATGTCCTTCATCCAGTGAAATATGTAGAAGGTATACAAGATGATATCGAAGTAGAGTTCGCTTTCCAGTATAACGATGGTTATTCGGAAACGATCTTATCATTTGTTAATAATGTTCGTACACGTGATGGTGGTACACATGAAACGGGTGCAAAAGCAGCATTGACACGTGTCTTTAATGAATATGCAAGAAAAATTGGCTTGTTAAAGGACAAGGATAAAAACCTTGAGGGGACAGATATTCGTGAGGGCTTAGCGGCCATTGTGTCTGTTCGTATCCCAGAGCACTTACTACAATTTGAAGGTCAAACAAAGGGCAAGCTTGGTACAAGTGAGGCTCGTTCTGCAGTTGATAGTGTGGTGTCTGAGCAAATTTTGTATGTGCTAGAGGAAAATGCGGAGTTATCGGCTTCCCTTGTCCGTAAAGCGATTCGAGCGCAGCAAGTACGTGAAGCGGCTCGTAAAGCGCGTGAGGATGCACGAAATGGGAAGAAAAACAAAAAGGGTAGTACGATTCTATCAGGAAAATTAACGCCAGCTCAGTCACGCAATGCGTCAAAAAATGAGCTGTATTTAGTCGAGGGTGATTCTGCAGGAGGTTCTGCCAAACAAGGCCGTGATCGTACATTCCAAGCGATTCTGCCATTGCGTGGGAAAGTAATCAACACAGAAAAAGCCAAGCTACAGGACATTATGAAAAACGAAGAAATTTCAACGATTATCCATGCGATTGGGGCAGGTGTTGGAACGGATTTTGCGGTGGAGGATTCCGCCTACGATAAAGTAGTGATTATGACCGATGCGGATACGGACGGGGCACATATTCAAGTCTTGCTATTAACATTCTTCTATCGTTATATGCGTCCACTGATTGAAGCAGGAAAAGTCTATATCGCGCTACCGCCGCTTTATAAAGTCTCGAGGGGTACTGGGAAAAAAGAAGTCATTGAATATGCTTGGACAGAAAGTGATTTACAAAAGGCCATCAAAAAGGTTGGAAAGGGTTACATATTACAGCGCTATAAAGGTCTTGGTGAGATGAATGCAGACCAACTATGGGACACAACGATGAACCCTGAAACACGGACGTTGATTCGTGTCACAATCGAGGATGGTGCACGTGCAGAGAGACGTGTCACGACGTTAATGGGCGATAAGGTAGAACCACGTCGTAAGTGGATCGAAGCCAATGTAGACTTCGGTATGGAGGATGATTCTAACATTTTAGAGAATGAATTCATCCAACAAGAGGAGGACCAAGCATGAGTAGTACAGAAAAGTTTCAAGATTTACCGTTAGAAGAAGTGATGGGTGACCGTTTTGGTCGCTATAGTAAATATATTATTCAAGACCGCGCGTTGCCTGATGCACGTGACGGTCTTAAACCAGTACAGCGCCGTATTTTATATGCCATGTTTACAGAAGGCAATACAAACGATAAACCGTTCCGTAAATCCGCAAAAACAGTGGGTAACGTAATCGGTAACTATCATCCGCACGGCGATAGCTCTGTGTATGAGGCGATGGTCCGTATGAGTCAGGACTGGAAGGCGCGTCATATGCTCATTGAGATGCACGGGAACAATGGCTCGGTCGATGGTGATCCACCAGCTGCGATGCGTTATACAGAGGCGAGACTATCTGCTATTGCCGCTGAAATGCTACGAGATATTGGCAAGAAAACGGTCGAGTTTGTGCCAAACTTTGATGACCAGGATATGGAGCCAACCGTTTTACCAGCACGTTTTCCAAACCTATTAGTCAACGGCTCTACAGGGATTTCCGCTGGTTATGCGACGGATATTCCGCCACATGCCTTAGATGAAGTACTGGATGCTGTGTTGATGCGCTTAGACAAGCCTAATGTTAGTGTAGATGAATTGATGACGGTGATTAAAGGGCCAGATTTCCCAACTGGTGGTATCATTCAAGGTGTGGACGGCATCAAAAAGGCGTATGAAACAGGTCGCGGCAAAATCATTGTCCGTGCCCAAGCAGTTGTCGAACCAATCAAGGGTGGTAAAGAGCAAATTGTTATCACGGAGTTACCATACGATGTAAATAAAGCGAATCTTGTGAAAAAAATTGATGAGCAACGTGTAGATAAACGACTAGAAGGTATTGCGGAAATTCGAGATGAATCAGACCGTACAGGCTTACGTGTCGTGATTGAGCTGAAAAAGGATGTACCAGGGCAAGGAATTTTACAGTACTTGTTTAAAACAACGGATTTACAGGTAGCTTATAATTTTAATATGATTGCCATCCACAATCGTCGCCCAACGATGATGACATTGCCATTATTGCTGGACGCGTATATCGCCCATCAAAAAGAAGTAGTGACAAACCGCTCCATTTACGATTTACAAAAGGCAAAGGACCGTTCTCATATTGTAGAAGGCTTAATTAAAGCCCTTTCCATTTTAGATGAAGTGATTGCGACGATTCGTTCTTCTAATGATAAGAAGGATGCGAAGCTTAATTTACAAACGAAGTTTGATTTTACAGAGGTACAAGCAGAGGCCATTGTAAGCCTACAATTATACCGTTTAACGAATACGGATATTACAGAGCTTCGTCAGGAACAGGACGAGTTAAATAAGTTAATTGCGAAGCTAGAGGGGATTCTACAAAGTGAAGCTAAGCTAGTACGTGTTATTAAACAAGAATTGCTAGACATTAAGAAACGCTTTACAGAGCCACGTCGCTCGAAGATTGAGCAAGAAATTGAAGAAATTAAAATTACATTAGATGTCCTTGTGCCAAGTGAAGAGGTTGTCGTGACAGTGACGAAGGACGGTTATATTAAACGTACATCGACACGTTCTCATGCCGCTTCAAATGGGCAAGATTTTGCCATGAAGGATTCGGATTATTTATTGTATGAAGCAAACTTAAATACACAGCACCATCTATTGCTGTTCACAAATCGTGGTAATTATATTTATCAGCCTGTTCATGAGCTTCCTGACATACGCTGGAAGGACCTGGGCCAGCATATTTCCAGTATTGTCCCAACAGGGGAAGATGAATCGATTATTGCGGTTTATGGCTTCGAAACATTTGAACAGCCAAATACGTATGTCTTCACAGCCACAAAAGATGGTCAAATTAAGCGCTCACCACTCGCAGACTATGCGGTAACACGTTATTCAAAGCCAATTAAAACGATGAACGTCAAGGCTGGTGATGCGATGATCTATGCATCGTTTGTGACGGATGATGTAGAACTGATGCTAACAACGGATACAGCCTATGCGATTCGTTTCCCGATGGAGGAACTACCCGTTACAGGTGTGAAAACAGGCGGTGTGAAAGGGATCACGCTAAAAGATGGAGAAGCCTTAGTTGGTGTCAATGTGCTACAGCCTGATGTTACACAATATGTAGTGATTGTGACACAGCGTGGAGCCGTGAAGAAAATGAATGTCGCTGAAGTTGAAGTAGCAAGTCGTGCAAAACGTGGACTAAAAGTATTAACAGAGTTAAAAGCAAATCCTCACCGAATTGTAGCAGTTATACAAGCGACAGACGAGGAGCAGGTTGTGATTGAAACCGAAAAAGGCGTTCAAGAGGTAATTGCTGTACAAGCATTGTCTCGTGCAGATCGCCATTCCAACGGTTCGTTTAAAGTGGATATTGCAACAGATGGGGCGATTTCCCATGTATTAACAGCCAAAAAAGAACAGAAACCTAGCTAATATCATGCCCAGTCTCTTAGGAGAGCTGGGCTTTTGTCTTGAATACAATCGCTATTCAAAAATAGCACCTTGTCATTTAAGTGTAACTATGGGTATAATAATCATCGAAAAGTTCATAGCGAAAGAATGTAGGGGGGCTAGTAGTTGCTAGCTGAGATTGTGTCCGATAGACGCTGACCCTTTGAACCTGATTTGGCTCGTACCAGCGTAGGGAACATCTATTCAAAAAAGCAAAGTTTTGAAGAATGATTGTAATACGTCTGGGAGGAATCCTAGGCGTTTTTTTATGTTTTCAGGCGATAGCTTGAAAACCTTGTATACGCTTTCTTCTGGTGACAACATTCATTCATGAACACTTTCATATTACAAACTGGGAGGCTTTCGCATGAAAAAATGGTTATTTATTCTATTGGCAGCACTTTTGACTTTAGTGGGCTGTAGTGAAAAAGAGGACAAGCAGGCGACTGACAAGCTGAAAAAGGTGTCTGTGGTACTGGATTGGACACCGAATACGAATCATACAGGTCTGTATGTCGCAAAAAAACTCGGTTATTTTGAGGAACAGGGCTTAGATGTTGAGATAATTATGCCTGGTGAGGCGGGCGCAGATCAGCTTGTTGCTTCTGGAAAGGCAGAGTTTGGCGTGAGCTATCAGGAAGGCATTACACAGGCGCGTGTACAAGATGTGCCGCTGGTCTCTATCGCAGCGATTATTCAGCATAATACATCTGGCTTTGCTTCTATTGCATCAAAAGGCATTACATCGCCAAAGGATTTTGAAGGTAAAACTTATGGTGGTTGGGGTGCGCCATTAGAGCAAGCCGTTCTCCAATCATTAATGCAAACAGAAAAGGCAGATATCAATAAGCTAGATATCGTCAATGCAGGGGATTTAGATTTCTTCACAATGATGGAAAAAGACATTGATTTTGCTTGGATTTATTATGCATGGACTGGGATTGAAGCTGAGCTGCGTGGGGAAAAGATTAATATGCTGTATCTAACGGATTATAGTGATCAATTGGATTACTATACACCTGTTCTAGCTACGAATGAAAAAATGCTACAGGACAACCCTGATGTTGTCAAAGCCTTTGTTGCAGCTACATCAAAAGGCTATGAATACGCAATAGAAAACCCAAGTGAAGCGGCTGATATTTTAATCGAAGCAGCTCCAGATTTAGATAAAGAGCTAGTGCATAAAAGTCAGGAATGGCTGGCAGATAAATATCAGGATGATGCCAAGCAATGGGGAGAGCAAAAGCTTTCTGTGTGGGAAAACTATGCAAAATGGATGTCTAGCAATCATGTACTAGAGGGCGAGTTTGATGCGAAACAAGCCTTTACAAATGATTTCTTACCTAAAAAGGAGGCCAATTAAGATGGCAAATTCATTAATCAGTGTGCAAATCATACCAAAGACAGAGAAATATGAAGATGTTATACCTTATGTGGATGCAGCGATTGCTGTGATCGATGCTTCTGGCGTGAAATATGAGGTACATCCATTGGAAACAACGATGGAAGGCGAGCTTTCTACATTGCTCCAAATCATTGAAAAAATGAATGAGAAGATGATCGAGCTTGGTGCCATTAATGTTATTACACAAGTGAAAATTTTATATCAGCCAAAGGGTATTACGATGGATACATTAACGGAGAAATATCAGTAATGAAACGTGCATTGCAAAAGGGAAGGACGATAATTTTTATCGCCTTCCTCTTATTCATATGGGAACTAATCGTGCATTTTGCTGAAGTTCCACATTGGTTATTACCTGCGCCAAGTAGTATTTTGTCGGAAGCCTTTCAGTCGTATCAAACCTTTCTACCACATGTATTTGCTACGGTGCAATTAGCCTTACTAGGTCTGGCCATTGGCATTGCTTGTGGTCTAACGGTGTCGATTGTGTTGCATCGTTTTACATTCATTCGGGAGTTGTTTTATCCAATTCTTATTATGTCGCAAAATGTTCCCATTCTTGTCTTGGCACCATTGCTTATTATTTGGTTTGGCTTTGGCTTATTACCGAAGCTCATTATTATTTGCCTCGTGTGCTTTTTCCCAATTGTCATTGCAGCGATGGATGGATTTAGGCAAACGGCCCCTGAATTAAAGCATTATTTTGCCATGATCGGTGCTACCAAGGCACAAACCTTTTGGAAGCTGGAATGGCCTCATGCCTATCCAGCCATTTTCTCAGGCGTTAAAATTGCTGCTACATATAGTGTGATGGGGGCTGTGATTGCGGAGTGGCTCGGTGCAAAAAAGGGTATTGGTGTTTACATGACATTAGCTCAGTCCTCCTTCCGCACAGATCGTGTATTTGTGGCAATTTTTGCGATTGTTCTCTTGAGTTTACTATTGTTTAGCGGGATTCGTTTGATTGAAAAATTCATGGTGAAGGGGAGAGGCTATCATGCTCAGCATTCAAAACATCGCTAAATCCTTCGATACACTAAAAGTCCTTGATCAACTTTCATTTGACGTAAGGGATGGTGAGTTTGTGGCCATTGTGGGTCCTTCAGGCAGTGGTAAGAGCACACTTTTTCAATTAATTGGTGGTGTTTCGCCAATTGATCAAGGAGCCATTTTATTAAATGAAGAGGATATCCAGCAAAAAAGAGGAACGATTGGCTATATGCCACAGCAACCTTGCCTATTACCCTGGCGTACGATTTTAGAAAATGTCACGCTTGTAGAGGAATTACAGCATAAACCTGATGTGGAACGTGCCAAGGCATGGCTAGAAAAGGTTGGTCTTGCCTCCTTTATCCATGCCTATCCGAACGAACTGTCAGGAGGCATGCAGCAGCGTGTATCGTTCATTCGTGCAATGGTTAGTGATAAGCCGATTTTATGCTTAGACGAACCATTTTCTGCGTTGGATGAATTTACAAGACTGGAAATGCAGGCATGGCTTTTATCCATCTGGGAAGAGTATCGTAAATCAATCCTATTTGTTACACATAGTATTGAGGAAGCTCTCTTTTTAGCGGATCGCATACTTGTCTTAACCAAACGTCCAGCAACTGTTAAAAAGGAAATCATCGTGCCCTTTGAGAGACCACGGAAAGAGGAGATTCGACATTCCGCAGCGTTCACAGCGTTAAAGCAACAGCTATTTACGTATTTACAAGAAGAAAAGGGTGATATGTATGTTGATTGATGCGCATATTCATTTGGAACAGTATAACGATGAGGAAATTCCATTATTGTTGGAAGAGGTCGATGCTGTGATTGCGGTTAGCATGCAACTATCCTCGTGTGAAAGAACGTTGCGTTTATCGAACAGCTATCAGCAAGTAAAGGCTGCTTTTGGCTTCCATCCTGAACAGCCTTTACTAAGTCCAAGCGACGAGGCAGCTTTATTCGATTGGATTCGTACGTATCAGGATGAGATGGTCGCTATTGGTGAGGTAGGTTTACCTTATTATTTAAGGCAAGAGCAAGCGATGGATGACCGTCCTTATGTGGCGTTATTAGAGCGTTTTGTTGTATTGGCGAAGGAACTTGATAAGCCGATTGTATTACACGCTGTATATGAGGACGCTAGTGTTGTGTGTGATTTGCTGGAAAAGCATCAGATGAGTCAAGCCCATTTTCATTGGTTTAAAGGGGATGAAGCTGTTGTGAAGCGCATGATCGAGCGTGGTTATTTTATTTCCATTACGCCAGATTGTTTGTATGAAGAGGAGATTCAACAGCTAATTCATGCTTATCCGATTGAACGGATGATGGTGGAAACGGATGGTCCTTGGACGTTTGAAGGACCGTTTACGAACAAGCGTACATCGCCATGGATGATGCATTCTACGCTTGAGGTGATTGCCTCTATCAAAGGACTGTCAATACAGGAAGCGGCCAAAATCATTACGCAAAACACGAAAGCCTTCTATCGGCTTTAAAAGAAAAAGCAGTATAGGGTACGAGTTAATCGTCCTTATACTGCTTTTTATATTTTGTATAATCATGCTCCAATTTTTCGTTCTTTGTTTTCGTTAAGCGTTCATGTGTACTGAAAGAGATAGATTGTCGATTTTTTTCAACATCTTTACCGACTGTGCGTTTAATATGCATACGCTTTTTTTTAGCGTTAGACTGTGACACGAGCATAACCTCCAATTCATTATTTAAATCTATAGTAGCGAATAGGGAAGAAAAAGTAAAACCTCGTAAGCAAGATACTTACGAGGCTGTCGAGTGTATTAGTGAGATACGTCCTGTACAGAAATACCTGTGTTAGCTTTAACGTCAACTTCACGATATTTCGCATCATCTGTTTCTTTAGAAAGTAATGTGCCGATGAAACCACCAAGGAAACCAAGTGGTACAGAGATTAAGGCTGGGTTCGTTAACATAATTAATGGATCACCAACGAAAATTGCCTTACCTTCAACTGGATTCCACACGTTAGGTGACATAGCAACTAATACTAATGCAGAGATTAAACCTGTTAACATCGCAGTAACAGCACCAGCTGTATTAAAGCGTTTCCAATAGATTGTGTAAATGATTACTGGAAGGTTTGCAGAACCTGCAATACAGAATGCTAAAGATACTAAGAATGCAACGTTTAATGTTTGTGCACCAAGTGCTAATAGGATAGAAATAACAGCGATTGTAATCGAACCGATACGAGCTGCAAGAACTTGCTCTTTTTCTGTAATTTTACCCTTTTTGATAATTTGTCCATAAATATCATGTGATAGGGCAGATGCACCAGATAGTACAAGACCTGCTACTACCGCTAAAATTGTTGCGAATGCTACCGCACAAACGAATGAGAATAGAATGTCGCCACCAAGTGCTTCTGCAAGTAGTGGGGCAGCCATGTTACCAGCAGCGTTTGCTGCGATAATATCTTCTTTCCCAACGAATGCTGCTGCACCGAAACCTAAGAAAATTGTTAGAACGTAGAAGATACCTACGATCCAAGTAGCCCAAATAACAGATGAACGAGCTGTTTTTGCGTCTTTTACTGTGAAGAAACGCATTAAGATATGTGGAAGACCCGCAGTACCTAATACTAACGCAATTAACATAGAGATTGTATCAAGTCCATTTGTATATTTAAGACCTGGGTTTAAATAAGCAGCGCCACTTTCAGTAACAGTTGTCATTTCTTTAAACATTGTAGCAATACTGAAGCCGAACTCTTTTAATACTAAGAATGAAATAATAACTGTACCTAACATTAAAAGACAAGCTTTAATAATTTGTACCCAAGATGTTGCTGTCATACCACCGAATAGCACGTAAGTTGTCATCATGAAACCTACGATTAATACGGCGATCCAATAGTCGATTCCTAAAAGTAATTGAATAAGTGCTCCTGCACCAACTAGTTGTGCAATCATGTAGAATAAAACAATTGTAATAGTGCTTAAAGCAGCTGTTCCACGAACTTTTGCGTTATTAAAACGCGCTGTAATCATATCAGCTAAAGTAAATTTCCCAAGGTTACGTAACGGCTCAGCAACAATATATAATACCACTAAGTAAGCTACCAAATAACCAATAGAGAAGAAGAATCCATCAAATCCAAATAATGCTACAGCACCAGCGATACCTAAGAAGGATGCTGCTGATAAGTAGTCACCTGCGATAGCTAGTCCATTTTGCCAGCCTGTTAAGCCACCACCAGCAGTGTAGAAATCACTTGCTGAAGATGTACGTTTAGATGCCCACCATGTAATAACTAATGTTAAACCAACAATGCCTACGAAGAAGAATATGGCTGTAAAACTCATTCCGTTACTCATCGGCGGCCACCTCCGTTCTCGTATTCAGCGATAATCGCTTTTGCTTCTCTATCGAAGCTGTTTGCTTTTGCTACATATAAATGACATAACCCCCATGTCATGATGAAAAGACCTGCTGCATAGATCCACACCCAAGTAATTTCCCCAAATGCCTTTTGGTGTAGAATTGTTGTGTACGATGTCAGAATTGGTAACAACATGTATGCCGATAAAAATATGGCAGTCATAGACCAAAGAAAAGAATTCTTTCTTCGTACAAGAGATTTAAACGATTCTTGGTTTGCAATTGTATCATAGTCAATCACGATACCTTTTTTTGCTTGATTGTTCCCCATTAACATTCCCCATTTTGTGTATATTTTTTCTACCTCAAGACTTGATTTTGCTAGTTTAGTGAATTCACATTTTCATTTTATGAAACAGTTCACAAAATTGCAATACATTTCAGAAAAATTATGTAAAAAAAATTTTTCAGAAAATACTCTTAGGAGAGAAAAAATGGCGTAAACTCAAGAATATAAAGGGTTTTAGAAAATTCAGATAAATAAATGAAGTGAAGAGAAATCTAGATTCTTGACAAAAAATGAAGGGTAAATTTACAAAAAAATCTCGTTTTTTCAATCAAAAATAAACACTATTTACCTAGTGAAAATTGGATTTTTTCTGTTTTTTGGAAGTGGAATAATATTGTTCGATAAATAAATTGGTAGATATTGAATAACAAAAAAGGCGAAAAACTCGACCAAAAATCGAATTTTTTGCCTATTTTTTTGCGCTTTTTGAATTAGGATTCATTATGCAGGTGGTGTATAAATATTAATGTGAAATATCAGAAACAGACACACCTGTATTTGCTTTCACACGAATTTCTTTATAAATACGTTCTGCCTCTTCCTGTGACACTCTGTTAGGTGAAAGGACAGTTCCTAAGTATCCAGCAATAAAGCCAAGTGGAATCGTAATAATCGCTGGAACAGCAAGTGGCACAAGTGGTTGTCCAACAAAAATTGCCGCACCTTCAACAGGGCTCCAGACATTTGGTCCCATTGCTCCTAAAATTAAACAGGACACTAATCCCGTTACCATCGCTGTTACAGCACCTGTGGAATTAAATTTCTTCCAATAGATTGTATAAAGGATCACAGGTAGGTTTGCTGATGCACCGATACAAAAGGCAAAGGATACTAAAAATGAAACATTTAAGCTTTGTGCAAACAGAGCAAGAATAATAGACACGATTGCAATCGAAATAGAGCCTGTACGGGCTGCCATCACCTGTTGCTTCTCTGTTAATTTACCGCCTTTAATGATTTCTCCATAAATATCATGAGAAATGGCAGATGCCCCTGTCAGAACTAAACCAGAAACAACGGCTAAAATAGTCGCAAATGCAACTGCGCCGATAAATGCCATCAATACATCTCCACCTAAATAATGCGCGAGAAGGGGAGCGGCTGTATTACCAGCCTTACTTTCAGCAAGAATTTGATCTAAACCTACAAAGTTTAATGCACCGAACCCTAAGAAAATGGTTAATGAGAAGAAAATAGCTGTAATCCAAGTTGTCCAAGAAATAGAGGCACGTGCTGTCTTTGCGTCCTTTACTGTAAAGAAACGCATTAAAATATGTGGTAAGCCAGATGTTCCTAAAACTAAGGCCATCATCATCGAAACAGAGTCAATTGTGCTTGTGTACTTAATTCCAGGTACAAGGAATTTTTCACCATGATCTACTGCAATTGTGTCGAACATCTTCATAAGAGAGAAGTCAAATTTCATTAACACTAATACCGCTAATAGACCTGTCCCGAATAATAACAAGCTTGCTTTAATGATTTGCACCCAGGAAGTCGCTGTCATGCCACCAAATAGTACATAAGTTGTCATCATAACACCGACTATTAATACGGCAACCCAATACTCAATGCCAAATAATAGTTTAATCAATGCACCAGCACCAACGAGCTGTGCAATCATATAAAGGATAACGATAATAATCGTACCTGATGCCGCCACGCCACGAATTCGTTTTTCATTGAAACGAGCCGTTAACATATCTGCTAACGTGTAGCGACCTAAGTTACGCATTGGCTCAGCAATGACATAAAGAAGCACTAAATTTGCTACTACATAGCCTACAGAGAAGAAGAAACCGTCAAAACCAGTTAAGGCAATCGCACCAGACACACCAAGAAAGGCCGCTGCCGATAAATAGTCACCAGCAATCGCAAAGCCGTTTTGCCACCCCTTTAATCCACCACCAGCTGTGTAAAAATCAGCCGCAGAGGATGTACGCTTTGCTGCAATATAGGTAACAACAAGTGTTAAGCCCACAATAGCTAAAAAGAAACCTATGGATACGATGTTCATTTATTTTCCACCTTTCGCCTGATACTCTGCTAGCACAGCAGCTGCAGCTTTATCGAATGAAGCAGCTTTTTTTACATATACTGTACAGAGCACAATCGTCATGATAAATAATCCTGCTGAATAAACCCATACACCCGTAATATTTCCGAAGATTTTTTGTTGTAGTACAGGCTGGAAAGCAAGAATCGGAAGCAAAATATAAAGAATTAAAAACATTGCTGTAATCGAGAAAAGAAAGGTATTTTTCTTTTTTACAAAGCTATTAAACGATTCCATTGCTTCAATTGCATGATAATCAATTGATTGGGCCTGTTTTTTACTTGAAACATTCGCCATTATTATTCCCCCTAAAGTTATATATTTCTGTTTTAAACGACATATTTCTTTTTCGTTCGTCGTTATATTCACTTATTTTATGGGGGAGATTCCTATAATGCAATACTAAATTTTGAGTTTTTATAATTTTTAGTCACTTTCGTTTTGAGGAAATAACATAGAAATAATAAGGATTTATTAGAATAAATTTGTTTGAAAGAGCGAGTGGTTTTCTGATGAAATAATATTGTTAAAATAGTTTGTTGTTAATAAAAATGAATGTAGGAGAAAATACAAACATAAAAGAGAATTTTCTGTATTTTATTATTCTGCTATTAAATTCCAAGGAAGCTCAATCAGCAGAAATAATTTGTTATATAACAATTATCTGAGGTTTTGGGAAATAACGAAAATAATAAAAAAAAGCTGCGAAAAAATTTTTGAAAAGGATGTGTCATTTGGAAGATTTAGTGAGGTGAAATTCCAGAATCAGTTAATGTTCACATGTTATACAAATAGCCATCTGGGTGTAAGTCCATTATCTTGTGTTTAGCTTCTATAATGAATAAAATAAGATGATGAAATGAAGGGAAGTGGACAACACGAATGAAAAAGAAAAGGATATTGCTAGTTTTAGTTCTAGCATTTAGTAGCATTTTAGCTGCTTGTGGTAGTTACAAATTTGAACCAACATTAAATCTAGAGGTTCAAGATTTCACGGTAACGAACCAAAAAAATGAACAAGTGAGCCTAGATGATCTTAAAGGTAAGCCGTGGTTAGCCATGTTTATTTTTACAAATTGTACGACAATCTGTCCACCGATGACATTTAATATGACAGAAGTTCAACAAGCACTGCAAGATGAAGGCCTTGAGGATTATCAAATTGTGGCATTTAGCGTGGATCCAGAGGTGGATAAGCCTGATGTTTTAACAAATTACTTAAATACGTATAATGTTGTAGATGAAAGCAAGTGGCAGCTATTAACGGGCTATCAACAAAAATTCATTGAACAATTTGCACGTAAATCATTTAATTCTTTAGTTAAAAACGATCCTAACTCAGACCAAGTCATACATATGTCGAGCTATTATTTAGTAAACGCAGACGGCACAGTTGTAAAAGACTATGATGGCGCGACAAACGTACCAGTTGAAACAATCGTTGGAGATATGAAGGCTCTTATTAAGGAGAGCAAATAACGCAGAGGTCCATGTGACTTCTGTGTTTTTTTATTGAAAATGGGGAAAATAGGGTGTACGCCTTCTAAAAATGATTCGTCTCGATTTACTTTCCCAATATTGCAGGGAATACAGCAATATTATATTGTTGTATGCAGTAATGGTTCATTAACTTAAACTATTCAACTAATTAGTAAGCGGAGGTATTTAATTAAATGAATAAACAGGACCAGCTTAACTTGATTAAGGACGATTTTATAAATTCTCAAAAGGTACTATTAGCCATTGGTGATGAGACCAGACAAGCCATTTTAATGGTTTTAATGGGAACAGATTGTCAAACAGGGCTGCGTGTGGGAGAAATCACGGAACAAACACATCTTTCTCGTCCGGCTGTATCACATCATCTTAAGATTTTGCGAGATGCTGGTGTTATTTTAATGCGTAAAGAAGGTACAAAAAACTTTTACTATATAGATATTCGTACAAAACTAGGTTCGTTAAAAAATCTTGTTTTGGATATTGAGACGCTGTTAACGGAATTTTATTGAAAATACGATATATTATCTGGAGGAATAAACAATGAAAGCAATGGTTATCGATCAATATGGCAAAGCCCCAATGCGCTTGGCAGAAATGCCGACACCTGAAATAAATGAATATGAGGTACTCGCTGAAATCCATGCAGCAAGTATTAATCCGATTGATTTTAAAATCCGTGATGGGAAAGTGAAGCTGTTAATCCAATATAAAATGCCTCTTATCCTAGGAAATGATTTTTCAGGAGTCGTAGTGAAAGTTGGCAAAAAAGTAACTCGTTTTAAAGTAGGGGATGAAATTTATGCGCGTCCACGGAAGAGTAAAATTGGTACTTTTGCGGAATATATCTCCATTCATGAAGATGACATAGCCCTAAAACCTAAAAATTTAAGCTTTGAGGAAGCCGCATCGATACCACTGGTTGGTTTAACTTCATACCAAGCCTTACATGACATCATGCAATTACAGAAAGGACAAAAGATTTTAATTCATGCTGGCTCTGGAGGTGTAGGAACCTTTGCTATTCAACTAGCAAAGGCGATGGGTGCCACAGTGGCAACAACGGCTAGCGAAGCTGGTGCAAGCTTAGTCACATCTCTAGGTGCAGATAAAGTGATTAATTATAAGAAAGAAAACTTTGAAGCTATACTGAAAAATTATGATGCTGTCTTTGATACGCTTGGTGGTCAGACACTCAAGAAATCTTTCGAAATCATTAAGGATGGTGGGAAAATTGTCTCCGTATCAGGCAGGCCGAATGCTCGTTTCGCCAAAGAATACGGTTCAGGGTTTTTCAAAACATTGTTATTTTCAGCAGCAAGTCATAAACTGACTGCACTTGAAAAGAAACATCATGCTCAATATTCCTTCTTATTCATGAAGCCAAGTGGTGAGCAATTACGAATTATCGCAGATTTGATTGAGACTGGTAAAATCAAACCAATCATTGATCGAACTTTTTCATTTGAAGATGCTCAAAAGGCGATGGACTATGCGGAATCTGGTAGGGCAAAGGGGAAGATTATCGTAAAAATTAAATAGGCTTTTTTATGTTGTATTTTCGTAAAGGTTTAATGTTAATCATTTTTTCAAACATGCCCTTTTCGGTTGGTTAATAGGACAGATGTAGCCGATATCATGATGAGCAATGGATCACCACTTGCGTTCTTTGAAGGCAAATATAGCAAAGTTAGTCAGCCAATAAGCTTATAACCACCTGTCTTAGATTTAAAATGATAGGAAGCCCTAATTCTATTTTTGCTATTCATTTTCCAGGCATGGACAATATACACATGGAATCAATCCAAAGCTGGATGGAAAAAATCGAAGCTTTTCCAATCTATTTTTGCCTACAAATTACAGATAGTTTTAAGCGTGATTTTGAATTAACTTGTAATCAAAATCATTTAACCTATAAATATATTGGCGAATATGATGGTGCGAGGGTTGCTATTCTTGACATTTTAAATAACGAGTCGTTTTCTATTATCTTTCCATTCATAAATTTAATAAGTAGTATGGAAGATTTAGTTTTTTTGTCTATTAGAAAAGACTGCTTTACAGTGGATAATCGTCTACGTCAAAGAGGAATATTTGACCTTATTCCTGTAAATATAACTTTCGATGTTGACACGATTGTATTTAGTCTAATGCAATCGGGTCTTGAGTTAGAGGTTTATTCTAATAGTCCTTTCCATATTGTTAACTCCTTACCAGATTTTCTAATACCAATACAATTGAAAGAATAAGACAATTGTTTCTTCAGTCAGTTTTTAATGAGTCTTAATTCGTTGTAAACGTGCAGGTAAGTTGACTAAATTGTAACCCCCTTAAGCAAGGAAACGACTACTTGCAAAAGGGGGTGATGTAAACCAATGAGAAAGATCAACATAGTATCTATTTTATTATTTTCGTTTTTCATAGCTGGTTGTCAAAACACGGGAAGCACAGCTATTAAAAAAACGGAACAACATAATATTCCAGATTATATCCCTACAACTGAAGATATTTTAGATAGGCATGGAGAAATAGAAAATAAAGAGAGATTGAAGGATTTTCTGAATCATGTTAAAAAAGGACAGAAGGATCGTATACGAGTAGTTAGGTATACAGTAGAAGGTGATCCAATTCTTCATGATCTTGACTATGATGGTGTAGTTATAAAATCAACAAAAGACAAAAGAAGAGATAAATTTGGTGTAGGAAGTGTTGAGGATACTACTTGCACTTCAATTGAGATGGTCGAAGCTACTGAAAGAACGGATTATAATCTTGTAGGCTGCGAAAATCAGATAGACAATACGGTTTTAGTTATTTGGAAATAGTAAGGAAGATTTCAAATGGTAACCTACAGGATTCATATTGACATAATGCCTTTGTAGAAAGAATGAAGTATGATAGAAGATTTAAAAGACGCCAATAAGTAGTTATTGAGGTTAGTGGAAAGGAGAAAAATATGTGAAAGAGTATGCTTTTGAAAATTTGCCTTTCATTTCAAATAACCCCCCTAACAGAATCAAGGAATATCAAAGTGAAATACCGCTCGAAATAATTAGTGAATATCTAAATAACGATTATCAGCTCATTTTACAAACGCCTGTTTTCCCAAGTAGAAGAAAGCTTCACCACTTAGAGGTCATTGAAAGAATCAATTTTTTAACTTAATTAGAGTAGACAAACGTACGTTTAATACGCAATTAGGTAAATTTATTGAGGAAAATGAATACGTGAATGGCTTCAATTTTTTCTTAATGAAGGATGTAACATATCTTGTTTTTCAGCTCCCACTTTCAAGCCGAGACACCATTAAAATCACTAACTTAACTAATAACCATTTAGTTTTCGTTCAAATCGAATCCTATGACGTTAAAGAATATTTCTGGAACTAAATATGACCAAATGAGGCAATGGAACTGAGCGTTATTTCCCGCTCAGTTCTTTTTATAAAACTTTGAACTAAACCTGCTAATAATTAATCATAGCTATTTATTATTCAATTTAAACTCTCCACTGAAAATGGATTGCTTAATTGTGATAGTTATGGACGTTTTTATTCAATCCAAAGGTTGATAAAATCACATCATACTACAAGTAGGAGTGATAACAATGGATAAGGTACGTTACAAAGTAAGAGAAGTGTTGGACAAGAACAAAATAGAAACTTTTTTGCAGCAAGCTCGCATTGGGCATCTGGGTTTGGTTGATGGTCATTTGCCGTATGTTGTCCCACTTAATTTTGTGTGGACAAATGGAGTGCTTTATTTCCATGGAGCCACTGGTGGGAGACGAAATCAAGTGATGGGAGAGAATCCAGAGGTCTGCTTTACGGTATGTGATGAATATGGAACGATTACGAATCCAGTACCTGCAAAGACGGACACGGCTTATATGAGTGTCATGGTTTTTGGCAAGGCTCAACCTATCATCGATCTGGATGAAGCGACACATATGTTGCAAGAAATGATAAATAAATATGTACCTGGTTACTATCATCGTCCCTTATCCCAGCAACACGTGGACAAATACCGATCAGCCGTTTTCGGAGGGCCTGTTCAAGTGTATCGTATTGATCCTCAGCATATTACCGCGAAAGAAAATCCAATTGCATTAGGGGAGATGTTCCATATTGAGAAAATCCCACATACATAGTATTGTTTTAGAAATTGGTAAATCAAATCACTGTAAACTAGAATAAAGATAGATTAAAAAATATCTCATCCCTTAATCTTTATCTAATAGCAACATCAAAAACTCCATTTTGAAAAAAGATTGATCAAAATGGAGTTACTCTCTCTAGATAAGTATGAGATTTTTATAAAAAAGTTTGAACATTTTTTAGCTATGTTGTTCCAAAATTGCGCCCGATTGTCAAATAACTTAACTGTAAATTAAACATTTTAAGTAAGTTCTATAAGCACAGTCTCTATTTCTTTATTGAAGGTAGATTCTTTCCAAAGTGTAACGGCCTCTTTCTCTTGATACTTTTCAATTAAGATTTGAATCACATTGTATCCAATAAAATACCCTAAACGTGTGAAACCAAAGTAGGAACCTCCATTAATTGAAAACCATTCATGGATAACTTCAGATTGTGTACGTTTATTTATATCTTCCAAAAAAGTAGTGATAATATCATTTTTGTTATCTTCTGCAAATTTTAACCATTCTTCTCCATTATCTTCGTATAAAAAATAGACCGATTTGTCAGCATCAGCAACTTGTTCTGAAAAATACGTTGCACATCCTTCCTGAAACAATGTTGTAAAGGGATGAAACCACTGAACTTTAGACCAATCCACCCCCTCCTGATCTGATAAAATATTATGAAGCGTATGACCAAATTCATGAGCAATAATTACTTTTAAATGTTTATCATTAGAAGAGAGCTTTTCTAAACAAAAAGTCACTTCAGGAATAATTTGACGATGTGTAAATGCATTTGACCCATATGCTCCAACAATAATATGTACATCTTTAGTGAACTCGACATTATATTTTTGTCTGTAAGTTAACACAACTTCTTGAATTAGGCTTTCGATTTTTCCACTCGATTCCTTTATCTCACTCATTTTGGAAGGGTATCTTTGAATTGCGTTTTTAATCTTCTCATCTGCATTTTTACAATGATACAGAAAGTATTCCTTAAAGTGTTGTGAGAACTTTTCATGGTAGTGTTTTAAGAACCGCTCCGAAGGCATGTAGTTTAATAAAAAATATGGAACTGTATTATAAATTTTCATAATTACCGTCCTCCATTTCATAACAATCCTCTTCGTTAATTTGAACTATACTTTTATATTTCTCCTAATAATTTTTAGTTCCTGCTTATTCCATAATCTGACCCGTTTGTTGACAAAAAAAACCTGCATATCAACACAGGATTTTTAATCAAACTTTAAAATGAATGATTAATCTTTGTTTAAAACGTTCAATTCTTTTTTAAAACTACAATATAAGGATAGTGTTTTTTTATTATACCTAATTTTATGGACTGCTAAAATTCGCAATTTTGGATGTTTTTTATCAATCCGTATTACGTTATGCTAAGACCGTTCATTTATTAGCAAGGAGGGGAAGTGCTACTGTTTAGTTCAGGTAGATTGACATTTTATCAAATAGCGGCAAGTAAGGCGTTATTTGGAATCAAGCAAATTGAAATTTTACTGGAATGACACGTTACATAAAGAGGGCTAATGACAATAGGAAAACGACATTCCACAAAGGAAGGAAACAGTCCTTAATGGACGAGAATACGTGATGAATTCCTAGTATGAAGAAGAGATTCAAATAATTAGTAGAAAGGTAGGAAAGTGTATGAACCCAACATCCGTTTCACTGAATGTGCGTGATTTACTTTCGCCCACCATAGCAGCTTTTATATCAGTTTTAGTTAACTATGGGGGCACTTTTATCCTGGTGTTTCAGGCTGCCAAGGTTGCTGGTCTAAGTCCAGAAATGACCGCATCATGGATATGGTCGATTTCCATTGGTGTGGGGGTGACGGGTATCTGGCTCAGTTACCGATACCGTGAACCCATTATTACAGCTTGGTCAACACCGGGCGTGGCGTTTCTTGTTTCGGCTTTGGCGGTTACTCCCTATGCTGAAGCCATTGGTGCTTATATTATTTCTGCAGCAGCATTTGTGTTGTTAGGTTTATCAGGCATGTTTGAACGTTTTGTCCAGCTCATTCCTCCAGGGATTGCCTCGGGTCTGCTGGCAGGTATTTTATTACAGTTTGGTATTTCAGCCTTTGGTGGTGCGAAAGTGGAACCTTTACTTGTCATCGTCCTGTTTACTACGTATATCGTATTAAGACGGTTTACATCTCGCTATGCCATTGTCGGTATGCTAGTCATTGGCTTGATTTATTTGATAAGTATGGGGCGGGTAGACTTCAGCCATATCGAGTTGGCCTTCGCATCTCCTGTTTTTGTTGCGCCAACGTTTTCTCTACATGCATTATTGGGTGTCGCTTTGCCGCTTTTTATTATTACCTTAACGGGACAGTACATGCCAGGCATGTTAGTGTTGCGAAATGATGGATTTAAAACGAGTGCCAATCCGATTTTGATTGTAACAGGATTGGGATCACTCCTGACAGCACCCTTTGGATCGCATGCCTTTAACATAGCAGCGATCACGGCAGCCATCTGTACGGGAAAGGACGCTCATGAGGATTCAACAAAACGTTATATTGCGGGGATTGTCTGTGGCATTTTTTATATAATTGTCGGTGTTTTTGGGGTAACATTGGCTGCGTTGTTTCTAATTCTTCCAGCTACGTTTATTGCAACCTTAGCGGGATTAGCCTTGCTAGGTACAATCGGTAGTAGCCTTGCCAATGCTTTAACAAATCCTATTGGACGCGAAACGGCACTCATTACTTTTTTGGCAACAGCCGCAAATGTTACATTACTAGGAGTCGGTGGTGCATTTTGGGGGCTTGTAGCTGGTTTAGGAGCACATCTATTAATGAATGTGCCATTGCTCAGAAAACAGCAACACATACATGAGGGACAACAAATTAAACAAAGATAAATATAAACTAACAAACATTTAATGACGAAAGGCGGTTTTTAAAATAGATACGAAGAAATCAATAGAAGCCTTCGAAATAGCAAAAAAGCTTATGCCTGGTGGCGTAAACAGCCCAGTGAGAGCATTCCAATCTGTTGGGATGGAGCCGATTTTTATAAGCCATGGGAAAGGCTCGAAAATATATGATATTGATGGCAATAGCTATATAGATTATGTTCTTTCCTGGGGACCATTAATTCACGGGCATGCAGATCAGGAGGTTTCCAGTGCACTTCTTGAAGCCATCAATAGTGGGACAAGTTTTGGATTGCCAACTTTACAAGAAAATAAGCTAGCCACATTAATATCTACTCGCATTCCTTCCATAGAAAAGATTCGAATGGTTAACTCAGGTACAGAAGCGACAATGAGCGCCATTAGACTAGCTAGAGGCTTTACTGGCAAAAATTTGATTGTGAAATTTGATGGAAACTATCATGGACACAGTGATCATCTATTAGTAAAGGCAGGCTCAGGAATTGCTACATTCGGCCTTCCTGATAGTCTGGGTGTACCTTTAGAAATAACTAAACATACAATCTCCATTCCCTATAACAATAGCGAAGCACTGAAGAAAATATTTGATAAATATGGCGCACAAATTGCAGCGGTTATAGTAGAGCCATTTGCAGGCAATATGGCGGGAATACCAGCTAACCCTGAATTTCTCCAAGCAATCCGTTCTTTTACTACAAAATATGGTGGGCTGTTTATACTTGATGAGGTCATGACTGGTTTTCGCATAGATTACCATTCTGCTCAAGGGCTTTATAACATAAAACCAGACTTAACTTGTTTAGGTAAGATCATTGGTGGGGGAATGCCTGTTGGTGCATATGGTGGAAGAAAAGAAATCATGAATCAAATTGCTCCTGAAGGGAATATTTATCAGGCTGGAACCTTATCGGGTAATCCAATAGCGATGGTAGCGGGGTATACCACAATCAATAAATTAAATCATGACAGTTACAACTATATAGAAGCGTTAGCAGATCGACTTATTCAAGGCTTATCAAAAGTAGCTCATAACAATAATATCCCACTTAAAACAACGAAAGCTGGGACGATGATTGGATACGCATTCATCGATCATCCCGTACAAAATTTTGATGATGCTCAAAAAATAGATGTCGAGATGTTTCGTCGTTTTTATAGAGAGATGCTTAAACAGGGTATACTTTTACCTCCTTCTCAATATGAAAGCATATTTATCTCGACTGCTCATTCCATACATGATATTGATAGAACGATTCATGCTGCCGATGTAGCCTTTAAAAGGATAGTATCATGTATTTAAATGATGCAAAGTGTACTAAAAACATCCTATTTCCATTTAATTATCGAATTGATAGTATAATAAGTTTGACTGTACGAAACTATTAATTTTAACAATATCTATTCTAACTGGAAGTGAATTGAATGTTACAAGTTAACCGAGACGATAAAAATCCCATATGGCAGCAGTTGCTTGACCAAGCAATTCATCATATTACAACAGGAAAATGGCCACCAGGCGAGTTACTTCCTCCATCCCGAGAGCTCGCCTTATTAGTAGGTGTTTCACGCTCAACCATACAAATTGTTTATGAGGAATTATTTAGTCGAGGATATACCGTGACAAATTGGCGTGGAGGAACAAGGGTAAGTGAATGGGGATATAAAACCGACTCGCAAGAAAAGGTGATTCCTCAAGGACCATCCACGCCAGCATTACCTTTATTAAACGTAGCAGTTGATGAATTAAACAGCTGGTTTAGAGGTAAAGCAAATCAAAATGTCGCAATCGATTTTTGCCCCCATGAGCCGTATTTGGACGAGCAATTTCGAAAAATTTGGCGACAATCGTTTTTACAGGCTTCAGCAGAAACCGATTTGACCAATTGGGGTTATGGCAACGCTTATGGTTTTACACCGCTACGTGAACAGATTCAACGTTACCTGACATTTGAAAGAGGTGTTCATGTAGATATTGACCAAATCATCTTAACCTCTGGTGCACAGCATAGCATCGATCTCATTGCCCAAGCCCTTTTAAAGGAAGGAGAAACAGTTTCTGTTGAAGATCCGGGCTTTCCTGCTGCCTGGATGACCATGAAATATCGGGGTATGAATGTTGTTGCTGTACCCGTGGATGAGTATGGCGTACAAGTAGAGCATATTGATCCACAAACCAAACTCATTTTTGTTACGCCTTCTCACCAATGTGCGGTTGGTGTCATTATGTCTGAGCCACGCAGACAACAATTGCTGCAAAAGTCTGCAAAGGATCAATTTTGGATTGTAGAAGATGATTATGATGGTGAATTTAGGTATCGTGGTGGTCCGCTTCCTACCTTGTTTAGCCAACAACCCCAAAACACATTGTATATGATGAGTTTTTCCAAAATGGTTGCTCCTGGCATACGAATTTCTGCCGTGATTGGTCCAAAAGATGCCATTCGCCAACTTGCGCAAGTCCAACAATTAACCTATCGACATCTTCCCATTATGGAGCAATTAACGCTTGCTCATTTTATTGAGCACGGTCATTTTATGCGTCATATGAGGAGAGCAAGAAATGTATATCGACGTAGACATGAAGCGATGACGAAGGCGATTATGGCAACAGGACTAGCCGAACGTTTCAAGCTAAGTGGCATTGAAACGGGTTTGCATATGCTTCTTGAAGCGGAAGAGTCGTTTGATGAAGAAGCGATGACGAACCTCGCACTCGAAAATGGGATACGTGTTTATCCACTTAGCAAGTATTGCTTAGAAAATAATCGAAAAGGATGGGTACTTGGTTTTGCTAAAATGGATGAGCAAGCAATTGAAGAAGGCATTGTTCGTCTTGCAAAAATCCTCTTGCAAGAAACGTAATCTAATTTTAGAAATTTTAAATATGGTCAGTGAAGCCAATGCAGAATACCAATCAGCAGAACTTGAAGAATTAATCAAAAAAATAGCTGAGGCAATAAAACAAAATAAATGGATGATTCATTATGGTGTTTAATTTTTGTCAATACATACAGGTAAGGGGAAAAGGCGATTGTTCAAGTAGAGCAATCGCTTCTTATTATTAACGGGAGATGTCTTGAAATGACAGTTTCCTAAAAAAATTCAAAAATTTTGAACGAAATGAAACAATACAGAGTCTAATGAGGGAAGGAGGCGAAAAAAGATGAAATTTGAATTAGAGCAGCGTGCTATACGTGGAGATCAAGAAGCGATACTTTCACTTATTGAAATGGATGAGGATATTTTATATCGCATGGCCTTTACATATATGAAAAATGAGCAAGACACGATGGACGTGATGCAGGAGCTTGTTTACAAGGCACTCAAAAAAATGCATACCGTTCAACAGTACGAATATGCCAGAACTTGGCTTGTGCGCGTCTTAATCAATTGCTGTAAAGACCATTTACGAAAACGTACACCGACTGTTCAGATTGAGGAACATCACCTATCTGAATGGGTCATCTATTCAGATATGGAGAGATTATTGGAACATTTATCTTTGTCAGAGCAGCAACTCGTCTATATGAAATATTTCCAACAACTTAAAAATAAAGAAATTGCTGAGCTAAATCAAATTCCTGAGGGAACTGTAAAGTCGAAGCTTCATCACATTTTAAAGAAGCTTAGAAGCTTTGCTAGAGAAAAGGAGGACTGGCTATGAGTAAACCATTGATTGACGTTCCAAAGGAGAAATTGCAACAAGTTCGCATGGACATGTTCCGGAAAGTTCAACGAGAAAAAAGAAGAAAGAAGCGCATTGTTTCGGCTACATTCATCACCATGCTTTGCCTAAGCCTTCTCTTTTCGATTCGCGTCTCGCCAACGATTGCTAGCCAAGTTGCCAAAATACCTGGCTTTCAAGCCATTGTAACAGCGATTGCAATAGATAAAGGAATAGAAGATATTGTAGATCATGAATACTATGAAGAAATCAATGTGACGCAATCTAGAAAAGGTCTAGCACTTACATTGCAGGGCGTGGTTGCCGATAATTCGGGATTTGTATTGTTCTATGACGCTGATGCCTCATTTGATATTTCAAAATTAAACTTAGAGAAAGTTCAATTGTTTCAAGGAGATGAGGAGATTGAATGCGGCTGTACGTTTACGATGAATGCAAGCAATCAAACATACATCTCTTCATCAGTGAATTATAATTTTTTAAAGCCTATCGCCTATACTTCCAAGGATTTTAAAGCAGTTTTTCACTTTCATGATGAAGAGAAAGGTAACATTAAAATATCTTTACCGTTTTCACTGAAAAACGAGATCGCAAAGGAGAAAATTTTTACTGCGAATCGTACGATCGAAGTCAATGGGCAGAGATTTACGATTACACAAATTCGCCGTTCGCCATTAAAAGTGGCACTCGATATTGAGGTAGCCAAAGATAATACAATGCAACTATTAGCGCTGGATGATGTTGCCGTCATGACAGAAAGCGGTGAGCGTAGAGATAGTATTAGAAATGATATTTCAACAGGTGGAGATATTCGAGATGGCAAATTTACGCTCTATTTGCAAAGTAACTATTTCGATGATCCAGCGTCATTGACGGTTATGATTGGCGCAGTTCAAGCTGTGCCAAAGGGTGAGGATTTTATCGAAGTTGATTTTGGCACAAAAGAAATACTCACAAAGCCTACTTATTTTAAGGGGGACATTTCAATAGTGAAGCAAAATGTAGCAGTTAAGATGAATAAAAATAATGAAGGCAAATTATTAATGCTCTCTGATGCCATAAAAGAAGATGGTACGCCGTTAGAATTCAAAGGTGTGACGATTTCTCGAGATGAGCAGTATGTAGTGGAGACATCACAATTTGAAGAATATAATGGAAAAGCTAAACTATATTTGAACTATTACACGAATCCGATTGGGGAAAATATTGAAGTAAACATTCCATTGCAATAAAATGCAGCTGTTCAAAAAGACGAACCTTTTTGAACAGCTGTTTTGCTATTAGACTAAAGAGGAGCTTCCTTCAAGTATGGAGTAGAATCTTTTTCTACTTAATAGTAGTGCTATTTAGTTGAAGAAGGGGATTTTATTATATGTAGAGAAATAAGATAGTAAAAATCCTTACTAGATGGAGTGTACTCAATGCAACCAATACTTATCGATGAAATTCCAAGTGAAATTAAAGAATATCTTAACAAAATTTATTCTATAAGGTTTCCACGGCAAGGTTATAGCTCTGATGTTGGATTAATTGAAAATAACCAAGGATTTTATGCATTGAAAAGGACAAAGGGAGAATTATTTTGTTCTTGGTTGAATAGAGAAATAGCTGTATTAAACTGTTTGACTAATCAAACCAAACTACCTGTTCCAAAAGTGAAGAAATTTGTTAAACAAGAAAACCATAGGAATTCCTGGGCTCTCCTTGAGTTTTTAGAGGGGGAAACACTAAGGACGGCTTTATTTGGCGAGAAAAATAAAGCGAAGCGGCAAGAAATGATATTTAACTTTGGTGCACTCCTATTTCAAATCCATACAACCCCATGTCCCAAAGAGCTAATTTGTGAACGAAAATGGATTGATCAAATGCTAAATCAAGCTGAATATAATTTGAAAAATTATAAAGTGGATGGAAATGAGAAATTATTAGAATACATTAAAACAAATAAACCTAACTTCTATAAACAAACTTTAATTCATGGCGACTTTACAATTGATAATGTTTTAGTTTCCAATGGAGTCATTACAGGAGTAATTGATTGGGGAAGCGGAGCTTATGGTGACCCAAGGTATGACATATCATTGGCTATACGCCCAAAGCCCAATGCTTTTGAACATGAAATAGATAAAGCCATTTTTTTTGAAGGGTATGGGGAAAAGATTATTGATGATAACGTATATGATTATTTTGTAAATGGGTTATATGAATTCTTTTAATGTTTTGTTATTGAACTACCGAGGTGCTTTACTTCAAGTATGGAGTAGAGCCTTTTTTATTTAAGCTATCGGTGCTAATTAATTCAATTATATGTTAGTATGTAATGGTGTGAATTCCCTATTTTATCCAAAATAAGATGATAATTGTATGAATGGCATAACTAAAAAGAAGCTTGTGGAAGGAGGTTTGCAAAGGTGTTTAAAAACACTTGGAAAGGTGTATTTATTATATATTTATTCATATTGTTTATTTTTGTAGTGATTAAGTTCGATGGAAATATAATGAGCGTCATCAATACTATACAAATGAATAAATCACGAGGAACAAGTGTAAACCTAGTTCCTTTTAGAACAATTGGCGCTTATCTAAGCGATATACAATATGGCGTTTATTTAATAAACATCCTAGGCAATATTATTCCTTTTATACCAATGGGATTTCTCCTACCTATGGCCTTTCCAATCCAAAGAAATTTAACGAGAACCATGTTTACTTGTTTCTTGTTAATAGCTAGCATAGAGAGTTTCCAATTACTAAGCTATTTAGGAAGTTTTGATATTGATGATTTTATTTTGAATTTCTTTAGTTGTTTTATAGGGTTTATGCTATTTATAACATACCAAAAAGTAGTTGCTAGTAAATAGACTTTGCTAGTTGCTCATTTAGAGCTATCGCTTCTTATGCTAACGAAGCAGGCTAGTTGGACAAGGAATTATTGTAACTGAATAGGACAAACTAAGATTTCACTAGGCTCATAAATTGTATTGGCTTGATTTTGGTGTAAAAAGGAGACATATTGATGAAGAAAATAATGCTACTTACATTATGGCTACTCTTTGCAATTAGCTTTAGTCCAATATTGGTCCATGCTAGCGAGAACCAGAAAGAAGACATAATGAAAATTGTTAGCAGATTTATGCCATTGAATGCGTCCCTTATAAGTCCTAAAAATTCTTACCCCACATTGCCAATTCAACTCTATGACTTTGATCAAGATGGACAGAAAGAAATAATATTTACATTTAAAATGAAAGCAAAAAATCAACCATCTCCTTTCCAGTTTGGATCAATCGTGCTAAAAAAGGACAATGCTGATTGGCGAAAAGTGTTGGAAACAAAAATTCAAGGGATAGATTTGGATTTTTCAGGTTTGGCAGATATTACAGGTGATGGGAAAAAGGAATACTTATTCGGTGTTACAATTGGTGCAGCGGCAGGAAGCGAACTTGAAATTTATCAATGGATTGATAATGCATTCAAAAAATTTGCTGATGCTCCTTATCATAAAATGGATTTTGTGAATGAAAAACAAAAAGTTGGTCTAGCAATTTGGCAAATGTATATGGGCGATAGTTATTTGGTGAATGTACTAAAATGGAATGATGACAAGTTGCTCTATAACGAAGAATTATATTCTAAATACTATCCAGTAATCGAAAAATTTTATAAAGATAAAATTTCAGAAATGGATGCCTGGTTTTACTGGTATTGCCTTGCAGATGCCCAAATTAAAGCAAATAAATTTGAAGAAGCTTCTAAATCTATTCAAAAAGGGATCTCGTTAGCTAAAAAATCATCTCTACAAGAAGCGGTGCAAGATTTTCATGATTTAGCTGAAAGGCTAGAGAACAAGAGTAATTAAACGAAAGCTTCTTCAACAAACAGGAGCAATCATTAAAAAGGGCAGAGTCATTTGACAGTAGCAACGTTTCTATCTCCTGCTAAGTTGTTATTAAGGATATTTTTTAAGGAGAATAAAATGGATGGGGGAATTTGTTTAATAAAAACACTCATTACGCTTATTGTATATAATGAGTCAAAGGGGAAGGGATAGCCAGTAAGAAATCGTTTTGAAAAGAGGGCGTTAAATGGAAAGTTTTTTCTTTATACTAATAGGCTTTTTGATCGTTAGTGCAAATGTGATTGGGTTTCTATTTTTCAAAAAAAAGAAAAATCTATATCATGCTGCTTTCATCATTTTACTACTAGCAGGTGTATTTGGTGGACTAGGAAGTGTATTAGCACTAATTATTATTCGTGATCCCTTTGCGTTATTCTATGGATTGAACATTGCCTACTATTTACTCATTAATAGTTTTATTGTACTTCTTCTTGCGATTTTAGTTACGATCATTAAAAAATATACTAGTAGTAGCATCGTGTGACTAACGATCGTGGTGCGTGAGCATTGAGTTGTTTATGAACGAATTACTATTAATATCATTTTGTTAGGTGGGACGCTATGCATAACTTGTCAGGAAAGGTTATTCTTATCACAGGTGCAAGCTCTGGGATTGGATTTGCCACAGCTGAGCTAGTAGCAAAACAAGGGGCTAAAGTAATTATCAATTATCATACAAATGTGGAAGGTGCCAATGAAGCTGTCAAACGAATTCAAGAAAAAGGTGGAGACGCCATTGCTATTCAAGCTAATATTGTGAAT
The DNA here is from genome assembly GCF_038592945.1 of Lysinibacillus sp. FSL K6-0075. Lineage (NCBI taxonomy): Bacteria > Bacillati > Bacillota > Bacilli > Caryophanales > Bacillaceae > Lysinibacillus > Lysinibacillus sp. FSL K6-0075. Next base: position 2,603,487 of record NZ_CP151947.1, on the reverse strand, counting down.
AAAGAAGACGTGAACGCAATGGTTGAGCAAGCTATTTCTTCATTCGGCACGATTGATGTCTTAGTGAATAACGCTGGAGGCGGCATTCGTCAAAGTACTTTTATGGAAATGAGTGAAGAGCTATGGGAAGAAACGTTCAAACTAAATGTCAACAGTGTGCTCTTATGCTCTCAAGCTGTATTAAGACATATGATTCCGAAGAAATGCGGAAAAATTATTAATGTCTCTTCTGCAGCTGCACGTATTGGTGGGGCAGGGGAAAGTATTCATTATGCATCTGCTAAGGGAGCTATCAATACAATGACGATTGGCATGTCCAGAGAATTAATTGAATATGGAATTATCGTTAATGGGGTAGCACCTGGAATGGTAGAAACACCCTTTCACGATAAATTTGCTCCTGGCGACAATCGACTTGAACGGATGGCTTCCTCTGTACCAATTAAAAGAGCTGCAGCGGCTAAAGAGATAGCGGAAGTAATTGCCTTCCTTTCTTCCGATGCCTCAAATTACATCCTTGGAGAAATTATAAATGTGAGTGGCGGTAGATAAATAAAAAATATGCAAAGTATTATTGCTAAAATTGTTCGTCTATTCTATTAACAGTAGCTATTTCTAACGTAAATTGCGAATTCAAAACAAGCTCTGCCTTTTATGTCCTTAAATTTCGGATATAAAGGGTAGGACTTGTTTTCTGCATGTATGTAAATTTATTTTATTAAATCCGTGACAACTTGAACAATTAAAAACAAAAAAATGATGGGTAAAATCATTTGAATCCATTTTGTTTGGATGTACGGAATAATTTTTAAGCCTAAGAAAGAGCCAGCAATAGAGCCAAGTGAAACTGGAATAGCAATTCCCCAATTAACAAGACCAGTAAAGTAATAAAAAAGAAAAGCACCTGTACAGCTTGACAAAGAGGTCATTCTTGTTAATTCGACTGCTTTTAAATAAGAGTATTGTTTTTTCAAGAAATAGGTTATATTCATAAGAGCTGAGCCTGGTCCAAAGCCTCCGTCATAAATTGAAATTGCAAATGGAATGAGCTTATTCAAAGGTTGTTCCTCTGTTTCTTTTACATCTTTGACAATCCATTTATTACTGCAAAGTACAATCATAAATGCGAAAATTAAGCTTATACACGCGACTACATTCATGATTTGTTCCGATAAGAGGATTGCTAATAATGCACCAAGTACACCTCCTAAACTAGAAACGATCATGAAAGAAAAATATTTTTTTACAGATAAACGTCCTTTTATGACAAACGAAACAACATTTGATAGGGCTGATAAACCTGTCGCAAATTTATTAACGGCGACCGTTGTATGAATTGGAATGCCAACGAGTAATAATGAAGGCATCAAAATAAAGCCTGCTGCACCAAACAAAACGCCAATTATGGCTGCGAGTAAACCAATTGTAAATAAAATCATTCCTTTTACTGATAACCATTCCTGTAGTAAAATTTCCATTCAATCACCTCTATACTTAAATTACTGATAAACTATACATAAAACAAATATATAATTATTGCTTATTCATAAATTAAATTTATGGATAGAAAGGTGTGAATGGAATGAATTTACATGCATTGAGGATCTTTACGAATGTAGCCAAGCTTGGTGGCATTACTGCAGCAGCGAATAGTATGCTACTTAGTCAACCTGCTGTCACCATTCAAATTCGAAAATTAGAGAATGAAATAGGGGCTAAATTGATTGAAGGCAAAGGACGTGGAATTCAATTAACGCCAGAGGGGAAGTTTTTATACGAGCAAGGCATGCGTTTATTTTATTTAGAAGCACAAATTGATGAGAAGCTCGGTAAATTTTTAGCAAAGGAAGATAAAATACATATTGCGTCCTCTTACATCCCTATTAATTATATACTTCCGCCTATCATAGCTAAGTACAAGCTTGCTCATCCTCAAATTGAATTTTTTGTATCGTTAGGCAATGTTCAATCTGTGGAAGAACAAGTTCTGAATTATGAAGTAGATTTTGGTTTCGTCGTTCAAAGTAAAATTGGCCATACAGATTTACAGTTTGAAAAGGTATTAGACATCCCGTTTTGGTTTATAGTCCATCCTTTACATCCTCTCGCAAATCAAACGGTCTCCATTTATGAATTATCAAACGAAGACTTTATTTATCGGGAACGTGGTAGCTCGACACTCGATTTATTGGAGTCCATTTTTTACACGTTTAATGCGCCTTTACCTAAACTAGGACTTCAAATGCAGGGCTTACATGAATCTATCAAAGTAGTGGAAGCGGGGTATGGCATGACTTTAGCTCCGTCCTATAGTGTGGCCGAAAGTATAACAAACGGGAAACTTGCTCAAGTGTATGTTGAGCAGGCAGCTATTCAGCAAAGTTTATTTATTTGCTCACGAAAATCCGATCTAATCGAGCAACCATTTATGCAATTCTTAAAAACGCATTTAAATGCATTAAACTAACCACTACAATCTTCTTTTGGCATAAATAAGACTTCTCTAAATTTAAGTGAAGAATTTAGAGAAGTTTTATTTTATGATGATTATTAATGCAGAAAATTCAGAAAAATTTTTTATAAAAGTATTTTCCCCTCTATTGAAACAACTGCTGCTCCTGCTACTTCAATAACGGCGTTCTCTCCATCAGGTGTAATCGTCACATAAAGAATCCCTGGTCTATTGATCGTATGTCCTTGACCAATTACTAATTGATGTTTTTCTTGTGGAGCTAGTAGATTCTCTAGATATAAATAACCGCCTAATGCACCGTTTGCTGCCCCTGTAACTGGATCTTCATCAATTCCTATATTTGGACAAAAATCTCTTGTATAAATATCAAATTCCCCATTTGTGTCAAAGGTAAAGAGGTGAGTGGTTGATATGTTAAATTGATTGTTCATCTTTTTAAGCTCGTTTAATTTAGGTTCTGCTTGGTCAATTGCTTGACGGGTTTTAACTGGAACCATAAGATGTGGGACTCCTGTATTCGCTATTTTTATTGGATAGCTATCATCAATGTCTGTTTCATGAATTCCTACAAGATCCGCAACGATTTCAGGGCGAATGTCTATACTTTTTACATGGGGGCGTACTTGGGTCATAGACACGCTCGCTAAGTGGTTGTTTTCTGTAATCCATTTTACAGGAATTAGTCCAATGTTCGATTCAAAGGTTATTTTTTCGTCCTTATCAATCCAATTGTACTGATTAGCCATTAACCATGCTGTACCTAACGTAGCATGACCGCAAAAATCAACTTCTTTTGTAGGTGTAAAATATCTTATTTTATAATCTGCATTTTCATTTGTTGATGGTAAAAGAAAGGCTGTTTCCGACAGGTTTAATTCATTGGCTATTTTTAGCATTTCCTCATCTGTTAGGTTTTCTGCATGCGGTATAACGCCAGCTGGATTTCCTCCAAACGTTTCTGTTGTGAAAGCATCTACATAAAAAAACGCTACCTTTTTATTCATTGCTATCTCCTCCTTCATTCTAAGATTATTGTATTATGATAGAATTAATAAGTAAAATTCATGTTTTTAATCATCAACATGAGGAAGTCGAATGGAAAGTTAAATCTTATACGGAGGTTATATGGTGAACCTTTTGCAAATAGAAATATTCGTCAAAGTAGTCGATATGGGGAATTTCACAAAAGCAGGAGAAATATTGGCTATGACACAATCGGGCATAAGCCATAACATCGCTTCATTAGAGTCAGAACTCGGTATTACACTTTTGAATAGAGGGAGAAATGGCATCTCCTTAACAGATAGTGGAGAGCGAATCATCAAAAATATGAGAAATATTTTATCCGAAGCAGAAAGCATTAAACAAGAAGCCGCTTCTATTTTAGGTATACAAAACGGGAAAATTAACATTGGCAGCTTTTCTAGTTTCGCCTCAAAAGTGTTGCCAACGATCATATCAAGGTTTAGAGGAGAGTTTGAAGGAATTGAAATAAACTTTTATGAGGGGAGCTATGAACAAATTACACGTTGGGTAGAAGAGGGGAAAGTGGATATCGGTTTTACATCTTTAAGTCACCCCCTGGCTCATTTGGAGGCTATACCCCTATTAAGAGATCGATTAGTCCTTATAGTACCTAATCATCATCATCTTGCAAAAAATGGACAAGTGAAGGCGGAAGATCTTCAAGGGGAGGCTTTTATTATGCCCCAACTAGGATGTGAAGTGAGTGTCAAGCAATTTTTAAAAGAACAAGAAGTTTCTCCAAACATCCAGTTTAATGTGGAAGAAAATCAAACGATCATTGCAATGGTACGTGAAGGATTAGGCATTACAATCATGCCAGAACTAGCTTTACCCTATAATTTACAAGGTTCCATTGTAAAACCTCTCTTACCCGAACCTTTCCGTGAAATAAGCATCATTACTCGGTCGAAGAAACAATCTCTTCCCGCTGTCAAAGCGTTTATAAAAACAACGATGGATTGTATTAAAGATTTACAGCTATAATATGAATTTTGTGTCCATTGCGATTGTTCGTCATTATTGTCGAAGAACGTAGCTGCATAAGAGCATGTTTATTTGATTTTTTTCAAAACATGCTCTCAAATCAAGGTTATAAAGTTGTCATTATTTAGTAAAGAACACGCCATAAATAGAAGGTAGCGTAGGATTCCCAGTTTTTCCATGGTATCGAGAGCGCTAAAATTTCCTCTTTCATAGGCTTTTGGTTCATATTACGTAATGTTTTTATTGAATTAATCAGACCCACATCATCGATTGGAAAAGCCGTCTGAAACCTTAGGCAGCGCATTAGCACATAGTTGGCTGTCCAAGGTCCGATTCCTCGTATTTTGATTAAGCTTTTTTCTGCCTCTTTAAAATCCATTTTCTTTAATTGTTCCTTCGATAAATCTCCGTTTGCCATTAGTCTTGCAATGCCAATAATATATTCACTTTTTTTAACTGTCATTTTAATAGCTGCTAGGTCAGTAGGTTCTAACTGTGCAATTCGTTCGTACGGAGGGAATACCCAATACTTTTTACCATTCCATTCGATAGAACCGCCAAAGCTTTCTACAAATTGTCTCTTTAAAGAGTAGGCAAAGGCAAGGTTGATTTGTTGCCCTAAAACGCCCCAGCATAACGCTTCAAATAAATCGGGAATGCCGATAACTCGTAATCCATAGAATTTTTGGGCAGGTATTTTAAGTAATGGATCCGCATTTGCCATTTCATAAAATGGCGTTAAATCGTTATCAAGATCAAACCATTCAAGTATATATGTTGCAATTTTTTCCCGCTCCCCCTTTTCAATAGGCCTAGAACCATTTAGGAATTGAACAACCATTTGTTGATTATCGATTACGCTTATCTGTACTAAAGACTGCATTTCTCCAATGGCTATCACTTTTGTGATGATATTGTTCTCTATTTCATACAGGCATTCATTTTTTTCTCTTGTTAAATAGCCTAGATTTGCATGCATATCAAAATTTGCTGGTAAGGTAATGATCATCACATCGTCAACGTCATGCCATATCACTTTTTCATTCTCCTTTTCAACATACACGGTTTGTTAGTTTACTTTATCATAAAAGTAGCTTTACTCATTTTGTTATCTTGCTATTCCATTCTAAACGCCTTATTTTTTTCTATTGATGAGGTTATAGTGTTAGTTATTAAGAAGGCTAAGAAGGGAATAAAAATGGTCCAAGATATTCAAACACGTGTTGGCAGCTTGGAGTGGGATTCCATTCAACATGAACTAGACAAGCAAGGATTTGCAAAGCTTCCAGTAATTTTAACAAAAGAGGAATGTGAATTTTTAATAGGGTTGTATGGTAAGGAAGAGCCATACAGAACGACCATTAATATGACGAGGTATCGCTTTGGGGAGGGGGAATACAAATATTTTTCCTATCCATTGCCTGAAATCATCCAAAGTTTAAGAGAGTCCTTTTATCAAGAATTGGCCAAAACAGCTAATCGATGGTTAGGTTATTTAAAGAAAACAGCACATTTTCCAGCTCAGCTTCAAGATTTTTTGAACACTTGTGAACAATATGAACAAACTAGACCGACACCGTTACTCTTAAAGTATGAAACAGGTGGCTTTAATTGTTTGCATCAAGATTTATATGGCGATGTGTTTTTCCCGTTTCAAGTAGTATTTGTATTAAATCAACGCGAACAAGACTTTTTTGGTGGAGAATCACTCCTAGTGGAACAAATTCCTCGTGCTCAGAGTAGGGGACATGTCATTACATTAGATCAAGGCAGTGCGCTCATCTTTCCTACTAACCATAGACCTGTTCAAGGTAAAAAAGGATATTACAAAAATACGGTTCGTCATGGAGTAAGTACGGTTACTGCTGGAAAACGATATGGTCTTGGTATCATTTTTCACGATTCTAAATAAAAAATTTCAATATCTTGCTATTCCATATTCAGAATTGTACATTGTGAATTTTTAGGGAGTATATTGTAAGGAGAGGTGAGATAAATGCGGGATTGTATTAATGATGAAAATAAAATTTCGAATGATGCAGACATGATGACAGATGAAAAGTGGCAAGCAATTATTAATAATGATACTGCGTACAATAATCAATTTTTCTATGCTGTCAAGTCAACAGGGATATTTTGTAAACCATCCTGTAAATCTCGGGTGCCGAAAAAAGAAAATGTATGTATTTTTGCAAACGCTGAACAAGCACTCCGCGCAAATTTTCGCCCTTGTAAACGTTGCAAGCCAACGAATGAAAATCTGCCTGATAGTGAGTGGGTTGATGTCATCACAGCATACATCGATAAAAATTTCGCAGAAAAATTAACGCTAGAATCGTTAGCAACGATTTGTCATGGAAGTCCCTATCATATGCATCGAACCTTTAAAAAGATTAAAGGCATGACGCCCGCTGCGTATATACAACAAGTTCGCGTACACGCGGCGAAACAGTATTTGATTCAGACAAATAAGGCGATTGGAGAGATTGCCATCTGTGTGGGTATGGCGAACGTGCCCTATTTTATTACTTTATTTAAAAAGAAAACGGGACAGACACCAGCACAATTTCGTCAAATGAGAAAAATGGAGGAAACGAATGATGGAAACAAAGAATAAACCAATACTGTATTGGTCTTTACTAAAGTTTGAGGATTGGCATTTTTATATAGCTTCTACCTCCAAGGGGCTTGTGTTTGTAGGTTCACAGAACAAATCATTCGAGGAATTATTTGAATGGGCGAAGAAACGCTTTCCAGGAAGTCCGCTTGTTGAAGATGAGGAAAAGCTTGAACCCTATGTTATTGAGATCATTCAGTATCTAGAAGGGAAGAGGAAAACCTTTACTGTCCCATTGGCGTATGTAGGTACGCCATTTCAGCTAGCCGTCTGGCAAGCACTTTGTGAAATCCCTTATGGGGAGACGAAATCCTATTCTGACATTGCCCATGCTATAAATAAACCAGCAGCTGTTCGTGCTGTCGGAGCGGCTATTGGGGCTAATCCGGTATTACTTACTATACCGTGCCATCGTGTAACAGGAAAGAATGGCTCTTTAACTGGCTATCGAGGCGGATTAGAAATGAAGAAATTGCTCTTGAACCTTGAAAAGCGAGCTTCATCTAGTAATGAGTAATACTTGTCGCACTTGGAATGGAGGTTCCGTATGAAAAGTGAAATCTTTTATAAAAATCCAAAAACCATTCTGAATAAAGGGACTGGCTTTCTTTCTGGCTATACGCATTCACTCAATCCTTATACAGGCTGTTCATTCGGATGCTCCTATTGTTATGTACGTCAAATGCCTGTATCTCTTTTTCGAGAAGGGGAATGGGGAAGTTGGGTAGATGTTAAAAATGGTGCGGCGAATGTATTAAAAAGGGAGCTCCATCGTGCCAAAGCTAAAGGGCCTGTAACCATTTTTATGTCCTCAAGTACAGACCCGTATCAACCAATAGAGCATAAGGAAAAAGTGACGCGATCTCTACTGGAAGTTATGGTTGAGGATCCCCCTGACTTCCTATTTGTACAGACAAGAAGTCCGCTTGTCAGTCGAGATATGGATTTACTGCGACAATTCAAAGATAAAGTGCGGGTAAGTATGACAGTAGAAACGGATAGGGAGGATATTCGCAAGTATTTTACGCCCTATGCGCCTCCTATTCCAGCAAGGCTTAAAACACTCCAACAGCTTGCTGAATTCGATATTCCTACACAGGTTGCCATCGCACCCGTATTACCAAGCAGCGAGCGTTTTGCAGAAATACTGCGTCCCTTGGTTAACCGCGTATGTATTGACGATTATTTTATGGGGGACGGAAGCGGTGGGAAACGAACACATAGGATGGGTGTACAAGCCTTATATAGCAATCTCGAAATGGAAGATTGGTACCATCCGTCCATCTATCAAATGGTTTATAAACGAATGCGGCAATATTTTTCGGAAGACGAACTTTTCATTAGCCAGAAGGGTTTCGAACCCTAGCGTTATCGCTTTGATAAGAAGGCGACACCATAGTACAGAATGGCAGCCTTCTATTTTTAATCTGAAAACTACTATCATCCTGAATTTTATCTTTATCTAAAAATTTCAAGGTACATTTCTATTTCTTCAATTGAAGTTATAGCGAATTTTTTATTTTTATAACTTATCAAGCCCTCATTTATGCACTGAGCGATGGAGCGATTTAAGCTTCTAATAGGTGCACAGACCTCACTTGATAAAATTTGCTTTGTAAGGTTATCTAAATCACCGATTTTATAATGATTATGTATGCTTAATAAGATACGATCTTTAACTGTTAGCAATGATAATTTTGCCGTAGTATCTGAACTTGAAGTTAATTTTGAAGCAAGTTGTTTCATTATATATAAATTAAAGTTAAAATCGATTTTCATCCATTCATAAACCTTTGTTTTATGGATAGCAATCGTTTCACAATTTTGTTTCGCAATAACACCGAGTGTTTTCACTTTTTCATTAAAAATTTCTATTTCCCCAAAGCAACTATATGAATCATAAATATATAGCGAAAGCATCGCTCCCTCATAGCTTTGTCTATACACCTCTGCCATCCCTGTAGTTAGAATATAAAGATAATTATTTTGTTCATGTGGGTGAATAATGAGGCTTCCTTTCTTGTGGCTTCTATAAATAAATTCTTTCTTAATGTGCGTCGGTGCATCATTCACAATATCTTGAAAATCCAAATTTTCACCTTCTTTTTGCTTTTGGTCATTTGACCTGTTTTCATTATAGATTGAATTATATAATCAGGGCAAATAAGAATTGGAGGTCTTGTTATGAGGAAATTAATTATTGACACAGATACTGGAAGTGATGATGCGGTAGCATTAATTATGGCATTAAAATCAACTAATCTTAAAGTAGAGGCGATTACAACTGTTTGTGGCAATGTCCCAGTTGAATTAGCAACAAAAAATGCTCTAATGACTATCGAGGTTGTTAATGGTCAAAAGCCACCACTTTATGTTGGGGCAGCCAAACCACTTATGCGTGATTTAGTTACAGCTGTTAATGTTCATGGTGAAGACGGAATGGGCGATTGTCATTTAATAAATCCTACCCTTGTGCCAGAAACCATGCATGCGGTAGATGCGATCCTTGAAATGATTAAAAATAACCCTGATGAAATTGAAATTGTAACCATTGGTCCTGTTACAAATATTGCCCTTGCTATTTTAAAAGCACCAGAGACCATGAAAAAGGTAAAGCATATTTACACAATGGGTACTTCTGGCTTTGGCCCTGGTAACACTACACCTGTTGCTGAATTTAATGTGTATGTAGATGCAGAGGCATATAGTATTATGCTCAACTCTGGTATATCGACTACCATCATTGGATTTGATGTATGTTTAGGCGAAGCAGCATGGAATAAGGAAGATATGGATGTATTACTAGCAAGCGGTAAAGAGGAGGCTGTGTTCTCCGTTCAATGTAATCGTTCCTTGCTTGAATATAATTTACAAAGAAGTAATGAACATATGGTTGATTTACCTGATGCCGTAGCAATGGGTGTTGTATTATGGGATGAAATCGTTTTGGAAGACAAGTTATGTTACTGCTATGTGTGTACGACAGAAGCTGCTGCCTATGGTCAAGTGATCATAAATGACGGTAGTAAACTTGCCATTTCGGATGGATTTGCAGGGCACATGCCTAATGCAACAGTTTGTAAGTCTATTGACAATCAGTTATTCAAGAAACGTCTATTAGCATTATTGGTAAGTTAACATGATGGGGTGTGTAAATGAAATTTATAAATTTCGGATCATTAAATATTGATAAAGTTTATACAGTTCCTCACCTCGTTAAAGAAGGAGAAACGTTATCTTCGGTCAGTTATGAGGAATATCCAGGTGGAAAAGGATTAAACCAATCCCTAGCCCTTGCAAAATCTGGTGCCCAAGTGTTTCATGCAGGTAAAATTGGCAGAGATGGTTTGTTTCTAAAACAACAATTAGCATTAGCGGGAGTTAATGTTGAGGGAATAGATGAGGACGGTTTGATCACAGGGCATGCCCTTATTCAAGTAGCGCCTACAGGTGAAAATTGTATTTTGCTCTATGGTGGAGCGAATAAAGAAATAACGGTTGAACAAATTGATCAAGTATTAGAGGACTTCCATGCGGATGATTTTCTAGTTCTACAAAACGAAACAAACTGCTTGGAATACCTAATCAATGCAGCTTATAAAAAGGGGTTAACCATTGCGTTTAATCCTTCTCCGATAAGCGAGGATATTAAGGATTTAGACTTTTCGAAAATTGATTTTCTGATACTGAATGAAATTGAAGGACAAGAAATTAGTGGGGAATGCTCACCTAATAAAATACTCAATCACTTACTATCAATCTATAGTAATTTAAAGATTGTGCTGACTTTAGGTAAAAATGGGGTCATATATAAAGACAATGTACAAGAGCACAAGCAAGAAATCTATAATGTCAAGGTCAAAGACACGACGGCAGCAGGTGATACTTTCTTGGGTTATTTCCTTAGTATGATTTCTCAAAAACCTGATGTTAAATATGCCCTTAACATTGCCTCAAAAGCTGCTTCACTTGCAGTATCAAGAAAAGGCTCCTCTTCTTCTATCCCAATTTTGGCAGAGGTACTCGGTAAAGATTAAATAGTTGATGGAACTTCTTTAGATGTTGTGAAGGATTTAAAAGAAAGTCGTACCATTTTGCCCCTTTAGATATGCTTTATCTAAAGGGGTTTCCTGTATTAAAATCATGTAAGATTATACAATAAATGGGCCATTTAATAGAATACAATAATTATTGGACGCAAGGATTGTGAAGAGTACTTAAACTAACGGCGCAGTATAGTTGAACAACAATATGGGTTTTTGCGGTAAAATAGTAGACGGTTGGTGCATCTTCATCTTTTCAGGAAAATGGGATGGGCTATCGTTTAGTTAGGAGGTAGAGGTTTTGGGTGTTTTGAGTGTCTTGTGGGTTTTTGGTGTTTGGGGTGTTTTGATTTTGTTAGTTGCAATAATTTTATTTTGGTCGGCTGGGTTACCGAAGATTAAAAGTAAAAAGTTATCATTTGTTATGATTAGTTTGGGATTGAATGTAATCGCAACTCCAACGGCTTTATTTATAGGTATAATGGCAACAGCCTCCCCGACCAGCACTACAAATGATTTTTGGACAGGATTTCTCTTCATCCAGGGAATACCACTTTTAATATTAATAATTGGAATCTTAAAATGGTTTATCATTGACAGAAGAAAAAATAAATAAGCATATAAATAGTTTGTGAAGAAATCTACTTAAACTATAGGGGGATTTAGTTTAACAAGAATTATGCTTATAATCTTCCACAATCGGGCGCGCTAGTTGAATAACATAGGTAGAAAAAGTTCATCCTTTTTTATTAAAACCAACTTTAAATCGACTGGATAAGAATCCATTTTGGTCAATCTTTTTTCAAAATGGATCCTTTTAGGAAGTTTATTAAAAAAAACAGAAATTTAACTCTGTTTTTCTACTGGAATACCAAAGACGCGGAATATATAGTCGCTTTCTTGTTCTTTTGTAGCAATATCATTGGCTAGTCCACTTTGTTTTGTGCCTTGAAGATACCACATATCATTATGGTCTTGGTCTACGGATGAAAAATCATCCTGCTGCCAATGACTTAATAGCTCTACATATTTATCTCTGTGTTCGAAATGATCTTTATTTGACTGTACCATTTGGAGTAAAGTTTCAATTCTTTCAGGGGTAATCATAATTGATGACTCTTTTTCATCAGCAATCACCTTTTGATGTGACATTTGCTGAATAACTTCTTGCATGAGATTCTCAACAAAGGGTTCATCTCCACTTTTCCATTCATCAATCTTCTTGGAATATGTAGCATTTTCCCAACCATAATTCGTATCCACAGTTGATACAAACTCTTTCTTATCATTTTCTTTTGAAATCGATTGACCGTTATCTAATTCGCTCTCAACATTTTTAGAAGTTTCGTTGTCATCGTTCTTTTTCATAATCAAAAACGTACCACTTATACTCAATAATGCAGTTAAAACAACTATACCCAAAACATGAATCCTCTTCATTTTTTTACCACCTTTTTAATAATTACCCTAAAATTATCATATAGGTATCACTATGTAAACAGAAGTCCACGACTTAGAGCTAATTAATCCTCTGATACCCTATATGCATGTACGTACATTTTGGTTTTAGGGGAGTAGGGAGTAATTTATCGTTCATAAGAGTGTTATTCGTACAAATTGTGCTACTTATTATTTAAAGTATATTTGCACAATATTTATCCACATAAAATCTGATGTTCCTTACACGTATTTGATGTAATATTGCTAAGGAACGAATATTAAATGTGGCATGTATAGCATAAAAATAACAAAAAATATACGCCATTCTGTACAATATCTCCTCAGCGGAAATAGAAAACTTACTGGTAGTTACACGTAAAAGGACATTTAAGTGTCCTTATTATAAAGCTGCTTGATACATATGAGTATCCTTTCTTTGCTTTCCTCGGATGAGTCCTCATCATCTGGTATAATAGGATATAGATTTTTTAGAACGGAGCAATTGATATGAATGGAGCGCAAAAAGCATTTTTTGAGGAAAAGGAGCGTTCACTTGGAGTTTATCTAAATGATGTGCAGAAGCAGGCGGTATTGCAAACGAGTGGTCCGCTGTTACTTTTGGCATCTCCTGGTTCAGGAAAAACAACAACGATTATTATGCGTATTGGCTATATGATTGAGACGCTTGGTGTGAAGCCTTCTCGCATAAAGGCTGTCACGTTTAGTAAGGCATCGGCAAATGATATGAAGGCACGTTTTGCAAAGTTTTTTCCGCATTTGACACCGATTGATTTCTCAACGATTCATAGTTTAGCATTTCAAGTTGTGCGACAGACACTTGAACGTCAGGGCATTTCGTATGGGATTATGGAAGAAGCGGACAAGCCTGGTGTTATGTCAACAAAACGAGTGCTTCGTGAGATTTTTGAACAATTAAATGGCTCGAAAATTACTGAAGATCAGTTAGACGAGCTACTGACGTACATAACGTTTGTCAAAAATAAAATGCTGCCAGAACAAGAATGGGCAATTGCAGAAGTAAAGGTGCCTAGAAAAGTCGAGATTTTACAGCGTTATGAGGAATATAAACGCACAGGTAGTGACCGTCTGCTCATTGATTTTGACGATATGTTGTTAATGGCGAATGATATTTTTACGAAAAATCGAGAGGTGTTGGCGCAATATCAACGTCGATATGATTTTTATTTAACAGATGAAAGTCAGGATACGTCGCCAGTTCAACATGCGATCATCGAGAAGCTCGTCGCAGTCCATCAAAATTTATGCGTCGTTGCTGATGAGGATCAGGCCATTTATAGCTGGCGCGGTGCAGAGCCCGATTATTTGTTGAATTTCCAAAAGATTTATCCGGAGGCACATGTTTTACTAATGACACAAAACTATCGTTCATCTGCAACGATTGTAGAGCCAGCTAATCTATTTATTCAGCGAAATAAAAAGCGTTATAACAAACAAATGTTTACGCAAAATCCTGCAGCAGAGCCAATCTCGTTTAAAATCCTAGAGAATTACAGCTTACAGGCCAACTATTTAGTGAACCAGTTAAAAAATTTGTCTAAGTGTGGCACAACGGCTGTTTTATATCGAAATAATACGTCAGCTATTCCGCTTATGGACGCCTTAGACAGAGCGGGTTTGCCTTTCTATATGAAGGATTCCTCAATTCGCTTTTTCACGCATTGGGTCGTGGAGGATATTATGAACTTCATGCGGCTAGCGTACAATACAAAAAATATCACGGTATTTGAAAAAGTGTACAGAAAAATGAATGCTTATATTACACCATCGCAATTAAAGGCGCTGCAGAAAGTGCCGGAGGATGGCTGTGTATTCACTCGATTGTTAGAGCATGTGGAGTTAAAGGATTATCAGCCTGAATATATTAAGCGGATTCGCAAAACGTATGATAGTATTCATTTTGATAAAACAACGCCAACAGCCATGCTAGAGCATATCCGTTATGACTTTGGTTATGAGCGTGCCTTAAAGAAAATGAGTGAGGACCTTGGTTTTAATTATGAAAACTTACAAGATATTGTGGATGTACTTGGGTTAATTGCTCGCCATACGTCAACGATGACCGAATTTGCGGGACGTTTGAAATACCTTGAAAATTTAGCACGTACGTCTCATACGAAAAATGAATGGAATGCCATTACACTAACAACATTACACAGTTCAAAAGGCTTGGAATTTGACCATGTGTATTTGATTGATTTAATTGATGGAATTTTACCTAGTGAGAAGGAAGAAGAAATCGAGGAAGAAACAAGACTCTTTTATGTCGGTATCACACGTGCTATTCGCCATTTGGAATTAATTTCATATAGCAAGCGCTTTAAAGCAAGTGTGGTGCCATCGATGTTCATGAAGGCGTTAAAACAAATCGTCTCACCACAGGAATTGCCAAAGAAAGCGTCAAAAAGTACAAAGAAAGCACTAAAGCAATACCGCAATGAGCGGACGATTACAACCGAATCCGCGTTAATCGTTGGCTCAAAAGTAAAGCATGTGATTTTTGGAGATGGCGAAATTTTGGCCGTTACGAGTAGCACGATTAAATTGTCATTTGCTACGGGGATAAAGCAATTTATGACGGATACATGTTTACAGCAAGGCTATTTAGAAGCGGTGGAAGATTAATGCAGCGTATTCGAGTTTTTTTCGAATACGCTTTTATAATAGTGCTAAATAATTTCCTAGCGAACGAGTCGCATATTTTGTTGGAGTCTACTGACTTACATTGAATGACCGAATATGCAACTATACCTAAGGATTTTATACATTTAAAAGTGCTCCCTTTTTAAGAATATTGGTAATAAGACAAGAGTAAACACAACATTTGTTGAGTAACTCTTGTCTTTTTCTATTGTTTGTTGGACAATCAAATATCTTCTAAGCAACTTGATAGTTCTAAAAGATGACATACTCAAGCCATCTTGGAAAATTTGGTTTTAGGTAGTCAGATCTACTTTGTAAAAATATTTAACTTCTATGCAACTAATTACTGATCAAAATACTCTAACGGTATGTAAGGAAAGAAGAGGTGTTAATGATGAAATCTGAATTTCTAGTGAAAAAAGCACAAGAAGGAGATGGAGAAGCGTTTATACAGTTAATAAGGCAATACGAATTGATTCTTTATCGTACCGCAAAGATTTTGGGTCTAAAAGATGAAGATATAGCAGATTTATTGCAAGAGACGGTTTTAACTGCCTTTGAAAAAATAGGTACTTTAAAAGAGGTGAAATATTTTAATACTTGGCTTTGCCGTATCTTATTGAACAATTGTTATCGCTTTATGAAGCAGCATAAGCAGGTTGTATCTCTCGATTCAGATACACTAAATGCATTATCACATCAAGACCATTTACCACTTGAGTTAGACGATGCGTTGAATAGCTTAGATGAAAATTATCGTATTGCATTAACACTGTATTATGTGAATGGGCTAACAACTAAGGAAATTAGTGAGTTACTTCATGAACCCGAAGGCACAATTAAATCGAGAATTTCGAGGGCAAAACAATATTTGAAAAACAACTATTATGTGGAGGAGGCACAATCGCTATGAAAAACAGTGGAGAAGAACGCTTTCAGCAAATGAATAAAGAGCAAGAGTTACCACAATCACTTCGAATAGCTTTTGATCAATCCTACGAACAGATTCGTCAACTATCAAAGAAAAAAACTAAAAAGTCATGGTTTAAGCCTATGGCAGTTGCTGCCGTAGCTACAATTGCGCTAGCTTCAGTGGTTTTGTTAACAAATAATACAGTTTTAGCAAAATTACAAACCTTTTTCAACTTAAAGGATCCTGGGATTGAATTAGCAAGTGATCATGGAGATGTGCAATATGTGGCACAATCACAGCAATCAGAAGATATTACCATAACACTAGAACACTTTTTTGTGGATGCATATCGATTAGCTATGCAGTTCAATATTGAATCGGATCATATGCAAATGTGTGACGTGTATGATATGAACGTGGAATTTCGACTTTATAACGCACAGGGTGAGGAAATAGATGCTTTCGTATCCGATACAAAGCCAATAGCAGGCCCAGGAATTTTTAGTGGCGGTCAGTTCACATTGGAGAATGTAAAAAAACATGCTGTAACATTAGAAATGCTCAGTGTATCTAATGGAGTCGCTGTACCTTCATTAGATGGTGCTGAACTAGTTATTGAAACAATAAATTTAATAGATAAGGATGGAAATGCTAGTTTGATTGATGGCGAATGGGCATTTGATTTAACATCAGCATCGGTTAAAACACAAGTTTTTGTAGGGGGAAATGACGTTCCAGGTCTCGAATTACAACAAGCTGCATTAACAAATGGTTCTATGCAAGTATCTTTTAAAATTGATAATTACGTTGAAAATGAAAATGATATTTTTAAAACAGCATTAGTAAATGAAAAGGGCGAATCCTTCTACGCAAACAGTGCAAATGTTGAATACTTAGAAAAAGAACAACAAACAATCATTAGTTTAGTTTTCCCTTACAGCATATGGAATGAACAGCAAGATCTTTCATTAGCTGTAAAAGGCTATAAAAAGTTAAGATTAGTCGAGAAAAAATAAAAAAGAAACAACAACTTCATGAACCATAGTGAAATGCCTGAAATACGTTAGTTAGATTTGAAAAATGAAGTTTTCCTCTTAAAGTACCTGATGCAATTGTTCAATAGAGCAGTTGCATTTCTATTTACTAGGCAGGATGGTGTAAGAACATTAAGGGTACCTTACTATTTAAAAGGAGTAACCTACAATGAAAAATCTGTGCTTAATTAGCTTGTCTACGTTTATATTTTCGTTTAGTCTGTCCATGTTATTTGGAAATCCTGCTTATTCACAAACTACATCTTCAGATAAAATGGCATATTTATATCCAGCAAATAAGGAAAAAATATTTGATGAAACTGTAGAGGGATTTTACCAGGCACTTAGAGATCTAAAGTATTCTGTACATCAGGAGCTTTATCAAAGATATAAGCAGAAGCCAAAGGAACAGCAAAGACATTTAGATACTGTTCTTTTTAAAGAAATGCCTGATGCATCTGTAAGCATTAGAAAAAAATTATTATTTAAGGAAGTAGAAGGATTCAATTATATAACCTTTGATGGAAATATTCTTCGTACTTATCCTGGTATAGATGTTAACCACTATCAGGTTATTAGCCCTGAGAGGCAAGTGTATTTCTTTTATTCCTTTAAAGACACAGAAAAAGAATTTAGGGGTAGATATGCAATTTATGATGTTGAAACGAAAGAAATGGTAGCAGGTGGAGGTACTTATATGCCAAAGCTCAATCTTACAAGGAACACTTACGATAAAGAAGGATAAGTTTAGGTAAAATAGCAAAAAAATTGTTGAAATCTTATTCAATTAACGTGGCCATTAGTAAATTTATATTCAGCAATCGGGCGTATTTCTTTAATAAGGAATGCGTCTATTTGCATTCAAGGCTATATTGTTGAGTAAAGTAATTACCTACTCCTATATCATGCATTTGGAGCAGGTTAGTTGAAGAAGAATGAAATATAAAATTTTAGCCTTATCAACTTACATGATAAGGCTAAAATTCACTCTTATTGAGATTTTTCACGTTCATTTAATTTTTGATCTTGTTTTAACCAAAAATCGGGTGGTTGATAATTAATGAAAGAATAATCAAGTTCAGCGCCATTTGTTGCTAACTGAACTAATAAAAGTTTCTCTTTATTACTTGGATGTATATCTGCAGTCTTAATGGAAATTACCTCTACTCCTGTTCGTTTAGGTGTTCCAACCACAACAACTTGATTTCCTTTTGTATAAACATCTGTGATAGTAGTTTGAAACACAACTATATAGAGGTCTAAATCTGTTTCATTTGCAGTAGTAGAAAAAGTAATACCCACATTCTGTTGGAAATTTAATTCAGCTGAAATTCCAATGGCATAAAAAGGGAATATACGGTGAAGAGAATAATGTATTCGAGAAGGAATATAGCTCCATCTCCCACCCCAATATGTGCTATGCCAGTGTTCTTCATATATCGGTCTAATATAGCTTGGTTCGCTTTTTATTACTTTGAAAGGAATTTTTACTCCTTCTTTTAACACTTCTGAAATGGGGATGATATCGGTAGGAAAACTCATTTCTGTTTCTTTTTCAAATGGAAATGGTGAATCAAGAATAGTGGTAGGTTCAGGTGGTTCGAGGCTATCTAAACGCTGTTCCAATTCCTGAGTTTGTTTGTGTTCACTTTTATCGCTGTGCGACTGATAGAAGGGTAACTCCAAAGATTTTGCACTTATGGACTTACTGTAATCAAGTAAGCTTAAAATAATCGAAAAACAAATCATATAGCCAATCTTTGTTTTGAACATATAGTCATCACCTCACCATATTTTCTGCTTTTACTAGGGAGTTATGCGTGAGATAAGTTATTCAAGTAACAAGTGCTTAAATTATAGAACTTACGGTGCAGTTTACTTCAATTAGGACGATACGACCTAAAGGCAGACCTTTTATATGTCTGCCAATTTTCATAATTTTTGTAACGAAACTTACTTTACTTAGTCTTAATTAGGAAAGGAGGTAGAAATGTGACTGAGTTTGAGCGTATATACAATCAATACTTCCGAGATGTTCACTTGTTTGAAAAGATAGCAGTTTAAGGCTTTAAAAAGCATCGATAAATTCAAAGGCAATTGCAAAATCAAAAAATATAATGCTCATCGTGTAAAATATTTCAATATTTTTGTAACGAAATTAAATTCTAGGAGTTATATAAGTGAAAGGGGTGAAAAGAGGTGGACTTTGAGGAAATCTATCAAGCATATTTTAAAGAAATTTATTTGTTTATCAAATCATTAAGTCACGATGAGGGGATAGCCGAGGAAATTACGCAAGAAGCATTTTTTAAGGCGTTAAGGGCAATTGAAAAATTCGATGGTTCTAAAGATATTAGAGCGTGGCTTTTTACAATTGCAAAAAATACATATTTCTCTCACTACAAAAAAAATAAACGACAAATAGATTTGGATGTAGCAGAAGAATCAGGAGTGCAAATTGTAAATCATTTGATGAATGAAGAAGATGCCTTCGCAGTTCACCAGTTTCTACACTCGATGAAAGAGCCATATAAGGAGGTCTTTTCACTACGGACTTTTGGAGAATTACCGTTTGAGAAAATAGGGCTTCTTTTTGGAAAAAGTGCAGGCTGGGCAAGGGTGACCTATTACAGAGCAAGGAAACAAATTACTGAGTATATGGAGGAGAAGAATTATGAAAGAGATTAAATGCACAATTATTCAAGATATTTTACCTCTTTATATTGATGGAGTAGTTAGTCAAGATACAAAAGAAATGGTAGACCAGCATTTACAGCATTGTGAAAAATGCCAAAAGGAATATGAAACAATGAAACGTAACCTGTATATTCCAGCAGAAAATAAAGCCCCTATTATTCAAAAGATTAATAAAAAATGGCGTAAGAAAAAAGTTATCATTTCATTTGCCTCCATTTTTGCTACAGCTATCATTTTATTAGGAGCGTATTTACTTATTTTTTATTATGAAAGGGTTATTCCTTATTCGAAAGAACTATTTAAAATTGAAATGCAAAATGATAATCAATTGGTTTCTCATTATTACGGTAAAAGTTATGCTACTTTTCACGGGACCTATCCTAGTCCATTTGAAATTGACGGTGAGAAAAAGAATGTGAGTTTTATCTTTTATACAGAAACAATTGCTGATTCTCCTTCAAGAAGCCTAACTAATAACGAGAAGAATCTCAATGAACAGGATTATATCTGGAAGTTTGATGAAAGTGAAAAAATTGATGCTGTGTATTATGTGGACTATGATGTAGAAAAAATCGTTGCTGGAAAGGATTCTTGGGATTCAATTTTAGAACGTGCTGTATTGATCTGGGAAAAATAAAACAAATTATGAGAATTTAGTTTTCCTAGAAGTTCATTTCAATAATTGGAAAGAAGTTTCTGTTGAAAAAGGGATAATGAATGACAAAAACCCTTATAACTACTATTTTCATGTTTATGAAAGAAAATAGTGCTTTACTTCAAGATAGGATTCCATAGAGATCCTATCTTTTTCTTTTTCAAATGAAGGAAAAAGTCGGCTTATTTGGGAATATTAAAACCGTGGTATATTATAATCAGATAGTGGGCTTAAAGGATTGGTTAGCTTTCTTAATGAAGATGATGGTCAAGATGACTTAACACCAGCAGACGACCAAGAGTAAATTGATGTTGCTGTTATAATGGATGAGATGGAATAAATCGGTTCTACTTGATTAAACACGAATTTGGCATCTAAAATTCGGATTGATGGATGTTCCATTTTGATGCATTCAATACAGAATATGTTGTATTTTACTAACGAAGCAAGTTAGTCCGATAAGGAATATGTATAAAAAAATTTAAGAGGTTGATTACAGTGATAAAAAAAGGAAATAAATCAAATTATTTAGCGAAAATATCTTTAGGCGTTATGGGTGCAGGCTTTCTCATAACGATTCCTTTTCAAGAAACCTTTATGGGACGATTATTGCAAGGTGGATTTGAGGCAGGACTTGTTGGAGGATTGGCAGATTGGTTTGCTGTAACAGCTCTTTTTCGCCATCCAATGGGTATTCCCATCCCTCATACCGCATTGCTGCCAAAAAACCGAGATCGAATGATTACAGCTCTTATCACCATGCTTGAAAAAGATTGGCTGACTAAAGAAAGTATTAAAGAGAAAATCAATCAAATTAATTTTACAGATAAACTAATACAAATTGCTGAGAATGAATTGTCATCAGTAACTTTGAAAAGAAGAATTAGTTTGATTCTTAATGAGTTCATCAGTTTTGTCAATATAGAAAAAATGGCTCCGTTTATTGAAAAGGAGTTAAAGGAGTATCTTCATACTTTAAAAGTAGAAAAAATTCTTGAAACTATAATTACGCAAGCACTCAATAAAAAATTAGATGAAAAAGCTTTGAACTATATCTTGACTGAAATGGAAAAGTGGATGTCAAAAGAAGAGACAAAGCGAAAAATAGGAATAATGGCCAAACAATTACTTGATAATACCGAAGCAGATGGCTTTTTAAAGATGGCAATTAGTTCTTTTCGTAATCTAATAACGGAGGAAAAGCTAGGGAATATGCTTCAACCATATTTGCTTAAAAGAATCATTCTTTTACAAAGAGAAGATGACCCATATAGGCATTTGATTCTTTCTCGAATTCGAGAAGAGGTAGTAGGCATGCAGGATAAGGAAGAATTGATGGCTGAGATAAATAATTGGAAGAAAACATTCGTAAACAATTGGAGCCCAGTAGATCAAATTACTGAGATTTTAAAACAACTACAGAAAAAGTTGATGCTTCTAGCCGAAGATGACGAATTTATTGACAAGCATGTGATTTCATTTATTCAAAACTATGTAAATAACATAGTAAAAACACCTGAAAAAATGGAAAGTATTGAAAATTGGATTCAAAAGCAAATTTTATACTACCTTGATATGAACCATTCAAAAATAGGAGTTCTCGTTAAAGAAAATCTAGATAAATTGGATAACGAAACGCTTATCAATATGATGGAAAATAGCGTTGGTAAGGATCTACAATGGATACGAGTGAATGGAGCTATATGCGGGTTTACGATAGGAATTCTCTTAACGATCTTGAAATCGGTTTTATAGGATTAATGAGTAAGGGTCTCATTTAGATTCAGAAAAGGTGAACCGTACACAAATGAAGCAGAGTTTTGAATTAGTTCCAGATTGTGCATTATTAGGTTTACTCTAAGTATAAAGCGGCAGAAGCACTGCCGTTTTATTTATTTTTCAGTATCAATGTAAATTTTTGACCTTGCTCTTTTGTGCTATTACTAAAAATTCAATAACCTCGCCAAAATTGAATTTAGGAATTTTACCACTTAAAAACATAAAATCACTCCTTTAAAACAAAAGGCTAATATTCCTTTAGCGAATACATAATGTGGTGGGAAAATTTCACTTTGTTAAACTAATAGGGCTGTTTAGTTAAACAATTTAATTGGCTTTTTTTACTTGTATTAATAGTTTGGAAAGTAACTTAAAATTGTTTTCATAAGTAGTTAGAAAGAGGTTTATATGAGAGCGTTTATTATACTATTACAAATAGTAAGATGGTTATTTATATTAGTAATATGCTGTGCTGGTATTATTTTAGGTGCTGTAATATTAGGTATGATGGGTATTGATGTACCCAATATAGAACCAATTTTAAATATAGCATCAGTACCAATTTTGTTATTTAGCAATAATATTTTCCTAATAATAATAAACATATTTGTCATTTTTGTTTTACTTTATTTTCAATTAAGAATGTTGAAAAAGGCTAACTAAGAATAAAAAGACCATCAAATTATGCTGATGATCCTCATACAAGGGAACTGACATATTCAAGCCTAAAATTATTTTGGGTTACATAATATAAATACTTTGGTCACAATTTTCTAATCTAGTCATCGAATGCTTCCCATAATTTATCGTTTAATCTATATTCTTCTTAAGACGAATCAGTGTAACAATTGTCAAAACAAAAATCTAATCTAAGTCAGCAGATGCAGCAAGAATAGAAGGGCTAGAAGAGTTATGTAAAGCTAAAAGGGTTATTGAGTTAGTGACACTGAATGAGAGAGGATGTAACGGTCAACCAATGCCACAACCGAATAAGTGCGTGCAATACACTCAAAATAAATTTGTGCATGTAGAGGTACTTATACATAAAAAAATGCAGCGTTATGACACGCTACAATAAAATATTGTTTAAAAAATGACGAAAAATGATGGCTAATAAATGGAATGTCCATATTACTTAATATGTGAGCTAATAATAATAAGTGTTATACCGGTAAATAAGCAAACGATTCTCGTCACAGGAATTTTATCAGCTAGTCCAAATAAGGCAATTGCTGTTGTTACGATTAAAACTGTTGGACCAACCAATGCAAGCATTGTATTAATATAGAATGCTTTTTCTAAATTATTCAACTTTAGCATCAACAATCCAGCACTTACTTCAATACTTCCAGACAATACACGTAATATAACCATAGCAAGAACTGATTTTTCAATAATTTTCATCATCCTATCTTTATAGAAAATTTTTGCTTATATTATAATTTCATCATTAGGATAATAATAGTTCTGTTTTAATGAAATACTAAAATCAATATATGTATGATTCGTATCTAATATTCTTGTTAGATAATGCTTTATATTAAGAAGTGATTTTCTAGTTAAAAGTTCAAAGAATTGATTAATAGAATCAGTTTATATATCCATTTTCTGTTTTTAAAAGGAAATAGTATGGGAAAGATAGTACTTTCAATGGTACTTAAACATATATGCTAAAGGGAAACTATAAATTTCATCACTATATTGAATGAATGTCAGAAATAAAGTCGGCAGTAAACGAACGGATATTAATTAAGAAACAGTCCCTTCAAATTTGAAAGGACTGTTCATTAGGGGGGCATTGCTTTATTTTACAAGTTTAATGTGGAGCTTTTGTTTGAAGTAGCTTTAACCCCATACAAATAAATATCATTCCTGTTATTTTATTCAGAATCATACCTAATTTTTGGTTTCCTCTTAGTTTTTTAGTAACGTACGAGGAGAAATAAGCAACAAATAAACACCATAGGAGTCCAGTTGCTGTAAATGTAAGCCCTAAAATTAAAAAAGGAGCAGGACCTGATGCTTTTACATCTATAAACTGCGGAAGAAAAGCAATAAAAAATAACGAGACTTTGGGATTCGTTAGACTTGTTAAAAGACCTTGTATATAAATTTTTTTTAAGTTTAATTTACTTGATGACGTTTCAGAACCTATGTTTGATTTATCAAGTATCATTTTAATTCCTAGATAAACGAGATAAATAACACCAATAATCTTTATGGTATTAAATAATACAATCGATTTTGTTAGAATAAGCGATAAGCCAAAAGCAACAAATAACGTATGAACCAAGGAGCCAGTAATAATACCGAATACAGAATAAACACCAGCTCTTTTACCTTGTGAAATACTTCTACCAACAATATACATGGTATCAGCACCTGGGATTAGATTTAATAATATCCCTGTTAATAAAAACATTTCATAATTAATAATACCGTACATATTAGCACCTCTATCTTTTTTGAGGTGCCCTTATCGATACTAAAGTAATTGAAAGAAAAATGAAAGCCTTTTTAGATGGAATAGCAAAAAAATATATTAGGTTAGTGTTTTACTGAACACTTTGAATTAATTTATAAAAAAGGTAATCTGTTACTTCTTACGAATAACGAAGAATTTGTGAAGAATCATATTTTAATTAACAAGTGCTATAGCACAACAAGGGTTTTTTAATAATAATCAGACTTTTTTATAAAGAATTTAATCTGCCACATTAAATAAGAGCATGTTTTGAACAATCTTTTTCAAAACATGCTCTTTAGATTTGCTCTGATATCATTAATTAAATCCAACATTATTACAATGCTACTCTATTCTTATGAAATAGTAAGAGAGATGAATAAATGGTTAGACAGGAGTCATTCACTTTGAAAGAAATCGCGTCTATAATTCAGACATTGATGATTTATAAAAGGAGCAATCAATAGAATTTATGGAAAGATTGATCAAATAATTAACAAATCCAACGCCCGCCTATTCTCAGCGCTTACAATCGCAATTGTTACAAGTCGGTAACGGATATTTCGGAGTTATTTTTAAAAATTGAACCTTTCTTGAATTGATAATCGTCTAATAGAAGAATTTGGGAGGTTGAGAAGGAGGGAAGTAGATTGGATAGAGAAGAAAATGATTTCATACTAGAAAAATTGATGATTGATTATGGTAATGAGTTGGTACGATTGGCGTTTTCATATGTGAAAGATGCAGAGATTGCGAAGGACATGGTTCAAAATACGTTTATCAAATGTTACAAAAGCCTTGATTCATTTCGCTTTGACGCACAAATTAAAACATGGCTTTATCGTATTACCATTAACGAATGTAAGGACTATTTGAAAAGTTGGAATTACAAAATGGTACACGTAAAAAGTTTTATTAATGAAACGGCGAAGTCAATATTACCTTCAACAGAAAAAACAGTACTTGATAAATACAATAATGAAGAAATTAAAGATACGATTTTTTCTCTTCCAAAAGTATATCGGGAAGTGGTTTATCTATACTACTACGATTCATTGACGACTGATGAAATTGCCAATGTTTTAGATGTTTCGGTAAATACAGTGAAAACGCGATTAAGAAGAGCAAAACAACGATTAGAGTCGATGATAAAGGAGGCAGAAGTTAATGAATGAGAAACGTTCAAAAACTTACTTTTCTAATAAGTTGAATCAAGAACTACAATTTACGAAAGAAGATCGTCAAAAAGTATTTGAACAAATCAAGAAAATAGACAGGGATTCTCATATGGAAAAAAAGTCACCTATTTTCCTACAAAAATTCGCACCAGTAACAGTTTCTGTATTAATAATAGGTCTATGTTTATTTTTATTTTTGCCATCATTACTCCCTGGAAATCCGACTAAAGAATCTAACATACGTACTGCAAGTAACCAAGTGGTTGAAGAAGAGAAGGTTTCAACTACATTAATTACGGTGAAATCAAAGGAGATGGATAATAGAATTTATCTAAATCTATTACTTACTTATAATAAAGATAAAAAGATGATGAAAGTTGTATCATTCCCTGCTGAGACATATGCACCAGTATCGACTAATAATGATGGGACACCTTTGTACGATAAATTATTGTTTGCATATAAATATGGGGGCGCTGATAATGTAAAAACGACTGTTTCAAAATTATTAGCATTACCAATTGATTATTATTCAGTAATTGATGTGGAAACTATTTCAACGCTCATTGATTCTGTAAATGGATTAGAATACGATTTGCCAGAAGATATTCGAGTGAGAGCAATCACACAAGTAGCATTTGAATTTGAAAAAGGATTACAGAGTTTTAGCGGTGAAGAAGTTATCGCATTATTGATGGCAGCCACAGAAGGTGTAAACCTAAATGAAGAAAATCTCGTAAATCTATTGCAAGCTATAATTAATAAAATGGAAGCTGAAATGCCACCAGTACAATTAAAAGAAATGTTTACTCAAATGGAAACGAATACATCACTTGATTCATTGTTAGAAAATCAGCCAGAAATTCATTCAATAAAATTGGTTTCTTTAAGCAACGGAATGCAAACGGATTCAATAACATTAAGTGAGACTGAGGGTAAATTTTATTATAAATTTGAAAAAGATTTTTTAAATACTATATCAGATAATTTAACGACCTTTAACTAAGTATAATATAACACATACAAAATAACGTTCCCAAATCAAATT
Source organism: Lysinibacillus sp. FSL K6-0075 (assembly GCF_038592945.1). Classification (NCBI taxonomy): domain Bacteria; kingdom Bacillati; phylum Bacillota; class Bacilli; order Caryophanales; family Bacillaceae; genus Lysinibacillus; species Lysinibacillus sp. FSL K6-0075. The sequence continues at coordinate 2,576,454 of NZ_CP151947.1, read as the reverse complement.
TTGGAAACACTTAAAAAAGCCATGAGCGCTGTTAAATCAGTGTTTTGTGGCTTTATGTATGAACATTATCTATACAAATTTTTATGCAAGGTATATGAGTTTATCATTAAACAATAAAGATAGATGATCAAAGAAAAGAAGTAAGACAATTTAATATTCGTTTCGATGAACCGTAGCGTAAGATAAGAAAAAGTCATTCCCTCCACAAACGGAGAGAATGACTTTCCTTCATAAATCGCAAAACTGCTGATTATAGTTTTGCCCAACGTTCCTCTAACCAGTTCATAAATTGTTCACCTTTGTCGCCTTCATACGCATCAAAGACATCTAAACGCATACGTTTTAGTTTATCCGCAAAGTCTGCCACTGTATGGTCCTTCGGCAAGCTCTTTTTAACTCGCAAGAAAATTTTGTCTGTTCCTTTGATAATATCAAAACGTGCAGGTGATGGCTTCTCTACGTCCTCGCCAAACGCCGCAAGTGCTTCATAGGCTGCTAATTGCACCTTGTTGACAGTATCATGCTGCATACGATTTTTTAATAAATCTATGATTTTGTCATGTTGATAAGCTGATAACTTTTCGACTGCGTCTAAACGCTCTCGCCAGCTAGACGTATAATTGGCCTGTTTTTTTAATGTTTCATACTGCTCAGGTAATGCTGTTTCAAATTGTTTCAAGTAATTGCACCTCTTTTTTTAACTAGAGGAAAAATGAATTCTTCTTCTGTTTCTCTTATTATACGTTGTTTTGGTGAAAATAGCGAAGAATCGATGGTAAGGATATATATAGAAAATGGAAATTAACTACATTAAGGTGAAACGTATCATAATTATGTACTATTCTTTATTAGATTTGCCTTTCTTCTTAAACTAACTCCCAATCGGACGCTTTTCTGGAATAAGGAAAGCGTCCTTCTTCATGAAAGGGCCATATTGTGGAAAAGAATATGGTATAATTACATTGTCTAAATATTTCCGCAATATTGTTTTTTAGACATTATTTTATTAAGGGAGGCGTTCATTATGACAAACAAAAAAACTTTTTTACTGAAGAACTTAAAGGGGATAACGCCTAACTAACAAAGTTTACTTAGCGTTTCCCCGAAATTTGAAAGGGGAAAATATATGCTTACAAGTAATGTGAAAATCGTAGAATTGAACGAAGAGAACTGGTATGAATGCTGTGAATTGAAATTATCCGCGAAACAAACGGAGTATTTGGAGTCAAACGCCAGATCAATTGCCCAATCAAAGTTTGAACCTTCATTAAAACCTTTTGCAATTTACTATGAAGATAAAGTAGTGGGTTTCCTTATGTTTAACACTGAAAAAGAGGAACTTGATGGATATTGGGTATTTAGGATAATGATTGATGAGAAGTTTCAAGGTAAAGGTATAGGGAAAGCTGCGACAAAGTTAATGATTTCAGAGATGAGTAAGTTGCCAGATGCAGAAAGAATTGTTGTTGGTTATCATCCGGAAAATCAGGAAGCACATCACTTAGATGCCAGTTTAGGATTTATTGATTATGGTGACCGATTTGGAAAGGAAATGGCTGTTATCAAATATATAAACAAGTAAAATAAAAATAAGGGAGAGCCGTTTTGGGTTCTCCCTTTCAAATTTAGTAAATAGACTACTCAACAATCGGGCGCGGTTCTGTAATAAGGATCAGCGCTCGATCATTATAGGGACATATAATTGAATAAGAAATGATAATTTATAAATAAGGATAACGTCAGGAAAATGCGGATTTATAATGCTAAGTAAGGTTCACTATTAAAAATCCTAATTTCTCAGTATTAAATGAAAAATTAGGTTTTTTCATTAATAGAAAGAGATTTATAAGTATTTATCGCTAATCACTTTCATATGGTGTAACTCGTGTCCGACAATGCCATATACAATGGTACCTACTGAAACTGGGCTGTTCATTACAGTTCCATTACGAACCCAAGCAGCTTCATCAATAGTTGAAATCAGGCTTAACGTGTTGGAGCGTACGGTGTCTAAACCAGCTAGTAACTGTTCCCAAGATAATTTGTTGAAGTTTGCCGCAGAAACGTATTGATCCTGATCCATGGCTGGGAGTGGTGCAATTTCATTTCGTGCAATGGCAAGCATTCGATATGACATCACACGTTCCGAGTCGGTCATATGCCCAATCACTTCTTTTAAAGTCCATTTCCCTGGTGCGTACGTCTTACTTGCTAACTCCTCTGATACGCTGCCTAAGAGGGTAAGGGTCTTAGCCCGTTGCTTAATAAGTATTTCTTCAATATCTCCATCTGGCACAAGACTAACATACCTATCATGCTCTGGATTTTCAATAAATAATGGTCGTGGACGCACATGAATACTCCTCAGCCGAATAGTTAAATTCTACTTTCAAGAGGATATTTCCTTTATATAAAATTTATTTATTTTCATTACCGCTATTTCGAAGACATATGAAATAATCGGGCGCAATTCTTGAAAAGGAATTGTGCCTTTTTCATTAATAGGGCCATTTTCTGGAATAACACTCAATGAAAATTAGATATTTATGTTATTATTTAGGGAGTACTTTGAATAAATCTACTTTCTAAAGGGTCTATAAACCGATTTTAAAAAGATAAGAAGAGGAACGACAAGAGTGGTTAAAGAGGAAAGGATATCAAGTGCAAAAATAAGAAAACGAAATCACAATTACTAGAATTAACTTTGGATGAGAAAGGGGAGTAACAATTAGGTTACCCCACAATTATTTATGAAGGAGTTGGTTTGTTTGGACATCTTCGTAGAGGTTTTACAAACTTTAGGAACTGTAATACTAGTTTTTATTTCTTCTATTTATCTTAGGCAATTAACAAAAATCAAGAAACAACGAAAACTATCAACTTTTGAATCTAGCATGATTATACTAATTGAGGTCGCATTTCTATTAATGATAAGCCCTATATTGATTTCTTTGTTCACTTGAACTGATAGTGATATTTTCCAACTCTCCATCAAAGAGAGTTTTTTTATGCCATTTTCCACAATCGGGCGCTTTCCTTGAATAAGGAAAGGGTCTTTCTCCGTTAAAGGGCCATATTGTGGAATAACAATTCTTAATTAAATTGGATATTAATGCTAAAATAAGATGTAGAACGTGAAACAATACAAATAATATGAATGAGGATTTAGTTAAAAACTCAATAAGAAAAATGAAATAGGAGGTTGCGCTTTGAAGAAAGGCGGAATAGTTTTTGCTTTGTTATTAATAGGTGTAGTTATTTTTATTTTTAGCGGATATCGTTTAACCCCTTTATCTCCTGGGAAGGCTAATCCTTTTGTAACAAATGACTATGAATTGGTTGATAAATATGAAATGGATTCGAGTAGTTTCTATTTATTTAAAAGTGATGCTAAAAAAGAATATATTACTGTCGATGTTAATCAAAAAAATTTTATTTATCGTAGTAGTGCATCTACATCTATTCCTTATAGTAATGATTTATTACAAACGATTGGCGGATTTAGTATTAGATATGAAGATAAAGGAGCAACCTTATTTGTTGTCTTATCTAATGATGAAAAAGTAACCTCTATTGGAATCCAAACAGGAAATAAAGATGAAATAAAAAACATCACAAAGGGAGAAACAATTCATTTTCTCCTGCCCTTTAGTAAACAAATTGATCAACTCAACGCAATAGCTTATGATAAAGAAGGAAATGCTCTTTATTATTATGGTTGGAATGAGGGTAATATTAAAAGCGATCTAAAATGGCATAAACTAAAAGGTTAACAGTAGTTTTGCAAGGAATATGTTTGGTGATTGGTAGGATAAAATTAACAATGTAATGTAAATCTTGTTCAACAATCGGGCGCTTTTCTGTGATAAGGAAAGCGTCTTTCTTCATGAAAGGGCCATTTAATTGAATAACACTTTTAAATTAAAAATAGGATTTTATGTTAATTTTGATGTGAGTTTGTAAAACAATGTACTTAAGCTAACAGGGCGGTTTAGTTAGTATTTATTTATTTTTACATATACTGTATAATTTAGAATTGGAATATTTAACTTTGATTATTTCTAAAGAATTACTTTGGGAGGGGAGCATTTGTTATATTTAGCTTTATTTATTGGTATCGTTTCAATTGTAATTACGGATAAGCTTAGTCAAGCTTTTAAATTATCAAGCATTTGGGGGGTGCTTGGTCAAATCAGTGCGTCACTTGTAATCATAATGGTCGGAAACCTCGAGGTTAATCATATTAGTCTAGGTAATAACTTTGAATTAGGATATTTGACGGTTCCATTTACTTTATTACTTCTTGTAAGTTTTACAAATGTAATGAATATAGAAAAAGTGCAAAATCCTTCAATATTGCTGTTGCCATTCGTTTCTTTAGTTTTTATCTCAATAGCAGCTTTCGTCATAGGTCATCCATTTGTTTTAATAACGGGGATTTGTTCCAGTTTAACGCTTATGTTTATTCTGCTATACGGCTATTTTACTGGTAAAGCATTTATGGGAAGAACGCTTACTACGTCAATAGGTTTCATAATAGCCGTGCTTTCAATATCCCTCATTAAATCATCTATTGTAACAATTTATATTCCGTTATTTACTTTAGCACTACCATTCACTTTATATTATTTAATTCAAGATAAAATTACGAATGTACAATCAATTACAGTTAGCTTTTTAACAGCTATTTTATTTGGTGTATTTATGTACATAGTTCCTTTTAATATAATATGGTATCTCGTTGTTGGGTTAACAAGTATTTTGGTTATCACGCAATTTTCACGGAAATATCGCTTTATTTAGAAACTAAACTTTTTGTTCAACAATCGGGCGCTTTCCTGTGATAAGGAAAGCGTCTTTCTTCATGAGGATTTTATATTAATTTTGATGTGAGCTTGTGAAACAATGTAGGTGACGAGGCAGGTTAGTTCAGTAAGAAATTTCAAAGAAATAGGTGAATTGATACTAAAATATGGTAAAATAATTAGCTGAATAGTCCGATTTTTTACATAGGGGGATTTTATTTGAAAAATTATCAAAAAACAGTTGTCATATTTCTTCTAATAATTACGTTGCTAACACTTACTTCCTGCACACAAGCTGAAGAATCGAAAGCAAAGCAAGATATTGAAAGTATCGTTTTATCATTCGAACACCCACAAACAGGTCAAAAATTTAAAATAGTCAATGCCTATAAACTTTATCAAAACTATGCAGATAAAGTTGAAATTAATCCAAAACAATCACAAGTGGAAATTTATAATGAAGAGGTAATTAAACCAGTATATAGTGCTTGTTTCGAGAATGGTGAATATCCTAATATGGCAGATGAAGTTCTAAATGTAGCTCCCGACCTTTTAACAGAAAATCAACTATTAAGTGAAAAAATTGATAGGGAAGAAACTGAAAAAATTATTAAAGAAGCCCTTTTAAAATCTTCTGATCTTCTTCCATCTGGAAATGAAACAACTGTATGTGTTTTTCCTGCCACAAATACAAATACACTAATGACTACTGTGGGGGCAGGAAAAATAATAGTACTTTACAACAAATATTATAACGAAGATGTTTTAAGGTCTAGCATGGCTCACGAATATCATCATAGTATTTGGACAGAGAAGTACTTACGTAATGCTCCGTCTTTTACCGTTTTGGATAGCCTAATATTTGAAGGAAAGGCGTTTATGTTTGAAAAGTTAGCTTATCCTGATATTTATTATGTTCCAATTTATTCAACATACAACAAATATTATTGGTCAAAAATTGTAGTAGATCTCGAAAAGCATGATCTTAATCGGGCTTACGAAATTATACTGGGAGGTAATGGCCTTCCTAATCGTTATGGTTACAGTGAGGGCTATAAAATGGTAAAATCCTATCTTGATTTGCACAAAAATGTAACCCCAGAGGAATGGACTGCCCTAAGTGCAAAAGAAATTTTTGAAAAAGGAAACTATCTTGAAAACTATAAATAACAAATCTATGAATGAATCGACATATATGCTAGGGGTAAATATATGTTAATGATTAGTTAAAAATCATTGAGTTGCGTATGCAGCTCTTTTTTTCTTATTGAACTAACTAGGTGCTTTAGTTCAATAACGATCTTCAACAAACGGGTGCTTTTCTGAAATAAGGAAAGCGTCTTTCTTCATGAAAAGGTCCATTTAACTGAATAACACTTCTAAATTAAAAATAGGATTTTAAGTTAATCTTGATGTGAGTTTGTGAAACAGTGTACTTAAGCTAACGAGGCAGGTTAGTTCAATAAGAAATTTCAAAGTAATAGGTGAATTAATACTAAAATATGGTTGTCATATTTCTTCTAATCATGCATCTTATCCTGTCACAGCAGCTCTTTCTTTTACAGCTGCAAGTAATGTTTATAGTGCGAGTTTAGTTGAATAAGGAAACAATTACATATATGAAATAAGACAATATATTGCTAAGATTTAATAGGTTAAATATTCTATGGGAAAAGTTCCTGAACGAAGGGATAAATATTTATTTTTAGGAAGGATAAAAATGAAGCGATATATTAAAAAATATACACAGGGTTTTTTATTTATGATATTGTTTCCGATTATGGCTGGAATAATAGAGAGAATTAGCAATACTGGGGAATTGAAATATTGGATAGTACTGGCATTTTCATTTCCAGTATATTCATACTTTCTATTGGATAGTAGTAAGGAGTTTGATAAAAAAAATAAAATGTTTTCAAGAGTGAATTTTATTATGTTCATTTTTGTACTTTTAGGAATGATTTCGTCTTTAATTTGTATGGTATTAATTGGTTTAATTAAGACTAGCTAAATATGGAGGTTTTGCATTTGTTGTTGTTAAATAATAATTATTGAATTCTTTATTACAAACTTACTAAAGCTAGTAGTCCATTATACTAAGTGAGTATGATTTTGGAAAATCTAATAGAAGACAAAGTAAAACCGAAATACGGATAGTATTTTAAAGTATAGCTTTTTTGATCAATTTTTTTATTAAACTAACAAAAATACTTGCAACACCTATTGTAGTACTGTACAGTACTAATTATGACAAAGGTAAAATTAATGAATCAAAAACGTGTGATTGAAGTAGCTGCAACATTATTTTTAGAAAAAGGGTTTGCTTATACAAGTATGGATGAATTAGTTCGTGTAAGCAAAGTTTCAAAGTCTAATGTGTATTATCACTTCTCTAATAAGGAAGAATTGTTGGAAGGGGTCGTTGATTATTGGATTGAAATGTATCAATCTGCAATTGATGGCTTACTATCTCAAAACCAATTATTAGTTGAAGATCGTATCCAATTGTTTTTAAAGCAATTATCACAAGGAGTTCAGACGAGAGAATATAAGGGGAGCTGTCCATTTATTACGCTATATATTCAAAGCCCTACAAATGCCACAAAAGTAAAAGAAAAAATAGGTCTTTTCTTTATAGGATTACAAACGAAAGTTTCTCTATTACTCAAACAAGGAGTAGAGAATGGTGAATTTAGAAAGACAATTAATATTGACGAGGTTGCATCTCTTTTTATTACAAATCTTGAAGGAGCGCTATTTATTTCAGAAACACTGAAGGATGCAACTGTAATCATGAAAACAGCAGATCATTTTTTTAACTTGCTTCGATAAAAGAAGCATTTTTTTTACATCAAATTAGTACTGAATAGTACTAAAAGGAGGATTTATATGAGAACAGTATTTTTAACCGGTGGAACAGGGTTTATTGGAAAGCAAGTAGTGGAGGAATTAGCGAAAGAAGAGCATGTTACAATTCTTCTATTAGTGAGATCGAAAAGTAAAGCAACACGCATTTTTCAAGAAAGAGGTATCTTAAAAGAGGCAGTTATGCACTTTATTGAAGGTGATTTAACGAAATTTGACTTAGGTCTAAGTGCTGAAGATAAGGAGTTGGTATTGAAAACGGATGTGATTATTCACGCAGGTGGTCCCATGGATATTCAAGCGACAAGTAAAGAGGCAGCTTCCGTATTTTTGAATGGTGCCCAACATATTAGTGAATTCGCTAAAAATATTCATCAATTGAAGGGATTGCAACAATTTATTCATGTTGTAGGCTATATGAGTCCCTTTGATGATAATAATAGCAAGATGGCGATAGATGTGTTTAAAGAAGGAAACAATTTTTTGAAAATAAAAAATCCATATGAGAGAACAAAGTTTTTAGCAGATCTTTATATCCGTCAGCAAGCATCAACAGTAGGTTATCCGCTTTCAGTAATTAATCCACCAACTGTAGTTGGTAGTAGTAAAACAGGGAGTACGGAGCAAACAGGAGGCTTAGGCTTGCTTGTGATGAGTATGCGAAAAGGGCTCATGCCAGTGATTCCTGGAGGTAAGGAATATAGATTACCACTTATTGCAAACGATGAACTAGCAAAGTTTATTGTGCAGGTTTTCAGATTGGAGCAACCAACTATACAAACATATACACTTGTTGAAGATAAACAAAATGATCAGAATATTTCAGAATTACTAGATGCTATGTCAGAAAGTATGAATATGACTGCACCTAAAATTTCTATCCCATTGCCATTTATGAAAGCACTTATGAATAGTGGGATAAGCAAAATAACCCAAATTCCTGCTGATGGGCTAAACTTTATTACAAATCGAACATTTTCAAATGGTTCAACGAAAAAGATAATGGGAGAAGATTGGCTTAAGGAGACAAATGTAATGAAATTTTTACCAGCCGTAATAGCTGATCTGGATTATCGCATGATGTATCAAAATGGCCAGCACAGTCATTTATTTAAACGAACATTATGTAATAATACGACCATTTACCAATCACAAGGAGAGGGTAAGCCGTTTATTTTATTACATGGTTTATTAAGTGATGGAGAGGATTTATTTCCTTTAGGGAAAGAGCTTCATGAAAAAACGGGTCGACCTGTATGGATCATGGACCTTCCAGGTTTGGGACGTTCTCCTTTTAAACGAGAGAAAAATCTTTTAAATATCTATTTGAATGTATTGAAAAAGTTATTGGAGAAAGCTACTAATGGTGCCCATCTAATTGGCCATTCATTTGGTGCGTATATTCTTTTGGAAGCATTAGTACAAAAGTACATAGATAAGAAGTATACAATTACTTTACTTCAGCCACCTGTTGCTAAAAAAAATACTAAATCGATAAATGTTCCTCAATTTATGAACAAATGGACATTGAAATTAGCAACTACTAATTTGATAGAGCGTTATTTATTAAGTAATGGTTTATTTGAAAGTACAGAGAACATTCCTGAACATTATATTGAAAAAATAAGTAAAAGTTTTACTTCTCCTAGAATTTTAAATACTACGGTTCAGCTTAACAGTTTACTATTGAAAAACGATCAAGGTGATTTCAATGAAGTAACAAAGTATAATCTTCACATTATTTGGGGGGATTATGACAGAGGCTATTCTGCTCCTTCGCATCTTGGTAAGGTTGATTTTATTCCATATGGTCATCATTTTCCTCTTAACCATCCAAGTGAAACGGCTAATTTGGTAATAAAAAATAGTAGTACTAGCAGATGAGCGTGTGGGATAAATAAAAAGTGGGTAGTAAGATCGTTGTGTCTTTGAAATAAAGTCGTACTGTTTGAAAAAAAGATTGGCTACATGAACGCTGGATATATTTGCTTAAGAGTCTAACAGCTAATCAATTACAGCGTACATATCAGTATCCTGAGGTAGTAAAATGCGAATTGAACAAAGTTTTGCTCTTCACGCGTGGCATGTAATCACCTTGTGAAGAAATATACTAAGGAACGTAATAATCTTTCATTTTCTGTGGTGTAGTGTTGATTGTACTCGACCTAGATGGCTAAGGGGGAGAATAGTTCGACAAGGGTTTGGATTATTTTGGTATAATCTAATTAAATGAACTGAGGGGATGGAATAAATTTGTATAGCAAATTTACTTCAAGATGGAATTCCACAGAGAGCCTATCTTTTTCTTTTTCAAATTTCCAAATCAACTTGTTCTCAGGTTAATGATACGAGTTCAGATTGTCTTAGACCTGATGTGGCTCACAATTTAAACATTAGCTCATTTTGCATCGAAAAACGTGATTGGTCACGTTCTAAATAGGCGAGCGCTTAAAATCTTAGAAGGATTAATCAAAAAATATTGTTTAGTAAGGTCGCAAAAAGTTATAGCTTATAAATGTGATGTAATAAAGAGTTTTAACAAGGATTATGTTTGGAATGTTCATTGTGCTGTAAAGAAGTATATGAGAAAGGGTTCCTAATTTAATAATTGTGCTAAAAAATATTCAGTGCGGGAAAGAACTTAGGTTCAAAACGGTGGTTGTGAAGAACAACCTATTTACCAATCTTGTATTCAAACATGTTGTTTCATATTTAAGGCACTTGCCTATTTTTTAGATAATTATTTTATTTTTGGGAATAGTTCCTTAAACTACATCCTGTTGTAATGTATAACATATTGCTTAAAAAAGTGTAAAATACCTCCTGAAGTAACCCGTCCTAGATTAGAACGGGTTAACTTTACTGAGATTATAAAATTAAATAGCTATATTGTCGCTTTATATTACTTCATCTGGTGGTTGTGTCTTTCTCCAGCCATAAAACTGCATGACGTCTTTTGATCATATAAAACATTTCAATTCCCACCTTTCATGTTTTTTAATTAACAGATTAATATTGACGAATACGAATATAATCGTCTATTTTTCTTCGGTTCTCTTCAAAGATTTTTTTCACATATTCATCATGAAGTGCTTTCTCAAGAGAGATCTTACGTTTTGTAATGGTTATCGTGAGCGCAAAAAAGTTTAATATCATTTATTATCACCTCCTTAAATTGCCATGAAAAATGGAAAAAACCGTAGAGAGACTCCTCTACGGTAAAAAAAGGCACAAAAATACCGCAGGGGCACACTTCTCCCTGCGGTATGGGTATGCTTATTTACAAAAAAACCTTAAGCGATCCATTCCGATGTGGTCGAATGTGTGATTTTCATTTTTACTGAAGTTGTAGCTACCAATGACATCAATTTAACGATAACGATCATTTCATTCGACCTCCTTAAGAATTTTTTATTTACTTTGTAAGTATATCTAACTTTAAGTTGTTTGTAAACATCTTTTACTAAGCTTTCCTAATTATTGAAGTGTGAAGCGTTATGGATGCTACGGTACCTGGGGGAATCCAAATCCAGCAATTTCTACAGGGATATGGCTGCAAAATGAAAAAGTATTAGCAAATCACATTGAGTATGGTATCCCAGATATAAATACGAAAGAAAATTGCAGTTATTGGTGGTGGCCATTCGGTTATTAATACCTTGTTAGCACTTGCGGAATTACAAGTAGAGAATTATGCAACAAAGCTAGTGTGGATTATGCGTAAAAAGTCTGTAGAAGAAGCCTATGATGACGAAGAAAAAGATGCTTTGGCAGCACATGGCGCACTCGGTGTTCACATTCACAGGTGATTATGCAATTTTTAAGAGAAGTGATTATGGATCTGGCAGGGATTAGCTGGTGGTGGAGAAGAGGGTGAGACTCCTATTGAATCTGCTCAACGAGAAGCATTTGAAGAAGCTGGCATTACAAGAGGTTTTCCATATATTGAATTAGGTTCTATTTCTTCACTACCAGTAGAAGATGTAGTTGGGAATTTCCTTTGGGGACAAGACGTTTATGTATAAAAAGAATTTTCTTTTGGTGTTAAAGTTCCTACAAAAGATATATCATTATCCAAAGATCACCTTAACAATAAATGGTTATGTTTTGAAGAGGCAGTAACACTTTTGAAATGGGATAGCAATAAAACGGCGTTATGGGAATTGAACAAAAGGTTATTAAATCTGATTAACACCAAACATATGAAAGAAAATATTTAAGCTAAAACGGGTGCTTTGCTTGAAGAACACGGAGTTGCATAGGCAGATCATTTTTAGAGATATTGCTCAAATATAGTACTTGTTGTTATTCGATTATTGGGCAAGTACCGTTATAGAATGCTGAAATTGTGGAGGAAAAAAATGAATAAAACTGAGAGGCAGCTTGCAATCACGCTTGAATTACAGCGAAGCAAAACACTGAGAGCAGAAGATTTAGCTTCTCAATTAAACGCAAAATCGAGGCTACTTTGTCGGAGTCAGTTCGTAACGAGTCAAGGCTTGTTCGGGAAACAATGCGACTGTTTCATATAGGTGAGCAGTCAACTGAAGATCGGGTAAAAACGTATCTTAATATTCTTGTCCAAAATGTATGTAGATTCTTGTCCATATACAAATACAGTACACTTGTACAGGTATTGATGGATTCAAACCCTCCCTCACGTCAAATAATTTTAGTTTACATAATATAAATTATAGGAAGTTGTGTTTCATTGAAAAGTATACTAATAATAGTGAGACGAAATGAATTTATGTAAAAGATCAATTAGTTTTGGACACTTGAGACAAATACTTTTGGACACCAAAAATATACATGAGGCAATATTGTATTTATCATTTAATTTCTAGCTTCAATCTACTCTAAGGATTATTAGTTATGTTTAAATATAATATCTATTCTCAAAGTGAATAAAAAACAACAAGCAAGGCTACAAAAACCCTACTTGTTGGTAAATTACTCCTCATTATTTAAAGAATGTACTAATCCAATCATCGAATGATTTTTCTAAGGCTTCTTCTCTGTTTTCCTGTGAAGAATCCAATTCTAATTTATATAAAAAGCAAACCTCATCTTCTACAGTACCTATTTTTTCTTCCACATCAAAAATTCCATCTTGATAATAAAATTCCCATACAGTATCACTTACTTGGTAAGCTATTGCAGCATGAATAATTTCCATACTATCTGTCCATCTTTCTATATGATAGTGGTTATGGAGAAACATAGTATATTCAGCTAGTTCATATTCAAAATGATTTTGAACTCTAGATGCTAAATCTTCAAACATATTTGTTTCCAAACGAATAAAGTAAATAATTTCGTCTTCTGTCATTTGTTTTGACACATCTTTAATAGAGTTCATATCTACAAACTTTTCAATGAATTCTTGAATACGAGTAATATTTACAGAGGAGAATCTCTCTAACAAATATATATGATAATTTAATTCCATTTTCAGCCTCCATTTATTTCTAAGGAAATTTAGGTTGATTTTTTCCAAATTGTATTGTAAATAAGTCATAATGTGTTTTCATGTTTGGTGGAATATGATAGTGTACCCAACCACTATATCCGTTCCATTTAGTATATTTAACTTGCATATCAATCCTTAATAATTGTTTATTTTTGTAAAATGAAGTGAATAATGTATGATTATAGTTATTTGCTGTACTTCTTTTAGCTAATTCTGTGTCATTTCCTCCAGTTTGCGTTGGAAACTTTTTACGAATTGTTGTATCCACCATTTTTGAGTTTCCTTGGATGCGTACAATTGTTGGATCAATGACGATCAGATATTATCGTTATATGTAAAAAGGTCAATTAGTTTTGGGATGGATCTACGTCAAGATTTTAGATACACTTATAAGTTAATTTTTATATGTTGTGCAACGTCCTAGTTTGTAGTATTAACGTATATTGTTTCTTACTTTCTTGTTCTTCTTACTTCAAATATGGACTTTCTCGCCTTCAAATTTAAACACCAATCGCCTAACAAATTCATTAAAACCTACCTAAGAATTTTTTTGTCAGTAGGTTCTTGTCCACGTACATAAAAACAACAAGCAAGGTTACCCAAAACCCTGCTTGCAACAATAAGCAGCATTGTTTTATAAAATAATTGACTTATTCATACAGTCAATCTATTTTTTCAATTAATCTGTTTGCAATAAATAATGCTATCATTGTTAATATGAATGGAATAACTAGATGGTATATCCAATTATCACCTAAAAAGCCGAGGATTAATTGGAATAAATCAAATAGTAATGCAACACCTGCATAGATCAGTACTACAAGGAATGGATATAAACTTCTTTTTATTATGGCAATTATGATTCCTACTATTAATAAGCCTGTACTAAAAAATATCAAAAAGCTTGCCTCATTTCTATAGATTTCCTAATTTGCTAATAGTTTTTGAGTGCTTGTTTTGCTCTAGCTCCAAGGTTACTAATAAACTCCCCATCTGGATCAACAGTTATCACTGGATTATTATAAGTATAGCCATTCAGCGATAAAGGTTTCATTGTATCATGATACATTCATGAAGTCTAAAACTAATTGACTTTTTACAGCTACCGCCAATAGCCTTATTAGCAATTGAGTTAGCCATCCAGATAAAATTACTTTAATAAAATAAGTTTCCTTTACAATACAAAAACTCCATTTTGATCATAATTAATCAAAATGGAGTTTATTTATCGGAACTTTTATAGTCCTTAGCTGTTATTCAAACAATGCCATTATATGTTTTCTAATCAATTCAATTCGATCCTTGGCACGTGGCATAAAGCGTGAAGCGAGCGAAATGACCATTTTCTTTTTAGGGTTTATGAAGATTACATTTCCGCCATCCCCCAATGCTGCATAGCAATCATCAACTATCCACCACAAGTAACCATAGGCTAATTTTCCCCATCGACTTTTTTCTGTTGTGCTGTCCTCTATCCATTTGGAAGAAATGATGCGTTGGCCGTTCCATACACCCCCATTTAAATAGAGCTGACCTATTTTGGCCATATCCCGGGGCGTTAAAGTAAGCCCCCAACCAGCTGTGTTTACTCCTTTAGGGTCTACGATCCAGCCAGTGACAGATTTATCCTTCAGAAAAGCGAAATAGTCTTCTTTATTTTGTATAGTTGTATTTGTGGGAGCTTTGATTGCAAGAGGTTTAAACAAGTTTTCTGTAGCGAAATCAAGGACAGATTGGCCAGTGGCATTTGTAAGAACACCTGATAAAATATGTGTGCCAACGGTTGAATAGGTAAACTCCCCAATACCACCCTTGCCTCCTAGCAAATCCAATGCAGCTTTTACCCAGTCATCACTTGAATATACTTTCGTATATGGCTCCGACTTATACTTATAAGGTGCAGTCATTGACAATAAATTGGCTATAGTGATATTTTGAATGGTTTTTTCGCCACGCTTCACTGTGTAATTCGGAAAAAAATCTAATACATGCTGTTCTATATTTTTCATATATCCTTTATCGATTGCCATACCAATAAGAATTGAGATGATGCTTTTTGTTACAGATGCTATATGCAAAGCATCATCTTCGGTGTACCCATCAAAATATTTTTCGTAAATCAAGCGATCATCTTTTCTAATAGCAATGCCTGCTATATTGGAATACTCTTTTTTTATTAAATCTTCAAAGCTATTCATCATTCTGACTGTTTGGGATTGACACATTGACGTCAACTATATCAATCCATTCCTTTCGCTAAAATGATTGATCAATATTGATGAATAAAGAATAATTTATTATAAAAAATTATTCAATTCTTTTCTTTAATCTAGCTAGTGTGATTGCATCGTAACAAAAAAACGTTAATCCTTGTTCGATTAACGTCACGGTTTCTTTTTATCTATCTTCATTTTCATAATAGGCTTCATCCGCATATTTCTGATCTGTTCCTTTAAGATAAGCTAGGATCATTTTCGGATGTTTAAGCAAAACCCAGTCGCCATGCTTATCAAATTTTCTGCTTGAAGTGATCATTCCATTTTGAATCGTTCCGTATTTTTTTTCGTTCTTTTTTCCAAAATCTTTTAATCGTCTAGCGAAATCGGCATCTTCTGCCATCAGCATATTTTCATTAAATCCCTTAATCGCTTGAAAATCCTTTTTGTAGCACCAAAAGATTCCCACAGAAATTGCGCCATATTTAAAGAAGAGTGGCCCAATCAATAATAAAGCTGAAACAAAAATTCCTAAGGACATTCTTTCAAACTTCCCTGTAACGCCACCGCCAATATATTTTCCTGTGATTAAGTTTTCCTTTGCCTTTGACAGCACATGCTCATTCATCTGCGTATCTGCATCGATTGTACCGATGATTTCCCCTCTTGCTATGTCAACGCCAGCGTTCCTAATCTTAGAAAGATTTTTATCGCTATTCTTTAATAGGATACAATTATACGATTTTGCAATTTCCTCCGTTTTGTCTGTACATCGATTTAAGACAACAATAATTTCCACTTGATTTTCAAATGATGTGGAAGCTTTTAAAATAGATTCTAAGCATTTTCCAATGTATTTTTCTTCATTATGGGCTGGTATGACAATTGAAATTTTTATATTCTCTTTCTTTTGCACTTCTAAAGAGTTCTCCATTTCGTACATACAGCTCCTCCCTTTTAAATGGGAAAAATTTTTGACGCTTTTTTAATTCATTAGAATGGCTTGTCTTCTGCGTTTATAAAATAAACTAATTGGTCAGTCCACTTGTCGTCCTCGTATATGAATGCTTTCCTCGTGCTTTCATAAAGCATTCCAACACTTTCTGCCAATTTTATAGATGCCGTATTGTCGAGGTTTATATGAGCTTCTATTCGATGATAATTTAATTTTTCAAATGCTAGATCAATCGCTGCTTTTACAGCCTCTTTACCATAACCTTTTCTCCAAAAATGGTTATGAATTGTATACCCGAACCTAGCCCATTGAAATTCTTCCCTCATAATTGTTGAGAAGTCTACGAAACCAATGTGTGTATTATCTGTTTTTCTGAATACGTCAAATACATATACCTTGTCATCCTCAGCCATCTGATAATGTTTCGTAACTAAATCACAAAACCATTCTTTCGTACAGATGCTCATATCTAATTTACCCTCATCGTATTTATGCTGAGAAGGTAAACGGTTTTCATATTGCGTAAGCCAAGAAGAATAATCTCCCACCTCCATTAATCGAATAATTAAGCGTTCTGTCTTCGTCATTATCTTATTCAATCGAACACCTCACATATCAATACTTTATTTCCAAATGATAAACAATTGTTTTCACCCTTGTTTCTATCGATTCGTGGATGTAGGTTACTAGGCTTCCTCGTCTGCAGATGGCCCATAGATGCCTGGAACTGGAATATCGAGAAGTCGCAAGTATACCCCAAGCTGCGCTCGATGATGGATCATGTGGCTTAATCCGAAGGTGCGGAACGCAATTGCTCGGGGCTCACGGCGAATGATATGGTCACCATGACGGAGCGTCCATTCTTCGCCTAGCATTTTTTCATCACATTCGGCAAGTATCTTTTCCAACTTGCCGACATTTGCTTCAAACTCTCCCAGAATATCAGCGCATTTTTCTAATGGCTCCCGTCGCAACGGCACAGTCGAAAGATCAAACTCCTGGTATTGTAAAATCGCAATTTGCCAGTTGAGCAGATTGATTAAGTGTGTGGCCAAACCCCCGAGTGTCATCGATTTCTCATGTGGCCTCCATGTCAGCTCGTCAGGCAAACGTTCCAGCATGCGACGAGTAGAAGCCCATTCTTGTGTTGCGTCCCCAATCATTAATTGTTTAACCATAAAATCCCTCTCCTCTCTTTTAATCAGCATACTATAAATTCCAGTCAAGGGGAAAGCTCTCAGATGAATAGACTATGATTTTGGGCTATTTTTATCTAAATACAAAAATCCAATCATTTAGAAACAATGATTGGATGTTGAAAAACAGCAACGAATAGTTCTCTTACTTCTTACTTTGGCTTGAATCAATAACTAAAAAATAATGGCATTCCTCATTTAAAACATTAATAAATCGATGCTCTGTATCGGCTTCAAAAAAGAAAGAATCCCCCTCATATAATTCTTCGTTATAAAGACCTTTGCCTAGTTCAACCTTTAAAGTCCCTTTTTCTACATATATGTACTCTTTCACGCCTGATTGATGTGCCGGAAAAATGCCTGATTCTGAAAGAGGTGGCATCACATTTTTCACAAATTCAATTCCTCTTGACGGAAAAGAAGGTGACAATAAATGTCTTTGAAAACCAGAGTTTTCATCATGGTACACAGGTCTATTTTCTTTTCTTATAACAATGGTTTCTCTCTTCTCTTGCTGATCTAATAGGGCTGATAAAGTTGTATTTAAAGCTTCTGCAATCTGACAAGCTACTGAAATGGTTGGGTTTTTTTCACCACGTTCTATTTGAGATAGCATGGACGTACTTACGTTACTCAACGCAGAAAGCTCCTGCAAACTCAGGCCTTTTTCTTTTCTTATTAAATTTACTTGTTTTCCAAATTCCATTTGTATTTCTCCATTCTTCTATTAGGAATTATAAAAAAATTCAAAAAACACTTCCCTTTTAAGGATTTTAACGTAAAATAATACACTATAGAATAATTGTTTACACTATAGTGTAAAATTTGTTATTCAGTAGGAGTGATTTAATTGTTGAAAGTGTTACTTGCTTTGCTACCTTTAATCAGTATTATGTTTATGATTTTCGTTTTAAAAAAATCTTCCATCTTCACTGGAATAGTTGCCTGTATGTTAACGGCAGCAATTGCTCTATCCCCTATTTTTAATAGTAACATAATGAATTTAACCGAACCTATTATAAAAAGCTTTCTTACTACGTCAATTATTGCTTATATTTTATTTTTCGGTATTTTTTTATTTCATTTAATGGATAAAGCAGGTGCAATCAATGGCATAGCTTCTACTATTACGAAAGCGACTAATGATAAAATTTATCAAATTCTCATTTTAGCATTGGGATTATCGCCTTTAATTGAATCTGTTAGTGGCTTTGGTTTAGCAGTCATTGTCATAGCTCCTTTACTAATTGCTTTAGGGTTTAGTCCTATTCAGTCTTCCCTTATTGCGTTAGTTAGTTTATGTATTATTCCCTGGGGAACGCTTGCCATGGGAACAATAATTGGCGCAACCTTAGGTAATGTAGAGCTTGACAAGATGGGAATGGGAAGTGCCTTGATGTGTATTCCCATTTATATTTATTATGCATTAGTAGTGGTTTACATAGGTGTAGGGTTAAGTGCTTTGAAAAAAAGACTATTCACAATCCTATTTGTGGGATTTCTATTAGGGGCTTCAGTTTGGTTATGTAATCGATTTGTTAGTGTAGAGCTTGCTGGATTGTTTGGATCTTTAGCAGTCATTTCCGTTCTATTTTTAATGATTAAACAGCAAAATAAAAAAACGTCTAGCACGTCTAAATTTGAAAAAGAATCGAATAGCATTAAAAATATAATGCCGTATCTGCTTTTAATAGTACTTTTATTTATATCAAGAATTGTCATACCTCTTAAAGAGTATTTATCCGATACATGGACATTAACTATTGAAAAATATAATTTCGAATTATCAATTTTATATTCGCCTGGTTTTTTTCTATTTATCGTTTGTATTTTCACGATCTTCTTTTATCGACTACAAGCATTCGAAATAAGAGAAAGTAGTATTTCAACTTTTAGAAAATGTTATCCCGTTATACTGACAACCTTTTTGTATGTAGTTGTTTCAGAAATCATGTCTGAGGCAAAAATGATTCAGTTACTATCTTTACTAGCTGCACAATCCTTTGGGCAATTTTATGTATTTATTTCTCCATTAGTCGGTGCAATTGGTGGCTTTTTAACTGGAAGTAACACGGCTTCCAATACAATGTTTATTAGATTACAAACAGAAACAGCCCTTCATATAGGTATGTCACCTATCCTAGTAGCATGTGCTCAAAATGTAAGTTCTTCTTTGATGACTATGGTCAATCCATCACGCGTAGCCTTAAGCTGTTCGGTTTGTAAAATAAGGTCACATGAAAATGAAATTCAAAAAAAGATGCTTTTTGTTGGTATAGGTACTCTAGCTATTATTTTAATTGAATTATTACTTCTCTTTATATTCCAATACATTAATGGCTTTGGTGTTTGAAGAAGTGTTCATATGGGAATATGCTAGATTGAATAAAAAGGGGTGAAGATAAAAACAATTTTGTTGTTAATGATTTGTTCTTTAGGGGTAGTTGCTTGTAACGATCAGAAAGAAGCATCAAAGGTTATTGAAATTCAAGAATTAATGAATTTCGATGACGTACAACCCCATACCTTACAACAAATCTCTGATGTGAAGGATATGAAAGTTATAGAGAAAACATTTAAAAAAGCTAGAGAATTTGGTGAATTCGATAACGAAATTGCTCCGCAGGATAAGATTAAACTCTATGATGATGAATACTATTTATGGATAGACAATACAGTCACTGCGACAATAGCAAATGTAAACAGTAGAATATTTTTTACAATATCCTAGCTACCGATGAATTTAAATTATCAAGAACAAAATAAATGATTTCTATTAAATCTTCTTCCTAAAAAACAACAATCTGTTTTTCGTACAGATTGTTGTTTTTTAAGAGCCTTAGGCTACGTAATAAGCGCTAATTTTTAACAACATGAATTAGTAAGATCAAGTCCACATACGCCTGTTTTGGGTAACTCTAATTCCACACGCTTTGAAGCCTCTTCATCCCCTGATAAAAAGGCTATTACTGAACGCACTTGCTCATAGCCAGTTGCCATTAAAAAGGTTGGTGCACGTCCATAGCTTTTTGCACCGACTATATAAAAGTCCTTTTCAGGTTGCCTTAGTATTTCTTCGCCATGCGCTCTAACTGTGCCACAACTATGCACATTCGGATCGATTAGTGGTGCTAATAGATTATCCCTTCTCCTCTTTAAATTAGTATATAATTATTTTCTTATATTAAGTATGTTTTTTTCGCCTAGCAATAAGCTAGACATAATGATTTTTTGGATACTACAGTGAATTTTTCTATACGTTTGCCAATCTGATCACGTACGTTTTGGAAGAGAGTCCACCTTTCTTGATCAGTACCTGTCGCTTTCGCTGGATCTTCAAAGCCCCAATGTTCATGACGAACGTGAGGTGGTGTCGTTGGGCATTTATCAGCTGCATCACCGCATAGCGTGACAACGAATGTTGCGTTGTTTAATAGCTCTACATCAATTAAATCTGATGTGTGGTCCGAAATATCGATCCCTAACTCTGCCATTGCTTGAATGGCATTCGGATTGACGCCATGCGCTTCTATTCCTGCACTTTTAACTATCCAATCAATAGGCAGTAATTTTTTTGCCCAGCCTTCAGCCATCTGACTACGGCATGAGTTCCCCGTACACAAGAAATATAGTGTGTTTTTCATCATACTAGCTCCTTCAGTTAATGGTTTTAAAGTATTTTTTCTGCCAACGTAACGCAACCCATACAAGTCCTATAAGTACAGGTACTTCTACAAGTGGACCAATAACAGCGGCAAATGCCACGCCACTATGCAGGCCAAACACACCAACTGCCACCGCAATGGCTAGCTCAAAGTTGTTACTTGCAGCTGTAAAAGAAAGAGCTGCTGTGACAGGATAAGATGCACCTGCTTTACGTGAAGAGAAGAATGAAACAGCAAACATCACTACAAAATAAATAAATAAAGGAATAGCTATTCGTACTACATCGAGTGGTAATTCAACTATTTGCTCACCTTTTAAGGCAAACATCATCACAATCGTAAATAACAGTGCAATTAAAGTCAGTGGTGAAATCTTCGGCAAGAACTTTTCCTCATACCACTGTTTCCCTTTTGCTTTAATCCCTATCCAACGTGTGAGGAACCCTGCAGCAAAAGGTATACCTAAGAAAATAAGTACGCTTTTAGTAATTTCCCACATGGAAATAGATACTTCGAAATTCTCTAAACCAAACCATCCAGGTAATATATTTAAGAAAAAGTAAGCAAAGATCGAATATGTCACGATTTGAAAGATAGAGTTAAAGGCAACTAAACCAGCTACATATTCACGGTCCCCACGTGCTAAATCATTCCATACAATGACCATCGCAATACAGCGAGCTAAACCAATCATAATAAGTCCAGCCATATATTCTGGATAATCGTGTAGGAAGATGATGGCTAAAAAGAACATTAAGAACGGTCCGAGTAACCAGTTTTGAAAAAGGGATAGCAAAAGTACTTTCCAATCCTTAAAGACTCGCCACATTTCCTCATACTTTACTTTCGCTAATGGTGGGTACATCATGACAATTAATCCGATTGCAATTGGTATA
Organism: Lysinibacillus sp. FSL K6-0075; assembly: GCF_038592945.1. Taxonomy (NCBI): domain Bacteria; kingdom Bacillati; phylum Bacillota; class Bacilli; order Caryophanales; family Bacillaceae; genus Lysinibacillus; species Lysinibacillus sp. FSL K6-0075. The sequence continues at coordinate 2,554,383 of NZ_CP151947.1, read as the reverse complement.
GAAGTTGTACCAACAGACATGGATTCTAATGCTTCACCAATATTGGGTAGTGTGATACTTAATAAAACGCCTATTCCCATCGCAACAAATATCCAAAGGGTGAGGTAACGATCTAGAAAAGAAAGCTGCTTGGTTAAAGAATCATTACTCATGATCAGTTCCCCTTACATCGCAACAATCTGTGCCACAGCTACACCCGTTTAAAGGTTTAATTTGTGCTAAAATGCCCTTCATCAATGGCGTTTGCCCCTCTACTAAACGGTAATGTTTCCAAGTCCCTACTTTTCGTTCCGTAATAATGCCAGCCTCCTTTAATTTTCGTAGATGTTGACTAACTGCTGGTTGTGATATGCCTAACACATCCACAAAATCACATACACATACCTCCCCATTTTTCATGCATGCAAGTAATTTAATGCGATTTAAATCAGCTGCTGCTTTTAATTGTTTTTCAATTAGTGTGTTTTCCATTTATTTGCACTCCTTATATAATTATTTGCTTATATTTTGTTTATAATAAAATCACCTAGATAAAAGGGTAAATTAATCACTATATAACTATATTCTTATATTATGATTTTATGTTCTGAATTACAACACTTTTATCCATTTCAAAAAAATTAGTAAAGCCAGGCAGACGATACAAATACAAAAATTTCAAGCCAGTCAACGGCAAAATACCGTCAACTAGCTACAAATTAATTGTTTCTTGGTGTATCGAATGGGATCAACGGATATAGAGCCCTTCAGTATTAGCTATCTTTTCTAATAAATCAAGATTATGTTGGCTATAGATCAAAAAGGCTAATCCGTTCCCACTAAAGACAATATTCTCCTCAGGTATAATGAAATGTATATAGAGATGGTCCGAAACAGCTAATTTAATGAGCGAAATTAACATAGAGTACTCATCAATGTTTAATAAAATTCCTTCTGTAAGATCTTTAGGTATAATTTTATTCCACTCATTCTCGTAGACTTTATAATACAATTGATCCTTATATAAGGGTTCTGGTAAATAATAAAATGCATAAAATTCAAATGATTTTAACCAGATCAATTCAAAAAATCTTTCAAATTTTTCTAGGCTTTTTTGATATGAATGATAATTCTGCGTTTTTTGTTGGAAATCGATCATCTCTAATTTATCGAAGAATATTTCTACTTGACTATATTTTTCATTACTTTTTATCTGATATGGGTAGATATCAAGTATGTTGGGACTCTCATAATCATACAGTTGTTCTAGTAATTCCTCTAATTTTTTACTGTCTCTATTTGTTACTTCCTTGCAAATACAATCGATTATATTTCCTAATGACATACCTTTTGTCTCCTTCAATTACTACTTCAGCGCGGTAAAAGAAAAACGTAACGAATTAAGTAGTAATCCGTTACGTTTTTCTTCTTATCGTTCAGTATACCATTCATCCAATACTGGTTCTAGCCATTCTGTTTCACCAGGTGTCATGGCTAAATGAACAAACCAGCTTTCTTTTGTCGCACCATGCCAGCGTTTTACATTCGGTGGAATATTCACGACATCTCCCGTTTTTAAAAGCTGTGCCGACTTCCCTTCTTCTTGATACCAGCCCTCCCCACCTGTCACTAATAAAATTTGTCCAACTTTATGGGAGTGCCAAACCGAGTTTTCTTCATAGTTATGCTTCTAGTTTAAATAATTTAAAATAGATAGAATATTTAGATTTTTGTTGATGGAATGGAAATAATTAATTATACTTAAATGATTAACGCTCGTTTAGAAACAGATAATACTAGAGTATTGGGGAGAGCAAAATGGAAGAATTAAGCGTAGAAAAAGCAATTCAAGATATTTATCCGGATGACATCGCTTGGTGTTATGGGTGTGGCCGACTGAATGATGATGGTCATCATCTGCGCACGGGTTGGCTAGAAGAAAAGACAATCACCATCTATACACCTGAATCAAAATATATGGGGATTCCGGGATTTATTTATGGTGGTTTAATTGCTTCATTAATTGATTGCCATGGAACAGGGTCAGCGGCGCTTGCTTTGCATCGTAAAAATGGACATGAAATTGGTGATGGAGCGGAGCCACCTCGATTTGTAACGGCTAACCTTAATGTAGATTTCCTGAAGCCAACACCACAACATGTTCCATTAAAAGCAATTGGGACTGTTGAAGAAATTCATCCGAAAAAATGGAAGGTTGAAACCGAAGTTTACGCTCAGGATACGCTTTGTGCTCGCGGTACAGTAGTTCTTGTCGTAATGCCTAGTACTTTTCTAAATAAGAATGATTAGCCCTTCTCAAAATCAAAACAAGTTAGCCCTTAACAAAGGTTAACTTGTTTTTAAACTTACTACTATCTTTCTTCCTGCACTTAGGTCTCAATAGACAGAACGAATTAATCTTTTCTTCTCCATAACTTACAAATTCAACTGTTTAAGCAAGATTGAATTGGCTTTGTTTCTCATAAACCCAAGCTGCCATTACATTTATATCGTCGAATCCGAATTGACCCATTCCCCAAAAAGGTGTCATGACGGCTAATTGTCTGTGACCATCATCTCGTGTTCTTTGACCTATACTAAAAGGCTTAGGCTTCTGGCTAGGGTCCATTCGTGTAGAAAAACTAGCAGGCACTAAGCCTGTATTATAAGGAGCAAACTGGAACCCTAACACATCTTCAAAATGCTTTTGTAATTTAAATTTTCCCCTTTGTATGCCTACATAAACGAAACTAATATTTAATGGCAACGTATCATACATATTTTTAATAATATTTATTCGAGTTGTGTCTTGAGTATCATAATATTTATAATAGGATTTCAAATCGTCAAACTTTCCAGAAACTATATAGGGAAAATCATTTTTACTTCTTTTTGGTAGAGGGTACCAATCAAACATTGCGGTTGCTCCGTCTTTAGTATGTAAGGGATACGAAGAATAGTCTGTATTACTTTGAAATAAATCCAGAGTAGAGAAATCCATATTTGTTTCCAGTAGCTTAGCTAAACGAATTTGCATTCTCATGGTTGGGTAAATTTTTCTATCAACTTCCCAGCTTATAGGGATACCTCTATTTTCTAAACTACTATTGATGGCTGTCAGGAGCGCAGGTGAAGCTTCATTATCTGTTACATACCATCCGTTTCTATAATCCTGTTCAGCATCGATGTAATGTACATAATGATTGTGCTTCGTTAAAAAATTTAGTCTGCCCTCTAGGTTTTCTTGATAACCAAAACGCCCTAATCCTTCCTCCATCCCAACAAAAACATAATTAGCATTCTTTAAATTCCCATACTGAAAAGAGGTTTCAAATACCTCCAGCTCATCTTCTGTTAAATAGTATTTTTCATTCTTCCTATTCATTTTTTATCCTCACTATCTTAATAGAATAAACTCTTCTCCTTAAATAACAAAATAAAGAAGAGCACATATCATTCGTACTAATATATGTGCTCTTCTATTCATTCATTAAAGCGTTTTTAATGGATTTACAAAATCATGGAACGGTATTACTAATAACTGTCACAAAGCCATTTCTCGCAGCAGTTCCCATTAACGAAAAAATGGCATCACTAGCTGTTTTGTTAAACACATGCCATTGGTCAACCGTTGCATCATAAATCAAAACGTCTGGCTTTCCAGTCAAAGGTTTGTCTGAGGATTGTACCAATGAATAGAGATCAAAATGAGCTATGCTGCTGCCTTCTTGATTGAAGAAATCATATTGGTCCATTTTATAATAACCTCCAATCACGGTGCTGTGGACAGACCATGTGAAGTTTGCCGGCTGTTTGACCTTACTGCCTTTGTTTTTTATAAAAGTATGGTGCATTTCTTCCATATGAACCCTATCATTTCCTTCTGCTATTATAAATGACAACAAAAAAATCCTGCATCTTCGCAGGATTTTTAAGTAAACTTTATGAAATTTCTATTTGTATATAGCCAAGCTATTTCGTACCACTTGCTCCAAATCCAGATGCCCCACGGACCGTTTGAGATAATTCATCTACTTCCACTAATTGAATGGATGGAACAAATTGAATAACCATTTGGGCAATACGCATGGATTTTTCTACGATAAATGGTTCTTGACCATGGTTGATTAAAATAACGCCGATTTCGCCTCGATAGCCTTCATCTATTGTGCCTGGGCTATTGAGTACAGTTACACTATGCTTTAATGCTAGTCCACTTCTAGGTCGAATTTGTGCTTCTGTTCCCTTAGGTAATTCAATCTGAATACCTGTTTTAACGAGTTTGGCTACGCCTGCTGGAATCTCTATGGCTTCGATGGAATAGAGATCCATGCCCGCATCACCAGGGTTGGCTTGTATTGGTAGCATGGCATCATCGTGAATTTTTTTGATTTTTACTTCTAGATTCATTGTGCTTCATCCTTAACGATTAAAATTGAATGTGTCATCTGTGATCGGCGCAACTTTTGCCTTGGCATAGGTAGCACCCTTTTGTGAAAAGAAATCATATGTGGAGCCTTCATTACGAATACCATTCATCACAATCGGATTGACTTCCTCTTCTGGGAACATGGCTTCAAAGCCGACATTCATTAGTGCTTTATTAGCATTATAACGTACATACGCTCTCACTTCAGGCGATAATCCTGTTTCCGCATAAATATCATCGGTATATTTCATTTCATTTTGATATAAATCTAATAATAGCTCATAGCCCCATAAATGTAGCTCTTCTTGTTTTTCCTTTGAAAATTGCTTGAATAGATTTTGAGCAAAAAATCCAACTGCTACACCATGGATAGATTCGTCGCGCAAAATAAGTGAAATGATTTCAGCACTGTTTCGTAGGAAGCCTTGTCCCCCTAAGTACAATGGATAGAAAAAGCCAGAATAGAAAAGGAAGGATTCGAGCATGACGGATGAGAACATTGCTTTCCATAAACTCTCTGGATTGCCTTCTTCAATACTATTATAAATATCTGCAATTTTATTTGCCTTATACTGTAGGAATTCATTTTTCTTGACCCACTCAAATAGCTCGTCTATTTCTTCATTTGTACAAAGCGTTGTGAAAATATAAGAGTAAGATTTGGCATGGATGGCCTCAAATGCATCAAAAACAGTTAGGACAGCCTTCTCCTGTAAATCGTCTGTATAAGCGGCAACACGATTCATCCCTATATTTGTTTGTACAGTATCTAGTAAGGTTAATCCTGCAAATACTTTTTTATATGTGTCTTGATGCTCAAAGCTTTTCCATTGCTTAATATCTTTACTGACCGCAATTTCTTCAGGAAACCAAATTTGCTTCCATTGCTGATCCCAAAATATTTGGGCAAGCTCACTTGTTGCTTTATTCCAATTGACGGCCTCATAGATTATATTTGACATGCTACACACTCCTCTAAGCTTTGTAATCGTTGACGAACATAGTAAACAGACTTAATGCCCTTTACCCATGCATAAATGTATACTTTAGCCAATTGTTCGGTTGTCCAATTGTCTGTTACATAAAGTGTCATGGAAATACCTTGGTCAACGTGTTTTTGAGAAGCTGCGTATAAATCAATTAAATCATACGGATTTACATCATATGCCTCCACATATAAATGGCTGTTGTCATTTGTTAGATGAGGCATTGGATAAATCGTTCTACTATCAGCATAATCACGAACCTCTACGCGCTCTGTACATGGTGCGATTGAAGCCGTACAGCTACGAATATATGAGATACTGCCAGTTGGGGCAATAGCCAAACGATAGGAATGGAATAGACCGTATTGCATTACATCCTGCTTTAACGTTTCCCACATCTTGTTCGTAATGATTGGAATATTGCCAAGTGCTTTCAACACAACAGGTGAAAGTTCTTCTTCAGTCTTAGTTATATATTGGTCAAAATAGCTACCTGATGCATAATCACTGTCCTCAAATCGGTAGAAGGTTGCAGCTTTTTCTTTCGCCATTTCCATCGAAGATTTCAGTGAGTAATAGTTCATCGCTTCCATAAAGTGATCCATGAAATCAATCGAATCTTTTGAGCCGTACAAGATGCCCTCCGTCACGAGATGCCCATGGAGGTTCATACAGCCAAGCCCTACAGAATGCATTAATTGATTGGCTTTTGCAACTGACGGTACATTCTTGATATGTGTCATTTGTGACACATTCGTTAATAAGTGCATGGCTGTATCGACTAATGCGCCGAAATCATTGACTTTACTTGCTGCATGGATATCAATAGACCCTAAGTTACACGATACATCGAGTCCATAGTCATTTGGTTGATCTTGGTCCGTAATAATACTTGTCTCTTGCACTTGCAGAATTTCGGTACAGAGATTGGACATTTTTACGCGACCAATGTTTTTTAAAGGATGTACCTTATTGACATTATCATCAAAGATTTCAAACGGATAGCCCGATTCAAATTGTGCTTTTTTCACCTCTGTGTAAAGCTTACGTGCATTCAAACGTTTAATTTTACGAATTTTAGGGTTATCAAGTAGCTCGTAATACATTTCTGAGATGGAGATCTCAGACATACGTTTGCCATATTCTTTATATATATCATATGGGCTAAACAAAACAATATCTTTATCGCGTTTCATCAGTTCGAAGAAAATACTAGGTATAATAATTCCTGTTGAAAGGGTTGCGAGGCGAATTTTATCATCGGCATTCGGTTTTTTAGATGAAATGAAATTTTCTATATCTGCATGGAAAATATTTAAATAAACAACACCAGAGCCATTTCGTTGCCCTAGCTGATTCGAATAACTGAAAGAATTTTCTAACAGTTTCGCAACTGGGATGACACCACTTGCACGATTCAGTATCTCTTTAATTGGATCCCCTAAAGGGCGTAAATCTGTTAAGTTGACCCCAACCCCACCACCAAGGCGTGATAGCTCTAAACAATAGCCAATGTTTTCGGCAATACTATTCATGGAGTCATCCATTGATAATTTAAAGCAGCTTACTAATTCACCACGTGCTTTCTTGCCACTATTCAATGCAGTTGGTGTGGCAGGTTGATAGGCTTCCATCATCGCTTCGACAGAACGTTCTGCTAAAGCTGTGTTGCCTTGAGCCAAATACAAAGCAATAATAACAATACGATCCTCATATTTTTCTAAAATCTCTTCGCCGTCACGACTTTTCATAGCATAGCTATCATAAAACTTGCTGGCGCTCATAAAGGATGGGAATCGGAAATTATAATCATAGGCTTTTTTATACAACTTCTTAATAAATTCCATTTCGTACATGTCGATAAATGCTTTCTCATAGTAGCCCTCATCAACTAAATAGCGGATTTTTTCCTCAATATCTATAAAATAACGCAAACGTACGTTGACATACTCTAAAAAGTAGCGGCGCGTAGCTTCACGATCTTTTTCTAACTCAAGTAATCCAGTTGTACTATAACGATTCAGTACGTCATTATTAAGCTTTAAATAGGTTTTCATCTCATTACCCTCGTTTCATAAAACGTTTGTATTGCTTCATAATCTGTTTGATTGCCTCGTAAATCTAATTTCCTTACTAAGGGTACATGATAGGTAGTAGCAATTTTCTCACCAGCAGCGCCAAATACATGATGGCCAAAGTTACTATTGCCACTGGCAACTACTCCTTTACAAAAATCTCTGTTTTTTTCTAAAAAGCGTTGCACCTTCGCTGGAATGTCACCTAAACCATCTGTGTAGGTAATTAAAAGATACGGCTTATTCAGTCGCAATTCTTCAGAGAGCTCGATAGCTTCTGCCTTTAATTTGGATACAACATTTCGGACATTGCCTGTACGACTTGCATAAACGATCATAGGGTAATCAACTCAATTTGAGAAACAATTTCCTGAACATCTCCTATAAAGGTTTCATTCATTTCTAAAACAGGCACACTTAAAAAACCTGCATCTATAATGGTTTGCTTAGCTTGTTCATCGTGATCAATGTTAACAATTTCTGCTTCAAGTCCTGCACGTTGTAATTCAGATTTTACCCACAGGCATTTTGGACAAATTGTTTTCGTATAAAGTTTCATAGAAATCCCTCTTTTCATAAAATAAAAAGGCTATCTCTTTAAGAGAGATAGCTAAAATGGAAACGTTAACATACTAAAAATACCGACGTTCCCATCTCTTAATCCCCGAAGAAATGATTAATTTGTTTTAGAAAGGCAGGTCTCCTGGCTTTGCTTCATTCTCTGATTTCCTTCCCATGCGCATGCACAGTGGATGCTATCATCGTCAGCTTAACAGTTGCGGGGACAGCGTCGGAATTGTACCGAACTTCCCTTTTAAACTACATATAGTAGTACCTTAGTAAAACGAACACAATATATTGTTGTTGTTCAATAGTTTTAAGTTTACCATCCTTCAAATGAAAAGTAAATCTAGATTCTAAACTTCTTTATTTTTGGATTATTCAGTATTTTTTATTATGTAGTTCGAAATAGATTATCACTAATTACTTATACCTAAACAAAATATATATTTTAAACGATGTACGAGATTTTCTATTAAAATCTATCTACAGTAAATCTATTCATTTATAGAATGCCTAAAATAATCTTGAATAGCTATGGAAACAGTCTATATTCTGAAGAAAAATAGACTGTTTGACACTAGGAACATCTATTAGTGCTTTTCAATAAACAGGGCCAATTCCTTATAAAATTCCGGCGTTGCTGCAGAATTTGTATGAAATTGAGGATTATATTTGGATAAAAGCTTATATAATTTAGTTGCAGTTAATAGATTCTGTTCTCTATCGTAAGCCCTAAAACGATCATAGACCTCTTTCACTTTCCCATTTACTGAATGAGAAAAGTAATATTGCACTTCTTTATCCTCTAAGTAGTCTAGTTGCCACTTGTAACATATTAAATTTGTGAGGAAAAACATTTCTAATGCTGGCATTTCCCCACCTTTCATTAGCAATGTCATGCCATAATCAAAGGCATTTTCTAACCATTTCACTCCATGACGGTCCCTGTAAAAACGAATTAATTTTTGTAGACCATGCCCTTGTTCTTTCACAAGATACGAGTGAATATTCGTATTTCCAGCATTTCTTTCCCATTCATCAAGAGAAAATTTATATTTTCTTATCAGTTTCATCCAAAGCTTTTGAAGTTTTTCTTCAGAAATAGCGTGTGTTTGTTTATTCCATTTTAACAGTATCTCTAAATATTCTAATACAAAGCATCTCTCTAGCTCAAAATGATCCAAATTTCTAAATAGAGTATCTTGATCAATATCAATGCTATCTTCTAAAATTTTTTCATCTATCAGCATTCTATTGCCCCGACTAACTCACGTTTTATATTTAGATAGGCATAATTAATATTTTTGTAATCATCAGGATTTTCTTGTATTAATATTTTGATATAAACTTGTAGGGAAATCATGTGCTCACTAGAAAGGTTGTTCATTATTTGCTGCTTTAATTGATTTTCATAAAATAAAATTGAATGTGATGTCATCTTGTTCACTCCTATTCGTTCATAAAAAAAACATCTTTCCCCTTAGGTAAGATGCTAGCTATGACTTAAATACTACATAGTTCTTCAACCAATATAAAATAAGTCGTCTATACTGAATAGAGACCCTTTTCTTGGTTGTCGCACTATGAGTATGATGAAGGTAATTCGTCACACTCAACACCCCCTATCCTCGTAGGTTTTTTGGCTGTACTAGACAAAGGCAGGTCTCCTGGCTTATGATCATCACACATTTTCCCTTCCCATTACATGACATAACAGTGGCTTTGAAAATGTACTCCGAATTACAGTTGCGGGACAGCGCCGGATTTTCACCGAACTTCCCTTTTAAACAAACTCATTATGAATTTGTACCTTTATCCTGTTATTCCGTTTTTTATAGTATAACATATCAATCTCTTTGCTAACTTACTTCGCATATCACTACAAACAAGAAACCATCTACCTTTTAAATAGTAGATGGTTTCAACGTTTATCAATAGAAAATCCACTTGTTTTTACTTTTTTACTGTCGCATTACGATCTTGAAAGAAATTTTCTAGGTCTTTATCTGTAAATTCATTGAATGTTTGATAGGTATATTGTGGATTTCGGTCCTTATCAATGACAACAGAGCGTACACCTTCAAAGAAATCCTCATGTCTTAAAAAGTTTTTAGCCAAGATTAAATCTGTCGCAAAGCATTCCTCTAATGTCTTATCTTGAGCATCTATCAGTTGCTTTAACGTAATCTTTAACGATGATGGAGATTTAGATAGAAGGAACTGCTTTGTTTCTTGCGCAAATTTACTTGGATCATTGTCTAAGGATTCAACTATCTCTTCCACAGTATATTTTGAAAAATGCTGATCGATCTTATGTTGGAGGTGAGCAAGATCACTGTTTGTTAAAGGTGTACTTGAATAGTCCTCCATTAATTGGCCTAGAGCTGTGCTGGTCTCCAATGTATGCCAGTCTAATTGTTCAATGCGCGCTAGGAAAGTGTCTAACTGATCGCTTGTCATGTAGCAATCTGCGCCATTGGCAAAGAGAACATCCGCAGCTCGGATGACCGATGCAGTTAAGGCTAAGTAGTATCCTACATAGCCTGGTGCTTGATTTAAGAAATAGCCAGCTCCAACATCCGGAAAGAAGCCAATATTCATTTCTGGCATAGCCCATTTCGTTCGTTCAGTGACGATTCGGTGGCTTGCCCCATAGGTTAATCCGACCCCACCTCCCATGACAATGCCATCAAGGCAGGCAATAATGGGTTTAGGGTAGTGGTAGATCGCCATATCTACTTGATATTCTTCTTCAAAAAAGATTTCAGCATTTTTGAAAGCTTCCTGACTGGAGCGAGCTTTATAAAGTGTTTTAATGTCACCACCTGCGCAAAATCCCTTCTCACCAGCTCCTTTTAGGATGATTAGCTGAATTTGGTCATTTGCTCGCCATTCTTTCAGTTTCTCTCCGATGGGCTTTAGCATTTCAGTAGAAAGTGAATTTAAGGCTTTAGGACGATTCAGTGTAATGGTTGCTGCGCCGCCGTCACTGACAGAAAATAGTACTTCGTTCGTCATATCGATTCCCTCCTTTAAGAATGTTTAAAGTCTGGCTGTCTTTTTTCAATAAATGCCTGAACCCCTTCTTTAGCATCCTCTGTTAAAAACAACTCTGCAAAACGTGTTCGTTCAAGTTCTAGCCCATTTTGGAGATGATCTTTGCCGCCCTGTATGACACATTCAATTGTACGGGACACACTTGTCATACTTTTACCCTCAACAAAGGACTGCGCAATCGCTTTTGCAGTTGACAGAAGCTCCTCTGGTTCTGTCACCAGTTGAATAATGCCTAATCGTAGTGCTTCGTCGGCACTTAGTTGTTTACTTGTTAAAATCAATTGTAGTGCCTTTGCTTGCCCCGTGATTCTGCTCAATCGTTGAGTCCCCCCGAATGTCGGCAATAAGCCAAGCTTTAATTCTGGTAAACCAACAATGGCATTATTTGATGCAATTCTGAAATGACAGCCTAATGCTAACTCTAATCCTCCTCCAAGAGCTGGACCATTAATAGCAGCAATAACAGGCTTTTTCATGGATTCAATTTCATCACATAGTGCTTGACCTCTCTCAGCCATCTGCAATGCTTTTTCCTGTTGCCCAAAGGCAGAAACAAATTCCTTAATATCTGCACCAGCGGCAAAAAATCGTCCAGAGCCTGTCATAATGATAGCATTCGTTTGTTCGTCCACAGCTAACTCTTTGAGAATGAGTCGAAGATTTTCAATCGATGCGGATGATAAAGTATTTGCTGGTGGATGATCTAAATGAATGATCGTGATGGCACCTTCCTTGCTTACATTGGCAAAAGTATCGACCATTATCGTTTCCCTCCTATTTAATAACAATTAACTTATCGATTTTGGATTGTTAATAATACTTCTAGCAATCTCTCGCTTTTTCATAAAGAGATTTTGATGAAGCGGGATGTTTAGTTGTTGAATAGCATCTAGCCAGATTTTTCGCTTTTGTTCATTTGTTTCAGCAGCACAAATAATATCAATTGTACTTTTTTCTATTTTACGGTAGCCCTCCTGACAGATGATATCAGTCATCAAGTGCTTCGTTTTTTCATTTGCGTTTTTTTCAGTTCTTAGTAAAGAAGCTTCCATAACATAAAGATCCTTCGCTATATCAGCCAACAGACGCATGTATTCCTGCTCTTGTTCCAAATGGATCTGTGCGTCTGTAATGACAGTAAGAGCTATTTGCCTTAAATAGTTGGAAAGCTGGATGTATTGCTGATTTATTTCAGCTGGCTTATAGGCTTCAGGCGCATTATACGTAGAAGGTGCGAGTGTATATTTTTTATATAACATTTTCGCAATGGTTAAACGATTGATTTCGTTTGTCCCTTCAAAAATACGGCTAATCCTCGCATCACGATACAATCGTTCTACCTCATAATCTTGCATATAGCCATAGCCACCATGTATTTGTACAGCTTCATCTACAATTTTGCCAAGGGCTTCTGAGCAATTGACTTTATTAAGGGCGCATTCCAAAGCGAAATCGGCTATTTTATGAACCATCGACTCTTTACTAGCTAACTCAATCGCATCATCCATTTCTCCAGCTGTCCGATAGGCAGCACTTTCTGCCCCATATATCGAAATGGCCATGTCCGCAAGCTTTTCCTGTATCATAGTAAAATCAACAATTGGCTTGTGAAATTGCTTCCGTTCCTTCCCGTAACTCACAGCTAATTGTAGAGCCTGTTTGGCAGTGCCGATGTTGGAGAAAGCTAGCTTTAGACGTGCCATATTCAATATATTCATCGCCACTTTATGGCCTTTTCCAACTTCGCCAAGTACATTCTCCCTCGGTACGCTAACATCCTCTAATATAAGGGTAGCCGTCGAAGATCCCTTAATGCCCATCTTCTCTTCTTCCTGTCCCACAGATACCCCTGTAAAGGTACGCTCTACAATGAAAGCAGTCATGCCTTCACTTGTTTTGGCAAAAACAACAAAGATATCTGCTAGCTGCGCATTGGTAATCCATTGCTTTTCACCGTTTAAGATCCATGCAGAGCCATCTCCATTTAAAATCGCATTTGTTTTGGGATGTAATGCATCTGAACCTGCGTCTGGCTCAGTCAATGCGTAGGCTCCAATCCATTCACCTGAGGCCAACTTTGGTAAGTATCTGTGCTTTTGTGACGCATCTCCAAAATAGACATAGGGCAATGTGCCGACTCCTGCATGAATATTGTAAGAGACACTAAATGAGCCGCCATAGCCCATTTTTTCTGCAACGAGCCCTGAAATTTTTTTATTGAGTGCCAGCCCCCCATAGTCTTCGGGTATCTCAATGGCTAGTAAACCAAGGTCACCTGCTTTTTGAAATAACTGACGAGTAACTTCATATTGATGCTTTTCAATAGCTGTAGTATTAGGTGAGACATCCTGTTTAATGAAGAGCTCTGCCGTTTTTGCGATGAGCTCTTCCTCATCTTGAAAGTCCTCTGGTGTAAAGATGGTCATTTTGTCCTCTAGTTTATCCATACTAGCCCTCCTTGAAAGAAAAGGAGAAAAACAACTTTTCTCCTACTTTATTTCCTCTTTCGGTAAGATGGTTTTCGCCAACTCACTATCTAAATCTTCAAATTTGTAATAGGAAATGGTTTCATATAATTCACTTCTCGTTTGCATATCCTCAATAGCATCTTTCTGAGTTCCTGTGTTTTTTATTAAGGTAAACACTTGCTCATAGGCTTTGGCTGCAACTCTCATGGATGTAACGGGATAAATCACCATCGAATAGCCCATTTTTTCAAACTCCTTAGCGGTATAATAAGGCGTTTGTCCAAATTCAGTCATATTAGCTAATAAGGGAGCATCCAGCTCATGGGCAAATTGTTTAAACTCTTTTTCTGTTTGTAACGCCTCTGGAAAAATAGCATCTGCCCCAGCTGCTACATAGGCTTTAGCTCTTAAGATAGCCTGTTCTAAGCCTTCTACAGACCTCGCATCTGTGCGGGCAACAATCACTAAAGTAGGAGCTATTTGCTTAATCATCTTTATTTTTTGTATCATTTCCTCTTGGGAAACAAGCGTTTTTCCATTCAAGTGACCACATTTTTTTGGAAGATTTTGATCTTCTAGCTGTACAGCAGCAACCCCTGCCTCTATCATTTCACGCGCTGTACGGGCAACGTTTAGTACACCGCCGAAGCCAGTATCGATATCCACGAGCATTGGTAAATTCGTAGCACGAATAATATCGTTCGCTCGTTGCGCCACTTCATTGGAATAAATCATTCCTAAATCAGGTAAGCCTCTGCTGGCCGTGTAGGCAGCTCCAGAAAGATACAATGCCTCAAAGCCAACTTTTTTAGCCATTAAACCTGCCATTGCATCATGTGCGCCTGGTATTTGCAAAATCGTTGAACGATTAATGAGCGCTTTAAATTGCTCAGCCAGTTGTTTTTGTGTTATCGCTTCATTTACAATCCACGCCATCTATAAAAACCCCCTAATAATCAATGATGCCTCGCCATAAGTACGTCCAGAATCGCCTAGAAAGTTAAACAAATAAATTAACAAATTCATGGACGGCACTATTCTCAAGAAGCTCTTGATTAGCACAAACCTCATTAATTTTACGTAATTGTTTTTGTGAATAATGGGTACTGATGTTTTGCTGGAATTTATCAATGATTTGAGGGAATGCTTCCTCACGACGGAAACGGTGTCCTAAAGGATATTCACACTCAATAAGCTCAGATGATGTGCCGTCGTTGTAATAAACTTGAACAGCATTGGCAATCGAACGTTTTTCAGGATCTAGGTAATCGATTGTATATTGAGCGTTTTCCACAACCACCATTTTATTTCTTAACTCATCGATACGAGGATCTGCTGCCACATCATCTTCATAGTGATCTGCAATGATATCACCAAAGATAAGACCAATAGCTGTAATATATTGAAGGCAGTGATCGCGATCAGCTGGATTCAGAAGAGGTCCTTCCTTATCAATAATTCGTATTGCTGATTCATGTGTCGTAATTTGAATGCGTTCAATGTCCTGTAAACGATTTTTCACTTCATGGTGTAAATGAACGGCACATTCTGCAGCTGTTTGTGCATGGAATTCAGCTGGATAAGAAACCTTGAATAGTACATTTTCCATCACATAGGATGTCAGTGGTCTAGCAAGCTTTAATTCTTGTTTATTAAATAGAACGTCTTGGAATCCCCAGCCTGGTGCAGATAAGGCCGTTGCGTAGCCCATTTCGCCTTTCACAGCCATCATCGCTAATTGCACTGCTCTACTTGTTGCATCACCAGCAGCCCATGATTTTCTAGAACCTGTATTCGGTGCATGGCGATATGTTCGTAGGCTTGAATTATCAATCCAGGCATTGGACAATGCATTGACAATTTCCTGATGCGTGCCTCCTAATGCCTTTGTCACAACAGCTGTTGTTGCAATTTTGACAAACAGAACATGATCTAGCCCAACACGATTTAAGCTATTTTCGAGTGCTAAAATCCCTTGTATTTCATGTGCTTGAATCATCATTTCTAAAACATCTTTCACTTTAAGAGGCGCCTTACCCTCTGCCACACGCACGCGACTTAAATAATCTGCCACAGCTAATATGCCACCTAAATTATCAGATGGATGCCCCCATTCAGCCGCAAGCCAAGTATCGTTGTAATCTAACCAACGAATCATACACCCGATATTAAAAGCGCCTTTTACTGGATCAAGAACATAGGAAGTTCCAGGAACACGTGTACCATTAGGAACGACTGTGCCTGGTACTACTGGACCAAGAAGCTTCGTGCATTCAGGA
Source organism: Lysinibacillus sp. FSL K6-0075 (assembly GCF_038592945.1). Taxonomy (NCBI): domain Bacteria; kingdom Bacillati; phylum Bacillota; class Bacilli; order Caryophanales; family Bacillaceae; genus Lysinibacillus; species Lysinibacillus sp. FSL K6-0075. The sequence continues at coordinate 2,538,546 of NZ_CP151947.1, read as the reverse complement.
TATTGTAAGGCCAAAATGCCACAGCCTAAAGTATCCAATAGAACATAGCGTGCCGTTTCGTATGCCTCTTCACTTGTAATCTTTGTATTTAGTACATAATCCGCAATATCTGTAAGTAATTGATCTGTCTTTGTTATGTCATTTGTTTTAATCATCTATATCTTCCTTTCAAGGCTTAAGTTTGATATACTAGTTTGCTGATGGGCATTGGTCAGAATGCCCATTAGCTTTATGGCGAGTTGTTAAAACTTGATTATACCGACAGTTTTTCAAGGTTATGACGCTCGCCAATATAATTGACACGAGGTCTGAATAATCGATTATTGTCATGCTGCTCAATCACATGGGCACATAAGCCAATTGTTCGTGAGCCAAAGAAGATTGGCGTATAGATTTCAATCGGCAAACCAAGCATGTAGTACACGGGTGCTGCATAATAATCTAAATTTGGATACAACCCTTTCTCCTGTACCATCACTTTTTCACCAGCTTCACACATGTGATATAAGCGATCATCCCCTTGCTCTAAACATAATTTGTGCAAGGCTTCTTTCATAATTTGCGCTCTTGGGTCCATCTTTTTCATATAGACACGGTGGCCAAAGCCCATAATCTTTTCTTTATTTTGTAGCTTGTTTTTCAACAATGCTTCAAAGCCTTCTACTGTTTTGGCTTCAAGAAGCATGTACATGACTGCCTCGTTAGCCCCTCCATGTAAATTCCCTTTCAACGATGCGACAGCTCCCGTTAAAGCGCCATACAAATCAGATTGTGTAGAAGCAATGACACGAGCCGCAAATGTTGAATTTGGCATCTCATGCTCACTATATAAAACGAGTGACTGATCAAAAATTTCTTCTTCTAACGCAGTTGGCTTTCTGCCCGTAATCATGTAATAAAAATTGGCACTATAGGAAAGTTGACTATCCGGCTCGACAACCTCTTGTCCATTTAATACACGATAGCTATTTGCTACGATGTTGGGCATACCTCCTAAAAGTCTATATGCTCGCGATAAATTCATTTCAGTCGAACGATCATTGATGTGCTGATCAAAGCCTGCTAAAGCGGAAATTCCTGTTCTAAGCCCATCCATCGCATGTGTTTCATTGGGCAATAGCTTGAAAATTTGAAATAGCTCTTGAGGAACCTGATAATGAGCTTTCAATTTGTCCTGTAGATCAGCCTGTTGCTCGGTAGTTGGTATTTCTCCATGCAGCAATAAGTAAACAATATCTAAATACGAATATCGCTGAGATAATTCAATCAAGTCATAGCCTCGAATAACTATTTGACTTCCTACAGTGTCTAAAAAAGATAGCTTTGTTTCAGCGGCAATGATTCCATCAAGACCTGGTGAATAATTTAACTCCATTTAATGACAGCCCCTTTGTTTAATTATTCTTGTAAGCGTTACCATTCAAACACGACAGAACAACAAAAAAACAACTCCTATCCCTTTCTAGAAGTTGTTAATCTACAAAAGCATGACAGACCAAAAAAACAGTGAATTTACATGAATTCACAATCATGCAGTAGCTAACACCTCCCTATCCTCGTAGGTCAATTGATGCTTTTTTTCGTGGCAGGTCTCCTGACTTATGATCAACGCTCCCATAACACCTTCCCATTTTGACAAACAAAACAGTGGCTTTGTTTTCGAGCTCCTAAATACAGTTGCGGGACAGTGTTGGACTCTCACCAACTTCCCTTTTAATCAAATAGAATCAGCTCCCATTTGAACCACCAAAATTTAGCATATTCAATTTGTCTTTTTACCTTAACATAGAGTTTTCAAAACAATCAATATAGGTAAAATTCAGAAAAGACTGATTATAAAAAGCTATTTTTCATCTTTGATGAACTATTCTGCGTTTTTTAGCAATATTTTGTACAAAAAAAGATTGTGCATCTATCCCAATACATCCAATTTTAAGCATTACAAGGAAAATAGAGGTTTTTAAAGGAAGAAAGGCGAATCGTTTCTTATGATCTATAGGAGGGACCAATATGGGATATATTACAGAGTTAAGGAAATACATCGGTAGTAGACCAATTATCAGTATTGGGGCGACCATTCTTGTGGGTAACGATGACAAGCAAATTCTCTTTCAACATCGATCAGATACGTTGGATTGGGGATTACCTGGCGGTGCATTGGAACTAAAAGAAACGTTAGAGGAAGCTGCTGCTCGTGAGCTTCATGAAGAAACAGGACTTGTAGCGAATGAATTTGACTTGGTGGGTGTTTTTTCAGGGCCAGATTATTATTTCCAATATCCAAATGGGGATGAGGTCTATACAGTTATTCATCTTTATATTGCGAAAAATGTAAGGGGTATATTGGAGATGAAGGATGATGAGAGCTTGAAACTTACCTATTTCAGTAAAAATGAGCTACCAGATCAACTTGAGAAAAGAACGAAACTGCTATTAAACAATCTGGAAGATACATTGTGGGATTTAGGTAGTTCTTTTGCAAAGGATATTCTTTAAATAACAAAGAGCATGCTTTTTATTCAAACATGCTCTAATCATTCTTTCTTGGGTATTATAGTCTAACCTTAACCTCAGTACCGTCCTGAGCTTTGACATCGACTAGCACGAGCCCTTTATAATTTTGTAGCTCCTTGATAATCGGCTTGAGCATTTCTTTGTCGATGAGCGGAAAGGTAAAGTCTATTTTCTTTTGATCGAAGTATGCCTTTGTCCACTTATTAACTTGTTGCTGAATCCATTTGGAAGTTAAAATGGAGAGGACAATGGTTAACACAGCATAGGGAACAGGGACAGTAAAGCGAACGTCTTTTGCTTTCACTTTTACATGCATCATTCGTCGCCTCTATTCAATGAAGACTGCAACGGTATCTCCGTTTGCCGATTTTATATCTACAATTTGTCCATCTAGTTCATTTTCGATCGCTTCAAGAAGAAGATTGATGTCGATATCTTTCACGTATTTTTCCGATTGTGGAATACTCGCTGCGATGCTGTGTCCAGCCATGAGTACGGCTTTGACAAGTTTAATCGGCAAATTCACCGTGACATTATCATTTTCGGTGGATACAACACGGACCTTTAATGTTTTATCTAAATACTTTGTTTTTTCCACAAATTTGTTTCCTGATTCCTCTTTCTGTTGTAACACTTGAATCAGCTCTGAACCTTTATCCGCATCAATTTTCCCCTCTTGAATCATGGTTAACACTTTCGTAATTTCCTCTTTCATGGTCTATTCCTCCCTATTCGTCTTTTAAAAGCTTTATGGCTTCATCCGTTGTGATTTCACCATTTTCCAACATGCTTACAATTTTTTTCTCGTCTACTTCATTTTTCTTCTTTTGAGCATAGCCAAGGGATGAAATAATGTCGTTTAGCTTGCCTCGAACTGTTGGATACGAAACCCCCAGTTCCTTTTCAACCTCTTTAATGTTTCCTCGACAGGTTAAAAATACTTCCACAAAATGAAGCTGATCGTTTGATAAAGATGCGAGCTTAGATAATTCAAATTCATTTTCAATCGTCGTGTGACAATGAGAACACTGTAACTTGGTAATTTTCAAAGTTTTACTGCAGACAGGGCAATTTGTGATTACTTGATAAGCCATAGTGAACTCCTTCCTTTAAGTTAAGTTGATTATATAACAAAGAATTTAAAGAAGTAAATAATAAAAATTAATTATTTTAATTAAAACATAAATAAAGTTAATTTTACAATTGATATTATTAATTTTATTTCTAAATTACTTTAATAATTAAGAAAACCCCATTTTGAATTTTTCAAAATGGAGTTTCTGTTCAATTTGGTCTATCCTTCTTTTTTCTTTCTCGCGGGTGTGATGGCAAAATAGCATTGTATAATTCTTGTGAAGCGGGATGCTGATATACTCCATCCTTCCCAATCTCCTCCACGAGCTGACCATGCTGCATCACTAGGATGCGATCTGACATAAAACGTGTGGCTTGTAAATCATGTGAAATGAATATATAAGCAAGCTGTAGCTCTTTTTGCAGTGATTGTAATAGTTCTATAATCGTCTTTTGCAAAATCATATCAAGACTACTAATGGCCTCATCTAAAACAATCAGTTTCGGCTTTAATGCAAGAGCTCTAGCGATGTTGACTCGTTGCTGCTGTCCCCCACTTAGCTGTGAGGGATAGTTTTGAGCCATTGCCCACTCTAACTCTACACAGTCTAGTAATTCCCTTACCTTCTGTTGTCGCTCTGCTTTGCTAAAATGCTCGAAATTCAAAAACGGTTCTTCGAGTATTTCGAAAATCGTCTGTTTTGGATTAAATGAATGATAGCTATTTTGAAAAACAGCCTGTAAATTTCTTCGTATCATTTTTTTCTCTTTGCTGGGTGCTTCGTATAAATTGATACCTTGAAAGAGCAGCTCTCCGTTTGTTGGTCGTTCAATCCCTAAAATAATGCGTCCTAATGTGCTTTTTCCAGAACCACTTTGACCGACGATTCCGAGACATTCTCCCTCCTGAAGTGAAAATGACATCTTTTGTAATACAGGAATTTTTTGTCCTCGTTGAAATAGGGCTGGTCTTTGAGCATAATGCATGTCTATATTTTTCACGTCTAGCAACGTCATTTTTTTCACCTCTAAAATAGCATTCTTGCTTGTAAAAGCTTCTTTGTATAGGGATGCTGAGGCGCATCAAAAAAATCAAAAACATTCGTTTGCCCAATGATTTCTCCTTGATACATCACAGCCACATCGTCAGCAAGTTCAGCAATGACACCTAAATCATGCGTGACAAGGAGTATGGCAGCATCTGTTTCTGAGCGAATACGATCAAAAAGTGTTAATACTTGTTTTTGATTGATAGTATCAAGAGCAGTCGTAGGTTCATCTGCAATGTAGAGAGAGGCTTGTATCGCCAATGACAGGGCAATCATCACTCGCTGTAGCATGCCTCCACTTAACTGAAAAGGATAGTAGGACAAAAGCTGCTCTGGATGAGGTAAATGGACTTTATTCAAAGCATCAAGGGCAATCTGTCTCATTTCCTTTTTGGTCAGCTTAAAGTGTGCTTTTAATGTTTCTCGAAAATGACTTTCAATCGTTTGAATACGATCGAATACAGTAGATGGGTTTTGCAAAATCATCGAAAGATGCCGGCCACGGTAAGCTCTCAATTTAGCAGCTGAAACGTTCAGTAAATTTTCTTGCTGATAGAGTACTTCACCTTGGGTGACTTGTGCTAAGGACGGTAATGTTTGCATGATGGCATGGCAAAGCATGGTCTTTCCACTGCCACTTTCTCCTATAATTCCTAAGACTCTCCCTTTATAAGCTGTCAGATTGATAGAGGTTAATATATTTTTCTCCCCCATTTTGACTGTGAGGTCTTTCACTTCTAAAACTTTCTCCATAACTTCCCCTTTACTAGTCAAGCTTTTTTAAACGATTTGCTAACTGATTAAACAATAACACAACAAGGATGATGGCAAGTCCAGGATAAAGCATTAATTCAGGATGCTGCCGCATGTATTGCTTTCCTTCATTGATCATCATGCCCCATTCTGGAATCGGTGCCTGCACGCCAAGTCCGATAAAGGAAAAGCCCGCAATTTCTAAAATCACCTTCCCGATATCTAATGCAACAATCGTGACAATAGATGGCAGTATATTGGGTATATAATGGCGTCTAATTAATTGGATACCTGTAGTGCCTGAAATCCTTGCAGCTTGAACAAAGTCTTTCTCATTCATGCCGATACACAAACTTCGGACCATTCTTGCATAATAAATAAGCTGTGTAAAAATGAGTGCTATTATAACATTTTTTAAGCTAGGGCCTAATATACCTAATAGCCCAAATGCAAGTACCAGTGTTGGAAAGGCTAATAAAATATCACATAGTCGAATAAAAAGAAAATCGATTAAGCCCCTTTTCAACGCTACAAAAGCACCTAGTAGGATAGCTAAAACAATGGCAACTAGCTGAATGACGAGCGCTGATCCTAATGAATAACGAATACCTAAAAGGAGGCGTGACAAGATACACCTTCCTAAATGATCTGTACCTAATGGATAGTCCCAAGATGGAACCGAAAATTTCTTAGCTATATCGACAGCTAAAGGATCATGTGGCATTAAAATTGGCGCAAATAGCCCCGACAAGCCAATGATAACAAGGAGCGATAGACTAATGAATCCTGTCAAATTGCTACTTTTTGTTCGTACGAAGTTCATTTTTAATCTCTCCTGCCCTTCATCATTAGATGAGGGTCCAATAAACGATGCAATATATCTGTGCATAAATTGGCAAGCACATAGATAACAGCGATAATTAATACATAGCATTGTACAACTGGGTAATCCCTGTTCATAATGGATTCGATTAAGTACCTGCCGAGTCCTGGCCAGCTAAAAACCTGCTCCACAATGACGGCTCCACCTAGTAGATTCCCGAGGGTCATGCCTAACAGGGATGTCAATGGAATAGCAGCATTTCGCAACACATGACGGATAAGAATCACAGAGCTTTTTAATCCTCTTAACTGTGCATATTGAACATATTGCTGCTGTAATTCTTCTAGGATGGTTGAACGGATAAATTGAACGAACAAGCCAATTGTTGGTAAAGCCAGTGTGAATGCGGGTAAAACTAAATGAGATAGTGTGCCCTTCCCATTTGTCGGAAAGAATCCTAATTTCAAGCTAAATAAATAGAGTAGTAGGAAACCTAGCCAAAAGGTTGGAATCGACACACTCAGGATGGTAAAGAATCGAATGATTTTATCAATGATAGTGTGCTTATACAATGCGCTTATCACCCCAAATGGGATACTTAGCCCTAAAATGAGGACAAACGCAGCAATCGCTAATTCAATGGTTGCGGGTAATTTCGCAAATAGCTCATGTGCCACGGGTAATTTACTAACAAAAGATGTTCCGAAATCTAGCTGTAATACGCCTTTTCCCCATAGTAAATATTGAAGAAGAAACGACTTGTCCGTCCCTAGTTCTTCACGTAATGCCTGAATGGCTTCCTCTGTTGGCGCAACTCTTGCCAAACGTAGAATGACTTCAGCAGGCTCTACTGGAACGAAACGAATAAATACAAAGGTTAGGATGGAAACGCCTAATAAGACAAAGGGCAATGTCAAAATTCTTTTTAAACAAAACATCCATGTCGACTCATACATGCTGTCACTTCCTACTCAATCCTATGATAAAGAGAGAGCTGTCTCTGCTAGACATACTCTCTCTTCCACTTTTATTTTTCTGTAGCCATTTGTGCATAAGGTATATCGTATTCAGATGCACGTGGGGCAAAATCCTTTAGATATGGTTGATAAATCACATTATTTGTTTCGTAAGATATTGGATAGAATAGTGCTTGGTCATGGAACATCGTTAAAATATCCGTATAAAGCTGCACGCGTTCCTCTTCATCCGTGCCTATTAATAATTGGTGGATTTTCGTATCGATTTCTTTGGCGTTTGGTAAGCCTAATTTCGCCTCATACACACCACTAGCATTTGGTGTAGCTGATTCATTTGCAAAGCTATGAGGGTCTGTTGGCGGTCCATTGGTACGCCAGAAATTAATATCTACCTGGTCATCCATCAATTTTTGTAGACCGACCATCACATCTGCACCTTCTAAATTCAACTGTACGCCAATTTTTGCTAATTCACCTTGCATTAATTCTGCCATTGGTTTCTGAATCGCATCGGATGCAATGTAAATTAAATCTAATGATAGTGGTTGTCCATTTTTCGAACGAATTTTTTCTCCATTCTGTAACGTCCACCCTGCCTCATCTAGCAATTGTTGCGCTTTTTCTGGATTGTATAAAATAGGCGCTAAATCTATATTGGCATAAGGAATTGCATCCCAGAACAATGTGTTTGCCACTTTTTCTGTACCATGTGTAATACTGTCTACCATTTGCTCCTTATTAATAGCATATTGAATAGCTTGACGTACCTTTAATTCAGCTAACGGGCCAGATTGTGTATTGAACAGCAGTGCTTTTGTAGACAAAGGCTCAGAGGTAGCTGTTTTATATTTCCCACTGTCTTTTAAATACGTATAGTTATCTAAACTAATAATGCCACGACCATAAATTAAATCTAATTCTTCGTTTTCAAATGCTAATGAAATAGATTCTGAATCAGGGATAATTTTTACTTTTATTTGTTCTACTAGTGGTTTTTCTCCCCAATAGTTTTCATTGCGACTAAATAATGCATATTCGTCCTTTTTGTATTCAGTTAACACCCATGGGCCTGTCCCAATCGGTTCCTTGATAGAATCTTGCGTCGTATCGCCTTCTGGGAATCCGTTATCCCCTAAAAAGCGGAAAGGTCTGACAAAGGCAAGTTCGTTTAAGACAGGATAATAGGGTTCATCCAATTGCAGACGGATGGTAAAATCATCCACTTTTACAACCTCTTTCATATGGTTGACCATGCCCATCCAAGAATGCATGTCTCGATTCGCTAATACGGCATCAAAATTACGGATGACATTATCGGCATTAAAAGTAGTTCCATCTGAATACTTCACATCTTTTCTTAAATGGAAAGTATACGAAGTTTTGTCCTCTGAGATGTCCCAGCTTTCTGCTAGCTTTGGCGTAACCGTGCCATCATCATTGTATTCCACCAAGGATTCATAGACCATGGCTTGGGCAGTCATTTGATTCGGTAAATATGTATGAGGATTCAATGGACCGACATCTAATGGCCAGCCAATTGTTATCATTTTTTCATTTGTTTGTGGTGTCGTTGTCTTCCCCTTTTCTTCATCCGTGCTTGTACAGCCAGCAAGTAAACTGAACGTCAGCACAAGCAGTAAAGGAAGTAAATACTTAGTCAATCTCATTTTCTGTCTCCTATCTCTATTCGTAGTGCAAATAAATCTACTTGTTAAAGAAGAGAGGGCATAAAAAAACCTTATTCTAAAAAAGAATAAGGACAGAAAAACTCACGATGAGCAAGTCTCCATCCATCTCCCTATCTTTCGTAGATCATCAATGAATCTTCTTACAAGCAGGCATTCTGGCTCATGAATCATGATTTTGCTTCACCTTCCCAAGTACTTACTCAGTGGTATTTGAAACAAAACTCCTCATTTACAGCTGCGGGACAGCATGGGATTTTCACCCATTTTCCTTTTAATTGAATGAAAGACGAATTCATTCAAACTTGTAATGATTGCTATGAAATTAGTAATAAACATAACATGCTCCCATGTTCACGTCAATTTTATTTTCTGAATATAATAAATTTCTCCAAACAACATAAAAAGACCAGGTAACTTACCCTGGCCTTTGTTATCTTTTGGAGAGTAGATGTAGTAGATTAAATAAATCATTTCTTTATCTTGATGTAGATTGTTGTACGGCTTGACGCAATGTTTTAGTAGCAGCAACCATATTGGCTAAAGCTGCAACGGTTTCTGTTTCTTTTCTAGTCTTTAAGCCACAATCTGGATTTACCCAAAATTGATGGCGATCAAGAACCTGTAAACTATCTTTCATAATAGTGAGCATTTCTTCCTCACTTGGTACACGTGGGCTATGAATATCATAGACGCCTAAGCCAATTCCTTTTTTATAGGGTTGCACTTGTAGTGACGTGATGAGTTCCCCATGGCTTCGCGATGTTTCAATGGAAATCACATCTGCATCTAGTGCGCTAATCGGTTCGATGAAATCATTAAATTCGCAGTAACACATATGTGTATGGATTTGTGTTTCATCTTTGACACTAGATGTAGCAAGCTTGAAGGAATTGACAGCCCAATCTAAGTAAGCCCCCCACTCTTCTTTTCGAAGCGGTAAGCCTTCTCTTAGTGCTGGCTCATCCACTTGAATAATCGAAATACCTGCGTTTTCTAGTGCTTCCACCTCTTTGCGAAGTGCTAATGCAATTTGATAAGCGACATCTTGACGGGAAAGATCATCGCGTACAAACGACCAATTTAATATCGTCACAGGCCCTGTCAGCATGCCTTTTACAAATCGTTTTGTTAGGCTTTGAGCATAGGCTGATTCTTTTACGGTAATGGGTGAGGCCCACGCAACATCACCATAAATGATCGGAGGCTTCACACAGCGTGACCCGTATGAAACGACCCATGCTTTTTCTGTAAAGGCGAAGCCAGTCAGTTTTTCACCAAAATATTCTACCATGTCTGTACGCTCAAATTCACCATGAACGAGTACATCGATATCTAGGTCCTCTTGTATAGTAATCCAGCGCTTAGTTTCCTCTTCTATAAATGCCTCATAGTCTTTATTTGCTAGTTGTTTCTTTCGCCAAGCATTACGATTTCTTTTCACCTCATCAGATTGTGGGAAGCTACCGATTGTAGTTGTTGGGAACAGCGGTAACGCTAAGGCCTGTTGTTGTATATTTTGACGTTGTGTAAAATCACTTTGTCGTTCAAAATCTTGCGTTGTCACAGTTTGAACAGCTTGATGAATCAACTTGTTTTGGCGGATTGGATGATTTTTTAGAGCCTCAATCGCCTTCATACTTTCTGAAAAATTATGTTGTAAGGAACCATCTTTATCTCGTCTAAATTTAGTCAGCCCCGTGATTTCTACGATTTTTTCATCTGCGAAGGCCAAAGCCTGCTTTAAAACAGGGTCAAGTTCATTTTCAAGAGAGGTTGTGATTGGAACGTGCTGTAGGTTACTTGATGGTTGAATCCATAGCTCTTCGGCATGACTTAGCTGTTCAATGGCTTGAATCGTTGCGTTGACCTCTGCAAGGTTTGAACGCCAAATATCACGGCCATTTACAACCCCAATTGCCAATACTTTATCCTGCGGGAAACCAAATTGACGCAGTGACTCCATATTCCCTTTATAGCCATGAACAAAGTCTAGGCCAAATCCTTGAACAGGCAGCGTAATCAATGTTTCATAGGCACATAATGCTTCAAAATAAGTCTGTAGCATAATCTTAGCCCCTGGAACGGCAACGGCTAACTGGTCGTAAATTTCTTGCACCAGCTTTATCTCTGCTGGATCAAGAGTTGTAACAAGGGATGGCTCTTCTAGCTGAATCCAAGTGGCACCTGCATCCACTAGCTCTTTTAATACCTGCGTATAGAGCGGTAATAAGGCTAATAAGTATTCAACCTGTGTTAATTTGTTGTAGCCTTTTGTTAACTTGCAAAATGTATAGGGACCAATCAATGTCGGCTTCGCGATGATTCCGAATGCTTCTTTCGTCTCTAAAAAGTCAGCTAACACTTTATTTTCTGTTAGTTGTAAGGCTTGTCCTTCATACTCAGGAACAATATAGTGATAATTGGTATTAAACCATTTTGTCATTTCACTCGCTACGGCTGTTTTATTCCCTCTTGCTACACTGTAGTAGGTATGTAAATCGACTTTACCACCTTGCCAGTTAAAGCGTTTTGGTACTAGACCAAACATCAAAGCCGTATCTAACATTCTATCGTAATACGTAAAATCACCAACTGTCACCATTTCGATACCCAATTGTAGCTGCTTGTCGATTCTAGCTAAACGAATCTTCTTTAATCTTTCCTCAAAGTCCTCTTCAGAAAGTTCATTACGCCAAAATAATTCTAATGCTTTTTTCCATTCGCGATCCTCCCCTATATAAGGGTAACCAATGAGTGTGCTTGTATAGCTCATGTTTTAATCTCCTTTTTAGAAAAAATAAAAAGCCATTCTCCTATTTGGAAAATGGCTGCATGTTAAAATTATGAATGCTAAAACAATACGAAAAAGTATCTACTTTTACATAAACATTATCGCACAGTGCCTATTTGGTCACTTTTCACCACCTATTTCCACGTAGGTATTTGGTGTGTACTAGAAATTGGCAGGTCTCCTGGCTTTTCATCAACACGCCTCACAGCCTTCCCAGTTTCCCCAGTGGCATTTGTGATTTGCTCCGAATTACAGTTGCGGGACAGCGTCGGATTTTCACCGACTTCCCTTTTAAGCCAAACTTTCATTTGGCACCAAGTCTTACACATTATTCAATTATGCTCCTACTATAGCATACATTTCAGAATAGTAGAAATTATTTTTAAACAATTATATAAATTATTTCTATAAATATTCTAGGAATTATTAAATATCTCCGCTAAGATAAGGCTACATTGTATTCCGTTAAAAAATTTGTTACTATAAATAGACAATTATGAGAGGACTGATGAATGGACGATGATGAACGAAACTATATTTTTATTTGAATTGAATGATTTCAAACCAAAATATAGGGTTAGTCTATCCATTTTTAACAATCAGTTTGCATTTTATTTGTCATGATACGAATGGCAAATCGACTTTATTCAGTGAAAGACTAATCCTTCCAATGCACGATTGGAGGGATTTTTTTCTTGCTCTCATCGTTGAATCTGTACCTTTCATCTACTCGTAAAGGAGAGAGATAATATGAGCGATTCAGATACTATTGTGACGCATGTAATACTCCGTATAAGTCGTTAATATCCATCTACTTATACGGAGCAATGGAGCATAGATGGATAGACCGACTTTGTATGAAAAGGAAAACTATTGCAATACAAAGGAGGAATTATTATGTCCATGATACAAGTACAAAACCTAACTTTTTCTTATCCAAGTAGCTTTGACAATATTTTTGAAGGGGTAAACTTCCAAATCGACACGGATTGGAAACTTGGATTTATCGGGAGAAACGGACGAGGTAAAACAACATTCTTTCAGTTGCTATTAGGCAATTATGAGTATAGCGGAAAAATCATCTCTTCCGTAGACTTTACTTATTTCCCCTATCCCGTTTCGGATCCAAATAAATATACACACGAAATTTTTGAAGAAATTTGCCCTCAGGCAGAGGATTGGGAATGTTTACGTGAAATAGCTTATCTACATGTAGATGCGGAGGTTATGTATCGTCCTTTTAAAACATTATCCAACGGTGAGCAAACAAAGGTGTTGCTTGCGGCGTTATTTTTGACAGAGGGTCAATTTTTATTAATTGATGAACCTACCAATCATCTCGATACGGATGCACGAAAGACGGTCTCAGATTATCTTCGTAGGAAAAAAGGATTTATTTTAATTTCGCATGACAGAAGCTTTTTAGATGGCTGCGTTGACCATATTTTATCGATCAATAGAGCCAATATTGATGTTCAAAGTGGTAATTACTCATCTTGGAAGCTCAATTTTGATCGACAGCAGGAACATGAAGAAGCAACCAATCAACGACTGCAAAAAGATATCGACCGATTAAAACAGTCCTCAAAGCGTTCGGTAGGTTGGTCTAATCAAGTGGAAGCCTCCAAAAACGGGACAACGAATTCAGGTTCCAAGCTGGACAAAGGCTTTGTTGGACATAAAGCAGCCAAGATGATGAAACGAGCAAAGAACCTGGAATCCAGACAACAAAGAGCTATTGAGGAAAAATCAAAACTGCTAAAAAATGTTGAAAAAACCGAGTCATTGAAAGTAGAGCCATTGGCATGTCCTTCAAAAGAAATGGTTGTTGTAACGGATGTATCGATTCGGTACGATGACCATATCGTAAATAAGCCCATTAGCTTCCAAGTGGCACAAGGTGATCGCATTGTTATAGATGGCAAAAATGGAAGCGGAAAAAGTAGTATTCTAAAACTTATTCTAGGCAAGCCCATCCAACATACAGGCGCCATTAAATTAGCTTCAGGTCTGGTCATTTCCTATGTTCAACAGGATACATCCCATTTGAAGGGGTTATTATCGGAATTTATTGAAGAGCATGGTATTGATGAGACGTTATTTAAATCAATCCTGCGCAAGATGGATTTTGAGCGAATTCAATTTGAGAAAGACATCTCTCATTATTCTGGTGGGCAAAAGAAAAAACTGCTGATTGCTAAAAGCTTGTGTGAGAAAGCTCATTTATATATTTGGGATGAACCACTCAATTTTATTGATATCTATTCACGTATGCAGATTGAAGAGCTTATTCAAAGCGCTCATCTCACAATGGTGATAGTTGAGCATGACCAGGCATTTCAACAAGCCGTGGCAACGAAAACGATAGCTATGTAGTGAAGAGAAGAATCCAATTTATGGATTCTTCTTTTTTAATGATATTGGAACCAAGGGACCCATTTATTATTTGTTTCTTTCACAATATATAGCTCCCCAAGAGATGCACTTTGCGCTGGGAGTAATCTTGGAAACCTTAGTCGAACAAACCAGGAGTGATTCGCCACATTTTCTCCACAGAAGTTCATCGCCATTTTATAGTAATTCTCCTCCATGCCAGTTAATAATGGCATAGGCTTTATCACCTCAATTTGCCACTCCTGATACTCAGGGCTTGAGCCATATACTCTTGGAATGATGTCAGCCAATGATTGAATAAGCTCATCTTTGTCTTTCTCCGTGGTTTTCATCAATACATCTGGATTTGGACATACTAAGCCTTCAGGTTCTGACGCCAAAGAAGCTGTTGGAAATAACAAAAGCATACATATAAAGGGCATCATAATTTTCCGCAACGTATCCCCTCCCTTTCTTAAAAATGCTCGATAATTTACTGTGATTGGCGCATCCTATAAAGTATCATCCTACAGAAAGGCTCCTATTCCATGAAAAAAATCACTTATGTTTTAATGGCTATCGTAACTATTTTGATGCTGCCCAGTAAGATGTATGCACAAAGTGAACAAACTGATGAGAAACTGATTGCTGACACATTGATCACAATCCTTAATCCTTATATAGAAAAGGAAATTGATCATTACTACGGCTATCCTAAGCAGTATGGCTTATATGATGTGAAAATTTTAAAAATTGTCAGAGAAAGTCAATTTGGCTTTAAAGTTAACGTTGAAGTCACCACCTTTGAACATGCACATTCCCCACCCAATAGTAAGGAAATCATTACGTTTGAAGTCAGTCCAACTGGTGTCAGCACACTTCGCTATAAACATGAGGCGGATGATGTAGAAAAAGCAATAGATGCATTCTATCGCGCAACACTTTCAGATATACAGCAAAGCTTTGATCTGGACTTGTCATCGTATATTTCCTATAGATACGATCAATTGCAATACCAAGCTGAAATCAATAATGACATGAAACCCCTTGCTGCAATTGCAGAGGAAATAGCCACCAATATTTTATTTCCTGAGCGAAAGATACCCTACAAAAATGTCATAGACCCTGTCACCTTTATCAAAGGTAATACAGGCTATATGCTTTTTAAAAGGGCGGATGGAACAAATGTAAAATATGAACTGCAAAAGAAAGATGGCACATGGATCGTAACAGATAAAGCAAGTAAGCCAGGTAAGAAGATGGAGGATTTGTTGCCTTGGTATATGTAAAGGATTGGGAATTTAATTTTTCCCAATCCTTTTCGCTTGCCTCTTTTATTTCAAATTGTTTGTATAACGGATCTTTCATCCATTATAGATTGAGTAAGTAATCGTTATATGTTCTATTAATCTTTTCTGGCACAGAGAGATCAATTTCAGCTAATTTAGCCTCTATAGTTTTATAGAATTTTAAACATTCCTGTTTCCTATTTTGCTGAATTAAGAATTCCAACAATTGAAACATATAATGTTCATTGTATTCATCAAGCTCTAATAGCTTTTGTAAGCAATTATATTTTAATAGAGCATGGTCAGCGTTTGTACGAGCAGTATACTGTTCAAGCACATGTAAGACAGCTTGCTTTAAGCGAAGCCTGATTTGATTAACCCATAAATACTCTTCATCCACTAAAAAATCCCCTTCATAGCAATTCAATAACTGCTGAATGGATTTCTCATCATGTTGATCCTGCTCTAATAATTGATTGAGCTCGTCATAATCCGTTTTAATGACTGCATTTAATTTATAATGATTATTGACTAATAGGATGGGATCCTGTAAGCCATTGTCCTTTAATATCTTTCTTAAATGATAAATAGTTGTATGTAAGTTACTTGCTGCCTTTTCAAAGTTCAAATCTGGCCACAATTCCTCTAAAAGGACGGCATTTAACATGGGCCTTTTTTGGTGAAATAATAAATATAAAAAAAGTTCACGTACTTTTCTTGTACGCCATTTCATCACATTATGTTGAACATCCAATAAATAAAAACTGCCTAAAGTATGCGCATATAATGAGTTTTCCTGCTCTTTCCTTGGTGCCGCCGTAACGACCATTTTTTTCTGTGCTTTTGTTAACGCTATAATAAGTCGTTTTTCATGTACAGGCTTTAATAAATAATCTGTTGCCTCTACTTCAAAGGCCTCCACTGCAAATTGGGTATGAGCCGTCACAAAAATGATTTGTAAGGATGGTTGCTTGTGTAGTAGTTGCTTCGCAAGTTGCATACCGTGTGTGTCAATCATTTCAATATCTAAAAACACTACATCAATCTTTTCTTTTTCAAGAAAATGGAGGGCTTCAGTTGAATTTGTAAATGTCCCCTTAATGTTAATCTGAAATTGAGTAAGTTGTTTAACCATGATCGTTAAAATATCAATGGCTAATTTTTCATCATCAACGATCATTATATTCATGTGCCACCACCCTCTGGTAATAAAACGACAATTGTTGTTCCCTTTCCTTCTTCGCTGTATATTCGTAAACTAGCATTTATTATTAATTTAAATTTCTTTAATTGATTCATAAAGCCGATTCTTGTACTTTCTTCATTCCCATCCGTCATAGTTGAACGCATCCTTTTACCTGAATCTTTTCATCCACTATGAATAGTATACTTTTTTACCTACTTTTTTCAAACGGAAGTACTTCTAATTTCATATTCATCAACACTCATCTTTGAATGATTTCCCTGAATATAGTCTTCAACAACTACTAATTTCACCTTTTGGAAAAGGATTTTCATGAAGTAGCTTCTTTTATCCTCCACATCCACCAGCCTCATATTTCAGCTATAAAAAGTTTGAAGATTGAATGAAAACCGTTCACACAATTCGAGGATAGAATAGTGACCTTCTTCAAACAATTGAAGGATTTGTAGTTTTAGTTCGATTGGATACTTGCTTTGCCACATAAAAACGCCCATTAGATAAACAGATTTTATTTCTTAATCTGTCTACCTAATGGGGAGCATAGCACGAATTTTCCGGTAACTTTTAAAACCTCTTTTATGTATGATTTGTGGTTGGTTATTGAATGAAAAAACTATCACTAATAGCATGGCTATAATTACAATAATCATATTTTTTTCCTTACCAAGCTCCCATTCAGATGAATCTTTACATCATATTGTTCACCCTTTGAGATAGTAGCATATTAAGTTTGAACAAAATCTGAACAAAGAATCATAACGCCTTATAGGAGTTTTAGTTTGTTATTATTTTGAAAAATTAATTTCAAGAGGTATCTAGAAATTTTTATTAGTACTAAACAGTCCTTCCACATTATTGAAGGAAAATATTAATCATTAAAATTTTTCTAAAAAAATGTTATTATCAGAAAGGATTTAAGATTGATGGAGGATTTAAATGAATGAAGGTTGATTTTGAAGAGCTATTAAATGGTGTTTTTTCATCTATACAGGCTATTGAAGGAGTAAAATCCGTGGATTCCATTCTTGAAGTATTAAAGGATCGAATTGTTTTCCCTGAGATTACCACCTTAATAGTGAACGCTAGATTTGAATTGGTTTATTTATTTAATGAGCAAAAAGTAGTATTTAAAACATTAAGAGAAGTTTTGATTGATTCAATTTATATAGAAGAAATTAATTTAATCAATCAACATTGTAGTTCAATTGAAAGTATTCTAAATGACTTTGTTAACACAGATACACTGAAGAATTATTCTTTAAGTCTCCTTTCCTTTAAGTATAAAGAGAAAATTCCCAATAGTTAATATTATGATGGAACTAGCGAACTAAAAATGGAGTGTGGCAAGTGTCCTTTCTCCAAACTCCATTTTTCCTACGCTAAGACCTAGTATTTCTGTTGGTATAAAACGGTTTGAGCAATTCCGATAAAATATTCGGATTCAACAATGATATGATTTAATACAACTTTAGCTGTCGGATTGGCGCTTATCGGTTGACTTTCTTCCATTAGAGTTCGACAAAACTGGATAAATTGATCACTCTGTTGTAGACAGAAGGTAGTTAGCTGTAAAATATCCTGAAACAAGGCTGGGGAAACTTGTCCCTGTGAACGATTGACTGTTTCTATATATCTTACAACTTGCTGATGTGTTTGAGCGAAAGCTTTTTCCCATTCCTTTAACGCATCCACATATGGCTGCTCCAAATCTTTTACAAGCTCTCTTATTACTACTGTATGCTCCTCTTCTTGATGCTTCCAAAATTCAGCTTCATCTAATACACGTAACGGCATTTGATTGCCATAATAAAATTGCATGAAAATCCCCCTCCCACCTATCTCTACTATGTATATACAAGAAATGTGGAAATAGAACTTTGAAAGATTCACAACATATGACAACTATCAAACCAAGCATTGTTTAATAGCTTAATGCCCGTGTCAATCTCATCTTCCGCTAGGTTAGCAAATCCAAGTAATACCTTTGCGGGCTGTAAGATCGAGGAGTTTGCATAAAAAATGGATGTTGGGTAGACCCGAACGCCAGCCATTTTTGCTGTATCAATCAATTCCTCTTCAGACATCTTATTATTTGGTTCAAGTAAAATATGTAAGCCACTGCTAGCCCCATATATTTTCACATTTTCCCCAAAAGTTTGATGAATGGCCTTAAGTAAAGCCTCATATCTTCGCTTATAGCTATTGCGTGTTTTATTTAAGTGTCTCTCCCAATGCCCACTCTCCATAAATAGTTGTAACGTATGCTGATGGAGTCTCGATACAGTTTGAACATAGTAATTGTTGCGATGAAATATATTGATTAATTTTCTTGGTAATATCATGTAGCTTAGTTTGATAGAGGGAATCAAAGATTTTGAAAAGGTGCCCATATAGATGACCCGATCATTTGAATCTAATCCTTGTAGAGCAGGTATCGGTTTTCCAGCATATCGAAATTCCCCATCATAATCATCCTCGATGATATAAGCATTTTCTTCCTTTGCCCACTCTAGTAATGCTAATCTTCTTGAGATAGGCATAACCGTTCCAAGGGGAAATTGATGGGAGGGCGTAACATAAACAGCCTTTATTTTGTTTTTCCTTAATTGGTCGATATGGATCCCGTGATTGTCAAGAGAGATTGGTTTCACCTTTATAGCATTATCTTTAAACAGATGGCGAACGCGATAATAACCTGGATCTTCCATAGCAAAAAGCTCATTTCGCCCAATTAAGTTACATACGATGCCCATAAGAAACTGCAGGCCTGCACCAATAACAATTTGGTCTGCACTGCATTGCACCCCTCTAGCTTCATAAAGATAGCTTGCCATATAATTCCTTAATTCAAGCTCGCCCTGTGGATCTCCGTATAAAAGCAGTTGAGCCTGTTCTTCATCAAGGCTTTGCATCGTTAATTTACGCCATATTTTAAAGGGAAAATCTTTTAAATTAATATCCCCATAATTAAAATCGTACTTAATAGCTAGTCGTTCTTGTTTGTGCTGAGTTGTTAATTGAGGTTCAAAATGATGGGGGGTTGCTTGGAAATAACCTTTTTCAAGATCGACCACAAATAGTCCTTCTCGTTCTTTACTAACCACATAGCCCTCTGCAAGGAGCTGTTGGTAAGCTGCATCTACCGTGTTGCGACTAATCTGTAAATGTTGAGCTAGATTACGCTGAGACGGCAATTTGCTTTGAGCGGAGATATTGCCATTTTGGATTTCAGCTTTTATATAGTTATATAATTGAAGATAAAGCGGTTCTTCACTATTCAGGTTTGGTGTCATTTCGAGCATGGTTTCTTGGCTCCTTTAGAAATAGCGTTCTTGGCACTTTTAAGAGGTGCCAGTAATTGATTATAATAAAATCTACATTGTTGAGTAGAAAATGTAAAGACGTCCATATGCAATTATTTGTTTATTCGAAAAACTCGCGATGATTTTATGTATAAGGAGAGATTTCCATGTATGTTCCTAAGTATTACAAAGTAACGGATTTAGAAGAAATCAAAGAATTTATTCAGCATAATGCCTTTGCAACAATTGTTTCAATTAGAAAAGGTAAGCCAATAGCAGCTCATATTCCCGTACTCCTGAAAAAAATCGAGGATGACTATTATCTGACAGGTCACTTAGCCTATGGCAACCCATTATGGAAGACCTTTGAGGAGGTGCATGACATTCTGGTGATATTTAATGGTCCACATGCCTATATCTCTTCCTCTTGGTATGAGCATGAAAATGTGCCAACCTGGAATTATCAAGCTGTCCATGTTTATGGAAAAGCAAGTATCATGGAAGGAAAAGACTTAGAACAAGATTTGTCTAGCTTACTTGAAAAATATGAGTCATTCCGTGAAAATCCTGTCTTGTGGGATAAACTAACTCCTGAGCTTCTGCAGCAAGAAATGAAAGGAATAAAAGGGTTTAAAATAAAGGTAGAAGAAGTGCAAGCTGCCTATAAATTAAGTCAAAATCGTAATGCGAGTGATTACGCCAATATTATAAATGAGCTCTATAAAGAGGAAGATCCACATGCTGATGCGGTGGCTGCGGCCATGAAGAAAAATAGAAGCAATTAAAAGAGAAGGCAGAAATGTTGTGAATCAACGTTTCTGCCATAAAAATTTTAGGCAAGTGTTTTGGTCATAATAAGATCGATTTGTTCCTCGTCACCCATATAAAATGAGTGGGCTCCTGTTTGGACAAAGCCTATTTTCTGATAAAAACCGATGGCACTGTCATTTTTCTCCCAAACCCCCAGCCAAATGCTTTTTTTGTTTTGAGCCACAGCCTCCTCTATTGCTTTATTCATAAGGTATTTGCCTAGCCCTTTTCCTTGATATTGATGTCGAACATAAATTCTCTCCACCTCAAGTGACTCATCCCCCATTAGTTCGGATTGCGCCTCATGAACATTTACTTTTAAATAGCCAGCTATTTCTTCCTCATAATAGATAAAATAAAACGCTGAATCCATATTGGCCAATTCCTTCTCTAGCTGCCGATCATGAAAGGCACGCTCTAAATAAGCCTTCATATTTTCAGGAGAGTTCTGATCTTTAAATGTATCATGGAATGTTTCAATACTTATTGCTTGTAGCTTTTTTAAATCTGCTTGTTCACATTTCTCTAATTTAATAGTCATTGATTTCACTCCTTTGTCGTAAACTCTTTATAAATTTTATATTGTAAATGCAATAAAAAGAGTATATAGTCAATTTAACGTAATTTTATTGTATTTGCAATAAAATTAATAGGAGGAGGTCTTTTATTTGAAATATGTCTTTTATGTAGTGGGCATTTTAATTTTAACGCTAGGCATTTCGCTCACGATTCAATCTAACCTCGGCACATCACCTTTTGATGCACTTCTCGTAGGATTATCTAAAAATGTGGGGCTAACTGTAGGAAGTTGGGAAATCATTTTAGCGCTCCTATTAATATGTAGTAATTCCCTGTTAGCTAGACAAAGGCCAGAAATTTTAGGATTGATCACCGCATTTATCACGGGTATAGGGATCGATATGTGGTTATTTTTATTCCACGATGTTGTAACCCCTGATATTTGGTATAGCCAAGCCGTTTGTTTTGTCATAGGATTGGTTGTAGTTGGTTTAGGAACGGCAACCTATTTACATACAAATTTTGCGCCAATTCCTGTAGATCGACTAACCTTGATTATCAAAGAATTAACTAGAAAAACGATTTTCTTCTCTAGAACCATTATTTATGTCCTGTTTTTAATCATGGCAATCATTTTTAAAGGGTCCATCGGTATCGGTACATTATTAACGGTTTGTTTAGGTGGCTTTATCCTGCATTTCTTTATGCCCATTACTGGAAGAATACTAGATAATATATTGAATAAGTCCTAAAATAGAAAACCAGATACTCGCTCAAGAATGAGTTCTGGTTTTGTGATGCCTAATCTTCCTCAAGTTCTACTCCGTATTGATTGAAAATGGACCATCGCTTCAAAAGCTTTGGCATAACTAATCTCTAAAAATACAAAGCGGTCGACGATTACAGGAATTAATCGTGTCATAAAACAATCCAAATAATTGCATAATACACCTCTGTGATACAATTTTAACTAACATCTTGCCAACTTTATTTTCCCATTTTGAAAAAAGGTTTCTATTAAGGTAGATGCTTTCACATTATAACTATTAGTAAATATCATTCCACAAATTTTACGGTTCACAGAATTGGATAAAATATAAAAAAAGCACTTATGTCCCTATAAATCCATTAATTTCATATATTTTTAGTAAAATTGCCCATTATTATTGCAAAAGTTTTACACAATTAAAATTAAGGTTTCAAATTTGGTGTTTAGGGGTAATCGGTAATATTATTGAAAAATAACTCTACCCTATTTCATGCTATTCTTACTTTAGTTCAAAGGCGATAGCTTTTTGAAAGGAGTAAGATAGAATTGAAGAAAAAATGGTTACTACCCATTTTCGCATCGTTTATGTTCTTTACAGGTATGGGTATTCATGATGCGAAAGCGGCAACAATAGCAGATATAACTACTACAGCAAAAGCATATATTGGTGCTCCTTATAAATATGGAGGAACAGATATTAAGACAGGTGTGGATTGCTCAGCCTATACACAATTAGTCTTT
Source organism: Lysinibacillus sp. FSL K6-0075 (assembly GCF_038592945.1). Taxonomy (NCBI): domain Bacteria; kingdom Bacillati; phylum Bacillota; class Bacilli; order Caryophanales; family Bacillaceae; genus Lysinibacillus; species Lysinibacillus sp. FSL K6-0075. The sequence goes on along the minus strand of NZ_CP151947.1, from coordinate 2,515,870 downwards.
TCTAAGCTAGGCATGTCATTAGAGCGCACATCTAAAGCTCAATACCAGCAAGGTACGTCAATCTCAAAAGACAATTTAAAAACGGGTGATCTCGTATTTTTTAATACTTCTGGAAGTGGTGTTTCACACGTTGGCATATACATAGGTGACAATAATTTTATCTCAGCTACTACAAGTTCTGGGGTTAAGGTAGATACAGTGAATGACCCATATTATTGGGGTTCACGTTATGTAGGGGCAAAACGTATTACGAACTTCTCTGATTATGGAGAAGTAAAAGATGCGGAAATTGACTTTAGTATTTATGCATCGCGTGGAGAGGTAGCTCTTCGATTAGCCAATAAATTACATTTAGATACGAGTAATACAAATTCGAGTTTCCCAGATATTAAGCCATCATCTAAATATGCAGGTGCTGCAGAGGCACTTAAAAAAATGGGTGTTTTTACGGGTGATGATAATGGGAAATTCAATCCTGGTTCTCCGATGACACGTGGGCAACTATCTAAAGTTTTAGTGGAAGCATTTCATTTAACACAGCAAGGAACAACTGAACAATTCATGGATGTTCCAGGCTCACATTGGGCAAATAATTATGTAGCGATCCTCGCTTCGAATAAAGTAACGGTAGGTAAAGGTGACGGCACATTCGGTGTGAACGACAATGTCACATTGGCCCAATTAGATGCTTTTATCCAACGATTAGCTCAATAACTACTAGAAAAGGTGTTTCATCTTTGGATGAAATGCCTTTTTTATACTTTCTAGACTCCCCCACCTCTATATAACATCCCTTAATAAAAAACGGGCGTTGCTTCAGTTGAGCAACACCCGTTTTGCATTTATTCCTCTACCTGTTTTCCAGCAACTTCCCCGCCTGTATGATTTTCATAATTAGGTTTAACTCGCTTAATAAAGAAAGCTAGTATGAGTGCGATCGCCGCAATCAATGTAGATAGGAAGAACGTATAATTAATACCATGTAGCATGGCTTCGTTTAAGATTTGCTGTTTTAATTCGCTGGCAGACTGTGTCGTTGCCTGTGCTGCATTGGCACTCATATTGTTCATTGCACTTGCAGCCAATTCCTCTGCCTTGGCCGTTGTTTTATTGTTCATGATCGTGATCAATACTGCTGAACCAATCGCACCTGAAACCTGCTGTAATGTGTTGTTCATGGCTGTGCCGTGTGGGTTATTGTGCGCTGGTAGCTGATTCAAACCATTTGTCATCACGGGCATCATTACCATCGACATCCCAAACATACGTAATGTATACAGAAGCACTAATGTAGAATAAGCTGTATCCATACTAATTTTGCTGAAGTAATACGACGTTACAATGGTGATGATTAAGCCAAATACAGCCAAGCTTCTCGCCCCGTATTTATCAAAGAGCTTCCCTGTAATCGGCGACATAATACCCATCACAATGGCACCAGGTAGCATGAGTAGACCTGAATCCATTGGTGAAATACCACGAATGGTTTGTACGTAAATAGGCATTAAAATCATAGCCGAGAACATCGCCACCGAAATGACGATGGAGATGGCTGAGGATAAAGCAAACATTGGATATTTGAAAATACGAAACTCAAGCATTGGCTCATCCATTCGTAGCTGACGAAGGGTAAAGGTAATTAAAGCAAGTGTTCCAATAATAATTGTTCCATATACAAGGATATGATCCCATCCTTTTTCACCAGCGGAACTAAAGCCATAAAGCAAGCCGCCAAATCCAATGCTTGAAAGAATAAGAGAAATCACATCGAGCTTAATGGCACGTTGTGGTGTCACATCCTTTAATTTAAAGGCCGCAAAAATTAAAGTTAAAATAGCAATTGGTAGCACAAGATCAAATAGCATTCTCCAGCTGTAATGCTCGATTAACCAACCAGAAAGCGTCGGGCCGATTGCTGGAGCCGTAATCATGACAAGACCAAACATCCCCATTGCGGCTCCTCGTTTTTCAACTGGAAATGCAGTCAGCATAACATTCATTAATAAAGGCATCATGATCGCTGAGCCTGCAGCTTGAATCATACGTGCTGCTAATAACACACCAAATGTAGGCGCAATACTAGCTAGAAATGTACCTAAAGTAAACAGAGCCATCGCTGTAATAAATAACTTTTTATCCGTAAAACGTTGAATGAAGAACGCGCTGGCGGGAATTAAAATACCGTTAATCAACATATAGCCTGTTGAAAGCCATTGTACCGCAGTAGCATTCACATTGAATTCGTCCATAATGGCTGGTAGCGCAATGTTGAGTAAAGTCTCATTTAAAATAGCAACAAAGGCCCCGATAAATAATATGGCAATCATGCCGTATGGCGCTTTTGTCTCAACTGAAATGGTTTTCTCTGACATATAGTATCCGTCCTACTTTCTTTATCTTTTTCAATTTCATTCACATGTTTAGGAAGCCTTTGATTGTCTCAAAGAATTGAGCTGCTTCGTTTATTTTTCCCCCAATCTGCTGTTTTGCCCCTGCTGATTTCATCGCAACCACCCCTCAAAAAAACTAAAATTAAAAGTGTTGACGAAAGAATAGATTGTATTGTATAATTAAGATAGGGATAATGCGCGATATATTAATTATACAATGTCTATCTATATAAATTTATCATAAGATTACTCATATTTCAATGCGTTTTACATAAATTCTTTTCACAAAAAGTCGATTCCTGAACTACAGGAATGCGACTTTTTTGTTGTCATTATTTTTTAATTAATCCTTCCCCTGTTAATTCGTAAATGGTCGTGGCGACTTCTTGTAAGTAGCGGCGATCATGCGAAATACTAATGATGGCCCCACCAAATTGTGCTAAAGCATGGCAAAGGACAGGCGTCGTCAAAGGACTAAAATTTCTGGTTGGTTCATCCAAAATTAAAATCTCGCAACGCTCTAACATCATTTTGACTATAAGTAGCTTTGCTTTTTGTCCCCCACTCAATTGCCCAATCGTTTGCTGCATTTCATCAGGTGTAAATTTCATGCTACCTAAAAGGGTAAAAGCCTTTGTCATGGCCTCTTTATCACCATTCGTCACTAGAAATTGAATCGGTGATTGATTTGCGTCCAATACTTCCTCATAATTTTGTGGCATATATCCAATTTTTAACGAGGATTGCTCCTTTAATGAAGCCACTATACGTTTTAATAAAGTTGATTTTCCTACCCCATTTTCCCCAATAATCGCCACTTTTTCAGCGCCATTGATGGATAACTTTATATTTTGGGCCAATTGTTTATTGGCAATTTGCAGTTTATCTAATGTCAGCTCTAGAATTTTTTTATGGCGATGCACATGGATCGAGGGGTCAAAATGAAATTCGCTTGCCTCTTCTACATTGGGTATCTCTAGGAAATTTTCTGTTTCTTTATCTAGTCGTTTCTTTTGATTTTTTAATGACTTGACTTTCTTTTGTAGTCTAGGGTCTGACCGTGCGACATTTCGATGCTGATGCTCTGCCTTGTGCCAAACATCATGCCATTTCTTCATTTGCTTTTTATAATCTGCTGCTTGCTTTCTCGCTATTTGCTCCTGCTTATGCAAATTGTTTTCTCGATGGGAAAGATAGGTTTCATATGGCTCTCTCGTCAACGTATATTTAGGTAGCTGCTTGCGATGGGTTAGTTCAATATGAAGGATCGCGTTAGCTGTATGCTTGATAAAGGTTTCATCATGGGATACAAAAATGACAGGTCTCGTCGTTTTTTGAATAAATTTTTCCAGCCATTCGATTGTCCCAATATCCAAATCATTTGTTGGTTCGTCTAATAAAAGAACATCTGGATTCATGGCGAGTAATTTTAAAAAGCGATATTTAAATCGTTCCCCTCCTGAAAAATCAGCTATCTTTTTGTCTGAAACAAAGGATTCAATCCGAAATTCATCCATTGCCTTCAACATTTCTTTAGGCCAATTGTTTTCTGAAAATAATTCAGTAATGGTCAACTTTTTTTCATGTTCCGATAGCTCCTGTGAAAGATAGCCCAGTGAACAATCATTTTTAATTATTTTCCCTTCATAAGTACAATAATCAGCAATTAATTGTTCATTGTAAATACACTTTAGTAAGGTGCTTTTGCCGTTCCCCTCTTCCCCTATGATGACCATCTTGTCTTCTTTTTGAATACTAAGCTGCAGATGATCGATTAACGTCCGACTTTCTTTCATTGTCTTGATGGTGAGGTTTTGAATTTCTATCATGATAGATGCCCCTTTCGTTGTTCTTGATTACTCTTTCATTGTTAGTTGTTCATATGCATCACCCTTTAATTTGATCAAAACAAAAAAGATGCCTCTGTTTATAAACAGAAGCATCTTTGCGCAATAAAACTATACACTCTAGTTATAGAACATCATAGAGTGGTGGATTTACTATATAATAGGTGAAAATTAGCTTCTTGTTTATTTATTATGAGGTTTGCTTTTCTAATAAATAAACAATGGCTCAAATTCTTCACCCTCCGTTCCTAATAAGTAGCTTGAATTTACCATATAATTCTATCTTTTGTCAATTTCATTGTAGCCTATTTATTATGAACAAAGGATTGGTACTCAAAAGCTGTGATGCCAAAAGTTCGCTTAAATTGCTTATTGAGATGAGTGAGATCCACATAGCCACATTGTGCGACTGCCGCATAAATATCGGCTGTATGCTCGATAATCGATTTTGCACGTTCTACTTTGCAATTTAAAAAGTATTGGTAAGGTGTGATCCCTGTGTGCTTTTTAAAAAAGCGAATGAATTGGAATGTCGTCAATTGTAGCTCCTCGCATATATCTTCAAGCTTCAATATGTTATCAGCATAGGAATGGATAATTTCTTTAGCTTTGTTCATTACAAAACTATCCTTTTTTAATGAAGCACTAAAATCTTGTTCTACTAAGCTGTCAGATAACTGTAAAAATAATTCGTTGCATAATAGGGAATTTTTTTCTGTTAAAATGGCGTCCGACAGATTTAGTAGATGTTGCTTGAGATGATGATTATAGATAATGGGCTTCTCAAAACGGATAAAATCTTTCTTTTGAATTGCTTCTAAAAAGAAATTTGGATCAATATAAAGCATGACATATTCCAGTCCCTCATGATTATAGGCCATCCCATCATGAAATTGTTCTGGATTAAAAAACATCACACCGTTTTGATGTGAGAGCTGTAGATTTCCATCTAGATAATAGTGCTGAATACCTTTTAGCGTGACACCAAATGCATATTCTTGATGGGCATGCTTTTTGTATTTAAAATCCGTAAAACTAGCCTTTAATGCGGTAATGCCCTCCATTTTTTTATATGTAAAACTTTGCATTGTTTTCACCTCTTTTAAATCCAAATCATGATGGCTGCATAAACCAAGCAGATGGCCATAAAAGCATTGACTACTTTTTTATGGTTTTGTAAAAATTGTTTAAAGATTGCGCCAAATAATACCCATAATAAGAAAGCAATGAAACCAATAAAGGTAATCCCTAGTACACTTAAGGATAACGCGACAGTCGAATCATAATAAGGTAAAACGAAGCTTGGGATAACTGTCATTGTAAATAATACGACTTTCGGGTTTAAAAACTGCATCAAAAACCCTGTGGAGAAATTGCCTGCTTTATTTTCACTCGCATCAGTCGTATCCATAGTATATATTTGGTAAGCAAGATAGAGCATATAGGCTGTACCAACAACTTGCATGATGAACAAAACATTTGGAATCCATGTTGAAAACAATGTATTGAGAAAAGCTGATAATACGAGTAGCATGAAAAATGCAATCGTAGAACCATAGGAAAAATGTAAACCTTTTTTCATACCATAATTCTGTGTTGTTGCTAGAATGACAATATTAGTTGGTCCTGGTGTAACCGTAATAATAAAACAGTACATTAAAAAAGATGTAATATTCAAGAAGCAAACTCCCTTTCAAGTTTATCTCTTTGAATTATTACATCTATTATTTAAAACATTATAGTACAAAATTGCACAGTTATTTTGTCCAAATACTTGGTTTCCAATCCTCATCTATCCATTTTGGATCTGGTGCTTCATATGGTGCGGTCGCCATTAATTTATCGTGATGCCAGATGGCTGCTTTAGAGCGGATCATTTCATCCAATAAAGGCTGGACAAATTCTATAGGATTTAAGCGGAAGGAATGAACAGCAAAATCGTGAAACCAGCCACAGCTTAGTAGATAAGGCGTGATCTCCTTGCTTGTTAACCCATTTTTCAACATCAGTGTAAAAGAAAAGATGCGCTTACATGCATGCCAGGCCATTTTTTCAGGAGCCTCCATCCACTTTTCAAGTCGTTCTCTCGCTTTGTCCATCATTTTTAATGGGTCTTCGATAGCTCGTCCATGACCAGGATAGGCAATTTTTATGGATAGTTGTGCGAGCCGTTCTAAACTTTCATAAGAACGCCTTACGCTATTTGTACCTTCGCGGAAACTATTTAACCATCCTACATCATTGTATTGAAATAAATCACCACAAATTAAAATCTGCTGTTTTGGTTCGTATAAAGCAATATGTCCTAATGTATGCCCAGGTGTATGTAAAACCTGAAGAGCACTATTCCCCGTTGTCATTTCTTGTTCATCTACAAGGAGCTGTTGAACGACATATTGTTCGACAGGCTGATCTAAATATTGAGCACCACAAGACTCTAAATCACAGCGATTCACCATTTCCCCTTCCCAAAGATGGGCAGCAATCGGTAGGTCATAGTGCTGTTGAAAATAATGATTTCCCCCAACATGGTCGCTATGATAATGTGTATTAATGATGCCATTTAACTGCTTTGGTAAAATACCAGCATCAGATAACAGTTTCTCCGTTCGTATCACATCACTACCAAAGCCTGTATCAATTAAAAAGGTTTGTTGGTCTTGAATCACGATGCTATTGGCACTTGGAAATGGTCGTTCGAAAAACAGAATTTCTGCAGTTTTCATACGCTAACCCCCACTAAAAGTTTATAAAATAATCCCTGAGAAGTTCCCTTTTAACACCTCTTTGCCGAGTTGATTGATGCAGGTAAAGGTGGTGCTGATAGCTGTTCGATTTTTTTCATCTGGTTCAAATTGTTCGATGATGACATCACAACGAATGGTGTCGTCACTATAAACCGGCCGTAAAAATTCGAAATTCATGGTGCGAGCTAATACGTTATAGTCACCACCAACTTTCGTCGGGAGTGTGGCTGTTAAAAGACCCTGCACAACAAAACGACCTTGTTCATCTGGTGTAATATGATGAACCCCTTCATCCTTAGATACCTTCGTAAATAATTCAACATCTTCCCTTGTAAACGTGCGTTCAAACGTAATTTTTTCGCCTACCTGTAATACCATCCTTAACCCTCCTACAGAGCCAAAAAATAAACTATTATAATCTGAATATTAAAACTTATTAGCACATTTCTCAACTCTTAAACTGTATTATCTTATTGAGATGAATATTTATGTATACAAATCCAGCCACCTAGCAACGATTGAATATCGAGACTAAGTGGCTGGATGGTGTTTTTAACTAAGATTTAAGTGTCCGTATAGAAGAGGTGCCTATTTCCCTCCTATACCTTTGTGGGAATTAAAATATAATAAGGTGTGACTGCCTTGATGTTTTCTCATCAGCAGCCAAAAGCTAACGATTGAGACTGTTTGGACAGGTAAAACTGAGAAAATCAACGATACTTGTTGTGAATTTTTATAACCTCTTTATTAGAAGTTAGTTCTTATTTTAATCAACCTTTTCATAGCAAATCGAGTGAACTACCTCTTCACCTGTGCCTTTCTCTTGCTACCAACAGGTTTGTCCTATCACCTTCTAGATCATTAATAGATTTCATTACTTGTGTGAATAATTGTGAATCCATCCACACTTCCATGATAGTAGTTAGCCTTGATGGATAGTTGTTATCCATGACTCTATCTTAAATTCTTTCCCTCGATTTTAAACCATCCACTTGAGCGCTTTTTCAGTCATCCACTTGTCTATAATTTACAAAATTTCTAGAAGCTATTAAGAGCTTGAGCAAACCTTTTAATCCCTTCATTGATTGAATGGACATCTTCCCTTGCGTAAGTAAAGCGGACAAACCCCTTTTTGGAGCCCATCGTAGATCCAGGAACATAAATAACGCCTCGTTTTATGGATTCCTCAAGTAATTGCGTTTCGTTATATTCCTTCAAAACGTGACACCATAAATGAATCCCACCTTGAGGAATGGAATAAACTACTTGGTCTTTTAAATACATATCGAGGCTTTGTACAATGGTATCTCGTCGTGTTTCTAATTCCTTCACTAAATGCTTCATATGCAAATTGAAATTAGGTGACTCTAAAAAATCATTGGCGATCCATTGCGTGAAACTAGAATGACCAAAGTCAATTTGTTGCTTGGCATCAGATAGTCGTTCAATAACAGATGTAGGACCAACAATCCACCCGATTCGTAGGCCTGAGGCTACAATTTTGGACAAAGAGCTAATATATAATACGTTCCCATTCTTATCGAGGGATTTAAGCGTAGGCATTTTATCCCCTGAAAAGGCTGTTAGGCTATAGGGATCATCCTCTACTACGGGAATGCCTAGCTTAGAGGATATATCTAAAACAGCTTCTCTTTTCTTCAAATCTAAGGAAGACCCCGTTGGATTATGAAAATCTGGATTGAGAAAAATCATTTTAATTCGATGTTTTTTATATAATACTTGCAAATCATCTGGGTTAATGCCATCCTTACTGACAGGAAGATAATGGATTTGTAAGCCTGCTGTTTTAAATATAGGTAGATTAAAATTGTAGGAGGGGTCTTCTATCGCGACTGCATCTCCAGGCTTTAACAGGCATTGGACAATCAAATGTAAGGCTTGCTGGGCTCCTGATGTAATCAGTATGGAAGAAGGTTTTGTCTCAATCCCTCTACTGTTTTTGATATGCCGTGTAAGGGTTGTCCGTAATATTTCACTCCCTAAAGGATGATCATACCCAAGGCTACCGATAAATGAACGAGTTGCCGTGATTTCTCTCAAGGCGCTTTTTGGAAAAAGATCCTCTGACAATTCCCCCGTAGCGAGATTAATTAATTTATGTTCAATAGCCTCTTTTCTAATTTTTTGCGTAACAGGAAGGTTCGGTAAAAAGGACCCAGCCTCAATATAGCGATTCCAGCTAGGAATTCGTTTCCTTGTGATACCCCAAATGTCCTTGCTAATGGTTGTGCCACTCCCACGATTCCGTTCAATCAGCCCCATTGCTTCCAATTCGTCGTATGCACTAACTACCGTACTTCTGTTTACATTCAAAGCGTTTGCTAAATAACGCTCAGATGGTAAAGGTTTATCGGGCGGAAATGTTCCGTCTGCAATCCCCTTTTCAATATATTCTGCGAGCTGTTTATAGATCGCCTTTTTTGCTGTTCGATCAGGTTTCCAATCCATATTTACTCACCTCAGTTATGCCGTATCCTTTCTTAGCTCTCGTAAATAAGCTAAAAAGGCAATCATACTATAACAATATTTGAAACTAACCATCCATTTCCTTATTACTTTCACCATCCACTTTCGATTTCAATCCATTACAGTTGATAAAATCCCTTACTTGATGCGTATTTCCCTCTACAAAATTATACTGAAATTATTTTTCTCGTTTGAGAACATTCTGTGTAATCTGGCAAAACGCCTTGTCTTTCAAATGAAGTGCCCCTATTATAAAAATCAATTGTGAATCGAATTCCATACAAACCCATAGTAGCCTATAGCACTTCAATGAATCAGTTAAAGGGGTTTGTTTATGAAAAAAAGTTGGCTCAGATTAATTGGTCTTTCCACTATTGTCACTATGCTAACTGGTTGTGACCCATTGTTAGTATTAGATCCAAAAGGACCTCAAGCTCAAGTGCAAGCCAAAGATATTATGCTATCGATAGGGATTATGTCCTTTATCGTACTCATTGTTTATGTGTTGTTAGCTTATATGTTAGTGAAGTTTCGTGCATCTAAGCAAAGCCCTGACTATAAGCCTCCCCACATTAAAGGGAGTACAAAGGTGGAAATTATTTGTGTAGGTATCCCCGTTTTAATTGTAGCGTACCTATCCTTTATTTCTGTTGAAAGTAACTATAAGGTGGAATCCACACCAGAGAAATACAAACAGGAAGAGCCGTTAATCATTTATGCTTCAACATCGAACTGGAAATGGCATTTTAGTTATCCAGAGGAAGATATTGAAACCGTGAATTATTTGTATATTCCTGCAGAGCGTCCCATTGAATTTAAACTTTATTCTTACGGACCGATTACAAGTTTCTGGATTCCTCAACTAGGTGGTCAAAAATATGCAATGGCCGATATGGTGAATACATTGCATCTGGCTGCGGATCTACCTGGAGAGTATATGGGAAGAAATGCAAACTTTAATGGTAAAGGGTTCGCTGAAAATACGTTTAACGTAACAGCGGTGACTCAGGATGAGTTTGTTGATTGGGTGAAGGAAGTAAAAGCAACTGCAGAACCATTAACGGAAGAAAAATTTAATACGTTGCTAGAACCAGGACACGTTGGCCAATCAACCTATACTGGCACACATTTAACGTTTTTGCCAGCACCTGAGGGTGAAAATGGTGGACATCAACATGGCACATCACACACAAAAGATCATGCTTCTCAACAAAATGATCATTAATTAAAAGGAGACATAGTCATATGGAGTACTTCGAACGATTTGCTATACCCCATCCAAGCCCAGCTATCTATGCATCGATGGTTGCGATTGGTCTGACGGTGATAGCGATAATAGTTGGATTAACCTACTTTAAAAAATGGGGCTACCTTTGGCATGAATGGTTAACAACCGTTGATCATAAGCGCATTGGTATTATGTATTTAATTTCAGCCCTTCTGATGCTTTTCCGTGGTGGAGCAGATGCGATTATGATGCGTGCTCAAATGGCTGTACCTGACAATACATTACTTGATGCGCAGCATTATAATGAAATCTTCACAACACATGGAACAGTGATGATTATTTTTATGGCCATGCCTTTTATTATGGCCTTTATGAATTATATTGTGCCCTTACAAATCGGTGCAAGAGACGTTGCTTTCCCACGGTTGAATGCTTTAAGCTTTTGGCTATTTTTCATGGGGGCTATGCTATTAAATATTTCCTTTGTTATAGGTGGCTCTCCTGATGCTGGCTGGACGAATTATTTCCCTCTTGCAAATAATGAATTTAGTCAATCTGTAGGTACAAATTATTATTTATTTGCTTTACAGATTTCAGGTCTTGGCACATTAATTACTGGTATTAATATGATTGTGACGATCCTCAAAATGAGAGCACCAGGCATGACACTCATGAAAATGCCCATGTTTACATGGTCTTCGTTAGTGGCAAACGTGATTATCGTTTTCGCCTTTCCCGTTTTAACGGTAGCCCTAACGATGGGAACCTTTGACCGACTATTTGCTACTAATTTTTTCACAACGTCCGATGGCGGTATGGATATGCTGTGGGCAAACTTCTTCTGGGTCTGGGGGCATCCTGAGGTTTATATCCTGATTTTACCGGCCTTTGGGATCTACAGTGAGATTATCTCTACTTTTTCTGGACGAAATCTCTATGGCTATAAGTCAATGGTTGGCTCCATGGTGATTATTTCCTTCCTATCGTTTTTAGTGTGGACACATCATTTCTTTACGATGGGACAAGGTGCTTTAACAAACAGCATTTTCTCAATTACAACGATGGCCATTGCGGTACCAACTGGCGTGAAAATTTTTAACTGGTTATTCACCCTTTGGAAAGGAAAAATTGTTTTTACAACACCAATGCTTTACTCCATGTTATTTATTCCTACCTTTACAATAGGTGGTGTAACGGGTGTAATGCTCGGCATGTCAGCAGCTGACTATCAATACCATAACACAATGTTCTTGGTTGCCCACTTCCATATGGTCATTATTCCTGGTGTTGTCTTTGCTATGTTAGCTGGATTACATTACTATTGGCCAAAAATGTTTGGCTTTATGCTGAATGAAAAAATCGGCAAATGGACGGCTTGGATAATTGCGATGAGCACCCTGCTAGCCTTTATGCCCATGTTCTTCTCTGGCTTAGATGGACAAGCACGTCGTATGTATACTTATTCTGCCTCTACAGGTTTTGGGTTGTGGAATATGCTTTCGTTTATCGGCGCAATGGGCCTGACAATTGGCTTTATCTTAATTGTTTACAATGTTATCTACAGTATTCGCTATTCACCAAGAAATGTTGGTTCAGATCCATGGGATGCTCGTACATTAGAATGGGCTACACCAAGCCCAGTGCCGTACTATAATTTTGCCAAGGTACCACACGTGATTTCGACAGAAGCGTTATGGGATGCAAAATATCGTCAGCATGATTTGTTCCCAGAGCCATATGAAAAGATTCATATGCCGAATAATAGTGGTGTGCCTTTCATATTAGGCTGTATTTTCTTCTCATGGGGCTTCTCCTTTGTTTTTGGTATGTGGATACCGACGATTCTCACAACCATTGGTATTTTTATATGCATGGCTCACCGTTCATTGGAAAAAGATCCAGGACACTATGTACCTGTCGAAAAAGTGAAAGCAACGGAATCGAAATTGCGAGGTAGTCAATTATGAAAATCGATCAATCACTTCCTTTAGAATATAGTACTCAGCAAAATCAATTGAATATATTAGGCTTCTGGGTGTTTATCGGTGCTGAAATTATGCTCTTTGGCACATTATTCGCAGGTTATTTTGTCTTAGTGGACCGTACTGGAAATGGACCGACAGGAGCGGATATTTTTGAAATTACACCTGTTTTATTTGAAACGTTTATTCTTTTAACAAGTAGCTTTACCATTGGCTTAGGTATACATGCTATGCGTAAGGGCTATACAAAAGCGATGATAGGGTTCTATATTTTGACACTAGTACTCGGTGTCGTATTTATTGGTTTTGAAGTTTACGAGTTTATGCACTATATTCATGTTGGTGCGGGCTTACAGACGAGTGCCTTTACTGCTGCCCTTTTAACAACATTAGGAACACATGGTGCACACGTTACCTTTGGGGTATTCTGGGGAATGTTTATTGTCTATCAACTTATCCAACGTGGCCTGACACCAGAAACTGCCAATAAATCGTTCATCTTCTCCTTATACTGGCACTTTTTAGATGTGGTCTGGATTTTTATTTTCAGCTTCATTTACTTGAAAGGAATGGTGTAACATGAGTGATTTATTCCCACTGAAACAGGTCATGGGGTTTGGCATGTCGATTATCCTTACGATAATCGCAGCATGTGTATATTTTTTCGATCTACCTTTTGCTATTACCATGACCATTTTATTAGTCACAGCATTTATTCAGGCTGGTCTCCAATTAGTCGTCTTTATGCATGCTAGTGAAACAAAGGATAAGCCTGCGATTTATACCAACATCTATTATGCATTAATCATCGCTCTCGTGACGATTTTCGGAACATTATTATGCATGATTTGGGGTTATATCTAAAAATAAATAATAAAAAATCGTCCTTTACTGTTCAAAGTAAGGACGATTTTTGTGTGAAATCACTGCTGAATGATGTGGCTTTCATCGTCATGACTTGTAGTTTTTAATTTTAAAGCTGATAGAAGAATCAAGAGGATACTAGCGACGCCAATCCAGACAAGAACAGCTACAGAGGAATTCCAAGATAGTTCTTTTCCAAAGAAAAACAGTTCTCGTAAACCTTCAACCATAAAACGCATTGGTAGCCAAGAATAAATCCACTCTCGATAAAAGGCTGACATCATTTCAGGAGCTAATGCAAGCAGTGGACCCCCAAAGAACAGCATTAAAGCAAAAATAGCTATGCCTTTGATCCCGATCCAAGAAAGAACGGCTGATATTAATAAAAAGAAACTAAAAGTCGTAATGGATAAAAATAAGGCTGTATCCAAAAAGTCTGGAATATGAATTCCTACCATTCCATCGACAATCCAAGTAAGACCAAATCCCACCACAAGAGCAACAATACCCCCAATCATAATCTGACTGAGCTTTGCCATAAAATTGCCTTTACGAGAATGGCTTGCTAATTTGTTGATTGATATAAAAACAATGGCTGCACCTGCCATAGTCGCCATCCATAATGGCTGGAAGAGCGATACAGGCGCATTCCCATTAGCACTGTTTTCGCCTACCGCATGAACATTTGTGACCGTTTTTGAAATGGGCGTTACCAAAAGAGCTACCTGTTCAACTGTTAATGTTGCGTTTTGTGCATCTAGCTCTGCCAGTAGCTGTGTGCGTACATTCTGGTTCAGAGTATCCACTACACCATTTAGAATTTGGCCTGCGATCGTGGAAGCTGCCATATTCATTCCTTGGTTAATGAATAGCTGAACCTCTGGAGCAGTGGGGTTGGGCGTCCGTAAAGAAGCTTGTTTGACACTGAAATCCTTAGGTATAACGAATGCAGCATAGTATTCTTGGTTATTAAGCCCCTTTTGCATTTCTTCGGTATTCTTTACTACTACCCATTTCACAGCAGGCTCTTCTTCTTTTGCTGATTTAGCTGTAGTTTGGATCATTTCTACCATATTTTTGCCTAAATTAATACTTGGTTGATTCGGCAATTCTACTCCTTGATCCTCATTCACAAGGGCTATCGGCAAATTTTTTGGTTTTGGCTGCACTGAAGGGAATAATGTAAGTGAAAAAATGAAAATAACAACGAACGCTAGAATGGGTGCAGACCATGCAAATTTATGTTTGACCATTTCATCTACCTCTCCTTTTAAGTTATAATAACGAACAACCTGTTGTTTATTACAATTCAAATTATAGTTGTCAAGAAATCACTGTTCAATAATCAAAACTGTAGTTAGTGTTGGTTATCGAACACATCCATTACTTCTGTTGCTTAAAATTAGGAGGGGTTAAATGAAAGAGTCTTTTACAGATCTCCGAGTCATTCGAACTGTAGAGAGTATTAAAGGCGCATTAGTTGATTTGATTGAGGAAAAAGGCTTTGAATCCATTACGGTTAAGGATATTACAACAAAAGCAAGAATCAATAGAGGGACTTTTTATGCACATTATCAGGATAAATTTAATTTAATGAATAGCTATCAAGAAGAAATAATGCGTGAAATGTCAACCATTACGAAAGAAAACCTACCAAATTTAATAGCTGATCTTCATACGAATGATAAAAAGGTTCAAACCATTGAAATAGCTGTTTTAATTTTTAAATTTTTAGATCAAAATCGGGGGTTTATGAAAGCGGTATTAGGTCCAAACGGAGAATTATCTTTTCAGACGAAATTGAAGGAATTTATCTATAAAACATTATTTGAAAGTACTGATACCCCACTAAAATTGGAAAATTTACTTGTACCAGGAGAATATCTTGTCTCTTATATTGCTTCAGCACATATCGGCGTTGTACAGCAATGGCTACTTGGCGAAGGCAAAGAATCTCCCGAAGAAATGGCTCGTATACTATCAACCATCACATTAAATGGCCCATTTTTTGCTGCGGGCTTAAAAAATAACTGAATAAGTGTGCGTTTGTCGCATGAGCAAGGCAGAAACGAGTGTCATGTTTCTGCCTTGTATTTTGTGAGAAGTACTCATTTATGGCGTTGTATACGTTAAAGACAACATCAAATGTACTTTTTCATTGGAGCGATTGATGTACGTGTGCAGTTCTTCGCCTTTAAATTTAATGACATCCCATTGGTTCAACTGATGACTTTTCTCCCCTACTTTCATGTCCAATTGTCCATTTAACACAAGCACAATTTCTTCGGATCCTGCTAGGTGACACTCACTATATTCACTATGTGGCTCGATACAGCCTCTATACCACTCTGTTCCATGTGTTTTAAATAATGGTTCAACAAACCAGTCGTTATTATGCCCTGCAAATTGATAGTCAGAGCCAAAACGATGGACTTCTGTATGTTCCTCGAATGTTAATAATGAAACGAGTGGAATATTAAGTCCTCTACATATTTTCCAAAGAATATTAACGGTTGGATTCGTTTCCCCTCGTTCAATTTTCCCTAACGTTAATTTACTGACATTACTGATAGTCGCCAGGTCCTCTAAACTCATTCTTTTGCTTTTTCGAATTTCTCTTAGATTAACGCCAACTTGACCAGATAAGTCAATATTTTCTTCAAGCATTTTGCGCACCCCTTCCATTGACTTCACACAATAAGTATATTATAGTATACAAGTCGATTAATTATAGTTTATTTTTTTGTATAAAAAGTTAACTATAGTATATCAAATAATCATTCATATTTATACAAAGAGGTGTGCTTTCTATGATGGCAAAATCAAAAAATCTATCTATTATTTGGAGCGTTTTTTCTTTATTCATACTCTCTATGAATCTACGAGCTTCTATCACGTCCATTTCACCAGTGCTGAAAAATATACAGACTGATTTACAAATGTCGAGTGTAGTGGTCAGCCTACTGACGGCCCTCCCTGTGTTCTGTATGGGGCTCTTTGCACCTTTGGCTGGTAAGCTAAGCGAACGTTGGGGCCTAGAGTTAACGATTGCATT
The DNA here is from genome assembly GCF_038592945.1 of Lysinibacillus sp. FSL K6-0075. NCBI lineage: Bacteria > Bacillati > Bacillota > Bacilli > Caryophanales > Bacillaceae > Lysinibacillus > Lysinibacillus sp. FSL K6-0075. Next base: position 2,499,270 of record NZ_CP151947.1, on the reverse strand, counting down.
GTCGGTTTTATTAATTGGCGTCTCCACAGCATTGCGTCTAGTGGCAACAACTCCCTTGCTGTTATTATTAACAGCTATTCTTAGTGGGATAGGCATTGCCATTACAGGACCACTCATTTCTGGTTATATTAAAAAGCATTTTCCTAAATCTTCTTCCTCAATGATTGGTGTTTATTCAGCAGGGATGGGGATTGGTGCGTCTCTAAGTGCTGGTTTAGTTGTGCCCGTTATGCATGCTTTTCATCAATCTTGGAACGCAGCTTTAGCGATATGGTCTGTGTTTGCACTAGTGGGGATCATTGTATGGATTCCTATTATCAAAAAATCAAATCAATCGCAAGCTGCAAAGGAAAAAACTATCAGTCAAAAAAGCCGTTTACCTTGGGGAAATAAATATGTTTGGCTACTGATGGTGATGTTTGGTTTGCAATCGGGTGTCTACTATTCGCTAGCGACATGGCTTGCGCCAAAAGTTCAGGACATCGGTTATAGTGATGGCTATGCCGCAACGACAGCTACCATTTTTTCAGTTATGCAAATGATTTGTAGCTTTATAATTCCGGTTATCATTAATAATAGTGTGAAGAGAAAGCCTTGGCTGCTACTATGTGCGTTAAGCTCCTTTATCGGCATTCTGTTATTAATAACGGGTGGAGTTTCTCCTATTTTCTGTGCCACATTAATGGGGATTGGTGCAGGTGGATTATTCCCATTAGCGATGATCCTACCTTTAGATGCAACGACTACCCCAAAGGATGCAAGTGAATGGACAGCCATGATTCAATTTGGTGGCTATATTATTAGTGGCATTATTCCGATGCTTGTTGGGGTCATAAAAGATGTAACCAATACATTTGACGTTGCCCTTTTTGCACTATTATTTATTATAGTCGTCCTCATGCTCCTAACATTAAAGGTAAAAACAAAAAACGAAACAACTATTCGCATTCTTTCCTAACAGAAAAAAGTGGGCGTCATCCGTGTGACGCCCACTTTTTGTCCCAAAGCTATTAGCACATGGACCAAAAAAATAGAATACCAAAACATATACCTATCAAAAATAGTACAGCGTAAAGGAATTTTATTTTCATACTTTGCTCATTAAATACCATCCCTGAATAACGGTATGTCCAGTAAATAATAGGAAGCAATAGGATAAAACTAAAAAAACCTTCCTTTGAAATAGTCATGCTCGTTTCTGTTATCAAAAAGGTAAAGCCACCTAATACAAAGCCAATTGTATAACTGCTAAATAATAAATGCGTGAGTGTTTTATTTTTTCTTTGTTCCATCAGGACTCCATTCATTAGACCTTATCAAAAGGTATTTCATTTTAATTTTCTTTTTGAAAAAATTTCGAGCTGTTCAAAATTTTTATCGTAGGCGTTTCTTCTATTAAGGTTCTCAAACCAATAGGCTGCTCTTTCTAAATCATTGTTCTTATAGAAGATACTCAGTATTTTCTTGAAATTAGGGCTGTAATAAAATGCTTGATGTTCTACAAGACTCAGCCTATTATGAAAATGATCGGAAGCCTTTTCATATTCTCTTAGCTCTCCGTATAAAAGCCCCATATAAATCATTGCACTTGATTTCTCATGATCTGTTAATGGCTCCTTTAATGCAGCGGACATGATTTTTATAGCTGTCCTTTTCATAAAAATCATATCATACAGATTCGCTCTTTTTACAAATCGTTTATATCGTTTAGAAGCCTTCAATTATCGTCAATTCCTCCTCAAGATTGTTGAAACATTATCTATTATAGTTAGACAATCACTGTGAAGATGGTGCTAAAGGATTTATTTTTAGTAGCACTATTTGGTAATAAAAGTGCGAATGGGCCTGTGCTTTCAATGGCAAAATAGAATATGAAAAGACTTAGGAAGAAATCCTCCTAAGCCTTTTGTCATTATTAAATGCATGTCCTCTAGAATGGTAAGAAGTGCGCTGACAACACCACCATCAGTAACTCGTATTGCAACAATGTATGGATATGAGCAATACTATAGAAGCTATTAAAAAGGCTGCTATGGTATGTGACAGGAGTCGCTCATACTTTATCCAAAAGCGCGCTCATTCTTGCTAAAAGCGCTCACTCTTTATTCAAAAACGCTCACTTTTCAGCTAGAAGCGCTCATTCTTTAATCAACAGCGCTCCGATTTCAACTTGAAGTGATCAAACAGCCTTCAGAAACACTTCCTAACAATGGGATGTTAAAGGAAACATAAAATGTCCCTGTAGCAATGGTTTTTTCGTTAGGACAAATAGTGCGTCGTCATCATTCGGCGTGATGGTGGCTGTCATGCCTTCGATTGTAAAGTCCGGTGTAAAATAGAATACTACTTTTTTGGTTGTATCCTTAATAATGCTTGTTAATACAGCCTCTATATTAATTGCCTGTAAAGAGATGATATCGAAAATATGTAACACCCCTTCTTCCTCCTCCATTAATACCATGGCTGCTACGTCTTCTAAATAGTAAATGGTATGCTGAAATACTAAAGTGAAATAAAACATTAATAAGCTTTCATTGTGTTCAACAGCTAAAATACTAGAATTTATATGACGATTTTTTGCATAGTTTTCTAACAGTGCGAGATCTTGTTCGATTGTCAGCTGACGTACCTTGGCCCCCTTCTTTGAATGAATAGGATTTTTTGTAAGGTCTAAGCTAAATTCGCTTTCATGAACGCGTGTAAAGCCAAACTTCGGATAAAAATCCAAAACGCTGTCATTGGCGAAAAGATAGATGAAATCACAGGCACTCTCATATTCCTTGAGAATATGCTGCATCAACTGTTTCGCTAAGCCTTGATGGCGATACTGTTCAGCAGTCATCACTGTACCAATTTGAATCCCATTTAATCGCTCTCCATTTATTCGTACTGACATTTTATTTATAGAAGCATTTGCGATGACTTTTTCATCCTGTACGAATGAATAGGGAATGTATTGGTCATTCCAATAGCCTTTGTTGTACCAGTCTCGAAAATCTAAACCAAATGTTTGGATTGCTAAATCATTAAAACTTGCCTTTAATTTTTCATTGTGACGATAATCACTAACTAACTCGTATTTTTCCACGTCTATTCCCTCCAAATTTATGTTTCAATCGCTCATTTATATGGGAATTATCACCTCCTAAAAACAGAAAAAGACTCTATGAGAACAAGCTCATAAAGTCCGTTGTTATACACAATATAACTGTGGATTAGACATCATTATGCTTCTCTTCTTTATCGCAAAAGGGCAATAGTAAATAAACCCTATAATTTTCAAAAAAATTATAGAATGGCCCCCCTATTAAATTCATTGGAATTTAATTTGCGATAATTAGTTTTAGCATAAACGGCAAATCTCCCTTCTGTTTTTAAGAATACTATTATTTTACCATTATTTGTTAGACATGTCTACTTGATGAAAATACATGAAATAAGTATAGAATACCCCTTTAAAGCCAATTCTAGAAACGAAGTTAGCAATGAAGGGAGCCTACCATTCAATATGAACTTTAAACTACCTTTCAGCAAAAAACAACCACCACCAGTCAAAGAGGCACCTAAAGAAAACCTTGTGAGAGTGGCTCATGCCACAGATCATTTTATTCAATCGATTAAAAATGCTACGAATCATCCAGCAGATTTAATCATTAAATCTCTTCCACCAAACGTAACCCTTATTTACATCGATAATCTCATTGATGATCAGACTTTAAATAATGATATTATCGCTAATTTACAGAGTAAACCGCATGAAACACCAGAGGCGATTGAGATGGTCCTTTCTGTAGCTGAAGTCAATCAATCCAGTCTACTAAGGGAAACAGTAGAATCGATGGTCAATGGTTTTGTGGTGATTCACATAGATGGTTACCCACAAGCTATTTTAGCCAATATTGCTAGCAGAGAGTCTAGAGCTTTGTCAGCCCCTGAAAATGAATCGCAAGTAATTGGTACACAGGTTGGTTTTAATGAGAGTCTATCAACCAATATTTCCTTGATTCGTCGCTACATAGTGAGTCCCAATCTTTGTAATGAAAAAGTAAAAATCGGCACACGGACAAGTACTTCCGTCTCTCTTTTATATATGCGTGGCATTGCTAACGAACAAATGGTCCAAACATTGCGGCAACGAATCACAGATCTTAATATCGATGAGCTGCTCGATAGTGCCGTATTAGCTGAGATGATTGATGATAATTCATTATCTGTTTTCCCTCAAATGCTTTTGACGGAAAGACCTGACAGATTTTGTGATGGCCTTTTAGATGGAAAAGTGGGCGTTCTCGTAGATGGAAGCTCGATGGCTATCGTTGGCCCTCAAACATTTACCGAGTTTTTCCAAAGCCAGGAAGATCAAAATTTAAGGTGGCAAATTGCTACCTTTGTGCGTTTATTACGACTGGCTGCGTTCTTTTTATCCGTTTATTTAACACCTTTTTATGTAGCTGCTCTAACCTTTCATTATGAAGTGATTCCACAAGCCTTTCTCGTCCCATTAAGTGAATCGAGGGCCTTGGTTCCTTTTCCGCCCATATTTGAGGCATTGCTCCTTGAATTTATTATTGAATTGCTAAGAGAAGCAGGAGCTAGATTGCCTACTAAAATTGGACAAACGATCGGTATCGTTGGTGGTATCGTAATTGGAACCGCAGCTGTACAGGCAGGGATTACAAGTAATATATTATTGATTATCATTGCGTTAAGCGCGCTAGCATCTTTCACATCGCCAAGCTATATGATGGGCAATGTGATTCGTCTTATTCGCTTCCCTATTATTATACTTGCCGGATTTTGGGGTTTTTATGGTATCATGTTGGCTTTTTGTTTTATTCTTATTCATCTGTTACGTCAGTCAAGCTTGGGAGCCCCGTATATGTCTCCTTTCTACCCACCAAGGTTGAAGGAAATGCGAGATAGTATTATTCGAATGCCTGTCCCATTAACATCGAAAAGACCTGCTTTGACAAGACCGAAAGATGAACATAAATTTGCCCCTGAGCCAGTGAAACCAGAAAAAAGTTGAACTGAAGGTGAAATAAATGGCAAAACCTATACAACTTAGCCCTAAAGATATGATCAATGCTTATTTGCTTTTTTTTGTGGTACACGGCGCTCAAGTCGGGGTGGGTATACAGGGGTTTCAACGCATTATCTATCAGGATGCAAGGCAGGATGCATGGATTTCTGTTCTACTGGCTGGGATTGCCACACATATCGTTACATTTTGTATGATTAAAACGTTAGAAATCTACGGCTCTGATGACCTATACGGAATCCAAATTGATATTTTTGGTAAATGGATTGGTAATTTTTTAAATGCGATCTATGTCATCTATTGCTCCATAGCGTTCTTTTCTGTTTTACGAAATTATATTGAGGTTATCCAGGCGTGGATCTTTCCAAGTATCCAGACCTGGTTTTTGTCAGCAACTTTACTAATCATTATTATCTATGCCTTTACGGGAGGACTTCGAGTCATTGTGGGGGTGTCTTTTTTTAGTGTCGTACTCTCCTTATGGATTTTCCCAATGTTAGCCTTTCCCATGAAGTTTGCTACAGCAGAAAGTTTATTCCCTATTTTAGAAAATGATATTCGCTCCATTTTAAAAGGAGCACAATCGATGACCTTTACCATTATCGGCTTTGAAATCCTAAACGTGATTTACCCCTTTGTAAAAGACAAGAAAAAAATTAGGAAACCTGTTCATTTAGGACTATTAGCTACAACCATCATCTATTTAGCGGTGATGATGGTGTCAATTGCTTATTATAGCGAGGGCAAGCTCTTGAAAACCATATGGGCAACCTTGACATTATTTAGCTTTATCAGCTTCCCTTTTATGGAACGCTTTGAATTTGTGGCCGTGTGTTTTTGGATGTTGATTATTTTACCAAATCTATGTCTTTACTTGTGGGCTGCATCCCGTGGAGCCATTCGTTTATTTCCGATAAGTGAAAAAATGTTTGTTTGGCTATTTTCATGCATTGTGTTGATTGCAACATTACTGATTCAAACCCGTACGCAGATTAATACGATTAATACTATATTTGGACAAATTGCATTTTACGTGATCTTTGTCTACCCTATTTTACTATGGCCTATTGCACGACTAAAGAAGAACTTCACATCAAAGAAGGTGAAAGAGAATGAAGAAACTTAGAGGGAGGTGGATGATTCTTCTATCCTTTGTTTTTTTATATGGATGTGCGCAAACCAATATTTTAGATAAAGTCGGATTAACTACTTTAGTCGGCTATGATGTAGGAACAGAGGATAAAATAAAGACAACGGCCGTCATTCGTGAAGTAAATCCTGAATTCCAAAGTAATGTGGAAATTCTGACTACCGAAAACGATACGAGTAAAGGAAATCGGATGGAAGCCAATCGAAAACTTTCGAAAAAAATCATGGTTGGTCAAATGAGGGTCATCCTGTTTGGTGAGGAACTGGCGAAAAATGACCTTCGTTACTATATTGATACAAACCTAGAAAACGCTAGTGTTAGCAATGGGATCTTTATGGCAATTGTGGAAGGTGAAACTGAACCATTATTGAAATACGAATATCAAAATATCGAGGATATTGGGCAGCATATTTTCAGGTTAATCGAACAAAATGTCAAGCAGGAATATATGATTTCCTCTACACTCCATCAAATTGCGCATGATTATTATTCATCTGGAAAAGATTTCGCTATGCCGATTATTAAAAGAGATGAAGAGTTGATTGAATTAAGTGGAATAGCTCTTTTTAAAGGTAGTAAGATGGTCAGTTCCCTACCAGCAAGAGATAGCTTTTACGTAAAGATTGTCAGAGATACGTTTAAAGTGGGCTTATATGAAACCGTACTTGAAAAAGAAGATGTTCCATCCCAAATTCTTCAAAAGCCTGCAAATAAAATAACGGTAGCCTTTGATGCGATCCATTCGAAAAGAGAAATGAAGTTAGTCGATGCGGATACGCCAACATTTGACCTGAACATTAAAATCAAATCAAGAGTATTAGAGGTGTACCCTGATATTAACCAAGGTGATCCAAAAACGGTGGCAGCCATGGAAAAGGCAATTGAGAAAAAATTATCGAAGGAAGTACGTAGAGTGATTGCCCATAGTCAAGAAGTCGAGTCTGATATTTTTGGCTTTGGTGAGAAATATAGAAGCGAAGTAAGACATGCTAAGCTAACAAAGGAAAAATGGCATAAGATATATAAAGACATGAAGGTAAATGTCAATGTTGATTTTATCATCTTACGAGATGGAGTTTTTGAATAAGCTAATGCAATGGTTGCCCTGTCATGATCGATAAAAAGTTATGGAAAAAATGTTCATATTGAAGATCAAAGGCAATTCGATGTTTTTTTTCGCCGTTGTTTTTTTCATAAGGTCTTGTTTCGGCAATACTTTGCCCCCTTGCAGGCCCTTCTAATTTATCGACAACAGATACAGGATAGGACTCATAAATGAACATGTCGGGATAAATAATGGCCATTAGGGTTAATGCATCATGCACGGGGCTTCCTAGAAGTGAGGGGTCCCGTTCTTGATAAAAACGCGTATAGTATTCCATTAAGGGTTTCAGGATTTTTGTTTTCCCAAAGGAGTCAATATAGTCTACCATCCCAGGTGTGACAATGGCCTTTTGCGTCGCATTCAATGGTATGATTGTCACATTTGTTGCATAGGTAAGCACAATATTAACGGCAAAGGGATCGCCATGAAAATTCGCCTCTGCCACCGTCGTCACATTACCAGGCACCCAAAATGCTCCACCCATAATATAAAATTCCTTCACGCTTTTCATAAGCTCTTTGTAAAGGATGAACATTGTGGCAAGTGAGGTTAATCGCCCAATATTAACAATAATCAGCTCATCATCCTTATACCTTTCAATAATGTTGACGATTTCAAAAAAGTTCTCAATTTTTAATTCGTGATCATCATTCGGTATGATGGGTCCAAGTCCTCGTTCACCATGAATTTCTGGATAATAGGTGGGCTGCTCGCCAGTTAAAGGTACTTCTGCTCCTAAAACTACGGGAATCCCGCGTGGAAAGTCAAACAACTTCATGACATAATAAATATTGGACACCGCATCTTCTCGTGATACATTGCCGTAATCTGCAACAAGTCCCACAATTTCTATTGCTTGATTGAGCCGTGCATAGATTAGTGCCACCGTATCATCAATGCCAATATCCCCAAATAACAGCACTTTTTTCACCAAAGAATATCCTCCCTTTTACTTCCATTACTGTTATCCTTATAGTAATCAAAGATGACATTGATTATGATTTTTTTTGGAAAAATTAGTGTATCATTCTAGTCCAATGAAAGAAAACCCATTTGCCGAAGCACATGGGTTTGATGAATTAGTTATTTGATTGAAGGAACTGATAGACTGCCATCATTTCCTGTTTATTCAATTCGCGAATACGATTAAAAATAGGAATATTGGCAACGGCCTCAAGATTGGAGCCTTCTGTTACCACATCGCTCACAGTACCGGTTAGCCATGTTTCCACATCAACGCCATCCACGATTTCCTTGCGCCCCTCCTCATTAATGCCACTTGCACCACAGCTTACACATGGCACGGTTAATTTATGGACACCATCATGCAGCCCATCTTCAGAAAGCACTTTTTTGCCTTTACAGAATGGACAGGAATGACTAGCTTTTACTTTATTGATTTGGGTGACGATTTTCTTGTAGCCAAATGCTTCATAGACATATGTTAGTTTTTTGTATTTACCATTCGTAAAATATTGGTCAATAATATGTTCTCTTGTCTCCTGTATAGTAGCAAAATCACAGATGGTTACTTGATTTTTACGGCTGATGTTCTCTAGATTATCCTTGATTTTGTCCCAGAACGGAAAAGCGTTTTGTAGCACGATTTCATAGCCGACAAAACTTGCTAGCTCTAATTCCAGCATTTTCAGTGATACCTGTGTTTCCCTTGGCAATAAGGACACATCTTGTAGCAGTGACATATCTCCGCCAACGATGGCTTTGATTTTTTCTAGTTGTGGTAAGTTGCCTACTGTTTTAATGACTTCATCAAGCGGCTGGTGAATCAAGTCGCGAATATCTGTGTCCCCAAATCGCAATTTCTTGTGGTGGTTGAGCACAGTGCCATGACAAATTGGGCAAGGCACCATTTCTCTTGTTTCCTTCATTTGCTCTTTTATAATGGATTTCGAAATCACGATATAACGACCAATGATAAAATTAAAGCCCTCCCACTTTTTCGAGGATTTCGTTGCTTTATCGTAAAAGGATTTTTCCCAATAACCATATAAAAATGTATGCTTTTCTTCCTCAGTCATGTCATGATAGCTTTTACTGATATCCTGACCAAGCTCATTTTTTATTTGCTCAAAGAGAAACACTATTTTGGCATGTTGATAGTATTTCAAGACCTCCATGATGTCTGGATGTAAGAGACCGTCCCAAAATGGCACGTTTTTGTCTTTTACGACAAGATCAAAATCGAATTTTTCAATTTCCAATCGACCAGAGCAGCTAGGACAATGATTTTCTTGGCTGTAAAAATCAAAGCTTCTCGTATCCTTATTCGTTGGATGTGCAGCCACAATATGATTGATCAGACCACCTATTTCATAGAGAAAACTATATTGGCTATATAAATGTCTTTCCAAATCAATGGCAACAACAGGGGCAATCTTATTGGATTCGTATTCACCGTAAATAAGACGAGCCATGGAAGATAAGCTTTTTAAGATGCCACCCTTATAAATATTTTCCGCATTTTTAAAATAGCTAATATGGTTGTCTTCTAAGTATTGAATGCCATTCCGTGTTGCGAGTGTAGAGGCAATTTGTAATGGAGCTGTATCCGTTGAATGGTTATCCTGCTTAAAATAATCGTCATGACTGGTCACATCAAGATGTGTTACAGGCTCCTGCTGTCTTCTACCGAAGTCCACAACAAAATCTGAGCTTTCCAACATATAGGCATTATGCTCAATCATCATGATGGAGATGGTTTCATCCTCTAGGATGTCCCTTACACTATCAATGAACTGGTTTAAAATATTTTGAGATAGCCCTTTAGAAGGCTCGTCAAAAATAAATAATGTATGTGGATTACGCGAGTTGGCAAATAACTCTGAGACTAAATGCACACATTGGAATTCACCAGTCGACAGGGATTGCGTTTTTCTTTCAAGTGTTAAATAGCCTAGTCCAAGCTTAATCAACAAGCTTAAACGTTTATGGGCGATGTCTTCATTAGGTAGTTCATCAATAATATCTTCAATCGAGCGCTGGAAAATATCATCAATGTCCTCACTATATTTTGTTAGTTTCTTTTTAATATCAAGGAATGTTGCCACAGTAGATCGACTCGTAATCGATTGGTTTCGATCTTGCCCAACCATCACGAGTTTGTCCTTTGGATAGCGTTTGACAAAATCTTTAGCGATACACTCATTGACAAGCGTTGATTTTCCACAGCCAGACTCCCCCGTAAAGGTAACAAGTCGGTTTTGAGGAATGTCTATCTCGTCTATTTGGATATTACGGCAATGGAGGTCTCGGAATTGATAATAGGATATTGGCGCTGCTAGGTTTCGCTCCCAATACATAGGCTTTGGTCGTGGAGATTCTTCAACGATTTTCCCACCGTATTTTCCACTACCTGGTCCAAAGAATAGATGCTTGTCTGCTGTGTCTAACACCGTATCAGAATGATCAATCAACCAAATTTGATTTTTAGCACCGAGTTGTTGAATTTGCTCTAAAATTTTCAGTAAAGTGTTATGGTCAAGGCCCACAGATATTTCATCGACAATAATCACTGTGTTTTCGCTTGTTGCCATGAATTCTGCTAAGTAAAGTCTTGTTAATTCTCCACCTGACAATGTCCCCATAATGCGATTTAATGTTAAGTAGCCAATATTCATTTGCATAATATTGTGAAGAATATGCTGTTTTTCTTCACTGATATTTAATTCTTCTGATAAGGAATAGATAGCCTCGATACTTAAATTGTGAATATCAGAAACACTATAGGGTTCATTCCATAAAGTGATTTTATGTTGCTCCACTTCTGGGCTATAGCGTTTTCCTAAACATTTTTTACATTCTACATTTTTTGTTGTACCTCGTCCTTTACACGCAGGACACCAGCCTAACGCATTGTTAAAGGAAAACATCTCTGGCGAAAGATGAAACTCATCTGCCAGTCGATGACGAATTTCTTTAAAAACACCTGTATGCGTGCCAATTGTGGAGCGTGGATTGCTGGAGATTGAGGATTTTCCTAGAAAAAGTACAAGGGGCATATCCTCCATTTTGATGGCACTGAAGTTCGTTTCCATAATGTTTGGAAACAAATATTGATATTCAGCCTTTGGCAATAAGGAAACGAGACGTTTTTTAGATTCTTCCCCAATCGTCTGACAAAAGGTCGTTTTCCCTGAACCAGACAAACCTGCTATCGCTAACGATTGATCTTCGGGTAAAACGACATCTAAACGGCTGATATTATTGGCAATTAGTTCATTAATCTTCATTTAGTTATCCTTCCATTTAAGAAAATTAAAAGATTTGACTGAAAATGAAAGAACACAATTCTTGCTACGGAATTGCGCTCTCCTTGTTGTCATTTAATTTACACTAAGCTAATACTTTTTCAAGCTGGGCACTCATATTTGTCCAAGCATATGTTGCGCCCTCGATTGCTCCTTGACGTGCCTTTGTTTCTTCGCTGAAGCCACCTTGATCTAGATGAAGCTGAGTCGAGCCATCTGCTTCCTGTGTTAATGTCCATGTAACTGTCGTTGTCTCGCCAGCACTTGTCCAAGTATAAGATAATTTGTGAGGCTCTTCTATTTCCAGCACCTCACAGTCTACAATGCCGTCCCACCATTCATTTGGTTCAGCACGGAATTGGAATTTATGCCCTACAACTGGTTGGAAGTCATTGCTCCATATCCATTTTGCTAGCGTATCTGAATCAGTTAAAGCATGCCATACCTGTTCGATGGAGCTTGTAAATTTAAAATCTAATGATACATCTGGTTTCATTTTTTTTCCTCCAATAAAAGATGTAATTTTGCGATTCTTTCTTTCCAAAATCCTTCATAAAACGATACCCAATCTTGTATTTCTTTCAATGGAGCTGCATTCAAACGATACCTCGTCTCTCTCCCTTCCTTACGAGCAATGACAAGGCCTGCATCTTTCAGGATGGCTAAATGTTTCGAAACAGCGGTACGCCCCATGTCAAATTGAGCGGTTAATTCGTGAAGCGGTAACTCATCTACTTCGGCTAATAAACGGATCAACTTTCGTCTAGTTGGGTCAGCAATGGCTACATAAACGTCACGCTCTTGATGATTGTTATTCAAAACCACCACCCTTTCTAATAGGACACTGATTGGTGTCTTAATTATATGACACCAAATAGTGTCCAGTCAATTTTTATTTTGGACAAAGCGATAGGGATTCTATACATACAAGGTAGAATTAGCTGAAATACAAAAAAGTACAGAGGTAAGAACCTTTGTACTTTCAGGTAATTATTCATTTGTATCTTGATTTAAGCCAGTTCTAAAGGTAAGAATGCGTAGTCTCCATCTCTTATAATGGAACATTTGCGCACCGCAATTGGCTGCCGGAAAAGTGGCCCATCAATGACGGTTGTATGGAATTCTCCCCCTTCACCGCAAGGATCGATATTCCGGGCTTCAAGCTCCTTTACATATTCAGGGGTAAGCACACGTCCTAAATCGTCCTCCGTCATGCCTAAGGATATGTTGACCGTGACAATCATTGTGACAAAGCCTAGGTTCATAAATTCATCGACAGCCTCTCGATGGTTCATCTCCCATAATGGCATGCCTAGTTTTAAACCAACCCTTTTAGTGACTTCATCATGCCAGCAGCCATGCGCAGGCATATCTAAGTCTCCTGTCACTAATACCTCTGCCCCTTGCTGCTTTGCATTTTCTAAGAGTCCTACAAATACTTCTTCATAATCGGCCCAACTTGCCGCAGCTGTATAGACTGGCAGCCCAATAGAGTCAGCTTGTGCCTGGATAAGCTCAGGTGGCATCCCATGGGACCTTGAACGTTTCCCTTCTTCTTCCAACATCACAATGAGTCCCATTGCTTGGCCCACCAGTGATGCTTTATATAAAGCTAAAACACTATCCTTGCCACCACTAAACGAAGCAATAAATGTATGATTTTGTGCATTCTGTTTCCAGTCGGTTGTGTTGGTCATTTCCTTGTCTCCTTGTACTGTTCATCTTCTATTAGAGCGTCATCCATTTGAATAGCTGGCAATCCTTGATTGATTTTAATATTGAGGTAGTGATCGACTAATCATGGTAATGTTGTCATATATACTCCTATTTCTTTAGGAAATTTTCAGGAACAAACACCCCTTCATTTTATCACAATCATGATGAGAATTTGGCGAAATATATGTTAAGGTTTAGATAGATTGCAAGAAACGGAGGGTGCACTATGAGTGATTATGTAACCAAATTAAGACAATTAGTTGGATCAATGCCTATTATATTAGTAGGTTCTACCGTCATTGTATTAAATGAGGAAAGAGAAGTCCTCCTGCAATTTCGTTCTGATAATAAAATGTGGGGGCTACCTGGAGGAGCTATGGAGCCAGGGGAAACGCTTGAAGAAACAGCGAAACGAGAATTATACGAAGAGACAGGATTACGTGCAAGTAATCTTCAGCTTTTAACCATATTATCAGGTCATCAGGATTATTTTAAATATCCAAATGGGGATGAGGTCTTTGGCGTAACAGCGGTCTTTTTAGCTGAACAGGTAAATGGGCAACTATCCGCGTTAGATGGTGAAAGCTTAGCGTTAAACTATTTTTCTTTAGATGCATTACCTTCTCATCTTGTTAAGAAAGCACAGGATATTATTGTTCACCATCTAAACATGAAAAACCCGAACTAATTACATCATTGTTCGGGCTTTCTGTTCATACGGCTTTGTTCATTAATAAGCTTGTGCAAACCAAACTGTATGCTTTGCTTCGTTTCCACAGCCAATACATGTTGTTTTCGTTGTTGGTGGATTAAATGGAATATTGCGCGATGTGTATTTTGTTTCTTCCTTCACTTTTTCCTCGCACGCATCCTCTCCACACCATCCAGCAATTACCCAGCCTGGGATTGTGCCATTGTCTTTGGCTGTGTCAATATGCTGTTGTAATTGTGGAAGTGTGTCAATTGTCGTATGAGCGTTTGCTTCACGGAATTGACGAGCTTTTTCTAGTAAGCGTGTTTGCATAGTCGTTAGCTCTTCTTCAATAGCTGTGATAATTGTAGCTAAATCGACTGTTCGTTTTTCCTCTTCATCACGTGCTTTCAGTAAAGCTTGCTTGTTTTCTAGGTCACGTGGCCCTAATTCAACACGTACAGGTACCCCTTTTAGCTCCCATTCATTGAATTTGAAGCCTGGTGATTGGTCCGAGTCATCCAGACGTACGCGAATCCCCTTCGCTTTTAAGGCAGCGAAAATCTCATCTAAATGCTCCATGATTTGAGGGTTCTTTTTCCATGGCCCTACTGGAATTAAAACGACTTGCGTTGGTGCGATGCGTGGAGGTAAAACAAGTCCCTGCTCATCACCATGCACCATAATAACTGAACCAATTAAGCGTGTAGATGTACCCCAAGATGTTGTGTGAACATATTCGTGCTGGTTCGCTTTAGTTAAATACTTGATGTTAAAGGCTTCTGCAAATTTTGTTCCTAAATAATGCGATGTTCCTGCTTGCACAGCCTTGCCGTTTTTCATCATCGCCTCAATAGAGTACGTATCGACAGCCCCTGCGAAACGCTCAGAAGGGGTTTTTTGTCCATCATAGACAGGAATTGCTAGCACTTGTTCCACCACTTCTTTATAAATTTCGAGCATTTGCATTGTTTCCTGACGAGCATCTGCTTCATCTACGTGTGCTGTATGCCCTTCTTGCCATAAAAATTCAGAGGTACGAATAAAAGGCAGTGTTTTCTTTTCCCAACGGAAGACATTTGCCCATTGATTGATCAGCACTGGTAGGTCCCGATAGCTTTTAATCCAATTAGAGTAAAGATGGCCAATCATCGTCTCAGATGTTGGACGAAGGGCTAGCCGTTCTTCTAGTTGTTCTCCTGCTGCCTCAGTTACCCAAGGAAGCTCAGGTGAGAATCCTTCAATATGATCCTTTTCCTTTTGAAAGAAGGATTCAGGAATAAGCATTGGGAAATAGGCATTACGATGTCCTGTCTCTTTAAAGCGACGATCCATTTCCTCCTGAATATGCTCCCAAATTTCATAGCCATCTGGCTTAAAGGCGATACAGCCTCGAACAGGTGTATAATCCATTAAATCAGCTTTTTGGATGGTCTCGATATACCATTTCGAAAAATCTTCTAGTTGTTTTGACATGTGTTCTCCTCCTATTTTGTTAAATGAATACTTGTTCAACCCGTATGAAGATTTAGCTGAAGCAAGAAAAAAAGCACAAAGCTGTCCTCTGAATAAGGACGTCTTTGTGCTGGAATGACGTGGTACCACCTTGATTTAGCTTTAAGCAGAACTTAAAGCCCTCTCACGTTTGGTAACGAAAACGACTCGGTTATGTTTGCATAACATCTCCGTGGTAGGTGTTCAGTCAAGAAGCGGTGATATAGCTCTCAGCAGTTGCTATATTTTCTGTTTCACAATTCTTACTTACTTGGCCACATCATCAAATGGTCTATCATGTTAACAGTTTTACTTTATCCCACTTTAGCAAAATCATTCAGGAATAGCAATTAATAACTGGATTTATTTGTGACAGAATTAACAATCAGATTCGTGAACTCTCCTACCGATAAAGGCTTACTGAAATAATAGCCCTGCACATATTCACAGCCGTGCTCACGCAGTACGTTTAATTCAGCTTCCTCCTCCACACCCTCAGCTACTACTTGTAGGTTTAAGGCATGGGCTAATGAAATCATGGCCGAAATCATGGCGATTCCCGATTTTTCAGGCACAATATCACGGACAAAGGCACGATCTATTTTAAGCACATCCACCGGGAATTTTTTTAAGTAGTTTAGCGATGAATAGCCCGTCCCGAAAT
The DNA here is from genome assembly GCF_038592945.1 of Lysinibacillus sp. FSL K6-0075. NCBI lineage: Bacteria > Bacillati > Bacillota > Bacilli > Caryophanales > Bacillaceae > Lysinibacillus > Lysinibacillus sp. FSL K6-0075. The sequence continues at coordinate 2,483,141 of NZ_CP151947.1, read as the reverse complement.
CATCTAATGAAATAGTAATACCCAGTGCTCGTAATTGCTTGATTGTATCAATTAAATCTTCCGTATAATCAAGCATACTCATCTCGGTAATTTCAATTTCTAATAAATTAGGGTCAATGCCTGTTTCTGCAATGACACCACGCACCATATCAACAAAGCCGCCTATGCTAATATGAATGGGCGAAATATTCACGGCTACTCGCAAGGATAATTCATGTGATTCATTCCAAAGACGAGCTTGTGCACATGCTTTACGTAAAACCCAGACACCGATATCATTAATCAGTCCGCAATCCTCCGCAAATGGAATAAAACGATCTGGCGGAATATGCCCTAATTCAGGGTCGTACCAGCGTAGCAATGCCTCCATACCAATGACAGAATCTGTTTTTAGGTCTATTTTAGGCTGATAATGTAATTCTAGACGATCCTGTTTTAATGCTTGATGTAATTTCGTTTCTAATAAAAGCCATTTATCATTGGCCTCATCCATATTGTCACGATACAGGCGATATTGATTGCCTCGTGTAGATTTTGCTGCATACATAGCAATATCTGCGTTTTTCAATAATTCTTCTACGGAGTTTGCATGATCTGGGAATATACTGATGCCGATGCTGATACTTGCATAAAATTCATAGGTGTCGACAATAAAGCTTTCATTGAAGACGCTAATAATTTCCTTAGCCATTTCCTCAATGCGACTGACGTCATTTAAAATCATGACAAATTCATCGCTATTGTGGCGATAGAAAGAATTTGATGTATGATCAATATTGCGCAGACGATTCGACATTTCCACTAAAAACATATCGCCGATAATATGCCCAAGTCCGTCGTTAATGTGTTTGAAACGATTCACATCAATGAAAAATAACGCAAACTTCTCTCCTGTACGTCGAGATTGATGAAATTCATTTTCTAAACGCTGTTCTAATTTGCGACGATTTGGTAGCCCTGTTAGTTCATCATGATAGGCAATGTGAGTAATTTTTTTAATGTCCTTTTGCGCTGTAATATCTACGCGAATGGCAATATATTGATAAGGCTTTCCCTTTTCATCTAGGAACGGGATAATCGTTGTTTTCACCCAATATAAACTGCCATCTTTCGCACGATTGCACACCTCGCCATTCCACATATCGCCATTACCGATTGTTTTCCACATCTCTCTAAAGAAAGATTTAGGATGAAAGCCTGAATTTAGTAAACGGTGATCTTGGCCAACTAATTCTTCACGCGTATACTTGGAAATTTTACAAAAATGATCATTAACAAAAGTAATTTTTCCGGTGCGATCTGTAATCGCTACAATGATGGAACTATTCATGGCGGAAAAGATATCTTGTAATTCTTTTAGACTGTAGTTCATTTGATTAATACTACTAGGCGTGATATTCATCATTTTCATTCTCCATTCATTAAAATATGAAGGGTTTGGTACTTTTGCTTTATCTTACAGCGAGGTATAAAGTTGTGGTATATCGCCCTTTTTTATGTAATTATATTATAGTCTTAGAAAAGCAGTTAATTCAACCCAAATCTCAAAAACATTCAAAGCTACATTTGATAGTTTTTAATAAAACAGACAAAATTTAGTGGATATTAACACCTTGAAATTGTCTAAAAATATAGTTTTTTGATACTTTTGAACTAATGTAAATAGTTTATTTAGGCTATTTATCTTTTTAATACAAAACATTAAAGTTTTATATTTTGCGTTTTGATGTTATGTAAAATTTTTGTTAAAGTAAAATGCCTTACTGTCCCACATAGGAAGTAAGGCATTTTAGATGTTAAGAGACCTCATATTCTATTGAACCCCCTGTTGATTTCGCCTGCTTGTTGTAGGCATCTAACTGCTCTTGCGATAAATTTAAAATGTAATAGTGAAAATTAATAGGCTCTAGCCCATGCTCCTCACAAACTTGGCGATAAAATTCATAACCTTCTCGATAATCTGTCATCCTCATAACTTCCTTTCACATTCGTTACTATACGTCTAGTTTATTTTGTTATATAACAGAAATATTATTTGTTTTAAAATATATAACAGACTGCGATACTTGTCAATAAATTATCTGAAATTTCTTACTGAAATCACGAAAGCCCAGACCATTTTATTTAGTATGGCTGGGCTTTTCATAAAATATTCACGGCGGCTTCCGTCATAATCACATCCTTTTAAATTCCTAATTGTTTTGCTTGCATATTGTAAGCTGAAAGTTGTTGCTGTGATAATTGTAGTACATAGTAACGAAAAGAAATTGCTTCTAATCCATAGCGCTCACACATTTCACAATAAAATTCATAACCATCACGATACTTTGACATTTAAAATTCCTCCTCTAACGAATCTGTTTTATAACAGTTGTTATTATTTTTATTTAATATATAACAGATTATATGACACGTCAAGAGATTATAACAGAAAAATTGAATAACAATAAAAGGAATTTAGCTCACCCCTTGTGGCCAAATTCCCTTGATACTTGCTATTCTCTAACGATTTCTTGTAATTGCTCGATATGACGTTGCTCGTGCAAATAGACCATTTCAATCCATTGATCCAGTGGTAATTCCCCCAAAGCTGGGTGCTGGACAGCGCGCTTAGCTAATACTTCAGGTTCCTCGATTGTTTGTAAAAAGGCGAGGAGGTTCTTTCTTGTTGTGGCGAGTAAATCCTGCATGACTTGAACGGTAAAAGGTTGTTCTGTCGGCTCTACAATCGATGGAGCCTGGATTTTTTTTGTCCGATCTAAAATGAGCTGAACATTTTTTCGAGCAGGCGTTGAATTTTCCTTGGCTTTTAATCCCCAAGCAATGGCTTTTCTCGTTGCTTCCTCTACTAATACAAGATGATGACAGATTTGTGCTACACTCCAGCTTTGTGCATCTGGTTTCCTATTAAAGGCTGTATCATCTAATGTGTCAATCTTCTGAAGCAATTGTGTTCTTGTGGCATCGAGATGATCTTTGACGTTTGACATCCTAAGCTACCCCTTTCATTAGGCGTTCTTCTATATATTCGATACAGGTAAGCAAAATCATCTTTCTCGAACAATATTAAAAGGATTATTTTCTAAGACATGCTGCAGCTGCTCATCTTCAATATGCGTATAAATTTGCGTGGTTGCGACACTAGAATGCCCTAAAATATGTTGTAAACTGCGGATATCTGCCCCTGCTTTATACATCATCGTCGCGGATGTATGACGTAGCTTGTGTGGCGTAAGTCGTTCTTTTTGAAGACCTGACTGCTGATTAATGCGTTTAACGATTTTGGCAACGGTTTGACGTGTAAAGCGTGTTCCCTTTTGTGATACAAAAAGGGGCTCCTCGCCTTCTCCTTTATAGGGTGTCTTCCCACAGTTTTCATAGTCAGCAAGTGCCTGCATACAGCTATCATTTAAATAGACAGTGCGCTCTTTGTTGCCCTTCCCAATTACGGTTAAATAACGTCCTTGAATGGATGTCTTATTGAGCTGACATAGCTCAGTGACGCGAATGCCTAAATTCAAGAAAAACATCATCATGCAATAATTTCTTGGGGATGCCTGATTGCTCTTAATTCCATCTATAAACTGTGTCGCTTCCTGGAGGTTCATATAGATAGGTCTTTTTTTGCCTATCTTCGGTGTCTCTAATTCATCTGCCGGATTTTCCTCAATGAGTCGACGTTTGCCTTTTAGATATTTAAAAAAGGATTTTAAAGTCGCCACTTTTCGTGCTCTTGCAGCGGCAGAATTGCCTCGCTGTACCTCACAATATTCCATGAATAAATAAAGATCCTCTAATGTCATTTCACGGATTTCTTCTATTGTAATAGTGCTAATATCAATGGCAGCTAAATTCTCTATATTCAAATCTTCTTGAACAGCTTTGTGGAAGCGAAAAAATAAGGTCAGGTCATATTCATATTCTTTTCTTGTACGCTGAGACTTTCCTTTAATGGTCGTTAAATAGACAAGAAAATCCTTCATGAATTTTGGTTGCTTCGTTTTTTGCATGCTTATCACCTCTATTTGCTCTATTTTACCATGAAAAAACGTTCCCAAATATAAATTTGGGAACTTTATTGAAAAAAAAATGCCCTTTTTCGCACTGTAGAACAAATGTTCTGTATGAGCGCAATAAAAAAACCTCTTTTTATAAAAGAGGGTTTTGTTTCAACTATTTTGTGACAGTTATAGGATTTTAGGCATAAAGTCCACGGTAAATGAATATTAAAATCTAGTAGACTTTATTTGTTTTATGAGACGCTTTGAAAAAACAGTAGATGGGTAACTGTCCATGTCAATTCGTCTCACAACGTGCATGGTATTATTTTACAAAAACTGAATAGTTCCCATCCTCTTGTTTTGTGAGTGACCAGTTTGTCGATAACATTTGCTGAAGTCTTGTGACTGTCTCCTCATCACACGTTAAATGCTGGATACCTGTTTCTAATAGTTGGTAATCCTTCCCTTCTTCTAATTGAAAGCGTAGCTGCAATAAACGTTGGATGCCTGGTAATGTTACATACTTGATTCGATAATGGCCATGGTATGCATCTAAGAACTGTTGTTCCCCTTCCTGATAAAGAGCCATTGTCTCACTAAATTCATAGTTTGGTACTTGTTCTTGCCAAGCTGATACATCCCCCGAACGTAAAGCTCGTAAAATCTCCTCGTCTGATAAATTTAATTTGGATAGTTTATCTAATTCATACGCTTGCATTAAATTAATGATGGTCATGGTTGTTAGCTCCTTTTATGTATTTATTCACAGTGTAACATGTTTTCACTACTACTTGAATTCGGAGGCGATCCATATGATGAATTTATATGATTCTAGTCTGTTTTTCGATGAAATGTTTGACGGCAATAAGCCAAAGCCTCACTACCGATCTTTTCATCATAAGCTATCCTTTTTTTCGCAGGAGCAACTTGAAGAAAAATACCGACAAGCACAAGCGAGCTTTCTCAGACAAGGAATTACCTTTACGGTGTATGGTGCACAAGACGGAACGGAGCGTACCATGCCCTTTGATTGTGTGCCTATCATTATTCCTCAAACGAAGTGGGCTATGATTGAAGCAGGTGTTAAACAACGTGTGGAAGCTCTGAACTTATTTTTACAGGATGTCTACGGGCAGCAAATGATCATTCAAGACGGTCTTATTCCGAAACAGCTTGTCGAAAATAATCCGTATTTCACACCAACCATGAAGGGGCTTCATGTACCAATTGGGAATCATATATTTTTAGCAGGGATTGATTTAATTCGGGATGAAAAAGGAGATTATCATGTGCTTGAAGATAATTTACGCAACCCTTCTGGTATTTCCTATGTCTTTGAAAATCGGGATGTGATGAAGGAAGTATACCCAGAATTTTTCTCCAAGCATACGATACGACCACTTGATAAACATATGGCTTGCATGAAAAAAGCACTTCTTGCGCATCGTCCACCTTCCATGCAAGCGGAGCGAGAGCCTAAAGCTGTGCTACTGACAGCAGGCATGTACAATTCAGCGTATTACGATCATGTCTTTTTAGCCCAGCATTTAAACATCCAGCTCGTTGAAGGCCGCGATTTAGTCGTACAGGATTTGAAAGTCTATATGAAAACCATCTATGGCCTACAGCAAATCGATATTATTTATCGTCGAATTGATGATGATTTTTTAGATCCTACCGTATTTCGTGAGGATTCTTTATTAGGTGTTCCGCATTTAATGGCAGCCTATCAAGCAGGTCATGTGGCAATCTTGAATGCCGTGGGAAATGGTGTGGCAGATGATAAAGCGATGTATGCCTATGTACCTGAGATGATTCGCTATTATTTACAGGAAGAGCCGATTCTACCGAATGTGAAAACCTACCATCTAGGAGATGACAGTCAGCGTGAATGGGTGCTAGAGCATATTGACGAGCTGGTCATTAAAAATGTGGGAGCCTCTGGTGGCTATGATATGCTAATTGGTCCACATGCTAGTAAGGAAGAGATTGCCTTGTTTAAGCAAAAAATTATAGAGCATCCCTATCAGTACATTGCACAACCAACGATTAAATTATCCAGAGCGCCTGCCTTCCAGAATGGACGATTTTATCCTTGCCATGTTGATTTACGTGTCTATGTTATGAAGGGTGAGGATTGCTATGTGTTGCCTGGTGGTTTATCCAGAGTGGCACTACAAGAAGGGTCCCTTGTTGTGAATTCATCTCAAGGTGGCGGTGCAAAGGATACGTGGATTTTAAAGGAGGAATGGCAGCATGCTAAGTCGAGTAGCCGACGCGTTGTACTGGATGGCACGTTATAGTGAACGCACACAAACAAATGCACATATATTACAGGTACAGCTGTTGAATATGTTGGAGCAATCAGGGCAAGAACATGATTATATTGATCATTGGGAGGCTGTTTTAAATATTTGTGCCTCTAAGGAGGAGTATTTAGCAAATTATTCAACGATACGTGTCAATCCTTTGATTGACTATCTTCTATTTTCTGAGAAAAACGGTAATGCCCTTCATGCCACATTACGTGCGATTCGGGAAAATGCACGGGTTACACGTGATAGTATGCCAACGGAACTATGGGAAATTCAAAATGCCTTTTATTTAACGAAGCAACAGTCCATACTAAAAAGAGAACGACCAATTCCACTCATTGAGCTCCAAGGTTTTTTACAGGACGTACGAAAGACTTTATGGATGGAGACAGGGTTGATTGAAGGCACGATGGATCGCGATCTTCCCTTCTATTTTATGCAGGTCGGCAAATGGCTTGAACGAGCAGAAAAAACCATGCGGATGATTGTTATTATCGTAGAACAACAAAAGCTGACAGGTATGTCGCAGTTAGAGGATGATGGTACCTTTTTATTGGAACTTACCGCAGCGAGAGAATCTTTCATGCGGAAGCATCGTCACACCGATTTATTGACGGTCATTCGCTATTTAGTCCAAGATGAGCATTTCCCATGTTCTGTGAAGTTTTGTGTAAAGAAAATAGAAGAAGCTATAACGGCTATTGAACATGATTCTTTATCCTCACGATTATTAACGCTTCAATCGGATATTAGTAGCCTAGTTCTTGCAATCGATCATATTGATTTTTGGCAAATGACTATTGAGGAAACCATAACAATGATGGAGGAAAGATTGTCTCAATGTATGGCGTTTAGTGATGCCTTTTCGACAATCTATCATTTATATGAACCCAGCGTACAACCTTGAAAGGAATTCACCACAGCTCCCTTTCAACAGGCAAGTCAGTAAGCAGAAGGAAGCGGACACGATGAAATTTGAAATTCAGCATACAAATATTTTTCAATATGAGTCTGAAGTCGATCAAAGCTTAAATACCATTCGTTTAAAGCCGCGTAGTGATGAGCGTCAGCGATTATTATCCTATCGAATTGCCATTACGCCGTCCTCCCTGACCCGTGAGCATACGGATATTTGGGGCAATACAGTTGGTTCTTTTTATATACCAGAGCAGCATCAAATACTAGAAATTCATACATCTTCGATTGTGAGTATTCAGCGTGCGCCATTTATCCATCGTATTCAATATTCACCCGAAATGCAGACCATTTTTCACTCGCAGCTATTCTATGAGCATTACTTACCGTATTTAAAAGCAACACATTTTACATTTATGACAGAGCAGCAGCTAGAGGAAGTTTATCATGCGATCGGTCATGCTGAAAATCCTGTGCTCTTTTCGCTTAATTTAATGCAATATTTATATTCTAGCTTTGAGTATGATCCGACAGCGACAAATGTAACGACATCGGCAAGTGAGGCATTTGCATTAAAACGGGGTGTTTGTCAGGATTTCACCCATGTTATGCTGGCTGTTTTACGGGCTAAAGGAATTCCAGCTCGCTATGTCAGTGGCTATCTATATGTCGATGAAAACTCAGCCCTCATTGGTGATATTGCAACACATGCTTGGGTAGAAGTCATGATTCCGGGTATTGGCTGGATTGGTCTTGATCCCACGAATAATGTGGAAGTATTGGAAAATCATATTATTTTATGTATTGGTCGCGATTATAGTGACATTAGCCCTGTGGAAGGTGTATATTCTGGAGGCAAGCATGATTTAACAGTCAAAGTGAATGTCAAAGCATTGAATCATTTATAAAAGGCGTGCAGTGATGGTGATAAATCGCGATTACTGCACGCCTTTATTCGAGGCGCTGCTGTCTTTCTGTTAGCACCCATTTCCGTACATAGCCCATTTCTTGTTGAATATGCTCCAGCGTTTTTTCCTGCTGAAATGCCCGTTGCATGACAGTATAACGCAAATCAGTTGCTCTTATATTCTTCCCTATATCTTGAGCCATCGTTTGGAAAATGCGTTCAATTGTCTTCGTCGTAATCGGCTTCGCTAAACTCGCCTCGCTTACCCAAACCCATTCCCCTACCTCTTGCTCATGTAAATGGGTCGTCTCTTTTTTATACTGTGTTAGCATGTCCATGAGGATGGGCGAACACTTAATTTCTCGACGTCCATTTCGATTAGCTATAAAAAGGGTCGCTTTCTCTTCATTCAAGTGAGCCCATTTCATGCGGACGAGCTCAGCGGGCTTACAACCCGTTTCCATCAACACTTGAACGATACAGCCATTGCGTCTTGCCAGCCATGCATGCTCCTGCGTTTTAGCATATTGAAAATAGGTTGGCCATACGTTGACAATTTGCATGACCTGTTTATTTGTCAGTACTTGCAGTGCCTCTTTTTGTCTTTTTTTCGGCTGCAAAATATGCTGATAATCAAAAGGCTCCACCCATTCTCGTAAAAAAATAAAATCTACAAAGCCTCGCAATGTCGCTATTTTATGATTAAACGTGTTGATATTACTGTAGGTTTCCTTTAAATAGTCGCAATAGAGCTGTAATAAATTTTTCAATTGATGGTCCACATACAAGTAGTTTTGCTCATGGGCGAATGTTAAAAATTGCTGCCCATCCATATTGTATTGTTTTTTTGTGGCAGCACTTTTTTTCAATGATTGTAGCAGCAATGCGTAGCTATTCCATGCTTCCTTGAGTGTGACCATATTGCCCCTCCTTGATTGCTTTGCGTGTGTTGTTTTTATTTTACTATATTTTGGGTGCGTAGGTTCAAATTCATTTTATACTATTGTAATGTCGGATAATCTGTATTTTCACAACATGAACCCGCTTCTACCATTCAAATGCCCCTTACGTAATGAAGAAACATATGTTCCTAAAGTAGTTTCTCATAATTTTTACTTTCTTACAATAGTAAATTCCGCTCCCCTGTTGTAGTACAATAAATGCTTACTATTCCCTACATTCTTGTATAACAACGCAATTTTATGTGAAAATTCGTATCATTTCGTGTTTATCGTTGATTGTGTTATATAATAAAGATAGACACTAACATGTAGGAGGCTTTCCGATATGCAAGTAAAAACGACTCGACTGGAAGCAGAAGATGCGAAAATTATTTATCAAGAAACAGCTGGGCTAGCAATTATTACGATTCATCGACCACAGGCAAAAAATGCATTAACGGCAAACATGTGGGATCAATTAGCCAAGATTGCCCTACAAGTATTAGATAATCCGAAAAATAAAGTACTGATTTTACGAGGCTCTGGCCAAAGCTTTACAGCAGGCTCTGATATTAAAGAGTTCAATGCCATCTCTCTTGAGCAAGCTGAAGAAGCGTTTGTACATATGGAAAAGACCATTTCAACCATTGAGCGCCTACCAATTCCAACGATTGGCGTCATCAACGGTCCGGCAATGGGCGCTGGCTTGGAATTAGCCTTAGCCTGCGATATCCGTATTGGCTCCGACAAGGCCAAGCTCGGCATTCCTGTCGGTAAATTAGGGATTACTTTAAATAACAAATTTGCACAGCGTTTAGTTCAGCTCGTCGGCCCTGCCACAACCAAGGATTTAGTCTTTACGGGACGAATGTTTAAAGCAGAGGAAGCTTTCAAGCTTGGGCTGCTTAACTACCTAGTAGCTGAAAAGGATTTAAATAAATACATGATTCGAATGGGCAAGCTTGTTGCAGGGATGTCCCCTGAATCCTTACTTGCCGTGAAGCAATCCGTTCAGGAATGTCTCGATAGTGTGCCGACCTTATGGCAAGGCTCTTCGCCATTTGTGGGCAGTGATTTCGCAGAGGGTTGTCGTGCCTTTGTGGAAAAACGCCAGCCTCAATTTACCCGTCAGCCAAAATAAAAAACAGGTACTCTTAACGCCAATGTGCGAGCGGAGTACCTGTTTTTTACGCCTTTTTCTTTTGTATAGCTGTTTTAACATGCACATGAATAGCATCTAATTCATAGCCAAAATGTAGATAAAAATCTTCCTGCACCGCTTGTTGTAATGCCAATAAACGGGCTGCTAATGGATAATCGATTGGTAGCTTCACCTGAATAGTGAGGATAGCTTGAACCTGATCCCCTAACACAAATTGTGCCTGCTCCACCTTTTGTACAATCGCCTGTTGACTACAGCAGTATGTCAGTAGCTGTACATAAACAGGCTTGCTGATTTCTATATATTCCCGCTGAAAATCAGGACGCACAATCGTCGTTTCCCCGATTTTTTCTCGTTTCGATGAAAAAATCTCCATGCCCTTTTGCACCAATCGTTTAAAGAAATTTTGCTCCACTTGTCTATAGGGGATCGGCATCACATGCTTACCCTGTGTTTGACGGATAAAGCGGGCTTTTTGAATTTCCTTAAAAGAACGGACATCCTCCACATCATAATAATGTTCAATCGGTCCTAGCTCTAGCTGTTTGGCAATACTATTCGTCATTTTAATCGATGTGCCAATAAGTAAAATAGACTGTACCTGATGATGAGCTAGCGCTTTTTGGACAGCCTCACGATGGGCTGGATCTGTAAAAATGGCACGCCGTACAGCAGTAATTGTATTTTTTTCAAATTTAGCAGAAAGGCCTGCAACTCTAACGCCATTCACAATGAGTAATCCATCATCAACAATGGCCTCCACCCCTAATTTATGGGCAAAGGCAAGCGCACTTGTACTTTTGCCTGTGCCGCTTGGTCCGCTTAATGAATATACCTTCACTGCCCTCTTCCCCCTTACAAAATCGTTTTCGCATCTGGTGATAACATGCATACCATACTTGCTTCAAATAGGCTGACATATGGGCATCCTTTGCCATGCTTTGAAATGATGATGCTGACCAATCCACCAATTGAGCATTTGATGTCAGGACTGTCTTGTGGTTTCTTCAAGCATTTGCTTGGCATATGGTAGCTCGTCTCGCATAAGACTCACCCCACCTAAAAAACTTTATACTCAGTATAATACAATTTCCTTTGTGAAGGAATTTATAGTAGCTTCTCCCAACAGCAGACAATCTATTTTCGCTAGCCTACGCACGCATCCTCTCCATTATATAAATATTTTCTTTTTTCAGAATATCTGTCCCTTTCTGTGCTTCAGTATGATAAAATGTGAACTACTATTCTGTTATACAACTACAAGGAGTGTACTAGTTTTGAAAATCGTACCATCTAAAAAAATGTCATTATTTACACCAGCAATTTTCGGAGATTTGAAAAATTTTGCGCACGAGCAGCAAGCAAAAGGCATGACCTTAATTGACTTAAGCTTAGGAAGTCCTGATCTTCCCCCACATGCTAAAATCCGTGAGCATCTTTCCTATCGCGCAGGTTTAGCTGAATCTTACGGCTATACACTGACAGGCACACAGCGTTTTTATGATGCGGTGAGTCGCTACTATAAGCGCCGTAGTAACGTCGATCTAGATCCCGCAACAGAAATTATTCAAACAATTGGCTCGCAAGAAGGCTTAGTGCATTTACCCATCGCCTTTTGTGATCCAGGAGACATCGTCTTATCCACAAACCCAGCTTATGTTGCATATGACGCAGGAATTCACTTAGCTGGCGCAACACCTTATTACATGCCTCAAACAGCTGACAACGATTATTTACCTGATTTAGACGCTGTACCAGAAGATATTGCCCAGAAAGCAAAGCTATTGATTTTAAACTTGCCAGGAAATCCTGTACCAGCGATGCCTTCATTAGCGTACTTTGAAAAAGTCATTGCCTTTGCCAAAAAATATAATATTATTGTTCTCCATGATGCGGCCTATTCAGAGTTCTATTTTACGGGAGATGGCCCCATTAGCTTCCTAGCTGCACCAGGAGCAAAAGAAGTCGGCATGGAGATTAACTCCCTCTCGAAAAGCTTTAGTCTTGCGGGCACACGTATTGCCTATATCGCAGGAAATGCAGAAATGATCGCTGTTATCAAGCAATTAAAATCAAATTTAGACTTCGGTATTTTCGAGCCTATCCAGGATGCGGCTGTCGTTGCACTGGATAACGCAGAGGAAATTACGGAAAGCTTACGTGCCACTTTCTCACAACGTCATAAAACACTGATGAATGGCTTACAAGCTTTAGGATGGGAGGCAGCACCATCAGATGGTGGAATGTTCGTTTGGGCAAAATATCCCTATGCTATCGATTGTACAGAACTAGCCTTCCAATTGATTGAACAAGCAGGCGTTGTCACAGTGCCCGGAACCGTATTTGGTACTGCAGGACAAGGCTATTTACGTTTAGCATTAGTCCAACCAAAGGAACTTCTGCAAGAAGCTGTGGATCGCTTAGCAAAAGTACAATTATTGGCCCAAAGCAAAAATTAGGCAATTTAAAAACCCTTCTAACGTTTTGTTGGAAGGGTTTTTCTATGAAGGTTAAATCCACACATCGTTTTCTGCGGTAAGCTCTGATTGTTCCTCACCTGTATTCACGACACCAACAGGCTCTACAAGCAAAATTTTACACTCTGATGCCGCATAGGGTTTATGTTCCACATTGCGCGGAACCACAAACATTTCCCCTGCTTGCAAGCTTACTTCACCATCTCGGAATTCGATGATTAACTGCCCCTCAAGGACGATAAACACTTCATCCGTATCATCATGCTTATGCCAGACAAAATCCCCTTGAACTTTGACGAGCTTAAATTGATAATCATTCATTTCAGCAATGACCTTTGGTGACCAATGCTCTTGGAATTTAGCTAATTTCTCTTGAAAATTAATCGGTATGTATGCCATTTCCATTCCCCCTTGCTTTGAGTCTATTCATAGCATACCATAATGCTATTTTCCACAGCAAAAAACAGCTACTGCCATAAGAACAGTAGCTGTTTTATTAGATATCATATTTTTGATGAACGTCGTCCTCGTAACGGTTATAGCGCTGCTTAAAGAGCTTGAATAAATGCGTGACAAGCACCTTAAAGATTGCATAGCCTGGAATCCCTAAAATAACACCTGGCACACCAAATAACGAGCCTGCCGTTAATAACACAAAGATAATCGTAATTGGGTGAATACTGAGTGATTTCCCCATAATTTGTGGCGAGATAAATTTCCCTTCAATTAACTGAACGATTGTCCATACAATGGCTAGCTTAATTAGCATTAACGGGGACGTGACAAGGGCAATAATGACAGCTGGTGTGATCGCAATAACGGGACCTAAATAAGGCACCACACTGGTAATCATCGCAAGGAAGCCGAGCAATAAAGCATACTTCATGCCAATAATTAAGAAGCCAATCGTCACCATTGCGCCAATACACATGGATACTAAAATTTGCCCCTGTATGTACGAACTAATTTGCTTGTCCATGTCGTGGAAAATGTCAGTTACTTCTTTACGCATACGCGGTGGGCACACTTTCAGCATAAATTTCGGTAATTTTTCGCCCTCTTTTAGTAAATAAAATAAGATGAATGGCACCGTTACAAGTGATAGCACAATACCTGTTAACGTTGATAGGAAGCCCGTAATCCCAGATGCCACACCCTGTGCTACATTGGTAGCCATATCCTTCACTGTTTTTACCATATCCGTTGTGAAGTTATTCAACACTTCATCAAAATTAAAACTAATTTTATCTAAGTACTCATTAAAACGTGAATGATTCAGAAATTCTACAATGTTTTGCGTAAATGCCATGAAGTACTCTGGGAATTCCTGTGCTAAATTGGTGAACTGGTCGCGTAAAAACGGATAGACTAGCACCACGAGTAACGTAATGACACCAATGACTGCAATGTAGAGGATTAAAATACCCCATATTCTTGGGATGCGCCATCGTACTAGTATCGCCAGCAATGGGCGTAATAAATAGTAGCCAATGACGGCTAGTACCCCTGGTAAAATCACTACTTCAAATAATACTTGAAGCGGGGTAAAGATAAAGGAAACTTGATTAAACATAAAAATAACACATGCCACTAGTAATAAAATCACCAGTGTAAATAATAGGTTTCTACCACCTAAAAAACGAATAAACTTAGTTGCTAACAGGTTTGAACGCTCTTTTGGTCTCTCTTTTTCCATAGATCCACCCCAATCCAAATGCTCTACCTTTATATTACAGGATAATGTTGGTTTTTGCGAAAAATCACTCTAGTGAAATACCTAAAAAATCGCTTAAAAATGCCTTGTTTTGCTCCACATCAATGACAATGGAATCACCTGCATGGCTAAAGTTTTGGAATTGATAGCTCCCCTCAATAGGAATGGTTGCTTTCTCAATGTTGACCTTGCCCTTTGATAGCAATTTAAGCACTTGCTTCATTTCCTCAGAGGATGAATAATCTGTTGTGATATAACCCTGTGCCGCTCCGACGAATTTTGGTAAATGCAACATATTGGTAGGCGTTAATAGCTCCGATTTCAACGCTTCAATGACTTTTTGCTGACGCGCAACACGACCAAAATCTCCTTCCGCATCATGACGGAAACGAGCATAGCCTAGTAGCTCCTGTCCATTTAAACGATGAACACCTTGCTTTAACTCTACGCCAATGTTTTCAGACATGTCCTTTTCAACATCCATTTCCACACCATTTGGCGCTAAAATATCCACTAAGGATTCAAAGTTTTTAAAATCAATTAGTGCATAATGATGAATCGGTAGGCCAAACATATTTGTCAATGTATCCTTCAATAGCTGGACGCCGTCTAGATAGTAGGCTGTATTAAGCTTATAGGATTGATAGCCTGGGATATCCGCGTAAATATCGCGCATAAAGGATACGAGTTTAATATCGTTGTTTGCTTTATTCCAGGATAATACCATCATTGTATCGGTACGTGATTTTTCCTCTCCACGTGTATCGACCCCTAAAATCAAATAGTTTTCGATATCCCCTTTGATACTATCACCCGTAAAATCTTCCTGTGCTACTTTCGTGTCATTGGCTAGCTCTAGTCCACTGCGATATTGCATGACCGAATAGCCGACAATCACAATGATACACAGTAGTAATAGTGTGAAAATTGCTCTCCCTTTACGTAATCTACGCTTTTTTGGACGTTGGGAGCGTCTCGTATAATCTTGCTCTTCCATAACAACTAACTCCTCTATTTTGATATAGTTAATGTAACGATTGATTAGCTAGAAAGTTTCATTTTGAAAAGGATCTATTCCATGATTTTCTATCTAATCGTTATTTTACACCCATTTGCGCAGTTTGGAGCAAAACAATGCTATAATATTTTCACAAAAGAAAGGATGATTCAAATGATAGAAAAAGCGACATTTGCTGGCGGATGTTTTTGGTGTATGGTCAAGCCATTCGTCGAGTGGGATGGTATACATAAAGTGACTTCTGGCTATATGGGTGGCCATTTAGAAAACCCAACCTATGAAGATGTCAAAAAAGGAACGTCAGGCCATTTAGAAGTCGTCGAAATCGAATTCGACCCTGCTATTTTTAGTTATGAGCAGCTCCTTGATATTTATTGGATGCAAATTGACCCAACGGATGCGTATGGACAGTTCCATGACCGTGGCGAATCCTATACAACCGCTATCTTTACCTATACAGATGAGCAAAAGCATATCGCAGAGGCCTCGAAAGAAAAGCTTGCCAATAGCGGACGCTTTGATAAACCTATTGTAACCAAAATTCGCGATGCTGAACGCTTCTATCCAGCGGAAGACTATCACCAAGATTATTATAAAAAGGAAACGGAACACTATCAGCAAGACCGTGCCGTTTCTGGCCGTGATACGTTCATTACGAAGCATTGGGAAAAAGAATAAGCTAGAGAACATGAAAAACACGTATTATTTGATAGGTAATCAAAAATACGTGTTTTTCTATTGGAAAGCCAATATTTTTCAAGTGATTCCTTGCCTATCAAAATAACAAGAACGAAAGATACAGAAAGATAATCAAAATCAGCAGAGAAAAAAGACTAGAAATCATATAAATACAATGATTGGAAGGATAAAATCGTCCAGCCTGAATTTCTTTTCTTTTTCTTGCATATTGAAAGGTTGCCAAAACACCTATAATAAACCCAATGATGCAGGCAAAAATGCCAAGACAGATGGCTACGATATGAATAGAATCATTCAAATTTATTTTAATCGTAAAATGCAAGGAGGTGGTCAAAAATCCAACTCCGACAATCGAAATGCTAGTCCTTATCCAAGCTAAGTACGTTCTTTCGTTCGCTAAATGCTGCTGGGCATACTGTACACTATTGTTCGCTCCTTCGTTCCATGTATTGAATCCCTCCATAAACGGTAACCCTTCCCTATCCCATTTTCAATTGCTTTCACATTATTCGTTTTTAGCTAAATAGGCTATAATGGCCTGACATGCTTGCATTCCTTCTGGCTGAGGTGAGTAATTGGAAGATAGTTTGACAATGACGGTCTCGGTTTTCGGTGCAATGTGGATTTGTTGATCAAACTTTCCTCGTGCTGAATATCCTCCGTATTGATCATGACTAATCCACCATTGATTATGATAGGAAAACCCTGGAAGATAATGATGATTACTTTCCTCAAGTAATTGTGGATTTCCGCCTTTTTGGATTTCCCTTATGATTGGCACGGGAATAATTTGCTGACCATTATAAAAACCATTGTTACACATCATGCTACCAAAACGCCCTAAATCACGTAAGGTTGCGCGCATACCGCCACTAGCTATATCTGTGCCAATGCCATCTAAATGCATGCAAGCATTTTCTTCTGCCCCTAATTTAGACCATATATATTGCTGAATTAATTCAGCTAGATTTTTACCTGTTAATCGTTTAATGATCCAGCCTAATGTTTCTGTTTGGCCATTTTCATACTTAAATACCGTACCAGGGGGAATAGCTCGTTTACTTGCTACCATAAATTCATATAGATTTTCCGGTCCATGATAGTTTTCAGGTTTTGGTATCGAACCAGATGCGATAAAAATAGGGGTGCCCCGCCCTATTCCCATAGGCGTATCCGCTTCCATATACTTCACAGGAACTTGCATATCAAGCAATTGCTGAACTGTACCCTCGCCTAGTCCTGTTCCTTCTAATTCAGGAATGTAATAGAAAGCTTTTTTAGTTAGATCTAGTACCCCTTCATCAGCTAGTAAACCCACAATTAACCCGACAAATGACTTTGATGCAGAGTTCAATGCATGAGGCTGATAGAATGGATAGCCATTAAAATAGTTTTCATATAAAACTTTCCCTTTATGCAACACAAGAAAGGCATCTGTATTGGTCCTTTCAAGATAGGCTAAAACACTTTCATGCTTATGAACGTATATAGTGGCCAAATCTAATGAATCATCGGCATATGATAATAAGCTTGGCTTTTGGCTTCCTTTCCAGATCATTCGGCAGGGGCTCAATTCACCTGAATGACAATAGCCCTGCAAATGCTTCTTTGAAGTAAACCAATTATCTTTCGTGATGATATCCTCCTGATTTGGCGGAAAGGCTTGTTTAATCGTTGCTGTTCCATTTTGCATAGACAACGCTCCTTCTTTAAAAAGAATGCCCGATCAGCATATCTTCTTTAGCTTCTTTTACTTTATTTGTAATCGTTAGTGCTGCTACTGCTCCCGCTAATGCAGAAACAATTAAAAACCAACAGACAGCAGTATACGAACCATTAAAAACTGTCAGAATGAACCCGATAACCAGTGGTGAAATCCCTCCTGCAATCTGCCCACCGAAGGAAACAAATCCTGTTACAGAACCAGATAACTCCTGATCTGAATACTTAATAATCATTGTATACAAGGCTGTTCCAATAAAAGAGATTGCAATCGCGTTAAACGTCAAATAAACAATCCCAAGCGTGACAGACGATGCGTGAAACATTAAATATAAAAAGACACTCGAAGCTAGTAATCCGCCCATTGCTAGATATTTTTCTCTACCTACCATATATTTATCTAGTATCAAACCGCTTACATTAAACATGATAAAGGAAGAAATATATGGAATAGCCATTAAGGCACTTGCCGATAACAAGTCCAATCCTTGACTAACCAAATAAGAGGGCATCCATGTAATCATTCCCCAATTCACGATATTAGAAAAGAATTTCGTAAAGAGAAATTTCCAAAAATTATTCGTTTTAAACACCATTTTATAATGGATTTTCTTGCTAGCTTGTGCCTCAGCTGCTCTTTGCTTATCATCTGAAGACTTCAAATAAGCCCAAATGGCCCAGGCTATAAAAACGCCTGCAATCCCAATGCTAACAAACATCCATCTCCATCCGAATGAAACCAACAAAAAACCGATCGCTATAGAGCCTATTACACCACCTGCAGTTTGCGCAGATAGAAAGAATGAGCTTGCTCGACCTCGTTCATTTTCTCCAAAGTTATCAGCAATCGAGCGCATACTAGCTGGAAAAACACTGCCTTCCGCTAATCCAAATAGGAGACGAATGAAGAGGAGTGAAATAAATGACCAGGCAAGGCTTGTCAGAGCTGTAAAAAATGAAAATCCAATGACGGAAACAAACAAGACATTTCGTGCACCATACTTATCAGTAAGCCATCCACCGATCGGATGCATCAGAGCATAGCTAAAAAAGAAAATACTCAACACTAAACCAGCTTCAAAAGAGTTCAGGTCTAAGGCTTTCTGAATAGGAATAATGGCGACGTTCATGGATGTTTTATCAATATGACTTAATAACATCCCTAAAAATAAGAGTATAATAATGATCGATTTACGCTTTTTATCAGCCGCATACACTTGCATTTCACACACTCCTTTTCATTGAATGGGTAAGTCTTCTTTCTAATTCACTAAACGTGCCGCTCCTTCCCAGAAAGGTTTTCTTAGCGCTTTCTTATCAATCTTTCCTACCATTGTAAGTGGTAAAGATGTCTCGAAAATAATCTCCTTTGGCACCATATAGGAAGCGGTACGTTGCTTACAAAACTCGATTAATTCTTCTTTCGTACACGTTTCACCTTCACGTAGCACTGCGACTAAACAAACCGCCTCCCCCCAATCATTGTGCGGGATGCCGATGCAAGCACACATAGCCACCTTCGAATGCTGGTTCACAATTCTTTCTACTTCAGCAGGATACACATTGAAGCCACCCGAAATAATCATATCCTTTTTCCGTTCGACAATATGAAGATAGCCTTGTTCATCGAATTGTCCAATGTCACCTGTAAAGAACCAGCCATCCTGAAATGCCTCTGCTGTTAGATCAGGTCTATTGTAATAACCAATGGATACAGAAGGTGTTTTGACTGCAATTTCACCTGGCTGCAATGGTTGAACGTCTTGGCCCTTATCGTCGACTAAGCGAATTTGGGTAAGCATACACGGTTTTCCACAGCTCTTTAACACCTCCAAATTGTGCTCATAGGCAAAAAAGTGATCGCTTTTTGTCAATCTGGCAATGACGATACTGCATTCCGTCATGCCATACTGCTGTCTAAAAATAGGACCAAAAATTTCAAACGCTTCTTTCAAACGTTCAGAGGAAATGGGTGATGACCCATAATTGATATTGCGTAATGAGCTGACATCATAGTTTTTTTGCTTGGCCTCATCAATTAGCCGATAAATAATCGTTGGCACAACAAAGGTGCTTGTAATCCGCTCCGTTTGTACAATTTGCATAAATTGTTGTGGATGAAATGCCTTCATGATATAGACATGACATCCGGATGCAAGTGACCTTTGTAGCAACACGCCTGCCGCATGGATAATGGGCGTACAAAACAACACCTTGTCTCGGTCATCATATGGATACTCCATGCAAGAAGCCATCAGAGAGGCCCCAAAACCTCGCTGAGAGTGCATGACTCCTTTTGGCGTTCCAGTTGTGCCACCTGTGTAGGATAGGATGGCTACATCATCTAATGAGGCATCAGGAAAGACGTCACAGCCTTTTTTATGCTCTATCTTCATACGATAAAATTCTTCCGGGTAGTCAATGCCAAACCCCGGCACACCAACAACAGTAACGGTTTGTTTGCCGATTTCTTGTTGATAGCTTAGAACAGATGCTATATGCTTCTGCGTGGCCATAATGATGACTTGAGGCTCCGCATCTCTTAAAATAAACTCAATTTCCTTCATGCCTAGCTTATCATTTAACGGAACGACCGTAGCTCCACACCGACTGACAGCAAGATTGTAGACAACATTTTCAATACTATTTGGAATGAGAACTGCAACACGCTTTCCGACTTGTACGCCAAGACGAACTAACTGGCTTGCTGCCGCATCAACTTGTTCCCGTAATGTCTTATAAGTAATCGTTTCATTTGTCTCTACACAAGTAAGCGCTGGCTGTCTATCAAATTTATTTAAACTAGTAAATAGAAAAGCTTGAAACGTTATAGCATCCATGTAAACTTCCTCCTTTAGGTAAATAATCGTTTCGAAAGACGATGTATTTATGATTGACTCAGCAATTCTTTAGCTATTATGTTTTTCTGAATTTCAGATGTACCCGTCAAAATTCTAAACATCCGTACATCTCGATACATTTTCTCTACAGGATGTCCTTTCATTAACCCTTGACCACCCAAGATTTGAACTGCCTTGTCTGCCACTCGATTGGCAACCTCAGAGGTATACAGTTTCACCATAGATGCTTGCCCTCTCACGTTTTCACCATGGTCCATACGTTCGATCACATCGTAGAGCATACAACGTGCTGCATAGAGTTCAGTGGCCATTTCCGCTAACATATGTTGAATAGCTTGAAATTCCGCAATTGGTTTACCAAACTGTCTACGCTCTTTGGCATGGTCAACTGCTTCATCTAATAGCCGTTGTGCTACCCCAAGGTAGGTAGCTCCCCAAGACGCTCTGTTTTCATTGATTCTGTTAAGCCCCAGCATCAATCCCTTGCCTCGTTGACCGAGAATATTTGTAGAAGGCACTCGGCATTGGTTAAAAATTAGCTCAGCTGTACTATGTTCTCCCGATATAGGCACTTGAATTTTGCCGAGTTCAAAACCTGGTCGTTCCTCTGTCTGTTTCTCTACAATAAAGGCAGTAACGCTTACATTAGTTGGCTCTACCATTTCCTTTGCCAAAACAATTGCCCAGTCAGCATAGGGAGCAGCGCTAATAAAATGCTTTTTCCCATGTAATATGTAGCTATCACCATCCCGTATAGCTGTTGTTTGAATGGCACGGGCATCAGATCCTGCACCAGGTTCTGATAATGCAAAACAACAACCCGCTTCAGCATTAATCACTGGCATGACGTATTTTGTTAATTGGTCTGGCATAAAAACGTTTACCATCTGACCAATACGTAAAGGCCCACCGATTTCACCCAAAACATGCCCCCATAAAACCGCGCCTGATTTTGCAAGCTCTTCCTTTAAAACACATAGTCCCTTTAAGCTAAGCGACTGCCCTCCCAACTCCTTTGGTAGGTTGATACCATAAAATCCAAGCTCCTTTGATCGCTTTCGAACCCATGTAATTTGCTCCATCGAAATCTTCTGCTCTGCATCCATTTCATGCTCCCGTTCAAACGGTAATAGTTCATTGTCAATAAACGCTCGTAACTTCTCCTTTAACTGATCAAGATACTCAATTGTCCCTGTTGCTTGCATACTATACTCCTTTCCAACTCTCGTTCAATCTCAGAACGAAAACGTTTTCACTTTAAATTTTTAGAATAATAAAAATATTCTTGCTCATTATTTTATATATGGCTGTGAATAAAGTAAAATGGTAAAATATCATAGATACTTGAATATAATTCATATAAAAAGAGGGATGATTGTGCATATAGAGCAATTAAAATATATTGTTGAGGTAGCTAAAACACGATCGATTTCCATCGCAGCACAGAATCTTCATGTTTCACAATCAACGATCAGTAAATCCATTACGAACTTAGAGCAAGAATTACGTATTTCCTTGTTTACACGTTCACGGCTAGGCGCCATACCAACAGCCGAAGGGAAAAATATCATAAAAAAAGCCTATGAAATTGTGATGAAGTTGGAAGAAATACAGGAAGAAGCACAGGAGCAAACCTCCCTCATAAACGGGGAATTGAATATAACGGCTAGCCCTAGCTTCTTTCTGCCCATTTTACTTAAAGCGTTAACCAGCTTTAAAAAAGATTACCCTTCCTTTCGTATCCATATGACCGAAAAAAAGTCACCAACGATTATTGAAGAAGTGATTCAAGGGAAGATCGATATTGGCTTAGCGATGCTTGATGATATTGATTGGAATGCACATGAAGAATTGGTTTTCGAAGCCTTACTAGAGGGCAAAATCATGGTATGTGTCAGCAAGCATTCTCCACTTGCATTTAGTGACTATATCACACCTGAGGAGCTAATCCATGAAACAATCGTCATGTATGATGGGGTAATATGGAAGGATTCTATTACAAAATTTATGCATAAGTATGGCCCTCTTAATATTTTATTTACCACTAATAATACCGAAGTCATTAAAAAAGCCGTTGCTGAGGGCTTAGCCATCACCTTTTTGATGGATATAGCTTTACAGGATGATCATTATGTTACGAATGGAGAGATTGTCCCCATACCCTTAATAAATTTTGAATCCAATAAACGTTCCTTTGGATGGGTACGGTCTAAGAAAAAGCATTTCTCTTTGGCAGCAAGAGAGTTTTTAAAATACCTGAAAGCGAATATCGCCAAATCAGAATAAGAGCGTCTTTAAGATGCTTGCCCAATAAAAAAAGTGCCTAATTCTTTTGAATTAAGCACTTTTGTAGCATGGTTGATTAGAATGAGTGAAGCAGCTCATTGACGCCCCCTGGAAAGGACATTGGCGGAACGGAAATCAACTTCTCACCATGTTAGAAGATCTTATTCTGCTGGTGACACAACATGAAGTGCCTAATTCTTATGAATTAAGCACTTCAATGGAACTTAACTATTCGATGTTGTTTTCTGAAACGATTGGAGCGCATTAAAGAAACGAATGCCGTATTTTTCGAATTTTACTTCACCAATCCCACTAATATGTCGTAGCCCATCAAGCTCGGATGGTTTTTTATCACAAATTTCACGTAACGTTTTATCCGAAAATACAACAAATGGCGGTACCTTCTCCTCGTCGGCAATTTCTTTCCGTAGCACACGTAAATGTTCAAATAATGGATCATTATCCACCAGCTTCTTCACCGTGACAGCTTCCTTGCGCATGACGTGTCGATTGCCAAGCAGTACCTCCTTGCCTTCAGCTGATACATAAATTGTGGGGAATGTACCGTGCTTCACGGCCAGTAAGCCCTCAGCAATTAAAAATTCAATAAAGTTGGATACATCCTTTGAGGCATATTTTCCCTTTAAGATGCCATAGGTCGATAATCGGGCAAAGCCAAATTCAGCTATCTTTTGATTTTTAGAGCCAATTAACACCTGTGCCACCATGGTCTTACCGAATTTTTGGCCCATGCGTACAACACAGGCTAGCACCTTTTGCGCATCCTCCGTCACATCTGTTACTGCTCGTCCATCATTGCAGTTATTACAACGTCCACAAGGCTCCTCCTCCTCTTCCCCAAAATACGATAAAATCGCATTTTGGAGGCAGCCCTCTGTATGGCAGTAATCCACCATTGTTTGAAGTTTGGCTAGCTCCTGGGTAATACGCGCTTCATCCTGTGTTTGTTCAATAAGAAAACGCTGTGTTTGGACGTCGCCTGAAGCATACAATAAAATACACGCACTTGGCAGACCATCTCGCCCAGCACGGCCCGCTTCTTGGTAATAGCTCTCCATATTACGAGGCATCTGATAATGCAACACAAAGCGCACATTACTTTTATCAATACCCATACCAAAAGCATTCGTTGCCACCATGATACGTGCCTCATCTTTTAAAAATCGCTCCTGCTCAGCCATTCGCAAGTCCTCTGATAGACCCGCATGATATTTTGCAACGGCTTCTCCAGAGCGACTCAGCATATCATAAATCGCATCTACTGCTTTTCGAGTGGCAGCGTAAATGATGCCGACTTCCTGTTGATTTTTTTGTACATAATTTTTTATATAGCGTTCTTTATTTTCGCCAATTAACACGGAAAGCGCCAAATTCTCACGCGAAAAGCCTGTCATGACCGTTGCTCGCTCATCAATCGCTAACAATTGACGAATATCATCACAAACTGCTGGCGTCGCAGTGGCTGTCAGTGCTAAAACTGTGGGCTTTTGTGGCCATAGCTTAAAAAGCTTGTGGATGGAACGATAGCTTGGTCTAAAATCATGTCCCCATTGCGATATACAATGAGCCTCATCAATCGCTAGTAATGGCACAGATAAATACGACAATGCTTGAAGAAACGTAGTACTTTCTAGTCGCTCTGGTGCAATATAGAGGAGCTTTAAATAACCCGCACTCGCAAGTTGCATCGTTTCATCCACTTCCTGTGCCGTTAGCGTACTATTGATATAGGCTGCTGGAATGTTAGCCGTTCGTAAAGCCTCTACCTGATCTTGCATCAGTGAAATCAGAGGTGAAATGACGATGGTTAACCCCTCAAGCATCAACGCTGGAATTTGATAGCAAATGGACTTCCCTCCACCTGTTGGCATGACACAAAGGCTTGATTGCCCTTGTAATGTTTGTTCAATAATTTGTTCTTGACCTTGGCGAAAGGTTTCATAGCCAAAATGATGCTGTAGCATTTGTCTTGCTTGCTCCATGCAAAATTCACTCCTCATTTGTGAGACCAAGTAGCTTGTACTCGCCCTGTTCATTTTTTTCTAGCTCATACAGCATGTTGGAGTAGGCAAGTGCCTCCTGTCCAGCAGCATTCGTCAGCATATATTCCGTTTTGGCTTGCACGATGAGACGCTGTCCTTCTACGCGAATATCCTGAATGTCCGTGTCAGCGAAATGAATTTTGGCTTGTTTGGAAGCATAGTAGGCAACCATACTAGCCAAGGTTTCCTGTATCGCCTCTGTCCCGACAATGGGTTTCATGACACTTGCATCCTGAATTGTCACTGCCCCCTTTAAATGCTTGTGAAACGTATCTAAAAATAGCTTAATTTCATCGGTATTATAGGCAAATACATTTTCTCCATATTGTTCGATTGCTTGCTGTACAGCTTCTTTATCACCTTGTTCGATATAGGGATATAAATTTTTCGATTGGGATAGTCGTACACTGGCTGTCATGCCCTCGTCAATCCATTCATCAATGGATGATTGAAATTCCTTTATAGGCAATATGTATGGCTGGGACTCTCCCTGCTGTTGTCGATTAACATAAAGACCGACAATGGCTCCATTTTCAGCCTCCATGACAGGGCTTCCTAGAGGTATGGATTGTTCTGCTTTTATAAAATAGGCCGCTACCTTATCTTGGTATTTTTGAATCGTATAAGGTAAACCATTCACATAAACAGCTAGCTGATTGAGCTCACCTTCATAGAGATTAGGCACTTGCACATCCGCTTGATAGGATACTCGTAACATGGCCATATTATAGGCTGTTGACATGACATGAATAGTTGCTGCTACCAGCTTGTCCTCACCAAATTGAACAAGGGCAGTAGGTTTGGATGCCACCAGTGCGCCATTCGTTAAAACATACAGTTGATCATCCTGTTGCTTGATAATAATACCTGCACCAACACCATGCTCTCCAATCACTTTGACCTCTGGCACAATTTTTTCCTGTTGCTTCGTCACCGCTCCCTCTGTTTGCACATCTGCCTTTTTATTTTGAAACCAACCTGTACCTATTTGACTGTCACAGCCTGCTACAAGTAAAGCTGTCGCTCCTAAAACGAGCATCTTTTTATACATACCTTCACCAAAACTTTCTATTCAACATTCTCTCTTCTCTATCATAATCAAGGCGTGAGGATGTTTCAAGTTTACATAATACTATTATGAAATAATCAATATTAGAAAAATGCAGCTACTTTGCTCAATTCATTTCTTTCTACCTATTAATATTGATGGAAGACGCAATTTGCTGTGAGGATGGAAGGATATCATACCCTCAAAATAATTTTCACCAAAAAAGACATGTGCAACGTCACACATGTCTCTTACGATGTTTTTTTTCTTAGCAGTCCAGTCGTTGCCAAAATGCCAAGCATTAATAAGAGAAAGATCAGATACGTCCATGTATGATTACCTGTTAAATCATTGCAAACGCCTATTAGGATGGGGATAATCGCACTTACCATAAAGCCACCTGCTAGCACCATGGATGACCAGCTCGTGGCCTCCTGATCATTTTTGGCTTCATCAAGAGGCAACAATAGACCGATTGGAAATAGCCCACTTAACATAATGCCAATTAATAATATAGCCAGCCATAGGTAAATACCCGATGTGAGCCACAGTAGCATAAATCCAATCACGCCAACAAAGCTTAGCACTAGTAGCCAGGCCATTCGACTAGGCCATTTTTCCATGAGAAGTGGCACCGTCATATTCCCTATCATTTGCACAACGGACATTATGGTCAACATGGCACTTGCTGCCTCTAATGACAGGCCTTTATCCTGTAGTAGCGGTGTGAGCCATGACATGATCGAGAAAAAGAGCGACGTTTGTAAACCAAAGTACAAGAGGATCACCCAAGCACGTCTAGATGTCCACGGATTACGGGCATGTTCTGTCGCAGTTACTTGTTGCAGCTGCTCGTTGTGCCCGGATGGAATCGCCCATAGCCAGATAACGAGCGCGACTACGGCGAGTATTGACCACATGCCGAGGGCGACTGTCCAGCTATTACCGAACCCCTGATAAAAAGTCACGGTTAAGGCTGCGCTTAAAGTAGCCCCTACGCCAATACCGAATGAATAAATACCGACAACTGTCGTGAAGCGTTCGGGAAACTTTTTCTTAATATAAGCATTTAAAATAGGACCAATCATCGCAATCGCTAAGCCTGCTGCGAAGCTTGTCACGATGAGCAAGAAATAGCTTGCTTGGAAAAAGCGTAGCCCATTGGCGACAACAAGGAGGGTCACTAAAAGGGTGATAGCTGATTTCGTGCCCATTTTTCGCTGTAGCGGGACAGCCAAAGGTGCAAACAAGCCCATACAAAAAACGGGGATGGATGTAAGAAAGCTGATGCTTGTAGTCGAGACATGTAACGATGTCATCAGCACATTAAAAAGCGGTCCTATTCCCGTTACGGCTGGTCTCATGTTGAGTGCTACAAAAAATATACTAATGACCACTAGGGTGAGTGAAACGGTCCATTGTTTTTTAGCCATTTATTCGATCCTCTCTACTATTACGCAACATTCATTTATGAAAAACTTGCATCGATTCCTCTATCCTTTTACCATGTTTTCGATGGATGGTCAATGATTGGACCGTTTGCTTTTAAATGGCTAATGTTCATTACATATTTTTAGGGGATTCAATACCCAATAAGGCTAAAGACTCTTTTAAGACAATGGCCACACTATGACAAAGTGCGAGACGTGATGCTTGTTGTTCATCATCTGCTAATATTTTGTGCTGTGCATAATATTTATTCAATAAACGTGCCAGTAGTAAGGCATATTTCGCTATTTGGGACGGATCAGCCTGCTCAAAAGCCATAGCTACCGCTTTTGGAAACTGCTCCAGTAATAAGATAATCGGCCAAGCCTGCTCACCTAATGGTGTGAACATCATGTCTTGAGATGGTGCATTTGCTTTGTCTAAAATGGAGCAAATACGCGCATACGTATACTGCACATATGGTCCTGTTTCCCCTTCAAAATTCATCATTTGTTCGATTGAAAATTCAATATCGTTTAGGCGGTGGTATTTTAAATCATTAAAAATTACTGCTCCAACGCCCACTTGCTGTGCTACTCGCTCTTTATTTGGAAGATGAGGATTTTTCTCCTCAATATTACGCTTCGCCGTCACAATGGCCTCTGCTAGCACATCTGCTAATAACACCACTTTGCCTTTACGAGTCGACATTTTTTTACCATCCTTCAGCATCATGCCAAATGGGACATGCTGTAGATTCGTTGCCCAAGGATAGCCCATTTTTTCGATGACCTGAAAAAGCTGTTTAAAATGGAGGGACTGCTCATTACCAACGACATAGAACATCTTTTTGGGCTGGTAGTGCTGTTGGCGATACAGGGCGGCTGCTAAATCACGCGTTGCATAAAGTGTGGCCCCATCCGTTTTCGTTATTAAACATGGAGGCATCTCCCCCATCTCCACAACATACGCTCCGTCTGATTCCACGAGGAGCCCTTTGTCTGTTAGCTCTGTCACAACCGGTGTCATTTTGTCATTGTAAAAGGCTTCACCTGTAAAGGCATCAAAATCAATTCCTAACAGCTCATATATTGTTTGAAACTCTACTAATGACACATCTCGGAACCATTGCCACAATGCCAGTGCCTCTGCATCACCGTCCTCCAATGCTTTAAAGGCGGCACGAGCCTGCTCATTCAGTGTTGGATCTTGCTCTGCCTCTTCATGAAATTTCACATAAATCTTTAATAGCTCCTCAATCGGTGACGCTGAAATGGCCTGTTTGTTTCCCCATAGTTGATAAGCAACAATCAGCTTACCAAACTGTGTACCCCAGTCCCCTAAATGATTGATACGAATGGCTTGATAGCCATTTTTCTCTGCAATATTTGCTAAGGCATTGCCGATGACCGTTGAACGTAAATGTCCCATCGAGAATGGCTTCGCTA
This sequence comes from Lysinibacillus sp. FSL K6-0075, assembly GCF_038592945.1. Lineage (NCBI taxonomy): Bacteria > Bacillati > Bacillota > Bacilli > Caryophanales > Bacillaceae > Lysinibacillus > Lysinibacillus sp. FSL K6-0075. The sequence goes on along the minus strand of NZ_CP151947.1, from coordinate 2,454,136 downwards.
TATTTGGAGATGAAAAATCCAAAACGACAGCTCCCATCTTTGTTGGCATAGTGCCATATTGTTGCTTGTCGCGCAGAATCTTGCTTAACACCTGTTGCGTCACCTTTTCTTGAGCTAGAAAAATATTGACATAGCCTCCAACGGCTTGCACACGCTGGATACTGTCATGGTTTAATTGACTTGCTATATCTGCTGCGATACTTTGTGGAGACTTTTTCCACACTTTTGCTAGAGTAAAGCATGGAAAGGCCACGTCCCCTAGCTCCAAGCTTTTTGGTTTTTCTAATAATGACAATATTTCCTCTCCTGTTATTTGTTGATTTAATGCGACTGCTATACTGTCCGCGATTTGTTTATTCATCTTGATTCTCCTCCTGTCCAAATAAAAAAGCCCTCGCCTCTAAAATTAGAGACGAGAGCATGATAATCCCGTGGTACCACTCTAGTTGCCATGTGACATGACCACTTTCCATTGTTAACGAGGTGACGCCCCGCTATTCTCTACTACTTGTTCGAGAATCTTCTCCAAAGTGCGCTTCATTCATGGTCCCTGCATTAGGCTCACACCATCCCTAACTCGCTTGCCAGTCATCCCATCAATTACTCTCTTTTTCATCGATTTTTTCTATGATTTTTACATATATTACCTGACTTCCTTATTGGCGTCAACCATTTTTACTGTAAAATGACGGTACTTAGCAATTGACATATCGAGATAATTCGATATATTATCGTCATATGGAACCAATTGAAATTTTCAAAGCGCTATCAAACGAGACGAGGCTAAACATCTTACAGTGGCTGAAGGAACCTGAGAAACATTTCCCAAAAGTGAGTATCGAAGGAGGCGTGTGTGTTGGTGATATTCAAGAGAAAGCTAAAACTTCTCAATCAACCGTTTCTCACTACTTAAATATGATGCAAAAAGCTGGACTTCTCGAATCTTTTCGTCATGGTCAATGGACATATTATAAATTAAAAGAAGAAACGATTCATCAAATTGCTTCGTTTCTTGTCTCAGAGACCCAAAATGATTAATTGGGTCTCTGTTTTAGTTATTATATCGATTATTCACGATAAATAGATACGCTGTATTGATTAGGTTTCGCATAATATATCGATTATTCTCGATATATAAATATAAAAGGAGAGTCATTATTTGATGAAAGAAAATACACTTAGTCATAAACATAAAATTTTAGCCTTTACCTTAACATTATTAACTTTTGTCATGGGAACAAGTGAATTTGTCATTGTAGGATTATTAACAGAGGTTTCGACAGATTTAGGCATTACCATTGCCACTGCTGGTTCCTTGGTTTCTGGATTTGCGATTGCCTATGCCATTGGTACACCTATCTTAACTGTTTTTGTTAGTAGATTTGCAAAATATCCACTCATGTTACTGTTCATTGCTATCTTTATACTTGGAAATATCGTAAGTGCCTTAGCTAGTTCCTATGGTATTTTAATGACTTCTAGAGTTGTTACGGCTGTTGTCAGCGGTGTGCTAACAGCATTATCTATGTCTTTAGCAAATGATTGTATGCCAAAGGAAAAAAGATCCTCTATCATTGCCTTAATATTTGCTGGTTTTACGATTGCCAACGTTATGGGTGTACCGCTAGGAACGATGGTGGGTCAATGGAGTAATTGGCATATGACATTCTGGTTAACGGCTCTATTAGGAGGGATTGCCTTTGTCATCAGCCTCTTTGTGCTACCTCGGAATAGTAAAGGAACAAAAGGTTCGCTATCAGACCAATTAAGTTTATTTAAGCAACCTAAAATCATTCTAGCATTCTTCATTCCTGTTTTTACGATTGCTGGAACATACACAATCTATACTTTTATTACGCCAATTTTAGAAAACAAACTTGGGATTGATACGAAATATATAAGTATTGTTCTGTTAATCTATGGTTTTTTTTCAATCTTTAGCAATCTTTTAGCTGGCAAGATCGCTCAACATAACGGTCTTAGTAAATTGCGCTATACATTCATCTTTCAGGCCATTATCTTATTTACCCTCTATTTCACGCTATCCTCCACGTGGCTGGGACTCATGAGTATTATGTTAATGGCTGTCATGCTTTATGCTGTGAATGCAACTGTTCAACTATACTTCATGGATCTAGCAGAAAGGTATTCCCCGTCTGCCAAAGACTTTGCATCCTCGTTAACCCCTGTAGCCGTTAATGTGGGCATTGCATTAGGTGCCGCAATTGGAGGGATTGTTGTTGCCACGGGGAATCTAGACAAACTATCATGGGCTGGTGGAATGTTAGCACTCATAGCTTCCGTGCTAACATATATAAGCTATCAATTGGATCAAAAGGATAGACAATAGAAAAAAAAGAAACATTCCTCAAGAAGAGGAGTGTTTCTTTTCTACATAATGAATCACATCAGCCATAATGGCATACATCTCTTTTAATTTTAGTTCCTTATTGTCAGAGATTTTTTTGGCTACCTGCTCCGTGACCATTCCTTTTTCAACTAATGTATCCCAGCTAGTCGCATTGGATTCACCGATGAGGACATCAGCCAAATACTGAGCTAGCTCATCTCGTTCAATAGCTTCATCGCCTTGATTATAAACTTTATTGATGACAATTTCGAGCTGATCCTTCATTCCTGATGCACTTTCTCCACCAGCACGGAGCATACTCTCTTTTAACATTTTAGCAAACTTTATTTTTGTCGCCTTACTGTCTACTTTTAAGTCATTATCATAGCCACCCACTACAAGGCCATAATTAATGAGCGTTTGAATGGCTTCATCATACCATTCCCCTTGATATGGATAGTCTACAGAAAATGAATCGACATAGGCACCTTGTTTAGTCAATTGCTCTCGTAACGTAGTGATTAATTTTTTATCCTTGCTCATGTCTCTAAAGGTTACATCCTGCTTCTGTGCAAGAGCAGCCGCAGTCCCAGCCGCTTCCCCTGTCACCATCCCTGTAGGAACAATGCGGGCACTACCAGCAGCGAGTGATGAATAACCTGCAGAGCGTCCAACTACCAGTAAGCCATCAATGTCCTTTGGTACTAACGAACGGAAAGGAATGGCATATTGCTTTGGTGCAGCAATCACATAGCCGTAATCATGAGGCGTTTGTGCTTGCACATCGACTGGATAAGAGGCAATCCCAATGCTATCCCACTGATCACTATTTTTCCAAAGGTCAGCCATTGGTAATTGATACTCTGCCCAAATATGTCTCGTTTCTCGTACATAGAGTTCTTCTGGATAGCTAACAATTTCAGCCTTTTCAAACCCAGGGAAGTTTGCTTGTAAATATTTTAGAATATGTAGCGTTTCCTTCTTCCCTGCGACAATGGCCGCTTGTTTTGAAGGCTCGTTCAAGCCATCAATACCAAAAATCTGTAGGGCATTAATGAAATATTCATCATCTACACGTGCTAAATTCAACCCTCGTAACCTTGTGCCCTCTTGCAAAGGCTTGTATTCATCATGCAGCTTTGTAAAGCCCCACATAACGGTATGATTTAAATTGGCACCGCCAAATACATTGGATTTAGCTGCTTTTTTCACTTCATCCCAATCGACATTTTTTAAATGCAGCATTAAGGTCACAGCCATGCGTTTATCCTTTATGCCAATATCTTCCCCACCTACAAAGAAAGGAACGCCCGACATGGCAGCAAAATCAGCATCCTGTGTGGCATCAATGAATGATTTTCCTGTCACAACATATGTACCGTACTCATTTTTTAATTCCACAGACGTTAATTGTTGTTGTTTGACATTCGCTTTCACGACCTCGGTTTGCACGGATAAGGTTAAGTTAGGCTCTTCATCGATCAGCTTTTTAAAGGCAGCCTTAGCACCTACAATGCCAAAAGCGTCTTTCCCTCTAACAAGCTCATGCCATTCCTTAAATATCCCCTCACTAATCGAGTTGTTATGGCCATCACGAGGAATGTCGAGGAAATTCAGCATACCATATGTAAATAATCCACCTAACTCTTGTCGTTTTTCGACCAGCAATGTTTTCGCACCATTTCGTGCAGCAGCCACCGCCGCAGCCACACCCTCTGGTTCACCACCGATGACGATGACATCATATTCTGCCTCTATATGTTCAATTGGTTCTGGCTTTTTATACTCATCCACTAATTTATTGTATGCCATAGAGTTTGTTATATCTTTAATAAAATAGTAGCTACCAAACCCAAGTAAAACTACTATTACACAAGTGGCTGTCCATAATAAGCCCTTACCCATAATATACCTCCAATTGTTAAAATTTCCATCGATGTGTTTATTTAATCATCATTCCCGCCTCAAGGGCTGAATGTCCTAGTTGAATGCAGGCATATCATTACCGCAAACGAATAATGCTTTTGCTTACAGTATTCTCTATGAAATTATCATCAAGATAAATGAATGAAATCATTTATGAGGATTGTGATGTTTTTTATTCTAACTTTAGCAACATCAATCTAGTATGAATGAAAGAGCAACGAATAGCTGGCATTCAAAACGGGGATGGGCTTGTGGGCACCAGTGATGATTTACTTGACATAAAAAAACAGTCAGAATCATTTTAGACGATAACTTTGTGAAGAAGCAACTAAAATCCCCATGGTAAATGATGTAAAATTTCTATTCTTTTTCAAAAATAGTTAATCACACTACAATATAGACGCCTCACGCTCGCAGAAAGTTACACCAAATTTAATTTTTTATTGTATCTTTATTCAGTTTATGATTAACAAAAAATGTGGAAAGAACGCCAAACCTTGATTTAATAATGTTTATAGACTATGGAACATATTTCATGCTATACTAGAGCCATTGTGAAAAAAGGAGGAACTTGCATGATTCAAGTTAGTAATGTAGGTCTTCGCTATGGCGATCGTAAACTATTTGAAGACGTAAATATAAAATTCACACCAGGCAATTGCTACGGTTTAATTGGGGCAAATGGTGCTGGTAAATCAACATTTTTAAAAATCCTTTCTGGTGAAATTGAAGCACAGGAAGGGAATGTATCGATGGGTAAGGACGAACGTTTATCTGTCCTGAAACAAAACCACTTCGAATACGATGAGCATACAGTACTCGACACAGTCATTATGGGGAATAAACGCCTCTATGACGTGAAAACAGAAAAAGATGCTATCTATGCAAAGGAAGACTTCTCAGATGAGGATGGCATGCGTGCTGCAGAGCTAGAAGGTGAATTTGCAGAGCTAAACGGTTGGGAAGCTGAATCAGAAGCGGCTACACTATTAAACGGTTTAGGTATCTCAGATGATCTTCATTACATGCTCATGGGTGATCTTGAAGGTTCTGACAAAGTCAAAGTATTACTTGCACAGGCACTATTTGGTCAGCCTGATGTGCTACTACTCGATGAGCCTACCAACCACCTTGACTTAAAGGCGATTCAATGGCTGGAAGAGTTCCTCATTAACTTTGAGAATACAGTTATTGTTGTATCCCATGACCGTCACTTCTTAAACAAAGTATGTACACATATTGCGGATTTGGACTTCTCGAAAATCCAATTATATGTAGGGAACTATGATTTCTGGTATGAATCTTCTCAATTAGCGCAAAAAATGGCACAAGACCAAAATTCGAAAAAAGAAGAGAAAATTAAAGAATTACAAGCGTTTATCGCACGTTTCTCTGCGAATGCTTCTAAATCGAAGCAAGCAACATCTCGTAAAAAAATGCTGGATAAAATTGAGCTGGATGATATTAAGCCATCAAGCCGTAAATATCCATTCATCAACTTCCAAATCGGTCGTGAAATCGGTAATGATGTCCTAACAGTAGAAGGCCTAACGGCAAGTAATGAAGGTGAAACATTATTCAAGGACATTCGCTTCTCATTGAACAAAGAAGATAAAATTGTTTTACTTGGTAGCCCTATGGCAAAAACAGCACTTCTTGATATTTTAATGGAAGAAAAAGAAGCGGATGCTGGCACATTTAAATGGGGTGTAACGACATCTCAAAGCTACTTCGAAAACGATCATGACAAGTACTTCGAAGGTTCTGAGAAAACATTAGTGGAATGGCTACGTCAATATTCTCCAGATGATGAAACAGAAAGCTTCCTACGTGGTTTCCTAGGACGTATGTTATTCTCTGGTGAAGAAGTGAAAAAATCCCCTGCTGTTCTATCAGGGGGCGAAAAAGTACGTTGTATGCTATCCAAAATGATGCTTGCGACAGCAAACGTTATTTTATTAGATGAACCAACGAACCACCTTGACCTTGAATCTATTCAAGCATTGAACGAGGGCTTAATTCGTTTCAAAGGCGCGATGATTTTCACATCTCATGACCATCAGTTTATCCAAACAATTGCTAACCGTGTCATCGAAATCCGTGAAGACGGCTCGATTTTAGATAAGCAATTAACATATGATGAATTTTTAGAGTGGAAAGATAGCCAAGGCTTAAGCTAAGCTTTACAAAAATCCTCTACCCCATGTTGGTAGAGGGTTTTTTTGTTTGCTAAATATGTATGTCTTTTTGCGTTTATCTGGTTTTTAAAGGATTAAAAGGATTTTTATAGAATAAAAGAGTATAGCATTGATGAGGGGGAAGCTTCGTGAAGAAAATTGCAATTATTTCAGATATTCATGGGAATAAAACGGCATTAGAGGCCGTGTTAACAGACATTCGCTTAAGAAAGATTGAAAGAATTTTTTGTTTAGGTGATCTAATCGGCAAAGGCCCTCAAGGATCTGCATGTATAGAGCTTATCCAACAGAACTGCGAACAAGTCGTTCGAGGCAATTGGGACGTATTTATTCAATCCCCTACTGATAATGATTATCTCCAATGGTTGAAAGATCGATTAACAGCAAAAGACTATCAGTACCTCGGATCCCTACCCTTCCATATTGACCTTGAGTTAAATGGGCAGCTAATAAGATTTTTCCATGCATCTCCAAGAAGTGAATTTGAACGTATCTTACCGAGTCATCCACTTGAAAAGCGTTTATCCATGTTTGAAAATAATGAAGTAACCAATTCAATCCATTACAAGAAACGCCCTGATATTGTGTTCTATGGCGATATCCATACAACTTTTTTACATACATATAAACAAGGAATTCTTTGTAATGTGGGGAGTGTCGGTAATTCACTTGACCTAACTTCCGCTTCCTATGCGATCCTAGATGGAACCTATTCAAACAATGCTATTCAATTTATTAGAGTACCATATGACCGTGAGGCTGAGCTAATGAGCGCAAAAGAGCTGGGTATGCCCCAATTAGATCAATATTATAATGAAATTATGTTTGCCAACTATCGAAATGCTTAGTACCGTCTCCATTCAAAAATGAAGAATCCATTTTAATGCCAAAATGGATTCTTTTTTGGTATTCAACGCTGGAAATACCATTGCAGCGCATTCTTATAAAGAATTTTATCAGCAGCCTGTTGATCAAATAGCTGTTGAATCAATTCCACATCCCCATCATGAAAAGGTCGTTTGGCTCTTGTGGACGGCAGATCTGTTCCAAAAATGAGCGCATCTGGATTGACGTTATAAATCGCTTGTAACGCATGTTTCACATCTAGCTCCACACGACCAAAGCCAGTCGCCTTGACACGTACCCCCTTATCTACCAACTTTAATAAATGTGGCAGCCCTTCTTCCGACAACCCTAAATGATCGATGGAGATGGCTGGTAAAGCTTCAATGGTGGCGGCTATCTCTGGTAATTCCTTCGCATTGATATAGAGCTCACTATGCCAGCCCACCAACTCATAAACCCTTCGTGCAAAGGTATCTAGCTGCGATAAATCCTCTGAGCCACCTCGTTTACTATTAAAGCGTAATGCCCTTACCCCATTGTTATGTAAATGAACAATTTCATCATCCGTAACTGAATAAGGTAATTGCGTTACCCCACAAAATGCGGGACCCAGCTGTTTCAATGCTTTTAATAAATAGGCTTGGTCAAATCCTTGAAAAGACCCTGATACAATGGCACCCCCTGCTATGTGGAGATTCACTGTATCCTTTTGATAATCCTCTACTACATAGCTTGGTGGTGTATATCCTTGATTTTCAATAATCGGAAAATCAAAGTCAATAATATGAAAATGGGCATCAAAAATTCTCATCATTCATCCCCCTTTTTCCTTCAATTTATCACACTATATACATAAGTAAAAATACGTATTTCTATTTATTTATCATAAGAAAAACTTATTGATTTACGATTCTCCTTCTCTTAGCAGTATGATCGAACAAACGTAAAAAATGGTATGAACATCCAATTTCATACCATCCTTTTATCAACAATCTACTGCTTTATTCCTCATACTTTTTAAAGGCTAGTACAGCATTATGACCACCAAAGCCAAATCCATTGGATAAAGCGAAGTGGATGGATTGATGAAGCGCCTCATTTGGTACATAGTTTAAATCACACTCGGGATCTGGCATTTCATAATTAATCGTTGGTGGAATGATGCCATCCATTATACTTTTCAATGTAATAATGGCTTCAATTCCACCAGCCGCACCAAAGAGATGCCCTGTCATTGATTTTGTGGAGCTGACCTTTAATTGATAGGCATGGTCACCAAAAACGCTTTTAATAGCCTTCGTTTCAGATTTATCTCCCTCTGGTGTGCTTGTGCCGTGTGCGTTGATATAATCGACAGCTGATTCATCGATTTCGCCCATTTTCAATGCGAGCTTCATGGCATTGGCAGCGCCCGTAAAATCAGGTGCTGTAATGTGATGAGCATCGGTTGTGACACCATAGCCAACAATCTCACCAAGTATCGTTGCACCCCTTTGTTTAGCATGTTCATATTCCTCTAGGAACACAATGCCAGACCCTTCAGACATGACAAAGCCATCTCGTTCGCTATCGAATGGTCGACTAGCCTTTGTTGGCGCATCATTTCTTGTGGACATGGCTTTCATACGAGAGAACCCTGCAAAGCTAAGTGGATTGATGGGTGCCTCCGCTCCACCTGCTAAAATACCATCCGCATAGCCATGTCGAATCGCTAGGAATGCTTCTCCAATGGCCTGGTTTCCTGTCGCACAGGCCGAAACAGGGGAAAAGCTTGGCCCTTTAAAGCCCGTTTTAATCGCTAGAATCCCAGCAGCCATATTGCTAATCATCATCGGTACCATAAACGGTGACACCTTTCTTGGCCCATTATCGAGCATAGCCTGATGATTTTCTAAAATCGTCTCAATGCCCCCGATGCCTGAGCCAATGTATACGCCTAAACGCTCCTTATCCACCTGCTCCATATTTAAATTAGCTTGCGTCAGGGCCTGTTGGGAAGCGGCAACAGCATATTGTACAAATAAATCATACTTACTGATTTCTTTTTTATCCATATACTGCGTTGCATCGAAATCCGTGATCGTCCCAGCAATTTGCGTATTAATACCGCTAAATGCCTCCCCTTGAATGTTTTGAATCCCTGATTGTCCTGCTTTTATATTCTCCCATAAGGCTGATACTGAATTACCTAACGGGGAAACAACACCATATCCAGTAACTACGACTCTTCGTACCATGTACATCGCTCCTTTTTGTTTTCGTTTTTTATTTTAACAATTCCTGTAATTGCGCCAGCATTTTGAGAAAGAACGCTTCTCCTAAAACGCGTTTGTATTGTAATGCCCCTTTCGTACTTGAAATAAGGAATACAGCTAGTGCCTCCAAATCATTAGTGGCTTGGAGGGCGCCCTGTTGTTTAGCATCTTTCAGTAGCTCTACAAAGACATCGATTTCCATTTGGCTAAGCTGCTGAAGTTTTTCTTGCATCGGTTGCGGTAATTCTTGATAGTCTGCCTGTAAAGCTGAGATAGGGCAAACACCATCTTGCTCAAGGAATTTTACTCGCTGCATAATAAAGGCAAAAGGCTTTTCTTCAGCTGGTATAGTGGACTCTTTAATCAGTGTATAAGCCCCTACTAACCCTTGTTGAATTCTTTCGCAAACAGCGATCCCTAAATCTCCCTTCTTTTCAAAATGATAATGAATACTTGCCTTCGTAACGCCAAGCTCCTTTGCTAAATGCTCATAACTAAATGATGTGAAACCTTTTTCCTGAATATTCTTCAATGTTAATTCTATAATTTGCATTTTTCTATTTGTCATGGCTTTATACTAACTTACTAGTAGGTAAGTGTCAATTTAAAAAAGGCAGCAGATAAACGATATATCTGCCGCTTGCGTTGTTATTGCATTTCTTTTGTTGGTCCCATCACACCAGGTACTGGTAAGCCTGCTTGACGTAGCAGGACCGTCATTTGTCCACGATGATGTGTTTGATGGTCGATTAATACACGTAATAAAGCCCCTTTTGACATGGGTGCCGTAAAGCCATTTACTACCTCTAGTAAATCGTCATTCGAAAGCTTAGCTACTTCCTCTTTAATACCATTTGCAACGCTTTCATAGGCTGTCACAATCTCAGCTGCAGTCGCTGGTACAGGATCTTCTTGACGAATCATTGGCACTTTTAACCCTGCTAGATAGCTAAAATAACCAGCCGCCCCAACTAAATGCCAACCTAACCAGCCAAGTGTACTATGACCCTCTACAATACTTTGCGCTAGCTTGTCATCTGTTAAAGCCTGTAATACTTGCAGTGTTCCCTTCGATGCATTTGACCATTCTTGTAAAAAATCATCTACTTGTCTATACATATCTTTGCCCCCCATTTTTAACTTCATTTCTATCATAGTTAATTTTCCATTCTGTTACAAGTTTCTAGTATGCAGTTTACATAATATTATTATGAAATTAATTTCTCATTTCATTCGTATAACGCCCTCCATTCACGTATAATGAAAGAAAATAGCGAAGGAGTGTGCTTATGAGATACCATGTTCTCGTACTTTCTCTTGCATTTCTACTTGCTGGCTGTCGTGAAGAAGTCAAAGAAGAGCCTGTGCCATCGCCAACACCACCTGTGGAGGACAAGCAATCAGATGAACAAGATCAAACGTCACTTCTATCCTATTTTCCACCTGATGGATCCGTCGCCTCTTTTCAAGGGGAAGGAAATGAGTTTGCCAGCTTCACACTAAAAACAACCTATCTCGATACACAGCATATCGCGCAAATAGAGGATAATGGTGGTGTGACACTATTAAAAATCTATCGTATAACCGATGCAAGCATTGATCTTGTCTATCGAGAACCCGTTGACAGCAATCCAAGCATGCCAAGTGCAGCAGAGGCATCTTCTTACCCTGTACTGGAAACTATACTTCAAAAGCCATTACAAGTCGGGACGAGCTTTCAAGGTTGGACCATTGAATCAACGACTGCCACTGTCGATACAGGCACAACGGTCTATCAAGATGTCATCCAGCTAACTCGCTCTAAAGACCAAATGACGACAATCAAATATTTTGCAAAAGATATTGGCCTAATCCGCACAGAGGATACGATGGAAACAGAGCAAGATGAGCCATTTGTTGTGACATCAACCTTGCAAAAAATAGAATAATTGAATGAAAACAGGCGTCCTGCTTGGGCGTCTGTTTTTTAGCAAAGGGGGGCCATACATGAGTGAAATACATAATGCAACACCAAAGCAAGAAGACTTAACGGAAGAAGAATTTATTGAGCTTGTACTCGAGGAACAGCAAAAAGCATTGGCACAGGAGCGAGAAGAACGCATTCATGGAAAAAAGCAAAAAAAACAAAAGCCTCTTGTCCGCTGGATTGTGTGGGGCATGGCAATGGTACTGTTTTTCAATACATTCGCCCTGATTTTTCAAATTTATTCCATACCTGCGCTTGAATTTATCAAGGTTTCAACGAGACTCTCAGCACAAGAGGATATACAAACCTATAAAAAAGCAGTCGTTGAAATTTCGACAGGCTCCAGTAAAGGCACTGGTTTTGCCATCTCTCCTGATGGTCTGATTGTCACCAATGCCCATGTAGTAGAAAATGCCACAACATTATCTGTCGTCTTTCCAGATGAGGGGTTAATGGAGGCAACATTAATCGAGAGCTATCCAGCCGTAGATTTAGCCCTAGTACAAGTGGAAGCCGAGCAGCTCCCCTATCTCCCTCTTGCAGAAGAGCCACCTTACTCAGCTAATGAACATGTCTATTTTATTGGAAATCCACTTGCTTTTACGGGCATTGCTAATGAGGGGACATTGCTAGAATCCATTCAATTAGAGGATTGGCAGGAGCCTGTGATGATGCTAAAAGCACCTGTTTATCGTGGGAATAGCGGAAGCCCTGTCATCGATCAAAAGGGCGAGGTTATTGGGGTGATCTTTGCAACGATGAAATATGAGCCCATTGGACGTGTCGGCCTGTTTGTACCTGTACAACAGCTCCGGAATTTATTAGAAAAATGAACCTGCTTATCACAGGTTCATTTTTTAGGGTGCTATGAGTTTACATAATATTATTATTGATCTTTACTCTCTTGCTTCACAAACTGAGCAATTGGCGATTTCACAGGAATTTTACTGACAACCTCATCACTCACTTCGGCCACCTTTTGCAGCACATGCAAAAGCTTGTCATCTCCTGTCCAATGCTTTTCTACTACATCTGGCCCCAATTTATTGATAATCGTATTTACCACAAAAGTTGCTAGCACTACATCATCTAAATAGCCACCAAAGCCCAATAGTCCTTCTGGCATTAGATCCATCGGCAACACAAAATACGCAATGGATGCCCCAATTAACGCACGACTCTTCTTATCCACACCCGCATCCGTTACGGTTTTAATTAATAAATGAAATAAATCAGGCACAAACATTAAATACGGTGTAAATTTATTGCTTTTTCCCTTTTTCGATCCAAGAAACGCTACTAATTTTGTACGTAGTTTCTGATAAAAATCTTGCTGCTCCTGTTCATCAGGCAATTTTTCTTCATTCTTCAAATTCATCTGCCTCCTTCTATGCTAACTATTCAGTATTTTAGCGGGACTACTCGCTTCTATTACAGCTATCTCTCATTCTTGCAGTTCTAACCACTACTTTTATAGCGCTATCCTTCACTTTCGCAAGGCTATCCGCTACTTTTACAGCTATCCCTCATTCTTGCAGTTCTAACCGCTTCTTTTATAGCGCTATCCTTCACTTTCGCAAGGCTATCCGCTTCTTCTACAGCGATCCCTCATTCTTGCAGTCCTAACCGCTTCTTTTATAGCGCTATCCTTCACTTTTGCAGTTCTAACTGCTTCTTTTGTAGCGCTATCCCTCACTTTCGCAAGGCTATCCGCTACTTCTACAGCGATCCCTCATTCTTGCAGTTCTAACCACTACTTTTATAGCGCTATCCTTCACTTTCGCAGTTCTAACCGCTTCTTTTGTAAAGCTATCCTTCACTTTTGCAAGCTTATCCGCTACTTTTACAGCGATCCCTCATTCTTGCAGTTCTAACCGCTACTTTATCGCTGCTATCCGCCACTACTATATATTTAACCTAAAATAGGATTTGTAATCCTTAAACTTTTAAATGATACAAAAAAGACATCCTATTTGCATAGGATGTCTTGGGTTTAACGAAAGTAGTTTTAATTACTGAGAATTAAAGTTTAGTTACGTTAGCAGCTTGTGGTCCGCGGTTGCCATCTACAACTTCGAATTCCACTTTTTGACCTTCGTCAAGAGTTTTGAAACCTTCGCCTTGGATAGCTGAGAAGTGTACGAATACGTCGTTTTCACCTTCAACTTCGATGAATCCAAAACCTTTTTCTGAGTTAAACCATTTTACTGTACCTTGTTTCATTTAAGAAAACCTCCAAAAAATAAAAGTGAACAATATGTAATTTCTTCAGCGAATGAAAAAAATTCACATATTACAAAGAGTACCGAACTAACGCGATCACTTTTTGTAATATGTGAATTCATGTTACCGGTGAAGCAATTAAATTGTTAACTTAAGTATAACTGCCATTCATAATTTTGTCAAATAAAGAAAAAATGTTTTTTTACTTTATTTCAAAATTGTTTTACTTCTCCTCTATTTTACACGCAATTATTCCATGATATACTTGTGCATCATCATCGCAAGCCTCACAATAAAAGCTTTCATCCCCAGACCAAAAGGCCCAATACTGCTCTTCCTTCGTCGCCTCATTATCATAAGAGGAGCGGAAATGTGCTAATTTTTGCTGTAATGCACGTTCAAAGAGCTCCTTCGTATCAAATGTATCTTTTGTTTGAATATAAGCTTCCCAGCCTTCAAATTTCCACCAAGGCTCATAGTCCGCTTTCATGTAAATAATTGTATACATATTTGCCCATTCCTTGCTGTCATAAGATAGTTTCATTTTAGCAAACACAACTGAAATGTCTATTAAAACCACCTGAATTATGCTATTATTACCTTATTATACATACTTTTTGGAGGTATTTTTATGTTTTCAAGCATTCGACCTAAAGCAGAGCTAGAAGAGCTACTAAAACGTGGTACAGATTTACATGCAACAGGCCGATTTCACAAAACTCTGGCATTCAACCATTTCTCTTCACAGGATGAAGAGCACTTAAAGGCACTCTATCAAAAGCTCAAAGATATTACCCCTTCCATGAATGCCATTTTTCATCATTATTTAAGCGAGATATCCCCTACCTCTCAATTAACCATTAGTGAAGAAAATATTAATCAATATTTAACACAGTTTTTCTTAGGAACACGTGATGATCATTATGTAGACGAAACTGTCAAATTTTTCAATCTATTTCGCAAGCATCAATACGAGCCTGGTAAATTAATTGTTGTATTCAACCAATTTGCCTTCTACATTACTACATATATTTTATACAATTTTGGTATCAAGCCGAATAAAGCATTTCAATATATGAAATCATTCCAATCCGCTGTCAATGTCGATCAAGAGTTATTGGTGGAGGTGTTGACGGAGCGTATTATTGAAAATGTGGTAGGAGAAGTATCCTCTTTAATGGATGTCAATGCCAAAATTATGTACATGAAGGATTTAGTTTTTAGCCTAGATAAGCAAAATGAAGAAATCCAATCCTCTACAGCTGCTACAGAACAGATTGCCGCTTCTATCAATGAGGTTGCGCGCATGTCTTCTCATATATCTGAGAAAACAACCGAATCTGTTGACCATGCAACGAAAGGGAAAAACGCAATTGAACATGCCTTATCGGAAATCTTTAAAACAGAAGAAACATTTACTTCCATTGTAGAATCATTTTCAGAATTGCAAAAACGGGTAAATGATATTGAGCAGGTTGTCACATTAATCAATCAAATCGCCGATCAAACCAACCTCCTCGCACTGAATGCCTCCATTGAAGCTGCGCGTGCTGGTGAACATGGGAAAGGCTTTGCGGTTGTTGCACAGGAAGTAAGAAAGCTTGCTGAAAACACGGTATCTGCGCTAAGTGAAGTATCTGCGAATGTCCATCATTTAAAGAGTTATTCCAATGATGTATCTAACTCGATTACTGATACTACAGCCATTATTAAAGAAGCAACCGTTGAAGCAAAAGATTCGTTACCATTATTAAATGCCATTGTTCAAGCGATTGAGGGTATTAATTTAGATGTGACAAATACGGCAGCCATTTCCCAGGAGCAAGCAGCCGCGATTGATGAAGTTTCAGCAAGAATGATCGAAATTTCAAGTTTACAAGAAGATATTCGTGATTATAGTCATAATACATCTAGCGATATTCATTTATTAGGGAAAGAAATTAACCGTTTCCGTAATGACCTTATTGCTAACAATAATGTTCAGCTTTCTTCTATTGCTCTATTACAATTATCGAAGGCGGATCATATTTTATGGAAATGGCGCATTTATAACATGTTCCTTGGCCTTGAAAACGTTGATCCAAGCGATGTTTCTTCGCATCGAGACTGTCGACTTGGCAAATGGTACACAGCACCTCGTACAGTCGAACGTTTCGGTCATTTACAGGACTATTATGAGTTAGATGGTTATCATTTACGCGTCCATGAATCAGCGAAGCTTGCCGCTGAAGCCCATAAAGCGGGTCATATCGAGCAAGCCGATGTGCATCTAAAAGAGGTCGATGAGGCATCTAAGCATGTGCTTTATTACATTAATAACTTAATTGCCTATTTAGAAAAAGAACGTGTCATGCAATAAAAGGAGAGGTTCATCCCTCTCCCTCATTAAGTAGGAGGTATTCCCTTGAACAAACGAGCAAGTATAAAATTTTTTGGTGATGTCTATGGCACAGGCTATCGTTTCTTCATCAAGCAAAAAGCGATTGAATTAGGGTTAAAAGGATACTGTCGATTGAATGACGCAGAGCAAATTGAAGTGGAAGTGGAGGGCACAGAAAAGGCACTCAATGAGTTCCTCCTTTTTGTCCAAAAAGGCGTTAGCCCCCAAGCCGATTCCAATTCATTTTCATTAGAACTATCCGACGATTTAAAAGGCTATATACGTATGGAGTCAGACATTGTTTAATGTCTGGCTTTTTAAATGTCTTTAAAAACACATTTAAAAAGTCATGCTCGTAGGAACATGACCTCATGATTATTATTTGATTTTTATTTTCTGAATCGCAGCAACAAATATCGATTCGTCCGTGATTTTCACATATTGATTTTTAGATTCCTTCATATACCCTTCTTTGTTTAAATACGCTTTTAACTTTGATTTTTTCTCAAAGACTTTTTCTTTCACTTTTTGCTCACTTACTTGATCATCAATGTTTTTAGTAATAGACACCAGAAAAATTTTCGACATGATCTATCCCCCTTTGTATCAGTTACGAATTTACTTGGAAAAAGTTTCATACAAGGCCTTCACTACTTCATTCTTTTGGATGAAGGCGCTCTTCTTAGAGAATAAACCGCTCATCTCGATGCCGAAGCCGCTCATGGATCTCACTTAACCGCTCTCTCGAGGATCAACACCGCTCTCAATTTGAATAATACCGCTCTCTCTGAGGCAGAAACCGCTCTTGAATTGAAAAAAAGCGATCTAAATGACTCCTTAAGAGGACAAAAACGACTAATTCATCGAAACAACTCACTTATTCTATGTATTATCATTGAGAAAGTTCACAAATAGCAGTAAAATTTATGTAAGGGATTAATTTTCAATGAAACTTTATGTCGATTATTTCGTATAAGAAGATAGACATATTGAAAAGCAAGGAGGATGAAACAATGCTTAGTGTCGGACAGTTTTTCTCTAGACATAGTGCCAGCTTTCTTATTTCGCTCACAACTGTTTCTATCGCAGCAATTGCGGCAAATCCTGGATTCTTCCTTGGTGGTTTACTGTTTGCGGGTTCCTATGCGACGAGTACAGCGTTGCTGAAACATAGACAAAAAAAGAAAGTCATGCAAATAGCAGGCATCACAAAAGAAGAATTCAAACACATTGAAACACAAGTATTAACAGCTAATAAGCATATTCAAACATTGAGTCAAAACTATTTACGTGTACGTTCTGTTTCAGCGTTTAAACAACTACTTGAAATGACGCGTATCTCCAAAAATATCGTCAAAATCGTCAAGACAGACCCACGTAAATTTTATAATGTGGAACCATTTTTCTATGCACACTTACCTTCTGCTGTAGAATTAACGGATAAATATACAATGCTTTCCAAGCAGCCAGTGAAGGATAAGGAAATTCAATTAACTTTATCCAAAACACGTGAAACCCTAACTGATTTGAATGACACCATTCAAATTGATTTGAAGGATGCGCTTGCAAATGATATCGATCATCTGCAAATGGAGATTGAATTCGCAAATCGTTCCAATCTTAGACGTAGAGAACAATTGGACTGGCGAGGCGATGATAAATGACAGCAAACGAACACGCATTTCAACTAAATACCATACCAGGGCTTTCTCCACTAGTCCAATCCTATTTAGAAACAACTCCGCAAAACGAGGCGATGGCGACTTATGAAACGCTATCGCCTCTTGCACAAAGTCGTGCATTACTGTATGCCAGTCAAATCGATTTGACTGATTTTGAATCATTGCTGTCCCTTGGGCAAGATTCACAGCGAGCTCTGTCTCAATTTGCCGACCGCATGCTTGCTCAAGTAAAGCAAAAGGATGTCACTAAAATCGGTCAAATGCTGGATTCTTTAATGCAGACGTTAGATCGAGTAGATCCAACTGCTTTGGAACCAAAAAAGCAAACCTTTTTCAAAAAAATCTTTGGCAAAACCGAGCCTAATGTGAAGCAAACACTCACAGAATTTGAACGTATTAGTATACAGGTGGAACGCATTGGCGTTCAGCTGGAACGTGCACAGCTTCAGCTGATAAAAGATGTTGAAAACTTAGAGGCGCTTTATGCCCATAATCGAGGATTTTTTGAGGAATTGGCAACGGCGATTGCCGCAGGACAAATGAAAAAGCAGCAAGCCATTGAGGTAGAGCTACCTGCACAAATAACGAGTGTCCAAGCTACCAAACAGCCACTTGCGATCCAGCAATTAAATGACTTTGCTGCTCAAATCGAAAGACTCGATCAACGTATTTATGATTTACAAGTATCACAGCAAGTCGCTCTGCAAACAGCTCCTCAAATCCGTATGATTCAGCAGGCCAATCAAACGTTAGCAGAAAAAATCGAGTTTTCTATCGTTACCTTGATTCCACTCTGGAAAAACCAACTGGCGATGATGCTGTCTATGCATATGGATCATCATTATGCACGTTTAGAGGAACGATTATCACAGGCCCATGATCGCTTCTCTAGTCCCACGTTTGAACAGCAAGTTTCGAAATTTAAAGAAACACAGCAAGAGCTGCAAACAGCGATTAAAGATGTATTTGCCCTGCATACGGCAACTGAACAAGAGAAACAACAGCTACAGGATGTGGCGGGTGCTAGCAGCTATCGGCGAGATTAACGAAAAAATGGGTGGCTCAGTAAAAGTTCTGAACCACCCTGTTTGTTTTTATTCAAAATAATCTTTATAGTAGCCACCGACATTACCTGTATTGTCGATGATAAAAATGAACTCTTCTGTTTCATTTTTCACTTCATATTCTTTCCCTACTGTTAATACGTTGGATACTAAGTATTTTGATGCATTTGTATGTTTGCAAGTAACCGTTCGTAATGTTGGCGCATCTTTCCATTTTAAATGTAACATATTCTCTCTACCTCTCTTTACTAGCAAAAGCTAATGTCTATTGCTTATTCTATAATATTTTTGGTCTTTTGTGGAGAAAAAAGAAATACTATACCTATTCTATCCAAAAAAAATGAAAATTTGAGGTGTTATGATGAGTTTTGGTGGTGTTCCGCAATGGTTTTTTATCATTGCTGTAGCATTCGCAATCTGCTTTGTGCTTTATGCAGAATGGAATTCTAGAAAATAAGTGAGTCCAACTGGTTGGACTCACCTTTTTTGTGCTTATTTTAAAGTACGCTTTAAAAATTCCTTCGTACGTTCATGTAACGGATTAACTAACACTTGTGCTGGAGGTCCTTCTTCGACAATTACGCCTTTATCCATAAAGACAACACGATCTGCCACTTCTTTGGCAAATTCCATCTCATGTGTCACGATGAGCATCGTATTGCCCTCATCTGCTAGCTGACGCATGACCTTTAACACCTCACCTACCATTTCTGGGTCTAATGCGGATGTTGGTTCATCAAATAGCATTACATCTGGATTCATTGATAAGGCGCGAGCGATGGCCACACGCTGCTTTTGTCCGCCTGAAAGCTGACGCGGCTTGGCATTCACATATTGATCCATGCCAACGATTTTCAAATATTTAAGCGCCGTTTCTTCTGCTTCTTTTTTCGAACGTTTTAACACTTTGACTTGGCCCACTGTGCAATTACTTATGACGTTGTGGTTGTTAAATAAATTGAACTGCTGGAACACCATGCCTAAATGTGTGCGATATTCTTGAATATTGTGCTTTTCATCTAGGATGTCTTCCCCTTTATAAATAATTTGACCGCCACTTGGCGTTTCTAATAAATTTATGCAACGAAGCAATGTGGATTTACCAGAGCCTGAGGAGCCAATTAAACAAACTACCTCTCCTTTTTCCACTTGGAAATTCACATCTTTTAACACTTGGTTACGTCCAAATGATTTACTTAAATGTTCGATTTTAATGACTGCCATTTGTGCGTCCCCCTATACGGCTTCTTTTTGTTCTTTTTGATAGGCATCAGGTCCATCTAAACGTTTTTCAACGTAAAGAAGAATGCGTGATGCGGTAAATGTCATGATGAAATAAAGAATACATGCAACAAAGAATGATTCGAAATAGCGGAAGTTGTTACCTGAAATTGATTTAGTTTGGAAGAATAATTCCGTTACCCCAATGACATTTAAAACGGCTGTATCTTTAATATTCATAATTAATTGGTTACCAGTCGCTGGTAAGACGTTACGCGCTACTTGTGGTAAGACAACGTGAATCATAATTTGGAAGTGATTCATACCAATTGCTGATGCTGCCTCGTATTGACCATTATCAATCGATACAATACCACCACGAACAATTTCTGCCATGTATGCCCCTGTATTGAGGGAAACGACTAAAATACCTGCTGTAATAAAGTGCATATCGATACCGAATGCAATATCTAATCCGTAGTAGACAACCATAGCCTGTACAATCATTGGTGTACCACGGAAAAATTCAACATAGCATGTCAGTATAAATTTAATGAGCTTTAAGCTATAAAATTTCACACCTTTTTTACGAACTGGAATCGTATGCATAATTCCGATGAAAAATCCGATAAATGCACCAATAATTGTACTAATACTCGAAATCAGTAACGTATAATACGCACCTCGTAAAAACATTTGCCAGTTGTTTTCAATAATTGAAAGTATCCATTCAAGACTCATGATGTTCCTCCTAACAATGTCATCTTGCTTGCTTATTTCTTTTGTGTCCTAGCTCTTTCTACCATTCTATGTTTTGTCACGCTAGGACATTATCATTATGTAGAGAGGTTCTCATTTTGATAATGATGAAATGATCATGCACGGACTAGCAACTAGCCCGTGCCTTGTCATTATTGTGCTGCTGGTTGTTGCGAAATAGCTTCTTCCATAATCGCTTGACGATCGTCTTCCGAAATGCCTTTTAGGACTTCATTGATTTTTTCACGATTTGCGTCGTCCTTACGTAAGCCTACAGCAATTGAAGTATTTGATGGATCTGTATCAAAGCCTTCTTCAAATGCTACATATGTGAACTTATCGTTGGCAGCAGCAGCAGAAATACCCTCTGGACGTTCAGCTACATAGCCATCAATTTTACCTGCTTCTAACGCCACACGCATTGCTGGGAAGCTTTCCATTGCCGTTTGTTTTTCTACACCTTTGATTTGATCAATCACTGTGTAGTTTGATGTATTTAATTGTGATGTAATTTTAGCACCTGAGAAATCTTGAATCGATTTTGCATCTTCATATTTACTACCTTTTTTAATAACCATCACAAAATCAGATGTGTAATAGTTTTCTGTAAAATCAATTGTTTTCTTACGTTCTTCTGTTGGTGACATCCCTGCGATAATCGCATCAATTTTGTTCGATTGTAGCGCTGGCACTAATCCGTCCCACTCCATTTTAACAATGACTAACTCTTTGCCTAAACCTTCAGCGATTTTCTTCGCCATTTGTACATCATAGCCGCCTGCATACTCTGCATTATCCGCTATTTTCACAGCGCCATTCGCATCGTCTTGCTGTGTCCAGTTGAACGGTGGGTAGCCAGCCTCCATTCCAATTCGGAATTCACCGCCGCCTTCTTCTTTGTCAGCTCCAGCATCACCTGAACCGCCCTCTTTTTTGTCACTTGTGCCACATGCAGCTAGCACAATTGCCGTCATGATAGAGATCATTACTAACAACCATTTTCTTTTCATGAAAAACTCCCCTTTTCTGTAAAAAAATAAGACAACTGTACTAAAAAAGACCTAAGTATATTGAACTTAGGTCTTACCTTTTATGACAGTTGCCCAAATCCTCACTATAATTTCCATGTTTCCGAGATAGCACAACCTAGTAAATCTGGAAATCCATTTACTAGGACAGTCCTGCACTTATTCACTGCAGACCCAGTATAAAAGTACGAGCTCCTTTTATACTTCGGCGATATTTCCTTCTTCATTGCGTCTTCGCTTGCTTGTACTCTACAATGAACTAATAAATACCGCGCCTCTACCTCACTGGTAAATATTCGTGAGGTTTGTTTATTTAATTGATATTTAGATACTACTATAAAACTAATATGTTCGTCAAGACAGTTTTAACATTTTTCTGACTAATGACAATATTAGGGTATTGTGCGTTCCCTATCCATTTTAAATCGTTGAGCTTTCATCGATATTTCCGAAAATTACAACAAATTTTTATTAGAGCGTATATGCTCTCTGTGAGAAAAGTTGTGTTTATTTCTTTTGGCTCCTCTAAACGATATAACATTCGTACTCTTTCAAAAATAGAATCGGTCAAAACCTTTCGTCATGCACAAAAAAACCCTGCTGAACATTGTTCGCAGGGTTTAATGGCATTATGAATTTAATAATAAATCTTCAGGATTTTCGATTAATTCTTTAACTGTTTTTAAGAATCCTACAGAATCTTTTCCATCGATGATACGGTGATCGTAAGAAAGTGCTACATACATCATTGGACGGATTTGAACTTCACCATTTACGCCAACTGGACGGTTAACAATTGAGTGCATACCTAAAATACCAGCTTGCGTACCGTTCATAATTGGTGTTGACATTAATGAACCGAATACACCACCGTTTGTGATTGTGAATGATCCACCAGCCATGTCATTTAGGCCTAATTTTTTATCACGAGCTTTTGTCGCTAAGTTAGCGATATCTTTTTCGATTTCAGCGAAGTTTTTGCTGTTTGCATCGCGTACAACTGGTACGACTAAACCTTCTTCAGTTGATACAGCAATACCGATATCAAAGAAGTTATTTAAATGAATTTCATCGCCAGAGATTTGAGCGTTTACGTATGGGTATTTTTTCAGTGCTGCAACAACAGCTTTTGTAAAGAATGACATGAAACCAAGTTTGATGTCGTTTGCTTTCACAAACTCTTCTTGTTTACGTTTACGAAGTGCCATGATGTTTGTCATGTCAATTTCGTTGAATGTTGTTAACATTGCTGTTGATTGTTTCACTTCTAATAAACGTTTTGCAATTGTTTGACGACGACGGCTCATTTTTTCAATTGTTACACGGTCAGAATTAGCTGCTGGTGTGAATACTACTGGGCCACCTGAAGTTGCTACTGATGTAGGTGCTGCTACTGGTGCTACAGCTGGTGCTGTACCATGTGCTGCTACATCTTGTACACGTACGCGTCCTTGTGGATCTACTGGAGATACCGCTGCAAGGTCAATACCTTTTTCACGTGCAAGACGACGTGCTGCTGGCGATGCAACTACACGCTCACCAGAAGTTTCTTCTACTACTGGAGCCGCTGCAACTGGTGCAGGTGCTGCTTGTGGCGCTGCTGGAGCTGGAGCTGCTTCAGTTGGTGCTGCCGCTGGAGCTGCTGCTGCGCCTTCGCCTGCTTCTACTACTGCGATAACTTGACCAACTAGTACAGTATCGCCTTCTTCAGCTAAAATTTGTGTTAATACACCTGCTTCTTCAGAAATGATCTCAGCGTTTACTTTATCTGTTTCAAGTTCAACGATGAATTCACCTTTTTCAACGCGATCGCCCACTTTTTTTACCCACTGTGCGATACTACCTTCTGTAATCGATTCTGCTAATTCAGGGACTTTAATTTCAGCCACTTTCATTTCCTCCTTTGATTAACGTGCATGACGCACATAGAAGGGCTACTGCTTAAGGGCAAGTAGCCCAGTTTCAAAAATTGATATGTGATTATTTAACCTTTACTGACTCAGCAACCGCTTCTTCAATAAGAGCTGCTTGTGCTGCTTTATGAGAATCTGCATCTCCTTCAGAAGTTGAGCTCATTGCAGGACGACCTACATAGCGAAGCTTTTTACCTTCTGAAAGTGCATATAATGTTTCTAGTGCATAATTCCATGAGCCTTGGTTTTTAGGTTCTTCTTGTACCCATACGATCTCTTTCACATTAGGATACTTAGCAATGATACCAGCAACTTGCTCTTTTGGGAATGGGTAAAGTTGTTCTACACGGATAATGTGTAGGTGATCGAAGCCTTCGCCGTCTTTCACGCGCTCTGCTATGTCGATCATCACTTTACCTGTACCTAAAACGATGCGCTCTACAGCTTCTGGTTTAGCGCCTAAGCCTGGTTGTTCAATCACTTCTTGGAATGAACCATTTGCTAATTGCTCAGCATTCGCCGCAGCTAATGGGTGACGTAATAATGATTTTGGTGATACGACTACAAGTGGACGTACCCCTTCTGTACCTAATAATGCTGCTTGACGGCGTAATAAGTGGTAGTAGTTTCCTGCATTTGAACAGTTCGCTACAAACCAGTTATTTTCAGCTGACATTTGTAAATAGCGTTCCATACGGCTTGAAGAGTGCTCTGGACCTTGACCTTCATAACCATGAGGTAATAGGATAACGAGTCCAGATTTTTGACCCCATTTAGAGCGTGCCCCTGAAATAAAGTTATCAAACATCACTTGTGCCATATTCGCAAAGTCACCGAATTGTGCTTCCCATACTGTTAGTACATGGCTGTTTTCTAGATTGTAACCGTACTCAAAGCCTACTACCCCAGCTTCAGTCAGTGGAGAGTTGTATACTGTAAAGGATGCGTTCGCACCAGAAATATGGTGTAGTGGTGTGAAGACATTGCCGTTGTTTTTATCATGTAGTACTAAGTGACGTTGAGAGAATGTACCACGTTGAGCATCTTGCCCTGTAAAACGTACTGGTGTACCGTCTTGGATAATCGTTGCATACGCTAACGTTTCCGCATGGCCCCAGTCAATTTTTGCAGATGCATAAGCATCACGACGTTTTTCTAAAATTTTACCAAGCTTTTTCTGTGGCTCGAAGTTTTCTTCAAACACTAAAAGCTCTTCATTGATTTTTTCTAAACGCTCCGCACCAACTGCCGTATCAATTTGTGGGAACTCTACTTTTAATTCTTCTGGCATTTCTAAATGATGATGATCATCTTTATCTGCCATTTCTTTGACATGGTCATAGGCTGCTTGCATTTCTGCATAGATCGCTGTATCTAGTGCCGCTACATCCTCATTAGATACAAGACCTTCTGCCACTAATTGTGCACCATATAATGCACGCACTGTTTCATGTTTAGATACTAATTTATATGTTTCTGGGTTTGTCACTGTTGGATCATCTGTTTCGTTATGACCATGACGACGGTAACCTACTAAGTCCACAATGATGTCTTTGCCAAATGTTTGACGGTAGTTCGCTGCAAAACGACCAACTTGTGCTACTGCCTCTGGGCTATCTGCGTTGACATGGACTACTGGCACTTCATAGCCTTTTGCTGGGTCAGAAGAGTATACAGAAGAACGAGAATCATAATGTTCTGTTGTGAAACCGATCATATTGTTTGCGATAATGTGGATTGTTCCACCTGTTGTAAAGCCTTCAGTTTTAGCGAAGTTTAAGACTTCCGTTACAATCCCTTGACCTGGGAACGCAGCGTCACCGTGCACAAGAATGCCTAAGCCTTTTGTACGATCGAAGGCAGGTTGCCCTGGTTTAGACGTATCATCTTGTGTGGCACGAGTAGCACCAAGTACGACTGGATTGCCCACTTCTAAGTGAGATGGGTTGTAAGCCAATTTCACATTCACACCAGATTCACGGTTGTAAGAAGCACCCATGTGGTATTTCACATCACCTGTCCAACCTTTTGTAATTTCAAGGCGGCCATGCTCTGGCATAAATAAATCATTGGAAACATGTGCAAAGTCAGAGAACATCATGTCATAAGGTTTATTTAAAATGTGTGTTAAAACGTTTAAGCGACCACGGTGTGCCATACCAATACGTACGTTTTTCACATTTTTCGCTTCTGCCGTTTTAATGATTTCATCAAATAGAACGATTTGCGTATCTAAGCCCTCACCAGAGAAACGCTTTTGCCCTACAAATGTTTTATGAATAAATTTCTCGAAATTTTCAACGCGAGTTAAACGATCTAATAAGGCTTTCTTCTCATCAGCAGATAACGCTTGTTTGAATGAGCCTGATTCGATTTGCGCTTGAATCCAATCACGTTCTTCAGTAGCTACTACGTGACCATATTCAAATGCTACTTTATCTGTATAAATAGCTTTTAAATATTCGATTGCATCCTTACCATTTTTCACGTTTGCTGGCACATCTTTGAAGAAGATTGCTGCAGGAATTTCAGCTAAATCTGCAGCGCTTAAGTTGAACGCGCTTTCTTCAATTTGAGCTGTTTGTAGTTCACGGTTTTTCAGAGGATAAATATCTGCCGCTAAATGACCGCGTGAACGAATTGCATCTGCTAGTTTTACAGCGGCTAACACTTTTTTGTAATCGCCAGCAGGAGCCGCTGCTGTATGACTAGCTACAGCTACTTCACCTTCTACTACTACTGGTGCACCAAATTGTTGGAATAAAGAAACTAACTCCGGTTCTACTTCTTCAGGAGACTGTAAGAATAAGTCGTATTGCTCCATCACATATCCTAAGTTAGGACCAGAGAAAGCTGACCATGGAGAACTTACAGTTGTAACGTTGTTCGACATGAAAAATGACCTCCAAATTTTGCCTTTCGGCAGTTCCATTAATTAAATTGCAATTAATTATATAATATTTAACCGTTCTTTAAAAGAATGTTTCACACTACTTTTCCATATTTTAAAGAACGTTTTTTCCATCTCAATCTTACTACTCTTCACAAAAAATACAACTCTTTTTAGCAAATTAAGCAATTTTTTTCGCAAAGGATAGAATAATGAAATAAAGCATGTATTTTTCTTAATATTTTAGCGGGATTTTCAGCAAGAAAACGGTTCCAATATTAACCTCACTCTTGACTTCTACCGTTGCATTGTATTTTTCAAGTAACATCTTCGAAATACTAAGCCCTAAGCCCGTTCCACCAATTTGACGATTTCTTGCTTCGTCCACTCGATAAAAACGATCAAAGATAAACGGAATATCCTCTTCTGCTATTCCTATACCATTATCAGCAATTTCTAAACATGCATAATTTCCAGCAACAGAAATAGAAATTTGTATCTCAGGAATTTTTTCACAATAACGAATGGCATTCTCTATTATATTACGAACAATTTGACTTAGTGCATTTTCGGAGATAAATAACAGACCTATTTCACCATGTTTCGACAGCAAAATTCGCGCTTGTGGATGAACAAGCTTGAGCTCATCCATCACTGCTTCAATGACCACTAGTGCATTTGCCTCACTTGTCTCATCTTTTTCCTCACGCCGTGCAAGCTCTAATAATTCCTCAATCATTTTGCGCATACGAGCAATTTCTGTTAAGGAGGTATCAATGGATTCTTCTAATATGGCGGGATCATGTTTGCCCCATCTTTTTAAAAGAGAAAGATGTCCTTCAATTGCTTGGATCGGCGTACGTAGCTCATGGGAAGCATCGGCGACAAATTGCTGCTGCTGGGTAAATGAAATTTGCAGCTCATTCATCATGGCATTGTACATTTTCAGTAAATCACCAATTTCGTCATGTGATGTATAGGTTAGCTGTATAGGCTCATTAAACCCTTGATCCATCACCGTTTTCATGGATGCACGCAATTCATGTAATGGCTTCATTAAATAGTTCGCCAAATAATAGCCAATAGAGCCTGATAACACTAATGCGCCTAATCCTGCTATCAGCATGGCGGTCAATAGATAGTGCATGAGTGATTGAAAACTAGTTAAAGGATGAATCACTTGAATATAGCCTTGGAAAAAGCCCATCCGTATCGGTTCATTGATGACCAACACATCCTGCTTATCAATGGTCATCTCAAAAATCTCTTGCAGCGAGCTCAGTGGTGCAGCAGCAGAGGTATCATTGATTCGTAAAATATCCACCCCATCAGCATTAAATATTCGGACTGTCTCATCGCGATCCGCAATGGATTTGAGTAAGCCCGTATTTTGCTGAATTTGCTGAATGGTAATTGTAGGACCCTGTGATTCTAAAAAAGAGATGATATCCTTACTTGTCCGATTGACCTTACTCTCCTCATCGTTTAATAACCACGTATGCAGAGAAAGATAGACGACTACACAAATAATTGTAAAGCTAATAAAGATGACACTGCTTGAGGTCAGCATCCACTTCTTCTGCAAGGATTGCTGACGTAAATAATCTTTTAACTTATTCATTCTCGCATCACATACCCAACACCGCGAACGGTTTCAATATAATCGTTCATCGCACCAGGGAGCTTTGTCCGTAAATGTCTGATATAAACATCTACCACATTGGTCTCAATATCCGTATCATAGCCCCAAACGGATGTTAAAATATGCTCTCGCGTACAGACTCTATTTTTGTGCTCGATTAATAGTTTCAGTAAGTCATATTCTGTCTTTGTTAGGTCAAGTTTATTCCCCTGAACGAAAACTTCATAGGCTGCTACATCTATTTCAATATCCCGTAAGCATAAAGATTCACTGCTTGTCTGCTCTGGTGTGACACGACGTAAAATCGTCCGTATTCTTGCCAGCAGCTCTTCAATTGCAAAAGGCTTGACGATATAGTCATCTGCCCCTGCATCGAGGCCCGCTACACGATCCATCACAGCATCTCGTGCCGTTAATAAAATGATGGGCACCTGTGATTGCGTTCGGATACGACGGCAAATCTCAATCCCATTAATGCTCGGTAACATGACATCCAGTAACAGTACATCAAAATTTTCAGAGGTTGCCATAGCCAAACCTTCACGACCATCAAAGGCAGTTTTCACTTCATAGCCTTCATGCTGTAATTCAAGTTCGACAAAACGAGCAATATGCTTCTCATCTTCTACCAACAATATCTTCTTAGACATCGTATCACCTTCTATTCCAAAATAACGATGTAGGATTTTTATCCCTATACTGTTATAGCATAACATCAAATAAAAAGTCTGTCTCACAAGGAAATCCTTGTGGACAGACTTTTTTAGTGTATGTCGGAAATGGAGAGGTTGTTTTTCCCCAATTCTTTTGATTTATATAATGCTTGGTCAGCTAAATCCATTAGCTCATCCAAAGATTGGGCATGGTCTGGGTAATAGGCAATGCCAATAGAGGCTGTTGGTGTAAAAAGATGGTCCTCTATCATCCAGCCTTCTGCTAATTCATCACGGATGCGACGAATAATATGCATAATTTGATGATGTCTTTTTTCTTGCTCTCTCGTTAAGCCTGTTAAGATGACAATAAATTCATCGCCACCTATTCGAATAACCATGTCGTGGCTTCGGACTGTTTTGTTCAAGCAACTGCCAAATCGCTGAATAAACGCATCGCCTGTGTCATGGCCGAAGCCATCATTTACTTCTTTAAAATCATCGCCATCTATATAGAGCATCGCCACACTAGTCTGATTTTCATTTGCTTCAGCCAGGATTTTTGGAAACTCCTTTTGTAAATAGCGCCGATTGGGTAGCTGTGTTAAAGCATCATGATAGGCTAGATACAGCAAATCATTTTCCCTTTCTTTGCGATGGGTAATTTCACGAGACACCATCATAATTTGCGAAACCTTTTCACGTTCAGGATCATGCACAACCGTGACATTCCCCTCCGTCCAAATCGGTGTCCCATCCTTCGCCTTCAGCAATAGCTCGAACTGTGAATCAGTTTGTCCTGTATAATTATTCAAGAATGTCTGCCATTCGCCCTTACTTTCCCGATCAATAATGTCACTGTAAAATTGTCCTTGTAGCTCTACATTTTCATAGCCCAAATAAATACCATAGGAAGGTGAAGCATAAATAATGATGCCATCTTCATTTGTAATCACAATTAAATCGTTTGTATTTTCCGTAATGAGTCGGAATGTACGTTCAATATTTTTTAATTCTGTGAACATTCTTTTCTTATCGGTAATATCATAGTTAATGGTTAAAATTTGTTCAATTTGACCAAACTCATTTTTTAATGGTACGATGGTTGCTTCTACCCAATAATCGGCATGATATTTTGTTCGATAGCAAAGCTCTCCACGCCAAATCCCCACCGTATCCAGCTTACTTTCGATTATTGGTAAAAGGTTTTGCCCACGGAACCGAGGTTCAATTAATGCGTAGGGCTGACCGATTAACTCCTCAGCCGTGTAGCCAGAAGCCTGTAAAAACATATCACTCACTTCAGTGATGTTGCACTCATGATCTAATACAGCAATGGCCGTAGCTGAATTTAATGCAGATTTAAATACTTCTAGCCCATGAGACTTCGAGCGTAGTTCTGCTTTTTGTAAAGTAAATTGTGTAAAATCTTGCATAACAAGAAATATGGCAAAGGAATTATCGTCCTGCATCACCGGTGATAACGACAGCAAATACATGCGTTCCTGCTGGTCCAATGTATGCAATTTAATAAACTTTTCACCCACATTTTCTCCTCGTGCAGCTTTTTGTAAACAAACTTGAATTTGTTCCACTTCTTCTTTTGGAATAATCGGTAAATCCACAAACATTTTTTGTTTGACCGTTTCATTATCTAGTTGAAAATCTTCCATAAAGCTTGAATTCACTTCGTATACTATGCCCTCAGCCGATAAAATGACCGTAGAGAAAAAGGCATGATCAAACATGGACCGCATAAATAAAAATTTATCTTCAATACTGCGGTCATAAAGTATTTCCTTCGTAATGGCTAATATATAGTCTTCATTCTTATATTTTAACGGTCTGACGGATGTTTCATATTTACGAACCTCCGACTGAACATATGCATAATCTACATAGTCAACCTGTTTATGTTCTCTAATTGCCTCATGATAATTTTTCTGAATGATCGAAAAATTACGCTTTGAGGTAACGGCCGAAATCATTTTGCCAATCGCCTCATTCGATAACAGATCTCGAGCTGCTTGATTTAAGCGAATATATTGATAATCGTCCCCAACTTTTTTCACGAGAAAAGCAAAATCCTTGCCAATAAATAATGAATTAAAGAAATCTTCGCTTAAAATATACTCCATGCTGTCACCTCCAGAAAAGCCATTGCCGTCATGATAGAAATGTTCATATGTATGTTTCATTAGATCAAAATTAATACTACTATTATAACATAAAAATAAAAAATTACCTTTCTAGAATCATAAAAATTATATCCTTTTTAGGATATTTTTTGGTATATTACCTATTCTAGCAAGTCTCTATTCCTACTAAAGGATTAGATAAATGATTAATATTAGATAAAATTGATAGGATAGGCTTAATGCTAAAAAACAACAATATTATTGATAATCTCATTTCTTTTGTCGGAATTTACTGACTATTAAACTCAAATTTTGTTTTTTTACGAGCAAAATGATTGCATCAAACAGATTATATGTTATATTATATTTAAAAAACTAGCCTTTTTTCGGTATGGTCGAAATCAGTAAGACAGCGGGAGATTATGGAATATCATAGTTATAACGTCTAGTTCTTTGGGTTTTAATTCCAGTACGAATTTTAGTTTTCTTCTTTATGCTTCAACGGAATTGTTTTAACTACCCTAGTAAAGGAGGCGTTTCGTATGCTTAAACATCGAGACCTGCATGAATGTACAGAGCTTTATGAGCTATTATCACACCCTTCTGTATTCCCTTTTGTCCGTCAAAAAGCCACATCTGCTGATGAATATTGGTTTATGACAAAACAACTGATTGAAGAGGAAGCGAGAGGACTCGCTATCTCGAGGACCATAACTGATGATTGGGGTCAACCAATCGGCACCATTAGTATTCACGATGTGGAGGACGGTGCAGGCTTTCTAGGAACGTGGATTGGACTCCCTTACCAAGGTAAAGGTTATAATCAAAAAGCGAAAATGTTATTTTTGAACGAATTATTTTTTGACTATAATTTCCATACGGTATTTCTCCGTATTCGAGTTGAAAATTTAAAATCACAGCGTGCTGCTTTAAAGCTACCTTATGTAGTGAACGCCAATGAAAGTCACCCAACATTATTAGCACAGGTCAATAGCGGTGAGGCACAATTTGATTTATTTAAAATTCCAAAAGATTTATTCTACCTAACAACGGCACATCAAATGCAAGAAGGCGAAGAGCAAGCAATGTAGTGTGCGATATAGATAAAAGAGAAGCTATAAGGTGTTGTCATTTTGACCTGCCTCATAGCTTCTTTTCTTTTCAAATAGCACTTATTTTTTGTAGCGTAAAATTAAGGACGCCATTTCATCTGGTGTTTTTGGTTTTTGCGTTTTTGCCATTGTCTCTACCATTGCCACTTTACGCTCTGTTAGTGTATGAACAGACTTCATGAAAGATTCCTTTGTCAACTCTTCTTCCTGTAACACTTCTGCATAACCTTGTTTTTTAAACAAGTTGGCATTTAAAATTTGATCCCCACGGCTTTTTTGCGCAGAGAGAGGTACTAATAGCATCGGCTTGTGAAGCGCTAAAAATTCAAAGATGGAGTTAGAGCCGGCTCGTGACACAATAAAATCTGCAGCATGCAATAAATCAGGTAACTCGGTTGTCACATACTCAAATTGCTTGTAGCCTGGCATCGCCTCCAGTGCTTGGTCATAGTTCCCCTTTCCACATAAATGAATGATGTGAAATTGCTTTAGAAGCTCTGGTAAGTTTTTACGCAATGCCTCATTTAGGACAACAGAGCCCAAACTTCCACCCATCACAAGCAATACAGGCTTTAATGTAGAGAAGCCGCAGAAAGCTAGCCCCCTTGCTCTTTCCCCCTCAAATAACTCAGGACGAATAATGGAGCCTGTGCAAGTCGCCTTTTCTTGCGGTAGATGCTTTAGTGTCTCTTCAAAAATCGTGAATACATGGGAAGCAAAAGGCAAGGCTATTTTGTTGGCAAGGCCAGGTGTCACATCGGACTCATGGATGACGACTGGCACACCTGCCAATTTCGCTGCCATCACAACGGGTACAGAGACAAACCCTCCTTTGGAAAAGATAACATGTGGCTTCACTTTTTTAATAATACGAAAAGCCTGCATCATTCCAGCAAGCACCTTAAACGGATCTGTAAAATTTTTCATCGAGAAATAACGACGCAATTTACCACTCGCAATGCCATAAAACGGAACATCGGGGAACGCCTCGCCAATTAATTCTTTTTCAATACCCTGCTCAGAGCCAATATAGTGGACATCATAACCAAGTTCAAGTAAAGACGGGAGTATCGCTTGGTTTAACGATACATGGCCAGCTGTCCCACCACCGGTTAAAATGATTGTTTGTTGTTTCACACAAATTCTCCTATTCCTTAAAACCATTGTAGTTAGCACTACTTTTTGTTTACAGTGTTCTATTTTACTATATGCGGAGGAAAAGATATAGATGAAGCATGAAAATTTCAGCTTTTCTCTCTTTACATATGCTATACTTGTTCATTATGTTCATGAAGGAAGTAGAAAATATGTATCAAACATCCACAATTAAGGAAAAATACGCGCTACTCTTAAAAATGATTGTCCCTATTTTAGTGACACAGGTAGCCATTTATCTTATTTCATTTTTTGATATTTTAATGTCCAGTCGCTATGGGACGGTTGATTTAGCAGGTGTCTCGATTGGTTCCTCCATTTGGATGCCGATTTATACAGGACTATCAGGTATACTTCTTGCAATTACCCCCATTGTCTCACAGCTTGTCGGAGCCAAAAAAGAGATGGATGCAAAAAAGGCAGTCCAGCAAGGCATTTATGTTGCGATACTGCTGGCAGTCCTTATTTTTACAGGACTCTTCTTTGGCATCGATTGGATACTTAGCAAGATGAACTTAGAATCTGCTGTACATACCATTGCAAAAGGCTATATCTATTCGATGTGTGCTGGTCTTTTGCCACTCTTCTTATTTTTTGTTATGCGTTGTTTTATCGATGCCCTTGGCCAGACACGTGTCACAATGATCATTACCTTAATGACGACGCCGATCAATATCGTGCTGAACTATATCTTTATTTTCGGCAAATTCGGTGCACCTGAGCTTGGTGGCATCGGGGCTGGTGTAGCTACAGCGATTACATACTGGCTAATATTCCTGATTACTGTATGGATTATCGCCAAACGAGTACCGTTCGAACGCTTCCGTCTGTTTCATGACTGGCCTAAGCTTGAATGGCTTCGTTGGAAGGAAATTTTATTGATTGGTGTACCAATCGGCATTTCCCTATTTGCAGAAACGAGTATTTTTTCTGCCGTTACCATGATGATGAGTAATTTTAGCACAGAAATTATCGCAGCCCATCAGATTGCCATCAATTTCACCTCCCTGTTATACATGGTGCCGCTCAGTATTTCTATGGGCGTCACGATATTAGTAGGTTTTGAGATTGGGGCGGGTCGCATGCGAGATGCTCGTATGTATAGTTATCTATGTGTCGGCACTGCCATTTTATTTAGCTTTATTTCTGCTTGCATCTTATTTATCTTACGTGAGCCTGTAGCCCATATGTATACGACTGATCAGATGGTTCTTGAGTATGCCGTACAATTTTTAGTCTATGCAGCCATTTTCCAGCTATCTGATGCGATTCAAGCACCTGTACAAGGGGCATTAAGAGGCTATAAGGATGTCATGATCACATTTATCATGGCCATTATCTCTTACTGGGTGATTGGCTTGCCAGTTGGGTATACCCTTGCTACGCATACAGATTTCGGCCCGTTTGGCTATTGGATTGGACTTGTGGCAGGTTTAACAATGGGCGCGATTACCCTATTAATCCGCCTGCTGATTGTTCAAAAAAGAGTCACAGTCTAACGACAAAAATCGCTTTTCTCCAACTTGAGAAAGGCGATTTTTTAACGTAGAACACCTGTACGAATGATTTTCACTTGAACAGACGGCACTAGCTGTAAGGAAGCATATTCAGCATGCCAGTCTTCTTTGAACATTTTCGGGTGATAAGCGCGAATATAGCGACCAATTCCTAATGTATCAGACTTTTGATTCTGAAGAATACGAATAACCTCCTCAAACTCAGCCTGCACATGCTCTTGAATCATTTGTTGAACATCCTTAAAAATCGGGTCTTTATATAAATGATCTTGGGCGAATTCTTCGATTTCCACCTCGACTTGGTAATCCATCGTTATTCTTCTTAGTTCCTCATTCACTGTCCATTTACGCTTTATATGGATGACATTTGCTGTAATCGGCATTTCTTTCCCGTCATGCTTCCACATATAGCTCATACGTGCTTGTTTGTTCGATTGATTCATTAAGATAAGCATGATGAGCGATTGTTTTGGTGTTAATACTGTGCCTGTAAACGTTTGACCTGAAAACAAGGCTAATCCAGCCACCACAGCATGTTGTTTATCCTCACTTAGCTGGAAATAAGGAAGTACGATATCAACGGTCTGTTCAAATAGCATGGAGCCAATCGTCTGTAAATCTAATTTCGGAAAAAATGTATTTTCCTCTGTGCTTTCGATAAAGCGTTCATAATAGGAGCCGGCACTTCCTGCTAAATCCTTTGTTAAGTCAATATATGGTTTGACATCCCCCTCTGTTATCGCCACTTTAATGGAAATCGGATTTTTAGGATCGCGAAAATATATGTCCAAGACATCATAAATGGGTTTCCTCACCGTATAATCGGCTATTAGGATGGTTGATAGCTCCGATAAATCCAGTGTTTGCTCAACTTTCAAATTGGCATTCGTGCGCACGTCTCTCGGTGAAATCCCGTCCGCTTCAATCACTTCATTTTGCTGAGTTGTTGTATTCGGATAGGCATAATAACCTTTATAATCCCCAACATATCCTTCCACACCAACGAGCGTCACAACAGAAGCGTTTTTATAAAGGCGTTCATCCCAACAGCCAGCCACTAGTACTATAGATAAGATGATGATACTCCCTTTACGAAACACGTTTTCCCCTCCATTTATTCCAACACATAATGATTATTGGTAGTAGAAAAGTAAACACTAGTAATACATAGTGTAAAGAATTTTTGATAAACTCAATTTGTTGAAATTGCATTACAAAGAGCGGTAGAATCGCTAGTAAAAGATGGTAAATGACAATACTCCGCTTCGGGTGCTTCCTCTTTTTAGAAAAATATAGCACGCGAAAGGACAGACCAAAAATCATGACCGTGACAATAGACCACGATAGCCAAATATAGACGAAGAAAATATCAAGTCTTTTAACAAATGTCACTTCCTGTGATTTTAAAATATACATGATTGGCTCTGGAATCAGTTTAATTTCCTCTAGGGCAAAGAACATTTGCGTAAAAAGCACGGAAATCATATAAAATACAAAAAGGACCAATTGGTAGATGAATAAAGGCCGACCTTTCACTTGTGTATCTTGTTTTAGAAACGGTCGATAAATAAGGTACATTTCAATTCCAAAAAAAGCATAGGTACTATGAATCAAGCCCGCCATGATTAGTTTCGTATTGTGCCATTCAACGGGAAAAAGATTACTCCACGTTAAATCTGGAACAGCAAGCATTAAAAAGATCACGAAGAGGAAAATGATAGGTATGAGCATGACACCAATGTTGATGACCGTTTCTGGTCTTACAAGATTGGCATACAAGGACAGCCCTACAATCATCCCAACTACAAGCCATTCAGGTGTTTGTGGTAAGACCCATGTGGCTAAAACATACCCCATATAGGCAATCAATACAGCGTTTAAAACTAGCCAATAGATTTGATAGACCCAGCGAAAAAATCCATTTAAATAGAAATACGGATAATACTGTTCAAACAAGCATAACAGGCCATAATGAATGACACTCGCTAAAATAAAAACAACCCAAGCACTGTGTTGACTGTAAATGATTAATGGTGTTTGGAAGGCAATGTAGACAACACCTGTTTGAATGATAAATAGTAGTAAAAAAAATTGCGCCTTGGATAAAGAAAAATTCATGGTGTATCCTCATTTTTTAGCTGTTCATCGTTCGGCGGTTGAAAGGAAGTGACTTGGACTGTTGGTTTAATGAATGGCCAGCGTAAAAAAATTTTAAACACTGCTTTCGGCTGAAAAGGTACGATGGGTGAAAAATACGGCTGTTTGATAGATGTTAAACTGATAAGATGAATGAGTAAAATAACAATCCCCACGACAATCCCTAAAAACCCAAACAATGAGGCGAGTACCATAAACGGAAAACGTAGCATACGTATCGTACTATTCAATTCAACAGATGGCACAACATAGCTTGAAATAGCCGTTAGGGCGACGACAATGATCATTAAATTCGACACTAACCCCGCACTAACGATGGCATCTCCTATTACTAATCCCCCGACGATTCCAATCGTTTGCCCAACCGATTGTGGCAAGCGAATACTCGATTCACGAATAAGCTCCATAATAATCTCCAGTATGAGGGCTTCGATTAGTGGTCGATAAGGAATATCGTTGACATCATTTTTCACTTGATTACTTAATTCTAAGGGCAGTACCTCAAAGTGAAAGCTAATCACTGCTATATAAAAAGCTGGTAAAAAAACCGCCGTTATAAACGACAGCAAACGGACTATTTTATAAAAGGTACCAACGACAACCCGACCATTGTAGTCATCGGGTGTTTGGTAGAAAGAGAAAAACGTCACAGGACCAATTAAAGCAGAAGGGGAAATATCGGTCATGATCACAACCTTGCCCTCCACTAGATTAGCTACCACCCGATCCGGATGCTCTGTATTTAACAATTGAGGAAATGGCGATAGCACCGAATCCTCTAAGGCATCACTTAATTGACCAATACTATAAAAATAGTCGATTTGAATCGCTGCAATTCGCTTTTCAATCTCCTGTAAGGTCTCAGGCTGTATAACCCCATCCATATACAGATAATAGGCTTTTGTTTTGGTTTGATGACCAATCGAGAAAGATTTTACGACAAGGGCAGGATTATTCACTCGCCTTCTTATCAAGGCTAAATTGGTATCCGCTCGCTCAATAAGCCCCTCATGGGAGCCACGAAGAATATGTTCGTTAATCGGCTCTTCGAGATTTCGACGTACCTCATTAATGATGTTGAGTGTCAGCATCTCACCCGTGTCAGGCAAAATCACGAGTGTTTCACCCTGGCAAACTCGTTCAATCGCTTGTGGCAAGGAAAAACTTTGCAATGTCGTAAGTAAGGTTTCACTCCAAAAAGGTTTTTCTGTATCTAAACGTGCATAAATCGTATCCAGTATTTTTTGAACTTCTTTCGCATCAACTAGAGAAGCGTAAAAGCATAAAATAGCCGTATTCCCTTCATGCCAATCTATTTGTCTGATGGTCAAATCCGAGGAATGGTAGAATGCCTTTTGCAGGCTTTTCATCATATACTTCACTTTATCCATAAAACGCCTCCTCTACTGGAGAGTATAAGCATTTTTCTTCTATTTCAAACGCGGAGCTAGCGGGATACAATGCCATGAAAAAAGATGCCCTTAAGAACAAATGGGCATCTTCATGATATGCTATTTTTTAAAATAAGCTTCGATATCCTCATACATAAAGGGTGTTCCCTCTATTTTTTCATGGTTATTATGCAAGGTTGTCATTCGATTGATGATCGGGGCTAATTTCCCTTCATCCTCCTGCGTCAAATTGAAGGCGACCCCATAAGAGTAGATTTGATATTTTTCTTCTAAAGTCCATCTAAATGTACCCTCTAAGTTAAATGATTGATTCATCAAAATAAAGCTAAATTTAAACTTCATCGTTTGATTAACTGGTAGCTTTAAAGAAGAGCGAATCTTCATGCCTCCTAAGCTAATATTTTCGATGATGATAGGGGTATGACCGATATTAATTTTTTGCTCATTCATTTCGATAATCGTCATGAAGCCCTTCACATAGGCTGGGAATTGGAAGCGGTAATATTTGCGTCTCTCCACCACGGGTTTTTTATGAGCAATGGCTTTTGGCGGTGTTAAAACGCCTTGTGCCAGCATTTTTTCAAAGGCTTTTGCAGGGACTGCCTTCGCATAGATGCTGCCTTGCACATAATCACATTCTTGTTGCTTTAAAAAGATAAATTGCTCGTAACTTTCGACCCCTTTTGCCACTACCTGAATACCGAGCATTTTTGCTAAATAAATTGTTGTGGAAATGAGTCCATTTTCAATCGGACGATCATGACGAATTTCACGAATAAACGCTTCATAGATATGGAGTGTCGTTGGTTGGAATGTTCGCAATGATTCTAAGGATGAGTAGCCTGTTCCAAAATCACCAATGGCAATTTTGACACCGATTTCTTGCAGTTCCTTTAAAACGGTCATCACACTTGTACTATTTTTTAAGATGGTACTTTCGGTAATCTCGAACTGTAAATAATGCGCGTCAATCGAATTGATCTGTAATTGCTCTTGTACAAACTGAATAAAGCCCTTTTTCATCAAACGAATCGGCGATATATTAATGCTAATTGTTCGCAACACATGTCCTTGCTGTTTCCAGTGCTGTAACAAAGTACATGCTTTTTTAATCACCCAATCTGTAATGATATGAATCATATGGTTTTCTTCCGCTAATGGAATAAATTCACCAGGTGATACAAGGCCCCATTCTTTATGATGCCAACGGATTAACGCCTCTGCCCCATAAATAATCCCCTTTTGCGGTTCTACCAATGGTTGAAAATATAACTCAAATTCCTCATTTAACATTGCTTGTCGCATATCGCGATCTAACACGTAATGCTTATAGGAAGTAATATCTTCGGTAAAGGCATAAATATGAAAGCGATTCCTTCCCTGCTGTTGCGCGTAGCACAAAGCAGAGTACGCATTTTCTAACAAGATGTTTCTCGTTAAGCCTTCCTCTGGATAAAAAGCAATGCCAATGCTAGCAGATAGGTGCAGGCGATAGTCATTAATGGAAAGAGGTGTTTCAAAAGTTTTCAGCAAACGGCTAGCCAATGCGTAAATATGCTGCTTGCTCACATATTTTTTAATGACAATGATAAAATGCTGATTGTCTAGGCGTGCCATGTAACTATGATCATCGGTTAGCGTTGAAAAATAGTTGGTCACCGTTCGAAGAAGCTCATCACCAATTTTCGTACCGAGCGCATTATTTAATACATGAAAGCGATTAATGGAAATATATAATAGCGCGAAGGGTTCGCCAGCTACGCATAAGGTATCGACTTTATCATGCAAGCTCAACCGATTCGGTAAACCAGTTAATTCATCATAATACACTAAATAATTCAGCTTCTTTTCCCGTTCGATCTCCTTTGTAATATCGGTTACTAAGCCGAAAATATGGTTCACCTCGCCCTCCTCATCTAGTCTTGGCACAATTTGTTCCAATAACCACTTGGTCTGGTTATCACTTGTGAGTATACGATAAATCACTTGATAGCTCTTGCCTGAAGCGAGATGATCCGTATACGCTAATACTTCCTCACGATGAGCAGGATGAATCATATTAATCCATACCTCTGAGTCTTCGTAAAGCTTGGCTAACGGAATCCCTAAAATGCCCTCTAGTCCTTTAGAGGCGAACAGCATATTCCCCCTAATGGAATCTCGCATCCAAATCCCTGCATCTAAATTGTCAAAGATAGAATGGTAATTGGCTAGTGTGTCATTTAACGTTTGCTCAAGTAGTTTGAAAGCCGTTTCATCTTTGACAACCCCTATCATCTTAAAGGGCTTGTCATCCTTCCATATCACTTCGGCAGCCGCTTGTAAAAAACGCAGGTCATTGGTTTTACCGTGATAAATTCGAAAGTCACTGTCAAAATTAGTCCCTTTCCGTGCATGATTAAATGCATCGTAGGTCCTTTCATAATCATCTGGATGAATGAACTGGAACGCGCGATCAATGCCATCATTATCTGAACGCTCAAAGCCAAAGATATGATAAAAATTATCCGAGCAATACAGTTTGTCATGCTGAATAAAGTACTCCCAGCTCCCAACTGCCGCAATATGCTGGGCGTAATTCAAATGCTTCTCATGGAGCATTAACTGATGCTTCATGGCTGAATAAGTGGACATATCTTCAATGATTAAATAGAGCCCCTCCGCCTGATTATCATCATTTTTGATCGGTATAAACGTCAGCACGAGGCTTAGATTTTGTCCTTGATGCTGTAGCCTTTCAATATCAATTTTGACCAATTTTCCTCGTAATGTTCGATTGAACGCTCTTTTTAACCGTTTATAATCTGCCTCGGTCAGAATTTTCTTAAAATCCTCTGCATGACTAGGTCGATATTGTAATAGTTGATAGAGTGCCTCTTGATTCACATAAATAATTTCACCATCTGCCGAAAACACAATCATCATATCGGGGTGATACTTGGCAAAGGACATGGCATATGAAAACAAACGATGGTCTTGAGCTGTAGCCAGCGCAATCGTATGCGTACTTTCTTCTTTTGTAAAAAATTGCTTTAATAAATTCGGCTTTTTCATCCATCTCACCTCTCCCTACTTTTTACCCACTACTTATTTATCAATTCCCCCAAAATACATTTTAAAAACTATTATTTTAAAAAGAGAAATAATTATTTCACCGACCTTTTTCCGCTGAGGAGGCGCTCCTTCTATGGAGGGTGACTATTTTTGATTGGAGGGCGCTCTTTTTTGATTGGAAGACGCTCCTTTTTGAGGTAGAAGCGCTCTTTTCATCAGGATAACCGCTCCTTTTCTAGGCGAAAGCGCTCTTTCTATCAGGATAGACGCTCCTTTTTGAGGTAGAAGCGCTCTTTTCATCAGGATTCACGCTCCTTTTTCAAAGGGAAGCGCTCTTTTCATTAAGATTCCCGTTCCTTTTCGAGGTAGAAGCGCTCCTTCTATTAGGATAGACGCTCCTTTTCTAGGCGGAAGCGCTCCTTCCATCAGGTTAGACGCTCCTTTTCTAGGTGGAAGCGCTCTTTTCATTAGGATTCACGCTCCTTTTCGAAGGGGAAGCGCTCTTTTTATTTGGATACACGCTCCTTTTTAATGGGGAAGCGCTCCTTCTATCAGGTTAGACGCTCCTTTTTGAGGTAGAAGCGCTCTTTTCATCAGGATAACCGCTCCTTTTCGAAGGGGAAGCGCTCCTTCTATCAGGATAACCGCTCCTTTTTGAGGTAGAATCGCTCTTTTTATCAGGATAGACGCTCCTTTTCTAGGCGGAAGCGCTCCTTCTATCAGGATAACCGCTCCTTTTCTAGGAGAAAGCGCTCTTTTCATCAGGATAGACGCTCCTTTTCTAGGTGGAAGCGCTCTTTTCATTAGGATTCACGCTCCTTTTCGAAGGGGAAGCGCTCTTTTTATTTGGATACACGCTCCTTTTCGAGGTAGAAGCGCTCCTTCTATTAGGATAGACGCTCCTTTTCTAGGCGGAAGCGCTCCTTCCATCAGGTTAGACGCTCTTTTTCGAGGAGAAAGCGCTCTTTTTATCTGGATTCACGCTCCTTTTCAAAGGAAAAGCGCTCTTTTCATTAGGATTCACGCTCCTTTTCGAAGGGGAAGCGCTCCTTCTATCCGGATATCCACTCCTTTTTGAGGTAGAAGCGCTCTTTTCATTAAGATTCCCGCTCCTTTTCTAGGCGGAAGCGCTCTTTTTATCTGGATTCCCGCTCCTTTTTCAGGAGGAAGCGCTCTTTTCATTAGGATTCCCGCTCCTTTTTCAGGGGGAAGCGCTCTTTTTATTTGGATTCCCGCTCCTTTTCTAGGGAGAAGCGCTCTTTTTATCTGGATAGACGCTCCTTTTTGAGGTAGAAGCGCTCCTTCTATCCGGATAGCCGCTCCTTTTTCAGAGGGAACCGCTCTTTTCATCAGGATTCACGCTCCTTTTCGAAGGGGAAGCGCTCCTTCTATCCGGATAGACGCTCCTTTTTCAGAGGGAAGCGCTCCTTCTATTTGGATTCCCACTCCTTTTCAAAGAAAAAGCGCTCTTTTTATTAAGATTCCCGCACTTCTTTATCATCAAGGTCACGCTTTTTTATAGTGATTCCGCAAAGCTCCTTTTACAGTATTTTTCCTTAGGGTACAACGATTAATTCCATATCCAGTAGCCATCGATCCATGGCTTGCTTCGGATAATAGACTTTCTTCCCTACCTTCACATGAGGGATTTCGCTTATGTAACTATTTGATCCATTTGGGATTTCTGTTAATTTTAGCACTTCCACTACACGAATTCCTAAATAATCAGCGGCCTCTTCTTGTGACAATAGCTGGTGTTGCACGGGTTCTTTTGGTTGCTCCCTTAAACTAGTAGCGATGAGCCAGCTTCCTATCACAAAAGAGATGGCCAATGAGAAAATCGCGATGGCTATGCTATATTGTTTCAATTCTATCCCCCCTTTCTCATCAAATTTTACCATTAAATCAATAAAAAAAGATGCTCTATAAGCCTTTACAGACTTGTAGAGCATCTTTCTATTAATAAATGATTATTTTTGGATAAATTGTTGTGTCCAGTAGTTACCTGTTTTCACGTAACCTACACCGATGTGCGTAAATTTACCGTTTAAAATGTTCGCACGGTGTCCTGGTGAGTCCATCCACGCTTGTACTACTTCTTGTGGAGAACGTTGACCTTGAGCAATGTTTTCACCTGCACCTTTATATGCGATGCCTAAAGCTTTCATACGATCAAATGGTGAACCAAATGTTGGGCTCGTATGTGAGAAATATTTGTTTGTTTGCATATCTTGTGATTTTTCACGCGCTGCAACCATTAATTTCGCATCCGTTTGAAGTGGTGATAAACCAGCTTTTGTACGCTCAGCGTTTGTTAATTTTACTACTTCTTGTTCAAATGCGTTCACATCTGAAGTTGTTGTTGATGGTGTTGAAGTAGTTGGTGGTGTTGCTGGCTTTTCGTTTTGTGATGATTGATTATTATTTGGCTTTGTTGGTGTTGTATTATTTGTTGTTGGCGTCTCTTTAGATGGTGTAGATGCCTGTGGAAGTTTGACTGTCCACTTATGATTGTTGTTTGACCATTTATAATAATAAACTTTACAGTTCGTTGATTGCTGTACGGAATTCCCCTCTGTTGTATTTGCAGCAGCAGAAGCTATTTGAATTGGAGCTGCTAAAAGAAATGTTGCACAAATTGCTGTTAGTGTTTTTTTCATGTTTGCAATTCCTCCTTGTCTGCCACTAATCGTAAGGGATGATTTTCATTAAAATCTTACCAACATTTGCTAACATCGCCAACGAAGAAGAAAATGCGCGGAAAATCACGTTTTTTTCGCGCTATTTTTTAGCAGGTTTAACCAATCTATGAAATACTTACGTTTGAAAGAGGGTTGACACCCCTCTTAAACTAGTAGATATTTTCGAAAACATGAATAAAAAACGCATGTTTTATGCACTCGGTTTTTAACCTCTTTTTTTCATTGCTATCGTTGAATCGTCCTAGAGACAGCTAGTGTCGTAGCCTATTGCCAATCTTATATTACATTTATGTTACAAGAGCGTTACATTTCATTTACATAAAAATAAAACAACCTGCGTAAAACTACACAGGTTGTACATGGCAGAAATTCATAGGTTGCTTTCTTCTTCAATTCACCCCAATAACAGGTAATGCACCAACATTCTCTCCAATAATAACAAGTTTTGCTGGCATTTTTATATATTCTGGGAGCCATTGGACCATTCCATAAGCATATTGGAACAACATTGGGTTTTTGATGCCCTCAATCGGTACATAGCCTTTCATACGATAGATCGTTTCGGGTAATGCACGCACCCAATCCTCAAAATGCTCCTGTGTAAATTCCTGATCTGTGAAATCCACTACGCGGGAACC
The DNA here is from genome assembly GCF_038592945.1 of Lysinibacillus sp. FSL K6-0075. Lineage (NCBI taxonomy): Bacteria > Bacillati > Bacillota > Bacilli > Caryophanales > Bacillaceae > Lysinibacillus > Lysinibacillus sp. FSL K6-0075. The sequence goes on along the minus strand of NZ_CP151947.1, from coordinate 2,409,255 downwards.
TAGCTGCATTGAGGCTATTGGCGCTTTGACAATGGCTGTTTTATCAATTTGTGTCGTTGCCTCTAAGCCTTCTAATAGGCTGAGCGGTACGCGTCCATTTGTTGTTTGCAAAATAAAAGCATGTGGGTTCAAGCCCTGCAGTTCATAGACGACCTGCCCTTGCTCTGCCTCTGTTAATAAATCGGTTTTATTTGCTAATAAGAGGTGTGCGTGGCGAATTTGCTCCATAAATAAAGAGCGCACTTGTGGTGTTAATGTATCACGGTGTAGCCAGAGCTTAGAATCAGCCACGGTGATAATGCCTTTGACATTGAGCTGATCTGCAAATAGCGGTGAAAAAACAGCATCCAATGCTTCTACAGGATGTGCTGCGCCTGTTGTTTCGATAATGAGCACATCAAAATCACTATCTAATAGAAGAGATTGAATTTGTGCCTCCGTTTTTTCAGCACCAGAACAGCAAATACAGCCCTCCAGCATCTCCTTGAGCGGGATATCCTTCTCCACTGCCTGTGAGTCAAATGGCAGCTTCCCTAGCTCATTCATAATAACAGCAGGCTTGTATTTCTTTTCTTTTAGCTGGCGAATGACATCTGTCAGCATGGATGTTTTGCCACTCCCTAAAAAGCCACTAAATAGGTACACATCTTTCATTCTAGTTCCTCCTATAAAAAAAGCTGTCGCAGACGACTGCTGCGACAGCTACACTGTTAGTTTGTTGTTTCCTCCGTTTTTTCAGCTGTTCCTACAAGGAGCTCTTTCGCTTTTAATAACTGAGGATCATCGGCTTTCATTTTCGCACGTATAGCATCCATTAATGCATACGTTGTATTGCCTGTTAAAATACCTGTTTCTTCAAGATTACTCGCTGCTTGTAGTTCTTCTACTGCATGCGCTGTATTGTCATCGAAGATTCCATCTACTTCACCAGGCTCATACCCTAGCACTTGAAGCATCTCCTCTGCTGCTTTCACAGAGTCAGATTGTAGGCCTGTCTTCATTTCTAAAGAGGCGTTCAAGTATGGTAAAGAGGCATACGATGGATAACCAACTTTAACATCAGGCTCAATGCCTTTTTCATTAATCCAGTTGCCGTTTGGCGTTAACCATTTACCTGTTGTAAATTTCAGATTCGAGCCGTCTTTTAATGGTGTTACATTTTGGACAGTCCCTTTACCGAAGGATGTTTCACCTACAACTTTGGCACCGACTGATTCTTTTAATGCTCCTGCTAAAATCTCAGAGGCAGAGGCACTACCACTATCGACAAGTACTGTAATTGGTAGGTTATATTTTTTACCTGCAATGGCATTTGTAATTTGAGGCTCTGCATCTTTTTCTTGTACCTGCACAATCGCTTTTCCTTCTGGTACAAAGAAATTAGAAATATCGACAGCAGCCGTTAAATAGCCACCAGGATTTTGACGTAGATCTAAGACAATGCCCTTCATTCCTTTGCCTTCATACTCAGCAAGGATTTTTTCAAGCTCTTTGGTTGTTTGTTCACTAAATGATGTAATTTGAATATGGGCAATATTGCCATCAAGCATTTCACCATAAACGGTTTCTACTGGGATATCGTCACGAACAATGGTCATGTGAATAGCCTCTGTATTTTCGCCGCGTTTCACCGTTAATTTCACGGGTGTTCCTTTCTCACCGCGAATTAAGGCAACCGCTTCTGTTGCACTTAAGCCCTGAATGCTTTTCCCATCAACTGTTAAGATAATATCTTTTGGTAATAAGCCTGCCTTTTCAGCAGGAGAATTTTTGATAGGTGACACAACTGTAATATAACCATTACGTTCTTGGATTTCTGCACCAATTCCTTGGAAACTCGAAGATAAGCCAGAATTAAATTGATCTGCTTCTTCCTTTACCATGAAATCGGAATAGGGATCGCCTAATGCCTCAAACATACCATTGATCGCACCATCGACCACTTTTTCATCATCGATATCTTGGTAATAGTTATTTTTCAGTAAATCAAATGCTTCATATAATTTTGTAAATTCCTCTCGTTCAATCGGAACTTTCACTTCTACTACTTTCTTATCACCAAAGGTTAACGCAAAAATCGTTAAACCTGCCGTAATAAGAATCGTAAAGAACATTAGCATGATAAATTTAAACGGTTTTAGCTGTATAAATTGTCCTGCCGGCTTTATTTCAGCTGGAGTCGGCTCCTGCTGCTGTTCTGTACTTTCTTTTTTCTGTTCATCCATCTTGATTGTCACCACTCTCATTTACACTAACTTGTTGTCACACTACTACCATCTTAACAGGTTATCCAGAAGACGAAAAGAAAAAGACTGTCAAAGTTTCATGACAGACCTTGTCCTATCATGCTTCATTCTAACGAGCATTCCAGCACCTATTCACCCATCATACTACTAAGTTTAGGCATATTATGGTACTGCCTTTTAATTTTACTCATTTCCTAGTAGCAGTCAACAAAAAACTCAAAGAATCATAGAAATGCTATAAGAATATAACGTGCCAGTGTCTCAAAAAGTTGCAAACAATCAGGAATTATTCAAGAGATTTTGCAGTTTTTTATAAACGGAATGCACGGTTAATCGATGGAAGGAAATCAATTGTCCTTTATAAACCACTGAAAAAATACCATATGGCGTCGGTGCTTTCTCCATCAGCTCTTCTCTCGTTTGAAGATCCACCAACTCTGGCAGCAACCCTAATTTTTTCGCAGCTAGTTGAATATTCTCCGTGGCAACGTCTACATAAGGACATTGAAAAGAACGTAAAATCGTTAAATGAGGAAACCTCGTTAATCGTTCCTGCCAATTATCAGGAAAGTATGGCAGTTCAACGCCTTCATGAAATGGAAACACCCATAATTCAAAAGCATCGAGTGCTGTTGCAATAGGTTGAAATTGGTGTTGTAAAAATAAATCCTTGCTTGGCGTCCAGGAAGTTTGGTCATTGGTGATGACCACCACTCCCTTTTTCCCACGTTCCTTGGCATCCTCTAAACATCTCTTCAATAATTGTGTACCATAGCCCTTGCCTACTGCACTTACCCATAAACAATGAATCACCACATAGCCATCTGCATGCACAACCCTTGAAGAGTATTCCGCATCTGTATATTCTATAAAACCTACTTGCTTTTGATTTTCAAGCACTTGTATGTAATGTAAGCCCTTTTCAAATTGTTGATTAAGCCATTTGTTTTTGTTTTGATAGCCCACTGTTTTCTTCTTGCTTCGTAAACAATAGCTGCCCATTCCCTCTAGCAGCTCACCATTCATTTCAATCAGCTCTACTTGCGCCATGGCTATTCCCCCCCAATACGTTCATTGTGCTAATTTTACCATTTTTAGTGATTCATTCAAATACAATAGGAATCGCCTTTTCACTTGTTGCCGCATATGATGCAAGTAATGACAAACGTAAGGAGGCAGAAAAATGGGAAGAAATAATAAACAGAACCAGGACAATGATTCAATGGATATTTATATCGCAAAGTTAGCCTATATCGGCACAGCCATTTCAACGTTAGGGGATGGCATACAGACCATCGCAGCTGGTCTAGCCCTAGAGTCACTACAAAATGCGAAGAATGATTCTTCTCCAACAAATAATGGTAATCAAACAGCCAAAGTCGATCACATGCAGATGCAAATCGATTATTTAATTGCTGAGCTGAAGCAAATCAAAAAAATGTTAAAATAACCTTTACATAAAGAGTAGTGCTGAAGATGGATCACTTCAACACTACTGTTTTTTTTCCATTTTCTTATTTGTCCTTTGGATTTCCAATAATTCAGAAACTGTCACAAACTGGTAGCCCTGTTTTTCAAGCTCTGGTAGGATTTGCTCCATTGCCTTGACTGTTTGTGCTCGGTTTCCCCCACCGTCATGAAAGAGTACAATATTGCCTGCCTTTACACCTTTTAATACCGTACTCACGATGCGATTGACACCAGGGCTTTTCCAGTCAAGTGTATCTAAATGCCAGGACCACATCACAACTTTATAGCCTTCTTTTGCGATGGCATCAATCATCGCATCGGTATATTGTCCTTCTACTGGTCGAAATAATGTTGGCTGATAGCCTGTAATGCCTGCAATCACTTCATCTGTTTGTTGTATTTCCTTCATTAAATTAGGTACATTTGTCTTGAAAGGGTGTGTAAAGGTATGATTGGCCAATTCATGTCCTTCTTCATACATTCTTGTAATCAGCTCAGGATTTTTTTCCGCATTTTGACCGACAATAAAAAAGGTTGCTTTCGCATGGTATTTTTCCAATACATCCAGGATTTCTGCTGTATATTTGCGATGTGGCCCATCATCAAATGTTAAGGCAATGATTTTTTCATCTGTCTGAATTTCCCAAAGAATTTGACCTGCTTCCTCATAATACTTTCTTCCTTTATTTTCAGAAGAACTCACTTTTACATAAAAAAGCGACACCGTGATGAGACTAATTGGTAGTAAAAACAATAAAAACTTTTTCACATGTTCACGTCCCCAAATAATTTTTCGTACCTTATTATTTGAGGATTTCATAAAAAAATGCCTACGTTTCGCATTCATCCATTAAAATTTGCTGGTGGATATGATGTTCCAAATGTTGTATATACTCTTCAATCAACCATCCCAAAGTCCTTTGTTGCTGATTGATCATACATGGAAGAGCCAATGTCTCTTCAGCTAGGTGTTCCAGCACATACATGATTTTTTTGTTTAAGCTTGTCCATAACAATAAGATATCTTCTATTGGTAATTCCTGATAGCCCTGTAACGCGACCCATTGTACTTGGTCGTATGTAGTCACTACATAGGGTGAAGCTTCATACTGAATTTGAAGCAATCGTTCAAGATGGACGATAGCCGCATCACATAAATGACCGATTACCTCCTTTTTGAACCATTTTTTCGGAGCAGGTCGTTTTGTACTTTCCACTTCTGTCATGACATGAAATACTTCTGGCACTTTTATAAGCCAATAATGTAATTGATCAACGGTCTTTTGCATGAAGGTCACTCCCTTCGGAATCAATGATTACGTAATAATCCAATAAAGCAATCACCGCCTGCACTCGCTTATGTTCGAATTCAATTTTAAAGGAAATCCATATAATGACGACATGAAAACTCAAGACGGCTAATGCGACGATTTGGACAAGTGACATGCCTAACAGGAGCTTACTATTTATGGTGATAACTATGAACGTAAAAACGGATAGAATGACACCACTCATTGTAATGAACATGGGCTTCATACGTAGTATCTCATTTGCCTGTGCTTTTAACAGATGGACGATAAATCGCAGCTCCTGCCTTGTATATTGTTGCTGAAAAATAACAAAATAGGACTGATACACATCTTTATCAAGCTTTTTATGCAGTATATTTTTATGCATCTTTAGGACAAATTGATCACAAAAATCGTGCGCCAACGCTTGCTCTGGCTTTAACTGCTCTTCATTTTTTTCAATAATGGCGACCCTCAAACCTCCTCACCCTCTCATCATTAAAACTTTCACTCCATTCACTATATGAAGGAAAGAGAGTCGTGTAGTACGTTATCAAGCAAAGTCATTTATTATTGATTGTCTTTTCGCCGTCCTCTACTCAATCCGAAAATAGCTGTTGCGAAAACAAAAACCGCCGTACAGAGCCACATTGTCAACCCATTCCAAGCACCTTTAGCAATCGTACTATTCACCAATAGCGTTATTTGCATGATACAAATGGCGATATAAAGCATAAATGTGTAATTCAACGGAGCACCTCCATTTTTTTATGATCCAAACGCAAAAACAAGATCTGTTTCACAAACGACTTCTCCATCTACGGTGGCAATTCCTCTACCTTTCCCAACTGCTCCCTTTACTCGTGTGATGTCTACCTCAAGACGCAGCTGATCACCAGGCTTTACTTGTTTCTTAAAGCGACAATGATCAATTCCTGCCAATAAGCCTAAACGCCCCTCATTCCCTGCCTTTGTCAGCATAATTATTGCACTAACCTGTGCTAATGCTTCAACAATTAACACACCTGGCATCACAGGATACTGTGGAAAATGACCTGTAAAAAACGCTTCATTGATCGTCACATTTTTCATTCCAACTGCGCGCTTTCCTTCCTCTAATTCCATAATACGATCCACCAAAAGAAATGGATAACGGTGAGGCAAAATAGCTTGTATTTGTTGACCTGTTAACATATGAATTCCTCCAAAATATTTTTATACCCTTATTCTAACACTAAATATTAGTACTAGGTAATAAAATATAATTAGTAGTTTTCTGAATTATTTTTCATTATTTTTTCAATATTTCTTTATCGACAGCCACACAACAGCTAGAATATAATATTCCATGCATTCACCCTAGAATGATTAGTTTATTAGAATAGGATGGTTTCGCATGTTATCTTTTATCGCAATAGTTCTTTTATTATTTTTAATCCCAGGTCCTGCGGTGATTATTACCATTACGCAAACATTAAAAAGCGGGAAAAAGAATGGTATTTATACAGCTTTAGGCATCGGTCTCGGTGACTTGGTTCATACATTAGCGGCTGTTTTAGGTCTTTCCGCTATCTTGATGAAATCAGCCACTGCCTTTGAAGTGGTGAAATATATTGGTGTGGCATACCTTGTTTACTTAGGTATTCAGATGCTCCTTACAAAACCAAAGAAAATCGAACAACCGACTGTCGAACAAAGTCCTGCTAGTACGTCCTTCCGCCAAGGCTTTTTAGCAGAAATCCTCAATCCAAAGACGGCACTGTTTTTCCTTGCCTTCTTACCGCAATTTGTTCAGCATAACGAGCAATCTGTCACAAGCCAATTGCTAACACTTGGTATTACATTTGTCGTGATGAGTGCTTTATATACAATCCTACTAGCGGTTATGACAAGCTTCATTGGCGAAAAAATCTTTACGAAAACAAGCGGTAGCTCACGCTGGCTTGAAAAAACAGTTGGCTTCGTTTATATCGGTCTCGGTGTCCGTCTAGCATTACAGACACAAAGTAGATGAATTGGAGAAGAACACAAAAAAGTGTTCTTCTTTTTTGGCAGGAAAATGGAGAATTTTAGCCAATACATATTAAAAAGGAGGCTTGAACTTGAATCAACGCCAAGAAAATTTATTTCAGCAGTTAGCACATTACCGTAGCGAGTTACTCTATTTACTAGAGCATGTGTCAGAAGAAAAGGCAAACATCATTCCAGCTGGTTTTCATCATCATATTCGCTGGAATATGGGCCATATCTATCTCGATCAATATTTATGGATAGAGGCTTTAACAAAAGAAAAGGATGCGGAGCTAGACGTTTTCAAGAAATGGTTTGGTTTTGGTACATCGCCTATACATTTTGACGACGAAACGCCAACCTTTGAGGAGTTAAAAACGTATTTGGCTCAGCAGCCCTCTCATTTAAAGGAGCGATTTGGACATCGATTAGCTGAAGAATTCCCACCTATTGACATGGGTATGCAGACCATTGAACAAGTACTCCTACGCACCATCTTTCATGAAGGGATGCATTTACAAGCAATTTTAACCATTCATCGATGCCTAAACGAAGCAAAAGACCGCGTTTGATACTCGGTCTTTTGCTTACTTGTTTATTGATAGTTTTCGAGATAGTTTCCCTTCTCAAAAATTTCTTTCGGACTTAAAGCAGTCCACTCCTCTATCGATACATTGGGATGCAAATCAACATAGGATTTTACCATTTTATAGCCTTCACTGTAGCCATATTCATAGGGTAGACCATTTCCACCCCTAATTATTTCTAATGCACGAATCAGATTCCGCTTATCCAAATCTGCTGCAACATCTGACCAGTAAACTTTGTTGTAATCTAAATCAACTCGCGTAAAGTTCAAATCAGGATAAACTAATTTTTCAAACATCACTGCCCTTCCTTCAAATATGAGATGATCTAACACCGTCCCTTCACTACGTGGACGTTTTTCAGTTGCAACACTATAATGATATTCATGAGCTATAATTGCCCTGATAAATTCATCAGTATAATATTTATTATAGAGGGCTGTTATTTTACCTGCACCAATCGTTACCATATTCGCGTTAACATCTGTGGCTGGAAACACACATACCGTTGTTTCATTATTAGTTGGAAGAAATTCAGAAGATTTGAATAGACCCTCTTTGATACTCTTTTCAGTTGCTTCCCTATCAATTTTTTCGCTTAATAATTGATTTTCTTTCAATTGTTTGGGCGTGATATTCAACACTGTCTCAGCCATATTTATATATTCACCATTCTCAAAACATGCACTATAAACTGGATCAACGACCTCTTCTCGATAGATGTCCAATGGTGAACGATCTGGGTCACTTTCTACCTTTTCTGTATAGTTTTGAAAAAGCTCATAAGCATGAATTATTTTAAATGGTTGCTTTGTTTCAGGATGTTCAAATGAAACCGTGATACTTTCTACATCTGGTTTTTCATGGGAAGGCTTTTCTGTTTGTGCACAGGCACTAAGCATGAAGCATAGCATCATTAATACGACAAAACCCTTTACATAATTCATCCTTTTCATCCGTCCTTTCCATCAATAAATCTTTTAACCATGCTAACGTTCATTAACGATATGCCTTGTCGTTCGACTGTTTGTGTTTGCATGATTTGGTACCCTTTCCGTTCAAAAAATGGTCTCGCTGTAAGACTAGCATCTGTGGAGATATGAGTAAGACCAAGCTTTTTTGCGTCCGCTTCTAGTAAATCTACTAAGGCGGAGGCAATCCCCTGACCCTGGAAATCCTTATGGACATAAAGACGATCTAAATAACCCTCCATTGTCATATCTCCAAAGCCAACAATTTGATGATGCGCCCTTGCGATATAGGTCTTATTATTTCTTAAAGACTGCTGCCAAGCCGCTACGCTAACTGGCTGCATTGCTAACGGTGCCCAAGCCTCCAATTGTGCCTGTGAATAATCTTGAGCGTTTACACTATGTACAGTTTCGTAAAATAATTGCAGAATTTCTTCTAAATCATCGTCATGATAGTTTGTAAAATCAAGCATCTATACACCCCTTTTCTCGCAATCTATTATACCAATGATAGGATATTTATGTAAAATTATAGTAAGCTTATAGATCAAAGTAATCTATAAGCTTTTGTTCTACTGTTTCGGTGTATTGGCTGTCAGCGGATTCGCATTGGCGACTAATTGTACAGGCGTCGTTGTTTGTTGAAAGCTATCCTTCTGTCCTTGATTGGATTTCCCATAGCCTTTCATCACAGCAAATAATGCCGCACCAACAATGCCCCATGTCAAAAACTTCATTCAATAACCTCCTTTCAGCGTTAGTATTCGAGAACAAATACAGATTATACGCTGTCAAAAAGTAGCTATAGCGATGTAGACTTTGTGTCATTGTATATCTGATGATATAAAGAGATTAAAAATAGTAATATTTTTATTATAAATAGAAGAATATTATGGTAAAATTTCGAAGGTGGTAAGTGTTATGAGTAAAGGAGGTTTATTACCATGAAGAAAATTTTTACAGGGCTATGTCTAACAACGATGCTGTGGATGGCAACGCCCGCTGAGGCTGCAACAACACAAATCAAAATCGACGATGTTGTGGTACAATCTGATACAGCACCTGAGCAAAAAAACAATCGAACAATGGTGCCATTGCGTGTGATCAGTGAAAACCTTGGTGCGCAAGTTCATTGGCAGGATGCCCAAATCACCCTTTCAATGGATCAAGCAACCGTTAAATTGAATCTAAATAACCGAACAGTCATTAAAAATGGTGAAACAGAGCAATTGGATGTACAGCCATACATGAAAAATAATCGCACCTATGTACCAATCCGCTTTATTGCCGAAACTTTTGGCAGTCAAGTGCATTACAATCAAGGGACAGTGAATATTACGACTGAACCATTGCTAATTGAAGGTGAAAAAATCAAGATGCTTCGCTATGAATATCATATGACAATGGGTGGTGTCATTCAGGATATTAAGGGCCATGCCTATCACCAAGCGCTTTTCAACATTTTCCAAGAAAAGAAAGGCGACAAAGTAGAGGCTCCGAAAGAATATTATTGGCACTTTAATCTAGAAGCTCCGGGATCTTATTATAAGCTTGGTCAATTTGATTTTATGAGCCATGACAATAACAGTGTCAAACAATATGATATCTATACTTTAAATCAACCTTTCCCTGAGGAACTATTACAAGGCTATCCTAAAGTTCTACTACATGATACAACAGAGGATAGCTGGTATTTATTCTCTGAACAAGCCGTAAAGTCAATTCAGCAACTAATTCAAAGTGCATATAACAATGGATTTAGCAAAATTATTAGTAATACAGTCGCTTAAAAAATTTTTTGATGGCAGCTATACGCAACATATTCTGTATGAAAATGTGCAAAATATTCATATCAACGATTGATTGATGGAGGTTTGCCTCATGCAGAAATTCCTGTCATTAAGTATTGTGCTACTATTCCTTTTATCTGCTTGTTCGTCGGAAGAAGCTCCGCCCAGCGAAGAAGCCGAAGCTAAAGAACAGACCGTAAATGCGCAGCCAAAAGAAAACCTCCATGCCTTGGGCTATGACAAAGGTTGGACAATGGCTGAATAATGTAAAAAGCGTGTTTTGATAAAATGATATCAAAACACGCTTCTATAAACTATCTTTGTATAATTTGAATAAGGTTGCCACATGTATCATTGAAAACTGCTATTGTGACCTCCCCCGCTTTTGTCGGCTTGATCGTAAATTCAACGCCCTTCTCCAGTAAACGTGTGTACTCCTTGTCTAAATCAGCGACTCCAAACATCGTGGCTGGAATTCCTTCAGCGAAAATCTTGCTTTGATAGTCCTTTGCGGCAGGATGCTCATCTGGCTCAAGTAATAGCTCAGTCCCTTCTAAATCATCAGGCGACACAAGCGTTAGCCATCTATGTTTTCCTAATGGAACATCCTCCTTTTTTACAAATCCTAGCTTTTCCGTATAAAATGCAAGTGCCTTTTCCTGATCTTGTACAAAGATACTGTTGACAATAATGTTCAATTTATTTTCCTCCTTTTGAGTCGTTAAGAAGCATCCTTCACATGAAAGCTTTACTCTACCCATCCTTTCAGCAAATCTTTTAGCGGTTCTTTATTGAAAAGAATCACTCGATATTTTCCCTTCCGCTGTGATATGACGAGTCCAGCCCCCTCCAATACAGAGAGATGTTTAGCAATCCCCTGCCTCGAAATAGAAAGTTCATGTTTCATTAGAAGACGCACCGTCAGTTCATACAACGTCATCTCATCCCGCTCAGCTAGCTCATCTAATATAAGTCGCCGAGTCGAGTCCCCAAGTGCTTTAAAAACAGCGTCTTTGTCCCAATTCATAGCTCGATTATAGGCAACTATACGGTTGCATGTCAACTATAAGCAACTTGTAGGTTGCTTGAGTTTTGTACGTGTGGACTCCTTATTTGAACGGGGTGAATCTTTTAGGAGCGGGGTTCTCTTCATTTGGAGCGGGGTCTATTCTTTTTGGAGCGGAGTTCTACTCATTTAGAGCGGATTCTTACCTTTTTGGAGCGGATCCCTCCTCATTTAGAGCGGCTGCTCTCCTTTTTGGAGCGCTTCTCTACTCTTTTAGAGCGGCTGCTCTCCTTTTTGGAGCGGGTCACTACTCTTTTAGAGCGGCTACTCACCTTTTTGGAGCACTCCTCTACTCTTTTGGAGTGGCTACTCACTTTTTTGGTGCGGGTCTCTACTCTTTTGGTGCGGGTCTCTACTCATTTGGAGCGGCTGCTCTCCTTTTTGGAGCGGCTCTTTACTCATTTAGAGCGGCTACTCATCTTTTTGGAGCCGGTCTCTACTCATTTAGAGCAGCTGCTCACCTTTTGGGAGCGCTTCTCTACTCATTAGGAGCGGATTCTTACCTTTTTGGAGCGGGTCACTACTCTTTTAGAGCGGCTACTCACTTTTTAGGAGCACTTCTCTACTCATTCAGAGCGGCTGCTAACCTTTTTGGAGCGGGTCACTACTCTTTTGGAGCGGCTGCTTACCTTTTGGGAGCGCTTCTCTACTCATTTAGAGCGGCTACTCACCTTTTAAGAGCGGGTCACTACTCATTTAGAGCAGCTGCTCTCCTTTTTGGAGCGGCTCTCTACTCATTTAGAGCGGCTGCCAACCTTTTTGGAGCGAATCCCTCCTCATTTAGAGCGGAATCTAACCATTTTGGAGCGCTTCCCTCCTCATTCAGAGCGGCTGCCACCCTTTCGTGAGTAGGCCTCGACCGCTATAATAGATAAAATAACAAAAGATCCTCATGATAACTAAAAAACAGAAAGCCCGAATTAACTCACTCAGGCTTGCTGTTTTCTTCGATTGGTAGCACTGTGGAATATTTAATTTCCCGTAAGGATAAATTCGTTTGAATTCTAGAGATCCCCAGCTTATTTAATTTTCGAATGAATTGGTCCAAGTCTTTACGATCACGAATGACAACCTTTAACAAATAATCATAGGCACCTGTTAAGCAATGACATTCCAAAATTTCGGTCATTGTTTTCAAGCTGTTTTCTAGCTCCTCTATTTCCTTTTCCTGATGAATATTGGTGCTCATAAAAATATAGCACAATAAATCAAATCCTAATTTTTCCTGATTTAAAATCGCGACTTGTTGATCAATATAGCCTTCATTTTCTAGGCGTTTCACCCTTGTATGGGTTGCAGGTGGGGATAAATTCACCCGTCTAGCTAATTCTGCGTTGCTCATTTGAACCTCTCGCTGCAAAATGGCTAAGATTTGCAGATCCACATTATCTAATCCTTTATTTTTTATATCTTCCATTGCTTTCTCCTCTTTTGATTATTTTTAGACAAGCAGGTTTTGAACACGATTTCAAAACATTATTTCAATAATCGTTAAATAACTTTCAATTATTTCGAATTTCTTCATTTACACAAAATATTATACTGGTAAATCACCAATAGTGCTATGATTCTTATTATACATAAAAGCAAAAGGAGTGTTCCTATACTGTGGTCAAATTTTATATGGGCTTAATGCTCGTCACAAGCTTACTATGGGGAGGCAATTTTGTTGTGGCTAAGACGCTGGTGGCGCATGCCTCTCCGATGACATTAACGATGGTCAGATGGTTGATTGCGGTGATTGTCCTTCTACCTTTGGTTTGGTGGAAAGAGAAGAAATTAGTTCCTGCCAAGTCGGCTCTTGTGCCTTTATTCCTGATGGGCATTACAGGTGTTGCCTTATTTAATATTTTTCAATTTTTAGCGTTGGAACGAACAACCTCCACGAATGCTGGTCTTATTTCAACGATGAATACCATGTCCATCGCCCTTTTTTCCTTTGCCTTTCTGAAAGAAAAAATAAATGGCTTGCAGCTTTTAGCGATGATCCTCTCTTTATTTGGTGTCGTTCTTGTCCTTTCAAAGGGAGATTGGCAGCAATTACTGAATTTCCAATTGAATACAGGGGATTTATGGATGGTGGCAGCCGTTTGTGTATGGGGACTTTACTCCGTTTGTAGTAAGTGGGCTATGAAAACAACCTCTCCTTTAATGGCGACATTGTATGCAGGCTTGTTTGGTGTGCTCATCCTAGTTCCATTCACGATTACGGATTTTACCTTTTCCAAAATCGACTCTTCTTTCATTCTTTCAATTCTTTATACAGGGGTCATCTCTACAGTAGTTTGTATGGTCCTTTGGAATATTGGCGTTCAGCAATTAGGTGCCACAACCTCTGGTATTTTCCTGAATTTCAATCCCATTTTTACAGCCCTGCTCGCCTTTTTATTTATCGGAGAACAGCTAAGCTGGCTGCAAGGCATTGGGGGAATCATCGTGATTATGGGGTGCTATTTATTCACATATTTTAAAGCGAAGACACCACAGGCTGTGCTCTAACTCCATCTCTTTCGGTACATGCAGGAACTACGGTAATTGAAAATAAAAGATGCATTCCCCCTCTCAAAACTCAACGAGAGGCAATGCATCTAATGGATTCGTTGGTGTTTTTGGCTAGTACAACAAATGAAACCGTAGTCCCTTCGTGCAGCTTGCTTGTAATGCGCAAACCCTGACCGTAATGATGTTGCAGTCTTATATGGGTATTGATTAAACCAATACTTCTGGATGGTCGCTTTTCCATCTGCAGTAACTTCGCTAATTGTTCTTCATTCATCCCAACGCCATCATCCGCTACAGTGATTTCGAGATGGGTAGTATAATCGATCATACGAATATGAATCGTTCCACCTTCAGCACGCTTTAAGATTCCGTGCTTTAATGCATTTTCAATTAAAGGCTGGATAGTCAATGATGGGATGAGGACATCTGTCTCCGCTTCTAGTTCCCATACGACCTGAATACGCTCTCCAAAACGCTCCTGCTGAATGTAGAGATAGGCTTGAATCAGCCTAAGTTCATTTTCTAGCGGCACAAGTGCTTCCACGTTTTGAAAATTATAGGACTCTCTTAAAAAATCGCTTAATGCCTCTACTAATTTACTTGTTCGGTCACTATCTAATTCACTCAACGTTAAGATGGCATTTAATGTATTAAAGAGAAAATGTGGCTCGATTTGTGCCTGAAGCCAAGCCGCCTCCATACGATGTAGCTCTTGAATAGAGCGCTTTACCTTTGTTAACGCCTCTACTCGGGATCGTAGCTCTAAGGCATCCACGGGCTTGATGACGTAATCATTGGCCCCTGCTAAAAAGCCATTTTCAATATCATGTGGCTGACTGCGCGCTGTCAACAATAAGACAGGTAAATCGGTCATCGTAAATTGCTTGCGAATACTACGCACTAATTCATATCCAGACATTTTCGGCATCATCACGTCTGAAATCACTAAATCCCATTCCTGAGACCAAATGCAAGCTAGAGCCTTCAAGCCACTTGTTACAGTCACTACTTCATATTTTTCATTAGCTAATATCGTTTCGATCACTCTCAAGTTGATGGGCTCATCATCCACAACTAAAATGCGAGGACGGTTACATGCTGGTGAGCGATTAGTCTCCACATTGGACTGCGAAGCCATTCTTTCCTGGCTCTTAAGTTCCTGCTTCTTCTCATCGGTATCGTGGCTATCCGCTTCATCCGATAAAGGTAATGTAAAGGCAAAGGTTGAACCTTGTCCTACCACTGACTGTGCCTCTAATGTTCCACCATGTAATTCAATAAGTCGTTTACTTATGTTGAGTCCCAGTCCAAATCCGCCTTCAATGATGGTTTTACTAACAGTTCCTTGTTCATAGGGCTCAAATATACGCTGCATTGTCTCCGCATCCACACCAATGCCTGTATCGGCTATAACAATTTTAGCCATACCCTCTCCTGTCGTATAACCAGATAGCGTAATCGCCCCTTCATTGGTAAACTTCACAGCGTTATGTACTAAATTAAAGACAATTTGAATCACTCGATTTTCATCGGCTAATACCTTGTGAAAATCTTTTGGAATTTGGTTAACAAAGTGAACAGGCTTCCCCTCCATCATAAAGCGGAGCATATCTAACACAGCCACTACAATTGTGTGTATGGAAACAGTGCCTAGATGGAGCTTTTTCGTATTTTCCTTTAGACTCATTACATCCAGTAAATCATTTAACAATAAGGACATGCGTTTTCCAACAGCTAGCACCGTCTCTAAATCATTGACACTTTTATGACTAAGGACAGCTGCTTCACGCTCTAACACCGCTTTTGACATATTGATAATGCTATGAAGTGGATTGCGCAACTCATGTGACGTACTAGCCAAAAATTCATCCTTTAGCAAATCTGCCTTTTGCAGTTTTTGTGCAAGCTCTTTTGTATCGGCATGCACTTTCACATAATCCTTAAACCATAACGTGGCTAAACAGGCAATCGTGATAATCAAATCAAATGGATACGAAATCACCTTGATTCCAGTGATCAGCAGCAAGACATCCCATAGAATACTATTGACAAATGCGAGTATGGCTAAAAGAAGAAACACATTATGACGAATATCTTTTATTGTCCTTCCTAGCATTAACATCATCGTAATCACAATCGGAACAGCTAAAAGGACAATATAAACACCTTGTATTGTCACGACATAACGTGTTGGTAATAGCATCGCCAATACAGATGCACAGGCACAAATAAGGGCAAACCCCTGTTTAGAACGGTTTAGATGGCGGGGCAACCATGGCTCGATACATTGGAGGAGCGAATAGCCAATGCCAACCATCGAAAGATGAACGAATATAAAGCCCCAATCATAATTGATTGGAAACCAAAAGGAAAGAAGCTTATCATCACTCCCTAAAAGATAATAAAACATAATACTAATGGTTAGAACGGAAAAGAATAGTAAGCGTCTATCCTTATTCCCAAGTAAGTACAAAATGACAGAATAGATCGCATGTAAGATTAACACAACTGCTACGAGAAGCTGCATCGTGATAGATAATTGTGTTTCCCGAAAAATCATCTCTTCTCGTCCGAATTTAATGGAACGTACAATACCACCATTACGTGGGTCTTGAAAGTTAGCAACCTGCATAATAATATCGATTTCACTTTGTCCTTTTGTTTCAAACGAAGCGGTAAACGGGACATTTTTGGCAACCGTTTGCTGGCGATTTTCACCTAGTTCCCCTGCAGCCGCAATTAAATGCCCATCCACATATACTTCCGCAGCACTACGAATACTAGGCACCCTCATACTAAATGTAAAAGCTTTTTCAGGGTCTATCAATAGTTTCAAATGATAGGAGCCATAACCATATGGTGTCAATTCACCCTCTTGAAAAACTTCATCCCAGCCATCTGGAACCTGTATATAGGTCGGAGGCATCGGAGGATTATTCTCGTCCATCAACCAACTAGACGGATAAAATGCCCATTCACCATCAAGTGTTAAGGTGTGATGCTGGAAATCGAAATCTCGTAAATCTATTTGCCCCCCTTCAGCATATGGTTGATGTGATTGTATAAATAATTGTAACCATAGTAGTCGCGAGCCTGTTAACAAGAGAATAAATATGGTAATAATAACAGCAATCTTTTTCATAAGCGGCCTTGGCAAAAGGGGATGTTTTCATTGCTTAATGACGTCACAGCATTATACGTTCCCTTTTTTAGCGAACGGCTGAAAAAACAAACGAGTATGCACGTTTATCCCTGATGCTACGCCTTCAGTACAAAAACAGTTCCCTTTTGCAAATTTCACCTCCTAGGTCACGTTCCCCTAATGATTAATGTACGATCTATGAACCCAACCATTTTACTAATCGTACATCTACACCTACTGAACAATCGAAAAACAAGATGAGATTAGCCCTAGACTACGGGTATAATGAAAGAAAAACCCAAAATTGATTGGAGATACCATGAATATTCGATTAGAAAGATTAACACAGGATGATTTTGAAAATTTATATGCATTTGAGGTTAAAAATAGGGCGTATTTTGAAAAAACAGTACCTAGCCGAGGGGATGACTATTACCATTTACCACATTTCATAAGGAAAAATGACATGCTAGTAGAGGAACAAGCTCAACAGCTGTCTTATTTCTATCTAATAAAAAATGAACTTGGACAAATTATAGGGAGAATGAATGTAACCGATATTGATAAGCAGCAACGATTAGGTCATATCGGTTATAGAGTGGGAAAAGAATATAGTGGAAAAGGGGTTGCCCATACAGCCTTACAATTAGTAGTAGACCTTATGCGCCAGGAAGGCATTCTCGTCATGGATGCACAAACAACGACGAACAATATAGCCTCTCAAAAAGTATTAGAGAAAAACGGCTTTAAAAAGATGGATAGAAGTGGGGAAACATTTGAAATGAATGGACAAAACTTCACATTCACTTATTATCGGTGGATTAATTCGTAGGATGATCTGACAAACCGTATTGTCAGATCATACAATTTAAAAGGATGTGCCTAGTCCAATGAAACTCCTTCAATGGCTGCTTTCAATTCTTCTAAGCTCTTGATCATTTGTAGCAAATAATGATATTCAGCTGCATTCATATGGTCACCATGCTCTGTTATGTATCTTTTTATACTACTTTCCATCGTTTGAATTGCTAGCATAGCTTTATAGTGAGCGTCAGGTGCTAGTTTTCTACTGTTTTCTGTATTATGTTGGTTTCGATTTTGGGGCACTGCGGTTTGATAGCTCCTTTAACATATCGCATACCTTTATAGATATAAGGATATACATATTTTGCACGATCAACGACTAGTATCTAATGATAATTCTAGTATAATAGTTATCCATTTATTCCTTTCTAATTGTAAAAATACAATTATTGAAGCCTATTTTATAATATTGCACTCTACAAATTCTATACAACGTAAAAAATCAAGATGAGCAGCTAGCCCTCTTGATTTTTTGCCTGTTGAACCAATAGCTTTTACATCTTTTGTGGGGGAATAATGCCTGTTACAAGTAAAATAAAAAATACTAAACCAATAAGGAAAAATACCAGTGAGGCTATAAATACGGGGCCAAGTGTAACCTTGAACCGCTCTCGCTCATGAATGATTCCTGTTTGTGCACTCACTTGGGATGCGAAAAGCCTCGACATCGCTCCACCGCTACTCGAAAAGTAAAATGTTCCTAATGTAAAGGCAACGCCCGTGAAAAACATCACTTCGATAAATCGTACAGAGAACATTGTGGCAATCCAATACGTCAGCGATATTTCTACAATCCATGCAATGATGATAATAATGATGTGTTTCCGCTGCATTCAAAGGAGCCCCCTTCCTTTTTTCTTCAGCTACTTCTACGTATCATTTTGGAAAAAGTTTCATTTTTCTAACTATATTGTCTATAAGACTTTTATTGTTCTTAGAGGTCCTCAATCAATTGTGTTAATTCTTGTTGATTGAGTTCGCCTTTCATGCTGTGCTGTAATTTCCCTTCTTTATCAAAGATAAAGGTACTAGGATAATTCATCACTTCAAATGTTTTCTGTAGTACCCCCTCCTCGTCTAGGAAAATAGGAAACGATAAATCATAGGTATCCTTAAATGCTGTCGCCTTCGCATAGCTGTCATAGGCTGTGGCATTGATGGCTAGTAGCTCGACATCCTTTGATTTTTGTTGATAAAAAGCCTCTAACTCAGGTGCTTCCTGTTGACAAGGGCCACACCAAGATGCCCAAAAATTCACAATTAATATTTTGCCCTTATATGCTTCAAATGTTGTGGAGGATTGATCTAGCTTTGTTAAAGCAGTCTCATAATTAATTTGTTTGGTGCCATCCTCCAAAACGGTCATAGAGGGTGTAAGTGATTCTTGAAAAAAAACATTTTTTAATGCCATACCAATAAAGATTGCGATCATGAGTGCTGAAATAATGAAGCCTATTTTTTTACGATGCATACAACTTCTCCTTTTAAAATATACAAATAATTGTATATTTTACCATACTATCTACTAACAGGATATGAACTTTTTGTAAAACATAAAAGTAGCCCCTACTTTGAAAGTAAGGGCTACGCATATTGTTGAAAAACAAAACCATCAATAGAATTTTTGTGAAAGGTGAAATTGGTTTCCGTTGCAGGCTACTTGCTTTCCTGTGGGCGAGCGCCGAGCCGCTTCCTCCGCTCCCGCTCCGTGCAGGGGCTCGCCTGTCTCGCTATCCCACGGGAGTCAAGTAGCCCTCCACTCCAACCTACAAAATGTTAACTTTTTAGCAAAGGTTTTCAAATAAAGTGAAGATCTTCACTACTCTTTATGAAGGGGTGTTGTCACTACACATTGAAAATAAGAGCCTATCTAATTATACAAATCATGGGCTATTTTGATCACTATGGCTAGTATGAAAGATAAGGAAAAGACACTTTTGCAGGATGGTTGATTGGAGCGAACGGAAGTGAGTGAAGCCGCTCATCGGACGCCCCCTGGAAAGGACGCTGGCGGAACGGAAAGCAACCCCTCACCTTGCAAAATTGCTTTTTCTGCCGTTGACATCATCTTTTTGCAACAACATGAGTAGCCCCTACTTTGAAAGTAAGGGCTACGCTTTCTTACGTGAAAGACGTTTTATTTTTATAGGCGATCAAACTAACGAGCAGAAGCACACTAGCTGAAAGGAAAAAAACAACTCGTATCCCATACCATTCTGACAAGATGCCCATGGCTAATGATGAAAGGCCGAAAACCCCTGTCACAATGACATTTAGAGATGTATAAACAGTAGGTAATTTTTCCTTTGAGACACTTGTTTGAATGATGGTTTGCTGTGGAATGTTTTTTAATTGCCCACATAAGCCAATCAGCAGAGAACAGAGCAAAGCCATTAATGGTGTGATACTAACCGCAAAGAATAATGTAAAAATAGCTGATAACAGCGCGCCTACACTTATTAGCATAGCTTTTTTACGCGCAACAAATTGGGTCCATTTTAAACAAATCATACTGCCTATCATCATGCCAATAAAAAAAATGCCGTTGAGATAACCCCACCATTGAGAAGGAGCCTGCAATGCTTCTTCTACAAAAACGAGTAATATCGCTGCGACCCAGACAGCTCCTGCCATCGATTCCAGTAAATCCATACGCGCAGCTACTTTTAGTACAGGCGTTTGGTGAATGGTTTGCCACCCTTCCATAATTAACGACCATTTCTTTGTCTGTGGACGTTCGATACGTGCTACATCTGGTAGAAGCTTTAATAGAAATGTTGCGATGAAAAAAAGGATGACAACACCCCAAATAAGCTGTGATGGCGTAAAGAGAAGAAGCAATGAACTACCAACGAACCAAGTACCCACCTGAATGGATTGGATAACCGTTTCAGCCATACTATTTGCTCGTAACAAATCCTTTTCCTCCACATAATGAGGCAGCAAGGATTGACGAATGGGATTGGCACAACCATCCAAGAACGCAACCATCGCAATCAGCAAAAATACAAAGACAATCATCGGCTGATCGCTTACCCATTGTACATACAAGGCGAGACCCAAAAGGACAGCGGTTTTAAAGCCTTGAGAAATGGTTAGCAAATGATTCAACGAGATTTTCGTCGTCATAATAGGTGTCAGCAGACTGGAAATCAACATACAAGAAGTAATAATAAACGGTACGAAGGAAGTAGCAATAGCCGAATTGGTTAAACGATAAATTATACTAATCACGCTTACTATATAAAAAATATCGCCAATATCCGCTAAAGCTTGACCTGTCAATAAAAGTGAAAAAGATCGGTTTTTAAACACGTTTTATCCCCCAAAAATAAGATTTTAACTTTTCTTGCGGGGGATTTTTAAATTGGACGAACCTGCATGTCTGAACTCCTTTTTACGCCTAGTTGAAAAAACAATGGGGGACTTCATTTTTTCAATTTCTACGCGTGATTTTGATTGCTTTACCTTTTAATTTCAAGAAAATTCTAATGTATTTATTTTAGCATCCCTTCCGCTGTGTTGCCAGAACACAAAAAGACCAGGCGCTCTCAAAAAAATTGAGTCCTGGTCTTTTTGTGAAAAGTGAAACCTACTAGTTTGCTTTAGTTTTTGTATTCTACTAGTACAGTAGTCGTGTCAGCTTGGCAAAGGTTACACATTTTTGAGGGAATTTTCACAAAACCTAATTTCCTCCTTTATTCTTTGCACCGTTTTAAGCTGTACGCCTTCAAAAATGAGTTGATAGATATCCGGCTTAGAGGTACTTTTCCAAAAATCATAGCCATAGTGGGCATCGAAATAATGGAAGATGATTGCCATTATATTGCCATGTGTTCCGATGGCGATTGTTTGACCTGCATATTTCTCTAATAAATGAATGATTTCAGGAATGGCACGATTTTGGACATCCCTGCTCGATTCACCACCGTCCAAACAGTAATCGAGGTCATGAAAGGATTTTTTTATCGCATCATCTATTTCTTCTGCTGGAAGTTGATAGGCTCCCTTTAACTGTTTTTCTCTTAATCCTTCAATTGTCTGTATCTCTAGCTTGTGAGCATCAGCCAATCCTTGGATTGTTTGGATAGCTCGTGTATAAGGACTTGAAACAATTACATCTATGTTAAATGAAAGGAGCGCTTTTGTTATTGCTCTCGCATCTTCCTCACCCTTTTTGGATAAGCCTCTTGTACGTTCCTTTCCAAAAATAAAGGGCGATTCTGCATGTCGAATCATAAAAATGGTTGTTTCCATTGCAATCCCCCTTAACGCTATTACGTATTTGCATTTCTCCTCGCAAAAGTGGAAGGCTTATAGAATACCTTGTAAGTATCGGCAAGCTCAGCTCTCACCCGTGCTGTTAACTGCATTCCTTGCTGATTAAATCGTTCTTCCAATTCAACTCCATGCGGAAAAATGCCGTCATTCTTCCAGTCAATCCATTCTCCGTATTGACGAATCCATATGTCTAGTTCGTGTTTTAATTGGTCTGACAGTGGGACATCCTCTATATTTAAATTACAATAGCAGCGATGACACCAAATCGGGTCTGCCCCTATATCCCCTTCTACTCTTAGCTGATCGGTCATTTTCGATGGACATGCACATTCCATATGTGAATCGGCTCCTTTTCACTAAATTAACATTTACAATAATACCCTTTTTCAGATTTTATTTCTATCAAAACTAGTGAATTAGAATATCCACGTAACATGAGGGGAGAAACAGTGCATTGGATTGATACAAGCTCTGAGAGATGCAATAAAAAAATGTATCCAATACTTAAACCAGGGCTTACCTTTATGATAAGTCCTGTTTTTTTGCTTAGTTGAGCTTAAATTGTCCTACCTGATTATTTAATTCTTCCGCCATTTTTGCCAGCTGATTGGAGCTATTCGAAACTTCCTCCATCGCACTCGAAGTTTGCTGCATCGTTGCGGAGGTTTCTTCCACCCCTGCTGCTGATTCTTGAGATATCGCGGCAATTTCTTCGATGGCTTCATCAATTCTTACAGAGTTTTCTACTAGCTGATTTAAGTTTTGAGAGACGCTTGTAATGTTAGTCGCCATCTCTGTCACAGCACGGTCAATTTCGACAAATGTTTGATTCGTTAAAGAGATTTGTTCTGTCCCTTGTTGTACCTCTTCATAGCTGCGCTTTAAAGAGTTTGTGACATCATTGGTTTCCTCTACAATTTGCCCAACGATTTGCTCGATATCGATAACAGACAATGACACCTGCTCTGCCAATTTACGGACTTCTTCTGCCACCACAGCAAAGCCCTGACCTTGCACACCTGCCCGTGCCGCCTCAATCGCCGCATTGAGTGCCAATAAATTTGTTTGTTTTGCAATATCATTTATGACAACGACGAGCTTGGAAATATCCTGTGATTTATAATTTAATCCCTCTACCTTATCCACTGCGTCATGGACGATGGCATCAATTTTTGTCATTTGGTTGGTAGACGCTTCAATTAAATGCTGACCTGAATTCGTTAAAGAAAGCACATGATTGGAATTACTCTGTACATGCTGACCATTTTGACTCGCTTCATTCATTCGAATAACAAAATCACTCATCAAATTGGAGAGGTCACTCGTATTATTTGCCTGTGACTCTGTACCCTCTGCAATATCATTCATTGTCAGTGCTACTTGCTCGGTTCCTGATTTAATTTCGATGGACGATTGTAGTAGCTGTTCACTATGTGCAGCAACCTCATTGGATACATCTTGAATTCGCTGAAGCATGTCCTTCATTTTCATATTCATGGTATTCGTTGAAACACTTAATTCGCCAATTTCATCTTTCGCTTTAATGGTCAGCTTATTATGGCTTAAATCACCCTCCGCAATCAGCTTCACTCGCTCTGAAATTTGCTTAACAGGTCTAGAAATCGACAAGGCTGAAGTGAGACCAGCTCCGATTGCTAATAATACAACGATACCAAATGCTACCATACTAATTTTATTCAGACGGTCATTATTCTTTATTAACGTTTGCCCTGCCTGACGAATCGACTCCTCGCGTGAGCTTGCTAGCGATTCAAAGCCTTCACGAACCGCCCCAATCTCATCCTCTTTACTAATTAGGTTTTTTACGGCTAATTCGGTATTGCCACCTTCATAGATTGGAAAGACATTTTCCTCCACATATTGACGCCATGCCTTTGCTCTTGCCGCAACCACCTCTAGTTCTTGTGATTCAAGTATTTGACGAGCTTTTTCTTCATTTTCTAAAGACAATTTTGTATATTCTTCATATGTATCTTTATATCCTTTTTCACCTGTTAATACATACCCTCTGGCAGCACCAATCCTCACTGAAATGGAGTTGGCTAAGTGCTGGTCGACAATGGACAATTCAAGCTCCCGATGCACCATATCTTCAATCTCTTTATTCATTTGTATATTTGAATAAATGATATACCCACTTTGTATCATAATCCCTATTAGAATGATGAAAAATCCGAATAAAATTTTTGTCCGTAATGATTTGAACTTCATAACGATCCCCCTCAAATTATTCAATAATAAACCTTAAAATGAAAATTTTTACACTTCCTAATCTAGTAATACCTTCCCTATGACTAAACAAGAGAATATGCCTTCATAGTTACTATGTATCAGTTAGGCGTTTTTATTATTTTTACATTCGATTTATGATATCTTTACTTTTCCGCAAAAAAATATTATTTCAAATTTTATTATTCATAATTATTTCACCAACTTTTCCAATAAATAGGTACATACACATAATTTCTAGGAAATCCGAAATAAACATGCAGTATTTTTGTAAGGATTATTTTACTTCAAATTTCCTAAATTGGAAAGAGTGTAAATTAAATTTTTTAATAGATGGATTTTTATACATTAATTTATTTAACAATGCGTTGCTTTACTTTATAACAAAACAAAAAAACTAGGGATTGTTGAACAATACCTAGTTTGCATGTTGTTGAAAAAAGATCGTGTCACTAGCAGAAAAAGAACTTTTGGCAAGGTGAGGGGTTGATTTCCGTTCCGCCAGCGTCCTTTCCAGGGGGCGTCCGATGAGCCGCTTCACTCACTTCCGTTCGCTCCAGGGTCTCATTTGTGACGCAAATCCCCTTGGAGTGACGCTGGCTCCACTCCAATCAACCATGCTGCAAAGTGTCTTTACTTTTTTCATAGTAGGATAGCGATCAAATCGCCCATTATCTGTATTCTTAGAGGGGATAAACTCTTATTTTCAATGTGGAGAAGTCATACATGACAACCATAAAGAGTAGTGAACACCTTCACTTTATCTGAAAACCTTTGCTAAAAAGGTAACATTTTGTAGGTTGGAGTGAAAGGCTACTTGACTCCCGTGGGAAAGCGAGATAGGCAAAACTCTAAACGGAGCGGTAGCGGAGGAAGCGATTCAGCGCTCGCCCACAGGAAAGCAAGTAGCCTGCAACGGAAACCATTTTCACCTTTCACAAAAATTCTATAGATGGTTTTGTTTTTCAACACTATGAAAATAGGCATTGATAAACAATACCTATTTGCTAACATCTATATAATTTGGGCTAGCGTCCAACTTATTAGAATGACACGAAGCTGGCCCTCTTACCACAAAGAAACGCTTGCAACCATTATAATAAAACATAAAAATGCGATAGCTTGTCAGTCTAACAATGTATAGAGAATCACTATTGCTATATAAGGAATAAACTAGTTTTTCAGCTTGGTGTTTATCCATTTTACGCTCTTTGATAGGGTAAAACTTAACGCTTTTTACGTAAGCTCGTGAATAATATATAAATCACGATGAACAGAGCCATGATTCCTACTACTTTATAGAGATTTAGGGTAATGTTTGTTTGACGTTGATACGTATATTCCCCATCATTTATCGCTTTAAGGTATTGCCCTTTGTCCACTTGTACCGCAATAGCTATCTCCGTATCGATTCCCTTTATGGCAAAATACTTTGTCCCTTTAGGATAAGTATTTGAAAAATTCCCCTTATATTGTTCCATATCTGAATATTTCGTTACCGCTCCAATTTCATTGTCAATGGATGTCACTTTTTCTTCTGTCATTTTATAAATATGACCATCCCACACTACAAAATGATAGACCCAGCTCGTCGCACCAGCGGTCATAGGTATAAATAATAGCATTACTATACTGCACAAACAAAGTCGTAGATAGCGCATGTACATCTCTCCTTTCCATCATCTCACCTATTAGACTTACCGTGGAAGAAAAAGTTGCACCTCTACTTTTTCAATTGACTTCTTTTTAAGTGAATGCTAAATTTACTAAAGCAGTAATTTACTAAATTACTAAATTTGAAATGACAAGGAGTACGGATACATGAAAATTCCAACACATTTAAAACATAAACCTGTCATCGTGGCTGAAAATTATGCCAATATTGATGGGCGCACGGCTTATCAAACAGATGCCCAAGGGCTTTCACTTGGTCTGGCACAATGGAATGATCGAGGAAAGGTTGATATTTCTGCGAAGGTTTGGCGACATACAGGTGGCAAATGGTCTCGTCAATCAGAAGAACTACCCCTCCATCGCGTGCTTGATCTTGCTATTTTAGTGTGTGAAACAGAACTTTATTTTAAGGAGGCTTATCGTCACGAGCATTTATATGATGAAGAAAACCCTGTGATTAATCGTGTAGGCCTACAGGGTGATGCCATGACAGTGGAAGTTTGCACAGAAAATGAACAGATCAAAGAGGATATTCAGCTTTTTCAGCAAGCACTTAATAATGATGGTGAGCTAATTGGGGAACGCCTACGCACACTATCAAGAATCTTAAAAGAAATGGGTTATTAAAACTCAAGAGGAACTTAATTATGAATGAACAAATGTTACAGGATGATCGACAGCTACGCAAAGCCTTTTTCAATTTCTTGATTCCCGTGATGCTAGCGAATGTGCTGCAATCCGTCGGCCAAGTATTTGCTATGTTTATCGTCGGACGCAATTTAGGGGTCGATGCCCTAGCAGCCATTTCCGCATTTTTCCCGTTTTTCTTCTTTTTAATGGCCTTTGCGATTGGCATTGGGTCAGGAAGCTCTATTTTAGTCGGGCAAACATTTGGGGCTGGTAATCATGCCAAAATGAAAGAGGTTGTTGGTGTAACACTTGCTTTTACAACCATTTTATCCATTGCTGTCGCGATTTTTGGTGGCTTTTTCATCGAATGGATTTTACGCTTTATGCAAACACCTGCGAATATTCTAGACATGAGTATTAGCTATGCTAAAATATTATTCTTCACGTTACCTATTATGTTTTGGTATTTGGTGTATACAACCTTTATGCGTGGAGTTGGTGATTCGAAAACACCCTTCCTATTCTTAGTGATTAGTGTTGTGTTAAATATCGCCTTCCTACCACCTTTAGTATTCGGCTGGTTGGGGTTGCCTGCGTTTGGCTTAAATGGGGCTGCCTATGCTTCCGTGTTATCCAACCTCGTGACAATGATCCTGTTGTTAGCCTATTTGCATAAAACAAAGCATTTACTACGCTTTGATAAAACAATCCTACAGCATTTTAAATTAAAGAAAGATATTTTAACTTCCTTATTAAAGCTAGCCGTTCCATCCAGTATTAGCATGGTTGCCATTTCAGTGGCTGAAATTGCGGTTATTGGCTTTGTCAATGCCTATGGTTCAGATGCCACTGCCGCTTACGGCGTTGTCAATCAGGTAGCTAGCTATGCACAAGTCCCAGCAATGAGTATTGCCATTGCCACATCTGTCTTTGTAGCACAGGCGTTAGGGGCCAATTCTACGGAGATGATCAAAAAAATCCGTCAAATGGGTGTGCGAATTAATTATCTTCTCGGTGGCGCAATCATACTCATTATGTATCTGTTTGCAGAGCCTATTTTGGCTTTCTTTATCGATTCACATGAGACTGTGCTGATTGCCAAAAATTATTTATATTTCGCCTTTTGGAGCTATTTAATTTTTGGACACACACAAACCGTTTCTGCTACGATGCGTGCCACAGGTGTCGTATTATGGCCAACCATCTTCTTAGTCATTACGATTTGGGTGGTGCAGGTGCCATTAGCGTTCCTATTATCTCACCATACATCACTAGAGTTAAACGGTGTTTGGTTAGCCTATCCGATCACCTTCTGCGTCCATTTCATTATGCAATATGCATACTTCAAGCTAGGCTGGCAAAAGCGAACATTAAAAGCCATGCTGAGCGAATAAATCGAGGAGGATATGCCACGTGTGCATATCCTCTTTTTATTATGGCAACAAAATAACCAGGTACTCAGAAATTGAGCCCTGGTCATTTTGTGAAAAGTGAATGTTACTACTATGCTTTAGTTTTTTGTATTCTACTAATAGAGTAGTCGTTTACCTTTGAAAAAGGTTACAACAAATTTCAAATTTTTTTCTCGCTTTTTTCTGCTGGCAGCACGAACCATAGGAAGGCGATAAAAATAGAAAAACTGATTAGCATGAAAAAGGTATTCACATTAAAATATTGATTGTTGACATGGATGGTTAGCCCCGAAGTGATGTCTAAAAGGTATTGTTGATCTGCATAACCATATCGCTCAATCAAGGCTGCCTCAATCACTTTTCGGTAATTTGCTAGCGCCGATCTTTGATAAATAATACCTGCCAAAATATGAATAAACGTGAGGAATAAGCCGATCATTATAGCTCGTCTCCTTAGTCCGTACTGGCGGATAAGCCTCTGCCATAGCCAAACCATCACGAAAAATAGTGGGATTACCAGTATAAGTAACAATAGTGCAGGATTGCCATTACCAGAAGAAGAACCAGGGACTGCTGTCATTTGATTGATACCTATAAATAGGACGAAAACTAGTAAACTAATACAAAGTAAGAATAGTTTAATCACCTTCAATATACATCCTCCTACAAAACCGTATCTAGATGCTTAATTCTCCTTGCAATACTTGAACTGCTTCGCCTGCAATCGTAACCCTGTCGTGATGAGGTGTCACATAAATTACACCACCCCGTTTGGAAAGCTGCTTACTTACAAGCTGTTGTTTGGTTAATTTCTCCCCCCAATAAGGCCCTAGTGCACCATGACTAGACCCATTCACATGATCTTCGTCAATGCCTTGTGCTGGAGAAAAAAAGCGAGACACGATATCAATGCCCTCTTCCTTCGACTGACTAGTTAGACATATCCCTCTAACAGGAAACTGCTTCATCGCAGAAAAATCTGGTGCAAAGTGGGCAATAAGGTCATCATTGCTTACTTCCACAATATAATCCAATTCGGTCCTCCCAACAAAGATGGGCTTCCCTCCTAACCAGTCCTCCAATGCGGAAGGACATGCGATAGCTTCAATTTGATACTTTTTAATGGCGATTTCCACTCGTTCATGTTGCCACTTGGCATGTAAGGGACCACTAGCCGTATGAAATGTAATCGTGTGCTCCTTAGCCACTATTCCCTGCTGCCAAAGCACAAAAGCACTAGCAAGGGTGCCATGACCACAAATGGGTATTTCCATATGCGGTGTAAACCATCTGAGCGAAAAATCATGCTGTTTTTTTTCAATAAAGGCTGTTGTCGGAACAGGTATCTCCTGTGCAATTTTTTGCATGGTCTCCTCAGAAAGTTCTTCATCTAAGAGACATACTGCTGCGGGATTCCCTTTATACAGCTCTGTCGTAAATGTATTCATAAGACAATAAGCAATACGAGTCACAGTTCTCACCTCTTTTATCTGATCATACCTGAAACAAGCCTCATTGGATATCATTTCCTAAATCTTCTTTAAGCTGCAGGCTCTTTATAAAAAAGCCATCTTTTGTCTAAGCTAACACTATAAAATATAACTGTAGAGCTATTCGAGTGGAGAAACCATGAAAACCTATTTCAAATTGTTAATGATCATCGGATTGACAACCTTACTCGCTGGATGCTGGGATATTACGGAGCCACAAAGAATGTACTATATCAATGCAGTAGGTGTAGACTATGAAAACGACGAGTATATTGTCTATTTACAAGTGATTAATTTCGCCGATGTTGCGAAATCTGTACAGCCAAGTGCAAATGTGGCCCCTGCTGAAGTCGGGCGTGCCACAGGAAAAACAATAGAAGAAGCGATTTACAAATTGTATCGTTCCTCGGACCAGGAAATTTTTTGGGGGCATATGCGCTTTATTGTCTTTTCAGAGCGGGCTATGGAAAATGAACATATTATTCCAGTCATTGATACATTTATACGCTTTCGGGATACAAGGTATCAAATATGGGTGTATTGTACAAAAAATCCAGTCGATGAAATACTGCTTGTCACACCTATCTTAAGAAATTCTTTATCCTCATCAAAATTAAGTAACCCAATCAACCCAACAGAACAAGAAACATTTATCGAACCAAAAGACTTAAGAGATGTTGTCATCGGTTTAAATGAACCAAGTCATGAAGTAACAATTCCCTATGTGTCCATTAAAGACGATTGGCAAACCGATGAGGAGCAGGTGGAAGAAACCTATTTTTCAGGAGTTGGTGTTCTATCGAAAGATGGCTTTAAGGGGTTTGTACAAGACAATGCTGCTCGCGGCAGTCAATGGATGCATAACTATACAAATCGAGGGGAAATTACCTTTCAATTAAACAACGATGACCAGGAAGAGCTAACGGTCAGTATTGAGAAAATACATGTCGATGTGAATCCACTTGTCAAACAAGAGGATGTTACATTTGAAGTCGAATTGAGAATTAATGCGACCATTAATGGTTTTAAAGGGAAAGTAACCGAAAAAGAGCTGGAAGAGCTTATTATTGCAGAGGTGAAAAAGGAAATTCATGAAACCTATAAAGAAGGCTTAAAATTAGATGTCGATATCTATCGTTTGTCAGAATATCTCTATCGCGATAACGTCAAGGCTTGGAAAAAGTTCGAGAAGGATGGAAAAATTCCTTTATCAGAGGATTCCATTAGTAAAATTCATGTGGAAGTAGCCAAAATCAATCCAGGACGAAAAACATTTACAGAAACCATTAGTAAATGACCAGATGCCCTCTTAGGAATCTGGTCTCCATTTTATTTTATCAGTGAATACATATAGGTATCATGTGGCACATTATTTTGATGCATATATTTTTTTAATAAGCCTTCTTGTTCGAAGCCTATTTTTTGCAATAACAGATTAGAAGCTTCATTTTCTTTAAACACAATGGCACCAATTCGTATTAAATCCATCTCTTCAAAACCATAGGAAATGGCTCTTTTCACAGCTTCCTGAGCATAGCCCTTTCCCCAATATTCAGGGAAAAGTGCGTAGCTGATTTCCGCTCTTCGATGCTCTATTGACCATTCTTGAAAGCCGATTGTACCAATAATCCCTTCTTGTTCCTTTAATGCAATGCCCCATTTAATACCGCGTTTTTCGGTAAAATTGTTGGCAAAATTTTTAATGATTTGTTGCACCTGTACTAAATTCGTTAAAGGTTGTTGTCCATAATGACGTAAAACTTCAGGATTCGAAAAGCAATCAAGGAGAGCTTGTGCATCAGGACTCGCCAATTCTCTTAACACTAATCGTTCAGTATGTAATATAGGAAACATCGTATACCTCTTTTATCATGGATTTGTTAATCAAATTTTACATTTGGCAACGAACGATTTCAATCTTTATTTCCATTAGATGACATCTTATTAAAAGGACAAGGCCAAATGACCCTGTCCTTTTTGTGCGTGTTAGTTTGCTTGCGCATCCCGACAGGTTAAGACTAACACAGCCATCTGAACATACTCTATACAAATCCTCTACGAGTTCTCAACATGCTTCTGCATAAAATCAGCCAACTTGACCACAATAAGTTCTAAATCAGTCAATGCGAGGTGCACGAAATGGAACATTTTCCACTCATACATACAAATTTTTGGGATGCCGTCATTGCAGTACCTGTCGTGATGTTGATTACACAACTCATCAAGAAAATATGTCATATTAAGCCTTTCTGGGTTCCGTCCATTGCATTAGTCGTCGGCTTACTCATTTCTGTTTTCATCAGCCATCGCCATAATCTTCTTGCTGGACTGTTTATGGGCTGGTTTTATGGCTATGCAGCAATTGGGAGTTATGCTTCTTTAAAAACTTCTTATATTGCCTATAAACAAAAGAAGCAAAAAAAACAGAAGTACACCGCTCCTTAAAATAGTAGCTATTGCACCAATATGTACAAAAGTTTATACTAAATTTTAACATTTATAATTCTACTATTAAGTTACTTTTTTAACAGAAAGATTAATTGGAGAGGAGGAAAAAACATAGCTGAACGAGATCTTACGCCTGAAGAAATAGATGCTATTTTATCTAGGCAGGAAAAATTAAATCGTCCTGCAAGCCAAAAAGATATTCAGGCTATGATAACAGCGATTGCTCTTGAATTAGACAAAGAAACAAAAGCTGAAGCACCGAACGAACAAATCATTCAACAATTAAAGCAATTGCTAGAGCATCATACGAATTACACAATATATATTAATGACAATTCAGCCGACAGCATTTTTTATTCTTTTTCCCCAAAGAAAAAAAGCTTCGTTACTGAAAATAAGAACGACATACAATTTCTTATTATTCGACCATAGTCGCACACGCCAGAAAAACGGAGGAAAATCACGTGTCTAAAATCATTACTTTTGCCTTCAATACCAAGTATAAAGAGCAAATCCAGGAAACATTTTTATTTGAGCAATTAGGGATAAATGAGCAATTACCTAGCGATGAAACGAAAAGCAAATCGATCAGCTATTTGAAAACTGGGTATGTGATCGCCTCAATCTTTCCTACAGCATCGTTTTAGAGGAGGAAGATCAATGACCACCCTATCCCCTTCTAGTAACTTCCATTAAAATTCGTTACATCTGCCTGCAAACGGTTAACGAACATTTGGATTTGTTCCATCGTCACGATTATACATAATGCAGGGCCACATTCTCTTGCTCCGTAATGATTCCTCTCATAGGCATCTAGGACAAACATTAATTTATAACGAGGCGCTGCTTCCTCCCTCTCCTCCTCAGGGATTTGAAAAATACCATATCCAGGGTAAAAATATTGCCCATAATGAGGGATATGATAGATGCATAGTCCAGGATCATGCGGCTCCAGCATACTTAAATGGGTAGGCTTCAATTGCGTCATGTCTTCTAATAATTGAAGAAAATCTCTTTTTAAACAATAAATTTCAGTATGTATGGCTGGGAAAGCTGGTCCATAGCGAAATTCAATGCGGAATCTTACACTTCCCTCGTTCACCAATATAATGTTAAGCTCTACCTCGCAACAAGGATTGCTCGAATATTCTTTTAATAGTGCCATCCTATCTCTCCTTTGTTCTTCTCTCTACAATATACTACGAAACTAATAATTTACCAAATAAATGAAAATATACGCATTTATGTATGATACAATAGAAGTACTTTTCATTTTATGGAGGTGAAGGTGTTGAAAAAATATTTGGTGACAGGCTTTGTACTAGGAGCCCTCTTCCTTACAGGCTGTAATAATGATAACGAAGCAGCCTCACCACAATCTACATCAGTCGATGAACAACTAATAGAAAAGGAATCTGTCATCGCACCTATTCCATTAGTTTTGACGCTAGCACAGAAGGAACAATACTATAAAGAATATTCGACGATTGTCAATCAATTAAATGAAGAGTATGGTACAGGCTTTAAACTAGATCCCATTACAACATTTTCAGCGGATTATTGGCTTGAATTAAATGATTTTGAGGACATGTTAAAAGGAAGAATCGACACTTCATTTGTCGTGGTTGATAATAAGGAAATTTTTTCACCAGTAAAAGTACCAAAATTAGTGAAATTACATATGGGATCACATCAAACGATCATTCGTGTTGATGGTTCATTTGACACCCAACTAAGCAAGGATATTCCTGGTGGAAGACAGTTGTTCTCGTTTATGCATTCATTGTCGTCAAAAATTGAACAGGGCGAAGGCAACTGGACGCAAACAGGATATGACCCTGCCATTAAAGATCAAGGCAGTGCTTACAATATTACAATCGGTGGCTACTATTCATACAATGGTGTATCCTCGCCTCATATTATTGAGGTCGAATATTATTGTAATATATATGGTGGCATTACTTAAAGAGCTTGTCTGTAATCTTTTTTACAGACAAGCCCTATTCTTTTATAAGGTAGCCTCTATTCCTTTCATCATATCAAAAGCTCCCTTTGATTTATTGGAACAAATGACAACTTTGATGGACGACGCAGGATAATAAGCTGAATGGAAGCACACCCCAGGATCATATCCCATTACATGGTATTTTAGTATAGCTTGTTCACTGTTCTTCTTAATCCATACACCATAGCCATAACCATCATTTTCATTTATTTCTACATGAGGTAAAAGCAGCTGATTCGTTAAATCTTCATTTAAAAGCTCAAAGTTCATGAGCGCACACCAGAACTTTGCCATATCCTTCCCTGTGACAAATGCTCCCCCATCAGAACCACCTTTTACAGGTAATGAATAGATATTGGTTTTCCAGGTCCCGTCTGGGTTGTCTATATACCCTAACGCTGTATTAGATGGCAGAGAATCAAACGAAAAATAGCCAGATTCCGTCATATTCACCCGATCGAATAGATGTTGCTGAATGTAATCGGAAAAATCCATCCCAGCGATATGCTCTACGATTAATCCTAATACAATATATCCTGCATTGTTGTAATGAAATTTCTCACCTACTTTATGCTTCATCGGTCGATTCTGGAATAAAGGTAAGAAATCACGCAATGTTCGAAGCTGATACATCGGATTTTCAACCCACAACGCTTCAAAATCCGCCATTTCTTCCTCATCAAAATAATCGGGTATGCTCGAAGTATGTGTTAGCAGATGAGCAACGGTTACTTGCTCATCGAAGTGCTTAAAATGTGGGGGCAGACAATCACTTAATTTCGTGTCAAAAGAGAGCTTCCCTTTTTCAATAAGCTGACAAATAGCGACTGCGGTAAAAATTTTACAGCCAGAGGCAATGCCAAAACGAGTTTTAGCATGATTATCGATTTGTTCTGAGCGATTCGCATAGCCAAAGCTTTGGCTGACTAAGGCAACCTTCTCCTCATTTTCCACTAGTACTGTACCAGAAAAATCAACCTTCTCTTGTATTTCCATTACGATATGTTGTAATTTTGTTTGCATAAGTATTCTCCTGATTTTCTTAAAATTACTAAATAATAGATTTTTTATTTTAACCATATCGTTTTGAACATATTTTTACAAGTCTATTTCGTTTCAATCATGAATCCGCATAATCATGTAACGGAAGGAAACAATAAGAAAAAAGAGGATGTGTCACTGTGGAATTTTTTCATAGTCAAGAATCACTTACGGCGATTCAATGGATTCTCCGAGCCATTATCGCTTTTTTCTTCTTACTTTTCGCGACAAAAATTATGGGGCAGCGTTCTATTTCTCAGTTAAGATTACTGGACTTTGCCATGGCCATCACACTTGGGAATATTATCGCACACCCCCTATCTGATGAAGGATTAGGAATGAAGGGTTCCATGATTACCATGACCGTTTTAGTTTTGTTATACCTTATCGGTGTTTTTATAAGCCTAAAATGGATAGCCTTTCGCCATTTGATAGACTCACCGCCAATTCCCCTTATTAAAAATGGGCAAATTATTAACGCCAACTTACGGAAGGCTAGAATCTCTGTAGATTTGCTTTTATCCGAGCTAAGAAAGGAAAAAATTGAAGAGGTTCAAAATGTAGCGCTGGCATTGTGGGAACCAGACGGATCGATTTCTAGTTTTTTACACACGCCCTATCAAACACCGACACGTGCAGATATGAATTTACAGCCGGAACCCTTTTTTCTTCCGATTGTTCTTATTAAAGAGGGAAAAATTGATTACCATGAGCTAAACAAAACCAAGCATTCTGAGCAATGGTTGAAGGGTCAACTGAAAGCAATCCATAACCTAGAAATAAAAGATGTCCTTCTCGCTACAGTAGATCAAAAGGACAATTTGCATGTATTTGAATACGAATTAAAATAAAAAGCATTAGGCTCTATTTAATCCCAATGCTCAAAGAAGATATTCAAGTCAAGTC
Organism: Lysinibacillus sp. FSL K6-0075; assembly: GCF_038592945.1. Classification (NCBI taxonomy): domain Bacteria; kingdom Bacillati; phylum Bacillota; class Bacilli; order Caryophanales; family Bacillaceae; genus Lysinibacillus; species Lysinibacillus sp. FSL K6-0075. The sequence goes on along the minus strand of NZ_CP151947.1, from coordinate 2,373,181 downwards.
ATCTTGGTTACATGTCGATTGTCCATCAATGCATGGAGCTTACGCTGGATATACCATTCCATCACGATGAAATTGGGCACCCAGCATAGCCAGGCGATAACGGCGTAACTATACTGAAAATGATCAAAGCCAAATAATACCGTAAACAAAGGTAGCCAAATTCGTAATGTGACAGCTGCAAAGGTTAAAGCATAATTTCTTAACATCCATTTCTGATGGCCTTGGATATTTCTTTTTTTAATATGAACCAGCGCTTGAAACATGGTGATGAGCCACCCTATAGATAATAAAGCAAAGCCTAGTTGTGCTACCCAGCCCCCTGTTGCGTTCAGTGCTAAATAAAGTCCTGCCAAGCCACCAAATAAAATACTGACTATATAAATACTGCCTAATATTCTATGGCGTTTCACATTTTTCTCTCGTAACTTTGATGACAATGTAAAAGGACCGATGACTAGGGCTAATACACCGAATACAATATGTATATAGAGCATCATATACCAAAATGAATTCAATTTAGCACTAAGCATGAGCTTTAATTGAACAAATCCCGCCTGCCGTGCATCGAATAGTAAATATTGAACAATCGAATAGCCCGCTATGAATAATGCCAAGCCGCATACAATCAACCACAATTTCTTTTTCATTTTTATAGCTCCTTTCTATGCTAGCGTACCATTGCAATTTCCTATCTCTTAACACAAACAAATAACAGGTCGTAAAAAGCATATAAGTGGACGTTTATCGACAGTACAACGAATTGACCATTATGTAGTGCAGGTTAATAGACAGGCAAAACGCTCCACCCCAGGGTATTTTTCTCCTAAACTCGTAATGTGAAAGCCGAGATTTTTATAAAAGAGTACGGCTTCTTGATCTGTTTCTGCATAAATAGAAGAAAAAGCATGATGTTCTTCTACATACCGAATCATCTCACGTCCAATACCTTTTCCACGAAAAGCGGGCGATACGGCAATATGTTTAATTTCACAGCGATTTGCCTCTCCTTTAACGATTCCTATACAACCGACTAAATCTTGCTCGATGGTATAGCCATACAACACTCTTTCTGGATATGCCATATACAATGAATATTCCTTCTCCACTTTCTTTTCAGAAGTGGCATAGGATAATAATATCTTCACTTCGGGTTGAATCTTGCTTGATTGAATCAGTTTCATGGAATTCTACCTTTCTTAGGCGTCATTTTAACTTACTAATAATACCTTTAAATTACTATATTTGTAAATAACGTTTTAACACTTCCATAATATACTAAAACATTATCTTTTATGTTATGATGACTTAAAAGTTGAGGAGGGAGTCCCTTGCTGGTTAAAGGCTATAAATTTAGTTTACCGCTCTTTTATTGGCTACTTTTCATACCCATCTTTTTGGGGACGAGTTACAAAGCATTATTTTTTGATTGGCACATACAAAAATATACTTTCCATGAATTAGAAGATTTCGGTCGTTATGTAATGATACTAGCAACAAGCTTGATTGAAGCTTTTATTTATCTACTCATTTTTCGACTGATTGTGTATTTGCTTCAACTCGTATTTCGACAGTCTAATAGAAATCATAGCTAATGAGTAGGAGGGAGAAATTAAGACATTTAAGGGTAGCCAACTACTCGACATACCCTATTTCTTTTTCCACCTCATTTAGGATTGAAGTGATTCCATGTAATGATTTCCGCCTCATCTACGTTGACATTGCCTAAGCTTAAGAGATGCGGAATATACGCAAAAAGCCCAAAGTTCTTGCCTTTTTCTTTCTCCGTTTGGAAATAGTCAATGGTTGCTGAAGGTAGCTGTTCCAGTTCCCTATAATCATCTATTGACAGTGGTTTAATATCCTTTATAGCGATTGCCCCTGCTGGCCCTTTATAGTGTTCCTTCGAATACATGTACATCGCATTTTGATTAGCTGTCAGTTTTTGGATTGGAATTTGATAAAACATAAGGTTTTCTTTCGTTTCAATACCTAGCTCTGTTAACTTCTTATAAATATAATTAGGGTGGATAGGTAGAAAATGGACAACATCATTCCACAAGCAATTTAATTGAGGGATTTCTCTTGACAGCAATTTCGTTCGCTCAGGATGGTCAAAATACTTTTTCGTATAGCGTTCATATAAATGTGGATACTTTGCCCCTAGCCTATTTAATGGCATGAGCTCCTGACCGACCATTTCCCTTGGAACCATATGATAAACATACCTCTGCATGACAAGCACCTCCACCTAACTATTTCTTCATTCATTTGGAAATTCCTGTTACAATGATTGTAAAAATAGAAAGTAGGTGCAAGATGGAATTATTATTTGTCATTGTTATTTTTGCTGGGATTTTGGCGATATATGATTCGATTAGACGAGTCCACAATACTATTTTGGAGCAAACTGAGGAAATAAAGAAATTACGAGAAGAGCTGAAAAATAAAAACTAGAAGGGCTAATACTTTTGCTTTGGATAATCAATCGAATTGGCAATATCAATCAAGACTTCAGCTGTTAAATGGACGTAAAGTAGCTAAGTGTCGGTACTATGTTATTCGCGTGAAGCATTCTTTCAAGCTCTAGCTTTGTGACCCATTGAATCGCTGTCACTTCCTCCTCTTGAAGTATGGTGTCACTCATTTCAAAGCTTTGGTCAAACAACCAAACATCGTAAAAATCATTGAAACAATCACGACGTTCACTCTTTACTAATTGTCCATTGGTCCTCAATAATTGTATCCCTATTTCCTCTTCCACCTCTCGAATAGCCCCATCCAGACTGCTTTCACCAGCTACTATAGAGCCACCAGGACATTCCTATAAATGAGGATAATGTTTATTGGGATGTCTTTTTGTTAAAAGGAATTCTCCCTTGTTATTACGAATCCATACGTGCACAACGATATGGTAATCTTCAGCTGCTGACGCTTATTTGTTTTTTTTCGGTTTTTATCGTAGATATCCCATACTTCCAAAGGGCACCTCATTTCTGAATTTGAACAAGCACATACTGCTTCGTCCACATTTCCGTTGTCACAATGGAACGTTCCCCATTTTTTTCAAAAAATAGCCCGCTCCCCTCCTTTTCAAGTAATGCCCATCCTTCATTAGCCATCATTTGCTGAATGTCCTCGTCCACCTTCTGTATGCCCCTAGCTGAAATGGCTGTGAGATACCAAGTTGCCTTCTTATCATTGGAGAGCGCCACTACATCAAAGGGGGATGTATTTAATTTTTGTATGGCTTCCTTTGGTGTAAGGGAATCGATCGGCAAAGGAGGATAAAATAATTTATTACTATAAATAAAGACTGCACTTACTGCCAAAAGAGCTGCTATTAGTAAGCCTAAACTTTTCATTATTTCATCTCTCCTTCACTAAAAATATTCTAATGTAAAAAAACTCTTTAAAACTTCTCATGATTTATTTCTTCAATCATTTCTATTATTCCATTCTCATGAACGGCCTTCACCTTTACATCTTGAATGGGACTAATGGCATACCAAAATCGTTGATCGTTTTCAATGGGAAGGAGCTTCGCCAATTCATCGCCTACATAAATCTCAACAATTGAATTGTCGTCTATTGTACCTGAATAGATATAGGGTTCACTATTCATCGCAGACCATTGTACAGGAGAATGCCACTTAGCTCCCCTCGTTTGTATCCATTCCCACTGATTCTTTTCTTTTTCAAAGTAAGCAATATAAATTTTTTCTTCCTGATCTTTCTGTTCTAAGAAAATGGCAATGGCATCCCCTTCATGAACGACATTCAACTCTTTCTGAACGAGGGAATACGTAAAGTTTTTTTCACCTAGATGCATTTCCGTCATTTTTTGCTGAAAAAAATGTTCAAATTGTTGTTCTTCATTTGAACATCCCAGTCAGAAAACTAAAACAAACAAGAAACTTACCATCATCACTCTTTTCAATGTTCTTTCTCCTTTTACTATGCTATTCAAGCTTTTAATAGTGAAGAAAAGTTATAAAAAGCATTTAAAACATCCTCTCCTAAAGGATGCGCAAATGCTTGATCTTTAAATGGGAAGATACCTTCATTCTCTAACTGCACCAAATATTTTTTGAAACCTTGCTCTATAGCCTCCATATACTCCCTAAGCGTAAATTGATAATTAACTATTCTTTCGATAGGATAATGACTTTTATGTTTAATTAATATGTATTCACCATCACTGGAAAAAATATAGTAATCAAAGTATCCATGACAATCTATCGTTACTTGATTTGTATTCCCTTGATAAAAACTGGTGAGCGTGGAGAAAAATTGTGGGATGGCTATAAAGGCTAAACCAGATCTAAAACTAAATAATTGTTCATCATTTGACACATCAAATTGAATATCTCCACCATCTAAATTAATTTGAATAGTACACATATACTTATTTTTCAAGAATACCCTCCTCTATAAACCTATACATTTCATATTTTACCTTATTTAGTAAATAAACTGTAGAACATGTTATAATTCCATTTATAAAGATTTACATAGGAGGTGATAAAATTGATCGTTAGAAAGGCAACCATACAAGATGCGAAAGGCATTGGAAAAGTGCATGTTGATAGTTGGCGAACAACCTATAAACATATTGTGCCAGCTGAATATTTAAGTAAGTTATCCTACGAACAAAGAACGCAATTATGGACGCAACAACTTGCCGATAAAACCAAGTATGTTCTAGTAGCTGAAAATGAATTGGGCGACATTATTGGCTTCACATCTGCAAGTAAAAGAGACTCAAACCCCACACCTAATTCCAATTATCTAGAAACGCTCTATCTGTTAGAAGACTATCACGGGAAAGGGATAGGAAAACAATTGTTGAAGGCAATCTTTCACTACTTTCATGAAAAGAACTATCAAACTATATTTGTTGAAGTCTTAGCTAAGAATAAAACACGTCATTTTTATGAACATTATGGTGCGAATCTTATAAAAAGTTTAGAAATTACAATTGGTGGGAAAGTAGTAGAAGAATTAGTGTATGAATGGCATGATATCGAAGAAACTTTAGAGAAACGCATGTAATAAATTTGATTTTTAAATACTATCTAGTCAAAGCAAATAAAGAAAATCTTTTCAGCGATGGATCATTTGTTTTATTAGCTATAATGTAAATAGTATTTACAAAGCTATGTAATGATCTTCCAACAATAAAGGCCACTCATCATGAGTGACCTTTAAGGGTTTATTTCATTCTTATTGTTTATTCGTCAACATTTTTACAACTTCTTTGATTTGCAGCTCTAATGAAATGGGATCATTGCCCCAGAATAAATCTGGATCTAGCTTGAACACTCGGTCATTCTTCACAGCGTCTAGTGATTTCCAAAGTCCTTCGCTCTCACCCCATACTTCTGAGATCAAATCACCCTGATCGATGAAGATATAATCGCCCGCATATTCAGGAATAACCTCGTACGAAACTTGTCGATAGGCTTCTTTCCCTATCATTTCCTTCTCCTGTTTGGCAGGTGGCTTTAATTGCAGATGCTTATAAATGGCTTCACCGCCCCTATAGCCTCCGTCACCGTAAATATAAAATCCTTTATCTACTACGAAAACGCCCATCAATGCAAATGTGTCATCTGGCTTCACAATATCCGCAAGTTGTGCTCGTGCTTCCTCTGCTGTCTTATCTAGATGCTTAATCCATTTTTCGGCTTCCTCTTTTTTATCTAAAGCATCACCCAAAAGACGCATAATTTCATAAATATCACCTGAAGAGCTATAAGGGAGCGCAAGCGTTGGTGCGATTTTCTCATACTGTTGAAGAATCTTTTCATCACTCACCCAAGTGATGATTAAATCTGGTTTCAGCTGAACGATTGTCTCCAATGATCGCTCTCCAGTTGATTCAATTCCATCAATCTGATCCTGTATGACTTTGTTCTCCAAATCCCATTGCGTAGAACCGACTGGCTTCACCCCTAGCACAAGTAGCTCTGGTAAATAGCCATCCGTTACAATGCGCTGCGGATTACGTGGCATTTCAAGCTCTCCACGTTGCGTTTTAATTATTTTTGTCGCTGAGTCTGAAGTTTCAGCTGTTGAGGAAGTATCCTTATTTGTCTCCGTTTTCGTGCTATCATTTGCATTGCCACAGGCAGTAAGTATAACGATTAAAGCAAGAAATAATATGGTTTTTACTAGTTTATGTAAGTACAAGATTGTACCTCCTTGTTTGATAATGATTATCATTCGCGATGATATGTTCATTATAAAGACAAGTTTGTACAAGGACAACGCCTATAAATTGGATGTTGTATAGGGAAAATTGTTGGATTTAACTTTGATTAGTTAACAATTTTACCATTACATCAAGTTGAAGCTCCAATGACAGACCATCATCAAACCAAAAATCATTTAGCTTCAGTAAGTGTAGTTGGCAGCCTTGTTCATACACTAATCGTTGCCAAACAGAGCGCTGCATCAACTTTTCACGGAAAGATTCCGTATCATCAGCCGGCACAATTAAAAACATATGACTTGCCGCGTACAATGGTACGTCCTGTTCTTCGACTTTCAGATGTTTACCTGTTTGCAGTACCTCCTGCTGAATACGCTGAGGCGCACTGAGTCCTAAAAGCTGATATAAAGTATAGGCGGAGCGAACGGATAGATAAGGAATCAGCCATAAATTATCGTGCCCTAATTCATAGATTCCTGCTGTCATGTTTGGCTCTAAAAATGGTTTGATGATTGTTCTCGCTTCCTGAGCTGATTGCTGCAACCTCGCCATCCAATCCTCAGCCTCCTGTGTTCGCCCAAGCAGTGTACCAAGCAATTGCACTTCCTCAAGCTTGTCTAGTTGCCCCCAAGGAATCGTCAGAACGGGGGCAATTTGTTCGAGAGCTTTCAGTATATCAGGGTAATTATATAAATAAGTGGGAGCTACGATTAGCTCTGGGGCTAGTTGTCGCAACACTTCCATTTGATCAAAGGATTCTATCTCCACAATATTCGGCAAATGCTTGTGCAACAGATGGGATGATTGAAGCAGCTCCCGTGTAGTCGCAAGGGGCTGAATATTTAGAGCCAGTAATGCCCCAAGAAATTGAATACTGACTATACGGTTTGTATGTCTCCTCTTGCGAAAACTGCTAGCTGAAAGGTGAACGTACTTGGTGAACGTTTTCCCCAAATACGAGCCATCTGCGAATCCTGTTTTCAATGCAATATCCTGCAATTTGTCATTTGTGCCGAGTAGCATACGCTTTGCCTGATCAATCCGAATTTGATTGACGTACTCAGCAAAGCTCCACCCTGTCTCCTTCTTAAATAATGAAGAAAAATAGCTTTCATTAAAACCAGTCATATTGGCCATAAAAGAGCGTGTTAGTGGTGCTGCAAAATGCTGTTTAATATAGGTAACGGCCTGCTGAATGGCTTGATCATGTGTCACGAAACTAATATCGATACGCTTTCTTTCAAAAATCGTATCGAGTAACTCATGCAGGAGCAAATGGAGCTTAGGAGTACCACTTACCTTTTGTGTCTGCTGAAACTGCGCCATCAAATTTTTCAGCAGTCCTTCCGCATATCGAGGAAATTCCATAACCTGTCCATGCCCTGGCAAATGTGCTGTATCAGCCACATAAAGTAGCGTGTCTTGTTCCCGTTTAGCCAATCGATAACTGTTAAAGGATAGACAGTAAACAGGAGCAAATGCTTCTCCCTCACTTGGGACCATATGAAAGTCCTGTTCTGGATGCAGAAGCAAGACAAATTGCCCTTTCCCTATTCGACAACTACGCTTCTCTGCTCGAATGGCAATCGGTTGTGTAGGAATGATAATCATAGGAAACGGCCCTGTCAGCATAACAGGACAAATCGTTCCCTCATCGGCTAGTAGCCTTGTATCCAAAAGCTCATAGGTTAGCATTATATACCTCTTTCTTTAATTCTTCTATGTATCTCTCAACCTGTAATTTATCTGCTTCTTTATCTCCAAGATCTTTTATCCTATGCAATTATATTATATCCCCTATTGGAATTGATAATTTCCTTTTCTATTTCAATGAATTTATTGTCAAGGCAGACATATTCATTTCTCCAAAGAAAAGGGATTGGTTAGGTAAACGTACAAAAAGCCTAACTCTTTACGCATAAAGTAGCCATATATGACCGAAAGGATGTCCTGTGTGGGGAAAGAACAGAAATATTTTAAAAAATTCAAGTTCAAATCAAATCCAAATTGTCATTGTCGCTGCTGTTGTCCTTGTTGTCGTTGTAATTGTAAGCCCCCATTTTTACCCATACCACCAAGCTGTCATTATCTCGTCTATGTGACAGATGCTGGGCAGCTCGCAACGCCTGATAATAGAGTATCTGTGATCGATACCGCAACAAACACAATCGTCGCTACCATTCCAGTAGGAACTGCTCCACTAGAAGTAGCGATTACACCAAATGGCGCTTTTGGTTATGTTCCAGCGCTCTTCTCGGATAATGTAACGGTTTTTAGCACGGCCACAAACTTGCCAATCGCTACCATCCCTGTAGGCATTAACCCCCTTGGTGTCGCCATTTCACCAAATGGGACGCTTGCTTATGTATCCAATCACGGATCGAGCACTGTATCTGTCATCAACACAGCTACCAATACCGTAACCGCTACGATTCCAGTAGGGCTACAACCTCAAGGTATTGCCTTTACGCCGAACGGTGCGTTTGCGTATGTTGCAAACGAGAATTCAAATTCAGTATCAGTTATCAATACTGCAACCAATACGGTGATTGCGACAATCCCTGTAGGAATTCGTCCTAGATCCATTGTTTTCACGCCAAGCGGACAATTTGCTTACGTGACAAACGAAAATAGCGGCTCAGTATCGGTCATTAATGCCACTACAAATACGGTAGTGAATACTATCCCTGTCGGAGCAGGCCCAGTAGGAACAGCTATTACACCTGATGGAACACTTGTTTACATTGTGAATAAAGGCGATAATACGGTGTCTGTTATCAGTACAGCCACTAACACGGTAATTGCGACAATTCCAGTAGGATCATCTCCAGACCAAGTAACCATCCTGCCAAATGGAACACTTGCCTATGTAACAAATCAAACAGAAAATACGGTGTCTGTCATCGACATAGCAACAAACATGGTAATTGCCACAATCCCAGGATTTAACGGCCCTACTGGTATCAAAACCGGAACCATCTGCCTATAATTTCCCAAGAAAAAAGCAACCGACTATTCCCTGTCCATCTTAAAAAATGGTCGGTTTTTTTGTCGGTTGCCTTTGTTCATTATGAAATTAGATTGGTATAAAACGTTGAGTTAGTCTTGAATTGCTGCGTCTAACGCTACCACAATCATATCATTGAACGTTGTTTGACGTTCTTCAGCTGTTGTTACTTCACCTGTAATGATGTGGTCACTTACTGTTAGAACAGAAAGTGCTTTACGGCCGAATTTTGCAGCTAATGTGTAAAGAGCTGCTGATTCCATTTCTACTGCTAGTACGCCGTATTGAGCTAATTTTTCGTTTTGGTGCTCGTCTGAGTAGAATAAATCTGCTGTAAAGATATTCCCTACTTGTAAGTTAAGACCTGCTTCTTTTCCTGCATTGTAAGCTTTTAATAATAGGTCAAAGTCAGCGATTGGTGCGAAGTCGATAGCACCGCCCCAAATGATTTGGTTCATACGTGTATCCGAAGTTGCTCCTTGCGCTAAAATCACGTCACGCACTTTTACATCTTTTTGAATTGCACCACAAGTACCTACACGGATTAATTTTTGTACATCATATTCTTGCATTAATTCTGTTACATAGATAGAAATAGATGGCACACCCATACCAGTTCCTTGTACAGAAATACGTTTCCCTTTATACGTACCAGTGTATCCGAACATATTACGTACTTCATTGTAGCAAGTTACATCTTCTAAAAATGTTTCTGCAATGTATTTTGCACGTAGTGGATCTCCTGGAAGTAAAATTGTGTCAGCGATTTCACCTTTTTTTGCATTAATATGAATACTCATACTGCAATCCCTCTTTTCTGTCAGTTATCACTATAAATAATACTGTGTTTCTGTCATTTACGCAATGCTAGACGTCTAGCAACTTCAAAATTATTTATAGTTTTCGTACAATTAAGCTTGTTCCTCATAAAGCGTCCACAAAGAATCAAAGGTCTCGATTGTTAAGTTTTCCGTCGCGTAGGTTTCGATATAGTCGGACAACTCATTAAAGTCTGTGCTCTGCTTTGGAAAATTATGCTCATGAAATACTTCCTCTGCAAAGCGTACTTTAGGGTCAGACCAATCACCACCTCGATAGGTTAGGACATATAAATAAAAACTTTTCTTCATCAAACAATTTCCCCTTTTTATGCATTGGCTTTTCGCTAGTGTATCAAAAAAAATAGCGTTCGTCATAACTTCCACTACTACTATATTTTACCCACTTATGATTTTAGAACTATTTTCATGGTCGGTCCTGACTTTTGTCATAGTTATTTTATCTGAAAAATTTTAATTTTTAGAAATAACGATAGAAAAATCTAGCAAAATAAGATAAAATTGAAATCGACTATTTAAAAAAATAGGAAGGTGATGGCGATGAAAAAGACTAAAAAAACTCATGATACAGCGAAAAAACGCCCGTCTCTCTTTATTTTTAGCTTTTTTAAAAAGAGGAAAGCTTCTACACAAGGGGAAACCGGGAACAATCCCCCTCCTATTAAAGAAAAACGACAACGTTTTTACCATTTAATTCGGGGTAAAGTGCTTATTATGTTTGCACTTCTTATTGTAATTAACGGTATAATGGGTATATTGTCCTATGTCAATATACAAAATTTGCAGCACCAAATGGAAGACTTCACAAAGAAAAACGTGCAGGAGCAACTAACGGTGAATCAACTTGCCTACGAGATTGCTAGACTGACCAATTTAGAACAATCATATTTGATTACTGGTAACGGCATTTATTCCACTTCTTATCATTTAAAAATTGATACCATTAATAAAAAGCTGGCTGCCTTGAAAGATCAATTTCAAGATCGACAAGTGGAACTAGGTCATATGCAGGCAATCGAGCAATATTATAAAAATTACCTTGATTATTCAGATAAAGTTATGACAATGCGTGATGAGCTCGGTCTTGAGCAGGCTCGTAAGCTGATGATGGGTGCTACTGGGGAAACAATGAAAACGCATATCGATAAAAACATCGAGACCATCAATACCGTCATGGACGATTCCAATAAAACAAAATTAGACAAGCTTAATCAGCAGGTAAACCTTTCGATCACGACGTTCTTTCTTGTATCAATCGTTGGCTTTTTAGCGATTGTGATTTTTGGCTTTATGCTATTTAAATCACTGAAACGTAATACACAGGCGATTAATGACTCTATCCTTGATATTGCACAAGCTGGCGGCGATTTGACAAGACGAGTAAATGTGCGTAATCGTGATGAATTTTCGATTATTGCAGCCTCAACGAATACGTTAATCGAGTCGATTTCCAACTTAATTCGACGCGTAAGTGAATTGGCCGATCATGTATCAAGCAGTAGTCAGGAGCTGATGTCGTTAGCAGATGAAAATGCGCGTACAATTCAGGATATTGCGGATGCGACAGCTGATATTGCGAGTGATAGTGACAATACAATTTCCAGTATGAATAGTGCACAGCAAAAAATGAGCGACTTAGAGCATTCGATGCACCAATTAAATGAGCAAGCGAGTGCTGTCCATCGTGCCTCTGTTGCCATGCAGCAAGCAGCCGATGAAGGTAGCCGTTCTGTGGAACAATCGTCACTCGTGATGCAATCCATTGAAGAAACAATGGCTTCCACAACGTCTACTGTGGAGGCGTTAGGTCGTAAATCGGCGGATATTACGTCCATTATCGGTACGATTACGGCCATTTCTGAGCAAACAAACCTTCTCGCTTTAAATGCGGCGATTGAAGCGGCGCGCGCTGGCGAGCATGGACGAGGCTTTGCGGTCGTAGCCGATGAGGTGCGCAAGCTAGCAGAGCAATCCCAAAGTGCAGCAAAAGAGGTTACATCGATTGTCACATCCATCCAAGATGAGGTCACATCGATCATTGCCCAAAATCATGAAGGTGTGACAACGGTCATCCGAGGCGTTGAAGTGACCAATGAAACAAATCAATCCTTAGCCAATATTTTGTCGCATACCGAGGAAACAACATCCATCATCGCAGCCATGGTGGATAAAATTGCGACAACACTTGAAAATAGCAATGCGGTGGCAAGTGACTTCATTCATGTCAATGCCTACGCAGAACAATCCGCGGCCAACACCGTGACATCTGCAGCAGCAGCCACACAAGGCTCCGCATCCATGCAGGAAATCAACGCCGCAGCCACTGAGCTCGCCCAACAAGCCGATAGCCTACGCAACCTCGTAAGCGAGTTTAAAGTTTAAGATTTTTGAATTGGAGAGGGAGAACCAATATTTTCGATTGGTTCTCTTTTTTAATTTATAGCGCTATCCTTTACTTTGAACGTTCTATCCTTCTATCTGCGGGTTCGCTTCCTAATTCGCAGGGCTATCCTCCACTTCCAGCATTCTATCCACTACTTTTTCAGTTCTATCCTCTACTTTTAGAATCCTATCCTTCTATCTGCTGTTTCTCCCCCTCACTTTATAATGACACAAAAAAACCTAGCAAGGAGCTACCTTGCTAGGCTTTACTATTTAAATAATGCTAGGTATTCGCCATAGCCTTCTTTTTCTAAATCTTCTTTTGCGATAAATCGAAGCGCTGCTGAGTTTATGCAGTAGCGTAAGCCGCCTTGCTCACTTGGGCCGTCTGGGAAGACATGTCCTAGATGGGAATCCGCTTCTTTGCTGCGTACCTCCACTCGACGCATGCCGTGAGATGTATCGAAATGCTCGGTTACCTGTTCTTTTTCAATCGGCTTTGTGAAGGCTGGCCAGCCACAGCCGGAGTTGTATTTATCGAGTGAGCTGAATAAAGGCTTGCCAGATACAATATCTACGTAGATGCCTTCTGCAAAATGGTCATCGAATTCATTGCGAAATGGTGGCTCAGTACCATTTTCCTGTGTCACATAATACTGCATTTCAGTTAATTCTTTTAAACGCTGTTCTTTACTCATGCTTATTCCCCCAGTGATGCTCCTGAAACGCTCGTCGACCGGATCCAATCGAATAGCGTTCATAGTGCATTGGATTTTTCTTATAATACTGCTGATGATAACCCTCAGCCGGATAAAACGTAGTGGCTGGTAAGATTTTTACCATAATTGGTTTACCAAACTTGCCAGACGCTTGTAAATCCGCCTTTGAACGTTCAGCTAGCTCACGTTGTTCTTCGTCATGATAAAAAATGGCCGTTGTGTAGGATTCTCCACGGTCGTAAAATTGCCCGCCTGCATCTGTTGGGTCAATCAATGTCCAATAAATCGCAAGTAACTGCTCGTAGCTATATAATTCATCATCAAATGTGATTTGTACAGCCTCTACGTGCCCTGTTGTTTCAGAGCACACCTGTTCATAGGTAGGATTCACAACATGTCCACCTGTATAGCCTGAAATCACAGAATCAATGCCGGGTGTTTCGTCAAAGGGCTTGACCATACACCAAAAACAGCCTCCCGCAAATGTTGCATATTGCTTTGCCATTCATTTCACTCCTTATTCACCAGGAACAATAATTTCCAATAAGATTTTATCCTTTGGTAAGTCCAACTCTTTAGCACGTACACGTGATCCAGAAGCAATGTTAATGCGCGATAAATCAATATAAATTTCGGCTTTATTCGGATTCACGGTAATCCATGAGGGAAATTCCACCGAATCGCGCATGATTTTCATCGTCGTCTCCGGTGGAATGTTTAATAACCCGACATTCATGCCCGTCTGTTTTAAAATAATATTCCCCTTGTCATCCACAATGGGCTCAAAATTCATGGAAATAGGGATTTCCGTATAAAATACCGTTAGTGTGCTGCGTAATTGAATATCATCCCCAATTGTGAAATCAAGTGGTAAAGGTGAGCCTTTCGCTGCATCCTTTAAATATTTTTTTGATATCGATTCTAATTCCTTTGTTGTGGTTTGCACCACGAGTACATTCCCTTTGCTTTCACTTTCACCTGCTGAACTCTTCGCAACATGGACGCCATCCACTGGTCTAGTTGCTAAAAAAACGACGAGGAGGATTGCAAAAAGCACTGTGCCCGCTAAGGCGAAAAACGCGACTTTCCATTTATTCATTTTGTCACTCCTCGAAGCCTATTGCCTTGTTAATCTTTTTTTCCATACCACACTGCTCCATTGCTGCTAGTATACGCTCTGTCATTTTTTCATACCCCTTTGCATTGGGGTGGAAAAAGTCTGTATGATAAACGAGCTCTTCATTTGAATCAAACAAATCTTCTACTGATACGTAACAAGCATTGGAATCCTTGCTGGCTACTTCCTCAATCACATTATTCCATTCTGTGATAATCGTATCAAATTCATTCGCCTCATTGGTCACAATCGAAAAGGGATTATAAAAACCAATGAGTAATAAGGGCACTGTCGGATTTTTTGCGCGAATGCCTTCTACGATTTTGCTGTAACGTTCTTTATAAGCCAGCAATTCCTTATCAAAAGCGTCACGCTTCAAGTTAAATAAATCCTGCCTGACGACCTTCATGACATCATTGCCACCCATTGTTAAGGAAATAAACTGTGCTTCTTGCAGCTCTTCATCATAATGCCCTTTTTTCACTAATTTTAGTAGCTGATCGCTGCGTCTACCACGTTTGCCCCGATTATCGACCTCCACATCCGAGATCGAAGGCCATGCGAGCAATGAATCTGCTAATCTTCCAACATAACCGTCTTGACTATACTCATCACCGACACCATCTGTCAACGAATCTCCCAGTGCCAAGTAATGTAGTTGCTTTGCTTGTTCTTCATCAATTTGCGATAAATCCTCTGCTGATGGCTCAAAAAAATGTTCAAAAATTTGCGTCAACATATTCTTAGATGTTTTTTCCTCATCTTCTGTTTGTTGCTCATCCTGCGGCATATCTTGCTCCGTTCCTGCTTGCTCACCTTCAGGCTCTGCTTGCGGATTCGGTTCATCGATTGAAATTGCACAACCACTTAGTACTAAGACGGTCAAACACGACAACATAAATCGCCAAATGTCCATTTGACCACCTTCCATCCCTTTCTATTACTTCTATTATAGAATAGTTTATGCCGCAATGAAAAGTGACTTACCCTTAGTTCTCCATAATTTTGTGTTCTTGCCAAATTTCCTCACTCCATCATGGGGTGTATGTATGGATAATGTGTGTTTATTCAGTGTACCTTTATGCGGAAGTGATGGTAATTGGGAGGATTACTGATTGTATTTGTTGGCAAAGTGATCACTATTTAATTGAAGACGATCATACTTAGTGGTTAGACGCTCTGCTTTTTTTAAACCCGCTCTTATCAGGTGAGAAAGCGATCACAATTTGTTTGAAGCCGCTCTTACTTAGTGTTAAACCGATCATCTTTGTAACGAAGCCGCTCTTACTTAGTGGGGAAACGCTCACAATTTGATCGGAGACGCTCTTTCTTGGTGGCCAAGTGATCACCATTTAATCGAAGACGCTCTTTCTTGGTAGCAAAGTGATCACTATTTAATCGAAGACGCTCTTTCTCAATGGCAAAGTGATTACCATTTGACCGGAGACGCTCTTTCTTAGTAGCAAAGTGATCACCATTTAATCAGAGACGCTCTTTCTTGGTGGCAAAGTGATCACTATTTAATTGGAGACGCTCTTTCTCACTGGCAAAGTGATCACCATTTAATCGAAGACGCTCTTTCTCGCTGGCAAAGTGATCACCATTTAATCCAAAACGCTCTTATTTAGTCGGAAACGGATCACGGGTTAATTAAAATGGCTCATCTTTGGCTCAAAGCCACTCATCCCTGGTGTGAAAGTTATGGTTGCTACGAGAGCAACGTATAAAAAAAGCCACTACATTTACTTATGTAGTAGCTCCTTCCTATTATTCTGCAAAATAAATAAAACCGATGGCTCCTGGACCTGTGTGTGTCGAGATGATTGGGGATGTAAAGGCAATTTCTACATCGTTAAAGCCTGTGTCTTCGATTAACGATTTTAATGGGTTGCCCATCGTTACTAGACCGTCTGCATGGGAAATGCCGACTGCCTTAACCATTTTTCCGGCTGTGTCTGCTTGGAATTGTTTAAATAAGAAATTGACTACTTGCTTATGACTACGTACTTTTGACACAGGGTTATATACGCCCCCTTCAAGGTTGGCAATGACTTTGATGTTTAGGAGAGAACCGATAAAGCCTGTTCCTTTACCGATTCGACCGCCTTTAATTAAGTTTTCGAGCGTGTCCACAATCACATATAAATGCGTATTGTCTCGTACCTTTTCTAAACGTGCCACGATGTCTTCTACTGTTGCGCCTTCATCACGCATGCGGATTGCCTCACGTAGTTGGATAGCCAAACCAATCGCGATAAAGCGAGAGTCAATGACTGTCACATCGGCATCTGTCATTTGTGCTGCTTGACGTGCAGATTCTACTGTTCCACTCATGCCGCCTGTCATATGGATGGAGATTATTTGATCACCATCTTTACCTAGCTCATCATATAATTCCTTAAATTTCCCTGGTGCTGGCTGCGAACTTTTTGGTAAGTTTTTCGCATTTTTCATTAAGCCTAAAAATGACTGTGGCTCTAAGTCCACACCATCTGTATATGTTTGACCATCAATTTGAATCGTTAAAGGCACGATATGTATTCCATGTTGTGCTACTTCTTCTTTTGTTAAATCACAAGTTGAGTCCGTTACTATATGAATTCGTCTCACTTCGACACATCCTTTTACTTCATTAAAATTTATTATATAGACTAATGAATCATTATGTAAACATGACATTTGTCATTAGGCAAAACCTTGTCCTCGCTTGCATGTAAACGCTACCTTGGATACTATAGCGTTTTCGCCTACCTCTTGTCTATCAATGCCCCTCAAAGATTATGACAGCCTTATGACATTTTTGATATGAAATATATGACAAATGTAAATGTTCATGTACAAATTATTGGGGTATAGTAAATGTATGAACGAAAGGAGTGTTTCAAATGGTTGATTCATTTGACTATAAATCATGGAGGGAAGAGCTGTGGAATGCCATTACACATGGTATTGGTTTCATCGCTAGTATTCCAGCACTGGTTGTTCTACTGTTAGCAGCCGTACAAACAGGAAATGCCCTACATATTACAACCTTCAGCATTTTCGGTGCGTCTGTCATCATTCTGTTTTTAATGTCTACCTTGCTACACAGTATGCCAGAAAAATATAAACACTTTTTCGCTATTTTGGACCATTCGTCCATTTATATTTTAATTGCCGGCACCTATACGCCATTTTTATTAATTGCCGTTGGTGGTACTCTAGGATTGACGTTGCTATGTATTATTTGGTCACTGGCTGTGCTTGGTGTGCTGTTTAAATGTTTCTTTATTAATCGCTTTGAAGTACTTTCATTGATTTTTTATATCGGAATGGGCTGGTTAATTATATTTGCCATTAAGCCTGTTTATCTGTATTTAGGATTACATGGCTTTGCTTTACTGCTAGCTGGTGGGCTGTTCTATACGATTGGGGCCATCTTTTATGCATGGCGCTCACTGCCCTTTAACCATGCGATCTGGCACCTCTTTGTGCTAGCTGGCTGTGCCTCTATGTATGCATGTGTTTATTTTTATCTATAATAAAAGCAATCGCTCCCTTCACAATGAGCGATTGCTTTTTCGTTTATTTACGTTCAAAAATTTGATATTGGAATGTATAGCCTTCTGGTGCTGTTTCAGGCTCCTGTGAAGAGACTTGAACAAAATCCTGTTCATAGCTTGGGAAATAGGTATCTCCCTGAAAGGCGTGATTAATTTTTGTGATATACAAGCGATCAGCCATCTCCATCACTAAACGGAAAATCTGCTCGCCACCAATAATCATCACCTCAGGTACATCTCCAGCTAGCGCTAAAGCCGCTTCCAAGCTTGTCACGATTTCAATGCCCGCTGCCTGATAGTTTTCATCACGCGTAATGACGATGTTGCGTCGCCCTGGAAGTGGTCGACCGATGGATTCAAATGTTTTACGTCCCATAATCATAGGCTTGCCCATTGTTTTTTGTTTAAAATACTGCAAATCCCCTGGTAAATGCCACGGCATCCCATTGTTATAACCGATGACGTGGTTGTCATCATGTGCCACAATTAAAGAAATCATACTGTCCCTCCAAATACGTTCATCCCTTTTATTATAAACATAATGCGCTGATTTCACCTCATTTATAAATAAATAAACTTTTTCTAAATCAAATCCTAGTAAAATTATACGAATAGTTTATAATAGAAATAACAAACCTCACGATAAAGGAATGATGAAGATGACTACTTTAAGAAAAGAAGCTGTTCACTATATAGAAGCTCAGCGCACTGGTACACCTTATTACAAAGTGACACCACAGGAAGCGAGAGCTATGCGTACGGTTACGCAATGGCAATCCGCCCATAAACCGAAGCTAGCATCCATTGAGGATCACAACATTACGGTGCGAGATGGCGCGCAAATTACAGTTCGGCTTTATACGCCCGTTGTCAGTAAAGCATTACCAGTTATTGTTTATTACCATGGTGGTGGCTGGGTCTATGGCAATTTAGAATCTGTCGATGCAGGCTGCCAGCTATTAGCAGATCAGGCACAGGCGCTTGTGGTGTCAGTGGATTATCGTTTAGCACCCGAATACCCCTTCCCAACACCCTTACATGATGCCTACGATAGCTTAGTATGGGTGCATGACCATATTGAAGCAATAGGTGGAGATGTAAGTCGATTGTCGGTTGCTGGGGATAGTGCAGGTGGAAATTTAGCTACAGTCGTTGCGCACTTAGCTACTGCACTGGATGGTCCAACGCTACAAGCGCAAGCACTGATCTATCCTGTGACAAATGTCGATTTTTCAACAGTATCCTATCTGGCATATGGTGAAAATTACGGCTTAGATGCACAAGCCATGCAATGGTTCTCTCAGCACTATACGGAGGAAGCAAACTTTACGAATCCATTTGTGTCCCCTCTTCAGCTAGAGGATGTCCGTAACATGCCAAAAACACTGATTATCGCTGCAGAGGCAGATGTTCTCTTTGATGAGGGTCTAAGCTATGCACAAAAGTTAAAAGCTGCTGGTGTGGCAGTCGAGCATATTACAATGCCAGGATTAATCCATAGCTATTTCAGTAAAATGAATTATTTTGAAGACGCAACAATTGAAACCGTGACAAAAATTGCGCAATTCCTGAAATAAGCTTGGCTATCCTGCTCAAACAGTGCGATAATAGAGCAAAACGTTTTTTAAAGGATGACACTATGACACAAATAATGGCACTACAAATACAACAGCCCTTTTCTGATCAATTAAAAAAAGGCTACCCTCTTATTTCAAAGGAAGCGGTCGATGCACGACGTCTACCTGCTGAGCAAGGAACACTCCTAAAGCTCATGGATCACCATAACCGTTTTATTGGAACAGGTTACTACGGAATCCAAAATAAAGGGATTGGCTGGGTGCTAACGACCGATGCGAATGAAACCATCGATAAACCTTTTTTTATGAAAAAATTCAAAAAAGCCATCGACAATCGTGCTGCATTCTTCAACAATGAAAACACAACAGCTTTTCGTGTATTTAACGGTGAAGGAGATGGCATCGGCGGTCTAACGATCGACTTTTTTAACGGCTACTACATGGTGAGCTGGTATAGTGAGGGTATTTACTCATTTAGAGAAGTGGTTTATGAGGCGCTTGCTGAGACAGTGAACTACCAAGCGATTTATGAGAAAAAACGCTTTGATAGCAAAGGACAGTATATCGAGCAGGATGATTTTGTGATGGGCACGCCAGGCGAATTTCCCATCATGGTAAAGGAAAATGGTATGACCTATGCAGTGCATTTAAACGATGGTGCTATGACAGGGATTTTCCTTGATCAACGTGAGGTGCGATTGGCTATTCGTGAGCGTTATGCGAATAATACTGACATGCTGAATACGTTCTCCTATACAGGAGCATTTTCTGTGGCAGCTGCTCTAGGAGGTGCCATCAAGACAACGAGTGTAGATGTAGCCAAGCGCAGTCTAGCCAAAACGATTGAGCAATTTAGTGTCAATCATATTGATTATGAGGCACAGGATATAAAAGTCATGGATGTCTTTCATTATTTTAAATATGCGCAGCGTCATGCTTTACAGTTTGACCTTGTCGTTTTAGACCCACCTAGCTTTGCACGTACGAAGCAAATGACCTTTTCAACGGCAAAGGACTACCCTAAATTACTGAAGGACACGATTGCCATTACCGCTAAAAACGGCATCATTGTGGCTTCCACAAATAATGCTAGCTTCGGTATGAAAAAGTTCAAAGGCTTTATTGACCAAGCATTTAAAGAAACTCGTACACGCTATAAAATCGTGGAGGAATACGGTTTGCCGAAGGATTTCCGAGTACAACGTGAATACCCTGAGTTTAATTATCTGAAGGTCGTGTTCATCCAGAAAATCGACTAACCCATCGAGAATCACACCTTGTTGTGATTCTTTTTTTATGTGATGAACACAACGATATCGTGAGAAAAAAGGAGGATAATTGTGAAAAAATTTTTATTCATATTAAGTTTGTTAGTATTAGTTGCATGTTCAAATGATGAAACTAAATATGATGGAGCGCCTTTAAAAATGGCTGTAGTTGGTACTATCCCTGAATTAAATAACGAAAAAATTCATTTCGAAACCATTGCATTAGATGAATTTAGCGAGGATACATTACATATTTCCACAAATTTTGATGCTGTTATGATAACACCCATGATGTTTGAAGAAGCATCAGCTGATAAATTGGTTAAAGCTTATGAAAACGCTAAAATCCCTATTGTTTTTTTTGATTCACCAAAACGTCATTTTCCATTTACAAGAGAAGGAACTACATTTGAAACGGCTCATTGGGAATCATTAAAGAACGGTTCTCATACAACAATTTATTTATATGATCATGATGCAAATCGAGAAGATGTTTGGTATTTCTATATGAAAGGTGAGAAAGGGTTAGATATCCTTTACAAAGAGATTTTTCAAACGATTGAAACGTTATAAACAATCATACAGGGCTTTTCTATTAAAAATAGCCTAAGAAGCTATGCTCTTCTTAGGCCACCCTATTATAGATATTTCACAAACCAATCACGAATATATTCAAGTCGATTAATTCGTAATGTGGGCTTGCCGCTCCTTGATAGTTCATGATTCGCCTCAGGGAAACGAACGAATTTTGTTTCTTTTTTCCGATACTTTAAGGCAATAAATAATTGTTCTGCCTGCTCAATTGGACAACGATAGTCTTTTTCACCATGTAAAATCAATAATGGTGTCTCCACATTGTCTACATATTTCAGCGGTGAATGATGCCATAGCTTCTCTATATCATCGAGTCCTGCTTGAATTTGCCAGTCTGTAAAGTAATAGCCGATATCACTGACACCCGCAAAGCTAATCCAGTTTGAAATGGAGCGCTGCGTCACAGCCGCTTTAAAGCGATTTGTATGGCCCACAATCCAGTTGGTCATAAAGCCACCATAGCTTCCACCTGTTACACCAAGACGGTCTTGGTCAATAAAATCATAGTGCTCCAAAGCGTAGTCTACCGCTGCCATTAAGTCTGCATAATCATTGCCACCATAATCGCCACGTACTGCATCCACAAATTTTTGGCCATAGCCATGACTACCACGCGGATTAGTATAAAGCACTGCAAAGCCTTGTGCAGCAAGGATTTGAAATTCATTAAAGTAGGTGTTGCCATACATCGCATGTGGACCACCATGGATTTCAAGAATAAGAGGATACTTCTTCCCTTCTTCATAGCCAACTGGCTTCATGATCCAGCCATTGACTTTCCAGCCTTCAGCGCCTTCCAATTCAATACTTTCGGGAACAGCTAATGTTTTGGTCTTTAAAAATTCTTCATTAATTGACGTCAACTGTTCTTTGTCACCTGTTTTTAGGTTTACATAAAACAAATCGCCTGGGTTTGTCGTTGTGCTAATCGCTACAATAGCCTGATCGTTTTGCGGATCAAGTGAAAAGCCATAGACATATTGATCATCATGAATCGCTGGGTAAATTTCGCCATCTACATTTCCGAAATAAATCGCTGCATTGCCGTGATCTGTGACTTGGAAGTAGAAGCTATGATTATCATTCATCCATTGCACGCGTGGTGACGCTACCCCTTGTAGAAAATCACCGATGACAAAATCACCGACAGGCGCATCGAATTCACTTGTTACACAGTTTAGCAGTTTTTGCTCCATGTCATATATCCATAGCTTCGCTTGTGTGGCATTTTCAAATTCACGCTCTCCGCCTACAAAAGAAAGGAATCGGCTATTCGGAGACCAAGCCGTTTGGTAATATGCACCAGAGCCTTCTGTTAGCTTGCGGCTCTGTTTAGTTTCTAAATCCAATAAAAAGATATCCACATTAAATGAGAAATCCAAATCCTCCGCTTTATCGGCTAAGTACGTAAGGTATTTGCCGTCTGGCGACCATGTACCGAGATGGAAGTACTCTTTTCCCTCCGTCACTTGCTCTAGCTCTCCTGATTCCACATTGACAAGGGCAATATGGATAAACTGCTCCATATCAATAAATCCACCAGCATCCGATTTGTGCTTCATTTTCTCGATTTCTAGTGGCTTGAGTTCTTTATCCTTCTTCTTCTCATCCTCCGCTTTATCTTGGATGGTTTCATCTTTCCCTAGGACGACTGAAAAAGCAATTTTCTTGCCACATGGGGACCAGACAGGGGATGTCGCCCCATTTTTACAATGTGTCAGCTGTTTTGCCTCTCCACCTGCTTTCGATAGCACATAAATTTGCGATTTACCTGTTCTCGTTGACAAAAACGCAATTTGGCTGCCATCTGGTGACCAAACAGGGGAACTTGTTCTATCCTCACCAAATGTCCATTGCTGTGGCGTTTTGTCCTTCAAGTTTATGTAAAATAAATTCGAGATATAGTCGTTTTTCTTCTCGTCCATACGAGTCTCTACATAAACTACCTCAGTTCCATCGGGTGATAGCTGTGGATCTGCTACTGATTTTAAGTGATAAAGATCTTCTGGTTGAATCCCTTGTTTCGATGTCATGTTCTTGCTCCTTTGTATTGTAATTTTCTGTGCCTTACTACAATACTTCGACACCCTAAGTAATATTCCTGCTATTTAATAGAATTTTTTACTAGTTCCCAATATTCTGCGGACTTGGTTCTGCGATAAAATTTATAAAAGGGTTCATTCGGGCGAGCATGCTCTTTATAAAGGCTTATCATGTGCAATAAAAAATCTTCAATGTGCTCGACACCTACCCTTTTAGCGAATAATGTGCCAGCCTGTGCCTTTGCCCCCATCGGCACAGCACCTAAATAGACATCAAAGCTTTCCTGCTGATACACGAGCCCAATATCATCATAGACTGCATTGTAGCAGGCAGATGCACAGCCATTGATATTGACACGTACTCTTGCAGGTACCTTGATCCCCTCTAAAGCATGATAAAGATGTTCAGTTATCGGAGCAGCCTCCATTTTCTCACCATCACAAAAATCGCAAGCCTTCATGGCAATAATGGAGCCAGAGGACGCAACATAAAGACCCGCTTCCTGTAAGGCTTGCACAGCTTCTGTCGCATCGCTCGTTGGAATGGATACGAGAATACTATAGGAGGCGGAATACTTAATCGCACCCTTTTCGCCAGCAATTTCGGCTATTTTTTGAAATTGCGCTGGCGTATAATGCTTATTGATAATGCCAGGGCTAACTGCTAGACGGGTAAATTCACCCTCACGGTTTAGTGTTTCAAATGTTTGATCTGGTACGTTTTTTTGAAATGCGTTCATTGATATCGCTCCTTATGAAAAAGGAGCTAGCAAAGCGCTAGCTCAAATTGGTTTAAAAGTTTTCAGGATAGAAGCCCTTCGCTAAAATTTCAATGGCCTCTGCCGCACGAACCCCTTCAGATGCTGCTGAAAGTGGCAGGATGACAAAGTGATCATTCTTGACAGCTTCCATCTCCTTTAATGCTGGATCATTTTTTAAGAATTGGATCTTTTGTTCTGCCGTTGTTTCACCATAATCAATCACGACAACAACCTCTGGATTACGATCTACTGCATCTTCCTTCGACACAGTTGTCCAGCCTGATTCCACATCACCAAAGATATTTTGACCACCCGCGATTGTCACCAGCTCATTCATAAAGTTTTGACCAGCTGTAAATACATCCTTTTCACCGCTATCAAACACAAGAACACGTAATTTTTCGCTATCTTTTGGTAATTTAGCTTGTACTGCCTCTACATCTTTTGTCATTTGCTCAATTAAAGCTTCGCCACGATCTTCGATACGGAAAATCTTCGCGATATTGCGAATATCAGTGAAAATATCTTCTAATGTTGGTTTTGTCATGTTAGAAGCCGTATGTAAATACGTATGAATGCCTAATTCTTCAAGCTCCTCTGGTGTGCCAACGCCCTTTTCACCAAAGCCACTTTTCCAGCCTGCATATAAGAAATCCGCCTCGGCATCAATCACTTGCTCCTTCGTTGGGTATTGGTCAGAAAGCACAGGGACTTTATCGTATGCCTCTTGCAGGGGCTCATAGATTTTGTCATCTAAGTAAGCCGTCCCAACCATAGAATCCTCTAAGCCAAGCGCCAGCATAATTTCTGTCACATGCTGATTTAAGCTAATCGCTTTCGTAGGTGCTTCCTTATATGTTTGGCTTGTGTCATTATTTTCAATGGTTACTTCTGTTGCTGCCTCAGATGGCTCAACCTTTTCACCTTGTGCTGCTGATTCAGTTTTGTCCTTTGCATTACAAGCCCCTAAAATAGCGACCAAGGCAATGATCATCATCAGCCATATACTTTTCCATTTCTTCATGTCCTTTTCTCCTTTGTTGTTAAAATATAGAAAGAAATCAGAGACTTCTTTACTACCCATGTGGTTGGAAGGGCATAAAAAAAACCCTCTTGTCGCCAAGAGAGTAGCATAGTGAAATAACGGTATCATCATTACCTTTATCACTATCCCCATCCTCGTGGTTCTTAGTCAAAAAACACATACTGGCAGGTATCCTGGCTTAGGTTCATCATCTATACGCCTTCCCATAGTTTTACTACAGTGGCATGCTGTATAGACTCCCCATTTACAGTTGCGGGACAGCATCGGAATTGCACCGATTTCCCTTTTAAGCAAATGACAAATGCCATTTGCACCAATACGTTCTATTATGGTCAATACTATTGATAGACTAGCGTAGTATGACGCTAATTATGCAATCATCACTATATTAGCACTATTTCGACAAAAATACGAACTATTTTACAAGAATTATATATGCGAGTATTCTGTTACAATGAAAAGATAGCAATCTATAGAAACGAGGATTTCTTATGTACAAAACAATCGGTGTACTGGCGCATGTGGATGCAGGGAAAACGACCTTCTCTGAGCAAGTGCTTTTTCATACAAATAGTATTCAAGCCCGTGGTCGAGTCGATCATCAGGATACCTTTCTTGATAATCATGAGCTAGAGCGCAGGCGTGGGATTACGATCTTTGCCGAGCAAGGTCGCATGAGCATTGGCGATGATACATACACATTGATTGATACACCTGGGCATGTCGATTTCTCCCCTGAGATGGAGCGTGCCATCCGTGTGATGGATTATGCCATTATTATCATTAGCGCAGTCGAAGGGATACAAGGCCATACTGAAACCGTGTGGCAGCTTTTACGTAAATACCATGTCCCAACCTTCTTCTTTATCAATAAAACGGATCGTGAAGGAGCAAATGTAGGAGCTGTCATGAGCCAGCTTCGTAAAGATTGCTCTCAGCATGTGTTGTTCGTCGATGAACCGCTGCGAGCAGATTATGTGTCAAATAGCATCATGGAATGGCTGGCGGAGCGCGACGAAAAATTGCTGGATGCCTTTCTGAATGAGTCATTAGAGCATGAACCATGTCTTGCTCAGCTACAGGCCATGATTAAAAACGAATGTGCTTTCCCTTGCTTTATAGGCTCTGCCTTAAAGGATGAGGGCATTCAGGAATTTCTTGACCAGCTTCCCCTGTTAACGGCTACCCAATTTGAGCAGGATGTCCCGTTTGAAGGAGAGGTTTTTAAAATTCGTCATGATGGGCATCAGCGTTTAACCTTTATGAAGGCTGTCAAGGGCTCCTTACATGTGCGGGATGAATTTTCATTTGGTGAAGTGACGGAAAAAGTGACAGAAATTCGCCTTTATAATGGCAGTCGCTTTGAGACCGTTCAACAGGTTGAAGCAGGAGAGATTTTCGCGGTGAAAGGGCTGAGTCAGGCAAACATTGGAGATCGAATCGGTACAACGACGCTAACACAGCCCTATGAGCTTGTCCCAACGCTACAGGCAAAGGTTCAATATGCGGGCGATCAGCATATCAAGGAAGTGCTACAGATTTTCCGTTTAATTGAAGCCGAAGAGCCTTCTTTACGTGTCGTTTGGCAGGAAAAGTTCCAGGAAATCCATGTCCATATTATGGGTGTCATTCAATTGGAGGTCCTGACAGAGGTATTAATGAGACGTTTTTCATTAGCCGTCTCCTTTGGCGAGCCGCAAATTTTATATATGGAGACCATTGCGACGAAGGTGACAGGCTATGGCCATTTCGAGCCACTCAAGCATTATGCGGAAGTTCATTTATTAATGGAGCCAAATCCACGTGGAACCGGCAATACCTTCAGCAATGCCTGTCATGCAGATCATTTATCCGTAGGCAATCAGCGCCTTGTTGAAAAGCACCTGTTTGAGCGCGATCATCATGGCTTACTTACAGGCTTCCCTGTAACAGATGTTCATTTTACGCTTCTAACAGGTCGCGGGCATAATGAACATACATCGGGCGGCGATTTCCGAGAAGCTAGTTTCCGTGCGCTGCGCCAGGGACTAGAGCAAGCCCAAAATGTTCTACTTGAACCCTATTATCGTTTTAAAATGAAGGCTTCAAACGACTTTATCGGCCGCATGATGACTGACGTTCAGCAAGCAGCAGGCACATTCGATGACCCGATATTATCCGAAACAGATGTGGTGCTAACAGGTCGCGCGCCCGTTGCCACTTTAATGAGCTACAGCACAACCTTTGCTGCCTATACAAATGGAAAAGGCGCACTCACACTCCAATTTGATGGCTATGATATGTGCCATAATACAGAGGAAGTGATTGCACAGATTGGCTACGATAAAAATGCCGACCCTGAATATAGTTCCTCTAGTATTTTTTGTGCAAAGGGCAAAGGATATACGGTTCCGTGGCATGAAGCTCAGGCAGCCATGCATTGTTTATAGGGCAGGAGTCGGCCTGCTCGCTCGGAGGCGTTTTGCTTGCTTCCGCGGGTATTCTTCGCTCAAGCGCGAGTATTTCTTGCTTGAACGTGAATATATTTCGATCCTGCATTTAAATGAAAGCAAGCCCTCCATAAAACGGAGGGCTTGTTTTTATAGTGCACCGACAGCTTTCTTTGTTGGTTTGTCCATCAAATAAGCGGGTTCTACTATCACGTAGTCATGCTTGTTCGTAAAATCAATCAGTACCTTGCCTGGGTGACTTTTTAAAATTTGCAGATGATCAATTAATTGCAGTAAGAGCTCGTGCCCATTGCCGCGTGGATGCCAGTTGAAGTGATAATCATTTAACGCTTGCACCGCTTCAATAAACTGGGCATATTCCTGCTGCACGAATGCGATGAGTTTGTCATGGTGAGGTGCCAAATCGTGTAAATATGTTTCATAAAAGCGCATGACAATCGAGCATAATAAGTCATTGACACGAGCGGCACTTAAAACAGGCTTTGGCTCCAATGTTAGACGATCAAGGTTAGGCTTTGCGCGTGTTGAATCAATGCGCGTAATTAAGTGATACGCTTCCCCATTGACTTCATAGACAATCGGATTGGTCGGCATATACATCATAAAATGATTGGTCTTTGTTTTCAGCTCATCTGTTAATGCTGCCTTTGCCAATAGATGACCGTCCACATCCCCTTTTTGTATCCAAATAATTTCTTTATTATATAAGATTTGCTCAAAGAAGCGATCGTTGCGTATCAGCTTCGTTGCTAATAATTGATCGATCAGCGATTCGACCACCATTCTTGTTTTCGCTTTCTTGGCAACTTCTGTGCGTGGTTGCTTACAAATGTTCATATCTTCATAAGGCGTTTCCAGCGTTGTCGTTACATGAATATTCGTCATACGTGCATCCCCTTTGCGTACATATTTTCAAAACAAAAAGGACTCCCTACGTTTTGAGGAAATCCTTCGCTTTATCTTCTTTCATCACACAATGCCAAACAAACCCTAAGTATGTGTGAACGAGTCCGATTGTGAACCCTTTCATTTACTATGGGCGTTTGACGTACTGTGACGAACAGAGCATTCTGTTTTGTCAACATGCCACCTCCTATTCCTCGTAGGTTACTGGTGTGTACTCGTAACAGGCAGGTCTCCTGACTCATGGTCATCGCTTCCTTTCTCCTTCCCGTCCAAAGACAGTGGTTGCTGAAAAGTCGCTCACATTTACAGTTGCGGGACAGTGTCGGATTTGCACCGACTTCCCTTTTAAGCAAATTGCACGCAATTTACACCTATTACTACACGCTATTCAGTTGGTAAGGAAACGAGAATACCTCATTTTCCTATTAAAGTATTAAAATTAATTGTAAAGGAGTGCCATTTAGAAGTCAATTCTTGCTCGTTTAAAACACAATTTCATTCACCGAAATGGTCCTACACCTTTTGGAAACCAACAATCCTACTTTGTGGAATAGATGAATTGTGTTCAATGACAAATACCTTGGAAAAATGGTCGTAATAGGTTTTATCATGAGCTTTTGGAGATAAAATAATTAACTTTCGATTTAACTCTTTTGCATATAAATGAAATACTTTGTCCTTGCGTTCATCATCTAGTGCGCTATCAAATTCATCAAGTACGATATAGCTTGGGGCAATCGAGAGGTTTTGCAATAAAGCTAAGGCAAAGAGGAGCGAGCTTAACGATTCCTCCCCTCCTGAAACACCTTTACCTACTTTGCCATTTCGCGCTTTTAAGCTAACATCCTCCATAGTACCCTGATGACCGATTTTACGAGCTTTCACATAAAGCAAGTATTTAATACGCCCTGCCTTCTCTTCTATTCTTTCTTTTTCGATATGTCCCTCAAAATGAAAGATATCCATATACTTTTGGAACAACATATTAATCTTTGTTAAATACATATTAATGGTCGTTTCTAGTTTATCTTCTAAATCTGCTGCAAAACCCGCATTTTGCTCAAGAAGTATTTCAGCACTTGCTAATTCTGCATTTTTACGCTCAAAATCTTCTTTCATTTTTTCAAAATTTACTTCAGCATGAATATTGACCTTTTCTAGGCGTGCCGCTTCGAATGCTGCAGCTTTTTCTGCATTACCATGAATTAACCTTGCCTCAGACCATTTAATGGAGATGGATTCATCAACAACACATGCTTCGACAGGTAAAATATGCTCTAATTCCTGTAGTTTTATTACTAGACTTGCTTGGCTAGCCTCTAATTGTTCGATTTTTTCTTGCGCTCTCACCATTCGTAGTCGACAGTTTGTTAGATTACTATTTATTAATTCAAGCTCCGATTCATGATTTTGTTTTAGTAATTTTAGTTGACGTTTATCATTGGACAGCTCCTCCAATTGCTCTGTCCATTGCTGATGTTTTCTTTTGGAATCATAAATGGTTTTGCGTAATTCTTTTAACGTTTGTTCCATTTGCTGTAACTGGATTTGTTGCTCCGCCACTGCCCCTAGCTCCTCATAAATGCGACACTCCTTCTCTAGCAATTGCAGCTCTTGAAAATGTTCTGCCTGATGTTTTCTAGCTGTTTCCCGCTGTGCCTCCATTTCCACTTGCTCATCATAAATTGCTAACAATTGCTCTGTTAAAGCTTTCTGTTGACTTTCATAGGCATGCAGTTCGCTTTCCTTCAATAGCGTACTTTCAGCCTGTTGAATTTTGCGTAAGTCTCCATGCAATTGGTTAATTTGCTTGATATTATGATCATACTGAGCATTTAACTGTACTTGACGCTCTTGCAGGTTGTTTAAGTTACTCGCCTGGTCTTGTAAGGTTTGTTGAATAGCTGCATCACTTAGAATAAATTGCAGTTGTTCCTGTGCGCCTCTAGCACCACGTTCATCTATAAGCGTACCTGCCTCAATTCGAGGCGTTGAAGTGAAAAATTGCTCGATCCACCACAATGCTTTATTGGCATAGTTTTGTAGTTGCTCAGATAGTCCGCTACGCATTTGTAATCCTAAATGAGGGATATTGTCAATCATACGATTCGGTATGAGCTGCTTTAATGAAACATAATACAAATCATTCAGTGGCTTATAGCTCACCGCATTATAAAAAATAGCGTATTTAATCGCTTCAATACTTGACTCTAACTTTAAAGGCGCACTTGGTGTCAACGAAATTAAATCACGTAATGTATATGCCTCTATACCTTGTCTATGTAAGTCTTCTAGTCCTTGTTGTTGACGAGCAGATCTTACTTTATTTTGTTGTAGCTGCTGGATGATTTTCTGCTTCTCTTGGATGGTGGAAGATAACAACTGTTTTTCTTTTAAAAATTGATGTTGCTGGAGATTTGCAGCATCTAGTTGGCTTAAAATAAAACGGCTACTTTGATATAAATGGACGATTTTACGTGCTTCCACTAGATCTTTTTTCAGGTTTTCGAAATGTATCGTCACTCGTGCGCTTTCACTATTCAAAAGTCGTTCGTTATCTCTTAATTGTTGTTCTTTTGTTTTTAGTTGCTTATCTTGCTCTTCAACTTGTTTTAGTAGAAAGGCTGTTGCTTTTTGTTTTTCCCAGGTTGTTTGTTCATCGAAACGTAGTCGCTTTGCTTTATCGGAAATTGATTCTAGCTGTGCAGAAAGCTCACTATATCGCCCTAGTAGTGTTTTTTCCTGCTGTACTTCCTCATTTAATAATGTCTTTGACTCAATAATTTGTGCTTCAACCTGTTCGCACTCATTCACTACTTGAATTAAATGTTGACCTGTACGCTCCTTTTCGTGCAACAGTAATTTTTGCTTTGTCCCTATTTGTGCTTCCTCTTCCTGCAATTGCTGAAGAATAGCTTGTGTATCAGAGCATTCATTTGAATATTTTTGCAGTAGAACATTTGTATATGTATAATACAGACGACCGTTTTCCAGAATACGTTTTTTATTATTTAAAAAGGCGTTGAGATCATTTTCTGCAATGGTTAGATTATGTTCAGCTGTTTTTACAATGGACGATAAATGGATGATTTCTTGTTTAGCTTCTCTAATTCCTTCTAATGCCGCTTCCCATTCTTTTTGCATATCAGCAATATGAAACATATTACTAAATTGACGAAATCTTTCCTCAGGGTTCATGGCGGCAAATTGGTTCACCTCTTGCTGATACCAAATTAAATGATACAAATCTGGATCAATTTTATATTTAATTTGTAAATCTTCTTTGTAAGCTCCGAAATTCCGTCCTGCTATATTGCCAGAAGTATAAGATGTTATGTTCGTTAACGTATCTTCTGAATCTCCTGTTGTTATACGATACTCTTTTTGCAAGGCACCATTTTTCACAGCTTGTTGTACAATTAATTCAAATGCAATAAATGGCGGCGCATCAATGCGGGTCATGCCTTCATTTTTAAACACTAACGATAATTTCGCATACCATGCTTCATTTGCTTGTAAATTACTCGAGCGTAGCCCTTCAATATCTACTTTTGCAGAATATAATATAGCCCCTATGCAAAACGTTAATGTTGACTTTCCGACACCATTTGGACCTGTTATTAATACGTGTTCATCGGCTTCACCTAGTATCACCCTTGTTGGTGGATAGTCACGTACACCCTGTATTTTCAACACGTAAGGAATCATTCTTTGTCCTCCTCCACATGTAAGTTATAACGGTTAAAAAATTTCATCACTTCTTCTTTATTCAACTTTGTTTCTTGTGCAAATTCAACTGTACGACGTAAAAAAGATTCGGAGAATAAATGAACACCTATTGTTGTTAATTGATATGCCTCTTCTGAAGATGCTTCATAATCTTCAACAGCTCCCACCTTTTTTAATTGGTCGATATTACTTTTCATTCTTCTATTAGCATTTAAAGACTCATGGCCAAAATCAACTAAAATTTGATGTACTAATGTAAATTCATGGCCTAATACTTCTTGCTGGTAAAACATATAGAGTAAAATCGCCAATGCTTCACTACTCAATGTAGATTTTGCATTTTTCGCTGTGATTCGCATCATGACAACAACACGATCTCGCCTCTCATCATAAATAATTTTGAAATAGCGATTTAAAGCTCCATTTACACGGTCTATAAAGGATTGCAAAGCATTGTCGTCATTTTTTATACCTAATAATTTTTCTAACTCCTTCCGACGCAAACCATAATTCGCTCCCTTAATAGAGGCAGATGATGAAAACAGTAATTGCATAAAAGCCAATTCTTCCTCTGTCGTTAAATAGCCTTTTAGATGATCAATCATCGCTAAAGAGCTTATATATGGTATATCGTTTGTCGTCATCATTAATCCACTCCCATTCTTTTTCAAAGTTTGCCGTCTCCGCTTTAGGTGACCTGTCTATTTTTTTACTGCTCGTTAAAGCAGAAACAGCGAGCATTGATAAAACGGCATCATGCCATTTGTTCGAGCTAGCTTGCACGATTAATTCCTCTATTTCACTCTCTCCATGGTCATCTAAGTAACTTTCTATTTTCGTTGTATCGATTTGGGCCTTTGTCATTTGCCAAGCAGCTTGATCAAACATTTCTTCAATGGAATCTCCCACCATTTCTACTTCTCTGTATTCTGGCTCCTCCCGGTCAATGATATCGCCCTCACGTTTTGGCTCATAGGTGGCTAAATAATGGATAGCATCATTAATATCTTGATGTCCTATAGGTGCAGCAAACTTTACCGGCATCCACATGCCATCAAATGTTTCTTCTTCATATTGATTTTGTTCCATAAAGCTAAAGATATCATGTGCTGTCGGGATATTACTATGCAAGGGTGGGTTATACATCGCCAAGATGAAATTTCGTACTTTTTCAGGGGAAATAGCCTCTTCCATCGGTGTTAATTGCATCGTAACGAAACGCACATATTTAGTTAATACGCTTAAACTTAATGTTGTGCCCTTTGTAATGGCTGCCGTTCCACGGTGCATCAAGTCACTCATTACAAGACTTTCCTCTATCGTTTGGAATTGTGCTAAACGCTCCGTCATTTTTTCCTCTAGCCCCAACATTAACTGATTGATTTTTTCTAGTTGTGGCAAGGCATTGCGATCAGCCAAAAATTCAAGCTGTCTATTTTCTAATTGCTCAACGGCTTGCTCTACATTATAAATCATCGACGCAATTTTATTTCCACCTGAAATGCCTTTATCATCATAGGCTGCACTAATTTCTGCATCACGTCTTGCCTGAAATAGTGAACGGCCAATATCATCTTGTAAATAATAAGCAAGTGCATCATTTCCCATACGAATTAAGCCATCCATCATACGCTTGCCTCTGTCCATTAATTTAATTTGCCGCGTCTGCTTTACAACCCAATTATTGCGTTCTAAAATATGAAGCACACGTTGAATGTACTGAAGCGTCGGTGGCTCAGAGTCATTCCCATATGTATGGCGGTAGCGATAATAAAGCGTATCTTCATGATCAATCGGGTCTCCAATACCTAAAGATGCCGTATTTAATAATTGAATAATATTTAAAAAGCGGATAATTTCCATTGGTGAATCATACATTTTTTCCGTGCTCAAGTCTTTTAAGACAGCTGACAGAGAAGCTAAATCTCGCATTGATTTCATAAATTCAGCTGAAAAATAATCACTGTGAAAAATCGAAATGGGTGCATTTACATCCACATTTTCCATTCGTTCACTCCTCCCAATTGTTGCTCTTGCTCATGACGATTTTCATGCTGAAGCCACTGCTCGTAAGTTTCCATATCCGTAAAAATTTGCGAATCTCGTCCAATAATTTTAAAGGGACAAGGAAGAAGCTGAATAGCTTTTTTAGCAATCGTTAGTCCTGCCTCATCATAATCCGTCCAAATCAGTACTTGTTGTATGGAACTTTTAAGCAACTGTTTGATAAATTGCTTATGAGCGGATCGAATTTGCCCATCCAAACAAAGCACAAATGAATGGCTTTCTCGTAGAAATTCACTTTCCGTTGCCATACGTGTTAAAATAGCCCTATTTTCCACAAGCCATAGTGTCGTGTTGGAAGTTGTAAATGTCGTTTGTAACACTGTATTATCTGTTGTTGCATGAACTGCACCAAGATGATAGGAGGCTAGCTCTGACTGTGCATGTCCAGTAAAATAGATTGGCACGATTTTTCCTGAGCTTACAAGGCCATAAGACGGGGCATCAATACCTAATTGTGCGAGATGGGCTAAAAATTCCTCTCGCTCCTGATCAAACATTTTCGAACCACCAATTCGATCTTCATATGTCGCACCTATTTCTTTAAAGTCAAATAAGTCTTTTTGCTGAGCAAGCTGGTACATAGCAATACAAAACTGCATAAACTTTAATTGCTTTACACGACTCCAATAACGTGGCATTGCTTCCGCTGAC
The DNA here is from genome assembly GCF_038592945.1 of Lysinibacillus sp. FSL K6-0075. Taxonomy (NCBI): domain Bacteria; kingdom Bacillati; phylum Bacillota; class Bacilli; order Caryophanales; family Bacillaceae; genus Lysinibacillus; species Lysinibacillus sp. FSL K6-0075. Next base: position 2,338,271 of record NZ_CP151947.1, on the reverse strand, counting down.
AGTGCATGTAGAAACAGTGGCGACATTTGTAGGTCATCCGCTTGCTTTCGTAACTGTTCTAGTTGTAGCTCATATTGCTGTTGTTCTTTACTTTTACGATATTTAAGCGCAAACAGATAGGTGGGACCCATCCGATAGACATCATCTTTGATACTTATACCATCTACATGATAACGAATCTCTCGTATTATCCACCCTTCCTGGAGCCAGTCCTGAATCGTTTCAAATGGTTCATTTAGTAGGCGATTTACTTTTGGTGAAAATTTATATTTCACAAGCTCCTGTGGAATCGTTGTCTTCCAAATGGGCTGCTTTGCTACTTTGATTTGGGCAACCTTTTTGTAAATACGTGCGGACCTTCTTACAATCGTTACTGTTTGAATAGGCCCTTGGTATTCAACCTTCTCAATTTTTTCACCTGCCCTCAAAACAACTTCGTTTAAAAATTCAATTGAGGTCTTTTCTTCATATTCCACTATAGATTCCCCTTTATCTCTTCAAGAGACTATTTATTGCTTTATTATACTATGTTGGACAGGGTATTACTTATCGAATTACCCAAGTGCTAGTCCTCTACAACAAAAAAAGCCACACATAAATGTGGGCTTTCATAACCTATTGAATCCTCACGTCCCTAAAACATACTGCGCTAAGACGCTTTGCACTTTATAAATATTTGTCGCCTTATTGAAGTTTTTTTGAATCGGTAACGGACTGCCAGACACCCATATTTTGAGCTCTGCATCTAAATCAAATGTACCGGCTGTTTCTACTGAAAAATGAACGATATTTTTATAGGGAATGGAATGATACTCCGTTTTCTTGCCAGTCACCCCTTGCTTATCGATGAGGATTAATCGTTTATTGGTAAAAATAAACGTGTCTCTAATAATTTTATAGGCATTCTTGATTGTCTCGTTTGGAATTAATAAATCATGGACCTCCTCCTGTAGTTTTTCTAAATTCACCTCGCTTGCATTGCCGATTAATCCATCAAATAAGCCCATTATCTGTCCCCCTTTCGCTGTCGTTTATTTAATGTATTACAAAAAAGTAAGAGCTACGACAGAAAATGGTGGTATTATTTAGCATATAGAGGGGGTGAGCGGTTGCGAACAATGATGATTGCTTTATTGTCTCTAATAGCCGTTGTTTTACTAGGATGTAATGAAAAACCAGATGATGCATTAGCTAAGGTCAGCATTTCTATTGGTGCTAAATTTAACAAGGTGAACACTGATTTTTTTAAAGAATATACGGATGAAGAATCACTTACACTATTCCAACAAGTCATAACAACAGCGGTCAAAAACGAGGGTATTGTCAATATGGCTACACCTGAATATGATGTACAAATAGTGGATACGGCAGGAAACAAATATGGCTATCACCTTTGGTTAGGTGATAAAGGTCAAAACAGTGGATTGATGCATGTCAAGGATACCCATTCAATTTACACAATCTCAGAGGATTTCACTGAGAAATTAGCTGCGCTGGTTCGACAATAAAAAACACTTTCCAAGTATTCTAGGAAAGTGTTTTTACGATCAATTAGTGCCATTGTGTGGCTTTTCGTAGTATTGATGAAGGTGCAGGGCTAAACAATCTTGAAAATATCTATTTCTTGTTTAGACACGGAATTGATTTGTTAACTTTTGTAAGTTATCGGCTTGAACACTTAAATCCTGTGTGACATGATTAACAGCTTGCATAGAGGCTGTTTGCTCGTCCATTGAATGTAACACAGCTTCTGTATAATTCGATAGCTTGCCCATGCCAGCTGCGATGGTTGTCACAGTGGATGCCACTTCATTGGCGCTGCTTGAAAGCTGCTCAGCTGTCGTCGAAATATCCTCAAGCTGACTCGTCATCTGACTAACATGCTGTGAAATCGTGCCAAATGATTTTGTTGCCTCGTCAATGACATAGACCCCCTGTTGGACATTTTTCAAATCATCTTCCACTGATGAGGCTACCTGTTTTGTATCACTTTCTATTCCCACAACTAAATCCACAATTTGTGTAGCGGAATGCTTTGATTGCTCTGCTAATTGGCGCACTTCTTCAGCTACAACGGCGAAGCCTTTACCATGCTCTCCAGCGCGTGCTGCTTCTATCGCTGCATTTAATGCTAATAGATTGGTTTGATCCGTAATAGCTGTAATCATGTCTGTCATCGATTTAATATCTGACATTTTAAGGGATAATTGCTGCATCAGTCCGCTCGTTTTTTCTGTTGAAGAGGAAATGAATTGCATTTGTTCTTTTGCCACATGTAAAATATTCGCACCATTTCCCGCTATTTCGCTGGCATCTTTCGCATGCACGAACACATCTTGTGTGGCTACTGTAATTCGCTCAATTCCATCAACGGTTTCTTGCATAGACTGGGCACTATCATTCGCAGATTGCGCCGCTTGCTTCAAGCCGTCTGACGTCTTCTCCATTTGTTGATCGACTTCTTCCACAGCTAGCGTAATTTCATTCGTACTTGCCGATAATTCTTCAATGCTTGCTGATAAATCCGTAGAGCTGTGTGCAATTTTTTGTGTCATTGTTCGTAATTGTTCCTGCATCTCTAAAAAGGATTGCGCTAGTTGAGAAATTTCACTATTGTCATGAACCTCAATGACAACTGTATCTAATTGGCCTGCCGTAATCCCTTGTGCTGCCTCTGTTAATTGTTTAATAGGCTGTATCACTTTGTAGTGGACATACACCGTGTAAGATAGTGTAATAGCGATTCCTACAATCGTTAACACGGTAGAAAACCAATCTAATGTCGTTACATTGGCTAAATCGATGAATAAAATAATAATCATTAAAACATTTAAAACGGAAAAGCCAAGTAAACTCTTTTTTCGTAAACTCATAACAAATTCCCCCAACTAAAATATGTCTTCCATACCATTATTATAGTTGAATAATCCTAAAACGCATAAGGATACGCTCTATTTTTATATGAGGAAAGGTCTACAAAAAAAGACTGTAGACAGCCTTTTAGGGCATGTCTACAGTCCATCATTTTCACTTTATTTTAGTTTCATGATACTAGAGCCAGCAATACCTGGGTGTGTCATTTCATAAGGGTCTAAAATTAAGTCTAATTGTTCTTTTGTTAGGACGCCTTCTTCAATACAAAGCTCACGAATGGAACGACCAGTTAGAATGGCTTCACGTGCAAGACGTGCTGCTACTTCATAGCCAATATGTGGGTTTACAGCAGTTAGTACCCCTACACTTTTCTCTACATATTCTTTCATGCGCTCTTCATTTGCTTCGATATCTTTTAAGCAGTTTTCTGTAAACGCACGGAAAACATTATTCATAATGCTAATGGATTGGATTAGGTTAAACACTAATACAGGCTCCATTACGTTTAATTCTAATTGGCCAGCTTCAGATGCTAGAGAGATTGTATGGTCATTCCCGATTACTTGGAAGGCTACTTGGTTCAGTACCTCTGGCATAACTGGGTTGACTTTACCTGGCATAATTGAAGATCCTGGTTGACGAGCTGGTAACAGGATTTCTCCTAAGCCTGCGCGTGGACCAGAAGCCATTAAACGTAAGTCGTTAGCAATTTTAGACATATTAATCATACAGATTTTTAAAGCACCTGATACTTCTGTATAAGCATCTGTATTTTGTGTCGCGTCCACTAAATGTGTCGCACCTTTTAATGGTAAACCAGAAATTTCAGCAAGATGCTCATCAACGGATTTAATGTAGTCTGGGAAGGCATTTAAGCCTGTTCCGACAGCCGTTGCACCCATGTTCACATCATATAAATTTGGACGTGTTTGACGAATGCGTACGATATCACGGTTAATCACGCGGCAATAAGCTTCAAACTCTTGTCCTAAGCGAATTGGCACGGCATCCTGTAAATGCGTACGACCCATTTTAATGACATGTGCAAATTGCTCTGCTTTTTGATGGAAAACCGATTGCATATAATCCATCGTTACTAATAATTCATCTATTAAATTTAACACAGCGATATGAATAGCTGTTGGGAACGCATCATTTGTTGATTGTGACATATTAACATGACTGTTTGGACTTACTGTGTGATAGTCACCTTTTTCTTTCCCCAAAATTTCTAGGGCACGGTTGGCGATGACCTCATTAGCATTCATATTGATGGATGTACCTGCTCCACCTTGGATTGGGTCTACAAGGAATTCTGCATCCCATTTGCCATCAATTACTTCTTGTGCTGCTTCGACAATTGCCTCACCAATTTCTTTTGATAATAGGTGTACTTCCATATTACTTAAAGCCGCTGCCTTCTTCACAATCCCCATCGCCTTAATAAGTGAAGAGTGAATTGTGTAGCCTGTAATTGGGAAGTTTTCCGTTGCACGTAATGTTTGAATTCCGTAATAAGCCTCTGCTGGTAATACGCGCTCACCTAAAAAATCTTTTTCTATACGTTGTGTTGACATGATTGTCGTCTCCTTTTATGTAATACTCACACTTGATAGTAGCTAATAAAAGTCGTATTGTAAACAGTCATTTTTCTGTAAACGAAAAAAATCCTTCAAAAAAGCAAAAAAATCACAAAAAACCGAGCGCTTTTTATCTTGATTCAGCAAATGTTTTGTGCAATGAAAGCCAATGTAAGGTACTTAGGACTTGCTCATAATATTTGCTCAAAATTCCACTGAAATAGAAGAACACCGTCAAAAGCGCCACGTCCTGTGGCATTGACAGTGTGACCAACTTCGTGTTGCCTCAAAGCCTCCGGCGGATGTCACAGATTTTGCAGAGGAGCTTTTCGAGCAAGCTCGAAAAAATCTGGACGCATACGCCGAGGCGAAATGGATAGAAGCGCTCGGTTGTATTTATTATTTATTCGACGTTACTGTGAAACGGCTATTGACATGCTGTGGGTTTTCTAATTCATCTACGACAGCCACGGCATAATCGGCATAGCTGACATAGCTTTCCCCTGCATCATTTACTAATAAATGGTCGACACCTGCTGTATAGTGACCTGTACGTGGTCCTTCTGGATCGAAAAATGCAGATGGACTGATAAATGTCCAAGTAATGGATGATTGTTGTAAATCCTGTAGGTTATGTCCTTGATTTTGCGCTGTCGCTAAGTATATTGCTGGGAAATCTGGTGTATCCATCACACGCACTTTTTTCTCTGGGTCCACAAATAGACTGCCCGCTCCCCCTACAACCACTAATTTTGTAGCAATACCTTGGAAAATCGAGATCAAATGACGCCCAGCTTTTACATGTAACTCTTCTTGTCCAGCTGGTGCACCAAATGCATTGACAACCACATCGAAGCCTTTTACATCTTCTTGTGTCACATCAAACACATCTTTTTCAATTACTGGAATCGCGGCTGTCACTTTTGCTGCTGAACGAACGATGGCTGTAACGTCATGCCCGCGTTGTAACGCTTCCTCTACTATTTTTTGTCCTGCTTTCCCTGTTGCACCAATTACGGCAATTTTCATGATTTATTCCTCCTAAGGTTTAGTTGTAACCATTTTAGTTACAGGTTAGATACAAGAAGACCATCTCCGTCTAAGTACGAAGCTGATCTAGCACATCCTGTAGCGTCTGTGCTTGTAATTGCTCTTCCATTGCCTGCCACACAGATGTATAGACACCCTCCAATGTATGCTGGATTTTTTGACCTACTGCACACGCTGGATTCGGCTCATCATGAATCGCAAAAAGCTGCTCTGGTCCATCAATTGCCTGATAAATAGCCAGCAGTGTTAAATCCTTTGGCTCCACTAACAGCTCATAGCCAGCCATGCCAGAATGAGAAGAAAGTAAGCCTGCTTTTTTTAGCACACCAATCATTCGTCTTACAACGACTGGATTGGTATTAACACTTCCAGCAATAAAGTCAGACGTTAGCAGACTTTTATCAGATATTGTGGCAATGAGCGAAAGAATATGGATCGCTACCGAAAATCGACTGTTCACCATATGTATCACCACCTGTTGTAACCATTATAGTTACAGGTACAGAAAAAAGTCAAGCACTGTGACCTGTATGTATTGTTGCCCGTTTTTCTGTTGCTAATGTATGGCTTATATTTTTTTCACATAAATCACTAATTCCTGACGTATTTGGCCATTGTCCTCATAAAAATCTAAATTGTGAAATTCATATTTAAAGTGACCTCCAGGAAATGTCACGCTTTCTCCCTGTGCTGCTGCCAAAATGCCTGCTACATCTTGTGACACCATATATAACAGCTCTTCCCCAGAAAAAGAATCGATAAAAATAACGTTCATAAAAAAACACCTCCACAGCCATTATAGCTTAGGAGGCGCTTACATTTATAGTGTTTCTTTATAACCTTTCAAACGAATCTCTTCGATGATTTGCATCATTTCCTGAATTTGCTGCTGTGACAATTCGATCGAATTACAGGAAAATGCATGCTGCACAGAACCCATGCTTTGTTCTGGATCACCTGGCTGTCGATCATATTCATCTACTAGAAGTACCATTGCATTTTTCACAACTATCACCCCTACAATATAATGGACTAACACCATTATACCAAATAATGCTAATTATACCATAATAACTATAATCAATTTCTCTTCATCCAGTCATCCAACTACCTACCTATTTCATAAAACAAATCGTTAGACCTAATTATTTGTTTGAAAAAACAGCAACCATAAAGGCTGCTGTTAGTATTATACGGCAATCGGTGCTTTAATCGCAGGATGTGGATCATATCCTTCAATGGATAAATCCTCAAGCTCTATATCGAAGATCGATGTTTTATTTGGATTGATGTGCAATGTTGGTAGGTTCCTTGGCTCACGTGATAGCTGTTCTTTCACTTGCTCCACATGGTTCGCATAAATATGCGCATCCCCAATGCTATGAATAAATTCGCCAACCTCTAGTCCGCATTCATGTGCGATCAAATGTGTTAATAAGGCGTAAGACGCAATATTGAATGGACAGCCTAATAATGTATCTAAGCTTCGTTGCATTAACTGGCAGCTTAATTGACCATTTGCTACATAAAACTGGAACATGACATGACATGGCGGTAATGCGGCTTTACTGCCCTTTGCCCCCGCATTGATCACATCCTCAGGATTCCAAGCATTGACAATAATACGTCGTGAGTCAGGTTGATGCTTAATTTGATCAATGACATCCTGTAGCTGGTCAAGGCTTTCGCCATCAGAAGTTGTCCAATGGCGCCATTGTTTGCCATAGACATTTCCAAGATCTCCATATTGCTGTGCAAAGGCATCGTCTGTTAAGACACGTTCACAAAATGAAGCAAGCTCTTTTTGATACAAAGCATTAAATGACTCGTCTACTAAACAGCGGCGGCCAAAATCTGTCATATCTGGCCCTGTATAGTCATCCGATTCCACCCATTTTTTGAATGCCCATTCATCCCAAATGTGGTTATTATGCTGCAATAGGTAACGGATATTGGTATCCCCTTTAATGAACCATAATAATTCACTTGCTACAAGCTTAAAAGGCACACGTTTTGTCGTTAGAAGAGGAAAACCTTTGCTTAAATCAAAACGCATTTGATAACCAAAGACACTGTATGTACCTGTCCCCGTTCGATCCTCTTTCTTCGTGCCATTTTCTAATATATGTTGTAGTAAATTTAAGTACGCTAATTCTGGATGCGTCATTTTTCTTCAACAGCTCCTTCAAGTTTGCTGTTGACCATTATACCATTTCACAACGAATTATTGTTGAGCTCCCTTGAAATTTCACTTTCTGTTGTGACGAAAAAAGTGGGAAGCAAGATGATATTCAATAAAACAGGTCCAACGATAACTAATAAATCAATGCCAGGACTAAAATATAACCCAAATGCTGTAATCAGGCCTGATAATACAAGGAACACGATTTGCGCAACAATGATCAAGATCGGCACCAATTGATACAGGTAATTGAGTTTACGGAACTGATGCAGATTGTCTGGGTTTTCAATGATTTTCCTTTTTAAGCGTCTAGACAAAATGAGACAAGCAAGCAGTTGGACACCCATAAAGCAAAAATAGATCACACTATATAGAAGCAACTGACTTTTTTGGATCGTGCCATCAAAATGACCCACCCTTTGGTTCAATAAGTCATGGACCGCTCCCTCATAAACATATTCACGCTCGCTTAAAAAAGTAAAAGGCTCCATAAAGCCAAGCGCTGTCCAATCCTTTGTATTGACAGTCCAATTGGATAATTTACTCGCTAAAATGCGCAATTGAATAGGATCTTGCTCGCCAAACATCCCTACGAGGTTACGATAGGGAATCGCTACTTTGAGCTGACCATCTTGCTTTTCTTGATATAAATCCTGAATATAAAAGGTATAGGCAACATCGGATTTATTGGCCTCGTAACGGGTCTCTCCAATTTTCCAATGATTAGCTAAGGAGGCTTGAATGCCGTTTTTCATTTCTGTATAGGGCACATCCTTATGTAAATGCTTCGGAATCTTATAGACAAAATGATGATCACTGCCAATAAGACCGATTTCTACTTCGACTTTATCTTGATTCACCGTTTTAGCCATCGTGGTCAATGGAATGGTGATCATAGCGATGAGGAAAAAAAGAATAAGTGTTAGAATACCTTTTTTCACGCAATCGTCCCCCTATTCGTCACTAATGATTAAATTTACCGTATCATAGCCATGTCCGAAAACACTATTTCGTTATTCCGAAAAAACAATAGTGGTTTTCCGAAACACGTTATTTCGGTATTCCAAATTTATCAATAATTAGCGATAATATATAGGAGATTCTAATCATAAGCAAAATCGAGGTTTCACAATGAAAAAATGGACATATTGTATTTTTCTTACATATTTAATACTTGGTATTTATGTATTAGGTATTGCCATCAAAACACCCTTTATTAGTCTCACTCTTGAGACGACAAATGGACAGCCTGCTTTTATGGATAGCTATTACCCCGAATGGGCACAGCAAAAAAATATTGAAAAAGGAGATATCATTGTGGCGATCGATGGGCAGCCAACCATGGAGAATCGCTACGTTCAGCGACAAATGATCATTAGAAGTGCCAATTCATTAACGATTCAAAAGGCTGATAAGAGCATTCAAACCATTGCAGTCCAGCATCGAGATATGCCAGAAGAATTATATTTGCAAATTTTGTTCCCAATCTTTTATTTTCTCCTAGCTTTCAGCGTCGCCCTTTATGTTTGGCGACGTAATCAAAACAATCTTTCAACGTTTTTATTGATCCTGTTTTTATTAACCTGTTCCATGGCCTATATCAGTACAGGCGCATCAGCAAGAGGAAATATGATTGGGATGTTTGTCATTGGCATTTGTATTATTTTATGCATGGTTCTCTTTATTCACTTTTTACAACACTTTTTCAAGTACCTACGAATCAAATGGACATACCCTCACAGTAAATGGCTATACTTATTAACACTTATCATCCCTGGCTGTTATCTAATGGAGAGCGTCATGCCCGCAATACGTGAGGTCACGCCTATCTTGAACTTAAGTTTATTTGCTATCCTTGTGCTGTATGCTATTTATATTTTATTAACGAGTTATTTACGCACAAAATTGGCAAAAATTCGTTTAATTGCGCTTGCCTTTATCGTGCCGTTTTTGCCCTTTTTATTATTTTTCGTTACACCTGAAATTTTAGGACATAAGCCGATATTACACGCTGAAATCGCCGCATTGTTTTTATTATTTATTCCGTTCTCTTTTCTGTTCATTCAGGTGAACGAACGATTATTCGATATTGAATACCAATTATCACGATTACGCTATTATTCAACACTAGCCTTTTTCAGTGCGCTTCTGTTGACAGCGGGAATTGCCCTGTTATTCTTGGGGCAGCTATCCATCGTCCATGTCACAAGTATTTTTTTACTTGTCTTCATGGTTATCATTGCGAGCTTCTATATAAAAGAGCGCATTGATTTTAAGTATCGAAAAATTATCTTCTCTTCTACTGGAAATTATGTACATAATTTATATGCGGCTGTTCAGCGCATGGGCAAAGCAAAAAACCAGCAAGAATTATTGGATCGTTTTAAATATGAAATTACCGAGAAGCTTGGTACAACAGCGTTTCATATCTGTACGATAACAGAAGATTCTCCACAGCATCTAAGCCACTATACACAATTACTATTACATGATGCTGGAGAGGAAAAGATCATGCTAGAAATACGACATGCCCTGCAAAAGGAAGAGCTCCTTTGGTTAGAATTGCTTGCGCTGTATGTGTCGATGTTTATCAATAATTTACAGCAAATTGAGGATTTAGTTCAGGAAATTCAGCATATGAAAAACACCAGTGATACACCGCTTCCTTGGCTCGATAAATTGCTATGGAATATTATTGAGAAAGAAAAGAGTATTTTAGCACAGGAATTACATGACACCATTTTGCAGGAGCAGCTTCATTTAGCCAGAGAGCTTGATGTCCTTGCCGGCTCTCCTACTATTAAAAAGGAAACCGTGCTAGCTATTCGTGAACAGCTATTAAACGCAACAAAGGACTTACGAGAATATTGCGAGAACCTAAGTCCCCCACTATTGGATACCTTTGGCTTACAAATGGCGTTAAAAAAACTCATTCAAAAGGTCAAAATACGGGCTGACTTTTTACTAAACGCACAAATTGATCGTGTGCACTTCCAGGATGTCACCCTTCATCTCGTGGTCTATCGTCTCGTTCAAGAGCTGTTAAATAATGCAATCAAGCATGCCGAAGCAACAGAGGTTTCGCTACAATTACAAGCAATCCCTCAAGGCTTTATCCTTCAATATGATGATAACGGTATTGGCTGCGACATTGACGACTTAATTCAGTCCTCTGCATCAATGGGCATTAATGGCATTCGTGAACGTGTCCGTGCTTTTAATGGTGACATCACCATCCAATCGAGTCGTAATGAAGGCATGCATATTTTTATACAAATACAAGAGGACGGGGATTCATATGATGAACATACTTATTATAGATGACCATCCTGTCGTTTTAGATGGTACGAAAACATTGTTGCAGGATTTAGCCAATGTTCATATCGAAACCGAGCAGGATAGCGCAGCCGTATTATCAAGAATGGATACAGATACCTTTCAATTATTTTTAATTGATATCAATATGAAGCCAATCAACGGCATTCAACTATCAGAGATGATCAAGAAAAAACAACCAGAGGCATTGATCATTCTTTATACAGGCTACGAACTTTCCGATTATTATGAGCTGCTGATTGAGAAAAAAATTGACGGCCTCTTATCAAAGCTGGCGACAAAGGAGCAAGTCATCCAAACCATTCAAGCAGCCCTAAGAGGTGAGATTTTACTAGCAGCTGACTTCTTAGACTTTATCCAGCAACGCACCAACCTGCCGAATGTTCAGCAGGAGGTTTTACTGAGCGACAAGGAACAGGAAATACTACAGCTCGTTGCCCAAGGCTGTACAAATAAAGCCATCGCCTCTGCTATCGGTGTCACACAGCGCACGGTGGAAAATTATTTATCCAAGCTATTCGTCAAGCTCAATGTAGAATCACGGGCAGAGGCTGTCATCGTCGCCAAGGAAAAAGCATGGATCAATTAATGAGGAGCTAGCGTTTCTTTACTATTAGATTACAAATGTAAATTTTTCCTTACTAAAAACGGAATTTACTGGATATACAAACAATTCTGTACTATAATAAGGGTAATAATTACATTACTTCATTGCTATGATTAAAAACACGTATTCAAAAGTAATACGAGCTTTTGAATACGTTTTTTATATGTGATAGAAGCAATTGATTGTTGAATTTTTTTGGGAGGGTGTTTACATGACACAAGGTACAGTTAAATGGTTTAACGCAGAAAAAGGTTTTGGCTTCATCGCAGTTGAAGGTGGCAATGATGTATTCGTACATTTCTCAGCTATCCAATCTGATGGCTTCAAAACTTTAGAAGAGGGCCAAAAAGTTGAATTCGGCGTAGAAGAAGGCAGCCGTGGACCTCAAGCAACGAATGTAGTGAAACTATAATCTTCACTTAACATAGACGTGCATAGAAAAAGAGACATCCATTTTCGGATGTCTCTTTTTCCTGTTTTAGGTCCTATAAAACCTAGTTACTACCCCACCTTACCTTCACTATCATCATATCAACTTGCGCAGGTAGCCCCTCCATCCTGACTAATATAAATTAATTTGGTAATACTTTTTTGGGCGTCCACGAGTGGTGGAGGTGTTGCTTGGTAATTCATGTGCTAAGTTTTTTTCATGGAGTTGCTTTAAAATGCGGTTTGCAGAGCGTACCGTAATGCCAAGATGTGTACTGAGCAGCTCTCCACTGACGATCGTTGTCGTTAGTTTTTCCAACATCGCTTCAATTTTTTGTAATTGTAATAAGGGAATATCGTATGTCGTACTTAAATTTTTTAGGTGCTGTTGTTTTTCATCGTCAAACTGGAGCATCGTTCCATATAACAAAGGGCCGATTTCTCGTGTATTTTCAATAATATACCCCTGTGTTTCCTTTGAGGAGCAGAGAGTTGCGGCTTTTTTAGCAAACTCCTGACTATCAATTAAAGAGTCCCCAATCCCCCACCCTATTCTGACAGGAAAAGATAGCTTCTCATTTAAAAAATCAACTAAATGACAATGTGAATAACTGTTCGTTGTACTTAAAAATTGCTTATATGTCGTGATAATCGCAATGAAGGAAGCCTCACGATGCACGATAAATGAACTGGCATACAGTTGTTTGAAATCTAAAATGGATTTATATAAGGCAATTTGCCGATATTCTAAGTCATCTATATTCGATTTGTCTATAGGAATTAAAATATGCACTACCACAACTTTATTTTGGTTAAGCTGACGGATTTGCAGTTGATTGAGAAAATGATCTACTGTTAATTGCATGGCATATTGAGACGGGTAAAAAGCGATAAACGGTATATTTTGAAGAGCTAAGCGTTCACGTATTTCTGCAATGCGTGTAAAGCTTAAATCAATCTTGTTTTCTTTATGCAATTGTATGTGCCATTCTGCAGCTTTATCGATAATATCACTACTTGCGTACTCGCTCATCGTTTGGCTAAAAAGATAAGGTTTTTTTCCAATCGACCATTCATGAATGCCCAAATAGCCGTTTTCCTCATAGCAAAAATCAATGGCGATGCGATTCATCGCAATCTTTTTCTCATAAAAAAGCTCCGTAACGGTACGGTAAAAATCACGCTCTGAAATATCAAAATAATGCATGGGTACCGTTACTTCTTGAAAATGTTTTTGAGCATAGAAATATGGAATTTGCCCGCTAAAAAGCGCCCCATCTCCCCCATCTAAATACTTTTCTAAAAGCTCATTTAGATGGTCAAAATCAGTATAAGCATAGTAATGAAATTCACAAAAAGAGGGTTTAATTTTTTGAAGCTGTTGAACCCATGAAAGTGAGCGTTTTGCGGTAAAAACATTAATTTTATACATACAGATAGCTCCTTAATAAAAAATAAATATTGAAAATAGTCAGAAAATATGGTTTCTTTGTATAAAGGACATAGATTTTCAGTGTCTTAAAATAAAGACATTGGATTTTTAAAGAATAAGTCTAATAAAGTATAAAAGGAGATGAAATTTATGCAAGGGAATTCACAAACAATTAAGAAAAAATCTTGGATTGACAACATGTTAGATAAAATCGAGCGTGCAGGTAATAAGTTACCAGACCCTATCACGTTATTTATCATTCTAGCAGGTGTAGTACTAGTTTTATCATGGATCTTTTCCATGCTAGGTATTTCAGCAGTTCAACCCGGTACAAACGATGTCATTCAAGTTAAAAATCTACTAAGCCAAGAAGGACTCATCTTAATTTTAACGCAGATGGTTTCAACATTTACAGGCTTTGCTCCTTTAGGGTTAGTCATCGTGACCATGATAGGTATCGGTTTAGCTGAGCAAACAGGTCTCATTTCGGCTGTCATGAAAAAAATTGTGATGTCAGCACCTACAAAATTAATTGTACCTTTTATCATTTTTACAGGTTTAGTTGGTAACTTAGCTGCTGACGCGGCATTTATCATTTTACCACCCATTGCAGCCATGATTTTTATGAGCGTTGGTCGAAATCCATTAGCAGGCTTAATTATTACATATGCAGCTGTAGCTGGAGGCTTCAGTGCCAACATATTAATTAGCTCTCTAGACGTATTATTATTAGGGATTACAGAATCAGCAGCACAGATAGCAGACCCTGCGTACACTGGTCGGGCAACGATGAACTATTACTTCTTAATTGCTTCGACTTTTTTATTAGTCATTATTGGTACATGGGTTGCAAAAAAGTTTACAGAGCCTCGCTTTGGTACGTTTCATGGAGAGATTGAAAAGCTAGAGCCATTGACAGCTTTAGAAAAGCGAGGGTTAAAATGGGCTGGAATCGTAACGGCAGTTTATAGTCTAGTGATTGCCTTTACAGTCATTCCATCGAACGGTCTTTTACGTGATCCTGCAACAGGTGGCTTTTTAAATTCACCTTTCATGTCAGGCATTGTACCCATCATGTTATTCTTCTTCCTATTACCTGGTCTTGCCTACGGTATTGCAGCGAAGGAAGTTAAAAACGATAAGGAAGTTGCAGAGAAAATTTTTAAATCCATTGCTGATATGGCGCCCTTTATTGTATTAGCGTTTGCGGCTTCACAAATGATTGCCTTTTTCAACTGGAGCAATATTGGTTCTATTTTAGCCATTAAAGGTGCGGAGCTTTTACAAGCATTAAATTTTACAGGTTTACCAATGATGATCGGATTTGTTTTAATTTGTGCCTTTGTCAACTTATTAATCGCAAGCGCCTCTGCAAAATGGGCTTTACTTGCACCGATCTTCGTACCGATGTTCCTATACTTAGGCTATTCCCCAGCAGTTACACAAATGGCCTATCGTGTAGGTGATTCGATTACAAATCCAATTACACCTATGTTACCGTATTTCGCGATTTTACTGTCGTTTGCAAAGCGCTATGATAAAAATATCGGTATCGGTACACTTATCTCTTCTTTATTACCGTTCTCAGTGTTTTTCGCAATCGGTTGGATTATCCTCTTCGCCATTTGGTTCCTACTAGGTCTACCGCTTGGCCCTGGAGATTATATTTACTTAAAATAAGGAGTGTTATTAAATGACAACATTACAACAACAGCTAGCAGATTTATTAAAGCAATATGAGGAAGAGACGATACAGCTTCGTCGTCATTTCCATGAAAATCCTGAGCTTTCCTTTGAGGAAGTAGAGACACCAAAAACCATTGCAGCCTTTCATCGCGCATTAGGTCATGAGGTTCGTGAAGGTGTAGGTGGCAATGGTGTTGTGGCGAAGCTCGTCGGTGGGAAACCAGGCAAAACAGTAGCATTGCGCGCAGATTTTGACGCTTTAGCCATTACGGAAGAAACCGGCTTACCTTTCCAGTCGAAAATTAAAGGGCGTATGCATGCTTGCGGCCATGATGGACACACAGCCTCCCTGTTAATTTTAGCGAAGGCGTTCAACCAAATGAAGGATGACCTAGAAGGAACAATCGTCTTTATTCATCAACATGCAGAGGAGCTTGCGCCAGGTGGAGCGATTTCGATGATTAAGGATGGCTGCTTAGAAGGTGTAGATGTGATTTTCGGTACACATTTATGGGCACCCACTGATCTTGGTAAAGTGCAAACAGCTAAAGGGCCATTAATGGCTGCAGCAGATGGCATTTATATGACGATAAAAGGCAAGGGCGGCCATGGTTCAAACCCAAGTGACACCAAGGATTCCATTGTCCTGGCAGCACAGTTTATAACAAATTTACAGCAGCTTGTGGCACGTCGTATCAACCCATTACGTCCAGCAGTAGTGTCGATTGGGCATATCGAGGCATTAAATCCTTTCAACGTTATTGCTGATCAAGTGTACATGAAGGGTACGGTGCGCACTTTCCACGAGGAGGAGCGTCTTTTGCTAGAACATGAAATCGAAGAGCTCTTAAAGGCCACATGTTATTTAACAAAGGCAGACTATGAATATGAGTATGTGCGAGGCTATCCGCCTGTTGTGAACCACGAAGCAGAGACTGAGCATATAATGGCGTCCGCAGAGAAAATTGCAGATGTAGAGTCTGTTGAAATTGTTGATCCGAATATGGGTGGTGAGGATTTTGCCTATTTCTTAGAGGAAATCCCAGGGGCCTTTTTCTTCACAGGAGCAAAAAATCCTGATTGGGAGGAAGTCTATCCGCACCATCATCCGAAATTCGACATCGACGAGCGCTCATTACGAATTGCCGCCAATGTCTTAGGCCAAGCAACCTTAGACTATTTCGCAAAGAATCATTAAAAAAGAGCATTACGAAGTGCTAAATGCATTTCGTAATGCTTTTTTCGGTTGGTTATTTTAAGTAAGAAGAAAAGGCAGATCAAAGAGGTTTTCTCACTGGTTGGAGCGGTTACCTTATTGGGTAGAGCGCTTTTCCCTTACTTTGGAGCGGCTTCCTTACTGGGGGGAGCGCTTTTCCCTTACTTTGGAGCGGGTTCCTTATTGGTTGGAGCGCTTTCTCCTCACTTTGGAGCGGCTTCCTTACTGGGTAGAGCGCTTTCTCTTTATTTTGGAGCAGCTTCCTTACTGGGGGGAGCGCTTTCCCCTTATTTTAGAGCGACTTCCTTACTGGGGGGAGCGCTTTCTCCTTATTTTGGAGCGGTTACCTTATTAGATGGAGCGGTTATCTTGAAAGTTGGATCACGTTGCCCTTACTTGTGAGTTGTTTCCGCAAAATAGGTTCACCCAGTATGATTCTCTCGCTGGGTGGATCACTTTTCACTCGACTACTCTTCAAGTAGGATCACCTCTCAACCTTTTTCGAGAGACTACTCCTCTAGTAGGATCACTTCTCACCCTTTTTGGAGCGGTTACTCCTCCATTAGGATCACTTCTCACCATCTTTAGAGCGACTCCTTCTCAATTAGGATCACCTCTCACACATTTAGGAGCGGCTTCTCCTCAATTAGGATCACTCCTCATCCTTTTTCGAGAGACTACTCCTCTAGTAGGATCACTTCTCACCCTTTTTGGAGCGGTTACTCCTCCATTAGGATCACTCCTCACCATCTTCAGAGCGACTCCTTCTCAATTAGGATCACCTCTCACACATTTAGGAGTGGTTACTCCTCCATCAGGATCACTCCTCACCATCTTCAGAGCGACTACTCCTCCATCAGGATCACTTCTCAACCTTCTAGGAGCGGCTTCTCCTCAAGTAGGATCACCTCTCACCCTTTTTAGAGCGGTTACTCCTCAATTAGGATCGCCTCTCACTCATCTAGGAGCGGTTACTCCTCAATTAGGATCACTTCTCAACCACCTAGGAGCAACTACTCCTCAATCAGGATCACTCCTCACCATCTTCAGAGCGACTACTCCTCCATCAGGATCACTTCTCATCCTTTTTAGAGCGACTACTCCTCAACTAGGATCACTTCTCACCCTTTTTAGAGCGACTACTCCTCAATTAAGATCACTTCTCACCTTACTTCAGAGCACCCCACCTTCAGCTAGGCATAAGAATGTAAGCCGGCGATGACTAGGTTGACAAATACTTGGTTGAACACGATGATGCCGAAGCCGATGATGGCCAACCAGGCTGTTCTCTCGCCTTCCCAGCCTTTGGATAGGCGGAAATGGAGGAAGGCTGCGTAGAATAAAAAGGTAATTAATGCCCAGACTTCTTTCGGGTCCCAGCCCCAATAGCGACTCCAGGCAATTTGGGCCCAAATCATGGCGAATAGTAGGCCACCTAATGCAAATAATGGGAAGCCGATGACAACAGCGCGGTAGGATATTTCGTCCATTAATTGTGGCTGTACACGGCTTGTCCATGGCTTTAATAAGGCACTCACTGATTTTCTTGTGATTAATCGAATGACACCATATAAAATAGTACCAACGATAAATGCCCAGACAATCGAGTTTAATTTCTTGGCGTCTATTTTGTTTGTGATTTCGACTACACCTACTGCATCACCTTTTTCGGTGACGGCACCTTCATTAACAATCAGGGGCATCATGGCGTAAGTGGCTTGTTCTTGCTGTCCCTGTGCATTATCGAATTGTACCTGTACCTCTTCTGTGGCAACGCTGAAAAAAGTCGATACGCCGATAAAGCCAATGACAACCACCAAACAATACAACACAAATTCAAGCCCGTATGTACTGATAGATTTTTGAGAAACATCCAGTGTTCTTAATAAATAAATCAAACCTGTGGCAAAGGACACGGATAAAATGGCACTAGAAAAGGCCACTGTCATGACATGAATAGTTAACCAGTGACTTTGCAGAGATGGAACAAGCGGCGATACTTCCTTTGCGAAAACGCTTCCATAGCCAAGTATGATTAGTGACACAGGAATAGTAAATAAGCCAACTACGATTTGCTTATATAAGAAATGGATAATTAAGTAACTTCCTGTAAGCATGATGCCAAAGAACGTCATAAATTCATACATATTGCTGACAGGTGCATGGTCAACCGCTACCCATCTCACAACAAAGTATACGAGCTGTAGGGCAAAGGCTAGATAAGTGAGCAGTAATCCTAGCTTACCGAACATTTTCCTCTTCGATTTGACCGCAAGCCCTAATGGCACAATAGCAATGAGCAGTAAAATAAAGGCAATAAATAAGGCATTGCTACTAATGGATAATAAACTTTCTTGATTCAATAGAATCCCTCCAACGTCTCTTTTTCGGAATTTGCTTCCAACTACTAAGAACGTTACAGATTGCAAGAAGTGCCATGTTTTCCCTTTAAATATTTTTATTTTGAAGAATTGTTACATTTTTATGACATATAAGGAAAAGGAGTGAAATGAATAGAAGAGTCGTGGTAGGAAAATCATTATGTAGAAGGATTTGCAAAGACAGTATCCCATTAAATGGAAATAAACTTCATCTAAAAATGATATGCCTCTATCTACATCCTACAAAAAATTGTAATAAAAGTCTATTTCTTTTTATCTCTACATGGGACAATAGTGATGCGCACAATTGACATAACGTTATGTTTCATCAACTGGAGGCTTTTAATGAAACAAAATATTTATGATAATCCGATATTTTTTCATCAATACAAGACATTGAGACAAAAAGCATATAATTATAATCGTCTTTTAGAGCAGCCCACTATGAAGGCCTTACTTCCACCTTTGACAAATTTACGGGTACTTGATATTGGCTGTGGTATGGGTGATTTCGCCAAGTATTGTATCGACCATCAAGCCAAACATGTAACCGCATTAGATGTTTCGAGCAATATGCTGACCATTGCCAAGCAGGCGCATGCTCACCCTCGAATTGACTATCAGCTACAGGCAATAGAGGATTACGAAGCACCCTCGAATAGCTTTGATTGTATAACCAGCTCCCTATCGCTTCATTATGTCAAAGATTTTGATGCGGTAATTGCTGAAATCGCTCACATGCTTCGTCCTAACGGTGTATTTATTTTCTCTGTGGAGCATCCTATTGCTACAGCTCGTCACACAACGGAAGATAATTGGATATATGATGACCATCATCACCGTCTGCACTACGCCGTGGATCATTACCAGGATGAAGGCTTGCGTGAGCAAACATGGTTGGTGAATGGGGTTGTCAAATATCATCGTACCTTAGCAACAATGGTTAATACATTGATTGCTCATGGGTTAACAATTGATAAAATCGTAGAACCGATTCCAAGTCAAGAAGCCATTCAACAGCTTCCTTCCATTGAAAAGGAGCTACGCAGACCGTCCTTTTTATTTATCAAAGTAAAAAAATAAACGAAAGCCTCACCCTATGTTTGTGGTGAGGCTTGTTTCATATAAATCATTTCTGGGTCTCCCACATCTAAATTGTCAATAAAACCACTTTTGACAAAGCCTAGGTTGTGAAAAAGCTGTTGCATCCGCTTATTGGACTGATTTGTAGAGGAGAAAACTTTTGATGTTTTAGCCATGTTCATATAAGCCATCATTAAGGCAGACGCAACGCCTTTTCTGCGTTCGGACGGCTTGACAATGACTAAGGAAATAAAGCTATAGCCAAAAAAGTCATTGCTAAATAGCAGAAACCCCGCAATGGTATCGGCGGATTGGTAGAGCAAACAGCGTTTCTCTTCGATAGCTTGTTGAATTTCTCCCTCTCTGGATGAATCACCAATCACTTCTTGATCGATTGTACAAAGTGCTTGTAAATGCTCTCTTTTTGCTTCGATTATATGGTTCAATTTTTAACCTCCTTCAAATAATAGCTCATCACCTTTAGCTCCTCTTGAAGTCCCTGTGCCTGTCTGCCTTCATCGACAAAGCCGCACCGCTTATAAAGTTCCTGTGCCGCTACATTTGGCACATTCACCCCTAGCACCAGCTCATTGATGTGCGGGAAATGCTTGCGAACAAAGTCAGGTAATAAGTGGAGTGCCGTTTTGGCGTAGCCTTTTCCCTGCTCATAAAAATCGGTGGAAAAGGAACGGATTAATAGCGCCTGTTCATTGGAGGAGTAAGGCGTCACCCCTTCTTTTTCATGTAAGACAAAGAAGGTAACTAGCTTGTTACCGTCCATTGCTAAAATAGCATGTCGACTATTATCCTGCTTAGCAAGTTCAATGCTCTCTTTTGGAGACTTTGTATAGCGGAGCTGCTCTTCTGTTAGCGTATATTGTTCCACTAAATTCTGTGCCTTGTCCTCATAGAAAATGAGCAGCATGGTCATTCGAATTCCTCCTCGTAAATAGCGGTGAATTCATAGTCTCCCTCTATAAGTTGCTGTAAATAATCCTCAAAGGAAGCCACGATCACCTCAAAGCTATCAGGATCATGCACATAACGAACCACCTGACCAACTTGCCCTGCTTCATTTGGCGTAAAATCAATATATAGGCTCGATGTTCCCCCATTATTCATACAATCCGCAAAGCATAAACGTTCATTTAATGGGACATGCATATTAATCTTTTCATCTACTTCAACATACGCTAAAAATTCCTGATAGCGCTCATGAATCGTTTCACGCTTGTCATGGTAATCTTTTACGATTTGCTCCACCGATTTTAAATAATACGGGTAATCCCCTAAATCAGAGCCTAGTACTAGAACACTGATGGTTTCTTGCCCATGCTGACAATAATAGGTACCATTGACATCCTGTAATAGTTCAATCAACGCTTGTGGGCAATTCGGAAATACTTCTAACAAAGCCTGAATTTGTGCATCTGAAGCACCAACAGCCTGTTGTAATTGTTGCTGCTCCTCTTGTGGTAAGTAGTGTAATAAATTCGCAAAATAAGCTGTACGCATCTTAATCCCTCTCTCTCTTTAACTATGTCATATTTTAACATAATTTCTTCCATTCTCTTAGTTCCTCATGCTACTATGGAAGTATGCACAAAAAAGGGGTGGGTTTATGAGTGTGAAAGATGCAGTAGACGTGAAAGTATTACAAACAATCGATGGGTTGTAACGCTACTTGCAGCCCTTATACAAGGGAGAATACAATAATGGAACACTATTTGAAAACATTTTTAACGGGTCAATCAATCATTTTACAGCAAATGACTTCTGCTGACCTAGAGGCTTTTATAGCCATCGAAAGCGAAATCACCTCTTTGCTACTTGCTAATGATGAGATTCCCTTTCCACAAACTGTAGAGGATCACACCACTTTCTTTAACAGTATCAGTGGGAAAAAGGAGGAATTCTTTTTCGGCATTTATGAAAAAGCGTCCCATCAGCTGATTGGCTCCTGTGCCGTTTATTCAGTGAATTGGCAAAACAGCACGTGCTCTGTGGGCATTTCAATCGGAAAAGAGTGGCACGGCAAGGGCTATGGCACAGATGCAATGAAAACGCTTATTGATTTTATATTCCAATATATAGCTGTTCAGAAAATCAAGCTTCAGGTTTTTAGCTTTAACCCAGCAGCTATTCGCTCCTATGAGAAATGCGGCTTCACAAAAGAAGGCATTTTACGCCAAGAAATTTTCCGCTTCGGTACATTCCATGATGTAGTAGTATTTGGCCTCTTACGCTCCGAATGGGAGAGAAATTAACTGAATAGCACAAGAGAGATACTATGCTTGCTGTAGTATCTCTTTTTTTGTTCAGACCTCTTGCGACACACGTGTTACTTCCTGTAAGGATAGCCCTTGAAAGGATAATCGATAGATATCTGGCATACTTAACTTTTGCCAAAATGCGTAATCGTACTGGACATCAAAATAGTGCATCATTAACACCATGATATTGCCATGTGTACCGATCACGACAGACTCCTGTGGATGCGTGAGAAGGATGTTTCGCAAACTTGGAATAGCGCGAGCCATCGCCTGTAGATTGGACTCCCCTCCCGCCCATGCAAAGCTTGGCTCATGCCATACCCGCTGAACTGCTGCATGAAAATCCTCCAGCACACCACTAGAAAGCTGTCGTTCTTTTAAAGCATCTATCGTTTGGACGGGTAAATGACGAGCCTGTGCAATCCCCTCCACTGTTTGAATGGCTCTTCGATAAGGACTAGCATATACCACATCGATTCGTTGATGTTTCAATAGATTTGTGACACGCTCTGCATCTCTTTCCCCCTGAGCAGATAGTGGACGATGATATTCATCCGCTGAATAATAGGCATGTGCGTGTCTAACAAAATAAATTTCGGTCATCTGTTTCTCCTCTTTAATCTTTAGCTAAATGAATCTTCCAAATCCCCTCTTGCTGCTGTAGAGCATATGTTTTGATGTAGCGCTGACTCCCAACGGAAATTTCCAGTTGAACAACCTGCAAATCGGGGGTGCTCGATTCATTAACAGCTATTCGATCATAAAATCTATACATGAAATAGGTAA
This sequence comes from Lysinibacillus sp. FSL K6-0075, assembly GCF_038592945.1. Lineage (NCBI taxonomy): Bacteria > Bacillati > Bacillota > Bacilli > Caryophanales > Bacillaceae > Lysinibacillus > Lysinibacillus sp. FSL K6-0075. The sequence goes on along the minus strand of NZ_CP151947.1, from coordinate 2,315,356 downwards.
CGAGCAAATCACCTGCGAGTGAATCCGTATAATATTGCTTAAACAATTCTTTTGTGGGGAATGCATCATTGCTGTAAGTAATCGCATATAATGCATCCATACGAGGTTCCTCCACTAAATCAAACATAATTAGCAGCATTTCCTCTGGCGAAAAGGTCTCCAAATGACGAATTTCTCCATCGTTTAAAAATGCTTGATAGGCCTCTCTTTTTTCAAAAGATAAATCCGCTACATAGCTAAATTCAGTGGATGTTGATGTCGTATCCATGTCATACACAATGGTCGGTTCCTGTAAGGGCTCCTCCCCTTCACATGCCGTTAGCAAACTTAAAAAAGCAATGATTGAAACCCGTTTTTTCATCATGCGCTTCATCACCTCATCTTCCATCCATTATTCCATTAATTTCAAAAATTCTCAACATTTCACCAAACATAATGAAATGTCCACATTTCTAAACAACATAAAAGGGAATTTGCTAAAATGTGACAAGATACGAATTTCAGGTAAAATTATCGGAAAATTCAATCTCTAATTACAACTTTTTTCTTAGTATAAAAGACTTAAGACTTCTCTTTTTTTGCCTTAATCTTTTCTAAAATAAAACAAGTGAATAACCCTATCCAGCACATGAATAGGGTTTTAAGTCATATATTCAATTCAATAAAAGGGAAATTTAGCAGTAATTTTTATCTATAATAATCAAATATTTTCAATCAAGTTAAATAGGATGAAGTACCTTATCTATGACTAAATTACGAATTTGATAAACGAAACACAATATGACATTTTTTTTAATATAAGTGATATACAATGAAAAAGTTGAATCGAGGTCATACAAATTTATTTCAAGAATATGGATAAAAAATTAGGAGGAAAATATCTTGGTTAACTTATTACTTAAACAATTCTTGAAGGCGGAAATTGAGATCAAACGAAGAATTATGTATAAAAAAGCAAAGGATCTTGGTTTCACCCACCCGATTGTAGTAGATTACAGTCAAGAATTGGATGTCTTACTTAATAGATATTTAAAACAAGCACAAGCTTCCTAATCATAACGAGGCATATAATAGAAGAAAGAATAGATATGATAAAGCCGAGCCATGTTTTATTGGCTGGTTTTATCGGGGATGATACATGCATTCACCTAGCCATTTCTCTGGATGTATAGAGAATGAAAAAGTAGGCGATGTTTTTGATAAGAAAACATTTGGAGGTTGAATGATGCACATATTCATCTTAACTTTTATGGTTGTTTCCAAAATATTAATGCCACCTCAACATTCAGTAGACCATACAACACCCACACTTTGCACACCAACTGAAATAAATACACTATATCAATACCCAAACAACCAATTTCAATCGTTTCGTGATGAGGACAAATTTTATCAGCAGCTTAATCGTGCGATTTATGAAGAATATGCCAATGCTTCATTGAATATTCGTCAAAAGATGGCTTTTAAAGATGTGGCAAATGCGACAAAACGTTTTTATTTACAAACAAATGGTAAACAGGAAACAATAGACCTCTCTCAACATACTTTTATTCATCCCAATCGACAAGTTTATTTTTTAGCATCCTTTCAGCACAATTCCGATGAATCCTATCGTAAGTTTCTTGTCATCGACGCTGAAACACAAGAAGTCATAGTGGGACATTCGCTTTTTCAAGAAAGTTCCAAGCACCTTTAATTCATTGTATGCACATCACGTAGATTCTAGTAGTCATTTCAAAAAAATAGAAGTAAAAATTTCTTAACATTTAAAAAGCTTGCGATGAATGACGAACATTCAAAGCAAGCTTTCTTTGCTGGCTTAAGCTAAACTTTTTTGTTGAATGGCTGCTGTTACTTCTTCTATTAATTGCTGTAGTGACTTATCAGTGGAATCTTGCTGACCATGTCTGCGAACAGCTACACTTTGGTTCGCTACCTCCCGATCCCCAATGACTAAAATATACGGTATTTTTTGCAATTGGGCTTCACGTATCTTTTTACCGAGCTTTTCTTGGCGCTCATCTAATTGCACACGGATTCCTGCCTGTTGTAAGGCTTCTACTACCTGCTTGGCATAGCCTTGGTGTGCCTCTGCTACACCAATGACTTGCACTTGCTGTGGTGCAAGCCAAGTTGGGAATGCTCCGCCAAAATGCTCGATTAAAATACCTAAGAAGCGATCAATCGAGCCAAACACTGCACGATGGATGACAACCGGTCTCACCTTTTCGTTGTGTTCATTAATATACGTTAAATCAAATTTCTCTGGTAGCTGGAAATCAAGCTGAACCGTTGCACATTGATGACTGCGCTGAATCGCATCTTTAATATGGATGTCAATTTTCGGTCCATAGAAAGCCCCATCCCCTGCATTAATTGTATAGGCAATGCCTAAATTCTTGAGGACATTTTCCAGTGCCGCCTCCGCTTGATTCCACAATGCCAAATCACCCATATAATCATCTGGTCGTGTCGATAATTCAATCGTATACGCAAATCCAAAGACATTGTACACTTCATCAATAATATTTAATGCAAGCGCAATTTCATCCTCAATTTGTTGTGGTGTTGCAAAAATATGGGCATCATCCTGACAGAATGTCCGTACACGTAATAGACCATTCAAGGCGCCACTAAATTCATGTCGGTGCACTTGCCCGAATTCTGCCATACGAATCGGTAAATCCCGATAAGAGTGGAGGGCATTTTTAAAAATCAGCATATGTCCAGGGCAGTTCATGGGCTTTAAGGCAAAGCTTTGGTCATCTACCTGTGTGAAATACATATTGTCCTTATAATGATCCCAGTGACCCGACTGCTCCCATAGTCGTTGGTTCATCATCAATGGTGTTCGTACTTCCCTATAGTCAAATTTTGCTTGTAAATGGCGCAAATACGATTCCAGTTCATTGCGTATAATTTGACCGTTGGCTAAATAGAATGGCATGCCAGGTGCTTCCTCCGAAAACATAAATAACGATAGCTCTTTACCTAGTTTGCGATGATTCCGCTTTTCCGCTTCCTCCAAAAAGACAAAATGATCATGCAGTTCTTCTTTTGTGGCAAAGGCAACGCCATAAATACGCTGAAGCATTTGGTTATTGCTATCACCTCGCCAGTATGCGCCCGATACATGCATTAATTTAAAATGCTGTAACTTGCCTGTAGACGGTACATGTGGACCACGACATAAATCGTAAAACTCTCCCTGCTCATAAATCGTAACTAGCTCATCTGCAGGAATTGCCTCCAACAGCTCGAGCTTTAACGCATCATGGGCGAATAATTGCTTCGCTTCTTCACGTGAAACCTCGTGTCTATGAACCGGTATATTTTCCTGCGCAATTTGTTTCATTTTCTTTTCTATTTGCTGCAAATCACTCGGTGTCAGTGTATCTGCAATATCGATATCATAATAAAAGCCATTTTCAATGACTGGTCCTACTCCAAATTGTGCATGAGGATAAAGTCGTTTAATTGCCTGAGCCAATAAATGGGCTGTAGAATGGCGAATGACCTCGATCCCTTCCTTTGAGCTTGCATCGTACAATGTAATTTGAGCATCTTCCATAATCGGGCGCGTCAAATCAATGATGGTTCCGTTAACACTCCCTGCAACTGCCTTTTTGCGAAGTTCTGGACGAATCGCTTGTGCAATATCGGTTAGTGTCACACCTTTTGTAAATGCTTGCTGTTGACCATCTGGAAATTGAATGTGAATACGTTGATTTGACATGTTCTCTACTCCTTTTTTAGTAATAAAATCAATTACACCTCGGCATAATTGTGTAGATAAAAAAAACACATATCCGCCCCTAAGAAGGGACGAGTATGTGTTGATTACCCGTGGTTCCACCCAAATTCCCACTAGTTTACGTGCTAGTGGCTCATTGATTTTGCTGTAACGTCGCAAAAACGGTGCAAGTTTCCAAGCACGGCTCCAAGGTAGTAAGATGGGATTACGACATTAGGAAGCTTGCAGCCAAGGCCTCCCTCTCTAAAAATGCTTCATCGAATCTCTTGTCCTTTTCATTGCCCATTTCATTTTTGTATGAAATTGTTAATTACTATAACGAATAGTGGATTCTTTGTCAAACACTAAAAAAATTTAGCGATGGACTGGCAATGGGCGTTCTGGACGTTGTACACAGTAGTGACAATTCGGGTCATCACATGCCTCCTCCTGCCATTCATTACATATCGCACAAAAATAACTATCGAATGAGTCATCATAGATTATGGAACTTTGACAAGCAGGACATTGTTGCTTTTTTTGAATTGCTCCGCTGATCTCTAGTCCATCAATGATCACTACATCCCCACGCTGCTCAATTCGCATATTATTATTATCTCCTAATGATTTTTCACATCTAAAGCCTCACTCTCAGATTGCCATTTCATCTGAATCTTTGGCTTCGCATCTCGTTTAAAAATTTTCTCGCTTTCTTTTCTTGTGAATGAATAATACCCCTCTTTAGTTAACTGCGCATCATCCAATGTTTGGGATTCCTTTGCCCCTTCGATCGTGATTTGTAAAGGTCCCAAATCATTGTGATCGCCGAGATAAAATAAGCGCAATCCCTCATCCCCATTACTATGATAGATGGCTTTCCAATGTTCACTTTTGGCGATATAGTGAATCTCCTGCTCAGCACTTTGACAGGCCGTTAATAGGATGACGAGTACCATCGGAAAAATCCATTTTTTCATTGAACATTCCCCCTAACCTTGTATGGTGACAGCCCATCCTGTAGGCTTTTCTTCAAAGACATCTTCGTATTCTGTAAAAACAAAATGAAGTCCCCTTATATCATCTGGCAAGGGTGGTGTCACAACATACGTACTGCTTTCATGTCCATTTGTGCCACTTGTACCTTTACTACGGCATTCATAGGACGCATCGATGAATAAACCCAAATGATTTCGTTCTAATTTTTGCTGAATCGTTAGCTGTGGTTCTTGCTGCTCATCCCAATCGATTAATAATTGCACCACACTTGCATTGTCATATTGACGAATATAGGAAACCGTATACAAACGCTCTTTCTTTTCTACCGTTTTCAACACAGGGATATAGTGACGGAAGCCTGTTGGTTCTACCTTTGGTGTATAGTATTTTTCTGATTTCATCAACTGGAAAAACATCGCTAAATAAGTGTCATCGAAACCATATCGCTGTGCCCATTCCGAAATGGTGTCATCCGATGGAAAGCCTGAAGTATGACTAGATTGCGCTTTTCGTTGCTTTAAAAGTGCACATATTTGCTCATCTATTAGAATAAGCCTTGAATCATTGTATTTGCTTTGTTGTTCGGACATCTATATCCTCCTCCATCCTGCAAGTCCTTCTTCTTTCTATACGTTATTTTCCCCAATTGGTTCCATAAACAGCCTATTTTTACTTGTAAATACCAAAAAAGCTACCCAATACATTGGATAGCTAATTCGTCACCGCATCATTGTGCCAGCTAGTTGAGTCTGATAATTGATATGTAACCATATTGGCTGTAACAGCGAGAATAACACCGGCTCTAGACATATGAGAGGCATTTGGCTCTTCCAATACAAGGACCACATAGCCCTCCCCTCGCCCTTGCTCATCAATGGCATTCGCCGCATTGATTTCAAAGGTGGAATACGTTTGCTCATTCGTCGCATACAGAATTCTTTCATCATGATACACGCCATGTTCTTTTAGATTATAGCTGACAGGCATCCATCCTTCAGACCATTCAATACTGCCTATCATCTCTCGTTTCCTTTTGGCAAGCCGTCCAATGGAATACGTAAAATATATTTTCATAATCGCTTGATTGTCTTCATTTTTCCCTTCACAGGTGGCTGTCACTTCAAGCATAATATCATTTTTCGAAAGTTTTCTCATAAACACTAAAGCCACAGTGATAACACAGATAAATAGTACTATACCCAAGATGATAAATGCCATTAGGTCCCTCCTAGTATCACAATTGCTGTTACTACAATATTACCATGACTTAGGAGGGATAGGAGTTTTTCACCAAACAATCTTAGGAATTGACACAGGCATAAAGGATAAGACAAAATTTGATTTATTTGTTGGCTTGAAGCTCAGCAATTAGCGTAAAAGGTATTTTTAAATACTCATAGTGAATCGTTACTTTCTTGATAGCAGCTGCTTGAACTTGAACAGCGTAGTGCTGTGGCTGCTTGCCAATGGCCTGTTGGTCTATGTATTTATGAGGCAAAATGGTTCGCTGTGAAAATTTATGAAAAGAAATATCACTATTTCCCTCTAGCTTTGTTTCTGCCTCAAAAGGTTCTGACTTACTAATGACAAGCTTTGCGCTATCAGGAAGCTGATCATTCACCAGTATTTGCTTCAGCTTAATTTCACGCAGCCCTGTATTTTCAAGTGCAATGATTTTGACTGCTTCATTGCCTTGTTTAGTGGTGAAGCTTTGCATGACCAGTGGTGGATTGCTTTTGAGATAAATCATAAAGATTGCTCCGACCACAAGCACACTCAGTACTAAAATAAATAGTATTTTTTTCATACTTTCCCTCTCTTTCCTCCCAACAGTATAACAAAAAACAACCTGACTTATTGACAGTCAAGTTGTTTTTGTAAACGTATTTCATCTCGTATTGGAATACCGTCATCACCAATGAGTGGGATAGAAGGCTTATAGGCCCTTGCTTTTTCGACTGCATTACGCAGTATTTCGATTAAACAATAGCCACGTTTTTGATAGAATTTCAATGCATGCAAATTATCGTTTGTTGTAATGAGTGAAATGCTTGTACAGCCCTTCTCCATTGCTGCTTGTTCTACCGCTTTCACAAGAGCTGAACCGATGCCTTTCCCCTCAACCGTACTATCTAACGAAATGATTTCACAGTCCTCTTCCCGCACGATATAGGTGATTAAACCGATCATCGTCTGTTGCTCATTCATAAAAGCAAAGCCCGCTAATTCACTACAGTCATAAATACCACTGGAAATGACCATCTCCGTTGAACCCCAATGTTCCTGAAAAAACTGGCGAACATGTTGGTTTGGTACTTGATGTATGGCAATAATCGTCATTTTATAAACTCCTTGTTAAATAGAAATATGAAAAACCCCTGCAATCGCTTTTTGTATGCCTAAAAATACAGCCCAAGACAGCACACCAAGACCAATAGCTAGTACAATATGCATGGAGGATTTCATCGCCATGTAAATCACAAATAGCATACACATCGTTGCTGGCAAACCAACGATAACGCCCACTGTAAAGCGCTGAATATGCTCACTCGACTCACTTTGCACCGTCAGCCAAATAATACTTAAAATACTCACCAATGGCAACGCTGCAATAATGCCCCCATAGGTAGGAAATCTTCGAGCTACCTCCGTCACAACGCCAATGATGGCAGCTGAACTCAAAATTTTAAAGAATGTATACATTATTTTGCCACCTCACTTAGACGTCGAAATGCCTGTAGAATGGCTTGCTGTTCCTGTTCAGTTAGCTGATTAAGTGCATGCTGTAGCTTATCATCATCTAGCTCCGAGTTTTTCTTCAGCACTTGTAGCCCCTCTGCTGTCAAATGCAACATGACCTTACGCTGGTCATCACTTGCACGCTCCTTCATCACCCAGCCATGACGCTCTAGCTTTTTCACATGCTCAGACGCCGTATTTGGAGAAATATTTAGTAACCCCGCAATATCACGCACCGTCACTTCCGCTTCCTTTTGAATCATTTGCAAAATACGCACGCTCTGATGGGAAATAACATCTTCATGTGTTGTATGTAGATGATAGAATATCGTTGTAAAATAGTCATTTATCTCTTTAATCATCGTATTAACTCCTTTAATATATCGCTCCATGCGATTATATCGTATTTTACGATATATTAAAAGTTCCCTCGTTAAAGTTTATATTTTCAGATATTTCTCTTCAGTAAGCTCAGTATTTGATAGCCATCAGAGGGTAATCCTGCATAAGGCTTATACCAGTTAGGATAGATTAGCGGGATTGCCGTCGCAAGAAATTGAAAGGTATTCAAATAAAAAAGCCCATTGAAAAAATAGTGTATCCCTGCATAAGCAGCAAAATAACGGGCTAGATAGCTGGCAATAAGCAACAGCAATAAAGTCATAATAGGACCACCCGCCATAAATCCGAGCATCTGCTGGCGTCTTAAGCTACTCCCCTTTTGTAGCGTACAATAGCCAAAAAATCCCCATCGAATATGGAAATGCATGCGACCTATACGACCGTTTTCAGGTAGATTTTTTGCACCTAAATAAACATGGACTCGTTCCTTTGAACATACTATAACGCCTAACGCATGGCCGATTTCATGCAACAGCGTGGAGAATGGTATGCCTACTACATATAAAAGCATAAAGGATAGTATGGACATCACTACTCACCCCTTCACAAATCTTCTATCTATTTTTCATAATCATCTATCTTTCTGCGCATCTTGCTACATATTATCAAGAGGTACTTGTGGGCACTTCCTTTCTACAGTATTATGACTCTATTCTGAATTTAATTGAGGGCATCCTATGTTATACTTTCTCTATTTTTTAGTAGGTGGCACGATCATGGTGCTAGCGCTGCTACTCAGCCAATCGAAATATTTATTTTTGTCAGGTATCATTACGGCCTTACCGATTTTGACGCTCATTAATATGGGCATGCAAATGAAAAATATGAAAGAAGAAACCTTCCATACCGTCCTACAAAACACGGTATTTGGAGCGGTTGGCATGCTGTTATTTACTGTGCTCGCGTTCCTCCTAACAAGCTGGTTTAAACCAGGCATTTCCGTTATGAGTGCGCTTGCAGTCTATGCTGTATTTATGCTTTCTGGTAAATATATTTTGTCGATGTTTGCCTAAAGAAAAGGAGCTGCCCTTTGACAGCTCCTCATTAATTGCCTATCTTTTGATCATTTTCACGTAAACACCCTGCTCAAACCGTTCCATCGCATAGGCATTCATTGTTTTGACTTTGTCAGATAGATCGCTCGCCTTCCATAATTGCTGTTGATGATAGACAGCTGGATCGATGAGTCGCACTTTATTCCGAAAATGAATATCATGGTTCTCTTGCTCCTCTCTTACCTCTACATGTTCATGTAATTGTTGTAAAAGAGCTAGAATGTCCTGATCATGTGTAGCCCTCATTTGCCCCAGTAGTTCAAGATCAGTCTTTTGGAAATCATTCAGTGTTAGAATTTGTTTTTCGAGTGCTAGCTTTAACACATCCGCTAACGTACTAGTCGCATAAATATTTAAAGGGTGCAGAAAAAAATCCAACACTTCCTGATAATAAATTTCCACAAACCATTCTGCATGCTCAATCGTTTGAACACACAGTTTCCCCTGAAAAACAAATAAGTCCTGTAAAAATTTTTGAATATCTTCTATGGCAGCGTGGCCATAAAAATACATATCTCTTAATGTATAATCTATGCGATCCGCACACAATGCCGGAGCAGGTTGTTCAAGTAACGACCACCTTGAGGGATCAAGTAAAATGTTCTCTTCCTCGTAGCCATATTTTTCAAGAATCGCAGGTATAGAAGACTGTTTGATAACATCCATGAATAGCTCTTCATGATAATCTTCCGCCTCATTCTCCAGGACCACATCCACAACATGGGAAAAAGCGGTATGGGACACATCATGCAATAAGCCTGCCACCTGCTCCTCCAGTGACCCACCAAACTGTCGAATAAGCAGCATGACGCCTATCGAATGCTCAAATCTTGTAATAGTCCACCTACTATTTACTAGAAAGCCTGCTCCACCCTGATGAATTTCTTTTAAGCGTTGAACGGACTTACTTAAAATCAGTTCCTCTAACACACCATCTATTGCGAATTCCCCATATAGGGCGTCTCTAATCAGCATTTATACACTTCCTACTGATCACAAAAACCCCACCACAATGCGATATTGGGTAAAATGCTAATTGACAAGTTTCCTGTAAGGCGTTTTTTAGCTCCTCATGGACAAAGTAAAATTCATCCTCATCCCAGTACCCCCTGCTATCTTGACGGCATTGCTCTAGCTGCTCTCTTGTATTGAAAGCAACATCGCCAATTAATAGCTGTCCATTCGGCTTTAGGTGCTGTAATAGTTGCGTGATATACACAACCTTTTGCTCATCTGTAAAATGATGTAGCGCATATGTACTAATAATCGCATCATAGGGCTGCTGTAATAGCTCCTGTGGCAAGCCATTCGTTAAATCCCACTCCATTAAGTGAGCCTCTGGCATTTTTTCCTTCGCAATGGCAATCATATTCGACGAAAAATCAAAGCCATAAATCGCGTGCCCATGTTCATAAAGCTTTGCCGTTAATACCCCTGTCCCAAAGCCAATATCTAAAACCGTAGAAGCGGGAACAGCCATCACTTCATTGAAAATTTTATTTAAAATCGCTTTATAGCCTGCAAATGGATATTGATTACTTTCCTCACTGTGTTGAACCGTTTGATCATATCCATCGGCCCATAAATCAAAACCTTGTTTATTTAATAGCATAGTGCCTCCTACAATGTATAAATTCTCCAAGCATTCATTATTTTACGTGCAGTCATCTGTTTCATAATAAATCCCCCTTTATTAACCAATTCAGTCCATTATACCAATTTTTTACCTATCGAACAATTCAGAAAATAAACAGATAGTGGCTTTTTGTAATGTGAAATATTCTATTTTTATATCTATTACCATTCTAGATACTATCCTATTATAAATTCCCTAAATATTACCATATTTCATTTATTACGATATAATAATTATATTGGGTAGTTAACATACAAGAAGGAGATGACTTAATGCAAGTGACAAACAAAAAGGGATTATTATGGATTAGCATTATAGTGACTTTATTGTCCATTTTCTTTGTATCCTATGGTTCTAACAAATTTGGAGCCCCTTTTCAATTTATAAGTTACATCGGTGAAAATGAGTTATCATCCGCATTTTCTTTATTTACCAAAATTGGTATTACTCAAATTCACTTTCATATACTTAATTTCTTTCTAGATGTTACACTTATTTACTTTATTCTTTCTTATGGTAGAAAAATAATTAGTTCATTAAAATTAAGCAAACAATCCTAATTTTTTTCTTAAGATGCTCTTCAATCGCAGGACTAACGCACAATTCCATAGATTATGAGCATAATAAATTTTATAATAATAAACAATTGCACTTTGATGACAAAACTAAAATGTTCTCATAAAAAAACGCGCACTATCGTCGTGCCTGAATTATTTATGTGTGAAATGAAAGCATACGCGATACACCCTACAAAAATCAGCAAAACAAAAAAAATGAATAATGCCCTGCATATACTGAAGATGGAACTTATTATATACAAACAATTTCGGCTACCCTGTTTTCAATGTCCAGGGAATGGTCAAGATTTGTTAAATTAAACGATTTGAAAGAGATAAATTTGCATGTCCTTCGCATCTTATGCCATTGTAAATGGATTAAATTTCAAAACAATTCAAGAGCAATTAGGGCCATCACATGTTACTATATCTATAGATACTTATGGTCACTTGACTGACTTGAAGATGTTTAACAAATTAATGTAAATTGGTCGCCTGTTTATCAACCTATTATAAAACCCATATAAATCAACGTTTCCTTTAAAGGAGGGATCGAAATGATCGCATTCACTTGTAATGCATGCTCTAGAACGACTTCTTTAGGTCAAAGAGGTCAAGATTAAGTTATACAACTAACAGAAATTGAATGATCTCTTTAGGCCAAAAAGGAAAAAAATAGCCTAAGAAACAGGAGAGATTTCAAATGGAACAACAAACAATTCAGCCGTTTTTAACGGTTGCCAACTATCATTTACTCGAACAGCAATTAAATAAAATTTTACATGCACTGACGACAACAAAGGATAAAGACGTTATCCTAGCAGTACGTGGCCTTGTTGATACGGAGGTAACGACAAAATTAGCATTATCAGCAGTGGAAACAAAGCTGATTGAACAGCTTTTTGCTATCACAGATCGTGCACAGGGTGAGGCATTTTTAGAGCAATTAAAACCCTATGTCATCCCGTTCAAGCCAGTGACAGCTAGTACGCTTAAAACCTTATTTAAAAAGGAAAAGAAGCTCAAGCTACCAAATCTAGAAGCACTCGATTTCCAGCAAATTTGTTATCTTGCTTGGGATGATGCTGGCACACATCGAAAATATGTTGTCCTTGAGCAAAATGGGCAGCTAAAAGGAATCAAAGGGCTATTTGCCAATAACACGGTTCGCGGCATTTGCGCTATCTGTAATCGCCATGCAGATGTTGGCTTATTTACTACGTCCATTAAAGGGCAGGTGGTTGGCACATTTACCAACCACAGTAATTACATTTGTGCTGATAGTCAAACATGTAATGAACATGTTACAGATATGAACAGAACAGTGGAATTTTTCGAGCGTATCACACAAAAGTAAATGAACAAAGGCAGAAATGTTGTGCAAGCAACGTTTCTGCCTTTTTTTCTCTGTGACCTTCGTCTAATCCACACCTACATGTACCTGAAAATCCACCTTCAATCGAGGATAAAAGTCCTTTCTCCAACTCTTTAGTTCTTGATAGGAAAGCTGTTGTCGGAAAAGTTGACCAAATCCGAAAAGATCCGTTTGATTGGCCTGCCCCTGTTCTAACATATCATAAAACCGTTTTTCGATAAGCTTCGTTAGCTCCTTCGTAATTTGCTCATTGGACACATCTTTTTTGCGCTCTAAAATCGCTATTTTTAATGTTAAATGACTTGTCACAGTGGGTATGCCATTCTTCAACGAGGCTTTATTTTTAATGGCACTATTGATCACCATCATACTCGCCAAATCAAAGCTTTCTACTTTCCCCTTAGCATTAAAGTTTTGAAATAGCTTAGTTAGCTGACTTTCATCCGGATTAATCTTTGCCATTAATTCACCATTTTTCAAAACGCTAGAGCCCTCATAGACTAACACGGTATCGTTTCCAGCACGTACAACTGGAATTATCATATCTTTTGTATAGGAATACAGACTTCGGTATACTTCCCAAATATGAACGCTTGTTATCTCTGGCGCCCACCCTGCCCCTTTGTTAAAGTAATTATAAATGGAGGTCGCATTCACCCCTAATTTATCATTAATGTTGGAAAGAACTTTATCGATTTTATCATCCGTAATGGCTACAAGAGCTCTTGAAGGGATTTCCTCTGAGTGCATTAAAAATTCAATCAGCTCCCTCATTTCCTGTTGATTAGCTGCTAGGTTGCTTTGAATAATAATTAATTCAATATGCGAGTAATCCACCGCTTCTTCAGAGTTTGTTCGAACTTGCCCCAACACCTTTAATACCGTTTCAGCTTTCCCAGTAACAATCCTCGATACTTCATTTTCTTTTTGTGTAATTGGAATTTGTAGTGTCACTTGATAGTCTCCATTTTCCTTCGCAATGCCGATAACCAAGGGCAATAATCGTTTATCTATATCTTTAACATCCCAGCACCCACCAAGAAAGGGTAAAAGAAAAAACATACATATAATCAATGTTTTATAAGGATGATTTTCTTTCATCGCTCGTCCCCTTTCTCTTGATCACAACGCCATAGATGTAAATCGTTATCGGGAGAATTAGCATAAAATAAACCTGCGCCCCTCTATTCCATAAAATCAGCGTATTTGTCCAAACTTGATTTGGAATAAATAAACCTGCAATATAGCCGATAATTGAAAAGATTATAATCCATAAGGCTGATTTTACGCGCAGCTTGCTGAATAGTTTCTGCATAATTTGACTAATCATCCATAGCATGACCGCATTAAAGATCAGCATAAAGCCAATCGAAGAAATACCAAAGAACATCGTTTGCCGATTAAATACAAGCCACCGAATATCCACTGAATCCATCGCTATGACAAAGGGTAAGGACAGGGTAACGACAGTTTCTTGTCCAAAAATAAAAAGTGGAATATAAACAAAGGCTAAATAAAGGATGATGACAGAAAACCAGGCTATCAAAATATCTCGAAATACCAATGGTTTGTTAGAGACCATAAATCCTAAAAATAAAAATGCCGAAAATCCCATGAGATAATAGAACTCCATATCTAATAAGAAATCAAACGATGCATCCCTTATAGGGAATCCATTATGAAAATCAAAATTCACAATGGAAGAAAAACTGATGAACAATATAAAGGGAATAATCATGAAAAAAATAAACACAGAAGACCGCAATATTGTCCCTAAACCTTTTGTAGCTGTATAAGCAGAAATAAAATAAAGCAGTAACGCTATCGGCCAGTGAGGTGTCCGTAGCAAAAATAAGGAATTAATCACCTCTGTATAGGTACGGATATTAAGTGCAACAAGTACCGTTAAATTCAGGACAAATGGAAGAAGGATGACGAAAGCAATCAGCCTCCCCATTTTTAAATAAATATCTACAATATCCTCATTCGGAAAATAATTTAACCCTTTCATATAGAGCAAAATTAATAGTAGCTGCAAAACACCCTGACACAAAACAACCAACCAATGGCCCGTATCTGTCAACGAATAGATCAGCTCAGGATAAAGTAAAAAGCCAAAGCTTAAATGAATAATAAAGAAAACAATCGCGATTTGAAACCGATGTGTCACTTCGTGTCCCCTTCTCTTTTCATATGGAATGTCGTATAGGGAATATGGAATGAGGTTAAACTTGCTAAATAAATACCCGTAAGCGCTAAACCAGTAAATATACCAAGAATGCCGAAAATCGATGCTAAAATTAAAATCGGGTATTTTAGTAAGCGTATATAAAGAGAGTTTTGGATACCCGCAACAACTGAGCTGGAAATCACAATAGCCGTAATGACAATCACTAAGAGCGTACTGACTAATTTCGCTTCCACCATGGCTTGACCTAATATGACGCCCCCTACCATGGAAATGGTCGGCCCAATACTTTTAGGAAGTCTAACTATAGCCTCCAGTATTAAATCAATTAATACGACCATGATGATCGTTTCAAGCAAAGCGGGTACAGGAATCCCTTCTCGACTTTTCGCCACAAATAAAGCAAGATCGAATTTAAATATCTCAGGATTAACAGATACTAATGCGACATACAAGGCTGGAAGGATAAGCGTCAATACAGCACCTACCACGCGAAGAACTCGAAGCATAACGGATAATATATAGGGGAAATTCCGATCATTCACAATACTAAACATATCTAGCAATAGATGTGGAAAAACAAGGGCAAAGGGATAATTATCTAATAAAAGGACAAGTCTATTCTTCTTTAAGGAATGAATGGCCTGAATCGGCACTTCTGTCGGAAAGAAATGACTTACAGGGCTCCATTTGCGTAAACCAAAATGCCTATTAAGGTCATCAATGGATTCAATATCCGTGTCAATTTGCTTTAATTGCTCATTAACTTTTTCGACCAGATCATTCGGTGCTCTTCCATTAATATATAGCATGGACAAATTGCGTTTTTCTAGCTCACCCACTTGAAAGGAGCAATGCAATAGCCTGTCTGTTTTCAGTCTTTTTCTAATAAGCCCCACATTTGTATTCAAATCCTCAACAAATGCATCCATCGATGCTTGTATAGGACTTTCATTTTTCGGTTCATCAATACTTCGTGTTAAATTAAGGGCAACTGGATCGACTATCGCGTTTCGTTGATCCTTTTGTATGACGATGATCAGCTTCCCCTCTAACACAGCATTGACCATCTGTTCACTCCCCACATCCAATCGATCGCTAAGATTTGTCAAAAGCTCATCTACGGACGCAGCAGAACTAGCCATTTGCCGAATGTATTGGTTAGACTTTGGATAATCAATCAGTGTTTTAAATCCCATAAGATAGATAACCGTTTGATGTATAAGCTCTTCTTCAATGAAAAAATCATCGTGATCGGCAAATTTAGACTTCATTTCCACCATCAAATTTTCCATTTGAGTACCCCACGATCATCGAATTTTTCTTATTTTGAGAGATAAGCAATGTTTTTATACAAAGGATGCAAGCTGCCCCAAAATCTAATCGTTGTGTAAGTTGGGATTACGATCAATAAATTCCTCTATTTCATCCGCTAATCTGTAGACAAGATGAAAATAGTGCTTTTCTGTCATGACACCCTTTTTTCGCCACTTTTGCATTTCTTCATAATGAAATTGATAAAAATAGCCTTCTACATCTCTTCTGTCAATCCCCTTTTTCTTCGCCATTTCTGCAATCGACAGACCTTTCGCCCATTCTTGATCATATTCCGCCATTGTCATGCCCAAAAATTTACTTATGGCATCATAATCATATTTCACATGGTATACCAGCGTTCCTTCCTTATTTTCTTCTGCATATACAGATGCGGAAAATGAGAAAACTACGATAAATAAAAGTACATACACTTTACAGGCATTTTTCATTTTGGAACCTCCAAACTTTTTGAGGTTAATGTGTGAGGTTTCCGGAAGATCTATGTCATCATTTATCAATAAACAACCAGTAACCTCCTGTTTTACGGTAAATGAAAAGAATCTGTTTTGAAAAAACATTGATACAATTTTTATTACAAAGTTTAACCAGTTCTAATCGTATTGTTCTACCATTGCACCCGATTGCTGAACTGTTCCATAACGATGAGGTTGTGACACGCTCTTAAACTATTATAATTTTCCGTGATATAAAAAAGCCGATTCTCCAATGAAATCGACTTTTTCTTTCATTCAATAAGGAAATTGATGTTGAAAAATATATTTTGAGGACTTAATTGTTGAGATATTCTTCACCCATTCCTCTTACCATCGAGTATCAACATTTCTAAAAATCTCCATATCCTCCACCTCAGACTGTCAAATCATTTTCTGACTTTTTATTCATCACTTCTTGTAGAAGCTGTTGGAGGACAGCAGCAAAAGCGGCGATAATCGACGAAGCAAAAATGATGATGAGTCCCATTATGCCAATAGGAGGGTCAACATTTTTGCGATAAAATGGAACATCGGCATACCTAATACATACAAACCACTGATAATAATCGCACAGTACTTGATGTTCTTTAACGCCCTTTCAGATAATTCCGAGAACGCTGTGTTCTTGTCAATGTACCGTAGAAGATTAAAAGCCTGATAGAGTGCAAAGTAAAAAGCCACAGCCGCTCCATACATCACGATGAAAATAAGATATTTCATTAAGGAAAAAGTTGGATACAATCTTGATGCGAAATTAGCCATAGGAGGTACTAAAAATAGACATAATGCAAGAATTGCAATCCCAGCCAGAAAAATAACTACCCTTAAGAAAGCTGTTGAAACTCGTTTACCATTCATAGGAAGCACCTCACTTATTTAATAACAATATCAATTTAACACAACATTTATCGTTTAACAATAAATTTTAATTGTTTTTAATTATATTATTATTGTTATTTATATATTCACTTCAATTTAACATTCATTAAAATAGTCACAATAAAAAACGCGACCCCTCATTAATGGATTGCGTTATAAATTTGATTTTATTATTCAACTTTCACATATAGATTTTATTTCTTGCATGAAACACCCATTCAGAAAGGTTTGATCATAGTATTTATAGTATATAAACGAAAATTAATTGGTGTGGAGAAGGGCTTGAATTTGTGGTAATTTCAGTTACTGTATAACTTGCTTTTTCTCTAATGATTTGAGAAGTTTTGATATAAATTAATAGAGCCCTGCTACATTTTATTGTAGTAAGGCTCTTTAAAGCTGTTTAATCTCTATTGAACGAACTCGGCCGATTGTTGAAAATGATTAAACCAATTAACTATCCATTAATCATCTTTTTTTACTTAGGCTGTTTTCTCAAAAATTGTTTTTTTGAGATAGATTTTCCATAAAGGGATTTTCTGTTAAAATAGATATATAACTTAATAGTCAGATTTCTTAATCAATATCGAAGAGGGTAATAAAATGAAATTAAAATTGTTTATTTTCCTTATATGTTCATATCTAATTGCTTTTTCAACAAATTTATTCCCGTCATTGAAACATCCAGATTCAACGATGAGTATTTTTAACCTACTCGCTACAGCTTTGTTTCTTATCGCTTTGCTAATATTCATTAAAAAAGCGTCTTATAGTGGTAAATCTAATAAAGGCTTAAAGGTATTTTTAATATTTGGTTTCATATCTGGCTTAGTTGTTTATGTCATTAAAATATTTGAAGGCACTATGATGGGTTACGCCATTTTGGATATGATAGCATCAATTCAATATCCGTTTTATTTGATGTTCACGACACCATTATTTGGAGTGAACTACCTATTTGACATAAATTATGAGACTTTCTCATTGTTAATGTCAGCAGTGTATGTCATCGCATTTATTTTAGTAATGAGTTTTAAAAAAGCAGATAACCATAATGTTTAAATAGACCTCTTTGTAGCAGAGGTCTTTCTTTATGTACTATGGAACATTTCAACCGTTGTGTAATTGGATTTTTGACACGCTGAAATGAGCATTTGTTCAACACGTTTATCAAATGCTAAATCCTTCCCTAATTCAAGCCAACGGAACCAATAGAGGTAGTTGTCTAAATAATCAGTTCCCACACCTTGAAAACATTCCATCCATCCCTTTAAGCGATGGTGGAAGTTATTTACGTGCTGTATATGGAATATCCCTTTCTTCACACGCTGTTTTTGGCGTTCATTAACCGTTTCGTGCAAGAGTCCCTTGAGTTTGGCAAACTTTTTGTAGTTAGTGGCTGTATCTGTGCATAACAAAGCAGACGGGTGTATATGCTCACCTATCACAGTGTCGATTTCTTCGGCTCTAACACGCCCTGTTCCTGCTTTTCGAGCAATCATGTTGCCTTTCCGTTTCTATCTTGTGCTACAGCAACAGCGATTTTAAGGTTAGAAATACCTCTTTTCTTGTCTTCTCTCCACGTTTGTTGGCTTTTCTGTGATTGATTTCTCTACGCCCTTTTAGAGTATTCACGAAAGAAGGTCTCGTCTGATTCTACAATACCTTGCAATTGATTAAATCCCAGACTTCCTAATGCGTTCAAGATTTTATGTCTCCAATAAAAAGCAGTAGAAATGTGTATTTGAAGTTTTTACTTATACCTATTTAATATTTCTTTGGGAATATGACAGTAATCATTTGGACATCTAGCTAGTCTATCTTGATGTTCTTCTGCGCTTCTTACATAGTTTGTAAGAGGTAATACTTCAACCACTATCAGGTCATAGTCATGTCTTTCACTGAGGAATGCCTTCGCCTCCTCTAAATGTTCAGGATTTTCACTATACACGCCTGTTCTGTATTTCTCGCCCACATCCTGACCTTGTTTATTCAAACTGTAAGGATCAATGATTTCAAATAAATACCCCATTAATTCCCTGATGGTTACCACTGTCGGATCAAATCCTGTTTTTACACATTCGGCATACCCATCATAATCGCCCTCAAGCGTATGACTTGTACCATTAGCTCTTCCTGCTTCTGTAAACGTAACGCCGGGCAGCGTTTTTATAAAAGCTTGTACACCCCATAAACATCCACCTGCCAAATATACTACTTCCATATTGACTCTCCTCTTTGTTAAAAAATAAGAATTCACTCCAAGTAAATAGCTTAAACAAATTTTATATTTCTCTTAAATGAAATTTCTACAAAAGCATAAAGTAAACCTGCAATACCAAAAATGATAATCGCACTAATAACACTTAATTTATATGCTTCTATAAAAGAAAATCATATATTTTTTCAGAAGCAAACGCTCCTATTACGCCACTGATAAGGGCAAAAATAATGTTAGTAGGATTTTATTTCCAGCGACTACTTCTAATCCAAATGCTGCAATGGAAAACAGCAAGCCAAAAGGTACCCACATGATGAAACAATGATAAAAAGTTTTCATATTTTGATAAGGCTAATCTTTCACCTTTAAATAAAAAAGATCAGGTCTCAAACTCATTTGAGTAGCTGATCTTTTTGTGTGCTTGATATAGCGGTCCGTTATAATGAAAAGCTCTTCAAGAGAAACGGGAGAATTAAAAGAAAAGCTGAGACAGTAACCAAAGTGGTGGTGCTTTTAGAGGGTAATTTTTGGCGATGTGGACCATCATAAAATCCCGAAAATTGCAGTTTATTACGGTAGAGGACAAACAATAAACAATATATCGCGATTCCTCCCAGCCATCCTGCGTAAGAACTATTAATATTTATTCCTAAAGAGGTATAAATAAGCCTTACGCCTCCCCACATTACGCATCCAATAACGAAAAAAAGCACAATAATTCTTATTAATTCTAAAAATATTTTCAGTGTGGTCAACCATAATACTCTTACTTTCTTCACGACCTCTCTTGCTGTGTCTATCGATACAACATGTCTACGTGTAAAATTATTATAACACTTCCTGAATTAGTCATTAAATGGTTCACTTACCTGTCGTTTCGTAAAACAGTTATAAAGCCCTCCAATATATCATGACTAATAGAAAAACCTTTACGTTGATAGAACTCTAGGGCATTTTCATTGCCGTTGGATACAAAAATAAAATAGTCTTCTACATCATCAAATTGTTCCAGCCATTGAATTGACCTATTAAAAAGTGTAGATCCAACCCCATATTGTCTGTATTCTTCTTTAATGAAAAATTGAGATAAACAGCCTACATTGTTTTGGCTCACTGAAGACATATTGAAAAAAGTAGCAAAATCATTGGCATAGGCTTCTTTAGGAGAAATCGTTGAGTAGGCATAGCCAACAACCTTCTGATTATCTTTCGCAACCACAATATGATTAGCAATCGCACTTTCTATCGAAGGTACCATCCGTGTTTCGTAATTCATCGTGTCAAACAGTTCTGGCTTGATGTGGGCTTGTGATTTCTGAAAGCTCATCAGCTCATTACATAAATCTCTACAAATATCAGCTTTTTCATTAGGTATTACCTCGTATGTTATCGTCATGTTTATCTCCCCTATTCTTGATTATTGAACTACCTATCAATATAATGAATTTGTTATGTTGCAACAAGTACGCAGTAATTGTTGACTAAGTCAGGAAAAACTGATTAAAGGGGGTTTTACGATGAGTCGTGTAGATGCGGGAATTACAGATAAAAAAAATTGCCCATTAAATTATGCATTCAGTATAATTGGCGGAAAATGGAGACTCCCTATCATATGGGCTTTATGGAAAAACGACACGTTACGGTACAATGAATTAAAACGTATCGTGGATGGCATTACCAATATGATGCTATCTCAATCGTTAAAGGAGCTAGAGGAATTTGGAGTCGTTACTCGTACGCAGTATCCTGAGATTCCACCTAGAGTCGAATATTCACTAACAGAAGAAGGAAAAGACCTAGTGCCCTCACTAGAATCGTTAGCCAAATGGGGTAAGCATATGCAGCATATGTAATTTGAGCCTCCCGAATTCAAATGAAAAAAGACCAACTTTATGATAAATAGCTGGTCTAGTAATGCATTCATTTATGCCTTGTTTTGCATCTTCATATAAAGCCAGAAAAGATTAGCGATTTCTTCTGCTTCATATTTATAAATTGTTTCAGCGAAAGAACTACGAAATGGCTGGAGCATGATCTCTAAAACACTCATGCGTGGCGTTTCTCTTTTCATTTCATCCAAAAGCAGGCTGGATAGTTCGAGTGATTTTTGCGGAAGTTCGATAGTCGAGATTTTTTTATAAAATTTCTCTAATTTCTCTTGAATCTGTTTGCTTGTGATCGATTTATAGGCTACATCCTTCTCTAACAAATTCATTTCCTTTGGTTCCAATAAAATTTCTCC
Organism: Lysinibacillus sp. FSL K6-0075; assembly: GCF_038592945.1. NCBI lineage: Bacteria > Bacillati > Bacillota > Bacilli > Caryophanales > Bacillaceae > Lysinibacillus > Lysinibacillus sp. FSL K6-0075. The sequence goes on along the minus strand of NZ_CP151947.1, from coordinate 2,293,522 downwards.
ACTTTTAATCATTTCTGGCAGAAAACTTTCTACATATTTCAATGACCGAGTGACCACTTTTTTTAGATCAATCGTCATATTGGTAGCCAAATTCCAATAAAAAGATAAATATTGGAATGTGCCAAAAAAGACGACTGCACACTCATAATAATAGTGCTTTCCCTCTTCTCCATAAATATCATTGAATCTGTTTTTTAACCAGGTGATTTCATGAAAGCGATGTTCTGCAAGAATTTCTTGCAACTCTTCATCATGCAAAAAGGAGATTTCTCGAAATAAAGGCATTAAGTTATATTTTTCTTTAATTTTTAATGTAGCGATTAATTGTTCAATCAAAACGTCTACATCCTCTTTTTTCTTGCCAACTAAAATTTCCTCTTTTAAAACATTTCGTTCTTGGCGATTTTGCTCTAATACGGCTTTCAGACATTCATTTTTAGATGAAAAATAATTATAAAATGTCCCTTTAGAAATATTTGCTTTATCTAAAATATCCTGAACCGATGTATGCTGATACCCTTTTTCAGTAAATAATTGTAATGTTGATTCGATAACGATTTGTTTACGATCTTTCATACATTTCTCCAATCTCAAAACACAATAACGAACATACTACAATTATACTAGGAAAACTAGATTTCTTAAACTATGCAAATTGAAAGCTAGATGTCCTCATTATGTAGCCCCACCCAAAATCGGTTAGCTTTTTCTAAAATGTATGGATAGTAAAGCACCTTCTGTACACACTACTTTTCGGGAGGTGATTTTTAATGGCGACTAATAATAACAACCAAAATTTCAATTCGAAAATTCCTAATGCAACCCCAAACGCAATGAATTCAATGAACGTTGAATTCGGGAATGAGACTGATGTTAATGAAATCAGACAACAAATCCAACAAGCTGAAGCGAAAAAGCAACAGGCTTCTGGTTCTATGAATGCAATGAAATCAATGAACGTTGAATTCGGGAATGAAACTGATGTTAACCAAATCAGACAACAAATTCAACAAGCTGAAGCAAACAAAAAATTTGCTTCAGGTAAATTTGCTAATGAAAACAATCCACAATAGCTTTCCTTCAACATCCGCAGCCGGCATCCTTGCCGGTTTTTTGTTTCCTAAAATAACGGTATCAACATGCACTTTTAGCAAATTTTTTCATGACCCCTCTCAAGATAAAACTCTCGCTTTAGATTTTAATTCAGGTAAGATGGTTATTTTTCATCATTAAACCCAGTTGACATACATCTAAAAACCAATTTGAGTCTTACTTTCATTTGTCAGCTCCCTTTATCTCTCCCTTTAACGTGATGTTTAAGTGTAAGTTTAGAAAATAAAAAATTTCCCGGGTAAGCGCAAGAAAAAACAAATTCAATCCTACATTCCTGCATCAAGCGACTGATTTCTTCATTATCCTTGCCTTTTAAAATGCTAATAGAGGGCATTCTGGGTTGGGACTATAATTATTTTCTGTTGAGTAGGTTCATCTTGAATACCTTCAATAATCAAGTAATCAGTGATAGCTATATTATTCCCCATCATCTTGAAATTTCGGGGTACATGCTTTTTTCAGTATGGCATTTTCGCACAAAAAAACACTCGTTATGTAAACGAGTGCTTCGTACTTATTATGACAACCACTTAGGTGGTGTATTTTTTTCCCAATAGATATCGCCAAGGTTGTAATGTGCCATGAAGTCGTCCTCAGCACTGTGGTAGTGGAAGTTGTAGTAGTAGCCTTCCTGTGGTCTTTTTTCTGTACGTACATGGAAACGGATTAAATCTGTGCCCGTTTCATTGTTGAAGACATTGAAAATTTTCTCACCATAATTACCACTTGGCCTTTCAGAGATGGTTAAAGATGCGGCAGTTTGATCATCAAGATTAGCCACCGTCATGGCAATGGCTTCTTCCATTTTTGGAAAGATGATGCTGTCGAATTCATTACTAATTTTAGGACCAATTTTTGTGCCAAATTTTATGTACGATTGTTCTCTAGCTGCATCCACGAGCAAGGTATTATAATCGATCGCTTCCTCTTGAATTTGCATCTGTTCGTCACTGCTATCATCACGTTCAGCAGCTAAAGCAGTGCTTGTCCCTGACTCAGGGCCGATGGATGCACGGTTCGAGGGATTTTGATCAAATGCTTCCCAAATCTCATGTGTAGGCGTTATTAAGCCAAATGTTAAAAACGCAACCATGATGACTATACTTTTCTTAACCCACGTTTTCATTTATTGTCACCTACTCTTTATGTACAAATTGGTAATTCTCCTATTATTATATACGTTCTCGCCATTAAAAGGTTTCATATTTCTATAATTCATTGTACAATATTTATGAATAATGTGTCGGTTTTTTAAAGGAGGTACAAAGCATGAGCATCGTAATGGGTATTGGTCTTTTATTAATGTTAGGTTATTTATCATCTTTATGTTTCACGGACTAATTTTTATATTTTGCAATATGCACTCATTAAGCCCTCAAAAGCCTGTTGTATACAGTCTTTTGGGGTTTTTCATTTTTCTTTACAATGCATATTAACACAAAATAATGCACACAGTTGGGGCTAATATAATATTACTAATACTTGGCAGCGTGTTAAGCAAAATTTTTAATTTATTTAGTAATGAGTATTAACTTTTGGTTGCATTAACTGTCCATCAACGTAACCAGTTACCTTATCTCCTATTAGTATGATTTCTGCATCTAAATTGTACTACCCCACCCGTCTTGTCTTCGGTTGAATTTCGTATAATGCTCATTTTTTTACCTCTTTCGAGAAGCTGGAATACGTTTATCTAAAGCAAATTCTATTGGTGAAATCTTTTAAAATCAAATTTTATTTGTATATAATCCTTTAAAAAATTTCTGAGTATATGCATTAGACCATTTTATTTCTGAGTGGTCTATTTTAAATTTTTATTACTTTTTTAAGTATCAGAATAATAATTATTTCTTTCTCATATATTGCACGGATGCAATTTAATTACAGAAGGGAGGATTTCATGTCTTCGCAATATAAGTATTGGAAACCTTACATCGGTCCATTTGATCCATGCCCACCTATAAAAATTAAAGTTTATGCTACACCCCCGCAATTATATATGGGCTTTCAACCACCTGGATTACCTCAATTCCCAACCCCTCAAGAAGTACTTCGAGCTGGAACTTTATGGCCTCAATTGTTTAGTCCCTACCCACCACCAAAAGGAGGGATGAAAAGTGAGTAAAAAGATGCCACCTGAATTTTATACTCTACTTGAAGAAATACAAGCCATCGATTTTGTCATTGTTGAATTAAACCTGTACTTGGATACTCATCCCAATGATTATGATGCAATTCAGCAATTTAATGAAAACACTGAAAAAAGTATGAAACTTAAAGTCAATTTTGAGCAAAAATTTGGTCCACTAATGAATTTTGGAAGAAGTTATTCGGACTATCCTTTCAATTGGGTTGATACACCTTGGCCATGGCAAGTCTAAAATATGAGTCTAGGAGGAATAATTTTTGTGGTATTATGAAAAGAAACTCCAATATCCAGTTAAGGTTAGTACATGTAATCCAATGCTCGCAAAGTATTTAACTGAGCAATATGGTGGTGCAGATGGGGAATTAGCTGCAGCTCTTAGATACATGAATCAGCGCTATACCATTCCTGACAAAGTAGTAGGGTTATTAACTGATATAGCAACAGAGGAATTTTCACATTTAGAAATGATTGCTACAATGATTTATAAACTAACTAAAGACGCTACTCCAGAAATGTTAAAAGAAGCTGGTCTTGGAGACCATTATGTAAATCATGATAAAGCATTATTTTATGAAAATGCCTCAGGGGTACCATTTACAGCAACCTATATACAGGCTAAAGGAGATCCGATAGCTGATTTGTATGAAGATATTGCTGCAGAAGAAAAGGCGCGTGCCACTTATCAATGGATTATCGATTTATCTGATGATACGGATTTAAATGATAGCTTAAAGTTTTTACGTGAGCGAGAAGTTGTCCATTCTCAGCGTTTTAGAGAAGCCGTAGAAATTTTAAAAGATGACAGAAATCAAAAGAAAATTTTCTAACAATATGTTAGACCACTTTTTCGAGGTGGTCTCTTTTTAATTTTTTGGGCTTTTTAAGTCACTCAAAGTTTTTTTGTTTATAAAAACTATTCATATTTTTCTTCCTTTGAATAAATAAAGGTATTCTCGGATGACTGACTCTGGTTATAAAAACCAAAGCATAATAACTATCCTTTTGTGTAGAATTTATAATTTATACATTGAAAAAAGCTGCAACGTCGTCGCACGCTACAGCTTAAAATATGTTAATTAATTATTCATATCTTTAAGGCCAGGGCTGTGTTCATTTGGCATCTCTGGCATAACTGGTACAGAGAATCCTTCAGGCGGTGGTGTCACATTTAGTTCTCTACCATTTCTACTAGGAGTTTGTCCTTGGAAGATTTCACCGATACGAGTTGGATCTAATCTAAAGTTAAACTGAGCATTATGATAGCCCATTTCAACGAACTTCCTACATTCAGGATATTTATTGATATCGTAGTTCGGAACAGGGAATAGTTTTCCCCAATCTACTCCTAAAGTTTCCAATGCTTTGGCAAAAGCGTTTTGATGAGCATTGTCACGAACTATTAGAAAAGCAAGTGTTTCCCTAAATGTCTGATTAGAACTCATTTCATATATACGTGTTTTTTGAAGTACACCAGTTGACTCAAGAACTAAGTTATCTAATAAATCTGCGATGAGGTTTCCGTGTGCATACACCCAAGAGCCATTCCAAGGGTTACCTGCAGCGTCGACAGGTAAAGATGATTGTGCTCCCACAATATAATGGTGTGGGTTTGCATGTCTAACGGCCTCGTCTAAAGGAGCTTGGTCCATACCGTTATTTCCTGGTGCAGAAGATTCACCAGAATCATTTAGTAATTGGTTAATTGTGTTTTGTACGAGCTCTACGTGAGCAATCTCTTCTAAGAAAACGCCACGAAGTAAATCACGATATTGTGTTTCTTTGCCCCTGAAATTAGAACTTTGGAAAAAATATTGCATCATGGTTCTCATTTCACCATAATGGCCACCTAGTATTTCTTGCATGACACGTGCTGCTTGTGGATCCGGTTTGTCAGGTTTAATGATGTTAATTAATTCTTCTTTATAATAATACATTTACATTCCTCGATTCGGGGAAATTTGCTTTATTTTTCAGGATAATTAACATGTAATGGTGGTGGAACTAACCATCCTTTGTTTTTGTTAAGTCGCAATAATTTACCCCCGATTAGAGCTTTTGAGGCATGGAATTGACCATACATTAACGCGATATCTTCCCGAATAGATGTCCCCATTGCTTGGCTACACCCTACTAATCCTGCAGCTAGGTCCGCAGAAAGAGCAGCACTTATCTCAGGATCATTAAATTTAGCTCCAGCAGGAATATCCTCCATTCTAGCTACAGGTCGTTCAGGCGACGCAGGGGGTAAAGCGATTCCATTTGTTTTAAGGATTTTTTCTAATTGTTTTACTTCGTCCCTACAAAGTTCGATGATATCTTCAATAATTTTTTTTAGATCTTCATCACCAGCGTGATTATAAAATGTTTGATAGCCTGAAATCATACCATAGTCAGCAATTAAGCTTGACCAAACAGCAAATACTTCACCGTAATGTAACGGTTCATCTTTTGGATTTCCACCAAGAATACCCATACTAACACATCCTTTTCTTTTTTATGGCTAAAGCATGGTTAGTATGGGTGAAATAATAATTATCATTCACTTTTTATAAAAGTATATAAGGTTGAGGTTATAATAAAAATTAAAAGGACCACCTTCTTTTTCAGAAAGTGATCAAGTAATTAAGTGAATGTTAGGAGTAACAATTCCTAGGATTATAATATGTATCCAAAACTGACCAAGGTAGGCATTTAATAAAAAAGCCACAGCGAGTGAAATCTCTGCAACTCCTAAGTAGTTGATCCCTACGAATATTTATTTTGGCTTTTTATTAAGTTTTTATACATCTAATTTATATTAGTGAGGGTTTAAAGGTATAGTTCATTCCAATAAGGATACTTTAAAGCTTATTGGAGGTGAGTATTTTGAAAAAAGAGAAAAAGAATGAGTTCGCGCAAGAAGAGATTGCTATTGAGTTTACCCCTAAAAATTTGAAGAAATAAAAGAAGAAAAAGAGCAAAAGAAAGAACAACAAAAAGAAAAGAAGTAATAATTATGCCATAATCTAATGGTTGTAGGTCTCCCATAAATAAACACATATCAGTAATGATATGCATAAAGCACAACAACGATTTAATTATAGAAAGTAGAGGAGATAATATGAGCAAGGAATTGAATTATGGTGAAGACTATATATTTATCCCTGCAACTTCTATTGGAAGTGGTATAGGTATAGAAGTTGTACCTGATTTATATCAATATACTATTCAAATTGTAAATATTGTTCTTTATGGCGACCCAGATACTAAAGAATTTGTGTTAATTGATGCAGGGATGCCAAAATGTGCTGAGAAAATAATTTCAGTTGTTGAAGAACGTTTTGGACCGAATGCTCGGCCAAAAGCGATAATTCTAACTCATGGTCATTTTGATCATGTAGGAGGAATTATTGAATTAGTTGAACGTTGGAATGTCTCCGTCTATGCGCATACTTTGGAAATGCCCTATTTAACTGGACAACTAAACTATCCAGAACCTGATCCATCTGTAAGTGATGGTCTTGTTGCGAAAATGTCGCCTATTTTTCCAAACAAAGCAATTAATCTAGGAGCGAACATCAAAGCAATTCCGTCAGATGGAAGTATCCCATTTATGCCAGGTTTTCGATGGATCCACACTCCTGGGCACTCGCCAGGACATATTTCATTATTCCGTAAAAAGGATCGAGTACTTATTGCGGGAGATGCATTTGTTACTGTCAAACAAGAATCTCTTTATAAAGTAGTTACACAAACAAAAGAAATCAGTGGTCCACCTAGATATCTAACAACGAATTGGGATGCTGCTCAGGACTCTGTCGAAAAATTAGAAGCATTAAAACCTTCTATTGCTATCACTGGTCATGGATTACCAATGAAAGGCGAAGAATTGATAAGGAATCTTAGAAAACTTGTTGATAACTTTGAACAAATTGCACTACCAAAACAAGGTAAATATCTAAATTAAACTAAAAAGCCGCAGCGTTTGCAGACGCTACAGCTCGAATTGATTTATGCCCTTTGAATTATGGCTTAGTCATTAGCATTATACTACAACTTAGGAGGGCAAACCTATGTTAAAAGGGCTAACAACAGTTTCGAAAGAGAAATTGTTACAGTGGATTGAGAATTATCGTTGGATGATTGAAACGATTCAGGGAGCACGGCAGCCAGTAGCTAAGGTTGATAACAATATTTACATGTTACATTGGAGCTAAGCTAGTCTAATATGCCATTATAGGCAGATAAATGATTGAAAATTTCCTCATCCTCCTAAATAATATAATCAGCTAGCGTACGTATAAATGATATTATCTATCCATATGTTTCTATTTTTAAATTTCGTTTATCATTCCCCTACTTATCATTTTTTCCAGGACTAATACTTAGTTAAAATTGCAACTATATATTTATACAAGTAGTATTTATTCTAATTAAACATGAAAAATGCAGACACTGAAAACACCTCTAAAACAGAAAATACAATTCCTACAATCCTATTAGAATTGCACTTTTAAATTGTCCTAAATGTTATAGCCTTCGAATAAAATGCAAGTACATTTGATTATTGGAGGCTATTTTATGAATTCTATATTTACCTTTATCTTTTTAGGTATATCAATGGCTGCAACAATTGGACCTGTTAAGACTGTCCTATTAAATACAGGTTTAAAAAATGGCTTTTTTCATGCATGGTTTTTTAGTCTGGGTGCCATAGCGACCGACATTATTTATATGTTTATCGTATATTTTGGAATTGGCCAATTTATCAATTCCAGCTGGTTGAAAACAATACTTTGGTCTTTCGGCTGCTTTGTTCTTTTGTACACCGGTATAGAAAATTTACTTTCGCTACATAAAATTGAAATGGATTCGAAAACCAGTAAAAGAACACGACTGAGACAATCCCTCATGACTGGATTTTTCATGTCTTTTTTGAATCCGCTAACAATCCTTTTCTGGCTGGGAATATACGGCTCCATACTTGCAAAAACAGCTGGTATTTCTACAGGATATGAAATCATTTTAGTAAGTATCGCCATTTTGATTGGCATTATTTTAGTGGATTTTATTTACGCCTTTTTATCCAGTGTCGCTCGAAAATTATTATCTACTATGCTTTTGAAAACAGTCTCTTTTATCTCGGCCATATTAATGATTGGTTTCGGAATCTATTTTGGCAAACAGGCTTACCAAGTGTTATTCCAATAAACTCAACAACAGCGAATAAAATGTACATGAAAGGAAACCATACCTTTAAAAGAATATTAGTTGAGGTGTGGTAATGGACAAAGAGAGGCTAAATGTAAGTGTCTGGTGTATTGTAAGTTTGACTTCTATTCCACTCATCATGACACTGGGAAATTCGATGCTTATTCCCGTGCTCCCAATACTGAAAGATAAGGTCGGAATCACATCATTTCAATCTAGCATGATCATAACAAGTTATTCAGTCGCAGCCATTTTTCTTATCCCAGTAGCTGGCTATTTATCGGACCGCTTAGGCAGAAAAATAGTAATATTACCGAGCTTAATTTTAGCTTTAATCGGTGGTCTGATTGCTGGATTTGCTTCATGGAAAATGAATGATCCGTACGCAATCATTATTTCCGGAAGAATTATCCAGGGGATAGGGGCCGCTGGTGCCATGCCGATCGTATTGCCTCTTGTAGGTGATCTTTATCAGGATGATGACGAAAAAATAAGTTCTACATTAGGAATAATTGAAACGTCTAACACGTTTGGAAAAGTATTAAGTCCCATATTAGGTTCATTATTAGCTGCTTTTTTATGGTTTCTGCCCTTCTTTTCCATTTCAGCGCTTAGTCTGATTTCGATTATGCTCATTTTTTTCTTCGTTAAAGCCCCTAAAGATGATGATGAACCATTGAAGCTCAAAGAGTTTTTGCGTAATACAAAAAAAGTTTTCAAGGAGGAAGGAAAGTGGTTGTATACCATATTCCTTAACGGGATCCTTGTGATGCTCATATTATTTAGTATGCTATTTTTCTTGTCAGAAAACCTCGAAAAAGTTCATGATATAAAAGGTATTAAAAAAGGATTTGTCTTGGCCATCCCGCTTTTATTACTTTGTATAGCTTCATTTATTTCCGGTCGGAAAATTAAAGGAAACCTGGGAAGGATAAAAAAAATAATCATTGCCTCCTTGATTGCAATGTCTGTCAGTATTGTCTTCGTTGGGATTATAAGCAAAAAACTCATTCTTTTATTAGTCGTAACGAGTATAGTGGGAATTGCTATCGGTGCATTATTGCCTGCACTTGACACAATTATTACTGACAATATTAGAAAAGAGTTAAGAGGAACAGTATCCTCTTTTTACAGCTCAGCACGATTTATAGGCGTTGCAGCCGGCCCTCCTATTATGTCACTTGTCATGAAAAACTATCTCAATGCCAGTTATATTACGGCAGGTGTATTGGGCTTCATTCTCCTGTTTGTTGTCTTGAAGTTTATCAAAGTAGAAGATATTGAAAAAACCAATGAAATGACCTAAAAAATAAGGACCTCACAGCTATAGACATTGAGTGTCCTTTTTTATATCCAATTCACATTAATCTTCTAGAAAAGTGTTGCTCCCTTCTTCCATTAAATTGCCCATTTATGAAGATGTGTAGAATGAAAATAATGGAGGAAATTCAATTTTAAATCAAAGTTCTATTTGCTTTTCATACAGTTATTTCAACCAAACCGCCATTTATTTTCTAGCAATCAATATAGTTTTAGAAAGACAATTTAACCCAATCTAAGACGTTTTGTATAAATAGACTTGCTACAGGGAAGACTTTTTAAAGAAAATTATGGAGGTGCGAATTACGTGTTTGAGAAAAAATTAGCACTTCATGAAACCATGGAATTTCATGAAGTCATTAACTTTATGACAACTAGTTTACTTAAATCGAAGCTGAGTCAAGGTGTGGTCTTTGATGATGATTTAAGAGCGTTATTGGACAAAAATGTAAAATTATCTACCCCGGCACTCACTGCTATGGTTAAGCTCTACTCAAAATCGGAATTGGAATATTAGGAGGACAATTGTATGCAAGACTATTTAGATCCTATAAATTCAGTTGGAATGCCCGAACTAACTGATTCGGGGATTGCTCTTGAGTTTTTACTTACAACCAAAACGGGTATTCGGAATCTTTCAATTGCCTTAACAGAAACAGCTTCTCCTGCTCTTCAGAAAATCTTGAGAACTCAGCTGGATGTCATGGTCGATTTATATTTCGAAATTTCTGAACTAATGGTAAAAAAAGAATGGCTAAAACCTTATGATCTTGCAGGACAAAAGGAACTGGATATTAAATCAGCAGAAAATGCGATTAGTATTGCCCAGTTGGATTTATTCCCTAAAGATATGAATCGAAAAGGAATGTTCCCTACCCCACCGAAAAAATAAACGAAAATGAGGGATTTTTTAAATGAAAGCTGTCACTTTTCAAGGTGTAAAAAATGTTGAGGTTAAAGAAGTACAAGACCCTAAAATAAAAAAAGCCGATGATATTATTGTTCGTTTAACCACTACTGCCATTTGCGGGTCAGACTTGCATTTGATTCATGGTATGATTCCTAATCTTGGACAAGATTATGTCATTGGTCACGAACCAATGGGTATTGTAGAAGAAGTTGGAAAAGATGTGACGAAGGTTAAAAAGGGTGACAGGATTGTCATTCCTTTTAATATTGCATGCGGGGAATGCTGGTACTGCAATCATGATCTGGAAAGTCAATGTGATAATGCAAACGATAATGGCGAAATGGGTGCCTACTTTGGTTATTCAGACACAACGGGCGGTTTTCCGGGAGGACAGGCAGAGTTTATGCGAGTGCCCTATGGCAATTTTATTCCTTTCAAAATTCCAGAGAAATCAGAAGTTCCTGATGAAAGTCTTGTTCTCCTTGCCGATGCCGCATCTACTGCTTTTTGGAGTGTAGATAATGCTGGTGTAAAGAAAGGAGATACTGTTATTATTCTTGGTTGCGGACCTGTTGGACTGCTAGCACAAAAATTTGCTTGGTTAAAAGGAGCAGAAAGAGTAATCGCAGTTGACTACATCGGGTATCGTCTTAAACATGCAAAGAAGACAAATAACGTGGAAATCGTTAATTTTGAAGACCATGAAAATTGTGGTGAATACCTGAAAGAGATTACCAAGGGTGGTGCAGACGTTGTCATTGATTGTGTAGGGATGAGCGGAAAAATGACGCCTCTAGAATTTCTTGCAAGTGGGGTAAAACTTCAAGGTGGTGCTATGGGAGCCCTTGTCACAGCCAGTCAAGCTGTACGTAAAGGAGGAACAATCCAAATTACCGGTGTATACGGCGGTCGATACAACGCCTTCCCACTTGGAGATATATTCCAACGCAATGTAGCGATTCGTACTGGACAAGCTCCAGTTGTTCATATCATGCCTCATGTCTATAACTTAATCGCAGATGGTAAAGTGAACGCAGGTGATATCATTACACACGTCCTCCCTCTTGAAAAAGCAAAACATGGTTATGAAATATTCGATACAAAACAGGAAGACTGTATTAAAGTGGTTTTAAAACCCTAAATATAGCGTTTTGGTACTTTTGTCTCTCTATTGCAAAAGTACCTTTTTCAATTGATCCGGGACATTGAATCATTCTTAAAACCACTACCACCTATTTTAAATGAGTAATTTTGTAGAAAATCTAGGTTTCTCCACATAAACTACAGATAGCGTGGTTATAATGTCAAACTAGGCGGATATCAAATGAACTATAAAATTTTTGTAGTAGTAGACGATTTAAAAATTCAAGAATTAATTAAGCAGTTTTTGATGACACAAAAATATTATGTAGAAATAGTATCTGATGCAGACGAGGGAATAAAGAGACTAAAATCCCAATACTATGATTTGATTCTCCTCGATATAAAAATGCCCAAAAGGTTTGATGTGGTCAAAATGTTTCGCAGTCAATTTAATATACCCATTATATACTAACTGCTTTAGAAGTAGAACTAGGTAAAACAAAAGACTTTGATCTTGGGATTAACGATTATATAACAAGCCATTTCCATTTCATATGTTGATTAGACGAGTACAAGCAATACTTAGAAGAAGCAATAATACAAATTTCGAAAATTATTTGTATTTTGATCAACTTCAAGTTGATTGTAAAAGAATTAAAGTTTATGTAAATAAAGAGGAAATACAGTTAACCACACAAGAATTTAAAATTTTACAGCTACTACTTCGTAACGAGAAAAAGGTTCTTACTAGAAATACCATTATACAAAGGGTTTGGGATTATGAATATTCAGGAGAAACACGGAAGATTGATGCCCATATAAAAAATATAAGAAAAAAGTTAAATATACCCTATATTAAAACATTAAGAGGTATCGGATAAAAAATTGATGAATAGGATTGTAAAATCATGAAGAGGAATTCAACCAAATGATTTCTAAAACCACGCCTTTATATTAAATGAGGGTGTACAAAATATGGGCTTACTGGGATTTTACCGAATATACTTGTTTTAATGATGAGTTAGAGATGTAGATTATTATTCAAAAATGAAAATGAAAAAGCAAAATTAATTATTATTACTATAAAGATCTAACTTGGCTAATAGAAAGGTAACATCAAAATTTGGCTTAATCGTTGCTGGTGTATAAGTGAAAGTATGTTACAAACACAGCAAGTAAAGCCTCAAATCAGATTTAAAACTTGTAAAGACGGGATTCGATACCATCTTTCAAAACATTTCTGACATCTTCTGAAATCGAAGGATTCATTCTAGAAGTATGCAATGGGCGATTTATCACATCAATAAAAACAACAATCATTTCATCAGATTTTCGAGGTTGAACCTTATAAATATATTCGGCTGCTTTATCTTTATTATAAATAATCAAACTTTATTGCAAAGCTACAAAATCTGTTGCTTTGTAATAAAGTTTGAGCAATAATACCTCGCAAACCCTTATTTTATGTTAAATAAGAAGAATCCCTTTTGAAAAAAGATTGATCAAAAGGGATTCTTCTTTAGCAGTATTAAGTTAGTTTTTTATAAAAAAGTTTGATTATTTTCTACCTGTGTTGCTCCACAATCGCGCCCGATCGTATATGATAACGGTAGCCGGGGTAGAACGTTCGCGCCCGTGGGGCTAAGACCCCGTCCGCAAAACTGTTCGCCCCCTACTTGTAGAAACATGTTTGAGGCTGGTTGGGACAATGATCTCGTATAACAAGCGAAGCTATGACACTACAAAGAGGATTTAGGGGTTACCGGCAATTATCATTTTGAAGGAGGAATTATAATGAATCCAGTCATCGGTCTGGATGTAGCAAAAGGCGAAAGTCAGGTTCAAGCTTACTTGGAAAGAAAGAAGCCCTACAAGAAAAGTTTCAAAGTAAAACACGTCTGTTGATTAACTAGTTTTTACCATTAAAATCTAATAAAAAAGAGAGATTCCATGTAAAATGTAAGTTACCACACAAACTTTTACGAGGAGGAATCTCTCATGGCTAAGAATACCACGATTTTCACACTACTTCAAAACTTTATTTCACAAGAAGAAATCAATGGGATTCTAGCTGATCTTCAGTTTGAAGATACGGCTCGTAAATGTGATGTACCAACGCTTTTAAACTACTTGGTTGGCGCTGCTACATTTGAATGGAAAAGTTTACGTTACGCTGCGGATGTTGCACCAGGGCAAGGCTTGAAATCAGTGGATTATTCCACATTTTCAAAACGTTTAGGCGAACTAAATTATCTCATCGTCAAACGTATTTTTGAGCTGATTGTCAGCCGATTAAACCGAGCTGCGAGACGCTCACTTAAACTAAAAAAAGAGCTACTGGCGATTGATTCAACAACGATTACTGTCGGGAAAAATCGTTTACCTTGGGCGCTGTATCACGGTGAACGTTCAGGTATTAAACTACATATCAGCTTCACCAATCAAACAGGAATACCCCTTCAAATCGTTGAAACGATGGTCCTATTGGTGTCGAGCTGGAAGATAAGCGATTTATTTTAGTAGCGGACCGTGCTTATTTTTCCATTGATAAAGTCGATCGTTATGCGACAACAAAACAAGATTTCGTCATTCGTTTAAAGGATAATATTCAATTAAATCGCAAAAAATCGTTAAAAAGAGCAGCCGTTGAAGGGTCAAATATCGTTGGTGATTTCACTTGTACACTCGGTACTGCTCAAAAGCAAACAACGGAACGCCACCGTGTTGTCAAGTTCATCGATTACGAAGGTGCGATTGTACGCGTTGTCACAAATCTTCGTGATGTAACGGCCGAAGAAATCGCCGACATGTACAAGGAACGCTGGGCGATTGAGTCATTCTTTCGCTGGATTAAACAAAATTTAAATGTGCCAGTGCTATTTGGAACGACTAAAAATGCGGTATTTAGCCAACTTTTTTCAGCGTTAATTGCCTATGTGTTACTAAAATTAATCTTTCACTCTCCAACATTTAAACACCCTCTCCTTATTGGACTAAGAAACGAATTGTATTTTCTATTATATAGAAAGACAAAAAATATGAAACCTTTAACTGATTCCTTTACTAGTTGATGTACATAGTCTCCAAAGCGTCGTTTGGTAATCTTTCATAAAAAGTTGTTATTCAACAATCTGGCCCTATAATAAAAAAAACACCCATTTCTACATGAGTGTCTTAATTGAATGAAAGTTCTTTAAAAGTATTTACTGTATGAATCCTATCTTAGCTTTCCGCTTAGTTGAGCGTATATCTTTGTAGTCTCACTCTTTTCATGACCCAGTAAACTTTGAATGACATCAATTGGTGCACCGTTATTAATCATATGCGTTGCATAGCTGTGTCGTAATTGATGCGGATGTATACTCTTTTTTATACTAGCACGATTTGATATGCGCTTGATAATATATCTTAAATTATCAATGCTCATTCGTCTTTTCGGCCTTCTGTCCGTAATAAACAAACAAGGTTCCTTATCCTCTCGTTCATCTAAATACCTTTTTAACCAAATAGAACAGCGGGTATTAAAGTACACTTCCCTTTCTTTATCACCTTTCCCTTGTACAATTACTGAATTCGATTGAAAATCGATATCTTCTCGATTTAATTTTACAACTTCACCAATTCGGCATCCGGGTGAATACATAAACTCAAATAGTGCTTTCTCCATCGTTGTTTGACAAGCTTCCCTTAGATGTTCTATCTCTAATTCTGAGAGAAATTTAGGAATCCTTTTACCTAATTTTGGTTCTTTTAATTTAGCTGCAGGATTTTTTAGGATATAACCTTCTTCATGTGACCATCTAAAGAGTAATTTAACACAACGAACCCTATGTCCTAAACTAGATGGCTTTAAGTGGTCTCCTGATCGTATTAAATATTCTTTTAATCTATCTGTATTAAATTCGTTCATATCAATATCACCAAAAAATCGCAATAATAGATTGTATTGAAAACAATATGTTTTTAATGTAAGCGATGAATATCCCTCGATTTTTTTATCCTGTTGATACCTTTTCCATGCTTCGGATAATAACATGTGTCTTTCACTCTCCCACCTATAAATCTATTAATTCTAGATTCTATTATGTTCAATGAAAGATTTTTCCATACAAGGATATTCAACAAACTAAAAAAACATTTATAGTTCCGAACTCAAGTTAATCAAAAAGGCACTTTCCTTGTTTCCAGGAAAGCGCCCGATTGTTGAAGAAAAGGGCGAGTATCATTGTTTTCTAAAATTAAATTTATCATTTGACACATCTAACGTATGACCGTTTATTACCACTGTATTATTGTCTATCCAAATAATTTTTTCAGTTCCTTCATGATTGTTCCAGTTTTTTATATTTCTTTTATGATTAAATACCAACCCACAAATAGAATACGAAGTTGTAGCCCCCTTACAAGACTTATAAGAAAGGTAAATTAACTTGGCAGTATTAGTCATCCAATGGAACTTCGTAAAAACTAGGGATTGTAGAAAATGCCCCAAATTTTTTGTCAAGGATGAACGAGTTATATTTCGCATGTTTTAAAATCAATCAGCTTGTGCTTTTACTGGTGAAATAACTGACGAAGAAAATAAGGTGATTGGAATCATGAATGGAAAAGGTATTATTAGAAGAACTAAATCACTTATAAGATACCTCAATCTTTCTCACCTTTTTAACAAGGGTATTAACATAAATTCTCAACATTAATCTAAAAAAACGCTCAGATTTAACTCTGGGCGTTTTTAGATAAAATTATTTTAATTTTGTTGATTATCCAATTAAAAGTAAATTGATATATAACAAATAAAAATGTTAATTCAAGGCCATATAATATCGAACTAATAGGATTAAAGCTTGAAATAAAATACGAGTATATTGATCCGCTTATTATTCCTATGAGAACATAAGAAATAACATATGATGGAAATATAAACGTTTTTTTATTTTTAACCTTCATTATAATTAATCCATCAATCAGTATAGACAAAGGAAAAATGATGATGAAAAGAAATGTTAGATTAATAATCAACGTTATTGTAAATTCATAACCAAAATTAGAATAAAATTCATTGGTTCTTCCTTCACCTGCTGAAAAGTATTTAAATACTCCCAAAAATATTGGTATTGTGATAGCTGTGAAAATTGCAGAAAGGAATTTAATATAAGGTCTATGAAATGATGACTGCAGTGTTTTGTTTTTCATATTTACTCCAATTCTACTTAATAATATTTAAGTAATTTTATGATATTTTTCCAATAAATTTATTATATCATAAAATTTAATTATTAAAAAATCAAGTTTTTCTATTTTATATATGATAGTATATATTTGAGTTTAAAAATTTATTAAAAGGAAAAATTGCATGAAATTACCATTAACTCTTACTTTGTTACTAACTTTTGTAATGTTTTTTAGCTTTTCAGATATAATGGAAGCAAGTGCGTCCGATAAAACCATTCCATCAGTTAGTGTAACACCAGATTTCAACTCTATAGACGTACAATGGAATTTTAAAGGGGATTTATTTAAAATTATCGATAATAAAGGTGATATTATTTATAACGGAGACCAGAATAGTTATAAATTAGTTGATTTAGAGTCGAATAGTTTAGTTAGTTTTTATATAGTTGCTTATAATGACGGCAACATCACCAACAGCCAACATATTATTACAACTACTCTTAAAAATACAAATAAACTAAATATGAGAACTCTAGCATCCTCAACCGAAATTGATACTTCTATTACCAGCATTGCATCAAGTGAAGGGGTTAATCTAGACTGGAATGATATCCCTGGAGTTGAAGAATACCGTGTTTTCAGGAATCAAGAATTAATAGCTACTATAAGTGATAGTAATTATACAGACGTAAACATAGTTAAGAATTCTACATACACATATGAAATTGAATTCTCAATTCCTCTTTCCGATAGTGAAAAGGTAGAAACAAAGAATTTTCTATCAGACAATGAGCTTCTTGATCTTAGTGATAAAGAAATTGAACAAATGAGTCAAAGCAGACCAGTTAGCATAATTAGAATTGTAGATACAACTCCTCCTTCATTGCCAATTCAACCGCTAGCAACACCTACTACAAGTTTCTCATGGGTTTATAAAACATTCCTTCCAATGGATTATATTGAAGATCCTATTCCGTTAAATGGAATTGCATTCTTCGGAGGAGATAATAGGACTTTCAGTTTTGATTCGGAAAAATACCGAACAAAAATGTGGGGCAAAACAGTTTTCTCTTATGATTCAACGCATGATTTTAGTAAGAATGTAGGTAAGACAACTGCGTATGACGATAACAAAAAACTTATTTCTTCAAAAACAGCATCAGATGAATTAATGTATGGAGTAAAAAATACACATACTTATACAAAAGCTGACTATACTTATTATCATAAAGTCGGAAATCCCTATATACCAATATCCGGACATGAGATAGATATTCTCATGAGAGTTGTTACTAATAGTAATGGTACTTATAGCTTTGAAGGTAAGCATGACAGAGCTCCATCACATGAGCTTTATCTAACATTAAATAATGGGGTAAGTAATCGCCAGATTTTTGCTCATCCTAACGAAGGTCTTGGTTATTTAGGAGGACCAAGTACTTTAGCTAGAAGTTTTTCAATTACTGGGAGTTTGTAATGATTTATTGTTAATCGCAAACGCTATATAATATATTTCAAATCGCTTTATAAGCTTTAAAAGCCCACTTAATAATTTAAGTGGGCTTTAGTGTATTTTAGCTTTATTGAACTTATATATTCTACTAGGATAATTTCAGTTTCAAGTTACTTTTTATTAAGTACCTCCTACCTAATTAAATCTGATTAATATCTAAAGAGTTTCATACTTGAAGATCATTTCGCTCCATTTGTAGAAACGTAGTAACTATTAAGCTCAGAAAGATGTATAAATTTAAAAGCTTTTTAGTAAATTCATATAGTGAGGATTAAATTATTTTTTATCTTATTGTTACGTAGATTGGAGGGGGAAGTTATTTACTGCTGATATTCAACAATATGGCCCTTAAACTGAAAAAGACACATTTCTTATTAAAGAAATGCGCCCGTTTGTGGAATCCTTTTGGATTGACGTTCCTACTATATTGCCTAAACTAATTTATCATCTACATCTGAGGTATCTATATCATCGCCAAACCAATCTTTGAGTTTTTCTTTGGCTTGATTTTTAACATCAGTATCAATATATATTGATACTTGCCATAAAGCTGCAAGTAGTACTCCTATGTCATCAGTATACCCTACTCCCGGTGCTATATCTGGAATTAAGTCAGTAGGTAAAATAAAGTAGCCTAATGCTCCATATATAATCAATTTATTTTTCATAGGTACCTCTTCCTTTTGTAAGACAAAATAAAGAAGTAGTATGGCATATACTGAAGATGAACCGACTTTTTTAGAGTATTTCTTTATCTTCTTCCAAAGTCCATCTTCTGAATAATGCTTACTAAAGTTTTGAATTTTTTCTTCATCCATAGCTTTAGCTTTGCATTTTAAATCTTCAATTTCTTCATCACTAAGCTTTATTTCATCTACTTCTATTACTTCTGGTAGCTCATCTTCTTGTTTTTTCTTTCTGAATTTCTCAAACAATTTATATCCTCCTAGCCCTAAACAGATGTAGTTTTTATGAAAAAAATAACTTGGGGTTTAAGCATATTTTTTTACTGTATTTAATGACTTAGTTGAATTTGTAAATTTAGATTCTAAAAAACTTGTTATTGGATGTGGTATTGCTATTCCAGTTTTATAATCAATAAAACAAATAAAAGTCTTCATTGAAGTTACCATTTTATTCAATATATATTCATGTATTTCAATTTGTTTTACTACGAATCGTTTTTTCATTTCCTCACCTCAATAACACTAATTATATAGACGTATATATTTTTAGCAAATTAGAATTTCCACACATTAAATTTCATTGTGTTATAAAAACACTTAGTGATATCAATGTTTTTTTATAATTTTGTGTGATACTTTATTAAAACCAAATATTCAAATATAACTTTTAGGTTTTTATGTTTAACTAGATAATTTAAAAGCATAGGCATCCTTATACAAATAATTCATCAGGCTTAAAGACCCATTTTTACTTCCAAGATATTTTGATAAAATCAAAAATATATTGTTAAACTACAATAAATATGATTAAAGCACGGAGTGAAAGAATGAATACCTTTATAAAAGTTCTTTTAACTATACTTGGGGTTTCTGTATTATTGATCGCAAGTATCGCGTTATATTTTAGTGACTTTTCTGAAAAATGCAAGGTTAAAAAGTATGCAGAAGATACATATGGCTATGATGTAGAGATTAAACAATTATATAGAACAGGGATTGGTTCTGATTATGAATACGTTGTCTTTCCAAAAAATCATCAACATTTAGAATTCAAAATCATACTAAATCCTTATTCAGATACGATAACAGATAATCATGCAAGGGCCTTGGAAGCGGATAAAGCATTGCACAAATTGAATAAAGTGATTCCAGCTATTGAAGACCTCGGGTTTCAAGGTCCAGATTATACTAATAAGGAGATCAGAATACTCTTTTCGGATGAAACGAAAAAGCATGCTCTTTATTTATATACTGCTGCTCCAATTGAAAAGGCTACCTTTGAAAAAAATGAATTGGACCGTTTCTTTGAATTGCAAAATTTAATAAAACAAAGTGGCGCTCCCATTACCTATGTGGTCGTCGAAGACATGCGGGAACCTGCTGATAGCAACTCCATTTTGTTCTATATGAAAGATGTACAAAGTACTAACACGAAAGAAGATTTCTTGTTACAGTTAAAAAAAGATAACCACGATTTGAAGTGAGGTGAATATTATTTTACAACAGTCCTTTTCAGAAAAAGATATTAACAACTACATACGATTGTTTACTAAATAGACATACCCACAAAATGCATTACCTAAGTTTCTTCTAAGAAGTTACTTGGTAATGCATTTTATCAAACGTTGGTTAGCTTAGTATGTAAGCTAGACTGTCCTTTAAACACAATTATCTAGGTCGGTCCATATGACTATTTCTTGGGTGGTATTGCTCCACAATATGGCCCGATCGTAATATGAGGTTAACCAGTTTTTTCTGGTTGACCTTTTTCTTTTAGGTCTTATTATAACGGTAGTCGGGGTAGAACGTCTGGCCCGTGGGACTAGATCCCGTCCGCAAAACTGTTCACCCCCTACTTGTATAAACATGTTTCGAGCTGGTTGGGACAAGGATCCCGTTTAACAAGCGAACCTATGACATTACAAGCAGCTTTAGGGGTTACCGACGAATTTAGTTTTCTTTAGGAGGAGATGTAATTATGAATCCAGTCGTTGGTCTGGATGTTTCAAAAGGAGAAAGTCAGGTTCAAGCCTTTTTAGATAAAGGCAAACCATATCGTAAGAGCTTTAGTATTAAACATACTCTTGATGGTTTAGATAGTTTATTAGAATTTCTAAGGGAAATAGAGAAACTAGCTGATGGTGAGCAACCTTCGGTTATTTTAGAATCTACAGGTCAATATCATATGCCTGTCATTCAATTTTTGGAGGAGCAACAATACGTTTATATTATTGTAAACCCACTTATCTCTCATCGAGCTAGAAGTACAAATTTACGCAAAGTAAAGACCGATGCCATTGATGCCTATCAACTATGTGAACTGTATTACAAGGAAGAGTTAGAACCATATAAAAAAAGGGGCATACACCTCTTAAATCTTCGTAATCTCACTAGACAACAAGAAACAGTATCAAGCACAGCTGTACAAACAAAATTACAGCTACAATCAATCTTAGATCAAATATTTCCTGAATATAGAGGTGTCTTTGGGGATCTCTATTCAAAAATTTCGTTACAGATTCTATCAATCTTCCCAACCTCCAAAGAGGTTTTAAGTGTTAGCGAATCGGATCTTACTAATAAAATTGCAGAATTATGTACAACCCGTTCAGAAAAATGGGCAAAAGAAAAGGCAATTAAATTGAGAGAAGCTGCATTACGTAATCCTGTTCAAAACAACTTGTACCAAAGCCATATCTTTAACCTAAGAATGTTTATTAACATTGTTCTTCAATATCAAGAGCATCTATCGAAGTTAGCAGCAGAAATAGATGCCCTCGCTAAAGAAATTGAAGAATATGAGATAATCCAGTCTATCCCTAGTGTTGGAGAAAAGATTGCGGCAACAATCATCTCTGAAATTGGAGAGATAGAACGGTTTAACCATCCTAAAAAGCTAGTAGCATTCGCCGGGATAGATCCTAGCGTTTACTCTTCTGGCCGGTTTACTGCTTCCATCAATCGCATAACCAAAAGAGGTTCTAGCAGGTTAAGACAAGCGTTGTTTATGGCTGTACAATGCGGTAAAAGAGATGCACGTAAGCAAAAAACAAGTGAAGAAATAATCCCTAGAAATAAGAAATTAAGAGAGTTCTACAATAAAAAACGCGAAGAAGGGAAGCCTTTTAGAGTAGCCATAATTGCATGTGCTAATAAGCTTTTACATTGGATTTATGCCCTACTAAAAAGAAAAGAAGCCTTCCAAAATGCGGTTTAAAAATCACATTTAAGTACATTGAGAAAAACCTTCCAATTTTAAAGAGGAAGGCTTATTTGCTGTACCCTTTTTTAGTATATCATGCGAGTTTTACTTTTTTTATTAAAAAATCTTGACAACTATTAGCTGGTTTTGTGGAAATAAAAATTAATATCTATTCTCCTTTAAATAAGGGTTTTTATTTCATGTTTTTCTTTTTCCAATCTACTAACGTCATCATTTTTTCGTTATCAGGAAGTTCCATATCTAGTGGTGTTATTAATTCTAATGAATTGCAATCGGGATCATAAAAATAAACAGCAGCATGATGTGGATTATTTTTAAATACTAACGGTTGCATCTCTGGAGAGAAACCAAATGAAGTACGAACTTCAATATTTACAGATTCTAACCACTCCTTTACTCTTTCAATTTCACACCTATCTACTTTATATGCTACATGACGAATGGATGGATGATATGGAAGATTTACTGTTTCATTTTCCCAAAGGCCTAACCAACTTTCCCCCTTTCCAATCCTCTTTGTTAAGAGTGTAATGATAATGAGTTTGGTCTTCAATTTCAATTTCTCCATTAAAACGAAATCCGCATTTTTGAATAACTTTATTTGAGCCTAAATTGTGAGGTAGAACAACTGTATTAAGCAGCTCTACATCTGTATTCTCAAACAAATATTTTATCAATCCTTTTACTGCATTTGTTGTGTATCCACGACAACTGTATTGCTTTGAAATTGCATAAACAATTTCTCGGTTTGGTTCACCTAGCTCTTCTTTTATACCTGTATTGCAGAAACCAATAAATTCTCCAGTTTCCTTCAATATAATTCCCAACTTCAAGTAATTAGCACCACTAATATTAGGTACAGCTAACAAAAACTTTTTATTGTCGGGTATTTCATAATTTGTGACCCAGTTTAATCGTTGTTCTTTTGTTGAACGCCAATCTGGCAGAAAATTATAAACCTCAGGTTGTGAGGTTAGCTCATAAATAGCATCAGCATCTTCAATTCTAAATTCTCTCAGTAATATATCACCACAATCTATTGTAAATAAATTGTTCATATTTCTCCCCCTATCCCTTTGCTAATATTCATTTTGCAAAAAAACAATTTCTTAAGTAACAATGTCCGCCCAATACATACTTCCACTTCTGTTCATTAATCTAGATAAATTACGTCTGGGTCTCAAAAATCAATTAAATGGTTCCCCTACCTTTTATAAGAGTTGATTAGATTATATCTGACTTACATTACTTGAAAAAACCTCAAACTTATTTCATAAAAGAAAATAAGCCAATGCGGCATAAAACCACATTGGCTTATTTTAAAAATTTGTTCTTTTTCTTTTCTCTTTTAATACAATTCTTTGAATACTTTTTGATGACAAATAATATTTTTCACACAAAGAAGCTATATTCAACCCCGATAGATAATCATTATATATATTAGAATTTCTTAGATCCAATTCTCCTCTGGTAGCAGTACTGGACCCCCAACTCTTTTTACTATCATTTCTTCGTGGGATATAAATATATTCACCATCAACATATTTCTGTATTAACTCCACCAACTCAGTTGGAAGTATAAGTTTTGCTTTTTTATAGCTCATTTTTGCACTCCTAATTTTTAGTATTTCTTTTAGGAAGAGCAAAGGCTACTTTTTCAATTATTTTATTATGCAATAGCCTTTGCTATGCAAAAATAGTATTCCTTCTCATACACTCAATCCTCCTTGCAGTTTAGATTTTAATATAATTTCGCTTTACATTTAATACATATTATACCATATCTATTTTTGATTTATAAGAATCCAATCCCTTAATCTACTTCAAAAATTAGTTATTTCAAAATAAATATTAACTATTGTTAAAATTTACAACTTCTATAAATTGTTCTCTATGATAGTAAATTTGTTTAAATTCGTTACTAATAAAGAGCATAACACCATCCGTAAATATGGACAGTGTTAAATAAAGTTGTTCAATTTGCATTGTAAATTCTTTTTTATGCTAAAAATATATCGTTTAATTTGATAAGTAATGCAAAAATCACATTTATTGTGGAAAATTTTATTTCACGGATTATTAACTAGCTTTTTCCGTTTCTTTTATGTCATTTATCCTTCACTAAACACTTTATCCCTAGCATTCTCTACGATCTTTCCTAATTCTGTTTTAACACGTAAAAACGGGCTATCACCTTTAATATACATTCCAATAATAGTTTTTACTATAGGATCGAAATTGCTTTTGGAAAGCTATAAAACTTAGGAGAAGGTTTTGTCATGCAAGGATTTAAAGACAGATTTCTTGACAATCTTCTACGTGGATATTGTATTAGATAATGCGTGCCACGTGTCCTAAACAAGTTTGATACTGTGCATTAGGAAAGAGCGAAAAAATGGTACTTACTATGCCTTTTAAGCCAATAAAAGACTTCCATCCCTTTTATGAGTTCCGTGAGCTGGTCCTTCCCCCTGACCAATACCTACACCTTGAAATTAAAAACTATTTATTCAAATAATCATTCCATAATCCTTGGATTTTCTGTGGTATTTGTATACCTATTTCTGAAAATTTTTCTTTAATAAACTTATAACAATCTAAACTTTTTTTTCTTTTATTATGTTTAATTAAAAATTCTAATAGTAAAAACATATAATGTTCATTAAATTCATCTAACTCTAATAATTTCTGTAAACAATTATAGGTTATTAGAAAATCTTTTGAATTTGGATTTGTAATGTATCTTTCAAGTGCTTGAATTACTTTTTCTTTTAAATTTATTTTTAATTGAATGGACCACATATATTCATCTTGTGCTAAAAAATCATCTTCATAAAAATTAATAATTTTTTGAATAGACGCTCCATCATGACTAACTTCTTGCAGTAGTTGAATTAATTCATCATAATCACTATCGATTTTTAAAGTTAATTGGTAATGATTATTCGTCATTTGTATAGCTTTTTCAATGCCATTTTCCTTAAAAATCTTTCTTAATTGATATATAGAAGTATGTAAATTCTTTGTGGCTTTCTTTAAATCTAATTCTGGCCAAAGCTCTTCTATAAGTAAAGCACTTAATACAGGTTTTTTTTGATGACTCCATAAATAAAGGAACAATTCTCGCACTTTTTTAGTTCGCCACTTTACCACCTCATGTTTAACATCTAGTAAGTAAAAACTACCAAGAGTATGTGCATATAACATGCTATCTTTTAAATTCTTTCTAAGTGTTACTTCTTGTTTCCACTTTTTCTGAGACTTATTCAATGCTTTAATTAAACGCTTTTCATGTACAGGTTTTAATAAATAATCCATAGCCTCTATTTCAAATGCATCCACGGCAAATTGTGCATGGGCCGTCACAAAGATTATTTGTAAGAATGGGTGTTTTTGTAACAATTGTTTAGCCACTTGCATACCATGCATGTCGATCATTTCAATATCTAAAAAGACAAGGTCAACCGCCTCCTTTTCAAGGAAAAGAAAGGCGTCTACTGCATTTGTAAATGCCCCTTTGATGTCAATCTGAAATTGAGTAAGCCGTTTTAACATGATGCTTAGAACATCGATTGCCATTATTTCATCATCAACAATAATTATTTTCATACTCCACCACCCTCTGGTAATAAAACGACAATAGTAGTCCCCTTTCCTTCCTCGCTGTATAAACGTAAACTGGCATTTTTCATTAACTTGAATTTCTTTAAAGGATTCATAAAGCCAATACGTGTACTTTCTTCATTTATCAGCAGTTGAAGTTTTTCCTCAGGGATACCAACACCATTATCATAAATTTTAATGCAGACAAACTGCCCCTCACGCTGAACACTTATTTCCACAGTACCGCCCTCTTGTTTTTTAGAAATACCATGGAAAACAGCATTTTCAACTAAGGGCTGAATAGATAATGCAGGAATCATTAAATTAATGGATTCATCAATATCATATTTAATCGTTAAACGATCACCAAAACGCATCTTTTCAATATATAGGTATGCTTTTACCAGCTCCATCTCTTCATCAACAGAGACAAAACTATTGCGGTAATAAACATTGAGCTTGGCTCGGAAATATGTTGCCAAACAATAAAGTGCTTCCCGGGTATTGTCCATATCCGTATAGCTCAAACCAATAATTGTGTTAAGTGTGTTATACACAAAATGCGGCGTTACCTGTGAATACAAATAATTCATTTCCACTTCTATGGCATCTATTGAAGATTGACGAACAGCTAACAAAGATTCAATGCGAATAAATAATTCATCCGTTGAAACAGGTTTTTGTAAGTAATCATTTGCACCTACCTTTAAAGATAGCACTAAATCAGAATGCTTCATGATTGCTGTTAAAATAATGATTGGAAGTTCCAACATATCATAATGTTTGCGTACTCGTTTACATAACTCATAACCTGACATCCCATTCATCATTAAATCTATTAACATACAATCTACTTTATTATTTTTAATATAATCTACAGCATCAAAGCCATTATCAACAGCTATCACTGTATATCCTTTTACAGCTAAAGCGTCAGCTAAAGCTTTAATATTGATATGATTATCATCCACCACAAGTATTTTTTTATCATTTCCTTTACGAATAAGTGGTAAGTTAAGCTGGAGAACCTCAGTAGTTGTATGTGTGACAATTGGAGGTTGGTCCAGACTTACGTTTTCACCTGTTGCAAGTGGCATCGTAAAAGTAAATGTTGTCCCTTGTCCTAGTGTACTTGTCACATGAATGTCACCATTTAATTTTTCTACAATATTTTTAGTAATACTTAATCCCAAGCCAAGCCCTTCTTTTTTATGTTGATTATTTACTTGATAAAAGGCATTAAAGATTCGATCTAAATCTTGTGCAGGAATGCCAGCGCCTGTATCACTCACTTGGATCACCATATGCTCTGCACGGACATAAGCCGTAACTACAATTTCGCCATTTTCTGTGTATTTCATGGCATTGTGCAGTAGATTATAGAGCACTTGCTTAAAACGTAATTCGTCTGTCAATATAGCTGGCAACGATAAATCAACCTCATCATGTAAACTTACTTGACTATTTTTAGGCATCACACTACGAATTTCTTCTACTACCTCATTGATAACATCGATAGGTACATGACGAAGGGAAACCCTTACTTCACCAATCATTTGGTTAGATGAAAACAATAAATCCTCTACAAAATGTCCTAAACGCTGTGTCACATTATGAATCAAAATAACTTGCTCCTGTTGCGTCCGTTTCAAAGGTCCTTGCGCACCTTCCATCAAGGTTTTTGATAAATTTAAAATACCATTAAGGGGGGTACGTAGTTCATGTGATGTTTTTAGTAGAAATTCATCCTTCATTTGATTGTGTGCCAGCAATTCTTCTGATAAAGTTTGGATTTTCTCAAAAGCTTGATTAGCCCTGTAATTTAATAATGAAGCAAAGCCGAATAAGATTAGTAAAAACAGCACAAATTCTGTATAATCAATCGGTACACCAATTAAAAAATTAAAAACAAGTAAAATCGTATAACAACAAATAGCGGAAATAACGATTAACATATAACGGACACCTTCAAGTCGATTTAACATCACTTGGATCAGTATCCCTACATTATAGAAAACAATAGGAGCTGTAATACTGATATATATTATTTTTCTTAGGAACATTTCCAAATCAGAAGATGCTCTTTCATTTTTAGTAATTGGATTGTAAATACCGTAAAAAACAAACACAATACCGAGTAAGGCGACAATCATATAAACGACCTTTCTCTTTTGTAATTGTGGATACATCGAATAAATAAATAGTGTTAAAGATAGGAGCGCTATCGGAATCGAACCTAACTGTAAACGCAATTGATTGACAGTTTCAAAATCGGAAAATAATAGGAAAAAGATTTTTTGATTAATGAACGACATATAAAATCCTAATGAAATAGTAAAAAGCCCAAAGAACAATTCTTCAATGCGTTTGCGATTCAGTACATAGGTAAAGATATAAACGATTCCAATAACTATATGCCCAATGCTTACTAATGCATCTAAAAACACTTTCCAATTATAATACTGTTGAATAACCTCCTCCGTTCCAAATTCAATAGGATAAACAATACCAGACTGAGCAACATTGTAGTTCACCACATGTATGACAATATTTAATTCATTGTTATCACTTTTAGCATAGACAGTATATTTATCATCATTTTCAGCTTCATATTCACTTAACACCGTACTTGCTTTTCCTTTAGCCCCTACTTCTATACCGTTAATAAAAACACGACTAGCTTGTCGGATAGACCGAATATATAAGCCGTAAACTCCCTCCGTTGGTACCTTTATTTTGACGTGATAGGTGCCAACAGCAAGCCCTTCTTCATTTGGCTCTACATATTTGTCCCAATTAAAGGGGATATCTAGTGTAAGTTGTTTATTTTTATAGTTATCAAGCTTTTCCCACGAAGGAATTAAGACGTTTGGATAAAAAGCCCAATCTCCTTCTAGCTTTATTGGTTTTTGTAGTTGCTCCTCCTCAATTTTCACAACACCTTGGTGAACCATTTGAAGATTATTATTAGAGTAATAATGCCAATTGCTAAAGAAAAAAACCAAAACAAACAGCATGATAACACTCATAATAATTAGCATATTCTTTTTCATTATCACGCCTCCGTAGACGAGTAAATTCTTATGTATGTTAACATCTTATTGTTTATGATTCAATCAACTCCCGTTGGAATATTAACATAGAAAACATGAACAAAATCTGAACAATGGATTATTTTAATATTTATAGTTGAAACTATTTCCCTTCAAAATTAATAAGCAGGCTAAGAAAATTCTTCCTTGCCTGATTAAACTTTCATTACTTCGAAAGTTGATTCTTTACCATCCCCATCAACAAGATACATGTGAAAATTAGCTACTTCTTCGATTTCCTTAATTGCCCAATGTGTGACTTTGACATTCGGGAATCTTGGTTTTGTCACTCCATGTAATGGACAGCGTTCAAACATACGGTTCATCATCACGACAGGGTGTGCACGTGTTAAAGCTGCATTTGTTGCAAAGTTTCCATCTTCCAGACCGTTGAGGGTGCTACAGCGCGATTTGCTTCAATGATCCACTGTGTCTAGTGGCCTTTTGTATCCTTGAATGTAATCCAAAACCTTTTACTATAGAAAGCTGTTTAAAGTTGGCTGAAACTGCGACCATTTCAGCATGTGTGATGTTGGCATTTGCATGGAATTTATCATGTTGATCACCATTCATAAATGCCCTGTTCTTTGACTGAGGCAATCGCTCAAGCAGCACTATGATCTTTTTCCCCATCTTTGAATGGTGCTTTATTTACTGTTTGTCCTTCTGTAAAGCCTAAAATACGTGCCATCATGATGGCTACTTGTACACGTGTTACATTCTTATCAGGACCAATATTAAGAACCATTCGCTCAACCTCTTCAAAAGGTTTAAAATTGCCATGTTATACGCTAGCTCCTTTTTGACAAGAAAAAGGACTCACCAGTTTTGATGAATCCTTAACTTTGGATAGATTTTACGAATCTTGTCTGCATTAACAAGAAGTTTTAACACTAACGTTCATAAAATAATTTGCCTTGATTTCTATATGTTTTTTGTTCTTTCGTTAATATATTTTCTTGCTGCAGATAATCATTTATATCAGAAACAGAAAGATCATTCACAAGGTTTTTTAAAGATATACCGCTATCAACTAGCCATATGAACTCCTCGTCAATGTTTTAGTTTTTATCTTTCATAACATTTTCATCAACTTCTATTACCGCAATTATTTTTTTAGCCATACATAAATCTACCACTATAAAATGAAATAACGCTAGTCGTTCAACTCACTTCCAAAGATTCACCAGTTTTGATGATTCCTGTTTACTCTAAAACTTAATTATTCTTTTCACTTTATAAGGGCAAAATTCCAATGGGTATCAAACCAAATTTTTGTCTATTTTCGATTATTTGCACCTTCACAGTATTCCGAATTCAATTTAAAACCAACCTAGGAATGTTTTGTATTGTCATACGCTAAAGGTGTACTAATGCTCCCATGTAGCTATCTAACAATGTGTCACCTAGATTAGTGTAAGTTAGTAAAAGATACTCAAGCAGTGATAACGGTTTTTGTGTCGGGTGTCAAGTTTTACTGTCACTAGGAAAATCAAGTGCTGATTTAGGAATTTTTTTCTTTTCAGGATATGTGGCTTAGTTTCATTTCTATCTCTAAGTACTTTCATTTTATGAGAATTTTTTATTAATACAGGTTTTCAGTATATCTTTAGAAAAACAAACTCATAAGTGCTAAAATAGCAGGTCCACCTTGTTTTAATAGAATCGATTTAGAGCTTGTTACGCTTCCGTACAAAGCGACAATGATCACAAAGATTAAAAACATGGCGACAATTTCAGTTTGCTGATGAGAGAAAAATAAACCATACAATAAGGCGATTGCAATCAGACCATTATAAACGCCTTGATTTTTGAAAAGAACTTGGACATTTACATTCTTCAATGTTTCATCAGACAGATTAAATGTTTTTGCTGTTCTTTTGGAAGTAGTTGCAAACGTTTCTAAATACATAATATACAAATGCTCAGCTGCTACGACTAAGCTTAAAATAAAAGTTAATGATGACATCCTATTCACTCCTAAAAAATCTTTAAAAAAGCAATGTCCGCAAAAGAATCAGGGACATTGCCTTATATTATTTATTAAACCTTACAATTCGATCTATTGGTAGGCGTGAAGAACCATACGCTGGGGCAGCTGCTTCACCAATGGCTAATAATAAAATAGGAATTTCATTTGCTGGTAATTCCATGTATTCAGCGAATTTCGCTTTATCAAACCCACCCATTGGAACGGTATCATAGCCCATTTCCTTCGCTAATAGCATGATTTGCATAGATACTAAGCCAGCATCAAAGTGTACGATGTTTTCTAATGTTTTTGTCGAAGCTGAGCCATACATTGCCAATGCATCTTGTGCAAGCTTATTGGCAATTTGTTCAGGCATGTAGCCTAATTCCACATTTTTTGCATAGATTTCCTCAGCATTTACGTACATTTCAATATCACCAATGACTGCAATTATGGCAGAGGCTGTTTCGATTTGCTCTTGATTAAATGAAAAGAAATTAATATTCTTTTGGATTTCTTTATCATCAATGACAAGAAAGCGCCATGGCTGCATATTACTTGAGGAAGGTGCTGAAGTAGCATCCTGCAACAGCTGCATGATTGTGTCACGCGAAATTTTAGTTTGAGCATTGTATTTACGTACAGATTTACGCATTTGCATCATTTGTTTTAGTGGTGTAGTGGATAACATGTACTTTCCCTCTTTTCGAAAATTAAACTGCTTTTATTGTTACATTGATATTGCCCATTGTGGCTTTTGAATAGGGGCATACCGTATGTGTGACCTCTAATAATTCCTGTGCTTCCTCCAGTGCTAAGCCTTCAATATGTCCTTCAATGTCAACGGCAAGCACATAGTCAAAAGAAGCTTGTTCCATTAATTTAACTGTTACTTTAATTGTTGATGCGTTTTTTAGTTTCTTTTGGCGTTTAATTAAATCCAATGCACTATTAAAGCAGGCACTATAGCCAGCCGCAAATAATTGTTCTGGGTTTGTCACATTGTCTAGTTTGGAGCCTGGTGGTGCAATTTTTAACGATAATGATTGATCTTCTGCATAGGATGTGCCACTACGGCCACCTTCATTAATCATTGTAGTTGCGTATAATTCTTTCATAATTAAAAACCCCTTATCTTTTGTTGTTAATTAAATTGTGTACAATCTAATTTTTACAAATTGAATTGTACACAATTTAATTGCGTTTGACAAGTAGGAACTTTATTTTTAATATAAATGGTAGTAGAAGAACTTTAAGAGGGGATTTTTATGCCTAATCATTTAGATAATCAACTGTGCTTTCTTTTATATGCAACATCAAAGGAAATCACTCGACAATACACCTTATTATTGAAGCCATACGATCTTACGTATACAGGCTATATTACTTTATTAGCTTTAGAGGAAAACGAACAGATAACCGTGAAAGAATTGGGACAACGTTTATTTTTAGATTCAGGAACATTAACACCATTATTAAAAAAATTAGAGGCAAAGAATTACATTTGTCGTGAACGTTCGAAGGATGACGAACGACTAATGAAAATATATTTAACGAATGAAGGCGCAAATGTACGAAGAAAACTTCCAGAAGTGTCTCGCCAAGTGATGAAGCAATCCAATATCTCGGAGCAGCAATTTGTACAACTGAAAAATGTACTTCAAGATATCGTATACAACGACTGGAAAATAAAAGATGAAAATTAAGAGAACTGTTTTTCGATGTTTAGGTTTGTCATAAGCAGCGTATGTATAAAAATGTGCAAGTAAGAAGAATCGGGGCTATATTGGCTTCGATTTTTTTGTTTTTCCCCACCCTCTTTGTGACTCGATTTAAAGTAATAATGGTTAAATTTTAGTATACT
This sequence comes from Lysinibacillus sp. FSL K6-0075, assembly GCF_038592945.1. Taxonomy (NCBI): domain Bacteria; kingdom Bacillati; phylum Bacillota; class Bacilli; order Caryophanales; family Bacillaceae; genus Lysinibacillus; species Lysinibacillus sp. FSL K6-0075. The sequence goes on along the minus strand of NZ_CP151947.1, from coordinate 2,260,629 downwards.
TACATTAGTGATTACTTTAATTTGCACCATAGATTGAGGCTAAACTAACGAAATAAATAATATTGGAAGTAGAGGTGTTTATTGATGAAAACATGGACGAAGACTATAAACATAAATGCCCCCATCGAAAATGTTTGGAAATTGCTTGATGGCTCTCTAGCTGATTTGCAGAAGATTATGCCACAAGTAATTGAAAACAAGCCTGTGAACATAACGGAAGAAGTGGTTGGTAGCGTTTATCGCCAAAAATATAAAGAAGGAAAACGTATCGAAGAGTATGATGTAGAAACATTTGAATATACGAATACACCCGATAAAAAAATATTGAAGGTAGGCTTTGTACTCGCTAATCTGTTTGAAATTACGGCTTACTATGAATTAAATAAAATAAATGAAACAGAGACTTCCTTTACTTATACCGTAACAAATAATGCGTTGAAATGGTTCGTCAAATTATTTTTATTGTTTGCTTCGGACAAAGTAGTCGTTGAATTTTTAGATCGTGTCAAAAAAGTCGCCGAAGCACAAGAATAGAATAGCACCTAAAAAAAATAAACCGTAGAACTCCATATGATGAGCTTCTACGGTTTATTTATGACTAAAAGTCTGAACCCGTAATTTCTTTTAATTTACCGTTTTCTTTAATCTTTTTAAGGCCTTCATTTAACTTATCTAAAAGCTCCTTGTTCCCCTTTTGGACCATGAAACCATAGTATTCTTTTTCAAACGAATCATCTTTGATTACTTTGATCTTGTCATTTGGATGTGCCTTGATGTATTCATAAACAACTGAATTATCACCAATTGCTGCCTCTACGTTGCCATTCAGCATCTCTTGAATAGCGATTGGTTGATTTTCGAATGCAAAAATGTTTGGACTAGATTCACCCTGTAGCTTGTTGGCAGCCATATGACCAGTAGCATTAATTTGTACGGAAATCTTTTTATCCTTTAATTCATCTAATGATTGGATCTTTGAATCTTCTTTCACCACGATTAATAATTGAGATTCGTAATACGGCTCAGTAAAATCAAATGTTTCCTTACGCTCGTCCGTAATTGTAATCCCTGCACCACCGATATCTGTTTCACCATTTTTAATTGTTTGGAATACAGGCTCCCAACCAATACTTTCCCATTTCACTTCAAAATCCATCTCATCTGCGATTGCTTGTAGTACATCCACATCAATCCCTACAATTTTCCCTTTATCGTCGAGTGATACGATAGGTGCAAATGTAGCCTCAGTACCTACCTTATAAACTTTTTTACTATCTCCATCACCTGATGATGTATTGTCCTTCGCGCCGCAACCCGCTAAAACTAGCGTGAAAGCTGCCATTATTGTAAGCAACACCATTATATTTCTTTTCATAGCCCATCCCCCTAGTTTGATATTTTTCCATAATGCGTATTATTTTTCGCAATTCGGAAATGTAAGACTATTACGTAAATTATAGTGACAATATTCTCTTTAGACAATACTTTTTTTGTATAAAAATAATCATTTCTTTATAAATAGAAATATTCAACCTTATTTTTAGTATAAAAAGAATTTATTGGTAAAAAACAAGGTGGATATTTATCCAATTCTTCCCTTAAATTAGATATGCAAAAAAAATCCTCCTAAGGGAATCTTTCATAGTGTTGCAAAACAAAGTAATCAATAATATTTTTAGCAACGGTTTTCAACTAAAGTGAAGGTGTTCACTACTCTTTATGGCACTTTGAAGGACGCTGGCGGAGCAAAAATCAACCTCTCTCCTTTCCAAAAGGTCTTTTTCTGCTAGTGACATCATCTTTTTTCAACAACATGAAAAAGAATCCCCCTAAGGGAATTCTTTTTTGACCATTTGGACCTTCATCGTATTGGATTTTCGAAATTCCAATTCGTATAAATGGCAGCGGCCTGAACGGGGTGTGCGGAGGTATCTTCTGTATAGCCGCCTATTAAATTACCTACTCTAAATGTTGGCTCAAAAAACTGTTCCTCCTTAGGTGGCGCTGTCGGTCCATCTATTCCTATTTTGGTTTTGTCTGTAACGACTACTTCCATGCCATTATCCAACGTAAAGCTCAGCCCATCTTCTCCAACTTCTGTAATGGTCCCTTCGATATTTACTAGCGCACTGGCTGCAGGAGCTGAGTGATCTGCAACAATTCTCTCCGTTAAATCTATCGGTGTATCATGATTTATATTGACCATAGCAAGGACAGCAATCACTGCACAGGCTACTAAGCTTCCTACACTTATTTTTACTTTTTTCATAAATGCCCTCTTTTCTTTTTTCTCATATTCCATCATTTCTATCTGCATCTTACGTTTAAATTCATCAGAAGCATGAATCTGCTTCATCACATTCTTATAAGCATTCATCACACTTTGCTCCCCTCTTCTAGAATCGTCTTCAGCTTCATGCGTGCCCTTCTCAGCTTTGAGCCTACTGTGTTGACGTTGATCTCCAATAAATGAGCAATTTCTGCCGTTGTGTAACCTTCGTAATAATGTAAATAAACAATGACTCTCTCTTCTGGAGGAAGCTCAAAAATTTCAGTGAGAACCATCTGCTCCTCTTTTGCAATAAAGGTCATTTCTTCTGTTATTGGTACCGTCTTCTTGACACGTGAGGACTTAAAATAATCCTTACACTTGTTAAATGTCACTTTAATGAGCCAAGCCTTTAAATGTGCTTCATGAGCGAACGGCTTTTTCTGTCTCATAAGTGTCAGATAAACCTCCTGCACAATATCCTCCGCCTCAGCCATATTTTTGGTCTGTTGCACAGCAATTCGTATAAGGGTGTCACTATATGTTTGAACAATTTCTTGCACACATAAGCCAGCAAACTTTATCATATTTTTCACCTAACCTCCTTCATGACATAATACGATTCAACTTCCATTTTTCGTGCAACAGATACTTTATAGCTTACATTTTAATAAAAAAGAAGAGACCATTCATTAGACATCCCAAATGAATTTTCCCCTCTTTTCCGCTATTAGGTTACTGAAAAATAGCCATACAAAAACCCACAAACCATAGAAGTTTGCGGGTTCTCTCTCATCATTGCCAAGCCTGATTGTCATACTGCCATTGCTTGAAAAATTCATTCTCAGCCAAAATAGCTTCATAAACAGGGTTAAAAAATTGTTTCAGAATCCCTGTTGACTCGAACGTAGGATTTAGCTCGATTGTAAAATGATAACGATCAAATAAATCCACAATATATGCCTGTAATTTTCGTCCTTCAATAGGTTGCGTTTGTAGCAATTGTTGTACTTCACCTATTGTTTTTTCAGTCTTTTCTAATGCTGGATACTGGTATATTTCGATAAATTTTTGTGCAATCACGAATTCCGTTGGATATGTATAAAGCACCGCTGCCTTACTGTCTAGCAAGCTCGGAAAAATAATGGTCTTCGGTGTTATTCGCATGTTTTCGCTAAAGGTAACCCTTACTTCTATGTATGATGTCATTTGGCCCAATGTAGCTGGAATGGTTAAATGAATACTGTCATTCGTTACAGTGGATTCGATTTGCTGTGCGTCCCATTCAATGCCATCCTCTGGTACTGCCATCGAGCAAAGTTCTTTAAAGGCCTGTTTGACAATTTCATGTTGATGAACACTCGCTTGAGCTGTCAGTGTGACTTCTTTGGAAGGCTTCACCACTCCATTTGTTAATGCAAATAATAGTAGCTCTCCATCTAGATAAAATTGTTCGTCATAGGATGATGCTGATAGACGATAAAGTAGTCTTTCTTGGCAATAATGTGCTACTAGCTGATCCATATTGTCTTGCCGTGATGTAGCCATTTCTGTTAATTGTGTCACTACATTCGTAGATAGTGTGTCGATATTTTCCATTGACATCCCTCACCTTTTTGATTTTTCTGATATCTTTATCGAGAATTTAGATTTTTACTAAAATTCATGCTTTTATTATCACTTATTTATGGATGAGAGTAAACGGTAATGTATACCAAAAAAGCCTGTCATAGTTGGACATGACAGACTCTAAAAATTAGACAAGGGGCAGCCTCGCTGTTGCGAAACTACCCCTTTAGCATTTATAGGTAACATTCTCGTAAATTGTAAAAGTCTCAACCCAATCGTCTGGGGAATATTATCTTGAAACCAGATTCGTTTCATCACCGCGGTAAAATTCCACTGTGTGCCTTCTAACTTAAGCAACGCAAACCCTACCATCTTTTGCGTCCTTGCAGCCCCAAAGCATGCGCCAGTGTGAATAAGTATCTACAAAAACAAAAAGCAGAATGCCAGATTACGGAAATATGCTACCTAAAATAGCACGTTTCCTATTATAGCATCCTATTTTATAAAAGTAAAGGTCAATATGTGATTACTACGGAATGCAAGCCAACACACCATTGACTAGAAGGCTTGTGCAGATCAGGGTTCGCATATCTCATTTTACATATTATTCTAACAATCTTTTATTACCCTATACTAAAAAGAGGCTTGTCTCAAGAACAAGCCTTTATACGTCTAACACACCATAATGAAATTTTGCTGTTACCCGTTCATGCTGCTGAAAGCCATAGGTCGCAAACCACTCTGATCGAAAATGTGCCTTTAACACCACACGCTTTTTCGCTACACGCTTGGCTTCATGAACCCATTCATCCGTTAATGTCACATGCTCCCCTGCTAGCCGTAGTGGCTGAAAATTATTGGCCTCTTCAATAACCTCCTCAAACATCGGGTCCATATAGACCACATCAAACACATTGTCTGGTAAGGTTTTTAAATAGTGAACAGCCTCAGACTGAACAACCTCAATGTGCCGCATACAGGCAGTTAACGGTAGCTCGGATGTATCATAGGTTTGCATCCCCTGTCTAACAATAAACGCCACATTCGGATTCGCTTCCAGTCCCACAACACGACCTGCTTCACCCACTGTATAAGCCGCTAACATAGCATCCGCCGCTAAACCTAACGTACAATCCAGCACCGAATCCCCCAGTTGAAGCTGTGCCGCTTCCAAAAAAGGCTCTGCCTCGCCACGGGCAACACGCTTTAATCGAAACGCCGCAGAATTGGGATGAAAGAAAAATGGCTCCTGCGCCCCATAGGCATAATACTCGTAGCGATTCTTCCCAGCGACCATCACATGTGCCTGTAAGTCCTGCGAAATCTTGCGAACAGAGCGCTTTTTCCGTGGCTCAAACGCAGCACCTAATTCTTGACACGCAAAAGCAGCGAGCGCCATCGATATATCGTCTGGTCTGCCCGCTGTCGTCACAATCGTTTTTAGTTCTCGCATGTTTGCTCTAGCACGCCAGTTAAATGAGAGACAATTTGCTCCACAGGGAATCCCTCAATTTGTTCACGTGGGATAAAGTAAGCCAATTCCCCATCCTTTAAAATCGCCATAGATGGTGAGCTAGGTGGCACATCCTCAAAATAACCACGCATCGCCGCAGTCGCCTCTGGGTCCTGCCCCGCAAACACCGTCACAAGATGATCTGGCTTCACCGCTGCAATCGCCTCACGCGCTGCTGGACGAGCAAGCCCTGCCGCACAACCACAAACCGAATTAATCACCACTAACGAAGTCCCCTTCGTCTCCGCCATAAATTCATTCACCGCATCAGCCGTTGTCAGCTCTGTAAACCCAGCCCCCACAAGCTCCTCACGCATCGGCTTCACAACCTGCTTCATATATTCATCATAAGCGTTCATGCTTTTACCCTCTTTCATATGTATTCGCAAAGCTTATTATAGCAAGGTTTTGTGTGAAAGTACAAAGACATGCTTTTTGCCTGATTTCGTGAGTTTTCGGGGGAAATGTGACTTTTTCGTGATTTTGGTGACTTTTTTGTGTAACGGATAGTGGTTTTATTTGGGGTTGTTACACACCTGAAAATGGAACTAAATCCGCTGTTCAGGATTCAACCTTTGACTTCACACTCTTTTAGAATGGCTGGGACAACTGCTAAAACACTATCAATCGTAAATGTACGTTTGGCTCGCCTTGTAGGAATTGCCAGTAATTTTGATACGCCTCTTTGATACGTTGCCATCCTTAGCTAAGTACATCATATTTAAAAATTGGTTACGCTGCATTGCTTTAATCCGTTGTTCTTTCATCATTCCACACCGCTCAATAAGAACATTCGTTTGTATCATTTCAGAATATTAGTTTATGGAAATAATTACATATAGGAAATAGAGCAATACATTGTTAAGATTTTATAGGTCCAACATTCTATGGGGAAATTTCCAGAATTGAAATTGAGGTGAGTTAAATGACGTTCGCATCGTTTGGATTATTATGTATACCCATTTTTTATCTTTATCAAATTATCTTTTACTTCTTTTTCAGAAAAAAAGAACCTAAAGAATCCACCTTAAAGTATTACAAATTTACCTGCGTGACCAATTTCTTGATTTTTTGTGTCACTAGTCCATTAGGGCTTTTTATCGGTGTTATGGCAACTGATAGCGGAGAATTCCCTCTGATTTCATTCATTTTAGGATTTTTATTCATCACTGGTTTACCATTACTTTTCTTCATTTGGTCACTAAGAGATTTTCTAATTTTACATAAAAAGTAAGATAGGCAGTAAATAAAAACATAAAAAAGCCCATTACCAATTAAGGTAACGGGCATCTACTGTTTAGCGCTACGTTGTGCAATGATAATCATCAAACCTTCAAAATCACCATCCGTCAATGTACCAGCATCAAATTTATCTAGATGTGATTTATCAATAAGCATTTTGTCCACTGCTTACTTAAGGTAATCACGAACTGCCGCTTTGAGTGTTTCATTTGTAAAGCGCATTGTATCATCATCCTTCCCTATCGATTTAGCTGTATTGTCCTCCACAATTAATTGCACTTGGTATTTGCTATGCTTGTCATAATGCAGTACTTTGTCATCGTAGCAAGTCTAAAATGTCTCTGGAATAGCTTTAATTTGTATATGGTGATATTGATGTCTGCTTTTTAATTAACGAGCACCAGTAGTAATCTGATAAATGGCACGCATTTTTGTCTTTTTTATTGGGAAAGTAGACATCCACTCCGTTTAAGCTCTCAGGATGAAGAAGCTTTAATCAAAAAAATCATTAATTTCATTCTCATTTAATAAATAGATTCCTGTGTCCGTTTGAATAACAAATTGATTTTTGTATTTCAAAAACTCAAATGGCTTTGAATTCAGGGCAATATAGGATTCAATTTTCCCGCTACTAGGATTAAAAATTACAATTCGTTTATTTTCCATATCACAAATAGAAAGCTTCCCATTCACATAAGAAATATATTCTGGGTAATCTAAACCTTCAAGCGCATGATCACAATAAATTACCTGAAGTTCATTCCTTATATCTTCTGTTTTTCGTGCAAGTTCTTCATCGGTCGTATAATGATAGATTTTTTCTATTTCAAAACTCGGAAATCTATACTTTACAACAGAATTCAAAGTCGGGGATACAGCCCAGACTCCTTGGCCATCTGAACAAATTTGATACAGTGTATCATAATAATCAGAGGTTTCCAGCACAATATATTGCACAAGCTCATCATGCTCATTAAAATGCAGTAGGATATTATGAGGCCAGAGAAGACAAATTGTTTCATTTCGTATAGTACAAGTCATAAGATTAGTAACGTCTGAAAAAATATTATTTGGTATGATACTAAAATCATAGTTATTTTCCCAATTTTCACCAAACGTATGATTATAGTAATCACTCAAACTAATTAGCTTTCTTTTTCCCGCTTCATTTACCCAACACTTTGCTATACTTTCAATATATGAAAAATTCGATTCTTCCAAATGACGAGATATACTACCCCATCTATTATCAAATTTACTATTTGCATACAATTCTCTTGAAATTTCCTTTAGATTTTCACCATTATATTGATAATAGTAAGTTTTATCCTCTTTTTCAGAAAAACTTGCGAAAGATAATGTATTTTCATTTTGTGTAAGTGCATGTCCATTCAAATGCAATTTTTTCATGAAATTTTTCATCCTCGTTATTTTATATGATAATCCAATTTGCCTCTGGTTCAGGGGCCTTTAAATCATATCCATTTCTCCATAAATAGTAATTCATCTTTTTTAAAGCCTTGTTTCTCATAGAATTCTTGAACTTTTTCATTATTTCTTTCTATTAACAAGTTAATCTTTTCACATCCAATTTTTTTAAAACGCATTTCTAATTCTTTGATGATCTGCTGCCCAATTTTCATTCCTTGGTATTCAGGGTCTACAGCTAAATGGTTTATCCAACCTCTTCTTCCATCAATAGTACAGCTCAGGGTCTTGCTAAAAAAATCCTCCACAGACATGCATTATAAAAGGACACGTCCATCGACGCATCCTTTAGCTTTTAAAATTAGTTCTATTGGAAATTAAAAATCCATGTCATCGACCCAGTTTTATTGTTAATATCTGTGTAATCAAATGTTATCTGCGCTTCCCCAATACCAACTTTCTGCACATTTAAAGAAACATGTCCCGAAGGATTTGGACCTGTAATTGTTGCAGTGGCAATATTTTCATCGTTGCTTCTCGGATTGCTGAAAATGACAGTAGAATTATTTTCCCCTGTTATGGCAACCGTCAAAGTTACATTAGTTGACATCGGATAAGGTCCGCCAATCGTCCCACCATCAACATAAGGTGCTGACGTATTTACTCTTGGTGTATCTGGAATTGTCACCGTTACGGGAGCGGACTTGTAAGCCACTACTTTAGTAGTATTATCCACTATTTTATAGGTTACTGTTACATCACCAGCTGTCACACCTCTTATAGCTCCAGTACTTGGATGATTTGTTGCGGAACCTGTACCATTCGTTACAGTCCAACTGATGGATTGACCAACTGCTGGAGGCGTAAAATTAGTTGCTGTTGTGCCCCAGCCAATAACTGAATAGGGTGCTGGCACTGTGGGTATTGCTGCTACTGCTGCTTGTGGATGAACCGTCACAGTTGTCGTACCTTTTTCAATCACTACGCCATTAGCATCCATTCCTACATACGTAATAACTGAGCTACCTGCACTTATAGCTGTTATTTGACCAGTTGTAGCATTTACCGTCCCTACACTTGTTGTTTCAGATATAAAGCTTTTGTTTGTTGCTGTCACAGATAAGCCTGCTCCCACTGAAGCTGTTATCACCTCGTCTATCTGCAATACTTGCGAATATGTTGGACTTTTTGCTGTTGCCTCTCCATATACAGTGAGACTCACAGAATTCATTTTATCATTACTACTTGTATACGAAATGATTGTGATGCCTGGTGTGTGAGCAGTAATTTCGCCTGTACTAGAATTAATTGTTGCAATGCTAGTATTGTTTGATGACCAAGTTATGGTGCCTGACTCCGTTGTTTCTGCTGTTCTGCTAGTAGTCTCTCCCATTTGTAGAACAGATGATGGAGTACCTACGCCTGTAATTGTTGCACCTATGCTATGGGACACTGTGAAAGTAACTGAAGCTGTTTTTAATCCATCTACCGTTGTTGCCGTTATGGTCACTGTCCCTATACCAGTTGCTATCACTTTCCCCTGCCCGTTAACAGTTGCAACGTTCTGATCTGAGGAAGTCCATCTCACAAGTTTGTTTGTCGCATTTGCGGGTGCAACGTTTACTGTTAGTGTTTTTATTTCACCAATCTGAAGATTTCCTATCCCCTCATTCAATGTAATCCCTGTTACAGGAATTACACTTGGTGTTGGTGCTGGATCTGGATTTGAGGTTGGGTTTGGATCTGGTTTTGACTCCGGTTTTGGTTCTGGTTTCGGTTCTGGTTTTGGCTCTGGTTTCGGTTCTGGTTTTGGTTCTGGTTCTGGTTTTGGCTCTGGTTTCGGTTCTGGTGTTAATTGATCAATTTGCTTTAAAAATCGAGAAGCTACAAGGGCAACTTGTTGTCTTTCAGCTATTCCTTGAGGATTGAAACGATTTAATGTATCCCCAGTCATTAAGTTTGATGCTACTGCAAAACCTACCGCGTCTCTTGCCCAAGCAGAAATTTTATGTTGGTCAGCAAAAGTAAGTTGTTCTCCAAGGCCTGTAGAATCACCACCTAATGCTCTAGCAAATAAAGTAGCCATTTCTTCACGTGTTAAGCCTGCGCCAACCCCGAACTTCCCATCACCTATCCCATTTATTAATCCAGCTTTAACTGCTGCTTCGATTGCAGGATAAGAATAATGAGTTGTTGGAATATCGGTAAATGTTGGCGTACTTGGAGAGTTTGTTATATTCAAATTCAGTGCTTTAGCTATTATTATAGCAAAATCTTGTCTTGTTATTGCTGATGTTGGTCTAAATTCACCTTCTGGATAACCATTTATAATGCCTTTTTCAACTAACTCGTTGATAGCATTTTTTGCATAGGAAGTCTCAACATCAGAGAAATCAACTGCAGCAAAGGTGACTGTATTTATTGAAAGAAATGAAACGACAAAGCTTAATAAGAATACTATGCTAATAATAATATTTTTCAAAATAACACTCCTTAGTTTAGTTTGGAATAAGCATCTTTCATCTTCACTTATTAATTTTATAGCCTATTTAATGTCGTTTCTATTAACAAATGTTAATAGTACTGTTAATTGTTTAATTATTAACAGCATGGAATTTTTCTTTGCTAGTGCAGAGACTTCTTACTTTACTTAAAACTCTATTTTACATCACCCATTACTTGTTAAAATGTATCCCTCCTATCAACAAACTCCTCTCGTTTTAACGGGGCTTCCACAATAAATATTCTTTACCTATTACTTTTTTCCTTCAGTAATTCAATCTATCCATTCAAAATATATTAATTGCAGAACCAACAGTAATCCTCAGTGATAGATATGAAAATTTATATCCAACTGATAAATTGTTTTCGCACTGGCTCCGTGTCTAGGTTGAACGAATAGCAGCTATTAATCATAGATAGAAAAAATCTATATATTCATTCCAAACACAAAAATAATGAATAAAAATATTTCCACAATTTTTGTCCTTTCACTTTCAAGATTTATTTCTTGTTTTTAATGGTTACCTATACTCAAAATCTAACAATCAATAAAATTAATCACTGTTCTTACCCTCACCAAGGGATTTTTTATTTGCTGAGAAAACGGTGTGATCAGCTTATAAATAGATTAATAGCAACCAGTATTACGCATTTTTCTATTCTCCCTAACGTTCCAAGTTGTTAGACGTTCTTTTTCAAAGCTCATTTCTTGTCTAACTTCTACAGATTCCGTTTACCATCTCTTATAAATACACAACGAAGTTAACTGCGCTTGTAAATAAATTACTAAAAAAGTAAATATACTAAATCTTTTCAAGTCCTGTACGATAACAAGTATGGAACTAAAAATGGGAATAGGAAGGTGACAACTTATCATGATTACGACGAAATTTTCTAATATGCAATATTTAATGTCACGTAGGTCCTCGTCTAAGTATTACGGGTTGACGCGACAAATGAGCAAGGAAGTTAAAGCTACATCAAAAGAGGACCAAGAAAAAATAAATAATGTAAATAAAATACTTGAAGAAAGTAAAACCTCTAAACTATCTACCAAGCAAATTGAAACGTTAAAAAGCGCTGTAAAGCAAGGGTTATTAGGATCGAATTCGAATCATTTAAGCCCATTAGGTATGTATAACTATAAAAAATCAATCGCAAGTTCGAATTCAAACTTACATTCAACTTTAAGAGCTTATCGAAATTCTATCTAGTATTAAAACACCCTTTAACGTATTAGAGGGTGTTTTAATATGGTGAAATAATAATATTCAGTTCATTAAAATCATCATTAGTCATTATTTGTCCGACATACTGCCTAGCATTCCTGCGAATAATTGATTGCAAAGCATATTTCCTTTCAACCTCATATCCTGTTTTTTGATAATCAATGACTTTTGAATATCCACCTTTGTAAAAAAGGTATCCCTTTAATTAATTGTTCCTGAGTTGCGTAATGGCCTGATTCCCTACTACATACTCATGCATCGAAGCCTCATCATAAACAAACCAAGGAATTTATAAAAGAATCTGCTAGTGCACTGGGGCATAATCCTATGATCACTTATATCACCTTTCCCCAGGAAATATTGATGCCATTTCGATGTTTCACGATAATGAATTCCGTTTCATTATCAGCACTCATTTGTATTTTATAATAACTTCCTTATTATAATGGTCTGATGACATGTAATCGAATGCGGAGTTGATTACGAACTCATTTGGTTCTTTCCATTTTAATTGATAGGCACCCTCTGAAAATGGTTGATAGCCAACATCTGTGCGTGTATCGGCTGAATGCTTCATAAATAATTTTGTAGAGGACATTTGATACATATCACTGTGACCTGTTTCCTGGACGACAAAATGCGCTTGATTATACAGCTAGCAATCCGGTCCTGCATGTAAAAGCGAAAATGAAAAAAACTATCAATAATGCGATTGCCGTGTCTCCTTAATGAAATAAATCCCAGATAGGCAGGTGGAAAACATGCATAAACATTTTAAGAAATGATGAGATAGTCCACCTGGTGGGAATCCAATCTGTAGGTAAATGCCATTCATACTAAGAATAAGCATTAATAGTAAAATGGATGCACTAACAATAAAGCATGGAAACCAAAGCTGAACATCACGTATGCGCTTAGATTCTTTCATTAAAATCCCCTGCCATTTGAAACTTCCACAACATAAAAAAGATCACTTTTCTATCAGTGACCCTTTCAACGATTATTTAAAATTCTGTGGTTTTACTACTTTAAATGAAGCAACTTCGCCACAGTTTTTACAAAAAGTCATTAGGAGTGGTGACCCTACTGCCATAATTGCGCCAATAGGTCTTATATTGCCTTGGCTTGTAGTACCTCCCACCTGTCCAGTCGTAAATTTATCTCGACCACAAGCCTTGCACACCAATTTTTCATTCTCCATCTTATCACCTCGTTATGTAATTTATGGTAATTATAACATAAAAACACTTAGTATGAGCGATGAGCGGGTCTGACCCATCAAATGATTAGCCTCTTGTAACAAAGCCCTATATTTTGAAGTCTACTCTATAAAATCTCTTGGAATATCAATGAAAAAACATTCTTATTACTCATTTTGTTATTTCTTGTAGGGTGTAATGACACGGTTAAAACGGAGGGAAAACGTTTGCATTTCCTGATGACATTCAAAAAATAATTGTGATGGGACAAGGGATAAATAGTGAGGACATCGCCATAATGAAAATACCATGCAAAACGCTAATTTAACAGAACCTCATACAGATGAAGGGTCATTCTTTCAGCTGGAAGTGATTTATGAAAATGGCTATAGATGTATGGTATTACGCAAACTCAAATAGAGGGCGAGTTTATCTAAACGATATGTATTCTATGAACGAAGAAGCGCTCCCAGCTTTCATCAAACTGATGGACAATAATTAACAGACTCCGCTTCCGTTAAATCAAGACAAAGCTTTGAACGGACACATAGATTGAAAATAAAGATACGCCCATTAGGCACCAACCAAACACTGTTCTCTGTCTTTGAAATTCTTGAATGCCTAAAGTGAACATGAAGAAGCCTAAGAACAATATCATGAGGTCATTCAATTGGAAATCTCGTGTGATTAGACCGTAAGCTACGAGAGAAATGCCTGTGATTGAAAAGATAATTTTCAAACGATTTAACATAACTTTCCACCTCCTACTTAGTATACTAAAAACAGCTCTTACTCAATTGCAAAGCCACATTCATCAGAAAATGTGGCTTTGTATACTATGTATGTTAAATAGTTTTTTCTAAGTTTATACTTTTCATCTTATAATTATAGAATCTATAGGTTTCACGGGATAAATAGTATAAAGACATAATAGAATTTTTGGTAATTATTAATCCTAACACTAATAGTACTCCAAAAATTGCACCCATTGTGGCTGATCCATCATTTCGCCTTGAAAATATGGATTCCAACACGGCAGTAAATGCAACAATACTTATACCAGCAGATGCAGCACCAAGTAATGGTTTTATAGAATTATACCTAGTTATAAATAGTATCGTTGCTATTAAAAATAGTACAGCAAAGAATTCAACGATAGAATTATTCCTAAATTTAGCAGCAATGTCTACCAGAAAAATAGATAATAGTGCAATAACAATTAGTGACCAACCATAAATTACTGAGGCTTTTAATTTTTCTTCTTCGGTTTCAGCTTTAAAAATATAGTTTAATACTAATTTAAATACCATCTAACACCCTCCTAAAGTAACTTCTAATATATTTCCTTATAAATTAAATTATACCTATATTTAGAAATATTTCTACATAAATATTTACATGAATATAAAATACTTACATGACTAAAGTTATATAAAATAGTTTAGTCCATAATCCGAATAAATTTTAAAAACGCTACTCAATGTGAGTAGCGCTTGAAAAATCAATTAAGAAGTATAGTTTTAAATTTAATTAAACGATAATAAACTCCAAAATAAGATAGAATTTCAAATTAAACTCTTAACGACCCACGGAAGCCTCTTGCGGCGTAGTAGGATTCTGCTCCATTGTGGTACATAAAGACCATGTCATAGCGACGGTCGCAGAAGATGGCACCGCCGAGCTTGCGAATGTTGTCAGGTGTTTGTACCCAGCTCGATGTTTTTAAATCGAATTTGCCAAGCTCCTGCAGATGGCGATATTGCTCCTCTGTTAACAGCTCAATGCCTATGTCCTTGGCAACGTCCATAGCCGTGTTTTCAGGCTTATGATTTTTTCTAGCTTCCCATGCTTCACGGTCGTAGCATAAACTTCTGCGTCCTTTAGGGCTTTCCGCTGAACAATCATAGAAAATGAACTCGTCCGTGTTTGCATCATAGCCTACTACATCTGGTTCACCGCCTGTTACTTCCATTTCGTGGAGTGACCATAGTTTTTCCATATTAGCCTCTAGCTTAGCTTGAACATTTGCCCAGTCAAGCCCTTCATGACGAGACGGATTTTTCTCAAAGCGAGCTTGCAAAGTATTGATTAGTCCCTCGCGTTGCTCTTGTGATAATTCCTTCGTTGTCATCGTTGTCTTCCCCCTCGCTTATTTAAATGACAAGCCTTCTTCCTCCAATGATGATCTCATAGTCGGTAAGGAGGCTGGTCCAATACCATGCATTTTTACTATGTCCTTTTCCGTATACGTAGATAGTTTTTCCAACGTATCGATGCCTGCGTGCAGCAATGCATTTCTTGCAGGTGAACTCAGTTTGGAAAGGAAGCCACTACTCGGTTTATTTTCCTGATCACAGGTAGGGCAGCTTGGACAATCTGTGCTTTTGTAAAATGTATGCCCTTTTTCGCAAACTTTTAGCCTTTTTTCTGCCAACATCATCCCTCCAAACCTTATGCTATTGTCCATTTTAACATATTTTATCGAGGGAATTGCTAGCGGAACTTAGAAGGCCTCGATTTCTTGATCTGTTAAGTTTTGTGCACCCATATATTGAACTTTCGGTGCCCCATCCATATATTTCACGACCGCATATCTTTGGATCTCTGGTTTTAACCAAATGCGTGCTTCCTTCGGCCAACCCGCAATATCCTTCGCAAACATTTCTTCTGCTGTGATATTTGTATCTTTCGAGAGCGAATATTCAGTATTATTAAATTCATTATCTAAAATGGTCACATAGTATAAATCATCTCTGACTTTATAGACATCTTGAAAATGGCGGTCAATTGCATCGAAATAAAAACCAGTTGGATAGATATAAAACTCCCCTGCTTCATAAGCTATAATGGACTGACTTTCTCTGGATGGGAAATTCATATTCTCTATATCTAAGTCAACGCCAAATGTTTCTTTGTATTTTGCTTTGACCGTTGCCCCATCAAAAACCATTTCACCCATGTCGGAATACTCATGGTCAAGATTGTACTTTTGAATAACATCTAACACTAAAAATTGGACAACTTCACTGGCGTGATGATGAATGCGTCTCGTTGTACTAAATTCATCTAAGGCCTTAATGATTTCCTCCCTTTTGTTCTTCTCTAGTAATTCTTCTTGTCCAACAATACTATTTACGCTCGGTGCGAGGGCAGCAAGGACTTTGCCTACATTACTAGCTGGACTTGTATAATCGAAACCGTATTTTTTCTCTGAAAAATTACTAATCAGGATGGAACGTTCCTCTCCAGCATATGGGGCAAAAGCTGTGTCATATGTAGCTTGATCTGTTTCTTTACCATTTAAAATATAGTCGATAGCACCTTCATTATTATCAATTGTAAAACCAGTTATAGCTAGCTCCATTGCTGAGTTATTTGGCTCCTTTGCATAAATCCATGTCTTGTCAACCGTAATCCCCTGACTTGTTTGATTGGAGAACATTTTGATGAACGTCCGACCATCCTGACCTTTGACTAAAGACACATTCATATCACAGGCCGAACAGACCAATTGATCAACTTCGCTTGAAAAAGATAGAATGGCGCTTTCACCGTTCGCATTTCCCGTCCAAATTTCTTGGATATAATTATCCTTATTTCGATGTGTATATGCAGATACTGGGTAGTCTGTTCCCTTCATGAAGGCATAAACCTCATGAACCCCATCATTATCAAAATCCACCAATTCCGAATATAAAACGCCCCGATTATACTCATTTTCAGCAAATGTTTGCATATCGTATGTATAACCTAATGTCTCAACGGCCTCAGATAATTTTTCATATAATTGACGCTCTACTATCTGCTTCTCCTGTGTTAACGTAGATGCCGCTTCTTGTTCCACGCTAGCCTCCACCACAGGCTCCTCCTTGGCTTGATTCGAACATCCACACATCAATACCATGAAGAATAATAACAACCAACTTTTTTTCATATCAACCTTCAACCTTTCAACACGATGTAATATCTATGTTATTTTTCTATATTTACTACTTTATACCAATACAAGAGTGCTGTAAGTAATAAAGTTTTGATATATCCTCTACTAAAAATGGCAAATGAAAAAACACCCTAAAGGATGTTCGTAAAGGAAATCACACGCTACTCATCAAAAAAATCTGTTAAGAAGAATGGTTGAATCCCACCCTCTCTAAATAAATATTTGATGGGATGAATCGCTTGAACAAAGCGGCTGTTTGGAATGAATATTTTCTCTCTAAGTTCTTGAAACAGCGTTGCCTCAATTTCAGGAAACCATTCTTCATAGCTTACTCCCTTTTGTTCAATCAAAATTACAATTATCACGATGGTGTAAAGTAACTTTTGAATACTTCAATCAAGCTTAACCCTATTCTAAGTAAGGACGGGGTTAAAAATATGGTTGTTTAATTTTTTATGTAAGATACTTTACTACTAGAAATATAACAGCTAATTTTTTCTTCAAAAATTAACTTACGTATTTTCTTTCACAAACTTTTACTTGGTGTTAAGCCGATTTAATAACCTTTTGTTCAATTCCCATAACGCCGTTTTATTGCTATCCCATTTCAAAAGCGTTACTGCTTCTTCAAAACATAACCATTTGTAGCTGAGGTGCTCTTTTGATAAAGATATATCTTTTGTAGGAACGTTAACACCAAAAGAAAGTTCTTTCAATACATAAACATCTTCTCCCCAAAGGAAGTTCCCCACTACATCTTCTACCGGTAATGAAGACATAGAATCTAATTCAATATATGGATAATCTCTTGTAATCCCAGCCTCTTCAAATGCTTCTCGTTTAGCTGATTCAATAGGTTTCTCCCCCACTTCTCCACCACCAGCTAATCCCTGCCAATATCCATCATCACTTCTCTTAAAAATTGCATATTCAATAGAATTGTCAGTGATTATATAAGGAAATACCAAAACTTGATAAGGTGCCCTCATTGCTTATCTCCTCCCCAAAAAAACCTAAAAATAAATTTGACCTTTCTTCGTGTAAAAACCCTGTTAGTTGAAATGTATACAGGACAGGGAATTACTTTATTAATTCTTCTCCTGTTAAAATTTCATATAGATTTGCTGAATCTTGCTTTGTTAATTTCACATATTTATCGCTATCCGTAACAATTTCTACATTTTCACCGTTTTGGATAACCCAAAGTGAATACGAGGCTATTTTGTTTTCACTACTGTTCTTAAACGGAAATTGAAATTGGTAATCAGCATAGCGTGTCATTTCTACTTTTTTATCTTCCCAATTAGCATTTTTCACTAGATCTATTGCTTTTTCCACCCGTTTACTTTGATTGACTTCTTTAAATTCTTCAAAAATATTTTCTTTACCAGTTCGTTTCTGCACAGTTATTTTTTGCCCAACCATTTCATTCAAACAACCCGCAGTAACTAACAAAACCGCTAATAGGGAAAATAATAATATTATTTTTTTCAACCTGTGTCCCCCCTTTCTTATAGCATTAAACTACTCAGTTAGTCTAATAAAGAAAAAAAGAGCTGCATTTGCAACTCAATATTAGTTAATTAATGCGTCCGATTGCTGAACATTAGATCTACATAAAAAGTTACATATTCGCTAATAACGATGTAAACTTTCTATAAACGCCTCTGATTCCTCAGCTATTCGCTCATAGTCAATACTATGAACATAGTGAGAAGAATCTAACTCAATTAATTTACCTTTATCAATCCTTTTAATAAAGTCATTTTGAATTCCATTCCACTTTTGATTGTCAAAACCAGTCCCCTCACCATTAGATGAAAACAAAAGTGTAGGAATGTTCGGGATTCCAACATTTTTGACTTTTTGTGCATTTGCTTTTATATGATGTATTTCATTGACCATATCTTTAGTCAATGTTCTTCGATAAAAAATTACTTTATACAACGCTTTCTCTTCATCTGTTAAATTCCCATATTTTATTGCGTCACTTTCCGAAAGATTTGGAATCCACCTGATTAAACCAGTATTTGCAGTTAAAGCACCTAATCGAACAAGGAACATATTGATAGCTAATTCTTCATATACAGCTGGAACAGCCATATCTAATCCAATAATAGCTTTTATTTCATCAGGGTCGTCTTGCGCCCATTTCAAGGCTTCAATGCCAGACATAGAATGAGGGAATAAAATATACGGTCCTTCAATTCCTGATTTAAAAAGAGCTTCTTTTGTTTCAGCTAGAATTGTATCAATATCTCGATCAGTATCTGTAACTTCGCTAAATCCATAACCTGCCTTTTCAACAACAACAATTTTATATTGATCGCTCAACAAAGAATAAAGTGATTTAAAATCTAATACAGGTGAGCTCGTACCACCACCAGACATAAAAACAAGAGTATCTTCTCCTTTTCCTTCTGTATAAACATGCATTTGATGACCATTAACTTCTACAAGTTGCCCAATTGGAACAAATCGTTCTTCTTCTTTTGACAATTGTATTTTATGATTAATAAAGCTCACAGTAAGAATCAACACAAAAAACGAAATGATTATTGTAAATATGATCAACATCATACGTTTAAATCCCCTTTTCATATTTCTCACCTATATTCTTCATTTTATAGCAAATTGCTCGCTCCCCTTATCCTGTCCAAGAGAATAACTGACTAGTGTTGCAATCGTGTCCTGCACTGCTTATACAATTAGTTATCGGTCATTTTACACATATAATATTTCGAAACAGCCTGAATGGTTAGAATGCAACTAATCAAAGTCGATAATAAAAGTTCCATTGCTTCTTGCTGATTCCATATAAGTTCATGTCGCATGAGCAAATAAAAACCACTTGCCAACGCATGGCAGGCAAATAGACTTCCCCAAATCGCTGCCTTGGACCTTTTATAAACCTTACTGCCCCTTAAATACCTCATATACAAAAAACAAGCAACACCTATTCCTATGATAAACAGTGATGTCTGCGCAAAGGAGGATGTCACGGTCATCGGTTTTTCATTTGGCATATCCACATAGAGAAGGTTACCTAGGTGAATCATGTTAAAAATCAGTAGACAAATCAGCACATATAAAAAGAATAGCCATTCAGCTATCATCATGAACCATCTCATTCTTTTTGTCTCTACCATCTTAGTCTAATAACCTTTCATTCTTTTTATTTACTATATATCTACAAAATAATCTCTCGCTATGAAAATCGCACGGTACATTTCTGACCATGGAATGGTATCTTCACAGCGATCACATTCTACATAAAGATTCGGTAGTAAACCCTTATCTAACAAGACATCCCATTGCCTATTGCTTAATTGATCTGGTCCATTTTTTATAACAGCCATAATGATTACCAATACTTCCCCATCATAAATTCGATTGAATTTCACTAATTCTTTTAAATAAGCGATACATTTAGTCGGTTCACTTAGGATTTTTTGCTTTAGTTTTTCCCTTCGCATGTAACTCCCGCTTTCTTTTCTAACTTCATTCGCAAAAATAACATATCACTCTCTAATTATGTAAAAAAATTAAAATTAAGTAAATGAAAAAACTTATTCTCTTAAAGTGATAGGCAAGAAAGTTTTCAGCATTTTTTCAAACCATAGGGTAAATACCATTTCTCCTTTCTGCCAGCATACATATTATATGTTGTAGAAAGGAGGGATTTTCAGTGGGATACAACGGAAACGTAGGTAACATCAACAACAGCTGCTATTATGGCGGCGGCGACTCTGGCGGTGGCGGCTATTACGGTTCAACATTCGTATTAATCGTCGTTCTATTCATTCTTTTAATCATTGTTGGCGCTTCTTTCATGTACTAATCATCCCAATTAGCACCTAACCTTTTACAGACTTCTATAGTCATGTAAGGTCATTCTAGCCATTTTATAAGGGTCGCTTTTACCAGCCTAGTGACCCTTTTCCTTTTCAGACAGGCGTGCGATAATGAAATCTGAAATGGTAAATGGAGGTGAACCCTACATGTGGAGAGTAATAAAAGGATTACTAGGCATCGCCTTGATTATGGTTGGTCCTATGTTGATTGTTATTACGGTTGACGATACAGTATTTCTCAAAAATATATTATTAAGAATCATTGGTGGTCTGTGCGTTTTACTTGGCGTTCATTTATTACATAAACAATTTCATCCGAATTCATACAAAAGTAAACCTAGGTACTCAAAATAAAGAGCACTTGGGTATACTTTTTAATTTAGAAAAAAAATTATTCCTTCTCAAAATATTTTGGATCTATTTGAAGAAGAATTGTATTCATATCATAAAAATTTTCTGATTTAAATTTATCCTCATGAGTAAATCCTTGTTGATTTTGAATAAATGCTAACCAGTCCTTTTCTAACTCACTACTATTTCCCCCATAAACTTCCTCTATTTTTTTTGCTAGTTCTTTCTCGTTGTAGATTTGTTCAAACTTTTCAAGTCCATAGGTATCAATTAAATATGTAACAAATGAAGCCGCATGCGTGTAGCTCATCTCCATCAGGACTTGATTCTCTTTTTGATTTGATAGTTCTGGGCGAAAATAGACATCATCTTGATTTGGATCAATTAACTTACTAATGGGAATTAACTTATCTGAATCCAAATAATGCTTTATGTATTTTTCAAAGTATAATTTATTTTTTCCATATTGATCCTCCATATAACTCGCAAAACCCTCTTGCGTAACATAGCCATGGTCTGATTGGAAATTATTTCCATAACCAAGTAAAGAATGGGTCATTTCATGGACTAGTGGATAGATATCTTCATTAACGCCAACGAGTTCGATTTTCGATGCACCGCCCCAAGATAGACCGTCTTCCATAAACCATACGTTGATGTGCTCGGATGGCGTGTAGGAAGTATGTATAGAATCCTTTATATGGTCATATGCCGTCACAATTTCATCCTTTATAGCCTCTACTTTTTCTTGTGGAACACCTATCTCATTCTTAATCTCAAAGGTTATTTTGCCATCCTTTGTCACCACAATATTTTCATCGTTTTTCGCTTCCTGTATTTGATCTTTAGGTTGAACGGTTTCCGCTGTACAGGCTGTTAATAGCAATGTACATAGAAGGATTGCGCCTCTCCATCTAGCCATAATTTCCTCCTAAAAAGTATTTTCCAATTTATACGAAACGTAAAAACCAAAAGTTTCAATCCCAAAAGAAAAATAAGGAAAATTAGACAAAATTATTTATACTATTGGTAGATAAGGCAAAAAGGAGGACGCAATGAACAAAAGTAAATCTATTCATTACAACTCACGCTATGGCTGGGATTTAAATGATGATGCAAATTTAGAAATGCGGTTATTCGCCAAAGCACAACGCAAACAAGTAACCATTCTCAGCTATGGGTGTGACTTAGATCATCACACAATAAAAAAAATTGCTCGGCATTACCTCCATAGGAAAAAACCTGACGCAGCAGAAGAAACACTTGAAATAAGATATGATACATATGATGCTAATTCTAGTAAACATGAAGAGAGTCAATACTATTGGAAAACCTATTTCATTAGTGAAAGAACATTCGCTGCTTTTCTACAAGCGCTACATCGATTACCTGGTACGCATATTCGCTGTGAATTTAATGTGCGGGGACATTTTGAGGTGATTTTAAATGGTGTGGAATTTTCTACACGCGTATTAAAAACCCTTGATTTTCCATCTATGTATAAGGAGGATTTAAACGGACGCTATCTTTTATTTATCGATACAGAATCACCTGATAATGAAATGATACGTCATAAAATACACTTGCTCCCTAAAGAGCTACAAAGTCTTTCACTTCCTTTAGATAGTTCACCGCTACTGTGGGAACTATTAGTAAAGGACTGGATAACAGCCATTCTTCGATACGAAGTGTAAACTTTAGCTTATTCAAGATGATGGACTATAAAACCAAGTAGTCTTACGCCACAGCGTAATTGCGTCCAGATTTTTTTTGAGCTTGCTCGAAAAGCTCTTCTTCAAAATCTGTGATATCCGCTGGGGCTTTAATCTTGATTCAGTCGATGTTTGGACACCCAAAGAGAACAATTTATGCATTCATCTCACCACCTATAGAGGTGGGTATTTTCTGCTAAATCAAAATAAATAGTAGTGTTAAGCGAATTCATTTAACATAGCACCTCCCGATTTGTTACGAAGGGGCACTTTCATCGGTGCCCCTTCTATTTTTTGGTTATTGCACACTTCATCGCCATCCATTACGATAGAATTTATTCGTTATGACGGGATGTGGAATTATGTTAGAATTTATTGTTAATTTTTTATCCAATACCTATGTTGGACAACCAACTTTACATACAAGAAAAATTGATCAAAATATAGCAAGGCTACAACAATATGATTGGTTTCAGACCATTTATTATGATGATCAGTATCGCAGCTTATTTTTTGCGAATCGTCACGTCAGAAAATATCTTCAAAGCACTATTCGTGTCAAGAGAATGATGAAGAAAAAGCAGGCGCAAGCGCGGTTTATCCGATTTTTAAATAAGCAATTAAAATAGAAGCCTACAAATTGGTTGTTTACGGTGAAATAGCACTTAGCTAATTTCTATGAGGTCCATTTTCAATCATCATCATCTTTCATACTAGCCGTAGTGTGGAGAAGTGATGCGTGACAACACCACTCCATAAAGAGTAGTGAAGACCTTCATTTTATTTGAAAACCTTTGCTAAAAAGTTAACATTTTTAAGAGTTGGAGTGGAAGGCTACTTGACTCCCGTGTGATCGCGAGACAGACGAGCCTCTAAACGGAGCGATAGGCTCGGCGCTCGCCCACAGGAAAGCAAGTAGCCTGCAATGGAAACCATTTTCACCTTCCACCAAAATTCTATGGATGGTTATGTTATTTGTTTTTATATATCGCAAGCATATAGTGTTGAGCTACTCTACATCGGTACTTCAATAATACATACTTCATTCAATAAAGGTAACAATACAATGCATTAGGTAAAGATCACAAAGAGGTGTAGAAGAAAATGAAAAAGATGTTACTCGTCTTTATACTCCCCCTTATACTTGTTACTTCTTTTCAAACAATATCCGCTTCAACAGCTGAACCAACACAGGATTCTAACGAACTGAGATTACAGGATATGCTCATGCTATTGCTTACTCCTTATATTGAAAAAGATTTGACCAATTATTATTCAAACATTAGAAAGGATGTTTCCCCTCATGTTACTCCTTGGAAAATTGAAGTGATTGAAACAAAAAGAAATCATTTCCGAGGTTTTAAATTGCAAATTACTTTTGAAATTGAACCTACGGATGGTGGACAGTGGATTCCAATAGGGAAGGATCGGATGACCTATGAAATATCTGCAGGACCTGAGGTTAAATTAATCCATCACACGCACCTAAAGACGTATAAATATCCACCAGAATAATACCTTCCCATTAAAATCACTTGCTTGTCCCTTTATTTAATGTCATGCGATTTTTTTCATCTGTGGTAGATTTAATCATAAAAGCACCCTGTCAAAGCTAGATTTTGTGTCTTACTTTGATGGGGTATTTCATCGTTATATTGGTTGACTAAACTGTTCATGGACTATCAATTTATTTTCTATCTCTTATTTCTTCTAGTATTTCTATTATGCGATTGTTTTGCTTTTCAATCGATTTTAACCTTTTTTCAATGATGCTTGAAGAGAAAAACACAATTAGTACAATCGCTATTCCAATTAGTAAATCCATTTTGATTCCCCCATTATCGATGTCAATTTACTTCATACTACATACGTTTCATAAGACGAGTTGAATAAAAAAAAGATGGCTCTATATGGAGGCCATCTTAAAGTAAAGTATCCGTGGTTGCATATTAATTGAATGATTAACAACGATGAATTAACGGATTCGAGCCTTACGGAAGCCATCGAATATACTGATTGCGGCATATACAACAAATATAATGATTACGCCGCCAACTATCCATATTTCAAATTGCTTAGTTGATGTGCTAAATAAATGACTCATGTACGTAATAAATTCTTGGTTCATTAAATTCGGATTACTTACTATCACAATGGATACAACGGTTGCGAAAAGCTCCACAATTGTATGAAAGATTGCCACTTTTTTCGTCCATTGCCCTTTCAGTAATTTGTAGAGACCTAACCCAATTTCGAGAGCAATGACAACGAGCACAATGGGCCAATAACGAAGTAAAACATCCTGATTGAAAGCTGGCATTACGAATCTGAGTCCATCCCCACCACCTTCATATACACCTAATAGGTGATTTGCATAAAAATAAAAAGTTGCCCAAATGGCCGTCCACATTAAATAGCCAAATACTTCGAGCTTCGTAATCGCTTTTTTCTTCGGAATATAAATGACGGTTTTTAAATCCTCAGGGGTCCATTTTTTAAGACTTGCTGACAATGGATACTGCTCTTTTCCTTTATCTGTTCGTTCAATAATGGCGAAAACGAGCGTTAGCCAGAAAAAGACGTTGATTCCTACTTCGATGATTCTCCATATTCCTTCACTGATTATCGTGATGACAACATTAAGAATCGCTTCTTCTCCAGCAAAACCAATAAAGTATTCAGCAATCATCGAGATCACTGCAACGACAGCGGCAATTGGAATAATCATTTTTAATAACGAGATGTATACATCAAAATAGCGTGGGCCAATTAAATGCATGGGTTGATCTCGATAACCACTCGCTAATGCTGCTGGGTTTCCTAATTTCTCAAGAACATCCTTTACATCATCCTCATTGTAATCATCAGGCAACATATCCCCAATCGTTGATCGTAACTCAAGTGCGATATCCTCACGATTTTTTTCAGGCAGCCTCCGCGTGACTTCTTGAATATAAATTTCAGTCAGATTCATCTTTATCCTCATCTCCTTTTAGTAACTCATAAAGTTCTTTTGAATTATTAATCCATTCTCTTTTCAATTGCAAAAAGACTTCTAATCCATAGTCACTTAATACATAATACTTGCGCGGTCTACTCTCTGATGTTTCCCAGCTACTCGTCACTAACTCCTGTTTTTCTAAACGGCGAAGCAATGGATATAAGGTACTTTGATCGATGTTAATGCCCGAATCCTCTAATAATTGAACAAGTGAATACCCATACTGGGGTGTTCGTAATTGACTTAAAACGGCTAATGTCAGCGTTCCTCTCCTAAGTTCTGTCGTTAATGAATTCAGTAACGTACTCATTCACTCACCTCAATTCCACTTACTATATGACATACACTGTATAACTTATACTATGTATCGTACACTATTGTTGTTACAACAACAAGCAATTTTAATTTCCTTTATAGAAAAAATGCTGTTTTTCAACACAGAAAGGTGCTCAGAGGTGATTCGAGCTGACTTGGTTTCAAACATTGGTTGGCAGGAAAGATCTGCGTTCCGTTAATTAAAGGTCGAACCACTTTATTATTGTGAAATTTCCAATACATAACACTTCAGACATTAGTCTGAAGACAAGAAATGACAATAGACTGTATATTGTATTTATACTTTTTAACGATAAAAGTATTAGGATAAATCCTAGACAACCATTACGTATAGAAAAAAATTACTACTAAAACGTTCAAGTATCTTAATTTATAAAAACTATACGTAATGTGTTTGTTAGATTTGTACTCGAAAAATGACCAACAGGTAGAACATCTTGTACAACGGAACGTACAGTGATATTTTTATGCCCTTTTGCTATGGATAAAACTGTATGTTCAGACCGATTAACTATTTGAAATACAAAAGTGTCGAGGTGATTTCTATGAAAGAGAAAATGCATTTTACAATTTTAAGTAACGATTCAACTGACGGAGATGGAGGTTACGGAGTAGGTACCCTTGATCTAAATAATGTAACGTCAATTATTATAGATTGTGAAAAAGAGCACGTGTTTATAGATTTAGAAGCCTTACACGGACGAAGTCAAATTGAAAAAAAAGTTCGCTTTTCCCCAGATCTAGCTCATGCTAGCAACGATTATTCTCGTTATTGGATAGTGTGGGTAGCGATTCAGGTTAATCAAAATGGCCCTTATTATGCGGGATGTACCGCAAGTGAAGTACGGGTATCAAAGGAAGAACGCCGTATCAAGCTTGGCTATAAATCTTTGCCAGAACAAGTAAATTATTTAGATAAGGCACTGAAAGGGAAATTTCTCTTGCAGCATATAGACAGTAATTCAAAAAAACTACTCAATCAGTTTTTATCTGGATTTAATGAAGCGTATTGGCAACACTCACCTGAAGAATTGAAACAACAATTGTCTGTATGGGAGGATTTATAATGGCATTTGTCATTACAGAATTATGTAGGGATGAAAAAGCGGCTGTCTGTTTGGATGTTTGTCCAGTAAATTGCATTGTTATGACAGATACCCAATATGTAATTGATCCCGATCTTTGCATTGATTGTGGCGCCTGTGAATTAGTTTGTCCAGTAGAAGCGATTTATTTTGAGGATGAGTTGCCTTCTGAATATCAGTCAGCAACCCTGCTAGCACGCAATCATTTTCGAAACTAAATTGATATAAATTGAATAGAAGCGAGAATGTCCTACCTAAAAAAAGCCGATTTCCTATACAATAAGAAATCGACTTTTTCGATAATGATGTACTTATCCTAACTGGCGTTTAAATTGTGTAATGGCGAAGAAGTAAGCGAAGACCATGATGCCGACGCACCACATAAGAGCGAGCCAGATATCGTTACTAACAGCCCCTTCATATAAGAGGGCACGTATCGCATTCACGATTGAGGTAACAGGCTGGTTCTCAGCAAACGCACGGATAATTTTAGGCATGGTTTCAGTGGGAACAAAAGCCGAACTGATAAAAGGTAGGAAAATTAGCGGGTACGAGTAGGCTGTTGCTCCCTCCATAGACCCTGCTGCCAATCCAGGAATAATTGCCAACCATGTCAGTGCTAGCGTAAATAGCCCTCCTAGTTACAGCTCGTTATTTACATATGTGCATAATTGCTGATACATTTCCTCTTCATAATCCTTCTGGCCTCTTATAAATTTCTCCTTTAAATTATAAAAACAAATTTCAAGATATTCCTGATTATGATGCTGCTGAAAGGGTTTCCTCGCTTTTACTGGTCCTAATCCATCAAAGTAGTGATTCATTTTTTCGTAGGTTCGAATTTGATAGCCCCGCTTCTTCATTTCATCCATGACTTTTTCGGTATACAAATACAAGTCGTCTTTCGGGTATTCGTATAGATAATTAATCAAAATATGCTGATCCTCTTTAGCAAAGATGCTATTTAGCTCTCTCCACTGTGACAGAAGTTGTCCTTTTGGTAGATACGCGATTAAATCTACATGCCATAATCTCATACGTCTTCCCCTTTCTATTAATCAACCATTAATGTAAAATATTACTTACTATACTAAAACTGACGGAGGGATAGTATGGCAATAAAAACTGCAACGCTCGAAGAAATTCCACAAATTGAGCGTTTATACCAAGCGCTTTTTTTAGAAATGTCCATTCTACAACCTAAATATATCAAACCTGCCAAACAAGATGCCAACTTTATCAGGTATACAATCATTGAAGATGATTCAGATATTTTAATCGCAACAGTAGAGAACGAAGTAGTAGGCTTTTTGCTTATTCAAGAAACAACGACCCCACCCTACTCTTGTTTGGTTGAACACAAATATGCCTTTATTGTTGATGTGATAGTTGAAAAATCTTACCAAAGCAAAGGAATTGGATCTGCTTTATTAGATGCAGCGAAAAAATGGGCAGCACATCGTCACTTGGATTATTTGGAGTTAAATGTATTGACTGAAAATAAAGGGGCTAAATCCTTATATGAAAAACATGGGTTCAAGGATACGAACCAGACGATGCGTTTAGCATTTTAGGTATGTGATGAGAAAGAAGGGATTTCAATGGAAGAAATGAAAACCGTACAAAAGAAAGCCAACCTCATAGTGCCTGTCTTTATTGGCATGGGGTTAGGTGCGTTTATCGGTTTACTTGCCTATGTAAAAGATTGGCTATAAAAAAAATAGACAAAGCTCCTCAAACGGCTTTGTCTATTTTTCTGCTAAAACACTAGATTAATTTACTTTCTTTCAGTAAATCATAAATGATTGTATCTTTTGTTTTGTGAATACCCAATTTACCGATTTGCTTTAAGATAAATGGTGCATCAATATCTGTTAATTTTTTGCCATCCAGTAAACGAGCCGTTGAAGCTAACAACGTGCGAACATCAAAGGCAGATGCAAATACTTCTGGCACTCCACGATCAATCGTTAATAATTGATAGACTGCCTCCATCGCAGTTCTTACTGAATATTCAGTGGTAAAGACTGTATCTCTTGCTGTTTCACTAAAATTGCCAATGAAGGCTAGGTTAGCAGATCCTTCTGGCACAACTAGTGGACGATCGCCCATTGCTCTTGGCATGAAATAAGAAGTGATGTAAGGCATATAGCATGGAATCGTATTGCAAGAATTTTGCGCAATGTCTGGAATTTCATCCACCGGTACACCCATATGGTATAACCACTCTTGTGCAATCTCAATGCCTGTACATTCCGTAATACTTTTCTTAATAAAATCACCTGGTTTGTTTGATAGTAAGCCATAAATCCAAACAACTAATTGATCCTTTGGTTGATTTTTAAAGTGAGGTTGTCGATTCAATGTATAGCTTAGCATCCAATTAGAATCAGTAGCTGTGACAATCCCTCCTGTTACGACCTTACCAGCGTATGGGTCTCTTTTACTGATTTTTTCAATATAAGGAGCCACACGATCATCTAATGTCGTAAGAGTAGCTGAAACAAACCAGCTTTCTTCTGGAAGATTATCACAGAACTTTTCTGGTCGCCCAAACTCTTCACCTTGGGCAGCGATGTTTTTCCATAGTGACCAGCTGCCACCTAACTCTTTATTTATAGGGGCTGGTGTATTATTATCCCCGTAGGTTGTGCTCTCCGTAATACTACCATTTGTCACAAACACTAACTCATTTTCTGTTAGCTCAATATTCTTTTTCACACCATCTTTTCTTAACACCAATGTATGAGCGACTTTTTTGTCTCCTACCTTATCAACCAATACATTTTCTACAACCGTATTAAATTGGAAATCAACATCATGACTTTCTAAGTATTTAATCATAGGAAGCACGAGTGATTCATACTGATTATATTTTGTAAATTTCAATGCGGATAAGTCTGGTAATCCGCCAATATGATGAATGAAACGCATAATATAACGACGCATTTCCATCGCAGAATGCCATTTTTCAAACGCAAACATAGTGGACCAATAGAGCCAAAAGTTCGATTCAAAAAATTCCTCTGAGAAAACATCTGTGATTTTTTTATCCTCTAATTTTTCCTCAGGGGTAAAGAATAATTTAATCATTTCTTCTGAGGATTGATCGGATAAGGTGAACTTGCCATCATCCTCTAGTCTTTGTCCTCTATCCTGTATTAATCGACATTTTGAATAGTTAGGGTCCTCTTTATTTAGCCAATAAAATTCATCTAAAACCGAAGCATTTTCTACTTCTAACGAAGGAATGGAACGGAATAAATCCCATAGGCATTCAAAATGATCTTCCATTTCACGACCACCGCGAATAATAAACCCTCTCGTCGGATTAAGTATGCCATCAAGACTACCTCCTGAAATATCCAACTCTTCGAGAATATGAATATTCTCTCCTTTCATTTGGCCATCACGAATTAAAAAACATGCCGCTGAAAGCGAGGCTAGTCCCGAACCAATCAGATAAGCAGATTTTGCATCTACCCCTTCAGGTTTTTTAGGACGTGCGAAAGCTTCATAGTTACCATTGCTGTAATACATATTACCGCCTCCTGATTTATTATTCTAATATAGAATAACACAGAACATCGGCCTAATGGTAAATCGAGCTAATAATTAACAAAAAATTCAAATTCGAAATTTAGCTGCCAATTAGCATACCCTTCTCATTGGACATAACAACTGTTTGTATTTTTATAAAAGAGAATAAAACATTAAAACGCCGAACTAATCCCCATACATTCTACCTTAAAAAGGAAAAACAAAGACAGCATGTTCCTACTAGATTTGCATAATTATTATATCAATAAATCATTTTAGCCTTCACAATCTTTTATGTTTAGCCAATTTTTCGTTACCTCGTTTAAAATTACCCGTAATTTTAGCTAACAATAACTGGACTTCCTTTATCTGACCCTTCACTTCCTGAATTTTTGCTAGAAGACGCTCAGCCTCTTTCTCCTTGACGATTTTAATTTGCTTCCCTTCATAATAAATAACGACAGTCCCCTTTTTGGTCATTTGATAAGTAAATGGTTCCTCGTTTAGTCTATTACGTTTATCGATTTCACTCATCGCTTCATCCTCCGCTTTCTTAATAATAATGATTCTTAGCTAAATTCCAATATGTTATTATTAACATGTATTATATAAAAATGGTATTTTTAGGGTCACTTTCAGCATAGTGATAAGGAGAGAGGTATGCATATGGAATGGTTGAATGTTCAAACACTTATTTGGTTGTTTCCTATTTTATTTATTATCCATGACTTTGAAGAAATTATTATGATAGAAAAATGGTTACATCACAATCGTCATAAGCTGTATGAAAGATTACCCTCAAAAATAGCCGATAAAGTGGTGAAACAATTTTCAATGACCACAGCTCAATTTGCTGTTGCTGTGTTATTTATCTTTTTATTTGTCAGTCTCTCTACCATTCTGGCTAACTACTATTTCCTAAACGAGGTCGCTTTTACTATCTATTTTTTCACATCCGTCACACTCGTTTTCTTTATCCATGCTTTTACCCATATTGGACAATCGCTGTTCTTTCGTTCTGTTACACCAGGAGCTATAACATCAGCCATCATCATTATTCCCTATAGCATTATTTTATTTAAATCTTTGTTTACTAGTGGCATCCTTACTTGGCATATCGTTTTGATAAGCCTGCCTTTTGGCATACTATTTTTCCCCATTGTCTTTACTGCGCATTGGATAGGAAAAAGAGTGATATAAATACATGTTCATCGTGAAAAGAAAGAAAGGAGGAAATAGAATGGCAAAAATTCCGATTTTTTTAAAATTGATGATAGGTATTGGGATGATGATTATCCTTACCTCGTTGTACTTTTTAAAAGACCATCCTTATTATTTATGGGTTAGGTGGACAGGAAATATTTTATTAATCGTAGGCATTGTCTGGATTCCATTTACGAAAGAAGCGGATAAAAAACAAGTAAATACTTAGCTGGTTTTATCTCCTTCACATAGACCTTCGTTTTTTTCTGGAAATACGCCTACTATTATAATAATATGATAAAATCAGATAAAAAAAGAAGGTCTTTGTATGTTAGAAAAACTGAATGTATTTCTCCAAAAATACATTGCAATCCTGACACCATTAAGTTTAATTATCGGTGTGTTCTTAGAAAGCATTGGACATCATTTATTATTCCTCGTTTCCTGGCTATTTGCCTTCATGACATTCTCAGGAAGCTTACATATGAAATTTAAAGATGTAAAAATTTTCATGAAGCATCCAGTACTTATTTTATTCTCCATCCTTTTTCTTCATCTCTTGATGCCTTTATGGGCGTATTTTTTGTCCACCGTTTTGTTCGATGACCATTTGTTGACTGTTGGTTTTGTCTTAGCGGTTGCACTCCCAACAGGCGTAACGAGTGTTATTTGGATCAATATTTGTAAAGGAAACTTACCGTTAGGCTTATCGATTATTTTAATTGATACACTCCTTTCTCCCATCATCCTCCCCTTCATCCTCTATATCGTTTCGGGTGAAAAAATTGAGTTGGATGTGGCATCCCTGATTCTGAACTTGCTGTGGATGATTGTCTTACCTACGATTTTAGGTATTTTAGTGAATGAACTTTCAAAAGGAGCCATCCCCCAAAAAATCGGTAAGAAGCTTGCTCCTTTTTCCAAGCTATGTTTATTTGCAGTTATACTGATTAATAGTAGTGCAATTGCTCCCTACTTAAAGGATATCAACATGCATCTCTTATTCGTCGTGCTTTTAGTGTTCTTGCTTGCTATATCGGGCTATCTATTTGCTTACCTCATTGGTCGATACCTGTTAAAAGATGGCCCTCAAATGGCAACCTTTGTTTTTACTGGTGGCATGAGAAATATTGCTGTCGGTGTCATTGTGGCCACAACATATTTTCCAGGTAAAGTCGCCATGCCTGTTGTGTTCGGTATGCTATTTCAACAGGTGCTAGCCTCCGTTTTTAGTAAGTTGGTGACAAAAAGCACCGTTGTGTAGACAGTGTTCTTATTTTAGCTTTGCATTTATACTAAATAGGAAAAGCTTTTATTTACATTTGAAGGGTGTGCTAATATGTCATACAATTTCCAACTTACATCTCCAAAAATACCTACTAATCTTGACAAGGCAAACTTTCAGGATATTTTTTATGATGAAGAACCCTATTTAACAAATTGCATGATTGCTGATACGGTTATGGATCACGAGGATGTTGAACGATTAATCGTCTCTAACGTTATTTTTAAAAATGTCACATTCATCAATTGTACCTTTCAAAAAATTGATTTAACGGATGTCGTTTTTGAAAACTGTGATTTATCTAACTCCAACTTAAGTGAAGGCATCATTCATAGAGTGGCCTTTAAAAACTGTAAATTATTAGGATTGAATTTAACTGAAGCAAACCTCGGCAATGTTTCATTTGAAAATTGTCTTGCAAACTTATGCAATTTCCCTGAAGTGCGCTTTAAACAAGTACTATTTGATAACACCTCCCTACAAGGTGCTAATTTTTATGATTGTTTACTCAATAAAGTGGCGTTTCAGGAAAGTGATCTACATGATGTGGATTTCTCTCAAACTTCGTTAAAAGGAATAGACATCAGTACATGTCAATTTAAAAGACTGCAAGTCACTCCAGAAAGTTTACATGGGTGTGAAGTCTCTACTGAACAAGCGATAGGTTTTGCTTCATTACTAGGCTTGAAGGTTAAATACTAGTTTGAGTGCTTAAAAGTTCTAGAAAAAAATAAAGCGCTCATCCTTATTCACGGATAGCGCTCACTACTTTTTCAGTTCTTTTAGAATTCTATCCTTTTATTTGAGGAGTATCCTCTACTTTAAACGTTCTATCCGCTACTTTTTTAGTTGTATCCTGCACTTTTAGAATTCTATCCTTCTATTTGAGGGCTATCCCTCACTTTAAGCATTCTATCCGCTACTTTTTTAGTTTTATCCTGCACTTTTAGAATTCTATCCTTCTATTTGAGGGCTATCCTCCACTTTGAGCTTTCTATCCGCTACTTTTTCAGTTCTATCCTTCACTTTTAGAATCTTATCCTTCTATTTGAGGGCTATCCTGCTCTTTTAGAATTCTATCCTTCTATTTGAGGGCTATCCTGCTCTTTTAGAATTCTATCCTTCTATTCAAGGGCTATCCTCCACTTTGAACGTTCTATCCGCTACTTTTTCAGTTCTATCCTTCACTTTTAGAATTCTATCCTTCTATTTGAGGGCTATCCAGTCAAGTCCTAATTATTGTGTAAAATTCTATACAGAAGTTTTCAACCTAGCGTTTATTCATAGCTCTTGATTGGTGTAGCCAAATTTTGTTTATCCATTTAACAACACTACCATTTTTTTGCCCGTAACTTCCATGGGTTTATATCTCCACAGGCAGTAAAGGCTGTCAAAGGCTCTTTTCACTTTGATAGCCTTTACTGCTTGTGGAATACTCCATGAATGGAAGATACGTTGAAAAAAACTTGTTCTATTTGGTTAAACCTTTTTTCTTTGAGTAAATCGTTTCTTGATACTGCATTAAAATAGCACCTACCAATCGAAAGGCAGACTGCGTATTTGGAAAGATTCGTATGACCTTTTCTCTTCTACGCACTTCTTGATTTAATCGTTCAAGTGAATTTGTACTTCGAATATGACAGCGTATATCTGCTGGATAATTCATGTATTGGATGGTATCTTCGAAACCTTCATCTAAGATAGTAAGAGCTTTTTCGTACTTTGGATTATTTCCAAATTGGTCCATTAATTCATCTTTAAACTTTCGAATATCTTCAAGGGTTACGGCTTCAAAAATGCGCTTCATCATCATTCGGATATCAACGGAGTCTTTTTTAGGAAGCTTCTCGATAATATTTCGTTTAAAATGCACATTACATCTTTGCCAAGCAGTACCGATAAACTCACGCTGTATCGCTTTTTGAAGCCCTTGATGAGCATCTGAAATCACTAGTTGAGGTGATTGAAGTCCACGTGATTTGAGTTGTTTAAAAAAAGAGCTCCAACTATCAAAACTTTCAACATGATCCACACTTAAACCGATAATTTCGCGTTTATTTTCTTCCGTAATGGCCGTAGCGATATAAACAGCTTTTGATACGACACGTTGATGTTCACGTACTTTTATGTACATGGCATCTACAAAAACAAAAGGATAATACATGGTGTTTAATGGACGATTTGCCCATTCGTTCACGATCGGATCCAGTTTCTGTGTGAGTGAAGAAACAAAAGATTTAGAAACGGATTCTCCGCAAAGTTGTTCTACAATATGTGTGACTTTTCGTGTAGAGACGCCATTAATAACCATCTCCAGCATAGAAAGAACAAATGCCTGATCACAACGTGCATACTTGTCAAAAACAGTAGGAGAAAATTCACCATGACGCGTTCTAGGAACTTTTAGTTTTATCTTACCAATACTCATAGTCAGTTCACGTTCATAGTACCCGTTACGGTAATCACGACGCTCATTAGAACGTTCATAGGCAGATGCATGAAGGAAGGCATCTCTTTCTTTTTCCATAAATTCATTTAAGACTAAAATAATAGCTGACTTTACAACAGCATCAATAGTGGAATTCATAACGGAATCTTTTAAAAGATCCATGTCTAGGTTAAACTGTAATTGGGTCATTTTTAATCTACCTCTCTTAAAATGTGTTCGTGGTTGAAAACATTCTAACCAAGAGGAGAGAAAATGACCCCTTTTCTTTTTACACAATTATATGGACTTAATCAATTCTATCCTTCTATTTGAGGGCTATCCCTCACTTTGAGCGTTCTATCCGCTACTTTTTTAGTTCTATCCTGCACTTTTAGAATTCTATCCTTCTATTTGAGAGCTATCCCTCACTTTGAGCGTTCTATCCGCTACTTTTTCAGTTCTATCCTTCACTTTTAGAATCCTATCCTTCTATTTGAGGGCTATCCCTCACTTTAAGCATTCTATCCGCTACTTTTTCAGTTCTATCCTTCACTTTTAGAACTCTATCCGCTACTTTTTCAGTTTTATCCTTCACTTTCGATTATCTTTATTTAAAAGCTAAAATAGTAAATTCCCATGGGATATTTTCATTTTTCCAACCACGATGCTCATCAAATTTCTTTAATTTGAAACCTGATGTGATGACAGCATTTATTATTTCACTAAGTGTATAAAACCGTATAGATACATCTGGAAAGTCTTGTTGTTCATGCTCATCAAAGAAATGCTTATACGCTAAGTCTCCATTTTGTAATTCTTGGTCAAAATAACCTTGTTGGATTTGATATTGGATTTCAGCGTTAGGCCCTTTAACTATACATCTTCTTAAGGGATGAAAATCACTGAGAATCATTTCCCCACCATCTTTTAGTAAAGAAAACAGAATCAACATGAATTTATCAATATCATTAAAATAGTGTAATATGCCACCTTCTAAATAAATCATGTCAAAATGGCTTCTATACTTTGTTAAGTCAATATCATCAATATCAGTGACAATATAATGAATAGAGGTATTTGCATGTTCTGCTAATTCTAAGGCATATTTTTGGTTTTCTGCTGAAATATCAAATACGGTTACTTCAGCACCTAATAATGCTAATGGTACTGCTTTTCTGCCATTTGAACCGCAAATATTGGCAATCTTCTTTCCTTCAATATGTTCAAAGTATTGTTTGTGCTTTTTAAGACATGCGCTAGGGTTTTCTAATATATGAATAGCCAAATCCTTAGGGGTGCCGTTGCTTTTATTCCAAAATTCATATGCTCGATATTCCCACGCCTTTTTATTTTTTATGCTTTGTTCATTCATCTTCAGTATTACGCCTCCTCTGTAGAACGTTGATTAGCTTTTAATATTTGTTATGGTATTCGACACCTAAAATAAAAATGACGCCTATCCATGTTCCAGGATGGCGCCCGATTGAATGACACAGTTAAAGATACCTAATTTTAGAAGGCGTATAATTTTAATAGCTCATGGATTGATAAACGAGAAGTAGCGTCCACTTTAACAAAATACGGTGATTGCCACTTTTTAGTTGCGATTGCCTGTTTGCTGGTGGGCGTATCCCAACTAGGGTAAACTCTAATAGCCATTTTCCCCTTTGTATTAGCCGTTTTAAGGATGTTTTGTTGTAAAAGAACTTCTTTTGGAAATACAAATTGGCCAAAATCCCCATTAGTATGAAAAGTGTTTATTACCAGTAAATCAGTGGCGTTCTCATATGAGAATGCTTGGTTTTTATTAGCTGCATCCTTTTCCCAAAAGGAAACAAACTGTCCTACCTTGGTAGGTGTTATTTTTGCGACTCTAAATCGAACTGATTTCGAATCCAACTGAAACATCCCAGCCCCGTAATCAGCATTTTGAGTTTCCTCTTGGATGTTTTTTATAGTCAAATGATGAGGTGCATAAAGTAATTCATTTACATATGTTAACGCTTTATTAAATTCATTCATAGTTTTACTCCCTATCTTATATGACGAATACCAGTCTATCATTTGCGAACTTGTTACTGTAATTTAAAAAAGCTGTATATAAATGAAACAAAGAATAACAATCAAAACATGGATATGCCAATGTTTTGATTGTTATATTGTGTCCCTAACTTACATTTTTTGATTTTGTATACTTAATTCATTTCTTCTGTTAAAAATCTTTCTCCAAAAGTTGTCATTGTGACTTGAGTTAGATCAACAGAGTGAACTCTTTCATCGTTATATGTATCATCATCGCCAAACCAATAAATTGTAACATCAGCAATATATGTTCTATCATGCATATATTCAATAAGATCTGCCCAAATGTCTAAATTAATATTGTAATCTGTATGAACAGGTATATGGCCATTTTTGATTTCATTTAAGATATTAAGTATTATTTCTTTGTTTTCCAATTAACAACATCACCTTTCCGAAGCGGTGTTTGGTACTGCTCAAAGTAACATTAGTTTGTGATTTTCATATCCCCATGTGATAGATATAATAATTGCCCTCAGACAGTTGTTTAGATATAGAACTCATTTTTTCAAATTTGGCTATCGCATAGTCTCTATCGAAACGCAGTAATTCATCCTCAGAGTAATCATGGTAATAAATCATTTTGAGGATTTCCTCTGGACCATTTTTTAATAAATCACACCAAGCAGTAAAAATCGAAATAAGGCAAGGAGCCGAATGTTCTTCAAATAGGGTGACGCCAATGTTATGAAAGCCTATGTCTTGAGGCATGCCAGGCAAGCTAGGGTTCCTGCATGGAATCCATGTAAGTGAATCAAAAATATATTCAACTAGGTTGTCTTCAAGTCCAATGTATTCAACAATTAAATCTTTGTATTGCTCTTTATCTCTCCAAAAATATTGAAAAAATTCTTCATCTTGTGTTTCGGTCTTTTTTATTAAATAAAAATCATGCATAAATACCCTCCATATGTAGTAAAACCATTTAATGTAATTAATAACCATCTTATCATATAATGTTCATTCATTTGTTTCAAATATTTATCTTAGTTGTAATAAAGTATGCTGCTTCGTTAATTGAATGAAATATAGCCCCCAAACCATCGTTTGATAATATAAGTTAAAAAAATAGGGAAACATTGTGGCATTACTATTACTTAAGATTTTTAAAATGTAGTTTAATTGATTTACATTGATCCAAAACGGTGCGCTACTAAGAGTGGGAGGTTCTTTTGGACCAGACTTTTTTGCGAAATTGGCTAATAGTGACAGCGCCTTACTACAGCTTATTGGAGGAAGGCTCCTTAAAGTGGTTTAAAAAGTTTCTTTTACACACTTGACTTTCCCCTGTACTGGAAACTATATACTTACATTAAGTTATTAGATTGGAGGTGATATTTTGTTTAAAATCAGTGAGTTTTCTAGGCTAAGCAAAGTATCCTTAAAAACATTGCGCTATTATGATCAGATTGGCATATTAAAGCCGAGAAAGGTGGACGATGACACCTGCTACCGATATTATTCAGCAGACCAGCTACTTGAGCTCAACCGAATCTTTCTCTATAAGGAATTGGGGTTCACCTTGCCACAAATTATACGTTTGCTCCATGAGGATATTACGTTAAAAGATATTCAAGGGATGTTTAAGCTGAAGAAAAATGAAATCCAACATATTATCGATACAGAACAAGCCAAGCTCGCACGGATTGAAGAGCGTATGCAACTTTTAGAACGAGAGGGACAAGTGGAATCAGATCAAGAAATCCGAATCAAGGCAGAAGGTGCTCAGCAGTTTCTTTCATTGAAAGCACGCGGGAGAGAAGAAGATATTCCAGACCTGTTTCGTACATTTAATCAATTATTAACAAAGGAAATACGCCATTTGGCTCAAAGTCCCCAGGTCGTTTTATGGAAAGAAATAGAGGAAAAAGAAGACGAGTTTGAATTTGAAGTCGGGTATTTTTTAACCAAGGAGCTTCCATCATTCCCCGATACATTTCAACTACGGACGCTTCCTTCAGAGTCAATGATGGCCACAATGACCTTTCGTTCGGATTCTAACTTTGCTTGTACAGCCTGTGTTGATTTAGCTAACTGGATTGTGAAAAATAACTATCAGATCAAGGAAAACGAACCAGGTAGAGAAATATATTTGCCATTATCTACAACACAAAACGTCCAATTAATGGAAATACAAATACCTATTACAAATAGATAGCTGAAAGAAGAGTGAAATGAGTTGAAAAATAATCTGATTATCTATGTGTTATCGCTTGTTGTTTTTCTAATCGGAACAGTTGAATACATTATTACAGGCGTGATTGAAATGATTGCTGTGGACTTTGGAGTAACGATTTCAGAAGCTGGGTTATTGGTGACTTTATTTGCCCTTGCAGCAGCCATTTTCGCTCCAATTCTCATTGCGCTCACGATAAATATGGATCGTAAAAAGTTGCTCATGGCTACCGTTAGTGTGTTCATTGTCAGCAACGGATTAATGTTTATAAGCCCTTCTTATGAATTTGCACTATGGATACGAATTATTCAAGGGGTTAGCGGTGGAATCGCTACAGTGGTAGCCATGGCAGTAGCTACGCGACTAGTTGAAAAAGAACGAAGAGGCCGTGCTATCGGCATAATTTTGATGGGCCTAAGCAGTTCGCTCGTGCTAGGTGTTCCAATTGGCACCTTTTTTAGCGAAATGTTCGGATGGAGAGTTTTATTTATTTTAATCGGTTTATTAACCATTTTGCCATTGCTTATCATCTATACAAAAGTTCCAGTCATCAAGGAGGAAGAAGCTGTTACCCTCAGGTCGCAGCTCTTCATTTTAAAAGATTCAAAAATTCTAACTATCCTGGCTATCACTTTATTTTATGTCGGTGGATACGCTACCCTATTTACTTATATTACGCCGTTCTTGCAAGCCACATCCACTCTTTCTATGACCGAAATTAGTGGCATTCTATTTCTGGCGGGAATTTGCAGCTTCGTTGGTTCAAAAGTGGGCGGACAATTGGCAGATGCAAAGGGTTCGCGATTCACCATTTGGTTTGGATTGCTGTTACAAGCAGCAACACTCCTCTTATTCGCACTATCTGGTAGCAATCTCTTTGTATTGATCTTGGTTTTAATGATTTTTATGGTAGCAACATGGAGTATTTCCCCTGCCCAACAGCTACTTCTTGTCACGCTAGTACCTCGAAATCCAGACATTGCCCTAAGCATAAATACTTCCTTTATCCAATTTGGTTTTGCACTGGGCTCGGCATTAGGCGGATTTGTCATCGGCCATACCTCTGTCCTAAATTTGAATTGGGTAGGCTTTGGTACTGTAAGCATCGCTTTATTTCTTGCTATTTTGCTATTCAAAAAAACCCCTATTGCTACGAAAGTAAACTATTAAATAGCACCAATTCTACTTTTATATTGAAAATCGGCATCTTCAATATAAAGGTAGTTTTTCTAATCAAATTAGGAATGAATGAGGCCACCCTTTAGTAAAGCTTCCCTTTTGTCAATATAATGGAGGGTCTCCCCATACTATGCCCCTGCAGGAATATGTACTCTTGATTAAAATCATTTCATACGTGGTGATATAGGTCAGTGTGCCATTTGATGTACCTGTGGCAGCCTCCTCATCAATGCCTTCCGTTGTATCAACATTCTCA
The DNA here is from genome assembly GCF_038592945.1 of Lysinibacillus sp. FSL K6-0075. NCBI lineage: Bacteria > Bacillati > Bacillota > Bacilli > Caryophanales > Bacillaceae > Lysinibacillus > Lysinibacillus sp. FSL K6-0075. The sequence goes on along the minus strand of NZ_CP151947.1, from coordinate 2,219,250 downwards.
TACCCAACGAATAGGAAGTAAGTCACCTATAGTCAAGATCGTATTCTCTCCTACCATGACTTCACATTGATAGTTATCATCATGAATTTGACAAATAAACTCCCTACATCTTCCGCATGGTGGTATGATTGTTCCATCCTTGTAAACTGCAATGACTTTTTTTATTTTACTTTCACCATCCGTAATCATAGCTGCTATGGCTGCGTGTTCTGCACAAAATCCCATAGAGCAAGGCGTATCGATACACACCCCTTTATAAACCTTATCATTTTCACATAAAATCGCAGCAGCAACAGATCCTGCATAAGAATTTTTTGAAATTTGCTTTGGATTTAAGGCACCTTTTGCTATAGTATATAATTCTTCAAACTCCATCATTTCCATCCCCTTATTAAACTAATTTTTTATTTTCTGTTTAACTAGATGATCTAGCTTACTGTTAATTTATCTGACTCCATCATATACTTAAGTAACGAAAAGGAGGCTAGAAAATGAAACATCATCCTTTGCACCCATGGCAAAAAGAACATCATAAACGAGTAAAAGATTTCCATAAAAATCACGCGTTAGCAATAGAAAATGGCGAGAATGGCGATGGGTTGTTAGCAAAGTGGGAAAGATTTCTCTACAATAAGGGAAAAGCTCTTTTTAAAGCTGCCAAATAATTAGCTGTTCTTTTTTAGGACAGCTCTTTTTTTGATTTTAAATCTCTTTTTGCACAAACTCCTTATGTTGTTCACTAGTTTGCTGTATCATCCGCAAACCCCGCAACGTTATATGTTATAATTTACATAAAATACATATTGAGGTGATAATGTGGAAAATAACAAATTAGTTTGTAAGGATTGTGGTGGCAATACTTTTACAACCGGTCAAGTTGGTGATGCTAGTACTTACGGTAATGTAAAACCTATCGGACCTCCCTATACTACAGGATCCCCATTTATTTTTCGCTTCTGTAAGGACTGTGGAGAAGTAGTTTCCATTAAAGTGGCTAAACCACAAAAGTTCAAATAGCCATACTGAAGCTGTAGCGTGTGATAATGCTGCGGCTTTTTTGAAATAAATACATTGAGATATGATTTAGGGGGCTAGAGACAGTGCATTGTGCAGCTCATTAATAATAGTTGCTCTGGCAGTATAAGATATATCGACTTTTCTTCATATTGTTTCTTTCATACTTAAAAGACCTGTGGACACCCGCAACTCATCCTTTTATCCATCTTGCAAGTCGTATCCAATGAAAATACCTTTCCCTAAATTTTTATAAAATATTTCGTGACCTGTTTTCAATTCCTTTGACATTTTAACCGCTCCTCAAATTTTATGGATGATTTTCACTTTTCCTCAAAATGTTTAGTAAAGGATTCTTCACTAACAACTAATTAAGCCACAAAATCACTAAGACTTTTTTATGTTATAATTTACACAAAATACATATTAAGGTGATTCTAATGACATTTATCAGAAAATACTTGAATATTGTTTACTTCGTTACACTTTTTTTACTTTTATCTGTTTCGGATTATTTCAATAAAGGTAATTGGGATTTTCTTAATAATCTCTTCTTTTCTTTATGGGCAGTACTTGTTTATGCTTTTTTAAATTGGGCATGGGGTAGTAAAAAATATGAAAAGAAATAGCATGTTGTGCAGTATCATTGGTCCATCCTGAATAGATAGATAGACCTCTATATAAATAAAGACTGAATCTTTAAAGCAACTTCTTTTGGTTTTATATCAATTGTCAACAACTTTTCAATCTCTACCCATATCGGTAGATAAGTTCCACTATCTTTTTTGCTGTCTGAGTATTCTTCACCTTGTCCTGTTCCAAATTTACCCCCAATTATTTCTGATAAGAAAAAATATTGATTGCCATTAAATTTTTCCTCTGCGATACAATCCTTGACCCTAACAATTACACCTAATTCCTCTAATGCTTCCCTCCTTGCAGTATCTTCAGGTTTTTCATTATTCTCCATTCCACCGCCTGGAAAAACATAATAAACGGTACCGTCTCTTTCCCTTCTAATAAGTGCAATCATTTTATTTTCAATTATTACAACCGAACTTCTATCTCTCATGCTTATAACCTTCTTTCAAATTTCCTAACATTTAATTGTACTATTAATTCCTTTTTATTTACTGCACATTATCCTCCGGTTGTGCAGTAAATGCATCATTCCATATTTTCATATATTATCCAATTATGCTATCCTTATATAGGTAATTACCTATATATCAGGAGTTGTTATGCAATGAAAACAATGTCTACACTTGGATGGATCATATTTATTTTTGGCATTACTTTGCTTATAAGTGGAGTGGGAAGATTATCTGGTTTCTTTGAATATGATTCAGTTATTCCAAACAAATCTGTTGCATTAATATACATATCTTTAGGCTTTTTTGTCATGTTCATTTCTTACTTTGTGAAACCAAAAAAAGAAAAAGGTTAATAGTTTTACCAATCAATATCTTTCAAGCATGTTCTTTCAAATATTCAATAATAATGGTTTTAACCCCTCATCCACATTAACCTTAAAGCGTGATTTGATTTACATAAATTGGAGGTGTACAAATGCTTGTTAATTTACGTTTCTATATACAAGTGGTTTCAACAATTTTAATTATGATCTTTGTCTTCATGAATTTTTTGGGGCATTGGACCGCAGACAGATTCGTTCAAATTATATTTTTCTTTAGTATGGTAGTCGCGGTTTTCAGTGTTGGTATGGAAACAGAGAAAAAGCTAAAAAACAGAAGCTGATTGGACGTGCTAATCGGCTTTTTTATGTTCAATCTTTTTAAAAATTCCATTTCAAATCATCTATGGTAAAAATAGATAATTACTGGTATATTATAGGTTGTATTCATTTCATGAAAGGTGGTGCATTGATGGATAAAACACTGGAAGATTTACAAAAGGAAATGATCGTTGAAGTAAAAAAAGGATTCCCTATTTTACTTGCTGGTGCCGTTGTCTTTTTACTTTTCACCCTAATGCCCTTAGTTTTGCCAATGGAAACTGTACATTTAATTTGGATATTTGGCTTGGGCGCTATTTTTCCAATCGGTATGTTCATTAGTAAAATTCTTGGTATTAATTTAAACGCTACTGGTAACCCTTTAGGGACGTTAGGAGGAATCGTTGCCGCTCCTCAAGCTTTTTACATACCTGTATTTATCATTGTGTATATGAACATACCTGAATACCTTCCCTTCACAATTGGTTTACTTGCAGGCTCTCATTTTCTTCCTTACATATGGATTTATAAAAGTAAAGCTTATTTATTTGTGACTCTAGGCGTCTGTTTTTCTGCTTTGATTTTAGGTGGCTTCTTTGTTGATCAAGCTTTCACACTTGTACCTTTAGCAATCTCTATCGTGTATGGAATGGGCGTTCTTTTGATTCTAAGAGAGCTTAAAGTCAATCCGATTTAATCACCTTCCTCAAGGTGATTTTTTTTTGGACACTATCTATCGTTTAATTATTCCAGACCACATTCAACCTGAGAAATAAAGTATTCATTTCCTATCCCGTGCTTGTTCCTTTACAATAAACGTATGCATAAATGAAAGGATGGATGGATTTGCTGTTTCCATATCGTAATGATCTTAGGAAAACATTAATACCTTACCTAAACACACTTGATGAGGCGTTTTGGTTTAAGAAATCCGATTTTTATCCAAATAATGTGGCTTGGGTTATTTCTCATCTATCAAGTAGCGAAGACTATTGGGTGAATGAAATTGGTCTTAAAAAACCTTGTATGTTAAACCTTCACGATGATTGTTCGCCTAAGGAAATACTAGATAGCTATATTGAAATTAGAAATTATACGGATAACATTCTACATACATTAGACGATTCGCAGCTCAATCAATTAGTCGAGGTGCCAAAGTTTTCCGATGGTTGGACACCACCTTCCGTACCTACACTTAACTGGTTGTTTCATCATGTTTACTCGCATGAAGCTTACCATGTTGGGCAAATTTCTGTTATCGCGCACCTTAATGGATTTCCAAAGCCATTATTTTAATAAAGGCAAAGCAATGCAAAGAACAACTTGTTTAAATGGAGGAACAGTAATTTGAAAAAATTTCGTGGGAAAAAGCGTTATTTCCGTAACTTATGGCGAGAAACAACAGCAGAGCCATCTGATGTAGAATTCGGCAAAGAAGGTTGGTTTAACTTGTGGCACACCCACCTTGATTTTTACGGGTATGGCAATAATAGTTTAAAAATACGAAGAGAGCATATAAAAGCACATATCGCCTTGTATAACCATTTATCAGAAAAGCTTTCGACACTCGGAAAACCCTATCAATTGTGGATGGAGTTCGTGGAGGAAGACGCTAGTTTGGATTCAGTAAATATACATACGCCTAATCCAGCTGAGGATAATTTCCCACTAACAATAGCAAATGTAGATTGGGATTGCCCTGTCCCAAAATTCTTTAAGGGTTTAATAAATCTGAACGAATTGAATGTAGGACACTATAAGCAGGAATCAACTAATAGCTATTTCATCCAGTCTAAAAATAATGGGGTGAAATTATAAAGGCGGAAACCTACAAAAGGAAGGTTTCCCCCACCATACTCTCTGTTGTGGTGATTAACAGAATGCAGGTTTGTTCTTCACGTTTCTTCCCCTCTATCTCGTATGGAAGTAATGCCCTTTGCATCCCTCTCCCTTGGAAAACAATGTATATTCTATTATACTTAATAAAAAATGACTTGAGGATGGTGGGATGATTATGATGTTTGCTCCATTATTTGAACAGGATGTACCAGCACTTCTTCTTCCTTAACGGTAGAAGCGCTTTTTCTCCGTTAAGGGCATAGGTATCTATGAAAACGGAGGAAAAAACATGGGAAATCTAGTAATCGGCGCCATCTTTTTATCGCTTGCCGCAAGTATTTGGGGTGCTATGTATGTCGTCGTTAAAGTAGTGGTGGAGGTTGTGCCACCATTAGAGCTTGTTTGGATGCGTTATTTAATTGCGGTGATTGCACTCGGTATCATTGGTATCGTGATGAAGCAATCTTGGAAAATAGTGAAAAAAGATTGGCTGATTATTTTTCTTGTTGGACTTATCGGGAACACCATTTCGATTGTTACGCAGGAAATGGGTACAATGCTGTCCACTGCGCAGATGGGGGCAATCATTACAGCGACAACTCCTGCTTTTATGGTCGTCTTTGCCCGTTTGATTTTAAAAGAAAGCATTACGCTGAAAAAGTGTTTGTCCATCGCTCTTGCCACGATGGGCGTGGGGATCATTGTAGGTAACGGACAAATCGACGTGACACAGCAATTAGGTGGACTCTACTTACTGCTTGCAGCCTTAACGTGGGCATTGATGTCGGTATTAATCAAAAAGGTGCCAAGCCATTACTCACAAATTGTTGTTACGACCTATACATCTTTGATTGCCGTGATGCTATTGACGCCCTTTGTCCTTCCAAGGCTACAGGATTTGGATCTAGCAAGTGTTTTGCAGCCAACGATTTCAGGGGGCTTGCTCTACTTAGGCATTGTCTCAACAGCTGGTGGTTTTTTACTGTGGAATAAAGGGCTTCAACTAATGAATGCGTCTAGTGGTGGCTTATTTTTCTTCTTTCAACCTATTGTTGGCACATTTTTAGGCTGGCTCTTATTGGGAGAGACGATCGGGCTTTCCTTTTGGATTGGCTCCCTGTTAATTTTTAGTGGCGTTTTTATTGTCATTCGAGAGGAATAAATCGAAGTGCGTTTCTATGTAAGATAGAGACGCACTTTTTGCATCTCTATAGTCATCGAAAATCATGTTAGCACATATATTGCAAAAGCCTAAAGGAGCTGATACTATTGATCACCTTTTTAAATAACTTAAAGGATTTTACTTTATTAATTTTTTTACTTGCTAGTATGATCTATTGTCGACAGCTAAAATTAACGAAGTGGCAACGAAAATTATCGCTTGGTGAATGGAGCATGTATATCCTCCTTTCTATTGCCCTTCCCCTTTACGCAGTGCTTTATCTTGCTTTTCTTTTAGGGACATAGGAACATGAAATTTTTGGAGGGATTTCATGTTTCAAACAGTCGATTCACCGATTTTTCCTTTATTTTCGAGTGAATAGCATTTTATAAAGCGCTCAAGTTCGCTATACTATAAACAGTCTATATGGGAGGTTTTTGTTTGTTCAACTTATGTTTAAGCATTGTGAGTACGCTTTCTTAATACAGGGAATGTAGCAAGAAAGCACCATTTATAGATTTTCAAAAGAACAGGAGATTACAAATGGACATGATTATTAGACAAGAACTCACAGCAGATTATCAAACAACGGAGGCCATCGTGAAAAGTGCTTTTTTGAATGAAGCATACAGTGATCATCAGGAGCATTTGCTGGTACAGCGCATTCGCCAAACAGATGCCTTTATCCCTGAGCTATCACTCGTTGCTATTCAACAAGACGAACTGGTTGGTCATATTCTTTTATCAAAAATTCACATACTGGATGGTGACAAAGCTGTGGAATCATTAGCTCTTGCCCCTGTCTCAGTTGCACCTTCTCATCAGAAAATGGGCATCGGCAGTCAATTAATTCGTGCGGCTCTCAAAAAAGCACAGGAGCTAGGGTACCATTCTGTCATTCTGTTAGGTCACAAAGATTACTACCCAAAGTTTGGCTTTCAACCAGCAAGCAACTGGCATATTCGAGCACCGTTTGAAGTACCAGACGAAGCATTTATGGCTCTTGAATTAACAGAAAATGCACTTGCCGATGTGCGGGGTATTGTGCGTTATTCAGAAGCTTTTGCATAATAAAAAGAGAGGTTGTCCTAAAAATAGGCAACCTCTTTTATTAATGATTTTTTACGCTATAAAGATGCTAGCCAGTTATTAGTATCAGCGATGGTTGGGTTAGCGAGATAATGGCCGCCTTCAATTTGCAATGTTTGGCCCGTCATAAATTTTGATTCATCAGAGGCTAAAAATACCACTGCATGGCCAATATCATCTGCTTCCCCATGATAAGGTAGCGCATTAAATTTTCCATAGATTGCTAGCATTTCCTCTGGCATATTGTTTTTTGCAGCTGGTGTTAAAATAAGCCCTGGTGCAACCGCATTACAACGAATATGATCCTTCCCAAATTGTGTGGCAATGTTTCTCGTCATATTCACCACTCCTGCTTTTGTCGCCCCATAGGCTGTACGGATTTGGTCACTGGCGAATGCCGCCATAGAAGCCGTATTAATAATTGAGCCCCCGCCCGCTTTTTGCATATGTGGAATCGCAAAACGACTGCCAAGTAAGATGGATTTTAAGTTCACATTGACTAAACGATCCCACTCATCTAAATCAATATTCAATACATCTAAATCCTTCTTCAGGTTAGTTAGACCAACATTATTAAAGAGCACATTTAATGAGCCGTATCGTTCTACCGTGAAGTTCACGGCCGCTTCAATGGAGGAAGCATCCCCTGCATCAAGGAAAACCGCTGCCGCCTCATACCCTTCTTTGACTAAAGTAGCTGCCGCCTCTTTTGCCCCCTCTACATTGAAATCAGCAATGACTACTTTTGCGCCCTCTTTTGCTAATAAGCTAGCTGCGGATAAACCAATACCAGAAGCCCCACCTGTCACTAATGCCACTTTATTTTTTACTCGATCCATTTTTAATTCCTCCTTCAATCACACGAAAAAGAGCGAATTAGCTCTCTTACCGTTAAATAGTTTAGCATTAAACTATTTATTTTTAAACTAATAGCCTTGAATGTGAAGTGTATATTTTCAATCTGAATCGAGATACTTAAAAATAAAGTACTTTCAATAAGGACGTGCAAGCAATGCTGAAGAAAATTACTTTTTCACTATTTATTTTTTTAATTTACCAAACCATTGATCATGTTAGTGCGCATCCTCAGCCGCCCACTTTTGAGGAAAAATTTGATGAAGCGGGCTATCAATCAGTAGAAGCAGCTGTGAAGGAATTCGAACAGTATTATACTAAGGTCAAACTGCCAACTGTTTTACCCCCATTTTCCATCACGCATAAATTTGGCCGATTTTACAAAGATCATGAAGATGGCATAAATGATGCACTAAATCTTCTCTATGTTCATAACGAAATGAAACAGCATATTTTTAAAATCGATATTCGACCTATTCAACAAAAATTGAGCTTTTCAGGAAAAGCCTATACACTGCAGGATGGTAGTCAGGGGATTTATTTTGAGCACCGACTTTTTAATTTCTTTGTCTTTGAAGAAAACCATTTACAATATCTTCTCAGCATTTATAAAGATGTCACGAATCATGAAACCCCCAATCTTTTCGTTCAAATAGCCAATTCAGTCAAGTCAAATGAAGTATATTTTCCTTCATCTATACAATGAATAAGTTGTTATGCTATAATACTTTAGAAAACCTCAAAGGGTATCAACCAATTCTGAGCTACAGTGATGCATATCGCTGTAGCTTTTTCTATGTTATAATTTCCTTAAACTTACATTATGAGGTGAGAACATGGAAACGAATACATATAGTTGTAAGGCCTGTGGTGGTCAATCTTTTTCTGAAGGGAAATTAGATGGCTATGCGGCCTTAAGACCCGTGAATAGCATCTTTTCTTCTGGCTCTCCTCTTATTTTTACTGTCTGTACGCACTGTGGAGAAATTGCCTCTATTAAAGCCACAAAACCTGAAAAGTTCAAGTAAAAAACAAGAGAGCATCATTTCAAGAAAAATGAAATTTGCTCTCTTGTTTTATATTTCTTTATTATTCTTCTTCCCCCATTGATACGGCTTTTTGGACCAATTCCACATCCAAATAAAGAAATAGATGATGACCATCGTTATCACCATCATCGTCACATTTTCTCCCCATGTAATCGGCTCTTGCTTCCTCCATTGGTTCACCGTTCTTACAAGGAAGTACATAACAGGATAAATAAAATAACCTACTTGATCCCGTCGCATCCAAGCACGCCTCCTTTTGGAAAAGGTGATTTCCCTACTGATCAATCATCGTCGCAAGCTTCATCATCGTTTTCCAATTGCGAACTGTAGCGGGCACCTCCAGCTTATGCAGGTGTTGACTAAGCTTGGCATTGCGAATGCTATCGTAAAATAACAGATAGACATCCCTGCCCTTGATAATGCAGCGCTCTTTTTCACTTACATATTGTAATAACTTAGCACTGTTTATTTCGGTTGGAGCTACTGGTAGTAATGCTACATGGAGACTTTCCCCTGTAGCTGTAGCACTTGCGTCTGTTAAGTCTTGCTCTGGGAAAGGACAATTGTTCACAATCGAGTGGAACTCATCAGCTGTGCGGATGATCACTGTACTTGTGATAGTAAATGTAGTTAGGATGGTTTCTTGAATTTGCTGTTGCAAGCGTTCTTCAGATTCACTTGATTCGAACAGGATATTGCCACTTTGAATATATGTCCGAATATTTTGGAGTCCTAGTGGTTGCAGGGCATCTCTTAATTCAGCCATTTTTAATTTATTGTGCCCACCTACATTAATGCCTCTTAAAAGTGCTACGTATTTTGTCATTCGCTTCCACCTTTCCTTTTATCTATAGTATAGCAATAATTAGGGAATAATAGGAAAAAACTGCACCCTTTTATTCAAGGTGCAGCTTGATTGGCTATGCTAATCGGTGAATGTCGTCTATTAAACGCTCCACATTTTCTTTTGTCGTAGCCCAGCTTGTGCAAAAGCGCACAACCGTATGGGTATCATCGTATGTTTCCCAAATAGAGAAGGAATATTTTTCTTCTAACTTAGGAAGTAGATGGTTTGGTAAAATCGGAAATTGCTGATTCGTTTTCGAGTCATAGCGCATTGCGAAGCCTTTGTCGAGAAACGCCTGTCGAATCAGCATCGCCATGTCTACAGCATGATGCGAAATATCCATATAAAGCGTATCTTCAAATAAGGTTTCGAACTGAATGCCCAATAATCGACCTTTGGCAAGCAGCCCTCCTCTTTGCTTGATCATGTAGCGGAAATCCTTTTGGTACGCAGGATTCACGATCACGACTGCTTCCCCAAACAATGCCCCCATTTTAGTGCCGCCAATATAAAAAACATCCACAAGCTTAGCGATTTCTGCTAAAGATAAATCGCTGTCTTGTGCCACGAGACCATAGCCTAAACGAGCACCATCTAAAAACAGCGGTAAATCACAGGCTAGGCAAACTTCACTTAAAGCCGTTAATTCCGCCTTACTATAAGTTGTGCCATTTTCTGTAGGATGAGATATGTACACTAAGCCTGGCTGCACCATATGCTCATGCGTACTGTCCTGCCAGTGCGCATCATAGCAAGCTTTCACCTGTGCCGCAGTTAGTTTGCCATCATCGCTAGGCAATGTCAGCACCTTATGACCCGTTGCCTCAATGGCACCCGTTTCATGCACCGCAATATGCCCCGTACTGGCAGCAATAACGCCCTGATGCGGCCTTAAAATCGACGCAATAACGATTGTATTCGTTTGCGTACCACCAACTAAAAAGTGAATGTCTGCCTGCTCCGCTGCAATGGCTTTTTTAATAGAGGCTCTTGCTTTTTCACAATGCTCGTCCATACCATAGCCTGGTGTTTGTTCTTCATTTGTGGCCACTAATCGTTGCAAAATCTGTGGATGGGCACCCTCTGCATAATCATTTTCGAATCGTATCATCTCTACTACTACCTCCAAATTCTCTCTATCTATTACTCTATCTTACGCCTGTTGCCTTATTTTCGCTATTTGTTTAGCTGAAAAAATACTGAATAGTAAATAGCTTCTTATTTATTGGGCTAGAGATTGTCCTCCAAAAGTACAATGACGCACCCAAACTTAGTCGAGGATGCTGAATCTATTCCGTTCTTTTCAACAGTTGTAGATATTTGTGAGGCGATGAAAAATATCCATTCAAATATGTACGATAGAAGAGATCAGAGACAAGCAGATCTCTCCCTCTTTAATCACGCTATAAAAAATTTCCTCTTAAGTTCGATTACTTTGACCTCTCTTTAATTAGGATCACCTATAATCCACTTTGGAGCGGGTTCTTCCTTAGTTGGATCACTTTGGACTTGCTTTGGAGCGGGTTCTCCCTAAGTTGGATCACTTTAGACTCACTTATGAGCGGGTTCTTCTTATTTTGGATCACCTTGGCCTCACTTTAGAGCGGCTCCTTCTTATTTTGGATCACCTTGGCCTCACTTTAGAGCGGCTCCTTCTTATTTTGGATCACCTTGGACTCTCTTTGGAGCGGCTTCTTCTTATTTTGGATCACCTTGGACTCTCTTTGGAGCGGCTTCTCCTTATTTGGGATCACTTTAGCCACACTTTGGAGCGGGTTCTCCTTATTTTAGATCACCTTGGACTCTCTTTAGAGCGGCTCCTTCTTATTTTGGATCACCTTGGCCTCACTTTAGAGCGGCTTCTTCTCATTTTGGATCACCTTGGACTTGCTTTGGAGCAGGTTCTCCTTATTTTGGATCACTTTGGACTCTTTTTGGAGCGGGTTCTTCTTATTTTAGATCACCTTGACCTCACTTTAGAGCGGCTTCCCCTTATTTTGGATCACTTCTACTACATTTAGGAGCGGCTTCCCCTTATTTTGGAGCACTCCAACCACTTTTCCAGAATGGTCACCTTCATTCCCCGCCGGAGCCACAGGATGAGTCACTCGTTGTAGCACTAGAATCGGTACATTGGTGGCTGTCTTGGGAGGAAAGATGTGCATCGTTTGTTGAAAAATCGTTTGTGGAATGGATGTGGTGGTTGTGCTCGTTTGATTTGCTGTGATTTTTATTTGCATTACTGACGATGCCTATGACAACGACCACGCCAACAAACACGATAAATATAATCATTTATTCCAACTCCTTTCATTCATTCTATAAATTGTAACATTAAATCAACGCTCGGTAGTATAGTTCTATGTAAAAGTGGCGATGGCTTTGTCTTCTCTATGATTGATAAAAGAACACCACAATCCAAAATGATTGTGGTGTTCATGTTATGATTGCGATTTGCGTGTGGCGGATTTTTTTGAACGATTCCCTTCGTTCGAATTTTTCTTTTGCTCTTGTGTTAAAGCATTTTCTTCGCGCACATCTAAATCATCTGGACTTAAATCTGTCGCTAATTCCGCCAACTCTGACTGACGTTTATATTGTTTGCCCTTTGTCAAAATGATCACCTCCAAGTAGTATTACATTGCCCTATTTGGTTTGATCTATTCCCAGGACGGTATGAAATGATTATTTCTAGCTAAACTAATGGCACCATCTGTTGGTTCAAAAGATGGTGATACGCTTGTAAATCTTGGTCGTATAATTTCTGATAGGTCGCTAGGCTATGCTGTTTGATATAGTGAAAGTCCTTTTCAGGAACGAGATGATGTGTATGATTCAGCATCCATGCATTCGTCCAGGCCGTTTGCTCAAATTGACGATTCATTTCATGTTCTTCAATCAGCATGGCTAATAGATGTTCCTGACGATATATTTCCTTTAAGGCATGTTGCTTTTTCATCGTAAAGATTTCCATTGTACGTGGAAGTGATGCCTGTAATGCTTCTCGATCCACAGCATGACCTAGCTCATGTAGGGTCATTGTTTTGACATACACTTCAAGTGAAGTTGGGAGCATTAGCTCATTTCTTGCCTCTACTAGTCGTTTCGCATCAAAACCTACATAATCCCCAATAAAGTTATAGCTCATATTCATACCTGAATCATCTTGTTTTATTTTGACCGTCATGTTCACAGCCTGCACGACGGATTGAATTACCTGCAATCGTTCGTTTTCTTTATGTTGTGTCATTTCCTCTGAAAACAAGTAGAAGCGGATTAAATATATACTACCATTAGGAGAACTTCAAAAAATTTATCCTGTGGATTGAGGGGAACTTAACAACAAAAAAGGCGCCTGTAGTGAAAACTGCAAACGCCTTGTGTGTGAAGGGTTTCAACCTATTTGAATGTGATTAGTTATTATTGTTATGTCGACGATTTTGGTTGCCATTGGAGTCCTGACTACGCTGTTTGCTGCGTGCCTCTCCACCTTTACGGCCTATCTCGCCATAAAATTCTTCGCCGTGGTTATCAGCCGTAGCTTCTCCACCTTTGCGACCAATTTCTTCGTAAAATTCATGTCCATGATTTTTAGCCGTAGCCTCGCCGCCTTTACGTCCAATTTCTTCATAAAAATCACGGTCATGATTTCTGGAGGTAGCTTCTCCGCCTTTACGTCCCGCTTCTTCGACAGTCATGTTTCCATTGTTGTTTCTGTTGCGATTGTTTTGCTTGTTAGCCATTTTTATTCTTCCTAAATATTTTTTGAGCTATTTATATTCCCAGTCAAAACATATCGAAACATATTTTTTTAAAAAACTAATTTTCTTATTGTGATAGAACACTGTTAGGCGTTGATTGCTTACTAGCCCTTCAATCATATACATGTACCCTTTCCAATATAATACTAATCTATAAATGAAAGAAGGGTGATGGAAAAATGACGACTCTCACAAAGCCATCCATTGGTTTAACACAATTTACAGACTTCACAATGAAGGGAAGTGCAGCTAAGACAAAGTTTGTGAAGGATATAAAATATCAGGGAGAGTACCATCCAATAAAAGATTATTGGAAAGCACTGCGTGATGGATTAAAAAAATACCATGAACAACGCTTTAACGATGCCTATTTACTCGACATTGTGGATAATACCCTTCCTGCACGCCAGAAAAATTACCAGGAAGCCGTTAAAGCCTATATAAAATTCTTAAAAAATAAACATGTTCAGTGGTTTGAACCAGGGAAGGCGAATTGGTATTGTGACGATTTAATCGTTCCAATCCTGAGCTTGGTTTAATCATTGACGATGTGCCCTATTTGATTAAGCTGTATTTTAAAGGAAAAAATGAGCGTATTGATAAACATAAATGTCGATCTGCCCTCACGCTTCTAAAAGACTCCCACTATGCGATTGAACATCCTGATTCGGTTAAACATGCCATTTTAAATGTGCAAAAAGGTCGCTTGATTACAGATGATGATTCAACTGATTATCATCAAATTGCCCTCGAATCAGATGCAGCTCAATTTATGTTTATTTGGAATAGACTCTAGCTAAAATGTGGATTTGGAAAATACCAAATCCACATTTTCATTTCATATGATCGTAATTTTTCTATTCTTAAAAAATATATGAACGTTACTGATTGTTTTCTTTTCTGTTTGCTAGGAGTAGCTTTATTTTGTCAGCAAGCCCAAACCAAGCTGGAATAAAGATTGGCATCATCATAAACGTCAAGATCACTAATCCAATAATCACTGCCATCGCTACCTGAATCAGCGTAATAACGCCAGATGGCATTAATGCAGCAAATGTGCCACCTAAAATAACAGCCGCAGCTAAAATAACACTTCCCATCTGTAGGCTTGTCGGAATAATTTCCTTCAGCCCTGCTTGTGCTGTTTCCTTATAGCGCATCATCAAGAAAATGGAGTAATCCACACCAAGTGAGACAATCATAATGTACGTAAAGAATGGTACATTCCAGCTAAGCATGTCATAACCTAGCAGCTGCTTCGCTATCATTTCAGTTAAACCAAGGCTTGCAAATGTAGCGATTAATAAGCTGGCATTAATAATAAGCGTTTGTAAAAATGAGCGTGTGATCAACCATAAAATCACGCTAATGCCAGCAAGCATCAGTACTGCACTTCGTATAAAGTCAGCTGAAGAAATTTCTTGTAAATCAATATTACTCATTGTTTTACCTGTTAAATAGACGTCTGCATGCTGCAATACCGAACTTTCCACATAGCTGTCTACTCGATGCTTGATGTCACGCATCATCGTCATGGCTTCTTCCTTATAGGGATTGACCTCCAAAATAATCATGAAGGTTGCGGCATGACGATCATCTGTCATATAGGCATTTAAGCTTTCCTGGAATTCACCCTGTAACACCTCTGTTGGCACAAAAAATGTTCCCGTTTCTTTGTTTGACAATTCATGTAAATAGCCATTTGCATCATCTAATCCTGCGTAAATGTCTTCTAGCCCTTCTGCTCCTTCGCCTAATCCATTGCGCAGTTCCACCATGCTATCCTGTAGGCTGATTAAATGTTGTTGTAATTGCTGTTGCCCTGCTTTTACCTCAGCTAATCCATTGGTTAAATTGTGAGAACCAGCCGTTATTTGATTGGCTCCTTGTGCGGCTGTCCCTATTCCTTGGGATAAATCATTGACACCACTTTTTAGGGCACGAGCGCCTGCTTTTAATGTCTCAATTGCTGATTGGGCATTAGCTAAGGAACTATTGGCTTGCCCGAAAGCCTGTGTTAATTGATTATATTGGGCTGACAACGATGCAATATCTAATGCATTTAGCGAACTTAATCCCTGCTGGGCAGTCCTTATAGTTGTTTGGATATGGTCATCATCTGCTGCTTCCGGGTTTGCTTGAACATACGCATTCATGGCCGCTAAAATACCTTCAAATGCTTGTTTAGAGGACGTGATTAACTGCTCGATTTGAGAAAAAACTGGACGATATTGTTGAAAGCCTGTATCAATTTGTTGATAGGAGCTTTGTAATTGATTGAGTCCTTGTTGAAGCTCCCCAAGTCCCGCTTCTAAGGCTGCTGCTCCGTCTATTAAATCGGTAGAACCATTTGTTGCATTGTCTAAACCATTCGTTAATCCCTGTAAAGCATTCGTTAAATCACTAGCCCCATTCTGTAATTGTATGGTGCCATTAATTAAATTTTGGACACCACTGACATCTTGTTCTTCCGATAATTGATTGGTGGCATCCTGTAGTCCTTTTTGAATAGAACCGACACCCTCTTGTGCTTCTCCTAAACCCCCCTTTAGTGTATTTGCTTGTTCATTCACATAAAGATCAGCGATACGCTCCCCTTCAGGACGTGTCGGAGAATAGACTTTTGCTACACCAGGTGTATTGGCAATAATGCCTGTTAATTCATCTAATGCACGTAAATAATCAGTGCTTGCGAGCGATTCCTTTTGTTGGATAACAAGTGTTGCAGGCGCACTCATACCAGGCTCATAATGTTTTTCAATCAAGCTAATTGCCTGCTTCGATTCATATTTGTCGTCAATTTCTACTAAATCGTTGTAATTGAGTTCCCCTGCATAATGATAAATAAATGGCAAGGTGAGGATACAGGCAAAGATAATGCCCACGAATGGTCTTGCAAAGGCATTTTTCGCTAAAAAACCCCACAGCTTATTTTCAGTATGCCCTGCTATCGCCTTACTTGGCCAAAACAGCTTAAAGCCAAGCAACCCCATAAAGAATGGATTTAATGTCATCAAAACGGCCAATAAAACACAAATGCCAATCGCGATTCCACTGACACTTTGATACAAGGAGAATTTTGAAAAATACAGCACCGTAAAGCCTATTAACACAGATGAGCTGCTTAGTAATACGGTTTTCCCAGCTGTTTTATAGGTGTTTTGTATCGCCTTTAAGACATGATTCGTGTTAGCTAATTCCTCTTTAAAGCGAGTAAACAAAAGAATATTGTAGTCAGTACCAATCCCAAATAATATGACGACTAAAAATACTTGCGTAAAGTTTGAAAACGGAAAATTCCAATAATTAGCAAGTAAGGCGATGATGGATAACGATACAGTATAGGCTACCCCTACTGTTAAAAGTGAGATAAATGGAATAATCGGTGAACGGAAAATGATCACCAATATCGCAATGATAAAGACAACGGCAATGATTTCGGTCTTTTTCACACCTTCTTGTGTTGTGGAAGAGAAATCATCCATCACAATATCGGCTCCTGTTACATATGTATCCATTGATAAATCTTTTACTTCCGCCCTTAATAACGCTGCCGCTTCACTGGCTGTACCGATCTTTCTATCGATTGACAATTGTGCCATGACGGTTGTATGGTCTTTACTAACTAATTGATTTGCCGCCTGCTCACTGTCTGTATGGAAGAGCGCATTTGTGATGTGAAGCTTTTTTGTGTTTAAATGATGAAGTACCCCTTCGATTGCCGAATAATCAGCAGCTGTTAAACCCTTATCTTGATGAAATACATAGACAAACGAATAGGTATCCTTTCCTTCGTTTTGAATATCATTTAACAGCTCTGTGCCAATGACGCTCTCTAAATCACTAGGCAACGTGATTTGTCCTTTATCTAGTACAAGTTTTTCAAGATTAGGCATTACCATCAGCATCACGATAACTGTTATCACCCAAAAAACAGGACTCAATATCCATGACTTTTTCATGCTTTTCTTCCTTTCCAATTAGAACTGACTATACTGTATATCAAGAAAGGAAGAGCAAGATATAGACAGATGATGTGATCTGTAAAAATTCAGACAAAAATGCAAAATTGTAAAAAAGGTGATCCATATGAAAAAAAGTGAAAAAACAAAAAGGCAATTAGCCAGTGTCTTAAAAGAATTAATGGTCCTTAAGCCATTAGAAAAGATATCGATACAGGAAGTCATGGAGAAAGCACAATTGAATCGACAGACGTTTTACTATCACTTTGAGGATATTTATGATTTATTGAAGTGGACATTAGAGCGAGAGGCAATTGAGTTGCTGGATAATTATAAGGATGAAAGCCTTTGGCAAGAAGGCTATCGAGATATAGTATTATACTTAGAGAAAAATCGAGCGTTTGCGCTTAATGCTATTAATTCCATGGGTCATGAGCATTTTAATCGCTTTTTCCATCAAGAAATATATAGCATTATTGAAGACTTCGTGAAGCAAATTGCGGAAATGTGCCAAGAGATGGAGAAAAAATATATGAGTTTTGTGACCCATTTTTTCACCGTCTCCATTACGGCTGTAACCATTAGCTGGCTACAGGGCGAGCTTGATTTTTCCGTTGAAGAGCTTATTCAAATGGTGGATCGGTTTTTAAGTGACCACTTAGAAGGAACGAAAACGCTATATGGCGTAAATAATACTAACTGTCTCAAGGCAATCGATTAAAGAAAAGGAAGTGCTACTATGAATGCTGAAATGGTGCTGCAGGAGCTAGAGGCTCTGGGCAAGGAACGAACGAAAAAAATGTATATGTCAAATGGCGCTCATGAGCCGTTGTTCGGTGTGGCAACAGGTGCGATGAAGCCCATTGCGAAGAAAATTAAAATCGATCAGGCTCTAGCAGAAGCGCTTTATGCCACTGGCAACTATGATGCCATGTACTTTGCTGGTGTCATTGCAGATCCAAAAGCCATGACTGCGGAAGATTTTAATCGTTGGATCGAGGCAGCTTATTTTTACATGCTGTCGGATTATGTCGTAGCGGTCACTTTAGCGGAAGCACCAATTGCACAGGAGGTGGCAGATGCATGGATTGCCAGTGGTGAGGAACTGAAAATGTCTGCGGGCTGGAGCTGCTATTGCTGGCTATTAGGGAATCGCAAGGATAACGAATTTTCCGAGAGCAAGCTGGCTAACATGCTGGAGGTCGTAAAAAATACCATCCACGACGTACCCGAACGTACAAAATCGGCCATGAATAATTTTCTATACACAGTGGCTATTTCCTATGTGCCGCTCCACGAACAAGCTGTAGCAACAGCACAGGCAATTGGTCCAGTGGAAATGAAACGAGACAACAAAAAAAGCACGCTGCTTCATGCTTATGAAACAATTCAAAAGGAAGTAGAACGAGGTAGAGTGGGCTTTAAACGTAAATATGTCAGATGTTAATCATCACACTTAAATGGCATCGATCCTACAAGGATGGATGTCTTTTTTAGATAAAAAATAAATGATTTATAATATATTTTTATTGATAAACGATAAATTTTGTTTTAAAATCAATGTACCATAACCAGTGAGGTGCTTTGAATGAAACATAAAAAAGGGTCAACTCTTTTCCTAAAGAGTGTGATTATTCTATTTGGTATACCTGTATTAGCGTTAGGGCTGTTTTGGTTACCTGGGGTGGCCAGCAGAGATGCAGCGGCACATCCTGAATCGTCCTATTTGTCCTATCTTTTTTTAATCTATGTATATATACTATGCATTCCCTATTACGCTGCGTTGTATCAAGCTTATCGTCTCTTAACGAATATCGACCAGCATCAAGCGTTCTCCGAATCCTCTATACGCGCTTTGAGAACGATTAAAAATTGTGCTTTCACCATTGTTCTCTTCCTTGTGCTAGGCATTGCAGCGATTATGTTGATGTTTACTGGCAAGGAAGATATTACAGGAATCATTACGCTGTCACTGATCAGCATCTTTGCCTCCAGTACGATTGCAACCTTTGCAGCCGTTCTGCATCGGCTGCTACAAAAGGCCATGGATCTTCAGTGTGAAAATGAATTAACGGTATAACCAAAAGGCACTAACCAGTCTGGACTGTTAGTGCCTTCACGTTGTTGAAAAAAGATGATGTCAACGGCAGAAAAAGCAACTTTGCAAGGCGAGGGGTTGATTTCCGTTCCGCCAACATCCTTTCCAGGGGGCGTCCGATGAGCCGCTTCACTCACTTACGCTCGCTCCAGGGTCTCCTCTGTGACGCTGGCTCCACTCCAATCAACCATGCTGCAAAGTGTCTTATAGTAGCATAGCGATCAAATCGCCCATTATCTGTATTTTTAGAGGGAATCAGCTCTTATTTTCAATGTGGAGAAGTGATGCGTGACAACACCTCTTCATAAAGAGTAGTGAACACCTTCACTTTATTTGAAAACCTTTGCTAAAAAGTTATCATTTTTATGGGTTGAAGTGGAAGGCTACTTGATTCTCGCGGGATGCTCGGCGCTCGCCCACAGGAAAGCAAGTAGCCTGCAACGGAAATCCATTTCTACCTTTCAATTGACTGTTTTGTTTTTCAACACTAAGAAGGCACTAACCAGTCTGGACTGTTAGTGCCTTTCATTGTATCGAAAGTATCCGCTAAAACTAATTTCCTATAAAAACATATCAAAATTCACTTTTTAACAGTATAATAATTACATATTTTATAAATAGGAGGATTTATATGAAGAAATTGGTTTTGTTGATGGCGATGCTTACGTTATTTTTCACCACAGCCTCTATTGCAAGCGCACATCCAGGGCGTTTAGATGGCAATGGTGGGCACAACTGTTCTGACAAATCAAAGGCTAAAGGGCTTTGTTCAGGCTATCATTATCATAATGGCAATGGTGGCAATAATGCAGGGTCTTCCTCAGGCGGTCAAAGTCATGCTACGCCGACACCTAAAGCAACGGTAGCACCCGTATTAACGAAGGTTGCTGTCTATTTAAATGACGTGAAGCAAAATTATACGCCTGGCGCTTATATGAAAAATGGCACAACCTTAGTGCCGATGAAGGCGATTTTTGAATCTCTTGGGGCAACGGTTAGCTATGATAGTGCGACGAAAAAAGTGACGGCAACAAAGGGCAGTAAAAAAATTGTGATCGGTGTGGGGAATAAGACGGCTTATGTTGATGCAAATGGTGCTTCATCAACGATTACACTCAGCCATCCAGCTGAAATTTATCAAGGAACAACAATGGTGCCTTTACGCTTTGTCAGTCAAGTACTCGGCGCAAATGTAACATTTGATGAGGCAGCACTCGTTGTCTATATCTCGACAAATTAATGGACAGGCTATAAGCAGTATGCTCCTATAAGGTGCTGCTTTTTTTATTGTTACTTAAAGTTAAAATCATACTTCTTGTTGATTTTGCTAGCAATTGTTGCTAAAAATAAAGCCACTGTCATATTTTCGACTTCATTTGTATACCATGCGAGCTTAGCACCATAGTTCTTTTTATTATAATTCACTTCCAATGGCCAGAAATTCTTTGTTTTATACGTATAATCAAATTTTACATAGAGTTGCTTACCATCTGGACATTCCATCACCACCTGGTATAATGGATTTTTTCTTTCTTGTTCAAATTTTACTTTTCTTATTTTTGTTAACATCAAAACCCCTCCTCTCTTCTACTACATTCGACAAAAGTTTGAAAAAACCTTTATTCAAAGAAAAAGGATAAAGCTCATGATGATAGTTGAGCCTTATCCTGTACAATTAGTTGGCTATAAATTTGTCGTAATAGCGCTTCAGCATGGTCGCCATTTGCTCCCGCGTCAAGGCGCCTGCTGGATTCATGTTCTTACTTCCATCGCCTCGGATAATGCCTTCGTTAATAGCCCATTCCCAAGCCTCTTTATGGGCTGCGCCTACTTCTCTGCTTGTTTGTAAACTAGCTTTTTCAGCTAGTAAGCTTTTTAACGTCGCGATCTCTTGTTTCAGCTCATTGTATTGCGACACTGTTAATCCCTCCTCAAGCCCATTTTTAATATCTTGCTGGAACTGTGCTTCTGTAATCCCCATACTTTTTAAATAGTCAAAAGGATCTTTGTGCGTAGTGCCTCCTAGATTTTCCGCAATCCATCGATGTGACTTAATGCCATTACCGTTGCCATCTAAAACAGTAGGAACCCCTGCCTCTATGGCAAGCTTACGTAACAGCCAAATATAAGCGGCATAATCCTTCTTAAATTGTTCCTTGTCAGCAGTCCGTGCCAATTCCACCTGGGCATAGCTATACGGATTTCCCTTTGGACCACAGCCATATTGCACGCGATTCACAGGGGCTACTTGTACGATTCGTCCACCACCGCCTACCCAGTGAGAGACGAAGGCATTGGCTTTATTTCGATTCATATAGGCAATTTCGTTTTCCAATGCTTTTGGGCCTGTATTGTTGCCATTACCTGATTCATGGGCCACAACGTATTTTACTGCCGTTAGCGCCTGATTCGGTAACCCTGACATCAACTGTTTTTCAATAACATAACTCATGCTGCACCGTCCTTTCCTATTATTTTTTTAGCGACTGACGCTATGGGATGCTTTTCTGCTATTTGCGGTAGTTAGGGAAAATCAACCATTGGTAAGAGAGTGTTTCTTACGGCATTACTACACTAGCTGTTATCGTTTCACCTCTCTTTCCTCGAAGCTATGAAGTGTGAATGTCACAATGACATCCACTTACTATTAGTAAATGCTCACACAAAAGTGATTTCTAGTTAGTTGTGCTCTTTTACTATTTTTTCAATATGATTTAATAACCTCTTTTCTTGATTCCAAGCATTGACAAAGTATTGTTTTCTGTAGTATTTTTGATCTTCTAAAATATTGAAAGTGAGGAAAGAAAATGTGCAGGCAATAGAGATGATTCGTCAATTACCAAGCTTACATGGCTTGACGGAACTAGTTAAAATTAATAAAGGCTATTCACCTGATCGTAAGTATCTCGTAACAGTTGGTGAAATGCGCTATATGGTGCGTATAGCAGACCTAGTGCATCATGACAAACGTGCAAAAGAGTTTTCCTTGCTCCAAGACTTAGCAAAACAGGGTGTAAGAACGCATAAAGCCGTAGAATATACCTTGTTTCAGGAAGCCAACGTATCCGCAATGGTCGTTAGCTTTTTAGAAGGCACGCCAGCGGATGAGGTCATTCAGGAACTCTCTGATGCAGAGCAATTTTAGGAATTGAGAAAAATACATCAAGTGAGCCCCCCACAAATAATCCATTGGGAGACAGCACAGCTCAAAAAATTCTCTGCTTATCTTAGGGCATATCAGCTAGACTCCTATCAACTTCCGCAAGAAACTAAACTATTACGCTTTATTGAAACGCACTTACCATTGTTAAAGCAGCGTCCCATTACCCTGCTTCATGATGATTTCCACCTTGGTCACATTATTTGTAAGGGCCATACTTACAATGGGGTTATTGATTTTAATGGCTACGATGTAGGTGATCCTTATCATGACTTTTATCATCTTGCCTTGTTTAGTAGGAGACATAGTATCCCCTTCTGTAACGGACAAATCGATGGCTATTTTTCATCTGCACCAGACGATATGTTTTGGCGGCTGTATGCCCTCTATGCCGCGATGACTGTCTTTTCAACCATTGTTTGGACACGCCAATATGATCCACAATCCTTTGACGATGCGTTGGCAAGAATTCACATCATTTTACAGGATCATGATAACTTTTCTTCGATGAAACCTTTATGGTATGCAGAGAATTTATTCGCTCCGTAAGAGGGCTAATATTTTTTGCCGTTCCGCTTCAAAATCCATCGTTGGCTGCGATGTTGGTTCCTCCTCATAACGCTGATGAAACCACTTCGGAATGATCTCCTGCCGTCTGCCCTTATAAGGTGGTGACACTTGTTGCTTGCGTGCTTGAAAACGCTGTTGCTCTATCGCAATATCTGCAAGGCTCTTTATGTTCTGATCACACCAATTTTGTAAAATTTTTTCTACATACCGCCAGCGTAGAACATTGTGCTCCACCGCTAGCTTCATCGCATGTATGACCATTTCCTCCGAAAACATAGTGAGCCAATGACGTATTTTGCTAGTAATATAGGCGGTTAGTGTGCCAAAGCCCTGTTGCTCGAAAAAATGGTAGGCAGTGGTAGTAGACTGCTTATCATCTCTATCTTTTAGTAATTGCTTATTTAGTAATTCATTATTTAGTAGTGTGGGCTTTCCCGTTGATGGTGTAGCCGTTGACGGCATGGCCGCACGTTTGGGAGCTTCATACACGAAAAATTCCACCTTACCGAACTTGCCATCCTTTGCTCTCTTCTGCACTTTTTGAAGATAGCCCGCCTCTATGAGTTCAGCTAGAATGCTGGCTGTCGCCTCCCGTCCACATTTACTACGTGTGGCTAAATCGGTAAGACGAAAGTGCCAATCATCTGGTAAGGACAGCATATAGGCAAGCAGGCCCTTAGCTTTCCAGCTCAATTGACCATCATTTAAAAATGCCTTATCCAGCACAACAAAATTCTGCTTTTTGACTACTCGATAAATCATCATGATCCCTCTTTCCATCTGATATTCTTTCTAACTATATAAAGAAAATTTTGAAAAAAGGGGACATAAAAAAAGGACATGCCATGACAGCATGCCCTTACAAGCAGGTGAAAAGTGAATAATGTTCGAGATTTGAATAGTAATGGGTAGTGGAAGCAGAAGCTAACGTTTGCTGCTGCCCCATTTTATTCATAAAGCTCTTTATAGACGATGACTTTTAATGCGGCAATCTCTTCATCAGATAATTTGCCTTCCACCATTTGCAGGGCTTCTTCCTGTGTCATCGAGCCATCCTGCAATTTCACACGCATGTCGTTCAAATCCGTAATGCCCACTTTTTGAATTAATACTGTCGTTGCCTCTTCTTTCGTCGTAAACGGTAATGTACTACTATCGACCGTTTTCGCCTCTTCCATATAGGCTTTTAATTGTGGATCATTTTCAATGGTATTTTTGATTTCTTCCTTTTGTCCGCTATTTTCTAATTCGGTAGACAAGGTATCTACAATTTTTTCAGAGGCAAATTTTGTGCCGAAATGCAGCACACCATACCCCACTACTCCAAGGAAAATAACGATCACTACTAGAAATTTAATGAATCTCAACTACGCTCACTCCTTTATACACGTTCATCATACTATATGGAGCGAGTGTTGAGAAACAATTCTCCCTAGAAATTATGTAAAAAAACCCCATCTATGGCGATGAGGCTTATTTGACGTATTTCAAATACTTCCGCACAAATTCCACAATGTACAGCACTTCCTCTTCCGTCATCGAAAGCAGCTTACAAACACGTTGTAGTCTAGCAGGTAATGCTAATTGCTGGCGTACCTGATGAATATACATATATTTGCATTTTCGTGGATTTACTTTATCTCGTATTTGCTTGTATCGCAGGTAAGCATAGCGAGCAAAGGCATTGAGCATCTCCCGCTCCTGCTCATCACGCTCCTTCTTTTTGGCCGCCTCATCAATGATGTCCGTTTCAAATGTCCGTGTACCATCTGTTAATTGCATAGTACCACCTCTCTATTGCAAATGTACTCCTCCCTATTAAATGCAACAAAAAAAGCCACACCTAGGGTAGATGTGACACTTTTTATGAATTTTATATGTAATGAATGGTGGATAGCCTGTAGAATGTGGTGGGTGTGATTCTAAATGTGATGGATAGAACGTGATTTCTAATGGATAGAATCGCTTGGAATGGATTGTTGATTCTAATTGGTGGATACCATATAAAATGTAGCGGTTAGAACGCTTATTCTGACGGATACACTCCTGATTTTGATGGATACATTGCTTAGAATGGATTGCTCCTCTTAACTGGTGGATACCATTCTAAATGTAGCGGTTAGGATGCTTATTCTGGCGGATACAATACTTATTTTGACGGATAGAATTCTCCGAATGGATTGCTCCTCTTAATTGGTGGATACAATCCTAAATGTAGCGGTTAGGATGCTTATTCTGGCGGATATACTGCTTATTTTGATGGATACAATTGCTAAGAATCGATTGCTCCTCTTAACTGGTGGATACCATTCTAAATGTAGCGGTTAGGATGCTTATTCTGGCGGAGAATTGCTTAGAATGGATTGCTCCTCTTAATTGGCGGATACCATTCTAAATGTAGCGGTTAGGATGCTTATTCTGATGGATAGAATTATTCAAAATGGTTTGTTCTTCTAAACTGGTGGATATAATTCAAAATATAGCGGTTAGAACGCTTATTCTGGCGGATACACTGCTGATTTTGACGGATAGAATTACTCAGAATGGATTGCTCCTCTTAATTGGTGGATACCATTCAAAATGTAGCGGTTAGAACGCTTATTCTGGCGGATACACTGCTTAGTTTGAAGGATACAATTGCTTAGAATCGATTGCTCCTCTTAATTGGTGGATACCATCCTAAATGTAGCGGTTAGGATGCTTATTCTGACGGATACACTGCTGATTTTGATGGATACAATTGCTAAGAATCGATTGCTCCTCTTAACTGGTGGATACCATTCTAAATATAGCGGTTAGGATGCTTATTTTGACGGATACACTCCTGATTTTGATGGATACAATTACTTAGAATGGATTGCTCCTCTTAATTGGTGGATATAATCCTCAATGTAGCGGTTAGGATGCTTATTCTGGCGGATACACTGCTTACTTTGAAGGATACAATTGCATAGAATGGATTGCTCCTCTTAGTTGCGGGATATAATTCTAGATCTGACGGATACAACGCTGATTTTGATAAATGGCTGCTATTAGCTTCAAAGATAATAAGCAAAGATAGCTACAATAATGTTTGGTATTGCTAAGAGTAAAGCGTTATTCATCAGGTGATTGCGTTCGTTTCTGTCTTCTTTTGTTTCTGTTGCTAAATTGGCACGCATTCTATCTCCGCTTGCTATGGCTCCTGACATTAACATGGCAGAGACAATGAAAATTCCGCCTAGTAAACCTGAAAGCAAATGCGCTTCCTCCTTCCCCCATATGAGAATGGAGCATATAACACCTAGAATGGACAAGATGGTTCCAATGCCTATATACTTCATTTTCAGCCCCCCTTATTTTATTATACGGCTAACGTCTCCTATTTGTTTCACGAATTCCAAAAATTACATATACAGGATTATTACAGTTCAGTAAAATAGTGAGCAAAGGAGGCTGAGTAGATGGTGCATCATTATGTAAATTGGGGTGGACATCCTATTAAGTTGACGTGGCTATCACAACAAACAATGCAAGATATTAGTAAAGTGACAAGTGTCCATGGTATTTGCTTTCATCAAGATCGTGTTTTACTGGTTCATGTGAAAGATCGCGAATTTAATTATCCAGGTGGCCACGTGGAAAACGATGAAACCCCTGAAGAAACACTTCATCGCGAGGCTTTGGAAGAAGGCTATGTGAAAGGTACTATTCAATATATCGGTGCGATTGAAGTTAGTCACGAAGAAAATCCCCTATTTATAGAAGGGGGCAAATATCCAATAGTTGGTTATCAACTATTTTATAAAATGGCGATACAGGAGTGTCTACCGTTTTTGCGAGAGCATGAAACAATTACTCGGATTTGGGTGGAGCCTGAGGAAGTACCTTATATCATCCATGATCATGAACTAGCACATGTAATTTTACAGGAGGCATTAACTATGTAAAGCTATACACATTGAAGATTGGTTAATCGTTTTAACAAAAAATACGTTGAATGATTTAATACATAAACGCTACCGCAAACTTCAACAAGAAAAGATATTAACGAAGTTTTTTTGCAGAAGGTTTTCAATCTGCAAGATACTTTAAAATGGACATCGATGTTTATGAAGCTATTTGCCTAGTATAGTATGCTCGCCAAACGTTCATAGTAAGTATGGTGTGGAGCTCACGCCGAATCATACGACGGAGGGATCAATTTATGAATGGAATTCGTGAAGGTTTAATCCCCACTATACTCGGGTCAGCTGTTACGGCGGCAGGCTATGCAATGAAGCAAAAACATGGCTCTAACAAAATGGTGGCCAATACGATTTTTGGCTTTGGCTTAGCGCACATTGTGTTAGGTGCGATTGACCTGGTAGAGCATCGTCGTTAACGAGAGAAGGGCACGCTATGTGCTCTTCTTTTTTTGTATTTTTTTCTATTAAATGCTAACATTGTCATAAAAGCTGAAGGAGTACAAAAATGGCGACAATAGAAGATTTTACAGCACTTGATATACGAATTGGCACGGTATTAGAGGCAGAGGCACTACCAAAGGCTCGGGTTCCTGCCATTAAAATGAAAATTGATTTCGGTGAAGAGCTGGGCATTAAACAGTCTTCTGCACAAATTACGAAGCGTTATACACCCGAAGTCATTATTGGAAAGCAAGTTGTAGCGATTGTTAATTTCCCACCGCGTCGGGTTGCTGGTTTTAAGTCAGAGGTGCTTGTCATTGGTGGCGTGCCTGTGGAGGGTGATGTAATCCTGTTAACACCCGATCAGCAGCTGCCAAATGGAACGAAAATACAGTAAAAGCCTCTCGCATTACGCAAGAGGCTCTTTTTTCTGAAGAGGAATCCAGATTTCACTTGTAAAGGTTGGTGAGGAGAAATCGGTGCTTGCATGGTGCACGATTTCTGGTCCAGCAACCTGTTCATAGCCAGAAGATGGGAACCATTCGGCATAGATGCGACCCCATGTTTCCTGCAGTGTTTGCGGAAATGGCCCGACCGCTTCAAAGACCGCCCACGTACAAGCGGGTACATCCAACTGTGTGAAATGGTGAGACGTTTCTGTTGTGGCCACGCCGATATAATGATCAAGCTCGCCCTTCTCCTCCATTCTGCCCTCGGAAAAGTTGGCGGAGGCTTGGATGATGCCTTTTGGTTCTACATTAGATAGCTTTTTTAGTTGCGCAATATCCTCCATTGTTAATGAACGTGCCATTTCGGTTATCGCTTGATTTTCTCCTTGAAAAACGATGGGTACTCTTTTCATAAGACCCACGATGTGAAACGCTTCTTTTTGTTCGAGTCGGTAATTCATTTCACAACCTCCTTGTATAGTAAGTTGGAAGGTCATCCGTGGAAAAGCTTTTAAGTGTTGACCACTTTGCCTCGCCTCCGATGGGGTGATGCCATGCATTTGCTGAAAGGCTCTTGTAAATGCATCGGCAGAGCGATAGCCATAGCGAATCGCGATATCGAGAATTCTCATAGATGAATCCGACAGTTCCAGTGCAGCAAGTGTCAAGCGCCTGCGACGAATATACTCTGATAGCGAGATGCCTGCTAGAAAAGAAAACATTCGTTTAAAATGATATTCCGAGCAATAAGCTAATCTCGCAGCCTCTTGCACATCAATTTCCTCCGTTAGATTGGCCTCGATATACGCAATCGCCTCATTCAACCTTGTTAAAGAATCCACTTCTATCACCTTCCTTATCACTACTTTAGCAGGAATAGCCCCCTTCCATCCGACAATTGGTGCACCATTTAGTCGCCTTTCAAAAAATAATCTATCGAACAGGCAAATAACTAACTTTCGAAGCTACTTTCTCATACATATAATAGTGTAAAGCTAATTTTAGCCTTACACCTCCTGACTTGATACTTAGGGTCACTGCTCGCACAGTGGCCCTATGAAGATAAAAGATCGTTGTATCGCATCGTAATTTTCGTTACAATATTTGTAAAAATTATTGATAGAGCTGGAGGCAGCAACATGGATCGCCATTTCCAGTGGTACAAGTATATAAAATACATACTCATACCTATATTCATTTCAAAATTCTTTCATTTTGGTATACCGAATATGCAACCTCTATTCATTCTTGAATACGCTCTCCTATTCGGGGTAAGCTTTTTACTCATTATTCTACAGGATTTTTTCACGATTAGTAAAAAAACGAATTTTCTACTGCGTTTCATTATGCTGATTATTTTACTGCTTTTATTCATTACCGCTATTGTCTATCAAGCGATGATGACTATTACTTTTTCAATCCTACTACTCGGCGCGTCAGGTTTTGCACTATATTTACATAGAAAAGATGAAGGAGAACAATAAATGGTACATGAAAATAATAGTAAGCGATTACTTATAATCATCGGTTAGGTTAATGTGATGGGCTGCTTTTGAAAATAGTCGGTATCGTGAGTACGGTTATAGGATGGGTGCTCAATCACTTCTATATGTAAAAATGACCAAGAACCTAGATTCTTGGTCATTTTTTATTAGAGATAGCTATTATGTGTAGGTTCAAATAATGCTTCGTCGGCGTTTCGCACCAGTGAGAAATGATCCACGTTGTAATGGCCGTGCAGGATGTCATTATGATGGGCAACCGTATCTTCTGGTGATAAGTATTGGGAACCATTTGTTGAATGACCATCTCCCACCAGTGTGACATCAAAGCCATGAATAGTTGCCGCTCTTACTGCTGTATCCACGCAATGCTCCGTTTTGCAGCCCATCATCACCAAATGCTCTACCGCATTGGCCTTTAAATAATCGAGTAAACCTGTCTTATAAAAAGCATTTGTAGCCAGTTTATCAAAATAGACAGCTGTCGGTGGTACATGAATCGCTTGATGTACCTGAAAGCCTTCCCCTTCTCCACCAGCTACATCCTGATCACGCACAAAAATAAGATGTGCGTTTGCCTCGGTAGCTTTCTGAATTACGGTATTGATTGTCTCAAGCAATTCATCCTTGCGATAGACGGCTTGTTCATCCTGATTTCCCTCGATTAATTCTTGCTGTGCATCAATGACTACTAGTGCTTGCTTCAAAAGCATCTCTCCCTTATCGTTTGCTAACAATATTTTACCATTAATAGTTAATTTGTGATATGCATTATTTTTTAACTTTTGAAACCGTCATGCCATCTCCAATCGGTAGAAGGACGGATTCAAGCTGTGGATGATTCGCCACTGTGACATTGAACTTTTTCATAATGGCTGAATAGCGCTTTGATGCTGCCTCAGGGTCTGCTACACTGCCCCCTGCAAGGACATTATCTGCCACAATGAATGCACCAGGGTTGGCCAGCTTAATGCAATAGGCTAAATAATTTTCATAGTTATCCTTATCTGCATCAATGAAGAAGAAATCAAAACGCTGTCCTTCTGCTACAAGATTTTCAAGGTTCTCAAGTGCAGGACCTGTCCTATACGTCACTTGCTCAGCATAGCCTGCCTTGGCAAGATTTTGAGCAGCTAGCTGTGCATAGTTCTCCTGTAATTCTAGGGAGGTCAATGTGCCCTCTCCTTCGATCCCTCTTGCTAAGCAGATGCCACTATAGCCACCCAGTGCACCAATTTCTAAAATAGCCTTAGCCCCTGTAATTGACACAAGCATTGTTAACAGCTTGCCTGAGGATGGGGACACAGAAATGGCAGGCATGCCGTTTTCCACAATAGAGGATATGACATCCTCTAACATGGCATCGTGCTGATAAAATACCTCATCGATATAATTATTCATTTGTTTCATGTGCATGTTCTTCCTCTTGTAGACTGTCCGCTATGTCGTTTGTTTCATTTTCTTGAATATCAAACAACTGGCTAAATTCTTGGATAACCAGGTCGATGGCTTTTAATTCCCCTACTAAAATTTGCTGAATGGATTGAAACTCTGGCTGCTCTAATTGCTGTTTAATGGTTGCACGCTTCACATGCAGCATTTCTAGAAACGATATCGCTTTACCTCGTCGGAACGTTTTCGCTCCTCGCTGTGGTGCGCCTTCCATGCCTCTGTGACGACCTCCACGGTGATGTCCCTCTCTCATATGCTCTCTAAATCCTGATCCTCTCATTATTCAAACACTCCTTTTTGTATACATTTGTATACGTTGATTTAAATATATTGTATACAAACGTATACACATTGTCAATTAAACATAATACTTTGTTGCTCCATCATATGTTAGACAAGAGGAAAGACATATTGAAATGGAGGTAAGTTGAGTGAAAAGGGTTATAAAATATGTTTTGGGCATCGGTACTTTATTGATACTGTCAGGCATATTTTTGATTGGTGCACAATCTCACTATAATCAGAAGGAAATTAAAATAGCTAGTAAGCTATGTCTTGAAAATGGCGGACAGCCCACCATCATACGAGATTATTTGGCATTGAATTACTCCTTTTCATGTCAAAAAAACTGAGGTTGTACATAATGCATGCTTTCAGGCAAATGGCTAGCTAACAAGACTACTTTTACATATAAATAGTAGTGTGAAGCAAATCTAGCCTTTCCACAGCGCTCCTGTTTGGAAGTCACTTTCTCTTGGAAGGTGGCCTTTTTTGCATGAAAAAAAGACGTCATGTCGACGTCTTTAATGTTTGATCGATATCCTCAATCAACCTATCCACTTGTTCCTTTGTTATCTTGATGACATATAGTTCTGTCGTTTCGATTCCATCATGGCTTGTTAGGTGTTTAGGATATTGATAGTTATTTGATATCTCCTTGTCCATATCATCACCTCTTCAATAGATATATTCGACATAAAGTATAGCAAACCTTCTATAAAAAGGAAAATAACAGTATATTTTTTCACTAAAATGACAACCATATGGACAGTTTAGCATAAAAATAGGTCAAATCGATAAGTTCATTTAGACTATCCTTGTGTAAAAGTGATTATTGCTTACCAAATTTCGCAATTTTTTTGAGGTAGAATGACCCGACGAAAACAATGAAACTTCCATAAACTTTCAGCATCACATTTCTAACAGGCGCCTCCTCAATGGTTGTACTGAGAAAGGCACATCCTATGACAATGATGATTATCCCGATGATGGCATGAATACATTTCACCATATCTCCCCTTTTCTAGTAGGCAATACCGACGCGCGTTCTCAAAAAATCCTCACGAAAGATTTGTTGATAGGCAAAGTCTGCTGTATCTGCTACGGAAATTTGGCTGCCTCCCTCTGGCAAAAAGTTGCGTTCAACGCGATAGTTTCCTGTCCAGGCCCCATCAGGTAAATAGGTAGGACAAACAATCGTCCAATCCATAGTAGATTGCTGTAATTGTTCAAATACACGTTGGTGCTCCTGTGCAGCAACAGTCGATTTTCGTTTCGATTCAGTCGATTGATAACGAAGAATAGTCGGTGTCACACGACTTTGTAAGATCCCTGCTGTTCCAATCGTAATGATTCTTTTCACCAGCTGCTTTGTCATCGCTTCAAGAATCAACGGTAAACTAGCCGATAATGTATCGCCACCATCTGTATTTAATGCACTGACTACCACATCGACATTGACCATTGCCTGCTCGACATCCTGCTTGTTTAAAACATCGCCTTGGATAACACGCAGCTGTTGTTGATGGTGCGGTATTTTATCGGGATTACGGACCAATAGAGTGACCTCATGCTGATCCTTTAATGCTAGCTCCACCATATGGCTGCCGACACGTCCACTGGCACCTAATATTAAGATTTTCATTCCTCTCACCTCTGTTATCATTATAACGCAATTCCCTTTATATGTAAAAAAGACACCGATAACAGTGCCTTTCTCCTCGATTAGTCACGCTCCAGTAGCTGAACATTGACCATAAATAGATGCATATTATTCTTTTTGGACAGCTCATCGATGATTGATTGAATCTCACTTTCTGTACTTACATCAATTTCTTCCCCATCGTGTAATTGAATCGTGATGACTTGATGTGCTGGAGAATCTATTAAATAACCGACTGTACTATCAGGCGAGTAGCCTGCCGCTCGTATCGCCTGTATCACCTGTTTGGTAAAATTCGTAGCTTGTAATTTTTCGCCAAGTTCCTCTGCATAGGGAGTCGCACTTTCGGGGTTCGTGGCTATAATTGAAGGCTGTTTTTGTGTCATCCACAATGAAATCACGACCAGTAAGCACATGAATAGAAAGAAGATGTGCAGGATTCTCTTCATACATTCACTCCATTTCTCCATGAAATTTACAGGCGGCAGTCTAGCAATCTTTTGCCCTGAAATCTGTTATTGTTCTCACAGCTATGTATGGCTATATCTCCATTTGGTTTTCGAAAAATAATTTTCCACTGTTGCAGAGGGCAAATTACCAACAAGTCATGTTTGCGGCATCATAGATTAGAAATGTAAAGGTTAGCGCTACCATTACTAAAAAACTAACAAAAAGGGAGATTAAAAGATGCAAGATAGTAGATTTAGTCAATATATGAATTGGAATCAGAAAAAAGAAAAGTGCTGTGAACAATATGTAAAATGCTATTGTCATTTAGAAAAAAAATGTGAGCACAAACAAGAGGGATGCAAATGCAAACAGAAGCCTGGGCATTGTAAATGGGAACATAAACACGAGCGATGTAAATGCAAGCATAAGGATGACCATTGTAAATGGGAAAAGGAAGATTCCTGCTCTTGCAAAAAAGAGGAGGAAGATTATTACGAAGTTGATTATTCGAAGGATCACCACTGTAAAGGCTGTATCTGTCATCTATTAAGATGCTTATCACCTGGCGCTTTTGTAGATGTTATTTTAGCAGGCGGCGGTAGCTTTGCAGGTATTTACTTCATCAGCTTAGATCCTAAAACTTGCTGTGCAACATTTTTTGAGGTAGATGCGGCAGCTGCATCACCACTTATCATTGATTGTCAGCAAATTATTGCCATTAGAAGCGCGTAAATGTTCCACTACCCTACTTGACACCAATTCATATACCATAAATCCTACCACTACAAGCACATTTGATCTTCTGCCAGGTTCGTGAATCCATACCTGGCAGAATTCATATTTTTCAGCTATTCATTGACAATGACTTTGACAATGGGCTCTAGTTTTCCTCTATTTACATCGCCAAGATAATCAACATCCACTACGACAGCTCGTGGCTCAAAACGTTGGATACATTCAATGAGGCGTTTCGTGTTTATTTTCTTCAGACGTTGGAAGGGTTTACGAATATCAGACCTTGTCACATACTCGCGAATCGGACAAGGAATCGTAAACGTCGATAAAATAAATGCTACATTTTGTAAAATACCTTCCACGCCAGTAGCATTACCATTAACATTACTTAAAGCCGTTACTTGATGTGTCATTCTATCAACCTTTCTTCTACGTTCATACAATTAGTACTTTGGAAAAAGAGCACTTTGTTATTTATGCTTGCTCATTAAAAATTATGAACGATTTGTTTTTATGTACCCCATGTTATTTTTATTCAAACAACATCTTAGTTGATAGGCTGACCTACAAGCTTAGTGTGTGATGGCGTAGTAAATAACATACAGCCAGCTAAAACAGCCATGGATGATTGCCCAGATGATGGAATGATGCACACTCCATGAAATCGTAATCGCTAAAACCGATCCAAAGCCAATGCCATTTTTGACCACCGTTTTATGCTCCACTTTTTTCACCTTCCTTGTTCTTTTTATCTCTCCATCTTGCCATCGCAATATGTTTCCCCTCCTATCGTTTTCTATGTTTATGCATGAGCGAACAAGGGCAATCTGAAAGAAAGGATGTGATGTTATGACAATTTTCATGCTGATTGCCACGATTGGAATCCCAAGCCTTATGGTGTATCTTCAGCAAAAATGGGCAATTTTCAGCCTTCTTTTCAACATACTAGGTGTCATTGCTGCAATCCTGTTTAGCACGATTGCCGCTACAGCTATAACGAACATTATTCTTGAGGATGCGGTCTTTATGACAACGATTCACGCAGTTTTCTTAAACCCTGTATTTCTGATTACCGGAGCGTATCTCGGCTTATATCTGATTTACCGATTAATCATAATGACCATTCAGGAAAGAGACTAGTAGAAATCACAATAGACGTGCCAAGTCTGAGTTGTTGGATTGTAGAAAAAATAAAAATTGCCATGATCCACAATGTTCAAATGTGCTTTTGCATCCGAGGCAATTTGGAGGACAAATGGTGCATCATCACCAAAATCCATGCCACTTTGACAAAAGCTTGGATAGCCACCAATTTTATGGAGCGGATAAAGGTCTTCTACGATATCCTCAAAATATTCGAGCTGCTCCTCATGCTCCAACGTCAAAATCTCTTCCTCCAATTGAGCAGGAATACCGCCCCCATCCCAGGTTGGATAGTCATTCGTGATATGCTGCGGTATGAGGGGAAACGCGCGAATGTGTTCATGCTGCCATTCACGCTTTACTAAGCCTTCCAAAGTGGTGTACGTTCTAATGTCAAAATAAGACCCAAGATCATCCTCCACGAGATGATCCAATAGACGTTCATCGACAAACAGCGTGATTAATTGAAACGGCTGTATGGCTGCCGGTACATAGGGAAGGTCTTTTAGAAAGAATGTAGCAAGCGGCTGATAGCCAGATGGTGGTTGCTCCTCTGGTAAGGACCAGCCGACATAGCCAATCCAGCTTTCCAGTAAATCATGTGTGGGGCGAATACCACCTGTTTGAAAAATCGTTGCCTGCTTAGCTAGTTGAGCCCGAATATGTTCAATTGTCATCCGTTAGCTCCTTCTGTCGACAGCAGCAATCCGTTGTATGGTCATTCACCATGCCCACTGCCTGCATAAAGGAATAACAAATCGTACTCCCAATAAATTTAAAGCCATCCTTCTTCAATTGCTTGCTCATACGATCACTAATGTCTGTCGTCACAGGCACTTCTTTGATGGAAGCCCATTCATTAATAAGTGGCTTATGATCCACAAATCCCCAAATATAATGTGAGAATGAGCCATGCTTTTCTTGTATTTGGAGATACGCTTTGGCATTTGTCACCACGCTAGCTATTTTTAATTTATTGCGTACAATCCGTGTGTCTTGCTGTAATTCCTCTAGCTTGTCCTGTGTATAAAGAATAATTTTTTCCACATCGAATTGATCAAATGCCTCACGATAGCCTTCACGCTTTTGGAGAATCGTCCACCAGCTCAGGCCAGCCTGTGCCCCCTCCAAGCAAAGCATCTCAAATAAATGCTGATCGTCATAGACCGGCACACCCCACTCCTTGTCATGGTATTCCACATACAAAGGCTCATCTAGCTTGACCCAATCACATCTTTTCATTTTTATACCCTCCATTTTATGTACTCCTTACTTAATAGCTGTAATGCAAAGCCATCCTTTACTTGATTTTTCCGTGACATAAACGGTTTGAAAACCGATACGTTCTAATAATTGCTTCGTCGCCTCAGGTGTTTGATAGGCTTGCATATGATAATTCATTTTGTAGAGCTCTGCTATCATAATAAATTTCCCACCGTTTTTCAGTACCCGCCATACTTCCTCCACATCGTGCTCTAAGGATGGCCAAAAATAATGCGTTTGAAAGGCTGTAATGGCATCAAAAAACTGATTATCGTATGGAATGTTGGAAACGCTCGCCTCTTTCACAATGACGCTACCACTAGCAACACGTGCTTCATTCAGTTTGATCGATTCCTTCACGGCCTGTGCAGAAAAATCGATCCCATAGATTATACCATTTGGATTCAATTTGGATAAAATTTGGAGCGTTTTCCCACCACCACAACCTATGTCTAACACACGATCACCATCATTGATGGCTCCTTGCCTGATGAACCATGCATTCATACCGCGATGAGCGATATTCATGATTCGTAGCATCGATGAGCCCAGCCATCCATTTGGTTTTTTCGCTTGTTCAATTAACGTTTGTAAGAGTGACATTATTGGATTCCCCCTCTTGAAGTGCGGATGTTAAAATAAAAAATAGTTCTTTACTAGTTTGTACGTGCTTCAAAACGTTTTGTTTCATTTTTTACCAAGGAGGAGATTTGATGATACAGCAAGCAAAGCAACAAGACGCAAAAGCTGCAGCCACATTAGCCTTACTGCTCTGGCCCAATCATACACTAGAGGAATTTACAGCAGATATGACACAGCTACTAAAGGGAGAAAACGCAGCCATCTTCCTTGCCTATGAGGAGGACAAAGCAATTGGATTTGCCCAATGCCAATTGCGAGCGGATTATGTAGAAGGCACCGACACAAGTCCAGTCGGCTATTTAGAAGGCCTTTTCGTGATGGGGGAATACCGCCAGCAAGGCTATGCAAGACGGCTTGTGGAGCATTGTGAGCAATGGGCAAAGCGTAGGGGCTGTCTAGAGTTTGCCAGTGACTGTGAATGGCACAATGAAGAAAGCCTACAAGTTCATCTTCAGCTCGGTTTTACAGAAGCCAATCGCATCATTTGCTTCACAAAAAAATTATAAAAATAGCGGACAAAAAAATCACAGGTGCTTAAAACAAAACACCTGTGATTTTTCGACATTTTTTTAATTTAGATATGTATTGTTGGAAATATTTCGTTCGCGCTCATCTATGATTAAATGGATCATTAATGCGAGTTGTTGTTCGATTCGCATATTGTTTAGATGAAAGATATCAGCAATCACATTCTTTTGCTTCTCTGCTAATTCCATTCCCTCAAGCAGTAACATAATTTCTTCTTTTGTCAGCCCAAACATCCTCATATCACCCCAATACTCTCTCTATTTATTATTGTAAAATCATTACACACATTTCATAATTAACGCATTTTTATCTTATTTCATGTACCATTTTTACTAATTATAGGCTAAAACATGGAAAATAATCAATGTATTATCCACAATTATTTAATATTTTTTTTACATTAAGTAAAAACTTTATTATGTTTATTATAACTTATACAAGCATTGTATAACTTTTCCTGTGGAATATTTCAAAATATTGCAGTAATTGCAACGAGACATCTATACCATTATAAAAATATTCATGCATTTTGTCGAATTATAGAGTTTTTTTGCACAAACTAAAGAAAATTAACAGCACAAACATTTTCCTTTACCCCTTTTTCACAAGAAAGAAACCTAGATATTCGCATCCATAAAAAAAGTAATTTCAAAATTGAAACTACTTGTCTTATTTGTATAATCGGCTTTTATATTATTTTTTTAATATCATGTTTCACTATTTCTATTTTCTTGTCCTCCATCACCTGCATGCCCTCAATTTGAGAAATCTTGGATGCTGAATCCTTTTGCCATGTCGCGGACTGCACATGCCCTTGCACAAATAATTGGCTGTTTTCCTGTACAACCGCAGGAGCCTTTACTGCAGCTATATCCGTATGGCGCATTTCCAATAGAGATTTATTGGACAGCGCTAAAAATGGTCTAGCTGCCTCATCCACCTTGCAATTTTCAATACGTCCCATTGATTGATCTGACCAGATCATGGCATAAGAGCTTTCTTGACCATCTTTAAAATAGCTATTAGCTACTTCAAAAATCGCATCAATGCAAGTAATCCCGTTTCCTTCCATTTGTTCAAACGTGCAATACTGTGTAAATAGACGGGCATTGTTGATATAGACATGATGGCTTTGCAGCTCTCGAATCGTTGTATGCTGCATCATGATTTTGGCATGCTCATTACCATAAATGCCACCCGATTGTCCAAATTGAATAGTCGATTGATGCAGCTTTAGTCCACTAGCATCGACAATGATATGAAATTGCTGATGGTTTTGAATTTTACATTGGTTCAGCGAAACATCTGCTTCATCTACAATAGTAAGCCCTACTGCCATGCCATTTCGGACATGACATTGGTGAAGCTCCACCTTGCTATTTTCTATCAACACCTGCGCCTTGACATGACGAGAAATTTGACAATCATAGAACTTGGCGTCCGATTTTTCTCCAAGATAAAGCCCATGACCTTGACCATCTGAAAAAATACAATCCGATATCATTAAATCACTGCGATGAACCACCATATTCGTATCGAGATGCTCTTTTATTTCACAGCCATCCATCCTAAAAGTCGTGCTATCAAATAATTGAATGCCTACCCCTTGCCCTTGATGAACCAGACAATTGGTCATCGCAATCTCACTCGACGC
This sequence comes from Lysinibacillus sp. FSL K6-0075, assembly GCF_038592945.1. Taxonomy (NCBI): domain Bacteria; kingdom Bacillati; phylum Bacillota; class Bacilli; order Caryophanales; family Bacillaceae; genus Lysinibacillus; species Lysinibacillus sp. FSL K6-0075. The sequence continues at coordinate 2,179,961 of NZ_CP151947.1, read as the reverse complement.
AGCCATCACTTGTGCCTTGTCATGCCCATGAATCTCACAATCCTCCATTGTCATCTTGACATGGCGAATCGCAAAAATACCATGCTTCTTCCCTTCCAGCAGCATACAATTCGTCAGGCTCAGCTCACAGTTTTGAGCAATAATCTGTGCCTTTACATGATGCTCAAATGTCGTGTCGACTAGAATAACACTGGAGCCATTCGCCACACGCAAACCAAAATGATTCAGCGGCGTCGCAAGCACTGCACAATTTTTCATCAGCAAACTACCATAGCTCACCATGATCTGCGTCCGTATCAATTGCTCCTCAATCACACAATTCTCTAACTGTAAATCGCCTTTCACATACAGCCCCTGACCTTGCCGAAACCGTAAATTACGCATCGCGACATGTGTTTGATAGCGAATAAAAACGCCACCCTTGATCGTCACATTGCCAACCCCATACAACGTCAGCCGCTTGGCAATATCCAAGCTTTCCTCATAAATCCCATCCCGAATTTCAATCATATCCCCTGGCGCCGCCTCTTCAATCGCCTGCCCGATACTTTGATAGCGATGCATAATACTCCTCTTCACCACAAGTACAGCCATTTACACACTCCTAACCAAAAAATGTTCGTACCCTATTTATATACCGAACATGCTTGTGCTTATTCAATTTTGTGTAAAATTACTGGAATATGCAGGGGTTTATTTGGAATGTTTGACGGTTTAATGAAAAGGGATGGTTTTGGGCAATAAAAAATGAACAGCGGTTGAGGGTGTGCTGTTCGTTTTTTCGGTGGTTGGTATGTGGGTTTTAGATTTTAATGAACTACCTTTTTAAGCATAATTTCTATGCAGAAAGTGACTTGAAGTTGCTACCGTAATGTCAGCTATAAGTCCATTTCAATCCACTCTCTATACAGTGGTGAGGTTGTGGCAAGCATTGCTATTTCAATCCATTTTCTCTATACAGAAAGAGACTTATCCAGCCGAGAAACACAGATACAGTTACTTTTATTTCAATCCACTTCTTCAATGTAGAGATTAAACTTTTCACCAAGAGAAAATCTAGACCCCATTAATTTCAATCCATACTCTCCATGTAGAGAGTGACTTTGACTTTGATTTTGATTATCTTTTAAATCTTACAAACATTTCAATCCACACTCTCCATGTAGAGAGTGACTGGGACCCATCTATACATTATTTTATCAACTAAGAATTTCAATCCACACTCTCCATGTAGAGAGTGACTGTTCTCCGATTTCTTCAGGAGGCGTATCAACATCAATTTCAATCCACACTCTCCATGTAGAGAGTGACGACTACTCACTAGATGCAACTCTTACTACGTAAGAATTTCAATCCACACTCTCCATGTAGAGAGTGACAAAAAAGGACACTAGTACGTCTATAAGTGCTTGATTTCAATCCACACTCTCCATGTAGAGAGTGACGATGATTTTGTATTCGCTAATAAAACATTTAAAATTTCAATCCACACTCTCCATGTAGAGAGTGACGCACTATAATATGGGGTCATAGTAGAGGGGGGGTATTTCAATCCACACTCTCCATGTAGAGAGTGACGTCGGTCCGAGTTTTGTTTCAAGAAAAGACGATATATTTCAATCCACACTCTCCATGTAGAGAGTGACAACCTCTGAAACGTATCGTCTAGCTTCAGCACTAATTTCAATCCACACTCTCCATGTAGAGAGTGACATCCATGGTGAAGCATATCAGTGATCGTGTTGCGAATTTCAATCCACACTCTCCATGTAGAGAGTGACAACAAGTTTCCTCTTTGACTCTTCAACATCTTTATTTCAATCCACACTCTCCATGTAGAGAGTGACGTGGCGTAGATAAATTTTCAGGGTCTAAACGTATATTTCAATCCACACTCTCCATGTAGAGAGTGACCCATCTGTGCCGAAAAAAAGCACTGACATTGCGTATTTCAATCCACACTCTCCATGTAGAGAGTGACATCATATAGCGTTTCGCCACTGCCCCATTCGATTTATTTCAATCCACACTCTCCATGTAGAGAGTGACACTAAATTTGCTGTTGCAATAACAACCCCTGTTGATTTCAATCCACACTCTCCATGTAGAGAGTGACAGTTGTTCTTTCATCATTCCACACCTCTCAAATAAATTTCAATCCACACTCTCCATGTAGAGAGTGACGATGCGTCTGTTCAATCATTTTTTTGAAGTGACTCCAATTTCAATCCACACTCTCCATGTAGAGAGTGACATCAAGTGGATGGAACAATTATTACAGAGGTTAATTTCAATCCACACTCTCCATGTAGAGAGTGACAGTAAGTGTTAATCAATTGAAAAATTTTGTTCAAATTTCAATCCACACTCTCCATGTAGAGAGTGACTGCAATGGTTATCACCTCACCTTAGTTGTAACTATTTCAATCCACACTCTCCATGTAGAGAGTGACCGTGACTGGATTAAAGATAACGTCCTTTTCCCTTCATTTCAATCCACACTCTCCATGTAGAGAGTGACTCATATAGCGTTTCGCCACTGCCCCATTCGATTTATTTCAATCCACACTCTCCATGTAGAGAGTGACCATAGTACATGAAGTCGATGTAATAACCGTAATTATTTCAATCCACACTCTCCATGTAGAGAGTGACTCCGTTGAATCACATTCACATTCACATTTATTCATATTTCAATCCACACTCTCCATGTAGAGAGTGACATAATGTCATTACTACTAAATTTTTTCCGTAAATATTTCAATCCACACTCTCCATGTAGAGAGTGACATAAGTTAATGTCAGCGTAAGATCTTTATCCGTATTTCAATCCACACTCTCCATGTAGAGAGTGACTCGTTCTTCCGCTCCCGAACCAATAAGTTTTGTTATTTCAATCCACACTCTCCATGTAGAGAGTGACAGCAACGTCATCCCACATACCTTTCATCAAATTATTTCAATCCACACTCTCCATGTAGAGAGTGACAGCAATGCACATGTTTCATTAGCAAGTAGTGAGATTTCAATCCACACTCTCCATGTAGAGAGTGACGCTTTTCCCTGTCACATCTGCTTTTGCTTCAATAATTTCAATCCACACTCTCCATGTAGAGAGTGACCAGCTAATGAGTGATAAGTCTAAGGAAGCGGTGGAATTTCAATCCACACTCTCCATGTAGAGAGTGACGTACAAATGGTAATTCTTCATCATGAGTTAAAAATTTCAATCCACACTCTCCATGTAGAGAGTGACCACTTTTTTTACCATCACATAGCCCTCTGGAACCGATTTCAATCCACACTCTCCATGTAGAGAGTGACTGCAAAATTATACTAATAGAGATCAATTTCAATATAATTTTACCAATTCATTTATTTTTATCTTTACTTTTTACCCAATTCCTTAAATTTTCCCATTGAAATCTTAGCAAAATTCGGTGCGGATCTCTTAGGGATTTTATGTTTGCTTTGCATCCGCACCGAATGTTGTTTATAAAATTATCGTATCTTCTACATTGAATGTTTCTTTAGCACCAACGTGGATGACTTTGGATTTATAGTTGTTGCCTAGCTGGTAAAACCTCAAACTATCCTCTTTTTCATCAATACTATCGTGAAGAGCAAGTTGAAGTTGTTTAAATTGCGTAGCGTCGATTACACATTCAAAAACAGAATTTTGGACACGTATCCCATAATTTTCACAGATTTTCGCTACTTTTCGTAGTCGCTTTTGACCAGCAGCCGTTTTCGTGACTACATCATATGTGACTAATACTAGCATATCAAAACCTCACTTCCATAAAAATGGTGGGTATTCTTCTAAATCACCTCGTAGATGTCGAGCAAGTAGGATTGCTTGAGCATGTGGTACAAGGCCCCAATTTATTTTTTCATTTAAGTAGGGGTGTGTTAAACTTTCTTGCTTTCGTTCTTGCCAAGCTTTAATGAATTTTTTGCGACCTTCATCGGTTAACAAGACAGCACCATTTTCTTTTTGCACAAAATCAATCGGCTGCATAATTTTCTTATTGATAAGTTTTAGCACAAAGCGATCTGCCATAACACCGCGTAATTCCTCCATCGCATCAAGGGCAAGTGAAGCACGCCCTGGACGATCACGATGTAAATACCCTACATATGCATCTAATCCTACCGCTTCTAAAGCTGCAGCTACATCTGAAGCAAGTAATGTATAGGCTAGTGATAACAAAGCATTAACATGGTCAGTTGGAGGGCGTCGGTTACGATTTTTAAAGACAAACGTCTCTTTTTGTTGTAATATCATTTGATCAAAAAGCTTAAAGTAAGCTGTCGCAGCTTGTCCTTCCAGTCCACGTAATCTCTCTAAATCCTCTGTCTGCAATACTACCTTCATCGTGGCAGTTAAATCAGTAGAAACCTGTTTAAAAACAGGAACATCTAAACGTAGTGGATAATCACGCGCCATACGCTCTAATATCCATTTTTGATTAGATATTTTAGCAAAAATAAAATTACGAGCAATTTTAGCACTTTCCAGTTCACTTTCTGACAAACGATATTGTGTTTTACGTAGGATTACATTCCCTTTGCTTTCTCCAACAATTCGAGCTAAAAATTTTCCAGACCGCGATAAAAAAGTTAAATTAATATTCCGTTCTGCACACGCATGCATTAATTTCGGACTTGCTCCTGCATATCCAAATGTACAGATGGCTTCAAAATTGTGTAAAGGAAATCTCCCTATTTGCTGTTCTTCCTGGGTAATGACCACATTTTCTCCTTTTAAAGATAGATAAATATCAGGGGTTGTAATAAATAGCGTATTTAATAATTTCCGCATTATAAATACCTCTCCATATAACGACGAACTGTCGTTGACTTCATTAACTCTGGTAGACATAAATCCTGTAGCGAGCAACTTAAACAATGTTTACCTGTTTTAACTTTTGGTGTATGTTTTCTCTCAAAATAGCGATGCATGTCTTTAAACATCGACCTTACATCTTCCTTCATCTCATTCGTAATTTCTACTTTTACACGACGCTTTATTTCATCGTAAAATAAATAGGCAAAGGGTATCTCACAAATTAACATTTCCTCTAGACAAATAACTTGTGCCACCAGTTGGACAATATCTTCCTGTCCTTTCTTTTGTTTGCCACGCTTATATTCAATAGGTATTGGCAAGTAACAGCCATCCTCACCCTGGATAGGTACCCCATTTGGATGTTCAAGAAATTCCACCACATCACATATGCCATTTGTTTTTAAAGAATGCGAGCGAATAGGCATCGCTCGCACAATTAATTTATTTCCACGTTTCTCACGCAAAAAGGGTTGATCTGCTTTTTCATGTACATGTTGACCCTCAATTGTCAAAACATTTTCAGCCCACTGCTGTTCAATGTGAATCAGCGCCCATTGTCTTGGACAAAATTGAAAATGTTGAATACCTGACAGCATCAAATAGTCAACATCATCATTTGCCATCCAGCTCATTCACTTCTAACCCTTCTAAAGTTTCTACAGAAATTGTTAAATCATTTAATGAATGCCCTTCTACATGTAATGAGCGATGAACTTTGGCAGATGAGTATTGGCCAAGCTTAGAATTATGCTCCCACCAAATCACCTTATGTACTTCCAATGACCCCTCTGGTCGAGCGGAAGAGGCATCATTTTCAAATAATGTAATCAGAACTTCTTTTAATTTTTCAGCATCTGTATTCGAAAAGCCTGTTTTTTCTGCTAATTGTGGATTAATGCTACCAAAAAATTTATAAATGCCAAAGTCTACACGGTGCTTCATTCCCATAGTATCAGAGCCTTTTTTATCACCAGTCACCGAGTTAACACTTTTCGTAATCTGAATACTGGTAATATCAATTGGTGCAAGACTTATTGCTGGATGGATGGAGACAGGTCCACGCACACCAACAGAGAGAGAATCACCTTTAAAAGCGAAAACTTGTCCAAATGCCCTTACGTCAAACCATGTTTGACTTGCAATCGTAGCATACACATCAGCATTTCCTTTTTTGTCTGCCTTAATTTTTTTCAACTCTGGAATGGCATCTGCACGATCATTTAAACTTTTAAAACCATCGTTATTACGATCATCGGATTGGACAAATATAGACTCTCCTAAATCTTGAAGCCGATTGCGCAATTTTCTCTTTATACATACATCTGATACTTCACCGTAGCCATCATAATTTTGACGTGGTCGATTCCCATTTAGTGGATCTCCGTTAGGGTTAGCATTTTGTACTGAAAACACTACTGCAAAATCAATTTTATGATCTAATGTTGTCATAGATTATTCCTCCTCATTCTTCTCTTTTTTCGAATACAATGCCTGTCGTTGACTATAGTAACCAAGTAAATATTTACCAGTAAGTGGTGTATCAGTGAAGTCTTGAATCTCCATTTGAGCGCCAATTTCATCAATAAGCTTTGTATAATAAATGCCTTTTTCTCTTAGTTTCATTTGGTAGGGCTGTAGGTTGCGCTGAATTGTAGCCCATGTTCTTGCGGGGTGTCGAGAGAATGCATTCATGTAACGTAAAGCATTTGTTGGTCGATTTTCTTCTTTACCTAATGCATTACGCTCTAACACATCTGCAACTGCAAGTAAGCGACCAAATAAATAATCACGATCCGAATTTGTCGTATTAAGTACCACTGTGTAAACCTCCTTATCTTTGTCATAGTAATGTTTTTTCACAACGGAACAGGCGACACCAAGTGCTTGCTCCCACTCCCATGATTGATCATAAAACTGTGGATTTGAAGCTCTAACTATGGCACTCCGTACAATATCCATCGGAATTTTCCGCCCATCCAACACACATGGCAACATCCGCTCCATAACTCCTTTGACGACCTTATCACTTGGTCTTGGTCCATATGCAGCATGTGCAATCGTATAAAAAGAAGGTGCTCCAAAGTATCGTACCCACTCTTCATTCTTTTTCCTTGTATGTTGCCAACTACAATCCTCATGCCATTTTAATAGCCTAGTAAAATAGTCTTTGATATCTAAATCTCGATAATAAAGGACTGCTAAACGTCCAGGCGTTGCTGCATCTAGCGTTAAAATATAGACTTTTTCATCCTCATATTCTTGGATATTCATGTTCTTTTTTATACCACTAATGATTTGACTATGCTGGTCTGCCAGTATTTTTTTAGAATCTTCACTTTGGATAAGCATTGTATCACGTTGCTCTAACAAAAAATTTAGACCTTGAAAAACGTCACTCGATAAATCATTCGAGACCTCTGGCATATCTGGATTTTTTGATCCCCAAACAAGGAAGATACGACCGTCTACTTGCTTACCTTGTCGTTCAATCAACCATTTCAAGGCATTATGTGCTTTCTGCGAGACTTCATAGCTAATATTAGCCGCTTCAAAGCTATTCTTAAATCGTCCACGATAAGTAAAACCTGTGCTATCATTTGCTGAAATTAACTTTGCTTTATCCCCTGAATTTCTCAATTTGTTAGGATGGCGAACAGTAAAAGGCTTGTATTCACCTGTCACATAGCATAGGTCGTTATCTTGTAGTTTCGTTTGATAAAAACGGCTATATGCATCATGAACTTCCTTATTTCGCCAAACAGCTTCTGTGAATTTCCCAGGCACATGTACTGTAAAACGAACAAAAGCACTTTCTTGAGCACCTGCTAACATTTGAAATATCGGCGGTTTATCTCCATCTTGCTTTGTATCCCATTTTGAACGCAATAACCCAGATTCTGTGATATGTAGTATCGAGCGTTCCACAAGATCTTGAATAATTGTCCCTTTTTTTACATATTCATAAATGGCTTGTACATGCGGATGACTATAAGGGGATGTACACCATTCACCAAGCTGCTCTAAATAGAATAAATGGGCATCACGCTTATCCTCTTCTTGAGTGTACGTGACATAATCACCTGCAACATACATCAACTTATCTTGCAACATATGCGATACATAGTTTTTCCCCGAACGACTACCAGAACTCTCCGTAAACGGTAAGATTGTATTAATTTTTTCAATGACCTGAGCATCGTATAATGTCCCATCTAAGGTAATCACCATTTCAATATGTGCCGTTTGCGTTGTGTGAGAAATGGGCAGTAATGTATATTCGATTTCTTTCTTGTCTTTCGTTTCTTTTATAAAAACCTCTCCCGCCTGTGCTTCATGTTCCTCATATGTTTTATACAAAGCACGTAAATAACTCATTCATTCACCTCCAGTTCCGCGTATTCTTCCCCCACCGCTGTCATTGTTTCACCTAATTTAAATGGTTTTGCTTGCATTTCTTTGATTGGACGAACAAGCGAACACTCTTCTGGGCGAATGAACGTAATATAGCCCTTTATCATTCGAGGTTGCCAAAGTCTTGTTTCTAGCAAATTACGTCCTGTTTCATCAGGATAATTTAAACCATGCACCATCATACCGAAATGTACTTCATCATAGTCATCATAATACCCTTCTCCAGTTCCGTATTCACATGGTTCGACATATGCCTGACATTCCCTTGTTCCTAAAAAGACATCACGGCGACCACCCTTATCGACACAGCGTTTGGCAATGTTATGATGTTTATATTCATTGAAATCCTGTTGTAAATCTGAACGATTAGTATTGAACTCAAAATGTGCCCTTACTTGATAACGTACATCACGCAAATAGCTGTAATTCGCCAGTGTATTACCTCCAGCCATATCAATAGGACGTACACCCTTTGATTCCATACGTATCGCATTCATGACACGGATTTCATCGATATACCAAATAATGGACGGCTTCCAGTAAACAGATTCAACGATTCCCTTTAGCGATTGATAGCTAGGAATTTGTGTCGTCATTTTCTCACCACCAAGCTTCATGAGTGGATCTGTAAACAATGCATAAGCTCCATAAACCTCAAACTCTATTTGATTACGTATTTTTGTCATGTTATCACCTCCTTAAAATCATTAAAAAATATTAGAAGAATTATCTTAAAGATTTTAAGTGAGGTCTACTATAGGGAGGAAGAAGGAATAGTAGATCTCTTACCCAAAATTTTAGATAATTCAGAATTATCTAACTACATTATCTCTATTTCACCAATTATTGTCAATAAAATTATTTGTGAGTTACATTATATAACTTTAAATAAATATAATATATGAACAAAATTAATTTAAAACCAATATGCTATTATTATAATGTCACTTCAGCGTGGAGTGTGGATTGAAAAATATATTATATGATTTATGTTTGAATGCAGCTCACTACCTGAAAAGCAATGAGCTGCTTTTCACTTTCTACACAATAAAATCCGTTAGATGTGCTTCTCCCTGCGTACTAATGCCATACTGTTCATCATAAGCCGCATCTTTTGCCGCATAAATCGTCAATGAACCAAAATGAACAACAATCAACTGATTATTTTGTTTTAGAGCTTCAAACTCATGCTTAAAAACATTCACACTGTACTGCTGGGCTTTCTTTAAAAATAGTGGATAATCTGTAATGGGTTCACGACTTGTAAGCTGGGTTATAAGTTCTTCCCCCTCTCCATACGGTACAAGTATCCCTTGTGTCTTTGCGTCAATCACCTCGAAATGTGAAAAAGCGGTTCTAAAGCTCGCCAGTATTGCTAATGGATTTTGTCTACCTTGTCCCTTCAGATAATCTTTATTCCAGTCCGTATCTACACGAAATAAAAGCTCGTAAATGGTGGTTTGCAATGCTGGGATTGGATAATTTAACTTAGATTCAAACAATTGATAGAAGTTTTTAAAATAATGTGTCATGGACGCAGTCGACAATAGATTTCCACCAAATAATGTTGGATTATGTTGTAAATCCTTCATGATGTAGCTGGCACATTCGCCACCCTTTTTAATAGTCGGTAGCTTGTTTAATGATTCTTCTGCATGATTAATCACATAGACATCTCGTAACGGCACTTCTCCATGACGATTACAACGTCCTGCAGCCTGCGCAATGGAATCCAACCCAGACAATGAGCGAATCACACAATCAAAACTAATATCAACCCCTGCTTCAATCAATTGTGTACTTATACATAAGAATTTTTCCTTTTTTCGTAGTTTTTCTCGCATATCCTTTAATTTTTGCTTTCGATGTGCAGGACACATACCTGTGCTCAAATGTACGACCTCAATATCACCATTATGGAACTGCTCAAATAAATCTTTCACTGCCCTTTTTGTATTTAAAATCACTAATATATTATTACTTGTTTTGAGCCTTTCCTCAATAAAGCCATACAACTCTTCTGTACTCCAGCCTTTATCTTTCAACAAGGGCTTAATGGTTGTACGTTGAAAGGCTTCTACAATTGATGGTAGATTCTCCATTAACTCACCATCTAGCTTTATGTTATGGCGTACATATTGGAGCGATGGCTGGGTGGCTGTACAAAGTATAGATGTAGTTTGACAGGTGTTTTTCAAAAAATTTAAGGCCTCATTAAATAAAGATACACAATGAATTGGCACAGCTTGTATCTCATCAAATATTAATATACTGTTCGCTAAGTTATGTAATCTTCTAATGCTGCGTGACCTTCCACTATAAAAGGTTTCTAAAAACTGCACCATTGTTGTAAAAACAATAGGAATATCCCAATCATCTTTAGCAGCATTTAATTTTCTTGCAGTTTGATATTCTTCAAAAGACAAATCTTCACGAGGTTCGGATTCTTCAATGACATTACTATGATGCTCTAAGACAAAATCTTCTGCTTGTAATACATCACGTACCTCTTGTGCATTTTGTTCGATAATTGTTGTAAATGGCACAATAAAGATGATACGTTTTTTTTGGTGAAGCTGTGCGTGCCTTAATGCAAAGCGAAGGCTTGCTAATGTTTTTCCACCACCTGTTGGCATTGAGAGTGTATAAATACCTGTTGAAAGGGTAGCTTTCTCTAAACAAGTTTTTGACATTTGTTCACGGAGCCGAGTAATCGCATTGGGTAAAGCGCTGCGTTGTTTTTCAGCAAGTTCAATATTTAGACGCTGTTCGAATGCTGACCAAAGAACTTGTGAATCATAATGTAAGTTTTCCTCATTTTTTTCAAAATCACACGAATTCCGCCGATCCGCATCAATTAATGCACTAAATACATACATCGTAAGATAACTAGTTAATTTTTGCATAATACTAGTCGCTTCGCTCGCAGTTTTCACATTTTTCAATCTGTTTTCAAAAAAGATTTGCAACTCAGAAACCGCTTTTTGAACATACGCATGCATATAATCTAAGTCATACATATATTGTAAAAAATGTTGTTCTACTTGCAAAAACGATATATCTTTCTCAACTTCCCACCTCTTCACAAAAGGTGATTGCCCCTCTATGTCAACCATATCTATTAATTGCCCATGATGTGTGAAAATTGCATTAGCCACAGATTCCGTTAAAATAAATGCAACGGTACCTCCTAGGTGAAAATGTTTCAGTAAAAATTTGCCCCCTGCCGTAGAATGATCCACACTACCCCGTTTTGGTGGATTAGCGGGATTGGCAGCCGCTTCACGAATATATCCCTGAAACGCCTGGCTAAATTTCCCCATATCATGTAACATTCCTGCAAGGCCAGTGACATGTGGAAGGCCAATTTTCTGCCCAATTTCTTCTGCCAAAGCTTGAACCTCTTTTAAATGATCCACTAACCGTTGCTCTGCCCCATCGCTCGTTCGAATATGCGCAATAAAATCTTCAGAAGACATCTATTCCCTTCTTCCCTGTACACGAAATTGTAATATTTAAACAATTATACCAAACCTTCGACCAGATGTCTAAGGACCTACACAAAAAGTATTTATCGTTTTTCTCCCATTCAAAAAGAGGCGGTGATTATCTTAATCTTCCGCCTCTTGATAATACATTCAGTTCATATTCTTTATACAGAGGGTGACTTCATTACAAGTTCGTTAATTGACTATCCGCCATATTTCAATTCACACTCTCCATACAGAGAGTGACGATACACCATAAAAGGAGAGGTAGTCAACGTGGAATTTCAATCCACACTCTCTATGTAGAGAGTGACGATTGCGATTTTACAGCTGGCTTACGTATTCTTCCTATTTCAATCCACACTCTCCATATAGAGAGTGACGAATCTGCCAGAAAGTACGGACTATGTAAATATAATTTCAATCCACACTCTCCATATAGAGAGTGACTCCGTGCCATGGATTACAGTATCAGAAATCTTTACTCATTTCAATCCACACTCTCCATATAGAGAGTGACAGGGACACGATTTAAACCAGCAGCATGTGATCCTATTTCAATCCACACTCTCCATATAGAGAGTGACATCCCTCCATCATTCTGTTTGCTGATGCAGTGTATTTCAATCCACACTCTCCATATAGAGAGTGACGTCATCATTTTGACAATCCTCATAGTCTTTTAAATTTCAATCCACACTCTCCATATAGAGAGTGACCAGGCTATAAAAGAAATTGGAGTCACTGTATTTATTTCAATCCACACTCTCCATATAGAGAGTGACACCATTTATTAGCCCTTGAAAATATTCGCTGGATTTCAATCCACACTCTCCATATAGAGAGTGACGCAACATCAGCTACGCTTGCTTCTCCTCTATTATTTCAATCCACACTCTCCATATAGAGAGTGACAAAGCAAGCTGTACTAGAAAGCTTGAAAGATTTAATTTCAATCCACACTCTCCATATAGAGAGTGACGGAGCATTTTCTTTTTATATTAATAGTAATACAATTTCAATCCACACTCTCCATATAGAGAGTGACCAGCTTGATTTTCAATGCCTTTGATAAGGTTTTTATTTCAATCCACACTCTCCATATAGAGAGTGACTTGCAAATTTTGTATTTTTTTTTTAATATTGAGAAATTTCAATCCACACTCTCCATATAGAGAGTGACCAAATTTTAATAAAGAACTGTTTGTATCCTAGTTATTTCAATCCACACTCTCCATATAGAGAGTGACTGCAGATCATTAGTAAAAAGTTAAACAATGGTAAAATTTCAATCCACACTCTCCATATAGAGAGTGACTTGGCTATGATTTTATTTTCATTACCCAGGACGATTTCAATCCACACTCTCCATATAGAGAGTGACTCTGTATCTTTATTCAAATAAAGACTATAAGTTATTTCAATCCACACTCTCCATATAGAGAGTGACAAGTTTACAAAGTATTTTTTGGTTGGCTTCCTATGATTTCAATCCACACTCTCCATATAGAGAGTGACAAAGCAAGCTGTACTAGAAAGCTTGAAAGATTTAATTTCAATCCACACTCTCCATATAGAGAGTGACGGAGCATTTTCTTTTTATATTAATAGTAATACAATTTCAATCCACACTCTCCATATAGAGAGTGACCAGCTTGATTTTCAATGCCTTTGATAAGGTTTTTATTTCAATCCACACTCTCCATATAGAGAGTGACGGAAAACTTTCCGACAAAATTCGCTAAAAGGCATATTTCAATCCACACTCTCCATATAGAGAGTGACTTGCAAATTTTGTATTTTTTTTTTAATATTGAGAAATTTCAATCCACACTCTCCATATAGAGAGTGACTGCAGATCATTAGTAAAAAGTTAAACAATGGTAAAATTTCAATCCACACTCTCCATATAGAGAGTGACTTGGCTATGATTTTATTTTCATTACCCAGGACGATTTCAATCCACACTCTCCATATAGAGAGTGACTCTGTATCTTTATTCAAATAAAGACTATAAGTTATTTCAATCCACACTCTCCATATAGAGAGTGACATAGATGGTCGTTTTTACCAAAGACAAAATATAATTTCAATCCACACTCTCCATATAGAGAGTGACGCTCGGTATCACAGCGCATCATTTAATGTTGTTTTGCATTTCAATCCACACTCTCCATATAGAGAGTGACCATTCGTCAGTATCATCATTGAAATATCTTTTATAATTTCAATCCACACTCTCCATATAGAGAGTGACCGATACCCAACTTCTCAGCTAATGCTTCTTGTGAATTTCAATCCACACTCTCCATATAGAGAGTGACTAATTCTCCGCCACTTTTACTACTATCAACATTTATTTCAATCCACACTCTCCATATAGAGAGTGACACAGGACTATGAAAAACTGGTCAAAGAATACCTAATTTCAATCCACACTCTCCATATAGAGAGTGACATAAGACCGTCTTTAATTTCAGTCATTTTATTTAATTTCAATCCACACTCTCCATATAGAGAGTGACTTTTCACAAAATTGGTCACTGATGTAACCATATTGATTTCAATCCACACTCTCCATATAGAGAGTGACGAAGATCAATGCTCACATTAGAGCCTGTGTCCGTATTTCAATCCACACTCTCCATATAGAGAGTGACGGAGTCTTGACCAGAAATTGTGGCGTTTCTTGTATTTCAATCCACACTCTCCATATAGAGAGTGACATGACTCGTTAATGCAAGGGCTTGAAAAAGGTATATTTCAATCCACACTCTCCATATAGAGAGTGACAAAATCTTTCAATTGTCTATTCAGCACCATATTTCATTTCAATCCACACTCTCCATATAGAGAGTGACCGTGTTGCGAACCAAAACAGGCGCTACAGGCGATATTTCAATCCACACTCTCCATATAGAGAGTGACGGCTTTTCCCTGTCACATCTGCTTTTGCTTCAATAATTTCAATCCACACTCTCCATATAGAGAGTGACATTGATTTGGTTTCTTTCCAAATTATATTATCTCATTTCAATCCACACTCTCCATATAGAGAGTGACAAGAGCATAAAAAAGCTGTAGAGGCTGTAAACAAAATTTCAATCCACACTCTCCATATAGAGAGTGACTCATGCACTCTAAAAAATGCACGAGACGTTTGTATTTCAATCCACACTCTCCATATAGAGAGTGACCTTGACGGTATTCAGGAGTATCGTAAGGATCAGCAATTTCAATCCACACTCTCCATATAGAGAGTGACTGCAAAAATGAATAAATCTTTAATATAACATCCTTAACTTTAATATTTTTTTCAAAAAACATAAGTATTTCAAACTAACATAGTTCTATCCAACTGGTATTTTCATCAATATTTCTGGTGCGAATCGTGCTATAAAATCATGTTCGCTTACCATCCGCACTTTCCTTCATTATAGCAATCATTTCCTTTTTAAAAAACCAACAACAACCGAATCCCCTCGGTCATTGCTGGTTCTTTTAATTTACATTATTTCTTGCGTTTCACAAAAACAATAACAAAAATAGCTGCTAGTACTGCAAGGATGGCGATCATCCATACTGTGTTTGAGTTGGATGTTGTGTCATCAGATGCGGCTGCTTGTTGTTCTTCTCTTGGTGTGGCGTTCGAAGACTGCATTTCTTTGGCATCGTCTTTCACCACTTGTGTAGTGCTAATTTGCACATATTGTAGAGTTGCTTCATCTGTGGCGGATGCTTCGTGTTCGTGGCTGTCGCCGTGACCTTCTGCATGGTCTCCGTGACTTTCTTCTTGCCCACCGTCATGACCATGGTGGTGATCTGCTGCTGTTGTGAAAATAGAGCGTTCTAGCTGTTGCCCTACCCAGCTTTTGGCATCTGTTGAATCGGCAAAGATGCGAGGGTGTCCTGACAGCATGTATGTTTTACCGTCAATGATGATCCCTGTTTGGTCACCTGTTACCACGTCTTCAATCGTACCCGTTGGTCCTTCTGCAAAGCCGCCCATTTGCATAAGCGTATGTCCGCCCATATCAAATGTAAGGTGCTCTGTTAAGAATGCAATGTACTCTTGTTTCGTCATGGTTGCGTCAGGATTGGCTAACTCTAGTTTATGATGAAAAAGTGCTGTATTTATTTCCTTGTACGTAATATCTCCCTCTAGCGAAGACACGTAATCTTCTTTTTGTGCTGCTTGTGCTAGCTCATCCACTGTCGCTCCTTCAAGACCAAAGAAGCCACCTACCCAGCCTGCAAAGTCCTTGCGGGAGAGGTTGTCTGTTGGGTTTAAGGCCATATCTTTGCCATTGTACCCAAGAAGCCCAATACTGTGTAATACCATAATGTCCTGAATATTGGCGTCTGTTTCAGGGACATCAGTGAATAGTGTGCTTTTATCCATCGTATGGGCGTAGGCAACAGGTGCCATGAATAAAGTACTCATCAATAATAAAAGTAAATATTTTCTCAAAATGATTCCACCTTCCAATGCCTTAGTATACAGATGAAATGTGATGGAAGTTTGAAATCTACAGGTAATTTCTAGAGCTTAAATTGACGAATCAGGGCGTTTAGTTGTTCAGCCATTTCTGCTAAATGCTCGGCACTATGTTTAATTTCCACCATGGAGCTTGCGGTCTGCTCAATGGTAGCTGATGTTTCCTGAATGCCTGCTGCTGACTGTTCGGAGACAGCAGCTATTTCATCGACTGCTTTATGAATCGTGACAGTATTGTGAACAACCTCTGCTAGCTCCACTGACATACCGTAAATGCCTGTGGCAATGGCCTCAATAGCATCCGCAATTCGGTAGAATGTCGTATTGGTTGCTGCCATTTGTGAGGTGCCCTTTTCTACTTCCCCATAGCCTTGCTCTAGCGAGGAGGTCACTGCATGGGAATCATCCTGAATTTTTCTCACAATCGCTGTAATATCATCGACGGAGAAGGCAACCTGCTCGGCTAAAGTCCGAACCTCGTCTGCCACCACAGCAAAGCCTTTCCCCTGTTCGCCAGCTCTGGCCGCTTCAATCGCTGCGTTCAATGCGAGTAAATTCGTTTGGGCTGCAATCGTTTGAATGACCGCCACAAGCTTAGAAATTTCCTGTGTTTGCTTACTTAGGCCATTTACCTGTTCCACAGCATCCTTCACCGTATGCTGGATTGCTTCCATTTGTTTTGAGGAAGTGGTCATTAAGTTCCTACCTTCTTGCGTTAAAGCTTTCACATCCTGCGAATACTGTTGAACATCTTTACTGCCGTGATGAACCGTAGTGACTTTGCCAGCAAAAACATTCATGGAGGAAGCGACATCTGATGCATGATCTGCCTGTAGTTCTGTCCCACTCGCCATTTCTGTTACGGTATGGACAATTTGCTCTGTCCCTGTTTTGACCTCTGAAGTCGACTGAAGAAGCTCCTCACTATGTGCCGCCACATCGTTGGACACTGTTTGAATGTGCTTTAATAGACGATTTAAAATATCTGACATCGTATTGGTCGCTTCCATCAGTTGCCCCACTTCGTCCTTCGATTGAAGCTTCAATGGCGGCTCACTTAAATCACCATTGGTCATTTGCTGCATACGCTTGGTTAACGTCACAATCGGTCTTGAAATACCACGAGCACTTAATAGCTCAATGATCACTGCTAGAAGAACAATCCCAACACCTACGATAATGGCAATTCGCTGTTTCTGCTCCCCAGCGGCAATGATGTCCGTCCCTACCTCATTAATGGCTAGCTTTCGTTGCGCCGCTAAGCCTTCGTAGCCTTCACGAATGGTCGTCGCTGTGTCATCCATTTTCGTGAGGTTTTGGGTAGCCAGTTCGGTGTTTCCTTCGTCATATACCGAAAATACCTCCTGCTCAATATAACGGTTCCATTCCTTGGACATCTCCGCAAATTTTCCGAATTCGCCCGAGGAAGATAATGCTGATCGTTTTTCTTCGTTGCTTACTTCCTTTGTAACATTATCCTGAAATATCTCTTTATACTTTTCTCTCCCAGACAACACATAGCCTCTAGCTGCCGCTATCCTTAAATCAATAGACTGTGCCTGCTCGTAATCGATGATTAATAGTTGTAATTCTTGCTGTACAATTTGTTCTGTCGCATCATTGCTTTGCTTGATAGCAAAGTAATTGTAAACAATGTACCCCATCACAATTGCGATCACAATGCTAAAGGAAAAAACAATGCGTCTACTGATTGTTTTGAACTTCATCTGCAAAAACCCCTTATTTTCCTAATCTATTCCATCATTAAAAATCTACCATTTAATAAGGACGATTAGCGGTTTTAGGAATTTTTGCTATATTTCCAGAAATAACTTGGTCAATATAATGTTTTTTATAGCATCTTTCATCTTGCGTCTTTGGTACTATCCTTAATCCCAGGCATTGAACATCACGTCGCCAATGGTTTAGCTATTAAAATAAGAGACGTATTTCCATTCCGTAGCAGATAGGCTATGCAATGCTTGATCCTTTGCTAGTGATGTGGCAAGAGTCTCCGCTTCCAAGCATTTACGCATGGGAAAATATTTGTGCAGCAGCGGCTTGGATAAAAAGGTAAAGCTACTCTCCTCCTGCTTGGCAAAGGCGATGTACGGCATCAAACGATGATGAAGAATCATCAATGTCTCTCCATTAATTTCGACCACTGCCTGCATATAGACAAAAGGCGCTTTATCGATAAATTGCCTTACTTTCGCTCGTTGTTCGCTTGTCACTAAATGGTATACCATCGACTGAAACATGCGCATGTCCTGCTCAATTAAATGCGCTGCATCGAAACCAGAAATTCCTTTTGTTAAACGCAAGCCATCACTCCTTGTTATTTGTCTCTATATAGGACCTTCTCGTTCGGACGAGGAATTTCCTGCCAATCTACACATTTCTTTCAATATGATAATCAATTTGTAAAAAAGGAATACCCCATAACGTCATCTGGTGGCGTGCTGTCAATGTCTTGTCATCTACTGCAGCAATTTGAAAATGCTCCTGTAAAGGTAGCCTCATCACATTCTTTCCTATTGCCAAATAAATTCCTGCATCTCCATCGTGGCGACTTGTTAGGTGTAGCTGACCATTTTCTTCATAGGCATACAAAATACCAACCATTGTTGAAAACGGGAGTGGCAAGGCAATATTCATATAGGTTGTTTCGTTGCTTGTGTGCTTCGAATAAATGGCGACAAAAACGGTTTGCTGATGAATTGTCCGAATCCATGCACGTGGAGACGGACGGCTATCTTGTACAGAATCGACCTGAACAATGCTGCCCGTCATCTCGATTTGCTTACTGGAAAAGGGTAAATTGAGCTGTTGGAGAAAACGGCTCAATCCTTGATATAAAAAGGCAAAAGGTAAAAACCAAGTCTTCCATTGCACCGTCGCCAACAGACGATAGGACGTCGTGTGCTCATAAAAATGTGGAATGACAGGCGGTAGCTTTGCTGTATCGACAAAATTCTGTAAGGCATCGACCAAGCCAGGGTGTGGTTTATTCTCATGACGCAGCTTCCCGCGAATTTGGCTTACGGGGAACTCAAACGGACGCTGTGTTGTTGGGGGTACAGCCATTAGCCATGCGATAACCCCTACCCCACCAAAGAAAACACCATTGATTACACCATGGAATTGGAGCATTTCTGGAATGCCAATGGAAAAGTTGCCACTGACACGACTGTAAACATACAGACAAGATCCAAGAATCGTCAGACAGAGCGCTCCATAGGAAATCCTCAGCAATAGCCCCTGCTCAAACGGAAGCTTTGTTTTGAGTGCAACGAAAAACAAGCCATAGATAGCGAAGATATAAAGAGCAACCGCGATGATTTCAATGAGTATGGAAAAGGCAATACCCATCGCAACAAGGAGTGGTCCTGCCAGCAAAATCATCACCATGACACGATATCCGCTACTATCGTGTAAGCGACCCAAAAGTCCGACTGAAATGGGTAATAAACAAGCGGAATAATGAAAGTGAATGGCCGTTAACCACGTTATTAATGGTGAAAAGCCAGTATCAATGTTGGCGACATAGGCGAAAAACCACAAACCACCAAGAGCTAGATAGAAAAGCCCCATGTCAATCGCAAACTCCGCACTATTCGTGAATCCTCGCTGTAAAAACCTTTTCACGCCTTGTATGGCTATATAGAAGGTATACAGTAAATACATACCTGCCAAAACATTAGCCAATAAGCCACCCGTCCACAAATGCAGCAGTGTGATGGCTAGCATCATCCCAATAATGATGGCTTTGCCCGCTTTCTGAACATCCACAACCACGGAGACCATGGTGGGGACGAAAATCAGTTGAGCAGCTGTGAGTAACCAAAAGTAACTGGGTTGTCCACTAAGCACAAAGCAAATTACCGTGAACATAATCCCCAGTAAAAAAATGAAATTACTTCGATTGTTGCGTAAATTCTCCAGCATACATCATGAGCCTCCCTATTAATGGATTATGGATGGAGACATGAATGGTGAAGACATTTTTCGATTCATCAAAGCCCTCCTCCACAATGACCCGCCCCTCTATCAATCTAGGCATGGGGCATTCGAAACGAGAGAGGACAAAACGCTGTTTACCTGAACGAATAACTAACGTTCCCTCTCGTGTCACCGTAAAGTGCAAATCGGAATAAAAAAGAGAAGGTGTGCCTAAATAATCTTTCACAATTTTTCGGATTGGATCAATGGTCATCCTTGCATCAAAATGCCTTGTCTTCTGTGGGAAATAAAAGGTGCGCTCCCATAGCACCTCCAGTACCCCACTCGGCAGAGCTCGGCATGTATTCGAAATGGTAAAGGGAACATTCTCCCCTGACTCAGGGAACAGAAATCGCGTTTTCGCTGCCAGCGTATAAAAGGGACGCATCCATTTAGCACCAGATTTTATTTGATGCATCACACCCTGAGCAAAAAATGGTTCATCAATCGGTAACGCATAACGCTGTTGTAGCATCGGATGAAGTCTTGCAAAATCATCCCCTAATAATGTTTGATAGATCGTCATCCTTGTTGTCCTCGCTTTCTTTTACAGCTTTTGGCACTTGGGACACCCTTACTTAAGCTAAATCCGATGATTGACAACACCCATAAAGCGCTATTAAAGGTGAGTGGATTAAAGGGCGCTTGAATACTTGTCGGGTCCGCACCAATAGCAGCGATCGTCAAGAGTGGAAAAACGATGATTTGCATGCCAAAGAGCCAGCGTTTTCCTCGCGGGTAAAGCCAGCACAAGGCAAAAAGGATTTCAGCAACCCCTATCCACACCACTAGCTGATCTGCATGGTTTAGTAATGAAGCGGTCATCTTTAATTCCTGCGGATGCAAATGGATGATCTTCGGTACAAGACCATGATAGAACCAGACAAAGCAAAAGAATATACGCAGGAGCATGGTTAAAAAGAATCGTCTATACTGAGCAGCAGGATTTTCTCCTTTTTCTAGCCATCTTTTTAATACATCAAAGCTGAGTGCCGTCGCCCACCCCATTAATGGGCGAAAAAATAGATCAAAGAATGTGCCAAGCTTGCCATAGCGTGTGTCATAATCATATTGAGTTAAAAATGTCAGCCCCTGTTGATGCGGGATATATTGCCAATAGCCCTTTCCCTCCGCTATAGGTGAGCGCTGTTGAGGCGTGCCAAAATGCAGAGAGGATGTTCGCGTGCCATTTTCTTTATGATGCTCCCCCTTGCTTTCTCCCCAGCCGCTCACCTGTAAGCCTGGCATGACCTTCGTTTCATAGGTAAAACGCTGTGGCTCCTCAGGTGCTTTTTTCGGACTATAGGTAATGGATGTAAAACGTAAATCCCATTGCTCATGCAACTGAGGATTTTGTGTATAATCCCATGCTTTTTCTATAGGCGCCTGGATGTCTATCTCGACATAAATAGGCTTTCTGCTCATAAACTCACTCCTTTTCCTTGATTAAGCCACTACCATTATAGCAATAAATTGATAACCTACTATTAAATGGGTATGCTTAATAAGTTTCTCAATAAAAATAAAAAACTTGAATCGAAATGACGACTTGCTGAGTCTAATGGTCGAAAAGGAGGCGATTTTCATTACGAGCACCCAACAATCACTTGTAGCCTTAGCCCAACAAGGTGATGAGCAAGCATTTTATCAGCTAATTGAGCAGGAGCAACATAAGCTTTATCGCATGGCCTATGTCTACGTACAAAATGAAAACGACGCCGTAGAAGTTTTTCAGCAAACCATTATTCGAGCCTATGAGGGCTTGCCACAATTAAAGGAGCCACACTATTTTGCCACTTGGCTCACCCGCATTATGATTAATTGCTGTAAAACCTATATAGCGAAGAAAAATACAGTTATGCCTGTTGAACCACAAACTTTCGAGGATTTAACAAGCTCATCCCCTACATATATCGAAGAAGAGCTGGATTTATGGCAGGCTCTTTGCCAGCTTGAGGAAAAGTACAAAACAGTGCTATTGCTACGATTTTATCAAGACTACTCGGTCAAGGATATTGCGGCGATTTTGCAATGTCCTGAAGGCACTGTGAAAACACATATACGCCGTGGCTTGCAAGCATTACGACAACAATTAAAGGGGGCATATCTCGATGAGTGGGTTCAATCCGCTGAAAGAAGTCATTAATGCAATACCCATCCCTGAAGGACGGTTAACAGAAGTGCTACGTGTTGAAGGGATGTCCAAAATTTATCAGCAAAAGCATCATACCGTAAACGCCTTGAAAAATATCCATTGCACCATTTATCAAGGAGAAATAGTAGCGATTATGGGGACAAGCGGCTCTGGTAAAAGCACCCTTCTGAATCTGATCAGCGCCATCGATGAGCCAACAGACGGGGCATTATTTTTATTTGGCAAGGAAGCTCACGCTATTTATCAAGAGCCAAAAGCATCGCAATTCCGAAAAGAAAATATCGGCTTTATCTTCCAATCCTTTCATCTGCTAAAGGATTTATCTGTGGAGGATAATATCGCGCTTCCCCTTATTTTAAATGATGTTCCTAGCAAGGAGATTAAGGTGCGTGTGCAGCACATGATGGAAACCTTAAATATCGCCGCTTGGGCAAAGCATCGACCCCATGAGCTGTCTGGTGGACAAAAGCAACGTGTCGCCATTGCGCGTGCGATTATTGCTAACCCTCCTATTTTACTGGCAGATGAGCCAACAGGGGCTTTGGATGTTCATACAACAGATGAAATTTTAGCGCTGCTCGTTGCTCTGCAAAAAACGAACCAGCAAACGATTTTACTCGTCACACATGACCCCTATGTGGCTACCTATGCCAATCGGGTACTGTTCTTCCATGATGGGGCAATTGTGGATTCCTATCAAAACCAGCAGAATGAAGAGGATTTGGATTGTATTTTAATGAAATTCAAACAAGTTACGAGGGGGGATCGCTAATGTTTACGATGCGCAATATTGCCCTCAAGCTATTTCGTGCCGCTTGGGCAAATGTCCTAACAAGTATTAGTATTATTGCAATCTCGATTTGCCTGGTGATGACAATGACCGTCTACATTTGGAATGCCAATAGCCAGATGAAGGCCGACATCCAAGCATTGTATGGAGAAATGGACTTAATGGTCGGTTATAATCCCGATCAGCAAAAATTGTTGACAGCATCACAAATAGAGGAGTTTTCTACCCTAGCAGGTGTCACACAAGTGTCCAGTTTATCGCTAGCTCATACAATGGTTGAACAAGAAAAGCACACTGCTTTTTATACCGTTGGCGTGGAAAATGATGACCTTGTGAAAAGCCGCTACCATTTTGAGGTCAATCTTGGACCGAATGATGCCATTCTTTCAGAAAATGTTGCCCGTCTTTTCAATAAACGCGTTGGGGATTCCATTCATATTCAATCAAAGGATTTTATCGTGCAAGAAATTTTACCGACTATGAAAGGCACTGACAGTCCTAATATCATCCTCTTAGCTAATGATGTTGTCAAAGCATGGATGAACAATAGTCAGCCACAAACGGCAGGCATATTTGCGCTCATGAAAACAGATGAGGGGCGTGCCAAGGCAGTAGGTGCAGAAATCAAACAACTCGATGCAACATTACGTGTTGATGTTATGAGTGATTACGATGTATTTAAAAGAAATTTACAGAGCTTAATGGTTTTTATGATTGTACTATCTGTTTTTATTTTACTCATTTCAAGCGTCCTATTGCTGTCCACATTCCAGCTATTATTCTATAAAATCAAAGAGCAACTAATGATTTTACGGGCTCTCGGGGCATCAGTAAAACAGGTTGGACGTATTGTTAAGCTCCAACTCTCACTGATCATTAGCTTTGGTGTTATGCTTGGAACAACGCTGAGCCTTGTGGTGATAAAAATCTGGCTGCCACAATTAATTAGCTTGTTGCATTTACCTAATGCTAAAACAGAGCTTCCTATTGGATTTATACTATTGATTGCCCTTTCCAGCTTCTTGATTCTGCAGATGATGACAAAATGGCAAGTAGCTAAAAGTTCCAGACTATTGCCATTACAAATCGCTTCAGAAAATGAACATTTACATCTTCGTTGGACAAAATGGAAAGCAATCATCGTCAGTATTGTAGGTGTGATCGCTTTACTATTCTTTTTACAAGCCTATTTAGCTGGGACAGGAAGCGATCAAGGTGCCTTATTTATTCTACTCGGGACACTACTCGTATGCGGGATTTTACTGTTACTAATTCCCTATCTATTTACAGTCATCCTTCATCTGGCTTTAAAGCCGATTCGAAAGGTACTTGGCAAAGAAGCTTATTTAGCGTGCCAGCAGCTCATGCCACAAGTACGCAAAAATATGCCCGTGGTGCTCAGCATTATAGGATTAATGGTCATTTTAACCTTTGGCAGCTCATTAATGAAAACCTTACAGCTCAACGACCTTGCCTACACGGAATCACAATACGAAACAGCCGTAAAGATTAATAATGAATTAAATGATCCAACCATCACGCCTGCAATTATAGAGAAAATTGAAGCATTGCCGAGCGTGCAGTATGCGTATGCACAAAGTAATAATGCGTATACTGCCCTACAACTCGGCGATGAATGGCTACCAGAGAACTATACAACCATTGATATCGAGAAATTTATACAATTAAAGAAATTGCCTGAAATTGAGGGTGGAAATTTGCAGGATGGTCTCGTGGTGACAAAGCACTTTGCCGAACGTCATCATTTATCAGTGGGTGATCGTCTAACGATATGTTCCTATGATTTTGCTGCCCAGCAGGATATGCCAACCGGTGAATTACAAATTATAGGAATTACCGATACACCTATTCAACGTGCTGATATAATCGTTGATTGGTCTTCGTTCCTCACGGCGCAGGATCACCCAATCATCGAAGACATTATGGTCGAAACATCTCACCCTGAGCAGGCATTGGCGGAGCTATCATTCTTGGAAGAGCGCTGGCCAGCCCTGAAGTTTACAGATAAAGCGACCATACTAGCGCAATCCAATGAAATGTTCTTCCAGCGCTGGAGCCTATTTGTCGGTGTCTTTGTTATTTTAATAGCTGCCACTGCCCTAGGTGTCCTACAAACATTACTGCATACCATTTATACAAAACGCAGCGACTATGCCATCCAACGATTGATTGGCCTGTCACCAAATGGCTTAATGAAGCTCATACTGACACAAGTCCTATCCTTTGTCCTCTATGGTCTCACAGTCGGCACATTGCTAGGATTAGTTTTAACAAGAATGCTAGGCTTCATTGATGAGGGCTCCCCGATGTCCTATGACTTCTTAACATTAGGCATCACAAGCATCACCCTCCTAGGAGCAACACTCATTGTCTTTACCCTCCAAGGCTACTGGATTAGCCGACAAAAGCTAGCGAATGAGATCGTGGAAATCTAAGTAAAAACAGCCCCTCTCTGGATAGAGGTGGCTGTTTTTTAGGAGCGGGGGCGATCTCACGGGCGAGCGCCTTTACTCCTTTTTGGAGCGGAGTTCTCTCTTGAATGAGCGCTTTCACTCCTTTTTGGAGCAGAGTTCCTTCTTGAATGAGCGCTTCTACTTCTTTTTGGAGCGGGGTTCTCTCTTGAATGAGCGCCTCTACTTCTTTTTGGAGCGGGGTTCTCTCTTGAATGAGCGCCTTTACTCCTTTTTGGAGCGGAGTCTTCTCTTCGATGAGCGCTTTTGGTTCTTCTTTGAGCGGAGTTCTCTCTTGAATGAGTGCTTCTACTTCTTGTTTGAGCGGAGTTCACTCTTGAATGAGCGCTTTCACTCCTCTTTGGAGCGGAGTTCTCTCTTGAATGAGCGCCTTTACTCCTTTTTAGAGCGGAGTTCACTCTTGAATGAGCGCTTCTACACCTCTTTGGAGCGAATCTCTCTCTTCAGTGAGCACCCCCACTCCTTTTATAAATGAAACTCTCCCTAAATTTGAAGAAAATCCATCATTTCCTTTATGAGAGCCTCTTGATCCCGTCCTAATGTCATAAGATGCTTAGAATTTTCAAAGCCTTTCTTCCGCTTTTTAGATGATTGAACATGCTGATAAATCATTTCTGCGCTTTCTGTATACAATGCATCGTCGCGTTCACCATAGTAGATAGCAATAGGAATGGTGATTTTATCAAGCTGCTGCATCGTTTCTTGGATAAATGTTTGGAATGCGTTCATCGCATCTAATGGCATGCTCTTAAATGGCTCCATTTCCTGTGTGATTTGAAGCGGTGATTTGCCCTCTATCGTTTTATAATTGTAGGCATAGTCTACAATTCTTTGTTTTAATTGCTCTGGTTCCTTATCAAACGGTACGGATAAGACAATGATTTGCACCAGCTTCTCTAATTGGGCAAGCTTCAATGTGAAAATACCACCGATGGAGAGACCGATGACTGAAATCTTTTGATAGCCTTCATCCAATAAAAATTGATGGGCATTCACTACATCCTGCCACCAGTCGTCTACCTGATCGTGTAATAACTGTTCGGGATGAGTGCCGTGTCCACGATATAAGGGCGCATAGCATGTATAGCCTTGGCTATGTAGTGCAGTGGCTACTTTCTTCATATCTCTTGTATGACTTGTAAAGGAATGTAAAAGCAATAGGGCATGCTCGTTTCCCTGTAAATAAATTTCTTTTGCTGGTAGTATGTTTAGCACATCATCAAGCCCCCTTCTAACTTAAGCCCCAACAAACAGCACAGCCTGTCCGATTGCAATAAAAAAGGCTTCCTGCTGAATGGGGCTGCTGTCTTCAATTTGCAGTGTAATGTCAAAATGCGTCTCACAGAAAGTCGCTTGCCAACGGGCGATGGGCTGCTCATTCACAGTAAAAACAGACCAGTCCTCCATTTCTTTGTTGAGCTTGATTTGCTGTTCGCCATCGGTAATGACTAAATCGGGAATCATGATTTGCCAGCCATCGTAGGCAATCATATAGTCTTTCCCTGTCACCAAATCCTTACCACGAAAATGCACGCGTCCACGACGGGATACTTTTTTACACGTAAAAAGAGGCTGACCATTGCGATCATTCGCATCAAATCGAACGAAATAACGATAATCCATCGTCTTATCGAATGCTTTTTTTAGTGCATTGGAATACACGCGTTGAACGGTGGACGATACCTCCCCCGCTTCATTTAAAATAGTAACGGTCTCTGTTGACTCAATAGCTGCTGGTTGCTTGTATGTATAGGTCTTCAATCTATTCGCTCCTTTAAAACAATTGCTTTCTTAAAGCTACCATAAAATAAGCGCCAAATACAAAGGATGTATTTGACACCCCTATTATGATTATTGTGTCGGCTGACGGTTTGAATGGTAGATGTGTTTCATTTTCACCTTTCCCCACTTAGAGTCATTGACCCAAGTAAAAAGTTGCACTTGTATTAATTTTTTTAACGCAAAAAAAGAGACTACTTCAATGAAAGTAGCCTACTCCATTTTCTATCAATCTAACTTAAAGGTAATTTCTCCGATGCCCAATTCCGAATTGACCTCTAGCACGACATCCGCCTTGTCATAAGCTTCGTTGACATAGACACCGTTGCCTTTAGACACAAGACCTTCGACATTAGACGAACCAATGCCTTTTTCCGTCGTTAATTTGACCCCAACCTTTGAGGGTAAAATGACCGTTGTTTGACCGACGCCTGTTTCAATATTCGTTGTGAAGCTCTTTTTCCAATCGCCGCCTAGATTGACCGTTAGATCACCAACACCCGCTTCAATATCGAGTTTTTCCAGCTGAAGTCCTTGTAAATCGAGGTTGGCAAGAGAGGCACCCGTTTCTACAGTCAGATCCATTGGGATGCTGTCATTCAGTTGAATCGCCCATGTGTTTTTAATATTGGAGAGCCCTAGCTTTGTGGAGCCTTTATGCTTGATTTCCACTTCTCCTGTATCGCCGTGTACAGCATAGTCTACCTGTGGGGCTAGCTTTTTTAAATTATATTCTGCATTGCCCTCAACCCATTCCTTTGCACCGCTCGATACATTCATTTCCCCGACACCTAAATCAATGTCTACCTCTAATGCTTTCGCTTTATCTTTTTCCACCAAGATGGCTTCCTCTCGCATCTTGCTTGGCATAACGGAAAAGCATCCCGATAACACCAATGCTGACGTCCCCATCACGACACCTAAACCAACTAATTTTTTCAACATTATTTCCTCCCGCCATTTAATCTACCAATAATTACATTATATAGGAGTAAGGAAATTAAAATACGACCCTACGCTTGAAATTCATCTAAGACCTGAGACGTAGAGATGGCTAGTCATGCTCCTCCAGCAAAGTCTTTAAATTAGCGAGAGAGGCATCATAGCCTGGCGAATTAAAGCTCACCTTTGTGCCATTGCCCTGCTCGGCCAGCGTAATAGCGATCAATGTTTCAGGAACTTCTAAATAAAAGGAAAATTCCTCATTTTTCTTCACTTGCTGAATCGTTAGCTGCATCGGCAGTTTTTCAGATAGCTGATTATGCGCATTTGGCATTAAGGTAAATGTCATCTTTTCCCCAACAGCTAGTATGGGAATGTCCCATGTGGAGCCTGGTGCGTACCATTGGGAGAGGGATTGCTCCTCCGTAATCGCTTGCCATACTTTATCAATTTCTGTATCAATCCAAATCGAACTGGTCATTCGCAGCAACCTCCATTTCCTCTTTTCCCTTATTTTACCGAACTTTCAGGAGTTAGACTACTTTGGGTTGTTCGATATAAGTGAAAAGCCCCCAGTAACACCATGACAGCGATGAGATCCAAAGCGAGCTGATAACTGGAAAAAACAGCAACCAATAAGCCATAAACTGTTGGTGCCAAGACAATAAAGAACTGATTAATCGTTAACGCTGCACTAACAGTCAGCCCAACAGCTTGAGAATCCGATTGCTCGGTAACACAAGTGATATATAAGGAGTACCAGCCAAGTGCTAAAAAACCAAACACACCGCAAAAAATAATCATCAAGCTCTGGCTATGTATGACAAAGGGCAGACAGCCAATCATCAGAAATGTAGCGACCATGACGAACACTAATAATGGCTCTCGCCTTTGAGCGAAATAGTGATCACTCATCCAAGCAAGCACAATCCTCCCAAGCATCCCACCAAGTAAAATCAGACTTAAATAGCGCCCTGCCTCCGTTAATGAATAACCACCCTCTTGATGTAAATAGCTCATAAAGTGAGCAATGATAATCATTTGCAGGGACATCATGACCGTGCCAACAAAAAATAAAGGATAGAGCGCTCGATTGTGCCGAATTGCACGCAGCTTCTCTTTAAAAGGAATGGGAGCTACCGCAGCGCTTACATGCTGTTTTGGTTCTTTGTACAGCAATAAAAATAATAGTCCCCCACCAATCGCCATCAAGCCCTGTGTTAAATGGACAGAGGAAAGATCATGATGTTGATACAAATAAGTCAGCACAGTTGAAGCCAATGCACCGCCAATTGGAATCCCTGTCTGACGGATCCCAATAGCAAGTCCTCGATGCTTGTCAGGAAACCATTTCACTATAGCTGTACTGCCGCCCGTTTGCGCACTGCCATACCATATTCCCACAACTATTAATACAAGTAGCAATGTCGTATAATGATTCACAGGTATGAGCAATAAGGCTGACAGGCCCAGAATAATTGAGCCCCATCCAATAATCTGCTTCTCTCCCTTTTTATCCATGAGATAGCCGAATAGCAGCATGGAGAAAATCGGTCCAATATTGACGGCTGAAACAATCAGTCCTGTTTGGAAGGACGTTAAGTGCCATTCCATTTGATAAAAAGAGGCAACTGGCCCCATCCCGTAGGTCACAAAGGTTGCCGCTGTCTGCGAAAGTGTAGCCACAAGTAAAATGACCCATCGATAATATGTATGCATAATAACCCTCCATCAGGTTTATACCGCTTTGCAGTATACCTTTTCGTTACCTAGAGTTTACGTGGACAGCTAGCGTACGTAAAATGGAGGAAAATGATAGCCGCTATCAAAAAATTCTATAGGTGTGTGAGGAACAACATGAACATTGAAGAAATTGCCTTAAAAATGGAGCTTCTTGAGAGGCAAAACTTGAGTAAATCGGCTGAAATCACCAATTACACACAATCTGCCTTAACAGCAAAGGTGAAAAAAATGGAGCGTGAAATTGGGCAGGAGGTCTTTAAACGAACGCCTCAAGGCTTAAAGCTGACAGAGGTAGGTGATCATTATTTACAATTTTTAAAGAAAGTTGCTCAAAATTATGAGGATTTTTTACATAGCATCGGCCCTACGCAAACGCACATTCATATGGGTACATCTCATACAACCATTAAAATCTATGGTCCATCC
Source organism: Lysinibacillus sp. FSL K6-0075 (assembly GCF_038592945.1). NCBI lineage: Bacteria > Bacillati > Bacillota > Bacilli > Caryophanales > Bacillaceae > Lysinibacillus > Lysinibacillus sp. FSL K6-0075. The sequence goes on along the minus strand of NZ_CP151947.1, from coordinate 2,149,383 downwards.
ATCATGAACGCGCTACAAGCCAGTCAAAGTCCGATTGATGTAGATTTCACTGTAGAATCAAGTACGTCCTTAAATCATAAAGTTCATCTGGCGGAAATAGATTGTGCATTAACAAGTAATCCAATCAAGCATTATAGCGATTTACACTATGATGTCATCGCCACTGAAACATTCGAAGTCATCTCAAGCTCTGCTCATATCATTGACTTTGAACAACGGACACCAGTCACATTGCTTGTGTTAAGTAAGGGCTGCATGTATACCCATGCATTAGCACAATGGCTCACCGAGAAGCAGGTTCCTTTTACGATGAAAGAAATTAAATCCGTTAGTAGTATTCTCGATTTTCTTGAAATCGAGCATACATTGGCTGTATTAAATACGAAATTACTAGCACTCTATCCTTGCCCTGACCTTTATTTTTATGAATTAGACAACCTCCATCATATTATTGAAACGGTTTTTATTCATAAAAAAGATGATAGCAAGCAGCCCTCCATCCTGCAATTAAAGCAAGTCATTGAATCCTTGCTTGAACAGAATTAGTTGCAGGATGATGTTTTGTGCTAATATTCTAAAAACCCTATATTATTCATGTCGACTGCTCTATAATAGGTTTGTCATTATTAATCTTGTAAAAGTATAGGAGTACATCATGTTTTATTACATCTCGTTATTTTTTGCAGTATTTGCGTTATCCACCTCAGCTATTTTTGTTAAGCTCGCTGATGCACCACCAGCGATTACAGCCTTTTATCGACTATTTTTTGCGATGCTGGTGCTTCTACCGTTTTTATTAGCACAGAAGGGCTTGCGGCAGGAGCTTGCTAGCCTCTCGAAAAAGCAGTGGGGACTTGGCATTTTATCAGGCTTATTTTTGTCCTGTCATTATGTTTTATGGTTTGAATCATTAAACTACACATCCGTGGCTAGTTCAACCGTCATTGTGACACTACAGCCACTATTCTCTTTAGTAGGTAGCTATTTCTTATTTAAAGAACGGTTTTCAAAAGGTGCAATTTTGGGCTGTTTCGTAGCGATCATCGGCTGCTTCATCATTGGCTGGCAAGATTTCCAGATCAGTGGACAAGCCCTTTATGGTGATATTCTAGCCTTTATTGCGGCAGGGATTATTACAGCCTACTTTTTTATCGGGCAATCTGTACGCAAGGATTTATCACTTATTCCCTATTCCATTATCGGCTATGGCAGTAGCTCGATCTTTTTAGCCGTTTATGCCCTCTTGATGAAAGAATCATTTTTCGATTATTCAGCCTCCACATGGTGGTCCCTTGTAGGGCTGGCTGTCATTGCGACGATTTTCGGGCAAACCATTTTTAATTGGCTATTGAAATGGTTAAGTACTACCGTGATTTCCATGAGTATTTTAGGCGAAACGATCGGCACCTGTATATTAGCTTATTTTATTTTAGATGAGATGATTTCCGTTCAACAAGGCGTAGGGATTATGGTCATTTTACTAGGACTTGCCCTGTTCTTACTACAGCAACGAAAATCAGTTTAAATGGAAAAACAACGGCAAAAACTGCCGTTGTTTTTTATTGGTGTGTAAAGCAGAAGACGGTGCCATCTCTGTTTGATTGTAAAGAGGCTTCGATGTTCAACGTTTGTGCAATATCCTGTATGATTTTCAGCCCAAGTCCATCGTGGTCATCGTCAGGATGAAAGCCGATGCCATCATCACACATCGTAAGCTGTCCGTTTTTAATCGTCACCACTAGCTTGGTTGCTTGGGCATGCTTTAATGTATTTTGAAACACATTATCCAATAAACGCTGTAACCATAATTCATTGCTAAGCCAAGTTGCTTGTGAATCATCATGATGAAAGCTTAGAGTAATGTTCTGCATGCGATATAAATACTGCCACTTCTTCATCATCATTTCTAACAATGGCACAAGCTGAACCTCCTCCTGCATGACATAGGACTGTTCACTCGTATCAAAGGACTGTAACTGAAAGGCATTCGTTAAATTCGTGATATATTGAATTTGTGCATTTAAGGATTCCACCAATTTCGGCTGTCCCTCTAATTGATCCTCTAGATAAAACAGCTGTAAACGAATGGCCGTCAATGGCGTATGGATGTCATGTCGCAACTTTTGTAGCAGCTCTTTCTGAAGCTCCTGCTGCTGTGCTAGCTCTAATTCCCTGTAAGTTGTGCGCTCAATTAAGAGATTGACAGATTGGCTAAGCTGCCCGATTTCATCCTCACTGCTTACGGTTAACGTATCAGGTATCCGTTCATTACTCGCTAGTTCTCGAATTGTTTTATTGAGTAATGTAATTTTGGATAATAAAGAATGTATCGATGTGGAAAATAGCCATGCGAGCATTCCTAAAGCTAACACAAACGTAAGCAACATAACGGGATAGGCAAAGGACTCATGAAACGGGATGCCACCATTTTTCATTTTAAAGGCCTTGTCATACAGAATAGACATGGCCACACTAATGCCTAATAGCACAATGGGCACACTCACAATCGCTACAAATAATAAAGTGCGGTATTTGGTTTTTAAGGTCATTTTCTAGTATAGGTATTCAAACGATACCCTTCTCCATAAATATTTTGCACAATATTGCCTGCTGGGTCCTGTAGCTTTGTTCGAATTTTTTTAATATGGACATTCAAAATATTATGATTGCGTTCATCGAGCGGCCAAAGATAATCGAAGAAATGATCCTTTGTTAACACTCTGTCTCGATTGTCGAATAAATAAAAGAAAATTTTTCGCTCGATCGCTGTCAGGGCAATTTCATTATGGATACTTTGATGAAACACTTGACGACGCACCCCATCAATAAATAAATGCTGAATTTGCGTAAATGTACCATACTGTTGTGCCAGCATTTTTTGCATCCTTAGCAACAGCTCTCGCGGATCAAATGGCTTTGTCAGATAATCCTCTCCGACCATCAAACCTTCTAGCTTACTGTCAATATCATTACGTGCCGATAAAAAAATAATCGGAATATTTAAGCCTAATCGTTTAATGTTTTTGCTTAATTGATAGCCATCCTCTCCTGGCAGCATAATATCCATAATGACTAAATCCACCTGCTGAATCAGTGCCATCATATCTTTGCCATCCGTTTTCCAGATCGCTTCATAACCCTCACGCTGCACTATTTTTTGGAGCAAATCACCAATCATGTGATCGTCTTCTACAATTAAAATCCTAAATCCCTTCATCTGATCGACCTTTCTGTTTTCATAAATGCCAGCGCTAGTTGATAGATTTCCTCGGGCTGATAAAGATATATACTATGTGTGCCGCTGACCTCTTTCACCTGTGCATAGGTGAATTGCTTCGCAAAATCTGCATAATCCTGCCGATTTTGCCTCGTATATTTCGAATGTTTATTGTCTTCCGCAATGGCATCAATCAGTAAGATAGGGGTGGCTTGCGGCTTTGGAAGCTGTTCTGATTGTAAACTATTTTCATAGACCTGTAACAGCTCATTTTGCATAGCCTCATTAAAAAATTGCTTAAAGGACAACGCCTGATAGATTGCCTTCTCCTGTGCCGTTAAAAAAGACATGTTCAATACTTGTGGATTATAGACCTGAGATGGCATAAGTCGATGTACGCCCAGCTTCGTAGCGAGGTGCATTCCCCTCACCATCCAACGATCGACCGCCCCCATTGGATGCTTTACATATTGACTAGGTAAGCCAATGTCCAGCGCAATGATGCCCTTTACTTCATCGGGGTATTTTTGTGCCCAGTAAATCGCCTCTAGCCCTGAAATGGAATGTGGCACGAGGACATAGGGTGGCTCAAGTCCACTTTGCTGAAGTGCCTGTCGTGTTTGCGCCAAAATAGTATCGATACCTCTATCATCATGGGCTACGTCGCTATAGCCATAGCCAGCTCGATCCACTACTGCAATTTGATGATGCTGTGAAAACTTACGATACAGCCCTTTTAGCTCATATACGGGTGCTGCAATGCCTGAGCCTGCCATAAAGACATATGTATCGTCGCCAGTCCCCTCCTGATAAACATGGATGTTTTGACCATCTACATTGTTTAATGTGCCGTTAGGTTGTAAAATAGCTGACTCCTTCTGTACTAAACTATAGTGGTAGATACAAACTATCACCATTCCAAGCACGATGAATGCCCCCATGTAGACAACCATTTTCTTTAATTTCTTTTTCATACGTATCTCCCCTTCTGTTAATACTTGCAAGGATACACGTTAAAAATAAATTTCTACTAAATTTTTAGAGAAAATAGATAAATTTCATACAAAAAAGCTACCTACTAATAGGCAGCTTTCTTGAAATTAAGCATCTGGATAGGTTTTTTGTACAAAATCGATCGTTTGTTGTATAAGGGCTTTTAAGATGTCTTCATCCACATCATCCAGCTTGTTAATATAAACGCAGGCTTTCCCTGTTGTGTGCTTGCCAAATTGCTGTAATAGCTGTTCCCGCTCATCACCTGGGGCAAAATATAAGCTAATTTTCGCTTTGCGAGGGGAATAGCCAACAAGTGGTGCATCACCTTCATGGCCTGTTTGATATTTGTAATGATATCTACCAAAGCCGATAATGCTTGGTCCCCACATTTTGGCTTCATGGCCTGAGACCTCTGTAAAAATGTCCAATAATCGGTAGGCGTCTTCTCGCTTTTTTGGATGGTCTACACTTTCAATAAATTCAATGACACTTACATCGGTTTCTTTGGTCTTTAATTCATACATGTCAATCCCTCGCCTTCTGGAAGATGTATCTTTATTATTCCCTATTCTACCTGCTCTAACAATAGTTTTTGTTGAAGATGACGATAAATGCCCTGCTGCTGCATCAGCTCTTGGTGATTGCCCTGCTCAACAATTTCTCCCTGCTGAATCACGAGAATTTGATCGGCATTCTCGATTGTTTTCAGACGATGGGCAATAACAAAGCTTGTGCGTCCCTGCATTAAATGCTGTAAGCCCTTTTGAATATCGACCTCTGTTTGTGTATCCACACTCGATGTCGCTTCATCCAAAATTAAAATATCGGCATTCTCTAAAATGGCACGGGCAATCGCAATAAGCTGACGCTGTCCCTGACTTAAATTGGCTCCTCCTGCCTGCACGAGTGAATCGTATTGAGCTGGTAAATATTTAATAAAATGATGCGCATTCGCAATTTTTGCCGCTTCCACAACCTCTTCATCTGTCGCATCTAACTTCCCAAAGCGAATATTTTCACGAATCGTACCAGAGAACAAATACGTGTCCTGTAATACCACGCCGACTCTTTGACGAATCGTCGCCATTTGATAATGTTCGATATGATGCCCATCAATCAAAATTTCACCTTGATTGACGTCATAAAAACGTGTTAGTAAATTGATAATCGTCGTTTTGCCTGAGCCTGTCGGACCAACAAGAGCAATGGTCTCTCCTGCCTTGGCATGGAAGTCAATGTTCTTTAACACAGGCTTGTTCGGCTCATAGCTAAATGACACTTGCTTGAAAACAACATCCCCTTTGAGCGTTGCCACCTTGATGGCATCCGGTTGATCTGCCACCTCTGAAGGCTCATCTAGTATTTCAAAAACACGCTCTGCCCCAGCAATAGCAGATTGGAAGGTGTTTAATAGATTGGATAGCTGATTAAGCGGACGGAAAAATTGCCGTGTATAGGTCACAAAGGCGGCAATAATCCCAACCGTAACAATACTCTTTACTGCTAAAAGAGCACCCGTTCCGATGACGACAGCAAGGCCTAAGTTATTCATAAAGTTATTAATCGGTCCTAGTAAGCCAGAGGTAATTTCTGCTCGTTGGGCGGAGTTTCGTAGATTTTCGTTTTGCTGATGGAACGTATCAATCGTTTGCTGCTCCTTGCCAAACAGCGTAAGTACCTCCGCTCCTGTAATCATTTCCTCAATATAGCCGTTCAGCTTCCCAAGATCTCGTTGTCGTGCTGCATAATTTTTACTGCTGCGTTGAATGATTTGCTTGGTTGTGAAAACGATCAGCGGAATAATAATCAATGTCACGATCGCTAATTGCCAGCTTAGTGTAAACATGGCGATACTGACACCAACGACAGTTAAAATGGACGACACGATTTGCGTAACACTTTGCGCAAGAGCCGTATTTAAATTATCGATATCATTGGTCACACGACTCATTAAATCCCCAAGTGCACGCTGATCAAAGAAGCGTAATGTCAGCGTTTGAAGCTTTTGAAATAATTCGAGACGCAATGTCCGAATGGTTTTCATTGCCACATGAATCATGACATAGGTTTGCAGCCATGTCAGAATAGAGGCTACCGTAAAAATAACGGCCAACAGGATGCCTAAACGAATCGTTCCGTCGATATCCTTTTTCATAATGTAATCATCAATAATATGCCCAATCATATAGGGCCCAGCAAGACTTAAAAAGGTCGAAGCAATGACAAAAAAGATAGAGAAAAACAGCCCTACTTTTTGCTGCTTGACATAATGCCATACACGTGACAATGTCTCCCTTTGATTTTTCGCCTTCTCAGCTGGTCCTCCCATACGTGGTCCACGTCCAAAATTCATTTGCTTTGGTTGACTTTGACTCATCCTTGTTCACCAGCCTTTTGCTGTGACGCGTAAATTGCTTGGTAATGCGCATTTGATTGTAGAAGCTGCTGATGGGTTCCTTGCCCAACAATGTCGCCATCCTCTAGTACCAAAATGACATCTGCCTGCTGAATGGAGGCAATTTTCGACGCTACGATGAAGGTCGTTGTGTCTTGATAATGTGTGGCAATGGCCTGCTGTACATGTTGTTCCGATGCACTATCGAGCGCTGACGTTGTATCATCCAGCACTAAAATGGCAGGCTTTCGAATAAACGCACGACTTAAAGCAAGGCGCTGTTTTTGCCCACCAGATAGATTCGTTGCACCCTGTGACAATTCATGTGCTATGCCCTTGTCAAGCCGCTCCACAAATTCACTGGCACATGCCGCCTCTAATGCCTGTTGCATGTCCTCGGCTGTCGCATCATCCTTGCCGAGACGAATATTTTTTTCAATCGGCCCAGAGAACAATAAGGCTTTTTGTGAGGTAAAACCAATATGCGCACGTAAGGTTGCAAGCGCATACGATTGTAGCGGTTTGCCGTCTATACGGATTTCCCCACCAGTAGGATCAAATAAGCGAGGTAATAACTTCACAAGCGTCGATTTACCACTACCTGTTTTCCCAATAATGCCCACCGTTTGCCCTGGCTTCACAGAAAATGAAATCTTTTTGAGAACATCCTCAGCTGTCTCATAGTAACGATAGCTCACCTGATCAAAGTCAATGGCTCCTTTTATTGGATCTGTCAGCGTATGTTCCGCTTCCTTGACAGCAATGTCTTTATTTAACACGTCAACAATGCGTTCTCCCGAAGGCAAGGCCCGCGCAATTTGCATCAGCACCATACTAGAGGACATCAGTCCATTTAAAATAATCGTTAAGTAGTTGATAAACGCCAGAATAACACCAACTTGCAACGTCCCCGCCTCTACCTTAATGGCCCCAAGCCAAAGCGCCGCTACAATCCCTAGATTGACAACAAACATCGTAAAGGGCACAAGCACACCGACAATTTGCTCAGCTGTAATGAAACGTTTCGTCAGCGCCTCATTTAATTCGCCAAACTGTGCCACCTGCTGTGTCTCACGACGAAAGGCTTTGACGACACGAATACCCGCCAAATTTTCCTGTAGCTTCGTATTGACGGCATCAATGGCCTCCTGAACACGACGATATAGGACGCCCGAATACTTCGTGAAAAAATACATCGCAATAATCAATAAGGGCACGATAATCAGAAGTATAGAAAAAAGCTCACGTGCTGTGACAAACACAATAATCACTGCGCCAATAAAGAGCAACGGCCCACGCACAAAAATACGCAGCGTCATCATAAAGGCACGCTGAATACTTTCCACATCACTCGTTAAAATCGTAATCAGCTTCCCAGTGGTAAACGCATCTCGCTCCTTAGCCGAGTACGTCATCATCTTCTCATATAGAGCCTGCCGAACATCCGACGCAAAATGAATCGCTGCCTTCGAGCTATAATACGAGCAACCAACCCCACCGATCAGTCCGAGCACTGCACTGCCAAGCATCCACACAAACATATTCAATACATATCGATTATCCCCATTGGCAATCCCCGTATCAATCATATGTTGCATAATGGTCGGCTGAATTAAATCCATCGTCACCTCCAGCACCATCAAAAGCGGTGCAATCAAAGTGAAAAATTTATAAGGCCCCAAATACTGCCCTAACTGTTTAACTTCCTGCATACATTCGTCTCCGTTCTATTTAAATCCCATTCGTTCCTCATTATAACTGAAAATCATTCCCATTTGGCAAATAATTTTTCGGGTCTCGTAATATTTTGGACTGGATTGGTTGGATTGTGTTGGGGGGAGATTCGTGAGGAGGAAAGATCTAATTTATAAGCGGCTTTTGGAGGGTGGTGACTCTTTTATTGAGCGGGGTTCTCACATTTTGGAGCGGGTTTTCCTTTCTTAGGAGCGGCTTTCTCACATTTTGGAGCGGGGTTTCCCTTCTTAGGAGCGGCTTCCATTCACTTTGGAGCGGGGTCACTCTCCTTAGGAGCGACTTCCTCTCACTTTAGAGCGGGTTTTCCCTTCTTAGGAGCAGCTTCCTCTCACTTTGGAGCGGGCTCTCCTTAGAAGCAGCTTCCCCACACTTACTAGCGGGCTCTCCCTCCTTAGGAGCGGCTTCCTCCCACTTTAGAGCGGGGTCACTCTTCTTAGGAGCGGCTTCCTCTCACTTTGGAGCGACTTCCTCTCATTTCAGAGCGGGTTTTCTCTTCTTAGGAGCGGCCTCCTCTCACTTTAGAGCGGGGTCACTCTCCTTATGAGCGGCTCCCTCACATTTTAGAGCGGGTCTTCCCTCATTAGGAGCAGCTTCCTCACATTTCAGAGCGGGGTCACTCCTTTGACAAGCGACCACCAGCTACTTTAGATTCAAAGTCACCCGTCTAATGAGCAACACACACCCAGAGCAAGAATACTATCGACTTAAAATAACCCTTGCTACGGATTATCTGGCCATGGTCCAAGAAAGGCTCATTTGCTCAAAACAAGCCTTATCACTTTACAGAAATGTGTAGTTTCTCAAAGTTTCGCAGGAAGATTGTTTGCGCCTGTTGCTCATGAGCAGGATCGATGCCTAGCAAAATGACCGTACAGGGTCCTGCTGATTTTGTACCATCGAGGGAGCTTTCAACTCGTTGCTCTCCAAACAGACGAGCAAATTCTCCTTGTAGCCCCTTTGATCCGACAGGCCATACTTGCTGAACAATTTCTGCCTGCCATGCCTGGAAAATCGGCAGCAGCTGTGCCACATCCTCAGGCTGTGCCAACACTTCTTCGCCAACAAGCGGCAGGCCATAGGTGTACCAGCTAAGCTGTTCATGGTCAAATGCTCGACGCTGCTGGATTTCTCCAAGCATCGTAACAGCTAAGCCTGACTGCAGTGTGGGCATATTGGATTCCGAACTCCCTGCAATGGCTGGACAGGTAAGACCTGCCTCTGCAAACACTTGCTGAATGCCTTTTTCATAGCATGACCATGCGGCATCTCCAGAAAAATTCGCAAGTAGAACTTGAATAGGTAGTGCCTGTGCAGCAAGCTGTTCTAAAAACGTTACACGGGCTGTCATGTAGGCTGTTAATTGGTCTGGTGCCGACACAACATCTTGTGGTTTTTGGCCAATGGCTGCGGCATTATCCATGGTCGCAATGAATGCCCCTACTTTCATCGCATTTCTCACTGTACGCGACCTGCCTTGCGCACAAAAACCTTTGATAGGACAGGCATTACTACCGCAACAATGATTAAATTGATCACCGTTGCCATTAAAATACTCCCTAAAGCACCCCAGAAAAATGCTGGACTAATCATAAAATAAAATGGTAGTGGCGCTACAATACCGTTTAATACTAAGGCAACTGGCCATTTCCAAAAGTGCATGCCTTTTTTATGCATCACCCCGAAGACCCATACGACAATCAACATTTCTACCGCAATAATAATATGTAAAGGTCCTAGGGGGAATCCAGACGTTAATGCCGTAATAAAATGGCCGATCAATCCAGCAACCCCTGCTAAGATTGGGGATAGAAAGACAACCCCTAAAAAAGCAGGAGCCGAATCTAGGGCAGCCGTTGAAATAAACGTTGGTACCTTAATCATTGCTCCCACTGCACAGATGGCCGCTACCATGGCCGTCAAAATCCATTTCCTTAATTTTTGTCGTTCCATACCATTCCCTCTTTTCGGTTGAATTCTACTTTATTTTAATTGCTCAGCCATTCCATACCAAATCCGTACAACCTGCTCTGCTTCCTTGAACAAAGCTTGGTATAGACGACCACATGTATCTCGTAGCTGTCGGGCTTGTTTTTCCATTGGCACAACCCCACGCCCCATATCCGTCACAATAAGTGCGAGTGTACAATGCTGTTCAAGCTCTTGTAATGTGACTAGCACCTTTTGTACGATTTGTTCATCTTCCTCCAAGTTTTGTGTCACAAGCCATTTTTCTAAGTTCTTCAGGACAAGGACATCACAGGCTGGTGCCACCTCAGGTAGTTCGCCATCCATCATGACCACCTGTTGCTGTTCATACAAGCGCCTCACATAGTCGGTTTTGCCGTTATAGGCACCTCCGATAAAGACATGCATCGTGCTCCCTCCTCCCAAGCCTTTTTAGTAAATGTTAAAACAAATTGTTTGTCATGTGGCACCTGATAGGACCAAAAGGGCTGTTCTGTTGGCGCGAACGCAACAAGTAAGGCACGAATGACTCCGCCATGAACCACTAAATAATAGCTATCCTCATTTTTCGGTAGATAGTGAAATCCATCTACAACACGTGCCACAAAGTCATCAAATGCCTCGCCTTGTGGTGGGGGCGTGTGGTTTGGATCATCTACCCATGCCCGATATTGAGCATTCATTTTTAATTCCTCATAGGTTTTTCCTTCGAAAGCACCAAAATTCGTCTCCCGAAGGCGTGCCTCCGCCTGATAGCTAGCATTGGGAAAATAATGAGCTGCCGTTTGTCGACAGCGTTGTAGGTCACTGCCATATACCTTTTTGACATTAGTATCTACCACAGCAAGCTTCGTTGGATCAGCTAATGGTGCGTCCGTCCACCCAAGATAGCGTTTTTCAAGATTTTCTTTTGTAGGCGCATGCCGCATTAAGCACACAGTAACAATGTCACCCATAGCACAACCTCCATCCCTTCAATTGATGCACCCAGTAAATCGCCTGATACCCCGCCAAAATTGCGCAACGTAAATTGTCGAAAAATAAAAAGCGCAATGGCTAAAACGATAACTAATACAAGGGGCAGCAAAGAGAACTGGGTGAAGGTGAAACCAACCCCCATCGCCAATACAAGCGATAACAGCATGATAACTTTCAATGGATTAGCGTTTATATGAGACTTAAAAAAATAGGCAAGACCTTTTTCCTTAGAGCAATGGAGTGACATGAAATAAAAGCTCATGCCGACCCTTGTTAAAAAAGGAACGAATAGCACCATCCACAAGGCGAACTTCTGCTGCACAAAAAGCTCATGGAGAATAACAAATTTCCCCATTAATAAAAACACCACAGACAATACCCCGAACGCCCCCACACGAGGGTCATCTAAAATCTCCAATCGTTTCTCTCGGTCTCGATAGGAAAAATAAGCATCGCCCATATCAATAAAGCCATCCAAATGCAAACCACCTGTCCATAAGGCAAATAGCCCTATCACAATAAAAGCTAGCATGACTTCACTGCTTGCTGTCCACTGCATAAGACTATAGAGCACGGCTGCCACCGTCGTCCCCATCAAAGCGCCTACCCATGGTAAGCAAGCGAACATGCCTGTGATGGTGGATCTTGTTAATGGTAGCTCTTTATGTACTGGCAAAACCGTAAAAAATTGAAATGCCAGTAGGAGGCTATGCCAAAAATTTTTCATCGTCTTGCCTTCCTTCTTGATTATTTCCATCTCTTCACAATGCCGTAGTTCATTTCATAGGCCTCCTGTGCCATTGCAACGAACCATTGATGGAATTGTCCGAGCGTTCGTCGATATAATTCTACCTCATCACTAGTATAAGGTGGCTCATCAAACAGTTCATTGGATACAACAAAAAAAGTCACGTCCTTCTTCAGTAGTGACTGGATAGCCTGCTTGACGACCTGCAGCTTATTAGCTAAACAACCAGGTTGCTGTAAACAGGGTGTCCCCTTGTCATAGCCTTCGTAAAAAGCATTGGTCAGCCAAGTTGTAACGCAATCCCACAGCACCACATCTCCATGCTGGAGTGTCTCAAATACGTCAGAAATCGCATAGGGAGCCTCCACTGTCAGCCATTGAATAGGCTGTACCTGGCGATCTGCCTGATGACGTAAGATTCTTTTTTCCATTTCACTATCTAAGGCAATGCCAGAAGCCAAATAGAGCAAGCGTTTCGCTGTACTCGACTGCGCCTCGTAATGCTGAAGCGCTGTTTGCTCAGCAAAATGGGATTTACCACTTCGAACACCACCTGTAATAAAAATGAGTGGCATGTGGGACACCTCCTATTGTAAATGATGTAAATTGCCAATATCCTTCACAAGCCATTCTTGACCTAGCCGTTCAATCACGGTGACACTTGTCCCATAAATGTATGGGGCCGCCCACAGCTCACTGATGCTGCGCTGTAAAATAGCGTTGATGATGCATTTAATCGTTACGGCGTGGGAGACAATGAGAATTGTTTCATTCTGATGTTGCGCTGCTATTTTTTTTAATGTAAACATCGCTCGTTCTGTCACAGCTCCAAAGCTTTCTGTATGGCTTGCCACAAACTGTGCAGGGTAGTTCGTATATAGCTCATAATCAAGCTTATGTGTCGCCAGTATGTCCTCGATTGTCTGCCCCTGCCATTTCCCTAAATAGATCTCCCGTAAATCATCTTCATAGGCAATAGGGAGCTTGCGATCAGTCGTCAAAATGTCCATCGTCTCTCTTGCACGACCACTTGAACTACAATAAGCAGCGGTAAAAGGAATCTGTTGCAGTTGCTTGTGAAGTTTTTCAGCCGCTGCTCTACCATTTTCCGTTAATGGAGAGTCCAGCCATCCCTGTAGTCGATGCTCCTGATTCCATTGTGTTTCCCCATGTCTTACTAGATAAAAAGTTGTCACTTTTCTCTCCCCTTATTTGCATTAAACCAAGCTTGTAGACAATTATGTAAAGAGGTCATGGCCGCCATATCTTTTATACCAATACGGAACCATTCACCCTGTAAACCTTGAAAATTTTTCGTATGACGCAGGACAACACCCTGTGCTAAGCAGTAGGTGAAAAAGGCGTCCGCTTGCTGTGTTTTTGGTAATGAGAAGCACACATAATTCGTGACACTGTTGGTTACTTGGCAGCCGTTTTCTTGTAAATAACGATGCAGCCATTCTCTTTGCGCTGTCGCATAGCTAATTGCTTGCTGACAATAGCGCTGTTCATCTAAACAGCTTGCCCCAATGACAAGGGCAAAGGCGTTTAAATTCCAATGTGGCAGCATGTCCTTTAAGGCGCTCACTATAGAAGCATGTGCGACCAAATAGCCAAGTCGTAAACCTGGAATCGCATACATTTTAGTCATCGAACGAACGACAATAACATGCGGGTTTTGTGTACTAAACTGAATCAGCGAATGTGCCTCATCTACCCAATCCATAAAGGCTTCATCGATAACAAGCTCACAGTGAACAGCTGCCCCGTGTGCTATTAAGGCAAGTAAATCTTCCTTTTTCGGCAGGACACCAGTCGGATTATTAGGTGTACAAAGATAAACAGCGTCTGCCTTCACCATTTCCTGTTTTAGCTGCTCTAATGGCAATGTGTAATCGATAAAATCCGTCACGACAATGGGCACGATAGTAGCACCTGCAGCACACAATGTTCGCTCATATTCTGAAAAAGTCGGATGCACAATGATGACACGCTTATTGGCATAGCGTCTTGCTAGCACACTAAAAAGCTCGGAAGCCCCATTGCCTAGTAAAATCGTATTCTTCGCTACTTGATGAAAAGCAGCGACCTTCGTTAAAAAAGGCTCCCCATCTGGATCGGGATAGCGTTGAATCAGCGGATAAAATGTGCGCCAACGTGCCTCCACAAAGGATGGTGGCCCTGCCGCATTGACATTTTCGCTGAAATCATACACCACCTCAGGCATCGTTAAGCCTAATTGCTGATAAACATTGTGCGGATTTGCTCCGTGATTAGGTAACCGCATAAATTAACACCTCCACTGCTAGCATGACAAGCGTAAAGAGGACTGTGGCAATACGCATATGAATAATGGACGTTGCAATATGCTCCTTCGTTAATGGAACTAATTTTTCGCCCATAATCGCTCGATGAGAGACAACCCCCTTATACGTATTTTTCCCACCTAGCTGTACACCAAGCTGCACAGCCGTCGCTGCCTCTAAATAGCCACTGTTTGGACTTGGATGCTTCTTGGCGTCCTGTGCCCAACGCTTTAAGCGCTTGCCAAGCGAACGATCTGTTTCATTTTTCGTACCCAGCACGATCAGTAAGCCTGTGATACGACTTGGAATAAAATTCAGTACATCATCCAGCTTGGCTGAAAACATACCAAAGTCTTTGTATTGCTCATTTTTATAGCCAACCATCGAATCCAATGTATTAACAGCCTTATAGCCCCATAAACCAATGGCTCCAAATAAAAAGGCATAAAAGAGTGGAGCTGTCACCCCATCACTTGTATTCTCAGAAACCGTTTCTACCACGCCACGCACAATTTCGTCCTCACCCAGTTTGTCTGTATCACGTCCGACAATCCATGACAGCTTAACACGGGCTTCGGCAAAATCTCCTTTGACAAGGGGCTCATAGACAGCCATCGCCGCCTCCTTCAAGCTACGCTGTGCCAGTCCAATGCCAATCAGAAGCCCCTCTACTAGGATGCCAAAAATAATACTCACCTGATAGCTTAGCAGTAAAATCAGTGTCACCACAAACATGGTCGTGCCAACAACAGCAAGTGCCATCACCGTTCCGCGTAGTTTGCGCCATTTGCCCTTATTCCATAAAGCTGTTTGCGATTGAATCAAGTGTCCAATCCAGCGTACAGGGTGAGGAAGCTTCGGAGGGTCCCCTACTACTAAATCAAAAATAAGCCCTATGATACAGGCGATCACGATAGCTATCATTTAGACCGCTCCTCTTTATCTTTTTTATATTTTCTAACCGCCTCACACATCGTTTCATAAACGCCATAGCCAATGACCTTGCCAAGCATGGTGATGGGGCCTGCATATTGATGGTAGTCCCCTTTTTCTGTCGAGGCAATGAGCAAACTATCGGTAGATGTACCTGTAGCTTGCGTGCCTGTCGTTGGGTCTGTAATACCTTCATCCACTAACGCCTTCACCTTAGCTTCCGTTGTTGAAATCATCGCCTGAAATAGTGCTTCATCAGACAGCTTGCCATTGATCAGCACCCATGTATTGATGGTACCTGCATGGTACTGCTCCTCCCGATGAAAAGCACGGGTAATATCCACCGCATTGCCAAGCCCTGCGGTAATCATAATGACAAGGTGGATTCCCTCATATGTAAAGTCACGAATGGTCGCAAACTTGGCTTGGACAGCCGTCATCATGGCCACTGTATTGTCATGTGGAAAGTGCTGTGCCTGCAAAAATCGCTGTAATTCCTGATGTGGTTGTCGTTCATCATAGGTAATGGGCACCGTTCGATTCATGAGATGCGTATAATGACCAAAGCCTGGGTTATGCATGGCTGAGGATACAACCTTCATGGGTGAAGCCGTTTGAAGGGCAACATAATCGTCAAAAATATGAATGCAATCCTTAGTAAGTATAGGCAATCAATCGCCTCCTCGCGATAAAGTTGTCACGGAACATAAAAAAACAAATTCTTACAAAGAAGAATTTGTACTGTCGATTCTTTATTAAAATTTGAACCTTCTGAACATTTGTACAGAATAACAACTTCATAATACTCAAATTATTTATTTTCTTTGAAATTGTATCATAACTTTGGCTATTGTCACAATTCCATTTTCAAAGTGTTATTGCTGTTTTTGTTTGAGATTCTTAAAGCGGATCACGGAGCCGATAATAATAAAGACCCATCCAATGCCTATGTAAACAATTTTCATTGTTTTTGTCGATGATGGTAAAATATCCATAATCGTTAAACAGACAAAAAGTATCCCGATAATTGAAAAAAGCATACCAATTGTTAAATTCTTCACGAAAAACCCTCCCAACTATGTACGCCCTCGATTTTACCGTATTCTCAGCAAAAAGAAAACACTAATCCAAGCAAGAAACACTTGGATTAGTGATGATTGTGTCATTATGCTTTTGCATGGGCAAAAAACTCTTCATATAACGCTTGTAAAATGCGGTTTTCATAATCCTGAAGGACCCCAAACACGAGGCTCACTTCAGAAGAACCTTGATTGATCATTTCTATATTTGCGCCAGTTTTTGAAATCGCTGTGGCAGCACGGGCAGCTAATCCTGTGTTATGACGCATCCCTTCGCCCACAATCACGATCATAGAAAAACCGTGACGCATTTCTACATACTCTGCATGTAGCTCTTCTTTCACACGACTAATAATGCGTGCTTCATTTTCTGGAGTTAGTTGATTCGAACGCATGATGACAGAAATATCGTCTAAACCAGATGGTGTGTGTTCATAAGATATATTCTCATCTTCTAAAATTTGGAGGAGCTTACGTCCAAAGCCTACCTCACGATTCATCAAATATTTAGAGACATATAAAGTTGAAAAGCCACTGTCTGCCGAAATACCTGTAACTGGACGACCTGTTGCAGGACGGCTTGGTACAATACGTGTACCTGGGGCTGTTGGATTATTTGTATTTTTTATGTTAACGGGCACCCCAATCTTGTAGACAGGCATTAACGCTTCATCATGGAACACTGAAAAGCCTGCATATGATAATTCGCGCATTTCGCGATACGTAATTTCTTTAATTTCCACTGGATCATTGACAACCTTCGGATTCGCAGAGAACACACAATCCACATCCGTAAAGTTTTCATAAAGCTCCGCTTCAACGGCTGCTGCTAAAATGGAGCCTGTAATATCAGAGCCACCGCGGTCAAATGTTCGCAATACGCCCGCTTTAGTGTAACCGAAGAACCCTGGGAACACAATAATTTCTTTTGTGTCTTTTAAAGGGGCTAAATTAGCATACGCTTCAGGTAATGCAAAGGTTCTTTCTGGTAAATCATTGACCACTAAACCTTCTTTAGGACTGACATAGCGTGCGGGCATACCAATGGCATTAAAGTAAGCGGCAATAAGCTTGGCGTTATTATCTTCACCTGCTGCTTTAATACTATCGATGAATAATTCCACATTTGTTTTGTCACCTTGTACACGTTCACGTAAATCTTCTGCGATCACGTCACAAATGGCATCATCAAGCCCCAAACCATCTGCAATCGCTCTAAAACGATCCACAACAGTTTGCAATTTTTCCTCTGTATTCTCTTGTTGTAACGCTGCATTTGCTAATTGTATTAATAGGTCTGTTACTTTTATATCGTCACCAGAACGTTTCCCTGGTGCTGAAACGGCAACAATCTTACGTGCCGGATTAGATTTTACAATGTTTGCTACTTTTTGTATTTGTTCTGCACTTGCTACAGATGTTCCACCAAATTTACACACGATCATATCTATCAAATCCTAACTTTTTCAAATTAATTGTATTCCTCCACAAAACAATTGACTGTACACAGTGTACAAATTATCGTTTCCTACGTCAATACAATTTAAAAAATTCACGCAATTTATCGAGAAATATGGACAATTTTCTTACTGTTTGATTTATTATACGGATTTCACATGAAATAGTTAAGGTTTTTGTGAATTTTTTTTCGTGACGTTCACATAATCGTGAAATTTTCTGTTTTTGACTTTCTTCTATATAATGAAGAAAACGCTTACTCCATTTATGATATGCACAAATATCCACTATGTCTGTGCTATTTTGTATGTATCAAGGATTCCTTCAGCAGGGATTTTTCTTTTATTTATGAGGTTTCTCGCTCGTTATCGAGGATTTAACGGTCAATCGCGGGTATTCGCCTCTCTACCGCGTGTATTTCCCTTCGATTCGCGGGTATTCACTTCTCTACCGCGTGTATCTTCACTCGATTCGCGGGTATTCACGTCTCTACCGCGTGTATCTTCACTCGATTCGCGGGTATTCACCCTCATCCATATAAAAAACTAGGCTCACGTCGAGTGAAGCCTAGTTTTGTTGTTACTATTCGATTAAATGGCTGTCCAGCCGCCATCGATTACGAGCTCTGCGCCTGTCATGAAGCGAGATTCGTCTGATGCGAGGAAAACTACGCCATATGCTACATCTTCAGGTTCACCGAAGTACGGTAGTTGTGTGTAAGCTTGATAGTATGGCAATGCACCGCCCTCTTCCATCGTAGGCGCTGTCATTGGTGTTACGATAATGCCTGGGTGAACAGAATTCACGCGAATTTTATCTTTGCCATATTCAATCGCAGCCGATTTAGAAAGGACACGAAGCGCACCTTTTGCTGCTGTATAAGGGCTTGTACCAGCCATTCCTACAATCCCACCGATGGAAGAAATATTGATAATTGAACCGCCGCCAGCTTTTTGCATTTCAGGAATCACATATTTCATGCCAATGATACAGCCATTCAGGTTAATGTCCATGATTTTATTCCATTCAGTCATTTCCATGTTGGCAATCGTTTTTGGTGATGAAACACCTGCATTGTTGACAAGAATATCCACTTTGCCATATGCCTTTACAGCCTCCGCAATCACCGCTTTCCACTCATCCTCAGAAGTAACATTATGTTGAAGACCAATAATGTCTCCACCATTTTCTTTAATTTCTTTTACTAAATTATTCAATGGCTCGATTTGTACATCTGTTGCAATCACCTTTGCTCCTTCTTGTGCAAATAGTTTTGCTTCCGAAGCACCCATTCCCATTGCTGCTCCTGTAATAATTGCTACTTTCCCATTTAAACGACCCATTATAAAACTTCCTTCCTTCTATATAAATGAACAATTCGTGAACACGTTAACAACTAGTTGTATTATCGACACCGTGTCGTTAATATAATTATAACTCGCTATTGGAAAAGGGCAAACAACATAGAAGCCCATTATGACGCTTTCACAACACTCGCCATCGATCTGTTGTTAAAATAGAAAATTTAATACAAGGAGCTTAAAAATGTCGAAAAAAATGGACCCTCGCGTCATCAGAACGCGCCAGTTATTAAGAGATGCACTCGTGGAATTAATTGATGAACAAGGCTATGAAAAAATTACGGTACAAGATATTACACAACGGGCTACATTAAACCGTGCCACTTTTTATTTACATTACCGTGATAAACTAGACCTTCTTTATCAAAGCTCAGAAGAAACCTTACATGAGCTTGTAAGTAGTATCCATCCTACCTTTGAAGAGAAGAAGGACTTTGATTTATTAAAGAATTATGACCAACCTCACGAGACATTTATGCATTTATTTGAACAAATAGCGCTGAATAATAAGCTATACAAGGTGTATCTCACGGAAAAAAATATCCCTTACTTCTCTGATGGCCTTAAAGACATTATTATCAATTTTATCTCAAGCGGCATTCAAAGTATGGAGCCTGACGATCAAAAGCTGACCGTGCCCCGCGAAATGGCCGTCCGTTTTTATGCCGCTGCCTTTCTTGAAGTAATTGTCTGGTGGCTAGAAAATGATATGCCCTATACACCAAAATTCATGGCGACCCAGTTAATGCGTATTACCATTAAAGGCCCTTATATTGACAACCCTTTTGAAAGATAAAGCAGAACACCAAATTTTCATTTAACAACAAAAGGTAATCACGACGCATATGTGATTACCTTTTTCCATTTGTCTCGGAAGTTATACGATTTTCATGTTTAATTCTCTAGTAGGGTTATAGAATTGTAACCATTTATCAGCTTCACTAACCATCCACGCACCAAATTCATTTAAAAACAATAACAATATGTTTGTATCTGTTGTGGGTGTTATCGCATATTCAAGTGCCCTTCTCATGTCGCTTTCCTTGTCAGGGAAATATTTCGAAAACCGTTTATAAGCGGGGTATAAATCCCTTGTATAGGCGTTTTCCTTCGTTATGACAAGTGCAAGTCCTGCTCTTACTATAATTTTCATAATCCACTTGCAACAATCCTTTATATCCTCACGATCCGAATTATCTTGAAGGTCATCACAGGCATTTTTAATTTGCCCCTGTAAATGAATAAGGTGGTCATTCGCTAAAGCTTCGTTCGCTTTATATCTTGGTAATTGAGGTATTACATCCTCTCCAAACACACATATACTATGGGTTTGGAGGATGAAACTAATGATTGAAAAAGATGCCGTATTGAAAATCGCTTCTTTGCAGAATACACTTAGCTCAATCCCATCTACACAAGGATGGTGCTGAGTTAATGCTTGTTCTACTTCTTTTATCCGCTTCAACTGCTGTTTATTAGGGTTTTGCTTGGTAATCGCTATTGTGTCTAAGTCAGCTACTCCTTCAATACCTATACCTTTTGGAATCGATCCCCTTATGTATATGCTATGTAGGTCATCTTGAAGAAGGGTGCGATACGTATGAACCACATCGTTGATGACAGGCAGAAAAATAGGGCTGATTTTATGCCAATCTGCATGATTTATAATGTATCCATCACTATCCGTAATACATAAGCTTCCAATTTCTTTAATAGTCGTCATCACATTACTCCTTTTGTAATTTCAGGTGATTTATTCGCTTAAATAGCTAACTATCGCATAAAAATAGAATAGCATGTTGGAAGTCCTTTGAATGGAGATAGCCTTCAAAAACGATACTCCCAGCTAAAATATCCGCTTTTACTTTTCATTAAACTCAAATTCAATCTTTCCTTCTACCAAACGAAGTGCCGCATTAAATTGTTTGCCATTCTTTGATTTAAACCCTTTCATCACAGCTGTTTTCCCACTCTTACATAAATCATGAATGTTTTTTTCCGTTAGTTTTTTTCCTAATGTGTAACAAGCTGTGAATCGGTACGGTATCTACATAAAAATGGACTTAATTATTTTGGACCTAATAAAATGTATGAAAGCCTAGATTATTAGTCAACATAACTAGATTTTCTAGTAAAAGATGGACACAATATTAAAATAACCGTAATATTGAAATTTCATTTATAATTATAATACAAGAAGTTGTAATTATTATTAATAGGAGAAGAGTATATGAAAATAGTAATTGCAGAAAAACCAGACCAAGCTGCAAAATTAGCTGCCCCCTTTTCTTTTACAAAAAAATCTGGTTATTTTGAAGTGAAGCCAAACACATACTTTCCAGGTGGAGCACTAATAACATGGGCGATTGGACATCTATGTGAACTGAAAGCCCCTGAAGAATATAATCCTACATGGAAAAAATGGACATTAGAAACATTACCGATTATTCCAGATCGATTTGAATATAAAGTGACTAAGTCAAAGTATAAACAATTTAATGTGATTAAAAGTTTAGTAAAAAGACCAGACATTCAAGAAATTATTATTGGTGGTGATGCTGGGCGTGAAGGTGAATTGATTATCCGCACCATTTTAAGAGTATGCGGTGTTCATAAACCGATGAAACGTCTATGGATATCATCTTTAACAGAAAACGCTGTAAAAAACGGTTTTGCAAATTTACTACCAGAAGAGAAAACACGCGATATATATTTTGAAGCACTAAGTCGTTCATGTGCAGACTGGCTAATTGGCATCAACACATCCAGATTATACACGGTACTCCTCAAACGAAATGGCGTGAAAGATGTATTTTCAATTGGTCGTGTACAAACACCTACACTTGCACTAATAGTAAAGAGAGAACATGAAATTGCGAATTTTAAATCAGAACCATTTTGGGAAGTGGAAACAGAGTTTAATTTTGATGGAAAAATGTTAAAAGCAAAATGGCATAAAGATAACATTTCAAGGGTTCAAGAGGAACGACAAGCTATTGCGATTGCTAATTTCTGTATCAATAAAAATGTAGAAATTAATAGTATTAAAAGAGAAACAAAGGAATACGCTCCTCCATTGTTATTCAACTTATCCGCATTACAAGCTACAGCAAACAAGGCCTATAAATTCTCACCACAAAATACACTGGATATTTTGCAAAAACTTTATTTAAAGGGCGTAGTTTCCTATCCAAGATCTGATTCACAATTTTTAACGAATGAAGAAGCAAAAACACTACCAAAGATACTAGAGCATTTAAGTAAAATTAATAAATATAAAGGTCTTCTTCCGCCACCGACAAGTACAATTATGAATAATAAAAGATATGTGAATGACAAAAAAGTAACCGATCACCATGCAATTATTATTACAGAGCAAATACCAGACGTAGCAAAGCTAAGTACAGAAGAAGAAAAGATTTATGATTTAGTTGCAAGACAAGTCATTGCAGCACATTACAACAATGCCATATTTTCTTACACAACGATTCATTCCCTTGTCGATAAACGTGCAGAATTTATCTCTAAGGGCAAAGTGCTAATGGAAGAAGGTTGGCGTAAGGTTATTTATCATTCTAAAGATAACTCACCTACAGACAAAGATGAACTGCTCCCCCCATTACATGAAAATGAACAAGGTATCGTTGCGAAAGCGAACGTAAAGAAAGGTGAAACCCAACCACCAAATCGTTATTCTGAAGGTAATTTGATTACCGTAATGAAAACAGCTGGTAAACATTTGGAAGATGTAGAATTAGAAAAGGTCTTATCGAAAACGGAAGGATTAGGTACTGAAGCTACACGCGCTGGAATTATTGGTACATTAAAAGATCGAAACTATATCGAAGTTAATAAAAACCAAGTCTTTGCAACGACTAAAGGTATGTTACTAATTGAGGCACTGGGTGAAAGTATCTTAACGTCCCCTTCCATGACAGCCAAATGGGAGCAACGACTATCTGAAATAGGTGACGGCAACGCTTCTCCTAAAGCATTTATGGAACAAATAAAAAAGCTTGCTGACAAATTGATTTCAGATGCTAACAAGCGTGAAAAGGAATGGGCATTTAATCAAAATGTAGTCGATAAAATCACTGCAAATAATCCGTATAACAAAAAATATAAAAAAGAAAAAACAGTTGTTGGAAAATGTATCCTTTGCGAAGGGTCAATCATAGATCATGGCACTTTTTATGGGTGTTCAAATTATAAAACAGCTAATTGTAAATTCTCGGTTTCAAAGAAACTTTTAAGAAAAACTATTTCACAATCGAATATGAAAAAACTCTTGGCAACTGGTGAAACAGACTTGATAAAAGGATTTAAAAAAGGCGAAAAAACTTTTAATGCCCACCTTATTTGGGATAAAAAAGAACGTAAGATTAATTTTAAATTTCCACAATAACTAACAATTCTACTTTCAACATATCGATGAATGTAATTTGGCGTTCTAACAGATGATGTTACTTCACCTGTTAGAATGTGGTCACTTACTGTTAATATTGAAAGTGCTATAAATATCAAAATTTATGATACGTTTATAGGTTCATTACCTTCACACAAAATAACAAAAGCTGAATAGCAGTTTTACTCCAACAAAAATATTTTAGTCCCTTTGGTTTCCTATTTTCTTAGGGGACATATTTACCATCACAATAATATTAATCATGTAGTTTCGTAAATAACTTCAATTCATGTGAGTACAACAGGTTTGATGTCACCTACCTAAATATAGGAACCGTGCCCATGTCGTTAATTTGCTCTTTGTTGCGGATTATTCTTGTTCGCATAATTATCATTTCTTTTAGCAGATGATTACTTTCGATTAGATACTCATTATGCTTATACAATCGTTGTAAAAGTTGGTTTTCAGGTAGTCAAGCAAACTTCCCATTAACTTCTCCTCTTTTACAATCCTGACAGATTAGAACTAAATTCCAAACTCCGTTTAAGTATAAACCATGTGTACGATTGAACCATGTTGATAGCAGAATGAAATGGTGAGACCTTATTATTATGGAGAGTGTTGCTGATGGAATCATCAAGTCCAAGTAAGTGGAGGTATAGTCATCCTCCACTTTTCTTATTTTTCTTGAATTTAGACTGGTATAAAAAATATTTAAAAGCTATACTTTCTAGCGTAATCCCTTCATTAGATCTTGCCTGGTTGCCCACAGAGTAGGAAATAAAACTGCCGCCACACCTACTAATGGAGAAAGAACAATTATACCTCCCAGTAGTGAGGGCATTAACCGAAATGTTGTAGCATTTAAACTTTGAAGCAAACAGTATGTGGAAATCATGGATAAACCTACTGCAAATATTCCAACTGTTCCCGTTAAAAGGGCTCCTTCAAGCAATAATAACGCAAATAATCTTTTCTTCGTATAACCAAGTACACGTAGCATACTTAATTCTTGGATTCTTTCCTTAATACTACTGGCTATACTATTCATTAACCCGATGATGGTAAACATAATAATTAATCCTACTGCTAGAAATAAAATGAAAAAGCGCTGCAACAATTGTTCTTCTAGGTCATTCAATTCTTCTGCCCTATTATATAAAATAGTATTAGCATACTGCGGTTGTTGGATCAGTGATTGAACTTCTTCCATTGTTTCTTGTTTATCTATATCTGATGTTATATTCATCTCTACGCTATGAAGAGTATGAATCTGAAACATATCTTCCATATTTTTTTTAGTAGTGAATACTTTGTAGTCGTCACTCATATGCTCTGAATTGGTTATAATACCTTCTACAATAAATTCTTTCTTATCCACTTCATCCATATTTTCAGACATATCAGCCTCTATTACATCGCCTAAATGATATCCTAATTTCTTTGAAGTAGACTCTGTTATCATAACGCCGTTAGGACTCAATTCTTCCTCTAGATGAATACCATCCTTTATCTTAACTTCATTTTTATCTAAGCTGTATTGTAAATCAGTCCCACTAAGAGCTAGTATCACTTCGCCTTCTTTTGAAGGGAGATTCATCGTATCAAACAGCTTTACATTTGTGTAAAAATGCGCCTCTATATTAGGGCTCTCACTGACAAGGTCATAGAATGAAAATGGAAATCCCTCTTCTATTTCTGATCCCACAGACACTAATTTTAAATCGTTTGGGTAAGTATCCATTATTGTTTCAGTTGTGTTCGCTTTGACACTTGTTAATACCACCATTCCTATAATAGAGATAATAACCCCTAAAGTGAAAATAATAGAGATTTGCACATTTCTGCCTAATTGCCTTAATAAATTTTTCGTAGCTAATAAGCCTTCTGCTCTAACCTTTAATTTTCGATTTAACAGACTTATTCCTTTCTCAAATAACACAAACATTAGAGGGATCGTAACAAATATTAACGCTATAAACGAAACTGCGTTAATAACATATATAGACCTTGATTGCCAATGCCATTGATTAAGAGCAAATAATATAATTATAAATACTGCATACAACAAACTAATCATGAAATACCTTTTAGTAATACCTTGAGTGGTTTTCACACCTCTATAAACAACAATTGGTGGAGAAAGACTTCCTATATAGCCAGGAATGAGTGAAGATAAAAAAATGACTACTGTAAAAATCCCCAAACTAAATAATACATCATGGTAGGGTAGTACAATACCGGCATTTGGAATATTCATTAGTCCTAAAAATACATCAAATGTAAGAAGAGGAATTAGAATACCAAGAAGGATTCCCACTGCTAAAGAAACTGATCCTACTATCATCGTTTCAATTAAAACTAAAAACATAATGTGTTTTTTCTCAAAACCTAATAGGCGTAGCGTTGCAAGTTCCTTTTGTTTTTCTTGAATGGACATACTCATTGTGCTAATAAGTATCAATGCGCTTATTAGGTAAATGGCAATATTAAGCCCTTTAACAAATGGTCCAAGCCCTCCCATATTATTACGTTCATTATCAATCTTTAATCGATTATCAATAAAAAAATCATGGTTAAGCTCTCTCAATTCTTGAACAACATCCGATTTCTTTTCAATATCATTTAACTTAATAATCAATGCGGTTGTTATTCCATCGTTTAAAGTAACTTCTTGAAGCCAATGAAAGTCGAGAATGACCATATTCGTTAAGCCTTCATGCTCTTCACTAATTCCCGATACCGTAACCTCTCTTTTCCCTTGTGGTGGAAAATTCATTTCTATCGTGGAGCCAATTTGCAAATTATTTAATTTAGCGTATGCGGGAGAAATTAAAGCTTCTTCTGCTTTAGGGAAATTACCAGATTTTATTGATACAAATGGATATTCATAAGCCAGCTCATCATCGTTAAAACCAATGTAAGTTGGTTCGCTCCACATATCATACTCTTCTTCTTTGTTTAAGTATGGGTATAGGAAGGGACTTATTTTCTCCACTCCTTCTATCGTCTCTATCATATCAATCTCTGATTTATTAAGTGACTTATGACTATCTTGATAGCCAACTACTAGGTCAAAATCGCCATGTAAATCTTTGATTGTCTGTTCATTTGATTCTTGTAAACTAGCTAATAATATTTGCACAATTACAATTAGAGCAACGCCTAGCGAAATACCTAAAACTAAGAATGCGTTTCTGGCCTTATGGTTGAATAATGATTTAATAGCTGCTTTAATAAATAATCTCATAAGCTTAGTTCCTCAATCTTAGAGGCAATGATCCTAACTACTTCATTATCCTTCAAGCTTGAGTTTTTTAAATTTAACGTATCGCAGATTTTACCATCATGCATGAAAATAACTCTATTAGCATAAGCAGCTACATTTGCATCATGTGTTACTACAATTAACGTATGTCCCAATTCCTCACAGAAGTTACGTAGAATACTCATCATGGCTTTAGAGGTTTTCGAATCAAGGCTACCAGTAGGTTCATCTGCTAGAATTAATTCCGGGTCATTTATAAGTGCTCTCACTATCGCTACTCTTTGTTGTTGACCGCCAGATAATACAGTAGGTTTAGATTGTATAAAAGAACCTAGACCAACCAAATGCAACAAGTCAATCGCTTTTTCTTCTAATTCTTTCTTATTCTTTATAGTTAGCATTGCTGGGAGGGTAACATTCTCTATAACGGACAATACAGGAATTAAATTAAATAATTGAAAAATAAATCCTATTTTTTCTCTACGTAAACGAGTCAATTCGTGGTCTGAATACCCCTTTATATTTTCACCACTTATCAGAACTTCTCCTTGATCATAAGTATCTAGCCCAGATATCATATTTAAAAGGGTCGATTTTCCAGAACCACTTGTCCCCATTATTGCGACAAATTCGCCTTTTTCAATTTCTAATTCAATATGATTTAATGCCTTTACTTGACTTTGACCTTGACCATATATCTTAGAGAGTCCTCTCACGCTAAGAACAGACATTTTTATCTCCTCCTTCTTATTCTTGTAAGAATTATAGCCAAGGTAAATCAATTTTCTATCTATCTATTATCAAGACTTTATCAAGAAATATCATCCTTCTATACAACAATAACTAGGTATACCTATACATTCCCTTTCAATGATTTGGAAAAGAATAACAATCCACAAAAAAACGAAGGAAGCAATTTCCTTCATTTTTTTCTAATCCTATTATTCGATGATATTTTTAGGTATCTTTATAACAATCTTTGCCCCTTTTTCCTCATCATTTGCGGCTTGAATTATGCCACTATGCTTCTGAACAATAACCTGTGCAATAGTTAAACCTAATCCCATTCTTTGATCAGCACTAAACTTTTCTTCATTTCCTTTATATAAAGGTTTAAATATGTATGTAAGATCCTTTTCTACAAACCCCTTTCCATTATCTAAAATAATTGTTTCTATAAAACTATCTCTTTCTCTAATGAATACTTCTATTTTCTCTGTTGGTGGACTATGGCGAATACAATTAATAAGTACATTTTCAAATGCTCTTTTTAGCAATATATAATCACCAGCAATGGGCTGACTTGTTCGATTATTTACTTCTAGCGTAAGTTTTTTCTCTGAAAGGTTATAAAACAACATCTGCTTTAAATCCTGTACCAAATCATTAACTTGAAATTCCGTTATTTCTTCGAGTTTAATTTTCCCTTCAATATTTGCATAATTAGCCAAAGACGTGACCAATTCATTCAAGTGATTTGCTTGTTTCATACTCATTTCTAAATATTGCGTTTTCTTTTGTTCATTTTTAAAAATCCCTTTTATTAAGCCTTCCAAATAACCTCGCAATGAAAAAATGGGGGTCCTTAAATCATGAACAATGGAAGACACAAAGAGCTTTCTTTCATCTTCTAGTCTTTCGTTCGTTTCCTTTGATAATTTGAGTTTTTTGGTCATTTCAATAAAGGCATGAGTCGTATAGCTCATTTCTTTAATGTTGGAACTTGGCAAATCTATGCTATATGTTCCATTCGATATAAGTTGTGAAGATTTATTAATAGCACGTAATGGTTTCATTAAATTTACTTGCAGAAATACTATATAGAGTATCGATACTAGAGAAAATGCACCCATATAAAAGACAAAGTCGTAATTCGTACTTTGAATTTGTTCATCTGCAGGTATAGAATAGCTAATATATACCGTTGCAATGAACGAATCATCTGAATAAACATTGTATGGAACTAGATTTAAATTAGATTTTCTTTCGAGATTTCCTGGAAGGGCTTGACCCTCTTCATGAAGCTGAGTATTTTCAGATTCCTTCATTCCTTCAGTATAAAGCAATTCATCATCTGCAAAAATAATGAACAAATCAAGCTTATCTGCTTCGGCTTTCTTTTTTAATTGACTTTTCCATTCTTCCTTATTGAACTGTGTCTTATCTGCATTCACTATATTGTCCTGCACCCACAAGTCCAAATCGAATATTTGACTCTCTTTGGATGAATACACGTCTGTTAGGCGTGTAACTGTTTTTGCTAAAAGGATTGGCGTGAAAACAATAATAATTAGGCTAAACGTAATAAATGCCTTAAAGCTAATCTTTGGCATCTTTTATCCTCTCATTCCCTTATGCAACTGGTAACCAACGGATCTTATTGTTTTTATCTTGGGAATTGTATCGAAAGGAGCTAGCTTCTCTCTTAATTTTGCAACATGGACTCGCACACTGTGAAATCCAGTTACATGGTCATTCCATATTCTATCTATAATTTGCTCATACGTTAGCACAATCCCCACATTTTCCATAAAATAATATAATAAATCAAACTCAATAGTCGTTAGCTCTACTGTTTGTTGTCCTACCCTCACTGACCTCGTGTCTAGGTTTAATTCAAGTTGATCGATAGATAAAACCCTCTGCACATCTATAGCTTTCCGAGAATGTATAGCTATTCTTCTTTCAACTGCCTTGACCCTTGCCACGATTTCACTTGGGCTTGCCGTTTTGACAATATAATCATCGGCTCCAAGCATAAGACCTCTAATTTTATCTGCATCGGTTTGATGATTGGCACTTAAAAATAAAATAGGAACCTCGGATTCTTTTCGGATTCTCTTGCAAAGTGTAAAGCCATCAGTTCCAGGCAGCATGATGTCTAAAATAATACAATCTATTGTCATTTGACGTAACAGAGTTTCTGCATCTTCAGCATTTTTAGCACTATAAACTATGTAATTTTCCATTTCTAGAAAATCAGTCATCAATTCTATAATTTCTATATGGTCATCAACAATTAAAATATTTCTAAAAGGCAATTCAACCACCTCTTTAATTAAATTTCTATAGCTTATTTTATCATTTATAACTCTCATAGTAGTATTCTACTATATAATTTATTATAGAACATGTTTTAGATATTACAGATATGAATGAAATAATCCATCTTGAAGAAGAGTTATCATTTTTATAACTCAATCATCACCATATATTGAAAAAAGCACTCCCCGTAATTATAATGGTCTGAAATAAACCATTTCTTAATGGAGGTGCCTTTTGATTAAGAGATTTTTATTTAGACTCTGACAATCAACTTACTTAATTTTCAACTCTAAAATACCTAAAAAATTTGGAGCAAGTGTAAGATTAATTAATTTGTCATTCTTTTCATAGACAACATGATGACCATCCATTCCCACCTGTTCCCATCCCGCTTTTTTAATTATCAAACGATAACTAAGTGGTATATCTGTTCCATTAGATTTCCCTCAAGTATAACCTTTTTCTTTTAAATTTACGCTTTCAAGTTTTGCATCTTTTGGGATAGGGAAATCATAAAATTCTTTAGAAGCAATATAATTGTTATCTAAAATTATATAATAATAGCCACCTACCCCAATTATAAGGGCCAGAATTAAAATTATAGACACTTTTTTAACATTCTCTTCCTCCTATACTTTTAAATTTCCCACCTCCATTATACAATATAGGTAAAAATAAACAGTTACAATAGTTTTCTATAATTTTTACATTTTCCGATTTATTTTAAGTATTATTAATTTGATAAAACATTGGATATAAGGAGGTTTTATACAAGTATTATTATAAAATGACTACAATAAAGTTTTCATAATAATATATTCTGAATTAATCCCATAATGTGCAGAGATAATAAAGTTGTTTAATTTACAATAAAGTCATTTAAAAAATAATATAGTTATTTAAAAATCCGTCCTCCACTAACGGTGCAGTTTAGTGCAAGAAGGTGTTACTATATAAAATGGAGAATTTAACAGGAAATAATATCAAAATTGATGAGAGGTTTTGGTTATGTATTTTAAATTGTTCAAAAAAAATCTTGCTATTCTAATTGCTTTTTTGCTCCTTTTGTTAACGGGCTGCGAAATCCCCAAAAAATTTGTAGAAGAAAATGTTGAAAATCATTTGGAAAACTACGGAATAAAGGACTACAACATACTAAGTGCTAAAAATGATGGGGAGCTTGGTGAAAGTAAGTATGGTTATGTAGAAATCTATAAACCTTATCATGTAAATCTCAGATTAGCCTTTAGTCGAGAAACAAATCAATTTATTCCTAAGTATAGTGACGATGTTTATTTACAACTATTTAAAGAAGCATATATACAACAACATCCCGAACTTATCAAGGTGTCTAATCAGATTATCGAAAAATACCATTTAATGGATGAACCTTCAGGTGAATCTTCAAAAAATTATTATCTTGCTTTTAATATTGAAAAAGGTCAAAAAGAAAGGCTAATTGAAGACCTTAGAAAGAATGAAAAAATAGACACCGATTCATTATTACCATCACTAACAAGCGAAGAAAATGAATCGTTGTATCCTTTGAAAAAGGAGTCAGTTATTAATTTTCATTATAAGTTTAATATTTACGAAAATAACAATACAATCCCGAAAGCTAGTGATATTTTAAACGATTTTAAAGAAAGTAAAGTGTTGGGTGAAGGGAAGTATTTTTTAAATGTACAGGTGGTATCTTACGAACAAAATTCAGTGTCTTATTTAGATGAAGATTATCCAGAAAACAATATTCTTTTTGAAGTCGGAAAAGATGGAGAATTTAGAGATATAAGGACATTAAAACGTACCGGATGGCTTGAGTATACCGTAGTTCCATTCCCCTAGTAATTGATGTAATAAAGTAGGTAAGAAGATTTTTATAGCTATAACACCTCTATTTAGTAACACAGTATTTTAAAGTTTAGTTTTAATATATCAATCTAAAAAGATAGTCCGATATTTTTTTAGGAAGGATTTTGAAATATTACACTTTAAGAAACAGGTGCTTTAGTTCAATAAGAATTAAACAACTTTATTAATGAATTTTAAGTACAAATACCTTTTAAATGTATAGAAATTAAACAACTTTAAAGAGCCTTACTACTATTTTACTTTAAACAATATAAAATAGCACTTACTAAAATCTTTGACCACTTTCAAAGACATATTATAAAGAATCGAAAATTTTCTTTACCCATTCAAGATACGCTCGCATATAGTATTCTTGCTTAAAGCCATGATTCTGACCTTCTGCTACAATCACAGTCACATCCGCACCTGCGTTTCGTGCGGATTGAATATATTCCTGTGGACCTTTTACCTCAATTGCTAAATCCTTTGTCCCATAAGCAATAAATTGTGGAATATGAGCTGTTCGGAAATGCGTAGATAAATCTGTCTGCTTCAAGAGCTCTTCACGCTTTTCTGGATTTCTGACATCCTCATCATTAAAAGAGGCAAAGAGCATGGGCACATTATAGCGATACGTCAATGCAGGGTAAATCATCGCGGCGGCTGCTACTTGATCATCAACTGCATCGATGACATCAGGCTGATAACGAGCAGGAAACAGATTTTCTCCCTGAATGAGGTTAATAAAGCTACCCGTTTGATAGCCTCCCGCACTAAAACCTATCAACCCAATTTGATCTGGATGGATACCATAATCATTGGCATGATAACGTAGATAACGGACTGCTCGCTGAACATCTAGTTGTGGAATAGGCCACTCATACGGATTGGAACGATAGTGTAGAACGAATGCGTTAATACCTGCCTTATTTAATGATACAGCGACTTCCTTTCCTTCCGCTGTTCCACCATCCATTTCCTTAAAGCCATACCCACCACCTGGAATAATAATGACAGCACTGTCACTGTTCGCTACCGTATAAGGAATCAGATAGGGCTCATCTTCATAGGTTGATTTTTCATAGCCCCCTTCAATTTCATGGATATAGGTAAAGGTATCAATGGCCGCTTCATTATCTTTATAATCTTCCCCCACAATGCCAGTGGAAAATTTGAATGTTGCTAGCAATCTATTAGGATTCCCCTTAATAGTCATATCGTCTAGCTTACTTCCCGAATGATTCCCTGCCACTTCTTCTCCCCAAATCTCCACCTTGCGTTCAATATCCGCAACTGGCTTGCCTGGTTTATTCCCTAACGGATTAATCGCAAGAATAGCGTATCCAATCCCTATAAACAAAGCCAGTATAGCTAGAAAAATCCCCACTAACTTGGCTATTTTCTTCGCTATTCTCATCACCATAACCTCCATTAAATTAACGTATGTATCGTTGACTATCGAATTCTACATAAAAAGACCAGAACCTCACTTATTTATGATATGAGTTAATGAAATATTTACTTGTGAATTTTGGTATGTCAGTATCAATCACAAGGGTTATAATGTGCAAGTGAAATTCTTATTCAACTAAGGCTGAAATAGGTAGGCAAGGAGATACTTCAACCCTCAGCATCTAATGTCGGGTTCAACTCGACACTTACTTTCACGGCAGATATTAATCGGTTTACTCTTTAGTATAACGGGTATAGAATCATTGAAATTAATGCAATGTTGTATTCTTCAATTTTCTAATGCATTTACTAAAGTAAAGACCACAAATATTAAAAATAACTGCATACATACCTTGTAATGACGTAAACTATATTATAAAAAGCATCACACTAATTTTTCGGAATATGAGGTAGGTATTGTAAAAAAGAAGGAGAGATACGATGTTTGATCAAGTTGCCTATTTTATTTTTAGAGCCCTGTTAATTTTAACGGTTTTGGTTGTTGTGGTTGGAATCCCTCTTGGTGAAACACTGATTAGAAAAAAATAGGCTGCATCTAAATGGATGCAGTTTTTTGATTTTAATCATACTTCATTTCGATAATAATTGTGATTGGTGAACCATATAGAAGTATCAGAATGGATTTTCACCTTTTATAAAAGGGATAAAAACTACATAGTTCGAACCAATAAAAATGAGCCAAAAAAGTACTGATGTACGTCGCTGTTTAAAGAGAATATTTTCCCGAAAAATAAACAAACCAACAATCAACGAGTATAAGACGAATAAAATATAAGAGAGCCCAAACCAGTTTACCCATACGTTTCCTGTAAATTGAATTCCAAAATTCTCATATATAGGTCTTAAAATAGAAGTTGTGAAAAGAAAACCAATCGATAAGATTACAATGATTTCAAGTAAACTAAGTAAAACTTTCTTCCATTCTTCCAAACCTCATTTCTACTACCTTTTAATGATGGATGTAAAAAACGAGGCTAGATTCTACTCCTTATTGAAGTACAACACCCCGTTATCACAAAACACTATTATTTACCTTATGGAACTGTATTACTTATAACTGTCACAAAGCCGTTCAACGAGGCGTTATCAATTAATTGAAGTATGCCTAGTCTTGAGGAATCACTATAGACATACCAATAATTTTCAGTAGTATCATGCACCAAAACTCCGCCCAAGTCCCCCGTTGAAGAGTAAATATCAAATCGTTTGATACTGTTCCCCTCTTCATCTAAAAAATCATATTGCGCATTTTTATCATAGTTCCCTACTGGAATGGGATGAGAATCCCATGGATTATAAGCAGGTGCTTCAACTTTACTTCCATTATTTTTTATAAAAGTATTATAAATAGCTTCGTTATACCCATTCCCATCGACTTGCTGTACGACTCCGCCTAATGTCATATGATATTCGTATTGCAATGCTTTTACTTTTATACCATCAATAAAGAATGGCTTTGTTTCAATCGTTACTGTACCGTTTTTGTATGTGACTTGGCTGCCAAATGTTTCGGCAAGAAAACGCATTGGAACAAAAGTACGATTATTTTTCATGTACGGCTTTACATCAAGCAGTTCCGTTTTACCGTTTTTTACCACTTTATTGCTATTAAGTTTCAGTATTACCTGTAGATCGTTTTTAGTAAGCGTGATTTGAGAATCCGTCCATGTGACATTTGCCCCCAAATTTTCACTAATTACACGTAAAGGAACCATTGTCCGATTACTTTTAACTTCTGGCTTCACATCGGATGCAATCGTAACACCGTCAACTTTTATGTGAAAATCGGCTGCATATGTAGGTGACGAAGTCATGATGAGAAACAATACAAGAAAAATGCCTGAGAACACTTTTTTCATCTTTGAACACCCCTTTCCTTAAATATTCTTCAAAAAAATACATTCCCTACCTCACTAAATATTTTACCATAAAAATCCACATATATTTCTGCTCTTTATTCAATCTACATGACCCAATAAAAGAAGACGCGTTTCGAAATAAACGCGTCTGATTGTTATATAAGGGTTGAATGGGGTTGGATTGGGAAGGTTTATGCTTCATAGGGCGTACCAAACAGTATCAGTAGAACATCAACCCATTTTAGCGTGAATTGATGTCCTTGCATAAAAGCTAATAAATTCCTCTACTAAAGGCTGGCTGCCAAATTCCTTGAGCATTTTTCTCCATACTTAGCTGCGTTTGTCCTTCGAGTGAAATAAATTTTACAACCCCTGTTGTAGCTGTTTGTTGCTCAAACTCTGCATTTTCTAACCCTGCAAAGAGGTTTGCAATAATAAGGCGATTTATTTCCTTTGTAAACAACTCCTGACGTACGATTTTCGTTTTCTCATAATATCTTCGAACACTTTCTGTTTCATCGTTCCTATTTGTTGTAAACAATGCTTCATATGTTTCATAATCTTTTTCAATATCACTCAATAAAAACATTTTAGTAATCGCTTGTGGTGTCATATTTTTTAACTTTTCAATATTATAATCCGTTTTAAAGGCATTAAAAACTTGCTGCTCCTGTTCAGTCAATTCAAATGTTAGCTCAAAATTTTGGAATCCTACGACCTTACCTACTAATTGCCCCTCACTAATTTTCATAATCGTGTGGCCTTCGTCACTGTCATAAACGACCATTTCTTTTTCTTTCGCAGAAATCGATTTGTCATTGAATGGCGCTGGCCTTGTTCCAAAATTATGAAAAAAGTAAGGATTCTTCAATGGGTCTTTGATATCCTCTTTTTTTATTTGCGCATTTAATCCATGAACTTTTAATGGGGTTTCCTCTACTAAAATTTGCCCTTGCTTCATTGTTACATGATCATTACCTAATCCTAATACAGTTGAAACGACAAGCCCATCCGTTCCATAAAAGGCAATATAATCTCCATACGTAATGGGGGCTTCCTTATCGATAATCATTGGCAAAAAATGCAGCATCCATTGTTCCCCAAGTAGATGGGCGTATTTCGGCTCAATTATATCTAAAGAGGAAACATCATCGACAATCGGTAATAGCTCATTTTGCTGACTTGCAGTTTGTAGGTTATTCTTTTGAGAAAATTCAACGAATAGCATGAACCCAATAATGAAACAAGCTGCAATAGATACCGAGACGACCTGCCAGTTCAACTTTCTTTTTATTGGTTTCGGTTGCAATATGCGTTGCTTTATATCATTTGTAAATGGGGCATCTTGTCGCAATTCTTCTTTTAGCTTGGCTTTAAAATCCTTCATAAAATAGTGCCTCCAGTTCCTGATTTTTTTTCAACAATTCTCTCGCTCGACGAATCCTTGTACGAACGGTGTTTTGTGAGACATTTAATAAACTAGCAATTTCAGAAACATCAAATTCTTCATAATAAAACAGGACAATGACTTCCCTATAATGAAGTGGTAATGCGAAGACAATTTCCTTTAAAGCTGTATATTCTTCAGTTGCTATATACGTTTGTTCCACTGATGGTTCAGTTTTGCCTAGTGGTAAAAGTTTTGAAATAAATGATTTTCTCTTTTGTTTTCGTAGTTCATCGTGACAGCAATTAATAGCGATACGCGTTAAATACGTTTTCAATGAAGCATCTTTTCTGAAATCGTCTTTATGTAGTAAATACTTCATTAGGACGTCCTGTGTAACTTCCTCTGCAAGCTGAAAATCCTTCATATATAAATAGTTAAGATGATATAAATATTCACCGTATTGTTCTACGATTTGTTCCAACAACACTCACCTCGTTTCCATCCTACTACTTAGACGCTCGTTTTCTAAAAAATTGTTCAACGTTTTCAAATAAAAATTTATGAATACACAAAAAAAGCACGAAGGTTGTGTAATCAACGTTCGTACCTTTTGGCGAGGTCTATTATTTATACAAGTAGCACAAACAGTTGATGCAACAGCATTTATACTTACATATAGTATATCTACCCATAAATAATGCCCCTTTTCATGAAAAAAGACGCTTTCCTATTTCAGAAAAGCGTCCGAGAAGATCGTTATTCAACTATAACCTTAGTTAGTTCAAGAAGGACTGTTCTTTTTTAGATTTGTTCAATAAATCTATTCTTTCTTTCATACTTTCGTTCTTACTAATATCCCACCATTCAACGACCACATAAATCTCATTTATATCTTCAAGTGTAACAAAGTCACCGTTTTTATTGATATATGGGCCTTCAATAGCACCTGTTGTATATTCTGCTATGTTCATCTCACCAGTAGCTGAATTAGTATGAACCACTGAATCATCATTATCTATAACCACATGCGCTTCAAAGTGGAAGAAATCGGTCATATACTCATTGACGTTTTTCATCTTTAAATTCCCAAATCCGGCTTTAACGTCTTCTGGTGTTATAACAATTTCATAACCTGTTAGATTCCAGCTTTCACTTTCACCCATCAATAATAAATAATAATGATTACCACCTTTTTGAGCATTACAGCCAGATAGTACAATGAAAGACAACATCAAATACATCCAAGGCACTAAACCTTTTATATACTTCTTCATTATATCCCCCTTTGAAACATTACTTCCACAAAATTTTAGCATAAATATCCAATTTCCCAAAAAGAATGCTATTCAATAATCTGGCTCTTTAAAAGAAAAAGACACGTTTCTAAATAAACGCGTCCTTTTCTGGAATAATAGCTAACGAGTTACTAAATATTCATAAGCTATTTGTATGCAACTTGAACGATTTGTTGTTCACCATTCTTCTCAAAAAACTTATAATTTTCCATCCCAATTTTTTCCGCAACTTTTTGTGATGGAATATTTTTCAAGGTCGTATATGAAAATATTTCAGAATAGCCCAAAACATTAAACGCATATTCCTTACAAGCAGATGCCGCTTCTGTGGCATACCCCTTATTCCAATACGCTTTAATAATGTGAAACCCGATTTCAGGCAACCTTACACCGTCGATGTTCTGCATTGTTATGCCACAATCACCGATAAATGTATCCCCTTCTTTTAAAACAACCGCCCATAGTCCGTGATTATATTGCTTATAATTTTTCTCATTCCATTTGATCCAATTTTTAACCTCTTCTTGGTTAAGGGGATGCGGGTAATATTGCATAGACTCTGGGTCGGAAAGCACTTTCGATAATTCGTTCTGATCGTCCATTTTTAACTCTCTAAGGTATAATCGTTCCGTCTCAATTATCTTCAAAATACCCACCCTTTGCTTTTAATTTATTTTGCCACAAAATGGCCCTTTACGCCCAATTGTGGAAGATTGTTATTCGGCTAACGCTAGATTTCCTTTCAATTATTACAGGAATCCTGCTTATAGCAATATAACAAAAGAATTATTATTATTTAATAAAACCCCCATAAAAGACACTGACCGAAAGCCCTTAAATTCCTATTTTTTATAATTAACAGGTAAATGAAGGACTATAAACAATAATAAAGGCTATTTCCAAGGGGAAACTAATAGTTTACACCCTTGCAACGATGTGGTTCTTTCGTTTTTTAGTGCAATTAAATATACTGTGGATAGGAGTTGATCATATGTATTTTTCTTCAAAAATAAAAGAAGAACGTCAAAAGCATAATATGTCACAACAACAGCTTGGAGAAAAACTTACTATTAGTAGACAAGCTATTTCAAAATGGGAACGTGGAGAAAGTTACCCTAGTCTTGACATGTTAATTAAGTTAAGTGACCTATTTGAAATTACGCTTGATGAATTAGTAAAGGAGGATCATTCTTTGAAAGAGCAACTCATAAAAGATAGCCAAAAATTAGTCTATCCACGCTGGAAATTGTTTTTTGATATTCTTCTAATCATTGGATTCTTAATCATACTAGCTAAGATATTCATTGTAATAGGTAATAAGTTATTTGATTTAAACATTGTGTTCTTACAGGATTCTCTGTTATTTCAGATTGGCCCGTTTTTTATGACGATCATTGGAGCAATTGGCAGCGAATCTCTAG
Organism: Lysinibacillus sp. FSL K6-0075; assembly: GCF_038592945.1. Lineage (NCBI taxonomy): Bacteria > Bacillati > Bacillota > Bacilli > Caryophanales > Bacillaceae > Lysinibacillus > Lysinibacillus sp. FSL K6-0075. The sequence goes on along the minus strand of NZ_CP151947.1, from coordinate 2,110,185 downwards.
CCAAAAAATACAAATAATCATTCTGGATTTAGATTTATACAGTTACATAGGAAAGTCCCTTCAAACTATCTGAAGGGACTTTTTTTCAGTATATATCTTCTTCAAATTTGCTCCGGCAGTTTCTGAAATGCTTTACCTATTTTCATGATTAGTTATCACATTTATTAATAGTAAGGTAAAGCTAACCTGATCACACATACCCTCATTATATATCTAATGATCGCTCCTATCCCAAATGGCTTTTTTTATTGTCTCGTCTAACAAAAATATACTTTATTTAGCCCTATAATTGGTAGGTTAACACCCCAATCCTTGTCTACAGCTAACATACTATGTATTGTAGAAAGGAGGGATATAATATGGGATACTGTGGAAATGTAGGTGGCATAGAAAATGGTGGCTATTATGGCGGCGGATCTAATAATGGCTCAACATTTGCCCTAATTGTTGTTCTATTTATTCTTTTGATTATTGTCGGCGCAACTTTCTTAAAAAGAGAAGAAGACTGTTAATAAAACCAACGAGCTGTAGCGTGTGTACCGCTGCAGCTCTTATTTCTAGAACATCTATGTGAGTTGAACGCTTCTATCACAAAACTTTTGATACATAAAATAACACTTAAAACATCCTATTCCCAGATACTAGGCTCTCCTAATCTTTTCTTTCATCTTGATCACTTTCTAAATTAGAAGGTGGTCCTGTTAATTTACAATGGATGGCCAATTTTAGAACATCACGTCCTAGTTGAAATGATTAAAAAGTAATAAGTAACATTACATTACATACATTAATATTGGTGCCTCGCACGCACTTTTTATAGGCTGTGGCGTTTATTGAAAGCCGCAGCTTTTTTATTTTTGTAAGACAGAACTAGCAAATCCAAACTTGAGATGCAACAAGCAAAACCCGTTAATGGTACATATTAATATTGTCCCATGCTAAAGGGTGATTTTGCTCTGTTTGAAACGCATGCTTCGGATTTACCAAATAAACGGAATTAACTTTTTTGTTTTCAGTTTATATACTGTAAATTGTTCTCCATACTTGCTCTGTAGATAATCATCGGATTTAGGAATATATCCAAATATAAATACTAAAATGAGACCAAGTGGTATAAGTAAACTATAAATATTGTTAGAGATGAGCGCTAAACCTAATACCCAGAGGCAATCCCCTAGATAATTAATATGAATTGCATATTTAAATAATCCTCCCGTATATAGCTTTCCTTGATTAGCAGGATTGTCTTTAAAAGGCTTTCTTAACAACTCTGAAACGGTGTTTAGCATACTTCCTCCTACAAATAATACCCAACCTAAAATAAGTACTACTCCATTTGGATCTTGATTACTAGTAATCATTAAGATTGGGAAGCCTAAATAATAGATCCCAAAAGCAATACTGTTCATGATAGCTTCTTGCCATGCTATTCCTCTAGTCAACCATATAAACATCATAGCCGTTAATCGTAAAGCTGTAATAATCAAAGCAATAAAAAGCCCTAGTGCAATGCCTGAGTTGTCATAAGTAATGAAAAGTAAATAATATGCAATGACTAGATAGATCATTTCAGCAACTACAATCAAGATTTTTTCTTTTATCGTTGGCCGGTTAATGCCATACATTGTAGTACACTCCTTCAACTATTTATTGGATAGGAAAATATACTTCTACAATATTATTCTCCTCCGATGTACGATATGGATTCGTTTGATAAACTTCAAACGGCGCCCCATTCAGATTATAGTGATTCTCTTTAATCCACATATGTAGCTTTGTATGAATAGACGGTAATTCATCATAAGAACCAGTAAGCGTCGCCATTGCGCAAAGACCGGGGTTAAACACTTTTGTTTCATTTGTGGCCTCTGCCAAGGGAATTGCTATTTCTACATCATATTTTTCTGGTACATATTCTGCGCTATGAAAAATGGCAAGTGGTTTCGCAATAGGTGCTAAATTTGCAAACAAAGCTCTACTCAATAATTCATTAAAGTGTAATAGAAAATCAGCGGTATTCATTTGTTTTCGTTGAGATAATAGATGAAAGGTCAAGTGATTCATCAGTTTAATCTCTATTTTATCTAAGTACCCCATGATATGTTCCGCTTTATTTAAGCATTGAATATCAAGCTCTAATTTTTTTAATAGCGAACAATAATCAGTTATATGTTTTGTTAATTTTTCTTGCTTGGTTTGCATTTTAGCGTTTAAAAAGTCCGTATCTTCCAAATTTGCTAAAATAACTTTGATTTCTTCAAGCGAAAATAAATAGTTTTTTAATCGCGTAATCAATAAAGCCGTTTTTAATTGGGAAAGATGATAGTAGCGATAGTTATTTTGACTGTCTATGGAAGCTGGCTTTAAAAGCTCAATTTCATCATAGTATCGAAGTGTCTTCAACGTAAGATGTGATATTTTCGAGAATTCACCAATTGAAAGCATAATCATCACCTCCTTTCATAAATTACTTTAAATATAATGTTTCCTGTAGGGGGAAGGTCAATAAATATAGCTAGTCTTCGATTAATTTTTTACTGGCTGCTGCCTGAGCTTCAAAAAAATGACCAGGTACTCCATTGAGTGCCTGGTTACTTTTGTTTAGAATTTTTGTATAAATAAGCTTCCATCAGATTGAATCTCAGCATAAAACACTTCTTCTATCTCTTTTATATTGGCCCTGCTTAATTCATTTTTTAACCAATCTCTACTTTTACCAACTTCCAACAAATTTTTAGGTAATAATTTTCCATCCGTAATTATTTCAATCGGTAAATAAGTCGGTGGCGAAGGATATATGTTTAAGTCACTTTTTTGTGTCCCTTGATATTCTGGCTTTTTGAGAATACTAAGTCTACCATCCGGTTCTAGAATGGCGAAATCAATTTCTGTTATTGAAAAGATTTGATTTTGCCTGATCAACATCGTTAGATCATCGATATTAACACCTGTTCTTTTTAATGCTTTTCTGTCTATCTCGCCATGTTTTATAATAATTGTAGGTTGACCATCAAGGATTACTCTAATTTTCCCTGACTTAAGACTTATATAACTAATTATTATAGTAAGTAAACACCAAATTACTAGGCTAAGTAGATCCTTTGTGTAATCTTTTGTACTAAGAACAACCATATTTGCGGCCATGGACCCTATTGTTATTCCTGTTACATAGTTAAAAAAAGTTAAATGACTTAATTGTTTTTTTCCTAAAAGACGTGTAAGAGCTAGAAGGACAAAAAAAGTTATAATTGTTTCACTAGCTATTTGTAAGTAGCTGATATCGTTCATTGTTTCACTCCTATCCATAATAGAATGGTCAACTATTTAAGAAAATACACAAATAGCCTGGGCTCAACATTAATGGAGTGCCTAGGCTTTAATAATTTTTCACTTGTGCTTAGCATAGCGTGAATCTTGATACGCCTTTGTAACACTGCGTCGTCTTTCGCCATGTCCATCCTATTTAGATAGGCGAATTGTTTTATAATGGAACATTTACTCATTTGAAGCGTATAAAGTACAGAGAGAAAAAGTAAATAGATGTAAATTTAAAAAATCTAGCTGTCCAAGTTAAAAGAGGGCGTAAAAATGGGTAGTTTTTTCATAATACTTATGGTCTTGTTTATCATTATTGCGAATATGATTGCGTTTATAGCGTACAAAAAAAGAATAATCTTTATTTTTCTGCGTTCATACTATTACTACTAGCAGTCTTTTTTGGTGCTATTGGTTTATTCGCGATCCTTTTGTGTTGTTTTATAGCATGCAAATAGAGTACTTTTTATTGGTCAATAGTGTTATAAAGAAGAAATTAATTTTCGTTCCTAAAACTAAAGCAGAGGTTTTAAATAAAAAGAAGCATTCCTTCCTCTGAAAGAAACACTCCTTTTGTAATCATAATATTTAATCAAAAGCTCGGCATTGTTAAATAAGTTTATCATCATCTCCACCTTAGTATCCTCAAACCCTTAACAGTAATAGTTGAGACCCGCAAGCAAAATTAAATCAAGCTAACGATCGCAGTATATCATCGATTTTTTTGCTGTTGGAAATAATTCCATTATTCATCCATGTTAGAAAATCAACCTCGTAAACACGGTTGTTTCTAACAGCGGGCAGATCGCGCCACTCTGGCTTCTGGAGCAGTTCCCTCTCCTTCCCTTCTTCCTGGCTATGCCATTTATCGAAAGTAATGAACAGGTGATCTGCGGTTAGCATACGCAGGTCTTCTACAGTGAGAGTGAACATACCCGGCCTGTTCGCTTTTGAAGCTACACCTACTGCGGAGTGGGAGCGCAAACCAACATCGCCATAAAGAACTGTTGAAACAAAGGCTTGCCCTCCTTCCGTATATTGGATGATTTGGTCCGCCGAAATACGCAAAAAAGCAACACTCTGCCCTTTCATAAGATGACTCAGCGTTTGACTCGCACTCCTTGCTTTGAAATCATAATTTGCGATAGCTTCATCGGCCAACTCCGCCCGCCCGAAATAATCAGCGACGGTACGTAGCAGTGTACGCCAATTATTGGTCTGCTCACGCAGGATGCACGTGTTGGATATGCGTCGGCATTGCGCATATTGCTGTTGTTCGTAACGATCCACAAGCAATATCAAATCAGGTTTATAATAGGAAAGCTCTTCAAGATTGTCGCTGTTCTCCTCAAATGTCGGAATATCGTTTAAGCCTAGATAATCTTGTTTTCCCCATTTCTCATGCCGATATTGGGCGATAGGTTCCATTTCCAGCGCGACGATGAAATCCTCCAAATATGGCGCTACTACTCTAAGCTTGCCCTTACGACTGAGACGGTATTGTCCGGGCGATATGCCTACCGTCTGCTTGAAACGGCGGCTGAAATAATATTCATTGTTGAAACCTGCATTTAGCGCAATATCGAGCAACTTGTCATCGGCACTGGCCAGCCACTTCTTGGCTTGATTAATCCGTACTTCATTCAAGTACTGGAGCGGTACTTGACCAGTAGCTTTTTTGAACAAACGGGTATACTTCCAACGATCAATACCTGCGAGGGAGGCCAACTCTTCCACGGTCAGAAGCTCACGGTAATATTGATGAATGTGCCGTATACTGAGCTCTATCCCATGATACTCGGTATCCGTTCCCTTCTCTTCAATTGCTGGTGCATTTTGGTGGAATAGAAAGAGTAGCAACTCTTGGAATTTTACAAATCGTTGGAACAGCTCGAGCTCGTCGCTCGCTCTGCGGAGTCCATATAACTCATTAAGGAGTTCCATTGTCTTTGCGAAGGGTGAGCAGGCTAGCTCTTGCTTATCAGGCAGTAAACCCGAAGCGGCATCATAGCCTCTCGTTTCGAAGCGCACCTGGTAGTAACTGCAGTTCGAAATCTTTTGATCAATAGTGAAATATCTGCCAGGCCCCTGTAAATAACATTTTCCTTGTCCCGTGCCACTCATAATAAAGAGGAGTTCATAACTTTCCTTATCGTTACTATTGCTGCCCTCCGAATCATTCATTTCAGCTTGATCGCCCACAACGATGAAGCGGATGGATCGCAACACATATTGGACTAATGGGGCTATCTCGGCTTGTTTGCACTGTTCAATATCCATTGTTACTAACAACCGCCCTTTAATTGATATTCATTCTCAATGAATATAGTGTAAATCAAAAAGAGCCGCCCATCAACCTTAAACTGTACTTTTTTAAATTCAGAAAAAAGAAGTTAATGTAGAAATGTCCAATAAATACTTTACTAAAAAAGTACAGGAATAATACAATTCCAATCTACAGGCTAGTGATTACATATATAAGAATGTAACCGTCATTTTATTGCGAAAACTGAAAATGGTAAATTACCTAGAGAAATTTTTAAAGCAGCAGGTTTAGATGTCAATTAATTGGTTTAAAGTGTAGTCAGAGGAAACGTTGGCGTACCACTTTTCGTATAACTGGAGTTGAAAGTTTACAAGCTATTCGAAAAACAAATGCAAGACGTTCGTCAGAAGGTGAATTAAGCTTAGCGGGAAAAATTGTCAATGGAAGTTGAAAAAGCTGCCGCAAAATACAGACGGCAGCTTCAAAAAAGTGTCTAGCCTTTATTAAGATTATCCTTTATAAAGGGGTCAGTTAAATTTCCAACTATGGCGATAAGTCATGCAAAGGAACGTAATCACCCTATTTCGTATTAAGGAGCCAGTAATCGAAGTAAATCGTCCAGCTTCAACTCGTTAGCCGTAATGGCTCCCGTCTGCCAATAGGATCTCTCAACTGGATATACATGGCCGTTCTTAAATGCAGGAACGGTCTGCCATAACCGATCTGCCTTCATCTCCTCTAGAGCTTTCGCGTTGCTCTCTTCCTCCCACGTCCCATTGGATGGAAGTAAAATTATATGGTCCGCGTCAAGTTCAGGAATGACCTCCTTCGACAAGACGATATTGCCCTCCGTCATTGCCTCGGCGAACCCCGGAGCCTTCAGTCCAAGATCCTCATACAAAATTTGTCCAACAAACGTGTTATGAATGCCGAAAATATTAATCGATTTGTCTACGACGTTCATTCGCAGAACAACAATCTTCTCATCGCCAATCGCCGCGTTCAGCTTCGTTTTCACATCCGCAATACGTGCATCGTAATCAGCAAGAACCTGCTTCGCCTTATCGCTTAGTCCAAGCAAATCGGCGATTAAGGTCAAAGTTTTGCGCGTATCCACAAGTACATCATCCGGCAATCGGAACGTCGGTGCAACCTTAGAATAGAGCTCGTATTGTTCAGCATCTACCTCTCCAGCGCCGATAATCAAGTCTGGCTCGGATACAAGCAAAGCTTCGATGTTCCCAGTCACGTCAAACAATGGCACATCCAGTTTCAAATAATCCTGTTTGCCCCACATCGGGTTATAGTATTGCACAATGGGCGTTACCCCAAGTGCAACCAAATAATCCTCCCGATAAAGAGCTGAGACTCGCTTCGGATTTTTCGGAATCTCTACCTCTCCGAAGCCATCTGTTACGACACGTGTTTCGGTTTGAGGCGTGCCTTCGCTTGAAACTGCCGTTGCGTTTGCAGGCTGATCGGTCGTCCCCACAGCTTGATTGCCTGTCGAGGCGCAACCTGACATCGTAATCATTCCTGCAGTTATAAGCGATATCCATCCTGTTTTCATAAGCATCAATCTTGCCATGATTAAATTCACTCCCATAATTTATGTATAGTAGCAAAACAATTCGATTATTTATAATGATAATCATTATCGTTTAGCCTGAGTAGATAGTACCCCAAATTGGTTTACATAATCAATACACATTCTCTACGACTGGCTTTATACAAACTCGTCACTTCCGTATAAAGGAAAAACAATAAAAACACGCATGAACCAAACGGACGTCATGACTTTTTGCGGTAGTTTGACCCTAAAAAACGGATGCGAACACCTTATAGTAATCACATGGTGATTAAAAAAATACGGTAGTATATGTTCTCTCATCCACTTTACATATTATTAATCTATAAAAGATGCCCCACTCCAAAGTCTATTTATAGACATTAAATATAGAATGGTAAAAGTTCCAAATTCCAACAATTTACTCATTTAATTAAATGGCCCTTGAATGCAAATAGACGCATTCCTTATTAGGGAAATGCGTCCTTAAGTGTGTTTCCAAACTTTCATTTGGAAACGTTAATTGAATTTATAATGTATATAGTATTTATTATTCAAGAATAGACAGTATAGTAATACTTCAGACTATTCATATAAAAGTACCTGTTTTTTTAAGCACAGTTGAAGCCAACAGTTATCCCAAGTAATGATGAAAACACCAAACAACAAGAAACATACTCGCTATCCCCCAAGCAGTGGTACTCCATATCCATAAAACTACAGATTTAGCTTTTGATGAATTTTCCTCTTCTTCCATATTTGCTTTTATAAAAGCGACCTTACTTTCCATACCTTTTTTCATAGAAGTGAGCACAACAAATCCAATTATTATGAAACCAATAGTTAGCCAAATTAATAGGTCCATCTTTACACTCCCTTTATAACATTGAATTTCACCGCAATTTATTATAGTAATTAGATGCTACAAAGATAACAATAACCCTTGTGTTAATTCAAGTGCGTTTTAGTATATAAAATACCCTATGAAAATAATACATAATCACGTATTAAAATACTGAAACTTAAAGTGCCAAAAGCTTTATTTGAAAAGCTTTTCCAAAAGAACCTTATTCAACAATAGGACCCGATTGCTGAATAAGGACTGTTACTTAAGTTAATAGAATTGTTATAATTTCCTAATATAAAAAAGCCGATTCTCAATTGAAGTCTACTTTTTCTTTCACTAAAGCTCCCTGTTAGTTGAACATGCTATCATTACTTTTTAGATAATGGCTTCAGCATATTAATTCCAGCAATTTCAAATCCAAGCTCTTCATACAGTTTACGTGCTCCTGTATTACTACCGAAAACATGAAGTTTAAAATAATAGATTTCTTTTTGGATTAAGAAATTCTCTATACAATTCATAGTTTCTGTTCCAAAGCCTTTACCTCTGAAATTTTCAAAAATATAGATTTCATAGAGAAAAGCACTTTTTTTCTCTTCCTCCATTTTCAACCAAACAAAGCCTATTACCTTATCTCCTCTTTGGATATTAAAAAGGTGATGATTAGGCGTTTTAATTCCATTAGGGAGTAAACCTTTTAATTGTTTAAGTGCTTTGGTAGAAGGGTCATCTCCCTGTTCATGTATATTTTCAGATAATACATCCGAATATCTTTCAATCTTATTTTGGAAGTAACTCTCAAATTCATCTTTAGACATTCTTCTTAATAAAATCTCATCCATTATTGTCTCCTCGATTTGTTTGACTTTTCTATAATGTAACGTAAATCATGAACTAAACTGCGCTACTCTAATAAAGCGATTCCTCAATAAAGAAAACTCATGTTAAGATAAAAACGCAAATGTAATATGTATTGCTTTACTCAACAATCTGACCCTTAAATGAAAAGGAGCACGTATCTTTTTAAGAATTGCGCCCGATCGTAATATAAGGTTAGTCAAAAAACAAACCGTTTGTGTCTAGGAAAGAATGATCTTTTTCGATTCTCATTCTAAAATGGTTCATTATCCTTATCTGTTCTTCCGTTAACCTTTCTTTATTCCAGTACATATGCATTAAGCTGTACTCAAAAACTTCTTTTAGTTTTATAAATAAGGGCAGCTTTTCTAACATTTCCTTCGGGAGATCGTTTTCCTCTTGGTATCCCTCGATGATTGCTTTTGTAATACCTCTGCCATATTCAATGATGTTCCCACTACCGACAAATGAATACTCCATCGCACTATATATGGGAACAGCTAGATCAAATATATAAAAATTCTTCTCACAATCTTGAAAATCAACCATTGACAGTTTTACATCACGATCTACCAATATATTCTCTAACCACAAGTCACCGTGTAACAATCCATAATTGGACTTGTTTTTTGGCATGCTTTTAATCTTTGTTAAAATTTCTTGTGCAACAGCTCTAATCGTAGTCTCTTCCTCAGGAATATATTTCAAGAAAGCATATTCCTCATTTTGATACCAATCCTTGATATATCTAGTCGGATGTATTTCTTCAAATTTTCTAGAGAGGCGATGTAATTTACCAATTTGCCTGCCTAACTCTTTTAAAACATTTGCCTGCCATTGGTTTCTTGGTAAGTGTTTACCTGCAGCAGATTCATAAAGAACCGTTAATACTTCCTTGTGATTCAAGGCTATCTTTTCTACCTCTTTACCATTGATTGAAACGATTGCAGGTGATACACCTAGCCCTTCTTTATGTAGGTAGTTTGTATAGGTAACCTCTTCTAATTGCTCATCATAACCTTTGTAGTTTGTCATTCTTGCAAAGTATTCACCTTGTTTTGCGGAACACCGAAACATTTCATTTGTTACTGCTTCCACCTTAATAAAATCCACTGGATATATGTTATTGAGCAATTCTAGTATTTTTTGTTCCATAACAGCGATCTCCCGTCTCAATAAGTTAATTAACGAGTTACAGATGATATGTAAACTATATCATAAATTATCCAATTTTTACGTTTTTATAGCCAAACAATTAAGGATACATCTTGTTAGACGTATGCTCACTATTAGAGACCTTCAACTTCAAGAAAAAAGACACTTTCCTTTTTACAGAAAGTGCCTGAATGCGGTATAAATATTATATTTTTACTAAGACAGCGTTAACAAAATCGGTTTTTACTTGTGGATATTTGTAGGCTGAGACGTTGATAGCTTACATTTCTTTCAGAGAAATCCTATTCTACTAAGGATTCTGTTATTTGCCTATCTTTTTAATTGCCAACATCGAATTGTCCTGAATGATTCCTGTATCTACGAAACCAAATGAAGCGTATAATGTTTTTGCTATGACATTACTTGTTCGATAAAAGAGGGTTATATATTCTGCTTCTCCATTTGGCATCGTTTCAATATCCATCAACATTTTTTCAAAAGAAAGTTTGCCGTATCCTTTCCCTTGGTAACGCTTATCGATCATAATATGCCAAATAAAATAGCTCTTTTTCCCGTAAAAGACTTCATTTTCAAATGATTCATGATCCAACGTATCATAAATATACATCAAAAATCCCACTGCAACTTCATCGACATAAATGGCCAAGGGAGTCGCTGGTATACCATCAGCGTTCAACGCATGAGCGTCTGCAAAGCTTCTAAGGTTCGTCGTTTCGATAAAGTCTTTCTGGTTTTCTCCAACTTCAAGTGCTATTACTTCCTCTATATTATCTCCAGTTATTTTTCGTAATTCAATCATTTTTTATCCCCTCTCCTAAGACAACCACTTCCACATATGTCCAAAAATACCCCAAATGAAATTCCCATAATTTACAAAAATTATACAGAAAATTTTCATCAATGTAAACTGAGTTCTAATCCTTGTGCCGCAAATTGAATGGAAATAGAATCCTTTAATGACATAACTAAACTTCATTTGGGAACAGTATTACCATTTGCTAATGTAGAAAAATTATTAATCTTGAGATAGGTGTAACCAATCGAATTAACCAAAAGGATTTTTTAACAGATAGCTGAAGAAGTATCGGTTAAATGACTACTTTTTAACTTTTATTACTTTGTATCCAATAAATAAGATGAAAAACCAAACGGGTGCGACATATAGGGCAACACGCATATCTGGAATAAACGCCATTAACACAATCACCATTAATAAGAATGCAATGGCCATATACGTAGAAAGTGGATAAAGCGGAATTTTGAATTTCAGTTGGGCTACTTCCTCTTTCGTTTTTGCCTTTCTAAATTTCAATTGGGCTAATAAAATAATCATCCAGCTTGTAATGACTGCAACCGTCGCAACAGCAGAAATATAGATGAACACTTTTTCAGGTACTATATAGTTTAAGACAACTGCCATTAATAACACCGCTGAAGAAAATAAAATCCCTCTACGCGGACTACCGTTTTTGCTTACTGTTTTAAAATATTTTGGACCATCTTTTTGAACCGATAAGTTGTGTAGCATACGTCCTGAACCGTATAAACCACTATTAAATGCAGACATTGCTGCTGTAATGACAACAAAGTTAATAATGTGAGCCGCAGCAGGGATGCCGACGTAATCGAAAATTTGAACGAACGGGCTACCTTCTGAACCAACTTCGTTCCAAGGATAAATCACCATCATAACGCCTAATGCACCAATGTAGAAGATTAAAATACGCCAAACGATGTTGTTAATAGCTGAAGGAATGGACTTGCTAGGATTCTTTGCTTCCCCTGCAGAAATACCAACTAATTCAACCCCACCGAATGAGAACATAACTAATACTAGTGACATTAAAATACCATGGAAACCATTTGGCATGAAGCCACCGTGTGCCCATAAATTATCGAAGCCCATTGCTTCACCGTGGTTGCCAATACCGAAGAAAATAATGCCTAATCCGAGAACGATCATACCGATAATCGCAACCACTTTAATCATCGCAAACCAGAATTCGAATTCCCCGTAAGCTTTTACATTTGCTAAGTTTACAAGCATCATCATGATAAGTACGACAAGGGCAGTTACCCATTGTGGAATATCGGGGAACCAGTAGTTAATGTATACACCGACAACTGTTAATTCTGCCATGCCCACGACAATCCACATGAACCAATACGTCCAACCAGATAAGAACCCAGCAAAACGTCCTAAATATTTATTCGCGTACGTACTGAACGAGCCTGACACAGGTTCCTCTACTGCCATTTCACCTAATGCACGCATAATGGTGAAAATAACTAATCCGCCAATTAAATAACCTAGTAAAATAGATGGCCCAGCCATTTGAATGGTTGAACTAGAGCCATAAAATAAACCGACCCCAATGGATCCGCCAAGTGCAATTAATTGCATGTGACGCGTACTTAATCCGCGCTTTAGCTGTGAATCTTGATGATTGTCTTTCATAATGTCTAACTCCTACTACGTTTAGATTTTCAAATAATTTGCTCAAAAAAGGAATAAAAAAAACGCCCTTTTGGATTAACCAAAAGGACGATTCAACTCGTGTTACCACCTTTAATTTATAAGCAATTCACATTACTTACCTTAAGAAGTACGGTCATTTGACGATACTCTCGCACATGATTACGGATGCTTACCGTTGTAGCCTACTTAGCATGATCTTTTCGGTACACAGCTCCAAGATGAATTCTCAATCGTTTTACATGCACCTCTCATCAACCGGTAACTTTCTGTTCGTAAAAATAATCGATACTATTTCTTTTCATAGCCTTTGTTCTATACAAATATTTTTGAATTGTTTCTCATTTTACAGAAAAAAATTATTTTGTCAATATAATTCCCAAAATTTCTTCCTTACCCGCTTACATTTCCTTTGATATTTTACTATAGCGTGGTTGGTTCTTTTAGCAATCTCACGATAAAGAGTAGATTTTCGCTAAATAAAGCGCCCGATTGTTAAATATTAAAAGACCCGAAAGTCGCCGTTCGCTTCTTACACCCTCTTAAAACCTAAAATATATTTCAATCAGGAACAGGAAACTACTATCCTACTTTTTGCTCTGTCGAGATACAATAAAAGTAAGTCCATTTAATAGCAATGTAAAGATGAGAAGGACGGCTGTGGCGATCACTACTGCACGTGTGGTGTCCATTAGTGCCGTCCAATCCTCAATTTTTACTAAATGATAATTATAGAAAATCTGAAAACTAATTGAAATAGCACAGGCACTGATGCTGCTAACGGAAAGGATGCCCCAATTATTATGTTCATGTTTTTTATTTCCCATGAGATAAATAATTGGCAGTATCCAAGCGATTAGTCCAAGTAAGAGACTGCCAATATTAAGCCAGCCAATCATATCGAATCCCTCTTTCTATTTTTTTATTGTTGCTTAACAATACTTAACGGTAAATTGTGGGAAAGGTTTCAATTATAAACACTAACTGTATTTAGCCTGTATACAATATGGCCCTTTAAAAGAAAAAGACGCGTTCGAAAATAAACGCGCCCGATTGAAGAAGATTATGATTCTATTAAAACTGCCATTATAAATTTTATATTTTAGCTTCACGTGTATATTTATAGATGGAGATATTTTTTAGAGAAAATTTCACTATTAATAATCCAAATACTCCACCTAGCATATTAAATAACAAGTAGATAGCATCTACAGGACCAAGGTTTTTTGTAGTTAGACTAAACGACCCCAATAGGAGACGTAAAAATTCAATACTTAAACAACACAATATCACTATAAAAACGGCTTTCTTTACATTTTTTAAATTGAAAAGAACGAATAAAAATATACCTAAAGGGAGTAATAATAAAAAATGATAAATTATAGCTGAATAGCTCCATAAAGAAATATTGAAGTGGATCGCATCAAAAATTCCAAACCAGTCATTAGCTGTAATAAAACGTCTACTATTGTCTGCTGGATTTTGAGGTATAAGTGTTAATCCCCCCACTTTAATTTGAATTAAGCATATTAAATAAAAGATAAAGCTGTATAGGATAACTCGTCTTTGATTACGCTTGCTTTCTTTTCTAAAGTAATCAAGCAATACATCGATAAAAATATATAACAACAAAACTAAAAATCCTAAAGGAACAATATTATATAGAACGTAATTTGTATGCAAGTAAACACCTCCAATTTTGTAATAAATCTTATTTTAACAGTGTTAGTCAAATAGCGTTCTTCTATTAAACTGATTTTATATGGCCCTATTTATGAAGAAAGACACTTCTCACATTTAAGAAAAGCGCTGCAAATGGAGTTGCCCTTTTAAATAAATATGAGGTTTTTAAAATAAGTTTGATTATTTTCCACTATGTTATTCAAGAGTAGCGCCTGATTGTTGAATAACTTAGGTAAAAATTATTTCTTTTCTTTGTCGGTCCATAAAACTTTGTATATAAATGCTAGTTCAGCTTCTTCAATACCTAAGGGCAGTTCCCCAGTTGTGCCACCTCCAGAACGCAGTTCGTTTTTAGTAGTGCCTAGCCATGCTGTTAAATAAATAGGTTTATTTTTTTCTAAAGTCATTTTTTCGTCGATTAGCAAACCGAAAGAAGATGTTGTCATGTTATTTGAATAAAACGTTGTAGCAAGCCCAGAAGGTATACCATTTAAAAGTTTTAAAGAATGATCTTCGTCTCTATTGTCAATTATTCCAAAAGAAATAAGGCTGTCATTATATTTTGTTTCGAGTTCATCCCAAGTCTTTAGTAACTCCTCTTTAAACTTACCGTTTTCAAACACTTCCACTGAAAATTGCAAATCATCATCTTCTTTCAAAGTGCCATTCAACTTAAAAAATTCAATTTGCTCTACACCTGTTTTACTAATTAATAAGGTTTCTTTTTCACTCATGTTGTAAGACTCAATGGTTAATTTCGAATTTGATGGAGATTTTTTTGTTTCTACTCCTGCACACCCTGTTAACAACAATGTGATAACTATAAACAAGCAATAGTTTTTTAAATAACGCATATTCGCTCCCCCAATTGATGAATGTTTCATTAAATTATTTCAAATCTTATCCATTTTTTTGCAATACGCATTACTCCAATAAATGGCCCTTTTCATGAAAAAGGACACTCTCCTATTCAAGGAAAGCGCCCGATTGTTTAATAGAGTATTGACGCAAATAGAACGTGAAGAAAGATATCTGCTGACATATGGGCAATCATTGCATATTCTAAGCCCTTTCTCCAGTATAAGTAACCAAACCACAAGCCTAAGAGCCCATTTAACACCAATGCCCGTATGACAATAATGGTAGATAGATCGCCGAATACTTGTATTGTCGCTGGCAAATGCCCTAATCCAAATAGTATTGCTACAAGAAAAATTGCAACATAGTAAAAACTATTAGGAATGTTATCCTTTTCTTTTTTTGTTATCCTGGCCAATAACCATACAATGAACGTCATGCCAAACAATCGCAGCATTAGTTCTTCTGTCATTCCTCCGTATAGTGAAGCAAGTAAACCTTGCCACCAATTTGGTGAGGGAAGTTGATCCATTGGAGCTCCTATCAGAGGGCTAAATACGAATAAATCAAGAAGAATGATCATAAGACTTCCAATGAATGCCCCAACAATACTATTGATTAACCACTTTTTTGAAATATGTACTCGTGTCTTAGGATAAACAATTCCATTTAATAGTGGAGCGTTTAACCCTGTACGATTTTGAAGTCTTAAACCAACCAATATCAATACAAACATATAAAAAACTTGAATAGTTGAATTGATAATAATGATTAATGAAATTGGACTATCTCCCGGTACAGATTGATTGCCCATTAAAGTTATCGAATATGGAATGATAGCGAATATTCCTATTATATTTAATATTGTAAATAACAGGACCAGTTTTATTCTCCAGTTTCCCACGTATACACTCCTTTCAATAGCCTATTTGATCTAATCCGATGACTATAATAATCAAAATCACATCAATCATAGCCAAGACCCCAGAGATTTTTCCGACTGTATCCCCAAACCATATAGTAAAAATAGACGCAAAAATGGCTATAACACCTATCATCATTAAGAGAATCCCAACTCTACTACCTAGTCTTTCTTTATTAACCGGTTGCCACGTTTCCCTAAAACCTGCAAGAAATGCAAATGCCTGTTTTGTCCGAACAATATTGCCGGCCCAAATTACAAATACACCGAAAACTAGGCCAATTCCCATTACTTTTGTCCTCCCTTTTTATGAGCAGTTATTTTTACAAATTTAACCTATGTATTCAACCAAATGACCCGTTTATGAAAGTGGCTTTTTATAGTACATTACGTCACTTTTGTTTTAATCATTTGGTCAATTATAACATATAAAACAATATTTAGTTTATGAGCATCCAAGAAGAGGTTTCTTAAACATACTTGTTATAAATAATCATCCATTAATTTCTCACTAAGATCTTTGTTGTTTGCTTGCAACTGCAGCTCTTCAACTAAACTGCTTAGTTCAAGTAAGTTATTAATAATTAAATTGAAAAAAACCAAACATGTTCGGTAATATAAAGATCAAAAATAGCCCTGTAAACGAGTAGGTTATAAATCTTTTTCTATCTATACCCACTCTTAATTCCCAGAGTCCCAGACATACTAAATACAAACCTAACAACATACTAATCATTGGTAATAGTACTATATAAATATTCATTTCATTTTCTCCTTTTTTTTATTATGTATCACTTTGAACTGCCATAGTCCCTCAACTTTAATACGTCTGAAATGAACAGAAGTTCCAAAATTAAATAAATTATCCATCTAAATTCACAAAAATTTAAACTAAAGTGCTCCGTTATTTTAAGTACTTTTCTTTACTAACGCCAATTTAGTATTTTTTTCAATCACATGACCCTGTATATTTTCACTCCTATATACTATTTTCGGAAAATTTGATAAATTAAGAGGAAGGAATGTGTTGTGCGTTACAAAAAAAGGAGGTTATCCAAATGAGTAAAAAAGAACTTTTGCAAAATGGAGTCAATCAAGTTTTTTACGAAGAGGAATGGTACCCACCGTTATCAGAAGCATTAAAGAATCTCACTGCTGCACAAGCATGTTGGCAACCAGAAGGAAATGCGGCGAATACGATTTGGGAAAATGTAAACCATTTACTAATCTTTAAAGAGCGCTTAGTTTCTCGCTTACATAAAGATGAGACATTTGTTGCTCCACAAAAAAATGATGAAACATTTATCCAAGGTGGCGCTCATGATGAAGATGCTTGGCAAGAAACCGTGACGCGAACGCTTCAAGTACATGATGCCTTACAATCTTCATTAGCATCCCTTCAAGAAGAGGCATTAGATCAACCTAGTCCTGCTCTTCCAGTTTGGCAACAATATCTAAATATCCTGTTGCACGATGCATATCATACAGGGCAAATTGTCCAACTTCGTAAACTACAAGGTTCATGGCCAGCTAAGCGCTCATACTTATAAACGAAGATTAAAACGACTTGCATATTGCACACAATAAAGCGATTTAAAAGCCGATGCCCCCTGGAGTTAGAGACAAACTATCAACTGTAGGGGGCTCGTTTTCATTATCTCTCGTAAGCAGTATGTCCACCTTTTGTGAGCTTGCGCTAATTAAATCCTGTTACATTTTTCTGAATACCCTGTGATCATTTACTTTAAACAGCTTCAGATTTATCCCCCTCTTCACCCTATGATTGAGTCATTTACCTTTTCCTTACATAAGAAAAAACACCCTATATAAGCGAGCAAACTAGTCCAATGTTGAAATGGATCGTTTGAACACTTACATTGAGTGTTTTAAAAACCTCTAAATAGTGGGTTATGAAAGTTATTGAATAGCGTTTTGTATGTTTAGACAGCTTTTCATGCTTATGCTTGTAACGCCTCAATTGCTTGAGCTACTTGCTCTTCTGTTAAATTGTGACGCACGATGTAGCGGTTGCGTGCATGCTTTGTACATTCGATTGTACAGCCACCTAAATGCTTGGCTTCATTTTCCTCAGATGCGATGATTTGCTTGTTACATTCAGGATTTGCACAGTTAATGTAACGTTCACAAGGTTCTCCGTCATAGTGATCACGACCGATAATCACATGCTCTACTTGATTGATTGGCACCGTTAAACGCTCATCAAATACGTACATTTGACCGTCCCATAATTGGCCTTTCGCAACAGGGTCTTTTCCGTATGTTGCCACACCGCCATGCAATTGACCGACATCGCCAAAGCCTTCACGTTTCATCCAGCCGGAAAACTTCTCACAACGAATCCCGCCCGTGCAATACGTTAAAACATTTTTCCCTTCAAATAGCTCGCGGTTTTCACGTACCCATTCTGGAGTATCACGGAAGTTTTTTACAGCTGGTCGAATCGCGCCACGAAAATGGCCGACATCGTATTCATACGTGTTACGCACATCTAATACTACTGTATTGTCATCTTGCATTTCAGCAAGGAATTGTTCTGGTGACAGGTAACGACCTGTTAATTCATGTGGGTTTACGTCTTCTTCTAAGCCTAAGTTTACTAACTCAGGACGTGGGCGTACATGCATTTTTTTGAATGCATGATCATCTGCCGCATCAATTTTGAAGACAATGCCTTCAAATAATGGGTCAGCTTGCATGTTTGCCATGTATTGCTCTGTTTGCTCAATCGTACCCGAAACAGTACCGTTAATACCCTCATTGGCTACTAAAATACGACCTTTTAAACCGATCTCTTTACACATTTCTAAGTGCGTTGCTGAAAACACAGCTGGATCTTCAATCTTCGTGTAATGGTAATATAATAATACTTGATAATTCATTTTTTTCCACCTATCATTTCAATATTTGCAGGATATTCCTGATAGTGTCTTTTACGACCTATTAACAATAAAGGATAATCAGTTAATATGCTATCGGTAATTAGACTGAAATGAGTATAAATATCTTTTTTCCTCATTCTGGCCTATTAGATGAAAAAAGACACATTCCTTCCTAAAAAAATGTGCCTGATTGTTGCAAGAAGAAACTTTTCAATAAATTCTTTTTATATAACTTTACTGAAGTCTTTCAGCAATTATCTCAATACGAGAGTTTGGAATCTTAGCGTGTTTAAATAAAATGTTAGCAGCAGGACTTTTCAGAATATAACCAGGGAGAGCCCTTTTCATACAGAGATTATTCAATAATCCAAGATATTGATATCTTTACAAAATCTTAGTAACTAGTTAAAAATTAAATTTCATCAATTTAGCTTGTATGATTTACTGGGTGATTTTTCGCCAGTAACACCGCTCCAAGAATAGATTCTAAAGCGACTTAAACAAAAAAGCGCATTCCCCATTTTAAGAATTGCACCTACTTGTTCAGTTACTTCATGAGAAAAACTGACAATAACTGAAGTATGATTCCCACATGATTATCAAGTAATTATTTGAATAACAACAATAATATAATAAAAAACGAAATAAATATATTGATAAACGATAATAAATAGACTAATATCATATTATCATAAAATCAATGAGGTGCTTCATATGAATGTTAAACTAAGTTCAACTTTTTTCTTAAAAATCGTTGCCTTTCTAATGGGCATTGCGGTACTTGCTGTATGTATATATTGGTTACCTCAAGCAGCTATACAAGATGCACAAGTGCGTCCAGGTGATTACTCGGTATATCCATTGTTAATATGTGCCTATGGCGTATGCATTACGTTTTCTGTTGCGTTGTATCAAGCATATAAACTATTGAGTTATATCCATATAAACTATGCTTTTTCTGAGTTAGCCCTTAAATCCTTGAAGGCTATAAAAAAATGTGCTTTTACAATTATTTTCTTCATTTTGTTGTTAATCGTTTACTTAAGGATTTTTGCTATGTTCACAGGTGAAGATGCAGCAGGTCCGATAGCACTTGGTCTAATAGCGATTTTTGTAACAGCTATCATCGTAGCCATTATAGACGTACTTCAAAAGCCCATAAAAAATATCCTAGAAAAAATGTAGGTGTTTATTTTGCAAGTATAACTACTTTCCCTACCGAATTATGACCCTTAAATGACACAAAATTTAGACACTATATGAAGTTAAGTAGCTAAGAAGGATTGAAATCGGTATAGTACCGAGCTCAATCCTTTTATTTTCTCTTTTATACGTTTCTGATTTTCATATTCACTATACAGTACAAGTTCATGCTTAAATGAAGAAAGACACTCTCCACATTGATGAAAAGCGCCCGATAATTGAAAAGTTCACTGCCTATAAACAGTGAACTTTTCATACTTGATTTATTCATTAAGGTAGCTGTAAAACTTACTCATTAAATATTTGTCTATCTCTCCTAAATAGAGTTTCATTCAATGCTTAGCCGTTTTTACATAAATAACTGTATTCAAATCGATCTTTTTATAAAAGGTTATAAAAATTAATAATCAACATTTAAATTTGGTAGCAATGGTTTGTCTTCAATAGGTGATGATAAGGAAATCAATGTAGTAGAATCGCCATACCTCATGCTATCATTTTCAAATAATTCAAGTTCCTTTGTTGATTCCACTACTACCTTAATTAGATAATTGTATTCTCCGCTAATTCGATGACACTCTACTACTTGTGAAGCTTGCATACAATAATCAACGAAATTATTGCACTTTGTAGTCCGGAAAAGGATAAAAGCAACAATGGATTTTCCGACTTTTTCATTCGATACTTTAGCCCTGTAGCTTTTTATCACGCCTTGTTCTTCTAGTCTTTTTACCCTCTCTGTTATTGCTGGTTGAGATAATCCTATAAGTTTTCCGAGGGCAGTCATTGACAACCGAGCATCTGATTGTAAATGCATGAGTATATCTCTATCAATACTATCCATTTAAGCACCCCTTCATATCATTTACGATAGTGACATCAAATTGTAGGACGTATATGACCCTGAAATCATTATATTATAATTTAAACGCGATAGCATCAAATTACATTGTTTTTATAACCAAATATAAATTTATTCCTTTATTATCAAATGTAAAATTCAAAATCTGATTAGTATAATTAATCCTATCAACTAATCAGGAGGCCTTTTATAAATGGATAATAATAGTGATTTAAGTAAACAAAATTCTTATGCAATACCCTCAGAACGTCTTCCTTGGGCAGGTTTAATGGCGCTCGCTATGGCTGGGTTTATATGTATCCTTACCGAAACTATACCTGCTGGTTTACTAATAGAAATAAGCAAAGGACTCGGTGTGTCAGAATCCCTTGCAGGTCAACTTGTTACAGCTTATGCTCTTGGTTCACTCATTGCAGCTATTCCTATAACCACTGCAACACAAGGATGGCATAGGAAGCCCTTACTGCTTTTGTGTATTATTGGATTCCTTGTATTTAATACTATTACAGCCTTATCTTCTAGTTTGACCTTAACTTTAATCGCTCGCTTCTTTGCAGGTGTAACGGCTGGAGTCCTGTGGGGGCTGACTGCGGGATATGCACGACTGATGGCGCCAGAATCACTAAAGGGAAGGGCAATGGCCGTAGCCATGATTGGTACGCCTCTTGCATTAGCTTTGGGTGTTCCTACTGGGACATTTCTCGGTTCCCTTGTTGGCTGGAGAAATGGCTTTGGCATAATGTCACTTTTAGCAGCATTACTGATTTTATGGATTATTTGGAAAGTCCCAAACTTCCCTGGACAAACATCTTCAAAACGAATGACTCTTCTAGAGGTTTTTATTACGCCTGGAGTTCGTCCAATCTTGTTTGTTGTATTAGCTTGGATACTTTCGCATAACATGCTTTATACTTATATCGCACCATACCTTTCCGAAGCAGGACTTGCCAAACGAATTGATTTGATTTTACTTGTTTTTGGTATGGCATCTTTAGTTGGAATCTGGGTTATAGGTATATTCATTGAGCGTAGACTACGTACTTTAGTTTTAATGAGTCTGGTCGGATTTGGATTAGCATCATTCGCATTAGGTATCGGAATTAGTCATCCTATTATCATTTATAGTGCTGTAACTGTATGGGGCTTAACCTTTGGTGGAGCAGCAACACTGACGCAAACAGCCATAGCAGATAATGCTAAAAAAGGTGCGGATATTGCCCAATCTATGTTAGTTACTGTTTGGAATCTCGCTATTGGTGGCGGGAGTGCAATTGGAGCAGTTCTGATCGAATCATTTGATGTGAGTTCTTTTCCATGGGTAATGTTTATCCTCATTCTGCTTGGATTCCTAGTAGCATTTCGTGCAAATGTTTATGGGTTTCCTCAAAAAAATCAATAATTAATTTCTTGTAAAGAATGTAGTCATCCTCCTTAAAAAAGAGTATCTAAAGGGGTACTTGATATTCCTATACCATGTCACTGTAGGTAGAAGTTGATCTTTATCGGATTATTTCTAAAACATGGCCCGATTGCGCTGTAGATTAAACTAATACCGTTCTCCAAAAATCGTAAGCTACTTACTTTCCATAAAATAAAAGAGGCTACCGAAATAATATGGTAGTCTCTTTCTTTTTTTAATCACGTATCGGTTCTATTTAAAACACAATCCCAATAATAATCGCTGATAGAACACTTACAAGGGAGGCACCGTATAGCAGTTTTAATCCAAAGCGTGCTACCACATTGCCTTGCTTTTCATTTAACCCTTTTACTGCACCTACGATGGTACCAATCGAGCCAAAGTTAGCAAAGGATATGAGGAAAACAGAGACAATGGCTGCTGTACGCTCACTGAAGCTATCTTGGATTTTAACGAAGTCCAGCATGGCAACGAATTCATTTGCTACAAGCTTTGTTGCCATGATACTACCAGCATTCACAGCTTCATGCCAAGGTACACCCATGACAAAGGCAATTGGGGCAAAGACATACCCTAGGAAGCCTTGGAACGAGATGCCGAAAATGCCATTAAACACACCATTAATGAGGGCAATTAACCCAACAAAACCTACTAACATAACCCCCACGATGATGGCTACTTTAAAACCATCCATAATGTATTCGCCTAGCATTTCAAAAAATGTTTGCTTTTCGCCTTCCTGCACTTCAATTATATCTTCCTCCGCTTTCACTTCATACGGATTAATGATCGAGGCTACGATAAAACCACCAAACAAGTTTAATATTAAGGCTGCCACTACATACTTAGGCTCTAGCATCGTCATATAGGAGCCCACAATGGACATAGATACCGTTGACATCGCAGAAGCACATAAGGTATAGAGTCGATGTTTTGGTAAAAAGCCAATTTGGTTTTTCACTGAAATAAATACTTCATTTTGCCCCACTATTGCCGCTGCAACCGCATTATAGGATTCTAATTTACCCATCCCATTGATTTTACTTAATACTAAACCAATATACTTGATGATAAACGGCAGAATTTTATAATGTTGCAATATGCCGATGATGGCTGACATAAAAACGATTGGCATTAAAACATACAGGAAAAATGTATGTGCGCCCTCATTCGCCATCCCACCAAATACAAAATTCGTACCCTCGTTGGCATATTCAAGTAGTTTTGCAAAGCTATCAGCAAAACCTTTAATTAAATATTCCCCGATACCTGTTTTCAGTAGAAGAAACCCTAAAACAAGCTGGATAACAATCATCACAATGATTGGGCGGTATTTAATTTTTTTCTTATTATTGCTTGCAAGCCATGCTAAAAATAGCACGAGTAGTAGACCTACTATCGAAATAATATAATGCATGTTGTCCCCTCCGTAACGAACAATGTTTTCAAATGCTTTCTCTTCCCATCCCTTACTCCTCGATAATTGTGTGTAGAGCAATGTCTACCATATCAAAAAAGGACTTTTCACTTTCCTCGTGCGTTAAGCTTTCATTTGTTAATAATTGACTACCTACCGTCAAAATAGATAATGCCTTTACCCCGTATTTTGCGGCTAACGTATAGAGGGCTGTGCTTTCCATTTCTACCCCTAGCACACCGAATTCCATAAACTTATGAAGCCTGTCTAATGTTTCACGATAAAATTCATCTGAATTATAAATATTGCCAACAAAAACATTTCCTTTTTTCCCTTGCGCTAGTTGAAACGCTTTCATTAATAAGGAAAAATCCGCAATTGGTGCGTAATTATTGCCGTAGAAAATTTTCTCCGTCAAATTGCTGTCTGAAGACACGGCTTGGGCTAGAATGATATCGCGGATTTGAATGTCCTTTTGCATCGCGCCACATGTGCCGATACGAATCAATTTTTTCACGCCATAATCGTTAACCAATTCAGTACCGTATATACTCATCGAAGGATTTCCCATGCCCGTCCCCTGCACTGAAATTGGCACGCCTTTGAACGTTCCTGTGTAACCATACATTCCTCTTACTTCGTTATAGCAATAGACATTCTCTAAAAAATGCTCTGCTACAAATCTTGCACGTAAAGGGTCTCCAGGTAATAAAACACGCTCAGCTATTTCTCCCTTTTTTGCTCCTAAATGTCTACTCATTTTCATTCCTCCAAAAACTTGTTATTTATCTCAAATTCATTAGGTAACCGTTTTCATTTACCAATAAAAAAATACCCATAGCCATTTCCAAACCCATTTCTTCTAGAAGAAATCCGTTCAGAAACTACTATGAGTATAAGTTTTTATGATCATAACAAACTAGACCAGATTGTTACGTAGTGTACGGGAAATAATTGACCAAATTACCGAAGCAATTCTTGACGAATATTATCTAAATCTCTTTTGGAGGGAATCGTAGATATAATAACAACCGGCACTGTCGTTAAAGCAACTGGAAAATTACTTATAACAAAATCAATGTCATGCTGCTGCACCATTTCATCCGTTAGCCCCTTCATAATAGAGGTATTAATAATCAACTGGTCCCCAATTTCATTTTTGATCAAATTGGCTATATAATGGCGGATTGAAAACTCCTCACCAATGACCAAGAAGGCTCGTTTACTTTTATAACGTAGCCCTGAACGAACAAGCAAGGTAAGCTTGGTTAAATGAAAGTCATTATACAGGACAGATGGGTACGCATTTTGCCACGTTTGCATACAGGTCTGCATATCTTGGTAAATTTGCTGACATTCGATTTGAACATAGTTTGTTAAATTACTTTTTGAAATCATCAACCATTCAGGAATGGCATTATCGATGAAAAGCTTGTCCAGAAACTCATAAACCTCCAAGCTAAACCGCTCATTCATATCTAGATTAGGGTAAGCCTTTGCTAATAAAGTGAACAGCTGCTGCGCCATTTGATCGATTTCTTTATTCTTATATAATTCGATTTCCTTCATTGGCGTCATGTCTGACCCTTCATAATAATGATATTGGCTTAGACTAAATAGAGATTGCATAAAAAACCGTTCACTCTTTGGTAATTCAATCGAAAATTTTTCTTCCAGTGCCTGTGCAAAGTCTTTTACTGGCAAATAGAACAGCCCACTTTCCCAGGCGTAATCACCCTCCGTAATTTTGACATAGTTGCCCTTTCTTACTCTTTCCAAGACAATGGCCACTAAAAAGGATAATTTCCTTTTGGAATTGATAAAATAAACAATGCTTTGCTCATGCTCTATATGCGTGATGTATTGATTGATAAAATCAAAGTCACTATTGGTAAATGGCCATCCTGTAAACTCATAGGCATCACCATATAATTTCCAATAAAAGTAGCGGATATTCAATTCATTTCCCTTTACGGCTGGCGTCGAGTATGTGATGCGTAGCTTATACGGCTTCAAATCATGATTATTTAGTTGCATAATCAGCTTCTTCATCGAGGAGGTGCTCATAAACATGGCTTCTGCCAGCTCCTCCATTGACAATGGTTTCCTATTTGTAAACAATACATGCATTAGTCGATAGAAGATGGTTTGCCTGAACATGCTAGAAAGCACTTCACTAACAGTTGTACTTCGCCCATCGCGTTGTAGAAAAATTCCCTTTCCTCTAGATACTTCAATAGTCATCGCTGCTGGTAATTGCTGATTAATCTCCTCAACGAGCTTACGTATGGTCTTATCTGAAATATGTAAACTTTTTTCAACCTCTGCTAAGGTAAACCATCTTTGTTCAGAATCTAGCAGCGTTAATAATTGACTAGCTAATTTGAATTCCTTATCCACGTTCTCACCCTTATCCATCATTCACAAAAAGGAACATACATCACTTGCTGTATGTCCCTTTTCGCCTTTATTTCATATACGTATTCAATACTTTTGCGATGTCTGTATTAAGCTTGTTGATATCGACCGCTGTCACGGGTTGATTGACAAGCTGATATTTTTCTTTTAGTTTTATTATTCTTCGGACGCTATCATTTATGCGCTCCTCTGTTATTTCCCCATTGCTGACGGCTGTTTTCACCGCTTCTATAGCTGCTGTGATATTGGCAAACTCATGGGCAATTAAAATAATATCACTACCAGCCTTGATCGAATCGACAGCTGCTTGCCCGATCGGATAATGATTCGTGATGGCTTTCATCGTCATATCATCTGTCATGATAACGCCATCAAAACCTAGTTGCTTTCTTAGCATACCCGTAATAATTTCCTTCGACATCGAGGAAGGATACTGTGGGTCAATCTTTGGCAATAAAATATGAGCGACCATGACGACATCTGCACCATTGTTAATGGCGTCTTTAAATGGGACAAGCTCTAGCTGATTCAAGTCGTTCAAGCTTTTTGCCACCTTTGGCAATTCTAAATGGGAATCCACTGACGTGTCACCATGCCCAGGGAAATGCTTGACGACAGGAATAACCTGCTCGGACTCCAGACCCTTCATTGTCTGAATGCCTAATTTGCTGACGATAGCAGGATCATTGGAAAACGAGCGACCCCCGATAATCGGATTATTCGGATTGCTATTGACATCTAATACAGGCGCAAAGTCCAAATTGAAGCCAAATGCCTTTAATTGCTCCCCTAATAATTGGCCTACTTCAAATGAAAACTTGGATTGGTTAATGTCCCCAATTTTTTTGTTCGTTGGGAAATTTTTTAATGCACCTGGTAATCTGACCACTTTGCCACCCTCTTGGTCAGTGCCAAGGAAAAGGGGTAGCTGATTATTCGCATTGGCAGCCATTAAGTCATTCATCAATGTGACCGTTTGCTGGGGTGTTTCAAGATTATTGCCATAAAGAATTAAACCACCTACTTTAGCCTTTTGAATAAGGCTTGTTGTTTCCTGCTGGAGCGTCGTACCTGACACACCTGCAAACATCATTTGACCGATTTTCTCGTCCAATGTCATCTGTTCCACCGTATCAGGTGCTTGTGGTTTAAGTTCCGTATAAACCGAAATATGATGAACGGCAGGATTGGCATCGCTGTCAGTCGGTTTCGGTAAGATCCACTTTAATTGATAGCTGGCATTGACTTGGTAGACAAGAATAATTTGATTGGTCGTCGGATCCTGATAGTAACGAACTTCATCAGGTTCACCCAATTTATTTTTAATATCTGCTAAACGAATGCTTTTAATATTCTCTTTCGATGAACGGATATCGAAAGCCTGTGAACCTCGATAACCAATCGTCACATCCTCATAATCTTCATATTGTCCATTGGCTGATTCAGTGACTTGCTGAGGTTTTCCCCATTGCTCATGAACCGTTTGTTGTTCAGTATCTCCTACTGCAAATGGTACATCTGGTATTTTTCCTTCTTGCGCGAATTGAGCAATGTCCTGTATGAGGACCTCCATATTTTCTGAACCACTTTCCTGTTCGGACGCATCCTCTTGAACGGGCGTTGTCTCAGGATTTCTAGTCGGTTGTGTGACTGGCCTCATTTTCAAGCCGAGAAAAAAGACCAAACCCATTAACATCAGCACAAGAACTAGCAGCAAACCCCGTCTTTTTTTATGCATGCAAAAACCTCCTTCACCAAGCAATATGGCGACTTCGAACAAATCTATCAACTAACGTTATCATAACTGCCACCTGAATTCAAAGCTCACGCTATGAACAGAATCACGGCCTTCTATAGAAAATATTATCGTAAGCTAGCAAAAATGCAAAAGAAGATGTTAAAATATTCACATAAAGGGGGATGTAACGCATGGGGAAATTAAGTAAAAGAAATATATTGTGGATTGTGCCAATCGGTATCTTAGGGGTATTTTGGTACTTTTATGGCCCACAAAAGGATATTACGGACAACGAATACATTACATATGTAAAAAACTATTCCTATGAAAATAGTACAAAAACATTAGAGAGTGCCTTTGCCTCTACCTGCGAAAATCCATATTGGGTTTATTTTGAAACACAAAAGGGACAGGACGTAGTAGAGTTCGAGGGCGATTGTACAGTTAACAATGAAGTAGCCAAGATCAATGTACAATTTCTTGTAGACAACGACATCACAAGTGTCCAATCAGGTGCAATGCTTGTCGATAGTAAAATGCAGGAAGAAGCAGACCGCGATCAATTTTTACTAGCACTTGCTCAATAATGAATGGTATGTAGACCCTTATAGTGATGCTATGAGGGTTTTTTTGTGGAAGAAGGATGGAAGCGGATAGCATGAGGAATGTGGTGGATAGGAATTCTAAAGTGATGGATAGAACGCGGCATTGAAGGATAGCCCTTTGAAAGTGGATAAATCGAGGAATGTGGCGGATAAGACTCCTAAAGTGGCGGATAGCACTTTGAATGTAGTGGATAAATCGTGGAGATTGATGGATAGCCTTGTGAAAGTGGATAAATCAAGCTATGTGGTGGATAGGAATTCTAAAGTAGCGGATAGCCCTTTGAATGTAGCTGATAGATCGTGGAGATTGATGGATAGCCTTGTGAAAGCGGATAAATCAAGCTATGTGGTGGATAAGACTCCTAAAGTAGCGGATAGCCCTTTGAATGTAGCGGATAGATCACGTAAATTGAAGGATAGCCCTGTGAAAGTGGATAAATCAAGCAAAATGGTGGATTGCAATCCTAAAGTAGCGGATAGCCCTTTGAATGTAGCGGATAGATCGCGGAGATTGAAGGATAGCCCTGTGAAAGTGGATAAAGCAAGCTATGTGGTGGATAGCAATCCTAAAGCAGCGGATAGCCCTTTGAATGTAGCGGATAGATCGAGTAAATTGAAGGATAGCTCTGTGTTGCTAACGTATCCTCCTATCTATTTTTAGTGTAAAGGAAGCTTTAAGTTTTACTAATCAATATAAAAACCCATGCATATCTCCGCATGGGTTTAGCTACTATTAACCATTTCTAGTAGAATGGGAGGACTTTAGTATGGTCCGTTCAATGATTCTAATTTCGTTATTTAGTTTTGTAATCGCCGCTTCAATTTGTTGATAGCGCTCCATTCGCTTGACCTTCTCTGTTGGAATGGAACCCTTTAGAGCGGCCTGTCCTGCGTATAAGCTTGACAGTAAATCTAGCTTTTGAAAATAAGCTGTGCTATATTGCTCCATAACACCCAGCCCCTCATCTGTTACTTTTTTGCACGAACTTATGAATTGTTGTTCATATAAGAACTATAACCGAAAAAAGTAACCTCAAAACTCCATCTAAATTATTATTTATTATCCATTTCCAAGTAAATTATTATTCTATAAAAGCGCTAAAGCTACGTTATTCATCTTTTTTTAATAAAGAATAGATAAATGTATCATGTGCTTGTCCCTTTTGATACATATAGTCCCTCAATATGCCTTCCTGTTGGAACCCAAGTTTAATCAATAGCTGAGTGGATGACTCATTTTCTAAAAAAACTACGGCTCCGATACGATTTAACTTCATATCCTCAAAACCATAGGCAATCACTTTCTGCACAGCTTCTTTTGTAAAACCTTGTCGCCAGTAATCGGGATGAATTTCATAGCCAATTTCTGCTCGCTGATGTGCAGCCGACCATAAATGAAAGCCAACTGTACCAATCACTTCATTCGAATCTTTTCGTTCGATTCCCCAACGAATCCCACGCTTTTCCTCAAAGTTTTTGGCAAATTGCTTAATTAATTGTTCGGCCTGCTGTGTGTCGACAAAGGGTTCCTGCCCATAATAGCGTGTTAAAGCCTCATTGGAAAAACAACGAAAAATCGCAGGAACATCCTCCTCTGTGAGTTCTCTTAACCTAAGTCTTGCTGTTTCTAACACTGGAAACATCCTGTTCCCCTCCTCTACCATCCATAACATTCTCTACTCTTCCTTCAAAATCCTTTTTTTGACAACATAAAAGTAGGCTCGCACGTTTGCTTAGCCGAAAGCTTGTGCTGCTAGAGCAAATAATGTTTGATTTCGAGTAGGCATTTTTTTGGCATTGCGGATCATGACAGGCGGTGTGGCAGCCAGCGTAAAACCACTTTGTTGTAAAATTGGACTCAGCTCCTTGTGGACAGACGGACAATCGATACGTAATTTCCCCTGATAGCCCTTAGCCAATTCATTGATAATATAATGCGCTATTTCCTTATCTGGCGCTACGATTGGTCCTAAAAGAAGATAAATTGGCCCTGCGATTGTTAAGCCATAGCCAATCATTTGGTTGTGTTGATTTTTCACGACAACACAGCGCTGTGACTGCTGAATTCTTTTACGCAAAAAGACGCTTCTACTATCCCCAAAGGCTACTGCATCCAGTTTAACAAGCTGTTCAAAATCCTGTTCTTGCAATTCATTGATGGTGCCAAAACAATTTGCTTCCCTTGTCGTCTCTACAAATTTGTCCGCCAAATATTTATGTACATGCTCAACAGTCGTGAAGCCCATTTTTTGATATAATGGTTCTCCTTCTTTCGTAGCTACGAGCATAATGGTTGTGTCCTCTGAAACACTATCGATACAGGCTTGTGTAACGATTCTACCTAAGCCAAAACCTCTGCATTGTTCATGCACAATCACCATGCCAATGGAAGCTACATTTGTATCATAGGGAATAATGGCTGCACTGGAAACAATTTTTCCTTCCCTATTTTTATGTCCAACTATTCGACCTGCTGCCATGATCGTTTCAATTTCATGGGCATCGTAATCCCATCCAACTGAAGCTGATAGCTCAACTAATCCCTGAATATCGGTAGAAGTAAATAATGTTAGCTCAAAATTCAATTAGGTTCACCCTCTATCATTCAAATTAAAAAGAACATTTGTTCCATTTTACAAAATTCACCTGCTATGTACAAGCAATTTCTCTTAATAATTGATAGGTTTAGCAATTATTACTATATAAATATTGTAAAATAGCCTATAATAGCTACTAGACTATGCACTCCTACTTCAAGCATATAAAGGTGATTTCAACATGACTTCTTATGAACGTATTCTTATAATGGTCCCGCCGTTTCCCTAGCTACGCAATCTACTTGTAACTGACAAAGTAGAATTTTGCTTGTAGGAGGGCAATATGTTGAAAAAACAGGCAGTACCATCTTTATTATTAATGATTGTTCTTGTGGCTTTTCCACAAATTAGTGAAACGATATACACACCATCTCTACCGGATATTGCAGCTGCACTTGGTGTAGACTTTAGCTCAGTCCAATTAACCTTGAGCATCTATTTTATTGGCTTTGCATTCGGTGTTTTCTGCTGGGGATGGATTTCTGATTTTATTGGCCGTCGACCTGCCATGCTAGCCGGTTTAATTTTTTATGGAATAGGTAGCCTACTCTGTTTTTACGCAGAGACAATCCCTTTTCTGCTAGCGAGTCGGTTGATCCAAGCGTTTGGTGCCGCAACAGGCTCCATTATTACGCAGACCATTTTGCGTGAAAGCATGACGGGGAATCAACGCCACGCCATGTTTGCTCAAATTTCAGCCGTCATTGCCTTTACCCCAGCGGTAGGGCCATTGATTGGTGGTTGGGTGGATCAAGCATTTGGCTTTCGAGCAGTGTTTTTTGTCCTTGTCATCATGAGTCTCTTGTTGTTTATCTATGCTTATTGCAGACTTCCAGAAACAACCGATCCTGCAACAAGACAAAGAACGGCGATTTGGCCTGTCGTCAAACGCATTTTTGCTTCACCCATTGTGCTTGTCTATGGATTGCTAATTGGAGGCATCAATGGTGTCCTATTTAGCTACTATGCCGAAGCACCCTTTATTTTCATCGAGCATTTTCAGCTGTCACCAGGTCTGTATGGCTTTCTTGGTATCATTGTTGCCCTTGCTTCCATTATAGGGGCCATGATTTCAAAACGGCTCGTCATCATCCATCCACCACAAAAAATCATTCATGTTGGTTGTTTAGTGATGCTTGGTGGCACTCTACTTTTGACCATCGTCTGTACGCTGCCATTGCATGCGAACATGATGGCCATCGGTATGATGATTACTGTTTTTATCCTGCTGTTAGGCTCAGGCATTGCACTTCCGAACTGTCTAAGTCTAGCATTAGTAGACTTTCAGGATGTCATTGGTACAGCAGGCGCTATCTTTAGTCTCGGCTATTACTTACTCGTCAGTGCCATCACATCTGGTATGAGCTTGCTACACAACGGTTCTTTACTAACAATGCCACTTTATTTCTTAGGTCTATCCTTCATGATGTGGCTTTTTGGGAGAAAGTTTATTCGATAATGGAAGAAAGCGGGCTTCCAATCCTATAAAATAGATGAGCCACCCTAAAATTTCAGGGTGGCTTCTCCTATCCTTGAAAATAATAATCTAAAACTTCCTGAGCGGTATGGAAAACTTTATTGCTTTGCGTTTTATAAAGAAATTTGGGATTCGTACAAGCTTTCTCCAGACTTTTTGCTTGCTTAAGCTTATCCGTCATTTGCTCGATAATATCTGTGTAGCCATCAAGCTGATTTGAAATTTTCGGTAGCATCGTCGGTGAGATATCGAGTACAATAGAGACTTGATCCTCAGCATAACTATTTAAATTGATAAAAAAGCATTCTTCCAAATGCTTTGAATGTTTATCTACATTAATGACGGCCTCTTGATAATTGGCGATTAACCCCGTTGAGGTATTCGTAATCGTAAAGCCTTGTTGTGTCAAATGCTGTTCAACTAGCTTTAAAAACTGCTCCACCTCTGCATCTAGTTTCGGTGTAACATTGGATTGAATTAAATCATTACAATTCTGATAAATGGTATCAATTTCAGTCTGTTTGTCTACAAGTAATTTAAAATTGGACATTGAATACACGCTTCATCTCCCCTTTTTACTAAGGTAGACATTCATGATGCGTTTTAGTCATGATCACAAAAAATAACAATTAAAAGGAGAAGTCGATGATTAGAAATTCTGTCAAAGCAATCATCATCGTGGATGGGAAGCTATTGCTAACAAAAAATCAAGATGACGAGGGCTACTTTTATCTTTGCCCAGGTGGCGGACAGGAGCATGGAGAGACCTTCCACAAAACGCTACAAAGAGAATGCCTTGAAGAAATTGGCTCCTCCGTTCAGATTGGAGAGCTACAATTTATCCGAGAATACATCGGACAAAATCATGAGCATGCCGCCTTTGACGCAGATGTACATCAAGTAGAATATTATTTCCTATGTCAGGTACAGGAGCAAACCAGTCAGCCAACAAATCCAGATAGTCATCAAGTTGGGACACAATGGATTCCCATTGAAAAGCTTCATACTTATAGACTTTACCCTAAAGCGCTTATCCAACCCCTACAACAATTTATTCAAGGACAACAAACAGCTATTTATTTGGGCGATGTCAATTAAAACAGGCTGTCTATCTCCATAGACAGCCAATTCTTAAGCTAACACTTTCACCATCGTATAGTAGCTACTGCCTGGTGGGTAATCTTTAATTTCTCCCACTACTTGATAGCCATGTGCCTCGTAAAATGTACGCGCTTGAAACGCGTAGGTTGTCAGCAAGGCTTTTGTTGCCCCCATGTCCTTCGCTACCAACTCTGCTTGTGCTAAGAGCTTTTTGCCAATACCCTTTCCACGATATTCTTCACTAAACCAAAATTTATGTATTTCCACCCATCCCCAGTAGATCTCAGCCGTTAGACCACCTATCCATTGCTGCTGTTGATCTGTGACGATCAACTGTAAAGGACGAACCGCCCCCTTCTGTCTACTTTCACGATGATAAGAGGAATGCTCATTATTGTAGGCACGAATTTTTTCGCTTAAAAAATTCGTGAAATCCTCATGCTGTTCACGTACAACCTCTACTTGATACTCCATCCTGCTCCTCCTACTCCTGGTAGCGTTTTATAAGCTTGTCTTGATGAGCTGCAAATATCTCTTCTAGTGGAATATCATATTGATTGGCAATGACTATAAGATTCCCTAGGACATCCCCTAGCTCTTCAATCAGCTCCTGTTTATTTTCCTCAAAGGATTGTGTTTTTTCATCTGGTCGATCTCTACCAATCTCGATTGCTCGAATCGCCCTCGCTACCTCACCTGTTTCCTCTGCCAAAAAGCCAATACGTGTAAAAATATTGAGCTCTGACCAGCCACGTGCTTCATAATAATCCTTTACCCAGCGTTGAAATTCATTTAGTTGCAATTCCGTTTCCTCCATTTCCTTCCTCTTCAAAATAAATTATACTATAAAAGAATTTGATCAGATATGGAGGAAATCAACTATGAAAAGTATTGCCGTATTTTGCGGTTCCAGTCTAGGCGCTTCTGACGCTTATCGTCAAGGAGCCATTTTACTAGGAAAAGAATTAGCCAAAAGACAAATTACCCTTATTTATGGTGGTGCTTCTGTAGGCATCATGGCAACAGTAGCGAATACAGTGCTAGAAGAAGGCGGCAAGGTCATTGGGGTGATTCCGACATTATTAGAAGAACGTGAAATTGCACATCAACAGCTGACAGAGCTAATTGTTGTGAACACGATGCATGAACGTAAAAGTAAAATGATGGAATTAGCAGATGGCTTTATCGCCCTTCCTGGTGGACCTGGAACATTAGAGGAATTTTTTGAAGTATTTACGTGGAATCAAATCGGTCTGCTTCAAAAACCTTGTGCTATTTTCAATATGGAACGCTATTTTGATTTATTAATTTCATTCTTTGACCATATGCAAAATGAACAATTTTTAAAAGCCCAATATCGTGAGGCACTTATTGTCGATGAGGACGCAGCAGCCCTATTAGATAAATGCGAAAGCTTTGTTCCTCCAGCTGTGAAAACCTATGAATTAAGCAAATAATCAAGTGGTGAGGTTGGACCTAGTTGGACTAACCTCACCTTTTTCAATATCCAAAATTTGGTTGAAGAGCTAGGAGGCGATGACTATGCGAAACAAAAGATGGATCTGGTCGTTCGGATTACTAGCGATCATTTTGCTACTCGTGTTTTTTCGCAAACCGCTCATTTCCTTTCATGATGCTGTACCTGAATTAAATACAGCTAATATCCAACTTGTTTTGATTTCAGATACGAGAGAAAAATCGTATTATCTGGACGCTGAGGAAACAGAGCAACTGATCTCGATACTAGATAATCTAGTGATGAAAAAGAAATTCATACCGAATATATCCGCATTTAATACGGATGCTTATATGATTTTCAATTCTGCCAATGCAGAAGAATCGTATACAATTCAAGTGGATTATGACAGAAATATCATCGGTATTAACGTGCATCCTAAAATATGAAGCAATACATTCTTGCGGACAATGCTGATTTATTTTTATTTGTTCAAAGTTTCTTAAACTAATCAGGAGGGATTTGAATTTGCTCGATCCTCTCCTGATTTTTATGTAGGAAATCATACACTTCATTTTTCAATCGATTTCATCATCCCGCCTCCTTTTCACCGCTACCACAGCAATCAATACCATCCCGAGCTTCACCAGCCCAATCATGGCATACAGACTAAATGAAAGAATCGCTGGTAATAATACCAGCCACCATGACCATGTAATGACATCTGTTAGCTTTAATACGACAAAGACAATGGTCAACACTTCTGCAATGCCCATCTTTTCACCACCTTACAACCCATTCTTGACTATATAGTAACTATATACCTTACGATAAGGAACATCGATGGAAAAATTTTCACTATTTTTTCTAAATCATACAACAGGAGGAAGTACGATGACGAATATTTTTGTAAAAAGTGAGTTTGCTCCTTTAAAACGAGTTGTCATGGCGCAATCGGAATTTGCTTTTCCAGCGAAGGATGATCTAACAGATGATGCATTTTTAACAGAAGAAACATTAGCACTTTACGCAAACGCAGATACACTCGGTAAAAATTTCAAAGACGTCTTTCCAGAAAGACAGCAGCAATGGGAATTGGAAAGAGCCAATTTAAAGAAGGTATTAGAAAAATACGATGTAGAAGTACAAGTACCAAGACGTTTAACAGACTATGAAAAACAGACAGGAAAAGAAGATGGCTATAGCAATTTCTTCGTTCGCGATCCCTTTTTCACCATCGGCCATTTCTTAATCGAGGGTTCCCTTCGATTCCCACATAGACGCAACGAAGTTTTGCCAGTGCGCAATCTTTTAGCACAGGAAGCAAACGAAAATCAATGTTTCTATGTCTCCATTCCAAAGCCTGATATGGCAGATGGTTTGGATTCTGAGGCTGGCCCATTTTTAGAGGGTGGCGATGTGTTAGTGTTAGATAAAACGATTTTCGTCGGAAATTCAGGATTAGCCTCCAATAAAAACGGAGTGCAATGGCTGCGTAATCTGGCAAGTAACGTTGATTATAAGGTGGTCGAAGTGCCGCTTCATCCAACTATTCTCCATCTCGACTGTGCGCTAAGCTTGGTTAGAGAGGGTCTGATGATTGTTTGTGAGGAAGCGCTCGTAGATGGCATTCCCGAACAGCTACAGGATTGGGATAAAATTCACGTTTCTCTAGAGGATGCCGCAAGACTGGCTACTAACGGTTTACCAATTAATGAAGAAGTCTATATTACAGATAAAGAATTTACATGGATCGGCGAGCAACTAGCACAGAGAGGTATCACAGTAGAATATGTTGATTTTACAACCTCTCGAAGCTTTGGCGGTTCTTTTAGATGTAGTACACAACCACTATTACGGACAGATTTCTAAAAATTATCCATCTCCTCTAAAAAAATAATATGAATAATGAGCAACCTGAAATGGCACATTATTTGTAGGAGGTGGACAAGAAATGTCTAGAATTATTGGTGTTGAACAATCATTATCAAATATCGAGGATGCTTTAAAGGCACAAGGCTATGAAGTCATCCAGCTTCGCAATGAAGAGGATGCGAAAAAATGTGATGCTTGTATCATTACAGGTCAGGACCGTGATGTTATGGGAATTAGTGATCCAGTCATGGCAGGCCCTGTCATTGATGCAGATGGACTATCGGCAAACGAGGTCGTTCAACGCGTCCAAAAATATTTCCACTAAAACCACTAGTGCTGTCTCCATGTCATTTTTGACAAGAGCAGCACTTTTCTACATACTAAATGGTCTCTACTTATAATACCTTGCGTTCTTGTACAAACTAATATACACGAACTTTAAAAAGTAGGGAGACATATGAGCCAAAAAAAGATTGCGATTATTATTGTCATGCTTACGACTACACTACTGATGTCAGGCTGTTGGGATGTCACAGAGCCACAACGAATGTATTACGTACAAGGTGTAGGGGTTGACTATAAGGATAATGAATATACAGCATACTTACAAATTATCAACTTTGCTAATGTAGCGAAAACGGAATCCGCTAATCCAGAAGCGGCACCTACCGAAATTGGCCAAGCGAAGGGAAAAACAATAGAAGAAGCCATTTACAAATTGTATCGTTCAATGGACCAAGAAGTATTTTGGGGACATATGACCTTTCTTCTCTTCTCCGAGAGTGCTATGAAAGATGAGCGTGCTATTGCGGTTATTGATACTTTTTTACGCTTTCGCGAGACCAGATATCATATTTGGGTTTACTGTACCCAAGATCCTATTAAGGATGTTTTATTAGTTTCTCCATTGTTAGAAAAATCACCAACTGCCGCCAAATTAAGTAATCCTAAAAATACAGCTAAGCAGGAGTCATTTGTAGAGCCTGTCAATTTAAGACAGCTAGTCATTGGCTTAAATGAGCCAAATCATGAAATGAAAATTCCTTACGTAACCGTCAACGAAAACTGGGAAACAACAGATGGATCTAAAACAGAAACCGTTTTTGCTGGTGTTGGTATTCTGTCAAAGGATAGTTTTAAAGGCTATATTAAAGGCAAAACGGCTCGTGGAATCGAGTGGATGAATGATGAAACAAAGCAAGGTGAAATCACCGTTGAATTAGAAAATAATGAAAAAAGTGATTACTTAACCGTTGATATTAAAAAGCTAGATGTCAAGGTCAAACCAATTGTCAAAGGGAATGATGTAACATTTGAGGTCTATTTAAAATTCGATACGATTTTAAATGGATTTAAAGGGAAGCTCACACCCAATCAGGTAAGAAAAAAAGTAGAAAAAGCAGTCAGAGAAGAAATCATGACTACCTTTGAGGAAGGGCTAAAGCTGGATGCAGATGTCTTTCGCCTATCCGAATATCTTTATCGTGGTAATGTAAAGACATGGAAAAAATTAGAGAAGGATGGCAAAATTCCATTAAGCAAAGACTCCATTAGTAAAATCGATATTCATATTAATAAAGTAAGCCCTGGCCGTAAAACGTTTGCAGAGACGGTTACCGAATAATAGGTAGAGACCATTCAAATTGGCATGGTCTCTTTCTTATGCCCAACTTGTCATGCTATATTGGTAAAGATAAGGAAACTTTAAATAGACAGGAGTTCGAGACGATGATAAAAGGTTTTGGCGGCATTTTTTGGCGAACAAAGAATCTAGATGCTATAAAAAAATGGTACAGCGAAGTCTTGATGTTGGAAATAGACGATTGGAATGGGACAATCATGAAACCCCAAGAAGGCAATGAAACGATCTTTTCTTTCTTCACTGAACAGGACAGTTATTTTCCCATAGAACAACAAGTAATGTTGAATTTCCAAGTACATGATTTAAACGAGATGATAAAGCATCTTGAACATCTTGCTGTTCCCCTTGCAAAGCCTCTAGAGAGTAGCGAATTCGGAAAGTTTATTTGGATTAAAGATCCAGAAGGTCGACTGATCGAGCTTTGGGAGAAATAGTTTTTAATCTTTACTAAATACGGCCACAATAAGTAAGAGCATGTTTTGATTATATGTTTTCAAAACATGCTCTTTAGGTTTTAAAAGCTGCACGGCTACACCCTTTGCTTTTTCTCTTGGAGCGAAGGGAATCCAGCTCGAGACCACAACCATAATGGCGTATGGATATCGATTGGGGCTATTCCAGTTCCTTTGAGCGCTTGCTCCCAGGCATTCGCTACAACTTTACGATCATTCGCTCCCCCATCTAACACCTCTTCCATACATAACCCCAATTTAACAGTTGCTTTCATTATATGTGTATCTGGAGCGATTGTTATAAGCTCCCGAGAACGCCACTTAATAGATGCGTAGCTCTCCAAAACATATAGCCAGTAATTGAAAATTTTAGGTCCAGATAAATAGGGGAATTCCGCTTTGCGAGTATGTTGCATCAGCTCTTTTAAGATAGCAATATCAAAGTGAGTAGATGCTATCAGCCCCTGTACATCTCCATTTGCAGAGGAATTTACAATACCTTTCGCTACTCGTTGCCAAATCTCAGGATGTCGATTAGGTTGTAAAGCAACACGATGAAGCAATAATGCCTCGCGTAAATCATGAATATCACAATTTGAGACGATTTCAGGATGAAAAATCCATGCTGTTTTTTCATCTTGATAAGCCTTGACAACAGATTCCCACAACGCATAAGAATTTCGTTGATAATTCAAAGCCATTGCTAGCGTTAGCACATGAAGTAAATCTGCATCTTCTACAACACCCTTTAACACATCTTCAGGCATTACTTCCCCACCAAGGTCTCCTTCTTCATACATCTCCAATAAGGTTCTAACATGCTTTAATAATTGTTCATTTCCCATTTAAAATCCTCCAAAGCTTGCCTACTCCCTATCATACCTCAAACCTAAATAATTTGGATTGAATTTTCCAACTATTTGTTATCACGCAAGTGGCTTCCAACCCTATCTAAGTGCTATTGATGGTATTTTTTTGGTTGTACTGAGTGAAGAAGTCTAATGATGTTGTTCATATAAAAATCCCCTTTAAATAAGACGTGTAAAATTAAGGTCCTTCTTTACATTGTCTATTTAAAGGGGCAATTAACGGAGACTGGTCCTTCTTACTGAATTAATGGTTCGTTTTCTTATTAACAATATAATCTCGGTAGACTAACAGGGCGACAAGAAGAAAGCTTAGGCTAACAAGTCGGAAAATCATTTCTATACTTATCCATTCAGCTAACATCCCCAAGATGAATGCGCTCAAACCAACTCCAACATCAAAACTGGAAAGGAAAGTGGCATTGGCTGCACCACTTTTGGCTTCACTTACTTTTTGAACAGCCCATGTTTGTAAGCACGGCATAACGGTGCCATAGCCTGCACCGAATAAAATCGCTGCGATAATCAGTGTGAGACTATTTGTCATATAGGACAACACGATTAATGATAGGAAACCGAAGATGGCTGACACAATGATGATCGACCATGGTCCATGCTTATCAAACCATTTCCCTGTAAATGGACGTATTAAAGTGGAAACAATTGCGTTGATCAGAAAGAATAGAAAAATATGTGCTAATCCCTTTTGTTCACCAAAAAGAACTAAAAATGTAATGATGGCGCCAAAACCAAGCGCCGTCACGACTGTCAATAATGCCTGAAACCTTACTTCTTTTTCAAATAACGCTTCCATAAATCGAAATGGCTGCTTGTCATTTTGAGTAGGTGCAGTAGAATGCACAAATGAAAGCATTAGGATCGCAAATAAACTGAGTAAGGCTGATGACCAAATCAAAGTATGAAAAGAAAAGGAACTATAAATAAGGATCCCGAGACTTGGTGCAACAATCGCTCCGACTGTTGTCGACACCGAGAAATAGCCCATTCCCTCTCCTAATCGAGCTTTAGGAATGCTATCTACAGCCATTGTACTATTGGCTGTCGTCGATACCCCCCACGCCGTTCCATGGAAAAGTCGCAGCAACAGGAAAATCCAAATCGTGTTAAGCAATGGATACAGCATTGTAATGATTAGTAACATGATACTTGCAACAATGGCTAGTTTTTTTCGCTTATGATCAATAAAATAGTATCCTATAAAAGGTCTTATCGTAATGGCGCCTAGTGTAAATACCGTCGTCACCAAGCCTACTTGCATCGGATTGGCGTTTATGCTTAATAAATAGGCTGGTAAAATAGGCAGCAGCATTTCAAATCCTATAAAAATAAAAAAATTACTTATAAATAGAAAAAGAAATGATGAAGTAAAAATTGGTTGTTTTTTCATCGTATAATTCCTCGCTTCTAATTGTTTTTTCTAAATTAGAAGCGCTAGGAACACTGCAACATTCCTTAATTGTCTTAGTTTTTTTAGCAATTAGCTCACCCTCTCTCAGTTGAATCACAACAAAAAAAGACGCCATAAAACCGGCGTCTAGAAATTACTTTGTATCGTTAAAAGTCATTTTTCACACATGACTGACAAAGGCAAAAAGCTTCCGGTTACTAATCTCAATATGCTGTTTTCTTAAAAAACCACAGACTGGTCCCTTTGAGCATAAATCATCTAATTGTAAAAATGTCTTTACCTCAATCGCCGTTCTTCTGAAAATCGTTTCCATGACTTTTTGCCTCCTCTCTCAAAATCAATTCATAGCTTATTATAATTTAATACAAGTCTCCCATAAAAGCAAATCCAACGTTGAAACGATGTAGGAGACGCAAAATGTTTTCCCCTCATCGCCTATCTATAAGGTTCTTTCATTGTCTCCGTCCCTTAATTGAACATGCACCTTGGAGGAGCCCCCACTATATATATGATTAGGAACATTTGTAACATCGAGTAATTCCTTTAGATGAATAGATTTTTCACGATTGGCCTCGATTGTCACATGATATGGCCCTGCAATATTCATAAGCGAATTCATACGCTCATCATCTTTAAAAAAACTCGTATCGATAAATTGTAAATCAAAGGACACTGCTTCATTGCTTCGATTATGTAAGACAAGGGTGCATTCCCCAGTCATTAAGTCTTTTCCCACCATATCAAAACGGCATTCTCCATCCCCTTTGTATGAAATGGCCATAATGCCACTAGCAAAGGTTTCTTGATATGCCACAATGAGCAAATGGGGTAAAAATGAATAGAATAATACTACGATGACAAATGTTCGAAAATGATATTTGTTTATGCTCCTAAGTAGTATAATCATGGCGATTATAAATAAAATCGAGCCAAAGATACCGAGTAACACGTATCCATCGTGTGTTTCGATGGGAATTGACATGAATGTAGTATGTGCAATCATCGCTTCATTGTAGGGATACGGAAAAAATAGACACATACATATACCCAAAATAACGATTGACCCGATAAACGCCTTTTTATTGTTAATCATACGCTGCCTCCTTTCTAGAAAATGGCTAGGTGACATACAAAAATATGCACATACCAAATTTACCATATATCCCCTAAATAAGACATGAAGCCTGTGAAAAACATCTATCTTATCGTCAATCCGTCTGAAGGATGTGGAAAATTTCCAAAATTAAGGTAAATTGATATAATAAAGCAATAAGAGGGAATTACAAGAAGAAAGAGGATGTTTATGTTGGGTATGAAAATAATTTGGTGGGCTGTAAATATTGTATGG
This sequence comes from Lysinibacillus sp. FSL K6-0075, assembly GCF_038592945.1. Taxonomy (NCBI): domain Bacteria; kingdom Bacillati; phylum Bacillota; class Bacilli; order Caryophanales; family Bacillaceae; genus Lysinibacillus; species Lysinibacillus sp. FSL K6-0075. Next base: position 2,067,411 of record NZ_CP151947.1, on the reverse strand, counting down.
TTATTGATTTTTTCTGGCATCGCCGTATTTATTGGGGCAATAAATGTTGATGGTGCAGGGATTGCGCAAACACCTGAAATTAAAATGGTTTCATTCGTTATTTTGGGCCTCATGTTTCTAATAGTTGTGCTTGTGCAATTAATTTTTCTTTACTTTATTACAAAAGCACAAAGCTCATTTAACTAAAATCACTTAAAAAGAAGCGAGTGGCTATTTTAGCAATCGCTTCTTTTTCTCACTCACATTGGCACGCATAACTCCCTAAAATTACAGCCACGACAATGCCATTTTTCCTGTGTTTGTTCAAAGTCCTCGATGTCTACTGGCTCGTTGGAGAAAATATCTGCCTGATACTTTTTCATTTCTAAGACACTGCGCTGAAATGTATACAAAATATTCTCCATATCGAAGTCAGTAAAACTATATTTCTTGCGTTTTCCTGTTAATAAATATTCATTATAGACCTCGATTTGCGCCAGAGACACACGGTATTTCTGCTGAACATAGTAAGCGTAGAGCGCTAATTGCTGACGGTCATCATCAGACTCTCCGCCCGTTTTCCAGTCTACAATAATCCATTTATCCGCAACTTCATCATAATAATGAAAGTCCATAACAACGAATACCTGGACGTCATCCACTTTCATGGAGCGGAATTGCTCTGGTTCCCCTATACGGAGAGAGCCATTTTGTGAGGTGATTTGCTGGAATGTTTCGCTCATCAAAAAATGGTTAAAAACAAGTCGTAAACGTTCTTTATAGTCTTGCACAAGCTCAGGAGAAAGTGTGCCTTGATAATAAATTTCCTGCATCATATAGTATTTATTCGGTTTTTGTCTCCAAAATTCAAGACGACGAGTGGAGTCGATAAAGGCTGCATTAAGCTGCCCGCGTGCCAATTGAATCAACTCCTCTACAGTAGGAGCTTTACCTGTTTGTAGATAATCATTAATGGCCTGCTCAATGTATCGATGGACAATTTGCCCAAATAAAATAGGCATCGATTGCAGCTTTTTTAAGCGATACACCTGTTGATGATAGGGCTCCACATTGTAGCTGAGCCACCCGTTATGTGAAAAGTAATATTCAAAGCCATATTTGCGGGCGCAGCTTGTCAATGTTTTATGACGCGAGAGCGACCACGAAAAGGTTGGATAGGGTGAAATTTCAAACAGGACAATCACCTCCTAAAGCTGATGGATGAAATCATAAACAAGCTGTATGATCAGCACAATCGTTACAATACGCAGTAAAAGCTTTACCTGATTTGCTTTCACTTTTCTCGCGAGCACGAGCCCAATTTGTGCGCCAATCGTCGAGCCAATCATTAAAATAAGCGTTAATGGCCATTCGATTTTCCCTGTAGCAATATAGGTAATCGCTGCTCCTGAGCACATTGCAAATACCCCTACCCGTGATAGCCCTACTGCTTTAATATAGGAAATCTTCTCATGTGCATATGTATAAAGCGCCAATGTACTACTGCCAGGGCCAAACATGCCGTCATAAAAGCCTACCCCAAGAAGGATAGGACCGTTTTTTCGATTCATTGTAAAGCGTTCCTTGTCGCCAAAATCAGCCCCACCCATAAAGGACATGACAAGCGCAAAGCCAAGTAAAATAATCGCAATGAACGTCAATGTTTGACTGCTCATGAATGAAGCGAAAAGTCCCCCCAATGTACCACCAATCAAAGAGACAAGTAACACCGAACGCATTTCGGTCCAGGCTAATTCCTTACGTTGATAAATCGTATAAAAGCTTGAAAAAGCACTTACCATATTGGACACTTTATTCGCGCCAATAGCCGAATGGACGGGTACACCCATAAGCATCATCGTTGGCAAGGTAATTAAACCACCGCCCCCAACTAACGTGCCAATGACATTCCCTATGATGCCAATTAGTAAAAACAACAAGTATTCCATAATATCCTTCTTTCTCTAACACAAAAAGCAATCATTCTATGATACAGTATAACAGATTGTTATTATCAATGATGATGGAAATGAGGAGCAAGGATGCATATACAACAAAAAACACCCACACCACGCTTTTGTCACCAGCTAACTGTTATCGTGTCTACTATTTTTCTAGCTGGTATTACAGCAACACTCATTCAATATGGCAAGCTCCCTGCCACGATTCCTGTCTTACAAAGCTTCACAAGTGACCAAGCCCAGTTCGGACCAAAAATCGCTATTTTTTATTTACCCTTTGTCGCACTCATGCTCTTTTTACTTTTACACTATTTAGAGATAAAAGCCGCTTATCCTGTGATGCGCAAAAATAAAGCCCCGCTGTCCCATAGACAACGACAAAATGGCATCCTTACCTTTTGTCTCATCAAAAATAGTATTCTATTGTATTTTACCTACTCCCTATTCAATGATCTCACGGTGGCCCTAGGACGAGAACGTATTTTACAGCAATGGCATGCTTACCTATTTCTGTTATTGTTATGTGGCATCTTCATGATGGGGATTGTGCGAGGCATTTTGTTGGCTAAAAAAAGTTAATGTAAAAAAAGAGAGCATGTATTAACAATGAACATGCTCTTCTTAGAGTAATTATTATTCAATGGATGACATTAATTCATAAAAATATTTTTTCTCCTGCGTTTCATAAAGCTTAAACCAAGCATGTAATGTTTCTGGTGTAAAAACATCGAGTAGCCTCAAAACATGGTAGGCAAATCCCAACGGTGCAATGCCTGATGCCGTTACTAAATTCCTTTCAGTTACGGCTGGCTTCTGTTTAAAATGTTCATCCCCAATATAATGTGGACAAAGCATCTTCAAGTATTCGAGATCGTTGCTCGTATGTTGTCTTGTATCAAGCAAACCAACCTTTGCGAGACCAAACGTTGCACCACAAATTGCAGCTACGAAAACTTCTTCGTTCAACGCTTTTGAGACTTTATTCAATACAGGCTCATGAATAGACTCTAGCCATGTGTTGCCTCCAGGAAGAATCAAGACATCCATGCTATTCAAGTGACATTCAGCAACGGCCATCGTCGGAAGTATGGTGATGCCACCCATCGTCGTAACAGGATTTCTATCAATCCCTACAGTCATCACCTCTAAAGGCTCTAACCCCTTTTTAAAATATCTACCTGTATTTAATTCGGCCATTAAATACCCTATCTCCCAATCTGCCATCGTATCAAATACATAAAGATATACTTTTCTTGTCTGCATAATAAACACTCCTTTAAATGAAACTATCCTTAGTATAAAAAAACTTTACTGACATTCTCCGTCAGTAAAGTTTTCTTAGTGTTGAAAAACAAAACAGTCAATTGAAAGGTAGAAATGGATTTCCGTTGCAGGCTACTTGCTTTCCTGTGGGCGAGCGCCGAATCGCTTCCTCCGCTACCGCTCCGTGCAGGGCTTCGCCTGTCTCGCTATCCCACGGGAGTCAAGTAGCCTTCCACTCCAACCCACTAACTTTTGAACAAAGGTGTTCAAATAAAGGGAAGGTGTTCACTACTCTTTATGAAGAGGTTTTGTCACGCTTCACTTCTCCACATTGAAAATAAGAGCTTATCCCCTCTAAGAATACAGTTAATGGGCGATTTGATCGCTATGCTACTATGAAAAAAAGTAAAGACACTTTGCAGAATGGTTGATTGGAGCGGAGCCAGCGTCACAGATGAGACCCTGAAGCGAACGGAAGTGAGTGAAGCGGCTCATCGGACGCCCCCCTGGAAAGGACGCTGGCGGAACGGAAATCAACCTCTCACCTTGCAAAGTTGCTTTTTCTGCCGTTGACATCATCTTTTTTCAACAGCATGAAAATGTATGAGCTCATATAGAACATCAATTATTTTTTGCTTTAGACTTATGGGTTCTACTACTTGGATTGCTTTTCCATAGGGAAAAAGTAAATAAGGTACATATGTATGTAATACCTCCTCATCTAATAAAAATATTGCGTTCTTATTGGTGCGTTCTTTGAGGTGATACTTTAAAAACCAATGCTGACTGATCGCCTCCACAGCACTTGTCTTTCCACAAATGATGAAGGGCACAAGGTTCTGTTTATCTTCGGCTTGGGGAAAAAGGCTTTTCATAAAAAAATCACTGGCAGAGAAAGATTGTGGTCGTTGGAAGGGAATGACTGTTTGATGCAGACTGCTAATTCGGCCTACTTTAAAAGTACGGATTTCATTTCTTACATGACAAAATGCAACGACATACCAGTTTTGATTCCAATAAACCAAACCATATGGATTAATCACCCTAGACTTAGCTTGCTCTTCATTATTAGTATGGTATTCCATTTCTATAGATGTTTCCTTTACTATACTCTCTTCTAATTTTTTTAATAGTGGCTCCAATGAGGATTCAACAGGTCCGATTATCTCGAAACCTTGTAAATGCTGTTGAATCATTTTTTCTTGCTCTTGATTTGAATACATTGTAAGCTTTGCTGTTGCACTGTTTAATGCCTCATCTAAAAAATAACCAGCTTCTTTTGCAAAAATAGAAGCATGAAGTAATGCCGCTTTCTCGTCAACATCAAAAATAAGAGGGCTTTTAATAAAATTATTCAACAGGGTATATCCTCCATGATGACCGGTTTCAGCTATAATTGGGACACCACTGACAGAAAGGGAGTTAATATAGCGGTAAACGGATCTGATATTAATCTCTAATTTTTCAGCAATTTCTTTCGCAGTAATTTTCCTACCTGAATTCAACATCCATAAAATCTGCATCATATGATCCATTTTAGACAAACATTTTCACCTCATCGAATTAATTTATAATTTATGGTTTGTGACACAAAATCAGGCTACCTGATACTGTTATCAAGTAGCCCTTCGATTATACCTTTACCAATTCATCTTCCATTTGCTTAAAATTATGTATTAAACCGTACTTCTGTATGCCACGTGCTTGTTGGATGCTGGCATCTGCGAATTGGCGGAACTTTGCTTGATCCTTTATTGTACAGGCATGGACCGCTTCGATTGCAGGTTGCATCCACGGCTGTGTTAGTTTATCACTTCTCATATCGGCGGATCGACCTTCAAGCGCAGCAATATAGCATCGTGCATAGCTAGTTAAAGGCTCCTTTTCGATTTGTCTTGCAGCTACTTTAGCAGCACCAAGATTCTCCTCCATAATCGCCTTAATAAAGAGATAATTGTACTTAATGGCTGGTTGCTTGTAGTGATGAATGATGACATCGATTGCCCGAATCTGTTCCTCTTTTGTCCCGTAAGCTGATGCATAAAGAGCAGCAAATATAGGCTCTTTTCGATGATTTTTCACCCATTTATCTACCTGCTCCATATTGTTTGTGCGATATAAAATATGTATATGGCGATAAATCATCGCAATCGCAATCAATGCAAATATCCCGAGTGAAATGGATAGACGAACACCCGCTAAGGACAGCGTCAGTGCCAATGAAATAATAGCTAAATAAAAGAATGTTAATTTAACAATTTTCATATTACCTCCTACTGTAATTTTCTACGCATTTTACGCGAAAAAATATAACCTGCCCCTATAAAAAAGATCAGCGCCATCACTTTCATAATGGGAATAATAAACAGCTTGCTAATAACGACTACAACGAGGATATAATAGACAATCATTGCCAGTAAAAATAATGTCAGCTTATTCACGAGGTTCCCTACTTTCCTTCAGTGCCGCCTCAATCGCTGCTAAAGCTTTTGGCCCCATTCCATGAAGATGAGCTAATGTAGAAAGCTCCACTTTGTCTAGCTGCTTCAATTCTGTATAGCCCACTGCATGTAATGCGCGAATTGCTGGTTTTGCTACTCCCTTAGGCCACTCTGTCATGCTTGCACGTCCCTTCACGAAAAAATCTTCTCTGCCCTATTATGCAAGTGACAGCAAAGAAATGCAAATAAGTCAAAATTTAAACATATACATGCACGCCGCTATGAAATTCACAATACTATGGATACACCAGCTAGTGACAATGGAAACCCCTGCAACTCGTTCATTCATCCACCCCATCAAATAGCCAGCAAGCGCTGTAGTAAGCACGACTAACAAGATCACGTGAAGCGAAAGCACCGACCATAGCATGGCCCCATGAACACAGCCAAAAACAATACTTTGCACGAGATTACCTACTTGAAAACCAAAAGATTTCGCCAACCTCTTCAATAAAAAGCCGCGAAACAATAGTTCCTCTGCTAAACCTGTTTGAATAATGGCGTACATAAGTGCTGGAATGATCGCCGTGGCACCAAGGCCCGCAAATTGATTCGCCGCTAGTAAGGAGCGATCAATATAGAAAAAGATTAGCGCAAAGCTCGGTACTACAAGCACAACAATGGAAAGCACAAAGAACATGGCATACCTTCCCTTATGCACAATAATGGGCTTTTGCAAGCCTATCCACGTTAAAAAGGGCTGTTTTTTTCTCGCTGTGCAAAGCCACCAAATAAACGGAATCACTGAAAATAATATCACTTGCAAAACGGCACTGATTAAACTATTCATCATTCTATTTCCCCTCCTGTTTACTACAAGCATAGAAGAAAGTGCCGTTATTTTCAATAGTTATTTAATGATAATCGTTAAATTATTTATCTTTATTATTAATTTTTTAATGTTTTACAGTGAGATACGCTGTCTACAGCCTTCTTCTTTGTCTTTTCAGTTATTTTCATTTATACTCTATTACAGACATTAAGGGTCTATAATAGAGGCAATAAAACACTGGAGGCTATCACAATGGAGAAATTATCTACACATTTATTAGAAAAGGCACGAACTTATGAGCAAAGCACGCGGATTTCAGTGCCTGCCTATGACACATTATTTGCCGTGACACAAGCCTATTTCCGTATGCATTTAAGGGAACAAGAAGCATCCTTACTTGTAGTAGGAGCTGGCGGGGGCAATGAACTTTCTGCATGGGGACCAACAAACCCTAAATGGATGTTCACTGGGGTTGATCCAGCTGAGGAAATGCTCCAAATCGCTCAACATAAAGCCGTACAACTCGGTATTGAAAGTCGTGTTCAGCTACTACAAGGAACGATTGAGCACTTGCCACAAACGACACCGAAATTCGATGCGGCAAGCTGTATCCTCGTTCTTCATTTTATTGAAGATCGACAGGAGAAACGCCGTCTACTGCAAAACATTCGCAAGCAATTAAAACCCGGAAAGCCTTTTGTCCTCGCCTGTGCCTACGGAGAACGAGAAAGTGACGAACTACAAGATCGCATCAAAATATGGCAAAGCTACTTTTTAGATGCTGGCTACACAAAAGAAAAGGTAGAAAACATGGGCAAAGTCATCATGAATATTTCTTTCCTATCTGATCAAGAAATCCAACAGCTTTTAAGTGAAGCTGGCTTCCAAAACATTACCCGCTTTTTCTCCTCGGGCCTCTTTGCAGGATGGATGAGCCACGCCTAAACACAAAGCCCCCACCAGTTATAGTGACAATGGCGGGGGCTAGTGTTTATTTTTGAAGGGTTAATTGATCGAGTTCTACACTTGGTGGAGCGAATTCAACTCAGTTGGAGCGCTTTCGTTCCTTTTATGAGCGGGGTTTCCTTCTGTTTGAGCACTTTTGCCTTATTTAGGAGCGGCGTCTCCCTCAGTTGGATCACTTTCTACTCATTTAGGAGCGGGCTCTCCTTCAGATGGATCACTTTCTACTCATTTAGGAGCGGGCTCCTCCTCAGTTGGATCACTTTCACCTCATTTACGAGCGGGCTCCCCTTCAGTTGGATCACTCTCTCCTCATTTATGAGCGGTTACCCCTTCAGATGGATCACTCTCTCCTCATTTAGGAGCGGATTCCCCTCGAATGTAAGCACCTCAGACACTTTATCAGTAGCTCCCCACCCACCACATAGAAAAAATTCACCAATAAATACTATAATAATAAACCTTTTCATCAATCGTCATGCCCATTTTTTCATAGAGTTTCTGTGCTTGGACATTATCGGTGGCGGTTTCGAGCATCATGTAACGAGCCTCCTCCTGCTGACAATAGGTGTAGCATTGCTCCATTAAAGCCTGTGCCACGCCTTGTTTTCTGGCTTGTTTCGCCACAAATAAATCATTTAAGAGAAATGCTCTTTTCATAGCTACGGATGAAAAGACTGGAAACAATTGTGCAAATCCGACTGGCTCCTCCTCCAGATACGCGAGAAAAATAATAGACTCTGCTCTCTCCACTCGCTCCCGTATAAACTGTTCAGCTTGCTGTAAATCAGACGGTTGACCATAAAATTCACGATAGGCATCAAATAATGGGACTACTTCCCCTATCGTTGCCTGTGTCACTGTAGATATTTTCATGCTATGACTCTCCATTTCTTTTTTATTGTCTTTCTAGTATGATGATAGTAAGTAATCTGACATTTCAAAAGAAACAATTTCAAACATTTTAACATGTCAAGGTGGTGCCCTATGGACGATTTTATCTTTCTATTAACAGAAAAAGAGGCAAAATATAAGCAAGTGTACCAGCAAATTAAAGTACTGATTACGCAAGGTACACTGCAAACGGATGATTCCCTGCCCTCCATTCGAAAACTAGCAGAAACTTTACAGGTCAGTCGTAATACTACATTAACTGCCTACGAACAGCTTGTGGCAGAAGGATACATACGTGGTGAAGGTCGAAAAGGCTATTTCGTTAATGCACTGGAGCAGGTTTTCCTACAGGAGCAGGAACAGCCTCTTATGTCACAGTCAAAAAGTAACGCTACATCATACCTCGTCGATTTTCGCGCAGGGGCTGTGGATCAGCAGCATTTTCCTATGAAAGCATGGCGCCAAATCGCCAATCAAGTATTACAGGAATCCAGCTGTTACGAATACGGAGAACTGTTTGGAGAATCAATGCTAAAGGAGCAGCTTGTGCCGTATTTATTGCAAGCAAGAGGGGTTTGTACAACGAGCGAAAATATCATCATTGGCAGTAGCACACAGCAAATGCTACTGTATCTTGGCTTTTTATTAAAAGACCATTTCCCAAGCATTCTTTTGGAAGACCCTGGCTATAACGGTGCACGTGAAGCCTTCCAGTTACACCATTTCGAAATAGAGGCATTGCCCGTAATGGAAACAGGAGCACAACTTGATGTACTCCAACACTGTCAATCTCGCTTGTTGTATGTCACCCCATCACATCATTTCCCATACGGTGTGTCCATGACCATTCAGCAAAGACAAACTTTAATACAATGGGCTCAACAAGTCGGCGGGTATATTCTGGAGGATGATTATGATGGAGAATTTCGCTATGCACAACAGCCATTTCCTGCCCTTGCCTCCATCGACCCTTCACGAGTAATCTATCTTGGCACCTTCTCCAAATCGTTTTTACCAGGTGTACGTTTGAGCTATATGGTGCTACCCAATGCACTGGTTCAGCCATTTAAAGAGCGATTTGCTCAATTTGAACAAAATGCTTCGTCCCTCCATCAACGCACAATGGCCCAATTTATGGCTCAGGGGGAATGGACACGCCATATTAAACGAATGCGTTTGGCATATAAACAAAAAATGCAGCACCTTGTGCAGGAGCTACAACGCCAATTTGGTCAGCAAATTTTTGTTTTGGGCGAGCAATCAGGACTGTATGTACTAGTGAAGATGAAGTCTCTACTTTCAGAGCAGCAGCTCATTCAACGTGCGGCGTCTTACGGCGTGAAGGTTTATCCGACAAGCCCGTTTTTTATCCATCAAACAAGAGATGAACCTATGCTGCAATTAGGTTTTAGCAAATTAACGATGGAAGAAATCAAGCGAGGCATCGAGCTGTTAAAAGAGGCGTGGCAGCCATAACCGTCAACGTTATGGCTCTCCCCCTCGCTCAAAAATAATCAATAAATGTTGGGATACCTACTGGTAAAACCGCCTCCAGCAATGCAATTTCCTCTTCACGTCCCTGTAATCGTTCAATTCTTTCTAAATAGGTTGGACGTTTATAGCCTAACAGCATAGTAGCCAATGTTTGCACCGTTAAATGCACAGCATTCGCATTCAACGTCTCACTCACCTTTTGCACTGAAAGGTTGCCATCTTTCATTTTGATGATGTAGGTGCCATTATTCCACGCCACAGTACGATCACTGACAGCTAGCTGAAGCTCGAAATCCTGGCCGATAAATGGATAGCACAGTAAAAATTCTTTGACATCGACAATTCTTGCCATGAAATAAGGCGATACCTTTTGAATGATCTCACTGTCCTCTAATAGAAAGGCTACCGCTTCATTGCCCGTTGTTTTCCCGTAGACATTATAAACCATCGAGCTGTGAGCCGAGACGAAATTCCATAAACCTTTACGAGCCTCTTCCTGCAAATAAACGATTTCATCAATGTAATAATTTTCCTCCATAATGCGATAGAACATGTAGCCCTGTGCCACATCCTCTTCATCATAATAGACCGCCGCCTGAAGATTGACATCACTATCAATGAATTTCTCTTCCCAGAAATCCTCCTGAAATTTCTCGTTCCAGGCAATACTATTGCGCACCATTACCCCATGCGTTTTTTGTGCATAGCGTGCGTAGATTTCCACAACGTCCTCATGTTTCGGATCAACACGACGAATTTTCCCGTTTAGCCCAGCATAATGAGGCAGCTGTGTATCCTTCACTTGAAACTCCACAATATCACTCATAATTTCCCATCCCTTTTTGCGGTAATAAGGAATAGAATATGGAAATAAATAGGATATAAACTGTCCTTCATTTCGCATACTTTGCAGGCTTTCAATGATCAAGCTCTCCATTAAGCCATGTCCCGAATACTCAGGGTATGTCCCAACTGCTGTGATGCCACCCATTTCATAAATCTTGCCATGTACATTAACCTCAAAAGGCAAACTTAAAATTTGCGATACAAGCTGTGAACCATCAAACCACCCGATAGCATGCCCTTCATTAAATTGCCGGCTCTTAGCATTCACAAAACGACGATCCTTGTGAATGGACATTGACATTTGAAAGACATAATTCAGTAAATCAATGGACTGTGCCATTTCATCTAATCGAATTTCTCGCATGATTAAGCCTTTTCGTTGATTCATGATTCCCTCTCCTCATCAAATAACTCTCTTAATATGGTCTGTGGCGCATCTAAAAAACGTTTCGTAACGATGTAATGAATCGTATCCTCATAGCGAATGGATTCAATTTCTCCTTGATCAAAACTATAAATCGTTGCATTCGGATAGCCAAGCAAAATGGGTGAGTGTGTGGCAATAATAAATTGTGCCTCATGCTCTAGGTCCTTGATAATTTTCAGCAAGCTCAGCTGCCTCGTTGGAGACAATGCCGCCTCAGGCTCATCCAATAAATAAATGGCTTTACCCTTAAAGCGATTCATAAATAACGCCAGAAAGGATTCACCATGGGATTGATGGTGCAGAGATTTTCCTCCAAAAGCAGCATATTTGTTTGGATGGCGATCTAACAAATCAATATGACTGGCAAATTGATAAAATGTTTCCGATCGAAGAAAAAAACCATTCGATATTTTCGGTAGCCACGACAAACGAATATATTCCCCCAACGAAGATTCCGCCTTATGTACTTCATATAAATTTTGACGACCACCACCCGCCGTATTGAAATCGCAGCGATCTGCAATCGCCTCCAGTAATGTTGATTTCCCCGAACCATTCTCCCCAACAAAGAACGTCACATTCGTCGGGAACTCCAGCTCTTGCAAATCCTGCAAACTTGGAATATTAAAAGGATACACCTGCTTATTCGGAATTGTATCCTGTAACACCTTACATGATTTTAAATACATTTCATTTCCTCCTTACTCTTATTATAGCGAACATCCCCCTAGCTGAAACGTAATCCACCCATCTGTTTGATTGAAATTACATTTTATTTGTATCCACCCGAACCAACCACCACATATATTGCCTAAACTAGCTGACGAAGTCCCTACCATTTTCACAAATTGCTATGAGATATTTCCCGAGAAATAAATAAAAAACATGTCGAAAGTTGCAATTTCCACACGTAAAATCATGTCATATTTTTGATTTTCTTATAAAACAAACGGAGGCAAACCTCATTCTGGAGAATTCCTTCCGAATAAGTAACCGCGATTTCCCTGCCATTCTGAGTGGTATTTTCTATTATTTAGCAGTGATTTGCTGATTGATCATCTTGAATAAGAGCGGGGGGCCTCGCTTTATGATCATTTGGTGTTCCTTTTTGAGCGGGGTGCATCGCTTTAGGATCACTTGGTGTTCCTTTTTGAGCGGGGGGCATCGTTTTATGATCACCTTCCATCCCTTTCTGAGCGGGGGGCCTTGCTTTAGGATCACCTCGCGTCCCTTTCTGAGCGGAGTGCATTGCTTTATGATCACTTTGCGTTCCTTTCTGAGCGGGTTATCTCGTTTTATGATCACTTTGCGTCCCTTTTTGAGCGGGGGCCTTGCTTTAGGATCATCTGGCGTTCCTTTCTGAGCGGAGTCCTCACTTTAGGATCACCTTGCGTTCCTTTTTGAGCGGGGGGCCTTGCTTTAGGATCACTTTGCGTCCCTTTCTGAGCGGGGTTCCTCACTTTAGGATCACCTAGAGTTCGTTTCTGGGCAAATCCATTCACCTTTAGATCACTTTAACTACCTAAATTGATCCGATTCAAAAAAAGGCTCAATACCTATTTCTTTTAATAAGAATTTCCGATGACTTCTTTTATCTATCAAATGTTGTTTAGGGATTAAAATTTCCTCCCTTAATCGCTTAAACAAATTCGGGTTATGTTCAGGAAACCATTCCTCATAACTGATCCCTTGATTCAGTTCAATCTTTATTAAAAATAAAACAATATCTTCAAACATAAAGGGAAATTCTTTCTCTATCTGCTCATGATGTGCTAACAGTGCATAAAGATAATCTTTAAAACGATAAAATCGCTTCTGGTCTAATGGATTCGAGCTCCATTTTTTATTTTCCTCCCTTTCCTGTATTGGCTGAAATACCTGAAGAGAACCTGTTTCCCAGGTACCTAGCATACAAGTAAATGCAGCGATAGCGTATTTTCTTGTTTCATAATCTGGATCTCCAAAATATTTATAGTATTCCTCTCGATACTTACTAAAATTTCCGCTAGTATGATAACCCCCAATAGCAAAACCTTCCAATCCCCGTTTTGCTTGTTCGATGATATTATTTGCCATCCTACTTTTTAGCCTCCTTTTCTTTACTATCTAGTCATGTTAATCTAACGTGATATTAACATAATTAACCAATAGGAAATGTAATTTACTTTCGAAATTTTATTTTCATTTATTAAATCTATTACATTCACCTACAATATGACTATTAAGCGTTGTATGGTATTCTACTCCTCTTTTTCCCTCACTAAGTTATAAACTTCTATAAGAAACTAATTACTAGTTTTCCTCTGTGCCTGGCTCTCTTAGTTTATGATCACTTTGCGTTCCTTTCTGAGCGGAGTGCCTCTCTTTATGATCACTTTGCGTTCCTTTCTGAGCGGGTTATCTCGTTTTATGATCACCTTGCGTTCCTTTCTGAGCGGTTTCCCTCCATTTATGATCACCTCGCGTTCCTTTTTGAGCGGGGGGCTTCACTTTATGATCACCTCGCGTTCCTTTGTGAGCGGTTTTCCTCGTTTTATGATCACTTTCAGCAACTTTCTGAGCGGGTTCCCTCTCTTTATGATCACTTTCAGCAACTTTCTGAGCGGTTTCCCTCCATTTATGATCACCACTAACATCTTTTCGAGCGGTTCCACTCATTCTTTGATCACCGCCTTCAAAGTTCTAACTACTATCTCCAGCTCATAAATTGAGTAACAATCAAAAGTTAGAAGGAGAATCGCGATGTTTGTGACTCATTATTATGAAAACAAGACGTCTGTTTTAAGTCAATTGCTCGTCAAACTGCCTGCTGTGGAAGAGGATATTCGCATTAAAGGGCGTAAGGCAAAGGTGTTGGAGGTACTTCAAGTCGATGACAACAATTTTCATGTGAAGATATTGTTTGAAAAAATCCCTAAAAAGCAACCTCTTAAAGAGCTTGGGAAGAAAAAGAGATAGTCGACTAAAACAGGTTTATTCCATTAAATTTCGGGAATAAAATAGGCAAGGATTGCGAAATATTCTCACCATTAAATTTCTTCAAGCAAAACCGTTGACTTTTTAATTGATAACAATTATCATTATCAATAGATTATTTCTTTTCTCCAAATTGCTTAATTCAGAATCCCCCTCTTTTTTGAATAAGCATGTATCAAACGGATATTCTTACATCAGACTAAGAGTATCCGTTTTTATCTGTACATGAGGAGAACTTTACATACTAAAGGAGCTGTTTTGACATGGATTATCGTATTGAAAAAGACACTATGGGTGAAATTAAAGTACCCGCTAATAAAATTTGGGGCGCGCAAACACAGCGCAGTAAAGAAAATTTCCAAATTGGTACGGAACAAATGCCAATCGAACTTGTGCAAGCTATGACGATCTTAAAGAAAAGTGCTGCGATTGCGAACAACAAACTAGGCAAACTTTCTGATATTAAAGCAAATGCCATCGTGCAGGCTTCAGATGAAATTTTAAATGGTCAATGGGACGATCAATTCCCTCTTGTGGTTTGGCAAACTGGTAGTGGTACACAATCCAATATGAATGTGAACGAAGTCATTGCTCACCGTGCGAATCAACTATTAAAGGATGCTGGCGAAGCTGACCGCATTCATCCGAATGATGATGTCAATAAATCACAAAGCTCAAATGATACATTCCCAACAGCATTGCATATTGCGGCTGTCTTAAAAGTAGAAGATTATTTACTTCCAAGACTACGTCTATTAAAAGCAACATTGGAAGATAAAGCAGCTCAATTCAAAGACATTATTAAAATTGGCCGTACACATTTACAGGACGCAACACCTCTTACACTTGGTCAAGAAATTAGCGGTTGGGCAGCGATGCTGGCAAAATCGGAACATATGATTATCCAAAATATCGACTATATGAAGGAGCTTGCTATCGGCGGAACAGCGGTTGGTACGGGGATCAATGCGCACCCTGAATTTGGTGATCGTGTAGCTGTGGAAATTAGTGAGCTTACAGGCAAACAATTTACATCGGCTGCAAATAAATTCCATGCCCTAACAAGTCATGATGAAGCGGTTGTGGCGCATGGTGCATTAAAAGCTTTAGCGGCTGATTTAATGAAAATTGCCAATGATGTTCGCTGGCTTGCAAGTGGCCCTCGCTCAGGTATCGGTGAAATTACGATTCCAGAAAACGAGCCAGGCTCTTCGATTATGCCAGGTAAAGTAAACCCTACACAAAGTGAAGCCATGACAATGGTTGTCACACAAGTAGTTGGGAATGACGCGACGATTGCCTTCGCCGCTTCTCAAGGTAACTTTGAACTAAACGTCTTTAAACCAGTCATCATTTACAACTTCTTGCAATCAACGCGCCTATTAGCGGATACAATGAAATCATTTAACGACCATTGTGCAGTAGGCATTGAGCCAAACAAAGAAGTACTTGATCACAATTTACAAAATTCCTTAATGCTTGTAACAGCATTAAACCCATATATCGGCTATGAAAACGCAGCAAAAATCGCGAAACAGGCCCACAAAGAAGGCACGACTTTAAAAGCAGCAGCCATCGCAAGTGGCTTACTAACAGAAGAACAGTTCGATGAATATGTAGACCCAGCAACAATGATTTATCCGAACGTCAAATAATGAAAGCGAAAATAAAAAGATTGAGGCTAATATGCTTCAATCTTTTTTGTTGGTTATCATTAGCTATACTTAAAATTCCCGAAGAAATCAGCTTATCTTATCCAGCTTTAAATTAAACGACAGTTCATCGTCAATTAGACTAAATGAATCCGTTTTTTCTTGTTTAAATAATTTTACAATATAATGATAGTAGCTTGTTTCTACTTCAAGTTCATAATTTAAATGATCTCGTATGAATTGGTCATCTTGACATCTTGAAACATCCCCTATTAACAAATCATGTTTTATTAACTCTTTCGTGTTGTTAGTAAAATCAGAGACTACGTATGAAAGAACATTGTTCTCATATCGTAAGTTTTCAGAAGCACCTGAATAATTTAATAAAGATAGTAATGTCGCATTATTAAAATTTTGTTGGTCAATTAAAGTTGAAACCTCCATTAAGTAAATCGATTCAAGGTGGTCATGATAAGGATTTTCAACATCTACTCTATTATACATTTCTTGTTTCTCATAGGGTCTAATTCTCCCCGTTTTTAATAGTAAAAAATGATGATGATTGCTTAGGTAGATGTTTTTGGACGTATCTAATCTAAGTAAATTATCTCCGTTTGGAAGGAAAGGATTTAATTGTTTTATCTCTCCCGTTGACGTGTTTACTAAAAAAATACATTGATAAAAAGGATGTCCATAGTTAATTGCTCTTTTCGTAATCCAATACAACAAATATTGATGATTAAGGTAGATTAACTTGGAATAATAGCTTTCATCCTTAAGTTCTTCAGAAGAAAAATAATTGTTTAAATGTAACGTGATAGCATTTATTTGACTAAATGTTTGAAGATTCATTCTATAAAAGTTTATGTTATTTTTATCTTTTAGACTAAAACAGAATTCATTATTCACCGTATCTAAAGCAAACTCGTCATAGCTGGTGTCTAATTGATGTATGTTTTTGATAGTCCCGTTTTTTAAATTAATCTCACAATGCGCAATACTATCATGTTCTAATAAAATAGCCTCAAACTCTTCTTTAATTTCATTTGTAGGAATTAGTTGATTGTTGTTCAAAAAATACTCCTCCCAACATTTTGTCTGTTAAAAGCCACTACTCATTATAAGCGTGACTTCCTAGTAATCACTTTTCAATAATGAAAAAATAGCGAGATCGATGTACTTCCCTTTTTCAAATTCATGTTGCCTTAAAAGACCTTCTTGAGAAAAATTTAATTTTTCCAATAGTTTGATCGATGCTGTATTCTCTGGTTCTATTTTTGCCTCGATTTTATTTATCCCCATTGATGTAAAGGCAAAATGGATGATCGCGCTTAAAGCCTCTTGCATCACACCCTTCCCCCAATAGTCAGGGTTTAAATCATAGCCAATTTCTATACGATTATGCTCTTTTTCATAATTCAAATAGCCACATGTGCCAATCACTTTGTTGGTCTGAATTTCTTCGATTACCCATCTTAAGCCTGTCTGTTCTTTGAAAATTTTCTCATACCAATTGATTTCATCGATAGCATCTTCCACTGAAGCGAACAATGGTAATGGCAGATACTTCACTACAATTTCATTAGAATAAAGTCTCAAAATATCTTGGCCATCATCCATTCTTCCTTTTCGTAGGATGAAGCGTTTTGTTTCTAATTGAGGAAAAACCGTAAATTCGAATTGTGTATTCATACTAACTCCCCTTTTTCACCATCTATTGGCACTTTACTATTGAATAATAACACAAGAATCTCTCATTCCTCTCTTTTACCTCTATTACAAATCCTTCGTTATTATAGTAAATTAATTACAACCAAATAGCACCAACTCCGTCTAATAATTGAAAGGGTGTGGATGATGCTTGAACATGTGAGAACATCAATAGAAGTTAGCAGGGATTGTAGTAAGGAGGAGAGGCTTGAATGGTTGATGAAGGCGTATGGAGATGATATAACACGTCTAGCCTATACGTATATGAAGCACAAGCAGCTTTCGGAAGATATTGCGCAGGAAGTGTTTATAAAGTGCTATGAGCATTTAGATAATTTCAGGAATGAATCTTCCTATAAAACATGGTTATATCGAATTACTGTCAATCTATGTAAAGATAAATTAAAAAGCTGGTCTTATCGAAATATCGTTCTGACAGAATTTTTCTCAAAAATTAAGAGTACTAGTCAATCCCCTGAGTTGGAATTAGTTGGACAGGAGGATAAACGATTGCTTTCTGAGAAGATTCTTGCTCTACCTGTACGGTATCGAGAACTCATTATTTTATATTATTATGAAGAGCTGTCCTATAACCAAATAGCTGATTTGTTAGATTTACGTTTACAAACCATTAAGTCTCGTCTTCATAGGGCTCGCCTTTTGCTAAAAAAGTCAATGGAAGGGTGCAAGATGAATGAATGATATATTTAAAAATATCGGGAAAGCGTTGGATGACACGGCATTAAAGGACATTCATTTTAATGAGAAACATAAAGAAAAAGTGCGACAGAGGCTTCAAAAAGGCCATAAGAAACCGTACCCATTTCAATCCATTTTCAAACAATTGTTACCTATAGCTGTCATTGGTTTTTTTCTTATAGGCGTTAGCTATTTTGTGGCCTCGGAGCTGACAGAACAACCAGTTGCTAAGGGAGACCGTTCACAAGAACCTACATTGGAAACGAATCTTTATATCCCCCCGATCCAAGAAGAATTTTATGGTGAGATGACAAAAGAGGATGTCGTGAGTAAATTATTAAATTCAATTGATTATTTTCACTCAGCAGCTGGAAAATTTGAAGAACATAAAATTTTTCAAGACGGTTCCACTAGAACATTGGGTGTTACTTATAAAGTAAGTACCAAAAACGAAATTGGTGGCTATGAAAAACTGATCGCTTTAGATGATAACACGACGGGGATTAAGAACGATACACAGGAGTACTTTTATAACAACAAAAAGAGCTGGTTAAAATATACAGCGCTTAATGGTCAAAAAATTTATACAGTTAGTGAATCGAAACAGAAACCAAAACGAGACATAGTTACGCCCGAGCAAGCTTTTAGTATTGACTTGCAATATCCGCCTATTTCATTTAATAAATTGAGGGAAAGACCTTCATTTGGAAGTTCAAGTATGTCGTTGTTCGCTTATGAGAAAGCTGCTAGTTATTTAAGACATATAGAGCATTGGGAGATTGAAAAACAAAATGAAGCGTTATTAGGTCATAACACAATCGTATTAGCAGGGAAAATGGATGAAGAGGTGACAAATAGTGCTAACTTAAAAGGCACGACAGAAGCGTTTCGTTTTTGGGTGGATAAAGATACTGGCATTCTCGTTAAAAGTGAAACATATGACCAAAACGGTGAGCTGACAAGCTATGTTCATCCAGAAAGGCTTGAAGTGAATGTGCCGATTGACCCACAAGAATTTATTCCAGACTTAGATGGCTATCAGCTTCCTAGCAAACATAAAAAAGATGATGTCAACGGCAGAAAAAGCAATTTTGCAAGGTGAGGGGTTGATTTCCGTTCCGCCAGCGTCCTTTCCAGGGGGCGTCCGATGAGTGAACTGCACCCAAAATATTGGACTTGAAAAATTTTGAAGTGCTCCCCGTCAAGTAGACAGTGGAAATAATAAAAATACTTTATGCGGCTTGATCCCTGAATTCCAAGGGGCTCAAGCCGTTTAATTTTTCTTGATAGCGCTCTGAATTATAAAACGAAATGTATCCTACAATTGCTTTTTTAAGCGCTTCATATGTATCATATTTATTTAAATAGTATTTTTCGCATTTGAGCGTACCCCAAAAAGCCTCAATTGGTCCATTATCGATACAACGTCCCACTCTAGACATACTATGTACCATCTCGGCATCATCTATCATCCGTTTGAAAAATTTTGAAGTATATTGATAACCACGATCGCTATGAATAAGTGGATGCTCATCCTCTTTTAATTTTTGTATAGCTGGTATCATCGTTTGAAAAACAAGTTTGTTGTTATTCGAATGTCCTAATACATAACTTACAATCGAATTATCGTATAAATCAATAATGGCGCTTAAATAAGCCTTTTTGCCATTTCCATATTTAAGCTCCGTGACATCTGTACACCATTTTTGATTAGGTTGATCTGCTTTGAACTCGCGACTGAGTATGTTTTCTGCTACATAATCTAGATTCGATTTACGATATTTTTTCCGTTTTCTACGGATCACCGATTTTAATCGACACATTTTCATTAAACGATAAATACGTTTTTTATTTACCATCGGTAAATCTACTTTTTCCCGATGGCGATTGATTGTAAGTGTGATGCGTCGATATCCATAAATCCCATCTACTTGTGCATAAAGGTACTGAATTGATTCTAGAAGCTGTTCATTCTCGATTTCTCGTGCTGATGGATGACGGTTCAACCACTTATAATAAGCAGCACGTGTAACACCGGCAATTTCACATAATAAAATGATTGGCAATGCTTCCTTCGCCGCTAGTTCTTTAATGACAATATAACGGTTATGTATACGACTTTTACTTAACGTCGCCTCCTTTCGATTTCCTCTAACTTTTTTAAGAAGAGATTTTCTGCACGTAATCGTTCATTTTCGCGTTCCATACGTTGGATTTCTAAACGAAACTTGTCTTCAGTGCTTAACTCTTCTTCTAACTTTGTACGGCCACGGCGATCTTGTAAACCTAATTCCCCGGATTTTTCGAATTTTTTTACCCATTGATATACTTGTTGGTAAGAAATCGCATATTGTTCAGCTGTTACTTGATAATTCTTTTCGTTGGCAATACAAGCTTGTACTATTTCAATGCGCTCCTGTACTGTTGTTTTTCTTCCTTTAGTCATAGTTTGGCTCATTCCTTTACTCGAATCTTTTAATTCACTATGACTAGTATACTTTTTAATCCAATTTCGCAAAACGGATGTGCCAGAAAGTCTATATTTTCTAACAGTTTCTCTTAATGAATAACTTCCTGAAATATAGTCTTGAACAGCTGCTAGCTTTATTTCTTTCGGATATGTATTATGATTTTCACTTCTATTAAGACTTTCCTCACCAAAAAACAAGTAATTATTTTGCCAATCTTTGATTGTTCTAGAATCAACTTTATACAACTCGGCCACCTCATTAAGAGTGAAATGGCTATTTTCATAGAAATTTAGAATTTCTAATTTTTCTTCTTTTGAAAAGCTGTATTTTCTCATAAAAAAATCTCCCCAATAGGCAAACAGATTTTATTTTTTAATCTGTCTACTTATTGGGGAGCATATCATTTAATATAGGGGGTGCAGTTAGTGATTTCTGATGAACAAAAGTTAGCCGCAGTTCTAGCTTACATTGAAGAAAAGGAAAGTACGTATCAGATTGCCAATAGATTAAAGAGGGATCGACAGTACATTCGATTATGGATTGAATTATATCGATATCATGGCATTGAAGGAATTATTCGTCCTCAAGGGTTCACGAATTACGAAGATTCTTTTAAAATAAAAGTAATTCAACACTTGATAGAGACAGGCGATTCGCTCCTTCAGACTGCTGCGAAGTTTAATATTCCTTCTCGTGAAACCATTCGGAGATGGAAAAAACAGTGGATGTCCAAGGCTGGAGAGGTGCTCTATCAAATAGAAAAGGAGCACCAATCAATGCCAAAAAAACAACCACCTTCGTCCGATTTAAATGAAAAAACAACGGAAGAGTTAAAAGCGGAAATTGAGTATTTACGGATGGAAAACGCCTATTTAAAAAAGTTGAAAGCCTTAGTTCAAGAAAAGGAAGCCTTCAAACCGAAGAAAAAGTGAGAGCTGTGTATGAGCTAAGGCTGGAATTTCCACTTCAAGCTCTATTAAAAGTCGCGAAACTTAAGAAAAGTACGTATTATTATCATCTTCAAAAATGGGTAAAACCAGATAAATATCAGGCGATTAAAGAACGAATCCAGATACTTTTTCATCACCATAAGGGGCGTTATGGCTATCGTCGTATTTGTCTTGCCCTCCGAAATGAAGGGATTTTCATCAACCATAAAACGGTCCAACGATTGATGAAAGAATTGGGCTTAAAAGGGACAGTACGCCCTAAAAAATATCGTTCGTATAAAGGAACGGTGGGCTATGTCGCAGAGAATGTCTTCCAACGTGATTTTGAAGCCACTGCACCCAATCAGAAATGGGTAACCGATGTCACAGAGTTTAAAATAAACGGTCAAAAAATCTATGTATCCGCTGTATTAGATTTATTCAATCGAGAGATCGTTGGATATGAGGTATCAAAATCACCTAATTTTGAGTTAGTTCAACAGTCTTTTAAGAAGGCGTTTACGTATACAAAGTTATCGAAAAAGAGTGGCTTAATCATCCATTCTGATCAAGGATGGATATATCAAATACCACGTTTTAAAGCGTTATTGGCAACACATGAAATCAAGCAAAGTATGTCACGGAAAGGAAATTGTTTAGACAATGCCGTGATAGAAAGCTTTTTTGGTATTCTGAAATCAGAATTTCTGTACACAACTACGTTTAAAAACTATGTAGAATTTACAAAAGCATTAGCAGAGTATATTTACTATTACAATCATGAGCGGATTAAAAGAAAACTCAACGGAAAAAGTCCCGTTGAGTATCGAAAAGCTTCGTAAAAAAGTTTATATTTTTGGGGTCAGATCACTCAATCCCCTAGGAGTGACGCTGGCTCCACTCCAATCAACCATTCTGCAAAAGTGTCTTTTCCTCATTTTTCATACTAGCGGTAGCGATCAAAATAGCCCATGATTTGTATGATTAGAAAAAGGATAGGTTTTTATTTTCAATGTAGAAAAGTGATGAATGACAACACCCCTCCATAAAATGAGTAGTGAAGACCTTCACTTTATTTGAAAACCTTTGCTAAAAAGTTAACATTTTGTAGGTTGGAGTGGAGGGCAACTTGACTCCCGTGGGATAGCGAGACAGGCGAGCCCCTGCACGGAGCGGGAGCGGAGGAAGCGGCTCGGCGCTCGCCCACAGGAAAGCAAGTAGCCTGCAACGGAAACCATTTTCACCTTTCACAAAAATTCTATTGATGGTTTTGTTTTTCCTTTATGAAGGCTTTAGTTTTTCAATGTCATCAAACATTTTTCATCTATTTCTACCTCATCTACCGACAGTGGGTCTAACAGAAGTTCGAATTTTTTCTCATGGTCCTCCCCTTCTTCTCCTATCCAGCAAATATAGATTTCGCAATAATCTCCTTGGGGAAGGAAACTTCTTAAGAAGTCACATACATGGAGAAAAGTTCTTTTGGCTTTTTCATAGTTATGTGGGGAATACACTTTATTTTCGTTATGCATTTGCCAAATGGGCTCTCCCTTTGTTTCGATTTCATATACATAGGGTGTTGTAAAATGCTTTGCCTGTACAATTTGGCGATTTTCTTTATCTGAGAAAAAATAATTTATGTCCACTTCATTTTCTGTATACTCATCCTGTATTTCAACTGGGAAATTGAAGCCTATATAGGTTGCCATACTCATGTGCTTGCTCCTCCTATTAAAAAAACCCTGTAAATGTACAGGGTGTCAGCAACGTAGCTGTTGATAGTGTAAATAGACACGCTTTTGTGTTCGTGCCTCTCCGAAACTTTCTGGCATCACCATTTCCTGGGCCAAGCTTTGAAGAAATGGCTTGAAGGAAATAGGCTTCAAACGACGGGTTGTCCGCTTCTTTTTGTGAGGCTTGCTACCGTAGTTGGTTCACCGTAATGGCTGTTGCTTTGATCGTTTGGTGTTGCGGCGGTGTTTTGGGTTCAATATAGAGCGTTGTGTAATACGCATCCGCAATGACAATCACGTAAATAATGAATAGTAATCGTTTTGTTCAATGGTTCAAAAAATCATTTCTCCCTTTTTTATAGCTGACAATTTAAAACTTGTCTACTTATCATACGAGCCATCTATCAAAAGGTTTCAAAAATATTTTAAGGGAGACAAATTTCTGTCTCCCTTACGCCTCTAAGCTTCTGCCACCATCATTTTCCCAACGATCAATATCCCAATGATCTTCTTCTTTTTCTCTACTGATGCCCATCGCATTCAATGGAACGAATGACATTTTGCCCCTCACCCTTTTCAAGCGTTCTTCTCTAGTTTATGAAGGGAAGAGGGTTTTCGTTCATCGTAAAATAGGCTTAATTTTAAAGCCTAAGGCAATCGCAGCCCCGATGCAGCTAAAAAGACAGCCTAAGATTAAATAAATACTGAGTGTTGATTCCCCAATGACAACAGAAGCAAAACCGCCAATCACGGGAAATAACGCCACCATATAGCCACTTTTTGCCCCACCAATTCGTTCGACTAGTTTTAAGTAAAATAACCATGCAAGAAAAGATGCGATAATCGTTAAATACAATAGAGCCGATAAGTAGGTAAAGGATTTGGGTATCACGACTGTTTGTCCCTGTAGCCAAACAATGGCACACATGACTGCACTGCCCACTGCAAAACCAATGGCATTCGCATAAACCGGGTTTATTTGATGCTTGGCATTTCTGGCAGAGCTTGCATCCCCGATGGCTGTCAGGACAGTCCCTACAAAGGCAATCAAAACTCCTTTTAACTCCATATTATGTAAAGATGGGTAAATCAGCACCCCCACGCCGATGACACCTAAAATGCCGCCAATTAAAACACGACGATGCAATGGCTCCTTGAGAAATATCCGTAGAGCGATGGGTGTTAATATGACTTTTAATGAAAAAATTAATGTAACAATAGCAGCCGAGCTCCATATCGTCGCATAATACAGCGCTAAATAGCTGAATGCAAAATTACAAACGCCAAAAACGATGATAAAAGGTACATCGCGCTGTTGTGGTTTACCCTGTGGTTTCATGAACCAAGCAAGGATGAAAAATAAAAAGGCTGTCATCACTAAACGATAGGTTAAAGATAATTCTAAACTGACTGGCGTTCCTTGAATTTTGACTGCAATAAAATTAAGACCCCAGACAATTAAACAAAAGATATACATAAAATTTGTCATGCTGTTTCAAATTCCTTCTACGTAGCTATTCCTGCCATCTTCCCATAATGATCGTATGATAGAACATACCATCTGCAAGGCATTTATCATTTTTCACAATGCCTTCCACTAAAAAGCCCATTTTTTTATAGAGCTGTATGGCTTTCTCATTGGTTTCTAACACTTCTAGTGCTATTTTCCGTACACCATTGGCATCTGCCCAAGCAATGGATTGTTGCAGCAAGACTTTTCCTATGCCATAGCCCCAAAACGCTTTACTAACACCAACGCCAAATGTGACTTTATGGGCAAGCCTTTTGAGTGAAGAGCCCTCACATCTTGAGAACCCAACGATTCGATCACCGACAACCGCTACTAAACACAGATTTTTGGGGCTTTCGATGTCTTTTTGAATAAGTTGCTCAAAGCCTGCTCGATCAATCACTGCCTCGCCTTGTTCACGATCGAAGTTTTCCGTTTCACCGTCTAATTGCAAGCGCAAATCCGATAAGGCTTGGGCATCTTCGCATCGGGCACAGCGAATTGTATAGGATAGCTCTTTTATCTGAAGCTCTTTCTGGTCAATCAGCATGTTGAAGCCCCCCAATAGACTGAATTTGCACAAAACGATTATGCCAAATAGATTCATGATGTTGAATAATTTGCGGTGCTGCCAGTACATTACTATCTAAGGTGCTATGGGCATCTTCTATTAAAATATTATGCTGGTAGCCATGACTAAAAGCACTGCGGATTGTCGTATCAAGGCAGAACTCTGTTTGAGCGCCAGCGAAAATCAATTGGTCGATGTGCTGCGCTTGTAAATAAGCCGCTAGCTCCGTCTGATAAAAAGCGTCCCATGTTGTTTTTTGAATCACTTGATCTTCCGCTTCTCTTTGTAGTCCATGATACAGTTCCCACCCAGGCTGACCTATTGCAAAATCAACATCGTCTGCTTCTGTATGCTGAATAAAAATAATCGGTACTTCGTTGTGACGTGCCCATGTAATGGAGGCATTGATATTTTTGATAATGGCTTCACTGTTCCAAAGATTTTGTTGGCTATCTAGAAAGAAAGCCTCTTGTATATCGATAATGATGAGTGCTTGTTTCATAGCGTTCTCCTTTATCCTTCGACTTTTCTTTTCTATTGTACTGAATTTCCCATTGGAAGAAAATATAAAAAGAAGTACCTAGCTATTTGCTAGATACTTCAACTTAATTATTTCATTAATTCCTCTACAAATTCAACAGGCACATAAGTTTTGCCAGATTCTAATAAAGCAGGGGCTACTTTAAATTGGCGAAGTGCTTTATTATAACCATATTCTTTTTGACCTCGCGTAATTGTATACGAAAGGGCCCCTTTTGAAACGATGGCACCTTTTGGCGTTACTTCTACTTTAAAGCCTAGCTTTTCAGCGATTAAGCGTAGCGGCACCATTTTCGTTCCTTCTACTTCATAAAAGTCTTTATTAATAATTTCTTGAACCGCTGAATCAACTGGAGCTGGCTCTGGTGTTGGCACTGGGTCCACTTCAACAGGCTCTTCCTTCTCGATTGTATCTAACACAATCACCTTGGAAGGTGGTGTTTGAGCAGGGATGCTCATCGTTGCGATTGTGTAGAACACCACTAAATGCTGCTCTTTTAAATCGTCCACTTTCACATCTTTGCCAGTAGCACTTGCCAGCTTCGTGTCTTCCCCAACATTTAACTTTAAGTTATTTTCAGTATCCACTAAATCTTTATTGAAGAAATCCACTTCCACGCTACCCATTTCTTCCGTTTCCACAATAATTACTTCTGGGTTGTACTGTGGTGGATAAATTGCAAGCATCGGCTTCTTGGCATAAGAGTAAGCTGACACCTTATCTCCTTTTTGAAGCTTGACTTCTTTACCCATATTGTCGAAAACTAATGTGTCTTTATTCGCAATCATAATATTGGTATTGTCACCATCAACCACTGTATAGTATGTGGCGTTTTCACGTACTTCTACGCTGTCAATTGTACCTGTCACCTTAATAAAAACAGGCTGCACTTGTTGGACCGAAGTTTCTGCGTTAATCACAGTAGCCTCCCCTTCGTTCGCTGATGCAGTTGGAGCTCCAATCGCGCCCCCTAATAATAATGCTGACATAGCAAATGGTACGACTTTCGTCATTTTCATACAAAAAGCATCTCCTTCATTTTCACGAGTTCATAATAGTAGTCGTGTTCACATGAAAAAGGTTACAATTTGGCCCAAAATTTTTATGGCTCGAGCTTTTGCTTCCGCGGGTATTTTCATTTCTTTCGCGGGTATTTGCTTTCTCTCCGCGAGTATTTCCCCTTCGTTCGCGGGTATTCGCTTCCTCTCCGCGAGTATTTCCCCTTCGTTCGCGGGTATTCACTTCCTCTCCGCGAGTATTCTCTTCGTTCGCGGGTATTCACCCCCGATCAGAAGATAAATCGCAGTCGATTCAGGATGCGTTGTAAGAAGTATTGGTTTTCGCTTTGCTGCGTTCTTAGCTCGCGGGCGACGTCGGGGTGGTCGGTGATGACGCCGCTGACATTTTTTTCGATAAAGGTTTGCAGGGAGCGGTCGTCATTGAGTGTCCAGACAAATAAATCGGTCGGGTGCTGCTTCAATTCTTCGATAAGCTGCTCCGTTACCCAGGATTCCTCCAATGCGATAAAATCAACATTTTCCTCCATTGGACCAATATTGAGTGCATAGACAATGCCGACACGCAAATTTGGCACCAATTTTTTTAATTGTGTCATTTTCTGTACATCAGCGGATTGCACATAGTAGGAATCTAGCACCTTGTATTTTCGTAGCTTCTCTACTAATTTAGGTAAAACATCTTCTGTTTCTTGGCCATGCACCTTTAATTCGATTAATAGCGCCACATCTAGCGCTTTAGCAATTTCAATACACTCATCTAATGAAGCAATTTTATCGCTAAAGCCATTTTGATGAATGGTTAACGTTTTTAGTTCGCTCAGGGTCATATTCGCAATGACACCGTTTTTACCTGCTAGCCTTCGTAATGTTCGATCATGGAAGACGACGAATTCGCCATCCACGGTTTGCTGAATGTCGATTTCAATTAAATCTGCCCCCGCATTGGCTGCACTCACCAATCCACTAATCGTATTTTCTACATTGCCAGCGACATAGCCGCGGTGGGCAATAATTTTTGTGTCTGGAGCATAGACACTTTTCTCTAATGAATTGATATTCATCATACTTAATACGAGAAAAACAATGCCACTGATCAACAGCAATGGCTTATAGCGCCGCTTCCGATGTGTAGTAGCGCTGACTTTGCCCATCACCGGCGTATTATACGTAATGGCAACCATAACTTGTGAAAACATCGCCTGTAAGTAACTAAAAAGCACCACAAAGACCATTTCCAAAAAGGCCAATGTCAACCCAGCTGTAACCAATGCGGCACTTGGCATTAAACGTTCGATTAAATAGAGCGGAAACGTAGCGATCACTGTTATCCCAAGCATCATCAACAGATGTCCTGTTAAAAGCATCGCTAATAGCACTAGTAATTCAAATAAACCTCGCTTAGAAAAATGCCAGCTCTGCTTAAAGGAACGCAAAATAGTGATGTGCGGCTGAATTGTAAAAATAGGTAAGGTTAAAATACTTCGAATACCTATCAGCACCACGATGCTTGCCACCGCAGCATATGTTAGTCTACCCGCTTTACTGCTCATGATTTCTTCAGTTAGAAAATGTGGAAGGGAGATGGATTGGGTCAACGTAAGTGGTAGCATAAAGGAAGCTAGTGGCATTAATAGTGCTAGATAGATGATAAGAAACAGTACTTGCACACTAAAAAAATAAACAACCTTGCGATTTAATTGTTGCCATAAAGGAAGAAATCGATAGCGAATTCCCCGTTGCTGATGAAAGGCCATGAGAAATAAAAAGCCCATCTCATAATACACAAATAATAAAAACAGCAAAATTAATAGACAAATCATCATGATGACAAAGGGATGGGTCACAAAGCTTTGCCAATTTTGCTCGGTAATATGTGTAAACCCTGTTACTCGTAGCATGAGCTTCAAAACGATAGAGGTTACAGGGATCATCATTAAAAACTGAAAGATTCTAATTAATGCGAAAACCTGTACATAATCGAATCGATATACATAAATATTATGAACAGCCTGTCGCATTACTTGTCCTGCCTTGTGCACATACTCACCCCTATCATGCTGTTAAAATCGCTCTCTACTAACGTATGTTTTGACTGCTATGGCCCATTCCTCAAAGCCAATAAAATAGCATGCCTCTACATCAAAGTAGGAATCGATTTTTGTATTCATCGTGACATTCTCCATTTTTTGAAACTTTTTAGCATGCCACCCTGTATATAACTAGATACCCACTACAGAAAGGAGCGCAAACATGAAATTCAATCTTGGCGATATCATTAGTACAACTGTTCTTTTATGTATGTTTCTAGCAATCTTTTTCGTGATGATTCATATGATTAAAAAAATGAAATCTACCGCCCCTGTGCCTCCTCCACCAACCATGCAACAGCAAGTAGAGGACTTAACAAAACGTGTGTCGAACTTGGAACAACAAATAACAAAACTAGCTGACAAACAATAGCCCCATGAAAAAAATCGCTGTGAAGGATAACCTTCTCAGCGATTTTCATAGACAATCTTACCATCCACAACCGTACATGCCACTTGTATGTGTGGTAGTTGCTCCGTCTCTACCGTAAAAACATCCTCTTGCAAAATCGTAAAGTCTGCTGCATAGCCTTCTGCAATTTTGCCACGTCTAAATTGCTGCCCAATTATTTCAGCTGCCCCTACTGTGTACAAACGGACTGCCTCAAATCGTGAAATTTTCTCATGAGGATTGTAGCCATCATGTGTCTCCCCAAAATTTCTTCTAGTGACAGCCGCGTAGATACCGTGCAACGGATTTGGTACTTCAATCGGAGCGTCACTGCCACCTGCCACAATCAGCCCTCGGTCAAGAAGGGATTTTAAAGGATGTAAGCCCTGTGCGCGCTCCTCTCCAAGTCTCGATAGCTCTGCTTGATATTCTCCCTGTACAAATTGCGGCTGCATATCCACTGCCACTGGTAATGCAGCTAGCTTGGCTAATAGTTCCTCATCGACTAAGCTACAGTGGATGACCCGATCAAACTGACCATCCTGAGGAGGATTGGCCGCAAAAACATCTAAAATCATGTCTATCGCTAAATCACCAATGGCATGCACAGCAACGGTTTGTCCATATTGGCGTGCTAGCTGAACATAGCTTGTTAATTGCTCTGTTGTATGAATAAGCATCCCCGCATTATCTGGATCATCACAATAAGGCTGACGTAGTGCAGCCGTGCGACCTCCAAAGGCTCCATCAATAAAAATTTTCATCGCACCAAACGCTAAAAATGGTGATGGGGTTAAATCCATCTTCGCAACCTCTTCAAAGACTGTATGATGCTGTAATAAATGCACCTTAAAGGATTGCTGTGCCTCTACGATTTTGCGATAAGCCTGAATCGGCTGGCTTGGTGGTCCATAATAGCTTAAATCCTCTGAATGTCCCCCTACTAAACCATAGGATTGCAATGAGGCCACCGCCTTTGTCAGTGCATCCTCAATATACGCAGGTGTAATATGGGGCATATGGTTAACAATTAAATACAATGCTGCATCCTTTAACACACCTGTGAGCTGACCATC
Source organism: Lysinibacillus sp. FSL K6-0075 (assembly GCF_038592945.1). NCBI lineage: Bacteria > Bacillati > Bacillota > Bacilli > Caryophanales > Bacillaceae > Lysinibacillus > Lysinibacillus sp. FSL K6-0075. The sequence continues at coordinate 2,036,946 of NZ_CP151947.1, read as the reverse complement.
TACTTTGTCAATAACACCGCCCTCTGGCGAAGGGGTAGCATTTGTAATTCCTGCAAAAGCGAGTGCCTTGGAATTGGCTAAGATTAAATGGTGACAGCTCCGTTTAATGATTAAATGAGCATTTCCAAGGGCATCTAGCTCCGCTAAGGTTGGGAAAATGGGCTCCTCAAATTGGTTTTCATTTAGCCCAATCGCAATGACCCATTCATGTGCTGACGCCTCAGACATTCGCTCTTGAAGCTTCTCAAGTAGCGCCTCCTTACTGGTAACCGCCGATACATCAAGATGCTTGAGTTTTTCTCCGTAGCCAATAATATGTAAATGGCTGTCGACAAAGCCTGGATACATGATATTCTCCTCTAAATGTTGGATAGAAGCAGCTAGTGGCGACAAGCTCTCTACTGAGCCTGTCGCCACAATTTTTCCATCTTCAACAAGGACTGCATCCACTGTTTCACCAACCTGAGCCATCGTGTAAATCTTACCACCTGTCCATAATGTTGCCAAAACAATTCCTCCCATGTCCTATGCTATTGCTTCAATTAAGTGCGCTCTTTCTAAGCGACGACGAACAATGACACCAATCCATGCTGCAAGTACCGCCTTGACGATCCCAACCACGATAAATGGTGCAACTCCACCCATAAAGGCAGCTGTCCATGTATAATCTGCTACAATTTTTAACCACACTGTCCCAAACGCTAATGTAATGATCATCCCAATGATATTCGCAATAATAGCTTGAGCAAATGTAATACCAAATTTATCTAAGTATAAGCCCATAATAATTGCTGTGGCAAGGAAACCGACAATGTACCCACCTGTTGGACCAACTAAAATTCCTAGTCCACCTGACATACCACTAAATACAGGTAAACCTGCTGCCCCTAGTAAAATATATAATAGAACAGATAACGTGCCTAATCTTGTCCCTAAAATCGTCACGATGATTCCAACCGCTAAAGTTTGACCTGTAATCGGAATAAGTGGTAATGGAATTGTTACCTGTGCTAAAACCGCGATAATCGCTGCCCCAAATGCTGCTAAGACGTATTGATATGTACTTCCTTTTTTCAATGTAAAAAGCCTCCCCTTGTGCGTTAACTAATAATAAAAATAAGTTAACACAAAGATAAAGCAAATGAAAACCATTGTCAATCTATTTTAGAATAAAAAAAGAAATTGCTAGATTACAATAGCAACTTCCTGTCAAAATCATTACCATAAAGGTTCATTCATTGGATCTTTTTCTTGTAGCTTAAATACATATGGCGCAATTTGATAATGGTAATAGAACATCCCCACTAAAAAGAAAATAATACCGATAACAAAATGTTGGAAAACATGCTGCAGCATAATCAACAAAGGTACTGGCATCGTCATCACACCACTGATTTGCATAGATTTTTTTGTGCGATATTGCTTTTGTCCACAATGCGGGCACATAATTTCACTATTTTTGCGATATAATTTACGTGCATCCTTCTCAGACCAGCTTTCCCCACATTCAATACAAACAGGTAAACCATAACCCTTTTTCACTAGATAACGTTTGACTATAAATGTCGCCCCTATAAAAATGCTCAGTAAGATAAAGCCTCTTACATAATCCGAATCAAAAAGTGACCACCAATGCCAAGTATCCGACTGTAGGCTAGCCGCTTGATGGCTTGAAGTGCGTTGCTCTTTCTGTTGTGTCAAGATATAGCTAAAACCGATGACAAAAATAGTAAAGGTTACGAGCACGAAACGATACGTCCATTGACCGCCTGCTTTGCGTTGAACCTTTCGTCGTGCTTTTTCCGCGATTACTTGTTTGCGCTGCTGTGAGAGTTTGACATCTTGTAGCTCCTTTAATACATCCTCTTTAAATTGATTCATGGCGTAGCACCTCCCAATCAAAGTCACCCATTGCTGCTGCCAGCTGTTTACGAGCTCGCTGTAATCTTGTGCGAATCGTTGCTTCCGGACAGTGTACAAGCTGTGCAATTTCCACTGTCGACATCTCCTCAAAATAATACAAAATCAAGACCTCTCGATAGGCAACTGATAATGTAAACAATGCCTCCGTCAGCTCTTTTTTAACGGATTTCTCTAGCATCTCCTTTTCAGGTGTCATAGCTGTTGTGCGCCCCGTGATTTTTTCAAACAATGTCAGTCGTTTACTTTTCCAACTTCGTAAATAATCGTGACTTCGATTAACCGTCATTTTCACTAAATATGTACGCAAGGATGCTTCCTGACGAAACTGTCCCTGCTTTTGATAAAAGGCGATGAACACATCCTGCACGATGTCCTCCGCCGTTGCCTTATTTTTTACATATAGATAGGCGACCTTTAGTAAGTAATCACCGTGCTCCTCGATTATCTGTTCAATATCCATCATTGCCCTCACCTACTTTCTACACTACTGACGGACGCCATAACGATTGCGATTCATTTTTCACAAAAAAAATCCGTAATTTTTAAATCATTACGGATTCCTTCAAGTTAAATACCTATTTTTTGCATAGCAGAGACAACTTTGACCATTCGATCGTCTAAATCATTGCCTGTGAATTCAGGCAACCGCAGTTCATTCACAATAGCGCCATCGGACATAAAAAGGATACGCTCTGTTCTTGCAGCAATTTTTGGATCATGTGTCACAAGCATAACCGTTGTGCCTTCTCGATTAATGGAGGCGAATAAATCCATGATTTCCTGAGCAGACGTTGAATTTAAAGCACCTGTGGGTTCATCACCAAAAATGATTTGTGGGTTGCTAATCAAAGCGCGACAGATGCCTGCTCGTTGCAGCTGCCCGCCAGAAACCTGGGTAATATCTCGCTCTGCCAAATCTGCAATCCCCATTTTGTGCATGATTTGCAGCGCCCTTTCTGTCAAGGCCCTCACATTTTTTCGCTGATCACGCATGGCAGGTAACAGGATATTATCAAGGATATTTAGGCTTTTTAGAAAGGTCGGCTGCTGAAAGACAAAGCCCATTTTCGTTCTACGCAAATCAGCCAGTTCTTTGTCACTTAGTGCTGTTAAATCCATTCCATCAAAGGTAACCTGACCATGATCAATACTGTCCATCCCACTAAGGGCATACAATAATGTCGATTTCCCACAGCCAGATGGCCCCATAATGGCAATAAACTCCCCTTGATTGATTGCCACTGAGACGTCCAGTAAAACCGGATGCTGGTCATTGCCAACTTGAAAAGACTTTGCAATTTGCTCACCACTCACTAGATTCATAGGTTCTACTCCTTTATATGCTCTATTATTTTTACCTGCCCTGCCCTTGACGTACCGAATAGCGTGGCTAGCAGTACGACGCTTGTGAGCGCTAGTGGGCAAAAAACATAGGTTGCTAGTGGATTAATCATAAAATCAAATGATGCCGCCCCAAATGAGGCAATGACTGTACTTGTTAGAAATTCGCCTAGCGTGTTTGCGAGCAACGTCCCCATCGTAATGGCTAGCAGTAAAACAAAAACCGAACGCGCCGCATATTGTGTAGCAATATCAGCATTCGTAAATCCTAACGCTTTCATAATAGCGATAGGCGCTTGATCCTTCGTAATCAGCATGTTCATAAATAATAATGTCACGAGCACACACAGCAATAGAGCTATGACGAGTGCTGCACGGGCTGCCTTGTCAATGGCATGAATCGTCGTACCAAATGTTTGATTGATATAATCATCAATCCCTGACACCTTGGCAAAAGAGAAGGTTTTTGCATATTCCGCCCTTTTATCTGTGACGAGTGATGGATCTGCCATCGTACTATAAATAACACTCCACATGCTTTCCGTGGAATGATCAGAGAAAGCTGCTTTAGCTGTCTTGCCGCCATTTGTAATATCTGAATAAATACCGCTGACCCTCAACTTTTTCTCCTCATCATTGATGACCACTGCTATCCGATCGCCAACCTTTTTTTGAAGCTCCTCCGCATTGAGCACCGAAAGCGCTACTTCATTAGGGGCAACCGGTGCCTTACCATGCGCATATTCTAAGGGGAAGATCGTATGGTTACCCAGCTCTATTTTTAGGTTTTGCGCTGTTCCGTCCTCGGCAATCGTTGTGAACTTTTTCGTTGTCAAAACAGTGTAATTCTTGATGGCTGTGTCATGCTCAAGCGTATCGATCACCGCTGCCACCTGCTGTGTATTTTGCTTGCCTTGTGGGATATCGATTCGGATGTCACTATTCCCAATGCCCATATACGTAATAAAGCTTTTAGCCGCAATCGTGTTGTGTAGATTTTGAGGGACGATGATAATAAATGTTGCTAATAATAGCACAGCAAGCATTGTCGCATAAAGACTTTTTCGCGCGAGCACATCCTTCATGCCAAGGAAAAGATTAATTGGAAGCCTTTTATTGGAGCTGAGGTTCAAAAATTTTGTATGTTGCACTTTACCTTGCGCTGTACCGAAGCGAATAGCCTGTGTGGCTGATAGCTTGCGAAACTGTTTCAATACTGATTGTACATAGCCCATTATCACCACAAATACGAGCAGCAACCCGAGACCCGTGAACAGCCAAATTTGTGAGCCATTGTCCGTTTCTCCCATGAACAAACGAATATTTTCTAATAGCATATCTCGAAGCAAGAAAGAGCAGGCAAAACCAAGCAGGCAGCCAATTACAGCGATCACGCCATACTTGGCTAGATACATTTTCTGAATATCCCCCACGCGTAAGCCAATCGCTTTCATCACACCGATTTCTCGAGTATCCTCTTCCATTTTAGTGAGCAGGGTAAAACGGATACACATAAAAGCAATAGCGACTACAAGGATGCTGATAAGTAGGATGACAGCAATCATGAGTCCATCCGATATGGCATTCAGCATTTGAAAAAGCTGGTACGTAATGGTCGGTCCGTTTGCTTCGAGCCCTGCCCCCATATAGGCTTCTTCAAAATTCTTTAAATCCGCTAAATTTTTCAAACGAAACTCGATTAAATATTCAACTGTGCCTGCTCCCTGGATTGCTGCATAATCTTGTTCACTGACCAGAAAGCGTTTAGAGGAAGCCAGCATAGAATTCATCTGTGAATCCCTTAGAAACCCAGCTATTGTAAAGGTTTGATCATGGACCATCACACTATCACCCAAGTCGGCAATGCCGTCCTTCCAATAGCTTACAGGTACATAAATGTCACCATTGGACACTTCAATCACGTTTCCATCAAGGTCCAGTAAATAATCAAATTGCTCACTTTGCGTGCTAAAACCATTGTCCTGCACACTATGTGCCAATGTGGTACCCGCAATATGAATCTTCGAGCCCTCCACATTTAGAAATTCATTCATTTGAAATTCATTTACATATTCATTTTGCTCTGCAAATTCAGTGAGCCGCACTTGATCCATTTCCCCTGCATGCATCTGGAGAAAATGCGACGTTTCTGCTTGCTTCATCAGCGTATCAATCGCACTTGTCAAATGAACGATCAGTACTGCTGATAATGTGACAAGCAAAGCCGCTGCCGCCACAAATAATGTTGTCATACCTGTAATTAGCTTGCTATTTGCCATATCATTGCGCACAATTTTCCAATACATAGGTCACCTCTTTGTAAGTTGTTAACTGGCGTCAAACCTAACAAGACCTAAAAAAATTAGTTCGTACTGCCTTCCCCTTCATTCCCAAACATTTGCATCATATACAGTAAGCTACCACTTTCCACCCCTAGCATTCGTTCAATATTAAAAATCAATGCTGGGATACGGGCTGCTCGTTCCTCATCTGTCATCAAGACGAGATCATCATCGAATACCGTATTGGTATAAGCGATTATCATTTCCATGCACTCATAGGGGTAGGGTGTTTGGTAAATACCTTGCTCAATGCCCTCACGAATAATGGCCGTGAGGATCGGCGGTACTTGATTGATGACTACCTGCTGTATTTTGCGATGCATCAAAGCATTTTGTGGCTTATGAACATGCTCCATCATTTCCTGTCCACCATGTTCATTTTGCATATTCAATGTCATGACAACGCGTAATATACGTTCATTTACAGCGATGCTTGTGTCTGCTGCAACGGTTTTTGCCTTTGCGAGCATCGTGCTTGTATAACGCTCAATCAGTGCATCCATAATGTCTTCCTTGGATTTAAAATGATAATAAAGGGTGCCTCGAGCAATACCCACTTTTTCCAAAATATTACTTGTGCTAGTGCCGTCAAACCCCTTCTGCGTAAATAATTCATCCGCTGCATCTAATATTTCATTTCTGCGCTCTTCTGCTTTTTTCATTTCCCTCATCAAGACAACTCCTTATAATTGACCGACTGCCTGTCTATTTATCTTACCTTTATCCTAGCATAGGACGACTTCTGTTGGCAATAATTTCTACAAAAAAAGAATCTGCTTTACGCAGATCCTTATTTTTGTAGGTCCTCGTTCTTTCTATATTCCAAAATATCGCCAGGCTGGCAATCCAATGCCTCACAAATAGCCTCTAATGTTGAAAAGCGGATGGCTTTGGCCTTGCCGTTTTTTAAAATCGAGAGGTTTGCCATCGTGATGCCAACCTTTTCTGAAAGCTCTGTTACACTCATTTTTCGTTTCGCCAGCATTACATCAATATTAATGATCATTGCCATAGTATTCACCTCAAACCGTTAGATCATTTTCTGATTTGATATCGATGGCATTTTTAAGAAGCTTTTGCAGCACAGCAGCAAAGACTGCCACGACAAAGGAAGCAAAAATAATGACCATTCCGATAAGTATAAGACCTGGTGCATCGTCTACTTCTGCAGCATAGTATATCAGTGGCATGCCAACCACGTAAACACTACTAATAATAATTGCACAATATTTGATCTTGATTAAAGCTTTCACTGACAGCTCTGAAAATGCAATGTTTTGGTCAATATAGCTTAGTAGTTTGATTGTCGTAAATAGAGCAACAAAATAAGCGATAGCCGTTGCATAGACGCCAACTAAAGCAACAATGGTTAGGACCGGAGAATGCCCCGCTGTACCCAAAGCAACACGAGGCACCACCCATACACATAAGGCAAGAACGGGTATGCCTATTAGAAAAACAGCTATCTTTAAAAAGAGCGTTTCTCGTTTCATCTTACGCACCTCTTTTATTTAATCTCCCGTTAAACTTACCACATAATTTATCGTTTTTCAATAAATTTTTATTCCAATTCAAGATGTTATTAGATACCCAATATTTGGTTTACTTTACTTTTTATTGTGCTATAATCAATCCAACCAACGAAAAGGGGGGCATTCGATGATTTATTCACCAACAGAAAAAACGATAGAAACACCGCGTTTAATACTTCGACTTTTTACAGATGCAGATGCACAAGAAGTAAGTGTTTTATGTAACAATTATGCGATTTATAAAAGCACGCTGAATTTACCTTATCCTTATACATTAGAATGTGCACTGTCATGGATTTCCACGCATCAACAAAACTTTGAGGAAAATCGAAGCTACGAATTTGCGATAACAGACAAACACAGCGGACAATTGTATGGAGCAATAGGGCTGTCAAATCAATCTCAACACCAAAGAGGAGAAATCGCTTATTGGATTGGAGAGTCCTATTGGGGAAATGGCTACGGAACAGAGGCAGCTCAAGCGATTATCGAATTTGCCTTTCAGGAGAAGCAGTATCATCGTATTTATGCCCAGTATTTTCAATCCAATCCCGCATCAGGGAAAATCATGGAGAAATGCGGCATGCGCTATGAGGGAACATTAAAGGATCATGTTTATAAAAACGGTACTTTTGAAGATATTGTGTTTTACGGCTTGCTTAATCCATCACACTAGCAACACTTCACGAAAGAGGCACTTCTTCTGTAGATTTGCCTCTCTCTCTTTTAAATACCATTTCCCACATCGCAATATTGGTTATAGTGCGTAATTTGGTTGCGGCCGTTACGCTTTGACTTATAAAGCGCTTCATCCGCATGCTGAATGAGCTCCTCTACTTTCTGAATTTTGCCATGATTGTTCGTACTGACACCAATACTGAATTCCAACTGAACGGTTTGATTATTCACCGTAAGTGACAGTGCCGTTAAGGTTTGATACAGGTTGTCGGCCAACGTTTGCACCGATTCACCTTCCTTTACTTGACTCAACACAATGAATTCATCTCCACCAAAACGGGCGACAATGGACGCAAAGGGCTGAAAATAGTCCTGTAATGTTTTGGCTGTATTCGTCAACGCATCATCGCCAAATAAATGGCCATTCATATCATTGATTTCTTTAAAATGATCTAAATCCACCATCATCAAGGCCAATTGCTGATGACCTTCAGCAGCTTTTTCGACCATCTTTTTAGCCTGTTCATCAAAATAGCGACGATTGTAGATATTCGTCAAAGGATCAATATAGGCATTTTTTTCAAATTGCTTCTTATGATCGTTATATTCCATCTCAAACAATACATGCGAATAGTTTTCACGCTGAATTTCTAACAAAATATTAATATATTCCTTTTGTATCGCGCATAACACGATTTTATTGCCTTGCTCCTCAATTAGCTTCACTAACGAATTATAAATTAATTGAAGCAAGGAAAGATCATTGTTTTGCAAAGCATAATGCTTCGTCTTTTGGTATAAATCTATGGCCTCACTTACACGTCCCTGTCTTTCACATAGGAAGGCATAGGCATTGAGAACCTCCAGTTGTACTTTCGAATAAGGTGGGTGATGAATCGTTGCCATTAATTCTTGTAATATCGTATTGGCTTCTTCAAATTCTTCAAGCCAAATAAGCGCAACAGCTAGGTTCGTCTTCGGATGGATAATCCCTGTATAAGGCTCTTTATGCTTCATTTCAAACGCATTGGCGTAATATAAACTCTTTAAAGCAAATTCCTTCGCTGTCCGATAGCTACCCATGGATATATCTAAGTCGCTCAGATTGTTGTAGATTTTCCCCATGCTCTCCACATGCTGAATCGTTTCAGCAATTTTTAAGCCTTTTAACATCAATTCTTCTGATTTCTTTAAATGACCAAATGTTCCCCAATAAATGGCCGCTAAATTGTAATATTGAATTAAATCAATATCATTGCCATGTTGAAAAGTTAACTCACGATATTGTTCAAGGACGCTTATAGAAAGCTGTAGATCACCCGTTTGAAAATAACTGGCACAGCTATAACGTAATAGAAGAATAGCCTTATCATACATTTCAAGCTTAATGGCACTTTCAATTGCGGCACTACTTATTTCTATATATTCTAAAAAACGATCCGCATTATATAACTCATTCAGCGTAATCCATAATTCTTCAAATTCTTGTGCGTTCATACCGCCCCTCCTTTTCTTCATCCCTACTTCTTTAATACTACATTTGCCCTTGAAATATTACAATTCTTTGGACTCATTTATTTTTTCGCTATTATGTAATTCATCCTAATATTGAAAATTATTGTGTATTTTATCCTAGATTTTAAAAAAGGTTATTTTAACATGGTACTTTTACTATAATTTTCTCCAAAATAAAAAACAAGCCTCTTTCAAGAGACTTGTTAATCTTCTATACCTAGGATGGCTTTTAATTCCTTCGCTCTGCTGGCACTCAACTGAATTTCACCGCTCCCTACCTTTTGAAGATAAAGGGAACCACCATAGCCCCTCCACATTTCAATACGGACACCTTCTACTTCAAATGAATATTCGGGTGGTCTTTTCATATAAGCTGCCGTCTTCCAAGGCATATCCTGTAAAAACTCAGCGACCTCTTTTTCATTTTCCAGCTCAAGCATCCTTGTAACAGTTGGCTCTAGTTTTTCCAATTTAGATAATAAACCATATTTTCTTACGACTCCGTTTTCCTCAATGCTCCCTGTTCCCATTGAAGTTAAAGTAATATAATCTCCCTGCTCGACAGGAAATTCATCCAGCACAGGATACCAATCGGCTTGTTCATATTTTTCACTAAGCTGTTCCTCCGTCATATGCTCAAGATCCTCAGGAATCACCCCTTCAATAAATAAGAAAACATTCGATTCAACCTTTGCAACTGTTCCGACCATTGAAGCACCATGTGAGCTGGTACGTATTACAATGTTATGTTCCTTTTGAAAGGCTGTTGCCTGCTCAGTATAATGCGCTTGGAAATACCGTTTGGCATCAATATTGGCTACCTCTTGGTAAGCATAAAAAGTTGGATATTTTTCTTTATATAAGGCATATAGTTTCGTTCTCGTTGTATACATCGGCAGAAGGGGTTCGAGATATGTTTCAACATACTGTTTCGGTGCTAATCCTTGAAAAAGTGCTTCGTATTCAGATGACTGATAAAGCATTTCCAACTGTTCTACTTGCTTCTTTCTCTCCATCTCAAGCTCTGCCTTTGAATAATCAATCCCTAATGATGTCGCAAAATAGTAGGCGGCAACGAGCTTCTCATATGAAAGGTAGGACTCCTCCTTATAAAATTCCTGCTCTTGCCCTGGCCACATGGTCTGATTAATACGTTCGAAGTGCTCAAGCTGCCTTTCATGAAATAGTGAGGACGTTTGCTTTGGTTCGTTCGTAAGAAGCTGCACCATAACAAACCCTGCCATACAAAGTGTCAGTACGACGGTTAATAGGGTGAATCGAAAAGGCTTCCTTCTATTGATAGACTGTTGTAGCACATGTTTTTTAACACGCTCTTTGCTTGCTGTCATATCACCCGCTACTTTGAGTAATTCCTTGTGTATCTCATTCATGTCTAAGCACCTCCCATTCTTCCTGCTTCAGATGAGGCTTTAATGCTTCTCTTGCCCGTCTCAATCTTGTCTTCACCGTATTCTCAGCAATGCCTAGTAGCTGGGCAATATCACGAATCTTCATTTCTTCAAAATAATAAAGAATGATGGGCTCCCGATAGGTTAGTGATAGCTTTAAAATAGCTGCCCCAATTTGAGAACGTTCCTCTGCTGCCACAAGCTCATCCCGTTGTCTATTCCCCTGCACAGGAAATATTTTTTCTTGTAATAGTAATTTTTTATAATGCCAGCTTTTTAAATAATCCTTGCTTTGATTAATCGTTAATGTCGATAAATATGCACGTAACTGCCCTCGTTCTTCATAGCCACGCTGAGAAAATTTAATAAAGACCTCTTGCACAATATCCTCAGCAGTTTGTCGATTCTTCACATAAAAATAGGCGAGACGTAATAAATGCGCTGCATGTTCTTCGATCATTTCTTCAAGTATGCCGTCCACCTCCCCTTCTTACACTATAAACGACTGCCACTGACTGACCGTTTCATTTTTTTTAACTTTTTTCCTCCAGCGCCTTGACCTTGGAGCATACTCCAATGTTAGGATGATTTTAGGAGGTACTTACATGAAAATTAAACAATTCGCTGAGAAGTTTCAATTAACAACCGATACCGTTCGCTACTATGAAAAAGAGGGACTCTTACATCCTCAAAAACAAGACAATGGCTACCGTGTGTATGATGCCATGTGTGAACATACAATGAAATTTATTATCGTCTTACGCCAGCTGGGCTTTACGCTACAAGAAATTAAACATTTACTGACACTCGAACAAAAGCCTATTTCAACAACATGTAATGAAGAAACGGTCCAGCTATTTTCCACAAAGATTGCCCAAATCGAGCAGCAACTACGATTCTATCAGCATGCGCTCCATTCGTTACAACTGACAAAAACGTTAATGGCTGACGGACAGTTTGAAAAAAATCAAGAAAAAATTGCCTCACTCATTGAGGAGATGTATCAAAATTTACTGGAAGGTCGTAGTTAAATGAAATTACGTCAAATCATCTCTTTCGAATATCTCATTGCCTTTATCATCACAGTCTTTTTCTTTGGACATCTCGATTTTTCATGGCTTTATTTTATTGTGTTTTTATTGCTCCCTGACATCACAATGGTTGGCTATCTCATCAATACAAAAATAGGCGCTCTTTTCTATAATATGGGGCATAGCTTTGTGCTACCTGCCGTGTTGATGGTCTTTGGTTTACTAACGTCTACACCCATACTTTTGATGGCTGCCCTCATTTGGCTCGCCCATATTTTCTTAGATCGTGCACTTGGCTATGGTTTAAAATATGATGACGCTTTTAAGAAGACGCATTTACAGCAGATTGCGTAATGAGGGGATGTATGGCTATCCTGCGATTTTTATTAGAAATTGGGGTTCTACTCGCTATAGGAAACTGGGGTGTCTTTGTAGGAACAAATCTACTAATTAAATGCTTACTGGGAGTGGGATACCCATTACTCATCATAGGACTATGGAGTATTTTTGGCTCACCCAAAGCAAGGATGCCCTTGAATCCCTGGATGCATGGTCTACTCGAAACTGCCCTCTTTACGTTAGCTGTTCTTGCTTTATATGATACAGGCAGAACGTCACTCGCGATTCTATTTGCAATAATGATCATTTTCAGTCAAATTTTACCCTTCCTACTGCATCAAAAAACCAGCCACCCTTCATAATAGGGTGGCTGGTTTTATTGCATATCAGGATTTTGTTTTAATGTCAAACATATGTATCGCCCATATTGCTCCAAAATTATCACTTTATCTCATTATGATCATAAACATAATCACATTATAAAGTGCTGGTGCAACCAAAGCCAGCGCTAAACACACCACCGCTGCCCATTTTGTTTTCTTAATACCACGGTCATCACCTGTCTTTAGATGATGAAAATAAGTTAATGTGAAATAAAAGCACAGGATCATAAACAAGGGGAAAATGAGTTGTTGAGCCAAGCCATGTAGAAATGTAGCCACCGATGAAACCTCCTATTAGTATCCTCTTTATATAAATATTGTAATATAGTAAGGGGATTATTACCATTAAGAAAATAGTGGGGTTGAGCTATCCTTCAATCTGAACGTTGTATCCTTTACTTTGAGCGTTCTATCCGCCACTTTTTTCGCTGTATCCTCCACTTTCCACATTCTATCCGCTCCTCTCTTCTCTATCCACCATTCTACAGAGGCTATCCTACACATCGAGCGTTCTATCCGCCACTTTTATTACTGTATCCTCCACTTTCCACATTCTATCCGCTCCACACGCTCTCTCCACTCACTCTTCTCCAAAATCAAAAAAAGAATGCACAGCGATTGTGCATTCTTCTTACTTATACTAGAAAAATAAACTTAAAAAATAGTAAATCAATGCTGCCATGACAGCAGAGATTGGCATTGTGATGACCCATGTTGTAACGATTTTGCGTGCCATTCCCCATTTAACCCCTTTAACACGGTGTGCTGTTCCGACACCCATGATGGATGAAGAAATTACATGTGTTGTGGATACAGGTAAATGGATTAATGTTGCACCAAAGATAATCGATGCAGAGGCTAAGTCTGCCGCGACCCCGTTCACTGGGCGGATTTTCATGATTTTACCGCCAACGGTTTTGATAATTTTATAACCACCGACAGAAGTACCAAGACCCATCGCAGTTGCTGCTGCAAAACGTACCCAGAATGGAATATCATCTCCCTGGTGTAGGCCGCCTGCGATTAACGCGAGGGTAATAATCCCCATCGCCTTTTGCGCATCATTTGTCCCGTGTGTAAAGGATTGCAAGGCTGCTGTCCCAATTTGCATTGTGCGGAAGCCTTTATTCGTACGATATAAATTCATATCTTTGAAGATGACCTTCAATAAAGTCATCATCAGGAAACCAGCGGCGAACGCTATTAATGGTGAAAAAAGAAGTGCTTGAAGAATTTTAATAAACCCAGCATAGTTCAAAATATCAAACCCTGCTGCGGCAATAGCTGCCCCTGCAACAGAACCAATCAATGTATGAGAAGAACTCGATGGAATCCCAAAATACCATGTTAATAAATTCCATGTAATCGCAGATAATAAGGCTGCTAAAATCACAACAGAACCTGTAATATCGCCATCATAGGCATTTAAAGAAAATGGGTCCACAATATCTTTTGTTAAGGCTTTGGCTACCCCAACGAAGGTAATCGCTCCGACGAAGTTCATAACCGCTGCCATGTACACCGCAGTACGTGGCTTTAAGGCACGGGTTGATACAGAAGTAGCAATGGCATTTGCTGTATCATGGAAGCCGTTAATAAAGTCGAACACAAGTGCGAAAATAACGACTAATATGGTGATTAATAAGATCGTATCCATTTCGTACACTCCATCTTATGCATTACGCATAATTATTGTTTCAATTGTGTTTGCTACTGTTTGACAGCTGTCCGCGATATCTTCAAATTGCTCATAAATATCCTTGAAGACAATCAGACGCATTGGATCTTTTTCTTGGATGAATAATTGCTTCATCGAAGAACGGAAAATTTCATCACATTCACGTTCATTGTCCTTGATTTGAATAGCATGTTTACGCATTTCCACAAGCTTTTTACTATTTAACAATTCCATGGCTTGTACCATTTCGTCTGTGCTCTTCGCAATATATGTGAGGAATTGACGCATTGGCTCTGTTACTTCTGTTAAGTTGTACATATTGAAGTGCGCAATACAGCCTTCCATCCCATCAATTACATCATCTAATTTATTCGCTAAGGCTAAAATATCTTCACGCTCAATTGGCGTCATAAAGGATTTATTCAGCATGACAATGAGCTCATGGATTAATTTGTCGCCACTTGTTTCGTATTGCTTCATTGTGTCTGCAATTTCTTTTAGCGCATCTATATCTTGAATACGGGCATTATGAGCATAATAAATACCTTCATTCACGTTTTTCGCGATTTTTAATAATGACTGAAAAAATGGATCTTGCTTATTTGAGTTGAACATCCTGTTCCTCCTGTTGAAAATATATTGTCGATTTCTGAACCATCATAACAAAACATTTACACAATTCTACAAAATTTTAAACACGTAGCTGTTGATTTTACAAAACTGTAATATAAAATTCGCCACATTTATTTTCAAGCTATTTTCCAAGTTGCAAACGTTGGAAATCAAATATTAAAAATCACTATTTTTTCTTTAAAAATGACCATTTTTTCTTTTATTTTTATAAAAATACTTGAAATAAACTTTTTTCTGCTTATTTGTTTGCCCTGTGAAATGTTAAGGAATTGTAAACGAAATTTACATGAAAATGCTGGGATTTCGTTGTTATTTTTTGACTTTCGCAGTACGCTATGTTAAAACGCAATGGAGAAAGATGGAAGCATACCTATGGATATTGATTTATTTTCACTCACACTATTATTATCACTTGCTTTTATCGCATCTTTTTTAAATGCGATTGTCGGAGGTGGTGGGCTCATCTCCTTACCTGCATTAATGGCTGTTGGTTTACCTCCAAGTACAGCCATTGCCACAAATAAACTAGCCAATACGATTAGTAATGGTACAAGTATGCTAACTTTTTTACGTGCAGGGAAAGTAGACATCAAGAAAATCGGAAAAATCCTCCCCTTTATCTTTGTAGGATCTTTACTCGGTGCCTTTACTGTCCATCTTGTATCCCCAGCGATTTTAAAACCACTTATGCTTGTTATGCTCGTCCTTGTAGCTGCTTATACAATGTTTAAAAAAGATTGGGGACAGCAATATCAAGAGCGTGTGCTTAGTACAGCAAAAAATTTAGCCTTTATAGGCGCATTTGCGGCTATTGGCTTTTACGATGGCTTTTTTGGACCAGGTACAGGCTCATTTTTTATTTTTATTCTATTAATGATGGGCTATGATTTTCTGCAAGCTGCTGGTAATGCCAAGGCTTTTAATTTCACCTCTAATTTAGCGGCATTAATCATGTTTTTATTTTTAGGAGAAGTTCATTTTCTATATGGTTTTTCGATGGGCTTTGTCATGATCTTTGGGGCCATCCTTGGATCCAAATTTGCGTTGAAGCGTGGAACGACCATGATGCGTGTCATCTTTATTGTCATGACCTGTTTATTAATTTTGAAAAATGCATGGGATTATTTCTTGCATTGAAACCGCCAATTTTCAGTCAATTGACAAAAAATATTAGCGTGCTATAATACTTTTGGGCTTCACCGCATTGAAGCGCAGAAGTATTGATTAGGAGGATTCACATGTTTCGAATAGAAGCAAAGAGTAACCCTCGATTTATTGAGGCAAGCTTCATCATTATTTTAATTATTGCCACAATGGCTTATAGTATCGGCTATTTAAAAGCAACACCGCATATTCCGATTTTTCTTGTGATTGCGATTTTACTAGCTTATGGATTACTGAAAAAAGTACCCTTTCGCGACCTTGAAGGCGGTATGATTGCTGGTGCTAGCGCTGGACTTGGCGCCGTTTTTATTTTCTTCTTTATTGGTATTTTAATTTCGAGCTGGATTATGGGTGGAACCATCCCAACGCTTATCTATTATGGCTTTTTAACTGTTTCGCCAAACTTTTTCTTTGCCATCGTGTTTTTAATTTGTAGCATCGTGGGTATTTCAATTGGGAGCTCGTTGACAACTGTGGCGACGGTTGGTGTGGCATTTATGGGAATTGCCGGTGCTATGGATATCTCCCTAACGATTACAGCTGGAGCGATTGTTTCTGGCGCCTTCTTTGGTGATAAAATGTCACCATTATCTGATACAACCAATCTTGCCTCTGGTACAGTTGGTGTAGACCTTTTTGAGCATATTAAAAATATGGGCTGGACAACCATTCCTGCTTTCATCATCTCCATTGTGCTATATGCTATTATATCGCCAACAGGAGCCGCTACATCGTTTGAAACAGTGGAGCAATTTAAAGAAGGATTACTGTCTACAGGACTTATTCATTGGTATACATTATTGCCAATTGTTGTTCTCATTATCATGACTTTTTATAAGGCACCTGCTGTCATTACATTGGCCGTCGTGTCCATTATCGGTGTAGGTCTTGGCTCTCTACTCGACCCACTTCCCGCTTCAGATATTTTCAAGATTCTGTTTGATGGCTATGTCTCTCAAACTGGTAATGAAGAAGTAGATGCCCTGCTGACTCGTGGTGGGATGAATAGTATGCTATTTACAATCGCGCTTGTCTTACTTGCCCTAACAATGGGTGGTCTTTTGTTCACACTAGGCATTATCCAAAGCATTTTAGCGAAGGTCGAAAGCTTATTTAAAAGTGCGGGCTCTGTTATTACAGGTGCTGCCATTACGGGCATTGGTGTCAATACATTGATCGGTGAGCAGTACTTATCTATTTTGTTAACAGGTGAAGCCTTTAAGGCACAATTTGCAAAGGTCGGTCTTGCACCGAAAAACCTTTCTCGTGTCATGGAGGATGCAGGTACGGTCGTCAATCCACTTGTCCCTTGGAGTGTTTGTGGTATTTTCATCACAAGTATCCTCGGTATTTCCACACTGGATTACCTACCATTTACCTTCTTCTGCTTACTTGGACCGATTCTAACGATCTTGTTTGGCTGGAGTGGCAAAACATTAACAAAGCTTTAAGCATTACAAAAGGTAGCTGAATAAACATCAGCTACCTTTTTTAGTTTACTCAAAATTTTTATGCTTGCGGAATCTTTACATCGGGACATCGTTTTTCAACTAACGGAGAAACATCCATTTATCCTTTGGTAAAATTAGACCTTATGTTTTATAAAATAATTCTAAGCCCTTATCGGATGTGGAAAATTGATAGCCTGAAAAGCTAGCTGTTGTGGGAGAAACCTTTGTGATACTTTGAAAAGCTCACTGTGACTGACACCTTGTTTACTTTAGCAGAATAGGACATTCCTCACCGATCATTCCAATTTGGAATCAAAATTCATGCTTTTTCGCATTTCTGATTTCTGTTCTCCTTTGCTATGCTCAATTAAAGGAGATGAAATACGATGACAACAAAAACAAAATGGAATGCTCATTTATATGATGAAAAGCATGATTTCGTTTCAAAATTTGGTACAAGCTTAATCAACCTACTAGCGCCGCAAAAAAATGAACATATTTTAGATGTGGGCTGTGGTACAGGAGATTTGGCTAATGACATTTCAGCATTTGGGGCTTCTGTGATTGGAGTAGATGCCTCGGCTACGATGATTTTAGCTGCACAACAAAAATATCCTACCATTACCTTTCAAACGATGGAAGCTACAGCCATGCACTTTCCACAGCAATTTGATGCCGTTTTCTCCAATGCCGCACTTCATTGGATGAAGGAACCTGACGTAGTCATTGAAAACGTCTATGGCGCATTGAAGAACGGCGGACGCTTTGTGGCGGAAATGGGTGGACAAGGCAATATCGCTTCCATCGTATGGGCCTTGCAAAACAGTATGGACTCATTAAAGTTGCCCTATATCGAACACTATTTTCCTTGGTATTTTCCAAGCGCCGAGGAGTATCAATCCAAATTAGAGAATGTAGGCTTTCAGGTCGAGAATATGACGCTTTATAAACGTCCTACACCACTTCAAGGGCAGGATGGGCTTCGCAACTGGTTGGTGATGTTTAGTGATAATCTACTACAGCACTTAACGGCAGATGACAAGGAGCAGGTGTATGCGACATGTGAGGAATTATTAAAGCCAACTTGCTTTCACCACGATGAATGGGTTATTGATTATTATCGTCTACGCTTTATTGCGCGTAAAAAATAGTTCAAAAAAGGTTACTAGCCTGTCCTAGTAACCTTTTTTTCCATGCTAAGAGCGAGGCAGCAATATCACAATAACGCCTATTAAGCATATCCCGGCGCCAATAAAGTCCAAGTAATCGGGCTTTTTGCCATCAATGCCCCACCCCCATAAAATGGACAGCACGATGAATACCCCACCATAGGCTGCATAAACTCGCCCAAACGTTGGAAAGGACTGGAATGTTGCGACTACACCGTACAGAGCAAGTGCAAATCCGCCAATAATACCCCAATAAAAAGGTTTGCCCTCTCGTAACCAAAGCCAAATTAAATAGCCTCCACCTATTTCGCCAATTCCCGCAAGAATAAATAATAATATAGCTGTCATACTGTATCTCTCTTTCTCGTTTTAACTCTATTATACATGTCTTACAAGCCCCAATAGGTAATGGTGTCCGTCATTCCGATTAAAATTAATAGGATACCTGCTGTCATTTGAATAGCCCTTCCCATCTTCATACTTTTGCGTAGGATAAGACGCTTGGTATCAAAGACGTAGATCAGCAGAAGCATGATGATAAGTGGTACAGCGGTCGCTATGCCAAAAATACTAGGGAGGACCAAGCCATAGGAAGTGCTCGCCACAAGGGGCATTAACCACACAAAGAACAAGACAAACATAGTGGGACAAAAGGCAATCGAAAAACTAGCGCCCATTAAGAACGAGCCGAGTTTCCCCTCTTTGACTACAGGCGGCAGCAGCGATGTTAAGCGTTGCAGAAAGGTTAATTTGAATAAACCGATTAGCACCAGCCCTGTTAGCAGCATCATCGGTCCAATAGCCTTACGAAAAATTGGAAAATAAACGGTCATCTTTGTTTCAAACGATTGTCCAAATAGCCATGCACAAAAGCCAAGTCCACTAAAAACAACCACTTTCCCTACAATAAAAAATACAATCTCCTGCCAATTACTGCTCTTTTGAAGTGTTCGATTGCCGTAGAATGTAATGGCACTCATATTACCTGTTAATTGACATGGAGCAAATGCGCCTATCAAGCCAAGAAGAAAGGCCATCATCAAGGCAGAATGCTCATAGCCCTGTATAAATTGCGTAATGGGCTCACTAATAACCTGACTAATGGTGGACAACATACTATACATATCAACACCCTCTATCTATCCTTTATACTAAAATAGTATAAAGGTACATTATGAAGAAACAGTGCAGAAAGCAGCTTTACCCATACACGCTATTACACGCTTCTAAAAAATCATCATAATCAGCCGAGACATATTTTGTAAGCAAATATGTATCCGATACAATATGGGAAAATTCTTTTACTGAATAGCTATGTAGAAGGTGTTGCTGACAATCTGCTTCAATCACACTTTTAGGCAATAAGGCGATACCAAGACCATGCTTGACGAAATGCTTAATCACCTCTGTTTGATTGATATGCATTGTTTGATGGCTGGCAAATTGCTGTAGCACCTGTTGAACCTCCTGCCAATAGGGCGCATACGCATGGGTGAAAAGTGTTTCCTGCTGTAAAAGTGTGAAAGCATCCTTGTCCTTTTTAGCCATAGGGGCAATCAAATGCAGCGGTTCCTGTGCGAGCATCACCGTGTGTAGCTCACGAGTTGAGGTTAATTTGGATAAGCCAATATCGATTACACCAGTAAATACCGCTTCCCCGATTTCATTGGATTTTAAAAGTTCTATCACTACTTGAGTAGTTGGCTTTCGGCGCTGAAATGCTGTGATGATGGCAGGTAATGTTGAATTCGCTATTTGTGGAGCAACACCAAGCGTAAGTTTAGCGGTATAGCCTTTTACGAAGGCATCCATCTGATGTAGCCCTTCATCTAAAGCGGACAAAATTTTTTGTGCCTGCTGACTAAAATAAGCACCCTGCCGATTTAACATTACCTGTTTGCCCTGTCGATCAAATAATGGCGTTTGCAATGCCCTTTCTAAATGCTGGATGTGCTTCGTCACGGTCGATTGTGTAATAAAGCGTTTTTCAGCTGTTTCTCGAAAGTTTTCGGTTTGTGCTGCCACCATAAATGTGCGTAGCCATTCTGTTTCCATCGCTATCCCTCTTTCGTTTTCAACTAGTATAGCGAAAAATTTGTAAGTCTTGAAACCTTTTTTCAACATAAGCGTATGTATAGCTAACGATGTCAGTAGGAGGAATGAAAGATGTCTTTTTTTCATAAAGCATTAGCAAGTATTGGAATAGGTTCAGCAACAGTGGATACAAGATTGGAAAAGGAAACTTATCATGCTGGAGAGGTTATGCAGGGGGAAATCATAGTGCGTGGCGGTCAAGTCGAGCAACAAGTGGATACCATTTATTTATCCGTCAATACGACGTATATTCGCGAGTCAAATGATCACAAACATACAGAGGTTGCCGCACTACAAAAAGTCAAAGTAACAGAGCCTTTCACACTGGCGGCTGGCGAAGAAAAGGTCTTTCCCATTTCATTAACACTACCATTTGAAACACCGATTAGTGCTGGTAAAACACAGGTCTGGATTCAAACGGGTCTGGATATTAAAAATGCGGTCGATCCGAGTGATAAGGATTATATTCGTGTTGAGCCAACAGCGCTTGCAGGACATATATTAGATGCGATTCGTGGATTGGGTTTCCGTTTACGTGAAGCTGAATGTGAACAAGCCCCTTCACGCTTCCGTGGCTACTATCCATTTGTCCAGGAATTTGAATTTGTACCAACTGGACAATTTAGAGGTCATTTAGATGAGCTAGAAGTAGTTTTCCTCTCTCAGTCCAACCATTCTGCAGAGATTTTAATGCAAATTGACCGCAAAGTCAAAGGCATTGGTAGCTTTTTTGCCGAGGCATTAGATATGGATGAAAGCTATGTTCGCACAACGATTACGATGCACGACCTACCAACACTGCAGGCGAAGCTTCAGCAAATCATTTCAAAACATGCCTAATAAACTAAAACTTCAGACGTTCACTTTTGAAGCACAAAAATTTAATTTCAACATAAATAGGGTACGAAATCACATTGATTTTCGTACCCTATTTAATAGAATTAGTTTATAAAATCACATAGCATTTGTCGTGCCTTTTTTAGAACGGGCATGTTTCTAATTCCCATTTAGAGGAACTATCAATGACGAAGAACCGAAACTAATTAATTTAATTTCTTCACTCAAGCAGTAAAATCACTTAATTAATTTTTCTGGTTTTTTTACTTTTATTGAAGCAACTTCTCCACAATCCAAACAAACCGTAAAGATTCTCTCAGAACCTATAGCAATTTTCTTATCAACTGGACGAAGATTTATGAAATCCATCGCTTCTACAAATGAATCTCCTCCACAACTTTTACATTTCATTTCCTTAATATCCATTTAAATTTTCCCCCTGCTATATCTTGTTTTTAGTACATTTATCATGAGTATTGATTTCCTTAATTGTCTATACATCGTATGCAAATATACAAAATTTTACTTAATGTATATATTTAACTCGTAAATAAGTATGTAAATTCTCTATAAATAAGCAACCCTTTTATAATTCAGCTACTTTTTTACAATCAAAAAGGATGGTGAAATGGATGGTGATTAAAGCGGCATTATTTGATTTAGACGGAACATTATTAAATAGAGATGCATCTGTCCAACTGTTCATCGAGCAGCAATATGAGCGATTAAAGGCGGTTCTCGGTTGCATTCCAAAGGAACAGTATATAACTCGTTTTATCCAATTAGATAAGCGAGGCTACGTTTGGAAGGATCGCGTCTATCAGCAATTAGTGGAGGAATTTCATCTTGTTCATATAACGTGGGAAGCACTTCTGCAAGATTACCTAAATGAATTCAAATATAGCTGTGTCCCGTTTCCTAACCTTATTTCTATGCTAGAGCAATTGAAAAGGGATCAGTTGATTTTAGGCATGATTACAAATGGCTATGGGCAATTTCAGATGGGCAATATAAAGGCATTAGCAATTGAGCAGTATTTTGATGTCATTTTAGTTTCTGAATGGGCAGGAATGAAAAAACCCAATCCTCAACTATTTTTGAACGCAATCGAAAACCTGAATGTGCTGCCTCATGAATGTGTTTTTATCGGCGATCATCCTGAAAATGATGTCAAAGCTGCTCAGCATGTAGGAATGAAGGGCATTTGGAAAAAGGATAAACAATGGGACGATGTTGAAGCGGATGCCCTCGTGGAGGATTTATTAGAAATACCTATAATCATCAACTCTTTCAGCCAGTGATGCCAAAAAAGCCCATCTACTTGTTGGTAGATGGGCTATCGTTCTATCTTATTTCAATGCTTGCTTTACTTTTTCTAGCACTTCCTCAGCTGTGGCTAACTGTAAAGCCTCCGTTGCTAAAGTCTGCATCTCTGGGACAGATAATTGCTTCAGCAAGGCGCGTGTTTTTAAAATCGATGTGGCACTCATAGAGAACTCATCTAAGCCTAAGCCTAGTAATAGAGGAACAGCTAGCTCATCGCCTGCCATTTCTCCACACATCCCTACCCATTTCTGTTCTTGATGGGCAGCATTAATGACCATTTGAATTAAACGTAAAATGGCTGGATTATACGGTTGATATAAATAGGCAACTTTTTCATTCATGCGATCTGCAGCCATTGTATATTGAATTAAATCATTTGTGCCAATGGAGAAGAAATCCACTTCTTTTGCAAAAATATCGGCCATTACGGCTGTCGATGGAATTTCAACCATCATCCCGACCTCTATAGACGAGCCTACTGCAATACCTGCCGCTATCAGCCTTTCCTCTTCTTCAAGCAAAATCGCTTTAGCCTCACGGAATTCTTGAATGGTCGCAATCATGGGGAACATAATTTTTAAGTTTCCGTAGACAGATGCTCGAAGGAGGGCACGCAATTGTGTGCGGAATAGCTCCTGCTGGTCTAGACATAGACGAATGGCACGATGACCAAGGAATGGGTTCATTTCTTCCTGCAAAGGTAAGTATGGCAAGTGTTTGTCGCCACCGATATCCAGTGTTCGAATAACAACTGGCTTGCCCTTCATTCCTTCCATGACAGTTTTATACGCTATAAATTGTTCTTCCTCTGATGGCAAATTTTCTCGGCCCATATATAAAAACTCTGTACGATACAGGCCAATTCCTTCTGCCCCATGACGTAATACACCATCCAAATCACTTGGTGATCCAATATTAGCCGCTAGCTCCACATGCACGCCATCTTTAGAAACAGTTTGCTCATTCACTAAAGTAGACCATTCTGCCTGCTGTGCACGATAGTTTTGTGCCTTTTCCTGGTAGTCCGCAATCACATCGGCTGTTGGATTTACTAGGACTTGACCCGCTAAGCCATCCACGATTAATTGATCGCCATTCTGAATCGTTGTCGTAGCTGTCCCTGCCCCTACTACTGCTGGGATTTCTAAGCTCCGAGCCATGATGGCCGAATGGGATGTACGCCCACCAATATCAGTAATAAAACCGAGCACATAGTTGCGATCTAATTGGGCTGTCTCTGAAGGTGTCAAATCATTCGCTACGATAATGACCTGTTCGTTGATATTGCTTGGATTTGGAATATGTACACCGAGTAAATGTGCTAATATGCGATTTGTCACATCTTTAATATCTGATGCACGTGCACTCATGTATTCGTCATCCATACCTTCAAATAATGCCACAAACATAGAGGACACTTCATGCAATGCATACTCTGCGTTGACCGCTTCGTCAGCAATTTTTTGATTGATGGGGCCAATTAATTCGGGATCATTGACCACTAATAAATGCGCCTCAAAAATCGCTGCTTCTTCCGCACTAAATTTTTTCAATGTTTGCTGTTGAATGACAGCCAGTTCTTGCTCCGCTTTGGCAAGAGCGGCTGTTAAACGTTGCTGCTCTGCCTCGATATCAGGAACAGTTGTTTTAGCAAATGTTAAATCTGGTTGGACGAAACGATATGCTTTCGCAATGGCAATGCCGTCTGAAGCGGCAATACCAGTGAGTTGTGTCATTGTGCAAGCCCCATTTCTGTAATGAGTGTCGTTAATGCTGCTAATGCTTGCTCTTCGTCTTCCCCCTCTACAGCAAGTGTAAATTGTGAACCTTGCTTTAAGGCTAATCCCATCACACCTAAAATCGATTTTAAATTAGCTGCTTTTTCTTCTGTGCGTATTTCAATAGATGAAGTAAACGGTGTTGCTTTTGCCACAAGCTGGCTTGCTGGTCGTGCATGAATACCTAAAGGATCGACTACTGTAAATTGTTGTGTTTTCATAATTTATTCTCCTCTTCTTGTAAGTCTGTTAAAACAATAACATTTGGATGTTTGGATAAAACAGTGGCTGGTACATCTTCTGTATAATCAGAAGACAGTAAGCGCTCTAACACCTCACGCTTAGCTTCTCCCACTGCGAGTAACAAAATGCATTTTGCACGCATAATCGATTGAATACCCATTGTATATGCCTGTGTTGGCACTTCGTCAATGGAAGAAAAGAAACGCGCATTGGCTTGACGAGTGGATTCTTCGAGTGTCACAAGATGTGTTAAAGAAGCAAATGGCGTACCAGGCTCATTGAAGCCGATATGACCATTTTGACCGATACCAAGTAATTGGAAGTCTAATGGATATTGTTGCAATAATCCTTCATAGCGAGCTGTTTCCACTAGAGGATCTATTGCTAAACCATCCGGTAAATACGATGCTAGAAATGGTTTTTGGTTAAATAAATGTTTGCTCATATAATAGGCGTAGCTTTGCTTATGTGTTGCCTCAAGCCCGACATATTCATCCAAATTAAAGCTAATGCTCTGTGAAAAATCAATATCTGTTTGACAAATTTTAGCATACAGCGGTTCCATTGTTCCACCAGTAGCTAATCCGAACGTTGTTGCGCCATTATTTTTTGCTTCCACGATGGTTGCTACTGCATGTGTATATAAATCATCCATTGAGGAAAATCTTTTTATTTTCACCACATATCCTCCTTTGTGCCTTAGAAATGAATGCGCTGACCATATTGATCAATGAGCGCATCGTTATTGTTTTCCCCTAAATTACTGCTACCAAACACAGGTATGCTTGCGCCCTGTGCATGCATCAGCTCAATGATTTGAGCGAATAAAGCATTTAATAAAGTTGCACCTAACACTGTTGATACAGGAGCATATTGCAACTGGTCAACGGTTAACACACCGTCGCCTAATGGCACATGCGTATTCAATACTTCATCTACTACTTGCTCTAAACGCTTGCCTGATGAATGGCGTGATGGCTGCTGCTGATATTCGAGAGACTGCAGTGATATGGTCAAAGCGCCCGCTTCCTTTGCAAAAATAGACATATCAATGGGCGCTGGATTATTGGCAGAGGTTGAAATGATGATACAAACATCTTGGTCATCAAATTGCAGCCGATCCTTATAGGAGGCTAAAAAAGCCTGTTTTTTTTCATTTTGTGAGGATTGCCGTGCACCCTGATGTAGCATTAACGATTCAATGTGTATGGGTTTGACAGGCACTAAGCCACCTGCTCGGTAGTAACATTCCTGTGCTAATAGCATGGAATGACCAGAGCCAAAGAGCTGAATGATGCCTCCCTGTGTGAGACGTTTAACAATTTGCTCGGCAATACGCATCAGTTGATTGCTTTCCTGTTGTGCCATCATTGTTAAATATCGATTAACTTGTTGAAAATAGGTATTCATGTTCTATCACCTTTTCATTTCCATCGTTTCATGCTAGATGTTTGCATAACTCCTGACATTATTGCCCATCACCAGCTAGCATTGCATCATAGAAGACCTTGCCCGCCTTAATCGTTTGATGAAGCTTTAAATGTTCATCCAAAATTACCGCATCGGCATCATAGCCTTGCACAAGCTGTCCCTTATTACTTAGCTTCAATTGCTCTGCAGCATTAAAGCTGGACATTTTGACAAGCTCCTCCAGCGTACAATTCGTAATGTGACGCATATTCCGTACAGCTTGATCCATTTTTAAAATACTGCCTGCTAACGAACCGTTCGGTAAATGGGCGCCTGCCTCTGTTACATGTACTGTTTGACCACCTAAATCATACGCTCCAAATGGCATGCCCTTTGCGCGCATCGCATCGGTAATTAAAATCAGTCCGTCTGCTCCCTTTAAACGATAGGCCATTTCCACCGCGCCTTCATGCATATGGATAAAATCAACAATTAGCTCAGCCTTAATCGTATCTAGCAGCAGGACACCACCAACTACACCTGGATCTCGATGGTGGAATGGACGCATTTGATTGTATAAGTGTGTTCCCTGTGTGGCACCTAATTGAACCGCTTGTTGCATTTGCTCAAAGGTAGCATCCGAGTGACCAATCGAAACAATGACACCGCTAGCAGAAATACTTTGCACAGCTGCCATGCCATTCGATTCTTCTGGTGCTAGCGTAATTTGCTTAATTTTATGGCCACTGAGTTCCTGCCATTTTGTCCATCTATCCAAATCTAGCTCGACAATATATTCAAGAGGCTGTGCCCCTGCTCGCTGCTTCGAGACAAATGGCCCTTCGATATGAATACCTAGTACCTCCGCTTCGTCTGGCTGTGGCTGGAACTGCGCCACATTTTCAATAGCTCGCTCAATGTTGTCATAGCTTTGTGTCATCGTTGTGGCTAAAAAGCTTGTCGTCCCTTCTTTTAAAAGGGATTGGGCCATCGTATGAAGCCCTTCATCTGAAGCATCCATTGTATCCATTTGAGCGGACCCATGAATGTGCATATCAATAAATCCTGGCAATAAAAATTTCCCTGATCCATCTAGCTGATCTGCATCATGAATATCGAGATGGGGAGCAATTTGCGCAATTTTACCATCCTTCATCCACACATCTACCTGTTCATCTCGTCCATTGGCATTCACCACTGTGATATTTCGAATGAATAAACTCAAGAAAAACATCTCCTTCTTGAACAAGGGCTGTCGAAAAGGCATCCATTTGCAATAGCTCATTGCCTCTGTGTACCTTCGCTAACAGCCCCATTAGTCGTTACTTCTTCATTGTAATAATATTCGTTGAGCCTGCTCGTTGGTAGCCCGTTTTTTCAAGTGTAATCTCTTGCCCCATTAAGCTTGTAAAGACAACTGGTGTGATGACAGAAGGTACTTGGCCTTCAATCTGTATGATGTCTGCTTTTAATAGCGCATCCCCACGCTTAATTTTTTGACCATCTGTAACGAACAGTTCAAAGCCTTCACCATTTAGTTTGACCGTATCTAAGCCAACATGAATTAATACTTCCATACCTGTATCTGATTTCAAGCCGATTGCATGCTTTGTTGGGAAAATCATTACTACCTGACCATCGAATGGTGCATAAACTGCTCCATCTGTCGGACGAATACCGAAACCTGGGCCCATCAAGCCTGCTGAAAATGCCTCATCTGGCACGTCTGTTAAAGGTAATAAATCACCAGTCATTGGCATCTCGAAATCACGGAATGTCATGGTCTCGTTCTTTACTGCCTCTTCCACGACAGGCTGTGCAGTAGGAAGTTCAGCGTTGGTTGGTGCTGGATTGCCTTTTTTCAAACGCTCTTTCATGGCCTCAGCTAAAAACTCTACAGATGTTCCAATAATTACTTGAACATTCGTTTTACTGATACGCATTACACCTCGTGCACCTGTTTGTTTCAGTGTTTTATCATCTACAACATTCGCATCCTGTACAGACAGACGTAAGCGAGTTGTACAGTAATCCACTTGCTGAATATTGTCTTTTCCACCCAATGCTTCAATTGTATAGTAGGCACGTAAATCGACATCATTAGAAATGGTAGCATTTACTTCGCCATCCTCTTCCTCATCGTCTTCACGTCCAGGTGTTTTTAAATCTAATTTTTTGATTAAGAAATAGAAGACAACAAAGTAAATTGCCCCAAAGCCCAAGCCTAACGGTAATAATAGCAATGGTTTATCTGCTAGACCTAAATTGAGCAAGTAGTCAATTAAACCTGCCGAGAAGCCAAAGCCGTCACGGAACCCAACAATATAGGCAACTGCAAGCGAAATACCTGTTAATACCGCATGGATACCATAAAGAACTGGTGATAAGAACATAAATGAAAATTCAATCGGCTCTGTAACCCCTGTTAAAAAGGCTGTTAAAGCGATAGATACGAACATCCCACCAACGATCGGTCGTTTTTCTTTTTTCGCTGTAAAATACATCGCAAGACATGCTGCTGGTAAACCGAACATCATAATGGGGAAGAAGCCAGCTTGGAAATGTCCAGCTGATGTGTCTCCTGCCAGGAAGCGATTGATGTCCCCTTTCACGATTTCGCCTGCAGCATTCGTAAATTCACCGAAATCAAACCAAATAATGGTATTGATTACATGGTGTAGACCCACTGGAATTAATAGACGGTTGAAGAAACCATACATCCCTACGCCAAGTGATCCTGCCCCAATCATCCAATTGCCGACAGCATCTATGCCACCTTGAATTGGTCCCCATACGATCGCTAAAATACTCCCTAAAATCGCCATGGTGATGGATGTAATAATTGGCACAAAGCGCCGTCCACCAAAGAATGATAACCATTCTGGAAATTTCACATTATAATATTTGTTATACAATAAGCCTGCCGTAATACCAGCAATAATGCCACCAAACACACCCATATTTAATTCTTCATTAACAGTTCCTAAAACGGCTATTAAAACAAGATGCGCAATTGCACCCGCAAGAGCTGCGCCGCCACTGCTATCGTGTGCCAATCCCATCGCAATACCGATGGCAAAAATAATTGGTAAATTCCCTAGTATAGCATTACCAGAAGCGGCCATAATACTAGCAATGTACTGGATCGCTTCATTCGGTACGGCCCCAAGCATATCCCCTGAACCTAAACGCAATAGTAATGCTGCTGCTGGTAATGTAGCAATTGGAAACATGAGCGACTTACCGATTTTTTGTAAGAAAGCAAACATTCATTATCCCCCTTTGGTATAGTTGTCTAGACCACTTTAGTAAAAAAAAAGCGTTTTCACTAAGTTGCTATTATTATAGGCGCAATTCAAAAAAAAATAAATACTTTTTTAATATTTCGTGATGTCAAACAAAAAAACCGCACCCTAATCTGAAATTAGGGCACAGTTCTTATTTAGCTTATGCCGTGACATCACGTTTCATAAAGGTTGAATAACTAATGACAAGGAAAACTAATGCGTAAATAGCAAGTACTGTTAGTGAGAAGGGCATCGTTACATCAGCAATGATAGAGCCTCCACCATGTTCATACTGTGTTAAATCAGAATGTGTTAGCCAAATATATTTGACGATGTCATATCGGCTTAAGAACATGACAATCATGCCGCCTGTAAAGGAAAGGAACATCGTTAAACCGATTGCTAAGGAGCTTGAACGGAACACAGAACCTATCAAAAAGGCAAATAATGTAGACATCACAAAATCGCCACCAGATAATAGGTAATGATAGGCTAAATCACCCCATACGCCCTTTTCAACAACCTGTTCATTGACGATTTCTAATTCGACACCTGTTCCCATGCCGAACAAGACTAAGCCGACGAGCGCACTTACCACCACGTTGACCACATACAATAACAAACCAAAGAGGAATGTTGTCAGTAATTTAGACGTTAACACTTTTGCACGGGACATTGGACGCGTTAAGAGCATTTTAATCGTCCCTGTTGAAAATTCGCTCGATACAATACTCGCTGCGGTAATGACTGTAAATAAAGTGACAAGCGTTAGCATGCCGCTTGTAAAGGACATAAAGCTCACAAGGCTACTATCCTTTTGACTTGGTGCATCATTAGCTAAACGATATTCAGAAATAGCCATCTGCTCTTGAAAGTATGCTTTATCTTCCTCCGTTAAATCTTCACCTGCTAGCCTCTCTTTATACGACTGAATGGCCTCCTGCTCTATGTCCTGCCAAGAGCCTTCAACTGGGGATTTTACTTCATAATATTTTGTGATTCCAGCTGGAACAAGAATGACAAGAATCAGCATGGCCACCATTGCCCATGTTCCTTTTTTATGCCATAATTTCATCCACTCATTTTGAATTAGCTTCAGCAATTTGTCCGCCTCCCGTCATTTCTAAGAATTGATCCTCTAATGTTTTTTGATGTGGCTGTACAGCAAATAATTGAATACCCGCTTGGACTAGTTGTGTTGTCATAGCTGGGACATCCTCTTTCTTCATTTCCACCACATAGCCTTGATTTTCTGCTACAAAGTTAAAGTCACGCTGTTCCAGATAAGCAGACACCTGCTCTTTTGGCTGTGCCTCCACATAATAAAATGATGAGCTTTCATTGTGAATATCACGCAGATCAATTAGCTGCCCATTTTGGATCACGGCCACACGATCACACATCAATTCAATCTCAGATAATAAGTGACTTGAGACAAAGACGGATACGCCCTCTTCAGAAGCAATCTTACGCAGGTACATACGAAACTCACGAATACCAGCAGGGTCTAAGCCATTCGTCGGCTCATCTAAAATCAAAAACTTCGGTCTGTGCAATAGCGCCTGAGCTAACCCTAGTCGTTGTCTCATACCAAGTGAATACGTAGAGACCTTTTCATGGATACGATTTTCGAGCCCAACCTGTTGAATGACCTCCTGAATTCGTTCCTTCGTTACATTTTTATGCATACGTGCAAAATGTAGTAAATTTTTATAGCCTGACATAAATTTATACATTTCTGGATTTTCTACAATGACGCCAACCTTACTAATGGCTTCCTCATAATGATCCTTAAGTGAAAGCCCATCGATGATGACATTGCCCTCTGTTGGATGCATAAGTCCTGTCATCATTCGGATCGTTGTTGTTTTCCCCGCTCCATTCGGTCCTAAAAATCCTGTAATTTGGCCTGGATATAAATCAATGTTTAACTGTTGAATTAATTGCTTTCCTCGAATCGTCTTCGATAAATTTTGCAATTGTACAATTGGTTCAGTCATATTTTTCACCCTTTCTAATCTATTTCGACTTGGCATAATGGCTTACTGACAATTTTTTCTTCACCTTGAGCTGTCGATATCTTTTACTGAAGGACGATAAAATCCTTTCATCCACTCGACCGCATCCTTATTGGCCACATCGCGTAATGTTTCGACTTCCTCATAGGCCGTAATAGAGCCCGCCTGCAATAAAATAATTTGATCTAAAATAGGCTCTACCTCATATAATTCATGTGTGGATAGCAAAATCGTTTGATTTTCGATATCCGTAAATTGAATTAAGCCTTTAATCAGCTGCTCTCTCACTATGGGGTCTAGCCCAGCAAACGGCTCATCCATGACATAATAAGGAACCTCTCGCCCAAGGGTTGCAGCCATTTTCATACGACCACGATTGCCCTTTGACAATTGGCGTAGCTTCGTGCCTTTATCTACCTGTAAAAATTGTGCAACGATACAGGCCTTATCATAGGAAAAATCTGCAAACTGAGAGGCATAATGCTGGAAGAGCTGTTCACCCGTGTAGTACTCAAAAAATAAATCCGTATCGGGCAAATAAGCAATTTGGTCAGCACTTCTACGTGTGACAGGCTCACCATCCAGTGTGACCTCACCAGCAGAGGGTCGCAGTAAGCCAGCTAATACCTTCATTAGCGTCGATTTACCACTCCCATTTTCCCCTACAAGTCCAATGATTTGTCCAATCGGGAAGGAAAAGGATAGATCCTGTAAAATCGGCTTTTTCTTATATTGAAAAGATACATTTGATAGCTGTAACATCCCTTCACCTCACCCTTTATTTTTCAAAACCACAAGCATCTCTTCCTTCGAAAAGCCTAAAGCCTCAATCGAAGTTAAAAAATTTTCAGCTAGCTGGTTTTTCATCTCTTCCCGCAATAATTCAATGCGTTCCTCATTGCTCGTAATAAATGTACCCTGTCCTCGTTTGGTTTCCGTTATATTCATCGCCTCTAACTCCTTATAGACACGTTGCACCGTATTGACATTGACACCTGTTTCTACTGCATATTCTCGAACGGAGGGAAGTCGATCACCTAGATGCAACTTTCCCTTCAAAATGTCCCCACAAATTCGATCGACAAGCTGGCTATAAATGGGTTTATCACGCGAAAAATCCATCGTCATCGTAAAACCACCCTTTCAAGCCACTTCGATGCTGCTAAAAAGAGCAGTAGCAGGAATAACGTAATGGCCACTTCCTCGACAATATAAATCGAGCCCAGCATCCATTCTATTGTCATCCCTTTCGCTTTTGGTAGGTACTGTTCAATATGGTGAAGCGAAACTTCTCCATGGAGGAAAATCGTTCGATACAGCTGACTCTCCGTCACTCGCACCCAACCAGCTGTCGTTAAATAAAACGCAACCATTGTCAACACAATCGAAAAACGACCGATTAGGCGCTTCAATTGCAAATAAAAAGCTAAAAAGAATAAAAGCACGATAAATAGCATTAACTGTAAAATCGTCAATATAATAACAATTATTACTAAAATTAATAAAATTTGTCCAGTGTTCGCAATTAGCTCCTCTTTCATATGGAAAATGGCTATACTCGTGAAAAGGGTATTAAAGAGGATATATCCTACTAACGAACAAACTAACTTTGCCCCGATAAGCTTCGTGATGGAGCTTGTTGAATGGAGCCAGCTCTCCTTTGCTTTAATATCCAATCGCATCGACGCTAAAAATTGTAAGATAGAATAAAATCCACCTAGAAAAAGGACGAGTATCGTAAAGGCAAATGCTAATTGATACTCATGTGCAAAGAAATCGACATACTGATGTAATATATAGGGAACGATCCAAGATAGCATAAGACCCATAAATATCCCTACTAGAAACCATGAGCGATAAAGTACCCATTCTTTTTTTAAAAGTCCTACAAAACTTTTCAATCACAACACCTCGTGTCATAGTGTACTAGTCACATATTACACTATGACTTTTTAGTTGGCAAGTGGCAAATACAAGAAAAAGGAAATTTCTATTGCTCAGGTCTTTCCTTCTAATCGTCTTCCATTATTCCTTTATCTATGCTTTACTCTTTATAGGATAATATTGGATATTAGGAGGGCGTTTATGAAATTTATTCTTATCTTTGGACCACAAGCAGTTGGGAAGATGACTGTTGGACAGGAATTAGCTAAAATAACAAATTTGAAGCTTTTTCATAATCATATGACGATTGATTTAGTGGGACATTTTTTTGATTACAGCACGAAAGAAGGAAAAAGATTAGTAAATTTGTTTCGTCAGGAGATATTTGAAGAAGTATCAAAGAGCGATATGTATGGCATGATTTTTACTTACGTTTGGGCATTGAATCTACAAGCTGACTGGGATTATGTGAATCAAATCTCGCAGTTGTTTGAGTCCAGAGATGGTATTGTTTACTATGTGGAACTTGAGGCTGATTTCGATGAAAGACTTGAGCGTAATAAAAGTGATAACCGACTTGCACATAAGCCATCTAAAAGAGATATAGAATGGTCCGAGGCTGACTTAAAAATATCAATGGAGCAGTATAGGTTGAATTCTTTAGAAGGTGAGATTCCTTATTCAAATTATATCAAAATCAATAATACAAATTTGAGTGCACCAGAAGTGGCGAAAATCATCAAGAAAAGCTTTCATTTCTAAATTGATAAGAAGCCTCTGTTATTTATTTGTATCTACACATTTTTTAAAGGAGGTATTCATCTATACAAAACAGAATATATGGATAGCACTCTAACACTAAGCGTAAGGTGGTACTGGAATGGATAAAAGAGTAGTCTTTGACTTTGAAATTGACTTTACGAATGGTGGTGGCATACAGGGGCAGGAATTCCGCCTTGATATTGAAGGAGATGACATATCGGATGAAGAGCTAGCCAAGTATATTGTGGAAGACATGAGGTTGCTCATGGTT
The DNA here is from genome assembly GCF_038592945.1 of Lysinibacillus sp. FSL K6-0075. Lineage (NCBI taxonomy): Bacteria > Bacillati > Bacillota > Bacilli > Caryophanales > Bacillaceae > Lysinibacillus > Lysinibacillus sp. FSL K6-0075. Next base: position 2,002,448 of record NZ_CP151947.1, on the reverse strand, counting down.
GGCAAGGTAACAATCCTTAACAAGAAAATTATTAAGGAAAAACATAAACGAAAACCGCTTGATGAGCAAGAAAGGACATGAAGCTCGTGAAGGCGATACTATTTGATTTAGATGATACCTTACTTAATCGAGATCATGCTGTCGATAACCTGTTTCATCGTATGCTAGAAAAATACTATGGAGCTGTTGAGCATTCCGTAAAAACAGACATGCTGCAACAATTTAAAGAATACGATAAAAGAGACTATGGCTATGCCGATAAAACAAATGTTTTATCATCGTTTTTTGATGCGTTTCCACCAACCTTTCAACTGCCTCGCCATGACATGCAAGATTTTTGGAATCAGCAGTTTCCATATTGCTTTTCTATTAATCAACATACGCTGAAGGTTATCCAAACAATGAAGAAGCATGTACAGGTTGGCATTATCACAAACGGCTCTACTCAGCGACAAAAGGCTAAAATCACGCATACAGGCTTAGCGAGTTACTTTGATGTTGTCCTTATTTCTGAGGAAGTAGGATTTACTAAGCCTGACAAACGGATATTTGAATTAGCCTTAAATCAGCTTCATGTACAACCAGAAGAAGCCCTATTCGTTGGGGATGACCTAGAAAAGGATATTGCTGGTTGCCAACAGGCAAAGATGAAGGGCATATGGTTCAATCCTCATCAACTCACGAATCCTACTGACATCAAACCAGATGCGGAGATTCATTCATTTGATCAATTAATAAAAGGAAGAGCCCTGTTTAATTAGGACTCTTCCTTTGACTGTTAGACCATTTTCCCTACTACTTTTACCTTTAATCTTGTTGCATTTTCTGGATGATACGCAAGAGGGGTTTCTTCTACTTCCACTAGCTCAATCGTATCCGCAAGAGCACCTGCTAATACGGCTTGTTTCACAGCCTTGTTTTGTGCATCCTTTAAGGACTCCTGACGTGGTTCTTTGGAATAAATATAAATTTGCTCATATTGACCACTAATTTGCGCAATCGAGGCACCGATGGCATTCGCTACACCACCGTATTCAGATTTTACAATAGTAGAAACGCCACGAATTTTGTCTGGCACAATGATTCCACCGCCGCCCACTAAAACCAGTGACACATCCTCTGAGGAAGTTTTCATTTTATCAATCGCCTGCTCCAGTAAGGAAGAAATTTCTTCTTGAACGGCTTTGGCAAATGCTTCATCAATATGGGCAACTAACGTGGAATCGCCTACGTCTGCTAAGCCTAAACGGACAGCGATATCCGTTGTCGTTAAGGTCGAGCCACCAAAGACAAGGGCCTCTTCACTAATTTTATAGCCTACACTATCTGGCCCAACAGTGATTTTGTCATCATTCACACGAACAATACTACCACCGCCAAGTCCTACTGAGATAATATCGGGCATTCTAAAGTTTGTACGGATGTCCCCCACTTCTACCGCAACAGAGGATTCTCGAGGGAAACCATCCTGTAATACGCCAATATCGGAAGTCGTCCCCCCAACGTCCAATACCATTGTGTTTTGTATTTGGGATAAATACGATGCCCCACGAATACTATTCGTTGGTCCACAAGCAATTGTTAAAATCGGGAATTGCTTGGCATAGTCGATAGACATTAATGTACCGTCATTCTGGCATAGATATACTGCTACATCAAAAATACCTTCTGCTTGCAACGCCTGGACAAAGCCCTGTGTTGTTGTCTCGATCACCTTACATAATGCAGCATTTAGAATCGTTGCATTTTCACGTTCGATTAACCCCACAGAACCAATTAATGAGGAGCAGGAAATCGGGAACTCCTCGCCATAGATTTCTTGAATCCATTCACGAACTTGCAATTCTTGATCGTTTTTAATAGAAGAAAAGACGCCGACAATTGCAATCGATTCTACTTGACCACGCCATTCCTCTAATAGCTTTGTAATTTCCTTCTGATCGAGCGCACTTAATAATTGACCATCATATTCATAGCCACCATGTGCAATCGCATAATTACCTGATAATTTATCAATCATATCGTCTGGCCAAGCTGTATAAGGCAGTACAGAGGCCGTTGCTGGATAGCCTAGTCGAATAACACCGACTCTTGCTAGCTTTTTACGTTCAACGATGGCATTGGTGCATTGCGTCGTTCCTAACATTGCATGGGTAATTTTTGCTTTATCGATATTTGCGCCCTCTAGTAATTGTTGCAGAGACTGTTCAATACCCGTTTTAATATCTAAGCTTGTTGGTGATTTCACACTGTAAATGAGCTGACTATTATGGTCTAAAAGGATGGCATCTGTGTTTGTTCCACCTACATCAATCCCAATTTTATACATGCTCCGCTACCTCCTTTTTCACCAATTCCTCAATTGGCGTATACTCATATTCATAGCCAAAGTATTTGGGTCCAGCTGTTTCAATCCCTTTTGCTGTACGCCATTTTTCATGTGCTGGTAAGCCAATTACACGCACACGTTTGCCGTATTTTAGACTTTCTGTTGTAACAGGCAATAAGGTTTCATAATCCACCAAGCAAATTAAGTCTGGTGTCATCGCAACAACCTGTTCATTTTTCTCCGCTAATAAGTTTTCGTTTTGGAAATGAACCTTCATTTGATCATTTTTGTAAGATTCAATACCTTCAAGATTCATTTTACCTAGGTTAAAGCCACCCTTTGTTTCACGAATAACATCTACTATTTTTCCTTGGAAAAGCTCATATCCTTCCACAAGCTTTAAAAGATTTTGTAGCTTATCGTTCACCTCTTGATCTTTTGAGGCAATAATTTCACCGATTTTTTCAGAAAGCGTCACAATATGATGTACACCGCTTTGTTTAATTTGTGCACCTGTTGTTGGGTAGAGGCTCACTAATGAACTAGCGCCCATTTCCACTGTTGCTGTTCGTGCGATACGCTCTGTCCATTTATTATCAATCGTTTCAAAAATACCAATATTCCCTTTTTCATCTGTGATGGCCATTGGCGTTGCCGAAATCCCATCTAAGTGGAATGTCACCATTTGTAATTCTGGGAATGCACGTCCCATACCATCACAATCAATCAATGGTAAGCCAAGCTGTGCAGCAACTACAATGGGAATCATCGAATTGACCCCACCCGCTTCCATTGGATAGGTGCCTGCAATTTTTTCCTTGCCCAAATATTGCGCGAGCTTTTGGAAAACTTTCACGAACTCATCGCCACGTGGGAATTTCTCTACTAAAACTGATGGTGCTCCCATCATCGCGGCTGGAATGAAAAAGTCATCATCTGCAATTTCATCTACAGAATACAGCTTCACAGGCCCATTTTTTTCGATGGCAGAAAGCGCCATTAATTTCCCAATGTAGGGATCGCCTCCCCCACCTGTTCCTAGAAATGCTGCGCCAATGGCAATATGTTCAATAGCGGTTTGATCTAAATATCTCATCTATGTTCCTCCAATATGACCGTTTTTTGTACAGATACACGATCGCCAACATAATAAATCACGAATGAAATAATAATGCCGATCATCGGTTGGTTTGGTAGTGCTGGCAATGCAGGGAATAAGGAGAATACCACTGGCATACAGGCAATCACAGCTCCTACTAGCCAAGAAAATACGCCTAATCGATTGACCCCTTCAACTTCATGCCAGCTATCTGTTTTGCCTTTATGAATGACCCAGTAGGACGCAATCATCACCCCTGCAACAGGTGGAATCATCGCCGATAAAATTGACATAATCGGTGTAAAATAATTTAAAATCCCCACAACAGCTAAGATTGTGCCAAGTGTACCCGCCACACCAATTGCTAATCGTTCTTTGTTTTTGGCAACATCGAATACATTTATTAAGGCAATACCACCTGAAATCGCATTAACCAAGTTGGTTTTCCATGTCGCTAAAATCAGACCAACCCCACCAATAAAGGGTGTTGCGATATGCAGAAAGACTGCAGTAATATCACTTGTTTGATAGGCAATCGTTAATACAGCTCCCACAGCAATCATCAGCACACCTGCTGGAATAATCCCAAATGTAGCGGCTTTGAAAACATCTGAACGTTTTTTGGAAAATTGCGAATAATCACCCGCTATAACAGCCCCTAATGCAAAGGACCCAATCGTTACAGCTAAACCATCCATAAAGCTCATATTGCCTTGTGGGTGATAATCCCGAATGAGCTGCATCTGCTCGCCAGTTAAAGTTTGACCTAAACCGTACAGGCAAATAATGACGAGTAATGGTACAGCAATATAGCTTAAAATACGTAACACTTTCATACCATAAAGAGCCGATACGACCATGACCATACCACTTAGGAATGAAGCAAGAGGAATGGGTATATTCAAATGATAGATAGCTAATAAATTCGCTAAGGCAACGCCACAAACATTGGCCTGAATGCCAAACCACCCTAAGCAAGCAATGGCTAAGATAATGGATAATATTGTACGAGAGCCTTTTTTCCCAAACACCTGCCCTGCGATATGGACAGTGGGTTTTCCTAAATCACTGCTTTGCATGCCTTGCAATACCATGATGAATACGACAATGGCATAGCCTACAAAAGCGACAGCCAGTGCCTTTGATAAACTCATATTGGTAATCAGTGCGTTACCTACTAATAAACTAGGGATACAAATCATGGCACCAGCCCAAATAATGCCTAAGCTATACCAAGATTGACCTTTGTTTTCATTCTGCATGTGACTCCCTCCTTATTGGGGTTTAATGTTTTTAATTATAAAAGAAAGGAAGGGCACGAGTCTTTTGCGTAAATGAAAAAAATAATCTGAAATTTTGTTCAAAATGACAAAATTTCAGATTATTCTAATCATTAATCAATCGATATAGCATGCAAGCCATATAGGCATCATAAAATTCCGAGTACACGGTAACATCCGTGCCAATCAGCTCACTAATTTTTTTAATGCGATATTTCACCGTGTTTTTATGAATATAAAGGAGCTCTGCACAGCGCTCCACACTAGCATTTGCATCTAATAAAAAGGTCACCAATGTCTGCAAGGCATCCTGATCACGTAAAATGGGTTCTATCACAGACAAGTATTCCTCAATCATTTCCTCGCCCTGCTTACTGACATCAATGGCCCTTTTCATAGAGCGAACTTCCGCTGCTGTAAACAATTTTCGCATTGGGTAAATGGTATGAGCCTTGTCCCCCACCTGATTGACCAATTGATACATTTGACGAACAGACTTTGTATTTCTCATTTTAGGTGCATAAACAATTTCTGGGATTTGTGCATCATACTGGGTCGTTTCACTATATTCGATGGCAATTTCAAACTCATGATGCTTATAAAAGCAATTCCCTACCAGCACGATCATACAATGGTCAATGCATTGGATCACCCTTGTTTGATAATACTTGGAAAGCTGTTCTTCCAATTCATCGCGAATTCTTTTTTCATCTGCTAAATCATGCATGTAGACAAGCCACATCATTTGAATGGCGGAAACATCAATATGAAGGAGATTGGCTAACCGTCTCATTTTCTCCCCTTCATCATTAATAATGGCTTTGACTAGGGCGTATTCACTTACCTCATCATGCTTATCTCCCCATAAATTTATGGCTACTTGTACAACCTCACTTACCTTTTCAATCGTCTTAGCGGGCAGTTTTGTATTTTCTTTTATTAAGAATAAAAATAGCGGCTCGCCATTTTTTTGATGCACTCTTTTATAGTCCACGACACAAGAGACATCACTTCTTTGTAGCTCTAGCTTGCCCGTTTCTCGATGGAAATTGGATTGAGAGCATTCTTCAATCACATTCGCCACATCTAATGATGAATTTCGAGGCCACATCACCTGGTTCACAATTTCAAAATGACTATTCGTGAGCACGATATTGGCCTTCAAACGATCCGAAAGCATTTTCAGTGTAATTTCAACACTTCTTAAATGCTCAGGCAGTAACGATACCTTTTCTAATGTCTCTTTGACAAAATGATCATTTACGCCTTGATTACTAACGATGGCTTCCATGACCTCATAAATAACCTCATTATAGCGCAGTGAATAATCATTTCTTGGCATACAAATGATAATAAACCCTTGCGCCTCCGCTAACGTCAGCACTTCTTCTGGAATATCGGGCAATACAATGCCGACATAATACAAAATCAGACCTAGCTCTCCTAAATCATGTAAATGCTGAATCGTTTCACATTGCTGCTCCACGCTATCTCGAATGGAGTAAAAGGAGCTAATGACAAGCTCCTCTGCATACCATTCCTCCTGTACACGGTTAATAATTTTCGAATAAAAATCAACATTCGATACCTCTAGTACAGATAAGGATGATACGGTACGATGCAGATTATCTTTACCCGTTAACACCTCTGCCCCTCGAAAGGATGGCAATTGTAATAATTCATTGACCGTTACCCCATGTTCCACCACCACTTTTCTTTACAACTCTTTTGAAGAAGAATACCATATCCCCTACTATCTTTCAAAATACAGTTTGCTCTCTATTTTAACTGCTAGCCTGATAGTGTTAAAATAATAATTAAATGGAAAAGATTAGAGGGGAAAATGAGAATGTCGAATCAGACAAAGAAAGAGACAACAGTTGGTACAAAAATCCGACAAAGCCTACAGGCAGATTGTCAAAGCTGTTTTGGTTTATGCTGTACCGCTTTAAATATCGTGGCTTCCAGCGATTTTGCGATTAATAAACCAGCAGGCACGCCATGTCCTAATTTGCAGGGTGACTATAGCTGTCACATTCATAGCCAGCTGAGAGAAACAGGCTTTAAGGGCTGTACCGTTTTTGATTGCTTAGGTGCAGGACAGCAGGTTTCACAGGTGACATTTCATGGACAGGATTGGCGACAATCCCGTGAGCATGCTGACAAGATGTTTCGCGTTTTTCCCATCATGGAACAGCTTTACGAAATGATTGCTTATGTAGCGGAGGCATTATCCTATCAGGTGGATAATACGCTTTATGAGCAGCTCCTTGCCCAATTGGAGCAGCTACAGCAGACAACAGCACTAGAGGCTGATGCCTTATTAACACTGGATATGGTAGCGATTCGTATGCCAATCAATGCACTATTGCTCCAAACAAGTGAGCAAATTCGTCAGCATAGCGTAAAGGGAAAGACTGCTAGGAAATTGAATCAGCGTGGAGCTGATTGGATGGGCAAAAATTTAAAAGGCAAGGATTTACGAGCGACTGATCTAAGGGGTAGTTATTTAATTGCAGCTAATCTTCAAAATGCGCATTTACAAGGAGTAGATTTCATCGGGGCCGATTTACGAGATGCCAATTTGCGCGGTGCTGACCTTTCGACAAGTCTGTTTTTAACCCAAATGCAAATCAATGCCGCACAGGGGGATCGTTCGACTAAATTACCTTCCTATATTAAACGACCAGCCCATTGGCATTAAAAAAGGTAGATGGCGTTTTACACTCATCTACCCTTTTTCATTAGGCTTGTTTCTTTTTATAAAGCACAGTCGCTGCCACTAACACGAGTAAAATAGCTTGGCCAATAATCGTTTCCACTGTTGGATAGAAGCCAATGAAGCTAATAACAGGTATGCCATCAACAATGGTTGTGGACAGATTATCTGTGAGTTGCAATGTGTGCAGACTGACACCAATAATTTTAAAGGCTAAAACGTAAATTAAAACGGTTGCTACTGCAAAGAATTTATGAATGGGAATTTTGCCACTTGCTTTAAATAACACGACTGCCAGTACAGCAAGAATGACCAGTGCCACCACAATTCCAAGAATAAACTGCGACGTTTCCATTTTTGGTGCAATCCCCGCATAAAAGACCAGTGTTTCTGCACCTTCACGGAAGACCGATAAAAAACTAATCATAGCCATCGCAAAAATAGAGCCACTCGAAATGGCATTGCCCATTTGTTTGGAAATGTAGCGGTTCCAGCTGACTACACTTGATTTGCTATGCAGCCAGATACCAACACCGATCATCATCGCTGCAGCAACTAACCCTACATACCCTTCCATTAATTCTCGATTCGTATCAATCGTTGCTGAATTCAAAATTGTCGACATAAGGATGGCAGCAACGGCTGATAATAAAACGCCGACAAATGCGCCAACATAGATCCATTTGCGCATCTTGTTCTGTCCTGATTTATTGAGGAATGACACTAAGGCTAAAATAATGAGTAATGCCTCTAGCCCTTCACGTAGTAAAATTAACGCAGCGTCCCAAATAGTGTAATCGGAATCCCCCTGAATCAGCTCAATTTCAGTACGGAAAGCATTTAATTTTTTTGTAATTGCTTGCTGATCGACGTTGGATTTTAATAAGTCGCTCGCGATAATCGGCATATCACTTTCGATTTTCGTATAAAGACTACCATTACGTGTGGAAATTTCAATTTCTACACTTGGCCAAATGGTAATAAACTCTCGTATTTTATCAGAAGCCGCCTGATAATCACCAGCATCTACAAAGTCCTGTGCCTCATCGATACAAGCAATCAATGTTGCTAACGAATAGTCCCCTTCAACCACTTCAGCTGTTTCTTTACCAGCTATAAAATCCTCAATCGTTTGCTGTAAATCTGCAAATTGCGATTGCATCAGGGCGATATCTGGCTCCTCTGCCGAAATGGCAATACGGAGAAACGCCATTTGTGTTTCGATTTGCCCATACATCGCAATACTTTGCTCACGCACAGGTCGTTCATTTTTATTCCATTTACTATTAAAATCCTTGTAGGCTTCCTCAATGGCCTGAATGTCACCACTTGCTAAAGCTTTTTCAAAGTCTGCCATAATCGGCTTAAACTTTTGCCCAAACTCTGCTCGCTGTGCCGCTTCATCCACTGGATTTTCAAGCTTTTCTAAGGCACGCAATGCATTCGACAGTGCTGATAGCGCCTCTAAACGCTCGTCTTTGGATGTCGCTTCAGTAGCTTGCGCAAGGATTTCATCAACCTTTGTTTTGGCTTCTTTTTGCTCTGAAGAAACCTTAGCCCAATCCGCAGCAAATTGTTCAAGTGCCTGCTTGGCCTCCGCCTCTTTATCCTGCTTTGTATTCATCAATGCATCACTAATGGCAATATAGAGATGACTATAGGATTGTGCAGCTTGCACAGGTAGCGCTAAAGTCAGGATTAAGGCGATTATGATACTACAGCGCGTTAAAAAGTGCTTCACCTAAATAACTCCCCTTTTGTACACCAGGGAAGCATGCAAACACGGCACTGCCTCGATGGGTAATGTACTCATTCATTTTATCCATACGCCCTAAGCTATTTTGGATCGTTGTAAATTGGGCTGGGTCTTTTTGAAAAGAGATAAAGATAAGGCCCGCATCATGGGCTCCTGTATTGGACATCACGCCCGATGCATAGGAATAGGAGCGTCGCAAAACACGCGCACCTGATTTCCGTGCCAAATGCACATGTGATGTATCAGGCATAACATAATTGCCCTTATCATCCTTTGCCTCTACATCAAAATCATCGAATTCCTTTGTTTTGCCAAATGCTGCGCCACTATCACGGTAACGACCAAATGTAGCCTCTTGATCTTTCAGTGATGTGCGGTCCCATGTTTCAAGATGCATTTGAACTTTTCGCGCGATTAAATAAGAGCCACCCTTTAGCCAGCCTTTATCCACCCACACGACCTCATTTAAGTCTTTTTCATCTGTAATGGCTGGATTTACCGTACCGTCCTTGAACGCAAAGAGGTTTCGAGGTGTCCCACCACCTGCTGGGAACGAGTTGAAGCCTGCCTGTGACCATTTAATCTCCACTTTACCCGAAGCAGCTCGTACGAGATTACGCACAGCATGGAAGGCCACCTGCGGATCATCTGCACATGCCTGAATACACAAATCACCACCTGTATATTCTTTCTGTAGCTGATCTTTAGGGAAATGTGGTAAATCCTTTAGCTCTGCTGGTTTTACATGCTGCATCCCGAGTTTATCGAATAATGAAGGCCCAACACCAAAGGTAATGGATAGATTAGCAGCATCTAAGCCCTCTGCCTCTCCTGTATCCCCAGTGGGCACTCTTGTATTCGTCGAAACATCGACCATGACTTCACCATTCATTAAACGCACAACAAGAGGTGTCCATTGCTGGAACAACTCTTGTAGTTCCTTCTTCGATGTCACTAGCACATCTAAAGAAGCAAAATAAATATTCGTTTGAACAGGTGTCACGATACCCGACTGATGCTTGCCATAGAAATTGACCTTATTGCTAGCCGTCGTGCTATCTGCTACTGTCTCAAAGACATCGTAGCCCATTGCTTTCATGACACCACCCAAGCCAGAGGCACCGATGGCAACACCTGCCACACCGATGCCTGTTAGCTTTAACATATCACGTCTAGAGATTTTTTTATTAATGAATTTTTCTTCATTTGACGTTGTCATTTTTTATGTTCACTCCAAAATGATCCCCATTTGACTTAATGGTTCTCCAAGCTGATTCACTGCTGCCGCAAGTGCTTTCGTGTTTTCTTCCGTTAATTCCTCGTAGGATACATAACCACCATCAGCCGTTGCATGTTGTGCCAATAAATCGTCCACCGCTTTGAATTTTTCATCAAGTGTTGACACTAATGCTGAATCTTTTGCTTCTAATTTTGAACGTAAAATTTCAAAGATTTTTTCTGCGCCTTCAATATTTGCTTTAAAATCATACAGGTCTGTATGAGAGTAAATTTCTTCCTCACCTGTAATTTTAGATGTCGATACTTCGTTTAATAAATCGACTGCACCTGTAATCATTAAGTCAGGTGTCACTTCAACCGTTTGCACAAGGGCATGTAATTCCTTCGCATCTGCAAGCAGTTGATCTGCTACAGCCTCATAGCCTTTTGTTGTATTCTCTTCCCATAGTGCATACTCAAGTTTATGGTACCCTGACCATTCCTCCTCGCCTTTACCTTCTTCTTGGATGTCTGCTAAACGTCCATCAATACGAGGGTCAAGATCACCAAAGCTTTCCGCGATTGGCTCTGAACGTTCAAAATACATACGCGCTGGCGCATAAGCCGCTTTTGCTCCCTCAATATCGCCTGCCTTAAATAGATTCACAAACTTCTCTGTATCTAGTAAAAATTGATCCATTTGCTCTAACGCAAATTGTTGATAGGCTGATAGTTCAGCAGATAAATCCACCTCTTGTGTTGCTTGCTCTGCCTGCTCTGTTGCTGGCTTGTCCTCTTTTTTGACTTCTTCTGTATTGCCACAGCCAGCCATTAAAATGCCTCCTGCTACTAATACCGACAAAATTGATTTGTTTTTCATACTTCTTACCTACTTCCGAATTAGTTTATATTTGTGATGATAATGATTATCACCATCCATTGCAACAACTATTTTTTTAATTAGAAAAAAACGTCATTTTTCAGTTGATCTGTACAAACAACTAGAAAAAAGACGTTTTTTCCACAATATAATGATTCTAATCTACAAAATTTCTGCTTGTTTCAAATTTTCATGCTTTCCATGTAAGAAGTAATAAAGCACAATCGACACTAAAATGACAAAGACCATCGAAAAGAAAATCGAGCCGTAGCCCATAGAAGGTACAAACAAGCCTAAGAAATAAGGCCCGACACCTAAGCCTAAATCATAAAAAATAAAATACGTAGATGTCGCAAGTCCTAAACGCTCATTTGGTGTTACTTTGATGGCAATCGCCTGCGCCACTGAGTTGAAGTTCCCATAGCCAATTCCGATACAAGCCGCAGCGATTAAAAAGTCCATCGTAGTTGTTGCTGAGCTAAAGGCATACATGCCAATTGCAAACAACACTAAGCAAGGATAAATAATAATATTCGCCCCTCTTGTATCAAGCAATTTCCCTGTAAATGGACGTGTCGCCAAAATAACAATGGCATAGATAATAAAGAAGTAGCTTCCTGCTGATACTAAATCTAGCTCCTTTGCATAAAACGTCATAAATGACATGACACCTGAATACGCAAAGCCAATCACAAGCGCCACAAAGGCAATCGGTACTGCGCGCATTTCAATAAAGTTCGTTACTTTAAAGCCAGCCTTCACAGCTGTATCCTTCGCTTTTTTCGGTGCATCTGGCACGGTCACCATGAAATACATAAAGAAACAAATAATAGCTAAAACAGAATCGACTGCAAAGATCATACGATAATCTTCAAACAGCTGTGTTAATAATATGCCGACAAATGGGCCAATGGCTGTGGCTAAAATCGCACTTAGGCTATAATAACCAATCCCTTCCCCACGACGCTCTGCTGGTAAAATTTGTGCAATAATCGTACCTGTAGCTGTACTGGCAATTCCTAGTGCAATCCCCTGTATTAAACGATTGATCATCAGCAGTGGTAGACTGCCTGCTATAAAATAAGACATCGTTGACAACATAAATAATAGCAGTCCGCAAAATAATGTTTTTTTGCTACCCCAGTCACCAATAATACGCCCTGTCCCAAGACGACCTAATAGTGTCCCGATAATAAAAATGCTCGATACAAGCCCTGCTGTACTTGTAGAGGCATTAAAATGCTCCACCGCATAAGCCGCAATCGTCACCATTAATAAATAAAAGATTAACGTAATGGTAAAATTAATAAGTGAGACAATTAAAAAATCCTTTGTCCATAGTTTCTTTCTGGTTGCTTCCACGTTACTCTCTCCTATTGATTGATATTCATACAAATTCTTGCTAAAACCTGTGTCGCAATGTCAATATCTTCCTTGGGCACACCTGCCAGTGCCTGCTCAAAAAACGGACTCAAATGCGACTTTATTTCCTGCACAAGCTCTTCTCCATGCTTTGATAGGTGTACAAGCTTTTCACGCTTATCCTTACCTGCCATCGTTTCCACATAGCCCAGCTCCACAAGTTTATGTACAAGCTTCGTGACACTTGGCTTCTCTATAGACATGAAGTTCGCGATATCTACAAATGAATGTGGCCCCCTATCATTCAAGAAACGAAGCACTGCCCACTGTGAACTATATAACTGATAGGGTTCAAGCTGTACATTCAGCTGATTAATAAACGGCCGATACATTAAGCGGTACTGATTAAAAAATTCCTGTTCAATTGTCACACTATCACTTCCTTTTAAATTAGTTAGCCTAGCTAACTATATACCTAAAAACTCTATTTGTCTAGTAGGAAATAAGCGAACCCTTGCTCAGAAAGGAGGTGGATTTAGCATACTTTTCGGAGAATCCATCCCTCATCTTGATGCGTGTATCCACTACTTCTCACGTTCTATCCGCTACTTTTCTTGCTCTATCCACTAATTTATTGCGTATCCTCCACTTTCTCTGCTGTATCCTCCACTTCTCACGTTCTATCCGCTACTTTTCCTTTTCTATCCACCTACTTATTCCGTATCCTCCACTTTCTCTGCTGTATCCTCCACTTCTCGCGTTCTATCCGCTACTTTCCCTTTTCTATCCACCTACTTATTGCGTATCCTCCACTTTCTCTGCTGTATCCACCACTTCTCACGTTCTATCCGCTACTTTCCCTTCTCTATCCACCTACTTATTGCGTATCCTCCACTTTCTCTGCTGTATCCTCCACTTCTCACGTTCTATCCGCTACTTTCCCTTTTCTATCCACCTACTTATTGTGTATCCTCCACTTTCTCTGTTGTATCCGCCACTTCTCGTGTTCTATCCGCTACTTTCGCTTCTCTATCCACCTCAAAAACTATGAAAGCAACTCATTCAGACCGCTTGAATGAGTTGCTTAGTTTTTAAAATCCTTATTCCATAATCCAGTACTTCCTATGTTTTTTGACACCTTCTGCTTGCAAAGGGAGTTGCTGTAACAACTTGTACGCTAAATCGGGCGAGTCAATGCCAAAGAATTCGCGGAAGCTTCGATTGGTTACCTGCTGCCCGACTAGTAATCGGTAATCTTCCAATGTTCGCATCAGCGCTTCTCGATCCACCAATCCACAGTGTGGGCAAATCCATTTTTTATAGTGATACTTTAATCGCTGTCCCGTACCACATTGTGGACATAACACACCTTTCACCATTTCCTGAAGCGGTATCTCTACCTCTTTTTTCAACTGCGTGTGTAGGGATAATAGAAGGTTCGCCAATCGTAAAAGATCTACGCTTTCTCTAGGATGATGCCGCTCTATCCATTTTTGGAAATAAAATCGTAACCCTGTCACATGAAATATAGGTTGCCCCTCAAACCCCTTTGTTAAAATGCCATTTTTCGTTGCCAGTACAACCGCATGAACAACAGGTAAATCGATACGTTCTCGCTGGAACAGTTTTTTCATCCAAACCACATGTCGCTCCAGCTGAACAAATGGATTAGCCATTCCTTCCACCGTGCCATCCATGGTCGTACGTGTGAACTGTGCAAAAGAGGCATCATATGAGAGATTTCCTGTTATATTTTTGATTTCTAGGATGAGTAAAAAATGGGGACAGAGAAAAATGGTGTCCATTTGATGGGTAGAGCCGAAGCCATTCGTGGTTTGAAAATCATGGAGAAAATAATGGGGGGTTGGTAAATCGATCTCAAGCCATTCTGCATCGACACGCTGTTCGCCAGCAAGCCCTGCTTGGACACGGCTCAATCGTTCACTATAATAGGCGTAGTCATTTTGCGTCTGCGGCAATCTTCGTAGCATCACCTCTAGTATTTTCTGTGAATCCGATGGTTGTCGTGCTAATAGAATCATGTATTCACCTCCTGCCCTGATTATATAAAAAAAGAACCTCAACAAATGAGGTTCTCAAAAACTTAAAAGATAGATATTGCAAAATCAATTTTTCACAATTTTTAGTAGATCGAAAGACTGTTCTTTGGAGCAACAACTAACGTTTGCTAATACGTTTCTACACATTCTTCCGCAATAAATACAGGAAGTAGGGTGCGCCAATAAACGCAACAACAATACCAGCAGGAACTGTTGCACTTGCAATGGCTACACGCCCAATGGTATCAGCCAGCATTAGCAAGCTTGCACCAATGAATAAGGTCAGTGGTAAAAAGAATTGATAGCGCGGGCCAACAAGCTGTTTCGCAATATGCGGAGCCATCAAACCGATGAAGGCTACACCACCTGTTACCGATACAGCAGCTGCCGCTAGCGCAACGGCGACAATTAATAATCGCAAACGTTCTCGCCCAATATTCATACCGAGGCCGACTGCTGTTTGCTCCGTCATGGCCAAGACATTTAACACATTCGCTTTATAGAAAATGTACGGGATACCCAGTACAAGCCAAGGCACTAACGCCCAGAAAAATGGCCAATCTGTGCCCCACACATTTCCGGCTAGCCATTGTGCAATAAATTGTACATCACTACGCTCAGCAGAGGAAATTAACACCATCATGACCCCTGATAAGGCGGATGCTACGCCAACCCCTACTAAAATAAACTGCACAGGATGTACGCCCTTATTTCGTTGATAAGAGAAAAAGTAAATGCACAGGGCTGTCACTAAGGCACTACAAAAGCCGACAATCGGTAAAATATAGGCAAAGTGAGGAAGGTCGCCATTTACTAGCAAATAAAAGACTGTGATCCCAACACCTGCCCCGGCACTAATGCCAATAATCCCTGGGTCCGCTAAATCATTGCGGGTCACGCCCTGCAATACGGCACCCGCCAGCGCTAATGCCATACCCGCAGCCGCTAGCACAAACATTCTTGGTAAACGAACGGAAAATAGCACGAACGACTCTTTAAAACTACCATCGCCCAACAAGGTCGGGATAATTCGATCAAAAGATACGGATGCGGCACCTAATGAAATCCCCATCACAAAAATGAATAAGGTGACCACTAGCCAAATGAACAACCATTTCCGTTGTTTTTTTCGACCTTCTTTAAACAAATTGACGTCCTCCCTTCCGCACTAAGAGTAGGAAGAATGGAAGACCTATAATCGAAATAATGGCCACAACAGGCGTTTCATAAGGTGCGTTAATCATGCGACCTGCAAAATCAGCCAATACCATAAACCAGCCACCTACAATGGCGCTCATTGGTAAGACAAAGCGATAGTCTGTCCCTACAAACGCACGGACAATATGCGGCACCATTAAGCCAACGAAAGCTAGATTCCCGACAAGGGCCACAGCAGAGCCTGCCAGAATAACCACCACAAACATCATGATGCCTTTTACGAACGTGGTGTTTTGTCCAACCCCCACCGCTACTTCCTCATTTAAGCTTAAAATCGTTAATTGACGACTGAAAGCAAATGATAGGAGTAGACCGATGATAATAACAGGAACGATTAATAATGCCTGCCATGTTGTGCCAATGAAACCGCCACTTGTCCACATCGAAACATCTTTGGAAATTTGAAATAAAATGCCTGTTCCTTCTGCGATTGCCTGTAATAATGCCGTGACAGCCGCACCAGCCAAAACAAGCTTCAACGGAGAAAAGCCTTTTTTAGTAGAGGCACCAATCCCATAAACAATCATCATACCAATACCAGCCCCAACAAAGCAGGCTAAAATTAACGTATAATACGAGAACTTCGGAATAAATGCCATCGTTAAAGCAAGGGCAGCATTTGCCCCTGCTGTTAAACCAAGCAGCCCTGGATCAGCTAATGGATTTCGTGTAACCCCTTGCATAATCGCCCCAGCGACAGCGAGGGCACTCCCAACAAAAATAGCTGCAATGATACGCGGAAATCGAATTTCACGTAAAATCGTGTAATGTTTGCCACCACTTTGTCCAACAATTGCTTGAAAGACATCTTGAATGCTAGTATTCGCTGCCCCTAAGCACAGCGAGATACTAGCAGTGCCAATTAATACAAGCAATGCTAGCAATACTTGAAGCCAAAATGGAAGCTTTCGAAACTTTGTCATTTGCCTTCGCTACTCTCTACTAATTATTGTAAAAATTTCTCTTCAAAGAACTTCAGTTGATGTTCTAATGTGATAGGGTCGTTGAAGTAAAAGGCATTTGCATTCACTTCAAATAAATGACCATTTTTCACTGCTTCTAAATCTTTAAACCATGCTGCATCTGTAAAGGAATTATCTTGATCTTGGAACATACTGAAGATCACATAGTCACCAGCGTATTCCCCTAAAACTTCTTGAGAAATAGCATAGTAGCCAGGCTCTAACGCTGTTTCTTTTACTTTTTCAGGCATTTTCAAGCCCATTTCTTGATATAAAATCTCTGTTCCACGTCCCCAGTTATCGCCATAAATATAGAACTGTTTATTGAAGTTTTCTGCCACTGTTACAGTCGCATCTTCACCGATTTTTTCTTTGATTTTTTTACCAGCTTCTGCTGCGCGTGTTTTAAAATCTTCTACCCATGCAGTTGCTTCTTTTTCTTTATTCACAACTTTACCGATTTCAATGAACTGCTGTAAATAGTCTACTTTACCATACGTAAATAATACTGTTGGCGCGATTTCTGCTAATTTATCAGCATTTTCAATACCATTTAAGCCAATAATTAAATCTGGTTCTAGCTCAAGAATTTTTTCAATATCTGTATTTTCAACTACGACAGCATCTTTAATCCCGTCTTCGAAGTTTGGATTTTTCGCTGCCCATGCATCTACACCAACAACATTCACATCAAGCTGTAATAAGCTTCCTACAAAAGAAGATAGTACAACTACACGTTTCGGATTTGCTGGTACTTCAACAGGACCTGACTCTGATTGATATGTGATTGTTTCTGCTGATGTTTCTTCTTTTGAGCCTTCATCAGCCTTCTCTGTTTTTTCTTCCTTATTGCCACATGCTGCAAGTACTAGGACAAGCATCATAAACATTGGTAATAGCCACTTTTTCATTGTTATTCTCCCTTTAAACGGTTTGTAATAAGTCATATGTAATGCACATTGGTTTGTTTGTTCGTGGATCTTTGCCAATGACTGCATCAATATTAAATACTTTTTTCAAAACTTCTGGAACCATCACTTCTTCAGCCGTTCCGAATTTTACAAGCTCACCCTGTGAAAGCGCTACAATATAATCTGAAAAACGTGCCGCTTGATTTAAATCATGGAGTACCATGACAATGGTGCGCCCCTGTTCTTCATTCAGCTTGTAAAGCAGCTCTAAAACTTCTAGCTGATGAGCCATATCTAAATAAGTTGTCGGTTCATCTAAAAAGATAATGTCGGTTTCTTGGGCCAATGCCATCGCAATCCATACGCGCTGACGTTGTCCACCAGATAAAGCATCTACAGTTTGTAAACGGAATTCTTCTGTTTTGGTTACCTGTAAAGCCCAGCCAATCACATCTTTATCTTTTTGTGATAAATTACCGAAGCCCTTTTGATAAGGAAATCGACCGTAGGATACAAGCTCTTCCACTGTTAAACCATGTGCACTTTCTGGACTCTGTGGTAAGATTGCCAGCTCTTTTGCCAATTCTTTTGTGTTCATCTTGGAAATATTTTGACCATCTAATATGACCTGTCCACTCTCATGCTTTAAAATCCGTGTGATGGCCTTTAATAAGGTTGATTTTCCACAACCATTTGAACCAATGATTGTTGTTATTTTGCCATCGGGAATTTGCAGCGATAAGTCATGCACAATTGTTTTATTCTCATAACCAACACGAATCGATTCAACTTCTAAACGCAAATCGGACCCTCACTTTCTTTTTACTTCTTTCCATGCTATGATATTCAAAGCTTAAAATGATAATCATTATCACTAGAATTAGTCTAGTTTTTTGATAAGATTTTGTCAATTACTTTTTTACTATTTATTAAGGATGTGGCAATAAAAATGCAGCATGTGTATGATGTGACAATTATTGGCGGAGGCCCAGCTGGCTTATATAGTGCCTTTTATAGTGGTTTACGTGGTTTAAAAACAAAATTACTAGAAAGCCAATCACAGCTTGGCGGAAAAGTACTACTTTATCCCGAAAAGCTGATATGGGATATTGGGGGGCATCCTCCTGTGTTAGGCGAACAATTTGTCAAACAATTAATCGAGCAAGCCAAAACATTCGATCCTACTATTTTGACAGATACAAAAGTAGATTTGATTGAACGTCACGATGATATTTTTGTGATACATACAGCAACTGGTGAAAAACATTATTCTAAAACGGTGCTGCTCGCTGTTGGTGGTGGCATTATTAATCCTCAAAAGCTAACACTTGAAGGCGCTGAAAAATATGAAATGTCAAATTTACATTACACTGTGCAATCGTATAAACGTTTTGTCGATAAGGATATCATGATCTCAGGTGGTGGCAATGCAGCCATTGATTGGGCTGTTGAGTTAAGTCCGATTGCCAAAAGCGTGACGGTGGTTTACCGCAAAGAGAATTTATCCGCTCATGAAGCCACTGTACAGGAAGCACTGGATGCAGGTGTGCGTATTGAGTGTAATACATCGATTACAAAGCTTTCCGCGAATGCTGATAAAACCGCTATTCAATTAGTGACATGCGAAAATACGATAACGAAGCAAAGCTATACTCGTCAAATCGATGAGGTAATCGTCAGTCACGGCTATAATCGTGAGGCATCTCTTGCATTTGATGAGGCCATTGCCCTTCCAAAAAAGGATGATTATTATTTTGAAGGAAAAGCAACAGGCGAAACGGCACAGCCTGGTATTTTTGCAGCAGGTGATATTTTATCGTTTGATGGAAAAATCAATTTGCTACTTGGAACATTCCAGGATGCAGCCAATGCGGTCAACTCCATTAAAACGTATTTAGAACCGACCGCCTATCGTCATGGCATGGTGTCCTCACATAATGAACTATTTAAAGAGAAAAATCGCTCTATTATCGAAAAGCAATTGGCCCCAGCCCATTAAACCCAAATATGAACCCTCTTAAGACGATTTTCTTAAGAGGGTTTTAGTGTTACTGTCAATTAAAAGGTAGAAATGGATTTCCGTTGCAGGCTACTTGCTTTCCTGTGGGCGAGCGCCGAATCGCTTCCTCCGCTACCGCTCCGTGCAGGGCTTCGCCTGTCTCGCTATCCCACGGGAGTCAAGTAGCCCTCCACTTCAACCCACTGACTTTTTAGCAAAGGTTTTCAAATAAAGTGAAAGTGTTTACTACTCTTTATGAAGAGGTGTTGTCACTACACATTGAAAATAAGAGCCTATCTAATTATACAAATCATGTGCTATTTTGATTGCTACGGCTAGTATGAAAGATAAGAAAAAGACACTTTTGCACATGGTTGATTGGAGTGGAGCCAGCGTTACTCCTAGGGGATTGAGCGTCACAGAGGAGACCCTGGAGCGAACGCTAGTGAGTGAAGCGGCTCCTCGGACGCCCCCTGGAAAGGACGCTGGCGGAACGGAAATCAACCCCTCACCTTGCCAAGTTGCTTTTTCTGCCGTTGACATCCTCTTTTTTCAACAACATGACCCTCTTAAGACCATTTTCTTAAGAGGGTTTCTAGTTTTTATCTAAATAAACTTAGTAACGATCCCATCTGCCTCAACATATTAACTCCATTTGTAATCGTCCCAGCATGCCCCATAATCGTATTTAAATGATCTGGTAAATTTCCTAGTCTAGGGCCTTGTTGTTGTTGATTGGGAGAATAGTAAGGTTGCACCATTCTACCTCGAAAAGGTGGGCCAAAATATTGCCTATTGTTTGGCGGATATGGGCCCCTTCTAGCATTCGGCTGAAAATATGGCATTTATACACCCCCTATCTGAAAGCTTCTCACTAGTATATGTGCAAATATTAATAGCGAATTAGACTTTTGAAGAAGAGGTTAAAAATAATAAGGGAACCATACTAGTTTCCCTGTCATACTATAAGAAAAAAAGAAGGTGGTACTATTCAAGGCTCTCATTATCTTACCTTTTTAGCTAAATTCGGGGTTGGAGGCGCACATCCAGGGGGCATCAATCTATCAAAGGCTGTCTTGCAAGCAGAGAATATCGAGCATAACGCACATATTTTAGATGTAGGATGTGGTACAGGACAAACGGCTGCTTATTTAGCATCTTCCTATCAAGCAAACGTCACAGGTCTCGATATTCAGCCCATTATGATAGAAAAGGCTCGTCAGCGCATGCAGAAAGCGCGTCTACCTGTCAGTCTTCTGCAAGGCTCTATAGAACAAACCTCGTTAGCGAACGAGTCATTTGACTTGATTCTAGCTGAGTCGGTTCTGGCCTTTGTTAATCTACAGCAAGCTTTGCAGGAAATTTATCGTTTATTGAAAAAAGGTGGCCGCTTCATTGCCATTGAATTCACCATTCCCAAAACACTTCGCACTGAACTTACAGAGGACATCCAACAATTTTACGGCTTTCAGTCTCTCCTCACGAAAAAGGATTGGGTAAGACTACTACAACAGGCTGGTTTTCATGATATCCATATACAAAAAAACAAATCCATCTCATCCAAGCCTGAATTTCAAGTTTCCACAGATATGGAATCCGAGTTCTATGAAATGATGGATCAGCACATCGCCATGAATGAAAAATACGAAAAAATTTTAGACTATCGCATCTATACCTGTACAAAATAATGAGCCAGCATCCAAAGCGTTGCTGGTTTTTTGTGCTGTCACAGCATATTTTATGACACCTGTCATCAAGATCCTTTGACTGGTGTGAATAGGTTTTCTTTTGAGATTTTCTTATCCTTAAGGTAAGAAAACAAAGAAAGAGTGATCGAACTTATGCAAACGCAACAAAGACTTCCTTTTATCGATATGTTAAGAGGCTTTGCCGTTTTAGGAACGCTCGGCACAAATATTTGGATTTTTGCCTATTTAGGAGATTTATCGTATATCACAACAAGTAACTATTCTGGCTGGTGGTCCTTCCATGATTTTTTACGAATGGTCGTATTATTCTTCGTTAATGGTAAGCTGCTTGGACTTTTAACGATTATGTTTGGGGTGGGCTTACAATTAAAATATCAGCAAGCCTTACGTAGAGGCACAGCTTGGCCTGGCGTGTATCTGTGGACTATCGTCTTTTTAGGGTTGGAGGGGCTGCTGCATTACACGCTTGTGATGGAATATGATATTTTAATGAGCTATGCTGTCACAGCTTTCATCGTTGCTTTTATTGTGCGTTTGGGAGACAAGGTCATGACAGGCGCCTTCTATCTTTTTGGTGGCTTTCACGTTCTATTGATTCTGCTTATTTTTATTAGTACCTTACAAGGAGCAGGAGTTTCCTTAAATGGTATGGCGTCCGTTGCCACGCTCTATGAACTTGGCACATGGCTTGCGCAGGTACAGCATCGTCTAACAAACTTTTTATTTTATCGCTCAGAAGCTATTTTTATTATCCCAATGAATGTCTTTTTATTTTTACTTGGCGTGAAGTTCATGCGTAATGAGGTATTTTCACCAACAGACAAAGGACGCCTTGCTCGACAAAAGCTATTTAAGATTGGTGTATTCATTGGCATTCCTATCAATCTGCTTATTTTTATTCCTGGTGGGCTTTTTGATTTACCTGTTCGCTATCTATGTGCCCCTATTCTATCTATTGGCTATATTGGAATTTTAGGTAAACTGGTAGAATATAAGAGGCTAGATTGGCTTTGGCAGCGCTTTGCCTATGTCGGCAAAATGTCTTTAAGCTGCTATGTCCTCCAAAACGTGCTTGCGTCGATCATTTTTTATGGCTGGGGGCTTGGCTTAGGCGGGCAAGTCAATAGCTTCACCGTCATTGGTATTTGGCTATCTCTATCAATCTTACAGCTAGTCATAGCATTCGCTTGGTTACAGCCATTTCAAATGGGTCCGATGGAATGGCTTCGTAAAAAAGCCCTTCAAGCAATGACACAGCAATCAGCAACAAAGGATGGTGCTAGTAATAAAAATATATCCAAGAGAACAAATTAAGCATTATTTAATCATTGATACAGCTTCTGTCATTTTCTTGATCACTATGGTGCTATGGTCTCATTCCCTTCCCTTAACTATGAAAATAGCAGTGCTCCTTTTATACCTAATAGCCTTCTACATTGCTTTATGGCATCGAGATGGGAGGCTACTTGTTGCATCACTAGTAGCCTTTGTCCTTATCACCTTACTTGGCATTTTAGTCGATCCTTTTATGCTTATTTTTGGCTTTACCTTTGCCGATTTACTAGGACGGGCAAAATCAAAAAGGCATATTGCCTGTGGAATCGTAGCCATCGCTGTTATGTTTTTGACGGTCATGTACATAACAACAGATTCATTTTTACAAAAGGAGTCACTGGTGCTAGTACCGATTATGATGTTTCAGCTGGTGCTCCCGATTCTCATTTATTTTGTGGAAAAGTCGAAAAATCTGCAAGCCGAACTGGCTGACGTGAATACACAGCTTGTTCAGCAAGAGGAACGACAGCGAATTGCTAGAGACCTTCACGATACAATTGGCCATACACTCACAATGATTAAAGTGAAAACCGAGCTAACGACAAAACTAATCGACCGAGATCCCTCAAGCGTAAAGCCTGAGCTACATGATATATTAGCCACTACCCGTACGGCCTTAAAACAGGTACGTGAGCTAGTGTCTGAGATGAATTTTATTTCGTTGCAAACGGAGCTTGTCCATTGCCAACAGCTTTTACAAAGCGCGAATATTACAACAAACCTGGACAATCAATGTCCTCAAATCGTTCTTTCTAGTGTGGAAGAAACGATGCTCGCTTTATGTGTACGAGAAGCCACTACGAATATTCTCAAGCATGGTCAGGCAAAAAAATGCCATATCACCATCCATTGTCATACTGGACAATATACCCTTATGATGAAGGACGATGGTATCAGTTTACAGTCACAAGGACGTGGGAATGGCATCCACTCCATAAAAGAAAGAATGCATATGCTGCAAGGCTATGCCATGATTGACAGTGACACACCAACAGGCACAAGCGTCACACTTACTTTACCAATTCAAGATGGAAAGGAGCCTCTAACATGATACGTGTATTACTAGCAGAGGACCAGCAAATGTTACGTGGTGCCTTGACTTCGCTCTTAGCATTTGAACCTGATATTGAGGTCATAGCCGAGGTGGCAAATGGTCAACAAGCATGGGAATTTATCCAGCAGGAGCCACCAGATATTTGCCTCGTCGATATCGAAATGCCCCATCTGTCAGGGCTAGAGCTTGCTGAAAAAATACAACAGGCCAACCTCCCTTGCAAGGTGATGATAGTAACAACCTTTGCACGCCCAGGCTATTTACAGAAGGCAATCGATTGCGAGGTACACGGCTATCTATTGAAAGATGAACCAATTGATTATTTAATCGCTACTATCCGAAAAATCATGCAGGGAGAAAAGGTGGTCAGCAAGGATTTAGCTGCTTCCTTATTTATGAAGGAGCAAAACCCTTTAAATGAACGAGAAATAGCGGTACTTCAGCTAGTCAAAGAAGGCTTGACTACAAACGAAATCAGTAAGCAATTATATTTAACAAAGGGCACAATTCGCAATTATTTATCAACCTCTATCCAAAAGCTACAAGTGGAATCCAGACAGCAAGCCGCTCAGGTAGCAGGTGAAAAAGGCTGGCTTTAAAAAAATCTCGCCACAGCCGTGACGAGGTAGTTTGTACTTAAACATTGAAGCGGTAGCCTGCACCCCATACTGTTTCCAAAAACTTGGGCTGTGCTGGATCTCGTTCAATTTTTTCACGCAGCTTTCGGATATGAACGGTGACAGTCGAAACATCTGCAGCGGATTCATAGCCCCAGTTTCGCTCATAGAGTTGCTCTTTACTTAAAACTTGATTGGGGTGTTTGACAAAAAAGACGAGTAAATCAAATTCCTTTGTTGTAAAGGCAATTTCATCCCCATTGACAAACACCTTTCTAGCCGAAGTATCGATTGTAATGCCATGAATGGACATCATATGATTCGTTTGCTGATTGTTCGCCAGTCGCTCATATCTTGATAAATGGGCCTTGACCCTTGCCACTAATTCACTCGGACTAAATGGTTTCGTAATATAATCATCCGCTCCTAGTCCAAGACCACGAATTTTATCAATATCCTCTTTTTTAGCTGAAACAAATAAAATGGGAATATTGTGTACGGCTCGAATCTGTTTACAAATTTCAAAGCCACTCATCCCAGGCAGCATAATATCCAAAATGATTAAATCATAATTGCCTTCAAGTGCCTGCTTTAGTCCATCCTCTCCATGATGTTGGATAGCTACTGTAAAACCATTAATTTCTAAATAATCTCGTTGAAGCTCTGCTATGCTCACTTCATCTTCAATTAGCAGAATTTTTTTCATGATGATTCACCTTCTCCTCATCTTTTTTCAATGAAATGACTATGCTCGTCCCCTTCGTTAATTCGCTCTTTGCCCAAATATCGCCGCCCATTTCAACAACGATTTGTTTTGCAATGGCTAACCCTAAGCCACTGCCACCTGTTTGCGAATTACGTGAAAGCTCCGCACGGTAAAAACGATCAAAAATATAGGGTAATGCGGCAGGATCAATGCCTGCACCATTATCTGTTACCTGAATAATTGCATCCTCTGCTCGCTCATGCAATGAAATAATAATCTGTTTATACGGCTTATCCATATATTTTTCGCTATTGCTTAATAGGTTCGTCAAGACACGTCTTAATTTATCTCGGTCCGCCATCGCAAAAAGCGGCGAGCCTGCTGATATATATTGTAAATGAATGTCTCGTGCAATAAAATCAAAGCTCGCATCCTCTACATAATCATGCATATATTGCTGGAGATTGACGCTTTCCATTTGGAATGGAATCTTTTTTAAATCCAATTTAGAAAATAAGAATAGCTCATCAATTAATACATCCATATCCTTTGCTTTTGTATAGATAGTTGTTAAATATTTATCCATTTTTTCCTCTGTATTCGCCACACCATCTTTAATGCCCTCCACATAGCCGATAATAGAAGTCATTGGCGTTTTTAAATCATGGGAGATATTGGAGATGAGCTCTTTCCGATTTTCCTCATATTGGAGCTGAAGCTGGATTGATTCTTTTAATTTGACTCTCATTTCCTCGAATGACCGATTCAGCTGTCCAATTTCATCATTCGAGTGGGACGCAATCTCAAAATTCAAGTCGCCCGATTTAATGCGTTCCGCCCCTTTTTTTAATGCTGAGATCGGTTTAATAATACTTCTTGAGACTAAATAATTTAAAAAACCAATAATCATCATAAATAAGACAAATAAAATACCTAAAAGAATTGGTAAAAGTTCTCGCGTTACCTCCGCATGGGAACTAACCTCTCTCAAAACGAAAATACTTCCCGCTGTTTGATCGGGGAAATAAAAATCAAATTTGACATACGTATAAAAGGCCTGATTTATCATAATCGTGTCACGAGAATTAATATTGGTCGCTTCAAAACCAGGTAAACTTTGAAGCAATAATTGTTTATGCTCTCTCTGCGTTGAATAAACAATTTGATGATCTTTTCGTACCACAATCTCAATCGAAGGCGCATTGATTTTTTCTAGTTGTTCGAGATCTAAAAGCTGCTGGGGATTATTTTTAGCTAGCCATTTTAAATCTAGAAAGGCATTTTCCTCCACCGTCGTCAAAGGTTTTTGGACATAGGATTTTTTATAAAAATGCTCAATTGCTTTGACATCGCCCGTAATGGCAAAGGAAAAAAGAAATACGGCTGCTAGTAAAAGCGTGATGGCAATGATAATGACACCCACATATGATAGCAAAAACCTTGTTTTAATTGACATCTACATTCCCCCAATAAGCTGAAACTACTAGCAATGTACCATACAAATCTTAAAACTTTATAAAATCATGCTGAAAAATCTATAAACAATTTATAGTATTGCGCTCATGCTAGTGAAATAAACAAAAAAAGATACGGCACAATCCTGCTATGCCGTATCTCTATGCTTTATTTAGTTTCTTCTGCTCTTAACTTCTTCTTTGTTTGCCAGCCTAAAATGAGGAGTTCAATCAACACTACAGCGATTAATGAAGCACCAAATAGTGGCATTACAATCCCTAAAATCACAAGGAAAATGATGAATGGCATGGACATTTTATGAGAAATTTGCGGTGGTGCAGACAGCTCCCCTTTTTTTCTACGTAAAATCCAAGTGCGAATTCCCCACATTATTACGGCTAAAAAGGCTAGACAAACCACTAAATTTAATAGCTTATTCGGCCAGCCGAATAAATGCCCCTCATGTAATGGGATACCCCATGTAAAGAATTTGGCTAACATGCCATAATCGTCATAATTTACTTGATCGATAAACTTCCCACTATACTGATCAAAATACATTGTGGCTTCGGCTGTAGGCTTCACATCCAGCCCTGTTACACCAGAATTACTAGCCTTCGCCACTGTATAGACGCCCTCACCGTTTGACGGATAAATAATCGAATATGGCTTAGCGATATTCATGGCATTGATTTCTTCTTCAAGTTGAGCAATCGTCATTTGACTGTCGTTCGTATAACGGACAGCGCCACCACCATGATGCTGTGCATGTTCTCCTTCTGATGTGGGTGCCTCTAATTGACGAGTGGCCCATGGCATTTCAGAGACATCAGATGTTGGTGGCTTTTGTTGAAGTAATGGATACCCAAAAGTAGGATTTTCTGAAGCTATATCTGCTAGCATCGAACCTTGAAAAGCAGACCATAATAGCCCTGTAGAAATAAACATCACCATTGGAATCGTAATGATTGTCCCAACAAGTGCATGCAATCTCTTACTTTTTTGTCTCTTATTCTCCGACTTGCCCTTCTTTAGGAGATTTCCTTTGAATGTCATATAAAGCCCTGACAGTAATAAAAAGATCGTCCAACATGCCGCCAGCTCTACTAAATAGTTCACAAAGGTACCACCAATAAAGAGGGAGCTATGCGTATTTCTCATAATATTTGAAAATGTATAATCGGCATCCTGACTACCAACCATTTGATTGTGGTCATCTAAAAATACATATTTTTGTTTAGTGCCATTTGATAAAGTTAAACGCGTATTATAAGGCTCCTCCAACATAATCACTTTTGTAGTAGAATATCCTGCAAATGCCGCCTCCGCTTTTTCCACAGCCTCATCAATTGTTAAGACCTCTTCCTTATGGCTCTCACCAAAGAAATAATCGTCATATAATCGGTTTTCTACATCTGTAAAAAACAAATAACCAATCCCACTTAATGTGAGAGACAGCAATAAAGGCGTAATAAAAAGTGCTGCGAAAAAATGCAGTCGCCAAAACCTTGAATAAAGCAAATTTTTCATATTTGATCTCCAATCTCTCTATTTATAGCAGATTAATTATATAAATAAAAAGTGAAATATGAATGAAGTCCTAAAGGCAGTTTTATGACAAACAAATGTATTCCAATTGGTATTGTTATTAATGTAGCCAAAAAAATCATAGCCAAACCTACAAGTTCGGCTATGATTTCGGTAAATTACAAACTCATATTGACAAGAATTTTACATTGGCTACGGTCTTTCGTTAATGCCTCGAAGCCTTTTTCCACGATATCATCTAAAGCAATTTGGCTTGTGATGACAGCTTGTCCATCAATCACACCACGAGCAAGTAATCGAATCACTTCAGGGAAAATATTCACATAGGCGAACGAGCCACTAATTTTCACTTCTGGTGAAACCACCGCATTTGGGTTAAATTCTACAGGTCTTTCCCAAACACTGACGATTTTAAATTCGCCGCCTGGATGAACAGCACTAACACCGCTTGTAAATGTTGCTTGCACACCTGCTGCATCATACGCAACATCCACCCCACCAGTTGTTTTTTCACGAATAAACGCTACTGCATCTGTGTCGATTGGATTCATGACAAAGGTCGCGCCTAATTCAAGTGCTTTTTGGCGTCGTTCATCCGAAACCTCTACGACAAAAATTTCGCTTGCCCCCGCAGCTTTCACAGCCTGCAAGACTAATAATCCAATAGGGCCTGCGCCAAAAATGGCCGCTGTATCGCCAAGCTTTAATTGACTTTGACGAACTGCGTGAACCGCTACTGCTGTCGGTTCAACAAGTGCGCCTAGCTCTAGGCTCATATTCTCAGGAAGAAGGTGAATATTTTCCTCTTGCACGACTGCATATTCAGCAAATCCTCCAGAAATCGTATAGCCATAAGATTGACCACGCTTACATAAGTTGGAATAGCCACGTCGACAATTATCACATTTACCACATGGGATTGGTGGCTCCACTGCCACACGATCACCTACTTTTGTCTGTGTAACGCCTTCTGCAACCTCTACAACGACACCTGCAAATTCATGACCTAAAACGGGTTGTGTACGGAATGCATAAGCACCACCTACATATTCATGTAAATCACTACCACAAATTCCAGCAAAGGCAACTTTCACTTTCACCATGCCTGGTGCTAGTGCTGGCAGTTGTGCCTCCTCTACTCGAATATCTTTTATTCCGTAAAATTTTGCTGCTTTCATCTTATTACCTTCTTTTTATAATTTTGTTTGAAGACCATGTAACACGAAATTGACTGCAAGCTCCGCAATCTGTTCAGGCGTTGCTTGTAAGGAAGAACGATTTAAAAACGGATTGTTCAAGGAATACATTAAGGTCCCCATAATAAAGTTCAATGCAACATCAAGTGACTCGAAGTGAATGGTCTGCTGCTCCTGACAAGCCAATAAAATTGTCCGAAGCTGCTCCCAGGAAGGTAAAAACACATCCTTTAGCATCTCAAGCCTTGGACTATTCATAACTATTTCTTGCTGTAAAATATCAATTAATTCATGCTCATGGATTCGGTAAAGAACAAAGTTTCGACAAAAGCTACGAAGCGCACCGATTGAATCTTCAACATCATAATGAGCATTCATAAAGGTGTGGCGTAGCGGTTCAAATAATGCATTAAAGACATTTTCCTTACCACCAAAATGATAGGAAACAAGTGCAAGTGACACATCTGCTTCTTCACAAATTTGTCTCACCGTTGTACCATCAAAGCCCCTTGATGAAAACAAGGCTTTTGCCGCTTGTAAAATTTGATCCTTTACCTCTTTATTTTTTTCTTTTTGATCGATCGTACTCACCTCTTTTTTGAACAAGCGTTCAAAACAATTGTTCAACGAAATTGTACGCCTCCTATAAATAATTGTCAAAGCATGCGCTTATTAAAAAAGGCTACTTCGTTTTTCGAAGTAGCCAAACATATTCTATCCTATTAATTCTTTCAAAACATTGGCATACGCTGCTAAAATAGATGGCTCATGTGTAGCATCATGCCCAACATATTGTTCGACAAGCTCCTTTAAAGGTCTAGGCTCTTGCATAATTTCAAATTTAAATAAGCTTTCATAGTACTCAACAACTTGTGGATTCATGTGGACCGCTCCTTTAATTTTTTACATAAAAAAACATCTTTCCCTCATCAGAAAGATGTCTACTATGACAAATACACGACATAATACGATGGCTGCCAACTCGAAAGAAGCTTTCTATTAAACATAGAAGCTACCTTTTTAGCAATCATCGTACTATGAGCATGCAGGAGAAATTCTCTAGTCACACTCAACACCCCCTATCCGCGTAGGTTTTTTGGCTGTACTAGATAAAGGCAGGTCTCCTGGCTCATGTTCATCACACCTTTCACCTTCCCATTACGACTCGTAACAGTGGCCTTTTGAAATGTGCTCCCATTTACAGTTGCGGGACAGCGTCGGATTCACACCGATCTTCCCTTTTAAACAAATCCAAAAATCGGATTTGTACCTCTATCCTATTATTCCGTTTTTATTATTATACCATAGTATTAAATCGAAACAGCATAGAAATGTCGCGCTTTCCTTCACTTTTGAGGTTCTAACCACTAGTTTTGGCGTGCTATCCTTTACTTTTGAGGTTCTAACCACTAGTTTTGGAACGCTTTCCTCTACTTTTGGATTTCTATCCAGCAGTTTAAACTCTATCCTTCTCTTTGATGATTCTATCCACCACTTTTAGAACGCTATCCTCTACTTTTGGATTTCTATCCACCAGTTTAAACTCTATCCTTCTCTTTGATGATTCTATCCACCAGTTTTAGAACGCTATCCTCTACTTTTGGATTTCTATCCACCAGTTTAAACGCTATCCTTCAATTAGAAGATTCTATCCACCACTTTTAGAACGCTATCCTCTACTTTTGGAGTGCTATCCACCTGTTTAAACACTATCCTTCTCTTTAATGATTCTATCCACCACTTTTAGAACGCTATCCTCTACTTTTGAGATTCTATCCACTAGTTTAAACTCTATCCTTCTCTTTGATGATTCTATCCGCCAGTTTTAGAAAGCTTTCCTCTACTTTTGAGATTCTATCCACTAGTTTAAATTCTATCCTTCTCTTTGATGATTCTATCCACCACTTTTGGAGTGCTATCCTCTACTTTCGGAGTTCTATCCTCCTGTTTAAACTCTATCCTTCACTTTTGAGATTCTATCCACCTGTTTAAGCGCTACCCTTCTCTTTGATGATTCTATCCACCACTTTTAGAACGCTATCCTCTACTTTTGAGATTCTATCCACTAGTTTAAACTCTATCCTTCTCTTTGATGATTCTATCCACCACTTTTAGAACGCTATCCTCTACTTTTGAGATTCTATCCACTAGTTTAAACTCTATCCTTCTCTTTGATGATTCTATCCGCCAGTTTTAGAAAGCTTTCCTCTACTTTTGAGATTCTATCCACTAGTTTAAATTCTATCCTTCTCTTTGATGATTCTATCCACCACTTTTGGAGTGCTATCCTCTACTTTCGGAGTTCTATCCTCCTGTTTAAACTCTATCCTTCACTTTTGAGATTCTATCCACCTGTTTAAGCGCTATCCTTCTCTTTGATGATTCTATCCGCCAGTTTTATAAAGCTTTCCTCTACTTTTGAGATTCTATCCACTAGTTTAAATTCTATCCTTCTCTTTGATGATTCTATCCACCACTTTTGGAGTGCTATCCTCTACTTTCGGAGTTCTATCCACCTATTTACCAGCTTTCCTCCTCTTTAATTTCAAATATTTAGAAATTACTCTATAATTAAGGAAAAAAGGGGGCGTTATGAGATGATTATGGGTTTACATCATGTGCAAATTACCATTCCACAAGGATCAGAGGAGCAGGGGAAGGATTTTTATTGCCGTGTCTTAGGACTTCAGGAATTGGAGAAACCGGATTCTCTTAAAGGTCGAGGCGGATTCTGGTTACAGCTTGGTCAGCAGGAGGTTCATGTGGGCACGGAAGATGGCTTTGATCGCTTGACAACAAAGGCGCATATTGCGTATCAAGTAGCGGATATTCAGTATTGGAGGAAGAAACTCGCAGAACATCAAATCGAGATACTCGATTCTGTGCCCATTCCTCATTACGAGCGCTTTGAATTCCGTGATCCCTTTGGCAATCGCGTAGAAATGATACAGGAAATCGAGTAAGCTGCCTCGTTTTAGGGCAGTTTTTTTCATGGAAATGTTCCATATTACATCTTACTGAAACATTTGTAATAAAACTGTAAATTCCCTTGATAAAGCCTATTATAGCAGGTGTTGAAGCCCTCCCTTCAGTTACCCTGGTAACATTTACCGCCCAGAAGCCCTACATTTTCATGCTACGATTATTTCCATGGCAAAGGTATACAGGAGAAATCCTACTAGATGCTTTAGGAGGTTATACACAACATGAATAAACGATTTTTATCTACAACACTTGCATTAACAATTGGATTTAGTTCATTTGGAATGGTGCAAACAGCAATCCAGCCGATACAAGTAGAGGCTGCGACAACCAATGCCCAGAACAACGCACAGGCGGTAGCTGCAAAAGCAGACCAATTAATTCAGACTGGTAAAAGCTTAATGGGGCAAGCAACATACAGCAATTCGGTTTACAAGCCTACATACCCATACAAATTTTCTTGTGCTTCATTTTTAATGTACATCTTCGAGAAAAACGGGGTAGACCTTGGTACGTATAATGAAAATTATATGATTCAGCAAGGGACCTATGTAGCGAGAAACCAATTACAAAAAGGCGATTTAGTGTTCTTTAAAAGTAAAAAAACAGGGACTGATCCCGATCATGTCGGTATGTATATCGGAGACAATAAAATTATCCACATGGCGGATACCAAACAAAATATTGTTATCTCTGATTTAAATAGTAAGCCGTATTATACGGAAAACTATGTATCTGCACGTAGAGTATTACCTACCCTATTATCAGCCAATCCAGCTACAAAAGGCGATAAAATTGTGGAGAATGCCCTCACATATAAAAACAAAGTAACGATTAGCTCAACAACAAATGAGGCTAGTCTACGCTTTACAGCTCCAACTTTTGTTGATTTCATCTATCGTAAAAGTGGTGTGACACTCGGCTCAACTTCATTAAACGATTTAATGAGTCAAGGTTCTACTGTGGCACGTGCTAACTTGAAGAAAGGTGATCTAGTTTTCTTTAATAGTGTCAAAGGCTCTAAAACACCTTCACTTGTTGGAATTTATGCAGGTGATCATCGTATCATTATCCCTAATTCAGATGGTGTGATGACAAGAGTGTTATTTGTAGATTATTATACTGAACATTATATTACAGCGAAGCGCGTTTTCTCTGATAGCACCTCTACACCCAGTGTAAGTGCACCTTCAGCAAGTACATCTGCCGATAAAATTATTGCCACTGCTTCGGGCTTAACAAGCAAAGCAAAATTCGGCTATACGTACAATGAGAGTGCACTGACTTTTACAAGTGCGGGTTTTACTTATTATGTCTTTAAAAAGCATGGTATTGATTTAAAAGATAAACTAGCAAGTAAACAGGCTTTAGTAGGGACACGTATTCAAAAATCACAGCTTCAAAAAGGAGATCTACTGTTCTTCTCTACGAATAATGGTGGACAAGAAATCACTCAAACGGGTATTTATATAGGGAATAACCAATATATTAGTATGACAACTAATAATATTGTAAAACAAAACATATCTTCGACTTGGGCACAAAAGAATTTTGTAACCGCTCGACGTGTTTTAAAATAAATTAATGGGGTGTCTCACTCATGTTGAGACACCCTTTTTCTATGCGTTTTTCAGTTTA
The DNA here is from genome assembly GCF_038592945.1 of Lysinibacillus sp. FSL K6-0075. Taxonomy (NCBI): domain Bacteria; kingdom Bacillati; phylum Bacillota; class Bacilli; order Caryophanales; family Bacillaceae; genus Lysinibacillus; species Lysinibacillus sp. FSL K6-0075. Next base: position 1,968,415 of record NZ_CP151947.1, on the reverse strand, counting down.
TTGGCAAATTCAATCATGGATCTACTAGACATTGGTCCTTTTATTAAGACAATCGTGTCTGCATCAAGCTTTGGTTTCAATAACTCTAAAACGCCTGCTACCTCTTTAAACGTATGAACCTCTGCGCTGGTTCCATCCTTTTGTGCTTGATCGGCAATTTTCTCTGCCCTTTTGCCGATGGTAATTAAGGTATCGATCTTTCTTAGTGCTACCATGGAGCCGATTTCGCGATGATATTTTTCTTCAAAATTGCCTAATCGCTTAATATCCCCTAAAACAAGAATGACTTTTTTGTCTTTTCCTACCGTATCTAACACTTTTAAAGCTGCCTCTACAGATGTCGGGTTATTTGTCCAGGTATCATCAATAATCGTACTGTCACCAAGTCCTGTCGTAAATTCTAAATGTCTTGCCATCTGTTTAAACGTTCTTAGCCCTGCTATTGCCTGACGAATGGTCAGACCCATTTCATGACTAGCTGCGATGGCGGCTAAAGCATTATAGACCTGATGCTCGCCATAGCCAGGGACAAATACATTGTACGTTTCATCCGCTACTTCTAAAACAAACTTCATGCCCGTATTGGCAAACTCCACTTTCGAAGCCTTGTAATCAGCTGTATCCTGTAAGCCAAACTTGATAATCTTCCCTTTAAATCTTTTCAAGGAGATTTTTTTGGTATTGGCATCATCAGCATTGATGATTAACGTGCCATCCTCTTTAATACCTTCCACAATTTCTGATTTGGCCTTAATATAACCTTCCAAGTTGAGACAGCCATCTAGATGATGCACACCAATATTTGTAATAATCCCGATAGTCGGTTGATAGATCATACATTGATGTTTAATATTCCCCGTATTCCCTAAGCCTAATTCAAAGATAGCGGCTTGTGTTTTATCATCAATGCCCGTCAAATAAGGTAGTGATTGCCTTGGCTCGTTTTTACTGCTGACAGATGCTTGCACTTGCCAATGCTTACTAGCAATATGTTTTAACATCTCTTTTGTTGTTGTTTTACCACAAGTTCCTGTTAAAGCCACAACGGGAATTTGAAAGAGTCCACGATAATACTCGATAAATGTCCAGTAGGCCTGTGCAACACTTTTTACTTGTAAAACGGTTGTATTCGCTAGTGCATTTTTTAACTCTGTAGACGGTTTATCGGATATGATGAGAGACGGACCTTTCCGATCAATCTCTTGCCAATTGATTTGATCGTTTCGACTAACAAACATAAGTGAATGACTTTTTGTTAAATCATGCCGATTATAGTAGATTGCCTGCTTAACAGACCATTGATCTGATCCGTGAATGAGCTTTCCCTGTAGGACATTCCTAAGTTTTTGCACACTAATAGATTGCAAGTGTACTACGCCTCCTCTCTTTATCAATCTTGTAGATGACTTATTTTTTCTCTTGATCTAGCGTGCTGCCTTTTGATCAATTACTATACCTTATTAGCAAGCTCTTCTATATGGCACAGTCAATATCCTATATGGAAAGAAGCTAATTTGCAGGTGGTGGAGGTTTTAGCTTTAGCTCCGTTGCTAGTGTAGAAACCTGTTTGCTATACATATCTCCCTTAATGAGAATGATGGTATTTTCATCGACAATCTTCTGCAATAACGGATAGACTAGCGTACTATTTTTAAATGTATAAACAGGTGCGCTAAATCCTAGCTTTACTGCATGATCAGCCATAATCCTTGCATGCTCCCCAATGGTAATCAGGACATCCACGCCAATACGTTGGATTAATTCGCCCGCTTGTTCGTGAATAATATAGCCCCACGAACCTAAATCGGTAATCGTACCAATAACAGCAATCTTCTTCTTGCCGTCACCTAGCTCATTCAACACTTTTAAGGCTGCCTCTAAGGAAGTGGTTGTAATACTCCATGTATCATCCAATAACATGGAATGATTAATGCCCTCAAAGAGTTGCAGTTGTTTTTTCAATTGACGGAATGATTGGAGCTGTTTTGCTGCGACTGGAATAGGCATCCCCATATCGTACACTGCGGCAATGGCAGCAAGGGCATTATAAACCTGATGCTCCCCAAATCCTGGCACATGAATGTCATAGCTTTTTCTGTTATGGTGCAGGACAAATTTCATTCCCTTTTGATAATAGTGGATATGGCTCGCTCGAAAATCACAAGAATCATGCATTCCTACCTTAATCAAACGCCCACGAAATCTCGAAACATCTATTTTTTTTGTATTCACATCTTCAGCATTGATTATTAATGTACCTTTTGGATGAATGATATCTAGCATTTCTCCCTTTGCTTGGATATAGCCTTCTAATGTTTTGCAATAATTTAAATGATGGGCTCCGATATTCGTAATAATACCGATTGTCGGTTTGAAATATTTCCCCGCATTCGTGACATCTCCTGGTGAGCCAACTGCTGTTTCAAAAACGGCAGCCTCTGTTTCTTCCTCTATACCTAATAAATATTGCAGGGAAGCGGTTCTAGAATTACTGCTAAGTGTCGTCGCAGTCACTTTCCGATCAGCCGAAAGAATATGTTTAATCATCTCTTTTGTCGTTGTTTTACCTGATGTACCTGTGATGGCGACAATCGGAATATGAAACTGGCTGCGATAAAAATGAACAAATTTCCAGTAGGCCTCTTCTGCATTCGCTACCTGTATCATAATGACATGGTTGGGAATGTCAGTTGGTCGATAAGCTCTATCGGTCACTAGCACCAGAGGAGAAAGTGGCTCTAGACTTTTCCAATTGACAATACGTTTACTTGTAAAAAGGGCCGTATTGGACTTTTTCACTTGTTTTAATCGATAAGCCCCATGCTGAATCAGTGTATCCTCTGACCCGTGCACTAGATAGCCTGCCGTAATCATTGCTAAATTTTTCACCGAAAGAGGCTTCATATCTTTTCTCCCTCCTTTCTTTTCTAGTATATGTAACCTCTTAAAAGTTGCTTGGATGTAGACAAGATACATAACTAGAGGAAATCTATTTCATTGCATATATATAAAGGTGATTAAGTATCTAAGTACCAATAGAAGGAGTGATATACCTGAAAGCCATTGTATTTATCGGTACAAACAAATCTGGGTCTAGTCGTGAAGCAACAAGGGCAGCAGAAAAATTAGGCTACTTCACAGTACTTTTCACAAATAATGAAAAACAACTTCAGCAGCGCAGAGCCTACCCCGACATCCATAAAATGATACTCATTGATACTTTTGATATCGAGAGCATGAAAGATGAAATAGAGAAACTAGGAAAAACCGGATTAAATATTAAAAGTATCGTTAGTTTTGTAGATCCCTTTGTCCATGTTGCTTCAATGTTATGTGATGAATTTTGTCAAAACTACACATCCTCCAGCGCGATTGAAACCATGGAGGATAAAGAAAAAACAAGAAAGTTTTTACAAGACCAGCCATACTCGCCAAAGTTCTCGCTCATGAAACCTAACGAACCCATTGCAAAAAATTTGACCTTCCCATTAATCGTAAAATCTCCTAAATCAACAGGCTCAAAAGATGTTTTACTAGCAACGGATGCCGATCAGCTCAATAACCACCTCAAAGCACTACGCAGTAAAAATCCCTATGAAACCATCATGATTGAAGAATATCTAGATGGTCCTCAATATTTAGTGGAGGCGGTTGTCTATCAACGACAACCACATGTCATTGGTATTATTGAGCAGGAAATTACACAAGGAAAACGATTTATTATTACAGGCTATGGTGTACTAGTGAAAGCCCCTCAAAACATCCAATCAGGCATCGAGGAGGTACTTCATTCCATCGTGAAAGCCTTTGGTATTGAGAATGGGGCGCTCCATTTAGAACTTCGATTAACCCAAAATGGTTGGAAACTCATCGAGATCAATCCCCGAATTTCAGGTGGCGCTATGAACAATATGCTACAAGCGGCTCTAGGTTTCAGTTTAGTAGAAGAAACACTGAAGATTTTGCTAGGAGAACAGCCTAATCTGCAACCAAGACACAAAAAATTTGTCTATACAAAATATGTCATTGTGGAAAGTAGAGGGATTTTAGAAAAGGTTATTGGCAAGGCAAAAGCGACAAAATCAACTGGCGTCGTAGAAGTGTATGTCAAACCAAGAAAAGGCACCCTCCTCACCCCACCTTTATCGATGGGTCACCGTTACGCCTATGTCATTGCAGAAGGTGCAACCTTGAAGGAAGCGAGAAATCACGCCATCAATGCAGCAAAAGAAATAAAATTCATTTTGAGAGTTTGAAAAAATATCCCGAATAATTGCCGCTAGTCAGTGGACAGTTACTCGGGCTTTTTTATCTTCATAAGTCGTAATCGTTTATTCTTCTTTAAACGTTTGATCTAAAAATTTCACGGTTTCAAACATATTGGTTTTACTGGCACCTTTTACGAGAATGGTATCATGAGGCTTAATGAGCTTTTCAAGAAGGACATGCAATTGGTCCTTATTAATAAAATGGTGTACTCTGGCTGGGTCCATGCCCTTTGCGATGGCAGCATTACTCATTTCATCGGTCCTAAAGCCATAGGTAATAAATTCATCGATGCCTATTTCATGCACGTACTCCCCGACCTTGCGATACTCCTCTTCTCTCAAGACACCCAGTTCTCGCATTTGCCCAATAATGGCTACCTTGCGATTCGTTGCAATATTCGTCAACACATCAAGCGCAGCACGAACCCCCTGCGGATGAGAGTGAACCGTATCATCAATAACCGTTATATCATCACGGCAATTATAAATCGTTAAGCGTCTTGGCGGTTTTTTAAAGTTGAGCCCTGCCTGAATATCAAGGGGGCTAAACCCTAAAAGATCAGCCACTGCCACTGCATTCAGTGCATTGTAAACATGATGTTCTCCTAATATAGGAATATACAATTCTATTTCTTGCCCATGTAGCTTCATTTTAAAGGACATACCAACATCTTTATATTGCAAATCATACGCACGGTAATCCGCTTCTTTTTTAATGCCCACCGTGATGATTTTCCCTTTGAATTGCTGTGTCTCTAAGTATCTTGAATTGTCATCATCTTGATTGACAATGAGCAAGCCCTGTTGATCCATACCATGAATTAATTCCGATTTCGCCTTGGCAACGCCCCTTACATCTCCATCAAAGTTCCCAACATGCGCTAAGCCAATATTCGTCACAATACTAATATTCGGCTGGATGATGCTACAGTGATTGGTAATAATGCCTGGATAGGCCATACCGTACTCTAATACAACGGCCTGATGCTTATCATTGATCTCTTCCTTATGCTTTTTCGTATGCTCCGTCGTATTCCAATAATCCTTTGATTCAAATACATTCCACTTTTTCGATAAGATGGAGCCAACAAATGCCTTTGTCGTGGTTTTCCCTGCACTTCCCGTAATCGCAATAATTGGCAGGCTTTTCTTTGTCTCCACCTGCTTACTTTTTTGTTGGACAATTTTCTTTTTCAGAGGTTTTTGATTTTTGGCAAGATACATCGCATAGCGAATGGAATGAATGACCACATCTAATTCCAAGTAAAAGGCAGGAGGACAGCCTGGGCGCCAATTGACCTCATACATCCAAATTTTTTGATTTTGATCTAAACCCACATCAATTCCAATTTCATCAATAACTTCCCCAAATTTCGCCATTTGAATTTCATCCAGATGATGCGCCAACGATAGCGAAAAATGCTCAAGCATTCGCCGAATATTATAGGCCTCTTCCTTAAACTCCTGCTCCAAAAAAGGATCTAAATAATTGGTATAGCCGCCATTGTTAATATTCGGTATGATGGAGCCATTTGGTGCAATGCGTGGATACACCGTCGTCACTACCCATTTACCTTCCCCATTTTTTTGGACATGCAGACGGAAATCATAGACCTGACCGGATCTAGTAACGGATTGAATATACGGCTGCATAATAAAGGTGCCAGACGCAAGTTGCTCCTTTATCAATGCATCCAATTGTGGTTTTGTATAGGTTGTCGTGATGCTATCCTTTCGAACCTCAAAATACTTGGCTCCCGCCTTCGTAATAAAATAAATGCCCTTCCCTTTTCGTCCATCAATCGGCTTAAACACAACCCGTTTATAATAATTAACGAACTTATGAAATAAATCGGCATCCTTTACAATTTCAGAGGGAATCAAATACTGTTCAAATTCCTTCGCTTCTTGTAATCGTTTCATCACATTCCATTTGTTCCCGATTGAATGGGTTGTAAATGGAATCTCCTCTTTTAAACGGTCAATAATCTCTTTCGATACAGATAATTTCTCAGGGCTTCCTGCATTATAAATTACATCAGGAAAGGGCATCGTTTTTTCCTGCCATTGCCCATCCTCATAGACCTTTGCTCGAATAGAACGTTTGGCAAAGTCCACACTTTTAGGTGTGAAGTAAAAAAACGTTGCGCCTTCAGCTTTCGCAACTGCTGCAAAGGCATAGGACTTGAGCACTGTTGTTGGATCAAGTCGATGATGCAGCATACCAATAATCGTCATAGCTAAACTTCCTTTCATTAGATTCTCTCTCTATTACATTCACTTTGTATCCCTTGCATATAGACAGATGCTCTAGCTTTAGTAGTTTAATATGGTACTACCATTTTGGCTCTATGATAAATTTCCCCTTCAACATGTCTGGCTTTAAGAGCTGAATGGCCGATATCCCACTGAGTTCAATGGATTTTTCTATACTTGTTTTTTCTAACCTCACCACATCTGCAATCGAATTTGTATCGTTTCCTTCATAATCAAAAGCACGCAACAACGACACTGTGCCACGGCAACGCTCTCTATCAACAGCCTCAATGCGGAAAAACTCTGTCTCAAACTGTTTCACTGTATCCAATAAGCTTAAATGCGCACCACTATGGGTAATTAAAAAAAATGGAATCGTATCACTCCCGACAATTTTAGTAAGTAGCTGACCAAAATATTTAGAATGAAAATTCATCATGATATCCTGAAGATCCTTCAAATCACTTAAAGCTTCACATAAAAAGTGATTTTTTTTCTTATCACTATTCAATTCGTAGCCCCCTCTCTAGTTTGACTATGCGATTTGATCCGTGTAAGTTGCCCTCTCGTTATCATATGTTGCGACAAAAAATATGGCGACTTCTTCACAAAGAAACTAAAAAAACCTCCACCATTGAATGGGGAGGCTTTTGCCATAAGTTTATTTTGAAAAGCATGCTAGGAAATCCTGTATAGTACAATGTTCTAATGTATCCACTGTGTTATGTTTTGTATTGAACGGTAATTGCTTGGTAATCTCGTTCGGCATGACCACTGTATAAAGCCCTGCTGCTACTGCGGCTTGTGCGCCATTCGGTGAATCCTCAATTGCAATAGCCTCGTAAGCCTCTACACCCAATTGTTCAAGTGCCTGCAAGTAAAGCTCTGGATCAGGCTTAACATTTGTCACAGTGTCAGCGGTACAAAAGCAATCAAAGTAATGTCGGATACCCAGTTTATCGACATATAGATCAATCCATTGACGACTTGAGCTACTAGCAAGACCGATTTGTAAACCCGCTTCCTTTGCCTGCTGCAGCAACGTTAAAATACCAGGTCTAAGCGCTTCCGTTTCCATCCATTGTGCATGGCGTTGCTGAATGGATGTTTGAAATGCCTCCACATCCAATTGTATTTGATGATGTGTAACAAGATATGTATAGGGATTAAAAGTTTGAAGATTAGTACCAAGGCACTCAGCATAGGTTGCCAGCGATAAGTCAACACCATATTGTGCATAGGCATCTCTAAAAACGTTATACCACGCCGTTTCTGTATCAATAATTGTACCGTCAAAATCAAAAATTAGAGCTTTTATCATCAAATTCTCTCCATTCCATGCTTTGCGTTTTCATCGGTTGATTGCAGTAAGCTAAGTCTAGGTTTTGACAGTGCTATCCGTTGAATTTGGCCAGCTAACCATTGATCTGCTATTTCTATCCGCTTATCCTCTTGATTCCGACTCCTTTGCGAAGCTATCCGCTACTTTGCTAATCCTATCCTTCAATTTGGACCTGCTATCCACCACTTTGCTAATCCTATCCTTCAATTTAGACCTGCTATCCGCTACTTTCGCATTTCTATCCGCTTATCCTCTTGATTCCTACTCTTTTGCGAAGCTATCCGCTACTTTGCTAATCCTATCCTTCAATTTAGACACGCTATCCGCTACTTTCGCATTTCTATCCGCTTATCCTCTTGATTCCAACTCTTTTGCGAAGCTATCCACCACTTTGCTATCTCTATCCTTCAATTTGGACACGCTATCCGCTACTTTCGCATCTCTATCCGCTTATCCTCTTGATTCCTACTCTTTTGCGAAGCTATCCTTCAATTTAGACCTGCTATCCGCCTACGCTCACGATTCCAACTCTTCTCCACCCTTATCCCCCTGATTCAACAAGATAACGCCTCCAATAATGAGGGCTATGCCGATCGCAGAATAAACAGTAAACATATCGTGCCAAATGACAATGCCTACCAGAACGGTTAAAGCTGTGCCGACACCTGACCAGATGGCGTAGGCTAAGCTTAAGGGCATGGTTTTTAAGCAGAGCGATAAGCTATAAAACGAAATACCATAGCCAATTGCGACCGCCAATGATGGAACTAGTACAGTAAAACCGTCTGAGAACTTCAGCATGGTTGTTGCCAAGACCTCGCTTATAATCGATAGTGTTAAAAATAAATAGCCTTTCACTGCTGTTCAGCCTCCTAATGACCACCCGCAAGATTGAGTACCATGACACCCATAATAATGCATAGAATCCCTAATACCTTCTTGCGATTAAATCGTTCCTTATAGAGGACAACACCTACAATAGCGGTTAGCGCTGTCCCTAAACCTGCCCATATTGCATAGGCTGTGCCAATAGGAATTACTTTTAATGTTAAGGCTAAACAATAAAATGCCGTTCCATAGCCAACTACCACACCGATTGATGGCCCTATTCGTGTGAAGCCTTCCGTACGCTTGAGCATGGAACTGGCAAAAACCTCTGCTATAATAGCGAGCATTAAAAAACTAAAAGCCGTCATTCATAAAATCCTTTCTGCTTTGCTTCTAGATGTGATCTTCTTCCTCTACATATTCCAATATGTCTCCTGGCTGGCAGCCCAAAGCTTTACAAATGGCATTTAATGTAGAAAAACGTACGGCTCTTACCTTGCCCGTTTTTAAATTAGAAAGATTGACAATCGAGACATCAACCTTCTCTGCAAGTTCACTCAGCTGCATTTTACGATCCGCTAGCATGCGATCTAAACGAATAATTATAGTCATGTTCTCACTTCCTAAGCTGTTGCATCATATTCATCCTGGAGAAATGCACCGTATCGGAAAATACGTGCAATGGTCCAAATCACCACACCACATAGTAATAGAGTCCAATGAATGCCTGTAAAATGATAGCTAATCCCCTTAATCAAACCCGACTCTACAAATCGGGACTCCAGTTGGAATTGCTGCATAATTAGATAGACGGTATATGTACGAAATGCATTCACTGTCAAGCTCAATACCATCACACAGTAGGCAATTCTCTCCATTTTTTTACTATTAGCGAGTGAAAATACAATACCTTTTGATAAATTACTTAAAATATTCCTTACTTGTACAATAATAATTAATAAAATAGCTATGTATATTGTAGCAGTAAAGAGGAAGGTCACGACATCTTTTTTTGAATAGTGAATGTCCCTTGTCACATGGTCTGCCAGCTTCATTTCCAATCCTTCTAACTGAACGGCAGCTGTCACACTCCCCTTCGCTAATAAATGATTCACTTGTTGCTCTGATACTACCATTGCCCCCACCATAAAAATCGCAAGCATCGTCAAGGCAAAAATCATCATCACCATGATGATGGTAAAAACGGTACGAAGCCCCTTTGTCATCCATCGAAATTCTTTACTTTGAATTGTTTGCCCCATTGTCAACATCTCCCTCCCTTCTTTCTATTATACATCCCTTTTTATTCCTATCAATAATTTTTTAACGTTTATCATTAATAAATTATTGATAAAAATAAACCCTCTACAGCTAGAGGGCTTATTTTAGTAATTCTACCTTTACTAAATATTCTTTTGCTACTTCTGCTGCAAGCTTTCCTTCTACATTCACCTGATAATTCATTTCTCGCATTTCATCATCAGTAATGCGATCAGCTAGTTGATTTAATGCTTTTCCAATCTCTGGATAGTCAGTCAGCGTTTCTTTCCTTAGTAAAGGCGCTCCCTGGTATGGTGGAAACAATGCTTGGTCGTCTTCCAATACGCGTAGCTTGTATTGACGAATTTCACTATCCGTTGAATAAGCATCGAGCAAATTAATATCACCTGATTGTATCGCCTGATAGCGAAGCTTTGGCTCCATCGTTGCAAGCGTTGTAAAGGCAATCCCATATCGTTTTTGAATGCCCACATAGCCATCCTCACGGTCATTAAATTCTAATGTAAAGCCTGCTTTCACCTTTTGCTCTATCGGCTTAAGGTCAGAGATTTTTTGCAGTTGATAGCTCTCAGCCAGCTCCTGTGATACAGCGAGTGCATACGTATTGTTATAGCTCATGGGACTAAGCATGACCATATCGAATTGCTCCTGCATCCCCTCTTTTGCCTGACGATAGACGTCCTCTTGGTTATGATTAATCGCTTCTTCCTTTAAAAATTCCGAAATGGCTGTGCCCGTAAATTCAGGATAAATATCAATACTGCCCGATTTTAATGCATTGAAAACAAATGAGGTTTTACCAAGCCCTGGCTTTAATTGCACTGTTAAATCTGTCTCCTGCTCAATCAATAATTTATACATATTGATAAGAATCTCAGGCTCCGCACCAAGCTTTCCTGCAATGACAATTTCATCTTGCTGTTTACTGCTTAGTAGCGGGAAGAAAATCATTACGAGTGCCGCTAAACTAATGGCACTCAAAGTCGTCATTGTTTTTTTAAAGGACAGGGTTTCTAATTTTTTGAGCGCCACATCAAAAATCAGGGCTAAAATAGCGGCGGGAATGGCTCCTATAAGAATGAGGGTCGTGTTATTTCGGTCAATCCCAAGTAATATGATATCCCCTAAGCCTCCTGCACCAATTAAAGCCGCTAATGTTGCAGTCCCCACAATCAGCACCATTGCTGTGCGAATACCAGCCATCATAACAGGCATAGCGAGTGGTAGCTCAACCTTTACTAAACGCTTTGATCGATTCATCCCCATAGCTAATGCCGCTTCCTTCAGTGATGGATCGACTTCATTAATCCCCGTGTAGGTGTTTCGTAGAATAGGCAACAGCGCATAGACGACTAACGCAATAATAGCGGGAACTTTTCCAATACCGAATAAAGGAATCAATAAGCCGAGCAACGCTAAGGAAGGAATTGTTTGCAGCACCGCACTGACCCCAATAATGCTTTCTGCTATTTTCTTTTTATTGGTTAAATAGATACCTAGAGGAATGGCGATGAGGACAGCAAAAAATAGCGCAATAAAAGAGATTTGGATATGCTCTAGCAATGCCGCCAGTAGCTGTGCCTTCCGTTCCTGAAATACATCCACCACATTAGCCACCATGTGTATGTCCTCTTTTCTTAGAATCCTCTGCTAAATAACGCAGCATAGAAGCTCTTGTCACCATGCCAATGCGCTTGCCATTCTCTTCGACACCCAGCAAGTCATGCTTCGCTAATTTTTCAAGAAGCATCGTAAACGAAGCATCGACAGGAATCGTATCCCCAAAGTCGTTTATCGCTACGATTGGTTGTAGCACATCATGGATCGTAAACAATTGATCTGTCTGCTTGCCACCAATAAACTGTTGGACAAAATCATTTGCAGGATTTTGCAGCAATTGCTGTGGCGTGCCTATCTGAACAATTTCACCATCTTTCATAATACAGAGGCGATCCCCTAATTTCAGCGCTTCCTGCATATCATGGGATACAAATACGATGGTTTTCTGGATGGTACGCTGCATCTCTAGTAGATCATCCTGTAGTTTGGTGCGACTGATAGGATCTAGCGCACTAAAGGGCTCATCCATTAAAATAATCTCTGGGTCAGCTGCCAAGGCTCGAACAACGCCAACCCTTTGCTGTTCGCCTCCTGATAATTCCTTTGGTTTACGCTGACGATATTTTGCAGGCTCTAGCCCCACCAACGCTAATAGTTCGTCCACTCGCTGATGGATTTTCGTTTTACTCCATTTCTTCAACTCTGGCACAATGGCAATGTTTTCTTCAATCGTCATATGTGGAAAAAGGGCGATTTGCTGTAGTACATAGCCGATACTCCAACGCAGCTCATGGATATTATAATCGCTAATTCTTTTATCATTAATCCAGATGGTGCCTGCTGTTAAGGGGATTAATCGATTAATCATCTTCAATAAAGTCGTTTTGCCGCATCCACTAGGACCGATAATAACAAAGAATTCACCCTTTTTAATTTCTACATTTAGTTCTTTGACAGCTATTTGGTCGTTATCATATTGTTTTGAGACATTATCAAATGTAATCATCTGTCATCTCCTTTAGAATTTGCTCATGAAGTGCGTTCACTTTTTATATTTCACCAACAAAATTCATTTCAAACATTTGTAGATAGGTGAAGCTATTTCATTCTAAATACCTCGCCTTTGGGCACAAATGGTAGCTTGGCCCCTTGTGGTAGTACGAAGGCATGCTCTCTTTTAATGGCTAAACGATCACATTGACCATCTGTAATAATCAGGATAGGACCATCCTTGGGAAAATCCTGTGCTTCTTCAAGTAGCTGTATACCAGGCTGTAATACCGTGCCGCCTCTACCTCTTACTTTCACTTTCGTTAATAGTTCTTCAGGTGCTAGATAGCCTGCGTCATAGGCAACAGCATCACAAAATATAACGCGAACAAAAGGTACATCTCTAGCGATGCTATAGCTCGCTATTGTGCCGAGTGCTTTTCCTAGTAAGAGGCGATCCATGGAGCCTGATGTATCAATAAGGACTGCGAAAGTGCGCCCATCTTCCTCTCCGCTTTGATGAATCCATCTTGGTCGAGCGATATCCGGTGTCGATGCTTGCCTTCTACTTGGGCGTGCATACGTTCTCACTTTCTCTATTGGTTGAAACATCCGATCAAACCATTTGGCTAATGCCACATCCCAGGCAATAGGAGGCTGTGCTAGGCTACGAATTTCCTCAATGAGCCCTTGTGGCAAGTATCCTCTCTCTTGGGTCATATGATAGCTTAACCCTTGACTTAATGCCCTTTTATAAAAAGCATCCAAATCCACGCCTACCTTGCCTTCCCAAAAGTCTGGTGGATTCGTTTCGATCATATCTCCTATGCCCTGCCCTCGAAAGGTTCTTAATTTGCGATACACCCTGATATCCGTAACAATGCGATCATAAATAGATTCTGCCGAGAGCCCTTTTAATGCTGGATCATATAACCCGCCAAATGCTGGCATCTCGCCGATTTTCATATCGATGAGCCAGCCATTGATAACATAATCACAAGCAACATTCCATAAATAGGGATCACGTCCTTGTCTGCGTGTCGCATGGCTTAATCCCGCATGAAGTAGTTCGTGTGCCAGTAAAAACCGCATTTCCTCATCGGTCATGCCCACGGCCGTATTCAAGTAAATCTCCTTTGTTTCCACTGCAATGGCCGCGACTGAGATATCCATTCTTGTACAAATAAGTGGATCTTCAATTATTGTAAAGTCAGCTGCTAAAGCACCAAATAAGGGATAGGAGCTCATAAACCAAGCCTTTGCGCGCTGTGCTTGTGTTACCCTCGTTGTGCCTCCTAATGTATTTTCTACCCCACCTGCTACCCGAATGGCACTTTGCACTGCTTTCGATAAGCCTTCTGCAAATAACGCAGCGAAATTACTATTGCCTCGATAAAGATAGCTTGTTTTATTTTGTGAAATAACAAAATCCACTTGTCCTGGCATTGTACTATAGCCTTTCAAATCATCTGGCACACCTTCGCGTAAAAATCTATCATACAATTTTTCCTCAGAGCTAAAGGCTTCAAAAAGTGGATTACTCATTTCCTTTGGGGCTTGACCAAATTTTAGTTCTGCTAAAAACTTTGTTATATAGCAGTCACAGGCGATATTCCAAAGCTCCTGCTGCTCTTTTGGTTGATGATGATGCAAGCCAAGGTGTAGCAAACAATGCGCTATCACATAAGCCCATTCATTTGGCTGTCCTTTTTTATCCTGATTCACATAGATGACACCTGCGCTTGTAACGTAAGCCCAATCTTTTTGTGGCATACTTTCGTATTGCATGTAAACAGCATGTCCTAACGCCTCGAACAGGGGGTGTGTACAGACAATGTCATGCCCACGTGCAATGGCTTTCTCATTTTTATGCTCCTGCTGTGATGCTTTCTTTTTTTTGGCCATAAGCTAACCTTCCTTTTTGGCTACTAAACGTGGTAAATCTCGGATAACCTCCAGCATAAACCAGGCAGGTAAGGCTTCACCCTTTTGCTCTGACACAACCATCTGTGCAATTTCTAAGCTGATGGATGATAGGTCCTTGATCAAGTCCTTGGCACGAAAGGCTAATTGCCGTTGATTTCCCTTCAAAGTCGTATGCTCGTTCGGAAGCTCCTTCAGTAACTGAGCACGGAAGGATTGTGCCATGAAATAAAGCAAATCTCTTTCTTCTGGTTGATCGGGCCAACGTAATTCTCCTTGGATAATTTTGGCGAGATCATATTTACTTCGCACTTGCTTGATAAAGGCTTTAAATTGACTGGCAGTATGCGCAGATAGGCAGCTACTTGCTAATAGATCGATTGTTTGTTCTTGCAAGCTGTTGCCGTATGCATACAAACAATCACTTAGCATATGCCATGAACGAGGTGTGGAGAAGGGTTCTTCTGTTTTCGGTGGTTCGCTCCATAAATGATCGGGACGCATTTGAATATACTCAATCACATATGGATGTAGTTCATGTGCATAGGCCCATTCAAGCCAATCCTTATGCGATGCCCTAAGCTGAACATGGACCATTCGATTGATTAATGCGGAGGACATCGGTTTAACAATCGCGTTATCCTGCGCTCGATTGCCTGCACCAATAACAATCGTGCCCTCTGGCAATCTAAACTCTCCAATTCTGCGCTCATGAATAAGACTATAAAACGCTTTTTGTACTTCCTGTGAGCAAGCATTTAATTCATCTAAAAAAAGGCAATAAGGTTCATCGCGTGCAATCATTTTAGGTGGACAAAAAACACTGTAGCCATCCTTAATCTGTGGAACACCAATAATATCCTCAGGTGCTAGCTGACTGCCCAATAACGACACACAGGGCAAGCCTAATTCACTAGCGAAATTTTCAACAATCGCGGATTTCCCAATGCCAGGTGCTCCCCAAATAAAGACCGGTCTTATTGTCGCTACATTCAGTAGAAAATCATATAGTTGTTTTTGTGTAACACTAAAAATCGTATTCAATCAAAACTCCCTTTCAACTCATTGTTTTAAAGGTTAATAATACCATTTTCTATGAAATTATTCTTGTCTCTACCATTCTATGAAATTGACTGCCAATTACTTGCTGTGAGAAGATAATAAAAATTGTAATAGAGAGGTCGTGACCTATGTATAATGGCTTTCAGTTTATGGCGATTTCACAACTAGCTCAAAGGTTTCCAGCAGACTCTTGGTGGGCAAAGTTTTACAAGGATTTTAGTGAAGATGATCTAGTAGCGTACTATGAGGGCGATTTGACACTCCCCTCCCTTGATTTGGACTGGGATATGCCTTTTCCACAGCAGGACAAGACCATTCTCATTTTCATCAATGGCCATTTAACCGTGGACACCCTCTATAATTTAGAGACAGATGGTGCAATTGGGCTGATGGTGATGGGCAATGTAATGGCTAAAAATATAGCAGTAGGTGGTCAGGAAATCTATGTGCACGGGCATCTGACGGTCGAGAATATTTTATGTGGCTCATACAATCATGGCGAAACGATTGTGAATGGCAATCTTCAGGCAGCAATATTGGTTCAGGATGATGAGTATCGCATCAGCGTAAAGGGCCAGAAGTCGATTCCTTGTATCGTAAATATATGGCACGGAGATGGCGTTTTTCAGGAACTCCCTATCCGTATTGAAGACATTTTAATAGAAGAGATATTTTTACCTGAGGATGAGGATGACATCGGCTTTTCCTTCACTTCACTTGTGCAAATTCTTAAAGAAGGACGTTCCGCACTCACTCAATTTACAAGCGTTCCTCAAAGGACAATAGCATCTCCTATTTATTTCACGCACCCTTCCATTAATGCGGAAAACATACTAAAGCTGACTTCATGTATTCTGATGACACCTGACAATCCTTCATTCGATTTGACGGAACAGGATGTTTATTTCATGATTCAGCGTGCACATACCAATGCTGATGGTGATGTACGCAATGACAGTGTTTATATGAAGACCGCACAGTGTCACTATTTTATTTGGCTTAATGACGATCAATCCGTCTCCCTCTTGACAAAAACACTAGATGAAGAAGCTGAATGGTGGGATATTACAGAATCATCACAGGAGCATTTAGTGGATATTCAGGAGCACTGGCTGATGCTGTTAACTTGCATCAATGTAGCAGAGCTTTATTTGCATACGATTGAGGTGCGAGATGTACAACAAATGTTCCAGCATCCTGCAATTCAGGATTTAGACGAGGAGCATGATGGATTCTGGGATGGTTCCAAATGCTATAGCTTCCGCCAAGCCTATTTGGATGAGGATGGTGATAGGATACATGCTCGCATTGAAATTCATACGCCTGACGAAGCCTATTATTTTTATACGCTCGAAAATGAAACCTATGTTTCCCGTCATTATCAGCCTCCTAACGATGTTGGTCGTCAAGAGCTATCCTATTTGAACACGACACAATGGGAAGCGTCCGAGCGATATTTTGAGAGATTCAAACAATTTATGTCTCAGAATTTTAAGATAGATATAGGAACTAATTAAGGCAAGAAACGTTCTATTAATGATGAAGTCTATTCAACTATACATCTCTTTCACTCTCTGTAATAATGAGAGATAGCTAAACTTTTAATAGAAGGGAGGGAGATGTGGTCACGACCAACATCCAGCTACAATGAAATACGTGCTAAATTTTTTTAAAGGACTTATGATTGCCGTTGTTGTTATTTGTATTTCGTTTTATATGGTGACACAGTTATTTAATACGACTGAAAGAGAAGAGTCTGTGGTTATTGATGATCGTCCAAGTGTGGAAGAGTTTATCGGTGAGATTGCAGAAACGGCACGAGATCTTGGTGCTGACAATGACTTATATGCATCCGTGATGATTGCTCAGGCGATTCTAGAAAGTGAGCATGGGCAAAGTGGACTTGGCTCTGCCCCTAATTATAATCTATTCGGTATGAAAGGCAGCTACCAAAATAATTCCGTCACACTCGAAACAACAGAGGATGATGGGTCAGGCAATCTTTCCACAATCATGGCTGCCTTCCGCAAATACCCTTCCTATGAGGCATCCATGCAGGATTATGTAAAATTAATGCGAAATGGGGTTTCGTGGAATAAAGATTTTTACGCAGGCGTTTTCAAAAGCAACACGACGGTCTATACAGATGCAACGAAATTTTTAACAGGCTCTTATGCAACTGATTCGGCTTACAATGAAAAATTAAATACATTGATCGCAAAATATGACCTGCAACAATATGATAGTCCAGTAAAAGATAAGAAAACCATTACAGTGGCTGATGGCGATTCACTTATGAAGATTGCAGAAGCCTATAATGTGAAAGTGACATCACTGAAACAATGGAATCAACTTCGAACAGATCGACTTGAGGCAGGCCAACAACTCAATATTTATCATTATTAACCCAAAACGTCCATGACTCACCAACGAGTATGGACGTTTTTTCTCATGGAACTAATCCGTTTGGCAAACGTCTTCATGTAAAATTACAGAAAGGACAGGAAAACAGTGAAGCGTACACAATTGCTCCGTCTTCTCGCCGTGAACCTTGTGCTCTTGCCATTGATTCAGCTTAGCTACAATCTATATTTCATGACAAAAATAGCGGAGGGTTCTTTTCATCTTATTATTTTCCCCACGCTTATTATTTTATTGAACCTCTTGCTATGGTGTAGTCGACAAAGAGTAGCATCTTCTATTCATTGGATCTTTATCTATGTCGGACAAGGCACCTCTTTAGCCTGTTATTTTGTGTGGCATTATTGGCAATTAGAGCCCTATCCAGATATGCCTCCAGGTGAAGCAGCCTTTGATTTATGCATGCGTACATTTTTAATCGGCTTATGGCAGCTCATCGGATTAGTGCTGATCCAGCTCAGTACGTTCATCATCCTGAAAATGAGGATGACCCTCAAGCATCATTCTAGTAGGGAGCTCAGCTAGTCCTTCTGTGCGTTAAATAAAGTACCTACTGCTAGTATGGTCGTGGCTAAATCCTGTCGATAGAGGGGATGTTTGGCATCTAAACTATTAACCGTTACTTCATTACCGCCCAACGATGAGTGGACATACAAATCATTTCCCATATATAAAGCAATATGACCTGGAAAATAGATCAAATCACCCTTCTGCATCTGGTCTTGGTCGATGCTAACGATCGGGAAGCCCTCTACTATTCGGGCATCTCGATAAATATAGACACCGTTTAACAGATAGGCCATCGAACATAAACCAGAGCAATCAATACCGAATGGCGATTTGCCACCCCAGCGATAAGGGGCCGTTAAATAGCTGAGCGCTGTTTCCACAACATTTTCTCGGAACTGCTGCTCCGATAATGACTGTACTGTTATTTTAGGCTGTAGCCATTTTGTTCGAACATACCCTGTTTGTCCTGATACTAGCTGTACGGCTGACCATTCTTCAGGTACTACTTCGTCTGACATGACACGAATGGATGAGCCTTTTACTAGCGTTAACAGCTTTGTACTTTGGATACGTGGTTGCTGCAAAACATCGGCAAAGCTTTGACAAATGACATGCTGTGCTTCTTGTTGCCACGTAGATGCAAGTGTTGCCTCTTGCAGTAACTGTGCCCTCTGACAATACCCCTCGTAACGATAGGCTGTTCGGATAAAAACCCAAGCTTCATTGACATCACTGATGATCTCTACGGTCATCCCATACAGTACTTCATCGACTAATTCAGAAGCTTTATCTGGCATGGCATGCAAACTAGCCATCATGGCTGTAACGATAGCCTTCATCCCTGTCCCCCTCTCGCTTCACCAACTGGTCATAGACAACTTTTGCTAGACGACCAATGAGTTGGCGCGCCTGATCATTGTCCGTCACGTTTGTTATAAAAACGCCCATACTATAATCAACTGTGCTAGTGTAAAATATTCCCACATCATGATCGACGGTATCGAGTCCGCCTGTTTTATGTGCCAGTCGCACATCATCTACTAGATAGCGCTTTAGGGAGTCATGTACGCGCTGACGACTTAAAATAGCAATGACTAGTTTACTGTAAGAAGATGATAGTAGCTCTTGCTGATAGATACGCGTATAAAGATGTGCCATATCCCTTGCTGATGTGCGATTATCTATGCCCTTTGCTAGACGCTCTACATCCATCATTTTTCGCTGTAGCAGCGTGTCCTGTAAACCGATATGCTGAAAATAGTCATTCAAATATTCCATGCCAACTACATCGATTAAGACATTCGTGGCTGTATTGTCACTCGTAATAATCATCCAAACAAGAAGGTCATAGAAAGTGCTTTGAGTAAGTCTTTGCTCACTAATCACACTAAAATCCACCCAATCAGTTGGTGAAATTGCAAGCGTAGAATCAAGTGATCGTTTATTCTCCTCTAAATATGAGAGCAAGGCTAACAGAATCGGCACTTTGATTAAACTTGCACTAGAAAATGACGCCTCAAGCTGATGACCGACGAGCAACTGATTCGTTGATAGATTTTTAATAAACAAATGTACGTTGTAGGGCGATTCTTGAATAAGTGTCGTAATCCGCTGCTCCATAGAACACCTACTCAACCACTTGGATGCGCTGATTGTCCGCATCCATCGTGACAGTTCTACCTAAAGGTAGCGACATCGTTGGTAAGCAATGACCACATGTCAACTCTGCAATAATTGGCTTCCCTAGAGGCACTAGAATTTCTTGAAAAATAGTTTGTAATGATAAGCAATGTGCTGGCTTTTCGGGATTTTCAGGTCCACAATTTGTCCAAGCTCCCAATAAAATGCCTGCCACGTCATCTAGCTTTCCTGCCAGTTTTAATTGTGTCAGCATACGATCCACCCGTTGCTCCGTTTCATCGATATCTTCTAAAAACAGAATTTTATCTCGTGTATCAATTTCATAAGGTGTGCCAAGTGAAGCCGTCACTAATGTTAGGTTGCCACCGATGAGCTGACCTGTGGCTCTTCCAGTGACAAGTGTGGACATGGGCTGGTTAGAGGGATTTTCTAGGTAGAACTCCGTTTTTTCATTCGCCATAATCTGTTGAATGAACGACTGCCATGTATAGTCGTCCATCTCCTGTCGAATAAATTCCGTGGATGGCATCGGAGTATGATAGGTTACAAAGCCACATAGCTGATTAAAAGCTATATGTAAAGCGGTCACATCACTATAGCCCGCAAATACTTTTGGATTGGCGCTAATCATGTCAAAGTCTAATTGCGCTAAAATTTTCGTCGCCCCATAGCCCCCACGTATACAAAAAATGCCATTAATCGTTGGATCTCCAAACATACGATGAACATCCGCTGCCCGTAAATCATCAGTGCCTGCTAAATAGCCATGTCTTGCGTGACAGGTTTCCCCAACCACCACATTGAGTCCTAGCTTTTCAATAGTTGCTATAACAGGCTGCAGCTTTTCTGGTGGTGTGGCCCCAGAAGCACTAATAAGACCAATTGTGTCACCTTTTTTCAATGCCTTTGGACGAATCATACCTTTCCCTCCCTTTTCAGTGAAGCACGATAATGGGCTAGTTCCTCTTCATTGGCTAAAATAAAATGACCTTCCTCAATTTCAACGAATGAAGGGGGATTTTCCTCATAACGATGCTGTGACGGATCATACACCTCTACAACTTTCTCCCGCTCCTTATAGGGATTTGGCTCTGGTACTGCTGATAACAGTGCCCTTGTATAAGGATGCAGCGGATGGGCAAAAAGCTTTTCTGTTTCCGCTAGCTCCACAATCTTCCCCTTATAAATGACCGCTGTACGATCGGTAATAAAACGGACAATCGATAAATCATGGGCAATAAATAAATACGTTAAATGTTTACGCTGCTGCAGGCTTGCTAATAAATTCAATACTTGCGCTCGAATGGATACGTCCAAAGCAGAGATGGGCTCATCTGCAATGATAAATTCAGGCTCCATCACTAAGGCGCGGGCAATGCCAATTCGCTGGCGCTGTCCACCTGAAAATTCGTGCGGAAACCGACTGGAGAACTCTGGCAGTAGCCCTACATTTAATAAAGCAGCTCGAACCTTTTGCTGACGCTCTGCCTCATCCTTATATTTTTTAGAAGGGTACAGTCCTTCCGAAATAATATAATCCACTTTTGCTCGTTCATTAAGGGAGGCCATTGGATCCTGAAAAATCATTTGGATTTTCTGCGTAATTTCTCTATCCCAATCTTTCGGGATTTTGCCCTGTATGCTTTTGCCATGGTACAAAATTTGTCCCTCTGTGACCTCATTGATGCGCATAATCGCTCGACCAATTGTTGTCTTCCCTGAGCCTGATTCACCTACAATACCAAATGTTTCACCTTTAAAAATATGAAAGCTGACATCATCAATCGCTGTAAACTTATTTTTTCCTTTGCCAAAAACAACGGTTAAATTTTTTACTTCTACTAGCACCTCTTTATCAGTCATTCGCATACTGCCTCCCCTCGTCAAAAAATGCTTGTAGGGCAGCTGGAGGCTCTACCTTTGGTGCAAGTGGATCTAATAACCATGTGCGGGCATAATGGGTATCACTGACCTGAAAAAAAGGTGGCCGCTCGATAAAGTCAATTTTTAATGCATATGGATTGCGTGGGGCAAAGGCATCCCCCTCAATTTCCTGAAAAAGATTCGGTGGTGTGCCCTTGATGGAATACAATTGTTCCCCCTTGGAGCCAAGCTGAGGTAAGGACGAAATAAGCGCCCATGTATAAGGATGCTTACTATGAAAGAAAATTTCATGTGTTTCCCCGACCTCGATGACATCGCCCGCATACATCACAGCAATTCGGTCAGCCACCTTTGCGACAACGCCTAAATCATGCGTAATATAGACGATTGTTAAGCCGTATTTTTGCTGAAGATTTTTTAAGAGCTGTAAAATTTGCGCTTGAATGGTTACATCTAATGCTGTTGTTGGCTCATCACAAATTAATATATTCGGCTTACAGGCAATGGCAATCGCAATAACAATGCGTTGGCGCATCCCTCCTGAAAATTCATGCGGGTATTGCTTATAACGCTTTTTCACGTCCGTTATGCCGACATCTGTTAGTAGTTTTAATGTTTCCTCATAGGCTTCCTTGCCTCTTAAGCCCTGATGCATCACTACACATTCTTCGATTTGCTTCCCAATGGTTTTGAGCGGGTTCAATGATGTCATAGGATCTTGTGTCACCATCGCGATTTCCTTGCCTCGAATACCCAACCATTCTTGCTCGGTCGTGAACTGCCCTAAATCCTGTGCATTGTATATAATTCGCCCCTGCTTAATGCGGCCATTTTTATCAAGCAAGCCCATAATGGCTTTCATCAGCACGGATTTACCCGAGCCTGATTCGCCCACAATGGCTAAGCTCTCTCCCTTGTATAGGTCGAGTGAAATATCGCGGATCGCTGTTAAAACTCGACCACGTAGCGTAAACTGAATCACTAAATTTTGGATGACTAATACGCGTGATTTTTTAGCTGTCACTTGTTTCCTCTCCTTATACATGGTTTTTCGGATCTGCTGCATCAGCAAAGGAATTACCAATCATATAAAATGCAATCGTAATAACACTTAACACAATACTTGGGAAAATAAGTTGATAGCGTAAGTCTGGTGACATCATAAGGACGCGTCCTTCATTGATTAAATTTCCTAGGGATGGCTCACTGATCGGTAGCCCTAAGCCGATATACGTTAAAAATACTTCGGCCCCTATCGCAAAGGGTATGGCTAGACTCATGCGTAGCATAATGACAGAAATTAAATAAGGTAATAGATTTTTTAGGATAATACGATAATCGGGTGTGCCTAAGCACTTTGAGGCTAGGTTGTATTCACGGTCACGCAAAATCACAATTTGATTGCGGATAAACCTCGCCATTTCCACCCAACCCGTTATACACATCGCAATAATAATCGTTGAAATACTTGGCCTTAAGATATAGGACATTAAAATGAGCACAATGGTTGTGGGAATATTATCTACCACATTATAAAGCTGGGTAATAGGCGCTTCTAATTTCCGCGAAAAGCCCCACAGCGTTCCAATCGTAATGCCCACCACTGCCTCCACTAAGGCGACAACACAGCCAATAAAGAGAGATGTTCGCGTCCCTGCCCAAATACGAGACCATAAATCCTGACCAATGGAATTCGTGCCAAACCAAAATTCTGCATTAGGCGCAATATTACGTGCCTGCATCCCTGTTTGTTCATCCAAGTAAATCTCAGTCGGTGATTTTTGCGCTGGTAAAAAGGGCTGAAAAATAGTAAAGCCAACAATGATAATTACCCCGATTAATAAAAAAACGGCCAGTCGATTTTTCAAAAAGGATTGCCAAGTAGAACGCCAATAAGAATAATTTGAATAGCCCGTTTCCTCTGCCTGCCTTGCGTCCACTTCCGCAAATTCAAACAAAGCTTCACGGGATTTATTTGAAATATTATTGATTTCATTTGTATACATCCCCATTAACGCACGCCCCCTCCCTTGCCTAATTTAATACGAGGGTCGACAAGTGCCATGGCAATATCCCCTAAAATAAGTCCGATGATACCAAGGGAAGAGAACACTAACACTAGGCCCTGCACAATCGTATTATCCTGTCGTTGAATAGCATCCACAAGCAAGCCCCCCATCCCCGGAATGGAATACAACGATTCAATATAGATCGAGCCTGTAATCGTAAACAGAATCGTAGCAGGTAAATATTGCGCCATCGGAATAAAGGCATTACGTAATACATGCTTGAACATCAATGTCCGCTCCTTCACGCCCTTCGCCCTTGCTAGCTTAATATAATCCTTGTTCAGTTCATCGACCATATAGCGTCGCATCCACATCGCATAGGAGGCTGTTGGAGCTAAGGCCATGGACGTAAGCGGAAGAAGCCAAGTAATCGGCCTATATTCATCAAACAGCATCGGTAATTGAAAAAGTTCTGTAATATACATTTGAATGACTAAGTAATAAACGGCTGCAGGGACCGCAACAACAAATACGATATAGCCTGTCCCAAGTCGATCCAGCCACCGCCCCTTACGATAGGCCATCAAAATTCCTAACGGCACACCAATCAGTAGTGATAAAGCGACTGCTCCTAAACCAAAGAGAAGTGAATACGTCATTTTATCTGCAATGATCGTCACAACCGGTACATCAGTACGATAAGTCACCGATTTGCCTAAATCCCCCTGCAGTAAATTATTGTAAAAATTTCCCAATTGGACTAAGATCGGATCTCGCAAGCCCAGACTTGTTAAGTAAATTTCCTGCTGAGCAGGTGACATTTTATCGGCTGCCGCTCCTAAATAGCCTTCCTCTGGCATTAGCCGTAATAATGAAAAGACAATGGTGATGATAATAAAAAGGGTTAAAACGGATTGTAAGAGTCGTTTTCCTATATACTGCAACAT
Source organism: Lysinibacillus sp. FSL K6-0075 (assembly GCF_038592945.1). Lineage (NCBI taxonomy): Bacteria > Bacillati > Bacillota > Bacilli > Caryophanales > Bacillaceae > Lysinibacillus > Lysinibacillus sp. FSL K6-0075. The sequence goes on along the minus strand of NZ_CP151947.1, from coordinate 1,943,493 downwards.
CGCGCCATCCTCCTTTGTCAAAAAGACGAAAGGAGATGCCGACTATTCTTTTCGGTATCTCCTTTTCATCTACAAAATGCTACTACTTTTCAGCATTGGCTAGGGCTTCCGCACGTTCTTGTTCCCAATCGGCAAGCGCCTTTTTAAATTCTTCATTACTCATTGGCTTTTCTAGCACTTGCTGACCTTTAAATTTCTCTGCTGTTACACCAAATGGCGAATATTGTGCCTCGAATGGATTTAATTTAGAAGCCATATAACCACTACCACCAACTGAATACGGAATGACAAAGGCTTCCTCAATTAAAAACGCTTCTGCCTTCGCAAATAGCTCATAGCGTTTGGCTGTATCGATTGTTTCTTTCGCTTGATCCACAAGATTTTGATAAGTCGTTTTTCCATTCGCCTCTTTATAACCCTCTGCTAATTCAGGCTTATTGTAAGTACCATCAACAGTGAATGGATCTGTATACGTAGAAGGATCTGCATAATCAGGGCCCCAGTTCGCTTCTAAAAGCGCAAACTTGCCAGGTCGACGCACCTCTGATAGGAAGCCTGTCGATGGACCCGCCTCTACGATAATGTCGACATAATCTGTCCCTAGCAATTTCTCCATTTGCTGCTCGACTACTTGAGAACGATTAGCCCAATCTGGACTGCCCGCATTATAGGGCATTAATACTTTTACAGGGAATGTAGCCTTATCTGCTAATGCTGCTTTTGCCTTTTCTTTGTACGCTAGAGCCAGCTCTTTATTGAAGGAATCTTCATTGGAGATGGATGTAAGTGGTGCAAGTTGTGTATAATCCACCCCTTCCACATCAACAAAGTTTTTCGGTGTAATGGTATTGCTCAGCAAATCTGCTGGATTATAAGGCTCAACCGTCAGCATCGCAGATACACGATCAAGCGCATGGAATAAGGATTTGCGGAAATCTTTATTATTGACAGCGACCTTCCAATTATCAGGCTCGTATTGTGCGTCAAATTGTGGGTTGAAGTTGAGTGCATAGAAGTAGGTATAGAAGTTATTTTGTGTTTGACGAACCTGTGATTTTTTCTTTTCATCTTTAAACCATTCATCAATAATGGAGGTTGGGATACTAGCCGAATCGATTTCGCCACGTAAAAATAGCTCAGGTGCCACTGTTGCTGCTTCTTTATTGTATTTATAGCGAATACGATCAATCAGCACCTTGTCTTTATCCCAATACGACTCATTTTTCAGAAGCACGCGCTCATTTTGTGGCTCAAATTTATCTAAAATATACGCGCCATTATAAAGGAAATTTTCACGTGTCGTACCAAAGGCCTCCCCTTTTTCCGCAATGAACTTGCCATTCACTGGGAAGAAGCATACATAGTTCAACATAGAAAGAAAATAGGGTGTCGGCGCCTCTAAAGTATATTCTACTGTATGTTTATCTAACGCCTTTATGCCAACTCCCTTGAAATCTGTCATCTCGCCGTTATAGAAGGCCTCCCCATTTTTCACCACTGTTGCAATCCAAGCTGTCGACGATTCATTTTTAGCATCAAGCACATAGTGCAAGCCATCCACAAAGTCTTGTGCCACAACATCTGCATAACCCTTGCCCTCATGTGTCACCCATTTTGCGTCATCACGCAGCTTGAACGTCCACACGGTAGCATCCTCATTCGCAGACCATTCTTTCGCTAATCCTGGCTGGACCACCCCATATTGATCGTATTCTATGAGCCCATCCACCATATTCGCGGCCACCGCAAATTCATTTGTTTCTGACGTCTTTAAAAAATTTAACGTTTTAATTTCCCCTGAATACACCACACGATATTCCGATGCTTTTTCACTCGATGATTCATCATTGCAAGCTACACAAAATAATACGACCAGACATACGAACAGCAACCAATACTTTCTCACAAGCATCCCCCTAGTCATCTTTTTATAATGAAAATCCTATTGGCTGGATGGATTGTACCTTCAATAGGATCATTCAAACATAAGCTAGGTCCGTCTAAATCGACCATCTATCGATGAAATGAACAACGGTACAATACCCGTTGTCACGGTTATGAGATTTAATTGTTGGTTCTATCAACTATCAAACCACTTAGACAGCGTGTCCCACTGCTTTTTGAAGGCCTCTTTAAGTGGGAGGAGTTCGCTGGGTTGAGCTGGGTTGAGCGCTTTTCAACTATTTGTGAGCGGGTTCTTTACTTTTTTGATCACTTTTCACTTGATTATGAGTGGGGTGCCCTACTTTTTGATCACTTCTTACTCGATTGTGAGCGGGTGCCCTACTTTTTGATCACTTCTCATTCATTTGTGAGCGAGGAACTCCACTTTTTGATCACTTCTCACTCTTTTATGAGCGGGGACCTCATCCTTTTGATCACTTCTCACTCGATTGTGAGCGGGGTGCCCACTTTTTTGATCACTTCTTACTCGATTGTGAGCGGGGTGCCCTACTTTTTGATCACTTCTCATTCATTTGTGAGCGGGGACCTCCACTTTTTGATCACTTCTCAGTCAATTGTGAGCGGGGACCTCATCCTTTTGATCGCTTCTCACGTGATTATGAGCGGGTTACCCAACTTTTTGATCACTTCTCACATGATTGTGAGCGGGGACCTCCACTTTTTGATCACTTCTCACTCATTTATGAGCAAGTCCCTCACCAAATTGATCACTCCTCACCTATCACGTTAAAAATTGCAGGACACGCAGCACTTCATAAAAATCACCTGTTATGAACTCTACGGTATTGTGTGGTTTGAATTTGGCATGAGGATAAAAAGAATTGCGATAGGCCCGTGTATGGTCGCGATAAATAATTTCTACTACAAAGTGTTCTGGCAACGTTACCTGTAATGCGGCACGGGGCACCTTCATAGAAGACGCTACCAGTCGTTTGGTTTCCATGATGGTTAGTTGCGGACTGACACTAATCGTTGCGTTGCCGATGCCTTCCTTAGTGGCGAATGTGACAATGTGTTCATTGATGGCCTGAATCTCTTCTGTCAATCCCACATCTCCACTCACGAAGGACACGGGCACACCGTGTAAGGCTGCTGCATACGTATTGATTAGAAATTCGCTCGCATATTCGCCATTAATTTTGACGTCGGCATACGTACAAAGCGTGTGGGCTAGTGGGTTACGCTCACTTCCTCCTTTACTGTGGTAGCCGATAAAAATGGCACGGTCAAAGCTTTGATCGAGGCCCGCTACCATACACATAGGATCGTATGTCCAGCCACGGATGACTTTACAATTGATTGGTAAATTGGAAATGTCTAGATTGCGGGCTGAATCATGGGCATCCTTTAATAAAATTTCGGTTGCTCCCCCTGCTATCGCTCCTTCAATGGCTGCTTCTACTTCTCGCGTCATTTGTCTTTGGAAAAATTGATAGTCAGGCGCATTTAACTCGGTTTCACTCCACGAAGTTGTTCCTGTAATCCCTTCAATATCTGCACTAATATAAACTTTCATAGAAATCGAAACTCCTTTACATTGTGATTTTGAATTGTTGCGTGTACTGCTCCATAATCGGCTACCTGTGCCTGAACACGTCTAGCCCATGCCACATTGCCATAATCGTAATGCCACCATTCCTCCGCATAATTCGTAAATCCAGCAAGTGTCATACAGTTATACAGCAAACGACGATGCTGACAGGCTAGCGGATTTTCTTCCGTATACTGTTCAAAATAACGGGTAGCAGATTTTTCATTCATTGCATCGAACGCTGTCCCAAGATCCAAGGCTTTACCATGAATATCAGCTAACGTCACGTCGATGGCACCGCCTGTTAAATGGGGGGCTAAATGGGCTGCATCTTTACTTGGAAACGCTACATATTTTTTGGTTGCTTGCACAATCGCTTGTGGTGATAACTGCGGCATCATTTTTGCTAATTGCTGTGAAAAATGGCTAAACAAATACTCCTGTACTTGAAAGGGACGATAGCCATCATAAAGTAATAAGCAATACTCCTGAGGTAATAATGTTAACGCCTGCTGCAAACGCTCATAGACACCTTCTCGCACATAAATAGCTCGTAAACTATCAGGAATCTGTTGCTGATAGTAGATTGGCTCCATCACTATCCTAGAATGAGCAGCTGAAATCTGGATAAGCGGCTCATCGTTTTCACGTACAACTGGTGATGTTGAGGGGTTTCCATTTAGAGACGGCGCTATCGGTTGAAAAAGGTTCATAGTAATAGAGCCCCCTTAAAATAATTAGATAATTCAGTTTTTTAAGTTGAATGTTATCACATCTCTCTATCATTGACTACATAAAAAAAGAATAATTACAAAATAATGGATATACTCTTATAATGAAACATATTCCAGCAATTTACGGGGCGAAAAAACGCTTTCATCCTCTAATTAAGGATTTTATTCATCTTATAGCTCGCTCATGCTAAAAAAACAACGAATCCTGTTTGGTGGCATAAAAAAAGCCATTGAAACACGAATATTGTCTCAATAGCTCTTTCTATTATGCCTGATGAAATGAGTATGCTTCCACCGTATGACCATTGCGACCAATTGTTGTCTGTGCCTGAGACAACGAATTAAGTATCGCTTCCTCTGTCGCTTCAGCAGCGGCTGTAAACAATTGATTCATGATAGGATGATCCTCACGTAGCTGTGTTCTTGTCTCAACAAGCTGATCAGCGGTATGAGGAATACAATGTGCCGTCGTGAAGCCAATCACAATGTCGCCACTACCATGTGAAAAATGACTGCCTGTCCGTCCTAAACCGATACCACAACGTTTAATGACGCGTGTCAATTGTCGGCTACTCAATGGGGCATCTGTCGCAAGGACAATGATAATGGAGCCATCTGTTGGTGATAAGCTTGATTGGTTTTGAACAGTTGCAATTTTGTAACGCTCGGCTAAAAACTCTGCGCTTTGTCCGAAATTACTAAGAACTAGGCAGCCTACAGTATAGTTGACTTCATTTGATTGTGCTTTGACGATGCGAGAGGAGGAACCAATTCCTCCTTTATAGCCGAAGCACATCATACCCTTCCCTGCTCCAACAGCGCCTTCCTGTGCCATCTGTGTAGAGGCTTGACGAATGGCATCTGTGGCATGAGCAGGTGTCACTGGACAAGCTCGAATCGAATTGAGATAACTATCATTACATTCTCCCACAACGAGGTTAATGGTTCCCGTTGTTAGTCCAATGTCTTCATTCTGGTCAAGCATATAGCTTAATGTTCCTTGGGTAACAGCTGGTACGCCAAAAGTATTGGTTAACATGATGGGCGATTCGAGTACACCTAGCTCATTCACCTGCACAAGTCCCGTTGTTTTCCCAAAGCCATTTAGCACATAGCCTGCCGCCGTTACCTTTTGCTGAAATACATTGCCACCATGCGGTAAAATGGCTGTGACGCCTGTACACGCATAGGCTCCATTCTGATCTAATGGCTCATCCAATGTAACATGTCCTACTCGGACTCCTGCTACATCGGTGATGCAGTTTTTCTGTCCAACTGGTAACACGCCAATTTCAATGCCCAATCGTCTTACCTTTCCCTGCATATTATGCCTCCTCCTGAATCGCCATTAACACAGCAGCCTGTGCATGGATAGCTGTTGTATCAAATACTGGAATGCTGACATCCTCCTGCTGAATCAGTAAGCCAATCTCCGTACAGCCCAAAATCACCCCTTGTGCACCCGCTTGTACAAGCTCCTCGATCACTTGGATATAGTACGCTTTAGAGGCCGGTACAATAGTGCCGAGACACAATTCATCATATATAATTCGGTTTACTTCCATTCGTTTGATGCTATCTGGCACAATGACCTCAATATCAAAGCTCTCTACTCTCGCCTTATAAAAGGCTTGCTCCATTGTATATTTTGTGCCAAGAAGCGCTATTTTCTGGTATCCCGCTTCTTTTATTTGACTAGCTGTGGCATCCGCAATATGTAAAATAGGAATGGTAATGGCAGTCTCGATAACATCAATGACCTTATGCATTGTATTGGTACAAATGATGACTAAGTCTGCCCCTGCACGCTCGAGTGCTTGTGCTGCTTGAGCTAGCACCTCGCCTGCTTTGTCCCATTCTCCGTTAGCTTGCAAGTGCTCAATTTGCTGGAAATCTACACTATACAAAATACATTTCGCAGAGTGTAAGCCCCCTAATCTATGTTTCACCTGTTCATTGATCAGTCTGTAATATTCAGCAGATGATTCCCAGCTCATCCCACCAATTAAGCCGATTGTTTTCATGACAACAACACTCCTTTTTTCTATTATTATACGCCTATCTCGCACCGAAATAAGAGAATTTTCCAAAAGTAATATGTAAGGCTTGGAAAATAGTAGATAAAAAGAATTTTTACAATTAAATAATTACAAATCTCAAAATTTTATTATAATTCATTATTTTAGAAAAGTTGATTTTTTATAAAAAACCAGTGTAGACTAAAGCGTATTGTGAAAGGAGGACAACTTATGGAATGGATCTCAACGATAGTAGATAGCGGAAATAATATTTTATGGACATACATCCTCATTATCTTACTTTTAGCAGCAGGACTATATTTTTCATTCGGTACGAAGTTTGTACAAATTCGTCTTTTTCCTGAAATGTTTCGTTTAATTGTAGAAAAAAGAGAGGGCGATTCGGGGGTTTCTCCGTTCCAGGCCTTTACCATTAGTGCTGCTTCACGTGTCGGCACAGGGAATATTACAGGTGTAGCCTTAGCCATTGGTGTAGGTGGACCTGGTGCAGTATTTTGGATGTGGATGATTGCGATTTTAGGGATGGCCACTGCATTCATTGAAAGTACCTTAGCACAAGTGTACAAAGTAAAGGATGGCGATACGTTTCGTGGTGGTCCTGCCTACTATATGGAGAAGGCGTTAGGTCAACGAAAGCTTGGTATTATTTTTAGTATTTTATTAACATTAAGCTTTGGCTTTATTTTTAATGCTGTGCAGGCCAACACCATTGCCACTTCAGTTGGCGAAGCCTTCGATGTAAGTCCAAAGATCATCGGGGCGATACTTGTTATTTTAACAGCCTTCATTATTTTTGGTGGTGTCCATCGAATTGTAAAGGTGACACAAATTCTTGTACCTGTTATGGCCATCTTCTATTTACTTGTAGCCCTTTTTGTGGTGGTGACCAATTTATCGGAAATTCCGCATGTTTTTTCATTAATTTTCACTCATGCATTTGGCCTACAGGAAGCTGCTGGTGGCGCAATTGGGGCAGCAATTATGCAGGGCGTACGTCGCGGTTTATTTTCCAATGAAGCAGGGATGGGGAGTGTGCCGAATGCTGCGGCGACTGCTAATACCTCACATCCTGCTAAACAAGGACTTGTACAAAGCTTAGGTGTCTTTTTTGATACGATTATGATTTGTACAGCCACAGCCTTTATTATTATTTTAGCTGGGTTATATGATAAGGGTGAAAGTGATGGCATTATTTTGACGCAACATTCTTTAGCTGTTCATGTTGGTGATTGGGCTCCTTATTTTATTGCCATCTCCATCATTTTCTTTGCTTTTAGTTCGATCATTGGTAATTATTATTATGGTGAATCCAATATTGAATTTATGGACGCACATAAAGTTTGGATGTTTAGCTATCGTATTTTAGTGCTGTTTATGGTCATGCTTGGCTCCGTCGCACAAGTACAGCTTGTATGGAACCTTGCTGACCTCTTTATGGGGCTGATGGCGCTCATCAATATCGCCATCATTATGATTCTCGGTAAAATTGCCTTCCTTGTGCTAGACGACTTTACAGAGCAACGAAGAGCAGGCAAAAACCCTGTCTTTTATGCAAAATCAATTCCAACCTTAAAAAATACAGACTGTTGGGAAGAAGAAGATCGATAAAACAACTAACGCCACTCCGAAAATTGGAGTGGCGTTGTGCGTTAATATTTAAACTGACTAATCAGCAGCTTTAATTCATCGGCCATATGTGCGAGTGCTTGCGCAGAGGCATTGATTTCCTCCATTGAGGCTAATTGCTCCTCTGTTGAAGCTGCTACATCCTCAGACGCCGCTGCATTGCCCTTCGCGGAGAATGCCAAATCTTCTGTTACCGCTGCTACCTCCTGAACTCCTGCTGACATTTGCTCAGAGGCGGAAGATACCTCCTCCATTTTCGGGGTAATTTCATTCATACTAGTCATAATGACTTGGAATTTCGCAATGGCTTCATCGGAAATATGCAAACCACTTTGCACATCCTCTGTTACCTTCGCCATAATACTGACAGATTGCTCCGTTTCTTGCTGAATACCTCGGATAAGCTCAAATATTTGTTTGGCTGATTCTTGTGATTGCTCTGCTAGCTTGCGCACTTCGTCTGCCACTACTGCAAAGCCTTTCCCGTGTTCACCTGCTCTTGCTGCCTCAATGGCTGCATTTAAAGCCAGTAAATTTGTTTGATCTGCAATGCTTGTAATCACATCTAAAATGGATGTAATTTGCTGAGAACGTTCATGCAACGTCTGGATTTTTGCATTGGAATCTGCTACGGATAAATGGATGGATTGCATTTGATCCTTCGTATTTTGCACAGCTTGTCCTCCCTCATCCGCCTGTAATGTGGCGTGCTGTGAAAGGTCTGTCACAGCAGAGGAGATTTCTGCAATATGCAGAATGGCAGTAGCAAGCTCATGTAATGAAGCTGCATTTTTATTGGCACTAATCGTTTGAGAATCAGCGCTTGTGGCAACATCCTGAATGGAAATCGCCACTTTTTCTGTTGCAATGCTAGTTTGATTGGCATTGGCGGTTAGCTCTTCTGCTGAAGAAGCAACCTCCTCTGCGTTTTGTTCGATTTTTTGAATCAGTGTCCGTAAGCTTTCTTGCATATCATTAAAGGCTTGACCTAATTGACCAATCTCATCTTTCGACGTAATTGTCACTATTTCCGTGAGGTCACCTTTGCTGATTGTAACAGCACTATCCTTTAGGGCTTTAATGGGTTTAATGACAGCCTTCATTACAAAATAAAAGATGATGGTACTGATGATAATTGCAGCTATGAGGACAAGAATTGTATGATATAGGATTGAGGAAGCGGACTCATCAATTTCTTTAGCAAAAATTGTTCCTGTTATTTTCCAATTCGTCAGTTCATTTGTCGTATAGAATAATAGACGATCATCGCCATTAAAGACATACTCATACGTACCTGATGGACTTTCGTACATTTTATCAAGGAAGCTTTCTTTCAGCTCCCCTCCCGCTTCAAGGGTAGGATGTGAAATGACCATCTTGTCCTCCCCAAAAATAGAAGGATAACCATTTTTTCCGATGCGAATAGAATCTGCAATTTTTTGAAGATCGGTTAACTTAATATCAATTGCCACAACCCCAGCATGATCTTTCGTCTGCTTGGCAACTGTTACCACCATATCACCCGTTCCTGCATCCTTGTAAGGGTTGGTAATCAAGGTTTCTCCTTTTAAAGCTGTCGCCTCTTTATACCAATCTCGATCTAATGGATTATAATCTGCACCATTTAATTTTGGCTCCTGTGTAAATCGTCCGTCATTCATGCCAATATAAACACTTAACACATCAGCATTCAGCTTTGTATATTGCTGGAATTTAGACACCATCGATGCTTGTGCTTCTTCATATTGGCGCGCATCTATTTCACTACTGAACACACTGATGTCACTCATTTTCTCACTAATCGTTTTGTCAATGAGCTTATTTAAAATGCCTACACTTTCATTGGCACTAAATAAGATTTCTTCTTCAATCGAGTCTTTTGCAGATAAATAAGACAAACTCCCAACAGATATGACAGGGATTAGTAAGACTAGCGCAAATAGCGTATAAAGCTTGCCCTTAAAACTGCTAAATAGTTTCTTCATATATCAATCTCCTTTTTATTTCTCTCCCTCTCTTTATCTGCTTAACATTTCTCCCAAAGCTTTTATCGGATGAAAAAAATTTTTTCCAACATTTTTACGATTTTCATATTATTCAGGCTTTATCGACAAATAAAAACCCCTGTAACGAGACAGGGGTCAGTTGAATTTAGTATTTAAACGACTGGATGGATTCTTGCAGGTCTATCGCCATCTTTGCTAGATGGGTAGAGGCTGCTGCTACCTCCTCCATAGCCGCATTTTGCTCCTCTGAAGAGGCTGCAACACTTTGCACATGATGGCTTGATTTCATCGACACTTCACTAATATAGTCGATTTCTTGCACTAACTTTTCAATATCATGATGGATTGTTCGAATGGCTGCGGTTACTACCTCGGTCTGTGCTTGTACATCATTAATCGCATCATCGATTTGTATAAAATTATCTCTTGCCACATTGACCTTTTCACGACCTACATGGACAGAATCATTACTGTTGACCATATCTTCTTCGATAATTCTCGTGCTATCGGTGATTTGGGCCACTACTTTTTCTATATCGACGGCAGCAAGATTTGACTCATCTGCTAGCTTACGAACTTCCTCTGCCACAACCGCAAAGCCTTTCCCATGCTCCCCGCTTCTTGCCGCTTCAATAGAGGCATTGATTGCCAGTAAATTGGTCTGTGTTGCAATACTCTTAATGACATTTACCGCTGATACAATCGCCGCCGTATTGTCATCTAAATCTTGCACCCGTGTGTTAAGCTCACTTGTATTGGCAGAGATTTCATTCATTTGCGCTGTCACATCATGCACAGAAGAACGACCTGTATTTGCCATATTTTTCGTGTCGACTGTTGCCTGATTCACGCTTTGTATGCTTGCAGAAATATCATTCATTTTCTTCAAAATATGGGCAGATAAATTTCGTACATCTCCTGTTAAAGTATCCTGCTGATCAATACCTTGCGCAATATCATGAATAGATTCTGTTACCACCTCTGTCGCCTGTGTAACCTCCATGCTACTTGCCGTTAGCTGTTCCGATGTCGCGGCTACTTGCTCGGAAGAGTTTCCGACTTGTTTCATCATCAGCCGAAGTTTCTCTGACATACTATTGAAGGAATCAGCTAAATGTGCAAACTCATCCTTCGTTTTAAATTGTAAATGCGTATGCAAATTACCTTCTGAAAACTTATCCATTTCAACCACTGTTTGTTGAATATTTTTTGCGATTCGTCTACCAAATATTGTCGCAATGATGATACTTATAAAAAGAGAAATGGCCGCTAGTGTCATAATTTCAATGCCACTTTTTTCTCCTTTTTGCTTGGTAGCTTCAATATGTGCTAGCATGTCTTCCTGTTGAGCCGTTGCCATCGTCTTTCCAAAGACAACCAATTTCTGAGAGCCTTCTCCTAGAATCGGTAAAGCCATTTGTTGTGCTTGTTGGTGATCTCCACGTTGATAAAGTGGCACAATCTGCCCATCTATGGCCTTTTCCCAATCGGCAAGCTGCAATAAAAATTGGTCAAAATCTTGATTGCTATCGCCTATTTCTTGAAGTCGATTAATTGACGTATGTAAGGTATTGCGGATTTCATGATGATTGTTGAGCATTTCTTCCTTGCCATATAACATATACCCACGAATAGCTGCATTCGCTCGTACAGTTTGGAACGAGATATCTTGATATAAATGAATTAATTCCGTATTGTCTTCGATTTCTGCTAATGTCTGATTATTATTATTCAAGTAGTACATAGCAATGCCTGAAATAAGCAGTAAAAAGACGAGGACAATACCAAAAGCAATTTGCAATTTCCGTTCCACAGTTAGTCTCATATGATTCCCTCTATTCTTCTATAATCCACTTGAGTATAGCCTACCTGAATCTATTAGCCTATAAAATCTATGCCTCTCCTCATAAACTATCGCTAAAATTTAACAATAATGAGAACTTCGCCTCCAATCTATTGACAATAATATCCACTATTGCGCTAGTTGAAATAGGAAGAAATCATTTGAAAACCGTAAAGATAACACCAAAAGAGCGGAAGAAGCAGGAGCATTTTCAGAAAATGACCTCTTTTTTCTACAAACTCCCGAATGCCTGAAGTCAGCATAATCGCACTCAGTAATAGTAAGCTATGCTGAGCCCCATAAATCTGCAAAGAGAATGTGATGACCAAGGGCAAGATGGCTGGATAAATAGAATCTGCTAGTGATCGCTTGCCCTTCAGATTGATGGGAATACTTTCTTTCTCTGTAGATTTAGCGCCTGTTAGTTTCTTTCCAAGCATAAGGACAAGACTAAAAAATATAATCGTATAAACAATAAATAATAGCCACGGCATTGCGCTTTCCTCATTCAACAAACGAAAATAATCCACAGCTTCTTGTGCTTGGAGCTCATAATACTGTTTCGTCTTCTGATCCATTAGGAAGTATCGTTCATCCTCGACTATTACTTTCAAGGCCGTTTCCTTGCCATTATGGAAGCGTATGTATAAATCACTTACTGAAGAATTGTTGGCTGGTCGACTGCTAGGGTCCTTTTTCGTCTGTAAAACTTGCTGAAGGCGATCTATATCTTTCACCTCATAGCGATCGACATAGAACACTTGCTTTAATGGATACAAATGTTGCTCTTTGCCATTACTCCCAGATAAATACCAAGCCTCTTCAATGGATTGAATGGGACTATGCTGCAGTGGTACTAGCTCCTCCCGTTGCCTTTCATTGTAAATGAAGAGTAGTAGTGTGCTTAAACTAAGAATAATGCCTAGTATAAGTGTATAAATATAGCCTCCCTTGTGCATGCTTTCACCTCCTTTGTCATATATAGTAATTATTGTAATATACGGTTTACTCCCCTAATAAGTTTCAACTCTACTTAAAATAGAGGGGATGAAGTATGAGTAGACGATAATTATACGTACATTTAGTAGTCGGTCCTGATTGTGATTTTGAATCCATGGCCATTCGAGCGGCAATGGAATCCTTTGGTGCAAGAGTGACACTTGATTTAATTGGCAGACCAAATGATTTAATTGACATTTTATCTGGAAATGATCTTCCTCATAAAGTGGATTATCTGATCTTGAATTTTCACGGCGATGAGGGGCGATTTTGTCTGCCTGAGTTAAGCTAAGAGGTATATGAAGAAAATGAACCAAGGCGTATCTATTTTGAACCACAGGATGTCTTAACCTATTGTCAGCTACAGGATGTCAAGGTCATTGCGGCAGGCTGTACATTAGGTTGGCAGCAGCTAGCGACAGCCTTTTTAGAGAGTGGCTGTCATTCCTACTTAGCACCTGATGATGATATAGAGGGTAACGCCAATCTCATGTTTCTGATTCGCTTTTTTTATGAGATAATCACAAATCATAGAAATCAGCAGGAATCGTTTGAACTCGCTCAATCGATCGATACCGAAACAGCCGTGTACAAGCTGTATTTTGCATAAAAAAGATCGTAGCACCTACTACTGGCTACGATCTTTTTTCATTAGTGTTGATGTTTGTCTAGCATAGCTTCCGTAAAAGCCTGTGACTGTCCTTTAGGAATACTGAGTGTTTGCCAATCAGTGCCCTTTACCTGTTTCGCGATATAAATGATTTGACCGACGTGCTGTGCATAATGCGCCATTTGTCTTTCAATGGCATCGATGACCGCTAGCCGCTCCCCTCTAATCGTGACATCCCCATGCAAATCAGATTCTGTTAAACTCGCCAAGGCCTCTAAAAACACTTGCCAGCCCTTGTCCCAAGCTGCGATGATCGCTTCTTTGCTGTGAAGACTATCCTCAAATTCATCATCTCGATTTCTCGTAGGCTTTTCTCCATCTGTCGTTAAAAAATTGGTCCAGCGGGAAATCATATTCCCACTTACATGCTTCACAATCACTGCGATACTATTGGATTCTTCGTTATATGCCCAGTGCAGTTGTGCCTCTTCTAATTGGGCAAGCGCTTTATCCCCTAGCTCTTTGACACTTTGAAATCTTTTCTGGACAACTTGTAAATAGGTTTGCGCAATCGTCATAGCCAAATCTCCATCCCCTCTTTTCTATCATTCTATAATAGGTCAAAGCGAATGTCTCATTAATTAATCGTTAACAATAAAATCTCTTGCAAGGATCGCCATTTTTTCTTGAACCTCCTGTGGGTCCCCATCAAGTTGATACCCGATATGATAGACATAGCCGTTATAGTAAGAATAAAACTCATTGGCTCTAGTCGTCATTTGAAAGATTCGCTTATCCGCTTCATCGTAATTATAATAAGTATATACATAACCTCGCTCTGGTGACATCTCCCGATAATACAGAGGATTCATAAAATTTAAGCCTATATTCGAAACTTTCATCCCTAGCGTTTCCTCCATATTTTTGGACTTCACATAGCTCGCTAAGGGATTATACTTTACATTTGTCACGGTAAAATTAATAAATTGTAAATCCACCCCAGTGGAGGATTTTTCTTTATAGCTAAATTGAAATTGTGTTTGTTTGCTACCATCCTCCATTTTTGCTGATACCGCATAGACCTCCTGAATATTTGGTTGAAATGGCAAATTTTCAGGTTCAATGAAATGAACGACGTCCTCCAGCGATGTTGCTACTGATTGCATTGCCTCTAAACCTTGAAGTGGTGCATAATATTGGATATGTTTTGCCTGACTTAAATAATTAGCAAGTGGAAGAAAATTACTGTATGCTGTGTCTTTTCCCTCCACTTCTGTTTGAAATAAATCCGTGAATGTAGATGTTTCCCCTTCATCCTGTGTCGCCAGCTCATCCATCGGTTTTGCGGCTTGCCAGGCAATGAAAAATAAAATAGAGCAGGTAATCATCATCGTAACAGCACGATATGTCCACTTCGACTTGGACATCGTAGGCTCTTGCTGAATTTGCTGTCGAACCTTTTGAATGATTGCCTCTTTATGTGCTGTAACATCTTGTAGTACCTGCATTGTATGCTTATCCATGGAAAAGCACCTCCCACTCAATATGTTGTAACTCTCCTTTTAATAGCTCCTTTCCTTTCTTTAAGCGTGATTTCACAGTACCTTCAGGAATCGCAAGTAACTCCGCAATCTCTTTAATCGTCATCTCCTCCAAATAAAAATAGACAATCGCTTCTCGTTGCTTAAGAGGTAAGCTTAAAATAGCATCATCTAACAGAGCTTGTTCATCTTGACGAATTAGTGTGTCCTGCAAAGTTGATTTTTGTTTGGTAAAAAACTTATGTTGCAATGTAATTTTTCTGTATGCCCAGCTTTTTAAGTAATCCTTGCATTTATTGATTGTCATGCGAGCTAAGTACGCCTTCATCTCTCCTCGTTCCTCATAGTGTTTTTGATGATAGAACTTAATAAAAACATCCTGCACAATATCCTCGGCTATTTGTAAATCCTTTGTATAGTAATAAGCAATTCGAAACAATTGCTCCGTATGTATAGCCATTAGCTGCTCTAATTTTTCATTATCAGACATGCCTTCTCCCTCCTTCTACACTATAAACGACTCCCAACCAGAAAAAGATTATTTTTCCAAATAGAAAAGCGCATAAAAAACCGCCTCAACCATTTGAGACGGTTTATTGTTACTTTATAAATTTTCATCAATATATGTTTCAATATCAGATGCTATCGTATCAATCGGTACATCTTCAATATTTTCAGCATAGCCATTATACATTTTGACGAGTTCACCATCTTTATCGACTAAGAAAAATTGATTACCATGAATGACTTGGTCACTGTTAGGGTCGTTTTTCACTAAAATCTTTGTATTTTTTACCGCAAATTGTTCGATATATTTCTGTGAATACCCTGTCAGAAGGTTCCATTTAGATTCATCTGGAACATTGTATTTACTAAGATAATCCGCTAACACATCTGGTTGATCAACGTCTGGATCTACTGAGAAGGCAACGATATTATAGTCCTCTACGCCTTTTTTCTGAAGCTTTTCTTGGACTTGTGCCATGTTTAATGACATGGGCGGGCAGATAGACACACAGTTTGTGAAAATATACATGCCAATCCAAGGCTTACCTTTTAAGCTTTCAAGTGAAACCGTTTCACCACGTTGATTAACATGTTCAAAATCGGGTATTTCCAGACTATAATCTGCTTTAAATTTTGAATTTCCACATGCGCCTAGCACAGATGCACAGGCTAAAAGCAACACTAGCCCTATTAATTTACGTTTCATGTCAACACTCTCCCTAACCTACACTATCCCCATCCTAACGTAGGTTGTAAGCGTTGACAAGAACTTCTAAGTGACAGCTTTCGTACATCTTTGTGAAATCCATTTCATTTTAATGAAACGAGTGCAGCATGAATCGCATCAAGCTTTACTTCGACGCGGTGCAATAAATAAAATGACACCAAAATCGGAAAACCGATATCGGATATCATGTTCAACCACTGTTCCATTCGTCTCCTCCTCTCTTACGCTAAAAATGGTCTTTGCACTGCTCATTGCAAAGACCATTTTTGAATTATTCTGTTGCTACTTCAAATTCTGTTACTTGACGATCTACAATACGGGCTCCCTTGATGGCTGACAGAGCACCACCTTGCCCAGTAAAAACATTTTTAGCCATGATCGTTGCCATTGCCTGCTGAATTTCAGTCACTGTGATATTCGGCTTGGGTGCATCAATCGAAAGAGTTGTCGTTTTCCCATCAGTTGTTACGAATTGTAACTCTAGAACTTGTGTCATTCTGTAATCCCTCCTTAAGATAAATCGTGTGTTTCCTGCTTAGCAATGCCATCCAGTGACTGTGATGAAAGACTAGCAATGGCATGAGCAACAGCTAGCAAATCGTCCGCGCCATGTGTGTTGTTCACATTTCGATACAATTTCGTTGTAAACGTAGGCTCATTGTTCTCATCATAGCCATCCACATACTTGAGACGCAGTGTAGCATTTACAAAGTTAATGTTAGCCATCAAGCATCACCTCCCTTCTGCACACTATATAATGGCGAATTGCTAAAAAAGGGACATTAAGGATGAATTTTTTTTCAGAAGCTTTTATAATAGAGTGAGAGAAGGCAAAGAGGTGAACGATTTGTTACAAGGTTGGTTTTTATGGTTTATTTTATTTTGGGTTGTCGTCCTCATTTCATTGATGGCTATTGGCGGATTCTTCATGTTCCGCAAATTCCTTAAGGCACTCCCAAAGCAGGATGGAAAATCAGATTTAGATTGGCAAGAATATTATTTAGATAAAACCGTTCACTTGTGGGGACAAGCTGAAAAAGATTTACTCTATGAACTCGTAAGCCCTGTCCCAGAGCTTTTTAGACAAGTGGCTAAGGAAAAAATAGCAGGAAAAATTGGCGAGCTTGCATTAGAGGAAAAAGCAGCTGCCATTAACAATGACCTCATTATTCGCGGCTATATTCAAGCAACACCAAAACGCGACCACAAATTTTTACGCAAAAAATTAGAGCAAATGCAAATTGACATCTCCCCCTATGAACATTTATTCGAATAAGTAAACGCTGCACAAAGGTTTGTGCAGCGTTTTTACGTAGCTTCGGGATGCTATCGATCGTTGTTGGGCGTTTTAACCTGTTTTTTTGAGATGCTATCCTTTATTTTTGCTAAGTTTATCCTCTACATTTGGATTTCTATCCACGCTGTGCTGCTCTATCCTCTACTTTTGAGATGTTATCCTTCACTTTGCTAGTTTTATTCTCTACATTTGGACTTCTATCCACGCTTTGCTTTTCTATCCTCCACTTCTGAGATGTTATCCTTCACTTTCCTAGTTTTATCCTCTACATTTGGACTTCTATCCACGCTTTACTTTTCTATCCTCTACATTTGAGGTTCTATCCGCTACTTTTATGATGCTATCCTCCACTTTGCTAGTTTTATCCTCTACATTTGGACTTCTATCCACGCTTTGCTGCTCTATCCTCTACTTTTGAGGTTCTATCCGCTACTTTTATGATGTTATCCTCCACTTTGCTAGTTTTATCCTCTACATTTGGACTCCTATCCACGCTTTGCTTTTCTATCCTCCACTTCTGAGGTTCTATCCTCTACTTTTTAGATGTTATCCTTCACTTTCCTAGTTTTATCCTCCACATTTGGACTCCTATCCACGCTTTACTTTTCTATCCGCTACTTCTGAGGTTCTATCCTCTACTTTTATGATGCTATCCTCCAATTTGCTAGTTTTATCCTCCACATTTGGATTTCTATCCACGCTTTGCTACTCTATCCTCCTCTTTACTAGTTTTATCTGATTGAAGCACAAAAAAACTACACTAGCTTCAGCACTAGTGTAGTTTTGGGATTGTTTTTTTGACTTTTTTAAACTGGATGAGCATCGCGATACGCCAAGGTACTAACATGGCAAAGGCTAATATCCAGAACATACCTGCTAATTCACCGACATCGATGGAGCTACTTAAAATCATTTTCGCCACCACTCGGAAAATTAACAAACCGATTAATATAAATGCGAATGCTTTTGATCGTTTTAAATAAATATCTCGACCCCTTACTTCAAATTTCGAAGTGGCAATTAATATTATCGAGAACACCATTCCTACCGCGGTTGCCTCTAAAATTTGCATCGGTGGCACACGGAATTGTTCAAATAAAAACATCAGTGCACCGGAAGACATCGCTATTGGTGGAATAATAATTTTCTTCTCATTTGTCGGCATTTTGGAAGCTCTCATTCGTATGACCATTACAAAGCTCCCCATAAGAATGGCCATAATGGTCGACCCTATAACATAATAGTGAGAAGGGATACTGCTTAACATAAAAAAAATCCTCCTCTAATGTCTAATTAACAATTTTGTCCAAGTAATTGATCAGCTACAGCCTTCAATCTCTCTGGTTCAAAAGGCTTTGTGATAAAATCCTTTGCCCCACTCTCAATCGCCTCGACGATTAATTTTTGCTGCCCTAATGCTGTTACCATAATGATTTTTGCATCTGGAAATTCTGGGACAATTTTTTTTACGGCTGCAATACCTGTCATAACGGGCATCGTTACATCCATTGTCACTAAGTCTGGTTGTAACTCACGATACATCGCCACAGCTTCCTTACCATTTACTGCCTTACCGACTACTTCATAGCCCCATTCTGTAAACATATTACTGATTGCAACACGCATAAAAAGCGTATCATCCACTACTAAAACTGTAGGCACATGTTCATCTCCCTCCACGTTAAAGTTCGGTATGCCTCTTTAGTTTAACAAATTAAAAGCCTGTAAATCCACCGAAAATAGGTTGTAAAACGCGTGTAATATACGTTAAGCCATCAAAGAATAATAAAATCCCAACGGCAATCATGATGTACCCGCCGATTTTTACAATTTTCTGGCTGTGTGTACGAATCCATGTCATGCGTGAAATAAAGAAAGATAACACGAAGAATGGAATTGCGAACCCTAAATAATACGCAAACATATAGCTAAAGCCCGCACCTGGATTTGTACTTGCTAGCATAATAATCGATGCAAGGATTGGTCCTGTACATGGTGTCCAGCCTGCCGCAAAGGCAATACCAATTAAGACGGACCCAAAATAGCCAGATGGTCTATTTTTAAATTGGAACTTTCGATCCTTCATTAAGAAGTCTATTTGCAATAACCCTACAATCATTAAACCGAATACGACGATTAAGATCGCTCCAACCTGTCGTAATAATGTTTGATAATTGAGGAAGAATTCTGCTGCAAATGAAGCACTTAGTCCAATAATGATAAAGATAATGGAAAACCCTAGTAAAAAGAATAGTGTGTGGAAAATGGCACGTTTTTGTAGCATACCTTTTTCTGATTTTAGCTCATCTAATGTCATACCCGTTATGTACGATAAAAATGCTGGATACAGTGGGAGAGTACATGGTGAAATAAAACTTAAGAACCCTGCACCAAAAGCTAAAAATACGTTAATATCAGATCCCATATTTTTTTAATCGCTCCTTACAGTTACTGCATCCATCGTACCAAAAAACAAAATAAAAAGCGCCCTTCTAGTTTGTGAACGTTTCATGGCAAAATGATGAGATTTTTGAGAAGTAGCATCAAGCTACTTCTGCATTATGCGCTCCTGTTGATTTTCTGTCAACAAAATCCGCCAATCTTCCCCCTTTTCAAAGAGAGTATAGCTAATTTCTCTAGCTTTTTCTTGACATTGTCGATTGCTTGTCGTTAATGTTGAAAGAAGCTTCAATATTTCAAATACACTATCACGCCCATGTTATAGTAAGAAACTATTTATTTTTTCATTCATCAGCAAATCTATCTGGATATCATGTCATCTGATGACCTTATTATAGGCTTATTCGATGCATTATATTTTCCCTAAATTTCGACAGTCCTCTACTCTACACAAAGTGTTCATGTTCAACCATGAGTAAATGACTTATTTTCATGTATAATGATAGGAAATGAGCGAGAAAAAGAGGTGTAGCCCTTGAAATTAAGAAAGATTAAACCAAAAAAAATTTATGAAGAAGTGTCCGAAATCCTGCATGAAAAAATACGAGCTGGTGTCCTCAAGCCAGGTGATCGGCTTGACTCAGTTGAGCAGCTTGCTGAACAATTACAAGTGAGTCGATCCGCTGTACGGGAGGCGTTATCTGCTTTAAAAGCGATGGGATTGATTGAAATCAAACAAGGCTCTGGAACATTTGTCAAAAGTGTGCCAGCCAATCAGCTTGATTTTCCTTTATCCACAGCTATGTTAACGAATAGACAGGATATTGCTCATTTATTAGAAGTGCGCAAAATTATTGAAGTAGGCGCAGCAGGACGTGCAGCGCTCCACCGTACAGATCAGGATATTAAGGTAATGCTACAAATTTTAGAGGATATGAAGCAGGCCCATGGGGATGGTGAGCTTGGTGAAAAAGTAGATTATCAATTTCATGCAGCTATTTCCAATGCCTCTCAAAATCCCCTACTCGCTACCCTTTTAGATCAAATTTCGGGATTGATGATTGAAACGATGAAAGAAACGCGACGAATTTGGTTGTACTCCCAGAAAACAACGAGTGAACAATTATATGACGAACATATGCAGATATTCCTCGCGATTAAACAACAAAATGAAGAGCTAGCCAAACACGCAATGGCATCACATTTAAGCAATGTTGAAAAAGTGCTATTACAATATTTCGAAACGACTGAATCCAATTCACACTAAAATTACCTAGTACCCTCTAGGTAGTTTTTTCTTTTCTGAAAATTCATTAAAAATGGTTTTATCTCGTTATAATTTATTGTATGATTAAGTTATCGATAAGTCATCAGATGACCAGTTGTTTTAGAAAAGGAGGATGCATATGAAAGTCACACTATTCGCCACTTGCTTAGTGGATATGTTTCAGGGGGATGTAGGGAAGGCCGTTGTTGAAGTATTAGAAAGACTTGGCTGTGACATCGATTTTCCAGAGGATCAAATTTGCTGTGGGCAGCCTGCTTACAATAGTGGCTATGTCAAGGACTCGAAAAATGCGATGAAAAAAATGATCTTAGCCTTTGAGCATGCTGAATACGTCGTCTCCCCTTCTGGCTCCTGCGCTTATATGCTGAAGGAATATCCAGAAGTTTTTAAAGGGGACACGACATGGGAGCCAAAAGCGCAAGCATTAGCAGCTAAAACCTATGAATTCACAGAATTTATTGTCAACGTATTAAAGATTGAAGATGTGGGTGCCCATTTAGAAGGCAAAGCTACCTACCATACGTCATGCCATATGACCAGATTGCTAGGTGTGACAGAGGCACCCTTGCAATTATTAAAGAACGTCAAGGGCTTACACTATGTGGACCTCCCTGGCAAGGATCGATGCTGTGGATTTGGTGGTACTTTTTCAGTCAAAATGGGCCATATTTCTGGAGAAATGGTCAATGAAAAAGTACACAATGTAGAAGAAACAGGTGCTGATATTTTAATAGGCGCAGATGCTGGCTGTTTAATGAATATCGGTGGTCGCATTCAACGTCAGGATAAGCCAATTAAAGTGATGCATATTGCAGAAGTATTAAATTGCCGATAAGAGGGGGAAATAAACATGGCCATGAAAACAAGTGATGATCGGTTTCAGCAACGTGTCACAAAAGAGCTAGATAATCAGTTTATGCGTCGTGCGGTTTCGAGTGCCCAAGAACGTTTTCAAACTCGTCGCCTTCAACAAGCAGAGGAATTAGGACATTGGGAAGAATGGCGCTCACACGGAGAGGAAATCCGCAAGCATGTTTTAGCTAATCTTGATTATTACCTCTATCAATTAAGTGAAAATGTTGCCAAACGAGGCGGGCATGTGTTCTTTGCGCAAACTGCACAGGAAGCAACCGACTATATTCAAAGCATTGCTAGAAAGAAAAATGCAGCAAAAATTGTGAAATCTAAATCAATGGTGACAGAAGAAATTAACTTAAATACTGCTTTAGAAGCACTTGGTTGTGAAGTGATTGAGACAGACCTAGGTGAGTATATTTTGCAGGTGGCAGATCACGAGCCCCCTTCGCATATTGTGGCGCCAGCCTTGCATAAAAATAAGGAGCAAATTCGAGATGTTTTTAAAGAAAAACAAGGCTACAGTCAAACAGAAAAGCCAGAGGAGCTTGCCCTTTATGTACGTGAAAAATTACGGCAGGAATATTTAACGGCCGATATTGGGATTACAGGCTGCAACTTTGCTATTGCTGAAAGTGGCTCGATTACACTTGTCACGAATGAAGGCAATGCTGATTTAGTAACAGCATTACCAAAAACACAAATCACAGTTATGGGGATGGAAAGAATTGTTCCTACCTTTGAAGAAATGGAGGTCCTTGTTAGTTTATTAACAAGAAGTGCAGTTGGTCAAAAGCTAACGAGCTATATTACAACGTTAACAGGCGTAAAGGACGAAGAGGATACGGATGGACCAGAGGAATTCCATTTAGTCATTGTCGATAATGGGCGCTCTGCTATTTTGGGAAGTGAATTCCAGCCTATTTTACAGTGCATTCGCTGTGCTGCCTGTGTCAATGCTTGTCCTGTCTATCGTCATGTTGGTGGGCATACGTACGGCTCTATTTACTCAGGTCCAGTAGGTGTTGTCCTCTCCCCACTTTTAGGAGGCTATGATGATTTTAAAGAACTGCCCTATGCTTCTACATTGTGCGGTGCTTGTACAGATGCATGTCCTGTTAAAATTCCTTTACATCAGCTCATTCATCGCCATCGTCAAGTCATTGTTGAAAATGAAGGCAAGGCACCTGTTTCTGAAAAGCTTTTAATGAAGGCATTTGGTTTAGGGGCTTCCTCCCCTACCCTTTATAAAATGGCGACAAAAATGGCTGCGCCTGCTATGTCTCCATTTACTAAAGACAATACCATTTCTAAAGGGCCTGGCCCATTAAAAGCATGGACTGAGGCAAGGGATTTTCCTGCACCAAGTAAAGACAGCTTTAGAGACTGGATGAAGCATCGTACAAAAGGAGGCGGGCAATAATGAATGATATGATTCAGCATCGAGAAACCTTTTTAGCAAACATTGCGAAGCAACTCAGACGTTCACCTAAGACAGAGCTGCCACGACCAACTTGGCAGTATCAGCCACAAGAGCGTGTGCTCAAAGATGCGACAAAGGACGAATTGGTAGAGATTTTAATCAAGCAATGTGCCAACATCCATACTCATATTGTCATTTCTAGTACTACTACACTTCCACAGGATTTACAGACTGTTGTTGACAATTATGGAGGGCAGTCCATTATTACATGGCAGGATAAACGGTTCCAAGACTACGGATTATCTGCACTCATGAACGAACAATGGCCACAAGCCAATATTCAGCTTTATGAATGGGACCCACAGCAACCCGAGGAAAATATCCGCCAAGCTGAAAAAGCAAATATCGGGATGACCATTAGTGAAATGACGTTAGCAGAATCGGGAACAGCCGTGCTTTTTAGCAGCAAGGATAGAGGGAGAAGCATTAGCTTTTTACCAGAGAAGTCGATCATTTTAATTCCTAAAAGTACGATTGTGCCTCGTATGACACAGGCAGCTCGTTGGATTAGTGAAAAAATCCGTCGGGGTGAAAAAATTGCCTCCTGCATCAACTTTATTACGGGACCAAGTAACTCAGCCGATATCGAAATGATTCTTATCGTTGGTGTCCACGGCCCTATTCAAGCAACCTACATTGTCATTGAGGATCAGTAAAACAACAGGCATGCATTTCACTGCATGCCTGTTCATGTTGTTGAAAAAAGAG
This sequence comes from Lysinibacillus sp. FSL K6-0075, assembly GCF_038592945.1. Lineage (NCBI taxonomy): Bacteria > Bacillati > Bacillota > Bacilli > Caryophanales > Bacillaceae > Lysinibacillus > Lysinibacillus sp. FSL K6-0075. Next base: position 1,919,334 of record NZ_CP151947.1, on the reverse strand, counting down.
GATGTCAACGGCAGAAAAAGCAACTTTGCAAGGTGAGGGGTTGATTTCCGTTCCGCCAGCGTCCTTTCCAGGGGGCGTCCGATGAGCCGCTTCACTCACTTCCGTTCGCTCCAGGGTCTCCTCTGTGACGCTAAATCCCCTAGGAGTGACGCTGGCTCCACTCCAATCAACCATTCTGCAAAAGTGGCTTTTCCTTATCTTTCATACTAGCTAGCCGTAGTAATCAAATTAGCCTATTATTTGTATGATTAGAGAAAGGATAGACTCTTAATTTCATTGCGAAGAAGTAATTTCACTTTATTTGAAAACCTTTGCTAAAAAGTTAGTGGGTTGAAGTGGAAGGCTACTTGACTCCCGTGGGATAGCGAGACAGGCGAAACTCTAAACGGAGCGGTAGCGGAGGAAGCGATTCGGCGCTCGCCCACAGGAAAGCAAGTAGCCTGCAACGGAAATCCATTTCTACCTTTCAATTGACTGTTTTGTTTTTCAACACTAATAACAGGCATGCATTTCACTGCATGCCTGTTATTTTAAGTTGTTGTGTTAGCGACCCTTTCCGGTAGAGCTGCTTTTTCATAATACTCTGGATGTGCCTCTTTTAAAATAGATGAGCGTAGCATCACAAGTGAAATGATAATAATAATGACACTTGTTATTGGTAAAATAATGGTAGCTGGTAATGTATCATATAGCATGCCATAGACTACCATACCGATTGGCATCATGGACATTGCCATCGTTTCCATTAGTCCAAAGACACGCCCACGATACTCTTCCGCTATAATTTTTTGCATATATACCCCAATCGGCATATTAATACCCATTTCGAAAATTGCGAAAATAAAGTAAATGATGAGGTAGAAGATCACGATCGCTATATAGGAAAAATCAGTGACTAATGGAATGACTGCTAAGCCAACACTTCCCGCCAATAGCAGTAAGCTGATTTTCGAAAAGCGTAAAGGTACCTTTACTTCAGGTCTTGTTGCGAAATAAAGGGAGGCCAAGAGCATACCTAATGCACCTGACGCTTCAATAAAGCCAAAGTGTGTGGATTTGATTTTTAGCAATTCAATGATGATGTACGTTCCTCCAACAGCGATGGCAGAAAAGAATAGGTTGATCCATAATGCTACCCACATAATGGTTTTAATGACGTTTCGTTGCTTGATGTAATAAAAACCGCTTTTCAGCCCTTCCCACATCTTTTCTTTTTTCGTATCTTCCCCTCTTGTACTATAGAGGTTAAAATCCATTGTTGCCTCAAGACAAAAAGCAATCGCATAGGCCACCATATTCACCATTAAAAATACATCCATATTAAAAAATCCATACATCATACCACCAATGACTGGTCCCCCAATCGCAGCTACGGACATTGACATTTGGTTAAATGACATCGCACGCTGTAATCGTTCTGGATTAACAAGTGTGGCAATAGCAGATGAAAACGTTACACCCGAAAAGGCTGAGCAAATAGTATTAAAAACAGTAGCTATGTATATAGCATAAACGGACATTCCTACTGTTTCTGTATAAAGCAATAATCCTCCTACTGTCAAAATGGTGCCTGCCTGCGCTATTAATATCGTGCGTTTTTTTGAGAAATTATCTGCGACATAGCCTGCTAAGGGTGCCACAAGTGCGCGTGGTAATACGGAACAAATCATATTCGTCGCAAAGCTCATCGCCGACCCAGTCATCGCTAAAATATATAGGCTAAAACCGAATGCCATCACATTTGCACCCAACATGGCAATCATTTTACTCGCTGTGAACGTCCATAAATGATAGGTCGCCTTTTTTAACTTTTCCGCTTCATTCATCTAAACCCCTCCGTTTTTTTAACTAAATTAAAAAGTTTAATTAGGTTAAACAAAATATACCATAGTTCCCCCTTTTCACGCAAGCAAAAGTTTAATATAATTAAACAAAAGGAGGCGAGGCAGTGGACTCTTTAGGCACACGAATTCGCAAATTAAGGAAAGAACAAAAATTAACATTAGAGGCACTTGCCGGTGATCGTCTAACTAAAGGAATGTTAAGCCAAATAGAAAATGATAAGGCCAAGCCTTCCATGGAAAGCCTTGACTATATTGCTGAACGTTTAGGTGTAAAAGCTAGTGAATTACTGGAAGAAGTAACCCCATCCTCCATTCGCCAGCTATTAGAGCAGGTGGAAATTTTATTTGCAGAAGTAAAACGTGGTGATACAGACCATCATCAAGAAATTGTCGATTTGATTAAGCCGTCTGTGGAGGGCCTACCTCAAAGCTATGAAGCAGGTCGCTTATTATATATTTATGCAGATGCCCAATATGAAGCAGGATTATCGACATGGGAAGCCCCGCTTTTGCAGGCACGCACTATTTTTAAAGAAATTAATTTACTTAGCCATTGGTTTAAAACATTTGTCCTACAAATGGCTATTATAGCGGAAAAGCGTCAATATGAATTAGCCTTCTCCTATATGTTACAAGCAAAGGAAATCATTGAACAGGAAGACTATCAGCTTGATTCGCGTGACACCTTATTAATGGCCTATTACACAGCCACGCTACAGCTTGCTATCGGTAAACATGAGGAAGGAAAAAAGTTAATTAACGAGACGATTATCAATGCCCATAAAAATCAACTGTTCTATCAAATCGATGATATGTATCGAATTGGCGCTTATTGTGCCATGGTTGACCATGACTTTGAGCAGGTTGAGTATATGCTGATGAAGCTTGATCAATACCGTGCTTTTGCTGGGCGGGATGAGGTTGATGCGTTAATTTTTGTCATACGAGCACATTATTACAATAATTACGTTCATCATTATGAGCAGGCACTTATAGAAGTAGAGCGTTTTAATCAACTTAAACATAAGGAATTTGACAAGCTAGATCCCAACTATATTTATTTTGAAAAAGGAAAATCTTTATATTTACTTGGTCGTTATGAGGAGGCAAAGGCCGCCTTTGATCACTATACAAAAATACCGATCTTTATTAGTCATCCCTATGATATCTTGAGCGTACATGAATGCTTTTCCTATAAAGCCCTTTGCTATGCACATTTTGGGGAGCTCACAACAGCCTATGAAATTGCGAAAATGGCCTACACAGATTCACTGGATTTAGTGGATTTACCCTATAAACGAAAAATTGAGGAAGTCTATCGAACAATTAAGGCACAAATTAATTCCATAACTTAATGCGTAAAGGGATTGCACGAGGCTGTGCAATCCCTTGTTTTTACTGCTGACGATCGTTCTTTATTTGTTTATGGATCTTACGTAAAGCCTTTTTCGATCCCCGTTCGATATCATGCTGAAGCTTACGTTCTTGATAGTCTACAAATAAAGTCTCTAGATCATATCCTTCAGGGTATAGCTCCGTTGCGGGTAAGTCTAGGGTAAGTCTCTTCACATTCACCTCTAGTATTTGTCCCTGATAGAATACGCTGACTTTATTGTACGGGTTCATTTCTTCGTACACCAGTCCCACATCATCATAGTCCAATAATTTAACACGATCCCCTTTTGCAAATGCATATGCCGCTGCCATGCTTTTTTTCTCTTCTTTAGGCTTTCTAATTTTACTGTCCTGAACGAGCGTCAGCTGATATTCCTTGTCATTTATATAATCCTTTGCTCTTTGTAAAACAGCTTCGCGGACATTCATTTTCTTGGAAATCCATAACGCATTGCTTTCTCCAGACGTGCCGATGAGTAATTGATACAAAGGCTCTAATGTTTCAGGATGGAAGCGCATTGCCGCATTCATAAAATCAGGATGCATCTCAGAAAATCGTTTAATTTCACCATAATGTGTAGTCGCAACAGTAATGCAGCCCATTTGATAAAATTCCTCTAATATCGCAATGGCCAGTGCGGCTCCTTCATTTGGCTCTGTTCCACTGCCAATTTCATCAAACAGCAATAGCGTATGATTATTAGCGGCTCTCATAATATCGGAAAGATTTTTCATATGCGATGAAAACGTACTTAGTGCATTTTCTATACTTTGATTGTCGCCAATATCAACAAAGATATGATCAAATACCGCCATTTCCGTTCCTTCGTCCGCTACAATATGGAAGCCCGACATCATAGCTAATGTTAAAAGGCCAATGGTTTTCAACACGACCGTTTTGCCACCAGCGTTTGGCCCTGTAATAATTAAGCTACGGTAGTCTTTCGCAATGGAAAATTGAAGGGGCACCGCATTTCCTGGTAATAATGGATGCTTGCCATTGATCAGTTGAATATAACCGTAATCATTTATACGCGGTTCCCTACCACCAATTTGTCTACTAAACTTCGCTTTCGCAAAGACCATATCATATTGGCTGATTAACTCCATGTTAATCGTGATAGCATGCAGATGTTCCATTAATAGCCCTGATAAAGTTGCTAAAATCTGATATTCCTCCACCGCTTCCTCAGCCTTTAAGGTAGCCAATTCTACATTTAATTTAGCCACCACACTCGGCTCCATAAAAACGGTTGCCCCTTTTGAGGATATTTCCACTACTGTTCCCTGTACATGATTTTTATAAGTTGCCTTAATCGGAATCGTATAGCGATCATCCTTTTGACTGATAAAGAATTCCTGAATATACGGTTTATTGGCACTGTTATTCAAAAATTTCGTTAAGCGCTCTTTCAATTTTTCCTCTGTCGTTTCCATATGATGACGAATACGCTTTAATTCACGACTAGCAGCCGAATCTACACGATTGGCTTTGATCGCAAAATTAATCTCCTCCTCCACGCTCTTCAATTCAGCCATAGAATGAGCGTAAGAAGAAAGAACGGGCGCAAAAAATTCCTTATCTAACATAAATTTTTTGATGTTGCGACAGCCTCGTAAAAAATCGGAGATACTCACTAGCTCACTGGGGTCAAGAATCATCCCCTTTTCAAGCTTCGTCATGATATGCTCAATATTCGATACCCCTAAAAACGGAACATGCCCCTCTGCATCCAAAATGGCACGAGCTTCTGTTGTTTCATTCAATCGATTTTTTACCACTGCTAAGTTTGAGCTTGGCATTAATTTATCTAAAAGTTGTTTTCCTAACCCGCTGACACAGTAGGATTTAACGATGTCCTTTAATTCATGATATTGTAATTTTTCAAGCGTAGTTTTATTCATTTGTTATGCTCCTCATTGTAATGTTTTATCATACATGAAGATACCTACCCAATATTAGATAGCAATGATGGTTTAAACAACATAAAAAAAGCTGTGAGGAATCCCCACAGCTCTATCTTTAAAAGGCGCATTTTCCCGGCATCACAAATAAAACTTCATCTAATTGAAGTTTCTATCCTGTATGCCACGCTTGATAAAGTATTGTAGGTATCTACATAGGTTATTGAAATAGGTCCATGACAAAATAAGGGGTGTCCATAACATATATCCCCGGCTGTCGTCATCGCCACTATTTCATTCAATTTTTACCTAGTTAGAACCTACCGCACTCACAAAAAAGCACCTCTCATTAATTGATCATTGTTATCTAATTATTGACATTTTACTATATGCCGGTTTGAAAGTAAAGGTGCCAATGCTTCAAAAGGTTTTCTCCTATTTTTGTCGAATCTATCAATAAGACTTTATTTGGAGGGAGTACTTAAATGCAACAAAGAATTATCCATTACCTATTCACCTTTCTTTTCTTCTTTATTTTAATAATTCCTACAGCCTCTGCCTCTGCCACTGTGATTGGTGAAAGAAATGCAATGGGCTTTCATTATGTAGTCTTACAGGAGAATGATCACTTTAAGTGGGATATTGCCCATAAAGACAGCCAAAAAGTCATTGTGGAGAGTCAAGACAATGCGGGGTTATTAGCACAATATAGAGAAGCCGTGAATGAGTTGCACTCTACACTCATTGTTAGCCTCATTATTCTCATCATCGTCTTAATTGCTGCCATTATTTGTTGGCTCTTCTTTAGAAAGCAAAAGCATGAGCTGAAAAATCCTGCGGCCATCGTATTCGTTCTACCATTCGCTCTAGCAATTTTGATGGTTTTCAAACAGTCACTCCATCTCAACCAGACAATTCAACAAGCTACCTATATTTTTCACCATATTAGTGGATGAATTTTATCGATCTATCGGAGACGATTAAACAAAATAGCAGGCAATCCAACAGCCCAATCCAATAAAAAAATAAAACATTTTTGTGTACCAATAGGGCATTCTATCAAATACTAGGGTAAATAAATCCCAAATGAAAGAGCCGCTAGAGCCCAATCCCTCATCTTTATGTACGCTCGCATTATGTCTCATCCCAAAGGCTATAAAAGCCAGCCCAAAAATGGCTAGTAAAATATGTTCCAACTTATTACACCTCTTTATTCATATCTCCATTAGAGTAGCATGCAAATCATACTAAACAAAGAGGTAAAAATTACATAAGAAAGACCTGTAGAAAAATCTACAAGTCTTTTACGAAACTGATTTATGATGGGCTTTTCTTGTCTCGATAATTTTGGAACCAGAGAATAAGAGTAATGCCGCCCAAATAATGCTGAATGCAAGGAGCTCAACTTGACTAAATGGCTCTTTGTATAACACGATACCTAAAATCAAGACAATGGTTGGCGACACATATTGGATAAACCCTAGTAAATATAAAGGAATATTTTGTGCCCCCTTCGCAAATAAAATAAGCGGGACAGCTGTTACTAAACCACTGAAGATCATTAAGATATCTGTTTTAACATCGACATGTAAAAACAAGGCTTGATGGGTAGTAAACAGATACACATAATAGCCTAATGCAAAGGGTAAAATCAATAACGTTTCAATGGCTAACCCTCTTGTAGCATCCAGTGTAATTTTCTTTTTCAGCACACCATAAATAGCGAAAGATAGCGCAATCAATAAAGCTACCCAAGGTACTGAGCCGTAATTGATTGTTAAAATAATCACCGCAATAAATGCAATTCCTGTCGCTACCCATTGTGCACGACTGAGCGATTCTTTAAAGAAAATTACCCCAAAAATAACAGACAAGAGCGGATTAATATAATAACCTAAGCTCGTTTCAATGAGATGATTATGTGTCACTGCCCAAATATACAAATACCAGTTCATTGAAATGACAAAGGACGCACCTGCAAGCTGCCAGAACTGCTTTTGATGTGACCATAAATATTTTAGATCTGCTACGAGATCCTGACGCATTCGAAATACGATAACTGCAAGTACCGTAAAGACAAAGGACCAAATGACACGGGATAATAAAATCTCCATACTTGGTACATGCTCAAGTAGTTTCCAATATAGAGGGAATGCTCCCCAAAAGGCATAGGCAAAAAAGGCAGCCAAAACCCCTTTTTTCTCATTTGACATGGACACTAACGCTCCTACTCTGATTGAAATCGATAAACGATTTCCTATAATCTTAAACTAGTTAAAGAATAGACTCATTATAGGACTTTGAGTGGCTGCTGTAAATGCCAAATTTCTAGTACCCTTTAAAAGCTGTTAACCTTTCTGTTCCGACTCTAGCTCAGAAATATACTTGCGTACAGTACTATAGCTAATCTCGGGATTGATTTGGCGCTTGATGCGAATATGGATTTCTTTAATCCCAACCCCTTGCTCACGCATATCTCGAATCATCGACTTCAAAGGCCCCGTCAGTGACTCTCTTGACATCGCTGTATATTTACTTAGTTCAATGAGAAGATCCGTATTTTGTTGGCGGAGCACCTTCATTTCCTCCACCACACAATTATATTCTGTTACCTTTTTCTGTAAAACCGTATTTTGCTGCTTGAACTTTTGCAGTTCTTCTGTTAGCTGTGCATTTTGCATTTTTAGCATTTTTCGTTCTCGTTCTAACCCATTTTGCTTGTTATCTAAATCTCTATTCATCGCATTATATAGCTCTTCCGTATGCAGCAGCTCTAAATAGCGGCTTTGCGGCACAATCATTAAGCTATCTGTCGTGTATAGAGCAAGCGTTCCGTCTTTAAAAGGCTCATACGATAATGTAGAGGGCTTTATTTTATTCGCCATTTATTTTTCTCTCCTCCACGAAAAAATACATGATATCGAATTGCTTTGTTTCGCATCTTTCCGCTTCCTTTTTCATTTGATAATCATTCTCATTTAACTTTATCATAATCACTATTTTGCTTTTTGTCAAAGAACATTTCCATCTTAGCGAATATTATGGCAAACCCTTGGAAAGAGCCTCTCTACCTGACTACACATTCCATATAAAAAGCCTCTTGCAACAATAGCTGCAAGAAGCTTGGGCCTTACATTTTTTTCAGTTTTTCATATTCCAACTGCAAACGTTCAATACGTTTACGACCTTCTTCACGGTTTCTTGCTGTTTCTGCTTGAATTTGCTTCGTTTCTTGAATACCAGCCATAATTGTTTGCCACGTTGTTTCAATCGTTTCGATTTTAATGCTTGGGCTACCAGCTTGACGTGCGATATTCACACTGTTCTTACTAATATTTTCAGCATTACGGACAAGCATTTCGTTCGTACGGCGGTCCAGTTCCACCATAGAATCCGAAATCAGCTTTTGACGCTTCAATGTGACTGCGTGGATCAGCCCTTGCTTAAAGATCGGAATCGTTGTGACAAAGGCAGAATTAATCTTGGCAATCAAATGATTGTTCCCTTGCTGCATTAAGCGAATTTGTGGTGCTGATTGGAAGGATACTTGTTGTGCCATTTCCAAATCATAGCGACGTTGCTCTAATAATTCCACAGCGCGAAGCATTGTTTCATATTCCATGGCTGCCAGTTGATCACCTGTTTGTGCTTTTTGCTCAAGTGCAGGTAATGATGCGCGAACCTCTTCTGTTTTTACTTCAATCGCAGCAACAAATTTACTTAATGATTGGAAGTAATTTAAGTTCTGATCATACAGATTTTCAAGGTCAATGGTATTACGCTTCATTTCCCCTTCGTATTTTTGGATTTCACGGTAAATGACATCCACTTCTTTATTCATGCTGTCATACTTAGATAAGAACCTTTCCAATTGCTCTTTTCCTTTGTTAAAGAGCTTGGAGATGAAACCGCCCTTTTTCTCTTCCGCAAAATCCTGTGGATCGAATTTATCCATAATTTTATTCAGGTTATTTAATAGCACACTCGATTCTTCCAGCTTACTAGCTTTCATCGTTGCGAGCATTTTATCTGAAAAGGTAGAAATGCCACTTGCTGTTTCTTTACCAAGCTCTAGCATGGCAATTTGATCTTTGACATCAATTTTTTGTGCAAGTGTATGAACCTCTGGATCTTGCTTTAACATCAGCTGATTTTGAGCGATTTGTGATAGCTCCTGCTCAGATACAAGTACCGGCTTTTGCTCAGGCGCCTGCTGTAAAAGTGGATTTGGCTGTAATAAAGGATTTTCTGAAGCGAATGGGTCCTTGGATTTTAAAAGATCATTGTTGAATTCAGACATACGTTTTACCCCCTGCAATTTATCTCTACTAAATACTTACGATTACCATGTAAAAAAGTTTCATTTTCTATAGTATGAAAAAATATGAGTCTGCTATACGATAGCCATTCTGGTGAAGCTTATATTGCAAGCTGTATTGGTTAGGGTGAGTATTATCAACAAAAATGTCCATCTCAGTACGATGGTGGAGAATTTCTTCTATTTCATTATTCATGGGACAAAGCTGCTGAAGTTTTTGAAAGAACTGCGCTTTTTCCTCAGGTGTTGCTATACGTTGATTTGGCGGGAGGGCAAGGAGCGCTTCCACCTCTGATTTAGCTAACATGGTCTCACCCCTTTGTTAAATTATAGCTTCTTTCTATGCAAAATTCGACTAATTCCGTAAATTCCTTTACATTGTTTGCTAACTGTGGCTTCTTGTGACCAAAAAAGCAGCTACATCATGATGTAGCTGCCCTAGTGTTATGTTGTTACCTTTAATACCGTTTTAATTTTTTGAATGACGCCGCCAGAGCTATATGTCAATACACTACGTTTATAGAACGATAAACTAAATAGGTATACGACAATAATCGTCGCGACTAAAATTCCTAATGAAAGTAACGGTACAATGCCACCGATATCTGTAGCGCCAATACGCATTGGCATGATCATACCAGAAGTTAGTGGGATATAAGAGAATATTTTAATGATAATTGTATCTGGATTACCCATACCTGTCAGCATAACATAGAAGCCAATCATTGTAATAATCATAGCAGGCATTAATACTTGACCCGCTTCCTCTACTTTCGAAACTAAAGAGCCAAATAATGCGCCAATGATGAGATACAAGATAACCGTTAACAGTAGGAATACGATGGCATAGATGACATAGCCAACAGACAATTCCTTGACAATACTAGCAGCCGCATCCCAAACCATTCCGCCTTTGATAAACTTCGCATAGATAAGGAACACTACTGCAATAATGCCCATCTGTGTTAAAGCGAGCAATAAAACCCCTGCAATTTTTGCTTTAAAATGTGTCGCTGGTTTGACACTTACTAAAAGCATTTCCATTGCTCGTGAGCCTTTTTCAGAGGCAATTTCAGTTGTAATCATCGATAGGAATGTAGAAATAAAGAAATAGATTAAAATCCCAACCGCATAGGAAACCACTAGCCCTGATTGCTTTTCTTCCTCACTTTTTCCACCTGCTGATTCCTCATTTAAGTTTTTCGTTGAAATCGTTGTTTGAGCCGCCATAATTTGTGCTGCTTGCTCAGACGATAACGATAGTTGCTGTACAGCATAATGCTGACCTGCATACTGTAATAAGGATGACAATGTAGATTGATCATTCAATTTTAATGGTGTGAACGTAGCAATTTCCGCATGTAACTGACCATTTTGATCGTTAATCGTCACAATAGCATCGAGCTTGCCGTCCTTCACTCTTTTTTCAAGGGCCGAAACATCTTTTTCATCCTGAATAAAGGCCATGTCTCCATTCGAGACAAAAATACCACTTAAATCGGCAGAGGTTTCATTGATAATCGCGATTTGCTGTGCTTCATCATCGCCTGTGAATAGCTCCTTAATTTCTGACCAGAAGACAGCCACAGACATGACAAGGACATATAAACATGTCATTAAAATAAAGGATTTTGATTTAATTTTAGCTTTGTATAATTGCTTCATTAGTAAACTAAACTTCGACAACATGGCCACCTACCTTATCTTTAAAGATTTCATCTAACGATAAATAATCTAAACTGAATTTTTCAATATACTTCCCATTGGACAGTTGCTCAAAAATACTTTGGGCAAAGCTTTCGTCTGCTAATGTAAGCACCGTTTGCTCCTTCTCTACGCGCACATCCTTAACACCCTCTAGTGCCAATAACTGTGTCGTCGACCAATCCGTACGAACAGCAAGCTTTGTTTTACCATATTGTTTCTTTAAATCTAGTAAGCTTCCAGAAAATAAAGAAATACCTCGTTTTAATAAGCACAAATGATCACAAAGCTCCTCGACATTGTCCATTTGGTGACTGGAGAACAAAATGGTCGTGCCCTGCTTTTTCAATAGTAGAATCGCATCCTTTAGTAAATCTTTATTGACTGGATCTAGCCCACTGAATGGTTCATCTAAAATTAAAAACGCTGGTTTATGGATGAAGCTTGCAATCAGCTGTACCTTTTGCTGATTCCCCTTTGACAGTGTTTCTGCCTTATCCTTGCGTTTTTCTTCTAATTCAAATCGTTGAATCCAAAAATCAATTTCCTTTTTCAGCTCTGCTCGTTTCATGCCACGTAGCTCGCCAAAAAAGTAAAGCTGCTCCTCCACCTTCATCGTCGGGAAAATACCACGCTCCTCAGGTAAATAACCAAGGACATCTCGGTTAATGGCATTGACTGGCTGGCCATCCCAAGTAATCGTCCCCGCCGTCGTCTCCTGTAAATCTAAAATCATTCGGAATGTCGTCGTTTTCCCTGCACCGTTTTGACCAATTAGACCGAAAATTTCACCCTTTTCAATGGTAAAATTTAAATCATCCACAGCTGTAAAATCCTTGTACTTCTTTGTAACATGCTGTAACTGTAACGTCATGTTGTCATCCTCCTTATCCTTCAAATATATGTAAGTCTTGTTTCAAGCCTTTTTTACGATTTTCATTTTTTACTATAGGAATGAATAGCAGTAAGGCTACGATCAAATTCATGCACCCTACACTCGTGTTTATAGGTCCTACAGCAGATTCTCGTAAACCTAGCGATAGATTATAAATACCCATGATTAAATTTAACAGTAACACTGTGATAAAAATGCGATTCATTGATTTGATATAGTTAATTTTCGAGGAAGCATCCGTAAATATCTCAAAAGGGCCCTCTGATTTTGGTTTTCGATAATAGGCCCATCCACCGAACTTGGACACACATTCGATATTCATAGCGTCTAGAAACTCAAAATAATCCTTCGATTTTCTATTAACAAATTCATTTCGATAAATATATTGTCCTGGTGTGCCTTGTTCAAAAACAAAGTAACCTACGACTGTTTTTTTCAGATTCCACCCCCGATCTGCCATGTCATTGACCCATCGTTCTTCCTTTTCGAAATCCATAAAAAAACGATACACTCTTTTTTTCATTTGCATCACCCCAACTATAAAGTTACGCTTCCTTTTTCATTATTTTCTGATTTCCCGGAAAATAATAGACGCTTCGTTAATCCGAAAATACATTTAATTCTCTCTTTAATCGATTACGTATACGCATAAGCTTATAGAATGGGAGGGCGAATAATACAACAACCACAAGATTCAGCGTATTTAACGCGAAACCAACCCAGTCTGTTGTTTGCTCCGAAAAATCACCAATTAAACCGATGAGACCAATGAACAAATTAAGAAGAATAAGAGAAAGCAGGATCATCATCTTTTTTGACAGGTTACCAATCTTCGTTTTTTTATCTGTATACAGCTCAAATGGACCTTCCTGTGCTGCCTTTCTAAAAAACACAAAATTGCCAGAACGATCTACTTGCTCAATGCCAGAGGATTTGAGAAATTCGAGATAATCCTCTTCATAATGCGTACCGAACCGCTCTAATTCATCATGGCGATAAATATAGCTATTTGGTTCTCCACGTTCAAACGTAAAGCGAATCCATGTGAATTTTTTCAAATGCCAGCCCTGACAAGCCATGTCATTGACCCACTTCTCTATTGCATAGGGATTAATCATCAATCGATATTTATGCATATTATTCAACTCCTCTCGTTATACGGATACCATTGTCAAAAAGTTCCCTTAATCTCAAAATTTCATATTCAACCATTGTTTTTCCAGTTTCGGTAATCATATATTCTTTCTTTCTGCCATCCTCATCGAGCGCCTCTATCCAGCCTCGTTCCAGCAATGTTTTAATTGCGCCATATATGGTACCTGCCCCTAAACGCACTCGCCCATTGCTCATTTCCTCCACCAATTGCATAATGCCATAGCCATGCCTCGCCTCATATAATGCTAATAAAATATAATAAACGCCTTCTGTTAATGGCGGATGCTCCTGTGTCATTCAAATCCTCCTCTATATCGCCTATCAATATATCGTCAGTCGATACATTTAAAATATATCAGCAGTCGATATAATTGTCAACGCTCATTTGTGATGTTGCAGTTCATCTTACACTATGCTAAGATGTAAGTAATTACTTGCATGGAAGGAAGTATATTTTTGACAACGAAAGGAACTGCACAACGAATTATCGAAGCTGCTCTACAATTGATTAGTGAAAAAGGCTATACAGCTGCAACTACCAAAACCATTGCAGAATTAGCAGGTGTCAATGAGGTCACTCTTTTCCGTCATTTTGGCAACAAACGTGGTTTATTAAAAGCCATCATTGAGCAATTTTCTTATTATCCTCTTCTACAGCAGGAGATCACTCAAAATGTAACGTGGGAATTAGAAAAGGATTTATTAAGTTTCTCATTGAAGCATTTTCATTTTTTAATGTCAATTAAAGATTTTGTCATGATTGGCTTTAAGGAATCCATTCAGTTTCCTGAAATTAGTGAGGAAATCGCCAATCTCCCACTCCTCATCAAAAAGGAGCTTATTCACTACTTTCAAGAGATGCATCAGCAAGGAAAAATAAGAGAAGTTGATTTTGAAGCAGCAGCGTTATCGCTAATTGCTTTGAACTTTGGTCATTTTATGTCACGTGCTCAACTTGGAACAATCGTGTCTGACCTACCAACTGAAGAACTTTTGCAAACTAGTGTTGCTATTTTTTCTAGGGGACTCGTTTCCTAGAAAAAATTTTTCTAATCAATGCAAGTAAGTACTTACTTAATTAGGAGGAATAAAATATGACAGGTTTACAAGCATTATTGCGAGTTCGTGAAACCTATATCGGCATTATTGCAACCATTGCCTTTCAATTAATCTTCTTTACGATTTGGATGACTGCCTATGATAGTGTCAATGAAAGAGCGGAACAGTTAAGCATTGGCCTTGTTGTGGAAGATACCGCGATGGGGCAACAGGTAGCACAGAACATCAAAGGCTCCATCCCCTTTTCAATGGAGGACTATTCATCAATGAAGGAAGCAGAGAGTGCATTAAACGAACGTCAAATTAATATGATTATGCAAATTCCCACTGATTTTACAAATCAAATACAAGCAGGGAAAGAGGCAGAAATTATTTATGCGATTAATCAAGCCAATGCAAGTGTAGCGAAAAATATGATGGAGGGCGTAGCAAAGCAATTAACAGATGAGATCAATCAAGCCCTTTATCCAATGCAACAAAATCAAGCAGTTGAGGCCTTTGCTCAACAATTTGCTCAGCTTCCCTTCGAGCAACAAATTACCACTTCTGTCAAAACGACTGTAATGAATGTCAAAGACCATGCCGTCGACGGAACCATTGTTAAAACCAATGATGTGAAAGGATTTGCCGCAAACTTTGTGCCACTTATGGTCATCATCTCCTCCTTCGTGGGCGCGATGGTCATGATTATGCAACACCAGCAAGCAGCACAGCTCGTTCAAGAAAGCCTATCAAAATGGCAATTATTCCTCGCACGACAGCTACTCAATGTGGGCGTAGCCTTTACATTGCCATTACTAACAATTGGGCTGATGCACCTTTTTGATATCGCTAGTCAAGAAAGCCTGCTGTCGATATATTTCTTTCAAGCTGTGATGTATCTCGCTTTCCTTAGCTTGGCCCAAGTATTTGTCATCGCCTTTGGGAATTTAGGGATGGTATTTAATATTTGTGCCCTTTCACTCCAATTAGTAACATCAGGCGTCCTTGTACCAAAAACCATGCTATCTGAAGGTTACAAGCAAGTCGCTGCCATGCTACCAGCCACTTATGGAGCAGATGGCTACTACACAATTATCTTTGGTGGTAGTACCGATAATCTCCTGCAAAACAGTAGCTCCTTATGCATCATCATCTTCGTGACACTAGCCATCGCTACGTTGATCGTCACATTCAAGCCTGCCCCCGTTCGATAATTTGATAGAAAAGAGAAGGTCTACAAGTTGATGTAGACCTTCTCTTTGGGTGGGTTATCCGCTACTTTTTCAGTTTTATCCTTCAATTTGCGCGTTCTATCCGCTACTTTTCCTGTTCTATCCTTCAATTCTGGCGTTCTAACCACTACTT
Source organism: Lysinibacillus sp. FSL K6-0075 (assembly GCF_038592945.1). Lineage (NCBI taxonomy): Bacteria > Bacillati > Bacillota > Bacilli > Caryophanales > Bacillaceae > Lysinibacillus > Lysinibacillus sp. FSL K6-0075. The sequence continues at coordinate 1,903,712 of NZ_CP151947.1, read as the reverse complement.
CTCACTCTATCCTTCACTTCAAGCGTGCTATCCTCTACTTTTCCTGTTCTATCCTTCAAATCGAGCTTTCTATCCACTACTTCTTACTCTATCCTTCAAATTGTGCTTTCTAACTACTACTTCTTACTCTATCCTTCACTTCAAGCGGGCTATCCGCTACTTTTCCTGTTTTATCCTTCAAATCGAGCGTTCTAACCACTGCTTCTTACTCTATCCTTCACTTCAAGCGGGCTATCCGCTACTTTTCCTGTTCTATCCTTCACTTCAAACGTTCTATCCTCTACTTTCTCTGTTCTATCCTTCAATTCTGGCGTTCTAACCACTACTTCTTACTCTATCCTTCACTTCAAGCGGGCTATCCGCTACTTTTCCTGTTCTATCCTTCAATTTGAGCGTTCTAACCACTACTTCTTACTCTATCCTTCACTTCAAGCGTTCTATCCGCTACTTTTCCTATTCTATCCTTCAAATCGATCTTTCTATCCACCGCTTCTTACCCTATCCTTCACTTCAAGCGTGCTATCCACCACTTCTCACATTCTTCAAAATAGCTGCTAGCTGCTGATTTAACATGGTCACACTATCGCTGAAATCGCCACGATACCATTGGATGATGAGACCGATGATGGCGTTTGCTTGATAGGCGCTATAATAGTCAATCGAAATATGATCCTCCATTTGATGTATGCGATGTGTGGTAATATCTCGTTTTAGCAAGGAATAAATGCCATCAAAGAGCATGTAATAGTAGGTCAGCGGAACATTTTTAGAAAAGACAATACGGTAAAACATTTTAAAGCGTTCAATATGATGAAAAATACGGATTGTATTGGGATCTAATTGATTGGTGTCCAGGGTGGTCACGGCTCGATAGGGTTCTTCATAGGATTGATATAAATCCTCCATAATTTCCTGAAAGTATTCTTCAAAGAGCCCCTCTTTTTGCTCGTAGTGTAAATAGAATGTGCCCCGATTGACCTTTGCTTCTCTACAAATTTCTGCAATGGATATTTGCTCCAAAGGTTTTTGGCTAAGCAAGGTCAATAAGGCATCGTGGAGAGCTTGCTTCGTTTTAATAATTCGTAAATCCGTTGTACGCAATTTTTTCAGCTCCTTATTAAACAGTTTGTCCAAAGGTGTTGATTACTCAACACTTCCCGTTTTTTTGCATATTGAAATCGCTTTCAACTTTATTATATGATTTTAATGAACAGATGTTCAATAACTAATGAAATTACCATGAGGAGGTCTTTGAGATGAGATTAGAAGGTAAAGTAGCCATTGTGACAGGTGCAGCTTCAGGTATGGGGAAAGCTATTGCAGAAGGCTATGCAAAAGAAGGCGCTAAGGTTGTCGTTTCAGACTTAAATTTAGAGGGTGCTCAAGCGGTTGTGGATGGTATTCAAGCGGCTGGAGGGACAGCATTTGCCATTCAAACAAATGTCGCATCAACAGAAGACTTACAACGTTTATTTGATGAAACGAAAACGAATTATGGTCAATTAGATATTTTAGTCAACAACGCGGGTATTATGGATGGTATGGAGCCAGTTGGGGAAATTTCTGATGAACGATGGGAAAAAGTATTTGCAGTGAATACAACAGCCGTTATGCGTTCTATGCGTATGGCAACAGAAATTTTCCTTGCACAAGGACACGGTGTCTTTGTCAATAATATTTCTGCTGGTGGCTTATATGGGGCACGTGCAGGAGCGGCTTATACAGCTTCCAAACATGCAGTTGTTGGTTTAACAAAAAATACTGCGTTTATGTATGCGGATAAAAATATTCGCTGTAATGGTATTGCGCCAGGAGCAGTGATGACCAATATCGCCTCTTCTATGACAAATATGAGTCAAACGGGTGCTGCACGCCAAGCACTTGGTCTATCCATTAATCCGCGTGCTGGTCAGCCAGAAGAAATCGCTCAATTAGCTATTTTCCTAGGCTCAGACGAAGCAAGCTTTGTGAATGGACAAGTGATTGCCGTGGATGGTGGCTGGACAGCTTACTAATCCATTAAAAAACACGCACAGAGACATTTTCTGTGCGTGTTTATTCATTAGATAACTTTTCGAGAAGGCATCAGGCTTCCAATTACCGCACCAATTAGTGCAGGTAATATCCATCCTAAGCCGACATCATAAAAAGGCAGCATTGTGGAATAGTACTTCTCTACAGCGTCTAAAACACCTAACTTCGCGCCTGGCACACTTTCAACCAAGGCTTTATAGCCATCAATTAGGCTAATGAAAAATGTAAAAATCATCGCAATGGCATACACTGTTTGCTTATTCCTAAAGAAGGCTGAACTTAGAGCAAGCAAAATTAAGACGATTGCTAATGGATATAAGAACATTAAAACAGGGATCGCAAATTGGATGATATTGTTTAAGCCAAAGTTTGCAATCATAAAGGATACTGCACACAATAGGAACACAAACCATTTATAGCTGATTTTTGGAAATACTTCGTGGAAAAATTCACTACAAGACGTAATTAAACCGATACTTGTCTTTAAACAAGCCAGTACGATGATGACCGCTAATAAAATAGCTCCAAATGAGCCGAAATAATGATCGGCCACTGCGGCAAAGATTAAACCACCATTATCAAAAGTCCCGACAGCATTAATACTAGAAGCGCCCATATACGTAATGAGACCATAAATCAGCGTCATTAAAGCCATCGCAAAAATACCTGATGTCCATGTAGCCTTGGCAATTTCTCTGCGATCTGTAATCCCTGCACTTTTAATGGCATGAATGACAACAATCCCGAAGGCCAGTGATGCTAGGGCGTCCATCGTATTATAGCCCTCTTTAAAACCTGTCATAAAGGCTGCATCCCTATAATCACCGATAGGCTGCTGGAAATCGCCCATTGGCTTCGTGATGCTTGTAATAATTAAAATAAATAATACAACTAAAAATGCAGGCGTTAAATATTTGCCGATATAATCCATTATTTTCGCTGGATTTAAAGAGAAATAGTAGACAATCGCGAAAAATACAAAGCTAAATACAGCTAGTAGTAGCGTTGCATGCTGTGCTTGAATATATGGCTCAAAGCCTACTACAAAAGGTACAGTTGCTGTCCGTGGGATAGCAAAGAATGGACCGATTGTTAAGTACAATGCCAATGAAAAGATGATGCCAAATAGAGGATGAACACGATTGGCTAGATCTCGTAAACCATTACTACCTGATAAGCCAATCGCCAAAATTCCGAGGAATGGTAAGCCGATAGCAGTCACTAAAAATCCGATTAATCCAAACCAAAAATTAGTCCCAGCAAATTGACCCATTTGAATAGGAAAAATGAGGTTCCCCGCTCCAAAATACAGTCCAAATAACATTGTTCCAATGACTGCGTAAGTTGAAAAAGGTATTTTTTGTTGCATAATTGATGTGCTCCTTAGAAGTTTTAAACTATAGCAAATTATTTTAATCGAATGATTTTTCACTACAATTTCATCATGTTATCAAGCATTTATTATAATTACAATAGTTTTTTCGTTTATCCAGAGAGATTCAACAAAAAAAGAGCTGCCTGCTGACAGCCCCCTCCTTAGTTTGCAACTGACCATTCAATATGATCTAAAAATTTGTAAACATCTTCATACACTTTATCGCGTTCTTTATCTAATGTAATAATGTGACCAGAATTTTCATACCAAATGATTTCTTTGTCATCTGTTTCTACCGTATTTAAAATAAAAGGTGCGCTTTCTTGGTAGAGGTCATCATCTAATGAACCTTGTAACACAAGTGTTGGTGCTTTGATTGTTGATAATTCTTCGCGTGTTTCCGTTGTTAAACGTGTTACGCCATCCAATGAATCTTTTGGTGAAATACGTAATTCATGTAATTCTGAAATAATTTGATCTTTTGATTTATTTTCAAAGTGTTTATATAAACGAGCATAGTGGTACAGACGTGTGAATAAGCCTTTTGAATTATCACGTGTAATCGGTGCACACATCGCTACACATGCTTTTACTGGGAATGTCTCTGCCACTTTTAATGAAAAGACGCCTCCAAGTGAAATCCCAACTACAGCGATTTCTTCATAGCCTTTCTCTTGTAGGAAGTTATATCCTTCTACTACATCGTTCCACCAGTCTTCTGGTTTTGTTTCTAATAATGCTTCTGGTTCTACACCATGCCCACTATAGATAGGTGCATGCACAGTATAACCGCGTTGAGATAAAAATTCTCCTAGCTTTTTCACATCTTTTGTGCTACCTGTGAATCCATGCAGTAATAGTACGGCTTTATTGCCTCCCTCGATTGTTAGAGGTTGTGGCTTTGTTAACTTCATTTTATGATATCCCCTTCACGGAAATTGATAATTGTGTATTTTATGTGTCTATCTTATCACCCTTTATTCATAATGTACAATTTATAGTTTTTATCAAATCAATGTGTATTGTGCATGAATGATGTCAACTTAACGGCTGTACTATCACACTTTCAGCTACTTAACTTTTCCATTCTGCTAAATAATTGCAACGTCCTTTTAAAATTTTTTTGCTCCCTATACTTCCCGTCTGTTTCCCGTTATAATGCAGATAACTTAAAAATAACGAGAAAAGAGGTGAAAAAATGGAGTGGCAACAATTAGAATATTTTGTAACCGTTGCAAAGTTAGAGCATATGACACGGGCTGCCGAAGCATTAGCGATTTCACAGCCAGCACTTAGTCGTTCAATTTCAAAGCTGGAGGAAGAATTAGGTGTACCGCTTTTCGACAGACAAGGGCGCTCGATTATGCTAAACCGATATGGAGAACTGTTTTTATATCGTGTACAGCGAATGCGTAAAGAATATGAAAAGGCTGTTTTAGAATTACAGGAGCTGAATAATCCAGAGCTTGGAGAAGTATCACTCGGTTTTTTACATACACTTGGAACGAGTATTGTACCGGACTTGATTCGCGCTTTCCGTCAGAAACACCCCCATATCCGTTTTCATTTCACACAAAACTACTCCCATTCACAGCTAAAACAATTGCTGGCGGGTGAGTTAGACCTGTGCCTACTAGCTGCGATTGATACAGAGCCGCCAGTTTGCTGGAAGGAATTATGGCGAGATGAGCTCTTTATAATGGTCCCGATTGACCATCCGCTTGCCGATCGTAAAAGCATCAAAATGAAAGAATTGGAGCATGAAAGTTTTGTCTTAATGAAAAAGGGCTATGCACTACGCCGCTCTGCTGATCGCTTATTAAATGCTGCGGGCATAAAGCCTAAAATTTCTTATGAAGGTGACGAAGTATCGACCATCGCTGGATTTGTTGGTGCGGGGCTTGGCGTTTCCTTGCTACCAGATGATGAGGATTTAAACCCGAAAAAAATCGTTAAAATCCATGTTGAGGATATGGTATGTGAACGCATTATCGGCATGGCCTGGATAGAAAATCGTTATTTACCACCATCTGCACGTCAGTTTAAACAATTTGTTTTCGATTTTTATGACAATAAATAGAAAGAGCGAGTAACAACATCATCTAGATGTCCATGTTACTCGCTTTATTTTCTAAAAGGCACTGTTTCACCATACTAGGGAGGTAATAATTTGAATTTATTACTTAATACATTAGGTTTCTTTGTATTTTTATTTACCTTGATCGTATTGTTCATTTTTGTTATCAAATTAATGATTTTCTTTTTTAAACAGAAAAACTTCCCTAAAAAAACACTAACAGTACTATTGACAGGTTTAGTCCTGTTTTTGGGAATATTTATGTATATCCAATATTTTTTTACGTTTAGTACTTTAGATAAAAAAAATACGCAAAAGGTGCCCGAATCAGTGTCATCTCCTACAGGAAAATATACAGCGCACGCTTATTATGAACCATATGGTGGTGCAGGTCCAAGTGGTGGTGTTCATGTATGGGTAGAAATTTCAAATAATAAAGCTCACACAAACAAAATCGTCTATTATGCAGAGGCAAAAAGTCAATTCTCGATGAAATGGCTAGACGAAGAAAAATTATCCATTGTTAATAAAGAGCCTAATTATACCAATTCAAATAGAAGTATAGTATTAAGTATTGATAAAGAGATTTATCATGAAAATGGCTTGGCTTGTCAAAGTTTGTTGATGAAAGCTGAATATGAAAAGTGCTATCAACATGAAAACGATTAAATTAATAGCCGTACACCCCAACTTGAACCAACAGCTTCATGCATTTGGAACAATAAAAAATCAGGCTTTGTGCGCCTGATTTTTTATTGTTCATTCATTTAAATGTATTAAAGTAATTTAACCTGATAGGAAAAAATATCCGATGTATCGCCTTTCATTGCAAATACGCCTTGTTCAACGAGCGTTAGCAAGCGATACTCTACAAAGTCATTTCCTACATAATGGACAAATGTTTCAAATGTCTGTGCCAAAATATGCGTGGGCATTAGCCACTCTTCATTGTGCTGTATATGCAAATTTTTTGCACTGGCGATAATGTAGGCATCCATTGCATCTTCCTCTACATGATGCAATCGTTCATTTTTCCACAGGCGTAGTGTACCTGGCTGTTCTATGATGTGTGCCCATTCCTTAGCGAGTTGCTGACATTCTTGCACAGAGAATCGTTTGGCACTAGGGCGGAGCTTCATTAGCATTTCTGAGGAAAGTTCTCCTGTATGGCGAATGTCCATATTGGGTTGAATACTCTTCATTGCCTCTGTTGCATCAATGCCATACACCATACTGCATTTATGAATTAACTCACTCATTACATAGCGCAGTCCAATTTGTTCATGGGTGTTGTGACTATACCAAATCCATACATCCACATCGCAGGGTAAATTGGCGATTTTCTTCTTCCAGTTTTCATACATATCATCGTACAATTGCTGGTCATCTTCATCCAAAATATGCGTGGCTAACCAAGTTTTACGTTCGTCAAAGTTTTGAAGAGGTCCAATCGAGAGATCGTCATGGACACTTAGAACTGATTCATTTCGCTGCAAACGATGTTGACGAATTGCAAGTTTCATAGAACCCTGTGTTGCTAAGCTAAAGGTAATATGTAAAATAGCCATGTCCATTCCTCCCTACTGTTTGCTGATAGCAATTTGTATTCCAATAAATGTAAATAAGATACCTTGAACCGTATTCAATCGCTTAGCAATCGCAGGTTTCCCGATAATGACTTGTCTAACTTTCCCTGCAAATATACTAAACAATGAAAATAATACAAGTGCTTGTATTAAAAATACAATACCCAAAATAAGCATTTGAAACGCCACATGTCCTTGCGATGGATTGACAAACTGTGGTAACAGCGCTAGGAAAAATAACGATACTTTAGGATTTAAAATATTCATTAATATTCCTTTTTTATATAATTTAATATAAGCTTGCGTATTTTGCTGTTGCAACGTAAACGGGTCTCCCTTAGCACGAAAAGATTGCCAAGCTAAATATAATAAATACGCTGCTCCTGCAAATTTAACGATTGAAAAAATAATAGTCGATTGATAAATAATCGCAGAAATACCGAGTACTGCTGCACTAATATGAACAAGTAGGCCCGTGCATAATCCAAGTGATGTCGCAATACCCGCTTTTTTATCCTGTGTAATACTTTGGGCAAGCACAAATAAATTATCGGGCCCTGGCATAATGGTTAAAATAATCGCAGCCCCTAAAAACGCAAATAACGTTGAGATTTCCAAAACTTTCCCTTCCTTCAACTTCTTTTAAAAAACTATTTACATTATACTACATGACGTTGTTCACACTAGATGTAAGTTTATGACTTTATCCAAAACTTTTTTTGAATTTTCGTTTCACAAATTATGCTCGTTCAAGCGATACTTTTCTCCCCTAATCCATTATAATAGTAGAAACTCATGATAAAATAGATAACTTCCATAAGAGGTGATTGATAATGGCAGTAAGTGATATTGTTTCGCAATATGAGGATGAGCATGGACAGGTGTACTATAAAATGAAATCCCATGACATTGAGGTGAAGGCCACCCAGAACGCTGGTTTAGCTCCTGTCATCACGTATTGGATGGCAGACAAAGAGATTACGGATTCCATTCGAAATTTACGCTTCAGTCCACGTGCCCCATCTAGCTATATTCAAGATTATGAAGAATTTCAAGCAATGCTTTATGCGAAAGAGCAACGAGCCATTAACCAGCTTTATGAACAAATGAGCATCAAACCAAAAAATATGTCCTCTGGGAAACAAGTCATTTGGAGCTTCTTTGTCATTGTGTTGGCTATGCTTCCCCTTTTCATCGCGATTTGGTGGTTTAAATAATCGATTAGGTTGCCTCTTCATCATTTTAGTGCATCCCTTTCTTAATTTATCAAAACTTTCAAGTAATTTATCCATTCAGCTTGACAGACTAATAGAAGTAGTGCATCCTTTAGTCAATAGATGAGAAAACGAACGAAGATCAGTAGTTAGCCACTGCTTGAAAAGAGAGCGATGCCCATCGGCTGCAAGGCATTGTACAAGAAAGACTGATGAAACCTACTTCGTGAATCGTCCTAGCCAAACTAGGCGCAGTCTCTAGCGTTATGAGAAAAGTGGAATGTCGCATGATATTCAATGTAGGTGGTACCACGGAAGGCAAGTCTTTTCGTCCTAATTTTTAGGATGAGAAGGCTTTTTTTGATTCAGTAATGATGGAGGTAGTGAAATGGAGAGAAAAAGGATCGTTGTTAAAATTGGCAGTAGCTCTTTAACGAACGCAAAAGGTGAAATCGATAAAGTTCGCTTAATGGACCATGTACAGGCAATTGCCGAATTAAAAAAACTGGGACATGAAGTTTTACTTGTCTCGTCAGGTGCCGTAGCGGCGGGCTTTAAACAACTTGGCTACCCTGCTCGTCCTGTGACGGTGAAAGGAAAGCAGGCAGCTGCTGCTGTAGGACAGAGCCTACTCATTCAAACGTACAGTGCTTTATTTAGTATTTACGATATCATGCCTGCCCAGATTTTACTGACACGCACGGATTTTTCTAAAAAAGAATGCTATAAAAATGCCTATGCCACTTTCGAGGAATTATTAGAACGATCAATGCTACCGATTATTAATGAAAATGATACTGTGTCTATTAGTGAGTTAACCTTTGGTGATAATGATATGCTGTCCGCACTCGTAAGTGGGCTTGTCCATGCCGATCAGCTCATCATTTTAACTGATATCAATGGCCTTTATAATGCCAATCCCAATAAAAATCCAGAGGCAGAGCGCATTGATCGGTTAACAGCCATTACGGATGAGCTGTTAAGCTTTGCAGATGGTACAGGGTCAAAGGTTGGCACGGGTGGCATGGCCTCTAAGCTACTGGCAGCACGAACAGCGCTACGTGCAGGAGTGAAGGTATTTATTGGAACAGGTCATGGTGCACAGAAGCTCGTCGATATTTTAACAGGACATGGTGATGGCACGTATGTGGAGCATGATGAGCTTGCCGTGTTAACAAATCATAAACAGTGGATTGCACTTACGGAAGTTTCTGGTAAAATTTTTATAGATAGTGGCGCTGAACAAGCTTTAATGGACAATGGCAAAAGCCTATTACCTGCTGGCGTCTATCGTGTTGAGGGTGATTTTGTCAATGGTGATGTTGTAGAAGTCTATAGTGAGAAGGACTTATTAGGACGTGGCGAAGTGCTGTACTCCTCCCAAGAGCTTATCTCTGCCATGGGAAAACGGACAGATACATTGTCGAAATGCCCTATTGAGGTGATTCACCGAGATAAGTGGCTGAAAATTCAAACAAATTAAGGAGGAATGACAAATGACAAATGAAATTCAAGAAAAAGGACAACGCGCTAAGGCCGCAAGCTACGTGTTAAATATTAAAACGACCTGCGAAAAAAATGAAGCACTGAAAAAAATTGCTGAACAGCTATTAATCGATCAGCATGACATCATGGCTGAAAATGCCAAGGATTTGGCACAGGGTGAGCAACAAGGCATGCCTGCTTCTACGTTGGATCGCATTATGCTCAATGAAGAGCGTATAGCGGCAATGACAGATGCCATTCATTTACTCATCTCCTTAAACGATCCAGTAGGCACAATTGTTGAACGTATTGATAAAGACAACGGTCTACGCATTGAAAAAAGAATCGTGCCACTTGGTGTCATCGGTATGATCTATGAGGCTCGACCAAATGTCACAGTCGATGCAGCGACACTTTCTCTGAAAACGGGCAATGCAGTCATTTTGCGCGGAAGCTCCTCCGCTAAGTATTCAAATATCGCTCTTGTCGCAAGTATTCATCGCGCACTTGCTAAAACATCCATCCCTACCGATGCTGTGCAATTAATTGAGGATACCAGCCGCGAAACAGCTAAAGAACTATTTCATTTAAAAGAGTACTTAGATGTACTCATTCCTCGTGGTGGCAAAGCCCTGATTGATTTAGTTGTCAATGAAGCGACTGTCCCTGTACTCGAAACAGGTGCGGGCAACTGTCACATTTACGTGGATCAAATGGCGGATTACATAAAAGCAGAAAAAATCTGTCTGAATGCTAAAACACAGCGTCCTTCTGTTTGTAATGCAGCAGAAAGCTTACTCATTCACCCTGCTTGGTTTAAAGAACACGGTGGCCAGCTTTTAACGTCCCTTCACAACGCAGGCGTAACGATCATCGGTGATGACCAAGTATGTCAGCGTTTTGAAGCTGCCCTTCCAGCTACGGAGGATGATTATGCGACAGAATACCTTGACTTAAAAATAAGTGTTAAATTGGTAGAGAATGTCTATGAAGCTATTGAGCATATTCATTACTTTGGGACGAATCATTCAGAGGCCATCATTACAGAAGATCAATTAACTGCCGAGACGTTTTTAAACAATGTCGATGCAGCAGCAGTGTATCATAATGCCTCTACCCGCTTCACGGACGGCTTTGAATTTGGCTATGGAGCAGAAATCGGCATTAGTACGCAAAAGCTACATGCCCGTGGGCCAATGGGCTTGCCTGCATTAACATCAACAAAATATGTTATTCATGGCAACGGCCAAACTCGTGAATAGATGGATTACTTACTTAATAGTTTAATAAAAAATAGAAGGAAGGTTTCGTATGAACATCTCAGCAATCATTAAACTAACAGTCTCCATGGCGCTGTTTGGTTCCATCGGCTTTTTTACCGTTCATACTGGTATTCCCGCTACAGAGCTTGTCTTTGTTAGATGCATTTGCGCAACCCTCTTTCTAGGTGGCATGTGGCTCATCACGGGTGGACATAAAACAGAGGTTTGGGATAAGAAAGAAATTCTCCAAACACTTATTTGCGGTGTCTTTATTGTGTTAAACTGGGTATTTTTATTTAAAGCTTTTGAAGAAATGTCCATTTCAATTGCCATTTCCATCTATAATTTAGCCCCTATATTTGTGTTAATTTTAGGCGCTGTTTTTTTGAAGGAAAAAATGACCATTCAGGCACTTGTAGCAACAATCACTTGCTTTATCGGTAGTATTTTTATCATTGGTCTCAATAATTTTGTGTCGTTATCAGAGTTTATGCAATCGGGCTTTGTCTGGGCATTACTGTCAGCAGTATTTTATGCCCTCACCATGCTAACAAGCAAAACCATTACGAAGCTTAGCTCCTATGCGTTAACCTATATTCAAACAACGGTTGGAATCGTGATACTACTTCCTTTTATCGACTTCTCGCTGTTTGATGGATTAACGACAAGCAATTGGTTTTATATACTTGGCACAGGCTTTATTCATACAGGATTTGTTTACTATTTATTTTTTGATAGTATACGCAGTCTTTCTACCATTCTTGTATCCGTATTAGTTTTCGTCGACCCTGTTGTCGCCATTTTACTAGATATGCTACTGCTTGATTTTATGCCAAGCTTTATGCAAACGATGGGGATCCTTCTCATATTTGCTGGTATTTTTTATACGATTTATGTTCCGAAGAAAAAGCGGCTACCACAGGAGGTCTCATAATGGGCAAGCTCTTCACAATTGGGGAATTATTAATTGACTTTACACCGACACAGCAACGCGGCTCCCTTGCCAATATCGAGCATTTTACTAAACATGCAGGAGGAGCCCCTGCCAATGTAGCCGCTGTCTGTGCAAAGCTAGGTCAACAGGCAACTCTTCTCACACAAGTAGGTCAGGATGCCTTTGGTGATTTCCTGATTAAAACGTTGCAGCAAGCAGGTGTAGATACGCAGTTTATTCGTCAAACAACGGATGCCGAGACAAGTCTTGCCTTTGTTTCATTAAACGAACATGGCGATCGAGATTTTCAATTTTATCGCCGACATGCTGCAGATCTCTTGTACAAACAGGAATACCTCCCCTCACAGCTATTAACAGCGCAAGATATCGTTCACTTTTGCTCTGTTAATCTTGTGGAGAGTCCTATGAAGCAAGCACATCTTGCCTTTATTGAGCAGGCACATCGAGCAGGGAGCCTCGTATCCTTTGATCCGAATGTGCGCCTTCCTTTATGGCAGGATGAAGCTGCGTGTCGTGAAACCATTTTAGCCTTCTTACCTAAAGCCCATATTGTCAAGCTTTCAGAGGAAGAGCTATTGTTTTTAACTGCACTAGAAGATGAACAAGAAGCTGTCCAAATATTATTCCGGGAGCATGTAGCCATCATCATCATTACACATGGCGCTGCTGGGGCTACTTTATATACGAAGAAGCATCATGTGAAGGCTCCTGCTGATAAGGTACAAACCGTTGATACAACTGGGGCTGGTGATGCATTTATAGGCGCTATTTTAAGCCAATATCTTCATCATGGACTATCGGTGGATCATGTGGTGGCCTATTGCGAGCAGCATGCGATGTCACTGCTATCTTTTGCAAACCGTTATGCAGGCATTTCGACAACCAAGCATGGGGCGATTCCCTCCTATCCTGTACTATCGTTAGATCTGAATCTAGAGTAAATCGAAACTTTTTGTCCTTATTGTTCGTATGTACTAGTGACAGGTCAATTAAAGGAGGACTTATATGGAATCGATAACAAAAAAACGCACAGCAGCATTTTTAATCGATACAGCTATTTCAACGGCTGTCACGTTTGGTGTTGAACACTTCCTACGAAAAAAAGTGAAAAATGAGGCTGTTCATGCACTTGTTACGCCAACTGTCGTATTGTGGGCACTAGAATATGCACAACTTCGTAAAAATGGACAAACCATTGGCTACAAAGCAATGGGATTAACACTTGAAAATGAAGATGGTCGTCCATTATCAGAAGGGCAAATTATGAAACGCATGGCTTATCGAGACACCATCAGTACGTTTGATTATCTAAAAGATCGCCAAGCCTTTGAGCAACAGCATGGACAACGTCTTCCTCATGACAGCTTTGCTGGTACAGTTGTAAAGGAAAAATAAATGAAAGCTGCCTAATTAGATTGGGCAGCTTTCTTTAATTGGAGCATTTTGCTATAGTGTTAATCTTCCTTATCGCCTGAATCATTATAAAAAGTAGTAAGGAGTTATACTGCCTCTTTAGAGAAGTACGCTAATCTTTCGCAATAAACTGCTGTATATCATTCGATAAAATCGCTTTTTCTGAAGGAAACCAAAAATAAGTAGTGCCATCAAATTGGATGCCATATTGAAAAGCAATGGCTTCGTCTGTATAAAGGAGTACATCATAACGACTTGTATCACCATTTGGTTCAAAGGATGGGGCTAGTTTACTGTTGGCTAAAATCGACTGTATAGCTTCCATGTCAGACGGGTCTGTATAGCTAGCCGTTTTTCGATTGCCTTCTTCCAGAGAGAATGTGTAAAATTCTATTTTCTTCACTTGTGCTAATGGAACCTGATCAAAATGCCGTCGTGGCGGAGCCTCATCTCTTACCATATAAATTCGATAGCCATTAATCACCGACTGATCCTCTACCGCAATGGCATCGTCAAGACCCTTTATCGCATAAAGCTTCGTTCCTTTCTCATGAAAGGCTGCATCGCCATCCTTAAAACGATAGGAGGTCCTTTTGATCTGATCAGCCACTTTAAAATTAACTTCCCCTATTTCCTTATCAATGAATGAACGATCGGCTAACGCTACTTCATAAACAGCTTCATATTGTTTACCATCCCATTTGATTAAATCGACCCATTCGATTATGACTTGACTACCGCAAGCAGTCAGCAACAAACACATGGCACAAAGGAATATCCATTTCTTCAACAACATCCCCCCTTTTTAGCAGTAGACCCAAGCAACAATTGAAAAGTTACAAAGTATTCCGCCAATCTGGAACGTTAGTGAAAAACGGTGATTTCATCCATTACCAGTATTTTTTCATTAGAATATGGGGAATGCCACAATCCATAAATTCTTCGCCTTCACGCTGATAGCCTAATTTTTCATAAAAACCCTCCGCATAGGACTGGGCATTTAATTTTGCTTTTGTTAGTCCTTTATCTCGTGCAATTTGCTCTAGGCCCACAATAATCTCCTTGCCAAGGCCAAATTTGCGGTATTCTTCCAATATACAAATACGCTCTAATTTGCCATAGCCCTCCACAACTCGAAGTCTACCTGTTCCAACAGGTTGCTCATTGTAATACACCAAAATATGGTCGCATGGAGCATCTAGCGCATCAAATTCATCATACTCTTCTTCCTCAGGCACTTGCTGCTCTTCAATAAAAACGTTTCGTCGAAAATCGAACGCTGTTTGTAATTCCGCTTCAGTTGTTACTTTTTTTATACGCATAAACTAATCCTCCTAGTTTCTCCTGCCTTATCATCTTCCCTAGGTGCAATTTCACTTCGAAGATGATAGTATTAGTATAGAACGATTTTTATTGCAATTACAATAAAAATCTCAGGAGGATCGAACATGAAAGAAATCTTACGTGAAATAGGTGCCATTGCACGGGCATTGGACTCAATTAGCAATATTGAATTTAAGGAATTGGATTTGACGAAGGGGCAATATTTATATGTCATCCGTATTTGTGAAAATCCTGGTATTATTCAAGAAAAGGTCGCAGAGCTATTGAAGGTGGATCGTACAACGGCTTCACGGGCTATTCAAAAATTGGAGACCAAAGGCTTTATTGAAAAACGGATTGAACAAGGCAATAAGAAAAATAAATTACTCTTTCCAACAGCCAAAAGCATGGACATCTATCCTTTTTTAAAACGGGAGGGCGAATATTCCAATGCTCGTGCGCTTGAGGGATTTTCCAATGAGGAGATGGACAGCATTCACAGTCTACTAACACGTGTGTTGCATAACATTGAAATTGACTGGGAAGAGGTAAAGAAAGGGCATAAACGACAGTATTAAAGGCGATCCCATGTGGTTTATCGCACACTTGGAATCGCCTTAAGCTAGACATTGGCTGCGAATACTCTTTTTAATACAGCAACCATAAAGTCAAAGTCCTCGTCTGTACAGCAAAGCGGTGGACTTAACGTAATGATATTATTGAAACCTTCGACTGTATCACCATTTCTTCCAACAATTAAGCCATTTGCTTGACAATCAGCCATAATTTTCGCTACAAGCTCCGGCTTGGCAGGTGTTTGAGATTGTTTATCTTCGACCAGCTCGATGCCAATGAGTAACCCAAGCCCACGTATATCGCCAACGAAGGGCAGCTCTAATAAGTCTTGCAAATCATGTAGGAATTGAATTCCTAAATCTCTTGCTCGTTGCACAAGTCCTTCTTCTTCCAGGATTTTTATATTTTCTAAGGCCACTGCACAAGCTGCCGGATTGCCGCCAAATGTATTAATATGGCGGAAATGACTATAGCCGTCTGTCTCTTTAAATTTTTCATAAATGTCTTTGCGTATCGCTGTTATGGATAAAGGTAGGTAGGCACTCGTTAATCCTTTCGCCATCGTAATGACATCTGGTCGAATGTCGAAATGCTGATGGCCAAATAACTTCCCTGTCCTTCCAAAACCACATATGACTTCATCCATGATGAGTAATACCCCATGCTTTCTACAAATACGCTCCACCTCTTTGACATAAGTAGGATGTGGAATAAGCACTCCTCCACCAGTGATGAGTGGCTCCATAATCACAGCCGCAATCGTTTCTTTTTGCTCCCAAATAATCTTTTCTTCCATTTCTCGGGCAAGTGCTAAGCTGTATGCCTCAATGGACTGCCCTTTTGGACGACGATAGTGATCAGGTGGAGCAACATGTAAGAAGCCTGGTGTCAACGGCTCGTACTTAAATTTACGTAATGCCTGACCTGTAGCAGCTAAGGCCCCAAGTGAACTGCCATGATAGCCCCGATAGCGAGCAATGATTTTGTAGCGGTTCCCTTCCCCATTTTGTTGATGGTATTGACGTATTAACTTAAACGCCACCTCATTCGCATCTGAGCCACTATTGGAATAAAACATCATATAGTCATCATCTAGTAAGCTGTTAATTTTTTCAGCGAGTCTGATGGCAGGTTCATGGCTTTGTGTTAGGGGAGCATAGCAGAGCTTTTTCAGCTGCTCATACGCAACCTTAGCAAGACGCTCACGCCCATACCCTACATTCACTGCCCATAAGCCTGACATGCCATCTAAAAAGCGATTGCCTAAACTATCTGTAATCCATGCCCCTTCTCCCTGTTCAATAATGGGCGGTGCTTTGTCGTTGTGCATGGACATGTGATGCCAAACATTTTCATGATCTTTTTGTTGTAAAGTATGTGTAAACTGATCATTTCGCTCCATATCATGACCTCCAATCGTCTATCATCGGTGTCTTTTTGTCTATCACCATTTTCCCTATTAAGCTAGTTAATATTGAAATTTTCTGATTTCTCCAACATAATGAAATAGACATTGTACATTCGAAGGGCAGGTGCTAATTGATGTCGAAACATCCTCTACTCGTACGTGATGTCCTCAAGCGCAAGCATTTTGAATCGGCGAAGCTTATCGCAGGGCAGCATGGCCTTGATCGACAAGTATTGTGGACACATATATTAGAAATTAAAGATTTTGACACATTAATCAATGGTGGTGAATTAATTTTAACCACCGGTGTCGGTTTACAGCTAGAACGAGAAACACAAATCGCCTACTTACAAAACCTTATTCGTAATGAGGCAGCTGGTCTTTGTATAGAAATTGGAGACTATTTTGACCATGTTCCCGTAGAATTGATTGCCATGGCAAATGCCCATCATTTCCCTATCATTATCTTTGAAGAAATTGTACGATTTATTGATATTACGCAAGATTTGCACACGTACATAATTAATCAACACCAACAGGCACTTACACAGCTAGATACACTATCCAAAACTTTTATGGAATTATCATTAATGCCCAATGGTATTTTAAAAATATTACAAGTGCTCCACCAAGATACAGATGCGCCATTTTTATTTGTCTCAGAAGATACAAAAAGCTTTTATTATCCGATGGAAGCTAAAAAATACTTACGTGTCATGGAAGAGCATTGTCAGCAGTTAGAACTACAAGAGCCCTTGCACCTTTTGTCCTTGGATAAAGACCATTTTGTCATTATTCCTGTTAATGGGCTTGGACAAGTTTGGGGCTATTTATGTATGCATTCTGGACTGCCAAAGCCGAGTGATTACACCTTGTTAAATCTTGAACGGGCGACCATGTCGATAGCCCATATTTTAATGCGTAACCGTATGCTTCAGGAGCGACAGCAAAGCCGTGAGGATGAATTTATCCTAGCCTTAATTCAAGGTCAGCCAGTAGATATTCAATACTATCAAAGCTATTTACCAATCGAAAGTCGTAATTTATTTTACCGAGTCGTCGTGTTCAATCTACATGATGAGGCCAATACTGTGCCTGAAGAAGAATGGCAGGAAATACAGCTCCAAAATGCCATGTATGTTCGTTCGATTCTGAAAAAGCTAGGGTTTTTCCCTACTGTTTCTGTAAGACAGCATGAGATTATTATTTTAGCCTTTTACATTGCGGCAGATTATATGAAAGACAATCGCGACGCCTTTGATCAAGCGATTTCACAGATTGTTGCACGAAAAGCAGCACAATTTTTTGAGCAACTTACCCTTAGCTGTGGTATTAGCAATGTCTATCAAACGATTGAAAGTGTTCATCTGGGCTATAAGGAAGCCAAATCAGCCATCCAAATGCAGCATCATCAATTGACGAGCTCCATCTATTATAAGGATTTAGGTGTTTATCGATTGTTATTACAGCAGGATCAAACAGCTCTCCTACAATTTGTAAAAGATTACTTGCAAGAAATTTTAGTATTAGATCAAAAAAGTAGCCATGATTTATTTCAAACATTAGCTGTGTATCTGACCTGTAACGGGGCTAAAAATGATACGGCAGAACAACTGTTTATTGTCCGTCAAACACTCTATAAACGAATTGAACGGCTAGAAAGTATATTAGGTGCTGATTTTTTACAAGCTCCCCATCGCCTCAATATTGAAATGGCTGTTAAGGCATATGAACTGTTGCAAAAAACAGCACCTGATCTATTACGATTTTGAACGTGGGTCCATAAAATCTCGTAAAGCATTACTGAGCATATATAAGCCTAGAACAAGAATCGTAATGGCTCCACCAGGGGCGTACGTATACCATGGGGCACCGATTAAATAGGCTTGTGAATCTTTTAACATTCTGCCCCAGCTAGGGTTTGGTGGCTGTACCCCAAGCCCTAAATAGCTCAATGCTGCCTCGGCCAGCATAGCCGTCGCAAATGTTACGGTTGCCGCAACAATAATTTGCGATGAAATGTTCGGCAAAATATGGCGGAACATGATGCTATAAGGCTTAACCCCAATTAATTTCGCTGCCAGCACATATTCCGAGTCACGTTGTTGCACAAAGCCACTGCGGGCAATCCTGGCAATAGCAGGTATCGCGATAATGCCAAGCGCTATCGCTGTATTCGTTATTCCTGGGCCGAATACCGCTACAAGCATTAATGCTAAAATGATCCCTGGAAAGGCCATTAAAGCGTCCATCGTGCGCATAAATATTTCATCGACCCAGCCACCAACATAGCCTGCAATCCCGCCTATGAGAATGCCAAACACCGTTCCGATTGCAACCGTTAATAGACCAACGGCAAAGGCTGTTTGTGTCCCCTTCATAATGCGGCTAAAAATATCTCGCCCGAATTCATCTGTTCCAAACATATAAGCACCACCTGGACCACGCAATTTTTCCGGTATATTCATCGCGTTGACATCATGGGGTGTATAAAAAAAGCTAACAAGCATGACGAGCAGAAAGCCAACAATGACGAGGAGACCAATGACTAAATTGATTTTTTTAGTATAGCGCTGTAGTTGTTTCATGGTAGTCACCTCTTAACGTAATCGAATTCTAGGGTCCAACACAGAATATAAAACATCGACGATAAAATTAATCATGACGACAGCTACTGTAATATACATAACGATCCCTTGTACGAGTGGAAAATCGCGATTACTGATAGCCGTAATCAATAATTGACCGATCCCTGGCAATGAAAACACTTGCTCCACAATAATCGTCCCTGCTACAACCTCCGCCATAATCAAACCAAAAACCGTCAATATCGGGATCATTGAATTTTTCAAAACATGCTTATACATCACATTTTGTTCAGACATCCCTTTACTGCGTATTGTGCGGACATAATCGAGCTGGACCTGCTCCAATATAGCTGTACGGACATAACGAAAATTCACCGCAATTTGGGGAATCGCAATCGTTAAAGCTGGAAGTATGAGCGTACTGAGCGCCCCTGCTACACTTTGTGTCCAAGGAATATAGCCACTAATTTTAAAGAAGCTGAACTGTAAGCCAATGTAAAGAATAAGCATCATCCCAAGCCAAAAGGAAGGCACGGCCATACCGATTTGGGTTACAGTCGATAAGGACACATCACTTAATTTATTTTGTCTTCTTGCTGCAAACATCCCTAAAGGTAAGGAGATGATTAAGACAATGATAAGGGTGAGCCCTGCTAATGACATGGTGACAGGAAGTCGATCAAATAGTAATTCTTTTACTGGCATGGAAAATCGAATGGAATTCCCTAATTGCCCTGTCAATAAGCCCTTCATCCAATCCACATATTGTTCATAAAGAGGACGATCCAAGCCAAGCTCAGATCGTAAATTTTCAATTTGAGTGGGATCCGCTTCTGTCCCTAGCATCGTACGAACCGGATCACCAGGTAATATTTGAAAAACACCAAATGTAATAATGGATACTAGAAGGATGGTTGTTATTAACAGGATGATTCGACGTAGGATATACATCATAAGCACTCATCCCTTTCTAGTTTGAAAACTTGACCTCTGACATATCGTGGAACCAGAATGGATAGCTCTTCAGCCCCGTCACTTGTTTATCAGAGCCCCAAACGATTTGATAATCCGCAATATATACCGCTGTCGCCTGCTCTGCTAAAATTTCCTGTGCACGATGATAGTAATCTATTTGTTTGGCTTGATCTGTTTCCTTTAAAACATCGGCCATAATTTTGTCGTATTCTTCATTTTTAAATAAGAAAAAGTTTTCACTATCATTTGTGGAAATGTAATCATTCAACACTTCAAAAGCAGATGCACGACCCGTTAAATCAATCGTTGTCATTGCATAATCACGACCAAAGTAAACGCGATCTAGCCAAATTCCCCATTCCACGACTTCAATTTCTACATCAATTCCGATTTCTTGCAAATTAGCCACGACAATTTGTGCAATGTTTGAGTAAATATCATTGTGTGAAGACACTGTAATTTTTGTTTTAAAGCCATCAGGATATCCCGCTTCCGCTAATAAGGCCTTCGCTTTTTCCACATCTCGCTCATACATGCTTTCTAAGCCCTTCTTTTGGAAATCGCCCATTGCTGGACTCATATTAGAGCCAAGTGGCACGGCATAGCCTGCAAACACAGAGTCAATAATATCAGCTTTACTAATAGCGTAATTGATTGCTTGACGAACCTTCACATTATCAAATGGTGCCTTTGTTTCGTTGAATGTCACAATAAGAGATGAGTTATTATTTTGATGTGATAAATTAAAGCTTCCCTCTACCTCGCTCACACGGTGCCAAGGAACACTCGTTAAATCAACTTCATTGGCCATCAAGCTCATAATGGCTGCCTGATCATCTGATTGGAAGGCAAACGTTACTTTATTCAAATAAGGTAATCCTTCCTGCCAGTACTGCTCATTTTTCTTAAGCTCTAAATTTGTACCTGGTGCATATTTCACAAAGGCAAATGGGCCTGTACCAATTGGATTTTCATTATGCTTCCCATCATTGCTCTTCGGAATAATAGCTGATTGTCTTCCTGTTAATGAATAGAGGAAATTTGAATTTGGCTCTTTTAGCTTGATCACAAATGTACTCGCATCAGGTGCCTCTGTAGATGCCACGTTATCAAAGCTATTGGACATTTTTTCCCCACCATTTTTTCCCATTAAACGGTCAAAGGAATATTGAATATCCTCCATCGTTAAGTCATCACCATTATGAAACTTCACACCTTGGCGAATTTTAAACGTATACGTTAAGCCATCCTCAGAGATTTCATAGCTTTCAGCAAGTCCCTCTTTTAACGAGCCATCTGTTTCAGGAGCCATTAGCCCCTCAAAGATATTAAGAATCATTTGATACGAAATGGACGCTGTCGCTTTATGTGGATCTAAAAAATCTGGATCATCATTGACACGTACAACAATTTCCTGTGGAACATCTGCTGCCGTTTGACCATCCGTAGTACCTGAAGTTGTCGTATTTTTCTCTCCATCACTTGAACACGCCGCCATAACGATTGCCATTAACACTGTTATTAGTATCAATCCGCTTTTTTTCCATTGCATGGCCGTTCCCCCTTTTCCTAAGTGCTTATCTTTTGAATGCTTGTATAACTTTCAACATCCGCCAATCGATCAGCGGCTTTAATACCAGCAAGAATCGCTTCCTCCATCACCTTTGTTGCTAGTTGACCTAAATAATCAAGTGCATAGGATTGATCGCCCGTCCCGAGCACAAAAATCGTATCGCCATCCAGCATCGTATGAACAGGATAAATCGTTCGTGCTAAGGCATTTTGCGTAAGCTGCGCAATCTTTTTAGCCTCTGCCTTCGTTAGCTTGGCATTCACTGCCACAACACCAATGGTTGTATTGGTACCAGTTAATGCCTCTGATTGCGCATGCTCCTCCAGATAGGCACAGCAATCTACCCATTGACCAGAATGCGCATCTCTTGCTCCAGCTAAAATTTGCCTTGTCGTAGGGTCCTTGACATCTCCTACTGCATTAACAGCCACGATAGCACCTGCTACGAGACCACCTTTCCCCGCATAGGAAGCACTACCAAGCCCACCTTTCATCGCAAACGCTGGACCTGCTAATTTGCCTATAGTTGCTCCGTAGCCAGCGCCTACATTGCCATTTGGAAATAACCCAACTTGTGCTGCTTGTGCCGCTTCATAGCCCATTTGTGCAGTAGGTCGAGCATGCGGATCACCGATAAATAAGTCAAAGAGGACCGCACTTGGCACAATCGGTATTTTTGCCACACCTGCATCGACCCCAATCCCTTGCTCCTCTAAAAATTGCATCACACCTGTAGCAGCGTCTAATCCAAACGCACTGCCACCAGCTAAACAAATGGCATGGACTCGATCAATTTCATTGATGGGATCTAACGCGTCTGTTTCACGAGTACCTGGTGCAGAGCCTCGAACATCCACACCACACACCGCCCCGTTTTCCACTAATAGCGCCGTACAGCCAGTGATACCCTCCTTGTTTTCACGATGTCCTACCTTAACACCTGGCACATCTGTTATATTGCCAAACATCATCAACACCTCGATTCTTAAATAAATTTAATATTCTGATTATTTATCATACAAAAAGCAAGCTACGCGTTGATGATCATTTTCATTCTGAAGCACCGGTCTTTCCTGATGACATCTTTCCATCACAAATGGGCAACGTGTATGAAAGACACAGCCGACAGGTGGATTCATCGGGCTTGGTAACTCGCCCTGTAAAAGTATTTCTTGTTTTGGCTCATCAAAATTAACCACTGGTATCGCAGATAGTAATGCTTGTGTATAGGGATGCAATGGATTGGCATATAGCTCCTTCTTTGTCCCAACTTCTACCACTCTACCTAAATACAACACTGCCACACGGTCACTAATATGCTTCACAACGCTTAAGTCATGTGAGATAAATAAATAGGTTAATTGAAATTCATCCTGTAAATCCATCATGAGATTGAGCACTTGCGATTGCACCGACACATCCAGTGCAGATACGGGCTCATCGGCAATAATGAATTCTGGATGAATCGCTAATGCCCGTGCAATCCCAATTCGCTGTCGTTGTCCACCAGAAAATTCATGCGGAAACTTTTGCATGGCATCCTCAGGTAGCCCTACCTTTTGTAACAGCTCCCTCACACGCTCTTTTCGTTGCTCCTTCGTCAAGGTTAATTGCAGCTTCATCGGTTCTTCGATAATAGAACCGATTCGCATCCTAGGATTGAGTGAGGCGAAGGGATCCTGAAAAATCATTTGCATTTGATTGCGGTAACTTTGCAGCTTATTCCCCTTTAAATGCTGGATGGGCTTCCCTTTATACAATACTTCCCCTGCCGTTGGTTCAACGAGCTTTAAAATTGTTCGTCCAAAGGTGGATTTTCCTGAACCTGATTCGCCAACTATACCAAGTGTTTCTCCTCTATAAATCTCTATTGAAATATCGTCAACTGCCTTGATGACTTTTTTCTCTTCCTTCATCGACTTGCGCTTCACAGGAAAGTAGGCTTTTAAATGATTAATTTCCAGCAAAACTTCTTTCTTCGTCATGAGCCAGCTCTCCTTTCTCTGTGAATAAATGACAGCGCACCTTATGTGCCTCTTGAATGTAATGAACTGCGGGTTGCTCCTGATGACAATGCTGCATCGCATGTGGACAACGAGGGGCAAAGCGACAGCCGTCAGGTAATGCATACGCTGGTGGCACAGTCCCAGGAATCGACGGCAGCCTTTTGACATCTGTTTCAAGGCTTGGCATCGTCTTTAAAAGAGCCGTTGTATAAGGATGCTGTGGATTTAAAAATAGCTCTCTTACTGGCGCTTCTTCGACTATCTGCCCTGCATACATCACCATGACACGGTCAGCTGTTTCTGCGACAACACTCATATCATGGGTGATGAATAAAATGGCAGACCGATGCTCTTCCTTCATTTTCAGCATCAGCTTTAATATCTGTGCCTGTACCGTGACATCCAGCGCTGTAGTTGGCTCATCCGCAATCAATAGCTGCGGATTATTGGACATTGCGATGGCAATCATGACACGTTGCCGCATCCCGCCTGATAATTGGTGAGGATATTCAGCGATGACCTTTTCTGCATTCGCAATCCCGACTTCCTTTAAGAGCTGAAGCGCTTTATGCCACGCCTCTTTTTTTGATACCTTTTGATGTCTGCGTATGCCTTCTATCATTTGATTGCCAATCGTAAAAACGGGATCTAAAGAGGTCATGGGCTCTTGAAAAATCATACTAATTTCATTACCACGAATACGGCTCATCTCTTTATTTTTATAGCTAAGTAGATTTTTGCCGTTGAAGGTTATAGAACCTGCTGTAATTTCTCCTGGTGGTATGGGCAGCAACCGCATGATGGCTAAGGATGTAATGCTTTTGCCACTACCCGATTCACCTACTAGTGCAACGGTTTCTCCTTTGTGAATGGTAAAATTTACATCTTCAACAACTTTAGCCTCTTTACCATTTTTCAAATGGAATTTGATTGATAATTGATTGACCTCTAAAAGCACTTCTTTTTCTTTTGGCTGTTCCATATGCGTCCCTCCATCTCAGTGTTGATTAGGTGGTGCATAGCGTATAGCGATGTTTTTCATTTGCGTATAGTTTCGCAGTGCAACAAAGCCCTTCTCTCGACCAATTCCGCTTTTTTTATAGCCTCCAAACGGCATTTGAATGCCTCCAGCAGCCCCATAATTATTGACAAATACTTGGCCAGCCTGCACACGACTTGCCACATAATGAGCTGTATCAATATTTTGCGACCAAATGCCCGCCACTAAGCCATAGTCTGTGCTATTGGCTAATGCGATAGCTTCTTCTACACTGGAAAATGTCAAGACGGTTAACACAGGGCCAAAGATTTCTTCCTGCGCTAATGGATCTTTTGGATCAACGCCATCTAGTATAGTTGGCTGTACATAAAAGCCATTTTCATAGCCTGCCAATGTCAATGGTTCTCCACCCGTAACTACATAGCCATCTACCTTTGCTTGCTGTAATAATGCAGTGATTTTCGTATATTGTTGTTCATTTAGTAGCGGCCCCATATCCATATCCGCTTCACCTGGCCCTACTTGTATGGCTTGGAATTTTTGCGCTAATTGTGCAATGAAGGACTCTTTTATACGTTCCTCAATGAGTAAACGTGCCCCCGCTGAACAAGTTTGACCAGCATTTTGGATAATCGCACGTACAACCCCCTCTAATGCCTGCTCGATGTTAGCATCCGCAAAAACAAGATTAGGTGATTTTCCTCCAAGCTCTAATGTCACAGGCACAACATTTTCCGCTGCCGCCTTCATCACCGCAATCCCTGTTGGAACAGAACCTGTAAACGTAATATGATTAATATCGGGATGTGATGTTAAATAAGGGCCAACTTCTCGCCCCAAGCCTGTAATATGCTGGAAAATCCCTTTTGGTAGCTTATCCGCGAACCATTGTGCAATGGCATGGGTTGTCAGCGGTGTATCCTCCGCACTTTTCACAATGACTGCATTACCAGTCGCTATAGCCGCTGCGACACTTCTTGCCGTAATTTGAATCGGATAATTCCATGGCACAATATGTACCGTAATGCCAACTGGCTCTAGCACTACTGCATTTAATAGCCCATCCTCAATCGGAATGGTATCCCCCATCACCTTATCCGCTGCACCGCCGTAAAATTCAAAATAGCGAGCCGCTGCTTCAATATCTGCTCTTGCCTGTGATAAGGGCTTTCCTACATCCCGACATTCGAGTAAACTCCATTCCTCAGCATGCTTACGAATATAATGAGCAAATTCGATCAATAACTGCCCACGTTCATAGGCTTTCCATTGACGCCAGTCCTCTCGTTCAAAGGCTACACGGGCTGCACGTACTGCCTCTTCTACATGTTCTTTACTCGCATTGCTAATTTGTGCAATCACTTCACCCGTTGAGGGATTCTTAACATTGAGGTATGCCTCTGCATCACCATGAACCCACTCGCCATCTATCAACATAGGAATTTTTTTCATCGTACCCCTCCTATAATCCACGACCACCATCTACATGTAATGTCGTCCCTGTAACCATGCTTGCTGCGTCCGACAGTAAATAACTAACTGCCCCTGCTATATCTGATGGCTTCACCAATCGCCCAAGTGGGACAGACTGCACAAACACACTTTGCTTCGTTTGCTCTACATCAGCACCCTGTGCGGCAAATTGACCAAGCATCTGCGTGTCGGCTGGGCCTGGATGAATCGTATTAACACGAATTTGACTGGAAGCAAGCTCAATCGCAAGCCCTCTCGTAAAGCTCTCTGCTGCACCCTTCGACGCAATATAAGCCTGTAAGCCCGGTCTAGGTCGCACCGCTGAAATCGAGGCAATTGTAATAATAGAACCCCTTTGCTGTTTTTTCATAAAAGGGACCACTGCCTTTGTCGTGATAAATAAACTTTTCACATTCACATCCATCAAACGATTCCATTCATCCATCGTGACCTCTTCAATCGGTGTAGCTGACTGGGCAATTCCCAGTGCATTCACAAGGCCATCAATTCTGCCATACTTGTCAAAAACCTGCTGGCAGATGGCTTGCACACGCTCCTCCTGTAACACATTGACTTCAAAGCATTGGAGGGCATCCTGTGCAATATCGGATAAGGCATCGATCGATAAATCAAGCCCTACGACTCGGTTGCCCTGCTTTAATTGCTCTTGAATAATGGCCTTGCCCATACCGCCTCCTGCACCAGTAACCACAATCACCTTTTGCTCAACTGTCATGCTAAACACCTCCTGCTGTTAACGTTCTATTAATGATTTCCTGACAAATCGCATCGCCCATTTGTGCTGTTGTCGCTTGTCCACCAATATCTGCTGTTTTTACAACGCCTTCTTGCAGCACTGCTGTAATGGCTTTGACAATGAGCTGTTCTAAATCTGGTCTACCCTGATGTCCAAGAAGCAAGGCAAGCGACCAAATTTGTGCGATTGGATTGGCAATGCCCTTGCCTGCAATATCTGGTGCTGAGCCATGAACAGGCTCAAACATCGATGGAAAATCCTTTTCTGGATTCAGATTGGCCGATGGAGACAGACCAAGTCCTCCGACAATGGCAGAGCCTAAATCAGATAAAATATCGCCAAACAAATTGGACGCCACCACCACCTCGAAATCCTGTGGTCGTTCTACAAAATAGGCAACTAATGCATCGATATAAATGGATTCGAGCTGCAGTGCTGATGAGCTTTGGGCCACCGTTTTTCTTGTATGCTCGTCCCAAAATTTCATCGAATGAATAATGGCATTCGATTTTGTCGCACTTGTTATTTTGGTTTTACCGTGTTGCTTCGCATAATCACAGGCAGCTTGAACAATCTTTTCAATCCCTATTCGCGTCATGATGGTATTTTGAATCGTCATTTCCTGTGGCTGCTGCTGGTACAATCGACCACCACTGTCCGAATATTCGCCCTCTGCATTTTCACGGAAGATCACAAAATCAATCTCTTTGCCGCTAGCCAACGGAGACACGATCCCTGGCAGTGATTTAATAGGACGGAAATTCACATATTGCTGGAAATGTTTCCGAATAGGCATAATCAATTCCCAAACGGTCACATCATCCGGCACACGTGCATCACCAATAGCACCGAATAAAATCGCATCAAATGTTTGAAGTGTTGTCAGTGCATCCTCAGGCATCATATAGCCATGCTGCACGTAGTAATCGGAGCTCCAAGGAAAAATGGTTGTTTCAATTTGTAAGGAGCTATGTTGTTCTTGCAAACAATTTAAAACTTTTAACGCTTCCTGCATCACTTCTTTTCCTATACCATCTCCTGGTATTACCGCTATTTTGATCGCCGTCATTGTGCATCACCCGCCAAAAATTTTAATGCTGCCGAACGGTAAATTGCCGTTGTTTCTGCCAACTCTTCAATATCCACATACTCATTGATTTGATGAGGGATTTCTCGATCTCCTGCGCCAACCGTTACAATCGGAATACCATGCACATGAAGAAACGTACCATCTGTCGCACCTGGAACGCCGTTATATTTTGGTTCCTTTTCTGTTACCTCTGCCACAGCTTCATAAATAGCCTGTACAACCGGGTCTTCCTTCGCTGTTGCTGTTGCAGGTCGGTTATCAAGGACCGTTAATTCAACTTTGAAATCAGGATCATCTGCTTGTAATCGTTTAATAATCGCTTCGATTTTGCCTAGCAGTTCATCATGATCCTGCGCAGGCACCGTACGAATATCGAGCGTCGTCATACAATGATCCGGAATGACATTGATTTGTGCATCGCCTTTTACCGGCGCACGTAAAATCGTTGGTGTAATAGAAGGCCAATTCAGCATTGGATCACGCCCTAACCGTGCTTGCTCCTCTTTTTCTAATTTTTCAAGCTCTACGATGAAACGTGCCATACGCCAATTAGGATTGATACCGCTCCACGAAATGGCACCATGCGCCATTTTACCGAAAATATCTACTTGTAAACGAATAGCCCCACGCTGGGCAATACACACATTATTTTCCTGTGGCTCACAGATAATCGCCCCATCCACACCATCAGCCCAGCCATTTTTAATAAAATGTTTAATGCCAAGCATAAGCCCTTCTTCATCACAAGGAATACATAAAATAATCTTGCCCGTAAACGCCTCTTGATCTAGTAGCAAAGACTGACAAGCCGTAATCATACAAGCCAGATTCCCCTTTGTATCATTCGTTCCCCTGCCATACATACGCCCATCGACAATTTCTGCTCCAAATGGATCATAGGCCCAAGCCTCTCGATTGCCCTCTGTCACCACATCCGTATGTCCTTCGAAAAGTAATGTTTTCCCAGGCTTGCCCGAATCAATAATACCAATGACATTTGGTCGCCCTGGCACAACCTCCTCGATATGCGTCTCGATCCCAATATCTCGTAAATACGCCGCTACAAAAGTGGCCACCTCTTGCTCATTGCCCTTCGGATCGTTCTCACGGTAAACGCTTTCAATGCGTACGAGCTTCTGTGTTAAGGCAATGACCGCCTCACGATCACGCACATACGATTTCGTTGTCTTTAAACTAGTTACTGTCATGCAAAGGACCTCCTATTTTAAAAGAATATTCTGAATTTATGTTATTTTAACATTGTCCTTTCTCTATGAAACTAGACAATATGTTAATGATTCAAAGTAGGCCCTTAACTTTTTGTTTAGCAATAAATCACTAGAAAACAACATTTTTTTCTGTTTTACGCGTTTTTTCGATCAATTCATTGAATGCAGGAGATGATTGGTTTCGATTTTGGGAGTGGTTTTGGATGGTTGATAGATTTTTAGTTTGGAAGAGGGTAATACTTTTTTTGGGAGCGGGGTTTCGCTTCTTTGGAGCGGGGTTCTTAACTTTTTGAGCAGGGATTCGCTTCTTAGGAGCGGGCTTTCCCCTTTTTAGAGCGGGTTCCCACTTCTTAGGAGCGGCTTTCTTAACTTTTTGAGCAGAGATTCGCTTCTTAGGAGCGGGCTTTCCCCTTTTTAGAGCGGGTTCCCACTTCTTAGGAGCGGCTTTCTTAACTTTTTGAGCAGGGATTCGCTTCTTAGGAGCGGGCTTTCCCCTTTTTAGAGCGGGTATTCACTTCTTAGGAGCGGCTTTCTCACCTTTTAGAGCGGGCTTTCGCTTCTTAGGAGCGGCTCTCTCACCTTTTAGAGCGGGCTTTCGCTTCTTAGGAACGGTCTTACCCCTTTTTTGATCAGGTTCTCACTCTTTAGAGCGGACCCTCACTTCTTACGAGCGACTTTCCAACTTCTTGGAGCGGACCCTCACTATTCAGGATCAACTTCACCCACTGATTAGAGCAACCCCCAACCATTACAAAACAGAAAAAAACCAGCGTCTGCTGGTTTTTCATGATTATTGTTGACGGGATTCGGTCATTTGCTTCCAGACCGAGCCTTTTGCTTCTTCACCCTGTTCGATACGGGCAATGGCCATTTTCACTTGTAGCTTCACTTCGAATTCTTTATCATCCTCAGCAGCTTTCAATGCTGGTAAGGATTGCTCCGTGCCGACTTCATATAAATACATCGCGGCGCGCCAGCGAACCAATTTGTTTTTATCCTGTAAGGCTTGCAGCATGGCTTCTTCAAATTCTACAAAGCCAAGGTCACTCATACAGTCACCTGCTGTTCGACGTACTGCTGCACTTTTATCCTGTAGGGCTCTTTCTAAATAAGGTACAACAGCCACATCCTCAATCATGCCTAAGTATACCGTCGCTAGTCGACGAATGGACATTTGTTCATCCTGTAAGGCTAAATCTAATAGCGGTAAATCGTCTAGCTCAGGGTCAGCCATTTGGTCGAGTAATTGGAAGCGTTTCTCCCATTCAGGTTGCTTGAACTGCGCCACCGTCACTTTTAGTTTATCCGTTTTCAAAACTGCTTTTTCACCATCATTATTGATAGCTGCGACAATTTCTGCTAAACGGTCAGCAGAATAAGTGACATCAATCTCCTGTTGGACGGTTTCTGCAATTTCTTCCAGCTCGCCGTAGCGAACACCATAATCAATCCACTTACGTTGGAAAATATAGTTTTCATCTACTGCTGATTCAATGATTTGATTAAACGCATCGACAAAACGGTCACCACAGCTAATACGGTACTCGCGTTGGTTATCAAAAACTTTTACTTGTAAAGGCACCTGCTTGTAAAACTGTACATGCACGTAAACCTCTCCGTAAAATTCATTGGCTACAACGGTTTCTTCTTGTGTTTGGACATCTTCCCCTAACACTTGACGAATACTTGCTAGAATGCCTTCCCATGCATATTTGGCATTACGCTCAACAGCAAAGAAATCGGCTACATGGTAAACGCCCTTTACTCCTTCAATCGCTAAAATAGCAGCAGCCTCGCCAGTTGCTTCATCTTTATTGTCCTTTGTAAAATTATAGCTTTTCCCGAACGGTAGCTCTGTATCAACAACAATCTTCATAGAATTGGGACTTGGCGTCGGTTCAATTGTAATAATCTTCATGTCTATCGCTCCTTATCCGTTAACTATTTCATCTAAATAAGACCATCTTTCAATCAGATGCTCATAGTGTGCATTTAGTTCATCCAACTTGGCTGTTAATTCCTGTAACTTTGTAAAATCTGAGCCTGCATTCGCGATTCCTTCTTCGGTCTCCATAATGGCCGTCTCCGTTTTTTCAATCTCGTCTGCAATCGTTTCCCATTCTTTTTGCTCTTTAAACGATAGCTTTTTCTTATCTGATTTTGGCTTTTCGGACTTGGCCTTTTCCACTTTTGGCGTTTCTACTTTGACAGTTGTTGCCTGCTCACGTTTCTCCAGATACTCACTGTAAAGATCCAATGTTTCTTCTACCTGTCCATGACCATCTAGTATCCATAGCTTTTTCGCAATACGGTCTAGGAAGAAACGATCATGGGAAATCGTGATAACCACGCCAGGGAAATGCTCGATGAAATCCTCTAGCACACCCAATGTTTCAATATCCAGGTCATTGGTAGGCTCGTCCAGCAACAGAACATTCGGTTGCTCCATCAATAAACGTAATAAATGAAGACGCTTGCGCTCACCGCCCGATAATTTTCCAATTGGTGTGCCATGAGCATGCAGCGGGAATAAAAAGCGCTCCAGCATTTGAGCGGCTGAGTAACGAACACCCTCTGCATCCGTAATATCATTTGAAGCCTCACGTATATATTCAATCATACGCTCATTTTCATTCATTTTCGGCAATGTTTGCTTGAAATGTGCCAGCTTCACTGTTGATCCAACAAGAATTTCGCCTTGATCTGGTGTCAGCTCTCCTGCTAGCATGTTCAATAAAGTTGATTTTCCTACTCCGTTCGCACCGATAATGCCAATTCGGTCACCCTGCTGTAGTAAAAATGAGAAGTTTTCAAGGATTTTTTGCTGTCCAAAGGCTTTTGAAATAGTCTCAGCCTCCAGCACTTTACGACCAAGGCGTGTTGTCGCAAGTCCCATATCCAATGAAACATCCTCTGATTTGCGTTCTAGGTTTTCTTCTAGCTTTTCAAAGCGTTGAATACGAGCCTTTTGCTTGGTTGAACGCGCCTTCGCACCGCGACGAATCCATTTTAATTCTGAACGGTAACGGTTGCGATCCTTCTGCGCAGAAGCAGCTTGCATTTCCTCACGAATAGCTCGTGCCTCTAAATAATCACCGTAATTCCCTGTATGACGATACAAGGTTTGATTCGCTAACTCGTAAATATGTGTCGATAATTCATCTAAGAAGTAACGATCGTGGGTGATGAAAATCACTGCACCCTTTAGTCGTAATACCATCTCTTGAAGCCATTCTGTAGACTGCACATCTAAATGGTTGGTAGGCTCATCCAATAAGTAAAGATCCGCTGGTTCAATTAACACCTTCGCTAATGCAACCCGTTTTTGCTGGCCGCCTGATAGCGTTAGTACCTCTCTTTCAAATGTTTCAATCCCTAGCTTTGTTAAAGCCGTTTTCGCAAGGGCATTGACATCCCATGCCTGCTCTTCATCCATGCGCTGTTGCAGGCTAAATAACGTCTTTTGTAAACTTTCGGATGTAGGGTTACTTGCTAGTGCAGCAACCGTTTCCTCATATTGACGATTAAGCTGTAAAATGGGCGAATCGCCTGCAAAGACAGCCTGTAAAACCGTTTCCCCAGCATTAAATGTCGGCTCCTGTGGTAAATAGGCGACACGGTATTTATTCGGGCGATCTACTGTCATCGTATCCGCTTCCATGTCCCCAGCTAAAATGGATAACAGGGTTGATTTTCCCGTTCCGTTTATACCGATTAAGCCTGCTCGCTCTCCCTCATAAATGGTAAATTCAATATTTTGAAAAAGCGTTTTATCGCCCACCGTTTTGGTTAAATTTTGTACGATTAAATGACTCATTCCACTATTCCATCTCTTTCATGTTAGGTATTGTCCATGCCCACACGATTTTTATGTAGACGATTATTGATATCCACTATTCATCATAACATCAAACGGCAGGTAAACAAAGAACAACAAACTATCAGCGAGCCGGTGAAATGTCCTGTAAATAGGATTCCATAAGCTGACAAAGCTTGATGATTCCTTGTGTTAAGTCATGCGGTTCAGGATAAGAATAACTAATTCTCATATGGTGATATTGAGGCTCTCCTGGATAACAAGCTGAGCTTGGTAAAAAGGTAATATGGTTTTGTTGAGCCTTCCATAACAGCT
Organism: Lysinibacillus sp. FSL K6-0075; assembly: GCF_038592945.1. Classification (NCBI taxonomy): domain Bacteria; kingdom Bacillati; phylum Bacillota; class Bacilli; order Caryophanales; family Bacillaceae; genus Lysinibacillus; species Lysinibacillus sp. FSL K6-0075. Next base: position 1,870,181 of record NZ_CP151947.1, on the reverse strand, counting down.
CATCCGTATTACCATTACGAGGTAAAGACACCCAAATATTAAGCCCACCCTTTGGTTCGATCCACGTAACGCCCTTTGGTGCATGCTTATTCAACAATGCAATCGTCTGATCCCTTCTTATCTCAAGTGCAATACGCAGTTTTTCTAAATGGGCATGCATTCGGTCTGAACGTAAGAATGGAATCAGTGCCTTTTGTGTTAATAAGGGGTTACCCGAATCGGCACTGGATTTGGCAGATAAAAGTCGTTGATGAACGGTACCTTTTGAAAGAATAGCGCCGATTCTACAACTTGGGGCTAACGCCTTACTAAAGCCTTTTAAATAAATAACATGACCACTTGTATCTAAAGCTTTGAGCGTTGGTGGTGGGGGGTTATCGTCAAAATAAATTTCATTCCATGAATCGTCCTCTACAATAAGAAAGCCATATTGTTGGGCAAGATCCAGCAACTCTCTCCTTCTTGCTTCACTTAGAACTGTGCCTGTAGGATTCTGAAATGTTGGATTTGTATAGATAAGCTTTGGTTGTTTGCTTAGGCATAGTGTCGCTAGAAGAGTTGTCTGCATTCCTTCCTCGTCTACTGGTATAGGAATAATGTGAGCCCCACGATTTCTAAAGACATCGATGGCTGCTGTATATGTAGGGGCTTCGGTAATAACAATATCTCCAGGGCCAATAAATGTTCTAGCCACTATATCTATCCCTTGTTGTACACCGTTTGTCACAATAATTTCTTGTGGTGTTGTGGCAATGTGATTATATTCTTGGACATAGTCTCGGATCGCCTTTCGTACTTCTTCATCACCCTGTACAGTTCCATAACGAGCCACAATCTGAGGATCTGCCTGTAATATCGCCACAATTTCATTCACCAAATAAACAGAGGGTAATAACCCTGGGTGGATGGTGGCACTTGAGAATTTCATCGCATAGTCTATTCTTTTATTTAACATAGATTGAGAACGTTGAATGTAATCAGGGATCGTTAATTGCCAGTTATAATCACTGCAGCTCTCATTTGTGCTTCTTTGTCCTTTTTTTCGAACAAATGCCCCCTTGCCATGTATCACTTCAATATAACCATTTCTTTCTAATAAGGCATACGCCTTACTGACCGTTACAGGGCTCACTTGATTTTCTTTTGAAAAGCTCCGAATTGAAGGTAATTGGCTCCCTTCCTGTAAATATTCTGACCTTATTTTTTCTGCAATGATAGTTGAAATCTGATTGATTAAAGATTGATCGGACTGACGATTCAGCTTTATTTCCATTGGACCTCCAACTGTTATAGTCTTCATTTGACTGTTATACATATCACTATATAGTGTAGAGGCAGAAATAGCTAAGTTAAAATGAAGGGAAATGATGACACATGACGAGCATGAAGCAAGATCAGGAAAAAATAAAAACGCTTTTAATGGATGTAGTTGATCATGCAGCCAATTTTTTTACTAATTTGGAGCATAGAGCTGTAACGAACCCTTCCTCTAGCCTTCCTACGTCAATACTTCCAGAAGTGGGTGAGGGTGCTCAGGCAGCACTTCAATATTTTACAAAGCAATTTGCTGAGGGCTTAAATAGTAGTGCAGGTTCAAGATACTTGGGTTTTGTCACAGGTGGATCTACCCCTGCTTCGATTGTCGGAGATTGGTTAGTAAGTATTTATGATCAAAATTTATCCCATTCTAAGGGCTCTATTGCTGGTTCAATGGAGCTTGCGACAATTGACATGCTAAAGGAGTTATTGCTACTGAGCGATGATTATCGAGGAACATTTGTCAGTGGGGCTACGATGGCTAATTTTGTAGGACTGGCTCAAGCAAGGGAATGGATTGCACAATACTATGGAAAAAACACTGCTTTGGATGGTCTATATGGTATCCCTCCAATAAAAATTGTTAGCGGAACGCCCCACTCAAGTATTGTCAAAGCAGCTTCTATGCTTGGCATGGGTAGAAATTCCATCCACACTATCCTATGTCAGGAACAGCGGGAAGCAATTGACATTATAAAATTCCAGCAGTTTCTTGAAGAAAATCAACATGAACCTTGTATAGTTGTAGCGAATGCGGGAACCGTCAATACGGTTGATTTTGATGATTTACAAGCGATTGGCGCGCTAAAAAAGCGATATCCTTTCTGGCTTCATGTAGATGCGGCTTTTGGTGGCTTTGCAGCGTGTTCACCAAAGTATCGTCACTTTGTCGAGGGCATGAATTATGCAGATTCTATTACAATTGACGCCCATAAATGGCTGAACGTCCCTTATGATGCCGCTATGCAATTTACCCGTCATCAATCATTGCAAGCAACCGTTTTTCAAAATAATGCTGCCTATCTTGGTAGTTCCCTTGAAAATCCAGATTTTTGTGATCTTACACCTGAAAATTCACGTCGATTTCGTGCGCTACCTGCTTGGTTTTCTTTACAGGCCTATGGTAAATTGGGCTACCAACAATTAATAGAAGAAAATGTATCACTCGCACAACAGCTTGGTCAAAAAATAGATGATAGTCCCTACTTTACATTGCTAGCACCTGTTCGGCTAAATATCGTGTGCTTTGCAGTCAATCATGAGGCACTGACAGCTGAAATGAACCAACAATTTTTAACGACTTTAAATCAACAAGGCAACGTATACATGACACCAACTGTCTACAAAGGTATGCCAGCTATTCGTGCGGCTTTCAGTAATTGGCGCACTTCTCCAGCAGACCTGACCATCATTTGGGAAGCATTAACAACAGCGATTGGTAAAGAAATAACACGATGAAGGTTTCCTCACTTGTTGCTCCTCCCATCTATTATGTTAGTAAAAAGTGATTTTTAATGGCGTTAGCAGTCGTCATCAATGGATGATGCTATGCCACTTGCGATAGGAGTCGTTTTTTTGTCATATTGAAAGCACTCTTCACAATTTTAGTGCTACGAAGACCCTACCCGAATGAAGCACAAAAACCGCCCTTCTCATTGAAAAGGCGGTTTTTGTCCTATATGCTACTGACCAATTTCGTGCTGGAGTTGCTTTAAAAAGCTTTCCATAAATTGATGGCGTTCAAGTGCCATTTGTTTGCCCTTTTCCGTCACCATTAAATCTTTTAGCAGTAATAATTTCTCATAAAAATGAGTGACAGACGCGGTATTTTTTTGACGATATTCTGACTCTGACATAGTTGTGCGTGCTTCTTCTTCCTTATCATAAAGCTTGCGACCTTTTGCTCCACCATAGGCAAATGTTCTGGCAATGCCAATGGCCCCAATCGCATCTAAACGATCTGCATCTCGGACGATTTTTGCTTCCAATGACGTTGCTTCTAGCTCATTTCCACCATTAAACGACACTTGCGCAATACAATCTCGAATATGCTGCTTTTTTTCCTCGCTAACAGGTAATTCCGCAATAAGCTGTTCTTCCTTGTCCTTGCTATCGGTATACTTTTTGTCACTGACATCATGTAAAAGCACCGCTATTTTCACAACTTCTTCATCTGCTGTTGGCTCGCTATGCAAGATAGCTAATGCATTTTGATAGACGCGTTCAATATGTTGAAAATCATGACTAGCATCAAATTGCTCATATATTTCACGTACTTTATTCATTAAATGATTCATAGTCTACACTCATTCCTTTCCTACAAAATTATACTGTATTTTATTACATAAGAGGTAATCCGGGAAAATAAAAAATCAAATCCATTTCAATTGACTAATTTTTCAGAATATTATATGATAAACGTACAGAACAGCTATTTGTTCTGTACCTCATATTTTTCAGCAATGTACAATAGCTGTGTGTTTAACAGATTTAACATTAACTTCAGCGGGCTTACAATTGAATAACCTGTTTAAAAGATGACGTGCGTATTGTAAACCAATCATCTAAACAAATAAAAGTGAACACTTTCCCTTAGAAATTCTTTGTTTAACCCGCATAGCCAAATGTACATGCCGAAAATGTGAACAACAAGTTAGTTTGTTGCATGACCAAAAGGATTTCGCCAGATGTAGCAGAAGTGCATTGTTTTTTCATTAACGGTTGTTACCTTCATCTAGTCAATTCCTTGAGTATGTATGAACGTAGCTCCTCCCTTTAATGAAAATTATACACGAACCTTGCTTACAGCTTGTGAACACCACGTTCGATGAGTCGTGCAAATCAGAATTAAAATTCATTTAAGCCATCAATGTATGAAGCGAAAAAGGAAGTAGGAACGATTGTGATAAAATGTATTACCCTCCCGCTGAAGGACAAATAAAAGCTGCCCATCTTACATTCAAGTAGATGATGGCAGCTTTTACTGTTTTGTGTTCTTTCTTTATAGAACGTCTTTGATCACTTCATCGATTTCCTGTAAAAGTGCTTCGTTTTGCATTGTTGAACTTAATGTTAAGTTCGATTGGTCTACATGAATAACTGCGACATGCATCCCCTCTTGAATACTTGCACTTGGAACAGGCATCATTTTATCCGTATCGAACGTCATGATGAGGTCTGGGAATTTAGATTGTACCTGTCCTTCCTTCGATAACGTCATATATTCATTCCAGAACGTTAGATGGTAATCACCCACTGATAATTTTCCTACATCAAAGCCATTATCCTTTATTAACGAATAATTCATGACTTCACCTGATACGATGTGTACGCCATTCAAATGCTGCAACACATTGGCTAATTTTTCTTCAAAGGTTTGTCCATTTAAGAAGCGATAGCCAAGCTCTATGGCCATTGTAATCGCATTTGGCGCTCCATGTTTTTGTAAATAGTCAATCGTCACAGGATTTCGAGTTACCCCTACTAGCCCACCTGCTAAAATAGACGCTTGGCGTGCTGTTTTTGCGGTGCTGTGTAAATTCCCTTGCACAAAGCCCTGGACGGCGAAGTCATCTTTCCCTCCTGCATAAAATTGTACGGATTGATAATCTTGTTGTTCATGGAGATTTAAAGAACCCATGATTCCCGTTGGATGTGCTCGCCCATTACAGGGAGCATCCACAACTGGTACATTTAATAAGACCGACTGCAACCAGCCATTGATCGTCGTGATGGCACCATTTTCATTGGTAATGATGCCCTTTAGACGTTGATTGGTATGATTGTTCATATTGCGATAGCTCCAACAAAGCTGTTCATTCGAAATATATTGATCGGCTGCTGATGGCGCACCTACCATTGCCACACAGGCAACTAAATCTTTTTGATCTAATTCGGTAATATCCACTATTTGAGGTTCCCCTGCCGCAAAGATTTCCTCCACTAGCTTGAGTCCTTCCTCTAGGAGACCACCGCCGCCACCACCAAGGATTGCTCCTCCATAAACGGCCGCAATCCCATCCTCATACGATAAACCTTTTGCCATTCATCATTACCCCTCTCTATTTCCCTATTTTTAGAATAGAAGAGAAGAAGCTATACAACGCGTCCCCAGCGATGACACCTGCTGCAAAGACCGTCATTTCAGATTCTCTCTTACCTTTCGTCACATACGTGAAAATAACACGAAGTAAGATACCAGCTAATACAGCCCAACCAGCAATTGGATTGACAAGTAATAAACCTGTTGCAAATAAGATACCCATTTGACGTTTTGCACCACCGATCAACTGAATTAAGGCACCTGGAATCGCCCAAATCATTAATTGTTTTGCTACATCGCCTGTAACGCCCGATTGAATTGTTGCTGCATATACATGGTTAACAGGTGCTACTAAACCTTGTGCAAAATAAGATTTATAAGAAAGTAGGACAACTATTGCTGAAATGGAGAAGGCTAACATACCAGCAATCATTTGCTGTTTGCGTCCTTCTTTTTCTAAAGCAGGATCACTACCATTACCACGTAAAATAAAACCTGTTTTCAAGTCGTAGCCCATATCAGCGAATGCTACCCCTGTAGCGGCACTATACCCTGCTAATAATGCAAGCGCTGGTGCTGGGAAACCAATTAAAATACCAACAATCAGCGTAATAAATGCTACTGCAAATGCCGGGAACCAACCTGCATGCATCGCTGCAATACCAACGATCAGCTCATGGACAAATGCAGCAATTGTTGCAAAGATGATGAATCCTATTAACATTCCGAAAGACATATGCGTGATAATACCACCTAAAATGGCGATTAATAACGCAATGGCTAAATAGGCAATAAATCCTACACCAAAGCCTTGACGAATTTCTTTTGCATCTTTTGAATAGCTTAACTCTTCTGACTTTTTCGCAGAGCGTTTATTCAATAATGTAAACGCTACTTGGAAAAGAGCCACGATGCCTGCACCAATCATAATACCGTGTGGAATATAGTAAGCATTTAAATCAATATTAAATAATTGAACAGAATAGCCTCTTAATAAAAGACCAATTCCAAACATCGACAGCGCCCAAATATTACCGATGAACGCTACCCCAAAAGCTGACATTGGAATTTTCAAAACAGCTCCCACGATACCGATTAATACACCACCAATTAATACCTTTGCATTCTTACCGCCTTTATCGCCCGCTTTAATGGCTTCAGCAGTTGCAATCCCTGGTGGCCAAGTACCTGCTGCTGGGAAAATCTTTGTATCGAAAAATTTATATAATAATAAAGCATCGACAAACATCGCTAAAATAACACCGATAAACAATGGTAATACTAAATTTTCATAGCCTAATACATATGGAATACCAATTGGCAACATTAAGCTACTTGCTGCACTAAATGTAGCTGAAGAAATCGCCGTTTGAATAATATTTTGTCTGTGCACGGATTTAAAGGCAATGAGTTTGCCAATCGGTATTCTTCCAAGAATCATCGCAAATATTGCCCCAACGATCGATGTATTGGCAGAAATCCCTAAAGTCGTAATCAGTTGTATCCCAATAATTGCCCCCACAACAGATGTTAAGACGATCATTAGTAGAGTTACAGGCTCTAAAGCCCTTGGATGTAATACTTTATTATTCATAGTGTCAGCTCCCCTATTGTTGTTATAATTTTGAAATGTGTGATTGTATTTGCTGAGCTACTTTCACTAACTGTTCAAGCATATTTTTCTCCCTTTGATCATCTAAATCATATACTAGCCCAGAAATCGTAAGAGATGCAGTGATTTCTTTTTTATAGTTAAATAACGGTACACTGATGCCAAATGCATGTTCATTATACTCCCCAACGGTAACACACCAGTTGTTTTGGCGAATTTGTTGCAGCTCTCCCTTTAATGACGCTAGGAAAGAAATATGCTCTTCTTTCGATTGTTCCTCCTGAAAGAAGGCCATTAATTCTAGCTGCCTGTCCTCGTCTAAATAAGCAAACATTACCTTACAGGAAGCACCGATGTAAAGGGGTGTCTTTGTTCCTAAAGACACCGCATACTTTACATTTTTATTGCTTTCGGCTATTTTCGTTGTGACACCGTATTCATTGTCCATATAAGTAAGAAATACTGATTCATTTATTTCACTGGCAAGATTTTGCATCAATTCATAAATGGTCGAGTGAGGGTCTTTGGAATTCGATAACACATCATAAAAAAGGTACATTTTATAACCCAGTTTATATTTTTTCGTGTGTTCATCCTGTATTAAATAACCCGCTTCTGTAAATGTATTAATGGTTCTTTGCACGACACTTGTCGGCAGTTTCATCATGCGTGAAATCTCACGAACACCCAATGCATTTTCTGTCGTGGCAAAACACTCTAGTATATCCAATGAGTTTTTTAATGTCTTGACAGTCATTTATTTCTCCCTTTAAGCGTTTTGATAACCGTATCGCTCTTTCGCTACATCTACTGAAATATATTCATTTAATAGATCACGTTCAATGGCCTCTGTGCTTCGTTCATGTGGATGACCATAACCACCGCCAGTTGCTGTAACAAGCTCAATACGGTCGCCTTTTTGCAATTCATAATTGGCAAGTACGCCCACTGGACCAATTTTCGTTCCATCCTTTTTATGAATGATTAAATAGTTGTGAGAGCCTTCTCCACCACCATTTAAACCAAATGGCGCGAATTGATGTCTACCTAAGTTCACAGAAACCTTTTGACCGTCATGATTGACTGTATAAACGCGACGAACACCTAAGCCACCTCTAAATTGACCAGCACCAGCACCGTCACAATTCAAGCTATATTCATCAATTTGAATACCGTATTTTGTTTCGGCAATTTCAACTGGAAGATTATATGTTTCACCATCTCCCATACAGTATTGCCCACTTTGACCATCCTCATCATTCGCTGCGCCCCAGCCACCAACAGATGGCTCAACAATTAGGAATGGTTCATCATTTTCAGGATTTTTCCCTGTGAGAATAAACGTACAAACAGACTGTAAATGCCCTGCTGATAATCGTTCTGGTAAATGCGGTGCAAGAGCTTTCCAAATTAGATCAGCTGCCCCAATACGTGCCTCAAAGTTCATCGATACAGGATGTGGACGTTTAGCGGAAACAATGGAATTGTCATCTGTGATAATCGTTAAGCGTTTAAAGACACCCTCGTTAATTACGTCAATATCGCCAAGTAATGCTAGGAACATAACGCGCACACTTGCCATTAAACCAAATTGCGAACAGTTCATTGGTACATTGACCGCCGGATGTGAGCCTCTGAAGTCACAAATAAATTCCTCATCACTGATTGTGACTTTCACTTTAATTGGATAGGGTCCACCTTTTAATGGGTCCCCTTCAATAAAGTCCTCCGCATAAAATTCCCCTTTAGGTAGGTGTTGAAGCTCATGCTCTACAATTTTCTCACCCTTGTCCAATAATTTTTGAATGGACAATTTCACCGATTCCGCACCAAACTTCTGACAAAGCTCTGCGATTCGTTTTTCACCTGTTTTTAAGGCGGCTACTTGTGCAAACATATCACCGATTGAAAGCTCTGGTAAACGAACATTCGTAGAAATGATTTCATAGACTGCATCGTTCAGCTCACCTTGATGATAAAGTTTGACACCTGGTAGCTGTAAACCTTCCTGATAGATTTCATTAGAATTACTTGTAAACGAACCAGGGTCCATGCCCCCTACCTCTGTCCAGTGTGCTTTATTGGCAGAGTACGCAATAATTTCACCGTTATAGAAAATAGGTAGAACTAAGCCCACATCCGATAAATGCGATCCACCTCCAACATAGGGGTCATTGATAATAATGACATCACCTTCATGTAGTTTTTTCCCATTATCAAATTTTTCAATAACACGCTGAACCATTGGACTTAACATCCCAATAAAGCTCGTTACACCGTTCCCTTGACTAATTAAATTCCCCTTGGCATCTGTTAAACCACAAGCGTAGTCTAATACTTCATAGATAACTGGGCTCATAGAAGAGCGTGCTAGGGCCACAAACATCTCATCTCCTATGGCTAGCAATGAATCTTGAATAATTTCTACTGCAAAAACATCTTTTTTCATGTTTTATTTCCCCTCCATCTCTACAATTAAGTTGCCGTATTTATCAATTTCAATCGATTGTTTGTCATTGATTACGACCGTAGATGTTGGATTTTCCACAATAGCAGGACCCGTAATGACATAACCAGGTACTAATTTTTGTTGGTCATAGACATTGACCTCTACCCAACCTGTTCCCTTCACATATAAATTGCGTTGTGCCTTGACACATGTGGAACCATCGATAGATGAGAAGTCTAGCTCTTTAAATTGAACCGCTTCATCTTTACCGTAGATTGTAAGATGTAAGTTGACTAGCTCAATTGGTGTAGCTGGTAAATCAAAAGAAAACTCTTGTTTATGTTTGATGTGGAAGGCTTCAGCTAATTCTAGTAGCCCCTCTTCATCAAGCGTAATAGTTGATGCATTTAATTTAACGGCATGCTCTTGACCTTTATAGCGTAAATCATAATTAATTTCAAAATAATAATGATCCTTTGATAATGGTGCATCTGCATAGGCATTGGCAATCACTTGATCAATATTTTCTTGAATCGCCGCTAGATGATGATGATCGAACCCCATTAAACTTGTTTGAATATAATCTTGTCGGTATTCAGTCATCATCATTCCTAATGCTGAGAAGACGGATGAACCATAAGGAATAATGACTTTTTTCATGCCTAGTTCTTCTGCTAGGTTAATCGCATGTAGTGGGCCACCACCACCAAATGCCACCATTGTAAAGTCTTCAGGGTCATAGCCTTTACGAATAGAGATCAGCTTCAGTGCGTTTAACATATTGGAGTTTGCAATATCTAAAATACCTTGTGCTGCTTCTTCTGCTGACACATGAAATGGTTTCGCAATTGCTTCAACAAGAGCCTCCTCCACTTTGTCAATAGATACTGGGTTATCAAAGTTTTCTAAGGATAATCTTCCTAAATAAACATTGGCATCTGTAATTGTTGGCTGTGTATTCCCTAAGCCATATGCTACAGGTCCTGGATTTGCCCCCGCAGAATCTGGTCCAACCTTTAATGAGCCAAACTGATCTACACGTGCGATGGAGCCACCACCATTGCCGATTTCAACAATATCCACTACAGGTGTTTTAATCGGATAACCTGCAAATTTTTCATTTTTTTCAATATAGTAATCTGTTGTGACATTGACTTTGCCATCTGTAATAAGCGAGCATTTTGCTGTCGTCCCACCCACATCAAAGGCGATAATATTGGATTCATTGAGAAGTTGGCCTAATTTTGCAGCCCCAAACATACCTGCTACTGGACCAGATTCTACTAGGTTAATTGGCAGCTCCATCGCTTTATCAAAGCTTGTTGTTCCGCCATTCGATTGCATAATTTTTAAATGGTCTGTAATGCCAATTGTGCTTAATTTCTCTTTTAAGCTTTTTAAGTAGGCATGTGCAATGGGCTTTACATAAGAATTAAGGACCGTTGTGTTTGTTCTTTCATACTCTCGGTATTCTTTAATCGTTTCACTTGAAAGTGTGATATACACTTCAGGCCAAATTTTTAAAATAGCTTCTTTTAACTGTTGTTCATGAATTGGATTTTTATAGCCATGTATTAAGGAAATGGCTATCGCCTCAACACCCAATTCCTTAAATTTATGAACGATATCGCCAACTTCCTCGGTATTAAGCGCTTTCATAATATTTCCTTTAAAATCGATTCGCTCATCAATTTCTTGTCGTAAATAACGCTCTACAAATGGTTCTGGCTTTTTATATTTAAAGTTATATAAGTCTGGTCGATTTCCACGAGCAATTTCTATGATGTCACGGAAGCCTTTTGTTGTAATTAACCCGACTACGCCCCCTTTTCTTTCCGTTAATGTATTGATGATAACCGTCGATCCATGAATAAATGATTCAATTAAAGAATCTTCTGTTACATGTCGTCCTAATACATTTAATATGCCATCCTCAAAATGACCAGGTGTCGTATGGCCCTTATCAAAATGAAGATTTCCTTTTTCATCTGTGAAAACTAGGTCGGTAAAAGTACCGCCAATATCTGTTGCGATTTTCAAGACTTCATCCCTCCGTGTTCCTATTATCGGTACAGTGTTCCGAATTAGAATTAAATAAATTATATTTAAAAGAAAAAGAAAATTCAATGTATTTTTTAAATAAAAATTCATTTGACAATTGTCCTTCGTTGTAAAAATCCGCTCTTTCTTTCCAAAATCAGAGAACTATTAATAAAAAATACCAAACACATTTATATAAGGAAAGTTCTCGTGTTTTTTCTACAACATAAAAAAGATCCTAGTTTTCACTAGAATCTTAAAATCTTTTAAAAAAAATTAATTTTTATGAATTTTTACTCATGTAGCGGGTGAAGGAATCAACTAAAATTTCACATTTATCCCATGTTTGCATTGTAGATAGACGATGAGTTAGGTCACTTCCAGACAATGCAGCGAACATCTAGGAACCAGGTTTCTCCATTATCGATAAAAAAAGCTGCCCATTTAAGTTGGGCAGCTTTCAACATGAATTTAGAACAATCCTACCGCATGTCCTTCATTATCGACATTCATACGTAGGGCAGCAGGTGCTTTTGGAAGTCCTGGCATTGTCATAATATCGCCAGTTAGGCACACTAAGAAGCCTGCACCAAGCTTTGGAATAACTTCACGAATTGTGATGGTAAAGCCTTCTGGACGACCAAGTAAACTTGGTTGATCTGATAAAGAGTACTGTGTTTTCGCCATACAAACCGGAAGAGAGTCCCAGCCGAATTTTTCGATTTGGGCAATTTGTTTTTTAGCTTGGTCTGTAAATTGTACATCTTTCCCGCCATATACCTTTTGCACAATCGTACGTACTTTTTCTTCAATCGATTCTGTTACGTCGTATAAAGGAGAGAAGTTGTTTTCTTCCTCTAGCACAGCTAGTACTTGCTCAGCTAGGGCTAGACCACCTTTACCGCCCTCTTCCCAGACATTTGTACGAGCAATACGAACATGATTTTCCTGACACCAGTTCAGAACAGCTTCTAGCTCAGCTTCTGTGTCCGTGATAAAACGATTTAAGGCAATAATTGGTTCAACGCCAAATGTACGAACTGTATCAACATGTTTAGCTAAGTTTTCAATTCCTTGTAGAAGTGCTTCCACATTTTCACCTACAAGCGCTGTTTTCGGTACACCACCATGCATTTTTAATGCACGAATTGTCGCTACGATAACTACCGCACTTGGTTTAAAGCCAGCTTTACGGGCTTTAATGTTCATGAATTTTTCAGCACCTAAATCAGAGCCGAAGCCCGCTTCTGTCACCACAATATCAGCTAGCTTACGAGCTGTTTGTGTCGCCATAATGGAATTACAGCCATGAGCAATATTCGCAAATGGACCACCATGGATAATGGCAGGTGTTCCCTCTAATGTTTGAACTAAGTTTGGCTTAAAGGCATCTTTTAATAATAGTGTTAAGGCACCCTCTACCTGTAAATCACGCACAAAGACAGGCTCACGCTCAAAAGTATAGCCAATCACGATACTTGCAATGCGCTCGCGTAAATCCTCAATGCTTGTTGCTAAACAGAATACCGCCATAATTTCAGAGGCAACTGTTATATCAAAGCCGTCCTCGCGCGGCATGCCTTGAACAGGACCACCTAATCCCACCACTACCTTACGAAGGGCACGATCATTTAAGTCCATTACACGCTTCCAAATAATACGGCGTGGATCAATGTTTAATGCATTCCCTTGATGGATATGATTATCAATGAATGCAGATAAAGCATTGTTAGCTGTTGTAATCGCATGAAGGTCACCAGTGAAATGTAAATTAATATCCTCCATCGGTACTACCTGTGCGTAGCCACCGCCAGTTGCTCCACCTTTTACGCCCATTACGGGACCCAATGATGGTTCACGTAAAGCAACCATCACTTTCTTATCTAATTGATGAAGGGCATCTGCCAGTCCTACCGTTACCGTCGACTTCCCTTCACCTGCTGGGGTTGGACTAATGGCTGAGACTAATACAACCTTTGCATCCTCGCCCTGAGCTGTAATTTTTAATGGATCGATCTTTGCTTTGTAGCGTCCATACTGCTCAAGGGCATCGTCTGGAATACCCGCAGCATTGGCAATTTCCGTAATAGGTTTGATCACTGCTTGACTAGCGATTTCTAAATCTGATAATGGTTGATTTTTCGTTGTCATTTGGCATCCTACTTTCTATGTTGTTCATTTCCATTATAGTATTAATTGTAAAAAAAAAGAAAGCCAGACATACGAGCATTTCGACAATCGATTGACAACTTTGTTCAATTCCTGTATGTTCTAAGAGAAAATGCAATTTTTTCACATTTTCTCAATATAGCACGACTTAGTTAACTTTATTTTACATTCAAGCGCATTGGAGGCGAATGCTTATGCAACAGGGGATCGTAAAGTGGTTCAATAATGAAAAGGGTTATGGCTTTATTGAATGTGATGATGGCGAAGATGTATTTGTTCATTTTACGGGCATCCAGGAGGAAGGCTTCCGTACACTTGAAGAAGGTCAAAAGGTTTCATTTGATGTTGTGGAAGGCAATCGTGGACCCCAAGCATCAAATGTTGTAAAACTATAAGCAGAATGGGGCTATCCGTGTAGTTCCAGATTAGCAGCGGATTAGGAAAAGGATCGTTTCCTCCATCCGCTTTTTGTGTTGTTAAAAAAACTTAGTGACCCTTCCATGTTATAATAGAAGTAACAATACGTAAGGAGGGATTTCGATGCAAAAACAAAATAAACCAATGACAGAAGTTATTTTGAAGCATAAAGAACGACAAAGTGTAGCAGAATTTGCGGCGACACTGGAAATGATTGCAAAGAAACTTAAAGAGAATGGTGAATTCACTTTTGTTCAAGGCACAGAGCCAACTGTTGTTAGCCCTAGTGAGCAGCTCAAAATCGAATACTCCTATACAAAAAAGGGCGACAAGCATTCATTTGAAATTGAATTTGATTGGTATACAGGTACAGAATCACCGAAAAAAATGACGATAGAATAATAATAGGCAACGAAAATCCACTTCTCTGTTGAAGTGGATTTTTCTATCGAATAGGAAGGTGAAAATAGAATTCCGTTGCAGGCTACTTGCTTGACGCTGACTCTCCGTGTAGGGTTTCGCCGGTTTTACTAATCAAATGGCCTTCCACTCTAATCCACAAAAGTGTTATCGTTTTAGTAAAGTTATTTACAAATACAAATGAAGGGTTTTCACTTATTAGTGGTTGTCGTGACTAATTACTTTACACTATGGAAATGATGAAAGATTAATAAAGTCAACTTTTGTAGCAAGTTGATTGGAGTGGAGCCAGCGTCACTCCTAGGGGAATTAGCGTCACAGAGGAGACCCTGGAGCGAACGTAAGTGAGTGAAGCGGCTCATCGGACGCCCCCTGGAAAGGACGCTGGCGGAACGGAAATCAACCTCTCGCCTTATGAAAAAGTCTTTTTCTTCTAGTTCAGCAACATGTAAAAATCCACTTCTCTGATGAAGTGGATTTTTCTCATTATCGATTTATCCAATAAAAAGCGCCTGGGCAAACTAACGTTTCCTTTGTACGTTTTGGATCTTTTAATGTCACGCCAAATGGTCCTTCTTTGACATGACCGAGTGTCATGGCTACTGCGCTCTCTTCCTTATAGAAATCTAAACGCATATTCGGTAGCTGTAGTGACATATACTGCTCATATTGCACAGGCTCTGGTAGCTGCAACGCCTGTTGCCACAGCTGAACGGTTGCCTGCATGTCCTTGACATAGAATTGGATGGATTCCATCGTTATAGCCTGTTTTACATCAATGGCACCACTTGCCTTTAGTTGAGCCAAACGCTCTTCATCTTCCTCCGCCCATTCAATCAAAAATGGAAAATCGATTGGAAGATCTGGCTTGCCAAAATGCAGTAGCTTCCATTCTACAACAGTGCCATCTGGTCTTGTTCGACTACATGCATCTGGCCCATATACTTCATAGCCTAATGCTCGCAAGCGCCGACCCTCTTCCTCAATATTTTTTGTGCGCAGGGCAATTCGAGAAAATCCCTGGCGCTCTTGATCACGTTTAAACGTATAATGTAGGGAATATGGGTATTGTGCCGCTTGCTCAAATAAATCACGATCATAGATAGCAATTTGTTCAATATAGCTTAAGCCAAAGTAGCTTAACGTATTATAAGTCCCCCACATCGTGTGCTGCCCACCATTCACTGTATGGACATTTCGTTTATTGAAGAAAACCTTTATATTTTCTGGTGATTCCACTTGATGAACCAGATGATCAAAATATAAAGTCATGGCCATTCCCCTTTCTTTCCCCATTACCTTTACCTGTATGTTTGATTGGTTTAAAATTTACTCAAGAAAAGGAGTTACTAGTAGGATATGAAAAAAAGTTTCGTTTACCTACAAACTCCGTTCACTAATTTCATAAAGAGGTGATTTGAATGACAGATTTAGTAGCTGCTTTTAAATTAGCATTAGGTAATTATCCTACAGGCGTAACAGTTGTCACGACATGTCATGACACAAAACCTATTGGCTTAACCGTCAATTCCTTTGCATCTGTTTCAATCGACCCGCTCCTTATTTTGTGGTCACTCGATAAAAAATCTCAGCTCCATCCTTATTTTACGGCTGCGCCAAATTTTGCGGTCAATATTTTAGCGAGTGATCAAGAACATTTATGTACACTATTTGCAAGTAAAATCCCTGATCGCTTTGCACAAGCACAGTGGTCAACTTCCTCTTTTGGACTACCGATTTTACATGATACAGCAGCTAATTTACAATGTAAAACGTTTCAGCAAATTGATGCTGGCGACCATACCATTTTTATTGGGCAGGTAATAGACATTACAAATGCTCAAAAAGAGCCTTTACTTTATCATCGCCGTCATATCGGTCCTATACCAAAAAGCTTTTATAGCTAGCCTTTACACAAAAAAAGGGCCACTTGTAAGCAAAGGAAATCCTTCATGCTTATAGGTGGCCGTTTGACATAAGTTCTACTGAAATCATTGTTATTTTTTCTGCGGAAATCTCTGCTTTTCAAGCCTATTAATTTGCACAATCACACCATCTTGAATCGTAATATGCACTTCACCAAATTCAAGATTTTGAATCGCCTTCGCAATTGCCTCTAATTTCTTATCATCTACTTTTACCGACTGAGCCATACGATACACCCCTTCTTTTTTATCCTTATTGATCATAAAGAGGCCAACGCATCAAACTGATTGATAGCCCCTCCTATCTCTCAGACACCATCTGTTGGATTTGGCACCTGTTTTTCGGTTGCCGAGGCTTCATTGGGCCAAGTCCCTCCACCTCTCTTGATAAGAGTACTGCGTTTCTTGAAAATAATTCTATAATTCTGCTATAGGAATGTCAATACAAAATATTAGAAAACCTAGTTGAATACTATGCAATGTGAGAATTTTATAGACTATTCACACATAATCCTACCGTATTGTATGCTATGTCAGTATATCTAACCACAGAAGCAAAGAAAAAAACTGCACAGAAATATAGCCTCTGCACAGTTCTTGATTTTATTGTTCTTGTAAACAGGCCATTAAAGCTTGTGCGGTCTGTTGCTTCCCCATCACCTTGATTGGTTGGCCTTCAGCAGGCACGATCCAATGAGGCTCGTCCCCTCCGTATAAAGACTGGGAGCTATTTGCTACCATAAATTGAGCATTGGCTGTTTCCATACGCAGTCTTGCGCGAGCTAGCAAGAACTCCTCATCATCCGTCGCTTCGAGCTTAAAGCCTACTAATGTTACCTTTGGTTGCCAGCCCTTGATTTGTCCTAACACTTTTGGCGCCTTTTTAAAATGAATAATAGGTGGTTCGTCGGAAGGCATTTTCCCCGCCTCCTCCATTAAATTACCTGATTGATCATACACCTTGTCAATGACCCAATCAGAGCCAGCAGCAGCCATAATGACGATATCGACTTGTTGTTGGACAGCATGACACACCTTTTGTCCTAAATCCTCTATGCCTTCAAATTTTATCAATGTCATTTTGTTGTGGTTTTCTGGGAGCTGTGCAAAGTAACCATGCATATATACTACGTTAGCGCCAGCAGCCAGCGCCGCCTCTGCTAAATAACAGCCCATTGTGCCTTTTGATAAATTCGTATGCCCTCGTACACGATCCCATTTTTCAAGTGTTCCCCCACTTGTAATGAGTACGGTTTTGCCTTGTAATGTCCCCATACACTCACCTATTTTCTGAAATATATACAAATACTATTTTAACGTAATGTAAGGATATGCTTCAATAGCGACTATCGTAGGGAGCTGTTTTGTTCATTTAACCAAGCGCTTAAAATCTCTGCAAATTTCTTTGTAACGGGTGAAGCATGGTGTTTCATAGCAATCCCAATGGTGCGGTAGCCACCTTGCTTTAATGGAATCGCTTTCAATGTTGGTGGTAAATTTTGAATAACCAATTGGGGTAAAATACTAATCCCTAAATGATGTGAAATCATAGAAAGAATCCCTACCTCCTCAGAAAGCTCAAAGCGAATATTCGGCTTTATATGATATTGCTCTAATAGCACCTTGACATCATTTGTCCCTTTATAGGAAGTCATAATAAATGGCATATCCTCTAGGTCTACGATATCAATTTCTGTCTTATCAAATAAGGGACTTTTATCCGAAACAATACATAATAATGGGTCTTGTTGTAACTCAGTAAATTGATATTGCTCTGACTTTTGACCATTCAAGAACCCGACTTCTACTTCACCACTTAAAAGCCATTGTTCAATTTCATAGTAATCTCCCTCTCGTAACTCCACCTGTATTCCTGGAAATTGATTATCCATAATCCGAACAATTTCTGGCATCCAATTCGAAGAAATACTTGAAATTACACCAATTCGAACCTTACCACGTGTCACGCCAAGAATATGAGCTGCTTCCTGCTGTAATAATTCCTGCGCATCCAAAACCTGACGCATTGCCCTTAGCATCGTTTGTCCCTCACTTGTTAATGTTACACCTACACGACTTCGATGAATGAGAGCAAAGCCAAATTCTTTTTCTAAACTTGACACGGCATGACTCACAGCAGACTGTGTTAACCCTAGTGCATCAGCTGCTTTTGTAAAGCTTGCCACCTCTGCCACCTTTGTTAAAATCTCGTATTTAACTAAGCTCATCCGCAATCCCTCTATATACATGAATTTTTTTAATCCTATTCATTATAAACATTCGTTTTACTAATCACAATACAAGATATATAGTAATTTTTAGTATAAAAACTGTTTTAGTACACAGATGGTAGGTGAACATAATGAGTATCCAAGGAAAAGCAAATGTATTGATGGTTATTGTCACAATGTTTTGGGGGCTCTCTTATACCTTTATGGTCATGGGGCTAGAAACATTGGCAGTTTATAATGTGGTGGCATTGCGTTGTATCATCGCATTTTTCGTAGCAGGACTTATTTTTTACAAACGGATGATCAAAGTAAATGGTAAAACATTAAAATATGCGGCTATTCAAGGATTTTTATTATTCATTGTGTTCGCGTTAAGTTTATTTGGTTTACAGTCTACTTCTGCTTCAAATGCTGGCTTCATCTTGAGCCTAACAGTCGTGTTAGTGCCGATTTTCAGCAGCTTTATTGAAAAAAAATTACCTTCTCGAGCAGTTAGCTTTGCGATCATTTGTACGATGATTGGTATTACCGTCTTAACAGCACATGGCTCATTCACTTTCCATACAGGTGATTTATTAGTAGCAATTGCTGCGGTATGTTATTCAATTTATTTACTTTTAAACAGCTCATTCACACGAAATGTAGAATCCATTTCATACGGAATTTATCAGCTTGGCTTTGCTGGTATTTATGCGCTTGGCTTAACATTTCTATTCGAAACACCGACATTGCCAAATTCCACAACATCTTGGATTGCTATTTTAGGGCTTGGCATCATCTGTAGTGCGTTTTGCTTTGTTGGTCAAACTGTTGCACAACAGTATACTTCTGCTACACATACAGGTCTAATATTCTCCTTAGAGCCTATTTTTGCCGCTATGTTTGCCATGATGTTTATCGGAGAAGGCTTAACTATGAAATTAGCGATTGGTGGTAGCTTCATTCTTATTGGGAATTTAGTGGCTCAATTAGAGCACTTCCATGCCCTACGCTTTATCAAGAAAGACGCACAAGAAAAAGTCATACAATAAAACAGAGTGATCACTGGGATCACTCTGTTTTTCTCTTTATAAAAATCTTCTATATTGCTCTGCCTCTGCCATACGCTGTTGATTTCTTAAACGCTCCTCTTGCTCTTCCGCTGTCTCTGGATAGGTTTGAAGCGTATCAACATCATCCTCATGTTCTGCATATAGGACAATACTTCCTTGTTCTACAAGATGTGCATAGTAAGCGATTTGTCCCTCTGACAGATTAAATCGTTTTAAGCCCTCTGTAACAGCTGAGTCGCCTGTAAACCAAGATTTGAATTGGTCTACCCAATTTCCAGCCTCATGTGTTTGCACATCGGCATCCCATTTTACATCCTCAAACTGTTGGGGATCTCTCGCAATAATATGGATATCGTCTTGGTGATAACCTTCCATTCGCATATGCTCTAAAATGTGAAGCATTTCATCCCTTGTATGGGCCACCTCAATTTTTGGATTTTGTTCATTCATCATGTTCAATTCCTCCTAAGTTGTATGGCTTACTAGAAAATTACCCTCACGGCACACAAGCAAACCCGTTTTATGAAACTGTAATAATTGTTATGATGCCTTAAACTATGTTGCTGATTTGACATAAAGCGTTCAGGGCAGAAAAAAACATGCTAGAGAGGCTTTCTTCTCCAGCATGCTGAACGTTTCATTTTTACTTGTCAAGAAAGGCTTTTAACATCCATGTATGCTTTTCAAGAGACTGATACATCGCATTGAGTAAATCCTCTGTACGGTCGTCCCCTTCTTCTGCGGCTAGCTCCATTGTAGAATTCAAAGCTTTCATCAGCTTTTGGAAATCTGAAATTGTCGTTGCAACCATGTCCTCTGTCGTTTCATCACCTGTTGCTTCCTCTACATAGGATAGCTCTAGATGCTCTTTTAATGTCGCCACTGGCTTGCCATCCTTTGATAAAATACGCTCTGCTATTTCATCTAAATTCAGCGTTGTTTCATTATACAGCTCTTCAAATTTTGCATGCAGTGTAAAGAAGGCTGGCCCTGTGACATACCAATGATAGTTGTGTAGCTTTGTGTAAAGCACAGACCATGTGGCCACTAGCTTATTTAATTGTTTGTTTAAGTTTTGTGTCATAATCCATTTCTCCTCCAATATGTCTTGTTCTAGCCATTAGTATGAGTAATAAAAGATGTTGGCTATACACACATTGTTCCCGACCGACAATATTTCAAACATACTTCATGCGAAACGACCTTCAGTAAGAATATTGCAACTATTCTATGAAATTATTTCACTTTCCGAAATAGTTTCGTTATAATGAAATCACTTACATGTAAAGGGGTGTCCATAAATGAAAGTTTTACCATTACGAAAAGATGTTGCAGTAGAAGAAACTTGGGATTTAACAGATTTATTGAGCAATGAGGCTGATTTTGAACCGACCTTAGCACAATTAGTAGAAGATGCACTTAGCTTCGAGCAACAATACAAAGGAACAATTACCGATGCGCAAAAAGTAATCGACGTGTTAACAGCCTTTGAGGAGCTACAAAAAAGATTTGTTCCGATTGGCACATATGCAAGCTTAAATCTCGAAACAGATCGCACAAATGATGTAGCACAAATGCGTGCCGCAAAATTTGGTACAGCTATCGGAAAAGTCAGCAGTGCTCTATCCTTCGTACGCAGTGAGTTACTGGCATTGGATGAAGCTGTTTTACAAGAAGCAGCAACATCAAGCCCTCTTTACAAACGATATCTAGAGGAATTATTAAAACGAAAACCACACCAGCTACACCCTGAAGTGGAAAAAGCGCTAGCAGCATTCAGCCCTACATTTGACGCGCCCTATAAAACGTATAATACGACGAAATTAGTGGACATGGATTTTGGCGAGTTTGAAGCCAATGGTGAAAAGCATCCCCTTAGCTTCGTCCTGTACGAAAATGACTGGGAGTTTGAAGCAAATACAGATGTACGTCGTGCTGCCTTTGAAGCATTTTCAAGCAAGCTACGTGATTACCAGCATACAACGGCTCAAGTATATAACACACATATTCAACAAGAAAAAACAATGGCTGACCTAAGAGGCTTTAACTCTGTTATTGATTATTTACTATTTGATCAAGATGTCGATCGTTCTCTCTATAATCGTCAAATTGATTTAATTACAAAAGAGCTTGCCCCGCATATGCGTCGCTATGCAACGTTAATTCAAAAAGCCAACGGTATCGACCAAATGACATTTGCAGATTTAAAAATTGCGCTGGACTCTGATTATGATCCTAGACTATCGATGGCTGAGGCAAAAGAATATGTTGAAAAGGCATTAGCCGTTATGGGTGAAGACTATAATCAGTTAATGGATAGAGCCTTCAATGAACGCTGGATTGACTATGCACCAAACAAAGGAAAATCTACAGGGGCATTTTGTTCAAGTCCGTATGGTAGCCATCCTTATATTTTAATGTCATGGAATGAACAAATGAATGAAGTCTTTACACTTATTCACGAGCTTGGTCATGCGGGGCATTTTGCAAATACGTATGAACATCAATCTTATCTGAATAGTCGACCATCTTTGTACTTTATTGAAGCGCCATCAACAATGAATGAAATGCTGTTAGCGAATTATTTACTAACACATAATGATGATCTACGCTTTAAACGTTGGGTAATTTCCAATATTGTAGCGAAAACATATTATCATAACTTTGTTACACATTTACTAGAAGCTGCCTATCAACGTAAAGTATATGAATTAATTGATGCTGGAGAGGCAGTTAACGCAACCATCCTCAACCAATTAAAACGCTCTGTGCTGGAAGATTTCTGGGGTGATACAGTGGCTATCTCTGAAGGTGCTGAACTTACATGGATGCGTCAGCCACACTATTATATGGGCCTTTACCCATACACATATAGTGCAGGGTTAACCATCTCAACACAAGTGTCTCAACGTATTTTAAAAGAGGGCGCTCCAGCTGTTGAAGATTGGCTAGCAGTGCTACAGGCTGGCGGCACAAAATCACCAGTGGAGTTAGCACAAATGGCAGGTGTTGATATCACGACTGACCAACCGCTTCGTGATACAATTGCCTACATTGGCCATTTAATTGATGAGCTTGAACGTCTGACAGTGGAAATCGAAGCCGTTCAGCAATAATTTAACTAGAAACGGTCCTGCCTATTTAAGGTGGAGACCGTTTTCTTTTTTTTAGTTCTAAGTAGAAAAATACGTACATATACTAGAATCAGGGCGTCCCTCTATATTTTTTAGATATTTCAAAATAGACAATTATTTTTCTTCATACAAAAGTACCGTTATTATTAAGAGTACGCAAATTATTTAGCAATATACGATTAACAATGATTAAAGGAAGTGTTCTAATTATGGTAAAACGTAATGATCCATGCCCATGCGGTAGCGGCAAAAAATATAAAAAATGTTGTGAAGGCAAACAGCAAGTAACAGTGGAAGCAGTACAAATCGAAGAATTAGAGCGTGTGCTACAAACATTTTACTTAGAATATCCTGAACGCAAAGATGTTCGTGCCTATATCGAGCATGTGGGCACATGGCAGCCTAAATTAGAGAGCGTTCTACAGCGTGAGCTAATCGAAGCCATCGCTTTAGACGACTTTTTCTTCCATCAAGAGCCATCTATCTGGAAAAATTATCTAAAGAAAACGAAGAAAAAGGCGGTAAGACCTTCTACAGTCAAAGTACTTGAAGATTGGTCTCAGCCGACTTTATTTATTGGTACGGTGTCTGTTGTTGAGGAAAAATATTTCAAGGCTAATCATTTACTTACAAATGAAGAGCTTTATATTCGTCGTGAAAATAACAAACCGATTCCTGAAGGTATGCATGTATTTGCCTTTATCTTACCAGACGGAACGAAGAAATCGGCTCATTATTTAGCTGTGTCCACACTGATTTTCTTCCCAGAGGATCATGCAAAAGTCTTTGAAGATTTCAAGAAGAACTTTGAGGCATCCGAGAAGAAGGTTGGCTCATTCTTAAAAGAAGAGCACCTAGCATTCTGGGAGTTATTAGTATCGAATGGCTATAAAGGTGAGGAATTCTCAAACTTTGAGAGCAATGTCCTGACACAAGTAAAGGACTTCCTAGAGCAAAATGAGCGTGAAACAGCACCGATGCTTGAGCTATTAGAGGACTATTTAATTGAAGGACAACCGACTGCGCGCAAAGAAGCAGCCATTGCAGCTGGTGCGATTCGTTATGGTCAGGAAAAGGAGCTGTTCGAGTCTCTATCTATGACGGTGAAAGAAATCGCTGCGACATTCGATATTTCAGCTTCCTCTCTTACAAAGTATTATCAAGACCTAAGCAGCTATGCTGATACGAAATAATTGTGACAATTAAAGAAGCTACATTTATTAGCATTGTTGCTAATAGATGTAGCTTTTCTTCATGTGTTCATTTACTATAAACTTTTAAAAGCTCTTCCCCTAAGAACTGTAGCTTTTCTCCAACTGAACAGGCTTCAATACAGAAACGATGAGCCCCTGGTTTACCACGGTCTTTACGTAATTGCTTAATCACCAAGCAATCCGCACAATACGTATCATGCAGTTCGTCAATATCCTTCATAACCGTCACTTTCTCCATGTTGAACTCTCGCTCCTTTCACGTCCAAAATTCACTTCCTACTATTATGAAGCGTTCAATTTCAACAAGCAACTATTTTGTTTACTTCCTACGTATTTTTTTCAAACACGAATTGCTCCACAAGGATGCTTTGCGCCATAGCCTTGTTGTACAATTATAGGGAAGTCAAAACGCAAAGTAGGGATGATATGTTAGAAGTTTATATAGATGCTGCCAGTGCAGGAAATCCTGGGCCAAGTGGGATTGGGTTATTTATTAAAGGTGAAGGCCACCATATCCAAATCAGTGAGTATATTGGCGAAACAAACAACCATATTGCTGAATTCACGGCATTAGTTCGTGGCCTTGAAGAAGCACAAAAGTTAGGCTCCCCTCTTGTCTCAGTACGTTCGGATTCCAAAATCGTTGTCGCTTCTATGGAAAAAGAATATGTCAAAAACGAGGAATTTAAACCTTATTTAGAAAAAGCTTTAGCACTTGCTACTAGCTTTGATTTATTTTTTATCAAATGGGTGCCTGACGCACAAAACAAAGCGGCTGATGCCTTGGCACGCAAAGCAATCCACAGCAAAAATAGCTAACATCATTTCACTGGACTGTTCTTTAAGTGCAGTCCCTTTTTCTTTTCCTATTCTTCAGTTACTTACTATCCCCCAATTTCATTATTTTATGCTATTCAAAAAAATGCTAGAAAACACCGCTCTTTTTCTGATTAATCCAAAACGATATTGACATTGTTAGAGTACGATGTTATCCTTTAACACATTAGTAGTTTAGCAAGCGAAAGTGATAGATTATAGGGGGAAACAAAAATGAAACGTGTATTGACTTTATTTATGATGCTGACAGCTGTCATCGTTTTAGCAGCGTGTGGTTCATCAAAAGAAAAGACAGCAGAAAAAAACGAAACAGCAGCAGATCAAGAAAAAGTGATTATTGGGATCGACGATAAATTTGCACCAATGGGCTTCCGCGATGATAAAAATGACATCGTTGGATTCGATATTGATTTAGCTCGTGCAGCAGCCGAGCATATGGGCGTTGAAGCAGAATTCCAACCAATCGATTGGAAAACAAAAGAGGCAGAATTACTGAGCGGACGTATTGATTTAATTTGGAACGGTTATACGATTACAGATGAACGTAAGGAAAAAGTTCTATTTACAAAGCCTTATCTTGAAAACTCTCAAGTTGTGCTAACAAAGGCAGATTCAAAGATTACAAAACTAAGTGATTTAGCTGGACAAGAAGTAGGTATTCAATCTCTTTCTTCTGCGGCAGATGCATTAAACGGGAACCCGATTCACAAAGAAGTGAAAAAAATTACAGAATTCACGGATAATGTATTAGCATTATCAGACTTAAAAACAGGCCGTGTTAATGCAGTGGTCATTGATGCGGTCGTTGCAGAATATTACATGACACAAGAGCCGGATACATTCAAATTATTAGAGGAATCACTTGCACCTGAACAGTATGGTATTGGTGTAAAACCAGGCAATGAAGCATTATTAGAAAAACTACAAGCCGCGTTAGACAAAATGAATGAAGATGGTACAGCGTCTGAAATTTCTACAAAATGGTTCGGTGAAGATAAAGTATTAAAGTAAGGACAGGATACATCAACTGTAAGAGTTTCCTTAGTGGAACTCTTACTCTTTTTGGAGGGACATCGTTATGGCGGATTACTGGCAAACTATGATATTACCGATGCTAGAAGGGGCAAAAATGACAGTTTTACTGTTTTTCATCGCCATTCTAGTATCGATTCCATTCGGCTTTTTACTAACACTCGCCGTAAAAAGTCGCATAAAACCACTCGCTTGGCTTGCACATACGTATATTTATATCATGCGTGGTACACCACTATTACTACAATTATTATTAATTTGCTTCGGTTTACCTATGCTGCCAGTAATCGGTGAATATTTAGTACTCGATCGTTTTGTGGCCGCTTGCCTTGGTTTTATTTTAAATTATGCTGCCTACTTTGCAGAAATATTCCGTGGTGGTCTTCTTGCCATCGATAAAGGACAATATGAGGCAGCCCAGGTGCTCGGCTTATCCAAGTGGCAAACGACGACACGTGTTATTTTGCCACAAATGTTTCGTGTCGCCTTACCAGCATTATCAAATGAATCCGTTACACTGATTAAGGATACAGCCCTACTTTATGCAGTTGCTGTTCCAGAATTACTCCATTTTGCGCAAACAGCTGTCAATCGTGACTTCACGATTACACCGTTCTTTATTGCTGGTGCAATTTACTTAGTCATGACCCTTGTCTTGACGGTGTTCTTTAAATGGCTAGAAAGACGCTTTAAATTTGAATAGAGGTGACACATATGGCATTGATGGAAGTAACAAACTTGAAGAAATCTTTCGATCAGGTGGAGGTTCTGAAACAAATTACATTTTCGGTAGAGAAGAACGATGTCATTGCAGTTATCGGTCCCTCTGGATCTGGGAAAAGTACAATGCTTCGAAGCTTAATACATTTAGAAGAAATTGATGGTGGCAGTATTGTCGTAGATGGCGATTATCTTGTGCAAGATGGTCAATATACAAAGCCACAGGCCATCAAAGCAATTACAGCAAAAATGGGAATGGTCTTTCAACACTTTAACCTGTTCCCCCACTTAACCGTTCAACAAAACCTCGAAATGGCACCAAGCTTATTAAAAACCGAATCAGCAGAGGCCATTACGAGACGCTGTCAAGATTTACTACAAAAAATTGGTCTTGCCGACAAGGCCAAGGCTTATCCTGCCAATCTTTCTGGTGGCCAAAAACAGCGTGTAGCAATCGCTCGTGCCCTGATGATGAATCCTCAAATTTTATTATTTGATGAACCTACCTCTGCCTTAGATCCTGAGCTAACAGGCGAAGTATTAAAGGTCATGAAAAGCCTAGCAGAGGATCAGATGACGATGATTGTTGTAACACACGAAATGGGCTTTGCACGAGAGGTAGCAAATAAGGTAGTCTTTATGGATGGTGGTCAAATTATCGAATCCGACCATCCAGACAACTTCTTTACAAACCCTCAAAACGACCGTACACGAGCGTTTTTACAAAAGAATCTTAACTAATTTGAAGGAGAGCTGGCTCATGTCGCTCTCTTTTTTATACAGGTCTTTTCTAGTGTTGAAAAACAAAACAATCAATAGAATTTTTGTGAAAAGTGAAAATGAATTTCCGTTGCAGGCTACTTGCTTTCCTGTGGGCGAGCGCCGAATCGCTTCCTCCGCTACCGCTCCGTTTAGTGGTTCGCCTGTCTCGCTATCCCACGGGAGTCAAGTAGCCTTCCACTCCAACCTACAAAATGTTAACTTTTTAGCAAAGGTTTTCAGATAAAGTGAAGGTGTTCACTACTCTTTAGGAAGAGATGTTGTCACGCATTACTTCTCCAATAAGAGTTTATCCCCTCTAAGAATACAAATAATGGACGATTTAATCGCTATGCTACTATGAAAAAAGTAAAGACACTTTGCAGAATGGTTGATTGAAGTGGAGCCAGCGTCACTCTTAGGGGATTTAGCGTCACAGAGGAGACCCTGGAGCGAACGTAAGTGAGTGAAGCGGCTCCTCGGACGCCCCCTGGAAAGGATGCTGGCGGAACGGAAATCAACCCCCTCACCTTGCTAAAAAGTCTTTTTCTAGTGACATGATCTTTTTTCAACAACAGAAAAGGAATAGGACACGCATGTATCCTATTCCTTTATTACATTATTCATTTGGGAATTTCGGTAGATAAATCATGACCTTAAATAAATCGCCATCTACTTGCACTAAGAACTTGCCGTGCTGGATGTGAATAAGGCTTTCAGCAATCGACAACCCTAATCCGCTACCTTGACTTGATCTTGATTCATCTCCGCGTTTAAAGCGTTCCATTAGCTCCTCAGCTGAAATATTCAATTCATATGCTGAAATATTTTTAAATGTTACAAGTAGTTCATTCCCTACATCTTCAACATCAATATACACCCTTGATGCCGGCTGTGCGTATTTAAAAATATTCGAGAATAAATTTTCGATGGAACGCCATAGGAGTTTACCATCAGCCTTCACATACACTTTTTCTGTTGGATGAGCTAGCTTAAAATCTAAGGACGAGGCTTCAATTTTTTCATCCATTTCTCCGATCCCTTGCGTTAGTAATGATACGATATCAATCCGTTCTAACTGGACAGGTATACTACCACTTGATGCTTTAGCCGCTTCAAATAAATCATCGGTTAAGTGCTGAAGTCTTTTCGATTTTTGATCTAACACGTCCACATATTCAGCAATCATTTCAGGATCGTTTTCTAATTTTAATAAATCGACATACGTAATAATTGATGTTAAAGGCGTTCTGATATCATGCGAAACATTCGTAATAAGCTCTGTTTTTAAACGCTCACTCTTGATTTCACTATCCACTGCCTTTTTCAACCCATCTGTAATCCGATTTATATTTTCTGCAAGTTGACTAAACTCCCCTTTTCCATCAACTTCAATTCGATGATGAAGATCCCCATTTTTAATTTGCTCTACACCCTCTTTAATGCGGTTAAACGACTTCACCTTTCTCAGCGCCAACCAGGCAGCTATCCCCATCGTAATGGGAAACATGAAAAATGTTGCCGCCACAACTAATGGATAGCCAATGACTAGCAGCACAATTTTCACGCCTGTACTACCACTGTCAAAAACATGTTTCACCAAAATAAATAGCTTTTTGAAAATTTGATAGAGGAGTGTATGCTGCAATAACGATCTATTTTTAATATGCTTTACGAGCGATAAAATCAATAGTAAGGCAATGATAAAAATAGGCACGCTGAAGAACATGTACATATCATGGAATACTTCAACAATCATGGCGATCCACATCGCTGTTAAACATCCGATTAGCACAATATTGAGATCATTATAAAGTTTGTCAATGAAATGGAAATGAATTTCTTTATCTTTAAATGACGTTCTTCCAATAACTATGATTAAATACACAAAAGATAAAATAAACCCTGCTAGAAATACCATAAATTCATTCAGAAAGCTTTGGGCAGTCGCTTTATCTTTTTCCCATTCCGACATTTTTTGTTGTAAGTAAGAATCTTTAAACGCTACATACATAACATCTGTCTGTGGGTTCAACATGTCAACTTCATGTGTAAAGTAATCCAAGTATTGACTTTCTTTCACTTCATTCGGATGAAGCTTTTGTTGATAATTTTCAAATAACATATAGGCATCAAAGGATTCAAATTGCTCTTTCTTATTGAGATCACTATTGGAGAACTCATGCTCACCGTCACTCGCATAAAACACAATTCCTTCATAGGCTTCTAACGTACTGCGTAATCGATAAAAATTTCTTACCTGTTCATTCATACTTTTATCTTTTATTCTAGCAATGTCATTTGCATATATTTCTTGATAGTTATCCTTATTTTCCTCTTCACTCAAATTCGAATTATATCTATAAGAATTACGGAAATCATAATATAACTCTTCTTCGATTCTTCTATTATCCTCTTCTACTAGTGTCTTATCACTTAAAATATATTCTTCACTTTTGTATTTTCCGATTAATTGCGCTAAAGGAGCAATAATGCTGTAACTTTCATCAGCGAATGCTCGGCTTTCAAAATAATGATCTTGATTTATACTACTAAGATGAATCTCATTAAATTCCATGTTGATCATTACCCTCGCGATACCAGTTAAACAAGCGATGGCAATTAGGAACACAACCACTTTCGTAATGAGTGCATGACTAATACTTCTCAACTTTCTCAACCTTATACCCAACTCCCCATACAACTTTTAAATACTTCGGCTCTTTTGGATTAATTTCAATTTTTTCTCGAATCTTTCGAATATGAACCGAAACCGTATTTTCAGGATTAATAGCCCTGACATTCCATACCTTTTCATAAATCTCTTCAATCGTGAACACCCTACCAGCATTGGCTGTCAGAAGCTTTAAGATTTTATATTGCACTGGTGTCAAATGAACCTCTTGTTTATCAACAGTAATGACTTTTTGTTCATCATCAATCACAAGCCCGCCCGTTTGAAATACAGCACTACTCATCTCGAGACTCCCAAACGTCGTATACCTTCTTAGCTGGGATTTCACTCTAGCCACAAGTTCTAATGGATTAAACGGCTTGGACATATAATCATCTGCTCCGATATTTAATCCGAGTATTTTGTCATAATCCTCCGACTTAGCAGAAAGCATAATTAACGGAATCATATTATCTTGCCGAATCTTCATCGTCGCCGTAATCCCATCCATTTTTGGCATCATAATATCCATAATAATGAGGTGAATAACGTGATCCCGAATAAGATCGATTGCCTCTATACCATTGTAAGCTTTGAATACTTGATAGCCCTCATTTTCTAAATAAATGCTAATCGCTCTAACAATTTCTTTATCATCATCACAAATCAAAATGTTCAACTACATTCACTCCTCCACCACTTTAGGTTCATGTCATCACCCCTATAGGATTCGTATAAGGATATAATACTAATTAAATCTTAACAAACTCAGACACTAATTCTTAAGATTTTCTTAGTGTTTTCCTTTATGTCAAATACAAATTCGAAAAATTCGAGGAATACAATAAAAAATAGAGAGCAGGCTTGAGCGGCTCTCCTTTAATCATCTAATATACAATTCGGAATTATGCAGCTTGAGGTATTAATCAAAATAGGCAGGTTCTTGTGGGTACCTTAAATGACGAAAAGCTAGTTTTATTTGTGACGCTGTATTTCTGGCTATTGATAGAGAGGGCAATTCATTTTCAGCAAAGAATGCAACGGCATTAGTTTCCATGCCCTCTTCTGCCTGTCCCCCAATGATTTCACATTGAATAAACATTTTATAGACATAGTAGAGAGATGGTGGATGAGGGTGGCATTTCTTATCAAGTACACTTATGAGTTTGATTGCTTTTACATCAAATCCCGATTCTTCTTTCGTTTCTTTGATGGCTGCTTCACTAGGCGTAAGTCCGATGTCACCCCAGCCACCTGGTAATGACCAATCCCCATCCATCTTTTCTCTCACCATTAATATTTTATTGTCCCTAAAAACAACCGCCCTAATATCTATTTTTGGTGTCGCATAACCCGTCTCATTAGCAAATAAATCACGTATAACCGTCTTATCCATCTCCGTATGGTGTGCTATGATGTCCACGCTTATTTCTCTTAATGATTCAAACCTTTCTAAGTCATAAATATCCTTCGAATAAGTTAGTCCTGCCTGTGCAATTGATTGTAGTTGCTTTGCCCACTCAAGCCATTTTGGTTCCATTTATTATCACATCCTTTTTTATGATTTCACCCTACCAACTGATTCCCCAAAAATCATTTGTAGTCCATAACAATTAATTTTACATTATTTGAAAAAAACCATTTATCCATGTTATAATTCTTAGTGAAGATGTATATAAGTAAATAAGACCATTGGTGCTGGAACACCAATGGTCCTAGTAACAAGACGAATCGCTTCAAAGGCGATTTGCAAAGTGATGAAAGTAAACCATCTCACATGCTGGCGAGGCAGGGACGGTTTACTTTTTTTGTGTAAAAGTAAATGACAATGCAAGTACCGAAACAATAAGTGTTGAAAGACTTATCGCAACCATCATTGCTTCAAAAATAGTCAATGGCATCAACTCCTTTCTCTTCGATAAGCTGAATGAGATAGGTTAAAATTGTGCCAACCGCCCATGAAACCTCTATCTAGTTACGCTCTTATTATACCATATTTTGGTCAATAACGACCGCGCTGCATGACTGAATTTTCATAGCCTATGATCGCTTCTAATAATAAAAACAGTTGGGACAGACCCAACTGTTTTACTATATATTCACTACTTTTTTCGGTTTCATCTTTGCAAGGCGTACTAGATAAATAATAAAGACAACCCCTAGTAAACCTGCACCTGACAAGTAGACTGAAGCATAACCTGCCTGTACAGCCACCATTCCTAAAATATAGGAACCTAGTGCGATCCCAAGGTCAAACATCGTAAAATAGGTTGCTGTTGCGTAGCCACTTCGCTGGATGGCTGTGGATTGAACGGCTAATGCTTGCAAGCTTGTCGTCACAGCTCCATAGCCGAAGCCTACAAAAATAGCAGCACTCAAAAATAACACGGGTCCTTCTACAAAAGCGAGCATAACGAGTCCGATGGCGAAGGAGATAATGCCAGGAATAATAACAAATTGCGGTCCCTTCGTATCATAAAGTTTACCTGTATACGGACGCGTAATTAACATGGATGCTGCAAACACTGCATAAAAAAGACTGGCCACAGCCATTAAATCCTTTTGCTGTGCATAGACCGATAAAAAGGATAAAACACTGGCATACGAAAAGGCAACTAAACTAGCAATCGCAGCAACAGGTAATGCTTTTCGCTCAAATAAATCATCAAATTTAAAGGTTATTTTTCCTTCATGGGCAGGTTTCGGTAAATCATCAGTATTGACCGTTAACGCTAAAATTCCTCCTGCTAAAACGCAAATACTCATAACAATGAACAATACGTTAAAGGTACTATATTGAATTAATAATAAGCCGATAAATGGCCCGATGACAACTGCTAGATTCGTAGACATCGTAAAATAGCCAAGCCCCGCCCCTTTTCGTTTAGCAGGAACAATATCTGCGGCTAAAGAACCCGCGGCTGTTGTGATAATGCTAAAGAAAATCCCTTGAATAAAACGAAGACCAAGTAAAAGTCCAAATGGATGAATAAATAAATATAAAACGGTACAAATAAAATAGCCCACTAAGGAGAGGACTAATAGTTTTTTCTTACCAAATACATCCAACAGTTTTCCTGAAAACGGGCGCACAATGATAGCTGACAATAAAAAGCCAGACAATAGAAGCCCTGCCTCCTTATCCGTCTGATGTAGCTCCCCTATTGCATAAAGAGGCAAAGTCGTTACAAGTCCATAAAATACAAAAAAGACTGAGATATTCGTTAAAAATAGACTAATGAAACGCTTCGTCCATATCTGTGTATTCTCTTCTTGCTGCATGTCCATCAACCTTTCATTTTTTCCAATAGCTTCAGAAATTGCTGCTGTTCTTCAGCAGTTAATGACCCTACCATTTCTTCTTCAAATGCTAGAATAGTTGCTGTAATGGCTGGTAGGCGCTCCTCTGCTTGTGCAGATAAAGTCACAATCTTTTCTCGTTTATCCTCACCATTTAATCGTTGTACCCAGCCCAATGACTCAAGCCTTGTAATCGCTCTTGTGATACTTGGCGCTTCCACATTTAAATACTTCCAAATTTGCGTTAATGTCATCGGCCCATTTTTATGTAAGCAATATAAAATGGTCCATTGAGAACTATATAAATGATGCTGCTTCAGCACTTCATTTAAGCAATTAGTTAAATAGCGATTTTTTTGGAATAAAGCATGGAAAATTGGATTCATCGCTGTCTACCTCCTGAAAAAAATATTTACCTAGCTAAATAAATACTATACGCTTCATTTTTTTCTTTGTAAAGGAAGTAATTTGGAAAGATGGCTCAATCATCAGCAGGAAATTTTTTGCATGTGTCGAATAAAACTTAGTAGATTCACAATGTAAAGGAGATGGAATCATGGGGAAAAAGGTTTTAATACTTGCAGGAGATGCAGTAGAAGCTTTAGAGATTTTTTATCCTTATTATCGTTGTCTTGAGGCAGGCTATGATGTCACTATTGCAGCACCATCAGCTAAGAAATTACAGACCGTATTACACGATTTTGTAGATGGCGTCGATACATACATCGAGCGACCTGCCTATGGTTTAGAGGCACATGCTTCTTTTGCTGATGTTGATCCAACCCATTTCGATGGATTGATTATTCCTGGTGGTCGTGCGCCAGAATACATTCGTTTAAATGAGCATGTTCCACCACTCGTGTCCCATTTTTTCGAAACCAATAAACCGATTGCAGCCGTTTGTCACGCAGCACAAATTTTCGCGACTATTCCTGAAGTGCTAAAAGGACGTGAGCTAACAGCCTATATTGCCTGCAAGCCAGAGGTGCAAGTGGCGGGCGCTACTTATATTGACGCCAATCTTCATACAGATGGCAATTTAGTAAGTGGGCATGCATGGCCTGATTTACCAGGCTTGATGCGTGCATTTATTGAAAAGCTAGAAGGTTAAAGTACAAGGATGCCTATTTTAGGCATCCTTGTCTTATGAAGTACTTTCTTGAAATTCAATTTTTTCTACTTCTTGCGTTGTGGTTTGATAGCTGATTCTGACATAAACACCAAATTCCTTATCAGGCTGCTTAAGCCAAAGCTTAAACTTCTCAATGGTTGATGTTCCATGTACTTCCTTGCCTTCATGCAAATAATCCACAATCTTGGCCGTAGGATATTTTGCCTTTACCTCTTTGATAGCCATCTGTCCCCATTTTGCATAAGCGGGTGTTTCTTGTTGTGCATTTGCAACAACTGGTAGATGTATAAACACAGCAAGACAAATAAAAAGAAGTCCAAGTAAATAAAATTTCCTCACTTGAATCACTCCCTTTTTGACTGTATAAAGAAGCACATACGGTAAAAAATAAGAGCTCCAAAAAGTTTTGGAGCAGCTTGTCTTTATTGCTTTGGCTGTTGAGGATTATTATGAATGACTTGGTTAAACTCCGCTGAGTACTCCTCACGATCATTCTTTTTATGTGTATCTTCCTTCTTTTTCTTTTTAAAGCTTGTTTTCCTCTTTTTCGCCATGATTTGTACCTCCACTATTTCGTTTTATTAGACTGCTGGTTTTTATCATGATTTGTTTTATTATTTTTATTTTTAGCTTTCGCATCAAATTCTGCTGCGAACTCTTCGTTCAAGTTGTCATTCGGATTGTTATTATTGCTATTACTTCGATCAAGATCTTTGCTTTTGTAAGTACCAAAAGGATTATGTGTTCGCATATTCATGGTTTTACTGTTGTTTCGATTATTACGTTTGCCCACGTAACTTCACCTCCTGCACATAATTTGTTCAAGTAGAGGCGTTACTATGTAGGTAATTTTCTTCGCTATTTGTAAAAAAAATGAACATGACTAATCTGCATTAGTCATGTTCATTCTTATCTGTCTCTAGACAATTGTATATTCTGTAATGTTGAGCAATGCTCCGACAGCGCCTGAAAAGCCATGATCGTTTATAAAGACAGGTGTATGCTTCTTCGTGCGTGTATAATTTGCAATCACACGGGCAAGATGAGCATTATTGCTGAGAGTTGATCCAATATAGACAATATGCTGAGCCTTTTTTTCTTCCGCATATTGAATGCTAAGTGTTGTGATGACTTCGCCTACTAGTCCCTGAACCGTCGCAATAATATCCTCGGCCGGATGTTTGATGGACTTTGTAATGCCTACTTTCCCAAAATTACTCGCAGTTAAATGACCATCAATCGGTGTATCCATGCCCTGATAAATGTCCTTAACCAATAAATCAATACTCTCACGATGGCCATTGTCAGCCATTTCTCGTATCTCATTGTAATCGGTAATACCTGTTGTAAGCGCTGACAATCCAATTAATGTCCCACCACCAACGCCTGTTCCGCCAACGCGAATATGGGTATTGCCTTCCATATAATGAATAGAAGTGCCTGTCCCAATATTGGTGATCATACTACGCTCAAAAAAGTAGCCTTCTTTATTTAATAAAAATCGGACACCCTTTAATGTTGCTTCAAATTCCACTATATAATGAATCGATTTCATTGTTTTAATGACATCAAGTAATTGCTCTGTACGTCCCCCCGTAACACCAATATCCTCAATATCTGGATGGTCAATAATCCATTTTTTTACAGATTGCAAATCATTAGACGGAAAGGTTGTTAAAATAAGTTCATTTTGTTGATCTAAATAAGCAACCTTTGTCAATGTGCCACCTGCATCAATACCTATAGCCTTTGGCATACAATTCTCCTTTGTTTTTATTACGTAACTTCCTCATACAATGATTGCAGTTTACGCGATGATTAAGGCAACTAATAAAGTACATGCCCTCTTTGGTACTAAGGATTTTGCAAGGAGTTTTGTGTGCCAAAATCCTGACCAATTAATTTGTTCGTACAAAAGCTAAACGCTCAGTACAATCCCCCAAATTGTGTAATGACATTTTCGCCCTTTCTAAACTTTAACGCTGTTGAAATGATTGTGCAATAACTTCGTAAACTTTCATGAAAAAATCACGAAAAATATCAAATTTTTTCTAATCGATAGCTGAATTTTAATGCATTTCGAAAGCTTTATCATCATTTTACTAAAAAAATAAAAAAAGTGAAAATGCACTGCTTGAACAGGCATTTTCACTTTCCTATAGCGATTAATTAGCGTGCTGAATAGCCGCCGTCAATGACAAGCTCAGCACCTGTAATATAAGAAGCTTCATCTGATGCTAAAAATAAAATAGCATTTGCTACTTCCTCTGGTTGGCCAAGGCGACCCATTGGTGTTGCTCTTACTAACATATCCATTGCTTCTTTTGCTTCAGATAATTTAGCTGTCATGGGTGTTTCAATGACACCAGGGAATACTGTATTAACACGAACATTGAAAGCACCAAGCTCTGATGCCGCTGCTCGAGCAATCGCACGTAGAGACCCTTTAGAGGCTGTATAAGCATTAAAGCCTGCGCCAATAATCGCTGTGTAAGAGGATGTATTAACAATAGAGCCTTTCCCAGCTTCTTTCATATAGTTAGACGCATGTTTAATGCCTAGGAATGGACCAAAAGCATTGATATTATGCATGATTGACCAGTCCGCTTGTGTAATTTGATCTGGTCCTTTTTCGGATGAAATACCAGCATTATTAATTAAAATATCAATGCGACCATATTTCTCGACAATGGCTTTCGTCACTTCTGCCCAGTTTTCGTCTGAGGAAACATCTAATTTCATGCCCTCTACATTGTCTAGCTCGGAGATTTTTGCTAGGTTCTCTTCATTAATATCAGCCGCAATTACCGTAGCTCCCTCTTGCGCAAACAATTTCGCCATTGCTGCACCCATACCAGATGCGCCACCAGTAATCATCGCAATTTTATTATCTAAACGTCCCATTTTCTAAACTTCCTCTCTTCTGAAATGTGGTTTAACCTATACTTTTGTCCACAATAAAAGTATAGGTTTAAATAGTTTACTATTAAACTATATCATTCTCAGGAAACGATTTCAAAGAATATCTCTCTAAATATGAACAATCTGTTTTATCTTTCCCTATTTTTACGATACGATATACTATAGATGTGGAACCATTTGAACGGAGGAATACAAGTGAACGAGCAAAAAAGACTTTACAAAGAAGCGATGCAGGTTTTGAAAGATACAAGCCGCACGTTTTATATACCGATTACTTTTTTAAAAAATGATTTAAAGGTGTCGGTGGCTGCTGCGTATTTAGCTATGCGTGCCATTGATGAAATTGAAGACCATGAAGAGCTTTCTAATGATGTGAAATTTGATTTGCTGTCAGCAACGAGCGAATTATTAAAGGACACTTTTAATGAAGAAGCCTATCAAGCATTACTCGCGCCTTATGCAGACCAATTACCTGAAGTATCTCTTCGTTTAGCAGATTGGCTGACATTTTGCCCTGAGGAATCCAGAAAAATTGTGCAGGCTTCCACAAGTGAAATGGCTTTTGGTATGGCAAAATGGTCAAAAGCCAATTGGCAGGTCCACACACGTGAGGATTTAGATGATTATACATACTACGTGGCTGGGCTTGTTGGGACGATGCTGTCTGAGCTTTGGGCATGGGGTGCAGGCATTCAAACCGATCGCGAGCTAGCAATTGGCTACGGTCGCGGATTACAGGCTGTCAACATCTTACGAAATCAGCATGAGGATTTAGATGAACGTGGTGTAAGTTTCGTACCTGACGGGTGGACACGCGAGGATTTATTTGCTTATGCAGAAGAAAATTTAGCTAAAGCAGATCTGTATATGAAGGATATCAATAAACGTACTATTCTGCTGTTCTGCCGCCTACCACTTGCCTTAGCCCACAAAACACTAAAGGCAATGCAGGAAGGACGAGAAAAAATGACTCGTGCCGAGGTTGAGCAGACTGTTGAAGAGGTACAGGCCGACTAACATCAAAAGCCCCAGTAAACGCATACTGGGGCTTGTCTTATTTATATTGCCTCAATAAATCTTACAATCAATTCATAGCTCAAATAGATGGATAGCATTGATAACAACATCAGTACAACCCCTTCCACCTTGCTACCTGTTTTCGTTGTAAGCGGAAAACGAATAGAGACAGATGCAGGGAAAAACAATTTAACCCCTTTTTTTGTACACATATCAAGTACGATATGGCTAGCCATTCCGATAATAATTCCAATAGATATCGCTCGATAAGGAATCAACATATGTAATAACACCATCATGCTTATTAAAAACAACAAACTATGTGTAAAGGAACGATGTCCAAATATCGTATTCACTAGCTTTGCGATGAGGGGAAATGTACGACCTATTTTACTACCTCTATGACAAATATCTGGAAGTAATGCACCGATAACCCCTGCACCTACTAAGACAAGTGGGTTATCATTTGAAAACTGTGCAAAGGCAAGACTTGCTGTAATGCCCCCAACGATATGGGTATTCCCTTGCATAAATTACTTCCACTCCTTCTCTCTCTTATATTTTCTTTCTTAATGTAACATAATTCGACACGAAAGGGAACACACATTCCGAACATACGATCGAAACTTTTTATTCTATATTTGTATAGCTAGAGAAAATATGGATAAACATAGAGGTGGAGGTTAGATATGAGAGCTTATAAAGGAATACTTTTTATTTTATTCATTATGTGCGGTAGTGCTTTGCTTTGGTATTTTGCCAAACCTATGGCACCCATCCATCCGTTGAACACACTAAGTCATGTCATTGGAGGCTTAGCCATGACTAGTTTATTCCTTGTATTCTTCTTAGCTACAAGAAGTAAAATTTTGGAGCGTTGGTTCTATGGTCTTGAGCGAGTCTATTTTTATCATAAATTACTAGCTATCCTTTCACTTGGATTGATTCTTATCCACGGGCAATTACAAAAAATGGTTCCTGATGAGGAGCTAACACATCGAACGTCACTCAATGAATTCGCTAAAGAACTTGGCGAGCTTGCCCAATACGGCTTTATCATCCTAATCGTTCTTGCCTTTATTGCAAAATTCCTGAAGTATGAGCATTGGCGTTGGCTCCATCGCTTATTACTTGTGCCCTATACATTCGGTATTTATCATGCTTATTTCTCTAGCCACTATGATTTATTACAGCCCTCAGCTTTAGGTATTTTTACAGCACTCACAACTACAATTGGATGTATGTCTGCCCTTTATATGCTGACAATGTATCAGGATATGTTCTTTCCCTATAAAGGTCATATTTCATCCATTCAAAAGTTGAGTCCCAATGTAATGGAAGTTGAGCTGACGCTGGCGAAAAGGCTTGATTATCGCCCAGGACAATTTCTCTTTCTGAAAATCTTTCAAGAAGGCATCGAAAAAGCACCGCATCCCTTCTCTATTTCTGGGGGGCATGGACAACAAATCAATATTAAGATGAAAGCTGTTGGAGATTATACAAAACAGGTTTACAACCTTATTCAAATTCATACAGAGGTGGCTGTAGATGGTCCATATGGTCATTTTGATTTCGATAAAGGGCATGAGCAGCAGCTTTGGATTGCTGGTGGTATGGGCATCACACCTTTTCTTGCCTATTTACACACGAAGCCTAATAAGAAAATTGACTTATATTATTCCTTTCACGGGCAAGACAATGCCATCTACAAAGATTTTTTACAGGATTATGCGCAAGTAAACGACCATTTTACAGTCACGTTGATCGATACAACGCAGCAGGACAGGCTCTCTGTTGATGCGTTATCCATCCCTGCACAAACAAGTATTTTTATTTGTGGACCCAAAAAAATGATCAAGCATTTCAAATCGACTGCACCTAAGAAAAATGTACAGTGGGAAGCCTTTTCTTTTAAAACCTAAAAAGGTGTACACCTCCATATAGATGTACACCTTAGCATTAAATAGTGAACTTAGTTGCTTCTTCTTGCAGATTTTGAGCAAGTTGTGCTAACTGCTCAGAGGCTATGGACATTTCATTCATGGTAGATGCCTGCTCCTCCGTGATGGCCGATACATTTAATGTATGATCATTCGTTGCAAGTGCTTGTTTGCTAATTGCTTGCACTTTTACGGTCACTTCATGCAGATTTTCAAAGGCATTCGATGTCGTTTTACTTGTTTTTTGCATCGTGTTTTGGAGTCCTTCAATTGCGCTGGCAATCGTATCGAAGGTCATGCCTGCTTGCTGGACAGAACCAATACCTTGATGGGCAATTTTTCGACTTTGCTCCATCATCACTACCGCTTCATTCATTTGTTCCTGAATCGTCTGCACGACCTTTGCAATATCTAATGAGGCACGGCTAGTTTGTTCAGCAAGTGCTTTGACCTCTCCTGCTACAACGGCAAAGCCTTTCCCTGCTTCGCCTGCTCGTGCCGCCTCAATGGCAGCATTAAGTGATAGTAAATTGGTTTGGTCGGTAATAGCTGAAATGAGCTGACTCATTTGCTCTATTTGAGTCGAATGCTCCTTCAAGCCATTCACTAGATTGGCACTGCTGTCTACCTGTGCATGAAGATGGACAATATCATCCACGAAAGCTTGTATTTTTTGTGAGCCTCCTGTAGCCAGTTCAGAAGTTGTTTGCGATTGTTGGACCGCTTCATGTAAATCGTCCATGGCGGTCTTCATATCCCCACCTAATTGTGTTGTTACACCTTCTAACTCCCCGCTCACCTGTTGTTGTGAACTCGTATTTTCTGCCACCTCTTGCATAGAAATAGCTACTTCTGTGACAGTTTTATTGACCTCTTGCACACTTGCTGTTAATTCCTCCGCAGTAGAAGCAACTGTCTCCGTTTCAGCGACAATGCGCTGCATCATCGAACCTAATGCTTCCACAGAGTCATTATAATACTGCGCCATTTCACCAAATTCATCCTTTGTATGAACGGCCATTTGTTGCGTTAAATCACCTGTAGCAAGATAGCCTAAATGCGTATTCATCGTTTTCACTTCTCCACGGATATAACGAGCAAGGAAATAAATACTAATCGCAATAAGTACAATCAGAACGACACTGATCACGATTTGCTGCTGGAGCATGGCCTCTATTTCGCCGTAAAGCTCATTGGTTGGAACAAGTAATATCAACTTCCATGGCATATCCTGTAGTTGCTTAAATTGCAAGGTAAAATCTTTACCTTCACTCCCTGTATGTATCAGCTTTTGTTGCTCAGATAACTGTTCAACAGGTATGTTCAAATACTGCTGAATCGTTTCATTATTTACTTTTTTGACATCAGGATGCGTTAAAATTTTTCCATTTTCATCAATTAAAAATGCATAACCGCTCTCTCGAATTTTCACATCAGAAACGATGGTTTGAATTGAATCTAATACATAGTCTCCTGTAACGACGCCAATGGGAGTAGAATCCTTCACAATTTGTGTACCAAATGAAATAAACATTTCTCCTAAAGCTTCATCAAAATAAGGTGCTGTATGAACTACCTTATTAGATTGGATACTGTTACGATACCAATCTTGCTCATGAAAATGATAGGTAGGATCTTCATAAGCATCCGTAGAGACAATTTTTTCTTCTTCCTTATAGGCATACGGTCCAAAAATTTCACCCTTTGCCGCATCTTCCTCTAGCCATAATCCCATACCATACGTTTCCTTATTGAACGGCAATAGCTGTTGTACGTAGCGAATAAATTGTTCTCTGGTCATCATACTGTCAGCCGATTCTATTGTTGTCTTTGCACTATTTATAAGCTGAATGTGCGCATGCAGTTTGCTCTCAACGGAGCCTGCAACGTCATCCGCTAGTATAGACATTTCATTTTCAATAGAGCTTTCAAGTTCGTTGGATACGTTCAAATAGTTAAGGAAGGACATACCACCTAAAAAAACAGTGATGACAGGAATAAGCATTCCGATTTTTGCCATAATATTTAAATTTCCTAATAGCTTTTTCATTCACCTTCACTCCATATCTATTATTATTGCTCTATTTATTCTCTAGTATAAATGGATTACACCTACAAAAATATGTTTTTTTTGTAACTTTTAAATCCTATATTCAAGACTCTTTAATTCGAGCAATTTACTTGGAAAATGAATTCATTTATCGTATAGTAAAAATCGCATCATACCATGAAGGAGACAAAATAATGACA
The DNA here is from genome assembly GCF_038592945.1 of Lysinibacillus sp. FSL K6-0075. Taxonomy (NCBI): domain Bacteria; kingdom Bacillati; phylum Bacillota; class Bacilli; order Caryophanales; family Bacillaceae; genus Lysinibacillus; species Lysinibacillus sp. FSL K6-0075. The sequence continues at coordinate 1,827,576 of NZ_CP151947.1, read as the reverse complement.
GTGACAAAAAGTTCTTTAAATAAAATTATGCATGAGCGTAAATCCGTTCGTAAATACGATGAAAACTATAAAATTCCGCAACAACAATTAGAAGAATTACTTGTAGAAGCAACATCTGCTCCATCATCTAGTAACCTACAGCCTTGGCGCTTTTTAGTGATTCAAGATGAGGCGGTCAAAAAAGAGCTACGTGCTATTGCCAATAATCAAGAACAAGTAGAAACTTCCTCAGCGATTATTGCTGTTCTAGGCGATACAAAAATGTACGAAAATGCGGAAGCTGTCTTTACAAAGAACTTCGATCTTGGCTATATTAATGAGGCAACAAAAGATTTAATGATTAACAACTCGGTCAATCTATATTCTCAACTTCCACAAGAAGTATTAAAAAATATCGTTACATTTGACGCTGGGCTAATTTCCATGCAAATCATGCTGCTAGCAAAAGACATGGGCTACGATACAGTGCCAATGGGTGGATTTAATAAAGAAGCTTTCGCTCAACGCTTTGAATTAGCTGATCATATCGTCCCAGTTATTTTAATTGCGATTGGTAAAGCTGCAGCACCTGCTTACAATTCTTCCCGTATTGAACTAGAACATATTGCCAAATTCATTTAATACACGTGAAAATAGTCATCTTACGAAGTAGTTAAGATGGCTATTTTTATTTTTTGTGGCATGTCTTACGCATCTATCATCATAGGATAGTAATGGTTTGCAAGTAGCAACTATCGAAATGAATAAAACGCAAAATGATTCTCGAAAACTAGCATAATAATGGTCCCAAGGATATTTTTTGCATTTTTATCATAAGCTACGCAAAAAATCATCATTAAAGACTTACACAACCGACTTTATTCTAGTACATTTGTGTGATTTCTACTAAATATTACATATAAATCGTTGTAGCTTAAACACTTGAGGATTGGTATGATTAGGAGGTATTTTCATATGAAGGGAGGTTTTTCTGATGAATTATGACTATAATGATTCTTATTATTACTCAGATTTAGATGCAGCCATGGGTGGTTTATTTTTTATCTTTATACTAGCCGCTCTTGCTATTGGTTTAATTGCCTACATTATTAGTGCACTTATTTATTTTATGACATCTAAAACAAATGGTTTTGGAGATGTAGCTTATATCGCTTGGATTCCCATTATTAATGTATACAGTCTCTTCCTGCTGACAGCTGGTGGGGATACTCGAGAAACAGTACGTGCAACAGCTCTAAAAAATACGCTTATTTATGCGGGCTTGATCATCGTTTCGTTTATCCCATTTATCGGTATTCTCGCTTCTTTAGGAGCAGCAGGCTTTACACTCTATTTCACGTATCGCCTATTCTACCGCTGGTGTGGCGAAACAGGTAAGGCTGTACTATACACAATCTTAATGGTTATAACAGGTGGATTGTTCTTTGCTATCTACGGCTTAATGCGTATGAACAGACCTTTCGTAGCTTAATTCACTATTTTAAAACCTCTTTACGCCCTCAGGCTAAAGAGGTTTTTTGACGTATTCTCACAGAGTAATGGTGCATTGATTTAGGAATCCCTTTTAACTCAAAGACCCCGCTATATACTAAATAGCGAATTCTATATTCTAAAAAGAAGATATTTGGAGGAGCATCCATTCTTGTTAATAGCGCTGAAATGAATGTTCCAGTGTGAATAAAGTCGGTATCCCCTTGCTCCTCATGAAGTTGTCTGAGCGTTGACACAATCAATTTATCATAATAATCCTCTGGCACTGCTTGAATTTGCTGTTGTAGCCATAGACGGCAAACATCCTTTGTCTGTGCTAAACTTTCCCACTGCTGTTGAAAAATCAGACGCTCCTTCGCAGACAGCTTCTTTTTTGCATACAGTTCTATATCCCAATGACGATTTATAGCATCTTGTTCGCCCGTATCAATCAGAACAACTTCATTTGTTTTATCACGTAATAGATAGAGGAAAAACCGTAGTCCACACTGATCTTCTGCATTATGCCCATACCAAATGTAAATCGGCAGGTTGCTTGGAATATCCTGTATCTCTCTGATTGTGTTCATCAATTTGTTTAGATTTACAAAATCGTCCATTCCATCATTAATATTTTCCCTTAGCCACTCATCACGGAATGCCTGTCCCCTTTTTTCATCTAATTTCCATAATGGCCCGATCGATAAATCCTCAGGAAACCCGATAACATATTTCGGTGGAGCAAGTGCCACTCGTAAAGAGCCTGCTGCAGATTCCGAGCAAACGATATGTACCATTTGTGCTGAAGTCGTGGTCATGACCTGTTGTATATAATCATTAATAATCTCTACCAAATGATGGAGCTGTTCCTGTGCCACAAAAAAAGACCATCCCTGCTGAGGCGTGCTTTGCTCATGATGAAACGCCGTAAATGATTCAGATGGCTGAAGCTCAAACCCCTGCCATTCCCCCTTCCTCATCACATCTGTGATTGTGATATACTCTAGCGCTTGAATTTTATATACCAGCACTTGGTTTGTGTCGTATAAGAAATAGATAAATGGATAATGCATGGATGTTTCCATTCCCACAACCTCCTTTTTAAAAATTGTACCACAATGACAATCTCTTCCATCATTAAAAAAGTAGTTAGCTAGCACAATAAATATGCTATTATTATAGTTAGAAAATTTTGAATTTCTAACAAAGGGGATTGATGAATATGTATGAAAATATTTTAAGACATCCAGGGCCAACGCCGATTCCAAAAAAGGTTCAGCTTGCGATGAATCGGGATATTTTTAGTCATCGTAGTCAGGAATTTGTAGAATTATACCGAGAAACCATTGAATTAGTAAAGCCTGTTTTTGGTACCACACAAGATATCTTACTTTTACCATCTGGTGGGACAGCTGCGCTTGAGGCTGCGGCAGTTAATACCGTTTCTGCTGGTGAAGAGGTTGTCGTCATCACGGTTGGAGCCTTTGGTGACTATTTCGTCTCCATCTGTGAGCAATATGGCTTCCATGTACATAAGCTGGAAAAGGAATGGGGACAAGCTTGCACAGCCGAAGAACTACGAGCTTTTTTACAGCCATTACAAAATATTAAAGCCGTTTTTGTTACGTACAATGAAACATCTACAGGCATTTTAAACCCAGTCGCTGAACTAGCACAGGTCATCCAAGAGGAAACAGATGCCCTCGTTATTGTAGATGGCGTAAGCTGTATTGGTGGCGCTCCTGCTGAAATGGATGCTTGGGGTATTGATATTCTTGTGACGGGCTCTCAAAAAGCAATGATGCTTCCACCTGGACTCTCCCTCGTCAGCGTTAGCGAAAGAGCTTGGAAAGTTATTGAAGAAAATCAAACACCTGCTTATTATTTAAATCTAAAAAGCTATCGTAGCTGGGCGGAAAAGGGCATGACGCCTAATACCCCAGCAATCACACTGATTTATGGATTGCACGAAGTATGCAAGCTTATTGAACAAGAAGGTGGCTTTACTCAGACAGTTGCCCGCCATGAACTCATGAAAAACATGGTGCGCAATGCAATGAAAGCATTACACATTGAGCTATTAACTGAAGATCAATACGCTTCTCCAACTATCACAGCAATTAAAACACCTCAGGGAATAGATCTTGGCGAATTTTTGACACACCTCAAGCAACACTATCATTTAGATTTTGCAGGCGGACTTGGTCATCTACAGGGTAAAATTTTCAGATTCGGCCATATGGGCTATTGCTTCCCAAGTGACATTTTACAAGCCGTTTCCCTATTGGAGGCTGCTCTACAAGACTTCTCCTATGATTTTGAGCCAGGAGCAGGCATCCTTGCCGCACAAGAAGTATACTTAGCAGCACACCGCAAAGCACTACAACGTTAAAACAGCAAAAACAGGCGGAGAATTTTCTCTGCCTGTTTTTAAAATGGATTTTAGCTATCTTGAAGTTGCGGTGAGCGTTTGTAGACGCTATCTGAGCGGGGGGACTCACTTTTTGAGCGCTTTTGACTCCTGTCTGAGCGGAGTGACTCACTTTTTGAGCGCTTTTGTCCCCTACTTGAGCGGGCTGACCCACTTTTTGAGCGCTTCTGTCACCTATTTGAGCGGGTCACACCACTTTTTGAGCGCTTCTGTCACCTACTTGAGCGGGTCACACCACTTTTTGAGCGCTTCTGTCACCTACTTGAGCGGGTCATCTCACTTTGTGAGCGCTTGAGACTCCTACTTGAGCAGGTCACCCTACTTCGCGAGCACTTTCCACCCCTGCTAGAGCAGAATAAAAATAACTCAGGTCACGCCGCCATCCAAACAAAGCATCCTACCATTTTTAATTAATTCCCTTGGCCTTCGCTAAATAAGCAGCTCGCATTGTTGGAGGGACCATACTGCCACCGGTTGCCCATACGAAATGTGTGGCTTGTGGTAGATGGTTTACTAATGCATGCTTTTCTAGATAGGATTGACCTTGCTGCAGTAAGCGCATGGCTCCAAACATCCCTGCGTGTGCAGATGGTTCTAAAAATAATTCTTCACTTTCCATGGCTAACCCTAGGGATGTAAATAATTCTTCATCTGTCACCGTATAGCAACCACTTATATACGTCTCCATCACTTTTCCTACAAATTTGGAGGCGCGACCGACCGCTAGCCCATCCGCTTCTGTTTTATTATCAAGGCCAATATCCTCTACACTGATTGCATCATGTAAGCCTGTCATCAGCCCAATGGTCATACAAGGAGAGGCGACAGGTTCTGCAAAGAAAATATGCACATGTTCACCGTAAATTTCTTTTAATCCATAGGCAACACCACCTGGTCCGCCACCTACACCACATGGTAAATATACGAACAATGGATGTGCTTCATCCACTTTAATATTCGTCCTTTCTAGCTGTCCTTTTAAGCGCTTTGCGGCTACAGCATAGCCAGCAAATAAGTCCTTTGAATTTTCATCATCAATAAAATGACACTTTGAATCTTGCTCAGCTTCTTGTCGCCCCTGTTCAACGGCTACACTGTAATCGGCTTCGTATTCAATCACTGTGGCTCCTTTTTCTCGCAATAAGGCTTTTTTCCACTCCTTGGCATCACTCGACATATGTACGTCGACATTAAAGCCGAGCTTCTTGCCCATAATGCCGATACTTAAACCTAGATTTCCTGTAGAGCCTACAGCAATCGTATATTGCTGGAAGAACAGCTGCCACTCCTCTGTTGCTAAAAGCGCATAATCATCCTCTTCTTTGAACCTTCCACTTGCCAGAGCTAGCCTTTCTGCGTGTTTTAATACCTCGTAAATCCCCCCACGTGCCTTGATGGAACCAGAGATGGGTAGAGCATGATCGCATTTTAAAAGCAATTGGCCAGGTATCGCCACACCATATGCTTGTTCAATAGCACCTTTCATTGCAGGGATCTCCTTGATGGTGGACTCAATCAAACCATCACTTTCTAAAAGCTCAGGAAATGCTACTTTTAAATAAGAAGAAAAACGTTGCAATGTTGCTTCTGCATCCTCCACTTCAGGCATAGTAAAGAGCGTTGTTTCAGGATTTTTTACCCAATTTGTATTTTCCCACAATACAGTATCCTTATTTGCTAGATCTTTCAACTGCGGATATTGTTCAAATAGTTCGTGTTTCTGTTCATTTTTCACCTGTAGATTCCTCCATTTTATGGGCTAAAATTGCTCGTTCACAAATTTGTCGAAATTTCATTTCAAACGAAATATTGTTTTCTTGTGTTCTTTTTTTAGGTCCCTTTGTTCGACCTCCTGCCCTTCTAATTTTTTGACCAACATGACGCATATCGAGCAAACGTTCGATGTTCTCATCAGACATCTCTCGTCCATTTTGATCAATCGGATACCCTCCTCGTGCTAAAACCATGGCAGCTAATCCGTAATCCTGTGTAATGACAATATCGTGTTTTGAAAGCGCGTTCACTAGCGTAAAATCAACCGAATCTGGACCTTTGGGTACAATAATTGTTATTACATTATCACGTTCAACACGGTGGGATGTATCGCAAAACAAGATAGTTTCTATCTCAAACTCAGATGATATAGATAGCGCTAAATCCACGACTGGACAGGCATCAGCGTCTATTAGAACCTTCACAATAAGGCATCATTCCTTTCTCGTAATTAGATGAATAACTCAACCTCGAATTATTTCAATATAATATTTCCACAACCTCTCTTGCTCAATTTTTCACAAACTCTTAAAGTATTTTATTGAATAGTTTGAAAAATAGATATACGATACACCTATCAACTAAATGGGGGTTTTATTTATGACAATCACAACTGTTAGCAATGAACAATTAGCAAAAGAATACCTAGATGGCGTATTTGAGCAACTTAAACAACAGAACAGTCATCAAGCGGAATTTTTACAAGCAGCTGAAGAAATTTTTATCTCATTAGTACCTGTATTCGCTCAGCATCCTGAATATATTAAGGCCAATATTTTATCTCGTATTGTAGAGCCAGATCGCATTATTTCTTTCCGTGTAGCTTGGCAAGATGATAACAATCAAGTACAAGTGAATCGTGGCTATCGTGTGCAATACAGCAATGTCATGGGCCCTTACAAAGGCGGTCTTCGCTTCCACCCTTCCGTAAACGAATCCATCATTAAGTTCCTAGGCTTTGAGCAAATCTTTAAAAATGCTTTAACAGGGCAACCAATCGGTGGTGGTAAAGGTGGTTCAAACTTCGATCCGAAAGGTAAATCAGACTCAGAAATTATGCGTTTCTGCCAAGCATTCATGACTGAATTATACCGTCATATTGGTCCTGATGTCGATGTTCCTGCTGGTGATATTGGTGTAGGTGCTCGTGAAGTAGGTTATTTATGGGGTCAATATAAACGTTTAACAAAAGCAAATGAATCAGGCGTATTAACTGGTAAGACTCCTGGCTATGGCGGCTCTTTAGCACGTAAGGAAGCAACTGGTTACGGTACTGTTTACTTTGTTAATGAAATGCTAAAAGACGTAAACGATTCATTCGAAGGAAAAACAGTGGTCGTTTCTGGTTCTGGGAATGTATCGACGTATGCCATTGAAAAAGCGCAACAGTATGGTGCAAAAGTGGTTGCTTGCTCAGACTCTTCAGGCTATATCTATGACCCAGAGGGCTTAGATTTAGATGCCATCAAAGAAATTAAAGAAGTAAAAGGTGACCGTATCTCAACTTACGTTAATTACCGACCAAATGCTACTTTTACAGAAGGTTGTACAGGTATTTGGACAATTCCTTGTGACATTGCCCTACCATGTGCTACGCAAAATGAAATTAACGGTGAGTCAGCTCGTACATTAATTTCGAATGGTGTGAAAGCAATCGGTGAAGGTGCGAATATGCCATCAGACCTTGAAGCGATTAATGAATTCCTAGATGCAGGCGTATTATTTGGTCCAGCGAAAGCCGCGAATGCTGGTGGAGTTGCGGTATCTGCTCTTGAAATGGCACAAGATTCTAGCCGCGTATTTTGGTCATTTGAAGAAGTAGATGCGAAACTTCATCAAATTATGAAAAATATTTATACAGACAGCAAAGCAGCAGCAGAAAAATATGGCTTCCCAGGAAACCTAGTAGTTGGTGCAAACATCGCTGGCTTTATCAAAGTAGCAGATGGAATGCTTACTGAAGGTGTCTATTAATAACATTCTATTTTCATTGTTTCCCAGGATTTGAATTCGGAATATTCTTAATTTCAATCAAGGTGGTAACGAACATTCGTTATCACCTTGATTTTTATTTGCAATTTCGTTATAAAACATATAAATAAACGCTTAAAACGAACATTTTTATTATTAAATATTTAAAACATTCGTGTTATAATTTTAGAGTACTATGAAATATTGGAGGTTTTTTTGTGGAATTATTGTATACAGGTAAAACAAAAAATGTGTTCAAATTAGAAGACGGCCATTATTTATTAAAATTTAAAGACGATGTTACGGGAGAAAACGGCGTGTTTGACCCAGGTGCAAATACTGTTGGTTTAACGATTGATGGTGCTGGCTTAGCTGGTTTACGCTTGACTTCTTATTTTTATGCAAAATTAAACGAACAAGGTGTTCCTACACACTTTGTAGATGCTAACTTTGAAGATGCAACGATGACAGTAAAACCGGCAACAGTTTTCGGGAAAGGTTTAGAGGTTATTTGCCGCTTCAAGGCAGTTGGTTCATTCCTACGCCGCTATGGTGCCTATGTAAAGGAAGGACAAGACTTAGACTCCTTTGTAGAAGTAACAATTAAAGATGATGATCGTTTAGATCCTCCAATTTCTGAAGATGCTTTAGCGATGTTAAACCTGTTAACTCATGAAGAATATGCCATTTTAAAACAACGTACAATTGAAATTTCCAAATTCGTAGGGGCAGAGCTGGCTAAAAAGGGCTTAACGCTTTATGACATTAAATTAGAATTTGGCCGTGATGCGAAAACGAATGAAATTTTATTAATCGATGAAATTTCAGGCGGTAATATGCGTGCTTACAAAGGTGAGCAATATATCGAACCGTTAGAACTTGAAAAAATTATGTTAGCTGAATAATAGAATCATTCTTAAAAAGAGTCGACAATTACGACTCTTTTTTTATGTGCGAGCTTATTTTTATTTTCCACGAAACTTTTCCTTCCTTCACTCGTATATTAACTATATGTAACAAGCAATTATTCTATTATTTTGGAGGTAGTTTGATGGAAAACTTGAATGAGACATCGAAAGAAGAGAGGTCAAAACTAAATCCATTTTTATCGGTTTGGCTGCATCCAAAGCAAACGACTCGTTATATGATTGATGAAAAATCTATTGGCTTTGCTATTTTGGTTTTATCTATTGGTTATATTGGCTCCCTTATGTCTGGGTTAATTGATTCGGAATTATTTCCTGATTTTTCTCCATGGCTTTTAGTCTTATTATGTGTCGTTTTTGCTCCTATTGCGGGTATGATTGGAACAGCTATTTCTGCACTCATCTCATGGCTATTCGGGAAATTATTTAAAGGTACTGGAACATACTCGGACTTATTTAAAGGATTAACCTTAACAGCCGTTCCATATATTGTACTGGTTCCTCTTTATATTATTTGGTTAATGACTGCACCAGATTCATTATTGGATCCGAATTTCATGGGTACGTTGCCGTGGATTTTTTGGCTAACTATTTTAGTTAACATTGTTATTACAATCTGGTCTTTTGTTATTTCCGTTGGTGTAGTTGCTGAAGCACACCAGATTTCGAACTGGATGGCTTTCTTCACCATCTTTATTCCAGCCATTATTATATTCATCGTATTATTTGTTCTTTTCTTTGTCATACTCATCGGTATTATTGGCGTTGGCATGGTCTAAAAAATCTCCCCTCTGAAATGAACTACACCCTCAATTATCTATCTGATCATTGAGGGTGTAGTATATCAAAGAGCGGGAGATTTTTTCTACAGTTTAAATTGGGCTATTAACCCTTTCAATTGTAAAGCTAATTCGGATAATTGCGCAGATTGTCCTGCCATATCCTCCATAGAGCTACTTGTCTCTTCCGTAGTAGCCGTTGTCTGCTCAACACCAGCAGCAGATTCCTCCGCTACAGCAGCAATTTCTTGAATAGAATTATTCATTTTATTGCCATCCTCTGTTACCTTCGATAAATTTATTGAAATTAATTTAACACTTTCCACTACATCATTGACGGAATGACTAATCGTATTAAACGTTTCGCTAGTAGCCTTTATTTGATTTGTTCCTTCTTTGACCTCTTGATAACCATCCTCTAAAGAAGTTGTTACGACAGCAAAATCTTGCTGAATGTTCGTCACAATCGATGTAATGTCGTTAACTGAAAATGCCACTTGTTCTGCCAGCTTGCGTACTTCATCTGCTACCACTGCAAATCCTTTACCCTGCTCACCAGCTCTAGCCGCTTCAATTGCAGCATTCAAAGCTAGCAGGTTAGTTTGATCTGCTATATCTTTAATGACAACAACCAATTTTGAAATTCCTGTGCTTGGGCGTCTAAATTTTTCACTTTCTGTACTGCATTTTGCACCATGCTATCAATCTTCACCATTTGAGAATTGGAGGATGTCATTAATTGATCGCCTTCTTTTGTTAACGTTAATACTTCCAAAGAAGATTGATGAATATGCGCACCATGTTGATTCGTCTCTTGCAAATCAACAGTAAAGCGTTCCATTAGAGACGTTAATTCATTCGAATGATGGGCTTGTCCTTCTGCACCTGATGCTAATTCATGCATCGTAATCGCCACTTGCTCCGCTCCCTTGTTTACTTCATTGGCAGATTGTGTAAGTTCTTTACTAGAAGTATTAATCAGATCAGAAGCTTGTGCAATATTATGAATCATATCCTTTAATTTCAATTGCATTTGATTCATTGCAGTTGCTAACTTGCCTATTTCATCCTTTGATCGGATGGATATGCTTTCTTGAGATAAATCCCCTTGTGCAAAAAGCTCCATAGCATGAGCCACACGGTTAATCGGTTTCGCCATACTACTTGCATATTGCCAAATCACAAATATCCCCACAATAACGGCAATAGCAATCACAAGGATTGTTAATTTTAAAATACTTTCTGCTGGTTTATTGAAATCAATTAAATAGGTACTTGCGCCAATGACCCAGCCCCAATAAGGATCCGTTTCGGTATACACACCCTTTTCTTCTAGTTGGTTTGAATTGGGTAACGCCCATTTATAGCTTACAAAACCACCGCCGTCATTCCCAACAGCAATGATTTCCTGCATATACTTAAACCCGCTGTCATCTTGTTCATCCCAGACATTAGAGCCTTCGATGTTAGGGTGTGCAATAGAGTTTCCTTTTTGGTCAACGACAAATATATAGCCGTTATCACCAAGCTTAATATCCTTATTAATTGGTCGCTTCCCTTCGTTATCCTTCTCACCTAAAATCGCAATCTTTACTTTTTCTTGTGCTTCCTCTAAGGATAGATTACCTGCCTCTACCTGTTGATTGAATTGTTCAATCATGGCAATGGTCATTTCAACACTGTTTCGTAAATTTTCTTTTCCTACTGTCTCTAAATTTGCTTTACTTTGTTGATAGCTTGAAAACCCAAGTATTATAAGGGGAATCAACAAAAGTAGCAAAGAGAAAGCAATCAGTTTCGCCTTAATGGATCGAAATTGAAATAATGATTTCATGTGCTCAACACCTCTTTTTATATAAACTTTAGGCCTGAGCTTTGCAATAAAAAGACAAAAATCAGGATTAATTATTCCAAATTTAAAATATCAAACATTACATAATTCCTATTAATCTTATTACATAAAAATACAAACAACAACAACTTTCGAACAAATTCGCCATAAAAAAAAGACAAATCGAGAAAAGCCTATAACTTTTCTCGATCTGTTTTACTTTCAAGGAGGTATCATTTTTTAGACAGATAGTGCTGTACTTTGCTGGAATAGCTCGGATACGCCAGATTCTACAGCTGCCCCACTTACTGCGCGTGAGACGATTGCCACAACGCGCTCATCTAAAGATTTAGGCACAATATATTCTTCCTTTAGTTCCTTGTCACTCACCAGAGAGGCAATCGCTTCAACAGCGGCTAGCTTCATCGATTCATTGATATCCGTAGCACGCACATCTAACGCTCCACGGAAAATACCAGGGAATGCGAGAACATTATTAATCTGATTTGGATAATCTGAACGGCCCGTTCCCATAACACGTACACCCCATGCTTTGGCATTTTCATACGTAATTTCAGGATTTGGATTGGCTAAGGCAAAAACAACTGGATTTTCATTCATGGATGCAATATGTGCCTCTGTTAATAGGTTGGCAACAGAAACACCAATAAAGACATCCGCACCTGTTAGTGCATCCTCCAGCGTACCATGTAGCTTCTCTGGATTTGTCAAATGAGCAACCGCTTCTTTAATCGGATTCATCCCCTCTGTACGTCCCTCATAAATGATACCTTTTGTATCGCACATATAAATATTTTTATAGCCCATTTGCACAAGAATGCGTAAAATCGCAATACCTGCAGCACCAGCACCGTTAATCACAACCTTCATTGTTGCTACATCCTTTTGCACAATACGATTGGCATTAATCATCGCTGCGCCTACAACAATCGCTGTTCCATGTTGATCGTCATGAAAAACTGGAATATCACATTCTTGACGTAGGCGATCTTCAATTTCAAAGCATCTTGGTGCTGAAATATCCTCTAAGTTTACCGCACCAAATGTCGGGGCAAGCGCCTTCACAATGCTGACGATTTCATCCGTATTTTTCGTATCTAAGCATATTGGAAAAGCATCAACATTGGCAAAACGCTTTAGTAAAATCGCCTTCCCTTCCATTACAGGTAATGCCGCTTTCGGTCCGATATCTCCTAACCCTAAAACCGCTGTCCCATCCGACACAACAGCTACCATATTGCCCTTCATTGTATAGTCATACACAAGCGAAGGATTTTTCTCAATTTCCACACATGGTGCTGCTACCCCCGGTGAATACGCCAAACTAAGATCATAGGAATCTTGTACCGGTACCTTTGAGCTCACCTCAAGTTTTCCGCTATAGTGTGCATGCATTTCTAATGCCTTTTTCATTACGTCCATTCTATCCCATCCTTTTCCCTTTTTTTATTGTATTTCAGAATCATAATACTTTGTGAAAATATAGTCAACGAATTTTCTGTCAATTTATTTTTATCTTCAAAAATTCAATGTTTATTGACTTTCAATACATTATTCTGTCAAATTAAACATTTCACAATCAATTATTTTAAAATAATTAATACAATTCTTGACACATTGTAAAATGTACAAATAGAGCCATTTTGCCTGTTCAACTTTTCACATAGTATTTTTCTTATGTAAATGAGAATTTTTTCACAAACTTATGTAAGCGCATCCATTGTCCCAACTGACTTCGTCACAATTTATCCACATTTTTTCACAAAGTTTTTTGTTATGCAGATAAAAGTATTTGTGAAACTTTTAACAAGCCAAAAAAAGAGCCCTTATATAAAGGACTCTTGGGTAAAATGATTAATAAAAGCCGTGATAATATGCTTGGAAGACCATTGTTCTCCTGAAACTTTTGTAATCGGATAATCACGAGGAAAAATTGTTTTGGTGATTTCTTCAACAGAATAACCTTGCATAAACAATTGCTTCACTTTTCCCTCCATATCTTCCAAATAAGCAATTTTTTCTTGTATTTTCGTTCGACCATCCTCTATAAAGCCTGCATGACAGCAATAGACGACATCGAAATCATAGTGTACTATTTTCCTCAAAGACGCCAAGGTATGGACAATATTTTCTTCATCAAGCACAACCTTCGTCTTTGGCTGGATAAACAAATCTCCTGTAAACATAGCGCCTGTTTCTCGATTATAAAAAGAAAGATGATCTGCAGTATGTCCAGGTGTTTCAATGACATCCCATATGGCTGAATTCGTTTGTAACGTATCACCAAATGGTTGGGCAACAAACGCTGGTCGTTCCCCCCACAATGCCTGACGATAAAGTGGATAGTCCCCATCCTCAGCACAGAGATTGACTGAATCACGATGAATATAAATCGGTACATTCTTATGACGTTGAATCCACGCTGCATTTCCTGCATGATCCTCATGACAATGCGTTAATGCCAATTGCTCTATCCGTATATCGTTAAAAAAGGATTGAAATTCCTGCGACAGTGAGTAGGAGCCTGTATCAATCAGTAACCCATCCACAAAAAAGCTGTACACACTCATGCCAATCCCCTGAACCGCAACTTTCCCGTGCGCACATTGTACACCCCGATGCTGTAGAATCTCTATACTTTTCTCTCGTTTAAACATCCTTCTCCCCCTTTGCCCCTTGTACAAAAAGTGTAGCATAAAATGAATGGCGAGTCATTTTTGCAAGTAGGTAACAACAAAGGATTTGCTCTTTACATGTTTACGAAGTGCTAACACATGAAAAAACAAACGTATATTTACGGCCAATAAAAGCAATGCGCCTAGGAAAAATAATCCCATCTGCCAATCACCTGTAACATTCATTAACAGCGTCCAACTAATAATGACTGCAAAGGCAATCGCTATATATTTTTTCATCACTCTTGTAGTTGGGCCCTGTGCATGATGTTTTTGTTCAATGCTCAATAAAATTTTTCCAAATTCCATTATGATCAGCAAATCAAGTCCTTGAATTAAAACCGTACTCCAATAGAAGAAAAGATGTGAAAAAATGAAAGTACTCATTAAGGTAAGAATCATAGCGCAAGCCATATATGTTTTGATAGGTGTCTTTTCTTTATAAAATGAGAGACTTTTTAAATAGGCCCCATAAACAAGAATATCTTGTAGAAGATTAGCGTATTTAAAAATATTTAAATAGATAAATTGAAAGAAGAGCGCCACTGCAAGCCATTGCAGAAGTTTTATCTGCTGTTTAGATTCACTCATTGTTTTCACGCACCTTTTTCACCAAATTCGTCGTAAAATTCGTTTGCGAATATAATCTCATAGTTAAATAACCATCTGGGCCACTGAAACCGATGGACGTATTGATGTCTAAAGGTGCTTCCTTAAATTGAATTGTCATCTCCAAGCGTTGACCTTTCGTCACTGAAAAAGGAAAATCACTTGCCGTGTAGCGCTGATCATTTAATCTCCATTCTTTCAATAGTATTTTATCCTCTAATGTAGGTGGAACATAAAATGCATCAAAAACAGCATCCTGTTGAAGGGTAAATGAAATGATTTGCTCAGCATCATGTTGTGACTGACTAAAACTATTATTCATGACCTGATTTTCATAAATGGATGGTTCCCTTGTAAAACGAATTGGAGCAGGCAATTTCATCCCGTCACTTAATACAAGATAAACATTTTTGCTTGCCATCACTTTTTCCAGAGTGTTTAAATCAAGTTGAAAAAAAGCTAAACGAATATTTTGATAGCGTAAATCTTGAGACGTATCCAATGGATAATAAAAGCCATTCACTAGGTTTTCTTGCTCCGTTTGGTAATATACAATTGGTAATTGCACATCTTCTGCCTGCAAGTATTTCACATATCGACGGTCATCTTTGTTCGTAATATACCGTATCTCTAAAGCATTCTGTAAGTTATTCGTACCCTCGATTACAGTAGGTACCACTATTGGTTTTATTAATTGATGTTGTAAAAAAAGCGTACTATTACCGATCATTAGAATCAAAACGACAGCAACACCAATCGTCTTTTTCTGATCAGCGCCAACCTGAAGCTTTTTCCTAGAGATGTATAGTGTGATAAATATGCATAAAATAGCAAATATCCAGTACATAGGAGGGGATAAATTTTCTACTTGTGACATTAGCGCACTTGCCCGATCATTATCTAGGTGGTGTTCACCCACCATTAATGCCACAAATCCACCTGCTGCAAGTGTTACAGCAGCAGTCAAAATTTTGGGCACCCAGCTCTTAGACTTGCGCTGCTCTTTTTTTGCTTGTTCAATACCTTGTAGACTACGCTGATGCAACGATTTTGGAATGTCTATTTGATCCATCTGCTTTTTTAGATCGTTCACCCTTGCCCCTCCTGTTCCAGTGCCTGCTTTAATTTTTTTAATGCACGATACAAAATGGTTTTCGTCGTCCCTAATTTCAGCTGCAATACCTGAGCCACTTGAGGCAATGTATAATCCTGATAGAATCTCAGCAAAATAACATCCTTTTCCGCCTTTGTGAGCCGTGTCATCACATCTTCCAGCGCCCACCTCTCAGGAAGCTCCTCATGCGGCTCTTCCCCTAGTTCTGACTCCGGTTCATAATCGACAAGCGGTTCACGCTTTTTTAGCAAATTTGTTGCACAGTTTATGACAATCCTTACTAACCATGTTTTCAAATAGGATGAATTTTGAAGAGAATGTATGTATTTAAAGCTACGGTAAGCGACTTCCTGTACGACATCGAGTGCATCTGCCTCATTGCCCACATAGATAAAAGCCATTTTATATAGATCCATTTCATACTGTGAAAACAACTGTGCGAACGCCTCCGCATCACCCTTTTTAGCTCGTTCAACAAGCATTTCCTGCACCCGCTCACCTCCCTTTACCTATTAGACGCTAAAACTACGCCATTTAGCTTTACTAATCAAAAATTTCCTAATACTATGTATCACTACCCTCGATTTGAGTATGCTCTGTCTCCACTTTGATGGATTCTGTCCTATTCTTTGAGCGGGTTATCCGTTTCTATGAATCTATCATCCTCTTTGTGCGGGCTATCCTCCACTTTTTCATTTTTATCCGTCACTCTAAGCGTTTTATCCTCTACTTTTCACGCTCTATCCACTACAATGCATCCTATCCGCTACTTTAAACGGGCTATCCTTCACTTTTTCATTTCTATCCGCCACTCTAAACGTTCTATCCTACACTTTCCACACACTATCCACCACTCCACGCAGGCTTCCACTACTAAATTCTATCCTTTACTTTGAGCGGCGTACCCTTCACTTTTTCATTTCTATCCGTCACTCTAAGCATTCTATCCTCTACTTTTCACACTCTATCCACCACACTACATAAAAAAACGCCCACCGAAGTGAGCGTTTCTTTTTATTCGTTTGTGCCTTTTTCCACGTCATATGCTGTAATCCAATCGCTGAAGCTGCCTACATATAATTGAATGTTTTCATAGCCTTCATCTGCTAACACAGCATAAAGTGGAGAGGCGGTTACGCCGCTTCCACAGTAAACTACAACTGGTTCAGTAGGTGCCACTTTTTGACGTAATGCATCGTTTGCCTTTAGTTGACCATCTGTCTTTAGTTGCTCCCAGTCAAAGTTTTTCGCAGTTGGAATATGGCCTGCTACCTTATCCAATGGCTCTACTTCTCCTCGGTACCTTTCAGCAGCACGTGCATCGAGTAAAGTGGCTTTCACTTCTCCATCTACAATGGCTTTTACAGCTTGGCGTGGGGCATAAAGCTCATCCTTCCAAGCAAACTCAATGATGGTTGGTGGATATTTAATAATATCCTTGGTAAACGGCATTTTCGCCTCTAGTGCGGGTGCACCTCCGTTGACAATCACTACATTTGGGAAACCAGCATATGTCAGCATCCACCAGGCGCGTGGAGCAAATGGCGCTGCTCCTTGGTCGTAGACAACAATTTGATCTTCATAGCGTAATCCTAATTCTTGAAAAACAGAAGTCAATTTTTCTTTGCTTGGCATCGGGTGACGACCGTCTTTGCTGTCCATATCTGATAACTGTTGTTCTAAATCAATATAAGCAGCACCAGTTGCGTGGCCTTCCTCGAATGCTTTTTTACCTGCTTCTTTGTCCTGAAGATCGAAACGAGCATCGATGAAACGGACGCCTTCAAATTGAATTTCATCCACTGATTTGAATACTTTTCCCATAGGAATCACCTCATGCGTATTGTAATTGTGCGTAAATCGCTTTCCAAGAAGCTAAACGGCTCTCTTCTTGTAATGCTAATCTTTCTGTGTCAATTTGCTCAAGCGCTTGATGATAAATATACAAACGTAATTTTTCGGCTTCCTCTGCAATAAACGTAATCGCCCATGTCATAACGGAAACTTTTTGTGCATCTAAATAATCTTGTGCATCTGGCTTTGTGACAGCTTCTAATGCCTCACTCAGCTTCACTTTTTCATTCTTTTCAAAGAAAGCTTTTTGATTGCGGAAATGAGATTTTACGCTAGCATATTTGGAAATATCCACAAATGGTCCTTCAAAATCCAATAAATTTGGCTCAGAAGATTCAAAGGCTAGGAATGAGAAGCTTCGATTTAACTCTTTCAATTCGCGTACTTCATCTTTAAAACGTTGCTGCATCTTCTTGCTAATGAACTGCGATAAACGGAAGTTTGTTACACGCATTTCTTGTGTAAAATCAAAACGTAAGCTTTGCATCACTTCTTTTAATGCATGCTCCAATGCTTGTTGTGCTGGCATTGCAGCAAATGTAGAAGGATTGTAGCCTTCCTTAAAGAACTCAGGATAACGATAATAAACACGTTGGAGAACATAATACAATAGCTCATCAAGCTCTTGTTTTGTTTCACTCTCTAACATGCTCGTATTCAGTACACTGAACTTCGATTGAATATGTTGTTCAAGTGTTGTTAATTCCTCTAGTCGCTCATCTTTACGTTTTAAGTTTTCCTCTGTTTGTGCGATTAAATCTGCCAAACGTTGCTCTGTTTTATCGACTTCTTCTGCAAGAGCTTGAACTGCTAATGCACTCAATTCATCATTTAAGAATGTATGGAAGTCATTTTCAAACGGTGGCATACCTGATGTTAAATCGGCACCTTCTACCTTTTCTTGCAACGCTAACAGACTGGATACCCCATATAGTCGTGGGAAACGGATGCCAAAGCGTTGTAACTCTGAGCGTACATACCCTTTTACATCTTCTTGTTCTTCATCCGTTGTTGCCAAATCAATCGCATTGACAATAAAGAACATTTTATCTAGCTCAAATGCATCCTTTACACGACCAAGCTGAATTAAAAACTCGCGGTCCGCTTTGGCAAAAGCATGGTTATAGTACGTAATAAATAGGATGGCATCTGCATTACGAATATATTCAAATGCTACACCTGTATGACGAGCATTAATCGAATCTGCTCCTGGTGTGTCAACAAGTGTCACGCCCATACGTGTTAATGGACTATCATAATAGAAGTCGATATTGTCAACAAAGCAAGATTTATTTTCTTGTGCTACAAATTTTTCAAATTCTTCACGGTCTACGCGAAGGATAGAACCAAACTCCGATTTAAAGGTTGGATAGCCTTCCTTATAGGCACGAATAAATGATTTATGAATATTTAATCGTTCGTCCGTTAACTGAACTGCTAGCCCTTCATCAGCACGATTATAGGCTTCCTCTAATGAAGACACTGACAAACCAATTGCCGCATAGGATCCTTGAATGTCCTCTAGCATTTGCTCGGCAGTTTTAAGCTGTACATCCGCTGTTTCATGAGGATGCTCAGGTGTAACGGGACGAATTTTATTGATGGCTGCAGTTGTTGGGTTTGGTGATACAGGTAATACCTTCGCTCCCATTAAAGCGTTCGAGAAGGATGATTTCCCCGCACTAAATGCGCCAAACAATGCAATCGTAAAATCCTTTTTCTGTAAACGTTCTACTTTATTTTCAAGGTATTGGGCAACTTCGGCAAAGCCTTGAACCTCTTTGACTGCATTGGCAGTATGCAGTGCACGGTTAATCACACCATCGATTGGTAGAGTCGTTGCGCTAATAGCTTGCTGAGCTTCTTCTTGTTCAATGACTTGCTCTTTTGGCTTCAGCATGGACTCATCAAACAAGCGAATTTCGGCTAAATCTTGCTTAAATAATTGTTCCCAATTTGTAAGCTGTTGATTGGCAATTTTACGGATTTCATTGCTCGCTTGATGCATAGTGCTTGCACTATATTGCTGATAGCCTTCAATTTCAAGTACCGCATTAATGGCATCTACCTTGTCCTGCATACCCGCCATTTTTAATTTTGACGGTGCGGCAGTTTCTGTTGCTACAGCTTCCAGTGTAGTTGCTTGCGCATTTTTCCAGCTATCTGTTTCCTGAATAAAGTAGCGCTTTGTTGCTTCTGCGACACGGTTAGCGAAGTTTAACACAGCATCACCTGTTAAAATAGCGCCTGTTTGAACTTGCTGCTCAATCAATGAAAAAGGTAAGTCAAATACATAGGCATCAATGGCTGTAGCACGTTCTTCATTTAATGCACCAACGTCCTTTAATGCCTTCTTCATGAGTCCTTTTAAATGCCCTGTGATTTGTGCATGGACCACATTTTGATAGGCACTATACGCATCCTCTTTACGTCGGTTACGCTCTTCCTCTGTTTTTTTCTTCGCAGTAAAGAGCCCCCCTACTTTAAAGCCTTCCTGCATGCTTTCTAAATAAAGGCGTAAGCGGTCGCGTAAATCAGCTGGCATAATAGCTGCATTAGCAAGTAATTCCTTACGCTGTTCTTCAAATGTTTCGTTCCATGCCTCTACGGAGAATAATTCAACCTGACGATTTAATTTATTGTATTGCTCTAAAATATCTTGATGGTGTGCCCAGTCATCCGCACTTAAAATTTCTTCATCAATCGCTAAACGATCCTGTCTTTCTTCCATTAAATAATTGTCATGCTCGCTTTGTAATAAAGACAATGTATTTGTAGCAGTTTGTACAAGCTGCTCCTGCCAATCATTCATACTGTCCATCACGATTTTCTTTACAGCCTCAAAATCATTATGAGGATGTTCAGGCTCTCTTAATGATGTGAAGAACACACCCTTTGGCACAACACCCCATGCTGCAAAGGATTGATGAACCGTTGCTTTAAATTCTTCGAAGCTCAATTCATTATCTTTATGCTTATCAATCATATTGACAATTAAATAAACATTTGGATTATATTTCATTAATTGCTTTGTGAATTGGAAATTTAATTCCGACTGCACATGGTTGTAGTCCATTGTATAAAATACGATATCGGCAATATGTAGTGCTGATTCCGTTGACATGCGGTGTGCATCATCTGTGGAGTCTACTCCTGGCGTATCCATCACAGTAACGCCTAGTGGGAGTGTAGAGGCGCTGTGTCCAATCTCAATTTGTGACACTAAATCCCCATTTTTACTTAGCTCTTTTACCGTTTTGAAATCATAGCCAGCCTCAAATTTTACAGGCTTTTCATTGTGCATATAAACAATCGCAAAGTCTTCCTCTGATTTATGCACCTTCACGATATTCGCACTTGTTGGAATTGGACTAGATGCCAGTAAATTTTCACCAGACAGCGCATTAATCATACTTGATTTCCCAGCTGAGAAATGGCCTGCGAAGCCAATCACATACTCTTTTTGCTGAATTTTTCGAGCAAAAAGTGATGTTTTATCCATGCGCTCTGTATCACCATTATGCTGATAAATTATGTATTGCAAAGAGGCTTGCTTTAATAGCCCCTCCAATTGTTGTTCAAAATCTTTCATGAAACCAGTAACCCCTTTTTCGTTAATTATTCATAATTAGTATTCTACCTTATTCAACTAGCAAAGTATAACACTAATTTAAAGCATATATGCCAACGTTTCCATCCTAATAGCTTTCATCATAAAACTTGTTTATACAAAAAATCTATGCCAAATGATAGATGGTCAACTAGTTCTTTTTATATTTTCTTCATATTTTATAGTAAGCATATTCGGGGCAAAGTTATTTTTTATGAAGGGAGTGTGATGACATATGATGAATCCTAGGTCTCGTCAAATCATCGAAAAATATTGTTCATGTAACTGTGAGGACCGATTTATCTGGCCCCGTATAAAAGCAACAAACGGAATACCTATTAATCCTCCTTCTGAAATAGTCCCAGAAGGAACGATTATACCAACGATCCAGCGATATTTTTATATCGTTACAGCCGATCTCGATCTATCTAATGGGGCAACGCTTCCAGCGGATCTCTTTTGGAATGATGATGCAAATACCATTACTGAGTTTACAGTTTTTTCACCCAATGGTTACGTTAACCTTTATATTAATGCAGTGATGCAGGAAGGCGGCATTTATACGATAACCCCAGCCTCCCTAACAATCGTACCTTATAATGCCACATTGTATAGAGGAACACCCATCATTATTGAATCGCTAGGCTTTACAACAAAATGAAAGGAGGTGAATCGGGTGGCACTTTCCATTATTAATATTCACGTCAATGTAACTGGTACTTCTACGAGATTTTTTAACGTCTTAGCTGCACCCCTTGCCATTGCAGATGGCACGACAGTCGCTGCAACAACATTTTTAAATGATAGTGGTACAGCAGCAACAGTATTTCCAGAAGTCGCAAATGGTTACTATAACTTATATATCAATGGTGTTCTTCAAGAGGGTGGTGCCTATACAGTTTCTGCAGACGATATAACGTTCAATACTGTCACAGGTACACTTTCTGCTGGTACGCCAATTGTGCTTGAAGCTGTCGAACTTGTGACGACAATCTAAACAAAATGGATGCCTTGTTTAGGGCATCCATTCTTATTATTGTAATTGCTTTCTGAGACCTGCAATTTTTTTCGCATAGTCTAGCGCATGTGGGCCATCTCCATGTATACATAAGGTTTGCACCGCAACTCTAATTTTTTTGGACTGGACGGACATCACTTCGTTAGCAGTCAAAATACTATTTACATGCACGAGCATTTCCTCTTCCGATTGTATTAAGGCATTTGGCTCCTGTCTGTTCACTAACGTGCCGTCATCGTTATAGCGTCGATCCGAAAAAACCTCCTCATATACTTGGAGCCCCTTGCCTCTAGCAATCTCCACAATGAGGCTGCCCGATAAGCCATATAAAATAAGCTGTGGATTAAGATCATACACTGCATTGACTACAGCTAACGCTTTTTCACGATCATTCGCGCATTGATTATAGAGTGCGCCATGTGGTTTAACATGATGAAGCGTACTATTTTCAAGCTGCACAAAGGCTTGTAAGGCACCCATCTGATAAACCATCATATCGTAAATTTCAGCTGGGCTACATTCCATATTACGGCGACCAAATCCCTCTCGATCAGGATAGCCTGGATGTGCACCAATGTGAACATTTTTACGAATGGCACTGCGTACAATTTGATGCATGATCGAATGATGCCCTGCATGGTAGCCGCATGCAATATTGATGGATGTTACATAGTCTAATAGTGCTTCATCTTTTCCCGTGATAAAAGCTTCATAGCTTTCACCTAGATCACAATTAATATCAATTGGCATCATGCTTCCTCCAGTACAAAGTGTATTGTGTTATACATACGCATTTGCGCTACTTTATGTAAATCCTCTTCATGTACTGTCGCGATAATAGGATAGCCTCCTACTGTTTGAGCATCAGCCATTAGGATAATAGGATCACCACTTTGAGGCACTTGGATCGTTCCGAACTGAGTAGCTTCTGACAAAATATCTTTCATTTCCTGAAGTTGTAAGGCAGGTCCTTTTATGTAGTAGCCCATACGATTGCCGCCGATAAATTGAAAAGGATTTTGTAAAAATTGTTGTTGACTCTTTTCTGTAAATAAATGAAAATGCGGTCCTTTAAACAATCGAACCGTAATGGAACTGTCAAACCTTGGACGATAGGGTGCATATAGCCCTCTATTATATTTTAAAGATGCTGATACCTGCCCATACAAAATACTTCCTTTTGTAATACGTGTTCCCAAATTCCCAAGCGGAAGGCAGGATTGGCTACCAAGCTCATCGTTTGTATGAAATCCTCCTAATGGTGTTAAGTAAACAATAGAGCCTTGATGGACACTCTTGATAGATAGTATATCGCCTCTCGTTAAATGGAATGTTTTCCACATTTCGATTGGTTCATGATTAACCAAGCATGTACTATATCCACCCGTTAATACATAGACACCATCAGCCAGTGCCTCAAATTCAAAACCACCAACAAACATTTCAAAAGACGTCTGTTCATGGTAATGATGCAAGATTCTTTGAGCTGCTTGAAACGATAGGTGATCCATTGGTCCAGATAACGGAATACCAAATGCCCGATAGCCGTACCTTCCTTTGTCTTGTAAGCTACCATAAACCCCTTGTTTTGTTACGAGCAGAAGTGGCTTCAATCGCTACACTCCTTTGCTTTTCATTTCCCAAAATTGCTGTTTGGTTATTTCATAAAACTGAACTTCATCTCCAAGTGCAAATAAAAACGGCTCTTTGCCATGTACATCAAATAAATCCAAAGGTGTCTTCCCTATAATATTCCAGCCACCAGGTGAATCGACAGGATAGATTCCTGTTTGTCCACCCCCAACTCCAACGGAACTCGCTGATACAGATGCCCTTGGTTTCTGTAAGCGTGGCACAAACAACTTAGGATCAAGCTCACCTAAATAGGGGAAACCTGGTAAAAAGCCGATTAAATAAACATAATAGCTTTTGGACACATGCAATGTTTTAATGTCCTCAAAAGATAGCCCTGTGAAATCCATTACGCGCTTGCTATCTAAGGCAAATTCCTCATCATAGCAGACGGGTATTTTTAAAAGACGATTCGTTCCTTTATCAATTGTTGTGGAGGCTTGCATCTCAAGCCACTGCATGCCTAAACGTTCAACATCTATTTTTTGTTTAATATAAGCTGTCACAGTATGGTAGCTTGCAACACTTTCGACTAGGTTATGCCGTAGCTGCTGTTTCAGAAACCGATTAAACGTTTGGACCGCGTGAAAATTTGAGTGGGAGATTTCCTCCTTGAATGCAAAACGAATAGTATGTTGACTAATCCACATCGAATGAGGAAAATCAATGATTGGTTGCACGTACCGTCTCCTCAATACAAAGCGTTACCGCAGCTATTAAATCTCCGATATTCCAGCCGGGAATTTTGCCATGTTGGATTGCTAGCTCAAATGATGCTGGAATATGAATAAAGCCAGCACGAACCCCTTCATGTAGCTGTGCATAAGCAAGCCCCTCATACATAATGTTATTACATAAGTATGTACCCGCTGTATTGGAGATTTCGGCTGGATATCCTTCTGCCTGCAAACGATTCACCATACTACGAATCGGTAAGTTTGTTAGATAAGCATCTGCCCCCTCCTCATGGATACACTCATCAACTGGTGTGTAGCCATTATTATCAGGCTCTCCATCTTTCACATTAATGGCAATGCGCTCCGGTGTTACTTTAAAACGCCCCCCAGCTAATCCTAATGAGATAATGATTTGCGGTTTCACTTCTACTATCTGTTGTTTTAATTGCTCCGCTGACTGCTGAAAATCTACAGATAGAATTTGTCCGACAATATCATAGCCATCTATCTTCTTTCCCTTTAATGCTTCCACAATTTGCATCGTTGGATTTATTTTATAATCAAGAAATGGTTCAAACCCTGTTAATAATATTTTTGTCATATTTGTCACCTGATTTCTATCGGACGTTTTTTAATATAGCGTCCAGATTGATTAATTTTATTTACTTTAGTAGAAATTGTAGCTTCAATAATAGCTTGATTAAATAATTTATGTGCTTCAATACAAGAAATTAATTCTTCATCATAAACAATTTCATCGGACACTTCAGAAATGATATCTAGAGCCACCCACTGCGGGTAGCGTAATATACTAACAGATGAGTAAGTTGGCGTAACTTCCATACTCCGATAAAAATTAATATTCCCCATTTCCTCAATTGGGTACTTTTGCGGATCCCATTTTGTGCCATATTTATAGTAGCGTTCACGCCAATAAGCATTTTCTTGGGCAAATGTTGAGCCCTCAAAAAACATATTCACTTTTTCAGCTACCAGTTCTAGATTTTTAGCCTGGACTTCCCTCGTATCATAATCCGCGTAACGACCAATTCCATAAATCTTGGCACTCGGAAGCGTGTAAGAAACAGGGAAAATAGGTGGACATGCATATCCTGCGAATGGTTGAACCCATTCACGAGCAGGAATTCCATGATCATCAATTACTATATCAGGTGCCCATTTTTTTAAGATGAGTGGTAAAACATTTGCTTCGCCAAATACGCTTTCTTGAAATTTGACATGGGCAAACTCTAAACCTACTGCATTAAATCTTGCAGCATGATGTTTCCATTTTGGATGTTCTTTTGTCAAGCTCTCCATTATTTCATAACCATCTGGATTTGATAACGGAATAATGATTATATTAATCTTTTTCAAGATTTCAGGATGGTGACAAATAATATCTTCCATTAGCTCTAATATAGCAGGTGTACTAGATACTTCATTTGGATGATGGCCAGCTTCAAAGACAATCGTATGCTTTTCATCCGATTTTTTAATTCCTGAATAAAAGTCACTAGTAATAGGCTCAGTCACTTCAAAAAATGGAATGACATTCCCTTTGTAAGATATATCCCCATAATTCAGTTTGACCTCAGAATAATTTTGATACCGGGTTGATAATTGATAAACATTTTTAATTTTGTATTTTAAATAATCATTCACTTTCATTACTTTGAGATAATTACCTAAATACATTTCTACCGTTTCAAATTGCCCTTCTGGATTAAATAAAATTCTTTTTGTAACTGGAACTAGATTGGGTTTTTCATGCCATTGGTATGCCCGTATTACACTTTTAATAGGCTTATAAATATTTTCCTCTATATGAATAGAGGGAATAATGCCACCAGGAGCTTTATAAGGTTGATTAACTAATCGGCGACCGAGCTCATTAAAATAATCTAGCGTGTTAAAATATAGATCTTCGTATAACGCTTCGAAGGACGAGTTTGCTTCTTGCTTAACGTTTAATTCTTCTTCAATTCCAGATGAAGTAAAGTCAATTTCGATTCGATCGAATAAAGGAAACAATTGTCCTTGATCGCGATTCGTTACATCAATATTTAATTTTCCCACTATCTGAGGAAGAAACTCATTGATGTACGTTTTATAGAAACGCTCACGATCTGACAATATTGCATTTTCTTGAACTAGTTTCTCACTTTCAAATAATCTATACCCAGCTGTAGTTGGATAGACTTTTTTCTGACCGTCAACATAATCCAATTCACTAATTAACGGATTTAGTTCAGCAATTAATACATCATCAACATAGACACTGTAAATGTGCTGCTGTGTGCTTGAAAGCTCAAATTGTACATGTTCTTTCGGTACACCATATTGCCTTTCAATCAATTCATCCACTGGATAAAGCTCCATAATCCAGCGATTATGTTGTTCTAAACCGTTTTCACTAATCCCATCTTTACATACTATTTTTACTTGTTCAAAATGGCCTGAAACAGATGGAAGTACTTCCTCTAATATCCAGTATAACCCTGTTTTAAATGCAGAGCGAACTGTAATTGTCTTTAAATTTGAAAATTTCTTATACAATTCTAAACAATATTCATCTCGATTTTTTTTAGAAGCTGTAAGATAGATTTCAGCATCAAGCATTTTATTTGGTTCATCTTGCAAAGCATTTATAATATATGACGCTTCCGATTCATCTTCCCATGTTGTTTCATACAATAAATCCGCTACATTCACTTGTTTTTCATTTAGCTCCCAAACACCAAATAAGCCACCTTCAGACACATGCTTTTCTTTTGCTATTGAATGTAGAACAGTCGGTAAGCTATCTTTTGTACCACAAATTTGAATAACGTTTCTAGAACTTAGCTCCATTAAATTTGCAGTTCCTTGCTTGATGTCAATTGAAAAATGTCGATGATCTTTTGTGATAACTGGTAAAGAAACAGAGGTAGCATACAATCCTAAACGTAATGCAAGATAGCAAACTTCTTTTATAATGGCATTGGACTTTATTTCTTGTTGTAAATTAATTTTCACACTTAAATGCTGTTGTGGATGTGCCTCGTCCTTCTCACCAGTTCCATAGGCTGACCAAAGGTGACTTAAACTTTCATAATAAGATGATGGAATGTCTGTATACGTTTCGGCCATTCCTTCACTTGCTATCGTACTTAACAACGTTGATAGCGAAGACTCAGTCTCATAATAGACTGTAAAGTTGGACCCATTCTGTGAAATAAATGTACTACTATGTTGTAAAAATTCCATTGAGTACTGCTGATTTGACGCTTGAAATAAATCAAAATCTATTTCATTTGACTCTAAGCCTAACCTCGCACAAAAATCAATTAATCCTATGGGAGCAAGATTTGTAGGTAAGTTTATAAATAAAGAGGGCTTTTTTATCGTTTCATTCTTATGAAATAAAATTGAAAATATTTTAGAGTTCACAGTATCACCTAAACTTTCATATTTGGATCTAAGCGATCTCGTAACCAATCTCCTAGTAAATTAAAGCCTAGTACAGTTAACATAATTGCAATACCTGGAAATACAGAAATCCACCAAGCTGACGTCATATAATTCCGACTATCTGCCAACATGCCGCCCCACGACGGTATTGTCGGTTCAACACCTAACCCTAAAAATGTTAGGGAAGCCTCTAATAAGATAAACTCTGCGATACACATTGTTGCTAACACTAAAATCGAAGAAGCAACATTTGGTAATATGTGCTTAAGGATAATTTTAAAATGTGTTCCTCCGATTGCCTTTGCAGCCTGGATATATTCTTGTTCCTTTAGAGCTAAAATCTCCCCTCGAATTAGTCTTGCAAAACTAACCCAATATGTAAGCCCAAGAATAATGATGATTTTTTCAATCCCTGTTCCAAATACACTCATAATGACAATTGCTAGTAAAATAAATGGCAGACCCAATTGAACTTCAGCTAACCTCATAATTAAATCGTCCATCCATTTTCCAAAATACCCTGACACAATGCCTAGAAACGTTCCAAGGACTAACGAAATGAGCACACCACAAATACCAACCAATAGTGAAATACGAGCACCGTATATAATCCTACTGAGCAAATCTCGTCCAACTTGGTCTCCCCCAAGTAAATATTGAGACTTACCAGTATCGTCTAACCATTTGGGCAAATCTAAACGATGTCCTAAGCTAGCTGCTCCTGGATCATATGGCGCAATATATGGGGCAAATATCGCACAAAGAATAGTCGTGACAACTAATAATAGACCGATGATCCCAGTTGGATTATTTTTAATAAACTTTAAAACACTTATTATTCTGCTAACCTTTTTTATTTCGACTGTTTCTGCTTCCATTATCTGTGTCATTAATTGTCACCTCTTCCAGTGCGTATTTTTGGGTTAATTAATGAATAACATAAATCCACAATTAGATTTACGACAATCATGATAAGAGCTAAGAGAATTACTCCACCCTGTACAACCGGATAATCTCGTTGATTAATAGAATCAACAATTAATCTTCCGATTCCTGGCCAAGAAAATACTTGCTCTACAATAACAGCCCCTCCTAGGAGTCCACCAAACTGTAACCCAACAAACGTCACAGTTGGCAATAAGGCATTTCGAAAGGCGTGTCGAATAATGACAAGCCATTCTCGAATTCCTTTTGCTCGAGCAGTTGTCACATATTGCATCTTAAGTACCTCAAGCATAGAGGTGCGAATTAATCGAACTAAAATACCAGATAAAATCAGACCCAATGCAATGGATGGAAGAATCAATGAGCTAAACCCCTCAAAGCCCGATACGGGTAACCATTTTAACTGAACAGCAAAGATCAAGATTAGCATAAACGCTAACCAAAAATTAGGAAAAGAGATACCTAATAAAGAAAAAATACGCCCAAAAATATCAATAGACTTGCCTTTATAAACTGCCGAAAGGATACCGATAGGAATAGCGATTAACAATGCTACAGTCATCCCCCCTAAAGCAAGTGCGAGTGTTGGCCATGCTCGTTCTAACAACATTTCCAAAACTGGACTATTCGAACGATACGATGTGCCAAAATCAAGCGTTACTAAATCTTTCATGAATATGATATATTGCTCCCAAACAGGTCTATCTAAACCTAACTTTGCTGTCAGTTCCTCTACCGCTTGTTGTGATGGTTCCCCTGCACCGAACATGATGCTTACAGGATCACCCGTTAAACGAATGGCGAAAAATATAATTAATGAGACAGCAATTATCACCAACACGGTATGCGATAATCGTCGTAGTATATAGGAAAGCATAATTCCATCCTCCTAATTTGAAATGAAAGAGATAGTATGACAAGCATACTATCTCATAATTTTTTACTTACTCGACAGTGACACCTTCAAATCTAAAGCGGCCATCATGAGGTGGTTGGAAATCTTTTATTCGTTTATTCACTGCGTATATTTCAACCTCAGAATATAAATTAACTTCTGCAGCATCTTCGTATAACACTTCTGTCAGCTCTTTAAAGATTTTTTGACGCTCCTCATTATTAATCGTTGCTCGCTCTGCCGCTAATAATTGTTCTACTTTTTCATTTTTATAGGATGGATTCCAGAATTCCCCTTCGTGATACATTAAATAAGCTGTATTATCAAAATCTAAAGTCCAACCACCCCAGCCATTTTTATACATTTGGCCAGCTTTTCCTTGTGGTATTAACTCTGATTGGAATGTAGTATTTTCCACACTATTAATTGAAACTTTTAATCCCACTTCTTCTAAATAAAACGCTACTGCTTGGGCAATTTCTTTAAATGTCCCATCGGTACCTGGAATAAAGAATTCAAGTGTAGTACCTTCGGGAACCTTAGCTTCCGCAAGTAATTTTTTTGCTTTTTCTGGATCATATGGATATGGCTCTAAATCTTTGTTATAGCCAAAAGATAGATTACTTTGGAAGGAACTAATGAGGTTACCATAGCCACCTAAAATTTCCTTCACTATTGTTTCCTTATCAATGGCATAGTTAATAGCTTGACGAACACGTACATCATCAACTGGCTTTTGTGCTGTATCAAAGCGAATTGAATACGCTGTAGGAGTGGACACATCCTTTAATTCAATGAAATCAGTTCCTTCTGCTGTTGCCGCTTGCGAAACTTCTAAACGTGTCATAATATCAATATTTCCTGTTTGTAATTCTGCCAGTGCCGTCGCTGTTTCTGGAATCACTTTAAATGTTACTTTATCTAGTTTAATAGCGTCTTTATTCCAATAATCATCGTATCGCTCAATAACTACTTGTTTATCACGTTGATAATCAGTCATTTTAAATGGACCAGTACCAACAGGCTTCATGTCAAAATTCTCTGCACCCTGTTCTTGGATATATTTAGGTGGTACGATGACAGCACCATATCCCGAAAGCTTAGTCAGTAAAACTGGGTCAATGGCATTTAAGTGCATAGTAACTTCATAGTCACCTGTTACTTCAACATTATCAATTGACGTATAGTTTGAATATTGCGGACCTTTTTGACCTTCTTCTCCTAGTAAACGATCAAATGTAAATTTAACTGCTTCCGCATTAAACGGTTCGCCATTATGGAAGGTAACACCTTGTCGTAGTTTAAACACAATCGTTTTATCATCTATATATTCCCAAGATTCCGCTAACCCTGGTTGAATTTCTAAATCTAGAGAACGACTTACTAATCCTTCAAATACCGATGTTGCTACTGTACTCCAAGCAAGTAAAAACGTATCAATTGGGTCCCAGTTTTGTGGATCTCCAGCCACACGAATAACTAATTCATTTCCACGTGTTGCTGCTGGGTTTTCACCAGATGATTTGCTACCATTTTTACTTTCGTCTTTTGATGATGTGCCACCACTACATGCTGTTAAAACAATCATTATACAAACAAGTAATAGCGCAATCCATTTTTGTTTCTTCATACATTGTTCATCCCCTTTTATATTTGTGCTATCTATACGCCATATGGATATGGCATCGAATAACCTAGTTCAGCAGATATTGAAGCTGCCGTTTCCCACAGACCTTCTAAAAATGCATTTATTTTTTCTTTTGGTATTAGCGTCTCTATGCCCGCTATACTAATCGAGTATTCTACTTTGCGTTCGCTATTGAAAATCGGTACTGCTATTGATACAGTGCCTTCTTCCAATTCTGATACGCTGTAGGCATAGCCATTTTTTTTCCCAAATTCAATGAGTTCAAATATCTCTTCATCAGTAACAGGTGTTCCACTAGCATATTTTTTACGAGGTTTTTGAAGTACCTCATTAATTTTCTCCTCTGATTGAAAGGATAAAAGTACCCTTGAACAAGCGCCTGCATAAAGTGGTGCTCTTCTTCCCACCCGTGTATAAAGTAAAACCGGTTTTAAACTTTCAATTTTTTCAATATAAAGACCATCTGTTTCATCCAGTACGCTTAGTTGAACAGCCAAGTCAAACTTCTGTTGCAACATCTTCATATACGGTATAGCCAAAGAGCGAATTTCAATTGAATTTGCTGCAATTGCACCTAATTCAATGAGTTTATTCCCAAGTAGATAATGATCACTCAATACTAACTGTCCACCACTTTGAATATAAGGACGTTTTAATACGCCTAAATCTGTAAATGTTTTTAAAAACCTATGTAAAGTCGGTTTAGGAATATCTGTTTCGATTGCTAGCTCGTCTAACCGCCAAGAAGGTTTCTCTTCAGTAAATAACGTTAAAATATTAATACCTTTTTCCAATGTTTTGCTCATGTTAATCGCTCCATTTGCTCTTCATAAAGTAAACAGGAAACTTCATGCTTATCGCCAATTTTTTTTAATTTTGGAGGTGTCACCTTACATATTTCCATGCAGTTTGGGCATCGTGTATGGAATGTGCAGCCCGATGGTGGATTAGCAGGGTTGGGAACATCTCCACTTAGCACAATACGCTCCTTTACTTTTGAAGGATGAGATTTTGGTAATGCTGATAGTAAAGCTTTTGTATATGGATGTTTAGGATTATTAAATAATTCGTGTTTATCTGCCATTTCCACTAACTTACCTAAGTACATTACCCCTATGCGGTCACAAAAGTGATGCACTACACTTAAATCATGAGATATGAAAATGTAGGTCAGGTTCATTTCCTTTTTTAAATCTTTCATAATATTTAATACTTGAGATTGAATCGAAACATCAAGAGCAGATACTGGTTCATCTGCAACAATCAATTTTGGATTGGACACTAATGCTCTAGCAATTCCAATTCGTTGTCTTTGACCCCCTGAAAATTCATGTGGAAAACGTTCTAACTGCTTTTGTGTAAGTCCAACCTGTTTGGCTACTTCATAAACACGTTGCTTTCTCTCTTCCTTTGTACCTATTCCAAAATTCACCAAAGGTTCTTCGATTATTTTAAACACCTTCATACGAGGATTAAGGGAAGAAAAAGGATCTTGAAAGATGATTTGCATATCACGACGTTTTTGACGTACCTCTTTTGGGCTAAGAGTGGCAATATTTTCTCCATTCAGTAAAATTTCGCCTTCAGTAGGTGTAAGAAGTTGGATTAATGTTTTACCCATAGTCGACTTTCCGCACCCTGACTCTCCGACAATTCCTAAAACCTCACCCTCATTTACAAAAAATGAAACATCATCTACTGCTTTTAAATGCCCTGAACGAGATCCTTTAACTGAAAAATATTTCTTTAAGTGTTTAACTTCTAACAATGGACTGCCCATTGACAATTCCCCCTCCCACTTCGTTCTCTTCATACAGCCAACATCTTACCTTGGTACCATTAGACGTTGTAAATAGATCAGGCTTCTTTTTACATTGATCTGTTGCAAATTCGCATCGATCGAAAAATCTACAACCTGAAGGCATATCGGATGGTGATGGCACCACCCCTTCAATTGATGGAAGGTACTCTTGTTCTGATTCAATGTCAGGCAATGAATTTAATAACCCTTTGGTATATGGATGAAGCGGCTGATTAAACAAATCTAGCACTGTAGCCTCTTCAACAATTTCACCAGCATACATCACGATTACTCTCTCACATATTTCCGCTACTACACCAAGATCATGGGTAATTAAAATGATGGACATATCTAGTTTTTCTTGTATGTCTTTCATTAAATCTAAAATCTGAGCCTGAATTGTCACATCTAATGCTGTAGTAGGCTCGTCTGCAATTAATATTTCTGGTCCACAAGCCAATGCCATGGCAATCATAACCCTTTGTCGCATTCCTCCTGATAATTGATGAGGATATTCATTCACTACTTTATCGGGACGAGGAATACCTACGAGACGAAGCATGTCAACGGCACGTTCATGAGCTTCTTTCCTTGAAATTTTTTCATGACTATGAATCATTTCCATAATTTGCGAACCGACTTTATACACTGGATTGAGCGAACTCATTGGTTCCTGAAATATCATAGAAATTTTTTTCCCACGAATCTTTCGCCATTCCTTCTTCGACTTTTTATTAATTTGCTTTTGATCTATGTAAACTTCTCCACCTTGCCAGTTAACCCCAGCAGGTAATAATCCCATAAGTGAAAGTGATGTCATGCTTTTTCCACAACCTGATTCCCCTACAATCCCCAAAGTTTTGCCTTTTTCAAGTTGAAATGATACTCCATTCACAATAGCAATATCTTTTTTATTTTGTTGAATACCTATTTTCAAATCGCTTACTTCTAAAATATTCAAACTCATTTCCCCCTCCGTTCCAAAATATGAAACGCGATTCCATTTTTTAAAATCTTAACAGAAAAAACTGGGTTATTTCAATAGTTTTCAGAAAAAAATAAAAATTCATTTTAATTAAATTATTCCAAAAAAACGTTTAATTCATTTATTCACGATCTTCATTCCTAGAAATACAAAAAAACATGGCCCGAATATTCGGACCATGCCTAAAAATGTTTATCAAGTATTATCTCTTATTTCAAATGTGCAGTCGCCTGTTTCATGACGTATTTCCCAACTCCAATATAGATCACTACAGCTGCTCCAATCAATACGAATGTCATTGCTAACCGCTCCTTCTTAGTTATTTTTCGTTAAGTTTTTAGATGTTTGCATTGAATTTGAAAATCATTCTCATTAATATATTATAAATTTCACGTTAATTCGTCAAGACATACTTTCATCTTACCCTTTTTACATGGTAAGATGTAGAAAAGTCGGAAAAAGGATGCGGTAATGATGAGTAATTCGAAGTACTTTCAAACTATTTTAAACGGGACAATCCACGCTTTAAAAACCATTCTTCCTATGGATATAGAAGTAAAGTCGCCTAGTATTATTTCTGAACCCTTTCAACAGCAACAAATGGGCGTATTAATTGGCTTAATCGGAGATTTAAAGGGACGCGTCATCATTGATTCCTCTCCTGATGTGTTTAGTGGGATTGGCAGTACAATGTTCGGTATGCCGTTAGAGGGAGAAATGCTAGAATCCTTTACAGGAGAATTCGGTAATATGATTGCAGGAAATTTATGTACAGCTGTTGGGCAAGAAAGCTTAGAAATTGATATCACTCCGCCAACGGTGATGGTGGGCACTACAAAATTATACGGTTTTGAAAAAGCATTTGCTCTCCCAGTTTCGGTCCCAAGCATTGGTGCACTAACAGTTCTATTAACAATAGAGGAAGAAGAATAGAAAACAAGATTTGATAAAGGTCCCAAATAAGACATTGTATGCTCAAGCAGACAGCACACATGTAAAAAACTTGTCATTCGCATAAAAAGAATGAC
Organism: Lysinibacillus sp. FSL K6-0075; assembly: GCF_038592945.1. Lineage (NCBI taxonomy): Bacteria > Bacillati > Bacillota > Bacilli > Caryophanales > Bacillaceae > Lysinibacillus > Lysinibacillus sp. FSL K6-0075. The sequence goes on along the minus strand of NZ_CP151947.1, from coordinate 1,792,430 downwards.
AAAAAAGGAATGCACTTTCCTACCAATCTTTTGTTTTTATTAAAATTAAGCAAAATATAGTACGTCAACAAGCTATCTCAATGACTTTTGAGATAGCTTGTTTTTTTCTCTTCACAATTTTTCACACTTTCTTCACACATTTCCCCTAGAAGTGTGATTTTTTTCACATCAAAATGTAGTGGATTTTTATATGATGACAATAAGAAACACAACAATAAAAAGCGTAGGAGGAGCAAAAATGGCAAACAAAAAGAAGTCAGATGAAAATTTAAAAGGTTCACTCTATGCAGTTTTTGGAGTAGGTATTATCATCATTTTACTTTGGGTGTACTGCTTCGATTTGTTCATTGGACGGTTTTAATCTACGAAGAAGGGACAGAAACATATGCACATACATAAGTACGAGAAATACTGGCTTGTGTTTGGAGTTGCCACTTTAGTCGCATTCCTGATCATTCTCGGTATCGGGGCATTTCATCAAGGCTCCCATCCAAACAATGGTAAAAAAACACTAGATTACGAGAAAGTGAAAGAGACAGCACCTTTTGATAATCCAGGTGTCCATAAGGTAGAAGGGAAGGATTGGGATTACGAAGTGGTGGTAGTTGCTTCTGCATTCAATTACAATCCTCCACAAATTGAGGTTCCACTTGGTGCAAAGGTGAAATTTATCGCGACAAGCGAAGATGTTATGCATGGTTTTGAGGTTGCAGGTACGAATATCAATATGATGCTTGAGCCTGGTTATATTTCGGAATATGTGACAGAAGTCAATAAGGTTGGCGAGTTTTTAATCGTATGTAATGAGTATTGTGGTACAGGACATACGATGATGCACTCTATGCTAAAGGTGGTGGATTCAAATGAGTCACACTAATTCAATGACAAAAGTGGATCGTCGAGATGCAAAGCTAGCAATGGCACATATTTACGTGGCATTTATCGCATTGCTATTAGGTGGTCTTGCAGGTTTATTACAAGTTTTTGTACGTTCTGGTCAATTTACATTACCAGCAGGCATTGGTTATTATCAAGTATTAACAGTTCATGGTGTACTACTCGGTCTTATATTAACTACATTCTTTATTTACGGCTTCCAAATTGCAAGTGTAAGTCGAACATCAGGTACATTCACTGATACTCAACGAAGACTTGGCTGGATTGGTTTCTGGTTAATGACTATCGGTACAGCTGCTGCCGCAACGATGGTTTTATTGAATAAAGCAACTGTTCTTTATACATTCTATGCACCATTAAAGGCACATTGGATTTTCTATTTAGGTCTTACATTAGTCGTAGTTGGTTCTTGGGTTGGTGGCGTAGGTCAAATTTTACGTTATGTCCAGTGGCGCAAAGAAAATAAAGCGAGCGGACAACGCAGCCCATTACTATCATTTATGGTAGTTGTTAATAATTTAATGTGGTTCGTGGCAACGCTTGGTGTTGCAGCTTCTGTTTTAATTCAATTGTTACCATGGTCATTAGGTTTAATTGAGCGTGTCGATGTGGCATTATCGCGTACCCTTTTCTGGTATTTTGGTCATGCACTCGTATACTTCTGGTTATTACCTGCCTATATGGTTTGGTATGTGATTATTCCAAAAGTAATTGGCGGAAAAATTTTCTCCGATTCTTTAGCAAGACTTTCGTTTATGCTGTTCTTACTCTTCTCTATTCCTGTTGGGATTCACCATCAGTTAACAGAGCCTGGTATTGATGGTACATGGAAGTTCATTCAAGTTGTATTAACATTCGCTGTAATCGTGCCATCTCTGATGACAGCCTTCTCGATGTTTGCGATGTTCGAGTTACGTGGACGTGAATTAGGTGGTAAAGGGTTATTCGGTTGGTTTAAAAAATTGCCATGGAAGGATGCTCGTTTCTTCGTACCATTTATCGGTATGGTGTCATTTATTCCTGGTGGTGCAGGCGGTATTGTCAATGCCTCTTATCAAATGAACCAATTAATTCATAATACCATTTGGGTTACAGGACATTTCCATCTAACGATTGCAACAGCTGTTGTTTTAACTTACTTCGGTGCGGCATTCTGGTTAATTCCACATTTAACAGGTCGTACACTTTCGAAGTCTTTAAATAATCTTAGTAATTTCGCTGGTATCTTATGGGCTACTGGTATGACGATTATGTCTTCTGCGATGCATATTGCTGGTCTGTTCGGTGCTCCTCGTCGCTCAGATTACTCAGAATATGGTGGCGCTCAGCAGGCTTATGATTGGATTCCTTATCAAATCGCGCAAGCTGTGGGTGGAACAATTCTCTTTATCGCCATCCTAGTGATCATTTATATCGTGGTGAAATTAGCTTGGTTCGCACCTAAAGGTGAAGAAGAATTCCCTGTAGGTGATGTACATGAGCTTAGCGGTCCAACACCAGCTATTTTAGAAAACTTTAAAATCTGGCTTGTTATTTTAGTAGCCTTAATTTTATTCGCTTACACAGTACCAATTATCGATATTATCTCGAACTCACCAGCCGGCTCCAAAGGCTATCAATTGTGGTAAGCATTAAAAAAAGAGATTTCTCATTTCCGAGAAATCTCTTTTTTCACATTATAATTGATACAGTTTTGTATATTTTTCTTGTAAATAGTTTGCAAGGTACTTGGCATTTAAGCCTTCCCCTGTCGCTTCTTTTAACAATTCGAATGGTTTTTTCAATGCTCCATATTGATGGACCTTGTCTGTTAACCATTCGCGAATTGGTAGCAGCTCCCCTTTTTCCAGTAACTCGTCAAAATGAGGGATATCCTTATCCATCGCATGCTTCCATTGCGCTGCATAAATCATTCCTAATGCATAGGATGGGAAGTAGCCAAACATACCACCTGACCAATGCATATCTTGTAGCACGCCTTGTGGATCTGTCTCAGGGCGAATACCTAAATATTCCTCATATTTATCATTCCACACTTGTGGCAGATCCTTCGCCTGTAAATCACCATTGAACAGGTCACGTTCAATTTCATAGCGAATCATGATATGTAATGGATACGTTAATTCATCTGCTTCAATGCGAATGAAAGATGGTTCGACCATATTAATGGCACGTAAAAAATCGGCTAATGCTACATCACCAAATTGTGCTGGTGAGAAGTGTTGAAGGCGCTCATAGTTATGCTCCCAGAACTTTTCATTTCTACCGACAAAATTTTCATAAAATAATGATTGAGATTCATGAATCCCCATCGATGTACCCGTAGCTAATGGCAGACCTGCAAGTTTTTCATCAATGTTTTGCTCATACATCGCGTGACCACACTCATGAATCGTGCCAAAAATAGCCGAACGGAAATCATTTTCATCATATTTTGTTGTAATACGAGCGTCACCATAGTTTAAACCAATCATGAATGGGTGGACACTCTCATCCAAACGCCCAGCATCGAAGTCATAGCCAAGCTGAGCAAGCAATTCTAACGATAATTCACGCTGTGCCTCACGCGGGAAATGCTTAAATAGCATGCTAGTGTCTGGTTTATTCGATGAATGAGCAATTTTTTGAACAAGCGTCACAATGGATTCACGTAAATCGCCAAATACTTGATCTAAGACATCTGTTGTCATATCTGGCTCATATAAATCTAGTAATGTATTGTATGGAGATCCATTTTTAATACCCCTGTATTGAATGAATTTTTTCTGCCATTGAATGATTTCCTCTAAATAAGGTAGGAATAAGGCAAAATTATTGCTGGCCTTCGCTTCTTCCCAAGCCGTTTCCGCCTTTGATTGAAGAATGACGAATTCTTTGTATTCATTCGCAGGGATTTTTTTATTTTGATCGTAATTCTTTCTTACTTCTTCTACTAAACGCAGTGTTACATAGTCAAGATCAGCTTTTTGTGCCTCTAATGCTGCTAAAAGCTCTCCTAGTTCTTCACTCGTCTGCATATCAAATAAGGAGGCTGATAATGTACCAATTACCTCAGAACGTTGCGCTAACCCCTTTTTTGGTGCACCCGTCCGCATATCCCAATAAATCACATTGAGTGCTTCCTCATAATGCTGCATCTTCTTCACATAGTCTGTAAATTGTTGAACAATCATGCATTCATCCTCCTTTTCACGTTATCAGTTTATCATATTTTCGAAAATTTTGTATATTGTGGACTTTCTAGGTAAATTATTCAGAATATTCTATTTTTAACTTCTCTATTATTTTGATATATTGAATATCTCCTAATCCATAGTGTGGAAATAGGGAAAACAATTGCTTTAACAGGTCATTTTGAGATAGATTGAGGTGTTTTTTTATATATGTAGTGATCTCATTCTCTTCCTTTAAATAGTTGAAATATAATTGAATGCCCTGATACATGACAGGTATAAGCGTTGTCTTGGGCAGACGATGGTGCATCAACACCTCTTGATAGACCTCCCCATAAGGTCCAAGTTCTATCTCTGTTTCCTCCACATCATAGGTCATTTCCTTGACCATATAATAATAGACTTTGCCTTGATACCTTTGTTGCTCCAGGAGAGCCAGCACTGTCAGTAAGTTCATCTGACAAAACATATCATCACCAAACCATAAAACGATACATTGATAGTCATTTGTCAATAATGGCTTCAACGAATTTAATGTCACCTGCTCATATTCTTGTAATGCCACCTGATGCCCTGTAGCACGAAGTTTATTAAATTCTTCACTGAAAATCGGACTAGTCGTTGGATTCGCACACATCGCTTCATTGAAAGGTACGTAATCACTATTGCCCATTAATTGCTGTTTGGCAAACTCCTCATACATCATTTGACCATTTAATACATTCAAGATCTCTTGATCGTATTGCGCATTGATCTTCTCTTGTAACGCTTCAATTTTTAATTTCTGAGAAATATCCATTGTAAACCATCCTCCATCATCTTGTAATTTCAACTTTACAAAGGTTTGTAAAGGTTGAGGAGACTTTCTGTAATCATTCGGACTTATACCGAAGTACCTTTTAAAGGCTCTAGAAAAGGATTCCTGTGATGAAAAGCCATAGCGGAAGGCGATGTCGATTATTTTCTCTTGGGGGTCCTTTAATGCAATAGATGCAAGATAGATTTTGCGTAGTGATCTATATTTTTTAATTGTCATCCCGGTCGTCTGATGGAATTTAAAAGAACAATAATAAGGAGAATAGCCCATATTCTTCCCTAAATGCTCTAATGAAAATCCCTCTAATAGGTGACTTTCAATCCAATCAATCATCTCCTGTACGATACTGTTCATCCACATCCCTCCTACTTTGATTATAGTAGAATCGGTAATTGTTTTTATGATATAAGTTGTGAAGGTGCAATAAAAAAACTGTAGCAAGCTTTTGCGCCTGCTACAGTTGAGAGCTTTCTCTAAAAATGGGGGATTTACGCTAGCTTTCAAGTCATGTTCGGTTTCCAATCAAACATTTTTTTGAGCTATCATGAAGTCTTATGGAAAGAAAGTTGGGGATCCTTTCGATCCATTGAAAAATAGAGTCTGTTTACCCTATTCAATGTTTTGGCAAATAGCAATTACCTGTTTCACAGCCTCTGCAGAATGCTGAAGGGCTGTTTGTTCTTCATTTGTTAGGTGCAATTCGATGACAGATTCGATGCCATTGCCACCTAAAATCGTTGGTACCCCTAAAAAGAGATCGTGGTACCCATATTCTCCTTCTAAAAGAGCAATAGAAGGGATAATTTTTCGTTGATCCTTGATAATGATTTCAACCATCTGGGCACACGCTGCGGCTGGTGCATAGTAGGCACTACCATTGCCTAGTAAGCCGACAATTTCTCCGCCACCTTTACGTGTACGCTCGACGATTTGCTGCAGTCGATCCTGAGGAATTAGCTTCTCTAATGGAATGCCGCCTGCATAGGAATAACGGATTAATGGCACCATCTCATCGCCATGTCCACCTAGCACGAAGCCTGATACATCCTCTGGTGCAATGTGAAGCTCCTGCGCAACAAACGTATTGAAGCGAGCAGTATCTAACACACCCGATTGACCAATGATACGATTTTTGGCAAAGCCTGTTTCCTTATGACACACATACGTCATGGCATCAACAGGATTACTCAACACAACAACAATACTATTTGGAGCATAGTGCTTGATTTGTCTTGAAACCTGTTGAATGATTTTGGCATTTGTTGTCACTAAGTCATCACGACTCATCCCTGGTTTACGTGGAATGCCTGCTGTAATGACAACAATATCTGCACCAGCGATATCTTCATATTGACTCGTGCCTTGAATGGACACATTGAATTTTTCGATTGGGCCTGTCTGTAACAAATCCAAAGCTTTCCCTTTTGTCGGGTTCTCGGCTTCTGGAATATCAACAAGGACCACATCGCCTAATTCCTTCTGCGCTAAAAATAAACTCAATGTAGAACCAGTGTGGCCTGCTCCAATTACAGCGATTTTATTTTTACGAAATGCCACTATGCCTCACCTCGGTTATCTGTTGCGGATGTTGCTTCTGTTGTTTTTTTCGCCCGCGTTGCTGCTGGTGCAGAGACAGGCTTTTTCTTTGGTGCCTCTGGTCCTTTAATCATTTTAAAGACATCTTCATCAGGTCTCGGAATGACGTGAGCGCCTAATAATTCACCAACACGCATAGCGGCTGCTTTTCCAGCTTCTACTGCTGCTTGTACAGAACCTACGTCACCCTTCACGACAATCGTCACGATGCCACCATCAACAAATTCTTGTTTGACGATTGTGACGTCTGACGCTTTAATCATCGCATCAGCAGCTTCATAAGAACCAACTAATCCTTTTGTTTCGATCATTCCAATTGCGCTACTCATTGTCCTCACCTCTCATTACTTCCGTAGAATCAATAATACCAATGACAACTGCATCAATCGGTAACGGATTTTCTTTCATAATATAGCGTGATGATCCACCACTTGTAATAAGTACATCATCACCAATACCCGCTCCTATGCGATCAGCTGCAACCATTTCTGTGCGAATCGGCTGTTGATTGGAATCAATTGGTTGAATGATTAGTAGCTTTAAACCATTCAACCCTTCCTCCTTGCGAGTTGCCCATACACTGCCTATCACTCTTCCCATTTGCATGAACTTCACCCTCTTTATGCGACACAGCTTGTCTTACTACTCCGAGCGGATTGTTAATGTTTTATTTAACTCTCGCAGCTTATCATAAGCCAATGCTGTCACAATGGTTTTCTTTGGAACAACAATTTCTTGTGCATCGATATCGAGCACTTCTATTTGTGAAAGTAGCTTTTTGTCATAATGATAGACGGATGGTTGTTCTACTTTCTGTACGACTGGCGACTGCTCTTTCAAAGCGATAGCTGGTTCGCTTACTTGATGATACAAAATTTCTGCAAGTGTTCCTTGTTGAATTAACCCTGCATTTGCTTCATCTGTATCAATATGCATTTCTAAGCGATAGCGCTCTGAAACACGGATAACCACATTTGATAAAATAATCGGGCGAATACCTTCCACCTTGATTTGAACTGATTGTCCATCTACTACTTGGAATCTCGCACTATCCGCTGGGGACATATGAATATGTGCCTGTGCAATAATGAGTCCTTCATTTAACACGACACTCCCCTTTGGACCAATCAATGTAACAGGGCTTGAACCTTGAATATCACCAGATATTCTTAGTGGTGGCTTCAGCCCTAATTTCATCGCATCTGTCCAGCTTACTTCCACTTGGGATAAGGAACGAGCGGGGCCAAGAATACGTACGCGCTCTATCGACCCTTTTGGACCTGCAATCACTACAGTTTCCTCCGCAGCAAATTGCCCTGGTTGTGAAAGCTCAGACTTCGGTGTAAGCTGATAATTTTCACCAAAAAGCTGTTCCACTTCTGCTTGTGCAAGATGGACATGGCGGGCAGATACACCAATCGGAATTTTACCGTCATGTGGAGGGGAAGATTGATTTTTTAAGACTTGTTGCAGAACTTCTTCCACAATTTTTTGCACTAAATTTTCTTGCATCTTGCCTCCTCCTTACGATAATACTTTCATTAATTTACCCTGTGCCTGCTGTTCGATAAAGCCAGCATTTGCTTCATCCGTGTCAATGTGCATTTCCAGACTAAAATCATTGGAAACACGTACAACGACACCTCGAAAAGTGACAGGACGATCACTTACAACTTCCACTGAAACTAATTCATTATTGTGTACTTCCAATGCTTTGGCATCTTCTTCTGTCATATGAATATGTGCCTGTGCAATGATGACCCCCTGCTGGATCTCTAATTCCTTGTCTTGAGAAAGAATTTTAATGCCTGCAGAATTGTCAATATCACCTGATTGCCGTAAAGGAGGTGTCACCCCTAGCTTCATGGCATCTGTACGGCTTACCTCTACTTGGGTTGCTGGTCTTACAGGTCCAAGGACACGGACATTATGAATAATGCCTTTTGGTCCCTCGATAGAGACACGCTCTTTTGCAGCAAATTGCCCTGGCTGTGATAAGTCGAAATCCTTAGTAAGGGTTGCATTTGGACCAAAAAGTGCTTGTAAATCCGCTTCACTTAGATGGATATGACGAGCCGAAATGGCCACTGGAAAAGTTTTTGTTGCTGTTGTCACGTTAGCCACCTCTTTATTTTGTTGATTGATTTTATAAGGACAAGTTGAGAGCTGTTCTAAAGTTAGATCCAGCTCTCATCAGAACATGAAATTATGCTTCTGCTTTTGGTAAAATCATTTCTAATTCGTGGTGTGGACGTGGAATTACATGAACTGATAATAGCTCTCCTACACGTTGTGCTGCTGCTGCCCCTGCATCTGTTGCTGCTTTTACTGCACCTACATCGCCGCGTACAAGAACTGTCACGATACCGCCACCAACATGTACTTTTCCTACTAAATTAACGCTTGCTGCCTTTACCATTGCGTCTGCTGCTTCAATTGCTCCTACTAAACCTTTTGTTTCTACCATTCCTAATGCTGTACTCATTTGTCATTCCTCCAAATTATTTATTTTGTAATGTGATTTGTTTTAATACTTGATCGACAATTTGTTGAACCATCGTTGTGTCTAGAGCAGGCTCTTGTGAGACTACCGACTCGACAACGGACTGTACTTCAAATTCTGGTTTTGGCACTTCGACATCTTTAATGCCATACGCCATACGTTTGATATTTAATAAATGTCTTGCTGTAATGTTATCTGACGTAATATTGCCGCCAAATGTACCACAGCCTAATGTAAAGGATGGCGCTAAGCCCGTTGTGCCACCTACTGCACCGATAGATGATAATGTATTGACCACAATGCGTGATACTGGTAATTCAACGGAAAATTGCTCTGCTAATGCTGCATTTTCAGTGTGAATGGAGCATGTATGTCCGCGTCCTCCAATATTTAGCAGGTCAATCATCACCTGCTTGGCTTCTGTACTGTTTTCAACAACATAAAGTGCAAAGATTGGTGATAGTTTTTCAAGAGAAAACGGAATATTTTTACCAATCATTGTTTCGAAGCCCACAAGAACTTTTGTATCGTCTGGAACCGTAATACCAACAGAATCAGCTAGGCAAGTAGCTGATTTACCGACAATCTGTGGATTTACTTTCCCTGGAACTGGCGAAATCAATTTTTCCATTTTAGCTTTTTCTTCAGCATTTAATAGATAGGCACCGTTTTTCTTTAATTCTGTTTGCACTTGCTCTGCAATCGCCTTATCGACAATAATGGCTTGCTCTGTTGCACAGATTGTGCCATTATCGAACGATTTACTTTGCACCAATTGACGTACAGACTTTTGAATAGTAGCCGATTTTTCAATGTAAGCTGGTACATTTCCTGGTCCTACCCCATAGGCAGGTTTGCCAGAGCTATAGGCCGCCTTGACCAATGCACCACCACCCGTAGCTAAAATTAAATGAATGTCTGGGTGCTTCATTAGCTGCTGTGTTGCTTCCATGGAGGACATTGTTAAACATTGTAGTAATCCTTCTGGCGCACCTGCTTTTTCAGCAGCTACTCGACAAATATCTAAAGCCTCTTTTGTACATTTCACTGCATATGGGTGTGGACTAAGCACTAAACCATTTCTCGTTTTTAAAGAAATAAGCGTTTTAAAGATGGCTGTAGAGGTTGGATTTGTTGTGGGTACAATACCAGCAATGACACCGAAAGGACTTGCAATTTCGGCTACTTTTTTCATCCGATCATAGCCCACAATACCAACTGTTTTTAAGTCTTTAATATCTTCATAGACATCTCGTGAAGCCACTTCATTTTTCATCTTTTTATGGTTGGGAATACCCATCCCTGTTTCTTGCACAGCCATTTTTGCTAAACGATCTGCTTCCTTAAAGGCAGCATCCGCAACAGCCTTTACAATGGTGTCTACTTGTTGCTGAGAAAATTGCATGTAGGCAGCCTGTGCTGTATTAGCATGTTTAACGGCATCTCTCATTTCCTGAATCGCTAATAAGTCTTTGTCTAATGTGGCCATAAAGCCGCCTCCTTTCTAGATCACTGGGTTTCTAGCTATATTTTCAATAGCTTCTCTGAATGCATGTGCTGCAGCCTCGCATGACGATTGACTGCCCGTTAATAAGCCACCACCAAAATTGGTTTCAGATGGAGGACCAAAGAAAACCTTTAACTCAACATCTGCCGCCTTTAATGCTGCATCTAATCCAACCACTGCCTCAAGTGGCGGTGCGATTAAATAAGCAAGTGGTGTGCCAGCCTTTACATCTGCAAGCTCAGCAAGATACGTCCCACAGCTTGCCACGGTATGGGCAAACAAGGCATGATTGTCATTATTATTAATGGCTTCAAAATACGTATCAAATTCGATTTTTTGTTGAATAGCATCAAGACCACTACGAATTTCATCAGGTGAGCTTCCAGCGATGATGCCAATCACTTCACCCGACAATGGACCAGACGCATGTGCCGCTCCCGCATAAAAGCTTTTTGCATAGACAACATCGACATCTGCCTTTTTTGTCGCCTCATCTAAGGCAACATACCCAACATCGTCAATTGTCAGTGTGACAAGCCCAATACTATGATGATGTGGCTTTAAATCTAACTGCTCTGCTAGTTCACTGTTGACTCTTGGAATGGTTTGCATCGCCAAGATTTGAGCCATAATTTTTTGAGGATACATATTTCAGCCCCCTAACCTTCTTTTGCGACAAGCTCTACGCCACTTGCCTGATAATGCAGGATTTTTTCTACGACTGTTCCAAGATAAGCTCCCGCTTCTAATGGTGGGATACCACCCTTATGGATGTTTGAAATCACCATACGTTCCGCTTCCACTGTCCCAATTCTTGGCTTGAAACATAAATATGCACTCATCGATTCTGCGGATACGAGCCCTGGACGCTCACCAATTAGGTAAACAATAACCTCTGCCTGTAGCAGTTCACCAATCTCATCCATTAAAGCAACACGGCCTTTATCAATATAGAATGTTGTACCGATGTCAATATTTAAATTGCCAAGACTTTGCTGTAGGGCTAAGTAGACATCTTGTACATTTTCCTCAATCGCACTCGCACTTAAGCCATTCGAGATAATTATCTGTACTTTGGGCTGTGGTTTACATTTTTGCTGAATCAATGTCTTTGATTCCTCTGATAAACGACGGCCTAAGTCAGGTCTTGTAATGTATTCCTCTTTATCCGTGACTTTCGTTGTTACCTGAAAGACATCAAGCTTTTGTAAAAGATCTTCAGACACTTCGCCATACACAGCATCTACCGCAGCAGCATGATCGAGTCGGAATTTTAACCATGTTTTCGTTTTCGGTCTTGTCCCAGCTCTCCCTACACCAATGCGAGCAGGTGTATGTTTTTTAGCAGCCTGCACACTTTCCGTTACTGCTTCTGCCTCAAACTGAAAGGGCTTGATTGGCACAGCTTCGTTTAATGGCTGGTCGAAAGTGACAGAAGCAAGCGTTGTTACTTGCTGTGGAGCTCCATGCTGATATAGCTGAATTAATGGCTCCTGTGATGTTGCTGTAGCTTCTGTTGTTCCTGAAGAACGATTTTCTACTGTATCATAAAACTTAATAAGTGGTTGTTCTGTTGGAGTAGCTGCCACTTCAGGTGCTTGGCTACCTGTATTTTTCTCCATCTTCTCCATGACAAGCTGTGTAATCATAGAAACTAATTGATCATTCACTTGACTCACCTACCTTTCAAAAATGGATAAATCGCCGGCTCTTGCTGACAGTCGACCATTTTCATAAATGCCCATTTTCTCTAACCATGCTAAATACTCTGGTGCTGGTTTTTTACCAAATGTTTGGAGTAATGTAGCTACATCATGGAAGCTCATCGATTGATAATTGAGCATCACATCATCGCCCATTGGCGCAGCAATAATAAAGTTAACGCCAGCTGCTGTTAGCAATACACTTAAATCTTCCACATCATTTTGGTCTGCCTTAATATGGTTGGTATAGCAAATATCTACCCCCATAGGAATGCCATGCATTTTGCCCATGAAATGATCTTCGAGACCTGCTCGAATGACTTGTTTATTGTTGTATAAATATTCTGGGCCGATAAAGCCCACTACTGTGTTCACAATATAAGGATTAAAATGTCTTGCAAATCCATAATTGCGAGATTCCAAAGTTACTTGGTCAATGCCCATATGTGCCTCTGCCGATAGCTCTGAGCCTTGGCCTGTTTCAAAGTAGAATAAATTTGGACCAGTACCTGTTCCTTGTTTTTTTATTAGCTCCTCTGCTTCTCTTATTAAATCAGCAGAAATACCGAACGAACGGTTAGCAATTTCTGTCCCTGCGATACTTTGGAAAATCATATCCGCTGGGGCGCCCTGTTTAATCGCCTTCATCTGTGTTGTAATATGAGCTAATACACAGTTTTGCGTAGGAATGGACCAATCATTGATGAATTCTTTTGTAGCCGTAAGTACTTTTTTAACACTTTCAACTGAATCATCTACAGGATTAATGCCGATAACAGCATCCCCAATACCATAAGACAATCCTTCTTTTAGAGAGGCGATGATGCCATCAATATTGTCTGTTGGATGGTTTGGCTGAAGGCGAGAAGACAATGTCCCTTTTTGGCCAATCGTAATATTACACGTTGATAGTATTTCGACTTTATTGGCTGCATGAACAAGATCTAAATTGGACATTAGCTTTGTAACAGCGGCAATAATCTCCGAATTCATTCCTTTACTTAAACGCTTTAATTCACGATCACCTGTGTCATTCGATAAAATGTATTCACGCAGCTGCTCGATGCTCCAGTTTTTGATTTCTCCATAGATTTGCTCATTAATATCGCCCTCAATAATGCGTGAAACCTCATCATTTTCTTGCGGCACTAATGGATTTTCTCGGATATCTTTTACTAAAAGCTCACTTAATACAGCCTTCGCTGCGATTCGTTGTTGAACCGTCTCAGCGGCAATACCCGCTAGCTGATCGCCTGATTTTTCTTCATTGGCCTTGGCCATAACATCTTTTAATGATTTAAAATTATATTTTTCTCCACCAAATATCACCGATAAGTTCACATTCATCCTCCTTACTTTGAATGGAAGGCAAGGGTCTTCACCACAACAGGAACAACGCCAGATGGCAGAACCTCTCCAATGTCGATGTAATCACCTGTTTCCACTTTAATTTGATCGATGCAAATAATTGGCACTGTCGCATTAATAGCTTGTATGGTTTGTCCAATAATTTTTGCGTAATCTGATTGAATGACTATGATAATTGGTATGTCCTTAGAGCATCTTGTTGCCAAATGTTGCAGAATGGCCTGACACAATGCATGTACATCCTGAAAGCTTAAATACGGCAATTCACTAAAATAGAGTGCAAATGGTGAACGATTGTCCTGTATAGAAAATAAATCATCTGCTCTCTCTACGGCTGTCTTCACTGTCGTGTTAAAGTCTGTAGACATATCCATATAGCAATTGAAGACTGGTACATTTTTTAGTGGTAACACATGAGCATCCACCTGAATGGTTGCCCCACTAATTTCAGTGGTTTGTGTACCAGCACCAGTCACTGTTGCCCGCGCTGTTTCCTCTGGTCGTAGCCATAAAAATGATTGTAGCTGTTCTTGCTGTAATAGCATCTTCGCTAATCTTTCACCAATATCATCATATTGGCGCTGTGTACATTCATTTTCATAAATACAAGAGGCCACACCACCTGTAAAAACGATGGCATCCACAGGTTTATGCCAGTTTGGTAAATGCCCTAGTAATAATGGATGCTTTTCATCTGTGCATTGTCCATGAAGAATCATGGCAAGTGTTTGCACCATTTCTTCAATACAAAGTGTTACTCGATAATCTTCGGCCGCATCACCGACCGCTAACGGATTAGCCCATCGTTCCATCAATCGCATGAGTGGCGGAGAAATTGATTGAATCTTGCCATCCTTAAATTCAATCAATCTACCACCAACATGTAAGGTACATGTACCAATGACCTCTCCAAATTGCATAACAGCAATATTCGCTGTCCCTCCACCAATATCAATATTGGCGATGACTTTGGATGAATTCTTTGATTGCTGTAAAGTACCTGCTCCTTTGGCAGCAATGATGCCCTCTAAATCAGGACCTGCGGTAGCAACTAAAAAATGACCTGCGCCATCTGCAATGGTATGGACAACTTCACTTGCATTTTCCTTCGTGGCTGATTCACCTGTAATGATAATGGCCCCTGTTGCAATATCAGATGGAGCAATTTGTGCCAATTGATACTGTTGGGAAATAAATTCCTCAATCTTTTTCATATCAATGATGTCTTTATTAATAAAAGGTGTTTTGATAATTGGACTTTGATGCAACACCGTTTTCTCAATAATTTCAATCCTTGGCACATGGGTTACGCCAGCCACATTCTTTAACAGAAAACTACTGACGACCATTTTTGTGGTACTTGTCCCAATATCAATGCCTGCACTAAATATTTTTTCAGTTTTCACCCTACACCTCCCTCTCGCTACTGTGAGCAATACATGAGATACGGACTATCGTGATCCTTGACAAATTGACGAATTTCTTCATGTGTCTTGCGTTGAATCAATGGTTCAATCAATTCAATGCCAAGCTTCTGCCATGAAGAGGTTTTCACGATAGGGCCCTGCGTCATAACATTTTTTAATAAGGCGATAGCCCTTTCAACATCGGCATCAGGGGCATCAATCTTGGTAATCACACCTATTTGTATTTTGGGAATCCCTAAGCTGAATTGCGGAGGGAATACACTCCTTGCTGATGTGGCATCCTGCAAGTAAATCACATGGGTTACTTCCAGCGATGTTGCCATAATATTTCTGTAATACATTGGATTTTCAACATATTCACCTGGTGTATCAACAATCCAGTCATCATAAACGAGTGCTTGTGTTTTGTTGGCACTGCTTTCTTTGCCCAACAATGTATTCATCAATGTTGACTTTCCTGCTTGCACACCGCCTATTATCATTACTCGATTTTTCATATGACACATCCTATGATTTCGTTATTTTTGAAGGTGTATAGCCTAATACCTCGGATAAAAAACGATTGATTTCTAACATCGCCATTTCTACCTCTGACACACTACCTACAATAACGAGACTACCTGTAAAACGATCTAAAAACCCTAGTTTGACATTGGCTGCCTTTGTCGCTAAATCTCCTGCGATAATTACCGTTTCACTTGGCGTACAGGTCATAATGCCAAGGGCACCCGCATCTTGGATACCCAGCTTTTGAAACATTTCTGGATCAGGATTGGCAATAAGGTGACTCAATGTTAGCTGTTTACCCGGCACAAACTCCTGAATAAATCGTTTTTTCTCTTCACTCACACGTCATCACCTCACTTTTTCTTCGTTATGATTTTTGATCTGTTAAATATTCGCCTTCTTTAATAATGCCTGCCTTGCGATCCTCAATTTCTAGCCTTAATGCAGTTGGTACTGAAAGCTTATAGGCTAAAATAATTGCAATCACACCCGCTAAAAACTTCCCTGCGATAACAGGTAAAATAATGGTTGGCTGGAAGTTAGCCGTGAATGATAAGTGATCACCTAATAAGAAGGCAGAACATACACCAAATGCAATGTTAATCACTTTATCTTTTGGTGGCATATGGCGAATCAGTGTAAACATCGCTAAAATATTCGCAATCGTTGCTAGAATCCCCGCACTTCCTACAGAGGATAAGCCTAATTTTTTCCCAGCCGCTTCAAGTGGCTTGGAAGCATACTTTCGAATTAAATACACCATTGGGAAGGCACCCGCTAGCATAATCCCGATATAACCGGCTGTTTCTAATGCTCGGAACTGGTCGATTTCATCAGCCATGATTGGATCGAAGCCCCACGCGCCAAAAATCTTTGTAAAAATACCTGTAAAAATCTCCACAATAGAGAACACTAACACCAATTTAATTCCCGCATCCATGACACGACCGAATACCATGAAGCCAGTAATCATGCCGTTTGGAATAAGCTTTAAGCCTAGTGCGATTAAGATAACGAAAATGAATAACGGTAGTAAGTTAATTAATATTTGTAAAACAGAAATGGCAAATACATATGTAGGAGCCTCTGTTGTACTAATGACTTCACGTACTTCTGTGTTGAATAGCACAATCATGATTGAAGAAATAAATGCACCAATCGGAATTGTTAATACGCCAGCCATAATACCTAGCGCCATATATTTATGATCACGCTTATCCAACATCGCAAGGCCCATTGGAATCGAGAATACAATGGTAGCACCTGACATAAAACCAACAACAAGAGCCATTACCCATCCCTCATAAGACTCCTTTAACGCATTGGCTAATTGGTAACCACCCATGTCCGAAGCTAAAATTGTTGTCGCTGCAATCGCAGGATCTGCACCAATTAACTCAAAAATCGGACTAATAAAATGACTAATAAACCATGTTAAGTAAGGTATAGCTGCCATGATCCCTGCTGCTGGGACAAAAATATGACCAACCGTATGGATCCCATTCATAAATTCTTTCCCAATTCCATACTCAGCATCTCGGATAGCTCCGATTGCCCCTAAAATAGCACAAATCATAATAATATAAACGATAACCGTTCCTATCATTGCCATCTTACTCATCACCCCTTTTTTATTTATAAATTTATATAAAAAAAGGCACTTTAAAGAAGAAATCTCTTTAAAGCGCCTTTGCTTCAACTATTGACTTGTAAGTTGTTAATAATTTGCTGTGCAATGTGCACCATTTCCTGTTGTGTTTGCATACTTTCATTGCGGATCTTACGGTAAGCCTCGTCCTCGCTTATATTTTCAGCCTGCATAAGCAAGCCCTTTGCTCGTTCAATGACTTTCCGCTTATCTAATTGTGTTTGCTTATGTAAGATCTCTCCATTGAGACGGTTGAATTTATCAATTTGATGAAAAGCAACCTCTAGCACAGGCAACACATTTTTTTCAGAAAACGGTTTCATTACATATCCTAATATATTATCCTGCTTCATGTATAGCAACAATTCTTTTTCACTATAGGCCGAGATGAAAAGAACGGGTATACCAAGCTGTTGTTCAATAATTTTACTTGCCTTTAAACCGTCAAGTTTAGGCATTTTAATGTCCATTAAGATTAACTGCGGTTTATGTAAAAAGGCTAATTCAATGGCAGTTTCACCATTGTTCGCTTGAGCTACAACTTCGTAGCCGTTATCTTCTAACATAAACTTCAAATCAATCGCAATCAGTGATTCATCTTCGACAATCATAACTTTCCTAGTCATTTACGATAAATACCTCCTCACTTACAGGGAACTGAATTTGAGTATGTGTACCTTCATTACTAGGGATAATGGAAAATGAGCCAGCTAAATCATATTCTACAAGCCTTGTGATAATCTCCATACCAAAAGATGCCTTCACCTCTTGCATTCCAACGCCGTTGTCAGAAATATGAAGCGAAATTGTAGAATCTTCCTGAATGAATTGAATATCGATGATTCCTTCATCACGTCCGATAAACGCATACTTTAATGCATTTTGCAGTAGCTCACAAATAATGAGTGCTAAAGAGACTGCCTTTTTCGAATGGCAGAATAGCTGCAAATTTTCATGATGAAAGGCTAGTTGAATAGTTGCTGTATTAGACGTACCAATCATTTTATGACCAATTTTTTTAGCTAATGCGATAACATCTACTCTTTCTTCAGCGTTATCTTCATTTTCTAAAATCAGCTCATAAACCGATGAAATACTATAGATTCGATTTAATGCCTCTTGAAAAGCACTTGCATTCGATGCAGACAGATCATTTCGCATTTGCAAACGTAATAGGCTTGTCACTGTCTGAAGATTATTTTTCACGCGGTGGTGAATTTCTCGTATCGCAAATGTTTTCATCATTAGCTCATTTTCTTTCAGCTTAAGCTCTGTTAGATCATGAATAATGAGTAGTGTGACCTTCTCGTTATAACTGCGAATTGGAATTTTCTTTACAATAAAGGATTTACGATCAATCGTAATTTCTAGGAAAAAGACATCGTCGCCTTTATCATAGACTTCCTGTAAAAAAGGTAAGATTTTATCCAATGCTACATTGTCAAAGTTTTCTAATCCAGATAGCTCCGAAATAAAATGATAGCCAGCAGGATTACTGTAAATTACTTTATTTTCGTGATTTGTGAGAATAATCGACTCTACGAGTAAATCTGAAACAACTGGAATCGGTTGAGAATTAGGTTCAACAATATGTTCAATTAAAGCAAAAGGCATATTTTGAAAATCATCTTTCGGTGTCGTTTGCATCTTCACCATTTTTTCCTGAATTAACACGGCAATTACTTGCTGTTGCTCATTAAAAATCGGAAGCACATTTTGCTCTACCGTAATGCCTTCCTGCGTAATCGCTCTGGTAATGGATGATTTTTCTTTATGTTTAAACGCAGCAAATACAGCTGGTTCAAAACTTTCAAATACGAATTTTCCGATAACTGATTTTTCGTATAAACCAATCTCTTTCTTCGGGAATGCCTCTGCCACAACAATCGCATGCGGTAAATTCTCCAACAGGCAATCTATGAACATATAACAATCAGTCAACTCAGCATAATACGTTAGCGTAGCCTCTATTTCTATTAACTTGTCAATATCCGTTGCCGATAGATTTGTATATTTTCTACACAATGATTGAATGTTCGACAGGTTTAAGCCCCCTATCATGGAATAGTCAGCAAGCAATTTGACTATTCTTAAAAATTCTTGTCATTATTATAAACCTTTTGTGAAATTATTTTCAATACAAAAAATATATTCTTCCACAAGATTTCGTTGCATTACAAAGAACTATATAGCTTAAAAGAGAAATATTCAACAGTTTTTTAAAAACCAATAATTTAACTACGCCCATAATGTTATTTCAAAATAATAAAAAGCGAGCTTGCATTTTGAGCAAACTCGCTTTTTTCTACTTAATTTCTGGTACAACCGCTAATATATTTTCAAAGGCTGCACGCTGTTTTTGCTCGTCTTCATTTAACAAAATGTGAATATCACCATGGTCATTTGATGTACGAATTAAGCGTCCCATCCCTTGCTGCAAGCGCAATTGCATGAAAGGTAATTCCACTTCCTCAAATGGGTTTTCGGCAAATGTACGTTTTGCATCAAATAATGGGTCCTGTGGAGGAAACGGTAAATCATAAATAATCACACGTGTTAATGCTTCCTCAGGTAAATCTAGCCCTTCCCATAAATGATATGAGCATAATGTTTTAACTGTTCCTTGCTGGAAATCTCGAACAATGGCTGATAGCTCTCGATCTCCTTCGAATGCTACATACATACGTTCCATTAGCGGTAATTCTGCCTTGAAGTTTAGCATGGCTTGCTTCGACTTAAATAAAATCAATGTTTGTTCGCCATCACGTAGCAATTGCTGAACACGCGCTGTTTTGTCACGTTGCGTAAGCTCATGTAAATAGATTTTCATAACCTCTTCATAATCGAATGGAGATGGCACAGAAAATGATTGGTAATCTCGAATTCCTAAACTATAGGCAATATAAGAAAAGTCTTTATTGACCGATAGCGTGGCTGAAGAAAAAACGATTGGAAGCTTTTTAGAGAATAACTTTTCTGCTAAAACTTCTGTGATTAAACGAGGCATAATCACGAGTGTTTCTTCACCATCTGTCTCCTCTAACCAATCCACTGCATCTCCTTGTGCGATAAAAATACGTAAAGAAGCCTCATATTGTTCTAAATATTCTTCTGCCATATTTAACTCATATTCAGGGATCATGTACATTTCTGATTCAAAGACGAATTCTTCCATCAATGTTTCTACATCATTTATTAACTGCTTTCCATAAGCCAGCAGTGTTTTTGATTTGTTTATACGTTTACGATCTTCATTGGAAGCAACGATATCATCACGAAGTTGATCAAAAAATAGCTCATGATCATCCTGTAATTTCTCCATCGCATACAGTGTACGTTCACGTACGCCATCTACCATCAAGCGCTCCAATAATTGCACAATAGTCGTCGCCTGCACTTTATACGTCATCGCTTTTTGTGCAGCATACTCCAGTAAATGCCCTTCATCCAGCACCATTATTGATACTTCTGGCAGTAAAGCAAGCTGACCTTCACGCTCACGAGATTCCTTTGTAGCTAAATGCTCCATTAAAAAATCTTGCGAACAAATAACAAGATCCG
Source organism: Lysinibacillus sp. FSL K6-0075 (assembly GCF_038592945.1). NCBI lineage: Bacteria > Bacillati > Bacillota > Bacilli > Caryophanales > Bacillaceae > Lysinibacillus > Lysinibacillus sp. FSL K6-0075. The sequence continues at coordinate 1,771,723 of NZ_CP151947.1, read as the reverse complement.
TTGATTTTCGGTAATGAGAACGGTGCAATGTTTGCCCACAGCGATTACGCAGATCACAAACCGAGCATTGCATAATCGAATTGTAATTAACCTTTTGCCAATCCTCATCACTGACAGTCGGATAATCACTGCGTTCCCCATATGGATGAACAGCAATCATCGAACCTTGAGCATAAACACCATCAGGGATAGAAAAGGCAATATCGTCAATCCATTCATCCGACTCCACTTTCTCCGCTTCCTCAAAGCGTTTTAAGCACAAATATTGATCTCTCGATTTTGCTAGACGAACATCAATATCAAGCCCTAACGTTTTTTGAAGTTTATAAATATCGCCCCCCTCTTTTACAAGTTGGTCGATTAATGTTTCATCTGCACAAGCAATCAATGCTGGTTTCCCTGTGTAACGCGCATAAGAGATAGCTGGAAGCAAATAAGCGATCGTTTTGCCAGTTCCTACTCCTGCCTCTGCGAAGAGAACATTTTTTTCTTTTAGTGCTTGTTCTATTTGATAGGCCATAAAAATTTGCTCATCACGGCATTCAAAGCCCTTTTCAGGTAATTCATCATAAAGGACATCGCCCATCCAGTCACCTAATGATTCAAAAAATGAACGGTCCTTTGATAATGCAAATGGTAAAGATTTACGCAATTGATGTTCCCCCTCTAACGATCTGGTGCTATTATACGCGACGAAACGGAAGATAAGAAAAAATCTTATCTTCCGTTACTATTCGTTAATCTCTTTTAGACTTTTGACCCCAGAACTGATAATAATTTGTTTCAATAAAACCATTAAATAATTTACGTTTTTTCGTCGCTTGGCGTCCATATAATTCTTCAAAATTTTTCATGGAGGATAGCATATATACAGACCAAGTTGGATAGTTTTTCATCACCTTACCGACGTCGCGGATCACCTGTTCCACGACTTCAACATCACCAATACGTTCTCCGTACGGTGGATTCCCAATCATGACACCATCCATTAACTGTGTTGTAAAATCACGTGCTTGCATTTGCTTAAACGTAATTAACTCTCCAAAGCCTGCTTCCACTGCGTTTTCTTGCGCAATGCTGATCATGCGGTGATCGATATCGGAACCGATAATTTCTAACGGCTGATCATAGTTCGCTAAACTTTCCGCCTCATCACGAACCGTATCCCAGATTGCAGCTTTCATCCATGGCCATTCCTCAGAAATGAATTCACGGTTATAGCCTGGTGCTATGTTTTGTCCAAACATCGCCGCTTCCAATGCAATGGTACCAGAGCCACAGAATGGGTCAACAAATGGACGATTTGGATTCCATTTTGAAATTTGTACAAGTGCAGCTGCTAATGTTTCTTTTAAGGGTGCCTCACCTTGTACCTGACGATAGCCACGTTTATGTAAGCCAGCACCAGATGTATCAATCGTTAGTGTCGCCACATCTTTTAAAATTGAAACCTCTATTTTGTAAGTTGCTCCAGATTCATCTAAAAAGCCAAGTCGCTTGTAATGCTGTTTCATTCGTTCTACGATTGCTTTTTTAGTAATGGCTTGGCAATCTGGTACACTAAATAATTTCGATTTTACGGACTTTCCTGAAACAGGAAAAGCAGCATCCACTGGTAGGTATTTTTCCCAAGGGAGTGCCTTAACACTTTCAAATAATTGTTCAAATGATTTTGCCGGGAATTGTCCAACGACAATCTTTACACGATCCGCTACACGTAGCCATAAATTGGTACGTGCAATAGCCGTTTCATCGCCTTCAAAATATACTTTGCCATTGTCAACGGTTGTTTCATAGCCAAGTGCTTTTACCTCTTGTGCCACAATAGCTTCTAAGCCCATTGCTGACGTAGCTACTAATTGATAGTTTGCCATAGATTATTTCCTTCCTTGATGCTCAATTTCCCAATACTCCATAAACTCCATCAGTTCGTTTAACGGGAGTGGTTTGCTGTAATAATAGCCTTGGATAATATCACAGTTCATTTTACGTAGTATATCCACTTGTTGTGCTTGTTCTACACCTTCAGCAACAACTTTCATTTTTAGGCGATGGGACATTTGAATAATCGCATCTACAACTGCCTGTTTTTCATCGAGTGATCCAATATGCTGAATAAAGCTTCGATCAATTTTTAAACAATCTAATGGGAAGCGAACTAAATAACTTAAGGACGAATAGCCTGTCCCAAAATCATCGATTGAGATTTTAAAGCCTAATTGTTTCAAACGAACCAATTTACTGACAGTTTCGTTGGCACTGTTCATCACCGTTCGCTCCGTCACTTCTATTTCAAAATTGTTGGCTGGCATATTATAGCGCTCTAATATGGTTTGGATTGACTCCAAAAAATTCTGCTGTTTAAAGTGAATGCTCGAAATATTAATGGCGACAGGTGTTTTCCAACCATGTTGTTGCATTTGGATCACTGCCTCACATGCTTTTTCGATAATGAGCTCACTTAATGGAATGATTAGACCTGTATCCTCCGCATAAGTAATAAACTCCGCAGGCGACACAAAGCCTAGCCTCTCGCTATTCCAGCGGACTAGTGCTTCTAAACCTTGAATTTGCTCATTTTCCATAGAAACCTTTGGCTGAAAATACAGCTCAAATTCACGGTTTTCTATTGCTCTTCTTAACTCAGAATCTAGCAATAGTACTCGTTGTGCATCTGTTTGCAGTTCATCAAAATAAAATGAATAGCCGTTCAATTCATTCTTTTTTGAATAAGTCATTGCCCTATCTGCACAATTGATTAGTTCTTCTGTGTTTTTACTATCAACTGGAAAAACGCTAATACCAATACTTGTAGAAATAAAAACTTCCTGATCATTAATCATCATCGGTTGTTCGATACTACTAATAATTTGTTCAGCGAATTTTGCAGCTTCTTTGACATTTTTCACATTGGTTAATGTAATGACGAATTCATCTCCGCCATATCTTGCAATAATGTCTTTATTTTTCAGTAATTTTTTTAGACGATTTGCTACTTCTATTAAAATTGAATCTCCAACAGCATGGCCTAATGTATCATTAATTTGCTTAAATCGATCCAAATCTAAGAAATAGATCGCATGCTGCACTGAATGAGAAATAGCAGAAGTCGATTCTAAGAGATTATCCATTCTTTCAATATAGGCAAAACGATTGGATACATCTGTTAATGAATCCGTGAGCAAACGCTTTTCTAATTCATTTTCTACTATTTTTCTTTCAGACAAATCTGTGAAAATACCACAGTAATTTGTAACCTCACCCTCATCGTTGGTTACACAAACAATTGTTAACCATTCAGGATATACGTCTCCAGTTTTACGACGATTCCATATCTCACCTTGCCAAATGCCTTCTTGTCGTATCTGCTCCCACATCTCTAAATAGAACGGCAATTCATGTACACCAGATTGTAAAACGGCTGGCGTTTTGCCAACCACATCATCACATGTATAGCCTGTCACAAATTCAAAGGCAGGATTAACCATTACTATTTTTTTGTATTCATCAGTAATCATGATACCTTCAGATACATTTTCGAAGATTTTAAGTATTAAGGTAGTCGGATATTTAGCTATTAATTTCAGTTTATCCGTACTTTCCCAATTGTTTACTCCGTTCATGTTTCCGCTCCATCCTATCTCTCTATACTCCCCCTCAGAAGGGCATTTACGTCAGGCCAATCGTTATGTAATCTATTACGCTCGGCGTAATTGTCGCTGACGCTTCGCTTTCGCGCAGATAAACAATGCGTCCAGATTTTTTGAACTTGCTCAAAAAGCGTCTCACGTAAATCTGTGACAATCGCCAGAGGCATTCTCTTGATGAACAGGGTACAATCATCTCTCCAGTTCGAATGATGGTCGCCTTTTGTACCAGGCATTTTGCTTACAGTACAAAACAATCAAGATCAATACATCACATTAATGCGATAACCGTTTTCAGATGTTGTGACTTAGAAGCGGTAGCGATACTTCTCAAACGTATAGCGCATACCAAGACTTGATTAACAAGGTTACTTTTTCCTCATGAACTCAAAATAAAAGCTCTCCACCGAATTGGAGAGCGCTTGTTATTTCGTAGATAAGCATCAAAAAATTCCATAAGCCATGTTTTGTTCCTGAGTACTCAAACAGCTTGCGCCTCGTACGATCAGGTGGTAATCATCTATCTACAGAGCAAACTCTGTCCCTCTATCCGTTTAATTCCTTCTAGAGAGTGCCCCTACCATAATTTGGGTTTCTCACTCGTGGGGTTTACCTCGTTCCACCTTGCAAGTTTCCAAGCAAGCTTCGTCACTGTGGCACTTTCAGGAAGTGTCAACCATATCCAAAGGACTTAGGTTTTCCTTCCGCCGTCAGCCTTATCAGCTGCCTTACCTTATTTTTTCAGTAAGCACGAACACTACGACCATCTCAGAACCGTGTGAGCATGGACTTTCCTCTACGACGTCTAGCGCCGCAGCGATTACCAGAATTTCATGATGATACGAAAGATTATACTAGAGTTTTATGTTAAATACAATATAATTGACTAAAATTATTCGTATAACTTGCTACCAAATACATGTTTCTCTAAATTAGAAAGACGTTTTAAAATATCAAAATTCGTTGTACCAGCTGCCGCTGAAGCAACCGGCTGTCTCTTAGGTGTACTTTCAATTTCTTCTTTTAATTGTCTATTTTCTTCACGTAGTTGGGCCACCATTTTTTCAAACGTTTCATAGTCTTGAATAATTTCATCAAGAAAAGAATCTACTTCTTCTACATTGTAGCCTTTAAAGTTCTTTTTAAATTCCTTTTCAAGGATCATTTTTGACGTTAATTTAATGTCCATTCACATCGCCCTTCCTCACACTACATACACGAATACATTATAGCATACTTCATCACATTATATCGTCTGTAAACACTAATTGTAAGGCTAAACTTGTCGTTTCACGCGCTTTCCCAGGAAATTATTTCTTATTTCCTAGTCTGTGCAATCTCTTTTCCCAAGAAATTCCCCATTTTTGTTTTTGTTCTACTCTCCATTGCTCATGATTTTGAATGAGACGTATGCCTTCTTGCGTATAATAAAGGGCCTGCTCATAATCTTTCATTTGGTGCTCATAAAGTATGGCTAGCTGCTCAAGGGCATGTAACTTTGTTCTTGCTTCAACAAAATGGAGAGACGCCACAAATGAGTCAATGGCCTCACTATAACGTTTACTCTTTTTGTGCTGTAGTGCTAAATAGTATTGAGCATGGCCCGCTTCTAGTGCATCAAATTTCGCTGTCACCTTTTCTAAAACTCTCACGCTTTGAGTGCTTTGTTTTAAATCACCATACCATTTCCCAATATTCGTAAAAGTTTTTGCTGATTCTTCCTGGTCCTGTTCAAACAATAAATGCGTAGAATGACTATAAAGTGTGATGAGTGACAGTAAATCCCACTCATTATGATGCAAAACCTTCATAAGAGCATCTGGTATGCCACTTTTCACGGCATCTAAATAAATAATAGGCGCGAGATGACCTGGAATATCCCCTATACGAGAAAAACCAAGCTTTTCTTCCTCGACAGATTTTAATTTTAAGCGCTCCATATCATTTTTCCATAAACGCTTGGAACTATGCAACAAATCGATCTGTCGCTGAGATCGTAATTTAGGTAACGTTTTTTGATGTAGGGTCCATCGTGTTTCAAGCTGTGGCCAATCAAAGCTTTTCCCATTATAGGTAATTACAGTAGCTGACTTTTGCCAAAGCTTGGATTCAAACAAGAAAGCTGCCTCATGTGCAGGATCAGCCATAATATATTGTGTTAGGATGAAGGATTCCTCAGCTACCTCTAAAAATCCAAGCAAAAAAATATGGGTCCCGACACCCTTTAAGCCTGTCGTTTCCGTGTCAAAAAATAATACAGACTCTTCCATATCGAGTGCATAAGGGTGGTCAAACTCAGCGCCTTGCCATTTTTTCAGGGCTTCAAAGAATGATTGCAGTTGATAATGTCCATGCTGATAACTAAACGGATAGCTTACTTGACGCTTAAATACGATGCCAAAATCATTTTCAACAACCGTTAGTCCCGCCTGTTTCCATTGCTCTGTATAGCTAGGACAAGTAGGTTTTTGGAATGCTGGTGCTTCAACCTTTTGTTTAGCAGTCATTGTTTTTTTTCCAAGCATTTTTTTCATTTGTAATATTTTATTTTCGTAAGACATGAATTTCACTCATTTTCTGCTTATAGTATAAGACCTCTCTCTTGCAAGAGTAACATGATTGTTAACCCCATTCAAAGTCATTACGTCTAGTTTTTTCACGCCAAGGAGCAGAAGCTAACCATGCTATCCGCAAAATCGAGATAAAAAACTCAATGGGAAAAATCCCACTGAGTTTCTACCTGTATCACTTTCAATTAAATACATATTCTTCAATTTGCTGTAACCAATCTGACGCGCTTTCCTGCTGGTTATCTTCTGTATAGCATTCTACATTATTGAGGATAATAATGGTAAAATCAGTCTCTACATAACGGCATAACATCGTAGAGTAACCTGGCCAACCACCACTATGAAATACTTTTTTTCCTGTTTTTGGTGATTGATCAATGAACCAACCAAAGCCACATGGTGTTTTTTGGCCATCCTTTGTTACAGTTGCAGACATAGCCAATTCTAGTGATGAAGCACAAAGCAAATGACCATTTTTAAGCGCTCTATCAAACGAAAGTAAGTCCATTATCGTTGAATGAATCATTCCATCCCCTTGGATTCCGTCTAAATAGTTCACAAATTCATAACTTGGAAGTTCGTCAGGCAAGGAAAACAACGCACGTTTCACATCATGGATATAGCCAAAAGCAAAATCCTCAACATATTCAGGCTGATATCTGCGATTCATGACCCTTGTTCGTTGCATGGCTGACGGTTTAAATATATGGTGTAACATGAACGTGGCATAGGACATACCTGATACTTCTTCAATGACCATCGCTAGGCAAACATAGCCTGTATTACTATATTGATATTTTTCACCAGGGTCAAAATTGAGCTGTGGTCTATGTTCGGTTAGTAACCGGAGTACATCTGTATTTGTTGCAATACAACGATGATCCCAGTGTCTTTCGAATAATTCCATATAATCTGGCAATCCCGATGTATGTGTTAGTGCATGTCGTAAAGTAATGGTTGCATAGGGAAATGAGGGAATCCATTTCTGGATAGTGTCATCATAATTAAGTTTCCCTTGCTCCTCAAGAATCATAATGCCAATGGCTGTCATTGGTTTCGTAACGGAAGCTAATTCAAATAAGGAATCTTCGGAAAGCTTCTTGCCATTATGGTAGTTTGCTAAACCAAATGTACCTATATAAAGAGGTATACCTTCCTTTGCTACTAAAATATTGCCTGAGAAAAGCCCTTGTTCAAATTTTTGCATAAATAATTGATCAAGTTTCTCTGATAATTTCACACAATCGCTCCTTATCACCTTTACGTATTTTAGTTACTTAATGCCTGCATGGTTGCTTCTAAAATACGGACTCGCCCATTTAATGTCCCTCCACCCATTACCAATGGATCTACGGCATTAATAAAAACTTGATTGCTTTTGACTGCCTTTAATCCTTTCCAAACTTGGTTTTGTTGAAGCTCCTCGAGTATACTTTCATCCATATCATTTTCATATAGGTCATACTGAATGAAAATATAATCTGGATTGGCTTGATATAGTCCCTCCAAAGAAATAACCGTTTGCTGATCCACCTTGTTAATAGTTTCTGGCACAGGGAGATTCAATTCACCGTATAGTACATCATTGAGAAATACGTCTTTAGGGTAAATCATCATTTCGCCACCTCGAATACGTATTGCTACTACATCCTTGTCTTGAAATGAGTGGAGATATTGGATAGCGTTTTGCTTATCCTGATGGTATTTATCAATAAGTGTTTTTGCTTTTTCAGCCTTTCCAGTGACCTCAGCAAGCATTTCAAGATTCGCCTGCCAATCTGGGCCATAATGAGAAGTTGGAATCACTGGTGCGATTTTCTCTAACTGTTCTAAAACTTTTGGATCTTCCATATCTGTACTGATAATTAAATCTGGTGCAAGTTGCAAAACGTACTCCAAACTGTCTCCGCTAGTTGTTAGTAAAGGAATTGTATTCGCTGTAACGTCACCAAAAAAACTTGGGAATGGCTCCTCATCACTACCAATTGCACTTGCTGCATAGGGTTCTATGCCCAAAATCACAGCATCCTCAATGGACTCAAAGGCATTTAAAAAGAGAATTTTCTCTGGTTTCACTGGAATCTTGTAGTGATTATTTAAATAAGTAATTGTTGTTTGTTCTTCACTATCCTTATTTTGCGAACCTGTTGATGTTGGTTCTTCCCTATCTTTCGTACATGCAGATAAAATGAAAATAAATAATATAATGCTTAAAATGACTATAGTTCTTTTCATCAAGAACGCCTCCTTTTACGCTTATCTCAAATGAGAATGAAAACTATTATCAATAATAAACAGGCGTTCTTTTGGCGTCCATGTAGAAAAGGCGGATTTTATAATGAACTATCTGCGGTTAACAATTGCATAACTTCTTTTACGATTAGTAAATGTGGCAGCGGAGCATAATCGCGCCATGGAAAATGAGTAAGTGTATAGACAGTGTCATTTCGCGTGGATTTCAATTCAAGCCACAGTTCATCTGATTGAAGCTCGTTCCATTTCATCATTGATTCTTCGTCTTCATAAACAAGTACCATGATGAAATCGGGGTTCATTTCAGCTAATTCCCGAACCGTGATAAGATCTTGCGTTTTAGCAATCAGCACATTTAGTCCTAGATCCTCCAGTAAAACTTCTTGAATACTTCTATCCTGATACAGATAGCATTCATTCCCCCTCACTAACAAAAATAACATACTGCGCTCATGGGAAATGTACGCTAAGCTAGCAACGGCATCTTGTACTGTTTGTTCGTATTCTATCAACCATTTCCTTGCTTCCATTTCTGCATCTAGGATTTTCGCAATCTCGAGCAACTGTTCACGCCATGAGAGACTACTCCACGCAAGTCGATAAACATGGCCCCCCTTTTGTAATACTGTCAACTGCTCATCCGTCACATTATCTAAGCAAAATATATAATCATATTGCGGATTTTCTTGCAGAAGTACCGCAATATTTTCATTTAAAACGGCTGGTGTTCTGCCAACAGCTAGCTGAACAGGTACATGATTTCCAAAAGTCTTATAGTAATAATATCGCCATGTTGGATGGAGCGGTGCTGCAATCGGGATATAATGGAGTGGTGCAAGCAAGCCAAAAAAGGAGCTATCTAAAACAGCGATGTTTTTTCTACGACTTTTCATAAATAAAGATGGAGACATACCCATTTGTTGTTTGAATCGGCGACTGAAGTAAAACTCGTCTTTATACCCTACCTCACTCGCAATTTCTCGAAGGGTTTTACCTCCTTTTATTAAAAGCCATTTAGACGCTTCTATTCTTACATTCATTAGATACTGGATGGCACTAATACCAAACTGTTTACGAAATAGCTCCATATAATACTTTGCACTTATATTCATCATTTGGGCTAAATCTTTCACTTGAATAGCTTCTCGAAAATGATACTCCATATGTTGCTTTGTTTTTTCTAACATATGTTGCAAATCTCTATTAGGGGTCTTGCGATGCTGAATGATGGTATGTAACAGCAGGTAAAAATGGGCTTGACTTAATAAAATATCCTCTTCGATGGGACTCTCTGCCAACGAGAGGAGACTGTTACAAAGACGGATGATTTCGTCTGTTTGTTCAAGATTTATCGCTTCTCCTCTATCATTCTTCGTCTCCCATCGCTTTGCACTTTGAGAGAGGGCATTAAAGGTAACAAGGTAAACTGTAGTTAGCTTCTCTAAATCCACCTTTAAGAGGCGAGCACTTTCAGCAGAGCAGAGGTAGACACCATTTTTGGGCAGTCTGTATTGGTGATCTCCAAGCGTTAAATGAGCAGTCCCCTTTGTGGTAAACAGTAAGCAATGGCTCTCAAGGCTTTGTTGATAATGCCGTTTTGCCTTGCTTGATAAAACTTTAATATCAAGAAAATGAAAAAGAAACTGCGTCATATGATCGAATAGCAAATCGACCTCCTCCTTCCCACAAACCTAGTAGATAACCCTCGTTTCAGTAACTAATAATACTATTTATAAAACATAAAAGGGCTTGAGGAACGAACTTGCTTATTCCCTAAGCCCTCTTTATCTAATTTAACATCCGAAGAAGATCTACCACTCTTTTCTTCCCTTGCTCTAAACTATCTTGCGCCCCAATACAAGACGGACAACCTGACTCACAAGGGCAGCTCGATACATGTTGTAGCGTTTTGGTTAACAGTTCCTCCCATAGTGCAAATACTCTCTCACTTAAACCAATCCCACCTGGATACTTATCATAAACAAAGAACGTTGGTAACTCATTGTGTGATGCCTTTACTTGCGGCACAACTGCTACATCACTACTATCACACTGGATAAAAATCGGGATAAAAGCGTTCATCGCATAAGCAGCTCCTACCATAGCATCCGTTAATTCCGCCTCTGACCATTGAGACACTCTATTGAAGGATAGCCACGAAGCACTTGTATGCATTTCATCTGGTGGTAAATGGATAGGTCCTGAGCCAATATTGTCATGAGTGCCGAAGCGGATTTTAATAAATGTGTAATTAAACATAAGTTGATATATACAAGTCTCCAATATTAAAAACATTTCATATTATTACTAAATATACAGAAAAGCTATGGGTCACGTTTAAGTACAACCCTAGCTTTTTTGTATACCTCGTTATTTTGCAGTATGTGCATTATAGCTAATGATTAAAGAAAAAGCATATCATTTCACAAATTTATCTCATTTTTTATTATATACAAAGCATACAAAATTCCCTAAAATGGTAATAATTGAAGGGAGATGATTATTTTGGTTAATCTATTTACTATTCTTGCACTAATTTGTTTAGGCGGTTTTGTTCTATGGGGCATCAAGTTTTTATTAGCAATTGCAAAAAAACAAGACGATAAAATGTATTTAAAAAAGACACTCTACTCTTTGACTGTAGCTATTATTGCAATTGCAGGTGTTGGCATCACAGCACCCGATAGTGTTAATGAAAGTAAAAAAAATAAAAATACTACATTACCAGTGGCTAGTGTAAATGAATCAGAAAAGGAATACTACTTAACTCAAACAAAACCATATATTGATGGTTTATTAAAAAAGTTTGATGGTACTTGGTCCGAATTTTGGAAAAGTACAGCGAACAAATATTCCAATTCACAAATAGCAACAAAGCAAGCTATTGACCAATACACGTTATTAAAAGCAGCTTATCAATCTGTGCGAGAAAAAGACATGTCTCCCCCTGTTGATGGACTTTCTAAAGAACATCAACAAAACATAGTTGATTTTATAGCTAATGTAGAAAAGGCTATTTTAAAACGTGAGAAAGCTACGGATCATGCTATTTCTGCTTTGCAAAAGGGCAATATAAGTAATATGGATAAAGCCTTAGAATTAATAAAAGAAAGCGATACATATATCTATGAAGCTTCTATCGCATTAGTTACTCTTGAAAATGTGTTAGATATAGATTCTAAAGAAAATTCAAATTAAGCCACTAATCTGTACTACATTCCAATTGTAAGATTTTTTGAGGTGCAGTTCAAAGGAGTGGTCTTTTTACTAATTATTAGGCTCTCGTTTGCCATCCCTATAACGCAAAATCAATACTTCATCTTATAAAATGTAATATTTTAATATTTTATATTTAAGGATATTATAAAAGCTAACAAATGGTTTAAAAAGAAATACAATTATATTTTTAGGTAATATATTTTCAATTAAATATACCTAAATTAAAAAGACTTAACCATATATTTATTATGAGTTATTAATAATTCCGCATATTTACATGAATATATTTACATTAAAGGTAAATATATTAATATTTAAATAAAGGAGGAATTTTATGAAAAAATTTATAACATCAATTGCAGCTTCAACTCTTTTATTCACTTCTGTTTTACCTACAGCATTCGCTGCTGAAGAATCTAATGACACATTGGTTTCATTAGAATTTCAATCTGATTATTATTATTCATTCCAAGGCATTAACTTTACTGGGAATGTCGAATTGGACGAAGCTCAACTTCAAGATTTATATTCAAGTGTTCAAGAAAACTCTAATACTGATTTGATTAAACCTTTTGCTCATGATATTGGTTCAAACTCAACAACAGTTGTAGCGCCAGTATATAAAACATTTTCTAATAAAATAGAAAAATATCTTATAGATAGTTTTGTAGCATATATAGTTACTAAAATCCCTACAAAATATGCTAGTAACTTTATGTTTAACTTCTATTTCAATAAAATTACAGGTTGGGCTAGCGGAAAAGTTGTACCTACATATGTTGGATCATGGGTTACAAGAAGTTGGAGCGAGTATGACCAAACTTACATTTATTATCTTACAGCGGTACATTATACAGATAGTACATTTAAAACTGTAAAGGATGTTGGATATTTAGAGGTATTAAGAGATCCTGACCCAAATAGAGCTACTTGGTAGTTAAATTTATAAAACATACTAACATTAGTAGTACAAACCAAGGCCATGGTTTGTGCTACTATTTTTTATTGTAGAAGTGAAGAAAAGTCGACCAGCCTCTGGGACCATTTGTGAGTCCGTATATAAAACCGGCTAACTTCATACCCTTAGAGGAATCAGTTTAGTATGTTGGGTCCTAAGAGATCGTGTATAAGAAAGTGGAATCGATAAGGTACTGTGAAGGCTTCTATGATTGGTCAAAAGGAGAAGAATGAGATGAAACATGTCATTGCGTTAGATGTCAGTAAAGGAAAAAGTACTGTTGCGATTTATGATGGTCACCGCCAATGTGAATTCGAAGGTGTGCTACTTCATACACGCGGTGATTTTGAGCGATTAAACGAACGAATAGTAGAGATGTCAAAACAAGATGGACAAGCACCAGCTATCGTATTTGAAGCAACAGGTACCTATTCAAAACCTATCGAAGCATTTTTCAAAGATTACGGCTACGCATACTGCCGCATGAATCCACTTGAAGCGAATTTACAGATGGCAACGATGCGTCGTCATAAAACCGATATTAGTGATGCCCATGAACTTGCGAAGACTCATTTTAAAATGGAACGCGAAATAACGTACATACAAGACGATTATTATGAACAGATGCGTGCACTGACTCGTTACTACGATGAAATTGATGAAGAAATCATTTTACTCAAAAGTAGAATGCATGCCATTTTACAGCTGAGTTTTCCAGAATTAGAAAAGCTGATTACACCGAGTTCAGCACTATTTTTAAATATTGTACAACTCTATCCACACCCCGCACTTTTACAAGCCCATTCAAAAACGATGATTAAAAATCGTTTAAAGGCCAATACGCGAAAAAACCTCTCGCTAATGCGTGCGGAGGCTAAAGCTATTACATTATTAGAAGCAGCTGAAAATAGTTACCCCGCGATTAAACCAACAGATATTCGTTGTGATCAAGCACGAGATTACGCAGCTCGCATTGCGGATTTACAAGAGAAGAAAGATACGCTTGTGAAACAGATGGTGGAATTGTCGGAAGGACGAAAAGAATATCTAGTATTTCGATCGATTCCTGGAATTGGCGATTCAACGGCGTGCCGATTAATTGGAGAGATTGGTGACATCCACCGCTTTCAAAATGCGAAACAACTGAACGCTTACGCAGGCATTGATATTATGCGGTACCAGTCTGGGAATATGCAATATCGAGACAGAATTAATAAACGAGGAAACAAACATTTACGAAAGATTTTATATTTTATGGTGTGCGCAATGCTTATGGCTAAAGGAAAACCGAATCATTTTGTGGACTATTACTACAAATTAAAAAAGCAACCTCAGAGGAAGCCTCATAAGGTTGCGATCATCGCCTGCATCAATAAGTTTCTGAAAGTGACATTTCAGTTACTGACGCGTGGCATTCTTTACGATTATGAGTCCGCACTACCAGCTCAGAAATCGTAATCACCTACATAGAACTATATCATAATGACCTTTCGAAAAAAATAAAAATCGTCAGGTCTTTTTGGCGTATCTAAAAATGAGTGTGAAGTGGTGAGGGATATCCCTCACCACTTCACACTCATAAAAATATAAATTATTCATTAAATAAAGTTGACTAATCGTAAGAAGAGGCTGGGACAAAAAGAAAAAATGTTAGACCAAGATATAATTGGTCTAACATTTTTTTGATTTAGGAAGGCATATTTAACTTCTTAAAGTGAAAAAGCTAATATCCATTTTTATTGTTTTTCAATATAATCGAGTTCTGTCCCAGCCTCTTTTAAAATATTCTAGTTATTTGTTTCTAGCTATCTTTCAAAGTTTTTTTATTTCTTCTAAAAAGTTCAAGTAATGCAAACGCAAAGATAATCCACGTCCAAGGGCTTGTTATAGATATCCCCACTTGAGAGACTCCTCCTAAAAGTGTTAGGACTAAAAAAATCAATAGTATATATAATATAGAAACTACTCCAACAAAAAAATTAGTTTTATTATTCTTGTTTTTCCTACCAAAAAATACACCCAGTAAAAAAATAATTAGAATTAAAATTACAAGGATACCCTTAGGAATATTAATATAGTTAATTGAATTAGGGAAAAAATCATAAATCAGTAACATTGTTAATATTAAATGAATAAAAATTGTAAACACATAATCCGTTTTAGTCATTTCCATCCTCCTTTTCTCTTATTTACCATATATCATTATTATACAATAAATTCTTTACTTAATAAAATTTTAAATTATTTACCTCTTCTTTGTTGGATTGTAATTTACAACCCTATTAAACGGTCATTTGACATTGTTCAAATTGTAGATACTTTAAGTTAGAATTAGAAATTATAGTCTTTTTAATATCCATTGTAATTAGACCTTCACTTATTTACTTCGCTGTGCAATGATAATCTTCAATCCTTCAAAATCCCCGCCAGTTAATGTACCAGTATCAAATTTATCTAGGTGCAACTTATCAATAAGCTTTTTATCTACTGCTTGTTTTAAGTAGTCACGTACTGCCTTTTTCGTTGTTGGATTTGTAAATTTCATCTTACCATCATCCTCCTTAACCATATGTTGTGGTTTGTCCAAGCCATTCAGAATATCCAACTTGAATTGTTCCTCTGTAGTCCCCATGCTTGCTAAATAACCATAAGGATCTCTATGTGTTGTTCCTTTAAGATTGTCTGTAATCCATCGATGTGACTTGATACCATTACCACTGCCATCAAGTACAACAGGTATTCCAGCTTCTTTTGCAAGCTCTCTTAATAGCCAAATATAAGCAGCATAGTCCTTTTTAAATTGTTCTTTATCTGCTGTCCTCGCTAATTCAACTTGTGCATAGCTAAGTGGATTACCTTTTGGACCACAACCATACTGCAATCTGCCAACTGGCGCAATTTGCACGATACGTCCTCCTCCACCTACCCAGTGAGACGTAAAAGCATTAGCTTTATTTCGGTTCATGTATGCAATTTCATTTTCTAAAGCATTTGGACCTGTGTTATTACCATTACCTGATTCATGAGCAATGACATATTTTACTGCCGTTAAAGCCTTATTAGGTAGTCCTGACATTAAACGTTTTTCAATTGTGTATGTCATTTCGCACCATCCTTACTTGAATATTGTTTATATAATTGATTGGCAAAAACAGCAGCTCCACTCACAAGAATACCTTGTACGATTGCTTGTATCGTAATTCCCATAATTCCAATTGTAAAAGCAACTCCAAATATCAATAATATATACGGAATAAACCAATCTTGCATTTTTGGTGTGTTTTTTAGAACTTGTCCAATAACTAATAAAACAGGCACTACAATTAGAGCCTGTTCGATAATATAATCATATAAAAATTCCATTTAAAATTCCTCCTAGTTAATTTTGATGACTAGCGCTAATAACGCCAAAATAACAGTTCCGATAATAGTTGTAGAAGCCCACCAAACAATTTTATCAACTTTATCTAAACGATGGTGAGCGCTTTTTGTACTGGCTAGAGCTTCATCCGCTTTGTCCTCAGCACGATTAGCTGTATCACGAATATGATTAATACCGTCTAATTTTTCACCAATTGCCCCTAAACGTTCATATACATCTCTTACTAAATCATCACTCATAAAGCACCTACTTTCCATAAAATGAAGCCCTCCACAATTATCTATGGAAGGCTTGGATTTCTACTCTGCTAGCCACGATTTTTTGCGTCTTTTCCACATTATCCACTTCTTTTTAAATAATAAAAATTCTATTAAATAAATCCTTAATTAGTCGGATTAAGACGAAACCATCGCCCTCTAATCTTTAAATAAAATTCACAGGGTAAGCCTGAAACAGGAGGTTGAATAGCCTGTTCAAAGATTAACCAGGGTCTACCATTCTCCATTTTCCAAATTTCATCAAAGTCCCATCCTACAAAAGTAGATTGTTCTGCTAGTGCAGTAGTGGTTTTTGGTGTACCCCTATCTACATCACTCATCCCAGATTTCTCTAAATCATAATAAGAGGACAAAACTGTTGTTTCACTGACACTGCCTAATAATCCTCCTATATAGTTTTTTTCAATAGAATCACTTCTAATTTTTCCCTGTAAGAAAGAATTAGTAATCTGTATATTATGAGTTTTCCCTATTAATCCTCCTACCTTTCCAGACTCTGTTTCAGTCCCTGTTACATCAACTACTGCATAAGAATCAGAGATAAGTACGGGATCTACAATTACTGAGCCTGTGCCTATTAGCCCGCCAACACAGTCCTTTCCTTTAACTGTCCCCCTAGAGCTACATTGAGTAACGCTTCTTTGACAAAAACCAATTAATCCACCTACATTGTTAATTCCGTTTACTTCTCCAATTGCTGTACATCTTTCTACAAGTCCTTGCTGATGCCCCACAAGCCCTCCTACAAAATCTGTACCTGTTGCAGTTATATTAATAACATTAGTATTTTTTAAAATAGAAGTGTTTATTATAAATCCAAAGAGTCCACCAGGATGACCTTCTTTCGCAATTGAAATTACGTTAGAAATTTCGTATCCAGCTCCATCATAAACGCCACCGAATGGACCATTAGCATAATCGCCAATAGGATGCCAGTCCCCTTCGTAATTGAACTCAATGTCATTACATTGTTGGAAGTAAACATCTTCTTTTACTAAGTGATTCTTTATAGCCTCAAAATCAGCAAAATCTTCTACAAGGAAAGGATTAGATTTTGATCCATCTCCGCCACCAAATAATCCACCTGCCATCAGACATCAACCTCCGTATACTTAATCCACAAATCCCCATCCTTACCATCTAAATCACTAGGCGAATTTGTAGAGATGTGTAAATTTGATTTTTCTTGATTCCCTTGATTAATTAAGGGTACAAATTTTCTCTGCGCTTCATCCCACGCTTGCGGAATTGGACTGCCCAGTGCATCACGAATCATTTTGACTTTTGTAAAATCCACTATTTTTCCCTCCTCTATTTAATAAAAACACCCTATTCCTCAAATAAACTTGAGAAATAGGGCTATTTATTGTACCTTTTATTAACTTTTTTCTTAACTATGTTCAAGATCTTATTTCCTCCTAAAGTTGAATAAAGGCATACGTTTACAAAGTATGATTGCACGCTTTGTTAAAGATTCAAACTTTGGATAATTACCTGGATCGATCACCCAAACGTCTTCAAAATCGAAATTTGTAAATGTAGATTTATTTTTCATTTGAGCTGTTTTCTTGAGCATTGTAGGATCTTCACTTTGTATTAAATTATTTATGTCTGCATCAATAAATATGTCTATCATTGCTGGAGAAATACTCATGCTATTATTTCCCCAAAACACACCAATACCTCGCTCTGTATTTGCTGTTAATTCTGTAGCTGTTGCTATATATCCTTTACTGAATGTGATTTCTGTCGCATTCCCTTGTCCCCAAGTACCTGCGATACCTCCGAAGCCACTATTAACTGTTACATTTTCTATAATTGTATCTGCATACCAATTTTCCAAATGTGCCACTTCTTGATAATCGATTTGTCCAAACAGTCCACCAAAACCGAAATTGATTGGCGCTACATTTTTCAATTTTGTGTTTGCTCCGACTTTTTGTAGATTCGCATTACGGAAATTAGCTTGACCAAAAAGCCCTCCAATTAAAACGCCATCAGTATTGTTAAAATCAAATACTGTATATACTTCCACATCTGCTGCAATATCTAACAATTTATCATCTTCAATTCGAATTAATCCCGCTACACCACCAAATGTAGCACCGCCATTCAAATCAAATTCAACATTACGAGATTTTAGTGATTTAATCATAGTGTAATCTGACAGTTCTAAAGCTCCAAAGGCATCCGTTTGTGTTGATACCGTCCCTAAAAATGTTCCTAAATTATTGTACATAGGATTGGCAAATTTTAATGTACAATCCTTAACAATACAATTATGCAAACTCATTAATCTATTTTTTTCAGGTTGATATTCATCTATAATTCTTTGTTCCATTTTACCAACTATGAAACCAGAAGGATAATACAATTGTCCTTCTTCGTCTGTTATTGTGCTATTTTCTATCACAATATTTTCAATAGTGGCGTTTACTGTATTACCTAAAAGACCATATCCTTCGCCTCCATTTTCTACTGTTTTCTTAATGACGAGATTTTTCAATCTCTTGTTATTACCATTAAAATCACCCAAAAAAGGGACATCAAAAGGAATTTTATATTCAAAACCTTTAAAATCAATATCATTCATTACAATATAGTTTCCGAATTCATCTTTCATTTCTAAAAAATCTTGTGGGGTATACAAATAATACGTCCGTTGGTTTACAAAATCGTATGGTTGTGCAGAAATGACAATTTGGGTATCACTATTAACTGTTATGGTTCTATTAATCTTTTCAAAACCTAATTTCCCACTTATTTTTGTGTTTATTTCACAAGACGTTTCACACGGCAAGTAAATGATCGTTTTACCAAGAGAAGTCACTTCTTGATTATCGCAACTATATAAATATATATCATTTGCAATAACATCATGTTCCCAAAACCATCTATCCACAATACCTCCAATTGAGTTACGATAAATTAATTCTATATTCAATATTCGCGAAAATCGAGGATAGTCCAATCCTTCTTTAATCGACCAAAACCTCACATATTCATTGTCAAACATCCAATTGGTAAAGGTTGCTCGGTTTCTCATTTCTGTTAGTGATTTTGGTGTACCATATCCATTACTTTCAATAGAGTTATCATAATAGCAATCTACAACTGATAAATTACTCACTTCTACATCACTAGCTTTATTACCAATAATCCTGCCACTAACTACATAGCTCTTTTCTATTGTTTTTAAATTATTGGCTTCTAAATAGCCCACTAAATTAAAACTGTTACCAGTAGAGATACTGTAACAGTTCTTTATATTTGTTTTCCCTCGGATTCTTCCTACAATTCCACCGATTGAATCATTTGATACACTTCCAAGTAATTGACCTTCAAATGAACACTTTTCTACATTTATCGTATCTAATATGGCTGCGATGCCACCTAATGAATTTTTCCTATTAACTTTAATTTTTCCTGTTACATGACAGTTAATTATTCTTGAACTTGCATATATAAAAGACCTTTGTCCTGGCGTCAATCCAGCCCAATCATGATACGCACTTGTTCCAGAAGCTGTACATTCTAAATCTATATCTTCAAGTGTGATATTCTCTAATTTTCCCGATAAATAACCAAATAATGCAAAGTAATTTTCTGTTCCTACATGTCTAAATCCTGTTATCTTTTTATTGTTTCCTTTATAGATGCCTGTAAAATGTGTACCACTTGCATTTGCAATTGGTTGCCAATTTAGATAACTTGATAAATTAATATCTCGTGTTTGTAAAAAATAGTGGTCTCCTGATTTATTACTTATAGCAATTAAATCTTCAGCATCTTCTACTAAAAAAGGATTGTTTATAGTGCCATTCCCGCCACCGAATAAACCATTAGCCATCTACCTCACTCTCCTCGTCATCAAGACCCATTTGACACACTGCTTGTACACTGATGCTAACCTCTCCAGACAGTAGACCTTTTACATCCACTAGCACTCCTGTAACTCCTTCTTCATTTTCTACAAGTGACCATTCTCCTGTAACAAGCTCTGTTTGTTCAGTTTTACCAACACCTAATGCTACACTAATAACTTTTGTATAGGTTTCTGTAAAATCAAAACGAGCACCCCCTGAGGATGCTTTTACTGTTTCTGATTCTAGAAATAATTGAGGTCCAAGTTGATCGATAACTTCGCTATTTTGCTCTGTAAATTTAATCGCATACCAAGCTTGCCTATGTTTACTTGGGTCAAATACACTTGGTGGTTTCTCCATAATACTAATGACCATATGCATCACGCTTTTTCGAGGAAAAGTCCAGTCAGTAATACTTGTATATTCCCTATCAGTTGCTTTACCTTTACTATCATATGTCCGAATGCCAATATAATAGGATCTATATTCACGTAGCAAAGTTATTCGCAGGCCTTCATATTCATCAAGTTCCTTATAAAAAACTTCAGCTTGTATAGTATTTAATGCTGGTGAAGGTGATACTGCCACGCCATTTAGTTGTAAACAATTAAGTTGTCCTATACGAAACTCATATAACGGCTCAAATGGTACTTTTTCAAACTTTATACCATAGTTCACACTTATTTGACTTGTTACATCACTTATAGACACTAATAAATATTCAGCATCCTCACGTGGTAGCCTCCATGTTGAGAGCTGATCTTTTACAGTAGCGTAATCGTAAATAGTTGGCACTCCATCAGCATCCATAGTAATTATTAACACTTTGTAACGCTCAAACTCGCGACGTAATAACAACAAAGACTTATTGGTTCTATCTTTCCTACCGCAACATTAGATGTTTCTAATGATTTATTAATTATGCACGCTAGGTTGCCACAACAAGTCACACTGGACATTCGCATCGATATTGAAACAATGGAAGCTGTTAAAGAAAGAGAAATGTATGCGGCTGCCAGAGAAAAATATAATGCAATTCAAACATACCTAAACAAAAATCAGGGTGCTTCGCTTGAGCGTTTACAGAAACATTTCCACAGTAATTACAGCACACTTATTAAGTATCAAGAATGGTTTGGTCCATTTAAGCATTTAGCGCCTAATAGATTGGGACCTGAAATGCGCCAGAAAAGAATAAAAACAATAAAAAAAGCCCTACAATCACATCCAGATGCAACAGGGCGTCAACTCGAAAAAATCACAGGAATAAACAGAAAAATGATATACAAGCTTATACGCGAAGAAAAATTGCGTTGAAGGCTCACCCTCAACGCTCCTTTTCATTATTTAGTTGGGACACTAAATAGCTTAACAATTTTATAACATACCCTTTTGATTCATTCAAGCTGTCTTGAACGCCAATGCAGGATGGGCAACCTGCTTCACAGGGACAACTTGATACATGTTGTAGCGTTTTGTCCAAAAGTTGCTCCCATAAATCGTATACTTTTTCACTTAGACCAATACCACCAGGATACTTGTCATAAACAAAAAATGTTGGTAGCTCATTATGCGTTGCCTTTATTTGTGGTACGACAGCTACATCACTACTATCACATCGAATGAAAATCGGAATAAATGCATTAATGGCATAAGCAGCACCAATCATAGCTCCATCTAACTCTGCCTCTGTCCATTTCAATGGAGCATCAAATGATAGCCAAGATGAGCTAGTATGCATTTCATCAGGTGGTAAATGAATTGTTCCCGACCCGATATTGTCCTGTTTTCCACCGAACTTTATCTTCTTAAAAATTGTTGCTTGTGCGACTAAGCCAACATCACCAAAGCAAATCGTACCGCCCACATATGAACGGCTGCGATCCTCCTCCAATACTTTCATTTCAACTGCTAGATTGGAATCTGTATAGTAATCTACATCTACTTCCCGTACAAAGGCTTTCTTTTCTTCCCAATCAAGCTTCTCCACTTGGAATTGAATGCCTTGGTGTAAGTAAATGGCTTCTTCATGCAAGAGTGTCATGGCACTATGACGATCCATTTCACCAATGACCTTTGTCTGTGCAGGGATGGACAAATCAATAATAACCACATTTTCCTGTGACGCAGAGCGCAGGCTAATATCATGCGCAGGGAAACGCTCACTCATCCAATGCCATTTATCACTCGTCTTAAAGACAACCCCTTCCTCTGCTAAATATTCCAACAATTCCTGTATGTCATATTCCCCATACGAATCGCCTGTTGAAAAGGGTAGCTCGAAGGCGGCACATTTCAAATGATCCATTAAAATCAGCATATTCTCTGGATAGATACGTGCTTCCTCTGGTGTACTGCCTAGTAAAAATAGTGGATGATTGACCACATATTGATCCAATGCGGAAGATTGTGCAACATAAATAATCAATGCCTCATCCTGACGTCTCCCCGCACGTCCTGCTTGCTGCCAAGCACTCGCAATATTTCCCGGGTAACCCGTCATAATACATGCTTGTAATTGACCGATATCGACACCTAATTCTAATGCATTGGTGCTAACTACTGTTTGAATCGTCCCATCACGCAAGCCTTTTTCGATGACACGTCGCTCAGATGGCAAATACCCACCGCGATAGCCACGAACAGATTCATCAAGCAGCTTATTACGTGTAAGTTCCTTTAAATAGGTCACAATCATCTCTACTCGTACCCGACTTTTAGCAAAAATAATCGATTGAATGCCAGCTGTGTACAGCCTTTTGGCTAAATCACTAACCTCTAAAACAGCACTTCTACGCACGCCAAATGTTTTATGAATAATCGGCGGATTGTAAAAAAGAAAGGTTTTCTTGCCAACTGGTGCACCCGAATCAGCAATGAGCATATGTGATTCATTCGTTAGCAGCTCAGCAAGCTCCTTAGGATTTTTAATGGTAGCTGATGTACAAATAAACACAGGCTTACTACCATAAAATTCACAAATTCTTTTTAATCTCCGAATAACATGAGCCACATGGGAACCAAACACACCTTTGTATGTATGCAATTCATCAATGATAATATATTGAAGATTTTCAAAAAGTGAAACCCACTTTGTATGATGCGGTAAAATTCCCGAATGAAGCATATCAGGATTTGTCATCACGATATGCCCAGCCTTCCGAACCTTTTGGCGAATGCCTGGAGCCGTATCTCCATCATACGTATAGCTTAAAATCTCCTCACCACTTTGCTCGATTAGTTCATTCAAATCATTTTTTTGGTCCTGTGCCAATGCCTTTGTTGGAAATAAATAAATGGCACGCGCATTTTTATCTTCCATTATTTTTTGTAGCACTGGCAGATGATAGCAATAAGATTTACCTGAAGCAGTTGGCGTAACTGCTGTAAAAGACGTACCACTCTGTGCCAAATCAAAAGCCTCTCGCTGATGTGTATAAAGCTGCTCGATACCTCTTGCCTGCAAGGCTTTCACTAAAGACGGATGTAAATTTCCCGGAAAAGGTGCATAGTTGGCTGGGCGTCCTTCTAATGTTTGCCAATGCAAGATACGCTCTTTTAGTTCTTCATCATATCTCCACTCATGTAAAAGCTCACTAATCGTTCGTTTCTTCGATAGCACCCGCTTCTACCTCCTTTACTAATCGTTCAAAGATTTTCAATGTATAGGAGGTAGAGTGAATCGCATCTAAAAAACGTTTTTTACTTGTTTCTTTATAAAAAGACTGCACTACAAATTGCTCCATCGATTCTGCCGCTGAAGCAATTTGTTGTGTATGCATGTATTTCGGTCGATTTTTTTGAATCCATTTATTGGCTTCTTGCTGCCATTCCTTCAACAGTTGATGAATTTCATCTGCATGTGGCTTTACCTCTTGAAAAAAATCGGGTGTTCGATCTTCCTCACGCATTTGCCAAAAACGTGAAACACATTGATCACATTCATCTATTAATTTGGATGTTTGCTGGATAACTAACAATTTTGCACCTCATCTCTCATCAATTACACATAGCAAATATATTTCGTAGTGACTGCATATACATGGTGAATATGTCTTGTCCAGCATGTCCACTATGGAAATATCACTATTCTTGACACCTATTTACCTCACCTTTATGGCAAATATTGTATCAATTTTCATGCTATTGCGTTAGTTCAATTGCTTATGAGATAAGTGTACCAAAGTCTATCATTTTTCACTACTAATAGGCGAACAAGCATTCTTTACTTGCCAGTTCTTTTCTGCTAAGCTTACTTTTTGGCTAACCGCTTTGAGCTGCATAAAAAGATGCAACCCATGAGCATTGTTTTCCAGTGACACTCTCGTGAAAAGTAATTGATTGACCAGATCTAACTGCGCAACTAATTGTTCTAACTTGTTCAAAATAACGCCTCCTTTGCTTTACTTTAGTATTCCTCGCATGTATAGAATTACCTTCATGCGTGACAAAATAAGCGTAAGTTAGCTGAAAGAAGAAGATTTTCGATAAAATTTTAATAATGAACCTTCGATCTGAAAAATCGTCATGAATGAAAGGTCTCGATGTGAGCATATTTTCATCCTAATGGCCTATTTAAATTTATCAGTTATTTTGACGATTCGAGTAATAAGATAGCTGGCGATTTTTCGACGCAAATTATTCATACTTACCATCGGTTTTCTACTATTCTAGTAACAATTACATGACTGATGGAGGTAGAGAATAGCCACTAAAACATGGTAAACTAGTGGATAGAAAAGCAGTAAGGTAAAGGGTGAGCTTAATGACAATTCGTTATCCAAACGGGAAATTGTATACCCCAAATGCTTCTGTACAGAAAACAGAAAAAAAGAGCAAAAACAAAGATTTATCTTTTAGTAATCGTGGGAAGACGCTAGAAGATGAAATTAATGAAGCAAACGACTATTATATAAAAAGGCGACTTGCTATCATTCATAAGAAACCTGTTCCTGTGCAAATCGTCAAAGTAGAGTACCCTTCACGAAGTGCTGCTGTCATTCGTGAAGCTTATTTTCGAACACCCTCTACAACCGACTACAATGGTGTTTGGAATGGGCAATATATAGATTTTGATGCAAAGGAAACGGCTTCCAAAACAAGTTTCCCTTTAAAAAATATTCATGAGCATCAAATGACGCATATGCAGCAAGTGACGGAACAAAATGGTGTGGCTTTTATTATCGTTCGCTTTTCTGCTTTTGAACGATATTTTATTGTGCCATACGAAGTTTTACAAAAGGCCTGGCAAGCAATGGACAATGGCGATCGTAAATCGATACCCTTTTCAACAATCGAAGAAGAGGCATATGAAATTCCCACAAGTTATTATCCACGTATCGATTATTTACCCATCATCCAACAATTGATCGATGCAAAATGCTACGGGTCTGAAAGTGAGGAGAAATAAGAATGACTGAACGTCGTCGAACACGTGGAGAGCATCAAAAAGCTCTCGCTGAAAAAAATAAAAAGAAAAAAACCAAACCAGCCTCATCCACTAAGTCATGGTTTAAACGCATTTTCTTAACAGTCTTAGCTATCGGTGTGGCAGGCTTAATTGGAGGAGCTGCATTATTTGCCTTCTATGCAAGCACGGCTCCAGAGCTCGATGAAGAATTATTGAAAGATCCTGTTTCTTCAGAGTTCTACGATAAAAACGGTGAATTATTTGCAACAATCGGTGCTGAAAACCGTAAATATATAAAATATGAAGATATACCTGAAGATATGATCAATGCTATTCTGGCAACAGAAGATGTACGCTTTTTTGAGCATCATGGTATGGATTTTTATCGTCTTGGTGGTGCCATTCTAGCAAACTTCCGTGATGGCTTTGGTGCACAAGGTGCATCGACTCTCACACAGCAAGTTGTCAAAAACTCATTTTTACAAAACGAGAAGAAATTAAAGCGTAAAGCACAGGAAGCATGGCTTGCCTTCCAGTTAGAACGTAAGTATACAAAAGAAGAAATTTTTGAAATGTACTTCAATAAAATGCTTATGTCAGGTCGTATCTATGGCTTCGGCACAGCCGCACAATACTTCTATGGTAAAGAATTAAAAGATTTAACTTTAGATGAAGAAGCACTATTAGCAGGGCTAGTGCAACGACCAAATGCGTATAATCCATTAAAAAACCCTGAGCTTGCAAAAAAACGTCGTAATACCGTTCTAGGATTAATGAATCAACATGGAAAAATTTCTAAAGCGGAAATGGAAGAAGCAAAGAAAGCAGAAGTCCAATCAGGTTTAGCGGATGATGCAACACGCCAATCATTTGCAGGTTCCAAATATGATGCCTTCCTGGATATTGTTATTAATGAATTAGAAAATAATGGTGACGGTTCGGCAATGGCAGAAGGAATCAAAGTCTATACGACGCTTGATCCAAATGCTCAACAAGTTGTAGAAAATGTGATGAATGATGATAGTAATTTCCCAACTGAAGATATTCAGTCAGGTGTGGCTGTCATCGATACAAAGACAGGTGCCATTCAAGCCGTTGGTGGCGGTCGTAAATATGGTGCAGAACGTGGCTGGAACTATGCCGAGGACTTAACAAATAATCAACCAGGTTCTACAATGAAACCATTAGTTGACTATGGTCCAGCAATCGAATATTTAAAATGGTCTACAGGTCAAACACTTGTTGACGAACCAATGAATTATACAGGTACAAAACAAACAATCACGAACTGGGATGGCAGATATATGGGTGCCATGACGGCTCGTAAAGCATTATATGCTTCACGTAACGTTCCAGCTGTCAAAGCATTACAAGAGGTCGGCACTGAAAAAGCCAAGGAATTTGTTGGACGTTTAGGAATTGAAACAGAAAACCTATACGAGTCAGATGCAATTGGCGGTGGTGCGATTACCATCTCCCCTATTCAAATGGCAGCTTCCTATGCTGCTTTCGGAAATAACGGGGTCTATACAGATCCACATTCGATTACAAAAATTGTTTATCGTGATGGTAAAACGTCTAAAAACTACACACCTGAGTCTAAAGTGGCGATGAACGATTATACGGCTTACATGGTAACAGATATGCTACGTGATGTAGTCGGCAATAAGCCTGATGCTTCTGGTACTGCTGCCAATGTTCCTGGCTTAGATATCGCAGGTAAAACAGGTACAACCAACTACTCAGCAGAAGATTTTAGCAAGTATAATTTACCGAATACGAGTGTGCCAGATTCATGGTTTGCAGGTTACACAACAAATTATTCCATTGCTATATGGAGTGGCTATGAAAAACACTTTGATCCCATTACAACATGGGAAGAACGTCGATTACCTCAAAACTTATTTAAGACCATTATGCAAGAAATTTCAGCGAACGTTGAAACAGCAAGCTTTAAAAAGCCAAGTACAGTTGTAGAAGCAACGGTGGAAGTTGGCTCTAAACCTTTAAGATTGGCAAGTGAGTATACACCTAGCGAACTACGTCAAACAGAGCTATTCGTTCGCGGTACGGAACCAACAGAAGTTTCTGAGGTCTATGAAGCGCCAGAGCTATCTACACCTTATAACGTATCGGCAAGCTTAGATTTAGGAGCACAGTCCATCAATATTTCTTGGGAACATGATGCCATCCTAAATCCTGAAACAGATGAACCATTACCAACTTCATTTGAAGTTTCTGCCACACGACAAGGTGGAGAAACGGTTATCCTAGGTACAGCGGACACTAATGGCTTAACTGTTGCGAACACGCTTGAAGATGGTAATTATACAATCTCTGTCGTAGCCATTGTAGATGGCACACGCAGTGAACCTGGTACAACTACCTTCCAGATCGCAAGTACCCCTGAGGAAGATTTGGAAACCGAAGATCCAGATGAGCCAGAAATTGACTTACCGATTGATCCTGGTCAAGAGGACAATAATAATAATGGTAATAACAATAATGGCAATGGTGACAACGGCAATAACAACAATAATAATGGGAATGGCAATGGGCATGGAAATAACGGCAATAATGGAAACAATGGCAATAACGATGGCAATCAGCAGCCAACACCACCTACCGAACCTACCAACCCAAATGAAGAAGATCAAAGCACAGAGTAGACAAAGAAACACCGAGAAGCATTTCTGCTTCTCGGTGTTTCTATTAGGTAGTGAAGGCTGAGGAGGCTATCCGTCAATATTGACGTTCTATCCATCAGTTTTGATGTTCTATCCGCTACTTTTAGTGGTCTATCCTTCACTTTCCCTGTTCTATCCACTTCTCATACTCTATCCTTCACTCTGCACAGTCTATCCATCAGTTCTGATGCTTTATCCGCTACTTTTAGTGGTCTATCCTTCACTTTACCTGTTCTATCCACTTCTCACACTCTATCCTTCACTCTACACAGTCTAGCTTTTACTAGCTTGAATCCGTAATCGTGCTGTGCGCTTTTTTGTTTCTTTAAATAGCTCATCTAGTTGACGATAGCATGCATATTGACCTGGCTTGGCTTTGATAAAGGCAAGTCGTTCAACGCCATTAATCGGTAGCACTTCATCACCTGCTGCTTGCACAAGTTGTTCAAATAGCTCGATGGCTTCTTCCATTAGCCCTTTTGCCAGACCGTTTCTCGCATCATGGGCTGTATGGATAGCGGCTTGCAGTGTAGTCCATTGGGCAAACCAGGCATCTACTTTGTCTTTTGCAATGGCTTCGCTATTCATGCTTCCTTCACCAGGCCTTTCTTTAAACGCTTTTGACCTTCACGACAATCATCGAATAAAGGGCAAGTATGACACCCAGGATTTTGCGCCTTGCAATGGTAACGTCCAAAGAAAATTAGTTGGTGATGTGTTTTTGACCATTTGTCCATTGGCGTTTTCTTCATAATCGTTTCTTCTACTTCAAGCACCGAATCTTTCCATCGACAGAGCCCTAGGCGTTTGGATACTCGCTCCACATGGGTATCCACTGCAAGTGCTGGAATATCGAAGGCTACTGAAAGCACGACATTGGCCGTTTTTCGTCCTACACCCGGTAATGTCACCAAAGCTTCACGGGTTGCAGGGATTTCGCCACCGTACTCATCTAGCAAGCGTTGACATAGCGCCTGAATGTTCTTCGCCTTATTGCGATAAAGGCCAATCGAGCGAATATCCTGTTGCAATTCCTCCAAAGAAACAGCTAAATAATCTTCTGGTGTTTTGTATTTTTGAAATAATGTTTTCGTTACTTTATTGACTAGTACATCTGTACATTGTGCAGATAATAATGTAGCAATCGTTAGCTCAAAGGCATTGTCATGTACGAGCTCACAATGTGCATCGGGAAACATTCGATCCATCTCATGTAGACAATGCTCCCACTGTTTTTTCGTTAACAAACTGGATGCCCCCTATTCTCTTTCTTCCAACCAATTATAAAAAGGTACTTTACTCGTTGATTGCGATTCTGGCTGAGCTGTTCGAGCTGGTGCTCTGTTAAATGTCTGTTTCTCACGGAACTGCTCACTTTGCTTTTGTGCGGCTTGTGGTGTTGTAATATTTTTCTTTTTCCACTCTAATAAAATGCGATCAATATAGCGTATACTCAGTTTCCCAGCAAAGACAGCCTCCTTTAGCGCCTCTTTGATGAGTGCTGGACTATGCTTGTCCTCATCAAGCCAACATCCAATTTTTTCAAGCTCTAAAGGAGATAAAAGGCGCCCCATTTCCTCTTCAAAAAGACGGAATATCTCACCTTCTTCTTGTTGAAGAGTCACTGCCGTTTGTTGTTGCTCTTTCATATCAATCATCTGCAAAATGCGCTCCCAAAGTGGGTATACGGAATACTTTTCATATAGCTTGCCTCCTGCATCAACATCACGTGTAATTTCAAGGAATCCCTTTTGCATTAATCGCTGTAAACGTGATGTGATGTCATTGTCAGCCATTGTGAGACGATTCTTTAGATCATTCGGTGTCGGGAAGTCATTCCCCTCCATATGAAAGGCTAATAAGTGCATGACAATTAGTGCCTCTTCATCCTCCATATTTAACTCCTTATAAAACTGAAAAAAAAGCTGAGGAATGGGAATCATTCTCTGCTCAGTCCATGTACGGAGTCGATGATTATTTACGTTCATTATTCTCCAGACCCCTTCTTTAAGTAAGTAGAAAAGCCGCGTAGATAGTTCACTACGCGACTTTTAAATTGATTAGCTTATGGATATAAGCGGTTCAGTAAACGTGGGAATGGAATCGTTTCACGGATATGTTCTGTGCCTGAAATCCATGCGACAGTTCGCTCTAACCCTAGACCAAAGCCTGAATGTGGAACAGAGCCATGTTTGCGAAGCTCTAAATACCATGCATAGGCATCTAATGATAGGTTATGCTCTTCCAGACGTGATTTTAATAAATCATAGTCATGGATACGCTCAGAACCACCAATGATTTCCCCATAACCCTCTGGTGCAATTAAATCAGCACATAATACAACATCATCACGATCTGGATGTGGCTGCATATAGAACGGTTTAATGCCTACTGGGTAACAAGTAATAAATACTGGTTTGTCAAATGAGTTCGCAATCGCTGTTTCATGTGGCGCACCAAAATCATCGCCCCATTCAATATCGTCGAAGCCTTGTTCATGTAAAAGCTTAATCGCATCATCGTACGAAATACGAGGGAATGGCGCTTTAATGTTTTCAAGTGTCGATGTATCACGGCCAAGTCGCTCTAAATCTAATTTGCAGTTTGCAAGTACAGATTGTACGATGTGTGCTACATATTGTTCTTGTACTTCTAAATTTTCTTCAAATTCTACAAACGCCATCTCAGGCTCGATCATCCAAAACTCGATTAAATGACGACGAGTTTTAGATTTTTCAGCACGGAACGTTGGACCGAATGAGAATACTTTTCCTAAAGCCATCGCAGCCGCTTCCATGTAAAGCTGACCAGATTGAGATAGATAAGCATCTTCATCAAAATATTTTGTATGGAACAGCTCTGAAGTACCTTCAGGTGCAGAACCTGTTAAAATTGGTGGGTCCATTTTTGTAAAACCGTTGTTGTTGAAAAATTCGTATGTAGCGCGAATGATTTCATTACGAATTTTCATAGTAGCATGTTGTTTACGAGAACGTAGCCATAAATGACGGTTATCCATTAAAAATTCTGGACCATGTTCTTTTGGTGTGATTGGGAAATCAGTTGCTGCATGTAGTACCTCAATACCAGTTATGGCAAGCTCACAGCCAAAGCTTGAACGTTCGTCAGCTTTAACCTCACCTATAACATACATAGAAGTTTCTTGCGTCATTCCTTTTGCCGTAGCAAAAATTTCTTCGCCTACTTCTTCTTTCACAACAACACCCTGTACAAAGCCAGAGCCATCACGTAGCTGTAGGAACGCGATTTTGCCGCTTGAACGTTTATTAGCTAACCAAGCGCCAATTTTGACTGTTTCACCGATATGCAGTGGCATATCTTTAATCATAATTTTTTTCATAGAAATCCTCCAAAGTCGACTAGCAGGATTAGTCTTGCCATTTTGATTTTACAAATGAATCAATACGACGGACTGCCTCTTCTAATAAGTCTAAAGATGTAGCATAAGATAATCGCATTGTAGTTGGTGTGCCGAAGCCAGAGCCTGGAATCACTGCTACGTTTGCTTCTGTTAAAATATCCGCAGCAAATGCATCTACTGAATCATAGCCAGTATGAGCCATTGCTTCTGCTACGTCTGGTAATAAGTAGAATGCACCCTGTGGCTTTAATACATGGAAGCCAGGAATAGCACTTACCTGTGGATAAATTTTTTCAAGACGAGATTCAAATGCCTGACGCATTTCCTCTACTGTATCTTGAGATCCATTATAAGCCTCCACAGTTGCATATTGTGCTGTTGTTGTCGCGTTAGATGTTGAGTGTGATGCAAGGTCAGTCATTGCATTAATAATGTCTGCGTCGCCTGCAGCATACCCAATACGCCAGCCTGTCATAGAGTGAGATTTTGCCACACCATTTACAACGATTGTACGTGCTTTCACTGCATCAGAAAGTTGTGCAATTGAAAAATGCTCAATACCATTGTATACAAGCTTCTCATAAATTTCATCTGACACGATTAAAATATCTTTTTCTTCTGCAACAGCAGCAAGTTCTGCTAGCTCTTCACGAGAATAAATCATGCCAGATGGGTTGCTAGGAGAATTGATAATCACTGCTTTTGTTTTGTCTGTCACAGCTGCTCTCAGTTGATCCGCTGTAATTTTATAGCTTTGTTCACGTGTACCTTCAACATATACTGGTACGCCGCCAGCTAATTTCACTTGTTCTGGATAAGACACCCAATAAGGAATTGGAATAATAACCTCGTCGCCTTCATTTAAAATCACTTGGAATAGCGTGTATAAAATATGCTTTGCCCCTACACCCACAATGATTTCATTTGGCTGATAGGCAAGGTTATTGTCGCGTTGAAGCTTATCAATAATGGCTTTTTTCAGAACTGGAAGTCCGCCAGCAGGTGTATATTTTGTATACCCTTTTTCCATTGAATCAATGGCTGCATTTAAAATGTTTTGAGGTGTATTAAAGTCTGGTTCACCAGCCCCAAGACCAATAACATCAATACCTTGCTCTTTCAATGCTTTTGCTTTCGCAGTAATCGCTAAAGTTGAAGATGGTGTTAAAGTTTTTACACGTGTTGCTAATAAATTTTTCATTCGGGATCTACTCCTCTTATAAATTCGTAATGCGCTTCCACCAGTCGCCATCCTTAAACATAATATAGACATAGTTGAGCTGGTCATGGTCGTTCAGATACGTAATTTCCCAAACTGCGCCAGGCTCCTCATAGCCTAATTTCATGTGGAGGACTTTTTGTACATTTCCTTCATTTTTAAAAACCGATAATGCTTGCTTTTCCGTAATACCATCTTCTAATAACACTTCCTGAATGGAATCCTCGTCTAGATTCGTCGGAACAAAGACAGCTTTTTTATCACCGTATTCGTCTACCCCGAACACAGTAACATACGAATGTTTGCCATTATATGTGTAGGACTCCGATACAATTGCGAGGGCTTTGGCATCGAGTGCCAACTGTTCAGCCTGCTCTTCAATTGAACGGAACGGAGCCTCGGCTTTCCAGAGTACTAAAATACTAATGACAAGTGACAACGAAACAATAAAGACAGAAATGAAAATTAACCAGTTTTTCATCTATTCACCTTATGTTTCACATCGAGCTGTTTTGGTATAACACATAGCTGATGCATGTGTGTGTCTATAACTGTGTAACCATTCATTTTGCTTTCCATTTTGTCAACCTGCTTTCTTTCCTCATACCACAACATTATACAACAATTTTGTACTGTCGTGTTTCTTAATTTCATATATTGTACGTTGCTAGAACAACGTTTTCAAATGATGACTACAGTAAATTTCATTCCAGATAAAAAACGCTTCTTTTTAGGAATAAATATCATGGCTAAATCAAAATAAAAATTCCTATTTAACCATGTAAATAGGAACGAGTAATTATGATAATTCGTATAGAACACAGCTAGCACGGCCATTCGCTTTCGCTTGGTATAAACAGCTATCTGCTTGCTCAAATAGCTCTTTGTATTGATAGTTTTTCTGATTATTCACACAAGCCCCCATACTCACCCTTAAAGGATAGCTTTGCTGTTCTTGTTCGAGCTTTAATGAGAGCAAATAGGCATGGGTGTTATGGACCAATGCTTTGATATAATCCTTTTGCGGATGCCTGAAACAAAGGATGAATTCATCTCCACCATAACGAATAACTTTCACATCTTCATCCTGTAAAAAATCCTTCAAGCCGTTAGCTAAAAGCTGTAAAATCATATCCCCAAACAAATGACCATGCGTGTCATTAAATAATTTAAAATAATCGACATCCAGTACCGTAATACATACATAGGATTGCGTCATTTTCGCTGCATTCAACCATTCCTGTAGCTCATAATCTAAAAAATGACGATTTAATACGCCTGTTAATGGATCATAATGTGCTTTTTCCTCAAGCTTCTCCTTTTGACGCTTAAATTCCAAGTTCATTACTTGTTGCAGTAAATTAGCAACACTCATTTTTTCTGAGAGATCAATATATTCACGCTGTACATCAAAAATCTCATCTCGCCAATCCAATTGATACAATACATTTAACAGTAAGCGCATCACTTTTTTTGTAATCGGCTTATCCCCATAGGATTGAGCAAGTTCTATCGCTTGTTTATAATAGGATACAGCTTCTTCAAGCTTTTGCTGCTTTTCATATAAAAAACCATAACCAAACAGTGCCGCTACTTTTTCGCGTTTATGGTGCTGAATAATGTCCGAAGATAGTGTACTGTCCAGCAATGCCTTCCCCGTCAAAAAATCTCCTTCTAAAATATACACATCTGCTAAATTATTATTAATACGAATATCATGTAATTTTGCTAAATCAGGCATTGTTCTAGATAGGGATTTATTATACGCTTTAGCTAATAGCCCTGCTTGAAGTGCTTCCTTTGTGCAGCCCTTCTCTACCTCTAGATAGCATAAATTATTATGACAACGAACAAGCATGATTGGATCTTGTAGCTCCTGTGCATAGGCGATAGATTTTTTCGTCATCTCCACCGTTTTTTCACGGATACCCACTAAATCATAGATTAAGGACATCACTAAATGATAATGCATTAAATCTTTAGTCGTACCATAATTTTGACAAATGGCTTCATAATCATGAATAAGGCTGACCATGCTTAATGTGTCACCTAAAGAATGATGAACTAATATTTTTTGATAATACAAATCCAATACATATGGATAGTTATTGCTCTCTAATGCGACTAAAAGTCCTTGATCAGCTAGCTTTAGCGCTTCTGTTAAATACCCCTTTGTGCGCATCTCCATAATCGTTTTATTTAATTCCTCTAATGTTAATTCCACCGTTTCACCACTTCTCCATGCCCTATATCATCCAATTTACTTTGTGCTTTCTCAATTATAAGACATATTTATTCACTTCGTCCGCCTTTTTCGTAAGATACCAACTATTACCTATATTGCAAAAATCGCTCGTGGTGATTGTTCTAAAATCTTACATCAATTTGCTTTCAAAATGAACCATCTTATTCCAACAATAATCTGTAGCTAAAATTTTTATGTCTTTACACATTTTTCTCCATTTTTGTCCTCGTTACCTATTGTTTTTACCCATATGATGAGATAATTAGCCATTTTAAGTATTGAAAAGGGACGTGATGTTGTGAGTATGCAAATTAACCCCTCTGACCCAGCAACGATTCCAAAATTTGTAGATGAACTCCCAAAACCAATGATCGCTAAACCCAAATACAGTAGAGGGCAACAAAAGAATGATTATTACGAATTGGTTATGATGGAAGGCCAGCATCGTTTTCATAAGCATTTTCCAAACTCATTAATTTGGGGATACAATGGGCTTTATCCAGGACCAACCATTGAAGCTTCTAAAGACAAAACTATCTACGTGAAATATAAAAACCAGCTGCCCTTACAGCACTTTTTGCCAGTAGATTTTACGCTTCATGCCGCCAACGATTCACAAGAAGTGAGGACCGTCACTCACTTACATGGTGCCAATGTGGATTGGCAAAGTGATGGTCATCCAGAAGCATGGTACACAAGAGACTATCGGCATACTGGTCCAAAATTTAATAAGGAAATACATGAATATACGAATCATCAGCCGGGCACTACCATGTGGTATCATGACCATGCCATGGCTTTAACACGTTTAAATGTCTATGCAGGATTAGCAGGCTTTTATTTACTGAGGGATGCACTTGAGGAACGTTCCAATTTACCATGTGGAGACTATGAATATCCGATTTTAATACAAGATAAATCGTTTAACGAGGATGGCTCATTGTTTTATCCTGATGAACCACCATTCCCAGTTCCCGTTCACCCCTCTATCACACCAGGCTTTGTTGGCAATACGATAGTGGTTAACGGAAAACTATGGCCTTATTTAGATGTGGAGCCACGTAAATATAGATTTCGGTTTCTAAATGGCTCCAATCGCAGAGGCTATGTCATCGGCCTGTCAAATGGTCAACCAATGTTTCAAATTGGTACAGATGGGGGTTTTTTAGCAGCTCCACAACTTATCCAATCCGTCGAGTTGCTGCCAGCTGAACGCACAGATGTCATTATCGATTTCTCAAGCTGTGCTGGACAGGAGATCACCTTACTTAATACTGATACTGATTTCAGTGATGAACATACAAATGTGATTATGCAGTTTCGAGTAACTCTGCCTTTAAAATGTGAAGATACAAGTGAAATTCCAGAAAGACTTGCCGTTTCTATGGATCTACATCCACACCACGCACATATCGACAGACAACTGCCACTGACAGCGACCACTGATGAGTTTGGGCGACCTATGTTACTATTAAATGATCGTATGTACCATGATCCAGCAACAGAAAAACCATCTTTAGACAGTGTGGAAATCTGGAACTTTATTAATGCGACACCCTTTATCCATCCTATTCACCTACATCTTATTCAATTTAAAATTCTGGAACGAAGGCCCTTTGATTTAGAGATCTATCAAAATGAAGGCATCGTACAATTTACAGGACCGCCTGAAGAACCACGAGACTATGAACGAGGTTGGAAGGATACGGTGAAAGCTGATGCTGGTAAGGTTACGAAAATTATTATGCATTGGAAAGATCATATCGGAAATTATATGTGGCATTGTCACTTCCTGGAGCATGAGGATCATGATATGATGCGACCAATTCTCGTCATGAAAGACGTCCATGCTGTCCAGCAGCCGCATGCAGAAGTAGAACATTCAGCATCACATCAAGAAACAACCGCTCCCACAAATCCTACTAGCACTACAAGTACTACCCATCATAGCGAATCGCCAGCACCACTATTACATGCGGCAGAACACTCAGCACATGAGGAAGAAAAGGAAGCCTCTCCTATTCAAGAGGAATCAATTGTTATTCATATAGGAGATAATACACAACATATGCCACCGCTACTGTTCCCAACCATTCCTACCAATACTCCTACCAGCAGGCATCGGCCTCGTCGTAGAACAAGAAGATTTTAACTAACGATTGCTTTACAAAGAAAACTACCAATGAAAAGGTGGTTTTCTTTGTCCTAGCAAATTATTTAGTCTCCAATCGCCATAGTCTTTTCGTTACGAACGCTAATAATAATACACACACAGAGATCATAAGGACTGGTACATAGATGTTGTCTTGAAAGAACTCGAATAGCAATCCATACCCCATTTGCCCAAGCGGTGCCATACATTGTGATACGGCCATCATAATCGCCATAACCTTCCCTAATTGCTCATTCGGCGTATCCTTTTGGACAAGCGTCATCACGTAAATAGAGATGATTGTCATCATCATCGCAATGACAAGAGCACAACCAATAAATAGGATATAGGAGGGATAATAGCCAATTTGAAGTGTGTGAGGAAATACAGCCATAGCCATTGGAATTACTAAAAAGGCTGACACTAACACCCAAATGTATAGGGTGTGAATACGCAGCTTTTGAGCAAAATAACCCATCGTTAACGCGCCTAAAATCGTCGCAAAATCAATAATGCCCATTCCTATTCCATATAATGTATCATTACTTTTCATCGTGACACGAAGAATAATAGGCACACCCACGATAAATAGTGGTGTCAATAATAAATTCAATAAAGCAGCAAGTAGCGTACATTTTAAAATAAATGTTTGCTTCACGACAAAAGTAAAACCTTCTTTCATGTCTTTGAGTAATGTCGGTACCAAATGACCATCATAGCTACGTTTTACAAATGGGATTGTCATAAACATTTCTACAATAGCCGTAAAGAAAAATAATAAACCACTCACTATGACAAGAGTTTTGAGACCTAGCATTCCATATAAAATACCTCCAAGTACAGGTGCCGTCACCCCCGCTAATGCCTGCACCCCATTGACAATTCCATTGGCCTGCTCAAGCTTCTGGTCGCTAACCAATAGCGGGATACTCGCCATTACAGCTGGCGTGTACATCGCACTAATAAATGATAGTAGCACCATAACCAAGCCAATCCATAGCACTGAATGATTGTCTGTTAGTAATCCAATAAAAAACATCCACACAATGCCGCTACTGACAAAATCAAATAGGACCATTAAATTACGCCGATTAAAACGATCTGCTATAGCACCACCAAATGGCGTAAGTAAAATAGGTAGGCTTGAAATAGCAAAAAGCACGGCAAAAAGATCTGCCCGCCCCGTTATGTCTAAAACAAAAAGTGAAAGAGCAAATCTTAAAAGTGCAGAGCCCAAAATAGAAATAATCTGACCAACTACCATAATGATGAAATCTTTCGAAAAGCCCTTTTCTTTGACTAGCATTTCCATATACTGACCACCCCTTTATATACCTAGACCGACAGTCGGTCATCATTTGTGTAAAAAAAATGTAGGCACAAGTTGAGGCTTTACAAGCTTTTTTGACTTGCCCTACAAAAATAGACTGACTGTCGGTTTATAAATAGTATATGTGAACGCTCCAAAAAAAGGAACTTATTTTTATACCTCCCTTATTTTATTCGTACTAGCCTTTGAAATAATCTTTAATTTGCTCAATCATAGCTGTTGTTGCCTGACTGACATAGCGATCTACGCGGTAAATAATCGATAAGCTACGGCTTGGTGCACCATTTGAAATCCGTATACTACACAAAGTAGGATCATTCATTTGTTGGAGTAACGGATAAGGCTGCACCGTCACACCAATATTGGCTCGAACAAGATTCATGATGGACGTGACAGAGCTTGTCTCAAGAATAGAATGGAGTTGAAAACCATGCTTTTTTACAGCCTCTTCTACAACCTCTCTACCAAGAAAGCCTTCTGGATACATCACCATAGGAAGGTCTTCTAATTCAGCAATTGAGATCACTGTTTGATTTGACAATGGGTGCTCCTTTGAAACAGTCAATACGTATTCCTCTCTACATAAAGGAATAATAACCAAACGATCATCTGATTCTACATTCGTCCCAATGCCGATATCCACTTCATTTTCAAGCACCTGCCGCATAATATCGATTGAAGCAAGTATCTTTAATTTCACCTTTGGGAATTTTTGATGGAAATCAATAACTAGCTGTGTGATCCGATAGTCAAGATCAGAGGGCATAATGCCAATACGTATTTGCCCCCCTTCTAGCGCCTGTAAATCTTTAATAGAATCTTTAACATTTTGTAATGTATTCAATACCTCTGAAGTATAGCTAAATAATAGTGAGCCCGCCTCCGTCACAACAATTTTTTTGCCAATCCGATCGAACAATGGCATACCTAGCTCATCCTCAAGCACACGTATTTGCTGACTTAATGTCGGCTGAGCGATGCCCAGTTTCTCAGCAGCTTTTGTAAAATGTAGCTCCTCATAGACTGCCATAAAATAATGCAAATGCCTTATTTCCATAACGATCACATCCATCATAGTTTGTAACTATTATTGTAATAGTAATAATAGTATTGTTCAATCATTCTAGTTAGTATAGACTTCAATTTGGACTTATTATTTATTTGATATGACGGAGTGGAAAGACAATGAATATAAAACGTAAAATCGTACCAATTCTCGCTATTATTTTAGCTTCCTTTAATTTACGTCCTGTTATTACTTCGGTGTCCCCTTTATTAGGCACCATTCGTGAGGCTTTACATATGAGTGCGGCTACGGCCAGTTTATTCACTTCTTTGGCTGTACTTTGTATGGGCTTATTTGCACCTTTTGCAATCAAACTAGCCAATCGTTGGAGCATTGAGCGAGCTATCGCTTACTCTCTTATTCTTATTGGACTAGCAACAGCTGCCAGATATTTTGCTTATACTGCCTGGGTCATGCTGTTAACGGCCTTGTTATCAGGCATTGGCATTGCCATCGTGGGACCATTATTATCAGGCTATATTAAGGAGAAATTTGCGAACCCTTCTCGTGTAGTGGGTATTTACTCGCTAGCACTTGTAGTAGGAGCTGCACTTGGTTCAGGGCTTTCTATTCCCTTAAGTAACCTTTTTCATTCATGGCAAGTTTCTGCTGCCTCCTGGGCTATTCTTGCTTTAATCGCTTTATTCTTTTGGTGGAAGCCCCTCGAACAGAAAACAGTTACGGCAACAGTCGCGAATTCACCTAGTACGAGCATAACTGTGAAGCAAATGTTAATGAATCAAAAGGCTTGGCTTTTAACAGGCTTTTTTGGCTTAATGGCCTTTATGTTTTATACCATTATGGCTTGGTTACCCCCAATCGCTGAAAATTTAGGTTATAGCAAACACGAAGCTGGGCTGATGCTGACACTATTAACAGTTGCCCAAATGCCCGCTACGTTTTTAGTGCCTATATTAAATAACCGTTTTCAGCATAGAGCTGTATGGCTAGTAGGCAATTCATCATTAGAATTAATCGGTTTATTGATGCTTCTGTTTTCTTATAGTCCTTGGCTAAGCAGTATTCTGATTGGTATTGGTGCAGGTGGGCTATTCTCATTAGGGCTAACACTACCTATTGATGAGGCCAAAGATATTCACGAGGCCAGCTTCTTAGCTGCCATGACACAATCAGTTGGCTTTGTATTTGCTGCATTTGGCCCCTTCTTTGTCGGTCTTGTTCGAGATTACACAGGCAATTTTACAACTGCCATTATTGGCATGATTGTTATCGTCATCGTGATGATACTGATTCAACTAAAAATTGGGAATCAGAAGCAAATGCATCATGCACATATGAAAAAGACGACTTTCTAACAAGGAAGGTCGTCTTTTTATTATGAAATCGATTTTTGCCTTTATGAATCATTACGTTAGCAATAAACGTAGATTTTCAGATGACTAATGCAAATTAGCTAACTGAAGCATATTTTAGAACAACGGCCTCTAATACATCGATTCCTATTAATACATCTTCAAGCGCTGTATGTTCATCCGGATGATGACTTAAACCATCCACAGAAGGAATAAAAATAAGGCCAACTGGTCCGAGCCTCGTCATATTCATAGAATCGTGACCTGCTCCACTTTGCATAAATTGATAGGAGAGTTTCTTTTCTACACAAATCGTTTCTAGATCTTGCATTAGATTTGGAGAAAGTAGGACAGGCTCCTCTGAACTAATGACATTGTATTCAATCGTAAGCTGTCTCTTTTGTTGAACGTTTGCAATAACAGTATAAAAATGCTGAAGGACACGTTCTCTCGATTCCACAGAGGATGATCGGATATCTACAGTTAACTCCACTTCACCTGGAACTACGTTCATCGAGCCTGCCACAACCTCTAGTATCCCTACTGTTGCCACAGTTCCAAACTCCTGCTCTGCTATCGCTGCTTTTTCCAATTCTAATGCCAATTCGGATGCTCCTAAAAGAGCGTCCTTTCTCATATTCATTGGGGTCGTGCCTGAATGGGATGCTTTTCCGTTTAACTTCATTAATAAGCGAACTGGTGCTGCTACCCCTGTTACAATACCTATTTTTTTCTCATAGTTAATAAGCAATGGTCCCTGTTCAATATGCAATTCAAAAAAGGCATGGAATCCTTCCTCTACTCTTGTTGCTTGATCAACACTACTAAAATCAAGTCCACAATGAGCAAAAGCCTGCTCCATCGTAATACCATCTCGATCAACCAAATGGCGGTATTTTTCTTTATCGATTAGACCTGCCATTGCTTTACTGCCTACTGTCGACACACCAAATCTTGAAGACTCCTCACAGGCAAAGGCGATAATTTCAATTGGATGCTCTGTCACAATAGAGCGCTCGTTTAATCGCTTAATGACTTCTAGGGCAGCGGTTACACCAACAACGCCATCATATTTACCGCCTTGATAGACAGTGTCTAAATGGGATCCCATGACAACAGGCTGCAATCCTGGCACACTGCCTTCTCTTCGAGCAATAAGATTTCCACAATGGTCAATATGAATTTGAAGATTTTCATCTTTACATAAACGAATAAAGGCATGTAAACAAGCCTGTTCTTCATTCGTATAGGCAACTCTCGTAATCCCTTTCTCGCCTGAATTATATTGATTCATTTTATCTAGTAATTGTTGATAACGTTCTTTATAGATCATGTAAACAGCTCCTTCTTAAGCATTACGAAGATGAAAATCAGACCAAATGTACTCTTTCATAGCATTTTTACATTGTACCAATTATTTTACACCTTTTTGGTTGAAAATTAGAAAAGGGATTCTCTATAACGAGATCCCTGCTCTAATTTGTCAGAAAGACTTAAACAGTATATGACTGCTGCAATCTATTTACTATTCGCCATTTTGTCATTGAAATGATGGAACAATGCATCACATTCTTCCGTCGTTTCAATTTTTTTCATGTTCAGCACACTTTTATCTTTACCTGTTAAGTAATCACGTAAATGCATATCAGAGAAGCCATGTACATGAGCATCTTCTGCTGTATTACAATAATGGACTTCTTTAATACCCGACCAAATGATTGCGCCAACACACATTGGACATGGTTCACATGTAGCGTAGATGACACAATCCGATAAATCCATTGTGCCAAGCTTTTTAGAGGCTTCACGAATGGCTACTATTTCTGCATGTGCAGTGATGTCTGTATCACGCATCATTGTATTGCCTACAACAGCGATGATTTCATCTCCTCTTACAATCGTTGCACCAAATGGTCCACCAATATTTTGATTGATACCTTCTTTTGTTTTATCAACAGCTAGTTGAATGTAATCCATACCGTGATTCCTCCTAGTTAATAATATGAGTACCAGCCTGATTATTAATCGCTTCTTTTAGACTTTCAGGGTTTGTAATAATCACTCGATGACCACCATTTTCTAAGAAGCTTAAGCTTGCTTCGATTTTTGGTAGCATACTGCCTGGCGGGAACTGATTATCTTGAACATGCTGCTTTGTTTCTTCGACTGTAATTTCTTTAAGTGCTTGTTGCTCAGGTTTTCCAAAGTTAATAAACACACGAGGAACACCCGTCGTAATAATTAATGAGTCTGCATTTACTTGTGCAGCTAATAGACTTGTTGCAAAGTCTTTGTCAATTACTGCATCTACACCCTCATAGACATTGTTTTCTTTTTTAACAACTGGAATTCCACCACCGCCTACAGCGATCACGACATAATCATTGTCAATTAATGATTTAATTGCGTCTTTTTCCACGATATCAATTGGTTTTGGGGAAGGCACAACACGACGATAGCCACGTCCCGAATCCTCTACCATTTTCCAATCGGGATGCTCGACTAACATCTCCTCGGCTTGCTCCTTAGTAAAGAATGAACCAACTGGCTTTGTGGGGTTAATAAAGTTTGGATCATTTTCATTGATTTCAACTTGTGTAATCACACTGACTACTTTTTTATCAATTTGACGTTTAGCCAGTTCGTTAATTAATGCTTGTTGAATCAAATAGCCAATTCCACCTTGTGTGTCAGCTACACAGTTTACTAAGGGAATTGCTGGCATGCCCGATACCTCATTAGCAATTTCACTTCGTTGTAAAGTGAAACCAACTTGTGGGCCATTGCCATGCGTGACAACCACTTTATAACCTTCCTGAATCATATCCGCAATATGTTCGACAGTTTGAGCAACTGCCTCTTGCTGACTTTGAATGGATTCGCTTCCACTATCTTTTACCAACGAGTTACCGCCGATTGCTACAATTACTAATTTATTCACAACTACACCCCTACTTCTTTTTCTACACTATTTTGAACATTTTGCTGATTAAATTTATATAACAACGTATATAAAATGAATGACACGATCAGTCCGCTAAAGAAAGCAAAGTTATTTAGCTGTACTAAGAACGGCACACCTTTCAGGAAAGCACCTGACATCGGTAAAAGGAAGCTGATCAAAAGGACGATACATGCTACGATGTTATAGCCAGATTTATAAGCCCCATTGCTCCCTTCTTCCACATAAATTACGGATAAATCTAAACGTCTTTTACGCTCGATAAAGAAGCTAGACAACATAATACCTGCGATTGGTCCAAACATAGAGCCTATAAAACTATAGAAGAAAAATAACGTTTCTGTACTCGATACGAGTTTCCAAGGCAAAATGATTGTGCCAATAATCGCTGTTAAAATCCCTGCTGTTTTGACAGTAAATACTTTAGGGAATAAAGTTGTCATTTGTAATCCCGATGGTAATAAGTTACCGAAAACTACAAAAGCTGTTGCGCCTACATTTAAAGCTAAAATTAATACAATTACAGAAAATGGATTTTGAATTTTATCAATAGCGTCTACAATATTAAAAATTGGTTGCCCGAAAGCAATTTCTGTCCCTGCTATTAAACTAATACAAGTAATCGCAAACAAGAGATACGAGCCGATCATACCAATGGATAAGCCATAGATCATTGCTTTTGGCGATTTAGCTCGATGCGTAAAGTCTGCAATATTTACAACTGGACCCGCCCAGTTTGAAACCAACGCGCTCACACAGGCAATAAAGA
The DNA here is from genome assembly GCF_038592945.1 of Lysinibacillus sp. FSL K6-0075. Lineage (NCBI taxonomy): Bacteria > Bacillati > Bacillota > Bacilli > Caryophanales > Bacillaceae > Lysinibacillus > Lysinibacillus sp. FSL K6-0075. Next base: position 1,727,015 of record NZ_CP151947.1, on the reverse strand, counting down.
CCAATGGACTTTCCATTGTTGTAGAAGGCTTATATTCTAAAATGGGCCCGATTCCTCCAGCAATATTAATTGCCCAAATAGCTGCGCCAATAATGAAAATATAAACAATCGGTGATGAATATTTACCAAAGACTGTTAGCATATCCATGCCGCCTAAAAATAGTAAAACTGTAATGACCCATAAAATAATATAAGAAATCATTGTCGGAACATCTAAGCCAAAAATAGTGAAGTCTCCACCAATAGACATATAGTTCGGAATGAATCTTGCAAATAATACATTAAGGGATTGAGCGCCCACAACTGTTGTCGTACCAAAGAATACAACCCCAGCAATCAATCCTCGACATAATGCTGGAATAATAGAGCCTTTCACTCCAAATGAATCTCTTAGTAATATGGCAAATGGAATGCCATATTTAGAGGCAGAATATCCATTTAAGCAATAGCCTGCTGAGACAATCACTGCTGAAAGCATAATGGCTAAGAAAACTTGATTAACTGATAATCCTAAGACAAAAAATCCTGCAACCGTCATATAAGACATAATATTGTGAACTGCGCCCATCCACACGGTAATGTAGTTAAAGATTCCCCAGTCTCTTTCCTGAGGACCTTTTGGTAAAAGTTCTTCCGAATAGCCAAGTGCTCTATAGTCTTGATTGGACTGTTCAATTTTAGCGTGTTCCATATAAAGCTCCTCCTACTTATAGGAAGTGGGCTTAAGCCCACTTCTCACTAATTGTGATTAATGCTTTTTCAAAAGCTTCCATTGGAGGATTCGTAATACCAGCACCAATCATACCGATTCCAGCCTCTTTATGTGCGATAGCTGTATTAATAATTGGAAGAATACCTGATTGGATGACTTTACGAATATCAATACCTGTAGGAATTCCCATGAAGTTTAATAATGGAATGGTAATATTTTGGTTTTCTGTCGTTGTAATTTCTTTCATTTTACGAGAATAACCAATTGCTTCATCTACTGTTCCACCTACTAAAGCAACGATTGCTGGTGCAGTAGCCATTGCGAAACCACCAATACCGTATGTTTCTGTAATAGCACTATCCCCAATATCAAGACCTGAATCCTCTGGTTTATAGCCAGCAAACATCGGTCCGATTACTTTTTGTGCAGGGCCAGTAAACCATGTATTACCTGCCATGCCACTAATACGAACACCAAATTCTACACCGTTACGTGCCATCGTTGTCACGACTGTACTATATTCGATCCCATGTGCAGCATCTAATGCACATTTACAGCAGGCCATCCATGTAGGACCTGAGAAATAATCACTACTTGCCACGAAATCGAATACTGCTCGCTTCTGTTCAACAGGGTAATCTGTTTCTAAGATATATGGTGTCAGTGCTTGAATTAATAAGCTTGTACCGGCATTATTACGGTTATGACATTCGTCGCCCATATGTAGTGCTTGTGCAAGCATTAATCGTAGATCGATGCCGTCTTGATTTAATTTCATTGCATCACGTAAAATTGGCCCTAACACATCACGCATCCATATTAATCGCTCAACAACGCTGTCATCGTTGGCACCCATACGTAAGATTTTTGCCATTTGCTCACTTAAGTTTGTATAGGCGATATTGCCATACGTTTTATTTTCAACGATGTGCATGAACATCGAAGCAGATGTTACGCCAGCCATTGAACCGACGGCATTATGCTCATGACAAGGTGAGAATGTAATTTCTCCCGAAGCCGCTACCACTGCTGCTTCTTCTAAGTCTTTTGCTAATCCTTCGAATACAAGTGCACCCATAACAGCTCCCTGCATTGGGCCATTCATGTTTTCCCACGTAATGGGTGGTCCTGCGTGTAAAATTGTTTTTTTCGTCATGCCAGGCACAACATTGATGGCTTGATCAAAACCAATCAGCACGGGTTGAGAGTTCACAATTTTTTCAACTGCAAGACGGTTTGCTGCTTCAATTTTTTCAGCAAGTTCTGCTTTATCGATTCTGTTTAGTGCTGCAATAATTTCTGGCTTACCTCCACCTGGTGGTGACCACTCTAGGTGTGTAGCACTTGCATTTTGTGCTAAAATATCATCTTTAAAAAGTTCAATACCTACGTTAATTACGTTAATTTTACTTGTAAAAAGTTCATTAATCTTACTCATGATTTTCTCCTTTCAACACCATTTCTCTAGCAAGTAATCCAGCATTTGTACTACTGCTTGCATGTGTAACACCAGCATCGATTAATTTTTTCACTTGCTCATCTATGTTAGGCGTATCTAAATCAGTTCCAAGGACATACCCAATGATTTCTAAGTGTCTGCCTTCTTTTTCAGCTAATTGTTTTGCTTCAATCATGACAGGAAGCATAACGCCAACTGGGTCTTCATGAGAGCCAAAGCCTAATACGAAGTCCATCACAATGACACCAACTGACGGATCTTTTGCTTCTTGTAAGAAACGCTCAATACGAGAAGATGGATCGATCATTGGATGTGGTTTACCATTTGTAAAATCATCATCACCGAAGTCAATGAACGTATGTTCTTGACTCACATTGATATCTTTCAATAAGAAATCAGGATTTTTCTGAATGTTACTGTAAACGTTATCGAATTTTTCCATCGCTAGATACATAGATTCATCACAAAGCGTACCGCCACAGAATAGCCCACGAATGTATTTTTGTTCTGGTGCTAATTTTGCACGAACCTCTTCAACTAATGGAATGTTAAGTGCACGTTTGTTAATGCCTGCTTCATCAATACCTGCTAGTAAGACCGCTTTTAATGCTGCTTCTTTCGATGTTTTAGCAAATTGTCCACCAGCTGCCACTACAGCTTCTTCATTACCACCGATAAAGTAAACCACTACTGGTTTGCTGCATTCTTTGATTTGTGCGAGCACTTTTTTCTCAACACTTGCTTCAGGTGGCTTCGATACTAGAACGATCACTTTTGTCGCTTCATCCGCATCAAGGGCTTTAATGCCATCAAGCATCATAATGCCGCCTACTTCTTTACTTAAATCTCTTCCGCCAGTACCGATCAGTTGTGTGATTCCACCACCGAAGTCATGAATACGAACACTTACCTCTTGGCTACCTGTACCAGATGCTGCTACGATACCGATATTGCCTTTTCTCACAGCGTTGGCAAAGCAAAGACCTGTATTACCAATAATGGCCGTACCACAGTCTGGCCCCATCATTAATAGACCTTTTTCATGTGCTAACGTTTTTAATTCTACTTCGTCTTCAACGCTCACATTATCACTGAACAGCATCACGTGTAGATCATTTTCAAGTGCTTTGCGTGCTTCACGTACGGCAAATGCACCATTGACAGAAATGACCGCAAAGTTTGCATCAGGGATACCTTGTGCAGCAGAATCTATCGTTGCGTATTTAATATCGCTTTTTGCTTGTGCTTTATTTTTATTTGTTAGTAATTCTTCAACTGCTAGGTAAGCGCTTTCTGTTTGATCCGCACTAGTAGTTTTGACAATAATCATTAAGTCCCCTGCTGTTGCTTCTTCCACTTCTGGTGTCATCAAACCAACATTGCGAATGACCCCTTTGTTCATTTCTGTACCCATACCAATAATTGCTTGCTCAACGCCTTCAATTTGATTCGCTTTTGTTGATAGTGACATCAATGACACTGAATCAAAATATGTGTTGCGCTTAATTACGACTTTAATACTCATCTTTATCCTCCTAATTTTATATTGGCTTCTAAGCCACTTATTAGCCCTAAGGCAATATCTGTTCCTGAGGAGGAGCCAATAGCAAGCACCTTTCTCAGAGCCTCAATCGATTCCGCTTCTGTGCCATATAAAATGGCGTGTATGAATGAACAGATGGACTCCCTTACTTGTCCATATGCTGCCTTCTTCAATGTTGTATAGCTAATCTCATTGGTTAAAGGCTGAATCATTTTGATGACGCTTTCACACAAAGGTTTATAAATAGAACACGGACTATTTTCTAAGTGAATGACAGCAAATAAGCCTACTAAAAAATCATCCCCTGATGGTGTTAGTCCTGGCCCCAAGCCGACTAAATCAGCTGCATATGCCTGAAAGCGATCCAAACGCTGATTCAATATTTCCTCATAAAGCAAAGTGGTACGCTGCTGTAACAATCTCGATGTCTCCGCTTCAAATTCACTGACGGGTGAATCATTACGTTTTATGCCGCCGCCTTTGCCTTGTAAATCAATGAATTGTTTCACACTGCTCATATTCATTCTTAAACTTGTACGATTTAATGGATAAATAGGTAGCTGACATTGCCAACGAGTGGCTGTGTGAATCGCTATTTGTAATTTTTCTTCTATTAAAAGTTGATTATGGCGAACCAATACTCTGTCATATTGATGAATGTCCAGGTGATCGAACGTATCGAGATCAATGACAAGTGTGTTGGGTGCACGATCCATTGCCTTCGTAGCAAGTGTGAAAATTTCACCATTACCATCGCTCTGAATATTTAAGGCATGTTGAAACACACTATGGACCGTTCCAGTAAACGCCGTTGCCACCATTTGTTGAAGAAAATAATCATCACCAGATTTGGCACGTATCATATGTACACCTCTTTATGTCGTAGGAGTACTACTATTTTGCCCCTGCTTCTAGTAGAATTTTTTCAATTTCAGTGAATCCCTTTTCTCTAGCCATCGCTAATGGCGTCACTCCGTATTGATCCACTAACTGTGTATCTGCACCATGTTCAACTAATAGACGAACAATTTCCTGTTGCTTTTCTCCACCATCATTTAGAAGGATGGCTTCAATCAACGGTGTCCAGCCACAAATATTTGTATGGTTGACATTGATATCTGTAGTCGTTGCAAGCTCACGAACTACTTCTACAAATCCCTTCTCACTTGCTGGATGAATACCGACACCGCCAAAGCGTGTTAAACGCTCTAAATCTGTGTTTGCTTGTAGCATCATTTTCACAAGCTCTAACTTTCCGTTAATACATCCATACAAAAATGGGTTTAAACAAATTTGATCTTGAAGGTCGATATCTGCTCCTTCCTGAATTAGAAATTTTACTGTTTCTAATTGATCATTCATCGCAGCAAGTAAAATTGCTGTACGCTTACGCTTATTTCGAGAATTAATATCCACACCTTGTTGTAAATAACCTTTCAGAGCGTTAATATCCCCTGCTTCAGCTGCAGTTAAAAATTCTGAGACCACATTCATATCTACCAATTTCATACCTCCATTTTTCCGACCTATTGTTCATTTCAACTAAATGGAAATGAACCGCGAGAATGTTATTATTTTCACATTTCCGTCTTACAAGCTTTATTTTATTCTCTTATGCCGTAGATATCATTGTTTAGCAAAACCAAAAAGAATGTAGATGATTTAGGCAATATGTACAATGTTTTGTGATAAGATTATGGCAAAGGAGTGAAATCATTTGCTAACAATCAAAGATATATTAGACATAAAGGCACTTGAAGGAATTAAAATTGTTGCTGGCGAACAAGGCATTCACAATGAAATCGCACTTGTAAACATTATCGAAAATCCCGATGCATTTGATTGGCTGACACCGAATGAATTATTATTAACAACCGGCTACATCTTCCAAGACGATGAAGCATTACAAAATAAAATCATCCAAGAAATCTCTAAAATCAATTGCGCTGGCCTCGTCATCAAAATGAGGCGCTATTTACAAAAAACACCTCAAAACATGATCGATATTGCCAATCAACATGGATTGCCGTTATTAGAGTTGCCTTATAATTACACCCTGTCCAAGGTCATCTCGATCATCAATGAAAAGGCATCAGGAGGTTATGATCTATTAAATAGAAAATCTTTAGATATGCACAATACGCTATTTAAGGTTGCACTTGAAGGAGGAGGCATTGAATCCATTTCCTCAAAATTAGCCGAAACAATTAATAACCCAATTATCTTTTTAGATAATGACTGGAATTTACTGCATTATACAGATCTTGATACCAATCCAGTGCCACTTGCCTATGGGATCAACCTAAAGAAGAATCGTCCAACGTTTTCAAAGGATTTTATTGATACTATCCCGAATGATCTCAATGAAATGCAAAAATCCATTACACGAATCTATCAATTAGAAGATATCGCAGTGAAATGTAGAATACTCCCTGTCGCAGTTGCCAATTATATTTATGGCTATATTGTCATTTGGCAAACTGTACGTGATTTGAATGAGTTTGATTACATCGTTTTAGAGCAAGCCTCCACAATCGTGGCATTAGAAAGGATTAAACAGAAGGAAATTGAGGGTGTACGTTTAAAAATTAAACAGGAGTTTTTTGATGATTTATTGACTGGAAAAATCACTTCGATTGAAACGCTACAAACACTCTGTGATCTCCACGGCTTAAAGATCAACCATAAATATTATTGCATCGTCATCTCTATTAGCCATGAAAACCTTCAAAACCAGCATGATTTAATTTCTCGAAAATACGAGTCCGATAATATTGCAAAAAAATGTATGAACTTAATTTATGAGCATTCTAGTACGATCAATGGAGAAATTACGTGCCTATATCGCAACAACCAAATCATCATTTTAGTTGGACAGCAGGACGGCAAACAAGATTTCACAATCAATGAAACAAAGCACTACGCAGAAAACATTCTCCAACTATTAGTACAGCAACATACCCAAACCTCCTTCTTAATTGGAATTGGCAAAGAATATAAACATATTCGATTTGTTCATAAAAGCTTTGCAGAGGCACATGAAGCACTACGTCTTATGCATCGCTTCGAAGAACGTGGAGCTGTAGCTCATTTTGCGGATCACTCCATCTATCATTTTTTAGATTCGAATATTAACGAAGTGCAGCTCAAGGACTTTTTCTTAGAAAGCTTGGGCACTGTCTTTGAGCACGATCTTTTACATGGGACAAGCTACCTAATTACATTAGAAAATTACTTTATTAATCATATGAATATAAGTGAAACAGCCAAGGAAATGTTTATCCATCGCAACACATTAATTTATCGAATCGAAAAAATTAAAGAAATTTTAAAAACCGATTTAAAAAGCTATGAGGAACTCTTACAAATCCAACTAGCCTTGAGAATCTATCGCTTGCTTGGTAAGTCTTTATACCACGATGAATTCGCAGACTAGCATCAAAAGGTGGTGATCGCATCACCTTTTTTGATGACCATTCATTTCATATTCAGTTCATAAACGCATGCTATAGTAAAGCCATAGAAACGAAATACATTGTTTTCGGACAATGAAGGAGGCTTATTTCTTTGCAAGAGACATCAAAAGATACAACAAAACAAAAAGATTGGCGCCGTTTTATACAATTAGTAAAACGAGCTGAACCACCGATTTGGCTACTTGTCATCGCTTTAGTGATGAGTTTAGCAACGACGGGGGTAGGATTTATTGTTCCATTATTTACAAAACAATTAGTGGATGGCTTTTCGTTAGAATCACTTAATTATTGGCAAATCATTGTATTGGGGATTGCCTTTATCGCACAGGCTATTGCTAGTGGATTATCCATCTATTATTTAAATCGCGTTGGGCATCATGTTGTGGCAAAATTACGCGATCAATTATGGCGAAAGCTGTTGCATTTACCAATCCCCTATTATGATGAACATGATACAGGCGAAACATTGAGCCGTGTTACGAATGACACAGGGGTTGTGAAAGAGCTTATAACAGAGCATTTAGCAAACTGTTTATCTGGCGTTATTTCCATTATAGGTTCTATCATCATTCTTCTATTTTTAGATTGGAAAATGACGTTAGTCATGCTGATTGCCGTACCACTGGCAATGGTGATTTTAATGCTGCTAGGTAGACGCATGTTTGTGATTTCAAAAGGGATGCAAGATGAAACAGCGAAGTTTACGTCTGTATTAAATCAAGTATTACCTGAAACACGCCTAGTAAAGGCCTCGAATGCTGAGCAAATTGAATATGAGCGTGGAAAAAAAGGCATTACAAATCTCTTTACATTCGGCTTAAAAGAAGCGAAAATCCACGCACTGATTTCACCGCTTATTTCATTTGTTTTAATGTCAGTGCTTGTAGCTATTATTGGCTATGGTGGTGTCCGTGTTTCCTCTGGAGAGCTGACGGCTGGCGATATGGTAGCATTTATTTTATATTTAATCCAAATCATTATGCCGATGACACAATTGACGATGTTCTTTACCCAACTGCAAAAAGCAATGGGGGCTACAGAACGAATTAGTGCATTACTTGAATATGAGGAAGAACATATTGAAGAAGGCTTAACTGTAGAAAAAGTAGACCAACCCATTAATGTTAAAAATGTTGATTTTTCTTATGGTGAAGAGCCTATTTTATCCGATATTAACTTCACAATTGAGCCAGGCAAAGTAACAGCCATCGTAGGACCAAGTGGTGGCGGTAAAACAACCACATTTTCTTTGCTAGAACGATACTATCAGCCTACGAACGGCAGTATCACACTAGGAGATACACCAATCGAAACTTTCTCACTCCACTCTTGGCGTAGTCAAATCGGCTATGTGGCGCAGGAAAGTGCCCTGCTATCAGGTACGATTCGAGAAAATATTTGCTATGGTATTGACCGTGAAGTGCAAGATGATGAACTAGAAAAAGTGGCTAAAATGGCCTATGCAGATCAATTTATTAATGAGCTTCCAGACAAGTTTGACACTGAAGTTGGAGAACGAGGCATCAAGCTTTCAGGTGGACAACGTCAGCGTATCTCTATTGCAAGGGCGCTGTTACGTAATCCGCAAATATTAATGCTGGATGAAGCCACATCGAGCTTAGATAGTAAATCAGAAATTTATGTACAAAAAGCATTAGACAACTTAATGCAAGGGCGCACAACATTAGTCATTGCGCACCGTTTATCGACAGTGGTAGATGCCGATCAAATTTTATTTATTGAGAAAGGGCATATTACTGGCTGTGGCACACACGAAACACTCTTTGAAACACATGCTATGTATCGTGAGTTTGCCATACAGCAATTACGCATTAAAGACGTTGAATAAAGGGGTTTGTTGAAATGACAAAACTATTAGTGGTGGATGATGATGCACATATTCGAGAATTGGTAAAAGTGTTTCTGCAAAATGAGGGCTTAGAGGTGATTGAGGCTATCGATGGTGTTGATGCACTGTCCAAATTAGACACTGAAAAAGTCGATATGGTCGTGATGGACATTATGATGCCCAACATGGATGGCTGGGCATTATGTGAGGAAATACGTTCATTCAATACAGATCTACCAATCCTTATGCTCACAGCTAAAGGAGAAACCTCCCAAAAAATCAAAGGCTTTCATTTAGGGACGGATGATTATCTCGTGAAGCCATTTGAGCCTGCCGAGCTAATTGTACGTGTTAAGTCAATCTTAAAAAGATACCGTATCTCCCTTTCTCAAGTTGTAGAGGCTGGTAACGTCAAACTGAATCGCCACACACATGAAGTGGAGATGAACGGCGAGGCGATTCTACTTCGTTTAAAGGAATTCGAGCTATTATTTACATTTGCAAGCTATGTTGGCAAAACCTTTTCCCGCGAACAGTTAATCGAAGAAATTTGGGGCTACGACTATGAGGGAGATGAACGAACAGTTGATGTCCATATCAAAAGAATTCGCGAGCGCTTCCCACAGGAGACGAGTGGCTTTGTCATTCGTACCATTCGTGGGCTCGGCTACCGCTTGGAACTAGCTTCATGAGAAAACGAAGATTCCTTTTAAGATTAGCCATGGTCTTTTGTTTGTTTCTTATTGCCAATACTGTTTTTGCTTTTATTTCCTATCACGTAACGACATGGCTGTATGGTCGATTAGGGACAGAACCTCATGGATTTTGGCTACAATTAGCAACAGTAATTGGCGTGTTTGTGCTCTTCGCCTGTTCAGCGGCTATTATCTTTTTAATTGGACTAAATCGACAACGCAACTACTGGGATACCATTGTCGATGCATTAAGCCGCATGGCAAAAGGTGATTTTGATGTCCAGTTGGATTTGAAAGCAGATGAAGAAGATCAATTTGGGCAATTGATTCATGGTATTAATCATATGGCCGTTGAATTAGGTGAACTGGAAAGAATGCGTCAAGAATTCATTTCCAATGTCTCTCATGAAATTCAGTCACCGTTAACGTCTATTAATGGCTTTGCAAAGGCACTGAAAAATATCAATCTACCTGAAGAAAAGCGTCAGCATTATTTAGATATAATTGAATTGGAAAGTAATCGTTTATCCAAGATTAGCGACAATTTACTCAAGCTAACATCCTTAGAATCGCAGCATCATCCATTTGAGCCTATAAATTATCGACTCGATAAACAATTACGCAATGTTGTACTGGCACTTGAACCGAATTGGATAGCCAAACAGATCGACTTTGATCTCGATCTTGATGGCATGAGCATCACAGCAGATGAGGATTTAATGAATCAAGTATGGATGAACTTGCTGACAAATAGCATTAAGTTTACGCCCGCCAAAGGAACCATCACCCTGACTATGAAGAAGCAATTAGATACGATAACGGTGATGGTTCAGGATACTGGTATTGGCTTAACGGAAGAACAACAAAAGCATATTTTTGAAAGATTTTATAAGGCTGATCAATCACGAACCGTTGGAAATGGCGGTAGCGGATTAGGGCTAGCCATTGTCAAAAAAATTATCGATATGCATCACGGAACTATTGCTGTAGAAAGCAAGCTAGCTGAATTTACAAGATTTTTGATTACGGTGCCTATCGACAGTACGCCAACTCGTGCAAACGACTAAAAATCGTCTGCACGAGTTATTTTTTCTAGTAAGCTACTTTTCTAAAATATTGATAGACTTTATTTAGTTTTTGCTGTTGTTTCCCTTTTTTGCTTTCCATATTACCAAACTCAAAAAACTTCACTTTTTTCATTCCAACAAACTTAAACAACGCTCTCTTCATCAAAATTTTATGTGCATTGTTCAACCATAGGAATGGATAATTGGTTGGCCCCTTCATCGTAGACACACAGACAACAGATTTCCCTTTTAAAAGACCCTCTGGAAATAACCCCTTTGTATCGCGATAAGCAAAGTTTGCCGCAAATAATTGGTCAATATACCCTAACAGCATGGCTGGCGGTCTCCCCCACCAGATCGGATAAACAAATACAATTTGATCTGCCCAAGAGAGCTGTTGGCGGTATTTTTCCATTTTCGGATCCTGATACATATCACGACGTCGCTTATGCTCATGAAAAATTAAGCGAGGATCGAACTCTTCTTCATATAAATCTAGTATTTGAATCTCCTCGATGTCAGGATTTTCACGACACCCCTTTATCACCTCTTGTAAAAAAGCATAATTTAAACTTTTATGGTTTGGGTATGTATAAACAATTAACGTTTTCATTGTGTGCCTCCTCATTACTTATCATTTGACAACAAAATAATAATTCATCTAAATTTAGTTGTCAAATGATAATTGTTTTAAGACAAGTTATTTGTTATCTTGACAGTAAGAGGTGATCCCATTGAATAAAAGCGCTTTATTTCATCAGTTTGTATCATTTACAGCCACCATCCATCAAGTGACACATGATCTCACACAAAATGTTACCGCTGCGAATATCACACCGCTACAATATAAAATTCTTGAATATATTAAAGTAAGCCAACCTGTCACACCAACCGAAATCAGTGATTGTCAACACATGTCCTTACCTAATACAAGCCGTGAATTACGGAAATTGCAGGAACGACAGCTAATCGAAAAATTTAGCGACACAGCCGACCGAAGAAAGCAGTATGTCCGCTTGTCCAAAGAAGGCGAAAAAATGATGGAGGAGGCATTCACCTGTATCGAAGAACGCTTTTTACAGCTTATTCAACACGCAACACAGGATGATCTAAAGGACATCCAGCATGCTCTAACCATTCTAGAGGAAAAGGTTTTTCAACAAAAAGGCTGAGACCATGCTGCTTTGGGAGTGTGGTGATGGCTTTTTATTCAAAGCCGCTCTTTCCTTGGCTTGAAGTGATCTCATTTGATTCAAAGCCGCTCTTTCCTTGGCTCGAAGTGATCACTTTTGAACCGCTACCGCTCTTTCTTTGGCCAGAAGTGATCATTATTACTTCTAAACCGATCATTCTTTGGTTCGAAGGCCTCACTTCTGATTCAAAGCCGCTCTTTCCTTGGTTCGAAGCGCTCTCTTTTGGTTCACAGCCGCTCTTTTCCTGGCTCAAAGCGCTCTCTTTTACTTCTAAGCCGCTCTCTCCCTAGTTCGAAGCGCTCTCTTTTACTTCTAACCGCTCTCTCCCTAGTTCGAAGCCGCTCTCTTTTGGTTCACAACCGCTCTTGCCTTGGTTCGAAGCGCTCTCTTTTGGTTCACAAACCGCTCTTGCCTTGGTTCGAAGCTCTCTCTTTTGGTTCACAACCGCTCTTTCTTTGGTTTGAAGTGATCACTTTTGGTTCATAACCGCTCTTTCTTTGGTTCGAAGCGCTCTCTTTTGGTTCACAGCCGCTCTTTTCTTGGCTCGAAGCGCTCTCTTTGGTTCACAACCGCTCTTTCTTTGGTTTGAAGTGATCACTTTTACTTCTAAACCGCTCATCCATTGGTTCGAAGCGCTCTCTTTTGGTTCACAGCCGCTCTTTTCCTGGCTTGAAGTGATCACTTTTACTTCTAAGCCGCTCTCACCTTAGTTCGAAGTGATCATTCTAGCCTCCAAAGCGCTCTTGCCTTATTTCAAAGCGATCACTCTTGATTCAAAACCGCTCATCTCCTGACTTAAAGTGATCACTTCTTAACTTAAACCGCTTATTCTCTTTAATCGAGTTATTTATCTTTTGGTTATCCATAACGTGAAATGAAGCATAAAAAACTTTATCAGAATACCCGTGTCACTCACCTTAGATTCGTAACCACTTTGTCTTTTCTTTAATAGTATAAAGGTGAGTAGAAGGAGGAGTCTCAAGTGGAAGTAGTAGTGTTTGATAGGGAGTGGATCGAGGAACAGTTTGAAACACTTCCATTATGGCAACAGTCAGCCTATACTGATTTTGCTGCCACGATTGCAGACGAAGCGAATACGTTTCCGTGTATACCAGCAAGAATGGGCTTTTTATCAAACCATTTGCGCTATAGTTTTGTCGGGGATCCACGGGAGGAGCAATCGATTAAGATGTTGGCACAATGCTTAAAGGACTATACGAAAGCGTCACGAACTTTCGGGAAGTATACAACACTCACTGTGTTCTTTCATACCCCTCATGATATGCGAGATAGCTTTGAGGTGGCAGATTATCAGCAGTTATTTTGGTCCATCTTAAACAATTTAACCAATATGGATGAGATGGATTGGCCTGAGGGAATACCAATGGAACCAACCCACCATGAATGGGAATTTTGCTTTCATGGAGAGCCCTATTTTATTTCTTGTGCAACACCAGCCCATAAATTGCGAAAGAGTCGTCATTTTTCCACTTTATTGATGGCTATTCAACCACGTTGGATATTTGATGATATTAACGACTCGACTGCCTTTGGACGAAAAATCAAAAAGCTCATCCGTCAGCGGATTGCAGACTATGACACGGTTCCAGGGCATCCAGATTTAAAATGGTACGGGCAAGAGGATAGCTATGAATGGAAGCAGTATTTTTTAAGTGATGATAACCATAGTCCATCCAAGTGTCCTTTTTTACGGATGTCACAGGAAAATGGTTCATTACACCATGTTTTTTTGCCTTTTCACAACGATCCAGGTCGCCACACCGATTAAGACAATAAAGAGCAGGCTCACGCAAAAACCGAGTCTGCTTGTTTTTTCGCCTAAAGTCCCAGATACCGTCACAGCAATGAGCAACATCCCTATACCATTCTTTACATGCCCCCACTTCGTTAACTCCATAAGCTTCCAATATGTTACTAAAATAAAAAGCCAATTATAGATCAACATTAAACCCGCTGCCGTGATCAAATATTCAAAGATTTTTTCTGGCATCAAAAAACCAATCACAATCGTGATCACTAGCCCACCCGTTAAAAATAACAAGGCTGGAAAGGGAACTTTCATTTTTCCTTTCTTTGCGAGTATTGCCGGTGCATCATGGTCCTCAGCAAGTGTAGTGAGAATGGTAATGACTGCATAGAGCGACGCCACCATTGTTGAAAAACCAGCAATGATTAACACACCATTAAAAATATCTGCCACAAAGGGGATATGATAATTTTGAAGCGCTGTAATAAAAGGACTTTCATTGATTGAAAAGTCTTTCCACGAAACGAGTAACAATGCAAGGGCTATAGCCACGATAAAAATAATCGTAATCACAAACAGCATTATTCTCCCTGCTTTTGGTGCTTCCTTTGGATTTTTCAAATCGATGACCATTAAACCCATCACTTCAATTCCTCCGTATGCATAAAAGGCATAAAGCAAGCCGAGCCAAATGCCTTTTATTCCTTGCGAGAAAAATACTTCATAATTAGCTTGAAGTGAAGCCAATGTAGCGGATGGTGTGCCTTTCATGATGATGATCACCGCTACGATAATGAACATAATGATGGCCGCTGCTTTTAGTGCGCCGAAGATATTTTGAAAATTTTCAAAGCCCTTCATGCCTGTGAGAATGACGACTAAACCGATAGCAGCATAAATTGATGCAGCAATCCAGAGTGGCAGCGCTGGAAACCAAAACTTCGTAAAAATACCAAGTGCTATCAGCTGGCTTCCCATAATCAATAACTCAGAAATCAAGTAAACCCAGCCATTACTAAAGCCTGCCCAGCGTCCAAAGGCTTGCTTGGCATAGGTACGAAATGAGCCTTTATCTGGGTTTTCCACAGACATTTTAACAAGTGCATCATACACTATATACGTACAAATGGCCGCTAATAAAAAAGGAATTAATACCGCAGGCCCACTTTTATGAATGGCCATACTTGTCCCAAGAAAAAAGCCAGTTCCCAGTGTACAACCGATACCAAGAAGCGAAAGCTGCCACCATGCCATACTTCCTTTAGTTGATTTTGAAGTCATTTTTATCAGCCCTTCGTTACGTTCTTACCAACGGCAATGTCATACAGCGAATGCCACCGCCGCCTTTTTCAAGCTCTGTGACATCGACTTCAAGCAAGTTCTTTTTCTTTAGCAGTGGATGCGCCAATAATTGTTGTTGCGTTGCCTGCTTGCTTATCAACAGTGTTTCTGGATTCAGGTTAATGAAGTTAATGTCTGGAATGGTCTTATACGTGTCAAGCCAGTAAACATCAAAACCATGGCGCTGTAAAAATGGCTCTACCATGTCAAAACGACTGCTTTGTGCTGTCAACACCTGCACAGGAAAATGGCGTACAAAGCTTTTAGCTACTACCAGATTAGCGTTCGCTACATTACAATTCATATCTAAATGCAGCGTATCATTACTTTTTGGTAAATCAATCACAGCAATTTCTGAAAAGCCCTCTTGAAAAATGCTTTCCTTCAAGCTTTTGATAGCCTCTAATGTTGTTCTCATCCCAAGATTAATGAGCACAGCATCTTTATTTAAAATTAACAAATCTCCGCACTCGAATGAATGAAGTGGTTGTGATGTTGCTATCCATTGCTGTGGAAACCATTTCTCTAAAAGTGAATGAGCAAAAGGATACTCTGGTCTTCTAAGTGAACTGCCTGCCTTTCCAAGTAAAAGTCGATTACCAATGACACAGGCGAGGTCGCGTACAAAATAACGATTGAGCAGCCGTTCACTTAATAGCTGCTGATCATGGGCTAGTTCCTTTGCATAATCAAGTACATGTACCCCAGCGTTTTCTAATGTTGTCTTGAATGCCATGAAGTTCTCCATTGCCTTCTGATGGTTAACAGTAGCACTCCAACCAACCTGCTCTGCAATTGTTAAATTGGTTACATCTACGATTGATGGTGCACAAAGCATCACCACTTTTAATTCCCCATGTTCTGACCAACAATTTAGTTGAAATGAATCCATCCATGTATTCTCCCCTTCTTCACGACGATCTCTGTTAGCGTTACCATTGACTTTCGGATTATACAAAGCCAATAGTTTCGAACATGATGGAATACTATAAATTTCTAAGACAGTATGTAGGACAGCAGCCAATCATTTTACCTGGTTAGGTGGTCATCATGCTTAATCCATCAAACGAACTATTACTACAAAAAAGATATGAGGGACTTCCTAAATTAGACGAGAGCTTTGAGGATACACAGTTACTAGGTGTTTTTTCTGGTCCAGATTGTTACCTTAAAGTATCAAATGGGGACGAATTATACGCAGTGACAGCAGTCCAAGAAATGAGCTCGGTAATATAGTGATTGATTACACTGAATCAGAAACAATGCAATATTTTTCACTGTCAGATTTGCCAAACGATTTAATCGATCGCCGCTATATTTTTAGAGAGAAAACAAGCTGTTCTCTCTCTACTTGTCATGTGAAATATTCTAATTTCGCTTGAGGAAAAAATTTCTGCATATAGCCATACAGATGCTCCTTAATGTCTTCCTCTTCTTCTTTTTGATAAATATATTTACCAATCCCATATTTGCCCCATTTATATCGTCTCACCGTCTCATCAAGCTCTAGCTTCGTCATCGGGTAATTTTTTTCTATCACACGTTTGGCTGGCTTTGTAAAGCGATGCTGAATAAACTCAAAGGTGATGTCATCTCGCACATCCTTTGGCAATTCAGCATCCAATCGCTCAAACATATGGTAATAGCCCTCCTGCCAGCCATCATGAAGATAAATTGGGGCCACAATAAAGCCAAGTGGATAGCCAGCTCTTGCCACTTTCCCCGCTGCTTCAATACGCTTCGCTAACGGAGAGGTACCTGGCTCAAAATGTTTAATCACATAATCGGCATTGACACTAAAACGAAACCTTGTCCGCCCATTATGCTTGGCATCCAATAGATGATCCACATGATGGAATTTCGTCACAAATCGTAATTGGCCTAGCTCACTTTGTCCAAAATGCTCAATGGCTCGTTTCAAGGTATGTGTTAGATGATCGATTCCTACAATATCAGAGGTACAGGATGCCTCAAAGCGTGTGATGTCAGGAGCTCGTTCAGCCATATAGTGATCAGCTTGTTCTAGAATTTCATCGACATTGACATACGTCCGAATATAAGGTTTACTGCCCATTGTTGTTTGTAAATAGCAATAATGACAATGCCCCATACAGCCTGTGGCAAATGGAATGGCATATTCAGCTGAGGGCTTAGATGTATCAAACTTTAATGTTTTTCGAATGCCCACTACTAATGTCGATTTGGCTACCCGATACTTTTGAAAATCATTGTCACCAGGAAGATTTCTCACTTGATTGTGCGAAGTTGTATAGCGAATTTCAATCCCCATCTGCTCAAACTTCGCTTTTAGCTCCTGACCTAGTGGATAATGAAGAGCATCAGGCTCAAAATAAACAAGCTGAGGGGTAAATGGCTTCATCATGTGAGTCCTCCCTTAATGAAAATACTGATGATAAGCTTGTTCAGCCGCCATCTCACTTGCAAAAATTAACATGTCATTTGTGATTGGATAATATGTTTCAAATAAAAATAGCGCTAGCTCCTCTGGTTGCTCTGGATGATGTACCACTGCCGCTTCCTGTATATTCGTTACATCTTGAATATGTGGATTGCGGTAAAAAATATAAACAATATCTCCCACATCAAATGGTTGTTGCATCTCTTCACCTTCCTCTACCTTTCCATTAGTTTGGTGAAAATGTACAAAAAATATGTCATAAAAAATTTTATTAGCAATATACATACATTTGTGTGGTTATTTTCATCAGTTATTTAGGAAAATAGCATAATACAGAATTTTTTAATAATTTGGTATAATCAAGAAAAGGAGGAAGATACATGCTTAAACAATCGATTATAGAAAATGTGCTTGAAGCGGCTCTTGTAACAGGCGGTGATTTTTCTGAAATCTTCATTGAAGATAAGTACACCAATGAATTCCTATTACAAAGTGGAAAAATTGAACAAAGTATAGCTGGCCGTGATTTCGGTATCGGCATCCGGATTTTTTCAGGATTTCAAAGTATTTATACCTATACCAATGACTTTTCAGAGGAAGGTTTACTTGCAGCAGCCAAAAGAGCAGCATTAGCGATTAAAGGTGACGCATCGGGTACCATTCACCCACTTCATAAGGAAATCATCCCACCTATTCATCAAATCCTCCGTATGCCCAATACAGTGGAGCACGCAAGTAAAATAGCTATTATGCGTCAAGCAGACTCCATAGCACGAAATTATGATTCTCGTATTAGCCAAGCAAGGGTTCGCTATTTAGACGAACAACAAAACATACTAATTGCTAATTCTGAAGGCAAATTTGTAGAGGATACACGTGTTCACAGTAGACTCAGCATACAAGCGACTGCCACAGAAGGCAACGAAATCCAAACAGGCTTTTATGGACCTGGTGCACATGCAGGCTTTGAATTTATTGAGCAACTAGATCTAAACCACTATGCAGGAGAGGCTGCACGTATTGCTGTGACGATGCTTCATGCAGATGAATGTCCAAGTGGTAAATTCCCTGTCATTATTGATAACGAATTTGGTGGTGTCATTTTCCATGAAGCTTGCGGTCATGGCTTAGAAGCTACGGCTGTTGCTAAAAACAATTCTGTCTTTGCCAATCGTATTGGTGAAAGAGTGGCTCCTGAAATCGTTACATATATTGATGATGGCACACTTCCGAATGAATGGGGTTCGCTAAACATTGATGATGAAGGAGAAAAAACAAGAAGAAATATTTTAATTGAAAATGGCATATTAAAGGGCTACTTAATTGATAAGTTTAATGCTCGACGCATGAATGCTCAGCCAACAGGCTCTTCACGTCGCCAATCTTATCGATTTAATCCGACCTCACGTATGACCAATACTTACATCGCACCGGGAACATCTACCCCAGCAGATATAATTGCCTCTACGGAGTATGGCATTTATGCAAAATATATGGGTGGAGGACAAGTTTCCCCTACCACTGGTGATTATAATTTTGCGGTGATGGAAGCCTATATCGTCAAAGATGGCAAAATAGATCGTCCTGTGCGTGGCGCCACGCTCATTGGCAATGGAGCCAAGACATTGCAGTTAGTGGATCAAGTTGGGAATAATCTCGCTCATGGAGCAGGCATGTGTGGATCACTTAGTGGTAGCCTTCCTGTCAATGTCGGACAGCCGATGATTCGCGTAAGTGAAATAACTGTTGGTGGAACAAAGGGGGAATAAACTATGAGTATCACACAGTTCCAAAATAAACTTTTACAACAAGCAGCACTGGCTGGACTAACGGAAGCAGAAGTCTATTATGAACAGAAAACTTCTTTCCAATGTACACTGTATGAGGGTGAATTAGATAGCTACGAAACATCTGAGGATGGAGGTCTTAGTCTTCGAGGTCTCTATAAAGGCAAGATGGGCTATGCTTATACGGAAAAAGTAGATGATGATTCCATCTCTTTTTTAATTGACCATGTAAAAGCCAACGCAGATGTACTAGATGAATATGAAGACCTCTCCATTTTTGAAGGCAGCCCGGAATATGCTGAGCACTCTTTTTACAATGAATCGTTAGCAGCAGTTAGTATTCCTGAAAAAATCGATATCCTACGTGCCATAGAACAGAAGATACGAGCATATGATCCTCGCATTGTTACGCTCGATTATTGTATACTCCAATACTATTCAACGGAGCGGACTTTAGCGAATAGTAAAAACTTATCTTTATCACATAAGGAAAATGGCTTAATCCTCTATCTTTCAACTGTGGTCAAAGAAGGAGACGAGTTAAAATCAGGTGAATATTTAAAAACAACGAGAGATTTCCATGCACTTGATGTAAATGCTATTGCCAAGAAAGTTGCTGAGGAGGCACTTGCCAACTTAGGTGAACAGTCCATCCCTTCTAGCAAATACCCTATCCTTCTTCGTCATGATGCGGCAGCTGCACTACTTAGTACCTTTATGCCTATTTTTTCTGCCGAAAATGCACAAAAGAATCAGTCATTGTTAAAAGGAAAGGTGGGGCAGCGAGTCGCCTCTGAAGGGGTCACACTTCTCACTGCTCCTTATCATCCAGATGCGCTATCTGGTGGGAACTTTGATGGTGAAGGCGTTGCGACAAAACATCAAGCCATTATTGCTGATGGGACATTACAAACCCTTTTGCATAATCGGAAAACAGCTACTAAAGATGGCTGTGAAACAACAGGCCATGCAAAAAGAGAATCCTATAAAGAGGCGCTGTCCATTGCTCCTCAAAACATTTATATTGCACCTAGCCAAGATACACAGGACACATTAATCGCCTCTTTATCAGAAGGAATACTCGTAACCAATTTATCAGGGCTTCATTCTGGTACAAATAGTATTTCAGGTGACTTCTCTGTTGCTGCACAAGGATTCCATATTCAAGATGGCAAAATTGCCTCACCCGTGAAGCAAATGACCATTGCGGGTAATTTCTTTAGCTTACTTAAAGATATAGAAGCCATTAGCTCCGATCTTTATTTTTTACCAAGCGGTCATGGTTCACCATCATTCATTGTTAAAGAACTAGCTGTAACCGTTGATTAATAGTAGAAAAGCGAGCCTCTCTTTAATCGGAAGCTCGCTCATTTTATTTGGATAAATCAATTTTTTATTTAATAAGTATATCGTCAATCCACCTACAGTCATAAACAATAATTTTAAGTAGCTGGACAGCGTCAAAGCTAATACCTGATAATAAAACCGTTACAGCAACGTAAAGGACAACCCACTTAAAATCGCTTTAACATCTGTACCTGCTCTGTCGTCATCTTAAGTCCATGCTTTAATAAATAGTTCGTTGCTGGGTTGCTTGCTAAGAAGTTCACTGTCGTCAAATGGACTTTATCTGTTGTAATACTTGCTAAAAACTGTGGAAGTAAATCTACATTACTTTCTTCAAGTATTACCAATTGGTAAAGTAGAATACGCTCCACCTCACCATGTTTATTCCACACGGTTTTGTATAGCATATAGCCCAGTGCTTCCTTGTTATCGTTATAAAACACCTTGGCTTCTCCCTGCTTCACACTCTGCCAGCTACACTGCCAAGGAACATCTTCCTGATAAAAAGATAGATGTGCTAGCTGTTCAGGACGAATGGTTGCTATATGAAGAGTGGCTGTAGATTCTGCTTTTGCTGCATACTCGCCACTTAAAAATAGTAAGTGATGAGCAATTACATAGCCATATTTTTCATATAAAGCAATGGCTATCTGGTTTTCCTTAATCGCTTCCAGCGTACCCATTTCTACGTTTTCCTGTTTATAGATGGCTAAGGTTTCCTCCATTAATAGGCGCGAGACTCCCTTACCACGATACGCTGGGGAAATACCTGTCCCCCCATTCCAAGCAATTTTTTTGCCATCGATGGTACGAAAGCCATTCATAACAATGGCAATCGGTTCATTTTGGTCGAAAACGACGATGGAATGCTCAGGAGATAGCCCCTCGCCCACTAGTCGCTGTAAAAACATTTCTGCTGTCATATTGATTTCAACAAAATAGCCTTCAAAGCCTTTGTTCCATGCTTTCAATATTTCCTCTAATGTACATTGTGCAACTGTTTTAATCTTCATATTTCCCCTCTTTTCAAATGGAATCTAATGTTGCTAAATTTTCTAAGGTTAGTTTTCTGACAATCTCATAACCTTGTCCTAGACCCCTCGGTTTTATGACAACCGTCCCCATATTCGAAATGACACCAAGCCCCACATCTCTTGGAAAGCTATGACCAATGATTACTCTATTCATGCCCTGTGGTGGTATGATTTCCAACATTGATGTAAAAGTCGTTAATATGCGAGTTTGCTCAACACTAGCAAGATTGCCACCTAACATAAAGATTTCAAACAAAAAGGGGTCAATTTGCACATTGTCAGTTGGAAATGCCAGGCGAGCTGTTTCAATCGTCCGACAGAAAGGGCTAGTAGTAATGGTGGAAAGGATGGGAATTTGCCAATAGCGTAGCATTTGACCATAATACATAGCCTCTCTACGACCATGATCGGACAAATTCCGTTGATTTCGACAACTGTGCAATGTGCCATAGGCTTGATCGACACCGACAGTTGCAGTCCCATGCCTTGCATATAAAGTGAGCCCACCCTTTCTCAATAACGCCAGGAGAGCCTTTTCCATTTTCTTCATCTCCTTCATCATATCACTTTCTACTTTGTAATGTATGTCCTATACATAGAAAAAAGCTCCCTACCATTTCTTGTAGAAAGCTTTTTCTATTATTTTATTGGAAGATGGACAATGGCAGTCGTTTCTAAATGTTTTGATGAATCAATTGAAATATGACCATTATATTTAGCAACAATTTCTTTCACAATAAATAAGCCTTGGCCTCTTAATCTACCATTCTCATGTTTTTTCGTTGAAAATCCTTGCTTAAATATTTGATCAGAATTCGCAATATTTGGCCCTGTATTAGTAATTTTAAATTCATACTGTGCCTCATCTGCTGAACAGCAAATTTTAATTTTACGTTGTTCCTCAGGTAATTCAACAGCAGCATCAATCGCGTTATCAATTAAATTAGATAGAATCTTGATTAAATCTGTCGTTTTAATCTTATTAAAGTCATCTTGAGAAATAGTAAAATCCATATCGATATTATGATTTTGAGCCGTTAATTTCTTCGTTTGCAATAATATGGATAAACCTGGATGATCAATATTTAATTTTAATGATTTAATCGCTTGCACTTCTTTGGATAGTGAGGATAAATATTGTTTAGCCTGATCTGTTTTTTCTAATTGTAATAAACCATGTAACACTTGAATATGATTCGTAAAATCATGACGAAGGGACGACACCGAGGTAATCAATGTTTTGATTTCTGCTAGGTACGTGTCCTCTGTAGCTCCAACTTCCTTCGCTACCTCTTTTTGATACCATCTTTGTAAAAATAAAAAAGAACCGATGACAATTAAAATAAGCACACCATTAAAAATAAAATTAAATAAGTTGTCTTCAATGACTTTACCCTTAATACCATTTAGCGTATCTGCACTGATGTCAATGCCTAAATACCCGATAATTTTCCCATTGTCATCTTTGATGGGTGCACCAACCGACAAATAAGACCCATGTACAGAATCATGAATTACCTCTGTGACATAGGTTTCACCGTTATAGGCTTTTTTAACTTGCTTTGCAGGAACAGTACAAATCACCCCAATTCCAAAGCCCTCTTTCATTTCTTTTGGCATCCCCGTAATCATGGCTATTGATACTTCAGGATTGTCCACCTTTAAGGTATAAACAAACAGTGCCCCTAATTTTATTCTTGCATCATTTAAATAATTTCTTACTTTCCAATAATAATCATTTTCCTGTGGATTATTCAAAAATTGCTGATATGCATCCGTATCAATGGATGCAGCAATAGAATGGGCTGCCTCTAAACTTTGATTGGCAATCGACTCTTCAACGGTCTTTTTTATTTTTACATAGGATGTAAAGATGTTTAAACTTGTAAACAAACATAATAAAATCGTTGATAGAATTAATATTAGTTTTATTTTTCTATTTTTCATAAAAAACGGTACTTCCTCATCTATAAATATTCTAGAATATTATTATATTATAATTAACTCTATTTTTTGTTTGTAAAGCAAACATTGCTTGTCTATCCTACATAAATTAAAACACAAAATCAATTTTTATTTTATTCATTCCTAAAATTACACACCGTAACCAATAGTTTAATAATCCTTGACAAGAAAGTAAACTAAAAAGGTAAGTAATAGCGTTTTATGTCTCATTTCCTATTTAAATGGAAAATGGAAAAGGCCACTAAAGCAAAGGTCACAAAAAAGATCAGGTACCGACAATACCTGATCTTCTCCTACATTTGCTTCTTCTTATCCGAAGTACGTGTTTGATCCTGTGGCTTTAAAAACGAAGGTCGTTTCGTATAGCCCTTTGGAGAGGGGCGCAATAATGATTTTCGAAGACTGCCCTTTTCGAAGTCTGCACTAAAGTTTATATAGGGCACTCCCAAGACTTGCATATTAGCCGTATATAGCAGTATGAAAAAGACTGAAATAAAGAAACCAAATAAACCAAAAAACGCAGAAGCAATAATAATGATTAATCGAAAAATACTCATAGCCGTTACAAAGGATTGATTGACCAGTGTAAAAGCAGCAATACTTGAAATGGCAATCACAACAATCATCGAAGGGCTTGTGACACCTGCTTTAATGGCAGCATCACCAATAATTAATCCTCCCACAACACTGATTGAGCCACTGATTGCACTTGGAAGACGCAAGTTGGCTTCCCGAAACATTTCAAACATAAATAGCATCATTAATATTTCAAGAATCGTTGGAAAAGGTAGCCCTGTTCTCGACTCAACAACCGTTGCAAGAAGAATAAAAGGAAGCTGCTCTTGATGATAAGTCGTCAACGCAAGCCACCAACCTGGTAATAGCATACTAATTAATATCCCTACAATTCGAAGTAATCGCTCCAGTGAACTGACAATGATTGGATATTCATTATCCTCTGCCGATTTAAAGAGCAGCATAATATTTGTAGGCGTAATTAAAGCATAGGATACGCCATCAATCATTATTAGTATTCTTCCTCTAATTAATGACTGCAAAGCAAAATCAGGTCTTCCTGTATAATCATGTCTTGGAAGGATGGTTGCTGTCTTTTCGATTGTTTCCATTAACAAATCACCATTGATAACAATATCCGTATCGATTTTTTGTAATTGAAGTCGAATTTGTTCCAGCATATTTAAATTCACAATGTCTTCCATATAAAGGATGGCTACTGTTGTTTTAGAGCGCTTGCCAATTTCTAATGTCTCAACACTAAAAGAATTAGTGGGTAATCGTTTTCTTAATAAAGCAATATTAATAAAAACATCTTCAATAAAGTCATCTCTAGGCCCTTTGACCACTAGTTCGAGTGTTGTTTCCCCAGGCTCTCGATTTGGTCTTTTTGAAATATCGCTAGAATAAAGTAATTGATTTTCTTCAAAATACAATAAGACATGGCCTTTATAGACTCTTGTCACTGCATCCTCTTTCGATAAAATCTTTTGTAAATAGGGTATGTGTAAATGCTGTTCGATTTCTTCCTCTAACATGTCCTCAGAGACTTTGCTTAACAAAGATTGAACACGTTGAACAACCACAGTTTGAAGTATTTGCTCATTGACCATTGCATCACAAGTTATCAAATGTACTGTATATTGCTGAAAATTATATTGTTGGAAAATCACATCAGCAGAGCGTTGAAATAGTGATTTCAACATTTTCAAATTGATCATTTGTTCCATTGATGAAATACTTCTCATCTCCTACTGAGCCAGCTCAAGATTAGTACATTTATGAAAACAATCACCTTCAATAAATACACTTAAGCATATTTTTCCCACGGTTGTTCAAAATATTCAAAGAAACAAATGTTATGACGAGTTATTCCAATTATCCTCAGCCAATCATTTTCTTTAGATTCGCCATCTCGATTGCAGACATTGCAGCATCATAGCCTTTATTACCAGATTTCGTGCCTGCTCTTTCAATCGCCTGTTCAATATTTTCAGTCGTGACAATACCGAAAATAACAGGTACATTCGTTGTTAGCGATACATTGGCAATGCCTTTTGCTGATTCATTACAAACATAGTCATAATGAGTTGTAGAGCCACGAATAACGGTACCTAAACCAATAATGGCATCATATTTCTTTGTTTCTGCCAGTTGTTTCGCAATAAAAGGAACTTCAAAAGCCCCTGGAACCCATGCGACATCAATAGATGCGGGATTAACCCCATGGCGTGTTAAACCATCCATTGCTCCATCCAATAATTTGCTTGTAATGAACTCATTAAAACGACCTACAACTACTGCAATTTTTAAATCCGTTCCAATTAATTGTGCTTCAAATGTTTGACCCATTGTTCTTGCTCCTTTTTAAATAGAAATTTTATTTTCATTTGTGGATAACTGATTACGATAAACAACCAATGCTTCTATTGATATCATTTTTAAGCCATGATGTGCCGCGAACTTTGTCAGTTCCTCAAAACGAAGCATTTGCCCATCATCCCCCATAATTTCACAAATAACACCTGCTGGTATACTATGACAAAGCTTCGCCAAATCAACTGTCGCTTCTGTATGCCCTCTCCGTTCTAACACACCATGCTCCTTCGCAATCAGCGGAAAAATATGACCTGGTCGACGAAAATCAGTCGGCTTAGCTTGCTTTTCTATCATTTTCTGTATTGTCAATGCACGCTCAAAGGCGCTAATCCCTGTCGTTGTTTCTTCATGGTCAATACTCACCGTAAATGCGGTTTGATGGTTATCCGTATTGCGCTGAACCATCGGATGTAAATCTAGCTTTTGTGCGATTTGTTGCGAAATCGGTGTACAGATTAAACCTCTACCATAGGTTGCCATAAAGTTGATTGTTGCTGGTGTGATGAATTCAGCGAGTGCCAGCAGATCTCCTTCATTTTCCCGATCCTCATCATCGACCACCACAATCATATTGCCTTGCTTTAAATCCTCAATGGCTTCTTCAATTGTATGTAGCACGATTATCATCTCCTCATTCTGTTATTTTAAAAACCATGTTGTGCTAAATAATCTCTCGTAATTGTTGGCGTTACTTGCCCTTTTTTTAGTTGCTGTAAAATATATTTACCGACTAAATCTGTTTCGATATTAACGATTGCTCCAACCCTCTTCATACCTAAAACGGTTTCTTTGTAAGTATGAGGAATGAGCGAAATCGTGACACGATTCGTTTCAACATGAAAAAGGGTTAAGCTTGTGCCATCAATTGTTATGGAACCCTTCGGAATACAAAAGCTTGTTAGTTCCTCTGACATTTCTATATCCATATAAACGGCATTTGCTACTGGACGTATGCGCAAAATTTTACCGACGCCATCGACATGACCAGCAACAAAATGACCGCCAAATCGTCCATTAGCAGGCATGGCACGCTCCAAATTAACTGAATCACCTAGTGCCAGCTGCTGTAAATTTGTTGCTTTGACTGTTTCAGGCATAACATCCATTGTAAGCTGCTGTTCAGTAAAATGTGTCACCGTTAAACAAACACCATTGACTGCTATACTGTCGCCAAGCTTGACATCCTCCGCTATCATGGCTGATTGAACCGTAATTTTCATACTGTCCCGATCGCTTTGCACAGCTTTTACGACACCAATATCCTCTACAAGCCCTGTAAACATTCCATCACCTACTCTTCTTATTAGCTCTTCTATCCTTCACTTTTGAAGTTTTATCCGTCATTTTTGAAAGTCTATCCACCTGTTTTTGTATTTTATCCTTCTCCCTTCACTAGTTACCAATAAAAAATAAAAACCCCTTTCATCAAAGGGGTTTTGGGAGTATAAGACATCAACAAATAAGCCTACTTGAAAACGATTTTTTTCATAGACTGTCATCTCATTTGTTCTTCTCCCATCCAGACTATCACTGTCGGTTTTGGATTTGCACCAAATCAGCTTGCGCTCACGGACTTTGAATTGCTTCATCACCGCCGATTGGGAATTTCACCCTACCCCGAAGAACATCTTCTATTCGATTGTAGCTAAATAAAAAAACTTCCCAAAAGATGATTGGGAAGTGGTGTAATAAATGCATAGTCAAATAAACCTTCTAAATTAGAATCAATTTAAAAAGCTCGCATTTTTACCCTTCTCCCATCCAGACTGTCACTGTCGGTTTTGGATTTGCACCAAATCAGCTTGCGCTCACGGACTTTGAATTGCTTCATCACCGCCGATCGGGAATTTCACCCTACCCTGAAGGATACTTTTATTTAGCTAGTCTTACGATAACACTATTTTATTATATTATCCATCCTTCTTTTTAAATTTTTTCGTCATATAAATTTTAAGCAGCTCTGACGTGACTTGATAAATGTAAAAGAAATTATTAAAATGATGACATTTAACCTGTTTGTGAAACTTCTCAATCAAAAAAACGTTCCTTTACAGGTGACTATTCAGTCTAGCAGTTTGGAGGTCATTTCCTTGACATTTTTAAAAAATATACCGTTTAAGCAAGGTGTTTTCTATGCCTTATTAGCACTCTGTTGTGGAATTTCAATTGTTTTCGTCCATCATAATGAACAATTTTATGATCGACCGATAGCGGAAGTAATACAGGTGAACGTCACAGAATCAGAACCGATGACAGATATGTATGAGAATGAGGATGAATTGTTTACACAGGAAATTACGGCCATGATCAAAAATGGACAGTATAAGGGGCAATCCATTTATTTGATGAATGACTATTCTTCTTCTGGTGCTTTTGATCAAAAATACCATGTAGGTAATGAAATCTTTGTCACCATAGATGATCACGCAACACAATCAGGGTTAACAGGTACCATCCTCGATTTAAAACGTGATCAAACCATGATCATGATTGCGTGGATTTTTATTTTCGCCTTACTCATTATAGGCAAAAGACAGGGCTTGTTTTCTATCATTAGTTTGGTTGTCAATGCCTTAATCTTATCATTTGCATTAGATCTTTATGTTACACATGGAGGCGTAAGTCTGTTATTCGTTAGTGGTATTTGTGCCCTGCTATTTACCATTATTTCGCTCCTACTCATTAGTGGATTGAATACAAAAACGTATGTAGCCATTGTGTCCACACTTTTAGGAACCATTATAGCGCTTATCATTAGCTCAATTGTGATGTGGTTGACAGGTGAAAATGGTCTTCGTTATGAAGAAATGCAATTTTTAACACGGCCCTATCGCACAGTCTTTATGGCCGGTTTATTTATTGGCTCGCTTGGGGCTGTCATGGACGTCTCTATTACGATGGCTTCCTCCATTTTTGCTTTATATGAACAAGACCCTTCTATTTCTGTGAAGGCACTTAAAACTTCTGGGCATGAAATTGGCAAAGATATCATGGGTACGATTACAAGTATTTTATTCTTTGCCTACCTTTGCGGCTCCATACCTATGATTATTCTCTATTTGAAAAATTCTTCCACATTAGGGCTCACATTGTCCTTGAATCTTTCTTTAGAATTAGCCCGTGCCTTAGCAGGGGGGATTGGTGTTGTCCTCACGATTCCTATTAGTCAGTATACTGCTATATTTTTCATTAATCGAAAGAGGGTTCAAGAATGAATGTTATCGTCTTATTAGCAGTTATTTTATTTGCGTTAATGGTGATAGTAGGTGGTAAGCAGGGTGTCCGCTCATTTCTTTCTTTATTTCTAAACTTTGGTGTACTCTTTATCACCATCTTTTTAATGACAAACCCTAAAAATAGTCCTATCATCTTGACGTTTATAGCCTGTACGGTCATTAGTTGTATTAGCCTTTTCTATATCAATAAAACAAACAGTAAAACCATTACAGCCTTTATCGCGACGATGGTGACGATTGTTGTGTTACTGCTATTTATTACCTTTATTACAGAAAAATCGATGATCCAAGGGTTTGGTGAAGAATCGACTGAAGAAATTAGTATCTTTTCCCTCTACATTGGCGTTAATTTTGTGCAGATTGGTGCATCAGTCATTATTATGAGTACGATAGGTGCCATTATGGATGTGGCTATTTCTATCGCCACTTCCATGCATGAGATTTTTTATCGCAATCCCACGATTAGTAGAAAGAAACTATTTACATCTGGGCTAAGTATCGGGAGAGATATTTTAGGAACCGATACCAATACATTATTTTTTGCTTTCTTTGGTGGCTATTTAAGCTTGTTAATCTGGTTCAAGGATCTCTCCTATTCGATTGGCGAGATTGTTAACTCCAAAGTTTTTAGTGCTGAAATGACAACCATTCTTTGTGCAGGCATCGGCATTGCACTGATTATTCCGATTGCCTCCTCCATCAATGCCTATTATTTAATTCGAACACGAGAAAAAACAGAAAAACTGTTGTAAAAAGATACTAGCACCTAGCACTTATATGTGATAGGTGCTACATAGTGTTGAAAAACAAAACCATCAATAGAATTTTTGTGAAAGGTGAAAATGGTTTCCGTTGCAGGCTATTTGCTTTCCTGTGGGCGAGCGCCGAGCCGCTTCCTCCGCTATCGCTCCGTTTAGAGTTTTGCCTGTCTCGCTATCCCACGGGAGTCAAGTAGCCTTCCACTTCAACCCAGAAAACGTAATCTTTTTAGCAAATATTTTCAAATAAAGTGAAGGTGTTTACTACTCTTTATGTCACGCATCACTTTTCCACATTGAAAATAAAAATCCTATCCCCTCTAAGAATACAAATAATGGACTATTTGATCGCTATGCTAGTATGAAAAAAGTAAAGACACTTTGCAGAATGGTTGATTGGAGTGGAGCCAGCGTCACTCCTAGGGGATTTAGCGTCACAGATGAGACCCTGGAGCGAACGGAAGTGAGTGAAGCGGCTCATCGGACGCCCCCTGGAAAGGACGCTGGCGGAACGGAAATCAACCTCTCACCTTGCAAAGTTGCTTTTTCTGCCGTTGACTTCATCTTTTTGCAACAACATGTAGCACCTAGCACTTATATGTGATAGGTGCTAGACATTTCTCCTCGTACCTCTCAAAAAATGAATGTTATGTCAAAAAAGTTTGTCCAAATTGTGAAATCGTATAGTAGAGGCTAAAATTAATGCTTACATTTGAGAATTTTTTTTTGCTATAGTAAAAAACAGAAGAGTTAGTATCGCGGAGGTGTACTAGCTAATAGGAAACACGATCGCTGATAATCCACATCACGATAACTTTATCATGCAGAAGAATGAAATAAGACTAGAATTCCATCTATAAATTTCAGAATGTTCTGTATTTTATTCTTCTATGATAGTCAAACATTTTTTGAAGGAGTTTTTACAGTGAATAAGGAAATAAAAACAGGTCCGATCATGGTGGCTCTCTTAGTAGCCGGCTTTGTAGGACTGTTTAGTGAGACCGCATTAAATATTGCACTAGGAGAGCTAAGCCAGCTCTTCGATGTGGACGCTACAACCATCCAATGGCTGGCAACAGGCTATTTTCTCACATTAGGCATTTTAGTACCTGTGACAGGCATTTTAATGCAAAAGTTTACTACTCGCCAAATGTTTATGGCGTCTTTACTCTTTTCGATAATCGGTACCATGCTTGCCGCTGTCGCACCAGTCTTTGCTGCCTTACTTTTAGCACGTATTATTCAAGCAGCTGGCCTAGCGATTATATTACCATTAACACAAAATGTGATTTTCACGATTTTCCCAGTCAATAAACGTGGTGGTGCTATGGGCGTTATGGGTCTCGTCATTTTGGCAGGACCCGCTTTCGGCCCTACATTGGCAGGGATGATTTTAGATACGCTATCCTGGCACTGGATATTCTGGGTTACCATCCCCTTCCTGTTATTCTCCATCGTTTTTGGTTTTATCTTTATTCCCAATGTGAATGAAACAAAGCAGCTTGCTATTGATGTCTGGTCTATCATCTTATCTACCATTGGCTTTGGTGGCATAGTCTATGGTGTCAGTGCTGGCGGAGATTTAGGCTGGACAAGCATTACCGTTCTTAGCGTCATTTTGCTCGGTATTATCGCCTTATTTTTATTCGTATTGCGACAATTGAAAATGGAACAGCCAATGTTAAATTTGACAGCATTTCAGAATCCCATGTTCGTGTTAGGTCTTCTCATGAATATGATTACCTTCTTCAATATGCTGTCTATGCTAGTGGTGCTCCCTATGTATATGCAAATGGCCCTTTTCGTATCGGCCTTTGTGACAGGTTTAATATTGCTTCCTGGTAGTCTATTAAACTGTCTATTAGCACCTACAATCGGCAAGTTCTTCGATAAATATGGACCTCGTGCAGTCATTACTCCCGGCACGATACTTGTTGTGGTCGGCTATGGACTTTATGCTCTATCTGGTACCGAAACAGCTACTTGGGCATTAGTCGTAACACATATCATCATGATGCTTGGCGTTGGGATGGTATTAGCCTCTGTCCAAACGAATACGCTGAATGCCTTACCAAGGCGATACTTTCCAGATGGTATTGCGATTACACAAACCGCTCAACAAGTGTCTGGTGCAATTGGTATTGCTGTGATGGTGTCGTTGTTCTCAGCAAAACAACAGCAGCTCCTAAGTGACATGACAACTAATACCCAAGAAGCGGCGGCTTCAGGTTCAACATTTGTCTTTACTATCAGTTTTATCCTGGCAATTATCAATGTCGTTCTCTCGTTTTTCTTGAAAAAAACACAATAATTTCTTGATAAAAATGAGGTGTCTCAATGGGCTTTGGAGACACCTCATTTTGTTGTAGCATTTCCGTTGCAATCGCCGCATTATCTGATAATATTTACCATAAGATGTTTACGTACGCTCAAAATGGTTGCTGTTTCACGATGCACTAAATCGCCCATTCCATGTAACATTTTTTAGCATAAGACGTCAATACAACGAGATGAAAAAGGAGAAAGTTTGCAATGAAGCATATTATCTTTGATTTTGATGGGACACTGGCAGATTCAACTGCTGTGTTTGCATCAGCATGGAATACATTAGCCCAAAAATATAAATTTAAAGGCATTGAATTGAAGGAAATTGATGCATTAAAAAAATTATCAATTTCAGAACGCAGTAAATTATTTGACTTTCCGATGTATAAATTGCCCATGATTTTACCGCAATTTTATAAATTATATCGTCAATCATTAAATGATGTTCATCTTTTTGAGGGAATGAAAGAAGTTTTGATAGAAATTGATAAAAGAGGCTATAAAATCCTGATTATTTCCTCTAATTCTAAGGAGAATATTTTAGAATTCCTTAAAATGAACGGTATTCATTGTGTAGCTGATGTTCTTTGCTCCAACCGCATTTTTGGTAAGGACAAAGTAATGAAAAAGTTTTTAAAGGAAGCAAATGTCGAGTCATCTGATGTGATATACATTGGAGATGAGCAAAGGGATATTGTTGCGTGTAAGAAAGCGGGTGTACCCATTATTTGGGTGGAATGGGGCTATGATGCCAAAGAGGTCGTACAAAACGAGGAACCTGAATACAGTGTCACTACACCACAGGAAATTTTAGAGATTATTTAATTATGAAGAAGGATAATAGCACTTGTCTATTATCCTTTTTATATGGTTATCCTTTGATGTCACTAATCTGCATGAGCTTTTCTGCTGTACTATTAACCCCTTTATAGGCATCTGTTAATTCGTACATACTCGCAGCAAATTGCTGTGTAAACGCAGCAATCTGATTGGCTGATGCATTGACTTGATCGATGGATTGTTTAATGTTTTCTAGTTGCACAGTTATGCTATCGGCACTTTCTGTACTACTCTGGGACATTTTTTGTATTTCAGAAGCGACCACAGCAAAGCCACGCCCATGCTCACCTGAACGTGCCGCTTCTATCGATGCATTTAGACCAAGAATTCTCGATTTCATAGCTAAATCTTTTACTAAATGGACAATCACATTAATTTGTTGAATATCGCCTGTCATCAATTCTGAGAAATTAGATAGCTCTTCCAATCGATTGGATACATCCTTACTGGCAATAGCTAACCCTTCATTTGTGGCCGTCATTTCTTCAACAGCACTTGAAAGCTCGGTTGCCAATAGGCGCATACTATCCATTTTTTCATTCGAAATAATGGCACTTAATACGCCAATAACACGTCCTCCTTCAAAAATAGGCTGGGCAGAGGCGATATAGGCTATACCAAATCCTTCAGCGCTACGTTCTTCTTTTATAAATCTTCCCGAGCTTAACGCTATTTCTGTTGCTGTTCCACGATATTTATGTACTGGATCACCAACCCCAACTTTTAAGTCAACCTTTTTCCCTGGTTTGTAGGCAAGCACTCTTTCCGTATCTGCCACGATGACACAAGCATCCTCTGGGTAAGTTACTTGGTATAAATCAATCGAATCGATAGTTGCTTGTAGTTTAGGATGCATTGTTTTTCCTCCCCTAAAAGTTTTCTAATCTGTATCAATTTAACTATATCATGCCATCCAAAAAAAGACACCAACGTCCAGAGGTGTCTTATCACGACATTATGAGTTCTTCAATAATTCTACATATTTTTCTGCCGTTCGAATTTCAATTGTTAGAGAATTCTCTCCATAGCTTGCCTTAATTAAAAATGGTACGTCATTTGCGTTTTGAAACCTAAAATCTAACGTATCATAAGAAACCGTAGCATCTCTACCTTTTGGAACATACCCTACATCTAAGGAATGATGATGTCGCTCCACATATTTGATTGGAATTTGATCTACTGCGTTAAAGAGAGTTGAAGATGTTTGACAGATTCCACCGCCAATACCCATGACTACCTTCTTATTAATAATTTCAGGTGCAGGCTGATAGCCATTTGCTTCGTCTCTCGGTCCCACAATTGTATTAAAAGAAAAATAATCGCCACTGCCTACGATCACATTATTAATGGCTCTTGCAGAAAGCTCTATATTTTTATTTCTTCCTAAATCAGCACGATTGAAATACGTCGTATAGGATGCAACAACTACTTCCTCTAATAAAGGAAGATCCTCAAAATAATAGCCACTTTCTGTTATATAGAGTGGCATTTCTACCTGACCACCAGTCGCTGAAGTTTTTATAATTCGCTCCACTAGTTTACTTTCTTTTAAAATGATTTGCGGCTTCCCCTTGATGACTTGCCCATTTTCATCCAGTCGATCAAGTAGCATACGCTGATCAAAGCCATCTGAAGTATCTGTTCCTCTCGCCCATTCCCTTGCTAATTGTTCTATGTGCTTTTGATAGGCTTGTGGGTCTGTATCGAAGCCAAATTCCTTTGGAAATATTGTTGTAATTACCTTATTCGTAGTTGGATCAACAACCTTTACAATAGGCTCAATCAATTGCTCTTGTTCATATGTAACAGGTTGCTGCACTTCTTCGCGTTGTTGAATTTCTTGTTCTAGCTTGTTATCATTGACCGCTTCTTTATCACATCCTACTAGACCTAGCATCCAGATTATGCCGCTTGTAGCTAACCACTTCTTTTTCAACCATAAACACCACCTCTATCTTCATACTACAGAGACATCTTATTCGTCTATTGCTCATAGTGTGTTGTTTTTTGGTTATTTTTATTTGTTAAGACAGCAAAAACACGCTACGGTGTCAATTGCAAGACATTGTAGCGTGTTTATTTCTTAAAGATGGTGAGGCAACTAACGCTACCATCCTCTATCAGCCCCGCCGCCACCTCCAGAATCATTGTCATTATTATGCCAATAGCTTGTAGAATCCTCAGAACGAGATTTAGCACCTTTTGATTGGTCACCCTTCATAAACAATCCCATAATAAACAGTAAAAGGAAGAATGCTGTAGTAAGTCCAATAGCAGCAAACAGTAAAAATGCCAGCCAGTCAGTCAAGCCCCATTCTGCAAAATTCCAACTTTTTGACTGTGATAGATGCCCTTCTTTCACAGTTTGAATTAATACCTCAAACGTATTGAATATAGCTTGATTAGGCTCTTCTTCTTGTAACGCTGGAATAGTGTAGTCATCAAGAATCTGCCCTGCTAGTTCATCGTAAATAATGCCTGCTAAATCATCACCAACTTCAATACGTGTCTTTCGATCCTCCATTGCTAATACGAATAAAACACCTTCGCCCCCTACACCATATTGTCGGAAAGCCTCTTTCGCAAATTCTGCAATGGTTTGCTCCCCTGTTGTTTGTATCGTTAATAGAACAATTTTTGCAGATGTTTCCTCCTCCAATTCCTTAGCCATCTGTATTAATTGCGCTTTCTCCTCTTTTGTGAGTAATTCCATAAAATCTTGCACATATATATCACCGACAGGAGCTGGAACAGTTGTTGCATAAATACCTTTTTGACTAAACAAGAACATCGTCATGCAAATCAAGAACATAAAAAAAACCTTTTTATTCATCATTGATCACTCCCTCCTATAATGTTCATTTTCTATGTATAGCTACGTCATATTTCTAAAATACACTAGGAGAAACTTATTGACTACTGGTAGATAGCAATTCGCAATGGTGATAGCCAGCAGGCAGATGTCATCTTAAAGCAAGGGGAATACTCACGAAGCTGCTGCAAATACCCGCGGTGCTACAACCCAATACCCGCGAAGCTACACCCGATACTCGCGAAGCTACACCCAATTACCCGCGAAGCTACACCCGATACTCGCGAAGCTACACCCAATACTCGCGAATCTACACCCAATACTCGCGAATCTACACCCAATACCCGCGGTGCTACACCCGATACTCGCGAAGCTACACCCGATACCCGCGAAGCTACACCCGATACTCACGAAGCTACACCCAATACCCG
Organism: Lysinibacillus sp. FSL K6-0075; assembly: GCF_038592945.1. NCBI lineage: Bacteria > Bacillati > Bacillota > Bacilli > Caryophanales > Bacillaceae > Lysinibacillus > Lysinibacillus sp. FSL K6-0075. Next base: position 1,690,564 of record NZ_CP151947.1, on the reverse strand, counting down.
CGAAGCTACAACCGATACTCGCGAAGCTACACCCAATACTCACGAAGCTACACCCAATACTCGCGAAGCTACACCCGATACCCGCGAAGCTACAACCGATACTCGCAGCGTTTACTTAAAAAAGAGCATCAACTAGCTATCTAATTAGCCAGTAGATGCTCTATCATTTTCAACTCTTGTAAGAAAGCTTCAGTACAAAATAATGTGATTCTTTATTTTTGAATAAACATTTGTGTCCAGTAGTTACCGTCCTGTACATACCCTACACCAATATGTGTATAGCTTTTATTGAGGATGTTGGCACGGTGTCCTTCACTGTTCATCCAGGCCGTTACAACTTCCTGTGCGGAGCGTTGACCCTTTGCAATATTTTCACCAGCAGATTTATACGTAATACCGAAGTTTTTCATCATTGTAAAAGGTGTACCATACGTTGGACTTGTGTGGTCAAAGTAATTTTTATCGTGCATATCTTGCGACTTATATTTAGCTACTCTAGCTAGCTCCCAATCTTCTTGTAATGCTGAAAGACCTGCTTTTGCGCGTTCTGCATTGACAAGTTTAACAACCTCTTGTTCAACCGTTGCCTGTTCTTTTACAGGGATGTTAATTTTTTGTCCTGGGGAAATTTGATTTGGATTGGCAAGCTGTGGGTTGGCATCAATTAATTCTTGTACACCCGTTTCTGTTTTCAATGCTATTTTCCATAGCGTGTCACCAGATACCACTGTATAGGATTCGGCTGCCATTGCCGCAACGGGTACTAATAATGAAGTTGCTATTACTGAAGCGAGTGCTGCTTTTTTTATTTTTTTAAACATGTTAATCATCCTTCCTATTTGCTCTACCATTATCGTAAATAGTTTCAGAGCCATAATCATCACAAAATATTTGGAAGGATTTTTACATTTGTATGACAAGCACGCAATATGAATGGTCGAAGCCCTTTATCACGCTATTCTCTATCATTCGGCTTGTCATCAAGTTGCAATCTATTTGTAATTGGCATACATTACTAATAGATTTGGTGTTCAAGATTTGCACAATATATCCTATTTTGCTAATTGCTTACGCTGCAATCGATAAATTAAAAGAATATAGAGCCAATCATAAAAGAGTGTTGCTACAGAAATAATGGTAATCAATGGCGTGCGGAAGTAGAGATAAAAGCCAACCGCAGCAAATAATGTACCCACCATCTTACACACTGCAATCCCCATTGATTGGCCAGCTAAATTCCCTCTTTTCAATAATAAAGCAATAAATAACCCTGACATCATAAGATTTTGGAAGAATGCTACGTACTTTCCTTCGAAATCTTGAAACTCATAGACTATGCCTAAAATGATCAGCATGCAGAAAATTAACGAGATCAAAAAGGAGAAATACAATAGCTTTTTTGATAGCATCTTTCGATATTCATTTGGAGCATAGCGTAAAAATTGCATTAAAATAAAGACATCCAATACGAACCAAATCAGCGTAATATAGCGTTGGAGGTCATTTTGTGGATAGAAAAAGGCAAAAATAAATTCCCATGAAATATTGGCACAAATAGCTGCCATAGGCATACCATAGGTTTTATCTTGCCATCCTTTATAAATAATAAGTATATATGTAAATATCCAAAAAAGTCCCATGCCTACTTGGCAAATTAATAATATGTCTTGTTCACTCAACATTGACTCTCTCCCCCTCTCTAGCATTCCTTCTACTATATGTGAGGAAATCGATTCGATATGTCTAAAAGTTTGATAGACGGGTAAAGGAGTGGCTACGGCAACCTATACATTCCATATGCAATCCTATATAGTAAAACGAGGTGATTAAATGAAAATAAAAATGTATGTAGATAATGAGCAATTGATTGCTGGGACTACCTTAAAAGATGCGATGGAAGTAGAGCATAATAATATGGCTTTGCATAGTTGCCAAGATGTTCAAGCTATAATTGACAATCGTCAGCATTTAGCCGCGACTTTGAACTGTGACTTACAAAATTTTATTTGTACAGAGCAAACACACAGTGCAAACTTCCATAAAGTCACATTAGCCGATCAAGGACGTGGGGCAGCGCAAATGGATACAGCGGTGAAGAATACCGATGCGCTTTATACAGTAGAGCCTAACTTACTATTATGTAGCTTTACGGCAGATTGCGTTCCAGTTATTTTTTATAATGCTGTGAATGGACTCGTCGGTGTTATTCATTCAGGATGGCAAGGAACCGTCAAAGAAATAACACCCAAACTGTTTCAGCATCTGATGAAGGAAGAACAATGTCGACCAGAGGATTTTCATGTTCAAATTGGTATGGCGCTGAGTCAGCAAAAATTTGAGGTAGATGCGGATGTTTATGAAAAGTTTCACAGCCTCGGCTATGCCGAAGAATTTATGTATTACAATGCAGAAACGAAAAAATATCATATTGATAATCAACAAACGGTCAAAAAACAATGTAAGCTTGCGGGTATTCCTCCTGAACAAATTCAAATTGATGAAACCTGTACATTCCTTAGCCCAGATGGCTTTTCTTACCGTCAAGACAAACAAGCAGGGAGACATTTAAGCTTTATTATGCGAAAAGCACATTAACAAAACAGGCCAATTCTTGACGAGTTGGCCTGTGCTATTATTTTAATGTACCTGTACTAATAATGGACGTTTCTACACGGACGTTTACGTCTAATTTTCCAATGAGCTCTCTTGTTTTTTTCGTCGTCCATTTTCCATGATGGTACATTCTGAATTCTTCACTTAAGCCAGCGGGGTCTACCTCTGTTTTATTTAATCGCTCTAAAAAACCACCAATATCCTGTTCAAGCTGTTTATTCACATCTTTTTCTAAATCACTAATACTTTCAACCGTGAATAATTGATACTCTCTTTCTCCCTTATATTCGCTTAATGTACCCTTAATTTTTAAGAAAATCGTTAATTCGGGTGATTCCATATTTTTATTACTCTCTTTTTTCACACTGCTCTCGATTAAATCGATCATTACCTTTTCTTCTCCGTGTCCCGCGTTTAAATCCAGATGCAGAGGCGCAAGGTTCTTCCGTCCACTTAATGCTTGGATAACAAGTGCTTCCTCAGGTTTAATTAATTCATGCATATGATTCCCTTTAAATATGGCAACGCCTTTAATTTCTAATTTTTCCCCTCGTTTTTCAACATAAGGTAATACTGTATCAATTACTGGATTGGTAATCGAATACATAAAATCATGAATATTAGTATTTGGATTAAAAGCAGTATTAATACTAGGCTCTAATAGATTATTCAAATAGAAATTAATACTTGGCTTATCAGGATAATCCCCTTTTAAAATCGCTTCCGCATTATCCTTCACCACGGCTATCAATACTTTATTACCTACTTCTGCATTACGATATAAGTGCTGAATGATTTTTCGAACATTCCCTTTCCGTGCAAAATCTTCGTTTACTAAGACAACTCGCAATTGATTGAAGACTATTTTCTTATCGGATTGCTTTTCGATTTCCACGATGCCGCTTGACACTAAGTCTGTTGTAATAGAAAACGTTTGTGTGTCTTTTTCTGCGTCTGGAGAATATTGAGGAATTGCTACTGTGAGCCTCATCTGGTTTTCATCGATATAATCAAAGGCCATCGAATCTACCATCCCAACATCCTCTAGAGGAACTTTTATTTCTTTTTTAGAACAACCTGCCAGTAAAACTAAAATCAAAAAAGAAATGATGCATAGCTGTTTATGTTTCATACTTGCACCTGCTTTTTTCGAATTATATATATCAGAATTAAAAACACGGGCCAAATCACCAGCAAATAGCCCATATAGTTACTTGCCATAAATAATTTTTCTTGAAATTCACGCGAAAAAGGCATTTTTATAATAATAAAAATGATGAAGGCGATGATATATAGCTGATAATTTTGTTTTTTCTTTTTAAGTAAGGTATCCACACCCCTTTTTGCACACCAAACATAGGCTGTGACCGAGGATAGTATAAGAAGAACCCAAAGTGTAATGCCAATGATATCGATTCGCTCAATAAAGGTAAATTCTCCAGCTTTAAACAAGTTTAATACTGAAAACTCTACATTTTTCAATTGCCACTCTGAATAATACATGACGCTAATAGCTGTTGTAATAAAGCATAAAAAAATACTAATCCAAATGCCTATTAAGGAATGACGGAAGGCCTTTTTTTGATCGATGATATAAGGAAAATAAAATAAGATCAATTCGTAACCAAGTATAGAAAAATAACCTTGCTTTAACGCTTCATAAAATTCATTCGGTGTGAAATTAAATAGAGGCAAAAAATGACTAGGATCACCTTTTTCAATCGCCCAGCGCGTAAAATAGATGACGCCAATCGTGATAAAAAAGGTCATCATACAAAATCGTGCAATTGATTTTATGCCCCCACTTACGATGTAAATAAGCAACAGTAAAAAGCAAAGTACAGGCAAGGTAATTGTTTGTTCCTGTAAAGCTGTGCTTTGAATTAAGTGCATATAATTACTAATAATTCCTGCACTAAAGACAATAAATTGAATAATGATGAGTATATTTATAAACTTTCCGAGCCATTTTCCCAATAGTATTTCATTCATCCGAAATAAATCATCATTGGGAAATTTAGAGCAAAGCCATACCATGGCAAATAGCGTCAGGCTGGCAATCACGCCAAAGAGAAGCGGCATAAATGTTTGTGTATAGCCCATAGAACTTAGTTTTTGAGGTAGTGAAAGGATACCGGTACCAATCATAATACTTTGTGCTAAGAAAATGACATGATAGCGATTTAACACCTTTCCATTTGTTGTATTCAAAGTTGACCACCTCATTCTGGTTCTATTTTTTCTGTGCCTTGGAAATCCCTGATTTGTTCCTTAAATATTTTGTTGGAAATCTGATGACACTATCCAATAAATCGGTTGGCTTTCTTGGAATAGCAGGTGTCATATAATGTGTGCCTAAAGATTTTAGACTTAATAAATGATGAATTAACCATGCAAAGGCGAGCATCTGTCCAAACAAGCCAAATAACCCTGCCGATAAAATAAAAATATAACGGATAAATCGGCTAGTATTACTCATTAAAAAAATCGGCGGTAAGAAGGACAGTAGAGCTGAGGTTGCGACTAATACAATGAGTATATTACTGAGTAAACCAGCTTCTACAGCGGCCGTCCCTATTACAATACCTCCTACGATACCAATTGTTTGTCCGACTTTGGCAGGCATTCGGGAGCCCGCTTCTCGCAAGACTTCAATAATCAGCTCGATAAATAACACTTCAATCAGCGGTGGAAATGGCACCTTACTTCTGGATTCCTGAAGATTTAATAATAATTCATATGGCAAAATTTCTGGATGGAAGGTTAAGGCTGATATATACATAGGTGTAATCATGATCGTTAAGAAAAAACCAAAAAAGCGCAACATCCTTAATAAAGATGCCGTTGTCCAACGGTTGTAATAATCTTCAATCGACACGAACATTTCAAAAAAAGAAGTGGGACAGACAATCGCTAATTGACTATTATCCATAAAAACGACAATTCTACCATCTAGAAGATAACGGCAAATACTATCTGGTCGGACTGTCATATAATATTGAGGAAACGGCGATAATGGATTATCCTCAATTAATTGCTTCAACACGGATATATCTGTAAATAACGGATATTCTACCTGGTCGATACGGTTTCTTAGATCATCTAAATTTTCATGACTCACTATATTATCCATATACATAATCGATATTTTAATATTAGCTTCGGACCCAACAATTCGGTTTTCATTTTTTAGCATGGAGCTTTGAATACGTCTTCTCACTAACGAAATATTCGTTTCGAGTGATTCAGTAAATGCATCCTGTGGACCAATTACAGTTGACTCTGTTTCCGTATCCGTAATAGCCCTTGTAGGTGCGCTATATGTATCGACGCTTAAAAGTGCATTGGTTTCGTGAAAGAAAAGAAGGGTTTGCCCAGCATTCAATTTTTTAACGACACCCTGTACATCCTTTGGGTCCACATATTGAGCCATTTGATGAATTTGTTTCAAATTATTGGCCAGTGGAATCGTCACCATGGTTTGTAGGGTCATTTTTTCGATGAGTGAGGAGAAATAAATGACCGTCACATCCCCTTCTTCTGTAGCAATCATTTTCAGTTTCACATCATCGACTTCGTTAATTTCCTGCTTTAATTTAGCGACAATTTGTTCAGGTATCTCGTTCATTTTCGCGCCACCCCTTTCATTCCGATGAATACCAGTCCATATCATTCATTTTTAGTAGTTTGGCTTTTCTTTCGTTTATTTATGTAAAAATTGTGCTAGCAAAAATAGCCATACAAAAAGGATGCATCCCAGTTAGAGATACATCCTTTTATGCTATTCTATAGAATCTTTGCTGTATCGGTTTTTACCAATACCAAATACGTAGTAGCTCATTGTTACGAGAGCTAAGAAAATAATGCCAACAATTAATGATATGCGTGTATCATCATTGAACCACATGCCAACTAGCACCATGATTAAAAAGATAATCGTTACATAGTTTGTAATGGGTGCAAAAGGCATTTTGAAAGGATGCTTCGCCATTTGCGCTCCCTTTTCTTTTCTAAAACGAATTTGACTAATTAAAATGATAAACCATGGAATCATCCCTGGTAAGACACTTGCACTATACACATAAACAAATAAATTTTTAGGGGCAATATAGCTTAGGATAACACCAATGACTAACCCAACTAACACGCCCGCTGTTCCAAATAACGGTACGCCATTACTAGAAAGCTTGGCGAAAAATTTTGGTGCTTGTCCATTCATAGCAAGTGTATATAACATACGTCCAGCACTATAAATCCCACTGTTACAGCCTGACATTGCTGCTGTGATGACAACAAAATTAATAATCCCTGCAGCCGCTGTAATACCTACCTTCGCAAATGTCGCCACGAAAGGACTACCAATTGTTCCAAGCTCATCCCAAGGATACACTGTAACAATGACAAAGATTGCACCGATATAGAAAATTAAAATACGCCAAATAATGCTTTGGATGGCATTGGTAATCGTTTGTTGAGGATTTTTTGCTTCCCCTGCTGTAATCCCAATGAGCTCTACCCCTTGATAAGCAGCAACGACTAAGGATAGGGCAAAGAAGAAGCCTGTCCAGCCACCCGTAAAGAAGCCACCGTGACTCCACAGATTAGATAAGCCAATTGCTATACCATCGTTGCCAAAGCCAAAGAAGATCAATCCAATTCCTGCAATAATCATTAAAATAATCGTCACGATTTTAATCATCGCAAACCAAAATTCAAATTCACCAAATGATTTGACAGAGATGAAGTTCGCCACACCTAAAATCACCATCGCAATAAGACCAGGTATCCACGCTGGTAATTCCGGATACCAATACTGCATATACGTTCCCACTGCTATAATTTCAGACATCCCAACAATAACCCATTGGAACCAGTTACTCCACGCTGTTAAATAACCCGCTAAAGGGTGAATATATTTATAGCCAAACGTGGCAAAAGAGCCTGTACTTGGCTCTGTATAAAGCATCTCACCCATTGCCCTCATAATGAAAAAAATAAAAATACCTGCTATCCCATAGGCAAGGAGTACAGAAGGTCCCGTCCATTGAATAGCACTTGCCGAGCCCATAAATAGCCCTACACCAATCGTACCACCAAGTGCAATCATTTGAATATGACGTGCTTCTAATCCTCGTTGTAATTCCTTATTGGCCACTCCATAACGCCTCTTTTCCTGATGTAATTTCTACGTTGAACATCCTTTAAAAATCATAAACAATTATTCTAAAAAAGACAAATGTATTTTTAGGAAAAACAAAAAATAATGATAATTTGATAGTTTCAACAAATACCACTCTTTTATTTCAAAAAATTCTTAAAATTCGATAAATTAAACTTTATCTCACAAAAGTAATTGACCTAATTATCAAAAAAGTATAATATCTTTATATATTTTTAAGAAAACGAGGAATTTTTGTGCGTAAAACAGTATTTAGAAGAAAGAAAATAGAGGATTTATTGCAAAATAAAGGGACTATTCAACTAAAGAAAACATTAGGAGCTTTCGATCTTATCCTATTAGGCATCGAATTCAGATATTGGGCTATTTTGATCGCTACCGCTAGTATGAAAAATAAGGAAAAGACACTTTTGCAGGATGGTTGATTGGAGTGGAGCCAGCGTCACTCCTAGGGGAATTAGCGATTCATCGGACGCCCCCTGGAAAGGACGCTGGCGGAACGGAAATCAACCCCTCGCCTTGCCAAAAAGTCTTTTTCTGCTATAGACATGATCTTTTACATCCAATCCCTCCATTTAATACAAGGAAAAGAAAAAAACTCTATTCCCATTTTAACGAAAGGAATAGAGTTTACGTCTTTATTGTAGTAATGTTTGTTCTTGTAATTTGGCAGAGAAGTATTTACGTGCATCTGCTGTTAGAATTTGTAGCAATGTCACTTCTTCCTGACGAGCAAATTCAACAAACATTCCACTTAAATTTTCGTAGACATATTTGATTTTAAAGCCACTATCTAAATAATGATCTACTTTTTGGATTTCCTCTGTGCTTTGTTGGAATTCAGACATGCCATCACCTCACCTTCTTTTGAAAATGTCTTGATGTTGTCTCTCTTACTCGGCACCCTTCATTTCGAACAGAGGATCTGGTTGCTCCACCAGTTCATCTTCATCTGGAGCCGCCGTTGGAGCTGCTGGTTGCCCAAATAGTTCATCTAAATTATGTCCGACCGTAATGCCTAAATATTTGGCATCACTTGGATCATCTAGCTCAGCTTGTGGATACTTTTTAAACCACCAATACTTCGCTAATATATAATATACAATCGCTCCTACAGCGAACCCTACTAAAGAAGAATAAGTTGAAAATATATTCGCAACTACTCCGCCGATTACCCAGGCGATTAACCCTGCCATATTAAAGCCCTTATAATATTTAAATTGCCCGTCTAATTCGTAAAGCTCTTTTACATGTATTCGCCGTTTACGAATGAGGTAATAATCAGCAAATAAAATTCCTACAATCGCCGTTAAAATACCCCCAATGATTAATAGGACATTGACCATCACATCAAATAGGCTCCAAGGCTGAGCAAGAATACCAATAATTCCTGCAATGACAACCCCTACCCAGAATGGAACTTTTGGTCCTCCAATATTAGAGAAAATAGTAGCTGCTGGCACGACATTAGCAGAGGTATTTGTCGACCATTGTGCTAACACAATCATCAACAATAAAATTCCTAGAATAAAGCCACTTGCACTTTGCTGTAAGGCATTGATTGGATCAGCCGATGCCACAGCCATATAACACACTGCTCCAATTGTAACAATGAACGTATTCGTAATGGGCATGACAATTAATGAGCCCACAAGCTGTGTTTTATTGCGCTTGAACCAATTACGCTCATATTTAGGTGCTTTAAAGAATCGAGACAGGGACGGCATATCAGCTGCTAGTGTTGACCAAAAGCCCATATTTGCCATGACCACTACCATAAAGGCTGTAAAAGCAGCAAAGCCTGTTGTTGGGGTTTCCACCCACGTCCAAATATTTTTTCCCTGAGATGTTGCATTATCTGCCAATGTGTAATACATCCAACAAGAAATTAAAATAATGACAGGGGCTGCTAAATCAGCAAAGCGCTCAATGGATTTAATGCCCAGTGAAGTATTAAAGAGTTGAAGTGCTGCAAACACAAGGAAACAAATAAACCAATTATCAAAGCCAAACAATAAATTTAAAATACCGTTTATCGCTAATGCACCAAAATACGTATTCAGACCAAACCAACAGGCAGCTGTAACGCCTCTTACAAGAGAAGGTATATGCGTACCGAATGTGCCAAATGGTGCTCGCATGTAAACCGGGAAAGATAGCCCATGCTCTATCCCGATATCACCTATTAACGTCATAAAGACACCGATTAAACAAGAACCTACCAATGTTGCCACGATGACCATTGGTAAGGATAAGTTCATGATGGCTGAACCACCAATGGCAAAAGCCGCTAATACAATCGCCATTCCTATCCAAATCACTGCAAAACCAAATGTTCCAATATTTCTTTGTTGATGTGTCACTGGAAGTAAATCTGGGGATTTTAAATAATTCCCTTCACGTTCCATAATGTTTCTCTCCTTTTTTTCTAATTTCCGTGACAACCTACTTGAAGTGCCTTCCTTCACCAAAAATGCTGAAGGAAGGTGGAATTTCGATTTTAATCTTTATTCAAAATTGAACAACGGTCCTTTATTTTGCTAGACTGCTAAGAAGTGATTGGCGTTCATTCCATGTCATTGGCGGAATTGTAGATGTACGTTCTACCATTGAAATGGCCCCATCGACAGGGCAAACAATCGAGCATAAATTACAGCCTACACAGTCTTCCTCTCGAACCTTTAACATTGGGCGACCATCCTCCGTATAAAGATCAATACATTGATGGGATGTATCCTCACAAGCGATATGGCATTTATTGCAATTAATACAAACATCATTATTAATTTCTGCGACAATTTTATAATTTAAATCTAAATCGCCCCAGTTTGAATACCTTTGCACAGAACGACCGACTAAATCCATGACTGAAGCTAAGCCTTTATCATCTAAGTAGTTATTGAGCCCATCAATCATATCCTCCACAATACTAAAGCCATGATGCATCGCTGCTGTACATACCTGTACACCTGTTGCACCCATTAAAATAAATTCCGCAGCATCTTGCCAATTGGAGATGCCCCCAATGCCCGAAATCGGTACATTGACTAATGGATTACGGGCACACTCCGCGACCATATTCAGTGCAATTGGTTTAACTGCTGGGCCACAATAGCCTCCATGAGCTCCTTTGCCTGCCACATGTGGTACTGTATTCCAAGAATCTAAATCAACACCCGCTAAACTGTTAATCGTATTGATCATACTTACCGCATCTGCTCCACCTCGTGTTGCCGCTTCTGCCGTCACGGTAATATCCGTAATGTTTGGCGTCAGTTTAACAATGACAGGTGTACGCGCCGCTTCCTTTACCCAGTACGTTTGCTTTTCCACCAATTCAGGGACTTGACCAGAGGCAGAACCCATGCCTCGTTCTGCCATCCCATGTGGACAACCAAAGTTAAGCTCAAGACCATCAACCCCCACATCTTCTACACGTTTCACAATTTCATGCCATTTTTCTTGTTTTGGTTCCACCATTAACGAGGCAATAATTGCGTGATTAGGAAATTTCTTTTTCGTCTCATAAATTTCTTGTAAATTGACTTCTAGTGGTCGGTCCGTAATTAATTCAATATTATTAAAGCCCGCCACACGTTGACCATTATAGCTAACAGCTGCAAAACGGGAAGACACATTTAAAATCGGTTCCCCTAACGTTTTCCATACTGCGCCACCCCAGCCTGCTTCAAATGCACGCTGTACTTGATAGCCTGAATTCGTTGGTGGAGCAGATGCTAGCCAAAATGGATTCGGCGATTTGATGCCCGCTAAATTAATGCGTAAGTCTGCCATGTAAGTTCCCCCTCTATCCCTTACTAACAATCTTTTTTGTACTGAAAGTATAGCGTCAGGTATAGGCTGTAAGACCAACACTTCAAAATGTAAGATAATATAAAATCATTCAGATGGGATATTAACAGCCTGTAAAAACCCGATTGGTGAAACTAACAATCACTGGAGGATGAAGAGCCTCCACTGATTGAAGGTTCACTTTATCCCGTATTAACAGCCTGTAAGACCAACACTTCAAAATGTAAGATAATATAAAATCATTCAGATGGGGTATTAACAGCCTGTAAAAACCCGATTGGTGAAACTAACAATCAGTAGAGGATGAAAAGCCTCCACTGATTGAAGGTTCACTTTATCCCGTATTAACAGGCTGTAAGACCAACACTTTAAAATGTAAGATAATATAAAATTCATTCAGATGGGGTATTAACAGCCTGTAAAAACCCGATTGGTGAAACTAACATTCAGTGGAGGATGAAGAGCCTCCACTGATTGAAGGTTCACTTTATGCAATCTCACTTGGTTTTCTTAAACGTTCATGAATCTTGTATGCTGCATCTTTGCCTTGTTGTACAGCGGTCACTACCATCGCTTCACCCTGTCCATTGCCAAAGACAACATCTCCACATGCAAATACCTTGTCATTGGACGTTTGCATTGTTGTCTCATCAATATCGACGACACCATTTGTATGAGCTAAACCAAAGGCTTCAATTAACGATACGAAACGAGTTTGCCCAATGGCTTTAATAACAGCATCCACTTCAATGATAAAATTGGAGCCCTTTACTTCTTCTGGGCGTTGTCGACCATCAGGACCCGCCTCACCAAGCTTCATTTTCACACATTCAATGCCTGTCACCTTTCCTGCTTCATTGCCGATAATTTTCTTTGGTGCTGTTAGCCATTTAAATTCCACGCCGTCCTGCTTGGCAAATTCATACTCAAATTTGTATGCCGTCATTTCTTTTTGTGTTCTGCGATAAAGAATTTGTACATTGTCTGCTCCTAAGCGTACCGCACTTGTAGCACCGTCAATAGCCGTATTTCCAGCACCGATTACAGCTACTCGTTTCCCTACAATATCATTTGTAAGCGGTCCCATTTTTGTTTTTCGAATAAACTCAATGGCATCATGTACCCCTTCTAAATCTTCCCCATCAATGCCCAGATTCGGGACAGCACCCATGCCGACAGCTAAAATAACACTGTCATAGTGCGCCAAAATTTCAGCAGCAGAAATATCCACACCTACAGCTGTGTTCGTTTGTATGTCCACACCAAGCTGTTCAATCTGCTCTACTTCCCAATCTACGACATCATTTGGCAATCGGAACGCTACAATTCCATAGCTTCCTAAGCCCCCAGCCTTCGCTTCAGCCTCATAGATCGTTACTTGGTAGCCTAAGCGACTGAGTTCACGCGCTGCCGACAAACCAGCAGGACCTGCCCCAACAATGGCTACTTTCTGACCATTATATGACCCTGGTTTAAATAGCTGAGCATTGGTTTCCATTGCCCAATCCGTTGCATAGCGTTGTAACTCACCAATTTTAATTGGCTTTGTTGAAGAATTTAAGACACACGCCCCTTCACACAGTTCTTCCGTTGGACAAACTCTTGCACAGCTTGCACCAATTGGGTTTGCTTCTAATATAGTCGTAGCTGAACCCTTCATATTACCGGATGCAATTTTTTTTATGAAATTTGGGATTTGAATACTTGTTGGACATGCTTTAATACATGGTGCGTCATAGCAATATAGACAACGATTGGCTTCCTCAATAGCCTCATTCTTTGTCATCTTGCCTTTTAATTCCACAAAATTACGTCTAAGCTGCATGGTCATCGCATTCTCTTGAATCGGAACCATTTCCACATCCCCCTCATGTGTTCATTTTTTCCGTACTCTAATTACTAGACCGATTGCTTTGCTCTCCAGTCAAAACAATCGGTCCTATCCCTGTAGGAAGCTAAATATTAAGTGCTTCCGCAGCTACTGTTTTTAATGGACGTTTAATGTATCGCCCACTGCCAAGTACGCCTACAAATTCTTTATTTTTAATGACATATTCCCCACGTACGAGTACACTAACAGGCTCACCTGTTACCTCCCAGCCCTCATATGGGTTATAGTCCACATTCATATGATGTGTTTTAGCCGAAATTTGGCGCTGTGCCTCTGGGTCAAAAATGACGATATCCGCATCTGAACCAATTGCAATTGTTCCTTTTTGCGGGAATAAACCAAATATCTTTGCGGCACTAGTAGAGATCATATCAACAAATTCATTGATGGAAATTCTACCTTTTGCCACGCCCTCTGAATATAAAATACTGAAGCGGTCTTCAATAAATGGCCCGCCATTCGGAATTTTTGAGAAGTCATTTAAGCCTAGCTGCTTTTTACCCTTAAAGCTAAAGGAGCATTGGTCTGAGCCAATCGTTTGTAGCTGTTTTGCCTTTAAGGCATGCCATAAATGTTCTTGATGATATTTAGGACGAAGTGGAGGTGACCAAACATATTTCGCTCCCTCAAAGCCTGGCTGTGCTAATGCTGATTGATCGAGTGTTAAATAAGGTGGGCAAGTTTCACCATAGACATCATAGCCCTTTTCACGGGCAGCAATAATTTCATCTACCGCTTCTTTACATGTCACATGCACCACATAGAGCTTCGCACCAGCTATATGGGCTAATTCGATGGCACGTTTTGTTGCCTCGCCTTCCAATTCCGCAGGACGAGTCAGTGCATGATAGATTGGTTCCTTATGTCCTGCACGTCTTGCTTCCTCTACTAGCTCATCAATAACAGAGCCATTTTCACAATGGACCATCACTATCGCACCAAGATCCTTGGCGATTTTAAAGGCTTTAAATAGTGTACGATCTGTCGCTTGGAATTCTTTTGCATAAGCCATGAAGACCTTGACAGAAGTAATGCCCTCTTGCTCCAATAGTTGTGGTAATTCAGCTTCGGTTTCAGGTGTTAAATCACCAATCATTAAGTGGAAGCCATAGTCAATAGCTGACTTTCCTTTTGCCTTGTCATGCCATTTTTCTACCGCTGTCGATAATTTTTCTTCCCCTGCTGTTAAACAAAAATCTAAAATAGTCGTTGTCCCACCAAAAGCCGCTGCAATGGTGCCTGATTTCCAATCATCATCTGTCACCGTATTATTGAATGGCATGTCTAAATGCGTATGGGGATCAATGCCACCAGGTAATACGTACTTGCCTGTAGCATCAATAATTTCAGCGCCAGCATCCGTTAAATTTCGGCCAATTTGAACAATTTTACCGTTATCAATTAAAATATCTGCCTCAAATACATCAGCAGCCGTTGCTACTCGTCCACCTTTAATGATTTTTTTCATTATGCCTCTCACCCTTCATCGCAAAATTAGAGAATGCTTGCTAGTTAATGCAGTGTATATGTTTCGCCCATACTAAACTTCGTTTGTAGCGTTAACACCGTTTCTAGTAAAATATCTGCGCCCTTTGCACAATCCTCAAAGGCTGTTTCCTCTTCCTCACAATGGCTCTTGCCTTGAATACTTGGAACAAAAATCATCGCGGAAGGAACCATACTTGCCATATACTGCGCATCATGTCCAGCGCCGCTAAACATTCGATGCGCTGAATAGTCAAAGCTTTGACAAGCTCTTTCTATTTCATTGCAAATCGCACTATCAAAATACACGGTATCCCTGCCCCACAACTTGACAGGCTGAATATGGCATCCACCTGCTGTTTCTGGAAGCGCGTTGAGAATATCCTCAACCTGTTGCATGACCTCTGGTTTTTGGTGACGAGAATCAATTGTAAATGTCACCTTATTTGGGATGACGGTATGAATATTCGGGGAAACATTCATACGACCAAAGGTAAAAACAAGTTGTTCATCAATTTTTCCTAATTGTTCATGTAGCTCTGTAATGATGGTCGATGCCACAATCATCGGGTCTTTACGCATTGACATTGGTGTTGTACCTGCATGATTTGATTGTCCTGTAATGGTAATTTCGTAGCAAACCATACCGAGTACACCCTCTACCACACCAATTTCCAGTTGTTTTGCCTCTAGTACTGGCCCTTGTTCAATATGCAATTCAATATAAGCAAGTGCTTCCTTCAGACGATTGGCTTGCTCTCCCTCATAGCCACTTACTTGTAACGCTTCTTGAAAACGAATGCCATGTTTATCTGTAGATTGCAGCATTTTTTCTTTGTCAAATTTCGAGGTGATGACCCCAGAACTCATCATGGCTGGATCAAAACGTGCCCCCTCTTCATTCGTGAAATTGACAATCATGAGTGGGATGTCCACTTCAATATCATTTTCCTTTATTGTTCGAATGGCCTCAATCGCTGTTAGTACACCTAACACGCCATCAAATCTTCCACCTTTTTCAACTGAATCTAGATGGGAACCCATGACAATGGGTGGCACATTCTTTTTACCAGGAAGAGTGGCGTACATATTGCCCATATCATCCACCTGAACATCCATTCCTAACGCTTTGCAACATTCACAAAAATAGTTTCTTGCTAGAACATCCTCATTCGAAAGAGACAAACGTGTGACGCCACCATTTTCAGTGGCCCCAAATTGACTAAATTGTTCAATTAACTCTTGCAATCGTCTACTATTACATTTATACATATGCAAGTCCTCTCTTTCACAGTAGTTAATAAACATTCTAAAATAGATAAAATTTGTGAGATATGGATATAACACTAAAAAAATATGTGCAACTGCACATCATATATGGTAAGTTATGTTCATAATTAAGGGGGGAAAGTATGGGGACGATTCGTAAAATTGTAGAGGGAGTTCAATTCCCAATGCTCACATTAGTCGCTGGACATAGTGGTACGTATCGCAGAGTTACTGGTATTAATGTTGTGGAAAGCAGTGATTTAATCATGTTTTGTAGACCCAATGAATTGGTCGTCACAACAGGCATTAATTTAGATGCACAGCAAGATTCCTTGGAACAGCTTGTCAAACAGGCATACACAAAAAAAGTAGCTGGCTTTATCATTAATACAGGACCATTCATTCCTAATATTCCAGAAGCCGTCATCTCTTTTGCCAATCAACATGATTTCCCTATTTTTCAAATGCCATGGAATTATCGCATTGCCGATCTATTAAAAACTACCTTTCAATTTATTGCCAACCATCATCAAGAGCTTTCTATCGAAGAAAAGATTCTTTTCAATCTACTATTTCAGTACAAACAAAACGCTAACACAATGAAAGATCAACTAGCACAGCTAGGATTTCCTCAAGGAAGAGAATTAGCGATCATAACATGTACAACCATTGGCACCCAAGCGGCTATTGACCGTTACGAAGTCATGATCCAATTCGCTTTTCAAAATCGCTATCAATGCTTCTTAAAATTAAAGCATAAAAATCACCTCATCTTTTTAATTGATAAAGCACAAATCAATACACCAAATATACCCTTCTCAAAAGTCGTGGAAGAAATCTATGAAAAAATCATCTTAAAAAATGGTTACTTGGATATTATTATCGGTAAAGGTAACTATCATAAAGAGCTAGAAAAAGTTCGCCAAAGCTATGATGAATCCTTAACTGTCATTCATTTAGCACAGCTTCATAACAATCGTTATTTGTATAAATACAAAGAAATCGGTGCCTATAAAATATTGATGGCTGTGCAAAACCAGCCCCTGATGAAGTCCTTCAGTCAGGATATTTTAGGACAGCTCTATCGCTATGATGAATTACACGGCACAGACTATGTACCTTTTTTACGCATATTTGTAGAGGAAAATGGCAGTACAAGCAGGATTAGTGAACGTCAATTTATCCATCGTAACACGGTCCTTTATAAAATTAAGAAAATTGAAATGCTATTGGATATGGACTTAAGCAATCCCTTTACGAAGACTAATTTGTATATTGCTTTTTTAATAGAGGATGTCTTAATGCATCAATAGCATGTCAAACTTTTAAATTAACTGAATTTTCTTTCTCATTAAATACTCCTTCTAAAATACTTGAAGCATACATATAAAGTACAAATGGGGCCGACTGTGCATTTTTGTTGTCCACATCTGACGAAAACATATGCATGCTAATCAACTACCTGTTTAGAAGGAGTGAAGCTTCGTGACAAATGTTACAAGTCCCAATTGGCAAGTAAAAGATGAACAATTTGTATGGCACTCAATGAAGCCATATAATCCAAATGCAACGATGATTGTGCAATCCTCTAAAGGCGCGTGGATTACCGACATTGAAGGCAAACGCTATTTAGATGCGATGGCTGGTTTATGGTGTGTGAATGTTGGCTATGGACGAGAGGATATTGCTAAGGCTGCCTATGAGCAATTACTAGAAAATACGTATACACCATTATCTGTTGGGCATATCCCTGCCATTCAATTAAGTGAAAAAATTAGTGAGCTATTAGGTGATGATTATGTCGTCTTCTTCTCCAATAGTGGCTCTGAGGCAAATGAGGCTGCCTTCAAAATTGCTAGACAATATCATCAACAAAAAGGTCACGTTAATCGCACGAAAATCATTTCGCGTTACCGTGCCTATCATGGTAGCTCCATGGGTGCTCTAGCTGCAACTGGACAAGCCCAACGAAAGTATAAATATGAGCCACTGGCACCAGGATTTTTACATGTCACGCCACCTGACTCGTATCGTGCTAATGAAGACCATATTCAAAGTAAGGACCCTTGTGCATTGCCATCCGTCCAAGCAATCGATCATGTCATGACTTGGGAAATGTCTGATTCCATAGCAGCTGTCATTATGGAGCCTATCATTACTGGCGGTGGTGTAATTATGCCCCACGACAACTACCTAGAAGGAGTCAAAGCTGTTTGTGAGAAGCATGGCGCACTGCTTATTGTTGATGAAGTCATTTGTGGTTTTGGACGGACAGGCAAAGCTTTTGGGTTCCAAAACTATGGCATCCAGCCTGATATTGTGACAATGGCAAAAGGCTTAACCAGTGCTTATATGCCACTGTCGGCCACAGCTGTTCGACGTGAAATTTATGAGGCATTTGCAGGAACAGAGGAATACGACTTTTTCCGCCATGTCAACACGTTCGGTGGATCGCCAGCAGCATGTGCCGTCGCATTAAAAAATATTGAAATAATGGAGCAGGAAAATTTATTTGCCCACTCTGCTGCACTAGGTGCTACATTACTTACTACCCTACAGGAGCAATTAAAGGAGCACCCGCATGTTGGAGATATTCGTGGGAAAGGCTTATTAATTGGCATAGAACTTGTTCAAGATAAAAACAGCAAAACACCACTCAATATCACGCTTGTAAACAAAGTAATGACACAATGTAAGGAACAAGGGTTAATCATTGGGAAAAATGGTGTAACCGTTGCAGGCTTCAATAATGTGTTAACCTTATCTCCTCCACTGATTATTTCCTCAGATGAGAAGGATTTCATTGTTGAAAAATTTGTGCAAGCCTTACAATCTATTAAACTGTAGGAGGAATAGCTAGATGGTAACGAATACAGACATACAGGAGTTAGGTCATTTTATCAATGGACAAACAGTTCTAGGGAAAAGCGGACAGTTTTCAGATGTTTACAATCCAAGCACTGGCACTGTCATTGCTCGTGTTCCTTTGGCAACAAAACAAGAGGTACAGGAAGCGATCGCTGCTGCCCAAGCGGCTTTTCCTGCTTGGCGCGCCTTATCTGTTGGGAAACGAGCTGAAATTCTCCTTAAATTCCGCCAACTCATAACAGAAAATATCGATGAGCTAATTGATTTGATCTGTACAGAGAGTGGCAAAACGATTGAGGATGCCAAGGGCGAAATTACACGGGGTTTAGAATCTGTTGATTTAGCCATCAATGCCCCACATTTACTTAAAGGAGAGTATTCTGTGAATGTTGGTGGTCATATCAATGCCTATTCTGTGAAAGAACCATTAGGCGTCGTAGCAGCTATTTCGCCGTTTAATTTCCCTGTCATGGTACCGCTAGCGATTACAAGTATGGCGGTGGCAGTAGGAAACTGTGTTATGTTGAAGCCGTCAGAGCGAGTTCCTTGCTCCTCTTTATTTTTATCAGAGCTGTGGAAAGAGGCAGGCTTACCAGATGGGGTTTGGACGGTTATTAATGGCGATAAAGACGCCGTTCATGAGCTGTTATGTCACCCAGCCATTGAAGCAATTTCCTTTGTAGGCTCCACGCCAGTGGCAGAAGCCATTTATGCTACAGCCTCTCAACATGGGAAACGTGTCACAGCATTAGGTGGCGGTAAAAATAACATGGTGGTGATGCCAGATGCTGACTTAGAGCATGTCGCTAATGCTTTTTTAGGGGCTGCCTATGGAGCTGCCTCTCAGCGTTGTATGGCACTTTCAACCATTATTCCTGTTGGTGAGGATACGGCCAATAAATTAGTCGGTATTCTTGCCAGTAAAATTGCCAAATTAAAAGTGGGTCCCTATACAGATGCCGAAGTTGATTTTGGACCAGTCATCACTCAGCAATCAAAGGACGCCATTATTGGCTATATTGATCGTAGCCTAGAGGAAGGCGCAACACTAGTCTGTGATGGGCGAAATCCGGAAATTGCCAAACAATCGAACGGCTTCTATCTCGGTCCTACTTTACTCGATCATGTAAAGCCTGGGATGGAAATTTACGAGCAAGAGGTTTTTGGGCCTGCACGGAATGTCGTGCGCGTGGCAACACTAGAGGAAGCTATCGCCCTCATTAATGCCCATGAATTAGGAAATGGCGTAACCATCTTTACGAACAATGGTGCAGCTGCTCGAAAGTTTACCACTGAAATTGAAGTAGGTATGGTAGGTGTCAATGTACCAATTCCTATTCCAGTAGGCTATCATAACTTTGGTGGCTGGAAACGTTCAAGATTTGGTGAAGGGCATATGTTTGGACCTGACCAAGTACGTTTTTTCACCAAAGCGAAAACCATCTCAGAAAAATGGATAGAACAAGGGAATGACGTTACCTCATCCTTTGCCTTTCCAAGTAATCAAGACTAATCAGGAAATACAAATATTCGCGTAGTCAGTAGCTACGCGAATATTTAAGCTTGCTATTGAAAAAACTGACGAGCTAACATGGTCACCAGTTTTTACAGTGTAACTACTTGTTCTCTTTTTTCTCTTCCGTCTCTCTTACTTCAGAGAAATCTGCTTCCTCCCCAGCCTCCATACCATAGCTAGGATTTCTATCCATACGAGTGAATGTATCCACATCATCCTCGTCTTCAAATCGCTTTACAAGAATTGGTATCGTAATCAGCCCAGCAAGCCCAACGAGTGCATAAATCCATCGAGATAAGACCGCCGTTTGTCCACCAAATAAATAAGCCACTAAATCAAATCTAAAGAATCCAATGAGTCCCCAGTTGATTGCACCTATAATGACTAATACTAAAGCGATTCTATAAAGCACGCTCATGTGTACACCTCCTTTATCGTCAATACTCCAAGCTATATTTCTTAGCAGGGAGGTGTCATAAGAAGCGATAAAATGACAAAGACTAGTCATTACAACCGCCATTTTGACGGTCTTATTTTTTGCAATAACGTCTTTTTTATACTGTGTACAAATGGCGTAAGGATATACGCCGATGAACGGCATTACTTGGATGGATTTTTATGTGTTTGCTCGTGCTGAAGCAACCATTCTTTGCGCCACATCCCGCCACCATAACCTGTCAACGTTCCATTGGAGCCGATAATTCGATGACATGGCACAACAATGCTGATATTATTTTTACCATTTGCACTACCGACAGCCCTTACAGCTTTTTCATTGTTAATAGCAATGGCAATATCCTTATATGAAGCCGTTTCACCAAAGCCTACACTCGGCAAGACATGCCAAACAGCTTGTTGAAAATCTGTACCTTGAAATACATAAGGAAATGAGAACTCCTGACGTTCACCTAAAAAATACTCGTGCAATTGCTTAACACATTCTAATAAAACTTGAGGTGTGTCTTGCTGAGGAATATTGATCATCTGCTCTCGTTCTGCAAAGTTAATGGCATCAATTGCAGTAGCACTTCCCTCTACTTCAATAATTCCAATGGGTGATTGATAATCTAATTTATATCGTTTCATACAGTGACCTCCATAAATAAAAAGTGGCATAAGCTTGCCAGCCTTGCCAATGTTTCGCATAGTTCTTCATTTCTTCAATCGTTGGTTTTCGTTCTAATGCTAGTTGGATTTTCAAAGCATTATGCAGACCAACATCTGCTATTGGAAATGCAGTCGGTTGTTGTAAACATTTCATAAGCACATAATCTGCTGTCCATGCACCAATTCCTCGAATGTCCATTAAACTTTTTTTCATGGCTTCGTAGTCTTTTTTTTGACGCAACAAATCTTTTGTCAATTGACCATTTGCTATACTCTTGGCAATATCAATAATATATTCTGATTTCCTTAGTGTAAATTGGAGTCTTTGCAAATCATCCGTCTGAATAGCAGCTATTTTTTCTGGGGTTGGAAATAGCCAGTAGCTTTGTCCTTCAAAGTGAACATGCTCTCCAAAATGCTCGACAAATCGCTTTTTTAACGTATAGGCGAATGTTAAATTAATTTGTTGTCCGATAATGGCCCAAACCAAGGCCTCAAATAAATCAGGAATTCCGATTAATCGTAATCCTGCATATTTTTTCGTAAGTGGCTGCAAGATTGGATCTTTTTCAGCCATCTGATAATAGCCCTGCAAATCCTTTGTGAAATCAAACCACTCTGTGACATATTGTACGATTGTTGCGTGTTCATGGCTAGACGGCTGATTCATCGGAAATATCACTTTTATATTATTTGCTTGCTCCGTTATTTTACATAAAATTAGCTGCTCATTAATCTTTAGTAATTTATAGAGCACATCATCTTTCATATGATGAAGAACTTCTTGATTTGAACGCTTTAAGAACTGCAAACACTCCGTATAATTGAATTCTTTTGGTGGCTCGATGACTATACAACAATCTTCATTCTTCCATTTCATCTCATGGTTCCTTCCTATGATAGGTTTCGATATTCTGTAGGGGAGCAATTTTTCAACCGTCGAAAAACTTTATAAAAGTTAGATGGACTTTGAAAGCCTGCTTCATAACAAATTTCTAAATTTGTATAGTCTGTATGTTTTAATAGATGTGCAGCCTTATCAATTCGTATTTTCTCTAAATACGTTCGGGGTGTTTCAGCAGTTTCTTGCTTAAATAGACGTTCAAGATGAAATGGACTGATGCCTACATGCTCCGCCATATCCTGCAATGTCACGCTTTGCTTATATTCGTTAATGATAAAAGCTGTCACATTTTTAATCAATTGCGTATGTGGTGAATATTCGATTTCAGGTTGACATCGTTTACATGCCCGATAGCCAGCCGCCTCTACCTCTCGGATATCTTCATAAAATTCAACGTTTATCTTTTTTGGTTTTCTGGATTTACAAGAAGGACGGCAATAAATTTTAGTAGTCTTAACCGCAGTATAAAATAGCCCATCATAGGTTTGATCACAAGCGATGATTTTTCCCCACTTCTCCTCAAAGGATAAATTGATTGCATTGTCCACGAATATATCACCTCATTTTCATCGATTATACATATAAAGAAGAAGTATCTTGTTCTTTTAATAATTGTGCGGCATGCTGAGTTAAATGCGCAATGATTTTATCTGAAAGTGCATTGCCAAAACTAAAACGCTTTACCCCTAATTCTTTTAATAACTTGACATCCGATAAACCAGGTAAAGAAAGGAGATTAATAGGTGCATTTACAGTACGAGTCATCGCCCTTATTTCATTGACATCTGTTAAGCCAGGGATAAATATACCACTTGCTCCACTCTCAATATACGCTTTTGCTCTTGTTATTGTTTCCTCAAATGGTTGCTCCAACTGAAAATACGTATCTGTTCGGGCATTAATAAAGAAATCTTTATAGCCATGGTTATCTAATTCTTTCCTCATGTTTGTTAACAAATGACCATGTTTAGTTATGCTTCTTAAGCCTGTTTGCTGTTTAAGGGAATCTTCAATGTTAATCCCTGCTACCCCAACATCCGCCGTTCTTAAAACATTGTCGATAATACTCTGTTCATCATGACCATACCCCGCTTCAATATCTGCCGACACGGGTATGTTCACTTGCTCTGTAATCGATTGAATAATGGTTAGATGTCGTTGAAAATCAATCTGTTCACCGTCCGCATAGCCAAGCGAGTTAGCTATACCCCAGCTTGTTGTGCCAATTGCTTGAAAGCCTGCTTTTTCTAATGTTAATGCCGATAACACATCCCAGGCATTCCCTATAAATAATAGCTCTTGTGAAAAATGTAAGTCATTGAATTCCAGAATTTTTGACATAATGAAAGCCTCCATACTGTTTGTTAGACCTCATATTATCAGGAACTATCCGTTTATTTCGTCCTCAATCTTGCTGTTATGGTCTATAATAATGTTGTGATAATTTTCTTATAATAGACTATCCAGTTGTTTGCATATAATCTAGTAACTGTAGAATAGGAGCAATTGCCCTTTCATGGAAAACAAAATAATCAGAAAAATAAATTTCTTTATTCTTTTTATCCTATTCATGTTCGCCCTGATCCCCCCTGTCAGCGCAATGAGCCCAACGGATGAACTGCTCGATCCTATTATTTTAGGACAACATTATGATATTTTTCGAGACACTTCCAAAAAGGTCTCCATCGAAGATTTATTAAGTGGTGTCCATGACCATTCTTTTGTGGCTAGTAATCATCCATATCCATTCTTCTGGCATACAAAGGATACCATTTGGTTACGGTTATCCATGGATAACATTTTAATAAATAAAGAGGAATCCTATTGGCTAGAGGTAACAGATAAATTAGATCGCATTGATATGTATGTAGTGAAAGCAGATGGCACCTACGATGTGCAAAAAAGAGGAATCGCCAATCTTGGGGAGCAATCGATTCCCTCACGATCTAATTTATTTCAAATCAATGATCCTGCTGTTCGTGAAATTTATATGAAGTTAGACGGGGCTTTACCATTAAGTTTAACATCCTATCTTTATACTGAAATCAGTTTTACCAACAAGATTAGTGAATATAAATTTTTAACAGGGATCTTTTATGGTTTTTTATCCGCCCTCTTAATTTATAATTTATTTTTATATTTTTCATTAAAAGATAAGGCGTATTTCTTCTATGTTTTATATATGCTGAGCTTTATTTTCTATCAAGCTACGTTAAATTCATTAGACATCGAATTATTGGGATCATGGTTGCCTCAAGTGTTCTTTATCAAATCTTTAACAGTCAGTGGGAATCTTTTGCTTGTATTTATGCTTCTATTTTGCATTCAGTTTCTAGAGTTAAAAAAATATTTACCGTTGTTCCATAAAATAGGGAAATTGCTTTTATGGATCACACTCTGTTCTTTAATGGCCTCTTTTATCATTCCTGATGTGTCCATCACCAATAATTTTACAACTAGCTTTGCTGTTGTTATCTTTATCTTTTTATGGTCGTCAGGCATTTTCGTTTTAGTAAAAGGCCAAAAAATGGCTCGATTTTATTTAATTGGTTGGACGGTTTTACTAGGCTCCATTATCGTTCAAGCATTAGCCTTTTTAAGTGTGATCCCGTTCCATCCACGTATATTTGAGGAGGTTCCGGCCATTGGAGCTATTTTTGAATCGATCTTTTTATCTTTAGCTTTAGGAGATAAAATCAACATTATTAAGAAAGAACATCAAATCATGCAAGAAACGTTAAATGAGCAACTTGAAGAGAAAGTTCAAGAACGCACTCAAGAGCTTGAATTAGCAAAGCTTAAGTTGGAAGCATTAGCTAACACGGATCGTCTGACACAAATTCCAAATCGTGTACGTCTAGATGATGTATTAGAAAAAGAATTGGAACAAGCTAAAAGAAATGGAACACCACTCTCTATTATTCTTTTAGATATTGATTACTTTAAAGCCGTCAATGATGAATATGGGCATCAGGTAGGCGATATCGTATTACAAAATGTAGCAGAGCTATTGAAAAATAATGTACGAGCTGGAGATATCGTTGGTAGATGGGGTGGTGAAGAGTTTTTAGTCATTTGTCCGTATACTCGTTTAAAGGATGTTGTGCAGCTGTCTGAAAAGCTAAGACAGCTACTTGAACAGCATTCATTTCCAGTTGTTCGTCACAAAACGAGTAGCTTTGGTGTGACATGCTTTGTGATGGGTGATACAATTCATTCCTTATTATCAAGATGTGATAAAGCTTTATATCAGGCCAAACACCATGGTAGAAATCGTGTAGATTTTTTACTGGATGATACAAATTTCGAGACAAAAACAGAGGCGTCATTATCGTGACGCCTCTTCATGTTGTTGAAAAAAGATCATGTCATTAGTAGAAAAAGACCTTTTAGCAAGGTGAGGGGTTGATTTCCGTTCCGCCAGCGTCCTTTCCAGGGGGCGTCCGATGAGCCGCTTCACTCACTTCCGTTCGCTCCAGGGTCTCCTCTGTGACGCTAAATCCCCTAGGAGTGACGCTGGCTCCACTCCAATCAACCATTCTGCAAAGTGTCTTTACTTTTTTCATAGTAGCATAGCGATTAAATAGCCCATTATTTGTATTTTTAGAGGGGATAAGCTCTTATTTTCAATGTGGAGAAGTGATGCGTGACAACACCTCTTCATAAAGAGTCGTGAACACCTTCACTTTATGTGAAAACCTTTGCTAAAAAGGTAACACTTTTGTGGGTTGGAGTGGAAGGCTACTTGACTCCCGTGGGATAGCGAGACAGGCAAGCCACTAAACGGAGCGGTAGCAGAGGAAGCGATTCGGCGCTCGCCCACAGGAAAGCAAGTAGCCTGCAACGGAAATCCGTTTTCACCTTTCACAAAAATTCTATTGTTAGTTTTGTTTTTCAACACTATGCAGAGGCGTCATTATCGTGACGCCTCTTTGTCTTTGTTTACTTATTGATTTAAGATGCCTATTGTTTACTGTGTAAAGGTTTTATTTCTTTAGGAATTGGATTTTGATAAACCTCATTCCCTAAGCGCTCTTTTAGCTCTTGCTTAGCTTGTTCCATTAATTGTGGTTGAGCAAGCATGGCAGCAGCGGTAGCAGCCATTACTTTTCCTGCGTGGAGCATCCCTTTATGAGCAATGGACGTTGTGCCCGTAGCAACGGCCTGCCAAGAATGAAGCTGCGTTCCCTGTGCATGACAGGTCGTTGTACACTGTACAGTAGGAACAACCCAGCTTACATCCCCAACATCCGTTGAACCCGGCATCGTAATATTGGTAAATGCCTGATAATAAGGGAATAAAACGGTCGATAATGGTGAATCTATTTCTTTCGCCATTAATTCTTTATAAGCTGGAATAGCAGCTAGTCCTCCCCCCTGTTTCTCTTGTTCTGAAAGTGTCTCCCTAATGGTAGAAGCAAATTCGTAGTCCTCTTCGCTAAACGTCGGGGTACCTAACTGTGTAAACTGTTCAAACATCACCTGCTGCATGGTATGATTCGGAACGAGATTTGAGCAGGCTTTATCAAAGATTACTTCCACCTTTGTTCCCGTCATTAATGCCGCTCCTTCGGCAATTTGACAGACACGCTCATAAATTTCATTTACTTGACTTGTTTTTGGTGCACGTACTAAATAGAGAACACTGGCATCAGCCTGCACAATATTTGGCGAAAGTCCACCAGTATGGGTGATAGCATAATGCACTCGTGCTTCAGGAATAATATGCTCTCGAAGATAGTTAACCCCAACGTTCATTAATTCAACGGCATCTAGTGCACTACGTCCTAAATGAGGCGCTTGAGCAGCATGTGCTGAACGTCCTGTAAATTTGAAAGATGCTTGTATATTAGCTAAGGAGCTTGTACACATCATTAAGTTTCGATCGGCTGGATGCCAGCATAAGGCGAAATCTACATCATCGAAAAGCCCTGCACGCACCATCAATGTTTTACCTGAGCCTCCTTCTTCTGCTGGACAACCATAATAACGGATGGTACCTGGAATATTGTGCTTTTTCATATGCTCACGTAAAGCTATTGCTGCCGCAAGTGATCCTGTCCCAAGTAGATTGTGCCCACAACCATGTCCATTTCCACCTTCTTGAATAGCTTTCTTAGTGGCAGTACCTGCTTGTTGACTTAAACCTGACAATGCATCATATTCTCCAAGGAAGGCTATGACGGGCTTTCCGCTCCCATAGCTACCAATAAAGGCTGTTTCAAGTTCAGCTACTCCTTTTTCAACATGAAAGCCCTCACTTTCTAAAGCCTTACATAGTAGCTCAGCCGATTGAAATTCCTCAAAGCGAATTTCAGCAAAATTCCAAATTTGATTGCTAATATCTATCAATTGTTCACGTTTTTCTTCAATAGTTTTAGAGATTTCCTCTAGAAAAGTAGACATCATCTTTTATCACTCCATTGTTGTATGTTTTCATTATTGAACAGAAACATTTGTTAATGCTTCATTTTTTGTACGTAGCGTCATAGCTGTCACGATTGGAATAATAATCATCACCATTAAGAACAAAAATGCTGCTGAGTAAGAGCCATTAAATAAAGTAATCACAAATCCCATGACAGATGGAGAAATGGCTCCTGCCATTTGACCTCCGAAATACATAAAGCCAGTTGCTGTCCCAATAACATCATGAGAAAAATATTTAAGTGGTAATGTGAGAATCGTTGTTGTAGCAAATAGGCATCCTGCAGTAGTGATTGATTGGAATAACACGACCATGACAATGGAAGAAGCATTTGTCATAAAAAATAAACTAATTCCTGCAATGAAGGCACCGCCCATTATTAAATACTTCTCCTTGCCCACTGCATGTTTATCGATTAACCAACCTGTAAGCACTACAGCTACAAGAGCTGCTAGCGCAGGAATAATCGATACTGCCCCCATCGCTACCATATCCAAATGTTTCGCTTTTACCATATAAGTAGGCATCCATGAAGTGAGTCCCCAATTGACAATACTTACGCCAAAATACATCAGCATTAACTGCCACAGCATGGGCATTTTGAGTAATTTCTTTAAAGGGACTTTTGTTTTTACTGTCTGTGTGTTTTCCCTATATTGCGTATTTGGCTTTAATAAAAAATAAAGCGCAATGGTTAAAAAGAAGCCTAGTGTACCAAAAATAAAGAACAAATTTCGCCATCCAATGGACATGATTAAAGCGGCAGCTACAATAGCTGAAATCATACTACCTACTGTTGTAGCGGCAGTAAGTGTTGACTTTGCCCGACCGCGCTCTGCTTTCGGAAAATTGTCTGCAATGGCTAACGAACTCGCTGCAGGAAAACTTCCTTCTCCAATGCCGAATAATAAGCGGATGGCAATAAGAGAAATGAATGACCAAGCAAACCCAGTCATGATTGTAAAAATGGACCATAATACAACTGAAATGAGAATCATACTTCTCGCCCCATATTTATCTGAAAGAAAGCCCCCCACTAATTGCATCACCGCATAACTCATGAAAAAAACACTAATAACTAATCCTGCTTGTGTTTCATTTAAGTGAAATTCCTCCGCAATCGGAATAATCGCCACATTCATAGATAACTTATCTAAATAATTTACGATCCATGTAAAAAACAAAATACCTAGAATTATGTACTTCTGTTTACTTACAGTTGATTTTTCCAAAAAAAGTCCCCCTTTGTGAATGTTCTTTTATTTTTGGACATATTTAAGACTGTCCTTAAATGATTATAGTCGATAGTTATTTAAAAAATCAACAAAATTCAAAAAATTCACTTCAATATTGCTATCAACTGTGACTGTCCAATATACTAGAGCTAATAGAAAAACCTAGGAGGAGAATTCATTTTGATTCGAATCGGTGTGATTGTGGCGCATAATTCGCTACAAGATGTTTTACCAGTTAAAGAAAAATTAACAGATCGTTGCGAGCTAACTTTTTTTACATATAAGAAGCTATCTGAAATAAAGCCACTCTATTTAGAAAACTATTTATTTTTCGATGCCATTGTGATGAATGGACTTGCACATTTAGTCCTACAAAATGCAAACGTACATTATCAAATTCCCACTCATTATTACATGGCCAATGAACGAGATTTTTATAAAAAGCTCTTTCATATCAGCAGAAAATATCCTAATCTAGACTTCTCTAAAGTAACGTTTGATTTTAGTGGCTATACAGGTTTAATTAAGCTTGAGGAACTCTACGCTAAAGACGAAGAGGCACATCTGATTCATTTAGATATAACAGACAATTTTTATGAGGAGTTATTAGAGAGGCATATTGAATTAAACCATTCAGGGAAAGCGGAATTATCCATTACAGCTTTTAGTAATATATTGGATAAACTTTCCGAGCAAGGTGTGAAAGCGGAGCTAATTACTGCTTCACCTGAAACGATTTTGGAGATATTTGAAAAGGTTATTCTAGAGGTACGTCATAAACAATTGACTGAAAGTATTATGGTGATTGGTAAATTGACAAGTGATGCATTAATTCCTAAAGAAGAAAATACACATGCGGAACTGAATCAGAGCCTTTTGCAAACTGCCTTATTGGAATATTGTAAAAAAAATCATCTAACAATGATAATCCAAAAGCAAAGTGTTCATTTTGAAATCATTACCTCACAAAAAGAATTACTTTTTATCACTAATAATTTTGCTCAGGATACATTAATCGATACTTTATCCGAGCATTTGTCTTTTAGTCTTCATCTTGGCTGGGGAGTTGCACAAAATATTGATGATGCGCGTAAAAAAGCACACACTGCGAATCATGAGGCACAGCAACAAGACATATCATCCTTGATTATTACAGAAGATGGTCAATTTATTAGTCTAGATACAGAGGAAAAAGTTGTTTTACAGAAAATAGAAGATACACCTGAACTGCAACGACTAAGCGAAAAATTAGATATCTCTATTTTGTTCATTCAAAAAATCCTTGCAGTCATTGAAAAAACAAATACCAATGAACTTTCTTCCGCAGATATTGCCCAGCATTTAGGTATTACAATCAGAAGCTCTAATCGCATCTTGAACGAGTTAGAAAGTAAAGGTATTGCCGAACTAATCTATAAAAAGCATGAGAAACTTCGAGGAAGACCAAAAAAGTTTTATAAAATAAATTTTCACAAAAATAAATCTTGATAGCTTCTAAACGTAAAAAAAGATGACCTCGGTTCAAACCAAGGTCATCTTTTTTCTTATAAGAAGGTATCCCTTTATTTTGGACATACCTTTTGAAACTAAATTAAGTAAGGGCCTGTTCCTTCGCAAGCTTTCGCTGTAAGGCAATTTCTTGCCGCTTTTCTTTCGTTACACGTTGCCAAATGACTACTGTAATGAATCCAATAATAGCTAAGCCTAATAAAATACCGAAGAATACTTTATAGCCCGCTGTGCCACCCCAGTAATCTAAACAAGCGCCTGCAATAATCGGCATAAAGATTTCACCACTATAACCAATTATCATCAGTGGCATGGAAACAGTTCCTGTTGATTCTACAGGATAATCGCCTTCTACTAGAATCGCAAAATGCATAGCTTGCAAAGCATACATAGATGTATAGATAATCCCAATGAACACTAAAAGCATAAGGATTAAAGAAGCTTTGCCTGGCAATAGAATAAGCCCTACTAAACCAAGCGCTAATAAAATATAGCCAATTAACACCATATTCGACACACCAATGCGATCGCCTATGATTCCTGCACTAAAACTACCAATTGGACGACAATATTGTGAGAAGTAACCCAAAGCTGCAGCAATTAACGTAGAGGCACCAAATGCGGCTGTTGCATAAGGTGTGATGTAATAATAGCTAATAATCATCGCATAGGACGTAAAGATAAGGATCGTTGCAAGCCAAGTAGTTGGCATCTTCAACACTTTCCAAAGAACTGCCCAATCAAACGATTTACTGCTTTCCTTGTCTTCGGAACTGACAGTTGCTTGGTCAGGATCTTTATACAGCATCATTATCATGAAGCCCAACAAAAGACAAATAACAGAATACACCGTAATAACTGCTGAGAGAGCCATTTTATCACTCATATGTTTCGCAAAAAAAGCAAAGATTCCTAAAATCACAGCAGATTGAATGATATTGGTTACGCCACGTCCACCTTCAAAAAATCCAAAAGCTTTTCCTTGTTCATTTTCAGAGCCTAAAGAACGAACTGCTTTTACTAATGCTCCCCAGAATGTCATAATCGACGTGATTCCCCAAGCAGCATGAATCAATAGAAGGACAGGATATGGTGGATACAATAATAATGTAAACCCTAATAATCCTGTGGCTACTAAAGAAATGGTTAATAAATATTTCGTTTTCCAACGATCTGCACAAAATCCTCCAAAAATATAGGAAATTAAACAACAAACACCATACGCACTACCAAGTGTCCCCATTTGTGTATTGGTTAAATGAAACGCATCCAGAAAGACATCATAATAGTAGTTTCTAAAATAAGGCAATGCGTAAATTAATGCACCTGAAACAGCTAAAATAACTAAAGTAGCTGTATTCTTTTTTAACTTAGCCTCCATATGTTTACCCCTTATATGTTATTTACAAGCCATGACGTTTAATTTTTTGATCCCATTCCTTATGGAAGACCTGTTTATCATTTTCTTTAATAGCCATTTCCCCAACAATTTGGAAGTTTTCTTGTTCAGATTTTTTCGTAACGGTTATATCTGCGTCAATCCACCAGCCTTCACGACCAATTTTCATCTTTTGATAGATTGTATACTGTGCTGACAGTGGATCAGCATTCGTTAATGTTAATTCTCGTTTCAAATTATGTTCTACAGTGATATCAATATCATCAAAGCGATAGATACCTTCACCAAATACGCCTCCAACCCCATCTGTAATACATGTCCATGTATCAGTTAAAATATCATAGGATATAGAACGATCGACTCTTCCTTCTTGTAGCGTTGTGATTGGTGTTAACGGTGCACTTTCAGGATTCATATTAGGTCCTACTACTTGCTGACCATGGAAGGTTGGCAATGATAAGGTAGCCGTTTCAAGATTCAATGTCAATGTAGCATCTTCCGGCATTGGCCAAAACATCGGCCAAAACGTTGTCGCTAAGGATAAGCGTAAACGATGCCCTGCTTTAAATTGATGTCCACAGCAATCTAACTGAACAAAGGCCTTCACTTTTTCACCAGGTGTTAACAGGTCAACACGATCATGCCCATTTAAGTGTGTTAAATTCATCACGCCATAGGATACACGTGTGACAGCTCCATTAGGCGCTACATCTGATAGCTGTGCAAACAGCATTGCATGTGGTTTGTCACTCATTAATTCCACTTCAAATTTTGGATAGCCCACAATCTCTAATGCATTCTCTAGCCTATCCGTTTCAAAAACCATTGCCATTCCATCATCTAATCGTTGGTCTGCTGGACTTTCTCCTAATACGCCAGCTCCCATCCATTCACCTGATAAAAGACCATGATTTTGAGGAGTTTTTAAGAGAACTTGCTCTTGTTGATCGCCGCGATTTTCTACTAGTTTGCCATGTGTCAGTTGATATCCCTTTGTTTGTACCGCTTCCGCAGTTGGCCACGATTCTAATCCAACCCAATAGCCTTTGCTGATTGGTTTCTTAACGGATGGCTCCATGCTTTCTTCTACCCAGACATTCACCATTGGTCCATCCATTACATCATTGTCTATTCCTTTTAACCAATGATCCCACCATTTCACAGCTTCTTGCAGAAAGCCCATTGCTGGACCTGGCACGCCATCATGTGGATAAACATGTGCCCATGGGCCAATGATGCCTTTTCTAGGAACAGAAAGCCCTTCCATTAAACTTAAGACTGTGTTTGTATAAGAATCTTCCCAGCCATCTAACGCAAAAACAGGGATTTCTATGTCATTATAATTCTCACAAACCGAACCATGTTTCCAATAGTCGTCTCTTGTTTGATGCTCCATCCATTGTGCCATCCACAAAGGCATATTTTCTAATCGTTCCATCCATTTATCACGCCAGCTATCGCCAACAATATGTGGATCAATCGGACGAAGCTGGTAGGCTAACATAATAGCGCCCCACCAGAAGTTATCGTTTAATAAACAACCGCCCTTATAGTGAATATCATTATTATAACGATCATCTGTAAAGCCTACTGTAATAATCGCCTTTAACGCCTTTGGTCGACGAGCTGCTACTTGTAGAGAATTAAATCCGCCCCACGATTTCCCCATCATCCCGATATTGCCATCACACCAGCTTTGGCTAGCAATCCATTCAATGACTTCAAGAGCATCATCCTGCTCTTGCTTTAGATATTCATCTTTTAATAAACCGTCTGACTCACCTGAACCGCGCATATCTACTCGCACAACAGCATAGCCATGTCCTGCAAAATAACCGTGCATAGGTTCATCTCTCGCTCTTGTCCCATCTGTTTTACGATAAGGAATATACTCTAAAATGGCTGGTACTTTCTCTCCTGATTTCACTGTCGGAAGCCAAATACGACTAGAAAGCTTTGTGCCGTCTGCTAATTCGATCCATGTGTTTTCGATTGTTTCATATGTACACTCAAATTGTGTCACAATTTTTTTACTCATTGCATAATCCTCCCCTTGTGTCTAAGCACATGATTCTTTGTTCCAACATCCTCTTCGTCTAATTATTCCGAATCTTGATTATTTAGTAATCATGATTATAAAATAATTGTGATTAGTATATCACCTGAAAATCTAATGCACAACTCTGAAATTGACAAAAGCTAATGCTATAATGGAAGCAGGAAATTAAAATTGTTTTGCTATAATAAGTTTAAATTAGCTATAATAAGGTAAATATATACATTTAATTAATGATTTTACATTACTTATTTGTTCGTTAGGGGGATATTACTTTGAAAAAAAAGGAAATACAAAGGAGTCGTATGTGGAAATACTTTGTAGACGCCACTGCGGAAATAATCGAAGAAGAAGGACTGGAAAACGTTACGATCCGAAAGGTTGCCGATAAAGCTGGTTATAACAGTGCAACCATCTATAATTATTTTTCAGAAATCTCGCATCTTCTATTTTTTGCATCGATGAGATGTATGCAAGAATATACTAACGAAGTTGCTCACTACATAGAAAAAGGCAAAGATCCCATTGATAAATACCTATTGGCATGGGAATGCTTTTGCCAGTATTCCTTCAAACAACCTCAGATTTTTCACGCGGTCTTTATCATGGACTTAGGGGAAACACCAGAAGCACTATTGGAAAACTATTATAATTTTTACCCCAATGATTTAATCAATATTCCTGAAGATTTAAAGACCATTTTATTTCAACACAGTCTGACAAAACGAGGACGTTCAATGTTAGAGATCGCTTTAAAAGAAGGCTACTTAACCGAGGGTAATGTAGATGCCATCAATGAAATCACATTATTAATTTGGCAAGGCATGTTTACGAACCTATTGAATAATCGTAAAAGTTATGATGCCGAACAAGCAACGGAAATCGTCATGAAATATATTACTGAAATTGTTCGAAACGCCAACCTTTTTGATGAGCAAAATAAAAACAAGCAACGATAATCATGCTAGCAATATAACATTTCCACTCTTTAACTGCTTAGTATGTATGAAAAAAGATGATATCAACGACAGAAAAAGCAACTTTGCAAGGCGAGGGGTTGATTTCCGTTCCGCCAGCGTCCTTTCCAGGGGGCGTCCGATGAGCCGCTTCACTCACTTACGTTCGCTCCAGGGTCTCCTCTGTGACGCTAAATCCCCTAGGAGTGACGCTGGCTCCACTCCAATCAACCATGCTGCAAAAGTGTCTTTACTTTTTTCATGCTAGTATAGCAATCAAATAACCCATTATTTGTATTCTTAGAGGGGATAAGCTCTTATTTTCAATGTGGAGAAGTGATTCGTTACGACACCCCTCAAAAAATGAGTAGTGAACGCCTTTGCTAAAAAAGTCAGTGGGTTGAAGTGGAAGGCTACTTGACTCCCGTGGGATAGCGAGACAGGCAAAACTCTAAACGGAGCGGTAGCGGAGGAAGCGATTCGGCGCTCGCCCACAGGAAAGCAAGTAGCCTGCAACGGAAATCCATTTCTACCTTTCAATTGACTGTTTTGTTTTTCAACACTAAGAAACCCCTTCTAGCAATGCTAAAAGGGGTTTCTACTATTTTTGCCAATGATTTAGTTCTTTTAACAATTCGGGTAGCTGTAATTTCTTTACATCGATAGGTGGCAATGCTTTAATAAATTCTTTCCCATACGACTTACTAGTAATTCGTCGATCTAGGACAATAAAGGCGCCCTTATCCTGAGAAGAACGAATTAATCGACCAAAGCCCTGTTTAAAGCGCATGATGGCTTCTGGTAAAGAAAGCTCAGTAAAGGAATTGCGCCCTTGAGCAGTTAGATGCTTAGCCCTTGCCTTAAAGACAGGCTCTTCTGGTGAAGAGAATGGTAATCGTACGACAATGACAGAGGCAAGGGCATCCCCTGGAACATCTACACCCTCCCAAAAACTGTTTGTACCAAAAAGAACGGCATGACTAAATTTTTGAAACGATTTTAGAATACGCATACGGCTACCGCCTGTTACACCTTGTGCAAATAGCATGTAATCATCTAAAAGTTCACTATCTTGGATAAGCTCGACTGTTTTTCGTAGCATATCCTGTGCTGTAAAGAGCACAAAGCAACGTCCCTCTGTCATTCGAACAGTCCGCGTAATTGCATGGGCAACAGCCTCAATGTATTCTTCCTGGCTGACATGCTGAATATCTGGCATATCGGTGACAATAAATGCCTTTGCTCCAGCATAGTAGGCTGGCGGAGCTTGCAGTTTCAAGACTTCGACATTATCAGCGATACCTAACTGGCGTGTAACAAAACGCTCATTGCCTGGTACCGTTAATGTGCCGGATGTCCAAACAATACTTGCTTGTTGACGTAATGGTGCTAATACTTGTTCAATTATCGGCGTGACATTGACAGGCTTTTTAAAGACATGGAGACTACCAGGAACACTCCGTACATCAAATTCTAACCAAACAGAATTGCCTTCCTGTGGTGATAGAAAAATATCGTCCCATTCAGCAATTTTTATCTTCACTTCTCGAATCCAATATTGCCATTCTGATAATACATATTGATCGTTTTTATCTAGCTGCTCAATCGCATTTTCGAATGACTGCGTAATGCTAGTAGCGAGATCCAGCCATTGCTGGGTTAGTTTGCTTACTTGTGCAAACGATTCTTTCGCAAGTGAGACATCCTCTAAGAACAAGGTGCATTTACTACCTGCTTGTTTGCCTTTCATTTGCTGTTGCA
Source organism: Lysinibacillus sp. FSL K6-0075 (assembly GCF_038592945.1). Classification (NCBI taxonomy): domain Bacteria; kingdom Bacillati; phylum Bacillota; class Bacilli; order Caryophanales; family Bacillaceae; genus Lysinibacillus; species Lysinibacillus sp. FSL K6-0075. The sequence goes on along the minus strand of NZ_CP151947.1, from coordinate 1,653,575 downwards.
TTTTTTGAACAGCCCTCTGAATGGTTTCATCAAATGTCCGCTGTAAACGTATAAATTGTGCGTCTAGATGCTGCAAATTTTGCATGGCCACTCGCTGTTTTTTCTTCGCTGCTTGGCAAAATTGTTGAAATAGAGCGGTGTCCTCCATCGTGCCAATTTGCCCAAAAATATACTTCCACTGTGTATAGGAGAAGACCACTTCATCCTGCTGCATAGCAGCCTGAATAAATTGATGCGCCTCGTCAATAATCCAGCCATCTATTTCTGTAAAGAGTGGTGTTTGACGCACTAAATCACTTAACACCATGGCATGGTTCGTTACAATACAGTCAGCAACTGCACTGTTCTTTAAAGCTTGCTCATAGAAATCAAAACCCTTTGAAGGCTTGTCATTCGGTATTTTTCGAATTTTTTCTAAAAATAGTTGTCCGCCACCAGAAACATTGAGCTCGCTCAATACACCTGTCTCTGTTTTTGTCAGCCAAACGAGTATTTGTAAAATAGTAAATGTATCATCATAGGATTCATCAGCATGTGCCATACATTGCTCAAAGCGTTCGAGATCAATATAATGCTGCATGCCCTTTAGCACACACAAATTCACTTTTGTTCCAAGGATTTTTTCGATCTTTGGTAACTCCTCTTCTACAAGCTGTTCTTGTAAATAGGAAGTATAAGTGCTGATGGCAATCTTTTTATCGACAGCACGGGCAAATAAGATCGCAGGGAGTAAATAGCCAGCAGTTTTACCAATGCCCGTAGAAGCTTCAATCACGCACTCCTGTTGTTCATGGAATGCCTGCCAAATCGTGTCCATCATGTCAAATTGTGCAGGACGTTCCTCAAAATTCGGCATTGCCTTTGACATTAAAGATATTTTCTCAGCTACTGATTGAGGGTAGGGAATCGTTTCTGTCATATGTTCATGCTTATTTCGGCCATTGCCAATCGCAAAATTACGATAATAATGCACATTCTCACGGCCTGTAATATGCTGGCGTTTAATTTGCAACGCCTCAAAAAAAAGCTGAGAAATATTTGATTTCAAGCGAAATGAACGCTTATGCATCTGTTCAAGCGTTAGCTGTGGCAGACTTAACAGCTCCTTCCAGCAATGCCTGAATAGCTCTGCTGTCGCGCGTGCATCGTCATCCGCTCGATGTGCATTTGCTAGCTCGATATTTAAATCAGCCGCTAAATCCCCTAGCTTAAAACCGAGAGACATAGGAAACAAAATTTTAGCCAGCTCCACCGTATCCATTTTTTTGCCTTGCCATTTCGGAAGTCCGGCACGTTTAAACTCTGCTTGTAAAAAGGATAAGTCAAAATCTGCATTATGTGCGACAAATACACAGTCAGCAAGTAGCTCATATATGTAATCCGCATGCGCTTCAAATGGTAAAGCATCCTTTACATCCTCATTCGTTATATGCGTTAAATCTTGAATGAAAGTTGGAATTGCTTTCCCAGGATTAATGAACTTAGTATAGGTACGCTCAATTTCCCAATCCTTCATAATAACAACGGCAATTTGAATCATCCGGTCCCCATTGGCTGGTGAATGACCAGTTGTCTCCAAATCTACAATTGCATATTTTTGACTTTCCATCATACATCTCAACTCACAGTTCACATTAGATAAGTTGAATTTTATCATATAATTGGCTCCTAGGCATCCTTTCTCCCCTTTGTTAAATCACTGCATCCATACAAAAAAACGCAGCCTTAGAGAAAGCCTCTAAGGTTGCGTAAATGAATAGTACTTGATTGTTTACTTAAAGAATGTCAAGCTTATTGTTTTTTTGCAACATCAACAATACGACCTTCTGATGTTGTTTTCACTTCTTTAAGTGATAGTAATTGCTCTTGAAGGTTTTCCCAATCAGATAAGCCTAAATCTGTAACACGACCTTCTTCATATGCTTTAGCAAACATATCTAGGCCATCTCCACCTTTAGCAGTATAGGCATTTGTAGCTACTGTGTAAGTTTTACCATCTTCAATAGCAACGTATTTACCTGTTGCTTTATCTAAATATTCGATAGATACAACACGTGAGCCTACTTCTTTTGACGAATCATATTGTAATTTCGCTCCAGCAATGTGTAAGAAGCCACCATTTTCTTTAGGTGCATTTTTCAAGGACACTTCAAATGCTGCTTTTAGCTCAGCACCTGTTGCATCCATTAATGCTAAAGTGTTACCGAATGGTAATACTGTAATTACTTGACCAACTGTAATATTCCCAGCTGGAATTGCTTCACGAATACCACCGCCATTTTGTAATGCCATTACAACCGTTTTATCAGTATATTTTTGTGCCTTTGCTAGCATACCGTCTGTAATGATATTACCTAGGGCTGTTTCATTACTACGCACACTTTCAAGACTTGTTTCACTTGCACGTGGGTTAGCTAAAGCTTCTTTTAGTGTTACACCGATTTCTTTGTTGTTCACTTCATCTACTTTTGCTTTATAAGGTGCTAGTAATTTCACTAATGTCTCGTCTTCAGCTACCTTACCAAGGTCGATTAACTCGCCACCATATTCAGTAACTACACCATCTCCATCAAATGTTACATCAAGCGTACCTAAGTATTTTACATACTCATTGGCCTGTACAATTAATGTAGCATCCTTTGCTTCACCTACTGTATTTGTATCAACAACAAATGGCTCGTCTAATTTTGTATGATCATGTGCACCAACAATGACATCAATGCCTGGTACATTTTTAGCTAGTAAAATATCATTATCAACATTCGGATTATCATTGTAGCCAATATGTGTTAAAGCGATAATTTTGTTGACACCCATTCCTTCAAAGGCTGCCACTGCTTTTTTCGCTTCCTCAATATAATTTGTAAATGTTACTTTATCAGGAGAAGCAATATCAACCGTTTCCTCAGTCGTTAAGCCGAAAATACCTACTTTTTCTCCATCAATTTCTTTTACAATACCAGAATAAATTTTACCATTTTCAGGCTCACTTGAAATTAAATCAGTAAATAAACCTGTGAATTTAGCATCTGCTGAGAAATCAGTATTAGCATCTACAAATGGGAATTTAGCCCCTTTAACAAAATCCGCTAATGCTTGATGACCTTCAGGAGAGGCACCTAAATCAAATTCATGGTTACCAAATACCATTGCATCAAAGCCAATTTCATTTAATAGCGCTAGGTCTGCTTGTCCATGGAATTCATTAAAATATAAAGTACCATTGAATGCATCGCCAGCATGTAATGTTAAAACATTTTTCTTTGCTTCTCTTTGTTCTTTTACAGCTGTCGCCAATTTAGGTAATTCATTTGCACGAGCATGTGTATCGTTCACGTGTAAAATCGATAATGAGAATGCATCTTCTGGTGTTTCAGGAGTCTCTGGTGTTTCTGGGTTTGATTTTGTTAGAGCTTCTGCAATGAACGTTGCCAGTTGTCCACGTGTAACTTTTTCACTAGCCTCATGATTTTTTGCACTTTCTAGCTCTGGTAATGTTGGAATAGATGCTAAGATTTTTGCTAAATCACCATGTGTAATAGTTTGGTTTGGACGGAAAGTATTATCTCCATAGCCTGTAATGACATTTAATCCTACAAGCGCTGCAATCGAGCCATAATAAGGATTTGATGCACTAATATCCGTAAATTTTGGATCCTCTACTTCTTTAGTATCCAATTTTAATGCGCCTGCAATCATTTTTGCAGCTTGTCCACGTGTGACATTTGTATCTGGTTTGAATGTACCATCTGGGTAACCACTGATAATCCCTGCTGCATAAAGTGTAGCAATGCCTTCAAAATCTGCATGACTTTCCTTTACATCTGAAAAAGGACTTGCTGCCGATGCTGGTACTACCGCTACCGCTGTTACGGCTAATGCTGCCGCAGTAACTGTTAAAAATTTGTTACGTTTATTTTCCATGACAAATGATACCTCCACTAGTAAAATGATGTACTAACAACTAAATTCTACATAAATATTACACAAAATACTAGAACATTTGTAAAATTATAATTTTAAAAACTAGTTTAATAGTAATGAAAGCAAAATTTTACCAGTTGCTTTTATTACAAATTCAATCGTAAAAAAGGAGGATTGGCTATGATTTGCCATCCTCCTCTCTGGTATTAAATTTATACTATGGCTGAATTCACATCACTGTTGCCTCTGGTTCGTGTGCAATCATTTCCTTAATCGTATTGCCCTCTCCCATGATGGCTACAGTTGGTTGATGATCTTTAGCCTCCTGATTATCTACATACACATAGGAAATAATGATGACAATATCACCACGCTGTACAAGTCTTGCTGCTGCGCCATTGACACAAATCACACCTGAACCTCGTTCACCAGCAATAATATATGTTTCAAAACGAGCGCCATTATTATTATTAACGACATGTACTTTTTCGTTTGCCAGCATACCTACTGCATCTAAAATATCTTCATCAATTGTTATGGAGCCTACGTAGTTTAAATCCGCCTGTGTCACTGTTGCACGGTGGATTTTACTATTCATCATCATACGTAACATTTTATAGTCCCTCTTTCACAGTAAAAATACAATTGTCGATTAAGCGTGTTTTACCTATATAAACAGCTGCTGCCAACAGAACTTGCTGTGTTGTAGCTGTCACTGGTGTTAAATCGGGGTATGCCAATAATTCTATATAATCAATTCGTCCATGTGTTCTTGCATGAATATGAGCTTTTGCTTTTGCAAGTGCGCTATCAGCATCACCATTCGCTAAAAAGCTATCGCGTGCCAATTGTAATGCTTCATTGATCGCTGGAGCCTCTTGTCGCTCTGACGCACTTAAATAGACATTACGTGAAGATTTCGCTAAACCGTCCTGCTCACGCACAATTGGGACAATGCGCATTTCTAAAGGGAAATTAAAATCACGTATCATCGTCGCAATAATCGCAACCTGCTGTGCATCTTTTTGACCGAAATAAGCCCGTGTTGGCAGTGTTAAATGGAATAATTTAGAGACAACCTGTAAAACACCGTCAAAATGACCAGGGCGACTCGCACCACAAAGAATCGTGGCCTGCTCACCTGCATGTAGACGAATGCCTCCATCTTGGGGATACATTTCGTCCACACTTGGCGCGAACACAATATCAACACCGACAGATTCAGCTAATGCCGTATCCCTTGGCAAATCACGAGGATAACTTTCAAAATCTTCATTTGGCCCAAATTGCGTTGGATTGACGAATATACTCATCACAACGACATCATTTTCTACACGAGCTGTTTGTGCTAATGTTAAATGACCTTCATGTAAATAGCCCATCGTTGGAACAAGTCCAATCGTTTTTTGAGCCTGCTTAGCTGCTTGAATTTCTACGGCTAATGCCTGTATAGTCGTGACGACTTTCATCATTTAACGCCTCCATATAGCTGATCTAACGCTTCCTCTTTCATTGTGAAGAAATGCTTTGGAGCTGGGAAAGTACCCGCTTTCACCTCTTCTACGTAACGAATCATACCCGTGCTTGCTTCTTTGCCCATATCAGCAAATTGTTTAACAAATTTCGGTACATGGTGCGAACCGTAGCTTAGCATGTCATGATACACCAGCACTTGTCCATCAGCCTCTACACCTGCGCCTATGCCAATGGTTGGAATAACAAGACTAGCTGAAACAATCTCTGTTAGCTGATGAGGAATACATTCTAACACGACTGCACATGCACCAGCCTCTTCGCATTGTTTTGCTTCTTCGATCAGTGTAGCCGCCTGTTCAGCTGTTTTCCCTTGCACCTTATAACCACCAAGCACTCCCGCTGATTGTGGCAATAAACCTAAATGAGCTACTACTGGAATACCAGCTGACGTTAATTTACGAATGACAGGTAGAACCTCTCCTGCCCCCTCAACCTTTAAAGCATCTGCTCCTGTTTGTTGCATCATCGCAATGGCTGTTTTTAGTGTCTCATTGACATCGCCATGATAAGAACCAAATGGCATATCAACGACCATAAACGTATCCTTTGCCCCTCGTCTTACTGCTTTTGCATGATGAACCATATCCGCTACAGTCACGGGCATTGTAGAATCATAGCCGAGCACAACCATTCCAAGTGAATCTCCGACTAGTATCATCTCAACACCAGCGTCTTCTGCGAATTTAGCAGCTGGATAATCATAGGCCGTCACCATCACGATTTTCTCGCCCGCCGCTTTCATCTTTAAAAAATCTGTCGTCGTTTTCATTTTGTAGTCCTCCTTTTTTCAAGGAAGAAAACAGAAAAACCCTTCTGTGCCGAAAATGGACAGAAGGGTAGTGTGTCGTTCAATGATAAAAAGACCCCATGAAGAGGTAATAGCTTGTAAAATAAAAGCTATATTTGAACGTATCGTTTTCTTCCGTCCCTGTCTGAAAAGATCAAGGCAGATATTTGTTCGTATAGTCTGTTGCGTTTTTGAAGGTGCCGTTCACAATGGATACTGCCCTTCGCACATACTATAACAGATTTTCCTACTAATCTTCAAATATTATTTTCTTACAATATCTTCGTCTAACCACATTGGAAAAAATTATCTTTTAGAATTGACAATCAATGCTATACGTCATATACTATCCACATACTATATGTCATATAATATAAAATGAAGTATAGGTATTACATGTGAGGTGAAAAGATGACATTTCAGCTTGGTTCAGCTTTACTTGATGCTTGTGTACTGGCTATTGTCGACAAAGAGGACGCCTATGGTTATTCTTTAACGCAGCAGGTACAATCAGTCATGGAGATTTCAGAGTCTACACTGTATCCTGTATTACGCCGCTTACAAAAAGCGCATTATTTAACAACATACGATCAGCCTTATCAAGGAAGAAATAGACGCTATTATCAAATTACAGAACAAGGACGTATACGATTATTAGAGCTATTAAAAGAATGGCAAGTGTATAAGGAAAAGGTTGATTGTGTACTTTTAGGAGGGAATTTAGATGGATAGAGCAAGCTATTTGAAACAGCTACGAGGAAAATTACGTCGGCTTCCTGCGCATGAGTTAGATGCTGCGCTTGCCTATTATGAAGAATACTTTGAGGAAGCAGGAGAGGAAAATGAGCATCAGGTCATTTCACAACTTGGCTCTCCTTCACATGTTGCCTCGCAAATATTAGCTGATTTCGCATTAAAGGATTTGGAAACCTCCTCGGCAAAATCAACCAAAAAGAATATGTCTGCTATTTGGCTCATTATTCTAGCTATACTGTCTGCGCCCCTTTCATTGCCATTACTTGCAACAGCCATTGCACTTATCTTTTCATTTGGCGCAGTTATTATCAGCTTAATCTTTGCTATTGTCGCAACAGTTATTAGTATTTTTGTCGGTGGCGTTGCGGCTATGATTTCAGGTTTCTTAATTTTAACAGAGCATTGGCCAACTGCGTTGCTCTTTATGGGTGTCGGGTTAATCGTAACGGGCTTAGGTGTCCTACTTTTCCCAATTGTAGCTCGTGTTATCAAGAAAACCGTTGTTGTCTCTGTTGAAACATTAGGAAGACTATTCCACAAAATGACAAAGAAGCGAAAAAAGGGGGACTTCTAAATGACGTCAAAAAATACCCTTATTGCCATGACAATGATTGCATTAGGCATTCTACTCGCATTGATTGGCTATTTTTCAGGGGGCCGCTGGCTGATTCTAAAAGATTCAGAGGGTCTTTACGTCCCAAGCAATACTAAATTAGTAAGTCAGTCTCATACTTTAGATGCGTTCACAAGTATTAATATCGTAAATGATTATGGAGATGTGGAAATTGTTGCAAGTGATAGTGACTATAAATTAGACACAAAGGTCCTTAAGCAAGAAGATGTAACCTATCATATTGAAAATGGCACTTTAACCATTGAAACAATGGCAAAGAAAAAGAATGATTTTCAATTTGGCTTTGGAAACTTTTCTTCCCCTTCAATCAAACTCTATGTCCCAAAAGATACAAAAATAGAGACAATTGTGATCGACAGTAATTTTGGTGATACAGCCATTCATGGGCTACAGTATCAGCAGCTTAATCTCATCCAAGATTACGGAGATATTACTTTCAACAACACGACTGGTGACAAAACAGAGATTAGGCAGTCCTTTGGTGATTTGACGCTTCAGCAATTTGCTAGTAACGGCTTCACCGTTGAGAGTGAGCATGGAGATATCGATATAGCTGGCACATTAAATGGCCAAACAACGATTACCTCAAGTTTTGGCGATACAACGCTTCACTTACAAAACAAACAAAGTGATTTAGGCTATGACCTCAAAACAAGCTTTGGTGATGTTAGCATTAATGATGAGGAACAAAGTGGCACAGTGACTCAAGTAACCAATGGGGAGCACCAACTGAATGTATCCTTATCACATGGTGATATAGATGTGTCACTAAAATAATGAATAGACTATAAAAGAAGCTGCAAGTACAGGACGGTACTTGCAGCTTCTCATATTGTTAAAAAACAAAACCATCAATAGCATTTTTGTGAAAGGTGAAAATGGTTTCCGTTGCAGGCTACTTGCTTTCCTGTGGGCGAGCGCCGAGCCGCTTCCTCCGCTCCCGCTCCGTGCAGGGGCTCGCCTGTCTCGCTATCCCACGGGAGTCAAGTAGCCCTCCACTCCAACCTACAAAATGTTAACTTTTTAGCAAAGGTTTTCAAATAAAGTGAAGGTCTTCACTACCCATTTTATGGAGGGCTTTTGATACTCATCACTTCTTCGCAATGAAAATAAGAGTCTATCCTTTCTCTAATCATACAAATAATGGGCTAATTTGATTACTACGGCTAGCTAGTATGAAAGATAAGGAAAAGCCACTTTTGCAGAATGGGTGATTGGAGTGGAGCCAGCGTCACTCCTAGGGGATTTAGCGTCACAGAGGAGACCCTGGAGCGAACGTAAGTGAGTGAAGCGGCTCCTCGGACGCCCCCTGGAAAGGATGCTGGCGGAACGGAAATCAACCTCTCACCTTGCAAAGTTGCTTTTTCTGCCGTTAACATCATCTTTTTGCAACAACATGAGAAGCTGCAAGTTCAGGATGTTACTTGCAGCTTCTTTTTTATAATATTTTAATATCTCCTGCATAGATCGTGCGAATCGTTCCATCGTCCTGCGTCAGCTGCAGGACACCATCGTCTGTAATGCCACTCGCAACCCCTTCAAACCGTTCACGTATCGTCGTTACCTCGATACGCTGGCCAATTGTACAGGACAATTGCTGCCATAGTGTCTTTAGACTGGCAAAACCTTCTTTGACATAAAGTTCTGTAAATTGTTCTAAATAGTGTAAGATAGAGGCCACAAGTGCCGCACGATTGATTTCTTCTCCTGCTTCTAATTGTAGTGAAGTGGCAATATCGGCAATTTCAGGTGAAAAATCAGCTGCTACTTGGTTTGCATTTATGCCAATTCCAACAAGTAAAGCTTGCACAAGATCAGCCTCTGCCTGCATTTCTGTTAAAATTCCTGTACATTTTTTTCCATTAATCAATAAATCATTGGGCCATTTAATCGCTAGCTCTATATGTTTATATAAGGTTTTAATGGCCATCGTGACAGCTACTGCCACCACAAGTGTATAGGATGAAGCCTGCTGTGGCGTAACATCTGGCCGCACGATAACGGTCATCCAAATACCTGTGCCCTTTGCAGACTCCCAAGGACGCGCCATACGACCACGCCCAGCTGTTTGCTCCTCACCAATAATAATCGTACCGTGTGGGGCACCTTCCTGTGCAAGCTTATGCGCAATGGTTTGTGTAGAATCAACTACATCGTAATAATGGATTTCACGTCCAAAATGCTCTGTCTTTAAAAAAAGCTCAATTTGTGTAGGGCTCAAGCTATTTGGTACACCTGTCAATACATACCCCTTTTTCTTAATTGTTTCAAAAGTATACCCTTCCTCTTGTAATGTTTGCATATGCTTCCAAACAGCGGTCCTTGAGACACCAAGAGAATCTGCTAATTCCTGACCAGAAACTGCTTCTCCGGCAGCAGCCAATATTCTTTTTAAAATTTCGTCCTTCATGGAAATTGTCATCTTCACATCAATCCTTTAGTTAACTATACTCTTGTTATGTAACTTATTTTGTCTTAATCATACTGTAAATTAGCGTAAATGACCACCAACGATGGGGAAATTAATAAAAGCCGTCTCCCGAAAAAAGAGACGGCTTTTGACTATCATGTATTTGGCTTTAAGTAAGATCATGCTGCTCTAGCCAGCTTTTAATCTGTTGTCGATCATTTTGAAGTTCCTGATGAAGAATGGCTGTCAGCATATCCTCCAACGCGGCTTTTACCCACGGTCCACCTTTTTTGCCAGACCATTTCAGTAAATCAGCCCCATTCACCACTAATTCTTGCTTATGTTTTATCGGTAACTTTGCCTGTAATTCTTGAATAGATTGCTGCGGTATCGAGGCGTTCAATTGGCGAAGCTGAGCAAAATATTGTGCAGCCTCTAGTTGTTGCTCTGTGTAGATAAAATAATGACGATTTGTCCATCCATCTTTTAAAGCCTCATAAGCGGTTAAAACGGATTTAACAAACGCCAATTCCTTATTAGATAATCGATATTCACGCACTATCTCTCGCCATGCCGTTCCTTGTAGTAAGGCAAAGTAGGCCCAGCCAAGGAGAGCGTCCTTTGTTTGGAAATCATGCCATTGCTCAGCCTGAAAATCACCTGCTAAATAGGCCGTCAAACCACTATCCTCTAGTTTTTGTAGCCCCCCAAAAACTGTTTGTCCTACCCAAAGCTTATCAAGCTCTGCTTTAATGCGTTCTTTTGCAATAAAGACCAAATCAGCAGCTCTTTGTTGGATGGCTGTGAATGTATTCGCCTCGATCGTAAAACCAAGCTGTGCTGAAAAACGTATAGCTCGTAGCATCCGTAAAGCATCTTCTGCAAACCGTTTTTGTGCCTCTCCTACCGCTCGTATAAGGTGCTTTTCAATGTCTTGACGTCCATCATAATAATCTACAAAAGAGCCATCACGACGCATGGCAATGGCGTTCATCGTAAAATCACGGCGTTGTAAGTCCTCTTTTAGTGATCGAACAAAATGCACATTCTGTGGTCTTCGATGATCTGTATATTCCCCGTCTGTCCGATAGGTTGTCACTTCCACAGGTCCAGTGGGTACGATAACAAGTACCGTCCCATGCTGAATCCCAATATCTACAGTTTTTTGAAATACCGTTTTTACTTCTTCAGGCAAGGCATTTGTAGCAACATCTACATCATGGGCAGGACGATCAAGTAAAGCATCTCTTACCGCTCCACCGACAATAACCGCCTCAAAGCCTGCCTGTTCTAGTTGTTCAATAACTGAATAGGCTGTTTGCCATTCTTTATTGTTTTGCATGATTTCTTTCCGCAACCTTCTCGTACAGATTTTCATATTGTTCCACAATTTTGGACGAGTGGAATTTATCACCTACTGCAAGGATGGCCGCTTCTCGGAAACGCAGTAATTGTTCCTCGTCTTGCAATAAATGAGTTGCATACTCCGCCACTGCATCGGTATCCCCTAATTCCACGATATAGCCATCTACACCATGCTCAATGACTTCTGGAATACCACCTACGTTTGATCCAATACAAGGTACACCACAAGCCATCGCCTCTAATAAAACCAGTCCAAACGATTCCTGCTGTGATAGTAATAGTTTTAGGTCACTAATCGCATACAATTCAGCTAAGTTTTCTTGTTTCCCTAAAAATAAAACATCCTTCATATATGGACTTTCCTTTACTTGGTCCATGACACGATGCTTTTCTGGGCCATCTCCTACTAATAAGAGCTTTGCCTTCATGTTGGCACGAATTTTCATAAAGGCGTCTACAATATGTGGAAGGTTTTTAATTTTACGGAAGTTTGATACATGAATGAGGACTTTTTCATCTTCTTCAATACCAAATTGCTCTTTTAAGTTTCCTGAATTTCGTGGGAAGTATTCGCGTTCGTCCACAAAGTTATAAATCGTTTCAATTGGTTTTACTGTATCAATTAGTTCATAGGTTTGTTCTTTTAATGCTTGCGACACGGTTGTCACAATATCAGATTTATCAATCCCATACTTAATGGCCTGTGAGAGCGTAGAATCCTGCCCAAGCACCGATATATCTGTGCCATGAAGGGTTGTGACGATGCCTATGTCTCGACCGCTCATTTCACGTGCTAGCACCGCACACACTGCATGTGGGATGGCATAATGCACATGCAGCACATCCAACTCTTCATCCTTGATGACGTCTGCCATTTTACTCGCTAATGCAATATCGTATGGAGAATATTGAAACACTGAATAATTACTAACTTCGACTTCATGGAAAAAGACGGTTGGATAAATTTTATTCAATCGAAATGGTACGCTTGAGGTAATGAAATGAATTTCATGTCCTCTTTCTGCAAGCATTTTGCCTAATTCTGTTGCAATGACACCAGAGCCACCAACTGTAGGATAACAGGTAATGCCGATTTTTAGCTTTTTCATTCGATGATCATCCTTTCTGAATCACGTCTTTTGTTAATTGCGTCTTTCTTGTATCAGTCTCCAATCCACAAAGCCTTCTTGTAGGCCTTTTAGTAATATTTCTGCTGTTCCCATATTTGTCGCCAGTGGCACTTGGTAAACATCACAAAGACGGATTAGTGCAGAAACATCTGGCTCATGTGGTTGTGCTGTTAACGGATCACGGAAAAATATCACCATGTCCATATCATTATTGGCAATCATTGCGCCAATTTGTTGATCGCCACCAAGTGGCCCTGAACGAAAACGTGTCACTTCTAAACCAGTAGCTTCGATGACACGTTGTCCTGTTGTGCCGGTAGCATATAGCGTGTGTTCAAGTAAAATATTTTGGTAAGCAATAGCAAACTGTACTAAATTATCTTTTTTACGATCATGTGCAATCAATGCGATTTTCATATAGCTTCCATCCCAATCTTTAGATGATGTTTTCTAAACCATAAACAAGCTGATCCATTTTCATAACCTCTTCTATGCAAAACGCAACACCAGACATAAAAGAATTACGGTTTAATGAATCATGGCGAATCGTTAGTAGCTGTCCATCCCCTCCAAATAATACTTGCTGGTGTGCCACTAAACCAGGTAAACGTACGGAGTGAATACGCATGCCATCAAAGTCTCCACCTCTTGCACCTTTAATGGTTTCTTTCTCTTCTGGATGTCCTTGTGCCTTTGGCGTACGGACCTCTTGTATTAACTGTGCCGTTTTCACCGCTGTACCAGATGGTGCATCAAGCTTCTGATCATGGTGCATTTCTATAATCTCTACATCTGGTAAGTATTTGGCCGCTTCTTTTGCAAACTTCATCATTAGGATAGCACCAATCGCAAAGTTCGGTGCAATAATGCAACCTAACTCTTTCTCCTTGGCCATGGCTGATAATTCCTCTAGTTGTGCATCTGTGAATCCTGTTGTACCAATTACAGGTCGTACATTTAAATTCAGTGCTTCCTTCGTATGATTGTAGACTGCATGTGGATTGGTTAAGTCCACTAGTACATCCGGTGCAGTTGCTTCTACAAGATCATGCATTTCTGTAAAAATAGGCACTGTATAGCTTGCTGGAAACATATCTAAATCAGCTAGTGTTTTTCCTACTTCCTTATAATCTAGTACAGCTACTAATTCCATTTTGTCATGTTTCATGACCGTATGTACAGCCTCAGCCCCCATTTTTCCTCTTGCTCCTGCAATGGCTACACGAATCGACATCATTCTTCATCCTTTCTAGTCCAACGATCCTTATCTCTAGTTTCAAATTTATGTATGACGCGTAATAGTGCTTCATCTAGTTTAATACCTTGTGCATTGGCAAAACAAACTAATACAAAGAAAAAGTCCCCTAGCTCCTCTTCAATACTGTTTGTATCCTCTGTACTCTTTTTCTTTTTTTGTCCATACACATCCTGAACTTCACGTGATAGTTCACCTAATTCTTCTGTTAGACGCGCAAGTAATTCGAATGGTGGAAAATACCCTTCTTTAAATTGTCCTATATAGTCATCGACACGCTGTTGTAATGCTTGCATTGTTAGTTGATCTGCCATAAAAATCACACTCCTATTTACCATCGTATAAAATTTACACCATTGTTGTCAAAACCAATAAAATGTCAGATAATAGATTACACTACTTCATTTGTTTGGAACTACAGGAGGTCAAATGCTAAAACAGATTAAAATTCGTAATATTATCGCAATAATGCTCGGAGCAGCCGTTTTCAGCTTCGGCTTTGTTCACTTCAACATCCAAAATCAGCTGGGTGAAGGTGGACTAAGTGGGATTACACTCATACTATACTTTACATTAGGTTGGGACCCCGCTTTAATGAACCTGTTATTAAATATTCCCATGTTTATCATAGGTTATCGATTACTTGGAAAAAAATCATTTGTCTATACACTTGTCGGCACTTTATCCGTATCTCTTTTTCTGAAAGTTTTCCAAAAGTATCAATTTACCATTCATTTAGAGGATGACATGTTGCTTGTGGCACTGTTTGCTGGTGTCTTCGTCGGACTGGGACTTGGGATTGTCTTTCGTTTTGGCGGCACTACAGGTGGTGTCGATATTTTGGCACGACTAGGGCATAAATATTTTGGCTGGAGTATGGGGAAAACCATGTTTGTCTTCGATGCCATCGTCATCCTCCTGTCTTGGCTAACGTTCTTAGATGCACGGTCGATGATGTATACATTAGTGGCCGTATTTGTTGGTGCCCGTGTCATTGACTTTGTTCAAGAGGGAGCCTATGCTGCTCGTGGTGCGCTTATTATATCTGAAAAGTCTGGTGCAATTGCTGAAACAATCGCTCTACGAATGGAGCGAGGTATCACCATTTTAGAAGGTCATGGTCATTTTACCAAACAACCGAAAGAGGTAATCTATTGTGTGATTGGTCGCAATGAAGTTGTACGGTTAAAATCTATCGTGCATGAAGTAGATCCGCACGCATTTGTTTCCATCATAGAAGTACGGGATGTGGCAGGAGAAGGCTTCACACTAGACGATCAAAAGCAGCCGCTTCATTAAGCATACGAAGATAAAAAACTTGCTATAGTGGTGCTCCACTATAACAAGTTTTTTCTTAGTCGTCGCTACGCATATTTGTAAAAATTAACACTAAACGTAATAACTCAAGTACAGCTACAGCTGCTGCTGCTACATATGTGAGTGCTGCTGCGCTTAACACTTTTCGAGCAGGACGTTCTTCTTCGTTTGAAATAATACCTAGTGAATTCATTTGCACTAAGGCACGTTTCGAAGCATCAAACTCCACTGGCAGTGTCACTAATTGGAAAACAACACCTGCTGCTAATAATATGATACCTAATAGCAAGAAATTCGTACTACTGGCAAAAATACCAATCATCACGAAAAACCAAGACGCATTAGAAGAAATGTTTGCTACTGGAACGAGCTTACTACGTAATGTAAGCATAGAATAAGCTTCTTTATGTTGGATGGCGTGACCTACCTCATGGGCAGCAACCGCAGCACCTGCAACACTCGCTTCATAAAAATTACTTTCTGATAAAGCCACTGTTTTTGTTGCCGGATTATAATGATCAGACAACACACCTTGCGTTGGCACAACTCGTACATCATATAAGCCGTTTGCATCTAAAATCGCACGCGCTACCTCTGCACCAGTTTGCCCCTTCATTGTACGTTGCTTTGCAAATTTATTATACGTACCCTTTACCTTCATTTGAGCATAAAGTGGAAGCAGCATAATAATCGCAAAATATACAATATACATGCTCATTGACAATTTTCTAACCCCTTTCTACCTCGATACTATAATTCTATAATTTATACCCTAATTCGGCAAATATTTGCGCCACCTAATTGAGAAAATTGCAAGTAAAATACATGCAATTGATAACCAAAATGTAAAGTAACCAATATAGCTTGTGTAATTCGCTAAATCTCGATACATAGGCATTTGACCAAATACATAGTCAATGACATCATTATGCAATGTCCAAACAGCTGCTATCACAACATGCCAATAAGTGAAAATATATTTCTTCATGTACAATACAGCTTGCACTGCCATAGCAAAGTGTGAGCCGACTAGCATCCAGCCCTGCCAGCCAATAGATCCTGTTTCAACTAATGTCCAAATATTCATCACATCTGCCCATAAGCCATATTTCACCAATGTAACAAGGGCGAGCACTTCCATCAATGGCCAGCTTTTCCCCATAATCCAAGCGATCAACACAAAGCAAAAGAATAAGCTAGCTGTCGGGCTATCTGGCACAAAAATATAAAAAATAGGCTCTGTGATGGCTAGCTGCCACCCATACCAATAATAGCCATAAATTGTACCTAGTAGATTAATAATAAGCAGCGCTATCAAGAAGGATTTATGGGTCAGAAGGTACCAAATATGTGCTTTTGTGATTTGCATGATGTCAACTCCTTCCGATAAAAACAATCCATGATTATGTATAGTTCTGAAATCCTAGAGCTTTCCCTCTATACTTCAAGTGTACCTCAACATCAATATGTGTTATTTTATTGATTTAATCCGCTTATTTGATTCAAGAAAAAATGTTTTTTCGACATCTTTCGCTAAATTTCATGATACAGGGGAACCTTTTTGCATAGCTTTCAGTCCCAATAGTATAACAAGGTAGAAAAAAAAGAGCCAGTTTCCTGACTCTTTTACTATTACTCTGCTTTTAAGCTTTCGATGAATTCAGCAAGTTTTTGAAGATCTTCATCTGAACCTGTCCATAATCCTGGTGGCATTTTACCACTCTCAGAACCATTATGAGCAATGTCCTTAATTTGATCAACCGTTAAACCTGTGTTCATTAGAGATGGCGCACCAGCCCCACCTTCTAAACCTTCACCGTGACATGTAATACATGCAGAACCAGCGTAGATTTTATAACCTTCTGATTCTTTATCGAACTCAACTGTTTCTACGATGGCACCCATAGCTTTTTGAGCTTCCCAGTCATGGTTAACAACTGACTCCCAAGTTAGGTAGAACATAGCAGCTAAAGTTAATAACATAAACGCTGTTGGTAATGGACGTTTAGATGGACGACGTTCTGGACCCTTGTCTAAAAATGGCATTAATAATAGCGCTCCAAATGCAAGACCTGGAATTACAATAGCTCCGATTACATTGTATGGACCAGAAGCAAATGAGTATTTTAAAAGTTGATACATAAATAAGAAGTACCAGTCCGGTAGTGGTGTATACGCTCTAGTTGGATCTGCCGGCCCTTCAAGTGGTGACGGGTGAGCGACAGTTAGTAATAAGTATCCAATTAAAAATACAGCACCTACCATCCATTCCTTCAGTAAGAAGTTCGGCCAGAAAGCTTCCGTCTTACCTGGATATTCGGAATAATCCTTTGGAACATTCGGCATTCTGTGATTCGCTTTAATACGAGAATCGCCGACAAATTTCATTCCTTTTCCGCGATGCATAGTGTCCCCTCCTTTTAAAGATCATCGAACCGTCAAGACAATTACAACGGTCCTGAAATTCCTTGACGACGAATCATGATAAAGTGCGCTGCAAGTAACCCAAACAATACTGCAGGTAAGAAGAATACATGAATCGCAAAGAATCGAGTTAACGTTTGAGCACCAAGAATCGTAGTGTCACCCGCTAATAATATTTTAATCATCCCACCGATAAACGGTACAGATGCAGCAATTTCGATACCTACTTTAGTAGCGAATAATGCTTTCATATCCCATGGTAATAAGTATCCTGTAAAGCCAAGACCCATCATTACACCAAAAATACCTACACCAACCATCCAGTTTAACTCACGAGGTTTTTTATAAGAACCTGTGAAGAATACACGAAGTGTATGTAAGAACATCATTACGATAACTAATGAAGCTCCCCAGTGGTGCATACCGCGTACGATTTCACCAAATGCTACTTCGTTTTGTAAATAATAAACTGATTTCCAGGCATTCACAACGTCTGGTACATAGTACATTGTTAGGAACATACCAGATAGAATTTGAATTACTGTGATGAAGAATGTTAATCCACCAAAGCAGTAAACGAATGCTGAAAAATGATGTGCAGGGTTAACGTGCTCTGGCACTTCGTGGTCGGCAATATCACGCCAAATCGGTGTAATATCTAGGCGTTCATCGACCCAATCATAAATTTTATTTAGCACAGTTGTCGTACCCCCTTACTTATTTAACTAGAGTATTTGCTTTTGCTGGACCAATCATTAAATAGCCATCTTGTTCTTGTACTTCAAATTCATCCAACGGACCTAGAGGTGGTGTACCTGCAACGTTTTTCCCGTTTTTCTCATAACGACCTGCGTGACATGGGCAGAAGAATTGTTCTGGGTGTCCAGAA
The DNA here is from genome assembly GCF_038592945.1 of Lysinibacillus sp. FSL K6-0075. Classification (NCBI taxonomy): domain Bacteria; kingdom Bacillati; phylum Bacillota; class Bacilli; order Caryophanales; family Bacillaceae; genus Lysinibacillus; species Lysinibacillus sp. FSL K6-0075. Next base: position 1,635,148 of record NZ_CP151947.1, on the reverse strand, counting down.
TCTCCATTCCAGTCAACCATACATCCTAAATGCTTACAAACAGGTGATAGAGCAATGACTTGATCGCCGTTTTTATATACCCACGCTACGTTTGTAACATTCGATTTGTACCATGCGTCAACTTGTTCGAATGAAAAGTCAACTTTTACAGGTTCTTCAGTGAGGTCAGCGACTTTATGCTCTGTTTTGACAAAATCTCCACCATCATGCTTTTGTAACACTGGATCAATTGCGAATCGAAGCATTGGCATTAGCATGCCTGCCGCCATAAATCCACCTACACCAGTAAGTGTATAGCTTAGAAATTGACGACGTGAAACTCGATTATTACTCATTATTTTCCCCCCTCTAACTTAAAGGTCAGTCCAACGGACATACTTTTACAAATAGTAATACTAGGACATATATATGATATATCAAGTCCATAGCTTGGTCAATATAGCATTCTGTGGAAAGCTGGAGAATGTGAACATTTATTGAAACTAATTGTTAAATCTGTGCCCATTTAGTCGAAAGCATTGGAATCACTTGTCGTAATTGATCTTCTAGAATGGATTTTTTCACACTCGCATCCATACTTTCTAACGGAATCGCTGGTAACCAAATCATATTGACTATCTCTCCACTCTTTGTCCAATAATGGTCACAAGTAATGAAGAACACATGCTTAAATCCAGCATTATGTAATTGTGCTTCTAATTGCTGTGGTAAGTCATCGTTTTTTAAAGTTGTCATATAAGAAAATGGTGGCATAACTAGTAGTCGGCCTTTAAACTGCTGCTCTATAAAAGAAGTTAAAGACATGACAAAATCTACCTCGGCACCACTCTGTTTCATTTTTTCAGCAGATAGATCAATGGATACAAGTGGAACAATCGCGGTATCAATAAAATCTCTTTGTGCCATAAACGATGTTACATCGTTTGCATTAAAATACATTCAACAAACCCTCCTTTTATTGCAAAATAAAAATGTCCTTTTCCACTCTTCAATAGGATACCCAATTAAAAGTGAAAACAATCATTCACTAGTAATGTTACCATATTGAAATGGATAAAGGACATTCAATTTTTACCTATAATTAACGTAAATTAGCCGTTTCCTTCAATGCTTGTAACAAATTAGACAATTCATAAAAACGCGCTTCATCTCCCTGGTCGAGGGCTTCATCAATTTGTGCGAGTAATTTCTCCTCTTGGAATACGAGTAAGCTATTGGAAAGCAGCTCTTCTGCCAGTAAACGATCCTTTTCACTGACTAGCAGTGTTTCTGGCATATAAGGGTTTTCTTCAAGAACTGCTAAGTATTGTGCACTTGGTGGTATATTTGGAAAATTCAATTGTATATACATATCTTCTTGTTCATGTAAGCGTAAATCATGGAAAGACTTCTCAGCATCTGCCGTCATTACATTACCTTTATAGAAACGAAAAGGCACACCTGTTGAGTCTACTGTCGACATCACCATCGCCCTAGGACAATAGTGAGCTTCTTCCACAAAACGGATTCTTTTTAACAAGTCATCATTACTTAATAAGTAATTTAAAATCCATACACACTCACGACGTTTCAATTGATAATTTTTTAAAAACCATCGAACAAATGCTTTTTTATCAACAACTGATACAGAAGCAGTCATACCCACTCCCTCCTTTACTCAAATTCTAAGGTTTCTAACTTCTCCTGCCACTCTGGTTCACCCGGTTGAATGTTGATTAATTGTCCAAGAACCTCTCTTGCCTCTGAACGCTTTCCTTCCTCTAATAAGAAGTAAACATATTTTTCTAAAAATGTTGCATCTTCCTTAAAATCATTATATGCCAAACGGTAAAATTCGTATGCACGGTCGTACAATTCTAAATTTTCATATGCCTCTGCTGCAAAAGGATATAAAGTGCTCCATTCAAAATCATTTTGCTGTAATGTCTCAAATAACTCAATTACATCCTCATGACGCTCCTGTTGTCCAAACACAGAAATAAGTGCCAGTACCGCTTCCATATATTCAGGATCGAGCGCTATAGCTTCTCTTAGATATTGCTCAGCTTCTTCTGGCAAACCATTTTTCAACGCCATTTTCCCAGCAAACAAATAAAGTGATTTATCATATTCATCGCGCTTTAACCCCTCTTGAATGGCAGCATAAGCTTTTTGATTATCCTCTGTCATTGCATAGCTTTCCGCAAGCAATAAATAGGCTGAGAAGTAATCAGGATCTAATTCTTTCAATTCCTCTAGTTGTTTAATAGCCATCTCGTATTTTTTTGACTGGAAGGCTGAATAAGCAGCTCCAAATAAAATATCGGGCTTTACTTCCTCTTCAAGGGCTTTGACATAATAATCGAATGCCGTCTCATAGGCTGCCCCTGCACGATACACCTCTGCTAATCGTTCGACAAGTTGAATACCAGCAAATTCATTTTGCTGCTCATATAAGTCCTCATACAATCTTGCTGCCTCTAAAAAACGACCCGTTTCAAATAAAAGCTCTGCTTTGGCAAAATGTAATAATGGCTCGTCTGGTAAAATTGCTAATGCTTCATTTATACGCTTTTCCGCAACCTCAAATAACCCTTGCATTTGATAATAATCAGCTAAAACCAATAAAGCTTGTGGATATTCTGGTGAGGTTTCTTCAATTTCTAATAATAAATCTAATGCATCATCTTCATTACCAAGCTCCATTAGGACATTGGCACGATCTATTTTTAACTGTGCTTCTTCTGGGAATAAAAATTGTAAATGCTCCAGCACACGGTCAGCTTCTTTCATGTACCCATACTGCATAAAAATCTCAGCAAGTGCATAGATCTCCTCGGGTAGCTCCTTCATTAAAAATGATTCTAGTAGCTGATCTATTAATGCTAAATCCCCTTGTTCAAGTGCTTGCATCATTTCAGTCATCGCATTGTTCACAGTCATTCACCTATTCTTTCGTTGATACCTTTATGCTACAAAACATTTACCTCTGAAACAAGAAAAAACTCCCCAAAAGCTTGGAGAGCCTCTCTTTAATTGTTACTTCACTGCCTCAATATGCTCAAAGAACGATGGGTAGGATACAGCAATACATTGTGCATCATCTAGTGTAATAGCACCATCTGTTATTAAAGCTGCGACAGCACCCATCATGCCAATACGATGATCGCCATATGTTTGAAGACTTGCACCTTTTAATGGCGTGGGTCCCTCAATAATCATCCCATCTTCTGTTGCTTCAATTTGGGCGCCAAGCTTTTTCAATTCATTCACAACAGCTGTGATACGGTCAGTCTCCTTGACCTTTAGCTCCTCAGCATCTTTAATGATCGTTTGACCATGTGCTTGCGTAGCGAGTAATGCAAGGATTGGAATCTCATCAATTAAGCGAGGTATAATGTCCCCTTCAATTGTTGTACCGGTTAAAGTAGATGTTGCGATTTGAATTGTTGCTGTAGGTTCAGCTTGATTGTCATCTTTTGGCGTTACCCTCATCGTGGCGCCCATTTTTTGCAGCACCTCAATCATGCCGTCACGTGTTGGATTAATACCTACATTATTTAGTGTCAATTGACTATTTTTGCAAATCGCTCCTGCCACTAAGAAAAATGCAGCGGATGATATATCTCCTGGCACAGAAACATGCGTCCCCTTGAGAGCTTGTCCTCCTTCAATGGATACAATGCCATTATCTACTTCTACATGTGCACCAAATTGACGTAGCATTCGCTCTGTATGATCTCTAGATACATCCATTTCTCTCACAATGGTTGTTCCTTCAGCACGCAAGCCCGCTAGTAAAATAGCAGATTTCACCTGTGCACTTGCTACAGGCATCTTGTAATCAATGGCTTGTAATTTTGTACCTTGAATGGCTAACGGTGTATATTGCCCGTCGGCACGCCCTGTAATTTGTGCCCCCATCTGACGCAGTGGATCTATAACACGTCGCATTGGTCGCTTTCCGATGGATGCATCACCAGTCATGACTGAATGAACATTAGAACCAGCTAAAATGCCTAGCATTAAGCGTGTTGTAGTACCAGAGTTACCCGTATACAACACTTCTGTAGGCTCCAGCCAACCATCGATCCCTGGACTATGAATGGTTACATTTGTTCCTTCCACCTCAATTTGAACGCCAAGTTTCTGGAAGCAATCAATTGTGCTTAAACAATCTTCACCTAATAAAAAGCCCTCTACTGTTGTTGTCCCACTAGCAATGGCCCCAAACATCACGGAGCGATGAGATACAGATTTATCGCCTGGAATGGTTAAAGCGCCCTGTAAAGAAGGTTTGTTGTATTGCAATACTTTTTCACTCATGAACTTTATTCCCTCCAATATGAAGATAGAAAGCGCCGAAATACCGACGCTTTCTTATGCTAAGAAATATACGTTTCGAAATTTGCTCGTTTTTGAATACATGCTGCAGCACGTTCGCGATCATTTTCACTTTGGAAGCTAATGACTAGAATACCGAAAACATCTTCTCGTGATTCGACGATGCGTAGATTCGTAATACTAATCGCTTCATCTGCTAAATAGCCTGTCACTTCTGAAATAACACCTGGATAGTCAGGAACATCAACATATAAGTCGAAGGGTGTATACATAGCCCCTGCACTAATCGGTAATTCATCTCTCAGTTCTTTGGCAACAGCAAAATAGTTTTCAATATCCTGTGAAGAACCATCTGTCAGCAGTTCCTTAATGCGTGTCATTTCTTTTTCCCAGCCATCTAATTGCGTGAGTAGCTCCTCGCGATTTTGCAGCGTAATATCTCGCCATAAAATGGGATTAGAAGAGGCTATTCGTGTCACATCACGGAAACCTCCTGCCGCAAGAGAACGTGTCATTGGGTACTCGCCATTTTCTCCACCTAATTGATGGACAAGTGAGGCAGCAATAACATGTGGGAAATGACTCACCACAGCAGTCATGTGATCATGTTCACCGGCAGATACACTGACTACTTTTGCATGTGTAAATTTTAGCAAACTTTCAAGCTGTGCCATATGAATAATTTCTTCTCCAGCAAGCGGTGTAAGCATGTAATATGCATTTTCAAAAAGATGGGCCTTTGCAGCCAAAACACCACTTTTATGAGAACCCGCCATTGGATGTCCACCAATAAACGTTATGCCAAGTTCACGTAATTCGCCGGCCTTTTGCATAATTAATTTTTTTGTACTCCCTGTATCTGTTACGATGACTTTATTTTTTAAAGGCCATGATTTTAATTGCTCCATCCAATCCAGTGTTGCATTAACGGGCGTCCCAAAGATAATAACATCAACATCAGCCGCAACAGCCTGTGGATCTGTGACAATATCATGCACAATATTTAATGTTTTCGCATGCTCACGTGTTTGAGCATCCATATCGTAGCCAATAATTTTTGTTTCAGGTGCTTTTTGCAAAGCAAGGGCAATGGAGCCACCGATTAATCCTAGCCCTATAACGAGTACTTTGCGTGTCATGCAAATACTCCTTGTTGTTTTAACACTTCGTCAAGTTGGCTAAGTAATGCGGCATTTTGAGCCTCTGTTCCAATTGTGACACGGATAAATCCTGGTAATCCTAGCGCATTACCACTGCGCACAATAAAGCCTCTTTTCATCAGCTCTTGGAATACAACATCACTATCAGCATGGGTATCAAAGAAAATAAAGTTTGTATCAGATGGGAAGTATTTTAGATTATGTTTTTTACAAAATTCTACATATTGTTTTTTGCCTTTTTCGTTGGCTTCACGGCATGCTTCAATATATTCTTGATCACTGAGTGCAATGGCAGCAACAGCTTGACTCAAGATAGTATTATTAAATGGTGCGCGGACAGGATCAAGCTTAGCAATAACATCAGGTTGGCCAATTGCATAGCCAACGCGGAACGATGCTAAACCATATGCTTTAGAGAATGTACGCAATAAAAGAACATTCGGATATTCATCAATGATTGGTAACGTATCCTTGTGGTCTGGATGTGTAACATATTCAATGTAAGCCTCATCTAGCACGACAAGGACATCGCTTGGAACCTTTGCAAGAAAGGCACGCAATGCAGCATCTGGAATGACCACTCCTGTAGGATTATTCGGACTACATACCCAAACAATAGACGTTTGGTCATCAATTGCAGCCAACATTGCCTCTAAATCATGTGCCCCCTCTTGACAAGGCACTTTACGTACTTCAGCACCTTCAATTTCAGCATTGTGCCAGTATTGAGAGAAGGAAGGGTCGGCCATAACCGTGTTTACCCCTGGATACAACAGAGCACGAGTAATAATAGCAATGATGTCATCAGAGCCGTTACCAAAAAGAAGCTGTGTTTCTTTCACACCTAGATGATTTGCCACAGCTGTACGCAAGTTTTGTGCATAACCATCTGGATAAAGTGCATGATTCACTGCATTATTTTGTAAATAAGCTGTTACCTTAGGTGAGCATCCAAATGGATTTTCATTCGATGCCAATTTAATAACTTCCTTTAAGCCATATTCACGTTGTACTTCTTCAATTGGTTTACCTGGCTTATATGCTTGCATACCGTCCAATTGTTGTTTCCACTTCATCTAAAACATCTCCTCTACTTATTTAGCCTGAGCCAAATCTGGTCTTAATTTCACTGCATCATTGAGATACAAGTGCTTTACATCTTTTTGGGCTACCTCTACGTTCGCATGAATTAATATACGAATACATAATGGTAATGCGTCTGGCACATCCATTTCATGTGTACACATAACAGGGACATATTGCCAGCCAGCCATCAAACGTACTGCACGAGCAGGAAATGCTGAGGTAATATCTGGCGTTGTAGAAATAAGGATCGATGCAATATCATCGATCTCCACATTATTTGCTGCCACAACCTCACGCACTAATCTTGCTGTCTCATCCCATACAAGCTCTGGCTTGTCAGATTCAATTGTTACTGCTCCTCTAAGTCCACGAATCATACAAGCACCTCCGCTAATAACTGTCTATATTCAGCATCTATTTCTTTACATTCTTCTATATCAATGGCTTTCACAAAAGGTTTACCAATTTTTTCTAGAAGAACAAATTGTAAAATGCCATATTCCGCTTTTTTATCTTTCATTAAGTAGCTAGTTAATTGTTCAAATGAATAATCATTTACAGCCTCAAAAGGATAGCCATTCTTCACTGCAAACTGTAAGAAAGCTTGAGTGAACGTTCGATCTAGTTCTCCATATCGTTCACTTAAAAGAAGACAGTAGACGAGCCCAATCATAACAGCTTCACCATGTGCCACTTTACCATAACCCGCAGCTGCTTCAATAGCATGTCCATATGTATGGCCTAAGTTTAAAAACTTGCGAACGGATTGCTCTGTTTCGTCCTCGGCTACAATTTGCGCTTTCACTTCAATACCCTTTTTCAGCTGCTTTGCTAGTTCATTTTGATTAAAATGAATTACAGAATCCGCTGTCATTAATTCCTCTAACCAAGCTGAGTCAGAAATCATGGCGTGCTTAATTAACTCCGCTGTTCCTGAACGTACCTCACGCTCTGATAAACTTTCTAAAAGCGCTGTATCATAAATCACACCTTCAGGCTGATAAAATGCGCCAATCATATTTTTTCCTAGTGGATGATTAATAGCTGTTTTTCCACCGACTGCGGAATCATGCGCTAGAATGGTTGTTGGAATTTGAATAAACGGAATCCCCCGCATATAGGTTGCCGCAACAAAGCCAGTTAAATCACCAACTGCTCCTCCTCCAAAGGCAAAAATAAATGATTTTCGTGAGCATTTTTGTTCCAATAAAAATGTTTGAGCAGCATTATATTGCTCAAAGGTTTTGCATGCTTCACCACCAGGCAAAATAAAGACCTCAAAATGATAAGGGAAATTTGCTTTAAAGTACTCTCCCTGTGCAGCCCATACATTGCTATCTGTAAACACAAAGAGCTTATCTGCTTTTTGAAGTTTATCAACAAATGCCTCCACAGCTTCAGTTAGAAATTGATGACCAAGAACAACTTCATATTGATGCGATTTTGTTGCCACTGGTACACGCATAAATCAGAACCCCTTTGCATATTGACGATGCTCGTCAATTTGAGCTTGTAATTGAGGTAGTTGATCACTATGGAATTGCTCCAAAATAGCATTCGCTATTTCCCAGGCAATAACATGCTCTGCAACTACAGATGCTGCAGGTACTGCACAGCTATCAGAGCGCTCTACGCTTGCTTTAAATGGCTCTTTTGTTTCGATATCTACACTTTGTAATGGTTTATATAAAGTAGGAATTGGCTTCATCACACCACGTACTACAATAGGCATACCTGTAGACATACCGCCCTCTAAGCCACCAAGTCGATTGGTTGCACGTGTATAGCCTTCTTCTTCAGACCAAATAATTTCATCATGCACTTCAGAACCTTTACGACGTGCCATTTCAAAGCCAAGTCCAAATTCTACACCTTTAAAAGCATTAATGGATAGCATAGCTGCTGCAAGTTTCGCATCAAGCTTACGATCATAATGTACATAAGAACCTACACCTGCTGGCATGCCTTCTACAATAACCTCTACAACTCCACCAATAGAATCACCAGCTTTTTTCGCTTCATCAATGGCCTCAACCATTTTGGCAGAGGCTACTGGATCTACACAGTAACAAGGATCAGCTTCAACTATGGCACGAATTTCTTCTGTTGTTTTTCCTTCTACTAAAGATGTATCTGCCTTAATTCCCACTATCTCTGTAACATGTGCAACAATGGAAATGCCTAGTTCATTAAGTAAAGCCTTTGCCACTGATCCAACTGCTACACGTACAGTTGTTTCACGTGCAGAGGAACGCTCTAATACATTCCGTAAATCACGGTGACCATATTTCATGCCCCCAACTAAATCGGCATGACCTGGTCGAGGTCGTGAAATTTGACGTTTGATATCTTCAGGATTGATATCATCAGCCAATGGCTCAGCTCCCATAATTTTAGTCCAGTGCTTCCAGTCATCGTTTGTGACAACGAGTGCAACAGGAGAACCAAGTGTCTGACCATGACGAACACCCGCAACAATCTCTACTGTATCTGTTTCGATTTGCATGCGGCGCCCACGTCCATGACCTCCTTGGCGTCGTTTTAAATCGTGGTTAATTTTTTCTGCTGTAATGGGTAAGAGTGACGGTAAACCTTCAATAATTGTCGTTAATTGAGGTCCATGTGACTCACCTGCTGTTAAGTAACGCATAAACACTTTCTCCCTTCAACTCGCTAAAGTATGTATTTTTCACTATAACATATATTCTTTAAAAAAACAGTCCTTTTACAAATGTCTTTTAAGTACCTACCATTTTCATAGATCTAAATGTGAATATTCTGAACGGCAGTTATAAAAAAACACTAGCTAAATTTTATAAAAAATACGCCTTTGCTTATGATAAGCGAAAAGCGTATGAAATATCTATGTTTAATGCTTGGCCAACTTTATGTACATGACTAATTGTGTCATTTGTACAAAGCTTTTCATCCATATTATTAATTATTTTTGCGATAGAAGAATGTGTCTTCTACATCAAACTCATAACGTGCTGGATTAAAGATTTGCTCTGTCGATCCAACAAATAAAACGCCGTCCTTGCGTAGTGCTTTACTAAAATTATTATAAATTTGATCTTTCGCTTCTTCTGTAAAATAAATCATGACATTGCGACAAACAATTAAATCATAATTGCTGTCATAAGAGTCATTCAATAAATTATGTTTCTTAAAGGTTACACAACGCTTAATTTCATCCTTCACACGATAGAAGGAGCCTTCTTGTTCAAAATACTTTGCTTTAATGTCATTTGGCACCTCGGCTAAAGAGCGTTCAGGGTAGACACCTAACTTCGCTTTTTGTATCACATTCTCATCTAAATCAGTGGCAATAATTTGAATTTGAGATAAAGGCACCAATTGAGATAATACCATTACTAAAGAATATGGTTCTTCTCCTGTTGAACAAGCAGCACTCCAAATTTTTAAACGCTTATTTGTTTGTAAGAGCTTCGGAAATATTTTCTTTTGTAATACTTCCCAGCGCTTTCCATTGCGATAAAATTCAGAAACATTGATCGTCATACGATCTAAAAATTCATTCATTAAATCACGATCTTGTTCAAGTGCCTTTAGAAAGTCTACAAAATTACGATAGCCCTTTTTCTCATAAAGAGAGGTTAATCGTCTTTTCATTTGCGCTTCTTTATATAACGCTAAATCTATTCCTGTTTTGCGCTTAATACCTTCTATAAACTGTTCATAATCAGACATATGGTCATCTTCCCCTCTAGCGTCGTATTACCATTATAGCGGAAAAGTCCCAATCCTGAAATAGTCTTTCTCATGTATACTCATCTACTTGCTTGCGTTTTGTTTTTCCTCTAAAAGTAATACTTTCGACTGTTCTAATTCAAGGCGCATTTTTTCTGTTTCGATCGTATAAGTTTCTAACCTAAGCTTTTCTAATTCTACTTCTTTTTCAACAGCCTTCAGTTTTATTTTTTGTTGTCTTGTAAGAGCGTCTGTAAAAATTCCAGCTAGAGAAATAATGACGCCTCCAATTATCGCTACAATGGCAATTGACAATCCGTCCACATCCTTTCGTTACTAAGATTATACGGCAAAATGGAAAAAATAGTTTCATTTTTCAGGAATTTATTCCAATAAAAAATGAAGGTAGTTTTTCACCACCCTCATTCTATCCATTAACGTTAGACTTGTATGCGATACTCTTTTAAATCTTCTCGTAATTTAGCCTTTAAGAATTTACCTACAGACGTTTTTGGTACTTCGTCAATGAAGACAATATCATCAGGAATCCACGTTTTATGGAATTGTTGCTGTAGACTCTCTAGTAACTCTTCTTTAGTAATCGAATCCTTAAATTCTGGCTTTGCTACAACGCAGGCTAATGGTCGCTCCAGCCACTTTTCATGTGGAATGGCAATAACAGCCGCCTCAAAGACCTTTGGATGGGACATCAATGCATTTTCAAGCTCTACTGAAGAAATCCATTCACCGCCACTCTTAATTAAATCCTTTGTACGGTCAGTGATTTTTATATAGCCATCTGTTGTCATCACGGCAATATCACCTGTGTAGAGCCAGCCGTCCTTAAAGGCTTCTTCCGTTCGTTCATCATGATAGTACTCATTGGCAATCCATGGACCTCTGATCGTTAGCTCTCCCATCGTTTTGCCATCCCAAGGCACTTCTCCATTTTCATTGACAATCCGTGTATCAATAAGAGGCATGGTCATGCCTTGTGTAATCCGAACATTCATTTTTTCATCAGCCGTATAGTCCTCCATATGTGTTAAATACGTGGATAGGCTTACAAGCGGTGATGTTTCGGTCATACCGTAGCCTGTCATGTACGGAATATTGAGTTCTTGTTCAAAGCCTCGGACAAGACCAATTGGTGAGGCAGATCCTCCACAAACAATTAATCGCATAGACGATAGGTCACGAGGATTTTGGCGCTGCTCCTGTAGAACGCCCAGCCATATTGTCGGTACGCCTGCTGTCAACGTGACTTTATATACATCAAATAACTCAAGCAATAGCTGTGGTGTAAACATTGGACCCGGTAAAACCTGTGTAGCACCAAATGCGACACCTGCAAATGGTAATCCCCATGCATTCGCATGAAACATTGGTACAACAGGTAACACCACATCTGACTCACAAATCGCAATACTGTCAGCAAGACCAGCTGTTAAACTGTGGAGTACAATACTGCGATGTGTATAGACAACTCCCTTTGGCATACCTGTCGTTGCACTTGTATAGCACATGCCTGCAGGTGTATTTTCATCTAAATCTTCTGGGAATGTGAACTGTTCATCTGCCTCTGCAAGTAGCGCTTCATAGGAAAGAGCATTGGGAATCGGCATCGATTCTACTGCAACAGCATCGCCCATAATGATAAAATGCTTGACCGTTTTCAGCTGTGATACGATTGGTGCAATCAATGGCACTAGATTATCATCTATTAATAAAATTTCATCCTCAGCATGATTGATGACATAGGCAATATGCTCAGGGGCTAATCGAATATTAATCATATGCAGTACTGCTCCTGCACATGGTACAGCAAAATAGGCTTCTAAATGGCGATGGTGGTTCCAAGCAAATGTGCCCACCTTCATTCCTCGCTCCATTCCTAGCTTCGTCAGAGCATCAGCTAATTGGCGAGTCCGTTTGACATATTCTTTATACGTGAACTCATGAATAGTAGTGGCGCTTGTTCGAGAATAAATTTTCTTTGAGTGAAAAAATCGTTCTGCGCGATTCAAAAAACTTGTTAATAATAAGGGTGTATCCATCATATGCATTATACCGCTTCCCTTCATCTACGATTTTTTGAAACGATCAAGACTAAAACTATTTAATCTAGATTTTGCCGTTACCTAGGTTGCATGCGAATGGCACCATCTAGACGAATGACCTCTCCATTTAACAAGCCATTGTGGATAATACTTTCAACCAAAAGGGCATATTCCGAAGGTTTACCAAGTCGCTTAGGAAACGGTGTCATTTGAGCAAGAGCCGCTCTTGCAGGCTCAGGTAACGAAGCAAACATCGGTGTTTCAATTAATCCTGGCGCAATGGTCATCACACGGACACCGATTTCCGCAAGCTCTCTTGCAATCGGCAACGTCATCGCCGCTACCCCACCTTTTGACGCGCTATAAGCAGCTTGTCCAATTTGGCCATCAAATGCAGCCACAGACGCGGTATTAATAATGACGCCACGTTGTCCATCCTCATTTGGCTCATTATGCTGCATTTTATCCGCAACTAGGCGGATGACATTAAACGTACCAACTAAATTAACAGCAATCACTTTTTCAAATAGAGCAAGGGCATGTATACCACGCTTGGAAATAACTTTACTCGCATCTGCAATGCCAGCACAGTTCACTGCAACATTGACCTTACCAAAAGCTGCAACAGCCTGCTCAAGGCCTGCCGCCACGTCCGCTTCCTTTGTGACATCCACTCGTGCATAAAGGACATTTTGACCTAATTCCTCCACTAGAGCTTGTCCACGCTCATCATTGACATCAAAAATAATCGCTTTGCCACCCTGTCCTATCAGTTTACGAACGGTTGCCTCTCCTAAACCTGAGGCACCCCCTGTTATGACGGCCACCACTTCATGTTCTTTCATCAGACATATCCCCTTTTACATTTTTTCAATGATCGTGGCATTGGCCATTCCCATGCCCTCACAAATCGCCAACAAGCCGTAACGAAAATTCTCGCGCTCCATGCGATAAAGCATCGTCGTTAACAATTTCGTACCCGTTGCCCCTAATGGATGTCCCAGTGCAATTGCTCCACCATCAGGATTGAGTTTCTGTGGGTCTCCTCCTATTTCATGCAGCCATACGAGTGGCACAGGTGCAAAGGCTTCATTTACCTCATATGTGTCGATATCCTCTATGTTGAGACCTGACCGTTCTAATGCTTTTCTAGTAGCCTCGATTGGCCCTGTTAGCATTAATGTTGGATCAGAGCCCACGACCACTCTTGTCACAATTTTAGCGAGTGGTTGAATGCCCAATTCTTGTGCTTTATCCAATGCCATCACGACTACAGCTGATGCCCCATCACTCATTTGGCTCGCATTGCCCGCAGTAATCACGCCGCCATTCTCTTGAAAAACAGTTTTTAATCCATTTAAAATGTCAACGGTTGTTTCTTCACGAGGACCCTCATCAACAGCAAATGTTGTCACAGAGCCATCTTCTTGTGTAACTTGAATAGGTAGTATTTCAGCTTGGAAATGACCCGCTTCAATGGCAGAAAGCGCCCGTTGATGGCTTTGATAGGCATAGCTGTTTAACTGTTCTTTCGATAAAGACCATTGGGAGGCGATTTTCTCTGCTGATAATCCTTGATGGATAATATCATAATTTTCCTGTAAGCGTTTACTAGCATGTGCATGTTGCATGTTTGAGCCCATCGGTACTCTTGACATGCTTTCTACACCACCAGCAATGACAATATCCATATCCCCCGCTAAAATGGCCTGTGCTGCGAAGTGTACGGCTTGTTGGCTTGAACCACATTGGCGATCAATGGTTACCCCTGGCACACTATCCGGGAAACCAGCCATTAATAATGAGGTCCGCGCAATATTTGCACCTTGTTCAGCTGTTTGCGTCACACAGCCCAAAATGACATCATCTACTTGTGCCTTCTCAATCCCTGCACGTTTTACAGCCTCCTGTAACACATCCGCTGCTAAATCATCTGCTCGAACTTGACTTAACGCACCCCTACTTCGACCTACAGCAGTTCTCACAGCTGCTACAATTACCACTTCTCTCATGCTCATAACCCCTTTTCCTCGTCATCCTCACAGTGTATTGACGAGTCTACTAAACTATTCCTAACTTAATTATCAGAATATTACATCATTTATTGTACATGAGTAAGAAGTTTTTAACAATTCTATATGTATCTAGGAATAGATTATTTGTCGGAATAATATGCTGCACACTACCCAGCCCACCTTTTTGACAATAAAAAAAGCAATCCCAAAATTGAGATTGCCTAATCTATTCGAAATTAAACTAAATCTTCACCGAAGAATAAGCCGATTTCGCGCTCTGCAGAAGCAAGAGAGTCAGAACCGTGGATGATGTTGTGAGAAACAGTTGTTGCGTAGTCACCACGGATTGTACCTGGGTTAGATTCTTCAGGTTTCGTTGCACCCATCATAGTACGAGCAAGCTTGATTACGTTCTCGCCTTCCCATACCATAGCGAATACAGGACCAGAAGTGATGAAATCAACTAATTCACCAAAGAATGGACGCTCAGCATGCTCAGCATAGTGCTTTTCTGCTAATTCTTTAGGAATTACCATTAATTTAGCACCTTTCATTACAAAACCGCGACGTTCGAAACGATCAACGATGTCTCCGATTACTTGACGTTCAACGCCGTCAGGCTTAACCATTAAAAAAGTTTGTTCAATTGCCATGTTTAAAACACTCCTTAAATTCGTCTAACAGGTTTTACACCTACCGATAAATATTAACAAAAAATGAGCCTTTGTACAACAAAAAGCTAGAATTTGCGCTTACCCATGAACAATGCTACATCACGCAGTTTTTTCTTTACGGGATGTTTTGGTAAAGCATCAATTTCCTGTAAGGCTTTTTTCAAATATTTATCACTCATACGATTAGCTTGCTCAATTGCATGAGATTTACGCACATATTGCAACATATTTTGACGTTCCGGTTCTGTTAATGTGCCTGCAAAAACTTTGACTAAGTAAGGTTGCATCTCCGGATCATCTTTTAACAATAATATCGGTAAAGTAATATTGCCCTGCAATAAATCACTACCTGCTGGCTTCCCTAGTTCTTTATCGGTTGCCATGATATCTAAAACATCATCGATAATTTGGAAGCTCATGCCCACAAAGTAGCCGAAGCGCTTTAAATGTCGCACTGTTTTAGCATCCACTCCTGCCGCCACAGCCCCTAGCTCACAGCTGGAGGAAATCAGTAATGCTGTTTTTCGTTTTATTCTTCTAAAATAATCTTTTAAACCTTGGTCTAATCTAAATTTATCTTCAATTTGAATGACTTCACCGTTACAAATTTCCACCATCGTACGGGCTAAAATTTGATGAACAAGCGGGTTTTCTAACTTCGTAATATATTCCAGTGCACGTGCGAAAATAAAATCGCCTGTGTACATCGCTACCCTGTTATTCCACTGTGATTTGACAGTAGGGCGTCCTCTTCGCATATTGGAGTCATCAATGACATCATCATGTACAAGCGATGCCATATGAATGAGTTCTAAAGGTACTGCTACATCCTTCATCTTCTCAATGTCATAATCACCAAATTTTGCACCTAGTAACACAAAAATTGGTCGTATCCGTTTGCCACCAGCTTGTAATAAATGGAGAGAAGCATCGTTGATCAAATATGAAGATGAGTCCACCGCTTTTTCTAACTCTCGTTCAATGATATCGATATCTGATTTCAAATCGGAATAGAGTAGTTTTAACTTCATCTTTTCCACGTGTGAAAACCTTCCCCCATTAACGTACCTTTTTAAAGCCCATATGCATTGCCGCAGCCCCGCCACTGTATGCTTTGTACGTTACTTTTTCTAATCCTGCTTGCTGAAACAATGCCGCTAACCTCTTCATACCTGGGAAATCATTCGCAGATTCCTGAAGCCAAGAATACTCCTTATAGCTTTTCGCAAATATTTTACCAAATATCGGCATTATATATTTAAAATAAAAACGGAACAGTTGACGATAACCAGGAATTTCAGATTGTGATGTTTCTAAACACACCACCATACCACCTGGTTTAACAACACGATGCATTTCCTTCAACACTTGTAAATAATCAGGTACATTGCGAAGACCAAAGCCAATCGTCACATAATCAAACGTATCATCTGGAAAAGGTAATTCCATCGCATTTCCATGAATTAGTTCAATTTGTGGGTATGGCTCTACCTTTTTTTCGCCAACTTTCAACATGTTTTGACTAAAGTCCAGCCCTTTTACTTCTCCACTTTCTCCAACAGCCTCTGCCAATGCGATTGTCCAGTCTGCCGTGCCACAGCATACATCAAGTGCCTTTGATCCAGGTTTTACAGCCATGTGCTTCATCGTATCGTTACGCCAGCCAACATGCATCTGGAAACTAATTACACCATTCATTTTATCGTAGTTTTCCGAAATACTCTCAAATACTTCGTGAACATGTTCTTCTTTCGTTTTAGCCATTTTGAAAAACCTCTCTTATCCGTTAGTAGAAGCAATGGATGCCTCTACATGTGCATGTAAAGCTTGTTTGATATCACTTTGTAAAAAGGATGCATGATGAATGATCTGTGATAGCTCTGTTTTTAAATGCACAATTTTTCCTTGGATGACGCTATTAAAGGTTGCGCCATTTTGTCTGACACTATCTTCAAGTGCCTTACCCATTAAAGACATTTGCCCACGTTGATAAGCTGTCCATTCTTTTTCTAAACGCAAGATTAATAAGCTTTTTTCTATAAGTGGTATATATTCACTGAAAGAATAAAGATCAAAAAATTGAGCAATTAACCCGGATTCTATCGTACTCATCGACGCATACCACTGTTCGATTGTACGTTGTTCATTTTCATAAACTTTAATCTGGTTTTCACACCGTGCCACAATGCCTTGTGACAAGTTTCGAATCAATGCGACATTCCCTGACATCGCTAATATTTCATAATAACGACCACTATAAAAATCCCCAGCTAAAACGGTAAGTTGCTGTTCTTTTGATGTTGCATCTATTTCTTTTATATGATCGTGAGCCGCTAATGCTGCGTACACTATGCCAACAGTAATTGCAGCCTCTTGTTGCTCTTGTTGCCACTCTTCACCATTCAAAAACGGGATTAACAAATAAAACAATTGATTTTCATCTAGCACAGGTACACCTGTGTATTTTTGCAAAGTTCTATGACGAACATCCATGAAAATCTCTGTTTTTAACTGTGCAATTGAATTTTGAATGTATGTTGCATTCATAGACCTTACTCCATTTCACTTTCAGATACGTTAGCCCTATCCAAGGCTTAACGCTTGCTTACTGAGTCATTATAGCATACGCAACGATGCGGAATAAAAAAAATTTGCTTTCTTCATAGGACAGGCAGTAAAGCTTTCCCATAATTGAATGTAGGGATGCTAACTGCCCAAAAACCTTATACTCAGTTTTTCACATCTAGTGTTTTTATATGTGCTTGTTATATGCTAAACAGCATTAAAAACGATTGTTAGAAACCAGATTTCTTATTTTTTCGCTTCGCTATTGATCACGCCATGTGCTGTATGAATTTGTGCTTTACCACGTATTTTCATGGCAGACGTGTGTTCTGTAAATTGAGCAATCATTACTTCGCCGGCATCTAATTTCTCTGAATGATGGAATTTCGTATCTGTTCCACGTGTTAATCCAATGACATGTACACCATCTTCTTCTGCTTGAATAACAATATAATCTTGTGACATCTTTGTACACTCCTTAAATCCGACAAATTCTTAGTTCATCATAACATAATTAGACACGCAATTTAAGACATTTGAATAAATGACAGCACTTCTCTACGTTTCACTTCATCTTCCTCATAAATACCGCGTGCAACAGATGTTACCGTCTTGGAACCAGGTTTTTTTAAACCACGCATCGTCATACACATATGCTCAGCCTCGATCACAACATAAACACCTTTTGGCGCAAGCATCTCCATAATTGTGTCCGCTACTGAAGAGGTAATACGCTCTTGTAGTTGGGGTCTGCGGGCAATCGTTTCCACAGCACGTCCTAATTTACTAAGCCCAGCAACAACGCCGTCATTTGGTATGTATGCTACATGTGCTTTGCCATAGAAAGGTACTAGATGATGCTCACACATCGAATAAAAAGGAATATCTTTGACAAGCACTAATTCTTCATGATCCTCATGAAATACCGTTTTAAAATAATCTTTAGCATCCTCATGCAAGCCGCTGAACATTTCAGCATACATTTTTGCTACACGCTTCGGCGTATCCAATAAACCTTCACGATTTACATCTTCACCTACTGCTTCTAAAATCATTTTTACTGCTTCTTCTATTTTCAATAAATCAATATTCGACATTCAAAAAACCCTCCTGCATATCAAAACATTACACATTTCCCTATGCATCGTAGCACATCCAAAAGGTAAGCGCAAAATGACTTACTTGATTCATCAGAAATTCGCTTTTAGAGAAGCAAATCCCTGTATATTATTGTTATGTAAATTTCAAATTGAAGTTAAAAAGAGCAGCCTCCATGTTCGTTAACATGAAGACTGCTCTATGTAACTACTAGACGTGTATTATTTTACCGCGTCTTTAAGCGCTTTACCTGGTTTGAAAGCAGGCACCTTGCTAGCAGCGATTTCGATTTCTTTACCAGTTTGTGGGTTACGACCTTTACGAGCCGCACGTTCACGTACTTCAAAGTTACCAAAACCAATTAATTGTACTTTGTCACCCTTTGCAAGAGCATCTTGAATTGTATCAAATACAGCTTCAACTGCTTTAGAAGCGTCTTTTTTAGAAAGACCTGCAGCTTCAGCAACAGAGTTTACTAATTCTGTTTTATTCACACCATTCACCTCCTCTCAAAGGGTCATGAACCAATTCTGTAAAAAGAGTAACACATAGAAAACCGCTACGCAACTGTATTCATACATGATTATAACCAAAAAATCAGTTTTTCACCCAAAAAACAAAAATAAAAGGACTTTTCGCATAAAAACGAAAAGCCCTGCGTATATTTTTTGCATTTTTTCTGAATTTTATCACTATAAAATAAATGTTACTAAACCACGATCACCTTCGTTGACCATACGTTCAATCGTTTGACGCATCCGTTTTTTGGCAGTAGTTGGGACAGCATCCATTTTATATCGTATCCCTTCTTTTAATACTTCATGCAATGGTGTGCCAAAAAGTTGTGTATTCCATAGCGCATCACGATCATGTAAATAAGCATGATTTAAATCTTTTAGAAGTTGCTGACTATGGAATTCTGAGCCAATTAATGGTGCAAATTCTGACTCCATGTCAACTCGAATAATATGGTAAGATGGTGCTTTCGCCTTCATTCGTACGCCAAAGAAATTATTTTGTTTAATTAGCTCTGGGGCTGTTGGCTCAAATTCCTGCATCATCGGCAATGTCACGCCATAACCCGTCGTATCAGCATCTTGAATAGCACTTTTAAAGCGTTTTTGAGCTTCTTTCGCCTCTGACGCCTCTTTGATAAAGAGTAACCAATCTTTTTTCGTTTCAATCGGCTCCTCTAGCCATTCATTACAAACTGATTTAAACAATTCACCTTGTAGGGATACCCGAATCACAGCCGTTCCAATACCTGCATCTACATGAACAACTTCACTTTGGTCAATAAAGTCAATGGCTTTAAAGGCATCTGACGCCTGTTGCACATCTCGAATTTTCATCACAGAAGAAAGTACTTCCTCCATCGAATCAATCAATGCAACATTTAATGGATGAGTGGCATCTAACACATCCAGCCAGTCTGGTTTCTCCACCTCAATTGTACGAATTGGGAACTCAAATAACGCCTCTTGTAAAATATATTGAATATCCGTCTCTCTCATTTGATCGATGGACATCGCAATAACGGGAACATTGTAACGTTCAAACAATTCATTGCGAAGCTGAACTGTTTCTTCTCTCGCGGGCATTTGGCAATTGAGTAAGATGACAAATGGTTTGCCGATATCTTTTAATTGCTCCACAATTTCCTCTTCTGCCTTCTCTGCGGCACGGCGGCTAATTCCGTTAACCGTACCATCAGTCGTTACGACAATACCAATATTCGCATGATCACGAATTACCTTATCAGTGCCAATTTTAGCGGCTTCCTGAAATGGGATAGGCTCTGTATGCCAAGGCGTATGAACAAATTTTGGTCCATTTTCATCCTCATAGCCTTTTGTCCCATCAATAATATAACCAACACAATCTGCTAAACGAATTTGGAATGGCATTTCATCTTCTCCGACCACAATACGGGTTGCTTGGGCAGGCACAAACTTCGGCTCAGCAGTCATAATGACTGGCCCCGGAGAACTTTGTGGCAACTCATCTTGTGCTCGCATTCTTTCCGTTTCATCCACAATATTTGGTAACACGACTGATTCCATTACCTTTTTTACAAATGTTGATTTACCTACACGTACTGGACCGACAACACCAATATAAACATCGCCATTTGTGCGCTCTGCAATTTCTCTAAATACTGCTTCACTCAAGGTTTCTGCCTCCTTTATCTACGCTTTTTCACTATATGCGAGCCTGTAGACAAATATGAAAAAGCCCCTCACAAATGTAAGGAGCTTGTTTGCTATTGTTCTTTTTTCTCGGCGGCTTCGGCCTCTTGTTTTTGTCGCTCTTTCGCCTTTTTGACATCCGCATTATATGTTTCCATATCATAGATTGGTTCTCCATTCTCGTCCACTGTATAGGGAATAGAATAGGCAGGCACCACAGGATATTTGTCGACAAGTAATTGGCGTATATCATCACCAGGCTTTACATTAGGCTTATCGTCTTTTAAAAGCTGTCCTAAATCCACAGCATAGTCAACATGTAATTCACCATCACCTGTCATGAAAAGTGGTAACTCGACGCCAGAATAGGGGCTTTTTACAGTCACATCTGTTTTATAGCCTAAATCTTTATAATTGATTTGATAAACATTTTCCGCTATCGACCCTTTTATTGGTAAATACTGTGTAGATAGTTTACGAATACCTATTTCACGTATACGCTCTGCCGCGTTTAAATCTACTAATTTGACCGATGCATCATTTTCAGGATCCCAAATGATATATTGATATATACCACCTTTTTCATAGGCATTTCCAGGAATTGTCGTCAAATACTTCGGCATAAGTTTTTCAAAATCGATTAAGTATTTGATATAGATATCTGTATCTAGCTCGCTATTTTTAATTGGTACTAGTCCACCGGTTGCTTCACGGTATTCATTCACGGCACGTTGAACTGCAGCTAGTTGGTCGACATCAGGCGTGACCTTTGCCCTTTTTTCGTCTTCTGGGTACGCACATCCTACTAACAGTATGGCGGTTGCAAATACCCACAGCAAAGCACTTAGTTTTTTCATGTTACTGACACCTCATTATTTTTTATGCTGGCCATGTGGCAACTACTAGTACCATTAAAAATGTGCCAAGTCCAAACAGTATGTATGCACATAAATTTACGACTGTTCGTAAAAATACATTTGAAATCTTATTCCGAGCTAAATAAATTAAGCCGACTGATATAATCATAAATGCGATGCAATAAAATGACACCCACATTACATCCAGTGCAGGCATATGAGCTAACGGGCCCATTTCAAATAACCACCTTTCTTTCAATATCCAGACACAATCAAAGTATATTATACTATGTGCTTTTGCTAAAAAGAAATAGTTGTCCCATAACTATCAAGAAATGGACAACTCTTTTACAATGCATTCCCTATTCAACTAGCAGCACACAATAAGGCGTCTCAACAGATTCGTTGAGACACCTTATTTATGTCCGTTTTATGACAAGTTTAATCAAAAAATTAATATTAATGCTTCATATCATCTATTTCTCGTTTTTTCATCCGCATCATTAAGGCATCGACTGCCACTTTCGGTTCAACATCATTAAATAGAACACTATAAAGCTCCGTGGAAATCGGCATAGCCACATTATATTTTTCTGCTAACTGATAGGCTGCCTTCGTAGTACGTACACCCTCTACAACCATGCCCATTTGATCCAGCACTTCTTGTAGCTTCATGCCTTGCCCTAACAGATTTCCCGCACGCCAGTTTCGGGAGTGGACACTTGTACAAGTTACAATTAAATCCCCCATACCCGTAAGCCCTGAGAACGTAAATGGATTCCCACCCATTTTTACGCCTAAACGTGAAATCTCAGCAAGACCTCGCGTAATAAGTGCCGCTTTCGCATTATCGCCATAATTCAAGCCATCTGTAATCCCGGCAGCTAAAGCGATGACGTTTTTCAACGCTCCTCCTATTTCTACACCAATGATATCCTCATTTGTGTAGACGCGGAAAAATTGATTCATAAATAAATCCTGTACCTTTTCAGCAGCATCGATGTTGGCACAAGCTGCAGTAACCGTTGTAGGATGATGTAACACCACTTCCTCTGCATGACTTGGCCCAGAAAGAACAACGATTTCTTCCACATACTCAGCCGGTAAGCTCTCTGCTAAAATTTCAGATATTCGTTTTAAAGAATCAGGCTCAATTCCCTTTGATACATGGACAAACAACACTTTTTTCGTTAATTCAGCCGTTAATTTCTCGCATACTTCGCGAATTGCTTTTGTGGGAACAGCCACAACAATGGTCTCTGCATGAGTAGCTACCTTCGCCATATCACTCGTCGCATGTAAATTTATAGGTAGAATGGTTTCTGGTAAATATTTTTTATTCGTATGCAGTTGATTGATTTCTTCTGCCTGCTCAGCTCTATGTGTCCATACAAGCGTATCATGTCCATTTTCCGCTAGTACCATTGCCAGTGCAGTACCCCATGAGCCTGCCCCTAACACACAAACTTTTTCCATAACAAAATCCTCCCTTTGTTGGGTTGTCTATAATAATTTCTTTTCTTGTAAAAAGACGCCACCCAACAAATATGTCGGGTTGGCGTATTGTATGTGTATAGCTATTACCTTAAGCACGCGCACGTGTAATTAAACGAATTGGCGTCCCTTCAAAGTCAAAGGTTTCACGAATTCGATTTTCTAAGAAACGTTCGTATGAGAAATGCATAAGCTCAGGTTCATTCACAAAAATCACGAATGTTGGTGGCTTAATCGCTACCTGGGTAGCATAGTAAATACGTAAACGACGACCTTTATCTGTCGGCGCAGGATTACGCGCCACGGAGTCCTCAATCACTTCATTTAAAATAGAAGACTGAATACGCATCGCATGATTCTCGCTTACACGTTGGATAATCGGTAAAATTTGATGAACACGCTGTTTTGTATTCGCCGACACAAAAATAATCGGTGCATAATCTAAAAATAGGAAATGCTCACGAATTTGCTGTGTAAAGACATTCATTGTTTTTTCATCTTTTTCAATGGCATCCCATTTATTCACAACGATGATCACAGCTTTTCCAGCTTCATGCGCATAGCCAGCAATTTTTTTATCTTGCTCCTGAATACCCTCTTCTGCATTCAGTACTACTAAAACAACGTCTGAGCGTTCGATGGCACGTAGCGCACGTAACACAGAATATTTCTCCGTTGTTTCATAGATTTTTCCTTTTTTACGCATACCCGCCGTATCAATAATGACATATTCCTGTCCATCATACGCATAAGGCGTATCAATCGCATCACGTGTTGTCCCAGCAATATTACTTACAATAACACGATCCTGCCCTAAGAAAGCATTCACTAAAGAGGATTTTCCAACATTTGGACGACCAATTAAAGAGAATTTAATGACATCATCACCATATTGCTCTTCATCTTCTTTCGGGAAATGTTTCGCACATTCGTCCAATAAATCCCCTAAACCTAAGCCGTGAGAACCTGAGATTGGCCAAGGCTCACCAAAACCAAGCGCATAAAAGTCATAAATCATTTCACGCATATCGGGATTATCGATTTTATTGACTGCTAATACGACTGGTTTTTTTGTTTTGTATAAAATTTTAGCAACTTGCTCATCTGCTGCCGTTACCCCTTCACGACCATTTGTCATAAAAATAATAACGTCTGCTTCTTCAATGGCAATTTCAGCTTGTTGACGAATTTGCTCTAAAAACGGCTCGTCTCCAATTTCAATCCCACCTGTATCAATAATATTAAAATCATGTGTCAACCACTCTGCCGAACTATAAATACGATCACGTGTTACGCCTGGGATATCCTCCACAATTGAAACACGTTCTCCAACGATACGATTAAAAATCGTCGACTTACCTACGTTCGGACGACCTACGATGGCTACTACTGGTTTCGTCATCTGTACTTCATCCTTCCAACTTCTTGTCTTTCGCTATTATACACGAAAAATGCCATTATATCATATCATATCCATAATGTAGAACGCTATGTATGGCTATTATAGGTGTTATCCCTTTTTTTGAGAGTTCTATTAGGTGTTTCGAAGGTTTTATCCGCTATTTTTAGAGTTGTATCCTTCAATTTAAGCGTTCTATCTTTTACTTTAATTTGTATCCTTCACTTTTAGAATCCTATCCGCTACTTTAAAGGTTCTATCCTCTACTTTTAGAGTTGTATCCTTCAATTCAAAGTTTTTATCCGCTTCTTCATTGCTATCCTTCACTTTTAGAATCCTATCCAACACTTTTAAGGTTCTATCCACTACTTTTAGAGTTGTATCCTCCGATTCAAAGTTTTTATCCACTTCTTTATTGCTATCCTTCACTTTTAGAATCCTATCCAACACTTTTAAGGTTCTATCCGCTACTTTTAGAGTTGTATCCTCCGATTCAAAGCTTCTATCCGCTTCTTTATTGTTATCCTTCACTTTTAGAATCCTATCCAACACTTTAAAGGTTCTATCCGCTACTTTTAGAGTTGTATCCTTCAATTCAAAGCTTCTATCCACTTCTTTATTGCTATCCTTCACTTTTAGAATCCTATCCGCCACTTTAAAAGTTCTATCCGCTACTTTTAGAGTTGTATCCTTCAATTCAAAGCTTCTATCCACTTCTTAATTACTACAACCTAACTTTTGAAGTTCTCTCCCCTTCAAACCTTCTATCTACCATTTCAACCATAAAAACAGCGAGGATACATTCATGCATCCTCGCTTTATACATTATTTAAAGTTTTTCAGTTTATCGCCAATGACATCACCGAATGAGAAGC
This sequence comes from Lysinibacillus sp. FSL K6-0075, assembly GCF_038592945.1. Lineage (NCBI taxonomy): Bacteria > Bacillati > Bacillota > Bacilli > Caryophanales > Bacillaceae > Lysinibacillus > Lysinibacillus sp. FSL K6-0075. The sequence goes on along the minus strand of NZ_CP151947.1, from coordinate 1,609,642 downwards.
CTGTGTTCTCTTCAGGTAATTCATAATCGATTACTTCTTCTGCTTCTGGATTTTCTAGTAATTCTTTAATACTTAGGGCTAGACGGCCTTCGTCAGCATTGACATCAAGTACCTTCACCTGTACCTCTTGTCCTTCTTTTAATGCTTCATGTGGCGTGTTAATGTGCTTATGCGCGATTTGCGATATATGCACTAAACCTTCAACACCTGGGAATACTTCCACAAATGCGCCGAATGAAGTAAGACGCTTCACTCTACCGTCTAAAATAGTGCCTTTGGCTGCACGGTCTTCAATACTTGACCATGGTCCAGGAATAGTTTCTTTGATCGATAAAGAAATACGTTCATTTTCTGGGTCCACTGACAGAACTTTTACTTTTACATCTTGCCCTTCAGCTAGAACCTCACTCACATCACTCACATGCTCATGCGATACTTGTGAGATGTGTACAAGGCCATCAATACCGCCAAGGTCGATGAATGCACCAAATGATGCTAGACGCTGTACTTTACCATCCAATACTTCGCCAGCTTTAATTTGATTAATAACATTTTTCTTTTGTGAAGCTTTTTCTGCTTCTACCACTGCTCGATGAGATAAAATAAGGCGATTTTTGTCCTTATCAAGCTCAACAATTTTAAAGCTTAATGATTTCCCTTTATAGCCTTCAAAATCATCGACAAAGTAGTCCTCTACAAGCGATGCTGGTACAAAGCCACGTACACCTAAATCTACGACAAGACCACCTTTAACAATATCTTTTACTTCCGCTTCGAAAATTTCTGCAGCGGCAAATTGCTGTTCCAGTGTATCCCATGCTTTTAAAGCATCCACTTTACGTTTTGATAGAACAAAGTTTTCTTCTTCTACCTTTGTGATCATCAACTCTAATTCATCTCCTACAGAGATAACATCAGACGCTTTCTCAATGTGTAAGCTAGATAATTCACTAATCGGAACAATACCATCAAATGGAGCCCCTGGAATTGATACAGATACTGCCTTTTCATCAACTTGCGCGGCAATGCCTTTGACGATATCACCTTCGTTAAACGTTTGTTCTGCATAGTTCATTTCTTCAGACATATGTAACCCTCCTTCGCATCTTCCCTTACTATTTTATTCGATATTGAAGACAAAGACAAAAATAAATCCTTTAAATTCAAAAAATGTCTGAAATTTTAGGATTTATAGCATTTTTTCTTCTGCTAATTTTAAAATAGCTTGTGCTGCATCATCAATGGACAATGCTGTTGTATCTAAAAATAGAGCATCTTCAGCTTTAATAAGTGGCGATGCTTCACGCTCACTATCCTTTTTATCACGTAGCGCAATTTCTTCCTGAAGTTTTTCAAGAGAGGAGTCAATTCCTCTTTTTTGATTATCAATCAAGCGTCGTCTAGCACGTTCCTCTACTGTTGCAGACATAAAAATCTTTAACTCTGCATGCTTTAAGACGTGTGTAGCAATATCACGACCATCCATGACAACCCCACCGTTAGCTGCAAGCTTTTGCTGTTGGGCAACTAATAGCTCACGAACTTTTGCATGGGCAGCTACTTGAGAGACTGATGAAGTGACCTCATTGGAGCGTATCTCCGCTGATACATTGTGACCATCTAAAAAGACAAGCTGTCCCTGTGGGGATGGTTTTAATTCTATAGTGCTTACCTCTAGCATCTCTGCCAATTTTGCTTCATCATCTAAATGTATGTTTTGTTGCATCGCTTTATACGTAACTGCTCGATACATTGCGCCTGTGTCAATGTAAGTAAATCCAAGTGCTTCAGCAACAATTTTCGCGATCGTGCTTTTGCCGGCACCAGCAGGCCCGTCTATCGCAATTTGAATGTTTTTCTTCATAATTCTTCCCCACTTTCTGTCACCTCATATTGTATCATATAACCCCAAAAAAGCCCTCTACCAGGAGAGGGCTTCAACAAAATATTCATGATGAACATTAATCATTAAAAGGATTCATTTCTTTACGGCGATTGACTAATTGGCGTTCAAAGCAAAAACGTACAATATGCTGTTGATCGACGTCATCTGTATCCGTTAGCTGGATTGTCGCAATGCGTTTATCCTCTTTTTCAAAAATACGCACGATCATCGCATCCGTAATGACATATTTGACTTCTCCATTGGCAAAAGGCAATACGATGGTTAATTTTACTTCATCACCCTCATTGAAAGCTACTTGACCTTTCAACATGACTGCTAAGCCTCCTGCACTAATATCCACAGTCACGAGCTGATATTTATAGTCTTTCAACTGAATAGCAACATCTACAGGTGTTTCCACACGAACGTATTCTCGTCGCTGAATTTTTATAAACTCTTCTGGTGTTGGACAATGCAACATAATCATTGGTATATTACCTGCTTTACGGCCAACTACCTCTGTATTAAAAGCAAAGGATTGTTTATCCTCAGTACGGAAGGTTGCTCTAAATTCTGAGCCATCTATTAAAAATGCCGTTTTCTTTGTTGCCATATTAACCGGATAATCAATATATAGAATATTATCTTTCTGCTCTACAACTTTACAGCGGAATTTCTCCAAACGCTCTGTATAAGTTGGTTCAAGTTGTAAATGTGTACCAATTTTTATTTCCATGAGCATCTCCCCGTGCGAAAAATATAGTTTAATTATCTCACGAGAAGTTTATTTTGGCTATATCAATTGGTAGTATTTTCATGTTAAGTTAAGTTAGATATTCCACTTTTAATACGTTATGGTTTTCCGCATCAATGACTATTCTAAATGTCTCTTGTGTATTACCATCACGCAATGCAATAACCTCATAGCAAAGACGTTGTTCAAATTGCCCATTATCTGTGTAAATATTTTTTACCTCTTGTACTTGAATATCGTCCTGGAAGAATGTTTTCCAATCAATTGGCTTAGCTGTTTGCTTCTTAATATTCTCTTCTTGAATATACTCCATTGCATTCGCACCTAACAGCTCGCCTGTGTCTTTCGCTACTTTCAATTGAACACCATCAGCGTAGATTAACGCATTATCTCCTGGATGGACTCGAGCAAATGTCACATGCCATGCTTGATGATTTTCACGTGATTCCACATAGGCTACATCTTTCATGCCTAATTTCTTCACATATTCCTGCGCTTTTTTCATGACTTCCTCTTGTGATAACTTCGCTTCATCAACAGGACGTTCTACTAAATAGGATAATAAATGTCCACCCTTTTCTGTTAAATCAACATAGCCTAGTCGTATTCCTTGATGGAATTGGATATGGTAGAAAGGATATGGTGCTGTATCGCTACTTTTTGTGACTGTAAATGTTGCATCTTTAATGATTGGGAATAAGTATTTCACTTTTTCTAATGCTTCTTTTTCGGTAATAACAGCATCCTGTAATGCCTTTAACTCAATTTTTTTCTGCCAATCAGATTCCGATAAAGTTAACGGGAAATCTTTTTCGCCGTAGCCTTTTAGCGTATCTTTTACAGTATCAAATTGGGTATTTGGATTTTTATTATCTACCTGCTGTAGCCAAACATCCATTTTTCCATCATGCTTATAAAAATCGACGGTTGCTGCTGTCCACTCATCAGAAAGAGATTGTAAATTCGTTGAAACCTTAGGCATTTTTTCACGCCAAGCCTCATAATCACCTGTTTTTGCTGTCCTTTTTGCTTCATCGCCAAGACGCCCTAGATAGTTCATCCATTCACTCGAAAGTTCTTGTCCAATTGGAATATTCGCAATAGAAGAACGAACTTCTGAGCTTAAACGCCAAACCGAATCTAGCTCATTGTGAATCGCCTGCTCGTCTTGAAACAACAGGGATTGTGATACTGAGCGCTGAAGATGGGAAAGTTTCTCAGATGCATCAGTTAACTTATCTGTATACTGCGCTAGCACGGTACGTTGTAAATCTTCTTTATCTCCGTGTAAATCAATACTGTATGCCCCTAACCCAATAACGGCAATCGTTAAGACCACGAGCCAAGTTTTCATCTATGTTCCTCCTTTCTATGAACAGAAAATATGCTCTCCAATTTGTTTAATTTGTGGACGTGACCAAATCCATTTACTCGTTGCTGTTTTTGGATTGAAATAATACAACGCATTTTCAGAAGGGTCCCAGCCGTTCATAGCATCAATAACCGCTTCTTTTGCTCGCTCATTTGGCTCAAGCCAAATTTGTCCATCTGCAACGGCCGTAAATGCCAATGGTTGGAAAATGATACCTGAAATGGTATTCGGGAAATCTGGGCTTTCCAAACGATTCAAAATAACTGCTGCAACTGCTACTTGCCCTTCATAAGGTTCTCCCCTAGCCTCTCCATATACTGCATTCGCGATTAGCTGTAAATCACGTTCTGTATATTTGGGAGGAACTTGTGTCTCTGTGCCATTATTATTGGTACTTCCACTACTGTTGCCACTTCCACCACTCGTATTTTTTTTCACTTGCTGATCAAGTGGCTTACCACCATAATAAGTAAATTGATTCCCTGCATTTAATTGTGCCTTCACCCATTTTTCATCATAATCCGAATAGCCCGCTAACGCTTTTTTTGTCTTCGTGCCAGCAATGCCATCTACTGGTAATCCATAATTCTCTTGGAAATTACGTAAAGCCCAGTATGTGTTATAGCCAAATTTGCCATCAATTTTACTCTTATAAAAACCTAAGTATTGTAGCCTTGCCTGTAATTCAACGACATCATCTCCATAGGCACCACGAGTAATTTGCTGATCGCTAAATGCATTCGCATCGTTTTGAGGAATCGCAATTATACTAATTCCTAATATTAAAGCAAAAAGTATGCTTACTAAACGCACTTTTATCACTCCTTTTTTTTATAGCTTGAAACAAAAGGAGTAATTTATACATGATAAAAAAGAAATAAAGCGTAGAAATCTTTGACGATTTCTACGCTTTATATTTTCTTTTGCATATGCAGATGTTGCACCAGATGATAATGAGCAAGCTTTACTTTGCGCAAGCCAAACCACCATAAAAACAACATAAAAGGAATCATTAAATAAACCCAGTGACCTTTGAATGATAATATTGTATTGTATAGAATGTGAAGTACGACTGGTGCACAAAGCGCCATAGCAATCATTTCTTTTGTCTTAACAAGTTTTGAAAACTTAGCACGTCCATAATAATAGCCCATTACGACCCCGAATAAAGCATGACTTGATACTGGTAATAAGGCTCGCATGAATGCAGTGTCCAAGCCAAATGACAGTAAATAAAGAACATTTTCAATCGTTGCAAAGCCAAGTGAAATGCTGGCACCATACAATATACCATCGTAAGGGTCATCAAATTCTATATGATTGTAGATGGCAATTAATAGTACAAACCATTTAAAAAACTCTTCAATGACACTAGAAAAAAGTACGTCTTGAAGATAAAGATATCGAAAAACCCCTTCCTCTGTTAATACATACTGTAAAAACATGATAGGGAACGTTAAAAATGCGCCGTATAAAAACGTTTGTAGTAAAGTTCTTCTTGGCTCCGTAGCCATCTGATTGCGCAAATAGAAATAACTAAAAAGCGCTAGACCGGGAGCAATGGCAGCAGATAATAAAATGATCATGATGCCGGCTCCTTTCAACAATAGACTGCTATTATTATACCATGTAATGACAAAAAAACTTTTTAAAAGGAGATTTATTTTTTATGAAAAAGACAATTTTATTAATTCATACAGGCGGCACAATCTCCATGGCGATGAGTGATGAAGGAGCGGTCATGCCAAATAAGGAAAATCCTCTTATGAAGGAAAGTAATAAGCTGGCTTCACTAGCAAGTATTATCGAAATAGAAGCTTTTAACCTTCCTTCTCCACATATTACACCGAAAGAAATGCTCTTATTACGTAACTTGATTATGGACCAAATTGACGCACAACCAATTGACGGTGTGGTCATCACACACGGTACGGATACATTGGAAGAAACCGCCTATTTCTTAGAGCTAACAACGAACTTAGCCATTCCGATTGTGCTAACAGGTGCCATGCGTTCATCTAACGAACTAGGAGCAGATGGGATTTATAATTTAGTGGAAGCAGTCCGAGTTGCCGTTGATGAGGAAGCCCGTGATAAAGGTGTGCTTGTTGTGATGAATGATGAGGTTCATCTTGCTGTTAACACAACAAAAACAAGCACTAGTTCAGTAAATACTTTCCAATCTCCACAATACGGACCGATTGGAATTATTACAAAATCACGCATCTTATTCCATCATGCACCAATTCGTCGACAATATGTAGATGTGAACAATTTATCCAAGCGTGTAGCGATGTTAAAAGTGTATGCGGGTATGGAAGAAGATTTATTAGATGTCGTGCTTGCCTGCAAATATGATGGCGTTGTGCTGGAAGGGCTAGGCCAAGGGAATGTCCCACCATCTGTTGTAAAGGGTATTGAAAGCCTTCTACAGCGAGACATCCCAGTAGTACTTGTTTCCCGCTGCTTTAATGGTATTGCAGAAGGTGTTTATGGCTATGTGGGTGGCGGTAAAATGCTCGAAGACTTAGGCGCAATATTTGCCACAGGTATCAATGGTCAAAAGGCACGCTTAAAATTATTAATAGGCCTTAACACAACAGGTACGCCTTTAAACTTAAAGGACTTCTTCCTGTAAAGCTAAAGTATTTCTAATCATACTTCGATCACCTGTTCATAATAGCTCAATATCTCGCTAAGTCGAGCAAAAGCTTCATCAAAATCTGGTTGTATCACAGAAAATTGAATGAAATTCTTTTGTCGTAAATACGGGCTTTCACCATGAACGAATAGTCCGTTCAATGCTAAATCAAGAAGTAGGTTAGCATAAGTATTAGGCAATTGAACCGTTATCAGCATCGGATATTGAATTGTTGGATATTGAAATTGCATGATTGGTAGTTGCAGCAGCGATTGAAAGCGTTGCTGTAGCTGCTCATAGCGTGCTGGATAGGCTTGCAATGCCGTATCCACATTGCCCAGTAATACAGCAGGTAACGTAAATGGTATGGCACCTTGCTGATAATTTGCTAAATCAAGATAAGCAGGTAGTGTAGCAGATGAGGGTGCAAGTGATTGTGAAAACACAAATGCTAGCCCACTTAACGCACCAATGGCCTTGCCACTCACAGCCGTAGCTAAATAGCAGTCTTGTAAGGAAAATGGCATGGCACCGAACGAACTGATACAATCTATACATAACTTTACATTGTATTGTTTAGCTAGTTTATTCAGAAGGCCTAAGTCATTACAAGTTCCTGTGGAAGTCTCCCCATGCACTGCCAGCATCCACTGATAAGACCCCGTTTCAAGTAGTGAAGCCAGTTCTTCGCCATCAAATACTGTACCCCACTCTTTTTCTACCACCTCAAAATGTAATGACCAACGAGCGGCTTGCTTGCGTAAACGCTCACCGAATTCACCATTTGTTAGAATAAGCCCCTTCCCTAATTGCTGTGCCTTTAGTTGAGCAAGCATCACTTCATTTGCCAGCGTTCCTGTCCCAACGATTACACCAACATGATGGGCATTCGATAAATGCAGCAACTTCTTCTGTACTCGTTCATAAAGCGCATTAAAAGGTAGCGAACGATGTGATAACTCGGAATAAGCGATTGCTTCTAATTGCTTCACTGGCCCTGGATAAAATGTAGAGGGTTCCGTCGTTAGTCTATGTTGTAATGATTGCTCAAATTCATTTCTTGTGAGCACCATCGGTAAAAACAAAGCATCCTCTACTCCGACAGCTGGCGCAAACTGTTTAAAACCCATCTGCTTATACAGTTTTTCCTCTCTCGTAGTACCTGAAATCACTGCAGCAGTATAGCCTTTTTCGTAGGCAAATGTAGTTAAGGCTTGTGTAAGTTTCAATAATACTCGACCCGTTCGATAACCTTTCTTCACTGAAAGCAAACGAATTTCACAAAGTTTCGCACAATTTTCCTTTGGTAAATACTGTTCGACCCTACCAATCTTTTCATCAATCGAAAATGGTCGTTGATCTCTAAACGCGACCATGCCAATTAATTCTGTTTCCTTATAAACAACGACATACGTATTTTCCTGGTGAAATCGGTCCACTTTTTTTCTTGTTGGATTTACCTCATGCTGAGGAATTTCTTCCACAAATGTTTCATAATTCAATCGAGCGATCGCCTCAAATTCCTCATTTGTTTGGGCAATTTTACACCAATACATTTTCTTCACGTCCCTCTTTTCAATGACTCCTGAATATTAGACATATGCTTAATAAGCATGCACACGATGGCCACGATTAAAAGTCCATACGACTCTATTTTCCCAGCTTGAATAATTGCACCTAGATAGAAAATAAATCCTCCAACCATGCCAAGCGTCAAACTTCTTGTAAACGCAGATAGAAGTACTGTTCCAATGATCATCCATAAAAATAGGCTCGGTGATAAGGCAAGACCAACACCAATAAAAGTAGCTACACCTTTTCCTCCATTCAATTTCAGCCAGATTGGAAATAGATGTCCTATGATTACCCATGCAGCCCCACCAATAATGACCCATTCATCCAAATGCCACATATAGCCCAACCCGACTACAAGTACACCTTTCAATGAATCACCGAGAAAAGTCCAAAGAAAGGCCCCTTTCCCAATCACACTACCCGCATTACGCGCGCCTAAATTTTTACTACGCTCTTCCTGCAAATTGACACCATATATCTTACCAACGAAATAAGCAGTCAAGATGTTTCCTATTAAATAACTCAAGACCCAATACAAGCCAATCAATGCGTTTCTCCTCTCTAAAAAGGCTGTATAAGCTACATGCCTATACAGCCTTGATCATTATTTTTTTCTCTGTTCAATAATTCGAGCGATACATTCACCATGGAAACGGCCATTTTCAATAAAAATTTCATTGGCATTATTTCCTGCTGCAATCACACCTGCAATGAATAATCCTTCCACATTGGTTTCCATCGTTTCAGGCGTAACATAAGGACGCCCTGTTTCTTCCTCTATCTCCACTCCCATTGCTTTAATAAAGGAATGATCAGGATGATAACCAGTCATAGCAAAAACGAAATCATTTTTTACTACCTTCTCTTGACCATCTACTTCTAAAACAACCTCATGCTCTCGTATTTCTACTACATTTGTATTAAAAAGCATGTCGACTTCTCCAATTTTGACTACCCCTTCAAATTCAGGTAGTACCCACGGCTTGATGCTTGGAGAATATTCACTGCCACGATAGGCAACCGTTACACGAGCGCCCGCTTTATTTAATTCTAGAGCGGCATCTATCGCTGAATTTTTACCACCTATCACAAGAATATCCGTATCAAAGAATTCATGTCCCTCTTTAAAGTAATGGAATACTTTAGGTAACTGTTCACCTTGGATATTTAAATAATTTGGATGATCATAATAACCTGTTGCAATGACAACATATGGCGTTTCATACGTATCCTTATCAGATGTAACAGTAAACATATCCTTATTTTTTACAACACTTTGTACTTTTTCGAAGCGATTAACTTGTATATTTTTTAAACGGACAACCTCTCGATAGTAGACAAGGGCTTGATTGCGTTTCGGCTTACGTCCTTCAATTATAAATGGCACATCACCAATAGCTAACCGTTCACTCGTACTAAAAAATGTTTGATGTGTAGGGTAATGATAGATGGCATTCACGATATTTCCTTTTTCAATCACAATAGGTTGTAATCCAATATTTTGCAAAGCTATTGCTGCTGCTAAACCACATGGGCCTCCTCCAACAATAATTGCATCTGCTTGCTGCATTTCTTGACACTCCAATCGAATTTGAACAGCAAAAATTACTGTTCCATGCTTTCACATTATCATAGAATAGACGATACCTTTTTATTATACGCCTTCTCATAGGATTTGGTTGGTTATTTACTCGAAATATCAATGTCAATAATATGACATTGCGGTTTCGCACCAAGTCGAAAAGGCACTAATGTCGTCCCATAGCCATTACTTACTAAAGTCATAACACCATCACGCTGACGATAGGAACCATTTGGATGGACACCATATGGGCCGAATCGGATTTGCCCTCCGTGTAAATGTCCCCCCATCATTAAATCCGCACGAAACTTTGCACGAACTTTCGCAAAAACCCCTGGATTATGCGCAATGAAAACAACTAAATCCTGTTCTCCTACCTTGGCAAAGGCTTTTTCGAAGCTATATTCTTTTACGGTTGTATCCTCAATTGCACTCAACCAAAAGCGATTTTTCAGCGGAAGTAGTATGGCATCATTGACAATTATTTGAACCTGATATGCCTGTAAAATGTCCTTCAGCCTTTCTTCCCCAATTTCTCTGTCATTATTGCCCCAAATAAAATAGGTTGGTCCCAGGGACGTTAATAATGTTAAATTTTCATGAATACGATCAATTGGTGTACGGCTATCTGCAAAGTCACCGCCAATAATTACTGCATCAAAATGCTGTCCCTGTAACTGTGCAATCATTTTCTTACTTATTTTACGTAAATGAACATCTGAAATAAAAAATAATCGTACCTTTTCCTGTTCACCTTGTAATGAAAGCTGGTGAGACAATACATTATTTTCATATGCCACCTTCCACATATAGAGTAGAAGGGCGATGACTACCAAAAGAAATAGCCCTAAATATAGCATTTTCTCACTTCTCCTTACGACAGCAAAAAGGCGATTCGTTTCTTAAGAAGAATCGCCTTTTTGCTAAATCAGACGTACGTTTTGGTGTGAACGTTTGTCTGTTATTTTATACTAGAAAAACTATATAACCATAAAAAATTCTATTAAGGTAGCTTAATGACTTGCCCAACCATGACGGTATTAGAAGACATACCATTGGCAGCACGAATTTTAGCTAAAGTCGCTTCACTGCCATCGCCATAATGATTTAATGCAATTCGGTATAAGTTCTCATTTGCTTTTACAGTATGTGTACTTGCTTTAGCATTTTGCTTTGCTTCTTGCGCTTTTCTAGCTTCTTCTGCTTTTTTGGCTGCCTCTGCTTGTTGTTGAGCTATTCTCGCTTCCTCAGCTTTTCGAGCTTCTTCTGCTTTTTTTGCTTCCTCTGCCTTTTTAGCCTCTTGTGCTTTTTTCGCCTCTTCAGCAGCTTTTTGTTCAGCTGCTAATTTATCGGCATCTTTTTGAGATTGCTCCTGAGCCTTCTTATCCCCCTGAGCGTCTTGACCCTTATCATTTTTATCTTTATCAGACGCAGATGCCTCTGAAGGATCTAATTCGACAACCTGTTCAGCTGTGTCCTTTTCAGCTTGCTCAATCGTTTTTCCTGGTTCATAAAATTTCCAAAAATAGATAAGGATTGTTAATGGTATCAAGATAAAAATAACAAAAAGAATCGTCATTAACGGTGTTTTACGTTTCGAATTTTTTGGCTTTTTGTTTTTATTACCATTTTTATTCATTCTGGAAACTCTTGATAAGGATTGCTGTTCTTTTTGCTCATCTTCAAATGATTGACGATGCTCTTCTATTTTATCGCGATAATCTTCTTTATTCATTCGCCTTTCCCCCAACCTTACTACGCTTTCTATCATCTCTATTATGACGAATTTTACGAAAAAAGTAAATGACCGTCAGTTTTAGTCTAAATACCCATTAATAGTTGCTGCAATCGACTTTCCCATGATGCCATTTCTACTTTCTTCTTCTCTTTTAAGCGTGTTTTCTTGATTACATCATAATGGATTCCACAATTTTCACAACAGTTTTCCGGTTTTTCCTGCAATTTTTGCCCAAAATACCCGACTAAATGTTCACGAATACAGTCTTTTGTCTGTATGATTTTAAGCATTTCATTCACTGCATGGTATTTCTCTAGGGCTAAATGATTTAGTCGAGCTTTTACTTGTTCCGTAGACTCTCGTTGAACCCAATAGTCTAACACACGGAAAGCCGTCTCACTCAACTCCCCGTTTTTTAGCATTTGGGCTGGCTGTATTTGCTGGGATAGCAGCTCCTGATAGCGATCTACATGGTGTAGTGTTGGTAAATCGCCTGTCACAACAAATTTAGCTAGCTCCTCATCACCATCACTATACAGTAAAATGGCAAGTGCAGATTGACCATCACGCCCTGCACGTCCAATCTCCTGCATATAATTCGCTATATTAGCAGGCATTGATTCATGAATGACCTGCCGTATATCAAGCTTATTGATTCCCATGCCAAAAGCATTCGTTGCGACAATCCAATCCAATTCACCAGCTATAAATTGCTGTTGGATAAATTGACGGTCCTCCGCCCCATAGCCAGCATGATAGGCAGCGACACGAATGCCTGCTTGTAAAAAGGCTTTACTATATTGTTGCGCACGTTTACGTGAGGAAACATATAAAATACCAGGACCCGCCGTTTCTGTAACATGCTGCAAAAGCCATCTAGCTTTATCGGCCTTATCCTCCACTATTACACGACCTAGATGAATATTCGGGCGGTCAACATTATACATAAACTCGAATGGCGCTTTGAGAGATAAAGTTTCTCGTATATCTCGAACAACCTTATTGGTTGCCGTAGCGGATAATGCCAACATGGGTGGACGATTTTCTCTCGATAACCATTCACCTATCCGTAAATAATCAGGTCGAAAATCAAAGCCCCATTGTGATATACAATGCGCCTCGTCTACTACGATTAAACCTAGCTTCATCTGTGCCAGTTTATCCTGTACCTGCTGCTGGAGCAACATCTCCGGTGAAGTAAAAATAAAACGATATTGCTCTAAATAATGTAATACATAGCGTTTCTCTGTTAGAGATAAAAAGGAATTTAAAGCTACCACCCTCTTTTCCCCAAAACGCCGGAGCTCTTCCACTTGATCCTGCATTAAGGAAAGTAATGGTGAAACAATTAACACTGGCTTCTCTAACATATAGGCTGGTAGCTGGTAGCAAAGTGATTTTCCCATCCCTGTTGGCAACAACGCAATGACATCTTGTTCTTGCAGTAAAGCCTCAATGACCTCTTTCTGCCCTGGTCGAAAGGATGAATAACCAAAATGCTTATGCAATAATTGTTCAAGCTCCATTTATACTTCTCCTTTCGCAAGGACAAGCCTTAATTGAAAATAACTCATATCGTTTAAAGCTTCATGTAATATTTTCAATTTTTTTGTTTGATATTGCTTCGATGCCTGCCACACTTTTTGAGCTTCTTCATAGGAGACGAATGGGCCAATAGAAAAGTTCGGTTCGTACATGGCTAATTCCACAAAATGATCCTCAATTGTGCTTTGTTTTAGCTTTCTCATTCGAACAATTTGCTCCATCGAATAACCTTGTTCATATAATTGTGCGGTTTGTTGCGCAGAATCTGTTAGCAATATTTTAACTTTTATTCCTTCTGTCACATGCCCCAGCATTGGATAATCATCCATTTTTTGTTGCACTTCATTTAATAATATATGTAGGGTTTCAATAAAAGCCAATTGACTATCTAGCACGGTTTCCTTCCGTTCATCTGCAAGCTGTTGCCATGTCCATCCTGGTAATTGATAACCACTTAAACGATAAAGAACAAGCTGTTTGCTTGCATCTGAAACAGGGAGAATGTTTAGCACGTGGTTACATTCTGCCAATAATTGCTGCTGCAAATGCCCTTCCTTGTAATGATGATCCTGTAAAAATGATCGCACCCATGCTTGAATCATTGTGTCTCTACTTATCGGTGAAAAGGCACGAACGGCTGCAGCTTGATGTGACAAACTTTGCACAATAAGAGAGAGCCTTGCAAAGAACACATGCTCATTTCCTCGATAGTGCCAACCATCAAAGAAAAAGGTTGGCGTTTGTTGTGCATGTTGTAATCCTAGCTTTTCCATGTAAAAATGACCAGATTCCTGCACTTTTAACCAACTATACTGCATAAATAAGGTTACAGCCTCGTCGAATGTAGGACGAGATAGTTTAGGTAATAGGCCAAAATATTGATGCAGTTGAAAAAGACCAATATCTTGAATTGTCTGGCCTGAACGCTTCCCTCTTAGGACATGATAGGCAGCCGAAATCGTCCGCTCCTTATTGAGTTTTTGAAAGATTTGCAATAAAATTTGATGAAACATTGACGCAAATTCCTCCAATTTAATAGTATTTAAGTTGAAATGTAAGATAAACATCTTTAAAATGAGTATGAAGCTTTGTAGGAACATCGTTAAAGGAGAGAAAAAAATGGCTAAATACACAATAGTTGATAAAGATACATGCATCGCTTGTGGCGCATGTGGAGCCGCAGCGCCAGACATTTATGATTATGATGATGAAGGTATTGCCTTCGTTATTTTAGATGATAACATGGGAACTGCTGAAGTACCAGAAGATCTATTAGAAGATATGCAAGATGCTTTTGAAGGTTGTCCAACAGACTCTATCAAAGTAGCAGACGAAACGTTCGATGGCGATTCATTAAAATTCGAATAGTCTTCAATTGATGTATACCCTAGAAGGCATCCTTCAATGGATGCCTTCTTAATTGATTAAAATACTGGTTAACTTTTGCATCAAGATAATAAGCATATGGTCCATTGCTATACATACCAATCTATTGGAGGAATGTGAATGTTTGAGCAGTTACAAGTTGAGCATAGTTTATTTTATATTGACCAAGACCATATGAATAGATTTAAAAATCTTGCTGCAAAATGGCAATCGATATTTCCAGATGTGTGTGCGAAATGCTTGAATTCAGTAGACGCATGGGCAAACGTGTTAAATAACTGGGTTTTCTTAAAATCACAGCAGACCGATGAGCTCATTCTCAATCCTTCTAAAGCCATCTACTATTCCATCAATACATTCTTACTAGATGAGCTTCAAAAAATTCAAATAATTCAAAAAATAAAAGAATGTGAGAATGATGATTTTCAGTATTTTGCTGCCTTTCAATTAGGCAATGCAATTGATTTATGGGTGTATAATACACTTAAAAAAAGTGCAGAGTCTGATTTGTTAAAATCTCAAAATCGAAAACCTTATTTCCTCGCTTTTTTAGACGATGATTTTCAAACTGACAATGCTTTATTCCATAAAAATCAAACAAGAGCAATCAAAATATTGGCCCAGGTCATTCGGTCACAAAATTGCTTTAGAATCACTGTCAGCAGTGCCATTAATCGAGCAGTAGATATGTATGATCATTATGTAACAAAATAAAATAGCACACTTTTCAATTCGTCTCTACTGTGAAGAGATGAATTTTTTTTGCTCTGTAAACTGCGTCTCTTTTCATCTTGTTATTGCAACGATATTTTATGTATGATAAGATTTTAGTAGTTGGTACTAATAACAGATATTATCTCACAAAGGAGTTCTTTATAATGATGGATAATTTATTACAATTAAAAGATAAGAACATTGTTGTCATGGGCGTAGCAAATGATCGCAGTATTGCTTGGGGCATTGCAAAACGCTTATTTGACGTTGGTGCAAATGTCATCTTCACGTATCGTCAAGAACGCTCATTAAAAAAATTACAAAAACAATTAGAAAATATCGGACAATCTGATTCTCTTGTTGTTCAATGTGATGTGAATAGTGATGACAGCACAAAAGCAGCTTTTGATGAAATCGGCTCAAAGGTTGGCATTATTCATGGGATTGTGCATTCAGTGGCTTTTGCGCATGCAGAAGATTTACACAACCGTTTCCTTGAAACAACTCGAGAAGGCTATGCATTCGCACAAGATACAAGTGCCTATTCACTTATTTCCACAGCAAAAGCAGCTCATCCATATATGACAGAGGGTGGTTCTATCGTTACGATGAGTTACCTAGGAGCAGAACGAGTGCTTGATGGCTACAATGTTATGGGTGTGGCAAAGGCGGCATTAGAGGCTTCTATGCGTTATTTAGCTGCTGATATCGGCCAAGATAATATTCGCGTCAATGCTATTTCAGCTGGTGCGATTCGTACACTTGCTGCAAAAGGTGTTCCTTCCTTTAACACAATTTTACACAAAATCGAAGAAACAGCTCCTTTAAAACGTAATGTTCAACAAGACGAAGTAGCAGATATGACGATTGTGATGCTATCTCACCTATCCCGTGGTGTTACTGGTGAAACAATCTACATCGACGCTGGCTACAATATTATGGGTTAACAATAAAGAAGTATGGAAAATGAATTATCTTTTCCATACTTCTTTTTCTTTTTTATAGCATTGTCCATATCGTTTGGATCAATAAAATGAAACCTGCTGCTATTAAGAGAACATAAATTAATATTCTAAACAGCTTTTGATTTAATCTAGTAAATAACATCTGTCCAAAAATAAGTCCTAAGAAAACAATGGGCAAGGCATACATACTATAAACCCAAACCATTTTACTTGTGCCCTCAAAAATGACTTGAGAAAGTAAGCTAATAAGATAGATAAAAATATAGTAGGCTAGTGAAACTGCTCTAATGGTTTCTTTATTTCTATGTGTGCTCGCAAAATAGAGTAACAGTGGTGGTCCCGCCATCCCAATACTGGTTGTGAATATACCTGATATAAAACCAACGCCATAATCCCTACTCCTTGTTTGTTGAATAGAGAGATTTTTAATCAAGAGAATGGTAAGCCCTATTAGTAGGATGGCAATGAGTAACTTGAATGTCGTCACATCGACTAAGGCAAAGAGTAGGCTACCAAAAGGAGCCCCCACAACACTACCGATCATCACCTTCTTAAGCAACGCTACATCAATATCCTGCCTCACCTTCCATATAAGAGAAAATGAAATAACAAGGGACAGTATTATATTTATTTGCATCGCCTCTTGTGGTGAAAAAAGCAACAGTAAAAAAGGCGTGGCCATAACGGAAAAACCAAATCCCGTACTGGTTTGTAAAATAGAAGCTGCTAGGATAATGAAAAAATATAAAAATAATTCCTGCAAAATGACACCTCACATCATGTTGTGATACGTTGTCTAACAATGAATCTCTTTAATAAGAATGATAGTACACAAGCAATGAATAAAAACAGCGCAATCATCGCTATAACACCTATCCAACCATATTTCATCCAAAAAACGCCACCTATTGTTCCTCCAACACTCGAACCAAAATAATAGAAAAACAAGTAGAGTGAGGATGCTTGTGCTTTATCGTGTGATGCCCGTTTGCTTACCCAACCACTTGCGATTGAATGAGCTGCAAAAAAGCCAAAGGTGAAAATTGTTATCCCTATAATCTTTAAAGTAAGGAGTCCATTGAGTGTCACTAAGGCTCCTGCAAACATAATGGCAATGGCCAGCAAAAGCATTTGTTGTCGTCCATAACGATCAGCTAAACTACCAAACCATGCTGAGCTAAATGTCCCGACTAAGTAAATGACAAATATCCAACCTACAATTGTTGCACTTAAATTATAGGGAGGCGCCATTAATTTAAAGCCAATATAATTATAAAGTGTGACAAAGCTTCCCATTAATAGAAACCCCATCCCATAAAGACACAGCATAGAAGGATCTCTTAAATGTTGCAGTAGGGTTTTGGTCAATGCTTTTAATTGTAAAGGTCGTGCGCTAAAATGTTTGGAGCTTGGTAACATCCAGACAAACAATATACTAACAAAGAGGCTAATTCCTCCAAGCACCATCATGCCTGTATGCCAGTTATAATGGTCCGTTAATGTACCAATAATAACTCGTCCACTTAGCCCCCCTACTGAATTACCGCTAATATATAAGCCCATGGCAACCCCTAAGCTTGATGGTTCCATTTCTTCTCCTAAATAAGCCATGGCGATTGCAGGCAAACCAGCAAAAACGATACCTTGTACAACACGCAAAACTAAAATTGTTTCAAAATTAGGTGAAAATGCAAGTGCCAAGGTCAGAATAGAAGCTGCAAAAATAGAAATCGTCATCAATGATTTTCTTCCCCATGCTTCTGATAACGAACTGACAATGATTAAACTCACTGCTAACGCAAAGGTAGTTACTGAAAGAGATAAACTTGCTACAGCTGGTGAGACGTGAAATACTTCTGAAAATGTCGGTAGTAATGGCTGCGTTACATATAGGTTAGCAAAAGTAATAAAGCCTGCTAAAAATAAGGCCCAATTTGCTTTATGAAACGCCCTCGTACCCTTTTGTATATAGTCCATGAAACGCTCTCCTTCACTTCTTCCACATGCTACTATTATTCTAATACAATATTTCGTAAAACACACGTCTCTCTTGTCAAAAATTAGACAAAAACGTTTTCATTTTTCACTATGAATAGCAAATTATAATTGACAAATAAAAACATCCCAACTTTATTTAATCGTCCTTTAATAAAAAATAAATAGTTATTTTGACTTGGCAAATATTGTGCTACAGTAAATATAATCATCTAGAACCATTGTCACAATGAAGACAGATGACACAACCATTTTCATTGACTAGACTTGGAGGAATTTTTATGAAAATTATTGAAGCTTTAGCCCTTGCAACACCTTATATTCATCTAGCATTAAAGCAAGAAGCCATTGTAGCTGTTGTCGAAAAGGAAAGTGAAACAGTCGTTAAATATTTAGCAGGTAAACGTGTGGATTCAGGCTATCATGATGGACAAAAAGTGAATGCCAATGACCAAAATGTTTTCATCGCCTTTAATGGACAAAATGCAGATGTGGTGATACCAGAGGATGTTTACGGCGTAGCAATCAATGCTTTTTCATTCCCCATTCGTGAAAATGGTCAAGTAGTAGGTGCATTAGCTTTTGGCTTACCAATAGATAATGAACTCAAGCTTGAAGATTATATGGGTACGATGGATAAGATCGTCAACAGTCTACAGGATAAAGTACATACAATTGCTTCCCATTCTGAGGAATTAGCGGCCACTAGTGAGGAAATTAATAAGCAAGCACAACATGCTCTAGAGGATTCTGAAAAAACAAATGCCGTGACAGATTTAATTAAAAGCATTTCTCGTCAAACTAATTTACTAGGTTTAAATGCATCCATCGAGGCTGCTCGCGCTGGACAGCATGGTGCTGGCTTTAATATTGTGGCGCAGGAAGTTCGAAAACTGTCCTTCGAGACATCTAGTGCTACTGAAAATATAGAGTCGTCCTTACGGAATATTAATAGAAATCTAGATAATTTAAAGCAAAATATGGGACAAATCAATGATGCAACGAATGAGCAAGCACAGCTCGTACAGGATTTCAGCGAAATTATTGAAGAGTTAACCGTACTTAGCCGAGAAATGAAAGGCTTTATGCACAATGCATTAAAATAAAAATGAGGTGAACAATATGCAAATAACCATTAACCAAGATTTAGCTTTACGGATGATCACACCTGAGGATGCAGAGAAGGTTTTTGCATTAACGGATGCCTCAAGGGAATACCTGAAAGAATGGCTACCATGGCTAGATTTCACGAGGGAACTGGCGGATACGAAAGCCTATATTGAAGGCTGTATCAAGGGGCATAAAGCGAACAGTAGCCTCTCTCTGGTCATTCTCTTTAATAATGAAATTGTTGGCATTGCAGGCTTTAATACGATTAACCCTAGCAATAAAATCGGCACTATTGGCTATTGGCTGAGTGAAGGAGCACAAGGGCATGGCATCATGACCAAAACGGTAAAAGCTTTATTGCAATATGCCTTTGAAACATTGAAGCTTCATAAAGTAGAAATTCGTGTTGCTGAAGCCAATCACAAAAGCCGTGCAATTCCAGAGCGCCTCGGTTTCATTCAAGAAGGAACCATTCGCGCTGCTGAATGGCTCTACGATCATTATGTAGATCACGTTATTTATGGCTTGCTTGTAAATGAATGGCAGCAACAACAATAAAAAATAGCGACCTGATGAGACGATTCATCAGGTCGCTTTTATTAGGATTGCTCTACCGCTTCTTTCGTTTCTTCAGGTGCTTGCTTTTTTTCAAGCCCTAAAGCAATTTGCTCTAATTCTGGACGCAATGTATGCTTTCCAGCATAGCTTTCGATCAGCTCTTTTACATCAATACCCGAAGTTTCTTTTAATGTTTCTTGTAGTGTAGACATTAAATTGGTTGCATACGACGTCACCTTATTGGCGCCACTGCCTTCCCCACCACCAGTATCGACCACAGTAATCTTATCGATATTGCCAAGTGGGCTTGCAAGCTCTTTTGCATACTCTGGCATCATGCGCACAACCATATCCAGCACAGCTGCTTGACCATAGTATTCAAAGGCTTCGGCAATCTTGCGTTTAGCTTCCGCTTCCGCCAGACCTCGTAGGCGAATAATATCTGCCTCTGTCTCCCCTTGTGCTCGCTCTGCATCTGCTTTAGCAAGACCATCCAAACGAATTTTCTCTGCTTCTGCTTTTGCTAAGGATTCAATACGATATTTCTCCGCATCAGCCTGAGCAAGCTCGCGCATTTTTTCTGCAGCAGCATTTTGCTCCACCGCATAACGATCAGCGTCAGCCTTTTTCTTCACTTCAGAGTCATATTGTTTCTCACGACGTAAAATCTCTTTTTCTTCTAATTCAATTTGCTTTTGACGCTCGATAATGCGAATTTGCATTTCTTGCTCCGTCACTTCTTGCTTTGCACGAGCAGTTTCAAGTTCATAGGCTTGGTCAGCGCGCGCTTTGGCAATATCCTGCTCACGACGGAATTCAGCTACTTTTAATTGGTTTTCTTTTTCCGCTTCCGCAATTTCTGTCGCACGCTCTAGTTCTGCCTTTTGTGCTTCTTTAGACGCTTCTGCACGTTTAATACGTGTTTCTTTTTCTGCATCTGCCGTCGCAATATCAGCATCTCGTTTTACCTGTGCGATTCTCGGTTTCCCTAGTGAGTCTAAATAGCCATTTTTATCTCGTACATCCTTGATCGTGAAGGATACAATGACAAGACCCATCTTCGCTAAATCTTGTGAAGCAACACGTTGAACTTCCTGTGAGAATTTATCACGGTTTTTATAAATTTCTTCAACCGTCATGGAGCCTAAAATCGAACGTAAATGACCTTCTAACACTTCACGTGCTTCCGCTTCACGCTCCGCTTTTTGCTTTCCTAAAAACTGCTCTGCTGCCGTCGCAATTTCAGAAATAGAACCACCAATTTTAATAATGGCCGTACCATCCGCCATAACAGGTACACCTTGCTCTGTATACACCTCAGGCGTTGTCACTTCTAGTTTACTAGAAAGTAAGCTTAACGGTTGTGCTTGCTGGAAAATAGGGAATACAAATGTACCGCCCCCACGAATGATTTTAATGCGATTCCCCGACTCATCCTTATGTACATTTTTAGAGCCGAGATAGCTACCTGTCACAATCAGTGCTTCATCAGGACCCGCAGTACGATATTTTGTCACATATAAGCCTACTAGGGCAATTAATACAAATGCTACAATTCCTAAAACAATTAAAATATCGGTTGACATAGACATATCTCTCCTTTAAACAAATTTTTTCTCATACGTTCTGACAAAAAGTGTTCCGTCCTTCACATCCACCACAAGCACGGTTTCATCATAGTCAATGGCTTCATTATCATAGCCCGTTGCCCGTTTCGAAATCATGCCACTTGTCGTTTCGATGACAACCTCTCCAAAACCATCAACTGGAATTGGCACAATAACTCTTCCTAATTGCCCACCAAGCGATTCCTCTGTGTAAGCTAATGAGACATCAGCGGAACGTAGCGGAACGAGGACAAATAAATAAAAGATGGAACTTAAAATAGCGCCGATAATACATGCAGCAATGATGTTCCAAACGCTAGAGAACCAGGCTAGTTTTTCTAAAATAAATCCTGCTGCTGACATCAACGTAATGAAAGATAGAATGACACTCGGATTAAAAATGGGCAGTCCTTCCCCAATACCTTCGACTGCATCACCAAAAAACATAACCAATACTGTGGCAAGGCCGGCGAAAATTAAAACCACCAAAAAGATCTGCTCGAGTGAATAGCCAAATAGCGTCAAGTTGCTCACCCCTTTTCATCATATTACCTACTATACGGATGTACCTCAGGAAAAGTTTCAAAATTTTTCAAACTCTTCTTTAAAGTATTATTTTTTGCTTTCATTAGAACCATGTTACAATAGAAAAGTATTCTGACAACTAAGGAGATATGGCATGAAGCTTTCAACAGTCTTAAATTTTGTTATTCTAGTATTTTTTACGTTATTATTCGTTAACGATTTCTTCCCTGATACAGCTATTGCTGCGATGCTGACTAAAAAAATAATATTGCTTATATTAGTTGTACTTGTCATCATTCAACTAGCCTTCGACAAGGGTAGATATAAAAAATTATCAAAAAAGGCTTATATCGGATTAACATTGTATACAGTCGGGTTATGGATTGTTTTAACATTACTTGGCGGTCAGTCACAGATTGGCTTATCGTTCACAAGTCCTCTATTCTATATCATTGTTGTACTGCTTGGATTGGATTTACTGCGTCTTTCACGCCAAACTAAACGGGAACAAACAGAGGAGAAAGCGAAGTAAAACACAGCTATCCGTCAATCTTACGGGGCTATCCACCACTTTTGCACTTTTAACCGCTACATCTACTGTACTATCCGTCACTTTTGTCCCTCTATCCGACGCCAACATAAAAAGCATGTCTCTGATCATTTTGACAGAGACATGCTTTTCTTATGATTCTAATACATTTAAAATGGCATCCAGTTCATTGACAGCTAAATCTAGGCGTTCTTTTGCTTCGATATTTTGCTGTTTTAAGTGACTAAACTCTAGTAAATTTTTCTCATGCTTTAATTTGATAGAAGATAAACGTTCGATTCGTGCTTCTACTTTTTCTATTGCTTGCTCACAGACTGTTGTCCAAAGCTTTTCTGATTGTTGCATTTCCGTAGTTGATGGGTTGTGTTGACGCATAATTCTGGCATAGACCATTTCAATTTGTTCAATTAATTCCGAATAAAAATGGCGTTCGACGCGTGTTGTTTGGAATGTTGGGTGCTCTACCTCTTTTGCGTATGGCGTAATTTGACGAAGCAGCTTGCCAGCATTTTCTCCAAAAGCATGGGATAAATTCAAGACATTCATTAATTGCAATAATAAGCGTATTTCTTCTAGATTAATAAGTTGTGAATCGATGCTTTCTTTTAACTTTAATGACTCCATATAGCGTCGATCAAAAAGTTCAATTTCGCCGTTGCGTTGCTCTACTAAATGTACACTTGCATTGTCTTTTAAGCTTTTAATATAGCGTATGGCATGGTTTTTCAGCTCTTCTTTTGACAGCAAGTTAACATCGTCTTGTTGTGGTTTTCCTCGTTGAACATACGCAAATGCATCCATTTTTTTGGGCCATTGTGCTGCTTGGGTTTCTTCTGAGACATTATAGCGTATATAAATTCCGTGCATTTCATATCCTCCAAGTCCATTAAACAAGTATCTCTAAAGACAATAAATCGAATACGGCATTTTTTCAAGTAAAAAACTTATATAATTGAAAATCCTCTTTCTTAACAATAAAACAAAAATCCCGAATAGTCGATACTATTCAGGATTTTACTAGTTTTCATTAATTCGTACTTACCCTTTGACAAGCTTCATTCGCAAGCGATTCGAAACATACTCCACGATTAAAATAAGTAGCACAAGCCCCAATAATATAGATCCTACCTCAGACCATTTATAGGCATTCATCGCAAAAATTAATGGTGCACCGATTCCACCTGCTCCAACTAAGCCGAGTATGGTTGCATCTCGCAAATTCATATCAAAGCGATAGATCACGATGGATAAAAACAACGCTGTTAGCTGTGGCCAAATGCCATAACGTATTTTCTCCATTAATGTACAACCGATTGCTTCCATCGACTCTAATATACTTTTATCTAAATCCTCAATTACATCAACATAGAGCTTGGACAGCATCCCTATGGAGGTTAATGACATGGTTAGGACACCAGCAAATGGCCCCGGACCAGTGACTCTGATGAACATGAGACCATAGACAATGGCAGGGATCGTACGAATGATGATTAACAGCAATCGTACGATAAAAGCAATAGGCTTCGGCACAATATTAGAAGCCGACAAAAAGGCTAAGGGAATGGATAGTAATGCACCAACAATTGTACCAAGAAACGCAATAGCCATTGTTTCGATTAATAAATAAGGGATGCCTGCCGTTGTCCAATTGATGATTAATGACCAATCGGGATTCAGCAGCCCTACGAATATATTTTTAGCAATTTTTGTGCCATTTACCGATACATTCTCAAAATGAATGGTTGTTACAGACCAAATAAATAACAGACATACAATGCCAATTGTCATGATGTATGACATGCGTCGATTTGGTTCTAACTGTAATTGTTTTTCGATAGCATTCATAACATCACCTCTACATTAATTTTTTGCGGAAATATTCACTCGTTGTCTCAATGAGAAAAACGGTACAAACAAGCATCAACAAAATCATGCCCACATTTTCATAGCTTCTCCACCCTAGGCTTTCATTGAGCAGCAAACCTATCCCCCCTGCACCGACATACCCTAAAATGGATGCGTAACGAACGTTCCCTTCAAAGCAAAATAAGGAGGTCGACAAGTAGTTAGGAAGAATTTGTGGCAAGATGGCATAACGAAATGCTTGCATGGTCGTTAATCCCATCGACTGCATGGCCTCATAGGCTTCCATATTAGCGTTTTCTATTTGCTCATATAATAGCTTGCCAACATAGGCAATGGTAAATAAGAAAATGGCTACAGTGCCTGCCATCGTGCCAAGCCCAAAAATAAATGTCGCAATTAGAGCAATAATCAAGGTTGGTAAAGTTCGAAGCAAGCTTAAAATAAACTTGCACATCATCGCCAATCCTTTCTGCTGTGTTATATTGGTCGCAGCAAGTATAGCGATTGGTAAGGCACATAGAGCCCCTGCAATCGAACCAAATAATGACATTTTAATCGTATCAAAGAGGGGCTGCCATAGCTTTGATAAATAGCCCCAATTTGGCGGAATCATCTGTTGTAGGATGACAAAAAACTGTTGTATTCGGTTAACTAAAATATCTAGGCTAAAGCCCGTAATTCGAATAGCAAGTACGGTTAGAATGAATAGAATAAGCCACACGCCCGGTATGAACGAACGTTTCTCCAGTACTTCTTTGCCATTAGGCAATACTATTTTTTTCGGTGATAGCAGCTTCCATTGCATACTTCGTTACGCCTCTCTCTTGATTGGTATTGTGATAGATGAAGGCAAGCGTTTCCTCGTTGATTTCATCTGCTTGCCCATCAAAGACAATTTCACCACTACGCACGCCTATAACACGTGTTGCGTAAGCTAATGCTAGCTCTACATGATGAATGTTAATTAAAATGGTCATGTTTAGCTCTTGATTAATGCGTTTAAAATCCTCCATCACTTGTTTTGCTGTTACGGGGTCAAGGGATGCAACCGGCTCGTCAGCTAAAATAATTTGAGGATTTTGAGCAAGTGTACGCGCTAAGGCAACGCGCTGTTGTTGTCCGCCTGATAACTGATCGACACGAACATAAGCCTTATCCAAAATACCTACCTGATCGAGAGCCATTAACGCTCTACGCTTCTCTTCTTTCGTAAATATACCTAAAATTTTTCGCCAAACAGGCATATTTGGTACAAAGGAAACAAGGACATTTTTCAAGACTGATACACGCGTAACAAGATTAAAAGATTGAAAAATCATGCCGATATTACGGCGTAGCTGGCGAATGCTCTTGCCCTTTAGTTGATGCACGTTCACATGATTGACATGCAAGGTTCCCCCAGTAATATCGTGCATTTTATTAATACAACGTAGCAGTGTTGATTTCCCTGCACCCGATAAGCCGATGATGGCGACAAATTCACCTTGCTCAATTTGAAGATTAATTTGATTTAAGGCAAGTAAGCCATTCGGATAACGTTTTTCTACCCTTTTAAATTCAATCATTGTACCGCTCCATTTCTACAAGAATCTCACAGAATGAAAGAAGAATCTGCTTTCTGCGGGGTATCCGCAAGTCACAGATTCTTCACCACCATAACGGACTATTAGTTCGAACCTAAATTTTGCACTAATTCTTGTGCCTTACGCTCATTGTCATAATCACGATCCTTTGCTGCCTGATAGCCTTCATGACTATAGATTGCAATCACTTCTTTCCCTTTGTCCGTGTTGCCAATATTGATGAATGCCTGTTGAACGGCCTTTTTCAAGTCTTCCGTCATAACCTTCGAGTTTTTACTCACGCTAATCGTATCGTTATAAATGGCTGGCATTACCCCGAGTAAATCTGTCTCCTCCCAAATAGAAGCAGAGCGGCCGAATTCGCCTTGCCAGCTTTCCTCATAATCACGACGTGCGTCTGCATATGTGACCAAAACATCCGTTTGTCTTGCCGCTAAACGTGCAAAGGCACTACCATAGGAATCTGCCTGGACAACCTTCGCTAAATCAGGAATCGTCTTTTCGAAATTCTCGTGTAACCATAGTGTTGGGTAAATATAGCCTGCTGGTGAGGAAGAGGACATCACATTCCAAGTAACATCATTTAAATCTTCAAACGTTAATTTTTCACCGTTATTGACTTTTGCTGCTAATGCCTTGCCTTTCTCAGATGGACCTGCTACTAATATGGCTCTATACGAAGTGGCTTGTGTTGTTGTCGGCGCAGTTGGTTTATTTTGATTCCAATCAACTGGATTATCGGAATCATTATTTAAGCCTGCACGTGTAGCGGTTAAAATGACTTCTGCACCATCATCATAAAGCACATAAGTCCCACCAGGAATTAAGCCAATATCGGTAGTACCTGCGGATAAGGCTTCCCCTACTGCTTCAAAGTTTGTACCTACCGTAATATCGATTTCCTCTACATCAAAACCTAATTTTGCTAGCTCGTCCTTCAGTAACCCCTTTAAAGGCTCCGTTGCTGTAATGATTTCATCTGGATTACGCGAAGGCACGAAGCCAATCGTTAATTTTTCTACGGATTCATTGCCACCTGCATCTGTAGATGTCTCTACCGTTTTATCAGTATTTGATGTACTCGAAGCCTCATTTCCACATGCCATCAAAAATACAGAAAGCATGCATGTTAACGTGAAAAGTAGTAATTTCTTCAAAGTGTTATCCTCCCCATTTTTGAAATGCTTCCTCAGTATAAACAGTAAATATTTTCCTAGTATTAAAAGAGAGTAAATATATGTGTCTAATTCGTAAAATAGTATTTTGATATTGTAAATACACTAATTTTCTAGCTATAACTTTATATACTATGGGTATACTAATGATCGGAGGATCACATATGACAGTAAAAACCTTACAAATACTTGCCACTAGCGATATTCATGGCTATATAATGCCCACTACTTTCCGAAACGACTATCATGAAGCACTGGGCTTAGCAAAGCTCGCAACCATCATTGAAGAAAAAAGACTTGAAATGCCTACCCTTTTAATTGATAATGGTGATTTTATTCAGGGAAGTCCCATGACTTTTTACCATCAGAAATTTCAAGCTCAGGAACTCAATCCATTGATTCAGGTCGCCAATGAGCTTCAATACGATGCCATGGTATTCGGTAATCATGAATTTAATTATGGTCAACAGACATTACAATCCGTTATAAGCCAATCGAATTTCCCATGGCTGGGAGCGAATATTGTTACGGAGGATGGCAAACCTTTTACGAAGCCTTATATAATAAAAGAAATAGAGGACGTTCGACTAGCTATTTTGGGTGTGACAACACATTTTGTGAAAAAATGGGAGGAACCCCTACATATCCAGGGACTTCACTTTGAGGATGCCTTTTCAAGTGCTAGCTACTGGGCAAAATGGATTCGTGCGAATGAACAAATTGACGTGCTTATTCTTTGCTATCATGGGGGCTTTGAACGAAATCTTGAAACGGGAGAATTACTCGAAGCAGAAGATGGTGAAAATCAAGGATACCGCATGTGCGCAGAAATTGAAGAAGTAGACATTATCATTTCTGGTCACCAACATCGAGAGATTAGCACAAAGATCAATGGGAAATCTATTGTTCAGCCTGGTTCTAAAGGGACTTGCATTGCAATGATTGAACTAGAGGTTGTAATGGATGAGCAACATACGATTCAATCCATTGCTCATACACCTGCACTTATTTATAGCTCGGAAAACACGATACCTCAAAAATCCGTTTGCCAGATCATCTCTCCTACATTTGAAAAAACCGAAGCTTGGTTAGATGAAACGATTGGCGTGATTGAAGGAGATTTGCAAATCGAAAATCCTTTTCTGGCGCGTATTCAAGAACATCCTTATATAGAATTTATTAATCGCATTCAAATGGCGGTGTCTGGGGCTTCAATTTCTTGTACGGCTCTTTTTCATAATGAACGAGGTGGCTTAAAGCAAGCTGTCACCATGCGTGATATTGTTACAAACTACATTTATGCCAATACTTTAAAGGTACTTCGATTAACTGGACAGGACATCTTACAGGCCCTTGAACAATCGGCTAGCTATTTTACAGTCGAGGGAGGACAGCTAAAAGTCGCAGAAGCTTTTCTGCATCCTAAGGCACAGCCCTATAATTATGATATGTGGGAGGGAATCGAGTACAGCTTTGACATATCCAAACCTATTGGAGAACGTGTGACGAAACTATTGTACAACGGCAAGGTTATTAATAAGGGTGAGGAATTTAATGTCGTAATGAGCAGCTATCGTGCTACAGGAGCAGGAAATTTTGACTTTTTAAGAACTCGCCCCGTTGTAAAAGAAATACAAATGGATATGACTGAATTAATTGCTGATTATATTTTAAAGCATCCCTGCATCCAAGCAACTTGTAATCAAAATTGGCAAGTACAGTTCTAAAAAATCGCCAAATTCCTTGTAAGCACTACAGGAATTTGGCGATCTTTATGTGTAGCTATTTAAGCCTGTTGGCGAATGTCTTGAATGCTCTTCCCTTCAGTAAATGCATGGATGGATGCAATGGAGCCCACCGATTGAAAATTTGCCTTTTCATAGACCTTGGCAACCTGTTCACTAATCGGTAATATCCAAAGATTGTCCAATCCCAGCTTGACTGATTGCTGTTGGATATGCTGCAACATATAGCCGATTAAACCACGTCCTCGATAGCTTTCCGTTGTTACAACACTTTCGATCCTTCCTTGATTTCCTGATATAAAAATATTTGCCGAACAGCACGCCACTCCATCTAGTCTTAATAAATAATACGTAAAATGTGGTGAATGATACGTTTGCTCAAATGCTTTTTTTATTAAAGAAGGCTCCCCAAAAGCAGCAATGCTCATTTCTACTGCTAATGCTTCCTCCATATTCACATCCGTTACACGCTCAATTTGGATGGCAGGATTAGGTGGAAGTGGCGTATATTCACCGTTCCAGCACTGAATTTCATTCACAAATTGCTCATATTGAAAGCCATAAGTCTCTAATGCCTCTATACATAAATGGTTTTCTTCAAGATTATACAAATAAATTCGTGGAATCAGAGACTTTGATTGGTAGAAATCTTTGATGTTTTGTAAAAACAGATCCGGCTGTTCAATCTTCCCCCAAATCTGTGCATGATTTGCATCATAATAGGTTGGGATAGCCTGATTGTAAAATAAGGCCCCCTCCTTCCAAACCTCCACTTCGCTAAAACTCTTCACATAATCTATATCAAGCTGCATAATGCGTTCTAAATTAAACATGCTCCGCTCCCCCTTCAAACCATCTTTCATATAAATGCTCTAATTGCAATTCAAGCTTCTGCCGTTGTTCATTAGCAAGCGATGGTGCTTGTAGTTTTATCTCTAATTTTTCAATTTGTTGTTCAATCGTTAATTCTTTTTTTGCTGGCTGCGTTTTATTCGCAGGTTGTTGTTCAATCGTTTTCTTTGCGAACTCCTGTCGTTTTTGTCTAGCCCACTCATAATCTCCCTCAAAAACCTGAATCGTTTGGTTTTCAATCCACGCCGTTTTCGAGAAAATTTTCTGTAAGAAATAACGGTCATGTGACACCCCAATAATCGTGCCTTCAAAGGATTCTAGTGTTTCTTCCAATACTTCTCTTGCTTCAATATCTAAATGGTTTGTGGGCTCATCTAAGATTAAGACATTGATATCCTCATGCATTAATTGTGCTAAACGTAAACGCATTTTCTCTCCACCACTTAAGTCCTTCACTTTTTTAAAAACATCAAAGCCATAGAACAAAAATCGTGCGAGTATATGACGGGCTTCCGCCTCTGACACGGCGACACGTTCACGAAAGGCATCAATTAATCGGATAGCAGGGTTTTGATGTTCAAATTGTTGGGAGAGGTAGCCAAATTTCACATTGCTCCCAATATGGCACACTCCCTGATTAGGAACGATTTCACCTAACATCATTTTTAATAATGTTGATTTTCCACTACCATTGCTCCCAACAATTGCTAATCTTTCTCCAAAATAAACAGCTAGATTGCTGTCCTTCAATAAAGGCTTATCAAAGCCATGATGAAGATCTTGTAAAAGCACTACCTCTTTGCCACTACGCTCAGCCATCGTTAACGCTAAATTCATTTTCTTTTTAGTGATTGGCTTCTTAACTCGCTCAATACGTGCTAATGCTTTTTCCATACTTTTTGCACGTCGATGCATCGAGGCGTTTGGTGGATTCGCCTCATTCGCCCACTGCTTTAATCGTTTTATCGTTTCTTGCATCTTTTTAATTTTCTTTTGCTGCTCTTCATAGTTTGCAAACTGTTGTTCAATTTTTGCTTCTTTTTGTGCTATAAAAGCATCATAATGGCCGTTATACGTAAAAGCCTCCCCATCCTCAATTTCGATAATCTTCTGGGCTACTTGATTCATGAATTGACGATCATGGGATACGACAATGACAATCCCCTCAAAGTTTCGCACATAATTTTCAAGCCACTCAATGGCTTGCATATCCAGATGGTTCGTTGGTTCATCTAATAACAAAATAGAGGGCTTTTTCAATAAAATTTGTCCAAGCATAACCTTTGTTTTTTCTCCACCACTTAAGCTACTAAAAGGTTGTTCCAGCAAATCTACTATACCCAGTCCATTTGCAATCATTGCCAACTGGGCATCTACTTCATAGCCCCCTGCTAGCATAAATTGCTCCTGCAGTTGACCATATTGTAAGAGTATTTTATCTGTGACAGTCGACTGCATCTCTTGCTCAAGTGCCGTCATTTTTCCCTTAATTGCATAAATATCCGCAAATGCTTCCTCTAGCACTTCTTTCACAGCATGCTGTGGGTAGTGTGGAATTTGGTGTAAGTAGCCAATCGTCGCTTCTTTACTTTTAATAATTCGACCTTTTTCAGGCACCTCTACCCCTGCTAGTAGCTGTAATAAAGTCGTTTTACCACTGCCATTCACGCCAACAATGGCCACATGCTCGCCTTTATTTACCTCTAGCTGTAAATTCTCGAATAATATATTCCCACCCATAATTTTTTGGATTTGTTCAGCTTTCATTTGCATCGTTTTTTCCTCCAATGAAACGTGCGAAAACATCTTTAGACCACAAAAAAGACTGCTCCTTAACAAGCAGTCTTTTTCTCATTTATATGTGTGAAAAAGAATGGTTAATTCGCTACGTTTGTTATTTGATTTTGCTTAAAAATGGACAGACCTATCCCGTTGTTCGCAAAATCGAAAGTAATCACACGTGCAAAATACATAGCTGTATCCACTTTTACACATGTTTTCGTAGCGTTTTTATTCATTCCTTTTCACCTCCGTTCATAATAGTTATAACTATCATAACATTATTCAGATTATTTGGAAAGGGAAAATTTAACGTTCATTTATCATTATTCAATAATTCTATACTAAAAAATTGTATGAATGATCGGAATTAGCACAAAGAAAAACATGAGAGGTTGATTCATCCCCCCTCATGTTTTCACTTTTTTCACAAATATTTTCACCACAGGCACAAGGAGAATTGAGACCACTAGTACACGAAATAGCTGAAAAGCCGTAACAATTGTGACATTGGCATGTACAGATGCGGCGATAATTCCCATTTGATCAAGACCACCAGGAACAATACTTAAAAAGCTTGTCCTAAAATCAAGGCTGTACAACGCTGTCATCACAAATGTTAAACCATAGGCTGCCCCGATAAAAATGCCTGCTGAGACAAATGCATAAAAGATATGCTTCTTCGATAAATGTAAATCCTCTTTTTTCAATAACAACCCAATATAAATCCCAAGCATGAGTTGGGCGATATGTAGTAATGATAGCGGTAATTTCGGCACTTCCACCCCTGCCATATTTATACCCATTAATAAAAACACTGGGCCAAGCATATAGCCTGTTGGAATTTTTAGCTTTTGTGCCAGCCACCCTGCGCCACCACATACAACAAGTATGCCAACAAGGTTCCATGTATACGCTCCATCAATCATAGAACTATTGCCACCTGCTCCTGACACCATTAAAGGAACAAAGCCAACGATTAAAAGAACACGAAGGATTTGAAAGAACGTGATGACCACCATATCCATGTCTTCTTGCTCCTCCGCAAATGCCACAACCTGTGACATGCCCCCAGGTACACAGCACGTTAAGGCAGTCGCAAAATCCAAATCGGTACGCTTTGCAACAAGAAAACTCACCGCAAAAAATAGCAAAATAAATAGGATGTTTAACACGACCATGCTTCCTAAAAAAAGCTTAATATCCTGTACAGCTTCTGGTGTAAAGGCATAGCCGATAGAATACCCTGCTACAACTAAACCAAAATTACGGAAAGAATGATGCCATTTTAACTGGACATTGGTTGATAGCTGCACGATGAGCACCGCTGTAATCGCTCCTAACAACCAAGGCATCGGTATATGTAAAAATTGAAAAATCACAGCACCTATTAAACCAATGCATAATGTGATGAACATATGCTTATCAAAAACAAACATGGTAGCAACCCCTTCAACTCGATAAGCCTATTATGACGTTTAAGCATCTTTTTTTCTACCGGGCCGACTTTTGAGCTGTTTGCTATCGCTTAAAAAGAACCTGTTATCCATCAAATAAAACCTCTTATCAAACAATTTATCCTTGTTAAAATTTTCTATGCTACATTAGTAATACCTGATTCAGCGTTTTAAAAGGAGGCCTCCTATGAAAATTCATTTAACCATCAATCATGAACTCGAAGAAACAGAGGTTCATATTCATGCCAAGGAATATAATGAGCAAATTGAAAGATTGATGAAGCAGCTTCAAGCATCCCAAACGACGATGCTAGATGGGTATTTTCAACAAGAAATTCATCTATTAAAAATTTCTGATATTTATTCCATTTACGCAGAGGATGCCAAAGTATTTTTGCAAACAGATGAGCAAGAGTTTGAGTCAAAGCGAAAATTATATGAGCTAGAGGCACAGCTAACCAAGGATTTTGTACGCGTGAGTAAATCTACGCTTGTCAATATCCATAAAATCGCCTCTATTCAAATGGGCAAAATCGGCACTACACAACTATTACTCGAAAATGAAGTAGCCATTCATGTCAGTCGAAAATACTTAAAAGAATTAAAGCGACATTTAGGTATTGGGAGGGATTTATAGCATGAAGTATTTACGCATGATGATTATTGGACTACTCATTTCCCTTAGTTCTTCTTACATCTTAGTCACATTAAGCGTCCTTTCAAACAATGCGGTTATGTCAGGAGCAGAATTACTGGAGGAGATTATCATTGCTACCATTCTTGGTATTGCGATTG
Source organism: Lysinibacillus sp. FSL K6-0075 (assembly GCF_038592945.1). NCBI lineage: Bacteria > Bacillati > Bacillota > Bacilli > Caryophanales > Bacillaceae > Lysinibacillus > Lysinibacillus sp. FSL K6-0075. The sequence goes on along the minus strand of NZ_CP151947.1, from coordinate 1,575,888 downwards.
GACTATTTTCCGCCATTTTTGATATCGAGCCAATCCCTTTTACGGTTCAGCTACTTTTACATTTAATCGCTGTCACAGCATGTGTATTAACGGCAGGCTATTTCGGGAATTGGTTTGAACATTCAGGTGTGACATATGTGCTGCTATCGGAAGCTATTATTTATCCCATTGTTTGGTATATTATATATGTTTTTCAAGTAAGGGATATTGAAAAAATGAATCGAGAAATTCAAAAGAGAAGGGATTAACCACTCATGACTTTTGCGATAAAAGTTGAAAATTTATGTAAACACTATGGCGAACAGCAAGCTGTCAAAGGCATTTCTTTTACAGTTGAACAAGGCACCCTATTCGCTTTTTTAGGTGCAAACGGTGCAGGTAAATCAACAACGATTGAAATACTTTGTACATTACTAAAAAAATCGAGCGGTCAAGTAACCATTAATGGTTTCACTCTTGATGCAAGCAATGATAATGCAGATATCCGTAAATCTATTGGAGTCGTTTTCCAGCAAAGCCTATTGGATGAGCGATTAACAGTACGCGAAAATATCCTCCATCGAGGCAAAACATATGGTTTATCGAAAACACAGCTTACTGAAAATTATCAATTTGTTTCCACCTATTTGCATTTAGAGGATATTGAAAAGAAAAAATATGGCACATTATCAGGGGGACAAAAAAGGCGAGCAGATATTGCCCGTGCACTGATTCATCGTCCTAGTATTTTATTTCTGGATGAACCTACAACCGGTTTAGATCCACAAACACGGCAATTTGTTTGGCAGGCTATCAAGCAGCTTCAGTTGGAAACCAATATGACCGTTTTTTTAACAACCCATTATATGGAGGAAGCGGCAGTCGCTCACCAAGTCACTGTCTTAAAGCAAGGAAAAATTGTCGCGCAGGGGACACCCGATGCACTGAAGACAAAATATGCCTATGATTCAATGGCTCTCGTTTTTCATCATTCGAAGGAGGGTGTAAAATTTCTTGAGGAAAATGCGATCTCCTACACAGAGAAACAAGGGATATACACCATCCGTTTAACTTCTACCTTACAGGCACTTCCCCTTTTAAAAAAAGCTGAGCCACTCATCGCTTCCTTTGAGGTCATTAAAGGATCGATGGATGATGTCTTTCTTCATATTATGGCTGAGGAGGAGGTTGCGTAATGGAAGCATTATTTAGTTTAGTTTTGCGTAATAACAAAATATTTAGGCGGGATAAAACACAGGTGTTCTTCTCCCTACTATCAGTCATCATTGTGATTGTGCTGTACGCTGTCTTTCTCCAAAAGATGCAGGTAGATGCCATTGAGCGACTAACAGAAGCTACGCCTGAATTGATCACCATGGTCAATGAATGGCTTGTAGCAGGATTACTTTCCATGATTGCTGTTTCGACTACACTTGGTGCCTATGGCATTGCTGTTAAGGATCAGGAGTCAAAAGTGCAAGCCGATTTTTTAACAGCTCCCCTTTCTCGTGCAACCATTCAGTTAAGCTATGTACTCAATGCGTTTATTATCGGCTGTATTTTTTCCTTTATCGCTCTCATTGGCTGTGAAATCTTTATTGTAGCAGCGGGTGGTAAGCTTCTAAGTTTTGGGGATTTTGTGCAAGTAATGGGCATCCTATTTTTATCTGTCTTGCTTGCGAGTGTCTTTAACTTATTTCTTTCGCTATTTGTGTCGACACAAAATGCTTTTTCAACACTCGGCACAATTGTTGGTACATTACTTGGATTTTTATGTGGTGTTTATGTTCCTCTTGGAGCTCTACCAAGCTTTGCTCAACATGTAATCATGTACTTCCCAATTAGTCATACAACACTATTATTACGCAATGCTTTTATGGAGAGCTCTATTGCAAATGTTTTTGAAGGTGTGCCTGTTTCCTATGTGGAAGATTATAAAATCAATTATGGCATTGTTTACGAGCTAAATGGACATATACTTAGCTCCTCAACAAGTCTAATTGTGATTGCTTGTACAATCGTAGTTCTTTCTCTAGCATCTATGATTCTATTTAAAAGAAAATATAAATAAATATTAACCAACATCATGACACATCGTTTAGAAAATGATGTGTTTTTTATTGCATTCAAACAAACATTTTGTTATTTTAAATATAAAATAACAAACAAATTTTAAAATTGTTTGTTTTTCGGAGGATTCCCAATGGATGTAAATGAATTGTTTTGGCAAGTTCCTATCGATGATCTTAAAAAGGGTTACATCGATGAAGCGACACACTTCACTTGCCTACTGTGCGGTGAAAAAGTAGAAAAAGGCATTATTTATCCTTATGAAGGCTTACTGTATGAAGCAGAGAAAATGATGCAGCACCATATTACATTGGCTCACCAATCTGTTTTTCATTATTTAAACGGTCTCAACAAAAAAATGACAGGCTTAACAGAACATCAAAGTCATATTTTACTCTTATTTTATGAGGGAAAATCAGATCAGGAGATAAAAGAAGAATTAGAGATTGGCAGTGCTACAACGATTCGTCATCATCGTTTCGCTTTAAAAGAAAAGGAACGCCAAGCCAAAACATTGTTAGTGATGATGGAGTTACTAAAGGAACAAGATCAGAAGGAGGAACCATTTGTGCCTATTCATAAAACAGCTACTATGGTTGACGATCGCTATAACGTAACCCTCACGGAAGAACAGCAATTATTGGAGAAATTCTTTCCACAAGGTATAGGCAAGGAGCTAGTACGCTTTCCTAAACGTGAAAAGCAGAAAATTGTAGTACTTCGAGCCATCACAAAGCTTTTTGATGTAGAAAGACAATATACAGAAAAAGAATTAAATGAAGTCATCAAACCAATGTATGAAGACTATGTTCATATACGTCGTTACTTAATTGAATACGGTTTTCTGGACCGCAAAGCAGATGGTAGTGCCTATTGGGTAAAAAAATAAGAAAGCAGGTTATTAAAAATGGATCATAAAAAAGAGTTAAAAGAAATGTATAAAGAGATGAAAATTGAAGCTGGTGTTTTTACCATGACTAATAAACAAACAGGAAAAGTGTTTGTGGGTAGCTTCAATAATTTAAAGCGTTTAAATGGCTTTCAATTTATGCTAAAAACCAATACACATACGAACAAGGAGCTTCAGGCAGATTACAATTCATATGGTCAAGAAGCTTTTGAAGTGGCTATCGTTGAGCATTTAAAGAAAAAAGAAGAGGGTTATTTTGACGCCAAAAAAGAACTCGAAAAGCTGGAGCAAAAATGGCTCGACACGCTAAAGCCTTATGGTGAACGTGGCTATAATTAGTAATTATATAGTAGCGCATTTGCCATTAAGTAGACGGTAAATGCGCTATTTATCACTTGGTTGTCTTGCTTCCAACGGATTGAATTTCCTGTTGAGCTTTCTTCGTTAATTTATTGAAAACAAGCTCATAGGAATGTTGGATAAGATTCTCTACCAAATCCATCGGAACATCTTCAGCATCCATATAAATAGAATTCCAATGGGTTTTATTCATATAGTAACCAGGTATAATGCTGTCATATGCTTCCCTTAATTCTTCCGCTCGAGAAGGCTCACATTTCAACGTAAGCACAGGTTTGCCCGTTGTATTGCCCCCAAGCATGGCATACATTTTTCCACCGATATGATAGCGATCTGCTTGCCACTCCTCTTGATAGTCATACGTTGTTCCTTGAAGCTGTAAACAGTAAGCATGAATTATTTCTTTTTCCATCTTTACGATCCCCTTCCTACCACAAATAAAAACACACGTTCGATTACGGTTAGTATAACCTAAAACGTGTGTAGAGAATAGCATTATTTAGTTGTACCACGATCAAACATCCCGATAACCTCTGTTGTCTGTAAAATATTCACAAACGACTTTGGATCAGTTTCCTTAATTGTGCTTTTCACATCAGCTAATTGGTAACGCGTAATAACAGTAATTAACACTTTCCGACCTTCACCAGAATATGCTCCCTTTGCATCGATAATCGTTACCCCACGATGCAGCTTTTCTAATAGCTGTTGCTTGACCTCGTCCCCTTTACTCGTAATAATCATCAGCGTTAATTTAATATGGCTCGTATGAATTGTATCAACTACTTTTCCAGTTGCATAAATGGAAACAAGCGTTAACAATGCCGCATCCCAGCTAAAGACAAAGCCAGAAGCTGCCACTACGATACCATTCATAGCTGCAATTAGCGTACCGAGTGGAAAATCGCGTTTGCGACTAAGTAGCATAGCAATAATATCAAAGCCCCCTGAGGAGCCAGCCGCTCGGAAGATCATGCCCATTGCAAAGCCTACAATAACACCGCCAAATAAGGATGCGAGAATTGGCTCTTGTGTCGCTTTGTGTATCGGAATAATATATAAGCTCACTGACAACACAGCCACCGAAAGAATGGTATAGCTGATAAATCGCTTGCCAAGCTTCATCACACCTAAAATCAGTAAAGGCAGGTTAAGCAGTAAATTTAACACACCTGTATTCAAAGGGGTAATAATCCCAAGCATGATGGCAATACCACTCAACCCACCACTCAAAATTTCATGGGGAATTAATAAATAATTATAGGCAAAGGCTACTAAAATGGAAGAAAGTGTAATTATAATCACATTTCGCATAATGCTATCCCCTATCAATCAACGACCAAATTTTGATACATCTTTGTCATAGACTACCCAATTTACTCCCATGAAAAACCTATCCTCTTACTTTTTCTTCTGTTCTTCCTTTAAAGGCATATTTTGCTTCTGTTCCCCAGTATCCGCAACCTTATAGATCCGCTCCAGCATCGGTGGATGTGTATAACGGAACCACTTCACTAAGAGTGGTGGGTTCACTTCACTTAAGCCTGAAATCGTTAGCTTTTGAAACGCTGTTACAGCCGCTTCTCGATCATTCATAAGGTTAATCGCATACTGATCTGCTCTCGTTTCCTGATATCTTGATATCAAATTGGACACTGGATTGGAAGCAAATAGTAATATAGAGGTAATGAGTAAAAATAATGGATAGGAACGAATACTGCTGATTTTATTAATTTTAAAAACCTGTCCATATCGTGAAATCAAGCGACGCATAATTTTCGCTGTTAGCCATAACCCTATCAACATTAAGAATAAATAGCCTGCAATGCCAAAATAAATATGCTTTTCTACATAATGTCCCATTTCATGTGCCATGATAAATAAAATTTCATTGTCCGTTAGTCTATTTAATGTAGTATCCCAAAGCACAATTCTCGAATTGCTCCCAATCCCAGTCACATAAGCATTTAAGGCATTGGTCTTTTCTGCCATATTGACCTCATAAACATGCTCTGCCGGAATATTTGCCTGTGTAGCAAGTGTAAGTATCTTTGTTTCCAGCTCTTTATTTTTTAGCGGATAAAATTCATTGTACAAAGGATCAATGACAACTGGCTGAATGAACATTACAAAGATTGTAAAGGGGATGGTTAAAAGCCAAGCATAGAGCCACCATCTTTTTTCGCTCTTTTTAATGAGCCAATAAATTACCGTAACAATAATCAAGCTAGTGCCAAAGTTCACCCAAAAATCAATGACACCGTCCTTCATCCAAGATGTAAATGCTTGTGTACTGATGCCATAGCTTTTGCTTAGATGATAGCGATAATAATCCAGCGGGAATAGCACGATATATAGTAATAAAGATAATAGGAATAAGTAGCCTGCATTTTGCAATAGCTTCCACTTCGTTTGGGAGGTCGTCACTTTTTCGAAATAACGGGATACGCCCAATAGTAAAATCAAGAAGTAAATAAGCCATTCTAAAGGTGTGGCTACAAAGAATATAAAGTTCCGTATTTTTGAATATTCACCACTTAAAAAAAGCTCCTTGCCAGACATAAACATCACTGGATCTGCCGCCGTTCCTTGTAAGGCACTCGGTATTTTACCACCACCGCTATGGAATATATACCAGTACATACAAAGCACGTAAACACCGAAAAGTAGTAGTGTAACAATGCCCATTTTTTTCGCTATGTTATTTCCCCCTCATATCACCCAAAGTTCGTCCTATAGTAAGTGTAAGCGAAATTAGCAAAGTTAGAACAAACATGGACCTACTTTTTTAATCTCTCTGTTGCCAAAGAAAAAATTCGCCCCATTTCTATATGCGGCGAATTCATTATAGTCCTACTTATTTATCCATGACAAATGCCGTTTTACCACGTTGATCTACACTTAAATAGCCTGCAAATAATAGTTGCTCATACCATTGTTTTTCAATAACAGCTGCTTGAGCGGCATCATCTAACTTTGTAGAAAGTTCAACCATCATGTCTCCTTTGTACTGCCACACTTCTATATCCGCTTCATGTCCTAGAAAACTTCCTTTATAGGTCATAGCATTAGCAGGTCCATATACAACTGCTTGAGACAACGTATTTTTATACCATGCTTCAGAATCCCAATTTACAATTTTCTTTGGAGAATTTTCAAGAATGCGTTTTTTAGCAGCACTCGTATCTACCGTATCGTAAGAGACATCAGCAGAAGTCTTCAAGGACTCCTTCCGGCTAATCGTAAATGTACGATGGTCTCCCTTACTATCTAACTCAAACTTATAATTGGACTCAGAACCAGTAAAACCATGATTCGCTGTTTCTGCAATCGCGTCACTTAATGGTGTATTTAAAAAACGCTTTTTATAGGTTATATCCATTTTATTGCTACCTTTATATACGCGTAAGCGATGAATATAATCATTATGGAGAAACGTTTGGTCAAACGTATCATAAAAATAAATTTTTACATCATCCTTTTTAGTTGCTTGAAAAACCTGTACAATCGTTGATTCCTTAAAAATCTCAGGTTTAATATTGAATTTAATTTCATGCCCTGGCTCAATGGCTGCTTTCGCTTGTGTTGTACTCACACTCATCATACTAATTATTGTCAAGCCCATGACACATATATAAAATGCCCATTTTTTTAGTTTAGTCACGCTTTAACTCCTCCTTCGGAAATGTTGTTGCTAAATTTGTATGTGTACTGTGAAAATAGATAGTTTGTCGTGCACGAATTCTCTGTGACAGAGCCACAATATCACGATAGTCTGGATGTGTTTTATAGAAGAACTCCTCTGAGAGATGCTTCAAAATAGATGGATTGCATGAATGACGAGAATAGCCTGTGTGGACAAAAATAGCTGTTGGATATGCCTTTGCAAGCTCCTCCAATTGAGCCTCATCCTGCTCTGAGACAAAATAAAGTGCATGGTGACTGTCCGGTTTTTGCTTGTGACATACTTGGAGTACCGCTTTATTCGGCCAAATATTTTCGGGATCTTCATCATAATGCTCCAATAAAGTTTGTAGCTTTGCATCTACACTAATCGCTCTGGTTGTATGTTCAGAAAGATAAGACATAATATCCACTGTTTTGCCCGAAAAAGAGGATGGGAAAATAATTGAACGATTGGGATGAGCCTTTACGTACGTAGCCAATTGCTGTAATATCTCAAGATTATGAATGCATTTTTCCACATGTCCACTATCAATAAACGCTACATCATAAACCGTTCCATCCTCCTCTGGTAAGGTCGCCTTTAACAAATACGAATCGACTACATAATCACCAGAGAAAAAAATCATCTCATCAAAAAATCGAATTTTGTACCACACGCTTCCAATTAAATGTCCACTATATCCCCATTGAAAGGCAAGATAATCATTGACCTCTATCCAATTTCCAATCGTATCTGGGTGGAAAGTACGGACTTGTGGAAGAGGCAGTGGAAGCTGCTGAGCAGTTCTATGACTCATTAATACCTGCCCCGTATAGTCCATCTTTTGTAGTAATGGCAATGCCCCTACATGATCAATATGTGAATGAGAAATAAAGACAGCAACTAGCTTTTCAATATGATTAGATGTAATATTTGGTGGCGTTTTTTGAGCATTTTTCATAATCCCACAATCCAATAAAATGCCCTGCCCATGATTTTCAATATAAAAGCAATTGCGCCCATATTCCCCTACACCACCTAAAATTTCAAAACTAAGCATTGGCCTGCCCTCCTCGTCTTTGCAGCCAATCTAATAGGAACATAAATACCACAGTCATCAAAACAGTGATGACGGCAACTGCCATCCCAACCCCTACATTACCTTGCTCAAATTGACTATAGATAAAAGTTGCCCCTGTCTCGACTGAGGGTGGCAAAATTAAGAGACCAGCTACTAGCTCACGCATCGAAATAATAAAAGTCATCATCATTCCTGTCAAAATACCCTGCATCAATAGCGGTAGGATGATGCGACGATAAACCGCCCAATTACTACGTCCAAAAATAGCGGCTGACTGAAAGATAGAGGCATCTAATTGTGAAAAAGAAGATTTAATATACTGCACCGAATAGGGTAAAAACAGCACACAGTATGTAACGACTACCATTGCCTTTGTGTTATAAATCGTTGCGGGAAGCCACGGCGCATTCCAAAACATAATTAAACCTACAACAAAAACAATTCCCGGAATAATATTAGGCATTAAACTAAAAAAATCTAATACTTGCTGCTTTCTGGTTTCTCCTTTTTTAATATAAAGAGCAATAAATAAACCTATCATGGCCGTTATAATGGCCGTTATGATAGAAAAAACAATACTATTTAAAAATGCTGTCAATCCTGCACTTCCACTGGTGAAGACCTCTTGATAGGAAGCAAAGCTGAAATTCCCTGCCTGTAAACCATCTCCCCTTACCTTTTGCAAAGAGGTCACGATAATAGAGAAATACGGAATGCCGATAGACAGCAATAGTACAAGCCCTACAAAAGTCCACGAAGCTGTTTTTATATACCACTTGTCCTTGATCTCACGTCTAGCAGGCGTTTTTCCTGATAGCACACCATATGTATATTTGCGTCCAATGAGATTTTGGAAATACCAAATGACCAAACAAACAGACAATAAGAAAAAGGATAGCGAGGTTGCCATGCGAATATCGACTGGCCATCTTGATAGATAGGAGTGAATTTCGGTTGTAAAAACTTGAAACCCAATCCGACTGCCAAATGTAGCTGGCGTTCCAAATTCAGCAAGCGTCTTAATAAAAATAAGCAGACTTCCCAAGACATAGCTTGAAAGTACAAGGGGTAACACAATCTTTAGCCCATTTTGCCAGGAGCTTCGCCCAAAAATCAGCGCTGCATCTAAAAATGAGCCATTTATTCGAAGCAATGTATTTTTTAACATTAAATACAAAAACGGAAACAGGTGTAAGCTCATGATCAGTACCATGCCAAATAAGGAAAAGAAGGAATCTGTCATCCAAGCAGCACGTGGAATAAGCTGCTGTAAAAAACCATTGTGCTGCATAAACAAAATCCAGCCCATAGAACCAATATAAGGAGGTGTCATAAATGGAATCGTTAACACAATATCGAGCCATTCATATTGATATAAACTTGTTTTCGTACGAATGAAAGCCATAGGTAATGCGATAATTGTTGTCCCAATAATCACGAAAATCCCTAAGACCACAGAATTTCCTAGCGTCCTCCATATTCTCTCGTGTGCAAATATTCGGCTAAACTGTGATCCATCGAATTGCCCCTCATTTGTAAAGGTATAAACTAAAATGGCCATCAACGGAGCGATAGCAAATATGGCAACAATTGTCAGTAAAAATCCAAAAGCTCGTCTTCCTTCCATTATCATGACTACTACAACCCTTCTCTATAAAAACTAGAAAGGAGGTATATCAACCTCCCTTATTTAACGGAATAAATCCGTAAACTTTGTTAGTACTTCAAGCTGTTTCGCTTCCGCACCCATCCAATCAACTGTTAACTGTGGAATTTCATCTAATGCTGCACGATTTTTCACAGCAATATCTTTATTTCCTGGTAATAAGTAAGCATCTGCTACTAGCTTTTGCCCTTCATCCGATAATATAAAATCAACATAGGCTTGTGCAGCTTCTACATGTTTCGCATCCTTCAAAATACCAACCGCTCTAGGACTAACCACTGTCCCACTCGTCGGATAGATAATTTCTACTGGCTCACCGTCCGCTTTTGCTTTATAAGCCATGTAGTCTACCCCTGCGATCGTGGCATTTTTCTCACCCGTAATAACAGCATCCAATGCTTCTTTATTTGCACCATTGACTTGCAAGCCATTTTTCTTCCACGTATCAATTGTGCTCCAAGCTGTTTTTTCTGCTGCTGTATAACCAAATAAGAAATCCACAGCAGAGCCTGACAGACTTGGATCTGGTATATTTATTTTATTTTGCCATTCAGCTTTCGCTAAATCAGACCAATCCTTAGGCGCCTGTGTCGTATTTTTCGTATTATAGGCAATACCTAAAGCAGAGGCACTGTAGCCATAGAAATATCCATCTTGATCAGACCAATCACTGTTGATTTTGTCCTTGTTTTTAGCAGCTTCATAGCTTTGTAATTGGTCTGTTGCCTTTAATCCATCCATTGAGGCGACAGAGGCAAGTACAACAATATCAGCTACAGGATTATTTTTTTCCGCTTCTAGACGAGAGAGAATTTTACCTGTAGTTCCTTGAAACATTTCCACTTTAATCCCTGTTTTTTCTTCAAATGCTTGCTGAATATTTGCAGCTAAACCATCTGGCCCTGCAGAATACACCGTCAGTACTTTCTCATCCTGTGTCTTTGCACTTGCTTCATTTGTCTCTTTTGCCTCTTTATTACCACAGCCAGCTAATGCCAAGGTCAATAAAATGCCAGCAGTTGCCCATAATTTAAAACGTCGTTTCTTCAATGTAAACCCTCCAATTGATAGATTTGTTTTTCATCAATAAATACTTGCAATCTTTTTCCATGCTCTAATGGTTGATTCTCATAAAAGCTCCAAGGCTGCCCATCCACCTGTGCTTGTACTAAATAACGATCTCCAACAAATATGCTTTTCACAATCTCCGCTTGTTTAGCAATCGTACCAGGACGCGATACGCTTGATACACCTTCAGGTCGCACGATCGATTGTCCATGATGAAACCAATTCACTTTGCCAATAAAATCTGCCACATAGGGCGTTGCTGGTGCACGATAAATTTCCTCAGGCGAGCCAATTTGAGCAATTCTCCCTGCCTCCATAACAATAATTTGGTCAGACATCGTCATGGCCTCCGTTTGATCATGTGTTACAAAAATGGCTTGGCAATCAAGTTCATGAATCAGGTGCATAATTTCATCTTGCATTTGTTCTCTGAGAACAGCATCGAGAGCGGATAAAGGCTCATCAAATAAAATCAACCGAGGGTTCTTCGCTAAAGCTCTTGCTAATGCCACCCGCTGCTGCTGACCACCCGATAATTCGCCTGGCTTTCGTTTCTCATAGCCTTGCATTTTTACCAATCGCATCACATGCTCGACTCGTTCAGGAATAGCTGATTTTGCAATAATGCCCTTTAAGCCAAAGGCAATATTTTGGAAGATAGTCATATGTGGCCATAGAGCAAAATCTTGAAAAACCATGGCGATATTGCGCTTATTTGGTTTGACATTTTTATGAGACTGTGAAGAGAAAATCACGGTGTCATCGAATCGAATTTCTCCTTTTGTTGGCTGTTCAAGGCCAGCAATCAACTTTAATAAGGTTGTTTTGCCACAACCCGATTGTCCAAGAATCGTAATAAATTGCTGATCTAACTCCACATCGATTGGCCATAATGCTTGAGACTGCCCATATTTTTTCTCGATATTGGTTAATGAGATTTTCATAAGTATCCTCCTCGTTACTAACAACTATAAATTCCAGATATTTAGAAAATATTAATCTACTATTAATAACACGTTAAAAAAAATCTAATAAACTAAAACAAATACAAGATTTTTTCTAATTTGCTTTAGGAGGATAAAATGAACAATAGTAAATTACAGGCATTTTGCTTACTTGTAGAATTAAAAAAATTAGCTCCTGTCGCCAGAGCACTTGGCATTACAGCACCTACAGTATCCTTTCATATTCGCTCTATAGAGGAGGAATACGGTATTCGTTTATTTCGAACAAACGCAGGAGGATACCGTTTAACAGAAGCCGGCGAAGGTGTGTATCATTACGCTCGTCAAATGGTTCAACTCCAAAAGGATATGGACCGTTTTATTGAAAATCTTTTAGCAGGCCATATTGGTTCATTACGACTTGGGGCGAGTGGCCTACCTGCCCATATTTTTATGCCAGATTTAATTCATCAAGTTTCAACGGCCTATCCTGAGATTCGCATTTCATTAGAAGTAAAAACTGCACCCGAAATTGAAAAAAACGTAGCACTACAAGAATTAGATTTCGGGCTCATCATGGAGACCAAGCAGGAAAATCCTTTACTTCATTACGAAACTATCGGTGAAGATGCACTTGTATTGGCATTCAGCCCATCACACGAGCTAGCAACAAAAAAGAACATCACCAAAGAAGATATTCTTAAGTACAAGCTCTTGTTGCATACATCCTCTAGCTCCACGAATCACTTCATTGAAAAGTGGATGGACCCTTTTCAGCCTTCAATTTACACAATTGAGCTGGATTCTGTGAGCACGATTAAAAAAATGCTGACCTTTGGAAAAAACATGGCGTTTCTATCCGTTTCCTTAATAGAAGAAGAATTAAAATCAGGTGTACTGATGAAGAAAGATCTACATGACGTGACGCTTAATAGAAAGATTCAATTGATTTATCCGAAAACGCGCTTAGATCATAAAATTGATGAATTTGTCAAAATGTCGGTTTACGAAATAGCGAAGCAATTAAAAATGTTTTCTTCGATGACATAATTCCACATGCAGTCGTAATAACATGGAATGGGAGGATATTTTTATGAAAGGAGGGTTGTCCTTGCTAACCAAGCTGTTAACAAAGGATTGTATACAGCTCGCAAACTTTGTCCAATCATGGCAAGAAGCGATTCATTTAGCTGCTAGCCCATTAGTACAGCAACACAAAATTGAACAACGCTATGTCGAAGCCATGATTCGATCTATTGAGCACTATGGCCCCTACGTAGTCATCACACCAAAAGTAGCCATTCCTCATGCACGGCCATCTGATGGGGTTCATGAACTAGCCATAAGTTTGCTATGTTTACAAAAACCTGTTTTTTTCAGCCCCAATCAGCCTGTTTACTTACTAATTGTGCTAGCTGCCATTGACAATGCTTCCCATCTACAGGCGTTGGCTGATGTAGCATTAGTCTTACAAGAACCTAATCAGGTTGATGACTTGATCGCCTGTCAGCATGCGGACACGATATGGGAGAAAATCAAACAATATACGACAAAGGAGTCAACAGAATGAAAATTTTAGTCGTGTGTGGGAGCGGTTTAGGAAGTAGCTTTATTTTAGAATTAAATGTAAAAAAAGCATTAGAGGCATTGGGTAAAGATGCAGAGGTAACACATACCGATTTAGCGTCTGCCAAGGCGGAGAAAGCAGATATTTATTTAGGGGCAGCAGACATTGTGAATGAATTAGCGCAAGACAAGGGAATCATTGTGAGCATTGTTAATATGATGAGTATTGCAGAAATAAAAGAAAAGCTTGAACCTTTGCTTTAAGCATCAAAAATTTGGATAGGATGAGGTGTTGGTATGTTAGATGTTATCATGCATGACATTTTAGGAACACCAGCTATATTAGTCGGCCTATTCGCTTTTATTGGTTTACTCATTCAAAAAAAATCAAGTTCCACTGTTCTGTCAGGTACTTTAAAAACGATAATGGGCTTTGTCATCCTTGGAGCAGGTGCTACGGTTTTGATTGGCTCTTTAGATCATTTTAGTAAAATGTTTGATCATGCCTTTCAAGTACAGGGAGTCATTCCCAACAATGAGGCCATCGTGGCAGCTGCTCAGACTAATTTTGGTACAGCTACTGCACTAATCATGGTATTTGGTATGATTATGAACCTATTATTTGCGCGATTTACGCCATTAAAATATATCTTTTTAACTGGACATCATACATTATTTATGGCTTGTTTAATCGCTGCTTCATTGTCTGTTGGGGGGATGAGTGGTACACCTCTTATTATCGTCGGTTCTATTATTCTTGGACTTTGTATGGTGGTATTCCCTGCCATTTTACAGCCAACAGTTCGGCAAATAACAGGTAGTGATGACTTTGCTGTTGGACACTTTGGCAGTGTTGGCTATTATGTTTCTGCAAAGATTGGCAAGCTCTTTGGCAATAAAACGAAATCCACAGAGGATATACAAGTCCCGAAATCATTAGGCTTTTTACGAGATACCTCTGTCGCTATTTCGCTAACAATGAGTGTGTTCTTTGTGATTGTTGCCCTTTTTGCAGGTCCTTCCTATATAGAGGCACAATTATCTGCGGGCTCTAATTTTATTATTTTCGCTATTATGCAAGCGATTACATTTGCAGCGGGTGTTTATATTATTTTAGCAGGTGTACGAATGTTAATTGCTGAAATTATTCCAGCCTTCAAAGGCATTGCAGATAAACTTGTACCAAACACAAAACCAGCACTTGATTGTCCAACCATTTTCCCATTTGCACCAAATGCAGTTATTATTGGTTTCATTTTTAGTTTTCTAGCAGGGCTGGTTTCCATGTTTATACTCCCCTTCATCGGACTAAAAGTTATCGTACCAGGTCTTGTTCCCCATTTCTTCACAGGTGCAGCAGCTGGCGTCTTTGGTAACGCTACAGGCGGCAGAATCGGTGCCATGTCAGGAGCCTTTGCCAATGGTTTATTGATTAGCTTTATTCCTGCCATACTACTGATCTTTATGGGAGACATTGGTTATGAAGGCACAACCTTTGGCGATTCAGACTTTGGCGTAATCGGCATTATTATTATTAATTTATTAAAATTATTCGGTGCTGTCTAGATAGTAAAGCCTAACGCTATTCGCGTTAGGCTTTTATAGTGCTATACATACAAGGATTGTTACGGAAACCTTAATAAATCCATTACTTTAATAGTAATCTAGCTTTATATTTCTAACTTATTATGTATATAGAAATGAATCCTTATTCTTATACGTTCTCAGAAATTTATTTCCACCGAAGTCTGACATCAGACTAAAAATATTAAGTTTTTGCCGATATATATTTTATACACAACAGGAGGTACACATATTTTGAAGAAATTAATTACTACTTTTCTTTTGATTGCTCTGTTGATAGCAGGCTGTTCTTCAACACCAGCAGAAACATCAACTGAAGGATATAGGATAGGCATTTTACTATCAGATGCAGGACTAGGCGATGAATCATTTAATGACTCCGCTTTTAAAGGATTAGAAAAGGCACGCGATGAGCTTGGTATTTTGTTTGATTACAAAGAGGCTCCTGATGGTAATTACGAGGAAAAGCTGAATGAGCTTGTAGCAGAAAAATATGATGTCATCATTGGTCTCGGTTTCTCTGTACAAGAAGCACTAGAAAAAACAGCGAAGCAATATCCAGACCAGCAATTTATACTGATTGACGGACAATCTGATATTAACAACATCATTTCGATTACCTTTAAAGAACAAGAAGGTAGCTTTTTAGTTGGCATGATTGCCGCTATGACAAGCATAACTGGAAAAATTGGCTTTATTGGTGGTGCAGATGCTCCCGTTATTCATCACTTTGAAAATGGTTTTATCGAAGGAGCTCGTTATGTACAGCCATCGATTGAAATTATGAGTGACTATGCTGGTACCTTTGACGATACCCAGGCGGGTGCAGCAATAGCAGAAAGATATATCAAAAATAACGTTGATTTTATTTACCATGCAGCGGGCTTTACTGGCTTCGGAGCGATTAAAAAGGCCGAGGAAATGGGTATTTATGCAGCAGGTGTTGATATCGATCAATTTTTTGTTGCTGAAAAAACAGTTGTCACATCCATGCTGAAAAATGTTGACCTAGCCGTCTATCAACTTGCTAAAGCATTAGTAGAAGATGGGAAAATTACTGAAAAATCGTTTGCATTAGGTTTAGCGGATCAAGGCGTGGGACTAGCAGATATTCGTGTAATACAACTAACAGCTGAGCAACAAACTGCCATCGAAAAAGCCCAAGAAGCCATTATTTCAGGAACGATAAAAGTTACTGCAGAAAAGGGGAATGGCCAGTGACACTACGTAAGAAATTATTTATGAACACACTGATTCCAATCGTACTGGCTATGGCGATGATTGGCTTTATTATCATACAAACATTCACAATCCAGACCACAGCACAGGATGATACGAAACTTTTACTTGCAGTGAAAGAACTAGAGCAAAGTTTAGTTGTTGCCAGTCAATCTTTAAATAATTTTACCTACTTAGATAGTGAAGCCAATAAAAACGAAGCGCTCGCTATTTTACAAGAAACAAAAAGTAATTTAGGGGCATTAGCCTCTCTAACGAAAATACCTGAGCATCAGACAATCGTCGAAAAAATAGCTAGTAAATTTGAAAATCTAGAAAAAGCGACTGAAAGCGGGTTTCAAGAAAACAATCGCTCTGAAATTAAAAAGCAGTCCATCAGAATTAAAGGGATTTTAAACGATATGTATGTGCTCAAAAAGGAAACGAACGAATGGTATCAAGAAATGATACAAGTAACGAAGCAAAAAATAGGTTTCATTACAACCTCTACCATCATAGGTAGTGTGCTATTAATTATTGCTACGATACTTTATTCCTATGTAGCTGCGAAAAGAATTACCAAACCAATTAATCAGATTGTAGATTGCGCACAAGCCGCAGCAACAGGAAACCTAACCATTGATACCTCTACCCTTTCCTATCAAGCAAACAGTCGATATGAGATTGATCAATTAACAAAAAGCTTTTCAGAGATGATGAATAATTTAAAAAGTACCGTACAATCCATCGATTATATTGGAAAAGACGTTAATTTGTTTACACAAGAGGTGACGAGCCATATGAATACTATTCATGAAAGTAGCAATCAAGTCGCTACTTCTACCGATGAATTAGCAAAAGGCAGCTATACGATGTCTGAAGACATTCAATCAGTGGCACTCCAAATGAATAATATGGCAGATCAATTTAAGGATGTAATGCGTACAAGTGAGCAATCGGCTGACACTGGTAAACAGGCTCTGGAGGCTGTTCAAAATGGTCAGTATTCATTGGAAAAACAATCGGCCATTGCGCAGGATATTTCAACCACATCACTTGATATTAAAGAGGCTGTTACCCAATTCTCTCAATTTACTTCAGAGATTGAAGGAGCAGCCAATGCTGTCCACACGATTGCCAGCCAAACAAATTTATTAGCCTTAAATGCTGCCATCGAGGCTGCACGAGCGGGAGAAGCAGGTAAAGGGTTTGCCATTGTTGCCGAGGAGGTTAAAAAGCTCTCTTCAGAAACGGAGAATGCAACGAATTTAATCACTTCTATGGTTACGCATATTCAAGATGGCATTACGCACATCCTTACTACGGCTGAACGAGGTTTTCAGCTATCAAATGAGCAATCACAATCCATGGTTGAAACGGAACAATCATTTGCCGTTATTACCATGCATATAACAGCTATCCATCGCGATTTACAAAACCTCACAAAAGAAATGGTGCAAACAAATGAAATGAGCCAGCAAGTAAATAGTACCATTGAAAATATTTCTGCTATTACGGAAGAAACGGCTGCCGGTACAGAAGAAATATCGGCATCAACCCAAGAACAGCTACTATCCTTCCAAAAAATTAGTGCTAAAATCGACGAACTTCAAGCTATGACTGATACGTTGATGAATGAGCTCAAAAAATTCACCCTATAGCCGACTCGGTTCATTACCCCAAGAAATCCAGTGAAATGATTCACTGGATTTCTTCTTAGTGTTGAAAACAAAACAGTCTATTGAAAGGTAGAAATGGATTTCTGTTGCAGGTTACTTGCTTTCCTGTGGGCGAGCGCCGAGCCGCTTCCTCCGCACCGCTCCGTTTAGTGGCTCGCCTGTCTCGCTATCCCACGGGAATCAAGTAACCTTCCACTCCAACCCACAAAAGTGTTACCTTTTTAGCAAAGGTTTTCAAATAAAGTGAAGGTGCTCACTACTCTTTATGAAGGGGTGTTGTCACGCATCACTTCTCCACATTAAAAATAAGAGCTTATCCCCTCTAAGAATACAAATAATGAACGATTTAATCGCTATGCTACTATGAAAAAAAGTAAAGACACTTTGCAGAATGGTTGATTGGAGTGGAGCCAGCGTCACTCCTTGGGGATTTAGCGTCACAGAGGAGACCCTGGAGCGAACGAAAGTGAGTGAAGCGGCTCCTCGGACGCCCCCTGGAAAGGACGCTGGCGGAACGGAAATCAACCTCTCACTTTGCAAAGTTGCTTTTTCTGCCGTTGACATCATCTTTTTGCAACAAAAAGAAGAAATCCAGTGAAATGATTCACTGGATTTCTTCTTTCATTATAAAGTTAAGCCACCATCAACTAACACGATGGAGCCTGTCATATAGCTTGCTTTGTCCGATGCTAGGAACACAACCATTTCTGCTAATTCTTCTGGTTTCGCATAGCGGCCCATTCTCATGTTTGGAATTTCCTCTGGCACATAGCCACCTGTTTCAAACATGGCAGTTACACTGTTTGTTAATGCTGTTTCTACTCCACCTGGACAAATACCATTGATACGGATACCTTTTTTTACATACTCCAAAGAAGCAGATTTTGTTAAACCAACTACTGCATGCTTACTTGCAGAATAGACAGCCATACTGTGCTCACTGCGAACACCCGCTGTAGAAGCTGTATTAATAATAGAGCCGCTTCCTTGTCCTTCCATTACTTTTAAAACATGTTTTAAGCCAAGGAATACACCCTTCACATTGATCGACATAATGCGCTCATATTCTGCATCTTCAATCTCTGTTAATGGAGAGATTTTTTGAATAACCCCAGCATTATTGAAAAATATATCAATGCGTCCATACGTATCAACAGCCGTATTGACATATTTCTGAACGTCTTCACTTTTTGAAATGTCAGCCTGAACGAAGATACCTTCTCCACCCTGCTCTTTAATCAAGCTTACTGTTTCTTCCCCTGTTTCTTTGTTGAAATCCACAACTACCACTTTTGCACCATTGCTAGCAAGTTTCAAACTGCTGGCTCTTCCAATACCGCTTCCTGCGCCCGTTACAACTGCAATTTTATTCAAAAGATCCATCTTCTATTCCTCCCTAACATTTTGAAGTCACTGTCTATTTTATTGCTACTTCCCCTTCATTTATTGTATTATTCTACACAAAATAGTACTTTCTCAATGTCTATACAATAAAAATTGTAACGGCTTTCATTTTGATAGCATCATTACGAACTGGAGTGTAGGAACATGAAAATTACCACTATCGACCTTCAATACATAAGTCAATTAATATACGAAACACATCATCTTCCAGTCACTTATATTAATTCGTTGGGAGACATAATTTTTGACTATTCAACAACCAATAATCCATCTTACATTTCTTTAAAGGAACAATTGAAAACATATCCTTATCATAAGGATACAAATGATTATCCGATTTTTTTCTCTTATGCTGAATTTAATTTCTTCTATATCAACGTGCAGTTAGAGGATCAATATTTAGGGGCGATTGTAGTTGGTCCTTCTCTTTCTCCAGAAGTGGTAGACATAAAGACAAATGTTAATCAAGAGCTAATTCCTATTCTTCATTATCAGCAATGTTTAGCCATTAGTTTGTTTGTGTATTACTCGATCTATCAAAAGAAATTAAATAAAACTGCTGTCATTTATCATAACCAAGCATTAAGACCTCTAATTCGTCATGAGGAAAATACTGCGCTTGAGCTCTCATACGCTAGAAGAAATGATATTGTTCATACAAATCTTTATTATGAAAAAATATTGTTAGACAATGTGAAAAATGGACGTATGGAGAAATTAAATGAAGTTTTGAATTATTCCATTGTCGAGCAGGCAGAACTGGGAATACTTTCAAAACGCAATAATTTAAGAAGTGTTCAATATTTGATGATTACAGGAATTGCCCTAATTTGCCGTGCAGCGATTGAGGGTGGTTTAAATGAAGAAACAGCCTTTACATTAAATGATTTTTACATTCAAAAGCTAGAGGATCAAACCAGTTTAATCGATATTCTTTCGTTAATGGAGGAAGCTATTTACGACTTTACAAGCCGTGTATCGCAGGCCAATACAAGGAAATATTCAGCACCCATTACTACCTGTATCCATTTTATTGAAAATCAATTATATGGGGATCTAACACTCGACCAACTTTCAGCTATTTGCCACCTAAGCCCCAACTATCTTTCCTCCTTATTTAAAAAGGAAGTAGGGACTTCCTTTAGTGAATATATTCAGCAGCAAAGGATTGATGAGGCGAAAAAACTCTTAACATTTACCAACTATCCAATTCTAGACATCGGTTCATTACTTAATTTCACAGATCAAAGCTATTTCATTAAAGTTTTCAAAAAATTTACGGGTATCACCCCTAAACAATATAGAACTAAGTATTCTCCTAAATAATTCGATAGAGAGGGAAAGTAAAAAGATGGTAGGAACCAATTTTTACTTTCTCTTTCCTTTTTTGAAGTAATAACAATATCATCTATGTCATATCTTACATTAAAACGTAACCATTACACTTTAAGGAGGTCTATGTGGAACGTCTCCATTTTTCTAAATATGTATTGAATTTTTGGTTCCTCTTCATTTTATTCATAGGCATGCTACCACTACTGTTATTCAACGTCTCAGCACTAAACGACCTTAGTTCCTCTCTACTCAATTTAAATACGATATTTTTAAGTATTTTAATTGAAGCATTACCATTTGTCTTAATTGGAATACTGATTGCTGGCTTTATTCAGATATTTATAACAGAGGAACATATCCAAAGGTGGATTCCTCGAAACCCTGTGATGGCCGTCATCATGAGTTGTCTTGTAGGTGCATTATTTCCAGCCTGCGAATGTGGAATTGTTCCGATTGTTAGAAGATTAATTGCCAAAGGCGTACCTATACATGCAGCTATGGGCTTTATGTTAACTGGTCCACTTATTAATCCCGTTGTTATTCTTTCTACCTATATGGCATTTGGCAATGATTTAAGAATAGCGAGCCTTCGAATGCTCGTTGGCTTTGTCATCGCCATTGTCGTAGCATTACTCATCAGCTTGTTTTTTAAAGGCTCACAATTTAAGAGCTCTTTACAGCCCTACTCATTGACAACCACTAGTCAACAAACATCTTTCGTCACAAAACTATTAAATATGGTCAAGCATGCCATCGATGAATTTTTTGATATGGGCAAATACTTAATTATCGGGGCATTTTTAGCTGCCTTTGTACAAACCTATATATCAACCAAAACACTCGTAGCAATTGGAGACGGTGAATCCTCCTCCATTCTAGTTATGATGAGCTTAGCCTTCATTCTGTCACTTTGCTCTGAGGCAGATGCCTTTATTGGCGCATCCTTTAGTGCTATTTTCTCCACTCCATCCATTCTGGCCTTTCTTATTTTTGGCCCTATGATCGATTTGAAAAATACCATTATGTTGATGAGCGTATTTCGCTTAAAATTTGTCTTTTGGTTAATCGCCTTAGTGGCTACAGTTGTCTACATTAGTATATGGATGCTTTCAGCGTATCTCTAAGGGGGAAAACCATGAAATTTCACGTTCAACAAGCGCTAAGAGCCTTAATGTTACTTGCCTTTTCGGCTATGATAGCCAACCTGCATTGGACCGGAGAACTAACAAAATTCATCAACCCTAAATATGAAAGCCTGAGTAAAACAGCCGCCATCTTATTTTTTATACTATTTCTTGTTCAATTGACTAGAGTTATATCTTTTTCAAAGGCTCCCCACTCATGTGAGCCTACCGGACAAGCTTGCTGTTCCCATCACGACCATGGTCACTCAGCCTTTACAAGAAAAAAAATGATTGCCTACCTCATTATCATGACACCGATAATGACAGGCTTTTTCGTGCCAGCTAAAATTTTAGATGCTGCCGTCGCTGATAAAAAAGGTGGTGCCTTTATTCTCACCCAGCAAAGTCAATCATCTAAAATAGAGGATTATCTCACTTCAAATGAAACAATTGATGAAAACATCTATGATGAGCATGATGCTGATCCGCGACTGATGGAAGAAAAACAGGAAATGACAAAAAAGCAATATGACCAATTAAAGCAACAGTTATCCCAACAATCGATGCTGAAAATGACCGATGAGGACTATACGATCTATTACGAGGAAATTAATCAAAATTTAGAAAACTATTTGGGGAAGAAAATACAGTTGAAGGGCTTTGTTTTAAAAGAAGAAAGCTTTACAGAAAGGCAACTAGTTATTTCAAGATTTCTTATTACGCATTGTGTCGCCGATGCCAGTATCGTCGGCTTTCTAACAGAGTTTCCAGACGCTCCAACACTCACAGAAGATACATGGATTGAAGTGGTCGGTACAATTAGTCAAACAACATATGAGGGTGCAAGCTTACCTGTTATCCATATTGATGATTGGGTAACAATCGAACAACCCGAATCACCTTATCTTTATCCGATTAATATTCGAATGAGTTTCTAGCAATAAAAGGGCAAAGCTTATGGCTTGCCCTTTTTCAGCTATTAATTGGAGATCGCACATCTAAGCCTAAATGGGAACGTAATGTGCTACCTTCATATTCAGCTCGGAATAACTCCCGCTCTACTAACATGGGAATAACGTCGCTAAAGAATAAATCTAAAGATTTCACAGGGCCACCTGGTACAGCAATAAAGCCATCCAATGCGCCCTCCTCATAAAAAGTAACGATTTGATCGACAATATCCTGTGGTGTGCCGATTGCTACAAGATGGGCTGAGCCAATTACCTCGGGGCGTGCTAACAATACCTCAACAGTTGGTTCATTTTCTATAATATAACGACGCACCAAATCTGCATGTGTTTTACTACGTACTTTTTGATCTTTTGGTGGCAACATATCAACGGTCACCTGATCTTCAATTGACAAATGACGAACATCCATACCAATCACAGATTCTAAAGCACTGTAGCGTCGTTCAAGCGTTAAATGTGCATGCGCTTGTCGGTGCATTTCGAGTGCTTCTTCATATGTATCACCTATAAAGAAATACAGCCCAGGTAATAAGCGAATATCGTCGGCAGAACGCCCTACTTCAATGGCACGTTGACGCAAATCATTACGCATCTCAATGCCCACCTCCATAGCTGGTGTAGCTGCGAAAATGGCATTGGAAACAGTAGCTGCAAATTGTCGCCCAACATCCGACGCGCCTGCTTGGAAGAGCGGAATCTCTCCTGCTGGATGCATAGGGAGATTTAGGGGACCTTTAATATGGAAAAATTCGCCCTCATGTTCAATAGGTTTGACAAGCTCTTTTATTTTTTCTATATTCCCATCCGTTTCTAATGTTTCGTAGGGTTGACTATGCCATAGCTGCTTGACCACCTCTGTACATTCTGTAGCTTTAGCATAACGCTCTTCTGAAGAAGGCATAGATTCATTGCTGAAATTATGGGCACCATCTATGGAGGTCACAATATTCCATCCAACTCGCCCATCACTAATCCAATTCAAGGATTGCAATTGACGCGCAATCAGATAAGGTGGCGTAAATGATGTGGAGATCGTTGTCACTAAGCCAATCTGTTTGGTTTCTCTTGCCACCATCGCCATTAAAAAGCTAGGATCTAAGCCAACCGTTCCTTTCATTTTAGCCATTAATTCTGGATGAGCTATTAAATAATCAGCCTTAAATACAAAATCCAATTTTGCTGCCTCAGCACGCTGCGCAAATGCAATATGTTCATCTATCAACGCACCTTGCTTGCCATGATTACCGTGAACAGCTAAATGCATCCCAATAATAAGATGTCTTTTCATTGTTACTCCCCTTTCAACAATTGAAAATGATTATCATTTTCATAATAAACATTCATTTCAAAGATTGCAAAGAAATACTTTTATGTTTTAGAACGCCTTCACCTATAAAAATAGGTGCTCCGTTTTAATGAGCACCTAAACTAATATTTACTATACAGTTAAATAAAGGTATTATTAAGATGATTTCAAAATATATTTAAGCGGAGGAACCATGAGAAAATTTGCCTCTTTATTAACAGTGACTCTTTTTATATTTCCACTTGGTGGAGCATCTTATATAGCTAATCATACACACAGTTCATCTCGTCAGCCGACTCTAGCTGCTACTGCTGAAGAACCTCATTCTACTATCATAGCTGAACAAAGTGATGAAATGGGTGATGGTTCTCCCACTCTTCTTGCAACTTCTACTACCTTTCCAACAGGTCAGGGTTCAATGAGCTTTAATTATCAAGCAACTAGTAATAGCACTGATGCAATTCGAATTTATGTGAAAAATAACAGCACACAAGCTATTAGGTTTATATTAACTGCACCTAATGGAACGGCTTGGATAGAAGGAGAGATCATTAAGCCTGGGCAATCGTTTACGACAAATTACAAGGTGGATGCGAGCCTAGCAGGTGAATGGTTCATGAAATTTGATAATAGTGATGGTTCTTCAATTTCAGTAGATATAGACACAAGCTACGAAATTTGAAATAGGAGCTGACCCCTTTAGATTTCCATTTACGACTTAAATAGGCGATGCAAAAATTTGTTTTTCTATTGGGTCCCAAAGGACAATTCCTACATCCCCATTATGGTCGATTACTCGAACTGTAATGGGAATATAATCAAATAAAATTGTATTTAACTTGGTACTAGTTAACTGTAGCAAGCCAATTAATTCTACATCATTTATCAGAGGAATATGTAAATCCATGTTAATATCTGTTAGTTTGCCATCCTCATAACGCAGTTTCCCTATAATTTTAGGGTTTAAATGTTTAAATCCAGCTTGAATATCCTCTTTAAAAATTAATATTTTATTATACATATTTTGGTCTAAACTATATAAGGCATCTGAAGGGAATGTATAATACTTTTTATTAACCTCAGACCATTTTGAGATGGTATCTGTATCTTTCGAAATAAAGGTTTCAGCTAAAAATATGCCTGGTA
Organism: Lysinibacillus sp. FSL K6-0075; assembly: GCF_038592945.1. Lineage (NCBI taxonomy): Bacteria > Bacillati > Bacillota > Bacilli > Caryophanales > Bacillaceae > Lysinibacillus > Lysinibacillus sp. FSL K6-0075. The sequence goes on along the minus strand of NZ_CP151947.1, from coordinate 1,550,810 downwards.
TAATATCGTTTATATTAGATTCTTGATATAAAGTTAAATAAATAGGAACTCTCGGATACTTTTCATTTTTTCTTATATCCGCAACAATCTTTTTAGCCACTTCTTTACCGTATTTTTCAACATCATTGATTTCATCATCATTTTGATCTACTTTCACTTGGCCCGTGTAAATTAAGCCATTTTCATCGGAAACTCGTATGTCATAAAATTCATTTAATGAGATCGCGATCGATATGCCCTCAACTTTGTTATTCTCTTTATTAATAAAGTTTTGTTCTAATACATGAGAGAGAATCAAAGGATACTTTTTTTCATCCTCCAGCACATTGCCACTTCTCTTTTCAATAGCTGGGTTTAAACAAATACCTTCATCTTTTTTCCTGCTTAACCATTGGGTGATCGTATTTTCATCCAAATACTGACCTTCCTGCATATAAAACTTGTCTGTTGAAAAATGACTCACTGACAAATCCATGAGTCCTCTCTCGATTTCATTGATATTTAGAGCATTGTTCATTTTTTTGACGATTAAACCTCTAGCAATATTGACTTTTGCAGGCTGTTGAATTTCATAAACTTCCTTTTTTTGAACCGATGAAATATACATTTTCTCATTAGCAGTAACACTCTCACCCTCACTACTACAAGAAGCTAACATCATTATGGGTGCGATTAAAAATAACATACGCCTTCTTTTTTTCATTACAATTTCTCCTTGAATACTATGTATCATGTGATAACTTCCCTAATTTAACCATAACAAATTTACCAAAATAAAACATTATATATTTACAAATCTCCCCATTTACCTACCAGATGATCATAAAAGACCTATGTTCGCTTTCTCGAACATAGGTCTTTCTGCTTTAAAGTTTTTTCACCTGATTAAGAGCGAGTTTTTCCCTATTTGAACGGGTTCTCACTACTTTAGAGCGGAGCTTACCATTTTATGAGCGGGTTCCGATCATTTTTGAGCGGGGCTTACCATTTTAAGAGCGGGTTCCCTCTACTTTGGAGCGGCTCTCACCTTTTTAGGAGCGAGTTCTTACTACTTTAGAGCGAGGCTCACCTCTTTAGGAGCGGGTTCCCTCTACTTTGGAGCGGCTCTCTCCTCTTTATGAGCGGGTTCCCTCTACTTTGGAGCGGCTCTCACTCTTTTAAGAGCAGGTTCCCTCTACTTTTGAGCGACTCTCTCCTCTTTAGGAGCGGATTTCCTATACTTTAGAGCGACTCTCTCCTCTTTAAGAGCGGGTTCCCTCTACTTTTGAGCGGCTCTCTCCTCTTTAAGAGCGGGTTCTCCACATCTTGGAGCGACTCTCTCCTCTTTATAAGCGGATTCTCCACATCTTTGAGCGGCTCTCTCCTCTTTAAGAGCGGGTTCCCTCTACTTTTGAGCGAGTCTCTCCTCTTTAATAGCGGGGTTCCCACATCTTGGAGCGGCTTTCACCTCTTTAAGAGCAGGGTTCCCACATCTTGGAGCGGCTCTCTCCTCTTTAAGAGCGGATTCCCCACATCTTGGAGCGACTCTCTCCTCTTTATGAGCGGATTTCCCACATCTTGGAGCAGCTCTCACTCATTTAGGAGCAGCTTCCCTCCATCTTTGAGCGGCTCTCACTCATTTAGGAGCGCAACCTCCTTATATTGGACCAGTTCCCACACATTCAGGAGCAACCTCTCACTTTCCAACATTGAGCAAATACTATTTGGCATTTTTATCAGGCTGGTGAATACCAAATACATTGCCTTCCGTATCAATATAATAGCCTTGCCATGCCATCCCTGGTAATGCATACTTGGGCATGGCTACTTTGCCACCGTTTTCAAGAATTTTTGCTTCTGTTACATCATAACTTTCGACACCCATTGTACAAGCAAAGCCATTCAGCGCTTGGTTTGTTTCTGGTGGAGGACCTTGGCGTTGCATTAAAGCACCGTTAATGCCCAGTTCATCATCTTCACCTGTCACGGCACCGAAGTAAGGCATGCCTGCATAGTCACTCCAGTCCTGAAATGACCAGCCAAATACTTTCCCATAAAAATCCTTTGCCCGATCCATGTCACTTACATGAATTTCAAAATGAACTAATCTCCCCATAGTATCCTCCTTAAGGATGATGTATTTGAACATATTTACTATATATCATTTTTCTGAAGATTAAAATTAATAAATCATCTATCAATTAAATTAACCTATATTTCTCGATGCTCAAGCTGAAAATGCTATAATATATGAAAATTTGAATTGATAAGAAGGTACGTTTATATGGAGATACGACAGCTTGAATATTTTTTTGTTCTATGTAGTGAGCTTCATTTTACAAAGGCTGCCGAAAAATTAAATATTTCTCAGCCCACACTCAGCCATCAAATAAAGGTTTTAGAAAATGAGCTTGGCTTACCTCTATTCGATCGTCTAGGAAAAAAAATCGCTATTACAGATGCTGGTAAAATTTTATATGAACAGTGTACATATATTTTTAGGGCAATGGATAATACGAAAAATCAGATGACTGAACTAAAAGAAATAAAAGCAGGGAAATTAGTGATTGGTACTTTGCCAGGAGAATTAACTGATTGTGTATCAGATTATTTGCTGGACTATTATCAGGATTATCCAGACATACAGGTTTGTATCAATAGCTCAGATGATTTGTTGCAACTATTTAAAAACAATAAAATAGATTTTGCCATTTCCTACAAACAAGACAATATCGATTATGAGGAGGAGCAGCTTCAAATCGTTCCATTGTTTACGGAGGAACTAAAGGTCGTTATTCATAAACAGCACCCTTTAGCAGGATTGGATACCATCCCATTGCAAAAGGTGTTAGCACATCCATTGATTTTATTTCCAATAATACATCAGTGTAGAAAGGTAATTGATGGAGCCGCTCGTAAAGAAAAACTTCACATTACACCAAAATTAGAAACAGCTAGCATCCAAGCGATCTTTAAATTAGTAGAACAAAATGTGGGAGCAACGATTATTTCGAAAACACTTTGTAACTTGCATAAATCGGATACTATTTGTGAGCGTTCGATATGCAATCCACCCCTAACACGTGAAATCGTCCTGCTCTATCGAAAAGATAAATTTATTAATTTTGCGGCTAAAGCTTTCATTCGTCTACTAGTAGAGCAACTTGATCTTGCACAACTTTCACTTTCAGATAAAAGTCGACAACTCATTCGTTCATTAGTCATGTCTCAATAAAAAATGGACTAAACCCAGCACTCGTCGTGTCTGCGTGTAGTCCATTTATTTTTTAGCTAAATAGGCATCTTATTTTTTCATTGTCTTGGCTTTGGCAAGATGCACATGCCAAGATAATGCTTCTTCTAAAATATGTGGCGTATGGTGATTACCTGTTTTCTCCACCGCAGCCTGATAATATGCCCACAATTGCTGACGATAATCAGGATGTGCACAATGATCAATTATTCGTGGTACTCTCTCTTTCGGTGCTAGCCCACGTAAATCAGCTACACCAAACTCTGTGACAATAACGTCCACATCATGCTCTGTATGATCCACATGGGATACCATAGGAACAATACTGGAAATACTGCCTCCCTTCGCATAGGATTTTGTAACAAAGATTCCCAATCGTGCATTGCGCGCAAAATCGCCAGAACCACCAATACCATTCATCATTTTTGTACCTGAAACATGTGTAGAATTTACATTTCCATAAATATCTACTTCAAGAGCTGTATTGACGGAAATGAGCCCTAAACGACGAATAATCTCAGGGTGATTCGATATTTCTTGAGGGCGTAATAGTAAACGATCTGCATATTTTTCTAGCTGACTATACACCTGTTTGCCTCGTTCTTGTGATAGCGTAATGGACGTACCTGAAGCAGATTTTACTTTCCCTGCATCTATTAATTCAAATACAGCGTCCTGCAACACCTCCGAATAGATTTCCAAATCCTCAAATTCAGATTCTAAAAACCCATTTAACACTGCATTGGCTACTGATCCAACACCCGATTGTAGTGGCGCTAATGTCTTCGTTAATCGTCCAGCCTTCATCTCCTCTCTTAAAAAATTGAGTAAATGGTCTGCCATTTTTGCGGTTTCCTCATCTGGTTGTACAATCGTTGAAGGCGCATCAGCAATTTCAGAAAGCACGATGCCTCGAACTTTCGTTATATCTAATGGGATACCAACCGCTCCAATTCGCTCCCCCGCGCTAGTTAAAGGAATAGGATCTCTACTTCCCTGTACATCAGGAATATAAATATCGTGAATGCCCTCTAAAGAAGCAGGATGTGAAACATTGAGCTCAATAATTATCTCTTTCGCCATTTGCACAATAATTGGCGAATTCCCTACAGAGGTTGTAGGTATCAGCAAACCATCTTCTGTAATAGCAGTTGCTTCAATGATGGCGAAATCAATTGGACCCACAATGCCTTGACGCATTAACTCAGCATTATGTGAAACATGTGCATCTGTATATAAAATTTCTCCGTTATTAATCATTCGGCGAATCGCTGGGTCACCTTGATAAGGGGCTCTCTTCCGAATGATCCCCGCTTCAGCCATCTGCTGATCCACCTCTGGACCAAGTGAAGCACCTGTATAAACATCCACCTGAAACTTTTCCACTTTCGCCTTTTCAACAAGCGCTAAAGGTACAACTTTTGCATCTCCCGCCCTCGTAAAGCCACTCATACCTAATATCATACCGTCCTTTATCCAAGAAGCAGCCTCTTGCGCTGAAACAATTTTATTTTGCAAAGCAGTATGACGAATTTTTTTATGTGCCAATTTCAACATGTAAGATATCCCCTTATCCCATTTTAGTTTTTATTCAGACCAAGGTGAATGCAAGACACAGTCACAAAAATTTTTAGGTTTGTAGTTTGGAATAAATAATGCACACACATCTGATTTTATATTGCCAAATGTTGTTTCAGGTTTATGCTTAAACCCTTCAAAAAATGCTGGCAATATCTTTTGTTTAAATTGGTCGCGTGGAAAAGCATTGAGAACGGCATTTCGTTCATCAGCCGTTAAATCATCATAACCATCGCCCATTACATCAAGACCTACGCCTGCATATAACAAGCCAACTTCATGTTCTTTATGCTCAGCAATACCAATTGTCGTATGAAGTGCAATCGCATCCCATACTAGTTGAATTGACTGTTCATCAATATGATGCAATGCTAAAAACTGACGTGCTGCATTAGCGCCATCCACCTCAAAGCGCTTATCTACACTACTAAACTTCTTTGTTAAGCCTAAATCATGAAATAAAGCACTAACGTATAAAAGTTCCGCATCAAATGATTTCTTAGCTTTCTTCCCTTGTATTGCGCCAAATAAATAAACACGATTGGAATGATTCCACAGTAAATCAGAACCATGTTCCTTTAAAACTTCCTGTGCTTCTAAGGCTAAGCGACTGTCAGGTATCTTAATTCCTGCAATATTTGTCATCCATTCTTTCCCTCCTCTGTTAAAATACCAATAACTCGATGGTTTATAGAGAATTATATGGAACTTCATATCTATTAATCAATTCTATTATTTCTATAATAATCATAGAATTTATCTATAATATAACTATCACTTACCTTTTCCTCAATCAGAAAGCAAAAAAATGTATGATTAGAAAATGAAATATCCTCCAATCACACACTATGAAGGCCTCGCAGATTTAGAATAATCTTCACCTTATAATTGACTATATACCGAAATGGCATCTGTGATATTATATTGCTCCGTTCTAGGATTACCGTCAGCTCCTACTGTCACGAACACATATTCTTGTCCATTTATAAGAGCTAAGCTTGCTAAACATAAGCCTGCATCTTCCGTATAGCCAGTTTTCCCACCTAAAATTTCTCCTCCTGGCAATGCACTTGACGTCATATGTTGAAACATGCGACTTGTAAAAGTAATGCCTTCTGGATGAAGGTTTGTGGACTGAATAGAATATCTTTCTGCTGTATAAACATTGCGAAACTCATCGTTTGTTAAGGCATATTGTAAAAGTAAAGACATATCCTTTACGGTTGTATAATGATCTGGATGGTGCAGTCCAGTTGTATTCACAAAATGAGTATTTTTCATGCCTAGCTGCTGCGCCTTTTCGTTCATCAGACTTACAAACTTTTGTTCTGAACCAGCAACATATTCAGCTAAACCCATTGACGCCTCTGCACCTGATGGCAGCATGGAGCCATACAATAAATCCTCTAATGTCAGCTTTTCATTTGGGAGAAAGCCTGCTACTGAAGCATTTTCCTCTAATAAATCCTGAAAGATATGCTTAGGTAAAATGATTTCTTCTTGTAAATTGGAGATCTGCTCAATCGAGACTAGAACCGTCATCATTTTGGTCAAAGAAGCAGGATAAATCCTTTCTTCACTATTTTTATCTAAGAGAATTTGATTTTCATCCAAATTCACTAAAATTGCATTCGAGCTGTATAAATCAAAATCGAGCATATGCGGGCTGGCTGTTTGAACTACTTTCGGTGAATGATCTATTTCCTGACGTAAAGTCATTGGCGATTCTTTCAATAGTAAATAAACAACTATCATCATGAATAAGAACAATAAACTCCATATCCCTTTTCTTTTGAACATAAAAACAACTCCTTCTCTTTATGCTTTTATTCAACCATAAAAAAAGGAGCTTATTTTTAATTTACTATTAGTGAATTCTTAAGGTTTCTTAAGAATTGGTTGGAATCATCACAGTGAATACGGTTGTATCATTACTAGAAGTTGCGGTAATCGTCCCGCCATGGGCCTGTACAATTTCATTAGAAATGGCTAAACCAAGCCCAGCACCTCCTGTTTGGGTAGACCTTGCACTATCTAAGCGGTAAAACTTCTCAAATATCATCTTTAATTTTTCAGGAGGGATCGTCTTCCCTGTATTCGTAAACGAAATTAATGTCTGATTATTTTCGTTTCGCGCACTAATTTCAATTGTACTATTAGGATCACTATAGGCAATTGCATTTTTTAAAATATTATTAAATACCCTCGCTAATTTATTACCGTCTGCATAGATAGTAATATCTTCATCTATTTTGACGATGGCTTGTTGACCCTTTGGTGCCAGCAATGGATAAAACTCGTCAGCCACTTGCATTAACATATGATGTAAAGGAATAAGATCTTTCTCTAAAATGATGGATTGTAAATTAAATCTGGTTATTTCAAAAAATTCATTGATTAATTGTTCCAGTCTATAGGATTTTTCTAATGTAACCGTCACATATTTTTCTTTCTGCTCTACAGGCATATCCCTTGCCTCATCTAAAAGGCTTAAGTAGCCAATAATGGATGTTAAGGGTGTTTTAATATCATGCGCTAAATAGACAACTAAATCATTCTTTCGTTGCTCAGCTTCTTGCGCATCCCTTGCACGCTTTTCTAATTTATATTTCACGTTATTTAATTTTTTCTCCAAAAAATCGAGTTCAGCTGGGAGCACAATTTCCTTCCCTGACTCATCTGCAAGCATGGTGATACTTGAACTAATTTGATGAAAATAACGGGTAAAACGAGACAAGGCGATATAGAAAATAATCAACAATAATAGAATAAATCCTATCGCAAGCCAAAGTGGTTTATTTTGTCTAAATAACACATTATAGGCACTACTTGCAGCATAATAATCAAGCTGCAAGACATTTTCACAAAAGGCAATAAAAGCATCTGCAAAGGGAGCTTGCAAGACCCCATCAATAAATGCAAAATTAATAAATAAGCCTATGATGATAGCGATGACAAGTATAGAAATAATTTGTACAACCATTTTCCTTTTCAGTTTGCCAAACTCATTTTTCAATGGTATACCCCACTCCCCAAACCGTTTTTATATATTTTGGGTTCTCCGCAGAATCCTTCATTTTTTCCCGTAAATGTCGAATATGAACCATTACCGTGTTATTGCTACTAAAGTACTTTTCCCCCCAGATTTCTTGGAATAGTTGCTCTGAACTAATAACTGTCCCTCGATTTGCACATAAATACCAAAGAATAGCGAATTCCGTAGGTGTAAGGGATATAGGCCTTTCATTTAAAAAGACTTGCCGTGTGTTTTTGTTAATCACCAGGCCAGCAAAATCAATGATATCTTCATGTTGCTTCGAGCCTTGGTTGTACAAGGTAAATCTTCGTAGTTGCGCCTTTACACGAGCAACCAATTCCAATGGACGAAATGGCTTTGTTATATAATCATCTGCTCCTAAAGAAAACCCATTTATTTTATCAATTTCTTCTTCCTTTGCCGTAAGCATAATCACTGGAAAATTCAATGTTTCTCGGATTTTTCGTAAAATGGTAAAGCCATCTATATCTGGCATCATAATATCTAGAACAGCTAAATCCACATTTTCTTGCTCGATACATGCCAAAGCCTCTTGAGCTGTATAATATTTAAATACATGATAGTTTTCATTTTTTAAGTAAAGTTCGATTAAATCTGCAATTTCCTTTTCATCGTCAACAACTAAAATATTCAACTGTATTGTCCTCTCCTTCTCCCCACATGTTTTCCAATGATTTTTCACAGGCATTATAGCACTTACATATGGCTATATCTATTAATAAGGTAGTACCTTTGAAAGCTAATGAAAAAAGTAGAGATGGAAAACATCTTTCCAACTCTACTTTTGATAGTTTATGTCGATTAAACGATGGGATAATAAACCATATTGAACGGTACACTGATATGTACCTTCTTTTAAAAAAGCAAAATCCTCAGCATCCGCCTCTATAGTAAGGTCATCTATTATAACTTGATAAAATGTATCTGTGCTAAACCTACCACCCACGCTATCAATCCTTACAATTGTACATAATCCATTGACAGATGGGTTTTGCCCATTTTTAATAATGTCTACTAGTCCCGTTATACCAATAGATAAGCACAACAAGGTGAAAAAACTAAAAGTAATAACCACTAATAGAAAATCTTTGTGTGTTTTTTCCTTTTTAATAAAAACGATTATTATACTTAGAGATGCAATAGTACCAATTATTGAAAAAAGTGTTATACGAAATAGTTCATTCATGTTATTTACCTCAGGATACTTTCATATTTACCAAATCTGGAAACGTTTTTCTTGCTCTTTCAAAAATCTTTTCCATCCTTGATACAAATTCGATAAATCAACTGGAATAGGTTCTTCAGCTATCTCAAAATACAACGGATCTGTAGTATCTTGTTTAAATATGAAATCAAAAATAGTCATATTACTATTGAAGTCATCCCAAATCACCATCATTTGTTGAAAAGCATTATCCAATGGGGGTTGTTCTTCGCCTTCTAGTATCCTGTGTTCCTCCTGATGTTCGTATAACCAGCTAAGTACAAGGTATAGCCACTTTTCTTGAATAAATGTAATACTTTGCATAGGTTCTTGTTCGGCTAAGTTGGATAAATAAGGGACAGCTAAAAATGCCTCATGCTTAAATAAGCTAGCTAGTTCGAATAACGAAGCTGAGATTTCTACTTCTTGTGCGATTAATTTCTCCGCTTTTTGAATGGCCGCTTCAGGGTGAATAAAACCACATTGAACGCCAAAGTACATTTCTTCCCATGTTAAATCCGTTTTATCAATTATGAATGTTAAAGGGATAACAATAGAAAGAGAGTTTTCAACTAAATCATCAGTATGGATAGTCAAATAATTCCCCCTTCACTTTTCATGCAAACAAGTTAGCCATACTTGATAGATAAATTACTTTCCATATGTATAAATAATCCGTCATTCAAATTAACACATCTTGAATGGACTTCTTTTTAATAAATTCCTCAATAACTTTTTGTATTTATGTAATAACTTGTGCAATACATAAATAATACAGCACCACAGCATATCATCATTCATAAACATTTTCTATTATAGATAGTCACTCACTAATATGACTGTGCTAAACTAGCTATTTTTCGTAGCACTTTATGGAAATAATTAATGGTGAAGAACTATTACTACATCAAAAATAGGCTTAGGTTAAATCCCAAGCCTTACAGTTGTTCCATAATTAATTTGTTGGATTCATAATAGATTTTCGATTCATATCCTGTGTGACCTCTCTCCCTGAATAATATTGCATCTGTTCATTTAATTTATGTTCTTTCGCGGTTATACTGGTTGGCTTCACTTTCAGGACAAGTGTCTTGCTACCTAAAGATGATTGATATTTATCGAGATGCTTTTTTGACAAAGGTGCATGATAATAATCTGGTACATATTTATCGAGCATTGCCTGCATAGCAGCAGTAGCTTCATTTAAATCTGTGACAATTTCCACCAAACCATTTGCGACTACACTCATATAAGCCGTATCAGTCTCAGCAGGAACCGGGTCTACCATTGTTCCATAATTTTCGCTTATTGTCATACATGCATTTTGATTGGTTGTTAGAATATCTATTTTTCTTCCTTCGTTGGCACCATGGAAATAAAAAATTCCGTCTTTATAGACATAATTTAGTGGAATAACATATGGTATATGTTGATCCACTAAACCAAGAAATGCAGTTTGTGCGTCTTCTAAAAATTGCTTAATTTGTTTTTCATCTGTACAAGCTCTATTCACCATTCGAATATCTGTTACCATCTTCATTCCCCCTATTCTCTTCTAAGAGGAGTCTACAGTAGGAATGTACTCTAAAAAAGGGACAGTTTGATGAAAGAGAATGGGTACAAACTAAAAATACTAGTTTATCGGAAGCCCATACTATATTTCTTAGAAACTTTGCAAATTCTCTTAATCGTTACTCGCAAATATCATTAAACAAAAGAATGTCATATTTAATTTTTCCTTCATACCTATTTATATGAACTCTTTCTTCTCCAAATTTTCACCTACATCACGATAAAATAGTTTAAGCTGTGCAACAATCATTATGCTAATGACTACAAGTAAAAACCATGAGCTGATTTTACCAAAATGAACAATCGACCAAGATACCTCTTGATTCGGATATGACCATGCCCCAAAGAACGTTGCAATATTTTCAGCAATCCAAATGAAAAAGCCAATCAAAAAGAACGATACAACAATGGGCATTTTATAGATTTTGTTCCGTACTGTAAATTTGACAATTGTACGATAAAACACAATGAATAGAAGTGCCATTAACAGCCATCTAAAATCATAAATAAAATGATGTGTAAAAAAATTCAAGTAGATAACGGCTCCAAGTGGAATAGCTTCATAACTTTTTGGCCAACTTACAATTTTTAAATCAAACCTACGCCAGGCTTGGCAAATATAACTTGCCACACTCGCATACATAAATCCACTATATAAAGGCACACCCCCTATTTTTGTCCACGCTTCTTCAGGATATGACCATGAATTGAAATTCACTTTGTATAGTTCGAGCACAAGCCCAATAATGTGAAACAAACAAATGACTTTTATTTCATCCTTTGTTTCTAAACCAAATGTATACATCAAGTACTGCGTCAATAGACAGATAACAAGAATAAAGTCATATCTGCCTACACCAGGTATTTGAATAGCTTTAGAGAGTGCAAGTGTAGCAAATATCACAACAGGAAAAATACAAGATAATGATTGATGATACGTAAAGGCTCCTAAGTCTTTAAAAAAATTCTTCAACATGAATCCACCTCAAATTAACTTGTTTATAATTAATTTCTTCTTGTATGAAGAATAAATGATAAATTATTCTTTTTCAATATTTTTTTATTGAAAAACGATAAATTATTTCTCTTGCTATCGGAACTATTTCTTGTAAAATACGTCTTTTGTTGTTCTTTACTAACGAAGAAAAGAGATGATGTCAACGGCAGAAAAAGCAACTTTGCAAGATGAGGGGTTGATTTCCGTTCGCTCCAGGGTCTCCTCAGTGACGCTAAATCCCCTTGGAGTGACGCTGGCTCCACTCCAATCAACCATTCTGCAAAAGTGTCTTTTCCTTATCTTTCATACTAACTAGTAGTGAAAAATGTGGAGAAGCGATGAATGACAACACCTCTCCATAAAATGAGTAGTGAATACCTTCACTTTATTTGAAAACCGTTGCAAAAAAACATTTTAATGGGTTGGAGTGGAAGGCTACTTGACTTTGGTGAGATTGCGAGACAGGCGAAACTCTAAACGGAGCGTGAACGGAAGAAGCGGCTCGGCGCTCGCCCACAGGAAAGCAAGTAGCCTGCAACGGAAATCCATTTCTACCTTTCAATTGAATTTTTCAACACTAAGAAAGAGTAGCCACATTAGCGGCTACTCTTTGACCTTAAAGATATATTTTTTGATTTAATTTTAATTGGACTTCTTGTTGGTTTATTTCTAAGTTCGTCACTTTTTTCACTTTTAAATAATAAACGATATAACAACCAATGAAGAATGCTCCACCGCAGTAGAGTGCTAATCGTTGAGCTGGATCAAAAGCCAAGCTTGCCATAACGATACAGTTCGCTAATAAACCTAAAATAGGGATCACTGGATACAATGGTGCTTTGAATTTTAAATCCTCTACTTTTCCTCCTTGACGTATGTAGGAGCGTCTAAATGCAATTTGCGAAGCCGTAATCGCAATCCAACCAATTTGTGCTCCTAAGCCTGCTAGAGATAAAAGCCACACAAATACTGTGTTAGCAGCAAATACACTTGACAGTAATGACAAACCAGCTACTGCGAGTGTGATCAGTAATGCATTCATTGGGATGCCTCTTTTATTAACCTTGCCTAAAACGGGGCTTGCCATTTTTTCGACGGAAAGAGAAAACAACATACGTGTTGCGGCATAAAGGCCTGAGTTTGCAACGGATAATAAAGCTGTTAGGATAACAAAATTCATAATATCCGCTGCATATGGAATCCCTATGCTATCTAATACAACAACAAATGGACTTTCAACAACCCCTGCTTTATCCATTGGAATCATCGCTGCAAGTACAAATATCGAAAACACAAAGAAGAATAACGTACGCCAAACTGTTTGTTTAATAGATTTAGGGATGGTCTTTTCAGGATTTTCACTCTCCCCAGCAGCAATACCAATCAATTCTGTACCCTGGAATGAAAAATTCACCGTAATCATTGTAATAAGCAGTGCTGTTACGCCATTTGGAAATAGTCCACCCTCATAAAAATGAGAAAGGAATGGGGCACTTGTTCCATCTTTCATATCGATTAGCCCAAACATAGCCGCTCCACCAACCGCAAGGAACATAATGATTGCTAAAATTTTAATACTGGAGAAGACAAATTCTGCTTCACCAAATGCTTTTGCTGATAAACCATTCAATACAAAGAGCAGTGCAGCAAATATTAGACACCACATCCATACTGGCGAATCAGGAAACCATCTTTGCATAAGTTGTCCAGCCCCTAAAAACTCAAGAGCAACCGTTACTGCCCAACCTAGCCAGTACAGCCATCCAACGGCAAAACCAGTAGCAGGTCCGATAAATTTCGTCGTGTATGTTTGGAATGAGCCTGATACTGGCATAGCAACAGATAATTCACCCAAACAGAGCATCGTTAAATACATAACTGCACCGCCTACTAAGTAAGCTAGGATGGCACCAGTTGGTCCAGCTTGGTTAATCGTGTAGCCTGATCCCAAAAAGAAACCAGTTCCGATACATCCTCCAAGTGAAATCATAAATAAGTGTCTTGCTTTCATACTTCTTTTTAATTCATATTGTTCTGATGCCATAAAAAACTCCTTACATCCATTATCTTGTAAGCACTTTCTTTTTTTCGTGCACGACAGATAACTATTTAAAATTTGAATGATTAATAGGTAAACCATTTAATATATTTGATAAACTGTCAATTTTCTGACAAAATAAAGGCTATTGATGAGATAAATTGTATTGTAAACTTAATGTAGGGAGAGCTACTTTCTTATATTTGGTTGTGGCGACCTAATTTCTAAGAAAAGTTCTTCCTTTATGAGATAAAAATTGACCTCTCCCCACTGCTTAAAGTAATGTATCGCCGAATAATGAGCTGATTAAAGCTACCGCAGCAATAGCAGTTTTATTGTATTGATCTAATACTGGGTTTGTCTCAACAAATTCTGCCGAAGTGATGATATTTGCTTCTGACAGCATTTCCATCGCCAAATGACTTTCACGGTAGCTAATCCCACCTGCAACGGGCGTTCCTACACCTGGTGCATCGTTTGGATCAAGTCCATCTAAATCTAATGATAAGTGAACACCGTCTGTACGCTCTTTTAAATAGGCAATCGTTTCTGACATCACTGTTGTCATCCCTAAACGATCAATTTCATGCATCGTGTATACTTTAATACCAATTTCCTTAATAAGCTTTTTTTCTCCTGGATCTAAGTCACGAGCACCAATAATAACGACGTTTTCAGGCTTTACTTTTGGAGCATAGCCTCCGATATTCGTCAGTGCTGGATGACCAAGGCCTAAGCTTACAGCTAAAGACATGCCATGGATATTTCCTGAAGGAGATGTTTCACCTGTGTTTAAATCGCCATGGGCATCATACCAAATGACACCTAAATTCTCATAATGCTTCGAAACGCCCGCTAATGTTCCAATAGCAATACTATGATCTCCACCTAATACTAAAGGAAAACGATTTAAAGAAATCTCATGATCCACTTTTTGGCCTAGCTTCTCGTTACTTTCTGTGACAGTTTTTAAATTTTTTAGGTTTGTCTTTCCTTCTATCTCTTTATCTTCATGTACGATGTCAATCGTTAAATCCCCTTCGTCATAAATCGAATAACCAAGGCCCTCAAGTCGTTCAGTTACCCCTGCATATCTGATAGCACTCGGCCCCATGTCTACGCCTCTTCTTGTTTGACCTAAATCCATGGGCACCCCAATAATTGTCACTTCTTTATTCATGATATTTTCTCCTCTCCAATAATTACTTTCACAGTATAAAGAAAATGGAACATTGACTCAACTCGACATTATTTTAAATTTTTATACAGTTTAAATTATTAAAAACATAGATATATTCTTGTATAAACGATTGCATAAACGCTATTTCAATGCATAACAAAACATTTTTTCCTTATTAATATGGATTTTTGTCATAAATTCCTAAACAAAATATTAAAACTGTTCTTTTTTTATAGTTTTTTCCGAAAATTTTGACGGTAATATTATCTATAAATGCAATATAATAATAAAAAACTTCCAAAATCATTCAATTCTCCTTATTTTTTACGGAAAAAAAAGCCCTACTACAATAGTAATAAGACTTTTCAATCCTCTATTTTAATATTCTCACAATACTATTCAAACAGGTTTCTTTATAAAATAGATGTTGCTCTTCTATATCACATGTTAACCATTGAATTAAAGAACCATCAATCATTGCCCTCATCATTTTTGCAGAGGTTAAGGAATCAATGTCTGGGCTAAACACCCCTTCACTTTTTCCTAATTCAATAATTTCTTGTCCAATTCCCCAGCAATTCTCATAAAATTTTAAGTTAATTCTTTTGTACGCTTCATTGCTGTTTGCCTGAGCTAAAAAATCTAAATACACTCTGTAAAATTTTTTATTTTCTTGAGGGGATACAAAAACAGCATTTAAGTAGGCTTGAAGCTTGTCTATAGCCGTTTGATGCTTGCCTATTTCTTGTATTTCATAACTGTAGATTTTGCTCGTAGTGGATTCCAGTAATTCTAATAAAATGTTTTGTTTGCTTGTAAAATAGTAGTGAACTACCCCTTTTGAGACGTTAGCATGATTCGCAATGTCTTGTAGTGTAACGTTATCATAACCTAAATGTGAAACAGCATTAAAGGCTGCTTTCATAATTTGTTTTTTACGTTCTTCCTCTTTCTTTTTCATAGGAGCCTCCGATGACTTGATAGAAGTTATTATACATGAAGAGTCGCTATAATCCAATTTTATATTGACCGGTCAGAATAATTTTGATACTGTTTAATGGAATAAAATTGTAGGGGGACGTTTACGATGACAGTAGATAATTTTAATGCGTTAGTAGTCAATAAAGATGAGGCATTTACAGTGAAAGTGAACGAGTTGACTTTAGAAGATCTACCAAAAGGTGAGGTATTAATTAAAGTTAGTTATTCAGGTATTAATTATAAAGATAGTCTTGCCTCTATCCCAGATGGTAAAATCGTTACGTCTTATCCATTTGTTCCTGGCATTGATTTAGCTGGAACGGTTGTTTCCTCTGAAGATTCTCGCTTTAAAGCAGGTGATGAGGTCATTGCGACTAGCTATGAAATAGGAGTATCTCATTTTGGTGGTTTCAGTGAATATGCCCGTATTCCAGCTCAATGGATTGTACCACTTCCAAAAGGTCTTTCCCTCAAGGAAGCTATGGTGATTGGTACTGCAGGATTTACAGCTGCATTATCTGTTCAAAAGTTAGAGGAAAATGGTATACATCCTGAAAAGGGAAAAATTCTTGTTACGGGGGCAACTGGTGGTGTAGGTAGCTTTGCTGTATCTATCCTCTCAACACTAGGTTATCAAGTTGAAGCGAGCACAGGTAAAGAATCTGAACATGAATATTTACGTTCACTTGGGGCTACTACAATTATAAATCGTGAAGAGGTCTATGATGGAAAGATTAGAGCGTTAGGGAAACAAAAATGGGCTGCTGCTGTCGATTCTGTTGGTGGAGAGCCACTTGCCTCTTTATTAAGCCAAATTCAATATGGAGGGGCTGTTGCATGTAGTGGTTTAACAGCAGGCACACAGCTTCCTACAAGTGTATTTCCCTTCATTTTAAGAGGTGTGAATTTACTTGGAGTTGATTCTGTTTATTGCCCAATGGACATTCGATTGAACATTTGGCATCGTTTAGCGACTGATTTCAAACCAGCAAACTTTGAGGATTTCATTCAGCAAGAGGTAACACTACAACAACTTCCAGAGGTTTTACCTATTTTACTAAAAGGACAAGCAAGAGGAAGAATCCTTGTTACATTATAAGGTGTTTAATCAAGCTTCCTTCTCCTGTCTATTTCCCAGAAAATAATTATAGAAGTTGTCAAATTAACAACATAAAGCTACTACGCATAGCGAGCGTGGTAGCTTTTTTTATTGTTGACATCTCCCTGACATATAAGTCCTTTATAGTAACTCATGAATGCCCCACCTGTTCCCTTTAGACAAATTTAGGTAACAAAGTTTGTCTAAATTAGCATGAACAAGCATACCAATAGAGTATGTAGGCAGTGTTCTGGGAATTCAATACTATAAACAATATTCTGGAGATGATCGTATGAAGCGAGCACATATTAATGAATTAAACATTACACGAGCTTTAGCCATTCTAGCTGTCCTTCTCATCCATTCTACTAGTACACCTGTAACGACTTTATCTAGTGACTCAAAACTATATCCATTTTATGTGTTTTTTAATATTTTCCCTAAATTTGCTGTACCTGTTTTTATTTTCTTAAGTGGATTTGTTTTATTTTACAATTATATACAGAAGGATTTAACAAAGGAGCTTATCATTCATTTTTATAAAAAAAGAGTGACCCAAATACTCATTCCTTATCTCTTTTTTTCTATCTTTTATTATGCAGCGATGCAATTTTATGTGACACATGATTTAGTAGACACATGGCGTTCCCTATTTAGTGTTGAATTTCTAGAGAAACTATTATTAGGCAAAGCGTATACGCATCTATACTATATTTTTATTATTGTTCAATTCTATCTTATGTTCCCATTATTCCTATATATTTTAAAGAAAAAACCAGCCCTATCTCCTCATTTAATTTGGATTGGCTTTGTTCTTCAATGGGTCTTTATTCTATTAAACGCAAAGTTTTGGCAGTATCCCTATAGAGGGAGTATCGCTTTCTCTTATCTCTTTTACTTCTTGACAGGAGCATTTTTAGGGATCTTTTTTGAAAAATACAAAGGATGGCTTCAACTAAAAAAAGAAAATTTCCCTATCACGATACTTTTTGTGTGGTGTATATGGCTAATTTCTACTATATATAATGTGTATTTATATTACTTTGTTTATTCATCACAAACCTATATAGTGAACAGCACCATATTTGAGCTAGTTTTTCAGCTACAATCTGTAACAGCCTGTATTGTCTTACTACAGCTTTCTTTCTGGATCTATGATAAATGGAACCAAGCTTTTGTAAATGGCTTAATCAATCTAGGAACAGTATCATTTGGCATCTATCTATTGCATCCATTTTTCCTTTTCCTTTATAGACAAATAAGTACTGGTGGTAATAGTATAATCTATCACCTATGGAGCATTGGTGGCTTTATCTTTGCTCTATTCGTCACATGGATGATTGTGCTATTGATGGGCAGATTCTTTAAATATCATTGGATTGCCTTTGGACCGATCCCGAGCAAATTTCCTTACAAATAGGCATTCTATATGCACAGCCAGTTGTCGGTTAATTTCAGTCAACTGGCTGTGTATTTAGTTGAGAACCTGTTCGCCCATGATCAACCATTATAGAAAAATTAGTGTTTCTTCAGTGATACATTTTAATAGGAAGAAACTAAATAAAAAACCATGTAGAGACTTCTCTATAGTGCAGACAAACAAAGCCATCAATAGAATTTTTGTGAAAAACGAATAAGGTTTTCTGTTCCAGGGTAATTACTGGCGCTAATGTCCGGCTTTCGTGCAGACTCTCCTATCTCGTTATCCTAGAGAAGTCAAGTAACCTTCCGCATTAATCCATAAAATAAATTGAAAATGTTCACTATTCATTTTATTGATGGCTGTTGGAACTATTACTTTTTCACATGAAAATAAGAACCTATCCTCTCTAATACAATAATGAGCTATTTTTCACTACCGCTAGTATAAAGGACAAAGAAAAGACACTTTTGCAGCATGGTTGATTGGAGTGGAGCCAGCGTCACTCCTAGGGGATTTAGCGTCACATATGAGACCCTGGAGCGAACGCAAGTGAGTGAAGCGGCTCATAGGACGCCCCCTGGAAAGGACGCTGGCGGAACGGAAATCACCCCTCACTTTGCCAAAAGGTCTTTCTCTCCTACTAACATAATCTTATTTAAACAATAAAAAAGCCCTGTAGAGACCTCTCCACAGGGCTTTTCAATGAACGATTTAATTATTTTGCAATAGAACCGTCTTTTACTTTATTGTTATTAGCATCAACTAGGTTTGTTGATTTGAATTCAACTACAATGCTGTCTGTTAATGCATAGTCAGCTTTAGTTGTTACAGTAAGTTTACCACCAGCTACTGTAGCAGAAGCAAGTTCTACAGTTGAGCCTGCAATTTTAACAGTTACACCTGTTGGTGCAGCTTGGTCAGCAATGTTTTCAGAGAAGTCTACTGTAAATGTTTTGCTATCTACTGCAGTTACTTTAGTAGCAACAGGTACAATATTTTCTTTAAGTGTTACTTGCGTTGAAACTTTTCCACCTTTAAGAGTGTTACCTTTTGTATCTACTACATTGCTAGCTTCAAGTACATAATTACCATTAGCTGTGATAGAACCTTCAGGTAAAGTGAATCTTACTTTTTTAGTACCATCTACAAATTGAAGTTGTGTACCAGCAGGAAGCTCTTTTCCTCCTAGTTTGTAGTTAGCAGCATTTGTTGCTGTTGCCGTTACATCTGCAGCATATTCAACAGTGAATACATTGTTATCTGTTACAACAACTGGAGTAGCTCCAAATACTAATGAATCTGTAGGTGTTTCTGGTGTAGCTTCAAACACGCCTGTTGTTACATTGAAAGTCACTGTATCGGCAGTTACGTTGCCAGCTAAATCTGTCACTGCTTTAGCAGATAATTCGAATGTATAAGATGAATTGCTATCTAAATCAATGTCAACTTTTACAGTGTTTTTCTCTGCACCTTCAATTTTACCGTTACCATCTACATCGAAACCAGCATCTGCTTTTACTGCTGTTTCTTTTCCAGTAGTGTAAGCAATACCATTTTGCGTTTTAACTGTTAATGTTCCTTCTACTTTTACTGGTTCACTAAAAGTAAGGTATAGAGCATCAACATCAGTAGTAGCATTCACATCGTCAGCTACTAACATTTTAGTAGCAGCAGATACAAGTGTAGCAGGCGTTAAATCTTTTGAAAGGATAGCATTGAACTCAAATGCATCACCTGCATTACCAGCTAAATCTTTTTGTCCTTCTACTTTAATGTTTGTATTAATGAATGTAGCTGTACCTAAAGCAGATTTAGCATCAATAGTGAATACAGTTTTATCCTCTGTATCTTTAATATCAGCATCTGTTAAATAGAATACAGTTGATCCTACTGTTACTTTTGCATATTCTTTCGTTTCAGCATCTGCATTAAGATTTTGTTTCATTAATTCTTCAGAGAAATCAAACGTAATTTCTGTACCATTCACAGCTGTAGAAACAGTTGGTTTTGAATTATCAACGTCTGCTTTCAAAACTGTGAAGTTTACTGCGATAGGATTTGCGATATTATTAGCGAAGTCAGTTGCACCAACAATGTCTACTTTGTAAGATTGTTCAGCTGTTAATCCAGTAATTGTTAATTTCTTACCAGATAAAGTATAGCGATCTTTTGAAAGTTCAGTACCATTTAAGCTGATTGTTCCTTCACTTTGTACAGGCTCATCGAAAGTGATCACTGCTGTAGTGCCTTTTGCTTCTACAGTATTCACGCTAACAGGCGTTGTATCTGCAAATGTGATTAATTTGTTGAACTCTTCAGTTAGAACTTTAGCATCTGCTTTTGTTTTAATTGGTTTTACAGTTACTTTACCATTTGTTAATTTTACTTCTTTATCAGTTGTTAACGTAACAGTCATTCCGTCTTCAGATACTACTGCGTTTGTGATTGCTACACCTTCAACAGCATATTTCGTTGTGATTGCAGCATCTTTTGCATCAACAGCTGTGTTGAACTTCACTTCAAGTTCCTTTGCATTCAGCCCTTTTACAGCTTCTACAGCTGGTGTTACTTCTTGAACTGCATCAATCGTACGTTTTACCATTGTAGCGAATTCTTCACGGCTAATTTTATCCTGTGGTGCTAATAATGAACCTTTACCATTGATTACGCCATTTTCTACAGCTGTTTCTAAGTAAGATACAGCCCATTTAGAAGCTTTAGAAGCATCTGCAAATTGGCTAAGATCTGCTTTACCTGTTAATTGGTAGCCTTGAACGATAACTTTCGCAGCTTGTTCTCTTGTTAATTGAGCTTTAGGCTCAAATTTACCATTGCCCATACCATCAAATAATTCTGGTGAAGTTGCAAGTACTGCGTTGTAGAACCAGTCATTTTCATTAACATCAGAAAAATCTTCTGTGCCAGTAGCTTTTAAATCTAATGCTTTTGATAAAATTTCAGCAGCTTCTGCACGTGTAAGTGTACCAGCTGGGTTGAAGTTTCCTTTTTCATCGCCTTGGATGAAGCCTTTGTCAGTTAAAAATTGTACAGCTTCTTTTGCCCAAGATGAAATGCTAGCTGCATCTTGAAATTCAGCAGCTGATGCTACCGGTACGATTGCTGATGCTACAAGTGCTGCTGTAGCAGTAGTTGCGAAAAATTTACGACCTTTGTTTTGTTTTGTCATTTTATATTCCTCCAGAATTTTAATAAATTATATTATTCTGTGAGAACAATATTATCGCATTATTTAATTTTTAAAATATGTATAAATTGTTCTCGCAAATAATAATTACAACCAATTATAGGGAAAGCAAACTTCTAAATTTTCCAAGATTAAATATCCCAATGAAACTGTAATTTGCTTTACAAGACAATAATATAACTAGATTACCAATAAATAAACGCTAAAAATAAGGTAATTTTAATACAGTATTGGTTATATAGGTAATCTTTTCATAGAAAATTTCTATAATATAGAAAAAACAGTTGAAATGGTGATAAAATGCATCTTATTTATGGAATTTTACTGAAACATACTTTTCACTTGAATGTGTTATATTACTTTCTTGATATAATAGAGGACACAAAATTAAAGCGATAATGTGAGTTAATTGGTAAAATTAACTTTAGGCATTGTGATCGTTACGTGCCCTAAACACTAACTTGCTAAATGGATTTGATTGCTATTAGTAGAAGGGGGGATAAAAATAGATATTAGAAAAATGCGCTATTTCATTATGGTGGCAGAGGAATTGAATTTTAGTCGAGCAGCAGAGCGTCTTAGAATGGCACAGCCTCCCCTAAGCCAAGAAATTCGTAAATTAGAAGAAGAATTGGGTGTTCAACTTTTTCATCGAACAAAAAGAATGGTTGAACTAACAGACGCTGGGGAAATTTTTTTACAAGGAGCTAAACAAACACTTTTTCAATTAGATAAAGCGATAAAAGAAACACAACTTGCAGCTGAAGGGAAAATAGGGAGCTTAATAATCGGTTTTGTCGATTCTACAGAAATTGTTATAGAAGTTCTTAATAAATTTCGAGAACGCTTTCCTAAAATCCACCTTACATTACGTGAAATGACAACGGAGCAGCAATTGAAAGCACTTTATGAGAAACAAATTCATATTG
Source organism: Lysinibacillus sp. FSL K6-0075 (assembly GCF_038592945.1). NCBI lineage: Bacteria > Bacillati > Bacillota > Bacilli > Caryophanales > Bacillaceae > Lysinibacillus > Lysinibacillus sp. FSL K6-0075. The sequence continues at coordinate 1,528,314 of NZ_CP151947.1, read as the reverse complement.
GATTTATTCGTTCTGAGCAAAACAACGAGATATTAGCTTCTGAAGTTTGTTCTGAAGAATCCTTAAGATTGGTTTTACATCAAGATCATCCTTTGGCCACATTGCCCGAAATTTCACTTCAATTAATAAAGGAAGAACCATTTATTATGTTTCCACGTCATTTAGGACCCAATTTTTATGATTTAATTATTAGTTATTTTGGGGATCATGGAGTAAGTTTGAATGTTATTCAAGAAGCTGTTCAAATGCAAACGATTGTTAATTTAGTAGCTACAGGAATGGGCATTTCTGTTGTACCTTCGTCGGTGGAAAGTTATCAACGTCCTGGCGTTATCTATAAAAAAATCAAAGAGACTACACCAACAGTAAATTTATATGTAGGATGGAGACAAAATGAAATATCTCCAGCAATAGCTCATTTCTTAACAGTCGTTAGAGAGGTGTATTCCTTTTCTCAACTTCACCACCAAAAATAAAACCCACCCTAAATAGGATGGGGAAAAATAGCTGTTATATATATTTCTAGATAAGTCACTTGCAAAGCTTAACCTGTTTTACTCGGATCGTATTCTATGAGACCTTCTAATACTTCGTCAATCTGATTCATTATTGCAGGTTCCAGTTTGACACCAGAAGCTAATGCATTCTCTCTTACCTGTTCTGGGCTTGAAGCACCAATAATAGCTGAAGAGACTTGTTGGTTTTGTAGTACCCACGCCAATGAAAGTTGAGCAAGCGAAAGATCAATCTCTTGTGCAATGGGTTTGAGCGTCTGTATAGCAGAGAGCACATTGTCATCCATCCAACGTTGTGCGAGTTTATCAAAAAATGGTTTGCCTGCAGCTGAATTGGCACGGGATTGAGTTGGCACTGGTTTTTGCGGTAGATATTTCCCGGTCAGTACACCTTGTGCTAGAGGCGACCATACTACTTGCCCAAGTCCCTCCCGTTGACAGGTTGGGATCACATCCGTTTCGATAACTCTCCACAGCATAGAATACTGGGGTTGACTAGCGATGAACGGAATATTTAATTGTCGTGCAAGTGCTGCACCACGAGTGATTTGTTCTGCTGTCCATTCGCTTACGCCGATGTATAGCACCTTTCCTTGTCTTACAAGGTCTGCGAAAGCTAACATCGTTTCTTCAAGAGGAGTCGTTGGGTCAAATCTGTGTGCATAATAGACATCAATATAATCGGTCTGTAACCGACGCAAAGAGGCATGACAGTTTTCTAGAATATGTTTTCGTGATAATCCCTTATCGTTTTGCCCCTCCCCAGTCGGATGGCACACTTTTGTACATAGTTCAATGCTCTCACGTCGTATACCTTGTAAAGATCGACCAAGTATTTCTTCAGCTTTCGTGTCAGAATAAACATCAGCTGTATCGAATGTTGTGATACCGACATCCAGTGCTGCATGAACACATGCATTTGCAGTATCCTCATCTACTTTACCACCATGATTTATCCAGTTTCCATAGGCAATCTTGCTAACTGATAAACCACTATTGCCAAGTTTACTAAACTCCATTGTAGATCCTCCCTTTATACGTGATATCTTTATTATAAAGATCCTGCTTTCATAAGAATAATATATTATTCGTAATGAATTAATATAAAAAAAATATATAAGGATACAGTATGATGACGGCTATCATGTGCACTAGTTATACGTTCTCTCTAAGAGACTGAAGGAGACCATTTAAATAATATAAACGGTCTCCTCCATTTTATAAGCTCAGTAGTATTTACTGTTGGTTATTCAGCCTCAATACCGATTGTATTTACTGCAACTTTAGGCTCTACTAGCATAATATGGCATTCCTTTTCTGCAAAAGGCATGTGTTCAGCTCCTCCAGGCACAATAAACATCTCCCCTTTGGATATTTTCACCTGGCCATCGCGAAAAGCAATGAACATCTCTCCTTCGAGCACAATAAATACTTTATCGGCACCTTGATGCTCATGCCATATAAATTCCCCAGCAATCTTAACCACTTTGAATTGAAAATCGTGTATTTCACCAATGACTTTCGGTGACCAAAGTTCCTTTAATTCAGATAGTTCCTCATTTATATTGATAACTTGATCTTGCATATTCATCTCTCCTTATTTACTTTTTGGAAAAGGTGCTTCCTATTATTCGTTCTTTTGCAAGGCTTCTGTTATATTTTGCAAAGCGTATTCGATAGCTAATGGACCTCCCGTAATAGCGGAAGTATCCATCAAATGAATATTACCTTTTTTTACGGCATTCATATTATTCCAGACATTGCTTTGATTTAACTCACTCATTAAAGTTTCCTTTTTTGTAATGTCACCGATAAGGAAAATATGGTCTGCTTGAATAGTTGAGATTCCTTCAAATGCAGCGAATTGATTATTATTCCCCTTAAATGTATCATCTGGTGTTAGACCCAAGCCCCTTTCTTTATCAAAAGCAAGTGTATAAACAGGGTTCTCTTCACCAAGAACATTAAAAGTTTTTCCATCCCAAGACAAAATAAGGGCAACAGACTCTCCTTGAATGGACTTTAATGCTTCACGTCCTGTTGAGATATCTTTCATCATTTTATCAATTACTTTTTCCGCCTCATCGTCTTTTCCGATAATCTCGGCTACTGTACGAAGTCCATATTGCCAGTCTTCGTAGATGTCCTGAGATTTCAACGTAATGACTGGGGCGATTTTTTCTAGTGATTCATACAACTTTTCGTGATGTTCTGTTGCTAAAATGTAATCAGGGCCAATCGATAGGGTTTTTTCAATACTAGGAGACAATTTATCACCTAATTCTTCTGTTGAATCTAGCTTCCCTTTTAAATAAGACAAAGAAGATAGATAGTCTTTATCAGTAGAAGCTGCAGGAGGCTCACCTAATGCAACTAAAATTTCAGGGTAAAAATACCATAAAGAAGCCACTTTTTCTGGTTTTTTCTCGATCACAAATTCTTTCCCTAAGGCATCCTTAATGGTTCTTGGCCAATCAGTTGCTTCTACATTAACTACTGATGAAGATGTGTCTTCTGTAGTTAACTCCTTATTTTCAGTAGGCGATTTATTACAACCTCCCAATATAACTGCTAGTACTAGCATTGAAAATAACAGTCCTTTAATCTTTTGCATCCGAAATTCCTCCAACATGATCTCTGATATATCCTTAGTATAGTAAAGTCATTTTTGGAGGAGAATGGATGCTTGTTGAACTTAGCATGGATTATTGATGAACTTCTCTCGATATTCAGTAGGAGAGATACCAACTTGCTTCTTGAATACTCTACTAAAATAAAAAGGGTCAGCAATTCCAACCGTTTCCGCAATTTGTTGTACAGGCACATCACTTGTAAACAGTATTTTTTGCGCCCTGTTTATTCGATAGTTTAATAAATATTCTGCTGGTCCCATCCCTGCATGTTTTCGAAATATATAAGATAGTCGATTTCGATTAACGTTATATTGTTCGGCAAGCGAGTTAATGGAAAGGCTTTGATAATAGTTTTCATGAATATAAGTAGTTACCTGTTCGAATAGAGTGTGTGATTCACAGCTATTTTGCCTATTAACAACACATAATAAGGCTTCATTGAGTACATCGCGAAATAGCATTTCTGTCTGAAACTTTGAAATGCCTCCACGCTGATTATATACATGCCATAGACGCATAATTAATTCGATTAGACGAGGAGATTGTCCTATTGGTAATTCAAAATGCTGATGAGAAAAGCTTGTCTCTGCTAATTCTGTGTTCCATATCCTATACAGGACAAGAATATATTCCCAATTTGTATCTCCAAAATTTTTTTGATTTAGTTTCATTTTTGCACCCCCATGCACCACTTTTCCTGGCGAAAAGATATAAGGCGTGCCATTAAATTGAAATTCTATTTTTCCTGTAAGGGGAAAAACAAATCCAGGAAAAGAATCTGTATGGTCAGCGTGAGGCACACCTGTATTTCTAGCATATCGATATATTCCCTCTACTTGAAAAGGCGTGTGTGCTAAATGCTCTGCTAGCTGATTTACGTCGATATTCATATTGTATACCTCATTTCAATAATAGTTTGCTTGTAATACCAGGATTTGTCCTACTGTAAATAGCACATACCTTTCAATAAGTTACTGCTTCAGCCAAAAGACATTAAAGTGTAGGATCGATTTTCAAGGCGTGGTCCTCGGTCGTTGGATTGAGCTATAGTTTTCATCTATTTATACCAAAAATGTGAAAAGGTAGGGATGACGGCTCTCGCCTATCCCCACCTTATCGATAACGATTATCATTGTCAATTAAAATTAGAGCCTCTTAATCTACGCGTGAAAAGCTGGATACTAATCCCTTTTAAAAGATTCTCTGAAAGGTCCGTCAACCACACTCATTTTATATTTTTCACTTCTCTATCTTTTGACCTCTTAATTCCTTACAAATCATCTCTATTTCTTGTGAAAAGGATTTTACTTGGAAGGCTTCTGAAAACCTTTGATCCTCAGATACAGCTACTACTTGTAGCAGTTTTTCTTCATATGTTTGTACAAAATGATCAAGCGTTGGACTCTTTGACTTCAGGGCCTTAGCAATCCCTTGAATGATTTTTACACGATAGTAGTCCTCTTTTGGCATTCTCGGAATATCCCATTCACCGTCGTGATTTTTAAAAATTTTTCTAATAGGAACTGCCGAAAAATCAAAATATCTTCCCTCTTGATTTGGCTTAGAAAATGGATCAATTAATAAAGAAGCATAACGAATATAGAGAAGATATTCTTGATGGATGGACTCAAGTTTATTAAAATTCTCTATGTCTTGTCTGGCTATACTTGCTGGCAGCAATGGATAATTATCATCTACCATAAACTTCAATAGATTTAGGGGTTGAATATCGAAATGACTGACGATTGCCATCATTTCTTTCCAATAATTTAATAATTGATGAATCATTCTATAAGTAATGGGGCCCTCCGGATAGAGTTTATACACATACTTTGTCATTGTCTTTTCATCAAAAATCGCTTGTAATGAAAAATCATTCATAAATAAAGGTGGGTGCACGTACAAAGATATATTTCTTGTTTCTGCCTCAAGAGGAGATGCTACTTTTTTCAGATCAATCCCCAGATGATGAAATAGTTCAGTTAAAATTTCTAGTCTATCTGATTTCGAGTAAGTTGAACCAATATAAACTTTTTTCTTCACACCTGTTGTTAATACCTCATTTGATGGAATTCCACCTATCCATCTCGTATCTCCATAATAGGTTGAAAAACTAATTACCTCTGCCTGAGGAGCTAGATTCTTTAAGAAATTCGTAATTAGATGACTAGAACCAAATGTAGGAGAAACTAATATAAAACATCTAGCCTCCTTTAACACTTTGGTATCGATTTGTGCGAGTACAGAAAGATAAGCATCTGTGGTAACACTAAGTATAACCGTATCCCAATTTCCACAAATTGTATCATAACCCTTAAAAAATGTATCAATTGTACATTCTCCGGCTACAGGCTGATGTTGTGTATTTTGTATAGATACCTTAAGTGCTAGGTGGTGCTGAATGATAGCTTCGAAGAATAGATTGGAGCGTAAAGATTCTCGACCAGCAATCGCTACCTTACTGTTTAAAATTTTTTTGAAATTCACAGCTAATTGAATTACTGTTGGCCCTGTTCCTAGCAATAAAACATTGTTAAAATAAGCCATATTACTCTCCCCATCTATAGTACTTTTTGATATAAAATAACATCAAATACACGTTGAGGGTGCATAACTTCTTCTATTATATGCCATTTGGTTTCGTCTACCCTCTGCATGGGATAATTAAAAAGAGACTTTAATCCATTTCCATAACGCATCGCAATCAGCACATCTTTATTTGTGACATCATATAGTTGATCTAATATGTCATATTTACAGCTAACAGTGGAACTAAATATGATATGGCTAATTTGATTAATCACTGCAAGTTCCCCTACTGTCTTCTTTTCTATTTCAATGGATAAATGACTTCCTAAATTATTGACTACATGTTTTCCCAATTGAATCGCTTCATTATCAATATCAATCCCAAAAACGTCTGCTCCTGTTCGTTCCGCAATCCTTAATAAAGTTATAGGAAAAGGGCCAGATCCCACCAACAGCACCTTCGATTGACTGGTAATTTGAAAACCTCCAAATTCCTTTTCAATGCAATCTTCTATATTTCGAAAATAATCAGTGATCTCCTCTTTTTCACAGGTTACTAGTTGAGCTCGATATTTTTCCATGATTTGCACACAAACAGAAGCGTTATTTCTTAGATTCTCAACTAATGATACAATTTCGCTTGTTTGCTCTAAATTATCCCATAGTTTTTCATTGTCACGATTTATTATAAAAGATGAATAATTATCGATTATTCCACACAACTCTGAATAATCAACTAGTAGGTGATCATTGTTTTGATGGATAAATAACTTAAATTTTTTATCAAAGTAAAGTAATTTCTCAAAAAAATCATCTATATCCTTCACTTGCCTCACTCCTATGTTTAAGGATTAAAGTTCAATATATGCCAAACCTTTTCATACTATTTCAACCCTCCCTTGGATATGTAAATTATTAAAAATCTCTACGGAGCGAAGAATCTTGTAAAATAATTTATTTATCTACAAGGTACGATTGTTACCTCGTTTCTTTACGCACCTTTTCTTTTCATACCAATGCTTTCAAAAGATTTTCTACGGTAGAATATCTAACACCTAAATAGGCAACTTAGTAAACCACTATGAACAAAATGTTCAAAATGAATGATTTACTCATATTATTTTTATTTCACAATACTTTCATTATATTGACCCTGCCAACTGAACAATCTATGATAATCCCTGTTAATGATTATCATTTTCATTTAAAGTAACGGAAAAGGAAGGTTAGAAGAATGCTAAGTTTTACTAAATTAAAGAATTTGAGTGGGCTATCGCTAATCCTGTTATTAGCAATAATGATGGTGTTAACTGGATGCAATGCTCCTCAAAATCATACAGACACAGAGAAAAAGGAACAAACTACTGGAGAAGCAAAAGAATCTAAAAGTAAAACAATTAAACATGAAATGGGAGAAACCGTACTTAAAAATACTCCTAAAAAGATTGTTACCTTAGAGTTATCTTTTGTTGATTCCCTAAATACTTTAGATGTCAATCCGATAGGTATTGCCGATGACAATAAAAAAGATATGATCACAAAGCTAGTCGGCCATGACATAGACTATACATCTGTAGGAACTCGTGAACAGCCTAGCTTAGAGGTTATTAGCTCTTTACAACCGGATTTAATCATTGCAGATGCTGAGCGACACAGTGCTATTTATAAAGATTTACAGCAAATTGCTCCTACAATTGTTTTAAAGAGTCGTGAATCGACATATCAGGATAACTTAGACTCTTTTAAAATAATTGCCGAAGCATTAGATCAAAAAGAGGCTGCTGAAAAGAGATTAGGTGAACATAAAGAAATCATAAATGAAATTAATTCGAAACTGAGTCTTGATACAAATCTAACTGTTTTACCTGCAGTTGTACGAGACACATCATTTCAAGCGCATACTACTTCTTCTTATGATGGAGAATTACTTGAACAATTAGGTCTGAAGGTGGCAATTCAGGACGAACAACCTTATGTTGAAATGAGTTTGGAACAACTTGTCGAAATCAATCCAGATGTACTACTTTTAGCGAATAATGAAGGTAAGCTACTTACTGATGAGTGGAAGGAAAATCCTCTTTGGAAAGACTTAAAGGCAGTAAAAAATGACCAGATTTATAGTGTTGATAGAGATTTATGGACAAGATTCCGAGGAATTATTTCGGCAGAAGCTATTGCTAAAGACACGTTAGCAAAATTGAATGAAAAATAAAGTAAACAAAAGAGAAGTAAGTAAGATACCCTACTTACTTCTTTTTCTAGTAAATCTTATATTTTGTAAGAAAGTGTGTTGTAGTTAATGGAATCTATAGTTAAAGCTAAAGTAAAAATATATAGTACAGCAATAACTGCAATCGTTTTATTGATGTTAGGAATTATCATTAGTGTTTCTGTAGGGATAGCAGATATTGATCTAGTAATGATATTGAAATCTTTTTTCGAGATAAATCCATCAAAGGAACAGTTAATTATACAAACCCTTCGATTGCCTCGAGCTATCATCGGAGCATTAGTCGGTGCAAATTTAGCCGTAGCCGGTGCTCTTATGCAGGCCATTACTCGAAACTCATTAGCCTCCCCTCAAGTATTTGGTGTGAATGCGGGGGCTTCATTCTTTATTGTCACTGCTTTTGCTCTCTTTCCGTCCCTCTCTTCCCCCTCTCTCGTTTTCTCTGCATTTATCGGGGCAGCAGTTGGAGGAATAACAGTCTATTCCTTTGCATCTGGAGGAGGAATGACACATGTAAAACTAGCGTTAGCTGGAATTGCCGTACACTTCCTTTTATCCTCTTTAACACAAGGAATCATTATTTTTAGTGAGCAAGCAAAGGATGTTCTGTATTGGCTAGTAGGATCAATTAACGGAAAATCATGGACACATGTTATGATCATTCTTCCCTGGTCTATTTCAGGACTATTCATTGCCTTATTACTTTCAAGGTCTATTTCTATTCTTGTCCTAGGAGAAAGTACTGCTCAAGGGCTTGGGCAACAAGTAAATCGTATCCGTATGCTAGCTGGAATCCTAGTCATTATTTTGGCTGGCTCTTCTGTAGCAGTCGCAGGTCCGATAGGCTTTGTTGGATTAATTATTCCTCATATTGTTAGAAGATTAGTGGGAGGAGATTATAAAAGAATCATTCCATTCTCTGCACTATTTGGAGCTTTACTTTTAATTTACGCAGATATTCTCGCTCGATTTATCGCTTATCCTTTTGAATCGCCTGTTGGTATTGTGACAGCTATTATCGGGGCACCATTCTTCCTTTATTTAGCAAAGAGAGGAAGGAATATTAAGCAATGAAAAATAAACAAAAATTTATGCTACAACGCAATGTTCATCCTAATCTTATTCTTCTAGTGCTTTTAATAATCATCCTCATTTTATCTATTATAAGTCTAGGTTTAGGAGCCATTTACATTACACCGTCAGAAATCATTCAAAATTTAATTGGAGAAGGAACACAAAGTCAAAAATTTATATTAAGCAATTATCGGATTCCTCGTATTATAATTGCTATCATCGTAGGATCTGGATTAGCAACCGCTGGAGCGATTTTGCAAGGAATCCTCCGTAACCCATTGGCATCTCCTGATGTAATCGGCGTTACGAAAGGAGCCGGATTAGCAGCCGTTATCATTATCGTTCTATTTCCAACGTCACCCATTATTTTTCTTCCCCTTGCAGCTTTTATAGGAGCAGCTATCATTGCTGTCATTCTAATGCTGTTTGTTTATAAAAAAGGGGCTCAACCAAATACACTCGCTTTAGTAGGAATAGCTCTAGGTGCAATATGTCAAGCAGGGATAGAGTATTTTATGATTAAGTTTCCAGATGATGTAAGTGCGACTCTTTTATGGTTGACGGGCAGTCTATGGGCAAGAGGATGGGATCAAGTATATATCCTGCTTCCATGCCTCATTCTTATCCCCCTACTAATTGGATTAACTTCTAAATTAGATATTCTAAGCCTTGGTGATGATATAGCTACTGGTCTCGGGGAACGCTCAAAATTCCTGCGCTATATTTTACTAGGTGTTTCAGTTGTGTTAATTGGCGTATGTGTAGCGACAGTAGGTTCTATTGGATTTATCGGTTTAATCGCTCCTCATATTGCCAGAAGAATTGTAGGATCTAAATTTAAAGTGCTACTTCCTGCTTCCGCTCTCTTTGGTGCTATTCTTCTATTAGTTGCTGATAGCCTGGGTAGAGGTCTCTTCCCTCCAATAGAAATACCTGCTGGAATTATTACAGCAGTGATTGGTGCACCCTATTTTTTATATTTATTACGTTCTGAACGAAAAAAGGCATAAGAAGGTGAGCATTTATGACAACATTATCAGCAGAGCATCTTTCTCTCTCCTATGGATCATCTCAAATCCTTGATAATATAAATTTAGTCGTTCCTGAAGGTAAGATTAGTGTTATTATTGGGGCTAATGGCTGTGGAAAATCTACTATTTTGCGTTCCTTAGCTAGATTATTAACACCTCAAGAAGGAATGGTTTATTTAGATGGTAAGGCCATTCAGCAGCAATCGTCCAAAGAAGTTGCTAAGAAATTGGCGATTTTACCTCAAGGTCCAGAAGCTCCAGAAGATATAACGGTTAAAGACCTATGTTATTATGGTAGACATCCACACAAAGGTCTATTGTCTAGACAAACGCTGGAAGATGATGCAATTGTAAACCGCGCATTATTAGCAACCAAAATGACTGATTTTGTGGATCGTACATTGGATGAGCTATCTGGAGGACAAAGGCAAAGAGCATGGATTTCAATGGCTTTAGCACAAGACACAGATCTACTATTATTAGATGAGCCAACAACCTATTTAGATTTGGCACATCAAATAGAGATACTTGAATTGCTACGTGATTTAAATGTCACTCACGGTCGAACAATTGTCATGGTTTTACATGATCTAAATCAAGCAGCACAATATGCGGATCATCTCATTAGCATTGTTAAGGGCAAAATTTATCAAGAAGGATCGCCTGAAAAAGTATTTACCAAGAGCATGATTAAGGATGTATTTGGATTAGATTGCTGTATTATTGAAAATCCTGTAGACTATACACCACTTTGCATTCCTATCGGCTTATCATTAAGATAAAAAACACAAGGGACCACTACTGTTAAGTTGGAGTGGTCCCTTCATATTGTAGAAACAAAACCATCAATAGAATTTTTGTGAAAGGTGAAAATGGTTTCCGTTGCAGGCTACTTGCTTTCCTGTGGGCGAGCGCCGAGCCGCTTCCTCCGCTACCGCTCCGTGTAGGGGCTCGCCTGTTTCGCTATCCCACGGGAGTCAAGTAGCCCTCCACTCCAACCCACAAAAGTGTTACCTTTTTAGCAAAGGTTTTCAAATAAAGTGAAGGTGTTCACGACTCTTTATGGAGAGGTGTTGTCACGCATTACTTCTCCACATTGAAAATAAGAGCTTATCCCCTCTAAGAATATAGATAATGGGCGATTTAATCGCTATGCTACTATGAAAAAAAGTAAATACACTTTGCAGAATGCTTGATTGGAGTGGAGAGGCTCATCGAACGCCCCCTGGAAAGGACGCTGGCGGAACGGAAATCAACCTCTCACCTTGCAAAGTTGCTTTTTCTGCCGTTGACATCATCTTTTTGCAACAACATGGGACCACTACATTAAAATTGTATTGGCCCTTTTTTGTATTCCACACTTCGATGCTCGTCGAAATGTTTATATTTTACAATGGGTTCTGACAGTGAAAACATTTTGCGGGAGGAACTAAAAATGAAAATAATGAAACAAATGCCAAATACAAAAATGATAAATCCTAAAATATTATATTATGGATTTCCTGTAATTTTACTGAGTACATTAAATGAGGATGGAACAGTGAATATTAGCCCTTTATCTTCTTCTTGGGCATTAGGAGACTGTATTGTCTTAGGTATTGGCCTCGGTGGAAAAGCAATTGAAAATTTAGAACGACATCCTGAATGTGTCCTGAATATTCCTGACCCCTCACTATGGGAGAACGTGGAACAGTTAGCTCCTTACACAGGAAAAAATCCAGTCCCAGATTTTAAGAAACAGATTGGCTTTACATATAGAAAAGAGAAATTTGATATTAGTGGTTTAACACCAATTGGGTCTACAACGGTTATTCCTACTCGAATTATGGAGTGTCCAATTCAAATCGAAGCAAAGGTAAAACATATTCGTATCCCAGATTATGCGCCTAGTTTTGCAATCGTCGAAACACAAACGATACATGTACATGCCCATGAGGATATAATTATAGAAGAAAATCATATTGATCCAAATAAATGGAGTCCCCTAATTTATAATTTTCGTCATTATTTTGGTCTGGGTAGCAAGCTGGGTAACAACTTCCGGTCAGAGATCTAGACATAGATAGTTATATTTATAAATACATCAAAAAGTTAAAAAAAGACCAGGTTCTCATTTGAGCGCCTGGTTATTTGTTTCGAGACTAGCATATAATTGGGGTCAAAATAATATACTTGCTGCTCTTACACACAAAATACTTCACTACTAAGCAATTTAGAAATGAAAAATCTTTCTCAGTACATTCACTTTTCCTCTTTCATAAATTCTCTAAAGTTTTCAACGATTTCTTTTGCTTTAGTACGATATAAATAATGATCCCCTTCAAATGTCATCACTTTTCCATGTACAGAATCTTCTATTTGTTTTTTATGCTCTGGTATCCACCTATCCGTTACTGGATGATTCGCTTGTATAAAGAAAATAACTGGAATATTTTTAGGAAATGATAAATTTTCAGCTGCTTTAAAATTTGCAAACATCGTTTCAGCTTCATTTAATTGGCTAGTATTATACATGTTTTTATGCTTAAGAATTTTCATTTGTTCTTTTGTTTTTTCCTCATATGGTAGTACGGCATATGGGTCATCACTTAGCTTCACTTGCAATCTAGCTAAACCTGATTTTTTAAGTAGTTTTAAAGTAGTTATTATTGAAGACTCAATCTTTTTCTCGCTTATCGTTGGAACACTACTATCGAGCCCGACAAATGCACTCACTTCGTTTGGATATTTGTTCACATAATCCAATCCATAAAGGCCTGAAATGGAGTGGCCCATTAGAATATAACGCTCAATATGAAGTCGCTGTAAAGCTTCATGTATTTCACTGACAATATTCTCTGTGCTTCGTTCTTTTTCAGTTAGATCACTTAATCCATATCCAAAAGGCTCAATAACAACAACCTTGTAAAAAGGAGATAATTCATCTACTAATAATTTAAAATCAAGTGCTGGTGCCGCTGTTCCATAACCAGGTAAGAGGACGACGGTTTCTTCGCCTTCTCCCTGAATGAAGACATTCATTTTTTTCCCATCTACGGTTACAGACTGACCATAAGTTTCTAGTTTTCCTTGCTCCATCTTGCTGCAGACAATATTAACAAGAAAGACAATTGCTAAAAAAAGTAATATGGCTATAACTAAACCCACTATTATTTTACTTATAATGGTGATCGTTTTTTTCATTATATTGGCACGAGGGTTTAGAACGGCAAGCGATAGCCGTTTTCTCCTTTGTTCTCGTACCACACCTCCCTTTCGTTATCTCTTCTCCATATCAGTGTATCCTGGCTATTTTCGCAAATCGTTAAGGATAGCTTATACAATGAAGGTGTACTACCTATGACAACAATATGAACGGAGTATGAACAAAAAAATATTACGACATGATTAATTACAGAAAGGATCTTCAAATCGAAGACCCTTCAGACTGTAGACAAACTATTTTTGGAGAGTTCAGATGCTAAAAAATAGTTTATCTCTTGCTTTATAGCGAATTTATCCAACAACATTTATACGTCATGCTTTCTATGCTACAATTTTCTATACGTGAGGAAGGAAGGTGTCTTATGAAAATATCCGTTTATGTTGCAAGTGCATTTAGCAAGGATCATAAAGGCGGAAATAAAGCAGGAGTAGTATTTATTGAGAATACATTGACCACTACTCAAAAAATGGCAATAGCCAAACAACTGGGCTATGCAGAAACCGCATTTATATCAGAATCTGAAATAGCTGATTATAAATTTGAGTATTTTACACCAAAAGAGGAAGTTGATTTATGTGGTCATGCCACAATTGGCTCTTTCACGATACTGATGCATTTAAATAAACTTTTTAAGGATCGCTATACGATTGAAACAAACAGCGGTGTTCTTACTATTACCATAAAAGATGACATCATATTCATGGAACAAAACAAACCGAAATTTTATGATGTTGTATCTCCAAACAAGTTTATCGACTGTATTGACATTAAAGCTATAGACAATAAATACCCGATTCAAATTGTCTCCACGGGCTTAAAAGATATTTTAATTCCTATAACAAGTGAAACACAACTACATGCACTGCAACCTAATTTTGAAAACATTAAAGAAATCAGCAAGGATTATCATGTTGTCGGGATGCATCTATATACTTTTAATGATGATCGAATAATATGCAGAAATTTTGCTCCACTATACGACATCAATGAAGAAGCAGCGACTGGAACTTCAAACGGTGCATTAGCTTGCTACCTTTATGAACAGCACAACTTGCAAAAAGAAGTCTATGTATTTGAACAAGGCTATTCTTTACTCTCGCCTTCCGAAATATTAGTTAAATTAGCAACCAATAGCAACCATAAAATAGAAAAAGTTTATGTTGGCGGCAAAGGCTACTACTGTGAAACTAAGTATTTAAATGTAGAAAATATGGAGTGAAAATAAAAAAACACCGAATAAAATCTCTCAACCTCAGACTGTAGACAAAGTATCTGATTAATTTCTGGTCTTCACTATTCGAAGATGATTGGTAAAGAAAAAATGCACATGAAAATGGGTCTTACTTTTGCTTGTCTAAATATAAAAAACTTAGCAAACATCCTGAAATTAAGAGACCAAAAGGACTCTATTTTTTTGCCTATTTCGGTGTTTTAATTCAAAAATAGAGAAATAGATAAAAAAACAAACACATTTTTTAATTGAACAATGTGTTTGTCTTCACTCTGAAGGATCTTCAAATCGAAGATCCTTTTGCTACTTCTTTACTGGATTTTTTGTATTTAGTTTTGACGTTTCTTAACAATCCATCTTTTTCTAGTAATGTTGGTAAACTTATACCGATAACGATCGTTACGATACCTGCTATTTGCAAAGTTGTAACCGTTTCGCTTAGTAGGATAACTGATACCATCACCGCGATTGGCAATTCAACAGCACTCAATATGGATGACATACCTAATCCAACTTTAGGAACTGCAATCGTGAATAAGAAAACCGGTATAATCATGCCGAATAACCCTAATGCCAATCCGTAAATCCAAAGTCCTTCGTTAAACAAAGTACCATTCCAAATAATTTCTGGAGACTGAAAAACCGCCGTAATCGTGAAAGCAAAGAAAGAAACCAATACTAAACGGTTAGAAGTTGTCATACTTGCAGTTGCCTTTCCGTTCACATATAAAAATAAGGAATAACAAAGAGCAGCCGCTAACCCCCATAACCACCCTTGAAAAGGTATTTGAGATAAATCTACATCAATTATGCCAGCAGCTGGTATGGTTCCAGCTACCAATATAATTAAAGAGATGAATTCAATTCTGCTTGGGAATTGTCGTTTTGTGATACAAGATATCAACATGCCAATCCATGTAAATTGAAACAGTAGTACAACCGCCAAGGAAGCAGGCAAAAAGTTCAAAGAATGACCATATAAAATATTTGTTAACCCTGTTAAAACGCCTGCAAATACAAGGATTTTAACGCCTTTAAAGCTAAATTTCGATCTATTTGTAAGTAAGAAGATACATACTGCTATACAAAAGCCGATAAAAAACTGACTTGTAACTGCCTCGGAGACAGAAAAACCACTACGCATTGCCAGTTTTATAATAGTTGAAACGATACCAAAACTACTAGCTGCAATCACTACTAATAGGGGATAAAGATACATCTTGATTATTCACTTCCCTCTCAAAACTTGTATATAAATGAAATGTTGTTTATGATTTTGAGATGTCGAAAAAAATCATAATCTCCAATATATATCACTGATTGTTATTTTACAATCTTTTTTTTGTTAATAATGAATTCCCCAGTAGAAGAAAGTCTAATTTTAAAAATGACAAAAAAGCCAAACCCAGATATATCAAGGGTTTGGCTTTTATCCACTATTTCATGAATAATCCAACCCAGTTGATCACAAAATAACAAAAAGTTACGATATTTCACAGGTAGATTTATATCTTTATACAGAGTTAAGATGGGTATTCATTTTTAACATTATGCTTATGAGTTTCTAAGAAATTCTTATATTGTCTTTGCCTTCTTTATTGAATTTATAACTAAAATGGTTTTACTTCTTTCAATTTATAAATACCAACGTTATATTACTAAACTTAAAGATTGCATGTATTAAAAATAGCTGTTGATTTCTAGAAAACTTTTGTATACAATATTTATAATTTGATACGCAAACTCACACAAATTTGTGAGTGGCGGAATTTTGTAGAGTTTTTTCTCTGTTTCATTCGCCCGTCGTCTATAAATAGACGACGGGATTTTTATTTTTTGGAGGGATTTTTTGAATAAATTAAAGTTTTCTTTAGTGGTTTTATTGGGTGCCTGTAGCTATGGGGTCCTATCTTCCATACTTAAAATTGGATTTTTAGATGGATTTTCTTTTCCTGAACTTTTAGGTGGACAATATATATTTGGCTGGTTTGGACTATTATTACTCGTTGTTACCTTTTCTCGTCATAAAGTATCCTTAAAAAATATATTATCATTGTTAGCAGTTGGGATAACAATGAGTTTAACTAGTATTTTTTATGGGCTTTCTGTAAAAGAACTACCTGCATCAATTGCAATTGTATTGTTATTTCAATTCACTTGGATGGGTGTCCTAATGGAAGCAATTGCTAATAAAACCTTGCCAAGCCGCGACAAAGTATTGTCCATTGCCATCTTATTTGTAGGAACGGTATTTGCTGGGGGTGTATTTGATGGAATAGGACAAGAATTATCAACAAAAGGAATCATCTTTGGGTTACTAGCAGCTATAACTTTTTCCATGTATATATTTGCAAGTGGACGTGTATCTACTGATGTTCCAATTTACTCAAAAAGCTTTCTGATGACAACAAGTGCAACCCTTTTTGTTTGCTTAACTTTTCCCCCAACATACTTGATTGATGGTACACTGCAGGCTGGATTATGGAAATATGCTTTAATTTTAGGTTTCTTTGGTGTTGTTATACCAGTCATTTGTTTTTCAATTGGTGTACCAAAGGTTGGGACGGGTTTAGGTACAATTTTAGGAGCTGTCGAACTCCCTACAGCAGTTATTGCTTCAATTACACTTGTCCATGAAGTCGTATCGCCTTTACAATGGATTGGGATTCTTTGTATTTTATTTGGAGTTTTCTTCCCTCAAATGTTCATAATACAAAAAGAGAAGAAACAAATTCGTTTTCATGAAAAAACTACACATTTTTAGGTAGGCTTCTAGAAATTGCTACAAACTAAATCGGCTTTTGATGTTTTCAAAAAGAATTTTATATTGAAAAATTTAGTAATACAGTGTTTTTTATTAAATTTTATTTTTGATAGGACGAGTTATGTTGCTACTTAACAAGTACTTGCACGTGCTATGAACTAGGAGTCATACTACAGATTCTAAATTCGTGCAAAAATTATTTAAATGGTTATTAGAACAAGGAGTAGCCTAATAAAGAGACATAAATTAATAATATCGAAACAAGGAATTCGACTCCTCCTGTCCTAGAAGACTACTAACATAATTTTTACAGTTAACTAAGAACATAGATAGTCAACAATTAAAAGATTTGCTTGAATAAAAAAGATTCTTTTGATACAGCTTTAAGGGTACAAAGCAGCATCAAAAGAATCTTAATTTCTCTTTAATAAAAATCGGCAATGCGTTTAGCGTGACTCTTTTGGTGGTTGGCATACATCACATTTTCGTTGATTTTTATTTTTAAATTTCGTAAATGTTTTTTCAAAGTTACTACCACATGCACATTTAAATAGTAACTTTTGAGAAAAACCATGATATTCCGTCGTTAACAACTTACTTTCTGAATTGTTCTCAACAAATTTCTGAATTTCACCAATCGTCCAACGTTTATTCATTCTCTTACACCTCCATATTTGATCGTTCTGCGGAGGCTTTTCTTGGCATCCGTTATAAAAAAGATCTTAAGCGCCTCATTATAACATGAGCTGGCTAACAATTAAACAGATGTTTTACAAACCTGTGAGTACTGTTACGATTCGAGCGAGCCTCCCAGCACTTGGCGTACCAAGGAACCTTGTAAGATTCAAAGCTTTTGAATCTGCTCTTTTATATCTACCTTACATAATCCTCCGTGGTAACAAATCACGGATTCAATGTCTAGGTCTACATATTTCTTTAAAGATTGTTGAGCAACCTCTATATCCAAAGTGGTTGGAGCATGTATTCCCCCCAGTGCTCCGTTTACGCTATACATTGAATCGCCAGCAACAAGCATTTTACTTTGCTTCAAATATAAACTAATATGGCCAGGCGTATGTCCTGGCGTATGGATAACTCGTATCCCCCCACAATATGGTAATTCTTGACCGTCTTTCAAGGTCTCATCCACTTTCCCCATAGGTGGGTTCGCTATGTGCCCATCTTTCAAAAGTGGTAATTCCCCCTGAATATAGGGCTTATCTAATTCGTGCGCATAAACTTTTATATTACCTCCGCAATTTTGTAATATCTCAGGGAGACTGCCTATATGATCTATATCCTGATGTGTCAAAATCACAACTTTTAGTTGATCGAACGACACGCCTACCTTCTCCATTGCTATGCATAAATCTTCCATTTGACCTGAGCATCCAGTGTCAATTAAAACAGCCATCTCCTGATCCCATATAAGAGTTGGATGAATAATGGCTTCATTAAAATCAAGCTCCAGAATCTCTACTCCCTTAGTAACTTTCATAATTTTCTTCCCCTTTATAAGTAGATTTTATCATCCAATAATATGTTAATTTTTTACATCACGAAGAACAGTCCTCTTACGCCAAAGGAACTCTCTCAATGTTTCGAAATTGACTAGAATCGTTCCCACAATAATTGTCAGAGTACCTATGCCTGTTAGCCACGAAATATATTCATGATAGAAGGTACCACCTAATATAACAGCAATGACTGGTGATATATATAGCCATGTAGAAGGAAAAACAGGATTTGTCCGTGAAACAAGCCAATAATAAATACTATGGCCGATCATTGAACCAAAAATAATTAAATAAAAAAGAGAGCCAATTGAAGCTGGGCTTAAAAGATAATGAAGCTGAATGTTCTCGGTAAAAAGTGACAAAATGATTAATAAAATCCCTCCATGCATCATTTGTGCTGCATTTAAAGCAATCGGGGATGTCGTTTCAAATTTTCGGATGACATGCTTCGTATAAATCGTTCCAGATGCGTAAAAAACTTCACCTAATAGAATGGCGAAACATCCAACCATCCAGAGGGGACTAATCTCAATTGAAAAACTAGGTAAGAGCAAGAACGTGACACCAATAACTCCGACGACACAACCAATGAATGATTTCCGATTTCCTTTTTGCTTCAAAAGGAATGTCTGAATAACGATGATCATCATCGGACCTGTAGCAGATAAGATAGCTGCGATTCCAGATGTCACATACTGTTCTGCCCAGTATAACGTGGCAAACGTCCCAAAGGTTAAGCCCACTCCTGTAAAAAGCATCTCTTTCCGAAATAATAACCGGATTGTCGTTTTTTCTCTCCAAACCATAAAACTAAATAGTAACAAACCAGCAATGAAAAATCGAAGGCCAGCTGATAAAAACGGAGGCACTCCTGCATCTACACCAATTTTAATCGCTAAAAATGTTGTCCCAAAAATCAAACACATAAAGAAATAATTAATCATTACCATATCAAACTCCTCCTCTTTTTCTAGCATAAAGGAAGGAGGATAGAACAGATTGAAAAGGATAGAACAGATTAGATAGGTTCGTGGTACAATCGTTTTGAATAGGAGGAATCGATGTGGGCAAAGCAATTCAAAATGAAGATTATCTTTTTAAGAAAGTCTATGATGATGTACTGCACCGAATAGAGCGTAAAGAATGGAAAGAACATGAAAAGCTTCCCTCCGTTCGGCAATTAGCATCTGAAATGAATGTTCATCGACTAACGGTATTAAAGGCTTATCAATTACTGAAACAGCATGACAAAGTTTATGTAAAAGATAAAGCAGGCTATTTTGTCCAATCAAATGTAACGAAAAACCTTGAATATCTAGATCAGGACAACCCCATTGTTTCAGCATACGTAAAAAAAAATCATTTATCCGAAATCCATCAACCATCTGTTTCCTATCATTTTTCTCAGGCATTGATTGATCCCAATCTTTTGCCTAATCATTATTTTTCAGATTACGTGAAGGAAGTGTTTGACCTTCATCCCAAAGTACTGGCAACCTACTCAACTGTACAAGGTGATTTAGAGTTGCGTGAAACACTCACTCAGTATTTTATCAACCAATATAAAACTCATCTCAGTGCAGATGATCTGTTAATAACGTCTGGCTCACAGCAAGCCATTCACTTAATCGCTCAAGCTTTTATTAAGCCAAGAGACGTCGTTTTATTTGAACGTCCAAGCTATAGTGCAGCGATTGATATTTTTAGAGCACAGGGGGCACAGATTGTAACGATTGATATCCATCCTGAGGGCTACGATTTAGAACAGGTTGAATACTATATTAAGCAATATAAGCCACGCCTATTTTATCTCAACCCCACATTCCATAACCCAACAGGTTATACTGTTCCTGTAGAGCAGCGTAAAAGATTAGTAGAATTAGCTGAACACTATCGATTTTTATTAATAGAAGACGATGCCTATCACGACATCTATTTTGATGAAGCCCCGCCACCACCAATTTACACATATGATAGTGCTGGGACAGTCATTTATATCCGAAGTTTTTGCAAATATATCTCTCCTGGTTTGAGAATAGCGACTGTTATTTGTCCATCATCATTAATGAACTCACTACTAACAGAAAAATCGTTAGCTGATAATGGCTCACCACTTCTCAATCAAAAAATTTTTCTCCATTACTTTTCCTCACTAAGGTTGCAGCAGCACTTGGAGAAAATTCGGATTGCTTTACAGATCCGAAAAGAAATCATGGAGGAAGAGTTAGCAGTAACAGGTTGGCGATGGATCAGCCCAAAAGGCGGTCTGAATTTATGGGTGCAGCTCCCCGATAAACTTCCAACTGAATTATTATTATCCAAAAGTATCGAACAATCGATATCCTTTGTGCCAGGTCAAATTTGTGATCCATTAAAACAACTATCTTCCTGGATACGTTTGAGCTATTCTTATGCAAATGAAAAACAGCTAAGAGAAGGGGTACAAAGGTTGGTTGCAGTGGCGCAATCGGTTTCTAAGTGATCGGACTAGCAATTTAATTTCATCTATAAACGGTGGTTTTCACAGCTTTATCAACCATTTCAATTATTTCGTTCAGAGCTGCCATGAATCGAAAAAAGCAGTGGACACAGCAATAATACGCTACCACCTCCACTAACATATTCAGCTGTCAATTTGAATAATATGAAAAAAAGTTATACATCTAGCTCATATCTCTACAAAATAATTGCAACGAAGGACAGCAAAAGATTGTTCTAGGTGAAGAGCACAAATGTACCAAGGAATGATAAGAGTGCCTTCAGATTTGATGAAGCCACATTGACTCTCATATTCCCGCGAAATAGTGGCCCAATTTAAAGCCCTCCTTTAAGAAAAGTTATTTTATTATTAAAAAGCGCGATTTAGAGAAATTTCTATTCTCATAACATCCCTGTAGAATGATAGAATGTTTTTATACAGTGATAGAAGGAGGAGAACGATTCATTGTCTGATCAAAATGAGAACTCATTAGATAAGGGAAAACAGCCTGATCCGAAAATCAAAGTAGAAAGAAAAGAGGGAGAACCTACTACTGCTTTCAAAGGTGCTTCCTGGGCTGCATTGTTAGTAGGTGTTACTGCTTATTTTATAGGCTTGTTTAATGCAACGATGCAACTAAACGAGAAAGGATATTACTTAGCTGTTTTAGTATTTGGACTCTATTCAGCAATATCTTTACAAAAAGCAGTAAGAGATAAAGAAGAAGGAATACCCGTCACGAATATTTATTATGGTATTAGTTGGGTTGCACTTATTGTATCTATTTCATTAATGGGCATTGGGTTATATAATGCTGGCAGTATTGTTTTAAGCGAAAAAGGGTTTTATGGTATGTCATTTGTTCTTAGTTTATTTGCATCCATCACGGTTCAAAAGAATATTAGAGACACACAGAGAGCAAGAGAAAGAGAGTAGGTTATATTACTGAAAGAGTCGAGAAGTTCATTCTCGATTCCTTTTGTCATTTTTTCTTAAGCTCCATGCTCCTCCAGACTATAAAAAAGAGCATGGCTGTCATAAGCCATACTCCTGTCAATTTTATTAATTTTCTCCACTTATCTCGACTAAAATCTTAGATTGTGTTTTGTCATTTGTTAACGTTTTGAATCCTTTTTCAACAATCTCATCTAGTTCAATTTGACTTGTGATGATCCCTTGTGGATTTAGTTGACCAGCGCTCATTGCATCAATTGTTCTTTGGAAAATGGACGGTGTATAAACAATGGATGATAATACATTAACACCTGTGTTTGTAAGTTGCATTGGATTCCATTCGATTGGTCTTGCAAAAATCGAAACAATCATCATGTTTCCACGAGGTTTTGTTACATCAATTGCTTGTTTAAATGTAGGAGCAACTCCCGCCACTTCAAAGGATACATCAACCCCATCTGCAACAATCGCGCGAACAGCTTGTACAGGATTTTCTTTACCTGAGTTAATAGCGTGGGTTGCACCTAATTCTTTTGCCTTTTCTAATCGATCATCCGATAAATCTAATACGATAACTTTACTAGCACCAGATGCTTTTGCAGCGATTACTGTTAATAATCCAATTGGTCCAGCCCCAAATACAGCAACAGAATCCCCTAATGTAACCCCAGCATCTTTGACAGCTTGTACAGCAACAGCCATTGGTTCTACCAGTGCACCATCTTGTAATGTTAAGTTATCTGCTAAACGGTGTACATTTGTTACAGGGACATTAACATAATCCGCAAATCCACCGTTTCCATGTAAGCCAATGAAGTTAAATCCATCATAACGATCGACATCTTCATGTTTATTTCTATACGTTAGTGTAGGATTGATGACAACTCGGTCCCCTGCCTTAAAGTCAGTAACCTTAGAGCCAACTTCTTCGATGATACCAGCAAATTCATGTCCCATTGTAAGTGGGGCAACTTCACCTGTTAATTCAGCTTTTACATCAACTGGTACGAAAACCGGACCCTCTTCGTATTCATGTAAGTCACTTCCACAAATACCAGCCCATGCTACTTTTACTTTCACTTCTTCTTCTCTTAAAGCTCGTAATTCAACCTCTTCGACTCTAATATCTTTCACACCATGCCAAACTGCAGCTTTCATTTATGTTACCCCCAAAAATTATTTAAATTGGTACCATAAAATAACATCCTTAATAGCCATTCGTGCATTTTCAAAATCCGACACTTCTATACACTTGATAAATGTATTGATGGACATATGGTAGGATTCAACTAGATTCATTTTCCATTTTGTTTGTGCAGCTACATTTGTAACAAATATTGTTTCTTTAAAGAATCGTAGCATGGCAATATTTCCTGTAACATCAAAAAACAATTGTAGCAAGTGAGCAAACGAAACAACATATTCATAAATATTTTCAGCAGACTTTCTTTGTTTCATCGCTTCAAAACGAAGTAATAGTTCATTTTGCAAATCGGCAGTCCATTTAGATTCACACTCGGTAAGTGCAATATCCAATAGATGATAAAGCGCTTCCAAATAATCCTTTAATTCCTGATCCGTTATAATCTTTACTCTTACACCTTTATGTTGTACTTTTTCAACTACACCATCTTTTTGTAAAAGATAAAGGGCCTCACGGACAGGTGCATGACTTACTTGTAACTCCTTTGCAATTTCCGCTTCGATTAAGCGCTGACCTTGTTCATAATAACCAGAAAATATGCGAAATAATAATCGTTCCGCTATTTGCTCAGAAATTGTTTTTTTTGAAATTGAATTTTCATCAAACCCCATTAAACCACTCCAATAAATTTATATCCTTTTATTTTAACATAGTTCAGTGTATAGGGTGATTAGCTAAAAGTGTTATATATTATGGATTATAGATTATCGATAATCTATAAAAGTATTTTAATCTATAAATTCATTTCTTTCAATTATCTTGTTTCGGTTATAGTATCTTTTAAAAGAAATATCAAATTCTAAGAAAGTGTTATTAAGCTGATGAGCGAAGTACAGTGGGATTGTTCGCAGAGAGGTGGATCAAATGTTCCAAAGCACTAAGCATTTCATTTTAGAGTGCCTAATTTTACAATAAACTTCTAAATAGGATTTACTTATTTTCCTTTTTTGAAGTAATAAGTTGTATTATCATTTACTGCTTCGATTAAAAGCCTAAGAGATACATCGAACTTTCCAAAAAGCCACAATAGAAAACTGTATAAATATGCAATAAAAAAGATCAGGCTTTATGCACCTGACCTTTGCTATAGTTATTAATTTAACGGAATTGCCGGTACAACTTGTTCTGCATTAGGGATTGGTTGAGGATAAAAAAAGTTGCTTTCTCCATTAGATTGATTAATATATTTCTTTGATTCCTTGTACTGTTGTCTTAGTCGGTTTTCAAATTCTTTAGGTGTCATATTTTGAATGCTATTTAAAAACTTTTCTTTGTTTTTTTCTGGAATATACATTTCTATCCCATATTCTTTACTAAGTTTTATCAATATTTTATTGTAAGGTATGAGTAATAACTCAATATCATTGTCATATGTTGACTCAGCATTATAATGAGTAGTTGAACAAAAAACAGAAACCATGATACAAATCAATGTAATATTTATTATCTTCTTCATGCTTTTTCTCTCCTTTATTGTTCCTTTCCCCTTACTTATATCCGAATTATTTAATAATAAACACATTTTTATTTTTTTCATTTTTAAACAATAAGCCAACTAATTTGCATAGAATGTATTTGATGCTGTTAAAGAAAGTGCAAGTGCAACACCATTAGCATCTTCTGGATGTCCTCTTAGAGAGACTGTACAACTTTTTAAATCACTACTTAATTTATGTGAAGCACTATCAACTTCCCAATGATAACCTGTAAAACTTGATGGCCAAGTTGTTCCATATGATTTTATACTTTGATAAGTGAAAGTTCCTTGATTACCTGATGCACTAAAAACATTTGAGTTCAAGTACATTGAAGAATTATAGCTTAATGCAACTAGTTGAGTAATATTTTCACTAATAGATAATGGAGAAACCGCAGAGTCACTATTAGATAGCTTATCATTATAAAAATTATCTAAGAACTCTTTATATTGTTCTCTTAGTAATTTTTCTAATTCATCTGTGCTCATATCTCCTACATTGTTATAAAAGTGTTCCTTTTTTTCTGGATTAATATAAAATTCTACGCCAAATTCATTAGTCAGTTTATTCAGCACTTCCTGATATGGACTAATAGATTTTTCAAGATTTACATTTTCACTTGCAGACACACAGGTGATTAATGATAAGGAAATGCTCAAACATAAAAAGGATGTAAATAATAACTTTACAAATTTTTTCATAGTATGACCCCCAAACTAATTTTCCTGTATTTACATTTAAATACATATTAATACATGTATTCATCATTTTCAACCTTATATTTACACAATAAAGCTAAAATAAACTCTCAGAAAACCTGATTTGAAAGCGTTGTTTTTTTGACAAATGACATGACCGTAATGTTTCAGTTCTGAGTTCAGGTAGATAACGTATTATGTCATAAATACTAAGAATTGCTTGTTACAGTATATATACTTTGCGAAATTATCTAGAAATGTATTTTTATTTGATTTCTAAATAATCATTAAATTTAATAATACTTCCATTATTGAGTAATTCTTGATTTAAAATCTTAAATCTACATAAACAAACTTCATTTTTAAAAATGATTATTTAAAATAGATTTATCCTTTTTACTTAGCATGGATTTTAATAATAAAATTTGATTATTTTTGTACTTGTTATTCCTCTAAGCAATCCATTAGTTAAACAACTAATTTAAATCATTCTGTTTCTTATGTGAAACAGCAACTAATACTACAATCGAAGTCCCAACACATGGTGCATCATTTGGATCAAGTCCATCTCAAACTAGAGTTAAAGAATAAACTTCACATATTTAGATTACCAAGGGCATTTGCGAAATGACACCTAAATTCTCAACAGCTAATATTCCAATAGACATTCTATAATCTCCCCTTAAAACTAAAGGATAACGATTTAATGAAATGACATTTTCTACTTTTCAACTAAACTTGTTATTAGCTCCTACTTTAAGTTTGCAACTAATTTTCCAGAATTTTTTTGAAATCATCACCATCTTTTTTTCTCTTCATATTCTATAGAATCAGATTATTGAGGGGGAAACATATGGGGATTGAATTCACAGCTCTCCATTGGATTTACGTTGTTTTTATTGTGCTCATCATCGGTTTTATGGTTAAACGTCGCGATACCACCCTCATTTGTGTAGTAGGCATCTTTATGCTAGCGATTGTTGCGACTGGCGATTTTACTTCGTCCATAAGTGGTGTGTTTAACAGCTTTATTTATGCCATAACAGAGCTGTTATCAACGATTCTTATTATTTCGATTATCGTGGCGATGAGTCGAGTCATGATGTCTTCAGGTATTAATGAGGTTATGGTTGCACCTTTCACAAAGATCATTAAAACACCAGCACTAGCTTATTGGACGATTGGACTATTAATGATGTTTATTTCTTGGTTTTTCTGGCCATCACCTGCAGTGGCTCTGTTAGGGGCGGTGCTCTTACCTGTTGCGATTCGGGCGGGCCTCCCAGCACTAGGTGTTGCCATGGCGATGAACTTATTTGGGCATGGTATTGCGTTATCAAGTGATTTTGTCATTCAAGGGGCTCCAAAATTAACGGCTGATGCTGCTGGTATCCCTGTTGGCGATGTTGTTTCAGCCAGTATTCCACTTGTTATCACAATGGGCGTTGTGACGACAATTGTTGCTTATATTTTCTTACGACGTGATATGAAACGAGGCACTTTACTTTTAAACACTGCCAGCAAGGAAGACGAAGATAGTACACAAGCAATGGAGGAAAATTTACTATCGATCGGGCAAAAACGATTCTTTGCTGTACTTATTCCTATAGCTTTCATCCTGGATGTTGTTGCAATGTCTGTTTTTAAATTGCAAGGTGGCGATGCTACGGCTTTAATTGGGGGAACTTCTGTTTTTATTCTATTGCTGCTTAGTGTTGTTGCTCATAAATCAGAAGGACTAGAAAAAACAACAAGTTATTTGATTCAAGGATTTCAATTTGGCTTTAAAGTCTTTGGACCCGTAATTCCAATTGCTGCTTTCTTTTATCTTGGAGATGCTGGCTTTACACAGATTCTTGGTGATCACCTTCCCGCTACCTCACACGGTATTGTCAATGATCTTGGTGTAGGTCTTGCAGCAATCGTTCCGTTAACAAAGGAAATAGCTGTTGTCACGCTAGCAGTTGTTGGCGCTATTACAGGATTAGATGGTTCTGGCTTCTCAGGAATTTCTCTGGCTGGCTCTGTTGGCAGTTTGTTCGGCAATGCCATTGGTGAAGGAACGGCAACTTTAACAGCTTTAGGGCAAATCACAGCTATTTGGGTTGGTGGCGGAACACCACTGCCCGTGTAAAACAAATTAATTAGAGGCTGGGACAAAAAGAAAAAATGTTAGACCAAGATATAATTGTTCTAACATTTTTTTGATTTAGGAAGGCGTATTTAACTACTTGAAGTAAAAAAATAATATACATTTTTATTGTTTTTCAATATAATCGAGTTATGTCCCAACCTCTTTTTATAGTACTTTATTATCTATGCAAGCATATAACTCGTTTAGCACTATTTTACACATAATGTCAACCTATTTGTATCTGAACACAAAGTTTATGAGAGAATTCAAATTTTCAATTTAATATCTTTACATTTTTAGCTTGTAACCCTTTAGGAGTACTTATTATAGTGAAACTAACATTTTCCCCCATACTCAATGATTTATATCCTCTTTTATTTATTTCAGAATAATGAACGAATATGCTCTTTTCCTTTTCTGTTTCTAAGAATCCATACCCTTTATCATTATAGAAATTGGTAACTTTCCCGATTTTTTGGTTTGATTTAATATCAGATATTTTTAAAGCATCTCTAAAACTAGGGTGTATCTCCCAAGTGAACCCTTTGTCAGGATCAATTTGAGAGTTAAGAAGAGTGTGATCATCTTCAAAATGATGATGTTTATATTCATCATTTGTTAACTCTTCTCTAGCAGTAATGAACCCCATCCTAAAAAGAAAATAAGCTATATCCATTTCATTGGGGTCTCCAATAACACCTTCAATAGAAGGTTGCATTTTCGAAATAATATTATTTTTTATTAAATCTAATAACTCTTCTGTTGTATATCGAACTTGCTTTTTTGCAAAGATATTAATAAACTCTCTGATATTCGGGCTTTGGTGTTGATGTTCTCTAACAATATCTGTAATTCTCCTTTTTCCATATTCCTCTAAATTCGCTTTTAGTTCATATATACCAATTTTATCTTTCCCTTTCTTAATTGCAGCTTTGCCAGCGAAAGAGCAAAGGTGTATAGCCCATCTAGGTCTTCTGTTTGATAATGTATATATAACTACAGCTGGTTTTCTTTTACCTTTTCCCCATGGCAATATTGGCTTGAAAATTTCATTCATAATATATTCAATTTTTCTAGGATCATCAAAATTATTTTTTATGTACCCATATTTGTTATGATTTTTAACATGGGCTATAATATAGCTTTTTATCCTATTTGCAATTATATTCTCAACTTCATCTTCAGACCAACTTAAATCCATCATGTATTGAGGTTGATCTACTTTATCTAGCGCCTCATCCTCATCAGCAATTACAGTCCATACGTCTGTACGAATAGAAGCTCTAATAAATAATCCATTAACTTCTTGAATTAAATATCTACATGCAGTAAAAAAACTTGATAATCGTTTAGTTTCTTCTTGTGAATTATTAAAAGTTGCATCAATATCATCAATAAAAAACCAAACCCTTCGATCTTTTTTCTGTTGATATCTTTCTAGAAGAGCCAATGGATTTTCCATTTTAGGTTTGTCTAACTCTATTTTTCCAACCTTTCGTTTTAACCTTTCAACTAGGCAACCAATTATATTTTTTTCTTTAAAGCCTTCTAGTTCTGAGTTCTCTACCATAGTTATGGTATCATCTGTAAGAGCTAGAGATAAATTTTTCCCTATTTCAGCAGTTATTCTACTACAAATGGCACTCTGCCAAATATAAATTAATTGTTGAACATCCAAGGTTTGAGGAAAATTATTTTTTATTAGATCTGAACCTTTAATTTGTATAACTATATCATCTTGGTTAGCATTAACTTTTTCATAAGCAACTTTTTTTAAAAGTGCTGACTTTCCCATACCTTTTTTTGCTCTAACAATCCATAATTTATCCTCACTTCTAAAATAATCATAAACAGATTTATCTACAAAATAAGAATCTAACAAGTCTATGTCTTCATCTTCAGCTGCTAAATTACCAAATAATTTAGGGTCATCTAGTTTAATATTATTCATTTATGAACACCTCTAACATATATTTTTTCTACCATTCCCTTAATTATACATTATATATTTTTTTTACACATTTTAATTTTTATTAGGATAAGTTCTATATAATGTTTTTAATAAAAACACCCTATTTCATTAGACATCATATCGAGTTACAAGTGGGTATAAAAATCACCATACCAACCAATTATCCAAAGTCGGTCTACTAATTGATTGGTGATGACTATCACGCTCATTCAGCCAATTATAGAAAGGTACTGGGCGCTCTCTATCTGCTTTTTCTTCTATAGATGATGATTTATTAAGCTTCATACTTGAACGCTCTACAGCCTTGTTATATGCTCCTGTGAATACGGCTCGTAATGTGCTTGTGACTGTTAAAATACCTTCTTTAATATCCATAGCAATTTTGAAAATCACGTTCTTAGCTTTTATAAATTCAACCACAGAATTTACTTGTGAAGCTAAAACACATTTATGTAATTCATCTTTTAGTGAGTCTGATAACGGTAATGAGTGCATGAAATCAAATAGCATCACCTGGTATTCATTCATGTATTCCTTATGAGCTTCTTTTTCAGCGTGAGCATTATTATATATTTCTTGTAAAGTGCTTGTTTTATAAGATAAATGATTAAAAGATTTAGATGATTGGTTTTCAGTTTGTTGCACTTCGTCCTTACTCTCACAAGGCTTTTCAGCATTTCCACGCTTGGACATTGACGGTGGGACATTGTAAGGCAAAATAATGTAGATGCTTGCTCCTTGCCCACCTTTGCTTTTTACAGTCGTTTCTTTCTTAACGATCCCCAATGATTCCAGTTTTGAAATAGCTCGATAAACCGTCTTTGTGCTGATCTCCAATGCTGCAGCAATTGTGGCAGCTTTCAGGTGGCAAGCTCCTGGATATTCCAAAGCATGACTAGCAAGTTTGAAAACGATGGCACGTTCTGATTCCGTTAAATCGTAGTAATGAGCCGCCATGTGGTCCTCCACACTCTTATCCATATCTCCTACTGAATCGAATGTTATGTATTGTGCTAGGTATTCGAATGCCATTTGTGTTTCACCTCTTCTCCATCTTCAATTAACACATGAATAACTTTTGAAACTTTATAGTTACATTATACATAATTTAATTACCTTGTAAACACTTTATGATTTAATTTTCAACTTATTAGTTTACACTGTAATTTTTAAGTGTATAATTAAAGTATTAATATAAAACGAAAGATGGTGATAAAGTGGGTAAAACCGAAGAAATAAAAATACTTTTAATCAAAACAGGAAAGTCAGTAACAGAGGTTGCTGAAGCATTGGGGACATCATCACAAAACTTATCCAACAAAATGCGTCGTGATGATTTTAAAGTAAGTGAATTAGAAGAAATAGCTAAAGTATGCGGAGCGAAGTTTGAAAGTAGTTTCTTATTAGAAGATGGTACAAAAATATAAAAAAGGAGAATAACATGATTAAAACAGAAACCATTAATTTTTTAGAAGATTATATAAAAAACTATCCCTATTTAAATTCTCATCTTATTAAAATGACCATTTTTGATTGTAATATAAATGAGCAAATAAATTATTTTAGAGAATTTGGATTACAACCCAAATTGGAAACAAATTCAGAAATTCATTTTGATATCTTTAGAGATGCAATAGAAATCTCATTCTTCAACATTGAACCTTTACCATCAGGTATTAAAATTCACAGATGGGAAGACATGACAGCGGATTTAGTTGACAGAGAACGGTTATTAGAAGCAATTGATAAATACGTTGATTATATGACTAAAAAAAGATAACTAAATAGGGTTGTCGATATTTTGTTTTATCTATCCTCTAAATACCTATAGGACGGTGATAACGTGGATAAAAAACGATGCTATAATTGCAAAGCTATTTGTACTGGTTCTGCTACGAAATGTCGATTATGCGGGAGTAAAAAATTAGTTAAAAAATTAAATGACCAAAGTAAAACTATTCAATGTTCACTATGTTGTTCACCCATTCCAATTAGGAACGGAAAAGGATATTGTGTTTACTGCGATGATGAAATATACGAAAACAGATAACTAACATGGTTGTCTGTTTTTTTATATGTACATTTATATTTCTCTTTCTTAAAATGGAAATATAGAGGGAGGAATTTACATATGAAGAAATTAATCTT
This sequence comes from Lysinibacillus sp. FSL K6-0075, assembly GCF_038592945.1. Classification (NCBI taxonomy): domain Bacteria; kingdom Bacillati; phylum Bacillota; class Bacilli; order Caryophanales; family Bacillaceae; genus Lysinibacillus; species Lysinibacillus sp. FSL K6-0075. Next base: position 1,496,518 of record NZ_CP151947.1, on the reverse strand, counting down.
TAGTGCGGCAATAATATTAAGCCTTGGACTAGCAGGTTGTGGAGAAGCTGAAAAGCCGATTCCTAAGAACGAAACAATAGAGTACCCCAAGCCTACTGGCGACCAAAAAATTGAATATCCGATACCAAAAGAAAATAACGCTGAACAATCTGAAACAGAAGTCGAAAAAAATGAATCCAACGAGAATCAACAATCAACCAATATTGTTGATACGTCTTTCTTTAAATTCGCAAAGTCTGTTGAAGTAATTGATAATCGTGCTTCACAAAACAATTTACTTGTATGGATTGACTACTCTGCAGATTCCGAACCAGGTATGAGTACGCTTAATACACTAAATCAAGCTTTCTATTTCTTACAACAATCTGATGTCATCAATACTGGTACAGTCACCCTAGCAATTCGTGTGGATGATGTTAAAGTAGCTCAATTTAATGTAACACCTTCAAATGTAGACTTTAACAACACTCAACTCGGTATGGCTGATATTGTGGTCAATGGTAGTGAGATCGAATATTTGAATGAAGGTGTTAAAGCATTTGGGCAAGTAATGGAGATGTGGGATTAAAATTACAAGTGCAAAAAAAGACCAGGTACTCAATCGAGCGCCTGGTCATCTCTTTTAATTTAAATAACGTTCTATTTCCTCTAACCAAGTTTTTCCACCATAAACAACAAAAGTTGTTTCATTACCTTTCGTGTCAAAATCTTAATTCTTTGAGAGATAAGAAGATTTAAGCCAAGCTCAGCTCGATCTACATCCTTCAAACTAATTTCCCAATATAAATTAGGATTAATATTCAGAGCATGAGCGCAAAAGATAAGACGTTGATTTGTTAATAGCAAACGTCCGCCATCTGATTTAGTTGCACTATAATAGATATTCGCCATGCCTGAGCGTATCGGTAGCTCATTCACACCCATCTCGATTTCATGAAAAAATATTTTTTTATAGGTTGGTTTAAATTCATTTAGATCATATGTAAATTGTTTCGTATCAGTGGTGATGATGTAACTCCCACAGTATTCACATGACTTATCGCTTGGGTTAAATACTGCAGCACAGTTTGGACAATTCAAAGCTTTAACCATCATTTCATCGCTCCCATGTATTTTTAAAGTCGACTAGTCTTTTATAGAATAGTATACTTTTTGTTACCAATAATACCAATGATTTTCACATTATAAAAACCAGGATCTCAAAATAAAGTCCTGGTCACTTTTTGACATAACTAACAATTAGCTTTTCGACTTGCGTTTTCAACGCTTGATTAGCATACCGAAGAATTACATCATTACCTGCAGTGGCAACTTGCACGTCGCTGAAGTAATCATCTACCCGTTTCCACCCTACAACACGTATACGTCGCTTGAATAGTTGTCCTTTGAGGTCAAAATATTCTTGTCGAAGTTCTTTCAATAAAGAATCCATTAGTGGCAAAAATACAATTTTCATTTTAAATTGTTCTAATTTATTGTAGTCAACTTGTAATGATTTGACTGCTAATTCTAACAAAAGATATTTGTGTAGCAATTGCCTCTCATCAGCTTTAATCATAATAATCAGCATCCAGGTGAGCTGATTGAATGCTATGAATTGGAATGTGTTTTGTTTTAAGTAGTGAATCAAGTATGAGTTCATTAGTATTTAAATTAATTGATTTTATAATTCCAGTCCATTGTGTTGTTTTACCTGCTGCCCATACATCTAATTTTACTTCCAGTAGCTGATTATAAGCTTGCTCAATTGTTTGTTGTATATCCTCCAATTCCCATTCAGTCAATTCTCTTTGTTGTACAGTAAAATCATTTTTATATTCTTTTAGAAAGTCCAGATGCTCAGGCATCATCATAGCTCCCCATTTGATATTGCCCCTGTCTTTTATCATCAAATCACTCCTATGCTAAATGTCCGCCAACCAAAGAATCACGGTTGATAGCTGTACCCGCACTCGTATATGAGACTGCTCGTAATAATGCAGTTGCTCCAAACTTATTACGAATCGCATCCATCGTTGGCCCAATAAGTTGACGTTGTGGCTTTCGCTCATCGAATAAATCTAATTGGATACTGTGCTCCCGATCTAAATTGGAAATACGGACAGATAACTGGCGTGCTGGTTCTCCAGCAAAATGTTCGTCAAGTAATTCAATGCAGACTTTATACATTTCAAGTGTCTCGTTTGTAGGTGCAGATATTGTTTTAGAACGATGAAATCCTTTAGTCATAGCATTACGGCTGTATGATAGACCTAAGCTAATCGTGCGGCCAACAAATCCAGCATCCCTCGCTCTTTTCATCACATCCTCGCACATCTCTAAAAGTACTACTGATATTTCCTTACGAGTGTGATAGTCCCGCATCAACATTTGCCCTTTTCCAAAGCTTAGTGATGGATTCTTGACTAAAGGTTCACCTAGTTTAGACAGATCTATTCCCCATGCATGGTGATACAATTGATTGCCCATTACGCCAAACTGCTTTTCTAATTCATCTAAATCAGCATTTGCTAATCCACCAACCGTTTGAATTCCCATCTTATTTAGGTTAGCTTCCATCTGCTTACCTATGCCCCACATTTCTGACAAAGGGCGTACAGGCCATAGTTTTTCGGGAATGTCTTCATACGTCCATCTAGCAAAGCCCGTTTTCTTTGCCGAAATGTCCAATGCTAATTTCGAAATAAGCATGTTAGGACCCATACCAACCGCTGAAGGTACGTTAAATTGATCAAGTATAGCTCGCTGAATTTCCTTGGCAGTTTCTTCAGCTGTGCCCCACAATTTTTCGGTGCCAGTTAGATCAACGAAGCTTTCATCCACACTATAAACATGGATAGCCTCTGGAGGAACATAGTTCGAAATCAACTTTGTAATTGACATCGACATCTGAATAAAGAAAGCCATTTTAGGTTCAAACAGCTTAATATCTGGATGCTTAGGAATTTCATAACGTCGATTCCCTGTTTTAATTTTAAATCGTTCTTTCATGACTGGGGACGCAGCCAACACCACACTGCCTGGTTGGCTAAAATTACCGACAATTGCAATTGGATCTTTCAGTATATCCAACCCTTCTAACATGGCGATACAGCTAGCGTAAAAACTTTTCATGTCTATACAAATGATTGGTCTATCTGGCATGTCTTCATAGTTCATACAACATCACGCTCTTTTCGGAAAACGGGGTTAACAGCGAGTATATTACTGATTAAAAAAGTACGCTTTGCTTGTTTGGTAAAACAATAAGCTTGTAATGTGTCTCCAACCATCTTGATAATCTTGATACGTCTTTTTGAGACTGCACCACCTTTGGCCATATACATCATATTTACCAATTGATTACGTTGCATCGCTTTAACTAATTGATCTCGCATCTCTATTTCCTCCCATAACCTCACGTAATTTTAGTAGCTGATTAATAACGACATCTAAGCTTTCCACTTGATTAAAAATAAATGTAACTGGAGCCTCATCTATTTTTACTTTTTCATTCGTGCCAATTTTTAAAGATGTACCTACAGGTAATGGATCTACTTCTAGGAATTGAACAATTCCTGGGCTTTTAAATCTTTTATATCCAATTTGAATTGAAATATCTCCTACTCCAAATAGCAGTTGTGTATTGTTGTTAGTTATTATTGGCACAATGTATTTCCCCTTTTATTACTCTATACAAGAACATCTGTTTGTATACATATTAGAACAAACGTTTGTATTTTGACAAGATAAAATTTTTACCAATAAAAAAAGCCCATTACCAATTAAGGTAACGGGACATTGTTTTAAACGCTACGTTGAGCAATGATAATTTCTAAGCCTTTTAAATCTCCATTAGTTAGTGTACCATCATCGAATTTATCTAGGTGTGATTTATCAATAAGCTTTTTGTCCACCGCTTGCTTTAAATAGTCACGTACTGCAGCTTTAAGTGTTTCATTAGTAAATCGCATTGTGTCATCATCCTTTACAATATTATTTGGTGTTGAAGGTTGCATATTTGATTTAACCATTTGTAAAAAACTGCCCCATGGAATAGGTGCACTTGTGGAGCGCATCTTACTAGGGCAATTTTTACCACTGTAAAAGTTATGCTGGACTACATCATTGACTGTTAGGTTCTCTTCTTTAAGAATTTTTGCAACTAGTGATGCTGTATTTTGTACAGTCCTTACATAGTCCCCATCAGCATTCACACACATCTCGATATGGATTGCTTCGTTATTCCCCTTTGTACTACCTGCTGCCCAACATTGATAATCATGTGTAAATGATTGAATAGCTTCTTTATCATCCGCAGTCCAGTGCCAACTTGCTTGGCGACTATTACCGTTAGCTTGCAATCGAGCGTGATTGTCTGCTCCACTACCCTTGTTGGTATTGTCTGTCTCATGGATACATATTTTTTTACGAGTGTTTTTACGTCCTCCTGTAACTTTAATAGCAACTGCTGTAGATACTAAATGCTGTCTGATTATCATTATTTATCATCCTTTGGCTTGTCATAATTCAAAGCTTGCTCGCTGTCTGAAGTACCTTTGGTAGTCGGATCGATAATAATACCAAGTAGGCCCAAGATGCTTAATACGGTCTCCGAAATGGCTGTAATTTGTGCATTGTAAATAGTAATATCGACATTAAAAATGCCTGCGATCTGATTCGCAAGCACAAGTAGTAATGCAATTAATGACACCCAAAATTGTTTATGTTGAAGACGTACTTTCCAGTTAATTTTCATCTCTTTTTACCTCCAAAGTATCAATTCTTTTATGAGCAGATTTTACACTTTCATCAATACGTGCAACTTCTTTATCTGTATTGTTCCAACGTTGTTCACTAGCCCTTAAATCTACTGCAATTGAGTTAACTGATTGGTTGATATTATCTAACTTTGTTTCGATTACCGCGCTTTTAAATGCTTCACTTTTCACATCTTTATCACGACTTCGATTGAATGTTAAAAACCCAATGAATGCACCTAAAACGGTACAAATTATGCCGATTAAAGCTATTGTTTGACTGTCCATGTCAGCACCTCACTAAATAAAATAAGAGCCCCTATAAAGGACTCTTAAAATCAAAAGCTTAGATTATTTAAGTAATCATAATCTCCATAACCCTTAGGCAATGGATTATCATTACTTTGAATTACTATTTCTAGATTTCTATCTCTCCTATTCTCCCAATACTCTACTCTCTCTTTTATAGAAGACAAAAGTCCAATATCAAAGATGCAGTATGCGTTCCGATCATGATCAAATACAATTATCTGATGTTTAGTTTCCACATTCTTCACCTCTCTCAATGATTTCTACTTTAATTATAGGTAAAGAAGTATTGAAATTTAACAGGCTATGGAACATATTAAAAAATTTATTCAGTTAAAAAGCCGAGTCCAGAATCCTCCAAAATTTCTTTAACACCTGGTTGTAAAGTAGAAGGTATTTCATTATATGCTGTTTTACCAAGGATTACACGTTGTGCGAAAAACATTGCCATCATGATCTCACCTCCTTTAAAGTACAAAACAACCCATTTTATAAAGCGCATCATTCATATACCTTCATCGCAATTTCTGCAATAAGGTCCTCCATGAATTCCATACGCTCTCCAAGGACTTTATTTTGTGCTGTAAGTAATTGCTTTTCCTTTTCTAATCTTTCTATCGTTTCTCCTGGTGTTTCACCATTACCAACCTTTATTGTTTCACCCATAGAGCCATCAGATTCACGCGGTTTATATTCTAAAGCCATTACTCAATCGCCCCCGATATTAAGTGGATTTTATGATTAATCGTTGCATCTGGACGTGTTGTGGAGAGTTTGAGAATGATATTGTCCTTCGGCTCAGTCGCTTCATAGAAAAACGTATCCTCTACAATACCAACCGCATTTGGCAGAGGAGCCGTGTTATTAGGAGTGAGCGTTTCATATTGCTCTTGCTCTCCTGCAAGTTTCATTGATAATTCGACTTTTAAATCAAGCTCTTCATCTCTTTCAATGAATAATAAAACGCCCTTTGCAGATCCAGCAGGAGGTTTAATTTTATACCTCCCCACAGCATGCAAAATAGGCGTTTTCACTTCATTCTTTTTAAGTTTTATGGTCTTGCTGGTCTTAGCGCCATAATTGTCAATTACCTCAATAATAATTGTATTTTCACCAACTACCAGTTGAGAAAGCGATACATCGAACTCCCAAGCACCGCCTGGACCACTATAGATTTCAACAGGATTTCCACCGTTAATTTTTCTTGTTACTTTAACATTTGCGTTTGCGTCTTGATCAGACGACGTACCGCTGACCTTAAATTTATCTGCATCGACAACTCCTGCAGTTATTACCGCATCAACAGAAATCAATGGTGCTCGGTTAGGAATAACATAAAATGTACGCTCTACTGTGGTAGATTGTCCACCTTCGCTGTCAATTGCCCAAACTTTAAGTGTATGGGCTACTCCATCAGCTAAAACTTCTGTAATAGCGACCTCTCCATCAAACAGTTTTGAGCCTTTAAAAATTAACTGTTTCGATAGTGATATTTGTGTCTGGCTCAGATTTGTTGTTAGCACTTTACGAGGTTCGTTGTTAATTTGGTAATACACTGTGACTGATTGATCTGCATCGGTGTCGTGAGCATTGCCTGCGATGTTAAATGTGTCGTTTTCGTATAACGTTTGATTGTTGGTTGGTGACGATAATGTAATAGTAGGTGTTGCGTTATGGACGACTGTTCCATTTATAAGATTGGTCTCGGGGTTAATACACAACACTGGTCTTACATACACTCCTGCCAGTCCCGGGGAATAGTCTGCTAATAAATGACCAGACGCCACAACACGATAAACAGAATTGTTCGTTGACGGTGTAAGAGTCCAAAAAGGTTCTGTAGGCTTTGACAATATCGTGTCCGCAAAATATTTCGTCCACTCGGAATGAGATAACAGTCCAACGCGTGCAGTTACTTTCACTTCAGATTCTTTGTTCGGAAGACCGGCGTTCCATATTTTTTGTAATACCAATGATCTATCTGCCGCGGACAACGCGTTGTAATATTCGTTATTTAAATAACTGCGTATGCTACTCGTACCAAATACATTTTGATTAGAATTATCGAATTTCATTTCGCCTACATGTGTATTTTTAAACAAATACCCTGTACTCGGTTCAAGTAACGTCCATGGACTGCCTGCGAAATTAATAACCGTTCCGGGTGCTTGGTCTTTTAGTTTGCCGTTTGCTAGGGAAATCCGTTCAATGATTGTCGTGAAGGTTAGGTTAGGACCACCGTTCGTATCTGTAACTATGGAAAATCCACTTAAATCATCGCTTTTATCAAACGTCACATCATTCCCCGATTTATATGCAGATGTTGTCCCTTTATAAGTCAGTGTTGTTGACTTTACCCTACCTTGAAGGTCATAAATCAACACACGAAGTCGATAACGGTATTTTTGGAAATCTAGAGTGATGCTTTTTTCCGGTCCTGATGTAGTTAGTACAATAAAACTTGTAGATCCGCCATTTCTCACTAAGTTAAACGCGGTTGAATACGTGGTACTGAAACTATTGCTATCTACTAGTTCCCAAGCCATTCTATACCACCTCCATTAGTTCGACATTAAATGTTTGCCACTTGCCAACGCCCATTTCAACATTTATGGTATCGATCGCCACATTACTACGAGCCACTTTAGCTCCCTTTTTGTACGCATTTTTAAGAGCTTGTACTGTGATTGTATCTGCACCAATTGCTGAGATTATAACGTCCTCGCTCGCTACATCATCAAAAATAGTGACCTGCGTAAATGGTTTAAAACCATCAACACTAGCCACTTTTAAGGTAGTTGTGCCAGCTATAACAGCTTCAATAATATCCGTTAAGGCTTTGTCTAATGTGATTTTATTTGAGCTGCCATCAAGTGTATCCGCAAAGGTTCCACTGTTCCCTGGAACACGGCCATCAAGTTCCATTTGTATCTGCATACGTCTGATGGTTGCTTTGAGCTCTACAATATAATCATGGGCTGAATAGATACCATCATCCATATGATTTAATCGCTTGGCACTTATTCTAGTACCTGTTTGTTTAGTTTCGTATTCAGGCAAGCCAGTTAATTTATTATAGATAATCTGACCATTTTCGTCCCTTTTGGGAATGTATTTTTCATCAGCGCCTATCTTATAAATACGATCTTCCCAGTTTAATAACTCATAGTTGTTTGAAACTATTAAACTCACGCTTGTACATCTCCTTTCAACGCAACAGATAGCGTAAATACAATCATCAAACCATCTTCACTAGGTTGTATTGATGTGGAATATCGATCTAATTCAATCCCCTGAGAATCAACTAACTTTGTAGTAGTAACTTGGCCATGCCCATCTTCTAAAAAAACATAAGTCTTTACCGTATTTTCTACAACCTCTTGCGAATGAAATGATTTAATTAAATCTTGTTCATCGATAGTAACTACAGCTTTTTTAGGCATCTCTTTTAAAAATTGCAACACACGATCTATAACAATCTGAGTCACCATTCTTCCATCACCTCACTAACAAATATTTCACCACATATCGGCAAATAGACTGGATATGAGTAATTTTCTGTTTTCATTTCAATCGAACTATCAGGTCCAACCCCAGGCATCCCTGCACAGTGGATTTCTCCGCATATCGGTAAATATACAGGATAGTAAGATGTAGCAGCTTCAAGCTCGATATATTGTGTTTGTTGCATTTTCACAGCTACATATTCCAGCCATGAACGTTTGTTTTTTGTGGCTTCAACCATTCTTTTTAGACGTTTCATATCCTCGTTAGCAATAAACGGCTCTTCTACTTCGATTTTAAATCGATACTCTTCGCCACCATATTCAAACCATTCAAAGACCTGTGCATTTTTATAAATGATGGACACCACATCTTCAATAGCACCCCTAGTCCCTTTCTTTCGGTGCCACTTTATTGATGCTTTTACAAGCTCTCTTTTTTGCTCAACAGGCAATCCAACTTCATAAAAATCAACGTGCTTTTCATAGGCTAGGAGATCCAATAAGGCTTCTGGCATCTTATCGATGTCAACAAGATTATAAATATCCTCTGCTTCTTGGTAAGCTTGGTTAAGTTGAATTTCTACAGCTTCAGCAATGGCCACGAGTACAGGATCTTGGCGCAAACTATAGGGCAACAATTTTAATAGTTCACTAGCCATTTGATAATCCTTTAAATGTTATATTTGTTGTAATCTCTTTAGCTACTTCTGTCTGCCCTACTTCAATAAACATCGGTGAATTGACTGAAACTCGTGCTGCCCCTTTTTGTTTTAGTTTTGCTATCAGTTCAGAAAAATCAACATCTCGCCCCATCTTAGAACGTTGCCAAACTAAATACTCATTGAATGCTTGGTTAACTTGCTTTTCAATGATTGGGGAAACAGTAGAATTCTCGTTTGCTATCCAATATTCAACTTCTACCGTGTAGTCAATAACTGTTGGTACTGCACCGCGTACTTTATCTGTAAGTGGCCGTGTGTATTTATCCATTAAATTTGCTTCTACTAACGCTATATCTTCATCGCTTGGTAAATTGCCATCAACCATTAAAATGTACACCACCACTTCACCAGGCACAGGAGAGTCAACTTGAACATCAATAATATTTTGGCTAGCAGCTTTGGTCCAATAAATGTAAGCACCTTCAGGGCCAGCAACTGAAAAACTTTCTGGCGCCAAACGGATTCTTTCAGCATAAGCATCATCGCTTTCTTCATCTGCGCCACCATTCGATATTGTTGTATTTTGAACAGCTTTCACATATGGTAAAGGCTCTACCAAAGTAGATATTTCACCAACTAAAAATCCATTTCCTATTTCTCCTGGCTCCGTACACGTTGCATCTACCGCAAACAAATGCACACCTTGCGGGATAACTTGCGCCTCGTTTGTAGCAAAGTATATATCTCCTACCTGGAATCTTGTTCCTGCAGGTATAGGTAATGTATCCACTCGATCTTCTTCAAGCACAAAGGCCATTGTTGTTATCGCATACTTAGCTGGTAAACGTTCTGTGGACATTTCTGCCCCCATGTGATCAAGTATGTCATCTTCGGCATAAGATAAGCGATTCTGACGCAAGCCATGCTCTAATTTGTTTCGTTCTATGGAAATAAATGCAGCAAAAGCCTGGATGAATTTAAGTCGTGGGTCTGCACGTTGTAGTGTGAGACCAGTTTTTTCCCTAACGTGAAATAATATTTCGCTTTCAATTTGCTCTGGTGCTTTTTCTAAAAAAAATACATCAGGTAAATTAAACCGACTCATTCACACTCACCTTCACTTTCGGTTTTAAACTCCCCATCAAACCATCCCCTGTAACTTCTATCGCTTCAATTACTGCTCTTGGTTCAAATTTGTGAATAGCTTCAGTTAGATTTGCTGTTATCCTAGCCTTTGCAATATCAATCGGTTTATCGATAACCGTCTTATCCCAACCTATCTCACGATCTAGTGGGCAACTCATAATTTCTGTAGCCATAATAAAAGCGACATTCTGTAGAACTTCCTCTACACCTGTCGCTCCAAAATCAATATTTTTCATCGGTTCTACTTCATACATGCTATCACCCTTTCTTTAGCGTCGAGTATGAATTGCTTGCCGTAATGTATTTTCCACCACCAAGAGAGTACCAACCATCCTTCTCTTCGTAAACAGTCAGTTTTTGGCCATCCATTGCATAACCAAGCACTTTATTATTAACGCCTGGTCCATTACGGATATGTACCGATTTAACCGTAATTGTGATAGTGCCAAGGGATTTTTTATTACTTGTAGCAGCCTTTTGCTGTGTATTTGTTGTTGTCTTTTTAACTTGCGATTTACTTCCATCGTATTCTTTTAAGGACAACGTTACTTCTGCAGAAAGAACATTCCCTTTTTGATCAATGTTTTTTAACCCTGCTGAACTATCAAGAATGACAAATTTGTTAGGTGCAATTGGCTTTTGACCCAAGATGAAAAGATGAGCTTCACCTTTACTTTTCATCCTTTCAAGTTTTGCAATCTCTTTCATTGGGTTAGTCCCATGTTCAGCACGCAATGAAATACGGTAACTTAAATCAATAAGGCCAGGACCATCAAATTCAAGCCTTGCTTTGTTTCGGTGAATAGAATGCTCTTCCCACTTAGCACTACTTTTCATTTCTAGATCGTTAAAAGTGAGTATTTTTTCTGGTGATACTTCGAAAATAACATCTCCGAAACTACCTATCTTTGCCACGGACAACACCTTCCTTTACTCTGAAGATGAGTTACCACCAGGAGTAAACGGTTGTCCATTTACTGTTACTGTCCCTTTAGTTTCTATGTTCAACTCACCTTCAATCTTTAAAAACATTTTATGTGCTTTAGCATCGTATTCAATATAGCTACCGTCCTCATACTCAATACATCGCTTTTCAGGATCTGTTCGAGGTGGTACTGTTCCATCTGAATAAAAGGCACCAATAATAAAACCTTCGCTTTGTTTAGTGAAAATACATAAAACATCTTCTCCTATTTTCGGCATCCAATAATCTTTATTCTTTAGTGTACCTCGATACAGAATACTTAATGGAGCTGATACCTTGCCATCTTGCTCTTCCATCTTGACACGCGCTGTGCCATTTGACGGATCAACCGAAGTTACTTCGCCAGTTTGAACCCGCATTTAATACCCCTCCAAACATCTCCGTAATTCTAATGTAATTTTACTTTTATTATGTTGCGCTCTAGATACAATGTATTTGCCATCCAATCGTCCAAAATCGGTTAAATTAAATGTCATGCCAGCATCTATATGAATTTCACTAATGATAACAAGACTAATAGTCGTGGCATCTTTATTTGCTTCTCTTAACTTTTTTTTAGCAAGTTTCTGAGCCTCTGCGACAGATTTAACCTCTTCTTTTACTACTAATGTACGGCCAACCTTCGGAGCCTTTGGTGGTGTAAATGTCGCTTTAATTGTTTTCTTCTTTTTTGCATTATGAGACTGTACACGACAGGCTTTATAGATACCAGAAAGAGTGGTCTTAAAACTCCAATCAAGCACCTGTACTTTACAAGTATCTTTACTAACTCGCCTAATCGTATCAACTGCAGGTTTCGCCTCATAATCTGCTTCATCTAAAACCACAATAGCCCCATTTGATAATTTAAGACATAACCCCTCTTCTTTACATAGACGATGTAAAAAGGCTAAATCTGTTTCTGATTCTTGCTCATAACGATCCTTTTTAGGATTTTCATTTGTCTCCCAATACAGTTTCAATCGATTGGCCTTGGCAATATCCCCAATAACCTGTTTAAGCGTTGCTTTCTCCCATGCTTTTGATTTTTCTTCACCACGTATGGATGAAGTTTCAGGGACTGCTAAAGCTTTTATGGTCATTTTAGTAGGTGGACCACCGCCACTCAGTTCATCCACTTCGAACCTTCCCAACTTTGTCTTTACCAACTCACTTGTCCAGTAGTATCGCTTTATTTCAACGTCCAAAACCGATCCTTTTGATGGAAACCAATCTTTCAACCAATGAGTATCAGCATCCTGCACAACAAGTTGAAGATCGTCTATTTCACCACTTAAATTATCAGTATATGTCCAATCTGCTAGATCGCCATCTAATATGTCAGTGATTTGCTTGTTATTGTAAACTACATGGATTCCTGTTCGTCTTGCATACGTTGTCATAGCTCATCATCCTCACCAAGCCAACTAGGACGCTCTGTATAAATTGCTGTATCGACAGTTGGAACATTTAGAACGACATCTCCAGAAAAAATAATAATATTTCGATGCTGTGGATTTGCCTCAAGCAAAAGAGGGAGCAAATATTCGCTCCCCCATAACTTGTATGCAATTAGGTCCCACGTTTCACCTTGGATAGTAGTATAACTATTCATATGCCGTCCTCCTTGATGTTGCACCTCCACCAGTTGGAACCTGTGCATTGTCAATACGAGCTTTTAGGCCGTTAAAAGCTGTTATTACAGCATTAGCAGCTGATTGAATACCCTGTATTGAATTAATCCAACCACTTGCTTGTCCAATGGTTGATGCTAGTGTAGACATATTCGAAGTAGAAAGATCAGTGGATGTTTTTAATGAGAAAAATGATGTTACAAAAGTAGTGCTCACTTGGCCAGAATACATCGTTAAATTATCCATATTTACAGCAGTTGTACTTGCGCTTGTTTGTAGCTTTGTAACTGATGTACTAATAGTTGCAAATGAAGTATTAGCAGCATCTAAAGTAGTCGAAAGTTGTGTCATTGAAGCATTTAACTTTGTTGTATCAATAGATTTTGTAGCCTCTGAACTCGCTTGTTTGCTGGATGAAGAAGGTGACGAAGCCTTACTTGCTTCACCACTTCCGCCTCTAACTGTATCTACAGTCTTTCCACCAAGCCATTTACCGCCAAAATATCCTGCTGCCCCACCAATCAATCCACCTAGCGCTGTTCCGATACCTGGCGCAATAGCAGTCCCAATCGCCGCTCCAACTTTAGCTCCACCAAGACCACCAGCCCATCCGCCTGCAGTCTCTGCACCTGTTTTGATTTTGTCGTTAGACCTAGCGATTTCAATTGCTCCCATAGCGAGACCAATTGGAGCAAATCCTTTGCCAATAAATTTACCTGCACTTCCTAATCTGCCCATTATACTTGCTCCACGTGAAGTTGTGGCAGTTGTGGCAGTTGCGGCTGTTGTTGCAGTTGTCGCACTTGGCGCAACTGTAGTGGCAGCCCCACGATAAGGTGTAATAGCTCCAGTCCGTTGTGGACCTACAGCTGGAGCAGGTCCTGTGGCTGTTGTTGAAGTTGTAGCATTCGGAACAGCAGTAGTAGCTCCTCGATAGGGAGTAATAGTCCCTGTTCGTTGTGGACCCACAGTTGGTGTCGCAGTTGCTGATGTTGTTCCAGTTGGTGGTGTTACGGTTGCAGCCGATGAAGATCCAGACCCAGACCTTCTATTTCTGAATTTATCCATACCCCATCTACCTGCTCCAACAGCCCCTTTAACAAGTGTTCCACCGCCCATCATCCATGCAGCTGCACCAAGTCCCAAAGCTCCACTCATATTGCCCTCTAATGCACTGGAAACGGCTCCAGTTGTTGCTCCAGTTATTCCAGCAATCCAAGCTTTACCTGCAATTGTTCCTAATTGCGTAAAAATTCTACCCATCGCTTCGCCACCTGAGCCACCTAACCATGCTTCAGCTTTTTCAACGGCCGTGTCTAACATGTATTCAACCTTTTCACCAAAGCCCATATCATTAAACAATTCATATTTCTGCATTTGTTTGTTGTACTCATTGATCATTTTTTGGGCATCAGCTGGATCCATGTTTGGTTCTATTTTTGGTTTAATTGGTTTGGTTGTACTAAATGGTGCAGTAATATCTCTCAATATCCTAGCGGCTGCTTCACCTGCTTTTTCAATACCACCCATGTTTTTTTCAATCATGCTAGAAACACCATCAAAAGTATCCTTCAATACTTCTAAAGATGGAGTGGCTAATGCAATTTGAGCTGACTCAATCGCCCCAAACATCTGCTCTTTCGCACCTGCGTAGTTATCTTTCATAATGGCAGCTGCTTTTGCTGCAGCACCTCCACTATTTTCAAGAGCATTGGTCATATCTTTAATTTTCTCTGGGCCAGACTCAAATAGACTTAACATGGCTGTGGATGCTTCTACACCAAAGATTGTGGCAGCATACTGTACTTTTTGAGTATCAGTTAGTTTTGCTGTAGCCTTTTCCCAATCTTTCGCAAGGGTAGTTAAATTTTTGAAGTTGTCTTTTGAATCTGTTGCTGTAATATTTAACTCTTTCATCGCGGCTTCAGCTGCTGCAGGTGGCTTAGAAAGTCTGATTAAAGCCATACGTAAAGCAGTACCCGCTTGTTCACCCGCAAGCCCTTTGTCAACAAGCAACCCTGTAGCAGCTGCTAATTCTTCTAATTTAATACCCAATGTGTTAGCAACTGGTGCCGCATACTTAAATGAATACCCTAAGTCGCCTACACCTGCAGCTGTCTTATTCGCACTCATGGCCATTACATCGGCAATTCTGCTAGCTTCTGTTGCTTCCATCCCATAAGAATTAATAGCTGATGTTACAACATCTGAAACTAAGGCCAAATCTTCACCAGACGCTTCTGTGGCTGCAATTAAACCTGGCATGGCAGCAATGATTTTCGTTGCATCAAAACCTTTTGCTGCTAGTTCATCCATTGCAACAGCTACTTCAGAACCTGATAAACTAGTTGTTGCACCTAAACGCAAGGCCTCTTTGTTTAAAGCCGCTATTTCTGCTCTTGTGGCTTCTGTTTTTGCACTAACTTTGGCCATTTGTGCTTCAAAATCAGCAGCAGTATTCAGAGAAGAAACCGCAACTGCAGTAGCAGCAACCGCTGATCCAACGGCTGCATATCCAGCTGCAGTTTTGGCAGTATTCATCCCATTTCCAAAAGTTGTTTTAAGGGCAGTAATTCGTCTTTGACTACCTTCTAACTGCCTCAATTCACGAGATAATCTAGCTGTACCTTCTGCATATTGGGATTGATGAATATTTCCTTGTCTAAATTCACGTCCTAACCGATTCATTTCACGTTGTGCTTCTCTGGCCCGATTTCTTAAATCGTTTATATTTGTATTAGCCCTTTGAAAAGCACTACCAAGAGATCTATCAACGGCACCATTTATTTCTAAAGTCATTTCATATGATCTAGCCACCGTTATCATCTCCTTTTTTGTTCATTAAATCGCCCCAACTTTTCAGAGTTAGAAAGGTCTTTTTTTCCCAATATTCTATAGAGGTAAAAGAATTTGAAGCTAGAACTAGTAGTAAGTTCATTACTTCTATAACCCCACCTTCTGGCCCTAGGATTGGAAGAAAAAATTTCGTGCTGAGAATGTAACTTCTGCAAAATCAATTAATCCCAATCGAATTAAATCATCTATTAAGATTCCTGATGCCTTAGATGCTAATCTTAATAAAACTTCTTGATTGTAAATTGAATCAAAACCTGCAGCATGACCTTCCACTTTCATCTCTTCATCAATTTGCATCATATCTGCACCTGTTAATTTGCCGTAATCCAATTTAATTTCATTTAAAAAAGTCCCATCATCTTTTTCGATAGGACTCACAAGTGTAACCACTTTAATATTTGGATTTTCTACAACTACTGTTTCTTCATTTTTTTTAACCAGTTTTTCTTCCATGTTTCATCGGCTCCTTTTAAATTAAATTCCTAGTGCTTCTCGGATTTTTGCACTGTAATCAATGCCATCAACCTTATAAATATAGTTATGACGATCATATTCCAGCATCACTTTACCATCGTACTCAAGCTTTATATAGTAAACCTCTACTTCTGTTGAAGCCTCATATGGTGAGCCCTTTGCAACTTTACCCATCGGATTCCCTAATACCGATCCATGAATAAGTACTCGAGAAGGTGTAATTTCTCGCTTGCGATTTTTGATATCATAGATTTGATTAGCCATCCGTAAGTCTATTTTAATACTATCTGGTTTATAGAAATCTACTAGCTCATTCGTGATAACACGCCAATTAAGTTTTAGCTTCATAGATTCTAAATGTCCATAGTTTGGCGCCTCGTACTCACCTAAAATCCCAGCTCCATTAACGGTCTCAGCCATGTACTTTAATTCAGGAAACTCTGCATCTGTTATACCTAAAAGATCTGGTTTATCATTTGCAAAAACCCTAAAATCATTAATCTTTTCTGGAAACATCTCTATACCTCCTAGTCAGTAATAAATAGCGTATTATAATAATTCACATCAAATTCTAAGATATTATCAATATCTTGGCCTGGTGTTGGTTCTGCCACCAAGTAACGGAAACGTATTTTCCCACTAATTAAATCCGTTACTGGGTTATCTTCTTCCCTAAATTCAACTCGCCCTCCGATAAGCACGCCTTGACCTTGTAAACCATTTAACCACATCCCCATCGTATCTAAGACACGATTAATTAAACGTGGATTATTTGGACTATCTACCATGCTCCAAGTTGTCAAAATAATTGTATTTCCTAGCCAGTTGTGAGTGATGCGAACAGGTGTAAAAATGTCTTTGACATCTGTATTTGCTGGAAATGCCCCAGTATAGTTACCCCAAGCACGCCATCCTCCAATAAAGTTAATAGCTGTTGTAATACCTTGGTCATTTAATAGCTCTGCTTGATCTGGTGATAAATCAATTTCTTCATGGCCATCCTCTGTTTCAACAAGCAATTTTGTTATTGGTAACGATTTATTGGATGGCGATTCATGAGGGAAATCTCCATTATCATAAGAAGTTTTCATAATGCGACAAGCGATTTCAGAGGACATGTGGTAGACTTTGTTCCCCAATCCTGCTTTTGGCCAACATACAACTTCGTTTTCACCTGTGTAGTTGTTTTGATTTTTCCATTCATTAACCTTTGTATAGGTATTAGCTTCAAGTGTATTTATATCATCTAAAGATTGTGCCTTGAAATAAGTATTTACTGAAGAAGCCTTCGCTTTCATAACAGCTGCCACCGTTGGATCTTTTGAAAATTTAGGAGCTAATACAAGTCCAGGTACCATACTAAGTTTCGGGAATACTGTGTTTAATAACTCTAATCCCGTACTCTTGCCAGTAGTAATATCATAGCCACCAATAATATGGTTGTTTGTAATTATTTCTGGAGTTAAGTGATCAAATTTAACATTTACAGATGTAACACTATCTTTTAAGAAAGCAATAATTACTTGGCCATCTTCATCAAATGAAGCAATGTAATCTTTATCAAGCTCCAATTCATTAGTGTTATTACTAACCACTAAAGAATCTAATAATATACCTTTAGATTCAATAACACCTTTTTTATTAACTACTGTAATTGATTCTTCTTTGTTCGCTTTATGCTTAGAAGGATCTAAAACATTTACAAAGACAACTGGCCCTACACTAAATTGTCTAAATGCTAAATCAGCCATCTCACATAGTGTGTAGTTTTCCCAGTCATCTGAATATCCTAGTGCTTTTGCGAATTCAGGAAATGAATAAGCCAAAACAGGAATATTTACATTTTCTGATGTTTCAGCAAGGTGGATAGGTGCTGTACCAAACACAACAGGAAGTGTTGCTGTAGCTACCACAGGTGCTGATAATGACGTAGGTACTTCTCTTACTCTCGAACCGTGACGTGCCATTTTTATTTCACCTCGCTAAAATAATCTTGAGTTTTCTTGTATAACATCGATTCCACTGAATTAGCATCTAATAAACATTTTTGGAACTCTGAAAGTCGTTCTGGAACAATAAACATTTCTTTAAATGCAGGTGATTTTTCCAGGTGCTCTTTAAAATGTTCTGGATAACCACCTATGAAAGAGCTGAATCGTTGTAATCCTTTAATTGGTGGCCCGACATATAACAGAATTTCGTGCTTAACGCTTTCTGTAATTACTTGGCCAACTTGTTTTGCTGATGCTTGTTGATCTTTAATAGTTGAAGGCATCTCCTGCTTCACTCCTATTCCATTTAACTTCTGGCGTCGCAAAGTTTACTTCCATAACCCCGCGCCAAAGTGGTTTCATTTGTTCTTCAAATAACGCTGCTTCTATTTCCCCTGTTAATTCACCTGGACCCACAAAACCCACTTCTTTTAAGGCAAACTTCATACGATTCATCACATGAAGAGTATCACGCCATCCTTGACGCTCATCTTTGCTGTAAGTACCAATTAACAGTCTAAAATTCATTACATTTTTTCCTTTTAAATCATCTTTTTCATATAAAAAACGGACAATTACAAATGGGTAATCGTCCTGTTCGGTGTCCTCTTCACCACGTCTAGCATTTTTCTTTGGTGGTAAATAGCCGTCATATACAGTTGGTGCCTTTAGCACATTTTCATCTTTTGTTTGGAGTCGCATTTCTCCTAATGCATCCGTCAAAAAAGCAACCAATTCATCAGTCATGTTTAAAGAATCCAATTATTTACCCTCCATATAGTAATCGTTGCATTTCATGTTCCATACGCTTATCTAATGTATCCTGTGCACGCGTTGCAATGTTTCTGATTATCGCATCATCACCCATCATTTGAGCGATAGAAGGGCCATATGCACCCTTTATAGGCAATCGACTATTACCTACTCGAGTAAACACATTGGTATGTGAATTGCCCATTTCAGCAACAAACCCTCTTTTGATTATTTTTTTGCTACCACCCTTTTTCACACGAGCACGAACTACTACATCTTTTCGCTGCGTAGGCGTTACATCAAACTTCATCAAGGGAATTACTGGTCCGCTAGTACGCACTTGTGCTGCTAGTTTACTAACTGTGGCTTTATTTATTTTGATAGCATTTTTTACATCAGAAGCTCGAATGATATACTTTGCTCTAATTTCTTGACTAGCCGCTGCTCTAGCAGTATCAGCCGATCTATTGATAGCGCGAGCCATTAATGTCCGTGCCTCTTTTGGTGTTTTTGCAAACAATTCTTCTAACTTTTCTACATGATGCATTTTTAGTTCAATCATATAGACACCTAGCTTTCATAAGCACTAATTACTATTCGTATAACACCCATTTCTTCTTCAGCCTCTTCAACATAATATTCCTCACCATCTAGAACTAACGAACTTCCGATCTTAGGAATATAAAAATCACTGCTTTTGACAAGGATTGTTTTAAAATTTGAAAACACTTCTTGAGTAGCGCTTAATTGATCTCTTCCGTATCCCTTTACACCACCAAGGTTGCTTTCAACTACAAGATCCAATTCTTGATCTTCTAACACATGTTTATCAGCCAATTCATTTGCATTAAAAAAAACATTAAAAAGATCTTTTTCTAATGTGTCCTTAAAGTTCATATGCTCCACTCCCTTAGTCTTCTAATTGATCTAAGAAATACGTAGATTTATCATTCTCAATAATAAGAGCAATTATTTTTTTCTTCGAGATGTTACCTGCAAATTCAAGACCTAACTCTTTAGCTCCAGCTTTTAATTCTTCTGGTTCAAAGTTTAAATCTAATATTTCCTCAACAGATTCTTCATTCTCCTCACTGACTTTTTGAGTAGAAGAATTTTCATTATTGCTCACAACGCCCACTTCTTTATACGATTTCTGAATGACATTTAAAAAGAGCAGTCTTTTCTCCGACTGCTCATCTAAGACCTCATTACTAATAAAATCATCCTTTTTATAGCTAATACCATCGTGCTTAATATTTGTTTTTGCAATATAACCTAACATTTGCTTCATCTCCTCATATTTAGACTACAGTCGCTACAAGCCATGAATTTACATTTTCAGGCTGAGGTACTGGACGTGAAGTTAAACGAACCATTGCCACATCATTGTCCATATTCCCCCAAAACTTAGGTACACGTGCAGCTTCGTATGTTACAAATTTACCACCCTGCTCCATTTGTGTTACAGCACCATACAAGAATCCACCTTGACCTGAATGACCGATTAATACCTTATTAGCTGGAACGAATGATTTTTCATTCCCCTCATCATCCAAATACCAATCATCATACGTATAAATCTCAACGCCTATTTCTGGTAATCTACCAATAAACGTAATCGAATCATTTTTCAATGTTGGCTGAATAACACCAAATGACATATTCAATTTATCAAAAATATCGCGAATGTCTTTGCTTTTTAAAAATGCCTCATAAGCGCTACGACCTAAAACAACGATATTTGGTGCAATACCACTGTTTTTCAGTACTTCTAGTCGCCATGCTTTTAAATCTTTGTATGGATCTGACTCAGCTGCAGTCCACAAGCTTGTACCTGATAACACTTTAAATTGATCAAAACCATAATCTATTTCCATTTCTATTTTTTTCTCATAATTATTATCAGAATAACCTTGCACAATTACTTTTCCACCAAATAAAAGCTCCGCGACCATCCATTCTTCACGTCGGTCAATATATTGCCCCAATTCCTCTAAATCTTTAGCAGTCATTTCTACTTGTCGCTGTTCTGGCGTTTTTGTTGAATAAATATTTTCACCCATACTACGATGTGAAATGTCATCAATTGCCATTGCTCGTTGTGGCGCAATACGTGGAGTATCAACCGATTTTGTAGTAAAACCTTCACGGCCAATCGTCACACCGCCAATACGTGGTGCAACAAATGGTGCCATACGGCGTTTTCCCTTTTTATAATCAAGTTCAACCTTATTTGTTACAAAAGTGCGGTCCTTAGTTCGTGGAAAGAATGTATCTCGCAAAAACGATGGCACTTTTGGCATCATTTCAATTGCTGGTAGTACCTCTACTGTTCCTGGATATTTCATGAATAATTGCCTCCTTAAAGCACGATTTTTAAGTAAATTCCGTATGTTTTTAGTTCTGATTCAATTGAATCAACTTTTCCCTCTCCAGCTAACACAAGCGCATCACGGTTAAAAGCACCTGACAGATACACTGTAGCGTTAATTGTATCTCCTGCCTGATCTCCAGTATCCACATCATCTGTTAAAATAAATTCTGGTTTCACTACAGCGTCACCGCCATACAGAACAGCGTTTCCAGCTTCATTTTTACCAACAACTGAGCCACGCACTAACACGCCTTGCCCCGCTACTAATGACACAATCGCCTTGTTAATCGGAAATGAAGCATCTGCAATTAAATGATCGAAGTTTCGCTCGTATACATCATTTACTAGTTTGTTCATTGCTTATTACCTCCCCACACATTCATTAAGCCTGCTGAAAACTTTTGTTCGCTTGTAGCTTGATTTTCAGGAGCTTGCTCACCACTAATATTTTGCAACTCTTCTGCATCTTGCTGAGCATTCGTATAAAACGCTGCCCCTGCTTCTTTTTGATTTTTTACAATTTGAACCGCTAATTGCTCAGCTGTTACTGGCTTGTCAAACTTAGCAGCTTGCACGAGAGCATCATTACCAACGGGCGCAATTTCCTCGATTGCTTTGATACGCTCATTTTCTGCTTTTACGCCTTCGTCATAACCAGTTTGTTTTACCTGGTTGAAAAGTTCTGGATGTTTGTTCTGTAATTCCTCTAAAGTCATTGGTGTACCTCCTTGATTATCAATTGACGGTTCTACCGTACTAGTATTTACAACATTGCGGATCGGGTCGTTTGCTAGCTCTTGGCGCATCTTATCAATTACAGCCTGAGGTAAAGCACCATTCACTAGCATGCTACTATTAGCATCTGCAACAGCATCGATTTCTTGTTCAAACATAATGTTATCTATAAAGCCTAGCTCTTTTGCTTGCTGGGCATTCATCCATGTCTCTTTGTCCATCATCATTTTCAACTCAGCCTCTGGTAATTTAGTGCGCATGATATAAGTAGACATCAGTGATTTATTTACGCTTTCTAATAATTCACCTGCATCATACATTGCACGATAATCACCTGATGCACGTGTGTTCGCATTGTGAATCATAATTTGGGCAACAGGAGACATTTCAATTTTGGTGCCAGCCATAGCAATTACTGATGCAGCAGATGCAGCTAAACCTACAATACGCACTTTAATTGTTCCAGCAAATGATTTTAAAGCTGTCCAAATTTCAGCTCCTGCAAACACTGAACCTCCGCCACTATTGATTTCTACAATTAACTCGTTCACATTACTTCTAATTGCTTGTTCAATAACCATATTGACTTTTGATGGACTTGTTGCAGGAATTTCAAACCAATCGTATATCCATTGATCAGAGTCGCTAATAATTGGACCTTTCACTTCAATTTTCATGTTCTTCACATCCTTCATTAATAGCAATTGAAGCATTTGCCCACATGGTTGTTTGTTGCAAATTTGTAAGCGCCAGTGCCTTTTCACGGCTTTCTGGACATACTTCATTAATTAAAAGAGCAAGTTCCTTGGCTTTTGTACGAATGGCATCATAACGTTTTGGTTGATCTGCTTTTGGTGAATGGTACATAAAAATATTTTCAATTTCTTTAAGTGTTGGCATCTTATCTCACCTCCTTTATTTGTCATCAGAATCGTCCTCGTCGTCTTTGTCATTGTCTGAACGATTCCTATAGGTATCTTTATATTGGCCAAAGCCTGCTTCACGACGTAATTTCTCTTCTCGTACTAACTTTTCGTGGTTTTGATAGTAATCAGTCCCTGTTAATTCAGCTGCTTCACGAGTACGGGTGCTGAATCCATTATCTACACGAATAACTGCACCGTTCGCTTCTTTTACTGGATCGAGTTGTCCTTGAGATGGTCCATTCCATTCAGCTCCACAATATGCTTTTTTAATCAGTGGATCATTGAAAAAACCGGGCGCATAAATGCGTCCGGTAGCAATTGCTTCAGTTAAAAATTCCTCATAAATCGGCTGACAAAAATTTGATGTCATAAAACTTCGATGATTTCTAAACATTTTCCACGCTTCTAATAATGCTCCTCGGCTTGCTGAATACGAGCTAGTGAAATGTTTCATTAGCACTTCATATGGGATTTCTAGCGCAACTCCAATTTGACGACAAATCGATGTTACAAAACCATCAAACGCAGTATTAGGTCGCCCTGGATTACTTTCGTGCACCTTCTCGCCTTCCTCTAAAAAGTTAACAGCACCATTACCTACTTCAATCGTTGAATCATTCTCACTATCAATTTCTTCCTCATATGCAAGTCCACCAAAACCATCCATATTTTGAGTGATATTATCTTTCGTGATGAAAATTGTATACATACCACTAATGACAGCTGCCATTAGTTCAGCATCACTATATCTTGATAGTTGTTTGAGACTTTCAATGACTGGTGATAAAATCGGCACCCCTCGTCTTTGCTCTGGCCGCTCCATACGTAATAAATGAATAATATTTGTGCGACCTGTTGTTTTACCAAATTTCTCAATACGCACCCATTTATTATTGTAGGCAGATAATGCTGATCCAGGATGCTTTTCAGCTACATGATACGCAATAACCTCGCCTTTTTTATCAATCTCTACACCGTTGATAATCTTATTATCAATATATGATTCAATCCCTGGTGTACAAATACGATCAGCTTCTAACAACTGCACCGTTAATTGATAGGGTGTGCCAGTTCTCTTATGGTATGGCATTGTTGCAAAAACGTCTCCAGACATCAACATTGATAAAAAAGCCAATTGTTGTAGCTGGTAAAAATCACACATACGCGTTACATCACAGTTTTTCGATTCAGACCATAACTCAAATTCGCGTTCAACTTTTTTCTCCCATTCAGCAGCTTGTTCTGGAGACATCTTTAACACTTCACGATCGACTTGAGAGTTTAAACGGAGACCAGGACCAACTACATTCGTCACTAATGTTCGCAATGCACCAGTAGCTAAAGGTGCCCCCATATGTAAATCTCGCGATCGTTCACGAAGCTTTGGTATATTACGTTCAATATCTTCTAAAGCTGATCCAGCCTGTGTTAACCAACCTTTCAAACTCTTTTTCTCTGAACTAGCACCGTGATTCGCATAACCACTATTTGAAATAGTTTTTCCCATTGATTCAACAGCTGCCAATTGCGCTCGATGAACCACTCTTTGCGCTCCTGCCTTGGGTGAAAAATAACTAATAACTTTATCCATCATATTTGCTTTCAAAGTAATTTCACCTCACTTTATAGATCACGGGGAATAAATCTTTTGGCACGACGTACACGGCCGCCTTTTTCTACAATTTCAAGCTCATCTACTTTCTTTTCCCAGAAACCAATCTGCTTACGTATTTCTGCTATATTTGCCCTCGTTAATGACCTAGAACCTATTGTGTAAGCTTGACCTTGTGAGACGGCCAATTCAGCATCAAGCCACGCTTCTAAATGTAACTTTGCTCTTTCCAATGTAACAACCATTATTTATCACCTTCTCTTCCTCACACGTTTCTTTTTACTGATCCCTAACGATATGGCATATTCATAATTGAAATTAGGATTTATAATTTCAAGTGCTGCTGTATTGTAAACACGCAAATCAAACGGCTCATTTCTAGTGCGAATTTTTACCCAAGTTTGATAAGGTATCCCTTTTTCATGTCTTGTCTCTAACTTTTCAGCTGTCAAACCAAGGAAATAATTCAATTCATATCCCCCCTGGCCTCGTGGGAAATGACAATAGTTCGGTCCAGGCTCTTCCACTTTCAAACTCGACATAACACGTGCCTTACCGTCATTAGTACCAAGACGTACAAGTAATGGTTTTAACGGCTTTGGTCGCGATGTACCTGCCAACAAAGGCACATATGCACCTTTCGCTTCGTTCATCCCTTTTATTGCGTATATCCTTCGTGCTTCACGAGCTTTGCAGAATTTGTATACTTCATGTGTGAAGTGACCACCACTATCGATACAACTGCAAGCAATTCCAAACTGCTTACCATTAGCCTTACTCCATCGCTTTTGCAACCATAAATCAAGTCGTTGCCAGGTCTCTTCTTCTTTTAAATCTCCATATAAAACATGGTATTCAATCCCCCATGATTCCCGACCAGCGCCCCAACCAACTACTTCAATTTCAAAGCGATCATCTTGCACATCGACAGCTGCGGTTAAAACTTTTACGCCATCTGGAACATCTGCGTCATATTTTTCACGACGTTCAAATAATATTTCTTCATCAACTTTTGAGCCGCTTTCTTCCCACGGATCTCCTAAAACAGTATTTACCCATGTTTTTAATTTTTCTTGGCCATCCCGTTTCGCTTCCAAAAAATCTCGCACAATTTTTTCCCATGTGACCCACGGACTCGAAAATTGATTCAAATGAAAGCCGCGTCGATGAGAGTGCTTCTTTTGCGCAACCCATTTACCTTCAGCACGTTTCCATTCACGTTCACTATGGAGGCAGCCGCATTCACTACATGCATGATTCACTTCGTCTACAATAAATTCGTTATCCTCAGTTTTACGATACTCAAATTTTATTTGCGCCCATTTGATTGGCTGGTAAGCATCGCAAGATGGACAAGACATTGACCACTGTTCCTTTGTGCTATCTTCATATAGTTGCTCTATACGAGATGTACCTTTATCTAGAGGCGTTGACACATAGACAAGTTTTTTGTTCGAAGGGAAAGTTGTTGTACGCATCTTTGCTAAATTTATTGGATCCCCTTCCTTACCAGCTGACACTGGATAACGGTCCACTTCATCACATAGTAAAATTCGAATTGGTCTACTTGATAAAGAAGTTGCAGCATTTGCACCAACAATCGCAATTGATCCGCCTAAGAAAGACTTCTCATCGATCGTATTGCCAGCATTTTGAGCCACTTTTTCTCGTAAAGCCTCACTTGCTTCAATCATTGTTGAAAGCCTTGTTGTAGAAAAATAACGAATCAATTTTTTATTTGGTAACATGAACATTATTGGGCACGGATCATAATCGATATGATAGCCAACCATATTTAACATAAATTCGGTTTTACCAACCTGAGCTGATGCCATAACAGCTACTTCCTCAGTATTTGAATCTGTAATGCAATCCATAATTTCACGCATATATGGTGCTCGGTTTGTTCGCCACGGTCCTGGTTCAGCGGATGTATCTGATGTTAAAATACGATAATTATCAGCCCACTCAGAAACTGTTAAATTAGGTCTTGGTGACCACAATTGCGCTAAATCTTTAAATAAATTAATTGTCTTTTTTGCAATCAATTTTATTCGCTACTTTCTTTCACAAACATCTGCGGCGAATAATCCACTAAAACGGTCAAAGCATCTTCTATTTCGGCCCTTAATGTTTGTTCAATCGTTTTAGTGGACTCACCTTCTAAGTTTCCAGCTATTCGTGCAGGTAACGTCAATAACTTCGATTTAGCGCTTAAAACCATGTCACCCATAACTAGCCGTACATCTTCTGTTGAATGTAACTGTCCCCGTAGCTGCTGAAGCTGAAGCTCCGTTTTTTCCTTCTTTAAAATTTCATGTTCTGTTTTGGCATCTACATATCGTGGCTTTCCAATTTCCTCTTTTCCACCTGAAACATGTTCAATATATGCAAGAATATTTTCGGCCATATTGTATTTTCCACGACCGCATTGTGTGAGAACGCCATCACGTGTTAATTGACGGATCCATTGCGGTGTTTTTCCAACCAATTTTGCAAATTCACTTGTTCCAATCTCCAAATTAGCTAGGTCATCCACTTTCGCTTTAGATTTTGACATTTCTCACACCTCACTTTCGCTTCAACACTTGTATTTTTGCTTCACTTTTCAATTCATTAGATGAAGGATTTTTTTCAAACTTGTAACTTTCCACCCTCGCAAGCGAAAGCGAAAGTAAAAAATTTAGAGAAAAAATAGCTGACTTTTGGGGCTCGCGAGCCCCGCACGGATTATAAAGGCTCAGGAGGACCCAAGATTAAATTGTGTACCCATTTGACACAATTCAAAGTCCTACTGGCAAAGTCCATTCGATACATTAATTGGACTTCAGGGCATAATAAAAAGCCACTCATTAATAGAGTGACTAATTATAGTTCTTGGTTAGGTAACTTTAATTGTTCTTTCATTATTGTTATTGAGTCTGTTAATATATCACTTATTTCGTGATAAAAATCGTTTGCCTTATTATATTCACCTTCTTTAAACGCCCATCTAATTTCAAGTATTTTAATATAAAGTTCCTTGTCTGCATAAATTTCGTTATTTGTAATAAATTCAATTAAATCTTTACGCTCGTCATATTTTAATGTATTGAAATCATGTGCGCCATATTTAAATATAAACATAGCAATCATTGAATTTAATGGATGATACAGTTTAAACAACTGCTCTTTTATTGCATTATTTTTTAATTCTTCATCTCTTATTCTCTGTTGTTCTTTTAACGTTTCATTTACTTGATCAGTTGATTTTTCTAACGTTAACTTAACCCCTAATAAAGTTAACAAACCAGAGATAACTCCGCCTATTATTGCTCCGAAATATGTAGAAAGTGATGATATCCATACATCTTCAGTCCCTCTAACTTCAACAGTATATTGATGCTTCAGCATCAACGAGTTAATTATCACAGGACCTCCAATTAAAAAGATAATAACGATTATAAAACCTAAAAAAATGTGACTTTTTGTGATTATATATTTTTATCCCATTTCATTTTTTAAGTGAAAAAGCCACACCTTGTTAGATGTGACTTTTATAAGTATTATTACCTTGATACATGTGAACTATTTTTGTTTTTACATTCTGGACATATTGCATCGAATCGAATATCTTGCTTTGGTCCTTCCGTAGACATAAAGGAACCAACTATTACATTTTCAGCAACTGCACCATCAGCACTTGTAGACATTGAGACAGTTGGGTCATCACTTCCTACTACAAGAAACTCATTAGAACAATACTCACATTTAAGATTTTTGCTAAAAGGCATCATAACTAATCACCACCCATCTACCTATATCATAGGATAAATGGAATGGATTGTCATTATAAAAAGAGACTACCAATTTAGTAGTCTCTACATGGAGTAACCTTTAATGGCAAACCTAGAAATAGTCTCTCCGAAAACTATTACACTACCATCATATAACGATTTTTCAATAGTTTCAGCCACTACATAGTAAGGTACTATTTTAATACATTACTTAGATGATACTTTTTCAGCGTATTGCATCATACGCATAATATTAGCGTGTTTCATCTTAATATAGTTTGTACTGTAATTTAATTCACTGGCAATTGTTTCAAGCGTCTTACCCTCCACATGCTTACGATAAAGTATTTTATATTCAAGCCCTTCAAATGTGCTAATAAGTTTTTTCAAATCATGAAGATCATTTAATTTATGAGCTAATTCATATTCGATTGCTTCTATCTTTTCTTCTACATTCGCGCCGAGTGATTCAGCTTCTAGCTTGTACTTACCTAGGTCATATGGATTTTCCCAACGTCTTAACTCACGTTTGGTTTTACTAAGATTGTATTCAAGGTAAGTTATTTGTTCCTCAAGCTTTCGATAGTCTTTCAACCATTCGTACATGTACAGCACCTACCTTATAAATTGGTTACAAATTGTGTTACAACAAGTTTCATGCTGTATGTAACCTTCTTAATGTTGATATATCAACGGTTTGAGCAGATTGGTTACAAATATACAGATTTTTAAGCGCATTTCCTTTATATATTTTTTTATTTCTTTCTTTTTTTCTTTTTATTTATTTTTTATATACTTATATCTATTATTTATTTGTAACTAAAGAAATAATATTAATATAAATATATATATAATAAGGGTTTGTGACGGTTACAGATGTATTTTTTAACTTGTAACCGTCATTCATTGAAATATAGGGATAAACCATTGATATATAAAGGTTTATAACCGGTTACTGATACTTCTTCTTATCCTGTTACTTCATCCGTAACTTTTATATAGACACGTACGGAATTCCCCATAGCTTTTACCACTTTTGATTCCCAGCCTTCCTTCTTCATCCTACGACCGAATTCGGTATTTCCAGCCGGTTTATGCCCTTCATCTTCACAATAAGCTACATACATTGCGTAAACGTCCCTGGTTCTCTTTCCATCAATCTCATCACTATATTGATACAAAAATGAAAGAGCACTATCAGATTGAATGAAATATTCAATCGTTTGTTGTTCAATCGTGGCTGATTCAGAAAGCTTATTACCGTTTTTGCGTATTCTTTTAATGCCTTCGAGTGCTAATTTTAGTATGTAAGACTTAGCTGCATCACTCGAAAGCTTTTCGTCTAAATTTTCATCGATCACTTTAACTTCTGCATCACAAGGAATGACTACTAAGCGCCTACCAATACCACCTGACTTATCTTTAAATTGTGGCATCTTGTTACAAGTAAAAATGAGTGTCGCCTTTGAGCGTATGGTGATAGGGACTGAATAGATTGGACGCAACATAACTGGATCTCCAGATGCCAACGTTTTAAAGTTGGCTGACTTGTCGAGGTATGACGCGTCAATATCATCAGCGATGTTCATTAATTTACCTGACATTCCATATACGGCTGTGTCGTCATCGAATTTATCTAATGGCACGTTCGTTTCAAGTCCATTTGTGAATGCGGTCAGCATTTTTAATAGTGTGGATTTACCGTTGTTCCCTTTCTCAGACTTATAAAAGAAAACTTTATGCGGAAAACCTTTAGTCATTAAAATATGGCCAAACATTTCTTCAATCACAATCCTTAAATCTTTTCGATTACAGGTAAAGAAATCTAAGAATTGATCCACATGCTCATCATAGGCATCTTCATCGTATTGAACATCTAAAAAATACGGTGTGAAGCCAGCATCGATTATTATTGGTTCACCGTCATCGATAATCACACCATTAGGCAGCTGGATAACAAAATCATTGTCCTCTATTACATTCGATTTGATTTTAAATAGTTCCATCAACTGCTTATGTTGGGCTGGCTTCAATTTTATATGCTTGTCTATTTCTCTTAGTAGCTTATTAGAATCGGTAATGTAACGGTCCAGCTGCTTAAAGTAAATTTGATTGTTGTAATAATGAAGATCCAGACGTTTTGCCAAAACTTCGCTGGTCATAACCATATCTTTTGGATTAAGCCATTGCTGTGAACTAGGTGCCGGCTTCTTATCTAAAACTGACTTAATTGTGTTATTAAGCTCGTCATCATCCATTGACTCAGCAAATACTTTTGTATTGATAAAAGTTGCTAGTACCTGCAGCGTTTCATTATCGATCATATCGGTGCCATATTGCTCTAACGTTGTGAGCAAATGACTGTATATTGCGCTATTGCGCCCTTGCCCTTCTTTAATGCCTAGTAAATTATGTTTTAATTTAGAAGGATACAAGAGCAAAGGAAGCTCTGGTAACGTACTCACATCTTCAAGATAATGAGCATTTTCCATCGGCCGAAGTTTGCCATTTTGCTTAATCGTAGCCTGTGAGCGAGTACCCGTTTTATAATCGACCTTTAATCCAGCTACTGTTGTTTTATCTGTGTAGTTTTTAATAGGTGTGGTCATTCCCTCAGCCTTTGGACGCTTATACCAAAGGTGAAAACCTCGACTCGTCTCTACACGCAAGGCTGGATAAACAGAATAGATGTATTCGGCCGCATCTGAGCGAGTATCAAAGTCCACCACCACTATATCTTTTGTTAAAATGACACCTGCATCTTTATAATTTTTGTGATCCGTAGAAAATATGTCGAATGAGTGTTTAGGCTTCTTTTCTTCTAGCTCGATATAGCGCAATGGTTTTATAGTAGACTTCAAACCGTAGCACCTCCTTTCAATCAACTCTTTATATAAGATTATTTTTATGGTATTATTTACCTAAATTATTTAATTGGAGGAAATATGAATACAAATGAACTAATTTCATCTTTAGTAAATTCCTTAGCTTGGCCAGTTTCTTTAATAGTATCTATATGGATATTAAAGAGACCATTAAATAAATTACTATCTACAATCACACGGGTGAAATATAACGAGATTGAAATCGACTTTGGTGAAGCTTTAGATCGGGTTGCTGAGAATTTAGATGTAAGTAATAACGAAAATAATGAAACGTTATCTTTTGTACAGGAAGATCCTGCAATACACAACATTGCTAAAACATATCCATCAGCTTTAATCATCATGGGTTTTAGTAAAATAGAAATTGAGCTAAACAACATCATTGATAATCTAGATATTCCAGGCAATCGATCATCAAGAAGATACAATCCTATTGAAAAAATTGACCTCTTAAGAAAACAAGGTATATTAGATAAAGATTTAGCAAAATCGATAAATGAATTAAGACATCTTAGAAATGAAGCTGTCCATCTTCCACCATCGGAAACAAACATCACAACAGAAAATGCACTTGAATATTATCAACTTTCAGAAAAGGTAATTTCCGATCTACAACAATCTAGTAACAAATAATAATGATTTAAAACTCTAACTGATACATTATTTTGTATCAGTTATTTTTCCTCTAGATCATCAATACTCATTTGTTGAGGTTGTATTAGTAATGAAATATTTGTACCTGCAGCTGGATAAATAGCGTTCACTCGGTCTACATCCTCTGTTGCCACATTAAATTTAAGCACAGTCTTTTTATTGTCACGCTGCAAGTTCACAAATTCAGCTTGAATGGGCTCATATGGTCCCTCACCATCAGAAATTGTTAAAATGGTCATTTTACCTGTTAATCTTAAAAGATCAGCAGCATGTTTTGTTTCATCGGTTAAAATATGAAACATTAAAACTTCCTTTTTATCATCCTTTTGCATTTTTTTAAAAAGTACATTAATTTGAATGTCTTTATTCGTTTCATTAGTTGGTGTAGCTGTTTTCATAATATTAGCCTCCTAGTATTTTTTTGATTTTTTAGTGCCAACTGTCCATCAATTCTCTATCAACTTCCCTTATTACACATGGCTCTTTTCACTCATCTTCATTCAAATTGCTAAATTTCCTAAATTTATCTCCGATATTGAATGACAAGGAGGTGGTATTCATGAAGAGAACATTAAAATTTTTGCTAATTTTATCAAGTATAGTATTACTAAGTGGTTGTGGTCTTTTTGATATGATCGCTAAGCAAAGCGAAGAAAATCATAAAGATACAATGGATTGGCTACATGAAAGAGCTGATAGAAATTCAGTAAAAGATGATAAATAAATAATAATAATTGTATCCTGAGTATAGCCAAGACATTTCTACACAAATAATTGGTTTTGAATCATTTTGACATACCAATTCAAGTCAATTTTCCTTTTTTCAAAATCTTTTAACTCACCATTCCACACAATAGCTTGCTCTGGACTATTAGAAACTTTTTGATATTTTTCATCACGTACTTTATAAACACCACCACGTTTTGGATCGGTTGTTGCAAAAATACGATTTACCTTTTGGAGCTCTATCATTTGCATTTTGCCATCCTCAAACGCTTCACATGTCATACCCTCAAACTTCCCTTGCTTGGCCACTAACTGAAATGCTGTTAAATCCTTCTTGAACATATTAATAACTGTTTTTTGAATGGGTATATCATGCATGTAGTAATTGACCAGGGCTGTATCGATAATTGATAAACTATTACGCTCCCAGGTCCCACCTTCGAAGTTTTTCATAATTCCTTTTGCCACGATTTTCCCATCAGAATATCGGACACAATAATTATTGGCATCACGCTGAGCAATTTTATTAATTTCATTTATTTTAAAATGTATTTCATAATGTTTACTGAATCGCTCAATGACTTCATCGATAAAAGGACGGAATGATTTGTCCTCATACTTAACAATTAAGCCATCTGTATTTGATTGTATAAGCTCTATAAATGGCTCCAATAACACAATTAGATGTGTAAGAATAAGTTGGCCATTTACTACGATGTTGTTAAATTGTTGCGGATCAAACAGTGCATTAAATTCTGACTTACAAGCACCTACTGCAGCATTGAGCAAAATTTTATAAATTTCCTCTTTTGATTCACCTGCAGCTTGGTACCTTAATCGATCCTGGTATATTTTTTCGTATCGTTCAGGCATCTTAGCTGCTCTACTAATAAATCCATTGTTAATCTTTAATGTTGGAAAATAAGATTTTGCATCGATGTGAAGAAAATACCCTTCGCCTAAATAATTTTCTTTAGCTGCATGCAATCCACCAAAACCATACGTGTGTATTAATCCAGCAAGCTTATATTCAAATTGTCGTTTTTCTAAATCAGTAACGGATCCGCCTTCTAAATAAGAAACGTGGATATTGTTATAAAAATCGACAACTGATTTTGGCAATTCATTAATTTTGAGTCGCTTGTCATAGCTAAGTTTCAATCGATCACGTTTGTGGTCCTTCATTTTAAAAGCCTTTAATACTGTAGAAGCTAGATTTGCACGTGTCTTTTTTACATCACTTGGATGTAATTTGAACGTCTCAATAATTTCAAACTTTGAAGCAAAATAATCTTCACGTTTTTGAAAGGCCGCACCAGTTGCTTTTACATCGTTTTCACAGTAATCAAGAATCGTTTTTATTTCATCAGGTGTTAATTTTTCTTGATCAAAATCCACTGGTGTTTCAATGATATTCATGCCTAAATTGGCCATGGCCTCTTTTAAAGAAAGAGATTTATTTATTAATTCTTGCTTTACGTCTAATGTAAGAAAGCCGCAATTTACTTTTCGTTTAAATGTGCCACCTATAATTTGTTTGCTAATTTCATATGGATCCTGATTGGTTAAAATAGCCCATAAAATGATGTCATCATAATGATAATTATTGAAGCCAACAAGAATATCTTTTGAAGAAAGAGCGCTTTGTAGGCGCTCTTTATCATTGTGTATGCGTATGATTCTATTGTTGGCCAGATTTAAGATGACACACATCCAATCGTTAGGGAAAACCTCGAAATCATACACTTTAAACATGCTGTGTCAGCTCCTTAAAACGGTTCTGGCTGTGAAAGTGAGAAGTTGACGAATGTGCCGTTTTTAGATTTAGAATGTTTAATGTCCATCTCACATTGAGTACCCAGTGCTTCTTTAAATGCGTTTACTAGGTCTGTTTCAAGTGAACCGAATACAGATGGATCTAATTCAATATCAAGAGCTGATGCACATTTCATCGTTTGTTTTAATGCACGTTCCATCATTTTTTCGGTGAAGAAGATCATTCCAAAATGTTTACGATTTTCATAACCTTCATTTAAAATTTCAAGGTCTAGTTGTAACCATTCTGTACCTTTATCATTTACACGCCATTGTACCTCTGAAAGTACAACATCGTAGCCACCTTCTGGTAGTGCCTCATAATCATCTACTGGTGATGTTTTAGGATCAAATCCCTCTGCTAATAATTTTTGAGCCATAGCTGCTAAGTTACTCATATTCTTCGTCTCCTTTGGTAATAGTGATAATAATTTTTTACATTGTTCTTTATCAAACATACCGATATGTGCAGTTTCTCTTGTTAATCCCATCATATCGGCTAATTGTTGATAAGCTTTTGAACGACTAACTTTTCCATATTTCCAACGCACATCAAATCGTGCATGGCACAATTTACGTAGTTCTCTCAATTCAGCATTTGCCATTGTGCCAAGAGGTGTTTTACCTCGACCATGTGTACCTACCCTGGCATCACATGGCCTACATACATATAAGTTGGTGCGATAATCTGTGCCATAAAAATCTTTCGAACTGATAAATTCAGCTGGTTCTTGGCAGTATGGACAAATCATTTTGTACGTGGAGCTCTCGGTGCACGTGGCGCACCTGGTTTAGCTGTACGTGGTGCTTTTATGGTTGTGTTTGGTGCATTGGCTGGCGGTGGGTTGTCATTAACATATTGTTCGATGTTTTGTTTTTCATAATCTTCTTTGGTACGCGGATCATAGATGTCTTTGTCCAAAAAATCTAATGACTCACCTTTTTCAACTTTAATAAATTCCCCTGAGCCTTCATGTTGAAAATACAATGTCTCAGTTGCTAAATTATCGTTTGGCTTTACTTCAACTGATACACTTGAACCATCTTCTAGCTCAACCGATACTTCCTCAGCGATTTGAGTTAGTGTTTTCTTTTCTTCAACTGGCTTTGATGGTTGTGGAGGTTCACTAGCTGAACCTTTATCAAATGCACCGATTACAGAATCTAATATTTTTAAAATACGCTCATCCTCGATCCAATCACGTTGATAATTTTTACGGCGGTCCACAACACGGCGAAGATACTTTTTACCGATTTTTTGACACATGATGTTCAGATCACAGTTACCATTTACAACGTTTAGATCTTTATCTCCTAATGAGGGAATTGGCTTTTCTAAAGTACCCTCTAATTTTGTGGCATAACGACTAATGTAAATAACATTCATCGGCAGTGCTTTAAGACGGACCACAATTGAGGTAATGAATGTTTTGCGTAGACCCCAACCTTTGCCGTATGGTACATCCCCTACATAGTCAACACCATTTTCTTCACAAATTGCTTGCTCAATGAGTGTGACTAAATCGTCAATTACATCGATAACCACCGTCTCAAAACCGTGTCCGCCTTTCTCCAGGTCTTTAATGAGCTCTAACATCTGCTCAACAACAGTGGTTTTTATTGTACCTGTCTTTGGATCACGCTCATTTTTTAAATCAACCGATGGTGTTTCAATTTGTGCAGCGTTCCCATCTGTATTGAAAATGACTGGATTAGGAAACTCGCTTGCTAGAAAAGATTTACCATTCATAGTTGGTCCCCAGATGAAATAATTACGTGGTGTTTCAATTGTTTTCTTTGGTCTGTTTGGTGGTAGTGCCATATTATTGAACCTCCTTCGTTTTTTTCACAGAAACTTTTGTATAACCCTTTTTAGGAGAAGTCTTTTCAAACTTTTTAGCAATACGTGGGTGTGATTCACGTAGAGCTTTGGTATCTATTGAAGTGGCTTCGGTCGGTAACACTAAAGTGATGATGCAGCGATCCGTTTCAAAAGATTTCACTTTATGGTCCATCATTAATTGATACAACTTGTCCTTCATGGCTTTATATTGTGATTCAGTTTCTTTAAAAGACTGTATTTGTAATTCAAACTTTTGAACTTCACTGGCTACAATAGCAATCTCATTTTTTTCTTCTAAAGTAATAGAATAATATTCAGCCTCAGTCATATCAGGTTGTCGTTTTAAAGCTTCACAACGTTTCCAAAACAACTCTATGGCCTGTAATATTTGGTTTGCATATGCTTCATCAAAATGGATTACTTCAATTTTTAAAAGCTCTGGATCAAATTCAGCATCAAAATTGTCTGGACGTTCATATAATGCCAACCATCCTGCAGGTAAATTGAATACGTACATGTAGAGTTGCATTTGTGCTTTGTAAGCTTCCATTGTTGGCTTTTTACCATGCGTTTTAATTTCAAGTAATAATAATTCCGTTTTATCTGCACCATCACAGTTACCACGAATACAAAGCTCTTTATCTATCACCGTGTCTGGTTGAAAGTTTGTTTCGTTGATTACATTAATGTAGTCACGAATTTGTGGCTCCATTGTTTGGCCATAAACTGTATATTCATTACCTTCAAATACAGTTGGAACTAAGCCAGTTTTTTCTTTTGCAAGTTCAAATTGTGACTTGTACTTGCTAAGACCTAAAATAATTGGAACATCCGAACCACCAACAAAAGAACGGCGGTTTTCGATGACGTTTTTATCATCTGTTTGGAACATGTATTTATTCCTCCTCATCCTCTACTAAAATTCTGGCATCTGCCCATTCAGCCCCGCATCCAATACACACTCTGTCACCATCAATAACGGTTGAACCAAAACAAGAATCACAATATTTACACTCATAATGTGCCATGCATTTCACCCCTCCATATACTTCACAAATAGCTCGTCCGTGAAGTCTTTCTTTGTCTCCAAAGCACCATATATCAATTCCTCAATCGTATCTTTGGTAATAAAATGATAGACTGTAACTTTTTTATCCTGGCCATTGCGATACGCTCGACCTAATGACTGCTCATAATCTTGCAAGCTATACGTAGGCGTATAAAAGATAACTAGATTGGCATATTGTAATTCAATACCTGCAGCACCAGCCTGGTATTGAACAAGCGTTACACTACCTTTTAACTTTGGCCATGTATTACGAGCTGGCAATTCAGACCGTTGGCCACTTACCTCAAATACTTTTTTCTTCAATTTGCCCAACAATAAAAGCAATGCTTCTTTTTCAGCTTTAAAGTTATAGAAAATAATGATGTTTTCATTTGTACTTTCAGCAAGCATTTCAATATATTCAAGTTTGTTCTTTTGATTGGCATAGAATCGTAAACCCTGTGCCAATTTTGGATAAGTGTCATAGACAACTTTTTCACCATTAACCTCTAAAATGCGATCTTTCTTTAGCTTCAAATACTCAGTGGATCGTTTGAAAAATACATCTTCAATTAACATTGGTGGCAAATCCAAACAATCATCTTTCGATAGCTTTACACTAAAAGATTGATACATTTGCTTGAGTATATTTTCACGTGTCCACCCCACTACCCTATTTACTCGGCGTTGGCCTAGATACAGCGTGTCAAAGATGCCAAATTCACGCTCAAACTGCGTTTTACTTTGTGCCAAATTAAACATGATGAAATAGTTTATTGTGTCCCCCCACCCATTGCTGGATGGTGTGGCAGATAAAAGTACAAAGTACGTACTTGCTTTAACTAAGTTATTTGCTGCCTTACCACGTTGTGAAGTAGATGTTTTCACGTAATGGCATTCATCGAATATGACAAACCAACCTTTGTATTTCTTCCAGTCAGCAAATAACTTGCCATAAGACAAAAGATCGTAACTAATTTCAATGCCGTAATAATTAGCGACTGTTTGAATATCCCTATCCCATCCCCCTTCTTTAATTTTTTGTGGTGGTGCCACAATCAAAAGGGGCTCACCATTGTTATGAAGTAAATAATGGTGGATAGATAAAATAGTTTTCCCTGTGCCAGTATCAAGTGCATATAACCAATTTGGGCGGGCTGCCTTTAATACATCTTTTTGGTATTCATATAACATGGAATCGGTCGAGATTAACTCGGACATCTTCGACACTGTATGCGACAAATGCTACACCCCCTGCAGCTTGAATTTTTTCGATATTGTATTTTTGGAGCTCGCTCACAACGCCACCTGGTCGCTTCACTTCAATGCCAACAAACTTTCCATTGATACAAGCAAGAATGTCAGGTACACCCGACTTCTGAAACATGTCACCATGTACCTTCATCCACCAATAGCCATTTGATTCGAGCCATTTCTTTATTTGATTTTCTATTGTTTTTTCGAGTGGTTTTCTCGTCATACTAGGAAACAACCTCCCGATTTGATATAATGACTTTTGAAAAGACTTGTATGTGAGCCTACAACCGTTCCAGCGGTATAGGCTCATTTTATTTTGCAAGGAGCATTTCACCCTTTAGATGCTCTGTAAGGTAATCATCTAAATTATTTTCTAAGACAACTGATTCACCGAAAATATAATAAATATCTCCTTTTTGAATTTCAGTACCATACATATCTTCGCTTGGATAATCTTCAACTGTCTTCAAACAATCCACCTACCAATGCTTATTAAGATTTTTATAGTAATGGAACAAATCTTTTTTTCTTAAATAATCCACTTTTGAACGAATGGTGTGTTCTGTCCTTCCGATTGCAAATGAAATTGTTCTAGCGTGGTCCACCTCGTAAAACTTACAAATGTATTCAAGTTCAGATTCACTAAAAGGTTTACCATGAGAAAAATGAAACTCTGGATGGTACTGCATACGTCCATGTTTGTCATAAGTAATATCATCCTTAACATTCATTAGACTCAGCCCCTACCGAATTAATTTAATGGCGCGATCAATGGTTCCAAGCATATTTGGATCATTAGTGTCGTTGGCCATCTTCTGCAACTCAAGAATGACATCCTCTTTCTCTGTTTCAGGTTGATATTTTTGGATAACAACCTGTCCACCATTCACAAAGATTTCTAATGGATCTCCTTCTTCAATTCCTAGAGTTCTACGGATCTCCTTCGGGATAACCACACGTCCTAAATCATCGATTCTACGAACAATTCCTGTTGCTTTCATTTTGTTTTCTCCTTTCGATTAAGAGCGCCCATTTTTGTATAAATATTTGCAATTACAACACCTGTCTTAGTAAGTTCAGGATCTAGATGAAATAATTTATTTTGATTCATCCTCGCCAGTTGTGCTTGAGTAATCAACTGCATGTTCTCTAGAGTAATATTTTCCTTATTTCTATCAAGGAAAATAAGGACATGTCCTTTTGGTATTGGACCGTTTACTTTTTCCCAGACGACTTTGTGTTTGTGTCGCCATCGCTCATGCCAAGCACCTGTATCAGAAACTTTAATTAGCACATAACCATCACGATCTATACGTTCAGTACCGACAGGTTTATAATTTTTAGGTTTATTTCCTTTTTGAAAAGAAGTTCTATTTGTTTGACCAGGAAACTTTTTACCCTTATTTACAGGTGAACTGCCTTTCTCAAAATAACCAGTTCGACCACTAGTAATATTGTGATTTGTTAAACAAGCCTTTAATTGATTCATGTTGATATTTAATTGAAATTCTTGATTGAACAAAAACAGCAGATCTCTTTGACTATTTGATGGATAATGCTTACGTAAGAATTCTTTTTGCTCATGCGTCCAGGTATGTCGCAATAACCTCACCCTTCCAACATTTTTGGTTTTTGAAGATCTTTTGACTTGTACTCTGTATAAAATTTTTGAGCTTGCAATACTATGGAACCGTTAGAGATTATTTGGTTTGCTACACTGGTAACAGCTTTTGCCCTTTCGATTTCCTCTGTTAATTTGTCGCCAGCTAGATCTTCATCACTCAAACGTTCCAGCTGTGCAAATAAATGATTGTTTAAATCACCTAATGTGTTTCGCATTATTCTTCACGCCCTTTCACTGGTAGATCAAACCACTTGGCAACAGCTAACATGCCACCCAAAAAGTCTTTTTCGAACATAATGTCAGATTGAGAATATTTGTCGAAGAAGTAATTGAATTTTTCTACTGGTGTTTCATTTACTTCATAACCGATATATAATGCTCGAATCAATTCATCGAAGGTTAAATTTCCAAATCGGTCTATGCACTCAATTGGTTCGCTGGTTGCTATCTGGTGAATGAGCATTGCAGGCTTAGTAATTTTATCTAACTCCTCTGCAACCTCACGACTAACCTTCACCTTGTCCATTAAGGTCACCATCCTTTCAACTAGTTAACTGCATGAATAGCTCACGATCATTATTAGAAAGAGCCATATCGATCAAATGTTGACGGTTCATTTCTTCAATTTCATTTACTAATTCAAGGGTTGCTGGCTTTAAGATAATGCCATCTTCCTTAATCAAATGCCCTTCATTTACAGCCATTTCAATAGCTTTAGCTGCGGCTGCTCTAAATAAGTCCTCAAACACCTAAATCACCCTCCATATTTCAAAGTCAGTTCTTGAATATCAGCGAAGCACACATATTTATCTCGCTTATTGCCTACATCAATATAAATGCCTCTCGATGTGATACGTGTTATTTCACCATGCCAACACCCTCCACAAACACCTTTAGAGTTCCAACTGCAACGTACTTGATTGCCAGCAAATATCTTGTCATTACCTGCGCTTTGGACATAAAACTCACCTGTGTATTTGTTCATCCCTTGTCACCCCCTCTCATTGCCGCATAAACTTTCTGAGCATAGGCTACTTGCTGCCAAATATACGGATCAGTTTCTTTACCGCCACTTGCTAACCAGTCACCTATGCGACCTTTAACATCTAATAGGACAGCTATAGGTAACTTGCTAGCAACCGTACGCAATAAATACAGTGGCGAAATATTCATCAATGCTTCACCTACTAATTCCACTGGAACAGGTTTAATGTTCATTTAGTCACCCCTTTGAAAGCTTGTACAAAACTTCCTTAGACTGCGCTATTTTGCGCAATCTTTTCTATAAACCGTGATTCCTCCAACTGTTAGATTAGTTAGCTTCAAGTCCACCCCGTACTTTCGAGACCAAATAGCCTCTACAATTGGTAGTAATTTGCGAACTTTTTCCTCTGTAATTTTGAAGCCTTCCATGTTCACCCTCCTTTTTATCAGAATATGTCGAAAGGGCTTGTCTGATTTTATCCAAAAACTAATTGACTATTGCATTGGTCTATTTCCATCTGTAATGATGTGGATGGGCGCCATAGGCTGATAAATTTTAACGCTTCATCATGCTTCACTTTCGGAATATCCCCGTAACGTGGAACTTTGAAATATTGCTTGAACTCATTCCAGAAGGCGGAGAATACCTTTTTGCTGATTTCTTGGTAAGCAACTGAATCTTTTCCACCTAAAGCTTGTATAATAGATTGTTTGGCAGCTTGTTGAATTTCTTGTTGTTGCAGACCATCTATTCGCATACTACCTTTTAGATAGTCCACATCTGTTTTGATTTCTTTAATAGCTTGTTCATGTTCCAGTGCTGCCTTTAATGCAAGTTCCAAACTGTTGTATTTTGGTGGTTGTTCAATCACCTTGTAATACTCGTCCACCAACAATTCGTAGGCTTCCCAAGCTCTATCTGTATTGAGTGATTTGGCATGCAACCACGCTCCTTTTTCTGTCCATAAATACAGCGTTTGGGCATTTTTCGAACCTAAATCAATTTGATGTTGGTTTAAAAACTCTTTTTTCTCCTCTCCAGTTAAAGAAAAGAAATGTTTGCCCTCTTTATAGCGTTCTTTGTTTCTATTGAAGTTATTTACGATAAGCTGTTTGTCAGCTTCATAGTTTTCAGCAAGCTGTGCTGTTGTTAAAACACGTTTACCACGTAATTCAATGACTGTTAAATTCAAATTGATTTCCTCCTTTCGCCTACCTTTTGTTACAATTTGGATAGAAAGGCAGGTGATACATATGAATTTTTATTTCCAAGACTTTGCAAGTGACCTTGTAGAATTCGAGATAATTAGAAACCTAGAAGTCGTCGGAACAACTAGGGGACTTTTTAATCGCGAGAGTGGTTCAGACGTTTGGCAGCTTTACCCGGACGCCAAAATACAAACCGGAGATATACTTCGCGACACAAAAAGAAGCAAGACTTATCAAATCAATAATTTTGAATTAGATAGCTTTGCAGGGTCTGATTTCTACCAAGTTTTTTTCACGGTTATTTCTTAATTATTTTTCTGCCCATAAACAGGTAGAAATTGTGACTGTTCTTTGCGAAATGATTTAAAAGTTCATGAAAGTCTTCCTCTGAATAGTTTTCGATTTCAGCAGAGAACAAAAACTTCACTTTAGTTCCGTGTTCAAGCGTTTCTGTGTATTCCTTAGATTCAGCAGTAGTCACCGTTGCAGCGGTGTCTACTTTTTTGTCTTTCTCCATCCTTACTCCCCCTTAACTTTTCCGTCTAACGTTGCTACCGTCGCATAAGCTATAAGTTACGACTATACCGTCATTGGCTCGGTATCACAGCGCATTCGATGATTAGGAATCAAGCTATTCTTTCGAGTTTCCGAAAAAACTCGGACTGTTTGCCAAAAAAAATATTTTCAATTGGAATTTTATAAAACTGTTCGATATTCAACATAAATGTTCGAGGTACATTTGTTGAATCTTGTTCATACTTAGAAAGTGTATCTTTATTGATTCCAAACATTTTTGCTGCTTCTGTTAAAGTTAAACCTGCATTAACCCTAGCCGCTCGGAGCGTAATTCTAATCGACATAATTTCACCTCTTTCGTTCTGTGTGGTTCTATAATATCCGAGTTTTTTCGGAATGTCAACCGATTATTTTCGGAATTAAAATAAACATTATTCAACATTCCGTTTTATTTCGGATTTTTTATTGTTTTTCCGTATTTTTTCGGATATAATATAAAGGTAGGGAGGAGGTGAAACAATGATGGAAAAAGAATTCGATAGAGATTTACCATTAAAAAAACAAATATCCGAAAATATCGAAGCACTTAGAAAATTAAAGGATTTTACATTGATTAAACTAAGTGAGGAAAGTGGTATATCTAAAAGCACTTTATCAGATTACAAAAATTGCAAAACGCTAATAAGTCCAGGTAATGTTGAAAAATTAGCAGAAGTATTTAATGTTCCGAAATCTGCCATTGACCCGTCTTTTAAAAGTAAAGGTATTTCAAACCTAATACCTGTACAACCTAACTTTGTGAAAATACCAATCTTAGGCGTTATCGCATGTGGCGATCCTATCACAGCAATTGAAAATCACGATGGGTATAGATATGAACCTGAGGAAATTCTACCTAAAGGGAATCTATTTTATTTAAAAACGAAGGGCGATAGTATGGAACCAACTATCCCTAACAATTCCTATGTATTAATAAGAGAGCAACCCGAAGTAGAGTATGGGGAGATCGCTGCGGTGCTCGTGAATGGTGATACAGAAATGACGTTGAAGCGAGT
The DNA here is from genome assembly GCF_038592945.1 of Lysinibacillus sp. FSL K6-0075. Lineage (NCBI taxonomy): Bacteria > Bacillati > Bacillota > Bacilli > Caryophanales > Bacillaceae > Lysinibacillus > Lysinibacillus sp. FSL K6-0075. The sequence continues at coordinate 1,452,445 of NZ_CP151947.1, read as the reverse complement.
AAAGAAGCAAGGAAGCTCGATCTTCCTAATGCCCGATAACCCAAAACATGATCCAATTTTGGTTGATGATAACAACCCAGCTAGAATTATTGGAAAAGCAGTACGTTACACACAAGATCTTTAATACTTAGCGCTAAGCATTAAAAAGTAAAAGAGCAGACTCATTTGTCTAGCTCTTTTCTTATATCTTTTATAAAAGGAGGTTCTTATGAAATGTGTAATTTATGTCCGTGTTAGTACAGATGAACAAGCTAGACACGGATATTCTATTGCAGCACAAATTGAAAAATTAGAAGCATATTGCATCTCTCAAGGTTGGGAACTGGTGAAACAATTCATAGATGACGGTTACTCTGCTAAAGATTTAAACCGTCCACAATTTAAAGAGATGATGGATGTTGTAAAAAATGGTGGCATTGACGTTGTATTGGTCTATCGATTAGACAGATTAACAAGGTCTGTTGTAGATCTTTACTCAATCCTACAAGAATTAGACAAATACGAATGTAAATTTAAAAGTGCAACAGAAGTTTATGATACAACCAATGCTATGGGGCGTTTATTCATTACACTAGTGGCAGCTATAGCGCAATGGGAACGTGAAAACACCGCAGAACGTGTGAGAATGGGAATGGAAAAGAAAATTAAGCTAGGTCTATGGAAGGGTGGAACTCCACCGTACGGATACAAAATAGTAGATAAACAGCTAATTATTAATGAAGATGAAATTGAGGTTGTAAAAGAAATATTTGAGTTATCTAAGACACTTGGTTTTTACACGATTGCAAAACAATTGTCTATTAAAGGCTACCAAACAAGAAAAGGTAGCGACTGGCATGTTGATTCTGTAAGAGATATAGCAAACAATCCTGTTTACGCAGGTTATCTGACATTCAGTGAGAACCTCAAAGAATATAAAAAACCTCCTCGTGAGCAAAACTTATACGAAGGTAATCACGATAGAATAATATCAAGAGAAGAGTTTTGGGCACTACAAGACATATTGGATAAACGAAGAACATTTGGAGGAAAACGAGAAACGAGCAATTATTATTTTTCATCTATTTTAAAATGCGCAAGGTGTGGTCATTCGATGTCTGGGCATAAGTCAGGTGATAAAAAGACATATCGATGTTCAGGGAAAAAGGCTGGAAAAAATTGCTCAAGTCATATCATTTTAGAAGATAATTTAGTCAAAACAGTATTCTCTAAATTTGATGAACTTATCGGTCAAATTGCATCTAAAGAGCCACAACAAACACACCCTACTAATCGACTTGAGGTATTAAAATCTGACTTAGCAGCTATTGATAAATTAATGCAAAAAAAGAAAAGTATGTACGAGGTTGATGTGATAAGTATCGAGGAGCTTATAACCTCTACTGATGAGTTGCGTGCTAAACAAAAAGAATTACAGCGTGAATTAGACAATATCCAGCAAAGTGATAAACATAATAATGCTAATTTTAAATTCATTGTCGAAAACATTGAAATGTTATGGGCGGATGCAAACGCCCAAGAACGTAAAAAAATAATGAATTCGCTATTTAATCAACTGGTAATTGATACACAAGATGAATATCATAGTACTAAGCAAGCAAGAGAAATCATAATTGTTTCAGCTAAATGATTTGTCTTTCATTGGTGGTGGTACACTAATTCCATGGGCACTAATCCCAGCCGCTGCTATTTGTAATGTCAGCCCATTTGAGCTGGCAAGGCGTAACTTAATCCCAGTAGTCATTGGATTGGTTGTGACAACGATTGTAGCGGTATTCTTGATATAAAGACAACAAAGAGATGGCCTATTTTTGGAAGCCATCTCTTTCACGCTGTTTTAACTATCCGCATAATATTTTCGAAAAGATTCATGAAATATCTGCTTTAATTGAAATCCATTAATCCCCAAATTATTAGCTTCTACCATGATTTGCTCGACACCCTTCGCTACTTGTTGAATGGAAAAATGCATGGCTTTACTAGAATCTACTATTATCAATGCTGTAGAATGCGGTTTAATGGTGATGATGCCTTTCCTTTGAAGCTCTTTGTAGCTTTTATGAACCGTATGCAAATTGAGGTCTGTTTGTGCTGCTAAATTACGAATAGAAGGCAAATGATCCCCCTGTGTTAAATTTCCAGTCACTATTGCTAAAAGGACCTGCTGTGTTAATTGCTGATAATATGGAATTTTACTTCTTCGATTTATTTTTACATTCATTTGTCGAGAATTCCCTCCATATTAAAATTTCTTTTTGGCAATAAAATGATGCATGATAGCCATCATGAATAGTACAAGTAACAGTGTGACAACAATATTAAAGCCATACCATGTTTCTACGTCACCTGTCATTAATATCGTGGTAGCATACAAACTATTACTAGCAGGATTCATTACATCTAAGATTGGATGTAAGCCAGCACAAAAACGACAAATAAATAAGACACCAATACTGATTAAAGCAATAAATGGTGAACTATTAAAAAAGGTACTGATCATGGCAACAAATGTAATGACAAACAACAGCCAAATACAATAAAATGCTAAAGCGATCAATGCACGAGTGATCGGTACAGAGGTAAATAAATAAGATGTATAGCCAAAGGACATTGCATAGCCAAGCGTAATACATAGAACAGCTAAAACATAATGAGTAAGGAGTTTACTATTTAAGTAGGACGAGATAGATACTGGCCTTGTTAGAATAAATGCCATCATCCCATTGGCCTTTTCTCCTTGAATAATCCCCATCGTTGCAATGGCAAGGATGATTATACCTAATTGATCAAATTGCGAATTAAGGGTTGAGGCAAGCACTTCTTCTCCCCCTGGCTTTGCCATTGTAGGATCAATTATAATCCCTTCAACACCACCCATAGATTGTAAAATAGCAGGCAAAAAATACATCATGATCGGCTGAGTCAAACCTAGGAGGATATAGACAATTGGTAGCCAAACAACTTTATATTCCTTTGTCATTTGATTCATTTCTTTTCTACTTAATGCTAGAAACGTATTCACTTCACGTTACACCACCAATTCTAAAAATATTTCTTCTAAGCTTTCTTGAATGCCAAGATCAAACTTTGTAAATACCACGTTTGAATCCAATCCGTACTGTAGCAATCGATGGGCATCTGCTTCCAATTGATTGACATATACTTTAAAACCATCACCGCAACTTTCGATTTTCTTTACATATGGTAACTGTTCAATCGTTGTGAGCCACTTAACATCTTTCTTCTGAATCATTAAAAAGATAGCTGGATCTTGATAGCGATTAAGTAACTCTAATTTTGTCGCATCTTCTATTTTGTAACCATTTTTAATGACCACAAAGCGCTCACAAACTTCCTCCGCATCGCCTAAAATATGCGTAGAAAGTAAAATGGTCGTTTCTTTTTTTATGTCTTTTAATAGATTCAGCACTTCACGTCTACCAATTGGGTCTAGTGCTGATACTGGTTCATCCATAATGATGAAAGCTGGCTTGTGTAATAAAGCTTGTGCGATGCCAAGACGCTGCTTCATCCCCCCTGAAAATGTTCCAACATGAGCATCTGCTTCTTTCCCTAAGCCCACCTTTTCTAAAAGAATTGGAATGTCTTTTTGTAATTGATTTTTTGAAATACCAGAAAGTGTCCCCATAAAGGATAAGGTTTCAGATGCTGTCATCCACGAGAAGAAATTAGGATACTGTGGTAAATATCCAATATGATTTTTCATCTTTGAAATTTTTTGTCCATCAAGTACAATGTCCCCTTCATCTGCATAAAGAATGTCAGCAATGATCTGAATTAATGTGGATTTCCCTGCCCCGTTTGGTCCAATAAGCCCTACACATTCATTTGAATCTATAACCATTGAAAAATCGCTCACGGCCGCTTTCTGTTTAAATTTTTTCGTAATATTGTTAATTTCTAAGCGCACGTTTATTGACACCCTTTCTACCAATCACGAAATATAGAACAGAACCAATTGTATTAAAGAACAAAATAATCATTGCCCACATCAGTATATTTTCTCTTGTATCTCGGTGTTTATATAAATCAATTAGTGCAACAGTGATAAGTAAAAAACCTACGAGTACAAATGGTAAAAGGATTGGTAGTATGCTTACCCAATCAATTTGATTTAAGTCTTCAAAACCATAGTGTAATTTCATTTTTATAGCTCCCTTCATTATCATTATCAATAATGATAACAAATGGATGAAAAAATTTCATTACCTTTTTACTGTACATCTGAAAAAAAAATCTATAGTATATTTTTTGATAATGTTCTCATATTGATAACATTTGAATGCTTCCCTTGATACTATCTCATTTTCTAGTAGGAGGATCGGTTTATGCGCAATAAAGCAGAGGTATTAATGCACCCTGTGAGAATGAAAATTTTACAAGCTCTGATGCACAATAATGAAGAGGGTTTAAGCACATTGGAGATGATTTCTGTCATTAAGGATGTACCACAAGCTACTCTATATCGTCATATCCAAATTTTAGTCGATGAAAACATCATAAAAATTGTGAAAGAGCGAAAAGTTCGTTCTGTTACAGAGAAGTTTTATGCATTAAATGAAGGAGCAGCAAAACTTAGCAAGGAGGATTGGACCCAACTCACAACCAAGCAAAAATTAAATTATATTTCCTACTATCAACTGGCTTTACTATCTCAATATCAAAATTATTTGCATTCACTTGATGAAAAAGAAAGCACGACAGATTTAGCAACATTTTCTTTAATCGACCTAACGTTAACGAACGATCAATTCAAAAACTTTGAAAATGAATTAAACGATTTATTAACTAAATACTATAATATGACCGACTCAAATAAAGGTTCTGAGACTAAAACAATTGCTCTAAATATTATTCCAAAACCTTAGGTACTATTGACGTAAAGAAATGGAGAAGATTTATGAAAAAAGGAAAGTCACTAGAAAATATACGAAAATTCATTATGATAATTATTGGTGCAGTTATTGCCGCTTACGGACTAGAGGCCGTATTAATTCCAAATGCGGTTATTGATGGTGGTGTAACAGGTATTAGTATTATGGGTGCTCACCTCTTTGGTATCCCGTTAGGCGTACTGCTCTTTGTATTAAATATTCCGTTCATTTATATCGGCTATAAGCAAGTTGGAAAAACCTTTGCCTTAATGAGTAGTGCCGGCATTGCAGCTTTATCGATTTCGACGGTTTTATTACATGATGTCAAAACCATTTTAGGCCCAAATGATCCTCTCCTAATTGTCTTATCTGGTGGTATGCTGCTTGGTGTGGGTATCGGGATTGTCTTACGAAATGGTGGCGCTTTAGATGGCTCAGAGGTTTTAGCTGTATTATTATCACGTAAGATTCCATTTTCAGTCGGCGATATTATATTATTTATCAATGCCTTTATTTTCTTAGGGGCAAGCTTTATCTTTGGCTTAGAGAGTGCTCTTTACTCAGCGTTAACTTACTATATTGCCAAAAACGTTATTGATATTATCCAAGTTGGTTTAGAGAAATCAAAAGAAGTTCGTGTGGTTAGTGCAAAATCAGAGGAGATTGGCGACGCCATCCAAGCTCGCTTAGGACGTGGTGTTACCTATACACATGGTCGTGGTGGCTTCTCCAATGAACCAACTGAAATCTTAAACTGTGTCATTAACCGTATGGAAGAAAATAAATTAGTTTCGATTATTAAGGACATTGACGAAGGCGCTTTTGTTGTCATTTCTGATGTATCCGAAGTTCGTGGTGGTAACTTTAAGAAGCGAGATATCCATTAATGTAAAAGTAAGTAAGGCATGATGCGCCTTACTTACTTTTTTATTTAGTTACTACTATCATATTTTACGCCCCCTATTAAACATAATGCCCCCAGCATTACTACTAAGGAAGCCCCGATTAATGCATACTGATAGCTATTTGTAAAATTCGCAAGTGTTCCTGCAATGGATGGTCCAATCACTTGTCCAAGTGCATAGCCTGCCGTTAAATAACCTATTATTTGATGACTATTAACTGGTACAATTTGTCTTGCTAATGTTGTCCCAACCGTTGTAATACCCATAAAGGTTGCCCCAAAAATAAAGGCACTAGCATAAAGGATCATCGAATTTGTAGCTAATGCAGGTAAAACAATGCCTATCGCTTGCAAGAACATAGAGATGAGTAAAATTTTCACATAACCATAACGCTGTGCTAGCTTAGACCACACGATACATGAGGGAATTGCTGCCACGCCCACAGCAAACCATACAAAGGCTGCATCCCCATGAAAGCTTGTCGACTCCTGTGCAATCGATACAATAAATGTACCCGTGACAATATAGCCAAGTCCCTCTAAGCTATAAGCGATGATTAACCACTTCATCCAAGACGGAGGAGGCGTTTTCTGTGAAATAATTATCTGGCTTTCCGCTAGTTGTTTACTTGGTGGAATGGGTTTGATGAATAGCACAATCCAGACCAACAATACAAAACAAAACAGGGCTAGTGCGATCCAAGTTCCATTCCAATTGAACATGGCATGTATTGGAGAAACGATCACGGCACTTAATGCAATACCCATGCCAACCCCACTATAAAACAGCCCTGATAGTTGCATATTCCTACTGCTAGATAACTGGTCTAATACAAGGCTTGTCATGACAACAAAAATAAAAGCACTCATAACACCTGAGATAAACCGTAATATGTACCATATTATGATGGCATTTGTAAAACCCATGAACGCCGTTGTTAAAATGCTGATAACAAGTGCAATTCGCAAAAAGGGAATACGTTTATTCCCTATTGGTAAACGTCCTGCCACCCAGGCTCCAACCAGATAGCCTAAGTAATTACTAGTTGCTAAATAACCTGCTGTTGCACGGCTAAATTCAAATGCTTCTTGCATATACGGTAAAATAACCGTATACGAAAAACGACCGATGCCCATAGCAATTACTAAAGCAAAAACGCCACCGATTAAATATCGAACGGTTTGCTTGTGCATAACATCACTCCTTCTATTTCACTATATCGAATATCTAGGTATCACAAATAGACCCAATTCGTTATAATAAGTATCAAAAAAATTGATAGTTGGTGACTCTATGAATATTAATGATTTAACGACCTTTCGAACAGTCGTCCAAACTGGTAGCTTTTCAAAAGCTGCCACAGCACTTAATTACACTCAATCCAACATCTCTATGAAAATCCAAAGTCTTGAGGCACTGTACGGTACAACATTCTTTTATCGTGGGCATCGAGGCATACGGCTAACATCAAAAGGGGAACAATTTTACGAGTTAGTCTTAAAAATGCTTCATCTCTATGAAAAATCTTTTGAAATCATACAGGATACAGAGGAACAACGAGGCGTTTTACGAATTGGTTCGATGGAAACAACTGCTGCACTGCATTTACCAGCGCTGTTAACAACATTCCATCAAGCACATGAACAGGTGGATATCACCATATTAACAAGCCCCTCTCAGCACAATATTGAACGGGTAGAAAACTATGAACTAGATGGTGCATTTGTTACGGGACCTGTTTATAAAGAAAATATATGGATGAAAGAGTTTGTCTGTGAAGAGCTTGTTATTCTCACATCTAGCAAGCAAAAACCCATCAAGCATCTACGGGATTTAGAGGGTAGCACCGTAATTACATTCCGCCATGGCTGTTCCTATCGAGCCATCTTGGAACATTGGTTACATGAAGACGGTGTTCAACCGCAGAATCGAATGGAGTTTGGTACGCTTGACGGTATTATTGGCTGTGTTGCTGCTGGGTTAGGTATTACCTTGCTCCCTCGTGCCATTGCGGAAAAATATATGGCAACACAAACATTGACATTGCACGAGATAAAGAACAAGCAAGCACATATTCCTACATGGTTTATTTATCGTAAGGATGAAGTGCAGTCCCCCATACTAAAGTATTTTTTAGAATCTATCGAAGCTTATGACTATCCAACGGTTTGACGGTTTTATCCGTCTGTTTTAGGGTTCTATCCACCGGTTTTAGAGTTCTATCCGTCAGTTTTCGGATTCTATCCTACAATTTTTTGAATCTATCCGTCTTCCTATTGAAAAAGCTGTTCAGCCCATCATTCTCTGCTGAACAGCTCTTCACATGTTTTCTTTTGACGACTGAATGCATTTCCTTTAGGCTGTAATTAGACACTGAAGGGAGTTTTCTATGGATATTTTTATCGCTAGTAACCGCCAATTACCTATCCGCTACTATGTGCAGGAAGCGATTTGGATTCGACGTGGTGGAAGTATTAAGCTGCCAGATTTAACACTGCCATTTTTCGTCGAGGTAGAGATTAAAAATCAATATAATTTACATATCATCGCAGATTATATTATGGACTTTCAACGACAATACAAGCAGACAGAAATCCAATTATTAATTAGAAACACAGCTACCCTAGCTACCCTGCAAGATATGCTTTCACAACATGTACAGACACAACATGCCATTACCATTCTTCCATTATAGTCAAGGCTATTGGGCTGTTAATGGCAATGTGATAATAAAGTACAGTGTCTCGTTTTTATATTTAGCGTGAATCGTTCCTCCGTGAAGCTCCACAATGCTCTTGGCAATCGCTAGTCCAAGCCCTGAGCCCTCAGTAACATTTGTTCTCGATTGATCCTTTTTATAAAATCTCTCAAATAAACTACTAAGCTCCTCTGATGTAAAGGCATCACTTTGATTCGCCACACAGATACGCACATGGTTTTTTTGTCCTTCAAGAGAAACCATAATTTTTCCTTCAGCTGTACTATAATTGATCGCATTGATGAGTAGATTATCAAATACTCGCACAATCTTTTCCGAATCCAGCGACGCAATAATTCGTTTTTCTGGAAAATGTTTTATAAAAATACGTTGTTTTTCCTCTGCTAATGGCACTAATTCTTCCATTAGTTGTTCGAGCAGCTCATTTACACAAACTTGTTGTCGCACTAAAGTATTTTTATCATTCGTTAGCTTGGTATACTCAAATAAATCATCTATTAAATTCTTTAATTGCTCGGATTTCGAAAAGGCTATTTTCAAATATTCGTCATATTGCTCTTTCGTCTCATACTTCTCTTCTCTTAATAAACGTAAATAACCCATAATCGAGGTAAGAGGCGTTCTGAGGTCATGTGAAACATTAGTAATGAGATCATTTTTTTGTTGCTCAATTTTTCTTTCCATCTCGATACTTGTCATGATTTCTTCCGCCATTTGATTAATATTATCAGTTAGTAAAGCAATTTCATCCTGCCCTTTTTTCTCAATACGAAAGGCTAAATTCCCTTTTGCGATTTCCATAACCCCCTCCGCTAATGCCTCAATTTGATTCATTTTGCGTTTTGTTATATAGAAAAATGATACGATAAACAAAATAACACCAATGAAAAAAGGTATGGGTCCTTCACTCGTACTTGTGATGGCTTCACCCTGTGGTAGCCCACTAACAAAGAAATAATAATTTTTTTCTTGTAAGGTCAACGGCACTAATGTAGTAAATTCCTTACGAGAAGTTTCGATCACATGATAGGCATTTTCAAAAGGCTGATTCATTGTAAAATCCATGACATGCCTAATTTCTTCATGTAAATCGATTTGTTGCTCTTTTACCTGCTTTGTTTTATATAAGATCTTACCTGTCTCATCTGTGACGACTATTTTTAAAGCATTGTCTTCATTTTCTATTTTTCCGTTTTCTTGATCAATCAATTCTCTTAACGCTTCAACACTATTTTCTTGGGTCGCCAATTCTGCTGTATCCTGTGCATGGTAATACATCATCTTCATACTGCCACTATAATCCACGATCACAGTTTCATTGATATTCTCAAAAAATGGCACTACTGCACGTGCCACTAAAAAGCTGCCAAGCGCACATAATAAAAACGTTGTAAATAGTTGAATACGAATGCTACGTTGAATATTATTTTTTATTTTCACACCAATATGCTTTAGAAACCTTGGGAACCTTAAAAGCCTAAAGATCTTTTTCAACTTTATACCCTACTCCCCATACGGTTTTAATATATTGAGGATTTCTTGGATTTGTCTCAATTCGCTCTCGAATTTTTCGAATATGTACCATTACAGTATTTTCTGATTGAAATGCCTCCTCTTTCCAAACTTTTTCATAGATTTGCTCTGCACTCATGACGATGCCTGGATTACTAACAAGCAATTCCAAAATAGCAAACTCTCTTGGCGTTAACTTTACTCTTTCATTGTTCACAAAAACTTCATGCGTCGCTGTATTGATCCGTAAATCACCAACTTCCATCTCCTCATTATTGCTACTATTAATACCACTCATTTTCAAATAGCGACGAAGCTGTGATTTAATGCGGGCAATCAGTTCTAACGGATTAAAGGGCTTTGTCACATAATCATCAGCACCTATCGTTAAACCAACAATCTTATCCATATCTTGAGATTTGGCAGTCAGCATAATAATAGGCATTTCTGCTATTTCTCTTACCTTCATACACATTTCAATGCCATCTACTTTAGGCATCATCAAATCCAATACAATTAAATGAACCTTATGCTTCTTTACTAACTGCAAACCCTCTTCTCCATCACATGCCTCTAGCACATGAAACCCCTCATTTTTCAAATAAATGGCGATAAGATTTCTTATCTCCTTTTCATCATCTACAATTAAAATTGTTTCATTACTCATCTAATCCCACCATTAATCAAATATTTTCCAATAATCACGTTTCACCATTTTACCTATTTTTTTATTTTCCGTATATAAAAATAATAAAAACAGCTGACAATCAAGATGAATACCCCAAAGTAAATACCATATTTCGTAGCAATCACAGAAATATACTCGATCTGGCTACCGAATAATAAACCAAGTGTAAAATAAATCAATGTCCATACAAAGCCCGTTGTGTAGGAAAATAAGGCATATGTTTTAAAAGACATATTATTCATTCCCACCAAGTAAGGAAGGATATGTCGAACAATCGGAATAAAATAACTCAGGACTAACGCAAAGCGTCCATATTGATCTAGCAATTCTTTCGATTTGAGTAAGTATTTTGCCTTTTTCTTTTTCACCAATTTATCGAGTACACGATGACCAAATAGTTTACCGAGAACAAAGCCTAGAGAAAGCCCCGAAACAACGCCTAAATAAGTGAGTAAAAAAGATTTCCATACGACCATTTTTTCTAACGAAGATAGAAAGCCACCACTCATGACAATCATTTCATCTGGTAGCGGCATGCCTATAATACCTAGCCATAAACTAAAAAATAAAGCAAAATAGCCATATTGTTCGATAAATAGTAACAGATCCTGTAGCTCCATTAACTGACCCTCGTATTTCCAAGCCTACAGCTCAATACATAGGCTGGTGGCATATTGATCCATACTTTTTCATGAGAAATATCCTGAAAATAGGTTTGGAAGAATGATTTTTTCACAAGTGAATATTGGAAAGTAATGAATTTTCCATTGTGCAAACAATCCTTCACATTTCTTAAAATACAACAGGATACTTCCGCCTTTAAAGATGTAAATGGTAGCCCAGAAATAACATAGTCTATTTTTTCGATAGTCAACTCAGTCATATATTGCTTCAAATTTTCTGCTGAGCCATGAATCACTACAACATTGGCTACATGAGCAAACTGCCGACGTAGTTTTTCACAAAAAATCGCATTATTTTCTATAAGAACCAGCAATGTAGCTGGCTTTTTTCTTTTCACAAGCTCCGTTGTAAAGGACCCCATCCCAGGACCCAGCTCAACAATGCATCGAGCCGTTTCAAAGCAAATAGGTTGCACCATTTTATGCGCTAATTTTTTAGAGCTAGGTGATATGGCGCCTATAGTTTTCGGATGTTTTATAAATTCAGTAAGGAAGGTGATGAGCTGCATATAGTTTTCTCCTCGCTTTGCTTTCATTGTTGATGGTTCTAACTATAAAGAGCATTTCTTAAAGATTTGCAAGGAGAATTCTTAACTTTTTCTTAATAATTTACATTATTTAGTTAGTAGGCAAACAGTATTCTCATAGGTGTAAACAAAAAAGTCGCTCATTTCATACATGAGTGACTTGATTGATTAATTTATATATTCATCTTCATTTTTCTGCTTATACTCTCCATCCCTAAATGCTCATAAAACTCAATTGCATTGGTATTGAATTCCCAAACATTTAATTCTATAGATGTAGCTCCCTTTGCTATTGCCCATTCTTTACAACGATCAAATAATCGTTTTCCAACACCTTGTTTTTGTATTTCTTTTTTTACACCAAAATCATGAATATACGCATATTTACGCTCTATTAAAGAATGAAATGGAGGTGCACATTCAATGCAAACTACAGCAAAACCTATAATTAAATCACTATGCTTGGCTATAAAAATCTCACTATTTTGATCTTCAAGTAATTCTTTAAAATACATATTGGACATAACAGATTCAACATTTTTAAAAACAGTCTGTTCTTTCATAACATGTTCTTCGTGCCCTTCTCGCACAAGATCATTGATCGCAATATAATCTTCATACTTAGCTGTATAAATAGTAATAATCATATTTCACACCTCCCAAAATAACCCTTTTTTTATATTATAACAGCAGTATAAAGGTATGATTCTTTCTTATATGACATGTTGTAATTTTAATCTTTTTCTTTGTTTCTCATGATTCCCTTACTAATTCCTCTTATAATTAACTGTCCTAAAACATAAAAAAATGAAACAAAGATAATGGCTACATCTCTTCCAAAAGGCTTAAACCAACTTCCATCATCATCTATAAAAAAATGGCCAAATATCAAAGAAATAGCTGTCATTAAAAAATTCATGGCAAAGAACAAAATTAAATGACGATTTCTGGATACCACACCTACTACAATGATGAAAAAAAGAAATAACGGAAATAAGAAACTAGCCTCTTGGTTAGAAAGATGACTATTATACTCGTAAAAATGAAATAAGAACGGAAATGGAAATAACAGCAAAATTATTTGAATAAGTCTTTTCATTTCAACTATACCTCCTTGAAATATAAAATGATTAATTTAGTGTAATTTTACACTAACAATCCCCTTTTATCTATATAAAATAAATGTATACAACGGTAATCCTTCTGTATCAACTTTGTGCTGAACATCAGTACCATTTCCCTTAAGATTCATAAAAGATTAAAAGGTACTTCGTTCTAATGACTATTTCCTACATAAAATAGGCATACAATTGCTGCCAATCGAATAGAAACCTATATAGAGAACATTTAGTCACGGGAAAAATAAAGTGGGGTGTGAAAGGATGCTTAAAGTAAATGATGCAAAAGAAATGGTACTTGAAATTGTGCAAGATGACCCATTGTTTGTTGCACTACAACATACGCCTTTAGAGGAAAACCTCTTTAATGATGGGTATTTAGCAGAGCTTGATGAATCGAAACACTATACAATCGCAGAAGTCGCGGGCTGGTTTGATATTACAGACGCCATGCTTCGCTACTATTTAAAACCGTTTGAACAGTACATTTTTGATAATGCTTCACCCAATACAAATAGCAATATTCGTTTAAACCTACCTGCTATATTAAGATTGCGAATGATTTTATTATTGAAGGATGAGTATCGTGTGAGGGGGATTAAATTATTGTTAGGTATTGATGATAACGGTCAGTTGCTGAAACACCAAATTACCGCAACGACCATGGATTCTGAGGATTTATCACATAAAATTGATTTGCTCGGAAACGTCCTACAGCAGATGATTCAAACAGGCCTATTTCAGATTCTACCCAATGAAGAGCAAGGAACTTTACAAGTAAACATTAATCAGGATTTTCTTGCTCAAAATATCGAACGATTTTCTTCTGAATCTGCCCTTCAAGTAGAGGAAATTCAAAAGGAAACATCGGAGCTAAAACAAGAAAATGAACATCTCCAAAAGCAAATTTCCGAGCTACAAGAAAATAGCGTAAAGGACATTGTCCAAAAGATTAGAGAGCGTCATATAGAAAATGAAATTGTTTCTACTTTACGTACAGAAGCATTACAGCAATTTTCTCAAAATAATAAAGTCGGTTTTTTCACCAAATTTTTCAAGTCCACTCAAATTGAAATGGACAAAGAGCAATTTGTTCTAAGCTATATTTCAAAACATTTAGAAGAACGTTTAGAAATTGCATTGAACGATTATTATGATAAGTAAACTGGAACAATGGAGAACATGAGTGAGACTATTAGAAATGGTCACAGTCATGTTCTTTTTTATTTTTCCAAATCACATTGACCACAGTAGTCAATTTCAATATAATGGCATAAAATATGACGGAAAGGAGTAAAAAATTGTACCAAGCTTTTATGAATTTAGCAGAAGATAAACGTCAAGCAATCATTAATGCTGCCTTAAAGGAGTTTTCAATCAATCACTATGCTACCGCTTCAACAAACAAAATTGTGAGCAATGCCAATATTTCAAAAGGCATTTTATTTCACTATTTTGGTAGTAAAAAAAATTTATATCTATTTTTATATGAATATACAACCAATACATTCTCCGAAGCGCTTAATCGTCAACTTGATTTAACAGAGCCTGATATTTTTAAGCGTTATGAACAGATCATGAAAGTTAAAATTGATCTCATGAAGCAATATCATGCTCTGTTTGATTTTTTGAAAAAGACCTATGCTGAAACAAGCTTTGAGGTCCGAGATGAATTAAATCATTATAATGCCACTATTCAAAAAAGCTCCTATGCGATGGTATTTGAAGGAATTGATACTGGTTTATTCCACGAAAACTTGGATATCAAAAAAGCAATCGATACAATTCAATGGGTGACAGATGGCATTAGTCATCGTTATGAGGAAAGGTTAAAAGCGCATGCAGATAATCAAGAGCTCTTTAACGAATTAATCGAGCAATGCATGGTAGAGGCAAGTGAATATTTTCTATTTTTGAAGACATTATTGTATCAATAAAATGGGGTGATTGGCATGTCCATGATTGAAGTAAACCATTTAACAAAAAAGTTTGGTGATTTCTATAGTATACAAAATGTTCATCTACAGATTTCAAAGGGTGAAGTGTTCGGTTTTTTAGGACCAAATGGGGCAGGAAAATCCACAACCATTCGCCATTTAATGGGTTTTTTACAGCCAACTGAGGGCTCTTGTTTCATTAACGGTCTAAATTGTCGAGAAGCATCTGCAATCATTCAGCAATTTGTTGGCTATTTACCTGGAGAAATTGCATTTATAGATAAAATGACGGGTAAACAATTTATTCACTTTATTGCTAAGTTAAGAGGTATGAACGATTACACGCATGCCGAGGAATTAATGCACTACTTTGAATTAGATGCTTCTGGGCTCATAAAGAAAATGTCGAAAGGTATGAAGCAGAAGGTTGGCTTAGTTTGTGCCTTCATGCATCATCCCGAAATTGTCATTTTAGATGAACCTACTAGTGGTTTAGACCCGCTCATGCAAACAAAATTTATTGACTTTATTTTAGCTGAAAAGGACAAAGGAACGACCATTTTCATGTCCTCCCATATGATTGAAGAGGTAGAGAAAACTTGTGATCGTGTAGCGATTATTAATGCAGGTAAAATCGTGGCGACTGAAACCATTGCAGACTTAAAGAAACGTAAATCCAAAAAATACATGCTTGCGTTTCAAGATGAGCAAGAGCTTACTCGCTTCCTTGATGAGAAATACGCACTTGAACGAATCTCCTCTACAAAAGTTATGATTACTATAACAGGAGATCTTCAAGCATTTCTTCGTGCTATATCCAACTACAACATTATAGACTTAGATGTTATTTCACAATCACTAGAAGATATATTTATGCATTATTACGAAAGTGGAGGTACTCAATCATGAATCTTACCTTATTCAAGCATGAGTTTTTTGCCTCTCTTAAACTATTCACCATTATTATTGGTGTACTAATGCTATATATTGTCAGTGTGATTTACATGTATAATCCGGAAATGACGGACACGCTAAAAAAATTAACGGACACAATGCCTGAAATGATGGCGGCCTTTGGTATGACCAGCATCGGCGATACCTTAATAGAATTCCTCTCTGCCTATTTATATGGATTTTTATTCATGATTCTTCCTATGGTATTTTCGATCATGTTAGCCAATAAGCTCATCATGGGCTATATTGACAATGGTTCAATGGCATACTTACTTGCAACACCGAATACACGTTTTAAAATTGTCTTTACACAAGCACTATTTTTGATCATTAGTCTTTTTACTCTCCTTGCTATTACCACACTGGTCATGATCGTCTTTGCAGAAATATTGTTCCCTAATGAGCTGGACATAACAGCCTTATTACTACTAAATTTCGGGCTATTTTTGTTGCACTTTGCCATTAGTGGATTCTGCTTTCTTATTTCCTGTAGCACTAAAGATTTAAGAACATCTTATGCCTATAGTGCAGGCATTCCCATTGTTTTTTACCTTATTGAGGCACTCAGCAATATGGGTGGTTCATTAGAAAAATTACAATACTTCACAATCTATTCATTGTTCGATTCCGTTAAACTAATTCACCAAAATAGCTCCTGCTGGTGGATGCTAGGTACACTTTTACTCATTGGCTTGCTTTGCTATAGTTTAGCGATTCATTTTTTTGTAAAACGAGATTTACATCTATAATTCCTAACCGCTACAGAGCAAGTGCTGTAGCGGTTTCCCATTAAATAGTAGCTACTACATTTCCTAAAAAGCTTAATAATCGAAAATGTAGAGCAACCATTTCTTCTACTGTTAAGTTCTCGTTCCCCTTGTCTAACCACTCCTGAATCACCCCTAAAATGGCTGATGCTATAAAGGCTTGTAAGTATTGCTGAAACTCTGGATCTTGTGCTTCCTTGCGGATAAGTGATAGTCTGTCCAAAATATGACTTCCGAAGATCGTTTTCATCTTTTGCGTAAATGCAGGACTCCCCTGCTCTCCTAATAACATACGAAAGGCTGGTGCGTGCTCCTTTATACACGCTATCACCTTGATAAACGGCTGATAGAGTTGCCCCATTTTTACTGTTTGAAAAGCATCCACAGGCTGAACATGTTTAACATAGCGCTCTAACTCCAGTAATAGCTCCTGCTGCAAATCCTCCATCACATCATATTTATCCGTATAATGTAAGTAAAACGTGCCACGATTGATTTCAGCTGCTAACGCTAAATTCTTTACTGTCACACGCTCAAAGCCTACCTCCTCTACTTGCTGGATAAAAACCCTTTTAATGGCTTGCTTCGTTTCAAAATTCATCTTTTCATGTACAGACACATATTTCCCTCCATTTACTTAACACTTGCTGGCAAACTGTTGATTGTATTTGCTCACATGCTACCGTAAAATTTTTATCAAATCAACATTGTGTTCAGTGAAGGAGTGAGGTCCATATGGGCAACCAGGCAATCTCTATTAAATCTCTTGAAAAACGATTTCAACAAAAGCAAGTTATTGCCCCCCTTTCTTTGGATATTCCTAAGGGACAGCTAATGGGCTTACTTGGTCCGTCAGGCTGTGGTAAAACAACGCTAATCAAAATGATTATGGGGATGCTAAAGCCTGATCATGGCACTATTCAAGTGTTAGATTTGGATGTTCCACATCAGCAATTATTGAATGATATCGGCTATATGGCACAATCAGATGCACTTTATACAGATTTAACCGGGGAAGAAAATCTACATTTTTTCGCTAAGCTTTATTCATTATCGAAGGCGGAACGAATAGAAAGAGTTGCCTATGCTGCTAGCCTTGTTCGTTTAACAGATGACTTACGACTTAAAGTGGTAAATTATTCAGGAGGAATGAAACGTCGATTATCCCTTGCTATTGCCCTTATTCAGAATCCTAAACTATTAATTTTGGATGAACCGACAGTGGGAATTGATCCTGTCTTAAAAAAGGAAATTTGGCAAGAACTTATTCGTTTAAAAGATCAAGAACAAAAAACGATATTAGTGACGACGCATGCGATGGATGAAGCAGAAAGATGTGATCAATTGGCCATGCTGAGAAGTGGGCATATTATTGCACAAGGTACACCACAAGAGTTAAAAGATCATTATCAAGCAAAAGATTTTGATGAGGTGTTTTTAAAAGCTGGAGGTGACGTTCAATGAGAATAGGTGCTATCGTCACAAGAATCATCCAACAAATGAAACGAGATAAGCGGACACTTGCTTTATTATTTTTAGCCCCGCTTCTTGTCTTGTCCTTAATGTATTTTATTTTCAATAGTAACGAGGCTTCTGTCACACTTGTGGTCTCTAATGGGCCCGCCCCATTGATCGACAAATTGAAAGAGACTGATTTTACCATTATCGAGGACAATGCTTTTTCAAAAAAGCAGCTACAGGATAAAGAGTATGATGGTTGGCTAGCAATAGAGCAAAATGATAGTAAGTTAACTTTATTAAATGATGACCCTTCTCAGGCAAAGGCATTAACGATGCAACTGGCACAAGTTTTACAGCCAACACAAACCTCTATAGGCAGTATGGAAACGGACTATATTTATGGTGATAAGGATACGGCTATTTTTGATATATTTAGTCCTATGCTCATTGGTTTCTTCGTGTTCTTCTTTGTCTTTTTAATTACCGGCATTGCCCTATTAAAGGAGCGTACTTCAGGAACATTGGAGCGTTTACTGGCGACACCTATTAAACGCTCAGAAATTGTAGCAGGCTATATGGTCGGTTATGGTTTATTTGCCTTCCTGCAAACGATTATTATCGTCCTGTTTGGTATTTATGTGCTAGATATTGTCCATGTAGGCTCCATCTGGCTTGTCCTACTCATTAATATGGTGGTTGCCCTTGTATCGTTATCCTTAGGTGCATTGCTATCTAGCTTTGCTGCTTCAGAATTTCAAATGATGCAGTTTATTCCGCTTGTTATTGTTCCTCAAGTATTCTTTTCGGGTATTTTTCCGCTCGATAGTATGGCGGAATGGCTTCAAAATATTGGACGCATCATGCCTCTTTACTATGCTGCTGACGCATTGAATGGCGTTATGTATAAAGGTTATTCATTTCCTGATATTGTAATGAATCTCAGCATTCTTGCTTGTTTCGCCATTGTTTTCATTACGTTAAATATTATCAGTTTAAAAAAATATCGTTCGTTGTAAAGTAAACAGTAAGAATCTGTTAATCATTAAACAGATTCTTACTGTTTTTTATAATGGTTTCTTTTGCCATATAACCTACTATTCTCTTACAATAAGCTTAGTGAATTTAACAAAAGTAGGTGCAGATTTATGAATATGTTACTCGCCGTACAAAACATCACCAAGCAATACAGAGGCACTACCATTTTAGAAAGTGTCTCTTTTTCCATCCATTACAATCAAATTACTGCTATTTTAGGGAAAAACGGCTCTGGCAAAAGCACCCTATTAAAAATAATTGCGGGGCTAATCACGCCCGACTCTGGTTCTCTTATTCCTTCCAAACACCCTTTAAAAATTGGCTATGTACCAGAAGTTTCTCCTTCTCATATTTTATTTACCCCTAGAGAATACCTTGAGCATATGGGGCAAATCTGCGGAATGGGTAAACAAGAACTATTATCGAGAATAAATTATTTACTCGAACTATTTCACTTAGAAGATGTACAAGATACTAGAATAGCTCATTTTTCTAAAGGAATGAGGCAAAAAATGATGATTACGCAGGCCATGCTTAATGAAACAGATTTATTGATTTTAGATGAACCTCTGTCGGGACTAGATCTTAAAACACAAAGTGAATTGGAACAGACACTTCTGAGCCTCAAACAACAAGGTATGACGATACTCTTAACCTGTCATGAAACAAAACTACTGGATCATGTTGTTGATACAACTTTAATGATTGAAAATAAAGAAGTAAAAGAAGCTAATTTATCAGTGCATCATGCAACCTATAATCAATTGATTTTTGAGATTTCTAATCTTGCATACTTACAAGACATCTCTCCTTTAATCGAAATTCAAAACCAATTACAACTAGCCAATGGTTCTTATGAAGTTATTACTCATATTCAAGCACAGCAAACTAACCATCTCTTACAACAGCTGCTCTATAAAAATGTTACTATTAAACAAATAGTGCCAATCAATGTCAAGGAGAAATTCATACAAAATGATTAGTTTAATGCGATATCAGTTAAGCAATTATGCTAGAACCTATCAGTATGTTCCACCTTTTTCAATTTTTATTTTATGTCTTGTTGTCAACTATACATTTGTCCCAAATCCTATATTAGATAGCTTTTCATTTACCTCAATTGTTATCTTTTTCTTAATGGGATGGTTCACCATCACACTGTTTCATTCAGAAGATGAGGGGCAAAAAGTGATTACAATATTACATGCGAATGGTTCAACACGTTATAATATTAGCTTATTTATAATCTGCATGTTGATTGCTTTATGCTTAAGTATGATTTCTGTGATCTATCCTACCGTCATTCACGCTTTTGCTGAAGAACCAAGTTTTCTACACCTATCACTTGGATTTCTCGCTCATTTTAGTTTAGCGTTTTTAGGAATGGCACTCTCTGCTATGTTTACAAGAGAGCTTGTCAAAAGTAAACAAAATACTTGGTGGGGTGTTATCAGCGTATTATTGTTTGCTGTAGTAATAGCAACGTTAAAAGACTCGATCCTGCATATAAAAGGCATTATTTGGTTTCTACCCCCACTTTATCTTTCTTTAGAAATGATGACTATTGGAGATCAAATAAAGTCCATACCTAGTAAGTTCTATTGGCAATTTATCTGGATACTAGTTTATGCTATTTTCATTATCTATTTATTTTTCTTTTTGTCCAAACTAAAAAAGAATTAATGATTAAAAGGACTCCCAATTAAGGAAGTCCCTTTATTCTGGATGTTGTTAGTTTTTGACGATAAGTTTTAAATAAACAAATCGTTAGTAAGCTACAGAAAAATGAATCGATGATACGGATTACCCATGTACCATAACTGCTTAGTGAAATCTCATTCATAATGTACCAAAAACAAAAATACAAAAACGCTAGACCTAGTATCTGCATCCAAAAACAAAATTTTTGTGTTGTATGAATCGTTTGCAAAGTTTCCTTCGGCTGATTGTTTGTTCTGAAATAGACATAGCTGATTATCAGCATAAGACCAATGAATGTACTGCCATGCTGTAAGTATTTATAAACAGGAATCTGCAAGCTGAATAGTGGCATTATTTCAGATAAAATAGCTAATTGCGATACCATATAGCCATTTCTATGTGTAAAGGAATCCCAGATAACATGTGTTAGCATACCAAATAGCGCTGAATAGCCAAATACGATGACATTGAATAATTTACTCTTGGAAGTTTTTTGGATAGTTGTATCCTGTAAAAATAAAGGTAAATGATTAACTAGATGTTGATGAATAAACGCACGGTATAGTGTATAGATCAAGATAATAAGAGGTAGATTCAAAATGAAAAAACCTGTCACACTATGACCGATTGCTCCTATTGGTCTGCCTCTAAAAAAATATTCAAAATCAGGTGCCATACTTCCTAGGACAAGTGCTGAAAAATGGATGTATTTGCTTTGTCTTGAAAAAGGTAATATTGCTGCTGGATGTGCAAAGGTTAATGGCATATCACCCACCTCCCATCTGTTCAGACGTTTCTTATGGTGAAAAGATACTCCTCACTATAAAAAAAATCGCATTCCCTCATAGAAATTGTTCTTCTGATAAAACCTCAATTCCATGTCTTCGAAGCAATGCCGTAGTTACCCCTTCTCCAACTAGTTTTATTCCATTGAACTCACCATTATAAATCTCTGCACTGCCACAGGATGGGCTATATTCCTTTAAAATGACATGAGTCGCTCCCACCTCAAGCGCTTTTTGTAAAGTTACATAGGCCCCCTTTAGATATAGCTCCGTGACATCTCGTCCAGAACTTTCAACCACTGTTGCGTTGCCATCAAGAACATCCTGTCCATCGCCTCCTACAATTTCAGCGGGCTCACGGGGCGTCGAAAAACCTCCCATCAGCTCTGGGCAAACCGTGACAGCTTTATTTTCTAACACAAGCTTTTGTATTTTTTCATCTAGGCTGTTGGTGCCATTATAACGAACATTGAAACCTGCTAAGCAAGCACTTATTAGAATCATCGCTTTCTCACTCCTTCTCCTATCTTTATTCCACTATAACATGCGTGATACAATATTTTTATGAAGACCAAGGGAGGGGGAAAAAATGTCCGATCCTATTTTGATTTTGCCTTATACAGATGAATGGGCTAAGGAATTTCATAGCATAGGCTGTCAATTGCGTGAGGCCTTAGGAGACATAGCGCTGAGAATTGATCATATTGGCTCAACCGCTGTAACAGGGTTAGCAGCGAAACCAGTGATTGATATACAAATATCCGTCGCATCGTTTACACCATTGACAGTATTTAAAGCTCCATTAGAATCTCTCGGTTTTATTTATCGAGCGGAAAATCCAGATAAGTCTAAACGCTATTTTCGAGAGGCTCCAGACCAAAGACGAGTACATATTCATGTTCGACAGGCTGGGAGTTGGACAGAGCAGCTTGCTTTATTATTTCGAGATTTTTTACGCAGTGATCCAGAACACTGTCGGCGCTATGAGCAGGTAAAATATGAATTGGCTAAGAAATACACACATAATCGTCAACTTTATACGGATTCTAAAGAAGCGATCATATGGGAAATTTTAAAACAAGCAAATCATTGGAGTCAGCAGACTGGCTGGTCTCCTGCCAATTCAGATAGCTAAAGAAAAAGGAGGAACAAACTTGGCTGAATTTACAATTTGTTTTCTGAAGAAGGGTGATTATATCCTTTTACTAAATAGAGATAAGCCACAATGGATGGGCGCGTGGAATGGTGTAGGTGGTAAAATTGAACAGAGTGAAACGCCATTAGCTGGTGCACTTCGAGAAATCAAAGAAGAAACAGGTATTACGGTTGAGGATATCACCTATAAAGGTAAAATTACCTGGACAGATGGCGTTGTGAACTATGGTTGTATGTATGCCTTTATTGCAGAACTACCTGAATCTTTTACATATGTTACTCCCATAAAGGTAGCAGAAGGCATTCTTGATTGGAAGAAGCTGGATTGGATTTTTCACCCTGAAAATGTAGGTATTGAGGATTTAAAATATTATTTACCTACAATGCTCAATGAAACAACTAACTATGAATTTATCTTTACTTATCAAGACAAGAAATTAGTTCATGTCTCTTCAACACCAATTGAACAAACATCTACTGTCTAGTACAAACAAGCCTCGTCTATGCAATCCCAGCATGACGAGGCTTGTTTTTTAGTGTCTTGGCTGTACTTTGCCAGTTCGACCAATTCAAGGCGCTATATGTGAAAATATGGATGGAGATTTCCGTGACTAAATACCTAACTCGATTTGTTTTGATAACCATGACCTGAGGAGCATTTTCGCTTTTTTCTAGCTCTGTCTTCATATTTAATATTGAATTACGATCATAAAGCTAAAAAACGGCAATTTTTTTTAAAATTTTGTTGACTTTTATTGAAATTAGTAATATTTTTGTCTAAGTGATAAAGATTATCATTATCGTTTTTTAAAAATAAAGTGAGGTTGGGAAAATGTCAAAAATGAAAAATTCTATGTTCGTCGTAATGCTTTTATCATTTATGGTTTTAGCTTTAGCAGCATGCTCTGATTCATCTAATAAAGACACTGCTAAAAAAGAAGAACAAACAAAAGATAATACATCAGAAACTACTGATGGACAGCAATATCCAATTACAATTAAACATGCTTTTGGTGAAACGGTTATTGAAAAAAAGCCTGAGCGTGTAGCAACAATTGCTTGGTCTAACCATGACGTAGCACTAGCACTTGGTGTAGTTCCAGTAGGTTTCTCTGCTGCTAACTATGGTGTACAAGATGGTAGTGGTATGCTTCCTTGGACTGCTGAAAAATTAAAAGAGCTTGGTGAAGAAAATCCGAATATCTATCAAGATACGGACGGTCTAGACTTTGAAGCCATTGCAGACTCTAACCCGGATGTCATTCTTGCTGCATACTCAGGTATTACGCAAGAAGAGTACGATACTTTAAGCCAAATCGCACCTGTTGTTGCGTATAAAGAAATTCCTTGGGTAACTTCTTGGCGTGACCAAGTTACATTAAACACGCAAGGTATGGGTATGGAAGCTGAAGGTCAACAATTAATCAAAGACACTGAAAAATTAATCCAAGATAAAGTAAGTGAACATCCTGAAATTAAAGGTAAAAAAGCTGCATTCGCTATGTTCACTGCAACGGACTTATCAAAATTCTATATTTATACACCTGCAGACCCACGTGGTGAATTCTTAAACGAATTAGGTATGGAATATCCTGAAAGCCTTAACAAGCAAATTACTGATGATAGCAGCTTCTATCTTGAATTAAGCGCTGAAAATGCTGATGCTTTATCTGATGTAGAAATCTTTATTGCTTATGGAGATGATACAACTTTACCAGCCTTACAAGCTGATCCAATTTTAGGGAAAGTACCTGCTATTCAAAATGGGCATGTTGTTGTTATTGGTGATAACACGCCACTTGCAGCTGCTGGTACCCCTAGCCCACTATCAATTGCCTATACAATTGATGAGTATTTATCATTAATCTCAGACGTAGCAAAAAATATTAAGTAATATGAATAAGATACAAGCTACCGAACAGAAGCAGTTATTTATCCCTAAACATTTTGGAAAAGTTTTGCTCTTTCTCATCATTTTTCTTGCGATATGCGTAATTGCTTCGTTACTATTCGGTTCTCGTACAATTGGCTGGACTGGACTGATGGATGGCTTGTTCCATCCTGATGTCGAGTCACATGAAGCCGTTGTTATTCGAAAACGAATCGTTCGAACAATTTTTAGTTTACTGTGTGGTGCGGCATTAGGTGTTTCTGGGGCACTCATGCAAGCAGTAACACGTAATCCAATTGCAGATCCAAGTATTTTAGGGGTAAACACAGGGGCATCCCTTTTTGTCGTTTGTGGTATTGCTTTTTTAAACATTAGTTCAGCAAATCAATATATCTGGTTAGCAATAGCGGGGGCAATTATCACTGCTATTTTTGTATTTGGAATAGGTTCTATGGGTGCAAGTGGCGCTACACCTTTAAAGCTTGTACTTGCAGGGGCTGCTACTAGTGCCATTTTATCTTCATTGGTTGTCGCGGTGATGATTCCTCGTACAAATGTAATGGATCAATTTCGATTTTGGCAAGTTGGTAGTGTAGGTGCCGGGAGCTGGGATGCTATACAGCTATTTATTCCATTTTTAGTTGTAGGTATCTTGATTGCCCTCTTCACTGCCCCAGCACTAAATGCTTTAGCACTTGGGGATGAAGTGGCAACTGGTTTAGGTGTTCGTACTGGTACACTACGGATGTCTGCAGCACTTGGTGGTGTCCTTTTATGTGGGGCTGCTACAGCTTTAGCAGGACCGATTGGCTTTATCGGTTTATTAGCAACCCATGTTGTCCGCCTTCTTATTGGACCTGATATACGTTTTATCCTGCCTATGTCTGCCTTAACAGGAGCTATTATTTTAACGTTTTCAGATGTATGTGGTCGACTTCTCGGCAGTCCTGGTGAGTTAGAGGTGGGTATTTTAACAGCCTTTATAGGTGCCCCTATCTTGATTTTAATTACGATGAAAGCGAAAATGCGTGCGTTATGATGAATGAAACATTGATATCCATAATGGAAGGTAGAAAACAAAGAAAAAGACGTTTTGTCATAATAACTTCTGTACTAACTCTTATTTCCATCATACTTTGTGGCACAATGCTAATGCTTGGTAACACGATTTATCCTGTCGAGGATGTTGTCCATGTTCTCTTTGGCCAACAAGTACAAGGTGCTTCTTTCGCAGTAGGTACAATTCGATTACCACGCATGCTAGCTGGTACATTTGCTGGCTTTGCATTCGGTGTTGGTGGTTATATTTTCCAAACCATGTTGCGCAATCCTTTAGCAAATCCAAATGTTATCGGTATTACAGCTGGTTCAAGTGCTGCTGCTGTATTTTGTATTATTGTCCTACAAGCAAGTAATATTGTTGTATCTATTGCTTCAGTTATTGGTGGTTTAGCTACTGTACTAATTATTTATGCTTTATCAAGAGGCTCTTCTTTTTCAATTGGCAGATTAATTTTAATCGGGATTGGCATTCAAGCCATGCTCAATGCATTCATCTCTTATTTAATGTTGATTGGCAACACACATGATATTCCAAGCGCCATGAGATGGTTAAGTGGGAGTTTGAATGGTGCAAAAATGGAGACGCTATTTCCATTAATAATCATTGTCATTGTTTTTACACCTGTACTTTTATTTTACGGGAAACATTTAGAAATGCTTGAGCTTGGTGAACAAACATCCACCTCTCTAGGTGTAGACACAAACAAAACACGAATCATTTTAATGATTAGTTCTGTATTAATCATTGCACTTGCTACAGCAACTACAGGACCGATTGCCTTTGTTGCATTCCTTGCTGGACCAATTGCCAAAAAGTTAGTTGGTGTCGGGTTTTCAAATATATTTCCAGCTGGTCTAATTGGTGTTATTTTAGTATTGGCTGCTGATTTAATTGGGCAATTCGCATTTACAGCTAGATATCCAGTAGGTGTTATTACAGGAATCATTGGTGCACCTTACTTAATTTACTTGTTAATTCGAATCAATCGAAAGGGAGATATATGATGAAACCAACACATACGCTTCAAGCTGAGCATATAACATCTGGTTACGAGCAGAAAACGATTTTAGAAAATGTCAGCATTGCTATTCCAAGTAACAAAATTAGCATTATTATTGGTGCGAATGGTTGCGGGAAATCTACTTTATTAAAAACAATGGCACGTCTCATTAAGCCAACTGGTGGTCACGTCATGCTAGATGGCAAATCAATTCATCAAATGCCACCAAAGCAATTAGCTCGTGTGTTAGGGCTTTTACCTCAATCCCCTATCGTTCCTGAGGGAATTACAGTTGCTGATTTAGTCGGACGAGGTCGATTTCCTCACCAAACATTGTTTAAAGGATGGTCCAAACAAGATTATGAGGCAGTTGCAGAAGCACTTGAAATGATGAACATTACAGAATTTGCTGACCGCAATATTGATGAACTATCAGGTGGTCAGCGTCAACGTGTATGGATTGCTATGGCATTAGCACAACAAACTGATATCTTATTTTTAGATGAGCCGACAACTTTTTTAGATATTACATATCAAGTTGAAATTTTAGATTTACTAACAGATTTAAATAAAAAATATGGTACAACCATTGTCATGGTATTGCATGATATTAACCTTTCTGCCCGTTATGCAGACTACTTATTTGCATTAAAAAATGGTCGTTTACTTGCAGAAGGTTCACCAAAAACTATTGTGACAAGCGAGTTAATTAAAGAAACATTTGATTTAGATAGCATGGTCATTGAAGACCCTGTTTCGAAAACACCTTTAATCGTTCCTGTTGGTCGTTATCATGCAGTCTAGCTAAAAAGGGAATGTTGTTCATGTCACTAGCAGAAAAAGACCTTTTGGCAAAGCGAGGGGTTGATTTCCGTTCCGCCAGCGTCCCTTCCAGGAGGCGTCCGATGAGCCGCTTCACTCACTAGTGTTCGCTGTATGCTCTCATCTGTGACGCTAAATTCTCTAGGAGTGTCGGTGGCTCCACTCCAATCAACCATGTGCAAAAGTGTCTTTTCCTTTTTCATACTAGCAGTAGTGAACACCACTATGAACGATGCACATAATCCCTTTAGAAAGATCTAATTTTGTCTTACTGGAAGACGAGATTGAAAATTTGTTTGAATATAATCTTCACTTACTTGATATAGCCGTATCGATCTCCCTTTCAACAAAGAGATGATGGTGGGGTTTAACAGTATTACACGATGAATATCACCCTGCTTATCGCAGTTAGCTGTATATCTTTTTCTAATAGACAAACAAGCCTCGTCCATGCAACAGTAGCATGACGGGGCTTGTTCTTTATCCTCTAGCCTGTGCAAAACGCATTCTGCACATCGACCAATTTAAGCTTGTATGCTGGATTTCATCATGGATTTCCCACAAGCTATTTACTATACGTAATTCAACATTCCAATCCCATAATGCTTTAGCTATATCGTTGACTTCAGAGACATTAATGGGTATTTGTGTTAATTCACTTGTATAATAGCCTGCATTATCATCCTGTAATATGAAGCCATTACTATCAAACTCATATAGGTAAAGTCTCGTATTCTTCAATATTTCAAACCATTTGTTTTCAATGACCACTACATGAGAGGCTTGCGCTAGATAATGCCTTCTATCCTGTTCTGTTGTTTGTATCCCTGCATGAAAACAAACACGAGGACAATCTCTCGGTGTTAAATAGTTTGGCAAGCATCTCTCGTTGATTGCCCAAACAAGCCCTTTGGTGGCATCTAAATCTGGTCGTTCAGGTAAACGAGGATGAAAAATCGTTATTGTAGGATCTTCACTGACATGAAATAAACGCATGGATTCACTCTCCTTCATTTTCTTAGTTTAAATACTAGAAAATCTGCACAATGCAAATCTTCCTCAAATTGCGGATATTTTTCTAGCATGTCTTGTGATGGCCTTGGCTCTACAATGTTTTCAATGGTAAAGCCAGTTTGAATAATGGCTTGCACATAGCTTGTTAATGTTCGATGGTATAAAACTATAGGTGGTTCAGCATCTAGTTGTTGATAGGCACCCTCATAAAAATAACGCTGGACTTTCCAATACTGTTGATCTAGCTGCTCATGTCTCATCCATCCACTATTTGGTGTCACAAAACACGGATGCAGAATCGAAAAGATAAAAATGCTATTCGGTTTTAATAGTCGATACATCTCACGTATCGCAGCCTGATAATCCTCTAAATCTTGGAAAACCATATTCGAAACAATACCATCAAATTGTTCATTTGCTAAAAATGATAAATTTTCACAGTTCCCGTGTAAAAATTGAATAGCTTTCTGCTGTTGTGTTCTTTCCAAAGCAATCTCCAGCATTTTTTGAGAAAAATCAACAGCCGTCACGCTTGCCCCTTTCTTCGCTAGTAATCTACTTAAATAGCCTTCTCCACATCCTGCATCTAATACATGCTTTCCGTCTACCTCTTCCAGCAAAGAAAAGATAGTGGGATTTAACAGTACTACACGATGAATGTCACCCTGCTCATCGTAGTTAGCTGTATACCTTTCCGCATATTGATTCCAGCTTTGAATAGCTTGTTCTGTGTTCATATATAGTCCTCATTTCAAAGTAGAATCGTAACGTTACGTCCTTTGTGCACTTGTCTATTTTTCCATATAAAGAAAAAAATATATAGACTTTTATTATATTTTTTAATATCATGTAGATAGAGGCACGGCTTCTTTAAGTAAATGAGAAAGCCAGAAATCCAAATAGGATTTCTGGCTTTCTTAGTGTTGAAAAACAAAACAGTCAATTGAAAGGTAGAAATGGATCCGTTGCAAGCTACTTGCTTTCCTGTGGGTGAGCGCCGAATCGCTTCCTCCGCTACCGCTCCGTTTAGAGTTTTGCCTGTCTCGCTATCCCACGGGAGTCAAGTAGCCTTCCACTTCAACCTACAAAAGTGTTACCTTTTTAGCGAAGATTTCCCAATAAAGGGAAGGTCTTCAATACTCATTTTATGGAGAGGTGTTGTCATTCATCCCTTCTCTACATTGAAAATAAAAGCCTATCCTTTTTCTAATCATACAAATCAGGGGCTATTTTAATCGCTACGCCTAGTATGAAAAATAAAGAAAAGACACTTTTGCAGAATGGTTGATTGGAGTGGAGCCAGCGTCACTCCTAGGGGATTTAGCGTCACAGAGGAGACCCTGGAGCGAACGTAAGTGAGTGAAGCGGCTCCTCGGACGCCCCCTGGAAAGGACGCTGGCGGAACGGAAATCAACCCCTCGCCTTGCAAAGTTGCTATTTCTGCCGTTGACATCATCTTTTTTCAACAACATAAAAGCCAGAAACCCAAATAGGATTTCTGGCTTTTATGTGTTATATAGAAATTGTATGTTCTGCAACAGCTTCTTTTTTTATAGTGAGCCATCTACCAATTACCATAACGAGCAACGCAAGAAACACAATGACACCAGCAAATATAAGTGCTGCTTTATAGCTACTATAAACTTCAACCAGCTTTCCTGCGACGATCGGTCCGATAATTTGTCCAAAAGCATAGAAGGTTGTTAATAAGGATACAACGAATCCGCTTTGTGTCGGGAAAAGCTGTCGTGCATAGGAAGTAGTTAGCGTGACAATCCCTACAAATGTTAGACCGAATAAAAATGACGCTAACAACACACTCCATACGGTTTGTGCAAAAACAGGTAACAGGATGCCTATCACTTGAAGTATGTACGCCACAAACAAAATTTTTATAGCTGAAAACTTCTCTAATAGGATTGTCCAAACAGGAGCTGATGGAATAGCCGCTAATCCCACAATGACCCAGCTATAGGAGGAGTAAGCTTGAAGAGAAGGGATATTATGAATAATATCGACTAAAAAAGTCCCTGTAATAATATAGCCTAACCCCTCTAAGCCATAGGATAAAATCAGCCATGGCATAAAACCCTTTGTCATTTTTGTATCAAGCGTTTTCGTAACTTTTGTGATGTCCTGCACCGCTAAACTTCTCCATAAATAATAGGTAATAAATAAAAAAATCGCTGATAAAATCCCTAATCCTAACCATGTACCCTGCCAAGCAAATCTTATTTCTAAAGCAGGTACACATAAACCTGAAATAGCAATGCCCAAGCCTATACCACTAAATACATAGCCAGACCAGCGTGATAATGAATGTTTCGCCAAGTAATCCATAATAATACTAGACGTTAAAACAAAAATAATACCCCCTGTAATGCCTGCAATTAATCGCAGAACTAGCCAGACACTATATACTTCTATCAAGCCCATTAATACAACGGATAGGACATTGATAACAACACTTGCCAATAAAACATTCTTACGTTGACGATAAATGAATCCTGCCCAAAATGCACCAATGAAATAACCAATATAATTGCTTGAAGCTAAAAATCCAGCCACTTCTAATGAAAATCCTACATCACGACGCATAAAGGGTAGAATCGGTGTGAATGCAAATCGACTAATCCCCATTGCAACAACCAATAATAAAATTCCTCCAAAGACAATCCCTATGTGTTGTCGATTCATGATGATCCCCCTCTCATATATTCTACTGTAATTAAAAGGATACAGAGCGCAAATTAATAAATCTAATATATAATGTATATAAAATCATAAAAAAAATTTATGAAAGGTGTAACGACATGAATTTACATGCTCTGCGGTTATTTACAAAGGTGGCTGAACTCAATAGTGTTTCCAAAGCAGCACAGACGCTTATGATTAGTCAGCCTGCAGTAACCATCCAAATTCGAAATTTAGAAAAAGAGCTGGGTTTGACTCTGCTAGAAGCCAAAGGTAGAGGCATTTCGCTAACTCAAAATGGTGCTTTTTTATACAAACAGGCACAGCGCTTATTTGATTTAGAAACTGATATTGAAAGTAAAATTGAACAACTTAAAAATACGGGCAATGAAGAATTGCAAATTGCCTCAACACATGTTCCCTCCCATTTTTTATTGCCCAAATGGTTAGCTCATTTTAAACAAGTTTATCCAGCGACACATATTCATTTAAAAACCGCTAATTCTCAGCAAGTTATTGAGGATTTACTCCATTATAAAGCTGATTTGGCCTTTATCGTCAAAGAAGATGGGCATCATGCTGATATTAATTATCAATTTCTCATGAATTTAGATTATTGGTTTATTGTGCCGTACAACCATCGTCTAGCTGGTCAAACGATTTCCCTTGCAGAACTTATGCAGCAGCCCTTTGTCACAAGGGAGGATGGGAGTTCCACAAAAGAATATTTAAATGCTTTATGTAAAGTGCATAAAATCCCTCCACCGAAAGTAGGGCTACAACTAGATGGAATTAATGAATCGATTCATGCCATTGCAGCAGGTTTTGGTACGATGCTAGCTCCATCCATAGCAGCCTCTAGCTTTATTCAACAGCAACAAGTTGCCCGCGTTTTTATTAAAGACATTGATATTCAACGCCCTATCTACCTTTGTACAAGAAAAAATGAATTGCATCACTCCGCATCCTTTAATAATTTTCTTCACATCATCAATGAATCGATCATGTAGAAAGAAGGCACTCTCAGATAGGTGCCTTCTTTTGTTATCTATCAACGCTTGTCAAAGCTGTAAAAATGTAGTTGCAAAGGTGTATTTTTTTCTTTAGCCACAGCACCAATATTCGTTTTTTTATAGACTTAATAGTTTGTATAGCCTATAATAATCCGTGTTATTATCAATAAACGAACATTAAGGTGGTTTTTATGACTGAATATACGCATATTTTCAAAGGGACAGCTTTTACTAGTAAATCTGCTACTGACGTTCACATTTTAAAAGATTATTTATTTTTCATTAATGCTGACGGCATGATTGTTAAAACAGTCGCTCCTGAACACGCGGATTACCAACAACTATTCACTACATATCAAGATCAAAATAACTTCCATGCATTAGCTGAAGGGCAATATTTCCTACCAGGATTTGTCGATTTGCATGTACATGCACCTCAATGGGCACAATCTGGGACAGCTTTAGACATTCCTCTATACGATTGGTTAAACACATATACTTTCCCTATCGAATCAAAATTTTCCGATTTAGCATTTGCTCAAGAGGTTTATGAGGATTTAGTAAGCACACTACTTGCCAATGGTACAACTACATCATTATATTTTGCGACGGTTCATAAGGAGGCCAGCGTACTTTTAGCGAAAATCTGTGCTGAAAAGGGACAGCGAGGATTAGTCGGAAAAGTAGTCATGGATGATCCTGAGCAAAATCCTGATTTTTATCGAGATGAGAACACAAAAACTGCATTAGCGGATACGGAGGAATTTATTTTAGCTGTAAAAGATTTAGCCAAAACAGCTAAACAGGGTGTTTATCCTGTTGTCACGCCTCGCTTTATTCCAAGCTGTACTGATGGTGCCTTAAAGGGCTTAGGTGAATTGGCTGCGAAATACGATACACATATTCAATCTCACTGTAGTGAAAGTGACTGGGAACACGGCTACGTCAAAGAACGATTCCAGAAAAATGATGCAGTTGCCTTGCATGACTTTGGTTTGTTAGGTGATAAATCTGTCATGGCTCATTGTAATTTCTTAAGTGATGAGGATGCCCGATTATTTGCTGAAACTGGCACTGCCATTGGTCATTGTCCAATCTCTAATGCCTATTTTGCTAACAGTGTGATTCCAATCGCCCGCTTCCATGCTATGGGCGTTGATATTGGATTAGGCTCAGATGTTTCAGGTGGATTTTCTCCAAGTCTTTTTGATAATGCAAGACAGGCTGTTATCTCATCGAGAATGTTAGAGGATGGTGTAGATACAACCATTACCGCCGAAAACCGTGGTGTGCCAAATTCACGCATTACGATTAATGAGGCCTTCTATCTCGCGACAGCTGGTGGTGGAGAAAGCTTAAGTCTTCCAATTGGGCGTTTACAGGAAAACTATACATGGGATGTACAAATTATCGATACAAAAATCCCTACTGCTAAGCTTCCAATTTTTGATCAAAATGAAGATTTACTCGATATCTTCCAAAAAATCATGTATCTTGTACGCCCAGAAAATATCCGTGAGGTATGGGTGCAAGGAAGTAAAGTTCATACGAGAGACTAATCATTCTCTTATATTCTAATAAAAATCTATCATTTTGAGGTGTACAACTTCGTGGAAACACAACATAGAAAACTAACTAATCAATCAAGACCAACACAATTAACCGTATTACCAGATGAAAAAATCTCGTTCGGTCAATCCGCTCTACTCGGTTTACAGCATGTTATGGCTATGGATGTTTACGTCGTACCATTTTTAATTGCCATGCTAATCGGTTTACAAACTGGTCAGGCCAGCGCACTCATTCAATCAACCTTTATTGCAGCTGGGATTGCGACGATTGTGCAAACACATTTTTGTATGAAATTACCGATGGCACAAGGTCCATCCTATGTTCCACTTGGTGCCATTGTTGGAATCTATGCAGCAAGTGGTAGTGGTGATTTAGGTTGGAGTACTGTGCTCGGTGCTAGTTTAATTGGTGCCATTTTAGTTATTATTTTAGGCTATACAGGCATCTTCAATAAAATTGTCCAAACATTTATTCCACCAATTGTGGGTGGAACGATTATCTTTGTGGTTGGACTGTCCTTAATGCCTGTCGGTTTAAGTGATAATATTTTTAATGGAGCAGGAGCATCCATTAATCAAAACATCTATTTAGCGCTGATTTCAGCATTTGTGTTAATTATTTGTGTTATGTTAGGCACAGTCTTCCATCAAAAAGGACGTCTATTCCGAATTGCTTCTGTCATCATTGCCTTAATTGCTGGTAGTATTGCAGCCAATATCATGGGTATTTTAGATTTATCTCCTGTATCGCAAGCAAAATGGTTTAGTATGCCACAAATTCCATTTGCAGATTTTAGCTTTAGTTTTAATATTTCTGCCATTATCACAATGGTCATTATTTATATTGTCTTAATGGCAGAAACAACAGGAACATGGTTTGCCATTAGCAATGTTATCGACCAACCATTAACTAATAAGCAAATTAATCGTGGTGTTATTGGTGAAGGTATTGGCTGCTTTATTGCTTCTTTACTTGGTTCCACTCCTGTTACTGGTTACTCTACAAATGCAGGTGTTATCTCAATTACAGGGATTGCGAGCCGTCGAGTATTTATAGCAGCAGGTATTTGGTTTATCGTCTTCGGCTTCTCTGGAAAATTAGCGGCACTCATTTCAGCGATTCCTTCGGCTGTTATTGGCGGTGTATTTGTGATCGTCTGCGGTATAATTGCCATTAGTGGTTTGCAGGTCATGAAAAATGAACATATTGGCGAAAAGGAAATGTATGTCATTGCGATTCCTGTTATTTTAACGTTAGCTTTGACATTATTGCCTGATGATTTCCTATATTCATTACCTACAACCGTTCAATATTTATTTGGGTCGCCTATCGCAACGGCAGCGCTAGTAGCGATTTTCCTTAATAAAATTCTACCAAACTCAAAATAGCAGGTATCCACAACGCACAGCACCTCTAGTCCATTTGGATTTGCAGGTGTTGTGCCTATTTATTTTCTAAAATTTCTGTTTCCTTTTCTGTTAATCTGTTATACTAGAGTAAAAAAGTAGGGATTAGAATGGACTATGATGTCATAATAGTTGGTGCTGGCTCCATGGGGATGGCGGCTGGTTATTATTTAGCAAAGGAAGGTAAAAAAGTTCTTATGTTAGATGCCTTTACTCCCCCACATGAAGAAGGTAGTCATCATGGAGATACAAGAATCATTCGCTTTGCTTATGGTGAAGGGGCTAGCTATGTACCTTTTGTAAAAAGAGCTGGTGAGCTTTGGTATGAGCTAGAGTCATTAGTAAATGAAAGCTTATTTTTACAAACCGGTGTGGTCAATATTGGCGAACCAACATGTGCCTTTATTCGAAATGTGAAGGCTAGTGCAGCACTCTATGATTTAGCACTCGAACACTATTCAGCTGCTGAGGCGATGAACAAATGGCCAGGGCTATTCTTGCCAGCAAATTTAGTTGCTTGCTTTGAGCCGACTGCAGGCGTCCTTCGTGTTGAAGCATGTATTCGAGCATATAAAAAATTAGCCTTAGAGGCTGGTGCAAGCTTACAGACAAATGAAAAAGTATTGGCTATCCAAGCTGGTGATATTGTACAGGTTCAAACAGTACATAATAGCTATAAAGCAAAACACTTAATAGTAACGGCGGGTGCATGGGCAACAGAGTTACTACAAACAGTAGACGTGAGCATACCCGCCACACCAACGCGCAAAACCTTTGCATGGTTCGAGGCGGATGAGCAGCTATATCGTGATGAAGTTTTCCCAGCCTATTGCTTTGAACTTGCAGATTCGACCTACTACGGTTTTCCAAGCATTGATGGAGCTGGGTTAAAGCTTGGACGACACGATGGCGGTGATGTGGTCAATCCGAACGACCCTCTACGTCCATTTGATGCGTCTGATACAGTTGATTTACAAAATTTCATTGATCAGTTTATGCCTCAGCATGGAACGCTTAAATACGGAAAAACATGTAAGTATTCGATGACACCAGATGAAGATTTCATTATCGATTTTTTACCTGAACATCAGAATATTGTCATTGCTGCAGGCTTTTCTGGTCATGGCTTTAAATTTAGTAGTGCTGTTGGGGAAGCCCTTGCGGAATTAGTTGTAGAAGGCAAAAGTAAACAAGATTTATCTACCTTTAAGCTTAGTCGATTTTAGCAAAAAAAGGATTGGTACAACGGTTAGTCGTTGCACCAATCCTTTAATTTTGAAACATGGTTTGAAACGCTTGCCAATCAAATAAACGCGGAAGATTCACATGCTGGTTATAGGATTGATTTTTTAAGATCACCTTAGTTTTCACATCATGAAGCGTTTCAAGTACTGCTGGTTTATCATCTACATAAATATCTAAAGCAAGCTCTTTTATAATGGCTACTTTTTCTGCATCTTGCATGCCACAGAAAAAATGACCGTCTGTTATTGGAAAGCCCTGTGCTTCCATCCACGCTTTTGTTTGCGCACAGTATTGTTTTGGGCGAGATGTAATATAGTAAATATCATGTCCTTGCTCTGCTAAAGTTTGGAGCGTTTTTAATGCCCCTTCAAAAGATGGGCAGTCCGTAAAATAGATCTCTTCTAATACGCTATTCCACATGGCTGAACCTTCCTCGTCTGTTAATCCAAATGGTTCATGAATTTCCACTCGCTGTATCGCTTGAAAGGTTTCAAAGGAAACATTTTTACCAAGCTTTTTATTATAGAGTGAAAAGGCATGTGCTCGTAAATCAATTAATGTGTCATCTATATCAAAGCCAAACTTCATCTAGTTGTTCGTCCTTTCAAGAAGCCTTGTTTATAAAGTTAGAAGCAAATGTCTGCTCTTTTTCAATTTGTTTTGCTAATACTTCCTCAATGGCTTGCTCACGCATTTGTTGAAAATCTTCTACGTTAAAATGTGCTAGCGTGTCTTTATTTAGCAATGATGCAAGACAATCTGCATCTTTCAGTGCACTATTCAGCCCAAAAGCGCCAGTTGGTGTCATTGTGTGAACGGCATCCCCTAACAAGACAAGGCCCTTTGTTCCCCAACTATTACAATGGCTACTAAAGACATCAAGCAAAACAAAATCTTGCCAAGACGTTATCTGTGCCTGTACGGACTCCGCTAATTCTGGAAATGCCTCCACAAGCTGCTGGATAAAGGGTGTAAATGCTTGTTTTCGGAGCTGAGGGAAACTACCTTGTTCGATATTCCAGCCTATTTGAATATAACCACCAACTTGCGTAAACAATGACAGCTGCTTATCATCGATGAGTGCCATTTTTATAGATGGCTCCCAATCAGTGGGTGCAGGAATTTTAGCCCACAATAAATCAAAGCCATGCTTCTGTTTCTGAACATCAATATGTGCTTCCTTACGAATGGTAGAATAACGACCATCAGCACCAATAATTAACTGGCTATCGATCTTTATAGGGTCTCCGTTTTTTGTCGCCAAAACGCCTCTATAATGACCTGAAGCATCCACAATCAGCTTTGTTACCTTTGTATGTAGCAAGCATGTAAAGTTAGGGAACGGTTGTGCTTTTTGTAAAATTCCTTTTAATAAATTGGCCTGAGGTACATGAATGCCTAAATGTCCTATAGCTTTATCTGGAAGAATCGTTTTAAATGCTCTGCCACCAGCATAATACTCAAGCTTCTCCATTTGTAAAATGCCAAGTGCCTCGACTGCTTCAAAAAGATGGTGACTTTTTAAAACAGCCTCACCTTCCTTATTTAAATGCTCGCCACGAAATGCCTGACCAAGTGCTGCATTTTGCTCTAGTAGGATTACTGACAGCCCTTTTTTAGCAAGTAGGTAGGCTAACAGTGCACCTGCTGGCCCTGCCCCTACTATACAGATATCTGCTTGATAGTTCACTTTTCTTCACCTTGCTTTGGATAAGCAATAATACGCAAATCCTCGCCTATTTTATCAAATGAAGCAAATTCAACATCCCATGCCTCATGCATGAGAGAGGGATTATAGCCAGCAAACGGTGTTAACGATAGATTCCCTCCTAGAACTTTAGGCGCTATATATACCACATATTTATCGATTGCACCTTGCTGTAAAAAGGAAGCATTCATTTTACTTCCGCCTTCTAGCAAAATATCCGTTATGCCGTGTGCATAAAGCTTTTCAAGCATCTCATCAATCCGAAGCCCATATTCATTTTTTCGAACAGATAACACTGTAACACCTTTTTCTGTAAATAAATGAATCTTTTCTTGGCTTACGTCGTCACTACAAACCAGAATCGTTGGTGCATCCTCCGTATTTAACACATTTGCATGGTCAGGTGTACGTAGAGAACTATCGATAATAATACGTGTTGGATTTTTTCCGTATCCTTCTTTTAATCTTGTTGTTAAAGAGGGATTGTCAGCAATAACTGTACCCACGCCAACTAAAATTCCATCTACTTCATGGCGAAGATGGTGAACATCTTCACGTGCTGCCTCACCTGTTACCCATTTTGAATGCCCTGTATGCGTGGCAATTTTCCCATCTAAAGTCATGGCAAATTTCGAAATAACAAATGGGCGTTTTGTAAGCATATTGTGAATAAAACGTTCATTTAAACGGCGCGCTTGTTGCTCTAAAACACCTACTTCTACCACTATTCCCGCTTCTTGCAGCAATTGAATACCACGACCTGCTACAGTTGGGTTTGGATCTTGCATAGCAACTACCACTCGACTGACACCAGATTCCTTCACTAGATTCGCACAAGGTGGTGTCTTACCATAATGTGAACAAGGCTCTAGCGTTACATATAATGTAGCACCCTGTGCATGCTCTCCAGCCATTCGAAAAGCATGCACTTCAGCATGTGGCTCTCCTGCTTTTCTGTGTAAACCTGTGCCTACAATCACGCCGTTCTTCACGATTACAGCCCCAACAAGTGGATTAGGGTTCGTATTTCCTTTTGCACTAGCTGCTAAATCTAGTGCCAGTTGCATATATTTTTCATCTACATTCATCATCATCGCAACCTCCACCTATTGCTTTTCGCGTAAATGTCCAGATTTTTCAACTTTCGTTTCTAAATAAAAACGATTCGTCTCTGTCAAACCGCCCCATAAAGGAACATGCCCTTCCGCAGCCATGCCGCGAGCCTGTAATGCAGCCAATTTCTTCGGATTATTTGTAATCAGGGTTACTGGTTTGGTACGTAGCGTAGCTAACACCGCAAGTGCTTCTTCATAGGAACGTGTATCGTCTGGGAAGCCAAGTGCATGGTTTGCTTCAACTGTATCTAGCCCTTCCTCTTGCAATAAATAGGCAAGAGATTTAGAGAATAGTCCAATACCACGACCTTCATGATCAGCTAAATAAAATATGGCACCACAGCCATGCTCTACAATCATTTTCATGGACTCATGCAACTGGTAACCACAATCACAGCGCTGACTGCCAAAAATGTCACCTGTGTGACAAATACTATGCATTCGGATTAAAGCATCTTCTGAGTGGGTAAAATCACCATATACAAGCACAGAAGATTGTTGCAAAAAGGCTAAATTGGCAGCAGCTAATCCATCAATGATTTCTTCTTTTGTTAAATTTGCATCGATTTTAAGCCAGTTATACCATTGAAAAGTTGCAGAAAAATCACCTTGTTTTACAGGCAAATTCACTGGACCAACTAGGCAAATATTTTCTGTGTTCGTATGCTTTACTATTGTCATTTTATCTTTCACTAAGTCCATCACTTTAGTCGTAATTGTCATATTAATCTCCAACCTTCTATAGAAACAGTTGGCTAAATTCACCAACTGAGCACATGTATTTTCACATCACTTACATAACGTAACTTAGTTTATAATAATAACTAAAAAGTGTCAAACAACAGCTATTATTCTTTCATTATAATTGTTAGAGACGGAAATTTTATTATTACTTTTTCATCATATACTACTAGCTTATGGAGATGCTATTTTTTCTGTGCAGGCTAGTCTATAATAAGCTGTGGTACTGTAATGACGAAAGGAAGTTTAACATGAACTTAGAAAAAACTGTTCAACTAAAGCAACCAAAATATCAACAAATAGCCATCGACCTCGCCTCCAAGATTGTCGAAAGAAAATACAGCATTGGCGATAAAATATATGCAAGATCCTCTCTTGCCAGTCAATATAATGTTTCAGCTGAGACTGCAAGAAGAGCTATTGCCGTTTTGCAAGACTTAGAAATTGTTGAAGCCTCTAAAGGTAGCGGCGTAATTATAAAATCGTATGAAAAAGCGGCTCAATTCGTCAGACAGTTTCATGATGTCCAATCGATTCATGAAATACAAAATGAGCTTTTGACAAGTATTCAAAAGCAACATCAAGAATTGATTAATTTGCAAGACAAGGCAAAGCAACTAATTAGTCGCACAGAGCATTATCGATCAGTCAATCCTTTCATTCCCTATCAATTAGAAATGACAGCTGATAGTCCATGCATTCATCAAACTGTACAAGCTTTAAATTTTTGGCAAAATACTTCTAGTACCATCGTTGGTATTAGACGTGGCAATGAATTATTACTATCACCTGGTCCTTATGTCTCATTTAAAGAAGGTGACATTATTTATTTTGTTGGAAATGATGAAAGTTTCGCCAGAGTTCAAAGCTTTTTATACCCAAATTAAAATCCGTTTAAGCGCTGATATAACAGCGTTTAAGCGGATTTTTTCTTATTCGTCGATTTGACAAAAGTAACAACCCTTTGCTACAGTAAGGTTGTTACTTGTTTATTTTTGGGTATCGTTATCCTCACATAGTAATATTCTACGAAAGGAGTGCTTCTATGGAAAAAATTAAAATAGAACACGTATCGAAAGTGTTTGGCAAACATATTCCCCAAGCACTAGAACTCGTTAAGCAACAAAAAAGTAAGACTGATATCTTAAAAGAAACAGGTGCAACTGTTGGTGTATACGATGCAAGCTTTACTGTCAACGAAGGAGAAATCTTTGTGATTATGGGATTGTCGGGAAGTGGCAAATCCACGCTTATACGGCTCTTAAACCGCCTTATTGAACCAACGAGCGGAAATATATATATCGATGGAGAAAATATTTCTACTATGGGAAAAGAAAGTCTACGGTCTGTAAGACGAAACAAAATGAGCATGGTTTTCCAAAACTTCGGTTTATTCCCCCATCGTACATTACTTCAAAACACCGAATATGGCCTTGAAATTCGAGGCATTTCAAAAGAAGAACGGCAAGCAAAAGCTGAACAAGCTTTAGAAAATGCCGGATTACTCGCATACAAAGATCAGTATCCAAGTCAATTATCAGGTGGTATGCAACAGCGTGTTGGCTTAGCACGAGCCCTCGCAAATGATCCTGAAATACTGCTAATGGATGAAGCATTTTCTGCACTTGATCCATTGATTCGTAAAGAAATGCAAGATGAGCTACTCGATCTACAACAAACATTGAAAAAGACGATTTTATTTATCACACATGATTTAAATGAAGCATTACGCATTGGGGATCGCATTGCCATTATGAAGGATGGCTCTATCATTCAGATTGGTACGGGAGAAGAAATATTAACCAACCCAGCAAATGATTATGTCAAAACATTCGTGGAAGATGTGGATCGTTCAAAAGTATTGACAGCTGAAAATGTCATGGTACGGCCAGTTTATGTCAATACAGACCTAGATGGCCCTAAAGTGGCACTAAAACGTATGCGTCAAGAAGCTGTTAGTTTATTAATGGCTGTTGATAAAAATAGACATTTAAAAGGCTATATCACTGCAGACGATGCACTGGCTGCAGCTAAGAAACAAGAGCAAACCGTCCATTCTATTGTGCAATCAGAAGTGTTAACAGTTCCACCAGATATGCTACTACAGGATATTTTAGGGATGATCTATAATTCTCCTACTCCTATTGCCGTTGTGAAAGATGGTCGCTTGCTTGGTGTACTAATTAGGGGCGTTGTCATCCAAGCACTGTCAACGAGCGATGAGGAGGCCGAAGCACATGAATAACTTTTTAGATAATATTCCAACATTACCACTAGCTCCGTGGGTAGAATCAGCTATGGACTGGTTGACGAGTAATTTTTCAGCGTTCTTTAACTCTATTCAGCAATTCGGAAAACTACTCATGAATCAGGTCACTGATTTATTAATTAGTATCCCAGCCATTATTCTTATACTTCTTGTCGTGATATTTGCCTTCTTCGTTTCAGGCAAAAAGTTAGGGCTTGCTGCATTCTCATTAATAGGCTTGTTGTTTATCTATAACCAAGGATTATGGACTCATCTTATGGAAACAACCACGCTTGTGATCTTTTCCAGTATTATATCCATCATCATCGGTATTCCACTTGGTATCCTAATGTCAAAATCAACGGTAGCTGAAAACATTATTAAACCAATACTAGATTTCATGCAAACAATGCCTGGCTTTGTTTATTTAATTCCGGCTGTTGCCTTTTTTGGTATTGGTATTGTACCTGGTGTCTTTGCATCCGTTATCTTTGCTTTACCCCCAACTGTACGTATGACAAACCTCGGTATTCGTCAAGTACCAAAAGAATTAGTGGAAGCTGCAGACTCCTATGGTAGTACAGCTAGCCAAAAATTATTTAAAGTAGAAATTCCCCTTGCTAAATCAACAATTATGGCAGGGATTAACCAAACCGTTATGCTGTCACTTTCTATGGTAGTTATTGCCTCTATGATTGGGGCTCCAGGTCTAGGACGGGAAGTATTAACGGCCCTACAACGTACCCAAGTTGGGAATGGCTTCGTTGCAGGTTTAGGTTTAGTTATTTTCGCAATCATTATTGATCGCTTAACACAAAGCTTCAATAAAAAGAAAGCATTATAGAAACGTCATCTTTCTTGCTACCATCCATGCTCCGATGGATGGCGGCAGTCTGATACAAAACGATGAAGAGAAAGGGAGATTCGATGAAACTGAAAACACTATCAAAGTTAGGAATGGCACTAGGCCTAGGCTTCATGCTTGCTGCATGTAGTGGAGGCGACTCAGGCTCAAGTTCTGGTAAAAACAGTGATTCTAAGGAGGTAAACCTAGCCTATGTTGAGTGGGATACAGAAATTGCCTCAACGAATGTTGTTGGGCAGGTACTCGAAGATTTAGGCTATGATGTAACATTAACTCCTTTGGATAATGCGATCATGTGGGAGGCTGTCTCGAAAGGAGAAGCTGATGGAATGGTGGCTGCATGGCTACCACATACACATGCTTCACAATATGAAAAATATAAAGCTGATTTAGATGAGCTAGGTGAAAACCTTGCTGGTGCAAAAATTGGTTTAGTTGTACCAAGCTATATGAATGTCAATTCTATTGAAGATTTATCTAATGAAGCAGATCATACAATCACTGGTATTGAGCCAGGTGCGGGAATTACGGCTGCGACAGAAAAAGCATTAGAAGAATATGATAATTTAGCAGATTGGAACTTTATTACTTCTTCTTCTGGCGCGATGACAACGGCATTATCTAAAGCGCTCAAAGATAAGGAAGAAATTATTGTTACAGGCTGGTCACCACACTGGAAATTTGCCAAATATGATCTTAAATACTTAGAAGATCCAAAGGGTGTATTTGGTGGAGAAGAAACGATTAATACATTCGTTCGTAAAGGCTTAAAAAAAGATTTACCAGATGTATACTCAGTTCTAGATAATTTCCATTGGACAGCAGAAGATTTAGAAAGTGTTATGTTAGAAGTAATGGATGGTAAAGATCCAAAAGATGCTGCGAAAGAATGGATTGATGCTAATCCAGATAAAGTGGCTGAATGGACAAAAGATGTAAAAAAATAATATAAAAACAGGCACTTCCGCTTATGCAGGAGTGCCTGTTTGTTGTTGAAAAAAGATCATGTCACTAGCAGAAAAAGACCTTTTAGCAAGGTGAGGGGTTGATTTTCGT
Organism: Lysinibacillus sp. FSL K6-0075; assembly: GCF_038592945.1. Taxonomy (NCBI): domain Bacteria; kingdom Bacillati; phylum Bacillota; class Bacilli; order Caryophanales; family Bacillaceae; genus Lysinibacillus; species Lysinibacillus sp. FSL K6-0075. The sequence continues at coordinate 1,408,150 of NZ_CP151947.1, read as the reverse complement.
TCCGCTATTCTGCAAAAGTGTCTTTGCTTTATCTTTCATACTGGTCATAGTGAACAAAATAACCCATTATTTGTATTATTAGAGGATCGATAGGCTTTTATTTTCAATGTGGAGAAGTGATGCGTGACAACACCTCTCCATAAAGAGTAGTGAAGACCTTCACTTTATTTGAAAACTTTTCTAAAAAGTTAACATTTTTAAAGGTTGGAGTGGAGGGCTACTTGACCATAGCCGTGTCCTTAAAAAACATCAGACATCCTACGCCAGATTTTCGTGTGTTTATCTTCTGTTTAAAATGGGTATTACACAAGGAGTGAGGGAAAAATGACCTCACTAAATAAACTATACAAATTATCCATCCAAATATTGGGTTTACATCGACTTTTAAGAAGTTTTGCGTTTTTTACACTTTAGGCAAAATGACGAAACGTTTCGGGTGAGCGTATCGAAATAGACATATAGCTGTTTTTTCGAATGCCACATACTTTTTAAAAGTCGATTTATTTGTTTCGCAATCAACCGGACCGTCTTTCTTTCACTAATCCTCCGTTTTCTTGTCACCCACAGATCATTTCTCATCATTCCCATGATCATTTCAGTCAATAAAAGCACAATACTTTGAAGATAGAAATGACATAACCATCGTTCAATCTTCACCTTCTTCATCTTATCGACTTCTAAATCTGATTTCCATGTTTTAAATAAGAGCTCGATTTGCCAGCGTAATCGGTAAAGTTCATGAATTTCACTTGCTGGCATATCCTCTGGTACATTTGTTAAATAGATGACCACTCCAGGTATTTGTTCTACTTCATTTTTATGGACTTGCCCTTGTTTCTTTTGACGTCTTCTTTTTTCCCGCTTGTGTAGCTCTTTTTCCTGTTCCTCTGAGAGGCGATAGAGAATACAACGTGCAGGCATTTTTTCGTGTCGTCCTACAAATAATTGGGACCACTCTTTGTATTCGCCACGTACCATTTCTAATGCGATTTCTTCTAAATGAATTTGTTTGTAACGGCGACTTTCAATCAATTTCCCATTTGGATGACGAGGTGGATGACTTACTTCGACAAACAATTGCGTATCTTTTTTCGTTTTTGTGATATAGAAAGCACCTTTTGCGTGCACCTTTTTAAAAAAATCGAATTGAAAATAGCCTAAATCCTGTAGAACCAGTTCTCTCTCCTGAATCAAAGGTAATCGCGTCATTCCTGCTGGATTATCGGCATCACGTCCGTTCATTAAATCAAAATAAAGTAGCTGTTGGGTTAAATAATCAAACTCCACTTGCACTTTAACAGACGAACAATGGACACCCTGAAAATTTCCCTGATAGGCATCTGGCAATTTGATCGTTGTGCTATCTAAAATACGTATTCGAGTAAATGTGTATCCCGTTAGCTTGGGGAAGGCGAGTTGAAGCTGCGTTTTGAATAATCGTCCAAAAAAGTAACAGCCCGTTCATCAAAGCGTTTATTAAGAGCCGATTTCGTCATAAATATATCCTGCTCCGCCAAGTCCGTACAAAGCGTTTCAAGCGAATCACTGATAATCTCACTCTTTTTCAAAAACAGAAAGTGTAAAAATTGTGCCGCACTAAACGAACGCTCGCGTTGAATAAAACCCGATAATCTACCCACCTCTTTTACTTCATTTTTCCCAAGTATCTGAAAAAGTGGCGCAAGTAATTGAATATTTTCTGGTTTCATTTTGCTGGACCTCCTTTATCAAGTGTACTTATCTATACCTTGATAAGAGAAATATTAACCCACGAATAAAGGAAATCACTAAGGACACGGCTATGGGCTACTTGACTCCCGTGGGATACGGAAACCATTTTCACCATTCACAAAAATTCTATTGATTGTTTTTTTTCAACACTATGCAGGAGTGCCTGTTTAATTATGATAGCAATTTCAACATTATTGCTGCTCCTAATACAAGGACAATACAAACCATGCGTCGCCAGTCCTTTGATTCATTAAAAAATAGCATACCTAGCAAGGCTCCCCCAGCAGCACCAATTCCTGTCCAGATCGCATAGGCAGTACCCATTGGCAATGTTTCCATCGCATAGGCAAGGCCTGCAAAACTTAAGGTGAATGCACCAATCAACAGCCCTAAATTTTTCATACTCTTCGTCTTATTATATTTACTAATCATATACACGCCCATCATCTCACATAACCCTGCAACAACTAATGCCATCCATGCCATTATTCAGTCACCTCTTGTTCCTTAGGCTCTCCCGTTACAAGCTTTAAGCCCACAACCCCTGCAAGTAACACAACAATACATACTATTTTTGCTAATTTCCACGGTTCTCCAAACAGTAAGCTATCTGCACATACGGTACCCGCTGTCCCTAATCCGACAAAGATAGCATAGACTGTCCCAACTGGTAAATGCTCCCCCGCTTTAATGAGCAAATAAAAACTAATAAAAATAGCAATAGCTGTCCCAATCCATTCCAGCACACTTGTTGCATGCTTTAAACCAATGACCCAGCCTACTTCAAAGCAAGCTGCTATTATGACACTGATCCACTGTTTATTCATCCTAAATCCCTCCATTTGATAAGACACGGCCGAATAACTGGTTAATCCAAATACTTTTTCAGCATTCGCCAAATAATTAGATTTTAGCCAAACAAAAAAAGCCTGAAGAAACTGTTTATAAACAGTATCTCCCAGGCTTTTATCCTTCCGTGTCACAAAATCAATTTGTGGTTTTCTCTCGGACCAGACTAGCAATAGCTACGGAACCCTAGAAAACTTTTTATTCGATTATTACTCTTAGTATAGCAAACTATTTAATGATTTTCCACTGGTACATAACCGACCTTTTCTACCATCGCTTGCCCTTCCTCAGAAAGTATCCAATCAATCAGTTTCTGAGTATTTTGATTTTCTGTACCAGCTGTGATGGCAAAAAATTCAGATACTAAGGGATATGTACCATTTTGAATATTCTCTTTTGTTGGTGCTACTCCGTCAATGGATAGTAATTTGATTTTTTTATTACCAACCATCTCTGTAGAATAATATCTAAACGTAAAGCCCATGGCATTTTTATAATTTCGATATTGTGACACTTCACGAATGATTCCACCCATTCCTGATGCAACATCTTCAGTCGGTGCCTCCATGATTGGCGTATTGCCCATCAATTTTTCTAGTGTCGTTTGGCTTCCACTATCTGCTGGGCGTTGGAAAGCACGAATGGCCTCATCCTCACCACCCACTTCACGCCAATTCGTTATTTCTCCAGCATATATTTTTTGGACCTGCTCAAGTGTTAAATTATCGATTTTATTTTTACGGTGCACAAAAAAGACAAATGCCTCTCGACCAATTGGCGTCATATCAAACGTAAGACCTTCCTTTTCTGCTTGCCATTCTTGTGAGGTGGACGGTGCTGCCGCAAAGATCAAATCAACATCTCCTGCAATTAAATTTTGATAGGCCTCTGGTGTACGGCTTACTTGAACTCTACTATTATATGGAGAATAGTCACCTTTGGGATAAGTAGCCTCCACAAAAGCCGCATACAAAGGATACATGGCTGTTGCACCATCTAACCGAGGCAAAGGCTCTGTCAATTGTAAGGAAGCTTTTTCATTAGATTTTACCACTTCATTGCCAAGCGTAAATGGCTGATAAACGGTTACATCCATTTCCGCATCCACAGTAGGAATACTCATTTTATAATAATATTGAATTGGTTTAATGGCGGCAATCAATAAGGCGATTCCCATCACACCAAATAGCAAGCCTCTTCGTTTTTTTGTGTTGGTCCATTTAAACATGCTACAAACAATCCAGACAAATAAACAAGCGGGTACAGTAAAGACTAAATTAATTAAATGCATGCCACCACTCAATGTGATAATGAGTGCGACCATTAATGTCACAACTGATAAACCAATTAGAATAGATACTATTTGTATAAACTTAAGCATACAAAAACCTCCTTAGTGTAATTTTACACTCCTTACACCAATGGTAATCGAAAGATAAAGCATTCACAACCATATATTCTGAAAATTATGGTAAAATTAATTTTGTCTTGATTTAACAAAAGCTTTTTGTATGAATGTAGAAAACTCGCCTCTATAGAAAAGGGAGCTTCTCGAATAATCTCAAAAAATCTCGACAACCTATGCTAAGGCATAATTGATATGAGTAGGAGGATGTACATATGGCAATTGAAAAAGCACGTCACCATTTAGCACAATGGCATGTAGAACACAAAATACAAGAATTAGAAGAAAGCTCCGCAACAGTTGAATTAGCAGCCCAGGCGCTTGGCTGTGAGCCTGAACGCATTGCAAAATCTTTATCTTTCCTTGTGAATGATGGTGCGATCTTAATCGTTGCTGCAGGTGATGCTAAAATTGATAATGCAAAATATAAAGCCCTATTTGGTACGAAGGCAAAGATGTTATCCAAAGATGATGTGGAGACGATGATTGGCCATGATGTCGGAGGTGTGTGTCCTTTTGGTGTAAACGAAGGCGTAGCCATTTATTTAGATGAATCACTGAAACGTTTTACTACAGTATTTCCAGCCTGTGGTAGTAGCAATTCAGCCATCGAGGTAACGATTTCAGAGCTCGAAACGTATGCACCCTATAAAGAATGGATTGATGTCTGTAAAGGTTGGAATGAATAAGGACTAAACGAAACGATTGGCGAAACTTTTAAAAGTCTCACCAATTTATGTTGTTGAATAAAGTTAATGTCACTAACAGAAAAAGACCTTTTGGCAAAGCGAGGGGTTGATTTCCATTCCGCCAGCGTCCTTTCCAGGGGGCGTCCGATGAGCCGCTTCACTCACTTCCGTTCGCTCCCGGGTCTCCTCTGTGACGCTGGCTCCACTCCAATCAACCATTCTGCAAATTCCTTTTCTTTCATACTAACCGTAGTGAGAAATGTGGAGAGCGATGCGTGACAACACCTCTTCATATAGAGTAGTCAACACCTTCACTTTATTTGAAAACCGCTGCTAAAAAAACATTTTAATGGGTTGGAGTGGGAGGCTACTTGACTCCCGTGGGATAGCGAGTCAGGCGAAACTCTAAACGGAGCGGAGCGAAGGAAGCGGTTCGGCGCTCGCCCACAGGAAAGCAAGTAGCCTGCAACGGAAATTCATTTTCACCTTCTACAAAAATGCTATGGGTGGTTTTGTTTTTCAGCACTATAAATTTGTTATTCCTTGTAACCAACGGCTAACCAATGTGAATCCCATTCTGTAATTTGATTGCCTACCCGACAGCTTAAACCACATGCTTGATTATCCGCCACAAATGAACCAATTAGCCACTTCTTAGCGTGATATCCCTCTTTTAACTGTACTGTTATGCTAGGCATCTCCACATACTGTTGGTAAATAAACAAATTATCATCATAATGTGTGGATGTGGAAGCATTTACTCTCTGCCCACTTCCTGCGTAAATTTCTACAGTATTTCCCTCACGAGAATAAACAGGCTTCTTCACATAGGGTATATCCTCTCGTATAAATGGTTCTGCTGTAAGGTATGTAGGGAGCATATATTGCTGGATAGCTGCTCGTTCCTCGGAAGTAAAGAGTAATGGATCATTTCTCCGCTCCCATATTAACCATAATAAGATTTTCGATTGTAATACATAAGCAGCAGGTGGATTAATAATTGCCAGCTGTCTTTTTTTGACAAGCTCTAAAAGATGCAATCCAATGCGATCACCATCCGATGCCACATCATCTAGTAAAAACTCTACAGGGTGTGCGGGTCTAAATAAAATATCAATTTTCTCCATTGTGGGTGTATACAGACCTTGTGCTACCTCAGACGTGTCACTAGAAAAGATGATCAGTTCTTGAATGGGCACATACTCCATATCAAAAGGAATACAGTGTTTGATAAATTGTACTTGGCAATACTCCTCGTAGTCCTCCTTCGCTGTTTTCCCCGTGATAACAATCTTTGGTTTGTTGACATCTTGTAAATATTGGATGGCAGCAAAAAGAGCACCCGACAATGTTTTTTGTAAGGCTGTTACATCATTGGGATTTTTATAGCCAAAATGCTGACATAGTGCGTCATTCATCTCAAAGGTTTCTTGTACAAGAAAAGGTGTTTCTCCATTTAACTCTAAACATTTAATGTAGCCCTCCTCTGTACAAATAAAATCAAATCGTGCCAGAACTGATTGCTGCTGTAAATAATCTAGTTGAATATATGGTATCATTTCGGGTCGAATTCCTAATGCTAACAGTTGATCGACCGATAAATGTTTAAATTGTTTCCCAACTTTTAAAAAAATGCGCCAAAGGATTTGTGTTGCATAGTGAAGTTGATCAATTTGCTGCTTTGGCAATTCTAAAACATCATATAACGCATACTCCAAATCCTCAAAGTCAGGAAAGAATTTAGGGAATTTCGAGTAGAATGCTTGTCGTTGCTGTGTATGATTCATCATCGTTTTTGCTTCCTTTCCAAACTTTACGAGGAGGACGAGCCGCCACGAGATGCCCCGCCTGAACCAAAGCCGGATTTCCCTGTACTTGAGGAGGAGCTATTAGAGTAGGAATTGGAGCTCTTAGATGAACTATCTGTCGAATAGGAACGTTGTCCACTCGAATAAGAATTTGATCCACTTGAAGTAGAGCTACCTGAAGTTGAACCAGCCTTATTTTGCGTACTGTTTGTTATACCATTTGTTGATTTACTTTCATCTTTAGCGCTCGATGATGATCGTGGCACGGCTGAACCACCACCACTGCTCTGCTCCTCTCGATCTATGCCATTTTTTAAATTGCGACTTTTATATATCGCACTACCTATCATTGCGCCAGCCGTTGCATACATCAGACCATTAAAGAAATGCTGTGCATAGTAAGGTGAATCTTCATCGATACATTCAAAGGAACCATCATCACCTTCTTGCCATTCATCACAGGCATCAGCCATTTCACTAGTATAAACACTTTCTAATTCATTACTTGTAGTTGCTTGATTTTGATCTTCTGCTACCTGATTCGAAGTAGTTAAAGAGGTTTCCTCCACTGTCTGAGTTTCACTATTTCCACATGCTGCTAGCTGTACAGCCATCAAAGATGCTGTTGTCACAGCCATATATTTTTTTATTTGCTTTGCCATATTATAAACGCTCCTTTATTTCGAGTACCTAGTTTACGATTATCTCCTATTTTAGGTTTCATTTTTTACAAAAACATACAATTTATTTTAGCAGAAAAAATCCCAAACAGTAGGATTGTTTGGGATTTACAGTATTTTATGATTGTTTGGACACGACTTTTTTTCCATAAGTCATATATCGCCATAATTTTTCAAATGGCCCTATTGTAAAGAACTTAAACCAAATCACGCTAAAAATTATTTGAATGATAAACGTAATACTCGCTATCACTACAATATCTGATGGTGAAACTACTTCTAGCCCCATTAATGAAATGATGGCAGTTCCAATAAAGCTTTGCGCTAAATAATTTGTAAAGGCCATTTGCCCCACACGTCCAATTGGCTGAAGTAGCTTCGCTATTGTTTTATGTTCTAATACAATAAACAAACAACTTAGATAAAAATACGTTGTTGGAACAACCCCTAAGCCAATGATAGATTGAAGCTGTTGGTCATCTGCTTGTGAGGCAAACCAAATCCATAATGAAAATCCAATAAAGAATGGGAAAGTACTGTAAAGCAGCCGTTTTATTTTTTGACTATGCGCTCCAATATGCCCAATCCAATCAGCTTTTGCTACTAAAAATCCACTTAAAAACATAATAAAGATGGCTACGGAATCATTGCCTAAAAAGCCAAAAATAGCTGACGAAATCGCATTAGTCGGCATATACATTTGTCCTAATAGCGCAAGAATATGCAGTGTGATAATGGTAAATAACCATTTAGAAATAGTTGAAACCTTCGCCGAATAAAATGGGAGCAATAAAAATCCAATCACTGCGTAAATGGCTAGGATAGAGCCCCAAAAAATAAAAATATGAATAATACCAATACCCAATAAAGCAAATAAGCGTCTTGCAAAGCGCCATTTCGGTCTATCCCCACGCGCTTCTGCACGTGAAGCAAAAATATAAAAACCAACCCCAAATAGGAATGAAAAGATAGAGAAAAATTTCTTTTCTATAAAAATATTAATAAGTGAATCAATCACCCCATTGATACCACTCATATCAGGCATTGGTGCACCCTCCATTAAAAGCTGGTAGGCGCCTACATTAATAAATAAAATACCAAATAACGCTAATCCTCGTATAATATCTAAGGAAATGATTCGTTCTTTTTGTGTAACGGATGGATTCATGTTGAAAAAACTCCTTATCTTTTATGCTATAACTAGCATAACTTCCCATCCTTACAGCTAATTTTTTTTAAGCTTACAGGAACCTTAAATCAAAAAGAATAGTCTTATAGTTTTTTATCCTCTTCTACGAAGAAACGTTACATATTTTATAGTAAAAACATCGAAAAGAGAGGTTTAGAAGATGAATAGAAATCGCAAGCTCGGTTTTTGTTATCCTGGCTATCGATACTGTGGTCCTGGTTGCTCAGGACCAGGCGCCCCTACAAATGCAGTGGATGCTTGCTGTAAACTGCATGATGAATGCTATGAACGCCACGGTAGCACAAAATACTGTGATGAATTGTTTCAACAATGCCTCCGCCCCCATATGAACGCACCAAATAAAATGGCTAGAGATGCCAGACTGTTCTATCGTGTTTTCGAATTACGCAATCGTTTCTTTTAACTACAGACAAAGCTCACGGTGTTTTCGAAAGCAACGTGGGCTATCTTTTTGTATAAATCGCATATTTTTGCGGAGTTGTAAAACCAAGCTTTGTGCCTAAATGAATGGATGCCGTGTTTGAAATATCACAATCCCAACAAGGCGTTAGCTGGTTGGCAAGACAATGATCTATAAATGTTTCCGCAATGCTGCTTGCTAATCCTTGTCCTCTAAAATTTGAATCTGTCATAATATCAATTTCTGCATATTCATTCGATTTAAAAATAGAGACAGCTTCACTAATGATCTGCTCTTTATGTACTAAACAAAAGCCAAAGCCATTTTCGAGGAAATTAGAGGTAGCATCCCAATATTCCTCATAATATGTCTGATCAAATTCCAGTGAATTGTTAATAAGATGGTCAGTAATAGACTTGACTTCGTAATGTCGTTCCCCACGCTTCTCTTGATGATTATAAATAGTTTCATCGAATGTAAATGTGTAGCGTTCTAATTTTCTAAGCTGGTCATTTAGCAATTGTTCAATTTTAATATTCCACTGCTCTGAATAAGAAAATAAGGTAAAACGTTTCTTTTGCTTTATGGCCTGTTGGAAGCAGTAGACAAGCTGTTGATCAATCGAAGTCTTACTTGCATCGCCATATACATAATAGATTCCTGATTTCGTGTGGAATAATAACGATTGGTAAGCAACTGTATCCATATAGACAGTTCCTTCTATAATTTGATCTAGTATACTATAAACAAATGTTGGTGCTGTTTTTATTGTTTGTTTTATAAGTGGGTAATGTTCTTCCGTGACAGTCTTCATATAAATTCCTCCATTCTTTGCAGTTATATTCTTTCACAATATTGTGAAATAGAAAAGACTAAGAATGATAGAACTCAACCATTCTTAGTCTTTTGATTAGTGATACATGCCGTGATTAATTTTCCCTGTCAATTTTTCTATTTGTACTTCAAATAGCTCAATTTTTGGCATAATCGGATAGCCTTCTCTTTCAAATGTCCATTCTGGATTGCCATATTTCTCTAGCAGCGCATCAAAGAACCATTCTTTCTTCGATTCCTCTTCAATTCTTACGATGTGTCCAAACAGCACCACACTTTGGTAAACGAGTGCAGATTGACAGGCATATTTTTTACTTGGATGTAAATCGCCCATATCGCTCACTTCTATACAAACTTTAGGATTTTGTTTGATATTTGACCAAAAATGACTCTCTCGAAGATTACCAATATGCAAATAGAGTTTGTCCTCCCCCTCATACACATAGACAAACGGAATAACATAAGGAAAACCTTCTTCATCTACTGTTGCAACATGCGCCACTTTTCCCAATTTTAAGTATTGCTGTGCTTCCTCTTGTGAAATTTCAACACGCTTGTTTTGAATCGTACCTCTCATCCTTCCTTAACCCCCTCATGAAAATATGTAACGATTAAATAAATGCTACTGTTACATCGTTTATTTTAAACATATATACATATTACATCTTTAACACAATAAAAAGAAAGGTTCTTCACTAAAATATGGATTTGGCTAAGAGGCATATTCGAATGAGATTATTCATGTTAAAATCAATCGCCATATATAGGTTGTTTAATACAGCTAACTTGAATTGTATAAACTCGCTTTGTCCGATTTCTATGTAGTTTTTATAGGTAATAATGGATAGCCTAAAGTAGCTTCTAAATATTCTTTCACAATGTTTCATTTCTCTATTTCCACATAAAAACACCCCAAAAGTTAGATTTTAACTCTAACTTTTTGGGGTGTGGTACCTATACAGGAAGCTGTTTTTAGCTCTGTTAATTTCCTAAGCGTGGAAGCTGATTCCAATATATCTTCTATATCAGTTGATGTGTCTTATGTTATTAAAAACTTTGTTACTTCTAATTATCCCACTCTTTGAGCTTTGCTAATGAGGTTTTATAATAACCGGCCAGCACTTGAAGATAGTCTTCTCCTTTAACGGCTGTAAAAGGATTTGGTCCCTCTGCCATCATCTCCATAATAATCGGCCCTGTATAGTTGATTTCATGTAAAGCTTTGATTTGTCCCTTTAGATCAGCATGACCATTTCCAATTGCTTGACGATTAGAATCTGCTATATGATACATACCTAACTTGCTTCCTACTTTTTTTAAGACCTCGATAGGATTAGCTTCTTCAATATTCATATGGTATGCATCTAATAAAACATATAAATGAGGACTATTTACTGCATCAATTAATGCTAAAGCTTCTTGTCCTGTTACAATTTGGTGGTTTTCATAACGATTTAGCACTTCAAATACAACGTCAATATTTAAAGTGTCTGCCTTCTCCATCACTTTTTTGGAGCTATCAATAAGGAGCTGCCAATCTTTCTCTACCTCTCCACATCCCGCTATTTTTCCTACATCACCATGCAAACAAATACGGCTTGCTCCTAACTCTTTTGCCCAGCTTAATAAATCTAAAAAGTATTGCACTGCCTTTAAACGTATCTCTTCATTTTCACTAGAAATATCTACATTATCAGGTGTAACTGACACTACTTTCAAGTCATATTTAGCTAAAATAGTCGCCAATTCTCCCGGGTTTTGTGTTAAATCTCCTTGAACTTCTACGCCACTTACACCAATTTCCTTTGCTAATTTACATTTTTCCTCAAGCGAAATATCTCCAAATGACCATAAACATAAACCATAATCTCTGCTCATTTCTTTCTCCCCTCTACTAAACTTTCTTGCCTGTAGACCTTTTTACTAGATTTTGCTACACTTCAACAAATATCATAGAACTATTCTTATAACCCTGTTAATTCCCCAATATAGATGCGAGCCATTTTTGCATATTGGAATGGGTTTGCCTTTGCAGGGTCTTGTTCAGCCTCTACAACAAACCAGCCTTTATAATCAATCTCCTTTAACACTTGAAAAATTGGCTCAAAATCAATATTCCCATCGCCAGGTACAGTATACACCCCTGCCTTTACTGCCTCTAAAAAGCTTAAGTCATTCTCTTTTACCGTCTGAAGAACTTCAGCTCGTACATCCTTTAAATGCACATGATGAATACGTTCTCCATGCTTTTGTAATACTTCTAAATAATTCTGTTCTGCAAAATATAAATGACCGCAGTCAAATAATAGTGATACCAGGTCTGGATCTGTCTCTGCCATTAAGCGATCAATTTCTGATACATTTTGAATACCTGTCCCCATATGATGGTGATAAACAATTCGCATGCCTTTTTTCTTGGCAATTTTACCAAGTTGCTCTAACCCTTTAGTAAGCAATCCCCATTCCTCTTCATTAAATACAGGCTTATTACGAATAACACCTACATCCAGCTTGCCTTGAATGCTCTTACCTTGCTCAGATACAACGATAACCTTTGCGTCCATAGCATGTAGAAAATCACAATGCTTTAAAAATGCCTGCTCTGTTTCCTCATATGGTGCAGTCGTTAAATATGCACTAAACCAAGCAGATGCTACTTGTAAACCACGTATATCTAAATATGAATGTAATATTTCTGGATTTTTCGGAAATTTATTACCTATTTCACAGCCGGTATATCCCGCTAAAGCCATTTCACTAATACATTGTTCAAATGTCACTTCTTTCCCTAACTCTGGTAAATCATCATTAGTCCAGCCAATTGGAGCGATACCTAATTTAATATTTTCTTTACTTAACATAAAATGAACCTCCTCCATGTATATAAGCGATTTGAAAATTTATATGTATCTCTTTATTACTAGAAAAAATAGGAGTAGCCTTTCAATTCACTTGAAAGACCTCTCCTAAATAACTTTTAGAGGCCCTTTATTTCCAGCAAATATATGACTTACTTGTGAAATAAGAAGAACCCATTTCAAATATTGTTAATAAAAATGGACAATCAACATATCTGAACCTATTTTACACTTCTAATAAAGAAGCAATTTTTACTGACTGACCTGTTTCCATTGATTTTTTTGCAGCTTCAGCAATCATTTCTGCTTGTAATCCATCATTTCCTGAACAGACTACTTCTGTATCATTGACAATGGCCGCTACAAATTGCTCTATTTCAGAAATATAAGCTTGTGTATAACGTTCTAAGAAAAAGTGATATGGTTTGTCTGTCATGATACCGTCTTCACTGAAATAGGTAACATTTGATGGGCGGTTATTTTCAGTAACTAGCGCACCTTTATCGCCAAATACTTCTAATCTTTGATCATACCCATAAATGGCTTTACGACTATTTTCAATTGTTCCGATGCTTCCATTGGCAAATGTTAATAACACAATTGCTGTATCAATATCGCCAGCTTCACCAATCTTTTCATCGATTAGTACAGCACCCTTAGCATGTACTTCCACAACATTTGACTGCATGATATAACGAGCCATATCAAAATCATGGATCATCATATCGATAAATAGGCCGCCAGAAGTTTTAATATAATCAATTGGTGGTGGCTGAGGGTCACGTGACGTAATGCGTAACGTATGCGTAGAACCAATCGCCCCGTTTGCAACTTGATTTTGAATTGTACGGAAGTTGGTGTCAAAGCGACGATTAAATCCTACTTGTAGCTTAACGCCTTCTTCTTTAACAACCTCTAATGCTTCTCGCGTTGTTTCAGTTGAAAAGCTAATAGGCTTTTCACAGAAAATATGCTTTTTAGCACGTGCAGCAGCTTTAATTAACTCACTATGTGTAGTCGTTGGGCTACAAATAAATATGGCATCAATTTCTGGATTTTGAATAATATCCATTGGTTCATTTGTAATATATTCAATATTTCTTTGCTCTGCCCATTCGCGAACATTATCAATATATACGTCTGCAACTGCCTTTACCCTAATCGTTGGCATTGTAACTAAATTATCAATATGGAGTTGTCCAATACGGCCAGCTCCAATAACTCCAATATTAATCATCATTTTTTCTCTCCTTTTTAGGTAACCGCTTAACTCAAACAACTTTTTAAAGGACTTATATGAAATATTGCACCTCAATATAAATCCTTCAATCTTGGTTATATGATTTTACACTTTGTCTTTCAATTAATTTCGGCGCTAAAACGATTTGTTCAAACGGTGCACATTTCTCTTCTTCAATAATTTTTAATAATTGATAGATCGCAAGCTGCGCCATTTCTTCGACAGGCTGCTCAATGGTTGTAAGCTGTGGCTGACATAGCTGCGCATAAATGGTATTATCAAAGCCAATAACCGATAAATCCTCTGGCACTTTTAGACCTTTCTCTAACGCTGCATTAATTGCAACGATAGCGAAGAAGTCCGTTGTCGCAAACAACGCGGTTGGATGCGGCTCGAAAACCAACAATTGCTCAGCTGCCATCTTTGCTTCAGCTAACTCAGAATTACATGAAATAATCTTGGACTGTTGAACAGCAGATTGATGTACCTCAAAATAGTTACAAAAGCCTTGAATACGCTTTTGTTCACTATCCCTTGATAAATCACCTATGATTCCCACATGATGATGTCCCTTTTCTAATAAATAACGAGCTGCAATATACCCACCTTCGTAATTATTAGTTGTCACACTGGCAGTTTCATTCGGATCTGCATATACAGAGAACTTTAACACTGGTGTATTACGCTTATTAATTTTTTTTAATACATCACTATCAAGCTGCTCTGTTGCAATAATAATACCGTCTACCTGTTTCTTTAACAGTAAATTAATATATTCCTCTTCTCTTTCTGACTGATTATACGTACTACAAATAATAATGGCATATTCAATTTCACGCGCTTTATTTTCTAAAGCGCGCGTAATTTCTCCAAAAAAGGGATTTGCTATATTCGGTACTATTACACCAAGCGTTTTCGTTTTTTTTCCTGACAATGCTTTAGCAATAATGCTCGGCTCATAATCCATTTCTTCCATTACTTCCTTAATATGATTACGGGTTTTTTCGCTGATTTGACCTTTGTTGTTTACTACCTTTGAAACAGTAGCAATCGATACATTCGCTTTTTTTGCCACATCATAAATAGTTGATTTTTTCATTGAATACTCCTTTTATTTAATGATGCCCTTATAACCTATAATCGCAATCATATTATAATATCTATTTATTTACTAATAGATTTTAAGAAATCTAAATGCTCTTGTGCATTTTCTTTTGTAATAATAGTAATGCCACTATCTATACGGCTATCGATAGATTCGCCGGATATTGCTTTGACAGCTGTTTCTACACCTTGATAACCCATATTGTAAGGATTTTGTGCAACTGTTCCTGTTAAACCATTATCAAGAATTGATTTTACAGCTTCTTCTGTACCATCTGTACCAAATATTTTAATATCTAAATTTTTTGCTTGTACAGCACGTAATACGCCCAGTGCCATATCATCATTTGCTGAAAATACACCTTTAATATCTTGGTCTTTTTCTAAGATATTTTCCATAACAGACATCGCTTTTGTTTTATCACTATCTGCAGGTTGCTCCGATACAATAACCATTCCAGCTTCCTCTAACGCTGCTTTAGCACCTTTAATTCGCTCATCTGTTGCTGGATTCCCTAGCGCGCCTGAAATAAGAACTACCTTATCACCTTTTTGAAGCATGTTTGCTAATTGTTTGCCGCCTTCTTGTCCTGCACTAAAGTTCTCTGTTCCGATAAATGTAGTTTTACCGTTAAATGTTGCATCTGAATCAATTAATACCACTGGAATATCTTTTGCTGCTCTTTCCAATGCAGGAATTACTGTATCTGGCTGCGTTGGGGAAATTAAAATCGCATCAGGCGATTGACTAATTTGATCTTCTAGCATATTTACTTGCTGAATAACCTCAGACTCAGCTGAAGGCCCAACAATTGTCACATTGATACCTAGATCCTCACCTGCTTTTTTAGCACCCGCCTCTACATATTTCCAATAGGGACTCGATGTCGTTTTTAATACAACTGAAACATTTTTATCAGCATCCGAATTTGAGCCTGAAGATGATGATTGATCATCATTACATGCTGCTAAAAATAACGAACTCACTAAAGCAAAAGATAGAAATGGCGTTAAAACTTTCTTCATAGTTAATAGCCTCCATATTCTTTTCTATTTATTTTTTCATACACACATTAATTAGCTTTAGATTTACGCTGACGTAAAACATCTACGAAAACTGCGGCAATAATTACTACACCAATTACGGTCATTTGGAAATCTGCCGAAACATTCAGTAAATTCAGCCCATTACGAAGGACCGCTATAATCAATGCTCCGATTAACGTCCCCCATACAGTTCCTACTCCACCGAAGAAACTAGCACCACCAATAATAACAGCGGCAATTGCATCTAATTCATAAGAAAGTCCTGCTAATGGGAAAGCGGAGTTTACACGTCCTACCATTACTAAACCCGCTAAAGCTGCCATAAAACCACTAATTGTATAAACAATAATTAAAACACGATCTACATTAATCCCTGATAAGCGCGCTGCTTCTTTATTGCCGCCAATCGCATAAATATAACGTCCTGTTTGAGTACGTGTCAGAAAAATATGGAAGATAATATACACAGCAATAACTAATAAGAAGCTTACTGGAATAGGCCCTACAAATTCACTACCTAAAAATTGAACTAAGTACGGGAAGCCCGCAATTGGTGCAGCTGCCGTAATAATTAATGCGATACCTCGCGCAATATTCATCGTTCCTAATGTTGAAATAAATGGATGCGGTAAGCGTAGTTTTGTTAATAGTAAACCATTTAATAAACCAAATCCTGCGCCAATCAATAAACAAACGGCAATACCAGCGACTGCACCCATTTGCATGTTAACTGAAACAATCCCCATAACCATAATCGAAACCGCTAAAATCGAACCTACAGATAAGTCAATACCAGCTGTTAAAATTGGTAGTAACATCCCAATTGCTAGTAGAGCATTTATAGATGATTGTCTAGCAATATTCATGAGGTTGCTGACCGTAAGGAATTTATCAGTCGTCATTGTCAAAACAGCCATTAAAATAATTAATGCTAAAAGCGAACCAAATTTACTTAATAGCTTCTTCCAGCCTTGTTCTTTTTTTTCTACTTTCAAAGTTTCAATTAATTCACTCATCTTATTCCTCCTTTAAACGCTATGCCCCTATTGTTGCTGCTTTCATGATGGTTTCTTGTGTTGCTTCAGCAATTGGTAAATTCGCTGTAATATCCCCTTGATTCATTACTAAAACTCGATCACACATTCCTAAAATTTCTGGAAGATCTGATGAAATCATTAGTACAAGCGCACCTTCATCCACTAAATGATTCATTAAGCGATATACTTCAACTTTTGCCCCAATATCGATTCCTCTTGTTGGCTCATCAAAGATGAAAATTTTAGCTTTCGTACAAAGCCATTTAGCAATGACTACTTTTTGCTGATTTCCGCCACTAAAGTTGCGTGCATTTAACTCAATGCTGCCAGGCCGAATTTGCAATTCCTTCACATATTTTGCTGCCTCTTTGCGCATTTTAGCTGGGTTTAATAGCTTTCTAGATCCTTTAAATGCCTTCATATTGGCTAAGCAGACATTAAAGTCAAGTGGTAAATCTAACAATAGCCCCTCTGATTTTCTATCCTCGGTAATAAACGCAATGCCTGCTTCAATTGCTTGGCGAGGGTTAGTAATTTTTTGCTTCACACCATCAATGTAGATTTCTCCCGAATGTCGTTTATCAGCAGCAAAAATTGCTCTCGCTAATTCTGTTCGGCCCGCTCCTACTAAACCAGAAACGCCCAAAATTTCTCCATAATGAACTTCCATGTTTAAAGCAGGTGAATTGGCAGTCACTTTAAAATTCTCAATTTTAAAACCTATTTCGCCTCGCACAAATTCTTTTTTCGGGAATTTCTCATCAAGAGAACGGCCAACCATTAACTCAATCCAATAATCTTGATGAGTTGTAGCTACTTCTACAGTTTCCACACCTTGTCCATCACGTAAAATAGTAATACGATTTCCTAAACGTTGAATTTCTTCAAAGCGATGTGAAATGAAAACAATGGCCATTCCCTCTGCTCTTAGCTGTTCAACAATTTTATAGAGCTGTTCTACCTCTACACCACTTAAACTCGATGTCGGCTCATCCATAATTAACACTTTAGCGTCTAAAATAAGTGCTTTTGCAATTTCAACAAGCTGTTGCTGACCAATACCTAATTTATTTAGCTGAACTGTCGCCAATTTTGGATCTTGTCCTAAACGTACTAATAACTCCTCTGCTTGCTTAATCATTGTCGATCGATCAAGCATTCCGAACTTACCACCTTTTTTTAGCTCTCGCCCTAAAAAGATATTTTCGTATACTGCTAACTCTGGAATAACGTTTAGCTCTTGATAAATGGTTGCAATACCAAGCTCCATGGATGCTATTGGTCCAGTAACACGAACAGGCTTCCCCTCCCAAATCATTTCACCTTTATCCATTGCATAGGCACCTGTAATAATTTTTATCAGTGTAGACTTTCCAGCACCGTTTTCACCTAATAACACATGTACTTCTCCGCGTCGAACACCTAAGTTCACCCCTTTTAATACATGGTTACTTTGAAAGCTTTTATAAACATCTTTCATTACAAGTATTTCTTCAGGCATCGTCAACACTCTCCCCTTCTAGTGCTCGATTGTTATTATTTTTCCTTGGTCTTTAAATGAAGCCGTTGCTGTGTAAGCAATCTGTAGGGCCTTAATACTATCTTCAACAGTTACAGGTGACAATGCCCCATTCATAACCGCCTCAGCGAAAGCGCTTAACTCATTGACATAAGCAGACTCGAAACGCTGTGGGAATGCAGGAATAATTTCATGCAGATTTCCTTTAGGTGTTAAAATATTGACATTTGATTTTTTTGTACTTCCGATAAGAAGTGTACCTTCTGAACCAATAATTTCAGTTCGAATATCATAGCCATAATACGCACAACGGCTTCCTTCTATATCGCCCGCAGCACCATTTGCAAATTGTAGATGTGTAAAGCCTTGGTCTACATCATCATATTGTGCAAACTCAGGATATTTGATATTACAACCAAAGGCAGAAACGGCTTGCACTTCTGCTCCCATTAAAAAGCGTGCTAAATCATAGTCATGAATACATAAATCGATATATAATCCGCCACTACCTGGAATAAAGCTTAAATCTGGTGCAACTGGATCTCGACTAATCCCTTTAAAATAAAGTGGCTTGCCAATTGCTCCTTCCTCAATCATTCTCTTGGCTTCAACATAATCCTGATCAAAGCGTCTCATAAAGCCTACTTGACAAAATACGCCACTCTTGTCGATCTCCTGTTGAATTAACAAAGATTCTTCCATGTCAATTGTTAATGGTTTCTCTACAAAAATAGCTTTTTTAGCTGCAATCGCTTTTAAGATTATTTCATAGTGTGTACTTGTAGGAGTAACAATTACTACCGCTTGAACTTGCTCATTGTTCATAATTTCGTCTACATTGTTCGTAAAAAGTGGAATGCCAGATTCTGTTGCAACAGCTTGTGCAACTTCTAAAGAATAATCACAAACTGAAATTATATTAATATACTTAATTTTCTGTAAATTCATCACGTGCCAACGACCTAATCTTCCTAATCCAATAACAGCTACATTAAGCATAATAAATATCCTCCACTCTGATAAATTTTCCATTTTTATAAGCTGATTTATAGGCTTGCTCTAAATAATGCGACATTTCAAGTGATTGCTGCAAATTTTTTTCAGAGGACACTTTACTATCCACTTGCTGTTCAAAGTGTTCAATTTGTCTCAAATATTGATCATCCTGAATTTTGTGCTGTTCTAACAAATCTCCTGCATTATTGTAGCGTTCTACAATTCCGACGCCACTTTTCGAAACATCAGGACGGAAACTATGTGAAACTTTTAACAAGCCTTGTTCTCCAATAATTTCATAGTAATCAAGAAATGGCATTTCCATCGAACAAGTAAAGGTTGCCATTTTCCCATGTTTATCAAACATTGTACAAACACTAGTACGATCAACATCTGTTTCAGAAAGAGTATTGCTTACCATGCTAATGACTGCGGGCTTAAAGCCAATTAACTGTGTAATTGCATGCATACAATAGCAGCCAACATCATACATCGCTCCTCCTCCTAATGCTGAATTTAATCGAATATCCTGCTCATTTTCTAATAACCATGAAAAATGGGATTTAATATGTACAATATCTCCAATTAGAGGCAATAATTCACGCATCTTTTTATGCTGCTTATGATATTGGTACATAAAACCTTCTAAAAAATAATGACCTGTTTCTTGTACAGTTGCTGCAATTTGTTTCATTTCTTCTAATGAAATCGTAGCTGGCTTTTCCACTAACACATTCTTATAAGATTTTAATGATTTGATTACCATATCATGATGTAATGCATTTGGTAGGGGGATATATACGGATGTTACATGTTCATCAGCTAATAGGTCTCCGTATGTGGCATAGACATTATCAATTTGAAAACGTTGTGCTTTTTCTTTTGTTTTGGTAGCAAGTGCATATGGTTTAGAATTAGCCGAGCGGCGAATTGCTGGAACAACCTCATCAAATGCAATATTAGCAGCACTAATAATTCCCCAATTCATGTTTATCACCTCTTTATAATAATAGGAAAATAAATCTAGTTAAGCGCTTACTTAAATTGAATATTACAAAATTGCGAAAAATAAATCAATATATAATTTTCTCGTAAATAGCACAATTTTCTCTGTTAAACCATTTTTAACTTTACCGAAATAGTAAAAATAATTAGTGGTAACTACTATAAACTTTCTAAATACCTAGTATTTTCAATACAAGGTCGTATTCCTAAGAAATAACCAGACTACTATAATTATTACACTAATAAAATTTAATTCTCATTAAACTTTTTTAAAAAAACCATAACTTTATCAATTTATACTAACAAATTAACCGTAATCGGATATAAATTAACCATAATTGCAATCGATATCTCCAAAAAAATAACTATTATTCATTCAATTTCACAATAAGATAATCATTTTTTAACAAATTATTTATCAACACTCTTATGTAAATTATTGAATTCACGTGCAGAAAAAATATATATCTTTATCTGCAAGCATCCCACTAACGATCATTCTTTCTTATCCTTCTATTAAACGACTAATATGATCATATATTCTTTTGACAATAGGGAATGATTTATCAAAAGGAGCAGAATTTATATCCTGCTCCACAACCGCCCAATCGTTATAATCTATGTCTTTTAACACCTAAACAAATGCTCCAAATCGAAGACACTTTTTCTGGCTCACACGTAATATCCTCTATTACTACTTTTGCAAAGACCAATTTTCAGCATTCATTTTTCCACGAACAGATAAATCACAGCTTTAGCTTTAAACATGCAAATATAGAACACACTCATGGTGCAAATAAATAAACTCGATAGGATCTACACGCATTACAGTTATCAAGTAAAAAATTATAAAAAAGGACAATGCAACCATTTGATATCGATATTTATTCAACGTCAATTAGTTGCAATTCTCAGAGCATTTCTCCTATATTTTCCACAGATTAAATAATCAACATATGATATATTAACTATTTTTTCGGGTTATATACATCTCTCTTAAAATAGCTGATTATTTACTTGTTAAAAATCGTATCTATAACTTGAATTTCTTTATCTGTTAATGGTACATTCAAAGTTTCCAAATTCATTAAAAGTTGCTCTGCTCGCTTTGCACCTGGAATAATGACATCGATGACTTCACGTGTTAAATACCATGCTAGTACAAGATGAGCAATTTCAATATTTTTTTCGGCTGCCATTGGACGGAGCTGCTCTATCTTTGCTAAGTTTGAAGAAAATACATTATTTTGAAAGTATGGTAGCCCCCTGCGTAAATCATCAAATGTTGCCTGTTCATTAAATTTACCTGTTAGCAAGCCTGATGCTAGAGGGAAATATGGCACAAATGAAATTTGCTGTTCTTTTAAATATGGGAATAGCTCATGTTCCGCGTCACGCGACAGTAAATTATATTCACCTTGTACAACATCTACATAGCCATCTTTATTTGCCTCTTGCAATTGCTGTAATGAAAAATTTGATACACCAATTGCACGAATTTTCCCAGCATCCTTTAACTCTTTTAGTGCACCAACCGCTTCATCTTTTGGTGTATCCTTATCCGGAAAATGTATATAAAACAGATCGATATAATCAGTTTGAAGTCGTCCAAGAGCCTCATCCACAGCCGTTTTTAAAAAGGTAGGATGATTATTAAATTGTTCCCCTTCATGATTTAATCTATGGGCAGCTTTTGTCGCAATAATCGTTTCTGCTCGATTCCCCTGCTCCTTTACTACTTCACCAATTAGCTCCTCGGAACGCTTTGGACCATAGATAAAGGCAGTATCAATAAAATTGACCCCTTGTTGAAGCACTGTATGTACCAATTCACGTCCCTCTGCCTCATCTAAATTTGGATATAAATTATGCCCTCCTACTGCATTCGCCCCAAAACCAATTGGATTCACATAAAGCTCTGTTCGACCAAGTTGTACTTTTTTTACCATAGTTAACACTCCTTATTCCATCGTAATTGGTTTTATCTCTCTAGACCATATAAGGCTACATATAAATCCTAATATGCTGATACAGCCTGAAAAATAAAAGCTTGCTTCTAAGCCAAATGAAGTATTGAGCAATCCTGCTACAAACGGCCCTACAAACATTCCTATTGCATAAATAGCTTGATAAGCCCCCATCGCTGTTGCTCGCTTGGCATGCGGTATTTTCTCTACCGCCATTCCTAAAAATAATGGGAATAGCAAACCTAAGGCAAAGCCATTCATCATTTGTAAAAATAAGAATAGTATTTTCGTTTCGATAAGAGCCATCAGCATCGTAAATATAGCTGTTGTTAAAAAGGCTAGCTGCAATATACGCCACTTACCAATTTTCAAGATAAATGGTTTCCCACTCATTAATGTAGCGATGGCATGGGGAATCATAAAGGCAAATACAACAAGACTGATTTCAGCTGGTCGTAATCCTTTAGATAATGCATATGCTGTAGTAAATCCGAACATTGTTGTAAAAATAATACTATGAGCAAATATAGAAAGTAGAGAAACTTTCAATAACATCGGTTCTCTTACAACCGTGCCCAATTCACGCAACTTAATAGGCTTATTTACTGGTCTTTTATTCTCTTCTGAGATAAAGAAAGAAAGCAATAGCCCAATACCCCCTAATATTGTACCAATCCAATATGGCGCATCCCATCCTAACTCCTCAACAAGCCAAGCACTAAGCGCCATTCCTAGCAATTGTGCAAACACAAGTGCAAATGATAGATTTCCCATTGCGCTATGTAGCTTGTCATCTGCAGCATAATTAGAAAATAAAATCGTAAAAGCAACCCATGTTGCTGCAGCAATTCCAGCTAGTGCACGGGAAATTAATACCCATTCTAAGCTTTCTGTTAAAGCAAAGGCTAAACAACTTGCTGTACTAATAGCCATTCCTAGCACAACAAATAGTTTTCGATTATTTAATAAATCCGAGCTAATACCCGTCGGCACACGAAATAAAAATTGCATCAAGCCATAACTAGCTAACACAATACCAGTAAAGGTAAATGTTCCTCCCAGATGCTCAATGTACGGAGATAACATCGGAATATATAAAAAATGAGCAAACCAAAAGATAAATGCAATAACTAAAAATAGCAATTGATCCCATCTCTTCACCTTATCACTCCGTATACTTTTAATCATTCATTATAAATAAATGATTATTTTTCAGGATATAAAATTTTGTAATTATATTCTTTACTATGATGCAAATATATGTTGTCTGGTTTTCGGTCAGTCACTAAGTAATCAATTTGATTAAAATCACAATAAGTAGTTAATGAATATTTCCCAAATTTACTATGATCCACTAGCACAAAAACTTGTTCACTTCTCTCAATGACTTTCGCTTTGATAGGTGTTTCTAATGGAGCGGAATTTGTAATTCCCTTTGGCAATGAAATACCTGTCGATGCCATAAAAGCTTTATTAAAATTATATTTACAAAGGTTTTCTACCCCCTCTGTACCTACATAAGATCGAGTAGAACGTTCAAACATTCCACCCATTGAATAAATACTTAAATTCGGATAGTATGTTGCATCCAACGTAAAGTCAAGATTATTTGTGATAATGGTAATTCTTTTATCTTTAATAAACTCAAGCATTTCCAGTGTTGTTGTACCAGAATCAATAAAAATAATATCGTTATCCTCCACAAATTGTGCTGCCAGCTGCGCTAATTGTTTCTTTTCATGAAGTTTTTTCACCTTACGATCTTGATAAGGCACCGTTTGAGAATTAGAAATCGATACACCTCCATGTATTTTGGTAATTTTTTCAGTTGCAGCTAACTCTTGAATATCGCGTCGAATGGTGTTTTTGGAAACATTAAATACTTCCACTAGCTCATCGATTGATGCAGATTCTTGTTGCCTAACATAGTCTAAAATCGCCTTTATCCTTTGTGACTTCATCATAGGGCATTCTCCTCTTTTATATATTATTTACTACCAAAATGCACTCATTTGTTTACCAATTTCTAATACCTTTAGTAGCTTTTATTATTTTACATACTATATCATAGAATAAAATTGACAATCATCTATATTTTTATTTCTTTTCTCCAAATAGCCTATTATTATGCAGTTATGTTCTAGATGCACTTTCTGTATCTATTAAATTTTTTACAACTCACTGCTATCAAATATATCCAAAACATATCCAAATCGTTCAATTACCTCCCCTTTAAAAATCTCTAATCCTCTATTAATTATTAAAGTTTACCACAATATAATCAAATTTAACCCAAAATATATCATTAAGTAATCATTTTATTGTTAACTTTTTGAATTTTATATGCTATACTCGTCTCAAGAAACAAGAAAACTGAATTTAAAGTCAATAATAAATATTCTGTTTTATCTTGATTCGCTAGATGCAATGATTATTGTTTGCCTCTTAGAATGTAGTAAGGGAGTGGGGAAATACCTTTAGTTAAAACAAAAAGCGAACTTAAGTAGCGTTAAGACAACTTTGAGATGTAACAATCACGTTAGTTTAAAAGCATTTCAAGATCATAGAACATCCAATATCAAATTGTTACACAACACGATCCTACTAAAATGGTTATTGACGATATGGACTTGAATTAAACGAAATGATAAAGTCGTTATCTTTACCATCATCGTACACATAAGATGGGAGAGAATTCCATCTATTATTTATTAACATCAGCACTCAAGGTTAATAGTGTCATTTACTCAAAAATGTAATGATAACTTTTGTTACTATTGGTGCAGGTAAATGGCACATCGATTTTGAAAAAGTGCTGTTTTTAAATGATGTACGATGATTGAAATATTTTAAAACATTCTATATAAAAAATACTAATTTTTTTGAATAAGAGGAGGTCCTTATCATGTCAAGAAAACTGAAAAACTTTATTAATGGTGAATGGATAGAAAGTAGAACAGATAAATATGAAAATGTATACAATCCAGCAACGAAAGAAGTATTAGCACAAGTACCACTTTCCACTTCAGAAGATTTTGAAGAAGCTGTTCAAAAAGCACAAGAAGCACAAAAAAATTGGGGGAAAACACCTGTTGTACGTCGTGCGCGTATTTTGTTCAAATACCATAACTTATTACAAGAACATCAAGAAGAACTTGCTACTTTAATCACAAAAGAAAATGGTAAAAGTTATACAGAAGCGCTTGGTGAAGTTGGTCGTGGTATTGAAAATGTAGAATTTGCAGCAGGTGCTCCTACTTTAATGATGGGTGATTCTCTTGCAACAATCGCTTCTGATATCGAGGCAACAAATTATCGTTACCCTATCGGTGTAGTTGGCGGTATTGCACCATTTAACTTCCCAATGATGGTTCCATGTTGGATGTTCCCAATGGCAATCGCACTTGGTAATGCATTTATTTTAAAACCATCTGAAAAAACGCCATTACTTGCTGAAAGATTAGCACAACTATTAGATGAGGCTGGTTTACCAAAAGGTGTATTTAGCATTGTTCATGGTGCTCATGATGTTGTAAATGGTATTTTAGATCATCCAGTTGTGAAAGCTGTATCATTTGTTGGTTCTAAGCCAGTTGGTGAATATGTTTATAAACGTGCAAGCCAAAACTTAAAGCGTGTACAAGCTTTAACAGGTGCAAAAAACCATACAACTGTACTAGCTGACGCAGATTTAGATTTAACTACAAAAGAAATTATTAGTGCTGCATTCGGTTCTGCTGGTGAACGTTGTATGGCTTGTGCAGTTGTTACTGTAGAAGAATCAGTCGCTGACGAGCTAATAGCTAGACTAAAAAAAGCAGCTGATGAAATTACAATGGGTAATGGTTTAGATGATGGTATCTTCCTAGGTCCTGTTATCCGAGAAGAAGCGAAGCAGCGTACATTAAATTACATTGAAAAAGGTATTGCTGAAGGAGCAAAGCTTCTACGTGATGGACGTGGTGAACAAAATGAAGACGGCTACTTCTTAGGTCCTACAATATTCGAAAATGTGACACAAGATATGACGATTTGGAAAGAGGAAATTTTCGCACCAGTGCTATCAATCGTACGTGTGAAAAACTTAAAAGAAGCCGTTGAATATGCTAACCAATCAGAATTCGCTAACGGAGCATGTCTATTTACGACAAGTGCATTATCTGTTCGTTACTTCCGTGAAAATATTGATGCAGGTATGTTGGGTATCAACCTAGGCGTACCAGCGCCAATGGCATTTTTCCCGTTCTCCGGTTGGAAGTCTTCATTCTACGGAACTTTACATGCAAACGGAAAAGACGGAGTAGATTTCTATACGCGTAAAAAAGTAGTAACTGCTCGTTACAACGAACCCGATTTTTCATAAATGAAACAAAAAAAGAAGGGAAGTCTCTCCCACTTCCCTTCTTTTTTCTACAGGTTAATTGGAAACCCTTTCTAAATAGGAGGAAGACGATAAATGAGTCAATTACTTAGAAAACCTGACAATAAAATAATTGCTGAAGGTGTAACTTTAGTGCATGAGGTAACAAAAGAAAACTCTGAATTAGTATATGTTGGTTTTAAAATGCTAGATTTAGAGCCACACGCAGTTTATAAAGAAACATTAACGGATTTAGAACTATGTATTGTAGCTTTAACTGGAAAAATCACTGTAACAGATGGCCAAGACAGCTATAAAGAAATTGGAACACGTCAATCTGTTTTTGAAAGAATACCAACAGATAGTGTTTATATTTCACATAATAAATCATTGAAAATCACAGCGAACACAAAAGCACGCGTCGCTCTTTGCTATGCCCCATCTGATCAAGAATTACCTACAAAATTCATTAAAGCATCTGATAATGGTATCGAAAATCGCGGTAAATACAATAATAAACGTTTAGTTCATAATATTTTACCTGATTCAACTCCATCAGCAAATAGCTTGCTTGTTGTAGAAGTAATTACAGAAACAGCTAATTGGTCAAGCTACCCTCCCCATAAACATGATCAAGACAATTTGCCAGAAGAATCATTTTTAGAAGAAAGCTATTACCACGAAATCAATCCACAGCAAGGTTTTATTTTTCAACGTGTTTACACTGATGACCGTTCATTAGATGAAACAATGGCTGTGGAAAACGGGGATGTGGTCCTTGTGCCAAAAGGTTATCACCCTGTAGGAGTTCCTGATGGTTATACTTCTTATTACTTAAATGTTATGGCTGGTCCAACTCGTATTTGGAAATTCAATAATGATAAAGATCATGAATGGATTATTCACCGTCCATAAAACTGTATTATTTATTTCATCTAATAAAAGGAGAGACCCCAATGGTACTGATATTTAATCAAAATAGAGAATTTGATATTATTGCAATTGGCCGTGCCTGTATCGACTTAAATGCAAACGAATACAATCGCCCAATGGAAGAAACGATGACTTTTACAAAATACGTTGGCGGTTCACCCGCCAATATCGCAATTGGTAGTAGTAAACTTGGCTTGAAGGCTGGATTTATTGGTAAAATCCCGCAAGATCAACATGGTCGTTTTATTAAACAATATATGAGTGAAAAAGGTGTGGACACTTCCAATATGGTGTTTGACACAGAGGGCCGTAAAGCAGGTTTAGCTTTCACAGAAATTCTTAGCCCTAGTGAATGTAGCATATTAATGTATCGTGATCATGTAGCGGACTTATATTTAGAGCCTTCTGAAGTAAACGAAGATTACATTAAAAAGACCAAAATTTTACTTGTTTCAGGTACAGCTCTTGCACTTAGCCCTTCTCGTGAAGCGGTATTCAAAGCAATTAGCTTAGCTAAAAAACATGCTGTTAAAGTTGTTTTCGAATTAGATTATCGTCCTTACACTTGGCATTCACAAGAAGAAACTTCCATTTACTATTCCTTAGTAGCGCAGCTTTCAAATGTTGTGATTGGTACTCGTGATGAGTACGATGTAATGGAGAATTTAGCTACACCAGGTAACAATGATGACACCGTAAAACATTTATTTGCACATGATGCAGAATTAGTTGTCATTAAACATGGTGTTGATGGCTCTTACGCTTACGAACCAAACGGAGCCACATATCATGGTCAAGCTTATAAAACCCAAGTATTAAAAACATTCGGTGCTGGTGATTCATATGCATCTGCTTTCTTATATGCCGTCGTTAACGGAAAAGATTATGAAACCGCCCTAAAGTATGGTAGTGCTTCCGCTTCAATAGTCGTTAGTAAGCATAGTTCATCTGAAGCCATGCCAACAGTACAAGACATTGAAGATCTTATTAAAGATCGTTCTTAATTAAACTAGTATGCCTCAGAGTAGTAGATTGTCATCTTTATTTGCTTATTAATTTTAGAAAGAAGGTTTTAATATATGAAAGAAAAGATTCGTCTAACAACAGGGCAAGCACTAGTAAAGTTTTTGAAACAGCAATATATCCATATTGATGGAAAAGAATTTCGATTCGTAGATGGAATCTTTAACATTTTTGGGCACGGCAATGTTTTAGGAATCGGACAAGCATTAGAACAATATGGGGAAGATTTAAAAATTTATCAAGGAAAAAATGAGCAGGGCATGGCACATGCAGCTATTGCCTTCAGTAAACAAAAGCTGCGTCAACAAATTTACGCAGTGACTACTTCTGTAGGCCCTGGTTCTGCAAACCTTGCAGCAGCAGCTGGAACAGCGTTAGCAAATAATATCCCTGTACTCTTTCTTCCTGGTGATGTTTTCTCCAGTAGACAGCCAAATCCTGTTTTACAACAAATAGAACATGAGCACAGTGCAGATATTTCTACTAATGATGCATTACGCGCTGTTTCCCGCTATTGGGATCGTGTTACACGACCAGAACAATTGATGTCTAGCTTAATTCGTGCATTTGAAGTAATGACAAATCCAGCAACTGCAGGCCCAGCAACTATTTGTATTGGACAGGACGTAGAAGGTGAAGCATTCGATTACGATGAAGCATTCTTTAAAAAGCGAGTCCATTATTTAGATCGTAAAGCACCAGTAGCACGTGAAAAACAAGGTGCCCTCGAGCTTATTAAAAAAAGTAAACGACCAGTCTTTGTAATTGGAGGCGGCGCTAAATATTCCGAAGCTCAAGAAGTATTAGCGCGTATATCCGAAAAATGCCATATCCCCTTAGTTGAAACACAGGCTGGTAAATCGACTATTGCTGCAAATTTCGCTAATAACCTAGGTGGCTTAGGTGTTACAGGTACTCTAGCAGCAAACAAAGCTGCCAAAGAAGCTGATCTAATTATTGGCCTAGGGACCCGTTACACAGATTTTACGACAGCATCAAAAACGGCATTTGATTTTGATAACGCTAAGTTTTTAAACATTAACATTAATCGTTTTCAAGCTTATAAATTAGATGCCTTCCAAGTTGTAGCAGATGTTCGCGCAACACTTGAACTGTTAGAGGCAGAATTACATGATTACCAATCCACTTTCGGCACACGAATTGTGGAATTAAAAGAAGAATGGACGAAAGAACGCAATCGCCTAAGTAATGTGACATATACACGTGAAGGTTTTGATCCAGAAATTAAAAACCATTTCTCACAATCTACTATTAATGAGTATGCTGATGCATTAAATACGACATTCGCTCAAACTACTGCATTATGCACGATCAACGATGCGATTGATGATGCTGCCATCGTGGTGACAGCTGCCGGCTCTTTACCAGGTGACATGCAACGCATTTGGAATCCTAAGTCAGCAAATACTTATAACGTGGAGTATGGGTACTCTTGCATGGGCTATGAAATTGCAGGTGCATTAGGTGCTAAACTAGCAGAACCTACCAAAGAAGTTTATGCAATGGTTGGTGATGGCAGTTTCCTTTTACTCCATTCAGAACTTGTAACCGCTTTGCAATACAATAAAAAAATTAATGTAATGTTATTCGATAACTCTGGCTTTGGCTGCATTAATAACTTACAAATGGGCCATGGTAGCGGTAGCTTCTTTACTGAATTCCGTACAGCTAATAATCAAATATTAAATATTGATTATGCAAAGGTCGCAGAAGGATATGGCGCAAAGGTTTATCGTGCTAACACGGTAGAAGAATTGAAATTCGCAATCGAAGATGCTAAAGAGCAAACTGTTTCCACGTTAATTGAAATGAAGGTATTACCAAAAACAATGACAGATGGCTACGAATCTTGGTGGAATGTTGGTGTAGCTGAAGTATCAAACAATGAAAAGATTCAAAAAGCTTATGAAGAAAACCAACATCATCGTGAAGCAGCACAACAATACTAATTTTTCAAAATAAATAATAGTTTTTTAGAAGACGAGGTGAATGTTATGGGATTTGTCACATTAAAGGATTTATTGCCACAGGCAAAAAAAAACCATTATGCTATTGGACAATTTAACATTAATAGTTTCCAATGGATAGAAGCCATATTACGTGCTGCTGAACAACAAAAATCACCTGTAATTTTAGCATCATCAGATCGAATCGTTGATTATCTCGGTGGTTTTAAATTAATCTCTGCTACAGCCGATAGAATGATAAAAGAGATGAACATTACAGTACCCGTAGCCCTCCATTTAGATCATGGTTTTACAGTTGAACGATGCATGGAAGCCATTGATGCAGGCTATAGTTCTGTTATGTACGATGGCTCTAAGCTTCCCTTAAAGGATAATATCACTACAACTCGTGAAGTTGTCGATTATGCCAAAAGGTATAACGTTTCAGTAGAGGCAGAAATCGGTTCTGTCGGTGGAACAGAAGATGGTGTTACTTCAGGTATTAAGTATGCAGATCCAAACGAATGCTATCAGTTAGTTGAATCGACAAATATCGATGTACTAGCAGCTGCATTAGGCTCAGTTCACGGACCTTATCAAGGCGAACCACAGCTTGCCTTTGATTTAATGAAAGAAATTTCTGAACATCTAAACGATATTCCTTTATCTTTACATGGCGGCTCCGGTATTCCTGAGCATCAAATTATTCAAACGATTGAATATGGCCATGCTAAAATAAACGTAAATACTGAATGTAATCAAGCATGGGCTCAAGCTATTCGTGAAATACTTACAAATAATCAAAATTTATATAACCCACCAGATATTTTAAAGACAGGTATGGATGCTATCGAAAGAGTTGTGTTTGAAAAGATACAATTATTTAATTCATTTAATAAAGCTTAGCATCTTGTATTGAACTATATTCCATAAAGCATCATTACAACAAAAATGGATTTGGTCAACTATTCGTTGACCAAATCCATTTCATCTTTACTTTATTGGAATCCAAATTTCTGAGTATGAATCAGGGCTGTAGGCGTCCTCTTCAGGGTAAACCTCAAGCTCCGCTGTTCCTGCTGGTTCGTATGGATTGGATGGGAACCACTCTGAATAAATTTGTTTCCACGTATTTTGCATCGCATCTGGCATAGGGCCATGTACCTCAAAGATAACCCATTTGGATGGAGGTACTTCCATTGTTAAGAGATCTTCTCCTACTTCTCCTACATGATCAGCAGCAATCCAATAATCAATGAAGCCTTTTTGTCCCTGGCTTGTATTTGGTACACAAACACCTAGTACGCCATTGATAGTGCCATTATTTAATTGATATAACTGATGGTCAAAGCCACTTTGATTCACTTCATGCCAAAATAGAGGGATTTCCCGTGTATTCTCTCCATTTTGACAGTTGTACGTTCTTTTTACACCAACAATTTGAAACTTGTCTTTTTCTACAATTTTATACTTCATTGGTTCTGCTCCCTTCAAGCTTACCTGTATCACCAGGCGATTGTATGATTGTAATGGTCCTTGCTTCTTTCTTGCTTCACTGGGCGTTACATAATGCTGTTTACGAAACGCTTTGGTAAAGGCTTCAGGAGTTTCATAGCCGTATTTGTAGGCGAGATCGATTATTTTTTGTTCCGTACCCATTAATTCTTGTGCAGCTAATGTTAATCTTCTTCGACGTAGATAATCTGCAATAGACATATCTGTTAAAATGGCAAATGTTCGTTGAAAATGAAAGACCGATGAATTAACCTCCTGTGCAATCTGTTCAATCGTAATATCCTCTAATAAATGATCCTCCATAAAATTAATGGCCTTTTGAATCGACTCAATCCAACTCATTGCTCTCACTCCTTGATCCCATCATAAAATAGATATTGCTGTATAACCTGTCTTTTTATGCTAACTTTGGACAGGTTATAAGGGAAGTATTTTTTATGGACTACTCTCCTTGCTTAATTTCGTCCTTTATATACACTTTTTTCTCTTTCTCCTCTAAATTTCATTGTACTCGAAATCAAAATATATTGAAAAATAACAATAATGTATTTATAATAACGGACAAGACCTTTATTGTCCTTAAATAAAAATAAAGAGTCTTAAAAAGGAGGAAGAATTGAATGAATGATTTACATACGCAACTGAGTGTTGGCAAACGAAATTTTATCTTTTCACTACTATTTCTAGCATGGCTAGTCGATTCATTAACATTGTTCGGCATGAATGTGGCCATCATCCCCATCAGTAAAGAATTGCATTTAACACAAACACAAAGCGGGATGGTCATCAGTAGCTTTTGGCTAAGCAGTGCACTGATGACATTGCTAGCAGGTTGGGCATCTGATAAGTTTGGCTCAAGGAAAATAATTGTTATTGCTGTATTCATGATTTCCCTCTTCTCCCTACTGACTGGGATGATTGGCTCTTTTATGGCTATTTTAGCTATTCGTTTTATTCTCGGTCTTGGTGATGGTGGTTTGCCGACAGGTAGTGGTGTTGCCATTACGGAAATTTTCAAAAAGGATGTTCGTGCACGAGCTAAATCGATGCTACTAGCAGCTCAATTAATTGGTGGCGTTCTTGCTTTATATTTGGCTGGTTTAATTGCTGATACTTGGGGCTGGCGCGCAATGTTTTACATCATTGGTGGTGTAGGCTTAATTGTCACTCTTTTATTATTTAAGTTTTACAATCCACCAAAGCTTGTCAAACAACAGGCAACAGCAGCAGAAACTTCGGATGGTCGTCCAATGAAAGAGCTCTATAAAAGTTCATTTTTATGGGTTCTTGTCGTGATGTACTTTTGCTCAAGTACAGTCCATTGGGGATTCTCCTCTTGGCTACCCTCCTATTTGGAACAAACTCGGAATTTAAATTTACGAGAAGTAGGATCACTTGCTATGATTCCACAGGCTTGTGGATTAATCGCAGCTATTATCACAGGGTTTTTAATCGACAAGGCACTGGCCGGAAAAGAAAAAGTAATTGTTTTTGTTGGTGCCATTGTTTCGGGCCTATGCTTGTATATGATGTTCAATGCATCAAGTATTCAGTTAGCTATTTCCTATCAAAGTATCTTTTCAATCGGTGATGCAGCCATCTCAATGGCAATCTTAGCCATTCCACTTAAGTATGTTTCTCAAAAAATCATAGGCTCGTTTTTAGGTATGATGTATTTCGCTAGTGGTATGGCAGGTTTTATTGCACCAACAGCCATGGGTGCCCTTATTGATGGTTTTGGTGGTTCATTCCAAGCAGCATTCTTCTTCCTGATCGGCGCCCTAGTCATCGTTGTAATTTGTGCGGTAATCTATAGAATCCCATCAAAGAATAGTAGTTTAATTGATCATGCTTAAAAAAGAAAGGTAAGGGTGAGTTTATTTGACTAAACATAGTAGACTATCTCAAATTATTGAAGAAAAACGAGAAAAATTAATTGAAGTGAGCAATCAAATTTGGCAGTATGCTGAAACAGGATTTGAAGAGTTTAAATCTGCTGAACTATTATGCAAGGCACTAGTGGATGAAGGATTTGAAGTGGATAAAGGTGTTGCCCAAATTGAAACCGCCTTCATGGGAACTTGCGGTAGCGGCAAACCTATCATCGCATTTCTTGGAGAATTCGATGCGCTTACTGGCTTAAGTCAAAGTGGTGGTATCGCACTGCCGAATCCACAACAAGTAGGAGGCAACGGTCATGGCTGCGGACACAATTTATTAGGTACAGGTTCACTTGCTGCTGCTATTGCATTACGTGATTACATGCAAGAGCACAATATCAAAGGGACTGTTCGCTATTATGGTTGTCCTGGCGAAGAAATTGGCGGTGGTAAGACCTTTATGGCAAGAGAGGGCGTTTTTGATGATGTCGATATTGCTTTGACTTGGCATCCAGGAACAACGAATAATATCATGTCGGTTGCTACACTTGCTTGTTACGAAGTATATTTTAAATTTAAAGGCAAAAGCGCCCATGCAGCTGCTAGCCCACACTTAGGGAGAAGTGCTCTTGATGCTGTGGAGCTGATGAATATCGGAGTAAACTATTTACGGGAGCATATCATTCCAGAAGCACGGGTCCATTATGCCCTTACAAATACAGGCGGTTCTTCTCCAAATGTTGTACAAGCAGAGGCAGAAGTATTGTATTTTGTAAGAGCCCCAAGAGTTTCTCAAACGGAGGATATCTACCAACGTATTTGTGATATTGCAAGAGGTGCTGCTCTGATGACAGGTACTGAGGTAGACATTGATCTAGCCTCAGCTCTTTCTAATGTGATACCTAATACAACATTAGAACAGGTTATGCATGAAAACTTCGTCAAATTAGGTGTACCTTCTTATACAGATGAGGAACTACAATTTGCAAGGGCTATTCGTGAAACATTATCGGAAGAGGAAAAAAAGGTGGATGTGCAAAGAAATCGTGAATTAGCTGGAAAAGATATGGCGGATGTCATTGACCCATTCAAGCCAGATGAATTTATGGCTGGGTCTACAGATGTTGGTGATGTTAGCTGGCTTGTTCCAACTGCACAATGTATGACGGCATGTGAACCACTTGGAACCCCTCTTCATACATGGCAAATTGTAGCGACAGGAACAACTTCCTTAGCACATAAAGGCATGCTTCACGCAGGTAAAATTATGGCTTCCACAGCACTGGATGTTCTTCTACAACCAGCATTAATTGAACAAGCGAAGGCAGAATTAATTGAACGTCGAGCTGGTGAGGTGTACACTTCCCCACTCCCATCAGACGTCAAGCAATACAAAATTCGCTCGTAGCATAAAAGAGAGTCCGTATTATGGACTCTCTTTTCATGTTGTTGAAAAAAGATGATGTCAACGGCAGAAAAAGCAACTTTGCAAGGTGAGGGGTTGATTTCCGTTCCGCCAGCGTCCTTTCCAGGGGGCGTCCGAGGAGCCGCTTCACTCACTTTCGTTCGCTCCAGGGTCTCCTCTGTGACGCTAAATCCCCTAGGAGTGACGCTGGCTCCACTCCAATCAACCATGTGCAGAAGTGTCTTTTCCTTATCTTTCATACTAGCCGTAGCGATCAAAATAGCCCATGATTTGTATAATTAGATAGGCTCTTATTTTCAATGTAGTGACAACACCCCTTCATAAAGAGTAGTGAACACCTTCACTTTATTTGAAAACCTTTGCTAAAAAGGTAACACTTTTGTGGGTTGGAGTGGAAGGCTACTTGACTCCCGTGGGATAGCGAGACAGGCGAGCCCCTGCACGGAGCGGTAGCGGAGGAAGCGGCTCGGCGCTCGCCCACAGGAAAGCAAGTAGCCTGCAACGGAAACCATTTTCACCTTTCACAAAAATTCTATTGATGGTTTTGTTTTTCAACAATATGAAATGAGAGTCCATGTAATTATGGACTCTCTTATTAGAATGGAGAAATTTTATAAACCTTCCGTGGACGTCCGCGTGTGTGGGGTTTTTCCTCTGCAACTACTTCAGCGAATCCTTTTTCCTCAAGGGTTGTTAATATTCGGCGTGCACTTCGAGCTGGTATTTGCATATATTTAGCTAGCTCATTAGCATTCAGCTCATCACTTGCTAATTTTTTCAATGATGACTTTAACTTATTTAATGTCATCACACTTAAGGAGGTTTCTTGACTTAAAGCCTCTAATTCTTCTGAGGTATAGGAATATGTAAGTTGTTCAGGCTTTCCAAGGGGTCCAGCGATTTTTTTATCATCAAAACAAACCATCCATGATCCCTTACCACAGTCCTTTGCATGCAATAAGGCATTTCCAGCGTTAATTTCTGCGTCATATACTGTTTGACCAATTCCAATTCCACAAGTCATGGCCTCTTGATCTAGTTGTGTGAAATCTTCTATATCAGGTATTTGGCTAAAATTCTTCGTGATGTCCTCCATTAAACCTCTCGTCGTGAAAATCACATAACGCCCAAATCTTGTAGATTTAATGGAACCATGAATGCTTTTTGTATATGTTAGCAAATGCTCCATAATCTTCAGTTCCATTCTAAACAACTCATCTGTAGAAAAATTATTTTTTGCGATTCCTGAAAAAGGATCAATTTCGATAATTTGCACAGCAATTTGCGTCGCCTTATAACGTAACATTTCATATGTTCGTAGCATATTCGTAATAACGGCTTCTACTGCCATTGAGGATGGGAACAGTCGATAGGTTGGAACACCTAGCTGTTGTAGCTCATGATGAATGGGATGACCTGTAATGGCCGCCTTTGTTTGGCCACTTTCCCAAAGCTTAAAATGGTAGTGTACAAGCTCATTTAAGGAGATCGTCTCAGATTCCACAAATTTAGGCTTCACTTCGATTCCTGCCTCCACCAAAGCTTGCTCCCATGCATCACTATTACCAGCATCATAGCTAATCTCATTCACTTCGATTTTGTGTTCATACAATACCCTTAACACCGTTTTATATAAGGAAGATCCTTTATACATAACATAAAAAATGGGTGTCTTTAGCTGATTCCAACTTTGCACAATATCATAGGTGATTGGCCCTGTACACAGCCACATATCCATTTCTTCTTGCAATAGAGGTGTCACTTTTTCATCTAAATCCGCTTCTGCGAGACATTCTATCGAGGTACATATAAACTCTGGCCAATTTTTCAAGACCGCTTCGACAAATTCAATTGAGTCTGAAGGGCCAAGAAGACCTAACCGTATTTTCAAGTACACCCCTCCTCTGTTCAATTAACATGATAATTTTATTATAGCAAAAGTATATAGAATTTTTCAGAAATCCATCTGTTTTTTACAATTACATACTTCATAGGTAAAAATAGATAAAAAGGGGTTTTACTTGTGAAATGGCAAGGTGCTGCCGCTATTTGTTTGAACAAAGACAATCAATTATTAATGGTTTTGCAAGGGAATAAGGATGAAGAAAAAACATGGGCTGTTCCATCAGGTGGTAAAGAGGCAACGGAAGATTTTAGGGCTTGCTGTATTCGAGAGGTTTATGAAGAAACAGGCTATATCGTAACGATTCTTAAAGAAATTCATCATAAGCAGAATGAAATTGTGGAGGTATATTACTTTGAAACTGTCCTGGCTGGCGGACAAATGCTAATTCAAGATCCTGACGAATTAATTTATGACATCGCATGGAAATCTAAGGACGAAGTTGCCCGATTACCATTAACCTTTCTAGAAGATCGAGTCTTTCTATTATCTTTATTTATTTGAATAAAAAAAGTCACGTCTCATCGACATGACCCCATCTTGTTAAATGTTCTAATCATTTTGCTGATAAATAATTAAAGCAGAATGGATGACTGTCTGTTCTCCAATAAAGAGCGTATTGTATTTGATATCAAGTATTAAAAAGCCTTTTAAATCTACTAAAGCCCGGTTAATATCAAGTTCAAATTGCACAATATCATTGTTTTGAATTGTCACAACTTGAGTTATTTGTGTCATTGCCCACACTCCTTTAATCTTATGATAGAGCAAAAAGAAGTTCATGTCACATAAAAAAGTTGGGGCAAAAAACAGCCCCAACTTTTTTTTAGTACATCTTTAAATACTCCTCACGCTCCCAATTATGGACACGTGTGCGATATTTATTCCATTCAATCTCTTTTGCAGCTGTAAATTTATCGTAAATATGGTCACCCAGTGCATCACGAACAATGGCATCCATCTCTAATTCGATTAGCGCAAATTCCAATGAGGATGGTAAACTGTCAATCCCATTCAACTCCCGCTCCGCTGCTGTCATTTTATAAATATTACGATCTACCGCAGCTGGTGGCGTTAAATCTTTACGTATGCCATCTAGTCCAGATGCTAGAATAACAGCCATTGCTAAATACGGGTTTGCTGCTGGATCAACTGAACGCAATTCAATCCGTGTAGATAGTCCACGTGCTGCTGGAATACGAATTAGTGGTGAGCGGTTTTGAGCTGACCATGCTACATAGCAAGGTGCCTCATAGCCAGGTACTAATCGTTTATAGGAATTGACAAGTGGATTCGTGATAGCCGTAAAGCCATGCACATGCTTCATGATCCCTGCCATAAAGCTACGTGCGGTTGCACTTAATTGTAAGTCAGCATGTTCATCGTAGAAGGCGTTTTTATCACCTTCAAATAACGATAAGTTAAAATGCATTCCTGACCCATTGACCCCAAACAGTGGCTTTGGCATAAATGTTGCGTGGAGGCCATGCTGTGCAGCAATGGTTTTTACGACTAGTTTAAATGTTTGAATATTATCACATGCCTCAATGGCACTGGCATACTTAAAGTCAATTTCATGCTGGCCAGGTGCTACTTCATGATGAGAAGCTTCAATTTCAAAGCCCATTCCCTCTAACTCTAAAACGATGTCACGACGACAGTTCTCCCCCAAATCAGTTGGCGCTAAATCAAAATAGCCCCCACTATCATTTAATTCCAGTGTTGGGTGTCCCTTTTCGTCCAGCTTGAACAGGAAAAACTCAGGCTCTGGTCCTAAATTAAACGAAGTAAAGCCTAGCTCCTCCATTTCCTTTAATACACGTTTTAAATTGGAGCGTGGGTCTCCTTCAAACGGTGTACCATCTGGTCTCGCAATATCACAAATAAAGCGAGCTACTTTCCCTTTTTCAGCAGTCCAAGGAAAAATTACGAAGGTATCGATATCGGGCTTTAAATACATATCTGATTCTTCAATACGTACAAAGCCCTCGATTGAAGAGCCATCAAACATGACTTTATTATCTAACGCTTTCTCTAATTGACTGACAGGCACTTCCACATTTTTAATTGTTCCTAATATATCTGTAAATTGTAGGCGAATAAATTTCACATTTTCTTCCTTCACTCGGCG
The DNA here is from genome assembly GCF_038592945.1 of Lysinibacillus sp. FSL K6-0075. Taxonomy (NCBI): domain Bacteria; kingdom Bacillati; phylum Bacillota; class Bacilli; order Caryophanales; family Bacillaceae; genus Lysinibacillus; species Lysinibacillus sp. FSL K6-0075. The sequence continues at coordinate 1,368,633 of NZ_CP151947.1, read as the reverse complement.
TACAATATCTTCTTTTGTATAATGTTTCATTCTTCACCACTCCAATGTAATTTTAGTTAACACGTTTTTTATTACTGTTCTTAAAATACATTAAAAATGGAGAATACGCAATATGTATGTAAGGTTTTATAACATGCATATTATCGAATATATTAATCCCTTTTTTAGATTAATTTTTTTATCACATTTCCTTCTAAAATAGCGTTCTTTCATCTTAAATAAAGGACAAAATTACTACTTTCTACAAAAGGTCTTTAGTCTTACAAAAATCCTTTGTCTGTCTAATGATTGGACAGTTTATTTGCATGATTAGGAGCGAAGCGTTTTCTACATCTTCATGCAGCAAATGCATATAACACAAGAACATTGCTAAAAACATAACCTTAGAACACTCTTCATGAGCTTGGATGTCAAAAACCCTATTGATTAAGTTTTACTTTATATCACAAAAGCCTTGTATAATGCCATATTTATTGGTAAATTTATAGCAAATTAGAATTTTAATTTATTCATATTATAAGTAAATACGGAGTATATATTATGGTTAGAAATCATTATGTTGGCTTCCAGGAAATATTTAGTTATAGATACATAAGGCGGTGAATTGAGTAGGCATGTCAGTATTAATTATTGGCAGCGTAAGTAATGATGTGCTGCGTCTGCAAAAATATTTTCATCGTATCGGCATCCCAAATATTCATTGCTTTTCAACAACGGAAGCAGCAATGAATTATTTAGTAGATTCATCTTTGAAAGATGAGCTAGAATTAATCGTACTCGACACTAAAATGACACTCAGAAATTGCGAGGAAATTTGTCAGCACATTCATGTACTTAAAAATTGGATAGAAATCCCTATCCTTCTATCTACTACCTACGAAAAAACCATAACAATTGATAGGGTATTTGAAGCTGGTATTTTCGACTTTATTTTAAAACCTTTTGATTTCACTCAATTTAAGACTCGTATTCAAGTAGCCTTAAAATATCAGAGGGAAGCCACGCTTCGAAAGCAGCAGGAAAGTATGATTCAAAAAGATTTGTTTGTTGCAAAAAAATTCCAAAAGAATGCACTATCTCCCCCATTAAATCTTGAGCATATACAGGTTGATGGTCTTTATGTAACATCCAATACACTAGGAGGTGACATGTACTGCTGGTTTAAAATTAATGAACATTTAACCGCCATTCTTCTGTATGATGCAATGGGGCATGGTATCGCTGCATCACTCGTTACTATGTCTATTAGATCCTTATTAAAAGGAATGATTACGAAGTTAATTGATCCAGTAGCAGTAATTCAAGAACTTAACCGCCAAATATACGAGCTATTTTCTGATGATATGGACCGTTTTTTAATGACGGCAATCTACATACTTCTAGATACAAAAAACGGAACTTTGCACTATGTGAATGCGGCTCATCCTTCTGGTTTTTTATTTGGAAAATATGGAGAAACAGTCTTCCTCCCAGCGAATACGCCTATCCTCGGACTATTCCCTACTATTCAAATAAATAAAAAAACAATACCTTTATCAGGCTGGCACCGCATTATTCTTTATACGGATGGATTATTAACATTAAACGAGCAAAATTCAATTGATATGGACTTTTTCTACAGTTATGCTTCACAGGATAATAGCTATGCACTACAAAAGTTTTCTCAAAAATACAATTTATTTGATAATGATTACAGTGATGACATCACAGTCGTTTCAATAACAATTACATTAAAGGGTAGGTGATTGAAGATGGAATTCACACTCAATGTAAATCCTGATACACAAGCTATAGCCTTTATTGATCAAGTAATGGAGAATTATACAGAGTTATATAATCTACCTTATAAACGAGAATTACGATTTGTTGTACATGAATTAGTCATCAATGCCGTAGAGGCTATGGGGAAAATTGACACACCCTCTCAAAAGGAGATCCAAATACTTGTAACGCAATCATACGAAGAAATAAAAATAACAGTCACTGATGAAGCAAAAGGTATTGCCGAAAATGACTGGGACAAAGTTCTTCAATTCGATTTAGACGAACTTGATTATTCTGATCGTGGACGCGGTTTATTTTTTGTCAAAAATATGGTCGACCATATTTGGTTTGAAAATATTTCAGAAACAAAATTTTTAGTTGGTATTTCAAAAAAGATTCATATATAAAGTAAACGTAAAATTGGGGGCGTGTTTTAATGAAGTTATCTATACGAAAAAAAATGAATCTGCTTATATTTGGTTGTATTATCTTACTTACTTCCCTTTTAGCAGGAGTCAATTTTTTTGTTGCCAAGAACAATCTATTAGAAAGTGCTGATACAAAGCTTCTATCAGATATACAGGTAAGCTATGAATATTTAGACGCTAAATATCCTGGAGAATGGTCCATTAAAAACAACCAACTCTATAAGGGCGATATCAATATGGTAGAAAATTTTGAGGCAGCTGATAAAGTTGGAGAACTCACAAACGGGAATGCTGTATCCATCTTTCAAAACGATACTCGTATAAGTACCAATATAGTGGATAACGGTCAACGCGCTTTAAATACAAAGGTTTCTGACGAGGTTGCTACTGTTGTGCTAGGAGAAAAAAAGCGCTTTATCGGTTCTGCCAATGTCTTAGGAAGTTTACATCAAGCAGCCTATGATCCTATAGTAAATAGCCAAGGGGAGGTTATCGGCGTATGGGCAACCGCTGTCCCTACCGCTCCTTATATAAGCATTGCCACAAAATCAGCACTGGAGAATGTAGCCATTTCCTTAGTGATTGCCATTGTGATGATTGGAGGAATTAGTTGGTTCTTACAAAAACAAATTGTTAATCCGATTAATATTCTAAGTACAAATGCCAAGGAGCTAGCAGAGCTAAACTTAAATGTTAAACTGTTAAACCCGAAAGGCAAAGATGAAATCGCTGAACTAGCACGCGCATTTAGTAGTATGAAAAATCATTTAACAGAGACGATAACGATTGTGGCTGGCAGCGCACATCAAATCGCAAAGTCGTCACACACTTTAGCAGAATCATCCCATCAAACAAGTGAAGCATCTAACCAAATCGCATTGACAATGAATGAAATTGCTGTTGGTACTACGACTCAATCCGACCAGGCTGAACGAATCGTTTCCATGATGCAAAAAACGATTGAGGAAGTATCAAAGAGCTTACAAAAGGCCGAAATCACTTTAAATAGCGCTATTGAATCAACTCATATCGCACGTAAAGGAGAAGAAGCCATCAATGAAGCGATAATGCATTTAGGTGATGTAACGAAAACTGTGTCTTATGCAACTGATTCTATCCAGAAGTTAGGCAAGCGCTCTGAAGAAATTGGTGGTATTATTACCGTTATCACAGGCATTGCTGAGCAAACGAATCTGTTGGCACTCAATGCAGCCATCGAAGCAGCACGAGCAGGTGATCAAGGAAAAGGCTTTGCTGTCGTTGCATCAGAGGTTCGTCAGCTAGCAGAACAGTCAAGTTTAGCAGCAGGTCAAATTACAAATCTCATTAATGATATCCAGGCCGAAACTTCTGTGACGGTAAGGACGATGGAAAGCAATCTATTGGCGGTCGAGGAGCAAGTAACAATCATTAATAAAGGTGGAAGTGCCTTAAAAGAAATCGTGGAGAAAGTTGTCGAAACAGAAGAAGGTGTCGAACAAATGAAGGTTGCATTTACACATGTTAACGACAACTCCTTAGGTGTGCAACAAGCTATCCAAGATATTTCACGTATTATCGAAGACGCTGCAGCAGCTACAGAGGAGATTGCCGCGACTTCTGAAGAGCAATATGCGACAGTTGCAGAAATTACACAAAGTTCAGATGAGCTATCATCAATTGCTGATAATTTACAAAATGAAGTTAATAAATTTAAGTTTGAATAAATCCCCAAACAAGTAAAGAAAAATGGAGGCGCTATAGGATGAATCAGAAGAACATTGCAATGAATATTGACACAAAGGCTGATTATATTGTGATTGCGTTTACTGGCGATTTAGAATACGGGATAATCGAAGATATAAAGTCAGAGCTGCAAACACTTAGCTTGGACACAAAACACGGATACATTATCGATATGCAAAGGGTTACAAATATTGATAGCACTGGATTCGGTATGATCGTCAATTTCGCTAAGAAGGTGTCTGTAAAAGATAAAAAAATTGCCATTATTGTCGTCGATGATTTCATTCGCAACTTATTCGCTATTTCACAGGTTGATAAAGTATTCCCTATTGCCAAAAGCGAAGAACAAGCAAAGAAAATTATTAAAGAAGATTGGCTAGGAGAGCTATCACTTAACGAGTATTAATCCTTGTCATACTAAAAAAAGGTGTATTCCTGTTAGATGGAATACACCTTTTCTTTAATATTGCAGTAGCATATTAACAAACACGACAAGAATGATAATCGGTACGACAACTAACATTAACATACGATATGATGAATAATAGCCTTGTCCCATTTGACTACCCATTAACAATTCTCTTTTCACAAATTCTTTATCCACTACATGGGCAATAAAGATAGCAATGAATAAATTTCCTAATGGAAGCATGATGTTTGACACTAGAAAATCGGTTGCATCAAAAATACTTTTCTCAAAAATCGTTACATCCGATAGAACACTAGAAGAAAGTGCTGCTGGAATAGCTGCAATAAATACGACTATACCAAGTAAAAGTGTCCACATTGGACGGGATTTCTGACTATGTTCCATAAATGCCGCGACAATAATTTCATATAAACTAAATGATGACGTTAATGTGGCAAATAAAAATAGTAATAAAAACATCGCTAAAAATACTTCACCGAATGGCATTTGACTGAAAGCTGTTGGTAGCACCATAAATAGCAAGCCTGGACCCGCTGCTGGCTCTAAATCAAAAGCGAACACAACAGGGAAAATCGCTAATCCTGCTAAAAATGAGACTAGCACAGTTAACAGCACAACAGAACCTGCTGAATTTGGCAGACTTACATCCTTTTTTAGATAGGAACTATATGTAACAAGACAAGAGAATCCCACTGCTAACCCAAAGAACGATTGCCCCAGCGCTTCTAATAATGCCTTTCCAGTAATATTTGAGAAATCAGGCCATAAGAAGAATTTTACGCCCTCCATTGCCCCATCCAATGTAACAGCACGCACAACAAGGACAATGAACATTATAAAGAGTAGCGGCATCATCCATTTATTGGCCTTTTCGATCCCATTTTGTACACCTAACGAAATCACAAGTACATTGGCTAATGTAAACAATACTAAACCAACTAGCGTAATCCAAGGCGTACCTATAATTTTTCCAAATAGTTCAGCAGGATCTACTGCTGGATCGATTACAGCGCCAGCAACACCGAGCCCGCTATAAATAAAGATCCAACCTCCAACTACACTATAAAAAGTTAATAATAAAAAACAACCTAGTACACCCATTCGACCAATCCAAGCCCAGCTTGGCTTTGTCGGAGCAATTTTTTTATATGCCGTTACAGCCTCCGATTGTGTACCACGCCCCAAAACATACTCGGACAATAGCATTGGTAACCCTATTAACAAGGTAAATAACACAAAGATTAGGAAAAACGCTCCCCCACCACTTTGTCCCGTTACATAGGGTAGTTTCCAAATTGCCCCTAGTCCAATTGCAGCACCCGCTGATGCTAGAATAAATCCTAATTTACTAGACCACTGTCCCTTTTGTTCACTCATCTCTTCAAACTCCTCAAACATTCTAAACTCTTCCCTATTTTACATGAAAATATAGCTTTCGACTAGGTCATAATGATAAAGTACTAGATAGCTTGCTTACTCCATTACTTTTTTCTATGTTTATCCGTTAGTTTTGCCTTTCTTTCCGTTCCTTTTAGTAATTTATCCGTTACACCTTAAACCCTATCCATCATTCCTTCAACAAAAAACCTCGGGTATATTCACCCGAGGTTAGCGTATATTATTTTGATATATAGATAGAACGCTGACGGTCGATCCATTTGCGCATTGTTGTAAATAAAAACGCCATAATAGCCGTTAATAAAATACCTTTCACAATGTTAAATGGTAAAATCCCAGCGACAATCATTTTATAAAGTGAGTCACCTACAACAGGTTCCATTCCTAAGAAGTATGTGTACATTGGTAAAAATACTACATAGTTTAAAATACTCATGCCTACTGCCATAACGACTGTACCTGTTGCTAAACCTCCAACAAGACCAGCAATTGTTTTAAAGCGATTAAAAATAAAGCTTACTGGTAAAATAAATAAAATGCCTGTTGTAAAGTTAGCAATATGACCTACTGGCACACCTGTTGGCGTTCCTGAGAAAATCCAATCCAATACATTTTTAAATAACTCTACTAAAATACCAGCTACAGGCCCCATTGTGATGGCTGCTATTAATGCAGGCATATCACTAAAGTCCACTTCCAAAAATGCTGGGAACGGCGGAATCGGGAAATTAAAAAGCATTAATAAAAACGAAATACTGCTCAGCATACCAATCGTAATAAACGATTGAAGTTTAACATTCTTCTTCATAGAAAACTCTCTCCTCTTTGCTGATTCAATCTCGCAAGAAGAAAGGTGACGATCTTTCAATTGTTAGCATGAAAAAACCCTTATGCATGAAAAAGCACAAGGGAGAAAGGCATGACGAATAAGCGTCAATATAAACTATTTTTTGAGCACTGTTTAAAAAGCTCTACAAAAAAGCGCTCGGCTATAGTTCACTTCATAACAATGAATGACGATCGTACCTCCATCTTCTCCCATCCAGACTTTAACTGTCGGCCTTGGAATCACACCAAGTCAGCCATGCAAATAAATTTGCACAGGTCGCGGGCTGAAGAGTGTAGCATAAACCATTCGAGTTAATGAAAAACATTAACGGTTTACCACTCTATTACCGCCGGTCGGGATTTTCACCCTGCCCCGAAGATGAATCATATTATTTTATACTACAACCTTACTATAATTAATTATCAAGAAAAAGTAAATAGTTCTGCTTAAAAAAATCCGATTAGATTTGTATGTATTATAAAAATGGAGCATTCCATGCTACAGGAATGCTCCATTTTTGACTAAGGCATATATTGTTTATTTGGCCCCACAGGCTTTGGCAAATACGTTTTCAAATCGAATCCTTCCCAGCTTTCTTGGACCACATTATCTAAGCGTAATTGTTGGCCAAAGCCAGCAGCAGTTAACATCATGGCCTCAATCAATTGCGTGGCGCGGATTGGCTCCATCGATGCTAAATCTAAGGGGATATCAAATGTAACGACGACACCTTCCGCTTCCTCTTTCACGGTATAAGTCACGTTTTCAGGAACAACTGTTACATAAACATCATCATTTTTGTTTTTCATGAGTGTAAGTGCCTCTGTAACATTTGCAAATGTTTGACGGAAATCTGGTGACAGATATTCCGCACCATTACCATCTTGGTATAAATAATAATTAAAATGTTTGGCGTTTGTTAATGACATAGCTTGGCTTGGCTCGCCCTCTTGAGAAAACTCATAAGGTGTGCCATCTTCATTTTGAATCTCCACTTCCGTATATTCAGAATCTGAGAATGTATCTTCCAAAGTTCCTTTATACTCATTGACGGTAGCTGAAGCAACATCATAGTCATTGTCCTTTGGTAAAACGTGGACAAGCTTGTCTTCCTTCTCCTTCAGTTCACCTTTAAAAGGATGATAATCTGTAAACCCTTTGGCTTCTTCATCAATTTGAGGAGCGTATTTCTCATACATCTGTAGAGTAGAAGGTTTTTCTGTTCCAAAATCAGTTGCTACACGCTCATTTGGTATCACATATGTCATTGGCACACTTTCCGCATCACGTCCTGCTAAACCAATACGGAAAACGACAGCATCTTTCACATCTTCCTCATAGACAGATGACCGTAAAGATAACATGCGCTCATGCTCCGATACAATACTGGATTGAAGCGCTTCATCCTGCGTAGCAGCGTCTTTAGCAGAACGATCTTCCTGTAAAGTAGCGTAATTAGCCGTTTCTGGAGTACTAGCTAGATCTTTTTGGCTAGCATCATTATTCATGAACATGGAGCCAACGAGTACCGTTAGCGCGAAAACTGCTGCTACACTCGTAAAAATCGGCATTCTTCGGAACTTAAATCGTGATGGTCGTTCATCTTGGATCAAAGGTTTACTTTCTTGTTGTGCTTCTTCATTCTCTATAGGTTGTTGTATCGCTTCTTGAAGGTGACTATTATCCTGCAAGCGAGCATCTGCCATTAACCGATTTAATATTTCTTCTTTTGAACGGTGGTCAGAAAGCTTAGGGGCATTGTTCAATACATATTCAAGCTGTTCATCATCAAATGGCTTATGCGTCATTGCCGTTTCGCCTCCTGTTCTCTAATCGGCTGTAGCTGTTGCCTTAAAAATTTAATGGCTCGATGCTGGGTCGTTTTTACCTTAGCTTCTGTCCAATCTAGTATTTGCGCTGTTTCTGCGATCGATAAGTCCTGAAAATAGCGCATTATAATGACCATTTTTTGGTCGCCTGTACAGTTTTCAAGTGCTGATTCTACCTGCATAAATTCATCACTGGCCTGTAGCATATCTTCCGGTGATGGTGTGGTTGAATGGAGCTGTTCCGTTTCCCAGTCAAAGAAATCATGTGAATGCTTTTGGCGTACAGCTTGCTTTCTAAAATGATCAATCGCTACATTTTTGGCAATAGCAAATAGCCATGTTTTCTCACTACTATTCCCTGCAAATTGATCATATGAGCGCAACACTCGTACATAAACTTCATGTGCTAAATCTTCGGCAAGTGTACGGTTTTTTACTAAATATATTAAAAACTGAAACACGTCTTGGTGATATGCATCGTATAGTCGATGGAACACGGAGTCATTCAAAGCACTCCACCCCCGTTCTATAATATTTGTCGTCTTACATTCATAGAAGTTACAGCCAATTAATAGCAATACATGTTATTAATCGAACGGTAAATAAAACGTGAAGGTCGTACCCTCTTTCAGCACACTGTCTACCATAATATTACCTGAGTGTGCCTTCACAATATTTCTAGCAATGGCTAAGCCGAGACCAGTTCCGCCTTTGGAACGGGTACGTGCCTTATCGGCTTTGTAAAAGCGTTCAAAGACATATGGTAAGTCATCCTGAGGAATGCCATGCCCTGTATCTTGAACAGATATTTTAGCAAATGTCGGCTCCTGCTCGATTTTTACAGTCACAGACCCTTCATCTGTATGTCTAAGTGCATTATCGACTAAATTTGTAAGCACTTGTTCAATCCGATCCTCATCAATATTAATCATGGCCTCGTCATTAAATTCACTGTCAAATTGCAGACGAACGTGCTTTTCCTTTGCTACCTGAGCAAATTTTTGTGTAATACGCTCGAATGTCGAATTGATCGGTAATTCATCTTTATAAAGCGTCATATGCCCTGATTCCATGCGTGCCAAATCTAATAGATCTGTCACAAGGCGACCCATTCGCTTCGATTCATCATAAATGATTTTGGTAATCTCATTACGCTCTTCCTGATCCTGAATAAAATCATCGTCCATTAATGCTTCAGAGTAACCTTGTAGCATAGCAATCGGTGTCCTTAGTTCGTGAGAGACATTGGCTATAAAATCGGATCTTAGTTTTTCTAAGCGATGTTGTTCAGTCATATCACGAATAACAGCCACAGCCCCACGTATCATTTCACCACTATAGAGAGGACTAATCGTAAATGTGTAGTAGTTGCCGTCCATTTCAATTTCCTCTTCTAGTTTATCCTCAAACATCAGCACATGATCAAGCATATGATACAGCTCTGGAGGGATAGGCTTTGCACTTTGCGAGCCTTTATTCACAAACCACTTTTGCATTAAACGTTCTGCTGGTGGGTTACTTAATAATATTGTACGATCACGGTTAAAGGTAATCACTGCATCTGTCATAGAAGTCAAAATATTCGAAAGCTGTTCGTTTTCTTGATTAATAACCTCTAAATTATGCTTTAATTGACGGCCCATTTGATTGAAGGCAACGGCAAGTTGACCAATTTCGTCATTTTGCGTTGTAGGCATTTTCGCTTCAAAATTCCCTTTCGCGATTTCAAAAGCCAACTCACGCATTTTTCTTAATGGCGAAGTAATACGTGAAGAAAGGAAAAATGCGAAGAATGTCGTCAGCACAAATGCTATGAAGGCAGCTAAAAAGACAATTTTCGTTGTTTCCTTAGACGTTTTATGTAGCGCATCTGGGCTTTGATAGATGAAGACAGCTCCATGTACTGTATTTTCAACATTTAGGGGGAAACCAAGTACGACATACGATTCCATCTTTTCTTGATCAGTAGAAGAAGGCATCATCATTTCTTTAATAATGGGTTCATCTGATTGAAACACTTCATGAAAAGATTTATTGGCTAAAATAGTATCTTGTATTTCTTTTTTGTTGACACCCTCCTGCATTGCAAAGGATACTTCAACATGGCTTATCGCAATCAATGCATTGGTCCCTGTAGGTAAAATATCTTTTAATAATTCCGAAGTAGATTCTGCTGTTTCATTGTCATCTACTATACTTGCCACTGTTGCAGCTGTCTGACGCAATGAAATTTCTGCTTGCTGCATATGATAATTTTGAAGAAATTCAAGCATTAATACCGTGAAAACAAATAATACAAATGAAACGAGAAGCAATATGGTTACCCATAGCTTCCCGACAACACTATTCCATATTCTATTCATTGACAACCTCAAATTTGTATCCAACGCCCCAAACTGTCACAATCATTTTAGCAGCGTTTTCAGAAACTCGGTTGAGCTTTTCACGTAACCGTTTTACGTGTGTATCCACTGTACGTAAATCACCAAAGAAGTCATAATGCCATACTTCTTTTAGTAGTTGTTCACGGTCAAATACTTTGTCTGGCGATTTCGCTAAGAAATACAGTAATTCATACTCTTTTGGTGTTAAATTGACCTCAATCCCCTCTGCTGTTACACGGTGTGCATCGTGATCAATCATTAAATGCTGGAACACCACCAAATCTTTTGAAGAGGATGCATTCGTCGTTGGTGAGAAAGCTTGTGAACGGCGTAAAATAGCCTTCACACGTAAAACAACCTCACGAGGACTAAATGGTTTTACAATATAGTCATCTGCGCCAAGCTCAAAGCCTTGTACACGATTCGCTTCTTCGCCTTTTGCAGTTAATAAAATAATCGGTGTTGCTGCGCGTTCTCGAATTTCCGCACACACTTCTAGCCCATCTTTTTCAGGCATCATAATATCAAGTAAAATACAGTGATACTCTTTTTCTAAAGATTTCTCGATCGCTTGTTCACCATTTTCTGCCTCGTCAACAAGGTATCCTTCTCGCTCTAGATACATTTTTAATAAGCGGCGAATACGATCCTCGTCGTCTACTACTAATACTGAAATATTTTCTGACACTTTCACGATCCCTCTCTTCCAATCTTTCTCTACCTTCTATTGTACATGCTGTGACACATATTGAAAAGAAAAGAAAGCCTCTTCGCTACAGCGAAAAGGCTTGTTGTTTCACAGGTTACGCGTAGGAGTGTAAACCTGCAAGGATTAAGTTAACAGCAATTAGGTTGAATAAAATAATCCCGAAACCAATTAATGCTAACCAAGCAGATTTTCGACCTTCCCAGCCTTTTGATAAACGTAAATGCAGGAATGCTGCATAGAATAACCATGTAATAAGAGCCCATACTTCTTTTGGATCCCAACCCCAGAATCGACTCCAAGCAATTTGTGCCCAAATCATCGCAAAGATTAAAGCACCTAGGGAGAATACAGGGAAACCAATCAACACTGAACGATAACCAATTTCATCAAGTAATTGTAAATTGACACGTTTAACTAGTGGTTGGAAAATGGCACTAATTCGACGGCGAGCGATTAAACGAATTAATAAATACAAAATAGATCCTATCATTAATGACCAAACAACAGTTGTTAATTTTTTAGCATTAATTAATGCTGGCATTTCTACTAATGGTGACATGCCATGTTCTTCAACCACTTCATATTCATTCATACCGAAAATCGGAGGTAAATTGTAAATAATTTTACGAGTAGTTCCTTCTTTATCCACATAATTATAGCTAGACTCATAATCCATAGCACTAAATGTAGATGTTACCGCAACAAACCCAATAACTACTACAAGACAGTACATCACGGCCTCTAACCAAAAACGTTGTTTAGAACGCTTCGTTAAATCTACTACTTTTAATAAGTAAATAAGTCCTGCCACAGCACTAATAGCTAAAATAGATTGCCCTAATGCTGCTGTAATAACGTGAATCGTTAACCAATAACTTTGTAACGACGGCACTAATGGACTTACTTCTTTCGGGAACATTGCTGCATAAGCGATAATTAAAAGTGCTACAGGCAATGCCACTAATCCAAGTGCAGTCAAACGATAAATAAAATAAATTAAGATAAACGCACCGACAATGAACATACCAAAGGCAGTCGTAAATTCAAACATATTACTTACTGGCGCATGTCCAGTATAGATCCAACGCGTAATAAAATAGCCAAGCTGTGATAGGAAACCAATAATGGTAACCACAATGGCAAGCTGGCCCCATTTGCCAGTATTCTTACCAGTAGCATTAGCTTGCTTAATTGAACCACCAAATAATAATGTCGCAACTAAATAAGCAATAAACGCTACAAATAATAAGTTTCCACTTATATCAATCAAACTCATAAGGTGTTGTCACCTTCCTTTTCTTTAATGCCACCATTTGTGGACTCTTCGCCAGCCTCATCTTTCTCTAACTGATCTGTATACGGAGGCAATGCAGCAAATGTTGTGACAGCATCTAAATCCTTTTTCATGCTGAACATATTTTTGTTGACATGGGCAGCCATTAACACACGGCCGTCTGGTTCCACTTGCAGCCATAAACGACGATGATTCCAATAAGAGCCAATCGCAACACCGATCATAAAGATGACACCCCCAACAAACAGAATAGGGATGGTACTATCTTTACGTACCGTAATACCTGACATGTCACGCATTTCTGCACTAGCAAACTTCATTCTGTATTTATTTTCACCAAGTGGTTCTAAAGGAGGTTGCATAATTTCAACAAAGCTTACTTCTCCTTCTGGTGTTTCTGGTGTTGTCATTTTAAATAAAAACGCGGGATTATTTGGAATTGATGTTTTTGTTTGTGGCTCACCATTTTCAAACCCATCAAAATCTGGTGTATACACTAGTATTTGAACGGATGAACCATTGCCTAAATCATATTCTTTTTTAGGGTTTGTTAAATCAATCTCTACCTTACCTAATGATTTCTCCGTCGTCTTATTAATTAATTCAAAATTCATTTGTTTTAATTCATTTAGACGATAATCCATCTGGTAAAGAGCAAAGCCATCTTCTTTCAAAGGGTGGTTTACACGAATGGAATAGTCTTTTACTTTTTCTAGATTTTCCGTATCCCCTGGTAATGCGTCTTTAGGCTGCTTGTACAGTGTAATATCGGTCTGGAAGTTTTTAGCTACTACATTCACACCCTGTTTAACTTGCTCTCCTTGAGGTGTATTATCATGTGTTTCTAAAATAAAGTCACGGTTTTCAATGAAATAACCTTCCATCCCACTGATCGCTCGTGTTTCACCTTCACGCACCCATATCGATTCATCCACATAGAATCCTGGGATTAGACGTAGCATGACCCCACCTAAAAAAATGATGAGACCTACATGGTTTATGTACGGGCCGTAACGAGAGAAGCGTCCTTTTTCAGCTAAGAGAGCGCTACCATCTCGACGAACAGAATACTTCATCTCAGTCATTTTTTGAGCCACTTTATCAAGCGTTTCATCCGCACTCGCCGTCACTTGTCCTTCTGCAACAATGCGCTGACGCTTCATAAAGCTTTCATGTCTTTTAACACGTTGATTCTTTAATGATTTATAAAGCGGAATGCCTCGGTCAAGACTTGCCACAATAATCGATACTGCCAGCATACCAACTAAAATTTGGAACCACCATGAGCTATATAAATCTGAAAGCCCCAACGTATAATAGATTTTTCCGAATGTACCATATACGTCTGCGTAATAAGCTCCTTTCTCCATATCAGAAGCTTTTACGTAAAACTCTTGCGGTAGTAATGTTCCGATTGAAGCAGCAATTAATGTGATAATAATTAAGGATATACCTACTTTAACACTCGAGAAGAAATTCCATATTTTATCGATGAAAGATTTGTTATATGTTTTGGAGCGAATGGCCATACCATCATAGCGCATATCAACAACCTTATTTTGTTTTTCTTCTTCGGTTAAAGGACGACCACATTTCTCACAAAGCTTCGTGCCGTATGGATTACTATGACCACAAGCACAAATGATTTTTTCCATCGTCATTTACTCCTTATCTGGCTTCACTAATTCCATGTACGAAGCAATATTTTCCTCCGTCATTTCACCTGTAATAATTTTGGCTACTTTGCCTTCTGGATCAACTAGCACTGTTGCAGGTAATTGACCTACATTATAAGCAGTCATCACACTTTTTGTTTTGTCGATAACTACAGGAAATGACAACTCATATCGATCGACAAAATTCTGTACTTCAAAATCTGTTTGAGCAATATTGACCGCTAATGTTTGTACACCCTGATCTTTATACTCTTGATACTGATTGTCCATCGCAGGCATTTCCTTCTCACAAGGCTTACACCAAGTTCCCCAGAAGTTTAAAAATACCCCTTGTCCTTTATAATCCGACAATTTATGCTTTTCACCGTTTAAATCTACTAACGTGAAGTCAGGTGCTTTAGAGCCCACTGCTACTAACTCTACTTTTTCCTTTGTTGCTGTTCCATATACTGTGTACCCGATTGCCAATGCTAACACAGCTAAAATGACCGTTCGCAGTACAAGACGTTTTTTCTTTTTCTCCAAGTTAATAAACCCCCTATCAATTACGGCTTGCGTATGCTTCTACATAATGAAGATACAAATAGAACTTTTTCATGCTCTATACGTCTATAAGTATGTAAAAACTTCTTTCACACTGACGTCAACAATACCGAATTAAATGTGTTACAGCTATAGTAGGTGTACTATTCTCACCTATTATAGCAAAATGATACAAAAACACTTAGCTATTAATTATGAATGATTTATGAACGATTTCACCACAAAGAAAGTGTAAACATCCAAATACCTCTTGTGGTATCCACACTTTCTTCTGGCAAATTTCATTAATCCAGCTTTCCTGTCTCTGCTAACACACGTAGTTGCTTGACTTCATGCTTTGTTAATTCACGGTATTCTCCTGGAGAAAGGCCGAATAAATCTAAAAAAGCAAAGCGTTCACGTTTTAATTTGACAACGGGTGTCCCAATCGCTTCGAACATACGACGAACTTGGCGATTACGGCCTTCATGAATCGTGATTTCACAAATGGCTTTGCCAGCTTTTTCGTCAAAGGATGTCATACTTACCTTAGCTGGTGCTGTCTTACCATCCTCTAATTTGATCCCTCGTTGAAGCTTTTTAAGCCCTTCAATTGTTGGCACACCTTTGACACGAGCGATATATGTTTTGTCAATTTTAAACTTCGGATGTGTCAACATATAGGAAAATTCTCCATCATTTGTCAATAGCAATAATCCAGATGTATCATAATCAAGACGACCAACTGGGAAAATACGTTGCGGAATATGATGAAATAAATCTGTGACAGTTTTGCGTCCTTTATCATCTGTTACAGCAGAAATTGTTCCACGTGGTTTGTAAAGTAAGTAATATACCTTATCTTCTTTTTCTAATTTCACACCTTCTACTTCAATTGTATCGGAATTAGATACCTTTGTTCCCAACTCACGAACAACTACACCGTTTACTTTAACTTTGCCTTCTAAAATCAATTGCTCTGCCTTGCGCCTTGAGGCAACACCTGCATAGGCAATGACCTTTTGTAATCTTTCCATTTTTTCACCTCTAGTTTTCTTTCACAATAACACTTTCTTCATCATTCGATTTCGATCCAATGAATAGGGTTATTTTTTCCCGCTAATCTGTGAAAATTATGTCATACTTTTAGACATTATTAAAGAAAAACAAATTTCACATTTTTTATTTGAGTATTCCAACTAATTTCGCATTAGCTAATTTCTTAACATTTGAACCTGCATTTTGTTTTGTTTACTAGCAGTATACTCAGTTAGCAATAATGTGAATCGATTGTAAAATCTTTATTTTAACAACAAAAAAGCTACCATTCGGCAGCTTTTATTTGTATACATTTTCAATTGTTAGGCCACGTTGGTTTAACTCATTGGCTATATAGTTTTTAGCCAGCATCATGTTGCCTGCCAAAGATTCTTCAATTGTGGAACCATCTTGAAATTTAAAAACCAGATGATCAGGCTTTGTCACACCACTTTTTTCTAGATTCACTTGCTCCACTTTCACAACTTCTTCCCACCCGACAAAATCAGCTTTTAAACTAAAAATTGGACTCCTATAGATACCGTTTGAATCTATCAATTTATAGGTATTAAAGCTTAATGCGATGAAACCTAAAGCAATTAATAAGGAAGCAGACACTAGACCACGTTGAATATTCTTGCTTTTTTTCGTTTCAGGTATGATCAAATAATTGATTAGTAGTACAAGAGCCATGACAAATAAAGAGGCCATAAAGATAATATAAGCATTAAAATAAGGTGCAAAATAATAAAATTCTTTTGGTCGATATAGCATCTCTTGAATTGGATATAGTAGAATGACAGGGACAATTAAACTTGATAAGAATAAGACAATTATTAGCCCAAATTGAATTTGTCTACCTTTACTTTCCATGGAAGCATTCCTCAATTTCCTCACCCCTTTTTTCGAAAATTAAGAATTCAACCTTCATTATCATTTTACCAAATTTAACATCAATTAATCAAATAATGTAAAAAATCAGCAAATCGTTTTTAACGATCCGCTGATTCAACTTTTACTGGCATTGCATAAATACGTTCTTCGCCTATAAAGATCGACAAGACTGCTTCTTGACGTTTTCTTGAAACATGTAATACTTGCCGAACTTGTTCTTTTTCCTCTTTATTTAATTGTAGGCGAACGGGCTCTTGTAAACGAATAGCCAACTTTTTATTGACATTGTATTTACCCTTCTTCACTACTGTTTCAAGACGATAATCTTGCCATATTTTATTGGATAAGCCTCGATGTACATTCCAATCATCGGATGCATTTAATGTGACAACAATGCAGGTTTGCCCGTCCTTTTGAAAGGCCGTTGCAAGTGTTCGTCCAGCAACCTTGGTAAAGCCCGTTTTTCCAGCAAAAGCAGTACCAGTGGCTGACTTTAAGGAACTAACAGGTTGCTCTGTCTCATCATCTATATCTGCCGCCATTCCCGAACCTTCTCTTAATAAACGGTGTTTATTTTCCCATAGCATTCCGTTTACTGTATTCGCCCGGTAAAGAATCGTTGAAGCAATTTTCTCAAACGTTTTATTTTGCAAAGCAAGTCTTAACATCTCAGCAGTATCTCTCGCTGACGATAAATGCTCATCATGATGGAGACCAGATGGATTCATAAAGACGGTATTGGTAAGACCTGCAATAACGGCTCTTTCATTCATTAATTTGACAAAGCCCTCTACAGAACCCCCTACATGTTCGGCTAAAGCTGTGGCAGCATCATTGCCTGACCGTAGCATTAAGCCATACAATAACGTTTCGACTGTTACCGTTTCACCAGCCTGTAGGTAAATAGAACTTCCCTCAGCCATAGCAGCCTTTGGGGATATAACGACTTCATCCTGCAAGTCACTATTTTCGATTGCCACAAGTGCTGTCCAAATTTTTGTTAGGCTAGCAATAGGTAATCGTTCATCGCTATTGGACCCTATTAAAACCCGACCTGTATCGCCATCCAAAACAGCATAGCCGCTTCCTCCTCTTGCAAAGCTAGTTTGAGGAAGCATTACCATGAACACAATGATCATGAACAGTGTTAAACGAAATAACCGAAGCAACGAGCCACTCCTTATTCAATGTGATAGGAAATTATAGATTTAAATTTATGTTGAAGGCTACACATTATACCTAATTACCATTATTTTGCCCCGCTAAAAGTCTCTTGGAACTTCGTCATAAATAAATCTGTTTCTTGTTCTGTATCAACAAGGTCCTCATCAGGTAGAGGAGGCATTTCTTCTATATTATTTAAGCCAAAATAATGTAAAAACTCTTTTGTTGTTCCATATAAGATGGCACGTCCAGTTCCTTCTGACCGTCCTACCTCTTTAATTAAGCCTCGTGAAACTAACGTTTGGATTGGTCGTTCACACTTGACGCCACGCAAATCTTCTATCGCTACACGGGTAATGGGCTGTTTGTATGCAACTATCGCTAACACTTCGAGGGAGGCTTGAGATAAGGATTGTGAGGTTGGATTTTCTACTAATCTTTGAATTGTATCGGCAAACTCAGATTTTGTAATGAGCTGATAGACGCCTGCAATTTCTTTCACCGTAATTCCTCTTGCTAAATCTTCTTCATAGGTTTCTCTCAATGTATTCATTGTTTGCAGAATCAACTCTTCCTGCTCTCCTAAAAGTTGTGATAGTTGTTTAATCGTTAAGCCATCATCTCCCACAACAAATAATAAGGCTTCAATTCTACTCTGTAACATCAATGTTTTCGTCATCTTCCCATTCCTCCTTCTGTAAGGTAACCGTTAATTCTTCAAAGTTACCATCTTGCTCTACGATGACGATCTGACGTTTCATCAGTTCAAGAAGGGATACAAACGTCAGAATAAGTGTTGGCTTATCTTCATAGGGAAAAAGCTCGAAAAATGATGCACGTCCACCTGTTAATCGTAAAGAATCCACAACAGAACGCATTTGATCTTTTACTGATCGTTCCTGCCTTGCTACAGTTGTTTTTAATGGTTTCTTTAATTTTTTACGACGCATCAATTTTTGAAATGCGCCAAGCATATCATAGATATTCACATTCAAATCAAATAAAGCCATCTGTTCTTCTGAGGCTAATCCTGTTAAATCCGCAGGAGGCCTTGTAAATACTTGTGCTCTGTCTGTTTCAAGCTCTTGCAAATTACTTGCTGCTTCCTTGTATTTTTTATATTCGATTAAGCGTTGCACCAGTTCTTCACGAGGGTCAGGTCCGTCCACTTCTAATTCTGCGTCCTCCATCTCTCCTTCGTGAATCGGCAATAACATGCGGCTTTTAATTGCCAGCAAGGTTGCTGCCATTACTAAATATTCACTTGCTTCATTTAATTCCAGTACTTGCATTGCATGTATATGGTCGATATATTGTTGTGTAATTTCAGCCATTGGGATATCATAGATATCAATTTCCAATCTGTGAATTAAATGCAATAATAAATCAAGAGGCCCTGAAAAGGCTTCTAATTTTACTTCATAAGACATTATTTTACCACCCTGAGATTCTATGTTCTTTTAGTATAGTGGAAAGGAGTCCAAAATGCATCCGCAGCATCATACTTTATTTATAGATTACTGTGCCTATTTTAATGGCAATCAAGATTTTTTTGAATGCCATGAAGTGCTAGAGGAATATTGGAAGGAAATTGCACCTGGTGATAAAATGCATCCACTTGTCGGCTATGTACAGCTGGCAACAGGTTTCTATCATTGGCGACGTGGTAACAATACTGGTGCTAAACGAATTTTAGAAAAAGCACTTCATAATTTTCAAGTAAATGAAGGGCATATTTTTTTCCAAGAAATTGATTATCATGAACTCCTAACACAAATGACAATAGCTCTTACTTCGATAAAAACGGGCAAGTCCTTTCAAACTTTCCAGCTCCCTCTTTCACCTCACTTGCTGGAGTTAGCCATAGCACGTATAAAGCTTTTGCCATCGAACAGCTCAAATTATCTTCTTCATAAACATATGCTACGAGATCGCTCACATATTCTTGCAGAGCGACAAGAAAGCAAACAAAGAAAAAGCAGACGGTGTTAATCGTCTGCTTTTTCATCGGTACAATGAATACATTTTCGAACGAAACTACGTGTTTCATCTGTAGCACGTACACTTTCATATTGGCCAAGTTCCGCCACTTCTTGAAGCATCTCGGTTGCTACACCCTCGCCCCTATAGGAAGGGATCACCGACACGTGCTGGATCGTAGCTATATTATGCTCATCAACAACA
The DNA here is from genome assembly GCF_038592945.1 of Lysinibacillus sp. FSL K6-0075. Classification (NCBI taxonomy): domain Bacteria; kingdom Bacillati; phylum Bacillota; class Bacilli; order Caryophanales; family Bacillaceae; genus Lysinibacillus; species Lysinibacillus sp. FSL K6-0075. The sequence continues at coordinate 1,348,365 of NZ_CP151947.1, read as the reverse complement.
AGCCCTACTATGCCAACATATTCATCATTCTTTTTCCATAAGTATAAAACCCAATTATCATCATTTTCATAGGAGTGGATGGTTTCTGTAAGCTTTTTTACGTCTTTTTCGTTAGGCATAAACGAAAGTAGCCCCATTGCTATTTTCTCTAAAGCTTTTTTATATCGAATTAACATATTTGTCTATTCCCTCTTTTTCTAGCTGTACATAATCTTTGACTATCCTACACGATTTGTACTTTTACCGCAAGCCAATTTCTGTCTTACGAACCAGGTCCGAGAATACCTTTCGACGCCAACACCCAATAGACTACGCCCCATAATAAAATAAATGTTGTAATGGACGCTAGTAATACCCACTTATTTTTCCTCAAATTTACTCACCCTTTTTTAAAGTTAGCGGGAGATCGTTTTGCACAATATCTTCATAACTTTCGCGGCGAATAGCTAGTTGATGCTGTCCATCCTCTACAAATACAACAGCAGGTCTTGGCACACGATTATAGTTACTAGCCATTGAATAACCATACGCACCTGTACAGAAAATGGCTAACACATCACCTGAAGCAGCATCTTGTAGTTTAGCATCAATAATTAATTTATCGCCAGATTCACATAATTTACCAGCAACTGTATAGAGTTCATCTTTCGGCTCATTCGCCTTACTTGCGATGACTGCCTCATACTTAGCGTCGTATAGTGCTGGGCGGATATTATCACTCATACCGCCATCAACCGCAATATATTTGCGCACATCTGGCACTGTTTTTTGTGAACCGATTGTATAAAGAGATGTTCCTGCATCACCTACAAGTGATCGACCTGGTTCAATCCAAATTTCCGGCATCTTCAGTCCAAGAACAGTTGCTTTATTTTTGACAACTGTAATCATATCCTCTACATATACTTGTGGTTCAAGCGGTGCATCTTCTTCAGTATAACGAATACCAAAGCCCCCACCTAAGTTTAACACAGTACATGTAAATCCGTGAGTCTTGTTCCAATCAGAAATTTTGTCAATCAATTTTTCTCCAGCTAAGCCAAAACCAGCAGTGTCAAAAATTTGTGAGCCAATATGACAATGTAAGCCTAGTAACTCTAGGAATTCATGGCTAAATGTTTGTTGGAATGCTTCATCCGCTTGACCATTGTTTAAGTCAAAGCCGAATTTTGAATCTGCTTGACCTGTCGTGATGAAATCATGCGTATGTGCTTCAACACCTGGTGTAACACGTAATAATATACGCATTTTTTGCTGACGGCGCTCCGAAATTTCTTTTAAAAGCTGTATTTCATAGAAATTATCTACAACAATACATCCAATCTTGGAGTCAAAAGCTAGCTCTATTTCAGCAATGCTTTTATTGTTACCATGAAAATGAATGCGCTCTGCAGGGAAACCTGCCTTTAATGCAGTAAATAACTCCCCACCAGATACAACATCCAATGATAAATTTTCTTCTGCTGCTAATTGATACACCGCTACACATGCAAATGCTTTTGAAGCATAAGCTACTTCTGCTTTTACGCCTAGTTTTTTAAACGTATCGATAAAGCTGCGTGCACGCTTACGAATAAGTGCAGTATCATACACGAAAAGTGGTGTACCATACTCTTTTGCTAGCTCTAGTGTGTCTACCTGTCCAATTGTTAAATGACCATCTTCAGAAATCGCTTGTGTTCCATATAAATGCATGTGCATCTCTCCCTTTTCACATCGTTCCATCTTGTTATTTTTACGGCTTGATAGTGGAATCATTCTTTACCATTTAAAGCCATCCCATCAAGAAATTATTTCCATCAAACATAAAAAAACAAATGTATAATACTTGCTTTTTCTTGAATGAAAATAATTTTTGCAAAAATCACAAAATACTATATGTGAACTTTATCACATGAAAAAAACGAGTGCAACGGCTCCTATGATCTTTTTCGCTGTTTGGAAGCGACTACATAAGGTCTTAATGCATCAGAAGTCATTGGGAAACGAATGATGACACGAAGCATTGCCGTTGGAAAGAATGGAACAAGCGGCCATAAATAAGGTGCCTGCATTGGTCGCAATGAACATAAATAGGTAAACAATAAAAATAAACCAATAAATAACCCATTGACACCCCAGAGACCCGTCATCAGCAGTAACAGTAACCTAAAAATTTTAATGGAGATACTGAGCTCATAGGACGGAATAATGAAAATAAGAATAGCTGCAACTGCTGTATAGAGGACCACCTCTGAAGAGAATAATCCAACATCAATCGCAATTTGACCAATGATTACCCCCGCAACCAATCCCATCGCTGTCGATAATGGTGACGGAGTATGAATGGCGGCCATCCTCAAAAACTCGATGCCAATATCTGCAATCAGTATTTGTAGTAACAATGGTACATGTGATTTCTCCTCCGTACCTAAAAAGGAGAGGGCATCCGGAAGTAAGGATTCATTCGTTGCAAATACATACCACAATGGCAATAAAAGTAAACCCATAACGGAGCCAAAATATCGCATTAAACGTACAAACGTCCCTACAGTCGGTGCCTGTCGATATTCCTCCGCATGCTGTAATAAATGAAACATGGTAACAGGCACTAAAATAACGGATGGAGAGGTATCGACTAATATAGCTATGTGCCCTTCAAGTAGATGGGCAGCTGCAATATCAGGTCTTTCCGTATAACGTACAAATGGCACTGGATGGAACTTTTGTTTAAAAAGCCATTCTTCTAATGATTTATCGGCCATCGTCAAGCCATCATGATTAATTTGTCCAAGACGCTGTCGTAAACTTTCGAGCATATCTTCATTGGCAACATCCTTCATAAACGCGATCGCCACGTCGGTTTGACCGATTTTGGATATTTTATGTAGCTCGAAACGTAAATTACTATTGCGAATTCGCCTACGTATTAAAGCTGTATTTTGAGAAATTCCTTCTGTAAAGCCATCCCTTGAGCCACGGATAACTTTTTCATTATCTGGCTCTTCTGGAGAACGTCCTGGATAGTTTCTAAGCTCTGCAACGTAGCAATAGCCACTTTTGGTAATAAAGGTGACCTGTCCACTTAAAATGGCTAGTAAATAGGCTTTACGCTCTGTTTCCTCTGAACGTCCATGGAAATTAAAATAGGACTCAAAGTATTCCTTCTCATCCTCTACTTCAATCTCAACGTCCTCATCTGGGAGCATACTAGAAAGTAACTGTGTTAAAGCTTCTCCATCTACAAGCCCACTAATATATGCACAAAGGACCGGCAAATCTTTGACAAATAAGTGTTTAATCCCAACGTCAAATGATTCGCCGTCACCAAAATGTTCTATAAGAAAATCTTCGGCTTCTTCTAAGCTGTTAAATAATTTATTTGTCATGCTGTCACCATTTTCTTAGATGTCTTTTTTTATTACTTCCTGCTCCACTGTTGCACTTGTTGCCATCCAACTTTTCAGCTGGGCAAGAATTTTTTTCTCTAATCGGGATACTTGTACCTGAGATATACCTAATCTATTTGCAATTTCAGTTTGCGTGCAATCTGAAAAATAGCGAAGATATATGATAGACTGCTCTCTCGGCTCAAGTCTCGTTAGTACTTCTTTCAGTGGGATATAATCAAATGGTTGCTCTGATTTCTCATCCTTCATTTGATCCATTAATGTAATGGAATCCCCCTCACTTTCATACAATTGCTCATGAAGAGAGGCTGGGTCTCTCAGCGCATCGGATGCGGTGACAATTTCCTCGGTTGTCACACCAAGCACCTGAGCGAGTTCTTGAATAGTTGGAGGATGTTCGTTCTTTTTAATAAATTCGTCAGTAGCATGACGGATTTTAAAATTGAGCTCACGAATAGAGCGGCTCACCTTCACCATGCCATCATCCCTTAAAAAGCGTTGAATTTCTCCAATAATCATCGGTACGGCATAGGTTGAAAATTTCACATCATATGTTAAATCGAATTTATCCACAGATTTCATGAGCCCTATGCAGCCAATCTGGAATAAATCCTCAAGCTCAACACCTCTCGTTGTAAAACGTTGAACAATGGACCACACAAGTCTCGTATTGCCTTCTACCATTCGTTTACGAGCCTCATGATCGCCCTGCTGTGCGCGTGCAATTAAATCACGCATTTCCTCCTGAGACAAAAGCTTATCGGACGACTGTTCTAACGGCTTCACGGGCTTAACCTCACATTACCGCTGTGCGAACTGTGTAAAATTTCTTCGTGAATGTTACAGTTGTTCCTTCTTGCCATTTTGATATAACTGTCAGCTGATCCGAAAAACTGTCCATAATAGTGAAGCCCATACCTGAACGTTCCATCATACTTTTCGTTGTAAATAACGGCTCCATCGCTCGACTAACATCCTCAATTCCTACCCCTTTATCCATGACAGATACTGTCACAATATCATCCTCACGTTTAGCATGAACTGTCACAACACCCTTACCATCTTCTTCATAGCCATGAATAATGGCATTGGAAACCGCTTCTGAGACAACTGTTTTAAATTCTGATAGTTCATCAATAGTTGGGTCTAATTGTGCAATAAAGCCTGTAACTGCTACACGCGCTAAAGCTTCATTTTCACTAATTGCCAAAAAAGTTAATGTCATTTCGTTATCCATTTACAATCCCCCTTACGCGATCAATCGCTTGTTCCTCTGTTGCATCCATCATCCATGGCCCTAATCCTGAAAATTGAAATACTTTTCGCATTGTTGGCGATGGATTCAATAAAATAGTTCGCCCAGCAACTGCTTCTAACTCACGCATTCGACCAAGCACTAAGCCAACTCCCGAACTATCCATAAACGATAGCCCTTCTAAGTTCCAAATGATGGTCGTCACAGTGCCTTGAAAAATTGCTGCAGAAATTTTCGCTCGAATTTGTTCTACTGCATGATGATCGAGCTCCCCAAACAAACGTATAACGACTGTCTCTCTTGTGACCATTTCTAATTGATAATGCATGAACATCGCCTCCTCCTCGTGCAATTCCACATTCAATATGGTGAATCCTTGCGGCTGACAGAACTAGTGCAAAGTCTTCCGAAATAGTGTCTAATCGACATACTTATAGCTTTTTAGGTTAAGTGCAGTATGGGATAAATCAACAATTTCTAAACGCTATCGATTGCTAAAGTTTGGCGATTCATGGAACACAAAAAAGCGAGAGCCCTCTTAAAGTGAGGGCTCTCGCTAAGGATCTTTATGCAATTGTATAAGCTTGTTGAATTTTATTAATTGTTTCTTCATCAATTGGTTGATTTGAATATAAATAAGCAATCGTATCGCCAGTATGGACATGGTCACCTTTTTTAGCAATAAGCTGAATGCCTGCATCATAATCTAGCTGCGATTCCTTCGTTAAACGCCCAGCGCCTAGACTAACACTTGCTTCCCCAACTAATAAGGCATTAATAGTTTCCACAGTGCCCCCTGTAATCGCTGTCACTGCTACTTTATGAGCTGTTTCATTTTGAACAATATCAGAGACTACTCCACCTTGCGCCACAATAAACTCCTCGAATTTTGCAGCTGCAGAGCCATCTGCAAGTACTCGCTTCACCGCAGCAGTCGCTTCCGCTTCATTCACGCCAGCAGCGATTTGGTACATTAAGGAAGAGATGACAACACATTCATCAACCAAATCCTCATGCGTTTCTTCCAAGCGTCCACTTAATAAGGCATATGCCTCGACAACCTCAAGCTTATTACCAATCATTTTCCCTAATGGATTATCCATATCACTAATATGTGCGATGACTTTACGTCCAAGTTTTTCTCCAATAGCCGTCATTGTATCCGCTAAACGCTGTGCTTCTTCCTGCGTCTTCATAAACGCACCTGAGCCACATTTTACATCGAGTACAATACCATCGGCACCGCTTGCAATTTTTTTACTCATAATCGATGCTGCGATTAATGGAATAGAATCGACAGTACCTGTCACATCACGCAATGCATACAATTTTTTGTCGGCTGGTACAAGATTACCTGTTTGTCCAGCAACGGCAATTTTATGCTGATTGACATTATCAATGAACTCTTGTGATGAAAGTTCTGTTTTGAAGCCCTGAATGGATTCCAGCTTATCGATTGTTCCCCCAGTAATCCCTAAACCTTTACCGCTAAATTTCGCAACAGGAATTCCTAGAGCAGCAATAATTGGTGTGACAACAAGTGTGACCTTGTCACCAACTCCTCCTGTTGAGTGTTTATCAATTTTAAAGCCTTCAATAGATGTTAAATCAATGACATCGCCTGATTCGATCATTGCCTTTGTTAAATAAAATGTCTCATCATCAGACATGCCCAGTAAACGTATCGCCATTAATAAAGAACTTGCTTGATAATCTGGGATTGAGCCTGTCGTATAGCCTTCAACAAAATACTGAATTTCAGCTTGAGAAAGCTCTAATCCTTGTTTTTTCTTTTCAAACAATTGAACCATATTCATACGAAAAAAACCCCCTTATTTCAAATCATGTAAGAAACTTTTACCGAATGGTGGTGCTTCTACATGAAAGTTTTCTGCAACTGTTGCTGCAATATCTGCAAAAGTTTCACGAAGCGCAAGTTCCGCCCCACCGTTAAAACGTGGTGAATAGACAATTAGTGGTACATATTCACGTGTATGATCTGTCCCTGGGAAGGTTGGATCATTGCCGTGATCTGCTGTAATAATTAATAAATCGTCTTCTGACATGGCTTCTAGAATTTCTGGTAGGCGTGCATCAAATTCTTGTAATGCTTGTCCATAACCTAGTGGATCACGACGATGGCCAAAATTGGCGTCAAAGTCCACTAAATTTAAGAAGCTAAGTCCGCGGAAGTCACGACGTACAACTTCTGCAAATTGATCCATACCATCCATATTATTTTTTGTACGGACCGAATCTGTCACACCTTCACCATTGAAAATATCTGAGATTTTTCCAATGGCAATCACATCTAATCCCGCGTCCTTCAAAACGTTCATCGTTGTACGACCAAATGGCTTTAACGCATAATCATGACGATTGGATGTACGAGTAAAGTTTCCAGGCGTACCCACAAATGGTCGGGCAATGACGCGACCTACTAAATAGTCAGGCTGTAATGTTAATTCACGAGCAATTTCGCAAATTTTATATAACTCTTCTAGTGGAATGATTTCCTCATGAGCCGCAATTTGTAAAACAGGATCGGCTGATGTATAGACAATAATCGCTCCAGTTTCCATATGCTCCTTCCCGAAGTCTTCAATCACTTGTGTACCACTTGCTGGCTGATTGCACAGTACTTTACGACCTGTACGTTTCTCTAGCTCATCAATTAGCTCCGCTGGAAACCCATCTGGATACACTTTAAATGGTTTATCAATATTTAACCCCATGATTTCCCAATGGCCTGTCATCGTGTCTTTACCAACTGATGCTTCTTGCATTTTACCGTAGTATGCTTTAGGGTCAGTAGTTGCATGCATTCCATGCAATGGTTCAATATTCGCTAAACCAAATGACTCCATTACTGGCATTGTAAGCCCATTCATTTTTTCAGCGATATGTCCTAGTGTATGTGCGCCAACATCACCGAAATTGGCAGCGTCTGGTGCTTCACCAATACCTACGGAGTCCATGACAACGACATGGATTTTATTAAATGGTTTATTCATAATGGTTGCCTCCTAATCTCATGACTCTATTTTACCAAAAAAATGCGAAAAATAAAGGTCAGACATCCGACTGAAATATAATTTTTTCCTATGATGTTTTAAGCACGTGGATGGAATTGCTTATAGACCTCAGATAATCTTGTTTTGCTAATATGTGTATAAATCTGCGTAGTAGAAATATCTGCATGACCAAGCATCTCCTGTACCGCTCGTAAATCGGCTCCATTTTCAACCAAATGAGTGGCAAAAGAATGACGCAATGTATGTGGTGTTAATTCATGTTGGATGCCTGCCTTTAATGCATGCTCCTTCATTAATTTCCAACAACCCTGCCTTGTTAAACGTTTCCCTCTTTGATTAATAAAGAACGCATCTGTTTTAGGGTGCTTTCCCTGTAATTGACCACGAGCACCGTTTAAATAGCCATTTATTGCCGAAAGTGCGCTTTTGCCGAGTGGAATGATTCGCTCCTTGCCGCCCTTCCCAAATACACGTACAAAGCCCATGGTTAAATGAATATCAGCTAAATCCAGTGCAATGAGTTCACTGATACGCATACCAGACCCATACAATAACTCCAGCATGGCAAGATCACGTATGCCTTGTGGCTTACTTCGATTCGGAGCTGTTAGTAAAGCTTCAATTTCTTCGATAGATAAGATATTAGGCAATTTTTGCTCAATTGTCGGCATTTCCAAATGAACTGTCGGATCAGTTTCTGCACGCTTTTCTCGTAGTAAAAATTGGTGGAAACTCCGAATAGATGAAATATGACGGGCAACTGTACGACTTGTCTTCCCCTGTGCCCGCAATTGCTCTAAATGGCGTAATATAGTTGTCCGTTCCACACGACTAAAATCAGCCATACCCTCTGCTTCCTGTAAAAAATGAACATAGCTTTCTAAATCTCGGCGATAGGATGCTAATGTATTAACAGATAACTGCCTTTCCACCTGAATAAAATGGATATAGTCCTCTACTGCATATTGAAATTCATTCATCACAACGCCCCCTTACTGTCAATTATTCTCTATTTTAGCATGGCCTTAAGAAATGTGCTAAAGCACCCTCCGTTCGACATAAACCACCAACCATAATAGAATTTGTACTTCATTTTTATAAAAACAAAAAACTGCCCGATTCAATCTATACCAAAGATTAAAACAGACAGTTTTTTGTTATTTTTCTTCATTCGATTCGTCGTTTTTATCATGACAGCGCCAGCATATGCCGTGGAAAGTTAGTCGGTGATCTTTTATGATAAAGTTCCAACGTTTTTCAACAACGGCTTCCACATCTTCAAGTAAATCTTCTTGAATTTCATCAACAGCACCACATTCGATACAAACAAGATGATGGTGGAAATGGGCAGCTCCCTCTTGGCGTAAGTCATAGCGCGATACGCCATCGCCAAAGTTGATTTTGTCGACAATTTTGAGCTCCGTTAATAATTCTAACGTTCTATAAACAGTAGCTAGACCAATCTCTGGTGCTTTTTCCTTTACTAAAAGATAAACATCTTCAGCACTTAGGTGGTCCTCTTCGTGCTCAAGCAAGACAGCAACTGTCGCTTCTCGCTGCGGCGTCAGCTTGTAACTAGCACTATGCAACTGTTTTTTTATACGATCAATTCGGCTCTCCATGTGACGCCCCCCTAAACTCTTTCCATTATACCAAAGGAGTAAATCCTATTACAAGATAGTGAATAGATTTCTAACCTGCTTCTACTTTTTTATCTGATCACAATTTTTGTCTATTCAATCCATCATTTTAACACATATGAAATAACAATAAACTCAGCAACTATTATGATGAAAAATGCGATAAAATTCAACAAAATTGTCCGACCAGATACTTGTTTCCCGATTTTTCGCTTTGACCAAGCGGGTACAAGTAAATTGCATAGGACTAGCAACAATATACAATAGATGAGCTGAAATGGAAACCACCAAATCGTATAAAGCCAAAAAGCTTCAAGTTTTTGTAATAAAAAAACCGAACTAAAGCCAAAAAAAGTGGCACGCATGGCTACGGTCACACGCACTAACACCTTTAAGACGCTATGTGTTGCTAGTAATAATACAAGACCTATGGAAATAGCGACAGGCAGCACTAAACGAAAAATGGATTGCCTGTCCCCATCTGCTAAACGAGGCTCTATAAATAAAATAAAGGGTTCCGCTTTCGGTCCACCAATAATATGAAAGAAAATAACGCCACAAACAAAACTTACCGCAATGATGGAAGCGTGATAAAAAATAGACACCGTACGAGACATAAACATGCTCCTTTTCTATCAAGGTTTGTACAGCTTATGCTCGTCCGTCTCTATTATGCTAAAAGATTCTTTTCTAAATTTGCAGCCAGCCACAGTACTGCAAATGCTGTTTTAGCATCATATATACGCTGGTCAGCCACCATTAATTGTGCTTCTTCCAACGAAACTTCTAAAAGTTCGACAAATTCATCCTCATCTAAATCTGCTTTATTGTCTATTGTATATAATTCCTTGGCTACAAACAAATGAATGACTTCATCCGCAAAGCCTGGTGATGTTGCAAAGGTTTGTAAAAAACTAAGTTTATGCGCTCCATAACCTGTCTCTTCCTCTAATTCTCGGCGTGCTGTCGCCACAGGTTCCTCACCAGACTCAAGTTTTCCAGCCGGAATTTCAATAATAGAACGCTCCAGCGCTTTACGATATTGTTCTACTAACACTAGTTTCCCCTCGTCCGTAACAGCAATCACTGCTACGGCACCTGGGTGCTTAATTATTTCACGTTTTGCAACCTGTCCATTTGGTAATGTAACATCATCAATTTGTAGTTTTATTATTCTTCCGTCATAGATTGGTGTCGATTTCGTTGTTTTTTCCTCAAACTTTTTCATTGACGATTACCTCGCTTGTTCTTCAGATATGTTCATTGTACCATTACAAGTAGAGAAATCGAAGGAGGTCATTCGTATGAAAAAAAGACAGCTTGGTACAAGCGAATTGTTTATTTCAGAGATTAGTTTAGGAGGCATGTCTCTTTCGACAGATAAAACACAAGCAGCTGCCATTGTCGATATGGCACTAGATGCTGGTATTAATTATATAGATACAGCTGATTTATATGATTATGGTGCTAACGAAGAGATTATTGGCACAACATTAGGTAAACGTCGTCAGAATGTCATCTTAGCAACAAAAGTAGGTAATCGTTGGGTAGAAGGTGTAGATGGCTGGCAGTGGGATGCATCACCATCCTATATAAAAGAAGCTGTCCATGCTAGCTTACAACGTTTAGGAACGGACTATATTGATGTATATCAATTACACGGTGGCACAATCGAGGATGATTGGGATGGAATTATTGACGCTTTTGAAGGATTGAAAAAAGACGGGCTCATTCGTGAATATGGCATTTCCTCTATTCGTCCAAATGTTTTGCAACGGTTTTTACCTGCAAGCTCAGCAAAAAGCGTTATGATGCAATATAGTGCTCTAGATCGCCGCCCTGAAGAATGGCTTGAGTTTATTGCGAATCAAGGTGCATCTGTTGTAACACGTGGCACAGTGGCAAAGGGCTTATTAACGAATAGCTGGCAACAACGTCTACAACAGGTTAATGGTTTTAACACCTATACAGCTGAGGAGTTAACAACAACGTTAACAGACTTAGCTTCACACTATGATGATTTGCATGCATTGGCTACCGCTTTTAATCTGAAAGAGCCGACAATCGCTTCTACGGTCATTGGCGCAAGCTCACAACAACAGCTAGCTCAAACACTTGCTGCCTACGAGAAAATCAATTCCATAACAGATTTTAAGTTAGCGAATGAGCGAACAAAAAATGAGATTTATCAAGAACATCGATGAAAAAATGGCTAATTTTTATCATTTGTCTAGTCGTACTAGTAATCTCCTCTAGTATGACCTATGAGCAACAGAGCATATTACCAGAATTAGAAGATTTACTTGCCAATAAACCTTTTGAAAAACAACTATCTATTTTAAAAATTCCCTATTGGGGAACCATTGTTTCCGTTGAAGAACGTGGTTATTTTCCATTTGTAGAGTTTTTAATTCGTAAATTGACACATTTCATGGGATTTGGCTGCATCGCACTTGGTCTATATTTTGCCTGGGGAAAACGACGTTTTGCAGCAAGTATTGCCATTGGTGGAACAGCTATGATTGCTACGCTTGATGAATTTCGACAAAGCTTTACCCCAGGTCGTACAATGAGTGCTCAGGATGTACTTGTCGATACAGCTGGAGCCATTGTTTTTGTTAGTATCGCTGTAGCAATGAGAAAAATACTCAAAAATAAAAGACAAAAGGCATTATCCTAGCCTTTTGTCTTCATCGTGTTGAATAACAAAATATCCATAGAATATAAAGTAAAAAAGGTTTGCCGTTCCGCAAAAGAGCGCTCTTTTTTACAAAGGTTTCACAAATAAAATGAAGGTGTTCACTACTCACTTTATTGATGGTCGTTGTGATGAATCCCTTCTCTACTCTCTAAAAATATTTTATTCACTACTGGTACTTATGAAGGACCCTGAAGTGGCACTTTTGCAGCATGGTTGATTGAATGGAGCCAGCATCACTCCTAGGGGATTTAGCGTCACAGTGAAGCGGCTCATCGGACGCCCCACGGAAAGATCTCTGGCGGAACGGAAATCAACCCCACGCCTTGCTAAAAAATCTTTTTCTTGTGACATTACCTTTTTTCAACAACATAAAGACAAAAGGTACAATCATAGCCTTTTGTCATAGCCATTTATTTCAAAGTTGGAACCTCCAAAAATAGAGGGAGTTTGTTTCTTTATACAAGGCAGCTCCCGCTTTTTCTAAAACTCGATGGGATGCCACATTATCTTTTTCGGTATCTGCAATAACGTATTTTACATTTGGCTGATGAAGTAACCAGTTTTTTAGAGCTATGATTGATTCGGTCATATAGCCCTGCCCCTGATAATAAGGAAAAGTATAATACCCAATCACAACTTCCCCTCGCTCATTTGGCATACCTTTAAGCATTATGCCACCAACAGCGCAATTTTTTTCTGTTAACACAAGTAACCAATTCGTATGCCACAGATAGTTTTGCTCATCTTCTACTACTTTGGAAAGTCTAAAATAAAGCGCTTGTTTAAGCTCGCAATCTAAACTCCCTACACCTTTAGACAATGACAACTCCTCCGCCATTTGCTCCTCATGCTCTATTAGTAATTTTAGATACTTGGCGTTTAAAGGAATTAAACTTATTCTTTTTGTCTGTAATTCTACCATGTTGTTCTCCTAACATAATTTAATCGATACTAAACTACAATTAGGTATATGTTATTGGCAGCGTCTCCCGTTCCATTGAATTCAAAAATCTCTCTTTATATATCGACTATAACGACATAATTTTAATGCTGTAAAAGACAAAACAGTGAACCCACCTGTGTGAATTCACTGTTTTTTTCTTAAAATTTAGAGCCTTTATCGCCATATTCGTTTAGTAGTTCTTCAAACGATTTATTTTTTTCACGTTGTTTACGTTCAAAAGCTAGTTTTGCTTGGCGTTCTTCTTCTGCTGCCTGCTCTTTCGCAGTTAAATCTTGCTTCGCTGCTTTTAATTTTGCTAGCACATCGCCACCTAGCTGATCTGCTAATGTGACCGCCTCTTGCTTAGGTAGGCTGGCTGTTAAGCTATTGTCTGTATGTTGTTGCTGTTTTCTTTTCTTTCCCATTTCTATTCACCTTCTTATAGACATCAAGGGCGCTTCACTACTGTTGCTACGCCTTGTCCCCCACCGATACATAATGTGGCTAAACCCGTTCTCACATCACGCTTTTCCATCTCATGTAATAGCGTTACCAAAATACGAGCACCACTTGCACCGATTGGGTGACCAAGAGCAATAGCACCCCCGTTAACATTTAGTTTATCATGATTAAAGCTTAATTCACGATCTACAGCAATCGATTGTGCTGCAAATGCTTCATTTGCCTCAATTAAATCGATATCGTTTAAAGTAATCTCGGCCTTTGTCAGCGCTTTTTGTACTGCTTTTACAGGACCTGTTCCCATAATAGCAGGATCTACACCAGCACTAGCATTCGCTGTAATAATCACCATCGGTTGAATACCTAGCTCTTGTGCTTTTTCCTTTGACATCACCACTACCGCTGCCGCACCATCATTAATACCAGACGCGTTCGCTGCTGTCACAGAGCCATCCTTTTTAAATGCTGGTCGTAGCTTAGCTAAGGACTCCGCTGTCACACCTGCTCGTGGGAATTCATCTTGATTGAAAAGAAGTGGCTCTCCCTTACGCTGTGGAATTTCGACAGCGACGATTTCATCTTCAAACTTGCCAGCTGCAATCGCTGCCTCTGCACGTTGCTGAGAACGAGCTGCAAAAGCATCCTGCTCTTCTCGAGAAATTTGATACATATCACATAAATTTTCAGCTGTAATCCCCATATGATAATCATTAAAAGCACACCATAGGCCATCATGAATCATTGTATCTACTACCTTTTGATCGCCCATTCGGAAGCCTTCTCGTGCATTTTTTAAGACATATGGAGCCTGACTCATATTTTCAAATCCACCTGCAACAACAATCTCAGCATCTCCCGCTATAATCGCCTGTGTTGCTAAATGAACAGCCTTTAAACCTGATCCACATACCTTATTAATTGTTAATGCAGAAACCTCATGTGGTAAACCAGCCTTAATTGCTGCTTGACGAGCTGGATTTTGTCCAAGTCCAGCCGCTAAAACATTCCCCATAATGACCTCATCGACGTGTTCCCCTGCTACGCCAGCACGTGCTAATGCCTCTTTAATGACAATGCTACCTAACGTTGTCGCTGGTACGTCTTTTAATGTCCCCTGAAATGAGCCGATAGCTGTACGCACCGCACTCACGATTACTACCTCGTTTGTCATAATCATTCTCCCCTTTTCCCCGTTCAAAAATCAACACTGCATGCATATGCTACTAGCAGATATGTATATTTTAACAAATATTATGACGATTTTCGATAATAGAAATAATCGCAGTTTTGCCAAAGATATTGTAAAATGTTGACGTGTTTTAAACAATCTTAGTTGGGAACATTACAAATAAGAAACAGCATGTGGAGGTGTTTTATGATGAAAAAGAAGATGCTTTTATTCTCTGGTATTACAACAACGCTAGCCGCAGCTGCAACAGGTCTGTTCGGCTTCGCGCTTTCCAATAAATTAATGTATATCCAACAAAAAGACCCTGAATTTATTCGGGAACGAGAAACGACTGCAAAGCGCTTTGATGAAGCTTGGTACAATAAAAACTTGAAATGTGAGCTGAATATTGATTCCCCAAATGGCTACTCAATTCGAGGCATTATGTTTCAGCCTTTGCAAACCAATAACACCATCATCATTTGCCACGGGGTTACCGAAAATAAAATAAATTCCGTGAAATATGCTCGCCTATTTGAAAGACTTGGCTATAATTCCGTTATATTTGACCACCGTCGCCATGGTGAATCGGGAGGCAAGACAACCAGCTATGGCTACTATGAGAAAAACGATCTTGATGCCGTTGTGAAAACAGTAAAAGCCATGATTGGCGAGGATGCTATTCTTGGCATTCATGGTGAATCGATGGGTGCTGCAACCATGCTCCTCTATGCAGGAACGGTTGAAGATGGAGCTGATTTTTATATCTCAGATTGTGCATTCTCTGATTTTTCTATGTTGCTCAAGCAAATTGCGAAAACTGAATTTAAATACGGCTCGATTATTCCTATTCGTTTTGCCGACTTTTTTGTTCGTCTCCGAGATGGTTACTCATTTAAAAGTGTAACACCTGCAGAAGCTGTCACACATATTGAAAAACCTGTACTCTTTATCCATAGCATTCCAGATACATTTATTCCAGCCTCCATGTCACTAGATCTTTACAATAAAAAAGCAGGCCCAAAAAAATTAAAACTTTTTGATACAGGCGCACATGCACAGTCCTTTAATGAAAATATGGATGAATATGAGGATTTAATTCATGATTTTTTAGAAAATTTTATTTATCAAAAAATCAATCGGGATTCTTCCTCCTCCAATGTCATCCCATTCCATTTTTAGTGCGTATAAAAACCTTGCGGAATTTTTTATCGCAAGGTTTTCATTTTGTTTATTCTTCAAACACGATATGCCATTCATCACGTTTTGCTAAAAATTCTTGCGCTAATGCTTGTGCCCCTTCTAAGCTATGGCTAGCTGCCCAGCCACATTGCACTTCATTGCAGGCAGGTACGGCTGTTGCCTTTGTCACGTCTGTAAAGGTTTTTTCTAAAATAGTTAATAAATCCTCATAATCATTATGATTGATCAATGATACATAGAAGCCTGTTTGACAACCCATTGGACTGAAATCAACAATATGATCTGAGTAATTACGGATAATGTCAGCGGATAAATGCTCTAAAGAATGCAATGCAGGCATTTCCATATGCTCTTTATTTGGCTGTTTAAAGCGAATATCGTATTTATATACTTCATCGCCATTTTGGCCCGTTTTCACACCTGCTAAACGAACATAAGGTGCCTTTACTTTTGTATGATCTAGATCAAAACTTTCTACATTTGTTTTTTCTTTTTGCAAAATATACAACTCCCTTCCGTATGGTAATTCTATTATACATAGTTTCCCGATAGAATTGTATGATTTTCAAGAATTTTTTAAATACTGTTAAAAATAAAAAAAAACAACTAGTTATGCTTGAACTAGTTGCTCTGATCATTCCAAATTACTTCTGGAATTTATTCATTTGCGCCATCATTTGACGTACTTGCTTTTCAGACGGCGTACGACCCATTTGTGCCATCATCATACGAATCATTTGCTCATTAATAGGTGGGTTTTCTTTTAAATATTTCATCATAGCTTGACGAGCGAAATAGAAACCAAGTGCCGCGCCCGCTGCTAATGCGATAATTACGATAATAATCCAGCCCCATATAGGCATACAACCAACCTCCTCCACTACAATATACCGAGAAAAAACTCTCCACGCTCCATTATACACGAAATAATAGCGTGTTACTATATATTGTAGTGAATTTTCCTAGTGCATTGTATACTTCATCGGCTTTAACCACCCACACTCATTATCCTGTTTATTAAAAGCAATAAAGCGTTCACTCATTTTAGCAAGCATTTGAAATAAATCTAAATCTAGCATTCGTGAACCTTCACAATAAACACAAATTTTACGATCCACTAAATAAATAGCCATTTTGCCTTTTATCGGATGTTCTAAAAACAAAGCATTGCGAGCTCTTTCTAGGTGTGCATATTTGGAATCAAGTTGTTGCTCTAACATGGCTGCAATCTCCTCAAAACGAACGGATTCACATATATATGCAAGCTCTTTTAAGGATTTCTCGTTGGCATCTTCACAACCTTGCATCATCTCTAATAACTTACGCTCTCTGCCAAAAATAAACGTTAAATGCTCTTCTTTTATCTTATATATAGAATAGGTTCTCACCAGAAATCCTCCTTCGCTCAGTTTCTTTTCCATAAGTATAGCTCATTCAATCTTGTTTATTTGTCAAACGAAGGAGGGATCTCTCTTCTATTTTTGTCGAAAAAATTCTAGTTTCGGATCTATAAATGACTTTATGACAAATGGTAATTATATCCAAGAATAAATAATATTTTTCCAAAAAATAAGAAAAAACCGCTTGTTTAGCACGCCAAAAACCTTCTATTGTGGCTGCTTAGATGAATCTCAGCCTCGAGACCTAGTACAAAATCAATTTCGAGTCCGTTTTAGACAATCTTGTAAACAGGTAACATAAAGGTACAAACGAAAGGAGCTAAAACAAATGAAAAAATTTCTTTTATTAACTGGAGGCGTCATTGCAGCATGTGTTGCACTTGCGTTAATCGGACCACTGGCAGGATTATTATTCTCCGGACTATTTGTAGCACTGGGCATGCACTTCTACATTGCTAGTAAGTCAACATTCGGTAAAATTTTCTGGTTTACAGTTGGTCTAATCGGTGTCCTATCAGCAGTGTCCAACATTCCAGCAATGGTTGGTCTTGCAGCAATCGCCATTATCTATGTTATCTATAAAAAATGGAATGGTGAAGATGTAAAAATCCCAACAATTGAAGAAAAAAAAGAAGAAGATCCGTTTACAAACTTTGAAAAAGAATGGTCAAACTTAACAAAATAAAAGGAGCGAATTTAAATGAACTTATTTCAACGTTTTAGATATACAGTAGAGGCAGACTTACATCAATTATTTGATAAGAAGGAACAAAAAAATCCGATTGCGATGTTAAATCAATACATTCGTGAAGCAGAAAAGCAAACGGAACAAACAGGCAAATTATTAGAGCGACAAGGGCAATTAAAAGAAAAACTAGAGCAAGAATATAAAGAGAACGCGGATTTACTTGCTAAACGTGAATCTCAATTGGCACTAGCAAAAACGAGCGGAGAGCAGGACTTAATTGATTTCGCTACGGATGAAGTAACAGCTTATTCAGCCCGTAACCTTACATTACAAGCTAGCATTGAAGCAAGTACACGTGAATACTTCGAGCTTGAGCGTAAATTTGAAACAATGAAGCATAAAATTAAAGATATGAAAGTGCGTCAATTACAGCTGATGGGGAAAGAAAATGTAACTCGCGCCCATCATCAAATGGATGGAATGATCGCCAAAAACAATAAAACAAACTTTGAAGATTTAGAAGCGTATATCGATAAATTAGCTTATCAAATCGATAAAGATCATGAGCTCACAACTTTTGAGGCAAGACTCGCAGAATTAGAAAAAAAAGCAGTAGAAGATAGCTCACCACTGCTAATTGAAAATAAATAACATGGTATAATATAAAGAGATAAGGGATGCCTCTATTTAGGAAGCATCCCATTTCTTTGAAGAAAAGTAATCTACATTTATAGGACCTTCTCTCTTCCAAATAACAAAAGATTCAATGCAACAGATTTTTCAATAGCATTTTTCCTTGGTGGTTTATTGATATTTGTAGTTACCTTGATTTGGGTATTGTATTAGCGATTAATACTGGAAAAGGAAATTACTAAGATGAAAATTAAAAAGTGGGTCCATCATATGATTAAAATCTGCCTTTTTGCTTTAATTTTTCTCCTCGTACTTTCAATCTGTTTATTGTGTTATCGTTCCATTGTTCAACAACAGATAAAGCAACAAAGTACGGCCATTATTGAAAATGGTGGTATTAGTGAACTAAAAGAAATAACTGTAAATGGAGATAAACAATTTATACTAGTAGAGGGGCAAGATAAAGAAAGACCATTTTGTTTATTCCTTCATGGTGGCCCTGGCTCCCCATTTCCATATGGGGTAAGTGCTAGAACGCTGTTTCCTGAGATTACCGAGAACTGCGTAGCCGTATTTTATGATCAACGGGGTTCTGGTAAAAGTTATAATAAAAACTTATCATTAAACACAATGAACTTAGTTCAATTCACAGAAGATGCTAATAGTATTGTGGATTTTATAAGAGTACATTACAAACAGGAAAAGATCTTTATCATTGGGCAATCTTTTGGAACAGTAATCGGAACACAATTAATAGCTCAATATCCCGAAAAGTTTCACGCTTATCTAGGCATTTCGCAATTAACGAATCCAACAAAGGGACAGGAACTTGGTTATGAGTGGCTAAAGAACGAAGCTCAAGCAATTGACGATGAGAAAACTCTTAGAATTTTGGAGAGTTTTGATAAAAAACCCTATCTTGAAGAAGATGAAGACCAGTTTAGTAAACTTATCAATCAATATAAAGGAATGAATTATTCTGATGATACCATAGAAAAGGTGAACCTTTTTAATTTAATCAAAGGGGCTTTCACTTCACCTGACTATTCTTTACAAGATATTTATCATGCATTTATTTCTGGTCCCCAATTTAGTCTTATCGAAAGCAAGGAATTAAAAAAAGAAATTATCCTTACTAATTTTTTTGAAACTGTTAAAACTATAGAAATCCCTGTTTATCTTATTCATGGAATATATGATAAACAGGCAAATTATGAATTATCTAAACAATATTACGAGATTTTAGATGCACCAAACAGCAAGGAGTTTATCACATTACAACACTCTGCTCACTATCCAAACAAACTTGATGTCACACTAATAAATGACACATTGAAAAAAATGCTTGAAAAATATTAACGCATGAAACTTGTAGAGAAGTTCAGCTTCTCACATCAATTTCTAGAAGGAAGGGTGACCCTCTTGCAAAATTTCACAACAAATAAGCTCACATTTTGGGTACTTTGCTTCTTTTTACTCGTCTTCGTGGAGCTAACTATTTTTAATAACGGTGGTGCCTTCTGTTTATTGATTGGGGCTGTACTTCTTTATTTAAGTTTTTCCAAAAAAGTTCGATTTTTTAAATGGACAGGAATTTTCTTTATTGCCATTGCTTTGTTCACGATGTGGAGCTTACGTTTATTTATCGTCATCATGCTCTTATATATGCTCTATCAATACTTACAAAGAGAAAACGAGCCAAAAGTAGTTGGTGCTGAGCTTTTTGAAAAGCTCCCTGCGACTAAAAATGACTTAATTGGCACAATGCCAGCGCCTACAGAAGCATATAAATGGCAAGATGTACAAATTCAGCGCCTTGCAGGAGATATTACCATCGATACAACGCAAACGATCTTACCAGCTGGCACTAGTTTAATTACAATTCGACAAGGTATCGGTAAAGTTCAAATTTATATTCCTTATGAAATTCCATTCCGTTTACAGTATACGACGTTATTTGGTGAGCTTTCCTGCTTACATGTCGGGCCACAACGTATATTAAATGAAAGTATTACTTTCTCCGATGGCAACCCTGAGGATGCTAAACGTGTATTGATTATTCATGTCGCAACCTGGCTTGGAGATTTGGAGGTGCTACGAAAATGATTGCCTTTATCTCAAGATTATTTACATTATTTTTTATTTTAATGAGTGCTGTTTTCGGTCTTCTTGTTGCACTATGGGGCAATCCTGATGAAAAAACATGGGAGCCCTTATGGCAGCAGAATTACGATAATATCCCTCTAGGTGGCATCATCATAGTTAGCCTGTTTATACTTAGCTTCCTGTTTGCCAGCTGGATCAGTATGACTGCAAGGGCACGAGAAGCGCAGGCAACACGAATAGTGAAACAATTAATCGAGCCTGATTTTGTTTTTCCTCAAAAACAAGCTCTTCCGAAGTCGTTAAAAAAGGCACTTGTCCAAACGAGTGAATTAATCGATACACAACGTAAAAGTTTACAGCGTTTGTCTAATGAACGGGCTGAGGCCAATGATAAGATAATTCAGGAGCGTATTATTGCTGAACGCCAACGTCTAGCTAGAGAACTACATGACTCTGTGTCACAGCAACTATTTGCTGCCTCTATGTTACTATCCGCATTAACTGAAAATGACGAACATGCTACTAGCTTAAAACAGGTGGAGAAAATCGTTCAGCAGGCACAGCTAGAAATGCGTGCATTACTGCTACACTTACGGCCTGTAGCTCTACACAATAAAACTTTGGCACAAGGCTTAGAGGAATTGATTATTGAGCTTCAGCAAAAAGTTTATTTCCATATTGAATACGAGCTAGAGGAAATGGCCTTAACGAAAGCAGAGGAAGATCATTTATTTCGTATTGCACAGGAAGCCCTCTCCAATACGCTTCGTCATGCCAAAGCAAGTGAGGTCGAATTACTGCTTGTGGCAAGAGACGACTTAGCTATTTTACGAATTCAGGATAATGGGTTAGGCTTTGATGTGGAGGCTGATAAATCAACGTCGTACGGCTTACAAAATATAGCTGAACGAGCAGTTGAAATTGGCTGCACCTATAAAATTGTATCAGTGCCTGGTGAAGGAACAATTGTAGAGGTTAAAATTCCTTTACAAAAAGAGGAGGTCAATGTCGATGATACAAGTGCTCATAGTGGATGATCATGAAATGGTACGGATTGGTGTGTCAGCCTATCTTTCAGCACAGCCAGATATTACGGTTGTAGGTGAGGCTGAGAACGGTAAAGAAGCTGTGGAACGTGCCCTAGCGCTAAGGCCTGATATTATTTTAATGGATAATGTGATGCCTGTTATGACAGGAGCAGAGGCAACAGTGGAAATATTAGCAGCATGGCCTGAGGCAAAAATCATGATGGTGACTAGCTTTTTAGATGATGATAAAGTATATCCTGCCTTAGAGGCTGGCGCGGTAAGCTATATTTTAAAAACATCTAATGCCAAACAAATTGCAGATGCTATTCGAAAAACGATGGGTGGCGAAACGGTATTAGAGCCAGAGGTCACTTCCAAAATGATGCACCGCATGCGCCACGGCAATAGTACGCCACTATACGAACAATTGACTGAACGTGAAATGGAAGTATTATTGCTAATGGCCCAGGGTAAAGCCAATCAGGAAATCGCTGATGAGCTATATATTGCCTTGAAAACAGTAAAAACACATGTTAGTAATATTTTAGCAAAGCTAGAAGTTCAAGATCGTACTCAAGCCGTCGTCTACGCCTTCCAAAATGGGCTAGCGAAATAACCATCTATCCATTGCGCTTTGAGGACATGGCGATCTTTCAACAGAAATCTTACCAACTAATCATCCATTTATTTTAGTATGAGCCAAAATAAATGGATGATCCTGCGTAGAAAACGTCCTTGCAACAGACACCCATTGATTTATCTTATCCTATACTCCCCCAAGATGAAAAGGGATTAAAGCAGTAGGTCTTTGCGCTTCAATACTTCTAAACTTACTATATAGAGAACAAGACGAATCCCAAGTGGTCAGACTAGCAACTAAATCGTACTCTCCTCACCACCAATAAATTTGATCGCAATACTCGTAAAATTTTTTAGGCTTCTTACCATATACTAGTTTAACCATGCCTATATATATTCGATGAGATTTAGCAAAATTGATACTATGAAATGAGAAGTCAAAATAATCTTGATAGTACGTTTTGTTAGATAGAACTTTTTATCGTTTGGTACGTTAGTATTTATAAAAGGGGAGCTTTCATGGATAGTCGTTTTACGTATCAGCACTTTATTAAAAATAATGCTTTTGCATTATTGGACCCTGTTTTTATTGTATTGCTGCTGTTCTCCATTGTACTGCTTATCATCGTTTTGCTGAAAAAAGTGCCTGTTTGGGTATGTACTCTTTTTGGTACTTTAACTAGTATTGTAGCCGCACAGCTTCTTTGGTTTTCTGGCATTATTGCTGATGAGCTAGGGATTGGTGGTAGTGCAAAAAGCTTTAATCTTTTTATTAGTATCGTGATTGTGCAGTGTCTTAGTTTATGGGTAACTAGCAAGAAAAACAATAAAAAAATACCGCAACATAGCAGCGTGATGTAAAGTCACGCTGTGTTGCGGTATTTTTATGTAGCTTATAGTGCTTTTACTTTTGCTACAACGTTTTCGACTGTAAAGCCATATTTCTCGATGACTAATTCACCTGGTGCGGATGCGCCGAATTTATTGATTAACTATACAGCTTCTTTATGGACTGCACCCTGCTTTTCAACAGGAGATACTATGTAAGCTCCCCCCTTCGCTACACCCTTATATACGATTTCAATAGAAGCGTGATTGCTAATTAGCCGTTACTAAAATCTCATTTTCTTCATGTTTTGCTTCAACAAACTGTCTATGATTTGGGGCAACAACTAAACTATATGAATGCATTATCGCTTGCTGTTGCATAACCCCCTTTAAAATAAAGCCATCCGTGACACCTGTTGCAGTAAATAAACAATCATCTGTTTGAACAAGTTCATCCAATGTCCAAATTTGATGAGGGTCTTTGATACCCATTTTGACACAGCGGGCATATTCCTCCTCTGTCTCTGGCATCAATTGACCTAAAAAGTCACCACCAAATCCTTTTTGTGCCGCTGCAGCAATAACCCCTTCTGGTGCACCACCAATACCAATAAACAAATCAACGTCACATTGCTCTAATGATGTTGCTAAAACGCCTGTAATATCGACTTCGGCAAAAAGCTTGACCTTAGCTCCTTCCTCTAATACATCCTCAATCCATTGCTGATGACGTGGACGATCTTGAATCATCACCGTTAATGCACGTACAGGCTTATGTAATGCCTTTGCTACACGATGCATATTTTCTTTTAAAGAATCCGTTAAACAAATCGCCCCTTTCGCTTGAGGTCCGCAAGCCATTTTTTTCATATACATATCAGGTGCATGAAGTAATGTTCCTTGTGGTGCTACAGCCATCACTGCCATTGCATCATTCATACCTTTTGCTACTAATGTAGTGCCTTCAATTGGATCTACTGCAATATCAACATGCAAAGCTTCTCCTGTTCCAAGCTTTTCTCCAATATAAAGCATCGGTGCTTCATCCATTTCACCTTCACCAATGACAACTGTAATATCCAATGGTAATTGGTTCAGTTCATTTCGCATCGCATTTGTTCCTGCACCATCAGCCGCTATCTTATTGCCACGTCCAATCCACGGATAGGCGTTCAGCGCTGCCATCTGTGTTACTTTCATAAAATCATTTGCAAAATGCTTAATTTGTACAGTCATTTTCATCATTCCTTTCAAAAAAGGCAATAAAAAACACTCACCCTAAAAAAGGCATGTCCGAAAACATCATTTAAAGCGGATGAATGCTATTTTTAGTTATACACGCATCGTATTTTGTGCGATGTATAAAAATTGCTCCATAATTAATGCTGCTGATGTAGCACCAGGATCTTGCACGCCAATGGAACGTTCACCTAAGCGGCTTGAACGACCTCGTTTTGACAATAAATCTTTCGTTGATTCAGCACCTTCTTTAGCAGCAGCAACAGCTTTTTCAAAGGCTACAGGAAAATCTCCATCCTTATTAAATTCAGCAATTAATGTTTCACGCGCTGGAATAAGTGCATCCATCATCGTTTTATCGCCTAACTCTGCTTGCCCACGCTCCTGTACTCCATCTACAAAGGCAACCCAAAAATCTTTCCATGCTTCATCATTTAACATATCTTTACCTTTTATGGCTTTCGCCCCACGCATAAAGCCTGTTGCATATAATGGACCAACGGATGAACCAACCGCACTTAAAAATGTACGACCAGCAGTTGAACTTACTTTGACACAGTCCTCTTCCTCAGCTAAAGGCCCTTCTAGTTGTTCTTTAACAGCTTGCCAGCCAATAGACATTGTGACACCATGATCACCATCACCTAATTTACGGTCAAGCTCACATAAATAATCTTTTTGTTCTTCAATCATATCCACTATTTTCAATAAAAACTGTTTAAATTGTGTTACCGTGACTTCCATCTCGCTTCCTCCCTATCGCTGTACATACATTGGACAATCTGCTGCAAAATCAATGACTTCCATCAGCTCGTCATCTAATTGTGCAATGGATATAGATGCACCACCCATTTCTAAAGATGTGCTATAATTTCCCACAAATGAACGATGAATGTGAATATTTTTTGCTGTTAAAATTTGTTCAACACGACGGAATAAAATATATAGTTCCATATTCGTTGTTGAGCCTAAACCATTTACTAATACAGCTACTTTGTTACCGCTTTCAATTGGCATATCTTCTAAAATAGCATCTACCAATCTATCTACAACCTCGTCAGCCGTTTGAAGTTTACCTTTTTCAATACCTGGTTCTCCATGATGTCCTAAACCAATTTCCATCTCATCCGCTTCTAATTCAAAGCTTGGCTGACCTGTTTGTGGTAGTGAGCACGGTGAAAGACCAACACCCATTGTACGTGTCACATCGTTCATTTTATTCGCAACACGCACAACCTCTTCTAAACTATAGCCCTTTTCAGAGGCAGCCCCAGCAGCTTTCGTCACGAAAAACTCACCTGCAATACCTCGACGTTTGTGCTGTTCTTCCTTTGGTGCGGATGCAACATCATCTGTTACAATGACACATTCTACAGTAATATCTTCCTCTAAATCGGCAAGCTCTGCTGCCATTCCGAAATTCATTAAATCACCTGCATAATTTCCATAAATATAGACAACACCTTGTCCATTATCAATTTTTTTCGTTACCTCAACAATTGGATCTGGGGAAGGAGAAGCAAAAATATTCCCTACAGCTACACCATCTGCCATCCCATATCCTACATAACCCATAAAAGCAGGCTCATGACCTGAGCCACCACCAATTAAAACACCCACTTTTTGGCTTTCTTCACGAACAGCAACTAAAGCACGTTTATTTTCTGCTAATTGCTGTACATAATTTGGAAAGGCTTTTACATAGCCTTCAATCATTTCATCCACAACATTTGCAGGATCATTCATTAATTTTTTCATTATCTATGTACACCCCCATCAATATAACTTTGTTCTTGGTTCATAATTTGTTGTACTTTACGCGCGGAATTACCACCTGGAAAAGCCGAATTCAAATAGATTTCTACTACTTTTTTTGCTGCTTCTATGCCAATTACTTTTTCACCTAAAGTAATAATTTGTGCGTCGTTACTTTTACAAGCTCGTTCCGCTGAATAAACATCATGTGTTGTTGCTGCACGAATCCCTGGTACTTTACATGCCGCAATCGCCATACCTAGCCCTGTACCACACACTAAAATGCCTCGATCTAATTGATTGTTCATAATAGCTGTGCCTACTGTGAACGCAACACCTGGGTAATCAATTTCTGTACAATTGTCTTTTGAACCATAATCAATCACTTCATGACCTAATTCTTCGGTAATATATTGTTGCAAAACTTGTTTCAAATGATGTGCATTATGGTCTGAACCTAAACCAATTTTCATTATACAATTTCCTCCTACTTGTCATCTATATATATTTGGTATTTTCTGATAAATATAATATTATTCTCACACACAGATTTTCGTTTGTCAATTTTTATTTTCGTTCATTTTCGTTTATTTTCGTTTTTAATTATATAAAAAGGATATTCTTTTCGAATATCCTTTTTATCAATGTCCTGTTACTACCTCTTTCGGTATATCGGTTTGTTTAGAGCCTTTTGGCAGACGAACAAATATCATCAACCCAGCACTTATAATATGCATAGTAACATATGCCCAAATAACACCAACAGCACCAAAACCACCGATTAAAGCACCTGCAACTGCTGGACCGAGAAATGTGCTTAAACCAGCACCCAAGTTAAGAATAGACATTGCTGCTCCACGGTTTTCTGGTGCTAATGATGGCACTAATGCAGAAAGTGGGACATACGCCGCTAAACAGGAGCCGAAGCACATAGCCACAATAATTGTCATCAGATAGTTAGCACCAAGGAAATACGGCACATAATAAAGACCTGCCATAAACACTGCACAACCTAAACCACCGATCCACATAACAGTACGCTGCCAGCCAATTTTATCGGCCACTGCACCCCAAATTAAATTGAAAATAACATTGCTTGCCCATAGAGCCCCATAAATTTGTAGCCATTGTGACATCGTAAATCCAGCATCAATCATATAGGCAGGCAAAAAGACTACTAATCCATATGCACCAGATGTATTAATAGCACGAACAATGCCACCAAGACCTACACGTGGCTTTTCAAATGCAATCGTGATGCCTTTTGTCATTTGCTTCATTGCTTCTTTAATTGTTAAATTTGTTTTTTGTACTTCAGGTTTGCAAAGGATAATACCAAAAACTGCACCGATTGCTGTAAAAATCAATGCACTCCAAAGCGTCATCATCTCGCCTAAAAATGGTAGTGCAAAACTTGAATAATAGGCCCCTAGCATATTTAGACCACCTGCAAATGATACCCAGAACCAACCAACTGCTGTTCCTAATCGCTCAATTGGAGCATAGTACGTAATCCATACTAAAAATGAATACGCAAATAATGGATAGCCTAGCCCACGTAATGCATATGTAGGAAGCATAATAGATAAATTCATCGTTGTAATACCTATTAATAAGAAAATCAACGTTCCTAAAACAAATAAACTCAATCCTATAATCATCATTTTTCTAGGACCATAAATTTCTGCTAACACACCTGAAAGCCAAGAAGCTATAGCTACAGCAATACCATAAAAACTAAGTAATGTAGCGACCTCCTGTACAGTCATTCCATTTTGGGTTAAATAGGTTGAAAGCCAACCTTGTTCTAAACCATCCCCAATCATAAATATCAGGACGCCTAAATAACCCATAAACATTTTTTTATCCATTCCTAGCTTACCAACTGATGTCGCCTGTAAATTTGATTGCATAATATCCCCCCTTGTCTAGCGTTTATCGGCCTATAAATTTGGGTTTAGTACTACTTTTAATGATTCCCGTCCATTTTTCACTAGCTCAAACCCTTTTTCAAACTCTTCAAGAGGTAGCATATGTGTCACAACGCCCTCTGTTGGTAAATCTCCATTCATAATTCCTTTGATAACAGGCTCATAGCAGTACGGCCCTAAATGTGAACCTAATACATCCAACTCTTTACGGTCTGAAATAATAGACCAATCCACTGTTACTGGGTCTTTAAACACACTAAATTCAACGAAACGCCCTAATTTACGAATTAATTTTAAACCCTGCTCGACAGATTTTTGTGCACCTGTTGCTTCAATATATACATCACAACCATAGCCATCGGTTAATTCATCAATAATGCCATAAACATCATCTTTCGCAGGATTTAGTACTATATCTGCACCAAATTGTTTTGCTAATGCTAAACGATCCTCAAATAAATCAAGAACAATTAATTTTCCTGGACCTGATTTTTTTATCGCACCAATCATGCCAAGCCCTAATGTTCCAGCACCTGCTAATACAACAACATCTTCTAATTCAATTTGTGCACGTTGAACAGCATGATATGAACAGGCATATGGCTCAATAAGAATGGCTTTTTCAATTGGTAACTCATTTGGAACATGGTAATTAATGCCCTCCTTTGTAAATTTCATATACTCAGCCATACCACCATTAACATTGTTTTGGAAACCATATAGATCATGCTTTTGACACATCCAATATTGACCACGCTTACAAAAGCGACATTTCTCACAAGGAACTATTTGTTCTGAAATTACACGATCACCGAGTTCAAAATCACCATCTACATTTTCACCAATTGCTACAATATGACCGATAAACTCATGACCAGGAATCATTGGTGCTTTAATGTATGCGGGCTGATCTTCATCGCCCCAAAAGCTTGGCGCACCGTCAAATGCTTTTACATCACCTGCACAAATGCCACATGCTTCTACCTTTATTAAAATTTCACCTTCCCCAATCTTTGGAACAGCTACTTCCTCTAAACGATAATCACCAGGTTCATAGGCAACAACTGCTTTCATTTTTGTTGGGATATTGTCAATAGATTTTGTCACTTTGTCTACTACTTGATTTGAACACATGTATTTCATCCTCCCATTATAAAAAAGCGTTTTCATTTTTCAGATTGTTTTTGTTTTTCTGTTTTTATCGTACCACCCAAACTTTCGAATTTCAATTTTTATTTTTATTTAATTTCGTTATCTATTTTTTACTTTCATTTCATTTATTTTTACGCTACTATGTAAAAGCAATATTTTTTCTGACTTTCTTAATTATCATATTGCTTGTAATTGTAATTTTCTAAATCCTATTGTTTTTACACTATCTAGGTATGATATGATAGTGAAAATAACGAAAAACAATAACAATATGCTCATCACTAAAAGATATGGTTGATATTTTTTCAAATAGTAATTAAAAGATAAGATCCTGGTCACAAAGGCGTTGCTACTATCGCATAGATATAATGTCATAGAACAACCTGATGTGCTTAGCGTGTGTTGCAAGCAAACACTTTCTTTTAGAGCCTTTACTTGTTCAGTGGCGTGGAGGGTACGACTTCAGCGGAAAGCGTCTCCCGCAACGGAAATGGACAAGGTTTTCCTATCATCTGTAAAATAAAGGCTAATCAACACACCTGAGTTCAAAGGAAACTTTACTCTATGTAAAAGAAGCAGCACTTACAAAGTATGCTAGCAGGGTGGCAGTCAACCCCACTTTATGGTGAAAAGCAAAAAATAATATTATAGAAAATTTATAGGTGATGTGATGAAAAAAATGTTTGCACAGGAACGTCAAAAAATAATTTTGGATAAATTAGTTCAACAGAATAGTATTACGATTAAGGAATTGGCTACTTCTTTAAATGTGTCGGAAGCTACTTTACGCACTGATTTAACAAAGCTTGAACAACAAAATCTGTTACGCCGAACGCATGGTGGTGCTATTTTAGTCGATACAGATGAACATGAAACAAGCTTTTCTACGCGTCAGCTCAAAAATAAAACTGAAAAAAATGCGATTGCACGTGCAGCTTTGCAAACGATTTCAGATAATCAATCTATCATGCTTGATGCCAGTTCAACTGCTTTGGAACTAGCCCACTGTTTAAAGGACTTTAATCATCGTCTAACAGTTGTGACAAGTGGCTTAAAAGTGGCAATGGAATTAAGTGATTCTCCTAATATTACTGTTATTTTAATCGGTGGAATCGTGAAGCAAGGTTCAAATTCATTAGAGGGAACACTTGGCGCAGAGATTTTAGATAAGATTCATGTAGATCGCTTATTTACATCTGCCAATGGTTTTAGTAAAGATGCAGGATTTACGGATTTTAGTGTTTATGAAGTTGAACTGAAAAAGCGCATGGTTCAAGCAGCTAAAAAAGTGACAGCCTTGCTTGATCATACAAAAATAAACCGTAGTTCTATTGCAGCCTTTGCCTCCATTGCAGATATTGATACATTCATTACAGATGAACCAGTTTCTGAAGACTATTTCGACCTTTTCCAAACGTATAATGTTGAACTGATTGTGGCAAAAAAATAACAAAAGGTGGGATTCACTTGAAGTTCAAAGGTTTTGATACAAATTTCGGCATTGAAAATAAAGTGGCAGTAATTACAGGCGGTGCAAACGGGATTGGCTATGCTATCGCTCAGCTATTTATTGAAAAAGGGGCATCTGTTGCACTTTTTGATTTAAAAGAAGATGTAGCAGCTATTGCAAAGGAGTTGCACCAGGAGCGAGCAATTGGTGTTCTATGTAATGTAACAGATAATGCAAGTATGGATGATGCCATCAAACAAGCCCATACTCATTATGGAAAAATTGATATTTTGGTAAACTGTGCAGGCATTGCTCTACTCGATGATGCTGAAAATATTTCTGATGACTATTGGCAAAAAACCATGGATATTAATGTAACAGGTACATTTAAAATGGCACAGAAGGTTGGCAATATTTTCATCGAACAAGGCACTGGAGGCAAAATTATTAACTTAGCCTCTCAAGCAGCCATTATTGCACTGGATAATCATGTTGCCTATTGTGCAAGTAAAGCGGCTGTGCTTGGTATTACACGTTCTCTTGCATTGGAGTGGGCACAATTTGATATTAACGTCAATGCAATTTCACCAACCGTTATTTTAACAGAGCTTGGAAAAAAAGCTTGGGCTGGTGAAGTGGGCGAACAAGCTATGAAAGAAATTCCACTTGGACGCTTCGGCTATCCAGAGGAAGTTGCAGCCATTGCTCTTTTCCTTGCATGTGATGCTTCCAATTTAATCACAGGTGAAAATATTGTGATTGATGGTGGAAATACCATTAAATAAAATTGCATAAAAAATACCTCTATCGTTAATTTAAATGAGGCAGTGGGAAGCTCGAATATATCGAGCTTCCCACTGCCTTTTTACTTTATAATGAAGATGTTTTTGCTTGTCTTCTTAATATTATTTGTTTAATGCTTTCACTTTTGCTACTACGTTTTCAACAGTGAAGCCGTATTTTTCCATTACTAATTCACCTGGAGCAGATGCACCGAACTTATCAATTGCTAGAACATCGCCTTCAAAGCCAGTATATTTATGCCAGCCGAAAGATGCCCCCATTTCAATTGCAAGACGTTTTGTAACAGCTTTTGGTAGAACAGATTCTTTGTAAGCGGCGTCTTGTTTTTCGAAGCGATCCATAGATGGCATAGAAACAACTGCTACATCTATACCGTCTGCTTTTAATGCTTTTTGTGCTTCGACAGCAAGCGAAACCTCAGAGCCTGTTGCAATTAAAATAGCATCTGCCACTTCTTTTGTAGCTGGAGACACTGTGTAAGCACCCTTTGCTACGCCCTCACGTACTGTTTCAATAGAAGCGTCAAGAACAGGTAAGTTTTGACGAGATAATACAAGAACAGTTGGTGTTTTTTCTGCTGCTACTGCAAGCTCCCACGCAACTGCTGATTCATTTGCATCCGCAGGGCGAATAACAGATAGGTTTGGCATTGCACGTAATGATGCAAGGTGTTCGATTGGTTCATGTGTTGGACCATCTTCCCCTACTGCAATCGAATCATGTGTGAATACATATGTTACAGGAAGACCCATTAATGCAGATAGACGAATTGCAGGACGAACGTAATCAGAGAATACGAAGAATGTACCACCGAATACATTTAAACCACCGTGAAGAGCCATTCCGTTCATAGCAGCACCCATTGCAAATTCACGAACACCGAACCAGATGTTACGTCCAGCATAGTCGTCTGCTGAGAAATCTCCTGCACCCTTCATCGTTGTTTTATTGGAGCCAGCAAGGTCAGCTGAACCACCAAAGAATGAAGGTGTTTTCTTCGCAATAGCATTAATTGCATCGCCTGAAGAAGAACGAGTTGCTACAGATTTACCAGCTTCATATACAGGTAACTCAGAAGCAAAGTCTTCTGGTAATTCACCATTCATCGCTTTCTCGAATTGAGCTGCTAACGCTGGGAATTCTTCTTTGTATGCAGCAAATTTTGCATTCCAAGCTTCCTCTGGTTGTGCGCCTTGCACTTCAGCAGCCGCATTAAATGTATCGTAAACTTCTGCAGGAATTTGGAATGGTTCATGTGCCCACTCATAGGCAGCCTTCGTTAAGACAACTTCATCTGTACCAAGTGGTGCACCGTGAGAATCTGCTTTACCAGATTTATTTGGAGAACCAAAACCAATCACTGTTTTCACTTCAATTAATGTTGGCTTGCCAGTTGATTTTTTCGCTTCCTCAATAGCAGCATTAACAGCATCTACATCTGTACCATCTGCCACTTTTAAGTAATTCCAGCCATAAGATTCGAAGCGTTTTTGCACGTTTTCTGAGAATGACTTTTCTAAGTCACCATCTAAAGAAATATCATTAGAATCGTAAAGCACGATTAATTTTTCAAGTTTTAAGTGACCAGCTAATGAAATAGCTTCTGCTGCTACACCTTCCATTAAGTCACCATCGCCACATAGCGCAAATGTGTAGTGGTCAACAATGTCATGACCTGGTTTATTGTAAGTAGCAGCTAAATGGCGCTCAGCCATAGCCATACCAACAGTCATAGCGATTCCTTGTCCAAGAGGACCAGTTGTTGCCTCTACCCCTACTGTATGACCGTATTCAGGATGTCCTGGTGTTAATGAATCCCATTGGCGGAAGTTTTGAATTTCTTCCATTGGTAAACCATAGCCTCCAAGGTGCAGTAAGCTGTATAAAAGCATTGAACCATGGCCTGCTGATAGTACAAAACGATCACGGTTAAACCATTTTGGATTTGCTGGATTATGGCGTAATTGTTTTGTCCAAAGCGTATAAGCCATTGGCGCTGCCCCCATTGGTAAACCTGGGTGACCAGAATTTGCTTTTTCAATAGCATCGATTGACAAAGTTCGGATAGCATTAATTGCTAAAAGATCCGCGTGTTGAGTCATTATATTGTGACATCCTTTCTCGTCCTATATATTGTTCTTTTACAGTTTAGTCAACATTGCTTTAGAAAACAATGCTTTTGTTATACTATTTGCGTTTTCATACATACTTTATTGAATTGTGTCACATTAATTTAGAAATTTATTTTTTTGTGCTTGTTTTACCTTCTCAGGAGTTACATCATTTCCTTCTGCATCTACCACTTTAACGTTTTCAATCGTATCTCGCATAGTTGCTCTAAACGTATCTAAATACTCCTTGCGAAGCGCTGTTCGCTCCTTTGCTTCTTCCTCTGTTAATTGTCCGCTTTTTGCTTTAGCAGATAATTCATTAATTCGGTTAATTTTTTCCTTTGATAACATGGTTACACACCTTTCAGTACCTAGCTTAATGACCTCAGTATGCAAAGTATAGCATGGTTTCCCTTAAAATGCAGTTATACCAACCCTTAAAAACACTTCTTAGCCATTATTTACATGACTTCCAGAAGTTAGAGGTGTATAACTAATAATAAAAGGAAAAATTTGATAGATATTAGGAGGAGCTATCATGAACATCACAACACCTAGATTACTTATTCGAACATTTGAAGCCTCAGATTGGCAGGCCGTTTATAGCTATATGTCCGACAAAACGGTCATGCACTATATGCCAGAGGGTGTGTTGAATGAAGATCAGGTTCAAAATTTCATAACAGAGAATAGCAACGAGCAAGCAAAACATTTCGCCATTGTTTTACGTGAACAACAGCGAGTCATTGGTCATCTTGTTTTCCACAAATACTTTGGCGATCATACGTATGAAATTGGATGGGTTATGAATCCTGCCTATCATTATCATGGCTATGCTTCTGAAGCTGCTCAGGCCCTATTAGATCACGGCTTTAATAAAATGAAACTTCATCGAATTATTGCCACATGCCAGCCAGAAAATATCGCTTCTTACCGAGTCATGGAAAAAATCGGGATGCGCCAAGAAGGATTTTTTAAAAAATGCATACCTCATGGAGAGACTTGGTGGGATGAATACTATTACGCTATTTTAGAGGAAGAATGGAACGATTTAAAGGTAAGAGGTGTATGAAATGAAGAAAACTGCGGTGTTATTATACCCACAATTTAGTGAATATGAATTGAGTGTTGCTTTGTCCATATTAATGCAAGGCGGTAAACCCATCATCACACTTGCATCGAATACCAAACCTATCAGAGGAGAATCTGGTTTAAATTGTATAGCTGATTTATCCGTGAATGAGGTAGAGCTTGACGATATTGATAGTCTACTATTACCAGGCTGTATGGATATTTCTACATTACAACTTGAAGAGAGCTTACTAGACTTCATTCATCTTCTATCTGCAAAAGGAGGAATGATTGCAAGTATTTCTAGCTCCCCTTACCTATTAGCAAAAGCAGGGGTCTTAAAGAACAAAAAATATACAGTAGGACTACCTTTAGATGGCATGGAGCAGTTAGGATGCTTTGAACTTCATAACTATTCAGATGAACTAGTGGTACAAGATGGAAATATCATTACAGCAAGAGGAAGAGGTTTTATTCCTTTCGGTATTTGTTTCGGGCATGCGTTAAAGCTAAATTTTGATGAAAATTGGTATTAAGTGATGATTTAAAACCCAAATGTCCAATTAATCGGGCATTTCATGTTGTTGAAAAAGATGATGTCATTAGTAGAATGAGAATTTTTAACAAGGCTGTGGGGTGATTTCCGTTCCGTCTGTGTGCTACAAGAAAGCAAGCAGCCTGCAATGGAAATCCATTTCTCCCCTTCAATTGACTGTTTTGTTTTTCACACCAAAAAATGTCCAATTAGTTGGACATTTTTTAATTCTTATCTTACGATATATGTCTAATACTTTGGACAAAATGGAGGAATAATTCTGAAGAACATCATCAAAATTTTAAGAAAAAAATTAGGCATAACACAAGCTGCTCTTGCAAAAGAGTGTGGAGTTGTGAGACAGACCATTAATAGTATTGAAAATGATAAATATGATCCGACCCTAGAATTAGCTTTTAAGATTGCTAAGGTTCTCAATAGCCGAATTGATGAGGTGTTTATCTATGACTAAATTTCACCCAAATTATATGATTACAATGAAGGACTTCGTGAAAGAACACTCAGCAATTTTAAGAAAACAAACTCAAGAAGTATCGATACCCGTGACCAATGAGGACCGAAATACCCTCCTAGCCATGCTACAATATCTGAAAAATAGCCAAAATCCAACGCTAGCAAAAAAATATAAGCTTCGCCCTGGGAGTGGGCTCTCTGCTAATCAAATTGGCGTAGATAAACGAATGTTTGCTGTACTCTTTGATGACCAAGAAATGATGCTGATTAACCCTAAAATAATGAGTCATTCCCTTAATATGATTTATCTACCGGAGGGAGAAGGCTGTCTATCTGTAAATCGACCTGTCCCTGGTTTTGTACCGAGATATGAGAGAATTAAAGTCAAAGCTTACGACATCGATGGACATGAAATCATTGTACAGTTACAGGGCTATGGGGCCATCGTTGTACAGCATGAAATCGATCATTTAAATGGCATCATGTTTTATGATCGAATAAATAAAGAGCACCCTTTCCAACTGCCTAATCATGTTATCATCGAAAGCTTTTCTTCGCTTCAGTAGTTTTTTACAGAAAAAAAATTAGCAGGAATATTATTTTCCTGCTAATCTTTCTTGGTGCTCTTGGAAACGACGATGTACAGTCGCCTTACTTACCTCAAATCCTAACCCTCTAAGCGTTATAGAAATTTCTTCAAAGGTAAATCCACGTTTGCGGAGCTTCACAATTTCCTCTACAGGTAGATCTTTTCGCTCCTGCCCCTGCGGATTACCTCGGTTCGATAAATTATTTTCTGGACGATAGCCGTTTTCTACAGCACGTCGCATACCTCGTCGAATTTTAGCATTATGGATTCTACGCTGATACTCCTCTACAATCGCTAAAATTTCAAGCAGCATCGTATCCATTTCATTTAATTGAACTGGGCCTGCATCACGCATCGAAAAAACGTCAGTTGCTGACTTTTGTAATAAATGTAATACAGCCATCCTTGCATTGCCTCGTCCTAAACGAGTTTCATCTTGGACAAAAAGAGCATTAATGTTCTTATCTTTTATAAAATCAAGCATTTCTAGTAAGCCTTCACGTTCTACATCATAGCCACTATGTTGATCTTTAAACACGCCCTTCACCGCATAGCCTTGCTCTTTAGCATAGCGCAGCAACTCTTCCTGCTGGCGCTCTAATGAGGAGCTTTGTGTTTCTTTTTCAGTACTTACGCGACAATAGACAACAGCCGATAGTTGATTATTTATCATTGTTCATTTCTCGCAATTTCGATAGTATTGATGGGACTGGCTTGATCACTCACTACAGGAATAACTAGAGATTTTCCCGCTACAATTTTAATATCTGCTAGTTCATTTTCCGTTTTTACAAGCTTTATCCAATCATCAGTACTCATTTTACCACGATATTGCTCAGCTAACGACCACAAGCTATCTCCATGTTCAATTTGAATTTCTGCGTAACTAACTTTTCCTGGATCAGTAATGTAAAGGTATGCTGCAAATAGTAAACAAGCTCCTATTAAAATTGAGATATGTGTGTTTTTCTTCAACCATGTCATAATCATTACCCCTTTTTAAGAATGTTTGTTCGGAATGTATGTTCCCATAATAAAGCGAACAAACGTTTTTGTCAAACACTTTTCGAACCTATGTTTGCATACATGTTCGCATTCTGTTATACTATCAAATAAGTAGAATGATATTAGAAAAAAGAGGTGAGCACGCATGAAAAAAGTTTCGAAAAGACAAGAGGACATTTTAGCTTTCATTAAGGAAGAGGTACGAGCTAAA
Source organism: Lysinibacillus sp. FSL K6-0075 (assembly GCF_038592945.1). NCBI lineage: Bacteria > Bacillati > Bacillota > Bacilli > Caryophanales > Bacillaceae > Lysinibacillus > Lysinibacillus sp. FSL K6-0075. The sequence continues at coordinate 1,310,980 of NZ_CP151947.1, read as the reverse complement.
GGATATCCACCATCAGTACGTGAAATTGGTGAAGCAGTTGGACTTGCTTCCAGTTCAACTGTTCATGGACATTTAGCTCGATTAGAACAAAAAGGCTTTATTCGTCGAGATCCAACAAAGCCACGCGCAATTGAAATTTTAGAGCCTGAAGAATCCATTCAAAAGCAACAGGTGATCCATGTCCCACTTGTCGGGAAGGTTACAGCTGGTTCTCCAATTACAGCAATTGAAAATATTGAAGAATACTTCCCATTACCCGATACGTATGGCACAAGTGAAGATCAATTGTTCATGCTAGAAATCATGGGGGAATCAATGATTGAAGCTGGGATTTTAGATGGAGATTTAGTCATTGTCAAACAAAAGGCAACAGCTAATAATGGGGATATTGTTGTAGCTATGACAGCTGAGGATGAAGCAACTGTAAAACGTTTCTTTAAAGAGAAAAACCATTTCCGTTTACAACCTGAAAATTCTTCTATGGAACCTATTATTGTCGATCAAGTTTCGATTTTAGGACAAGTTGTAGGTCTTTACAGACGTGTACATTAACGATTAAAGCAGGTTTTGAGGATTATGTTCCTTCTAAGAGCATGTATCCTCTTTTTTACGCAAAAAAAGAATCCATATACGATTGGATTCTTTGTATAATGCCCCTTCTAAGCTTCCTTCTTAAATTTTAAGCTCGCTTCAATAAAGGCTGAAAATAGCTTTTGAGCACTCTCATCTCCTGCTATGGCTAGTTCCTCAGGATGCCACTGAACAGCCAAGCAAAATGGCATCTCCTCATGAACTACCGCTTCGATAATACCGTCGCTGGATTTTGCTGCTACTTTTAATTTTTCTGCTAACACATTCACCGCTTGATGATGAAATGAATTCACTGCAATCTTCTCTTGTTCAACGATAGTCGCTAATAGATTGTCAGCAATAACCTGTACAGAATGAGTAGCTACAGCTCGACCTGATTGCTGCGTATGTTGGAGTAACTTGTTACTAAAATGGTCACTATCAATGTCCTGATATAAAGTACCACCTAATGCAACATTTAATATTTGAATCCCTCGACAAATACCGAAAATAGGCATTTTCCGTTGGAATGCAGCTTCAATTAAGGCTAATTCAACCGTATCTCGCGCTGGATGAATTTTTCCAAGCTTTAATGAAGGCTCGGCCCCGAACAGAAATGGATGCACATCATGGCCGCCCGATAACATTAAACCATCTGTCATGGCTAAAATCTGTGCTGCCTCTTCTTCTACTCCAATCGGAATAATCAGTGGAATTCCACCTGCTTCAATAATGCTTTTGCTGTAAGCAGCATTTAATCGAGAGGATAAATCATCCTCCACAAAGGCTGTAATACCAATAATCGGTTTCACTTGCTTCCCTCCACATTCTTGAAGATTAAACAATTACCAAAAGCCTAAATACCAATTGATTAATAGATCGCCATAGAAATAAACAATGACTGCGGCCAGTGCAATAGAAGGCCCAAACGGAATGGGTGTTTTTCTCCCCTGTTTGTTCTTCGATAACACAGTAAATCCGACAATCATACCAATAACAGCAGCTAAAAACAGCGTTAACAGTGTATCAATTGTACCCAGAACGAGACCAATTAAAAAGAATAATTTAATATCGCCTCCACCCATGCCACCGTTCGATAGCACAGCAATTATATATAATATGCCAAAACCAACAACAGCACCCACAAGAGAGTCCCACCAAGGTGTTAATGGTGATAGAACTCGTCCAATAGCAAGCAAGGGTAAAAAGAATAATAGCACCTTATCTGGAATCTGCATATAGGCCAAATCTGACACTACAATGATGACTAATAAGGAGATAAAAACGAAAGCTACTATTAATTCTATGCTCCAGCCTAGCCGCCAATAAGCAAAGGCAAATAATACACCTGTCATTAATTCTATGACTGGGTAAACCCAAGAAATTTTGTTGCCACAACTCCGACATTTTCCTCCTAAAAATACATAGGACAATACTGGCACTAAATCAAGCGCCGTTAGTCGTCTCTGGCATTTCGTACAATGGGAAGGAGGGTGTACAATCGACTCCTTCTGCGGTACACGTAAGCCGACAACATTATAAAAAGAGCCAAAGACAAGTCCAAATAAAAAAATAAAGATCGTATAAGCCATTTCCAATTTTATGTCCTCCTAAACCAATAGGCGCCCATACAAATGAAGTATGGTGCGCCTATCAATAAAGTTTATTGTTGTTCTTCGTAATAGAACGTCGTCACTTGCACTGTTGCCTTTAACGTAAGATCTGCATCTTTCTCTAGCTGTTCCTGCTCTCCAGGTAATTTAAATTCAATCTTATCGGTTTTCATCACGCGCTCTAATTGTTCAACCTCCTGTAAAAAGCTTTCAAGCGAATTAAAATCAAGCGCCCCAACCTCTAAGATAAAAGTAATGAGCTTTAAATTAGCTGGTAAAGAGTCCTTTGAAAGAGAAGCAATCGGTGTAGTGGTCTCCTTGTTCTCCTGATCACCATTGACCTCTGCTTCAGCCTGTTCTAACATATTGAGCTCATTCGATACATCTGAAGGTGTCACAGTGCCATTCTCACCCTGGACAGTTAAAGACTGTATACGAGTTCCTGTCACCTCTTCAATCTCAGCCAAATCGAGAATTATCTTTTCAACGGCTCTTGTTGCAGGTAGCTTTTGTCTTAGCGTTAATATATTAATAGTAGGCTGTCCCTGCTCCTTGTCCAATTGAGCGAGTTGTTCTTTGACACTAGCTAATCCTTGCTGCACCTGCAATACACTACGCTCTTTTTCATTCACTTCATTCAATTTTGGTGATAGCAAATAATAATACAGCGCAAATAAAATAGCAGCTATCAGCGCAAGCAATAAGATGATGGATGAATTTTTACTACTCGTTAATTTATTCATGAGCGTCGTCCTCCAGCTAAATACATAAAGTCGATTGTCGCTGTAATAGACACTGAATAGCGCGGTACTTCTTTAAATTTTTGTTGGGGTGTTAATTCCCTTTGTTCCCCTAGCTCTATATCAAAGTTTGAGACCGTGTTAATTTGAGCGTCTGTAAAATAGCTACTCATTAAAAGTCGCTCCACATATTTCGATATATCTGTCATCGTTTCAAAATCTACTTCAATGTTTACCGTATTCTCCCCGAAAACGTAGCTACGTAAATACGAATGAGTTGGTAATAAAGTTCTCGTTTCATCAATCAACGGTGTTACAGGATAAGAAACACCTTGAATAAATGTCACAGATTCTTCCAACGAACCTTGGTCGACACTTTGTCTTGCATCTAGCTCTTGCTGTAATTGATCAAGCTGTGTCGTTAATGCCTGTTCCTCTGCAGTCAATCGTGCTAAATCACTTTTTGACGTAAAAAATAAAAAAAGTAAATAAGCCACAATGAGTCCAACAATGACTATCACCAAGCTATAAAAAAGCTTTGGAGAGGTCGTTCTTTTTTCAAGTTGTGGTAAGAGGTTTATATCTGGAACCATTAATGAACCTCCTTCAAAGCTAAGCCAAGCAACGTTGAAAATTCTCGCTTAAAGCGAGGAAACAATTTCTCAATTTTTTTCCCATCGACAACCCTCAGTGGTGGTTCTAAATTAGAAGCTAATAAGTTTCCTATTGATTTCAATAATGGGTTATCCCCAAGCATGATAATTTCATCCACTGCTTTTTCACCTTTATGTAAAGAAAACTTAAAGAAATTCATCATTCGATCGATCTCCAAAACCTGATCCATCACGACCATTTGATAATTCTCAGCCTCGCCATTATAGATAAATTGATAGTTAAACTCATTCTCTTTCTTCCCCTGCCATTGCGTCATATCCACTTCAATCGATTGATAGCGCAAAAACTCCACTTGGCCATTGGAAAAAATACTGATAGAGAGCTCATTAATCGACCATTCAGCAATTAAATACGTTTTATTAGGCATTAATAATGACATGTGCTCTAATAAACGTATATTGCATAGCGCTCGAATATCGGCAGCTTCCGGTTCTAATGAAACATCTAGCAGCATCCCTACCATTTTCGTAATCTCTTCAGAGGGCGCAGCAAATAAAATGGCCTTACCATCCTCGGCATCTGCATCATAAACATCAATTAAAGGGTCTTGAAATGGTAAATGAATGGAATGCCCCAATTCCATTTCAGCATATCCTCGTAATTCCTGAGGTTTGACATCTTTAGGGTGCTCAAAGTTTTTTAATAAAACCGTCGTATCAGGTACAAACATACGGACAGCCTGTTTTTTCCCTGTCCATTTCATCACTTGCTCTTTAATAATCTCAAAAAGAGCTACCTCATCGACGATTGTCCCATTTTCAACGATTCCAGCTGTTAAAGGGTATTCATAGCCTTGCCACTGATTAGGCTCTGGTCCTTTCGCCACAATCGCACGCAGCACATAATCCTTCAGTTCAATCGAAACATGCGACTTTCTTTTTCTCTTAAACATGTGAAAAGACCTCCTTATCCTATTCAGTATAAATGATTTTTTCAATTAGTCATCCATTTCCCAGCCAGAAACGCAAGAAAATTTGCGTTTCTGAGTGAGTGGGGAGGACTGATTACTTACTTTCTGTTTATCAAGGAGTTTTTCCAGATACTGTAATTGCACCATCTTTGCTGTCTTTCTTAACTTTTTGATTATCATTGGAAATGTCATCTTGTTTCGCACTACTAAATGTAATTGTATATTTCCCAGCTTTTGCAGTACCACTAATTGTAGTTGCCCCACCAGATGCCTTATTTATCTTTATGTCATCATCTAATGTTCCTTCAGTCTCAAGATATCCTTCCTCTATCAATGTATCCAAATCAACTTCTGTAATTTCTGCACCTTTATCGTCGGTAGGTGTGTCAGTAAAATAAATATTGGCTGAATTTAGTGCCATTATTGCATCAGATTTAGCAGCTTTGTATCGTGAGTTATCAATAATACTGCCAATAGCTGGTACAGCGATAGCAGCGATAATTGCAAGGATAACAATTACAGCTAATAGTTCAATTAACGTTAAACCTTTCTCATTTTTCAATAGTTTTGTATTTTTCCATTTTTTAACCATTGGTAATTCCTCCTTAATAGTTTTATATGAAGTGTGAAAACACGAGCTTCTAATTTAATTCTCCAAACTTTAATTCCTTAGCACTCTGCAAATTACATATTTTCATATAGTTGGAACATTGGTAAGAATATAGCCGCTACAATGACTCCTACAACTAGGGCCAACACCACTATCATTAAAGGCTCAATAAGTGACTTCATTGTATCGACGGCACGGTTTACTTCTTCTTCATAAAAATCAGCAATCTTTTCAAGCATGTAATCCAAGGACCCTGTTTTCTCACCAATTGATGTCATTTGTGTAACAAGCGGTGGAAATAGCCAGCTTTTTTCAAGTGGCTCTGATAATGTGCCACCCTTTTCTAAATTATCGCGGGCTTCTAGTACTACTTTACCCATTACTGGATTGCCGCCAACCTTTTCTACAATTGTTAAGGCTTGTAGAATTGGCACTGAGCTGCTAAAGAGTGTTGACAAGGTTCTTGTCATTCTCGCGATAATATCCTTTTGCAACAGCTGTCCGAAGATTGGCATACGCAGTAAAAATACATTGACGGCATAATGAAACTCTTTATTATTTTTATAGAAATAGTGTAAGCCCACTACTAACACCAATAGTCCCAAAATCACAAGGTACCAAAATTGAATGAGCCAATCACTAATACCTACTACAATGACCGTTATTAATGGCATTTCCAAATTCATTTCTTTAAATGCATCCATAAAGGTTGGCACAATGAACACCATTAAAAACATACCAACCACCAGTGTTAAAAGTGATAAAATCGCTGGATAGGTCATGGCAGATTGAATTTTTTTCTTAATGTTATATTGCTTTTCTAGTGTGCTTGCAAGGCGATCTAATGTATCATCGACGTTTCCTGTAGCCTCACCAGCACGCATCATATTGACAAATAGCAATGGAAACACTTTTGGATGTTTACCTGCTGCATCTGAAAATGCCATCCCATTTCGAATATCCTCTTCAACCTGCATTAATGCTCGCTTCAGTGGTTTACTCCTTGTTTGCTCACCCAAAATATGGGTTGCTTCAACGACAGGAACGCCCGCACGAATTAATGTCGCATATTGCCGACAATAAATAACAAATTCCTGGTGCTTCACTTTTGTCCCAAAAGCAATATCTTTATGTAAAATGCTATTTGATTCCTGAAGTTCTCGTGCATTAATTCCTTGTGCTCGAAGCTTTTCCATGGCTACCTTTTTATTCGGTGCCTCGATAATGCCCTTTTTAGGTGCTCCTGTTTTGGTACGACCACTATAACGAAATATCGTCAACTATAATCACCAGCGTTCATATATGGTCGTGCATCCTCAAGTGAAATCTTACCTGTCGTAATTAAGTGTTGCATCGAATATTCCAACGTGTGCATACCTAATGCTTTACTTGTCTGCATCACACTTGGAATTTGATGGATTTTTTCATTACGAATTAAATTCGAGATGGCAGGTGCCTGTACTAAAATTTCTGTCGCCGCAATACGCCCTTTTACATCCTTACGTACAAATAAACGCTGAGAAACAATACCTTGCAGTACATTCGCAAGCTGCACACGAATTTGACTTTGCTGATGTGGTGGAAATACGTCTATAATACGGTCGATCGTTGTTGGTGCACTACTTGTATGAAGTGTAGCCATGACTAAATGCCCTGTTTCAGCAGCCGTAATAGCCGTTGAAATGGTTTCGTAATCTCGCATCTCCCCGACTAAAATAATATCTGGGTCCTGACGTAGTGATGCACGTAAACCATTTGCAAAGCTCATCGTATCGACACCAATCTCACGCTGATTGATGACAGACTTCTTATGTGTATGCAAATATTCGATTGGATCCTCTAACGTAATAATATGTTTTGATCTCGTTTCATTAATATGATCAATCATTGCTGCCAAGGTAGTTGATTTTCCTGAGCCTGTTGGGCCAGTCACTAAAATTAAGCCTTGTGGTTTTTCCGCAAGCTTATATAACACCTGTGGCATATTGAGCGCTTCAATAGAAGGAATTTTAGCCTCAATTAAACGAGCCGCAATCGTTACTTCATTTCGCTGATGATAGGCGTTGACACGGAATCGACATTTCCCAGGCAATGAAAAGTTAAAGTCCGTTTCACCTTTGTCCTCAAACTCCTGTTGTTTATGGACAGGGAGAATGACCTTTACCATTTCCTTTAAATCTTCTGTTTCTAGCGGCACTGTGCCATAATGCTCCAGTTGCCCATGAATACGATATACTGGTGGAATACCTTTTGTTAAATGTAGATCCGATGCTTTCTCTTCAAATGCACGTGTTAATAATTCAACGATTGAATATGCTGTCATTTCTTTCACCCCTAGTCTGCACTTGCAACACGTAATATTTCTGATGTGGTTGTTTTGCCAGCTACAACCTTTAGTAATCCATCTACTAATAAGGTATGGAAACCTTTCTCTTTCATATAATCACGTAGTACGCTATCACCAACACGATTTAAAATCATATCCTTCATTTGACGATCTACGGGGAGGATTTCATGAATCGCCATACGCCCTCGGTAGCCTGTATGGTTGCAGGCAGGACACCCACGACCTTTTTTACCATGCGTTACGCCCTCCACCCCATTTTCCTCAAGTATTTCAAGTTCACGTGAAGTGAATACATATGGTTCAGCACAATCACGACAAACTTTACGTACAAGACGTTGTGCCATGATTCCTACAAGGGAAGAGGATAGTAGAAATGGCTCAATCCCCATATCATGTAGTCTTGAAATAGATTCTATGGCACTATTAGTGTGCAGCGTACTTAACACTAGATGGCCTGTTAGTGAAGCACGAATAGCAATTTGCGCTGTTTCAAGGTCACGAATTTCCCCCACCATCACAATGTCAGGGTCCTGTCGTAAAATTGATCGTAAACCTACCGCAAATGTTAAACCGACTTCCTCTTTTACTTGGATTTGGTTGATACCATCTAATTGATATTCCACTGGGTCCTCAACCGTAATAATATTGACGCCTTCTTCATTTAAATGAGAAAGTGCCGCATATAAAGTAGAGGACTTCCCTGAGCCTGTTGGACCAGTAATCAACATCATACCGTTTGGATGGGCTATCATTTTCCTAAAAAGTGCCTCATTACTTGCACTAAAGCCTAATTTGTCAATATCATTGGCTGAATTGGTTAAATCTAAAATACGCATAACAACCTTTTCACCATAGACTGTTGGTAATGTGGCTAAACGGATATCGACAGGTCTAAAATTAACATTGGTTTTAATACGTCCATCCTGTGGGATACGATTTTCTGTAATATTTAAATTACCCATAATTTTAATACGAGCCAATACGACATTTTGCATATGCTTGGGCAAGGATCGTTCAGTACGAAGCACTCCATCTACTCGATAGCGGACACGAAGCTCTGTTTCTTGTGGATCAAAATGGATATCACTTGCGCGCTGTGCGACACCATTGGCAATAATTTGATTCACTAAACGAACAATAGGTGAATCCTCATTTTCAATTTCTTCTTGTGTTTCCGTACTAGTCGCAGCTAAATCCAACATGGCCGCATCCATTGATTCCTGTAAATCATAGTACTTTGTTATCGTTCGATATAAATCATCTTTTGCTGCAATACTTGTCTCGATTTGACAGCCCGTCGTCATGCGAACTTCCTCAATGGCGAAATAATCCATCGGGTCTTCCATTGCAATAAACAATTTATTTTTTTCTTTGCGAATCGGCATAATATTTGTCCGCTTTGCCAGCTCCGCAGGAATTAGCTGTAATAATTCGGGACTAATTGAAAACTGATTCAAGCTAATATGAGGAATACCCAGCTGGAATTCTAAGACCTCAATAAGCTGCTGCTCTGTTAGGAAGTTTTCTTTAATAAGGAAATCTCCAAGCTTCTCATTTTTCATCTTAGTAGTTAATGCGTACTCTAGCTGGTCAGCTGTGATAACACCTGATTCAACCAGTAAATCCCCTAAACGTTTACGCCCTGGCTTCATTGCCATAAACATACCTCCAATCGTTATGGACTTGTTTGTACAAAATTGCCACCCTTGTCATAGTAGCCATAGACAATTTCTGGTCCATCTTCTTGCTTTGTTTCCTCTGGTGTTGAAGGTTTCATGTCAGGCAAGCCATTCCCATCTAAATCCACTTCTAAATCAGGATCTGATGTTCCTGCCCCTACGTTTTGAGTAGGTGTTGTGATCGTAACAGGCTCCTGCGATGAACGCGTAACAATTCGATTTTGAGGTGCATAATAATCTCTACTAATGAATTGTTCTTCTGTTGCTCCGTTCTCTACAATGGAACGATACACTTCCACTCTTGAACCCTCTTTACCCTCTTGCTCCACTCGTTCTTGTCCAGCTTTTAAATCCTCCGAATAGCGATAAATAATTCGTGGCTTCACGATTTTATCCTTGCTGACGCGAACTGTAATGTCCTTTTCTTTCGCTGCTGCAAAAACTTCTATCTTTAATTGATTACCTTCCATAGATGCTTTCATTTTACCAAGCTGTTCGGAACGATTTATAAATTGTAAGTCTTTTACTAATGCTGCATTGATATCCGCTTCAATTCCCTGCTGTAAATAGCTTGGATTGATTTCCTGAGAATGTCTTTCAAGAATTTCGTAATCCGTTTGAAGAATGACACTATATAGCATGGACGCGACAAAATCTAAACCTGCATCATTGACAACCCCAGCCTGTTCACCTAATAGTGAAAGCAACGAGATCGATTGATTTGGTACTAGATTGACATCATTTAATAACGGAATGATTTTCGCTACCCCTTGACTATTTGCTGGTAGCTCGGCAATCTGAAAGGCAATCCTTTCCTCGGTTTGCATGGAATCTTCATTGATAACGGCTTCAACCTTATGCTCCTTCAAATAGCTGGCCTGTAAGATTAATTTCTGAAGTGTTTTATCTGTATCCCAAATACCTGCTTCATCTATTTGCTGTGTAATTACTTCATTAACGGTAACAGGAATGGGAATATGAACAATTTTCTCTTTTTGCCAAAATGCATACCAAGGTTTTTTTGTCAGCATTTCGTACTGAGCAATAGCTGCTGATGTATCAAAAACAAATTGTTTCGGGTCGATAGTTTTGGAAATGCCATCACTAACAATTTCTATTTCCGCACCTTGCCATTCTGAGATTGCATTTTGTAAAGTTGTGGCTAAATCTGATGTTTTCACATCATTGATCTCAATACCTCCAATGGTTGAAGATTCGGGACCTTCTTTAGCAAAAACTGTGTCATTTAGCACAAATGATGGAACAAAAAATCCCACAATTAGAACAATTACCAAAAACAAGCTAATTATTTTTATGTATGTTTTCATCCACATCATCCTTTATTTTACTTAGTGGTTTTTCTATTTATATACAAATGATACTACAACTATGGTATTCTGACACTACCAAAATGCAACTTTGTTCCGATTTTGATTAGATAATTCATATGAAAATTCAAAAATAATTCAATGATTAGTCACAAAGAACTATGCATAATCTTAAATTTCATTCAATACATATTTGGATTTTGTTATAATAGCCTTAATCAACTACTTATAATTCATCATCTTTATGAATGTACTTACATAGGCAGAAAATTTTATTTTATAATAAATTAAAGTTAACTATATCTTTAGCATTAAAAAAAACCATGACATTTAGGAGGTTTTACATACCTTACATAAAATCTATGTTTATGAACACCCAATGATGAAAGATTTGTTAGTTTTCAAACGGCTGATAAAGTATTGCTCTGAGAAGTCCTCATTATATAGGAGAGGGCAATGAAATCAATAAAACAAAATAGAATAAGATATAGATGTAAAAGATATTTTTCGGATACTCAAAACAGATCAAACTATTGATATATCAATAGTTATAATAGGGAGGGAATTGATTTGATAAAATACCTGAAAAACAATCAAGGCATGACTTTGATCGAAGTTGTTGCCGCCCTTTTAATAATAGGCATTGTGTTAATTTCATTTTTTGGCTTGCTCGTTCAGTCAAATAAAACAACGCACAAGTCAAATGATATTATGGATGCTACTTATGCGGCACAAAAAAAAATGGAGGAGATTTATAATTCGTCTGGAGGGGCTGATTCTTATGATGATTTAGCAGGGGGCTATACATTGGATGAAGAGAACCCTGGAACGTCCTTGTCTTCTCTACCGACTAATCAAGTGTATAAATATCTACCACATGAAGAAGATCGTTTTACTTACAATTTAACATTAGAAACATTTCCTGAAAATGACACTTATAAAAATGCGGTTTATGTGCACCTAGAAGTTATTGAAAACAGTACAAATAGCAAAGCAACTATGGAAAATGTATATATACTAGGAGGTGTAAAATAAGATGCAATGGCTACGAAATAGCAAAGGTCTTACATTATTCGAGGTGCTTACAGTCGTTGTTATTCTTGCCATCGTATCAATGCTGAGTATTAGTATTGTAACATCTGCTACGAAGCAACAACTCGAGCAAAGTACACATAATCGTGATATTAAGGATATATCCTTTGCATTAAAAGTAATTACGAAGGATTTTCGGAAGAGCGATGTCCTTAAAACAACAGACCCTCCGACAGAACTACACACATTACTGTTAGGTGAAGAAATTGTATCAACTTATAGATTAGAAAATAACCAAATTATTCGAAATTCAAATGGTAATGAAGAAGTCATAGCATCTGGAATATCCAAATTTACGATCCGCGGAGGCACCATTGAAATTATAAGTGAAGATGGTCAAACAGTTACAACAGATATTACCCAAAGGAGAGGAAAATAATGAGTAAACAAATTAAAAATCAACGAGGTTCAGCGCTTGCACTTGCGTTATTTTTAGTTGTGATTATTTCAATCCTTGGTATTTCATTACTCAGTGTCTCTTCTAACAGTCTAAAACAAGTTGACTATGAGCGGAAAGATCAGGCAGTGTTTTATATTGCTGAGGCGGGGGTTAATTTAGCTAAAGAAGAAGTAAAATTTAAATTAAGAAAAATTGAAGATGACGCAATTCAAGAAATGACGAACTGGATTACTGATCAAAATATTTATCGTAAAGCTAATAAATTACCAAAGTTAACAAAGCAAATGGCAATGCAGCATTATGTAGATGTGGTGCTAAAAAAAGAATTTGATAAAGCAATTGATGAGGGATATTTTTCTGACACATCGTTTACTATCTCTACAGGTAAAGTAGCATCTATTGAGCTACAACCAACAAGTGTAGACTTTAAAGTCAAAATCATTTCGACTGGGATAATTGATTCTGCTAAGGAGCGTGTAGTTGACCAAGAAATCAAACTTAGACCTTCCCTATATATGAATTTAGGTGATGAGGAGTGCGATGAGGAGGAGGAAGATTGCAGTAAAAATGATCCTCCACCTCCTGTACCTGGAGGCTGGGAAAACCATACCGTTCTCACATCTGGAGATATTATTTTTAATAGTAGTGGCGAAATTCACGGGGATACATCTTTAAGATATGGGGATATTATTTTTAAGAACTGGTCTGGGAAAATTCTTACTGAAAATGGACAAATGCCACCAACTATTAATATGGATAGTTCAAGACAATCCATAATACCAGTAGATGAGAGTCATCGACTTTATGCACCACACTTTCCTAAAGTAATATCGCCACCACTTGCAATTGATCCAAAGAGTTTTTTGCCTAATGATTTTTGGAAAAGTACAACGGATAAAACAAATCAGTTATCAGTACTTCCATTACTATCAAAATATACACTACCTAATGGAGTAGATTTAGTTTCTAATGGCGTACTTTCAACTGACAACTCTTTGAAAAATAATGTAACATTCAATTTAACATCAGATACACACTTATCACAAATAAGAATTACTTCCAATCGAACAATTACTATAAATGTAGACAGTGAAGTAAATTTATTAGTAGATGATTTTGATGTGAACTATGGAACAATAAATGTTACAGGAAATGGAAAATTAAATTTATATGTTAAGAAATTCACTGCTCTTAACTCGGACAATGGTAAAGGTTTCAATCAAAATACTAGTAACCCTTCAAAAGTAAATTTCTATTACGTAGGGTCACCTCAATTTACCTTAGAGGGTTCTACCCCATTTTATGCAACATTATTTAACCAAAGTGCTAATATGTCATTGGGTGGGAGTTCTAAAGTGTATGGTAATATTATTTCAGGAGGAAGCAAAATCACTTTTTCTGGGAATACACCTTCTACAGGTCAATATGTTATTGCACCAAATGCTGAGTTAATTATTGACGGGAGTGCTTCTATTAGAGGTTCAGTTGTAGCTGACTCTATAAATTTTACTGGTAATGGTAGAATTTACAAGGGCTCTAATTTACCTCCTCTTCCACCGGGTGTAGGACCATCGGATGATTTCGAAGAATTACCTAATCCTGATGGTGAAAGATTACCTCTTGAAGAAGGCTCTATTATAGAAAACTAATAATTTGATATACAACAACGAAAATAATTCATAATGCGAATCTTTATGATTTTCTAGACAATTGAAAACAGCCAATGAGAAATCCAACTCTCATTTGGCTGTTTTTTCATCTTTCCTATTAACATCTTTACAATAAATGGTATACGCTTTGGTGTTTTGTATTTGATGGCTACCTTATACTGACAACCATATCCATTTATTTTACTCCTTTTTCCTCAACAACCTACCCGACAACAGCATCCCAATACCACCAATGGTAATAAATAGAACAGCTCTAATCAATAAATCAAGGGCAGATAAGTCAAAGAAAATTAGCTTAATAAATGCGATGACTAAAATAATAAAGCCGGTTGTGCGCAGTGTTTTTAAATGATGTGTGGAACTAATCCATAGTGAAACACTGGCTGTTAAGAATAATGTAATGGTTGCAAGGGCGATACTTAGCTTCCAATCAAGGACGTTGTTATACGTGAATTGATGGATTAGCCCCCATATGGAAATCATCGTGAGCACGACACCACCGCTTACAATGGCGTCCACATATTTCCCTAGACGATCCTCGTACAATCGATAAATAATTCCTTTTACAAGCACATCCACGATGATTGCTACAATGACTGCTATATAAATTAATCTAGTAATACTATTGAAGCTTTCCAACATTGTCAGTCTAGTGCCGATCATCAAGGAGACTAGTAGGAAAAATGCACCGAGAACTGGCGTTAAAGCACGTCCTTTATAGGTTTCCTCTACAAATAGAGAGCCAGTAAATAAGGCAGCTAATACGATACACACCATGTATGGAATGTCATTTGTTGCTGCAAAATAAACGGTATCTAGTTTGCTAATATAGGCTAAGAAATAGCCAGTTGTGACCACTGCTAAAATATCGATTACATACAAATCCTTCATGACCTTTTCAAAAGGTGAGAGTGTCTCTTTTGGACGTCTTGCATATAAATAAATAATGATGAAATAGATGATTGGCATAAACAAGCTTAAATGATCTATGCTGAAAAATGGACTTGGTTCATGAAAGAAGAAGTTTAGTGTAAATGTCATCACAAGAGAAAGCGAAGTGACGACCTTCATCATACTTGCACGTATTCTTAAACTCATCATCACACCTGCAAATGCGATGAGTGGATACAATAAATCATCCACTTTATTCGGTATGTTCAATAGCAGTATCATATTGCAGAAGGTGATAAACGCAAGTGTCACAGCACTATCCAATACTTCCTGCCATTTTTGGCGATAGCTATAAAACGCTAGTGCTCCAAATAAAACCATTAAGATAAGGAGTAGCATTTCACCATTCTCAAGTGAACGGATGATCAGGTTCAGCAGTAATAAACTAAATGAGCCTAAAGAAAATTGGACGCCGATGTGAAGAGGCTTCCATTTTGATTGTGCATTATACAGTAGGCACCAAATTGCATAAAAGATTGCTAAAATTGCAATCAAACCAAGTGCGAAAACTACTTGCTGATCACTATTCATAAACGCTACAACGCTCACCGCTAGCACCGAAAAGAATGTGGCAATATAAAGGGCTAGCTTTTGCTTGTGCTGATAAATGACCCATTGCAATGCAGCAAACAAGACGATCACAAATAGTAAGATAATGACGGCACTAAAATCCATATATTCTAGTAAATAAGGCAGTAATAATGATGTAAAGGCAACAAAAACAGTTAGTGCTTCATTTTTCTTCATATAGCTAATGGCGATACCATAGGCTATATAAAGTAGCGTAATGCCTAGTGCTGGGGTAAGACCAATGATTTCGTATAAAATGGCACTCGCTGCAGTTGTTAAAATACCAACAATAAATGCCCCACCGTATAAAGAGATCGTTATCGCCGTTGAGCCTACTTTTCTACGTTCTAGTGCATAGGCTATAACCGCTAACCCTACCGATAGTGCATAGGCAAGGATGATTTTCACGCCATTCGATAAATAACCATAATCACTTACAAGTTTTAGACCCCAAAGTACGCCCATTACTAAAATAACCATGAATACTTTTGGAAGTGCCCACATAACACGTTCCTCCATCGATGGCTGTGGTTGCACTTCTTTTTCCGTTACTTTAGTCGGGATAGGCTTCGACTCCAGTACTGGTTTTGGTTTTATTGGTTCTGATTGCTTGATCATCGACTGTCTGGCATCAAGAGTATTTATTTTTTCAGCGCTTTGTGAGCCTTTTAATAAAGACAACTCCTGACGTAAATCTGCCATTTCCTCCTCGAGCTTAGCAATTCTTCGCTCCAATTCAACAGACATTCAATCATCCTCCCCACTTTATCAATTTTCTAACAGTATAACATATTTATCCTTATTGTAAAATTACACTTTTTGTTTATTTTATCTCGGTCTCCGATACATTAAGGCACGCTCACTATCACTGGTGCCCCGTGTGGTTGGATCTACAATGACACCCATTAACACAAGAATGGATAAAACTGTATTTAAAATAGATGACATTTGCTCACTCATCACCCCTGTAAAATCATAGCCAAAAATCGCTGCTACTTGTTGTGCGAGTAGGAGTAGCAATGAAAATAGCCCTAGTAAAAATGGAATATGTTGAAGACGAACCTTCCAATTGATTCTCATAAAAGCTCACCTCCCCCCCTCTTGCCACAGTATATGCATAATGGTTATGTGACACATATGCAAAAATGGAACTCTCGCCATGTTACTAGGATTTTTTAATAATATTTTGTGATGCAAACTATTTTCAGACGTTGAAAGAAAGACAGGTTTTATCATGAATGACATGTTCATATATTTAGTTAGGTTGCATCGCTGTAGCGAGATGTCCACCAATTTACTGAAAATGAGGGTGATGGAGATGGTGTATGAGTGGAACGCAGTAAGGGTAATGGCTTGCTTAAGTATTGTGTTATTACATGCTACAACCAATATTGAAATTATGAATGGCTATATAGAACAGCCATACTACCAGTTTTTTAGATTATTGTTATGTTTCGCTACACCGACTTTTATCTTATTATCCATTTTAATATTAGCGAAACGCTATCAACACCAGCTTCCTCCCCATTTTTTATGGCGTCGTTTTCAGTTTATTGTCATACCGTTTGTAGCAGCTGGCATTTTATATGCCGCTAACGCAGCCTTTCATTATGATGAAAGCTTTTGGGATGCATTATATCGTCATATTGTGTTAGGAGATTTTTCGGGTTGGTTTGTCATGACTATCTTTCAGCTCTATATACTCTTTTTTTTAGTCAAAAAATTTCAGCTATCTAGTATCTGGTTCACGCCTATTATGTTTTTGCTTGGTATTTTCTATATGACACTGGCAAATGTAAAGATAGATTATTTCATCCAGAATGAACATTTTATGCGCCTACTTTTTGTAGGCTGGCTCCCTTATTTTGCACTAGCCTATATGATGGGAAGTCATTATGAAAAAATCGCCCACTATCTCGTCCGATATAAATTTTTCACAGTGCTAGCTGTCCTACTTGCAATGGCGATTTTATATACAAATTATTATTTAGGTGCCCAACAGATTACATCAAGAAGAATTGATATGATGCTATTCGTATTGGCGATGACGTTTTGCATCCTAGCATTTGCACAAATTTTGCCCAAACTCCCTTTTATCCCTATTTTAAGTCGCTATTCCTTTGGGATCTTTTTAATTCACTGGCTAATTCAAGAATATATAGCACCCTATAGCGCATTACTACCCACTCCCTTCCTTCAAGTCACTTCTCTTTTTTTATCCAGTTTACTTGTCTGTATGTTGCTCATCAAAATCATTTCTTTTATTCCTTTCAGTGCCTATCTGATAGGAAAATCTCATCAAAAGCCCTCTCAAGAATGAGAAGGCTTTTTTGATGATTGTGTACAGAATTTTTTTGCCAAGTGATTGACAGTTGACGCCATAAGTTATATGGTTAGTTACACAAGTAATTAACCAACTAACAAGTGAGGTGGATTGTGATTCATTCTTTAAATAACGAAAAGCCCATTTTCCAACAAATTCGCGAAAGAATAGAAGATGCCATTCTAGATGGACAGCTACAGCCTGAAGATCGCATTCCATCTACGAATGACTTTGCCAAAGAATATCAGATTAATCCTGCAACTGCTGGGAAAGGCGTGAATGAATTAGTGGATAAGGGTGTCATTTATAAAAAGAGGGGTGTCGGCATGTTTGTACATGAGGGCGCCAAAGATATTTTAATTACTGAGCGTAAAGAAAACTTCTTCCAGCAACATATTGAACCATTGAAAAAAGAAGCGAGACGTCTAGGCATTTCAGATGAAGAGTTACAACAACTACTACAAGGGGGATCATGAATGAAAATCAATGTGAACAATGTCACGAAATGCTATAAACATAAATCAGCTTTGAAAAATGTCACTTTCACTATGGAGGGTCCAAAAATTATTGGCTTTTTAGGCCATAACGGAGCTGGTAAAACAACTTTTTTAAATCTATTATCAGGACTCATCACTACAACAAGTGGTGAAATTTTAGTTAACGGAGAAAATGTTTTCAATGCCCCTTCTACATTACGTGATATTTGCTTTATCGCTGAAAGTGGCAATTTTCAAGAAGAAATGACCATTGCCCAAACATTAAAGGCCAATCGCTTCTTTTATCCAAAATGGGATGAAGAGCTAGCACAGGAACTGCTCCAAGTATTTGCCCTGAATCCAAAAGATAAAGTGCGGAATCTTTCAAAAGGAATGGTATCTGCACTTGGAATTATTACGGGCTTTGCGAGTTGTGCATCCATTACTATCTTTGATGAACCGTATATCGGTTTAGATGTAGCTGCACGTAATATGTTTTATGATTTGTTAATTGAGCAGCAAACAGAAAATCCTCGATTATTTATTTTATCCACACATTTAATCGATGAGGCGAGCGAGCTATTTGAGGAAATTTTTATTCTACATGAGGGCGAGCTTTTGCTCCAAAAGACCACTGATGAATGGCGAGAGCATATTGTGGCTGTAAAAGGCAATGCCTCAGATGTTGCTGTAGCAATTGGCGATTTACAAGTAATCTATCAGCATACATTTATGCAAGAAATGACAGCTGTTGTTTTTGCAAATGGTCAATCCATAGAAGGTCAAAACATCTCGATTGAATCTGTTTCTCTTCAAGATATGCTTGTCTATTTAAGTAAACAGAAAGTGAGGTTTGGGCGATGAACACAATGAGAGGTAGTTTTTATATCTTATTTCAAAGCTATAAGAAGCAAAATATTATTTTTTGGAGCATTTTATTTTCTATCGTGCTTTTGTCATTTTTCTTAGATGCATTTTTTGGTCAATATGTATCTTTTGCTATGACTATTTCGATTCCAGTCTATATTTTTTACAGTACGATGGCAACAAAGCTTCTAAATAAAACCTTACCCTATTTTTTAAAGCTAGGATTAAGTCGCCAGCAATATATGTTATATGTCGGACTATTTTTCATTAGCTGGAGTCTAATCGGTGCCTTCATTATTGCGAGTGCACATCAAATCATTTCCTATGTTTCTACGCTATTCAATATCAAGGATATTATAATTATCCACCCTATCCTATTTTTTGATATCACCCATTCATTTTTACAAACCGTAGTATTGGATACGGTCTTACTACTATTTTGTCTTAGTTCTGGCCTTCTCCTTAACGTTGTTTTTTATCGCTTAGGCATACTTGGTGGCTATAGCTTAATTGGTTTACTAGCATTGATTCCTATATTAATGGTGATCTTTGAATGGTATTCTCCGTTGTATGAGCTTTTAGCCCAATCATCCATATTAGGCATTTTAGGTAGCCTGTTTATTTTTAGTATCTTACTCTATTTAGTTATTGCAGCTAGCATCCGAAAGGTTTCTGTGAATCCTGTATAAATACAGAATAGGAGGAAGGTAATAGAATGAACAAAAATGTGCTGATGAAAATAATTGCCTTAGAGTTTCTGCTCATATTTTTCTATGTTTTAAACGGTGCCTTTGTTTCCATTAAACAACCTACAAGCCCTTTTCTACAGTTTGCACTGTTAATCCCATTCGCATTGGGTCTCTTCATCTATACAGGAATGAAAAAGAACTGGCAAAAATATTTCTTTCTTCCTATTAAAAAGAATCATTTCTTCATCACCTTACCGCTCCTTATTATTTTATGTATCATTTTAGTGAGTACAAAAGGATTGAATATGACATCTATTAGTGATTTCATTGTCATGTTTATCATGCAAATCTTCATTGTAGCGTTTATAGAGGAGACTGTATTTAGAGGCATTATGCTACGAATGCTATTAACAAAAGGAACATTCACTGCTGTCTGGGTTTCTAGTATATTGTTTGGCATCACACATGCGCTACAATTACTAGGTGGTCAATCTCTAGAAGATACGATTGTTCAAATCATCTATGCCCTTTTAGTTGGCTTTGTTCTAGCATTGCTTGTATTAGATGGTCAATCGATTATCGTGACGATTCTTTTCCATGGCTTGAATAATTTTTTCAATTTTATGGGAAATACGGAAGGCTCCATGTTAAGTGCCTATCTTATCATTTTTGTGCTCTTTATCTACATGCTTCTGTTATGGAAACGTGTAAAGAAAACCAATCACAATCCGTTTACGAAAAATGCCAAGTCCATTTAAAACTTGGCATTTTAGTTAGAAAAGTAAGTGACCTACCAATGCGGCAATTGGAAGAGAAATGAGCGTACGTAGTATAAATAAGACGACTAAATCGAAAAACTTCAATGGAATTTTTGTACCTAAAATAAGTCCACCTACCTCAGACATATAGATCAGCTGTGACACAGAAACAACAGCAATGACAAATCTAGTAACATCCGATTCAATGCCCGCACCTAAAATAGAAGGTAGAAACATATCGGCAAAGCCAACGACCATTGTTTGCGCTGCTTCAGCGGCTTCAGGCAAGCCAAGTACGGTTAAAATTGGCTCAAACGGCTTTCCTAAAATCGCAAAAATACTTGTAAATTCAGCAAGCATTAAGGCAATTGTCCCAAAAGCCATAACGATAGGCGCAACACCTACCCATAAATCAATTACGTTTCTAGAGCCATCTTTTAAAAATTTTCGAGGATCACGATTTGCATGCGCAATAGCAAGTGCATTTTCTAAGCCATGTGAGACGGAATTATAGCCCTCAGGTAATTTCTCACGTGAATAATCTACTGGTGTCCCATCTATATACGTATCCTCCTTCTTCGCAAGTGGATAGATTCGAGGCATAATAATGGCTAATACAATTCCACAAAGGACTACTGTCAAATAATAAGGAATAAAATAGCGTGCCAAATGTACCGTATCCAATACAACGATACAGAATGTGATAGACACTACCGAGAAACTTGTAGCAATAATCGCAGCTTCTTTTTTTGTGTAGTTCCCCATCTCATATTGTTTACTTGTCATTAACACACCTATTGTGCCATCGCCAACCCATGACGTAAGAGCATCAATTGATGAACGTCCTGGACTTTTAAAAAGAGGTCGCATAATTTTCACCATCATTGTCCCGAAAAATTCAAGTAAACCGAAGTTTGTTAAAAATGGTAAAAGAAAACCTGCAAACAAAAAAATGGTAAACAAAAACGTCACAAGTCCCCCATTTGGATCCATTAGGAGTCCACCCGTATTTTCATTATTGATGGCAGAAGGTCCAAAATTGAAGACCACCATTGAAGCAAAGACTAAACCGATAAAACGAGTAATTGTCCAAAACCAATTAACATAAAACAATGTATCTAAAATACTAGGTTCTTTCGCATTTTTACGAGGTATAAATTTCGCTATAAGTGCACCAATTGCAGATATTGCAAACATTATAATTGTAAAATAACTAATGACTGGAGCCACATTACCCGCTAAAATATTGGCTAAAATGGCAATAGGCACTTTCCAGCCCTCTACCGTTAAAATGGGGGTCATAAATAGGAAGATACCAATTAAAGAAGGAATAATGAAATAAAAATATGTAGAAACAGAATATTTTTTCATTTTTTATAAAGCCTCATCTCTATTAATCTCAATAATTTATGTATTTTTCATTACAACAATTCGAATAGTGTTTATAAGAAGCATTTATTTGTCCATCGTTGTACTACTATACAAACAAATATATGTTGTTTTCATTCACTACCTCATTCCTCCTTCTGTTATAGAACGTTTTTAAAAGCTTTGAAGTATGGAGCATTAAACAGAAAAACACTCAAATTATTCATGTTTTTATAACATAAATCTGTTATAAAACTATTGTAAACGCTACACGCTAGTTGGTTCAACCTCGCAATATTCTGAATATTTATATATCCATTGTTTTTTCATTTACTGACCATCCATAATATATAAAAGCCTAACTTCTTTATAAGAAATTAGACTCCTTGATTTAGATAGCAATTCTATTATTGCATCAACGATTTTTTAATGTTTTACTGGACCTTTCGTGATTTCAGTCAGTTTTGAATTGATAGCAAAGATCTTTGCGTTGATATTTGTGATTCCAAATTCAGCTAATCTTTTTGAATGCATTTCTAAATATTGTTCAGCAGCGTGTTTTGTTTCGAACATGTAGATTCCGCCTGCTTCGTTTGTTTCAGGGCTCTCCGTCCAAATTTTCCACAAAAGTCCTTTCTCTTCACTAATACTTCTTGCTAGATCCGAAAATGCTTCTGCCATGTCTTCTCCAAATGGTCCATCCATTTTAAAATCCACCTGTAATACGTATGTCATTGCCATTCTCCTTATTATTTAGTCGTAATATAACATTCACCAAGCATTTCCTTCATTTCATATTGATCTGATGAAAGCTCTTTTTTCACATAAGACGTAACCTCTGATTTTTCCAGATCATACATGACTTCAATTTCTTTCGAAAATAGTAGCTTTTCTTTTTCGAGCAAGCTTAAAAGAGATGGCTGTTGTTTTGGTTGCAGTTCCTCGATATGGAGAACCTGTTTTAGTCCATCCACATAGTTTACAAATGGACGCCCACCAACAATTTTTAAGCCTTTATTGTCCTCATTCATCATAATAATAGTTGGAAACCCTCTAACACCTAGGTTTCTTGTACGGTCAAAATCTTCATTTAATAACTGCTGTCCGGTTGTTTGTTGTGATTCGTTTACAATGGCCTCTCCATCAAGACCAAGTTTATTTACAATGTCAATCATAACGGATTTTTCTGCAATATTTTGATTGAATATGAATAGTGCTTCTCTTGCTCTGCGCAAATATTCATAGGCTATAGCATCATGATGATTTTTTTGAATCACTTTAAATACTCGAGATGGTGGGTAGGATGATTGAACTGGATTGTCAATCATGACTGTTCCATCAATTGGCATGCGGTAATATGCACCAACTTCTCTCCAGTGTCCCACAACATCGGCAGGTCCTGATATTCCATTTGCAGGATCAACTGGACCATCACCCCATTTTTCTAGTAATCCTCCCATTATCGTATGAAAGTTAAAATAGTGGCCGTACTGCTCGATAAAACGGCGAAGAACAGGCTCAAGCGCCCAACAATGAGAGCAAATCGGATCAGTTACATAATATACTTCAACGGATTTCTTTGGTTGATTAGAATCAATCATTCCGAATTCCTCCTCTCCAGCTACTCCACATACACCTGTCTCTAAATCACAAATCATAGGATTGTTCTTCATTTTATTTTCCTCGTTTCTTACCTGAATTAAGCATAGAAATATTACTCTCTCATTTGCCTTACACTTGTATTTTATTCATAATAAAATCATCAAGAAACCAATAATCTATTCGATGCGTTGTTTATACAACACATTTAAGAAATTGTTTAAAAAAGGAGTGACACTAAAATGACCTCACCTAAGACAGACCTTCGCGTTATACGTACGCGTAAATTAATTATGGATTCTTTCATTGAACTTTCTAGTAAAAAAGAATTCAAGGATATTACGGTTAAGGATATTACGACAGAGGCCATGATTAATCGTGCGACTTTTTATTATCATTTCGAAGATATATATGATTTGTTAGAG
Source organism: Lysinibacillus sp. FSL K6-0075 (assembly GCF_038592945.1). Taxonomy (NCBI): domain Bacteria; kingdom Bacillati; phylum Bacillota; class Bacilli; order Caryophanales; family Bacillaceae; genus Lysinibacillus; species Lysinibacillus sp. FSL K6-0075. Next base: position 1,287,320 of record NZ_CP151947.1, on the reverse strand, counting down.
AAGGTATTATCAGAAGTTTTGTTAGTTAATTTGAATGATGATTTCCTTCAACATAATGAACTTAATGAAGAAGCTTTCGTTATTATCTTTAAAGCAATAACTAATTTTCAAAAGTCATTATCCAATCGGTGTCATAGAGGCTATGAAGAGACGATTGCTCGTATTATTAGAGAACAGCTTGAAATTATTTTTTACAAGATGTTATTGAAACAACATGCAACGACTGAGAACGAAGCGCTAAAAATGACTGCGGTTATATTAAGCTGGGGAATCTATGGTGCTTCTATAGAATGGAAAAATAATCATCAGGAGAGACAGCCCGAAGAATTTATCAAATCTGCAATCCCATATTTATTAGCAGGTATTGATAGTCAAGACAATGTGTTATAGATTAACGTTCACATTTAGAAAGCATTCTGATAAAGAAGTTTTATTGGCATGCTAGATTTTACAAAGATAGAAAAAGTGAATAAACACTTATATGACTTCATCAGTGTTTATTCACTCTTAGTGGTAGAATATTTTGTTGAGGTTATGATTGTCTTTTTATTTTTGGACAGGAGATACAATAATCATTTGCTTCATCAGAGGTATGATAATAGAAACAACATGTTTTTCTAAAGCGTACAGGTTGCTCCGATTCTTTGATGGTCACTTTAGGCCCACAATAGTTCGTCAAAGGATTTTTTCTTTCACCAAAAAGGGTGCCTGGTGCTAGGTTTACAATATAGTGATAATCCTCTTGTATACGAACCTTTTCTTGCTCGCTGGCCCCTTCCCTTATTTTCGTTTCATAGAGCCAATTCACATAAATAGCTGTGTTTTCCCATAAGATTGATTTTGGGATTTTACTTATTTTCGCTAATGACTGCCACACCTTCGCTAAATTATTCGCAAAGATTTCTCTAAGAACCTCATCACGCCATTTTTCACGGTCTTCAGTAGGTATTGACACTGTGCTATCGATTAGCCGAATATTTGGAAGCCATGGCTTCGCATATTCGGCTTCTACCCATGTATTTTCGATTCCACACTGTAGTCCTTTATCGTATCTGGACATAGCATAGAATGCTGAAGCCATCGTTAAGACGCTATAGCGCTTCGCAAATAACGATGCCGTAACTAGTGTAGATGGCGAATGGAAGAAGTGAGCAATTTTTTGTAAATAATCTAGCGCTTGTTCAGTATCCAATAAACTTTGGGCACATATAGAATAAGTAGCGTCTACTGCTGGCTCTATCGTCAATCGATAATCTCGTAGTAGCACGGATGATTCTTCAGCTGACAGTATTAAGCTCAACTGATGCCTACCTCCTCTAGTTCCTTGGTTTGAACTGTTCGTCCCTTGCCATGTGGAACACATAATGGTGTACCAAATATTGGATCTTCAATAATGGTACAATCCATACGAAAAACTTCTTGTACCATCTCAGCTGTCACTACTTCCTCTGGCTTGCCTTGCGCATAGACCTGTTTATTACGCACCGCCACAATATGATGGGCATAGCGACAGGCTAAGTTTAAATCGTGCAATACCATAACGACTGTACGGCCTTCATTTTCATTTAAATCAAATAGTAAATCTAAAATTTCTACTTGGTGAGCCATATCTAAATAAGTTGTAGGTTCATCTAGTAAAATAAGATCTGTTTTTTGAGCCAATGTCATGGCAATCCATACACGCTGCCGCTGACCACCTGATAATGCATCTACTGGTCGATCCGCAAATTCAGTCATCTGCGTTACCTCAAGTGCATTGTTCACAATTTTTTCATCCTCTGTAGACCATTGCTTTAACCAGCTCTGATGCGGATAACGACCTTGTTTAATCAATTGCTGAACGGTTAATCCTTCTGGCGCAACAGGCCCCTGCGGTAGAATAGCTAAACGTTTCGCCACCTCTTTCGTTGAAATGGCATCGAGTTTATTATCATCTAAGAAAATTTCACCCGACTTCGCTTTTTGTAGCCGTGCAAACGTTCGTAGTAGCGTAGATTTCCCACAACCGTTGGCCCCTACTAGTACCGTAATTTTCCCTTTTGGTATTTGAAGATTCAAATCTTCCAATATAAGATTTTCACCATAGCTTACATGTAAATTTTGTGCCTCTAAAACATTTTTCAAAATCCTGTCACCTTCTTCTCACGCTTTTAACTTTTTTATCATGAAGCTTTATTGATTGCGCGTTCTAAATAATAAATAAATAAAGAATGGTGCGCCAATTGCAGCAGTAAAGACACCTGTTGGTAAATCCTTTGGTAAAAAGGCTGTTCGTGCCACAATATCAGCTACAATGACAATGATTCCACCTATAATAGCTGTCACAGGAATTAACCCTGCAAAGGAACGCCCTACAAGCATTCTGCTCATATGAGGGGCCACTAATCCAACAAAGGCAATGCCACCAGCAAAAGCGACAGCAGAGCCAGCTAGCATCACACTAATGAGTAGAAAAAGCAAACGATACACTTGCACTTTTACACCTAGCCCTATCGCTATTTCATCGCCTAATTCCTTCACATTCACCGTTCTTGCTAAAATAAATGTTAGTGGTAATAAAATAACTAGCCATGGTAATAGCAAATAGACATCCTGCATATTCGCCCCATACAAACTACCTGTCAGCCATAAATAGGCCTTCGTTGTTGCGGCTACATTACTGATCACAAGCAACATCGTCACAACGGCCTTTGCTAAGGCTGAAATCCCAATACCAATAAGCACCATACGTATAGGTGTGACGCCTTTTCTCCATGACAGTAGATAAATGATAAAGGAGACAATGCCTGCACCTAAAATAGCAGCTAACGGTAAAAATTGAATGCTGACTGACCCCATAAAGTACACGATAAAGATAATTGCCCCCATGGATGCACCACTCGTTACACCGATAATATCTGGAGCAGCAAGTGGATTACGGATAATCCCTTGTAATATTAAACCGGCAACTCCTAGCGCAGCACCAACTAATAATGCCATCAATACGCGTGGAAGCCTTAATGTATGTAAAACAAAATCATAATCTCCATTGCCATAGCCCAATAATTCTTTCACCACTGTAAAAGGATGGATAAATTCGCTACCCGCAGATAAACCCAGAATCGTTATGATGACTAATAATAAGCTTAATAGTAGTAGTATCCAACCTGTTCTTTTAGCAATTTGAAAAGAGATACGATTAGATTTCGTTCGAACTGTTACATAATTAGGCATTTTTTGCTAACCCCTTTCGTGCAATATAGATGAAGAAAGGAGCTCCGATTAAGGCCGTCATGACACCTATCGGCATTTCTAATGGCATAATCACATACCTCGCCGCAATATCAGCCAACAGTAGCAATATCGCTCCCAACACCGCACTATACGGAATAATCCAGCGGTAATCCGTCCCAACAAGATGGATCGCCATATGGGGGACAATCAAGCCTATAAAGCCTATTGAACCTGCAACCGCTACTGAGCTGCCTGCAAGTATAATAATAATGATGCCTAATGTGATTTTCGTCATCATTGTTCGTTGTCCTAATCCTTTGGCAATATCATCTCCTGATTGTAAAATATTTATCGAACGCCCCATAAATATTGCCACAACAGTAACCACTAAAATAAACGGTAGGACAGGTATGAGCATTTCAATGCTACGCCCCGATACAGAACCCGCTAACCAAAACAGGACACTTTGTAAACCTTGTTCATCAATGACTAAAAGTCCCTGCGTAAACGAGACAAATAGAGCTGTAATCGCTGCACCAGCTAATACTATTTTAATCGGTGTTAAACCATCTCTTCCTAATGAGCCTAGGAAAAATACCATAGCTCCCGCTGCACCTGCTCCTAAAAAGGCAATCCACATATAGCTCATTAAAGATTGAATGGAAAAAAGAGTAATGGCACTGACAATAAAAAATATGGCTCCTGCATTGATACCTAAAATATCAGGAGCTGCTAAAGGATTTCTTGTTAATGCTCGCATTAATGCCCCCGCAATGGCAAGGCTTGCGCCAACTACTGTAGCGATCACAGCTCTTGTAAATCTAGATGTTCGAATAATGACATGCTCCTTATTAGCAGCATCAAAATGAAAAAAAGCATCATAGATTGACGAGAAAGGTATGGGCGTTTGACCAATAGCTATGCTGATTATAAATGCCAGCAAAAGGATCAAACAACTGATGAATAAGCCTATTTGTTTCATCGGGGTACTAGAAAGAATAATTCTCATTTTATGCCAACTTTCTTGATCCACAATTTATCTTATGCATATAGCTGTAGGTTTCAATTATGCTCAAACACTACAATGAGAGGGCTGTTATTCAAGTATTCTCTAACACTTTTAACAGCCCATCCCTCATTCACTATTTTTCTAATTCAAACTTGTCATAAATATCATCTAGCATTAAATTAGCACTAATAATGCCACCTGCTAGATTCCAATTGATTTCATCTACTTGGTAAACTTGATTTGCTTTCACTGCGTCAAGCTCTTTCCATAGTGGATGGTTTGTCCAATCTTCATAAGTTTTTTTCACTGTTTCATCATTTTCCATAAACATATAAATAACATCCGCATTCATTTGTGTAATGCTTTCCTTATCAGTTAGCTTCACAATTTCTAAAGAATCATCTGTTAAATTTTTAGGACCTTGGAATCCAAGCTCAGATAAAATAGAACCCGCATACCCTGTCACATAAATACGAGCATGGTCTGCTCTGAAGTTGACAACGGAAACATGGAATGGCCATTTATCGCCAAGTTTCTCTTTGATTTTTATTTGGAAATCAGCAACTCGCGTATCCCAATTGCCTAGTAATTCTTTCACCTTATCTTCTTGATTCATTGCTTGACCCATCATTTCAGCTGTTCCTTTGAAATCGAAAACTGTTTCATGAGCAACGGTTGGAGCAATCTGTGATAACTGATCATAGATTTCTTCATGACGTACTTTAGAAGCAATAATTAAATCTGGTTTTAGCTTTGCAATTTCTTCAAGGTTTGGTTGTGTTTCTTGTCCCACAATTGCAACGCCATCAAGATCATTTTTCATATAATTATAAACAGGCGCTTCAGCCCAAGATTCTACTACCCCAACTGGCTTAATGCCCATTGCTACTGCAACATCTGTAGCACCTTGATATAGTGTAACGATTTTTGTAGGTGTTCCTTCAATCGTTGTAGTACCCATAGCATGTGTAATCTCGCGACTAGTAGCTTCTGATTCTGTGTTACTTTCTTCTGCTTTGTCATTTTCTTGTGAACTACTGGAGTTCGATGATTTCTCCCCACAACCCACTAATAATAACGCGAAGGTTAATAGCAGTGTGAAAAGTACAAAAAAATTCTTTTTTTGTAGTGATAATTTTGGCATACATTTCCTCCTAAGAAATAGTCGACAACGATAATCATTATCAATTAAAGAGTATACTGTACGTTTGTTTTATTGACAATATGTATTTTTTCAAAAAACATACTTTTTTAATAAAAATTTATTTTAAATTAAAAATTCATGACATTGAACCAATTCGATTGCTCTAGACAATGAGCGAATGACGCTAGGAAGAACGTTTATTATTCAACCTAATCATCGTGTTGGAAAACAAGCAAATAGATGATTGTTATGACTCATTACTTCTTCACATTGAAAATATGTGCCTTCCCTTTCTCTAAAAAGTAGAAATAATGGGCTATTTTGTTCACTACTGTAAGTATGATTTGCAACATGGTTGAGGGGAGGCAGATCATTGCCCACGAAAAGGACACTAGCGGAACGGAAATCACCCCCCTCGCCTTGCAAAATTGCTTTTTTTGTCGTTGACATCATCTTTTTTCAACAACATGGAATGCTTTCATTTCACTCACTGGCGTAGGCAAGTTGATTAAAGATTTTCTAGCATTTTAGTTACTTGTTAGATTTACCTATGCATTAATAGGCAAATAAATAGACCCTATCGACGTATATCTCATATCTTAATAATGAACTACAACTTATCAAAACAGGAGGTAATAACATGTTTCAACGAAGACGCCATCCGGCAAAAGGTCCACACTGCTGTCCGCCCCAAATGATGCCAATGCAATATGATCCACCACAGTTTTTACCACCAGAGCAATATGTTCGCACAAATTATATCCATACGGTTGTTCCCCATGTTCAACCAGCACACGTTACAACGGTGAACAAACATATGATTGATCATCAGTACTATTTCCCATGCACAGAATCTGTTGTTAACGAATGCTGTGAAACACATACAATGTGCGGTATGCCACCTAACCCTTGCCATATGCCACACCATCATAAACATATGCGCTAATCATAAAATAACGATGGGGTTGTCACACGACCCCATCGTTCCTAATAAGTTTAGACAAAAAAACCGAGTAACCTTTATGAGGCACTCGGTATCTTTATGATTAATACATTTTTAAATATTGATCGCGTTCCCATTGATGGACAGTTGTACGGTACATATCGAACTCGATTTCTTTTGCTTCTTTAAAGTTTGCGTAAATATGCTCACCTAAAGCTGCTTGCGCTACTTTATCTTTAGCAAGTAATGTTAGTGCATCATCAAGTGCTGCTGGTAAGTTTTCAATACCATTTGCTTGACGCTCTTCTTCAGACATCACATAGATATTGCGGTTAATAGCTGCTGGTGGCGTTAAGTTTTGACGAATACCTTCAAGACCTGCCTCTAAAATAACAGCCATTGCTAAATATGGGTTTGCTGAAGGGTCCACAGAACGTACTTCTACACGAGTTGAAAGTCCACGTGCTGATGGAATACGAATTAATGGTGAACGGTTTTGTGCAGACCAAGCTACATAACAAGGTGCTTCATAACCTGGTACTAGACGTTTATAAGAGTTAACTGTTGGATTTGTTACAGCAGTGAAACCTTGTACGTGTGCAAGAACACCCGCCATGAATTGCATAGCTGTTTCAGAAAGACCTAATTCTGTAGATTCATCATAGAACGCATTTTCCTTGCCTTTAAATAGTGACACGTTAAAGTGCATACCAGAGCCTGCTTCACCAAATAGTGGTTTTGGCATAAATGTAGCGTGTAGGCCATGTTTACGAGCAATTGTTTTAACCACTAATTTGAATGTTTGGATGTTATCACACGCAGTAACAGCATCAGCATATTTAAAGTCGATTTCGTGTTGTCCTGGAGCTACCTCATGGTGTGATGCTTCAATTTCAAAGCCCATTTCTTCTAGCTCTAATACGATATCACGACGGCAGTTTTCACCAAGATCTGTTGGAGCTAAGTCGAAGTAGCCACCATGGTCATTTACTTCTAACGTTGGCTCTCCTTTTGCATCTAATTTGAATAAGAAGAATTCTGGCTCAGGCCCTAAATTGAAGCTTGAGAAGCCCATTTCTTCCATTTTTTTAAGAATACGTTTTAGGTTGTTACGTGGGTCACCAGCAAACGGTTCGCCTTTCGCAGTGTATACGTCACAGATGAGACGTGCCACTTTCCCTTTTTCAGAAGTCCAAGGGAATACTACGAAAGTATCAAGATCAGGATATAAATACATATCAGATTCTTCGATTCGAACGAAACCTTCAATAGATGAGCCATCAAACATCATTTTATTTTCTAATGCTTTGTCTAATTGACTTACAGGAATCTCAACGTTTTTGATTGTGCCAAGAATATCTGTAAATTGTAAACGAATAAAGCTTACATTTTTTTCTTCGATGAGACGTTTAATGTCCTCTTTTGTGTATTTACCCACAGTTTTCCACACTCCTATAATTTGTCTAGCTTTTATGTTTACCCTACCCTATTTATTAATAGAATCGAGATAAATCCCCTCGTCGGATGGATGATTTTTGCATGCGCTGTGCTTGACGCATTTCTTCGCGCATAATTTGGCGTAATTCTGAATCACTTAAATCTTGTTCATCAGTTGTAGCAACAGGATTTTTCTTTTTAGCAAATATTTTTTTAATCTTCGCCATATTCATACCCTGTTCTAAGTAGTCTTTAACCTCAAGCAATGTATCGACATCATTTAGTGAAAACATACGTCGATTGCCTTCTGTTCGGTGCGGCTCAATTAAATGGTGTTCTTCATAATAACGAATTTGTCTTGCCGAAAGCTCTGTTAATTGCATCACAATACTCATCGATAATAACGGCATAGTTCGTCTAATTTCACGACTCATTTAAGTCCTCCTCCAATACCCGCTTATCATATAACGAAATTTTTTCACTGTCAACCAACCATGTAAGGTTATCTAACATGGTTGGTACTATTTTTTTCAATCTGATAGAAAATTGTAAAAAACTATTCATATTTAGGCTTAATCTATTGTCTTGTTATGATTTTTGAATGGCTTGAACCGCACTACAAATTGCAAATTTAACGTGTTCATATGTTAGTCCACCTTGGATAAAAGCAGTAAATGGCGGTCGTATTGGGCCATCTGCTGTCAGCTCAATGCTGGAACCTTGAATAAACGTTCCAGCCGCCATGATGACATCATCTTCATAACCTGGCATATATGCTGGTTCCGGAGCATAATGGGCATTGATTGGTGAATTCGCTTGTATTTCACGACAAAAGGCAATCATTTGCTGCGCTGTTTGGAAAGACACAGATTGAATTAAATCTGTACGTTTCGCATGATAGCTTGGAGAAGTGTTCATACCGATTTCCTCCAGCATTGCAGCTGTAAAGATCGCACCTTTTAATGCTTGCGATACAACATGTGGCGCTAGGAAAAATCCTTGATAAAAATCACCTAGTGTATTTAATGTGGCCCCCGCTTCTGCACCTATACCTGGAGATGTCATGCGGTAGGCACATTTCTCCACTAAATCTGCTAGGCCAGCAATATAGCCACCAATTTTCGCCAATCCTCCACCAGGATTTTTAATGAGCGAGCCAGCCATTAAGTCAGCACCAACTTCTGTAGGTTCCTGCGCCTCTACGAACTCACCATAGCAGTTATCTACAAAAATAACAGCTTCAGGGGCTAATTTACGTACCTTTGCACACATATCAGCAATTTCATCAATCGTAAAGGATGGACGTGTTGCATAGCCTTTTGAACGTTGAATGGCAATCATTTTTGTTTGTGCTGTAATGGCCGCTTCTACACCTGACCAATCAATGGCCTGGTTATCTAGTAAATCCACATGTCGATAACCGATTTTATAATCTTTCAGTGAGCCTGTATCTTTATCACCACCATCAACAATGGATTGCAATGTATCATATGGCTGACCAGAAATATAAAGCAGCTCATCACCAGGACGCAAAACACCGAATAGACTAAGCGTGATTGCATGTGTCCCTGAAATAATTTGGGGGCGAACAATGGCTGCCTCTGCTCCAAATACTTCCGCATAAACACGTTCTAGATTATCCCGTCCCTCATCATCATAGCCATAGCCGTTAGATGGATGTAAGTGGTAGTCACTCACTTGATGCTTGCGAAATGCTGCTAGCACCTTCTGCTGGTTATAAAATGCCATTTCTTCTACCTTGGCATGATAAGGCCGCACTTGCTCCTCTATTTTTGTCGCTAAGGATAGCGTTTGTGTAGATAAATTTGATGTAAACGTCATTCTTTCTTCTCCATTTCACAATTGTCCCGCATTTCATTCAGTAAGATTTATTGACTATCTAAATTGACATCAATCACTCTAGAATTCCCTAACCAAACACTGGTATATAAATGCTTTTGACGAATGTTTTTCTTTATTTTAATCACATTTTATCAATTTGTATGTGCACCTGTAAAACTTGCCTATTGTTTCTAACGGAATTTTACGCTAAGCTAATGTGCGGACTTATTTCAAGAAGCGTATTTAATGACTGATTTTGGCTATTAAATTCATAGATTCTGTTACGTAAAAAAGTCTTTTAACTTATAAAAAAGTTTATTTATTGATAGAAGGGGTGAAAGGGATGGCTTGGGAGGTTTTTAGTATTATAGGAACAATTGCCTTTGCTATTTCTGGGGCAATCATTGCCATGGAAGAAGAATACGATTTATTCGGTGTATATATACTTGGTATTGTTACGGCCTTTGGTGGTGGAGCAATTCGAAATTTACTCATCGGACTACCTGTCACAACACTATGGGGGCAGGATATGATGTTTCAAATTGCACTGGCTGCAATTACGATATTCTTTATTTTTCCACATCATCTGATTCAGCATTGGCATCGTTGGGGTAACTTCACAGATGCCATTGGCTTATCAGCATTCGCTATTCAAGGGGCACTCTATGCTGTGAAGCTTGATATGCCAATTAGCGCGGTCATTGTAGCTGCAGTTTTAACAGGTTCAGGTGGTGGTATTGTACGAGATTTATTAGCTAGACGAAAACCATTAGTTCTCCGTGATGAAGTTTATGGTGTTTGGGCAGCTCTCGCAGGGCTGATAATCGGATTTGAGGTTTTTACAGGGGACATTTTCCTTTATATTTTATTCGCAGTAATTACAGCGTTACGTATTCTTTCCTATATGATGAAGTGGCGCTTGCCATTACGTAAGTTAAATCGAGCATAAATACCATTCAGCCAATGACCAAAAATTAAGTCATTGGCTGTTTTATTGTTTTTATCTTTTTAACAACTGCATTGATTCTTCTAAAGTCACCATATTTTTCATCATCGAGCAGGCTGCATCTAAAATGGGAAAGGCTAGGGCTGCACCAGAGCCTTCACCTAAACGCATATTCATGTACAACATTGGTTCAATGCCAAGTAATGCAGCGGCAATTTTAGCCCCTGGTTCCTCTGAGGCATGGGAAGGAATAATATAATCTTTTACTTTTGGTTCGAGCTTATAAGCAATGAGCGCGGCAATAGTTGAAATAAATCCATCAATGACAACAGGTTTACGATGGACTGCAGCGCCAAGTATAATGCCTATCATCGCCCCTATCTCTAACCCGCCAACCTTAGCTAGAACATCGATGACATCTTTAGGATTAGGCGTATTTAAGCTAATTGCTTTTTCAATAATCGCCGCTTTATGGGCAATTCCACCTTGACCAACTCCTGCTCCAAATCCTGTTACTTCAATTGGGTCACAGTCAGTTAGAACAGCTAATATCGCTGCACTCGGTGTTGTATTACCGATGCCCATTTCACCTGTACCAAGTACATTGGCACCTTTTCTGATTTCCTCTGTTGCCACACGAATTCCTACTTCAATGGATTGAATAGCCTCTTCTCTAGACATAGCTGGACCTTGTGCCATGTTACCTGTACCATATTTAATTTTATGAATGAGGACACCTGCATCAAGTGGAATATCTTCTTTTACCCCAACATCTACTGTTACTACCTTTGCATTGGTAATGCCCGCAATCGCACAAACACCTGTACCTCCCTTAGGAAAATTTAATGTTTGAAAGACCGTCACATCTTGTGGATTCGTGGTTACACCTTCCTCACAAACACCGTGATCTGCTGCACAAACAATGATGACTTTTTTATCAATCACCGGAAATAATTGTCCAGTTATGCCAGAAAGCTGCACTGCAATGGACTCTAGTTTTCCTAAACTGCCAGGGGGTTTACATAGGGCATCTATACGCTGTCTAGCTTGCTCCATCACCTTCAGGTCAGCACCTTGGATGTTTTGTATCGTGTCTTGTAGTAATTGCATGAAATTGCTCCTCTCTTTTTAAGACAAAAAGAAAAAGTCTGTAGTTTATTGTCATGACAAATAAACTACAGACTTTTCCATCATCTATATCTTCTAAAGCATGTAGGCAGGTCTCCTGGCTCAAGTTCAACATCTCATAGCACCTTCCCAGCAATTTGCTAGTGGCATTCACTATGAAACTCCCTTATACAGTGGCGGGTCCGCTAAAGCTTTTCACTTTATTCCCTATTCTCCCTATTGGGCACCTATTGCTTTTATTCAACTACTTTAAATCTACGACAGCTCACTTTTCCTGTCAATATGTGAAAAGTAAACTTGTAAAACTAAACAGTAACACTATAAAGTGGCTTATGTCTTTTCCAATTCACTTAGTAATGTTGAGCCTAATAGAAGAACAGCCCCTATTATTTGTAGGACTGTCATTTGTTCACCAATAATCATTGTTGAGAGTACTAATGATGTCAGTGGATCAATATAGCTAAGAATGGCTATACTTTGACCTTTTAGCTGAGACATGCCTAAAAAGAACAAAAAGAACCCCACACCTGCATGCACAATACCAAGTACTATCAATACTAGAACGAACCCAAAACTAATTTGCATCACTTGAAAACCCGTAGTCCCTACAATATAGAGACAGAGCAAAAATGCAGCTAAAGAGAGTTGGATAATTGTATTTTCGGGCTCTTTTAAACCACGAATACGTTTATTTGTAAAGGTTAGTACCGTGTAAAAGCATGCTGCGATCAAACCATAGACAATACCGATAAAGTGACCACTGTTCTCCATGTTTTGGCTTTGGACAATCAAAAATAGGCCTATTAATGCTACAGCAACATACACTATTTTTCTCCCTACTAACGTCTCTTTTAAAATAATAGGAGATAAACAGATGACCAGTACTGGCGCAAAATAATAACTTAGTGCTGCATTGGCAATGGTCGTTTCCTTATAAGCCTGAAATAAAAATATCCAATTACCGCATAATGCTAAACTTGAAAGCATTAACGGCCATTTATTTTGGACAATCGTGATCCTCGAAAAGCTTTCCTTTTTATAAACAAATATGGCCAACAAAAAACAAGCGCCAATGATACTCATCCAAAAGGCAATTTCACTTGAGGATAAAGGAATAAACTTCGCAAAAACACCGACAGCACCAAAAATAATCATGGACAATACAAATGCTAATTTTCCGCTCATTACAAATTCCTACTTTCTACGTATATCGTTTTAGCCTATACAGTAGAATCTATCGAAATGAGCAAGCTATTATCGAATGCCTAAACAGTAGATTCTACTGCAAAGACATTGTTGGGGGTGCTATGGATCGAAACATACAAAATCCCTCCTTCATTCACTATAATCATAACATATTTCTGAAAATTCAGGATTTAAAATATTAAAATTAGGGGAAGGTTCAGCAAGTAATAAAACAATGAAAAGTTAGGGGAAGATAAAATGAATGCAAAAGAATTAAGAAATGCCAGTGCTGAAACCTGTGAAACGCATGATAGCCTCTATGCCAAGTTGGTAAAACCGATCAATCAACTGCTAATAAATGTCGACGCTTCTATTAGTGAAGAGACAGCAAATAAAATACTAGAAAACTTAAAGTTATTTCATAGTGGTGATAAATACATTACGGAGTGTCATTTCGAGGAGAGTCAAAATTTCTTGAAAGACGGCATTGAGCTTCTCCAAAAGGGTGATTTGGCGAATGGAGCACTACAAATTTATGGCGCTGGTCTAAACTTTGCTAGCTATGCTTCAAAGGTGCAGGGACAAAAAAATGTTCATCTCTACAAAAATTTTGAGGAGAATTTTAATTTCATCATGGACTCCCTGAAAAAACAAGCATAAGAAAAACAAAACCAGCAATAGCTTTTTTGTGAAAGGTGAAAATGGTTTCCGTTGCAGGCTACTTGCTTTCCTGTGGGCGAACGCTAGTGAGGGAAAGCTCCTCGGACGCCCCCTGGAAAGGACGCTGGCAGATCGGAAATCAACCCCTTACCTTGCCAAAAGGTCTTTTTCTGCTAGTGACACGATTTTTTTCAACAACATAAAAAAAGAAAGAGTATATGCTCTTTCTTTTTTCATGGTTTATTTAAATTCTAATTCTCCATCATAAGCCAGCATGCCGCCTTCAAGGTTTGTTACATCAAATCCTTGTGCCTCTAAGTAAGCACAGGCGTTGGCAGAACGAGCACCAGCCTTACACACAATAATATATGGCTTTTCTACATCTAATTCCTCTAAACGTTCAGGGATTGTTCCAAGTGCAATATGCTGAGCGCCTGGAATCATGCCGTGTGCTACTTCATCTTCTTCACGAACATCAATAATATATAGGTCCTCATTTGCATCTAAAAGATCTAATAATTGTGTTGTTTCCATTGTTTTCATTAACTTTGTCCTCCAAAATATCAAATTCCACTATCATTATAGCTTGTAGCAAAAAAAACAGCCAGTGTGGAGAACACTAACTGTTTAACAATCTTTTTATACTTCTGTCTCTAAAAATTCTATTTGTTTTGCTGGAACGAATGTAGAAATGGCGTGCTTGTAGATTAGGTGCTGCTTATTGTCAGCATCCAGCAGTAAAACTGTAAAATTATCATATGATTTCACAGTCCCTTTTAACTGAAATCCGTTTAACAGAAATACAGTTACAAAAACACTGTTTTTTCGTAGTTGGTTCAAGAACGTATCTTGCAAGTTGATTGATTTCATCAAATAGCCTCCCTACTAACTTTCTACCTCTTCATTCCTATAGTAGCACGTTCTACCAATTTATCAATTAGTAATTTTTAGAAATTTTTCTTTATTCTTATAATCGGTCATCTGGTGTAATAAAATGGATATCCATTTTATTGCGGAAATAAGTAAGCTGTCTTTTTGCATAGCGACGGGAATTTTGTTTTAAGCTATCAATGGCTGCTTCTAGGGTACATTTGCCATCCAAATAATCATATAATTCCTTATACCCAATGGCTTGTATAGACTGCACACCTCGGATATTTTGCTGCCATAATCCCTTTACCTCTTCCAAAAGGCCATTTTCCATCATCAAATCAACACGACGGTTAATGCGGTCATAAAGCACCTCACGAGACATATTTTGACCTAGTCCCAAAATAACATGCTTATAAAGGGGTACTTCCCCTCGATTTTGTGCTTCGGCTGCTTTCGAGACACCGCTTAATTCCAGCATTTCTAATGCACGAATAACACGTCGTGTATTATTTGGATGAATTGTCTCCGCTGCTTGAGGGTCTAGTTGTTTTAATTTGTCATGCATTGCCTCAGGGCCAAGCTTTGCTAATTCCTCATAGTAGGCTTTACGTGCTCGCTCATCTACTTTTTCATCAGTAAATTGGAAATCATAGAGGACAGCTTGTACATATAAGCCTGAGCCTCCTACTATAATAGGTAATTTTTGACGAGATTGAATTTCCGCAATCTTTGCGCGTACCAATTTTTGATAGTCTGCCACTGAAAAAGATGCTGTCGGCTCTAAAAAACTTAGTAAATGATGAGGAATGCCCTCCATCTCTTCTTCCGTAATTTTAGCTGTCCCGATATCGAGCCCTTTATATATTTGCATGGAGTCACCATTAATGACTTCACCGTTATATTTCTTTGCCAATTCAATGCTTAAAGCCGTTTTACCAGAGGCAGTCGGTCCCACAATCGCTATGACCTCTGCCTGCTGTAATTTAATTTCTATCATATTTTTCTAACCACCGTATTAAAACTTGAAAGACTGCTTCTTGATTGTCTTCATTTAAAATTTCATGTCGTTTATCCTCGAATAAATAAACCGTTACATCCTCTATGCCCACCGCTGCTAACTGTTCAGCAACTGTGTAAACGCCTAGCCCCTGTTCACCGACGGGATCTTTACTGCCACTTATCAAGAGAATAGGAAGATCTTTTCTTACTCTTGCTAATTCTTTTTTACGATTTAGTGTTGCAAAGCCCGTTGTTAAATCTACAAAAAATTGATTCGTTGGAATAAAGCCACAATAGGGATCGTCTATATACTTTTGCACCTCTTGTTGAACTGAACATAACCAGTCATAGGCAGTCTTTGGATTCGGAAATTGTTTATTAAAGCTACCAAAACTCAGTTGATTTAACAGCTTACTTTCAGTTTCTTTCCCTAGCCCCTTTGCTAATGCTCTGGCTAAAATATTTCCAACAGCATGTAAGGCTGTCACATTTCCAGTACCACAGAGAATAACATTGTTTACTTGTTCTCCGTATAGTTGAATATAGCGTCTAGTAATGAAAGACCCCATACTATGACCAAAAAGAATTAATGGTACATCAGCGTACGATGCATGTAATTGTGTGATCACCTCATGAGCATCTTTTACAACACGCTCAAAGCCGTTTTCTTCAGCAAAGAAGCCTAATGTTCCATTATAAGCTGCCGTTTCACCATGTCCACGATGATCGTGCATCGTCACGACATAGCCTGCTGCGTTGAGTGTTTTCGCAAATGTTAAATAGCGCCCACTGTGCTCTGCCATGCCATGCAAAATGTGAATATGTCCAATACATGGCGTTGAAGGCTCCAATGTTCGAGTGAAGACAAAATGTTCATCTGACATTTGAATATAACGCTCCATCCCTTACTCCCCTTCTTTCACAAAATTTGTTGCATCGATAATGGCTTGCTCTAATTCAGCAATATACCTATTTTTTTGTTCCTCTGTATAATTCAAGCGTTGTTGCATCACCTGAATCACTTGCTGCTTATAAAGCTTTACTGCTTCAATATCAAAGTATAATAAGCCCGTACGACGAATAAAGAAGTCGCTAGGTGTATAGATCATTTCGGCTTCTATGCCATACAGTAGCATAGCATGTAGGGCAAGAGGCATTGTACTGCCATGTTCATGTAAAAATTTCACACGATCAAATAAGGCATCTACATTCGTGCCATACTTTTGTACAAGCTGTTTGGCTTCATCATAATTTAAGCCGTATTGTACACCTTCTCGTGCTTTATAGGCAATATAATCAGGGAAATTAATAGCGTTGATTCCTTTTGCGCCAGAAAGTGCTAGCTCACGTGTTAAACAGGCACTTGCATGCTTGTAACGACGTGCCTTCACAATTTTATCGACAATTGTTTCAGCCATTTGGCGATAGCCTGTGAGTTTGCCACCAGCAATCGTCATTAAACCACTGGGCGCTGTCCATATTTCATCTTTTCTTGAAATTTCAGATGGGTCCTTGCCTTTTTCATAAATTAGTGGTCGTACGCCTGCCCAGGAGGATTCAATTGTTTCTCTTGTAATAGTAGCTGTTGGAAAGACCTTTTTAGCTGCCTCAATTAAATAATCCACATCTTGCTGTGTTGCCACTGGATGTACAGGATTACCCTCAAAAACAGTATCCGTCGTCCCTACATAGGTTTTACCATCTCGAGGAATAGCAAAGGCCATGCGTCCATCGACAATATCAAAATAAACAGCTTGCTTTAGTGGAAAGTCCTTCTGTTTGAGGACAATATGAACGCCCTTTGTCAGACGTAATTGCTTGTTATCTGCTACTTTATCTTTTTGTCGTACGTCATCAACCCAAGGGCCTGTCGCATTTACAATTTGTGCGGCATGGACATCGAGTATGTTACCCGTTACATGATCCTTCACTTTAATGCCAACAAGCTTTTTCTTGTCGTAGATAAATTCCGTCATTTCTGCATAATTGAGGCAAAGTGCTCCATATTCTGCAGCCTTTTTTAATACTTCAATTGTCAGACGGGCATCATCTGTACGGTATTCTACATAGTAGCCGCCACCAACCAATCCATCTTGATTAAGCAAAGGTTCTAATGCTAGGGTTTCTTGGGCGTTTAACATCGTTCTACGTTCATGTTTTTTGACACCCGCCAAGCGATCATAGACCTTTAGTGCCATAGATGTTGTGAATGGACCAAGCGAACCCTTTTTATATAAAGGTAATAGCATTTTTTCAGGCGTTGTCACATGTACCGCATTATCATAAACGATTTCACGCTCTCGCCCAACTTCCGCTACAACTCCTACGTCAAATTGCTTTAAATACCGCAGGCCACCATGAATCAGTTTGGTTGATCGGCTCGACGTACCAGCTGAAAAATCCTGCATATCAATTAATGCGACAGAAAGGCCTCTTGATGCGGCATCTAATGCAATTCCTGCACCTGTAATACCACCACCAATGACTAATACGTCAAAGCTATAGTGCTCTAGATAATATAAAATTTTTGGTCGCTGCTCAAATGAAAACATACCTTTCTCCCCCAATAGCTATGATTTAAAAATTCGTGTTGCCTCTACAGCCTTCTGCCAGCCAGTGTACAGAGCTGTGGCTTGCACTTCATCCATGTGAGGTTGGTAGGTTTGCCCACTCACCCATAATGTGGATAAAGCCTCTTGATTTGGCCAAAAGCTTGTCGCGAGCCCCGCTAAATAGGCTGCACCGAGTGCTGTCGACTCATTCAGTTTTGCTAGTTCAACTTGTAGCTGTAAAACATCACTTTGGAACTGCATTAAAAATTGATTTTTGACAGCTCCACCATCTACACGGAGTACTTCAATCGGAGTACCCGCTGCTTCCTCCATTGCATCCAGTACATCTTTCGTTTGATAGGCTAATGATTCAAGTGTTGCGCGAATAAAATGTTCTTTTGATGTTCCTCGTGTTAAGCCAAAAATGGCACCACGAGCATCAGTATCCCAGTAAGGTGTACCGAGCCCAACAAAGGCGGGGACAACATAGACGCCATCCGTATTGTCTACTTTTCTAGCATAGGTTTCAGAATCCTCAGCTGTACGAATCATCCGTAGTCCATCCCGAAGCCATTGGATAGCTGACCCTGCTACAAAAACACTACCTTCCAATGCATAGGTCACCGTCCCATCTATTCCCCAAGCAATGGTCGTCAATAAACCATTTTCAGATGTCACTGCCTGCTGTCCAGTATTTAATAGCATAAAGCAGCCTGTGCCATACGTGTTTTTCGCCATTCCTTTGGTAAAGCAAGTTTGACCAAAAAGTGCGGCTTGCTGATCACCCGCAATACCAGCAATCGGGATTCTTTCTCCAAAGAATATACTTGGAGCCGTTTCTGTGTATATTTCTGATGAATTCCTTACTTCAGGGAGCATGGACATCGGAATATCTAAAAGCTGGCAAAGTTCCTCATCCCACTGCAATTCGTGAATATTGTAGAGCAAAGTTCGAGCTGCGTTTGAGTAATCGGTCACATGGGCCTTTCCCTTTGATAATCGCCAAACTATCCAGGAATCAATCGTGCCGAATAATAAATCTCCATTGTTAGCCTTTTCACGGGCGCCATCCACATTATCTAAGATCCATTTAATTTTTGTCGCTGAAAAATAAGCATCTAGGCGTAGCCCTGTCTTTTGCTGAAAACGTTCTTCATGCCCCTGTTCTTTTAAGGCATTCACTATGTCCTGTGTTTGGCGTGATTGCCAGACAATCGCATTGTAAATCGGCTGACCTGTGTGTTTATCCCACACAACGGTCGTTTCGCGCTGATTGGTAATACCGATCGCATGAACCTCACTTGCTTCATGCCCACTTTCGGTCAATACGGCTGCAATAACGGACAAAATAGAGCCCCATATTTCATTTGCATTATGCTCTACCCAGCCAGCCTTTGGAAAAATTTGTTGAAATTCCTTTTGTGCGACATGAACAATTTCACCTTTTTTATTAAATAAAATGGCTCTTGAACTTGTCGTTCCTTGATCAATCGCTAAAATAAATTCGCCCATCCATTTTCCCCCTTTTCATTACATAACCCGTTTGAACATTTTTTCCACTTCATATGATGTAAAATGGATAAGCACTGGACGTCCGTGTGGGCATGTAAATGGATTATCTGCATTGCGTAAATCTCGTAGCAATATTTCCATTTGTTCTTTTGTTAAATAATGATTGGCTTTGATCGATTTCTTACAGCTCATCATAATCGCTGCTGCCTCACGTAGTTTTTTGATATCAGCCTTTTTAGTTGTCAGCACCTGTTCAATTAAATCCTCAATGATTTCCTGTTCCTCCCCTTGTGGGAACCAGCTCGGATGCTCACGCACAACGAAAGATGACTGTCCAAATTCCTCTAAGAATACGCCTACAGCTTCTAACTCATGCTTGTGCTCTCGTAATATCAGTGCCTCATCAGCTGCATAATGGAATGTTAGTGGTAACAATAATGCCTGACGTTCATGAGGATTGACTTGACCGACTTTTTCACGGAAAAATTCGTATTTAATGCGTTCCTGTGCAGCATGCTGATCAATTAAGTAAAAACCATCCTCCATTTGCGCGACAATGTATGTGCCATGGATTTGCCCTACTACTTCTAGTTCAGGAAAAGGTTCCTTCGTAGGTGCCTCTTCCAATACTTCCGAATGTGCAACGATCGTTACTTCATCAACTGTTTCAGCCTCCATTTGTGGTGTTGGCTGCCAACTTTCCTCCTGAACAGTAGAAATAGGCATAGGCTCCACTATCTGTTCACGATTGTTTTCTTGAATGGTTTGGACATCATAAAGTTTTTCTACGATGGCATTCATTTTCTCCACATTAATCTTAGGGGCAGGCTTCCAAATATTTAATTGCTCCGTAACTGGTTTAACGATTTTTTCTTTCTTCTCCATTTGTGGGACTCGAATAATGTTGCGTATCTTTTCACGAATGGTTTCTTCTATTAACTTCAAAAGCTCAGGCTCTTTACTTAAACGAATTTGATGTTTTGCAGGATGCACATTCACATCTGTTAAGTAGGGATCACCCTCTATATAAAGAACAACTATTGGAAAACGCTCAATAGGTAAATACGTATGATAGGCATCGACAATAGCCTTTTGTACTAAATAATGCTTGACCCAGC
Organism: Lysinibacillus sp. FSL K6-0075; assembly: GCF_038592945.1. Classification (NCBI taxonomy): domain Bacteria; kingdom Bacillati; phylum Bacillota; class Bacilli; order Caryophanales; family Bacillaceae; genus Lysinibacillus; species Lysinibacillus sp. FSL K6-0075. The sequence continues at coordinate 1,266,759 of NZ_CP151947.1, read as the reverse complement.
GACCATTGACAAATAGGGACATATAATTTTTAGAAGCACGTGTTACCTCTGGTAAGGTTACAAAGCCAGAAATTCGATAATCATATGACTCGCCTTGGAATGACACCATTTTCTTGGCATTATGTACACCATAAATAGCAGCAAGTACTTGTTGTACATCTCCTCGACCATTTGTTTGCAGTAATTGTTGACCATTATGCAGTAATCTGAATGCAATTTGTGGGTTACCAAGTGCGAGGCGATTCATCAGGTCTATTGTATGCCCAAGTTCGGTTTGAATGGTTTTCATATATTTTAAGCGGGCGGGTGTATTAAAGAATAGCTGTGATACTGTTAAATCAGTCCCTTTGCGCAACGGACCAGGCTTATGAGTGAGGATATGTCCACCTTCAAGCTCTAAATGTGTACCAGATTCACCATTTGATGTAATCAATGTCATTTTGGAAACAGAGGCAATAGATGCTAAAGCCTCACCACGGAAGCCAAGTGTTCGAATACGGAATAAATCATGTTCTTGATGAATTTTACTAGTAGCATGACGAGAGAATGATATTACTGCATCCTCTTCATCCATACCGCTACCATTATCTATTACTTGAATGGAAGTGAGACCCGCTTCTAGTAAAAAAACATCAATGGACGTACTTCCAGCATCAATAGCATTTTCCACTAGCTCTTTGACAACAGAAGCTGGTCTTTCTACTACCTCTCCTGCTGCGATTTTATTGGATAGCCATTCGTCCATAATTTGTATGTTTCCCACTAACGTATCACTCCTTTATTTTTTAGCGTTCACTAGCTCTTGCTGTAGCTCATATAAAATATTCATCGCCTGCATTGGTGATGTACCTAGAATATTTACCTTTTCTAATTTCTTTAGCACCTCTGCCTCGGCTGGTGAAAGTGGCTCTGCCTCTGCAAATAAAGACATCTGCACTGGTTGTTCAGCTATCACCTGTGTTTCGGCAACTACCTCTTTCCCTGCCTCAAAGTTCTCAAGTAATACACGTGCTCTAGCTAAAATTTCTTCTGGTAATTGAGCAAGCTGTGCCACATGAATACCATAGGATTTATCAGCCGCGCCTTTTTTCACCTTATGCAGGAAAACGACCGTACCATTTTTTTCAGTGGCCGAAACATGCACATTTTGTAAGCGTGGCAAATCCTTTTCAAGTGCTGTCAATTCATGATAGTGCGTAGAAAATAACGTATTTGCTCCAATTTTGTCATGAATATACTCCATCATCGATTGTGCCAAACTCATACCATCATAGGTTGATGTTCCACGTCCAATTTCATCAAATAGCATCAAGCTATTTTTCGTTGCATGCATAATAGCATGTTGTGATTCAAGCATCTCCACCATAAATGTAGATTGCCCTGCTGCTAAATCATCGGCCGCTCCAATTCGAGTAAAAATTTGATCGGTAATAGGCAATTTTGCTTTTTCAGCAGGTACATAGCAGCCCATTTGTGCCATGACAACAATTAATGCTACTTGACGCATATAAGTACTTTTACCAGACATATTCGGTCCTGTAATAAGCATCATATTGTTCTGCTCTTCTAGCACACAATCGTTTGGTACATACATTTGCTTATTCAACATTTTTTCAACTACAGGATGGCGTCCTTCTATAATTTTCAGGGCACGTCCACCATGAAATTCTGGTTTCGTAAAACGGTATTTTTCTGAGACGCTCGCAAAGCTTAGTAAAACATCTAACTCACTAATGCTTGCTGCCAGTGCTTGGACACGTGGAATATAAGCTTTTAATGCATCACGAATTTCCACAAACAGGTTGTACTCTAATGTTAAGCTTTCTTCTTCAGCATTTAAAATCAATGCTTCTTTTTCTTTTAGTTCCTGTGTAATATAGCGCTCCGCATTCGCCAGCGTTTGTTTGCGCTCATAGCGTGTTAAATCCGCTAAATGAATATTTGATTTTGTAATTTCAATATAGTAACCAAAAATGCGATTATAGCCTATTTTTAAATTTTTAATACCCGTTTTCACACGTTCTTCTTGTTCAAGCTGGGCAATCCAATCCTTACCATTACGAGCAGCATAGCGAAGTTCGTCTAAGCGTTCATTATAGCCATCACGGATGACATCCCCTTCTTTAATGGTAATAGGTGGATTATCTGTAATCGCTTTTGCTAACAGTTCCTCGACATCTGTACATGTATCAAGTTCCACACCTAATTGCTGTAATGTTTCTTTATTTGACCCCATCAACTGTTGCTGAATAGCTGGCACTTGACGTAAAGAATCACGCAATTGGGCTAAATCTCGTCCACCCACATTGCCAAAAGCAACACGACCAGCCAACCGCTCTAAATCATATACTTGTTTTAAGGATGCTTGAAGCTCTGTTCGTACAAAATATTCTTCCAATAAATCCGTAACAATCGCTAGTCTAGCTTCTATAGCTGAATGTGTGGCAAGCGGCTGGTGTAGCCATTGTTTTAATTTTCGCCCACCCATCGCTGTCACGGTGTCATCTAATAACCATAAAAGTGTCCCTTTTTGATCTCCACCACGAATTGATTGAATAAGCTCTAAATTTCGCTTAGAGCTAGAATCAATACGTAAATAATTTTTGATTTCATTAAACGTGAATGCTTGAATATGTGATAAAGATCGCATTTGCGTTTGATCGATATAAGCTAACAAGCGAAGACACGCAATTTGTAACGGTTGTGGTACAGCTTCTAAATAGCTTGCTGCTTTGTCCATAGACATTTCATTCACTTCAATCGAAAGCACGATACCAGCATTGACGGCATGCTCTGCTAACAATAGCTGCAAACTATCCGTTACAATAAGCTCTCGAATACCATAAGCCTGCATTTGCATTAATAATGCTTTCTCATCGCCTTCAATAGACGACACCACTGCTTCACCTGTTGATAAATCTAAATAAGCGTAGCCAAATGTTGTGTCATCTAGTTGCTCTGCCGCGCCAATAAAATGATTGGATTTACCATCAAGTGCCTTCCCTTCCATAATTGTTCCTGGTGTGATAAGCCGAACCACTTCACGTTTGACCACACCTTTTGCTTGCTTTGGATCTTCTGTTTGTTCACAAACGGCCACTTTATAGCCTTTTTGCACAAGTGTTTCAATATAATTTTTAGCCGAATGATGCGGCACACCGCACATTGGTATTCGCTCTTTTGCGCCTGCATCTCGGCTTGTTAATGTAATCTCTAAAATTTGTGAGGCATTGATAGCATCCTCAAAAAACATTTCATAAAAGTCACCTAATCTAAAAAATAAAAAGGCATCTTTGTAATCTTCCTTTACCTGTAGATACTGTTGCATCATTGGTGTATAAGTTGTCATATCACTATTTCCCTCGCTCTTGCCTTATAGATATTTTTATTATAACAAAAGATACATGCGAAACGCTTCATTCACCTTTTTTAAGATGCTAGCATTTCGCATGTATCAAAAAATGATGTTTTTTAAACTTATCTTGGTCGTTCATCAGGAAACGATGAAGACTCTAACACATACCTACCTTCTCCTTCAGGACTTGAAGATGAGCTGGAACTAGAGCTTGATGAGGATGAAGATGAACTTTCATCATTAAGGCTCCAATCTTCTTCATAGTCTAGTGGATGGACACTAATACAAATTGTTGTTTCACCCATTACTTCCACAACTACTTCACGTTCCACTACAATTTCAAACTTCGTACCACATGGAGAGATAATCGCTTCAATACAATTTGGCTCTTGTATCACACGTACACGAACGTCATCACCAACGCTAATTTCACCTTCTCGATAGTGAAGCTTCACTTTGTCTTTATAGTGAATCGTTTCAGAAAACACAGCTGTTTTCGAATGATTACTATAGGCATACCACACATTGACATCAAATTTCCCTGTTACTTCTACAAATTTCCCGACTCTTTTTGCAGAGCAAGTGTGATTGATTACCCAGCATCCTAAAATACTTGTCGGTTTATTTGTTGGTGATAATGTCACACGTTCTTCCGTTCTCTTCTTCCCTTTGGCAACTACTGCTTTCGTCACGATTTGTCGTAAACGTTTCAGCGCAATTCCTCCTTCGACTCTTTTCACTCCATCATATGCAGGTAGCGCCCATTGGGTGAACATATATTTTTAGAGAATGAAAAGTATCGTCCAGATCTTTTTCCGTGAGAGGTCTGCTATAGCGTGGGAATGCTTCAATAGAAGAAGACATGAAAAAAGCTCGAATGCTGTCATTCGAGCTTTGATTTCCAAGGGTTTATTAGGAGCAACTACCTGGCTGAGTATTTTCTACGTATGAACCCGTTTCACCACGAAGAACATCGCCACCAGTTGAGCGAATAATTTCATTTGTAACATTATTCGCGATGGTATTCGATACCAGTTGCAATAAATCATTCACATCGCCTTGTGATTCTTTAAATTGTTGCACAACTGGGATAGCATTAATTTCTTCTTCGATTTTAGCAATTTTATCTTCAATCATTTTTAATGCTTTTTCTTTCCCTAAGTGTTGGAAATTAACCGCTTGTTTTTGTAAGCTTTTTAAGCTTGCAATACGTTCACGTACTTGTTGATTTTCATTAATCTGTGCTTCTGCCTTTTTGAAAAATTCAACCTCTGGCGTATTTGCAATCATATGTGCAATTTCATGTGATTTTTTAATTAAATCTTCTTTTGTATATAAGACTTGTGTCATTTACGCTTCCACCTTTTCATTTTTTACGACTTCCAAAAATTCACCAGTAAGTGAATAAGATGTAGTCTCTGTTATTTTTACTTTTACTAATTGACCAATTACTTCTGCTGGTGCTTTAAAGTTAACTAAACGATTTTTCCGCGTATAGCCTGCTAGCACATCGTCGCGTCGTTTACTTGTACCTTCAACTAATACTTCGACAACCTCACCATTTAAACGCTCTAATGCTTTGCGTGAGTATTCACCCACTACTTCATTTAAACGTTGAAGACGCTCTTTTTTCACCTCTTCAGGTACATTGTCGATCATTTTTGCAGCTGGTGTTCCTTCACGTGGAGAATAAATATACGTAAACGCTGCCTCAAAGCCGACTTCACGGTATAAGGACAATGTTTCCTCAAATTGCTCCTCTGTTTCATTCGGATAGCCAACGATAATATCTGTTGTTAATGTTACTTCAGGTATGGCAGCTTTAATTCTGTCCACTAAACCTAGGAAATGCTCGCGTGTATATTTACGCGCCATAATTTTTAAGACATCATTCGAGCCAGATTGTACTGGTAAATGGATATGCTCCACTAAGTTGCCACGTTTTGCAAGAACTTCGATTAAATAATCATCAAAGTCACGTGGATGACTCGTTGTAAAACGTATCCGTGGAATATCAATCTTTCTTAATTCATCCATTAAATCACCAAGACGATAATCAATATCCTCAAAATCTTTGCCGTAAGCGTTGACATTTTGTCCCAGCAACATAATTTCTTTGTAGCCCGCTGCCGCTAGCTCACGTATTTCAGCAATGATTTCCTCTGGTCGGCGACTACGCTCTTTACCTCGTGTATACGGAACGATACAATACGTACAGAATTTATCGCACCCATACATAATATTAACCCAAGCCTTAATGGAACCAAGACGTTTTTTCGGCAGATTTTCAATGACATCGCCTTCTTTAGACCAAACCTCTATCACCATTTCCTTCGACATGTAAGCTTCTTTTAAAATGTTCGGCAAACGGTGAATATTATGTGTACCAAATACCATATCGACATGTGGGTAGCTTCTTAAAATTTTATTAACAACAGATTCCTCTTGCGACATACAGCCACAAACCCCGATTAGCATCTCAGGGTTTTTTCGTTTATATTTCAGCAGGAAACCAAGTTCTCCAAATACTTTGTTTTCTGCATTTTCACGAATAGCACATGTATTTAGCAAGACAACGTCAGCCTCTTCAATCACCTCTGTTGGTGTGTAGCCCAGCTGCATAAAAATCCCAGCCATTACTTCTGTGTCATGCTCATTCATTTGGCAGCCATAAGTACGAATATAGAAGGTGCGATCTTTGCCCATTCCTGCGAACTCTTCTGCAATGCTAAAATCCTTATGATACTTGACATCTTCTTTCCCACGTTTTTTAGCATCTTTTAAGGAAGGAGCCGTAAAGACCTTCTCAAAATATTTACTATAATCCTTTTCAGGCTTGTCTTCTTTTTTTGGTTGATTGACTTGTTGATTAGCTAAGCGTTGTTCCTCATTCATCGCAATCAGGTAACTCCTTTCAAACGAAATCCATGCACTTGAATTCCCATTTTATTATTATACTGAATAGTTGATACTTCCTACAAGGTTTGCGCCTCAAATGTCGTGGTTTCGACTTAATTATATGAAGATAGGCGTAATTATCCATCCGCTTTGATGTTCTATCCTTCCGTTAGGGCTTTGTATCCTCCTGTTTTGAAGCGCAATCCTTCAGTTTGCATATGCTAACCATTGCTTTCATTAAAATACTTGCTGTACTTTACATGTAAATACGAATCATACAATTTCAACTTCATCCAACGCTTTATATTCATATCTTCTTTATACAGTAATGCATTCGTGTATTGCCCTTCTTTCATTAATTGCTTTGCTTCAATTTTTAATTTTTCATTCTTCATGTATTTAAATAATGTTTTTGGAGGAAGTAGTGACCATACATGCTTCGTCTGGACATATGTTCGCTCATGATTAACCTGGAATAAATAATCATCCACCACATACTGCATTAAATTATGACCACTCGCTGTCACATAGTAGCTTGAAGCCCCTGCTCGCAAATTCATTTCAAATAGCTTATATTCCCCATCTCTAGCGTCATATTTCATATCAAAATTAGCAAAACCTGTATAGCCAATTTCCTCTAAAAAATGGCGGATTGATTCCATTAGCTGTTCATCATAGTCCGTCATGACAGCTAAAGAAATACCTTTATTTTGCGGAGATGGATCTTCAAGTAGCTTGTTGCTTACACACATCAACTTTACTTTTTGATCCCTTCCTACATATACATCTAGTACACGTATATAGGAATCATCGCCTGGAATAAATTCTTGAACGATTAAGGCATCTTGATAACTAGAACGATAAATACTGCGAATGATGTGCTGCATCTCGTCTGCATCATGCACTAAAAATATTTTTTTCTTCTCAGGAAAGGAACTATTCGTATAGGTCACGGCATTGGAAGGTTTAATAATAATGGGATACTGGATCGGGAGTTCACTATTTGCATGATGTTCCTTTGTGATGATCATGGTTTTGGGGTATTTTAACTGATATTTATCACAAAGCTGGTAAAACTTTTCCTTTGTTTGCACCATTTTTAGTAAAGCCTGATCAATATAAGGTAAAATAAAGTACTTTTCAAGCAGCTCTTTATTTTTAATGATAAGCTCTGCATAATAGCAGTCACAAACTAATAAAATCAATTTCTTTTGTTGGCACTGCATGGCCAATGCGACTAGCGCTTGTACAAAACGGCTAGGATCATCTAAATGTTCCACATATTGAAAATCCAGAATACCGCTATTTTGCGTGGCAATTCCCTGAGAGCCTCCCAAAAAGAGTGAGCGCATCGTTCTCCCTTTTTTAGCTGGCTCAATGACAAGACTTTTGATGCGATAGGCTTCATAAAAAGAGCGGGCTACCCCATAGGCATGCTGACCCGATTGAATAATAATTGGCAAAAAGGGTTGTTCTTTAATGGATGTCAATTTGATTCGCCTCACATTATAAAAATGAATTTAATCATTTGTATGCGAGCTAAATTGTACTTATGTAATACAAATAAAAGGCACTACAATGAAACTTTAGTGCCTTTTCTCTACCTATAACGTGATCATTTTTTTAACTCGCTGCTCAAAAGCGACAATGGCTTGAACGCCATAACCCTTTAGTAGCTCAGTATTGGCAAATGTATATTTACCTAAATCATCCGGGAAATGCGCATCAGAGGATACGGTAAAAGCAACTCCATGGGCAAGTAAGGTTTGTAAAAAAAGAGGACCCGGACACATTTCCTTTACAGGGTAGCGATAATACAGCCCGGCATTGATTTCAGTGGCGGTTTGAGTAGACGTTAGTGCCTGTGCAATACGTTTATACCAAACTTCAAGAAAAGCACGATCCTCCACTTGATAATTAAATACTTTAAAGTTATCTAAATGGGCAACAAAATCAAACATATTAGAAAGAATCATTTGCTCAACTACTCCAAAAAATCGCTCATAACTTTGTTGTAAAGTGGGCTGATCCATTTGCTCAAAAAGATATTGTGTTTGCGGATTATCAAAGCCCCAACCATCAACAAAGTGAACTGAACCAATCACATAATCCCAAGGATAACCAGCCAGTAAAGCCGTTAATTCCTCCTCCCCACCAACAAAATAATCTGCCTCTATACCAAGCCTTAGTGTAATGCCATGTTGACGCCATTTTTCCTTTGCCTGCTGAATGGTCGTGACAAAAGCATCTATATTTTCTGTCATCACACGATCCAGCCAATAGCGCTGTATTTGTCCAATCTCGCTATCATCTAGCCTCATAAAGCGCTCAAAATAGGCCCGTGTTTCTTGAAAACGATATAAATGATCAACAATACCTACCTCACGCAAGCCAAGCCGTTTTGCCTGTTCGAGATATAAATCCAACCATTCCTCACTATAACAGCCATTTTTCACACGTTGTGCTAGCCGCTGTACTTGACAGGTCATTTGTTGCTTAGAGCCTTTTTCCGTCTCATCCTCCTGATGGAAAAACGCCAGTGCCTGTGATGTACGCTCTAGCCAGCGAAATGAATAGGGTCCCTCTTCTAAATGTACATGATAATCAATTGTCATCAGCTCTTCCCTCCATTACATACCGTCCATTTTTCCTCATAAGCTTGCCATTCTAATGGACAAGTGCTTTCGCAAAGAATTTCTGTACATTCATCAAGATGACAGATTTGAAAAAATGATTTGCCATTAATTTTGGCTGCATCCGCTAATAAATAACTCACCTTACTATGCTTGAGCATTTTCTTAGAAATAAGAGATTCATCCAAATCGTAATCATAAACAATGCCCTCACTAATGCCACCGCACGATAAAAAGGCCTTATCAAAATTCATATTATCTAGCATTTCTAACGTCATAGCACCTGCAACTGAAGATTGTTTTGGATTCGCAGTGCCCCCTAGTAATATGACCTTGCCTGTCATGCGTCGTTCTTCAATAGCTAAATTAAATTGAATAGCTGCTGCAATCGAATTCGTGACAACTGTTATATCATCAACAGCTAATAAAAAATCGGCCATATGTACCGTTGTAGTACCTGTATCTACTGCAATAGTATCGCCGTCGCAAATGCGTTTTGCTGCCATACGAGCAATTTGTCGCTTTGCCTCCTTTTGCATTTGTAGCTTACGTAAAAACACCGGTTCATTGCGTACGTTTGTGTATTTAATAGCCCCACCATGAACTCTTGATAATAAATGCTGTTGCTCTAATTCATCAAAATCTCGGCGAATTGTTTCTGGTGCTACTTGAAGGGCATCGGCAATATTGGCAACAATAATTTTTCCTTCTATATCTAATTGTTTTAAAATAAATTCAAATCTTTCCAGTTTTGCGTAAGTCATGCTAATGCAATCACATCTTCTTGTGCGACATAACACTTATAGGTTTTTCCCATTTCAATCGAATAGCCTTGTTGATGCAGTTGTTCCATTGTAAACGCCATTTCCCCATCAAACGTAGTACGAATAATATTGCCACTCATTAATGATTGTTTGGCAATTCCAGAGAGACACAAATCTCCATCTCTTTGATCGAGATGCAATGCTTCAGGTCGAATGGCAAATTTAGAGGATTGCTCTACTAAAGATTTTCCAAGCATTTTTTCTAAAATCTTGCGTGGAAAGACATTATAATGACCGATGAAATTAGCAATAAATTCATTATTCGGTCTCGTATAGATTTCTGTTGGTGTACCATTTTGGGCAATATGGCCATTATTCATGACGAATATTCTATCCGAAACAGCCATCGCCTCCTCCTGATCATGTGTAACAAGAATCATTGTCATATTTAATTTTCGTTGAATTGCTCGTAAATCGGCTTGTAGTTTCTTGCGAATTTGAGCATCAAGCGCACTAAGCGGTTCATCTAATAACAGTACTTTAGGGCGAACAATTAATGCACGTGCCAGAGCAACACGCTGCTGTTGTCCCCCAGATAATTCTTTCGGGTAAGCATTGGCTTTCTCACTTAAATGAACAAGTGCTAGCATTTCTTGAACACGCTGTTCAATATCTGCCTTACTGACTTTTTGCATATGCAAACCAAAAGCAACATTTTCTAGTACAGTCATATTAGGAAAAAGTGCATAGGATTGAAAGACCATGCCCACTTGACGATCCTTCGGTTGTACGCCACTCATATCTTTTCCTTCAATCAAAATTTTACCTGCCGATGCATCTGTTAAGCCAGCAACAATGCGCAAAATGGTACTCTTTCCACAGCCACTAGGACCTAACAGTGTGATAAATTCACCCTTTTGAATTTCCATATGAATATTGGTTAAAACAGTTGCTTGTCCATATTTTTTATGAAGTCCTTCAATAACAAGATAACTCATAGATTTGTAGCACCTTTCGATCGTTTCGTTACGATTGCAATGACAAATGTTAATAGACCCATTAGCACGAGATAGATGAAAACAACTGCACTAGCAATATGTCCACTTGTGCTAAGCTTTTTCATTAAATAAATTTGAACTGTTTCAAAGCGAGAGCCAACAACAAGATTAATCAAGACAAATTCACCAAATAAGACAGAGAAGGATAACAATGCACCTGCAAATAAGCCTGGATAAACGGTAGGCAGTAAGATTTTTGTGAATGCTTGCCTTTTGGATGCACCTAGCAATTGAGCCGCATCAAGTAGCTGCCTCGCATCTATATTTCTTAAACTATTTCGTGTACCTTGATAGATATAAGGAAGAATTCCCACAACATAGGCGCCTAAAACAACGAATATCATCGGTATACCTATTTTGCTATAAACGCGTATAAGCCCTACTGCTAAAATAATTCCTGGGAAAGAATACACCATCACCACTGCCATCTGTATCCATTTCTCATATTTAGGAAAGTACAGGACGATGACAAAGATAGCTGGCACAATAACGAGGAGTGCGATACTAACTGCACCACCTGCTAAAAGTACTGAACGGCCAAATGCCTGAATAAATTCGGTATCCTGAAACAATGTGGCAAGCCATTTGAATGTGAGTCCCTCTGGCAATATCGTTTTATTCCATTTTGTTGCAAACGCATAGAGCATTGTTGCCAACACTGGTAATAGTAAATACCCCACTAACAGAAGGAAGAAAAAATCAGCCAAGCCACGCTTTTTCATTTTACTTTCCTCCTAGTTTTAGAGATACTCCACTCACTAATAAGCATGGCCGTCACCATTGTCACTGCTAATATGACCGCAATGGCACTGGCTAGCTCTGGCTGAGCAAATATATCACCTTTTATTAAGGAGCCAATACGAATCGCCACTAAATTATAATTACTGCTTGTTAATGCATAAGCAGAGGCATACGCCCCCATTGCATTGGCGAATAATACACTAAAGGTTCCCACAATCCCTGGAAGCATAACCGGTAAACCAATTTTCAGCCAAAACTGCCAGCTAGATGCCCCTAGAAGGGCTGCTGCCTCCTTCCATTGCTGCTGTATCCCATCATAAATGGGATATAACAGCATAAGCGATAATGGTAGTTGAAAATAAATATAAATAAGTAACAAACCGCCCCAGCTATAAAGAGAAAAGGACGTCAACACATCAATATCCCATTTGTCAAATAACAATGTAAATAAACCACTATTGCCAAGTAAAACAATAAAAGCAAATGCTAGCGGAATGCCTGAAAAATTGGATGTTAAGTTCGTTAGTATTAAAATTTTCTCCCGTACTGGCTCAGAAAACTTCATCATGGCATAGACAGCAAACAATGTGACAAACAATGCAATGACAGCCGAGATAACGGACAATGTTATGCTATTTTTAAAGCCTTGCAAAATATAATCGTTCGTAAAAATGGACTTGTATTGCGCCAGTGTAAAGCCCTCACTATTTTGAAAGCTCGTAATAAGCATATACAGTAAAGGTACTAGGAAAAATAATAAGAGTAGAACAAGAAAAGGCGAAAGCCAAGCAATGGACTGCCGCTTCGATATCAACACAACCACTTCTTTCTATAATTACTTGCGGCTCAAGAGGGATAGTAGTTGCTCCAGCCTACAAGGAGCGACTACTCCTAGTTACACCTCTTTTGCTGTATACACACCTTCTAGCAAAAGTGGCACCATATCTTCTGCAGGCTTCATATTTAATAAATGACAGCACAGTGGCGCAACTTGTAATTGCGAAATAATGCCTTCCTTTATACCAGCCTTTACGGAATCTGATATGACAAACAGTGGGACATGACGATCCTCATGCGTTGTTCCACCATGATTGCCATCACTTGTCATACCATGGTCAGCTGTCACAATTACCTCATAGCCTTGTGCCATACACTTTGGAATAAATAATGAAAGTAAGGCATCCATCGCTAAAACACGATTGCGATATTGAGCAGAATCCGCCGTAAATTTGTGACCATCATCATCAACATTCATTGGATGAATATAAAGGAAATCAGGTTGCTTTTGATCCATTAACCATGCTGCATCGGCAAACACATGACTATCTGGATAATGATCCTCAAAATAGAACATACCGTTGTCAATTGGTAATTGTGTATCGAGTTGTAGCCTGTCTTCCATATGATTAAATGGCGCTCTATTATAAAGCTCACTTACCCAATAATAGGCGGAGGCTGCGGTGGACAAACCATGCTCCTTTGCGACATGAAAGACACTTTGTTGATTCGATAAACGCACAGTCATATTGCTAGTAACGCCATGCACAATGGGGGGTGTACCTGTTAAAATCGTCTCATACAATGGTCTGGATAATGATGGTACCTCTGCGCAAATCTTATAGCGAGCAGCCACCTGACGCTCGACTAAATGGTGCAAAAATCCCATATGTGTACAGGCTGTATCAAAACGCAATGCATCGATGACAATAAGAACCACTTTGTTATTTTGCATGGATTAACACCTGCTCTTGATAAAGCTGAGGGATTTGCTTCGTCGTGTCTTCCCATTTCTTTTGATCTTTTACTGGCTGTGCATTCGTATACATATCTGCTGGTAATAATAAGTCTTTTACTTCCTGAGGAAGGTCTACTTTATCTCGAATCGGACGCGCATAGCCTTTTGCTAAATTTTCTTGACCAGCATCTGAAAGAATATATTCACGTGCTAGCATGGCAGCATGTGGGTTTTTGGCATATTTATTAATTACCGTTGCATAACCAGAAGTGACAGACCCTTCTTTTGGTATCACTACATCGAAGCGCTCCTCATCGATTTGGTGACGATAGCCTAGTGCATTAAAATCCCATAAGATTGCAACATCTATTTCACCTTTTTCTAGGTTCGCTACTGATGGATCTCCCTGTAAACGCCCTTGCTTCGCTAATTCGGCAAAGAAATCAATGCCTGGCTGGATGTTCGACTCATCCCCTCCAAAGGCCATTGCCGCTGCTAAAATAGCAAACTGTGCTTGGTTAGCCGTTAATGCATCCCCAATACTGACTGTATAATCCCCATTTTTCAGATCTTCCCATGATGTCGGGGCATTCTTCACATTATTTTTATCTGTCAAAAAAGAAATGGTTCCTGTATAGCCAACAATCCAGTGACCTTCTTCGTCTTTAGCCCAATCAGGTATTTCATCCCAATACGACGTTTTGTATGGTAATGTTAAGCCCTTATCCTGAGCGATTGGTCCAAAAGCAATTCCGACATCTCCAATATCTGCTGTAGCATCATCTTTCTCTGCTTCAAACTTCGCTAACTCCTCGGCACTCGACATGTCCGTATCCTTGTGTTTGATGCTATATTCGGTCCCGAGTTCCTCCCAAGTTTCTACCCAGTTCGCCCATGTATCTGGCATACCAACAGAATTAACAGTGCCCTCTTGTTTTGCTTTTTCTGTAATTTCTTCAAGCGATAAATCCTTGTTTACCTCATTTGCACTAGATGAACTGTCAGAACAAGCTGCCAACATGGAAATGGCTAATGCACCGATTAGACCTTTTTTCCACAGTTTTTGAATTGCCATGTGTTGGACCCTCCATTTGTTTTGCTTTATTTTTATTTGCTTACATCCGTAATGGTATAAAACAAACATTAAGCAAGTATGGAGGTGTTAAAAATATTTAGTAAAAATTATTGAGGAATTATAAATTTCTATGAAAATAATGAATAAGTAACGTAGAATTGTAAAGTTGTATGAGGAGGATAAGGAGAAACCTAGGTATGTGTACGTTTGCTTTACAGACGTACACATACCTAGGTTATTTGGAGAGACCTAAAAAATCAGCATATGTATGCGGCTCATTTTCCTTGAGAATTGTTAAAAATGTAAATGCCAGTTGCACAACTGACCACCATCTCATATTGTACGACATCTCAAAACGAGAAGGTTCTAATGAAAAGACATCTTGAAAAATATCTAACGGCTCTATTTGTTCATCCTTTAAAATGGATAGAAAGCCAAGAAATAACGTATGATCTTTGACTTCAATCAGTTTGTCCTCTACAAGAGCATCAATATTTTCAGGCTGTTGAAAATTACATTGTGTAGCTACATAATGTTCTAAATCCTGCGCACGCTTTCGGTCTTCACGTTCCTTTTTTTTTGCAATAAAATCAATGACGTTATTCACGTTCATCGCCTCTTTTTTTCTTTTATTGTAGCATTTTTTTTAGGAAGAATGCCTGAAATAGCCCCACTCTTTTCTATAATAGAAAGATCTTTAGGCATTTTTATTCACCAATGACAAGGGTATGAAGTGGCGATGTTCCATCTGAATAAAGCCCTCAAACTGTGTAAAAAAATCGTTCTATTGGATGCTTCCTCATAAGCTTGACTTAAATGGTTTGTTTTTTAGTAAATTCCTCTAAAAAAGTAGTTAGTTGATGAAATTCCACAGAGAAAACATCTTGCATACCAAAATAGCCCTCTTTTTCATCAATAACCGTGGCAAACTTTTTATAAAGACGATGAATATAGCCATGATGGCGATAAGCATAAAACTGGACTTCCTTCACTTCTGGATGTTCTTCTAAAATATGATTAAGCATTTGTAGAAAACCCTTAACAAAGGATCGACTATTTTGATAATCTTTTTTTAATAGCGCACAATCAATAAAAACGATATTTTTATTTTTAAATTGATCTTCTCGTATACCCAATGTATAGCTCGCCGCCGCGATTACTTCCTGTTGTGGATTTTGAAAGAGAAGCAGATTTGTCTCTTCTATCATGACATATAAACTACCTAGTGTATCTAAAATTGGATACATATCATCAAATATATTTCTATTTTGCAAAAAGAAAACCGCGAATTTTTCATAATCCTTGTCAGTCTTACATTGCACTATTTCCATTCCTTTTCCCCCTTATTTAGTGGGCCCACTTACCATTCACTAAAATGGCTTCGACAGTACCGTCTTCACGTATACCATTGACCTGTAATTTTTGTGAACCTAACATAAAATCAATATGGATCATACTATTATTTATGTTTTCTAGATTCACACGATCTTCTTCCTTCAAGCCTGATGTATAGGCTTGCCCAATAGCTAAATGACAGGATGCATTCTCGTCGAATAAATTATGATAGAATAGTAGATTGCTTCTGGAGATTGCAGAATCATGAGGAACCAATGCAACCTCACCTATATATCTAGCACCCTCGTCTTTTTGAAGAATATTTTGTAATGCATCCATCCCTTTTTCTGCAAAGAAATCAATAATTTCACCATCTTTAAATGTAAGTGTAAATTGATCAATGATCTGCCCTTCATAAACTAATGGCTTTGTATTTTTGACTATTCCATTTACTCCTTTTTTGAGTGGTGTCGTATAAATTTCTTCAGTCGGCATATTACAAATAAATGAGCTTCCCTTGTCATTCGTTTCTAAGCCATTAACCCAACGATGATTTTGCGGTAGCTCAATTTTTAAATTTGTGTCTTCGCTAATGAAATGTAAATAACGGAAATACTTATCGTTCAATAAAGCTGCCCTTTTATTTAATGTTTGGATATGTTGCCTCCAGGCTTTTAGTGGATTTTCTTCTTCTAATCTTAGTATTTCAAAAAACTTTTCCCATAACTTTTCCAGAGCATTTTTGGGCTCTAAATCGGGGAAAATAGACCCTGCCCATTGCTCCGTCGGATAAACAATAACAGTCCAACTAACTTGCATTCTAATCAATTTTTCGGTAAACGAGCGAAAAGCAAGTGCAGAAGCATACTCTGCTTTTTCTACCTTAACAGGGTCTACTCCCTCCATATTTTGCAAGTGGGGTGAAATTATATAAAGAAAAGCGGCACCACTACTCGCCATTTCTTCATACCCTTTCACAAGCCAATCAGGTGTATAGGCTAAGCCTTGCTCTGTCATATATTCATATTCAATTCGAGCAAGCTCTTCATCAATCCACCTTATATAAACATAATGTGCACCATTGAGATAGGCATGTCGACAAACCCTTCTAACAAAATCGGCAGCAGCTATTGAGGCAGAAATCACTAAAGTCTGTCCTTGTTGAATATTTATTCCTACTTTAATGACCAACTCCGCGTACTGTTCTATTTTAGTTTCAAAAGTTTTCATTCTATGTTAAACTCCCAATTTTTAATATTTTAATGAACACGCCAATGTATTTTTTTACTGATTAATAGATAAGAAAAGCATGAAAAAATAAGTAGAATCAAAACATCTATTAATGTAGAATTGGACCATCCAACAGTTAGCATACCGTGTAATACATTCGCTACATACGTTGTGGGTAGCACATAGGAAATCCACTGAAGAATAATAGGAAGATCTTTCATCTCAATCATAACTGGTGTTAAGAAAGTGACAAACATCAGTAAAAATTGGGCTACAATATTTGTAAATTGTGGATTTGGAGATAAAAACCCCATTAATACACCAATGCCCACTACACTAAAAATCGCCAATAATGCTACTGGTATTAAAAGCCACTCGAAATGAAGATTCACCCCATAAATTTGCTGACCGAAAGTAAATACAATAATAAAAGAGGGTAAGGAAGTTAAAATACCATAAAACAACAAAGATAAAATAAAATTAACTTTACGGATGGGAAGGGATGAATAATATGTAAAATAACCTCCGAATTTTTGATACGATATATCCTGCCCTAAAATATTCATTCCCATTAACAGAATACTAAAAATCATATTACCAATAATTAATCGTGCCAATTGTTCTGAACTTGATTCACCCAGTAAAAATTCAAGAAACACTAAAGTAACCATTGGAAAAATGGAAGACATTGCAATGATCCATAATAATTGATGCCTTACAATGGCTATTTGTATACGAAATAGAATAAATAATTCAACAAAGAATTGAATAAAGGAATTCATAAGCTATTCACTCCTTTGTTGCTCTTGAAGTAGTGAATAGACATCTTCAAGACTTGGAGGTAACAGAGAGTACTGACTGATGTTCAATGTCTCATCCTGTATTATCTCAATAATAGTACGGACCGAGTTTTTCTCAATTAGCAGGGTGAGTTTTGTATCCTCTACTAATTCAGCTTGCCCAAAAGCTTTTAGTCTGTCTTGGATATTTTGAATAGAGGTTTCCTGCGCATAAATTTCTAAACGCATTCTTTGGTCTACCCTTCTCTTCAGCTTTTCGACATGGTCAATGGCTAAAAGCTTTCCGTTATCTATAACAGCCACACG
The DNA here is from genome assembly GCF_038592945.1 of Lysinibacillus sp. FSL K6-0075. Lineage (NCBI taxonomy): Bacteria > Bacillati > Bacillota > Bacilli > Caryophanales > Bacillaceae > Lysinibacillus > Lysinibacillus sp. FSL K6-0075. The sequence continues at coordinate 1,248,829 of NZ_CP151947.1, read as the reverse complement.
ATGGACAACTTTTTCAGCTTCCAATATATTGTGAGTGACTAAAATAATTGTTGTACCCTTTTGGTTAAGCTCACGAATGATGTCCCATACTAATTTCCGTTTTAATGGATCTAGCTCGTTTGTAGGTTCATCCAAAATCATGACGGATGCCTGACCAATCAAAGTAGTTCCTAAACTAATGAGTCTTCTTTGGCCACCCGAAAGCTTTGATAATAGCTTATCTCGATAAGCTTCCATGCCTAACTTCAGCAAAATGTCATCAGTCTGTTGTTTCGACTCTTTTTTTGAAAGCCCCTTTAACCTACCCGTAAAATAAATGGCTTCCCATGTTTTTAAAAATGATAAAGCAAAAGTCTCTTGTGAATAATAGGCAGTCTGTCTCAATACATACTTCGTATTCTTGGATACTTCTTGGTTATGAAACTTCACTGATCCCTCTGTTGGTGCTAACTGTCCAATCATCTGCTTAATCAATGTGGTTTTTCCTGCTCCATTCGGCCCTAATAAGCCAATAATTTCTCCTTTATTTATGGTCAGTGAAATGCCATTATTTGCTTTAAATTTACCTTTTTTATAGTAGAAAGTTACATTTTCTAATTCATATATTGGTTCAAGCATGTTAAACAGCCTTCCCTGGTTAAATTTCAAAAGATGAGGCCTGACTAAAAAGTCAGACCTTGGGGTAATAATTATTTACCAAAGGGTACTTTATCGCCGCCTTTTGGTAAATTTAATGGTGGAAACATCATTACTTTTCACCTCTCTTTCTTTTACTTTGTTGAGTGAACAACCATCAGATAAGCTAATGATAATCACTACTTATTTTTGATTTTATATTACTTCAAAGTAATATACAACAAGAAAAATAGAAAAATCAGTATTTTCTCACTCTTAGATAATAGCATGATTTAACACCTAATTTCCTCTATCCATTAGACCATCTATTGATAGCGATTTTCCCATCTGATATGCATCTCCCTGCTGTAAATAGAGTCACAAGCATTGCATAATCGTTACTTACTTCCAATTCAATTGAATATTACTCACGGGTAATATTCAATTGAAAAAGTATAATGATTACTTTCTTTGCTCAATAGCATAATTATTTATCAGCATTCGCTTTAGGTAACATACCATCTATCAATAAATTCACAATATCACGGGCTATCTCTTCTGGCTTTTTTAGCTTTGGCAGTAGTTGAACAAATGTTAATCGCTCAATAATGCCTATTAAGCACTCTGCCACTATATGTGTATCTATATCTTTGCGAAAGTAGCCAGCATCTACTTCATAATCCAGATTCTCTTTAATTTGCTTGACAATTTGTACCTTTATTTCATCAGCCTTTGTTGATAAATAAAAGCCAATCCGTGTTAAATTAGGGTTTTTGGCAAAAAATGCTAATAATTCCTTAACATTATAGATAATACGCGCTCTTACTGTCCCTTGCTCCAATGCAGGCTGTAAGCGGCTTTTTTTAGCTAAATCCATCATTCGTAAGCGAAAAAGATTTTCTAATTCTTCAAAAATGGCCTCTTTATTTTTAAAATACAGATAAAAAGTAGGCTGACTTAATGATGCACTTTTTACTATAGTACTCACCTTCGTTTCATGATATCCATGCTGCGCAAACTCTTTCGCTGCAATTTCAAGTAATAATGCGCGACTTTCTTCTCCACTTGCGCCTTTAGGTCTACCTCTTTCTGCCATAAAAAAACTCCTCCATTTAAGTACACATAAAACATTTTTTTCTATAGAAAAAGTCCTTTATAAGGATAGTTAGTTGTAAAACCTTACCTCCAATAAAAAGGACTAAATTTACTATTAGGGTAACATGAAGGACTCATTAGAGCAATGACTTTGATCTACGCTCGAGATAAACCTGTAATCCTAACCTTATCAATTACTCGTGGAAGCTATGTATTTACCCGCGATTGATTACTAAATACTCGCGGTAGCTATGCGTTTACCCACGATTGATCACTAAATACTCGCGAAAGCAGTATATTTACTCGCGATTCCTTACTAAAGCATAAAAAAAGCATTTGGAATGTCATCATTCCAAATGCTTCGATTCTATCATTTTTACATAAATTCTTTTACTAAATCATTGAAATCATTTTCGCTCATTTTGATATCGATATCTGTTAATGGTAGCTCTGAGTAGCCAGGTACTTTTTCTTGATACGACGTTGTTTCTGTATCATGATAAATAATGCCTGTTACTAAGCCCTCGTGCTCCATCACTGTACGCATCGCCATACCACGATCTGAGTGATCATAGCCTTCGACATCCGCTAGCTTTGTTAGGTTCTCTTTAAACCAATCATATGTGTTCACTTTGTTATACGTTACACAAGGTGAAAAGACATTGATAAATGAGAAGCCTTTATGGTTAATACCAGCTTCAATTAAAGCTGTTAACTCTTTAATATCTGTAGAGAAGCCTTGTGCCACAAATGTTGCACCACTTGTTAATGCTACTTCTAATGGTTTTAATGACGGTTCAATCGCTCCACCTGGTGTAGATTTTGTAATAAATCCAGCAGCAGAACGTGGTGATGTTTGACCTTTTGTTAAACCATAGATTTGGTTATCCATAACAATATAAGTAATATCAATATTACGGCGGATTGCATGAATTGTATGCCCCATACCAATTGCAAATCCATCACCATCACCACCAGAAGCGATGACATGTAAATCACGATTAGCCATTTTTAAGCCCTGTGCAATTGGAAGTGCACGACCATGAATGCCATGGAAGCCATAAGAATTGATATAACCTGAAATACGACCAGAACAACCAATGCCTGAAATGACCGCAAGTTCATTTGGTTCAATACCGACATTTGCAGCAGCACGTTGAATAGCTGCTTGTACAGAGAAGTCTCCACAACCTGGGCACCAGTTTGGTTTCACTGTATTACGAAAATCCTTAAATGTTGCCATTAGCGAGTCAACTCCTTCACACGATTTTCTAATTCACCTGGCAAGAATGGTGTACCATTATATTTAGTGATTGTCGCGATTTTATCGTGACCACCAACATTCATCTTCATAATATTAGCTAATTGACCTGTATAGTTATTCTCTACAACGATCACTTTTTTCGCTTGTGCAACTAGAGATGTCATTTCTGCAGTTGGGAATGGGTGAATTAAACGAATGTGTGCATGATTCACTTTCATTCCTTGCGCATTCAGTCGTTCTTGTACTTCTTCAATAGCGCCTCTTGTTGAGTTAAAGCCTACTAATAAAATCTCGGCTTCCTCATGTGGTGCATTGACAAAGACTGGGTTATCAAATTTCAAACTCTCTAATTTACGGAAGCGTTTATCCATTTGTGTTTGACGATTACCCGTTGCCTCAGATGGCTTCCCTGTTTCATCATGTTCAACCCCTGTAACGTGGTGAATACCATGTAGTGTACCTGGTAATACACGAGGTGAAATACCATCCTCTGTATCTTCATAGCGTTTGAAGTAGGCTTTATCTGCCGCTTCTTCAAGATCATCAATCACAATTTTACCGCGACGAATTTCAATTTTATTATAATCAAATGGCTCAACAGATTGTTTTCCTAGAGATAATTGTAAATCTGTCATTAAGATGACTGGTAATTGTAGTTCCTCTGCAATATTAAATGCTTGGATTGTATCAAAGAAAGCTTCCTCCATCGTCGAAGGTGCAATGACTACTTTAGGGATTTCTCCATGTGTTCCGTAAAGCATAGCCATCAAGTCAGATTGTTCTTGCTTTGTTGGTAATCCTGTTGAAGGGCCCCCACGTTGTGTATCCACTACTACTAATGGTTGCTCTGTCATACCTGAAAGACCGATTGCTTCCATCATCAATGAAAGACCAGGACCCGCTGATGCGGTAAAGGAACGTACACCACCAAAGTTAGCTCCAATTGCCATTGTTGCTGCTGCAATCTCATCTTCCGTTTGAATTACCGTACCACCAAATTTCGGTAATTTTTTAATCAAGTATTCCATAATTTCTGAAGCCGGCGTAATTGGGTATGCTGCCATAAAGCGTGTCCCAGCTGCTAATGCGCCAAGCGCTACTGCATCGTTCCCAATCATAAACATACGACGTTTGCCATCTGCAGGTGCAAGCTCCCATTCGCCTATACGATCAACTAAAAGCTCATTCATGATTTGGCGACCACGTGTAATAGCTTCCATATTTTTTTGAACGACTTCTTCGCCCTTTTTACCAAAAATATCATCGACAACATTTTGGAATACTGCATCCTCTAGGTTTAGCAATGATGCTGTTGCGCCAATAGCCACCATGTTTTTCATCAACGAAGTACCAAGCTCAGCTGCTACTTCTGTGAACGGTACTGCAAATAATGGCGCTTTGGAATCCTCTGGTTTAACAGGATCAAATTTTGCATCAGCTAAAATAATACCTTTTTCTGTAAGCTCTTTATAATTGACATCGATTGTTTCTTGATCGAATGCCACTAAAATATCTAAATCATCCGCAATTGCACGTACTTCTGTTGGACGAACTGTAATTTTATTATTCGTATGGCCACCTTTAATTCGAGAAGAGAAGTGACGATAACCGTATAGGAAATAGCCTAGACGATTCATTGCCATTGAGAAAATCTCACCAGTACTCTCAATCCCTTCACCTTGTTGCCCACCGACTTTCCATGAAAGCTGATGTAACATGTCAACAACTCCTTAAATCCAATGTGTACTATTATTTTTCCTTCATAAGTTTAACACGAAGAAACCGTCTGGACTATTGTTTCTCCACGATTTAGGTGAAAATCAGACCTTTGACTGAAAATCCTGTTCATAAAGTTGTAATTTTCAAATCCAAGCAAAATCACGCACCTATTTCAAGTGACATCTATCATATGTAAAACAGGAAAACGAAAAAAATGCCCGCCACATTATTATGTGACAGAGCATTTTACTTCATTACTTTTTTATCGAGTACGTTTTTCCACTAGCAGCTTCAAGGCTGTACGTTCTTCGCCAGCAATTAAAATATCGGCAAACGCCGGTGCGCAAATTAAATCTGTGCCACTTGGCGCTACAAATCCGCGTGCAATGGCCACTGCTTTCACGGCTTGGTTAAGTGCCCCCGCCCCAACTGCTTGCATTTCTGCCTGCCCTTTTTCTCTGATTACCGCGACTAATGCACCTGCAACTGAATTTGGATTAGAGCGTGATGATACTTTTAATGAATCCACAATTATTCCTCCCCGTTTCGCGAATAGTGTTTACGCTCAACAACTCATGTCCCCCTTTTTGGACCTCAAGTTATTGTCCGTAGCACATTTTATGCTCCGTAAAACGGAAATAGACTAATTTGACAAAGAAACCTATATCCTCGTAAAAGAAACGTAAAAAAACATTCTTCGACTTATCTATCCTTGAAATGGATAATCTTCATTTATATAAATGCGTTCACAGGCAATGGCTTTTCCTGTTCGATCATCCATCTCTACAAAGAAACCACTTAAAACCTCTCGTCCGTTTTTCGGTACTTCAAAACGAGATGGCATATTTGTTTGGAATTTATAGATGACACTTTCCTTTGTCATACCTAAAATTTCATCATACGGACCCGTCATACCAACATCCGTAATATAAGCTGTACCTTTTGGGTAAATTCGTGCATCTGCTGTTTGCACATGTGTATGTGTCCCAACAACCGCTGAAGCTTTCCCATCTAGATGCCAACCAAGAGCAATTTTTTCACTAGTCGCTTCCGCATGAAAATCCACGAAGACAAGTGGAGATATTTGTCGAGCTTCTTCAATCAATTGATCTGCCATTGTAAACGGATCCTCATGTGGAGGTAAAAATACACGACCATGTAAATTAATGACAGATAATGTCACACCATTTTTAGAAATTTGGACCATACCTTTACCAGGTGCTTCACTTGAAAAGTTTGCCGGACGGATTAAATAATCTGCGTCATCAATAAAATCAAAAATATCTTTATTGTCCCACGTATGATTGCCCATTGTAATGACATCTACACCCATTTGTAATAGGCTGTTATAAATATTACGAGTAATCCCTCGGCCTGCCGCAGCATTTTCCCCATTTGCAATAACAACATCTGGATTATACTTCTTTTTTAAGCGAGGTAAATATTTTTCCACCGCATCTCGACCAATTGAACCAACAATATCACCAATAAATAAAACCTTCATTTTTTAACCACTCTTTCTTTCCATTACGCCTCTATGATTGTGCTAGAGACTTTACTTCGCACCTTGAATACCATCCCTAATTGTACCGCTAGGCGAAGGATTACGCAAAATAAAAAATACAATCTAACAGCGTGAAATCACTTTGGGCTTTTTCACATTCATGTAAATCAGTGTCGAGGATAAGGTAAGCCAATTCATTTTGATGAGCTTTAAAAAAACAAGCTGTTTCATATTGCGATTTATTAACTTAACCTTTAGTATGTCTGGATAAGCCTTTAAAAAGGATTGAAGCTCATACTTCATATTTTTTTTAGTAGCACTTTGATGAAGAATAACCAACAACCCTTCGAATTGGTAATTCAGAAAGCTATTTTTCACTTCACCATAAACCTCTCCACACTGTAATTCTTTTAAGAGCTTTTTATACAATACATCATAATTATGCCGTAAATGAACCATCGCTTTTCTTGTTAAGGAGCATTGATTGGTTACATTATAATAATAAAGCTGTCTTGGTACATAACAGATAGATTGATTTTTGAGGACAGCTCTTGTTAGAAAAACTGTATCTTCTGCGAAGTTCATCCCCTCATCAAACCTTAGCTTATGCAAATCTAAAAAGGATTTTTCATACAATTTGCAGCTGGCAAAACCAAAATGTTGTTCTCCTATTTCAGTAAATAATTTGTGTAAACACTCTATGGCATTGTAAATACGGTAAGTGTTGGCTGGATAATGTAATTGTCTACTGCCTTCCGCTTCTTGCCAAAATAAATCGCATTTCGCAATATGGGAACCAGTCAGCCTGCATGCTTGATACAGTTCCTCAAGCATTGTTAGCTCTAGCCAATCATCTGCATCTACAAAGGTGACATATTGACCTTTAGCATGTTCTATTCCTACATTTCTTGCTTGACTGACACCACCATTTTCGCGATTAAAAACGGTTATGCGTTGATCGAGTTGGGCAAATTTTTGCAAGATGGATAATGATCGATCTTGACTGCCATCATTGATAGCAATAATTTCAATATCCTTTAATGTTTGATGACAAATACTTGCGAGACATTTCTCCAAATATTGCTCAGCATTGTAAACGGGCACAATAACACTTACTAAGACTTTGAACGCCAAAACTTTTTGCCTCCTTTACGGCAAAGCTCTATCCACTTTGTTCTCTGTTCTTTCCTCAAGCCAATACAGAAAAGACTGGCAGCTGCCAATAGCGTATAATAAAAAATAGATAAACTAATAGAAAGCCAAGTAACATGAAAGTTTGTTAGTTCCCATAACAGTCGACTACAGCAAATAGCGATGACAAAAGCGAGAACTAGCCTACCAATAGTTCGCCAAAACCCAAAGATATCCAAGCCGATTTTCTTATGGTAATAAATATTCATAATGACGACGTTTCCGATAAATAAAGAACAAGCTGTAATAATTGCCGTGCCGACCTTGCCATAAAAATAGATAGCTGGAATGGATACGACAATATTTGCGACGGCAACACTGATTAATAAAATAGTTCTAAATTTAAACATATTTTTTGCCTTCAGCACATTAAGACCTAAATTTTGTATGAGATCAATACTAAATGGCAACATAATAATGAGTACAATTGCATAAATGGCAATGAAATCTTGCCCGAGCCACAACAATAGAAATTCACGACCAAAAAGGAAAAAACCACCTAGTATATAACCCACTACTAAAAATTGAATGGCTCCCACTTTAATAAATAGCTGATTAATTTCTACTAATCCATCTTCTTTTGTCACAAGCATGGAAATACGAGGTAAAAATAATCCGCTAATCGCTAAAGCTAGTGACATAAAAATCAGCACAATTTGAATCGCTACTGCATAAATAGCAACATCCTCGGTTCCCTTTAAAATACCTAATAATACTTGATCGGTTTGCCAATAAATTTTATCAACAATAACCGTGATAAAAATAAAAAATGAATAGATGAAGATTTCCTTTATAAGTGCTGTATTTTTGAAAGTAAATGTAAATTGGATGGACAGCACCTTCATGCAATAAACGGCATCTAATACTAAAAAAAGTATGTTATATATCGCGATAATATAGATGAGTGTCACCGCATCTGTTCCCTGTAACAAAAAAAACAACATTGTCAAAGGCTGCACAATCACCTGTAATAATGTTGTTAATTTAATAAAAATAAATTTTTCATATGCTTGTAAGATGGAAGTAAAGACACCTAACGGGAATTGCATCGCTAAACTAATCGTCATGATAAAGCCCATTAGCCTAGCCTTTTCTAATTGTTCCTCCGATAAGCTTTGCCCAAAAATAATATCCACATGGGAAAATAAGAAAAATCCTATCAATAAAGTAAGACAGCCGATGCCAATAAATAACTTCAGAAAAAATCCATTTAATGATGCTTCTAATACCTTATCCGCTGTTGCCCGATTTCTAGCAATATAGCGTACAATTGCATTGCCTAACCCCAAATCTAAAATGGAGAGATAGCCTACAAGTACTATCATTAAGGAATATAAACCAAATTCTTTCTGACCAAGGAGTGATATTATAATTGGTGTGAAAATGAGCGAAGAGAGCATTGTACAGCCGATCGTTATATAAGAAAGAATGGCTCCAATCTTTATTTCTTTCATGAGCACACCTTTCTATTAATTAGGATGGACTTTCATTTAAAATCGCTGGATATAATGATTGGTATTGCGCAACGACCTGTTGAATTTGAAAGTTTGCTAAAATATGTTCACGACCAAGACTCGCTTTTTGTGCATATTGCTGTGAACTGTAATTTAAAGCCGTATTAATCCCACTTGCTAAAGCCTCTGCATCTTTAGCAGCTACAACCTCGCCACTATTCCCGACCAAATAGGCACAATCCCCAACATTTGTTGTGACACAACATGTACCACTAGCCAGAGCCTCCACTAATACATTCGGTAGTCCCTCTCCTACTGAGGATAAAACGAATACATCTGCTGCTGCCATTAACTGCGGCATATCCTCTCTACTGCCTAATAAGAATGTCACCTGCTCTAAATGGGCATCCTTAATCATTTGCAGTAATTCTCGATTCGAGTGATCGATTTCATAGCCGACTAAAAATAGATAAAAATCTTGTCGTTGCTGTCTTAGATGATTTAAACTTGCCATCAAATTTGCATAATCCTTTAATGGGTCCCATCTACCCACATGCAATAAAATCGGTTGATTGATGATATCAAATCGCTCTACAAAATATTGCCTTTTCATGCTTGGTTTATATAGATCTGTATTAATACCATTTGCAATAACACGATGCTTTTTACTACTATAGCCAATTGCTTCATGAATTTCCTTCACCTTAGGTCCACACGAAATAATGGCATCTACACGTTTAGACAATCTTGCACAGAGCTTGGCAATAAAAATTGTCCTACGTTTATTATCCTTTTTACTAAGATTACTATGGTGAATACCCCAAATTAATTTCTTTTTTAGCAAGATTGCTAAAATATACCCTAGTAAATTAGCATGATACATCCATGTTTGAATAATATCGCTGTCTCGACATAATCGATAACAATGCAATAATGCACTTACACGATTGCTACGCATATCGCATATCGATACCTTGATGTTTAATTGCTGTTCTATAAGCTCCCCATACGATCCCATCTCTGTTAAACAGATGACCTCTACCTCGTAATCATCCCGATCCATGTGTTGTAAGAGGCGATAAAGCATGGCTTCCGCTCCACCAAGACCGATGGTGGTGATGATATGAGTAATTTTAATTTTCTTTTGAATAGTCTCATCCTTCGACTTATTTTCTTTATATGTAGACGGCACATAATTTGTTTGTAATCGTTTCTACATCAAGACCTTTCCATTTGATACTGTCACAAATCATTTGAGGATCCACTTTCACATTTTTTGTCACAATGGCTTGAATCCAGCTATCCATCTCCCCATTCAGATCTAAATAATGCAATAAACCAATATTTAGATCTACTTCTCTTGGTAAAGTGGAAGAAACAATAGCGGGTGTACCACAAACTTGTGCCTCTAAAAGGACAATCCCAAAGCCTTCGTATTGCGATGGTAAAAGAAACTTATCAAAGAGTTGAAGAAGCTTGAGAATATCTGTACGTTGCCCTAAAAATCGAACACACTCCTCTACGTTTTTTTGTTGGACAAGAAGCTGGATGTCTTGTTCTAAAGGCCCGTCACCTACTAGGAATAATTTTATCGGGATACCTTGTTGCTTTAATTTTGCAGCAAGTTCAATTAAAAATGAATGATTTTTTACGGGGACAAACCGTCCAATATGTCCTAACACTAAATCACCATCTTGTATCGCTAATTCTTCTTTCATACGTCTTTTCTCTTCTAGCGATAGACATTCTATTTTTTGAAGTTCAATTGGATTTGCGATTACTTCAAAAGGTTTCTTATCAAAGCAAAACTCTCCCGCTTTTCTACTACAGGCTATTAACTTTGTTGCATTAAAAACACTGAGTTTTTTTAACAAAGTTAAGATCACTTTATTATTCCACTCTTCTGCAACATTCGTATGACTGTGTAATACGCGGCATGGAACGCCTGCTAATCGTGCCGCCAGTAATGTAAATACGGCTCGATAACCTGTGTGGTCGTGAACTGCGTCATACTGATGTTGCTTTAGGATGCGATAAATATTCCTCATATAAGCGAGCGGACCTTGCTCTGTAATGTATTTTTCGTAAAATATCTTAGAGCCTTGTTGGGTTATCATTTCATGGTATTGCCCCTTATTAAAAGACACGAAATCAAAGTGGTACAATGATTTATTTGTATTCGTCCAAATATCTACAATCATTGTCGTAATCCCACCAAAATCTGTTGTTGGAATAATATGCAGAATCTTTTTCAATGCCATTTTTCACCCTTATTCTTTTCCATAATAATGCTCATACGTACTGCCTTTTATCTTATAATTATTCAAGATCACCCCTAATATATTGGCTTTGGAAACCGTTAAGATTGATTTCGACTTTACAACAGCCGCTTTTCCAACTACCCCTGTATTGACAATTAAAAGAGTCCCATCACATTTATTCGATAAAATTTGTGCATCTGATAAAAAGAGCAATGGTGGTGCATCCAAAATAATAATATCGTATATAGCTTTCACTTCCGCCAAGAAGTTGGTCATCGTTTCAGAAGCTAACAGCTCTGTAGGATTGGGCGGAATAGGTCCACTTGAAATAATATCCACCCCTTCAACAAAGGTTTCTTGAATAACTTCCTGTATTGCTGATTGCCGTGATAATACGGAGGACAGCCCTAAAATATTGTCAAGGTAGAATGTATAGTGCAACGTAGGCTTCCGCATATCAGCATCGACAATGAGCACGCTTTTGCCCTCTTGTGAAAATACCACACCAATATTTGCAGCATTTGTAGATTTTCCTTCACCAGCAATAGATGAGGTTACTAAAATCGTTTTCACATCTTGATTAGGTTGAGAAAACTTAATATTTGCACGGATTGTTCGATATTGTTCTGAAGGAATCGACGTCATATCTGAAACAGTAATTAGTTTACGAGCCATTGGTGATTTTTTTGTTTTTCTCTTGAAAAACACTATGTTGACCTCCTGACTCTTGATTTTTTTCTAGTAAGTGATTCAATATTGCTAACAATCCCAATCACTGGTAGTGATAAGATTTCCTCGATATCTTGCTCTGTTTTAATAGTCCTATCAATCGTTTCTAAAAAGTACGCAAGCACCATTGCCAAACTGAAACCGCTAATAGCCGCTATAATGAGGTTCAGCATTTTATTTGGTTTCACAGGAACTGGGTGCTCACTATTTTGAGCAACAAATAGAATATTAATATTGTCTACATGCATTAATACAGGGATTTCTTCCTTAAAAACTTCTGCAATCGTATTGGCAATTTTTACGGCTTTCTCTTCATTCTCATCCTGCACACGAATATTCACAACCTGGGAATTATTAGCACTCGAAACCTCGATTTGCTTCATTAATTCCTCAGGCGTCATATTAAGTTCCAGCACATCAATAACCTTCGCTAAAATAACAGGGCTTTTAATAATCACATTGTACGTATTAATGAGCCGAAGATCCGTATCAACGTTCTGTGCCCCTATAAGTTGCTGATTTTCATAGCTTTTTTGATTAACTAATAATTGTGTTTCTGCTTCATAAATCGGTGTTTGAATAAAGTAACTTATCAATAACGCCACGCCTATTGATAGAACCATCAGCATTAGGATGAAGAACCAGCGTTTTCTCAGTACTTTTACTAGACTTTGTATTGTCATTTCTTCATTCACAAATGGATCCCCTCCTAATAGGCAAATCGTGTACATTGCTAATAAAGTATATTAAACAAGCCTATTGGTTATTCAGACAAAGTTGCTATTTTGCCCTTATCTCGTATGCTTCCACTTACAGCAAATACAAGGATATGGAGCATATTGAAATAAAGAATTTCAAATGTGGAAATGCCTAATACAGCTACAATAATCAAGCCTGTAAATACGATCAGTTGTTCATTCATTTGGCGATATCCTTTGGCAATGGTCAAAAGAAACAAGCCATAGCTAATGAGAGCAAGTAATCCCGCTTCCTGTAAAATATTAATAAATGTATTATGTGCATGAGAAACGCCTATAGACCACAAAGATTCGACACCATGTCCCCAAAAATTAAAATGCTCAAAAACATATTGCCAAATTTCAAGGCGACCATCCGTTATGTTTGTAGACTTTCTCTCCATTTTTAAGAGAATACTTTGCACTGCCACTTGCATCCTATCCATTTTCAGCATCACCATTACCAGCCCTACACCTACAGCTGTAAAGAGTGCGACAAACTTTATGAATGGCAGGAAGGTTTTGTTCATGCTTTTAACAATACAAACAATGACAACAACCGTCGCAAAAGCCACTGTTAATAATGAAGTACGTGCATTTGATAGCAGAATGACATACATTCCAACTAAATAAATGATCGTATAGAGCAGAAATGACAGTATATTTTTTATCTGTTGTTGTCCATGTAGCATCTTTATTGCCACATCATATAGCCTCATCAACACAACAATCATTAAACCAATCATTGAAAATCCCATTGTATTTGGGTTCTCAAATACACCTGCAAATGCTTCATACATATAATTCGCTTGCTGAAAGCATAAAACTAAAAATGGTATATAGGCGATTTGGACACTATTTAAAATAATTTCTAAAACATGCTCTTTCACAAGGTCATTAAAAAAAATGGACACAGCGAAAAATAGACACATTAATTGTAGACTGTTTTTCAATAAAACCATGTCCTGATTCACACCAGCTGCTATGACACAAAAAAAGGTATACATACTAAAGAAAACACTAGCTTGTACATTTTGAACAATTATTTTTTTATGTAGGACAACAGAAACTATGATGATAAACAAGCTAATTACTAAAGATAATTTATGAAAAATACCAGCAACTGGCTGCATGAGGCTCATAAAAATTAGTAAGCTGAACATTAATGTGTAGAATAATTTCATGTGGTTCTCACGCTCAATTCTACAAAGACATATTAAAAAAATACCATCGTTTCTTTAGCGTTATGTCATCTAATTCAAGTGGCAAAATAGGCTTATTTGCTAAAACCTTTGCATTATTATTTAATAGACGATTAATCGTATCTACCTCTTTCTTTTTCTCCAGATATTGAAGGGCTGCTTGATAGCAGAAGTTCCTTTTTTGTGTATCGTGGGCATCAGAGGCAATCGTATGAATGTAATTCCCCCTCACTAAAGCAAGTGATAAACGCTGTACCTCCTTACCATACGAACCTATCAAACTCCCTGTCGTCAATTGTGTGAATACTCCTTGTTGAATAAGTGTGTCCAGTTTCTTTGGATTTTCCCGAATGGCAAAATTTCGCTCTGGATGAGCCAAAATTGGTATATAGCCAGATGACTTTAATTGCTTTATCATCTCAAGCGTATAGGCAGGGATCGTGCTAGATGGTAGTTCTAATAGGATGTAGTTTGACTGTGCTAAAGTATGAAGTTGCTGCTGTTGAAGTAATGCAGGAAGTTCGTCATGTAAGCGAATTTCGTGGCCAGTATGGAGTGTAATTGGAATTTCATGCTGTAGCAGCAGTTGTTGTAAATCTTTTACCTGCTCTGCTACTTTTCTATAGGGAACGTGATATTGTGGGTGCATGGCATGAGATGTACATATAATCTCTGTTATTCCTTCTCTTGTAGCTTGCTTCAACATATTCAAGGAGTCCATTTCATTTTTTGGCCCATCATCTACACCATTCAGTATATGTGCATGGAGATCAATCATGGTCATCACATCTTTCATCATTAATCAAAGTTTAGCCTTCTTCTTTTTTATGATGAATGTACCTTAAACATGACTCTGCTTCTAATAAAAAAGAGGCTCTCTAGATGTTAATCTAAAGAAACCTCTAACTTTCAATATTATTTCGCGTACTCCACAGCACGTGTTTCGCGAATGACTGTTACTTTAATATGACCTGGATAATCGAGTTCTTCCTCAATACGTTTGCGAATATCACGCGCAAGACGATGGGATGCTAAATCATCAATTTTTTCAGGCTGTACAATAATACGAATTTCACGTCCAGCTTGAATAGCATAAGATTTTTCTACACCATCATAGCTTTCTGAAATTTCCTCTAACTTTTCAAGTCTGCGGATATAGTTTTCAAGTGTTTCACTTCGTGCACCTGGACGAGCTGCTGATAATGCATCAGCTGCAGCGACTAATACCGCAATAACAGATGTTGCTTCAGTATCACCATGATGCGAAGCAATACTATTAATAACAACTGGGTGTTCCTTATATTTCGTTGCTAATTCCACACCGATTTCGACATGGCTTCCTTCAACTTCATGGTCAATGGCTTTTCCAATATCATGTAATAAGCCTGCACGACGAGCCAATGCTACATCTTCACCAAGTTCAGCAGCAAGTAATCCTGCCAAATGTGCGACTTCAATTGAATGTTTTAGGACGTTTTGTCCATAGCTTGTACGATATTTCATGCGGCCTAAAATTTTCATTAAATCCGGATGTAAGTTATGAATACCAATTTCAAATGTAGTTTGCTCACCTGTTTCGCGGATTTGTTCATCCACTTCACGTCGAGCTTTTTCCACCATTTCCTCAATGCGAGCTGGGTGGATGCGGCCATCCTGTACAAGTTTTTCAAGTGCAAGTCGAGCTGTTTCACGACGAATTGGATCAAAGCCTGATAATATTACCGCTTCTGGCGTATCATCGATAATTAAATCAATTCCTGTTAACGTTTCCAATGTACGGATATTACGGCCTTCGCGACCAATAATACGTCCCTTCATTTCATCATTTGGCAGGTTCACAACAGATACAGTTGTTTCTGCTACGTGATCTGCAGCAAAGCGTTGTAGTGCTAATGATAAAATTTCACGTGCTTTTTTATCCGAGTCTTCTTTCGCACGTGTTTCAGCTTCCTTCGTCATCACAGCAATATCAGTTGCTAACTCTTTTTCTACTTCATTTAGGATAATTGATTTAGCTTCATCTCTAGTTAAAGCAGAAATACGTTCTAGCTCTGTTTTTTGTGATGCCATGAGCTCGTCCACTTTGCTCTCCATCTGTTCAATATGCTGTTGTCTTTCGGCTAGCGCTTGTTCTTTGCGCTCTAAGCCAGCTTCTCTCTTATTTAGAGCATCATCTTTGCGATCAAGATTCTCTTCTCTTTGCAATAAACGGTTCTCTTGTTTTTGAAGTTCTAAACGACGTTCACGAATGTCATTTTCAGCTTCAGTACGAAATTTGTGAGTTTCATCTTTGGCTTCAAGTAGTGCTTCTTTCTTCATTGCCTCCGCTTCTCGTTTTCCTTCTTCAACGATTGTTTCAGCGACATGTTTAGCACCAGTGATTTTTGAGTCATTCACTTTTTTCATGTAGATATAGCTAACAGCGGCACCAACGATGAGTCCAAGCAAAGCGGAGATGATAGTAATTCCATCCATATGAACACCTCCTCTTGCTATTTGGGTATTACAGTTTCAGTCGGCGCATACATCTATGTCGCCCTAGCAATAATGCACCAGATTTTGTTAGAATTTGTACAAAACCCGTTTCATCGGCCAAAGGCATTATCTTCATCCAGTAGGCGTTTAGACATCCATTTAAAAGGACATTTCACTAGAAAACATTTGCTAAATGAAGATAAAATGTACTGCCTATTTAAAGTCATAATTCAGAAATTATACATATTTAATTGTATAGCTAGCCTCAAGCTCTGTCAAGGATAGTCGGGCGTCTGTTCGCCACTTTAGCCAAAAAAAGTAAGTACTATCCATTCAGTGAATTTTCCCCCTATTACTATTTCACTAGAAAAATTTTCATGTTAAATACAATTAATAAAAAAAACAGTACATAGGAAATAAACACCGAATTATTTAGCCTCTCTCTTATTATGTGTAAAAATTTAAGAATATAGACAAAAAAATGCATTGTACCCTCAATAAAGTGGGAACAATGCAGTCGTTGATTATTCTTCTTCAAGAAGTGACATTAATTCTTCATCCATCTCTTCTTCATCATGTGCAGCAATTGTATAAGAAGAAGCCGCAATACCATAAGAAGCTCGAATTTTATTTGCTATATCTTCCTGAACAGCAACATTTTCTTTTAAATACTGTTTAGCATTTTCTCGTCCTTGACCTAAGCGCTCGTCACCATATGCATACCAAGAACCACTTTTTTGCACAATGTCTAATTCCACGCCTAAATCCACTGTTTCGCCTTCTTTAGAAATTCCTTCTCCATACATAATATCTACCTCAGCTGTACGGAAAGGTGGTGCTACTTTATTTTTAACAATTTTAATTTTAGTACGGTTACCAACAATATCATTACCTTGTTTAATAGCTTCTGCACGACGCACTTCTAAACGGACAGAGCTGTAGAATTTAAGCGCACGTCCACCTGGTGTTGTTTCTGGATTACCGAACATGACACCAATTTTTTCACGAATTTGGTTAATGAAAATAGCAATTGTTTTTGATTTATTAATCGCACCTGAAAGTTTACGTAAAGCTTGAGACATTAAACGTGCTTGTAAGCCGACATGAGAGTCACCCATATCCCCTTCAATTTCAGCTTTTGGCACTAAGGCAGCAACAGAGTCAATAACGATAATATCAATAGCACCACTACGCACTAATGCTTCTGCAATTTCAAGTGCTTGCTCACCTGTGTCGGGCTGTGATAATAATAGCTCATCAATATTGACACCTAATTTTTGTGCATAGATTGGGTCTAATGCATGCTCCGCATCGATAAATGCTGCTTGTCCACCTGTTGCCTGTACTTCAGCAATAGCATGTAAAGCAACTGTTGTTTTACCAGATGATTCGGGACCATATACTTCAATGATACGTCCACGTGGATATCCACCCACTCCTAATGCAGCATCAAGTGCTAGTGAACCACTTGAAGATGTTGCAATTTCTAAATCGGTTTTTTCACCGAGTTTCATGATGGAACCTTTACCAAAATTCTTTTCAATTTGTTTTAGAGCCTGTTCTAAGGCTGCTTTACGATCACTCATTCATTTTCCTCCTTCGAAAACTGTTCACTGTTTTTATCTATCTCTACTATACTTGTTTTTGAGAAAACACGCAAGAAAAAAGCGAACGTTTATTCGATTTTTCTCCAAAATAAAAATTTGGATAGTTTTCCTCTACCCAAATTCCTATGTTTTACTCTATTTAATAACGTTTTGTGTAGCCTCGTTCTTCTAATAGCTGCATTAAATAATAGCATGTAAATTTCACCGCACGGAGTCGATTCGTATTCCGCATGCCTGATAAATGAAGTAAATAGGTAAGTGGCTCCTCATCATCGATGGCAATACCAATCCAAACCGTACCTACTGGCTGATGATCATGCGCTGTAGGACCTGCTTCTCCAGTAAGACCAATCCCAATATTTGTAGCAAATTTCTTACGAACAGCGCTTGCCATTGCCGCTGCACACTCAGCACTCACAACACCATGTGTATCAATTAATTGCTGTGATATGCCTAGCTGTTTTACTTTCGCATCAGCTGCATAGGTAACAACGCCTCCTATAAGCGCATTTCCTACTCCTGGAATTTCCGCAAGCTCAGATTGAAATAACCCAGCTGTTAAACTTTCTGCAGCCGCAATTGTTAGCTCATTATCCAGTAGCATTTCAACCGTTTTTGAGGCAAGAGAATCATCATCTACACCATATTGATAATCACCAACAAGTGTCTGTATCTCTGCAACCTTTGCCGCAATAAGCTGCCCGGCTTGCTGCTCTGTTGCGGCTTTGGCTGTTACGCGTAACGTTACCTCTCCATCAGAAGCCAGTGGGGCAACTGTTGGATTAGTTTGTGCATCTAAAATATCTTGAACTTGTACTTCAAGCTCGGCCTCACCAATTCCATAAAAACGCATAACATGTGATGCAATGATCCCTCCATCATTAAACATCGCAGCCAGTTTAGGTTTAGCCTCAAATTGAAACATTGGTTCTAACTCTTTTGGAGGTCCTGGTAATAAAATATAAGTGCGATCATTTTTTGTGAAGATCATACCTGGAGCCATTCCGTGGTGATTGGCTAGTACTTCACTTCCAGCTAAAATTAATGCCTGTTTACGATTATTTTCCGTCATTGGACGTCCTCGTTTAGCAAAAAATTGCTCAATATATGTTAATGCTACTTCATCAAACTCAAGAGAAACTCCAAGATGACGTGCAATCGTTTCCTTTGTTAAATCATCTTTCGTAGGTCCAAGTCCTCCCGAAAAAATAATAAGATCTGCACGAGACTCTGCCACTTCGATAGCTTGTTCTAGACGTTTCGCATTATCACCAACTACGGTGTGATAAAAAACGTTTATACCTAGCTCGGATAATTGACTTGAGATAAATCTCGCATTTGTATTCGTAATTTGACCTAATAATAGTTCTGAGCCAACCGCAAGAATTTCAGCATTCATGATCCCCAAGACCTTTCTTATTTAGACTCAAGTAACACACGTCGATTTAGATAGAAGTAATCCCACCCAGACCAAAGTGTAAAGAACAATGCAATATAGAGCATGATTGTATCAAATGGAATACCAACCAATGTAAAGATTGTGTTGTGTAAAAGAGCAGCAGCAATCGCTACAATTTGTGCCCAAGTTTTAATTTTACCAAGCTGATTGGCAGCAACGACTTCTCCCCCACCTGCCAAAATCAGACGTAAGCCCGTTACGGCAAATTCACGGCTAATAATAATGATAATCACCCAGGCAGGTGCCATATTAAGTTCTACCATTAAAATGAAGGCTGCTGAAACTAGTAATTTGTCAGCTAAGGGATCTAAAAATTTCCCAAATGTAGTCACAAGATTATACTTACGTGCATAATAACCATCCACCCAATCGGTTGTTGAAGCAAAGATAAAAATAAGTGCGCCTATAAAATGATGGATTGGCATCTCTGCACCAAAAAGTGATAATGTTCCCCAGCCAAAATCAAACATCATAACAATGACAAAGAATGGAATAAGCAAGATTCGAGAGATGGTAATTTTATTTGGAATGTTCATTTTTCTAACACCTTTCATGATGAAAGAAAGTAGTCATCATGTGATGACTACTGTTCTTTATTGAAATTGATGACGATATTTTGCGTTACAATTTGTTGTGCATACGTTAGAAGTTCGTCATTAATATAAATTTTAGCTTGCGTTGAATTACCGAGACGAATACGAACATAGTTTTGTGTTGAGGCGTCAAATTCAATTACTTCCCCGGCATTATAGACACGCGTATCTGTTAATATTTCTTGTTGCTGTTGATTGCGAATACCAACAAATGTAGGGCCTGATACTTCGATTTTAAGTTTCATTGTATCCGTACCTGTTAACGTATAAGAAGTTGTCGCTCCATCTGCTTCAACAGTACCTGCGGAAATTGTTTGCTTCATCTCTTCGGTTTGATCAGTGTCATCTTCATCAGTTGGTGTTTCTTCTGTAGAGTTTGTATCTTCTTTATCATTTTTCTGTGCATCTTTAGTTTCTTGTTCTTTTTTATCCTTCTCACTATCAATTGGTTTGACATTTGTGTCATATTCCATTTCAGGAGTAGAATTGTTTTCTTCGCTTGTCCCTGGACTGTTTTTTGATTGCCATAGCACCCATATAGCCACAATAATGACTACAATAAATAAAGCAACAATGATTTTGGGCATAGCCTCCATCATTTTATTCGAAGGGCCTTTCGTTACTTTTCTTCTGCTAGGACTATTCGTCATCGATTGACTTACTTGATCGTTTGGAGTGCTCGGTAGTTCTTTTTTATATGTCTCTAAAATTTCTTCCGCGTCCAAACCAACAGCTTCTGCATATTGTTTAATAAAAGCTCTTACATAAAACGAACCAGGCATAATGGAATAATTGCCCTCTTCAATTCCTACTAAATAACGTTTTTGGATTTTCGTTATTTCTTGTAAATCGTCTAAGCTGTAGCCTTTAGACAGTCTCGCCTCTTTCAGTCGAGTCCCTAATTCTGCCACTAATAACACCTACTTTAACATCAAATTAAAAATTAAATCCTCCAAAAGAATCGGATTCGGACATATGATTTTTTTCCATTATTTCATAAGTAATTTCTTCATCAGTGTGATGACGCAGTTCAATGATATAATCAAAATCCTCTATTTTATATTCTGAATGCTGAACAAACATATCTGGATGCTCTACAACTTTGATACAAGGCATATTCATCATTTCACGTACTAATTGCAGATGTTTCTCATCAGATGAACGCCGAGTCACAATACCATCTAGAATAAAAATATTGTTACGACTAAATTCATCTCCCACAAGCTTATTACGAACTGTTTGCTTAATCATTGTAGACGATAAAAAGATCCACTTTTTATTGGCACAGACACTCGCGGCTACTATGGATTCAGTTTTTCCAACACGCGGCATGCCACGAATACCAATCAGCTTATGTCCCTCTTTTTTAAAGAGTTCTGCCATAAAGTCGACTAAAATACCTAGTTCGTCTCTTACGAAATGGAATGTGTTTTTTTCGTCTGCATCTCGAGGAATATAACGACCATGCCTAATGGCTAAACGGTCACGAAGTTTTGGTTGTCGAAATTTGGTTACGTTAATATGTTCCATTGTCGAAACAATTGTACGAAAACGCTCAATTGCCTCATCATTGTCTGTATGCACTAACATACCACGTCGATCCTCATCTACACCATTTATTGATATAATATTGACACGAAGCATCCCTAAAAGTGAAGCAATATCTCCTAATAATCCAGGGCGATTCACCTGAATTTCATATTCAAAGTACCAATCGCTCAACACACTCGTTCCCTTCCTATTAGTTAACGTAAAAAATCCTTTATAAGTTCCATCATAGCTGATTTTTTATGTAATGGAAAGTTAGAATACATGGAATTACAGCGTTATTTGCTAATTTTTTTTGATGCCTGTTAAATAGGCTTACATACGTTCCCGTTTTCACAGAAAAATAACTTTTTGTATAACAAAAAGAGGAGATTGGCTCTCCTCTTTTATTTACTGCACATGCTTATTTTGTACGAGCTTAATGACACAATTCGCTAATGCATGTTTTTCATCTTCAGAGGCAACGCCCCATAAATCCGACAGCACTCGCTCTTGTTCGTTTTTAGGGTCGACATTTGTCGCCAAATATTCCCCAATTTGGACAGCAGCCGTTTGAATCATTTTCTTCGGCATACCACTTGATTCAGCTTGCATAACGTTTTGCCCTAAAAACGATGTCCATTTTTGCCAGTTTTCTAAAATGGTCATATTTCCTCCTCCTTTTCACATGTAGTATGTGCAAAAGAGAATATTATATGTACCAACCACCATTTAATCGTACGATTTGTCCTGTCACATAATCGGCTTTACCAGACAAATAAAAACGGACCATTTCAGCTACATCCTTTGTTTGTCCAATGGAGCCTAGTGGAATATCGTCCAAAATGTATTGAAGCTCTTCTTGACTTAGATGGCTGTTCATGGAGGTATTTATAAAGCCAGGAGCAATAGCATTCACTCTAATCCGAGATAATGCCGCTTCTTTTGCATAGGATTTGACAAAAGCATGTTGCGCACCCTTAACAGTTGCATAAAGTGCTTCTCCTGCTGAACCAGCCTCTCCCCAAATGGAGCCGATAAATAAGACATAGCTCACATCATGCTTGCGAAGTTTTCCAGAAAGTAAAGCTGTCAGCCGCATGGGATTTTGAACATGAACACGCCATAAAGCATCCATATCCCCCACTGTCGTATCTTCCAGCAATGAATAATGGGCTTGACCATTGGCAAATACAATAGCCTGCACATTAAAAATTTGCGCTGCTACCATTTCTGCTCCATTAACGATTGAAAAATCCCCCTGTACAAGCATAAACTCTTGTGCAGGGAAATTTTCGGAAAGCATTTCACATAATCTCTGTGCCGCTTTTTGATTGTTTGAATAATGTATATAGATGGACCAGCCATCCTCAGCTAAGCTTTGACAAATGGCATGACCGATATCACCTGATGCACCTAAAACAAGGGCAAATTTTTTCACTGTTTAGCCTGCTTACTTGGCAGAATTTTAAAGACTGTTTGCTGCGTTTCACCTTGGATAGAGGCAAATGCTTTTTGTAAATCTTCAACGGTTAATGTCTCAAGTACAGGTACTACATCAAATAAATTCATGTCATTAAAGGAATATCGTGTGAATTGGTTTGCGATAAACTCGATCGAATTAAGTGCACGTAGGAAGAAACCAATTTTTTTGCGTTTTATACGATCCAAACCAGCACGATCAAATTGGCTATTTCCTTCATATTTTGCTAATTCGTCCATGATTGTTTTTGCCAATTTATCAGGCTCTGCTGAATCTGAACCAATCATGGCAAACCCAAAGCCATTTTCTAAGGTAAAATCAAAAGCATATGTCTCATCGATTAAACCTTCCTCATAAACACGTTCATAAAAATCAGAGGTACGTCCAAAAATAAGTTCAAGCGCAATTTGAACCGATAACTCATGCTTTAACATGTCCTGACCAGATAAATTAGTGTCTTTCGCTTTTAAGCCAACATAAATTTTCGGTTTTTGAACATCCATATTTAATGTACGTTCTTTCACCGCTACCTCTGTTGGTTCTGCATCAAAGAAGCGTTGAATTGGCGTCGGTTCTGGGAACTCTTTCTTCCCTTGATTGTCACGAATAAACGTCATCATTTCCTCTGGTTCTACAGCACCAATTACAAATAACAACATATTCGAAGGATGATAAAACGTGTTGTAGCACGTATATAAATGCTCCGCAGTAATGCCATCAATCGATTCAATCGTACCGGCGATATCAATTTTTACAGGGTGATGATGATACATATTTTCGATCGTGCCAAAATATAGACGCCAATCTGGTTGATCATCGTACATTGTAATTTCTTGCCCAATAATTCCTTTTTCTTTGTTGACAGTAGCTTCTGTAAAATATGGTTCTTGGACAAAATTCAATAAAGTTTCTGTACTTTTATAAATATTGTCAGTAGATGAAAATAAATAAGCCGTACGTGTAAACGATGTAAATGCATTGGCAGAAGCACCGTATTCGCTAAACTTTTGGAAAACATCGCCATCCTCTTTTTCGAACATTTTATGCTCTAAAAAGTGTGCAATACCATCTGGTACAGTAATACTTTCCGTTTCACCAATTGGCACAAACGTACGATCGACAGAGCCGTACTTTGTTGTAAATGTAACAAATGTTTTAGAAAAGCCCTTTTTCGGCAAAATATAAACATCTAAGCCATTGTCTAGCTTTTCATAGTAAAGTGTTTCATCTAATTGTTTAAATTCTATTGTTTTCATTGTGCGGCTTGCTCCTTTCCACATAAGAAATAGACCGCTTCAAGCTGCACTTGCTTTGCCATTGCAACAACATCTTCCTTTGTTACAGCTTTCCACTTATTTGCCCAGGCTTCAACCGAGAATTCCTCAGGTAAATCTTTATATTGGTCAAAAATTTCGATTTGTCCTCGTGCAGAATCTAAGGATTCTTTTAGCTGATTCGTCAGCATAGCCTTTGTTTGCTCAAGTTCTAAATCTGTAATATTTCCAGTCTGCATGACGGCAAGTTGTTCTTTTATTAATGACAGTGCTTTTTCTTCATTTTTAGCTTCAATACCAGATACAACGAACACGAGACCATAATGCGATGCATAGGAACTAGAAGCATAATAAGCAAGGCTCTCTTTTTCCCGAACATTCATAAACAATTTGGCATGAGGGTATCCACCAAAGACGCCATTAAAAATCTGCATTTTAGCAAAATCCGCATCACCAAATCTGACAGGTGTGCTAAAGCCTATATGAAGTTTACCTTGTTTCATTTCATGCTGTTCTCTTACATAGTCATTGTCAGGATGTTGTTGTGGGAGTATTGCTGGAACTTCTTCAGGTGTACGATCATTAAATGGTAGCGCTTTTTTTAATTTCGCTACAATTTCTTCTTCATTAATGTCTCCAGCAACATAAATATCGATTTTGTCGTTAGCTAGCATAGATTCATAAGCCTCAAATAAAGAGGCAGGTGTAATCTTTTGAATTTCTTCGACACTACCATTGGCTGAAATCGATGCAGGTTCATTTGGTCTCAGGATTTGTTGGAGACGGAATTGAGCAAAACGAGATTTATCATCAAAAATAGATTCAATACGTTGAATGACAGTTTTTTTCTCACGTTCTACAATGGATTCCTTAAAGACACCATTTTCTAAATTAGGTTCAAAAATGGCTGTATGCAATAAACCAAGAACCTCGTTTAAGACACTCGTATTCGCTAGATAATGATCATTCACAGTCTCTACATTCATTAGTACCGTATGTTCATTTCCTCGCTTCGATGTATCAAAATACAAAACTGTACCATACAAGTCATCTAAAAAGCTTCGAAAAGCAGCAGTCGTCTTATATTTAGCATTACTGTGCTGCAGTACATTTGTTAATACTGTACGTTCTGATGCACTTTTAGCCGTTAATGCTCTTCTCCATTTAATTGAAAAATTTACGGTTTTAAATTGGGTCGTTTGTCGGATATGCAAATTGACACCTTTTGCAAAAGGTATTGTTTTAAACATATGAAACCCTCCTATCCTTCTTAATATAACGATGTACTACACATACTATACATGTCTATTGTCTATAATTGCAAAAGGAATCCAAAGTATGTATGGGAAAAATTAAAAAATACGCCAATTATATATAAAAAGGACTGAGCATAGCTTGCCCAGTCCTTGAAATTCTTTTCTTAGCGTTTACCTTTAATATAAGGTTGTCCACTCGCTTTTGGTGCATTTGCTTTACCAATAAAGCCTGCTAAAGCAAGGATTGTCAAGACATATGGTAAAATTTGCAGATAAACTGCTGGTACATTCTCGATTAGCGGAATTTGATTCCCTGCAATACTTAATGTTTGCGCTAAACCAAAGAATAAGGCTGCACCTAGCGCTCCAATTGGATGCCACTTCCCGAAAATCATTGCAGCAATGGCCATGAAACCTTGACCTGCAATTGTTGCGTGTGAGAAATCGTGTGTAATTGTTTGCGCATAAACTGCACCACCAAGACCACCCAATGCCCCAGAAATCATCACTGCAATATAGCGCATTTTATTTACATTAATACCCATTGTATCTGCTGCCATTGGGTGTTCACCTACAGCACGTAAACGCAAACCGAATGGCGTTTTATAGATAATAAACCATGCTCCAAATGCTACTGCAAACGCTAAAATAGATGTGCTGTAAACATCATGGAACAGTAAACGACCGAAGAATGGAATATCCTCTAAGTAAGGGATACCAAAGCGACGAATCGGTTGGTCAATCATATCTGTTTGACCTTTATCATAAATCATTTTTACTAAGAATACTGTAGCAGCCAAGCCCAGTAGGTTGATCGCTACCCCTGATACCGTTTGATCGGCACGGAATGAAATAGAAGCAACCGCATGGAAAAGTGAGAAAATTGCACCAATCACAACAGCTGCTAACATAGCTACCCAGACTGTTGCTGCACCTAATGATGAAGCGAATTCTAAATTGACAAAAATACCAACAAAAGCACCAACAATCATTAAGCCTTCTAGCCCGATGTTGACAACACCAGAGCGTTCAGAGAACACCCCACCGATGGCCGTAAAAATCAACGGTGTTGCATAAAGAATCGCTGAAGGGATGATGAAATATAACATTTCTAAAAAGCTCATGTTATTGTCCCTCCTTTTTCTTGCTCAGCTTCTGTAAGCCCACTCGAATAATATAGCCTGATGCGACGAAGAAGATAATCAATGCAATGATAATCGATACGATTTCTTCTGGAATACCTGCAGCATTTGGCATATTTAATGCACCATATTTTAAAGAACCGAACAGTGATGCCCCAAACACTACCCCAAGTGGTGTATTGGCACCAAGTAGCGCAACGGCAATACCATCAAAACCAATTCCTGTGAAACCAGGTTTAATGGATGCGTTTTGGAACGTACCTAAAGCTTCCATCGCCCCACCTAGACCTGCAAACATACCTGAAATCGTCATAGCTAAAATAATATTTTTATTAACACTCATACCCGCATAATCAGCAGCATTTTTGTTAAAACCTACTGCTTTTAGCTCGTAGCCACGTGTTGTTTTTTCTAAAATGAACCACATTACAACTACCATTAAAAGTGCAACAATGATCCCATAGTGAAGACTTGAATTGTCTGTAAGCTCTCTTAAAAACGGAGAACGTAATGAAGCAGATTCATGGATACGTTCTGTTTTAAAGCTGCCATCGGACAATTTTTTTATCACTGCGTTTGCGATATAAAGCGCAGTGTAGTTTAGCATAATTGTCGCAATAACTTCATGAACTTTAAATTTCGCTTTTAAGAAACCTGCAATAAAGGCCCAAAATGCACCTGCAGCTGCTGCAGCAAGCAATGCCAATGGTAAGTGAATGACTTTAGGTAATTCAAAAGCATATCCTACCCAAGCTGCTGCTAGCCAACCTAAAATCAGCTGACCTTCAACACCGATATTGAACAGACCCGTACGGAATGCAAATGCTACTGCAAGACCTGCCAAAATATATGGTGTAATTTGACGAATTGTGTTCCCAATTGAATATGAATCTCCAAAAATACCTGTCCAAAGAGCGATATAACCTTGTACTGGGTCATAGCCGCTGACTACCATGACGATAGCTCCTACAATTAAACCGATAATGATAGAGATGATAGGAACGAGTAAATTAATGACACGATTTGACATTATTCGTTCCCCTCCTTCGCATCACGCTTGTTATTTTTTTTACTTTGCCCTGCCATTAGTAAGCCTAGCTCTTGTTCTGTCGTTTCTTTTGGATTTAACTCATCGACAATTTGTCCATCATAAATAACCGCAATTCGATCCGAAACATTCATAACCTCATCTAATTCAAATGAGATTAACAAAACGGCTTTCCCTTTATCACGTTGCTCAATTAGGCGCGAGTGAATGAATTCAATAGCTCCTACATCAAGTCCTCGTGTTGGTAGAGCAGCAATTAATAGATCAGGGTTACGATCAATTTCACGACCAATAATAGCTTTTTGTTGGTTACCACCAGATAATGCACGAGCTGGCGTCATTTCCCCATTACCTGTACGCACATCGTACTCACTAATAATTTGGCGAGCTTTCTCTGACACTTTTTTATAGTCCATGACAAAGCCCTTCGCGATTGGAGATTGGTAATATGTTTGCAAAACAATATTATGACCAATCGGGAAATCTAAAACTAAACCATGCTTATGACGGTCTTGTGGGATATGCCCCACACCTTCCTCAGTAATTTTACGAGGCTTCATGTTTGTAATATCTTTACCATTCAGTTTGACTTTACCACTTTTGATTTTACGTAGACCTGTAATGGCCTCAATTAGCTCAGATTGACCATTACCATCAATCCCAGCAATACCTACGATTTCACCTTTACGAACATTTAAATTAAGACCTTTTACTTTATCAATGTTTCGATAATCCGTAACAACCAAGTTCTCAACCGCTAGCACTTCGTCAGTTGGTTTCGCATCCGTTTTTTCCGTTTTAAATTCAACTTGACGGCCAACCATCATTTCAGCAAGCTGTTCAGGATTTGTGGCAGCGGTTACAACAGTGCCAATCCCTTCTCCCTTGCGGATAATCGTTACACGATCTGAAACTTCCATAATTTCTTTTAGCTTATGCGTAATTAAAATAATGGATTTACCTTCTGCAATAAGCCGACGCATTATTTGAATTAATTCAGTAATTTCTTGTGGTGTTAATGATGCAGTTGGTTCATCAAAAATTAAAATTTCAGCACCACGATACAATGTTTTTAAAATCTCAACACGTTGTTGCATACCAACCGTGATGTCCTCGATTTTGGCATTTGGATCAACATCTAATCCATACTTTTCAGAAAGTGCTTGTACTTTCTTAGCTGCATCTTTTATATTAA
This sequence comes from Lysinibacillus sp. FSL K6-0075, assembly GCF_038592945.1. Taxonomy (NCBI): domain Bacteria; kingdom Bacillati; phylum Bacillota; class Bacilli; order Caryophanales; family Bacillaceae; genus Lysinibacillus; species Lysinibacillus sp. FSL K6-0075. Next base: position 1,219,999 of record NZ_CP151947.1, on the reverse strand, counting down.
CAATTCCCATTTTAGTAGGCTCAGTGCCTAAAATGATATTTTCTGTTACCGTAAAGTTCTCTACCAACATAAAATGTTGATGCACCATGCCAATCCCTAAATCATTGGCAATATTCGGGTTTGTAATTTTTACAGCCTTCCCACGTACACGAATTTCGCCACCCTCTGGTTGATACAAACCAAAAAGTACGTTCATCAAAGTCGATTTACCTGCACCATTTTCACCTAGCAATGCATGAATCTCGCCTTGTTTCAGTTGGAGGGTGATATTATTATTCGCCACGAAATTACCGAATTCTTTACGGATTCCTAGCATTTCAATCACATAATCCAAATTTGTCACTCCCTTAATAGGCACTATTATTAAGTATTTTCGCCTTAGCGTATAGTATCTGCTGCTACATGATTGATGGTACAGACAAGCCATACGTCCAGTAATTAAATTTCTACCAGAGGCTATATATTTTATTTGACCGATTTAATATCCCACCTATAGAGGTAGGTGTTTTGCTAAATTAATACAGGAAAGGTCATCGTTAGAAACCTTTCTTCTATTAACTTGTTACCATACTCATAATTACTACCTCTATAAGTTTCATATAAATCTAGTTAAATAGAGTATTGCAAATAATCTAAATACAACGATAGATTGAAAAATCATCATAAGGTCCTTCTAGAAGTCCCTTATGATGATCAAAAGATGAATTATTTTTCCACTTTTTCAGGAACTTTGATTTCACCCTTAGCAATTTTCTCTTTATATTCGTCGATTACTTTTTGTACATCTTCTGGAATCGCACCGCGAGAATCCGCAAGTTTAACACCATCTTCAGCTAAACCGTAAACAAGTGTTTCTCCACCTGGGAAATCACCATTTTTTGCTCTATTTGAAATATCTACTACTGCTGTATTAACACCTTTTAACATTGAAGTTAATGTAACGTTTGTTTTATCGTCAATTTTACCTTCTTCGTATTGGTCAGCATCTACACCGATAACCCATACATCTGCATTTGGATCTTTCGCTTTACGCTCTTTTGCTTCAGAGAATACACCGTTACCTGTTGCACCAGCAGCGTGGAAGATTACATCTACACCTGAAGAATACATACTGTTCGCTGTAATTTTACCAAGATCTGCTTTATCAAACGCACCAGTATATTTTACTTGAATATCGATATCTGGGTTTACTGCTTTAGCCCCTTCAACGAAACCAGCGTGGAAACGGTTAATAACTGGAATATCAACGCCACCTACGAAGCCGATTTTACCTGTTTTAGATGTTTTTGCTGCAGCAACACCTGCTAAGAAAGCACCTTCTTGCTCTTTGAACAGTACATTTACTACGTTGTCTGCTTCTACTTCAGCATCGATTAATGCAAAGTGGTTATCTGGATTTTCAGAAGCAATTGCATCAATTGCATCAGCCATCATGAACCCGATACCAAATACTAAGTTAAAGTCACGACGAACTAAGTTGTTTAAGTTTGTTTCATAGTCAGCATCTGAAGCTGATTGTAGGTAGTCAAAACCACCATCACCTTTTGATAAACCGTGCTCTTTACCGTAAGCTTGTACACCTTCCCATGCAGATTGGTTGAATGATTTGTCATCAACGCCACCTACGTCAGTAACCATTGCTACTGAGAAAGCTTCTTCTGTGCTTTCGCCACCTGAAGCATTGTCATTTTCTTTCGCTGGCTTTTCGTCGTCTTTCGTACCACAAGCACCTAAAATAGCACTTGCCGCTAATACTGATGTTAATACTAAACCAAATTTACGTTTTTTCATTTAATTAACCCCCCAAAGGTATTGTAATTAGCAGGAAAAAATTTAGAAATGTTCTACACCCGTTTACGAACTACATGGAAGCTGAATTTATCAGCTCGGAAATAATTTTTTGAATAGAGCACTACTTGATCATGATCGTCGTAATGCAATTGCTTTAACACTAAAAGAGCTGTCTCACGTCCACAATTTAAAATCGGTGAGGCTTGTTCATGATACCCAACTGGATCAATATAAGTTACGGCATAAGCTACATGAATTTTGCCAGATTGTTCAAGTGCAGAGAACAGTGAAACTTCTTTTTTTTCGACAAAGTCAGTAGGCAGGAAGCTTGCGGGTAGCCTGTCTATGCAGTATACTACTGGCTCACCATCCGCTGTTCTGACACGTTCAATCGTGAGTATTTTATCTTCGCCATCACTTTGGAAGCGTTTTAAATCTTCCTCAGAAGGTACGTGCTCAGTTGCTTTTAAAAAACGCGAACCCGGCTCCATACCTGCTGTCTCAATCATTGAAGAAATGCTTGATAAATGCTCGATGCCTGATGTAAACAACGGCTTAGGGTTGACAAAAGTCCCTACCCCATGTCGGCGCACAATCACATTTTCCTCTTCCAACAGTCGAAGTGCTTCTCTAAGTGTTGCTCGACTGACTCCTAGTGATTTCGATAATTCAAATTCTGAAGGCAGCTTTTCATTTTCTTTAAAAATGCCAGCCTCAATGTCAGATTTTAAACGATCGATTACTTGAAGATAGAGATGACGATGATCTGCTTTAATAGTCACATATATCACCACCAAAATCAGAGATCAGACATCTGATGTACAACATTCCTACTAATCGTTCATAAATATAACATTTTTGCAGAATGAAATAAACAGTTTTGAGTAAAATCTGTTATAGAATTCATTCTTTCTTTATTTTATTTGCAAATTTTTGGACAAAAACACAATTACTCTCACCATTATCGAGTTTTAGTTATCGTATTGGTGAACAAGTACTTGACGAGGTTTACTACCCTCTGGTGGCCCGACAATACCGCGTTGCTCCATCTGATCAACAATACGTGCAGCTCTTGAATAGCCAATACGGAAGCGACGTTGAAGCATAGAGACAGATGCTGTTTGCATATTGACAACTAATTGAACCGCTTCATCATATAAATCATCGGTTTCTTCTAAAATGGTTTCTTCTTCAGTCGGAATCATCTCCTCCTGATACTGAGCTTTTTGCTGTTCTATAACAAAATGAACGACTGCTTCCACTTCTTGATCTGATAAAAAGGCACCCTGCACCCTTTTTGGCTTAGAAGCACCAGCAGGTAAAAATAGCATATCCCCTCGTCCAAGTAATCGCTCTGCCCCACCCATGTCTAAAATCGTTCTCGAATCAATTGCGGAAGAAACTGCAAAAGCAATTCGCGATGGAATATTAGCTTTAATGACACCTGTTAAAACATCTACACTTGGTCTTTGCGTTGCAATAATCAAATGGATTCCCGCTGCACGTGCCATTTGGGCTAAACGTGTAATTGAATCCTCCACATCACTAGATGCGACCATCATCAAATCTGCTAACTCATCTACAATGACTACAATATAAGGTAGCTTAGGATGCTTTTCATCTGTCTGTTCATTGACCTTTTGTACATGATTATTATAGCCTTCAATATTTCGTGTTCCAGTATGTGAAAACAGGTCATATCGACGTTCCATTTCAGAAACAACTTTTTTCAAGGCTTGAGAAGCTTTTCGTGCATCGGTCACAACAGGCGCCAATAAATGGGGAATACCGTTATAAACGTTTAACTCCACCATTTTCGGGTCAATCATCATAAGCTTTACTTCATGTGGTTTTGTACGCATTAGTATGGATACTACTATGCCATTTATACAGACACTTTTCCCACTACCTGTTGAACCAGCTACAAGTAAATGTGGCATTTTATTGAGTTCCGCTAGTACAGCTTGTCCTGTAATGTCACGACCAAATGCTACTTGTAATAATGCTTCAGGCTTCGCACCATCCTTCGATTCTAATACCTCTCGAAGTGTTACAATGGCTACCTCACTGTTAGGTACTTCAATACCAATCGCAGATTTCCCAGGAATTGGGGCTTCCATTCGAATATCTTTAGCCGCCAATGCTAATGCAAGATCATCTTGCAAATTGACAATTTTGCTTACTTTCACACCGATATCTGGTAAAATTTCATATTTCGTGACAGCCGGACCTAAATGCACTTGTGTCACCTTTGCCTTTACTCCAAAGCTTTGTAATGTTTGCTCAAGCTTTTTGGCATTCGCTTGAATCACTGAATATTCACCACTTTGATCATGTTGTGGTGGTAATTGCAATAGACTATAAGATGGAAGCTGATAGTCTGCATTTTCTACTGCATCTGTACCCTGAATCTGGACATCATCCGTCGCTTCTTCTAGTTCATTTTCCACCATGTGAGGCGTATCAAACACTTCTCTTTCCTGTGATACGTTCTGTGTAAAAGCAGAGATAATCGGCTCATGAGGCATTTCCTCTTCTTGTTCAGGCATATCTATAGATTGATTAACAGCTGCTACCTCATCCCCACTTTCAACTCTTGAACGACGATTATTTGGTTTTTTCGGTGTATTTTTTTTCTTATCACGGTGCTTTTTTTTCCATTTGCCAAATAGATCTGGCGTTTTTTCTGCTAAATAAGGCATCAATGCTTTACCCGTGACAAGAATTAATCCAATAAAGAAAATAACCCAAGCAACAACTTTCGCCCCCGAGGCTTCAAACAACACATGAAGTCCACTAAATAATAGGGCACCAAGCATCCCACCACCCAGCGCATTACTACGATGAAGTATGCCATCTGTATTAATCAAAATTCGCCACGATTCACGTAGCACAGAATCAGATAGTAGGCCACCTGATTTGGATAGTTGTTCAAATAATATGCCATGACTAAAAATCGTTAAGCTCATAACGATGAGGAACATGCCAAGTACTAATCGATCCTTTATTCCTATTTTTTTACGGCCAATCATCATTAACAATGCAATAAATATAAGCATAAATGGAACAGCAAAATGTAAATTACCTAAAAGAAACATGGCGATTGTTTGTAGAATACGCCCGATCATGCCGTATTCAAAAATCATAATGACTGCTAATGCAATTAAAAGCAGTCCTAAAATTTCGTACATAAGCGGATGCATTTCTTTATTTTCCGTTGTCGATTTACTTTTAGTAACTTTTTTCCTCTTACTAACTGCCATCTATTTCACCTTCTTCTGCAATCCATTCTATATATGTAGCGAATCATCACATGTAGAACTTGAATATTTCAAAAAAAGGATTTTCCACCGCAATTGGGAGAAAATCCTTTTTCATTTATTTTTTCCTCAAAGCATATACGATGAGCTTGTTCAATTAATATTCCATAATAATAGGAATAATCATTGGGCGACGTTTTGTTTTTTGGAATAAATACGTATTGAGAGTATCTCGAATTTCTTGTTTAATATTCGTCCATTCAAAGGTTTCTTTCCCAACATACTTTTCAATCACATTCTTCGCAATGTCAGATGCCTCAATCATTAATTCCTCTGATTCTCGTACATAGACAAAGCCTCGTGATAAAATCTCTGGGCCTGAGGCAATTTTCTTTTGTGCTCGATTTAATGTTACCACCACAATGAAAATGCCATCCTGTGATAATAATTTTCGGTCACGAAGTACAATATTACCTACATCGCCTACACCAATACCGTCAATCAAGACATTACCAGCTTGTACACGACCACTCATGCGCATTTTATTATTTTTATATTCTACGATATCCCCTTTATCGGCGATAAAAATTTGGGATTTTTGCATACCAAGCTGTTGTGCTAATTTGGAGTGCGCAATTAGCATACGGTATTCACCTTGTACAGGAATAAAATATTTTGGCTGCATTAAGTTTAGCATCAGCTTTAAATCTTCTTGACTACCATGTCCTGAAACATGAACATTTTTGCTAGAAGTCAAAATTTCAGCGCCTGCTTTTGACATCGAGTTCATTGCATTCGCCATTTGTACTTCCATACCTGGAGAAGGTGTAAAGGTGATTAATACTGTATCACCTTGTTTAATTTTAATGTCACGATGGTGCTTACGGACAATTTTTTCTAAAGCATCGAGCGGTTCTCCTCTATTGCCTGTTGCAATAATGATAATTTCATCATCTTGATATTTTTGCATTTCCGAAATTGGAATAATTGTATCTTCTTCAACTGTTAAATAACCAAGCTGTACGCCTAGATCAACCGCTTTTTCCAATGGTTTACCCACAATCACAACTTTACGGAATGATTTCTGGGCTTGGGCAAAAACTTGTTGAATACGAATAAAATTCGATGCATAAACAGCTACTAAAATACGACCTGGTGCTGAGTGGAATGTTTTTGATAATTGTTCTTCAATGACAATCTCTGATGTTGTATATCCTGGTCGCTCAGCTTCGCAAGACTCAGATAATAGAATAAATACGCCGTCTTCGCCTAGCTGTGCCATTTTTGCTAAATCAGGTTTAAATTTACCTGTCGCTGACTGGTCGAATTTAAACTCTCCTGTATGAACAATCGCGCCTTCAGATGTATGGAACACTACCCCTAACGAATCGGGAATACTATGTGTTGTGTGGAAGAATGTTACATACGTTGAGTTAAAATTCATACGACTACGGTTTGTTACTTCAAAAAATTTCACCTGATGTGGTGCAGGTAATTCTTTTAAATGTTCCTTTGCTAATGCAATGGTTAATTTCGATCCGTACACAGGTGCCTTAATTTTTTGTAAAACATAGGCAATAGAGCCGATCGCATCTTCATGACCATGTGTTAAGAAAATACCTTTCACACGTTCTTTATTTTCTTCTAAGTACGTAATGTCTGGAATCACGATATCTATACCTAACATTTCATCTTCTGGGAACATTAAGCCGCTATCCACCACAAATAGCTCTTCATCAATTTCTACTACGTACATTGCTTTCCCAATTTCGCCAACACCCCCAAGAGGGATGATGCGGATTAATTCATTTTTCTTTTTTGTCAATTTATTTCCTCCTAAAAAATATCCCGAACAGCAACCACTTAACATTTATTATACGGTTTGCAAAGCTTTTGCACAAATTAAAAATACATGTTTCATGTTGGAAATAGATTTTCTTACTATTTGCTTATTACTTGCAGATGGAAAACAAATATTGGATATCCTGTATAAATAGAGTCAAATAAGTATTTGTGAGGACGAGGAGTTACGGATTTATGAAATTTTTTTTTACTTTATGCATACAAAAAACGAGGCTGATAGAGTTTCAGCCTCGTTGCTATTTATCTAAAACTTTTCGCTTTTTCTTGATACGTATCCCAAATTCGATCAAAATTAGCTTTCTCTTCATCTGTCATTTCCATCATTGGCAAACGAACATTGAGTGTATCAAAGCCTAATTTTGTCATCGCATATTTAATCGGCGAAGGGTTGGGTTGAGCGAACAGCGCACGTACTAAAGGTAATAAGGCTCTGTGAATTTTGGCTGCTAGCTTATGATTTCCTTCTTCAAACGCTTTAATCATTAATTGCATATCATTGCCTACCACATGGGCCGCTACAGAAATAACACCTGCTCCGCCAATGGCCATTAGTGGGAGTGTTAAACCATCATCCCCACTATACACTAAGAAATCATCATCTGGATCAACGTTCTCAATAACATCACCCATCTGATCTAAGTTACCGCTCGCTTCTTTAATCCAAGCAATATTAGGAATCTTGCTTAAAGCAACAGAAGTTTCATAGGCAACATTGACACCAGTACGCCCTGGGACATTATAGAGCATAACAGGGAGACTCGTTTGTTTAGCAATGGTTTCAAAGTGAGCAAAAATCCCACGTTGATTAGGCTTATTATAGTAGGGAGCTACAAGCATAATGCCGTCCGCTCCATTTTCTTCTGCTTTATGTGTCATAGCGATAGAGTAAGCTGTTTCATTGTCCCCAGTACCTGCAATAACAGGTACGCGACCTGCTACTTTCTCTACTGTAAAGCGCACAACTTCAATTTTTTCTTCAGTAGACATAGTTGGGTTTTCAGAAGTCGTACCACAAGCAACAATACAATCTGTACCGTTGTCTATTAAATGATTAATAATACGTTCTAGTTCTGGATAATTAATCGTGCCATCATTTTTGAACGGCGTAATCATAGCCGTTCCAATTCGACCTAAATTCATCCTTACACCCCTCTTATAGTAAGTTATCCTCAAGCATTGCTTCTGCAATTTGGATAGAGTTTAATGCGGCGCCTTTTAATAAATTGTCAGAAACGATCCATAGATGGAATCCTTTGCTGTTGTCTAAATCTTGACGGATACGTCCTACAAAAGTAGCGTCTTCCCCTTCTGCATAAATAGGCATTGGGTAAGTTTGTGTTGCAATATCATCTTGTAATACCACACCTGGTGCATTGCGTAATACGTCAAAAATCTCTTGGATTGACGCTTCTTTCTCTACCTCAATATAAACAGATTCAGAGTGACCTGAAACGACTGGCACACGAACGCAAGTAGCAGCTACTTTTAGCTCTGGTGCATGCATGATTTTTTTCGTCTCATTAATCATTTTCATTTCTTCGTATGTAAATCCATTATCTGTGAATTTATCGATTTGTGGAATGACATTACGAGCAATTGGGTAATGACGTTTATCACTACCAGACGGTAAAATATTTGCTTCTACATCTTTACCTGCATCCCAGTTTTCGCTTTGTGCCTTTAATTCTTGGATCGCAGAAATCCCCGCACCCGATACTGCCTGATAAGTTGAAACGATTACTTTTGTTAAACCAAATGCATTACGAATTGGTTCAAGTGCAGCTACCATTTGAATTGTAGAGCAGTTTGGATTCGCAATAATCCCTTTATGCTTCGCTAAGTCGCCTCGATTCACTTCAGGCACGACAAGCGGTACCTCTGGATCCATACGAAAATGGCTCGTATTATCAATAACTACTGCACCACGCTTAGCTGCTTCTGGTGCAAGCACAGCTGATACTGAACCACCAGCTGAGAATAAAGCGACATTGACGCCTTCGAAAGCCTCAGGTGTCGCTTCTTCAATTGTATATGTTTCACCATTAAATTCGATTGATTTTCCTGCTGAACGAGCAGAAGCTAGAAATTTAATATGTCCAATCGGAAATTTACGTTTAATTAATTGCTCCATCATTTTCGAACCTACTGCTCCTGTTGCCCCAACAACCGCAACTGTTAACTGCTTTGTCATCTGTCATCTCTCCTTGAATACATGTTCCATAATGTGTGCTATTGTATCACAAAAATACTGAAAATTGTGTGTAATCTCTTATTTATTTGAAATATTGTATCAACAGCGGTTGTAATTGCTTTTTCTGCGTAATTGCTGCATGAACAGTATCCACCATTTGTTCAAAATCAGCAATTAAAGAATTTGGTTTGGAGTGGGGGGCATCCTGACCAAATGGGATAAAGTATATATTTTTGGCATTTAACAACTTCATAATATTTATGCCATTTAAGCCTAGTGCATCATTTGTGGAAATACCTAAAACTACAGGCGAACCATTACGCAAAGTTGCCTTCGCTGCCATTAAGACAGGACTATCTGTTGCTGCATTAGCAAATTTACTTATGCTATTGCCCGTCATGGGTGCGATGACCATTGCATCTAATGGATTGGATGGGCCAAATGGCTCCGCCTCTTTTATAGAAGAAATAACTTTTTCTCCTGTCAATGCTTCTATTTTGGCAATCCATTCTTCACCAGTACCAAAGCGGGTAGCTGCATGTAAAACGGAATGCGTAATGATTGGAATAACTGTTGCTCCGACATCAATAAAATTTTGAATTTTAGGCACTACATCTTCATACGTACAATGAGAAGCAGTAATACCTAGGCCTATTCGTTTCCCCGTTAGCAATTTTCTTCCTCCTCTATTGCCTTGCACAATATTGTAGCTGCGTCATGTGCAAAGTATTTCCCAGGCAATGATGGCAATAGTACATATGTTTGTAATTGCTCAGTATCTATATCTAAACAGCCTGGCTCGGAGGCCAAGTCATATAATACTGCTGGAACATGCTCTATAAAAGACTCTGTAATCCATTTAGCAGGAATTGTATTAATAAAAATGCCATCCGTAATAGACCATTGACGATCATCTAAATTCGTGGCTTTATAACCATATGCTTTTGCTTCACTCACTTGTACAACAGAACGTGCAACAATATGAACATTCGCACCCATTTTAACTAGTAAAGAGGCGAGCATTTTGGCGATGCGCCCAAAGCCTGCGATTGTGAAATTTTGTCCGTAAATACATTTTTGCTCGAGTCCGTAAAACGTGGCGATAAATCCCTCCGCTGTTAACCGAGCATTTTGCCAAATAAAAGATTCTTGCTGTAAATAACAAATCGATTCATTCTTCTCTAGTAATTGCTTCCAATGCATAGTTAATCGACCTGTATAAAATTTCACTTGTGATATACCATAGAGCTGCTCAACTTCTATTTTTAATGGAAGAATCGGCAGTATGATTTTATTAGGTTGGTATTCTAAAACAAGTTTATTTAACTCCTCGTTCCATACGGTCGTTCTTTTATAAAACACTGTTCTCGATGGACTTCTTAGCATTGTAGCTAGTTCCTTTAACCGCGAGTCCTCACCGATAACAAGCCATTTTTCGTTTTCCAAAAGCTCACCTCACTGTAAATATTCTGACTGTACTGTTGATGTCTTATTAAATAAAATACGATCTTCACCAATTAAAATAATTTCATGCCAAGGTATCATTTCACTAACTTTCATTTTCTTTTTTTGGAATGGTAGTTTATCTTTCACAATTTCAAAACCATGTATTTTCCCTGTTTGCACATCTAATAGGCATTCTGTATGTGCCAAGATGCCAAAATGTACGCCACCCTCAATTTGAATTAACTCCTTATCCACCATCTCAGATAGTAGCATGCCTCATCTCCCTCCTTGAGCCGTTACCTCAATATATGCCGAGTTTTTGCAAATCGTGACCCCTACCAAAAGTACGAAAATGTTGCATTTGCATTACCATATGTATATACTGTATATATACAGTTATAAGAGGTGATGATTTGTGCATATCCATTTGAGTAATGCGAGTGAAAAACCTATTTATGAGCAAATCACCATACAGCTCAAAGAAGCTATTTTAGCCAATAAATTACAGGCAGGTGATGCTCTACCGTCTATCCGTGCCCTAGCAAAGGATTTAAAAATAAGTGTGATGACCACTAAACGTGCTTATGCTGATTTAGAGCGAGATGGTTTCATTGAAACAGTTGCTGGTAAAGGGAGCTTTGTCACAGAACGCAACCAAGACTTTCTACGCGAGGAGCTATTAAGGCAGGTAGAGGAGCATTTGCAAAAGGCAGTAAAAGTAGCGACAACGGCTGGTCTTTCTAGTGAAGAATTGCAAGAACTACTATCTTTAATGTTAGAGGAGGATAAGTAAAATGAACGCCATTGAAATTCATGATTTACATAAGGGCTTTGAAGGCTTTTCTCTAAAAGATATAAGTTTTTCCGTCCCACAAGGAACTGTTATGGGCTTTGTTGGAGAAAATGGAGCTGGAAAATCAACAACGATAAAATGCATGCTAAATTTATTAAAAAAAGAATATGGCGAAATTTTGCTATTTGGCAAAGATCATGTCGAACATGAGTTATCGATAAAAAACGACATCGGCGTGGTATTTGACGATTTACATGTACCGGAAACGCTAAATGCGACGCAACTCGACAAAATCATGAGAAAAGTATTTCAAACATGGGATTCAGGCTATTATTTTGATCGATTAGCTCAATTTAATGTGCCAAAGAGGAAGAAGATTAAGGAACTATCACGAGGGATGAGGATGAAGCTATCGATCGCATTAGCATTGGCACATCATCCAAAATTATTGATTTTAGATGAACCAACAAGTGGATTAGACCCTATTATTCGGGATGAAATTTTGGATTTATTTTTAGCATTTATGCAGGATGAAACACATAGCATTTTATTTTCTTCGCATATTACAAGCGACTTAGAAAAAATTGCTGACTATATTACGTTGATTCATAATGGTGAAATTTTATTGAGTGAGAGTAAAGATGCTCTATTATATGAATATGGGATTTTCAAAGGGAACCGTGAGGAAGTAAGTGACTTACCAGAGCATGCTATCCTGAGAACACGTCCTGGTGCGTTTGGAATAGAAGCTTTAGTTCTGAAAAATGAAGTAAATGAGGCTTTCAGACTTGAAAGACCTTCTATAGAAGATATCATGCTATTTTTTGTGAAAGGTAGTGTTTGAATATGGTAGGTCTTATCCTCAAAGATTTAATGACTATTCAACGTCAAATGAAGGCACAGGCATTTGTTCTATTATTTCTTCTTATGATGGCGATATTTATGCAGCAAAGCTCAATGCTTCTAGCTGTTGTTGTCTTTATTGTAACGATACAAGCCATAACTGCCCTTAGCTACGATGAACAAAGTAACTGGGATAAGTATGCCAATACTTTGCCAATTTCTAAAGGGGATATAGTTCTTAGTAAATATATACTTAGTGTTGTGCTAATGATTATCGGTCTTGTGACGGCTTTACCTCTCCTATTTTTTATTAAAATTTTTACCAATAACGAAATCACTTCAGAATTTTTTCTAACGTTTAATTTGATTGTAACATTGGCGCTCTGTCTGTTAGCCGTATTACTACCTATCTATATTCAATTTGGCTCTATTAAAGGAAGGATAGTCCTCATTGCGCTTTGTTTTATCCCTGGCTTCTTAATGGGGATGTTTAAACAGTATATCCCTGATACGACCCATACCTTTTTATATTTAAAGCAATTTATCTATGTAGCACCTTTTGTCGGGCTTATACTGCTATGCCTCTCCTCTCTAGTTTCTACAGCTATTTATAAAAGAAAAGAGTTTTAGGAGGGATTTCATGCGAGCACTGTTGTTACAAAGAATTGTCGTACAAAAATGGACTATTCTTTTTGCAATGACGATATGTTTACTTCTTCATTTTGTTCATTTACCTTTTGTAGATAGTCCTTCTATCGGATTATTTATTGTCGTTATTTCAGCCAACCTTGTAGATAATTTATATAGAGGTGATCGTCAAGTAAAGTGGACAGTATATGTCAATACACTACCTCTATCAAAGAAAACACAATTGCAATCCGATTTTTTATTTTGCTATGGCCTTATTACATTACTCTTTATTATCCTAGCGCCAATGTATTTTTCACAACCTGGAGCAAATGAAAATTTTATAGAGCATTTTGCTATGTACTTTGCTTTTATAAGTAGCGCTTCTTTCCTCATCTGTAGTCAATTTTATATTCAGCAACTGGAGGAAACGGAGGGAATGCGAACGGTTAGAATGCTTACAGCTAGCGTGCTTATTATTCTTTTAAATTTTGTCATTCATTACTACTTATCACTAGTAGCAGCCAATTTATTCATTTTGTTGTTGCCAACATTGATTAGTGTCTTCATCAGTTTTATTGTGTTTCACAAATGTCTTCATTTATATATGACAAAAGAAATCTGTTAAACATTCAGCAAAAAAATAGGCTGCCTAAATTGGCAACCTATTTTTTATCAATTACAACATGGATTAATGTGTCATTAGCTAGATCAATTGTAAAGGCTTTACCAAATCCAACGACATAGCGTCCATCTAGTGGTGTTAACTCAAACAATGAGAAATCGAGTGAACGCAACATTTCCATCATCTTGGCATTAAATAGCTGGTCGAAGGCAGCAAATACCTCTTCATGGCCGTCATTCCCTAAATTTTTAGGCTGACATTGCCAACGTGCTCGCTCTGTGGCAAATGGATTAGCTGTTACAGCCTCATCCGCTACACAAATTAAATCGACTACTTCTGATTGCTCCATTAGCTGGTAATGTTCAGCAATGCGACTAATATAGACATAAAATTTTCCGTTCAGACGTACAAATGGCGTCGTACTACTAAAAGGTTTGCCATCTCCATCTACAAAACTTAGTACACAATTTTTCTTGCTTTGAATAAATGTTTCATACCCCTGTTTTACTTGTTCAATATCCACTGCTTTCGGCATCTTATTTCCTCCTATACTTTCACCGTATTTTTTAATTGCACCCGTGGAGAATTATCCCACGAGACATATTGAATTTCTGCCTCCATGCGATAAATTTGTTGGATCATCTGTTCCGTCATGACCTCATCAGGTGTTCCCATTTGTGCCCTCCAGCCATCCTTTACGACCACGATTTGATCGCTATAGCTAGAAGCCTGGTTTAAATCATGGAGCACCATCACAACGGTCATTCCCATGTCACGATTAAGCTCCCTCACTAATTCTAGCACTTCATGTTGATGAGCAATATCTAAGAAGGTTGTAGGCTCATCTAATAATAGAACTTGGGGACGCTGTGCTAAAGCCATGGCAATCCACGCACGCTGTGCCTCCCCACCTGATAAAGCAACAATAGGCTTTTCTTTGTAATGGGCAAGATAGGTCTTTTCTAATGCCCAATCGATAATAGCCTCATCCTCTGCATTGAGACGTTCAAACCACTTTTTATGTGGATAACGACCATAGGCAACTAAATTTTTAACAGATATATCGCTTGGAGCTTGATTCTGTTGACTCAACATACACATTTTGCGTGCGATTTGCTTTGAGGATAATTGACGCATATTTTCTCCCTCAAACAGAATGGTTCCTGCATTGTACGGCTGCATTCGCGCAATCGCTTTTAATATCGTCGACTTACCAGAACCATTTGGTCCAATGATCGATAGAATTTCGCCTTGTTTTACTTCGAATGAAAAATTATGGACAACTTCCTTTTGTTCATAGCTGATGGATAGCTGTTCAATTTTTAACATTAAAACGCCCTCTTTCTCATTAGGTATAAGAAGTAAGGTCCACCGATAACAGCCATTAAAATCCCCGCTGGAATATCCAGTGGTGCAAATAATGTACGTCCACCAGTATCGGCAATCAATAAGACAATCGCCCCCATGGCCATACTCATAGGCAACATATACTTATAATCAGAGCCCACAAGTAAGCGTGCCATATGCGGTACGATTAATCCTACAAAGCTAATCATGCCAACTGCCGCAACCGAAATGGCTGCTAGAAAGACAGCTAAAATAGATAACATAATACGAATACGGGTTACACTTTCCCCTAAATTGGTTGCGACCTGATCGCCTAAACGAATAATATTCGCTTTACGAATGGCGAAAATAACGAGTATCCAACCAATGATGGCATACACATAAATCATCTGCAGAGAGGCATTGCCTTTAGCTGCGAGACTTCCATTCATCCATTGCACAGCTGATGGCAAACGATCACTATAAAGAATAGACAAGAACCCAATTACCCCACCACATAAAGCATTTACAGCGACTCCCGATAAAATAATGGTGATGGGTGTAATGCCTGTACGTCTCCACGCTAGGGCATAGACTATGGCTGCTGCAATCAAACCACCAACGAAGGCAGCAAGTGGAATTAAGTGTGTAAGCTCTGGATTTGCTAAAAGGATAAGTAGCACAAAGGCTGCGGCACCGCTCGTTACGCCTGTTAATCCAGGATCAGCTAATGGATTGCCCATGACTGCCTGCAATAAGGCTCCCGAAATGGCTATACTTGCACCAATGATTAGTGCTAGCAACACGCGTGGTAGGCGGATATCCCAGATGATGGTTGTGTAGACGCCTTCTTGATTGCGCCCATTAATCAGAGTAGCTAAAATATCGGGAATCGAAATATGAACACTGCCTAACCCGATTGCTACGATGGCTGCTAAAATTGTTACCACAAATGTCGTCATAATAATCATGCGACTTCTTGCTGTATGAATCATACCTCTACCTCACGTACTTATTTATAGAAATAATCTGCAATTGTTGTCAGTGCTTTCTCCGCATTTGTAATCGATGTGACACCGAATGTACTGTAATCAAGCATATAGATTTTGTCATTTTTATAGGCTGATAATTGTTGCCATGCGCTATTTTTTTCAATCTCTTGTTTAAATTTATCTTCATTTGCTCCATGATCACCAGATGCTAAAACAAAAACGATATCTGGATCAGCTACAACTATATCTTCTAGATTCATTGGCGAGTATGTCGATTCTGCTTTCAGCACAGATTTGGCAATATTGTCTGCACCCAATCGTTCTACTAAGCTTCCTAAGTAAGATTGATCATTCATTACCATAAAGGAATCTGATGTTCCAATCACAAGCATCACAGATGGTAATTCTTTTCCTTTCGCCTTTTCTTCCAATTCTTTTTCTTTTGCTACGAGATTTTGTAAGACCTCGTTCATTTTTTCTTCTTTACCAAAGTACGTACCGAGCACTTTGAAGCTTAATTTTAAGTCTTCATATGAATCTGTTGGTAAATAAGCTGTCGGTAAATTCATTCCTTGAAGAGCTTGATCAAGTGAACTTTGTAAAGAAGAAGCCCCAAGTATTAGGTCTGATTGTAAGCTTGAAATAACCTCTAAATCGGGTGACATTGGTGAGCCGATTTTTGTAATGGAATCAAAGTCTGCTGGGATAGGGTTTGTCGATGTTGGTACCCCTACTGGTGTGATGTCCAAAAGATGTAACATTTCTGTTAAAGGCACAGACGTCGTGACAATTTTTTCTGGTGCTGTTGTTGGGAAGCTTGCTAAAGCCTCTTGAAAAGCTTCCTTATCGACACCATCTTGAAATGCCTCTTTTTCTACCTCTGATGTATTTGCTGTTTCTTGTTGTATTTGTGTTGTTTCTTCCTTTAATTCTTTGTCAGCACTTTTCTCTTCTTGATCTGCACATCCAACGAGTGCTAGTGATAATGCCAATGTACTGACTGTAAGCCATTTTTTCATAACGTGTATATCCTCCATTTAAATGAAAATGATTTTCAATATCACCCATACTATCAAAGTTAATTGAGAATTTCAATACCCAACTGATAAAGGAAAAAACATTAAAAAAGGAGAACTTTGAAAATATTCAAAGTGCTCCTCATAGTGTTGAAAAACAAAACAGTCAATTGAAAGGTAGAAATGGATTTCCGTTGCAGGCTACTTGCTTTCCTGTGGGCGAGCGCCGAATCGCTTCCTCCGCTACCGCTCCGTGCAGGGCTTCGCCTGTCTCGCTATCCCACGGGAGTCAAGTAGTCCTTCCACTCCAATCCACAAAAGTGTTACCTTTTTAGCAAAGGTTTTCAAATAAAGTGAAGGTGTTCACTACTCTTTATGGAGGGGTGTTGTCACGCATCACTTCTCCACATTGAAAATAAGAGTTTATCCCCTCTAAGAATAAAGATATTGGGCTATTTGATTGATATGCTAGTATGAAAAAAAGTAAAGACATTTTGCAGCATGGTTGATTGGAGTGGAGCCAGCGTCACTCCTAGGGGATTGAGCGTCACAGAGGAGACCCTGGAGCGAGCGTAAGTGAGTGAAGCGGCTCATCGGACGCCCCCTGGAAAGGACGCTGGCGGAACGGAAATCAACCCCTCACCCTGCTAAAAGATCTTTTTCTGTTAGTGACATGTTCTTTTTTCAACAACATGAGGAGAACTTTGAAAATATTCAAAGGTCTCCTCTTTATATGTTTCAATATAATGGATAAATGCTATCCTTGTTAAAATATTTTTATTCGCTAGGACCAATGATTGAAATAGCTGGTTCTGCTTTTAAAATTTTGGCAATCAGCCGATCTACAGACTCCATCGATACGGCATCTATCGATTTAAGAACCTCGTCTACAGTTCGATGCTTGCGATGGACAAGTTCACTTGTTCCATTGCGATTCATACGAGCACCTGTCCCCTCTAACCCAAGGACAAAGCTACCTTTAAGCTGCTCTTTTGCATTATCTAGCTCCTCCTCTGTAACACCACCTGCTACAATATCTAGTAAAGTGGCATCAATGGTATGCTGGAGCTGTGCTAATTGCTGTCGACTCGTACTACCATAAATCGTAAAAGCACCTACATCGGCATAACACGATTGATAGGAAAAAATAGAATAGGCTAGCCCACGTTCTTCTCGTACTTCTTGAAACAATCGAGAACTCATATTGCCTCCAATAATATTGTTCAGCGCAATAAAGCTATACATATCTGGATCTTTTACACCGATTGCTGGATACGAAATCGCTACATGTGCCTGCTCTGTATCGCGTATTTTTGAAATTTCTCCTGGATAAAATGAAGGATTTGTCAAGACAGGCGCCATGGCATGTGGTGAAGGTTGATAGTGTCCAAATAAATCTTCAATCGTTTGCATAAGCTGAGCTGAAATATTTCCCGCAATAGAAATAACAACAGACTCTGGCCCATAATGTTTATCCATATAATGTCGTATAGCATCTGCTGTAAATGTCTTTAACGTAGCAGCCGTACCAAGTATTGGGCGACCAAGCGCATCATTCGGATACATGACACCCCATAGCTTTTCATGAACATCATCATCAGGAGCATCTTCACTCATTAATATTTCTTCTAATACCACTTGTCGCTCTTTTTCTAATTCTTCTTCCGCAAATGTAGAATTGAAAAACATATCTGCTAGTATTGCGACAGCCAGTTCCGCATGATGATCTAAAACCTTCGCATAGTAACATGTATTTTCTTTCGATGTGAAGGCATTTAACTCTCCCCCAATTCGATCAAATTCTTCAGCAATTTGACGAGCTGAGCGAGTGGTTGTTCCTTTAAACAACATATGCTCAATAAAATGTGTGATACCATTCTCTTCAGGTAGCTCATAGCGAGAGCCAGCATTCACAAAAATGCCTAATGCAACAGACCTCACATGATCTATTTGCTCTGATACAATCCGAACACCATTTTGACATGTATGTACTTGAACCAAAAAATCTCCCCCAATTATAAAAATTCTCTACTAGTCTTTTTGCTACTATTTAAAAAGGCTGCGCAATCATACGCAGCCTTTGGAATCGTTATTATTTTTCTTGTTCAGCGCGTTCTTTTTCCTCTTGTATTACTACTTTACGAGATAAATTCACACGACCTTGCTTGTCAATTTCAATAACCTTCACAAGTAATTGATCGCCAAGTTTTAAGACATCTTCCACTTGCTTTGTACGTTCCTCTTGAATTTCGGAAATGTGTAGCAAACCATCTTTTCCTGGGAAGATCTCACAAAATGCACCGAATTTTTCAATACGTTTCACAGTCGATAAGTAATATTCCCCTACTTTTGCTTCCCGTACGATATCTTCAATAATTTGTTTTGCACGTGCATTCATTTCCTCATTTGCAGAAGAAATGTAGATTGTACCATCTTGTTCTGTATCAATCTTAACGCCTGTCTCTTCAATAATTTTGTTAATTTGTTTACCACCAGGTCCAATCACATCACGAATTTTATCTGGATTAATTTTCACGATGACAATTTTCGGTGCAAATTCAGACAATTTTTCACGAGGTTCAGCAAGTGTTGCAAGCATTGACTCTAGAATATGCATACGACCAACTTTCGCTTGTGTCAGTGCTTCTTCTAAAATATTGCGAGATAAACCGTCGATTTTAATGTCCATTTGTAGTGCTGTTACACCTTTAGCTGTACCAGCAACTTTAAAGTCCATATCACCTAAATGGTCTTCCATCCCTTGAATATCCGTTAAAATGGAATAGTGCTCGCCTTTTTTTATAAGACCCATTGCAATACCTGCAACTGGTGCTTTTAATGGTACACCCGCATCCATCATGGCTAATGTGGAGGCACAGATAGAAGCTTGAGAAGTTGATCCGTTTGATTCAAGTACTTCTGATACACAACGAATTGTATATGGGAAAGCCGATTCATCAGGAATAACAGCTTCAAGTGCACGTTCACCTAACGCACCATGACCGATTTCACGACGACCTGGTCCACGGATTGGGCCTGTTTCTCCTACAGAGAATTGAGGGAAGTTGTAATGGTGCATAAAGCGTTTTGATTCTTCAACACCTAAGCCATCAATAATTTGTACATCACCTAGCGCCCCTAGTGTACAAATAGATAGGGCTTGTGTTTGTCCACGTGTAAATAGACCAGAACCGTGTGTACGTTGTAATAAGCCTGTTTCAGAAGAAAGTGGTCGAATTTCGTCGAGCTTACGACCATCTGGACGAATTTTATCTTCTGTGATTTGACGACGTACTTCTTCTTTCACCATCTTATCAAGAATGTTATACACTTGTTTCATTGTATCGTCATCTGCTTCTTGCTCTTCATAAGAAGCAATAACACGATCTTTAACAGCTTGAATCGCCTCATCACGTGCATGTTTCTCCGCCGTTTGAATTGCATCATGCATATCAGTCTCACAAGCTGCTTTTATATCGGCTTGAATCGCTTCGTCAATTTCAAATAGTGTCACTGGTAACTTTTCTTTACCAACCTCTGCCACAATTTGCTCTTGGAAAGCAATGATTTTTTTGATTTCTTCATGACCGAACATAATCGCTTCTAACATAATTTCTTCTGGTACTTCAAGTGCACCCGCTTCAACCATGTTGATAGCATCTTTGTTCCCTGCTACAGATAAGTGAATTGTTGAGTGATTCGATTGTTCTACTGTCGGGTTTACAATAAACTCTCCGTCAATATAACCAACTTGTACACCTGCGATTGGTCCATCAAATGGAATATCAGAAATAGCTAATGCTAATGAGGAACCAACCATTGCTGCCATTTCAGATGTACAATCAGGATCATTTGACATAACCATAGAAATAACTTGTACTTCGTTACGGAAACCATCTGGGAACATCGGACGAATAGGACGGTCGATTAAACGGCTCGCTAAAATCGCTTTTTCAGATGGACGTCCTTCACGCTTAATAAAGCCGCCAGGAATTTTACCTGCAGCATATAGACGTTCTTCATAGTTTACTGTTAATGGGAAGAAATCAAGTGGTTTTGGTGATTTTGACATTGTTGCTGTAGCAAGTACAGAAGTATCGCCATAGCGTACTAATGCGGCTCCGTTTGCTTGTTTTGCTAACTGTCCTACTTCAATTACAAGTGGACGGCCAGCCCATTCATAGGAATAGACTTTCTTTTCGTTCATTCAATGAACCCCTCTCTATTATAAAAACACTTACTTCGTCTGTATGTACTAATAGTAAGTGTACCAAAAATGCTTGTTCTATGCTAAATAATATTTCATGAAATAATCATACATTTAAATTCAGTTATTGCCAATTTATTTAAGATTTATTTCTATATTTCATTGAAAAAGCATTTTTGGTATATGGATTTTTTTATATTGATTCCTTCTTGACGAAAAGTAATGTATGTAAATGGAAATAACTGCTTCGCTAACATTAGTTTTTCAAGTACAAGTTTAAACAATAGACTCATTATAACATGGAGCTTATCATACAACATCCTATAAGGTAAAAGAAAGTCGGATCATCTAGTAAAATTAATAAGTCAGGCACACAAATACCTCTCACATATAATGGGCGGGGTATAAAACCATCAATAGAATTTTTGTGAAAGGTGAAAAGTGGATTTCCGTTGCAGGCTACTTGCTTTCCTGTGGGCGAGCGCCGAATCACTTCCTCCGCTACCGCTCCGTTTAGAGTTTTGCCTGTCTCGCTATCCCACAGGAGTCAAGTAGCCATAGCCGTGTCCTTAAGAAAATATCAGACATCCTATGCCAGATTTTCGTGTGTTTATCTTCTGTTTAAAATGGGTATTACACAAGGAGTGAGGGAAAAATGGCCTCACTAAATAAACTATACAAATTATCCATCCAAATATTGGGTTTACATCGACTTTTAAGAAGTTTTGCGTTTTTTACACTTTAGGCAAAATGACGAAACGTTTCGGGTGAGCGTATCGAAATAGACATATAGCTGTTT
This sequence comes from Lysinibacillus sp. FSL K6-0075, assembly GCF_038592945.1. Taxonomy (NCBI): domain Bacteria; kingdom Bacillati; phylum Bacillota; class Bacilli; order Caryophanales; family Bacillaceae; genus Lysinibacillus; species Lysinibacillus sp. FSL K6-0075. The sequence goes on along the minus strand of NZ_CP151947.1, from coordinate 1,198,220 downwards.
TTTCGAATGCCACATACTTTTTAAAAGTCGATTTATTTGTTTCGCAATCAACCGGACCGTCTTTCTTTCACTAATCCTCCGTTTTCTTGTCACCCACAGATCATTTCTCATCATTCCCATGATCATTTCAGTCAATAAAAGCACAATACTTTGAAGATAGAAATGACATAACCATCGTTCAATCTTCACCTTCTTCATCTTATCGACTTCTAAATCTGATTTCCATGTTTTAAATAAGAGCTCGATTTGCCAGCGTAATCGGTAAAGTTCATGAATTTCACTTGCTGGCATATCCTCTGGTACATTTGTTAAATAGATGACCACTCCAGGTATTTGTTCTACTTCATTTTTATGGACTTGCCCTTGTTTCTTTTGACGTCTTCTTTTTTCCCGCTTGTGTAGCTCTTTTTCCTGTTCCTCTGAGAGGCGATAGAGAATACAACGTGCAGGCATTTTTTCGTGTCGTCCTACAAATAATTGGGACCACTCTTTGTATTCGCCACGTACCATTTCTAATGCGATTTCTTCTAAATGAATTTGTTTGTAACGGCGACTTTCAATCAATTTCCCATTTGGATGACGAGGTGGATGACTTACTTCGACAAACAATTGCGTATCTTTTTTCGTTTTTGTGATATAGAAAGCACCTTTTGCGTGCACCTTTTTAAAAAAATCGAATTGAAAATAGCCTAAATCCTGTAGAACCAGTTCTCTCTCCTGAATCAAAGGTAATCGCGTCATTCCTGCTGGATTATCGGCATCACGTCCGTTCATTAAATCAAAATAAAGTAGCTGTTGGGTTAAATAATCAAACTCCACTTGCACTTTAACAGACGAACAATGGACACCCTGAAAATTTCCCTGATAGGCATCTGGCAATTTGATCGTTGTGCTATCTAAAATACGTATTCGAGTAAATGTGTATCCCGTTAGCTTGGGGAAGGCGAGTTGAAGCTGCGTTTTGAATAATCGTCCAAAAATGGTTTCCAAAAAAGTAACAGCCCGTTCATCAAAGCGTTTATTAAGAGCCGATTTCGTCATAAATATATCCTGCTCCGCCAAGTCCGTACAAAGCGTTTCAAGCGAATCACTGATAATCTCACTCTTTTTCAAAAACAGAAAGTGTAAAAATTGTGCCGCACTAAACGAACGCTCGCGTTGAATAAAACCCGATAATCTACCCACCTCTTTTACTTCATTTTTCCCAAGTATCTGAAAAAGTGGCGCAAGTAATTGAATATTTTCTGGTTTCATTTTGCTGGACCTCCTTTATCAAGTGTACTTATCTATACCTTGATAAGAGAAATATGAACCAACGAATAAAGGAAATCACTAAGGACACGGCTATGGTCAAGTAGCCTTGCACTTCAACCCACTGACTTTTTAGCAAAGGTTTTCAAATAAAGTGAAGGTGTTCACTACTCTTTATGAAGAGGTGTTGTCACGGATCACTTCTCCACATCGAAAATAAGAGCCTATCCTCTCTCTAATAATATAAATAATGGGCTATTTTGTTCAGGAAAAGACATTTTGCAGAATGATTGATTGGAGTGGAGCCAGCGTCACTCCTAGGGGGGTTAGCGTCACAGAGGAGACCCTGGAGCGAACGTAAGTGAGTGAAGCGGCTCATCGGACGCCCCCTGGAAAGGACGTTGGCGGAACGGAAATCAACCCCTCACCTTGCTAATAGGTCTTTTTCTGCTAGTGACATGATTTTTTTCAACAACAATATACCCCACCTATATAATGGGCGGGGTATATTCAGACTAATGAGTAGTCTCCTATATAAGATATGCAAAAAGTTTATTATGTAATTTTAGAAATTGGTTGAACTACTTCTTTTTTCTTATTTCTCTCCATCTTTTCACTTAAGATTGGCATAATAAAGCGGTCAAGCCCAAATTTCCCAGCATTATAACCAGCAACGGCAATAAAGATTGCAAGTAAAATGTCCCAAGGATTACTAGATATAGTACCTGCCATTAAGAAAGCAAAATTCATGACCATACCGAAAAATGCAGCATATGTCGTTAAACATCCCAGAATTAATCCTAGCCCTACTAAAAATTCTCCCCAAGGCACGAGAATATTAATTACCCCAGCATTTGGTAAAGCAAACGATTCAATAAACTTTACATACAGTGGATATGCGAGCTCTTCTCCACTTGTCACTGGATTTGCAATAGCATTGGCTAAAAAACCAGATGCATCAAAGCCATTAAACAGTTTTCCCCAACCTGCTGTAAGCCAATGCCAGCCTAAATAAACACGAATAACTGTTAATATACCTGCGACAATATTATTCTCTCTTAATAATTGGTTAAACATCTTACTCACCCTTCTAAATGATTTAGTTTAAGTTTACATTTCACCATCTGATAATACAGAACGTTTTCTAACCCATAGCCATCGTTTTACTAGTATTCAATGATAGCATTTAGATTGTATGATTGACGCTTATCTACCAATTGTTTCGAGCCTCTATCTATAATTTGCTAGATTATAATTCATGAAAAATAAAAGCAACCTCGCATTCAATTTATCTACTTCAATTGCACTTGCAAAAGATGATTACAATGACTTGAACATGGGCTGTGAAATGTGATTAGAATATATCACCCTTTTATGAAGTATCAAATCATTTTTATCTATCGTTCATCGTAGTGTAAAAAAGTTATGGCTTATTGTTGAACAAAATAACAATCATTATGAATGTTATTTCGTATTGATGATTAGCTACAAAAAAAGACTGTAGACAAACTACTGTTTGTCTACAGTCTAATATAGGATTACTTCTGCTATAAATTAGCGACGTAAGCCTAAACGGTTGATTAGTTCACGGTAACGTTGTACGTCAGTTTCACGAAGATATTTTAATAAGTGACGACGACGACCTACCATTTTAAGAAGACCACGCTCAGAGTGGAAATCTTTTTTGTGTGTACGTAAGTGAGTATTTAGAGCATTGATTTCTGCTGTTAATACTGCAACTTGTACTTCTGGTGAACCAGTGTCACTTTCGTGAGTACGGTACTCAGCGATAATTTCGTTTTTACGTTCTTTTGTAATAGCCATTTGTATGGACCTCCTAAATTATAATTAATCCCCATTAGCACAGTAAACGTTGGAGTCATCGATATACCAAGCTAAGGTTAAGCATTTATGCACTTATGAATGTTACCATAAATCACTTGGTCAAGCAAGTAAAACGTCGAATTAGATCTTCTAATTACGAAATGAAGTAAGGCTTATAGCTCGTTAAAGTAACGAATTGCTTCTTGTTTATCCTTTTCGATTTGCGTCTTCAATGCCTCAATACCATCAAATTTTCGTTCACTTCGAATGCGTTTATACCATGCTACATGTACTTCTTCACCATAGATATTTTTATCAAAGTTTAAAATATGGACTTCAATCGATAATTGCTTATCATTTGGATCTTTGAAAGTTGGTTTATAGCCCACATTGCAAACACCATCATACCAGTTATTTTGCACAAGCAGGCGAACAGCATAGACACCACTTGCTGGAATAAACGTTCCTTCTAAAGCTTGGACATTTGCTGTAGGAAAGCCAATGGTACGGCCACGTTTATCACCATGTACAACAATGCCATTGATTTCAAATGGTCTCCCTAATAGCACTGTTGCTTCTTCCATGTCGCCTTCTTGTAATAGCTTGCGGATACGGGTAGAGCTGATTTTCTCAACATCATCTGTTTTCTTCTCAACAATCGTTACCCCATATTCACCATTGCTTAATACACGCATATCTTCCATTGTTCCCTTACCAAATGCTCCAAACGAATAATCGAAGCCAGCTGTCACATGTTGAATATTTAATCCACGAATAAATGTATCAATAAACGCAGCTGGTGAAAGTTTGGCAAAATCAGAAGTGAAATGGACAACGAATACCGTATCCACACCCTGTTCTTCAAACAACTGTAATTTCTGTTGTAAGAGTGTAATATAAAAAACCTTTTCGTTACGTCCACCAAGGACTAATGAAGGATGTGGATCGAATGTCATCACTGCAGTTGGAATTTGTCGCTTGTCTCCCTCTTCCTTAGCTGCCTTGATAACTGCTTGATGCCCTCTATGTACACCATCGAAAAAGCCAAGAGCTAATGAATACGGCTGGATACTTTCTCGTTGCTGTAATTGATGTGGGTATTTTAAATGAATGACCTCCATTGAAAAAATCCTCCTACTCTATCGTCGGAAACATCTTATGTGGCTTCATCAAACCATCCTTTGTAGGGTGAGCCTGATAAACCGCAACTGCCTTTCCATTGATTCCATACACAATTTTATCATGACTATTTAATAATGCATCTGCTGGAAGCACTTGTCCATTGAAAATTTCTTTTTCATTGGCGTTCGTAATCTCAATATATGGATAGTCTGCTAATGCATACTCGACAGGTAAAATACAGGTAGCCACTTGCTCAGCCTCCATTAGCTCAGCAACCTGTGCTAATGTAAAACAGTTATCCTGTGTAAAGGTACCTGAAGCAGTTCGTACGAGTTCCTTCATATGTGCTGGATAGCCAAGCGCCTCACCAATTTGTACAGCTAATGTTCGTATATAGGTCCCTTTACTGCAAGCGATACGGACTGGAAATGTAATTTCTTGCCCCTCATATTGTGCTAGCTCATCAAGAAGCTCTAAATCATAAATTGTGACTTGACGAGTTGGTCTTTCAACACTTTCGCCTTTTCGCGCATATTCATAGAGGCGCTTCCCATTTACTTTTACTGCTGAAAACATGGGTGGTGTTTGTTCAATAACTCCAGTTAATGAAGCTAAAACCTCTAGCAACTGTTCACGAGAAAATTTTTTTATCGTAAGATTTTCTTCAACGGTTTCACCTTCTGCATCCTCGGTTGTCGTGGTACGACCGATTGAAATAATTGCTTCATAGGTTTTCCCTGCGTCCGTTAAATATTCTGCTATTCGAGTTGCTTGGCCAATACAAATTGGTAGTACGCCCTCAACACCTGGATCAAGTGTACCTGTATGCCCAACTTTTTTTGTCCGCAAAATTTTGCGTAATTTAAAGACACAATCATGGCTCGTCATGCCTCTTTCTTTCCAAAGCGGTAAAATACCGTTCATATAGCTCCTCCCAAATTGCCTACTCTATAATTAATTACTCATTGGCAATATAACCTTTTCCATGAAGATAAAAAGTCTGCCTGCATAAACATGCATGTGGCAGACTTTTTCAGCTTATTCTTTGTGTAAATCTCTTAGCAATGAATCAATACGGTTACCATATTCAATCGATGAATCAAATTCAAAGATTAATTCTGGTGTACGTCGTAAACGAATGCGTGATCCGATTTCAGAACGAATGAAGCCAGAAGCTTTTACTAAAGCTTTTAGCGTTTCTTCACGTTCACGCTCATTGCCTAAAGATGTAATATAAATTGTCGCTTGCTGTAAATCACCTGTTACATCAACACCTGTAACAGTCACAAAACCAACACGCGGATCTTTTATTTTACGGCCAATAATATCGCCAAGCTCCTTTTTCATTTGCTCAGCAACACGGTTTGAACGTAGAGACATAATTTATCACCTCTATTTCGATGTACAGATAGTTGATATTTTATTGCTGTATCACGCTCTCAACTATCTACTGTTACTTATAAATAATCTCGCCACACATCAAGCTGTTCCCATGATGGATTTGACTGCAAATAATGGAGCGCGTGGTTTATTTCCCGTTCAGCTGCATCTTTTGATGAAGAAACAGCAACAAGTCCTAATTTCGTACGCTGCCATACATTTTGATGGTCAATTTCCGCAATAGAAACATTAAATTTCTGCTTTGTGCGGGTAATCATACGCTGTAAAACAGCACGTTTTTCCTTTAACGAATGGGCAGTTTGAATGATGAATTCAACCTCTGCATATACGATCATTAGACGCGTTTAACTTCTTCCATAATATAGGCTTCAATAATATCGCCTTCTCTAATATCGTTGAAGTTTGTAATCGTAATACCACATTCGTATCCTCTTGCCACTTCTTTCACTTCATCTTTGAAACGTTTAAGCGTATCTAGCTCACCTTCAAATATTACTACGTTATCACGGATCACACGTACACCTGAATCACGCGTTACTTTTCCTTCTGTTATATATGAACCAGCAATTGTACCAACTTTTGATACTTTAATTGTTTGACGAACTTCTGCTTGACCAATAATTTTTTCTTCAAACTCTGGATCAAGCATACCTTTCATCGCTTGTTCAATCTCTTCAATTACTTTATAGATAATGCGGTGTAAGCGAATATCTACACCCTCTTCTTCCGCTGCACGTTTTGCATTAACATCTGGACGTACGTTAAATCCAATAACGATCGCATTAGAAGCTGCTGCAAGAGAAATATCAGATTCTGTAATAGCACCAGCACCTGTGTGAATGATTTTCACATTTACGCCTTCTACATCAATTTTCATTAAGGAAGCAGCCATTGCTTCAACAGTACCTTGAACGTCAGCTTTCACAATTAAGTTAAGCTCTTTCATTTCGCCTTGGCTCATTTGTTCAAATAAGTTATCCAGCGTAACACGTTGCTTTTCTGAACGCTGTGCTTGAATTGCTGACATGGCACGAGTTTCCCCAACTTGGCGTGCTGTTTTCTCGTCTTCAAAGACTACGAAGCGGTCACCAGCTTGAGGTACATCATTTAAACCTGTAATTTCTACTGGTGTTGATGGGCCAGCTTCTTTCACACGACGACCTTTGTCATTCACCATCGCACGTACACGACCATACGCATGACCTACAACAATCGGGTCACCCACTTTTAAAGTTCCATCTTGTACTAATAACGTAGCAACAGAGCCACGTCCTTTATCAAGTTGCGCTTCAATAACTGTACCAAGTGCTAAACGATCTGGGTTCGCTTTAAGCTCACCAACCTCAGCTACAAGTAGAATCATTTCAAGCAATGTATCGATGCCTTCACCTTTTAATGCAGAAATTGGTACGAAAATTGTTTCGCCACCCCATGCTTCAGGAACTAGGCCATGCTCTGTTAATTCTTGCATCACACGATCAGGATTTGCTGATGGTTTATCCATTTTATTCACAGCTACAATAATTGGTACTTCGGCTGCTTTAGCGTGATTAATCGCTTCTACTGTTTGTGGCATGACGCCATCATCAGCAGCTACAACTAGAATTGTTAAATCCGTTACTTTTGCACCACGTGCGCGCATTGTTGTGAAAGCTGCGTGCCCTGGAGTATCAAGGAAAGTAATTTTCTTATCGCCTTCCGTTACTTGGTATGCGCCAATATGTTGTGTAATACCGCCAGCTTCTCCTGCTGTCACTTTAGTATTACGAATAGAATCTAATAATGTTGTTTTACCGTGGTCAACGTGACCCATGATTGTTACAACTGGTGGACGTTCCGATAATTCAGCTTCGTTCACTTCTTCTGTTTGCTCGAAGTGTGTTTCTAAATCCGTAATATCTACACGAATTTCTTCTTCCACTTCTACACCATAGTCTGCGCAAATTAATTCAATTGCATCCTTATCTAATTCTTGGTTAATTGTTGCCATTACCCCAAGCATAAATAATTTCTTAATGATTTCAGACGGCTCACGGTGTAATTTTTTTGCTAATTCCGCTACTGATAATGATTCAACAAAAGTAATTTTTTCTGGCAGTTCCTTTTGTTTAACTGGTATAGACGGTTGATGCGTTTTTGGATGGCGACGTTTGCCTCCATGAATCCCTGGTTTTGGACGTTGGTTGTAACCACCGCCACCTCTACGATTATTATTATTATTGTTATTATTATTATTTTGTGTCATATTTCTATTTTGATTACCTTTTGTATTCTTAGATTTTTCGTTAGACGAATTTGAGTTTTGCTGTGCGTGTTGCTGGTTGTTTGCTTTTGGCTTAGAAGTAGCAGATTGCTGCCTTTGTCCTTCTTGCTTTTTCACCGAATGCTGTGGTTTTTGCTGGCCATTTGATTGAGGTTTTTGTGCCATGTTTTGAGTTGATTGTTTTGCTACATTTTTCTCAGGTGTTGCTTTAAATGTTTGATTTAACTTTGCCACAGCGTCTTTCTCTAACATAGACATATGGTTTGTTACACTCACATTTAATTTACTTAGTGCTTCAATAACCTCTTTACTCGTTTTATTCACTTGCTTCGCATATTCATGAACTCTGATTTTGGTCATCTGCTCACCCCCGATTAGTTTTCGTTGAGTAGACTAGACAATTTACGTGCAAAACCTTTATCGGTAATAGCTAAAGCCACTCGGGCCTCCTTACCTGTAGCATGTCCTAGATCATAACGATCTCCAATTACATGATACTCAACGTTGTAGTACGTGCACTTATCTTGAATTTTCTTACTAGAGTTTTTAGAAGCATCGTTTGCAAGCAATACTATCTTAGCATTGCCATTACGGACTTCCTTTACTACTAGCTCTTCTCCTGAAATCACTTTACGTGCTCTTGCCGCGATCCCAAGCAAATTAAATATTGCTTGATTTATCATAAAATTGACTCCCTACGAATCAGCAAAATAAGTTCCTCATAAATTTCTTCAGGAATTTTAACATCAAGCTGGTGCCCTAATACATTTTTCTTACGCGCGATGTCAACTGCCTGCTCTGATTTAGAGACATAGGCACCACGCCCAGGTTTTTTTCCGGAGACATCTACACTTACTTCGCCCTCTTTTGAACGAACAACACGTACCATCTCTTTCTTTGGTAGCATTTCTCCAGTTGCTACACATTTACGAAGAGGTACTTTTTTGTTTACAGCCATAAGAATCACCATTCCTCTCTGAAGCTTGTCGTAAGAGGTGGACAAGTTATGCTCTACTTGACGCTCTGACAGTATTCAGTCGGCGTAGGGGGCCCACTGAATACTGTCAGCTAACTTGTCACACGGGCTTTCTTACTTATTCTTCGTCGTCTTGATATAAGTCAACTGCTACATCATCAAAATCACTTTCTTCATCATCCGCAGGGATGAAAGTGCTTGTAGCCGAAGGATAAATACCTAATCCACGAGCATCTGTCTCACTCTTAATATCAATTTTCCAACCAGTAAGCTTCGCTGCTAGACGTGCATTTTGCCCGCGTTTACCAATTGCTAGAGATAATTGATAGTCTGGTACGACAACTGTTGTCGATTTTTCTTCTTCATTCACTTGAACATCTAATACTTTCGATGGGCTTAATGCATTAGCTACAAAGACAACTGGATCTTCAGACCATTCTACGATATCAATTTTTTCACCATTTAGTTCATTGACAATCGTTTGTACACGAGCTCCCTTTGCCCCAACACATGAACCTACTGGATCTACTTCTTCATTATGCGCAAAGACAGAAATTTTAGAGCGATCACCAGCTTCACGTGCAATTGATTTAATCTCTACAATACCCTCATAAATTTCAGGTACTTCCATCTCAAATAATCGGCGTAATAAACCAGGATGTGTACGAGACACAATCACTTGAGGTCCACGTGTCGTACGTTCAACTTTTGTAATATATACTTTAATACGATCATGTGGATGATAGGATTCACCTTGGATTTGTTCATTAACTGGCAATGCCGCTTCTACTTTCCCAAGACCGACATAGATATTACGAGCATCTAAACGTTCAACAACACCCGTTACGATATCATCTTCACGATCTACGTATTGCTCATAGATTAAACCTCGTTCCGCTTCACGTACACGCTGTGTGACTACCTGTTTTGCTGTTTGTGCAGCAATGCGTCCGAAGTTGCGTGGCGTTACTTCCTGCTCCACGATGTCCTCTAGCTGATAAGCTGGATTAATGATTTTTGCATCTTCTAGCGAAATTTGCAAACGATCATCTTCTACCTCTTCCACCACATCTTTACGTGAAAATACACGAATTGAGCCCTTATCTAAATTTAAGTCCACTCGAACATTTTGTGCTTGGTTAAAGTTGCGTTTGTAAGCTGTAACTAATGCCGCTTCAATGGCTTCAATTAACACATCTCTTGAAATTCCTTTTTGTTCTTCTAGCGCATTCAGCGCATCTAACAAATCACTACTCATTTTGTTTTCACTCCTAAATATGCATTATGCTGAAAAATCAATGGCAAGACGTGCCAATGCGATTTTTTCTTGTTCAATTGTTACTGTCATTTTACGTGTTTTAATACGCACTTCCATCACTAATGTATGTTCATCGTATGACGTTAAGTAGCCTAGGAATTCCTTCATGTCCTTGATGGGCTTGTAGGTTTTTACGTAAATAAATTTGCCAACTGCTTTTTCAAAATCTGTATCTTTTTTTAATGGACGTTCCGCTCCAGGTGAAGAAACCTCTAAATAATAATTTTGTGTAATTGGATCTTTTTCATCCAATAACAAGCTTAGTCGTTCACTAACTTGAGCACATTGGTCAATGTCAATTGCACCCTCAGGTGTATCAACATAGACACGTAAAAACCAGTTACGTCCTTCTTTTACGAACTCAATATCCACTAGCTCAAGATTTAACTCATCCACAATTGGTTTAGCGAGCTCTTCAATTAAAGATGGTACTTTGCTCATTATTTCCTCCTGTATTTATCAAATTCTAGCGTATGAATTGTTCATTACTATCAGTTAACGCAGTAATGAACCATAATAAAACAGAAATTCCACCAGTTGCTTTGGTGAAATTTAACGGTCTTACCTGCTGTTAGTCAAAATTTGTTTTGCTACGGTTAAACAACAGAAAAGAGCGGGTATGCCCCACTCTTTTGCTGGAAAAATATCAACAAATTATTACCATAAGAATAGCACAGTTCTCGACACAATGCAAATTTCCGTCATTAAAGATAACCATATTGTGTCAGGAATTTGAAAATGCATGAAGACCTTTCAATACGAAACAAATCCCATACTAGAATAGTGATAACTGATTAGCATCAGGCATGCCTTCTAAACATCCAAGCTGATCCATGTATTCAATAAGTGTTTTGGATACACGACCACGTTGCTGTAAATCTTCCTTGGATAAAAACTCTCCCTCTTCACGAGCAGCTACTATCGTTTTGGCCACGTTAGTCCCAAGGCCTGGTATCGCGTCGAATGGAGGGATGAGTGAATTGCCATCAATGACAAATTCACTGGCTTGAGAGCGATATAAGTCAACCTTTTGGAAACTCATACCTCGTTCACACATTTCCAACGCAAGCTCCAACACCGTTAATAAATTTTTCTCTTTAGTGGATGCATCTAAACCTTTCATATTAATTTCATCAATACGTGCTCGAATCATTTGTGATCCTTGAACCATCGCAATTAAATCGAAATCATCTGCCCGAACTGTGAAATACGCTGCATAATAAAGAATTGGGAAATGTACCTTGAACCATGCAATACGTACAGCCATTAACACGTAAGCTGCCGCATGGGCTTTTGGGAACATATATTTTATCTTTTTACAGGATTCGATATACCAGCCAGGTACTTTATTGGCGAGCATCTCGGCTTCAAACTCTTCTGATAAACCTTTCCCTTTACGAACAGATTCCATGATTTTAAAGGCTAATGACGGCTCTAGACCTTGGTAAATTAAATACACCATAATATCATCACGACAACCAATTACTTCTTTCAGCACACATGTACCGTTTTGAATTAATTCCTGTGCATTGCCTAGCCATACGTCTGTTCCATGTGAAAGTCCAGAAATTTGTACAAGCTCTGAGAATGTGGAAGGCTTTGTATCTTCTAGCATTTGACGTACGAAACGTGTACCAAATTCCGGGATACCCAATGTTCCTGTCTTACAGCCAATTTGCTTTTCTGTGACTCCTAACGTTTCTGGAGAACTAAAAATTTTCATCACGACAGGATCATCGGTTGGAATTGTTTTTGGATCTATTCCAGATAAATCCTGCAACATCCTGATCACCGTCGGATCATCGTGTCCAAGTATATCAAGCTTTAAAATATTGTCATGAATCGAGTGGAAGTCAAAATGGGTTGTCCGCCATTCTGCATCCTGCGCATCTGCAGGGAACTGTACTGGAGAGAAGTCATAAATATCCATATAATCAGGTACAACAATAATTCCCCCAGGGTGTTGCCCTGATGTACGTTTTACGCCTGTACAGCCTTGAACTAAACGATCGACTTCCGCACCTCGGAAATGTAAATTATGATCATTTGCATAGCCTTTTACATAGCCATATGCTGTTTTCTCCGCCACTGTACCGATTGTTCCAGCACGGTATACATAATCCTCACCAAATAGCACCTTTGTATAGTTGTGAGCTTGTGGTTGATATTCACCCGAAAAATATGACGATAGGTAAGCCTTTGAAGTTATCGCCAGCTTTTCCCCCGTCCCACACCGTGCATGAGGCTTTCACACTCACACGGCGTTCCATCGTTAGTTTTGTTGAATGTTATAGACTAAGCTTTGGATTTCCTACTTCCGTTCTTAGCCTGTTTAATTTGTTCATTGCTTTTATTTCGAATTTACTTAAAATCTTCTGATATTCTTTATTCCTTAAAGGGTCTGAATTGTGAATGAGCATATGATACTTTCTATTAATAATAATCAAGTTATCGTATTCATCTGTACCACCTTGTGCTGTTGATTTAATATGATGACATAACGCTTGATGAGGTGTTAATCTCTCACCCGTAATACCACAGCAGCCTTTTTGTGCTACATATTTACTCAATCGGTTATTCTCATACAGAACACTTTTTGATTTATATATTCCTTTACGAAACATTTCGATTTCTCGAATGGACACTTGTTTTAAATCTTTATGAATTACTTTCCTATCAACTTCATTGTAAATTGTGAATTCAGGCTTTCGCTGTCCTCGTATATCATGTCGAACAGCTTCAATAGGATATACCAGCAATCCATTGCTTTTGAAACGTGGATAATTGTAATCTCCGTAAAATTTATCAATCACTCCGTTTGTTTCTTTTGTTTTCAAAAAGATGTTTCTTATCATGAGTGATTTAATGTTTGGGTGAATGTTATGCCTTATCTCATTAAAATCCTGAGCGATCCGAGTTGCAATCTTATAATAGTTTTGCAGCCCTAAAATATTCGCATTAAAATTCATCACTTTTTGTGGAGTAGGACTTTTTCTTAGTTTTACTAGCTGATGCCTTATAACGCCTTGTACCTTTTCTTTTGCTCTTGGGTCCATCTTAGAATTGACGATGTATCCTGTTTTCGCATTGCCTTTTTGTACCGCTCTAAAGCGAACTCCTAAAAAGTCTGTACCATTCTTACGCAAATTCGTGATTTTACTTTTTTCTTCACTAATTTCTAGCCCTAATCGTTCTTTTAACCATTTTTCAACAGCTATTTTAATCTTTCGAGCATTTTCATATGAGTTCGTGAATATTTTAAAATCATCTGCGTATCGAACTAGATACATTGGTTTTAACCTTGTCTTTTTAAGTGCGTCCGTTTTATTGCGTTTTAGCTTATAAGGTACTCGTGTCGGTTTCGTTTCCCATTGATTTGAAATCCACCAATCCAACTCGTTTAATACTACATTGGCAAGTAGCGGAGATAAAATTCCTCCTTGGGGCGTTCCTTTCGTTGGTACTCCTTCACCTGTAATTTCAGCTTTCAGCATCTTTTTGATGATTACTAATACTTTTTTATCCCTAATACCAATCGTCCATAATTGTCTCATTAGCTTTTTATGATTTACATTATCGAAGAAACCTTTAATATCGATATCAACGACAAAATGTTGATGACTATGATTCACCATATGATAGCATCTTGCGAGTGCATCATGTGTGCTTCGTTTCGGTCTAAAGCCATAACTTTGCGGATGATATTTCGCCTCTGTAATCGGTTCTAATACTTGCAAAAACATTTGCTGTATTAATCTATCCTCAATAGTTGGGATACCAAGAGGTCGCATCTTTCCATTCGGTTTTGGTATGAATAACCTTCTTACTGCATGTGGTGAATAATTTTCTAGTCTTCTTCGAACAAGCTTGATTAGTTTATCAGCATTCATTTTGTTTAAATGTTTAATTGTGTGTCCATTAGTACCTTTCGTTTTACTACCTGTATTACTTTTAAGGTTACGAAAGGCGAGCATGATATTTTCTTCGGAAATAATCACATCATAAAGGTCTGTAAAATAACGACCACTTTTACTTTCGTTATAAAGATCATCAAAAGTTGTTTGCAATCCAAAATACTCATTGTTTCTTAACTTTTGAATCATTAAGTCAGTCAACTAATCACTCCCTTTGAGCTTTCGTTCTCTTTAGTCATACTAGAATCTGACTTGTGTAGGTTTGTTTTCAACACTAACGACTTGTGCCCTTCCCTCAGAAATGTTTTTTCCTCCGACCTATTTGTTATTCAGTCATCACTGGCATTTCATCATCGGTACTACGGCACTACTGCCACTCCGTTAAAACGAGTTATAGCTAAAAGCTTTTCCTCGTACCGTCGTCATCGACATGCAACTGTCTCTTACGTTTGGAGCTTCACACGTTCCACTATTTCTATCTGTACATCTTCCCTTAGGTTCCCCCTAAATTCCGCTAGGCTTGCATGTGCCTGTAACACAAGATGGATTTTCATAATCAAACGCTTACTCATCCACACCTAGAAGCCCTAATTTGGACCCCGCAGCATTTCTACTGCGTGACATTCACGAAAAGTCAATCGAGGGTTCGTCCCAGTCAATCTACTGATTCTAACCATAGAAAGTTTATAGACGCCAGACCTATCATTCACAGGATGTCTCCTTTTCCACAGCCGTACTGTTTGGGTGAACTTCAGCCCACTTTAACGAGCTTCATACAAGTTTCAATTTTGCAGTCATCCACTTGCATGTCGTAGCTTCAGCGAGTGTGTTTCGGGGCGTTACTCCGTCATTCCACACTTCGAAATAGCAGTTCTACCATTAATGGTGGCTAATCTTTTCAATTAGCAACGTGTCGCACTCAAATCGATATCGGGTACCTTGTCACCTTTAAAACCAAGGAAGGTTTCAAATGGTATATCTTGTCCATCTTTTTTATAAGGTGTGCCACATTCTGTACAGTCTTTATTTGGTAAATCGAAGCCAGAGCTGACAGATCCATCATCGAAAAACTCGGAATGTTTACAACTAGGACAAATATAGTGAGGAGGTAATGGGTTAACCTCTGTAATTTCCATAAAAGTTGCTACTAACGAAGAACCAACCGAACCACGTGACCCTACTAAATAGCCATCAGCTAATGATTTTTTCACTAGCTTGGCAGAAATTAAATAAATTACCCCAAAACCGTGACCCAAAATCGATTTTAATTCTTTCTCAATTCGAGCCTTCACGATTTCTGGTAAGTCCTCACCATAAATACGATGGGCCATTTCATAAGTTAAATTAGTTACCTCATCATCAGAGCCTTCAATTTTTGGTGTATAGAGGTCATCCTTAATCGGTTTGACGTCGCCAATACTTGCTGCTACTTTTTGAGCATTCGTCACAACTACTTCTTTTGCAAGATCCGGTCCTAAAAAATCAAATTCTTTCAGCATTTCATCAGTTGTTCTAAAATGAACCTCCGGTAGCTTGGATCGATTTAAAATATTCGCTCCACCTTGTGAACCAATGAGTATTTGCCTGAACATTCCATCTGTTGGATCTAAATAATGGACATTGCCAGTAGCAACAACAGGCTTATCTAGCTTCTTCCCAAGTTTAACAAGTTTACGGATAATATCTTCTAATGTCCATTCATCACGCACAACATTTCGTTCGATTAATGGCGCATATACAGCCTTCGGTTGCACCTCAATATAATCGTAAAAACGAGCGACTTTCTCTGCTTCCTCAGGAGATTTATTCATCATTGTTTCGAATACTTCACCATTACTACAACCAGATCCTACTAATAAACCCTCGCGATATTGCTCAAGCACTGCCCGTGTCACCCGAGGAACACGATAGAATGTTTTTGTATGCGAATGTGAGACGATTTTAAATAAGTTTTTTAAGCCTGCATTATCTACTGCTAAAATCGTACAATGCATAGGTCTACCTTTTTTATAGGCATCCCCACCACCAATATGCTTATTGAAGTCATCATGGTAGTTGATAGCTAGCTCATCCGCATCCTTTAATAGCTGCAGCAGTAAATACCCTGTCGCCTCTGTATCATAAATCGCTCGGTGATGTTGTGTTAATTCAATATTGAATTTTTTACAAAGGGTATTCAAACGATGGTTTTTCATTGTAGGATAAAGCAACCTTGCTAGCTCTAATGTGTCAATTACAGGATGGACCGTCTCTTCAAGACCAAATTTTTTATAGCCTGTATAGAGGAAGCCTATATCAAATGACGCGTTATGAGCGACAACAATTGCGTCACCGATAAAGGCATGAAATTCTTTAATGACCTGCTCTACCTCTGGTGCATTTCGAACCATATCATCTGTAATACCTGTTAATTCAATGGTAGTGGCCGAAAGTGGATGATGTGGATTTGCAAAGCTTTCATATTTATCGATAACATGTCCATCTTTAATTTTAACTGCAGCCAACTCAATAATCGTATCGTATGCAGTGGATAGCCCTGTCGTTTCTACGTCAAAAACAACATACGTTGTGTCTGCCAATAAACGATGCTCTGGAGCATAGGCAATTGGTACACCATCATCCACTAAATTTGCTTCCAGACCATAAATAATCTTAATGCCATGTTTTTTCCCCGCCGCATATGCTTCAGGGAAAGATTGCACAACCGCATGATCCGTAATAGCTATTGCTGGATGCCCCCACTTTGCAGCCTGTGCAACAAGCCGATCAACAGGTGTAACAGCATCCATTTGGCTCATTGGTGTATGCAAATGTAACTCAACACGCTTTTCACCCTCTGGTGCTAAATCCTGTCGTGTTTCTTTTTTGATTTCATTAATATCATTCGCCATGACGATTAAATCACGAATGAATGTATCTGTTTGCACAGAGCCTCGAACTTTAACCCACATGCCCTTTTTCAGATGTTGCATTAATTCGGCATCATCATTATCACGAGAAAACATTTTAACAATGATGGAATCTGTATAGTCGGTAATTTTGATTTGTAATAAGGAACGTCCACTTTTTAACTCTTTAATTTCCGCATCAAAGACAAATCCTTCAATAATAACACGGCGTTCTTCTTCAACAATCCGTTTAATTTCCATGATTTCATCATCTTTAATATGCATTCCAAGTTGGAAGGGACGGTCACCAAGGTTCGCCAGTGCTGGATTGTCCTTCTTCTCTTGCTCACGTTTTTGGAAATCCTGCATCGCTTGCTGTGCCAGAGCCACTTCTTCCAGACGTTTCTGCTCCATAAACGCTTCCTGTGCCGCAATCATTTCTTCCGTTTCTTCTTGTAGCACAAAGTCGATTGCCATACGAGGGAAACCAAATTGACCATAGCTTTCTGCTAGTTTGTCAGCATACTTTGTTTTTAGCATCATAAATTCCATTTCCTGCATGCAGGATAATGTCATCTTTTGGCCGTTCCATGTTGGTACTTGAGAGACGAGACAATTTTTAAGCGGTGGGGCCATCTCATCAATTTGTTCCACAACATTTAGCCAGTAAGCTTGCACCAGTTCCTCTGTCACATTTTGCTCTAACGTTTCAAATGTCGTATTAACTTGCGCGATCGCTGAAAACTTCTCTGTCAAATGCGTACGGAAAAGCTGATATAACGAAAACGGTAGTATATCTCTTAACTTAATGGTGAAATGCCAAAGTCTGTCCTTTTTATGAACTGTCAGGCGTGATAATTCACCTTCCTCAAAAAATGACATGTATACATCATCTGTTAACTCTAATTGTTGCAAGAGCATTCGAAGTCTCATTCTTGCCTCTTGTTGCTGTTCCAATCTAATGACACCTACTTTCAGAAAGAGGCAGCTTATTTAGCCTCATGTTCTAATTCGTCTCAAACGCATGATGAGAATTCAAGAAAAAAATTCGCTCCCACACTGCGGGCGCTCTTCAAGTTTAACAGAGATTTTACCATCTGTTGTTTCTTGCTTGGCTCACTGTCCCGCAGAAGTGTCGCGAATTATTTATATCTATCTTATCAAATTTATACGAAAGCCTCTATCAAAAGCATTGGCTTCCAATTATGACCAACCTTCTAGCAGGTCATTAGTTTTTACGGAAAAATTCGTTAAGGTGATCAATGACTTCTTCTTTTTTCCATTCAAATGTTTCACCCGTTTGACGGAATTTCACCTCTATAATACCCTCTGTTGCTTTTTTACCGACAGTTACTCGAACAGGTAGACCAATTAAATCAGCGTCCGCGAATTTTACACCTGCACGTTCAGGACGATCATCTAATAGCACATCATAACGGTATGATTTTAATAAGCCATACAGCTCCTCTGCTAATGCCACTTGCGCCTCATCTTTTGTGTTAACTGGTACAACATGAATATCATATGGCGCTAATTGTGTTGGCCATGTAAAGCCATTGTCATCTTGGAAGTGCTCAGCTACAGCAGCTAGAATACGAGATACACCAATACCATAGCAACCCATAATAAATGGTTGAGCCTTTCCTTGCTCATCTAAGAAAGTACCATTCATTTTAGCAGAATATGTAGTACCTAATTTGAAAATATGACCAACCTCGATACCTTCTGCAAATTTAATGATACCTTGTCCATCAGGAGAAGGATCTCCCTCTTGAATAAAACGAATATCTAAATAGTCATTAACTGCAAAATCACGCTCTGGGTTAACATTGACTAAGTGGAATCCATCTTCGTTAGCACCTGCAATACCATTACGGATGGATTTAATTGCTTGGTCTGCTACTACTTTTACGTCTACTGGTAGTTTCACTGGACCAATTGAACCAACGCCACAGCCTAATAAATCTTTAATTGCTGCTTCACTAGCAAGTTCCACTGACCCTGCATCAAGTGCATTTTTCAATTTGATATCATTAATTTCATGATCCCCACGTGCTAGGACTACAACAAGCTCACCATCTACATCAAAAACTAAAGATTTGATGACATTGGCTGGCTCTACTTTTAAGAATGCTGAAACTTCTTCAATCGTTTTTTGTTCTGGTGTTGCTACTTTTTCCACTTCTTTTAAAGCCTCATCAGATGGTTGATAGTCAACGATGACTTCAGCCATTTCGATGTTTGCTGCATAGTCCGAAGTATCCGAGTATGCAATTGTATCTTCACCGATTTCAGAAAGCACCATAAATTCATGTGTACCTTTACCGCCAATTGAACCTGCATCTGCAATAACGGCGCGGTAGTTTAAGCCAAGGCGGGAGAAAATATTAGAATAAGCACGGTACATATCTTCATATGTTTCATCTAAACTTTCACGTGACGCATGGAAAGAATAAGCATCTTTCATGATAAATTCTCTTCCTCGTAGTAAGCCAAAGCGAGGACGTTTTTCATCACGGAATTTGGTTTGAATTTGATACAATGTTAACGGTAATTTTTTATATGATTTAATTTCATCACGTACTAAAGTAGTAATGACTTCTTCATGTGTTGGTCCTAATGCAAAATCACGGTCATGACGGTCTTTTAAGCGCATTAATTCAGGCCCGTATTTTTCCCAGCGACCTGACTCCTGCCATAGCTCAGCAGATTGTAGGGATGGCATTAGAAGCTCAATGGAGTTGATAGCTTCCATTTCTTCACGGATAATTGTTTCAATTTTTGTTAGCACACGTTTTGCAAGCGGTAAATACGAGTATACCCCACTTGTATTTTGACGAATAAACCCTGCACGTAGTAATTGCTTATGTGATTTTACTTCAGCATCAGCAGGTACTTCACGTAACGTTGGGATAAATGTTTTACTTTGCTTCATTCAGTGTTCCACCTTTTTCAATAGATAAGTTTATACTCTCAATAGCATAAACAAATTTAGCTTTGAGCGCAATGTTTCATCGAAATTGCGCTCAAAGCTAGGAAATCAAATTTCATTTAACTGTAGATCATTTAAAAGAAGAATCGTTGTATATCGTTCCATGTAACGACCACCATTAAAATCATCAGTAGGACGATTCCTACAAAATGTACAATCCCTTCTTTTTGACGGTCAATTGGTTTACCACGTAGCGCTTCAAAACCAAAGAATAATAAACGACCTCCGTCAAGTGCTGGTAATGGAAGTAGGTTCATAATTCCTAAGTTAATACTTAGCATTGCTGCCCAATTCATTAAGTTCATAATACCATACTGGGCAACTTGCTCTGTTGCTTTATAAATACCTACAGGACCAGAAAGTGCATCGATTGTGAACTTACCAGTAATCAGCATACCTAATAGTTCAAATATTTTCACAGTCATATTATAGGTTTCTTGTGCTCCATAGACAACCGCCTTTATTGGGTTAAACTCCCTTGGGCTTTCATAGCGCACACCTATTTGACCATATTTTTCACCGTCCTGTTGGATTTCCTTCACGGTCATATTTAAGTTCACAGATTGTCCATTTCGTTCAACTGTCACGGAAATATCTTCGTTTGGATGATCTTGAACGATAGCGGCTAAATCCTGCCATTTTTCAACAGCTTGTCCGTTAATAGATGTTACTCTATCTCCTGCAAGCATCCCTGCTTGTGCAGCTGGATCATTCTCTACTACTTCCGTGATGATTGGCTCATAAGTTGGTACTCCATGGATTAATCCAATCACTAAATAAATCACAAACGCAAGAATAAAGTTAAACAAAGGACCTGCAAAGATGGTCATCGCTCGTTGGCCAACTGTTTTTGCATTAAATTGACGATCCTGTGGTGCAATGACCAGTTCACGACCATTTTCCACAAGAACACAATCTCTAGCTACTTGATAACGAACTAAACGTTCTTCTTCATCATAGCCCTCTACAAATAACTCCTTCTCTAAATCAGCACGTTCAACTTCTAAAAATAATAAATCTGGTAACTGCTTATTATTTTGATTGAAAATAATTTTTTTAACAATATTATCCTCATTCACAATAAGCCCTATTCGGTAGCCCGGCTGTAATTCAGTGCCATCCATATCCTCGCCGGCCATACGTACGTATCCCCCGATAGGTAATAATCGAATGGTATACATTGTTTCTCCATGTGTTCTCCCATAAATTTTGGGACCCATTCCGATAGCAAATTCACGTACTAAAATGCCTGCACGTTTGGCGAATAAGAAATGTCCAAGTTCATGGAAGAAGACGAGCATGCCAAATATTAATATAAATGCAATGGCTGTTTGCATATTACCCCACCTTTAATAGCGATTAGTTAACGATACAGTGCTTTCGTTATTTTACCATGTCTAACACTATTTTTCTTGTCTCACTATCCACATGTAATATGGTTTGTAAATCTGGTATTGCAATGTTTTGGTGTGCTTGCATCACACGCTCAATCGTCTCATCAATTTCAAGGAATGTGATTTTCCCTTGTAAAAAGGCTGCAACTGCTGCTTCGTTTGCTGCATTCATCGCTGTCAAAATGGTACCACCCATACGACCAGCCTCATATGCTAAACGTAAAGCAGGGTATCGCTCAAAGTCCATCTCTTGAAAATGTAGTTGACCAATTTGCGCTAAATTTAGTCGCTGACCATTATGTAATGGTATACGATCTGGGTAGCTTAAAGCATATTGGATTGGCACACGCATATCTGGTGTACCTAGCTGAGCAATAACACTAGTATCATGATACTCAACTAGAGAGTGAATAATACTTTCTCTATGCAAAAGTACATCTATTTTATCATATGGCATATCAAATAAAACATGTGCTTCAATGACTTCTAATCCCTTATTCATCATTGTAGCGGAATCTATCGTAATTTTTGCACCCATAGACCAGTTCGGATGATTAAGTGCATCTGCGACCGTCACGTGTTTTAATTGCTCTCGCGTTTTATCACGGAAGCTACCACCAGAAGCAGTAATAATCAAACGTTCAATATTTTTCGGATTCTCGCCATTCATCGATTGGAAGATGGCAGAGTGTTCACTATCTACAGGCAAAATGGTTGCCTTGTATTTTTTCGCCTCTGCCATCACTATATGTCCAGCAGTTACAAGGGTTTCTTTATTAGCAATAGCAATCGTTTTGCCCATACGAATTGCTGCTAATGTTGATTCAAGCCCTACACTTCCAAGCACGGCATTGACTAGTACAGTCGAATCTGGGTGTGTTGCGACCTCTACAAGTCCTTTTGCTCCAAACGTAAATTGGATATTTGGAAACTCACTAGCAAGCGTAAGTGCGTCTTCTTCTAATTGCACTGAAACTAATTCGGGCTTTAATGTTTCAATCATTTCTCGCGTTTTCTCTAAGTTTTTCCCTGAAGAAAAAGCCACTAATTGAAAAGCATCACGTTGTTCTTTTAAAATATCGTAGGTTTGCCAACCGATTGAACCAGTAGCACCCAATAAACTAATTTTTTTCACAACAAATTGTCCCCTTTTTTCTATCTAAGCAAATGATTTAGCAAGCTGCCTTTTCGTATACAGATTAATTACCAAATAAATGTAGAAAATGAAGTAGTGGCACGACAAATAATAGACTATCAAAGCGATCTAAAATCCCGCCATGCCCTGGTAAAATATTGCCCGAATCTTTTACATCAAAATGACGTTTAATAGCGGACTCTACCAAATCGCCCATTTGACCAATGATTGAGGCAAAAATCGTTACAAAAACAAGTGATATATAACCATTTGCGAATGGGTAAATGAGTTGCATACCAACTGCAAAAATGACAGCAATGACAATTCCACCTATAAAACCCTCAATCGTTTTCTTTGGTGAGATTTCTGGCCATAACTTATTTTTTCCTAATTTTCTGCCTACAAAATAAGCACCGGAATCTGTTGTCCAAACCACTAATAAGCAATAAACAACATACTCTAATCCAACATTTCTTGTTTCAATTAAATAATGGAATCCTAATCCCACATAAAATGCACCTAATAAAATAAAACCAACTTCATCAAAAGTTATTTTATTTTTCACTAAAACCACGTAAATAAGAAGTAGCATCATGAGACCATAGACTACCATTAGATTAGACGAATAGCCTATTAATTCTACAACCTGTTCACTCCAGTCCTTCGGGATAACAAGTAAAATTAACGTGACCAGCCCTAAGAAGCCAGGTACAGAAAAAATGGAAATACCTTTCATTTTTAATATTTCATAAAAACCGACAATAGCCATTGCAAGCACAAGTATGGTAAACGGTACTTTGCCATAAATAACGAACGGAATAAAAAGTGCTGCTGCGATTATTGCCGTGATAATACGTTGTTTCAAGTTGTTTCTTCTCCCTTCAACCCACCGTAACGGCGATTACGTTTCTGATAGTTTTCCACCGCTTCCAGTAAGGTTTCCTCACTAAAATCTGGCCACAATGTATCTGTAAACCAAAATTCTGTATAGGCGAGCTGCCATAGCATAAAGTTACTTAATCGCACTTCACCACTTGTACGAATTAAAAGATCTGGCTCAGGTAAATGGGCCGTCATTAAATGAGATGTTAAGCAATCTTCTGTTATGTCTTGCATCGTTAATTGACCGTCCTGCACTTTCTGAAGCATCCTCTTCATGGCATTGACCATTTCAGAACGACTACCATAATTCAACGCAAAATTTAGAATAAGCCCTGTATTATGCTTCGTTTCTTCCATTGCCTCATACAACGCTTTTTGTGTATGGGCAGGTAATAAAGATGGGTCACCGATCATTTCGACACGTACATTACGCTCCATCATCTCTGGTAAAAAAGAACCTAAAAATTCAACAGGTAGCCGCATCAGAAAATCAACCTCAGGTTTTGGTCGCTTCCAATTTTCAGTGGAAAATGCATAGACAGTTAAGACTTTAATACCTAAGTCTGACGCAAATCTCGTTACCTTACGTACCGTCTTCATTCCTTCATGATGACCAGCAACACGTGGCATAGCTCGTTTCTTCGCCCAACGTCCATTTCCGTCCATAATAATCGCTACATGGGCAGGAATCGGCTCGCTTTTAGTTAGGGCCACACGCTCCTCCAATGATAGTGTATCCATATTTATTTGTTTACCTAATAGCTTTTTAAACATGCTAACTCCCCCACTACAACTAATCGGACGTATACTAACCTATCATAACAAACAAAAGCGCCTTTTGTCTTTTTTTTCCCTCTAAATTGACTATGTATGTACTAGCTTGTTTTAGAACTATACACATATTAAAGAATGAGTTTGTTAAAAAATCGATGATTGTATCATTAATGACCTTTTCACATTTCATAAATGCTCTCTACATGAGTAAGCAATTTGGCTATGAATAATAAAGAGAAAAGACGTCCTGTTAAGTATAGGACGCCTTCATCTCATCAAAAAGTTCCATCATAGACGTGTAAAAGTATAGTTTACACCTCTAAAATTTCTTTTTCTTTATCTTTCGCTACTTGATCTACTTTCACAATGAATTCATCTGTTAATTTTTGGATATCTTCACCAAAGCCACGTAGATCGTCTTCTGTGATTTCGCCAGCTTTTTCAAGTTTTTTCAAATCATCATTTGCATCACGACGAACATTACGTACAGCAATTTTTGCGTCTTCCGCTTCTTTTTTCACTTGTTTTACTAGATCCTTACGACGCTCTTCCGTTAGAGCTGGGATCATTAGACGAATGACAGAACCATCATTTGTTGGTGTGATACCAATATCTGATTTCATAATTGCTTTTTCAATATCACCTAAAATTGATTTATCGTAAGGTGTAATTACTAATAAACGCGCTTCAGGTACAGAAATACCCCCAAGTTGGTTAATTGGTGTTGGTGCTCCATAGTAATCAACCGAAATACGATCTAATAGAGATGCATTCGCACGACCTGCACGAATAGAAGCTAGTTCACGTGAGAAAGCAGCGATTGTTTTGTTCATTTTTTCTTTTGCTTGTTCTAATACTTGTTTAGCCATTATACATTCCTCCTAACAACTGTTCCGATTTTCTCGCCTTGTACAGCACGTTTAATGTTACCCGGCTCCGTAATTGAGAAAACAATTAGCGGGATATCGTTATCCATACATAAAGTAGAAGCCGTTGAATCCATTACTTGTAAGCCTTGTTGGATAACGTCTAAGTATGTGAGTGTATCATATTTAATGGCTGTCTCATCCAATTTAGGATCCGCTGAATAAACGCCATCAACATTGTTTTTAGCCATTAAAATTGCATCAGCGTCAATTTCTGCTGCTCGTAATGCGGCAGTCGTATCAGTAGAGAAGAACGGATTACCTGTCCCTGCTGCAAAGATAACGACACGCTTTTTCTCAAGATGTCTAACTGCTTTACGACGAATGTATGGCTCCGCTACTTGAGTCATCACAATAGAAGATTGAACACGTGTTTCAATGCCTAATTTTTCAAGTGCATCTTGTAAAGCTAGGGAGTTCATTACGGTTGCCAGCATGCCCATATAGTCCGCAGCTGCACGATCCATTCCCATTTCACTACCTATTTTCCCACGCCATATATTACCGCCACCTACAACAACAGCAACTTCTACATCAAGATCTACTACTTCTTTTACTTCTTCTGCAACAGACTTGATTATTTTTGGTGATAAACCGAAGCCCGCTTCTCCAGCTAACGCTTCACCACTTAGTTTAATAACTACTCGTTTATATTGCGGTACACTCATTGTAAACCTCCGTAAGACTTTATTTAAAACATCCCTATTCCCTTTTCCATTATAGTATATCTAACAATAATTGCTAGTTATGAATAAGGCAGAATAGAAAATTATCTTCAATTTTTCATTCACTTCGGAAAAATAGGGAACACGCTATGTTGTGTTCCCCATTTTTTTGTCTAGATAATCTAGATATTATTTGATTAGAATCAAATGCAAGCTAAATTAGTTACCTTTAACTTGGCTCATTACTTCTTCTGCAAAGTTATCTTCACGTTTTTCGATACCTTCACCAACAGCGTAACGTACAAAGCCGTTTACAGAACCGCCAGTTGAAGCTACAAAATCACGTACTTTTTGATCTGAGTTTTTAACGAAAGTTTGGTCAAGTAAGCAAACATCTTCGAAATATTTACCAAGACGACCTTCAACCATTTTTGCAACGATGTTTTCTGGTTTACCTTCGTTAAGAGCTTGTTCAGTTAATACTTTACGCTCACGTTCAACTTCTTCAGCAGAAACTTCATCGCGAGAAACATAAGTTGGGTTGATTGCTGCAATGTGCATAGCAACATCTTTAGCAGCTGCTGCATCAGTAGAACCTTCTAAAGTTACTAATACACCAATACGACCACCCATGTGTAAATAAGAACCGAATGCATCTGCATCAGATTTTGTTTTAATTTCGAAACGACGAAGTGTAATTTTTTCACCAATTGTTGCAATAGCAGTAGAGATTTGATCTACAATTTTCACGCCTTCAGCATTTGCAAGCTCTAAAGCAGCTTCAACTGATGCAGGTTTAGCAGCAAGTAATTGCTCTGCTAAAGATGCAACTAATACTTGGAATTTGTCGTTTTTCGCAACAAAGTCAGTTTCAGCGTTTACTTCAAGGATGATTGCTTCGTTACCTTGTTCTAAAATGTAAGTTGTACCTTCCGCAGCGATACGGTCAGCTTTTTTAGCAGCTGAAGAAAGACCTTTTTCGCGTAGGAAGTCGATAGCTGCTTCTAAGTCGCCATCTGTTTGTACTAACGCTTTTTTACAATCCATCATACCAGCGCCAGTTTTTTCACGTAATTCTTTTACTAATTGTGCAGTAATGTTTGCCATTTAGTGTTTCCTCCTCAAATTGGTTGAACATAATTTAATGATAGGTTCTAAAAAAGGTGATAAGGGTTCTGAGCCACTTATCACCTTTTTGTAAACGTGAATTACTCAGCAGCAACTTCTACAGCTGGAGCTTCTTCTTCACCTTGTTTTGACTCGATTAAAGCGTCAGCCATTTTAGCAGTTAAAAGTTTAACAGCGCGAATAGCATCATCATTAGCAGGGATTACGTAGTCGATTTCATCTGGATCACAGTTCGTATCAACAATACCTACTAGAGGGATGTTTAATTTACGAGCTTCTGCAACCGCAATACGTTCTTTACGTGGGTCAACCACGAACATTACGTCTGGAAGATCGTGCATATCACGGATACCGCCTAAGAATTTGATTAGACGTTCGTGTTCTTTTTTAAGTTGGATTACTTCTTTTTTAGGAAGAACTTCGAAAGTTCCTTCTTCTTCCATTTTTTCGATTTGTTTCATACGTGCAACACGTTTTTGAATTGTACCGAAGTTTGTAAGAGTACCACCTAACCAACGTTGGTTGATGTAGTAGTTGCCTGAACGTTCAGCTTCATCTTTGATCGCTTCTTGTGCTTGTTTTTTCGTACCAACGAAAAGAACTTTACCACCGTCTTGACCAACTTGACGCATGAAGTCATAAGCTTCCTCTAATTTTTTAACAGTTTTTTGTAAGTCGATGATGTAGATCCCGTTACGTTCAACGAAGATATATTTCTTCATTTTTGGGTTCCAACGACGAGTTTGGTGACCGAAATGTACACCAGCTTCAAGTAATTGTTTCATAGAAATTACTGACATGTGAATTTCCTCCTAATATGTTTGGTTTTTATCCTCCGCATTTATCATCTGCAACAAGCTACCCTAAGCTTAGAGCACCACTTACTACATCAAAATGCGTGTGTATTAATAACACCATTTGCAACTATATCATAGCTTTGAACGATTCGCAACAATTTAGTAATGGAATTTCAGTAAAAGCTCGATTTCTGTTTTGCCTTTTTGCAGTTGTTTCGCTATTTCCTCTGGTGATTTTCCCTGCTTTGCTAATTCTAGAACCTGCTGTTCCACTGTCAGCAATTTTTCTGGTTCTTTTTGCTCCTCCACTTTTAGAGGTGGGGCTGATTGCACCATTTTTGAACCTGTTTGTTGCTGACGTGAATAAGCATTTGCGACAATATTTTTAGGTACATAGATACGAGCATCTTTATCTAAGGCTAGAGAACTATCACTTTTTACCTCATGTACTACTGGTAGAGGCGACTGCTCCTGAGTTGCCACATATTGCTCGGTTTGCTGCATGCTACTAGCCGTTATTTCAGACTGTGAGACATTTTGTAACTCTTTAATAAGACGGTCATTTTCATCTTTCATTTCAGCTAAATACACACTAATGGTGTCGTCCATTTCCCTCATTAATCGTTCTTGCTTCTTTTCCAAATCTTTAAACTTTGCTAACTTTGTGTTTAAAATGATAAGAAAGTAAAATGAAATGAGCTGTAAAAAGAATAGCACCGCTATTAGAATGGTTGTCATTGTAAACTCCTATCCACTAAAATCCACGAAATTCCCTTTAAACGGATGTTGTGCCTGTTTTTCTTGTTGATCCTTTTTTTTCTTTTTATGAATACCTGTTAAATATTCACCGCCTGCATCTTCATCCTCACTAATTTCATCCATATCTTCAGATGTATTGACAATTTTCTGTTGACGCTCAACTTCTTTTTTTAATGCTTCATTTGCATGTGCTTGTTGGGCTAATACTTGTTGCTGTGCCTGATCTGCCATTTTTCCTGCTTCAAATGTTTTTGGAATAGCAATCTGTAACTCAACACCTTTTAAACTCATTGGAATCTCTCCCTCAAGGATATTTACGCATTAATCATTTCACTCGATAATAGCTTTCGTAGCTTTAATAGCGCTTTTGAATGAATTTGTGAAATGCGTGATGTTGATAGTTCAAGCATTTCACCAATTTCAGTCAAAGTTAATTCCTCTGTGTAAAATAAACTTAGTACAAGCTGTTCTTTTTCATTGAGTTTCTGAATATTTTCAGCTAAATCATCTAATAACTCTGATTTAATGATAGCTTGCTCAGGTGTTTTTGTTGTATCATCTCGGATGACAAATGACTTGCCATCTGTTTCTTCTTGATCTTGTTGTTCATTAATAGAAAGAACATTGGAAAAAAAATGCTCCTGCACCGTCTGATAAACATCTTCAACAGGTAACTTCATATGCTCCGCAAGTTCCTCAGGTGTTACATGACGCATATATTTTTGCTCTAGCTGTTCAATTTGAGCATCTAATTTTTTGGCTTTTTCGCGTGCTGACCGCGGTAACCAGTCTTCTTTTCGTAAACCATCTATGATGGCTCCTCTTACTCTAAACGAAGCATATGTATCAAATTTTAAATCTCTGTTAATGTCAAATTTATTTAGTGCATCAAAAAGCCCTACCATCCCTAAACTTGTTAAATCGTCACGTGATACGCTTTTTGGCAAACCTGCACCAATACGTTGGACATGATAAGATACTAAAGAAATGTATTTTTTTATAAGTAAATCACCAGCATCTGGATCACGCTCATGTATCCAGCGATTCCATAGTTTTTGCTCATCGTTCAGAATTGGTTGTGTCATGAAATCCACCTCTCTAAAAAACGCTTTTTCACGCCCTTTTGCCAACGACTACTTGTGCTCTTAAAAATTATCATTTAACAGGATTTCTTGGTTATTTAAAAAAATCCACATTTAAGCTAATCTAGACGTGAGCCCTGAATAGTTAAAAGCCCGATAAGCAGTTGCCATCTTTCCTATATTATAACAAGAATCGACTATAATTTCATTTGTTTCTCTTAGTCTCTAATATATTCCTTTGTTTTTTAAAGACATACAAAAACTGTACCCTCATTGTGTAATGACACTTGGATACAGTTTTGTATGATAAAGCTTATAGTTTATGAAGCTACTGGATTCTTTTTATATGATTTTTGAGTAGCCCTACTGACGAGCAACATAACCATAACATTGAGCAAAAGAGCGATGAACCCTACATTGACATCTTTCATCCAATGTGGAAGCAACGGAAACGAAGTGGCAATGGTCGTTTTTGACAGCGTAATATAGGCTACGGCTGCTTCACCCATTATGATACCTGCAAAGGCCCCTTGCTTTGTCACAAAATTATTTTTCATCAGACTAAACATCAGAGACGGAAACAGTTGTGTCACCATACTTGCACCTATTGTTCCACTTTGAAATGTGAAGAACAGTGCGATTAATGCAACGACAGGTACTAAAAACTTTGCTAACTGAACAATTTGTTTTTCTGTAGCAGTTGGTACAAATACACCATAAACATTTTTTGCTAGTAATGTAGCGACAGACAGTAACAGCATTGAACCTGGAACTAATGCTGGTAGTACGCCAGCCGCTCCAATGACACCATGACCCATGGATCGAAAGCCATTTTAGATAAACGTAATAGCGATAAGTCAACTTCATCACCTTGCAAAGTCAGAATTTGAAGAATCGCAGCAAATCCAACAAAAAATACAAAGAGCAATATCTATTGATATAATGGCATAATAATTGTATTTTTGTGGAATGCTTTTTCACTTTTACCTGCATATATCGCACCAAATGCATGTGGGTACATATAAAACCCAAGCGAGGTTAGTAATACTGTAGAAATAAACCATGTCGGACTTAACCCTTCACTAGGTATGGAATGATGCTAATAGTTTGATAAGTTTCAAAGTATGTTCTCCTTTCAAATTTACAATCGACAATGATTGTCCTACTCAACGGCATTCAGTTCACCTGCAACTACGTTTCCCTTATACATAACAGCGTGGCGTCTAGATCTTCTAGCTATTGCTTCAGCTGAACAACTTGCTTCTACAAATACCATGCTTGCTTCATCACCAATGTTTGGCCAAATTCGTTTCCCCATCTGATCTAAAGGTGTTTTACCATTCGTAATAAAGCCTAGTGTTTGAGCTAATGATTGCTCGTCAATCCAGTTAAATCGCTCTGCCATACGGCTTGCCCGGTCAAGAATATCGCCATTTCCAAAAGGAGACCATGAATCAAAAATATTATCACACCCTATGGCAATGGGCACTCCCTTTTTTCTCAATAAATCAATGGGAGGTATAGGGCCATGAATAGGCACACTCGTAATAAGCGATATATTCGATGCTACTAGCATGTCAGCTACATCTTCTGCCTCAGCTAAAGAAACCTCCCCTAACCCGTAGGCATGGCTAATGGTTACTCTTCCCTGCCAGCCTGCATCTTCTGTAAGTGCTGCTAAACGTCTCATCGTAAAAATTCCAAGATGACTTGGATCGTGTAAATGTAGATCAATACCAACATTTGCTTCCACAGCAATATCCATCATTTGCTGTAAAGATGCCTCAATATCACCATCTATAACAGCAGGGTCGACTCCACCTACCAAATTAGCCCCTTCACGTAAAGCTGCTCTCACTAAATCTTTTGAGTTTGTACGTAGTAAACCATGCTGTGGAAAGGCTACAATCTCATGTGATAATCTTCCATCAAATGTTGTCAATGCTTGCTGTACAGCTTCTAAATAATGAAGTCCTGCTTCAGGATAAATATCAACATGGGTACGAATATGCGTTGATCCAGCATTTACTAATACTTGTAAAAGCGCCTCTGCTCTTTCTTTAGTTGTTGTTGCTAAAGTAGGCAGCAAATTTTTTTCAAAGTTGCAGCGCTCGATTCGGTTGGCTACTTGACGACAGGATCTCCAAGAGTCTCCAATCAATGTTTTATCTAAATGACAATGTTTTTCTATAAATGAGGGAAGAATTAATAAGTTTCTTGCATCTTTTTTAGGTAGTTGATCGCTTAATGGCGTACTAGCAGCAACAATAGCTGTAATAAAGCCATTATCTATTATAATATGAACCTTTTCCGTGATTGTCTCAATGGCTACATTATTCTCATAGTGAAAACCACTTTCTAATAGCGCATTTGTAATCCAAAATGTCGAGCCCAGCATAATCCGCTTCACCTTTCCTCTATCAATTATTAAAATATTAAGAAAATTAAATTCAAAAAAATTATCAATTTAGATAGGGATGGTTTCTAATAGAAGCTAATAATACCATCCCTTATCAATAAGCTTTTGCTTTAAATCGAACTATAGACAAAGTTTCCATTGAATAGAGTTGCCTTGCGTTGAGATCTTCGAGCAATTGCTTCAGCAGAGCAAGAAGCCTCCACGAACACCATATTTGCACTATCTCCCACTTTTGGCCATGTTTGCTCACCCGCTTGATTGAGTGGGGTTTTTCCCCCTGTAATAAATTGAAGAGTTTGGGCTAATGAGCGTTCATCCCCCCAACCTGAGCTTTTTGCCAAACGACCAGCTCGTTCTAATAGATCTCCGTTACCAAATGGGGACCAAACATCAAAGATATTGTCACACCCAATTGCAACGGGTACTCCTTTACGGTGTAATAAACCAACAGGTGGGTACTTTCTACGTAGGGGTACACTCGTCACAATCGTAATTCCTGCATCACATAAGATGTCCGCCATTTCTTCTGCCTCAGTGCTTGAAACATCTCCAAGCCCAAAGGCATGGCTAATGGCTACTTTGCCTTGTAAACCAGCTTCTTTTGTTAATTGGGCTAATCTCTTCATGGTGAAAGTACCCAATTGGTCTGGGTCATGCAAATGCAAGTCAATTCCTGCGTTTCCTTCAACAGCGAGTTCCACCATTTGTTGTAGGGAAGCCTCAATATCACCATCCACTGTAGCTGGATCGACACCTCCGACAAATCCTGCCCCACAACGTAAAGCTTCCCTTATTAAATTGGTTGCCTTTGTTCGTAATAGACCATGTTGCGGAAAGGCAACGATTTCATAAGACAACTTCCCTTCAAAAGTTTGTAAAGCTTTTTGAACCTCCTCTAAATTTTTCAAACCTACCTCAGGATATAAATCCACATGCGTACGTACATGTGTAACGCCTAACTGCACATAACGACTAAGTAATTCCTCAGCGCGTTGCTGTGTAGTTGTATGCAAGGCTGGAAGTACCTCTTTTTCAATTTCACAACGTTCGAAAATATTGTTCACAGGTGTAACTGCCCGCCATTGGTCACTCAAGAGAGTTTTATCCAAATGACAATGTTTTTCTATAAAAGAAGGCAATGCTAATAGCTGTTTCATATCTTTTTTTGGGTAATCATCATTTAATAGGCTATTAGCAGAAACTATTTCTGCAATTTTTCCATCTTTTATGAATAGATGAAAACAAGCCGTATTCGTTTTGGTAATCGTGTCGTTTTCAAAATGATAATCCGTTTCAAGACGTACATTTGTTAACCAAAAAGTAGAGTTCATTTCAGATTTATCCTTTCCTCTTCAATAATTAAAGCCCGCCCGCAACTATTTTTCCTTTAAAGAGAACTGCCACTCTTCTTGCTCTCCTTGCTACTGCTTCTGCTGAACAAGTTGCTTCAACAAACACGACATTCGCTGCATCTCCAATATTCGGCCAAAGGAGCTGTCCTTCATTGCTTAAAGGTGTTACGCCTCCCGTAATATACTTTAGACTTTGACCAAGTGAACGTTCATCACTTAAACCAAAGCGTTCAGCTAGCGTACCCACTTTTTCTAAGCTGTCACCTATACCAAACGGTGACCAGTGATCCGTAATGCTATCATCACCTAAAGAGATTTGAACACCCTTTTGATCTAATAGAGGAATAGGAATGGTATGATCCAATGGAACAGACGAGGTAATGTCAATACCATGATGTGCTAGTAACGCTGCGACTTCACTTGCTTCATTAATAGAAACATCAGCAAGGGCCATCGCATGACTAATTGTCACTCGACCTTGCCAACCCACTTCCTCTGTTAATGCGGCTAATCGTTTAAAGGTAAAAATACCAAGATGGCCAGGATCGTGGATATGCAGATCAACATTTGCATTAGCTTCCACCGCTAATTCCATCACCGTTTGTAAAGATTTTTCAATATTTTCATCGATCGTTGCTGGGTCTACACCACCTACTAGAGACGCTCCACTTCGCAAAGCTTCCCTTACTAAAGAAATGGAATCACTACGTAATAGCCCATGTTGCGGGAAAGCAACAATCTCTAAAGCAACTTTATCTTTGTAAGCCTCTTTAGCTCTTAAGACTGCTTCTAAATTTTTCAACCCAATAAACGGATCAATATTACAATGCGTACGAATATGTGTTGAACCCGCATGTAACAGTAAATCAAGTATATTTTTTGCTCTTTCCTCTGCAACAGGCAATAAGCTAGGCAGTAGAATCTCTTCCTCTTTTAATCTTGTGATTAGACCTTCTGTTGGAATCGAAGGAGCCTTCCATGGCCCACCAAAATAGGTTTTATCAATATGAATATGCATATCTCTAAAAGAAGGGAGCATTAAATAACTATGTGCATCTCGCTTAGGCAAATCAGTTTCTAAAGGCTGATCTACACCTTTCATTTGTTTTATTTTACCATTTTCGACTTGTATATTAAAAAGAGCCGTTTTTGTTTCTATAACGGCCCCATTATCGTAATGATAACCCGTTTCTAATCGTACATTTGTTAGCCAATACGCTGTTGGTAGCATTGATTGAACCTCCCGAATTTTATTAAAGATTACTAGCTAGATGAACCATCTGAATGGCCCTCTCTTGATGGGGTAAAGATAGTTGATGGTAGACATAATTTTGACTAGGATTACTAGCATTAAAATAATAAACTGTAGAAATTTTAGAATAATAAATGGCACTCAAACACATAGGACATGGTTCTGTGCTTGCATACATTTCGCAACCTTCTAAATTGGTCGTTTTCAGTGCATGACAAGCTTGACGGATTGCTTGAATCTCTGCATGATTCGTCAAATCATTGGTGATTGCAACCTCATTTACACCAGAGCCAATCATCTGTCCATTTTTAACCACAATTGCACCAAAAGGAGCACCATGTTTTGTTCTTTCATTTTCCTTAGCTAAGTCAAGTGCTTGTTTCATAAAGTCATGTGATTTCATATCGTTTCCCTCCTAGAAATAGCGAATTTCTATTACTTTCTCATACATTAAAACGGGCCGTAATTGATAAAATGTGCGACGATGACTGCAGTCAAACCGATAAGAATGTGAATGGCAACCAGTGGCCAAATCCATTTCAACCAACGCACCCATGGGATACCAGCTAATGCAAGTGCTGCCATAAGTGGGCCATTTGTTGGGAAGATGATATTGCCAATGGCGTCCCCCATTGAAAAGCTAAGTACAGCTGTTTGACGTGTTACCCCTACAAGATCAGCAAGCGGTGCCATAATAGGCATCGTTAATGCTGCTTGACCACTTCCTGAAGGAACAAAAAAATGAAGAATAAACTGTAAAAAATACATTCCTACAGCACTCAATACAGGTGGGAAATGATGAATTAAGGATGATGCATGAAATAATAATGTATCAATGACATGACCATCTGTTAACACGACAACAATTGCTCTCGCAACACCGATGATTAATGCCCCTGACAAAATACCACCTGCACCCTGCATAAATGCATTCACTGCTTTGTTTGCAGAAATTTTCCCTGCAAAAGCAATGACGATAGCTAGCAACGTAAAAATACCAGCAATTTCTGTAATATACCAACTGAACTTAATCACACCGAAAATAAGCACAACAAAATTTAGTAAGAAACAACCGAGGACAATCTTATGTGTAGTATTAAGTTGAACATTGGCTGTATCGTCTAATTTGTCGTACTTGCCAATTGGGAAAAATCCTTTTGAAGGATCACGTTTTATTTTTAAAGCATAGCGCTGAATATACCAAACAGAAACCAAATACGTAATAACAAACAACACAATACGATAGCCAATCCCTGAAAATGGCGGTAATTGAGCAATCCCCTGTGCAATCCCTACAGTAAATGGATTTAACACGGCTGTCATAAAACCAACAGATGCCCCAACCAATACAATAGCTGCCCCTGTAATAGCATCAAATCCAAGTGCGATGGCAATAGGCACCAAAATACCAATATAGGCCAATGTTTCTTCAGCCATCCCTATTAGTGTTCCTGCTAAGGCAAAAAACAGCATAATAATTGGAATCAACCATTTTTCTTTTTTGGCGAACTTCCTCGAAGCTGTGGCAATTAACGCTTCAACTGCTCCAGTTGCTGATAATACCCCCAATGTTCCACCAATAATCAGAACAAAGAAAATAATAGGTGCTGAATCTACCATTCCTGTATGAATGGATGTAATGAGCCCCATCAAACTAATTGGTGAAGATTCAATCGTCTGATACGTATCAGGCACTACTACATTTCTGCCATCCACATCTGACCGGGTATATTCACCTGTTGGTACAATGTAAGTAATAATAGTGGCAATCACTAACATTGATAAAATAAGGACAAAAACATTTATTTCTCTTTTTTTCTTTTTTTTGTTTTGAAGATCATTTGACTGAACTGTAGTCATAACTCCACTTTCTCCCCTTTGCAGCTAAACTTTCTCTTAGTTGAAAAAATCTATCAAAATGTACAACCAAGATAAATCTGGTTTTTCCTAATGAATAGATTTTATTAAGATTAATTAATAGAATGAACAGTGATCGCAATTTAATTTGCAGAAAATTTCGTCTTTTTAAGTGATAACACGTTTAACCATGTATCGTTCCTGCAACAAGCTTTCCTTGAAAAAAAACAGCTATTCGTTTTACACGTCGAGCGATTGCTTCTGCTACACAGCCAGCTTCCACTAATACCATATTGGCCTCACTACCTTGAATGGGCCACATTCTATTGCCTTCCTTGTCTAATAATGTGATACCATTCGTGATATAACCAAGTGATTGATCTAAAGAATATTCATCTAACAAGTGAAATCTATTTGTTAAGCGGCCAACGCGCTCAAGCAAATCTCCATTACCAAATGGTCTCCAAGCATCGTAAATATTATCACTTCCCACTGCAACTCGTACCCCTTTTTCCTTCAGCAGTGGAACAGGTGGCAAGGTAACATTATGTTGTAAAGCTGTCGTTATGGAAATACCTGCTTCCACTAAGAGGTCTGCCATTTCTTCAGCTTCAGTCAATGGAATTTGTCCTAATGCAAAAGCATGACTAATATTTACACGTCCTTGCCAGCCAGCATCCATTGTAAATGCTGCTAACCGTTTCATTGTATAAATACCTAAGTAGTCACTATCATGTAGATGAAGATCTATTTCCGCATTTGTTTCCACAGCTAGATCCATCATTTGGAATAAGGACTCTTCAATATTGCCATCGACCGATGCAGGATCAACACCACCGACAATGCCTGCCCCAAGGCGCAATGCATCTCGAACCATGCTCTTAGCCTTCTTTCTAACTAAACCGTGCTGTGGAAAAGCAACTACTTCATAGGAAAGCCTCCCAGAAAAATGAGTCAATGCTTGCATAACTTCTACAATATTTTCAAGTCCTACTTCAGGGTAAATATCTACATGTGTTCGAACATGCGTAGACCCATTCTGTAGTAGTTTATCTAATAAAACTATTGCCCGTTCTTCAGTAGTCATTGTCAATGCTATTAATCTATTATGTTCGAGCTTGCATTGATCAATAATGGATTCTTCCTGTTTTACAGCAACCCAAGGTCCACCTAGAAATGTTTTATCTAGATGAACATGTTTTTCAATAAAACTCGGCATGAGTAATTTCATTTTTCCGTCAATTTTTTCGATATTGCTGTCTACTGGTTGATCTGCTGATAAGATATTCACTATGATCCCTTCTTTAATATGAAGGTGACAAAGCTCGGTTGTCGTACCTACAATGACACTTCTGTCCTTCTCATAGCTTTTTTCAAGAAGCACATTCATTAACCAATACTCTTGCTGCATCACCATTCCTCCATATGTGACTTGTTTTTAGCTGTTTTTCACCCTATTCTTTTGATTGACTTCCAGGACAAGGCATTTGTTATGACAAACTACATTTTTTATATAATTTGTAGTTTTCTGATTAAAGGCTTTTCCTTTGTACAAATATGCTAACATGAAGAGTGTATATATGAATAATATAAAAAAAATTAATTTTACTTAAGTTTTTCATATACTATAAACTTCAAAGCCAAATAAAAAAAGAGTCGCTATTCACGACTCTCTCTTTTACGCATTCACTTGTTGGTCTTCTTCTCGATTCATCATCGTTCGTACTACTTGTGCAATTTCCTCAGAATTCTCATCTTGAAATTCAACCGTGGAATTAGCTGTTGGCGCTTCTTGTGTTACGCCTTCTGTTGAATCAAGTTCCTTTTCATCTAAATCATCTTCAACTGCTTCCTCATCTACCTCTGGTGTAAACAAGATGTAAGCAATTAAAAAACGTACAATAAACATTACAAAAAATACGATGATTGCTACAATAAATGAGCCAATCAGGATTCGCAGGGGCGTATATGATTCTTGAAATGTACTAAAAAAATAAATAGAAAAGGCAATTAATGCTCCCCATAGGTTGTAAAATATAGAACCAAACATTAGATTTCGCTCACTCCCTGGTTAACTGTTCGAATATGTAATATCGACGTTGCAGGATTAAATTCAATCGTTCTACCACTATTTCCACCAGTATCCTCGGCCACTAAAGGGATTCCATGTCTCTTTAATTCATTTTTGACAGCTTCTACATTGCGGGGACCGATACGCATTGTATCTTTGTCAGAAGTAAATTGGAACATCTGCGCACCCCCTGCAATTTTTGCTTTGAGTTTAAATTTTTGAACGCCTTCTAACTTTAATAAATCAACCATTGCAGCAATGCCTGAATCTGCAAATTTTGCGACATTGATTGACTCAGCTCTTCCTAAGCTTGAATCTGGTAACATCACATGGATTAAACCAGCAATTTTTTTTGACTCATCATACAAAATAACACCAACACATGAACCAAGACCCGAAGTTCGAATCGTGTTAGGTAGCTTTACTACATCCATTTGTGCAATTCCCACTTTAATCACTTGTCCACTACTATTGCTTAACATCATCATGAAACCCCTAATGCTTTAAAAATCGCATCAAATGAGTCAGGATCTGGTAGTAGGAAGAAATGGCCTCTCACCGTTTCAAGGTCTTCCACACCTTCTTCAAAAATGGATGTATTTATAACAATAACATTATCACTGACATGAGATAATTCTATTAAACCAATACTTATTATAGCTCCAAACATATCAACACTTAGACCTGGCACAGTCGGGTAAATTTTCAAGTTAGTAAAATCTGATAGGGCAGATAAATAGGAGCCCGATAAAATATTTCCCATTTCTTGCATAGCTGATAAACCTAACTCTGAAACAGGTCGTTTTTCAAAGTCAAATGAGTCATCGAAAATGAGTCGACGTATAAAGCGGTTTGCTTGTTCGATAGGTAAAATAAAGAACATACTCCCCTCTGCATCACCTTCAATACGAAGGTAAATGCCAACAACGACGTTTTCTGATCCGCCAGCCAACTCCATCATATCGTTAAAGGATACCATTTCTACCTTTGGAACACGCATATCTATTTTTTTCCCAAGTAAATTGGAAAGTGCTGTCGCGGCATGCGCAGCACCAATGTTTCCAATTTCCTTTAATACATCTAAATGTAGCGATGTTATTTTTTGATTAAATGTCATTATCGATCCCTACTTTAGTGGATTTAATACTTTTTCTAAATGTAATAAGATTAATAATCGCTTTTCTACTTTAGCAACGCCTGAAATAAATTCTTCTTCAAGTGAGCCAACAACTTCTGGTTGCGGTTCAATAGCACTTGCAGGAATATCAATAACGTCGTTAGCAGAATCTACTACAAAGCCTACTTCCATATCTTCTAATGAAATAATGATAATACGTGTTGTTTCTTCATGTTCAGAGATTGGTAATTCAAAACGTTCACGTAAATCAACAATCGGCGTGACAACACCTCGTAGATTGATTACACCTTTTACATAATTCGCTGTTTTCGGTACACGTGTGATATGCATTAACTTCTCGATTCCTTGTACATGAGACACAGGAATTGCATATTCTTTATCTGCTAATTGAAAAACAATTACTTTAATACTTTCTTGCTCCACTGCATTTGTCATACTTTACACCTCTCTTATTCATTCACCTTATTTAATTAGTGCGTTGCAATCTACAATTAAGGCTACTTTAC
Organism: Lysinibacillus sp. FSL K6-0075; assembly: GCF_038592945.1. Lineage (NCBI taxonomy): Bacteria > Bacillati > Bacillota > Bacilli > Caryophanales > Bacillaceae > Lysinibacillus > Lysinibacillus sp. FSL K6-0075. The sequence continues at coordinate 1,158,134 of NZ_CP151947.1, read as the reverse complement.
CATTGCCTAAGATTGTTGCTCCTGAAATGGCAAAGATATTTGTTAAGTAATTTCCTAATGACTTCAAGACAATTTCTTGTTGGCCAATAAATGAATCCACTACTAAACCAGCAAGTTTTTCACCCTTACGGACAATCACTACTGAGTGGAATTCTTCATCTTGCGGCTCTTGACGAGGTACCTCAAAGATTTCTTCTAAGAATACCAATGGCACAACCTTGCCACGGAAGTCGATTACTTTTTGATTATGCGCATTCATAATCTCTGATGAACGGATAATAGATGTTTCAATAATAGAAGATAGTGGAATTGCATAAATTTCCTTTTCAATCTCCACAAGCATAACTGAAATGATCGATAATGTCAGTGGTAATTGAATCGAGAAGATGGATCCAACATCTTGAGTTGATTCAATTGAAATATTGCCACCTAGTGATTCAATCGTTGTTTTTACAACATCTAAACCTACTCCACGACCAGATACATCAGAAATGACATCTGCAGTTGAGAAGCCCGAAGCTAAAATAAGCTCATTAATTTGTTTATCAGACATTGAATAAGACTGTTCTTGCGTAACAATACCTTTTGAAATAGCTTTCGCTAATACTTTTTCTCGATTTATGCCCGCACCATCATCTTCAATTTCAATAAAGACGTAGTTACCGCTATGATACGCACGCAATACAACTGTTCCTTCTTCAGGCTTACCTTTTGCACGACGAGCAGTTGGATTTTCAATGCCATGATCCACAGAGTTACGGATTAAGTGAACAAGCGGATCTCCAATCTCATCGATGACTGTACGATCTAATTCTGTTTCAGCACCAATGATTTCGAGGTTGATTTTCTTATTTAAATCACGCGATAGCTGACGAATCATTTTCGGGAAACGATTGAAAACTGTTTCTACTGGTACCATGCGCATCGTTAAAATAATCGTTTGCAAATCACCCATCACACGACTCATTCGCTCTACTGTTTCATTTAGCTCGCCATGATTTACTTCAGTAGAGATTGATTGCAGTCGGCCACGATCAATGACAAGCTCCTCAAACAAGTTCATTAAAATATCCAGACGTTCTATATTTACACGAATTGTTTTATTACCTACAGGTGCATGATTTTTGTCAGCCTTTGCAGGTGCAGCTTCTTTGACCGGTTTCGCAACAGGCTCAGCTTTAGCAGCAGGTGTAGCAGTAGAGATTGCCTCTACCTCAACCACTGCTGTTGCAGTTGCTGCTACTTCTTGGTGAGCTTCGAATTCTTTTTCACTAAATTTCCTTTGGTCGATTGTTGTCACAATAACTTCATCAACTTCAGAAACTTTCATTAGCTTTTTCTGCATATCCTCTGCTGTTGTTTTTGTGACAAATGCAACATAAAACTGTTGATCAAACTGTTCGTCCTCAAGCTTTTCAACAGTTGGACTTGATTTAATGACATCCCCATCTTTTTCTAAAATCTCAAACACCATAAATACACGTGCTGCCTTTAGAAGGCAATCCTCACGTAATGTTACTGAAATTTCAAAAGCATTGAAGCCTTGTTCAGCCGATTGTGTAATGACTGTTTGTTCAAATGAATCATATTCTAATACACTTTCAACAACTGGTGCAGCAACTGTTGCTACCACCTCTGGTAGGGCTTCCTCACCTAATTCTATGCGCTTCAGCTGCGCAACAGTTGAAGAAACATCACGCTTACCATCTCCGCCGTTGGCAATATCCATTACCATTTCTTCTAAATGATCAACAGATTCAAATACGACATCTAAAATTTCAGGTGTTACATGAATCTTCTCATTACGGATAGCATCTAAAACATTCTCCATTTTGTGTGTTAAATCTGCTAAATCTTCAAAGCCCATTGTGGCAGACATACCTTTTAATGTATGTGCAGAGCGGAATATTTCCCCAACAATTGCCAAATCATCTGGATTTTTTTCTAACTCTAATAAGTGTTCACTACATGCTTGTAAATGCTCTTTACTTTCTTCAATAAACATCTCTAAATATTGATTGACTTCCATAAGAGGACACCCCTTTTAAGGCAAATATTTCATTATTGTTTGTGCAATATCATCTACATCTGCAACTTCATCAACAAGTTGCGTTTCTACTGCTGCTTTTGGCATACCATATACAATGCAAGTTTCTGCTGATTCTGCAATAGCAATGACATTGCCAGTATTTTTCAATGCTTTTAATCCATTAGAGCCATCATGGCCCATACCTGTCATAATCACTGCTACTTTATCAAAATCTTTATATTGACTAACATCTTCGAACATTACATCTACAGAAGGTCGATGGCCAGATCTTGGTGCTTCTTGATTATCAAGAACTATGCCAAAAGTCGTCCCTACTTTTCTAAGCTTTAAATGATAGCCACCTGGTGCAATATAAGCCACTCCATTTTGCAAAATATCGCCCTGTTCAGCCTCTTTTACAGAAATTTCACTTAGCTGATCAAGTCGAGTCGCAAGCGATTTAGTAAATCCAGCAGGCATATGCTGAACAATTAATATAGGAGCTTGAATAGACTTAGGAATTTTAGTAACAACCTCCTGAAGTGCACGAGGTCCTCCTGTTGATGTGCCAATTAGCACAATCTTCTTTCCTACTTTACTCCATTCTATCATCGGTTTTGTTGCGACTACCTTAGTAGAAACAACATTTGTAGATGTATTTGGTCGTCCATGCTGTTGTGGTTCCTTTATTACGGTACTCACCCTTGTCACTTTTTCTTGTTGTCTTTTACTACCAGAAGGTTTTTTCAATTTGGAAATTGGCACCATTGCAGCTTGTTCCACTTTGTGCACAAGTTCATTTTGAATTTTATGTAAATCAAGGGAGATGGTCCCGCTAGGCTTGGCGACAAAATCGACTGCACCGCCTTCAATTGCTGCAATTGCATTTTCTGTCCCACGTTGAGTGGTACTTGAGAGCATTACTACAGGAACCGGACATTGTATCATAATTTCTTTTAAAGCGTCGAGCCCATTCATTTCAGGCATCTCAATATCCATTGTCACAACGTTTGGCTTCAACGATTGTATCTTTTTGATCGCATCTTTTCCATTTCGAGCTGTTCCAACTACTTCCACCTTCGAGTTGCCAACAAAAAAGTCACTAATTAGCTTTCTCATAAAAGCAGAATCATCCACAACTAAAAGCTTGCTTTTATGTAAAAAGTCCAATTAATCACGCCCTTTCGAGAAAATACTTCTAAGTTTCGTTAAAAATTTTTTCGCAGTTTGATCATGCGCGTGTATTTCCTCTGCACGCTGCTCCATAAAACGAACTACTATAAGTTGTAATGTTTTTGATATTAATGCGTCTGGATAAGCAAGTGAAAATGGTACTTGCTCGCGCACTGCCTTACGCACAATAGGGTCTTCAGGTAATGAACCGAGAATGATTGTTTCTTTGTCTAAAAAACGTTTCATTGTTAACTTTAAACGTTCATTCGTTTCTATTCCTTCTTCTTTACTGAAAGCACGGTTACAAAGAATATAAAACTGCTTATCTGGATCTCGAACATGAATATACTTCATCATGGAGTACGCATCTGTAATAGAAGTAGGCTCCGCTGTTGAAATGACGATAATTTCATCAATGGATGTGAGTAAATCTAACGACCAATTTGTCGCACCAGCCCCCATATCAAATAAAATATAATCATAGTTTTTTTGAAGCTCTTCAAATGCTTGTATAAGTCGTTCAAACATACTATGTGACCAATCAAGCACACTTGTCATACCTGACCCACCTGAAATATACCTTAAATCGTAAGGCCCTTCAAATATTACCTCATCTAGTAACTTATTTCCTTCTAAGTAATCTTTTAAACTATAAGAAGCATTTTTCCCAATTAGAATATTGATATTCCCCATCCCAATATCCATATCTACAATGACAACTCTTTTCCCCTTTTGGGCCAAAGTCATGGCAAAATTCATAGTGAAGTTACTTTTACCTACTCCACCTTTGCCACTTACAACTGCAATTGCTCTACCTAGTTCGCCTTGCCGTCTCATCATTTTTAAGCGTAATGCTTCAGCTTGGTCTCTCATTTTTCTTCACCTTGAAAAAACAAATTAAGCACTGCTTCTAAATCAGCTTCTTCAATATCTTCTGGTACTTCTTGACCATTCGTATAGTAAGCAAGTCCTTTATTATATTTAATCATTAAATTGATCATTGTGCCAATAGAATTTGTTTCATCAATTTTTGTAAAAATGAATTTTTCAATTGGTAATTGTTTGAATTGATCAACAATATTCTCCATATCCCTTTCTTTCGTTGTCATTGCAAGGACTAAATAAGATTCTGCATGATCATCGAATTTTATGAGACGTTGGAGATCATCAACATATTTGACTTCTTTATAATTACGACCAGCTGTATCAATAAAAACCAAATCTAAATGTGATAATCTTCGGATTGCTTGTTCAAAATCTGTTGCATTGTAAGCAATTTCAACAGGAGCTTGTAAAAGACCAGCATATGTTTTGAGCTGCTCTATTGCCGCAATCCGATAAGTATCTGTCGTAATAAAGCCAATCTTTTTCTTCTTTTCTAACACAGCTCTAGCAGCCATTTTGGCAATGGTTGTGGTCTTGCCAACACCTGTTGGTCCTAATATATTTATATATTTTCTTTCGTAGGACAATCCTCCAACTGGAAGTACTTCTAGCTTCTTACGGAGTAAATTTTTTGTTATTAATTTACACTGCGAGAAATTTATTTCTGACGCTTCTTTGAAATGCATAAAAAGCTCATCACCTATCGTTGTGATGAGCTCTTCACTTAGCTCTTGCTGTCTTAAGTATTCAATGAAGGGTAAGAGTTCATCGGGATATTGAGCTTGGGTAGTCTTTTTATGCATCGATTGCATTAATGATTTTAAATCAGCAATTTCTTTTCTCAATTCTTCTGAAATGCTAGTGTCCTCATGTACTGCTACATCATGGGGTGGTTCCTGATGTATTTTTGCTTGAATAGCATTTGTAATCTCTTGTAACCTTGCATTTTCTTTTTTTACTACAGGTAGTACAGCAGGTGTTGGTACAGAAGCCACTTGACGTGGCTCCATTGCATCAATACCTGCAACAACTTCAAAACTTTTCTTTTTTATCATGCCGAAAAATTTCTTTGTGATGACTACTTTTGAATTTAAAATGACTGCGTCCTCACCTAATTCTGCTCGGACTTGCTTCATCGCCTCTGGTATGGATGATGCATAATACTTTTTCATTTTCATTAAACATTCACCACCCCAACACTTTGAATTTCAACTGAAGCATCCAGTTCATTATAGGATAGAACCGGAATTTGCGGGAAATAACGCTCCGTTAGTTGTCGTAAATACATCCGAACTGCTGGAGAGCATAAAATAATAGCTGATTGCTCCATAAAGGAAACACGCTCTACTTCAGCTGCAATAGTTTCTAATACTGTTTGGGAATCTTGAGGGTCCATAGCTAAATAATTTCCATGATCCGTTTGCTGGATACTATCAGCAATCATTTTTTCTACTTTACCTGAAACCGTAATCACCTTTAATATCGAACTATCCCCAACATACTGCGCTGTAATTTGACGAGCCAATGATTGACGCACATATTCAGTTAAGATATCTGTATCACTCGTTAATTTTGCATAGTCTGCTAGTGTCTCAAAAATAATTGGTAAGTTACGTACAGACACATTTTCTCGAAGAAGCTTGCCCAATACCTTTTGGATTTCTCCAGTAGATAAAGGTGTAGGTGTCAATTCTTCTACTAAGATTGGATGTGATTCGCGTAAGTGATCGATTAACTGCTTAGTCTCTTGTCGCCCTAATAACTCATGAGCATTTGCTCGAATAATTTCTGTTAAGTGTGTTGAAACCACACTCGGTGGGTCCACAACTGTGTAACCGTACATTTCAGCATCCTCTTTTACTTGCTCTGTTATCCATTTAGCTGGTAATCCAAATGATGGCTCGACAGTGTCAATACCTTCAATGGAATCATCATCGCCAGGACTCATCGCTAAATAATGATCTAGTAAAAGTTCGCCTCGTGCCATTTCATTTCCCTTTATTTTAATTCGATATTCATTTGGTTGAAGCTGAATATTGTCACGAATACGTACAACTGGGATAACGATTCCCAACTCTAATGCTAGCTGTCGACGTATCATGATAACACGGTCTAATAAGTCCCCACCTTGAGCGGCATCTACTAAGGGAATTAATCCGTAACCAAATTCGAATTCGATAGGATCCACATTTAATAAATTCACAACATTCTCTGGGCTCTTCATGCCGTCAGTAGCCACTTCTTCCTCAATTTCCTGTAATTCTTCTTCATCCTCTGGTTTCTTACGCTCCATCATATAAGCTCCCGCAATTAGTGAAAGACCTATTGGCAGTGTTACCCAGTTTGGTATTGGCGTGAACAGCCCTAGTAATACAATGGTACCACCAGCTACATAGAGAAGCTTAGCTTGGGCAAATAATTGTCCTGTAATGTCCTGACCAAGACTTCCTTTAGAAGAAGCACGCGTTACGACAATCCCTGTAGCAGTTGAAATAAGCAACGCAGGAATTTGGGATACAATACCATCCCCTACTGTTAGTTTCGAAAAATGAGTTGCCGCTTCTGCAAAGGGAAGCCCCATTTGTACGACACCAATGATGATACCAAATAATAGGTTGATAATAACCATTACCATGGATGCAATGGCATCTCCCTTTACAAATTTTGTGGCACCATCCATTGCTCCGTAAAAGTCCGCTTCTCCCGCTACTTTTTCACGTCGTTCACGCGCTTCTTTTTCGGAAATAATCCCTGCATTTAAGTCAGCATCAATACTCATTTGTTTACCTGGCATCGCATCCAGTGTGAAACGTGCCGCTACTTCAGCTACTCGTTCCGCACCTTTTGTAATTACAATAAACTGAATTAACACTAAAATTAAGAAGACGACTAAACCAACAAGTATATTTCCGCCAACTACGAAATCTCCAAAGGTTTCAACGACCGAACCTGCATCTCCATTTGCTAAGATTGCACGGGTTGTGGAAACACTTAATCCTAATCGGAACAAGGTTAATAATAAAATCACCGAAGGAAAAATGGAAAAATCCAATGCTTCTTTCATACTCATTGCTGTTAGCAGTACAATTAATCCTAATGTAATATTAATGACAATTAAAAAACTTAACATCCACGGAGGAAGAGGGATGATGAGCATCGCTACGATTAAAATAACCGCACCTAAAACCCCAATATCGCGAACTTTCATTTGTGTCCCTCCTACAAAAAGCCTTAAATTTTTCGCTTAATACGGTAAACATAAGCGAGTATCTCTGCTACTGCTTTGAAAAATTCCTCTGGTACCTGATCGCCTATTTCTACCTGATCATACATGGCACGTGCTAAAGGTCTATTTTCAACCATAATTACATCATGCTCTTTGGCAATCAGTTTAATTTTTTGAGCAATAAAGTCTGTCCCCTTCGCAATAACACGAGGAGCATCCATACTGTCCTCATTATATTTGAGGGCAATTGCATAGTGAGTAGGGTTAGTAATAACTACATCCGCACTCGGTACCTCTGACATCATCCGTCTCATCGCCATTTCACGTTGACGTTGTTTGATTTTTGATTTAATCAGAGGGTCACCCTCACTATTTTTATATTCATCTTTAATATCTTGCTTAGACATTTTAAGATTTTTTTCGTACTCATGTTTTTGATACATCCAGTCTAAAATGGATACACAAAGTAATACTAAAGAAGCCGCTATGCCCATAATGCCAACAAGCTTCCCTACCGTAATGAGCGTCATCCATGGACTTTTAAAAGATAAGGCCAAAACTTCCGGTAAGTTTGACCAAATAATAATTGTTGTGACACTTCCGATAAAACCAATCTTTAAAACAGACTTTAATAACTCCACAATGGCTTTAACAGAAAATATCTTTTTTAGCCCTTTAATAGGGTCCATCTTTTTCAAATCAAACTTCATTGGCTCTAACGTAAAGAGAAAGCCAAACTGCAAAAAATTACCTGCAAGTGCTCCGACAAATGCAATTGCCATAATTGGCACAATGATAAAAGCCATTTGAATCAATGTTTCTGTAAATAAGCGCATCACACTATCAATAGTCAGTGCTTCGATGCGTATGTTATGAATAAAGGTTTGCCTGAAAAAGGATAATAGCTCGTCGCGCAAAGAGCCTGCAAAGAAAAATAAAAAGATAAATACCATTAACATCACAATGGCACTAGAGATATCTTGACTCTTGACAACTTGCCCCTTTTTTCGAGCATCCTGTCGTTTCTTAGGGGTTGCCTTTTCTGTTTTTTCACCCGCAAAAAATTGTAGTTCTAAATTCAGTAGTAGTCTCATATTATCCACCACCTAAAATGGCCATTAAATCACGCATCCCATAAATCATAATCGTAATAAGCTTTTGAATAACTTGAATCATAACGGCCATCATTGTAAATAACACTAAAAAACTAACACCAATTTTAATAGGAAAACCGACAACAAATATATTCAGTTGCGGTACTGTTTTTGCAGTGATCCCTAAAGCTAAGTCGACCAAAAATAAGGTCGCTACAACAGGAGCAGCCATCTGGAATGCTATGGCGAAAACGGCTGTAAATGTTGTGATGATAAACTGCGGAAAGTTTTCGTTCATAAAACTAGGGAATTGATCCATCGGGAAAAATTGATAGCTGTAGTAGATTCCATTAAGAATCATATGATGGCCATCAATCGCTAACAATAAAAGCAGTGCTAGCATATTAAAAAACTGACCAATTAATGGACTTTGAGCACCTGTTTGCGGGTCAATTATATTGGCAATGGCAAAACCCATTTGAAAGTCGATAAAGCTTCCTGCAATTTGAATTGCGGACATGATGATATAGCCCATTAGACCGAGTAATAGTCCAACTAGTGCTTCTTTCACCACTAATAATATGTAATCATCATTGAATGCAAATGGCTCAACATCAATTGTATAGTACATCATCCAAGCTAAAACCAGTGCGAGAGTAATTTTGACTTGTGGTGGAATGGTTCTATATGAAAAAAAAGGAACCGTAGCAAAAAAGGCTGAGACACGTACAAGTACTAATAAGAAAACCGTTAGATGCGGAATTAATTCATTCATGTACTCACCCTATATAACGCGTTAAATTCTCAAATATGTCTCTCGCATAGCTTGTAACTTGAGATAGCATCCAAGGGCCGAAGAATACGATGGCCACTAAGACAGCAATAATTTTTGGTACAAATGCTAAAGTTTGCTCTTGTATCGAAGTTGTGGCTTGAAAGATACTTACCGCTAAACCAGAGATTAAAGCAACTAATAGTAGCGGACCGCTTGTTAGAAGGATAATCATTATAGCACGCTCTGCAATGGAAATAACCAACTCACCTGTCATACTGTATCATCCCCTAAAAACTTTGTAGTAACGATTTCATAACGAGATACCAGCCATCAACCAGTACAAATAATAAAATTTTAAATGGCAATGAAATCATTACTGGTGGTAACATCATCATCCCCATCGACATTAATGTACTCGCAACAATCATATCGATTACTAGGAATGGAATAAAAATCATAAAACCAATTTGAAATGCAGTTTTAATTTCACTTAAAGCAAAAGCAGGGACAAGCATAGTCAGCGGAATTTCCTCCACTGATGCTGGTTTTTCTGCTTGGTTATACGTTAAAAACAAATCAAGATCTTTTTGCCTAGTATGCTTACTCATAAACTCTTTAAATGGCACACTAGCACGGTCATAGGCTTCTTCTAAACCAATTTCTTCAGCAAACAATGGCTGTAGTGCCTCTTTATTGACCTCTTGAAAGGTTGGTGCCATGATAAAAAACGTTAAAAATAGTGCCAGACCAATGATCACTTGATTTGGTGGCATTTGCTGTGTTGCCAATGCTGTACGCACAAAGGATAAGACAATGACTATACGAGCAAAGGATGTCATTAAAATTAAAATACTTGGTGCAAGTGATAAAACAGTTAGTAAAAGTAAGAGCTTTACAGATGTCGAGACGTTCGTTGGATCGCTGTTGGAAAAAATATTGATTAAATCATTCATTTACTATCCTTCTCCTTCTGCTTCCATCTCTCTATCTCGTCACTACGCTCCTGTTTTATTTCGGATAGCTTTTTTTCAAATAAATTGCCGAATGAATCTTGCTTTTGTTGCTCATTTTGTACATTCACGCTATCTTTTTTCTTAAACTTAGAAAATACTTCTGCAATATACGGTGATGTTGCTGCAAGTTCTTGCCTATCATTATATAGGGCTAAAAGGGCTTCAACTTCTTCAGGATCTGTAATTTCTCGTAAAAGTTGAACGTCTTCTCCGACACCAACTAAATACAATGTTTTACCTACCTGTAAAAGCTGAACTGACTTTTGCGCACCTAACGATAAACCGCCTAAATTTTGTACCATTTGATTACGTTGGAAGTTTAAATTACGTTTATTTAAAAACTTCATCAATCCATAAAATAAAGCTACAACAAAAATAAGCGCCAAAACCATTTTTATGTATTCCCATGCAGATATGTCTCCAGCTGCTGTTACAGTTGTTTCTTGTTTAGCAGCTGGATCAGTCGTATCTCCATTACAAGCTTCTGGATCTTTAATGCAATCCGTGACACTATTCGTATCAGCATCTGCATAGACAGAAGTTGGTGTCGGGTACAAAAACAGGAAGGATACAAGAAATGCGAAAATCATCGTTAAACGAAATGATTTTAACATTTTCATGCAATCATCCTAGCGCTTTTTGAATCGCTTCAATTACACGATCTGCTTGGAAAGGTTTAACGATAAAATCTTTCGCACCAGCTTGAATTGCATCGATTACCATCGCTTGTTGCCCCATCGCTGAACACATGATTACAGTTGCACTTGGATCTGTTCCCTTAATTGCTTTAAGAGCAGCAATACCATCCATCTCTGGCATTGTGATATCCATTGTTACTAAATCTGGTTTTAGTTCATTGTACTTTTCGACAGCTTGCAAACCATCGGCTGCCTCTCCAACAACTTCAAATCCATTTTTTGATAAAATATCCTTGATCATCATGCGCATAAATGCAGCGTCGTCTACAATCAAAATTCTTTTAGACATGGTTAACTCCTCCAATTGAAACTATCTTAAATTATTTAAACGCTCTGCTTGACTTAAAACATCTGTAATACGGACACCAAAGTTTTCGTCAATGACAACGACTTCACCTTTAGCAATTAAACGGCTATTGACTAAAATATCAACAGGTTCCCCTGCTAATTTATCCAGTTCAATAATTGAACCACTTGATAGTTCTAAAATCTCTTTAACAGAACGCTTCGTACGTCCTAACTCTACAGTAACTTGCAATGGAATATCAAGTAGCATATTTAAATTTCTAGCTTCAGATTGAGAGATTACATTTGTATCGAAGCTAGCAAACTGTGCTTGTTGCACATTTACAGGCTGTGCAGGTCTCGCTGGTTGTGCAAATTGTTGTGGTTCCTGATAAATCGGTTGCTGCATTGGTGCTGACTGCTGCTGATATACTGGTTGTTCAGGTGGTGGTGCTACAGGCACATGCTGTTGAACAGGCGGTGCTGTAACTGGTGGAGCCTCAGGTGCAATCGTTGCAGCCACAGGTTCCTCAAACACTCCTGTTTCACCTAATAAAGATTTTACAATATTTTGACTGAATTTAAGCGGTAATAATTGCATTAAATTCGAATCAATTAAATTACCAATTCTTAATCTAAATGAAACTTTCACCAGCAAATCGTCTTCTGGAATATTTTCTCGACCTTCATCTTGTGAGATGTTCATTAAATCAATTGTCGGTGGAGAAATATCTACTTTTTTGTTGAAGACCGTCGACATAGATGTAGCAGCTGAGCCCATCATTTGATTCATAGCCTCTTGAACAGCACTTAGCTGAATCTCACCTAAGTCCGGCTTCGGATTTAATCCATCGCCACCTAACATTAAATCTGCGATAATTGCTGCATCAGATTGTTTAATGACAAGTAAATTCATACCTGTCAAACCAATTGTATATTCAACTTGTACAGCTACATATGGATGAGGAAATTCCTCTTCTAATTTATTGCGATTAATCATCGAAATACTTGGTGTAGTAATATCTACTTTTTGACCCAGTAACGCTGAAAGAGCTGTGGCAGAGCTACCAAAGGATATATTGCCTACCTCTCCTAATGCATCTTGTGCAAACGAATCAAGGTAATCCTCTACTCGTATCTCATTTATTTCTTCATTTGTTGAAGCATCAGTGTCGTTGTTTTTATCTCCCAACGTCTCGCCCCTTAATAGCGCTTCAATTTCTTCTTGGGAGAGCATTTCATCACTCATCTTCGTCTCCTCCTTTCAAAGGGTCGATAATCTGGATTGCTAATTTTTTGCCTTTCTTACCTGGTTGAACAGTGAATTTCGGCAATGTTCCTACTTTGAGTAGTAATGGTGCTTCAATTTTTTGATCTAACTGTATAACATCCCCAACCTGCATTGTTAGGAAATCTTCAATGGTGATGTCCGTCAAACCTAATTCAACTGAGAGTGGTAATTGGGCTTGTTTCACACGTGTTTCAAGCATTTTTGTTTGCTCTGGTGACATCTCTTTCGTATTAGTTTGCATCCAATAGCGAACTGAAAGATTTGGCACAATTGGCTCCAACACAACATGTGGAATACAAATATTAATCATACCGCTTGTCTCACCGATAATCGTATTTAACGAGATTACGACAACCGTTTCATTGGGTGAAATCATTTGTAAAAATTGTGGATTAACTTCAAGTTCCACTAATATGGGATCGATTTCCGCAACATTTTCCCATGCTTCACGTAAATTGTCGAATGAGCGTTCAAAAAGGTTTGTCATAATTTTAGTTTCAATTTCCGTTAGGTTATCTACATTACTATGACTTGCCCCACTACCGCCCATTAGGCGATCTAGCATTGAATAGGCAATATTCGGATTGATTTCCATCAATATATTACCATCTAATGGTGGCACTTCAAATACATTAATGAGTGTCATATTCGGAATGGAACGGACAAACTCTTCAAATGGTATTTGGTCTACTGAGGCAACCGTAATTTGCACATAGCTTCTAAGCTGTGCAGAGAAAAAGGTTGTCAATAGTCGTGCAAAATTTTCATGTATTCGGGTCAAACTTCGGATTTGATCTTTTGAGAATCGAAGTGCTCGCTTAAAATCATAAACTTTAACCTTACGTCCCTCGTCCTCTTTCTTTATGTCATCCGCTGACATCTCCCCTGTCGATATAGCGGAAAGCAGCGCATCTATCTCGGATTGAGATAACACATCTCCTGCCATTTGCCCACCTCCAATTCAAGCAGTTTCTGTTTTATTGAGTAATGAAGGAGGTAAAATATACTTCCTGAACTTCTCCCTCTTGCATCAATTCATTTATTCTTGTTTTCAATGATTTTTGGAAAATCTGTTTCCCTTGCTTACCTTCTAAATCCTTTTGCTCCATTTCAGAAAGCTCTTGAATGGCGATGTTTTGCACTTGGAAAACGCGCTTTGTTAATTCTGCAGCAGCATCTTTACTTGTCGTTTGAATTTTCAATGACAAGCGCACAACTCTTTTATCTGCAAGATTTGTCGTGATCTCTGGTATCTCCACTGTTGCCTCTACAATCTCATCAATGGACGGCTCAACAGCCCCTGTTGGTTTATTAAATTGGGTAAGCAATACAAACAAAATAACCCCAATCAGAATGACTGCTACTAGTAAAATAATAATCATCGTTAGCATTTTATTATTCTTCATCTTCTTCACCTCGTAGATGCGGGTTGGATAGTACTTGTATATTGTTATAAAAGGCAGTTACCTTTTGTCGCACCTCATCTTCACTCTCTAAAACAATTAATTTTGTTCCAGTTGTTAAAGTAATAGTCGTATCTGGAAATGATTCGACGGTTTCTATGTATAAAGCATTTAATGTAAATGCTTTGCCATTTAGACGTGTTAGTTCAATCATGAATTAGGGCCGGGTCTAGCATGAGAGCCGGCCCGACCCTCCCTCATATGAAAATATGTTTGTTAAAACGTCCGTTATGAAAGGACTATATTATTATCGTTTTAAGTTTACTAGTTCTTGTAGAATTTCATCAGATGTCGTGATGATACGTGTATTTGACTGGAAGCCCCGCTGTGCAACAATCATCTCTGTAAACTCCTCTGAAAGGTCCACATTTGACATTTCAAGTGCCCCAGAAACGGCTTTACCTATCCCACCTTCAGTACCAGCTGCAAAATAAGGATCTCCTGAGTTAGCAGTTGGTACGTAATAATTTCCACCAGACTTTTCAAGTCCTCCTGCATTTGCAAATTTCGCCATAACAAGTTGACCAGCATAATGTAAAACGCCATCTTTACTAACAAAAGTCACTTTACCATCTAATCCAATAGACATTGATTGAGCATTCGTAGGGATTTGGATAAAGCCTACATTACCTGCTAGATCTGCTGCAGGATCAATCGTTTCAGGAACAACAGGTGCTGGGTCTACTGCTGTACCTCCAGACGGTGTTAAGTCTTGATAATTACTCAAATCATCTGGAGTCGTTGGGTCAAACGATGGATTCTGAGGAGATGATTCCGCTAAAGTCGTAACAGCCATCATATAATTACCATCTGCGTTTACCAAGAAACCATCTTTATCTAAATAAAAGTTTCCCGCACGTGTATATTTTAAATCTGAAATTGGAGCAACAGGCCCTGTAGAGTTAGCATCATAACCTGCTGCAATAAAAAAGCCATCCCCTTCAATAGCCAAATCTAAAACTCGTCCCGTACTTTGAAGTGAACCTCCTCCATGAATGGTATCAATCGCAGCAAGTTGTGAACCTAGTCCTACTTGTTTAGCGTTTGTGCCCCCAATAGTGCCTGTTGGACCTGAGGCACCTGCCTGTGTTTGAGACATTAAATCTTTGAAAATTACTCGCCCTTTTTTAAAACCATAAGTGTTCACGTTGGCGATATTATTACCAATCACATCTAGCTTTGTTTGGAAGTTTTTAAGACCTGAAATACCTGAATACATAGAACGTAACATATGTTTTCGTTCTCCCTTCGTTTTATATAGGTGAGCCTCTATCAATCAGCATCACCAAGGCTTCCTTACGTAAGAAGGTCCAGCCTTTAAAGCACAATCGTGCCATCAATATTTGTAAATAACTGCTGTTTTGCTTCCGTGCGATCCATTGCTGTAATGACAGTAGCGTTTTTAGCACTGACAATTAAAGCTGCTTGATCCATCAAGACTAATGGCTGTTTGACACCTTTTGAGTGTGCTTCAAATACCTTATCCGATACAACCTGCCATTCTTGTTCAGAGATATTAATTTTGCGCTCTATAATACGTTCATTCGCATGCTTACTCACCTTTAGCTCTTGTTTAGAAGCTTCCTGTAAATGTGCTTTAAATGATGGTTGCGTATTGATTGGCTTAGGTTGTGTTGTACGAATAGATGGATGCAAGGGTACACGATGAATTGAAAACTTATCCATCACTTTTCTCCACCTTTATTCGCTAATAACCGTAAAATCTTTATCCGTTAATCTTTTATCATTATCTAATACGTAATTAATGACCCCATCTTTATTGGAAACAGAGACGATTCGTCCTTTTAATTCTTGGTCACCGTCTTTATACGATACATTTTTACCAATCAATTGGCTAGCTTTCACTAATGGAGATTCTGATACATTATTATTGCCATTTGAACTAGAATCGCTTGCTCCACCTAAAATACCAGATATATTACCAGGAGCAATCTCTTTTCCGTCAGCTAATTTGAAAACAACGTTACCATTTACAAATTTGAGGGATTCGATGACGCCTGTTCCTTCATTAACCACAGGATTTCCTTTTTCATCTTTCTCCTCTGAAATCTCATGCCATTTGACTTCTTTGCCAATAAAAGTTGTATAACTCATCATCTGTGTTTGTTGCTGTGATGCTAATAAAGATTCCATGGCCTTTGTCATATTTTGCATTTGCTCTAAAGAAGAAAATTGCGCCATTTGAGAAATAAATTCTCGATCATCCATTGGATTCGTTGGATCCTGATGCTGTAATTGTGTAATTAACAATTGTAAAAAGGCATCCTTGCCAAGCTCACTATTTCCTGTTTGCTTCATTGGCTTCTGATAATTCGAGTAGTAAAGATCATCTGTTATCGAATTATTTGTCACTTTCGTTGTTGCATCTGCCATTATTACACCTCCTCACTTATTAAATAGTCACTAAAGGACATTCCTTCATCTTCATCATCACTTTTTTGATCCTGTTCTTCGTCTTGCTGTTGTTTAAAGAAATTATTGAAGAAACTTTGATCACGTTGTTGTCGATCAGCATCTTGTAGTGATTGTGCAATATCAAGGCGGTCTACTTGAATATTTTGCTGAGCAAATGCCTGTTTTAGCTGGTGTGCTTGACTATCAAGCAATTCACGTCCATGGGTTGTAGAAGCCAGTAAACGGGCTGTAAGAACACCATCATTTTGTACAAGTTCAATACGAACCGTCCCTAGGTTTTCTGGATATAATTTTATGGTTAAACGTGTAATCCCTTGTGCATTAGAGATCTGTGCTCGATTGATGATGGCTTGCATTTCCTTTAATAAAGCTTCTGATTGCGCAGGCTTAGCCGTTGGTAATGTAACATGGAATGTGTCTGGTTTGGTTTGTACCGTTTGTGGTGTAACCATATCAGTCGTACTTGTTTCACTTTGCTTCGTCACTTGGACTTGCTGAACAACTTGCTGGAAGCCTTGTAATGGCAATGTCACAGTTGTTTTAGTTGTTATTTCCTGCATCGTACCTACTTGCGTTTGCAATGACGTTAATAGGCTCTTAACCGTCGTTAACAGATTTTCTTGCGATGCAGTTAAGTCTGTTTTTTTGCCTACTAATTGCACTAATTTCAACACTTGAAGAAGTTGTGATGCCTCTTTTGGTGTCACTTGACCTTCACCTTGTAATGCTGTGCTTATATTTGCCTGTAGTACCGGCGCTTGGGCATCTACTAATGATAATAGCTCCCAAACATCACTCGCTTCCTTTTCTTCCCCTAGAAGCTGTTGGATTATTTTTTGAAGCTGCTCTTCATCAATACCTAATGCATTTAGTATATTTTCTAAATGTAGCATTTCATCCATTGCCACTGCCTTACCGTCTTCTCCTAGCTGAAGTACTAGTAAACCATCATCGTGGGAAATCCCCAGTAAGTCTAGTACTTCCTCCATTGAATCAGCATTTAAAACCGCTTGTAAATCTGCTAGCTCATTTGTGGAAGTCGTCTGTGATGCTTGGGTTAATTGAGATGAAGAAGATAAAACTTGCCCAAAAACAGAACCGAAATTTGATAAACTTTCTTTCTTTTGTGTACCACCTAATTTTTCTTCAGCGGTACCAACTGCTGCTGACTTTGTTGCTGCAGTTTTAGTAGGCGCTGATTTATTGATCATTTGCATCATCGCTACATCCATTAATCTTTCACCTCCTTTCAATTACCCTATTGTTTAGCCATAAGCTCGGTATATTTTGCTGCGTCTTTTGCATCCATTTTCTCTAAAATGGCTGCTAGCTTATCCGGCTTTAAATTCGTTATAATTCGCAACGCTTCCGTATCACTCATATTGACCAGTACAGGTGCTGCAGCTTTCGGTGACATCTTATCAAACGTTGATAAAATATCATTAAAATCACGCTTTACATCATCTTGTTCACGATTCAATTTTTCAATTTCAAATTGAAGTTGTTCTTTTTCTGTCAGCAACTTCTCTTTATCCGTTATTGTTGAATCTAATTTTTTTTGAAGCTGTGTAATTTCTGCTTCCTTTTCTTGTATCTCTGCCTGTAAACTCACTATTTTAGAGTCGTTATTAACGACAGCATCCTTCGCTTGTTGTTCTTCTGACGGCATAAAAGGTAAATTGCCAATTGCCTTTTTTCCTAAATCAAAGACATTTGTATTCATTAATGTTGCCACAACAAGCAAAACCGCTACTACAAACATAATCGGCAGTACAATCCAAGTAAAAAACTTTAGAAAGCCCCCAGATTTTTTCTTTGGTTGCTCTTCTACTAATTCTGTTGCTAATCGATTGTCTTTCTTTGCCATGAAATCACCTGATTTCTTTCTTGTTATACGTTTGTAATGAAATCTCATCTAAAAAAAGGCTTTCTATACGATCTTGCTCTTGTTGGAAATGTTTAAAATCCTTTTCTCTCATTTTTTCAAATTTACGTACTTCCAAGTTTTTTTCTAATAGTTTTTCTTCGTGCCAATTCATCTTTGCACGAGCTTGAATCACTTTCTGTTGCACATCTGCAATTGTTTTTTCGAGACTGTCAATAAAACGACTATAATGATGGATTTCATCTATCGATGAGCCGATCATTAAACGCTCCTGTTGAAACCCAATTAAATCTTCTTTCTTTTTTAGCAATTCATATAATTTCGTTGCTATTTCTTCAAAAGAACGGACAGATTCTTTATAAGCCATTTCGGTTTCGTTTTTTTCCTGTTCGCGAATAGTTAACACTTTTTCAAAACGATACACATAACTGACCATCTATTTCGCACCACCGTTCGATAATGTTATTAACTCATTGACACTTTCTTCTAATGTCACTTTATCTAAGTAACCCTGTTTAAGATAAGCAGTAATAAGCGGTTCATAATAAATTGCTTCATCAATTTCTTTAGAAGTCCCTCTTTTATAAGCCCCAATATTGATCAAATCCTCAGATTTGTCATATGTATAATAGAGTTCTCTTAATCGTTCAGCAGCTTTTTTATGAGTTGGCTCTGCAACATGGTTCATCAAGCGACTCACACTTTTCAAGACATTGATGGCTGGATATTGCCCTTTGTTGGCAAGATTTCGATCCAATACAATATGACCATCTAATATCCCTCGCACAGTATCCGCAATGGGCTCATTCATATCGTCCCCATCTACTAAAACGGTATAAAATGCTGTTATAGACCCCTTTTCATTGGTGCCTGTTCGTTCTAGTAATTTAGGTAATATCGCAAAAACAGAAGGCGTATATCCTTTTTGTGCAGGTGGTTCACCCGTGGCAAGTCCAATTTCACGTTGTGCCATCGCCACACGTGTAACGGAATCCATCATTAGCATGACATTTAAGCCTCGATTTCTAAAATATTCGGCGATTGCTGTAGCTGTAAATGCCCCTTTAATCCGCATTAATGCAGGTTGATCTGAAGTAGCTGCAACAACAATGGATCGACTTAGACCTTCAGCGCCTAAATCACGTTCGATGAATTCTCGAACCTCACGACCACGCTCCCCTATTAACGCAATGACATTCAAATCTGCTTGAGTATTTCTTGCGATCATACCAAGTAATGTACTTTTACCTACCCCAGAACCAGCGAAAATACCAACACGTTGTCCATTACCAACTGTTAGCATGCCGTCAATAGCCTTCACTCCCACTTCAAGCCTTTCATTAATCGGTGGACGAGTCAGTGGGTTTGGTGGATCTTGTTCAGTGGGAACTGTCATTAGTCCCTTAGGCAATAAAGTACCATCAATTGGATTCCCCATAGAATCCAATACTTTACCAATTAACTCAGGGCCCACTTTTACTTCCAATGGAGCACCCGTCCCTTCGACAAGGCAGCCGATCGATATTTCGCGTAAGGAGGTAAAAGGCATTAAGACGACTATTTCATCTTTAAAACCAACAACCTCTGCTAAAATAATCTGATGACCATTATTTACAGTTTCCACATGAATTTTACAGACATCACCTATGGAACTATCTGGACCTTGCGACTCAATCATCAAGCCAACAACTCTAGTAACTCTACCAAACTTTTTAAAAGTAGGTATATGAGGAATATGTTCAATTAATTGAGCCACTTTCATCAAGATCATTCCTTACTCTCTAATATTTCATGTAACTTTAATCTGAGTGCATTTAATTGCTCATCGATACTAACCATAATTCGACCATGATTTGTTTCAATATAGCAATCTGTTTCATTATCCAAATCCTCATTAACAAAAATCATAAATGGTACGTCTATTGGGAACATTTCTGCTAATTCATCTCGATTGGCCGTAATTAAAGCATAATAAGCTGGAGAGACATAAATTTTAATTTCTTTCATTTCTCTCGCTTCTTTCAGCCCTCTGCGTACGATTGATACAAATAGTTCGTTATCCTGTTCTAATGAGGTACCAATAATTCGTTCTGCAGCAGTTAAGCCTAACTCTAAAATCACCGCTTCTTGATCATCAATGTATTTTTGAGCATTTTCTTTCGCTAACATCATGATTTCATTCGCAGTTTGAAGTGACTGAGCCATTGCTTCAGTGGCCTTATTCACGCCGTCTTCATAGCCTTGCCCAAATCCCTCATCATAAGCTTCTTGAACACGATTGGGTCTCTCTTCCTCCCAGCTTAGCTTTAAATGTTCAATCTCTTGAAAGTGCAAATGCTTTTCCTGTTCAAACATCTCTCGTTCTGCCTGCAAAGCAGCTCTCGCTTCAGCAAGTAAACGATCTCGCTCTGCCATTACTTCATCCATCGTTAATTGATGTTGAGGTGGGATTTCTTCCTGGTATTCCTCCATCGGTTCAAACATATCACGGATCTGTATTTCCTTGACATTATCGCTATCGGACTGTGTATAAATAGAACGGATGATTCTAGACAATGACGTCATCTCCTCCACCGCGAGCTATAATAATCTCGCCAGCATCCTCTAGACGACGAATAACGGCAACAATTCGAGATTGTGCCTCCTCTACGTCACGTAATCGTACAGGTCCCATAATTTCCATTTCTTCTTTAAATGTTTCAGCCATACGTTGTGACATATTGCGGAATATAATATCTTTTACCTCTTCACTTGATACCTTCATTGAAAGCAGTAAGTCTTCGTTTTCACAATCACGAATAACACGCTGAATGGAACGATTGTCGAGTGTAACAATATCTTCGAACACAAACATACGTTTTTTGATTTCCTCTGCAAGTTCTGGATCTTGGATTTCGAGTGCATCGAGAATTGTTTTTTCTGTTTGGCGATCTACTCCATTTAAAACTTCAACGACTGCGTCGATACCACCCGTTTCTGTATAATCCTGCGTAACAGTTGACGATAATTTACGCTCTAACACAGATTCAATTTCGCTTATCACTTCTGGTGAAGTTGATTCCATGACCGCTATACGTTTAGCAATGTCAGCTTGTACTTCCTGTGGTAAAGAAGATAAAATAACACCCGCTTGCCCTGCCTCTAAATAAGAGAGTATCAGGGCAATTGTTTGAGGATGCTCATTTTGGATAAAGTTGAAAATTTGCGCTGGATCAGCTCTGCGTGCAAAATCAAACGGACGTACTTGTAAAGAAGATGTTAATCGATTAATAATCGTTTGTGCTTGTTCTACACCAAGTGCTTTTTCTAATACTGTTTTTGCATAGCCAATACCACCTTGTGTGATATAGTCCTGCGCTAGTGCAATATTGTGGAATTCTTCAATAATCTCTTCTTTTACATTTGATTCCACTTTTTTAACACTTGAAATTTCTAATGTTAAACGTTCAATTTCTTCCTCTGTTAAATGCTTATAGACAGAAGCTGAAACCTCAGGCCCTAATGAAATTAACAAGAGAGCGGCCTTTTGTTTTCCGGTTAATTCCTTATCTTTCTTGGACACAGCCGAACCTCCTAGTTAGTCTTCAGCAATCCAACTGCGCAGTAACTTTGCAAAATCGTCTGGCTTATCTTTGGCCATTTTTTCAAGCTGCTTACGACGCATTGTAGCTTCCGTTTCAATTTCTTCATTAATATCATCAACCATTAATTCTTCTTGTTCTTCTAGGATACTTAGCTCTTCTTCTTCCTTCGCACGCTTACGTGAACGGATAATGAAGAATGCTAGCAATACGATCACAGCTAACAAGATACCGCCGATAACCCAAACCCACCATGGAATAATTGGTTTTTCATCAGCTACCTCTGTCACCTTACCGTATAATGGTTGTACAGATACCGCCACTTTTTCATCAATTTGCTCTTGTGTAAGTTCTGCTGCCACGTCTTTGGAAATTGTTGTACGTACAATTGTACTTAAAATTTTCTCAATATCTTCACGAACACCGTCTGGTAATGACGCTGCGTCAGTTGCTGTCGGTGGTTCAACAATTACTTGAATCCCAATATCTTGAATTTTATAAGGTGCTTCTTGGATATCCTTACGTATACGGTTCACATCATTATTTATCGTCTCTTCCGTACGTTCATAATCTCCATTTCCTGCTGCACCTTCATTATAAGTTGTGAAGTTATCAGTGGTTGTTTCAGCTTCAGGTGTTCCGGCAGCAGCTGCTGCTCCTGTGCCAGAATATTGCTCTGTAATTCGCTGCGCACTAATGGCAATACCTTCCATATTTTCTTCATCAACAGGTGTCACAAGATTTTCTTCACGATTTTCTTTCTTGAAATCAATATCTGTTGTGACAGAAACCATTACCTTATCTTGTCCCATCAACGTTCCTAGCATATTTTGCACTTGACGTTGTAGATCTCGTTCCACTAATTTCTTCATTTGTAATTGACCTTCTGCTGTCGTTGTGGAAGTTCCATCAGCTGTGGCAGCATTCAAATCAAAGTACTCTGAGAATTGATTAGAGATCACAATATTTTCAGTCTTTAAATTCGGAATACTTTTTGACACCAAATTGTACATCGTTGTAATTTGCTGCTCTGTAAATTTATAGCCAGGGTCTGTATTTAAAACGATAGATGCCGTTGCTTCTCCTTTAACATCCGTTACGAATACCCCTTCCTCAGGAACAGTAATCATTACTTTTGCATCTTTTACACCTTCCAAATTTTTGAAAAGTTTAGCAATTTCAGTTTCAGTAGCTGCTTTTTTTAATAGGTTAAATTCATTATCAGTCATACCAAATCCTGAACTATTCGCAAATGAGTAATCGATTGAACCTGTTTGCGGATATCCCTCAGAAGCTAATTGCACTAACAAGGAGTCAACTTGTTCTTCTGGCACTAAAATAGATGTTCCACCTGGAGCAATTTGATAGGTCACACCTTGGGAATCTAGTGCTTCCTTTACTTGTCCAATTTCCCGTGTTGATAAATCTTTATAAAGTGGAACATATGTAGTTTTGGAAGCGAAAAATGTCACAATTGCTGCTAGTGCGATTACAACTACCACGGAGCCAATCATAACTATTTTTTGCTTTTTACTTCGACTTGTCCAAAATTGACTGGTGTCGTTTTTTATTTTCGTCAATCGTTCATTCATTATGAATCCTCCGGTTATAGTGAATAACCTAGCCATCAATAATTTGCGAACATAATGAGCCCACTCTAAATCGTGGTTATTAATCTATATTGAAAAGGGGTTGCCTTATCTTGACAATAAATTAAACACTCATTCGCATTATTTCTTGGTAAGCTTCAATCACCTTATTGCGAACTTCAATTGTTGCGTTTAGTGTAATGCTCGCCTTTTGCGAAGCAATCATCACTTCATGCAACTCCACATCTTCACCTTTAATTAGCTTCTGAGTATACTTATCAGAAGTTATTTGTTGATCATTTACTTTTGCTATTGCTTCTTTTAAAGAGTTCGCGAAGCTTTGTTGTGCTTCATAAGGTGTTGCATTAAGTTTGTTTGGGTTATTTACAACCTGAGTAGGTGTCATTAGCGAAATGGACGAAATGGCCATGTATGTATCTTCCTTTCTACTTAATTTTATTTACCAATCTCTAAAGCCTTTGTAAGCATGGATTTATTCGCATTAAAAACAGTTATATTTGCCTCATAAGAACGAGTAGCCGACATTAAATCTACCATTTCTTTCAATGGATCAACATTTGGCATATTTACGTAACCATCTGCATTAGCATCTGGATGAGTTGGGTCATAAACAAGTTTGAAAGGTGTTTCTTGATCTTCTGAAATTCGAGTAACTTTTACACCATTACCAACACCACTTTTTGCATTTTTCCCTAGTGCTATGTTCAAAAAATTTGAAAATTGTCCTTCTTGTGCTGACAGCGTAACAGACTTGCGTCGATATGGTTCCCATTCCCCATTCACTTGACGAGCGCGAGTTGTATCCATGTTAGCCATATTAGAAGAAATAACATCCATGCGTAAACGTTGCGCCGTTAAAGCAGAGGCAGTGGTATTCATCCCATGAAATATAGACATCTATTACTTACCTCCTTTAATAACGGTATTCAATGTGTTTAATTTCCCATTAACACGATCGATTAAAGCATTATAATAAATTTGATTCTCTGCTAATTTTGCTTGCTCAGCATCCATATCTACAGCATTCCCATTGTTTCTATATCGCAAGTTCTCAACGATATTGACACCAGGTGTAGCTTGTCGAAACGTGAAATCATAATGTCTATTATCAGTACGATATGCAGAAATGGCTATACTCTTCTGTTCTTCCAGCATATCCTTAAAACTAACATTTTTCGCCTTATAATTAGGTGTATCGACATTCGCAATATTATTTGCGATCGTTTTATGATTTAAAGTGGCATAGGAAAGTCCATTTTCCAGGCTACTAATAGTTCCTCCAAATAAATTCAAAACTGTTCACCTCATTTTATTTCAATCTATGTACTTGTTAATTTATCCAATAATACAATTGTAATTAAGATGATACCTAGTGTCTATTGTCTTTTGTCACTTTTTAATAGTCTATACGCCCTATTTTTTCTCAACCTCAACCATGACAAAACTTCCTTATCCCTTGTGCCTCTAAGTTCAAGTAAAGGTCATTACACATCTAGTTATTTTACACCATTTCGACAGTGTTTACGATTTTATTGTTAAATATGCCTTTTTATGAGGTTTATCGCCTTTTTTAATCCTCATCAATAAAGGTCCCTTTTTACTAGTTCAATCAATATTAGAGTATTTTTAAAATAGTTACTATACGTTTATTGGCCATTCTTCCAAAGTAACATAAAAGGCATTTTTATATGCTAATTGTAGTGACAAATTATCGAACATTATTAGGCTAAAAGCAATGAAATCCATCAAACTTCATTGTTTTTGTATTAATTCTCTAAAAAATAAGAGCCATAAAAATTCGAAAATAAACAAAAAAACGTCTATATGTACCATAGACACTTTCATATTTTTTGAAAAACACAACAATAAAAATTTTTTTATGACAAGTGAAAAAGGCTTTCCGTTCCAATCTACCTGCTTCCATTGCCGCTTTGCTGTCGCCCAGAGCCAACCTTCCTGTGCTAGTGTGGCTAAGCTTTCGTCGCAAAACCAGTATGGCTACCTCTCTGTGCAAGGTCATTCCTATCTCGCTATTACACGTAGAAATCAAGTAGCTTTCCACTCCAATCCACAAAAGATTTTTTGCATAAATAAAATAAGGTGTTCACTACTCATTTTATGGATGATCGTTATGACTAGTCACCTCTCCACATTTAAAATAAAAGCCTATTCTTTCTTTAAAAACAGATATAATTGGTGCAATTCCCCTACGGCTAGTGTGAAAGATAATGAACTGACACTTTTGCAGCATGGTTGATTGGCGTGGAGTCCGCGTCACTCCTAGGGGAGATGAAACCTTGGGGCGAACGCAGTGAGTGAAGCGGCATATCAGACGCGATCGGAACGGAAATCAACCCCTTACCCTGCCTTCTACTAGTGAAATTATCTTTTATCAACAACAAAAAAGCGTCTATATGTTCCATAGACGCTTTCGTTAGCTTCTTAAAGAAGCAATTATTTCATTTTAATTTCTGCTAAAGCATTTAAGAATTTATCGTTTAGTACTTTAATATAAGTACCTTTCATACCTAAAGAGCGAGATTCAATGACACCTGCTGATTCAAGCTTACGTAATGCGTTTACGATTACTGAACGTGTAATACCCACACGATCAGCAATCTTAGAAGCAACTAATAAACCTTCATTCCCATCAAGTTCTTCGAAAATATGCTCAATTGCCTCTAGCTCACTGTATGAAAGTGAATTAATAGCCATTTGTACGACTGCCTTGCTACGAGCTTCTTCTTCAATTTCTTCAGATTTTTCACGTAAAATTTCCATACCAACTACTGTTGCACCATACTCAGCTAAAATTAGATCATCATCTTCAAATTGTGAAGATAAACGAGCAAGGATTAACGTTCCTAAACGTTCACCACCACCAACGATTGGCACAATTGTTGTTAAGGCGTTTTGGAATAAATCTTTGTTTTCAACTGGGAAAGCAGTATGTTCATTATTAATATCTAAATTTGATGAAGTTTCAGAGATCGTAAATAAGCTATGTGTGTATTCTTCTGGGAACTGTCTCTCTTCGAACATTTTTTTCATACGCTCATTTTCAATTTGTTGGTGAATTGAAATACCTAATAATTTACCTTTACGACTCAAAATATAGACATTGCTATCAATGATATCGCCTAATGTATCGGCCATTTCTTTAAAGTTTACCGGCTTACCAGCAGAAGCTTGAAGCATCGAGTTAATTTTACGTGTTTTTCCTAATAAATTCATTATATGTTCCTCCTATAAATAATCCGAAGAGTATTTACTAAATATTCTAAAGGTTTTTACTATTGAATGATACTAATCAGCTTTATCTTACAGTATAAACTGTGACAAATCTTTGTTTTTTACTATACCCGCAAGTTTTTGATCAACATACGCAGCATTGATTGGGATACTTGCTGGTGCAATTTCAGATGCCTCAAACGATAGTTCTTCCAGTAAACGCTCTAATATCGTGTGTAAACGACGGGCTCCGATATTGTCTGTTTCCTGATTCACTTCGGTTGCAATTTCAGCAATTCGTTCAATTGCATCTGTCGTGAAATGAACTTCTACACCTTCTGTCTCTAATAGTGCTTTATATTGCAAAATTAGTGATTGATCTGGTTCTTGTAAAATACGTACAAAATCCTGCTTTGTTAATTTTTCTAGCTCTACACGAATTGGGAAACGGCCTTGTAATTCAGGAATTAGATCCGATGGTTTCGACATATGAAATGCACCAGCAGCAACAAACAACATATAATCCGTTTTTACTGCACCATACTTCGTAGTGACAGTAGAGCCTTCTACAATTGGTAAAATGTCACGTTGAACTCCTTCACGGGAAACATTCGCCGAAGTATTTCCTTCTTTACTAGCAATTTTATCGATTTCGTCAATAAAAATGATACCCGATTGCTCAGCCCTATTAATGGCTTCCTGTGCTACTTCATCTGCATCTATCAGCTTATTTGCTTCTTCTATTGTTAAAATACGACGTGCGTCTTTTACTTGCACACGGCGTTTTTTCTGTTTTTTAGGCATTAAACTAGATAGCATATCCTGCATACCGCTATTCGCAGACATATCCATCCCAGTTCCTTGTAACGCATCAAAAATGGATGGATTTTGTTCTGTTACCTCTACAGTAACCCACTCATTTTCTAACTTCCCATTGCGTAAATCAATCGCAATTTGTGCACGCTTTGAGCGAACTTCCCCATCATCTGCTGATGAATCGTCATTTGTTGGTTGCTCTTTCCCACCGAATAGCATTTCAAACGGATTTTGCATCGCCTGTTTTTTACGTAAAGAAGGCACCAAAAGTTTCACGATTGCTTCATTTGCTAATTCTTCTGCTTGTTCCTTGACAGACTCCATCATTTCTTCTTTAACTAGACGGTGTGAAGCTTCTACCAAGTCACGTACCATTGATTCAACATCTCTACCGACATAACCTACCTCAGTAAACTTTGTTGCTTCAACTTTTACAAAAGGAGCATTTGTAAGCTTTGCAATCCTTCTCGCTATTTCTGTTTTACCGACACCAGTTGGCCCAATCATCAAAATATTTTTCGGAATAACTTCAGCCTTCATATCTTCGTTTAACAATGAACGACGATAGCGGTTTCGTAACGCAATAGCTACTGCTCGCTTAGCTTCATTCTGCCCAACAATGTTACGATCTAAATGCTCAGTAATTTGTCTTGGCGTTAAATTTTTTTGCGTCATTAGTTCAGCGCCTCCACGATAATATTATGATTCGTAAATACACAAATTTCAGCAGCTGTTTCTAATGCCGCTTCAGCAATTTCACGAGCAGTCATCGTTTCACCTGCATATTTTTTTAATGCTCTACCTGCGGATAATGCATAATTTCCACCAGAGCCAATAGCCAAAATGCCGTCATCGGGTTCAATCACTTCTCCTGTACCCGAAACGAGTAGTAAGGTCGTTTTATCCATTACTAATAGCATCGCTTCTAGCTGGCGAAGCATTTTATCA
Source organism: Lysinibacillus sp. FSL K6-0075 (assembly GCF_038592945.1). Classification (NCBI taxonomy): domain Bacteria; kingdom Bacillati; phylum Bacillota; class Bacilli; order Caryophanales; family Bacillaceae; genus Lysinibacillus; species Lysinibacillus sp. FSL K6-0075. The sequence goes on along the minus strand of NZ_CP151947.1, from coordinate 1,129,695 downwards.
CCACGCCATTGCTTTGCTACCTCAACGGCTGCACGCTGTAAATTACCGTTATACTCATTTAATTTGCCTTCAAACATCTCAAAAAGTGTAAAGGCATCAGCAACTGAACCTGCAAAACCAGCAAGGACCTGCCCATTAAACAGACGTCTGACCTTCCTTGCTGTACCCTTCATCACAACTGCATTTCCCAATGTTACTTGACCATCACCAGCCATGGCACAGCCTCCGTTATGATGAACCGCAAATATCGTTGTTGCATGAATTTGTCCCATCTGCCTTCCTCCTTAGCTCTATTATGCCCTTGGATGAGCATTCATATATGTTTGACGAAGATGCTCTTTTGTTACATGTGTGTAAACTTGTGTAGAAGATAAATGTGAGTGACCTAATAACTCCTGCACCGTCCGCAAATCTGCGCCATTATTCAACAAATGAGTGGCAAAAGTATGGCGAAGCATGTGTGGGTAAATTTTCGTATGGAGTGAGGCCTTGTCAATCATTTCGTTTAAAATATGACGTACCCCTCTAGGAGTAAGTTCCCCACCACGCATATTGACAAACAACTGCTGATGATTCGTTTTTTTCATCAATCGTGGACGAGCTTGCTCTATGTAGTCCTGCATTGCTAAACTCGCAAATTGACCAAATGGAATGATTCGTTCTTTTCGACCTTTGCCCATTACTCGTATGATCGAATAATGAAAATCCACATCCTCTACTTGAATTGAAGTCAGTTCACTCACACGAATACCTGTTGCATATAACAGCTCTAATATAGCTATATTTCTCAATGATTTCAAATCATCACCAGTATTCGCATCAAATAACTGTTTCAATTCTTCTTCGTAGAAAAAACTGGGTAAACGTGATTCTTTTTTCGGATGATAAAGCGAACGAAACGCTCCGTCATCTAATCCGTACTGTCTATTTAGAAAGCGAAAAAAGGAGCGGATTGAGGAAATTTTCCTAGAAATAGAGGCCCTTGCCCTTTTTTCTTCGTACAACTTTGTTACATAAAGACGTGCATGTATATATTCAACACTTGCTAAATCATGGATTCCCTCCGTTTGTAAAAAGGTTAAAAAATCTAGCAGGTCTGATTCATATTCTCGCACTGTATGAACAGAGAAGTTCTTTTCAACTTGGATGTAAAGCATGAACTGTTCGAGTGCATCTTGGGACGAAACTAACATGGAAAGATTCACCACCAATAATTTATTAATAATTTTCTCAAATGACTGTCACTTGTAATATAACGGATATACATTTCTTTGTCATCTCTTACAAGTTTGTATCGTTTTTCTCATCATTAATAAACATACATATTGACACTAAACCTATCTTCATAATATAGCAAGTGTAAATAGTTATATTTTGAGAAAATGTCCATACAAAATAATAAAATACGTCTAATTAAGCATTTTGTCTACAAAAAGAAAAAGCCTCTAAGAGTATATCAACTTTTAGAGGCTTTTGGCAATTAAATTGTTTGTGAATTCACAAAATTTCGAATTGTGCTTATTGCGCGTGTTGCATGCATTTCCGCACGTTCTGGTTTGGAACGACGACCAGGTGGTAAGTCTGGGAAAATACCAAAATTTACATTCATTGGCTGGAAGTTTTTCGACTGTGCTTCTGTTATATAACGCGCCATGCTTCCTAATGCCGTTTCGAATGGGAAAATAATTGGCTCTTGTCCTAATGCTAAACGAGCTGCATTAATTCCTGCAATTAATCCACTGCCTGCTGATTCAACATAGCCTTCTACTCCAGTCATCTGACCTGCAAAGAAAATATTCTTTTGCTCACGAAGTTGATATGTTTTTTCTAAAACTTTCGGTGAATTAATGAAGGTGTTTCTGTGCATTACGCCATAGCGTACAATTTCTACATTCTCTAACCCTGGAATTAGCTGTAGCACTTCCTTTTGTGGCCCCCATTTTAAATGGGTTTGGAAACCTACAATGTTGTAAAGGGTACCAGCTGCATCGTCTTGACGAAGTTGAACAACTGCATATGGACGTTTTCCTGTTTTTGGATCTTCAAGACCAACTGGCTTCATCGGACCAAATAACATGGTTTTCTCTCCACGAGCTGCCATGACTTCAATTGGCATACAACCCTCAAAATAAATTTCTTTTTCAAATTCTTTCAATGGTACAACTTCAGCTTCGATTAATGCTTGGCGGAAACGATCGAATTCTTCTTTTGTCATAGGACAGTTTAAATAAGCCGCTTCCCCTTTATCATAACGAGATTTTAAATAAACTTTATTCATATCTATACTATCTTTTTCGATAATAGGTGCTGCTGCATCGTAAAAGTATAAATAATCTAAACCCGTTAAACCTTGAATTTTTTCAGCTAAAGCTTTCGAAGTTAATGGTCCTGTTGCAATAACTGTAATACCCTCTGGAATTTCTGTGACTTCCTCATGAATAACCTCCACAAGTGGATGGTTTTTCACAGTCTCCGTTACATACCCTGCGAATTCATGACGGTCTACTGCTAATGCACCTCCAGCAGGTACTGAACATTGGTCTGCTGCCTTTAATATAACAGAATCTAACATACGCATTTCTTCTTTAATAACGCCTACAGCATTCGTTAACCCATTTGCACGCAATGAGTTAGAACAAACAAGTTCCGCAAATTTATCAGTATGATGCGCTGGAGTCTGCTTTACTGGACGCATTTCATAAAGTTTAACTTTTATACCACGCTTTGCAATTTGCCAAGCTGCTTCACTACCTGCTAGTCCTGCTCCTATTACATTTACTACTTGTTCAGTCATGTTTCTTACCATCTTCCTATCATTGAGTTGGTGCTTCTTCATAGTCACACTTCGTACATTGAATTTGCACACCTTTTTTTATCTTTTTCTCTACTAATAATGCACTACATTTTGGACATGGTCTACTAATTGGTTTGTCCCATGATACAAATTCACATTCAGGATACTGATTGCAACCGTAGAATAGACGCTTTGTTTTACTTTTTCGCTCCACAATTTCGCCCGTTTCACAAGAAGGACATTTCACACCAATAGGTTTCATAATTGCTTTTGTATTTCTACAATCTGGGAAATTAGAGCAAGCCATAAATTTGCCATATCGTCCGAGCTTAAAGACCATTGGAGATCCGCAAAGTTCACAGTCTTCTCCTGCAGGCTCATCTTTAATGAGAACCTTTTCCATAGCTTCATCCGCATGTTTTACATGAACTTCAAAGTCTGTATAAAACTCTTCTACAATACTTTTCCATTGACGACTACCTTCTTCAATATCATCTAAATCTTGTTCCATTTGTGCTGTGAATTCGATGTTTATGATATCTGGGAAAAATTCTAGTACGAGTTGGTGTACGATTTCACCTAGCTCTGTTGGCATAAAGCGTTTAGCATCTAATACAACATAGCCACGGCGCTGAATTGTATCGAGGGTAGGTGCATATGTGGACGGGCGCCCAATTCCTAGTTCTTCCATTGTTTTAACAAGTCGCGCCTCTGAATAGCGTGGTGGTGGCTGTGTAAAATGTTGTTTAGGCTCAATTTCAAGCGATTTTACTTGGTCACCAATTTCCATCTCAGGTAAAAGTTTTGTCGTCTCTTCCGTTTGATCATCAGTACCCTCGATATATAATTTCATAAAGCCTGCAAATTTAACTTGTGAGCCATTCGCACGGAATAAAACATCACCATTTTGAAGATCTACAGCTACTGTATCAAGGACTGCTGGTGCCATTTGGCTCGCAATAAAGCGCTCCCAAATTAAGCGATATAAACGTAACTGATCTCGACTAAGTACCGCCTTTAATTCCTCGGGTGTCCGCATCGTACTAGTTGGACGAATCGCTTCATGAGCATCCTGTGCATTTGAAGCCTTTTTTGTTTGTTTTATTTCTGTTGCAATGTACTCTTTTCCATATTTCCCCTCAATGTACGTCACCGCTTCAGCTTTTGCCGTATCAGAAATACGTGTGGAATCGGTACGCATATAAGTGATTAACCCGACTGTTCCCTCTTTTTTTCCAATATCAATACCTTCATATAATTGCTGAGCTAGCATCATGGTTTTCTTAGCTCGGAAATTTAGTTTTCGTGCAGCTTCTTGCTGTAAAGATGATGTTGTAAAGGCTGGTGCTGCATTACGTTTACGTTCCTTTTTCGTTACATTAACAACATCAAAGTTTGTTCCTTTAACATCTTTTAAGATTGCTTTTACTTGTGCTTCATTTGTTAATTTTATTTTTTCTTTACCATTTCCATAGTAAAGGGCATCAAATGATTTTTTGCCTTTTTCAAACGTTCCTTCAATTGTCCAGTATTCTTCTGGTTGGAAGTTTTTAATTTCATTTTCACGATCAATGATCATGCGTAGCGCTACAGATTGTACCCGACCTGCTGATAAACCTTTTTTCACCTTTTTCCATAGAATCGGGCTAATGTTATAGCCAACAAGTCGATCCAATATACGTCTTGTTTGCTGTGCATCTACTAAATCCATGTTAATTGGACGTGGATTTTTAAAGGACTCTATAATTGCATCTTTAGTAATTTCATTAAATACAACACGGCAATCTGAGTGAATATCAATATTTAATGCAGTCGCAAGGTGCCAAGCAATTGCTTCTCCCTCGCGGTCTGGATCGGCTGCTAGATAAACTTTCTTTACTTTTTTAGCCGCAGATTTTAATTCCTGTAAAACAGGTCCTTTACCACGTATCGTAATATATTTAGGCTCGAAGTTATTTTCAGCGCTAACACCCATCTGACTACGTGGAAGATCTCGTACGTGTCCAACCGATGCTTTCACTTTATATTTCTTTCCTAAATACCGTTCAATTGTTTTTGCTTTTGCTGGTGATTCTACAATCACTAAATAATCCGCCATCTATGTCTCCCCCTTAGCGAGGTCTATTACTAATTTTTTTTAAGTTACCTGTTGCAAAATGTATAACAGATTTTAAGATAATGCAACTTTTTTTCAATTTTTGTTAGAAAAGAGGTCCAATGTTTCAATGATTTGATGACCATTCACTATTGGAATTGCTCCTTCTAAAAGCAATTGATTTGTCCCCTTAGATTGGGTAGCATCAATAGGTCCCGGCACCACAAATACATCTTTTCCTTGCTCTAATGCAAGCTCTGTTGTAATGAGCGTGCCACTTTTTAATGCCGCTTCTGTCACAACTAAAGCTCGAGATAATCCACTAATGATTCGGTTACGCATTGGGAAATGCCATTTTTCAGGCTTCATATAAGGGGGATATTCTGTCACTAATAACTGGTGCTCTGCCATTTGTTTAGCAAGAACGCGGTTTTCTGCTGGATAGAGATAATTAAACCCATGTCCAAGCACAGCAATTGTATGACCACCCATATCGATTGTCGCCCTATGTGCCATTGTATCTGCACCTCTTGCAAGCCCACTAACAACCGTATAATCACGTTGAACAAGAGGCGGGACAATTACGTCTATCGCTCTTTTTGAATACGCTGTCGCCTTCCTAGAGCCTATAATAGCTATCTGTTTTTTGTTTGTTAGCAGGGAATATTGACCTTTCACATACAATACAGTAGGTGGACTTGATATTTCAAATAATTGCGCCGGGAAATAGGGATGATAAAACGGGATGGGGAAAATATTAGCCCGTGCATAGGCCTCTTCAAGTGGTGTTGTCATAATTTGTCGAAAACGCTGAGAAAGTTGACATGCTTTATGTGCCGATATTTGTAAAACTTTTGCGATTTCGTCATAATGAATGTCTTCAAAAGAGCTAAAAATATTCACCGGGGACAACAATTGCTGAAGTTTCTGAAGTGGTAATGGGTATACATAATGTAAGGCTAGTAATCTCTGCGTATCTACTGCTAGGATCATTCAATAAACCTCCTTTATAATAGAAGAAATTAAATGACCGCATGATAATTTTCAACACAACATTTCATTATTATTTATAACATCTGCCACAAAATTGTTGATTTCTTCAGAAGTAAGTAGGTAATTATTGAATGAAGTATGATAAACAGTGTATAAATAATGAAAAAGATGTAGCCGCAATGGCTACATCTTCCATTTTAATGGGTTTTACACTTTTCGTATAGCCCTTTTTCTTTAATTACTTTAATCAATGTTTCACCAATTACAGAAGGTGTTTCTGCAACTTCGATACCAGCTTCGTTCATTGCTTTAATTTTCTCCGCTGCTGTTCCTTTACCACCAGAAATGATAGCACCAGCGTGACCCATACGTTTTCCTGGAGGTGCAGTTTGTCCACCAATAAAGCCTACAACAGGTTTTGTCATATTTGCTTTAATCCATGCAGCTGCTTCTTCCTCAGCTGTACCACCGATTTCACCAATCATAACGACTGCGTAAGTTTCTGGATCATTATTAAAGGCTTCAAGCACATCAATGAAGTTTGTACCGTTGACAGGGTCTCCACCAATACCTACTGCAGTTGTTTGACCAATTCCAGCTTGTGTTAATTGATGTACTGCTTCATATGTTAATGTACCAGAACGAGAAACAACTCCTACATGGCCTTTTGTATGAATATAACCAGGCATGATACCAATTTTACATTCATCAGCTGTAATAACACCTGGACAGTTTGGACCTACTAGGCGAGTGTTTTTACCTTCCATATAACGTTTAACCTTAACCATATCAAGGACAGGAATATGCTCTGTGATACAGATTGTTAATTCTAATTCAGCATCAACAGCTTCTAAAATTGCATCTGCCGCAAATGGTGCAGGTACATAGATAACTGAAGTTGTAGCACCTGTTGCAGCTACAGCTTCTGCTACTGTATTGAAAACAGGAACTCCCTCGATTTCAAGTCCACCTTTACCTGGTGTTACACCTGCTACGATTTTAGTACCATACTCAAGCATTTGCTTCGTATGGAAAAGAGCTGTTTCGCCCGTAATCCCTTGTACAATTACCTTCGTATCTTTGTTAATAAATACAGCCATTGTTCTCCCTGCCTTCCTTAGCCTACTAGTCCCACAATTTTTTGTGCACCGTCAGCCATTGAATCCGCTGCAACGATGTTTAAACCAGATGCATTTAAAATTTCTTTTCCAAGTTCTACATTTGTACCTTCTAAACGTACAACTAATGGCACAGCTAAACCAATTTCTTTAGCAGCCGTTACAACACCTTCAGCGATAATGTTACACTTCATAATTCCACCAAAGATGTTTACGAAAATGCCTTTTACGTTTGAATCAGAAAGGATAATTTTGAAAGCCTCTGTTACTTTTTCAGCTGTTGCACCGCCCCCTACATCTAGGAAGTTAGCAGGGCTTCCGCCATAATAACTAATTGTATCCATTGTTGCCATAGCAAGACCAGCACCATTAACCATACAGCCAATGTTTCCATCTAATGAAATATAGCTTAAGTCATATTTTGATGCTTCGATTTCTTTTGCATCTTCCTCGTCAAAATCGCGTAATTCGACAATATCCTTATGTCGATATAATGCATTGGCATCAAAATTGAATTTAGCATCTAGTGCCACTACATCACCTTGTCCAGTTACAACAAGTGGATTAATTTCTACGATTGATGCATCTTTGTCGATAAATGCTTGATATAAGCCTAACATTAATTTAACAGCTTTCCCTACAAGGTTTGCTGGAATATTCATATTAAACGCCATACGACGTGCTTGGAAGCTTGTTAATCCAACTACAGGATCTACTACTTCTTTGAAGATTTTTTCCGGATTTGTTTCCGCTACTTCTTCAATATCCATACCGCCTTCTTCAGATCCCATCACTGTAACACGAGATGTGGCACGGTCTAATACTAGACTTAAGTAGTATTCTTTTTGGATATCAGAACCCTCTTCAATATACAAACGTTTTACTTCTTTTCCTTCTGGACCTGTTTGATGAGTCACTAAAATTTTTCCTAATAACTCTTTTGCGTATGTGCGCACCTCGTCAAGGTTTTTAGCGATTTTTACACCGCCTGCTTTACCGCGTCCACCTGCATGAATTTGCGCCTTGACTACTGTTACGTTTGAGCCAAGTTCCTTCGCTACTTTTACTGCTTCATCAGGGGAAAAAGCAACTTTTCCGTTTGGTACAGCAACACCATATTTTCTCAGAATCTCTTTCCCTTGATATTCATGGATATTCATAATACATCCTCCCATCAAACATTTGCATAGAATTGTTTTACTAACATAGACTATTCTAACGAAAGATTCTGATAAAGTCTACACTTTGTCTTTAGTTCGAATTTTCTCTCTTATTATGACGCTTTTTTCTATTTTGTGTACTAAAACAGCTTGTAAAAATAATCAGAATAATTCATTTTTTCTATATTTTTGCGCATGTTGCTGATCCAAACGATAAATAAATGCAAAAACTTCTGCTACTGCCTGATATAATTCTTCAGGAATAGACTCATTTAAATCTAATTGACCAAGCAACTGCACAAGGTTAGGATCCTCATAAATCGGCACATTATGCTCATTTGCGCGAGCTAAAATATTTTCTGCAATCTTCCCTTTTCCCTTTGCTACAACAGTGGGACTATCAAATTGACCAAGCTTATACGTAAGTGCAATTGCCTCTTTCCGGGTAAGTTTTTCTTCGCTCATACGCGGATATCCACCCCACTCTGCTCCTCTCGCTGTTCTACTACAGGACTTACTTTTTCCGTTTGCCCTTTGTCAAATTGTTTAATAAACACTCCTGATAGTTGATAATTTTTTTCTGCCAACCCAGCTTTCAAGGCAACCTTTAACGGCTCGGCAAGTAATTGAATTTCCGAATTTTCATTAAAGACCGTTACTGTAACGACTCTATTTTGAACCTGCATATCAATCACTGTTTCTTGCATGGATGCCATCTGTAAATAAAATAATACGCGTGCATAGTTGGCATCAATTTTGCCATTATCTTTCATGCGTCCATTCCACTGTAATGTTGCATCCATTTTCTTGCCAAAAAATTCAAGTGGGACTTGCATGATAAGCTGATGTTGATGGCCATTTTCTCCTGAAGATAGCTGCATACCATTCATACGTGTCATGAGCATCTCTGCCGCTTCCTTCATTTGAGGGGTTGTATTAGTTTCCTGCAATAATGTATGGAGCTGTGGCTTTAGCTGATGTGCAATCATGTGTAAATCAGCCGATTTGTTTCCCAATGTTGCCTCATAGCTAATTCCTAAATTTTTCAACACCGTTTTAAGAGCATGTTCCATCGCTTTACTATCCATTGAATTTTGCACTAGTGCATCTGCTTGTGTCACAACTTGCTGTATAAATGGCTGCGAAGAATCAATACTATTTTTTACAAGATTGCGCATGAGCGCTTCATTCTGTGAAGGAGAATTTGCCTCTTGCCTAAATAGGGATAACAAATGATCTTTCACCGAAAGTGCATGGGCATCCTGTGTAAATAAACGATCAGTTGTATTTTGGGCAAATGCTTTTAATAACTGATCCTGCATTTGTTTAGCAAAAACCTCTAGCGTTTGTTTCGTTACTGGTAACTGATTAAAACGATCCACCAGCTGATTGATTTGCTGTTTTTGCTCATTGGTTAATAAATTTTGACTGTTTGTCCATGATTTAAGCTGTTCCACCAGTTGCCTAGCATCTTCAGGCTTTGTAGCAAGTATAGTTTGAATAACTTGACCAGCTTGCTGCATTGGTTGAAAGGCTTTAGCTTCATTCATATTTGACCAGTTTTGCAATGTGGCCTGCTGGGGAAGGATCCCCGACTCTTTTAGAATCGATAAAGCTTGCATTTTTTCGCTCGTTGTCGCAGCACTATTCGTTAAACTTTGTAGAACCCTAGCAAGCACGGCACTACCTGTTTCTACTTCAAAGGGCTTGGCAATCGCTTGTACTTGTTGCATTAAATTTTGCCTAAATGACTCAGATAGGGTTGTATCCTTTGCTAAAAGCTGGGCAAAGTTGTCCATGATAGCGGTCATACCAGAAGTCTTTTGACCACTAATCAATGCTTGAAACACATCGTTTGTCATAGGCATTTTAAGCTCGATCATTTTTTGTATAGTTTGTAGAGCATCCATTTTTGATATACCTTCTGGTAATGCCTTTAACCACATTTCAGCTTGTAGCATTTGGTCTTTTGAAATAGGTAACTGTGCTTTCATAAAATGTCCTAATAATTGCTGCATTTCTGCTGATTTAGGCAAATTCATGGATTCTAATAACTGATTAATTTGCTGACTTGGGGTAGCTGCCTGCGCCATCGGTCCAGTCACTATTTTCAATTCCGTTTGTGGATTTGTTCCTGTTACCTGAAAGAAATGGGCATCTCCAGCTTTTAACGGCACTTCGAGTTTAGCTATAAATTTTTGATTACCTACTTGTATTTCTGCCATTTGATCTGGATATAATTGCTTAATTGTTCCGTGAAATACTTGTCCTTGTTTTAAAGCAAGTGGTTGATTTGTCGTAGTGATTGCATTTTGTTGCAGTTGAATCGGATTAAATGATGTGGCTGTCATCTACATACTCCTTTCATCAATTACTCCTACGTGTAATTGTCTACCGTTTTTTAGCTTTATTGAAACATAGATTTTATTGGTTCAAACGATTTACGATGGTGAATAGACGGTCCAAATTCTTCTAACGCTTTTAAATGTTGCTTTGTCCCATACCCCGCATGTTGCCTAAAGCCATACATCGGAAATTCTTCATCTAATTGCTCCATATACTCATCCCGTGCCGTTTTAGCTAAAATGGATGCAGCTGCTATCGCTAGGCTCTTGGCGTCCCCTTTTATAATGGAATCCTGAGGGATCGAAATAGGTAATGTCATGGCATCCACTAAAACAACATCAGGCTTCGTCGCTAATGATTCCACACTTGCTTTCATAGATTGTTTCGTTGCCTCATATATATTCAGTTCATCAATTTGCTGGGCAGGCTGAAAATGAATGAAATAGCTTATGGCATGCTCTTTAATTAATGTGGCAAAACCGTTTCGTTTATCCTTCGATAATTGCTTTGAGTCATTCAAACCAACAAGTGCCTCACAATTTGTCGGTAAAATTACAGCTGCCGTCACGACTGGTCCCGCTAGTGGTCCCCTTCCTGCTTCATCTACACCTGCAATAAATGCATCTGTTCCCCCATAGCTTAAATCAAATGCGACTTTTTTTTGATGCTCTTGCAGTAATTGATGTTTTTTATCTTGTCTCTTTTGCCAAGTAAGCCATGCCTTTTGTACGCCAGCTCTTTCATCCGCTGCAATGTCTTTCATCCAATCTTGCCATTCCTCGGCATCTTTCAATGCAGTTGTAATTTCCTTAATGGTTTTCATTGTGTACTCCTTCTTACTTCTATTCATTCAAACTATATCATGTTCAGTTCTTTATGTAGTCTCTTTAACTAGAAAACTATTTCCTCTCTATAGTCATTATCGGTAAAAAAATGCATTCCTAAAAGAAAAACTGTCACAAAAGAACGTGTGACAGTTTCAAATACTTATACTTGTTCAGTTTCTTTTTCTAATTGCTCATCCACAAAATCAAAGGTTAGTTTACCTAATTGTAATCCGCGGATATCTCGAACAATTAGTTGAGCTACTTGATCATAATCAATCTCTCCACCCGGACCGAATACACGGCGCAGCTTGCCTATATGGTCAAAAGTGTCCACTAGCTCCTCGTGGATAAATTCCAAACCATAACGCTCCTCCATTCGCTTTGGGTAATGAACAGATAAGAAGCGTAAGCCATAGACAGCTAGGTCTTCCATATTTGTAATCGTGTCCTTAATAGCACCAGTTAAAGCTAATTTAAAGCCTACTTCTTGATCCTCAAACTTTGGCCATAAAATACCGGGTGTATCCAATAGTTCAAGCTCTTTACCAACTTTGATCCATTGCTGTGCTTTTGTCACACCTGGGGTATTCCCCGTTTTAGCGATATTTTTTTTCGCTAATCGATTAATCAATGTGGATTTCCCTACGTTTGGAATTCCCACAATCATGGCACGAATAGCTCTAGGTTTCATTCCTCTTGCTTTCATGCGATCAAATTTTTCTTTTAAAATTTCTTGCGCCGCTTTTGTTACTTGCTGTAAGCCCTTGCCCTCAAGTGAGTTAATGGCTACTGCTTTATGACCACGCTTTGCAAAATACTCTACCCATTTCCGTGTTTCTTGCTCATCTGCCATATCCGCTTTATTTAAAATCAAAAGACGAGGCTTTTGGTTAATGACTTCGTCGATCATCGGATTACGTGAGGATAGCGGTAAACGTGCATCTATTAATTCAAATATAATGTCAACAAGCTTTAATTTTTCAGTTACTTCACGTCGGGCTTTAGCCATATGCCCGGGAAACCATTGTATCGTCACAGCTATACCTCCTAAACTAAAAGAAAAAGGGAGTGATTATGCTCTCCCTTTCATGCATTACTTTACAATTTTTATGTCACTAAATGGCCAGAAAATCAGACTGGTGTTACCAATAATTTCTTTTTGGTCAACAAGGCCAATATGTCGACTGTCTTTACTATATCGACGATTATCCCCCATAACAAAGATATATCCCTCAGGAATGGTATTGCTATCCAAGGAAACATCGATGTCACTTAAGGTGAAATCTTCTGTTAAGGTCCCCTCAGTAATTTGCGCTTTATAGGCATCTAAATAGGGTTCATCAATTGGCTCTCCATTTATATACAATTGATCATCCTTATACTCCAATGTATCTCCTGGCAAGCCAATTACACGCTTTATGTAATTTTTTTGTTCAGGTGCATGGAATACAACGATGTCAAAACGTTTTGGTTCACCTATTTTATAACCAATTTTATTCACAATCATTCGGTCGCCATCTTCAAGGGTTGGCATCATGGACTCTCCATCAACTGCAATGGGTGTAAATAAAAAATATCGAATAACTGCAGCAATCGCAAATGCAATTAATAGTGCTTTTGTCCATTCCCATAATTCATTTTTTTCTTTCACTTGTTTTTCCATTGAGAATTGCCCCCTTGTCTAACACCATTTTAGATGATAGTGAATAAAGATGACAAGCAAAAAGAAAAGAGGCTTGAACACAAGCCCCTCACTTTTAAGTCATAATTATCGAATTTCTTTAATACGAGCAGCTTTACCACGTAGGTTACGTAGGTAGTAAAGTTTAGCACGACGTACTTTACCACGACGTACAACTTCTAAGTTAGCGATTTTTGGTGTGTGTACAGGGAATGTACGCTCAACACCTACACCGTAAGAAATTTTACGAACTGTGAAAGTTTCGCTAATTCCGCCACCACGACGTTTAATTACTACACCTTCGAAAAGTTGGATACGTTCACGAGTACCCTCTACTACTTTCACGTGTACCTTAACAGTATCACCTGGACGGAAAGTTGGTAGATCAGAGCGAAGCTGAGATTTTGTAATTTCTGTAATAATGTTTGACATTGTTTTCTCTCCTTAGACAGATGCTCTTGCACGCAATCTATGCCACAGCGGAACACCGTAATTCAGTACTTCACATAGAAGTACAGATTAGATGTTATCATAAATAGAGTCGGCAATCAAGCATCTAGATGATTGTTTTTTAGTTTTTCTACATACAATTTTTGCTTGTCTGTTAATGGATATTGCTCCAATAAGTCAGGACGGCGCTCAAAAGTTCTTTTCAGCGATTGTTCCTCTCTCCACTGGTCGATTTTAGCATGATTCCCCGATAATAAAACATCAGGTACCTTCATGCCACGGAACTCCGCAGGTCGTGTATAATGTGGATGCTCCAGTAGACCCGTTGAAAAAGAATCCTGTATATGCGAATCCTCTTGCCCTAAGACACCAGGTAACAATCTAACTACACTATCAATAACAGTCATAGCGCCTAATTCCCCACCTGTTAACACGAAATCGCCAATGGAAATTTCATCTGTTACAAGGTGCTGACGTATACGCTCATCATAGCCTTCATAATGACCACATAAGAACACTAACTCTGTTTCCCGGGCTAGCTCTTCTGCTTTTTTTTGGGTAAAGCGTTCCCCTTGAGGACACATTAATATGATCCGTGGCTGTTTGCCTGCAGTGATGGCCTCTACCGCACTAAACATCGGTTCAGGCTTTAATACCATACCTGCACCACCACCATATGGATAGTCGTCAACTTGATTATGCTTGTTCCCTGAAAATGTACGAATATCCGTTACCTCTAAATTTACAGCACCCTTTTCTTGTGCTTTCTTTAAAATAGATGCACCGAAAACGCCTGAAAACATATCAGGAAACAGGCTTAATACATGAATATTCATCATAATAAGCCTTCCATAACATGAATGACAATTTTTTTATCCATAACATCAATATCTTTCACGATATCTTCTATATAAGGGATATAGTGTTCTTTCTTCGAGCCTTTCACTACCCATACATCGTTTGCCCCTGTTTGCAGGATATCTGCTACAACACCGATTGTTTCGCCCTCTTCAGAAATAACTGTGCAGCCGATTATTTCATGGAAAAAGAACTCATTTTCTTCAAGTAGATCATCAGTCATTTGATCTTTTGTCACTTTCAGCATGCCTTCTTTAAACGGCTCAACTAGGTTGATATTGTTCATGCCTTCAAAAGTTAATAAAATAAAGTTTTTATGACGACGCACAGAGTCAATCGTTACCCATGTTGGTTTCTTATCGTCTTTTTTAAAGGCAGCAAGCTTATTTCCTACTGCAAAACGCTCTTCTTCAAAGTCTGTTGTCGATAATACACGTACCTCACCACGGATACCGTGCGTATTGACAATTCGACCTACATTAAACCATTCCATTTTACTTTCACCTCGTAAAAACATGCTTATCTCCACAATGCACCTTGCTCATCTAACAAAGGTCCCGTTCTTGCAGATGTGCTTTGGAAGAATGTAGTTTTAGTTAAGACTCAATTGTCTTGTCAATAATAATATAAGCGATATCCTTTAGCTATACTCCTTATTAAAGGTTTATTTTCCACTTCAACAGAAATCATAGCGATATGCTGATGTTAAAAAAAGATAAAAAAAGGAAGGAACCTACAAGCTCCCTCCTTCTTCGTCCAGATTTTACACTTCATGCTAAAAGCCCACTTCGAACTCCTAAGCGACATGTAAACACACCTATCAGGACTCACTAGTACTTGTTGCAAGAGCGTGAAAATCTTTTCTATTAATCCAATATATCGACGTAGGTCTTCTTTTGATGGTGACTACCTGCCGCTGAATAAACAATTGTACGAATCGCTTTTGCTACTCGCCCTTGCTTGCCTATGACTTTCCCTCTATCCTCTGGATGAACAAAAAGTTTATAAACAATTCGATTTGCATTTTCATCCGTCTCAATACGAACTTCTTCTGGATAATCGACTAACGGTAAAACGATTGCTTCAATCAGCTGCTTCAAAGACGTCGCCCCCGATTATTTACTGAATTTTTGGTTATGGAATTTTTCCATGATACCTTGTTCTGAGAACAGGTTACGTACTGTATCTGATGGTTTTGCACCGTCAGCTAACCATTTAAGAGCTTTCTCTTCATCAATGTTTACAGTAGCTGGTTGAGTTAGTGGGTTGTAAGTACCAACTGTTTCGATTTGACGACCGTCACGTGGTGAACGAGCGTCTGCAACTACGATACGATAGAAAGGAGATTTTTTAGCTCCCATACGTTTTAAGCGAATTTTAACTGCCATTTTAATAGCACCTCCGAATAAGTTTCACACAAGATAGTATATTATCAATGTTTAGGTTGTTTGTAAAGTGTTTTTTCTTAACACCTAAAAATTATTATTTAAACAACGAATCAAAGCCTGGTAATTTCATTTTTTTCTTTCCTTTACCACTTGCCATTCCAGTCATTTGCTTCATCATTTTTTTCATTTCATCGAATTGCTTAATGAGACGATTCACCTCTTGAATAGATGTCCCAGAGCCTTTCGCAATACGTTTTTTACGGCTACCATTCATGATTTCTGGGTTGGTCTTTTCAGCAGGCGTCATCGAGTAAATAATGGCCTCTACACGCCCCATTTGCTTATCATCAACTTTTACATTATCTAAGCCTTTGATTTTGTTAGCACCTGGGAGCATTTTTAAAATTTCATCAAGAGGGCCCATTTTCTTGACTTGCTGTAATTGCTCGACAAAATCATCAAAAGTGAATGTTTGAGATTTGAACTTTTCTTCTAATTCTTTCGCTTTGGCTTCATCTACATTTGCCTGTGCTTTCTCGATAAGTGACAGAACATCGCCCATACCTAAAATACGAGATGCCATACGCTCTGGATGGAATGGCTCGAGCGCATCCATTTTTTCGCCCATCCCGACAAATTTAATTGGTTTTTGCGTCACAGAACGGATAGATAATGCAGCACCACCACGTGTATCACCGTCAAGTTTTGTTAAAACAACTCCAGTAATACCAATTGCTTCATTAAAGCTTTCTGCTACATTGACTGCATCTTGACCCGTCATGGCATCGACAACTAGGAAAACCTCATCTGGCTCTTTTAATGCACGAATATCCTTTAACTCTTGCATTAGGTCTTCATCGATATGAAGACGACCAGCCGTATCGATGATTACTACATCATGATGCTCTTCCTTTGCTAATTCAATTGCCTGACGCGCAATTTCTACAGGAGATACCTCGTTTCCTAACGCAAAAACAGGTAGTGATAACTGTTTTCCTAATGTCTGTAATTGTTGGACAGCTGCTGGACGATAAACGTCTGCAGCAACTAGTAAAGGTTTACGATTATATTTTTTTCGTAGAACATTTGCCAATTTACCTGTAGTTGTCGTTTTACCCGCACCTTGTAAACCAACCATCATAATGACAGTGGGTGGCTTTGTATTAAACTTAATGGGACTTTGTTCGCCCCCCATTAATTCTGTTAATTCGTCCTGTACAATTTTAATAACTTGCTGACCTGGTGTTAAACTTTGCATAACATCAACACCGACAGCACGTTCACTTACCTTTTTTACGAATTCTTTGACTACTTTTAAGTTAACATCCGCCTCGATTAAAGCAAATCGGACTTCTCGCATCATTTCTTTAACGTCTTGCTCTGATACTTTCCCTTTGCCTTTAATCTTTTGGATCGTTCCTTGGAGTCGTTCCGCTAATCCTTCAAAAGCCATTGCTTTCGCCTCCTAATCCCATTCTTTCAGCTGTTCAATAAGTGCTAACTGCTCTTCAGCTGTCATACTTTTTTCTGTAATCCCCATTGTTAGCTGTGACAGCATTTGGGTACGTTGTTTAAATTTTTCAAGTAAACATAATTTTTCTTCATATTCCTCAAGCATCGCTTCTGTTCGACGAATATTATCGTAAACAGCTTGGCGTGAAACACCATACGATTCGGCAATTTCTCCTAGGGAATTATCATCCAAATAGTATAGCTCCATATAACTTCTTTGTTTATCAGTTAATAATGCTTGATAAAAGTCGAAGAGAAAGTTCATGCGTGTTGTTTTTTCAAGTAGCATCGAATGTTTCTCCTCCCGCTATTAGTCATTTGTATCATAACGAAAAGCGCCCGTCTGTGTCAAGGTAATCTCCTTGTCTAAAAGCCTAAATTGCTGCTATCAGGCATTTCTTGCCTTTAGCTAGTATTACTCTTTTAAACAAGTCCATTCGCCTATGCACAGTCGAGCGTTTTTATCCATTACGTGTCAGTGTCATTTTATCCAATTTTGTTCAAAAACTGAAGCAAACTAAGCATCCATCTTCCTCAAAAGAGGAGGGAGATGAATGCCAATCAAGATAAAATTATTCAGCTACTGTTAGCTGTTACTCTTCATTATTTTGTAATTCCTTATCTAAACCATCGGCAAATAATCCATAAACATATCGTTCTGCATCAAATGGCTGTAAATCATCCATTTTCTCACCAAGACCCACAAATTTTACAGGAATGTGTAACTTGTTGCGAATCGCAAGGACAATACCACCTTTAGCTGTACCGTCAAGCTTTGTTAAAACAATACCTGTTACATTCGTCACTTCTTTAAATGTTTGTGCTTGAACAAGCGCATTTTGGCCAGTTGTTGCATCTAATGCCAATAATACTTCATGTGGAGCATTTGGAATTTCACGTGAAATAACACGATGAACCTTTTCAAGCTCATTCATTAGGTTCACTTTGTTCTGCAAACGTCCAGCTGTATCACAAATTAACACATCCGCTTTTCTGTTTTTTGCTGCACGAATCGCATCATACATGACTGCCGCTGGGTCAGAGCCCTCTGATTGTTTAATAACCTCACAACCAACTCGGTCTCCCCACACTTGTAATTGATCAATGGCACCAGCACGGAACGTATCACCTGCAGCTAACACAACTGTTTTCCCTTGAGATCTTAAGCGATGCGCTAATTTACCTATCGTCGTTGTTTTCCCAACGCCATTTACGCCAACAAATAAAATAACAGTCAGTTCACCATCTGGCTGCATATTTAGTTCAATTAAATCTTCTTCA
The DNA here is from genome assembly GCF_038592945.1 of Lysinibacillus sp. FSL K6-0075. Taxonomy (NCBI): domain Bacteria; kingdom Bacillati; phylum Bacillota; class Bacilli; order Caryophanales; family Bacillaceae; genus Lysinibacillus; species Lysinibacillus sp. FSL K6-0075. The sequence goes on along the minus strand of NZ_CP151947.1, from coordinate 1,111,192 downwards.
CCTTGCTCATAAATTTCTACAAGCTTCTCAGAAATCACTGCTTGAATACCATGTGTATCTTTGATATTTTTACGCTGAACTTCATAGCGAAGTTTATCCATGAGTTCCATGACTGTTTCAAATCCAACATCAGCCTGTAATAGTAAATCCTCTAATTCTTCAAAGAAATCCTCATCCACTTTACGATAACGTGCAACAAGGTCATTCACTTTTGAAGTAAAGGAATTACGTGTTTTTTCAAGACCAGCCTTGAACTTTTGTGTTATTGACCAAGCAGAAGGCTTTTTCTCTTCCAGTGGTTCGTCCTCTACTACAGCTAGCTCCTGTACTTCTGACTGTTCTTCTTCTATCTCAGGTGAGGATTCTGGTTCTGCTTCCACTTCGGCTTCTTTCACAATCTCCATTTCTGGTGAATCCTCACCTTGTTCAGGCACTTTTAGATCCACAGTCTCAATAGCAGCAGGTTCGTTTGATTCCTCTAGCTCTGTTTGATCAGAATCCTGCTCTTTGTCAGCTGCCTCTAGTTTTTCTTCCTCTGCTGGATTACCCATTAATTTATCTTTTAAACGTTTAAAAAAACTCATGCTTGTTCGCTCCTTTGCTCCGCAAGTACGGGTTCATCTTCTAGTTTTACTGATACAAGTTTCGACACACCTGATTCCTGCATTGTTATACCATACAAAACATCGGCTCCCTCCATCGTTCCTTTACGGTGGGTAATAACAATGAATTGTGTGTTGAGACTAAACTTTTTCAAATATTGGCTATAACGCACAACATTCGCCTCATCTAAAGCCGCCTCTACTTCATCAAGAATACAAAATGGTACAGGTCGAATATTTAGAATGGAGAATAATAAAGCAATGGCCGTAAGTGCGCGCTCACCACCAGAAAGTAAACTTAAATTTTGTAATTTTTTTCCTGGAGGCTGTGCCACAATTTCAATACCTGTTTCCAATAAATTTTGCGGGTCAATTAAAACTAAATCAGCTTGCCCCCCGCCAAATAGTTCACGGAAAACACGTTTAAATTGCTCTCTAATAGCATAGAACGTTTCACTAAAGCGCAACGTCATTTCTTCATCCATTTCTTTGATTGCTTCATGCAATGTTTCCTGCGCAGCAAGCAAGTCCTCTCGTTGTTCAGTTAAGAAAGTATGACGTTCTAGCACTCTATCATATTCCTCAATTGCACCTAAATTAACAGGTCCTAGCTCTTCAATGGATCTTTTTAATAATTTTACACGTCTTCGCACAAACTCTTCATCTTCGATGGCTAGAGCTTCTTTTTCAGCCTCTTCGAATGTTAACTGATAATTTTCTTCGAGTTGTTCTATAAAATTATCCATTTCAAATTCTACACGATTTCGTTTTAACTCATTTGCACGTATTGCCTCAAGGTATCCTTTATGAATACGTTGCAGTTCCTTCAGTTGCTCTTCTAATGTAGCTAGTTCTTGTTGCTGACCTATTTTCTGCTCTTTCTTATCAGAAATAGTTTCTTGTAAGGCATCTCTTCTTGCTTTCCATGTAACAACCTGTTCCTCGACCTCTTCATCACTTAAATGATTTGTCGATTCATCAGATTGAAGCCACACTATTTCCTGAGAAATATTTTTGACTTTTTGTTGTGCTTTGTTTAATTGTAGCGCTAGTTCAGCAGTAGTAATTTGAACTTGTGACATTTGTTCCTGCATAACTGCTAGCTGTGAACGTTTTTCGGCAAGTCGTTCTCGTAATACATCTTTCTCTGTCTCACCTTGTAACTTTACCTTACTTAATTGTTCTACAGTTTCATTGATTTCGACAAGCTCTATAGCAAGGGTATTTAATCGCTCCACTGCCACTTGTTTTTGTGTCAACAATGCTTCCTCACGTGTTTTTACATCCTGTGTTTCAGTTGAAGCAAAGGTTACTCTGGCCGATAAGCTTTTTTCTACCATTTCTAGCTCACGAATACGGCTAGATTGTTGCATTTCATCTTTTCGTAGTTGCTCTCCTTCAAGCTTTAGTTGCTCTACTTGATCTCGCAGTATCGCAAGCTTCTCTTTTTCTGCTGCAACAGCCTGTTCGGCACTATAAATGGAAGCTTGTAATGATTCTAGCTTAAGGATTAAATCATCTAACTCGGCCTTTCTTGTGAAGAGTGAGGATTGCTGTTTCAATGCACCACCTGTTAATGAACCACCTGCATTGACAATATCTCCATCAAGTGTGACAACTCGGTATCGGAAACCACATAAACGAGCAATTTGACTTGCACCTTCTAAATTTGCTGCCACGATGACATTTCCTAAAAGGTTTTCAACAATTGTTCGATTATCTTCGTTAAAAGTAACAAGCGCATCTGCCATTTGAATAAAAGCAGGATGCTCAGTTGCTATTTGAATAGTCCCTAGATTAATTTTGCGTGATTTCATGACTGTTTTTGGTAAAAAAGTAGCACGTCCAGCCCGTTTTTGTTTTAACCAATGAATGGCCTGTTGTGCATGACGTTCATTGGTTGTGACAATATGTTGAGAGGCAGCACCTAAAGCTGTTTCGATCGCTTGTGAATACTTTCCTTCAACTTGAATTAACTCAGCTACAGCACCCTCAATACCTTGTAATTCGCCTTTATCACGAGCAAGTAAGACTTCTTTAACACCTTGGAAGAACCCAGAAAAATCAGCTTCGAGCTCAGCTAACGTATCTTTTCTAGCCTTTAGTTGCTGTTGGTGCTGGTAGGCTTTGTACAGCATATCCTGTTTTTCAGTAAAGGATATATTGACATTTTTTAACTGTATTTGTAAGGCTTCATGTTGCTCTAGTTTTTTCTGCAAATCATTGGTTGTTAAGGCATGTTCAGCCACTAACTTTTCTTTTTCAGCAATAATTTGCATAAGCTCCTGTCCAATTTCATCTGTTTGATCGGACATTTTTGCTGCCATTGCCTTTTGTTGAGCTAATTGCTGGTCGATATTTTTCAATTCATTCTTGACTGTTGCTTCTTCATTTAATGAATCAATATATCGATTTTTATGCTCTTCGATTTCTTCCTCGATTTCCGTCACAGAACGATTTAATGATTGTTCTAACTGTTTGATGCTCTGTTTTAACACTGAAACGGCTTGTTGTTTCTCGGAGAACACTTCTTTTTTCTCCTGTTCTTGAACAAGCAGTAATTCTACCTCTGCTTTAGCCTCTTGTAATGTCGTATTCAGCTGCAGAAGTTGATTGGATGCATTTTGGCGTTTTTCAGCCATCAGTGCCTTACGACCATCCCAACGTTCTACCTCCATAGTGGCATTGACAAGTTCAGCTTGCGAAACATCCAAATAATCATCCAGATCTTTTAATAGCTTACGGATATTGGTAGTCTGTTTATCAATCGTTGTAATTTTTTGAGCTTGTTTTAGCTCCGTTGCTGAAAGCTCAGCAAACTCCTCTTTTAGCGCATGCAAAGATTGTGCACAATTTTTAAAATCATGCACAAGAATGGCAATATCAAAATCCTTTAGCTCGGTAGACATTTGTACATAGTCTCTTGCACTAGATGCCTGCATTTCAAGCGGCTCTAATCGGTTGTCTAATTCATGGAGAATGTCTAATACACGATACAAATTTTCATCTGTCTCAACAAGCTTATGCTCTGCTTTTTTCTTTCTTATTTTATACTTTAAAACGCCAGCTGCCTCTTCAAAAATAGAACGACGGTCATCAGGTCGGCTATTTAAAATTTCATCCACACGTCCTTGAGAGATGATTGAAAATGCCTCTTTTCCAAGTCCTGAATCCATAAACAAGTCCGTAATATCCTTCAGGCGACACTGTTGGTTATTTAATAAATATTCACTATCACCTGAACGGTATACGCGTCTTGTTACACTGACTTCTGTATAAGAAAAAGCAAGTTGCTCGTCAGTATTATCTAATATAAGTGTTACCTCTGCAAAGTTGAGTGGCTTACGAGAGTCACTCCCAGCGAAAATAACATCTTCCATCTTTGCTCCACGTAACGACTTTGCCGATTGCTCCCCAAGTACCCAACGAATCGCATCTGTGACATTACTTTTCCCACTGCCATTTGGTCCAACAACGGCTGTAACACCAGGTACAAAATCAATTCCAATGCGTTCCGCAAAAGATTTAAAGCCAATCACTTCTAGTCGTTTTAGGAACATCTATTAAGCCTCCTCTTTTGCAGCTTCTTCACGCATCATTCGCATAGCACATTGTGCAGCTTGCTGCTCGGCTTCTTTTTTTGATTTTCCACGACCAATACCAAGCTCTTGTCCATTTAATAATACACTTGATACAAAGGTACGATTATGTGCTGGGCCTTTTTCATCGATAATCTCATAATGAAGAAGTCCATTATTGGTTTGCTGTACCATTTCTTGCAATTGACTTTTAAAATCCATCACATGCGAAAAAGCACCGACTTCTACTTTTGGGAACACGATCCGTTCTAAAAAGGACACGACCGTTTGTAAATCTTGATCTAAATAGAGTGCGCCTACAAATGATTCAAATACATCTGCGAGTAGCGCTGGACGTTCCCGACCACCTGTTAATTCCTCACCTTTTCCAAGTAAAACAAAGCGTCCAAAGCCTAGCTCATTAGCAAAAATAACTAGTGATGGCTCACAAACAATGGAAGCTCTTAACTTTGTTAACTCACCCTCGCTCATATTCGGGTATTTCTCAAAAAGATATTTAGAAACAGACAGTTCAAGTACTGCGTCTCCTAAAAATTCAAGACGCTCATTATCCGTAAATAGTTTACGGCGATGCTCATTCACATAAGATGAATGCGTGAATGCTTGATACAATAAATTTTTATTAATAAATGTGATATTTAATTCATGCTGTAACAGCTCAAATTGATTGCGTACTTTTTCAGGAAGTACGCCAGATTTCTGCATAGTTCCTTTTCTTTTCATAGCCATTGAACAAATCTGCCTTCCTAATAGTTTCTACCGTTTTAGTGTACCTTTTTCAAGGCGTTTATGCAAAAGTATTTCGGCTTAAACACAATGTTTTGGAAATTTTTCCGAAAATTTATCTTGATTCAGCATGCATCTCCCTTGAGAGAGAATTTTGAAGCCAAAGCGTAATTAATTTTCAACATGAAAAAAGGGACGTTAATAGATCGAAAACCGATCCATTTCGTCCCCTTTAAATACATCTTCATTCATTGAATCTGCTTCTTCTTTCAAGTAAAAGCAGAAAAAGTAATTTCTACTTTATTCAAGCTACCATAAAAACCATTGTATGATTACGATGACCATTACACCTATAGAGGTGATCTATTTTCACTAAATAAAGTTTTAACGAAATTAGTTTAATTTACTTTCGATGTATGAGATTGCAGTACCTACTGTTGAGATTTTTTCAGCATCTTCATCAGAAATTTCCATATCGAATTCGTCTTCAAGCTCCATTACAAGCTCAACTACGTCTAATGAGTCAGCACCTAAATCATCACGGAAAGAAGCTTCAAGCGTTACTTCGCTTTCTTCCACACCTAAACGGTCCACGATTACTTTTGTTACGCGTTCTAATACTGTAGACAAATGATTCACCTCCCCTCAAATGATTATACAAAAAATCAGCGTATATGCCTAATTGAAATTACATGACCATGCCGCCATCAATATGAAGCGTTTGCCCTGTCATATAATTAGCGTCATCCGATGCAAGGAAAGCTACTGCTTTTGCAATATCCTCTGGCTGACCAAGTTTCGCAAGAGGAATCTGTGTAAGCATACCTTGTTTGATATCCTCTGGCAATTGTTCTGTCATTTCTGTTTCAATAAAACCTGGTGCAATGGCATTGACTAAAATATGACGAGAAGCTAATTCCTTTGCCGTCGTTTTCGTTAGTCCAATAACACCTGCTTTAGCCGCAACATAGTTGGCTTGACCAGCATTCCCCGCTACACCAACGATAGAAGAAATATTAATAATACGACCTGCACGTTGCTTCATCATTTGACGTGTTACCGCTTTAGTACAAAGGAAAACACCTTTAAGGTTCGTGTCTAATACATCGTCCCATTCGTCCTCTTTCATACGCATGATCAAGTTATCTCTTGTAATACCAGCATTATTAACTAAAATATCAAGAGAACCAAATGTTTTCACAGCAGCATCCATTAAAGCTGTAACTTCTTCTGTCTTTGAAACGCTAGCTTGCACAGCAATTGCTTCGCCACCGTTTTCTTGAATCATCGCCACTACTTCTTCCGCTTTTGCCTGTGAGCCACTATAGTTCACAACAACCTTCGCACCTTCATCAGCAAGCTTTAAAGCAATAGCACGTCCAATTCCTCTTGAAGCTCCTGTTACAACAGCTACTTTTCCTTCTAATTTACGCATTGATTGACCACTCCTTCGATGCTTCTAAAACTGCTTCTAATGAAGCTTCATCATAAACACAATAAGCTGCAACAGAGCGATCAATTTTTTTCAAGAGACCGCTTAATACTTTGCCAGGTCCACATTCGATAAAGACATCAACGCCCTGCGCAATCATTTCACGCATAGATGCTTCCCATTGCACAGCACTATAGACCTGTTCAACTAGCTCCTGTTGAATCGCAGCTAAATCTTTTAATTCCTTCGCCATTACATTACCAATCACAGGTATTTCAGGTGCGGATAAAGAAACCTCTGCCAATGCTGCTTGCAGTTTCTCTGAGGATGGTTGCATTAAATCAGAGTGGAAAGGACCACTTACAACTAAAGGGATTGCTCGTTTTGCACCAGCTTCTTTAGCGGCGATACTTGCTTTATCTACTCCTTCTTTAGTGCCTGAAATAACAATTTGTCCTGGACAATTCACATTGGCCACCTGAACAGAGTCGCCTGCAGCTGACACCTGCTTTGTTACCTCGTTCAATGCCTCTAGTTCCATTCCTAGAATTGCCGCCATCGCACCTTGTCCTGCTGGTACAGCTTCATTCATATAAAGACCTCGTTTATGCACGATCGACACGGCATCATCAAATGACATAACGCCTGCTAAAACCAATGCACTATATTCTCCAAGTGAATGACCCGCTGCGTAGTGTGGTTGAATACCTGCTGCGCGCAACTTTTCGGCCACCATTACACCAGTAGTAAGAAGCGCTGGCTGTGCATGATATGTCAATGTTAACTCTTCTGCTGGACCTTCTAACATTAATTTAGATAATTCAAATTGAAGAGCTTGATCTGCACGATCATAAAACGCTTTACTTTCTGCAGCATTTTCAACAAACTCTTGACCCATTCCAACTACTTGCGAACCCTGTCCTGGAAAAATAAATGCTATTTTCGTCATTTGAATAATCCCCTTTGCTTAATCAATTTCTATGTGACGTACTGTCTCAGTAATCGTCGAGATAACGGTATGCTCTACCATCGTATTGGCTTGTCGAATGGCACTGAAAATCGCTTTCGCGTTAGATGATCCATGTGCCTTAATAACAGGTGCTTGTAAGCCAAACAATCCTGCGCCACCATACTCTGTATAGTCCATTTTATTTTTCAAGTCACGTAAATTATTTTTCATGAGTGCTGCCGAAATTTTTGTTTTCGTTGAAGACATAAAGGCCTCTTTCAACATGGAAAATAAAGCACCGGCCGTCCCTTCAATAGACTTCAACACCATATTGCCTGTAAAGCCATCCGTTACAACAACATCAGCTACTCCTTCAAGTAAATCACGCGCTTCAACATTACCAATAAAATTCAAATCCGCTTCCTTCAATAATTCGAAGGCTGCTTTCGTTAGTTCATTTCCTTTTTTATCCTCAGTGCCGATATTTAATAAGCCAATTCGTGGTTTTTGTAATCCTCCAACCTTTTTAGCATAAATATCACCCATAATCGCATATTGCACTAAATGCTCTGGTCGAGCATCTGCGTTTGCTCCTAAATCAAGCATTAAAAAGCCTTTACCATCTAATGTTGGTAGCGTTGTAGCTAATGCTGGTCGAGCTATTCCCTCAATGCGACCTACTTTAAATAAGCCTCCTGCCATAAGGGCACCTGTGTTCCCAGCAGAAAGGCAAGCATCTGCTCTACCTTCTTCTACTGCATCCATCATACGTGCCATTGAAGAATCTTTTTTTCTACGAACAGCGCGGGCAGGATCATCAGTTCCTTCTACTACTTCCTCACAATGTATAACCTTTAATCGATCATGTTGTTTTAAAAATGGTTCCAGCTTATCTTGCTGACCATATAATTGAATTTCTAAGTTTGGGATTTGCTCTAATGCTAAAAGTGCACCTTCAACAACTGATTTTGGTGCATTGTCTCCACCCATTCCATCAAGCGCTAATTTCATTGTTACTCACCTTTACCTTTCGTGCGGTACATATCAAACTCACCAACAAAAACGGTTTCACCATTAACGGTAGATGTTACCTCGACTTTTGTACGATGTTTTTGTTCATCTCGTCCGATAACAATCGCTTTTGTAATAACACGATTTCCAGCTCGTACAGGTTTCACAAACGTTATATTGGAATGTACGGTTAATGCTAGTTCGTCATCAATTACTGCAACCGCTAATGAATTTGCTTGCGCAAACAAATGATGGCCACGTGCGATGCCATTGCGCTGAAAAACATGCTCTTCTTGTACATCAAAAATCGAGAGTGCTCGATGATCTAATTCAATATCTACAATTTCCCCGATGACCTCATCAATCGGTAGAGATTTTACTTCATTTTCATAGTTTTTTGAAGCAACGTCTTTAATTCGCTCTCGTAATTCTGGTATGGATAACTCCATACGGTCTAAACGAATTGTTTGGACACTTACCTGAAACTGTGTTGCTAGCTGTTCATCTGTGACGAATGGATTTTCAGCTATCGTTTCAGATAGTAGTCGCTGTCGCTCTTTTTTCGTTCGTCTCAACTTCATTCGCCACCTTTTGAGTTGTTATTAGCACTTGGTACTAATATCAGTATATAGAGTATAAAAAAAGAATGCAAGACTTGTTTTGAAATCAAGTACTTACATTCTTTCTATGCTAATAAGCTTCCAAAACTAATCGAAGCGTTCCCCTTGTAAAACACCAGAATCCTCTAGCATTTTACGCAAGTATTGATAGTCGTCATCCTGCCAAAACGCCTTTGTTTCAAGCATCTCTGTGGCATCTTTTCTAGCGGTCTCCAATATACGATAATCATGTACTAAATCAGCTACTTTAAAATCAGGTAAACCACTTTGCTTTCTACCAAAAAAGTCCCCTGGTCCCCTTAATTCCAAATCTTTTTCAGCTAAACGGAAACCATCATTCGTTTCCGTCATCGATTGCATACGTTCTTTCCCCTCATCAGACTTAGGATCAGCAAGTAAAATACAGTAGGATTGATGCTCTCCACGCCCAACACGCCCTCGAAGCTGATGCAACTGCGCTAAGCCAAAGCGTTCAGCATCATAGACAATCATAAAGGTAGCATTCGGCACATTCACACCTACCTCCACAACGGTTGTAGAAACTAAAACCTGAATGGTTCCTTCACTAAAAGCCCGCATAACAGCATCTTTTTCATCGGCTGATAAACGCCCATGCATTAAACCGACCTGATAACGATCTTTAAAATAAGTCGCTAGCTGCTCATAAATTTCCACTGCATTTTGAACATCAAGCTTATCGGATTCCTCAATAAGCGGGCAAATCGCATAGGCTTGTCTTCCAGCCGCTAACTCTAATTCTAGCTTGGACAAAACAGAGCCGATTTGTTCTTTCTTCATCCAATGCGTTTCAATCTGCTTGCGCCCTGCTGGCATTTCATCAATCATCGATACATCCATTTCCCCAAATGCCGTAATAGCCAGTGTTCTTGGTATCGGGGTAGCTGTCATAAAGAGCACATCTGGATTCTCCCCTTTATCTCGCAAAACACGACGTTGCTCCACACCAAAGCGGTGCTGTTCATCCGTGATGACAAAGCCTAATTTATGAAAAACAACATCTGGCTGGATTAGTGCATGTGTGCCAATGACAATATCAAGATCCCCATTTGCCAAATCAGCTAATATCACACGTCGCTCCTTTGTTTTAGTGGACCCAGATAACAGTGCAACACGAATGCCGAAGGGCTGGAACCATTCTTTCAAGTTCTCCAAGTGCTGTTCTGCTAATATTTCAGTTGGTGCCATTAAGGCTCCTTGAAAACCTGCTGTTACGGCCGCATATAGCCCTATTGCCGCTACGACTGTTTTCCCTGAACCTACATCCCCCTGTAGCAAGCGATTCATTCGATGCGGTTCCTTCAAATCTTTACAAATTTCATTCACCACGCGTTTTTGGGCATTCGTCAATTCATAGGGCAAAGAAGCAATAAAGTCTCGTAACTTATGCACATCAAACTGAATGACTGTACCGTGTTCACTATCCTTCCTTATTTTCCGTAAAGCTTGAATACGCAATTGGAAGTTCAATAGCTCCTCATAGGCAAAGCGTCTTCTTGCCTGTTTAGCATGTCCGGCATCCAGTGGAAAATGAATACCCTCCAAGCCCTCTCTTATTGAAACGAGCTTATACGACTCTAGTAAATAATGTGGAATGGTATCTGTCAACACTGCACCACAGTCATCTAACACTTGTCGCATATATTTTCGAAATCTTTTTTGTGGGATCAAACCTTTCAGACTATAGACAGGCTCAAAGTCTACTTGATCCGTTTTAGGACCAAATGTGACAGAAGTGCCGTTGATTACTTGTCTACCACGATCCCATTTTCCAGTCACCGTAATAATGGCTCCAGGTACAAGCTTTTGCTTTAAATAGCCCTGATTAAAAAATACGACTTTCACTAAATGACGTCCTGCTAAAACGGTTACTTGAAGTCTTGATTTATTACGACCTAAAAACAAAACTGTAGGCTCACGCTCCACCTTACATTCAACCGTCACTCGTTCGTTATGTGGTGTTTGCGCTAAATCTTTTAAACGAAAATCTTCATGTCGATGTGGGAACGTCCATAATAAATCAGCTATTGTATTGATTCCTAGTGATTCAAGATGTGCTGCTGTTTCTTTCCCGACGCCTTTTAATTCATTGACGGGTCCATATAATTCAGTCATCTTCTCCCACAACTCCCTTCATTGATTGTTTATGTAGTGTTATACCCTCTCTCTATCTAATGTACCATAAATTATTTCCCTAACCCTACACATAAGCAAAAACCCTACCAATGATTGATAGGGTTAAATTTTTGATTATTTAATTTCACAGGAGAAGCATGTAATTTCTTTCACATATTGCTCATCAACTTCTATTCCTAATCCAGCTTTATGGCTTAACTGTAGGATGTCTTTATAGTATGTAACATTTGCCACATCTTTTACAAACATTAATGGCCCAACCATCTCGTTTGTATGGATAATCGACTTACTAATCGCTAGGTGTGCCCCAGCCATTGTTCCGATTGCTGATTCCACCATAGAGCCTACTTGACAAGGCATCTCTGCAGCCTCTGCCAGACTTGCTAGAGCTAGAGCTGGATAGATTCCACCTGATTTCATTAATTTTATATTTAGCATATCCGCAGCACGCATTTCTATGACATCGACTAAATCATAAATATTATGAACACCCTCATCTACCATAATACTACAAGGAGAAAGGGCTCTGATTTCTTTTAACGCTCTTAAATCATGTGCTTTTACAGGTTGCTCGTACCAGTCTACATGACAAGCTGTAGTTTCTCTTATTACTTTTAATGTCTCCATTCTATTCCAACCTTGATTGGCATCTACCCGCAGTTGCACCTCATCCCCTATTGCTTCTCTTACCGCACGAATACGAGCAATATCTATTTCAGCATTTGTACCAACCTTAATTTTAATATTACGGAAACCCGATTTTACAAATTCACTTGCATCTTTAGCCATTTCTTCTGGACTTTTAATACTAATCACTCTTGGCACCTGTAATTCCTCATGTGCTTTTCCACCAATTAATTGATAAACAGGTTGACCAGTCATTTTCCCCATCAAATCATAGAGTGCAATGTCCAATGCTGCTTTTGCTGAAGGGACTCCATCAATTTTTTCATTAAACTTTTTATGAATACGCTCTACTGCAAATGGATCTTCATTAATCAATAATGGGGCTAATTCATGTTTAATAACGTGATACGTACTCTCCCAAGTTTCACCAGTCACATTTTGATCAGGCACAGCTTCGCCCCAGCCAACTACCCCCTCATCCGTCTCTATTCTGGTAAGAATAGTTGGCATATCATCTAAATGAACATACGAAATAATGAATGGTTCCTTTAATTGTAAACGTGCTGCAAACACTTCAATCTTTTTTATCACGATGTATAGCTCCTTTCCGTAAAATTAGTCTGATTATTTATGTTGCAAGATAATGTTTATAAATAGTTGAATTGCGTCAGGGAAAACATCTTCATCTACATCAAATCGTGGATGATGATGTGGATATTGGCTTTTTTCACCACCCATACCTACAAAAACAAATGCTCCAGGCTTATGTTGTAAATAATAAGAAAAATCTTCTCCACCCATGACTGGTTCAACTACCTTAAATGCAGTATCTCCGAATTGTTCCCGTACAATCGATTCAATAATTCGTGATTGTGTCGGATCATTGATGAGCGGAGGTGTTCCTAAAATAAAATCGATTTTTCCCTCTGCTCCAAATGCTCGACAAATTCCCTCTGTTAAACTTACCATTTTCGTTTTAATGATTTTTACAGTGTTCGGTGTCAACGCTCTGATCGTTCCAATTAATTTTGCCGTATCAGGAATAATATTATAGGTAGTCCCCGCTTGTATATTACCTACTGTAATGACACCGGCATCGATAGGATTGACATTTCTACTTATGATGCTTTGAAAAGCTTGCATTAAATGGCTAGCTATATAAATAGGATCAATTGTTTCATGTGGCATTGATCCATGCCCGCCATACCCTTGAATTATAATTTCAAAATCATCAATAGAAGCCATCATTGGTCCATGTGTTAAACCAATCTTACCTTTCTCTAAACCTTGCCATAGGTGAATGCCAAAAATAGCATCTACATCTTCCAACACACCTTTTTGAATTAATAAATCAGCTCCACTTGGGGTGATTTCCTCTGCCGATTGAAATATAAGCTTGATATTCGGCTCGATTTTCTCCCTATTTAAGCTTATCCATGTTGCAACTGCTAATAAAATCGCAGTATGACCATCATGGCCACACATATGAGCAATACCTTGCTTGTGAGAAATGTATGGCTTGTCTCCCTCTTCTTCTATAGGTAATGCATCTATATCGGCACGTAATGCAATGGTCTTTGTTCCCTTTGTCCCTTTTATAAATGCCACTACACCTGGAGGTTCGTAATCTAGAATTTCTATATCTAACGCCTCTAGTCTTTGGCGAATAAACTCACTTGTTTCGTATTCTTGACCAGAAAGCTCTGGGTATTGGTGCAGATGACGACGATCCTCTATTGCCTTTTCTGCTAATTTTTTTATATTCATTATTTCCATTGTTAAAACTCCTTTAGAAAGGTCCATATTGTATGATTTGCGCAATAATGAGCGATATTACAGCAACTGTTACTTGAATAAGCATAAACGGAAAAATCCATTTTATCCATTTACCCCAAGGAATACCCGCAATTGATAATCCCGCCATTAAAAAACCTACTGTAGGGAAAATAATATTCGACATACCATCTCCAAATTGATAGGCAAGTACAGCTGTCTGTCTTGTAACGCCAATCATATCTGATAAAGGTGCCATAATCGGCATTGTTAAGGCAGCCTGTCCACTTCCTGATGGTACTAAAAAGTTTAAAAATAACTGGAAGATAAACATCCCTACTGCATTTAGTACAGGTGGAACTGAATCAAGCAATGCAGACGTGTAAAAGAGGATTGTATCAATTAATCCTGAGTTATTGAAAATCACTAAAATAGACTGGGCTAATCCAATGATCAGCGCACCACCAATTAAATCCCCAGCACCCTTCATAAATGAATTAGCAATATGCGAAGGTGATAGTTTGCCAATAAGCCCCATCAAAATACCAAACAATAAAAATAAACCAGCTATTTCAGTAATGTACCAACCTAGTTTTACAACCCCGTACATCAACACGATAAAATTCAATAGAAATGTAGCCATAACAAGCTTATGTCTTATTTCCATTTTCGAGTTTCCCTGTACGAAACCACCATCCTCATTGCGGAAATTCCCATAAAACCCTATTTTGGGATTGTTCTTCACTTTTCTTGCGTAGCGATATACATATATTGTTGCTACTGTGTATAAGACAATAAAAATTACAATTCGAAAAGCAATTCCTGAAAATAATGGCAAGCCCGCAATCTCTTGCGCTATTCCTACTGTAAACGGATTCATAACAGCTGCCGAAAATCCGACAGATGCACCTAGAATAACAATAGCAAAACCCGTAATTGCATCAAAACCTAGGGCAACAGCAAGCGGTGCAAGAATCCCTACATACACAATCGTTTCATCAGACATCCCCATTAATGACCCAGCACAGGCGAAAAACAACATCAATACTGGTATTATTAACATTTCACGTTTAGCCATTTTTACGGATAGCATAGCGATAAAGGATTCCAACGCCCCTGTGGCTGATAGTATCCCAAAGGTACCTCCCACAATCAATACAAAGAAAATAATACTTGCCCCTTGCATCATGCCAGAATGAACACTGCTAAAAATATCTAAAAATCCAATAGGGTTCATTTCTGTAAAACTAAATGTCCCAGGTTGAATCACTTGACGTCCATTAACTTCTTCCCGTTGAAATGAACCAGCTGGAATAAAATACGTTAAAATGGATGATACGACAATAAGGCAAAAGATTAACACATTAACATTAATTCCTTTTTGTTGCTCTATTTCTTTATTAGCTATAAATTTACTCATCCGCCATCCTCCTTAGTTGAATCAGTGATCAAAACAAATTTTTATTAGCACTATCAATGCATATCGTATCTCTCCACCATAAAAAGCCATCCCCTTTTTTTGAAATTTCCGTCTTATTCATTGTAATTGATAAAAAAATAAATAAAAAATTACTATTTCGAATAGTTACTATTGATAAATTTACATATAATTCATCGGAATACATCAAAAAAATTACAAATAAAAAAGAACGTTCATTCCTGCGATTTCACCAGGATGCAACATTCTTTTCATATACAAACCTTTTAAATTGTTTTCCATGTATCTTTGACTAAATCAATAAAAGTACTTACATTACTAAATGTTTTAGCATTTTGAGGAAAGATTAAATAAGTAGGTAACTTTTTAGGAAATCGGTAAAGAACTTGAAGACTTCCTTTGCTTACCTCTTTTTGAATAATAATATCACTCAGCAAGGCTAGACCTACTTGCTCCATTACCGCTCGTTTAATTGCTTCCTCGCTTCCAAATTCCACTATTGTTTGGGGCTTACACTGAATTTCTTGAAGGCAACTGACAATAGAGTCATCCATACCATAGGTTATAAAGGGAAAATGATCGAATATTTCCTGCACAGTACGGTCTTTTACAATAAGCGGATTTCCAACCAACACTAAATCCTCTTCTTCCAATAATATCCCCTCTACACCAGCGTAACTAGGATAGCCAGCTACAAAACCTATATCTGCTTGATTTGAACTCACAAGTTTAGCTGTTTCTTTACTATTGGCACAAAGAAGTTTTAAGTTTACCTGAGGGTACAGTTTTAAATACGAGCCAATAATATGTGATAAATAATAGCCACAATAAAATTCTGGCGCAGCGATTGTCAAATGGCCAAAGGGTTTTTCGAAATTCTTCAAATCCTGTTCCATTTCTTCCATAATCCCAAATAATCGATCTGTATGTTCCTTTACTATTTTTCCTACTTGAGAAAGAAACATTTTTTTGCCCATTCGATTAATTAAGATATGTCCTAACTCTTCCTCTAACGCTTTAATCTGCTGGCTAATTGTAGGCTGGCTATAATTTAAAATTTGAGCCGCTTTTGTAAAGTTGAGGTAAGTTGAAACAACATGAAACGTTTTCAAATTACGCAAATCCATCTCTATTCACGCCCCTGCTATCAATTAAGATTTCACTTATTAAAATTTAATTATACATAAAACGACGATGTACGTTAGAGGGTTTTTCTTTCCATTAAGTTATCAACCAACATAAAAACATGCTACCTATTCAGATAGCATGTTTCTTCATTTTTATTGAAGTGCTTTAATGCTTTGTAAGCCACCGTTTTCAAGAATAGCTTTACTAATAGCCTTTCCTGTTGGTGTTGCCGCTAGACCACCTCGTGCGGTCTCTTTAAGATTTGGACTCATCGATTGTCCAATGCGATACATTGCGCCAATTACTTCATCACATGGAATACGACTCGTTACACCTGCAAGCGCCATATCCGCCGCTACAAGGGAGTTAGATGCACCCATGGCATTACGTTTGACACATGGTACTTCAACTAAACCTGCTACTGGGTCACAGACAAGTCCTAGCATATTTTTTAGTGTAATGGCAAACGCTTCTGAACATTGCTGTGGTGTGCCTCCAGCCATCTCAACAATAGCAGCAGCAGCCATACCTGCGGCTGAACCAACCTCTGCCTGACAACCGCCAGCAGCCCCAGAAATGGAAGCATTATTTGCTACCACAAATCCAAATGCTCCTGACGTAAATAAATAACGAATCATTTGCTCACGAGTTGGATTTAGTTTGTTTTTTACAGCAAAAAGCGTTCCTGGTACAACACCTGCCGAACCTGCTGTTGGCGTTGCACATATTGTGCCCATTGCAGCATTTACTTCATTTGTTGCAACCGCTTTACTTACTGCATCTAATAATAAATCACCTGCTAGTGACTTTCCTTGTTTAATATAATTTTGAAGCAATACGGCATCCCCACCAGTTAAACCTGTTACTGACTGCACACCTTGTAATCCGCGTTCAATTGCTTCTTCCATCACTGTTAGATTTCGATCCATTTGCTGGATGATTTCTTCACGAGTTCTGCCAGTTATCAATATTTCCTGTTCGATCATAATTTCTGATATTAATTTTCCTTCTTGCTCTGCTCGTTCAACAAGCTCACGAACATTATGAAATAAAACGTCCATTACGGGACACCCCCTTAGTTATTAATTTTAGAAACCTTTGTAATATGTGGAATTAAGGATATTTGCTGCAGCACCTTATCCTCAATGTTTTGGTCAATTTCAATCACCATTAGAGCAGTTAAACCACGTTCGATACGTGACACCTCCATATGCCCAATGTTGACTTCATGCATCGCTAAGCAATTGGCTACATTGGCAATACAGCCAGCACGATCGTCATGTACAACAAGAATAGCTGGCATGCCACCAGTTAAACGCAACTTAAAGCCATTGACTTCACTGACTTCAATTTTCCCGCCACCAATCGAAATACCGACTACTGACATTTCCCCTTCATCGTCCCCAATGACAAGTCGAGCCGTATTTGGATGCTCCGTATTAGCTGTTTCAGGAATAAATTCATATTCTAATCCTGCTTTTTTGGCATCTTCAAATGCTGTTTTAATACGATCATCAAATGTATCGTAATTTAATAAGCCTCCCACAATCGCAACATCTGTACCATGCCCTCTATACGTTTCTGCAAATGATCCATATAAATGAATTTTTGCCCATTTAGGTTGTCTACCAAATAAATCCCTTGCTACACGCCCGATACGAGCTGCACCTGCCGTATGAGAGGAGGAAGGCCCAATCATGACTGGTCCAATAATATCAAATACTGAAGTAAACTTCATACAAACACCCCTCTATTCTATTCGTATAATAATATTTATTTTTATTTATATCATGCTTGATAGTTACTATAAAAGTAAAGCATTTAATTTATCAACTTTCAGAAAATTACCACTACTATAATTTATAGTAAATATATATGCTTATTTTTTGTCCGCACCATATATACACAACTACTAAAGCGTTGACATTCCAATATTTCCAAATTTTATATCCTGTGGGTACGTACATTGAATTCTTCATATTTAGTACGTTTTTAATAAATTTAACCCATCATTCTCTTTGTAGCATAAACAAAAGCAGTACACGTTTTGTGCACTGCTTTCTTTACGGAATTGCAAAGTAGCATGTAATTATTCTACTGAAATAATATATGGATATAACCCTTGTTTTCCATCAAATAATTCAACTTCTACATCTGGATAGTTCTCTTCAATGAAGGCTACCAACTCTGAAGCAGCTTGTTCAGTTGTATCTTCACCATAGATCACTGTAACAATCTCAGCATCTTCATCGACTAAATCCATGATTACTTTTTCAGCTGCATCCTTTAGTGCTGGTGTAGAAAGAACAATTTTTCCTTCTGCCAATGCCATATAATCATCTTTATGGATTTCAACACCATCAATAGATGTATCACGCACTGCATAGGTAACTTGACCTGTCTTCACGTTCGCAAATGCTTCTGACATGGTCTTTTTATTTGCATCAACAGCCGCCTCTGGATTAAACGCTAAAATCGCTGCCATTCCTTGAGGAATTGTCTTAGTAGGGACAACTGCTGCATCAATTTCTAATAGTTCAACTGCTTGCTCCGCTGCCATTACTATATTTTTATTATTCGGTAAGATTAATACTTTCTCTGCTCCAATTTCTTGTACAGCTTTCACGATATCTTCAGTCGAAGGATTCATTGTTTGCCCGCCTTCAATGACATAGGAAGCACCGATAGAGCGCAATAATTCTGCCACACCCTCACCCATAGCAATCGTGACAATAGCATATGGATGTTTTTCTACTTTTTTGGCAGGCGTTGGCGCTTTATGTTCTTCACCAACGATTGCTGAATGCTGCTCACGCATATTATCCACTTTAATTTTTATAAGACTACCGTATTTTTGTCCAATCGATAGAACAGAACCTGGTTGCTCGGAATGGATATGAACTTTCGCAATTTCCTCATCCGAAATCACAAGTAAAGAATCCCCCAAAGGATTTAATTCATTACGGAATTGTTCCTCATCAAAAGGTTCTTTTCCTTCCTCTAAGCGTACCATTATTTCTGTACAGTAGCCAAATTCAATATCGGCAGTGTTCATGAAATCTTGCGCTCTATGATGTTCTGCATTGATTAAATCATCGAGCGTCGCATCATTTTTCTCAGGGAGAGCCTCACCCTTCAAGGAAGCTAAAAACCCTTCATACACAAATAGTAAGCCCTGACCACCACTATCTACCACACCGACCTCTTTTAAAACAGGCAGTAGGTCAGGTGTGCGATCCAACGATGCCTTTGCCTCTGCTGTAAAAGCTTCCATTACGGCAATGATATCGTTTTCAGTTTCTGCTACTTCTACACCTTTTTTTGCAGCTTCACGTGCCACTGTTAATATCGTTCCTTCTACTGGCTTCATAACAGCTTTATATGCCGTATCAACACCTGCTTGGAAGGCTCCTGCAAAGCCCTTTGCATCAATTGTTGACTCTTTTTCAATAAACTTCCCAAAACCACGGAATAATTGAGATAGAATAACGCCTGAATTCCCACGCGCACCCATTAACAAGCCTTTTGATAATGCCTGTGCTGTTTTACCAATATGCTCTGAAGCAGCATGCTCTGTTTCCTTAGCACCAGATGTCATCGATAAGTTCATATTTGTACCTGTATCACCATCTGGAACGGGGAAAACATTTAATGAATCTACATAATTTGCATTTTGGTAAAGGTGATGCGCACCCATTTGTACCATTTCAGCAAACTTTATACCGTCTAAAGACTGCATTCGATTTAGTTCCTCCTCTTAATTCGCTACACGAACGCCCTGTACAAAGATATTGACAGATTTTACGCTCATACCTAATGTTTTATCTACTGTATATTTCACTTTCGATTGTACTTGATAAGCAACTTCCGAAATTTTTGTCCCGTAACTAACAATAATGTACATATCTATATGTAAATCGTCGTCCTGTTGTCGAATTACAACACCTTTTGCGAAGTTTTCTTTACGTAAAATATCAGTTAGACCATCACGAATTTGATGTTTAGATGCCATGCCAACAATACCGTAGCATTCTACAGCAGCTCCACCAGCAATTTGTGCAAGTACATCTGTTGAAATATCAATTTGGCCGAATTCATTGTTTAATTCAATTGACATAGAAATGCCCCCTTGGCTCTTTTTGACTAAACTATATTGTAACACTTTCGTTATAATTTAAGCAACCTAAGGGGGTATTGAAAGGCTTCGTAGCAACGTTTTCTGACTTCAAATAGACGCATTTGCTTCTTCATCAAAAATTGCCATTTTACGATAATAGTTGTTTCGTCCGTTTTGCTTAGCTAGATACAGCGCTTGGTCAGCTAATTCACAACATGATTGTAATTGCTCATACTTTGTGATTTTAGCATGACACATTCCAATACTGACTGTAACATGTTGGGCAATAGTAGATTGTATATGCGGAATATTAAGTTCTCGAACTTCTTCTAAAATTTCTTCACAAACAGGTTCAGCAAACTTGTGAGTATGCTGACTTATCATCACAAATTCCTCGCCTCCCCAACGGGCAACGAATGCATTATACTTCCCTGCAATTTCATCCAACAGGGATGCGACTTTGACAATTGCATCATCTCCCTGTAAATGTCCATAATAATCATTAAATTTTTTAAAGCAATCAATATCAATCATTATGACTGTGAAAGATTGCGTTAGATGAAGTTGATGTCCTATTTTATTCAATTTTTGATTAAATGCACGTCGATTAGGTAGATTCGTTAAAGAATCTTTTAATGCTTGCTCTGCTAATTCATTATTTTTAGTAGCCAACAATTCTGATAGTCGTTTCGTTTTGGTCATTTCCTCATTCAATAAAATATGCTGGGTATGGATTTGTTTACGAACCTTATAGGTCTGATATTGAATCATTACACCAATAGGTATTAATAGTGACATCGGTAATATGATTTTTATATTCTCACTCGATATTCCAGCACTCATATACACACTCGCAATAATCGCTGATGCAGAAAGCAAAATAATCCAGACAATTTTACGTAAAGGTAATGCGAATACTGTACAAATGATGATCAAAATCACCTCATACAATGCTGCATGGCGGAAAAAGTAAACATCCAATACCGATATAGCAGTAATCAATAGCATTATTGTGTAAATATAAACAACAACCAATCGTTCATACTTCTGTATAGTTAAAGGCGTAATATGAATTCGCTTTTCTCGGATAAACAATAATACTGCTACATCTATATAAAACATGGCGATATGAATAGCAATATAGACGGGGACCATAGCTCTTTCTGCCTTAATAAAGAAAACCTCTCCATAATGAATAATCGAAATAATGGCTGATACATACATGAGTGTCCAAGCAACCATTCTCATCCCTTTTAAATTCGACTGAACCATTTCTTCACGAATAGAAAAAGCTATTTTTTCTTGATTTTCCATCATGCTCGCTCCTCATGTCCACTTTCAAATAATTATAATGTCCTATATGTATCGTCATGATAATGAAAAATACAAGTCAATCTAAATTTTTCTGGTAAATAAAAAAGTTGATACCTTTATAGCATCAACTTTTTACATTGTATTCAATTAAATATCAAAAAATTTATCTGGCTAAAATAGACTTTTAATAAGCGTATCGATCATAACAGGCATTTCTTTAAACGCACTATCCACATGCAATCGTTCTGTTTTTTGATGGGCATCTTTACCAAATGGACCGACATTTAATACAGGGCCTTGTAATGCCGCCATTTCTTTGAATGGAATATGATACGTGTCGCCCCATACTGGTGTGTTCCGCTCAAATGCTAGCCACTCATTGGATGCATCTGAATAGTTGACATAGCTTAAATCACAAATGCCGTTAAAGTAGTGGATCTGCTCCACCTCAATATCAAATGTCCGAGCTGTTTGCTTCATTAATTCAATCGACTGTTTCACTAATGGGTGATTGGATGAATTAATGGCTGGGTAGTAAGGTGGCGCATATAACAAGACTGTTGCGGGTGCTAGTTCCTGACAGCGAATCATGAGCTGATCCACAATGCGAATGGACTTTTCACGATCATCCCATGCACTATGTTGCAGAACCTGCTGCTTAATCGCTTGTACTTCCTCAGCCCCTAATTTATGGATCGCATGTTCCAATAATGCCTCGTAGCGCAAGACCTTTACTTTGCCCACACCCTGCACATTTTCTCGTGTACAAATGTCCTGATAGTGCGCATTGCAAGCAGCCATTGCCTGTAACGCAACTTCCTCAAAAATAGCCATCACTTCTGCAGCTGTCCGTTTTAACAAAAAGACATTGTAAAGTGCCGCAGCACGATACGGTGTTTGTGTAGAATACTCCATTTTCAAATCTTTTAACTGTAGCGATACGGGTAGTGGCGTGCTTTCACCTAAATCTGTTTCACGGAAAAGCGGGTTCCACTCCATATGCTGTGTCATATAGGAGGCGATAAAGGTAGCCGTCATCCCTTTTAATGGTTCACCCACATGTGTCTCTTTTCCATAGAACAAGGCAGCAGGCATGATTTTACCAATTGTGCCTGAATAGATATATTCATTCGTATCCGATGGCCCTTGTGAAAAGGAAGGCTCACTATTTAAAAATAATTGATAGGATAAACCATGCTGTTCACGCAGTCTCACCAGTTCCACAACAGCCGCTCTCATACCAGCAGAGTTGACTTCCTCATCAGGAACAGTTGTTAAAATCAAATTAATCGGCCATTGCTCAAAGCTTGCCTTTTCAATTAACTGCATGTGTAAGGCAAGACCCATTTTCATATCCATTGTGCCGCGACCAAATAAATAATTCCCTGACTCCAAATCAATGCGAGCTGCCTCTGGTAAGTCTTTTAGGTATTTAGGCTCCAGTAGCTTTTTCGTTAGCTCTTCCGGATAAAAGGCTAACGGCTCTAGTTCACCATATTCCTCCGTATGCACGGTATCAAAGTGGCTAATTAATACAACCGTTTCCGTTGCCGTTGGATGCTTATAGAAGGCTGTAACCGCGTTTCTGCCAAGTCCTGCATCATGTAATTCAATCAATTCCGGGTGTTTATCAAAATATGGAAGCGTTAACAATTTATCTTTTAAGCGAAAGGCAAATTCATTTTCACCCTTCGTTAATGTTCTGCTTTCCCAGCTCACAAGTTCACATAAGAGGGCACGTAATTTTTCGGGTGTATCCCACATAAAAGTATTCATAAAAATTCTCCTTTAACTCCCATTCGTTAGAGATTCTATTAACGAACTTCTAGTGTTTCTTCATTTTTGCTATCTGTAGCAGCAGTTGCCACTTTTTTTAATTTCAATTGATAAAAGATCATACAGGCAATAAAGAAGCCAATCCCGTACAGTAAACCAATCCTTTGTGTTGGATCAAACGCTAAAAATGCTAAAATAAATACACAGAAGATTATACAAAATACTGGAATCAGTGGAAATAATGGTGTCTTAAATTTTAGATCAGCCACATTTCCTCCAGACTTGACATAGCGATAGCGGAACATTAATTGAGAAGCACAAATTCCCATCCATGAAATTGTGACAGATATTCCAGCTACCGACATTAGTAATACAAATACAGCATCAGCTTCCATTACACTTGTTAACAATGATAAGAGCGAGAATACCATTGTAAAAATAAGCGCATTTAATGGTACTTTATTTTTCGTTAATCGACCAAATAATTTGGGTGCCATCCCCTCTTGTGACATAGAAAATAATAAACGTGTTGATGCATATAAGCATGAATTACCAACTGATAAAATAGCCGTCAAAATAACAAAGTTCATGATGCCAGCTGCATAAGGCACACCAGCTAAATTCATTAACGTGACAAATGGACTCTCCATAAGACCAAGCTCTGATGCTGGGAATATTGCTGACAATACAATAATGGAAGCAATATAGAAAACGATGATTCTGAAAAGAATTGTACGAATCGCTCTTGGAATATTTTTTTCAGGGTTCTCGGTCTCCCCTGCTGCAATTCCAACCAGCTCTGATCCCTGATAAGAAAAAATAACATTCATCATTGTGACAAAAATAATCGTAATACCTGCTGGGAATAAGCCAGAAGGTGCTAAATTTGTGAGATGTGGAGTTGGACGATCTGCTAATGGAATTAAACCAAAGATTGCTGCACCACCAATAATGATAAATGCAATCACTGCAACAACTTTTATACTAGCAAACCAGAATTCCGCTTCAGCAAAGCCCTTCGTTGTTAAAGCATTTAAGACAAATAAAAGAACCATAAACACAGCACACCATATCCAAATTGGTACACTTGGAAACCAATGCTGCATTAAAATGCCTGCAGCCGTAAATTCAACACCAGCTGTGGCAGCAGAACCGACAAAATACATCCAACCTAATGAAAAACCAGCTGAAGGACTAATGAAACGTGTTGCGTATGTTTGGAAGGAGCCTGTAACAGGCATGTAAACAGCCAATTCTCCAAGACAGTTCATGACCATAAACAAAATTAAGCCACCAAACAAGTAGCCAATAAGCGCGCCTCCTGGGCCTGCCTGATTAATGGTATAGCCTACATTTAAAAATAAACCTGTTCCAATAACACCTCCAAGTGAAAGCATTAACAAGTGACGGCTTTTCATCGAACGTTTTAATTGATTAGTGTGAAGCTGATCCCCTTTATTCAACATCCATCCCTACTTCCCATATAATGTAAAAATATTAAATTTTCTGATATTTATAGAATGAAAGTACCCAATCAATTTTCTCTTTTAAATTGATTGGGTATTGTTAGAATTACTTAAAAACGTAATGATAAACAGCTTAAGCCACCATCATGTTTTCTGAATTCAGACATATCAAGTTCAATTGTTTGATAGCCTAGATCCAGTAGTTTACGATTTGTTTCTGGATAGCCAGCTGGAATAATAATATAATCATTTACTTGAATACAGTTAGCTGAATATTCATCTTCTTTAGGAATTATGATTTTATCGTAAGATTCAAATGCAGGGTGGTCGACAAACTCACCAGCTAGCACCATGCGATTTTCCCCAACATAGGCAATTCCTGTTTTTAGATGGAAGAACTCTTTTAATGGGATAATAGTTGCCTCATAACCCTCTTGCTCAACAATTTCTTTAAATTGCTGCGCTCCTTCTTCATTTGTGCGATCTGAAATCCCTACGTAAAACTTTTTCTCTGCCTGTAATACATCTCCACCATCAAGTGTTCCAGAACCTTTAATATAGTAAATTTTTTCATAGAATTGCTTTACAGCTGGTTCAATTTCTTCAATTTCACGGTTACGAGCTACTGCTCCAGGATTCGATATAATAGCAAACTCAGGTGTTAATACGGCTGTATCCTCTACAAATGTTGAATCTGGAAATGCTTCATTCGCTGGTAATTGAGTGACCTCAACACCACATTTTTTTAAAGCCTCTACATAGTTTTCATGCTGTTCAAACAATTTTTCTAAAATGGGCTTCCCTAAATCACTAGTTGTTAAACCGTTTACAAAACTATTTCCTGGATTTTTGACAATTACATTTTTGAACATATTCATCTTCTCCTTTATCCTCTTACTACTGGGCAAGTTAAACATGTTGGCCCACCAGTTCCTTTAACAGTAATTTCATCGCCTTTATATTCATACACAGTTGCTCCAGCATCAAGTAGCTGTTGCTTTGTTTCTTTGTTGCCTTGAGGAATCACACATACCCTTGGTGCAAGCGCTAACACATTACAGCCTAGCGCATCATATTCATCCTTCGGGACTTCTACTAGCTGGATGCCACGCTCAATTAGCAGCTGTCTGAAAAATACTGGCATTAGGCGCGAATGCACAACAGCTAAATCTCGGTCTACCATACTTATGAAAGACATTAAATGTAAACACTCAGCTTCACCTAGATCATGTGGTAGCTGTACAACTATAAATTCATCTACCATATCGGCTGTCATTTCCTTTAACTGACGAATGGCTTCATCGTTTGTACGATAACCTCTCCCCACTACGAGCGTTCGATCATCTAGCCAAACAATATCTCCACCGTCTGAAACCGCCTCACCTGTAAGTTCACCAATGACTGGAATACCTTTTTCCTGTAAAAAGTCCTTGTATACTGCCGCTTCTGGTTGTCTTAATTTTTTGCCAGACTTCAGTATAATGGCACCATTTGGTGTGAATTTAACTGGATCATGTGCGTAGAGCGAATCTAATCCTACTTCATCTGCTATTGGCAAATAATCAATAGTCTCAACATACTTTTCAAGAATCCCAATAAATTCAGCATATTCACTTAGAGCTTCTTCATAATTAGGCTCAGATAAGTAGTTAAATGTTTTCCATTCATCACTAAGATGTTTCTGACTTCGGAAAGCATCTTTTGGATCTTTTACTATAACGTGTTTCAAAGGTGCATACATTGATGAACAATAATGCATTCCTTTCACCTCATTTCCGTGTAGTGGAAAACGTTTCCGTTAAGAGGAAAGTTTATATGAAGAATATATTCGTTTTATGCTATACTGTCAATATATTTAGAAAACTTTTATTTTTCTTTTAATCTATATTGCATGCACTCTCGGAGAAAAAGTTATATTAGTATTTATGCAAATACACTTAAAGAACCCTTTTGTACTTGTCTTAAATAAAAATACAGCTTTTGTTTAGACTACTAATCCGTTCGAGGATATTGGAACTAGACGTAGATGGAGAATAAAAATAAAATAGGAAGAAGGGAGGTGGGACAAATGCAATTATTAGAACGGGCAATGACGATTGCGAAGGTTTTAGCTGCTGAT
The DNA here is from genome assembly GCF_038592945.1 of Lysinibacillus sp. FSL K6-0075. Taxonomy (NCBI): domain Bacteria; kingdom Bacillati; phylum Bacillota; class Bacilli; order Caryophanales; family Bacillaceae; genus Lysinibacillus; species Lysinibacillus sp. FSL K6-0075. Next base: position 1,084,341 of record NZ_CP151947.1, on the reverse strand, counting down.
GCAAACGACAGTAGCTTGTCCATTTCAGAGCTTTCTACTAAATGCGATTTACCGCTAAGTACTTTACATAGAATTTTAAAAGCCATGATTAAACAAGGGATGATTGAGCAAGATGAGCAGACCAAACATTATCGGCTTGGAACTATATGGATGGAGCTTGGCTTACAGGTGTATGATACGATGGATTATATTAGCAAAATCAGACCTGAGTTAGAACGATTAGCCAGAGAGGTTGAAGAAAGCGTTTATTTAAGTAAACCAGCTGGATTAGATACGATTATTATAGAACGGATAGACAGTGCAGCAAATCCGATTCGTATTTATGATCAGTTGGGGATTCGTATACCCATGCATATCGGTGCGGCCAATAAAGCCATACTTGCCTCCATGTCAAAGGCACAATCAAAGGAAATTTTAGAACAACTTGTAGATAAAGATGAAATGGCCGAATTAGAGGAGCAGCTTCAACAAATTCGACAACAAGGCTATGCAATAAGTCATGGAGAAAGAACTGCAGGTACATCCTCCATTGCTGTCTCTGTTTTAGATGGTTTTGGTGAAGTGATAGGCGCAGTCAGTATTGGTTTTGTGAGCTTTAATGTCTCTCAAGATCATATTAATACATTAATTAAGCGTTTAGTTGATACTGGTAGACGTGTATCGACGAAACTTGGTTATCGAGGAAAAGGATAGGAGAACGGCTACCGAAAAAGTTTCCCTACTTTTTCGTCACTGTTTTATGTCTGTAAAGGTTTTTTTCTTGAAAGGTTATGTGAAAACTGTTGCACTGAACGCCATCGTATGTTAAATTATTATGGTATGTGAAATACCGAACTGAAATAATAATCTTTCAGCATCAACAGTAAGGAGGGAATACAACATGCCAAAACAATGTGTAATCACTGGACGTAAAGCTCGTACTGGTAACAACCGTTCCCACGCTATGAACGCTAACAAACGTACTTGGGGTGCTAACCTTCAAAAAGTTCGTATCTTAGTTGACGGTAAACCAAAACGTGTATGGGTTTCTGCTCGTGCATTAAAATCAGGTAAAATCGAGCGCGTTTAATCGCTGCTTCTAAAAAATCGATTTCGCATTGAGCGCAATCGATTTTTTTCTTTGATTAGTATTCTATAAGAAAGTAAAAAAATCCGACTAACATTAGTCGGATTTTTTTACTTTCTTATCTTTTTTAAATAGGTTAATACACGTACGCGTGATACTACTCACGAATTTCGGCAATTGGAACGTATATACTTTCAGGACTCTCTCCCCCTTACGCTAATCTATGCTTCTTATCATTAAACATATGCCTTGTGAGAAAGATATAGACCCTGAAGTTCCTATTATTTCATTACTTGTAAATCGAGATGTTCCTAAAGAAATTTCCTCATTCGTTGTTTCATATTTTACTTGTCGTAATGTTACATCTTGAATAGGCTCCTCGTGAGCGAAAAAAGACAAGTATCGGTATCGATCATCTGCATAAATGGTATGTGTACCTGGTAGTAAAAATTGCAACATATTTGAGTGATTGATAATCTTTAGCTCAATTTGAGGACGCTCCTTTTGTAATCGATAAATGGAACGAACGGCTGCCTCATAATGATCTAAACGCCCACCCGTCACACCTGTCAAAACAATTTCTTGCGGTTCATACGTATAGGCTTTGAGCAAAGCTAAGTCCGTGTCTGTTTCATTTTTCTCTTCTTGAAAACGTTGTTGATCATTGGTTTGTGCCATCACTTGTCGATATTCTTCATCTGTTAAAGAATCAAAATCACCAACAATGGCATGAGGAGTAATTCCCTGCTCAATTAAATATAAAGCGCCACGATCTGCCCCGATAAACACAACATCCTGTTGTTGCTGAAATGACGAAAATGAACAAAGCTCATTTTTTGGACCACCTGCACAAACAACGACTGTCGTCATCCTTTAATCGCTGCCTCGCCAGCCAATAAAATCTCTTGAAGGGCAGCTGTTCGATCCTCTTTACTATAGATGGCTGATCCTGCTACAAAAATAGTCGCTCCAGCCTGTGCACATGGAACAATTGTTTCAGCAGTAATACCACCATCAATTTCAATGGCAATAGCTAAGCCTCTCTCTTTAATAATTGCTGATAATGCTTCTATTTTAGGCACAACAGAATGGATAAACTTTTGTCCACCGAACCCTGGATTTACAGTCATTAATAATACCATATCGATATCTTCTAAAACGTGTTGTATAGACTCTATCGGTGTATGTGGATTTAATACGACACCAGCTTTTACACCATAAGAACGGATTAATTGAATTGTTCGATGTAAATGACGGCATGCTTCTACATGTACTGTAATATAGTCTGCTCCAGCTTTTGCGAACTGTTCAATATATAGATCTGGATTTTCTATCATTAAATGCACATCTAATGGTAATTTTGTTAATGGACGGATAGCATCTAATACGATGGAGCCAAATGAAATATTCGGTACAAAGTGACCATCCATTACATCAATATGAATAAGTTGTGCACCTGCTTGTTCTACTTCTTTTACTTCTTCACCTAACTTTGCAAAATTCGCTGCTAAAATTGATGGTGCTATTTGTATCATCATTAATACCTCGGCTTTCGATCCATAATTTCTTGCATAAATTGTTCATAATGCTTGTAGCGGTAGTCCCGAATTTCTCCTGATTCTACTGCTGCCTTTACTGCACATTTGGGCTCTTTCAAGTGTAAGCATCCTCTGAATTTACAATTATCCGCTACTCTAGCCATTTCAGGAAAACATACACCTAATTCTTCTTTATCAATTTCGTCAAAATCAAAGGAACTAAATCCAGGCGTATCTGCCAATAAACCATCACAGACCTCTATCAATTCGACATGACGAGTGGTATGTTTTCCTCGTCCTAAGCTTTGGGATATAATATCAGTTTTTAAGTTCAACTCTGGAATGAGTGTATTGAGCAAGGTTGATTTCCCAACACCTGATTGGCCAGCTAAAACAGTGGTTTTTTCCTTTAAAATAGGACGTAATCGTTCAACTAATTCTTCTTCATCTTTATATGTTTGCAAAACTGTATAGCCCATGCTTTCATAATCTGCTATATAATTTTGTAATTCCGCACGTTCGTCATTTTCTAGCAGATCCATTTTTGTTAAACAAATAATAGGATGTACATGGAATGATTCTAACACAACTAAAAAGCGATCCAGTAAAATGGTATTGAAATTGGGCTCTTTTACAGAAAATACCAAAATACCTTGATCAATATTAGCAATTGGCGGACGCACCAATTCATTTTGACGCTCTAAAATCTTTTGTATAGTCCCATCAGAACCTTCTGTTTCCATTGTATACTCTACAATATCGCCGACAAGTGGAGATTCGCCACGATTACGAAATACCCCACGTCCTCGACATTGAATCAGTTGATGTCCATCAAATACATAATAATAACCGCTTAATGCTTTTCTTATTTGGCCTTGCGCCATCCAATTCCTCCTTAATCGACATCATTATAATTAACTTTGCCTTCTAAAATTATTTCTGAGTCACGGATTATTCTATAACTCGCATCTTTGCCATCTTCAATTGTAAGCTGAATGTTGTATGGCGTATCACTTAAAATTTCAAATACTTCAACAGGTTCAGACAATGTATGATTTTTATCTTGAATTTCAATTCGAATGTTTTGAGCTATTCCCTCTTCTGTAGGTTTATACTCAATTTCTACAGGTATGAGACGTAGTTTATCAGGTTGTTTCGCTGGTCCTTTACTTATTACAACCGATAGCATAGAACCTTCTTCTACCATAGTACCCGCTTTTGTCAATTGCGAAATTACACTGCCAGCTGGGATCGACTCATGATATTCTTCACGAGATATACGCCAATTAAGCCCCACTCTATTCACATAGTCATCCATATCAGCTTTCGTATAATTTACAACGTTTTCAACCCTTACCATCCTAACTCCTTGGCTTACTTTAAACGTGATGGTTTCCTCTTTTGCTACTACTTCTGTATCCGCTGGAATACTTTGCTCAATAATCCTGCCTTCTGGTTCACGCGAAGGAACATCCTCTTTTATTACATCTTTATACTTACCTTTCAATAAAGCTTCCACCTGACTATAATTCTGACCCACATAATTATCTACAGTCGTCATCTCTACACCTAAACTAACGATTAAGTCTACCTCTGAGCCTTTTTCACGTAATGAATTCTTTGCTGGGTCCGTTTCAATGACCTTTCCCTTTTCAATTTCCTCATGATTTCGCTCCTGATGCTCTTCACCAACAACAAATCCATCTGCTTCTAATTTTTTTGTCGCTTCCTCTATTGTTAAGTTTACTACATCCGGTATAGCCACTTTTTTCGGGCTAAATAAATCTTTTGCAAATATAAAGAATAAGAAAATGACAATCGCTGCAATAAATAGTCCTGCAACATACTTTGGCCAATTTTTCTTCTTTGCCTTAACGGGAACTGGTTTTTCTACAGGCTTTTTAGGCTGTGGTTGAGATGGAGCTTTAGCTTCCATAATTGGTTCAATCACTCTTGTTTTGGTTAAATCTTCGTCTTTTTTATGCATCTGCTCTTTAATGATGGGAATAGCCTTCGTCACATCATTATCCACAGGTATGACAAATTTGGGATTGTTGATTCTAGATGGTGATAGAACGGTTTCCAAATCTTCATACATTTCTTCCACTGTAGTATAACGATGGGATGCATCTTTGGCAGTAGCCTTTAGTACTACATTTTCCAAGCTCTGAGGAATCGTTGCATCAAAAGCACGGACAGAAGGCGTTTCTGCTTGTAAATGCTTAAGTGCAATTGAAACAGCCGATTCACCAGAAAATGGAAGTTCACCTGTTAATAATTCATACAACACAATACCGAGTGCATAAATATCCGATTTGTTTGTAGCCGTACCACCACGAGCTTGCTCTGGCGATAAATAATGCACCGTACCAAGCACAGAGTTTGTTTGAGTAAACGATGTAGCACTTAACGTCATGGCAATACCAAAATCCGTAATTTTCACATTGCCTTCTGCATCCATTAAAATATTTTGCGGTTTAATATCACGGTGGATAATATGGTTTTCATGGGCATTGGCAATGGCAGATGTTAATTGCTTCATAATATGCACACTTCTCGCAGGAGAAATCGGTGCAAATTCTTGTATGTACTGCTTTAATGTTTTTCCTTGAACATATTCCATCACAATATAATGTAGATCTCCATCGTCACCTACATCATAAACACTAACAATATTCGGATGTGTAAGACTTGTAGCAGACAGTGCCTCACGTTGAAAACGTCGATGTAATTCATCCTCATTGGAAAAATCATAGCGTAATATTTTAATGGCTACATCACGATTTAAGATCATATCGTGTGCTAAATAAACATTGGACATACCTCCGCCACCAATGAGTTCTATAATTTTATAACGGTCACTAATTCTTTTACCTACAAGCATTCTTACACCTCCTCATCCTTTTTTGTTAGTAGCACGAGGGAGATGTTGTCTTCTCCCCCGCTGGCATTTGCTAATTCTACAAGTTTACGTCCCTTCTCCCCAATGGAATCTGGATACGTAATAATAGATGCCATTTCATAAACAGTTAGTTTATTGCTTAATCCGTCTGAACAAATGAGTAAATACGATTCTGATGCTAAATCTACTTCATAAAAGTCTGGTTCAATTGTTTCCTCTGTTCCAACTGCCTTTAAGATGAAATTTTTCTTTGGATGTGTCAAAGCTTCTTCTTCGCTTATCTCACCATTTTCAACCAAGACGTTCACATATGAATGATCTCTTGTTATTTGTTGTGCACCATCTTCAAAGAAATAATACACACGACTATCTCCAACATGTGCAATGAAGCAATGTTGTTCTTCGATTAACACCGCAATAAACGTCGTGCCCATTCCTTTACAGTCTTCATGTGATAAAGAATAGTCATATATAGTTTTATTCAATTGCTTAACTGTTTGTAATAACCATTCTTTTTTTGATGTTGTGGATACAAAATGATGTGTGTCTGCCTGTAAAAAAAAGGATTCCATCTGTTTGATTGCCATATCACTTGCTACATCACCAGCATTATGACCACCCATGCCGTCTGCTACAAGTGCTAGTGCAAGCCCATCTGGACGTTTAAAGAATGCAGCACGGTCCTCATTAATGGATCGTTTTAAACCAATATCACTTTCGACTGTGTATTCCAATACTGGTCACCTCGTTTCTTCAGATCTCTCTTGTGCACGTAATTGACCACACGCAGCAGCGATATCTGAACCTTGCTCTCGGCGGATCGTTACGTTAATACCATTTTTCTTTAATGTTTTTTCAAAAGCAAAAATTTGACTACGAGACGTACGAACATAATCACGTTCTGGTACATAATTTACAGGGATTAAGTTGACATGACATTTAATTCCTTTAATTAATGCAGATAGCTCCTCAGCAATTTCTACTGAATCATTTTCGCCAGACATTAATCCATACTCAAAACTCACTCGTCGACCTGTTTTTTTAGTATAGTATCGCACAGCTTCCATTAATTCTTCCAATTTATAAGCACGAGCAATTGGCATGAGCTTTTGACGTGCTTCCTGATTTGGCGCATGCAGCGAAACAGCAAAGTTAATTTGTAATTGTTCATCTGCAAATTGATAAATCTTCGGAACAATACCAGATGTTGATACTGTAATATGACGTGCACCGATATTTAAACCTTTTTCATGGTTGATCACTTTTAAGAAGTTCATCATTGCATCATAATTATCGAAAGGTTCGCCAATACCCATAATGACAATATGTGATACTCGCTCACCCAATTCATCTAATGTTTGCTGCACTTTGACAACTTGCTCCACGATTTCTCCTGCCAATAAATGTCGCTTCAAACCACCTAAAGTAGAAGCACAAAACGTACAGCCAATTCGACAGCCAACTTGTGTAGTTACACAAACAGAATTTCCATACTCATGGCGCATTAATACAGTTTCTATTGAATAACCATCCTGTAATTGAAATAAAAATTTAATGGTACCATCTTTAGATTCTTGTTTAATAATGGTTGATAGTGTGGATAGTGCAAAATTTGCAGTTAGCTTTTCGCGTAATCCCTTTGAAAGGTTTGACATTTCTTCAAATGTCTTTACACGTTTATTATACAACCAGTCAAAAATTTGAGCAGCACGGAAAGGCTTTTCGCCATTTTCCTTTAACCATTCTTCTAATTGATGAGGCTGTAAAGAATAAATGGATTCTTTTAAATTTGGTTTTTCTTTTTTTTCACGTCGAACGGGCTTTTCTTCCGCTTCTTCAACTAAATCGTTAATACGTTCATTAAATTTCTCTTGATCCACCATTAGTTGGATTCTCCTTTTTTACGAAAGGCGGCGACAAAGAAACCGTCACTGCCAAAGTCTTGTGGAAAGACTTGAAGCATGCCATTAGCTTGCTTTTCCGCTAATTTTGTTGGTAAAGATTCTAGTTGTATAGCTTCCATTTCTGGATGTGCTGTTAAAAAGGCTTTCACTGTGCCTTCGTTTTCCTCTATGTCGACTGTACACGTACTATATACAAGCTTACCATCTATTTTCAATACTTTCGTAGCTGCATCGAGTAAAGCTAACTGGATTTTTTGAAGACTTTCTAAATCTTCTTCTCGCTTTGTATATTTAATATCTGGCTTACGTCGCATAACCCCTAATCCACTACACGGTGCATCGACTAAAATAGCATCAAAAGACGCTGCTTGTAAAAAGTCCGGTGCTTTCCGTCCATCGATTGGGGCTGTTTCAACAATATCAAGCCCTAGACGCTCTGTATTATGGTCGATTAAATCTAATTTATGTGGATGAAGGTCTGTTGCTAAAATGGAACCTTCATTTTTCATTATTTCGGCTATATGCGTTGTTTTTCCACCAGGTGCCGCGCACATATCCAAGACACGCATACCTGGAGATGGATTTAGCACGTTAGCAGGTATCATTGAACTTTCATCCTGAATAGTAATCATACCTTCTTTGAAGGCTTTTGTACGAGCTGGTTGACCGTTTGTAATGTGTAAGCACTCTGGTATAACATCGCTTTGCTTAGCAGTTAATCCTTCTGCCTCTAACTCGGCAATAGCTTGCTCAACAGTTGCTTTTGTTGTATTAACACGCACTGTCTGCACAGGTGGTCTATTATTTTCATGCAACATTTCAGTCGCTACTTCCAGACCGTAGTTATCAACAAATCGTTGTACTAGCCAAACTGGATGACTTGTTTCAATAGAAAGACGCTCAATTGAATCTACTATGTCATCTGTTGAAGAGACTCCACTGCGTAACACCGATCTTAATACGCCATTGACCGTCGAAGCAATCCCACGATGTCCTCGACGCTTGGCAATTTCTACTGCCTCGTTTACTGCAGCGTGTGGAGGGATACGTGTTAAATAATGGATTTGATACAACGATATTCTTAATAACCAGCGCACCCAATGATCGATTGAACCGCGAATAAACGGCTCTAAATAATAATCAAGCGTCATTTTATGCTGTAAAGTACCATACGTTATTTCAGTTAATAAAGCACGATCTTTTGCTTCAATTTTATGTCGTTTAATTGTTTCATTTAGCAGTAAGTTGCTATAGGCCTGATTTTTATCAACTGCTAATAGAATTGATAATGCGGCATCTCGTACATTGCCATCCCAAATCACTACACTTTTTTTACTCATTGAAATTGGTCCCCAATCTGTAATTTAGAACCTGTCCCACGTAAATATTCCTCTGCGGTCATGCGCTTTTTACCAGCTGGTTGCACATCATATAATGCTAAAGTTGTCCCATTGCCAGCTGCTACCACAAAATGATCTTTTTCGATTGCCACCACTGTACCAGGATTAGCCTCATGCTTACTTTTGCCAATAGTTGCCCACCAAATTTTAAAATGACCATCCTCAAAAGTCGTATAAGCAACAGGCCACGGATGAAGACCGCGCACTTGATTGTATAAAGTAGCAGCATCATTTGTCCAATCGATACGTTCCTGCTCCCTCGAAATATTACTTGCAAAGGTAACTTGAGCCTCATCTTGAACTGTACGGTTATTTGTACCATTTATAATAGAAGGAAGTGTTTCCTTAAGTAAGTCACACCCCACTACGCTTAGCTTATCAAAAAGTCCACCAGTATGATCATCTTCCTCAATAGGAATTGCTTTTTGAGAGATAATATCTCCCGCATCAAGCTTTTCTGCCATATACATGATTGTTACCCCTGTTTCTTTTTCACCATCCATGATGGCTTGGTGAATCGGAGCACCTCCACGATATTTTGGTAATAGTGAGGCATGGACATTAATACAGCCAAGAGCTGGTGCATCCAATAGCTCTTTTGGTAGTATTTGTCCAAATGCTGCTGTTATCACTAAATCGGGCTGTAAAGCAAGAATTTGCTGTAACTCCTCAGAGCCACGCAATTTTTCGGGTTGAATAATGGGTAAGCCAAGTTCCAAGGCTGTTGCCTTCACAGGCGGCGGTGTTAGTACTCGCTTACGCCCAACCGGACGATCTGGTTGGGTCACAACTGCTTTAATAGCATAACCTTCATCATGTAGCATACGCAAAATAGGTGCGGAGAAGTCAGGTGTCCCCATAAAAACGATAGATGTCATTTTATTCCTCCTCTTCTGCGTACATTTCTTCTAGTTCTTCTGCTGTGACAATACGCTTGATTTTTGAATCAAAAAGCACACCATCTAAATGATCCAGTTCATGTAAAATTGCACGGGCATCAAAGCCACCTGCCTCTAATTCATAAACACGTCCTTCACGATCACATGCTTCAATTTTGACATAACTAGGACGTTCCACTTCTCCATATAACCCTGGAAAGCTCAAGCATCCTTCAATATCTACTTCTGCTCCATCCGTTTCAACGACAGTTGGATTAATCATTTCTAAAATATCACGTTCTTCACCTAGTTCAACAATTGCTACCCGTAACCCTACATCTATTTGTGGTGCAGCAATACCTACGCCATCATACTCCACCATTGTGTCATATAAATCATCAAGTAATGTAATAATTTCTTCATTAATTTCTGTCACTTCAGCACACGGTGTTGATAGTACTTTTGCTGGGTTTTCGATTACTTTTTTTATGGCCATTATTATTTCCTCATTTCTGCTTTAAAGCTAGTGCACTAGCTGATTGTTTCTTTTACAATTTTTAAATGATCATGCTATTATTTCACGCTAACTATATAGTAGACGGATCTAAATCTACCGTCATTAATATTCCTTGTTTAATCCACTCTGCTCTATACATGGCAAGTAGGCGTTGTAACACGGAAATTAGATTTGGTTCAATTTTATATTTTATCAAACATTGATAACGATATCTATTTTGGAGACGAGCAATACTCGCAGTTGTTGGTCCTATAATGGCTACTTGATTCGATAAGTTTCCTCGCAACCAATCTGCCACTCGACCTGCATATTCAGCAGCCATCATAACATCTTCATGAGATACTTGAATAAGAGCTACAAAATAATAGGGTGGATAGTTGGAACGTCGTCGTAAAAACATCTCTCGCTCATAAAATGGTTCATAATCCTGCGTTTTAGCCAATTCAATTGCATAATGCTCAGGTGTATACGTCTGGATGATGACTTCCCCTGGTTTATCATGTCGCCCAGCCCTTCCACTTACCTGTGTTAATAGCTGAAATGTACGCTCTGCTGCCCGATAATCAGGTAAATGCAAGGATGTGTCGGCACTCAGTACACCGACTAGCGTAATATTAGGAAAATCAAGACCTTTTGCAATCATTTGAGTCCCAAGTAAAATATCTGCTTGACCCGCTCCAAATGTCTCCAATATCTCTTCATGTGCCCCTTTATGCTTTGTAGTATCTACATCCATACGTAACACTCTTGCCTCTGGGAACAACTTATACAGCTCTTCTTCCACTTTTTGTGTACCTGTACCAAAATAACGAATATGATCACTTTGACATTGCGGACATATTTGAGGAACATGTTCCTCGTAACCACAATAATGACATTTCAATTTTTCAGTTGTTCGATGATAGGTTAAGGAAATATCACAATTTGGACATTGGACGACTGTCCCACAATCTCGACAGAGTACAAATGATGAATAGCCACGACGATTTAAAAACAGCACCATTTGCTCATTTTTCTCAAGTCTTAAACGGATCGCTTCAATTAGTGATTGAGAAAACATCGAACGATTACCTTGTCTCAGCTCTTCACGCATATCTGCTATAAAAACAGTCGGCAAAGCCTGATGTAAAGCACGGTATTTTAATGAGAGTAGCGTATACACTCCCTTTTTGGCTCTTGCAAATGACTCTAACGCTGGTGTTGCACTGCCTAAAATAATAGGACATTTGTAAAACGCACTACGCCAAATGGCGACATCCCTTGCATGGTAACGTGGAGAATCTTCTTGTTTATATGTTGATTCGTGTTCTTCATCCAAAATAATAAGGCCAATATTTCTAAAGGGGGCAAAAATAGCGGAACGAGCACCAACCACTACTTTCACTTTGCCTTGTTGGATTCTGCGCCACTCATCATATTTCTCACCAACAGATAAACCACTATGCATAACAGCAACCATCTCCCCAAAGCGGCTGCGGAATCGCTCAGTCATTTGAGGTGTCAAAGAGATTTCAGGTACGAGCATAATAGCTTCTTTCCCATCATCTAGCACCTGTTGGATGGTCTGTAAATAAACCTCCGTCTTACCGCTCCCTGTTACACCGTGTAACAAAAAGGTTTGCGCTTGCTGTTGCTCCATAGCTGTAGAAATAGCTTGTAGCGCAACTTGCTGCTCATCTGTTAACGGTAAAGCATCTGTACGTGATACATCCTTTGTAAACGGATCACGAAACACTTCTTCTTGTATAAAATGAGCAGCTCCTTTGTCAATCACTGCCTCTAATACCGATAAGGAGACACCGGCTTCCTCACAAATTTGCTGAGGTGTTGATATTTCTCCTAGATGTTGACACATCCATTGCAGTAATAGACGTTGTTTAACTGCCCTAGATGACAGTTCCAAAGCCTGTTCAACAAGTTGCAGGTCTTTTGTAATTTGAACCATCCGAATTTCCTTGACATTCCCTTGTTGCTTTACAACATTTTCAATGGTAACAATATTGTCTGCAACCAATTCTTTTAATAAAGGAAGTAAACCAGCTCGTTCAAATTCTTTAAAATTAGCTTGTTGACGCTTACCGAATATAGCCTGTACCTCTAGTGGCAGTTGTTGACCCTGCTGTAGCTTAACCATTTTTTCATACTTGGCCCGAAGTGCAGATGGTAACATCACTTGCAAGGCATCTATTTCATAACAAATCGTATCGTTCTTCAACCACTTCGCCATTTGCAGCATCTCTTCTGTCAGGACTGGCTCCATATCTAAAATTTGAGTGATTGCTTTTAGTTTATTCAGCGGGACATCCGTTTCTTTTTTTAATCCAACGATAAAACCTAAGACATTTCTTGGACCAAATGGTACTTTAACACGACATCCTAATTCTATGACACTAATCCATTCTACAGGTACTTGATAGTCAAATGGACGGTCTACATGGTAAGTAGAGACATCTACAATGACCTCTGCTATCAAAAAGCTCATTGCTCCTCACCCTTTATAATATAAGCCCATAATGTCTGAGCAAAAAGTTGTGGGTTAATTGTAGCCAAAAATTGTCCGTTTAGCTGCGCTTTTTCACTAAAATCAATCCATCTCTCAGAAAATATGTTAAGCATTGGTGTGCCTTGCACTCTTTGTCCAAAAGTGATCGCTTTTATTCCTTCTACAGAAATGATCGGCGCTTCCTCGATCGTCGGCACATTTGCTGCATGGATCAATAATGCTTGGGGATATTGGATTTTATAGGCTTCAAGTTGTTGAATAACATCAAACAAATTGCTATTTTCTATTTCAATTACATGTGCGCCAAGCAACCTTGCCTCATGCGCTAAAGCTCGTCCTATAGATCCATTTGCCTGTGGGCAGATCATATGCAGCTCATCCAACGGTATATGCAGGGCACCTGCTGTCACTAATACGGTTTTACCTGTTAATGGTTTTGTTTTTCCTGAAAAAAAATCTTGAACAAGTGCAGTAATTTTTTCAGGCTCCTCTAGACGTCCCTTCCCGACATAGCCACATGCTAAAAACCCCTCTGAAGGCTCAATAAATTTGTAACCATCAGCTGATAGCCTATCCAAATTACGTTTTACTGCTGGATGATCGTACATGTGTACATTCATAGCTGGTGCAATCCATACAGGTGCTGTCGTAGCAAGCAAGGTTGTTGTAACCATATCATCTGCGATACCATTGGCCATTTTGCCAATCATATTTGCCGTAGCGGGCGCCACTAAAATTAAATCGGCCCAGTCTGCTAAGTCTATATGAGCAATCACACTTGAATCTTTTTCATCAAATGTGTCAAAATAAACATCATTTTTGGACATCACTTGAAAACTTAATGGATTCACAAACTGTCTAGCAGAGGCCGTCATGATGACTTTTACGTTGGCCCCTGCCTGTGAAAGCTTGCTAACGAGCGCAACAGCCTTATATACAGCAATTCCGCCTGAAACACATAGTAAAATATTTTTATTCATGCTAGGTGTCGTCCTTTCAAATGATAAGCTCCCAAAGAAGGATTCCCTGGGAGCTTTCGGCATTCTGTATAATCAAAATCTACTGCTAACTAGACTAGCATGCATGTAAAGCAAAGCACTTTACATGATGTTAGATTTCGTCCTCGTACACAGCTGACTCATCCTGTGATACTTTCGTAAGTACACCTGCCGCTACTTCTTCAAGTGCTTTCCCTACATATTTATAGGAAACATATTTGTGTAAGCGTTCTGTGTCTTGCTCTTCTTGCATTTGGCGAGCACGTTTAGAAGCAAGGCTCACTAATGAATATTTTGAATCGATTTCTTTTTTTAAGGCGTCTACTGATGGGTATAACATTGTTTTATTCTCCTCTCAACATTGACAAATATCTTTTTTCAACACGTTCTCTACGACAATGCTCGGCTTTTATAATCGCATTTATACGATCACAGGCATTCGTCACTTCATCATTCTCCACAACATAATCATACAAGCTCATCATTTCAAGTTCTTCACTTGCAGTAGCAATGCGTTTGGCAATGATATCTTCAGTTTCTGTCCCACGTCCAACTAAACGATCTTTTAATTCCGTTAAACTTGGAGGGGCTAAGAAAATAAATAAGGCATCTGGTGCTTTTTTACGAATTTGTGCCGCACCCTGCACTTCGATTTCTAAAAATACATCACGACCTGCATCTAGTGTTTCATTTACATAAGCTAGTGGTGTTCCATAATAGTTACCGACAAATTCAGCGTGCTCTAATAAGCCGCCTTGTTCAATTAACGCTTCAAATTCATCACGTGTCTTGAAAAAATAGTCTACACCATCTACTTCACCTTCGCGAGGATTTCGTGTTGTCATCGAGATGGAATACTCATAATTCGTATTCGGCTGAGAAAATAATTCTTTTCGCACTGTCCCTTTACCTACACCAGATGGGCCAGACAGAACAATTAATAATCCACGTTCTTTTATCATTTATTCTCTATATCTCCCTTAATTTATAACAGACACGTGCAAGTTATTCGATGTTTTGCACTTGCTCACGCATCTTTTCTAAAATTGTTTTCGCCTGAACAACAGCTACTGCTGCTTCTGTAGATTGATTTTTCGAACCAATCGTATTGATCTCGCGATGTATTTCCTGCATTAAAAAGTCTAATTTACGTCCAACAGAAATCGTTTCAAGTAATGTTTCCTCCAGTTGGTTGAAGTGACTATCTAATCTGTCTAATTCTTCGGAGATGTCTACTCGTTCTGCAAAAATCGCTACTTCCGCTAGTAAACGATCTTCTAGCAAAGTGCCATTTGCAATTTCAGTAATTCGCTCTATTAATCGTGTACGATATTTTTCAACAGCAAGAGAGGAACACAAACGAATCTGATTTACTTGCTCTATCAACTGTTCTTTATATTGTACAACAACTTCTTGCAATTCTTGCCCTTCACGCTCACGCATTTGTACGAGCTGTGCAATCGCTTGTGATATCGCTTGTTCAACAGCACTGAGCAAATCCTCTGGTGTAAGCTGTGGTTTTTGCTGTACAAGTGCTTGCTCTAACGATAAAAGCTCTTGCATCGTCCATTTTTCTTCAAGTGGTACTTTACTTGCTAACTGCTCTTTTGCCTTACGATACGCTTCAATTAATGACCAATTAATCTCAATAGATTGCTCTACGTTCTCTAAGTCCTTCACATATACCATCACATCAATTTTGCCGCGTGACAAAGCTTGAGAAATTAGTTTCTTTGCAAAAATTTCTGCTTCAAGCCATTCTTTCGGAAATTTTGCGTTAATTTCTAAAAATCGATGGTTGACCGAGCGCATTTCCACGGTTAATTGAAAGTCTCTAGTTGTTGTGACACCTCTGCCAAAACCAGTCATACTACGCACCAAGGTTCGTCACACCTTTCTTTGCATACTGGAATTATTATAACATAAGCTTTGTCGATTATGACGACTCTCCAAAAAAATTTGGATAAAGTAAAAGCTAATTCTACCACAACTGAAGCTATATTTTAATATTCACCTAAAAAATGCTATGATAAACATACAAAACGTGTATTAGCAGAAGCTTGAAAAGAGTGAATGCAAATGCAACAAGAAAAAAATAGGAAAGTACCAAGATGCTTGCTATCGTTGGAAAGAGGAATTCATATGGCATTTGATGGCTTATTTACTTATTCAATAACTGCCGACCTACAACAGCTGGTCACTGGTCGGATTACAAAAATACATCAACCCAATGCACAAGAAGTTATATTACATGTCCGTGCTAACGGAAAGAATCATAAATTACTGTTTTCTATCCACTCTTCTTATGCACGCGTTCACCTAACTGAGCATACGATTGAAAATCCAGCTGAGCCCCCAATGTTTTGTATGCTTTTGCGGAAACATATAGAGGGCGGTTTTATTGCTTCTATAAAACAGCGTGATTTTGATCGCATTATAATAGTAGAAATTGAAAGTAAAAATGAAATTGGTGATCCGATTGTAAGGGAAATACATGCTGAAATTATGGGTAGACATAGTAATCTACTGTTGATTGATCAAGAGCAGGGAAAAATTATTGACAGCTTAAAACATCTACCTCCTTCAGTCAATAGCTTCCGTACCGTGTTACCAGGTCAACCTTATATTGCGCCTCCTGTACAAAATAAGTGGAATCCTTTAACAGCGACAGATGAAGAGCTAACAACATTTTTCGCTGAAGCAAAAACCTTCAAAGAGGTAGTACAACAGTTAGCTGGTTTTTCACCTCTTCACGCGGAAGAATTATTGTATCGAATGAAGACAACATCAAATACGCTAGCATGCTTCAAGGATTTTATGACCTCCTTCGCGAACGGTGGGTTGAAGCCTATGTACGTACTCTTCAATCATAAAACGTACTTCTCCCCAATCGAGTTAACGCACTTGCATGGAGGAGATATAACAATTTATCCCAATGTCCATGAGCTTCTTGATCGTGTATTCTTTGCACGTGCAGAGCGAGATCGTGTGAAACAACAAGCTGGAGATTTAGAGCGTTGGCTACAAAATGAAATTGATAAACTAGCTTTAAAAACAAAAAAGCTAACCAAAGACTATGAGCGTGCATCTAAGCTCGATCAATTCCAGCTATACGGTGAGCTATTAATGGCGAATATTTATGTCTTTGAAAAAGGAGTCAAGGAAGTAACCGTTACAAATTACTATAGTGAAACTGGCGAAGAGCTAACGATTCCCGTAAGCGAACGTAAAACACCGATTGAAAATGCCCAAAGCTATTACACAAAATATACAAAAGCAAAGAATGCCTTGGTTATGGTTCAAGAGCAGCTAGAAAAAACGACAGAAGAAATTGCCTACTTCGAAATGCTAGCACAGCAAGTTCAACAGGCTTCTCCTGGTGATATTGAGGAAATTCGTGAAGAGCTAGCAGAGCAAGGTTACTTAAAACTACGTCATGCGAAGAAAAAGAAAAAGCAAGTGAAACCTGAACCAGAACGCTATGTTTCTTCCACAGGTGTTACAATTTCTGTTGGAAAAAACAATAAGCAAAATGACATGCTGACATTTAAACTAGCAAAACGGACTGATATTTGGTTACACACAAAGGATATCCCTGGATCTCATGTTGTCATTCATTCAAGTGAGCCAGATGAAACGACATTGCGAGAAGCTGCCACACTAGCCGCCTATTTTTCTAAGGCCAGAGAATCCTCTTCTGTGCCTGTGGATTATACCGAAATACGACAGGTCAAAAAGCCAAATGGAGCCAAACCTGGTTTCGTCATCTATTTTGAACAAAAGACACTGTATATTGACCCTGATGAGGCAGTCATTTTACAGTTAAAGAAACAGTCATAAAGGAAGAAATCGATACAAATTGTATCGGTTTCTTCTTTTTTATAGCGAGAACACGTAATCCGTACTATAAAACGATGAAAACAGCCTTATCTTGATTGATTTTTACAGACAATCTTCCTTATTATAATAACATTATAAAAACATATGAATAATCTGCACTGTTTCCTTCACCGAATATTGACTTCTACTACTCTGAAACGCTAAATTAAAGTATAAAAATTTTTGTAGAGCATTTAGGAAAGGGCGTATCTCTATGTCTGTAGGTAAAAAATTAAGCTTTGGTTTCTTTGCAATTATTCTCACACTAATCATTTCATTGTTTATTATGTTCCTGTTATTTTCAAACATTGAAAAAAAGATTGAAAATGCTTTAGAAGGACATGTTGCCCTTGTAGAATTAGCAGATGATATTCAATTTGAAATGGCCATGCAAGGTCTTTTCATTCGTGCCATCATCATCGAAGACAAACCTGCTAACAAAGAGAGTTTCTCAAAATATGCAAATATGCTCGACACACATGTAGAAGAAATCATAGAAAAATCGAATTCAGCTGAAATGGAAACATATGCACAGGAATTAAAAATTCATAATGATACTTTTAACAAGGCAGCAACTGAAGCAATAGCTCTATTTGAAGCTGGTAATCTAGAAGGTGCTTTGCAAAAGGTGAATGGTGACGTGCAACAAGCGAATAAAGGTATACAAGATGTATCCGATAAAATTGGAAGCTATCAAAAGGAACAACTAGACATTGTGACAAAAGAATCTAAACAGGCCGTGTTTAATTCTCAAATTATTTCCATAATTGCGATCATTATTGGTATCGCTCTAGGTATTTTCCTTATTTTCTATATACAACGGACAATCTCACGCCCTTTAAAATCTGTCGTTCTGGCAGCAAACCATGTAGCTAATGGTGAATTAATTCATCCAGATATTACCCATCATTCAAAAGATGAAATTGGTCAGCTTTCAGCAGCTTTTAATGCCATGAAGGGAAATCTGAAAAATTTATTAACGCATATACAGGACAATGCAGAGCACTTAACAGCTTCTGTAGAGGAACTTTCTGCCTCAACTGAAGAAATTACTGCCACTGCTGACGAAATAACAATTCGGATTAATGAAACAGCTGACGCTGCAGTAGCAGCTACAAGTGCAGCTAACGAAAGCGCACACGCAATGGATGAAACGGCTGTAGGTGTTCAACGTATAGCAGAAGCAACTCAACAACTGCATCAGAATGCTATAACAACTTCTGAATTAGCGACAAATGGTAATGTGACAGTAGAAGAAGCTCAGCAACAAATGAATGTGATCCATGAGTCAACACAAATGATTAATAACCTTGTCCAAAAATTGAGTAAGCAATCAGATGAAATTAGTCAAATCACAGCTGTCATTACAGCCATTACCGATTAAACGAATTTATTGGCACTCAATGCAGCTATTGAAGCAGCTAGAGCTGGTGAGCATGGTAAAGGATTTGCGGTTGTAGCAGACGAGGTCCGTAAGTTAGCTGAGGAATCCAAACAATCAGCCAACCAAATCGTTGCCTTAACGTTGGATATACAACAAGATACACACAATGTTGAAAAAGCTGTTTTTGATGGCCTTCACTCTGTTACAGAGGGCGTAAAAATCATCGGACATGCAGGACAAGCCTTTGAAGGAATTGTCAAAGCGATTAATACGATGACAGATCAAATAGAAGATATATCAGCTACCTCTGAAGAAATTTCAGCTAGCGCAGAACAAGTTGCCGCCTCTGTTGCAGAAATTGCTCATGGTGCTTCAACTAGCGCGGATAATACAAAAATTGTAGCTTCAGCAACTAGAGAGCAGTCTATAACAGTGCAACAAGTAAATCAAGTTGCAGCAGATCTAAGCGAAAAGTCCTTAGATTTACAGAATCAAATCAATCAATTTAAACTTTAAATAAAAAAACAGTGCATTTTATATACGTGAATGCACTGTTTTTTATATTTTTTTCATGTAGTACCACTTAAAAAGTGGAAGAATATCCTTCTGGATAGCTATTGATAACGTTTTCATTAGGTTAATAAACAGATTTTTAGTAATTATTTGCATAATCAATCCTCTACAGTAAGACAAATGACATCCTCAAAAAAACAATATTATTAATATGGCTCCACCTGGAAAAATATTGGTTATAATAAAGCAATACTTTTAAAATTTGATTGATGAATAAAACAGAATAGAGTTGCATATATGCATGTATACACAATTCGTTCTAAAATTATTTCAAAAAAACTTAATCTCGTAAACTAGCTTGTCGCTAAATCCATTTTTTTCTTAGTATGGGTACCTTTTTTCATACAAATGCTCATTTTTTTCTTTTCCTTCCCCACAATTGGATAATCCTAGAAAAATACAAAACAAGTTTCTTATATATCATTAATAGATAAAAATAATCATGTTTCGCGATCATAATTTACAAGAAATTACCTGTAAAAGAAACTAATTCACTGAGTTTTACATAGATTTTCTACAAATCTATACAAATTCCTCAAGGTATTACATCCATGACTTTTGATTCATTTTTCAAATATCGATAATATTATCAAAAAAATAGGAATTTTCCGTATAGTAAATCATTTTTTTATTTTTACTTTATTTTTGATATTCAGAATATGTAAATATCAAATTTTTAATATATATGCACTTCGTCTCTTTAGCGTGATAAATCGGAAAAATTTATTATTCTCCTAAATGTCAGATAATACTATATAAATTCGAATCTTTTTTATTTTGTACACAATGATTTTTTTGGTATATTAAATAGGAGCTTCACAAAAGGCTTAAAAATTGTATAAGGGGGATTCACATGAATAAAAACAAAAAGTTTTTATTACTAACAGTTCTTGCAGTATTTTCTTTAGTACTTGCTGCATGTGGCTTTGGTGGAGGAGATTCGTCTAGCAAACCAAAAGACGAAGGAAAAGATTCTGGTTCTTCAGAAGAAACAACTTCATCAGGTGGCGAATTAAACGTAGTAGTAGCTTCTGAGCCACCATCACTTCATCCTGCATTAGCAACAGATACAACTTCTGGTGTTATTCTTACAAATACTTTTGAAGGATTAACAACACTTGATGCAGACGCTCGTCCAGTTGCAGCTGCGGCTGAGAGCTGGGAAGTTAGCGAAGACCTAAAAACTTACACGTTCAAATTACGTGATGCAAAATGGTCAAACGGAGATCCAGTAGTAGCTAGTGACTTCGAATACGCTTGGAAATGGGCATTAAACCCAGACAATCTTTCTGAATATGCTTCAATCCTTTACTCAATTAAAGGTGCTGCAGCATACAACAATGGTGAAGGTTCTGCTGATGATGTAGGCGTTAAAGCTGAAGATGAGAAAACATTAGTAGTAACTTTAGAAAACCCAACACCTTACTTCTTAGAATTAACAGCATTCAAAACATATGCACCATTAAACCAAAAAGTAGTTGAAGGTAATGATGAGTGGTATACAGATGCTGGTGAAAACTTTGTAACAAACGGACCATTCGTATTAGATGAGTGGAGACACAACGATACAATCGTATTAAAGAAAAACCCAGAATACTGGGATGCTGATAAAGTGGCTTTAGACACAGTTAATATCGGTATGGTTGAATCTGAAGCAACAGCAGTAACAATGTTCAAAGGTGGCGAAATTGATTACCTTGGAGCACCTTTCCAAACTGTAGCACTTGATGCTATCGATGGATTTAAAGCTGATGGTACATTAAATATCAATGACCAAGCTTCTGTTTACTGGTACAAGCTAAATACAAAAGATAAAATCACTGGAAACGCTAACATCCGTAAAGCGTTAGCATTAGCACTTGATCGTCAAGGTTTAATTGACAACATTACTAAAGGTGAGCAAAAACCTGCATTAGGTATGGTTCCTACTGCTGTTCACGGCTTTGAAGAAGACCGTGGTTACTACAAAGATAACGATATCGAAGGTGCTAAAGCAGCACTTGAAGCAGGTATGAAAGAACTTGGTATTACAAACCCAGCAGATGTAAAAATTAACCTTTCTTACAACACAAGTGAAGCACACGCTGCTATCGCACAATACGTTCAAGAGGGCTGGACTAAAAACCTTGGTATCACTGTAAGTCTAGATAACTCTGAATGGCAAGTTTATTTAGAAAAACTTAACCAATTAGATTACCAAGTTGGCCGTATGGGCTGGGTTGGTGACTACAACGATGCTTATACATTCTTAGAAATGTATGACACTGCTGCAAACGGTAACAATGATACAGGTTGGGAAAATGCAGAATACAAAAAATTATTAGATCAATCTAATACAGAAGCAGATCCAGCGAAGCGCCTTGAGCTTTTAAAACAAGCTGAATCAATTGCTGTTTCTGAGTTCCCAGTTGTTCCAATTTACTACTACACGAACCTTTCTGTAGTACAAGATTATGTGAAAGACATGAAGGCAGACATCCTTGGTAACATCTCTCTTAAAGAGGTTAAAGTAGAGAAATAATCAACAATAATTCGCTTATTTAGCTCTACAGCGAAGAGCTGCCTCGTAGCCACTTCGGCGCGAGTCAGCTCTTTTTAAAATACGAAGGCATATATTTGTCTGAAAATTGACAAATAGAAGGAGGAGTTTTATGTGATTAAATATATTTTGAAAAGGCTGATGTATATACTTCTCGCGCTTTTCGTCATCGTAACGGTTACGTTTTTCTTAATGCGTCTCGCTCCTGGTAGTCCTTTCGCGAGTGAACGTAATTTCCCACCTCAAATTGAGGAGAAGTTAAACGAAACGTATGGATTAAATAACCCTTGGTATATTCAATATAAAGATTATTTAATCGATACGGCCACTTTCAATTTCGGTGAGTCAATGAAATATAAAGCGCGTTCTACAAATGATATGATTTCTGAAAGTTTCCCTGTTTCTTTAACATTAGGGATTGAAGCTATGCTATTAGCAATTGGATTCGGTATTTTAATTGGCGTAGTTTCCGCGCTATATCATAATAAGTTCCCGGATTATTTGGCAACGTCCTTTGCGGTGCTATTTATATCAGTACCTTCATTTATCTTAGCGGGTTTAATGCAGTATTTCTTAGCCTTTAAACTAGGCTGGTTCCCTATTAGTGGATGGAAAGGCTTTCAGTATAGTATACTGCCTGCCCTTGCAATCGCTTTAACTCATATGGGCTTTATCGCAAAATTAACACGTTCAAGTATGCTTGAGCAAAACAATAGTGATTATGTTAAAATGGCTCGCGCTAAAGGTATTGGAAGATGGACAATTGTATTCCGACATACATTACGAAATGCCCTTCTACCAGTCGTAACTTATCTTGGTCCATTAACAGCTGGTGTTGTAACAGGTAGTTTCATTGTTGAGCAAATTTTCGCTATTCCTGGACTTGGTAAACACTTCGTCCAAAGTATTACAAACCGTGACTATACAGTCATTATGGGTACGACAGTGTTCTTTTCCATCATCCTTTTATTTGCGGTATTAATCGTTGATATTCTATATAGTGTGATTGATCCGCGTATTAAACTGAAAGGAGCGAAAAAATAATGACACAGCAACAAATTGAAAAAGATAAGTTTAAAATTGTTGGTGGTAATCATGAAGCAACGGAAAAATTAGCTGACAAATCAGTCTCCTTTTGGAAAGAAGTATTTCTCCGTTTCTCTCATAACAAATTAGCCATCATTGGGGTAATCATTTTAATCATTGTTATTTTAATGGCTACATTCGTACCAATGTTTTCTCAGTATAAAGCAAGTGATCAGCTAGGTGTTTACAACTCACCACCATCTGCACAATTTTGGTTTGGGACGGATGACCTTGGTCGTGATATCTTCGTTCGTATATGGGAAGGAGCTCGTATTTCCCTATTTATCGGAATTGCAGCAGCGATTATTGACTTAATTATCGGTGTTATTTGGGGAAGTATTTCAGGCTTAGCAGGCGGTCGCGTTGATAACATCATGATGCGTATTGCTGACGTTTTAACAGCTGTACCTTACCTTTTAGTTGTAATTGTACTTTTAGTTGTTATGCAACCTGGTTTAATTCCTATGATTGTTGCCCTATCCATCACTGGATGGATTAACATGGCACGTATCGTTCGCGGTGAAGTATTATCTATCAAAAATCAAGAATATGTTCTTGCTGCTCGTACATTAGGTGCTAGTACAAGTCATTTAATTATTAAACACTTAGTTCCGAATGCTCTTGGTGCAATCTTAGTAACGATGACTTTAACAATTCCATCTGCTATTTTCACTGAATCATTCCTAAGTTACCTTGGTCTTGGGGTTCCTGCTCCAACAGCTTCTTGGGGTACAATGGCCTCTGATGGTAATAAAGCCATTGCCAATGCTCCATGGCGCTTGATTTTCCCTGCGGTATTTATCTCACTAACAATCTTTGCGTTTAACGCAGTTGGTGACGGCTTACGTGATGCTCTAGATCCAAAACTACGTAAATAAGGAGGTGGCCGAAATGAGTAAAACAATTCTAGAAGTAAAAGATTTAAAAATTAACTTTAAAACTTATGCAGGACTTGTACATGCTGTACGTGGTGTTAACTTTGATTTAAAGGAGGGTGAAACACTCGCTATAGTAGGTGAATCTGGTTCTGGTAAAAGTGTTACGAGTAATGCGTTAATGAAACTAATTCCCCAGCCACCTGGTATTTATGAGTCAGGACAAATTTTATTCAATGGCCGTGATTTAGTTCCATTAACTGATAAAGAAATGTCTAAAGTACGCGGAAATGAAATTGCAATGATTTTCCAAGATCCAATGACAAGTTTGAATCCAACAATGAAGGTCGGACGTCAAATAACTGAAGTAATTTTGCAACACAAAAAGGTTTCTAAAAACGATGCCAAAAAACGTGCCATTGAGCTTTTAACACAGGTAGGTATTCCCTTCCCTGAGAAACGTTATAACCAATACCCACATGAATTTTCAGGTGGTATGCGTCAACGTGTTGTAATTGCCATTGCCCTTGCAGCTGATCCTAAGCTATTAATTGCCGATGAGCCGACAACAGCTCTAGACGTAACAATTCAAGCGCAAATTTTAGAATTAATGAAAGAAATTCAGAAAAACTCGAAAACATCTATCATTTTCATTACACACGATTTAGGTGTAGTAGCGAATATCGCTGACCGTGTAGCAGTAATGTACGCTGGCCAAATCGTAGAATATGGTACTGTGAATGATATTTTCTATAATCCAAAGCATCCTTACACATGGGGTCTACTTGGTTCAATGCCAGATTTAGATAATGATACTGATGAGCTATTACGTACGATTCCAGGCTCACCACCAGATCTTACGAATCCACCTAAAGGTGATGCATTTGCAGCTCGTAACGAGTATGCTATGGCGATTGATTATGAACAAGAGCCACCAATGTTCCAAGTAAGTGAAACACATTTTGCAAAAACTTGGTTGTTGCATCCTGATGCACCAAAGATTCCTCTTCCAGATGCGGTTGCTAAACGTATTGAAGGGTATTTAGCAAAGGAGGCACAAGAAAATGACTAAAACTGGTGCGAAAAAAATTCTTGAAATCAAAAATTTACAGCAGCATTTTGGTTCGCCAAGTAATCCTATCAAAGCTGTAGATGGTATCAGCTTCGACGTTTACGAAGGTGAAACACTTGGTCTTGTGGGTGAATCAGGTTGTGGTAAGTCAACTACTGGTCGTTCAATCATTCGATTATATGATATTACAGGTGGCGAGATTGTTTTCGATGGTGAAAATGTCCATGGAAAAAAATCTAAAAATGAGTTAAAGAAATTTAACCGTCAAATGCAAATGATTTTCCAAGATCCTTACGCTTCTTTAAACCCTCGTATGACAGCTGGCGAGATCATTGGTGAAGCCTTTGATATCCATGGCCTTTACAAGGATAAAAAAGAACGTCGTGCGAAAATCCAAGAGTTACTTGAAGCTGTTGGTTTAAACAAAGAGCACGCGAATCGTTACGCACACGAATTCTCTGGTGGTCAACGTCAACGTATTGGGATTGCCCGTGCACTAAGCTTAGATCCTAAGTTTATCATTGCCGATGAGCCTATCTCTGCACTTGACGTATCCATCCAAGCACAAGTTGTTAACTTACTAAAACAACTACAAAAAGAACGTGGCTTAACATATCTTTTCATTGCCCATGACTTATCTATGGTAAAATACATCAGTGACCGTATTGCTGTAATGTACCGCGGTAAAATCATGGAAATCGGTAAAGCAGATGATATCTACAATCACCCTGTTCATCCATATACAAAATCTTTACTATCAGCTATCCCACTTCCTGATCCAATGTCAGAGAAGCGCCGTCAACGTATTCAGTACAAGCATACAGAGGTTGACGAAAGTGCATCTTACCATGAAGTAGGTGATCAGCATTATGTTTACGGTACTGCTGATCTAGTAAAAACTTGGATTGCTAATCGATAAAAATTATAACTCCTGTCGACAGTTTAACTACTGTGATGGGAGTTTTTTTAGTTTATTTCTTTATTACCCATATCCCCATTAGTGTAAACCTAAATAATTTCACTGTCTTTCAATGAACTATAATTCCCTTCTCCTTTATTTTACATGAAATAAGTAGTTAATAAATACCATTTTTGTAAATTATATTTTAAAAAATCAGGGAATATATTAAGATATAGTTAATATGAATAAAGGGGTGTATTCAAATGAAAAAAAGTATGAAACTTCTTCTTGCTACGTGTTGTTTTACAATATTATTAATTAGTATTGGTTCAACCACTGCATCTGCCTATCCAGGTCCATGTCATAGTCCAAAGCCTTGTGTGATTAGACCATAATTGATAAAAGACAAGCTATATGCTGTTTATTCGCTCTCAAAAACAATATTTCTGGGTCTGTAAGGACTACTATGCATTAAACTATCATCCTTTATAAAATTCGGCACCTTTAAATGCAATGATTTTTACATTTAAAGGTGCCCTATTTTCTTGTCACTTATTTAATATTCAATTTATGATTACCTTCTTGATTTTGGATTTAACGCATCTTTTAATCCTTCTCCAATAAAGTTAATCGACAAAATTACTAGCGTAATAGCTGTCGCAGGAGGTACCCACATCCAAAGCTTCTCCTTTAATACCTCTGAGTTTCTAGCTTCGGATAGCATATTCCCCCAACTAGGCGTATCTGCTGGTACACCCAATCCTAAAAAGCTTAAACCAGATTCAGCGACGATTGTTACGGCCATCAGCAATGTTGCTTGTACAATAATCGTCGAAGCAACATTAGGTAGTAAATGCTTGATAATAATCTTTGAGGATTTACAGCCTATTGATTGAGCTGCTAATATATACTCATTTTCCTTTTCAGCAAGCACCCTACTTCGTACAATCCTTGCAACAGATCCCCACATTAACAGTGAGATAACAAAAATCAAAGTCCATAGACCAGATACTTTTCCAATTAGAATTTGGTTTAAAACAATGACAAAAATCATAAACGGAAACATTAAGATAAAATCTGTAAATCTCATTAGTATTTGATCTACTTTTCCGCCAAAGTACCCCGAAATGGCACCGACTGTAGTTCCAATTATAACAATAAAGAACATACAGCTTAATCCTACAGTTAAGGAGGATCTACCAGCATAAAGCATTCTTGTAAACACATCTCGTCCATTTGTATCTGTTCCTAGCCAATTTTCACTAGATGGTGGTTTACTTATTTGCATAAAATCAACTCGGACAATATCTTTGGTTGTGATATATGGAGCTAGAAACGATAAGATAATAACTGTTAGTAGAAATACAAGACTAATCAAGGCCAGTTTATTTTTAAAGAACTTTCGTCTCGCAATTACCCATGGCGAGGGGCTTTTCCTTGGCGATTTTGGCGTTAATACTTTTTGATCCGTTACCAATGTCATATTTCCCCCTCCTTAATCCAATCTAATACGTGGATCTACTACACCATATAATAAATCCGCTACTAAATTCCCAAAAAGTGTTAAAAACGAAAGTAACATTGTGATCGACATCATGACTGCATAATCCCTTCTTCCCACAGATTCTAGGAAGAGAGCACCTATTCCAGGATACGTAAAGATAGTTTCTGTTATTACCGCACCACTGATTAATGTGGCGATATCAAAACCAAGGAACGTAATAAGAGGAATAATAGAATTTCGTAAAATATGTTTGTTGTAAATTTTCGATTCTTTTGTTCCCTTTGCTCTCGCAGTTCTTACAAAGTCTTTTCTACTATTTTCAATAATGTCATTTCGCAAAAATTGTGTATAGGATGCTGTTCCCATCAATCCTAATATAAGCGCAGGTAGTAAAACATGGTGGAATCTACTTAGATAGTACTCAAAATTTCCTGGCTCTAACCCAACGCCCACCGAACCGTTAAATGGGAACCAACCTAACTTGAACGAGAAAAAGTAAATGGCTACAATTCCCGCTACAAATGACGGAATGGCTAAAGCTAGGTAATTGTAAGTTGCAATCAAATTGTCCCCAAGTGTATAAGGTTTTCTACCAGCATACATGCCCATAATAAATGCAAATATGTAGGTGAAAATTAACGATGTTAGAGCTAAAAATATGGTATTAGGTATGCGCTGTGCAATAATCTCTACCGCTGGTTTTTTATAAACAGTTGATTTACCAAAATCCCCTTGTATAAAATTAACAATCCATCTGCCATATTGCTGGATAATAGGATCGTTATAGCCTAATTTTTCTCTCATTTCTTCGATGTATTGTGGATTCGTATTAGAAGGATCAATTTCACCCGCAAATGCATCTCCTGGCATCATTTTTGCTAAAAAGAATACCACTAACGAAATAAGGAGTAACAATGGGATCATGCCAAGTAGTCGTCGAAGTGTATATTGAAGCATGTAACATCTCCTTATCTATAAATTTACTAACTAAGCCCTCTTTACAAGGACTTAGTTAGCAGAATTAAATTACACGATAGCTTATTCTTTAATATGCCATTTATAAACATCCGTTTGGAAGCCAACAGCGTTGACATGAACACCTTGTAAACGATTATTTATACCATATAAATCTAGGTTTTCCCATAAAGGAAGTGCAGGTAATTCTTCGTTGAAGTATTTTTGCCATTCAACATATGTTGCCATACGTTTGTCTTTGTCAAACGCTTCTTCACTTAAGCCTTTATCTAATAATTCTTGGTTTTTCGGATCTACCCAACGACCATAGTTCCACTCTGCGTTATTCCCCCATAATCCTGATGGATCTGGATCAGAACCCATACTCCACGCACCGAAGAACGCTTCTAATGCTGCATCATCATTGTCTTTCATATCATTATATAAGTTAAACTCAATTAAACTACCTGTAGCTAATTCTGTTTTTACACCAATATCATTCCAAGATTGAACAATTGCTTGGGCACGACCTTCAAATGCTGCTGAACCTGCATAGTGACCAAATGAAATTTTAAATGGCTGACCTTTCGGATCTTCTACGAAACCATCGCCATCTTTATCTACATAGCCAGCAGATGCTAATAGCTCTTTAGCTTTCTCTAGGTTGAATTCATATTGATTTAATTCTGCCTCTGGCGCAGCAGTCCAGAAAGTAGTTGGAATCACAGTATTGGCAACTGTTGCTTTTCCTTCTAAGAAAGCATCGATCATTGCTGGACGGTTAATTGCATATAATAATGCTTGACGTAATTCTTTTGCATTAAATTTATCAAAATCTGCCACATTTTTTAACGCCGCTTTATCACGGTGGCCAAAACGAAGTCCGATGTATGAATAGCCCACACCATTAGTTTCTTCAATACGTACATTGCCTAATGCTTCTAACTCTTTTACGGATTGTGGTCTAATATCCATAATGTCAATTTCTCCGTTTTGGAACGCACCAGTTGCTAATGATGGGTCGATTACTTTTACAATAACGCCATCAAGCTGTGGTTTGCCCTTCCAGTAATCATCAAAACGCTCTAATTCAGAATACTCTCCATCTACAACTTTTTTCACTTTAAATGGCCCTAAGCCTACAGGATTTTCACGAACCTGTTTAGATTCCTCTAAATCTTTTACCGCAATACCTTCATAGTGCTTCTTCGGCATTGGATATTGCCAAAGTTGTTCTAAATTATTAATTTTCACTTGTTCAAAAGTGATTTTTACTGTATATGGATCTACAACTTCAATACCTTCAATTTTATCAGCTTTACCTTCTTTTTTAGCTTTTGCTCCTTTAATTCCTTCTGCATAATTAAAACGAGGTCCAGCATAATCAGGATCTGCTAGAGTCTCTAATGCAAATACCCAGTCATCACCTGTTAATTCCTCACCATTATGCCACTTTACACCTTTTTGGAATGTAAATGTATACGTTAATTTATCTTCACTAATTTCCCAAGAAGCTAAGTTAGGAACATATTCTAAATTATCATTTACATCATAAACACCATCTGTTGTGAAATTTTGAATATAGCTATCTACAATACTACCTGAATAAGCTGGATCATATACGCCCTCAGGTGCCGTATCTGTACCAAATGTTACGATGCCACCCTCTGTAGAAGGTTCATCCGTTGTTGTCGTTGTATCCCCGCTTGTATCCTTTTCATTTTCCTTCTCTGTTGTTGTCGAGTCAGTATTACATGCGGCTAAAAATAATGCCATAACTAGCAAGAGCATAAATGACCATAATGCTGATTTTTTCATTTTTTTCCCCCCGTAATTTTATTTTGTCAATAACTAACTATTTTCCGTTTTTAGTTTTTTAATATAAATGGCAAGCAACACTATGCCCTGACTTCACCTCCTTTAAAGCAGGCTTCGTTAATGAACATTCTGCCATTGCCTTTGGACATCTTGGATGGAATGGACAGCCTGTTGGTGGATTAGCAGGACTTGGTATATCTCCCTCTAAAACAATACGACTATTTTTCTTTCTCGGATCTGGCACTGGTATTGCAGAGATTAAAGCTTGTGTATAAGGATGCAACGGCTCATCATAAATATGTTCCTTATCGGCTATCTCTACAATATTTCCTAGATACATCACACCGATTCGATCGCTCATATGCTTGACCACACTTAAATCATGCGCGATAAACAAGAATGTTAAATCAAACTCATCCTGAAGTTCTTTTAATAGATTAAGAACTTGTGATTGTACAGATACATCTAAGGCTGAAACAGGCTCGTCTGCTATAATGAGCTTTGGTCTAAGTGCAAGTGCCCGAGCAATGCCAATACGCTGACGCTGACCACCTGAGAACTCATGCGCATATTTATAATAGGCATCTTCAGGTAAGCCTACTTTTCTTAATAGTTCCATTACCTCGCCTTTTAATGATTTCAATGATTTGTTGCTGAAATTCATAATGGGCTCTGCAACAATACTCCCAACCATTTGCATCGGATTTAATGAGGCGTATGGATCCTGAAATACCATTTGAATATCTTTTCGTATATCCCTTAAAGATCTCCCTCTCAGGTTTGTAATATCTTTACCGCCAAAGATAATTTTTCCATCTGTTGAGTCTAATAATCTTAAAATTGTACGTCCAGTTGTAGATTTTCCACAACCAGATTCCCCCACTAGCCCTAATGTCTCACCATTTTTAATGGTAAAAGAAATGTTATCCACTGCTTTTACATGACCGACAGTATGCCTTAAAAAACCACCTTTAATTGGGTAATATGTCTTCAAATCTATAATTTCTAATAGGTTTTCCTTTTCTTGTTTTACGATTGTTTCATTCATGCTGTCAGCTCACACCCTTTCTAGTATCACAACTCTCATAAAGTAAACACGATACCTCATGTCCCTGATCTATAAAGGAAAGTTGCGGCGTAACA
Organism: Lysinibacillus sp. FSL K6-0075; assembly: GCF_038592945.1. Classification (NCBI taxonomy): domain Bacteria; kingdom Bacillati; phylum Bacillota; class Bacilli; order Caryophanales; family Bacillaceae; genus Lysinibacillus; species Lysinibacillus sp. FSL K6-0075. The sequence continues at coordinate 1,052,907 of NZ_CP151947.1, read as the reverse complement.
TTTCTACAATCAGGCATAGCTGAAGGACATCTATCAACAAACCGGCAACCTATTTGAGGCATATTTTTTAACGAAGGTACAATCCCCTGAATGGTCGTTAATTTTTCAACTTCTTCATCGATTCTTGGTATAGAAGCCATTAATAGCTTTGTATAAGGGTGCTGAGGGTTGTGGAACAAATTATCTACATTTGTTCGTTCTACAATTTTTCCTGCGTACATAATGATTACTTCATCACACATTTCGGCTACGACACCTAAATCATGTGTAATAAGCACAATGGACATATCATTCTTTGCTTGAATTGTCTTTAATAAATCTAAGATTTGAGCTTGTACTGTCACATCAAGTGCCGTAGTTGGCTCATCTGCAATTAATAGCTTAGGTTGACAAGCAATGGCAATGGCAATCATAACCCTTTGTCTCATACCACCAGATAATTGGTGTGGATACTCATCTACAATTTGATCAGCTCTCGGTATACCGACTTGTTTTAATAAGTCAATTGCTTTACTTTTAGCCTCTGCCTTTGACATTTTAGAGTGATTTAAGATAATCTCTTGTATTTGTGAACCTATTGTAAAAACGGGATTTAAAGATGTCATGGGTTCTTGGAAAATCATACTGATATCTTTTCCTCTAATCTTATTCATGTCATCACTAGAATAATTTTCTATGTTTTTGCCTTCAAACCTAATTTCTCCGCCTGTAATTTTGCCAATCCCTTTTGGAAGAAGCTGCATAACCGAAAGTGACATGACACTTTTTCCACATCCAGATTCACCGACTACCCCAATAATTTGACCAGATTTGACTGAAAAAGAAACATCATCAACAGCATGATAAATCTCCCCATCTATATCAAAACCAGTTTTAAGGTTTTTCACTTCTAACATTAAGCTCATTTAATATCACACCTTTAATTTTTTTACTAAAAATCACTACATCCTTTATGTAAGCAACAGAAACATATGTCTAAAATGTATTCTTAAAGTAAAAGATGTAAAAAGAAATTAGCTTTTGGATTTCTTTGTAAGATTCAATATTCCGAAAAATGAAATCAAACGATGTTAAACTTATTTCAAAATTATATTAGCTAAAAAAAATATCAAATTTTAAAGAGAAGTCTCCATCACATAAAATTGACCCTTTTTTCCAAATGTAAAAGTAACTGGATCAGTATATAATATTCTGACAATTAGGCGTAATGCTATTTTATCTGGAAATAATACATTTAATCAAGTGAATTTTTACAATTCTTATAATATTCCAAATAAATCAAGCCATACAACTATGGCATTTCAAATTAGATACTTTAAAATTCATCACACTGAATATTTGTTCATTTTTAACTTTATTTGCCTAAAGTATCATTTTTTTATTTTATTAAAATAACGATAACCCACTTATTTGATCCATTCATTCTACATCAAGATTTACTTTTATTTGGAAAACATGATTATAAAAGGATTTTAATAGTTTATCTAGTTCATAGAATGATACTAAATTTTCCGAATTATTATTAATGAATAATTTTATTTACTAAAGTACTAAATGAATGAAGTGTATTATATTACATTAAAAAAACAAATTATTTTTACAATTCCTTTAATCTATATGCCATACTTCTCTTCAAAGTTAACATCGTTAATTTCCTTCTAATCACGTCGAATAAACACAAAAAAACAACTATCAACAAAAATATCGATAGTTGTTTCTATGCATTTACTCTCTTTTATATTCCAGTAACTCTATGTTTTACTACTACTTTTGCAAGATTACTGATTATAGCTCTCCAGCTTTTAACTTGCCATGCCACTCTTTTAAGAATGGAATATCTTCTTCTTTGATAGCACCTGATTCATTTGCTGCTTCAATTAGATAATCAAAATTTGTTAACGATACGTATTGAATGCCAGCCTCATCAAACGCTTGCTCAGCGCGTGGAAGATTATATGTGTAGACACAAACTACTCCTAATACTTCACAGCCAGCTGCACGCAATGCTTCTACTGCTGTAATGGAAGATCCACCTGTAGAGACGATATCCTCCACAACCACTACTTTTTGTCCTGCTGCGTATTTTCCTTCAATTTGATTGCCACGGCCATGCTCCTTCGCTTTAGAGCGTACATAAACCATTGGTAATTCTAAAATATCACTTACCCATGCTGCATGTGGAATACCTGCTGTAGCTGTTCCTGCTACAATTTCTGTCGCACCGAAGTTCTCTTTGATGACAGAAGCTAAACCATTTGCTAATTGTTTACGAATAACTGGATCGGAAATTGTTAAACGTGTGTCACAGTATATAGGTGATTTAATACCAGATGCCCATGTAAATAGCTCTGTTGGATTTAATTCTACAGCTCCTACTTTTAACATAGCGTGTGCAATTTCATTTTGTAATGTCATAATTTATGCCTCCCATAATTCACTTACGATTTTATACGCTGCTACTGGATCCTGTGCACCAGTTACAGCACGTCCCACAACGATGAGTGATGAACCATCACGTTTTGCCCCATCAGGTGTTGCAATACGTTTTTGATCGTGTGCAGCACCACCTGCTAGTCGAATTCCAGGTGTTACACGTAGAAACTCATCTCCACACGCCTCTGCAATCGCCTTTGCCTCATGCACAGAGCAAACAACACCTTGTAAGCCAGCTTGCTTTGTCAGACCTGCATAGTGCAGAACAGACGCTTGCAAAGAAAGAGCAATTTTTTGCTCTGCTTGCATTTGTTCTTCTGTTGTGGATGTTAATTGTGTAACAGCTATTAGTGCAGGACGTTCTTTGCCTGCAGGTGTTCCCGCTTCAAGTCCTTCTAGAGCGGCTTCCATCATAGGACGTCCGCCTGCAGCATGGACATTGACTAAATCTACGCCCAATTTTGCTAGACCCTTCATCGCAGAGCCTACTGTATTTGGGATATCATGTAATTTTAAATCAAGGAAAATATCATGACCTAAATCCTTTACTTTACGAACGATATCAGGTCCTTCTTGCATATATAATTCCATACCAATTTTCACGAAAAGAGGCTCATTGAACTTTTTAAGAAAATCGAATACTTCTTTTTCTCCTGGAAAATCTAGAGCTAGTATAGGTTTCGTATTCATCAACGATGGCTCCTTCCAATAATCTCTGTTATATTTTCTACACCTAATGCATCCAGCTTTGCTGGTAACTCTTCAATGATGTTTGGACAAACGAAATGGTCAACAAAGTTAGCAGTTCCTACTGCTACAGCTGAAGCACCTGCGGACATAAAATCAATGACATCCTGTGCTTCCGTTACACCGCCCATACCAATTATCGGAATATTGACAGCCTTGTACACCTCATAAACCATTCGTATTGCTACAGGTTTTACAGCTGGCCCAGATAGTCCACCTGTGCCATTAGCAATGACTGGCTTGCCTGTACGCTCATCTAAACGCATACCAACCAATGTATTAATCATCGTAATCCCATCTGCTCCACCTGCTTCAACAGCTAAGGCAATATCAACGATGTTCGTAACGTTTGGTGATAGCTTCACATAGACTGGCACTTCTGACACAGCCTTGACAGCCTTGACAAGCTCGCGTGCTGTAGCAGGATCTGTTCCAAATTGAATACCACCACATTTCACGTTTGGACAAGAAATATTTAGCTCCAATGCTTTGACATTCGGTGCTGCTGAAATACGGCGTGCTACTTCCACATAGTCTGCCGTCTCTGTTCCAGCGACATTCGCGATGATAGGTACATCATAATCCTCTAAAAATTTTAATTCCTCATTCATCACTTTTTCAATGCCTGGATTTTGTAGACCAATGGCATTTAACATCCCCGCCGCTGTTTCGGCAACACGTGGCGTTGGGTTACCTGCACGAGTTTCGACCGTTGTTGCCTTAATCATGATAGCACCTAGTTTTGACAAATCATAAAGCTGTGCATATTCACGACCAAAGCCAAAGCAACCTGAAGCTGGCATAATCGGGTTTTTTAAATCTAAGCCTGGTATTTGAATTGTTAAACGACTCATAGTGCCACCGTTCCTTTCGGGAAAACTGGACCATCAGAACATACTTTAACATAGTCTTTTTCAACTTGATCAGTTGTTTTACATACGCATGCAAAGCAAGCTCCAATACCACAGCCCATACGCTCTTCAAATGATAAATAGCCTTCTTTTTCAGGATAAAAGCCTTCTAATGCTCTTAACATTGGTAATGGACCACAGGAATAAAAAACATCAAACGCTGGTGCATGCGACTCTAAGACAGTTGTCACAAAGCCTTTTGTACCTTTCGAGCCGTCCACCGTCACATAATGCGTTTCACCAAGTGCACTAAATTCATCCTCATAAAAGCAGACATCCTCTGTTTGGAAGCCTAAAACATGGATTGTTTTCACACCACGAGCATTCAATTGTTTGGCTAGCTCATGTAATGGTGGTACACCAATGCCACCACCAACTAGTAGTGCTGTACCTCCTTCTTGTACCGCATCTACTGGGAAACCATTCCCAATTGGTCCAAGCACGTTGACCTGCTGACCTTCTCGATTCGTCGCCAGCACTTTCGTACCACGCCCCTCAGCACGATAGATCATTGTGAATTCGTTGTTGTCTTTATCAATATTTGCAATACTAATTGGTCGACGTAAAAGCGGCTCCAGTGAATCTGACACCTTTACATGGACAAACTGGCCAGGAGTCATCTCCTGAACCAGTTCACCATGAAGTGTCAGTTCGAAAATGTTTGTCGCAATTTGCTTTTGAGAGACGACCGTCATTTTCTCTTGACGTATCATATTAGTGTACTACCTCCGCTTTTGGCATTTCTTCTGCTGTAAATGTCATGGATTCGATGACACGTACCATTGCTTCTGCCGTATCTAAAGATGTTAGACAAGGTACGCCGTTTTCTACAGATTCACGACGAATTCGGAAGCCGTCACGAGCTGGTTGCTTCCCTTTTGTTAAAGTGTTGACAACAAGCTGAGCTTCCCCATTTTGGATAAGGTCAATCAATGTTTGTCCTTTCGCGCCAATCTTGCCGACAACATCTGTGCGTACGCCTGCTGCTTCAAATGCTTTTGCTGTACCTTCAGTAGCTACAATGCGATACCCTACTGTTGAGAAACGTTTTGCTAATGCGATTGCTTCTTCTTTATCTTTATCAGATACAGTGAATAATACTGTACCTTCAGTTCGAATTTCCATACCTGCTGCAACTAAGCCTTTATAAAGAGCTTTTTCTAATGTTGCATCTTTCCCCATTACCTCACCAGTAGATTTCATTTCAGGTCCTAATGTAATGTCTACACGACGTAATTTAGCGAATGAGAACACTGGTACTTTAACAAATACCCCTTTTTGCTCAGCTGCTAAGCCTGTTGGATAGCCTTGCTCTACAATGGATTTGCCTAGGATTGCTTTTGTTGCAATATTAGCCATTGGGATATTTGTAATTTTACTTAGGAACGGTACTGTACGTGATGAACGTGGATTCACCTCGATGACAAATACTTCGTTTTGTGAAATCACATATTGGATATTCATTAAGCCGATGATGCCTAGCCCCTTCGCAAGACGAGTTGTATAGTCAACTAATGTATCTTTTTGTACTTGTGTTAATTTTTGCGGTGGGTAAACAGAGATCGAGTCACCAGAGTGAACTCCTGCACGCTCGATATGCTCCATAATTCCTGGAATTAACACATTTTCACCGTCACAGATAGCATCTACTTCAATTTCCTGTCCTGTTAAGTAACGGTCTACTAATACTGGATGATCTGGAGATGCCTCTACCGCGTTTTCCATATAGTGCTGTAATTCTTCTTGGTTATAAACAATTTCCATTGCACGTCCACCAAGTACATAAGAAGGGCGAACAAGTACTGGGAAGCCTAGGCGCTCACCAATGACAAGAGCTTCCTCTGTAGAAACTGCTGTTTCTCCCTGAGGTTGTGGAATATCTAATTCACGTAGAGCCTGCTCAAATTTATCTCGATTTTCTGCACGGTCAATATCCTCTAAAGATGTGCCTAGGATTTTTACGCCATTTGCAGCTAATTTATCAGCAAGGTTAATAGCCGTTTGACCACCAAATTGAACAACAACTCCAATTGGTTGTTCTAAGTCGATAATATGCATTACATCCTCAATTGTTAATGGCTCGAAGTACAATTTATCAGAAATCGAGAAGTCTGTTGACACTGTTTCTGGATTTGAGTTGATAATGATGGCTTCATAGCCCGCTTCTTGAATCGCCCATACTGAGTGTACAGTGGCATAGTCGAATTCTACCCCTTGGCCGATGCGGATTGGACCTGAACCAAGTACCACAACAGAAGGTTTTTCTGACTTAATCGATTCATTTTCATCTTCATATGTCCCATAGAAATATGGTGTTTCTGATTCAAATTCTGCTGCACATGTATCGACCATTTTATAGACTGGAATAATGCCATGCTCTTTACGATAAGCGTAAAGATCTTCTACTGTAGTTTCCCAAAGCTCAGCAATTTTCTTATCTGCAAAGCCTAAACGTTTAGCTGTTCGTAGTACTTCTTTATCATTCTTATTATCAGCAAGCGTTTGTTCCATATCCACGATATTTTTAAATTTATTTAAGAAGAATAGATCAATTGCTGACCATTCATGAATTTGCTCAATTGTTACACCTCGGCGTAAAGCTTCACCGATGAAGAATAGACGCTCATCCCCAGCTTTGCGGATACGTTTTTCAATCCAAGAATCTGAATTTTCCTCAGCATGTTTTAACTCTAAGTGTACTTGACCTGTCTCAAGAGAACGAACCGCTTTTAGCATAGCTTCCTCAAAAGTACGACCTAACGCCATTACCTCACCAGTAGCTTTCATTTGCGTACCAAGATTACGTTTAGCAGATTCGAATTTATCGAATGGCCAACGAGGAATTTTAGCTACGATATAGTCCAGTGCAGGCTCAAAGCAAGCATATGTTGATCCTGTTACAGGGTTTTTAATTTCATCTAACGTTAAGCCTACTGCAATTTTAGCTGCTAGCTTAGCAATTGGATAGCCTGTTGCTTTTGATGCTAATGCAGATGAACGAGAGACACGTGGATTTACTTCGATCACATAGTAATTAAAGCTATATGGATCAAGTGCTAGCTGTACGTTACAGCCACCTTCAATTTTAAGTGCACGAATAATATCTAATGATATATTACGTAGCATTTGGTTTTCTCGATCCGATAGTGTTTGCGTTGGTGCTACAACGATTGAGTCACCAGTATGAATCCCTACTGGGTCAACGTTTTCCATGTTACATACGACAATCGCATTGTCAACCGCATCACGCATTACTTCGTATTCAATCTCTTTATAGCCAGCGATCGATTTTTCTAATAGACATTGCGTCACAGGTGAATATTTTAAACCAGATGTCACAATCTCTTCTAAGTCTTGATCGTTGTAGCAAATACCGCCCCCTGTACCGCCAAGTGTAAAGGCAGGTCGAACAATGACAGGGTATCCAATTTTCGCCACAAATCTTTTCGCTTCATCTAAGTTATGAATAATATCAGACTCAGGAACTGGAGCTCCTAGCTCATACATTAAATTACGGAATAAATCACGGTCCTCCGCTTTATGGATTGCATCTAATTTTGTACCAAGAATTTCAATCCCAAGCTCATCTAGAATACCTGATTTGTCTAATTCGATTGCCATATTTAGACCCGTTTGACCACCAAGTGTTGGTAAGATCGCGTCTGGGCGTTCTTTACGTAATATACGAGATACAAAATCAAGAGTAATTGGCTCAATATAGACTTTGTCAGCAATTTCTGTATCCGTCATGATTGTAGCAGGGTTTGAGTTGATTAAAATAACGCGGTAGCCCTCTTCTTTTAATGAAAGACAAGCTTGTGTTCCTGCATAGTCAAATTCTGCTGCTTGTCCGATAACAATTGGGCCTGAGCCGATTACTAAAATAGTTTCAATATCTGTACGTTTAGGCATGTTGTTTCCCCTTCCCTGCTTCTACTTCCATCATTTCGATGAATTCATCAAATAAGTGGTTTGAATCTTCTGGTCCTGGTGATGCTTCTGGATGATATTGCACTGTGAAAATTGGATATTTCTTATGACGCACACCTTCACATGTTCCGTCATTTAACGCGATATGTGTTAATTCTAAATCAGTATCTTTTAAGGATTCGATGTCGATGGCATAGCCATGGTTTTGTGATGTTAAATCTGTACGACCTGTGCGTAAATCTTTTACTGGATGGTTACCACCACGGTGTCCAAATGGTAATTTAAAGGCTTTCGCTCCACTCGCTAAAGAAAAGATTTGGTGACCTAAACAGATACCGAACATTGGCACTTTTCCAATTAAGTTACGTACCGTTTCAATGCCTTCTTGAACATCTTCAGGATTTCCTGGTCCATTCGATAGCATGATGCCATCTGGATGCCAAGCTAAAATTTCCTCAGCTGGCGTATTGTAAGGAACTACTAGCACATCACAATCACGTTTGTTTAATTCACGTAGAATACCATGCTTCATTCCATAATCAATTAAGACAACTCGTTTACCACGCCCTGGAGATGGATAGGCAGCTTTTGGTGATACTTCACGAACATGGTGCGTAATGGCTGGCGTCGCTTGTAATTGTGCCACAATTTCATCCACATTTACTTCTTCATCAGCAGCTGTCAATATCGCTTTTACTGATCCTTTACTGCGAATAATACGTGTTAATTTTCGTGTATCAATCCCCTCAATTCCTGGGATATCCTTTGATGTCAAATAGTCAGCTAATGTTAAATCACAGCGGAAATTTGAAGGGTTTTTAGCCAGTTCACGTACAACGAATCCACGAATGGCTGGTGTAATCGATTCAAAGTCATCACGGTTAATTCCGTAATTACCAACTAAAGGATAAGTTAATGTGACAATTTGTCCATAGAATGAAGGATCTGAAATCGTTTCCTGATAACCTGTCATCCCTGTTGTGAATACAACCTCACCTTGTGAAGCGCGCTCGCTACCAAATGCTGTACCTGTAAATACTGTGCCATCTTCTAAAACTAGTAAACGTTTTTTCATTACTCTGCCTCCTGATATACGATATTGCCTTCAAAAATCGTTAGTACTGGCCAACCCTTTGCCACCCAGCCGTTGAATGGTGTATTACGACCTTTTGATACAAAGCCTTCTGCATCAATCGTTTGTTCTTTTTGAATATCAATTAAAATCATATCAGCTGAAGCGCCTACTTCTAATGTGCCATATGGCAGATCAAAAATCTCAGCTGCTCTCACTGTCATCCAATCAATTAATTGTTTTAACGTCCACTTTCCTGTTTCTACAAATTGTGTATAAAGTAGTGGGAAAGCTGTTTCGAAACCTACAATTCCAAATGGTGCGCCAACCATTCCGCAGCATTTTTCTTCTACAGTATGTGGCGCATGATCTGTTGCGATGCAGTCGATTGTGCCATCAAGTAGTGCTGCATGTAGAGAATCTTTATCATCAGCTCCACGTAATGGTGGATTCATTTTCCAATTAGCATCATCAGATGGAATATCCATTTCTTCTAGTAATAAGTGATGTGGACAAACCTCTGCTGTGACACGAATTCCTGCTGCCTTTGCATCCCTTACCGCACGCACAGATTCCTTCGTCGATACGTGACAAACATGGTAACGAGCGCCAGCTGCTTCTGCAAGTAGTACATCACGTGCAATTTGTACGGATTCACAAATGGAAGGTATTCCTGGAAGGCCAAGCTCTTTATTACGCTTTCCTTCATGCATCACGCCATCATAGATTAAAGAGTTGTCCTCACAATGTGCCACAACGACCATATCGTGCTTGGCAGCATCTTTCATTTGCTCATACATCGTAGAGGCCAGCTGAATGCCAACACCATCATCTGAGAATGCTACTGCTCCATGTGCTTTTAATTCTTCGATATTTGTTCGAACCTCACCCGATATATCCTTTGTTAGGGAACCATATGGGAGTACTCGAATAACAGAGCTGTCCTCAATGAGCCCATTAATGAGCTGCATGTTTTCAACCGTATCAGGTACTGGCTTTGTATTAGGCATTGCACAAATTGTTGTAAAGCCACCTTTTGCTGCTGATGCCGAACCTGTTGCAATGGTTTCCTTATGCTCAAATCCTGGCTCTCGTAAATGTGTATGAACATCGATAAAGCCTGGTGCCACAATCAAACCATTTCCTTCAATCAGCTCTGCACCTGCTACAGTCACATCTTGACCAATTGCCGTAATCTTTCCGTCTGCCATTGCAATATTGACTGTCTCCAGTTCACCTTGTTCATTTAGCATTTGTACATTTTGAAGTACCTTTGTCATGTTATTCTCTCCCCTTTAAAATGGTTTCCATAATAGCCATCCGTGTGTAAACACCATTCCGCACCTGTTCAAAAATTCGAGAGCGATCACACTCTACTAACTCAGAAGCAATCTCGACATCACGATTTACGGGTGCTGGATGCATGATAATGGCTGATTCTTTCATTTGCTTTTCTCGTTCAATCGTTAAACCAAACTCCTGATGGTAACCCTCTTTCGAGAAGCTTTTATTCACTTTATGACGTTCATGTTGCACACGAAGTAACATAATGACATCACTTATTTCGATTAAATTTTCCCATGAATGATGCGCTTCAAAACCGCCAGACCATTCTTCTGGACAAAGGAAATGAACATTTGCCCCTAAATTTTGTAATGCTGTTGCATTTGATTTCGCTACTCGACTATGAGAAATATCTCCAGCAATTGTGACATTTAACCCTTCAAAATAGCCAAACTCTTTTTTGATGGTATAAAGATCCAATAAGGATTGTGAAGGGTGTTGCCCAGCACCGTCCCCTGCATTAATAACGGCTACATTAATACCGTCCAGTAGCTCATTGTAATACTCATCTTCTGACGCTCGAATGATGACGGCATCTAAACCAATCATTTCTAACGTTTTGACAGTATCGTACATCGTTTCCCCTTTCGTAACACTCGAAAACCCTGCATCGAAAGGGATAACATGACAGCCAATTTTGTATTCTGCCATTTCAAAGCTTGTTTTTGTACGAGTACTTGGTTCAAAGAATAAATTGGCCACTTTGTGTGTGCGAGATAACGATGATGTTTCACCATTTTCAAATGCTTGCGCAAGATCTAGGATTTGGTTAATCTCTTCTGTTGTTAAATGTTCCATCGATAATAAGTTCTTCATCATGTGACCTCCATTAGGTTGTGAGTCGTGAACGTCTTATGTATGACGTTCTTTAAGTCAATTTCGCCTTGGCGTAATTGCGTCCGGATTTTGAATTGGGCTTGCACAATTCAAAATCCGTGACAACCGCCAGAGGCTTTATCTTCAATCATCCTCTTTCTTAAGGTGATGATTGAAGATAAAAAAGGCCCCGTTGATGTCATCAACGAGGCATGAGGAGGCGTGACAAACTACAGCAAGACATACATCCTACTTCAGCCTGTCCACAACTTCCCTTTTTTTGCCTCTCTGGACAATTCATTAAAAGGTACTTCTATGAATCTTTATTTTGATTGTATGGTACGGGTACATCAGCTTCCTTTTTACCTGGCAGAATCGCATTTAATAGCACACCGATAATCGCTGCTAACGCCATTCCTTCAACACTCAATGATTCTGAGATAACAAACTTGGCACCGCCAATGCCAATGACTAAAATCACTGAAGCAATCACTAGGTTACGACTGTTACCAAAATCAATATGATTATCTACTAGCATACGTAAGCCACTTGCTGCGATAATTCCGAAGAGTAGGATGGAAACGCCACCTAGTACTGCGGTTGGAATCGTTGCGATTACTGCCATTGCTTTCCCGAAGAATGATAGTAAGATGGCAACCACTGCTGCACCTGCAATAACGTAGATACTGTATACTCGAGTAATGGCTAGTACACCAATATTTTCACCGTACGTTGTTTTCGGAGGACCGCCGATTAAAGCACTGACAAATGTTCCGAGCCCGTCACCTAGTAGGGAACGGTGTAAACCCGGTTCTTTAATATAATCTCGATTTACTACTTTTCCTAATACCAGTTGATGACCAATATGTTCAGAAATTGTTACGATCACGATTGGTACCATGATAAGAAGGATTTTTGTTGTTATTTCAAATTCATAATGCACACCTGGTATTAAGAAATCAGGCATGGCGAAGAATTTTGCTTTGGCAATTGGTGTATAGTCTACTATGTCGATCATCATGGAGTAAATATACCCTACAATTAAGCCAATCAAAATTGGCATAGTACTTAAAATTCCTTTAAAGAAAATCGTAAAGATGATAGCTGTAAAGACTGTAACTAAAGCTGCTGAGAAGTGTAAAAAGCTATACTCCCCATTGACGTTCATCGCCATATTCACAGCCGTACCAGATAGTCCAAGTCCAATAACCATGATCACTGGTCCTACCACGATTGGCGGCAAAATTTTCATAATCCACTTATAACCACTTTTCCAAATGATTAAGGATACAATTCCGTACGTAATGCCGACTGCCATTGCACCAATCATGGCATTGCCTGGGTTTACACTTGAGCCGTTTTCATTTAGTCCACCAGCAGCAAGTAAGATTGGTGCAATAAAGGCAAAGGAGGATCCTAAATAAGCTGGTACCTGAAATTTCGTAATTAGTAGGAAGAATAATGTAGCAATTCCGCTCGTTAAAAGGGCAATCGCTGGGCTAAGGCCTACTAACTGCGGCACTAAAATCGTTGATCCAAACATCGCAAACATATGCTGGAAACTTAATGTCACTAGCTGAAGCGGGGTCGGTTTATCCTTAATATCTAAAACTGCATTTGACATACTGTTTCCTCACTTTATTGTTCGTCTTCTTTGTAAATAATGACGCAATCTTCTCCGTCTACTTCTTGTAAATTAACTACGATGCGCTCAGATCCAGAAGTTGGAACGTTTTTCCCTACATAGTCTGCTCTAATTGGTAACTCTCGATGTCCTCTATCCACTAGAACGGCTAGTTGAATTTGTCCTGGTCTTCCTAGATCCATCACTGCATCTAGAGCTGCACGTACTGTTCGTCCTGTATAAAGTACATCATCCACTAAGATGATCTTTTGATTTTTCACTTGATACTCGATATCAACTTGTTCTACATGTGCTTGTTCATTTTCATGTTTTGTTGTTAAATCATCTCGGTAAAGTGTAATATCAAGTTCCCCTGTACGAATCGGTTTACCTTCAATTTTTTCAATTCGCTGTGCCAAACGTCTGGCTAGAAAGGCACCTCGTGTTTTAATGCCAACTAAAATACATTCATCGATTCCTTTATTACGTTCTATAATTTCATGGGCAATACGTGTTAATGCTCGTGTCATTGATGGGCCATCTAATAATTCATTTTGTGCCATATTCGTATCCTCCTCTCTTCAATCTATTGTCGGCCATGTGTCCATAAAAAAACCTCTCGAGGCGAATAGCCTGAGAGGGTTGTATACGTGTCGAAAAAGCATGTTGGAAAAATTTGCAGCACAAATTTTCACAACACTATCACATGTCCCTTCTCAGCCTCTCTGGACTGCTATTAAAGGTGAATATTTAGTTATGTTGTTCATTCACTGTCGTTAGTATAGACTTTCTTTTCGTATACGTCAATGCCTATTTCTTAAATCATTTAATAATTGTTCATAATCAGCAGGAAGTGGTGTTTCAAACTCCAAATATTCTCCAGATGAAGGATGATCGAATCCTAAAGTCGCTGCATGTAAAACTTGTCCACCAAAGTCGATTGTTTTTTTCGGACCATATTTTGGATCTCCAACAAGTGGGAAACCAATATAATTCATATGCACACGAATTTGGTGTGTACGTCCTGTTTCTAAACGACATTCCACAAGCGTATAGTCACCAAAACGTTCAATCACTTGGAAGTGTGTAACAGCATGTTTACCCTTATCAACGACTGCCTGTTTTTGTCGATCTTTTTGATCACGTCCAATTGGCGCATCAATTGTTCCCTTATCATGTGCAATATGCCCGTGGACAAGGGCAATATATTTACGAGTAACCGTTTTATTAACTAACTGATTGACTAATGATTCATGGGCCGTATCGTTTTTAGCAACCATTAATAAGCCTGATGTATCTTTATCGATACGATGAACGATACCAGGTCGTAGCACACCATTAATCCCTGATAAATCTTGACAATGATACATTAATCCATTTACCAGTGTACCTCCCATATGGCCCGGTGCTGGATGTACCACCATACCCTTAGGTTTATTCACAACAAGGACATCTGCATCCTCATACACGATATCTAAATCTAGGTTTTCTGCGACTACATCCAATTCTTCAACTTCCGGTACATCGATAGCAATGACGTCACCAGCTTTAACCTTATATTTTGCTTTCACAGCATCACCATTTACTTTGATGACTCCCTCACTAATCCAGTTCCCAACTTGCGTGCGGGACCACTCTGATTGTAAGCTTGAAAGTGCCTTATCAATACGCTCTCCTTGCTGCTGTTCTTCGATTGTATATGTTACTTGCGTCATTGTTTCACCTGTTTCTTCTCTTTTTTATCTTCCATAATTAAGCCAATCATCAGCACGACAACTGCTATTGTTAATGCAGCATCTGCGACATTAAAAATAGGGAAATCATAATTAATAATTGGAATTAAAACATCTACAAAATCGACCACTTCTCCTCTAAATAGACGGTCAATAAAGTTTCCTACTGCACCACCAAGCAAGAGCATTAAGCCCACTTGAAAAACAGGCTTTCCTTTTGCTTCTTTATGATAGAAATAGACAATCGCACAGATAACAGCAACTGTCACAATACTAAACAACCACATTTGCCCCTCTAGCATTCCCCATGCTGCCCCTCTATTTCGATGAGACAAGATACCAAACCATGGGTCCCATACAGCAATGCGTTCAGCATATTCCATATTTTTCACAATTAGCCATTTTGTCCATTGATCCAATAAAACGACAAAAGCAGCTAATCCATAATATTTATACACAGACATTCCTCCGTTCACTCAACATCTTACCTATTCTACCATAACAGCACCATTCACAATAACTAATATCATATCAAAATATGGCGGATACCCAATCTCTTTGCGGGAATATAAAAAAGCTATTCCTATTACGTTTAAGCAATAGAAATAGCTATAAGTTATTGGGTTATACGGTTTCAGATTCCTTTGAATGCACTCGCTTCATGAAGTCATTGACATCAGCAGGAACTTTACGATCTAGTAATGACACGATAATAACAGATAAGAAGCCAACAGGCACCGTCACAATACCTGGAATTTTAAACTGTAAGAAGCTTGGTAACGTTCCTGGTAAAAAGATCATCCACATAGATACGCCAAGTCCAATTAGTAATCCTGCAATAGCCCCCTTTTCTGTCATGCCTCTCCACCAAATACCTAATATAAATATTGGTGTGAATGTACTTGCTGCCACAGTAAAGGCGAGCGCCACTAAATGACCAATGGATGCATCCTTTACAAGTAATCCCAATGCTCCATATAAAATACCTAATAATACAATGGCCACTTTCCCTGCAATAACACGTTGTTTTTGTGTAATATCCTTTTTCATGATGTTGGCATATAAATCATGAGCTAGTGCGCCTGAGCTTGTAATAAACAGTCCTGAAAGATTGGAGAAAATAGCTGCAAATGCTCCTGCTATGACTAATCCAAGTAGCCATTTGCCACCTAGTGCAAGGGCTGTAGTAGGAATCACCATATTATTTCCACCTAGCACTAAATCGCGCATAACTTCCTCACTAGCTGTTCCAGAAATGAAAATAGATCGACCTACAACACCTAAATAAACAGCTAATAGGAAGAACGCACTTGCAATCCCAATGGCCATGAGTGCAGATTTACGGGCTGCTTTAGCACTCGGATTTGTATAAAATCGTAATAAGATATGAGGAAGTCCAATTGTTCCTAGCGCTAACCCAATTGTCATACTAATTGTTTGCCAGAATGTTGGGAAATAGAAGCCCGTGCCTGTCCAAGCAGCACCATCAAAGTTTATATCATTGCCATCTAAGGCATACGGTGAAGTGCCTGTGATTGGACCACTAAATGAATGGATGGCTGCTAAAATTTTATCGTAATGTAAACCACCATAAACCGCTGCAATTAACATCACGATAAACGCACCAAGACGAATCCATAACTCTAATGCTTGGTTGATGGTTGTCCCTTTCATACCACCAATTCCTACATAAAAAATCATAACAACACAAGTAAAAATAATGCCAAATTCATAAGAAGTACCAAAAAACATACTTAAAATTTGTGCAGCACCTAATAATTGGGGAGCTGCATAAAAGCCGGAAATAGCTAAAACCACCGCCACCGCTACAAGCCGTGCTCGTTTACTGTGAAAACGATAGCCTAAAAAATCTGCAACGGTAAATGCACCAAAACGTCTTAAAGGACCCGCCACAAAAATCGCTAATAATGTTAACCCAATGGAGAAGCAAAAAGCATAATAAGCACCATCATATCCAAGTTGAAATGTTAAACCTGCGATGCCCAGGAATGTTGCTGCACTTAAGTAATCCCCACCAATGGCAGAACCATTTGTAAACCATCCGAAGCTTCGGCCACCTACAAAGAAATCCGATGCGGTTGCATTTCTTTTTGTTAAATACGTAATGTATACAATCGTTCCCATCAAAGCAATGGTCATTAACATCTTTGGTTCTAATAGAGCTTCCATCATTCAACATTTCCCCCTTTATTCCAACTACTTATTTGCTATATCGTATTTTTTTAGTCGTTTCTCGTACATAGCAGTGTGAACATATGCAATAATAAATGCCATAGCCATCATCACAATTGTTGTCACAAACCATGTGACTGTCATACCACCCCAGATCCTCTTGAATGCAAATGCTGGCGCAAACCAATTCATAATAGGGATACTAAAAATCACAATAAAGTAAAATATCGATAAACCTAAACCTGTTTTAAATTCATCTTTCATAATTTTGTTTGTTGTTGCATCTAAAGGTGGTAGATCTTTCACATCAACTGTTCCTGCTTCTACATAGTCATAATCATGACTGCCTACTTCCGCCATAAGCCAACTCCCCCTTTTCGTATCAGTAAATAATTATCTGAAATTTCAAATTATTATTCACTACAATTATTCTATTCTATTTCAACTTCAATATAGATATAAAATTTTGCTGTATTAGTACAAATAATTGCTATTTTAAGTTAAAATATTTTTATCTTTTTATTCGTAGGAGGCTGGTAGCATTTTAAAGGTGGTATGGTATATGGAAAGCTCATTTGACAAGCAGCAAATGAGTGAATGGTTAAAAGAGGTTTTACCAAACGCTTTAGAGGAATGTAAAATGCCTAAGCCAGAAGATGAGGTCATTATTGTCTATGAAGTAAACCGGTTATTTGATTGGGTAAAAATTAATCGCTTAAAAAGAAACTATCCTAATAGTATAATTGTCCCGTTTGTTACAGAACACCTCACCTACTCGACTGGTATAGCAATTGAATTAGTTTTACCTGCACTTCTCATAAAACCATTACAAAAATCAAAATTTTTACGAATCGTAAAAAAACTGTACACATCCTATCAGGAAAAAAAAGCAAGTACACTCACAATGCTTGAGCTATCACAACAAGTATCCCAACAACATACCTCTCCGTTCAGAGAAGCATTTTTAAAACGTCTGATCCGTGGAGAAATTGACGATGAACAAGAAATTATACAATCCGCATCATTTTTATCGACAAGCTGTATTCCTAATATTGTATTTTTAATTCAGGGCTATATTGATGGAGACGATAAGAGAGCTATCCCACATGATGCGAGTAGTAGTATTACAACCGTTTTTCGCCAATACTTTGCTGACAAGGCCCCATTATCCTTTTTACATTTTGAACGCTATTTACTACTTCTTATGCGAATTCCGTCTAAGTACAACTCTTTTAAACATTGGGCAGAGGGTGAAGCCTGTCTATTAGAGGTGATCGAGACACTAAAAAAGGACCACTCTATTCATCTATTTATGGGGATTGGTGGTGTATTTCAGGATGCTATGCATGTGAAGGAATCCTATAGTCAGGCTAGAAAAGCACGTAGAAAACCACCTATCCATAACATTCACATCAGGTATTACGAAGATTTAACAAAGCATGAGCAGCTTCAAAAAGCTATTCAGTATATTGAAGAACATTATGACGAACAGCTGACCATACGTGATGTTGCAAAATATATTAGCTTTAGCCCAACTCATTTTAGTAGACTATTTAAAAAAGAAACGGGTCGCAATTTCGTTGACTATGTTGCTTATACGCGCATTATCAAAACCTTACCTTTTTTACGCAAGTACGACTACACCGTAGAAAAAATCTCCTCCACCTGTGGCTTTAATACACCAAATTACTATAGTTTAACCTTTAAAAAATATGTAGGAATCTCTCCAACAGACTACCGCAATACGACAGAAATTTTATTTAAATAATCTAGAAAGAATCTGCAAAAACCTCATGAAAAAAAGCAAGCCCCCATCAAGGAGACTTGCTTATCATCTACATGAGAATGCAGATTCTTATTTTTCATAGCATTACACGTAATATTTTTCTACAACTTCTGCACAGCGAGCGCATACTGTAGGTTGTGCCTCATTTGCACCAACTGTTTCAGAAATTGACCAGCAACGCTCACATTTCTCACCTGTCGCCTTCTCAACAACAATGGAAACATGCTCAAGTGCTAAAGCTTCAGCAGGCGCTTCTTCTATGGCAGCTACCTCGAAAGCTGAAACGATGGAAAGTTGTGCAAAGTCAATGTTGGCATCGTTCAATAATGCGACAATGTCCTCTTTTGCATAGACAGTCACTTTTGCTTCAAGTGATTTACCAATTGTTTTCGCATTACGTGCTTCCTCTAATGCTTTTAAAATATCATCGCGTACATCAATAATTTTTTCCCATTTTGTGCGTAGGCTGTCAAAATTCGCTTGAACATCTACCTCTGGGAAGTCCGTTAATTGAACAGAAGCCTCTTCTACAATACCTTGAGCATTTAGGTAAGACCACATTTCATCTGTTGTATGTGGGATAACTGGTGTCATGATTTTAACCAATGTCATTAATGTATCATAAATAACTGTTTGCATCGCACGACGATCTTTATTGTCATGACCCTCAATATAGACAACGTCTTTTGCAATATCCAGATAGAATGAAGATAACTCTACAGCAACAAAATTATTGACTACATGATAGACAGCAGCAAAATCATAGCGATCATATGCAGCACGTACAGTTTTTAAGACATCTTGTAAGCGCATATACACATATTGATCCATTTCACGAAGCTCTGCATAAGCTACACGATCTTTCTTAGGATCGAAATCAGCAATATTACCATGTAAGAAACGGAATGTATTACGAATTTTACGATACACTTCAGATACTTGCTTTAACATATCCATAGAAATGCGCACATCTGCTGTATAGTCAACAGAAGCAACCCATAAACGAAGAATGTCTGCGCCATACTGATCCATTACTTTTTGTGGGATAATTACATTCCCTAAAGATTTACTCATTTTACGTCCTTCACCATCAAGAACGAAACCATGTGTTAAAAGTCCTTTATATGGTGCATAGCCGTTAATCGCTACAGATGTAATAAGAGATGAATTAAACCAACCACGGTGTTGGTCAGAGCCTTCTAAATAGAGATCAGCTGGATATTTCATGCCACGTTCTACCAGTACACCTTGGTGTGATGAACCTGAATCGAACCATACGTCCATAATATCATTTTCTTTTGTGAATTCACCGTTCGGGCTTCCTGGATGTGTAAAGCCTTCTGGCAATAATTCTTTTGCTGTTTTTTGGAACCAAATATTTGATCCATGCTCACGGAATAATGCTGAGACATGACTAATTGTTTCAGGTGTAATAATTGGTTCACCATTTTCAGCATAGAAAATCGGAATCGGCACACCCCAAGCACGTTGACGTGAAATTACCCAGTCTCCACGATCACGAATCATATTATAAAGACGCGTTTCTCCCCAAGCTGGTGTAAATGCTGTTGCTTTTACAGCCTCTAATAACTCTCCACGGAATGCTTCAACGGATGCAAACCATTGAGGTGTCGCACGATAAATAACAGGCTTTTTCGTACGCCAGTCATGTGGGTATGAGTGCGTAAAGAAATCAAGCTTTTCTAACGCTTCTACTTCTTTTAGTTTTTCTGTTACTAGTTTATTCGCATCATTATAAAACACGCCTTCAAAGCCTGGTGCCTCATCTGTATAACATCCACTATTATCAAGAGGGCTAAGAATACCTAAACCATACTGTTTACCAATATGATAATCGTCTTCCCCGTGTCCTGGTGCTGTATGAACACAACCAGTACCCGCTTCAGCTGTTACGTGTTCGCCTACCATAATAAGAGATTCACGATCATAGAATGGATGCTGTGCTACAATACGATCTAGTGCCTCACCTTTTACTTCCTGTACAACCTCATAGTCTTCCCATCCAAGCGTATTTGCCACTGACTCTAATAATTCTTTGGCGATGATGAATTTTTTATTAGCCACCGCTACTACGACATAGACAAATTCAGGATTCAAAGAAATCCCTAAGTTTGCTGGTAATGTCCAAGGTGTTGTTGTCCAAATAATAAATTTTGCGTCTGCTGGTACAACACCTTTTGCATCCTTAATAGCAAAGCTTACATAAATGGACGGTGATTTGATATCCTTATATTCAATTTCAGCTTCCGCTAGAGCAGATTCAGAAGATGGTGACCAATAAACTGGTTTTAATCCTTTATAGATATAACCTTTTTCGGCCATTTTACCAAATACTTCAATTTGACGTGCTTCAAACTCAGGCTTCAACGTAATATAAGGATTTTCCCAATCCCCACGAATGCCTAATCGACGGAATTGTGTACGTTGATTGTCAATTTGCTCATACGCATACTCTTCACAAAGTTGGCGGAATGCTGCTACTGACATTTCTTTACGCTTTACACCTTTGTTCGTCAATGCTTGCTCAATTGGTAAACCATGTGTATCCCAACCTGGAATATAATTTACATGGTAGCCAGTCATAGAACGATGACGTGTAATCATATCCTTCAATACTTTATTTAAAGCATGGCCGATGTGGATATCACCATTGGCATATGGAGGGCCATCATGTAGAACAAATTCTGGGCGATCTTCCGTACGCTCCATTTGTAATTTGTTAATATCCATAGCATTCCATTTTTCTTGCATTTTTGGCTCATTTGCCGGTAAGTTTCCACGCATTGGGAAATCTGTTTTTGGCATTAATAAAGTATCTTTGTATTCAACCATTAAAATTCCTCCTTTATTTTACATAAACAGGTAGACATTCTTCTCATACGACAGTTATTGGCAAACTTATCTAAAACGATTCGGGAACAAACAAAAAAAGCCCTCAATCCCACTAAGGGACGAGAAGCTTCTACTCGCGGTACCACCCTACTTGTAGCACAAAAAAATTGCACTACCTCTTAAAAGCACATTTAACGTCGTGCATCACGAAATAACCTACTTTTTTCAGTTATTTAGCTCAGAAGTGATGTTCAATGCTAGTTGTATGTTTGGGCTCTCACTGTCCCCAAATCGCTTAACAACGCCTAACAAATACTGTCTTCGTCTCTGCTTTTATGCATATCTGTTCAAAATAATTACTATTACAAAGTATATGAAATTCAAACAATCGCGTCAAGTTTCATTTGTCAATTGCAACAATTAAAAAGAAAAGTTAAATATCTTCAGAATCCTGTGCTTCCTCAACAGATGCTTGAATTTCTGTTAAATCAATATCATATTGCAGCAAATGATCCCAGTCATCTGCATTAAGTAAATCAAGCTGTGCTTCTACAAGCATCTTGAAACGATTACGGAATACCTTAGATTGCTTTTTAAGCTCATCAATTTCAATCGTCACCTTACGAGCCTTCGTCAAAGCTTCATTGACAATTCGATCAGCATTTTTTTCAGCTTCTTTTACAATGAGCTTCGCCTCTTTTTGAGAGTTTCTTCGCACTTCATCAGCCGCTTCTTGTGCAACGACAATAGACTTCTGCAAAGTTTCTTCTAAGGAGTTAAAATGTCTCGCTTGTTCTAAGGCCATCTCTAATTGTTTATCAACTTCTTTTTTTTCACGAAGCAGAATTTCATAGTCTTTAATAATCTGATCTAAAAATTCATTTACTTCATCTTCAGCATAGCCTCTGAAGGCTTTTGTAAACTCCTTATTATGTATATCAATAGGTGATAATGGCATACAATCCTTCTCTCCTTTACATGTACATTCGTAATTCCTATTATACAATTGTTCCGACAACTTAGCAGTAAAAATTAATGAAATTTACTTCACTTTCAGCTTTTTTGGGCCAATCGACCGACTTGTAGACGGATTTTATCTTTTTTTGTTCGGCCTTCAGTCATAATAATTTTCACACGACCACTTCCTCGTATCGATAAAATATCTCCCTCTTGTAATTCAAAAGCAACTGTGTCTCGTTCTGTCCAATTAACACGTACTTTTTTCCCAGTAATGAAAGCTTGAGCTTTTTGGCGTGATACATTTAAGACAGTCGCAATAATTACATCTAAACGCATCGAAGATACCGTATGAGATTCCTCCAACCATTCTTCCTCATTTACAATAAGGGAATCCGCTTCTTTTAAAGACTCAATATGCACCTTTACTTTACCAATACCCGTTAAATGTAAACGAACATATTCTGCTACCTCCTGAGCTACAATGAATTGCACCTGGTAATCATTAACTCGAATATCACCAAATTTACCACGGTTTAAACCTAATGATAGCAATGCACCTAAAACATCAGGATGTCGTAATTGAACAAATTTCACAGGATATTGAATCGTAAATGCCACCAACTGAAAGTCTTCTTCTGTCGCTTCATAGTAAGTAGGAAAAATGAGCATACGCTGCCTTTCTGCTCCATCAAATAAACCTGTGCATGCCGTTTTCAGCGTATCATCCTGCCCGATAATAGAGGTCACAATAAAACGTTGTCTTGGATCAAGAAAATCTGTCAGCTTAGGCGCATAACGATCTTCCACCTCACGTTGCCAACTTATTACCTGTTCAATAAAGGGTTGTTCTTCTTTTCGAAAATGCTGGATTAAGTGTTCCATCTTGTTGTCTCCTCTTTCACTAGTTCCGTTTTGCTTTGTTAGTTGGAAACTTAGTATTCCCAATTAATGACGTTTGGACATCATTGTTTTAAAAATTTTTTATTAGTCGCTTTAGTAGCGGAGTAATTCTTTTTTACTTGATACTTCGTGTTGCATCAAAATAAATAAAAAATCCCCACTAAAACGTGAGGATTTACTTCTAAGCGAACATAAAATATATTTTCTGAATGACTATATAAAGCCCTCTTTCTATAAAATTCAGCATAAAGATGGCCACAATTGGAGAAATATCAATCATACCAAGCGGCGGAATAAACTTCCTAAAAATCCCTAAATATGGCTCACATACTTTTTCAAGCATTCGACCAATGGCTGAATTTTGAGCGGCAGGCACCCAAGACATTAAGATATATGCAATTAGCATAAATGAATAAATCTTAAATGCTAATGATACATAACTAAGTATTAAAAGAAAAGTCATATAAACTACAATCCTCGCTATTAATTATCGTCTAAAATAAAGTTTGTAATTTCACCAGTCACTTCTACATTATCTGGCGTACACAGGAAAATATCCTTACCGATACGTTGAATATCACCAGCAAGAGCATAGACTGTGCCACTTAAAAAATCAATAATGCGTTTACCTTGTTCTCGTTCAATACGTTGTAAATTAACGATTGTTGCACGCTTATTTTTTAAATGCTCTGCGATATCCTGTGCTTCTGCATAAACTCTGGGTTCTATTAAAACAACTTTTGCTCCCTTAGAACTCATAGCTGCCTGCAAACTGACAATGTTATTAGGAGTTGCTGAACTTTGTGGCACAATTTCATGAATAGGTGCTTTACGTTCTTTCATCATTTTTTTAGGCTTTACTGAATGAATCGGTTGCTGTTGTTGTATGGGTTGTTGTTGCTGAATAGGAGCTTGCGTGATTTCTTCTTCTAATTCTTCTTCAAGGTAAAAGAAGTTTTTAATCTTATTTTTCATGCTCATCCTGTTCCCCTCTTTCATTTCCAACAAGAGCCGTTCCGACTCGAACAAAAGTAGCCCCTTCCTCTACCGCAATTTCAAAGTCATTAGACATGCCCATTGATAACTCGGTACAAGGTGCGTGTGCGAATCCTTGCTCGGCTATTTGCTGTTGACATTGTTTTAATTGCTTGAAAACAGAGCGAATGATTGCTTCGTTTTCGGTGTTTGGTGCCATTGTCATTAAACCTACAACTTGAATCTTTGTAAAACCTTTTAAGGCTTCTACAAAAGGCAAAACTTCTTCGATAGTTAAACCATGTTTTGAATCTTCGCCAGAAACATTTACTTGTACAAAACATTTAACAGGTTGATCTGCTCTTTTTTCAATTTCTTCTGCCAAACTCAAACGATCTAAGGAGTGTAAATAATCAATGCTGTTAATCACTTGTTTTACTTTACGTGTTTGAAGCGACCCAATATAATGCCAGTGTACATCAGCATGAATCTCAGTAATTTTACGATGTAAACCTTCTGGTCTATTTTCACCTAAATGAGTGAGTCCTGCTTCAATTGCTTCTTGCGTTCTTTCAACAGAAACTTCCTTCGTCACCGCAATTATTTGGACTTTATCGCCCTCACGATTCCCTTTTTTTTCTGCTGCTGTTATTAAATCATTTAGTTTGTTTAAATTTGTTAAGATTTTTGTCACTGTTTTTCCCAACTTTACAACAATAGTTTCTTTTATTGTAACAAGCAATGCTTGATTTATCAATGAATAGCCTGACCTATGTCAGCTTACAATCCTCACAATTTTATTGACCATATGTTTTAGGAAAGTGCTTTGACTAAAATGACATCCTTGCCAACGACAAGCACATCCTTCATATAGACTTTTCTCACAGACTCTTCGCCTTTAAAAAAACCAAGATATTTGCGAGGCTCTGCAATTAAAAATGCTGTCACATAGCCCGTTTCTTTTGATACTTCGGCATCTATCACAAAGCCTATAAATCGTCCATTTCCTGCTTCAATGACTTCTTTTTGTTGTAACATCGAAAAACGCAATGACATACCTCCTCTATTGTTTACTTTCGTACATTCATTTCTACCATCAAACTTTGCTGTTACTATATATTTATGTATCACTTGTTGATTGAATGAAGATAAAATGCGCACCGAATAATACGATGCGCATTTTTTTATTTGTAATCTTTTTGCATTGTTTCAATTGCATTTTTTTCAAGACGTGAAATTTGTGCTTGAGAAATCCCAAGTTCTTTGGCAATTTCAGTTTGGGTCTCTCCATAATAAAATCGTTTGGCAACGATCATTTGCTGACGTTCATCTAGCTTTTGCAAGCTTTCCTTTACCGACACATAGGCAACCCATTGATCCTCAGATACATCATCATCTCGTAATTGGTCCATCATATAAACAGCATCTCCGCCATCTGAATAAATGGGCTCTTGTAATGAAACTGGATCTTGAATGGCATCTAAAGCAAATAAAACATCTTCCTTTTTCATGTCAATCATCTCAGCAATTTCTTCAATCGTTGGTTCACGCAAATTATCGGTTATCCATTGCTCTTTTGCCTGCATTGCCTTATAAGCTATATCTCTTAGAGAGCGAGATACACGCAATGCATGATGATCACGCAGATGGCGACGAATTTCACCAATAATCATTGGTACAGCATATGTCGAAAATCGTACATTATGCTTTAAATCAAAATGATCAATGGCTTTCATGAGGCCAATACAGCCCACTTGAAATAAATCATCTGCCTGTTCACCTCTATAGGCAAATCTCCCGACAATACTAAGCACTAACCTTAAATTGCACATGACAAGCTCTTCTCTAATCTCAGTTTCTCCAGCTTGTAACCGGATGAAGAGTTCCTTCATTTCCTCGTGCTTTAGAATTGGCAAAGTCGATGTATCTAAGCCGCAAAGATCTACTTTTGTTCGCATATTCGATTCCTCCGGATGTTATTCTCTGACTAAACCGTGACATCAGTTTGTCCGAGAGAAACAAGAATATGCAAAAAAGCTGCGACCAATTTTAGGTAGGTTAAATTTCCCTTTCTACGAAATTGGCTGATTTAAATTTTCACGTAAATCTTGAATAATTTTCTTTTCTAAACGGGAAATATATGATTGCGATATGCCTAAATGATCTGCCACTTCTTTTTGTGTCATTTCAACTTTTCCATTGAGACCAAAGCGACATTCCATAATATATCGTTCACGCGCACCTAGTAAATTAATAGCATGAAACATGTGCTGACGTTCAATTTTCTTCTCCACATTGTCTAGAATAATATGCTCTTCTGTTCCTAAAATATCTGACAGTAATAATTCATTTCCATCCGCATCAGAGTTTAGTGGCTCATCTAAGGAAACTTCACCCTTCATACGACTTGTTTTTCGTAAATGCATTAAAATTTCATTTTCAATGCAGCGTGATGCGTATGTTGCTAGCTTAATATTTTTATCCGTATTGAACGTCTCAATCGCCTTTATTAAGCCAATGGAGCCAATGCTAATTAAATCTTCAATTGGCGTTCCCGTATTATCAAAACGTCTAGCAATATAAACAACAAGACGTAAATTACGTTCAATTAGTGTGTCTCTAGCTCGTAAATCACCGTTCATAAAGGATGCAATGACTGTAACTTCTTCTTCTCGACTTAATGGCACTGGCAATGAATCATTTCCCCCTATATAGTACGTTTCACGACTCCGAAACTTACTCCATAATTTTTTCAAGCTAGCAAGTAGCCTAAGAAGCAATAGTTCTCCCCCTCTATGAGTTATTTGAAAGCGCTGAAAAATGTAAAATTGCTGCTGTGCTATGTGGAAAATTTTTAGCTTTTTTGGTTAAAACGATATATTCATTCATTTTCACTTGCGATGGCTCCCCCTTTATATGCCACTCATCAAAGCGAAAACCAAGGACAACGGTTTGCTGTTGTACGGTATTGACATGAATAAATCGTATATAACGCTGATAATCTTCTGAAAACATAGATACATTGTACGGATCTGTTTCTTGCCATTCCATTAATGATTCCCGGAACGCTGAAGGTAAATGTGGCCTCAAAGCAGTATAGGAAACGAAATGAACCGGTTTTCCTGATAATGGCTCAATGGCTTGATTTCCTGTGTCTACAAAGGCCGAAAGTGGTATCTTTGCCCCAAAGATTGTTAAAGTTGTATCAAATACAAATTGACCACTTAAGCGTTCTAACTTTACAAAACCCCATTGCTTATAAAATGCAACAAGATTTAAAACGGCAAGCAAAAAGCAAATCATAATGAAATGGGTGGCAGAAAGATTTTTTAAAAAAGGTTGTAGAGCTGTTAACAATCCGCCAATAACGATCGTTGCTGTTAATACAATCGGTCCTTGCTTCTGAAAGCTTCGAATCTTGAAGTGAAACGCTATACCAATTAACAATATAAAACTAAGAATTGTCGTCCACAGCATTTGACCGCCAATGACAGCTACAAAACTACTACAAATAGAACTCATTAATAATCTTGAATTTTTTACAAGGACTCCTGTTACTCTTGCCGTAAACGTGAGTATCGCTAGATTAAAAAGCGTATTAATGAGCACCAGCCATTCTCCATACATAACAGCCGCCTCCTACTTACAAAGTTAGCACGTTACTCCCACAAATATTGTCAAACAATCGCATCATTTCCTAAAAATGTTTTGACAAAAAACATGGTTTCCTTACACATTTGAACATCATGACAGCCAATATAAAAAGCTCGTATTTTACATATGTAAAATACGAGCTTTTTAGAAGTTAGTTAACCACGATTTTTGCGGTTACGTAAAAATGCAGGAACCTCAAGCATGTCATCCTGTGCATAATTTTGCTGATTTTGACGTGGCTGCTCATGTTGAACATGCATTTCTTGTCGTTGTTCACGAATTGGTGCTTGTTGCTGTGGAGCAGATTGTCTGTTCATGTTAAGTGTCGGTTTTGCTGTAGGGCGTTGTTGCTGTAAAGCTTCCTCTGTGAAGCCTGTCGCAATGACCGTAACAATGATTTCATCTTTAAGATTTTCATTAATGACAGAACCGAAAATCATATTTACCTCTTCATCTGACGCTGAAGCTACGATATCTGCCGCTTCTTGTACTTCAAATAAGCTAAGATTTGAACCACCTGTGATGTTCATAAGAACACCTTTAGCGCCATCAATGGATGATTCAAGCAATGGACTTGAGATAGCTTTCTTCGCCGCTTCAGAAGCTCGGTTTTCGCCTGTTGCGATACCAATTCCCATTAAGGCTGAACCTTTGTTAGACATAATCGTTTTCACGTCTGCAAAGTCTAAGTTAATAAGACCAGGTGTAGCAATTAAATCTGAAATACCTTGTACACCTTGACGTAAAACATTATCGGCTTCTCTAAAGGCTTCTAACATTGGCGTTGATTTATCAACTATTTGTAATAGCTTGTCGTTTGGTATCACAATCAGTGTGTCCACAGATTCTTTCATACCGCCAATTCCACCGATTGCTTGTGTTTGACGCTTACGACCTTCAAAAGTGAATGGACGTGTTACAACACCTACTGTAAGAGCTCCCAATTCACGTGCAATTTGTGCAATCACTGGTGCTGCACCAGTACCCGTTCCACCGCCCATACCAGCAGTCACGAATACCATATCTGCACCTCGTAAAACCTCTTCTAGCTGTTCTCTGCTCTCTTCTGCAGCTTTTTTTCCTACTTCAGGATTTGCACCTGCACCTAATCCACGCGTTAATTTAGCCCCAATTTGTAGCCTCACTTCCGCTTTGGATAAATTTAATGCCTGTGCATCCGTGTTAACCGCGATAAAGTCAACACCTTGTACACCATGTTCTATCATTCGATTGACAGCGTTGTTACCGCCGCCACCAACACCTATGACCTTTATTACTGCAAGTTCATCAACACTTGTATCAAATTCTAACATATCTTTTTCCTCCCACGGTAACTCGACTCTGTATCATTCATTACGCATTCTAGTTAATCAAAAAACTTATCAAATAATTTTTTTGCTCTCCCAATTACGCTTTCTTTTGGTTCTGAAGGTGCAGAATACTCTTGCTTTTTGCTTATAGCTGATTGAGCCCCTACAACTGCATATTCAACAGGCTGCGTATTCGTACTTTTACCGTAAAAATCATCTTCTAAATAGGCGTAACGAATAAGTCCAACTGCCGTCGCAAATGAAGGCTCTCTAACACCGATATAATCGGGTGTATAGATTCTAACACGCGTTTGTAGAATTTGACGTGCTAATTGGGCAATCCCCTCAAGCTTTGCAACACCACCAGTTAAAACAACTCCACCTGGTAAATCTCTAACACCTAAACGTGCTAATTCATCAATAACTAACTCTAGTAATTCTTCTAATCTAGCACCGATAATCTCCGATATATAGCGTTGGCTGTACTGATCAGTAGAATCTGTACCTACGACAGGCACTTCAAAGAGCTCGTCATCAGAAGCGTCATCATAGAAGGCATGTCCAAACTGGTGTTTAATTTGTTCTGCTTGTTCTGTTGGTGTTTTTAAAACGATTGAAATATCTTTCGTTATATGATCACCACCAACTGGTATGACACCCGTATGCGTTAATAATCCCTCTTCAAATACTGTGATTGTTGTAGATCCGCCACCTAAGTCAATAAAGGCAGTTCCTTGGTTTTTTTCATCTTCTGTTAATGCAAAGTAGCCTGATGCTAATGGTTGCAAATATATTTCTCGTATACTTAAACCCGCTCGCTCGACACAGCGAAGAACATTGTGTAAAAGCGTTTTGGATGTTGTTATCATTGTTGCATCCATTTCTAGACGGATGCCAATCATACCACGAGGATCTTTTATTTCATCAAGGTTGTCTACAATAAACTGTCTTGGAATGATGTTAACTAATTCACGTTCAGGAGGTATTGACATGACTTGTGCAGATTCTACCACTCTGTCTAAATCATCATCTGTAATTTCTCTATTTTCACTATTTACAGCGACAACACCTTTAACTAGCTGTAACATCGTCTGGTTAGCTGGAACGCCTAAAACGACTTCATGGATTTGATAACCTGTCATACGTTCAGCCTGTTCTATTGCTTTTCGAATAGATTGTACTGTTGCATCAATATCAACAATTGCACCTTTTCGAACTCCATTCGACTTTACATTTCCGACGCCAATTACATGTAATTGCCCGTCACTCATTTCACCTATTAATACCTTGACAGAGGAGGACCCAATATCAAGGGAAATGTATAAATCTTGATGATTCAATTCGCTGCACCTCCTTGAAAAATGCTCTTGTTTTCATTCTATTGTAAATTTGGCATAATGTCTAAGCAAATCGAGTATTTTGGTCAATTTTTCTCTCATTCTATGGAAGTTTTTTTTCGCTTGTGACGTTTCTCATCTAACCGAGTTAGTAATATCCGCCTAATTATTGCTATATTTTGGAATAAACGTACTCCAAAAGCGAAAATGGCTGCTAAATACAAATCTATCCCCAAATTCACTCCTATAAAAGCTAATCCTGCTGCTAGAACTATATTAAAAAAGAATCCTGATACAAAAACTTTATCATCGTAAACTTGCTGTAATTGAGCACGAATACCTCCAAATAATGTATCTAAAGCTGCTAAAACAGCTATTGACAGATAATTTTCATACATAGAGGGGATTTGTATATTTGTTAACAAGCCAAGGGCAAGTCCAAATATCAAACCTAAAAATGGTAGCCACATATATTAATCTCCTTTTTTTACCTCTGCTAAATAATCATTTGTCAACGGCTGATCAAATGCTGGAATTAGTAACTGTTCATTTGGTTCTTCAATTACTAAATTAAAATTGTCTAAATAAAATGAGTCTATAAATGTTGAGGCCTGCAATGAATTATACATTTTTTGTGCTGCTTTATAATTGCTTGTCCCAACAAATAGCTCAAAAGAAGGTGAAGACAGTGGTATACTGTTTACTGTTGTCTTACCATTTATATCCCGTATGGCAGTCGTTTGTACTACACGATTACCATCGATTGCGACACTAGTAGCATCGTTCTTAAAAAGGGTATTTAATAATTGAGTTAACAAATCGGGTGAAATTTCTTTAATTTCATAGCCCATTTCAATCAATTCAGGTGCAGGTTCAACACGAAGTACGACACCTGGTCCAATAACTTCTGTTAATCCTGCTTGCAACTTTAAACGATTTAATGTTTCATTTAAGGCTGCTTGCTGATTTACTTTTTCAGATTGCTCATAGCGATCCACTACTTCATGAAGTGAGCGAATTTCTGCCAGTAATGCGGAATGTCTTTGCTTTTCTTGTGCTAATTCCTCTCTTATTGCCCAAATATCTCGTGTATCTCGCTCAGCTGGTTTTTGTATGGTATTGTATTGTACCGCTATCATCAAACCGATAATAAATAGCACGATCGTTATTCGGGTGTACATATTTCTTTTCAAAATAGCCCCTCCTAGACGTATCGTATGCCCCTCAGAATACGATTTTAAATTGTAATCTATATCTACAATCGACTATGTAACTGGAGGCTAAATTAGACTTTAAACTTGAATTATAGAGCTTGTCCTTAACTTTCTACTTTTACCTTTGGCATTGAAAGCTTTTGATTTTCTTCTAATGACACCACAATATTGTCATTTAATAACTGATCCACTACACCTCCGTTTAAATTTAAAGAAGCCATTAATGTTTCTGAATCACCAACTGCTTCTATCACAAACGGAGCTGGATGTTGTGTGCCATCAATGGTTATCACAGGTCCATTACAGCGGATATAAGAACTAGCCATCACACGTTGTCCATTTATGGCGATAGCTTGTGCACCTGAAATTTTCAGTTCATTTAACAATTTAAAAACATGACTTTCATGGACAATATAGTCATTTGGATTCAAGGATTTCGGATCATAGTCCCCATCCTGGAGGGTGATGCGTATCCCTTTCCCCTCACTCTTTAGTTCACCAAGCAATAGCCGTAAATCTTCTGCTTGCTCAACAAGCTGCTTATAGTCTTTCTCGTTTGAAGCAAAGGATTTTTCATACTTTCGAATCTGTTCTTGTAAATTATTTAGTTCTTCAGTGAGCTCTTTATTGCGCTCTTGTTGTGTGATTAGCTCTTCACGATAAGAATCTTCTTGCTCAAAAAGCTCAGAATCAATAGTACCTGCTTCTCGATTATCTTTCGCCTGGTTGTATGAATAGCCGATGATAAATCCTGTTGTTACACAAACAATTAGTAATTCAAATTGTTTTCTAGTAAAAAAACTCCCTTTGCTATTCTTCTTCTTGTTGTTCATCGTCCGTCACTTCCTGGTTAACCAATTCCCCATCTGCATTCGCTTCCATGTCAATACTCATCTTGTTGTATTCCTCGTTAAAAGGACGATAGTATGAACCGACCTCTAAATCAATCACACCTTTTTCCAAGTTGGCAATTTGAGCGACAATAGAGGGGTAGTAATTTAACTTTTGCGCTAGTGTCTGAATAACAGCACGAACTTCATAGCCATCATTCATATAAAGCTTGACTGCATTGGGATTCGCCTCATTACTATTCGTGTTAACCTGGGAAATTAAAGCTAATACTTCTGGCTTTAGTTGTGCTAGCTGTTCAACAAGCTTATTAATGGTCTTTTCACCAGTTATCCCGATAAAAACAGGTGCATCAATGGGCGTATCATTCCCTGTTTGTTCAAAGCGCTTGCCGTTTTCTAGCAAAGGATAATAAGTGCCGTCCCCAGCTAAGTACGCAACTTTTTTCCATTCTTTAACATCAATCGTTACGCCTTGTAACCAGTTACGTTTAACATGTGCTTCTTTAACCCATTTATCCTTTAATAAAATCTGCTCAATATCTTCCACTTTGAAACTCCACATTGATTTACCTGGTGCAAGAGTACTTGCCTCCACATAATACTGGTCATTCGCTAGCTTTGCGCCATTGACTGTGATCTTATTGATGTTACTGTATGGAGATTGAAAATAAAGGAGTACTGCTAACACAATAAAGAAAAGTAATATTAGCACTATAAATTTCCGGTTTGTACGCTTTTTTCGTCGCTTTTTTAGCGTAGGTATACGATCTTCTATATCAATTACTTTCTCCAAAAAAGTACTCCTCCTTTATATTTATTTCGCTAATTGATAAATAATACCTATTATTAACCACATTGTTACTAAAGATGTTCCACCGTAGCTAATAAATGGTAATGTGACACCCGTTACTGGCACTAAACCTATTACTACAGCTATATTTAGAAAAGCTTGCACCATGAGCATTGTGACAAGCCCGATAATCGCATAATAGGACGTTCGGTTTTTAGCCTGTACAGCAAATCTATAGCCTGCATAGATCGTTAGTACAAAAAGCGCTAAAATAAAGAGGCCACCAATCAATCCGACTTCTTCTAAAATAATGGCGTAAATAAAATCATTTTGAGGCTCTGGTAAATACAAAAACTTTTGTCGGCTTTGTCCAAAGCCATGTCCAAAAATCCCTGCTGGACCGATTGCCATTAAAGATTGCACCGCTTGGAACCCACTAACCAAGGGATCAGCCCATGGATCAAGAAATGCTTCTATACGCTTTAGACGATATGGTGCTGTCGCAATGAGACCTACCAACCCAGCAACCCCTGCTAGCATAATCATGGCGTATAGTTTTAGAGGATAACCAGCGACAAAAAATAATAAAAACACAGATACAACAAGAATAAATACTGAGCCAAAATCCGGCTGCAACATGATGAGAACTACAGGTAATAACAGGATGAACCCATGTCGCCAGTTAACAACTGGCTTGCCTGTTTTATGTTGTGCTAATATGTGGCTCAAGTACACAATGACGGTAATTTTCGTTAGTTCTGCTGGCTGAATTGTTAATGGACCTACACCAATCCAGCTTTGGGAACCATTTCGCACGAGTCCTATACCAGGAATCAGTACAAGAACGAGTAAAATTAACGAAAATATATAGGCCATTTTCCAAAAGGACTGCTCTCTCAAAATATTTAATCGAATCGTGATTAAAAATACGACAATGGCTACAACAAAGTATATGCTTTGCTTCATATAAAACGGCATTT
This sequence comes from Lysinibacillus sp. FSL K6-0075, assembly GCF_038592945.1. Taxonomy (NCBI): domain Bacteria; kingdom Bacillati; phylum Bacillota; class Bacilli; order Caryophanales; family Bacillaceae; genus Lysinibacillus; species Lysinibacillus sp. FSL K6-0075. The sequence continues at coordinate 1,018,494 of NZ_CP151947.1, read as the reverse complement.
TTCCACTATAATGAACGGCACTCCAATAGGTACCTGCAGAATAGACGAAAATAATGCCGATTATTGATAGCATCAAAGTTGTGACGAGCAATAAGTAGCTTTCTTTACCTCTCAGTAATGCCATCCTTCCAAGTCAAGTATATTCTAAAATAGTTACAGGCTCATTACAGCTTCATTACAGCATCAATAAAAACATCTCCACGTATTTCAAAGCTGTCATATTGGTCCCAGCTTGCGCATGCTGGAGATAGTAAAATAACATCTCCTTCTGCAGACATCGGTGCTGCATAGTGAACAGCGTCTTCTACATTTTGTGCAATGACAGTTTGTTGGACACCACACGATTTTGCAAATTCGACAAAGCGTAAGCCAGTTTCTCCAAATGCAACAACACCCTTTACATGATTCATACAAGGGCGAAGTTCTTCAAAAGAATGTCCACGATCTAAGCCACCTGCGAGTAAAATGACAGGTGCTTGGAAAGCATCTAAAGCACTCTTTGTTGCTAAACAATTGGTTGCCTTGGAGTCATTGTAAATCTTTCGACCATCCCACTCACGTACAAATTGTGTACGGTGTCTCACTCCACCAAATGTCGCTAAAACCTCTTCCATCTTCTCTTTGTCACAGCCAAATAAAATACAAGCTGCTACGGCTGCTAAGATGTTTTCTAAATTATGCTTACCAGGTAGGGCAATGTTGGCACGATCCATATATGGTTCGCCTTGCCAATAAATTGTTGTATCATCTGCACTAATGCCGTTTGTAGTACATCCCTTAGAACTGAATGGAATTTTTTGTGCATTAGATTGTGCTGCGTATCCAACCACTATCGGTTGGTCAGCATTATAAATAAAATAGTCACTGTCATCTTGATTTCGAGTAACACCAAACTTCGCTTCAGCATAATTATTAAATGTTCCGTGATAGTCTAGATGTGCATCATAAAGGTTTGTCAAAATAGCAATTTTAGGCTTAAACGTTTTGATCCCCATCAATTGGAATGAAGACAATTCTGTTACAATGATGTCATCTTTATTAGCTTCTTTTGCGACACCACAAGCTACTGTCCCTATATTTCCAGCAATTAATGAATTTTTACTGCCGTTATTTAACATGTCGAATATTAAAGTTGTCGTCGTTGTTTTACCATTCGAACCTGTTATACCAATAAATGGTGCATCGCTAATTAAATAAGCTAGCTCAATCTCTGTCCAGACTGGAATCTCTCGACTAAGAGCATCTGCCACAATTCGATTGCTATAAGGTATTCCTGGATTTTTAACCACTAATTCAAAGCCTTCATCAAGTAAATCTTCAGGATGGCGACCACAAATTACTGTAATCCCCTTCTGTAATAATCCTTGTGCATCAGGACTTTCATCAAATGGTTTCGAATCATTAACTGTTACAAATGCGCCAAGCTCGTGTAAAATTTCAGCAGCGGCCACACCACTTTTGGCTAGACCTAACACAAGCACTTTTTTATGTTGTAAATCTGTATAGTTTTTCATTAGAACGCCTCCGATAAGACTGCAATTAATGCTACTGCTAAGGCAGTTGACCAGAAGACAAGCACTACTTTCCACTCTGACCAACCTGATAATTCAAAATGATGATGAATAGGGCTCATTTTAAAAATACGCTTTTTTCGAAGCTTAAAGCTACCTACCTGCAAAATAACGGAAAGTGTTTCGATGACAAACACTAAGCCGACTAGTAAAAGCAAGAACTCTTCTTTTACTAAGACAGATACCATAGCTAATGCTCCACCTAATGCTAATGACCCCGTATCCCCCATGAATACCTTTGCAGGATTGGCATTAAATAATAAAAAGCCTAATAAAGCACCTGTTACAGCAAACGAAAATAGTGCAATATCTGCCTGACTTTGGAATAGCGCAATAACACCAAATGCTGCAAAGGCAATGGAAGCAGTACCCGCCACTAGCCCGTCTAGTCCATCCGTCAAATTTACTGCATTGGAGAAGCCTACTAACCAGAAAATTAAAAAGGCTATATAGAATACGCCAAGATCAATTGTCCACTCCGTAAATGGAATGGCTAGTGTTTTATCAAATGACCCTACTTCTAGAAGGAAATACGCAAGAATTGCAATAACAATTTGACCAATCAATTTTTGAAGAGAGGTTAAACCTAAATTTCTTTTAAAGACAACCTTTAAACCATCATCCAATAAACCTATTAAGCCGAATCCTGCTAATACTAATAAAAGTACTACGGTCTGTGTCGTTAATAAATCTAAAAAGCTACCTACACCAACAGTTGTTAGGAGGATGGATATTAAGAAAATAATGCCTCCCATTGTTGGTGTACCAGCTTTTTTCATATGTGATTTTGGTCCCTCTTCTCGAATACTTTGCCCAAATTTTAGACGACGAAGAAGTGGAATACTAATTGGTGCCAGGATAACTGTTACTATAAAAGCAAGAGCTAAGATGGTAAGTGTTGTTGCGAGTTTCATTGAAAAATCTCCTTTAAATCTTGTTTCACTTTCTTCTTTAAGAAAAAAGCATTAACTTTCATTTATTTATTACTACCCTTCATAATAATAGTGGTTCTTTCCCATTTTTTAAAGGTAAAGTTATTTTAGTTCTCCAAATATAAATGAATGGTACCATCTTGTTTGATAACACTATCCACTTCAGGTAACTGATTACCAATTTTAGTCCCTTCTCCATGCCACTCAATGCGGAATGGGTAAAATTGCTTGGCAATATCATCCTTCGTTTGACCAATAAAATTCGGTACCTTCACAGTAATTGGGTCACCATAACGATAATCCTTTTCAAGTTGTTCCTTCGATTTTTCAATACCTACAAAAGGTGCAACATCTTCAATAATTTGCCCCACTATAGGCGCTGCTACAACGCCACCAAACTGTGTTGTCTTTTTCGGATTGTCAACAGCTACATAGACGACAATTTGTGGATTGTCTGCTGGTGCAAACCCTATAAAAGATACGATGTATTCTCCACTTTTATAACGGCTATTTTCAACTTTCTGCGCTGTTCCAGTCTTACCACCAATTCGCAGTCCATCGCGAAAGGCTTGTCGCCCTGAACCATTCGCCACTACCGATTCTAAAGCACCGCGAACCTTAGCAGAGGTCTCCTCACGAATCACCTGATTTTTCACCACTGGTTCCGTTTCTTGTATGACTTCTCCTGTATTTGGATTAAATACCTTTTTCACAACATATGGCGTATAAAGCTTGCCTCCATTAATGGCAGCAGCAACCGCTTGAACTTGCTGAATAGGTGTCACGGCTACCCCTTGCCCAAATGAAGTGGTGGCTTGCTCAACAGGACCAAAGGCTTCCCTAGAAAATAAAATCCCAGATGCTTCACCAGCTATATTAGAACCTGTCTTTTTTCCAAAACCAAAATCTTTAATATATTGTAGTAGTCGCTCATTGCCTAGACGCTGACCTAATTCTATAAATCCTGGGTTACAAGAGTTTTCAACTACCTCTAAAAATGTTTCATGACCATGTCCTTCACGTTTCCAACAGCGAAGCTTTGCTCCCGCCACCATCGTATAACCTGGGTCATAAAAGGTTTCATGCTCCAAGTCCACTAAGTTTTCTTCCAACGCGGCACTCAGGGTAATAATTTTAAAGGTAGAACCTGGCTCATACGTCATCCATACGGGTAAATTTCGATTGTAGATGGCTGGCTCTACTAATTGATATTCAGCTGGATGGAAAGTCGGATAAGAGGCTAATGCCAAGATTTCGCCAGTGTTTGGATCCATAGCGATAGCCAATGCTTGGTCAGCTTCATAGCGCTTCATAGCTTGCGATATTTCACGCTCCACGACTTGTTGTACATCGACGTCAATTGTTAGCTCGATCGTTGCACCATCCTCCCCTGCTTTCCAAGCACTTGAAACATTAGGCAAGTTATTACCTTTTGCATCTGTAAAGAGACGGATAGCAGAAGAATTAGCCTGCAGGAATTTATCATATTCATATTCAATTCCAGCTAATCCTTGGGCATCATAGCCCGTAAAACCTAAAAATCGAGATAATAGCGTGCCGTAAGGATAATCTCTAGAATAATCAACACCACTATATAGCCCTTCAATTTGCATACCCTGTAATTCTACCGCTTTTTCATAAGAAATATTTTTGCCTTCAGGCGCTAGCTTCACTAAGTAAGCTTTTTTTTGCATTTTTTCTAATAGCTTCTCTTTATCCACTTCTAGAACTTGCGCAATTTTTTCAGCAGCCCCTTCAATATCATTACTTTGTGAGGGCATAAAATATAAAGTGGGTGCTAGCTTATTGGTTACAATACTCTCTCCATCTCGATCTGTTATATGCCCTCGTTCATTCGCAAATGGAATTTCTCTGTCCCAATTCTCCTCTGCCTTGGTAGTCAAATCTTTTTGATCTAATACTTGCAAAAAGAACAACCTAACAACGATCGCCACTGCTACACACATAAACAACACATATAAAATACGTAAACGCTTTTTAGAATGGATAGAAATCCACTTCATTCGACATCACACCTTGTTTTTTACAACGTATGAAATAAAGTGGACTTCTATTCAGTGTTATTCATCCTCTACTTCTTCAACTTCACCCTCAGAGGCAGTTTCAACATCTTGTACAAAGCTTTCAGCAGGTGTTTTGAGCTTGACAACAATCGGTGAACTATCAGTAATGACGGTTCCAGCTGAAACACTTTGACTGGCTACAAAGCCTTCACCGAATATTTCCATCTCTAGTCCAGTCATGGATTTGAAGACTAGTAAATTACGTAACGACCAATTCGTAAAGTCTGGCAATGTTATTTCGCCATCAGTCTTTAAAAATACAAAACTACCTTTTACGAGCTTTTGACTGTTCGTCGGATATTGTTCAATAATTTTACCACCACTGCCAACAACGATTGGTTGTAATCCATCATTTCCCAATTCTACTTCAACCGCTTCAGCACTTTGACCTGTATAATCCTGAATGCTGACTTTATTAACATGCTGCACGTCATCTGGATTGATATTAAGGTGCTTTAAACTATTTAACATAACTGGATTAAAGACTTTTGATACTGGTACAGATCCAAGCTCATTACTCAGCTTAGGTTTTTTCACTGAGACATACATGATTAACTGTGGATCATCAACAGGCGCCATTCCTAAAAATGAATATAGGAATTGGTTAGCACCCCAAGAATAAGTACCATCTGCTCTTGGTATTTGGGCTGTCCCCGTCTTTCCTGCAACCTCGTAATCCTCTAGTACAAAATCCTTCGCAGTACCATATTCAGAGGTTAATGTAGAAGCAAGGATTTCTCGCACTTGTTTCGCTGTATCAGCTTTTATTGGCTGTCCTTTTTCTACCGGCTCATGATTTTGAATAACTTTTCCTGTTGAGGAATCAACGATACGGTCGATAACATATGGCTGCATCATCTTACCATCATTCGCAATGGCAGTCATGGCTTGGATCATTTGGATAGGTGTTACGGTTGACCCTTGTCCATATGTTGTTGTCACGCGTTGAATAGGATACTTCGATAAAATAGTACCTGCTGCTTCGTTCGGTAAATCAATTCCTGTTTTGTGACCAAAGCCAAAGCGGTCTAAATATTCAACAAAGACATCATCGCCAATCAATTTTAATAAGTTGGCCATGGCTGTATTCGATGAACGCTGGAACCCCTCTAAATAAGGGATTGGTCCCCATCCAACCTGATTATGGTCTCGAATTGTTCGGTCATGTACTGTATAAGAACCCGATTGGTATTTTGCATTTGGAGCCCATGTATTTGTATCAATAGCAGAGGCAAGCGTGAATGTTTTCATCGTTGAACCAGGCTCAATCGTTTCCTCAATTACCTCATTCAGCCACTTCATATTTTGACTATCACGTGTTTCTGGGTTAAATGTAGGACGCTGTGACATCGCTAAAATTTTCCCGGTTTTTGGATCTGCTACAACTGCGGTCATAGACTCAGGATTATATTCCTGTTCTACCTTTGTCATTGCTTCCTCTAAAAAGCTTTGGATTGTTTTATCGAGCGTTAAATAAATGTCGTCCCCATTTTTAGCAGGTGTAATCATTTTCTCACTGTTTGGAAGTAAATAGCGGAAAGCATCTGTCTCATATTCCACTTTGCCATTAACGCCTGTAAGTTCTTTATCATACGTATATTCTAGGCCCATTTCTCCCTTTGTAGTGACTGTGCCATCTTTATTATCTTTTTTCAGAGCATAGCCAATTAAATGAGAGGCAAATACACCATTTGGATAATAACGTTTTAAGTCACTCACAAATAGAATTCCTGGTAATTTTTCTTCCTTTATTTTACTCATGACCTCGTGACTAATACCACGACCTGCGCTACCAAACTCAACTTGATATAAAGGTTCACCATCACTTCTATATCGATTGTTCAGTTTTTTAACAATCTCGTCTTCCTTTTCCTTTATCGCTGGAATATATTTTGCTAGAACTTTTGCCGTTTTCTCGGAATCCACTACATGTCGTGGATTCTTAGGATCTGTTGTAGCTTTTTCACTTACAATGGCAATCATGCGATAACTTAATGTATCCTCCGCAATCACTTGTCCATTTTGATCATAAATCTTCCCACGATTGGCTGTAATCACACTTTCTTTCCCATACTTAGCTGCTGCTCTTGCTGCAAGCTCTTGTCCTTCTACTTCTCCTGTAGCCTGTAATGTCACCATTCTTGTAAATAATAGAAAAAAGAGCCCTCCATAAAAAATTAATAATAGAAAGGCTCCCCATTGGAATCGAAATCTCTTTTTTTTCATTCTCCCGGCACTACCTTTACATTTTTCTCATTTTGAGTTAAACCGAGTTCTTTGGCTTTTTTCCATATGTTTTCGTATGTAGAAAGTTCACTTACACGAACCGTTAAGTCAACATTCTGTTTCGCAATCTCTTCTGCTTCTGATTCGATTTTTTGAATGTCTATACTTGTTGTTTGAATCGCTGCTTGTTTATTTAACACGAGTATTCCTAATACAGCAATAATACCAACTAAAACAATTAGCATTGTCTTTTCAAACTTTTGGTTCGTTTTTTTACGACGTATGATAGTGGGTTGTGGACTTGGTGGTGTTATCGGTTGTTGCACTTGTTGATGTTGGTGCTGTTGCCTTACACGAACTGCTGCCATTTACTCACGCCCTTTGTCGTTAATTTTTTCCACCACTCTAAGCTTCGCTGAACGCGCACGATTATTAACTGCCAATTCTTCCTCAGAAGGAATAATGGGCTTTCGTGTAATAAGCTTTAAAGTTGGCTTCATGTCATCAGGAATTACAGGTAAATTTGGTGGTAATTCCGGTAATGATGACGCTTCCTTAAAGATTGTCTTGCATAGGCGGTCCTCCAATGAATGGAACGTAATGACACTAATGCGCCCCCCTACGTTAATCATATCAATCGCATCGACTAATGAATCCTCTGCTGCGCCTAGCTCATCGTTGACAGCAATTCTTATTGCTTGGAAAATGCGCTTTGCCGGATGTCCACCTTTTCGGCGTGCCGCTGCTGGAATACCCTCTTTAATTAATTCTACAAGTTGACCTGTTGTTTCAATCGGTGCTGTTTTACGAGCCTCTTCAATTTTACGCGCTACTTGTTTGGAAAACTTTTCTTCGCCATAACGGAAAAATATACGAACTAGATCTTCGTATGCCCATTGATTAACTACCTCTGATGCTGTCAGTGTTGCAGTTTGATCCATACGCATATCAAGTGGTGCATCATGGTGATAGCTAAAGCCTCTTTCAGGTGTATCTAATTGTGGAGAAGATACGCCTAAGTCATATAAAATGCCATCAACCTGCTCAATACCATGAGCTAATAGCTCTTCCTTTAAGTAACGGAAATTCGAATGGATAAATGTAACACGCTCAATATAAGGTGCTAATCGAATTTTCGCATTTTCAATAGCCGTCATATCTTGATCAAAACAAATTAAACGGCCTTTATCTGATAATTGTTGTACTAGATATTCACTATGTCCTGCACCGCCTAATGTACAGTCCACATATACACCATCAGGATCTATGTTCAACCCATCAACAGTTTCTTTTAATAACACGGTTGTATGATCGAACATACCACTCGCTCCTCTCAGGCCTTAACCTCATTCAACTATCACGTTGTAATGCCTATAAAAGTTAAAAATCAAAGCCAATCATATTTTCTGCAATTTCATTAAAAGATTGTTCAGACTCACTAAAGTAAGCTTCCCAAGCATCCTTAGCCCAAATCTCAATTCGATTTGAAACTCCTAACACCACACATTCTTTCACTAGATGTGCATGTTGCATAAGAGTAGCTGGGATATTGATACGCCCCTGCTTGTCTATTTCTACCTCTGTTGCTCCAGAAAAGAAAAACCTTGCAAATGCTCGTGTATCCTTTTTGGTCATCGGTAAACCTTTTAATTTCTCTTCGAGTTTTCGCCATTCATTCATAGGATAGCCAAATAGACAGTTATCGAGACCTCTTGTGACAACAAACGTTTCGCCTAAAGCTTCACGAAATTTTGCCGGTACGATTAATCGCCCTTTCGCATCAACGGAGTGTTGATATTCTCCCATGAACATACTACTCACCCCACTTTATTAAATAATGTACCACATCCCCCCACTTTCCTCCACTTTTTTTAAAAAAAACTTGACATTTTATCTCTTAATGTGCAATTAGACCTTTAGGGATTTTTTTGATATAAGCTAAATGATACAAAAAAAGAGCCACCCTTAGTAGGATAGCTCTTTAAATACTATTTATCTCGACATAATTCATCAAATTCACATGATATCAAATTACCACTTAGGTATAAAGTATCTATTTATTGATTTTATAAATAAAGTAAATAGTGGTGTTTACCGATGCTATAATTTTGCTTCAGCATTTCAGCAATTAACATAGGTCCAAACTCATTGAAATATTGGTATGGATTAAAGGTTCTCTCTTGGAAACCATCATTCGGATACAATTCATTTTGCAGTGTCATAAATTTACGAATAGTCGTTTCATGCTTACTCAATACAGTTTGTTCAATTTTTTGCTGCAGGTAATCCAATTGCTTTGCATGATTTTCTTGATTTTTCTCAAGAATTTTATCTAAATGCAAATGCTGTTTCTCTAAATAGGAGGCTAGCTCCTCATATTTTTCTGTTAACAACTGCTGCATAGCTTGAATTTGACGTTTGGCTTCAATGTCCTGTACATCTGCAATAAAGCGTTCTTTCATTTGCAACGCTTTTCCTTCCCATACGTCAGTAACAGTTAGTTGATGCTCACGTAATAATTGCTCTACATGACGAGTGACAATGGTGATATGAAGGCGTGGAGCAAAAATGGGCATTTGTAAGTCTAAAGCTGAAAATGCATTTTTCAGTGTTGCCCAATAAGCTAACTCTCCTGGTCCGCCAACAAACGCTAATACTGGCAATGTCATCTCCTGCATCAATGGACGAGTTACTACATTATTACTTAAACGTTCAGGATGATTAAGCGCTATTTCTAACAGCTCTTCTTGTGTAAATTTGAGGTTAGCCGCTAAATTAACAAATAGATCATTTTTTCTTTCTAAAAGATGTCTCTCCCCATCCTCTACATAAAATAAATTAGCGGCTTCATATGTTGCCAAAATAGGCTTACCATAGCCAGCACGCTCAAGCTCCTCTTCCTTTTCCGTTACGACTCTAGCAATTTCTTCATTGGATTGAATGATTTGTGCAAAATATTTGCTTTCAAATTGACGGAATTGAAAGTCGGCGGCATCGATCAATAATAAGCCTTCCTCTTTGAATAATTGATGCATTAGACAGGCAAAGAAATCCGTAAATGTTTCACTACCGTTCAACGCGTCAACTAATTGCTTAATCAGCGCTTCTGTATACTCTGTTTCCCCAATATCTCGAATAATCGTATTAATTAATTGCGTCATCGACTCTTTGTTTAAGGCTGTTGCAGAAGCCATCGTTTTACGTCTAGAGCGTTCACCATAAGTTCGCTTTTTTAGCAATTCCCCATGTACTGTATAGGTATGATTAATTTCTTCTAAGTCATGATCTTCTCCAGCTATCCAAAAAACAGGGATAACAGGCTGTTGAAGCTTTGCGCTTTGCTCTTTCGCTAATGCAATAACTGAAATAGCTTTATGAACGGAGTAAAGAGGGCCAGTTAAGATACCTGCTTGTTGTCCACCGACTATTACCATAGCTCCTTGCTCTAATTGTTCTAAATGCTCATTCGTTTTTTGGGATAACCCGAGTGGCTCCATAAATTGACGGATGATTGCTGTTAACTCTTTTTGGTCACGGGTATATTGTGCTAAATGCTCCGCTCTTTTCTCAAAAGCTTGATCATTGTAATCATACTCAAAAAATTGATGAATGGCAGTATTTGGCGACCAGTAATCTGCTAGCACATGATTTTTTATAGGTACTTGGATTGACTCCAGTTTCATTTAACATAAACTCCTCTACTCACTAAATCATTTCCTAACTCATAACGAGACATTGAATTTCATTCATACTATGCACACGTTGCTTTCAATGTCGCCTCGACTTTCAGATAGCTCGAAAAATCCGCGACATCCATTAGCGGCTTTGGGGCATCAAATACTTTTTGACGATGTTTCAGCAAGCATTTGAATACTTGTTGAAATAAGCCATCCCTCTCCCTCAAGAAGGATTTTTCTGTACCCGCTTTCGCTTTCGGTACAAAAACCTGTGTTGGGTCAAGATGAATAATTCGAGACCACCTTTGCACTTCGTCCATGTCACTGAACTATGCTTCTAGTACTAAGGTTTATGAATTCAATCAATATTCTCATTCCTATAGAATGATTTTTATAACTATTTTAATGCTATTATTTTAACGCTTAAAGCTTCAACATGAAAAGAAAATGCTTAGACAACCTGTAAATATTCCACAATGGATTGAATGACACCCACAATACAAATTACTAGATACGCTGTACTAAGTATTAAAAATAAAAAGCGCCAAATTTTCTTTAATAATGGCTTCACTTCTAATTCCTTTTTAGTCCGCCAATCAATATATGTAAAAATCATGGCCATCATTATTGCAAGTATCACCAAAAGCGCCCCTACATTTACACGCCAAAGCACACCAATAGCTAACGGAACAGAAAAAAACAAGCACAATGTCGTGACATCAGAAGCTGCTCCAAAAGCATGTGTGCCACGAATTTTAACTTTTCTGCTAACCAGATAAACAATGACAAAAAGAACAATTGGACAAAAAATAATGATACTAATAACTATATGTAAAAGGTCTTTCAACGTTATTCACCGCTCTCCTCTATTGCAAGTACTTGGTGATATAAAGTACGCAAAGTAGGTAAATTATGACCGTTTGCTAAAGCTTTATTCAGAATGACACCAACAATTGTTTCGATTTCACTTTTTCGACCCTGTAGACGATCCGCTAGCATAGATGAAGTGTTGTTGGCCGTTTTCCTACATAAGTCTATCACATCACTAAAAGATATGGTGTGTTCAATATCTCCAAAAGCTTCTGTAAGCTCTCGATAAATATTTTCCATAAGTAAAAACGCTTGTTGATTAGTCACTAACTCCCCGTTCTTCACTTGCAATACAGCCGTTAATGGATTTATTAAGCTATTAAGCACCGCTTTTTCAAAAAGCATCTGCTCTGCATTACTAGCCAATTCAATAGGAAATAGGGAATTCTGTAATTGTAGTAGCTTTTGAAAGACCTGCTGCTCTCCTCGTTCTATCGCTATTTTACATTGACCTATTCCTCTATGCTGAACCGTTAATTGGTCCAACAATTGAGCACCAAAGGTCACCGAACCAAAGGCAATATTTTTTTGCGGTAAGGTTAGTGCCTCCTCAAAATGCGCTAAGCCATTTTGCATAAAAAGTAATGGCGTATCATTCGGAAATGAAGCTAATGGTTTGTATAGTTTTTGCAAATGTCCGTATTTAACAGCAATCACTAGTAAATCGTGCGTTGGTAAATTAGCCAAATCTGTAGTAGCAATAACCCTTTGCACAGTTTTAGTTCCATCAACGTTGATACGTGTTAACTTCTTGGCATTTAGTTCATTTACTTGTTCCTGCCTTCTCGCAACCAACGTCACCGACACACCAAACTCTGCTAAAAAACTTGCTGTTAATTGACCAACTGCTCCTGCACCAATTATCGCTACTTTCATTGTCTACACCCTTTCCATCTTTACTGCTCATTATTACTTCGACGTCATTACATCAAGCTTGCTTCAAGCACGCTCGAAACAAGCTGTGACATTCGCCGAATACTTTGGCGCAACACGATATTGTTCACACCATCACAGAACGTGGCGCATTTGTTGGGGTGTTTCCTATTCAACAGACTTTAAAACCCCATCTAACGCTTCAACTCTGAATAATATACATTCGCTGAATCAAGATAAAACTACAAGAATAAGGTGCCTCAGAATACATCTAAGGCACCTTCTACGCAGGTTCTTTTATTATACAGGATAGACCGATTATTGACGATATACAGAAAGGGTTTTATCTCCAGGAAAGAAAAGCAATGTCATTCATGTTCCAAAAGCCACATACTTATAACGTTAATCTTTCATTAATGAATAACCTTGTTGAAGCCATTTCACTAACTTATCATGTTCATTTTGCAATTCACGGTGCTTCATTTCAAGTGTTTGATAAGCCTCGGTTAATTCGTCAAAACTTGTCAACGCTAATTTCAAGTGACTTCGCATAGATTGTTGAGGCTGATTTCGCACAGCTAATAGTGACTGACTATATTGCCCACGCAAAGTTTTATTCCAGCGGAAACCACAAGCTTGTTTTGTACGACCTAGTTCTATGGCCGCCATTTCAAATGCCTCTAGCTGTGTTTTGCCATTCTGCACATTATGCAATACGATTTCTGCTAGTCTTTCATCATCTTCCTTCGTCCATTGATCTTTTCTTTTTTTCAATTCCATAATCTATCACCCTCGCATTTTTTACTACTATATGCAAAAGCGAGCAAAATAGAATCATCGCTTGAAAAAAGACAGTGATGACGTTTTCCTCTCATCACTGTCTTTATACATTACTTATTGTTCTTCTTTGTCAAGAAATTATTAACCGCTTGATGGTGTGCTTCACTTTCCCACAACTTTGCACAGGTACGAACTTCCTCCATCACACGCTCATACATATTGCGCTCATGCCACTTTCGAAGCTCAATATCCTTATATGCTTTATGAACAGAAGGATGGATTTCTCGCATATGTTCAATAAAATCATTCAAGGCTTCTTCTTTTGAGCCTTCAAAAACACGCATAGCCCATCCTATCTCGTATAATAAGTGTGCAGGGTACGGCTTTGCATCCACTAGCATCTTCATTGCACGATCATGACGTAAACCTCGTTCAAATAAGTATGTACCGCCACCCCAACCACTTGTAATGGCTAGTGTTCCTTGAATAAAACCACATTTTGCATGGCTAGCGACTAAACGAAAATCACAAGCCGTTGCAATCTCACAACCTCCTCCAACAGCAGTACCATTTATAAGTGCTATAGTTGGTACAGGAAGCGTGGCAAGATCATATAATATTTTCCCCATCTTACTTAACATACCAAATGCCTCATCCTCTGTTTCCAATGAATGAAACTCAGATAAATCCCCTCCTGAGCAAAACGATTTATCGCCAGCACCTGTCACTACTAAAAAACGCACATCTTCATGCTCACGAATATATGTAATGACTTCTTGAAGACCATTCATCACTTCGTCATTGACAGCATTCCGCTTCTCTTCACGGTTAATGGTAAATGTCATAATGCCATCATGATTATCAATCGTATAAGACATACTTCAACCCCCTTTGTCGCAATGAATAAATTGTATCACACAATTATTTCACTATTGTAAAGAACTTCATAATCAACGAAATATTCCGTCTTTTTTAGCTAACAAAAAGGCTAGTAAAGAGCCATGGTCTCTCTACTAGCCTTTTAAGTGAGCAAACACTGTATTATTTGCTTACTACTTCTTTACCTTTGTATTGTCCGCAAGCTTTGCAAACACGGTGTGATAGTTTAGCCTCACCACAGTTAGGGCAAGTTACCATACCAGGTACAGATAATTTGAAATGCGTACGACGCTTTCTTTTTGCAGTTTTAGAAGTTCTTCTAAATGGTACAGCCATTGATGGCACCTCCTTACAGATCGTCTATTCGTCTGTTTGATCAAAATACTTAGCTAAAGAAGCTAGTCTTGGATCCACTTTTTGTTCGTCAGCTTTTTTGTGTAGCTCTACGTCTTCATCTGTTGCATAAGACCAGTTTTTACCACCATGCACTTGTCCTTCAGAATCCTCTTTGAACACTTGCATTGGTACCTCAAGTAAAACTAATTCCTCAAGAACTGGTTTCATGTCGATGACTTCACCGTCAATATAGTGAATGTCTCCGTCATCGTCTCCTCTTTTATCTTCGTCAATCCAGCTAAAAATTTCAACTGTCTCAACTTCAATTGGAAACTCAACATCCTCCCATGTGCGTGCACATGGTAGTATTAACGTTGCTGTCACAGTTAACTGACATGTCATTTGCGATGCACCAAAAGTACATAGCCCTTTTACATGAACGGGCGAAATTGCTCGAATATCCTGGTTTCGCTCCATCACTTCGTCCAGCTGGACAAAGGCATCGATTGGCATCCCGTTTTGGCGGTATTTAGATAATTGATGAATTGACCATTTCATTCGTTTAATCACCTCGAGACAACACTGTTGATTATATAATGTGTAAAAATAGATGTCAAGATAATTTCTTGTCACCACTTTAAAACCCACCTATAATTATATACTATGAGAAGTGTATTTACTCCTAACAGATTCAAATAAAACATTAATTATAAGGGGGAAAAGCATGCAAGCAGTTGGAATTGTTGTTGAATATAATCCTTTTCACAACGGACATGCTTATCATTTAGAGCAGGCTAAAAAAGTAGCGCAGGCAGATCTTGTTATCGCTGTTATGAGCGGCACATTTTTACAACGTGGAGAACCTGCCATGGTAGATAAATGGACACGCACTAAAATGGCGCTTGCTGGTGGTGTAGATATTGTTATTGAGCTACCTTATGTCTATAGTACAGCACCTGCCACAGATTTCGCAAAAGGAGCCATTTCTTTATTAAGTGCAGTAGGCTGCGACGCTTTTGCCTTTGGAAGTGAAGACGGCTCTATTCAGCCCTTTCTGAACACGTTTGAGCTGATTGACAGCCACCGTGCAGAATATGACTTGTTCATTAAAGACAGCCTTAAAACAGGTGCAAGCTATCCAAAAAGCCTACATTATGCCTATGAACAGCTTTCTCAGAAGTTCCCTGCTCCATACATCGATCTTGCACAACCAAATAATATATTGGGCTTTCATTATCTTGAAGCTGCGAGGGCCCTTAACAGTAGCATCAAACCGCTAACAATTCCTCGCGTTGCAGCAGGATACCATGATGCATTAAAGGAAGATGCATCGATTGCAAGTGCCACTGGCATACGTAAAGCCCTTGCTTCTACAAGTTCTTTACAGAGTATAGAAAATGTTGTTCCTAAAGCTACTTTTGATTTTTTAACAGACTGGCATACAAAGTATAACCAATTTGCTAACTGGGAAACTTTTTGGCCTTTATTACAGTTCACTATTATAAGACACACCCCCTCAGAACTTACTCGTTATGCAGAAGTAACAGAGGGGATCGAAAATGCAATTGTGAAAGCAGCAAAAACGAGCTCAACCTTTAATAGCTTTATGGAAAAAATAAAATCTAAACGTTATACATGGACCCGCCTTCAGCGTATGATAACACATATCTATACAGGGTTTACAAAAGAGCAGCTCCAAAGTTTTAAAGCGCCCTCCTTTATTCGATTGTTGGGTATGAGCCCGATGGGACAAGCTTACTTAGGTCAGCAAAAAAAGAATATAGAATTACCCTTAATCAGTCGAGTTGCGTCTACCAGTGATGCGATGTTAGCCATCGATATCCATGCAGCAGAGCTTTATAATTTAAGTATCGAGCAAGGAACAAAGAATCTGACGCTGCCGAAGGATTATCAAACACCACCTATTCGTTGCTAAAGACAACAAAAGGGATGCTAAAAACACTCTAGCATCCCTTTATTTTATTTTGGTTGTAGTTGCTCTAAATAATTGATAGCATCGTCAACCGTTTTTACTGGAACGATTTTCATTTTTGTTTTAATCTCTTTTGCCGTTTTAACAGCCGTCGCATAATTCGATTCTAGCTCTGGATACTTCGCTTTCATTTCTTGAGAGATTTCATCGTCTGGTGCAAAAAAGATCTCCATACCGTCACGATCGGCGGCTATAACCTTATAATCTATCCCACCAATTCTGCCAACTGATCCGTCTATTAGCATTTCACCTGTACCAGCAATTGCATAGCCTTTTGTTAAATCTTCATCAAGAAGTTGGTCTAATATCTCAAGTGTAAACATCAGACCAGCAGAAGGTCCTCCAATATCCTCTGTTTTCATCGTCACTTTCGGATTAGTTTCAATCGATTTGCTTTCAGTATAGGAAATACCTAAACCCGCTCTATGTTCTTGCGCATTAGGAATTTCCTGTAATGTAATAGTCTCCTGATGTTGTTCTTCATTGCGTATAAATTGAATGGTTACCTTATCTCCAAGCTGCTTAGGTTTTAATAGATCCACAAGCATTTGTTGGCTAGTTATTTTTTGACCATCAACCTCGACAATTTCATCACCAGCTTTCAAGATACCATCTGAAGCTCCTCCGTCTAATACATTTAATATGAATACACCATTAAAAAGAACCTTTGTCTCTAGCCCCGCTCTTTGGAAGGCTACATATTTCGCATTAAATTGTGAATCAGACATTAACTTTAACTGTCGAATATTATATTCCTCATCATCCTCTAAAGGATTTCGTACTTGTTCAATATCCATTAGCTTTTGATATTTTTGAACTTTCGCCCACAAATACGAGAACGGCGTGGCTTGCTGCATAGCGACTGTCATTAAACTTAAAGACCCCACGCTATCTGCCTCTTTGCTATCAACAGTAACGAATTTGCTGACATCATATGCACTTCCAGGTTTCATAATATACGCGTCTAGTCGGTATAACATCATAAAACAAATCACGACTATTAACACTGCATAAATACTAATTTTTTTCTTCACTTGAAAACACCTCCTAGGACGCTTGCAAAACCATACGTTCATGTTTTTGCCTTTCTCACATATATTGATTTTAGCATTTGCCTATGTGAATGACAAAAAGTTGAAACGAGTTGATAACATGTTTGCTACAATTCAAATAGTGCTCTGCGTAATTCTAATTCTCTTACTCTTGTTATTCCCACAAACCGCTCATAGTGGTACTGATTTAGGCTTAAATCTTTTCATGGAAGCACTGTTTCCGTATTTATTGCCTTATCTTGTGTTAACACAATGGCTTCTGCGTTTAACAGCCCCTATGCGTACCAAAACAAAAAGAGCTTCTTTATACGTACAAGCCTACATTATTAGTGCCCTTGGAGGCTATCCAACTGGCGCAACCACCATTGTTTATTTAAAAAACAGTGGTCAATTACACCCGAAAGAAGCAAATTTTTTGCTAGCTGTTTGTCATGCACCAAGCCCACTTTTTGTATTAGGTTTTGTAAGCCTTGATTTACTACACAGTAATACGTTTGGATGGTTGTTTTTATGTTTACTACATACGTTTAATATTTGTTGCCTAGTAACTGGCTACTTTTTATTTCGTAAAACTGAGCCACCTAATATCTCCGTACACAACACACCACTCTATAGTGCTCCATTTTCAGAAAGCATTAAAGAAACGGCTCCAACCATTCTGCTAGTTGGTACAACCATCATCTTTTTCACAACGATTCAGACCATTGTACAACAAGGCTTAGATCAGCTGATACCCAAGCTTCCCTATACGATTGAGCTTTCCATAGCAGCTGTTCTAGAGGTAACGAACGGTCTTAAAATGACGGTTACAGCATTTCCAGATCTTCCTTATATCCATTTACTCGTTGTGATTTTATTAACGATGCAAAGTATAAGTATTCACTTACAAATTTTTGTTATCGCCAAATCTGCAAAACTTTCTGTAAGACCTTATATAAAATTCCGCCTTCTTAGCATAATCATTGTACCGACTATTTATGCTCTATTTTTTCTGAAATAACAATAGCACTAAAGATCAAAAAGAGGATGTCATCGTTCATTTGACATCCTCTGCATAACTATTGTGTAAAACCATATTTTTCTTTTAAAGCCTTCACGACACAAGTAGGGACTAACTCGTTAACATCACTACCGTATTTCGCAACCTCTTTTACTATACTAGAACTTAGGAATGAATATTGATTTTTCGTCATGATGAAAAAAGTTTCAATCGTTTCATCTAGGAAACGGTTCATAGAGGTAATTTGCATCTCATATTCAAAATCTGAAACTGCGCGTAAGCCACGAACAATTGCCTTCGCCTTTTTTTCCTTGGCATAATCAATCAATAGACCTGAAGAACTCTCTATACGGACATTAGGTAAGGTTTTCGTCACTTCAGCCATCAAAGCCATACGTTCCTCTACAGAAAACAACGGATTCTTTGCTGAATTGTTTAATACTGCTACATATACGATATCAAACACATCCGCCGCACGTTTAATTATATCTAAATGGCCGAATGTGACAGGGTCAAAACTTCCAGGAACTACAGCAATTTTTTCAGACAACTTATTCTCCCTCTTCCTCTGTACAGCGATAAACAGAAATAATTGTTCCGCCATATGTTTCTTGTCTTGTTAAAACAAACTCCCCAAAATTTTGAGGCAACTGTACCTCTTTTGCATGTTCACATAAAATAATACCATCTTGTTGTATTTTACGGTTATCGACCAAAATCTGTACGAGGTCATAATATTCCTGCTGATGGTAAGGTGGATCTAAAAAAACAAGTTTAAACGTAATGTCACGCTTTAATAGCGCTTTCACAGCACGCTTTGCATCTATACGAAAAAGCTCTGTATATTCTTCATAACGGCATTTTTTTATATTTTCTTGTAGTACCTGGAATGCTTTAGGGTCTTTCTCAATAAAAATCGCACGCTCTATCCCTCTGCTTAATGATTCAATACCCAAGCCGCCACTTCCAGCAAACAGATCTAGCGCGAGACCTCCATCAAAAAATGGCCCGATTATATTAAAAATGGATTCCTTTACTTTGTCAGTTGTAGGCCTTGTCGTATTTCCCGCTATTACTTTAAGCGGCATTCCTTTGCGCTCTCCTGCTACAACTCTCATATCAGCATCTCACCGTACTTTCGTCTATATAAAGTATTTTGCAGCGAAAGGTTGGCCCTCCGCTGCAAAAGTTATTGTTGTTCTTGTGTTAATACTTGAATACGCTCATCCTTTTTTTGTAGTTCAACGAGGAATAATCGCTGTAACCAAGCTTCTTCTACATAATAACGATCAGCAATCTTAATGATTGGTTCCGAGATAGATGAATATCTACGCTGGTTGAATACATAGAATCCAGGCTCTTTAGGAAAACGGAATGTACGATGCTCGCTATTTACATAATAGCCATTCTTCCCTTCCTCAGCTGAGTAGCCAAGATAAGGCAATAATGTATCTGCCGTATACAACGCCTGTCCCTCATATAGGATAACATGAACATCTTCCTTCAGCATATCATCCACATATACATCACGTGGATCCTCAAATAAAAGCGGATAGGTTCCATTTGGCTGAGCTGCATTTAATGCAAAATAAGAGGTCTTGGCATCTAATACCTGTGATAAATACTTGTCCAGTGTATCCGGAGAAATTGATTCATCTCCAAGCTTTTTCAATGTTTCCTGCCAAGCTTGTTGTTGACTATCTGTCATAAAATCATTTAATGCTTTGATGATTTTCTTTGTTCTTTCTCCACCAATTGGATCGTTTACTAAATAGGATGCCACAACCTCAGGCAACCATTCTGGAGAATCTACAAAATTATATTGTGATTTGATTTGTGATAAAATTACTTCCTGCTCTACAGCTTGTGCAGTAAGTGTTGGTAAAAATAACAATCTTTCGTCATGAACTGCTACTGGACTTTTTTCTTGAATAATTGCAACATGTTCATCACTTAGAAGCTTTAAATTTTCTAATGACTTTAGAAAATCATTAGGGACTTCTTGCTGTGCATAAATAGATAACACAGGTGTCTGCTGTTGCGCTTTAAGTTCACCAGCTTGCCAATATAAATCTTGAACAGTACCATTTCCTCTAAACATTGTGTAATTGACAAGTACAAGTTGTTGCTGACCTACTAAAGGCAAACCTGTAACCCATTGTCCTTTGACTTTGCTGTCTGTAGAAATCGAAACAATTGAATAAGATGCTTCACCATTTATTAGTGTAGCAAAAACATTTTGAAGGAGCATCTTATTTTTTAAGCCGCCCTCAATTGGAATTATGTATGACACAGATTGTGATTTTGTCTCCCCTTTTGCAAAATAAGAGACTTCATCTGATAAACGATCACAGCTTTTTTCATTTTCAATAAAGCAACTAGCGTTTGTTGCTTTTTCAGGCCATTTAATTTTCACCTTTTGATTTGGTAGGTTTTTAAAATGTTGACGAATATCTAAGCTATTTTCACGATAGACAATTTCTATTTCCTGAGAATAATGAAAATCCCCGATGCCCGTTTCTAAATCAGATGAATAAGCATGATACTGGAAAAATATCGTTCCTGTAATGATTAGTGCTAAAATAGTAAAAAAGCTTAATGCAAATTTCATGTGCTTGACCTCCCGCAGCATGATACTATGAGTATTGGAAAGGATGTGCAATTATTATGCCACAACAATTTATAGAATTAGGAGAAGGCTATGGTGATGTTTACGAGTTGCTCGAAATTATTAAAACCAACCAGGAACGTTTTCATCAAGCCTTTTTACTAACATCTACAAAAGAAGACAAGAAGGTGATTTCTTTAGCTGTCGCCCTTAAACCAGTCGGCGAAAGTAAGTTCATGCCTATTTATATTTGTCGAGAAGGCATCCCATACAATGAAGAACAGCCAACACAGCGACAAAAAATGTTTGAAGCACAAATAGAACAACTCGGTCGAAAAGCAGTAGTTGTAGAAATAAAGCACTCATCTATATTTTCGGAATCAAAACTATTTTATCAATACTTAATTGGTATATTAAGACTAAATAACTATATACCTGCATTAACATAAGTTTATAGACCTACCTTATAGTCATATTCCTTTGCTTTATCTGGTTTTGCATTTTCATATTCAGTTTTTACAAATGGACGATAAGACGCCACAACGTCTTTTACAAATGGAAGGCGTTGTAGTTTTGTTGTCATCATGTCAATGTCCTCACGATCGCAGTAAAGCACTACGTATTTTTGCCTTCTAGAAATATAAAGAACATGACCATATTTCCGAAGTGACTTCGCATGTTTTAATTGATGGACGTAAACAATTAGCCCTTGTCGTTCGTTCATATTGGATTCCCTCATTTCTTACATAAAAGAATACCATAGACCAGAAAATGATAGCAACAGAGTTTAGCTGACAGAACGCTCAATTTTCCGTTATAATGGAAAAGCATACGACGTTGAACATCGTGAAGATGAATCAGTTGCTTTAGATAAATTCAATTGTAGCATCATTACAGGAACAGAAGAATGCTGAAAGATGATCATGCCTCAAAAGAACCCTTACAACACATTTGAACCTCCATAATGATTGTTTTTCAATAGGATGGCAAGAATCGGCATAAAAAAAATCATCATTCACTTATACTAGTAACTAATTTTAATAGTAGGCCCTGTACTTACTACTATTGATTAAACAATGAATTCACTATTACTTTTTTATATGAGGATAATTGTTAAGGAGGACGAATATGGGTAAGAAAACAAAAATTGCGCTTGCAATTGCAGCAGCAAGTGCAGCAGCTTGGGCAGGTAGTAAAGCTATTTCAAAACCACAGCAACGCGAAGGTAAGCAAGCATTACAATTCGAACGCCCCGTAATTCTTGCACATCGTGGCGGAGCTCTTTTAGCACCTGAACATACAATGGTTGCATTCGAAAAAGCAGCACAGCTTGGTGTTGACGGCTTTGAAATCGACATTCGCCTAACGAAAGATGAGGAAATTATTGTTTTCCATGACGACACAGTTGAACGTACAACGGATGGCTATGGACTCATTGCAGATATGACATTGGCAGAAATCAATGCCTTAAATCATGGCTACCAATTTGAAGATTTGGATGGAAACTTCCCATATCGAGAGGACAAATTAAATGTCGTAACATTACGAGAGTTGCTGGAAACCTATCCAAACATGTTAATCAACATTGATATCAAAGATGCTCCAGACACTTATGAAGGAAGTCTAATGCCTTCTAAACTTTGGCGCTTAATTGAAGAACTTCAAGCTGAACATCGTGTCGTTGTGACAAGCTTTTATGGTGAGCAAATAGATCGCTTTAATTTATATGCTCAAAATCAAGTAGCACTTGGTGCAGGTGAATCAGATGTGAGAAAAGCATTTGCTTCCTTCTCAAGTCAGTTTGGACATTTATATCATCCTAAAGTGGATGTTTTCCAAATCCCTCCGAAGTCAGGGGTTATTGCATTAGATTCTCCAAAATTTATTCAGTTTTTAAATAACCTCAATATTCCTGTCCACTATTGGACAATCAATGATATAGATACGATGAAAAAATTACTCAATAATGGGGCAAAGGGCATTATTACAGACCGTCCTGATATTGCTGTTGAGTTATTACAAGTTCAAGAGTCTAAATAAGATGCGTACAAAAAAGGGAAGGACACTCGTTAAGTGTGCCTTCCCTTTCTTAGTGTTGAAAAACAAAACAGGCAATTGAAAGGTAGAAATGGATTTCCGTTGCAGGCTACTTGCTTTCCTGTGGGCGAGCGCCGAATCGCTTCCTCCGCTACCGCTCCGTTTAGAGTTTTGCCTGTCTCGCGATCCCACGGGAGTCAAGTAGCCTTCCACTTCAACCCACTGACTTTTTAGCAAAGGTTTTCAAATGTTCACGACTCTTTATGTAGAGGTGTTGTCACGCATCACTTCTCCACATTGAAAATAAGAGCTTATCCCCTCTAAGAATACAGATAATAGGCGATTTGATTATGAAAAAAGTAAAGACATTTTGCAGAATGGTCCCATTTCAATAAACATTATGTTAAATAATCTATGATTGCATCAGTTACTTCTTGTAGTGTGGCAGTTCCACCCAAATCAGGCGTTTTTATACCCTGCGCTAATGTTTGCTCAATAGCATCTAATATACTTGTTCCCACATCTTGATAACCAAGGAAATCAAGCATCATCTTCCCTGTCCAAATTTGCCCTATGGGATTGGCAATTCCTTGACCAGCTATATCTGGTGCAGAACCATGGACTGGCTCAAACATCGATGGATAATGCCCTTCAATGTTTAAATTTGCAGCAGGTGCAATACCGATGCTTCCCATAATGGCACCGCCTAGATCTGTTAAAATATCCCCAAATAAATTGGATGCTACGATAACATCAAAGTTTTCTGGCTTCATCACTAAAAATGCCGCTAGTGCATCAATATGATTAGATGTTTGACCTACCTCTTCATATTCTTTTCCTACTTGAGCAAACACTTCATCCCAAAAAGGCATGCTATATGTAATCCCATTTGATTTTGTAGCACTTGTTACATGTCCACGACGTGTTTTGGCTAGTTCAAATGCATAGCGCATCGCCCGTTCTGTACCCTTTCTTGTAAAAACGGCATTTTGGATTGCCACCTCATCTTGACCACTATGTATTCTTCCTCCGCTTTCAGCATACTCCCCTTCAGAATTTTCCCTTACAACAATAAAGTCAAAGCCATTTGGTTGTCGTAAAGGTGATGGTAACCCTTGTAATAGCTTCGCAGGTCGTACATTAATAGCTTGCTGTAGCTCGCGTCGAATTTTAATGAGAAGGCCCCATAATGATACATGATCTGGAACCAAGTCAGGCATTCCCACTGCCCCTAAAAAAATTTGATCAAACTGTTTTAACAGCTCAATGCCATTATCAGGCATCATTTTACCTGTCTCTAAATAGTAGTCACAGCCCCAGGGAAAAGTTGTCCATTCAAATTGAAAGCGACCATCTAATAACGCTGCTTGATCAAGAACTTTTATTGCAGCTGGTACAACCTCTTTTCCTATTCCATCCCCTGGAATCACAGCAATTCGATATGTTTTCATTTATGCTTCCTCCTTCAATTCAATTATAAAAAAGACTGTAAACTAACTCAGTTGTTGCCTTCGAGTTGTCTACAGTCTAGAAGAGATATGTTATATACACATCCTATTTATGCTGAGCAAGAGCATGAACCGCCCGAGCCGCATCCACCTCCGCAAGATGAACCAGATGCAAAGAATGGATTACTTACAGGAACTTTTACCGCTTCAGAGACTGTTTTTCCTATTAATAGGCTAATCTCATCAAGTAAATCCTGAAAATCGTTTTCAGCAATTTTCAAGGCTGAAACTTTTTCATTTAAGTCGAGGGCCCTTTTCTGTTGGCGAATCGACTTCATAATTGTATGGTAGTCCGGATGATATTTTCCGAAACGTTGTACATCTTCGTACTGCTCTTTCATGCGATTAAATGCATATATAGCTTCAACAATTTGTGCATCACCATATACCGCTTCATACGCTTGTTGTAGCGCCATCGCAGGTTCTGAGGAAAGAATCATCTCACAAAGCGCTTCCGCCTCATCCAAAATGATTACCCAGTCAGAGGTCATCATCATTTTTAATTCCCCCAATCTCTTTCCCATCATAACAGATTTTATGGTAATTTTACATTATTGATAATTTTAATGAAAGAGGTTTTCCAAATGATGACAACATCTAAAGGTCAAATTGAACAGTTAGTTGCCGAGATTTTACAAGACAGTACCAAGGAAGATGAAGATGTTTTATTACATCTTTTAAATGGACTACGGGAGAAACAGCAAGGCATTCACCGTCGTTATATTAATGCTACTTTACATATGGTAGGAAAGTTTGAGCCTGAGGTCAGCGAGGTACGTATCCCTATTACACCTGTTATTCACAATACGATAAAGGTGCCACATGGGGGTATTATTGCAACGATTGCTGATGCCGCTATGGGAGGGCTTGCTTCACGCTCTGTGCCTGAGGGATATAATGTAGTTACTACGAATATGAATATATCGTATATCGCTACCACAACGAATAAAGAATTGATTGCACGTGGTCGTTTTGTTCATAAGGGCCGCCAAACACTTGTCATGGAATGTGATATCGAAGATGAGACTGGTCGCAAGCTTGCCATTGCTACAGGATCTTTCTTTGTTATTCAGCGTCGTCCATAATTAGACTTGCAAAATAGTCTTTAATACATTGTTGATCGGAAAAAGGGAACTTTTGGTTTTTTATTTGCTGAGTTTGTTCATGCCCTTTTCCGGCAACAAGAACAATGTCGCCCTTTTCTGCCTTTGCTAACGCTTGATGGATAGCAAGCTTCCGATCTAAGTATATTTCATAATATTGTTGCTCTGTAAAACCAGCAATAATACTTTCATTAATTACAATTGGATCTTCATCACGTGGATTGTCTGTTGTTAAATAAATAACATCAGCGTATTTACTTGCTACTGCTCCCATAGCAAAACGTTTCGCCTTATCACGATTTCCACCACAACTGAAGACAAGGTAAATTGTTTTGGAACGATCAAAGGTTTGTAATACCGCTTGTAAAGCTTCTGCTGTATGGGCATAATCTACATATACATCAATCCCTAATGGATTTTCAATCTTCTCTAGCCTGCCCTCTGGTAGCCTTAATGTCCACAGATGTCCAACTATATCTTCCATAGGGACACCTGAGCGCCATACGGCCATTAAGGCAGCCACAGCATTTTGTACATGATATTTTCCGACAAAAGGAATTTCCACAATATGCTCACTCGCTGTAGTCTGTAGACAAAGGACGGTTTTTCCAACTGATTCACTGACGATTTGGATATGTAAATCATTGTGATTATCAAAACCAAATGAGCAAGATTTTTTCTTATCATAGATGCCTACAGAACGGCAAAAGTTATCATCTCCATTTAATACTAGCTTTTTTGATAAATCCGCTAATCGTTTCTTAGCACGTTTATAAGCTTCTAACCCACCATGATCTTCTAAATGATCTTCTGATAAATTTAAAAATACACCACAATCAATGTCACAATGATCGAGTCTATGCTGCTGCAACCCCATTGAAGAAGCTTCTAGCACAACATGTGTAACTCCTTTTCGCACACATTGCTTTAGAATGGGGTGTAATTCTTTAGCTTGCAATGTTGTTAATTGCTCATAAGCCGTTTGTTGTTTTTCGCCATTGATGAAAAAGCCAACCGTTCCGATAACTGCTGCTTGTTTATGTAGAGCATTTAGAAGCTGACTGACAAAATGGCTCACTGTAGTCTTTCCATTTGTACCTGTAATGGCAATAATAGTTAAAGCTTCTGCTGGAAAAGCAGCAAGCTTTGCACTTGCATACGATAAAAATAATGCTGTATTAGGAACCCATACAAAAGGAATTTCTTTATCGATAATTGGCAAAGAGATGCTTTCTTCTGAAACGATAGCAGCAGCTCCTCTTGCCAATGCTTCTTTGACAAACCGACTTCCCGATGTTTTTTTACCTTTTCGTACAATAAAGATATCACCAGGTTGTACTGCCTGTGCATAGTCCTCTACACCAGTAATTTCTGTCCGTATAGATCCCCCCGTCACGCTACATGGCCAGTCTTTTAATAGCTCTGCTAATTGCAAACCTCATTCCCCCTCTCAGTTCTCTATCATATGACGGCGTTTGTAACGGTGTGACGAAAAATGTAGAAGCCTAAGAGCTGGAGAAACTGCACATAAAAAATGAAGACAAGCCCGATTGTCGAAAGCTTGTCTTCATATGAATATTCTTCTGTTATGGTGAGGTTTGATCTGATTTCTCTGTAGAATCTTCACTATCTTGTTCTTCATTTTTCCGTTCTTCGTTATCTTGCTCTTCACTATCCAATTCTTGTGAAGTGGGCTCAAGATAAATTTGCGTATAATAATCTACAAATGCACCAGAACCAACGCGGGTGTATTTATCATTCAAAAGTACTTTTCTGTGTTCAGGAGAATTTGTCCAGCCATGCATAGCTTCAATCGCATCAAAATAGGCAGTGGCCAGGTTTTCATTCGCTTCACTATAATCGATATTTTGCGCTTGTAATCGTTTTTTTAGATCGCCATAGGTCGGAGATTCATGTGCTAAAAAATTTTGTACCTTCATATCTTCACTATGCATTCTTGCCGCTTCCTCCAATGATTCATCCATTTCTAAAGGAAGTAAATCATGATGGACTCTTGTAACATTTAACAAATCATCTAGCTGTTTAGCGTTGGCCACATCAATTTCTTGCTGTAAAAATGAGGAAGGTGGGGTACGTCTAACAAGCTCTCCTTGATAACTCATTTCATATGGCTGATGAAGGACAAGTGTTTCACTGTCTGTATAGCGTATCCCCTGTAACTCACTTGTCTCCCTATCTATATAAAGCTGTGCGTAAAGACCATCAAATTGGACAAGCAGCCTTGTTTGCATATCTTCTTCACTCATCGAGAAAATGAAAATATTTTCGCCTACTGTGGCAGCCACCTCATAGTCAATGATTGTCATTCTATATATTTCATCACGTTTTTGCCCCACTTTAAAAGGAAATGCATCAATTTCTTGTCCTGCTATGTAAATTTGTGTCACAATATTATTATTAATACCAATCATAAAAAAAGTTGAAACATCTTCATTGTAGACCCACCATTGATAACCAAATGAGGATGGCTCTTTTCTTGCCGGCTCCCCATATTTTTCTAAAACAGTTTGTGTGCCTTTTCCTATCAATGTAGATATACCCGTTTGTGGACGTGTCATTGCTCCTATTGCAGGTTGCTGCTTTAGCTGGGTTTGAGGAATAATATTAGAATTGGTATTTGGCCCTTCTAATGGCTCGTTTTCCTTCGGGGTATTAAAAAACATAAAGCCAATTAACGCGATTGCACCACCAACCATTAAAATGCGGAATAAAGCTTTCATACAGCACTCCTTTTCATCACCATTATTGTAAGTTATTATATCAATTGTAATTGGGTTGACACAATGTTGTCATTGCAACAATGTCGAATATGCTCTATTATAAAAATGAGCGTATACTTTGTACGAGAACCTAAAGGAGGACTATACATGTATTTTGAAAATACTAACCTTGAAAATTTAACAGCTGATCAAGAGCTAATTGTCAGCATTATGAAAAAACATGGTTTAGAATGTGATGGCGGCTGGGATTACGAGCGTATGACATTCGATAAACGATTCGATACTCGTGAAGGTCGTTATTACCTACGCGTATTCGCATATGCTATTTCTGGTGATGTTGGTGCACACGATGCCATCCTTACATTAATGAAACCAGTCCTTGGTAAATACTATTATCCACACGGTGTTGAATATGGCGATGACGAAGTTTATCCAGCACACCTTGTAAAAAAATGTGAAGAAATCTTAAAAAAGGTTAAATTAGAATTAGATCAATTCTCTATCGAACCTACAAATAAAAATAACTTTGAACCTGTTAACGCACGCTAATCTTTCGTACATTAAAGTGACTGCAAGTATAGTGTAAATAGCTTCATTGTTGTGAAAAGACTGGTGGTCCAGTCTTTTTTATTTTGAGTAAAAAATTTTTTTCTTCTCATACTACCTATATCTATTAAATGATGTAGGTGAGAAAAATGTTGTCATTTTTTAATCGTCCTTTTTTTCGTCATCCCATTATTGTTATCGCAATGGGTATACTTATTCTTTGGTCCATCTCCATATCGTTACCAATTTTACTTGCCTACTTAACCGCCTTACTTTTAGAACCGATTATTGTTCGAATGAGCAAACGGTTTCGAAAAAAACGGAAAATCGTTGTCTTTTTCTTTTTTCTATTTTTTCTAAGTATATCTTTATTATTATGTTCACTTCTCCTCTATATAAGCTGGAAACAATTTTCTTCCTTTATCATTGATATACCTGATTATCTTAATCAATTATCTGCTCTATGGATTCAAATGCAATCGAAGCTCAGCAATTACACCTATCATTTACCCGTAGAGCTCGTTTCACAAATTCAATCCATGATTGCAAAAGCTTTAGCTTCCATCGAAAAATTTTCCCTATCCTTAACAAACGTCAATGTTTGGTCAACATTACTAACATATATTCCCACACGTCTATTTGATATTTTTGTTTATTGGATTGTGTTGTACATGTTACTTTTAGAATTACCAACAATTAATCGTAAATTATTAACGCCCGTTCCTTTTCATTACCATCAAAAAATTATCTTTATTGGTCAACGTGTTAAGCTAGCCTTATTTGGATTTCTAAAAGCTCAATTCCTTGTAGGGATAGGTATCTTTGCTTTATCATTCGCTGCATTTTATTTTTTAAAAACACCTTTTCCTATACTGCTAGCAATACTACTGGTTGTTTTAGACTTTATCCCTTTTCTTGATTCATTTATTTTATTAGTCCCATGGGCGATCTATCAAGTCTTTGCAGGCGATTATTTATATGCAGTTGTCTTAATCTTATTAACCATTGGCCAATTTCTAGTCCGACGAATGATTGAACCAAAAATTATTGGCGATAAAATTGGTCTTTCTTCCTTGAATACCTTTATTGCCATGTTTATTGGTTTTAAAATCTTTGGATTTCTTGGAATATTAATTGGTCCATTACTTGTTGTCGTAGTGCTCTCACTATTCCAACCAACTATAAAAAATCTCCCTCCTGTACAAAAATAAGGAGGGAGATTTTTTTAAAACCCTAAAATGGCTTTAATAACAGATGTTGTTTCACCTGGTTCAAATAAAATATACAATAATAAATAAACGAGTACGCCTGTTATGGCAACGAAGAACCAAATAATACTTGTAATTGGCCCAATTCGTCTGTGTAATTTTAGGTTTGTTTTTAAACCTGAAATAATACTAACGATACCAAACACGGCTCCAGATGTCGCCAAAATAATATGGAAAATCAAGAAGAACGTATAATATGGTTTTAAATCTTCTCCACCGCCAAAAGCCGTATTTCCAATAAAGATGGTACGGGATGCATAGATAATAAAGAAAATAAGTGCCGCAACCCCTGCAGCAAGCATTACTTTCTTATGCCCCTCTACATTTCTTTTTATAATTAAGCCCCATCCTATCGCCACTAGTACAGCACTAATAACGATAAACGATGTACTAATAGTAGGCAAAATTTGCAATTCCATTATCAAAACCCCTTATACAAAGTAAATTTCTATTCTTCAATTAATGTTGCTGTTGACTTTCCCACTTTTTTTGATGGGCAGCTAAAGCATCAGCAGTGATTTTATCTGGATCTTTTTGCTCAGAACGATACCATCTTGTGAAAATTATACCAATTAGTACACCAAAAATAAGTTCTTGTAAGATTTTCATTAACACGCCTCCTAATTGCTGATCTGCAACAGGTTTCATGTCTGTAAATAGCTCTGGTCCAGATAAAGATAGGCCTGACAAAGTAGAGGCTGGTACACAAAGCTCCATTGCCTTTAACCATGCATCACCGTTTGTGTATGTCTCATACATTGCATTTGGGGCAAAGATGATTAATCCACAAGCAGGTGTAATTAAAACGGCATTGGCAATAATATAGGCTAATTTATGCAAAGGCTTCATTTGAGCACTATCTGGCATATTTTGAATTAAAGGCCAGTACATAAACACTGCAGAAAGAAATAATACAAATGTATAGGTACCATGTAATGTTTCATTTAATTTAATGTAATCCAATATGGAAGGTAAATGATAGAAAGAAAATAGACCGATAAATACAAAGACTGCAACGACTGGTAATGTTAACACTTTAAACAATGTTCTAACAACCGGTGCCTCAATAGCCACCTTCCAAACCCACCAAGGGATTCCTTTAATTAAGAAAATAGGTACTAGCAATAACAAAATAGCCATTTGCACCATGTGCATGGTAAACATAATATGAGCCATTAAATCAATAGGAGATCCTTTGATAATATAAATGGTAATCATAGCTAACACAAAATAAATAGCTTCACTTTTTTTCAAAGGTTCACTTACTTTAAAATCTTTACGCCACTTTGTTGTGACTAAAAAATAGATGATTGTTATAAAAACAAGAACCCCTATTAAATATGGGCTCCACAATGCTTGAAAACCAAATATACTAAGTGGCATATAGAACGCACTCCTTTAAACTTCAGTACTCCTATTATAAAACGCTTACAGCTTTACTGCAATGAACGAAAGGTGAACAAATGTTAAGTTTAACATTGTTTGCTTCATTTGATATCTAAATACCTTTAAAACATAAGAAAAGCACGTTCGTACAAAATAACGAACGTGCTTTTTCGGTGATTACCACCAAATGATTGTTAAAAATGCTAAGAAGAATGTAAATGCGATTAAAATTCCCATCCACATGAAGAAACCAATAACGCCACCAAAGTGAGTTTTTTTGTCTTCTAAGTGCATGAAAGAATAAAGTTGAAGTACAACTTGAACGCCAGCCAACAATAATACGAATGGCATAATTAAGTATTTAGAAAAATCAGCTGCAACTACTGCGAATGCGATAAAAGTAAAGAAAATCATAATCGCAAAGTTGATTACTTGTTTACGCATATGAACGGCATTATGATGACGATCATACTCATACTGTGCTTGTGTCTTAGCAACTATAGGTGTATCGTGTGAAGACATTATCCGATCACTCCCATCAAGTAAACTACTGTAAAGATAAATACCCAAACTACGTCAATAAAGTGCCAATATAAAGCAGCTACGAAGAATTTAGGTGCATTGTACAGGTTTAATCCACGTTTAGCATTACGGATCATTAAAGTTCCAATCCATACAAGTCCTAAAGTTACGTGGAAACCGTGTGTACCAACTAAAGAATAGAACGCTGTTGCGAATGCAGATTGGTTAAATGTAAAACCAAGGTGCACATAGTGGTTGAACTCATAGATTTCAAGTGCTAAGAATCCAAGACCTAAAGCTAATGTAATCGCTAACCAAGTTTGCATGCCTTTAAAGTTAAAGTTACGCATATGGTAAATTGCATAAACAGATGTTAGTGATGATGTTAATAATAACATCGTCATAGCAAATGCTAATGGTAATTCAAATAAACCTTGAGTTGTGAACTCCATGCCAGCTGGCCCTTTGTTCTTAAGCGCTAAATAAGTAGCGAATAAACTTGCGAAAAGTACAACTTCACAGGCAAGGAAAATCCAGAAACCAACGACTTTATTTTTACCTTCCATCGTAGCTTGTTCAGGATGATCTGGCCAAGTATGAGGAGTAAATTTAGTATTGAAATCCATTATTTATTTCCTCCTTTGCCGTAAAGATGTTCTTCAATTTCAATAATTTCTTCTTTGTGTAAATGGAAGCCATGATCGTCTTTAACAGAACGAGCAATCATCGCACCAAATGTAATCGCTAAACCAATGATTAATACATAGATTGACCATGGTTTATCTGCATCTGGATTGTAAAGTGCACCGAATGCTGCAATAAACATACCTAATGAAATAACGAATGGAATCGCTGAGTTATTTGGCATATGGATATCACCTAGTGGCTCAGCAAATGTAACTTCTTTATTACCTTCTTGTTTTTCAATCCACCATGGATCTAAACCACGAACAAGTGGTGTTTGACGGAAATTGTAGAATGGAATTGGTTGTGGAATTGACCATTCTAAAGTACGTCCATCACCCCATGGGTCGCGACCTGCTGGTTTGCCCTTAATAGACATTAAGCAGTTGATTACCATTAAGATAACCCCTACACCCATCATTAATGCACCGATTGTAGAGATATAGTTGAATTGATCCCAACCTTGACCATCCATGTAAGTGAATACACGACGTGGCATACCCATCAAACCTAAGAAATGTTGAAGGAAGAATGTTAAATGGAATCCGATAAAGAATACCCAGAAAGTAATCTTACCAAGCGTTTCGTTTAACATACGGTTGAAGAAAATTGGCCAGTAGAAGTGCGCTGAACCAAATAATGCTGTAACGATACCACCAACGATTACGTAGTGGAAGTGAGCAACGATAAAGTAAGAATCATGTAATTGGTAGTCAAGAGGTGCAGATGCTTGCATTACCCCTGTAACACCACCCGCAACGAATGACGGGATGAAACCAAGTGCATAAAGCATTGGTGTCGTAACTTTAATTGATCCGCCCCAAATAGTTAGGATCCAGTTGAATACTTTCATACCTGTTGGAACCGCAATTGCCATTGTTGCAACAGCGAAGATTGCGTTTGCTGTTGGCCCAAGACCAACTGTAAACATATGGTGAGCCCAAACCATGAACCCTAAGAAACCAATTAAAATTGTAGCGAATACCATTGAAGAGTATCCAAATAGACGCTTACGAGAGAACGCTGGAATAATCTCAGAGAATAAACCGAATGCCGGTAATACTAAGATATAAACCTCTGGGTGTCCGAAGATCCAGAATAAGTGCTCCCAAATTACTGTGTTACCACCCATTGTATGGTCAAAGAAGTTACCACCGAACATACGGTCAAATAACATCATTAATAAACCAATTGTTAATGGAGGGAATGCGAATAAAATTAATGCACTTGATACAAGAGCAGTCCAAGTGAATAATGGCATACGCATAAATGTCATACCTGGAGCACGCATTGTAATAATCGTAACGATAAAGTTAAGACCTGAAATTAAAGTACCTGCCCCTGAAATTTGTAAACCAAGAACATAGAAATCAATACCATGTCCTGGAGAGTATAAAGATAATGATGCATAAGAAGTCCAGCCCGCATCAGGAGCGCCACCCATAAAGAATGACAGGTGAAGGAATACTGCACCTAGGAAGAATAACCAGAACCCTAATGAGTTAAGGAACGGGAATGCAACGTCACGCGCACCAATTTGTAATGGTACAAGCATGTTCATAAATGCGAATAATAGTGGCGTAGCAGCTAGGAATAACATTGTTGTTCCGTGCATCGTTAATAATTCATTGAAAAAACCAGCTGATATGAAATCATTATTTGGTTTCATTAATTGAATACGCATTAATAATGCTTCAAAACCAGCGATAGCGAAGAACAATGTACCGGCTAATAAATACATCACTGCTAACTTTTTATGGTCAACAGTAGTGATGTAATCCCAGACAGCTGCTCCAAAGCCCTTTTTCTGTGTGTATGAGCTCACAACTTTTACCTCCCTCAAAATTTGTTACATAGAACGAAAATTATTTTTCTACTGATAAGCCCATGATGTAAGTTGCAAGAGCTTCAATTTCTTCATCAGATAAATCACCGTAGATAGGCGCAGTGCCTTCAGCATTCATCATTAAGTTACCTGGTTTAAATTCCTCAGGGTTTTTAATCCAAGCTTTTAAGCTTTCTTCATTATGCTCTAAGAAACCAGCAACACGGTTACGGTCACCAAACGTAGTTAAGTTTGGACCTGGTGTACCACCTGCTCCAGAACCAGAGATAGCATGACAGCCTAAGCAGCTGTTAGCAAAAGTTGCTTCACCAAGATCAGTTGAAGCTTTGTCAGCTGTTTGTCCTTCTGTCGCTTTCATTGCATCAACCCATGCGTCAAATGCATCTGGGCTTAATGTTTTTACTTTAAAGTCCATTAATGCATGTGAAGGACCACATAATTCAGCACATTTTCCATAAAATACGCCATCTTTAAGATCTTTTGATTCTTTATCGAATACTAAGTAGAATTTGTTTAAGTTTTCTACGTTTGTATCCATTTTACCGCCTACAGCAGGAATCCAGAATGAGTGCTTAACATCGGCAGCTTTTAAATTAAAGTAAACTTTTTCACCTGTTGGTACCACTAGCTCTTGAGCCGTTACGATACCTTGGTTAGGATATTCGAATTCCCACCAGTATAATTTTGCCGTTACATTGATCGTTAGGGCTGTTTTGTTCCCTTCTTCATCTACTTCATCCATTGCAGCTACATCTGCAAATTTATAAGTAGTTGTAACAACTGGTACAGCGATAATTAATAATAAAATAATCGGAATAACTGTCCAAATCACTTCTAAAGTATGACTACCCTCTACTTGCTTAGGGATAACATTTTCACCAACGCGTGAGCGACGGTATTTTAAGAATGCAAGTAAATAAATAACGGATACTATTACTACTACTAGCGTCATAATTACAGTAGTTAACAGTAATAAATTCAATTGTTGTTTACCTACTTCTCCAGATGGTTTTAGTGTAGAAAGATAATCTTCACCACAACCTGAAAGGAAAACCATCATCACTGCTAGAAGTGAAAAAAGACGCCATTTTTTAAGCCCTTTCATCATAGCTTAATTAAACCCCTCTTTCTTTGTTGTATTTTCATGTGTACCTAGGACATCAGTTCTGTCTATATGAATTCTTATAAAAAGAAAGAATCCCTAACTTTAGCTAAACACCGCAAATATTATGATGGATACAAATAGTATGGTCATATGATTCAACGAATAAATAAACATTTTATTTGCCCATTTCATATCATCTTTTGTTGTAAAGCCTTTCAGAGCTAGTATTAACCAACCCAAGTTCAATGCAGTAGCAAGAGTTAAAAAGCCAATTCCAAGCTCTGTTAAAAGGAAAGGTAACGGTAATAATAAAAGAATCCAGAATAACATTGAGTACTTTGTACGTTTAAATCCCTTTATAACAGGTAGCATTGGTATTTTAGCCGCACGATATTCCTCAGTCCGTTTCATAGCAAGCGCATAAAAATGTGGTGGTTGCCATGCAAACATAATAAGGAATAAAGCTAGTGCTCCTGGACCTAACGCAGGCTCAACCGCTGCGAATCCAATAACAGGAGGAATAGCCCCCGAAATACTACCTACAACCGTGTTACTAACATGCTTCCTCTTTGACCACATTGAATACAGAACGACATAAGCAAATATTCCTACTAGTCCCCACATGCCGGCTGCAAACGATGCCGCAAATAACAAAATTTCACCTACAATTAAAAATGAGAGGGCAATGGTCAACACAAAGTTTGGCTTAAATCTGCCTGTCACTGTCGGTCTTGCTTTTGTTCTTTTCATGATAGGATCTATATCCTGATCAATGAAGTTATTCATTGCACCTGAGCCACCAATGATTAATGCCGCACCCAGCATGGTGTAAAATATGACATCAAGCTCTTGCAAGAAATGTCTACCAGTAAACTGAAAAGCCAGCCACATCCCTGTAAACGTTGTGACAAGATTCGAGTTAACGATTCCAATTTTTATTAGTGCTAAGAAATCTTTTACAACAGATGTTGTTTCTGGACCAGTATTTCTAGTAGCCGCCAGTGTACGACCGTTTGACATAATACCTCTCCTTTCATTTTTGTAAGCATATTCCGCTAACAATAACTATAGCGAAATTTGCGATTGATTTCTAGACATTAAGTGAAATTTAGATGAAGTTGTAAAAATTAGTTTTGTCTAGAAATATAATTAAAAACAACATATCTATAGTAAAACATTTTCTAAAATGAATTGTGAAGGTTAAAGCACGAAATTATGAACAATTTGTGAAATGGAATCGACATCTAGTAGTCCCTTCTCTTTACAAGTTGTTTTTTATACGTATTTTCGATATTATCTAGTAGCAGAAACATTACGTTCTTGTAATGTTGATAGATAAAGTAGGTGACTCATTTTATGCAACACAACAGGTATTTGAAGTGGTTTGCTGTTGCCGCTACAGTAGGGATGCTCCTTATATTATTAGGTGGGGCTCTCGTTACAAAAACAGATAGTGGCCTAGGCTGTGGTCGAAACTGGCCTGATTGTAATGGATCTCTTATTCCAAAGGAGATTACACCAGAAGTCCTTATTGAATTCTCACATCGTCTTGTAACTGGAGTCGTATCTATTTCAATTCTTGTGTTAACCATTTGGACATGGCGTAAACTCGGACATATTCGTGAAGTAAAGCTGTTAGGTTTCTTAGCAATGTTTTTCTTAATCGCGCAAGCTCTTATTGGAGCAGCTCAAGTATTATGGGGGCAAGGTGATTTCATCTTAGCACTTCATTTTGGGATATCTCTTATTTCCTTTGCTGCGGTTCTTCTTCTTTCTATGATTGTATTTGAAGTCGATCGGAAATTTGATGCTGATAACGTATTTATTGGTAAAAAGTTACGATGGCATACAATTGCTGTCACAATTTATTCTTATTTAGTCGTTTATACAGGGGCGTTAGTTCGTCATACAGATTCGAGCTTAATTTGCCCTGATTGGCCATTTTGCTATAATGAAACACCTTTCGCACCGCCGAATAACATGTATGAATGGGTGCAAATGGGACATCGATTAGCTGTTCTTATTATTTTCATTTGGATTGCATACATAACTTGGCACGCTGTGAAAGAGTATAAAAACCAACGTGTTATTTACTATGGATGGGTAATTGCCTTTACTATAGTAGTTTTACAAGTGATTGCTGGTATGTTAGTAGTCCTAACTAAACTGAATTTAACGGTCGCTTTACTGCATTCATTATTTATTTCCCTTTTATTCGGTTTATTATGTTACATGATTATGCTAGTTGCTCGAAGTAATTATAATGAAAAAAAGAAATAGCCCATTAAAAAAGATTCGCCACCAATGATGTGTCGAATCTTTTTTCTATGATTATTTTTGTTTCTTCATAGCCTCTGTCCCAATAATTCCTACAATTAAAATAATCATGGATACTAGTGCATAATCTTTAAAAAATGTTGTAAAGGGAATGTCGAAATATCGACAAATTAACGTTACAAGACGGCCCCCTAATAGAATTAAACCAATGACTAACATCCAGTTAAATAGTGCTTTAAGCATTTTTTGGCCCCTCTACTTTCATTGCTGTCCATATAATATTTGTTACTTCGTGACTATACTCCTCTGCTGTAATAGCAAGCGGTCCCCCTATTAGCATGTATTCACCAATAGCTCCTTGAATAACTTTTGCCATTACATTGATAGAGCTGACACTAAATGTCCCCTGTTTTTTACCCTCTTCTAAAATATTACATAATGCAGTCAATAGCGGATCTTCTTCTTCATCTGGCAGTTTATAGTAAGGGATATCTTCTGCCGTCCGAGCATTGAAGACAATTTCTAATAATGCCGCATTTTCCTTCGGGTGTGTCGCTTGATAAGCAATACTTGCCTCTATGAAGTTTGCTAATTGTGTAACAGGATTATTGGCAGTATATGTTTTTGTCAAAATAAAAGTTGTTGATTGATCAATTAGCGCTTGCAGACTTTGATTGATTAAATCTTGTCGATCTACAAAATGATAAGAAATTAATGCTGTGCTAATAGAAGCACGTTTAGCGATTTGTGCTAAACTCGCCTTCACATAACCAATTTCATCAAGGGTCGTTATCGTAGCTTCAATAATTTGCTGCTTTCTTGCTTCCTGAATAAAGGTATTTTTATTACGATCCATAGAACCTCCAATTGATTGATTGAACATTTTTTTGATTAACTAATCAAATTTTATATAATTTATCACTTAAACACAATAAAAAAAGGTTATGTAGATACTAATAAAAGTATCTAATAACCTTTTTTCACGACTATTTATTCAATTTCAATCAGTAAGTCCCCTGTTGAAATCGCATCTCCTGCACTTGCATATACCTCTTTTACAATGCCGTCTTTTGGTGCTTGGACAGTTGTTTCCATTTTCATCGCTTCTGTAATTAATAGGTGATCGCCACGTTTAACTGGACTACCTTTAGAAACAACGACTTTCAACACAGTACCTGGCATTGTAGCACCGATTTGATTTGGATTGCTTGGATCGGCTTTTAATGCTAGATTGCCATCTACCTCAACAGTCATGTCTTGAATCACCAATTCACGCGATTGTCCATTGAGCTCAAAGTACAGGACACGTGTTCCATTGTGTTGCGGTTCCCCGATTGATACGAGTTTAATAATCAATGTTTTCCCTTTTTCGATTTCGACTTCAATAATTTCTCCAAGCTTTAAGCCATATAAGAATGTTGGTGTGTCGAGAACCGAAATATTGCCGAAGGATTCTGCCGTTTTTGCATACTCCTCAAAGACTTTTGGATAGAGAGCATAAGCCAGTACATCCTTTTTCGTTACAGGACGATTTAATTTCGTCTCTAGCACAGCCTCTAATTGATCAAACTGAATAGGCTCTAATAATTCTCCTGGACGAACGCTAATTGCTTCGCGGTCTTTTAGCACTACTTGTTGTAATGCCTCTGGGAACCCGCCATGTGGCTGCCCAAGATAGCCTTGGAAAAATTCAATGACTGAATCTGGGAAGTCAATCGTTTGCCCTCTTGTTAAAACCGTATTTTCGTCTAGATCATTTTGTACCATGAATAAAGCCATATCACCTACCACCTTGGAAGATGGTGTCACTTTGACAATATCACCAAATAGTAGATTTACACGGGAATACATGCGCTTCACTTCTTCCCAACGATCACCAAGTCCTACTGCTTTTGCTTGCTGCTGTAAGTTACTATATTGTCCACCAGGCATCTCATGCACATAAATTTCTGAATGTGGGCTGATCATGCCACTTTCGAAATCTTTATAGTATTTACGAACATCTTCCCAGTAGTACGATAATTTTTCCATAGAATCGATATCCGCACGTACCTCACGTTTACTGCCCTTCATCGCATAGTACAAGGAGTTTGCACTTGGCTGAGATGTTAAGCCCGCCATAGACCCAAGTGCTGTATCGATAATATCTACACCAGCTTCAATGGCTTTGGCATATAAGTAAATTCCATTGCCACTTGTGTCATGCGTATGCAAGTGAATTGGCAGACTTGTCGTCTCTTTTAACTCGGAAATTAAACGATAGGCCGCTTCTGGCTTCAGTAAACCAGCCATATCTTTAATAGCTAGAATATGTGCACCTGCTACCTCTAGCTCCTTCGCCATATCCTTATAATATTGCACAGAATATTTCGCACGACTATCATCCAAAATGTCACCTGTATAACAGATTGCTGCTTCGGCAATTTTTCCTGATTGACGCACCGCATCAATCGCTACTTCCATACCTTTAATCCAGTTTAAGCTATCGAAAATACGGAATACATCAATACCTGATGAAGCTGATTCAGCGATAAATTCACGAATTAGGTTGTCAGGATAGTTTGTATAACCAACAGCATTAGCTCCACGTAGTAACATCTGGAATAACACATTTGGCACTTGTTCACGCAGCTTCGCTAGGCGCTCCCACGGGTCCTCTTTCAGGAAACGATAGGCTACGTCAAATGTTGCCCCGCCCCACATTTCCAGCGAGAATAATTGATGCATCATACGTGCTGTCGCATCGGCAATTTGGTACATATCTTGCGAACGAACACGTGTAGCGAGTAATGATTGATGCGCATCACGGAATGTTGTATCTGTTAGTAGTACATCGTCTTGTGCTAAAATCCACTGCACCAAGCCATCTGCCCCTTGTGTATCTAAAATCTGCTTCGTACCTGCTGGTGGTACAATTAAAGGATCGATTTTAGGTTGGTTCGGCTGCACAAAAATGGGCTTTGACTTCTTTTCTACTCCTGGGAAGCCATTTAATGTCACGTTTCCGATATAGCTTAATAGCTTTGTCCCACGGTCTTGACGAACAGGGAACTCGAAAAGCTCTGGCGTTGTATCAATAAAGCTTGTATCAAAGGCACCTGATATAAATTTCTCATGCGTAACGACATTGTTTAAAAATGGGATATTCGTTTTGACACCACGAATACGGAATTCTTTCAAATTACGATCCATTTTCGCAGCAGCTTCTTTAAAGTTCATGCCCGATGTCGAAATTTTCACTAATAGAGAATCATAATAAGGTGTTACGACAGCACCTTGGAATCCATTCCCGGCATCTAAACGTACTCCAAAACCGCCACTAGAACGGTAAACCATTAATTTTCCTGTATCTGGCATAAAATCATTTGCAGGGTCTTCTGTTGTCACACGAGCCTGAATGGCATAGCCAATCATTGGCATATCTTCTTGCTTTGGCATATGAATTTCTTCACTGTGTAGTCCATAGCCTGCTGCTACCTTAATTTGGGCATGGACGATATCTACACCTGTAATCATTTCTGTAATCGTATGTTCTACTTGAATGCGAGGATTTACCTCGATGAAATAAAAATCGTCTCCTGCGACTAAAAATTCCACTGTCCCTGCATTTATGTACGAGACATTCTTCATTAATTTCACAGCAGCATCACAAATACGATTTCTTAACTCCTCCGAAATCGAATGAGATGGCGCAATTTCTACCACTTTTTGGTGACGACGCTGGATCGAGCAATCACGCTCATATAAATGCACAATATTGCCGTGTTGATCACCAATAATCTGTACTTCAATATGTTTTGGTTTTATGATGGCCTTCTCTACATACACTTCATCAGAACCAAAAGCAGCCTTTGCTTCTGATTTTGCTCTTTCATAAGAAGAAGCAAGATCCTCTGGCGTATGGACAAGACGCATCCCACGACCACCACCGCCAAGTGCCGCCTTAATCATAACTGGATAGCCATAATTGCTAGCAAACGTCTCTACCTCTGCTAGATTGGCTACAGGGCCGTCTGTACCTGGTATAACAGGAATCTCAGCCGCAATGGCTTGTGAACGTGCTTTGACTTTATCTCCAAACATATCTAAATGCTGAGAAGTTGGCCCGATAAAGACAATGCCCTCTTCCTCACAGCGACGTGCAAATTCCACGTTTTCAGATAAAAAACCATACCCTGGATGAATCGCATCAACATCTGCATCTTTTGCGATGGCAATAATACCTTCAATATCTAAATAAGCATCAATTGGTTTCTTGCCCGCTCCCACTAAATAAGCTTCATCTGCTTTAAAGCGATGAAAAGCACCACTATCCTCTCTTGAATAGATGGCAACAGTTTGGATATTCAGCTCCGTACAAGCACGGAAAATACGAATTGCAATTTCTCCTCGATTGGCTACGAGAATTTTGTTGATTGATTCCATAGGTATCCCCCTTTATGATTGTGTTTTTTTCCTCTCTACCTTTTCAAACATAGAAACATTGATTAATATCCCCATCGCTAAAGATAGAATGATTATAGATGTACCGCCATAGCTTATAAAAGGTAACGTTACACCGGTTAACGGGATTAACCCGGTTACACCCCCAAGATTAATAAACGATTGCCAGCCTATCCAGCTCGCAATGCCGGCCGCAATCATGCGTGCCAATGGATCTTTTGTTCGTAATGCAATAGAAAAACCTTTATATACAATAAATCCTAGACCACATAAGACAATTAAAACGCCCCAAATCCCTAGCTCTTCCATAATAATTGCCATAATAAAATCTGTTTGTGGTTCAGGTAAGTATCCTAATTTTTGAATGGATTGACCAAGGCCACGTCCTTCTAAGCCACCACCGCCAATGGCATAATAACTATTCACCACTTGGTGACCACTACCATCCTCATACTCAAACGGATTTAAGTAAGACAATATCCGTCCTTTTCGATTTCCTGTCAGTAGCTCTCCCTTAAATAACCAAAGAATACCAAGAATAGCTGTACCAAATGCACCTAACACACCAAAAAATTTCCAAAATGTTTTAAACGGGATACCACTTGAAGCTACAACTGAAACGGCAATTCCGCATAGAATAATTACTGCTCCTAAGTCTGTTTCAAAGGCTACCCCAGCAACCACTAAAATCCATAGAAAAATTGGGTAAAAAATTTCAGTAGGTTGTAGCTTTTCAAATGTATACTTTTGCGCTTTTCGATAAAAAGCAGCTGCAAAATATAAAATTATAAATAGTTTCGCATACTCTGAAGGCTGAAAATTCCCTAATCCTGGAATAGCAATCCAACTTTGAGAGCCTACTTCATCTGCCCCATGACCAAACAATTTTAACCATGTGAATAACACCGCCAATACGACCGTTAGCAATAACATAATGTTCTTATTCGCATAATGTTTGTATGGAAAAAAGGCCGCCACTATAAAACCGAGAAAAGCCACCATTAAATTGGTCACTTGCTTTTGATAAAAAAAATCAGGTGCTTGTTTTTTCTGTG
Source organism: Lysinibacillus sp. FSL K6-0075 (assembly GCF_038592945.1). Taxonomy (NCBI): domain Bacteria; kingdom Bacillati; phylum Bacillota; class Bacilli; order Caryophanales; family Bacillaceae; genus Lysinibacillus; species Lysinibacillus sp. FSL K6-0075. The sequence continues at coordinate 975,092 of NZ_CP151947.1, read as the reverse complement.
CAATAGCAACCATCATACTTGAACTGTAAATCATTATTAACCCAAATAAACTTAATAATAGGACCGTAAAAAATAAGGGGTAATCAAAATTTTGTGCATAACGTTTTAAGTATTGTCTCATTGGAAAACCTCGTTCTAGTAAAAAAACTCAAAGCGCAAAGAAGCGTTTGAGTTTTTCTTTTTATTTGTCTGTATACGCGTCGTGTAGTACAGAAAGTTCCTTCTCGAGTGAATCGAGAATTTCTTTGCCCTTATCACGTTCAATCAATCCAAGCTTCACAGCAAAGTCAATTTCACGTGACAGGCCGAACATTTGTGTATCTAATACTTCCTCATATAAAGGGCATTGTGGCATTGTTAAATGATCCATTTGTACTCGAATAAGGCGAGCAATCTTATCTGCATCAGCAACTAATAGCTCCAAAGCCTTCTCTTGAAAAGAAGTTTGTGATTTCGTATCCATGAGGACGCCCCCATTATCTGATATTTCTTCGATTCTATCTTAATAAAGTTTATCTTTTAGTCGATAAAAATGCAAGTGTCTTCGTTGGAAAATAGAGAATTGGAATTATATTTCTTTATTATCTCTAGGTATTAGCGTTATACTATGTCATGGATATACAAGATTTGAGGAGGATTTCTATTATGGAAACAATAATTCCTATCACAGGTGCAGTCACATACCAACTAACATTAGATCCTACTGTGTGGATTTTCGATGATCGTAAATTAGATTTAAACACTTACTTCATTACTCAAGATATTGAGGAAGATGCCGACATCAAATATATGCGTGAAGTAGGAGCTCACTGGTCACGTGAAATTATGGAAGGGGCAACATTCCCACCTACATTAAAATCTGAGCGGAAATTTGACCGTAAAGGAATGGAAACAGGTACTTTTGGTATCGAATTAAGTCATTTCTTGAAGAATGCTGAAATTAAACAAGAAGCGACAAAAATCGTCTTAACTTGCAAAGATGGTCAAGAATATCCATTCACAATTGAAGAAGCTTATACACTTATTTTAAAATATAGCCAAGATGGCAAGCCCCTTTTAGAAGATGGGCCAATCCATGTATTACTAAGAGACGGTTCAAATATTGACAATCCTATTAAAAACGTATCAGCCATTCGTGCTGAATAGGAGGGAATGCAATGCGCGTTAAATGCGTTATTTGCGATACGATTCATAATTTAGATGATAATTTACCTTTAGCAAAAAAATTGCGTAATCGACCAATTCATACCTATATGTGCGATATTTGTCATGATCGCATTTCTGAAAATACGGTTGCACGAATGGAAACAGGCAATTTCCGTTTTTATCGTACTTCACCCCAGATGGATAAAGAATTTTAAATAAATCATGCTAATAACAAAATCATTCCGAGATATGAGTATTCTCGGAATGATTTTTTAGTGTTGAAAAACAAAACAGTCAATTGAAAGGTAGAAATGGATTTCCGTTGCTGGCACTTGCTTTCCTGTGAGCGAGCGCCGAGCCGCTTCCTCTGCTACCGCTCCGTTTAGTGTCTCGCTATCCCACGGGAGTCAAGTAGCCTTCCACTCCAATCAACAAAAGTGTTACCTTTTTAGCAAAGGTTTTCAAATAAAGTGTAGGTTTTATGAAGAGGTGTTGTCACGCATCACTTCCCCAATAAGAGCTTATCCCCTCTAAGAATACAGATAATGGGCGATTTGATCGCTATTATGAAAAAAGTAAAGACACTTTGCAGAATGGTTGATTGGAATGGAGCCAGCGTCACTCCTAGGGGATTTAGCGTCACAGAGGAGACCCTGGAGCGAACGGAAGTGAGTGAAGCGGCTCATCGGACGCCCCCTGGAAAGGACGCTGGCGGAACGGAAATCAACCCCTCACCTTGCAAAGTAGCTTTTTCTGCCGTTGACATCATCTTTTTGCAACAACATGAAATCATTCCGAGATATGAGTATTCTCGGAATGATTTTTTGCTTGATTAGGATATATACTAGGAACAGTATTAATTTGTAGTTAAGAGGTCAGGTTAACTTATTTTCGCTGATATCCCCTACTGTCTTACCATGAGTGTTACCTGGAGGATGAACTATTCTTAACGATAAATCAAGAAATTTTCCATCCTTTCGCCTCTAGCTGCTCATGATAAAGCTGAGCATAGCCTCCTTCTAATTTAATTAACTCATCATGTGTTCCTTGCTCAGCAATCTGTCCATCCTTTAACAATAAAATTTTATCTGCATTTTGAATCGTGTTTAATTTGTGTGCAATAACGACTACCGTCTTTCCTTGCATTAATTCATCAATGACCTCCTTTATCTCCATTTCATTATCGGGATCAAGCGATGCCGTTGCCTCATCCAACAAAATAATAGGTGCATCTTTTAAAAACGCTCTTGCTAGAGAGATTCGTTGTTTTTCGCCTCCAGATAAAGTTGAGCCTCCTTCACCAACGATTGTTTCATAACCTTGTTCCATTGCCATAATGAAATCATGGCAATTAGCTCGTTGACAGGCTATTTCCACTTCCCTACGTGTAGCCTGTGAATTACCAATTAAAACATTATTGTAAATGGAATCGTTCAATAAAAATGGATGTTGGAACATAATACTCATATTTTGTAGCAAATAATCAGGTGCTATGCGAGAAATCGTTTCTCCACCAATCATAATTTTCCCTGCATCAATATCCCAAAAGCGAGCTAGTACATTTAATATAGTGCTTTTACCAGAACCAGAAGTACCAATTAAAGCGACAGTAGATTTTGCAGGTATCGTAAAACTAATATCATTTAAAACCGCTTGCCCTTCTTCATAGGAAAACTTTACATTTTCAAAAACTATATCAAAATCTGTAAATGTGGGATTTTCCAATTCATAAGTAGGCATCTCTTTTTTATATACAGATGCAACATAATTAACAGCTACGGACAACATTTTTATTTCAGTGTAAAACTGACTAAACGGTTTAAACATTGCGGATATACCTAACGAAATAATGATGAAAAGAACCATCGCTTGGGCGTCAATTGTCCCTCCTAATAGACTGTAGGAGCCTACTAGGAAAACAAGTGGTATGATACAGTCAATAATTATAAAAAATAAAAAATTAACGGGTACAAGCTGCAATTCAACTTTAATACTAACATCACGATACTTTTTTAAAGCATCATGCAAACGTTTAAAAGCCTCGCCTGTTTGATTATGAGCTCGAAATACTTTAATACCATCAATATATTCCATTACTCGCGACAACACTTCAGCCACAATATCTTTTTTATGTTCCCCATTTTTACGCCCTAAGTGACCAGCTAAGAGGAGCAGCGGAATCGATAACAGCACCATAATCAGCTGTGCCATAGCAAGTTGAGGATTAATGAAAAATGATACACTTAAAATATAAGTAGTGATCATTGTAATTTTTAAAATATCCCCTATTAAGTGCGTAATAACCCGTTCGATATCACTCATATTTCCTGTGCAAATATTAATCAGTTTGCCAATGCTTTGTTTTGAGAAATAACCTAGAGGTAAGGATTTTAAATGGTTGGATACGTTGATACGTGCATCACGAATAAGTATGGAACCTCTTAACTGATACAAATATTGAGAAAAACCAATGAATACAACACGGATGACAAAGCTGCCTATCAGCATCATGAACGCAAGTTTCAAGACATCAGAGGTAAAACTTCCTTGAACAATATTTACAATGACATAATACAGTGCTCCATACATAGTAGCGGTGCCAAATGTATCTAAAATAGATAATCCAATAGGTAGATACATGCGCTTCAATTGTCCTTTAAAGATGAGCTGTAAGTTGCTAAACATTGAGTGATACCCCCTTCTCATACTTAGTATAGCTTTTCCACATCTGATAATATATACCTTGCTTGTTCATTAATTGGGCATGTGCACCATACTCAATAATCTCTCCCTCATCAAACACATAAATAATATCTGCTTCTTTAATCGTATGTAAACGATGGGCTATAATAATGGTCATTTTATCTTTTAATAAATGATCAAGGGCTCTTTGTATTTTCCTTTCGTTCTCTATATCTGAATGTGAGGTTGCTTCATCTAAAATAACAATAGGAGCGTCCTTCAATAGGGCTCTAGCAATCGCAATTCTCTGTTTTTGTCCTCCACTAACTTTTATACCTGCCTCACCAAGCTTCGTCTGATAGCCGTTTGGTAAAGAAACGATAAAATCATGAATTTCTGCATTACGGCATACGTGCTCTACTTGCTCTATAGAATAGTTTTGACCCATAATGATATTCTCATAAATTGTATCCTCAGATAAAAAGGTATCTTGAAAAACAAAGGATATTAAATTCATTAAGTTGTGTTGAGCAATCGTTTGTATTGGCTGACCATTAATACAAATCTCGCCCTCTTCTGCGTCAAAAAATCTAGCTGCCAGTTCAGCTGCAGTCGTTTTACCTGCACCTGATGGACCAACAAAGGCAATTTTTTGTCCCTTTTTAAGCTGGAGTGAAATATCTTTTAGTACATACTTTGTATCATACTTAAATGATACATTTTGAAAGGATAATGAACGTACTTCTTTCGATTGTATATTGATTGCTCCCTGTGGCTGAGAAGGTACAAGCCAAATATCCTGAATACGAGATACCCCCTCCAATGTCATCGCTAATGTGCCTCCAAAATCAAGCAATTGCTTGAGCGAAGATAAAAAAGTCATACTCATTACAACAATTAACAAAAAGGCACTAGGTTCAAGCGTCCCATGTAAAACTCGTATGCCTCCAACAGGAATAATAAACACTAAAGCAGATTCTGTTAAAACAACAAACAAAGCATAGTAAGGAGATTGCTCACGATTGATAGATGCCCACATCAATTGGTATTCTTCAATCGCTGTTCGCAACTTTTTAAAGGAGGAGCCAGCAATATTAAAGGCTTTAAAAACAGCCATTCCTCGAATATATTCAACAAAAGAGGCATTCATATTTTCTAAATGAGTATGATAATTTTGCATACGACTATCAAAGTTTTTAAACATTATTATTTGTAGTAAAAAACTTAACCCTAATGGTATTAAAAGGATTAAGCTCAGCTTCCAGTCAATCGTCATTAAATAAATAAAAATAACAAGCGGTGCCATTATGGCGGCTGCAAAATCCGGCAATTGATGGGCCAATGAGTTTTCTATTTTTTCAATATCCTCATTGATAGATTTCTTTAATTCGCCTGAATTTTTCTTAGAAAAATAGCCTAGAGGCAATGTTGCTAGATGATTGATTGTTTTAATCCGTAACTGATACAGCACGCTAAAAGCCGCAATATGTGAAAACGTTCCTGATACTCCTAAAAGAACAAAGCGCACAACAACAATCACTGCAGTCCATATTGACCATACTTTAATGTGCTCATAATTAGGTTCAGGCTGTAATAACTCATTTAAAATAAAATAGCCCACTAAAAAAGGTGCATATGTTAGTAATGTACTCAGGACACTAAATAGTGCTGCTAAATATAATTTCCCATGCTCCTCTTTAGCCTCTCGCCAAAGAAAAGTGAGATTAGATTTCTTCTGCATACAGTTATGCGCCTCCAATGTAAAAGTATTATGCATAGTCTAATTGATAATGGTTTTCGATTACCACTCTAAAAAATAAAAAAACAATCCAAAAAGCTGCCCATTTAACAACAAGTTAAAATGGACAGCTTTCGTTTTGTTCAAAGACATGTGTTATTTTTTAAATTTTTTTCGATACTGTAATGGCGTCTCTAAATAAGTACGTTTAAAAATGGTCGTAAACTTGCTCGGATTATCATAACCAACCTCTAATGCAATAGCCAATATAGGTATAGTTGTGTCTTGTAATAGTTCTGCAGCCTTTGCCATTCTTCTTTTTTGAATATAACGGTATACTGTGCAACCAACGATATTTTTAAAGCCCACTTGTAAATCAGCTAAAGCTATATGATATGTCTGAGCTAAAGCTTTTACTTGAAGAGATTTACAATAGTCCTTGTCAATTTGTTCCTTTATTTGATGAATTCTTGAATCGTGACAGCAAGCCAATGTATTTGTACATACACTACTAGAATTTTGATTAATACTATGTGTTAAAAATTCCAATGTTTTGGTCTTTATTAATAATTGATTTAACATATTCTCTTCAAAATTCCCTAATAATTGTTTCGTTAACATTTGATGAATGGGTGTACTTTCTTGTTTATAAATATGACCATTTTCTGAAAAAATGGTCTGAACAAAATTTCTCCATTCCTCTAATATATTTCCATTATCACTACATAGAGATTTACGCATCACTTCTACATCCATACAAACTGAAATACCTGTTAAATTCTCACAAATAAAATCATAATATGGCAGTGGTTTTGAAAAATTAAAAAATAGTAAATCATGTGGGCTAAAAACCATCCATTCATCACTATTCCTACAGCGCACTTTCCCTAGCCCCTTTACCAAAGAAGTAATTTCAATTAAGTGACATTGATGATAAGGAACTTTACCTGCTTCTACTTTATACGTACAATCTCGAAAAATAGATATTTCAATTCCTGGCTCTACCATACAATGCTGTAACAATCCACTACCACTGGGCTGTTGTATGACATATTGTGTACCTAGCCAAGTATGACGTATATGCTTGACGTTAGTTGAAAGAGCGTAACATTTAGATAGAATATTTTCACACATCTCGTACCTCCTAAATGATAATTACTCTCAATTATATAAAAGGAAGCTGCATACTGCCAACTTTAAAAATGAATATATATTTTTTCTTTTGGAGCAATTTTCTTATGTAATGGGGTAGCTTGCTTAATTGAGAAATATTATCATTTAGAAAAATAATTTAGAAGCGAGGTTATTAGGTATGAAGACGTCCAAATGGCAGGCAAAAGATTTGATTACAATTGGTTTGTATACTATTTTAATTTACATTATTCATAATGTAATTAGTATTATTTTAAGTCCGATCATGCTTTACATCTATCCTTACATGTCAGGTATTTGTTTATTCTTTTCAAGTATTGTGTATTTATTGATGGCAATTCGAGTAGGCAAAAAAGGTACTCTATTACTTATGGCTACGGTTACAGGCTTTATCTATACGTTGATGGGCGCACCACTGATGCTACCATTCTTTATAGTTGCAGGTATTGTTGGTGAATTGACTCTGTTAAGTGGCGATGGTACACAATATCGTCAAGTTAAAAGGCAGGCTGTTGCTTATGGAATTTACGGTATTTTATTTGGCTCTGGCGCCTTTGTTATGATTTATGTACTAGGAACTGAGTTTTTCGAAAGTATGAAATATACAAAATCCTTCATTGATCGTATTCTTGAATATGCTTATTCTCCACTTTGGATGGCATCTGGGCTTGCCGCTTCCTTTTTCTTATCCTGGTTAGGCTGTATGATTTCAAAAGGTATTTTAAGCAAGCATTTTGTAAAGGCCGGCTATATTAGCTATCAGTCCTAATGGTGATTGCATATGAAGTTTGATGCTCGTATACAATTTTTCATGTTATTACTTTGCAGTATCATTGCTCTATTTATCACTGTAGAAAGTACGATATTACTTATTTTACTTGCATTAATAACCTTATTATTACAGGGCTTATACACACATTTTTTTACTTGGCTTTTCATGGGAGGCTTAATCGGCATATTTTATTACTTAATCCAATTAAATCCGCAATCTATTTTTAATGTCTTTAGCTTTTTACTATTTATCTCAATCAAATTATTACCAACACTTATCATTGCTTCATCTTTAAGCACGATACCTGTTGGAAAATTACTAGCCAGTCTACAAAAGTTAGCTATACCTAATAGCATACTTCTAACATTTACTGTTGCTTTACGCTTTTTTCCTATATTACGGATGGAATCAAAAATTATCAATGAACATGCCAAAATCAGAGGTATTTCCTATATGCAGATAAAAAATTGGATAAAGCCAAAGCAATTATTTGAATATACAATCGTCCCTTTACTCATGAGAACAATTAAATTAGCAGATGATTTAAGTGCTGCAGCTACTACAAGGGGAATTGATGCACCAACAAAAAAAAGCAGCGTGTACGCTATACAATTTGGTTACTATGATTACCTTGCCATACTACTACTATTATGCATGGTACTAATTCCATTTATTTAATAACGAAACAAAAGAACCATTACGAAAGGAAATTACAAGTGATTGCCTTAACAAATGTTAACTTTCAATATAATTCGGAAAACCCCTTGCTTAAAAATATATCTTTAACCATTAATGAAGGTGAATTTATCGTTTTAACCGGTCCTTCTGGGTCAGGAAAAACAACATTAAGCCGTATTATTAATGGCTTAATACCACATTTTTATGATGGTCAATTACATGGGCAGGTTACAATTAACCATACATCTCTTTTAGATCTACCAATGTGGCATTTAAGCCAATGGGTGGGAAGTGTCTTTCAAGATCCTAAAGCACAATTTTTTACAGCTAATGTTTATAATGAGATTGCATTTGAGCTTGAAAATCATGGGATACACCAACAAACTATTGCTAGACGAGTTGAAGATGTCTGTGAGCAGATGACTTTAAATATGATAAAACATCAATCATTGCATTCACTTTCAAGTGGACAAAAGCAAAAGGTAGCCATAGCTGCAGCAACAGCGATAGAGCCACTAATTTATGTAATGGATGAACCCTCTGCTAATCTTGATTTACAGGCAACGAATATCCTACAAAATGAACTACTCCGCCTAAAAAAAAGTGGAAAAACCATCATTGTAGCTGAACATCGTCTGTACTACCTGATGTCTTTAGCGGATCGTATTATTTATATGGAAGATGGTCAAATTCAGTGGGAATATAGTCCAGAGCAATTACTAGCATTATCTGCTCAACAATTGCAGCAATTTGGTTTACGTTCTCCCTCACTTACAAATGGATATAAAAAAACTATACCTTCTAGGGGTAAAGAGCCTGTCGTAACAAGTATGAATTTATGCGTTAGCTATAATAAGATTCAGGCTTTGGATTACCTACAATTACATTTACAAAGTGGTGAGGTATGTGCTCTAATTGGTCAGAACGGGGCAGGTAAAACAACACTTGCTCGTACTATAGCTGGACTTATTAAAGAAAAAAAAGGAGAAATCCGTATCCACGGTGATGTAAAAAATGCAAAGAAGCGTTTAGAGGATGTTTGGCTAGTTATGCAAGATACAGTTTATCAATTATTTACTGACAGTGTATGGAACGAGCTATTATTAAATAAACCATTAAGAGAGGAAACTTTAGAATATGCCGAAGATTTGCTAAAATCATTAAAACTATGGCACTTAAAGGACCAACATCCTGCAACACTTTCAGGCGGTGAAAAACAACGCCTTGTGTTGGCAATTGGCTTAATGCAACACGCCTCTATTTTCATCTTGGATGAGCCAACATCAGGATTAGATGGTTTTAATCTACAGCGTGTAATCGAGATTATTCAGCAACTTAAGGAAAGAAACTGCCATATTCTTGTTATTACCCACGATTATGAGCTTGTTGCAGGAGCATGTGATCGAATTATTAAATTACAATCTGGAAAAATTACGGATGACATTGCAACAGAGAACTTATCTTTTGAAGATATTGTACATATCATGCAATAGCAATTTTCCATAACGATAAAAGCGAGGAATCTCACAATGCTGAGATAAACCTCGCTTTCATTTTTTCAATTTAGGAGCCACTTCACCTTATGCCTTATTCTTTATGATTATCTTTTCAATCAGCTCCACCACTTGATACATAATGGTTGCAAAAAAGGCAATGATTAAAAGTGACATAAGAACAAGGTTAAAATTAAATACTTGGAAGCCGTAGATAATTAAATAACCGAGTCCTTTTGAAGCTACTAAAAATTCCCCTACAATAACCCCTACCCATGATAAGCCAACATTCACTTTCAAGGTTGAAATGATCGTAGGAAATGAGGCTGGCAAAATGACCTCACGAAAGATTTGCCATCTTGTTGCCCCAAATGTTTGTAACACTTTACTATAATTTGGATCGACACCTTTAAATGCTGTATATACTACTATGGTTGTAATAATGATGGAAATTAAGGCACCCATGGCTATGATGGAAAAATAACCTGGACCGAGCGCAACAATCAAAATCGGACCAAGTGCAACTTTTGGCATCGCGTTTAAAATCACTAAATATGGATCGAGTACTTTTGATAGGAGTGGAGACCACCACAAGACAACAGCTATCAATGTTCCTAATAAAGTCCCAGCTATAAAGCCAATCACGGTCTCCATTAATGTAACACTAACATGCAATGTTAAAGACCCATCACTGACTTTTTCAATAAATGTATGCCATACATGAGTTGGTGAGCTAAAAATTAAACGATCAATCCATTCTAGTCTTGAAAGTAGCTCCCATCCCCCAAAGAAAATAAGGAGAATAATAAGCTGATATAATCGAACGAAGCGTTTTTCTTTTTTTAACAATTGCTGATATTGTTTAAATAATGTGTTATCCAAGGCTCTCCAGCTCCTTCCAAATAGTTTGGAAAATATCTGAATAGGCTGGATGCTGTCTTATATCAAAAGGTGATAGATCACTAAGGGCTTTAGGTATTTCAAACACCTTGTGCACTGTCCCTGGGTTTGCTGAAAATAGAAATACACGCTGACTCATCGCGATTGCCTCGCCAATATCATGTGTCACAAGAATAGCGGTCTTTTTATAAGCTTTTAAAGTTTCCACCACTAAATCCTCAAGCTTTAATTTCGATTGATAATCTAACGCAGAAAACGGTTCATCTAATAGTAAAATTTTAGGATTTACAGCTAAGGTACGCGCAAGTGCTACACGTTGTCTCATACCTCCAGATAATTCTCGAGGATAATTGTTTCCCACATGAGGTAATCCTACTTCCTGTAACAACGCATTGGCAGTTACTTTATGTGTTTTATGGCTACGCTCCATTATTTTTAAGCCAATTGTGACGTTTTCTTCAATGGTCTTCCAAGGAAATAAATAGTCCTGCTGAAGCATATAGCCAATACTAGATTGATTACTTGCTGATAGCTTTTCACCATCTATATAGACATTGCCTTCAGTTGCAGGGAATAATCCTGCAATGATTGATAATAATGTGGTTTTACCGCAGCCACTCGGCCCAATAAACGAAACAAATTCTCCTTCATGAATGGCTAAACTGATATCACGTAATACTTCCTTTGCCTGTGTGCTTGAAAAATAACTATGGTGAATATTCTCCAGCTGTAAAAATTCCATATTACTCAGCAGCCTTTTTGGCAAAGGTTGTGTTCACAAGTTTTTCATACTCCACTCGTTGAGGAAGTTCACCTGCTTCCTCCATAATTGTTTGCAAGTTATCCCACTCCCCTTCATCAAGGATTGGGTCAGTGGCATAAGAGCCTTGTGCTTTATACCGCTCAATGACTGTTTCAATTATCGTTATATCTACATTTTCAAAATACGGTTGAATAATCTTTGCTACCTCAGCAGCACTCTCATTTTGTACAAAATCCTGTGCTCGTTGTAATGCATTTGTAAAAGCTTGAACAGTTGTAGCTTCATCCTTTAAATAACTACTTTTGGACATAAAGGATGTGTAAGGGAGATTACCAGACTCTGTTCCAAACGAAGCTACAATATAACCTTTTCCTTCTTTCTCGAAGACACTTGCAGTAGGTTCAAACAATTGTACATAGTCACCAGTACCTGATGCAAAGGCTGTAGCAATGTTAGCAAAATCAATATTTTGAATGAGCGTTAAATCATTTACAGGGTCAATGCCATGTTTTTTCAACACGAATTCACCTGCCATTTGTGGCATACCACCTTTACGTTGCCCCAAAAATGTTGAGCCCTCCAATTGATCCCACGAAAAATTATCCATCTTATCTCTTGCCACTAAAAAGGTACCGTCCGTTTGTGTTAACTGTGCAAAATTTTGAATGGGATCATTAGCACCTTGTAATGTGACATAAATAGACGTCTCCGACCCAACTAAAGCTATATCAATTCCATCTGACAGTAACGCCGTCATCGTTTTATCGCCACCTGCAATCGTTTGTAGCTCAACAGAAAGACCCTCCTCCTCGAAGAATCCCTTCTCAAGCGCTACATATTGAGGCGCATAGAAAATTGAACGAGTTACTTCTCCTACTTTGACTTTTTCTAGCTCTGCTTTATTACATGCCGTCAAAGAAAGGAGTAACAAAGCAATGACACCTAATAATAAACCTTTTGTAAGCCAACGCATTCCCTTTCCTCCTTGATATGATGAAAATAAGCCTATCGACATTAACTTATTCACATAAGGAGATTTCGGTGCCTATCAATTTATTTTGAAGCAGTAATATTTTGGTGCTAAAAAAGTAGAAGACTCTCCCCTCTAACGGAAAAAATGGATGCTTGTAGTGTTTTTTTAGCAGGCGTACAAATTTTGAGGAGAAGATATACATACAAAAAAACAGCCTTAGCTTAAAAATCGCTAAGACTGTTTATCACACGATAAAAAGTTCTTATTACAAAGTACGTAATTGTTACTGATTAGTGGCTTGTTGCTCTTCTCTTTTTTCACGCCATAATCTTGTTTTATAAACGATTAAAATTAAGGCCGCTACGATCAAACCTTCGATCATTGGCAAGAATAGGGCGAAAAACGTAAGCATGATACAACCTAAAAATAGGAACGCATAAATAATAATGTTTTGAGATAGTTTTAATTTCTTGGCAAAGCCTAACTTATAGACAATGGCAGAAAGTGCAAATACAAGAAGAAATACAACATAGCCTGCAATTTCATAGCTTGGTAAATTTTCGTATAAAAATCTAGTTATACCCGCCATTCTTCCATAAACTCTTGTTGTTTCATCGGAACTTGTCTGTGCAGCAACTTGAATAACATTTAGTTCACCCAATAAAGCGGACTTAATATCCAAGACTCCTCTTCCTTTCATGTCAGCGGAAAATTATTGTTCTGCGTTACGTAATTTTTTCGCTGCTTTCTCACGTTCATTTTTATCAAGAATTTTTTTACGCAGACGAATAGATTCTGGTGTGATTTCTAAGTACTCATCATCGCCTAGGTATTCAAGCGCTTCTTCTAAAGATAAAATACGTGGTTTTTTAATAACATTCGTTTGGTCTTTATTTGCTGAACGGATGTTTGTTTTTTGTTTCATTTTTGTGATGTTTACAGTGATATCAGCGTCACGAGTATTTTCTCCAACGATCATACCTTCGTAAATATCTGTACCTGGCTCTAAGAACAGTGTACCACGGTCTTCAATTTGCATCATCCCATAAGTTGTTGATTTACCAGTTTCCATTGAAACTAGTACACCTTGGTGACGTCCACCAATTTTACCTGGTAGTAATGGTTGGTAGCAATCAAACGTATGATTGATGATACCGAAACCTTTTGTCATAGACATGAATTCAGTCGTATAACCGATCAAACCACGCGCTGGTACTAAGAACGTTAAACGAACTTGACCACTGCCGTTGTTCACCATATCAAGCATTTCACCTTTACGTGTACCAATCGATTCAATAATTGAACCAACATTTTCTTCAGGAACATCGATTTGAACGCGTTCGAATGGTTCACATTTTACACCGTCGATTTCACGCACGATTACTTGCGGTTTAGATACTTGTAATTCGAAACCTTCACGACGCATATTTTCGATAAGAATTGATAGGTGAAGCTCACCACGACCTGAAACTGTCCAAGCATCTGGAGAATCCGTATCTTCAACACGTAAAGATACGTCCGTTTGTAATTGCGCACGTAAACGCTCTTCTACTTTACGAGAAGTAACCCATTTCCCTTCACGACCTGCGAATGGAGAATTGTTTACTAAAAACGTCATTTGTAAAGTTGGCTCATCGATACGTAATGGTGTAAGCGCTTCTTGGTGCTCAACAGGACAAACTGTTTCACCAACGTTGATATCTTCCATACCTGAAACGGCGATTAAATCACCAGCTTTTGCTGTCTCTACTTCTTCACGTTTTAAACCGAAGAAACCAAAGATTTTCGTTACACGGAAGTTTTTCACTGTACCGTCTAATTTCATTAGGGCAACTTGTTGACCTACAGAAATTGTTCCACGGAATACACGACCAATTCCGATACGTCCAACGAAGTCATTATAGTCAAGTAGAGCTACTTGGAATTGTAATGGGTCTTCTGAGTTATCAACTGGTGCTGGAATAGCCTCGATAATTTTTTCGAATAGACATTTCATATTTTCTTCTTGTTTAGACGGATCCGCATCCAAGGAAGCTGTACCATTTACACCTGAAGCATAAACTACAGGGAAGTCTAATTGATCATCATCTGCACCTAGCTCGATAAATAATTCTAGCACTTCATCTACTACTTCTAGTGGACGAGCTGAATCTTTGTCTACTTTATTAACAACAACGATTGGTGTTAGGCGTTGTTCCAATGCTTTTTTCAATACGAAACGTGTTTGAGGCATACAACCTTCATACGCATCGACAACTAGTAAAACGCCGTCTACCATTTTTAAAATACGTTCTACCTCACCACCGAAGTCAGCGTGTCCAGGCGTATCAAGGATGTTGATACGAGTTCCCTCATAGTTTACTGCTGTATTTTTAGCTAAAATCGTAATACCACGTTCGCGTTCAATATCATTAGAGTCCATTGCACGTTCTTCAACACGTTCGTTTGAACGGAATGTACCTGATTGTTTTAGTAATTGGTCGACTAAGGTAGTTTTACCATGGTCAACGTGGGCGATAATTGCGATATTGCGAAGATCTTGACGTAAGTTTGTCATTATTCCACTCCATATTCTTTTTTCGAATGTTTAACTGTGATATTATAGCACAAGAAGGATAGAAATGTCCTTATTAGAATTTCCATCATTCTAAAAAATATATTTAATCGACAAATTTTTTATATAGGAGGCTAGGCTATGAATCGTGCAAAAATCGTAATGGCCATCTACGCATTAGCTGCTGTATTAGCAATGTGTGCTATCGGTTACTCTGTTGCAGCTAGTAGTGTATTTGGTGCAATAGCTGGTATTGTGGCTACTTGTGTCATTTTCATGACAGCCTTTAAAATGAAACGTAAACTACGTGCGCAAGGATTACTTTAAGCAACATAAAAAGGAGCTGTCTAGTAAATAGACGGCTCCTTTTTATTCATATGGCACTATATATTTTTCTAATAATTCTTTATGAATAGCCGGATTGGCGATAATAAACGTATCCTGATGAAGGAAATCAAAGCCCTCACCATGTAAATTTGTAGCAACTGCTCCAACTTCCTGAGCAATGATGGTACCCCCTGCAATATCCCATGGTGCTAAACGCATAGAGACATAGGCATCTAATTTACCACTAACCACAAATGCAATTTCCATTGCTGCTGAGCCGTAGGACCGTGTACCTCGAACTTTACGAACCATATCTATCACCTTTTCATGGTGAATATGTCGATTAGGTGCTACCCAATGTGCATTAATCCCAATAACAGACTCCTCCATTGTAACAGACTGTAGTTTACGCAATGGTGAATCATTATACCATGCTCCTTGACCTTCGATGGCATTAAACAAATCCTCTCGCATGACATCAAATATGTAACCTAACTTTCCTACGCCATTTACAAAAATACCTATCGAAATCATAAAATGACGATGCTGTTTGACGAAATTCATCGTGCCATCAATCGGATCAATAATCCAAACTACACCATCAAGCGATTTAACCTGCTCGCCCATTCCTTCTTCCCCTAAGATTTTGTGGGTTGGATCAAAAGCTTTAATTTGCTCAATAAAGAATAATTCAGTCTCTCGATCAATATTGGTAACAAGGTCATTTGCACCTGATTTTGTCTCAATAACTAGATTATACGAAAAAGCCTCTCGAATACGTCTCCCAGCTTCAAAAATGATATCTTTTGCAAATTCATCAATTTGTTGTAAATCCACTAATAACCCACCCTTCGAATATAAGAAAAGGCCTTCTATATTTCTCGCTCCCGTATGTCCATAATACCTTTTCCCACTACTTCATAACTTTTTTGCTATATAAAACCTAGTACTACCTTATGATATAATTTCTATTTTACCCTTTGTCACAATAAAAATCACCTGCTGTCGGAATATTCAGCAAGTGATTTTTTAAATGGGTATTAGATTTTGATTACGCATAGGCGTGAAAACTTTCAAGTTCCATCTGAATTTCTGCCAGACGTTTTTTACTTTTTTCAATTTCAGTGTCATTTTTTTCATTCATTGCTGCAAAGAGTGAAGCTAATTCATAATCTAATTCTAATTGTAAAATATGCTCATATTGCTTTTCAATGTCAACTTTACGTATAATTTTTACGATCGGTTTCATAAAAACACTTCCTTTTTTTAATTTTTTTACAAAAACTTTTCTAATTTGATAAAGTTCTTGTTATAAGATTTTTTCCCAAATTCAGCGTAAAATAAACCTTATAAAACGAAAGGAGTAAAATAAAATTGCCAAAAATAAAGTGGACAAACAAAGATTTTAAGGTTTTTACAATAGACGGTTTAGAACAAAGAATGGATGCTTTAAATGTGGATGTACGTCCAAAATTTAATCAGCTAGGAGAAGATTTTTCTGCATATTTCTCCAGCCATTTAGGTGAAGAATTCTTCCCACATGTTGCTAAACATGCTCGAAGAACTGTTAACCCGCCAGAAGATAGCTGGGTTGCCTTCGCCCCCTATAAAAGAGGTTATAAATCATTGCCTCACTTTCAGATTGGTCTATGGCACACACATTTATTCATCGTTTTAGCTATTATTTATGAAGCGCCACAAAAAAATGTTATGGCTGAGCGTTTACTAGCTCATAAACCTTTAATTGAGCAGCTTCCAGATGATTTTATTGTATCAGGAGACCATATGTCCCCAGAGGCCATTTCTCTCGGAGAGGCAAAAGAAGACAAGCTTGAAGACCTGCTTATCCGCTTACGAGATGTCAAAAAGGGTGAGTTCTTAATTGGCCGTCACATTCAAAAAGAGCAAGCAACAAAACTAACAGCAAGTGAATTACAACAATTAACAGAAGACACATTTAACAGCTTACTTCCTCTTTACAACGTTATTGTTGGAAAATAGCCCCACTAAAAAATGTGGTTAAGTTCACCTTATAAAGTTTTTTATTGATGTAGTTTATGCAAAATGTCGTTTTTTAACACAAAAAAATAAAAAGTGGATGTGAGTTGACCTCACATCCACTTTTTTATCGACCGTTTCTAGGGGCAACTTTTATGATCATCCCATCTTCGGCTTCCTTTGTTTGCTTTACGACAGGATAGCTAATATAGCCACTTGCCTCTTCAAATTCACGAAATATTGACTTTTCCTGTGCTTGGGAAGGCACAATCTCTTTAAAGCGTCGATATTTAGCCAGCATGACTTCACGCTTGATGCCCTTTTCATAAGCTTTCTCAATCCCCTCGAAGAATTGAACAACATCCACAATCTCCTCTGTGGACCAATCAGTTGAAAACGGATAAGAATATTCCATTCGACAAAACCACCTTTACGTTATTGCCCCCATTTTAACCGTATACTTTCAGCTTCTGCAACCATTCGCTTGATGAGGTCTTCAACGGTTGGGATATCGTGAATCATTCCTGTTACCTGCCCAGCCCAGCCAAAGCCCTGATTCTTATCACCGTCATAAATAAAACGCTTGTTGGCTGAACCACCTATATATTCTTTCAACGCCTCATATGTTGGTGTTTTTTCTTCAATTTCTAAAATCTTAGCCGTAAATTCATTGCGTAAAGCTCGAGCTGGTGCACCAATAGAACGCTTAATAATAGTTGTATCGGCCTCCGTGCTTGCAAGTAGCGCCTCTTTATAAGCCTCTGAAGCATCGACACATTCTCGTGTTGCTATAAAACGAGTGCCCATTTCAATGCCTTCAGCTCCCAGCGCGTGAGCCGCCATCCAGCCCCGACCATCGCCAATTCCTCCAGAAGCAATGACAGGAATTTTCACACTATCAGCTACTTGAGGAACAAGTACCATTGTACCTACATCATCACGTCCCAAATGACCGCCGCCCTCTTGACCCACAACCATCACAGCATCTGCTCCTAGCTGCTCAGCCTTTTGAGCTTGTCTACGAGCAGCTACAAGGACTAATTTTTTTATGTCCGTGCCTGCCAGCAAATCAAATATAGGTGCTGGATTTCCTCCCGTCATTGTTACAACAGGAACTTTTTCTTCGACAGCAACACGCACCATATCCTCATAGCCTGTACCATGCATACCAATCGCAAAATTCACACCAAATGGTTTATCAGTCAATGTTCGTACTTTATGGATCTCTGCTCGTAACAAATCGGGATCTCGTAAACTCATGGCCGTTATTTGACCTAGACCACCAGCATTCGACACAGCTGCTGCTAAATCAGCGTAGGCTAAATAAGCCAATCCTCCTTGAATAATTGGGTATTTAACCTGTAAAAGATCCGTCACCCGTGTATTCCAATTCATAGTACCTCCCCTTTCGTTCAATACTATTTTCTCGATATCCTGAAAAAAATCCTTTTATTTTTTAGGAAAAGCCTATTTTTTCGTGTCGTTAGGTGCTATAATTCATTTGTTTTCTTAGATATTATAAAGTGAGGTGGTACCTGCGTTGTCACAATTAGAGACTCCATTGTTCGACGTATTACTAAAACATCGGAACAGACATCCCATTCAGTTCCATATTCCAGGCCATAAGAAAGGGCAAGGAATGGATCCTGCTTTCCGAGAATTCGTCGGCGACAACGTTTTATCAATTGATTTAATTAATATTGCTCCACTAGACGATTTACATTCACCAAAGGGTGCTATAAAAGAAGCCCAAACCCTAGCAGCTGAAGCCTTTGGTGCTGATCATACATTCTTTTCCGTTCAAGGTACTAGTGGCGCCATCATGACGATGATTCTGACCGTCGTCGGTCCAGGTGATAAAATTCTAGTGCCACGGAATGTTCATAAATCTATTATGTCAGCGATCGTATTCGCTGGTGCCATTCCAATTTTTATTCATCCTGAAGTCGACAGCGAATATGGGATTTCGCATGGCATATCTCCAGAAGCTGTTGAAAAAGCGTTGAATGCTTATCCAGATACAAAGGCAGTACTTGTGATTAATCCGACATATTTTGGCTTTACTGCTGATTTAAAACGTATTGTTGAGATTGCTCATGACCGTAATATTCCGGTAGTAGTAGATGAAGCACACGGTGTACACATAAAATTCCATGATGACTTACCATATTCAGCTATGGAAGCAGGTGCTGACATGGCAGCAACAAGCGTACACAAGCTTGGTGGCTCCATGACACAAACGTCTATTTTAAATGTACGTGAAGGTCTTGTTTCTGCAAAACGTGTACAAGCTGTATTTTCTATGTTAACAACTACATCGACATCCTATCCGTTACTTGCTTCACTTGACACAGCTCGACGTCAGCTAGCCATTCATGGATACGATTTAATCGACGATGCACTGCGTTTAGCAAAGGATGCTCGTAAACGCATCAATCAAATACCGCATTTAAAATGTGCAGGTAAGGAAAAATTACACTCATCTGCGACCTATGATATGGATCCATTAAAACTTCTTATTAGTGTGAAAGATTTAGGTATCTCTGGTCATCGAGCTGAGGAATGGTTGCGTCATAATGCAAATATTGAAGTAGAATTGTCTGACCTTTATAATATCTTATGTTTAGTGACTTTAGGAGATACAAAAAAGGAAATTAATCTTTTAGTGAATGCACTAACTCGTATGTCAAAAGCATTTGATTCTGAAGCAGCTATAACAGAGGCTGTAGTGAATGTACCAGAAATTCCAGCACTTGCCATGTCACCACGTGATGCTTTTTATGCAGATACAGAAGTCGTGCCTCTTGCAGAAGCAGATAACTGTATTTGTGCAGAATTTATTATGGTATATCCTCCTGGAATTCCTATTTTTATTCCCGGGGAAATAATAACACAAGAAAATATTCATTATATTCAAATGAATATTGAAGCAGGTTTACCAGTTCAAGGACCCGAAGATACAACATTAAAAACAATTCGTGTTATCAAAGAACGTAAGCCAATTTTCTAAAAAATCCAAGCTAGCTCTTCAATAAAAAGGGCTAGCTTTTTCATTTATAAAACATAGAAGAGAGTAGATCTGAATATGGAAATTATACTCACTAAAAACCTTTTCGTTCTGAGTGAATTGTGGTTATTCTCTCCATTACATAATAGATAGTAATTGAATATTATGTGAGAATTTTTTTTTCATTTTCACAACGATTAGTTGCTTTTACAATATCTCTACTATTATCTATAATAAAGAAAAGGGAGTGAGCTAAATGAATACATGGGATCAACGTTTTCAAAGTACAGAATATGTTTATGGAGAACATCCAAATGCCTTTATTCAAGATTATGTATATTATTTGAAGGATTACCCTACTATCGCTGCTTATGCAGAGGGTGAAGGACGTAATGCTGTTTTTTTAGCCTCAGAGGGACATACTGTCACTGCCTATGATTATGCACAAAGTGGTCTTCAAAAAACTGAACAATTAGCATTAAAACACGATGTTACAGTTCAAACCGTGCTAGCCGATTTACTGCTGGATGAGCTTCCTGTGAATAAATATGATGCAGCTATTATGGTATTTGGACATTTTCCAGTCATGCAACAACGAACTGTTATACAAAAAATTATCGATTCAGTCAAACCAGGAGGACGAATCATAATGGAGTTATATTCCATTTATCAACTCCCGTATGCCTCAGGTGGTCCACAACAGCTTGATTTTTTATATAACCCTTTAAATGTCCTGGAATGGTGTCAAACACATAAAATAATCCATTTTTTTACAGGCGAACAGCTTCGACATGAAGGAACGCTCCACACAGGACTAGCCCACACCATTCAATTGATTATTGAAAAAAGCTAAAGGAGTTGTCTCAAATAGTTTTTGAGACAACTCCTTTTTACACGAAGCGACAATTGTATTATAAAAATAAATATACAAATAAAGGACAGAAGAATGCTCCGATAACAGCCGTTAAGCCCATTGATAAGGAACCAACTGATAATTCCTGTTCCCCATATTCTCTTAATTTTACAAGACCTACGCCATGTGAAGCACTACCTACTGCCACACCTCTACTAACAGCAGAGTCGATTTTGCCATACTTAATGACTAATGGTCCGATAATGGCCCCTACAAACCCTGCAATCATGACGAAAACAGCTGTTAAAGGGGGAATGCCACCAATCGTTTCGCTCACTTGCATCCCAACAGGCGTTGTTAACGATTTAGGTAAGGCCGTCAGCATCCAGCTAGATGTTACACCAATCCATTTTAGTAACACAAAAATGGTCACTAAGCCTGTTATCATGCCGATTAAAAGCCCTGATAAAATAGAATACTTATATTTCATAATAATGGCTCGTTGATTATAGAGAGGATATGCAAGTGCCACAACAGCTGGCCCAAGCATTTTCTGGAGCCATTCCCCACCTTCCATATAAGTTGTATATGGAATATCAAAAACAAGTAAGATCACTGCACTGACAATCGTAGTGGTGACCAAGGGAATCATGATAGGATGAGGAAATCGTTGATAGAGCTTTGTAAATAAAATGAACAGGATAATGGTGCTAAGAACAACAATTGCTTCAATCAACAGTTAACTCCCCCTTTCCTTCTTCCACCGTAGTTTTCGAGCTTTCTTTTTTCGCTATTTCTCTTTTTTCAATGAGTTGTGTCAGCAATCCTGTAACATAGATAGAGATTAACGTACTAACAATAACTGCTAAAATAATAAGTAGACCAGTGATTGTCATGAGTTCTGGGTAATCAATAACACCTACAGTTGCTGGAATGAAAAACAACGTTAAGATGCCAATTAAAAAGCCCGCTCCATCTTGTATATATTCGACCTTAATTAGTTTAAAATTGAGTGAAAGTGCTAATAACAGTAATCCAATGACGCTTCCAGGAAGAGGAATGTGCAAATAAGAAACAATGCCTACCCCCATATAATAGAAAATAGTAAGTATCCCTATTTGAACAATTATCCGAACAACTCGTAACAACAACGCAGCAAAATTTTCGTTCAACATTTCGCCACTTTTCACCCCCTATATCGTTCATTCTACATCTGTAGGAATTTTCTGTCTATTATAATTTTAGAAAAACAATAGAAAAGAAGAAAGCGCAAGGCTTTCTTCATAATCAATAAGATACATATAGAAATTGTCTTATCATATTTTAATTGGCAATCATTAAAATTTCTTTTCTTCAAAAATATTAGCCTCTTTATAATGCGTGACCAGAGCCACCATCAATATTAACAACAGTTCCTGTAACATAACTTGCCGCATCAGATACTAAAAAAGTGATAACGTTTGCGGCTTCTTGCGTATCACCTACACGACCAAGTGGAATAGCTTGCCCCACTTTACGAGAATATTCTTCCCACGATAAATTTGGTTCTTCCTTTTTCCATTTCTTTTCGATTTGATCACTACGAATAAGTCCTATACATACAGAGTTTACTCGAATATTATCCTTCCCTAAATCCTTGCTCATCGCTTTTGTCAACGCAAGCCCTGCAGCACGACTCACAGTAGTAGGAAGTGAGCTTGCAGGTGGAGTTTTAGCCATCACGGCTGTCACATTAACAATTGCACCGCCCCCAGCCTTACGCATATATGGCGCAGCATATTTTGAACAATGAATAGCTCCAAATACCTTTAAATCTAAATCTGCTTGCCACAGCTCACTACTCACCGATTCAAAGGGATTTGCTGAAGCTGTACCCGCATTATTAATAAGTATATCAACACGTCCATAATGTTCGACAGTACGCTCAATTAGATACTTACAATCTTTTTCTTTTGTAATATCAGTTGGAACAATTAAAACATCTACGCCTGTTTCATTTTTTATACATCCAGCAGCCACTTGCAGCTGTTTTTCCCCACGTGCGCATAGAACAACCTGTGCCCCCTCTTTGACAAGCTGCATGGCCGTGTAATAGCCAATTCCTTTACTCGATCCTGTTATGATTGCTACTTTCCCTGTTAAATTAAGCTCCATTATGAAATCCTCCCTTACTTTCTACAATGCTATCATTATAGCATTTATCGATTATTCAGAATAATCAAAGGAGCTTGTAAATGATAGAAATAATATTTGAAGCCAATACCACTACCAAATCTTTCCCATCAATAATTGCTTACCATTTTCTTTGTAACCTTTTATGTAGCTGACTCACGCATCAAGCAAATACGGTAAAATAGCATGTAGTTAGAAAACAACTACATGCTGACTATTATTTTCGTTCTTATTTTTCTGCACCTAATGCACGTGGTACCATCGTTTCTACTACATAATTCTCTTCCTCATATAGTATTTTTTTTAGCTCTATACCAAAAAACGACTGCATTCTCTCCTCTGTCATTATTTCATGTACAGTACCATATACAACATCCTTATCCTTTGCCGTCATTAGAACCCGATCAGCTAAATAAAAGGCATGATTAGGATAATGCGTGTTAATAATACAAGAAATGCCACGCTCTCTTGCTAATTGCTTAATTGTTTGTAAAATAATTATTTGTTTTTGAATATCCAAATGGGACTCGGGTTCATCTAAAATAAGTATTTCTGGATTGGCAACCAATGTACGTGCTATTAAAGCTAATTGCAACTCCCCACCACTTACCTCATTACATGATTTTTTGGCTAAATGGACAATACCAATTGTATCTAGTGCCAAATGTGCCGCTTCTAAATCTTTTTTTGATGGTTGGGCTAATGTACTAATAAAAGGGGCTCGTCCCATTACAACAAGCTCTTCTATTGTAAAACCAAATACCATTTTATGAGCTTGCGGTACATAGCCAATACGTTGCCAAAGCTCCTTACGCTTGACAGTAGACAATGGCTTGCCATCTATATAGGTTTCTCCCTGCTTCCACTCTAGTAACCCTGTAATACATTTAAGCATTGTTGTCTTTCCAGCACCATTAGGACCAAGAATAGCCATAATCTGTCCTGTTTCCAGTGTAAAATTAATATTGTTCATATAAAGATTTTGAGATTTCTTATGACGCTTTTCATAATAAAAATTGCCATTTTTCACTTCAATTATCACGCCCATCCACCTCCAGATTTACGCAGTAAATAAGCAAAGAATGGTGCGCCTATAATCGCTGTTAAAATGGATAAAGGTATTTCTGTTGCTGTTATAGAACGTGCTAAATTATCAATTACTAACAAATACATACTTCCTATAGCAATCGACATTGGTAGTACATGCTGATTATTATTCCCCACAAGCATACGAGCAACATGTGGAATAATTAAACCAACCCAGCCAACAATTCCTGCAACCGCAACAGATACCGCAGTAATCAATGTAGCACCGAAGATAATCATCCATTTTAAAGGCACTACGGAAATTCCCATTGATTTTGCCTCATCCTCTGGGAGGGTTAAAATATTTAATCGCCACCTTAGGAAATAAAGTATTAACATACCGATAATAATCAATGGTCCGCCTATATATAAATCTTTATAAGTAACTGTTCCTAAGCTTCCCATCAGCCAATAGGTAATGGCAGGTAGCTTTTCTTCTGGATCAGCTACAAATTTAGTTAACGAAATAAGCGCATTAAACAGTGCCGATGTAATAACACCCGCTAAGACAAACATAAATATAGGGGCATTTTTGCGTGCGCCGGCAATTAAAAATGTAAAGCCAATGGCACCTAATCCAAAAAGCAATGCCATTATCTGTGTAGCAAAATTTTGCCCAAACAATAATATTCCAAGAGAAGCACCAAAGCCAGCTCCCGCAGAAACACCTAAAATATCTGGTGATACTAGGGGATTACCAAACATTCCTTGAAAGCTAGCACCTGCAATAGCCAAACCTCCACCAATTAACAATGCGAGAAGAATACGTGGCAAGCGAATATTGATAATAACCGTTTCTTCCATCTCTGTCCAGGTCGGTTCTATAGGGAAAATCTGTGAAGCAAGAATTTTTAATATCTGCTCGATGCCAACTTCAAAGCGCCCTACACCAAGGGAAATGATGGCAATTACCAGGGGTAGGAACCATATAATAATCTTTTTCCAGTTTTGCATTTACCAATCATTCCTTAATATTTAGCTGCTTCTGATGATGGATTTAAAATAGCTTGAATATCTTCATCTGTCACATCAAATTCATAAAAATCTTTGTAATATGCTTTAATCTCGTCCTCTATTTTATAATCAAATAATGTAGGATGATTTTTTTGCGCTAACCACTTTAACATTAATGGGGCGTCACCACTAGGTGGGAACCAACGATAAATCCCTAATGGTATCTTATAAACTTTACCCTCCTGTACTGCCTTTACCTGACTCCAATCCTGTCCATCTACCTTGTTTTCAAGTAGATCAGCTGGTTGTGTTTCTGTAAAATTGGTAATAAAAATAATATCAGGATTCCAAGCATAAATTTGCTCCATATTCACTTCTTTTTGCCCTTGTATATCATTTTCAGCTACATCAATTGCTCCAGTCGCATTGAGCCATTGGTTACCAAAGAAGTTTTTCCCTCCAATTGTAATCGACTTTTCATTATGTCTAAACAACATCATTGCACGAGGCTTGTCTTTTTCTTCGATTGCTTTTAATTTTTCATCTAATTGAGCTTGTACTTTTTTCCCTTCCTCTAGGAAGCGATTGGCACGTTCTGTTGTACCAGTTATTTGGCTTGTTACTTCTAACCAACTATTAAATGTAGCTAATGGCTCTGCCGCAGCCGCATCAATTGCCTTGAGTGCCACTACTGGGATGCCTGCTTCTGTTACTTTATTAATCGATTTCTCATCTGTTGCAATCTCAATATATAATTGTGGATTTACTTTCATTAATTCTTCGACATTGACTTCGCCATTCTGAATAAATGACGTATCAGCCTTTAAAACATCTGGAGACATTTTACCTAGCATCGAATGTTTTGCTGCATTATACGAATTCGGATGCATACCAACAATTTCCTTTGTAGAATTTGTTGCTACATACCAAGTAGAGAAGTATGGAAGAATGCCTCCCGTTACAACACGCTCAATCGAGTTTGGTACTGTTACTTCACGTCCTAATTGGTCAACTACAAGCTTTTCTTCCTTAGTCGTTTGCAACTCTGATGATTGTTCCTCCACCTGAGGCTCAGTTTTATTTTGCGTCTCTTCGTTATTATTATTACAAGCTGCCAACAACATTGTTAGTGCTGCAGCAGCGACAAGTCCATACTTTTTCAATGTTTTTCTTCCTCTCTTAACCATTTTGCAATCCCATGTAAAAACGGCTTTGATTGATCAATAAAACCTAATCCGATATGAAACATCGGATCAAGTGTAGTGACAACTAGTTCTCCATTAAAGCTCACATTATCCACATAAAATAACGATCGTCCATTTGGAATATCTAATAACGATTGCGCTCCTTGAGGCGGTAAAAAAGAACCGTGATAATGCCATTTCATATCATGTAATGTGACGTATTTGAAAAGTGGATGCACATTATTTTGCATTTTCATCGGTAAATCACCGCCATCTCTCACCCACCAACTAAAATTGACTTCAGAATCTTCCCAATCAATTGTCGGAAACCAGCAATCCAATATTTCACCAAAAATAATCAGCCTTTTGCCAGCATTAATAAATTTCAGTAATTGTGACTGATACCGTTTTAAAGAACGGATATCTAAGCGACAAGATAGAATAAGTGTGTCATACTTTGTTAAATCATATTGATGTAAGTGGCGAATATGTAGCACTTCATCATATAAATAATGAAATTCTTGCTCTGCAAAAAAACGATTTTGAAATGGTAAGCCATTCGTCACAATCCCTATCATTCGCCCATACCTCCACTTGCATAATTGCGGTTAGCTTCCTCACGAATACAATCTAGCATTTGCATACTAAGCTTTTTCGATGTATTTTCTTCATTAATAAAAACCTTGTAAATATCGGTGCCTGCTCCTGCAAAAATGGTGCCATTTGTTGAATGTCGGTCAACATAAAGTATTGGTACACCGCTTTGATCTGTAATTAACACTTCCGCATGTGCAGGTACTTTTTCAAAATAACCCCGAGAAAAGAAGCCCCGTACACCTTTTCGATAATTAATATCATAGGGCTCTATCCCTTTAAATAAAGAACAATTAGATTGCTCAATCATAATTTCACGATCTTTCAATGGAATAGGAGAGCGCTTCCAATTAGCTACATTTGCTAACCATGGCAAGGATATTTCTGTCAGTGAAAAGATCACACCACCGTGTAGCAAATATTCATCTAAAATCTTTTTATGTTCTAGTAGAAATTGTTCTTCTACATGATTTGTGATAATTATTCCTGCATAGGCTGTTAAATCAACAGAGGGTAAATCATATAAATATAAAAATACTAAGCCACGTTCACGATCCTCATCTGTTAATCGAGTAAATTGAATATCAATGCCAACATAAGCAATAGGTTCCACTAGTTCTCCTACTTTCTTTTATCAAAAAATTTCCTTATCAATGACGAGAAATTTCAAATTTAGTCCAATATCCACAAGCTTGTTTTTTCTACACTATGTACGGCAAGCTTTCCTGTCAAAGCCTTGAACCAACATACTGCTTGCGTCTCAAATAGAGCTATTAGTAATCATTTTGCGCATTTAGCGTTCCTTATATCTGCCCTTTCTTTAGCCAAGGTAAAAATCCCCGCAAGAACCGTTCCGTTGCCGGCATAAAATAAGAGCCAAAATGATAATCTGGATCCAATGTTGTATTGACCCAAACCCCATTTGTGTTCACTCGGTCAATATATAAAACGGCACCACCATCATCTGTCGATACTAATACTTCGCAGCCCTCACTTGGCCAGTACACACCATGTTGATGCCAAGTTGCATCCTCCAATGTAAGATAATTCTTAAATAAATCATGCGTTGCTTTTTCTAAACGCAGGCCACTATCAGCATTAGGTTCTAGCCACCACCAAAAATTAGTTGGTCTGAATTCCCAGTTATGCATCGGCAACCAATCTCGATGCTGCGGGCCAAATGTGACCACTACTTTCCCTGTATTCGCAAAATCATAGATCTTTTGAATGTTTTTATCTAATAATCCTGTATGTGTTTGAGAAGGGATGATTAATACATCAAAAGCGTCTAAATTTTCTTCCTCTAACTGACGCACTGGAATCAATTGATCGATATACTGAGCGAATTCAGATGTCTTATATGTACGCCAATGTTGTGAACTACCACTATACATAACAGCTATTTTACGCACTACTTGACACTCCTTTCCGCTAAATACTTGTATTCTTCCTGTATCCATTGCATTAGCTGTGTAGGAATACGATTGGTCGTTTTTGATATTGACGGTGTCATGCCCCCAATATTAAAGAGATTATTACCTGCATGCATGAAAATGGTCCCATTTGTTGAGCTTCGATCAATAAATGTCACAGGCTCACCGTCTGGCAAAGTTAATAATATCTCTGCATCTGCTGGTGCTGGATGATGTCCACGAGCAAAAAACCCTTTCACACCTTTATTTATTGTCATATCTTCTTCCCTTACACCTGCAAAAATTCCGTGTTGTTTCGCAATAGAGATGTCATAATCCCAATGATTTCGAATCTCCTTTGCGATAAAAGCCTGCTGTCCTGGTAACCAATCTGTGACTAAGTTACCAAAGAAGCATACAATCTTATTATTTGCCAAAAAATCAGCGATAATTTGTTTCTTTTCTTGCAAAAATTCTTGATCAACAAACCCTAAAATCACCATACATTTATAAGAAGATAGCTCAATATTCGGTAAATCATACATATCTACTATTTCAAAATTTTCATCTGCTTTGCCTTGAGAAAAAATATTACATGGATGAACTACAATATAATCTTTTGACATCTTCATACCTCCTTGCATTTCGAACTATATCATCACTGATAACGATTATCAATATCATGTAGGGTGTAGTATTTTAATTTTCTCTGACCGCTTATCAGTTTTTCTCAAATTATAAAAATCTCCAATTGTACTATTACATTTTCTTATAGAATGCTATAAACCTACAAATTAAGGATGATATTCTACCAGAAATGATCCTTGGAAGTCATCGCAGAAAAGCGATATAAATTCCTCCAAGTGCTACCATATTGCTGACATAGAGGCTCAATTAAGATAAAAAAAACCAAACAATGACGAAACAGTAAATAAAAGCTTCGTATATTGCTTGGATTAATTTAGAAAATATTTTATTTTAATGAATATAATGGTAAAAAAATATAATAGAAGAAACACTATAAAGGATTTATTTACCTTTATAAGTTTAACTTACCTGACAGACTCCATCTTCAATTTCTTCTTTAAACGTTCACAAAATGCTTGTTCTTGCTCATTTAAAATTTTGTTACGGTTAAATACAATACCATTTTTTCGTTTAATAGATAGACCTTTCACATATTTAAACGTTAATTTATCTAAGCTATCCTCTATTGATTTATAAGGTAAAAAAGATACGCCCATACCCTGCTGTACAGCCTTTTTAATAATTTCAAAATTAGTCATCTGTATATAATAAACAGGTACTGCCTTCTGATGTAAAGCTTGTTTAATATGCTGATTCAAATAAGAACTTTGAGACAATAGCATCGATAGGTTTTTCAAATCTCTTGTATAAATGATTTGACGACTTGCTAAAGGATGATCATTTGTCATCACTAATACTAATTCTTCCTCAAATAAAATATCTATATCAAATGACTCGTGAACAATCGTATCAGCATCATAAATCGGCATCACGGCAAATTTAGCATGGTTTTCTACTAAACTACTTTTTAAATCTTCATAGCAATAGCTATTAATTTCATAGGGATATTGTTTATATGTGCTATTATTTTTATCAAATAGCTCGTCAAAAAAGCTATCGGCAATATAGTGACTTATATATAATTTGATATTTTCCTGTTGTGTCTGCTTTACTGCTCTTCGCAATTGTTGATCCATTTCCTGCATTTTTTGCGCATAAGCCAACACAATTTCGCCTTGTGTAGTTAATTTAATTTGCCGTTGTTTCCTTGAGATTAGCTGGCAGCCTAACTCATTTTCCAATTGCTGAATGTGCTGAGAAACTGTCGGTTGGGAACAAAACATATGCTTTGCTGTTTCAGTAAATGATTTGTGTTGTGCTAATAAAATAAATGTTCGATAGCGCTCATTCATCGTAACCCATTCCTTTATATATAATTGATAATTATTATCAATTATAATACTATCTTTTATGCATAAAGTAAAATGTAATATCTTTAGGGGGCAACATCTTCAAGTTATTACCTTTTATTCAACGGCAATCTGCATTTAATAAAACAATTGCTAGTAAAAAAGGAGTGTAGATAAGCGAATGAACATCCGCTTTTTCTACACTCCTTTATTCATATTATTTTTTCGCTACAATGTGGATTGGGTTGCCAAGTAATACTTCAGCAGTTTCCATTGTAATTTCACCTAATGTTGGGTGAGCATGAATTGTTAAAGCGATATCTTCAGCAGTCATGCCGCCTTCAATCGCTAAGCCCATTTCAGCGATCATATCAGATGCACCAGCACCTACGATTTGAGCACCAATTAATAAACCATCTTCTTTACGAGCAACAAGCTTCACGAAACCTTCTGATTGGTTTAATGCAAGAGCACGACCGTTTGCTGCGAATGGGAACTTCGCTGCAGTGTATTCAATGCCTTCTGCTTTCGCTTGTTCTTCGTTGTAACCAACTGTCGCCATTTCTGGATCTGTGAAGCATACAGCAGGTACAGCAAGATAATCAACAACTGATTTTTCACCAGCAATCGCTTCAGCAGCAACTTTACCTTCGTAAGATGCTTTATGTGCAAGCTGAGGACCTGCAACAATATCACCAATTGCATAGATGTTTGGAATATTTGTACGACATTGTTTGTCAACATTGATTAGACCACGTTCACCGAATTCAACTCCGATTTCAGCAAGGCCCATTTCATCTGTATTTGGACGACGACCTACAGTAACTAATACATAATCAGCTTCAACTTTTTTCTCTTCTCCGCCAACTTCATAAGTTACGACTACGCCGTTTTCAGTTTCTTCAACGCCTTTTGCAGATGCGTTAACTTCAATTTCAACGCCTTTCTTTTTAAGGCCTTTTTTCACGATTTGCGTCATTTGTTTTTCGAAGCCAGCTAAAATATCTTTTCCGCCTTCAATAATTGTTACTTGAGAGCCAAGGTTTGCGTAAGCTGATCCTAGCTCTGTACCAATATAACCTCCACCGATAACAACTAATTTACCAGGAACTTCTTGTAAAGAAAGTGCACCAGTAGAATTTAGTACGCGATCAGTGAATTTGAATGTTGGAATTTCAACTGGACGAGAACCTGTTGCAATAATGACATTGTTAAATGTGTAAGTTTGAGCAGATTCACCATTGATGATACGCACTGAATGAGCGTCAACGAAATAAGCTTCACCTTGTACAATTTCAACTTTGTTGCCTTTAAGTAAGCCTTCAACACCGCCAGTTAATTTTTTAACAACGCTGTCTTTAAATGCTTGTGCTTTTGAGAAGTCTAATTTCACATCAGAAGCGATGATTCCCATGTCATCTGAATGTTTAGCTTGCTCAAAACGGTGACCTACTGAAATTAATGCTTTTGATGGAATACAACCTACGTTTAAGCACACACCACCAAGTACATTTTTTTCAACGATTGTTACTTTTTGGCCAGTTTGAGCTGCACGAATTGCTGCTACATATCCTCCAGGACCTGAACCAATGACAAGAGTATCTGTTTCGATTGGGAAATCTCCTACTACCATTTTTGTTACGCCTCCATTAATAATAATTCTGGCTCACTTAACAAACGCTTTAAGTGATTTAAAGCATTTTGCGCAGTGGCTCCATCGATCATACGATGATCAAAGCTCAATGATAATGCTAACACAGGTGCGGCTACAATTTCACCATTTTTTATTACAGGTTTTTCTGAAATTCGACCAATACCTAGAATTGCTACTTCAGGATGATTAATAACTGGTGTGAACCATTGTCCTCCTGCAGAGCCAATATTCGTAATGGACATAGAAGCACCTTTCATTTCATGTGGCGCTAGTTTGCCTTCACGGGCTTTCGTCGCTAACTCATTGATTTCATTAGACACTGCAAATACAGATTTACGATCTGCATGCTTAATAACTGGTACTAGTAAGCCTCTTTCCGTATCTGCTGCAATACCGATATTGTAGTAATGCTTTTGGATAATTTCTTGTGTCGCATCATCTAATGAGCGGTTAAATTCTGGGAACTCGCGTAAAGTTGAAATAAGTGCTTTCACTACATATGGTAAGTATGTTAATTTAACACCTTTTTCAGCAGCGATATCTTTGAATTTTTTACGATGTGCTACAAGAGCCGTTACATCGACTTCATCCATTAGTGTAACATGAGGAGCCGTTTGTTTCGAGTGTACCATTGCTTTAGCAATCGCTTTTCGAATACCTGACATTTTCTCACGAGTCTCTGGGAAATCCCCTTCAAGAACTACTGGTGCTGGTGTAGACGTTTCTTGTTGAACAGTTTCTTCTGTTGTTTCGACATTTGTAGTTTCTGCCTCTACAGTGCCGCCACCTTTTAAGAAGTTTTCAATATCTTCTTTTAAGATTCGACCGTTTTTACCTGTACCCTTCACTTCACGGATATTCACATCGTTATCACGGGCAAATTTACGTACAGAAGGCATTGCGATCACGCGTTTTGTTTCATCAACAACTGTCTCCACTTTTTCTGGAGCTTTTTCTGGTGCCTTTTCCTCTTTAGCAGGAGCTTTCTCTACGTTCTGACCAGATTCAGCAGTTGCTTGAACTTGTGCCTCTGTTTTCGCTTCAGCATGATCGTCACCTTTTAGCTTTAAGTCTTCGTAGCCAGGTGCATCCAATCGGATTAAGACATCGCCAACGACGGCAACTGTCCCTTCTCCTACTAAAACTTCCTCTACTGTTCCTTCAACTGGTGAAGGGATTTCTACTACTGCTTTATCATTTTGTACTTCACAAAGAATATCGTCTTCTTTTACTGTATCTCCAGCTTTAACGAACCATTTCACAATCTCGCCTTCGTGAATACCCTCGCCAATATCCGGTAATCTGAATTCAAATGCCATGTGTACCCATCCTTTCTATTTACTGTTGTTCAAGTTTAGAAGCTTTATTAGAATGTTAAAACTTTTTTCGCTGTTTCCATTACATCTTTGTAGTTTGGTAACCAAACACCTTCAGCTTGTGGGAATGGGTACACAGTATCTGGTGCAGCCACACGAAGAACAGGAGCCTCTAAGCTTAAAATTGCGCGCTCTGTAATTTCTGCTACTACGTTTGCAGCGATACCTGCTTGTTTTTGAGCTTCTTGGACAACGATTGCACGACCTGTTTTTTCAACTGATGCGATAATTGTTTCCACATCGATTGGTTGAATTGTACGTAAGTCAATTACTTCTACAGAATGTCCTTCTTTTTCTAGTTCTTCTGCAGCCTTTAAGCTTTCATGAACCATTAAACCGTAAGCAACGATTGTTAAATCAGTACCTTCACGTTTTACATCCGCTTTTCCTAGTGGAATTTCGTATGCTTCTTCAGGCACTTCTTCACGGAATGAACGGTATAATTTTAAATGTTCTAAGAAAATAACTGGGTTGTCATTACGAATAGAAGAAATAAGTAAACCTTTTGCATCATATGGTGTTGATGGAACAACAACTGTTAATCCTGGTTGTGCTGTCATTAAGCTTTCTAAGCTATCTGAGTGCATTTCAGGCGTATGCACACCACCACCAAATGGTGAACGGATTGTTACTGGTGCATTGTACACGCCACCACTACGGTAGCTCATACGTGCTAATTGGCCACTGATTGAATCCATTACTTCATAAACGAAACCGAAGAATTGAATTTCAGGAACTGGACGGAATCCTTGAAGAGAAAGACCGACTGCTAAGCCACCAATACCTGATTCTGCTAATGGTGTATCAAAAACGCGGTCAACCCCAAATTCTTTTTGTAGGCCTTCTGTCGCGCGGAATACCCCACCGTTGACACCTACATCTTCCCCGAATACAAGAACGTTTTCATCATTCTTTAATTCTGTGCGAAGTGCATCTGTAATTGCTTGAATCATCGTCATTTGTGCCATAGGTTATTTCGACTCCTTCTCTTTATAGATTTCATACTGTTCTTTTAGATTAGATGGCATTTCGCCTTTATACATATTTTCCATTAACTCTGTTACTTTTTGTTTTGGAGCAGCATCTGCTTTTTTGATTGCTTCTTTAATTTCTTCTTTTGCTCGCTCGATTACTGCTTCTTCTTTCTTCTCATCCCATAAACCTTTTGCTTCTAGGTATTTACGGAAGCGAACTAGAGGATCTTTTTGAGCCCATTCATTATCTGTATCAGAAGTACGGTAACGAGTTGGGTCATCCCCAGCCATTGTATGAGGACCATAACGGTAACACATTGTTTCAATTAATGTTGGGCCTTCACCATTAACCGCGCGCTCACGAGCATCACGAGTTGCTACATAAACTGCAAGCGCATCCATTCCATCTACTAAAATACTTGGTAAGCCTGCTGCTACACCTTTTTGTGCAATTGTTTTAGCAGCTGTTTGCAATTCACGAGGTGTTGAGATTGCATATTGGTTATTTTGTACGATGAAGATTGCTGGAGATTTAAATGCACCTGCAAAGTTAATGCCTTCATAGAAGTCTCCTTGAGAAGAACCACCGTCACCTGTATAAGTTACTGCAACAGCTTTTTTCCCACGTTTTTTAATTCCAAGTGCTACCCCAGCAGCTTGAATATATTGTGCACCGATAATGATTTGTGGAGCTAAAACGTTTACACCTTCAGGAACCTGATTCCCCATAAAGTGACCACGTGAGAATAAAAATGCTTTTTCAAGAGGTAAGCCATGCCATACAATTTGTGGTACATCACGGTAACCTGGTAAAATCCAATCTTCTTGTTCTAATGCAAAGTGAGAAGCAAGTTGTGAAGCTTCTTGACCAGCAGTCGGCGCATAGAAGCCTAAACGACCTTGACGGTTAAGTGAGATTGAACGTTGATCTAAAATACGTGTATAAACCATACGTGTCATTAGTTCAACTAGTTCCTCATCTGATAATTGTGGATCTGCCTCTTTATTTATAATTTCGCCTTCTTCATTCAAAATTTGAAACATTTCAAACTTATCTTCGATTTCAGTTAGCGTTTGTTTAGCATCAAAAATATTATTGTTTTTCTTGCTCATTTGTCACATCTCCCTTTCAGCTGTATTAAAATAAATCACCTTTTTAACTAGTACAACTTATTCTTGACACTCAGTATACTGAATAAAATACTGTCGGTCAATCATCTATTACTGCTCTATACAAAGATTTTTTCTAGAATAACAATCAAACATCGCTGTCCTATACTGTATTACTAATATTCAAAATCTGTATTACAACACCTTACTCACACCATACGACTCTTACGTTTTCCAACAGGTTTTCCCCTAGTAGAATACCCCATTCTCGAAAATCTAATAGCATTAGAAAAATTTTTTGAGTATATTCAAATAAGGTCTTTTTTCATGGGATTGTATGAAGACGTGATGTATAATTATTAGTAAGCACTACAAAGTTGAAAGGAAGATTACTATATGATTTTAATGGATGATATTATCCGCGAAGGTCATCCGACTTTACGCACAAAAGCAGAGGAAGTTAAATTCCCTTTAACTGATGAAACAAGAAAGCTTGCTCAGGATATGCTCCAATATTTAATCAACAGCCAAGATCCTGAAATGGCAGAAAAATATAATTTGCGTAGTGGCATTGGCTTGGCTGCTAATCAGGTAAATAGCTTACAGCGCATGTTTGCCCTTCATTTAAAAGATGAGGCTGGTGAACAATTAAGCTTTGTAGCCATTAATCCAAAGATTGTTAGCCACTCTGTTGAAAACACCTACCTATCAGCAGGTGAAGGATGTCTTTCTGTTGATCGTAATATTCCTGGGTATGTGCCGCGTCATGCGCGCATCACAGTAAAATTTAAAACAATTGATGGTGAAGAGAAAAAAATGCGTCTCAAAGGACTACCAGCTATTGCCTTTCAGCATGAGTTAGATCATTTGAACGGCGTGATGTTTTATGACCGTATCAATGAAAAAAATCCATTTGCTGATATACCTGATTCTATTCCCTATGAGCGCGACTAAAATAAGCCTCGGCAGTTACTACTATCTGCCGAGGCTTGTTTTTATTTGTATTCTAATTGTTTTTCCACATTTAAACGCGCATTGATCGTTTCAATTAACGCTGGCAGCTCTGCCATTGTTTCAATTGTATAATGAGCGCCGGTTTCTTCAAAAATACGTTTCGTGTTCGCTATCACTTGTTGCTGTTCTTCTGAAGACAGGGCATGGAATTCTTCTTCAGATAGTCCCATTTCTGAGCTTCCGATAATAACGCCAACAGCCCAAACACCTGCATTCAACGCTTCCTTTATATCAGAGGTAGTATCCCCAACCTTCACAACTTGCTTCGTTGCTTGCGATCCTAATGCCTCCATATTTTTGAAAATCATATATGGATATGGTCGCCCTTTATCGCCTACCTGTGTAGGTGTTACAAGAAAATCAGGTTGATAGCCCTTGTCAGCGGCATGCTTCGTTACTACTTCCATCATCGTATTTGTATAGCCGGTTGTAGAGCCAATTCGAATACCCGCTTCTCTTAATTGCTGTACCGTTGTTGTCACATGCTGGATAGGATCTGTGTAGGTCGCTAAAGACTCCATTAATTTTGTTTCGAAATGATTATACAATACATGTACATCTTCTTCCGTAAAGGATTGTCCATGTACTCTATGCCATTCTTCTTTAATTCTTGGCATTTCTAGCATGGTGCGGATATGATCAATTTTCAGCATACCCATTGGTTTTCGAGCCTCTTCGAGTGTAACTGTGACACCAGCATCTTCAAAAATCGTTAAAAAAACATTTACAGGGGCAAAGCAACCAAAGTCAACTGCTGTTCCTGCCCAGTCTAAAATAACCGTCTCAATTTTCATTGTTTTTCACCACCATATAATTTTCAATGACTTCACATAACGTAAGCATATCATCCTCATGAATATCACCAATATTGCCAATACGGAATGTATCGACATCCGTCAGCTTACCTGGATAGATAACGAAACCTGCCTTTTTCATTTCTTGATAAAAATGCTCAAAAGAAAACTCTTTATGCGGGAATAAAAATGTTGTGATAATTGGCGATTGCAGCTCTTCCGAAATATACGCTTTAAATCCCAGCACTGACAAGCGCGAGCGAAGTATATGATTATTATACGCATAGCGCTTATAACGGGCATGAATGCCACCTTCTTCAATCAACTCTTCAAGCGCCTTCGCGAAAGCGGCCACTACATGTGTAGGTGATGTGAAACGCCATTTCCCATCTTGCTTCATCACTTCCCATTGACTATACAAATCTAGTGCAACACTTCGAGCTTGTCCCTTACATTTTTCTAGTGCTCTCGTATTCGCAATAACAAACCCAAATCCTGGAACACCTTGAATGCATTTATTGGCACTACTTATGCAAAAATCAATATGCAAGCCTGATAAATCCATTGGTACGCCTCCAAAGCTACTCATGGCATCCACAATAAACGTTTTGTTGAACGAATGAACAACTTCTCCAATTTCTTTAATTGGATTTAATATACCAGTAGTCGTCTCACAATGTACTACGGCTACATGTGTAATACTTGCATCTTTTTCAAGGAAGGCCTGAACCTCTAACGATGATGGCTGTTCATCATAAGGAACATGATAAACAATATGCTGTAACTTTAATACTTTGGCCATTTCAGCAATTCTTTCGCCATAAGCTCCATTTGTTAGTATTAGTACTTTATCATTTTCACCAATCGCTGTTGTTAGAACTGATTCTACGACAAAGCTTCCGCTTCCTTGCATAAGCACCGCTGTGTACTCAGACTCATCGACTTGTCCTAATTTTAAGAGCTGCTTACGAATCACTTGTGTCACATTTTTATAATCATCATCCCATGTACAACGGTCTTTTAACATTTCTAATTTTACTGCTTTCGTTGTTGTCAATGGCCCTGGTGTCAATAATTTATAGTTACTCATCTGCTATAGCTCCTTATCGCTGCGCTTCTTTAAAGAAGGCTTGGTGTTTTTCTAATAAATCTACGGTTAAGGTTGTATCCCATTTTTTCAGATAGGCTGGAACGTGCTCGTCTTTTACTTGTTCTCCTTCATATAGAGCTACAGGATATTGCTCTAATAGACCATTGCGAGCCTCCGTTGCGATGACCTTTGCAATTTCTTTAGCTAACGCTTCATCACCTTCTTTATCTACAACAGCTACAGATTCCGTTAAAGTGAAATTTCCTTCTGTCGGGTCAATATAATCAATCGGCAACCCTTCATTTTTTGCATCAATAGCTTGGATACGTAAACCAAAGCCTGCTGCAACTTCTCCTGTTTTCACTTTTTTAATAGGACCAGAACCTGAACTTTCAATATGTGGCCCAGCATTTTTAATTAAATCTGCTAAAACCTTTTTCCCTTCCTCTTCACCATATTCCTTTATAATAGCTTGTACTAGAAGCCATCCTGTTGAGGAATCCATAATATTTGGGAATGACACTAAGTCCTTATAAGCAGGGTCTGTTAAATCCTTAATTGATTTTGGTATAGATAGACCTTTTTGTTGTAATACCTCTGTATTGATAAAGATAGAGCCAACATTACCTAAAATCGGCAGTGCATACGTGACTCCTCCATCCAGCGGCTTTAAGTCCGAAGAAATATCTACAAACATGGCTTTAGAGGTTTGAGCACTTTCTATAAAATAGGAAGCCATTGTCACAACATCTGCTTCAATATCTGTCCCTTCTGCCATCATTTTGCCACCTAACTCAGAAGTACCGAATGATTGGATTAAATACTTACCTTGATAGCCCTTGTCATCCAATGTAGATTCCATCACTTCAATAGCTTCATCATCAGCATTTGAATAAATGATGACTTGCTCTTTGGAATCCGCTGCTGCCCCTCCACATGCAGCTAATACGACTGCTGCTGCACTAACTGTCCCTAACATCATGCCTGTTGACTTCTTCATTTTGAAATCTCCTCCACTTTTTCTTTATGTGCTGTTATATAATCACAACCTAATTTCACAATGAGGTTTGTACATAAAATAAATATCGATAGTACAAAAATATCGGTGTACTTTGCGAAATGCTGAAGCTCTTTTATCCGTGTCGATACAAGCATTGTCTTTGTGCTGACAAGGAAAATAACACCACTGACCGTGACCATCGCATTTAAAAAATAATAGCTAAACATTTGATAAATCGTTGGCCTAACATTCGGTAAAATGATTCGTACCACGGTTTTTAACCACGAATCCTTTAACAGCTCAGCTGTCACTTCCCAGGTAGGATCCATCTTCTGCAATGAATTTTTCGCCATTAAATAAGGTGTTGTAAAAAAATGGACAATATTACATGCGATAATGATAAAAAATGTACCTTTTAATGAACTTCCATTAAAGAAAAACAAGTAGGATAGTCCAAGCACCATTCCTGGTACTGTATTTGTGATCATAGATGCTATATCTAAGCTTTTTCTTCCTTTTAATGGTGTCCTTGCATTAAGAAGCGCTGACATAAATGTTATGCCCACACCAAGTACGGCTGTTAATAGCGCTACGATGAGAGAATTGATGTAAACCTTCGTTAAATCTTTCTCCGCAAGTACATTTTGAACATGCTCTAATGTAAAGCTAAAGTCATACGGATAACCTTTGGTAAAAGGCACAATAAACATGGTTGAAAAAATAATACATACGACTGTGACACAGACAATTGAATAAGTCGTAAAGAGCGCGTCACGTAAGCGATGCTTTACAAGTTCACTTTGCCCAACTTGTTTATATTGAAAATTGAAGCGCTCTAAAATCGTTAGCATGACAACCCCAAGTACTGCAGGTACTAGCATCAACACAGAGATCACTGCCCCACGCTCAAAATGGACAATGGAGCCTAGCATGGCTTGGTAAAGCTCAGTGGCAATCACGCTGTAATTTCCACCAACTGATGCAGGTATCCCAAAATCTGTGAAGCTTAAAATAAATGTTAAAATAAATGCCCCACCAACAGTCCCTAACATAGGACGGAATACGGTATGATAAAAACGACGCAGTGGATGATCATGCATTAACATGGACACTAGTAAAAATCGTTTATCGATATATTGCATGGAATTTTGCATTAAAATAAAAGCAACTGGCAATGTGTATAATACGTAACCGAGCACCAAACCGTTATACCCATAGATTGTAAAAAGAGGCTGCCCCACTAATTTTGTTAGAATTCCTTGATTACCAAATGTATAAATCAATACAAATCCATAAGTGATAGTTGGCAGTAGCATAGGCAACGTAATTCCAATTTGCACTAACTTTTTTGTATGGCGGTGCATCGTTGTAAAATGAACAGCATACGCCAATAAAAAAGCTAAAATAGTTGTCACTACCGATGCTACAAAGGAAACTTTAAAGCTATTAATGAAAGCTTCACGAATTTCGATATTTTGTAAAGCCTCTATATAATTTTGAACAGTCACGACATTTCCTATTTTGAATGACTGCCAAAACATATAAAGCAATGGCACAATTAAAAAGAATAGAAAAAATAGTAGAATCGGCAGAAAAATTAATTTCATCATTTTATTCGTTTTAAGCATATGTTTCTCCAAACAATTGATAGATGTTATGTCGCTTAATATGAAGCTGCCTTAATATGAAGTCCTCTATAAATTGATTTTTTGGCGCTGTTACGATTTCATGAGGTGTGCCAAATTGAGCAACAGTACCTTCATTAATAATCATGACTTTATCTGATAAGGTGAGGGCTTCTTCTGGATCATGTGTCACAATAATAGTCGTCAAATCAAATTCACGAGCGATGGATTTAATGCGCTCCTTTATCGATTCCTTAATGACACCATCCAGTGCACTTAATGGTTCATCTAATAATAGAATTTTAGGTTGCATCACGAGTGTTCTTGCAATGGAAACACGCTGTTTTTGCCCACCAGACAATTCATGAATTTTTTTATGCAAATGTGGAGCTAGCTCTAAAAAATCAATGTATTCTTGTATCTCCTCTTTGGACATTTGCAGGTTTTTATTTTTTAATCCATAAACGATATTGTCGTATGCGTTTAAATGAGGAAATAACGCAAAATCCTGAAACACGATATTAAATCCTCTTTCTTGCATCGATTGCTTTGAAATATCTTGTCCATTGTAGATAAGCTGACCAGCCGTTGGATCCGCGAGTCCTAAAATGATATTCAGCAAAGTAGTTTTACCGCAACCACTTGGCCCTAGTAACGAAATGATCTCACCTGATTCGATGGTTACGTTGATATCTACTAAAACTTTCTTATTTTTATAGCTTTTTGAGATATTTTTTAGCTCTAACAATTTGGTCACCTCTCTCAGTTCTTAGTTTTAGTATAGAGACCATTTGTAAAGGAAAATGCTTTTTCGTGTAAATGTTGAGTAAATTCTGACCAACTGTTGACAAAGTTATGATTACTTTGAGTAAATATCTAGTAGAGGTGATGAAATGTATATGATAGAAAGGCAACATCAAATTTTGCAGTTTATACGTCAACATAAGGTAGTAAAATTAGTAACTCTCACGAAAGAGTTTAACG
The DNA here is from genome assembly GCF_038592945.1 of Lysinibacillus sp. FSL K6-0075. Classification (NCBI taxonomy): domain Bacteria; kingdom Bacillati; phylum Bacillota; class Bacilli; order Caryophanales; family Bacillaceae; genus Lysinibacillus; species Lysinibacillus sp. FSL K6-0075. The sequence continues at coordinate 933,096 of NZ_CP151947.1, read as the reverse complement.
TTTCGATGGAAACGATCCGTCGTGATGTCCAACAGTTGATGCAAAACAAAAAAATTGAAAAGTTTTATGGAGGCGTTAAATATATTGAGCCAGTTGAGGGATTAATTGATCAACGACTTCACGAGCAGTTAGCAGAGAAAATTGCTATTGCCAAAGCATGTGCTTCGCTCGTTCAAGATGGGGAATGTATTTTCATTGATAGTGGAACAACTACCTATCAAATGACACCCTTTTTATTGGACAAGGAAAAACTAACAGTAGTAACAAACTCACTACCTGTGGCATTCGATCTAATTGGCTCTAATATCGAGGTTATACTGCTTGGCGGTAAAGTTCGGCATTCTGAAAAATCAGTGACGTCGAATGAATTCTTATTTCGCTTTGAACACCTTAATATCAACAAAGCATTTATTTGTGCTAGTGGCGTCTCAATTGAGAAAGGTATATCTGATTTTAGCTTGGATGAAGCGATTACCAGAAAGCAAATAATATCCATCTCTCAAACAGTCTATGTCGCTACAGATTCCTCAAAATTTAATAAAGATGTAGCGATTCAGGTTTGTCCAGTGAATGACATAGATATCATTATCACAGATGACGCACTACCTAAAAAAACGATTCAACATTTTGCAGATAATGGCGTTCCAATAAAAGTGGTCAACATAGTCGAGGATTAAAAAGCGCTGATGTTAAGAACAGATAGAGTATATTTGGCAAGGCGAGGGTTGATTTCCGTTCCGCCAGCGACACTCCAATCAACTATACGGAAGAAATATCGAGCAGTAGTGAATAAATAGCCCTTTATTTCAAATTTTAGGGTATGCATTTATTTTTAACAGATTAATGACAACAACGTTTACTAAAATGAGTAGTAAACAACTTTAAGTTAAGACTTATTGGAATGAAAGTCTTTTTCACCTTTCACACTAATGATTACTTTGTTTTTCAAAAAAATGAGCAACTAGTCGCGAAGTTGGCAACTAGTTGCTTCTTTATTTTAAATAATCGATAGCTTGCGCATTATTTTTGAGAGACCATCCTCATCTACATGGTCAGCAATATGATGAGCGACTGCCTTCACTCGCTCATGCCCATTCCCCATGGCAACACTTGTCCCTACAGCCTGCAGCATCTCAATGTCATTTATGCCATCTCCAAAAGCAAAGGCATCTTGTAAAGTGATGCCCATTTTTTCAAGCACCTTTTCAATACCAGCAGCCTTCGAACCTCCTTTTGGCAAAATATCACAAGAATAACGATGCCAACGTACAAATTGAACATTCGGAAATGTTTCATTATATAAAGGTTCATCTTTTTCTTCCATAAAAATAAGTGTTTGATATACATCGTTCTGCATATAATAAGATGAGTCTAATTCTGGATATGGATATTTAAGAGTGTCTAAGCTTTCAGCTACCATATGATGCTCGCCAACTGAGGCAATCATACGTTTATCATCTAAAAACACCACTGGTTCATTGCGGGCCTCACCAAAGGCAATGATATTAGCTAGCTCTTCCTTTGCAATCCCATTTGTATAGACAACCTCACCTTTATAGACAACATACTGTCCGTTGAAAGTAACATACGTATCGATCTCTAATTCTTCTAGTAGTGACTCAATCATAAATGGTGCTCGACCAGTAGCAATTGCCAATTCATAACCATTACGTCGTGCTGTCAAAAGCGCCTCTTTTGCAGATATAGGTAATTTTTTTTCACTGTTATAGAGAGTACCATCGACATCAAAAAATAAAATTTTTTTCATTCTATTAACCCTTTCCATAAATATTATCCTTTCAAGTTAAATGACTTTACATAGACAATAATTTTTATTATAATGATCCTAAGGAGTGATGTGCCATGCTGAAGAAACTCAAACGAAAATTGTTGAAGCAACTTCGTGGCGTACTCGGAAAAAAATCAATTGCCTAACATTTGCCCTTCATTATTTGAAGGGCTTTTCTTTATTTTAGAGGAACTGCGTGATAATATAAAGGAAATGCATTTATTTGGCTATACGCAACCACTGTCTCACTACTTTCTATACAATTTTATAACATAGTGCACATCTGAAGTATTGAGATACAAGTATTACAAACGTACATTTCTTCAATAAAAGAAATTCGTTGTTTTCTTGTAGCACGTGTGTGGTAGTAGTCAAAGGTGCAAGAAAATTGTACGCAATTAAAGGAGAGCAAACTATGATTTACAAAGTTTATTATCAAGAAAATGCAAATGAGATTCCAGTTCGCGAAAATACTAAAAGTCTATACCTTGAAGCTGCTTCAGAACGTGAAGTACGTGAAAAGCTAAAAGACCGTAACTACAACATCGAGTTCGTTCAACTGCTTGAAGGTAACTATTTAGAGTACGAACAAGCAAGCCCGAACTTCGTCTTGGAGGAAATTTAACAAACATGAAGTTTGTTAAAAATGACCAAGCAGCTGTTTTCGCGCTCGGCGGACTGGGCGAAATCGGCAAAAACACTTATGGCGTTCAATTTCAAGATGAAATCATTTTAATTGACGCCGGTATTAAATTTCCAGAAGACGACTTACTCGGCATTGACTATGTTATTCCTGATTACACGTACTTAGTGCGTAATGTCGACAAAATTAAAGGACTGTTTATTACCCATGGGCATGAGGATCATATCGGAGGTATTCCATACCTTTTACGACAAGTAAATATCCCTGTCTATGGCGGTAAGCTCGCACTTGGCTTATTACGTAATAAATTAGAAGAACATGGCTTGCTACGTACAACAAAACTAATCGAAATCAAAGAAGAGGATGTTATTAAATTTAGAAAAACATCTGTTAGCTTCTTTAGAACAACACACAGTATTCCTGATGCATATGGAATTGTTGTGAAAACACCACCTGGTAATATCGTTCACACAGGTGACTTTAAATTTGACTTTACACCAGTGGGCGAACCAGCCAACCTAACAAAGATGGCTGAAATTGGACGAGATGGCGTGCTTTGCCTTCTATCAGATAGTACAAACGCTGAGAAGCCTAATTTCACAATGTCAGAACGCACAGTTGGAAAAAGTATCGATGAAATTTTCCGCAAAGTGGATAGCCGTATTATTTTTGCTACATTTGCGTCAAATATTCACCGTTTACAGCAAGCCACTGACGCAGCCATAAAATATGGAAGAAAAATTGCTGTCTTTGGTCGCTCAATGGACAATGCTATTACAATTGGTCGTGAGCTTGGTTATATTACCGCTCCAAAGGATACATTTATTGATGCTCAAAGTATCAATCGACTACCTGCAAACGAAGTCATGATTTTATGTACAGGCTCTCAGGGTGAACCAATGGCCGCCTTATCACGAATTGCCAATGGTACGCATCGTCAGATTCAAATACAGCCTGGCGATACAGTTATCTTTTCTTCTTCACCAGTACCAGGTAATACTGTAAGTGTTAATAAAATTATTAACTTATTGTTCCGTGCAGGTGCAGAAGTCATTCATGGCGCATTAAACAATATCCATACATCTGGTCATGGATCTCAAGAAGAACAAAAACTGATGCTTCGTTTAATGAAACCCAAATTCTTTATGCCTATCCATGGAGAATACCGTATGTTAAAAATGCATACACATCTAGCAGAAGATTGTGATGTTGCATTAGACAATACATTTGTTATGGAAAATGGTGATGTACTAGCATTAAGTGCTAATGAAGCACATGTAGCTGGCCGTATTCCTTCAGGAGATGTTTACATTGATGGCAATGGTATTGGCGATATCGGTAATATCGTGTTGCGTGATCGCCGCATCCTTTCTGAAGAAGGTTTAGTGATTGTAGTTGTCAGCGTGGATATGGAAAAACAAAAAATTGTTTCTGGTCCTGACATCATCTCGCGTGGATTTGTCTATATGCGTGAATCAGGCACGATGATAAACGAGGCACAAAAAATGCTGAACCGTCATCTGAATGAAACAATCCAAAGTAAAACACCTCAATGGACAGAATTGAAAAATGAAATTACAGACGTTTTGGGACCTTATCTATTCGAAAAAACAAAACGTCGACCAATGATTTTACCGATTATTATGGAGGTTTAACCTCGTAGAAAGAAACTATGTAAATTTTACATAGTTTCTTTTTTATTTTTGAAACCTCCTTTTTATTTTTGCGTATATAGTAATAACAACATCAAAAAGGAGCGTTTTTATGCTAGATAAAATTCTTCATTCCTTATTCAATAGTAAATCCAAACGCCATTATTCTTCATCAAGTAGCCGTAGCAGATATTCAAAAAAACATAATTATTATGGTCACAAGCATTATAAGCGTAGCTCTCGTAAAAGCTCACGCAGTTTTTTCAGCTCTATGAGTTTCTTTAGTAGCTAATGTGGTGGAAACGACTGTCCGAAAAAAGCTTTGATCAGGCTGTGGAACTTTACATTGCCGAACATCCCGCATTCTCTTTTAAAAAATTTCTTGGCTATGGCTCATATGGTCGTACGTATTTAATTGAAGAACGCTCGTCAGAAAAGCTATTCGTTTTAAAATGCTTGCGTCCCAAACATCGTCACCACCAGAAAACCATTCATAAATTTCAACAAGAAATACACATACTCCAACAAATATCACTACCCTACGTTCCTACCATCCATTCAACAGGAACGATTCAAGATAGCCCATTTTTTATCATGGACTATGTCAATGGGCATACATTTGAGCAGCTTATTTTTCAAGACGGTGCCAAGTTTACAATCGCTCAATCACTTGTTATTACAAAGCAACTATTAGAACAAATTGTACAGTTACACAATGATGGTATTGTACATCGCGATTTACGTATTCCTAATATACTGTTTGTACATCAACAATTGCATATTATTGACTTTGGTCTTGCTACCACTTATCAAAAGCAAATCGATATCTCTACGATCAAAAATCCTAAACGTGCAGAAAATCATATTAGTGATCTTTATTTTGTCGGTCATTTTTTGTTATTTTTACTATACTCAGACTACAAGCCAAGCAATAAAAAAGAAAAAGCCTGGCAGCAGGAATTGAAGTTACCAATCGAAGTCCAAGATTTTCTTGAACGATTATTATGGATTCAAGAACCTTTTGCTAGTGCTTTAGAAGCTTTGCAATCTATGCCACCATTAATAAATAGAAAACATTAAAAAATAGAATTGTTCACCTCCAAAAGTGAACAATTCTATCCTGAAGTTCAAATATTAAAGTATTTTGCAGTTACATATGCAATCCAATGATACGCTGGATCTAGACGTAGATTTTCAATTAGCCCTTTTATGATCGCTCTACTGTAAGTAGGATTTTCTATTTCTTGCTTTAACAGCTCAAGGGATTCTTTTTCTATAGAATCCTCGGTAAGATCTATATTTTGCTTCAATAATTGTAGTAAAGCATCTTTTGATACATCTTGTTCACAAGGCTTTGCAATAAATGGCACAAGATCTGCTGTAATAAAAGGAATGGTTGTATGATGTGCGATAATATCTGTTTTTTCTGCTAAAGATTTAGCTAATTGCTCTAAATCAAGAGGCATATCTGAAAAAATAAAAAGCTCAGCATAACTCTTCATAAACCCTTTTATACAATACATCACATCATATTTCGTTTCTTGTAATTTATCCTGATAAAGTTGCTCAAGCATATAGAGAATTGATTTCGACATTTCTGCTTCATACGCTGTTATTTTATGAAATAACTCTTTTTTCGTTAGAAAGACCTTTTCGTTAAAAAATACACGAGCGGATGCAGAATGATCTTTGAATGCTTGAAAGATGCTTTTATAAAATTCAACCAAAACGGTTTCTTTGTTATACGCTCCTCTGACTACTTGGTCAATATCTGTGATGAACTGCTGTAAATAGTAATCCACCATTGAAATAACAAGCTCATCTTTCGTTTTGAAGGATAAATAAAATGCACCTTTAGAAATCCCACAGCGTTCCGTAATTTGTTGTACTGACGTAGCTTCAAAACCCTGTTCAGAAAACAGCTCTAACGCTTTCTCCATAATTAATTGCTTTTTTAACATATTTTTAACTCTCTCCTAATGCATTTCGTTGACAAATGACCGATTAGTCATTAGTATAAATAATTGAATTTAGATAGTCAATAAAGGGTAGGTGTGAAGGTGAAAGGTTTAGTTAATTTCGTATTAAAAAACAAATTGGCAGTGTGGTTATTAACAATTATCATCACTGTCTCTGGTATTTATTCGGGTACAAGAATGAAAATGGAATCGATACCCGATATTTCGATCCCATACTTAATTGTCATGGGTGTATATCCTGGCGCAACGCCTGAACAAGTCATGAATGATCTTTCCATCCCATTTGAAAAATCCATAGAAAGTTTAGAAGATGTCAAGGCAGTTTACTCAACATCCTCTTCCAACGTAGCACAAGTTCAAGTGGAATACGACTATGGAATTGATATGGATGAGAAAAAACGACAATTAGAGGCAGCTTTAGATAATATTAAACTACCTGAAGGTGCTCAAGAGCCTACTATTATGGCAATCAGCATGAACATGATGCCTGTAGTCGCATTATCTGTAAGTAGCTCTAAGGAAGATATTGTGGATTTAACTGCAACAGTTGAAGACGTTTTACTTCCTAAAATCGAAAAAATTGATGGTGTTGCTTCAGCTACCATCACAGGTCAGCATATTGAACAAGTATCATTTAAATATGATGAAGAAAAAATGGCAGCACTTGGTTTAACGGAAGATACTGTTAAACAGATGATTCAGGCAAGTGATATGTCACTGTCACTTGGTTTATATCAATTTACTGTTGGCGAGCAAGCCGTTTCAGTAGACGGTAAAGTACAATCCGTTGATGAACTGAAAGATTTATTAATCCCAGTTACACCTTCAGCTACAAATCCTTCACCTTTCGTTCGTCTAGGTGATATTGCAAAAATTGAAGTAGAAGGTAAAGTACAATCTGTTTCACGTACAAATGGTCAAGATGCCATTGCTATTCAAATCGTTAAAGGCCAAGATGCCAATACGGTAACAGTTGTCAATGCAGTAAAAGACCTCATGAAGGATGAGGAAAAACGATTAGATGGCTTAAACGTAGAAATCTCTCTTGACCAAGGTGCCCCAATCGAAGATTCCGTATTTACAATGATCGAAAAAGCAGTATTTGGTGGCGCAATTGCCGTATTAATCATTTTACTATTCTTACGTGATTTCAAATCAACTATTATCTCAATTATTTCTATCCCAGTTTCTGTCTTCATGGCATTACTGCTTTTAAACTGGATGGATATCACATTAAATATCATGACCCTCGGCGCGATTACTGTCGCAATTGGGCGTGTTATCGATGACTCCATTGTAGTTGTCGAAAATATTTACCGACGAATTCACTTAAAACAAGAAAAACTTACAGGTCGTGCCCTAATTCGTGAAGCAACGATTGAAATGTTTAAACCAATTCTTTCTTCAACATTAGTAACGGTAGCTGTATTCGCCCCACTTATTTTCGTAGGTGGTATGGTAGGCGAATTATTCATGCCATTTGCCCTTACAATGACATTTGCATTAGGTGCTTCGTTATTAGTTGCCATCACAATCGTACCTGCTTTATCTCACTTCTTATTCCGTAAAAAATTATACGGTGAGAAGACAGAAAGCCAACATAAAGAGGTTGGTAAACTTGCTACTTGGTACAAAGGTGTCTTAGAAAAAGTATTAAATCACAAAATTATTACATCTGTCATTGCAATTCTTTTACTTGTTGGTTCTCTTGCATTAACACCACTTATTGGTTTTAGTTTCATGGGCTCACAAGAAGAAAAAGTTATGTACTTAACGTATACGCCTGCAACGGGAGAGCTTGCTGACGAAACAGCAGCGAATGTTGAAAAAGTAGAAAAAGAATTAATGAAACGTAAAGATGTTAATATTTTACAAGTTTCCATTACAGATGCGAAGAATGTAGATCCATCAGCAATGATGATGGGTGGAGGTGCTGGTGGTGCCTTAATGTACCTTATCTTTGATCCGGATATGGAAGACTTCCCTAAAGCTCGTGAAGAGGTTGAGGACTATGTATTTAACATCGGTCAGTCAGGAGAATGGAAGTCTCAAAACTTCACTTCTATGTCTATGTCATCAAACGAAGTCAGCTATACACTTTATAGTGATGACTTAGATAAACTTCGAGATTCTGTAAAACAAGTAGAGGGTGCTCTAAAAGAAGTGGATGGCTTAGAAGATATTAAATCTGATAATGAAGATCCATATGTAGAGCATGTGTTAAAAGTTGAACAAAAAAATGTCCTTCAATATGGGTTAACAACAGCTCAAATCGTGATGGCATTAAATTCGAATACATCACAAGAAGTGTTAACGACCGTGAAAAACGATGGTAAAGATATTGATGTAATTGTTCAACGTGATGCTAAAGCAGCTGCGACTTCACTTGATGATGTCTTAGCTACTGAAATTAAAACAGCATTAGGCACAACAATGACAATCGGAGAATTAGTAGATGTTGAGGAAGGTACGACACTTAACTCATTATCTCGTTCAAAAGGTGAATATTTCGCAACAGTATCTGGTACGATTATCGGTGACGATATTTCAAAAGCCACTACTGCTGCTGATAAGAAAATTGATAAATTAGATTTACAAAAAGGTGTAACGCTTGGCGTTGCTGGTGTTGCTGCAGATATGCAAGAAACATTCACGAAGCTTGGTATTGCGATGTTAGCGGCCATTGCCATTGTTTACTTCATTCTAGTGGTAACATTCGGAGAAGGTTTAGCTCCGTTCGCTATTCTTTTCTCACTACCATTTGCTGTAATTGGTGCATTCATTGGTTTATTCGTTACAGGTCAAACCATTTCTGTATCTGTTATGATGGGTCTATTGATGTTAATTGGTATCGTCGTAACCAATGCCATCGTATTAGTTGACCGTATCATTCATATGGAACATGATGGTCTTGCCATGCGTGAGGCGATCCTCGAAGCAGGAGCAACACGTTTACGTCCTATCCTAATGACAGCCATCGCAACAATCGGTGCTATGATTCCAATGGCACTTGGAACTGGTGGTAGTGGATTAATTTCTAAAGACTTAGCCATCACTGTAATTGGCGGTTTGTTATCTTCTACCCTATTAACACTAGTTGTTGTACCAATTGTTTATGAAATGCTATCTAAAATGTTAAAGAAAAACCGTAAAGATACTGAAGAAAATTAATAAAAAACAGCCACTCATGCAGTCATTGCATGAGTAGCTGTTTTTTTATTGATCTTCTTTCACTACAAAAACTTCCTTGCTTTCCACACCTGTTGCAGATACAGCCGTAATGCCGTATGTATAGCTATGCTTAGCAAGAGCTGACTTGTCCACAAATTTAGTGAGGCCATCCATATTATAAACAACATCCACTATATTTCGAGGGTCATCATAAGAGCCTTCTTTGTTTCCTGTAAAACGATAAATGACATACTTGCGTGGTTGTGTTTCATTTTCGTCTATAATCTCAATCTTGCGTCCTGCCGCTTCCTTTGTCACTTGCACAAAAGTCGGCACGTTCGGCACTATGTCATCATCCCAAGTTGTTTCTGGTGTCAGTGCTGTGTAATTGTATAGTTGTTGGCTAACAATCGTTGCATAGCCTAGTTTATTGTTTTGAAAACTTCTTAAGGAGAAATGCATTTGCCCCTCAGCCGCAACCTTTTCCGAACGATTCGCTAGTATTTGATTTGGTAATTCCATTTTATTTTTCCATGCTGCATCACTGTCATTGCCCACCTTGTAATCAGCAAGCCCAATGTATAGATGCACAGGGTGCGTTGTTGCGTATGTTTGCACTTCATGGCTCCACCAATCCAGCAGCGTCCCATATTTCGCAACAGATAATGTTCTTGACCAATAAATTTGTGGTGTAATGTAATCAATTGTGCCATTTTGAATCCATGTTCTAACGTCTGCATATAAATCATCGTAATTATTGACACCAGCCCGTGTATCGCTTCCTGTTTTATCAAGCGATTTATTGCGCCATACACCAAATGGTGAAATACCGAATTGAACATATGGCTTTGTGTCTTTAATGGCCGTATAAAGATTTTCTACAAGCTGATTGACATTATCTCGTCGCCAATCCTCCACCTTTTTAAAGGAAGCACCATATTTTTTAAAAGCTGCTTGATCTGGAAAAACTTCATTAGCAATTTTGTATGGATAAAAATAATCATCCATATGAACTGCATCAATATCATAATTGGCAACTAACTCTCTTACTACTTCAACTAAATAGTCTTGTACTTCGGGTAAACCGGGATTTAAATAATATTGCTTGCCATATTTGATAACCCAGTTTGGATGTGTTCTAGCGACATTGTCGGCAGCAAGGTCTGTCAATTTTTGTCCAGACATTGTTACACGATAAGGATTCATCCATGCATGCAGCTCCATACCCCGTTTATGCGTTTCGTCTATCATTATCGCAAGAGGATCGTAACCAGGATTTGTGCCTTGTTTTTTACCTGTTATGTAAGATGACCATGGCGCTAAATCAGACGCATACATTGCATCATTTGTTGGTCTTACTTGATAAATAACAGTATTGAATTTATTGGCTTTTAGTTGATCCAATGTTTGGCGTGTCCAAGCCGTGTACTGCTCCTTTGTCATACCTGCTTTCATATCAAGATTGAGAACGGTTGAAATCCAGACAGCCCGCATTTCCCTTTTCGGCTGTGTCGTGCTCGCCTTCGCTGTATTTACAGGGATTGTCGATAGGCATAATACAAAAATCATCGCGACTAAAGTTAAAAGTTTCCATTTACTATTATTCTTTCTCATATTTCCTCCATTTGCTATTTTTCTATTTTAGTATATGATAAGTGCTCGCTATATGCACGTCTTCGTAGCAAGTTCACCTGATGAAATAAAGCAAATCATACATTTCACTTTTATGCCAAGTTTAATAGATTCATTTTATAATTTCCATATTTTTAAATTTGACCTAGTTTTTGTTTAATTCATTCTTTACGCATAGAAGGACTTTATGCTACAATCAACACAACTTATATAGAACGGAGGGTATTCCAATGACAGCTTCAATTAGACTACGATTTCACATTACTAATTAAATATGTGTACACTTTGCCTGCTGTGCAAGGGAAATGGAATTAGGTCTAGTCTGTTTTAGGAATACTGGAAAAGAGGGGACTTCTACTCCCCTCTTTTTTTGTTGTCTTTTAACTTTCCACACAGGCACTACTGTTAGAAAGGGATGACGAATTTGGAACATTGGAAACGTAATACGATACTTTTTTTAAGTAGTCAAACGATTTCACTTTTTGGCTCTGCACTAGTGCAATATGCCATTACATGGTATATCACGCTTACAACGCAATCAGGCAGCATGATGACCATTGCGATTATTTGCGGCTTTCTACCAACCTTCTTCTTAGCACCTATTGCTGGTGTCTGGGCAGATCGCTATAATCGCAAATGGCTTATTATTTTGGCAGACGGCATGATTGCCTTATCCACGCTAATTTTAGCGATTTTATTTTTAATCGGCTATGATGAGCTTTGGCTACTATTTGTTATCTCAGCCGTACGTGCAGTTGGCGCGGGTATTCAAACACCAGCTGTGGGCGCTATTTTACCGCAATTTGTGCCTGAAGAGCACTTAATGAAGGTCAATGGCGTAAATAGTAGCATTCAAGCTTTTATTATGATTCTTGCACCTATGGCAAGTGGTGCATTATTAACAATGGCTTCCATTGAATCCATTTTCTTTATTGATGTGACAACAGCGGCTATTGCCATCGCTATCTTCTTATTATTTCTGCATATTCCTGCACATGCAAAAGCAACGCAGCCACAAACAACAGGCTATTTTAGTGATATGAAACAAGGCTTCATCTACATTAAAGAGCATGCTTTCTTAAAACAATTGTTCTTGTTCTTTGCCTTTTTCATGCTGCTTGCTGCACCTGCTGCCTTTTTAACACCTTTACAAGTTACACGTAGCTTTGGTAATGATGTATGGCGTTTAACTGCCATCGAAATGGCCTTTGCCATTGGTATGTTAATCGGTGGGATCGCAATCGCAACATGGGGTGGCTTTAAAAATAAAGTGCATACGATGACATTATCTGCTTTATTATTTGGTCTTTGTACAATGGCTCTCGGAATCATCCCTGTTTTTTGGCTGTATCTTGTGATCATGGCCATTACTGGTATAGCCATGCCAATCTTTAATACACCCGCAACGGTGTTATTACAAGAAAAAGTTGAAAGTGATTATATGGGAAGAGTATTTGGCATTCTTAGTATGATATCTACCTCTATGATGCCGTTAGGAATGCTAATTTTCGGTCCAATAGCTGATATTATTGCTATTGAGTGGCTACTCATCGGTACAGGATTATTACTCTTCATCCAAGGATTTTTCCTTCTGGGCAGTAAAGTCTTATTAAAAGCTGGCAAACCTACTCTCAAGCATATGGATGTTGACACGCTAGAAAAAAAGTGAAGATTTCGTTTTGAGATAATTGTTGTTGATAAAAAAACAATTAAAACTTAGCTTATAAACAATCTTAAACGCATACAGATTTTCTCGACGCTAAAAAAGCTCTACTAATATGTAGGGCTTTTTCGTCTTTATCCATCCAAAGATCTGCATATTATAATTTGCAGTTTTTACATGTTGTTGAAAAAAGATCATGTCACTAGCAGAAAAAGACCTTTTAGCAAGGTGAGGGATTGATTTCCGTTCCGCCAGCGTCCTTTCCAGGGGGCGTCCGATGAGCCGCTTCACTCACTTGCGTTCGCTCCAGGGTCTCCTCTGTGACGCTAAATCCCCTAGGAGTGACGCTGGCTCCACTCCAATCAACCATTCTGCAAAGTGTCTTTACTTTTTTCATACTAGCATAGCAATCAAATAGCCCAATAACTGTATTCTTAGGGGGATAGGCCCTTTATTTTCAATGTGGAGAAGTGATGCGTGACATCATAAAGAGTAGTGAACACCTTCACTTTATTAGAAAACCTTTGTTAAAAAGTTAAATATTTATTGGTTGGAGTGGAGGGCTACTTGACTCCCGTGGGATAGCGAGACAGGCAAAACTCTAAACGGAGCGGTAGCGGAGGAAGCGATTCGGCGCTCGCTCACAGGAAAGCAAGTAGCCTGCAACGGAAATTCATTTTCACTTTTCACAAAAATTCTATTGATTGTTTTGTTTTTCAACACTATGAAAAAATTGCATATTATAATATGCAATTTTTATTCCTTTAAAGGAATTTAAAGATATGTATTAGGAAATAGGGCTTCTAGAATTCCTCTGTGCATTTTTCACCATAACTTCATACACTTTCAATAAAACAAAAATACGGGCTTTCAATCTAGTTGAACTAAAATCTATTATCATTAAATATAATAACGATGAATAGGACGTCCTACGTTTCCATATTGTATATCTACTTTTAATAGATTCTGCTTTTCTAAAAAGTCTAGATAGCGTCTAGCTGTAACACGTGCTGTCCCTATATAAGTTGATACCTCCTCCGCTGATACTGCCTCGCCACTTTTCTTTATATATGCAAGTACCTTATCTAAGGTAGCTCGATTAAACCCTTTTGGGAGCTCTTCTATAAGAATGGCATCCATTCCTGTTGTTGATACTACAACTTGCTCGGGAAGACGTTGTTGCATTAAATGATCCACATCATGTTGAGTTAAATCTTGCATACCGCTTATTTTCTTTCTATAGTTTTGGTAATTTTTTAAAGTCTGCTCAATCCGCTCAAACGTAAAAGGTTTCATAATATAATCATAGACACCTAAGTGTAAAATTCGCTGCACAGTGGGCATATCATTCGCAGCTGTTACCGCAATCACATCAACATGAAGATGCTCCTCTCGGATTTTCCCTAACGTAATAATGCCATCTTGCTCTGGCATAAAAATGTCCATAAAAACAAGCTCTGGATTTAATTGTTTAATTTTTTGAATCCCCTCAATACCATTGCTAGCATAGCCGACTAATGAAAATCCTTTGATTTGCTCAATAAATTGCCTGTTCACTTCTCGTACCATTGGATCATCTTCAATTAATAAGACATTTATTACATCCATCTATACTTCTCCTAACTCAAATAAAATTAAGAAACTTGTTCCTTTCATAAATTCACTCACAACTTCAATATCTCCATTGCCCTTTCTTACAATTTCATATACTAAATGCAAACCAATGCCCCGATTTTCACTAGCCTTTGACGAAAATCCATTTTCAAACATACGATCCTGCACCTCTTTGGACATGCCAATCCCATTATCGGAAACCGCTATCGCTAAGACTCCATCATGCTCGTCTACAGAGATGGCTACATATTTATCTTCCTTAGAAAGGACATTTAAAGCCTCAAAAGCATTTTCAATTAAATTGCCGAATAATACAACAAAATCATGATGATCTAATAGAGGTGGAAAGCGTTTAAAATGACTTTTTCGATCAATTTCAACCTCGATCCCCAGCTCTTTGCCATAGCTTACTTTACTTAATAACAAACCTGAAATATTTTCATTATGAAAGCGTTCATTTAAAAACTTCGTCAATGAGGCTTCATTTTCAGTAGTCACTGTAACATATTCAAGTGCTTGCTTTGTATGTCCCAATTGCAGTAGTCCTGCAATCGTATGAATCTTATTTTTATGCTCATGGGTTTGCACACGTAATGCTTGAACAAAAGCCTTTACACCCGTTACTTCCTCCGCAAGCTTTTTCACAGCTGTTAAATCTTTAAACATAGCAACTGCTCCGACTAGCTCTCCATTCACAATAATGGGTACACGATTACTTAAAATACTATGATGATTAATGTAAAGCTCTTGATCATAAACAGGTGTTGCTGTTTCAACAATTTCAGGCAGACGGGTGTCAGGCAAAACATCATAAATCTTTTGTCCAATACAGTCCTCTATTTTCCTAGAAACCCCTAAAATATCGGCCGCTTTTTCATTAAAAATGGTGATATTCATTTCCTTATCAACGGCTATTATTCCCTCATGCATGGCATTAAAGGTTTCTGTTCTTTCCACATACATTTTTGCAATTTCATGAGGTTCAAGCCCAAACATTTGTTTTTTTATATGTCGTCCGAGTGTATATGCACCGAAAATACTGAAAATCAGCGATATAACAATCGTTATCATAATTTCACGCTCATAACTTTGTAACATTTCCAGAAAATCTGGTAATGAATAGCCAACTACTACAATGCCCACTTGTTCCCTTTTATCATTTATAATTGGCACGAAAGCGCGTATCATAACACCGGATTCTCCACGTGCCTTCGATACATAATAATGTTCACTAAACGCTGCGTTTAAATCCTGCGACTCACTGCGCTGTCCTAATTCCTTACTTACTGGGTGTGATAGTTTAATACGTTCCATATTCATCACAACAATATACTCGGCCTTATGAATCACTCTAATGCCATCTACAATTTTATTAATATTTTTTGCAGCTTCTTTTATGTTGTCATTTTCCAAATGTACACTAAGCTCTGGTACATTTGATACAGTTCTTGCCACAAGCATTGCCCGCTGACCAAAGTCTTTTTCCTGTTCAGATAATAGGTTACCCAGTAAAAAAATACCACCTAGTAAAAAGGAGAGTGCAATGATTAAAAATGTCACTAACAGTATTTTGCCGTTCACAGGCATTTTCATCATTAAAAATTCCTTCCTTTCAAATTTGCATTCTCAAAATCAGTGGCATACATATCGATTATATGTTTTTAAGATTATCTGCAAAAAAATCTTTTGACAACACCTTTAGTCTATATAAGTAGCAGAAAATATTGAATTTAATGAACAATATTACAAATTGACAATTTAAAAAGAACTTTTTTATCACTCTATATTTTTGTATTATAACAATAATTAATTAACTATAGCGTACCATAACAGAGATAGTTATTGATATTACTATATTTATATGTAAGGATACGCAAATGTACTTAATGAACGTTATGTTTCTTATTTTCTAAATCTCTTTTTTCAAGAAGTATTCGCTATGATGATTCTATTGAAAGCGATATCAAAGAGAAAATTTAGAAAAGAGGTAGCAAAAAATGAAATTACTGAAAAATTTGACTGTTCAGGTTATAGTGGCTATCATCCTTGGGATAATTGTCGGAGCCATTTTCCCTGAGTTCGGTGCCAGCTTAAAAATCTTAGCAGACCTATTCATTAAATTAATTAAAATGTTAATTGCCCCAATTATTTTCCTAACAGTAGTTATTGGAATTGGCAGTATGGGAGATATGAAAAAGGTCGGGAAAATCGGAGGGAAGGCATTACTTTACTTCGAAATCGTTTCCACAATTGCCCTAGCAATCGGAATTGCTGTAGCTTTAATCGTAAGTCCTGGTACAGGCTTGGATACATCAGGTGCATCTGATGCTGATATTTCGAAATACACAACTGCTGCGGCTGAATCTGAGCAGGGCTTGGGTGCATTCATTTCTAGTATTATTCCAGAAAATGTAGTTGGTGCATTGGCAACTGGGCAACTATTACCAGTTCTATTCTCTGCTGTTTTATTTGGCTTAGCAGCCGCTTCAATCGGTGCACCCGCAAAACCAGTCATCACATTCTTTGAGCAAGTAGCAGAGATATTCTTCAAGATCGTAAGTATGGTGATGAAAATATCACCAATCGGGGCTTTTGGTGCAATGGCCTATACAATTGGGAATTTTGGTTTAAAATCTCTAGGTAATCTAGGTCTATTAATGGCTGCCGTATATATTACAATGTTTTTATTTGTTGTCTTTATTTTAGGTACCATCGCAAAATTCTTTGGATTCAACATCTTTAAATTTATCGCTTACATCAAAGATGAAATTTTCTTAGTCATTGGGACATCCTCTTCTGAATCAGCTCTACCATCTATGATGCGAAAGCTTGAAAATTATGGTTGCTCGAAGCAGGTTGTAGGTTTAGTTGTTCCTACTGGGTACTCCTTTAATCTAGATGGGACTTCCATCTACCTATCAATGGCTGCCTTGTTTATTGCACAAGCATATGGAATGGAACTAACTTGGATTCAAATCATTACACTACTCGGAATTTTAATGATTACTTCTAAAGGTGCAGCAGGCGTAACAGGCTCAGGTTTTATCACATTAGCAGCAACTTTGGCTGCCTTCCCAATGATACCAGTGGAAGGAATAGCACTTTTAATCGGTGTTGATCGCTTTATGTCTGAGGCTCGTGCTGTAACAAATTTAATTGGTAATGGTGTAGCTTGTGTTGTGGTGTCAAAATCTGAAAAAGAGTTTGATGTAACGATGGAAGAACGTGCACTTCAAGGAAAAACCACTATTTCTTCCTAAGAAAAATGGTTGTGATGATAGCCATCGCCGTTTCCTCTATCACCCAAAATGTTTACACTCTAGTAAAAAAGTGAAAGTTAATAGTAAGAGGTGATAGTGTATGACTAATAAAAAACAGGCGAAAACACGTAATACGAACAACCCTGATGTATTGGATACAGATAAAGAAAGCATTTTTGATAAACATGAGGACATGAAAACAGTTGATCCAATACCTGTCGAAGAATTGAATGAAAAAGTGAAAGATGAACAACATAAATCCAAAACAAAGGATTCTTCCGCAACAGATAAGCGCTATCGATCATGTAAAAGTTGAATTTTAAATTATCGTGTTTCAAAATGAATAAACATATAAAGTCGACCTAATCCATTATTATAATAGGTCGGCTTTTTATATACTTTTTGTTAAAGGGGGTAAATCATGAGTAATATACCAATTATGAAAACGGAGAGGTTACTATTAAGACCTATTACACCTCAGGATTTAGAAGCAATGTATGACTACTCTTCCCGTGAAAATGTCGTGCGTTATGTGACATGGCAAGCACATACAAGCTTAGAGGATACAAAGGCTTTTATGGCATTAATTTTTGATGGTTATCAGCAAGGCAATCTGATGTTATGGGGTATTGAATATGCAGGAACAATTATTGGAACAATCGATTTTGTTACGATGAATGACACTCATAAATACGCGGAAATCGGTTATGTGCTTTCTGAGGATTATTGGAACAAAGGCTTCACAACAGAAGCAACGAAAAAACTCATTGACTTCGGTTTTAATGAATTAGATTTAGTACGTATCCAAGCACGATGCTTTGAAGAAAACATTGGCTCCCAAAAGGTTATGGAGAAATCAGGTATGCAGTTTGAAGGGTTATTACGCAAAAGTATGTTTGTTAAGGGTCAATACCAAAATGTGAAAATGTACGCTATAACTGATGATGATGATAGGAAACTCTAGCAAATAAAGCCTTGCTCCGTATGCAAGGCTTTATCATGACAACCATTTTTCTACACAATAAATCTTTTTAGCTGTTGCATCCAGCTTTACTTGTTTCCCTATCGCTATTGGATGCATAGGGTGTGTATGACAAATATCCACCTCTGCTAATATAGGAATTTCTATTCCATCCAACTGTTCAAGTAGAATATCGTAGGGTTGTCGCCCCGTTCCTAAATCATCATAGCATTCATGTTTCCCCAAAATAATCCCACTAACTTTGTTAAAGACACCATGCAATTTCAGCATAGCAAAATTCTTTTCAACAACAGCAGCATTTTTTAAGCAGTCCTCCACTAATAAAATGTCACCTTCCAAAACTTCAGGGAAATAAGGCGTACCAATAAAACCATACATGGCATTAGCATTCCCACCAATTAACCTCCCTTCAGCAACCCCTTGCTGAATCGCTAACCATTCATTCTTTTTGAGCTGCTTATCGACTGTCTTCTCTAGCCAATTAACAGGTTCATCTGACCAATAAGGAGGCATTGGAATTTCATATGGTAATGCTTGCGGCTTCAAGAAATAATGCTCAAAAAATTTGAAGGTATCATTTACTAAAGGTTCAAACTCGCCAAAGGAAGGTACGAGGGCTGGACCATAAAAAGTTGATATACCCGTCTTTGCATAAAGTGCCAGTAGAATGACCGTTGCATCCGAATAACCTACAACAATTTTTGGGTGTTGACGAAAAGCCTCATAATCAATATAAGGTAGCATGCTATTGGCATTGGTGCCCCCGATGGTAGACATAATCATATCCACATTTGGGTTGCGTAGTAACGCATTCAATTCTTCTGCTCTTTCCTTTGGAGAACCTGAACGATAATAATCTGATTTGCCAGTAAGAGAACCTGTCACGATTTGAAAATTTTTCTCCTCCAGAAACGTTTTAGCACGTTCATAACGTTCCAAAGCCGTCACCGTTGCTGGTGAGGATGGTGAATAGATGCCGATGTTTATTTTTGAAGTCATACGCTAGTTCCTCTCCCAATCAATAGTTTTGACATGTAATATTCATTGATATATTGTCCATCTACATACAGCAAATCCCTCTTCGTTCCCTCAATATCAAAGCCCATTTTCTTATACAAAGCAACACCCGACTCATTATTTTCCATAACGGTTAGTTCTAGACGATGTACACCATTATCCATTGCCCAATTTTCTACATGATGAAATAAAGCCGTTCCAATCTTTCTTCCTCTATAGTCACTATGTATGCCTATGACAAGATAAGCACGGTGAGCAATTCTTGTCGGCTCATTGCCCTGTACAATTAAGTACGCCACAACCTGTTCATCTATTTCAGCTACGAACAAAGCCGAGTGTTGACTATGATGTAGCTTGTCTATATACTCCCCAAATGGCTTAGGTGTTAAATTGCGCTCACCTGGTCCAAATAACATAAAATTCGATGCCTCTGCATTTGTCATAACAGCTATAATTTGTTCACTGTCATGTCGGGTTGCTTCTCGTATAATCATGTTGAGCACACTCTCCTTCTAAAATTTCGTCACCTGAATCCACATTTCTTTTGTATTCATTTGGATATTCCCACCGATAGGGAATGTAAAAATCGGCTGTGTATGACCAAAATCCACATCATATAATACAGGGATAGTTTTTAATAGTGGATGCTTGTCTAAAATAAAATGTAATTGTTCTTCTGTCATAGCGGAAGCTCGTTGAAATCGACCTATTGCCAATCCTTTAATTGGAGTCGTTGCTTGCAATAATGACGTGAGATCACGTGCAAAAATAGCAGGATTCACAAGCTCATC
The DNA here is from genome assembly GCF_038592945.1 of Lysinibacillus sp. FSL K6-0075. NCBI lineage: Bacteria > Bacillati > Bacillota > Bacilli > Caryophanales > Bacillaceae > Lysinibacillus > Lysinibacillus sp. FSL K6-0075. The sequence continues at coordinate 912,903 of NZ_CP151947.1, read as the reverse complement.
ATCCTCTAAAAATAAAATACAATTCGATAAATCAGGCATGTAAGCTGTTCCTTGCAATAAATTTAATGTGCATAAATTACCACCATAAAGCTGCGCACTCACTTCCCCTTCCGAATAGACCTTCCAGCCGGCTGCTTCAAAATGACGATTTTCCTGATCTATATACCATGCATCATCACTCCAAACGCTAGATGCTACTAGGGGAAATGGATTCTTCTCCATTAAACATTTTTGAAAATAGGACAGCTGATATTGTTGTGCTTGCGCCATACGAAAGCTAGAAAAGTGTGGCCCTGAATAAGTGATAAAATTGCATTTTTTAGTAATAGCTATAGCTAAGGCCGTGATATCACTAAACCCACAAAGTATCTTCGGATTTTCAGCAATCATTTGATAATCTAAATAAGGTAAAACCTCATTACAGTTGTATCCACCAAGCACCGTCAGTATTGCTTTCACCTGTGGATCTCGAAAAGCTTCATGTATATCCGTAACACGATGCATGATGGATGAAGATTGCTGCAAATCACACTCAAAAATGTGGTGACCAAACGATATGCGAAACCCTAATCTCTCCAGTATGGTCTTCGTTTGTTCAACCATCTCTACTTTTAAAATTTGGGCACTTCTACTTGGAGCAATAACACGTATCTCATCACCCCATGTTAATTTTGCTGGTATTCTCATATTTTCTATGTCCCTTCTAATAGGTTTGAATTTTAGCTACTAATTTTTCATTCCTAAAATGGAGCGACTCTGCATCAATGAGTGTATATGCTGGTAATGTAGGATGATTTCCTGACCAGCGATCAAATGCCCACTTTCTCTCTTGATCATCATAATGAGGACAATAAGTACCTGCTAATATTCCTAAGCCCTTCCATTCCTCAAAATCATTATTTGTGTTTTCACTATAGCATTTATCAAACCAACACATGGCCCCAGCACTGATACCAGCTAATATTACCCCTTTTTGATAAGCTTCCTTTAACAATTCATCAAAACCATATTCTCGCCACTTTTCAAGAAGATAACCTGTATTCCCTCCACCCACATAGATAATATGCTGCGCTAGTACTTTTTCTCGGATATTTTTATCAAGCATATCCTTTTGCAAAATATGTGTTGCTTCACAATGATGGAACGCTGCATAAAATTTCTCGATATATCCTTGTGCATCCTTACTTGCGGTGGGAATAAAACAAATTTTAACTCGTTCATTTACTTGAACTTGACGTAAAATGTATTCGTCGATAATTGACGGGTTTTGCTGAGAAAATCCTCCGCCTGATAGGGCAAAGATTTGTCTTGTCCGTTCATTATTTTTTCTTAATTCATATACAGCTTGTTCATGTCCAAATCTTTCTAACGTCCGAACTTTCTTCATCCCTAATTTTTCAAGTAAGCAACAAGATGCCTTGTTAGCCGTTTGTGTTTCTGCCACAATAGATGCTATATTCAGATAATTCAACCCCTCCTCAATTACCTGTGTAAGCACTTCAAAAGCTAACCCCCTCCCCCAAAACTGAGGTAAAAATTGATAGGAAAGCTCATATAAATCCTTATCATGGTATTCATCGATCGAGACAAGACCTATAAATTCACCTGTCGTCTTTAAAGTGATATATAAATATGTATTAGGGAATGGTGCTTCTAGCATGCCTTTAAAAGATGCTTCTATATAGTTGTTTGATGGAACACCCCCGAGAAAAGTTCGAACTTGTTTATTAGAGTAGAGTATATGTATATCTGTGAAATGCTCTGGTTGTATTCGTTCGATTACACAGTTAGTTGACATGATTTTCATTACATCTAGCCCCCTTCTTTATGTCAAAGTTTAATCTAACTCTCTGAATGAAATCAAATATTTTTTCCAATTTTTCTTAATAATAGAATAAAAAAGTAGTGACCAGCATGAATTGCTGAATCACTACCTATATTATTGTCCGTATTGTTCAAGTAAACGTTGCGTATTGATTGATTGTTCAAGTGCCTTTTTCTCTTTTGTCCAATAGATCAAATATTGTGCATCACCTATAGGAAAAACCATTTGCTGCAACTCTTCATCGAGTTCAGAACTAATGGCCACTTTTAAAATTTCCACCTCATATATAGTCTTATCCTTCATTTTATAAACAATATGATAAGCTGGCTTTTCTTCAAAAATAGTCCTTTCCTTTTTGGAAAGCTTCCTTACATGACTTAATGGATATTTCTCAATAAAATGTTGTGCTTCATCGCCTGTAGCACGAAAAAGTGATTGGTCTCCTTGAAATAAATCAATGTCGTCAATTTCTGTGGCATGATCTAGAACAAGAGAGATTGCCTCATCTTCACTTTTTTCTCTGTTTTGCATGATAAATCCACCAATTAATAATATACCAGCAAATATAACAAGTCTCCATCTGCGTTTTGTCATTTGCTCTTACCCATTCAATGCCTTTTTAACAAAACGATTTATATCCACATCAGCGCCTATAACAAGCATAATATCTCCTAGTAAAATCTTGTCACTTGCCTGTGGAGATACAATAATGTCAGCTCCACGCTTGATTCCTACAATGTTGATGCCATATTTAGCGCGAATATCCAAATCCATAATGGAGTATCCTGCAATCGCATCATTGGCCTTTAATTCCATAATGGAGTGTTCATCTGATAGCTCTAAATAATCTAGTACAGTATTTGATAACATATTATTGGCAATACGAATCCCCATATCTCGCTCAGGATGGACGACAAAATCTGCGCCAATTTTACGTAAAACCTTTTCATGGTAATCGTTTTGAGCCTTTACCGTAATTTGCTCAACACCAATTTCCTTTAAAATGATGGTTGTTAATATACTTGCTTGAATATCTTCCCCAATTGCTACAATTACGTGCTCAAAATTACGAATGCCTAATGAATTCAGTACCGACTCATCGGTTGAATCTGCAATAACAGCTTGTGTAGCAATGGAAGCAAACTCATCTACACGCTCTGAAGAATGGTCAATCGCCATTACTTGTGCGCCCTGACTCATTAATTCACGAACAATACTTCCTCCAAAACGTCCAAGCCCTATGACTGCAAACTCTTTTTTCATCATAAAAATCCCTCCGAAAACTACTATACCACCATTGTAGCGTATTCTCTGCGATATGTATTGTCAAAACAAGAGCCTATTCGTCAATGTTGGACAACAAAAAAGACGAGGACTTAGATCCCCGTCTTCAACATATCGTTATTATTCAGCGTTACGCATCTCATCTAGCACGCGGTTTACACGTTTTTCTAGCATTTTCATACCACTACCACCAGCTTGCATATGACGCAGCTGACCATCTTTATCGAACACAAAATACGCTGGTACATATTGGTTTTCAAAAGCATCTGTTAGTTTCATTTCACTGTCTACAAAGATTGGTTGCACAATATCATGCTCTGCTGCTACTGCTTTTATTGTATCTAAATCAGTATCTGCCTCAGAACGTGGCATATGTACTGCTACAACGTTTAATTCATCTTTATATTGATCGCGGAAATTGTTTACGTCTGGCATTGCTTCTTTACATAAATGGCAGCTTACTGACCAGAAGTGAATTAAAGTTGGTTTTTTGCCTACTAATTCCGCTTTTGATACTTCACCATTTAACCAAGTCGTTGCGCCTACTAATTCAGGCATTTGTTCACGAAGTTTCATAAAAATCCTCCTCTAATAGATAGTTTGTCTTCAGATATTTAGCTAACGGTCTAAAAAATCTTTCCAAAAAGAAAAATTCAGTTAAAAGTCCCCACAAACTTGTCGTGGGGACTGTTAATTTGTTGCATAATGACTGGACTCTATTTAAATTATAGAGTTGCTTGGCCTGGACGCCAGTTAGCTGGGCAAAGACCACCCGTTTGTAGTGCTTGAAGTACACGTAGTGTTTCATCAACATCACGGCCGATGTTGTTATCAAATACTGTTTGGTATTTTAATTCGCCTTCTGGGTTGATGATGAATAAACCACGTAATGCGATACCTTCTTCTTCAATTAAAACACCATATTCTTTAGATACTTGATGGTTAGTATCAGCAGCTAATGGGTATTTTAATTCACCAAGACCATTTTGCGTGCGGTCTGTATTAATCCATGCTAAGTGTGTATGGATCGTGTCAGTAGAAACACCGATTACTTCTGCATCTAAGTCTTCGAACTCGTCATAACGATCGCTCATTGCAGTGATTTCAGTTGGACATACGAATGTAAAGTCCATTGGATAGAAGAAAAGAACTGTCCATTTATCTTGTGCTTTAATATCTTCTAATGATACTTTACCAAATGATTTGTCTGAAAGTACTGCTTCCATTGTAAAGTCAGGTGCTTGTTTACCTACCATGCGTTCTGCCATAATAAATCCCTCCGAATAAATATGTAGTTTATATATTCCATTCGCACTAGCGAACTCGTCTTCTACGATAGCAGAGTAACCGTAGTTTTTCAAACAAGTAAACTCCGCCCGTTTGGATGATTGAAATCGATTGACAAAAATTCGTCAAATCCATCAATGGAATTATCGCTACTGTCTTTCTATCAGCTATTTTTAACAATAATTTTCTACACTATACAATTTTTTTCTCAATTAAATTTATACCTCTTTTTTTAACATTTTATAGCTATTTTTTTCACGAAAAACGATTGCAAATTTTTTATTATTATGTATAATTGTAATGGTTTTAGTAAACTAAAAGTTTCGTTAAAGTAAACTTCATATTTCGAAAGTTTATCATTGCTAAACTTCTCTTAGGAGGGAAAAGATGCAAATAGGAGCAAAAATTAAAGCGCTTCGTTTAAAAAAAGGTCTTACCCAAGAGGAACTTGGAGAACGTACAGATTTAAGTAAAGGTTATATTTCCCAATTAGAACGTGATCTAAACTCACCTTCTATTGAAACATTATTTTCAATATTAGAAGTTTTAGGGTCGAGACCTAAAGACTTTTTTGATGATGAATCACCTGAACAGAAGGTTGTTTATACAGAGGAAGATCAATCTACCTATACGGATGAAGAAAAAAAATATGAAATTCAATGGCTAATTCCTACTTCGAATGAAAAAGAGATGGAACCCATTTTCTTAACCTTTGCCGCAGATGGCGAGTTCAAACAGTTTGAGCCTTCGCTCTCTGAAACATTTATTTATGTGGTTAAAGGACGTATTCGTCTCGTTTTAGGGAATGAACAGTATATCGCAAGTGAAGGCAATGCACTTTATTATGACGCGACAGACCATCATCAGATTTTTAATGCACATGATGATGAAACAAAAATTTTACTTGTCGCAACAGATTCTTATTTATAGCTTAAGGAGGCGCATCCATGACAACAAATTCAATTATCCGCTTTGAAAATGTTTCAAAGTCATATAGTGACGGTACCGTCGTTTTAAAAAATATCAATTTGGAGCTTGAAAAAGGGAAATTTTACACACTCCTTGGTCCATCAGGTTGTGGTAAAACAACCATTTTACGAATTATTGCAGGATTTACGGAACCTACAACAGGGGATGTATTTTTCCATGATAAAAAGATTAATGCAGTTCCTGCCAATGAACGTCAGGTTAATACTGTTTTTCAGGATTATGCGCTGTTCCCTCATTTAAATGTTTTTGAAAATGTCGCATTTGGCCTACGTATTAAAAAGCTCCCTGAAAAGGACATTAAAGAGCGTGTGGCTGAAGCCTTAAAGTTTGTCAATTTGGCAGGCTATGGTAACCGTGAAATATCTGAAATGTCTGGTGGACAACGACAACGTGTGGCGATTGCACGTGCCATTGTCAATGATCCTGAAGTAATTTTACTGGATGAGCCACTTTCAGCTTTAGACTTAAAGCTACGTACAGAAATGCAATATGAGCTTCGTGAACTACAGCAACGTCTTGGCAAAACTTTTGTCTTTGTTACACATGATCAAGAAGAAGCACTTGCAATGAGTGACGAAATTTTTGTCTTAAGTGAAGGACAAATTCAGCAATCAGGTACACCGGTGGATATTTATGATGAACCGATTAACCGCTTCGTTGCTGACTTTATAGGTGAATCCAATATTGTACCTGGTGTAATGATTGAGGATTTCAAGGTTGAATTTGCTGGCAAAGTTTTCGAATGTGTCGACCAAGGGATGAAGCTAAATGAAAAAATAGACATTGTCATTCGACCAGAAGATTTAGAAATGACAACGGTTGATAAAGGAAAACTTGTGGTAAAAGTGGATACACAATTATTCCGAGGCGTACATTATGAATTATCAACATACGATAAAGATGGTAATGAGTGGTTAGTCCATTCATTGAAGAAAGCAGAAGTAGGGACTGAAATTGGCTTAGACTTTGATCCTGAGGCGATTCATGTAATGCGCTTAAACGAAACAGAGGAAGAGTTTGATAAACGATTAGAATCGTATGGGGACGATGAAGATGCAAACTAAAACATCGAAATCAGCGTTATTTCCATATGTGTTATGGATTGCCTTTTTCGTTATCGCGCCGATTGCACTCGTTGTTTATTATTCCCTACTTGATTTACATGGCAACTTTACGCTCGATAACTATAAAGGATTCTTTTCTTCTGTTTACTTAAAAATGACTTTGAGCTCGTTTTGGTATGCATTTTTAATTACATTCTTTACATTATTAATCTCATATCCAACTGCCTATTTCTTAACGAAGACAAAACATAAACAACTTTGGCTTCTGCTTATTATTATTCCTTCATGGATTAATCTTTTATTAAAAACATATGCCTTTATCGGCATCTTTGGGTTATACGGCCCAATTAATGCATTTATCGAAGTATTTGGCTTCGATCCAAAGCAAATGCTCTTTACTGATATTAGCTTTGTTTTTGTATCGGTCTATATTTTTATTCCATTTATGATTTTACCGATTTTCAACTCTTTAGATCGATTAAACCCAACGCTCATTTATGCAGCACGTGATTTAGGTGCTTCGGCTTTTACAACCTTCCGTCGCGTTGTTTTACCCTTGACAATGGATGGCGTTAAGTCTGGAATTCAAGTTGTCTTTATCCCAGCACTATCCCTTTTCATGATTACTCGCTTAATTGCGGGGAACCGTGTCATTACTCTAGGTACAGCGATTGAACAGCAATTCCTTGTGACACAAAACTGGGGCATGGGTTCCACTATTGCTGTATTCTTAATCTTATTCATGGTGATTATTATGCTAATTACGGGACAAAAGGATAAAGGAGGTCGCGTACGATGAACAAACTATCTGCATCAGCCAAAGTTTATTTAACAATTGTCTTTATCGTTCTCTATGCACCAATCCTCTATTTAATCTTTTACTCGTTCAATAGTGGCGGTTCCATGAATCATTTTGAATCCTTTACTTTAGAGCATTATCAAGCCGTTTTCGAAGATTCACGTCTTCTTGTTATATTAATAAATACGGTCATCGTGGCATTACTTTCTGCTCTCATTTCTACTATTATTGGTACGCTAGGAGCAATTGGTATTGTGACGGTTAAGGATTCAAAAATGCGTAATACTTTACTATCCTTAAACAATGTCTTAATCGTCAGTCCAGACGTTATCATCGGGGCAAGCTTCTTAATTTTATTTACAATGGTTGGCATTAAACTGGGCTTTGCATCTGTGTTATTAGCTCATGTCGCATTTAGTGTACCGATTGTTGTACTAATGGTTTTACCCAAACTACTAGAAATGAATAACTCATTAATCGATGCAGCATTAGATTTAGGGGCAACGAAAAAGGACGTTATGATGCGTGTCATTCTTCCTTATATTCAGCCAGGTATTTTTGCAGGCTTCTTCCTTGCCCTTACGTATTCATTAGATGATTTTGCCGTGACGTTCTTCGTAACAGGTAATGGCTTCAGTACCTTATCCGTAGAAATCTATTCAATGGCCCGAGCAGGAATTTCTCTAACGGTGAATGCGATTTCTGGATTAGTATTCTTTGTTACGGTTTTAGTTGTTGTTGGTTATTATTTCATTACAAGTCGTACGAGTAAAAGAATGGAGGGGCAACGATGAAGTCATTAATTCAAGCTACCATCGCCATCCTTGTCGTTTCAGCCCTTTTATTCTATGCGGCTGACGCCTTAAGTGCAGGCGGCGGTAAAAGTGGAAAAGACACGTTAACCATCTTTAACTGGGGAGAATATATTGATCCCGATTTGTTAAAAGCATTTGAAAAAGAAACAGGCATTCATGTCATCTATGAAACATTCGATTCCAATGAAGCCATGATGACAAAGATTCAACAAGGCGGAACAGCTTACGATATTGCTGTGCCTTCTGAGTATATGATTGAAAAAATGAAGGAAGAAAATTTATTGATTCCTTTAGATAAAACGAAAATCCCTAATTTTAAAAATATTGATCCTTACTTTTTAGATTTACCATTCGATGATAACAATAAATATTCTGTCCCTTATTTTTGGGGAACTGTAGGTATAGTCTACAATCCAAGCCTTGTTGGAGACTTAGACTTCTCTTCTTGGGACGATTTATGGGACCCTTCCTTAAAACGAAAAGTGTTTTTAGTGGATGGTGCTCGTGAAGTCATAGGGATGGGCTTAAACAGTCTTGGACATTCTCTGAATTCACTAGATGATCAAGAACTACGTGAAGCTACTGATAAATTAATCACACTCGCACCAAATGTGAAAGCTATCATTGGAGATGAAATTACGCCATTAATGATCAATAATGAGGCGACTGTAGCCCTTACGTGGTCTGGGCAAGCAGCAGACATGATGTATGAAAATGAAGAGCTAGACTTTGCAGTACCTGAGGAAGGCTCAAACTTATGGTTTGATAACATGGTCATTCCCAAAACATCGAAAAATATCGATGGTGCCCATGCCTTTATCAATTTTATGCTAAGTGCTGAATCTGGTGCTCAAAATGCCGATTTTGTAGGCTACTCAACACCTAATATTGCAGCTATGGACTTAATGGATGAAGAAGTTGTTTCTGACGAACGCTACTATCCTTCTGAAGAACAACGCGATACATTAGAGGTCTACAAAAACTTAGGACCAGATTACTTAGGGAAATACAATGAATTATTTTTAGAATTTAAAATGAGTATTCGATAATTAAACTAGCGAATTGGTTTTCACACCCATTCGCTAGTTTTTTTCTGCTTATCTAACTTTCTATTAAATAAGAACCTTTACAATGGATTATTTGCATTATTATATTTAGAAAATAATTTATCTGGATTTCGAGGATTCCTACATCATTTGTTATGGAGTAGCTTTGCATCTAGATATTGTCATCTATCATGCACAACTTTATATTGTTTTATCGAAAAACAAGCCATGAAAGTGTACTTTTTATATTACATAACCTTCACTCAGTATTTCTGATGCCGCTATATCATCGCTAGGATTTATAGCCAACCTTTATGTCATTACAGACTAACTCACATTTTTTTATTCTCTCTACATAAGCGAAGTTCATCCATTGTTGTTGCAACTTAGGAGCTATAAAATTTTCCACCTCCCATTCTACAGCTTCATTTTCATCCATTTTTATTACAAAAATGGATTATTTCGCAATTCGTAGATGCCCGGACGAAAACTTTTGTGGAAAACCATTCTAAATATAGAACCAGTTCTACAATCTTAACTATTAGCCAAGCAATAATTCTTTATGATAGACTGTACTATATTTGATTACAAAAAAAGGGGGTTCATTCGATGACCCAGCAGAAGTCCAATAAGGCGGCTTTGTATATTTTAATGTTTAATATGTTTATCGCAATGGGGAGTATTGGCATAATTATTCCTGTCATGCCGGAGTATTTAAAAATATTTGGTGCAGCAGGACAAGTTCTAGGTATGCTAATTGCAACGTTCGCCTTAGCTCAATTCGTATTTTCTCCTATTGCTGGGAACCTTTCCGATCAGTACGGTCGAAAAAATTTAATTATTTTCGGTCTCATCGTGACAGGTCTTGCACAAATCGGTTTTGGCCTTGCTACAGATGTATGGATGCTCTTTTTAGCACGCTTTTTAGGTGGCCTAGGTTCCGCTTTTGTCGCACCTCCTATTATGGCTTTTGTCGCTGACGTCACAACCTATGAAGAACGCGGGAAAGGGATGGGGATGTTGGGTGCTGCCATGTCTCTTGGTTTTATGATAGGGCCAGGAATCGGTGGTTTCTTAGCAAAGGTTAGCTTACATTTTCCATTTTACACTGCTGGAGCTGCAGCCATCCTAGCTTCTATTTTATCTTACTTTTTATTACCATCTACCAAACCAAACACTGCACAAAAGAAGCAAAAGCAAGACAATCTGGCGAAGCAAATGGCTCGTTCCATACATATGCCTTATTTTGTAATGCTTATCATTATGCTGGTGTTCTCATTCGGAATTGCAAACTTCCAAACGACATTGTCATTATTTGTGACAGAAAAGTTTAATTACACACCTGTGGACATAGCAATTATATTAGTTGTCGGTGGTGCTTTTGGGGTAGTTGTACAAATGTTTATTATTACACCACTATTCAATCGCTTCGGTGAAATGAAGGTAGTCCTTGTCAATTTATTTATTGCATCTGTTGCTATTTTCTTCATATTATTTGTTTCTGGCTTTGCCCTTATATTAGTTGTAGCAACGATTTTCTCTACAGCAACGACATTAATTCGTCCAGCTGTTAATACACTCATCTCAAAGCTTGCAGAGAAAGAACAAGGATTCGCTGCGGGCTTGAATAATGCCTATATGAGTCTTGGTAATATGATTGGACCCGCTTTGGCTGGTTTATTATTTGACTGGAATATGAATAGTCCATATATTTTCGGATCGATCATATTATTAGCTTGCTTCTTCCTTGCACTCATCTGGACATTGAAAAAAGCACCTCATTTAATGCATCCCGATACAAAATAGTCTGAAAAATCATTGACTATTTTTAGCAGTATGTTACATTAATGTTGGTCAACGAAATTGAATGATTTTAACCACTAGGGGAGTCTTTAAAAGGCTGAGACGTATATGGTAATATACGGACCCTTTGAACCTGATCTAGTTCACACTAGCGGAGGGAAGTGGCGCTACTTGCTGTTGTCACTATATACACGCAAGGCCGCTTCCTATTGTTTAAAGGGAGCGGCCTTTTTATTTTTCCTCACGAACTTTATCAAAAGGAGTGAACTTTATGTCAATTCGTAAATTAACAGTCATGGCTTTATTAGTAGCTATTGCTGTTGCAGGCTCTACTTTCGTATCTATCCCAACAGGAATCGCACGTGCTTACCCCGTTCAGCATGCTATTAATGTGATAGGAGCCATTATACTTGGACCCGTACCAACAGTAATAGTTGCCTTTGTCACTGCCGTCATTCGAATCCTTACCGGAACAGGCTCTCTATTAGCTATCCCTGGTAGTGTCATTGGCGCGTTCTGTGCGGCCCTTGCCTATAAATATAGCAATAAAATGTGGTTAGCTGGCATCGGAGAAGTTGTGGGAACTGGCATTCTTGCTTCACTTATTGCCGTACCTTATGCAAAATTATTCATGGGAACATCTGTAGCAGCATTCTTCTTCCTACCTGCCTTTTTAACATCAAGTACAATCGGCGCCATTCTAGGTGTTATGGTTGCTAGCAGCTTGCGTAAAACGGAGCTAGTAAAGAGGTTTAATTCTTCTCTTTATTGAGGGGGGTGGCCAAGATTGGAGCGCTTTTCTTCCTTCTATGAGCGGCGATGGCCTTGGTTGGAGCGCTTTCCGTCTCCTTATGAGCGGCGATAGCTCAACTTAGAGCGCCTTCCATCTCCTTAGGAGCGGCTGCGACTCAATTTAGAGCGCCTTTCTTCTCTTTAGGAGCGGCAGGGACTCAACTTAGAGCGCTTTTCTTCTCCTTAGGAGCGGCTGCGGCTCTATTTAGAGCGTCTTTCATCTCCTTACGAGCGGCTGCGACTCAATTTAGAGCGCCTTCCTTCTCCTTACGAGCGGCTGCGGCTCTATTTAGAGCACCTTCCTTCTCCTTACGAGCGGCATTGACTCAACTTAGAGCGCTTTCTATCTCTTTATGAGCAAAGCTCCCACTTTTTAGATCATCTTGCCACTCTCTACAAAGGGGACAACTCTCTATTCAAACAATACAAAAAAGCAGTGCAAAATCTAATATTTTGCACTGCTTCCACTATTTTAAGATCGTTTTTTCATACCTTTTAATAACTGTGCCACATTTGTGTCTTCTGCCTGTATAGGTTTTTCCTCAACCAGCGGTTCTTTCTTCCTCGCATTCGTTAGGAAGTTCCAACCAAAACGTCTTATGGTAATATCCATAAAGAATAAAAGCATACTTGCTAAGAGAAGCCATGTAGCAATATTTTGTCGATCCGCTCCTTTTGTTGTAAAGTCTCGGAATACATCTTGTGGTTCCTTTAAAACCGCGCCTCCTGTTTGTTGAGTTAACTCTTCTATCAGTTGATCATTGACAGGAAGTAGTTCGTATTCGGAACTATAAGGAACACTTAGTCCTGCCTGATAAATGGCCTGCTTTTCATCTGCTACACGGAAGAATATTAATCCAGGTTCGGCTTGTACTACAGCTCGAACTTGGGAGGCCGAAATGGTTTCAAGTTGTGTTTCTAGCTCTTCCCCAGCCTCATTAACTGCTACAATATCTAAAAATGCAGCTTCGTTTGTAGGGTCGGTAATCATAAAGGAACCATCTGCTTCCAATCTTACATCATAGGCCACATCATTATAGCTTGGTAGCATTTGTGAAATAAGTGTTTGCCAGAATGTTCCCCAATCCTGCCATCTTGCCCAATCTCCTGTCCATTTACCCGTTGAATCAGATGTAAAGGCAAAAGTTTTACCGAGACCATATTGCCACTGCGCTAACACAGGATCATCCTTCTCGCTTTCTGCCACAACAGTAGTCCCCTGTTTTGCCGTTGTGCCAATGTAAGCATTCATTTGTGGGACACCATTGGCAAACAGCGAATTCCATCCTGCTGCATTATAAATCGTGGGATAGAATGGATTATCCTCAATGTAAGTGCGAGAAATCATAGCTGTTTCACGAGATAAAATAGAAGGAATCGTTTGCTCATCTATGACATCATAGAAACGGCCACTGCCCATGTCACTAAGCGCTTCTAATAAGTTCGCATCGGCATCTTGTCCAATCGCTACTGTCGATAAAGTTATACCGTTTTCTTTTCCTTCAGCAATTAGATCCTCGTAATTCCCTGACTGTGATTGCCCATCTGTTAAGAGAATAATATGCTTACGTTGCAGTTTTAAATCAGCTAGATTTTCATAGGCTTTAGCTAATGAACTGTAGATTTCTGTTCCACCACCAGGTGTTACGGATAAAATAGTATCCACTGCCTCTTCTTTACTGCTAAGAGGTCCTGTCTCTATAATCTCCCAAGGACGATCATCAAAGGCAATAAATCCTAATGTATCCTCATCTCGCAACATCTCAACAGAACGTGCTGCTGCTTCTTTAGCAAGCTCTAGCTTCGAGCCTTGCATACTACCAGAACGGTCAAGTACAATCACTAACCCTAAGGAAGGTAATTGCTCTTTGCCCTTAATTTCCATTTCCACTGGCAATAAGGTTTCAATCGGTGTTTTAAAATAGCCGCCTAGACCAAAACTATTTTCTCCTCCAACCATGGTAAAACCAACACCAAAGTTTTTGACTGCTTGCTCAATAACACTCATTTTTGCCTCACCGACTAAATGACCTGGCACATTGTCGAAAATAATAGCATTATACTGCAAATAGCTGGACAGTTCATTTGGTAGACTTTGAGGATTGACAACATCATAGGCAATAGATTGACTGCCAAGTGCTGCTGCGATAGGTGAAGCTGTTTCATAACCATTAACGATTAGTAAATGTGGTTCACTTTGTACCATTGTGACACTAGTTAACTTATTGTTTTCAAAAATAGCATCCTGACCAACTTGAACAACTGCCTCATATTTTACAAGTCCTTCAGCTGTCGCTGCATGTTTATAGGTAAACACATTCGTGCCTTCAGTCAGCTCAACTGCCTCTCGATGAATAAGCTCATCATTTTCATATAATAACAGCTCTCCTTGGCCTGCAGTCGTTGCATGAATTTCCGTCACTAATTGTTGCTGCTCTCCCACATAAGCAACCTGAGGGGATACAAAGCTTTTTAGTGACACATCATTGACAACTGGTTGACTAAAAGGTCTAACATCCACACTAATATTGGAGCCTTTCAGCTTCGTGGCAAATTCTAAAGCATCGCCTTTTGTCTCATTACCATCTGTTAATAGCACAAGACGAGTTGCTTTTTTCGGATCGATAATACCTGCTGCAAGCTGTAGACTTTGTTCAATATTTGTTTGATCGGTTGCTTTAATTTCTGTAAGTTTTGGTACTTCCTTTAAAGTTTTAGACAAAATGGCTTCTGTTTGTAAAGTGGAGGAAAATGAATAAATGCCTGCAAGCTGTGGTTCTTTTTTTGATTGTAGGCTCTCCTGTATAAACTGAACCATTTCATCTTCTGTGCCATTCATGGAAGCAGAACGGTCAACTAAATAGACGATTTGTTCTTCTTTTATTGGTAATAATAGATATGGACCTGCAAGTGCAAAAACTAAACAGCTTACTGCTACTATGCGAATAGCAAGTACAACAATATGACTTTTTTTGAGTCGCTGCCGTTCACGAAAATAAGTCCATCCAAAATACAAGAACAATGGAAGGAGTAGCAACAATACTAATGGCATATCAATTCGTAAATCCACGACGTCGTTGCACCTCCCACTCTGAAACAAGTAATAATAAAATAATCACAATTAGCCAAGGTACGAAAGAGGTCATCGATACTTCTTCTTTCCCATTATCTGAGATATCACCTAATGTAAAGCTTGTTCCTTGTTCAATGACACGTTCTTGGGCTTGCAATTGCACAATCAATTGTTTTTCTTCATTATTTGAACGTATCATATAAATGCCTGGTTGTTTTGGTGCAGTTAGCATGCCCTTCGTAACAGTCGAAAGAAACTCGTCTTCTTGCGAATAAACATTCCACTCTCCTTGCGCTAAAGCTACTGCACGCTGTTCATTGGGTGAAAAAATCCCAAGTGAACCAACTGTTTCTGTTAGCTGCTGCTCAGTACTCCATAGAAATAGAGGGAATGATGGATGTAATGGCCAATCTGTATCGGCAATATCCGCTAAAACAACGATATCTCCTTTAGGGGAGCGTTGGATGAACGGCTCTTCTCCAACAGAAGCAATCGTTTCAAAGTCCGCAAAGCCTGGATAAACAGCACTAACATAAACATCCTTTAGTTCGCTAAAAGCAAACAATGCATCACTTCTAGTGCTTACCAAGCCATTTGCTTCTACTTTTTCTGCATCGTCACGACCAAATAATACAAGGGGTTTGTCCATCTTTTCTAATAAGGCTGTTTGGTTTGTGATTACTGTAGCATCCTGATTGTCAGCTACTTGTAATGATGGAACGATTTTCACCCCATTACTGACCGTTTGAAAACCTTTTTGTATCAATTGATGCATACCTTGATCAACAACAATTTTAGAAGTAGTTGTTTGTAGTAAAACGGTTTGTTGATTGTCTACAGCATAATCATCTTTTGCATCAATAGTAGCTGTCATCGATTTTGCTAAAGGCAAATCTTTGAATGTTTTCGTAATGGCTTCATTTGGAGGCACAACGACACTTTCTGCTACCAGCTCCTCGCCCTCTGCATTTTGCAATGCTAGTGTTACCTTATGCTCGGTATTGGTATCATTATGGAGTTGTACAAGTGCCAGCGTAACTTGTCCATCTGTCGTAGCAGCAAAGCGTGTAATAGCGATATTTGTTAAGTCTTTTGCAGCACCTCTTACTAGCCATTTCACAGAACCCTTGTCCATCGGTAATTGTTTTTTATCAAGTGTATCTGTAAAAACATAGATAGAAGTTGGTGTATCACCCACAAATGCCTGTGCTACATCCAGTGCCTTATTCATTTCAGCTGTTTCATAGGCTACTTGTAAATCTTGAATAGCTTTTTTTATTTCATTCGTGTTTGTTTCTTGCTGTAAAACAGCTTTTGGAGCGGCACCAGTTGTAATCAATGTAACAGGTCGACCATTCAGCTCATCCATCAAGGTCAGCATTTCCTGTTTATGTGTGTCAAAGGTTGATTGACTCTTGCCTGCCAACATTGTAGCTGAAGTATCTACAATAAATATGGTTTGTGCACCCACAATGGTTGATTTCTTTACATATGGATTCATCAGTGCCAATACAAGTAGCAGCAACGCTAGTAGCTGTAAATATAGTAGGGCATTTTTTTGTAAATGCTTTAAATAGGGCGATACACGCGTTTCCTGCATAATCTCCGACCAAAAAAGTGTCGAAGAAACAGTTTGCTCTGTATATTTTTTTCGAAAGAAATAATAGAGTAGGACAATGACCGGGATGATGGCCGTCCAGCTAAATATAATTTGACTAAAGCCCAATACGGCTCACCTCACCTAATCCAATGTGCTTTTAATAATTGCTGGAAAATTGCATGTTGCAATCCATCTTCCACTTTCAATTGTAATTTTCGAACACCAAAGCGACGACAAATGGCATCAAATTCTTCTTCATGTAATACGCGTCTTGCATGATAGGTCTCTAGTACTTTAGAGGACATCGTCACATTCACATCATTACCTGTTTCACGGTCAAGCAGGCGTACATCACCCGAATAATTTGGTGACAGCTCTTCTTGCGTCACAATTTGCAAAATGCGAACATCCCCAGCATAGCGTGGTAGCCTTTTCAATAGCTGTTCCCATTCCTCAATTGGCTCTAATCCATCTGTTACGATGAATAATACGGTACTATCTTTAGGCAAAGCTTTTAGTGCACTCTGGGCAAAACGATTAGAGTAATTAGCTTCCTCTATATCTGTTACTACCTGCAAAAAAGCTCGGCGATACATGGCACCTTTCCGTCTAAAGGGTGGTTTCACTTCATCTTGAACAATAGAAAAGGATAAACGGTCATCTCGACCTAATACCATTAAACCGAGGGAGGCTACGATTTGACGAGCAAATAGCCACTTAGCATGATCCCCCATTGATTTGGTAGCATCTAGTAAAATATGTACACGCATCTCTTGCTCGTCTAAAAACCTTTTAATAAAGTATTTATCTGTACGAGCAAAGACGTTCCAATCTACTTGGCGTACATCATCTCCTAAATGGTATTCTCGAAAATCCGAGAAATCAAGGGAGGCCCCGAAGCGTTGTGAACGATGCGAGCCCTTATGTTGCCCGCGTAGTTTGGAGGCCGTCGCTACTTGAAAGCGACTGATTTTTGCTAACCAGTCTTCGGGCAATAAGTATTTGGCTGTCACTTGCCAACACCTTGCTGAACCTTTTCTAAAATAACATCAATCACATCATCTGCTGTTTTTCCTGAAGCCTCCCCTTCATAATTCAACAGCATCCGATGACGTAAAACGGGCTTTGCAACAGACTTAATATCCGCTACAGAAACATGGAAACGTCCATTCATTAGAGCTCTCGCCTTTGCTAATTTGATTAAGCTCTGCAAGCCACGTGGGCCACTGCCATACATTGCATATTGTTTAACCTCATCAAGTGCATCAGCTCTTTCAGGATGCGTAGCCACCACTAAATCCGTTGCATACTCCAGCATTTCATCAGCAACCATCACTTCTTTCACCATTTGCTGAGCTTCAATAAGAGCCTCCGTATCCATCTGCTTCTGTAAACCAATTTCCTGAGCACCTGTCGTTCGCTTCATAATTTCCATTAGTTCACTTTTTTCAGGATAGGGTACAAGAATTTTACAAAGGAAACGGTCCATTTGTGCTTCTGGTAATGGGTATGTTCCTTCCATTTCGATCGGGTTTTGTGTTGCCAACACAAAAAATGGTTTCGCCATTTTTTTCGTATCCCCTAATATCGTTACCGTTTTTTCTCCCATTGCTTCCAACAAGGCACTTTGTGTTTTCGGTGTTGCACGATTTATCTCATCAGCCAATACCATTTGGCTAAAGATTGGCCCAGGTTGAAACGTAAATTGCTGCTTCCCATCGGGTGTACGTTCAATCATGCTCGTTCCTGTTATATCTGCTGGCATAAGATCTGGTGTAAATTGAATACGTGAAAACGACAGATCCAGTACCTCTGAAATCGTCCGAATTAACATCGTTTTTCCTAAACCAGGTAAACCTTCTAACAATGCATGACCATCCGCTAATACTGCATACAAGGTATAATCAATTGCTTCTTCCTGTCCGACAATGAAACGATGAATTTCTTCTTTAACTTGTTGTAATTTCGTACTCATATCTACATACTGTTGCTCCGTAAAGGCCATTTTTTTTCCTCCTACTGCGACTCAATTGACGTGAAATAAGATTGCACGACATTTTGTAAATCCTTCGGTAATTGCAAACGCTCTGAACTCTCTAAATAGCTGTCTTTATAAGAGCCAATTACTTCCTCATAAGGTCGAATAGAACCCTTTGTTATCGGGCCATTTCCTTGTTGCTCGGATACATGAGAACCGTCTCCTAATGCACCACCATCTACGGATGTCTCACTAGACCCACCAATTCGATTCGGTGTCGTTAACAAATTCCGACTGCCTTGGCCACTCCCTGCTCCTTGACCACCTTGGCCTTGACCCTGTCCTTGTCCTTGTCCTTGCCCTTGACCCTGGCCTTGACCCTGGCCTTGCCCTTGACCTTGACCTTGCCCTTGCCCTTGCCCTTGACCCTGGCCTTGTCCTTGACCCTGGCTATTACCATTTTGCTGTTGAGAACCGTTTTGAGCATTATTCTGACTAGACTGACCTTGTTGATTGCTGGGCTGGGCATTACCAGATGACTGTTGATTATTTTGATTGTGACTGTTTGCATTATTGGCACTGGCAATCGCATTTTGTAAGGAGTTACTCGCTGGTTTACCAAGTTTACTCATAGCGGTTTGTGTAGCATTTGCATTTTCTGTGAGCTCTTGCTGCATTTGGGCAAGCTCTTCTAGCTGCTCAATTTCTTCCTTCGACAAGCCTTGTCCTTCGGCAGCTCCATCTTGGCTAGCCGTTTGCTTATCTTTTAATTGCTGCTCCTTTAGAGCTAACTCCTTTTGCTTCTTCACAACTTCCCGTAAAGCTTCTTCTGCTGTTTCAGCCTCTTTTAAAGTATTTTGAAGTTCTTGCAATTGCTCTTTTACTTCTTTTGTTTCAGCCTTTTTCTCTAGTTCAGCAACTTCCTTCTTCATATCTTCAATTACAGCCTGCTCCTTTTCAACCTCTATTGCTTCGATTTGTGTAGCTGCTGGGAACATATAAAGAATGGCTAGTACAACTGTTGTGCTAAATAGTCCAATAAATGCCTGAGGACGAAATAGATTTTTCTTTCGAGCCTTGAAATCTGCAAAAGCTTTTTCAGCATTTTGCATAGCTTTCGATAATAGTGATTGAACAAGAGGATCCTGATCATCTTTAAATGATAATGCTGTCACTAATTCATTATGTGAAAAATAATGATCGAGTGTGTGCAAAGCCTCTTTCTCGTTGACTCGTTTCCACCATATATAAGCAATGGTTGCAACAATAACAGTAATGAAAACTCCTAACGCTATTTGACGATAATAGGGCCAAACAAATAGTCGAGAAATAAGTACGAGAGAAGCACTCGAAAGCAATGCCAAAAACAAACCGTATTGTGCAATGGGAATGCTTCTTTCAAGAGTTAATCTCGATTTTGCACGCTGAATATATTTTCGTAATTGCTTACGACGCTCCATAACTATTCCTCCTCATCGATTACTTTTCATGTTGGCACGTAATTTTTTAATGGCGATTGTTAGGCATAAAACGATAATCAAGATATACGCTATTAAATAGGTAATCCAAACAGGTAATTTCACGCCTGAAAGTTCGCTAAGCCCATCTCCCATTTCCGGAGAGATAAGTGTCAGCATCAAAGCACCTGGATTAATAGACGCCCAGAAATAGGTCATAAAGGAGGTACCTGTTCCAATGGTGTTGCCCATTTGATGAAAGGCCATTGTTAAAAAGAAGAAGAATGCTGTAATACCACCCAAGAAAATGATTGAGCCATATGTGGCAATCATGGCAACAATGGTTCTTTTTGTAATTGTGGAAAACATCACGCCTATGCTACCAATGGCTACTACAGTGACTAAATAGAATAAAAATATAGAAATAAGCTGTGAAGGCGACACACCACCGAATAGAAACACTAAGCTATATAGTGGCAATCCCGCTACCAGCATCAATACTAGAAATGCTACAGAAGATAGTAATTTTCCAACAACAATTTGTGTAGAACTTTGTGTCGTTGTTAATAAAATATTTAATGTTTGCTTTTCGCGCTCACTACTGATGGCACCTGCAGTCAAACTTGGTGTAATGAAAAGAACTAATGCCATTTGTAAAATGGTTAGCACAGCAAACATCATAAAGCTTGTCTCTGGTCTAAAGAAGCCCCTGCCAGTAAATTCAGTTGTAAGCAATAAAAACCCTGCAATGAAAATACACAATACTGCTAAATAAAACATTAAACCTGAAAAGCTTTTAAAAGAACGGAAGCGTAACTTCAATTCTTTTACAAGTACTGGATTATAAAATCTTTCCATCATTGATTGTCCGCTCCCTTCGTAATCGCCATAAAGACATCCTCTAAATCCTTCTCTTCTTCACTTAAAGCATAAATCGGTAAATCGGCAAGCATCGCCTTTTTCAGCAATGCCACCTGCTCTACATCTGTTCCTCGATAATTAAAGGCTATTTCTAAACGATTGTCGATGACATCAAGAGATGAAATTTGAGGATCTTCCTCTAAAAATGCACGTACTGCATCCAGTTGATCTGTCACTTTCAATACAATACGCTTTTCTCCCTGTAGCTGAGCCTGAATCGCAGCTACATTGCCATGCGCAATTAATTTACCATTATCAATAACACCGATTTCATCACACATCTCAGCAAGTTCTGGCAAAATATGCGACGAGATTAAAATTGTTTTTCCCATGGACTTTAAATTCCGTAAAATATCTCGCATTTCCACACGAGCACGTGGATCTAGTCCTGATGCTGGCTCATCTAGAATTAAAACCTTTGGATCATGGATAAGTGCACGGGCTAAACATAAGCGTTGCTTCATACCACGTGATAATAAATCAACATATTCGTAGCGTTTATTTGTTAAATTCACTAGTTCTAATAGTTGTGGAATTAACACTTGACGCTCTGCTAATTGGATACCGTAGCTCGCTCCATAAAAATCTAAATATTCATCTACTTTTAACTGATCATATACACCAAAGAAATCGGGCATATAACCAATTTGCTTACGAACTTCTTTTGGTTCCTTCACTACACTTTTGCCATTTATTAGAGCATCACCTGAAGTCGGTGACAATAGTGTAGCTAAAATAGAGAAGGTTGTTGATTTACCTGCTCCATTGGCGCCAACAAATCCAAATACAACGCCTTCTTCTAAAGATAAGTTTAAATGATCTAGTGCTGTAAAGGAGCCATACCGTTTCGTTAAATCACGAATTTCAATCATTATTTTGCCACTCCTTTCAGCTCTATGTCTGGTAACTTCGTTTGTTCCCCTGATGGATCGGGACCATACTTTAATTCAATGCGAAGCTCTCCTTCTTGATTAAAGTAAGTTGAAATTTTATCAGTAAACACTTGCTTTGTATCAACCAATGGCTCATATACATTCGTTTCATTATTCCAAATGGAAAGCTGCATACGTGCGACATCCTTATTAGAAATTGTCAGCTCATTAAATGATTTAATAACATCCATAAATTGATCTGGCATGGCCATCGTTACTTCGTACAACCCTTCAGATAGGTACCATTTGTTCAATTCTTCCTCGATCTTTTCATAATACCCATTTGCTGATAGTGGCTCTACTGTATACGAGAAGTTGTTGCGCTTCATTGTAAATGGACCTGATAGCTCTACTTTTCCTTTAAATGGCTGAACAAGCATCGTAATCGGTGACATATTGGCACTTGTTTCTAATTCAACCCCTACAATAGCTTGATCTGTCCAAGCAGTAAGTATTGGCTGTTTATCATTTTCTACAAGCGGCAATGCTAATGTTTTCATTCGTTCAATACGCATTGGGTCTACCTCACCCTTTTTCGATGGGTAACTATAATTATAATTATTGAAGATAGATGGTTTTTGAAGAACCGTTGTTTTCAGTTCCTTATTGATCTGTAATGTTCCGTTTGCTTCAATATCACCCAGTTTTACTTCTTTCACACCAGAGATTAATGTGACATCTTTTAATGCGAACGGGAAATTATTTTTAACTGTTCCTGTTAGTTTTTCATTTTTCAGTGTTATATCTATATCCATCTTGCCAATATTTTGTGCTGATGTTTTTCCACCAAAGGACTGCACAGACCAGTAGCTTAAATCACGTAATGTTAGCGTTGAACCGCTAGCGTTTTCTTTTATATAGGAAGATTCATGTAATGGCCCCATCGTGCCTGTGAAATTATTGTAATTTCTTAATGCAACGGCAGTTGTATTTTGATCAGCATTGACTACAAAATCCCCACTGCGATTCGTTAGAATGGACTCTACATAATAGCCATTTACACTACTATCTTCATTTACTTTATAGAATGCAGATTGTTGCACTTGTGGCTGAACAATACGATCCTTCGCTCCGACAATAAAGAGAACAATGGAAAGGACAACAGAGATGGACGGAATAATCCACCATGCATGCTCACGCTTGTCCGCTTTTTTCAAGACAAAATAAAGCATTGGCCCGATAATTAAAATATAAAGAATAATGACAATTAGCATATAGCTCACAGATACTTCGAAGGATGGAAATAATTCGTTAATGTTACGAAGCTCATAAGAGATTTGATCGAGAGGAGATTGCCCCTGTCTCATCATCCCTTGCTGTGAAATACTTTGAATATTGATCACTTTAGCTAAAAGTGCTGCATAGCCATCCATAGAAGCGAGTGGTTGATCACCTAAAGAGAAGGTTGTTTGAATAACTTCCCCGCTACCCACTTTTTTCTTTGCTGCTAACACTGCATTATTTTCTGTTAATACAGGTAAGCTTCCTTCACTACTAGTAGCTGAGTAAATCGAAATCGGCTGAGTAAAAATGCCGCCTCCTGACAGTTTAGTTAAAGCTTCTGCAGAAATCGAAGTCATTTCTTGTGATAATGACAAAGGTAAATATTCTTTAAAAATACCTGCAGTTGCATCGATTTGGTCAGCAGCACCTAGAAGTAAGGTACCACCATCTTGTACCCATTTAAGTAATGCTTCTTGTTGTTTCTGTGTTAAATCAGCAATCGCCACTTCATCTACAACAATAACATTGGCCATAGCAAGTCCTTGTGAATCTTCTGGAAGTGTATAATCTTTTAATTGATTGATATTGAATACTTCCACATTGCTTTGAGCTACAAATGTTGATAAACGTAATAGCGCTGAAAGTCGATCACTTTTATCTGTTAATGTATAAATGAATGTTGATGAGGGATCTAAAAAATTTGATTGCAGACGCTTTGTTCCTTTATAGGCAATCTTTTTTCCTTTTTCAATGTTTCCCTCATAAAAGGCAAATAAATCTGTGTCCGAATAACTATAGTCAGCTAAACCATTTAGATAGAAAGTAAATGTCTTTTCCTCTCCTGCTGCTATATCAATTGGAACGACGAGTGCTGAAGCAGCCTCATAAGAGTTGGCTGAATTGATCGCCATATCTCCAGAAAAGTCAGCTCCATTATTTTTCACTGTAACTTGTAGTGGCACTACTGATTGATATTTCGCTTTTCCTGAAATACCTGCTGTTGCTTTGACCTCTAGCGTAGCAGCAGCGCTCGCCTGTGTTGTAGGCAAGATAAAGCTCATTACAAGCATAACTAGTAAGGTCAGTGCCGTCCATTTTGTCTTTTTCAAAAGCTCAACCCCTTTTTATGTAAATAGATGGTTACATAATTATACGATTTAGATTGCATTTTGTTCCATTTCTTATGATATCTTCATGAATATTCATAAACTCTTAAGAATTCTACAATGCAAAAAGGCAGCTCCAAAACAACCTAGAGCTGCCTGATTTTCTATTTAGTATAATCAAACAAACACCGTGCATGATCCTGCACCACTTCAACAAAAGCCTCTACCTGTCTCAATTCAAAGGAGGATTCGTAGCCAATTAGCCAAGTATCACGTGTAAGTCCAAATTCCTTTTCATTATTTGTCAGAGGTATTTTATGAATGCCGTCGTGGTCATTTAACGTAATAGAAGGTAAGATCGCATAACCGATACCATTTAAAGCCATTTGCTTACAAATTTCAATTTGATCCACTAAAATTTGTTTTCTAGGATTTGAAGCAAAATGCTGCTGCCACCATTGTTGAATTTCTTGATAATAGTTGGAATCACTCTTATATTGAATAAATGGACGGTCTGTCTTTAACACATCTTCAATTGTTTTAACCTCTTTGTCCACTAAATATAGAGTATCTCTGAAAAGGTGGATCTTTTCTCCTTTCCAGTCAACCTGGCCTCGTACAATGCCTACATGTGCCTCGCCCTCATAAAGTGCTTTCACAATTTCAGAACTCCAGCCCGTCATCAGGGATATTTTAGCCTCAGGATATTTTGCTACAAAATCCTTCAAGATTTTTGGTAGCCAGTTTTGACCAACGATCGATGCACAGGCAATTTTCAATGTCCCATTTACTTTTGTTGTTAAGGATTGTATGGTTTCAAAAATCTCTTCCTTTTTAGCCAGCATTTCCTTTGCATAGGCTATCACCTGTTCGCCAGCGGGTGTTGCTGTAAGACCTTTCTGTGAGCGAATAAATAACTGTGCACCCCAGTCTTTTTCAATCGTTTGCAATCGTTGTGAAAGGGCTGGTTGGGATAAAAATAGACGTTCTGCTGCTTTCCGCATATTACGTTCTTCAGCTAAAATTTTTAAAATTTCTGCTTCTGTTGCCATCAAACAATAAACCTCCAATACAAGCAAAGAGGGCCTCATGATTTTCATCTGAGTTCCCTCTTAAGCTACTACTCTTTTTGATAAATATATTTTTTCAATTGCTTCAAAATAACACGTCTTGTTAATATCCCTGCAAATGTACCATCTTCGTCCACTACACATAAAAAAGCGTGGTTAATGACTAAATCCAAAGCACGCTGGAAAGTATCCGTCAGCTTTAATACAGCGATCTCTTTTTCCATAATAGTGTCAACCTTAATATCAGGTAGCTTTTCATATTCTATATGCTCAAGTCCAAGAATCGATTCGGTAATCATTTTCATGCTTAGTAAACCTTGAAGTCGATATTTCAAATCTAATACAGGTATGGACGAGTACCCTGTACGTGTTAGTACAAGGAGTGCATGTTCCGCACTATTTCCAATTTGTACATGCGCAACTTTTTCAGAGGAAATGATAAACTCACTAATTGGCATTGCTAATAAGTCTTTGCTGTTAGTTGAAATCATGAACTTCTTCTCCTTTTCTGTCCTCACTGTGTAGAACAGTCCTTCCCTTTCATCATATCACAACTTTTCTATGTATGACCATGACCAGGCCGAGAAGAGTTTTTCACGAACAATGAATTATTTTAGCCCATACAGCAAAAACTTAGTATATCTTCATTCAGTCAAGCTTTTTATGACTGAATGAAGATGGTTTCTATCTAGTAGCCAGCCTTACTCCAGTAATAAAAAATCATGATTCCTAAAAAAAGCAAAAAAATTGCATAGACCCAAACAATTGGGTTCAACATCGTTGCATACTCTTCAACTGTTTCTGAAATCGGGGTATCATTTTCAGATTTCCGTTCAGAAGTCATTTTGGCTATTTTTAGCGTATAGACAAACGAAATAGCAGAAATGATCACAATGGCAATAATTGCTGGTATTAACCACATACCCATTGGCAAAACTCCTTTCTTTACCCTTAGTATGCGTCAACCCAGCTCTCTGTTATGCAAACATTTTTAGAATGGATATTGATTGAGCCACTGCCCACCATCCAATGTCACACATTCTCCATTCATATAACTTGCTTTGTTAGACATCATAAACGTAGCTAAATCAGCAATTTCTTCCGGTGTTCCTATACGACCTAGCGGAACAGAATCTAGTGTACGAGCTGCCGCTGCTTCTGATTCCCAAAGCTTATCGGCTCCACCAGTACGCTCGATTGGACCTGGTGCAATCGCATTAACACGAATTCCATACTGTTTTCCCCACTCGACAGCTAGCGTTCTTGTCAATGATAGTACCCCCGCTTTGGCCGCAGCAGAATGGATCACACCAGCGCCCGCATTCCAAGCATAAGTCGCCACCATATTTAATATAGACCCCTTGATTTTATGCTCAATCCAATACTTGCCGACTACTGAAGAACAGTAGAATGTACCATTTAATACAATATCCACGACAGCCTTCCAGCCATTCGGTGATAAATCTTCTGCACGTACAATAAAGTTACCTGCAGCATTATTCACAAGCCCATCCACTTGACCAAATTTTTCTACAGCAAATGCGAGCATAGCCTCAGCATGCTCAGGTACGCGTACATCCATTTGGAATGTCTCGATAGAGGGACCAGCCTCCGCTATAAATTTCTTTGCCTCTGCTAATCGTTCTTCGTTACGTCCCGTTATGACAACATTAGCTCCCTCAGTGACGAATTGCTTAGCCATATACAGCCCCATGCCACTTGATCCACCCGTAATAATAATAGTCTTCCCTTGCAACATTCCATTTCCCCCTTTGTTAAAAATGAATGATGATTCACTAAAATTTTACTATATATTCTCGAATATGTCATATTAATTCTATAGATTGCTAGTTTATTTTCTAAAAAAATATAAGAGAGCTATTCATTAGTTTGAACAGCTCCCTACATAGTGTTGAAAAACAAAACCATCAATAGAATTTTTGTGAAAGGTGAAAATGGATTTCCGTTGCAGGCTACTTGCTTTCCTGTGGGCGAGCGTCAAGCAGCCTTCCGCATTAATCCACACAAATAAATTGAAAGTGCCCACTACTCATTTTATTGATAGTTGTTGTGATTAATAATTCTTCACATTGAAAATAAGAGTCTATCCTCTCTCTAATCATACAAATAATGGGCGATTTTGTTCCCTACTGCTAGTATGAAAGAGGAAAAGACACTTTTGCAGAATGGTTGATTGGAGTGGAGCCAGCGTCACTCCTAAGGGATTTAGCGTCACAGAGGAGACCCTGGAGCGAGCGGAAGTGAGTGAAGCGGCTCATCGGACGCCCCCTGGAAAGGACGCTGGCGGAACAGAAATCACCCCCTCGCCTTGCCAAAAGGTCTTTTTCTACTAGTGACATGATCTTTTTCCAACAACATAGAGAGAGCCATTCATTAGTTTGAATAGCTCTCTTATATTATTAAAACTCATACGTATAGGCCATTTTGTATAGCTCCATTAATTCTTCTTTGGTTGGTATCTTCGGATTATTCCCAGGGCTACCACTTGCAAGAGCATCCTCAGCCATTTTAGGTATGGCCTGATAATAAGCATGCTCCTCTATTCCCCATTGCTTTAAATTGCCTATCTTCATATGCTTACACATTTCTTTAATGGACGTAATGGCAAGCTGAGCAAGCTCTTCTTGTGATAAACTTTCTTTTGTTTTATTAAAAAACTGTCCTAAATCTGCTAATCGATCTATACAAGCTTCTTTTGAATAGTCTAGTACAGCTGGTAAAAGCATCGCATTGGAGATGCCATGTGGTACGTGGAAAAGTGCACCAATCGGACGCGACATTCCATGTACGAGGGCAACAGAAGCATTTGAAAATGACAGCCCTGCCTGCATCGAACCTAATGACATGGCTTCCCTCGCATCAACATCATCCCCATGTTCATAAACCTTTATCATGTTATTAACGATTAATTCCATGGCAGATAAGGCCAGCACATTCGAATAGGGGTGAGCTAAGCGCGATAAATAGCTCTCAATGGCATGGCTCAATGCATCTATTCCCGTTGCTGCGGTAATTGCAGGAGGTGAAGTAATCGTTAAAATAGGATCCACAATCGCAATAGTTGGCATAAAAGCTGGTTGCTTAATCATCATTTTTACATCACTTTTTGTATTGGTAATAACAGTTGCATCTGTTGCTTCAGAGCCTGTACCCGCTGTCGTTGGTATCGCAATGTGTGGAATTGGCGGATAAGCTGCAACCTTTGCCATTTTCATATAATCTCCTATGTAGCCGCCGTTTGTAGCCACTACTGCAATCGCCTTTGCCGTATCAATACAGCTACCACCACCAACAGATATAATGACATCACAGTTTTCTTTCTGCAAAAGCTGCAAGCCCTCTGCTACATACGTATCAACCGGCTCTGTTGTCACCCCTAAATATGAAACGACTTCCATCCCTTGGGTCTTTAACAGCGTATAGCATTGCTTGACAAAGCCTAAGCCGTCCATGATTGGGTCACTAATAATTAATGCCTTGGAGCCTAGTTTTTTTGCATACTCTCCTACTTCTTCAAATGAATCACGACCATACACAATCGTTCCTGGTGAATGAACGGTAAAGATGGTTTTTGTTTGAATCATATTTTCCCTCCTAAGCTATTGAGCTGTATAGCCACCATCTAATAGAATGGCTTGACCGGTTAACCCCTTTGCTACATCACTTGCTAAATATAATGCAAGCCCTGTAATTTCCGAGACATCAAGTAAACGTTTTTGCGGTACAAGTGGATATAACACTTGTTCAAGTACTTCCTCCACTTGAATACCTCGTGTTTTTGCTAAATCCATAAACTGATTACGTACTAATTCCGTATCAACATACCCCGGACAGATGGCATTAACCGTGATTCCATCCGTGGCCACCTCAAGTGCGGTTACCTTGGTAAGTCCAATTACACCATGCTTTGCTGCATTGTAACCAGCCTTACCAGCAAAGCCAATCACGCCATTGATGGATGCCATATTGATAATACGACCAAATTGATTTTTCTTCATATGTGGTAACGCATACTTCATCGCCACAAATGGGGCAACCACCATTACTTTTTGCATAGCCTCAAAAATTTCTGTCTTAAAATCCTCAATAAGCGATACATGTTGAAATCCTGCATTATTGATTAAAATATCTAATGTTGAGAATTTTTTAATCGTAAAATCAATGGCTTCTCGTATGGCTTGTTCTTCTGTCACATCACATATAAAGGAAGTTAAAGAGGGGTTTTGTGAGACGGCTTCCTCTAAAAGCTGTTCATTTTTATCCGTAATCACTACATTAGCTCCTTGCTCAGCAAATGCTTGTGCCATGGCAAGGCCGATACCACGAGCTGCCCCTGTAATAAAAACCGTTTTTCCTTGCAAACTACATCCCTCCCTCTTTTTTAGAAAAAGAGCTGTATGTCTCTACAGCTCTTGGTTTTATTAGTCGTTATTGCTAGGGAATGCAAATGTTGATGCTGTGGATGCATTGCCTGCCATCCATCGCTCTGAAATTGTCTTTGTTTTTGTAAAGAATCGTGCTTGATCTGGGCCAAACATATGCCCCTCGCCAAAACGAGAGCCTTTAAAACCAGCGAAGTTATGATAGCCAACTGGAATAGGAATTGGTACATTGACACCTACCATGCCAACATCAATTTCTGTTGTAAATTTTCGAGCTGCTAGTCCATCATTGGTAAAGATTGTGACACCATTACCTAGCTCATGCTTATTTATAAGTGCAATAGCTTCCTCCAATGACTCAACACGAACAACATTACGAGCTGGGCCAAATATTTCTTGCTCATAAACTTCCATGCCTGGCTTTACATGATCTAATAATGTAGGTCCTACATAAAATCCTTTAGACTCTTTGACAATGTCAAGTTTTCGTCCATCGCAAACTACTGAAGCTCCTTCTGTTTCTCCTCGATCAATTGCAGCAAGTATTGCTTCTTTTGATTGTTGAGAAATAACAGGGCCAAAATCTGAATCAGGGTTTGTATATGGGCCTACCTTTAGATTAGCGATCTTTTCCTTCAGGATCTCCACTAGACGGTCTGCAGTATCTTTTCCTACAGGCATAATGGTAGATATCGCCATACAACGCTGGGATGCTGCCCCATAAGCTGCTCCAATAAAGGCATTAGCTACCTGTTCAAGATCAGCATCTGGCATCACGACCATATTATTTTTACCACCACCAAGTGCTGTTACACGCTTTCCATATTTTGACCCTGTTTCATAAATATACTTTGCTACTGGTGTTGATCCAACGAATGAAATCGCTTGCACAGTTGGGTTTTCTAAAAGTTCGTTGACCGCATCTTTATCACCATTGATCACTGTCCAAATGCCATCAGGCAACCCAGCTTTCTTCCACAGCTCACTAACATACAATGCTGTCATTGGCACACGCTCTGATGCCTTTAAAACAACCGCATTTCCTACAGCAATGGCCATACTCGTTTGTGCTAGAGGCACCATGATTGGGAAATTGAATGGAGAAATTGCCGCCACAACCCCTAATGGATATTTTGCAGAATAGGCATTTATTTGACCTCCAACATTAACAGAGTATTCTCCTTTCATTAAGTGAGGCGCACCGATGGCTAAGTCGACAGATTCAAGTCCTCGTGTAATTTCACCTTTGGCATCTTCAATCGTTTTACCGCTTTCAGTACAAATGATTTGTAATAGCTCCTCCATATTTTCAGTAACAAGGTTACGGAACTTTAGCACAATTTCTGCACGCTTAGCCACTGATGTATCACGCCAAGTTGGAAATGCTGCTTGAGCTTGCTCGATTGCATCTCGTGTTTCTTCTACTGTTGCAAGGGGAACCTTAGCAATGACTTCACCTGTTGTTGGATTAAATACCGACCCAAACCGGCCACTTTTCCCTTCAACCAATTTACCGCCAATAAAATGTGTTAATGTTTTAACCTCTTGCGCTGTTGTCATATCCATTTCCTCCTCTTAAAATTGTTCTAGTTTACATTTTTCTTTTAAGCTTAAATAAGCAGCAGACATATCATTTTCGCCATAGCCCTGCTGAGCAATTTCACTGTAAAGATCCACCAATTTTTCACCGATTCGCAGAGATACGCCAGCTTCATCTGCCATTTCCTTAGCTAACTTCAAATCTTTTAATAATAGATTTGTCGAAAAGCCTGGCTCATAATTATCATTTTTCATATATTCCACATAATTGCGTTCATAAATACGGCTTTGCCCATAGCTATTACTTAAGACTTCATATAGGGTGTCTGCCTGAATACCCATTTTTTCGCCAAGTACAATTGTTTCAGCGACCGCCTCTGTGTAAAAGCCAATCATTAAGTTATTGAGTAATTTAATTCGCGTTCCTACACTTGAAGATGTGCCCAAGTGATAAACATTTTTCCCGACTATTTCGAATATTTTAGCAGCACTTTTATAATCATCTGTGTCACCACCAACCATAATGGTTAATGTCGCATTGACAGCCCCAATTACACCCCCACTGACAGGTGCTCCCAAATAACGTAATCCCAAAGCTTTAGCTTCTGAATGTAACGTATCATTCAATTCGGGATTAACAGTACTAAAATCAATCAGTAGGCTTCCCTTCTTTGCATGTTGTAAAATTCCTTGCTCGGATTGAAAAACCAATTCTACAACGTGAGGGGTAGGCAAACTGGTCATAATAATATCACATTGTTTCGCAATATCCATAGCTGTCTCAAGACCGATACCACCTGCTGCTACGAATTGTTCCATTGCCTTTGTATTTGTATCGAAGCCATACACCTCATAATCTGCTCTTAATAAGTTAATAGACATTGGTAAACCCATATTCCCTAAGCCGATAAAACCTAATTTTTCCTTCATTGTGACCTCCCCCAATTCTTGAAAATACAACAGAAAAGCTTGATGATGCACTAGCCAACTTTCATTTTTTAAAGTAACATTAATAACAAGATATTTTAATGACCGCGGTCACTGACTTCGGTCAATTAAATCATAATCAATAGAAATCCATCTCGTCAATTAAAAATTCGATATTTTCAGAATATTTTTTATGGAAAATATTTCACAATACTTAATATAGGAGGTAATAGTTGACAATGGGAGCACTCACAAGCAGACAGAAAAAGGCATTGGAAACACGTGAAAAATTATTGAAAACCTCTTTAGATTTATTTAATAAATATGGTTATGAACATGTATCTGTTGAACAAATTACGAAGGCTTGCAATGTTTCAAAGGGTACATTTTATACACATTTCCCATCTAAATATGATGTTATTTTAGAAAAATTTATGGAACTTGATCATTTTTATAGTACGGTTGAAAAAAAGATTGATGGTACATTATCAGCAAGTGAAAAAATACTATTAGTGTATCAAGAGCAAATGAAGTATTTAACAAATGTGGTGGGAAAGGATTTATTACGTACAGTATATACCGCTGCCATGACAAACCAAGTAGAACAGGATCATTATTTAATTAATCCCCAACGTAAGATTTTTCAAATAATGAACACATATATCGAGGAAGGCATTCAACAAGGCGAATTTAGACAAGATGTATCTGCCACTACCATACAATCAATTATTCAGCGTTGTATGCGTGCCAATGTTTATGATTGGTTAATACATAGTGAAGATTTTGACCTCGCCTCTGAGATGGCCCAATTTACGGCAATTGTCTTAAATGGTCTTAAAAACGACAAATAAAAAAGTAGCACTTCATCTATTTTGCGATGAAAGTGCTACCTGTTTTCTAGCTGACAAAATATTGTTGTACAATGGTTTCAACGGGTAATGGTTTATTATACAAATAGCCTTGCCCTTTTTGACAACGATGACGTTTAAGAAAATCGACTTGTATTGGTTCTTCAATACCCTCTGCAATGACCTCTAATCCTAAATTATGAGACATTGAAATAATGGCCTTTATGATGGCTTCATTTTTGTCATCCTTTGCTATATCTGCAATAAATGACTGATCAATTTTAATAATATCAATTGGATAACGCTTGAGATAACTTAAGGAGGAATAGCCTGTACCAAAGTCATCCACTGATACATAAACACCTAATTGCTTCAGTTCTGTAAGTATCGAAAATGTTTCATGAACGTTTGTCATAGAACTTTCGGTAATTTCTACTTCTAATAATTCAGGTGGAACATCATATTTTTTTAAAGCTGTTTTAATTTTTCGCGCA
This sequence comes from Lysinibacillus sp. FSL K6-0075, assembly GCF_038592945.1. Classification (NCBI taxonomy): domain Bacteria; kingdom Bacillati; phylum Bacillota; class Bacilli; order Caryophanales; family Bacillaceae; genus Lysinibacillus; species Lysinibacillus sp. FSL K6-0075. The sequence continues at coordinate 879,626 of NZ_CP151947.1, read as the reverse complement.
AAGTTTTCTTTTCTAAACTGTTTTGGAGATATATTGACTGCAACACGTACAGGACGGTATCCCTTCGATTGCCATTCTCTTTGGTAACGACATACCTCATCAATAATCCAATCACCGATTTCAATAATTAAACCTGAGGCTTCTGCAATAGGAATAAATTGTGCAGGTGATACAAAACCAAATTTACGATTATTCCAACGCAGTAATGCTTCAAAGCTATTGATGCTATTATTTGCTAAATCCATTTGCGGTTGTAAATGGAGACTAAGCTCATTAAATTCGATCGCTCTACGTAAATGTGCCTCCATCAATGCTTCATTTGGAAAAATGGCTGTCATATCTTCACGGTAGTAGCGGTAATGCGATCGACCATGTTCTTTAACAGAAAATAAAGCTTTATCTGCTTTCCGTACAAGTGTCTCGATATCTTTACCATCTGCTGGACTAAGTGAAATCCCAATCGACACGCTAATAAAATATTCCTGTCCATCTATCATAAAAGGCTGTTTTAATACGTCCATGATCAAGTTAGCAGTTCGCTCAATTTTTTGGATAGTTGCATCTTTTAGTACAAATATAAATTCATCACTATTATATCGGTATAGCGAACATTTTGAGTAGCAAAGCTCCCGTAACCTGTGACTAAACATACGCATCAACTCGTCTCCCTTGCTCTCACCAAGGGATTCATTAAACTTTTTAAAACGGTCAATGTCAACTAAAATAAGGGCTGCTTGCTTATGCTCCTGTTTTTTATCATTTAAATGTTGTAGCCAATGTTCCTTAAAAGCTTTTCGATTCCAAATACCTGTTAATTCGTCCATCAGCGCTAGGTAATAGAATGCTTCGTGATCATTCATAAATGAATTAGCATCTTTAACAAATAAGTGTACACCTACAACTTCACCATTATAGTACGTTGGATGCGTTCTTAAATAAAAGGGCTCTTTACTAAGCAATTGACCCTTTAATAAACATTTAGGCATGCCAAACGCTGAACCTTCAATTGTTTTAGTAAATAATAATTTGAATTCATTAAGATATTTACTTTCTAATAATGAAAAAATATCTAGTCCAATTAGACTGTGCTGCTCTCTCGATAGTAGAGCAGTAGCAGCAATATTTTGATGAATGATTCGACCTTGTAAATCTGCCGTTAACACTGGACTTACATGTTGTTCAATGAATTGTAAATAGGGCTTCTCTTCAAATGGTGTTGCTCGAAGAATAATGGCAACCATTGATTCAGAAAAGTGCTGAACATGAAGCACGAATGTTTTCTCTTGAAGACCAGTACCTAATTTTAGGACATGCTGTTTATTGAATTCTTGATTTAGAAGTTCTGACAATTGCAGCCAGCATTGCTTTGTAAAAAAGTTCTCCGCGTTTTTGGCTGTTATATCCTCCAGCTCAATCAATGACGATAGCTTTTCATTAAATTCAACGACCTCAAACGCTGTCGTATCAACTTTTCTCAAACAAGCGACTGCATCAAATGGATTCAGTTGTATGAGCTGTTGATAATCTGCAAATGGCGCTACACTTTCTCTACATTTTTTCATTCTATCCCTCACTAAGTAGCGTGTTTGCTCTATTCTTCATCTAGCGTAGGCTTTAATGCATCCTTCAAGAAAATTTCCTGGCTATTTAATGGATCTTCGCTGCGATCAAACTCTTTGTAATGATACTTACCATTAGAGTCTTGAATACGTGCTTTGGCAGTATCCATTAATTGTGCATTCATTATGTCAATAATACGAGTTTTTGCTTCACTTGCATATACAGGGAATAAAATCTCTACACGTTTAATCATATTGCGTGTCATCATATCTGCGGAGGATAAATAGACTTTGTTTTCCCCATTATGATGGAACCAATAAATACGAGAATGTTCAAGGAAACGACCAACAATACTTGTTACGGTAATGTTTTCACTAATACCTGGGATACCTGGCCTAATACAGCATATACCACGAATAATAAGCTCCACCTTTACACCTGCAATCGAAGCCTCATAAAGCTTCATCATTAAATCCTTGTCGGTTAGTGAATTCATTTTTGCACGAATAAAACCATTACCATATTTTTTATGACAGGCAATTTCCTCATCCATTAAACGAATAAACTCATCTCGTATATCAAATGGTGCCACGACTAAATGATTAAAGGTAGGCTTTTCTGTATAGCCACTTAAGTAATTAAAGAAATTTGTCGCATCAATGCCAAACTCTTTATCTGTAGTTATTATGCCCATATCCGTATAGATTTTTGCAGTAGCATCATTATAATTTCCTGTACCCAGATGGACAAAACGTTCAATTTTGCCATGACGACGACTAACAACTAGTGTGATTTTGGAGTGTGTTTTTAGGTTATTCATACCATAAATCACAAGACAACCCGCTTGTTCTAATTGTTTTGCCCAGTGTACATTATTTTCTTCATCGAAACGGGCCTTTAGCTCAACTAATACTGTTACTTGTTTACCGTTTTCAGCGGCAAGCTTTAACGCTTGAATAATCGGCGAATTCCCACTTACTCGATATAATGTTTGTTTTATTGCTAACACATTCGGGTTGACAGCTGACTCAGAAATAAAATCAACAATAGGGGCAAACGATTCATATGGATGATGGAAAAATATATCTTGTTGAAGTGCTTTTTCAAAAATATTTTCGTCTGACTGTAAATCTAAAGGTGGCTGTGGGATAAAGCTTTCATATTCTAGATGCTCACGACCTACAGAAATACCTTTGACAAAAGAGAACATAAATGTTAAATCCAACGGTCCATCAATATGGAATACATCGGATTCTTCTATTTCAAATTCATCTAGTAAGTATTGCAGCACTTCCTCGTTCATTTCTCCAACTCGAACTTCTAAACGGCTACCTACTCCCCATTTTCGCTTTTTCAGCTCTTTCTCGATCTCCACTAAAAGATCTCGAGCACCCTCTTCATGGATAGTTAAATCCGCATTTCTTGTTAAACGGAAGGCTTGCGCTGATTTTACACTATAGCCATAAAATAGTTTTTCAATATGAGCTACTATTACATCCTCCAATAAAACAACAACTGTTTTCCCTTCTTCAGATGGTACTTTAATATAGCGATCTAAAACAGATGGAACCTGGACAATCGCCACTTTTTCACGACTTTCAAGATCTGTCTCATCCTGCTCTATCAGTACTAGTAAATTTAAGGTTTTACCTAGCAAAGTTGGGAAAGGACGGTATGCATCCACTGCCACAGGTGTTAAAACTGGGAAGATAGTTTCTGTAAACATTTCATTGATAAATGATTTTTGCGTGCTATTTAAATCTTTCATGTCCGCAATATGTACATTATGTTGTGGCAGTAAATCGTAGATTAAATGTCGATATACCTCAGTTTGTCGACGAACTAATGCTTGTGTACGCTCTGCGATTTTAGCCAGCTGTTCTTTCGGTGTTAATCCAGATTTATTTTCGGGCTTATGAAAACCAGCGCGTACTTGGTCCTGTAATCCTGCAACACGCACCATAAAAAATTCATCTAAATTTGAACTAAATATAGCTAAAAATTTTAAACGCTCTAGCAGAGGATTATTAATATCCTCTGCTTCCTCTAACACTCGCTCATTAAAGGCAAGCCAGCTTAATTCGCGGTTATTGTAGTATTGAGGCTTTGCAATTTCCTCTAACAATAAATTGTAGTTTTCGGAAAACTCTTCCTCATGTAGCTCGTTTTTCGTTACTTCAGTTGTCATCCATTGTTCCACCCTTCTTCAATAAAATTGATTTTCATTGGGATTTTTAATGCACGTTCTAAATGCTTCCTATGTCGATTGGCTTGATACTTTTCAGCCTCAGCATTCTTTTTTACATAAATATCAAGCTGAACATGATCTTCTTCCGTGTGCATCTCAATAGCATGTACGATATTGCGCTTTGAAACATTTAATGCATAGACAAATTTTAATAACGCTCCGAAATCTCGTATTTTGCGATATTCCTCTCGACTCATCCATGTTGCAAATGGAGCAGCAAATCGTTCGAAATAATCCTTATTTTTATAGGAGGCAAGAAGTGCTAGTTTTACTTTTTCTAAATGATTTAAACCATCAATGGATTGATTCGCAATTAAGTAAAAGGTATGTTGGCTTGAAGAGCTCAGTTCAATATACTCTCCTATATTAAAAACCTTCGCAGCCTTTGTTAATAAATGTAAATCTTCTGGGTTATAATGCAAGCACCCTAAATGACAACATTCACGATACAATTGATCTGCCAAATGCATTAAGTAATCAACTTCCATTTCACTCCGACCATATTGACGTGCTAATCTTCTAGCATTTCCTTCAAACACATTGTATTTATCAAATGCCTGTGCATCTGTTTGCAAAATCCGTTGAATAATGAGACCTTCACGTAAACCTCGCTTTGTCAGTTGAAATGACTCACTACCAACTACCTCCATCAACACTCTAAATACCTCTAATGCAGGTACAATGATATCTGCACGATCAGATGACAGCCCATCCAATTGTTTCAATTCTTGAAAGCTTAATTGCCCTAAAAATAAGCTTAAATCATCCAAACTTCCCTTTTTCATTTCGTAACCATGAACACTGGCAATAGGATAATCATGCTTTTGTTGATGTATTTGCGCTATATTCCGCGCACTACCACCAATGGCGATAATAGGTAAAGCAACATTCTGGATCCAAGGGAGTGTTTGGAATTGCTCTTTTACAAAGGCAATGAGCTCCTTTTTTTCACTACTATTGATAATGTCACCTTTTACAAAACGTTGCTTTAAAGAAACTGTCCCAAAAGGAAAACTATGTGATTGCTGAATTTCTTTATTTTCAAACAGCGTAATTTCGGTACTACCACCACCGATATCAATCGTCACGGCCGATTTCGTCCCCATGGAATAGGCAACAGCAACGTAGCCAAAATAGGCTTCTTTCTCTTCTGATAAAAGCTCAATTTGGATACCAGTTCGTTCTTTCATTTCCTCAATAATTTTATCTCGATTAGTGGCTTGTCGGATAGCAGCAGTCGCAGCAGCTTTCACATCGGTTACTTCAAAATCCTCAAGCATGGCTTTAAATGTTAATAAAGTTTCTGATAACACTTGAATACCTTCTTCAGACATCTCTCCTGAGGGCTGTATATATGTACGCAAACGTGCTACCGTTTTAATATTTCCAAGCTCTCGAAGTCCCTCATCATTATCATATTGATATAATACTAATCGAATAGTATTGGAGCCGATATCAATAATAGCTGTTTTTAATTCATTCAAATAATCACATCCTTCAAGCATCTACAATTTATTTTGTTCATAATATTTGGACATATACAAAAAAGTCGGACCCTCTTAATTAAGGCATCCGACTTTACTTTCATTTATTTATACTTGCAGGATACCCATTATTAAAATTGTGAAGTATCATGTAAGCCATGGTGTTTACAGAATAAGTTGGTCAACACGTAAAATGAGCTCTGCAATTTCTGGCTTACTTATTTGATCCTCTGCCCCTACTTGATCACCTTTGTGACGAAGATCATCCGTAATTAGACTTGAGAAAATGATGACAGGAAGCTTTTGAAGATCGGGATGCTCTTTGATTTTTCGTGTTAAATGGTGGCCGTCCATTTGCGGCATTTCAATATCAGTTACCACCAATTGAATATGCTCAGCTATATCACTACCACTATTTGCAATTCCCTCTAAGTATTCATAAGCATCGCGACCATTTTCAAAGAATTCAACGTTGTCATAACCAGCTTCACTCATCGTGTCGAATAGTAATTTACGTAATAACGGTGAATCTTCTGCAATTAAAATTCGCTTTCCAGATCGCTCACGTTTGCCGAGCTTTTTAACAGATTCTACACTAATACCTGAAGCAGGATTGATGTCCACCATAATTCTTTCGAAATCTAGTAATAGAATCATTTGTTCATTCTGTTTAATCACACCAATTACTTGTGATGTTCCTCCTTGATACATATCCGAAGGCTTTTCGATTTGATTCCAAGAAATACGATGGATTTGTGTTACATTATCTACATGGAAAACGACACGTTGTTTATTAAATTCTGCCACAATATATTTTTGTTGTGGATTACGCTCAGCACCTTGAATCCCTAATACTCGTAGCATATCTACAACAGGTAATACCTCACCTCGTAATTGAATGATTCCTTCTACATGCGGGTGCGCGTGTGGGATAAATGTTACTGGGATCGGTTGAATAATTTCTTTTACTTTAATCACATTGATACCGAATTTATTGTTTGCTACTTCAAATTCAACGATCTCTAGCTCATTTGTGCCACTTTCTAATAATATTCCTTTATGTTCCAATGCAACCCCGCTCCTTTCTCTACATCTGTTTATAATTCAATTGTATCATAGGCAATACATTTCTCCTACTTGCTATTTCCATTTTTATCATTAACTTTTAGATGTACCAATAGACCAACTACAGTCATAACAATCAATGTTGATAAAGCTACGCGACTAGCAAGAGTACCATAATCCTTCATCCACAATGTAACGGTTCCATATACTGCTGGTCCGATAATGGATGACACTTTACCTGAAAAGGCAAATAAGCCAAAAAATTGTCCACGTTTCTCGTTTGGTGATAATTCAATAATATATGTCCTAGATGTTACCCACATTGATCCAAGAGATATACCAAATAGACTACCAGCAAGCCAGAACATCCATTGTGCTGTGGCAAAAACAGCGAATACCAACGCAACAATCATAATAAGCGAAACAATCGTTATAGCACGTTTAGCTCCTATTGATTTCGTAATATAACCAAATGCAAGGGAACCAATTATTGTGGACACCGTAGATACCAAGTAAAGAACGATAAATTGCCCAGAACTAAAGCCAACAATTGTTGTCGCATAAACAGCCATCATGGCAATCGTTGTAGCAATGGCATCATTTAAAAAGAAATAAGCAATCATAAAGGTAAAGATTGCTTTATATTGCTTCATCTCTTTAAATGTTTGAATGATTTCTTTATAACCATCTAAAAACTTTAAGGATTTCCGCTGTGATTTTGGAATCGGTGTATCTTTATTAATTAAGAATAATGGCAATGAAAAGAGTAAATACAGGATGGCCGTTGGAATAAATGCTCGATGAAAATCGCTATTACCAACATACAAATAAACAAGTAATCCAAAAAGTGTACCAAGATAGCCGATGGCAACACCATACCCTGAGATAAGCGGCATCTCTTCTTTTGTCCCTAAATCTCCCATCATGGAATCGTAAAATACTAAACTTGAATTAAAGAAAAATTTTGCTATAACAAAACTTGCAACTACCAAAAACAAACTAAGAGGCACACCAGAGTAATTGACATTGGTTTGTACATTCGCAAATATGCCCATCATAAACGTAAACAGAATAGATATGGATGCAAACCATACAATAAATCTCTTTTTATAACCTGTGTTATCAATCCAAACACCGAAAAGTGGTGAAAAGATAACGAGTAACAAGCTTGCAATGGCATTTGCATAGGATATAAAGGTGCTCGCAACTTGTTGCATGACTTCATTCGTTCCTAAAACCTCATCCATGTAAAACGGGAAAAATATTGTATTTATATTTGAAGAAAAAATTGTATTCGCAAAATCATAAAATGCCCATGAAAGTATCGGCAAAGATAAATAAATGGCTAATTGACTTCGATGTTGTACGTCTATTGCTGTACTCTTCTTCATAAAACCCTCCCCTCCATTCTCTATAATAATCAATTAATTTCTCTCTGTAATAAAAAATACCTTTTTTTAAAGAAAATTAATATTATTTACAATATAACAGTAATTTCACTGAAAAATAACTGCCAAATGGTCGATACTTGAACACTCGTTTCCCATCGTTTTCCGTGTAAATCAAAAAAAGGTGGTTGATTTCCGTTCCGCCAGCGTCCTTTCCAGGGGGCGTCCGATGAGCCGCTTCACTCACTTGCGTTCGCTCCAGGGTCTCACCTGTAACGCTAAAATCCCCTAGGAGTGACGCTGGCTCCGCTCCAATCAACCATTCTGTAAAAGTGTCTTCTCCTGAACAAAATAGCCCATTATTTATATGATTAGAGAGAGGATAGGCTCTTATTTCAATGTGTAATGACACCCCCCTCCATAAAGAGGAGTGAACACCTTCACATTATTTGAAAACCTTTGCTAAAAAAATTACATTTTGGGGGGGTGAAGCGGAAGGCTACTTGACTCTCGTGGGATAGCGAGATAGGCGAGCCCTTGTATGGAGCAGTAGCTTGCAACGGAAATCCATTTTCACCTTTCACAAAAATTCTAATGATTATTTATTTTTCAACACGATAAAAAGGTATTCAAGCCCCTCGCTTGAATACCTTTTTATCATTCTATATCTATCGTCACCCATTCAGAGGACCATTGTTCAATGGCTTTTAGCACAGGTGCAATAGCATAACCTTTTTCCGTAAGTTCATACTCAATGACGACTGGCGTGGATGGAATTACTGTACGTAGCACAATTTGCTCAGTCTCTAACTCCTTTAAACGTTCCGTTAATACACGACTACTAATATTCAGCTGATTTTTAATGGTTGAATACCTTTGTGGACCATCCAGTAGCTGATAAATAAGTAGGGTATTCCACCGATGATTTAATATCATGAGTGCTTTTTCAAAACGTGGACAAATATTTTTTTGATCCAAATGACTAACCCCCTTTTGTAATTAGTTCCTATTTAACAGTATATCACTTTTTTTAAAAAACCTGTTCTAAAAAAACATTAAGTTACTTGACAAAAGTTATTTTTAAAAATAAACTAAGTTACGAATTGTAAGTAAAAGAAAAGGAGTTACTCTATTATGCAAACTATTGGTTCAACTATTTTACGTGTCGTTCTAGGCATTATTTTTGCCGTGCATGGTTTTCAAAAATTCCAAGGCGGTATCAGCTATACAGCTGACTTCTTTGATAGTCTAGGTATACCAGGATTTATGGCGTATATCGTGGCGATTATTGAATTAGTCGGTGGAATTGCTATTATTTTAGGTTTAGCAACAAGAATTTTTGGTGCTTTACTAACCATTACAATGATCGTGGCTATCTTTACAGCAAAGCTTAGTATCGGCTTTATCGGAGCTGATGGATTGGCTGGTTATGAATTAGATTTAGCTTTAGGAGCCATCGCTCTTTACTTTGCTTTAGCAGGAGCATCTAGCTTCTCCTTAGATTCTCAACTTTTTGGTAAAGAGTAAATAAAAAAACCCGAAGTCTCCCATTTATAAGGGGGCTTCAGGTTTCTATCCATAATTGAATCGTTAACTATTTATAATACTTTAAGAGTGCTTGTGTACCATTATCACCATAGCCTTCTGCGATTAATTTCTCATACATTTCATAGGCTAACGCTAGTCCAGGTAATGTGATGCCCATTCTGTTTGACTCATCTAAAGCTATTTTCATATCCTTTACAAAATGTTTAATATAAAAGCCTGGTGTAAAATCTTCTTTCATCATGCGTGGGGCCAAATTACTTAAAGACCATGACCCTGCTGCACCTGACGATATCGATTGTAATACGGTAGGTAAATCCAATCCTGCTTTTAGTCCATAAGCTAATGATTCACACACCCCAATCATACCAGAAGCAATGACAATTTGATTGCACATCTTTGTATGCTGCCCTGCACCTGCTTCACCTTGATAAACTATATTTCCTCCAAATTGCTTCATAATTGGCAATACCTTGTCATATGTATCATGATCGCCACCAATCATGATAGACAAAGTACCATTTTGTGCACCAATATCGCCACCAGAAACAGGGGCATCTAAAGCCTCAACACCGATCGATTGAGCATGCTTATAAATTTTAATTGCTAAGGATGGCTCTGAAGTTGTCATATCAATGACAATGTTGCCTTGTTCAGCTGTTTGGAAAAGGCCATTTTCCCCAAAATATACTTCCTCTACATCTGAAGGATAGCCTACCATTGTAAAGGCAATTTCATGATTTCTAAATGCTTCCGCAGGCGAGCTTGCCCATGACGCCCCTAAAGCAACAAGAGGCTCTGCTTTTTCTTTCGTACGCGTATAGACGGTTACTTCATGACCATTTTTTAATAAATGCTTAATGATACTAGCACCCATTACACCAGTTCCAATAAATGCAATACGTTTCTTTGTCATATGTACATGCTCCTTTGTTTTAGAATGTATGCACTCTCAGTGAGAGTTCAACTCTATATCTTTTCAGTTTAGGTGAATGAATGAAATAATTCAAACTCTTCCCACAACTTGTACTAAAATTTATATGTAAGGCATATATACCGAATAAGCAAAAAAAAGAGAGCAAGTGATTGGGGGATCACTGCTCTAAAGGGGGAAATGAGAATGTTGCTGTGTTCATAGTAAGTTATTCCCCATTGAAATGCATTTTAAACATATATGTTAAAATGTTTTTACCCTGAATACTGGAACAATCTTTTTAGTCTTCTTGGTCTTTTTCTTCTTCAAATGCCATCTGTCTATAATAAGTATTCATTAACTGATCTAATCTGCGACTCAGTTGAATGGTTTTTGCATTTTGCAACCCGTTTTCTACACCTGAGCGAATCATCATCTCACGAGTTTGTTCCATTTGTTTCAAGAGTAGATTGACCATTCATACAACCCTCCACACACAAATAATCATACCATTATTATACATTTATATTTCATTTCTTACAGCATTAACTTACGACAATGTTCGACAAATTAACTTCTTGGAATTTCAGTATAAGTATAGATAATCCGTCCATTTTGCTTGGCCTCACCTCTGAAATGTTTAAATAATGGATGCCTTACAAGTATTTCGCGAAATTCGTAAAATTCTTCCTTTTGAATTTCAATACTTTCTCTTTCCCCATTTTGTAATTGTTTAAGCATATTTTCGTATTTTTCCATTTACTTTATTCCTCTCTTTTCATTATTTGTGTAATAAATTATGAATTATTTAAAAAAAGCTTTACGTTTACCAATTTTTCATGCAAACTGTATATTATTAGTCGATGAAGGAGCTGACTGTCTGTGAAAATAGCTGAAGTTGGAAATATTATCGAGTTTAAAAATGGTCTCCAAGGTATTGTAGAAAAGGTAAATGAAAATTCGGTGATTGTTAATTTAACATATATGGAGAATTTTGATTCCCTAGAAATTGAAGAGAAAACGGTCGTCAATCATAAACGTTATAAAATTTTATATACTAATGAAGCTTAATAGTCTGAATAGTCCCTTTTTGTCTTAATAGATGATAAGGGACTATTTTTTTGATAAGATTAAGGTATGGAGGTCGAATATGCTAACAAATTCGAAACAAACAATACTATTTCTCCTTTCTTTATTATTCGTTTATGGCATGCTTGCTTTTACCTTTGCTAACCAAGCGGTATTTTGGTACATGTATGCATTCACTCTACTAGTATGTATTGCCATTGCCATCTTAGCTGGCTCCATTGAAGATCAATTACCTACATGGCAATTTTTACTCTTTGGTATTGGATACGGTACCATCACATATGGTATTATTCGCTTCGGTTACTGGCTCGCTCCATATATTAATAATAACTTAGTACAATCCGTTCAAAAATTTTTAGCAAGCTATGGACCACAAAATATTTGGCACTATGTTTTACTCGTATTTATCGTTGCCATAGGTGAAGAATTATTTTGGCGTGGTTATATCCAACAGCAGTTAAAACGCTTTATGCGCCCAACGTTGGCTGTCATAGTTACCGCAGTATTATGTGCTATATCAATTGCCCTAAGCGGATTCATGCTTGGTGTCATTGCCGCACTTGTAACAAGCATTATTTGGGGCTTCTTATATGAATGGCGTAAAAGTATGCCACTTGTTATTGTAGCTCATGTCGTTTTTGTACTATTATTATTTTTAGTGTTGCCTTTAACATCATAACATTAAAATTTGGAAACATTTTATCTTTACTGACGTTTAATTTAGAAAAGGAGGGTTTTTTATGCAAAAAAAATTAGTTTCTATTCTTGCATTATTACTAGCAGCCATATTAGTTGTAGGTTGTAATACATCTGATAAAACAGGGGATTCAGATGCTCAACAAAATGAGCCATCTAATACTGGTGCCGATCAAAAACCATCTGGAGATGATACAGCAGGTGAATCAAATGAGGAAGAAGAAGATACTCCTGCATCAAATGATACAAATACAGAGGATACTTCTAAACAGCCACAACAGGATGTGAAATACGTCCAAAATGGTGTAGATAAAACAGAAAAGGCAACTGAATCAGCAAGTGTTAATCAAAGCTATAAACTACAACAGCTTCCTGGTTTTACACTGACACAAGAAGAGCCTGGTAAAGACATGTTAGTGTCAAATGATGATGATGAAGTGTTTATGCGTATTGAGACGATTGAAGCTTCACAATCGAGCTTTGAAGAAGTAAAAACAACTATGCAAGATTATATGAATGCTGTGGGTGATACAGTAGCATTAACTGCTGATGAATTAGCTGCATTCAAAGATATTCAAAATATCGAGGGTTATGTTGTAGACTACGATACTGAGAAAGTAATTGGGGTTGTTCTTGAAAAAGATGGTCTCATTACAAAATTAACAATTCATGATAATGATGAACAAGATTTAACAGATGCTATGCTTAATATGGCAGCAACTATATCTAAAAAATAATAAAATGCTAAGGACGATAGACATGGTCTATCGTCCTTCCCTTTCTACAAAAAAAGTTGTCTCAAATCAATGAGACAACTTTTTTAATAAGATAAATCCTTTATAGAAAGGCCTATTTTCTTCAACAACATAATAGCTTGTTCTTTTTCTTCTGGTGAAAGCACACTCATTAATTCATGCAAATGCTGTTCGTGTTTTGGGAACAGCTCTCCCATAAATGCTTCACCTTCTGGGGTGATTTCTGCATACGTAACACGACGATCAGCAGGACAAGATACTCGTAATAAGTAACCTCTCTTCTCCAGCTTGTCAATGACATACGTAATAGACCCACTGGCTAACAAAATTTTATTGCCAATTTGCTGTAATGGCTGTCTTCCTTTATGATAGAGAAGCTCTAGAACAGCAAATTCAGTTGGGTTTAAACCATTATCCTGAAATAATTGATGTGTTGTCTCATTAATTGATTTTAGTGCACGTGATAATACAATATATAATTTTAAAGATTGTTTTAGATCTTCTGACGGCATATTCTTTTCCTCTCACTTCGCTCTTTATACATGACATTATAGCGACATTAGAAAAGCATTGTCAAAAGCAATATACGATTTAGAAGGTTTTGTTGCTCATTATGCAACCATTTTTACTCTCTTTATGTTACTAAATAAGCAGAATCTTTTGTGGATACTTCCATTGTATCCATCTGATTAAATGTGTAAATTGGAAACTGCAGATGGAAGCATGTCCCCTTCTGTAATTCGCTACTAACGCCTATTACACCTTCATGCTCTTCAATCACCTTTTTCACGAAAGCAAGGCCCAGTCCTGTCCCTGTTGATTTTGTCGTGTAAAAAGGCTGGAATAGGTTTTGAAGTGTCGTGCTGTCCATGCCAACACCTTCATCTTTTATCATAAGTTCGACAATCGCACAGTCAATCGTTGCCATTTCGACGGTAATCGTACCGCCATTATTCATGGATTCCATTGCATTTTTGATCAGGTTCATCAGCACTTGCTTTAATCGATTCTCGCTGCCGCCAATATATACTTGATTAGAAGTAGAAATATACTGAATCATAATATTTTTCATAAGTGCATCTGGTAGCATAAACTCAATGACTTGCTTTACAATATGATCCAGTTCCAATAATTCCACTTTCATCGTTGTTGGCTTGGACAATACTAAAAGTTCGGATAAGATTTGTTCCATCCGTTGAAGCTCACTGTCAATAACAGAGAGATACATGCGTGATTCATCATCAGCATTCAACTTTAGTAATTCCGTAAAACCTTTTAAAGAAGTTAATGGGTTACGAATTTCATGCGCAATACTCGCAGCCATCTGTCCAACAACATTTAATGCTTGCTGATGCTCGACTTTATGCTGAAGTTGCTTTTTCTCTGTTTCATCATTAATAACAGTGACAATAATATTATTGTATTCATCAAAGATACTGGAAATTTCATAATAGCAAGTTCTGCTCACTTGTGTTTCATCGACTACATGAATGCTTGCATGTTTTTCACCCATTAGTTTAGATAGGTAGGATGTAATTTGTCCTTTTTTCAATGTAAATGAATCGAATATATGTTGATGCGCTTTATGAAGGAGCTGCGAATTTTCAACTTTCAGAAACATTTCTGCATATTTATTAAGCCCAAGAATAATACCGCTAGCGTCACTAACAATGACAGCATAAGGTAAGTAATCATAGGCATTAAAAGATTGCGCTCTCTCATGTGCTTGACTAACATATAATTTATGAGCAACATCATCATTTAATGTTGAAATTTGCGCAACGATTTCTTCTGTATTGGGATCGTAAAAACATTTGAAAGATAACATTTCGTAGTCATTTCCAACTGTGCGAATATTGAAAATTTCTTCTGAACGTAAATCATTTTGTAACTGTTTGACGAACTTAGTCCATTTAAAATTAGATGGCTCGTCCATAGCTAAATAGCCAATATACGTTAAATTAAGATTAAAAAGTTTGATAGCAGCCTCATTGACGTTCAAAATTTTCCCTGCTTTATTGAGTATAAGTGTTGGTGACGAAGTACTTTTCATAAGATTTCCAAAACATTGATTAATATCATTTTGCTTCAACTTTCTCACCGAACCTTTCAAAAGAGTAAAAAACCTCTAAATCGAATTTTGAGTCTTTACTATACTTTATGACCGCACGATTCTATTATTACAAAATTTAGTAAATTTAAGTATTTTAAATTATTTCACGAACCGTTCACAAAATAAATAGGTAAAATGAATTATATTGTATGTCAGATACTTGACTGCTACAATAGGATGTTGAAAGGAAGATTATTGCATGAATACTATTTTAACTACTTTAAATGCAAAGTATATTCACACAAATTTAGCATTGCGCTATTTAAAAGGCGCAGCTTTACCGGAGTTTAACCCAATTATAGCAGAGTATACTATTAAAGATCCTGCTTTTAATATTGTATCAGATTTATTCCAAAAAAAACCTGATATTGTTGGATTTAGTTGCTATATTTGGAACATCGAAGAAACGATTCACGTTATTAAAATGTTAAAAACGGTCTGTCCAAATGTTAAAATTTTGCTCGGGGGGCCTGAGGTTTCTTATGATTCTCACCATTGGTTACGTCGAATACCTGAGGTAGACTTCATTGTGATGGGTGAAGGAGAAACTTCATTTAAACAATTACTGCGCTACTTCCATGGTGACATATTACTGGAAGATGTTCCTGGTATCTGTTATTTAGAGGGCGAGAAAGTCAAGATTCACGCTATGCCACCTAAAATTGATTTGCGTGAATTACCAAGTCCTTTTCGTTTCGAGGAGGATCTTCCCTATCTAGGTAAACGAATTCAATATATTGAAACAAGTCGAGGCTGCCCATTTAGCTGCCAATTTTGTTTATCTTCTATTGAAGTGGGCGTCCGATACTTCAACCGTGAAAAAATAAAAGAGGATATTCGTTTCTTAATGGATAACGGAGCTCGAACAATTAAATTCGTGGATCGTACCTTCAATATCAGTCGTAGCTATGCTATGGAAATGTTCCAATTTTTAATTGATGAACACAAACCTGGCGTTGTGTTCCAATTTGAAATCACGGCCGATATTATGCGTCCGGAAGTAATTCAATTCTTAAATGACAATGCACCAAAAGGTTTGTTCCGTTTCGAAATAGGTGTTCAATCGACGAACGATTTAACAAATACTCTTGTGAAACGTCGTCAAAACTTTGAAAAACTAAAGCGAACCGTAACAATGGTGAAAGATGGCGGAAAAATAGATCAACATTTAGATTTAATTGCTGGATTGCCAGAGGAAGATTATGCAAGCTTCCGTCAAACATTTAATGATGTTTTTGCAATGCGGCCAGAGGAATTACAGCTTGGATTTTTAAAGCTTTTACGCGGTACTGGTCTTCGATTAGAAGCTGAAAAGTTTGGCTATACCTATGTGGATCTATCTCCTTACGAAATCTTTTCAAATAATGTTCTAACATTTGATGATATCGTTCGCATTAAACATGCTGAGGATGTGCTTGAGAAGTATTGGAATGATCACCGTATGGATCATACGATTGAATACTTAGTGACAGAGGTCTTTGATACACCATTTGATTTCTTCCAGAATTTCGGGACGTATTGGGAAACAAAAGGCTGGTCTCGTATTGGCCATCAGCTGGAAGATTTATTCCGCCGTTTATTAATGTTTTTAGAAACTATTGAAGATGTGAATTTAAACATTGTCCAGAGTTTAATGCAGCTTGATTATTTAATGGCTCAGCAGTTCCAACCACGGAAGCTATGGTGGAATGAACGTCCAACAGAAGACCAACAAAAGGCCCTTTATCATGCCTTACGAGAAAATCCAGCTATCGCTGGTGAGGAATTTGCTAACTTTAAGTTATCTGAAAAAGAGTTGTTTAAGCATACCTTGATCATCCCCCATTCTCTTGACTATCAAGATTTCATAAATGGCAAAATTGTACCAAAAAATGGCTATCTGTTAACCTATTTCCGTCACGGTCAAGCGCCCTATTTTGCAACAATCTACTCTAAATAATAAGAAAAGCTAGTCCTGTAATAATTATCAGGACTAGCTTTTTTTCTTACTTAAAACATTCTTAAATCCTCAAAGTAACAATAAAGACTGTAAAATTTGTTCTTTCTCCATATCATTCGTTCCGTTAGTTAAGTATTCATAGCTAGCCTTATCAATATAGGCTAAATTACTTAAACAAAAACTGTTAAATCTTTGTAAAAATACCCAAAAAATGAATTGTTCAATCAGGAAAAATAATTTTAAATTTTTTGAATATTTTATGACAACTTCATGTTTTTATACTTTTTATGGAGTATATGATGGGATGATTTCCTATTAAGCATCATATACTCCTTAAGATTTACCCTATAATTACTCGTTCCTTTGGATAGTGGAAGCCTGATTTTTTACCTCTTCCTCCACCCCCAAGTGTGTAAAGGAATGAAATTAATCCAACTCGACCAATAAACATTAAAATAATGATAATGATTTTACCAATCACTGATAAATCGGATGTTATTCCTAACGACATCCCACATGTACCGAACGCTGATGTGATTTCAAAAATAATCTGAATAAGGGATGCTTGTGGCTCTGTTATAAGCAAGATAAGGGTTGCAACTAACACCATGAAAAAGGCTAATAAAATAACGACAAATGACCTGAAAACATCAATTAAATGAATTTCTCGACCAAATACTTGAATATCCTCTCTTCCCCTAGCAAAGGTAATTAAGAATAAAATGGCCAAGGCAAAAGTTGTGGTACGAATCCCTCCACCAACTGAACTTGGTGAAGAACCGATGAACATCAGGAAGCTCATAAATATATCGGTTGCTTCGCTAAATGTCGTGACATCATAAGTTGTCAATCCAGCCGATCTTGTTGATACGGAATGGAACATCGCTGAAAATAGTGCTTCATGCCAAGACATTTCCTTAAAAGAATGGAAAGATTCAAGGAGTAAAATGACAAGCGCACCAACTATAAATAAAATGGCGTATGTTGAAGTAGTAATTTTAGTAAACAAACTAAAACGAAAATTCTCGCGTCGATTAAGTAAGAAAGTCTTCAATTCAATTAATACTGGAAAGCCGATAGCTCCTAATACGATCAGTACCATGGTAACCATTTGTACAAAATAATCATCATGGAATGGGAGTAAGCTCATTCCCGTAATATCGAAACCACCATTTGTTGTAGCAGAAATAGAAGCAAAAATTCCATGTAAAAAGGCTTCTTCTAATGTATCAAAGTAATTGGTAAAATGTAGCGTTAAAATAATCGTACCTGCTAATTCAATGCCAAATAAAATTTTTAAAATTTCGCGGATTAATTTAACAACACCAGAGACACTGTACTGGTTATGATCTATCATGATTAACTGGCGCTCACGCATGCCAATTTTTTTCCCAACTAGCAACCACACAAAGGTACCAAGTGACATAATACCAATGGCGCCTAACTGTAAAATAACAAGAATCATTATAAGCCCAAAGGTCGTATAAGTTTCCGAAATATTAATCGTCGTTAACCCCGTGACACTTACTGCACTGACTGCCGTAAACAAACTATCTAAAAAAGAAACTTTTACACCTTCTTGATGAACGCCTGGAAGCCGTAGTAACAGGAAGGAAATCGCTATCGCTATAAAATAATAAGAAACAAGTACCTGAAATGGTGTGACTAGTTTATTTGATGATTTTTTCCAAGGCACTTTAACAACTCCTCCCACATATGATGCCCAACTAGATAGATTATAGTATAGAAAAAATACATAAAAAAAGAAAGAGGAATAGTGATAACTATTCCCCTAACGTTCATGTACTTATTTTTTATTTCGAACACCGACTAAATAGCCTGCAAATGCAATACCTACTAGGACAATCCAGAAGGTTAACTCCCATGCAGTGGAATGTGGAAATTCCTTAGGTAATATCCCTACCTTTTCATGAGCCAATGTTAAGACAACCAGCTTCACACCTACCCAGCCAACGATTAGAAATGCCGCTGTTTCAAGTGAAGGATAATCATTTAATATTTTTACAAACCATTGTGCTGCAAAACGCATCATAATAACGCCGATAAATCCACCAAGGAGCATCACAATAAACTGCCCGCCATTGATACCGCCAATATCAAATCCGCCTAAGTGTGGCAAAGTTACAGCAATTGCAACGGCTGCCAGCATCGAATCAATAGCAAAAGCAATATCTGCCGCTTCTACCTTTAGGACGGTTAACCAGAAACCAGAACCCTTTTTTCCAGCTTTTTCAGTTTGTTCTTCTTCTTCATCCTTATGTTTACGCAAATCATATATATTTTTCGCAGACATAAACAATAGATAAGCAGCACCAACTGCTTGTATTTGCCAATAATTTACCAATACCGTAATAACAAACAGCGCGGAGAATCGGAAAATTAGTGCCCCAAATAGTCCATAAAATAACGCCTTTTTTTGCTGCTCTTGTGGTAAATGCTTGACCATAACAGCCATTACTACCGCGTTATCAGCTGCAAGTAACCCCTCTAATACAACTAGGACAATTAATACCCAGCCATATTGTAATAAAATTGCTTCCATTCTAGTGCCTCCTCTAAGCTCTATATACCCACTATGACCATTTCATCCAAGTACAAAAAGAAAAAAACCCCTGCCCTAATTCAGGCAAAGGTCTCGCTAAGTAAATTCATACCTTATTTTCTTTAAGGTACATTAATCTACACGTCATACGTATAGAGCCATTCACTATCACACCCGATGGTAAGTACCATGTCTTGACGAATGTGAAACCAGGTAAAGTTAATTGCCTGTTAGCTACTCCCCTTTGACAAATTGTCGAAGGTATCTTCTTTCAAATATTATAGCACTATCATTTACAGCTGACAAAAATATCTATATGTTTTTCTTTACTTAATCTGAATTTGATAGCTCTTATCTTCTTTATGTGCTAAATAAAACTCAATCATTCTTGGCATCGTCTGTATAAAATCAGGACATGTAATATCGCCTTTTTGTAAAATATGATGTGCTTCAGTCGTGTCAAATGTGGCATTCCATGTTAAATAATCTAATGTTTCTTGTTCGACACCTAATTTTTTCCGAATAAAAGGAAGCTGTAATGATAGTTTCGCCAATATAAATGGTAAACGTCCTTTTGGATAAGAGTTCGTAACTAGTTTCACCATTGTACGGTATACTTCCTGTACAGGGTGAGGATTTGGATCAGTTAAATGAAGTGTCTTCCCTTCTGCACCCTGCTCGTTTACCAGAAAAGTAGAGGCATTTAAAATATAATCGACTGGCACTACATTAATCGTCGATGTAGATTGACCAATATACGGAATAAAAGGTAAACCCTTTAAACGTTCCACTAAGTTTAAAAAGAAATAAGGGCCATCAAATTTAATGGTTTCACCCGTTTCGGAATGCCCCCGCACAATTCCAGGTCTAATAATCGTCAATGGTAATTCTGATTTTAAATCCTCCACTCGAAGCTCAGCCTCATATTTTGTTTCCTCATAGTGGTTTTTAAATGCTTTAGGTCGGATCAATTCATTTTCACGCAGTAGTCCCTCTCGTATACCAGCCACATAGGCAGTACTAAAATACATATAGCGTTGTAAATTTGGTAAGGTGCGGACAAAATCATTCACCATTGTTGTCCCATGAACATTTACTTTCCACGCAATATCACGTGGCACAGCTAAATCATAGATTGCGGCTAAATGCCAAAGCACTTCGATTTGCGGTACAATTTCTTTGAGGGTTTGATTGTCTAATCCCAGATTTGGTAGTGTAATATCGCCCTCCACGATACGAATCGAACAGTCAGGAAACTCCTCTATCAGTTTGTTTTTTTCCTTTTGTGCCTTGATGATTTCACCTGTCAACACGATTGCAATCACTTGTTGCGTCTGTTTCTTTTGGAATAATGCTCGAATTAGTTGACTCGAAATGAAACCAGGAAAACCAGTAAAAAAATGAACCTTCATCTTTCTTTCCCCCTTGAATCTAGCGCATCTTTCTTGTTTCTTTATCCATTAAACTGTAGATAATCGGTACAATATACAGCGTTAGTAATGTTGAAGTCACAAGCCCTCCGATTACAGCAATTCCCATTGGTTGGTTCATCTCTGTTCCTTCTCCAATGCCAAGTGCGAGTGGTAATAGCCCTAAAATAGTCGTTAACGCTGTCATTAAAATTGGACGTAGACGATCTTGGCTAGCGAGTAAAATTGCCTCATAAGCTGGCATACCCATTGCCTTTTGCTGATTAATATAATCGACAAGTACGATGCCGTTATTCACGACAATTCCAACAAGCACTAAAATACCAATAACAGAGGTCACACCAATTAAAGTATGTGTTGCGAACATAGCGATCGCCACACCAATGATCATTAATGGGACAGTAAACATGATAACAAATGGATATTTAAATGACTCAAATTGAGCCGCCATCA
This sequence comes from Lysinibacillus sp. FSL K6-0075, assembly GCF_038592945.1. Lineage (NCBI taxonomy): Bacteria > Bacillati > Bacillota > Bacilli > Caryophanales > Bacillaceae > Lysinibacillus > Lysinibacillus sp. FSL K6-0075. Next base: position 858,385 of record NZ_CP151947.1, on the reverse strand, counting down.
CAATATAAACAAGCACGATTGCTAGCATCACTGCTAATAGCATATCATCGATTGCACTATCATAAAGCTCTCGATCCCCACTGAACACAACTTGAGTGGTAGGTGGCAAATTGACATGTTCTAATGCTTTATCTACTTTTGCAGAAATTCCTCCCAACGATTCCTTTGTTTCATAATCTACAAAAAAGGCCACTGCTGCTGCTTGATCAGAACGACGAATGGATACGGGACCCTCTTGTATAGATACAGTAGCCACTTCCTCTAATTTTACAAATAAGCCTGCTGGCGAACGAAGCTGCATAGCTTTTAGCGCATCTATACTAGTATTAAATGTCTGTCCATAGCCTGTATAAACGGGTAATACTGCGCCGTCCTCAGTAATTAATTGGGACGTTAATTGACCTTTTGTCATTTGATTCACGGTTTGAGCGATTTGTGCTGGAACAAAACCGTAGTCTTTTGCTTTTTCTCGATTAACCTCAATTTGAATCTCTTGAACAGTATTATCTAAATCTGTAGAGACATTTGTGACTTGCTGAATCGCTAGAAGTTCCTGCTGCACTTTCTTAACAGTCTGCTGTAGCCTTTGTTCATCTGAGTCTGTTAAGCGGAATGTTAAGGTGTGTGGTGACGAGCCTGTAGCTGTTGATACATTCAAAGTAATTTCTGCTTGCTCTCCAAGCTCTCCCTGTATATCTTGTTCTAGCTCTTCCACAAATTCGAAAATGGAACGTTGCCTTTCTGCTAATGGCACAAGTTTTACATACATTTCAGCTTGGTTGGCGCTAGTTTGTCCACGTGCCTGAGATTGTTGTGTACCGCCAATTAAACTAACATAAACATCCACATCTTTTTCCTGTTTCAAACGTTCCTCAATTTGCTTAACAATCTTTTCTGTTTCCGATACAGCAACACCTTTTTCAAGATTGACACTTATAGAAGTGAAGCCCTCATCGGTAGGCGGTAAAAACTCAGTACCTATTCGAGTCAGCCCAAATAAAGATAGACTAAAGCAAACTACTGTGAAAATTAGTATGAGCATTCGATGCTTTAATACCCAGACAATTGAATTTTTGTAATGCCGATAAAATTTGGACTTACTGCGTTCTACATAAAAATTACTGTTTTTCATTTTTAAAAGTCGACTTGCTAGCATCGGCACGACCGTCAACGCCACTACTAGAGATGCAATTAAGCTGAACGAGATTGTTAAGGCGAACTCTGTAAAAATTTGACCAATCAATCCTTCGATGAACATGACAGGAATGAATACTGCTATTGTTGTTAAAGTGGAGGCTGTAATCGCAAGGGCTACTTCCTTTGTTCCTTCCTTTGCTGCAGTAATGGGGTCCTTTTCTAATCCTAAGTGTCTTTCTATATTCTCAATAACGACTATGGCATTATCCACAAGCATACCAATTCCAAGTGCTAAAGCTCCTAATGTCATAATATTGAGGGAAAAATTCGCAAAAAACATCAACACAAATGTCACAATAACCGAATAAGGAATGGCAACACCAATGATGATCGGACTCTTTACACTACGTAAAAAAACAAATAGGATGAACATCGCAAATAATCCACCTAATAGTAAGGAAGAGCCGATGTTGCTAATTGCTAAATCTACATAATTACCTTGATCAACAAGAATATCTGCTGTGATTCCTTTATACTGTTCTTTTTTTAGTAATGCCTCTAAGGCCTTCTGAAACTCCTTCGAAACCTCTGCCGTATTTGCACCAGATTCCTGTAAAACAGACATAAGGACTGCTGGATGCTCATTAGCACGTGTTGTTGTAAGAGATTGTTGTTCTGTCCTCTCGACGGTTGCAAGATCACCAACGGTTAGCAATTCGCCCGTTAAAGGGTTCACCGAAACAATTAAATCGGCTATGCTTTCAGGTGATGATAATGTACTCACAATACGTGTTGATAGCATTTTGCCATCATCTGTTGAAACAGGCTCACCAGGTAGCGACACATTATTCGCTTGAACTATTTGCATCACATCTGTTTGTGTCAAGCCTTTTTCAACTAACTTTGCTTCGTCTAATGTTATTTGGATCTCTTCAATCAATTTGCCAGAAACATTCACACTGGCAACACCCTCTGTCCGTAGCAGCTCTTTCTCTAAGTGCTCAGCTAATAAACGTACATCTACTTGATTATTTTCCGCACGTAAAGACAGCTGAATAATGGGAAATTGAGACGGATCGAATTTTAGAAAACTAGGCTTGCCAGCATCATGAGGCAGTGGGGTCATATCAATTCGCTGTAAAATATCGAGTTGGACCACTTCCATATTAGTGGACCAGTTGAACTCAAGCACAATTAAATTGGAGCCTTCTTGTGAGGTTGATTGGATTTTCTTGATGCCAGGTAAGGTGGCAAGTGTAGCCTCTAATGGCTTCGTTATCTTCTCATTTACCTCCGTCGGGTTTGCCCCAGGATATGAGGTGACAACCACACCAATAGGAGGATTTAACTCTGGAATCAATGTAATCGGTATTTTTAATAATGAGACACCGCCTAGTATGATGACAAAAAGCATAGTAACAATCGTAAAGACGGGTCTTTTAATGGAAAAATGACTAATATTCATATAAAAACAAACTCCTTTTTCTACCTCTTCCTTTCTATGATAGCCGAAAAGGATATTATTTTATAAATAAGCTAGGCTCCCTTTAGCGAAATACTATCCTTAAAAGAAACTTACATTTCCTAATAATGTATATATTCTACAAACAGTGTCAATTTTCCTTGCAAAAAAACACGAATCGCAAAATTGTCGATTCGTGTTTCATGATTATAGAAGGCTATAAAGTTTAATGTTTTCGTTTTTATCGGCAAACCATCGCATAGCAAACTCATTTTCAAATAGGAAAACAAGATTGTCAAAACGGTCCTTCACGAGCATGGAGCGACCTGAGGACATAGACTCTTTAACATCCTCTTCATTTTCAATCCAACGTGCGATTTTGGAACCAATTGGCTCCATTCTTACTTCCACATTGTATTCATTTTTCATACGATGCTCAAATACTTCAAATTGTAATTGACCAACTGCTCCAAGGATAACTTCTTCTGTATGCAACGTTTTATAGTATTGAATGGCACCCTCTTGTACTAATTGTAAAATCCCTTTATGGAATTGCTTTGATTTCATAACGTTCTTCGCTGTTACACGTACGAATAATTCTGGTGTAAACTGTGGTAATTTTTCAAATTGGAATGTTTTCTTGCCACCTACAACAGTGTCTCCAATTTGGTATGTTCCTGTATCATATAAACCAATAATATCTCCGGCAACTGCTTCATCTACTGTTTCACGATCATCTGCAAGGAACTGTGTGGATTGCGTAACTTTAAAGGATTTCCCAGTACGAGATAATGTCATATTCATTCCACGTTCAAATTTACCAGAAACAATACGTACAAAGGCAATACGGTCACGGTGGGCAGGATTCATATTGGCCTGAATTTTGAAAATAAAACCTGAAAATTCATTATGCTCCACAGGATCAATGAACTGCTCATCTTCAGTAATTCTAGGCTGAGGTGTCGGTGCAAATTGTAAGTATGTTTCAAGGAAGGTTTGAACACCAAAGTTCGTTAATGCTGAACCAAAGAATACAGGTGTTAATTCCCCACGACGAATTTTTTCCTCAGAATACGCATTCCCAGCTTCATCTAGAAGGAGAATATCGTCCATTGCTTGTGAATAATAAGAAGTCACTTTCATTGGATGCTCCACAGCAAGCTCTCCATTGTCATCTATTGGTAAGAAACGTTCAGCTTCATCTGTACGGAATTGTTCAATGCGTTTATTATAACGATCATAAATACCAAGGAACTCTTTACCCATACCGATTGGCCAGTTCATTGGATATGCGTTGATACCTAGTACCTCTTCAAGCTCTTCAATCAACTCAAGTGGTTCTTTCCCTTGACGGTCTAACTTATTAATAAATGTAAAAATCGGAATGCCACGCATTTTACAAACCTTAAATAGCTTTAAAGTCTGAGCCTCGATCCCTTTGGCAGCATCCACTACCATGACAGCACTATCTACAGCCATTAATGTACGATATGTGTCTTCTGAGAAATCTTGGTGACCAGGGGTATCCAAAATATTCACACGAGAGCCGCTATAATCGAATTGCATGACGGATGAAGTAACCGAAATCCCACGTTGTTTTTCGATCTCCATCCAGTCCGATGTTGCAAACTTACCTGTTTTTTTCCCTTTGACTGTACCTGCATCACGAATGGCACCACCAAAAAGTAAAAGCTTTTCTGTAATCGTCGTTTTCCCAGCATCAGGGTGACTGATAATGGCAAAAGTACGACGCGATAGTATATCTTTTTCTAAATTTGAATTCATCTCGTCATTCTCCTTTTTTCATACTTAATAATAATAAAAGAAGACTTGCCTTTCGTACAACCTTTTTACATGAAATCTCCAAAAAGAAAACCCTCTAGTTACAACTAAAAGGGTTTCCTAATCACTTAGCTTTCATCATACGAATTTTAATCGGCCAGCTTCTATCGCAATTTCTGCATCACTATGTGGGAATTTTGTATTTTCGATAATTTGATAATCCTCATGCCCTTTACCAGCAAAAATAATCATGTCACCAGGTTCAGCAATTTCAATAGCATGGCGCACTGCTTCTGCACGATCCCCAATACAAGCATAATTGTCATGAAGCATACCTTTGGCAAGATCGCCTGTAATACTAGCATAGTCTTCATAGCGTGGGTCATCTGTTGTCAAAATGACATATTCCGCAGCTGACGCTTTCTCAGCCATGGCAGGACGCTTCGATTTATCTCGATTACCCCCTGTTCCAACTAAGAAAATAAGCTTGCCCTTTTTATAAGGTTGTGCAGCTTCAATCGCCTTTTCAATAGCATCTGGCGTATGCGCATAATCAATAAAAATTTGTACAGGTAGATCTGAACATACTTTCTCCATCCGACCTTTAACTGGTGGTAGTTGCTCAATTTGCTCAATAATAGACTCCATTGAATAGCCACGACCATAAAACGCAATCATGGCTGCCAATACATTATAAATGTTAAATTCCCCAAGTAAATTCATTTTTACGCGATAAATTCCTTCGGGCATTTCCACGTCAAAAGATGTCATATAATCGTGATACTCACAGTTAATGGCACGGAAATCAGCCTTTTCATTTTTTAAACCATATGTCCACACTGGAAATGGTGTCATGGCGGCATACCGCTCTGACCAAGCATCGTCAGCATTCAACACAACAAATTTATTTTTTTCTAAATCTTGTCCAAGTTGGGAGAATAATAAGCCTTTTGCATGGCCGTATTCCTCCATCGTACCATGGAAATCAAGGTGATCATGCGTTAGATTCGTAAAAATAGCGATATCATAATCAACACCTGCTAAACGCCCAAGTGCTAACCCATGTGATGAAACTTCCATTGTCATTAAACGACAGCCTTCCATTTTTGCTCGGAAAATCATTTGTTGTGTCGATAACGCATCACTCGTTGTATTGGCTGATTCATATAAAATACCATTTAAATTAAAGCCAATTGTGCCGGATAAGGCCGATTTTTCGCCCATACCATGCATAATATTTTGAATAATTCCTGTTACGGATGTTTTACCATTTGTTCCAGTTACACCAATCATCGTTATGTCCTTAGAAGGATAATCAAAGAACTTTGCAGCTAGTAAACCTACTGCGCGATCTGTATCTTGCACAATCACTTGTGCAATCGTTTCTCCTAGCGGTAATTCACGCTCCGTTACAACAATTGTTGCGCCGCCATCTACAGCCTTTTGCGCATAATCATGCCCATCTACTGTATAACCTTTGATACAAACAAACATGCTATTTGGTTGCACACTTCTTGAATCTACTACGATATCGCTAACCTGATCTGGCAGCACGCCAATTATTTTTTTCAAAGGTAATGCGCTTAACAATTCCTCTGCATACATTTCATAGTCCTCCAATCAATCTCTACACTCATATCATCACCCTTAACAATCGACAAAAAACGACAATATGAATTCCCCCACATTCTATTGAACTTATTTTACTACTTATTTCATGATAAATAAAATGCCTCAGTTGTGTTTTTTCAACGAAAACGCTTTCATTTGAACAAAAAATCATGTTTTCTTCAAATTTTTATTTATAATCACCAATCGGCATTTTTCGACATAACGAGAAAGGTTTATTTAGAGAACAATCTTCTATGCATATGAGACTTATTCTTAAAATGGAGGCATCATAAGATACCCCCATTGTTAGGCTATTTCATAATTGAACGCACAATTTTCACTTTTTGTTTATATGGTGGGAACAGCACATTTGTCTCCAGTTTGGAAGATTTCTTTAAAATAGATTTGGGGTGTGTAAAGTTTTCAAAGCTCGCTTTGCCATGGTATGCTTTCACGCCTGATGGACCTACACCACCGAATGGTAAATGTAAATTCCCAACATGTGTGATGGTATCATTAATACAGCCTCCACCAAATGGTAATTCTTCTAAAAAGTATTGCATTGCTTTTTCATGTTCTGAGAAGAAATATGCCGCTAAAGGCTTCGGTAATTGGCGAATTTGATGAATGGCAAGTGGCAAATCATTATACATCATAACAGGTAAGATAGGACCAAACAGTTCTTCCTGCATCGAAGGACTTGTCCATTTTACATATTCGACGATTGTAGGTTCAATATATAAATCATCTCGATCCATTCGTCCACCATATGTAATGGCATCACGTTCTTCCACGATTATTTGCTGTAAACGATCGAATTGTTTCAAATTCACAATACGACCGTAATCAGGGCTTTTCAAAGGATTTTTGCCGTAAAACGAACGAATCGTTTCTTTTAAAATTTTCATAAATCGGTCATAAACAACTTTGTGGACAAGTAAATAATCGGGGGCCACACATGTTTGTCCAGTATTTGTAAATTTGCCCCATACAATACGCTTTGCCGCTACTTCTAGGTTTGCTGTTTGATCGACAATCGCTGGACTTTTCCCACCAAGCTCTAAAGCAACTGGTGTCAAACGTTCTGCAGCAGCTTTTGCTACTACTTTACCGACGGCTACACTACCTGTAAAAAAGATGTAATCGAAGGAAGCATGAATAAGTGCCGTAACTTCTTCCTTTTCACCTTCAACAACACGTACGTAGGAAGAGGGGAACGTTTCCTCAATGATTTTTTTCACAATGGATGCTGTGTGTACAGATGTTTCTGACGGTTTGACGATTGCTGTGTTGCCTCCAACAATGGCACCAATTAGAGGCTCCATTACAAGTTGGAATGGATAATTAAAAGGCCCAATTATTAATGTAACTCCATACGGCTCACGTACAATGAAGCTCTTGCCCATTTGATATTGTATCGGCGTTTTGACTGCTTCTGGTTCCATCCATTCTTCCACATGCTTTACCATATATGAAATACTATCTAATACAATGCCAATTTCTGTCGCATATGCTTCAAATTCGCTTTTACGAAGGTCTAAGTGAAGCGCATTCAATATTTCTTTCTCATATTTCAAAATTGAAGTTTTTAATTTCTTTAATTGCTCTTTTCTAAATTTCACACTTTTTGTTGCGCGTGAAAAATAAAATTGACGTTGCGCTGTAATCATATTTTCCACATCTTGTGACGTAAAATTCATCAATAAAGCACCCCTTTTTTAAAATGGCATACATAGTTTTTTCATTTTGAAACAAACTATCTTTGTCTATACGATACAACATCGAGAGGCAAAAATCCTCTTTCTACATCGAGGGGGTGAAATGGCATATGTGAAAATGAAATGTTTTAGTTTTTTCATCTCGGGAAATATACAACTACATATTAAAACCGAAACGGGGGCGTAGATGAATGACAACAACAACAGGAACATGGTGGGAGTCCATTTTTTCTGGACCATTATCGCATGGAATTTGTGAAGAAAAAATAATGCTATTGCAAGATGAAGCTTTCTTATATCTCTCTACAATACCTGTGGAGAATGAAGAAAATCCAGAAGGAAATTAAAAAATAGCGCATTATAGGATGCCCCTATAAATGCGCTTTTATTATTTTAATTAACAATGAATACTTGCTGCAATTGTTCTAATTGTGCTTCAAGTCTGCTGATGGCCTCTTCCTCAATTGCAAAGCCACCCTCTTCCAAACGAATGATCTGTTTATCCACAATGTAAACAGAATTAGTAATGGATGTGGCTCCTAGTACAGCTAAAACTGGCTTTAGTGCATATTCCAATGCCAATAAATGGCTGATTGATCCTCCTACAGCTATGGGTAGTATGGCCTTATCGAGCAAGGCTTTTTGCGGTAGTAAATCCAAGTAAGTCTTCAAAATACCTGTATAGGATGCTTTGTAAATAGGTGTAAGGATGACAATAAGATCTGCTTCCTTAATCTGTTCATTTTCAGATTGTATTTCCTTACTTGAAAAATTCGCCGTTAATAAATCAGTAGCTGGTAGTTCATGTACATAATTTGAGTGAACCTCTATTCCTTGTGTAATGAAATGATTTTCCACCTTTTCATGAATAGCCGTAACTCTTGAATTTTTTGAATTACTTCCATTAATAATGACTGCTTTTGTCATCTTACCCACTCCCTTTATCATTGTTAATAAAAAAGGCCCCTATTCTACAATTCGACGGATAACCGTTTTGTAAAATAGAAGCCTCTAGATGTCTAGTTAACTTAAATACCTAGTATTCTTATAAAATTAATTTAACATAAATTTCTTGAATGTCAACAGCTTTTTATCATTGGTGAATGGCTTTCCCAAAAACAGCTTTTGCCACATCACCAATATGCTCCGACACTGTCGGATGTGGAAAAATCATTTGTGCAAGTGATTGAGCGGTACCACCAGCATTTTTTGTTGCTAATAGCGCATTAAGCATTTCTGTTGCACCATCCGCTACTACACAAGCACCTAAAATTTGACCATTATCCTTGGATGAAATTAGCTTCACAAAGCCTTCTGTATTCCCCTCCATTAATGCCTTTGGATTAGTCTGCAGTGGCATTTTTATTACAGTATATGGCGTTTTGACCTGCTCTTCTAATAAACCAAATGTGGCAATTTCAGGATGTGTATAAACACATCGAGGGATGCACGATTGATCAATTGGTATTGGCTGGTTGCCCACAATATAATCAACAACGTAAATTCCCTCCGCACTGGCAGAATGCGCAAGTTGATAACCACCCACTAAGTCACCAATCGCATACATATTCGGCAGGCTTGTCTCAAAATGCTTATTGACTGCGATTAACCGACCATCAAAAGTTAATCCTAATTGCTCTGCAATTTCTGTATTCGGACGACGTCCAGTTGCAAATAAAAGGTTTTCATATGTATAAGAGCCTTTAGATGTATGAATGGTATTGCCTTCAAATTTTTCAAATTGGAAATCTGTCACAAGTTCAATACCAAGCTTCTTCATTTTTTCTCGAATCAGCGGTCTTGCTTCAGCCTCTTCCGTTTGTAAAATATCCTCGCTATGATTAAGCACTGTTACCTTAGTACCGAGGGGTGCTAAACTAAAAGCCATTTCAATTGCAATTACACCTCCCCCAATAATTGTTAACTGTTCTGGAAGCTCTTCTATATCAAAAAATGTGTCTGTCGTATAGTAGGTAGATGTCTCTAACCCTTCAAATGATGGGACAAAGGGTTTACTGCCTGTGGCTAAAATAATATCTGTAGCCGTTATTGTCTCGTTCTCGATTGTAATTGTTAAATCCTTTGCGACTGAAGCTTCACCACGATATAAAGTAACATGATTGCTGACAATATAATGCTCAATGTTTGTTAATAGTTCATGAATAATTGTATCTTTCCGCTGCATTAATCGAGGAAAATTAATTTCCACTTTGGGCACTTCTATTCCCCAGCTATTCCCCCGTTTTATTTCCTGCACAAGTTTACTATGCTCCAATAAAATCTTTGATGGTATGCAGCCAACATTATAGCAGGCGCCTCCCAATTTATCTCGTTCAATTAGCGCGACTGTTTTGCCATTCTTTGCTGCATGTATGGCTGCTACATAGCCACCTGGTCCCGCTCCAATAATAGCAATATCAAAATTTTCCATAATTTTCACCTCATGTACCACCATATCATTTGCAAATTTTGAATGCAATGACAGACATAGTAAAAGCCTCTCATTCAATGAAAGGCTTTTGACTTACATAGTATTTACTTCTCTTTCACGGGTATTCGACTGCTCTCCGCGGGTATTTGCTTCCCTTTCGCGGGTATTCGACACTCATTGCTCTGTTTAATAAATATTTCGTTGCCAAAATCGTTGCTGGGCAATGGCAGCTACAAACTTTTTCGGGAAATCTTTGTTACCTGTCGCTAACACGATGCCTGGTCCTACATTGGCATTCGACATATTGAAGAAGGTTGTGCCAGTTGCAGCAAATCCTATGGGCTTAAAGTGACGATATGCTTCATTTATATAATTGACGATATAAGTATTGAATTTCGCCTGATTACTTGCTTTTACCCCAACAACATATAACGAGTCGAATAATACAGCATCGGTTGTAATAAATGTGTCAGTAGCCGTTAATTGCACACCATTATTCCCTGTCACAACACCTAGTCGATCAGAGATGATGCTGTAGCGTACACCTTGTCTTGTTAAATATTTCAATACTTCCCCGACTTCATTTGCATCAAAGCCATCACCAATTAAGACACCTACTTTCAGTGTATAAGGTAGTTTAATGGTATTGGCTTGGCTCAGTGCAGGTGAAGAGGCTGTTACCTTGGACTGCTCTCCGCTAGGACGATTTACACCAACATTGTCTGCCACTGTGGTAGCCATTGCTTTATCTACATGGACAAACATATCCACTACTTGCTGACGAACTGATTTACTCTTCACTTTACCTACTTCGAAGCTAAAGGCATCAATAATATGTTGTTTTTCAGGTGGGGACATGCTATTCCAAAAGAGCCTTGCTTGTGAAAAATGATCATCAAAGGATTTACTACGCGCTCTTGTGATTCGTCCCTCAACCTTTTCTTCATAATGAACATATCCACCTTCTCTTGCAGTAGAAGTGGCTGGTGTATTATTGGCTAGTGAATTTTTATGATAGCTTACCCTACCTAAATTAATCGTCTGTCGGCTAAAGCCATTACGTTGATTGTTATGCACAGGGCAAATCGGACGATTAATAGGAATCTCTGCAAAATTTGGTCCCCCTAATCGAATCAACTGTGTATCTAAGTAAGAAAAGAGTCGACCTTGTAGCAGTGGATCATTGGTAAAATCGATGCCTGGCACAACATTACCTGGATGGAACGCAACTTGCTCTGTTTCAGCAAAGACATTATCCACATTGCGATTTAAGGTCATCTTTCCAATCTTCTTCACTGGCACTAGTTCCTCTGGCCAAAGCTTTGTCGCATCTAAAATATCAAAATCAAATTTAAATTCATCCTCAGGTTCTAGTATTTGTATGCCTAACTCAAACTCTGGATAATCTCCAATTTCGATCGCTTCCCATAAATCTCGTCGCTGAAAATCTGGGTCCTTCCCAGCAATTATCTGGGCTTCATCCCAAACAAGAGAATGCACACCTAACACAGGCTTCCAATGGAATTTAACAAATCTTGATCTCCCCTTGTCATTGACGAAGCGGAACGTATGCACGCCAAAACCTTCCATCATACGAAAGCTTCGTGGAATGGCACGGTCAGACATCACCCACATTACCATATGTGCAATTTCCTGATTACTGGCTACAAAATCCCAAAAAGTATCGTGTGCGGAGGCTGCTTGTGGCATATCATTGTGTGGCTCAGGCTTTACAGCATGAATTAAATCGGGAAACTTAATGGCATCCTGAATAAAAAAAACAGGTATATTATTACCGACTAAATCATAATTTCCCTCATCCGTATAAAACTTCGTTGCAAACCCACGTACATCACGAGCTGTGTCCATTGACCCTAAGCTCCCTACCACTGTCGAAAATCTGACAAACACAGGTATTTTCTTTTTCGGATCCTGCAAAAATTTCGCTTTCGTATACTCTGCCATGGATTCATATAATTCAAACTCGCCATGTGCTGCAAAACCTCTGGCATGTACAACACGCTCTGGAATACGCTCATGATCAAAATGGGTAATTTTTTCTCTAAGATGAAAATCCTCCATAATTGTCGGCCCACGAACACCTGCCTTTAACGAATCTTCATCATTGGACACCCTTAGTCCCTGATTCGTTGTCATTTTCGTGCCCTCATTCTCGACACGAAACGGCTCAAGTTGATGATCCTTTGCGTTTCCTTCTACATTATTGGATTGATTTGACTTTGAGTTATCCACGCAATCCCCTTTCATACATGTACTGATTTCGCTCCATATACACTATATGTTTTTGAAAAAGAAACATGCCTTCATTTCGACAAAGCATTATGTAAAGATAAAAACAGGCTTCTATTTGATCATAGAAAACCTGCTAATCTTAAAATATGTATCGTATCATTTCATGTATGTTACAGTATGGATTGTCACGGCTCTCTGACTCTCGGAGAGCCATCATGTCTGTGCAATTTTTAATCGCTACCTCATGTCGTAATGCAATGGGGGCTATGATGGCTTCATCAGCCTTATGACGGAAATAACGACTCACACCAAGGTGCTGTTCCATTTTGTCATTTAAGACCGCACGGGGATATTTTTCTGTACTGTCGACTTCCTCAAAATGCAACAGTAACCACAATTCAAATGCTTCATTTGTATAGGCAATATGAATATTTTTTTCCTCGCAAAATTGATTGACTTCCTCTAATTGCTTATCGGTTAGATCATCCTTATCAAAAACAATCCACACCTCATCAAAGTATTGATAGCTGGAATCTCGATAAGCATGTTGGGCAAGCTTGATTGCTGATCGTTTAACATTTTTTATTTTGACACTAACCATTTTAGAACGCTTTAAAATACGCATTTGTTCAAAATAAATACGTTCAGTTTCACCTTCACAATAAATTAAGATGGTTTTACGCAGTGTTCGGCTCCCTTGTTGACGTACTCTCACTGCTCAGATACCTCCGCTTCTTCTAAATATTGTTCGGATAAATACTCATTAATGACAGGCGTTGCACCAAATTCCCCTTTCATATACCGTTTCGCATAAGAAAGATCCCCACGTTTCTTTTGTAAATCTGCAAAATCAAATAAGGAGTATAGTTCCGATTCATTTTTAAAGCTTTTATTCACAAACCAAATTTGATCGGATCGTAGTGGCTGATCAAGTAATTCTATTTCATGACTCGTCACGACAAATTGATTACTGCTATTGCGTTTGCTATTCATAATAGCCATTAAAAACTCACAAATCGATACATGGAATGCTGTGTCGAATTCGTCTATAAAAATGGTTTTTCCTTTATTATAAGCATCCACCATCACACATGCTAAATGTAGCATTCGTACTGTGCCCTTAGAATCCATTGTCCAATTAATTGTTTCTGTCCCTATCGGTTTACCTGCTTCATCAAATGATAAGTAATGTAGATCAATATCTACTTCTTGAATCACCTCAGGTGTATCAAACTCGTAGCCAATTGTATTTTTCTCTCTGCGTTCCACACGTCTAGCCGTAACATCTTGAATGGAAAGGTCTGCAATTTTAAGAAGTTTGATCACTTCTTTTTTAAAGGGCTCCTCTTCAAGTTTACGAATAAGGGGATGACTTGATAACCGATTTGCTTCATCTAGAAACAGAATTTTATGTAAAAACCAATCGAATATCTTTAATGCATCAGGATCATTAAAAACATGCAATACGGATAAAAAGGCTGTATTGTTTCGTGTGTACTTTGTCAATTCCTGCGCTGTTGTTTGGGCTGTTTCATAAGAATATTCTGTACCGTCCCATTGTCTGACAAACAGTTCTTCCTTCATTGACCTATTCGTTTTCACAAGACGTTCATAAAGAACTTGAGAAGCATTATACTGTATTTCATAATCATACAAAGCTCCGTCTAAAAAAAGCGATATCATAAACTCTGTTGGTTTGTCTTGCTGTCTTCCTAACTTAAATGGTTGATAGGGTAGACGTAATTGCTTTACATTATTTAAGTTTTCAAAATTAAAAAGCAAGGAACGCAATACTTTAATAGCCGTAAAAAGATTGGATTTCCCACTTCCATTTGGGCCAAAAATAAATGCACTTTTTACAAGACGAAGTGTATCAAACTGGATTGTGTGGGTATCCTTCCATTTTCGTAGGCGACTTCCCGCAACCATTGAAAATAACGTATCATCTTTATAACTCAAACAATTTTTCACTCTAAAATCTACAAGCATATGTAAGCCTCCGTCCGCAACCATTTCTTTAATGAATTATTATACTATAGACATAGAAAAAGACATATTACTCAATGTAATACTAATTGAATGCAAAACATTGCTTTAAATGCCTTAGATTCAGTCATATCAAGGGTTTCCATCTTATATATGTTAAATCAATAATGCAGAATAAAGCATAATGAAGTATGTTTTTGGGGCTAAGTGGGGCTAGTTTGGGGCTAATAAAATTCGGTGAGCGTGTGTACAGGAATAGGTGAGTGAGATTGTGGTAATTTACTTCAATGTTTTTTGTTTTTAGCATAATAAAAAAACGTCCCACATTAAATAGTGGGACGAAGAAAAAAAATTAGCTATTCTATTTCTTTTTTTATTGTTTTTTCAAATAAATATTCAACAAGAGAGCGACTTACCTCGTTACTACCGAATCTATCTTCGGCAATATCAACAATTAAATCTTCGGCTTCTTTTTCCCCAAAGTTTAGTTGGTAGCCATTTATTTCTAAAAAAACGTCAAGACAAATTAATGCCGTCCTTTTGTTTGCATTATGAAAGGCATGTGCCTTAGTAATCCCCCAAACTAACGCAGCTGCTTTCTCAATAACTGAAGGATACAATTCAAAATCACCAAAGCCTGCATCCATTTTATTCACAGCAGACTCTAAGGATCCTAAATTTTTTACACCTGTAGTTTCTTTGGGTGCAAATTGGGCTACTATTTCATGTAGACCAATAACTTCTTGCACACTTAATCGATTAATCATCTATGAACTAAATTTTCATATGCTGCTTTCCTATTAAGAATACTCTTAATTGCAGCTGCCTTTACATGATCATCTAAATTTGCATTTAGTGCAACTTCATATGGGGAACGTCTGATATGAGCTCTCGTTTCTGATGTTGAAGGTCTCATTCTTTTTGTCGAATACTGCTGAATACTACCTGCTATTTTAAAGTATTTTTTCTTCATAACAGTAGCCTCCTCTAATAGTAATGACATACTGTGACCTCCTTTCTAATATAAAAGAAAAGGAGAATATTTGTTACACAAATACCCCTTCTATATAAATTTAACACTTATTAGGGTTTTTGGGTAGTAAAAGTTAATTGAAGTATCTCCATCTTTCAGAAAATAAATACAGAAGATGTATTACACTATATATGAATAAAGAGGCTTATTTAATGCCTGTTTTGTTCACAGATATTAAACTAATCCATTTTTTAAAACAAAAACACCTGCCGTAGCAAGTGCTTTGTTTCTCACTTCCTAAAGTTAGAGTCTGCCTCTAATTTCACGTAACTATCAGACACATCAAGCTTTTATTTCATCGGCAGTTGTCTTGCTAGGTTGTCCTGAGGGTTCATCCACTTGTAGATCTCTAAGTACTTTAACTATTTTTTCTAATTCTTCGACTTTCTTTTTCATCTCATATATATAATCTTCCCCAATCCGTGCAATTACTCCGTAGCGATCATAATCCCAAGCTACGTAATAAATTTCTTCTTTTTTCTTTGTTGGTTCCCATTTAGCAAAATAACCGTCATTTAACTCATTTTGCATAAGTTGTACCTTTTCTAACGCAATAGAAATATCCAGTACCACGTCAGTAATACGGTTGAAATTAGTTAAGTGTTGTGAATGTACCTGCATATCCTCATTCTCCTTTTTCTTTTAGTTTTTATTTGTTTGCTCTCGCCTTTAATAGTAATTGTTTATTATGGTCAGACATGACACACCATTCCTTGGCTGTAACTTTCATGTGTCCTCACTTCCTTCTCATTAAAATACTTCTGTTGGTCTATCCCGTTCAGTTAACCAGTTGTAAAACGGTACTGGACGCTCTCTATCAACCGTTTCTTCTATAGATGATGATTTATATTGCTTGTTATTAGACCGCTCTACGGCCTTGTTAAATGCTCCTACAAATACGGCTCTAAGTGTTCTTGCTACAGTTAAAGTACCGTTCGTAATATCACAGATAATGTTAGCTAAAACGTTCTTAGCGTTCACAAAATCACGTATATTGTTTATTTTTGTAGCTAGTATGCATTTGTGTAATTGGTCTTTAAGATTGTCCTGCATAGGCAATGAGTACATAAATTCAAATAGCATTTGTTGATACTCATTCATAAACGCTTTACATGCCGCTGTTCCAACATTAGCCTGGTTATAAGCATCTTGTAATGTAACAACCACATTTTGTTCAAAATGCTTGACAGGGCTTTCACTCGTTTCTAATTGATAAGGCAAAATAATATAGATGTTTGCACCACGTCCTCCCTTTACCTTTGTAGTTGTCTCTCTCTTGATAATGCCTAGTGATTCTAATTTCTTGATAGCACGATAAACTGTCTTAGTGCTGATTTCTAAGCTGTCAGCAATTGTGGAGGCTTTCAGGTGACACACTCCAGGATAATTAAGAGAGTGTGAAGCAAGTTTGAAAACGATGGCACGCTCAGCTGGTGTTAGGTCATAGTAATGAGCCGCAATGTGTTCCTCAACTGCTGTGTCCATGTCTGCTACTGATTCAAATGTTGTGTATTGTGCTAAATATTCAAATGCCATCGTTTTCACCTCGCTTTCACTTACAAGTGTCAAACAAACAACGACTACGAAACGTAGTCATTAAAGAAATAATAAAACGACTACGCTTCGTTGTCAACCACATTCCGTTGTCATAATAAAAACACTTTTATATACTTAAACTAAAAAGAAAGATAAAGGTGAGTATTATGAGAGTAAAATCAACATTAAAAATAATTTTAGATGAACGTGGTATTTCTATTGGAAAATGTGCTGAAATGGCAGGATTAAAGAAGGAAACTGTACGCAGGATGTATAATGACACAACAATGCAGTATCAACGTGATACATTAGGGGCTTTGTGCAAAGCATTAAATGTAGAAATTTCGGATATTTTATCACTTGAGGACAATGAAAAATCTAATTGAGCTTTAAAAATAATTACCTCCAAAAATTTTATTTGTTGTTTTTTGTAAAAAATATTGCAAATCCCTAGAATTAACAAGTAATTTTAGATTGTAGAATATTTATAAAAAATGGAGTGAATATTTTTGAGAAAAGTAAGAGGTGTAGAGGCATTAGTAAATTATCTTAAATCAATCAATTGCCCTATGGGAAAATCAACTATTTATAATTTAATGAGAACTAAGAGTATTCCATTTAATAAGCCAACACCAGGCGTTTTACTTTTTGACTTAGACAAAATAGATCGCTGGCTCGATGGTGAATTATAAAAACAAAAAGGACGCCCAATAATTCGGGTGTCCTTTCACTATTTATCAATCTTATTTTTGATTTTTAAATTATCATACCTTTTATTATTTAATTCATCCCTTCTAACTGTTATCCCACCCACTGTCAAATCCTTTAATTTGATTTTTCTTCCGTATTCTCTAGACAGAATACTTTCAATTAACGGCAGCAACTTTCGAACCTTTTCTTCTGTCATTTTGAAATCCTTAAATCCATCCACATCTATCCCTCCATTCATTTTTATCATTGCCAATTATTAAGTTGTATAAAATAAAAAACACTCTCAGCTTATTTCCCAGCTGAAAGTGCTTTACTAAAAATTTATTTCTTCTTTGTATAACATGTCACCCAACGTCCCTTTTCATTTTTGTATGTAGAGCATTCATACTTTGCTTCAATTTCTTGATTTAATTTCTTACGTTTTTCAAGCATTTCTTCAGTAGGTATTACCCATGCAGGTTCTAATAACTCTGACAAGCCCACAGGGGTAGGAATCTTCTCTCCGCCTATTTCAAGATGAGGAACTACCACCTTTATCCCTAAATCTATTAAATATACTGGTTTATCCAACCTAATCACCTCTAAATTATATATGAAATTTAAAGGTTTACTATTACAAAAAGCAACTACATTCCTGTAGCTGTTAGATTATATATTTAATTATTAAGAGCATGTTTAAAGATTAAAAGAATAAATGATTAATATTCAAAATGTAAGGCTTCACGCTTACTTCCCCATTGGATTTCAACATTTTAACGGTAGGACATTACGGTGGGACAAGTTAAAAAGAATATTAAAGTCAATATCTGGCCAAACTAAAAAATCTGCAAATACGAATATGACTATTGCCGTGACAAAGTCACTTTTAATTGTTGATTAGACAACACTTATTATTCATTATGCATTTAGTATAAAGGATGTTGGTTTTAATGCGTTCCAATAATTTAATATAAAATAAAACGGAACAAAATATTGATAAAACCCACTTTTAATGATATGTTTTATTTGTTCCTTATGAACGGAGGTAAAATTAAATGAAACAAATAGAAAAGCATTTACCTAATTTAGTTAAAGCTGCTTTTGAGAATGATAAAGAAATTATTGAGGCAAGTACACTGAGTATAATGCGCATTTTAAAAAAAGAGAGTCCAGAAATCGCAAGTAGAATTTCTGAAATATTAGCTAATTATAGAGCAGGCGCATCACTAACAAGAGCATATGGACAGGACCCTTTACCGAAAGATGAGGAGTCATTGAATTCCTTAGTGAAATTAGAAGATAGTAGTGTACTACCTTCTGAAATATTTTTATCTGACATGTACAAGAAAACAATCGAAGAATTTTTACAAAACAGAAATCATATGAAAGAGCTATTAGAGTTTGGTATAAAACCTACTAATAGCATATTACTTTATGGTCCACCTGGTGTCGGAAAAACTTATTTAGCAAAATATCTAGCTCACCAAACGAACTTACCACTTTTAACACTTGATCTTTCTTCAACAATTTCTAGTTATCTCGGTAAAACTGGGAAAAATATCAAAGAAGTTTTAGATTATGCTAAGAGATCACCTTCCATTTTATTAATGGATGAATTTGATGCTATAGCAAAGAAAAGAACAGACGCTAGTGATTTAGGAGAATTAAAACGTATAGTTAATGTACTTTTAAAAGAACTCGAAACATGGCCATACGATTGCATCTTGGTAGCTGCTACTAATCATCCAGAAATACTGGATGATGCCATTTGGAGAAGGTTCAATATAAAAATTGAAGTAGAAAAACCAGATAAAAAGCTAAGATTTCAACTATGGAAATTTTATCTAGATAGAGGTGTTGTCGAAATTGATAAAAAGTTTTTGAATTTTTTAAGCTCTACATTTGAAGGTATAACTCCAGCCGACATAGATCAAATTAGTACTCATTCACTACAGAAGCAAATCATTTTTGGCGGAGATATAAAGATAAATGTCTTGAAAAGCTTTATAGATACAAAAATAAGTACTGGCAACATCCCTAAATCAAAATTAGTGAACTCAATAAAAGAAGAATACGGTAAATCTATCACACAAAGAGAAATTTCGGAACTAACAGGGATTTCTTTAACTTCAGTTAATCGATATTTGCAAGAGGGGGATAAATAATGAGTGATAATTTAAGAAGACCAATACTAGGTCGAGGTGAAAATCTGGTTGAACCTATTAATAAAAATAGCGCTGGAGGTCCTAAAGAATTTCCTAGATCTTATGAGGAAGCAAAAAAATTAGTAAAAGAAGAACTAGTAAAAGTGAAAAAAGATATCGATTCTATTCCATTTGAAAAAAAGATGGATGAAGTAGTAATTGCAGTTCGTCTTAATGAAAAGTTTCTCGCAAAATCTTACACTCCCAACAGTTTTTTCGGGGCTTTAGATGTCGAAAATGTTGGATCAAGAAAATGGATTACGGATTCAGGAAAAGAAAGTAAACTTAACTTCGTAAAAATCCAACCTAAAAATATCGATAACGGATTAA
Organism: Lysinibacillus sp. FSL K6-0075; assembly: GCF_038592945.1. Taxonomy (NCBI): domain Bacteria; kingdom Bacillati; phylum Bacillota; class Bacilli; order Caryophanales; family Bacillaceae; genus Lysinibacillus; species Lysinibacillus sp. FSL K6-0075. Next base: position 838,212 of record NZ_CP151947.1, on the reverse strand, counting down.
TGTTACTCGATTCTATTAGATCAAAAAGCTTTAAAGAAGATCTACGAAAGATAGAGGAAATTAATTTACTCAATAAAGATGAAGTGGCTCTCGGATTTGAAGATACTTGGGATAACGGAAGGGTCGAGCTCGTGCTACACCCTTATGAAGAAGCAGAAATTGTTTTAGATAAATTGTTCACTTTATTAAACATCTCTAAAGAACATCGAAGCAAGATTAAATACAAAGCATATGAACACGGACCAATCTTTGTCAGTATCAATTTATCAAGAGAAGATATAAATTTACTGACAGATTTCAACCCTTTAAGAACTGTTCATCCTATGGATTTTGAATTAAACTCTGTCTTTACTGACCTAATTCCTAATAAAGTTAATCCACCAGTAAGCACTGTTACACCAGTTAAAAAGGTTGGTGTAATTGATGGCGGTGTTAATATACAGAATCCATTCTTCCAGCAATCTACCACTCAATACTATGAGGTCGATTCTTTACCAAGTGATAGTTTCATGACTCACGGAACTAACGTATCTAGCCTAATTCTATATGGTGATTTACAGAATTTCCAAGATGGGGTTACTGTTCCAAGTCCAGTACTTGGAGTTGAGAGCATAAGAGTTTTCCCAACATCTAATCCTTCTGATGTAGATTTATATGAATCTATTGATTTAATTGAAAAAGCTGTACCTCAGTTAACAGATATAGATGTTTTTAATGTTTCTGTAGGTCCAAAAGGAAGTATTCTCGATGATGATATTAGTAGATTTACAACCGCATTGGACCAATTAGCTTACGACCATAGAAAGCTGTTCATTGTAGCTGTAGGTAATTCTGGAATGAGTCAAGAACCATATAATAGAATAGAATCACCTTCAGATATGGTTAATGGCATTGGAGTGGGCGCCTATCAGATTAATGTTGATGGAAATTATTCGAGAGCACCATATAGTTCTATTGGTTTTGGGCGTGAAGGCTGTAAAATCAAACCCGACTTTTGTGAACACGGTGGTTCAGCTCTCCACCCTATACAAGTTTTAGGAACAGAAGAATACGCTATGCAAAATGTTCAGGGGACAAGCTTTGCAGCTCCGATAGTCGCAAGAAAGGCTGCAGAGTTAATGTTAAAAAGTAATGATATTGGCGTTTTAACTGCTAGAAGTTTATTGACACAGGCTTCATCCAGTGAAATTGATGAGATAGATCACGAATTTGGATATGGTATCTGTGCAAAAAATGTGGATGATATTCTGTTATGTACTCCAAATAAAGTAACAATTGTCTATAATAATGAAATGTCAGTAAGAAACTATGCAAAGTTAAAACTACCAGTACCACAAACATGTGGTGCAAAGAAAATTAAAATATCTTGGACAGTTGTAGTTGTCACTCCGCCGAATCCATTATTTGCAGAAAGTTATACATCTACTGCGATTGAGGATGCACTGCATCCACACGAAGATAAATATAATTTATACAAGAATAGTAGAACTCTGAAAAGAAATATAATAACAGATGCTGATTCTATACAAGAGTTATTAGATGATGAATGGAAACTAGGCTCTATACCAGCTAGTGTGACACCAAATAAATTTGCCACAGAATCTGAAAGACGTGATGATTTAAAGTGGGATACAGTAGCAAAAAGAAGTAAAGTTTTCCAAGCGAACTCCCTAAAAAACCCTTTTTTAACATTCCACGCTCTAGATAGAGATACTGATAAAAAACGAGTACGATATAGTGTTGCTGTAACAATTGAGGCAATAGAATACCAGGGTGATTTATATCAAGAAATCCTAAGTGAATACCCAGTACTTCAACCAATTAACGTGAGACTAGAACAAGAAATTAGAACATCTATTCAAGGTAACTAACGATTATATAAGGCAATCAAAATATTACTTTACTTATTAACTTTAAACCTTGCCACAGAGATCACTTTCGTGATCTCTTTTTTATTAATTTTCAAGTACATGCTAATTTTCAACAGAAAATTCCAATAAAAAACACCTACCGAAGTAAGTGTTCTATCCACTCAACACCTTATCAATTTTAGAAATTAACTCTAACAGTCTATTATTGCATCCGACTCGTACACTAGATGTTTTATAAGCTGGATTCTCTACTATACTTATTTCTACTAAATCTGCACGTTGTATTAACCTAAACTTTTTACTTCCTCTTTTTGTCTCTTTATATTCTGCATTTTTAAATCCCACTGAAACATGACTTAATTGTCCATCCCTTACTAAGTTGTATAAGAGACGATTTTCATGGTTGTTTTCTAATTCAATACGAAATGACAAACCTTTTTCATCTTCGAATAATGTAAGTTGTCCAGCTTCTGCACTAGCAAAATCTAGGGAACTCAAGTGAGAATATCGAACCGTTTGATTCCGCTTTTTTATAGAGTCTACAAAGGCACCTGGTAGAAACTGTTCGTAAAATCTTCCTTGGTCATCATGGATACACGCTCGTTCATTCCAACAAAGCGCGTATCCACTAATAACTAAAGGTTTTGTCATGGCCGTTTCATAACCTCATTTGTGATTTGACCGTGAAAATCAATAATTCGTTCAATATGGCCTTCTCTAATACGTGGATCAAATTCCAGTGTTACAGGAATGGTAAATCTTTTACTTGGTTGGTTCGGATAAGATGGATTTTGTGAAGCAGCTGCTACCTTCTGATACTCGCTATCAATGATGTTTTTAATTTCATTACTAAAATGACTTGCTGAACGCTTTATCTCGCCATACTGTTTCAAAAGGTCGAAATATTGCTTTTGTGCAGTTAATACTTTCTCAGCCATTTCATCGAGCTTACTTTTTGAAGTGTTTAATACTAACTCCATTTCAGTTGAGATTTTCGATACATCATACAGTTCAATTGATTCAACAGCTTGCAAATTCTTAATTTCAGTTTCTTCATTGGATATTTCACGTTGTAATTTCTCAATTTTCCTTGCACATTCTTCTGTAGAAAGTTTGTTAAAGAATCGTTTAGGATTAAGTAAACTATAGCTATTATTTAATTGAATCCCTTCCAATTGTTTAATTTCTTCCTGAAGCTTTTTAATTGCTTTCTTCTTTTTTTCTATTAAAGCTGGCTTATCATCCACTAACATTAGTAACTCAGCAAATGAAGGTACCATTTTTAAAAGGTCTTTGCTTTTAGATTGCAATAACAATTCTGCTTTACTTAATTGTGGTCTTTTTGGACCGTCAGCCGTAAACATTCCATTTTTAAGTAGTGACAGTGCTGTTGTAAAGGCATGTGTTTTCTCCATATATTCCTTTTGTGCCTGTTGGCGCATATTCTCATTCTTGTGTTGTATTAATTTACTAGAGGCATAGTATTCTTCTTCAATCTTTAAAAATGCTTCTCGATCTCTTTTAGGTAATTTATCGACTAATGCTTTATATTCAATCATCCTTATTTCATCTCCTTGAAATTGGAGCGTGTGCACAACCATACACGCTCATTGTTGGGTTATTTCTTCAACACTTTATTAATCTTAATAATTAGTGCATGTCGCTTTTCATAAAGCTCTTTTTCGCGTTTAAACGTTTCAATAGTAGCTGCACGTGACTCAGTAAACTTTGAAGCATATTCAATTCGATTCATAACTTTCACCTCCTTTCAGGACTTTGTCACAACGGAACACTGTGACAAGTGTGACAAAATGGTACACCTCTCTAAGTAGCATGAAATCAGGATTTTACTTTGCTCACTGCCTTTGTCACACTTAAAAATTTTTCAAAAATTAATTTGAGGCGCGCAATTACATGCTCATACGGTCTACAGAAAAATGGCCAAAATTATAATTTGGTAGGGGGGGCTATCGCCCAAGTGTGACAAAAAATAAAAGCCCAATAACATACACATCACTGTGCTGCTACTGGACTTCATGAGTCTCTATGATTATTTAACTTTGAATTGATTGATAGTCTTGCAACCTGATCGTGTGCATTGTACTTCTAAGTCACATTGGATATGTACAGCACCAGCTTCATATTCACGTGAAGCTTTTAATAATAGCTTTCCGCATTTTGTGCATCTTAGTTCTTTCATAAGTTCACCTCACTATCTTTTAAGTATTGAGAGAATCATGCGTGTGTAACTATTTCATTTTTTCATCACGCCTATAACGTTCACCAATTAATGTTAGATTGTTTATCACCGCTTTCCTTAAGGTTTCATAAACCACCTTCTGAGACTGCTCAAAATAGCTTATAAACAACTTTCTATCTTCTACACTAATTAGTTCACATATCTCCTTGAAACGCTTGTATTGAAGCCGTATACGTTCTAAACGTTTCTTATATGATGCTTTCTCGTCAATAATCATAAATGACAGAATATCCGCCCTACTCGAAAGAGATTGATCGTTATCATACATAGACACGCCATAACTAAATTCATACAGCTGAGCAAAGTGTGCTGCTTGTCTTTTCTCCAAATAGTTTGCTAGTTTGTTGGCCTGAGCATCCATCCACAATGAATACATATACTCCCTAACTTTATGTTCTAGTTCTGAAACAAAATTATCTGAATTACTTTCAATTGCATAAGGTGTGTTAGCTGTAATAAGCGCTAATTGTTCACCGAAAGCTTCCGAAATAATAGTTTGATTCATGCAGCACAACCTCCTTTCAACTAAACCTAGCAGGATAGTTTGTTAGAATTAAATGTTCAATTTCCACACCTGTATCAAGATTTAAAAACAATGAAATCTTTATCATAGCTGTATCTCTAATCTTTGTGTAAGTCATTGAACTTATTGGTGGATCAAACTTTAAATTGTAGACATGATAATCTGTCAAGTATTCGCTATTAGCTGACAAATACCTTGCTTCAATTAGAAAACGTTCTGGTGTTGGTAATCTCTCAATAGCACGTTCAATCTTTTGATGAAAGGCAACATTATCATTATCTGAATTCTCTGCTGCTAATTTGGAAATTCGATATCGTGCCAATTCTTTTACAACAGCTTTACGAATTTTTACTTTCTCTGCTCTTGTTAAGTGTTTTAATAGTTCCATTGATATCATCCTCGCTTCTTACTTTTGATAATCTATATTTCAATCACTCCAATCAAAATTATCTGGATCATTCCCATCTTGTAACCAACGCTGGAACTCTATTTCTTTATCTCTCGGATCATATTGAGGCTTTTGCTTTGGTTGAGAAAGCTTTTTATCAGCATTCATTTTTATAGCCAGTTCCATAAATCTCTCACGAAGCTTTTTGGCTGATAGTACATTTGTTTTCCAAAATGAATCTTCTGTTACCCAATCCATGACTTGTTTAGCCTGGTGCTTATCAACTTGATCTATTTCAATAAGCTTTCGCATATCATCAGCCCAAGATTGCATGTTGGACTTTTTAATCAAATGAGATATTCCAGCTTCATTTGCAACCACAGAAACTTTCTCATGAAAGTAGATTGCCATTTTGTAATAGGTACTGTCCTCGTCATATTTTTTTTGACGAGTAGTATTTATATCTTTTATATCTTTTATATCTTTATTACATCCCTCAAATCTGAGGGTTCTCTCCATCAAATTTGAGGGTTCTCTCTCTAAATCTGAGGGTTCTCTACTTACAGAACTGTCATTTTTGAGGGTTCTATTTTTATGGAATTTCTTTGAGTTTTTCACTTTAAAAATATTTCCATAGGGTGTTCGCTTTGTGGTTATATATCCTTGTTTTTTTAATGTTGAAATATTCCGTTCAACTTTCGCCAGACTGTAACCTAACGATTCGGACAATTCAATATTTTTAACAGGTCTACCGCCAAGGACAATGCCGATAGTTTCATCATTCTCAACAATTTCTTTTGTAACTTTAGATATTAACCACAAAAACTCCCATAAAGCGGAACCAATTTTTTCGACATGTTCTGGCTCGAGTAGACCCGTGAAAACTGGAAAAAAGAAATTATCAGACATCGTCACCACCACCTTGTCAATGCCTATATTGCTTAAACTGTTCAGGTGCTCTTTTATTCATCATTTTCTAATTCAAGCTGCAAAAATGCTTGTGTAGCTTGCTCATGAGTTATGAACCCTTGCTTAAGGGCAAACATTACTTTACTTATTTTTAGGTTTTTTTCCGTTAAAACTGCTAGTTTGTTTCCTTGAGGGTCTAGCTTCACCCTAACTTGAGCACCTTCATAAATTGACGAACCGTGATTCCATATCTGACTTGAATCGTGTTCAACAATTTTATTTAATATATCTTTAATAGTAATAGTCTTGTATTGGTCATCCTCCTTTACTTCGATAAGATCACCTTCTACTAAATCCATGTACGAATAACGGCCATGGACTTTGTGCACTAAGGAAACAATATCCACTCCAAAATACACAGTTATACGTCCAATTAAATATTCTTCATTCATTTTTCTCGCCACCTTTAATTTCACTCGTGTTAAAATCACTTATTCCTATACACACGCTTCGCCCAAGCATATTTTAATTACCATTCACTTGTAATCTCACTTATTACTTCAAAAGCCTGTCTCGCTGGCCACCAGCGTTTACGATTTTTCTTGACCTCAATGGCTCGCATACGAACATCACATACAAGTTCACTTTCTAAAAATCTTTGTGACATGTTCGTTAGTTCTGCCATTTTGTTTAGATCGATCCACCACAATACTTCTCTTATTTCTTCATCAAGCCGCTTTTCGATATACTGCCGAATGGCTTGCTTATCAAGATTTATTTCAATATTCGCTGGTAACATTTATTTTCACCCTCACCATTCTTTGTATTTCTTAGTTTTTAACTAAAAAAAATATCCTCAATTGTTATTTTAGAATTTTTTCGACTAAACACTTCATAAAACAATTTCATTTCTTTGTCTTTAAAAGCACTAATTCCCTTCTCTTTATTTCTATACGTAACCTCAGAGATATTCAAGTATCTAGCCATTTCTCCCTGTGTCAAACCTAACATTTTTCTATAGCCTACTATTTTATTCATTCTCTCACCCCTTATTTTTCTTTGTATTTCTTAGTTTAAAATAAACTTCCTAAAAACACAATAAATTCTTTGTATTTCTTAGAAAATTAATTTATCATTAAAAAAAACAATTAAAGGAGATTAAAATGGAGCAATCATATGACTTGAAAGAAGTTGGAAAAAGAATACGAAAAATACGAATTTCTTTAGGTTTAAGCATGGAAGAATTCGCTAAAAAAATTGACGAGAAAGCAAAAAGCGGAACGGTTAGTAATTGGGAAACGGGAAAAAATTTGCCTAATAATGAACGCTTAAAAAAGATTGCTGACTTAGGGAATATAAATGTTGAATATCTTTTAAGTGGGAATCCTTTTGATAATTTATCTATAGAGGAGCAGAATAAATTCATTGAGAGTCAGGTTGAATCATATTTACTAGCTGAATTCAAAGAAAAACATTATCCCCAATTAGAAAGCTTTTTGGAGGTACCTGGGAATTTTTATGTAAATCAATATAAGTTAAATAGTGAAGATAAAAAGTTATTATATAATGTTGCAATGGCTTTATTTGGTGATAGAGAAAAAAACTATCCTTCTGACGAACAAATAAAAAAAGAACATGAAGAAGTTCTCCATCATATAGCTCAGCAACGAAAAAGTTAAATAATTATTCACACTCACCTATTCCTGTACACACGCTTCGCCCAAGCATGAAAGGAATGGACAAGGTGAAACTATATAAATCAGCAAAAGAACCTGAAATATATCACTATTTCAATGCAAATAAAGAAAAACTGTGGATGTATCGACATAAGTATTATGATGCTGCTAATAAACGGAGAGAAAAGAAGAAAAGTGGCTTTAAAACAGAAAAAGCAGCATTGAAAGCCCTGTTGGAAGTTAAGGCTCAAACGCTGCGCGGTGAAACAAAGTATATTGAAAATGATAACCTAACTGTTGGCCAATGGCTAGATATTTGGTACGAAACGAACCATAAAAAGTGGAAGGTCAATACCCGTCTTCAAAGAGAAGCTGCCATTCGCCTTCACTTAACACCTATTTTAGGCCATTATAAACTTCAAAAGCTTGATAAAATTACTTATGAACGCGAATTTATCAATAAACTAGATGGACAGTTTAACCAAAGCTCCATTCGATTGTGGCATACAATTTTCAAAATAGCTATGAATGCAGCTGTGGAGAATGAATTAATTTCACGTAATCGCATTACAAAAATATCTTTTGCTACAGTAGAAGAAGAAAAACAGGAATTGAATTATCTCACTCCTGACCAACTAGTTACATTCCTAGATGACGCAAAACAAAATGAAAGCATCACTAGCTACAGTTTTTTGTTGACTATCTCCTATACTGGTATTCGTAAAGGTGAAGCTATGGGTTTGCAATGGAGAAATATCGACTTTGTTAATAATACAATTAAAATTGAACGTACCCGCGATGATCGAGGAGCTCGCTCACCAAAAACGAAAAATAGCTATAGAACAATTTTAGTTGATCCTGTAGTTATAAAACAATTAAAGACATATCAAAAATGGTGTAAACAAAAATTGTTATCGTATGGGAAAAAGCTAAACGAAAATGACGAAACATATGTATTTATTTCTGAATATACCGCTGAACCTGTTCTAGCTGGACAATCAAAAAGAATTGTCGACAGAATTACTAAAAGAACATCGCTTCCTAAAATAACTGTACATGGTTTACGTCATACACACTGTACCGTTTTGTTGAATCGAGGAGTAAATGTGAAGGTAATAGCTGAAAGATTGGGTAACACTGCTGATATGGTTTATAAGGTGTATGGCCATGTATTAAAAGAAATGGAAACTGAATCTGTATTGTTATTTAGTCAAAGTTTACAAACAATTGGGGCCAAAGGTGGGGCTAATCAATAGAAAAACGGGCTAGAAACATTGATACAATAGGGTTTCTAGCCCATGCAACATATTACTCAATGTAATATGCCCACATACTTTATTGCCTTTATCCACTATTTTGTTGAATTTCTGCTAACTTTTCATTTTGTAGCGCATGCAATGTACGTTCGATTCCTTCTGCAAATGAAGTTTTGGGCTTCCAACCAATGGCATTGGCTAATTTGTCATTATTTAAAAACGAGTGTTCAATATCTCCTTCTCGTGCTGGGGCATATTGAATTTCAAGTGGATGATTTAAATGTTGGAGCAGTAAGATGACTTGGTGAATAGACCAAGCCTCATTGGTGGATACATTATACGTACCTTGTAAACGTGCAGATACACCTGCGTAAATAGCATCTGCAATATCATCAACATAAATGAAATCACGCGTTTGTTCACCATCACCATAAATCGTAAAAGGTTTACCTGCCATACTGCTTTTTAACATACTTGGAATCACAGCTGCTTCACCTTGCATTTGCTGTCTTGGACCGAAAACATTGGCAAATCTATAAATGAGAACGGGCAAACGATAATCTTTTTGCCATTTCTCACAGTAGGTTTCGCCAATGCTCTTATTTAATCCGTACATAGATATTGGTTCACAGACATCTGATTCTTCTAATGGAGGATAGTGACTATCTCCATAAACAGCTGCTGAGGAGGCAAAGACAAAGTGCTGTACCTTATACTTGGATGATAAAAAAAGCATTTGGCTGAGCCCAACTATATTGGTCAAAATATCCTTTACTGGCTCCTGGATAGACTGTTGCACGCTCGTTTGCGCTGCACAATGGACGACCACATCAAAGTTTATTTCCTTAAAAAGATGCTCGCAAACCTCATCCTCAACATTTAACAGATAGGATTTATGCTCAAAGTCAACATTCCGTAAATGCCCCGTACTTAAATTATCAATAATATAAACCGTTGCACCTTCTTCAAAAAAACGCCTACCTACTGCACTGCCAATAAAACCATAGCCACCTGTCACTAATACATTCATCCTATCGCCCCCAAAAACAATATGATGATTTATATGCAGTAATTACTAAAAATATGCAAGAAACTTATTTGTTGGTAATTTTTCACAAATTCTTTTTACAAGATTGCTTCATTAACAAGTATCTATCTTGGGCTATATAAAAAGCATGCTTGAAGATTACTTCAAACATGCCCTAGCTATCTATTTTTAAGCTGGATTAATTTCTAATTCAACCGTTACTTTAATATCTTTCCCAACAAGAACGCCACCAGTTTCTAATGCTGCGTTCCAAGTTAGGCCAAAGTCTTCACGATTAATTGTTGTTTCAGCTTCAAAGCCATATACTTCTTGACCCCATGGATTTGTGCCTTTTCCATTAAATTCTGTATCAAACGTTACTGATTTTGTAACGTCTTTAATTGTTAAATCACCAGTTACTGCATATTCATCGCCTGCTTTTTTAGCAATGTTTGTAGATTTAAACGTAATCGTTGGATATTTTTCTGCATCAAAGAAATCTGCTGCTTTTAAATGATTATCGCGGTCTTCACTACGTGTATTAATGCTCGCTGGATCAATTGTAAAACTAATAGTAGCAGTTGTTAAATCTGCAAGATCTGCTGCCTCAATATCTGCTGAGTAACTGTCAAATACACCTTTAACTTTTGATACCATCATGTGCTTTACTTGAAAGTTAATTGCTGAGTGTCCTAAATCAATGTTCCATTTTGCCATTATAAATTCCTCCAATTGGTTGATTTTATCTCGATTTCGAGATATATTTTAAAATATGAAGCAACTACAGTTTTTATGTTACCCAAAATTGGTTAGGGTAAACATTTGTAGTTACTTATTTGTTTACATCTTAGCTTATAAAAAGTTTTAATTACTTTCTGTAACCTACTATATATTAATAATTTAGTTACGTCAAGTAATTAAAATAAATTTTTTATACATAAAAAGGATGTCCGAGTCATCGGTACATCCCTTTCTATTCTTTCCCTCAACGTTTTACTAATTTGCCTTGCACGACAAAGCGATGATCATCACTCATGACAGCATCCTTACATGTAGATAAAGTAAGGATTTTATCGTCTGGACTTATATCAACATCCATCTGAATAGCAGACCGCTCCTGTATTTCCTCCAAAAATTGTTGATAAGCCTCCCTGCCAGTAAAGTCAGTCTCAATATAATAGAAATCAATCGTTGTCTCATATGCAGCAAAAACCTCAATATCATAGCCCTCATATAAGGTATCAAGGTATAGGATTGGATGTTCATCTGCATAGTCTTGCTTTAAGTAATTTTTAAGACTTCCAAACATTGTATTATTCTTCATAGCATGTCCATACAAAACCGTGTTTTTGTCCATTTCCAGTATATTATTTCGATAATCCATGAACACACTCCCGGCCCGACTCTCCTGATCTTTATAGTTATGATTTAAATAAAAGTCATTGTTATCAGCTTGTAATATTGGATTATTAAGTTTTGTCCCATCCACTGAAATCCACCCAACAATATGAGAATTGATCGCTAATAAATCATGAAACTGTGGTCTTATAGGTAACGTGGATACATCATCTGTCGTTTGATTTTCCGTCATTTGATCTGCTGGCTGTTCTTTAATAGCTGTCAATGTGGCTTGATAAATGGCTTGTACTTCCTTTAACGATTTTGATGTTTCATAATACGTATAGAGGTACTTAGCAAGTGAAAAAGCCGAAAATAAAAATATTGCTAAATATACAAGTGTTAACAACTTTGATGCCTTTTTTTTCATCCGATCACCATCTTATATCCCCATTGGCATCATATAATAGCCAAGCTGTTTATCTTCATTAAATATCGCGTCAACTCCATAGACTTCTTTAATCACTTCTTTTGTAATAACATCACGTGGAGCACCCTCTGCGAAAATTTGACCTTCCTTCATCAAAATAATATGGTCACTATAGCGAATGGCTTGGTTAATATCATGAAGCACCATAATAATCGTTAAACCATGCTGCTCGTTTAATGTTTTCACCAGTTCTAACAATTCAATTTGATAGTAAATATCCAAATAGGTTGTGGGTTCATCTAAACACAATATTTCTGATTGTTGTGCTAACGCCATCGCAATCCATACACGCTGCCTTTCCCCACCAGATAATGCCTCTAAATTGGTTGTGCCTTTATGTTGTAAATTTGTACAGGCAAGTGCCCATTCAATTGCTTTCGTATCTTCATCGTGATTTTTTTTCAGCATTGTTTGATGAGGTAAACGACCGAATCCTACTAATTTTTCTATTGTTAAATCTTTTGGTATATCATTTTGCTGATACACGATGGCCAGTTTTTTAGCAAATTCCTTTGGCTTATAGTGCAGTAAATCTTTATTTTCTAACGATACAGTCCCTGCTTTAGGTGAATGAAGGCGAGAAATGACACTTAATAATGTTGATTTCCCACAGCCATTCGGACCAATGATAGTCGTAATTTTACCTTTGACAATTGTTGTTGAAACACCATTTAAATGGTTACGTGTATTATCATGCGAAACAATGATGTCTTGTATATCCATGTTCGTCACTCTTTTCGTAATAGGAATATTAAGAATGGGCCACCGATTATTGCCATAATTGTGGAGGCTGGAATTTCAATAGGTGCAACAATTGTACGGCCAATCGTATCTGCCAGTAAAATTAATAGTGCACCTGCTAATGCTGTGAATGGAATGAGCACGACATGATCATGCCCAACCAATCTTCGAGCAATGTGAGGTACTAGGAGACCCACAAACGAAATGACGCCTGCCACCACAACTGATACAGCTGCTAATAAAACAGCGACAGCTGCAATGAGTAACCGCGCACGAGCTACTTGAAACCCTAAACTTTTAACTGTTTTGTCTTGCAGTACTAGCAAATTACACCAGCTATATAAAGCAAATGCACCAATCAATCCAATTGTCCCATATGTCACAATTGTAGAGACATCTTTCCATGTACGCATCGTTAAATTAGAGCCAATCACACTGGATGCTGATGTATTTAGAGAACCACCCAAGCTAATAAGTGCCTCTGTTAATCCTGTAAACATAGCGTTAATGGCAATACCCACTAAAATTAGTTTAAGCGGACTCAGGCCAGATTTCCAGGAGAGCGCAAATACAAGCGAACAAGCCAATGCACCACCCATAAATGCTAAGACGGGTGTCATAAAAAATAATGTAGGGAAAAAGGCAATGATAGAAAGCTGTACAAATGCTGCACCAGAAGATATTCCGATTACCCCAGCATCAGCCAATGGATTACGCATTACGGACTGTAAAAGCACCCCAGATACTGAAAGTGCCGCACCTGCAAATAATGCTACAATGATGCGTGGGAAACGTAAATCTCGAATTGCCTCCATTTGACTATTTCCTTCTTCAAATAATGCTCCTATAAATTCAAAAAAGCCCATTTTAATGCTACCTGTTGTGGCTGAATAAACGACTGTCACAAGTAATAAAACAATTACAATTAAAAAACTGACGATTCTTTTTGTCATATTGGACTTCCTTTTTCTATGTTTAAATTCTATAAAGATAAGAAAAACGCTCTATGATAAGTACAAATACTGATCATACGAGCGACAATTCTAATTACTATTTACGATAGAAGATTTCCATCAGTTGTCCTAAAGCTTGTGGTACTTGTAAGGAGGCTGTCGTCCCGAATAATTCTTCCTCTAAATCATAGACTTTTCCGTTTTTCACTGCATCAAAATGTTTCCAAATATCATTTGTTTTAAATTCCTCATCGAACATTTTCACAACTTCATCTGGCATACCATGTGATAAACGTAAAATAATATCAGGATTACTGTTATGTAGATACTCTGTATTGGAAGATAAATATTCAGCGTCCTGACCTTCCATTACATTGATTCCCCCTGCTCGCTTAACAAGATCACCTGCGTAGGAATTTTCAGTTGCCACTAAATAGCTCCCTGGAATACCAAGTAAGATTAAAACACGAGGGCCTTCTTTATTTGCCGCAACACTTTGTACCGCTTCAATATTTTTCTGTAGATCCTGTACTAGGCCCTCAACTTGTGTTACACGATTATAGCGTTCACCAAGTGTTGTGATTTCCGTAAACATGGCATCCACACTTTGAAAATTTAAAAAGTCGACAGGGATATTCAATTGTTTAAACTTATCCTGCAAATCGTATTCTAATGTCGATACAGATAATACTTCTGTCGGATTTAATGATTTCACAATTTCCATATCAGGCTCCATTGCATTGCCGATAGTCGGTAGACCTTCAAAACGTTTTGCTAATTGCTTTTCCGTTTCTGGTACAGCGATCGCATCCAAATCCAGCTTATCTAGAATATCTGCCACCACAACTGTTCCAGCAATGATACGTTGCTCACTCTCTTCTGTTCCTTGTTCTTCTTCAGCAACCGTTTTCTCCTTCACTGCTGGCTTGTCACTGCCACTACAAGCTGCAAGAAGCAGAGATAGTAATGTCAACAACAGTAGCCCTATTTTCCAATCCTTTTTCATTGTGTCATCTCCCACTTATTTTTGCTTCACTCTGTCATTTTTTATTTTTTTAAGACGTCGAATGAGTAGCCAGCCTGATACTAGGCAAATAACGATAAGCAATATAATTTTCACTATATTTAACGGTTCAATCTGCTGGGGTGTCGTAGAAGTATTCATTACCTTTTCAGTTGTGGCTTCATCTTTTATGTCTTCCTCTGGTTCATCTTCTTCCCCTTTATCCACTGATTCATCAAGTGTCCGATCAAATGCTAATTTTTCATCCAGTGGCACAACGAGCATCGTCTGGGAAGTTGGTTCTTCTGATTTAGCAGAGTTTGTTTCCTCCACAATAGTGGCTTGTATAGATGGTTTTTTCACTTGTTCTTTCACTACTCGATTCGCCGCTTTATCACTGACAACGGGTTTAGAAGCTGTTACTTTAGAGGGCTTATCTAAAACCTTTGCAACTTGTGTTTCATCAAATACTAACTGAACAAAATATTGATGGTGATAAGAAATGTCAAGAATATCGATCTTTACCCACATTCGTAATGCTTGTGCTAAATCTTCAACCTCAAATTCCACAATCCGTACATTATCTAAAAGTGAAAGCTGTTTAGGTTCAACTTGCTCCCCTTTATAATCTACCTTTAGCCCTGTGACCCAAGCTGATTGTAAAATCGTCATTTGCGCATAGTATCTACCATCTTTTTCAATCACTTTTGCCACAGGCTTTACATAACTATTCATAATAGAAGGTTCTTGTTTACCATCTACCATTAAAACATAATTTAAAGCCCATTCCTGACCCGTTATTTCCTCAGCATCTATTTCCTCCACTACTTCTTTATCGTCTTCACCTTGCGAAATATTTGGTGATAATGTCTGCATGTTTAGGTGAAGCTCTTGGGAAAACGAGGCATATTGTTCTTCTGTTGCAAGCTCTACACTGCCATTGATGATAATTGGTTGTTGTAACGCTAAAACATCAAACTGAACTAAATTTTCTATTTTATCCAATGTGAAAGAAAGATCATGGCCTAGCTGTTCGATATGTATATCGCTGATAGGACTTAGCTCTTCAAGAGCCATTGTTAATTGATAGTGCTCATTCTTAACTGAGAGCATTGCTACATCTTTAAAAAGGCTTCCTTCAAAGCCTTCGATAGGAGAAAAACTTAGTTCAACTTGATAACTACCATCTGCGATAGCAGAATCCTCAGCTTTTGCTTGTAGAAAAAGGGACGGAGAAAAAAAGAACAATATAATTGAAAAAATAACCACTAGGCAAAGGTTACTTCTCTTTTGTGTCATTACATGCTAGCCTCCCATTTCTTTAAAAGCACAGGAACTTCCTTCCCCATAAATGTGAGAAAGGAAGTTGCTGTTAAGATCATTATTTATTCAAGTATTGCAATGAGCCATTTAAAATTTTCGCCATATGTGAACGTTTTAATGGGCTATTCGCATCGATAACAGTTTTACCATCTGCAGTAGGTGAACCAGTCATGACTTTACCTGCATACAGAAGTGCAAAGGCTTTTTTCGCTTCTTCATCTTTCACTTTTGCTCCATCAGCATAGTAAGTAAGACTTGGGTCACCAAAGTTCATTTCTTTACCTGCTACATGTGTTACTGTACGATAGATCATTACAGCCGCTTGTTGACGAGTTAATGTATCATTCGGATTAAAGTTCGTTGCTTTTTTAACAATTCCTGCTTCAGCTAATGCATTAATTGCTTGTACTGCTTCAGCGCTAAGTTTACCTGTATCTTTAAACCCAGCATCTTTTGTAGAAGTTACGTTCAATGCACGTGCCACCATTAAAGCAAATTGAGAACGTGTAATATTGTCGTTTGGTTTGAAGTAGTCTTGACCTTTAACAATTCCTAAACTGTAAAGTGATAAGATTGCTTCTTTATTTGCATCTTTACTAATATCTTTAAATGGATTTACAACTGGTTTTACTGCACCTTCGACAGCAAAGCTAAATTGTACTGTATGATTTGAATCATATTTCACACCTTGTGCTGGCTCATCAACAACGATGTGTAATTGAGCATTCACAAGTTTCTTTAAATCTGCTACTTCAAATGAGTATGTGCGTGCATTTGTAGCATCGTCTTGTTTCACTAAAGTTGCTTCTTTGCCCTCTACAGTGAAACCTTTTACATATTGCCCTTGAGGGAATGTCATTGTCACGATGTTTTTACCGTCTTTAGCAGAAATGCCTACTTTTGGTGCAATATATTGTTTCATGATCGATTCTTCTGTTGTACCATTTTTATAAACAGTGACAGCTACTTCGTTCACTTTAACTTCTTCTTTTACTTCTTCTTTAACATCTTCTTTCACTGCTTTTAAATCAAATTCATACCATTTGTCCATATTTGCAGAAGGAACGACTACATGGATTTTTGCTGATTTAACTTCATCAACAACCACAGGGAAACTGTATGTAATTGTGCCGTCGCTATTTTTCACTTCAGTTGCATCTACATATTTATCGCCCTGCTTTGTTTGTAGACCCGCAATCATTGGTGCCGATTTTGCTGTAACCGTTAAAGTTGCTTCAAATTTCCCGTCTTTTTCAACGATTGAACCCTGTGGTACTAGATGAGAACTAATAGCAGGCTGATCTTCTGTTGTACCAGGTTTGAAGATTTTGAAATTGATAACTGATGCCGTTTTGTCAGCTTTCGTTGCTTCTGCTTTTACTTCTGTATTTGTTGTTACTACCTCTGCTGCAGATGCAAAGGATGGAACTGAAAGAGATGCAGCTAGCAATGAAGCTAGTACTATTTTAGTTGCGCGAGATTGACGTTTTTTAGCCATTTATTGACCCTCCGTTTTTGTTTGTAGTTTTTTTCTATAAAGTAAAAATGCTGACCCCACTAAAGCTACAATTAATAGGTAAGGTGTTGCATCACCTGTTTGTGGATTCGACACTTGACTTTCTGTAGTAGAAGCTGTGGACGCTTTGGATTCATTTGACGTTGTTTGTTGAGTCGAAGCTGTAGAGCTAGCAGTCGATACGGCATCAAATACAAGCGACACGCTATATTCATGGTGATAATTAATATCATCAATATCAATTTTCATGGATGTTACTACTGGTTGGGATAAATCTTTAACCGTGAATTGTACAGTACGTGTGTCTGCCGCTTTATCTTCACTGACAACAGTTGCGCCACCAGGCGGTTGAAATTTTGTAATCCATGCACTGTTTTTTAGGGTAATTTGCACAGTAGCTGTGCCATTTTTCACCGTTACGTTTGCCGGTTTTACAAAATAGTCGTTTGCAATAGATGCAGAGTTACTATCAGGTTTATTGACCTGATACTTTATCGAATGTGTGCCATCAGCCAGTTGAGCAGATGCTTGTGTCAGCCCTAAGTTAACAACGACAATACTAACAAGCATGATCAACATGAGCATTTTCTTCATGTGTTGCACGCCTCCTTTAGTCATAGTAAAACATCATAATTGAAAAAATATTCGTATGAAAGCACTTCCACCTAAACGAAAATTATTCTCAATTACGATTCTACTCCCAAGAATAATCGCTGATACCAGTGTATGTCAACTGTTTAACCAAATTAGTCCTCAATATGTCAAATTTTCCTCCTAATAAAAAGAATATAACCAAAATATGGTTACATTCTAAGGGTGATGTATTCATTTAATGCACAAGAAATATTTTTTCAATACTTACTAATGGTTACCCATTCTCTTAATTAAAGATTTTGTTAGCAGCATAGATATTGTTTATAATCTGTAAAATATGGTGATTGACCATCACTTTTATACGTTTTAGATGTTATTTTGCAAAAACCTCAAAAATACCAATCATAATTAGTAGCCATCCTGATATTGCTGTAGAGTGCTTGCCAATATACGTTTTTGATAGTAAAGAGCCACATCTACTTCCCACCCCAACTGTGATAAACGAAAACACGCCGATGGAAATGACCGTCCAAAGGGCAGAGATGCCATTTGCACCTATTGCAATACCCCCTGCTAAACAGTTCGCTGATAATACGAAACCAAGTGCCATTGCCTCACGCGTTGAAATCACTAAATTTTTATCTTCATCAAATAATTCAGGATTGCCAGCTATCCGTTTATTAGAAAAATTATTGGACATTAACGTCCATACACCAATGACACACAATAGTAAACTTCCTAATAAATTGGCAGTATGCGGTGAAATATACTCAACAACTGTGCTACCTGCTGTTACTGCGACATATGTGACAATCATTGACATAACAGCAATCACGGCATTCGATAAAATTGGAATTTTAACTTGTTTGACACCATAAGCTAAGCCGATCCCCAAGTTATCTAAATTCGCAGCGATTCCTATTAGAATAATTGTAATCCAATGCATACTAAGCCTCCTCGCACCCCAGTCTCCATTTTCACCTATCATATGTCATCAATAGAAAAATTTATGGGCAGCCCGATATAGACTGCACGGCCAATCCCATGATTCCCGTAATGATTTGCACAGCATCCATTTGACAAAAGTAACAACTTGTTTTTAAAATAAAGTTGTTACTTATTTATTTTTTAATTTTTACAATAATTCAAGAGTTGATGGAGAGGGGAAATTTATGAGATATCTAAGATTATGGAAAATTGGTTTCGCTTTAGCCTGCCTACTAGTTTTATCTGCATGTGGTTCAGCAAGTGAGGGTACGCAGAATAATAATAGAAATGAAATCAATTTAGCCTATGTTGAATGGGATACTGAGGTTGCTTCTACACATGTAGTAGGACAAGTATTAGAGGATTTAGGATATAAGGTAACATTGACACCTTTAGACAATGGGATCATGTGGGAGGCACTTGCAAACGGAGAGGTTGACGGTATGGTATCTGCCTGGTTACCGCAAACACATGCCCCACAAGTAGAGAAATACAAAGATAAAATAGAGAATTTAGGTGAAAATCTAACTGGTGCTAAGATTGGTTTAGTCGTTCCAAGTTATATGGATGTCGATTCTATTGAAGATTTAACAAACCAAGCTAATCAAACAATTACAGGAATTGAACCAGGAGCTAATATGATGGCTACGACAGAAAATGCCTATAAGGAATATAAAAATCTGGAAGGTTGGCATGTATTGACCTCGTCTGCCGGTGCAATGACCGCAGCCCTTAGCCAAGCCATCTCCAATAATGAAGAAATCATCATCACAGGTTGGTCACCACACTGGATCTTTAACGCCTATGATTTAAAGTATTTAGATGACCCGAAAGGTTTATATGGGACGGAAGAATATATTGGCACTTTTGCCCGTAATGGCTTGAAAGAGGATGCCCCTGAAGCCTATCGTGTCCTTGATCGTTTCCACTGGACTGCTGAAGACATAGAAAGTGTGATGTTTGATATTATGGAAGGTATGAGTGCCACGGAGGCTGCTAAAAAATGGATTGATAACAATCAAGATAAAGTAGCCGAATGGACGAAAGATTAAAAGTATAATGACTAAAAAAAATCCATTTACTAATGTCTAGTAAATGGATTTCATAATGTAGACAGCTACATTCTATTATAGAATGAACCATCTGAAATTTTTAACGTTCCCAAAAAATGAGGGGGGTTTCAGGAGCGTAATCATGAACTAGCAAACTTCTGGAGAAAAGTAGCTAAAGTTCATCCTCTCTACACTGTATTGTAGTCGAGGAATATTCTTTATATGATAATGATAATCATTATCATTTATTTTGTCAACATATAAATAAACTTTTTTTTCGTAGCATTCTCCCACTTAACTTAAGACGCCTTCGCTGTATGATAAAGAGGTTGAAATCCCTTTTTCATTTGTAAAGCCAATCTCGCAGTCTAAAAGACTACCAAACATTATGGCAATGGCATTTGAAAAAGCCGCCGCCTGTAAAATACAAACAGCAACTTCAACTATAGTAGCTGTTATCATCTGTGCAAGCTACAATAAATAATTTAATTGTCTATTAATTTTTATGACAGCTTTTTTTCGGAATGCTTTTTTCAAAAAAATTTAAGCTAATAAACAGCGATTGGCCCATAAGGTCCTTCGATAATTTCTATTTTTGTTTCAAAAATATCTGTCAAAATTTTTGAGTCCATAACCTCTTCTACTGTCCCAAAAGCAGCAATTTGTCCATCTTTCATAGCACAAATTCTATCAGAATATTTGGCTGCAAAATTTATATCATGCATAACAGTCAGAATTGTTCTTCCAAATTCATTGGCCGCGCGTCTCAAATGCTCCATCATTTGAACAGAACGAGCAACATCAAGGTTATTCAAAGGCTCGTCTAAAAGTACATATTCAGTTTCTTGGCATAAAACCATCGCTACATATGCCCTTTGTCTTTGGCCACCAGAAAGCTCATCTAAATATCGATTTTCTAAATCCGTTAAATCTAAGAAATCGATATATTTAGAAATAATCATCTCATCCTCTTTAGTTAATCTTCCCTTTGAATAAGGAAAGCGTCCAAATCCAACTAGTTGTCTAATCGTAAGCCTAGTGACAAAATGATTTTCTTGTCGCAATATAGTTAAAATTTTTGCTAAGTCTTTTGATTTGGATTCAGAAATATTCATATTTGCTACCTGAATTTGACCTTCTTCCATATCCAAAAGTCTTCCAATCATCAAAAGTGTCGTAGACTTTCCGGCACCATTTGGTCCAATTAATGAAGTAAAACCAGCTTTTGGTATTTCAATATCCAAAGGTCCAATTTTCACCTTATCAGTATAGAACTTTTTAACATTATCAATTTTTATCATAAAGCCCTCTTCCTTAAAATCACAGTTAAAAATATGATTCCACCAAATAATTCAATAATAACTGAAACTACACCTTGAGCATGGAATACATGATACATCAAAAAGTATGCACTCGTTATGATCAAAAAGCCTATAGCAAGAGCCATTGGAAAAATATATCGATGATCATAAGTCGATGCTGCCTGATAGCTTAGAGTGGCTACTAAAAAGCCATAGAAAGTAAGTGGTCCAATCAAAGCCGTTGAAATGGACATTAAAATGGCAACTAATACAAGTGTATAAATGACACTAGGTTGATATTTAACTCCAAAAGTAGTAGCAACATCCTTGCCTAATGATAATATATTCAAATTCTTAGAATGAGCAAGAAGTAATATCGCTACAATGATTACCATAGGAATGACAATAGGAAAATAGGCAGAATCCGCATTATTAACAGAACCAAACAATCTCGCCTGTAAAATATCAAACTCTGAAGGCGCAAGTAGTCTTCTCATGAAAGTTGACACAGAATTTAGCCCAGTCCCTATAATAATGCCAACTAAAAGCATCAATTGTAAATTTCCATATTTACCGGAAAGCAACCATCCATACAAAATCAAACTCATCAAGACCATAACAACAACCTGAAATAAAAATGATCCAATACCACTAAAATTTATTAATGCACTAGCACCAAAGAAAAAGATTGTACTAGTATGAATTGTTGAATAAAGTGATTCGAAGCCTAACAGCGAAGGCGTTATAATCCTATTATTTGTAATCGATTGAAAAGCAACAGTCGACAGGCTCTGACAAACTGCAGCAATAATCATGGCGACAAGGGCTACTATTCGTCTCATTACAACAGGAATAAATGAAGGCGAATCTATTGGAACCGGATTGTTATACACTAAAAGTCCATATGAAGAAAGGATGCCTAAAGCAATCAATGTTATCAGTATAATCCAATAGCGTCTTTCCTCCTTCTTAGTACGAAAAGCCCTAGCTGATCTATTTTCATTCTGAAGGCTAGCATCGATTTCGACATTATCTTTATTTCTATATTCGAATGTGGTCATCGTAGCCTCCTCGGTTTTCTTTGTCTCAATAAAATCGTTATAAATACGACCGATCCTACTGTTCCAAGTATTAAAGAAACAGGTACTTCAAAAGGCATAATAATTGTACGGGAAATGATGTCACAGGCAGTTATAGTCCCCATTCCAATCAAACATACCCAAGGTAAATTACTTCTAAGATCATCGCCTCTAAACATTGACACAATGTTTGGAACAATTAACCCCAAGAAAGGTAAGTTTCCAATAACAGCTGCAACAATTCCAACTGCAAAAGAAATAAGGGCTGTCCCCAAAAGAACAATCCTATTGTAATTAACGCCAAGGCTTGTTGCGACATCTTCACCTAGTCCAGCTAAGGTTAATCTATTTGCATAAATAAAAATAAGCAAAGTAACGATCACAATTAGCCATAAATATTCATATCTTCCCACCTGAACGGCCGCAAAAGAACCTACAAACCAAGTTTCAATGCTCTGCGTCATTTGAAAAAGAAGTCCCATAAAAGTGGACACTGCAGAAATGACTGCTCCAAGCATTAATCCAATAATTGGAACAATTAAAGACGAACGAAGCTTAACTCTTCTTAAAAATAAAAAGAAAATCATCGTTCCTATAAAAGAAAAAATGATTGCACCAGTCATTCTTTGAACTAAAGTTGGGGAAGGAAATAATAAATAAACTAGGAGCAGTCCTAATCCTGACCATTCAATAGTCCCCGTTGTAGTAGGTTCAACAAAGCGATTCTGTGTAATCAGTTGCATGACGAGTCCCGCCATTGACATTGCAGCTCCTGTAAGCATCAATGCAGCTGTTCTAGGAACACGAGTTATGAAAAACATCTCCATTCCATCCTCTTGTCCACGTATATCATAAACTCCAGTAAACAGTGATATAATGCCTAAAATAATAACAACTATAATCGCTAATATAAAAGGTTTTGTACATATCTTATTATGGTTATAAAACTGGGGTTGAGAAAAATTCTCAACCCTAGAAATTATATTTTTTGGCACTATTTCATACTCCTTTACACTACTTAGCTAAAGTATTTGCAAGATTTTCAAATAACTCTATATAAGTCTGAATTGATTCATTCGTGTAAGTATCTGCCGGTGCATAAATAATCTGTTCTTTAGAAACAGCCGTTGTTTTTTGGAGAGCAGGTGCGTTAGCAATAACATCCTGGGCAGGCGCTGATGTTGCTGCATCAGATGTTGCTGCATCACGGTCTAATACGAACAACCAATCCGGATTACTTTGTGCAATTGCTTCAACAGAAACTTCATCACCTTTATGATCAGTCGTAGAATCAGCAACTTCTAGTGCTGGAGCCCAACCGAAAATTTCATACATTGGTCCCCACACACGTCCAGAATGTGGAGCTGCAAAACCAATATCCCCACCAGAAACAATAACACTCATCACTTTATCTGTTCCATTATAAGCAGATTTTGCATTTTCGATTACTTTATCAAAATCAGCTACCACTTGTTTCGCTTCTTCATTTTTATCGAAAATTTGTCCTAAAGCAATTGTAGAATTTTTAAGTCCATTTACTAAGTTTTCACCAGGCGTTGCAGTTTCCTCAGAAACATCAACATTCAGATCAATAACAGCTGCATTTGGCACTAATTTTTTGATATCTTCATAAAAGCCAGCAAACCTTTGACCAATAATTACTAGCTCAGGGTTTGCAGCTGCGATAATTTCAAGATTTGGTTCGCGGTGATTTCCAATATTTTGAACTGAATCGTCCTTTACATATGGTGAATCCGCAGGCATTACATCCTTTGGAACAGCTACTAGTTCAATATTCCAATCAGCTAACGTTTCAAAAGTTCTATTATCCAAAGCAACTACATTCTTTGGGTTTACAGGAACAGTAACAGTTCCATGGGCATCAGTGATTTCAACCGTCGTAGGCTTAGCAACCTCTTCACTTCCGTTATCTTTAGGCGTTGACTCTTCGTTCGTTTTATTACTTGAATCTGAACAAGCTACTAGCATCAAAGTCAAAACTGCCAAAATACCAACAAATTTTAAAAACATAGATTTCTTCATACATATACTCCTTATACTGTAATTTATTTTGAAAATGATGACCTCTATAGATTGAGTTGGATTGTAGTTGCTTGCCATCCTAATCGCTATTGATAATCATTTTCATTTGTTCGTCCTGTGGAATAGTATAGTGATTAATTATGTGAAAATCTTGTGAAGGATATAAATTAATAAATAAAGTTACATCAAGCATAAATTGGATACAAAAAAGGAAAATATGTTTCTGCCTCTTCAATACCTTCAAAAAACTGTTTGCTTACTCGATTTAATAGAACAAAAAAAAGAGCAAAACGGTTGAAACTGTTTTACTCGTTTATTTCGATTATGTTTAATATTGCTTACTGTGACAAACTGCACGATACCTATTATCTTCTTGTTACTATTCAATCATTGAATAACCTCTACCATGGATTGTTTGAATATATCGATCTTTCTTCTCGCATTTTAGCTTTTTCCTTAAATACCCAATATATAAATCCACTACATTTGGATTGACAGCTAAGTCATATCCCCAAACCTGATTCAATAGCACTTCACGGCTCAATATTTTATTTTTATTTTTGATTAAAAATACTAGTAAATCATACTCGCGCTTAGTAAGCGGGAGATTTTCGCCACCTTTTGCCACAATATTGCATGATGCATCAACGAAGATATCCTTAAACCGATAGAAATCAGTCTCGTTTGTCTGGATAACGTCCCCTCTTCTTAGAATAACTTTTATCCTTGCTACTAATTCTTCTTTTACAAACGGTTTTCTTATATAATCATCTGCGCCTGCTTGCAATCCGGCTATGCAATCCTTGCTAGACACATTATCGGTAACAATAATGATCGGTGTCGTTTTAACAGCCCGTATTTGTCTGCAAATTTCGGGTCCAGATATACTTAACGAATCCCAATCCAATACGATAATATCCCAATCTTGCTCATATACTATATTTAAACCTTTATTTTCATTGTGAAGTGTTAAAATGAAATAGCCTTCTTGCTTTAGCCCGCTTACAATTTTTTTTGCCAAAGACCTTTCATTCTTAATTACCAACACCTGCTTCACTTATGATTCACCTCTACTTCATTACATAAATAATCTATTACAAAAAAATATTGGATTTATCAATCTTAAATTTCTCAAAAAACTATTATAACAAATTCATAGGATAGATTTATTTACAATACATATGTAAAAATACTAAATATAAATTAGTCCCCTCACGGTAAAGCCATTATAATTATTGTATATCCTTCTTCATAATTTTTACAGTAATATAAACATAAATTTCAATTAGAAAAATCATCTCACCTTTTAATATCTATAGGCGTGAGATGATTTTATTCAAACTTTATTATAAAAAATTACTCTTTTTATAAAGCTACAATTACCATGTTTCGTCATCTTTTATTTGTATGGCACGATCACATATTTCCTTTATATCGGCTTGATCATGAGAAACAAGCAAACAAGTAATATTTGTCTTGTGTAAAATTTGTTTAAGTTCCCTGCGAATAGATGACTTCAAATGAGCATCTAAGCTGCTAAACGGTTCATCCATCAGAAGTACTGAAGGTTTTGGGGCAAGAGCTCTTGCCATTGCAACTCTCTGTTGCTGACCGCCACTTAGTTCATGAGGATAGCGGTTTGCATATTCCTTCATCTGCACTAGCTCTAACATCTCTTCCAGACGTATGTGACGTACTGATTTCTTTAATTTATGGAGACCAAAAACGATATTCTCAGCAATCGTCATGTTCGGAAATAAAGCATAATCTTGAAAAATCATACCAATCCCACGTTTTTCAGGATTGACGAAAGTATGACTATCTACTATTATGCGACCATCAATAGAGATTTTTCCATTCTCAGGAATTTCAAGTCCTGCTATCACTCTAAGGAGCGTACTCTTCCCACTTCCACTTGCTCCCAAAACACCGACAATCTCGCCTTGGGATACAGTGAATGATAACTCATTAATCACTGCTGGCTGGCCTCCATTGAAACGGAAAGTTAAATGTTCTATATTTACATAACACATAAGATCATTTCCTTTCAGGATTAAGTATAAATAGTACAGAAACTAATCCAATTACTATTAACAATAAAGATGGCAATGCAGCATCAAATATGCGTTCATCCGTCGCGTATTGATATGCTTTAGTCGACAACGTATTATAATTAAAAGGTCTAAGTAATAAAGTAAGTGGTAACTCCTTGATGATTTCTACAAAGGTTAAGATAAATCCACTGAGCAACGATCCTTTAATCAATGGAATTTCTACTCTAATAAAAGTTACAAAACTATTTTTCCCAAGTGTTCTGGATACTTCTGAATATGCTCGTGGCATTTTTTCATACCCTGCTTCTAGCGCATTATAGCCAATTGCCATAAAGCGAATTATGTATCCAGTAATTAACATCACTAAAGACAAACTAAGTACCAGTACACCATCACCTTTTCCTATAGCTATATAAAGTGGATTAAGCAAATCATCCAATGAGATGAAAACAGCCAATACTCCAATTGCAATAATTGCTCCTGGCACAGAATACCCAGCTGTTAAGAGACGTGTCAAAACCTGCATAAAAGTAGAATCAAACATTCTGGCAGCCCTAGTAGATATAAGTGCAACCATAAGAATGATTACTGTACCTATAGATGCACCTGTAATAGTATTTAGAATCAAATCAAGAAAATCAGCATTTAGTTGGATACTACCATACTGAATTGACCAAATAAATAATTGAATAATCGGAGCCAGAAATGAAAGTATAAAAATAATCGTGCAAAATATAGTTACTCCCCATGCAGTGAATCCCTTCAGTTGTTGAGGATTAAGTAAATTGCTCCTTTTCGTAGTATTCACATATCTCCTATTTCGGCGTAGGAAGCGTTCAACTATAAACAAACTAATTACACCTAGCATGAGCCAGGCAGCTAACTTCATAGCAGATTGTATATCATACATACCAAACCAAATTTGGAAGATAGCCGTTGATACCGTTTGAACACCGAAATAATTAGCTACTCCATAATCGCTCAAAACCTCGAATATAATTAACATCATTCCTGCTATAATAGCAGGCCTTGCAAGCGGTAGAATCACCTTAAAAAATACAGAAAGAGGTCTATGTCCTAGTAGCCTTGCATTTTCAATAAATGATGCACTCTGATTCTCTAAAAACACTCTTGTCAATATGAAGATGTATGGGAATAAAAATAACGTTAATATGAAAACTGTTCCACGGACTGACATAACCTCAATAGTACCAGGCGATAATATAATGTCAAAATGATTACGCAGTGTCGCTTGAATAATTCCTGTATAACCAGTCATTGAACTATAAGTGTAAGCCGCAATATATGGTGGAATAGCAAGTGGTAGTACAAATGCCCACTTAAAAAAATTACTTAAAGGAAACTTATAACAAGCAACAAGCCAAGCAAGCACAACCCCGATTATTCCAGCCAAAAAGCCAGTATAAAGTACTAGTTTTATTGAACCTAAAATATAATCAGTTAGAAAAAACTGTTTAATTTTTCTCCAATTTTCTGTTGGAGGAAAAAACATCCCCGATAGTACATAAAAGATGGGCAGCAATACAACTGCTGCCCCTAAAAAACTAGTGATTGTCCATCCATTAATATGTTTCCTAACAAAACTATGAAGCAGATTGAACTTCATTTGCTATTTCCAGCCTACTTTATTTGCTATTTCTACAGCTTTTGGATTCAATTCACCATATTTAGCAAAATCAACGTTCTGATGTTTGAAAGAACCCCAGCTTTCCAATAACTCAGGGAGTGTTGCTTCACTGTTGACTGGGAATTCAAAATTAGCCTGAGAAATTTTTGATTGAGACTCAGATGCTGTTAAAAACTCCAATAGTTTAACTGCATTATCTTTATTTTGGCTATGTTTGACGAGACCCGCTCCACTAATATTGATGTGTGTACCGCTTGTTTGTTGATTTGGGAAAAATACGCCAATCTTTTCTGCAACTTTTACTTCTTCAGCATCCTCTGAAGCTGCAAGCTGACCCACATAGTACGTATTCATAAGAGCAACATCTCCTACACCTGATACAATAGCTTTCGCTTGATCACGATCGCCACCTTCTGGTTCACGAGCAAGATTTGCGACAAGTCCTTTTGCCCAATCTTCAGCCTCTTTCTCACCCATAATATCTACAAACGAAGCAAGTAATGATTGATTGTACAAATTTGTCGATGATCTTACGGCAACCTTACCTCTCCATTTATCTGACGCTAAATCTTCATATGTAGACAAATCGCTTGGATTCACTCGGTCCTTGGCATATACGATTACCCTAGCACGTGTAGATAAACCAATCCAATGATTTTCTTTGTCACGTAAATCAGAAGGAACTTGCTTATCTACAACATCAGATACAACTGGTTGCAATATTCCTTCTATTTTTGCAGAATTTAAGATACCACCATCTACAGTTACGAACAAGTCTGCAGGCGTACTTTCTCCTTCACGTTTCAGACGCTCGATTAATTCAGGAGCCTTTCCTTCTACTACATTTACCTTAATACCCGTTTCCTTTGTAAACATATCGTATAGTTCCTGATCAACATCATAATGACGAGCAGTATAAATATTAACCTCACCACCGTTTTCGGTAGTTTTAGATTCGGCCGGTTGTGTAGTCTCCTTCGTCTTAGTATCTTCAGTGTTATTTTTTGCTACATTTTCTGAGCCACAGCCTGTCAAAATCGCTATTAAGCTAATTAGCAAAAATGTTAGTAAAAATGAACTGCGTTTGTTGAACATGTTTTTTCTTCCTCCCTAACTAAATTATAGATGACAATAATTTTCATTCTCATTTATATTTAAAAAAATATATTCATCACCAAATTGAAAGTGAGAATCATTATTACTTAGGTCATCTATAAAATATACTAACAAGGAAAAATGAGAAAACGCTGTGAAAATTAAAATTTAATCAGAATTTAAATTCCCTATACTATTCCCAACCTACTCTTTCAAAAATTTCAGTAGCTTTTTTATGGAAATCACCAAGAATTTCTATATTAATAGACTGTTGTTTAAAATCCCCCCAGGTTCTTAGAATTTCAGGCATTTCCGCCTCTATATTCACTGGGAACTCGTAACTACCTTGAGTAAGCATTGTTTGTCCCTCGCGACTCGTTAAAAACTCCGCAAGTTTAATTGCATTTTCCTTATTTGGAGAATGTCTGGCTAATCCGATTCCGCTAATATTCATATGAGCTCCTGTTGTTTCTTGATTTGGAAACAAGACACCTAGTTTACTCACAATTTCTCTTTCCTCTGAATCTGACGATGCTGACATTTGACCTATATAATAGGTATTCATAATTGCCACATCTCCGACCCCTGTTGCAATTGCCATGGCTTGCGCTTTATCCCCTCCTTCTGGATTCCGAGAGAGATTTCGCACAATACCCTCTGCCCACTTTTCAGCCTCTTTCTCTCCAGATAGCTCAATAAAGGAAGCAAGCAAAGATTTATTGTATAAGCTTGACGAAGATCTAACTAACACCTTTCCTTTCCATTGACTATTCGTCAAATCCTCGTAGGTAGTTAACTCGTTCGGATTTACTCGTTCCTTTGCATATACAATAACTCTAGAACGTGTGGCAATTCCAACCCAATTGTTGTCTTTGTCTCGCCACCCCTTAGGAACATTCCGAAGCAAAGTATCCGAAGTAATTGGTTGAAGTACCCCGCTTTGCTTAGCAAAATTAAGGACACCTCCGTCAACAGCAATGAATAAATCTGCTGACGAATCTTTCCCTTCTTGTTTCATTCGTTCTATAAGTTCCTCTGCTGTCCCTTTAACTTCTTTAACTTGTATACCTGTTCGATTCGTAAACTCCTTAAAAATTTCGTTATCAATTTGATAATGCCTTGCCGTAAACACATTGACTATTGGCTGCTCATCCTCTAAGCTTTCTCCTCTTATTAATTGGAAAATAAAATAAATTGTTATGAATAAGATTGAGGAAACCACTATTAAGAATCTCTTCTTAATCCGCTGTTTCATTGAAGTCAACCTCCTGTTTATTTAGTTGAGAACGACTTGTAAATGAGATAGTCACAGTCGTTCCTGTTCCCTCCTTACTTTGGATAGACATACTACCGTTATATCGATCTACTAGTCGCTTAGCAATGGACAAACCTAGACCTGTCCCTCCTTGCTTCCGACTACGTGCCTTTTCAACTCGATAAAAACGATCCATTACATATGGTAAATCCTTTTCAGGAATACCTATCCCATAATCTTTAACTGTAAAAACAGCCTCATCTTTATGTATAGAACCTGAAATTCTTATAGGTGAACCTTCTGTAGAATATTTAACTGCATTATCCAGTAAGATCGTTATCAATTGTTCCAAATGCCTTTCAGAAATGAATACCTCATAACCCTTAAAATTAAAAAAAGCTGTTTCAAATGTGAATTTAGGGTAGAGTTGTTCCCATTGGCTGATTATATGAAGAATTACCAGATCCGCTCTAAGCGTTACATCAACAGATTCTCCTTCTTCTTTCTCTATTCTTGTTAG
The DNA here is from genome assembly GCF_038592945.1 of Lysinibacillus sp. FSL K6-0075. Lineage (NCBI taxonomy): Bacteria > Bacillati > Bacillota > Bacilli > Caryophanales > Bacillaceae > Lysinibacillus > Lysinibacillus sp. FSL K6-0075. Next base: position 807,310 of record NZ_CP151947.1, on the reverse strand, counting down.
AGTAAGTAGTTCATGAACAAGTGTCTTTAGGCGGGTTAACTCATAATAAGAAATGTTCAAAGACTCCTCTAAAGCTTCGGGATCATCCTTACCCCATCGAAGTAAAAGGGACAAATGTCCATCCATAATGGCGATTGGTGTTCTTAATTCATGTGAAGCATCCTCTACGAATTGGCTTTGTCTAGTGAAAGAAAGCTCGACTTGATCCATCATATTATTAAAGATTTTCATTAAAGTGGTGATTTCATCTTCCTTGTCAGGAACATTCATTCGTTCCTGCAGTCCTTTACGTTCGACGTTTTTCATCGTCTTTGCCATAGCCTGAAGGGGCTTCAATAACTGATGCACAAGTAATCCTCCACCTAAACCGCTAAGGATAACCGCCCCTATACCAGATACAATAAATACACGAAATAAAGCTTCCGTCATCTTCTGGAATTGATCCATATTTTTTACGATCTCGATTGTTCCATTAAACGTATGAATTGTAATTGGGCTTCTCATCACAAGTAAGGAATGTTCATATTCATCGACAATGATGATTTCGGTTTCCGCCTTTTGCACTGGATTGATCCAATTTTCAGGGATACCTTCAGACACAGAGATTACCTTATTCCCTTGCTGATCAATAATTCGTATCATTTGATCATTCTGGTTATGTTTGTTTAAATAGGTTCGAACTTTGGGCAGCTCTTCTTGAGTAAAACCAATCTCCCTTTCCAGCAAACCATTCAGGATGCCATTCATATGTTGTTCCACCTGTTTTTTCTCTTGGGCTATCATCCAGTTTTCGACGAAAATATATTGTATGGCATTATAGGCTATGAAGAGTACAAAAATAATGAAAGCAGACCAAAGAGTTAATATCCATTTAATAGGAATGCGTGACAGCTTATGCTTCAATATAAATTGAATCATTTTTTCATAATATAACCAATTCCACGCAAAGTTTGAATATAACTGGCTTTTCCTTGCTCGTCGATTTTATTACGCAAATATCGAATATACACATCCACTACATTAGTATCAACCACAGTCTCAAACCCCCATACTTTATCAAGGAGTTTCTCTCTACTCATCACACGATTAGCGTGTTCCATAAGTGCTGCTAACAAATCAAACTCTCGCTTAGTTAGGCCAATTTCATCGTTCCCTTTCTTGACAATTCTCAAATCAGAATTTAGGTACAAATCCCGAAATGTTAAAATAGCTTGGGGGGCTTCTGTGGCTTCTCTTCTAAAAATAACTCTCATCCGAGCCTTAAGTTCTTCAATTGAAAAAGGCTTGAGCATATAATCGTCAGCACCGCAATCTAGACCAGTTACTCGATCCTTAATACTATCTTTGGCTGTTAACATAATGACTGGTGTATTTTTAGCAGTACGAATCTTCCGACATACTTCCATACCATCCATTTTTGGTAGCATCAGATCCAGTAAAATAACGTCCCAATCTTCAGCAAGTGCAAGATTTAGCCCAGTTACCCCATCATAAGCTAACACCACTTCATTCTTTTCACGTCGCAGCTCCATTTCAACAAAGCGTGAAAGATGCTGTTCGTCTTCAATAAATAATATCCTCTTCATTTCGTTTATTCCTCTCTCAAAGTTTCCTACTAATCTAGTTTAAATAATTATATATATAATGAGAATGGTTTTCAATTAGTGCAATTAGTATAACTATTTATCTCCAGATCTAAAGAACCTATGCTAGCAGGTAGCATAGGCAAAATTAATTGATTCTACAGCTAAGTGAAAATATTATCTTTTAGTCAAACCATTTCTTTCCCTACTACCTTCTAATTAACATCGGTTTAACAATAATGACAAAAACCCTTATAACTACTATTTTCATATTTATGAAAGAAAACTTTATTAAGAGCCAACAGGTGCATTAGTTTAACAAGAATTAAACAACTTTAATATCATATTAAGCAACATAATACGATTAATTTAATTCGTTTTTAAACAACTTTTAAGAGCCTTATTACATATCAAATGTAGTAAGGCTCTGTTTATTATTGAGAAATTAAAAACCATTATTATCTTTTTACATCTAGGGTTCCCTGCGTACTAACGGTTCAGATTAAATCTAAGATTTAAGATTAAATAGAGAATACATTAAGTTTAAAACGCAGAAATTGACCCTTATAATTAAAAAACTACCCATTTTGATATTAGCCTAATCAAAATAAGTTGGTTTGATTTAATATAAATGTATTTTAATTTAATTACTTTATAAATCTTGCCTCAAACATATATTGATCATATAATTTACCACTTTCAAACTGGATTATTGCATCAAGAACGGACTCTAACATTCCAATTTTCCAGATAGTCTCTATTACTGGAACTGTTCCTACTGTTTCAATAGTTCGTTTATATTTTTCTAACTCTAAACTTCTTTCAATCAGTTCTTTAAACGCCTTAAGGGTATTCCCTTCATGCTCAAATGGTCGCTGTAAATTAATATCATTTAATTCGTCTTTATACTTTTTAGTTGTTTGATTTCTCATTTTTTTAGCTTGATCTGCTTGAATTTGCATTGGTCCGTAACGAAATCTTGAGCGCCATGCTACAAAAGTTTTTACTGGAACACCTAGTAACTTAGCACCATCCCACTTCTCCAATTCTTTTTCTACACAAACTTCATACATAACATCCTTTAAAGGCTTCCCGAATTTTTCTTCTACAATGATTTTGTAATCCAAATCTATCACTCCTAAACCATTCGTAATTTCATTAAACCTTTTTTGATTCAAAGTACAATTTTAAATTACTTTTTCTTAATTTATTAGCTTCTTTAATTAAGTTGATTTTTTTCTCATGTATTTTTTTTAGTGAGCTTATTGCATTTTCTACGATTGCCGGAGCATTATTTCCTAAGTTTGGTAAATTCTTATTTAAATATTCATATATAGCTTTTTTTTCAATATCGGATGGTACGGTTGGCGCTAGAGGCAACTCGAATGGTGATTTGGTATCTACCAATTCTTGAGGCGTATTATATAGAAACTGAAAAGCATTTTGTAGCATCCTTCGTTGCCTTTCATCAGTCACCTCATAGACCCCTTTTGAATCAAGAGTAATTCGATCAAATTCAACCATTACTAGTTTGTCTGGTTTTCTATTTTTTGTTCTGTAATACAACATAACCTTTAAGACGTCCTGTTCTGAAAGCTCCTTTATTTCTTTGAATCTCCCATTTTTAGGGTTAGGAACCTTATAAATTTTATTCTCTTTTGAAATATACAACCATTTTATACCACCCATAATCAATCCCCCTAAAAATAATAGAACATTTGTTCTTTTTTAGAATTATAACGAACAGATGTTACACGTTCAATTTATAAATAACTTATTTGACTTTATCTTTACAAAACTTTCAAATAGAAGAAACTCTACTAATTGACATGCAATTTAGTTAAAAAACTAAAATTGGACATTCGTATAATCAATGCTTTGGAAAAAAATCCACGAGGATTAATACCTCATGGATTTCGTTTTAAGTAAAATAATATTTTTTGCTTCAAGTGTTACTTCTGCATATCTTTAGGTTAAGCAACCTTAATAGATCGTAAAGTTAAAACGATTACGATATCATGTAAATCAAAAATAAATTCATCTCCTTCTATATGTTATTGATAATCATTTTCATTTGAATGTTCTATGGAGAAGTATAACTTTATTTTATGTGAAAATCCTGTGAAGGGTAAACTTGTTACATTACTAAAGAAGCTAGGAAAAATCGATGTATTTTGAAGTATCATTAAGGAATGAAAGAATAATTAATAAACCTATTTGTGTGGGGAGACAACGAATAACTGAACAAACATCTTATTATGCTAAAAATAAGTTTTGTATAGCTAAAGAGGAGTAGGTTGAACTATTTCTAGTTCATATTAACATTTCCAAATCAAAGGTTATTTTTAAAATAATTGATTCTTCATCGTAACTCTTGGCTGATTTTATAGTAATTCAATGATCAACTATTTTTGTGACATTTAGTGTAGCTCTCTTTCTGTACTTGGTCAATGGCTATATACTTACTGCTTCAACCCCATCTTGACATCACCTTTAATACTGTACAAAAGTTGAAACGCCACTATCACCAAAATGGGACTTGCCAATCAATGTCGTGTCGAGGAGTCTATTGGAGCTATGCTCACTTTGGACATTTTAAAGAAGAAGTAAACATCAAAGAATACGAAAAGTTAGAAGAGGTAAAACAAGAAATAAAGGAATTTAAAAAGCTGCTACCTGTAAGATACAGACAGCAGCTTCCTAGCCTTTTTGAAATTGTCTTTTAACAAGCGGCTTTTTAGATTATTGAACTACTTCCGGATGGAATCCATCTTTTTGGAAGTAATCATCATGTGACCAAATATTTAATTTTGCATCCTGTGCTTTTTGCTGAATAGCTCTAAAGGCATCTTCAAATGTGTTGTTTGGCTTATGAATATAACGTACAACTGCTAGACCTTCCTTTAATAAAGATTCCTGCAATAACACATCATCTACAAAAACATAAGCTAATAAGCGATCATAATTGTCTGTTTCTGGTCCAACATCATAGACCGCTTCAATTTTTTGAGCCTTTTCCAATAAATTGATCGTGTACTCTTTTGCTTGTTCAGCATATGGCTGGGCGCCACCTTTATTGTAATTCATTTCAGGTGTATCCACCATTAACAGACGAATTTTTCGTTTCTCATCATTAATTGTCGCCTGAATCGTATCCCCATCATATGCTTTAATATAGTCTATCTCAAAGCGTTTATTTCCTGTTTTTTCTTCCACTTGTTCAATGGATATAGTACCTTGCTGATCTGTAACTGATTTTGTATCTTGATCTTCTGCAGGAGATCTGCCAAATATCATATACAATGCTACAGCCAGAATAATCGTACCACTTGTTATTAATGTTTTTATATCTTGCATTTTCATGTAGTAGGCCCCTCACAACTCATCATCTTTTCTTATACCTACGACTCGTATAAGTTGTGTAACTCATCATCAGGAAGACAAAAAGTTTCACGATGTTTCTATTGTAAAATATCAAGCTACTACATTCAAGCTATCACATTGTCACAGCTACCCAATGATTAGGAGAAACCTCTACTAGCTGACTATTTTCTACCTCATAACGTACTTTTACATCTTCTGCATGTTCAGCATCGCTATATTTCTGCTTCTCTATTGCAGGATCTGGAATAGGAATGGAGCGTAATAATGCACGTGTATAAGGATGCTGTGGATTAGCATATAGCTCTTCACTTTCTGCCAATTCAACAATTTTCCCACCATACATGACCGCAACACGATCACTGATATGCTTCACCATGGATAGATCATGGGCAATAAATAAATAAGTCAAACCAAGTTTTTGCTGTAATTCCTTTAATAAATCAACAATCTGCTTTTGAATAGAAACATCCAGTGCTGATAAGGGTTCATCACAAACAATAAAGTTTGGCTCGACTGCTAATGCTCTAGCAATCCCAATTCGCTGACGTTGACCACCTGAAAATTCATGAGGATAACGCATCGCATGTTCTTTCTTCAAACCGACAAGTTCAAGCAATTCCTCTACTCGTTGTCGTCTCTCTTCATGTGTCTTCACCAGACCATGAATATCAAGAGCCTCTCCAATAATATCTAAGATTTTTTTGCGAGGATTTAACGATGAATAAGGGTCTTGGAAAATAATTTGCATATGACGACGCATTGCCTTTAGCTGTTTTTTCGTTAGTCTTGTTACAGGTATTCCTTGATATAGAACCTCGCCATTTGTAGGCTGATGAAGCTGGAGAATCGTCCGACCTGTAGTCGATTTACCTGAACCAGATTCACCAACCAAGCCTAATGTTTCACCAGGATATATATAAAATGATAAATCATTCACAGCTTTCAGCGTTTGACCACGGCCTAATGGAAATTCTTTCGACAGATGGGTTACTTCGATTAAAGGCTTATGTCGATCGATACCTGGCTGAATAGTAGCAATCTCTTTTGGTTGCTTTTTCTCATGCAGCTTTGGTAACGCATTCAATAATTTCTGGGTGTACGGATGCTGGGCATTTGCAAAAATTTCTTCCGTTGTGCCCTGTTCAACTATTTCTCCTTCTTTCATCACAATGATGCGATCACACATACCTGCAACAACGCCTAAATCATGTGTAATTAAAATAATAGACGTCCCCATTTTCTTTTGCATGTCGCGCATCAATTTTAGAATTTGAGCTTGAATAGTAACATCCAGTGCTGTTGTTGGCTCATCCGCAATAAGCAGTGATGGATTACAAGCAAGTGCCATAGCGATCATCACACGTTGACGCATACCACCTGAAAATTCATGGGGATATTGTCGATACCGTTCTTCTGCATCTCCAATACCAACCAGTTTTAATAACTCTATTGTTTGTTGATAGGCTTCGGTTTTTGACATTGACTGATGCTTGATTAAACTTTCAGCCACTTGATCTCCTATTCGAATAGTAGGGTTTGTGGATGTCATTGGATCTTGAAAAATCATACTAATATCTTGTCCACGAATCCCTTCCATTTGTTTTTCACTAAATTCAGTGAGTTCTTGCCCTTTAAACACAATAGTACCAGATTTCAGAAATGAAGGTGGAGATGGTAATAAACGCATAATGGAACGAGCCGTTACACTTTTCCCGCTACCAGACTCTCCTACAATTCCGAGTGTTTCACCTTTATTTAGATGGAAGCTAACGTCCTTAACAGCTTCGAATTCTGTCTCCCCTGTGATAAAGGACACGCGAAGATTATTGATTTCTAAAAGCTTTTCATTCATTCGACCCATCCTTTTTAAAATTTGTGATTGACTTACTTACAAGTATAATCCATACTTTACAATACTGATAGGAATTATACAATATAATGCTGAATATTTTATTTACGTTTGGAGGAAATGCATGGTTACTTCAAAAAATCATTTAAAACCTGAGAAATTTATTTTCTTTTCTACGGTTTATCAAAAACTAATGCATCAAAAGCCTTATCATCTCATTCTTTTTCTTTTAAGTATTTTAGTTCACCCTTTTACATACTTTATCTATCGGAAAAGAAAACATTCTAACACTTATGATCAGGCTTTTGCATTGCGTAGTCAATACTATCTAGAGCATGGGCTGGTTGCACAATGGCAAAAAGAATTTGAGCAACAAGAAATAGCAAAAGCTACATTTTTTAAAGATGCTGTATTGGAGTCACAAATTCAGGCAACAGCCAAGCAATTAGCTCAAAGAAAACTACAACAGCTAGTGGATCAAGATTTACAAAAAGAGGGCATACAACAACTATCCTATGACCAATTTTTTAATCAGCAACTAACAAACAAACGTTTTGTAGCCCTTACCTTTCTACCAGCTGTTTTATTTTATGTAGTACTGATCTTATTTGCGAATCCATTTCTGCAATTTATCATTGAACGTATTTTACAAAGCTTCATTGTGATTGTTGGTGTGGCTACATTAGTGTTTACCATTTTATATTTATCACCATTTGATCCAGCAAGAAACTTACTTGGAGTTGAAGCAACACCTGAGCAAATAGCAAACTTTAATCGCATTCACGGTTTGGATCAACCTTATTTATCGCAGCTTTGGAACGCATTATCTGGCCTATTTACATTTGACTTAGGTACATCCTTTGCAGGTAAAGAAGATATAACACACAGCATTGCTACAAAATTCCCTGTCACACTTGAAATAGCCGTGTTGTCATTGTTAATGGCTATCGCCATAGCTATTCCAGTCGGTATTATTTCAGCTGTTCGTCCAAATTCATATTTGGATTATACATTTATGTTCATTGCTTTAATCGGCTTATCCATTCCAAGCTTTTGGCAAGGTTTAATTTTTATTTTGACATTTGCTCTAAAGCTACAATGGTTTCCAGCCACCTATAACCCTCATAATTGGTTATCGCTCATCATGCCCATTATCGTCTTGGGAACATCCATTACAGCATCCATTGCTAGGATGACAAGGTCGAGTATGCTTGAGGTGATTCATGAGGACTACATTATTACTGCAAAAGCAAAGGGCTTAAATGAATTCAAAGTCATTTCAAAACATGCCATTCGCAATGCCATGATTCCGATTATTACGGTGATTGGACTTCTTTTTGGGGGTATGTTGGGAGGCGCATCTGTAACAGAAAAGGTATTCAACATTAGTGGGATTGGCAGCTATATCGTCGATAAGCAATTTATCCCTGATATTCCGGCCATTCTTGGCGGCGTTGTTTATATCGCCATCACCATCTCGATTGTCAATTTATTTATTGATATCATGTATGCCTTTTTTGATCCACGCATTCGCTCGAAAATGAAGAAGTCTTAAAGGAGGATCACCTGTGAAAAACATCTTACATGTCAAACTACTTTTGAAGATTACACAGGAATATGTCAATTCTCATTTTACTTTTGTCTTTTCCTTACTGTTTTCTTTACTATTTCTAGCCTATAGCTATAATTTTTCCAGCAATAGCTGGCGACCTGTGGTTCTGCTCTTTTTTGTTATTTATGCCATTACCACGGCATATGTTGCCTTCGTCAATTTACGAATTAAAAAGGATTTAGCAAAGCATGGTGACATTCAAAAAAGCACTCGAATGTTTGGCTATCCCCTTTTAGTAACGATACTGTCAGGCAATATTTTTTCGACATCCTTTGCATTTATGCTTGTGTCAAAAAGAAAGACTGCAGAATATACTTTTGCTGCTTATGCCTTTATCACACAACTATTTATCTTAGGTATTGCAGCGTTGAATTTATTTAAGCCATATGTAACAGATACCTTTTTACTGGCAATGGGCGTTTTTTTGGTACTCTCGCTTCTTTATATCGTGATGGCCGTTTTATGTACAAAATATGTCACAGCAACTGAGGCACCAAAATGGATGCTCATTCCAGGTATTGTCCTGCTATTGGCCACTTTCACTGGTAATCTATTTGCGACTTTACTAGGATATAGCCTTATTCAAAAGGCTCGAAAGGCTAATCCATCTTCTATTGAGAAGTGGCAAAAAATATGGGAAAAGATTTTACGCAATACGATGGCTGTGTTCGGCTTATTCTTTATTATTTTCATGTTTTCGTTGTCCGTTACAAGCTCTTGGACTTTTGACTATGACTTCGCTACGGAAAATAACTATGGAGCATTGCTACAAACACCGACATTAGAATATCCACTAGGTACAGATAATTATGGCCGAGATTTATTTTCTCGTATTGTATTTGGAGCACAAATATCGTTAATCGTCGGATTTTTCTCAACGATTATCCCCGCAGTTATTGGTGGAGCATTAGGAGCATTTTCAGGCTATTATGGTAAATCCACTGACAATATCATCATGCGGAGTCTCGATATTTTATATGCCATTCCTGGGATATTGTTAGCCATTGCAATTATCGCCGCTTTTGGTGCTAATACGGTGAATCTCATTATTGCACTTAGTGTTGGGGCAATTCCAACCTATGCTCGTACAATGCGGGCAAATGTTATGCAGCTTGCCAATTATGAATTTGTAGAATCGGCTAGAGCTTTAGGTGCATCTGATGCTGCTATTATTTTCAAGCACATTGTTCCCAATTCTTTAGCACCCATGATTGTGAAAGCAACATTAACGATTGGCGGAGCTGTTATTTCAACAAGTAGTTTAAGTTTTTTAGGGCTAGGTATTGAGCCGCATATTCCCGAATGGGGCAATATTTTAAAAGTTGGTAGTACGTACCTGGAGACACATTCATATGTCGCTATTTTCCCAGGTCTTTGTATTATGCTTCTTGTCCTCTCCTTTAACTTCTTAGGAGACGGTTTACGAGATGCTTTAGATCCAAAAACAAATTAATCGGAGGTAACTATGAAGAAATTACTTGTATTTTTATTCGTTGCAGTACTAGCTTTAGCTGGCTGTGTACAAACAAAAACTGACGTAGAAGGCAGTAAAGATTCAAAAGATAGTGACAAGAGCAATGGCAAGATTGCCATTGAAGTATTAGGAATGGCAGCTTCTGAAGAAGATATGAATATTGTACGTGACCAATTAGTAAAAAATGGTTTTGACGTAAAGCTAAATATTCAACCAGATTACGGTTCTTTCTCTGCTCAAAAAGAAGCAGGTAACTATGACCTTGCCCTATCAAGCTGGACGACAGTTACAGGGAACCCTGACTATGCTGTTCGTGGTTTATTTAAAACTGGCGGTGACTACAGTGTGGTGGCAGATTCAAAATTAGATGCATTAATTGATGAAGCGAGCACATTGACTGGTGAAGAAGCAGCAGCCAAATATAAAGATTTAGAGCAATTATTAGTATTTGATCAGGCTTATATTGCGCCTTTATATATTTCCAATAAGTATCAAGGGATCTACTCTGAACTAGTAAACCCTAAAACAGTTCTTTTACCAAAATCTCGTGCACAAGTTTGGGAAAAAATCGAATTTAATGATACATCTAAAAATGCAACAGAACCTTTAATTTTACACCAAACAATCAATTCTCTTACTTCACTTGACCCAATTAAAGGGAATGATGGTTCAATCAACACATTAAACACAAATATGTATGTTCGTCTTGTTAACTTAACAGACACAGATGAAGTTGTTTCAGATGGTTCACTATCTTATAACCATGTAATGGCTGAAGGTAATCAAGAATATTACTTCATTTTACGAGATGATATCCACTTTGCAGCTGTGAAAGATGGTGCTGCTGTTGATACGGGGGAATTAGTGTCAGCTGAAGATGTAGTCTTCTCATTAAATCGTGCAAAAGATGCTAACTCAGTACCAGATCACCGTACTTATAGCATTCATGAAAATATTGAAACAGTGGAAATCGTTTCAGATTTAGCTGAATTAAAAGATAAAAAAGTATCTGGCTCTGAGCAATCCGTTTTAGATGCATTATCTCAAAGCCTACCTGCTTCTGTAGCTCAGTTAGCAAAAGAAAAAGGTACTGTTAATAATGCGGCAGGTGCATACCAAGTTGTTAAAATTACAACACCTACACCTTTCCCACAAGTATTAAATTATTTAGCACACCAATCTGGTGGTATCGTGTCTGAAAAACAAGTAACAAGTATTAATACGTATGATGTGGCTAACTACAACCCTGACAAGGACATTGCCTATGGTGATCAAGCTACTGTAACAGAGGGTTCAGCAACATTCAATAACCAGCTATATGCAAGTGGTCCTTACATTTTAGTGAAGAAAAATGATTATGAAGCACAGTTTGTGAAAAACCCTGCATATCGTGCTGGCAGTGAATACGAGCCAAAAATTGCTAAAATCAATGTCCGTTTCATCTCTGATGTTGATAGTGCCCTATCTGCATTACGTAATGGTGAAATTCATGTTCTTCAAACAGTACCAGAAACGAAACTGGATATTGTAAAATCAGATGCTAAATTAACATTAAATACGGCAGATAGTAATGCTGTTTCCTACCTACAAATGAATACATCTGGCCGTGCAGTTTCTGATTCAGCAGATTTACGTAAAGCAATTCTATACTCTATTAACCAAGACGAATTTATTAGCTATTACCAAGGCAATAAAAAACCAGCTGTATCTACAGTCTCTCCATTAGTTGATACTGGTTTAAAACTTGAAGCAGATAGCGACAAGGTAAAAGAATTTGTAAAAGCATATAACGATAATAAGTAGTACAAATTAGAGCCTTCTCAAAATTTGAGAAGGCTCACATGTTGTTGAAAAAAGATCATGTTAACGGCAGAAAAAGCAACTTTGCAAGTGAGAGGTTGATTTCCGTTCCGCCAGCGTCCTTTCCAGGGGGCGTCCGATGAGCCGCTTCACTCACTTCCGTTCGCTCCAGGGTCTCCTCTGTGACGCTAAATCCCCTAGGAGTGACGCTGGCTCCACTCCAATCAACCATTCTGCAAAAGTGTCTTTACTTTTTTTCATAGGAGCATAGCGATTAAATCGCCCATTATCTGTATTCTTAGAGAGAGGATAGGCTCTTATTTTCAATGTGGAGAAGTGACGCGTGACAACACCTCCTCCTAAAGAGTAGTGAACACCTCCACTTTATGTGAAAACCTTTGCTAAAAAGATTACGTTTTTTGGATTGGAGTGGAAGGCTACTTGACTCCCGTGGGATAGCGAGACAGGCGAGCCCCTGCACGAAGCGGTAGCAGAGGAAGCGGCTCGGCGCTCGCCCACAGGAAAGCAAGTAGCCTGTAACGGAAATTCATTTTCACTTTTCACAAAAATTCTATTGATTGTTTTGTTTTTCAACACTATGAGAGCCTTCTCAAAATTTGAGAAGGCTCATTTTTAATAGTAGAAACTCATTTTATATTTCATTATGTGATTTTGGTTTTGGCCCTAGCTCTTCAGGTTCGATATCAGCAAATGTTTCGCCTTCCTCTTCTAAATCACGCATACGATGTGCAATACGTGAAGCCGCTGAAGCTGCTATACTACCAACCAAATCATCTAAGAACGTGTTGACATGATGTCCAGGTTCTGTATCTAGTTTTTTGATAATCCCTATTTTTTGCTTGTCTAAGTGACCAAAAGTGGTAACGGCAATGCTGCCATATGTAAAAACAGATCCTAGTGCGATTGTTTCGTCTACACCAAATAAACCTTCATCTGATTCGATAATTTGCTGTAGTGGTGAAGATAATAATTTCTTCTCTGCTAATTCATCTAATTCAATTCCTACTAATAAAGCATGTTGTACTTCTCGCTTACGTAATACACGTTCAACAGAATGAACACAATGCTCCAGTGTTAAACCTTCATTATAGGTTTTTTGCATTTCGTAAACAATTTGCGCGATATCCTCTATCGCTACACCTCTACGAATTAACGCGGCTTGAGCTGCCTTTGCTACTTCGTCAGAGTGCACACGAATACTTTTATTATGCATAATTAACCCTCATTTCGATTTTTATTGCTAGTATAATGCTAGCCCAACCTATTATACCTTTACTTACGTAATATGGTACAATTTTGTTACAAACATAAGAAGGAGTGTCATCATTGGATAAGGGAACAGTACAGGATTTAACATTTTACAGTGAGTCATTACAGGAGGAATTACAGCTCTATATTTATGTTCCTGCAAATTATTCTCCACTATATAAATACAATATTTTAATCGCATCAGACGGTAAAGACTACTTCCAACTTGGCGGTATTACAAAGCTAGCTGATGAACTGATTGATGACTATGAAATCGAAAATTTAATTATTGCATTTGTTCCTTACAAAGACATAAAAGATCGACGACATAAATATATTCCGAGCGGTGAGCAACATGAAGCCTATCTTCGCTTTTTAGCACATGAGCTAGTACCGTATTTAGATCGTGAGTATGCCACTTACCAAATGGGTATGAGTCGTGGAGTGATTGGTGACTCTATGGCTGCTACAGCTTCCTTAATGGCTGCTTTAAAGTACCCAAGCATCTTTGGCAAAGTCATTCTACAATCACCATACGTTGACGCTGATGTGTTAAAGGCTGTTGAAAATTTTAAAGATCCAGGGTCCATTTCTATCTACCATATTGTCGGCAAAGGCGAAGATCAGGTTGTGACAATGGATAAAACCATCAAAGATTTTTTAACACCTAATCGTCAATTGCATGATCTCATGATCAGTAAAGGGTTTACTACATTTTATGACGAGTTCGATGGCAATCATACATGGAAATATTGGAAACCAGATCTTCGACGTGCATTAATCGAAAATTTCAATTAATATTAGGCGATTCAAATTACGAAAACTGAAATTTCTGTTATACTTAATTAGAAAAATTGTTTATTTTCGGGAGGTAATGGACTATGAAGTACGGTATTGTGGCATTTCCATCAAAAAAATTGCAAGATTTAGCGAACACTTATCGCAAACGATACGATCCTCATTATGCGAAGATTACACCGCATATGACATTAAAGGACAGCTTCGATGCGTCTGAAGAAGAGATTCAAACCATCGTCAAGCAATTAGATGAACTTGCTGCTAAATATGCACCTTTAAACATTCATGCATCTCGCATAAGTTCGTTTTTCCCTACAACAAATGCGATTTACTTCCGCATTGAACCAACAGAACAATTAGCGGCATTCCAACATGCACTTCAAGACAGCATCCCTAAAGGGGAAATGAAACATGTATTTGTTCCTCATATTACAATCGCTCAAAAAATGTCAGCCTCTGAGCATGACGATATCTTTGGACAATTACGCATGACAGGCGTTGATGAAAAAGATACAATTGATCGCATTCATCTTTTATATCAACTAGAAGATGGTTCATGGACAACATACGAAACATTCCGTTTATCTGGAGCTGAGTGATTGTTGTATAACGTAAAAATTGTTGAAACAAAGCAAGAACACGATGATGCCTTTGCTATTCGCAAAAAAGTGTTTGTTGAAGAGCAAGGTGTTCCGCTTCATCTAGAATGTGATGCTGAGGATGCAACTGCAACACATTTCATTATGTATGATAACGATGAGCCTGTAGGAGCAGCACGTTTACGCAGTATTGACAACAAAACAGCTAAAATTGAACGTGTTTGTATTTTACAATCTCAACGTGGCAAAAAATTGGGCGCTTTAATCATGAGGGAAATGGAGAAGCATGCCATTTCTATCAATAAAAAAACCTTAAAACTTCATGCACAAAGCTATGCTATTCCCTTCTACGAAAAGCTGGGCTTTACAGTTACCTCACCTGAGTTTATGGATGCAGGTATTCCACACCGTGCTATGGAGAAGAACATTTAATGAAAGGGTGTTACGATATTTACAATGTCGTAACACCCCTTTTTTAAGAGACGAATTCGCTTGCCACCATTTATCTACTCTATCGTAACAAGCAGCATTGCCAAGTAGATATGCCATGCGCTACTTCATCATTCTAGTGATTTTATCTAAATCTAGTGATGCGCCATCTTGAATAATAGATTGTACTAATTTATCTTCTAACTCTTGCGTAATCGATCTGTTAGATATTTTAGCAACACGTCGTACAATTTTTCTTACTTGTTTTTCACTGGTAAAATCCGCATGTTGAATGGCATTGGCTAATGCGAAGATTTCATCCATCGATACACCTGTTTTTTTCTCAATCGAATTAAAAAACGAGCGATGCATGTTTTCCCTCCTATCATTAAAACTCAATATGACCTTGCATCTTGCACGAAACATTTCGCAAATGGTGGAGGCCTTAACTTTATTTAGCATTTCCTAAATAAAAGCTAAAGCCTTTATTATGTTCATCAAATTAGATGTAAGTAGCGCCAACAATAATTAATAGAATGAATAGTACAACAATTAGAACAAATGTAGAACCATAACCATAGTTGTTGTTGCCTCCAGAGTATCCTCCGCAATAGCTATTGTTCCACCCACCAACGTTAGTTCCATACGGTTGTGAGCCCCAGCCTTGGTATCCCATAAAAGCACCCCTCCCTTCTACAACCTATAATATGTTTCGGTCGTAAAAATGGGAGGGGTATTCGTCTAGTCAATATTTCCTTTTGGTCTAAATATTAATGCACCAATAAAGCCAAACACGATAGCAGCACTGATTCCTGAGCTTGTTACTTCGAACATGCCTGTTAATACGCCAACAAGTCCATGCTTCTCTGCCTCTGCTAGGGCACCATGGGTTAATGAATTCCCGAAGGATGTAATGGGTACTGTAGCTCCTGCTCCAGCAAAATTAATTAGTGGCTCATATAAACCCATACCATCTAATATGGCACCGAGGACAACTAACGTACTTAGTGTATGCCCTGGTGTTAAATTGCCAACATCCATTAATAATTGGCCTATGACGCAAATAATGCCTCCAACAATAAATGCAAATACAAATGTCATAACCATGTTTTTTGCCTCATTTCATCGTAATTTCTATTGCATGTGCCGTACATGGAATTGTCTCGCCTTGCTGATAGGACAGAGGAGATAATAACGCCCCTGTTGCTACTAGTAATACACGCTTATAGCTCCCTGCACGCATTTGTTGAATAACATAACTAAAAAAAACAGCTGCTGAACAGCCTGCTCCACTTGCACCCGACTGGAATGCTTCATCCTGTCCATAAAATTCGGCACCTGCATCACGCAATAACGTGAGCTCTTCATTTTTCACGCCATTTTCAACAAGCATTCCTTTCAATAGCTTTAACCCAAGCTGTCCTAAATCACCTGTTAAAATTAAATCGTAATGATAAATTTTTTGGTTTCTTTGTTGTAAATGAGATTGAATCGTTTGAAAGGCAGCTGGTGCCATCGCTGCACCCATATGGAAAGGATCATCCATACCATAATCAACGGACTTGCCAATTGTTGCTGCTTCTATTGAAGGATACTCCTCGCGATGCTTCCCAATTAGTGCATATCCAGCAGCGGTTACAGTCCATTGAGCTGTTTGTGGTTTTTGCGCCCCATAATTGATGGGATAACGAAATTGACGTTCAATTGCATTATGTTGACTGGAGGCACCTGCTAATGAAAAATTAGCAGCACCTAACTCTGTTAACAGGCATGCAATAATGACTGAAGATACTGATGTGGCACAAGCCGAAAATAGTCCAATAAAGGGGATTTCTAAATCTCTAGCCGCAAAATTAGTCGGTGTCATTTGATTGACTAAATCCCCACCCATCAAATAGGCGATATCACCTTTTTGTACGCCCACTTTTTTCATAGCAAATTCACAGGCTTCTTCGATCATTTTGCGATGCCCCTGTTCATTTGTTTTCATTTGCCAACGTTCATCATCATAAACAGAGTCAAAATATTGACTAAAAACACTCCGATTCTCTAAAGGACCTGCTACCACTCCACCCGCTAAAAGAGAGGGCTTCGTTTGAAATACAATTACCATGAAACCACTCCTATCGTCACAAGGATGTATTTAATAAGCGCTACAAAAAACGCGGACACTACACCAAATAAAACAACCGACCCTGCTAATTTAAATAAATTTCCGCCGACTCCCAATACTAACCCTTCTGAACGATGCTCGATAGCCGCCGAAATAACGGCATTCCCAAAGCCTGTTACTGGTACTGCCGATCCTGCTCCAGCAAATTGACCAATTCTTTTATAAAGACCAAGACCTGTCAAAATCATGGCAAAGAAAACCATCGTTGCAACAGTTGGATTTCCTGCTGTTGCCTCCGTAAAATTGAAGAAAATAATATAAAAAAGAGACACAGCTTGACCAATTGCACAAATAAAACCGCCAACGAAAAAGGCTTTTGCTATATTTTTTAAATAAGGGGGCTTGGGTGTAACATTTTGCTCTAACTGTTGATATTGCTCTTTTTCCATTTATGTCTCCTCCTTTGCAAGCTCTATTAGTTCTGTAATTTTATCGCTCAATTTATTATCTTCCACTTGATCCTTTTTTATTTTATTGGCTTCATAAAAAATTTTATAATCAGCGGAGACAAACACATCCTTGTTTGGATATTTCTCTTCAAGTTTTTTTTGCAACTTTTTCTCTAGCTTAGTCTTTTTCCACTTTTTCCATGGTTCAATTTGTACTGCAACAAGCATACTATCGTCATATTGGATAACCGTCGAACGATCAACATAGTCTTCTTCTTTTATAAGGGCTTCGACTTCACTTTCATTTTGCGGCGACCCATAGACAATAAATTTTTCCTTTTCAGCACAACCATTTAACAGCGATAAAACAACTAAGAGCGGTAACGTCATTCCTAGTAGCCTCAAGTTTTACCCTCCTTTTCTTTACAGTTTCTCCACACATAAAAAAACTATTCATTCAAAGATATACACAAAAGCCCGAGTCCAGTTTTCAAAAGTACATATTGTAGAAGTAGTAACAAGGAAAGGGGGTGACAATATGGGTTGTGGTAAGCCAACAAATCCTATTGGACCAATCCATTCAGCAGGCTGCGTTTGTGACGTAGTTCGCGCTATTTTAGATATTCAAAATCAAGCGGTGCGAGATGAGTGTTCTCCATGTACAGCTAACTGTTTCTTAGAGCCACTAGGTGGGATTGTTAGTCCTGCACGCTCTCAAGCAGATACACGTGTATTCATGTTAATTACGAAAGATGGTACTCCTTTCAAAGCATTCTTTAACTCTCCAACAGCAGATCCTTGCATTTGTACATCCGTATTCTTCCGCGTAGAAGATATGTTTGATGAATGCTGTGCTACTTTACGTGTTTTAGAGCCATTATGTACATTTGACTCTAGTGAAAGTACAGTAGACTTACTAAGCAAAGACGGTTGTTGTATAAACATGAAGAAAATCTGTAAAGTAGATGACTGGAGCTCAACTGATAGCTGTATTACTGTAGACTTATCTTGCTTCTGCGCTGTACAATGTATCGCTGATGTTGACTTAGGGATTTGTGACTAATTCTTTCACCTTTGACACACACACACATAAAAAAAGTGTACGGCATCCTCTGCTGTACACTTTTTTATGGTATCGGAAAACAAAACCATTCATAGAATTTTTGTGAAAGGAGAAAATGGATTTCCAAATTAGGCGAAGGTGTGCTAATGCCATTTTCTTTTTTCAGCAACATGAAAAAAGAAAATATCACTAACAGAAAAAGATCTTTTAGCAGGGTGAGAGGTTGATTTCCGTTCCGCCAGCGTCCTTTCCAGGGGGCGTCCGATGAGCCGCTTCACTCACTTCCGTTCGCTCCAGGGTCTCCTCTGTGACGCTAAATCCCCTAGGAGTGACGCTGGCTCCACTCCAATCAACCATTCTGCAAAAGTGTCTTTACTTTTTTTCATAGGAGCATAGCGATTAAATCGCCCATTATCTGTATTCTTAGAGAGAGGATAGGCTCTTATTTTCAATGTGGAGAAGTGACGCGTGACAACACCTCCTCCTAAAGAGTAGTGAACACCTCCACTTTATGTGAAAACCTTTGCTAAAAAGATTACGTTTTTTGGATTGGAGTGGAAGGCTACTTGACTCCCGTGGGATAGCGAGACAGGCAAAACTCTAAACGGAGCGGTAGCGGAGGAAGCGATTCGGCGCTCGCCCACAGGAAAGCAAGTAGCCTGCAACGGAAATCCATTTCTACCTTTCACAAAAAATCTATTGATGGTTTTGTTTTTCAACACTATGAAAAGGTGTACAGCATCCCCTGCTGTACACCTTTTTTATAATGTTGGCAATTTTCTTCCACGCCAAAGTATTTGCTGTATATCTTCAAAATGAATGATTTCCTGTATTTTTAATTCTAATGATGTAAGCATTAAAGAATCACTCTGTACATCTGAAGCAGTACCAGTTAATTTTCTACCATCCTTTAAACAAACTAATAATGGCTGGTAGGCTCTCTGACGAAATGGCTTTTCTAAAAATTGGAGCTGTTTCAGTAAATACGGATCTATTTGTACATCATCTACTGTATCATTTTTTTCTTCAGCCGTTTGCTCATCGAACATATTGTCCTTTACATATACAGATGTACTTTCATCCAAATCAAGTTCATGTAACACCTTAGAAATATTCAAAAAATATGATGGTGACTTTATAAACAAGCGTGGTTCTTGATCCACTTTACTCACTTCCCTTTTTTCCATACAATATGCGAAAGTAAGCAAATTGGTTCTTAGCCTATTTGGCTTAAAAAAACTGTCGCTAAGCCCAAGTAAATTAAAATACTTGTAATATCATTTAAAGTTGTAATAAATGGTCCTGATGCAACAGCAGGGTCTATTTTTAGTCGATGCATTAACAATGGTATAAATGAACCTGCTAAAGTCGCCACTAAAATGGAACCACAAAGTGCTGCTCCTACTAACATACCTAGGACAAGTTCATGTTTCCAAAAATAAACGATCCCAATCACAATTAATCCACAAACAACGCCTGACATTAAGCCAGTACCTGCTTCACGTAAGAGTAACTTGAATTTACTATGTTCCTCTACGTCTCCTGTTGCAATCCCTCGAATCGCCACGGCTAATGCCTGTGTTCCACTATTTCCTGACGTTCCTGAAATTAAGGGAATAAAGACTGCAAGTAAGGCAACCTTATCTAAAGTATCCTCAAATTGGCCCATTAGGTTAGCTGTTAACATTCCTAAAAACAGTAGAACCACTAGCCAAGGCAAACGTTTTCTTGCTGCTTGGAATGGTGTTACATCAAATTTATCCATATCCGAAATACCGGCTAATTTAGAGTAATCCTCAGAAGCCTCTTCATCAATTACATCAATAATATCGTCAACCGTGATAATACCAAGTAATTCCCCTTTATCATCAATAACAGGTGTCGCTAAGAAATTATAATCCTTCATAATTTGTGCGACTTCTTCTTGGTCATCACCCACATGTACCATCACGACACGTTCATTCATAATGGAACGAATAAGTGTATCCTCGTCTGCAATTATCAAATCTCGTAATGATATGACACCCGTCAGACGATGCTCTTCATCCACTACAAAAATATAATAAACAGTTTCTGCATCGGGTGCCTCTTTACGCAAAATGGCCATTGCTGAACGTACTGTTGAATTTTCTGGTATAGCGACGTATTCAGTTGTCATGATAGAACCAGCTGTATATTCATCATAGCTTAGTAGCTCATTAATATCTTCAGCCGCCTCTTCATCCATCATTTCCAAATAGCTTTCGCGCTGTGCCGTATCTAGTTCGTTTAAGACATCTGCCGCATCATCTGCGTACATATGAGAAAGCATTTCTGCACCGTACGATGGATCCATTTCAGCTAGATATGCTTTATACTCATCATCTTCGATATCGATTGCCTCAAAAATATCAGCCATTTCTGTCGGAGACAAGAACGAATAGATGATCTTCCTTATATCAGGTTCCACCTTTTCGTAAAACGTTGCCTGATCATATGGATGAAGTTCTAAAAACTCATCACGGAATGCGTCAATATCATGTGCTTCTAGCATTTCTCGTAGATGTGCCTCATCAAATTGCACATCATCCTTTTCATTTCTTTCCTCTATCATGCTTGTCCCCTCCTTCCGAGCTTTCAATCATTTTACGGGCAATGCCGTAAATCTACCTTCTATATAATAGAGTGTATTGTACCTTTTCTGCAAACCCTTTTTTAAGTTATATTCATGAGTAACTGGGCAGAATTTTATAAATTTCAATAATACGCCTAAAAACATAACGATTTCTATTTTACTATACCTTACCTTTGTCACTTTGTTATGAATTAGGTGTAAAAATAATCTACTTACTATATCCTTTCGCCTCAGGATAATTATCGCTGACGCACAGATAAACAATACGTCCAATTTTCCCCTAGCTCTCGACCTCAAATCATACGACATGTGACAACTGTTAACGATCTCCCTCGTGAAGAAAGTCGCCAGCTCAATCTAGATCAAAAAATGATAAGGAGATGCTCGTTTGTGCGAACATCTCCTTCTATCAAAAATTTATGCATAAGCTTCCTTCAGTAACCTTTGCATGTCATCATTTAGCATACATGTAAATTGTAATGGCACACTCGTTAAAGGATGTTCCATACTCAATGATACACAATGTAGTGCTTGTCGATCAATCTGATGACGGCTACCACCATAAAGGTCATCACCAACAAGTGGATGCCCAAGATGCGACATGTGCACACGAATTTGATGTGTACGCCCTGTATGCAATTGAAGTCGTACATGTGTCATTGGTTCAGCATCGACTATAAAGTGCTTTAGAACCGTTACATCTGTATGCGCATATTGCCCATCTTCTCGTACTTCTCTTTCAATAATACTGGCTTCTTTACGTCCAATTGGAGCTATAATCGATTGAAAATTGTGTTCGACATGTCCATGGACAATCGCTTCATATTGTCTTGAAATTTCCCTATTACGCTGAGCTAGACCTGTTAAATGATGAATATGAGCATGCTTAGCAATACAAAGCAAGCCTGATGTATCTCGGTCTAGCCTTGTAACAATATGAGCCGTAGAGGCCAATCCTTGCTGCTGAAAATAGCCACAAACTAAATTAGCAATGCTGTTGGTCGGATGCTCACGTGAGGGAATCGTACTTTGGTGTGCTGGCTTATTGAGCACTAAAATGGCATCGTCCTCGTAGACAATGGTCAAATCGCCATGCTCGACAGCAAGACCATCACTTTTTACTTCAGGAGGAAACGTCACTTTCACACAATCTCCAGCTTGCAGGATATGCCTCACATTACGTTCGACACCATTCACAGTCAACATGCCACCATCGAACTTAATAGCGGTTAGGGCTCGCTTAGAAATACGCCACTCTTGTAGAGCTTCTCGTAATAATTGGCCATCTTTCTTAGCCATAAATTGCAATGTAAAGCTTGTATCCATGTTATTCATTTGCGACAAACGATTCATGCACTCGCTCCCAAAATGGGAATGGTCGGAAACGGGCAAAACGTACTCTTTCATTTGCTACATTAAACGCTATGGCTTTGACATCACCTTGCGTAATTTGCAAGTGATCAACAGTCATATTAAAATTCTGTTCATTTACAGGACGTAACACACAATGGTGGTGTGCTGGCAAGATTAATGGTGATCCTACTGTCCTGAAAACACGGTTATTAATTGAGGCAATTTCAGTGACTTGGAGTGCCGCTAATGTGGGATGTATGATGGCTCCACCAAGTGCTTTATTGTAAGCCGTACTCCCAGAAGGAGTGGATACACAAAGTCCATCTCCACGGAAACGTTCAAACTGATTGCCATTTAATTCAACATCCATCACAAGTGTAACATCTGGCGATTTGACTGTTGCTTCATTTAAAGCCAGATACGTATTTGATTCGGCATTATGATGCTCCACCTTTACTTCTAGCAGTGGATATTCCACAACATTAAAATCCTTTTTAGCAATGGACAAAACTAGTTTTTCTAATTCAGATGGTTTCCAATCCGCATAAAACCCTAGATGGCCCGTATGAATACCAACAAAGGCTACCTGGTCTAATAAATGAGAGTAGCGATGAAAGGCATGCAAAAGCGTGCCATCTCCTCCAATCGAAACAACGATTTCTGGCGTCTCTTCATCATATGTTAAGCCAAAATCCTGTAAATAGGTTTTAGCAAGTTCCATCAGCTCGTTGGATTGTGCATCTCTACGTGATTGAATCGAAAATTTCATTGTGCGTCACGCTCCTTCTCTGTTAGTAAATTAGGATTCGATGCTTCTTTATATTCGCTAAAGTAGGCCTGTGCCTCTTGAATCTCACTACGAATGGATGACATTTCCTCATCCAACCGAAATGCTGCCTCTGCAGCACTTTGCAAGCGATTCTTAATTTCCTCTGGGAACATGCCCTTATATTTATAATTTAAAGAATGCTCTATTGATGCCCAGAAATTCATGGCCAGTGTTCGGATTTGTATTTCCGCCAATACTACTTTTTTTCCTTGAATCGTTTCAACAGGATACTCCACGATCATATGGTAGGAGCGATAACCACTAGGCTTATTATGTGTAATATAATCGCGTTCTTCCACTACGCGCATATCTTTTCGCTGACGAATAAGCTCTGTTACCGTTGCGATATCATCAACAAATTGACACATAATCCGAAGGCCAGCAATATCGCCAAGTTCATCACCAAGTTGTTTAGAAGGCTCAAAAGCTAATCCTTTTTCTAACGTTTTATCATATATACTTGCTAAAGGCTTAACACGTCCTGTGACAAATTCAATTGGTGAATTGGCATTAACAATACCAAATTGCGAACGCATACCCTTTAATTTTACTTTTAATTCATCTACTGCTTGTTTATAAGGACTTAAAAATATTTCCCATTGTCCCATTGTAAAAACCTCCCGACATTCGGTATCGAACACCACCGTCTGTTCGTTTTGTCTTTCTATTCAGCGAGAATTGCCTTGAAGTGTTGCTCCACTGCTTGGACAAATTCTGCCCCATAATTGTAATTTCCTTCAATATTATACACGAGCATTTCCAATTCCTCGTAGAAATTTGTCAGCTCAATCGCTTCTTCACCAATTCGTAGTAATGGATTTTTCCCTTTTTGTAAAATATGTACAAGATTCTCCCAACTACTCGGTGGAAAACGCAAGTAATGATAGTCGTCACCTGCATCAAGTAAATAAATAAATGCAAAATCATCTGAATCTGCAATGAGTTGTCCAGCAGGTTTTAACTGTAAATTTACTTCATTGTCGTTTAAACTAAAATGAAGTTGATCTTGTTCAAAGTTCGATGTTTCTATTGTATAAATTTTACGCACGTGCGGTTCCCCTTTTCGTTGTACTCTTCCTCTTATTTTAGCACACAGGGTAAATAGTTGCAGTGTGTAAATATTAAATCAAGCGAAACAACGGATGAAAAATAAAAAATAAATAGGTGACGATAAATGACACAAGAAATTGAAATTGAATTTAAAAATCTATTAACAAAACAACAATACGAGCAATTATTACAAGACTTCCACATTAGCCAAAATGCTATTCATCGTCAAACAAATCATTATTTCGACACACCTAATCAAGCCATTCGCAAACTACAAAGTGGTCTTCGTATTAGACAAATTGATGATTATTACGAATGTACGCTCAAAGAAAAAAATGCTGAGCATGCACACCTTGAAACAACGGATGAAATAACAGCAATACAGGCGCAGCAAATGTTAGATGGCAAAGGATTTTATGCTCAAGAGGTAGCTAAAAGATTAGCTCTCCACCATATTCCTTTAGAACAATTGCATGTATTTGGTTCACTCACTACAGATCGTGTCGAAATTCCATACAAAGAGGGGCTTCTTGTTTTTGATCATTCTTTCTATTTGCAGTGCGACGATTATGAGGTAGAATATGAAGCAAAAGATGCAATAAAAGGAAATAAAATTTTCGACGAATTTTTACAGCAATATGGTATTGAAAAGCAGGCTACTGATAAAAAAATTGCCCGTTTTATGAAAGCACTAAAAGCACAAAATTTATACAAGTATAAAAAGGAAGGTGTCTGACTCCTTGGATATTCAATCATTAAAATCTTTACTTGAAATTCAGGCATTGCAAACACTTGGATCTAGTGAGGGTTCATCAACAAACAATTTGACAGACAATGATTCTATTTTTTCTGACATGATTAACGAATTATTAGGAGAAACTTCGACAGCAAGTAATGCCAAATTAGCAAGCTTGCTTGCTTCAGGCACATCAAATACTTCAAATTTCGTCAATCAACTGGCTACTTCGGAACAAGGTACATTAGAATCCTTACTTTACAAAGGCTCTAATGCTGTGTTTATACCTGAATCAGTCAAACAAGCATTAGCAAACACATATGCTAATACAAAGCTTGATTCCTATGTTTCAGATGATGTAATAGGTTCTACAGCTTATGCCAATTCACTAGCAGGTGCAAATGAATATACAGCCATTATTGAAAAAGCAGCTGCTACTTACCAGATACCCGCGAAGCTTATTGCAGCTGTTATCAAGCAAGAATCTAATTTTAATCCAACCGTAGTGAGCCATGCGGGAGCGCAAGGCTTAATGCAACTCATGCCCACAACAGCACAATATTTAGGTGTGACGAACGCTTTTGATCCAGAGCAAAATATTATGGCTGGAGCAAAATATTTGCGTCAAATGCTAGATAAATTTAATAATGATCCTACTCTAGCATTAGCTGCCTACAATGCTGGCGCATCTCGTGTTACAAAATATGGAGGTATCCCTCCTTTTAAAGAAACACAGAATTATGTCAAAAAAGTGATGAATTACTTTACAGTGTAATCGCATCTTTCCTGTTATCCATGCTTTTTCCAACAAATTTCACCCATTGTGGTGAAATTTGTGCTTTTGTAGCGAACAGCAATTCGAAAGAGCTCTTTGTTTGTGTTAACGAAAAGACGTTGATAGAATGAAGGTAGTCACAAGAATTTCACATTTTGATGAGGATGAAGTATACAAAGTGGTACTTTACGATATAAAGAATTAAAGGAGCATATAACTTATGAGTCGAAAATACACTGTTCCTTATGAGGAGCTGGGAGCTGAAAAACTGTCAGAACTCATTCATGCGTTCTATAAAAGAGTTGCTCAGCATCCTGATCTTATTCCAATCTTTCCAAAGGATTTAACAGAGACAGCCCGTAAACAAATTCAATTTCAAACACAGTATTTAGGTGGACCAAATCTTTTTACTGAAGAACATGGACATCCGATGATGCGTGCACGTCACATGAATTTTCCTATTACACCTGACCGCGCTCAAGCTTGGCTAGAGTGTATGTCAGAAGCAATGGATGAGGTAGGTTTGGAAGGGAAGTTCCGTGAAACTTATTATCAACGTTTAGTATTAACAGCTCATCACATGGTTAATACGCCAAATGACGATGAGGGGGAATTGTTACGTGAATAATATTCAAATGTTGCAAGAGCCAACGCCAACGATTTCTACTGCAAACAAGCCAATTGAATTGTATATTTTCGTAGATCCACTTTGCCCTGAAGCTTTCAGTATGCAAGCAACTCTTCGTAAATTACAACTTGAATACAACCATTACTTCACATGGCGCTTTGTTTTAAGCACAGAACTTACTTCTTTAAACTGCTTAAGTAAACGTGTCAAAGGTTGTATCTCAGGAATCGAACTTGATATTAATCACCCTGTTTTACCTTCTATCGCTATTAAAGCAGCTGAATTACAGGGGAAACGTGCAGGTGCACGTTATTTATCAAAACTACAAGAATATGTATTATTAAGTCATCAAGATGTAAACTCCTATGCAACGCTTTTAAAAATAGCTGAGGATGTTCAACTCGATATGAATGAGTTTACTGTTGACTTTGGTTCAAAGGAGGCAGCACGTGCTTTCCAATGCGATTTATATATTAAACGCGAAATGGAAGTGGAAGAAGTACCAAGTATCGTATTTTTCAATGAATGTATTGAAGATGAGGGACTAAAAGTTAGTGGTAGCTATTCCTATGAAGTTTATGAACATATTTTACAAGAAATGCTGAACGAACAGCTTGTCCGTCAGCCATTACCATCAATAGAGGACTTATTTTCTAAATTCCATACTCTTTCTACAAACGAAATAGCTTTTATCTATTCATTAACAGAGCAAGCAGCAGAGCGTGAACTAAAGAAACGCATGCTGCAACAAAAGCTCGAACGAATCCAAACTACTCACGCTACGTTATGGCGTCTTAAATAATACAATAAACCAAAGGGACTCCAATCATCATGATGGAGTCCCTTTCATGTTGTTGAAAAAAGATCATGTCAATAGCAGTAAAAGACCTTTTGACAAGGTGAAGGGTTGATTTCCGTTCCGCCAGCGTCCTTTCCAGGGGCGTCCGATGAACTGCTTCACTCAATGCGTCTCCTCTGTGACGCTATCTACAATGCTGAAAAAGTGTCATTTCCTTTTCTTTCATACTGACAGTAGAGAAGCGATGAGTGACAACACCTCTCCAAAATGAGTAGTGTACACCTTCTCCTTATTTGGAAATCGCTAAAAAGTTAACGTTTTCGGCGCTCGCCGACAGGAAAGCAAGTAGCCTGCAATGGACTTCCATTTTTACCTTTCATAAAAATTCTATGGATGGTTTTGTTTTTCAAGATAACGCAAAATACAAAGAAGCGCCTCTATCCTCGACCGATAGAGACGCTTCTTTTTCACAAAGGGGATGGGAGAAATGTTCACGTTCAAACAAAGGGGTGTATGTTTGTTTTGTGATTTATTTCACAAGAATTACTCTATCATGGAATAATATATTTAGCAATGAAACCAATACTAGATTCACAAATTTGTCAAATAGAAAGCGATTACAAACAGTATTTTTCCAAGATGCACACTTTTAAACTATTTAGAAATCAAAAAAAATCATTATTCTTTCATTTCAAATCACACGCATGCTAAAAGAAAAAGGGCTGTAGGAATATTTCCCCAGCCCTTTTAATTAATTATTCAACAATAATTTTTCTAATTCATTTAAACG
The DNA here is from genome assembly GCF_038592945.1 of Lysinibacillus sp. FSL K6-0075. Classification (NCBI taxonomy): domain Bacteria; kingdom Bacillati; phylum Bacillota; class Bacilli; order Caryophanales; family Bacillaceae; genus Lysinibacillus; species Lysinibacillus sp. FSL K6-0075. The sequence goes on along the minus strand of NZ_CP151947.1, from coordinate 779,314 downwards.
CTCTTCAAATACTTTACAAGCATCTTCAATTGGCTTAGCTACGTTCATATCAACGCCTGCTGCCTTTAACACTTCAATAGGGAAATCAGAGCATCCTGCTTTTAAGAAGTTATTAATATAACGTTCTACAGCTGGTGCACCCTCCTCTAAAATTTGTTTACTCAATGCTGTAGCGGCTGATTTACCAGTCGCATACTGATAAACATAGTAATTATAGTAGAAGTGTGGAATACGAGCCCATTCTAAGCCAATTTCCTCATCTACCACCATATCATCACCGAAGTACTTTTTGTTTAATTCATAATAAACCTCTGTTAAACGATCTGCTGTTAATGACTCACCATTCTTATCCATTTGATGAATAAGATGTTCGAACTCTGCAAACATGGTTTGTCTGAATACAGTACTTCTGAAACCATCTAACCAATGATTTAATAAGTATATTTTTTGTTGAGGGTCATCAATTGTTTTCAGTAAATAGTCATTTAATAGCTCTTCATTGCATGTAGAAGCAACCTCTGCCACAAAAATAGAATAATCTCCATAAACAAATGGCTGGTTGTTGCGTGAATAATAACTATGAACACTATGGCCAAATTCATGTGCTAAAGTAAATAGATTGTTCACGTTGTCTTGCCAATTCATTAAAATATACGGATTCGTACCATAGGCGCCTGATGAATAGGCTCCACTACGCTTCCCTTTATTCTCTAAAACATCGACCCAACGGCTATCCAGTCCATTTTGGACGATGTTTTGATATTCTTCCCCTAATGGAGCTAAAGCTTTTACTAAAATATCTTTCGCTTCATCATAAGTGACCTTCATTTCCACCTCTTTAACAAGTGGCGCAAATAAATCCCACATATGCAATTCGTCTACACCTAATAATTTCTTACGCAACGAAATATAACGCTGCATAGCTGGTAAATGCTTATGAATTGTTTCCACCAGTTGATCATATACATTTTCTGGAATGAAATTATTAGACATGGCTGCGTGTCGTGCAGATTCATAATGACGAATACGTGCACTCACATTATGCTTCTTCACGTTACCTGTTAGCGTCGCCGAGAACGTATTTTTAAACTTGCCATATGTTTCATACATAGCTTTAAATGCGCCTTCACGTACTGAGCGATCCTTGCTCTCTAAAAACTTGATATAGTTACCATGCGTAAGTTGTACCTCTTCCCCCTCTTCATTTTTCACATGAGGGAAAACCATATCCGCATTGTTTAACATGCTGAATGTATTCGAAGCTGTACCTGTTACCTCAGACATTTGCGCTAGCAATGCCTCCTGTTCGGCTGGTAATACATGTGGACGTGCCATCGTAATTTCTTTTAATGATTGCTTATATAGTTGTAGGTCTTGATTTTCTGTTAAGTAGCCTTCAATCGTTTCTTCACTTAATGATAAAATTTCTGGCGTTAAATAGGAAAGGCCAGCTGAGATACTCGTTGCCAATGTTTGAATACGGCTGTTCATATCTTGATAAAAGCTATTTGTCGTATCTTGATCATAGCGCATATGTGCATATGTGTAGAGCTTCATTGCACGTTCATATATATGATCATGATACTGCAAAGCTGCTAATAATGCCTCTGCCCCATTATTTAAAGTACCTGCATAGCTAGGTGCCTGTTTAGCAAGCTCTGCAACCTCCTTCAATTCCTCTTCCCAAGCTGCATCTGTTGCAAAGATATCCTCTAAACGCCATGTTAATTCTTCTGGTACTTCTTTTCTAACCAAAACCTGATTACTGTTACTAGCCATGTATGCCAGCCCCCTTTATATGTGCTTTTTTCCTTTTACTCTCATATTTTCTCAGTATATTGTGGCAATTGCAAATAAATGTACATAGACTTGCTCACAATTATCTAGTGAACCATCTTCATGATTCATTCGCTGAAGAAGTTGTCCATAATTTTGAATAGCTCTTACTGCTTGTTCGGTTATTTCTAACTGTTGCTGACATAAAAAGTTTTTAATCTGATGCTTGGTTAATTCAAATGGTTGACGTCCTAACTGTTTACTAAAATACAACAGCATCGTTTGCCATTCACTCGTGAATAAAGAGATAGACGCTCCTTCTTGCACTGGAATACCAATGTATGGCGGCATAGCAGTAAGAGAAAGATTTAATTCATAGCAATTGCGTAAAAATGGATCTTGTGCCCCCTTCTTATTATGTAAAAGACGACTATACGCAAATTGCCTACAAGTCTGTTTATAGAGCTGCCAATAGCTTTGAAATTCTTCTTTGGTAATACGCTTTGGTATATAAAAAGGAAAATGCTGTTGATTGACCGGAATTTTTTGTACTTTGCCTATGAAAGTATGCCCGTGAACATGAAGAAGATTCGTCCAATAAATAAAATGGGCTGTCACCGCGTTGTACGTCAGTAAATAAGGCAAATCTGTTGTCGTTGTTATAAATGCTTTTTGCAGCAATGGGGAGATTCTAATTTTTCTGATGCCGTTGATTGCTTCTTTGCTTTGAGGAGTTTGAAAAAGCCAAATAGCTTGTATATCGTTTTTTTCATAGCCCATTGTTCGTTGATGCCATTTTTCATGAGAGATTGTGCTACATTGAAATTCAACTGCGAAATGCCCCTCATCGATTGTAACGAGCAAATCAGGGCGCTGAGAAAGCTGCTTTAAAAATGGCTCTAGTTCCACCTGATGTCCATGTTTTTTGAACCACTCATATAATTGCATTTTACCTTGTAAATGTAGTTTAGATTCACCTTCTGCGAATAGCTGTGAACATTGATTTTTAGTGAAGTGTGCAAAGTGGGGAATATTATAGTTACCTATTTTCAATTGAACTTGTTCCAAACATTGAGGACAAAAAAATTTCATCTGCCGCCTATATCGCTGTAAAGCTTTCCTCGTATATTGATATGGGAGAAATAGCTGCTGTTGATTGTTATAGGCAATAAGCATATAATCAGCTCCTTTTTAGCCAACTATAATAGAATTGGGTTGCATGAACAAAAATAAAGCCGTTTTTTCTTGAAATTTTAAAAATGCGACCTTATTCAGAAATCCGTGATGTTGAACGCATAAAAAAGGACTGTAGCAAAACTCGATTCTTTTACGAGTTTCACTACAGTCTAAAATAATTAGGTGATTCATTGCTTATGCAAAGTATTTTCGAACTGTTTCAAAGCAATTGAATTCCATAATTTTTTCACCGTACTCCTCTAGACGATGAATTGTAAAATTGGATGGTGTTAAAAATTCCTTGATAACTGCATTTCTATCATGACGATTTAAATCCTCATCTGCGTTTCCGAAATCAACAACTAGATAGTACCAATTTTCATATTTGAATAATGAGGAATCCACTAATTCGTCTGTCATTCGTTTTGCGACAGGGATTAACTCATCAATATCTTTAAATTTATAAACATAAATGTCTGTATCCATAAATAATTCTGACTCATCCATGTCACCAAATTGAGTTAGTTGGCTAAGAAGATCCTCTCCAACTTCATCGAATGGTGCAAACATATCTTTGTGTTCATCAAAATTCGAATGACCATCTAATGTTTCACCGTCTTTTAAAATATGTGCACGTGTGACAATGATTTCTAAGCCAACTTCAGATGCATTGATATGAATCCAAATCGGACCCTCTACATCAAAATAATCCTCCGTGTTTACTTCATCAATCATATCCCAAAAAAGTTGCTCACCCTTTGCTCGATTGTACCAAATTTCTTCACGACTATAGCCGCGATCCTCTATATCATTGTACGTAATAAAGAGCTTGAGTGTATTTTCATTTACACGTTCGATGTCCACTAGACCTCATCTCCCTTCACTGTCATATGTCGAAAAACAGTTTTGTTTCATTAGTATGCTTTTATTCTTTGTTTTTAACCTTCATACTGCATTTGTTTTTCAACCTTTGACCACACTACAGTAAAACCATCGAGTAACCGTAAACATGAATTTTTGTATTCACAGTTGTCTCTAACTCTATTGTATGCTGTTCTGTCATAAAATGAAAAGGATATACACCGTTTCACAGAAGATATTTGAATTATTGAAATTGTAGTAAACTATTTAACTTAAATCAAGTTTAACATACTTTTACGGAAATATATGACTTTTCCCTATTAATTATTATACTTCATATAGAAGGTTTTACAGAAGTAAAACATAAAAAAAAGATGTCACAACATGCATTCCACATCTGTAACATCTATTACATATATTATTCAGAATAGAAAGGTTTAATTCACCATTCGTTGCGCTTCTTGTAATTGATATGCTCGAACTTTTCGAGGTAAGAAACGGCGAATTTCATCTTCATTGTAGCCAACCTGTAGACGTTTTTCATCTAAAATGATTGGTCTACGTAATAAGCCAGGATATTCCTGAATTAATTCATATAAACGTTGTAATGGTAAACTTTCAACATCCACATTTAATTTTTGGAATATTTTTGAACGAGTAGAAATAATTTCATCAGTTCCGTCTTCTGTCATACGTAAAATTTTTTTTATTTCACTAATGCTGAGCGGTTCAGAAAATATATTACGTTCTGTATATGGAATTTCGTGCTCCTCTAACCAAGCTTTCGCTTTACGACAAGAGGTACAACTTGGTGATGTAAATAGGGTTACAATCATTCTGACACATCCTTTCATTTCGAATCATTATCTATAAACCAGAACCAGTGTGTTAAATTAGAATTAATGTAATGTAAAATACACAGTACCATTATACAGTACTCCGCTGTATTTGAATATAGTTCCAATAAAAAAAGTCTGAACCTATCCCTAAATATTCTGTCTATTTATACAGCTTTTTAATGTAGTGTATTTTCTTCAAACTTATGTGCTACTACTACCATTCCCACTTTTCAAGCATTTTAAACATCCAAACATCTATCTTACTTGTTCTCATTTAAGAAAAATAAACGAGAAAATTGTCAATTCGACGTGTACACCTCAACAATATTTTAATAAAAAAATTTATATTTATAACAAAATTACACAACAAAAAAAGCATATAATTTTTTCTCGAAAAAAAACACCGTCAAAAGTCTGACTTTACATAAAGAAATCTTTATAATATAATTCTTTGCAATCAAATCAATTTGAACAATTTAAATTGAGAAAAACGCTGACGAAGAGTAGTACATGTGCTAATTCACGTATAGAGAGTCTGTGGTTGCTGCAAACAGATCGTGGAGGCATGTGGAATGGACTTCCGAGTTAGCTTTGTGAACGCTTCTTAAAGCTAATAGCAAAGCTCGTCCCTTCACGTTACGAAGCTGAGTGGCCTTTTTAGGCAAGCTGGGTGGTACCGCGGATTCAAACATCATTCGTCCCTTCATTAGAAAAAATCTAATGAGGACGCATGATGTTTTTTTGTCTTCATCAAACAGATTGAAAGATGAAGGTAACGCTGCTGACAATTGTCACAGAATTTGAATTCGAGGAGGAAATTTTAATGACAACTATTTTTTCTGGCGTACAGCCTACAGGTATCGTAACTTTAGGGAACTATTTAGGAGCATTCAAGCAATTCCCTGCACTACAAGATGAAGGAAATGCGATTTATTGTATCGTTGATCAACATGCCATAACTGTTGCACAGGACCCTAAAGAATTACGAGAAAGTATTCGTAAGCTAGCTGCTACCTATATTGCTACAGGCATTGACCCTAAAAAATCTACGTTATTCATCCAATCAGAGGTGCCAGCGCATGCTCAGGCAGGATGGATGTTACAATGTGTTGCGTCTATCGGAGAGCTAGAACGCATGACACAATTTAAAGATAAATCACACGGTAAGGAAAGCGTATCTGCTGCTCTTTTAACATACCCACCTTTAATGGCTGCAGACATACTACTTTATAACACAAATATTGTTCCTGTCGGCGATGATCAGAAGCAGCATATCGAGCTGACTCGTGACCTAGCAGAACGCTTTAACAAACGCTTTGGTGATGTTTTAACGATTCCAGAAATTCAATTACCAAAAGCAGGCGCTCGTATTAAATCCTTACAAGAGCCAACAAAGAAAATGAGTAAATCAGATCCAAATACGAAAGCGACAATCCGTTTATTAGATACGGCGAAAGAAATTGAGAAAAAAATAAAATCAGCCGTTACAGACTCTGACGGTATCGTTGCATTTGATGTGGAAAATAAACCAGGCGTTTCAAATTTATTGACAATCGAATCGGCTATTTCAGGTATAGCGATTGAAGATTTAGTCAAAAAATATGAGGGAATTGGGTATGGTGGATTCAAGCAAGGTGTAGCAACAGCAGTGATTGAACACCTAACACCTATTCAAGAAAAATTCTATCATCTAGTAGAATCATCCGAATTAGATGTCATTCTAGATGAGGGTGCTGAAAAGGCGAATGCGATTGCCAGTGCTACATTAAAACGTATGGAAGATGCCATGGGTCTTGGTCGCGCACGTCGCTAAACTTACGGCTTGTCTGAGGATCGATCAAAGCCTAGATCAAGCACAACTGCACAGATGATAATACAGGCTCCTACCGCCATATAAAATTCTGTTGTTTGAAAAATAAACTTGAAAACAACCTTCCATGAATAACCTAGTGTGCGGTAATTTAAATACAATATGAGATTCCCTACTGAGAGGATCATTAAGCCATAACTTACTAAAAATAAAAAGAGACGAAACATCGTAGTGGCATCCTTTCTATTTCTTCTTACTTATCATTTATTCACAAAACTATAAAAAAAGACGTCAGCCATTTAAATTCGGCTGACGTTTTTTATGTTTACATATTAGGCTTCATATTTTTTGAATAGAAGACTTGCGTTGTGACCACCAAAACCAAGAGAATTACTCATTGCGTATTGAATACTTGCTTCTCTTGCTTCGTTTGGAACATAATCTAAATCACATTCAGGATCAGGATCTTTTAAATTGATTGTAGGAGGTAAAATCCCTTCTTTAAGGGCTAATGCTGTGAAAATCGCTTCCACACCACCAGCTGCTCCTAATAAGTGACCCGTCATCGATTTTGTAGAGCTCATTGCAAGCTTATACGCATGCTCACCAAAAGCAGTTTTAACAGCTTGTGTTTCAAATAAATCATTGTATGGCGTACTCGTACCATGAGCATTAATATAATCAACTTGTGATGGCTCTACGCCACCATCTGTTAATGCTTGCGTCATCGCACGTGCTGCACCTTCACCCTCTGGAGCTGGAGCCGTAATGTGATGTGCATCACCTGTTGCACCATAACCTAAAACTTCAGCATAGATTTTGGCACCACGAGCTTTTGCATGTTCATATTCTTCTAAAATAACGATACCTGCACCTTCTCCGATAATAAAGCCATCGCGGTTTTTATCGAATGGGCGACATGCTGCTTGTGGGTCTTGATTTAATGATAAAGCTGTATTGGCACAGAAGCCTGCCACAGCCATTGTTACGATTGGTGATTCAGCACCACCCGAAATCATGACATCTGCATCCCCACGTTCAATTACTTTAAAGGCATCCCCAATAGAGTTTGTACCCGAAGCACATGCCGTTACAGAGCAAGAGTTAATTCCCTTTGCACCAAAGTGAATAGAAACTTGGCCCGAAGCCATATCAGGAATCATCATTGGAATAAAGAATGGACTGACACGTCTTGCACCACGCTCTTGGAATGTTAAAAATTGTTGTTCATATGTTTCCATTCCACCGATACCAGAGCCAATCCATACACCTGCACGTGGAGCTAGCTCTTCATCAATTGTTAGCTGTGCATCTTCCATTGCCATAATGGAAGCAGCTAATGCGTATTGTGTGAAACGATCCATTTTACGTGCTTCTTTACGATCAATATATTTTTCAATATCGAAGTCCTTCACTTCTGCTGCGATTTTTGCTGCAAAAAGATCTTTATTTAAACGTGTCAGCTCACCTATGCCAGATTTACCAGCTTTAATGTTTGCCCATGTTTCTTCGATGTTATTTCCTAGTGGTGTAACTGCGCCAATTCCTGTAATTACTACTCGTCGTTTACTCATTGTCTTACTCCCCTCAAGCATTTTTCCTACTTATTTTCCCCATCTCATGGCTACGGCACCCCATGTTAAGCCGCCACCAAAACCTACAAGGACTAATAAATCATCCTCTTTAATCTTACCTGCTTCGAGCTCATCTACCAAGGAAATCCCAATAGATGCTGCTGAAGTATTTCCGTATTTATGAATCGTTTTTGACATTTTTTCTGGTGGTAGCTCTAATCGTTCACGAGCAGATTCCATAATTCGTATATTTGCCTGATGCGGCACTAAAAAATCAACATCTTCTTTTGTTAATCCCGCTTTTTCTAATACATTAACAGCCGATTCACCCATTTGACGCACAGCAAACTTAAACACTTCACGACCATTCATCGCAATTGTGTCTTGCTTCGATAAGTAAAGATTCTTTCCGCCTGTACCGTCTGCACCAAGTTCGAATGATAAAATACCTCTACCTTCAGATACTGGCCCAACGATAGCTGCACTAGCACCATCGCCAAATAATACAGCTGTATTACGATCTTCCCAATCAACGACTTTCGACAGCTTTTCTACACCTACTACTAAGACATATTTATAAGCATTCGCCTCAACAAAATGCTTTGCTGTCACTAAGCTATATATAAATCCTGCACATGCTGCTGCTTGATCCATCGCTGCAGCATTCACTGCTCCGAGTTGTTCCTGAACCATACAAGCTACACTTGGAAAATTTTGATCCTGTGTGACAGTTGCTACAAGAATTAAACCAATTTCCTCAGGCGTAATCCCCGCATTTGCAATAGCTTCTTTTGCAGCAGCTACTGCTAAATCTGAAGTTTCCTGATCATCTGCCGCAAAATGACGTTCTTCAATGCCTGTTCGAGTACGAATCCATTCATCCGAAGTATCCATTATTTTTTCCAAATCAAAATTTGTAACGACCTTCTCAGGAACATATTTGCCTATTCCTATAATACCAGCGTTCATATAGCAACCCCTCAGCTTTCTTACTATCAATTATTAGTAACTGGTCATAATTATAACGCATACAAAAGGAAAGACGCAAGATGATTTAAATTTTATGTGTATGAGGGTGGTGTTGTTTGATTATCGAGGTGAAGGAATTTGATGAAATGAGGGCCTTCTATTTTAGAGGGTTTATTATCCTTTGTTGAGCAGGTTCTTTAGTTTTTGGAGCGCTTTTAGTGAACCTAGAGCGGGGTTCACCTATTTTGGAGCGCTTTCCATCCATCTTTGAGCGGGGCCCTTCTTTTTTGGAGCGCTTTTTATCCATCTTTGAGCGGGGTTCTCCCTTTTTGGAGCGCTTTCCATCCATCTTTGAGCGGGGGCCTCCTGTTTTGGAGCGCTTTCTATCCATCTTTGAGCGGGGGCCTTCTTTTTTGGAGCGCTTTCTCTCCATTTAGGAGCGGGGCCCCTTTTTTTTGGAGCGCCTTTCATCCATCTTTGAGCGGGGTTCTCTCTTTTTAGAGCGCTTTCTATCCATCTTTGAGCGGGGGCCTCCTGTTTTAGAGCGCTTTCTATCCGTTTAGGAGTCAAGTCCTAATTATTGTGTAAAATTCTATACAGAAGTTTTCAACCTAGCGTTTATTCATAGCTCTTGATCGATGTAGCCAAATTTTGTTTATCCATTTAACAACACTACCATTTTTTTGCCCGTAACTTCCATGGGTTTATATCTCCACAGGCAGTAAAGGCTGTCAAAGGCTCTTTTCACTTTGATAGCCTTTACTGCTTGTGGAATACTCCATGAATGGAAGATACGTTGAAAAAAACTTGTTCTATTTGGTTAAACCTTTTTTCTTTGAGTAAATCGTTTCTTGATACTGCATTAAAATAGCACCTACCAATCGAAAGGCAGACTGCGTATTTGGAAAGATTCGTATGACCTTTTCTCTTCTACGCACTTCTTGATTTAATCGTTCAAGTGAATTTGTACTTCGAATATGACAGCGTATATCTGCTGGATAATTCATGTATTGGATGGTATCTTCGAAACCTTCATCTAAGATAGTAAGAGCTTTTTCGTACTTTGGATTATTTCCAAATTGGTCCATTAATTCATCTTTAAACTTTCGAATATCTTCAAGGGTTACGGCTTCAAAAATGCGCTTCATCATCATTCGGATATCAACGAAGTCTTTTTTAGGAAGCTTCTCGATAATATTTCGTTTAAAATGCACATTACATCTTTGCCAAGCAGTACCGATAAACTCACGCTGTATCGCTTTTTGAAGCCCTTGATGAGCATCTGAAATCACTAGTTGAGGTGATTGAAGTCCACGTGATTTGAGTTGTTTAAAAAAAGAGCTCCAACTATCAAAACTTTCAACATGATCCACACTTAAACCGATAATTTCGCGTTTATTTTCTTCCGTAATGGCCGTAGCGATATAAACAGCTTTTGATACGACACGTTGATGTTCACGTACTTTTATGTACATGGCATCTACAAAAACAAAAGGATAATACATGGTGTTTAATGGACGATTTGCCCATTCGTTCACGATCGGATCCAGTTTCTGTGTGAGTGAAGAAACAAAAGATTTAGAAACGGATTCGCCGCAAAGTTGTTCTACAATATGTGTGACTTTTCGTGTAGAGACGCCATTAATAACCATCTCCAGCATAGAAAGAACAAATGCCTGATCACAACGTGCATACTTGTCAAAAACAGTAGGAGAAAATTCACCATGACGCGTTCTAGGAACTTTTAGTTTTATCTTACCAATACTCATAGTCAGTTCACGTTCATAGTACCCATTACGGTAATCACGACGCTCATTAGAACGTTCATAGGCAGATGCATGTAGGAAGGCATCTCTTTCTTTTTCCATAAATTCATTTAAGACTAAAATAATAGCTGACTTTACAACAGCATCAATAGTGGAATTCATAACGGAATCTTTTAAAAGATCCATGTCTAGGTTAAACTGTAATTGGGTCATTTTTAATCTACCTCTCTTAAAATGTGTTCGTGGTTGAAAACATTCTAACCAAGAGGAGAGAAAATGACCCCTTTTCTTTTTACACAATTATATGGACTTAATCCGTTTAGGAGCGGATTTCCACTATTTCTGAGCGCTTTTCACCAGCTTAGGAGCGCATTCCCCTATTTCAGAACCATTCGTAAATACTTTAGCATCACCAAACATAAAATACAAAAACTCATATTTGTTGTGACAAAATCGCCATGTTTCACATAAATGGTTCATTTTTTTTTGATTTATGTTATGATATGATAATGAATATGAGTAAAACCTTATGATGAAAAAAGTTCGGTTGAGGTGAAATTAATGCAATATATCGTAACGTTCATATGGTCATTCCTACTAGTTTCTATGTTAAACTACGTAGTCAGCTCTGTACTTGGTGTACCATTTGATTTCAAAACAGGGGCAATCGTTTCGGTTGTATTCTCCATCCTTATCTTTATTATTGGAGCAATCATTCCAAACGACCCTACACCAGAAGCTGCAGACCATCATTAATTCAGCTAGAAAAAACCTGTTCAGCTTCATGCCGAACAGGTTTTTTCTGTTATTTCTCCACAACACATTGGCCATCACGCATTTTTACATACAATGTCTCCTCTGGTAAAACTTCTCCGCGTAAGAGTTCTTTAGCAACGGCTGTTTCAATATGTCGCTGTACAAAGCGTTTTAGTGGTCTTGCTCCAAATTGGGCATCTGCGCCTTGCTGTACTACCCAATCAATGACTTCTTGCTCGACAGATAAAGTAATTTCTTGCTCTGCCACACGTTGAATCAATTGCTCCACATACTTCCAAGCAATCGCTGTAAAATGTTTAGTAGATAAAGCATGGAAGAAGATGATATCATCCATTCGGTTTAATAGCTCTGGTTTAAAATGTTGTCTTAGAGCTGTCATGACTAAGTCTTCTACAGTAGCATCATTTTCTTTTGCTTCCATTAAATAGCTAGAACCAATATTCGAAGTTAAAATGACCACTGTATTTGTAAAATTCACCATACGTCCCTGACTATCTGTAATACGTCCATCATCTAAAATTTGCAGTAAAATATTCGCCACATCAGGATGAGCTTTTTCAATCTCATCTAGTAGCACCACAGAATAAGGATTTCGGCGAACGGCTTCTGTTAGTTGTCCACCTTCCTCATAGCCTACATAACCTGGAGGAGCACCAACAAGACGGGACACACTATGTTTCTCCATGTATTCACTCATATCAATACGAATAAAGTGATCCTCTGAATCAAATAACTGTGCAGCAAGTGCCTTGGCAAGTTCTGTTTTACCTACACCAGTTGGGCCTAAGAATAAAAAGCTACCAATAGGTCGGTGTGGATCTTTGATGCCTGCACGTGCACGCCATACAGCTTCTGTCACTAATTGAACAGCTGTATCTTGCCCAACCACACGTTCATGTAATGTATCCTTTAAACGTAAGAGTTTTTCACGCTCACCCTCCACTAATTTTGTAACAGGAATTCCTGTCCAACGTGAAACGATTGCAGCGATTTCATCTGCTGTTACCTCTTCACGTAAAATGCGAGATTCTGCACCGTTCTCTAATTCCTTTTCAAGTGCCTGAATGTCTTTTTCAAGTGTCGGAATTTTACCATGACGTAATTCAGCAGCTTTATTTAAATCATATTTACTTTCCGCCTCATCTAAATCACGACGATATTTATCCAATGTTTCCCGTTTTTTCTGGATATCGTGAAGCTTTTCTTTTTCTGCTTCCCATTGTTGTCGCATGCCCTCAGAGGATTTTTTTAACTTTGCTAATTCCTCACGTAATTGCTCTAGACGCTTTTTACTTGCCTCGTCTTTCTCCTTACGTAAAGCCTGTTCTTCAATTTCTAGCTGCATAATACGACGAGTGACTGCGTCTAACTCCTGTGGCATGGAATCAATTTCCGTACGTATCATCGCACAAGCCTCATCAATTAAATCAATCGCTTTATCAGGTAAAAATCGCTCTGTAATATAGCGATTGGATAGTTCTGCTGCCGCAACAATGGCTCTATCATGAATACGTACGGCGTGATGCAACTCAAAGCGTTCTTTTAAGCCACGTAAAATGGATACTGTATCCTCTATAGAAGGCTCACGCACTAGTACTTGCTGGAATCGGCGTTCTAACGCGGGATCTTTTTCAATGTACATACGATATTCATCTAAAGTAGTAGCACCAATACAGTGTAATTCACCACGTGCTAGCATTGGCTTCAGCATATTTCCTGCGTCCATAGCGCCATCTGTTTTTCCTGCGCCTACGATCGTATGAATTTCATCAATAAATAGAATAATTTGTCCTTCTGAATCTTTTACTTCTTTTAGCACACCTTTTAAGCGTTCTTCAAATTGTCCACGATAGCTTGCACCAGCGATTAGCGCACTCATATCCAGTTCATATAGCACACATTCTTTCAAGCCTTCTGGTACATCACCTTTTACAATACGCTGTGCTAAACCTTCAACAATCGCTGTTTTACCAACTCCTGGTTCACCGATTAATACAGGATTATTTTTCGTTTTCCGTGTTAAAATACGAATGACATTTCGGATTTCTTCATCACGCCCTATAACAGGGTCCATCTTGCCATTTTTCACTTCTTCAATTAAATTACGTCCAAATTGCTCTAATGGTTTTTTATTGTCTGTTTGTTGAAATTGCATAGCTAGCACTCCTTTACTTTCATGTTTCTCATTATTTATATACCCTATCTTATTTACTTGAAAAAGTTTGACCTTTTTTGACTAACTTTATTTTACATCACTCGACAATGCTTAGCAAAGAAATTGCACTAAATTTTTTTCACTTATTATGGAAATCTACGTTATAATAATGATATGTTTCTATGTTTTAGTATCGAAATCCACTATCCTTTTGTAATAATCGCCATTTATTACAAAAAGAAAGCGATGTGTTGGAGATATGGTTTTAATGGATAATATGTTTGAAAAAATTAAGGATCTTTTTCAAAAGCACGGTGTTTTTATCAAAGTGAATAAAGGAAATAAAATTTTTCTAGAGGGAGAACGGGCAAAAGAAATTTATTACATCCAATCAGGTGTTATTTCGATTAGCCAAGAATCCGAAACTGGCAAGGAATTAACCATTCGTATTTGTGGTCCTGACAGTATAATAGGAGAAGGTTCATTATTTTGTAATCTCGTCTATAATTCGATGACTGCCAAAGTTTTAGAACCCTCTACGCTGTATGTTTTGAGTCGTAAATCTTTGGAGCATTTACTAGAAGAGCAGCCGACAATTATGGTGGAATATATGAAGTGGTTGCAAACAGAAAATTTAAAGCATCAAAGTCGTTTGCGCGATTTAGTGTTAAACGGTAAAAAAGGTGCTCTATTTTCAACGCTCATTCGACTTTCTAATACGTATGGTAAACCTTTAGAAAATGGCTCGATTTTTATTGATTTTCAGCTAACCAATACAGAAATTGCGAATTTGTGTGCAACAAGTCGTGAAATGATCAATCGCATGCTGAATGATTTAAAAAAACATGAGATTATCACTTTTGATAAAGGATTTATTACCATTCATGATTTACAATTTTTAAAAAATGAAATTGCCTGTGAAAATTGTCCATTACAAATATGCCGTATCGATTAATTTCGTTACAAGCAAAAACCCTGCTTATTTTTGAATAAGCAGGGTTTAATATTACATTTTAACGTACACCTAATGCCATTTTTGCATAGCGTGACATTTTATCTTTTGACCAAGGTGGATTCCATACAATATTCACATTTGTACTTTTCACTTCAGGAAGTTCACCTAATGCTGTATTTACTTGATCCACAATGACTGGTCCAAGTGGACAGCCCATCGATGTCAAGGTCATTGTAACAGTTGCGACACCTTCATCATCTAAATCCACATCATATACTAAACCTAAGTTGACGATATCAATGCCAAGCTCAGGGTCAATTACATTTTCTAAAGCACCAAACATGCTGTCTTTCATATCTTGATCCATTCGTATTTCTCCTTCCATCATAGTGTTAACCTTATCATAGCAGATGCATCCTGTTATGCCAAATGCTGTGCAAGCCATTCTGTTGCTGCTAGCATACCGTCACGCGGTACGGCATGTCCAGCTCTTTTGTTCACCATGAACTTTAAATATTCAGGGTTTGCTTGATAGTATTCCCGTAATGTTTCATAAAATTTATACGTTTCGTTGAAAGGAACTGTTTTATCTAATTCACCATGCCAAAAGAATACAGGGCGACCCGCGAATTTTTCTGGTGTTAGACTGACATCATATTTAGCAAGGACATCATTAATTTTTTCTACGTCTTCCTCTGACATAGGCCAGTTTACTCCGCTTTTAGCAAATTGCTGTAATTGATATTCACCCAATTTAATAAAACCAGGTGCGCCCATACATATTGCAGCTGTTTGTATCCAATCATAAAGTTTCAGACAGCCTGATGTCACGATGCCACCCATTGAAGTACCTGCTATGCCAATATTATGACTAGCTAATAATTTTTTATTCTTTAATTCATCATATAATTGTTGCACTTCATGAATAGAATTTAAAACAATGTCCCAAAAATTTAAGTTCATTTGCATTTCTGTTAGGCCTTCGCTACGCTCACCATGAAATTTTGCATCTGGCAATAGGACACGCACCCCTTTATGCACCAATTGGTATGCATAGTGTAAGTTATGTTCTTTTGCACTCATAAAGCCATGCAAAAAAATCACTACCGGGGTTTCTTCATTCATATTGTCTGTATGTATATGTAATAAAGGAATAGTTCCCCACACTTCTTTTTCTACAAACATTATTGTCACTCCCAACTCTTGTCTCATCTTTATGTTAGCAAACTTTTTTCACTGTGACAAAATTTTGACGAATGTAAGACAAAGAGATACTATTCAAACTATAGGAAAGGGGCAACGAGCTATGAAACCGCATTTAATCGTATTAGACTTAGATGGAACTTTATTAACAGATCAACAACAAATTACAGCAAAAACGAAAAAAACATTATTGCAGGCTAAGGAACAAGGGCATCAAGTGATGATTGCGACGGGGCGCCCATACCGTGCAAGCGATCTTTATTATCATGAGCTTGGGCTCACTACACCCATTGTCAATTTTAATGGCGCATATGTGCATCATCCTAAAAACATCTCTTGGCAACATATGCACACACCGATTGATTTAAGTGTTGTACATGATGTCGTTGATTCTATTAATAGCTATGAGTATGAAAATATTATCGCTGAGGTAAAAGATGATATTTATGTTCACACAGAAGATGATCGTATCTTAAATATTTTTAATATGGGAAATCCCAAAATTACACTTGGGGATTTATACACACATCTCTTAGAAAATCCCACAAGTTTGCTGATTCAGGCAAATGAAGCAAATTCGGTTATTATACGTGATCATTTACAGGCGGTGCATGCTGAAGTCATCGAGCATCGTCGATGGGGCGCACCTCTTCATATTATTGAAATTGTGCGTCGGGGTTTAAATAAAGCTGTTGGTATAGCGCATGTGGCAAAAGATTTAGGTATCCCACGTGAGCGCATCATCGCGTTTGGCGATGAAGACAATGATTTAGAAATGATTGAATATGCTGGACTTGGCGTAGCGATGGGGAACGGTATCTCAAGTCTTAAAAACATTGCTAATGAAGTAACTGCAACGAATAATGATGATGGAATTGCAAAAATACTCATTGAACGCTTGAAATTATCATAGTTAAGTAGTAAGTTCAAGTTAACATTCCATTTTTACCAGTTTAACTTTATTCAGTGGTACCCCTTCCATTTATCTAAAGTGAGTATCTACTGAATAAAGTTAAAAAGCTTGAAAAGTAAGTTGAATTTAGGGGGACAAGAGAATGAAGATTTTTACGGATAGTGGATGTGATCTACCGAAGTCTTACTATGAAGAAAATGATGTCGTGCTACTCCCTTTACGAGTGCAATTGAACAACAAAGAATATGAAGATGTGATTTCAATTGATTCCAAAGAGATTTATGATGCGATACGTCAAGGTGCTCAGCCAAAAACATCACAAGTGTCACCTGAGCTGTTTTTGAAGCATTTTGAGGAACTAGCCAAGAATGATGAAGAAGGCATTTATATCGCGTTTTCATCAGAATTATCAGGCACATATAGTACTGCTCAAATGATTCGCAATCAAGTACTTGAGCAGTATCCTTCCTTAAAACTAGTCATTATCGACTCTAAATGCGCCTCATTAGGACATGGCCTTGTCGTGGAAGAAGCTGTTCGACTTCGAAATATGGGCGTATCCTTAGAAGATACGGCATCTAAAATAACTGCACTTGCACCTCAGGTCGAGCATTTATTTACAGTGGAGGATTTAGATTACCTTGCTAAAGGTGGTCGTGTATCCAAAGCCAGTGCATTTTTAGGTGGCCTACTTAGTATTAAACCTATTTTAAATGTAGAAGATGGCAAACTTGTACCGATTGAAAAGTCACGCGGTCGAAAAAAGGCACTTAATCGTATGTTAGATTTAATGCAGGAGCGTGGCGGCAGCTTTACAAATAAAATCATAGGTATTAGCCATAGTGATGATGCTGCCTTTGCAAATGAAGCAAAAGCCTCTATCCAGGAGCGTTTTTCACCTCAAGCTGTGCAAATTACTATGATTGGCTCCGCAATTGGCTCACATGTAGGACCAGGGACTATTGCGATTTTCTTCACAAATAAAAGCTTTGAAGGCTAATAAAAAGCATGCTAGGATGGCTCCTAGCATGCTTTTTTCGTTGTGCTATTATTGTTGGACGTCTTGCTCCTGACGGCGAACTTTTCCTCGTTTAATGATGATGACAACAAAGCCAATAAAGATCAACCATACTAAGCCTAAAGCCACCATATAGGGCGTGTTTAAGCCTTCATCATTGCGAACCTGATAAATCTCGACCATTTCTCGGTCTAAAATAACAGGATAGACTTCTTTTTCATTTATGCGAACTTTTTCCTCATGTAAAATACCGTTCAGCATTTTCCCTTCACCAAGTTGTTCAGGTGTTAAGTCGACGCGTTGTGTTTTACCAGTATTATTAACCATGATTACCCACTTTTCTTCGTCAGAAGAACGTGTAAAGACAAGAAGGCCATTTTCATTTGTAATGACTTCAAAATCACCATTACGTAAAGTAGCTGATTGATTACGTAAAGATTGAACATTTTTAATATAATCTATCAGTTCCTCGTCTGTTTTAAAGTTATAAAGCTGGTGTGTATCTGGTTTTGCTTCCCCGTTCATAGCAATTTCTGTCCCGTATTGTACGACAGGAATTCCTGGGAGCATAAATAAAGCACCCATCGCCATTTTTAAGCGGGTAGGTGGGAACATATTTTCATTAGCAGAGTCAAATGTAAAACGATGGGTTTCAAGTGAATCCACCATAATTTGTGTCGGTTTTTCTCCTGTGAAGGGTTCCATTAATTTAGAAGAATCCATATCCACGTTTTTAAATATATTACGATAGATATCTGCCGTTACAGGTGAGAAAGTTGCATCAAAGTCAGCATCGCTTTCTTCATTTGCTATCACATAAAGTGATGTTTTTGTCTCTTTTAATGCTGCTATTACTGTATTGATAAACGCTGTATCAGCCCCTGCGATATTTGTTAAACGAATACCACCGATGTCATATGTAGAAACAAAATCAGTTACTGCTTGAATAAGTGCTTCTTGCACATCCTTATTCGATAAATCCCACTGTACTTGTCCATTATCGGTAGATGCAATCCAATCCGCTTTCGATGCATCCTTTGCCCACTCATGATTTGGACTCACATTTGTAAGTGGAAAATCCACCATAATGGACATATTTTTAGTTTTGTAGGCCTCTACAATACTTTGGAATTCTTCCGTTGTTCCAAAATGACGTTCAATTGTAGTATAACTTGTGGGCATTGATCCATCATACTTCTCTGTAGAAAAAATAGGCCCAATGGAAACAATTGTATAGCCCATCTCACCGATAAATTTCAGTTTATCCTGTAAACCTGTAAAATCGCCCCCCGCAAATTTCGAAGGGTCCTGCGTATTTGTATCAAAATCGTTTGTGCCCGAGCCATTAAAGAAACGGTCAACGAGTAAATCATAGATGCTTTCTTCTGCTATTGTTCTAATCGCAGATTCATCTGCATGTGCTACTGGTATAGTACTTACTAATGAAGTTGCTAATAAAAGTGATGCAGCCGTCGCACTTATCCACTTCTTAAATTTCACTGTTATTCCCTCTCTTTCAAACCAATCAACGTCATTTTACCAAATAATTCTGTCACGTCGCTATCTTTTCCAAAGATTTTGCGCAAATTCGAAATGAATTACGACAAAAAGGTGTCATTTCCCTCTTAATTGAATGTGACTTTCCTTTTTACAAAATAAAAGCCGTGAAGCAACTACTTCACGACTTTTAAATGAATTACGCTAAGAAATTAATAAACATTGGTAGTTTAAAACCTAGGTACAGCGTGATAAATAGGCATACTGCGAATAATGTCCAAAACATGCCTGTTGGTTTGTTTTTCTTTTTACGTACTAACACCATTTCCATCATGCCAATTACTAAAATACCAAATAAAAATTTCAGACCGTACAACATTGGGTCTCCAGCCTGATATTTAAAGAATAATGCTCCACCTGTGATGATTATTAATACATAAAACAAACGTAATGTCATATGTAAGCCTTTTGATTGCTTGCCCATTAGTGCCGCAATTAAAAAGATAACAATAGCCACTACCCACGTAGTAATATGCAAATGCGTTTGGCTAGTTAAAAAACTCATGTTTGTCCCACCTCATTCTTTTTCTATCAAACTCTATCCTACCATGCGATGGAAAGGGTTTCAAATATTACAATAGTGTTCACATAATTTACATCAATTAAGATTCTACATCGTTAGATCTAACAGCTTTAACTTCTGTTACCTTCCCTTAAAGAAGTAAAAAATCCGCGGAGTATGGACTCCCGCGGATTGATATCATCATTATTCAAAATGGTTGACTAATGTACCGATTCCTTGAATGGATACTTTTACTGTATCTCCAGCTTTTAAGAATTGTGGCGGGTTCATACCTTTGCCAACTCCTGCTGGCGTACCTGTTAAAATAACATCTCCTGGCTCTAATGTCACATGCTTTGATAGGATGGATACTAGTGTTTCAACAGTGAACATCATATCTTTCGTAGAGCCGTTTTGACGTACTTCATCATTAACCTTTGTAACAACTGTTAAGTCTTGTGGATTTGGAATTTCATCCTTTGTCACAAGGTATGGTCCAAGAGGGCAAGTACCGTCTAAGCTTTTACCCAAGAAGAATTGTTTATGATTCTCTTGTAAATCACGAGCTGTTACATCATTGGCAATTGTGTAGCCAAATACATAATCAAATGCTAAATTTTTAGGAATGTTTTTGCCACGTTTCCCAATAACGATAGCTAGCTCACCTTCATAATCCATTTTTGAAGAAAGATCAGCATGAATAGAAATTGTTTGTCCATCAGCGGCAATTGCAGTTGGTGATTTTGTAAATACCATTAAATCCGTTGGTGCTGCTTCTGCACCCATTTCCTTCGCATGTTCATCATAGTTTTTACCAATACACATAATATTTTTAGGTGTACGTGGAATTGGTGAAAGCCATTCAATCTCTGTAAATTCACGTTTAAAACTATTAGCATTATCTGATTTTTCTGCTGCTTCTACTAATTTACGAATCTGTTCCACAAAATCAAAGCCTAAAGCAATGCCATCCACGATTGAACTTGAAAAAGAAGGGAGAACTTGAAGTTCATTTTGAATAGCGAGTACGTCCCATACCGCTTCTTCTTTTTTTACTTTTGGTCCAAAGCTTACATGTCCACCTAATTTGAATGATAAAATTTTCATGATTGAAAGAGCTCCTTCTTTTTTCTACATAATACAACAATATGATAGAAATTACCTCATTTTTGCGACAACATTTTTATAAGTTGTTATATCTTCTTAAAATATGCATGTGAAGAGGAATATATTAACGAACTTCCACCTTTTGCTTATATGTTAATTTACGCCATATTGCCTCTAGCGGCCCTTGTTTCCACTTAGATAGCCAAATTTCTGCTATGATCATTTGTACAACAATAATGCCAATAGCAATTAATACCCCAGTTTCCACACTTACTTTGCCATACCAGCCAAAACCAAATTGATAGAATAAACAAGTGCCTATAATCGATTGAAGAATATACATCGTTAATGACATGCGCCCAATTTTAGCAAAAGGACTAAGTAGCTTTGGCACAATTGGCACTAAGCAAAGTAACACAATCACCCCGATATAGCCCACCGATAGCATTGGACCCCCTATGTATACCTTTAAATAATCTAGTAAATAAGTTCTTGTAAACATAATAGATAGGCTTTTCATACCAATCCCGATGACTAATCCGGCAATTGCTAATGTCAGCCATAACCACTTCAATTCTTTAGCTCGTTCTACTAAACGCCATTTAGAGGCAGCGGCACCTATTAACATATACGGTAAAATGGTGAACAGTGCGACAAACCACATCTCGATGCCTGCCTGCGTCGATAAATCTGTTAAGCGTTGCATAAAGGCATCTACCCAGTCTCCTGTCCCATAAGCCGTGATGGCCTTCTCTACTGATACGATATCTAAGTAATCATCTACTTTTGTATTAAAATTAACAATCCCTACCACAAAGAGCATAAAAACTTGCATCAAGCCATTAATGATCAAAGCACTAGCTAATAGCCAGATAGGACTCAAACGTAGTAAAAGCACTAAGAACACGCCACAAAATGCATACATCATTAATATGTCGCCCCACCAAATTAACACAGCATGGACAAAACCAAAGGCAAACAGGATGGACAGTCTACGAAGCCCTAGCGTATAAAAGTTTTGTTCACGACTCTGAGCCTTCTGCCACTGCATAGCCAGTCCATAACCAAAAAGCATGGCAAAGAGCGGGTAAAAGCTACCTTGCACATAAATATCTATATTTTTCTGCCACACAATATCCGATGGGGTTGTAAACCATGATGCCAAATCAATATGCGGCATTGGCAAATAAAAGGTATACATATTTACAAGTAAGATACCTACTAAACTAATACCTCGTAAAATATCTAATGTTGCCATTCGTTCCTGCAACATTGTCGGTTTTAACTCCACAAAATAGCCTCCTCTTGACTAGTAGCTATGGTGAAAGCAGGACAAATAAGCCCTACTTTTCCCATAACAAGCTCTTTATGCCTGTATGATCTGTTCATTATCGAATAAATATAATACTTTATCGCTCACCTTGATGTGTAAAATGGATTCAATGGCTTCACTATAAACACGAAGCTGTACGGCATAACGACCTAGTATTTCTTTTGACAGGGCAGGCTCCTGCGCAAAATGAGATTGTATACGATCCGTTTTATAATCCAACAAGACCCAATTACCGTATTCATCCTCAAATAAGCAGTCAATAATCCCTTGCACAATTTGAGCATCGCCATCTTCATCGATTCTACTAATGGTAAATGGCATTTCCCTACGTATTTGACTCGCTCGTTGAAAGCGTTGCCCTATTTCTGTCTCAAAGAAATGATAAATCTTCGCTTGTGGAACCACCATACCCTCCGCCTCTGTTAAAAGCTGCCTTGCGACTAAATCCTCTACAAAGTCCTTTACATCATTGATATGACCAAAACCAAACTGAGGGACATGCTGCATCACTGTGTGCACAGCGGTACCAATTTCAGCACCTGTTAACTGTTGTTCCTGTAAAAAAGCTGGTCGAGGTGCAATAGATGAAGCCTTTAGCTTGGTAGGAGAGGCAAAATAAAATTCGGGTTCCTCCTGACGCTGTAGATTTTCTAATCGCTTTATTTCACTAACAGATGTTTTAGAGCGCTTTCTTGTTGATTTTTGATAGGCATACTGTGCTTGAAAGCGGGTCGTGATTTCAGCCAGCAAGTCCTCATCCTCTGGCATCGCAAGCGCTTGCTGTACTTCATCGCCCATCGCCTGTAACTCATACGAGTAATGCTTTGTATCGATGGCTTGAACCCACCAATGTGATGGATCCTCTAATTTCTTATAAGAATTGGTTGCTGCTGCTGCAAAGTCCGCATGCCTTGCCACTGCTGGGCCTATCCAGTCCAAATAACTATTAGCTCTAGCACGTAAATATTCTTGAAGCGGTGCATCCAAAGGCAAACTTTGTGCGTCCTGCCAGTTGTCGCGTGTTTTCTCCCAGTTCTTCACTGAGCCTACTAAAATCAAACGCTCCTTCGCACGAGTCATCGCAACATATAAGACACGCATTTCTTCTGCACGCATCTCCAGTTCTTTTTTCTCCTTCAATGCTAAAAACGGTAACGATGTATAGGTGATACGATTTTCAGGATCAATGGCCTTAACAGCTAGTCCAAAATCTTGATCGAACAAATAAGGTTGATGAAAATCCATTTTATTAAACGGACGTCCCATTCCTGCAACAAAGACGACTGGATATTCTAATCCCTTGGAAGAGTGAATTGTCACCAGGCGCACCACATCGTCCTTTTCGCCAATTGATTTGGCAGTGCCTAAATCATCACCACGCGTACGCATACGATCAATAAAACGTAAAAAACGGAATAGTCCACGAAATGCCGTTTTTTCATACATTAACGCACGATCATGTAAAACGCGTAAATTTGCCTGACGCTGTTTGCCATTCGGCATTGCCCCAACCATTTCATAATAATGTGTATCTAAATAAATTTTCCAAATTAAATCTGACAATGATCCACGACGTGCTAAATCTCGCCAATTTTCAAAGGCCAGCATAAAGCGTTGCAGCTTCTCAAATGTAGTGGTTTGCACACCATGTCCTTCACTGCGAATAAATTGTCGTAAAGCATCATAAAAAGGTACCTTTTGATCGGCTAAACGGATTTTCGCCAGCTCATTTTCCGTTAAACCAACAAACGGTGCGCGCAGTACAGAAGCTAAGGGGATATCCTGATAGGGATTATCGACTACCTTCAGAACATTTAACATAATCATTACTTCAAGTGCATCAAAATAGCCTTTAGACGATTCTGCATAGAGTGGAATCCCTGCCAGCTTAAATTCCTCCACTAAATCTGTCGACCATGTCATCGAACGCATTAAAATCACAATATCACTATACTTTAATGGTCGCTCTGTTTTTGTTTTCGTATCATAAACGGTTGTTCCATCTTCCATCATCTGACGTATACGATCGATAATAAAGCGTGCCTCATATTGTGATTTTTTTAATTCCTCTAGCTCAGCAGCCTCGTTGTTTATTTCTTCCAGTTCTTCTGTTGTTTCCTCTTCCGGTGGTGGATGCATTACGACTAGCTCAACAGGTATTTCTTTATCATCATAAGGCGCAGCGGGCTTTAATGATGCATTGTCGTCATAAAGAATTTCACCAACACGCTCGCCCATAATTTGTGCAAAAACGTAGTTTGTCGCATTCAACACTTCTTTTCGACTACGGAAGTTAGCATTTAAATCAATTCGCATCCCCGTTACCTCAGGAGTCTCCACATACTCACTATATTTTCGCATAAAGAGCTTTGGTTCAGCTAATCGGAAACGGTAAATACTTTGTTTTACGTCCCCAACCATAAAAAGGTTGCCATCCTGTTCCTCACCTGTTTTGACAAGTTGTAAGATGGTTTCCTGTAGCATATTGGTATCCTGGTATTCGTCCACCAGCACTTCTTTAAAGCGTTTTTTCATATCTAGTGCAACTGGTGACGGCTGAAGCTCTCCATCTACCTCTACCGTTAAAATTTGAAGTGCATAATGCTCCAAATCTGAAAAGTCAATGATTCCACGTTCTAGCTTGGCTAGTCGGAATTGTTCACTAAAAGTAGTGGTCAATTCCACTAACGTAGCAATCGTCGGTGCCATTAATCTTATTTCCTCAAGTAGGCGTGCAGGCGTACGAACAAAAAACGCCTCTTTGATTTTATTCATCATTTTTTTGGCTGCTTCTCGTTTTTTCTTCGCAAGCTCTTGTAGCTCTACATCTACTAATGCATCCTTTGATACTCGTTTTAATGTAGACCATTTGACCTTTGCAAAATAATCAAATAGCTCCTGCCATGTACCGCTTTGACTAATGCGAATCCCTTCCTGAATCATAGCAAAATCAATTTCTGCCGTTTCAGCATAGGGGGCAGGTCCGTCTGGCTGTAATGTAATCGCCCGCATTTCTGAAATTAATACAAACGCCTCTTCCAGACTATGGCGTACGGTCAATTTGACGTATTGAGATAGCTCTAAATCATCAATCGTCACTTCATCAGCTAAATCATATGCTTGTGGAAGGCTCCATAGCCATTTTTGAGGTTCTGCATGTACACGAGAAGTATCATAAAGTTTACTAATCAGCGTTTCGATGGCTTGATCATCACGATCTGAGGTAAAGCTATCAACAAGACGATAAATAGCCTGTACGCGAGCCTCATCCTCAGAATCGTAGGCATCTTCTAGAACTTCTGCTAAAACATCATCTCTTAATAATGCTATTTCTGCTTCATTGGCAATACGAAAGCCTGGATCTATCTCAAGTAAGTATGCGTATTGTTTCACAATGGCTAAACAGAAGGAATGCAGGGTGGAAATTTGTGCTTTATTCACAAGACTAAGCTGCCGTCTTAAATGATTAGATGTTGGATTTTCTGCTATCGCCTTTTCTAATGCCTCAGACATACGATGGCGCATTTCAGCGGCTGAAGCATTCGTAAAGGTCACTACCAATAGTTCATCTACATTGATGGGATTTTCAATAGCAATGACTTTTTCAATCATACGATTAATCAGGACTGCTGTTTTCCCAGACCCTGCCGCAGCCGATACAAGTGTATCTTGACCGCTAGCATAAATTGCCTTCCACTGATCGTCTGTCCATGTGACATCTGCTGGCTTAATAGGAATTGTTTGTACCATGCTATTCTACCTCCTTCCGAATTTTATCAACAATATCATTCGGCTTTGCTTGCATCAATTGACGATAGCTTTGTTTACCATCAGATGGATCAAATTGGCAAACCGCAGCAAATTGACAATAATCACATGCCGTTTTGGCTTTCAATTTATAGGGGCTAATGGCGGTATCACCAGATAAGATACCATTCCCTGCCTCCTGATGTTTACGACGAACGAAATGCTGTAATTTTTTCATATCATTGACAGGAACTATGCGGGATTGTGATTCAGAAGGTGTTCCATCTTTTTTCATATAGACAGGAATGATTTTTGAATGCCCGCTACTTTCCTCCAATTGTTCGTCCATCGATAATATCGCCTCAGCGTTTTCAGACAGTAAACCTTTCATTTTATACTGCTTTAAACGATCCTCTTCTATTTCACTGTCCGTCAAATCCTTATCCAGCTTTAGCATCGGATTATGGACATGGACATATAGTACCCCTGCTGGCTCTGCCTCACCTGATAGCCAGTAAGAGCTATTTTCCATTGCCACATCTAAATACGTTAGGACCTGTAAGGATAATCCGTAATAAACCTCATTTAAATCAAGGTCACGAGCTGAGGATTTATAGTCAACAATCCGCAAATAAGAGCGGTCATCTATCGTTGCACTATCCACTCTATCAATACGTCCTCGCATAAACATTTTCTTACCACCAGTCAAATCAATCTCTAGTGGAGGTAGCTGTTCATGTTGTCCAGGACCAAATGATGCCTCAATCGCAATTGGTTTGAAGTGAGATACATTAGCATGCTGTGTCAATGCCGTCATTGTGCGCTCGACAATTCGAATAAGCTTACGCTGAATATAGCGATAACGGGCACTAGATAATAGGATTTGATGGGAAAAGACTGGTACAATTTGTTCTACTGCTTGCCGTGCTAATTGTTTAATTTGCTTTGTTGTTAAACGAATCCATGATAATTGCTGACGATGTGTTTCCTCTGTAATCCACTTTAACGCCTCATGGAATAAGTCACCCATTGCAAAGGTTTCTAGACGATACTCAGCACGTTCTTCTAGACGTAGACCGTACGTAGTGAAATGAGAAAAAGGACATCTGAAGTATTTCTCAATTCGCGACACACTGGATGTTAGCTTCTGACCATATAATTCCTGTGTAATATAGGTTTCAAGTGGTTCAGCCTCATTTTTATGGGTAATTGGATAAAGGACACGGTCGAAAATGAGTGCCCAATACGGATCTTGTTTATAAAATCTTTGTAAAGCTAGCCATTCTGGAGCTAGTTCACGGCTATGTTCAGCTTGACGTAGCTGCACCATCAGATGTGCTAATGCGGTACGTGGATGGCGTAAATATGGCAAAACATCTCCGTCTAGTAATTCAATCGGATCGATTACCACTCGTTCTATGGAAACATCACTTAATAAACCCGTCTTTTTGTCATTCCCTATTATTTTCTTAATATAAAGTGAGGATAGCAGTGCCTTGCCTTCCTCATCCGCCGTAGGGTACGTCATATACAATTTGTTAGATGGCGTTGTAATAGCGCGATAGAACAAGAAATTTTCTTGTAATAAACGATTAGTAGAGGTAGGGGCAAGCTCATAGCCAATTTGACTAAACCATTCACGCTCGCTATCTGACAACAAGCCTTCATACTCCATACGAGTTGGATAAACACCATCATTCATCCCTATAACAAAGGCAACTTTGATATTGGATAAACGGGCTAAATCAACAGTAGCCACCATTACCTCATCAAGGGTTGGCGGAATTCTTGAAAATTCTAATGTATCAAAACCTTCATCAAGAATTTTGGCTGCTTCCTCTACAGTCATCTCCTGCTCACCAAACATATAAACGAATTGATCAAGAACAGCAACCCATTCATTCCAAGCTTGTTCATGTTCACTTGCTGCTAATGCGTCACCCCGCTCTAGCTCACGATCTTTCATTGCTTGCAGTTTATCATATACCTGTAATGACTCTATTAGCTCAAATAAAGCAGTCGCCATATCTCTGCCATTCTTCGCGCTATCAAGCTTGTCTTGTAAAAGTTTTAGAGGGAGGCGAATTTCATCTCGAATGGCCTCGATTTCTGCCTGCATTGCACGCTCTTCGTCTGTTTGTACACGCGAATGGAATTCTAGACCTCGATATTTTTTATAAAACCAACGTGCCTCCTCAAACCATCGTTCACCATAGATGCCTTGTGCCAAGCAATAATTTTCTAATCGATCTGCTCGCTCACGCCAAATCGTTAGCTCCGCTTGTAAAGGGAAAAACAAATCTGTTTTCACACTACGAAAAACAGGTTCATATTTCCAGTTCGAGGTCATAACCTCCAAGGCTGAACGACTTAGCTCTATTAATGGATGATGTAACATCGTCTTTTTTGTATTTGTAAAAATAGGAATTTCATATTGTTGGAAAATACTTGTAATAAGTGGATCGTAGAGATCTGCTTGTCTATACAAAAGAACGATATCCTGATAGCGAAAACCGTCTTCCCTTGTCAGTTTTGTTATTTCCCGGGCAATTGCATGTACCTCTGCTCGACGATTTGATGCTTCAAGTACGGTTACATCTCCAGAAGTTTTTTTCGTTTGAGGCTCCAAATCAGCAAACTTTGCCTCCACATGCTGTAAATCTTCAGAATGAAATCTTTTAGTATTATAAAAATGGTATGGTAATTCAACATCAATGCCCTCTTCTTTTGCAATATCATGAAGTCGTTGATTCGTTAAAGCTGCTTCATGGAATAGAGCTTGTTCATCAAAGGCTTCATCTATATGATCAAACGGAAGTACAACGGTTACTTGCTGTGTTACCTTTAACAACTCACGAACCAGTTCTAACTCTCGCACAGTGAAAGCAGTGAATCCATCAATATAAATGGTCGCTTGCTTCATCGTTTCAGCATACTTCAATTGCTCCGTTAAAATCGGATAATAGCCCTCGCTGTCAACATATGTCGTACCCAGTCGTTCCTCTAATGCCTGCAAAACAACATGTAAATCATTAGCTTTCGCCTGCAAGGTATTGGGTGCATCGATCGCCTTCAAAGATTCCGTTACCTCTGCCAAGACTGAGCTATTGACGCTATAGCGACTAAATTCTTTTAAAAGGGTTTCAATCTCCTCCGTAAAGCCACGTTTTCCTGCTGCTTGTCGAAATAAGGAAAATTCACTTTTTTGCTCCTCTAAAAGTTTACGAATGAGCATTCGATAGCCATAGCCATTCACTTCTTTACGAGCAATACCACCTGTTTCCTGTAACACCAACCATGCTAAACGTTTAAACGTCATCACCTGTGCTCGAATCAAGCCCTGTAAACCATGCTTATTCGTCAGCTCATATTCCGTAGAATAAGACATCTGGTCAGGCACTATAATGAAAATCGGATGCCCCAACGGATCTGTCTTAAGCTGCTCAACAATTTCCTGATGAATAAATGCCGATTTCCCTGTTCCCGAACGTCCTGAAACAATACGCAATGCCATATGCTTTCCCCTCCTCATTAACTTGCTGTTTTCGGGTGACTCTTTTAATGAATTAATTATTTTGTACTTTTATTTGAGCGATTTTTTTAATGGATTGATTTCTTCTTATCAGTTTTGGAGCGGTTTCTCCATCTCATTAATCACTTCTCACTTATTTTGGAGCGGCTCCTTCACCTCATTGATCACTTCTCGCTTATTTTGGAGCGGTTTCTCTATACAATTGAGCACTTCTCACCTATTTTAGAGCGGCTACTTCATCAAATTGATCACTTCTCGCTTAACTTGGAGCGGCTTCTCCATACTATTGATCACTTCTCACCTATTTTGGAGCGGCTTCTCCATCTCATTGATCACTTCTCGCTTAATTTGGAGCGGCTTCTCCACTTCATTGATCACTTCTCTCCTATTTTGGAGCGGCTTCACTACTTCATTGATCACTTCTCACCTATTTTGGAGCGGTTTCTCCATCTCATTGATCACTTCTCGCCTATTTTAGAGCGGCTACTTCATCAAATTGATCACTTCTCGCTTAATTTGGAGCGGCTTCTCTATACTATTGAGCACTTCTCACCTATTTTGGAGCGGCTTCTCCATACTATTGATCACTTCTCGCTTAATTTAGAGCGGCTTCTCCATACTATTGATCACTTCACTCCTATTTTGGAGTGGCTTCTCCACTTCATTGAGCACTTCTCGCTTAATTTGGAGCGGCTTCTCTATACCATTGATCACTTCTCATTGATTTTGGAGCGGTTTCTCTATACAATTGAGCACTTCTCACCTATTTTGGAGCGGCTTCTCCATACTATTGATCACTTCTCGCTTAATTTAGAGCGGCTTCTCCATACTATTGATCACTTCTCACCTATTTTGGAGCAGCTACTTCATCAAATTGATCACTTCTCGCTTAATTTGGAGCGGCTTCTCTATACAATTGATCACTTCTCATTGATTTTGGAGCGGCTTCTCCATACAATTGATCACTTCTCACCTATTTTGGAGCGGCTCCTTCATAAAATTGATCACTTCTCACCTATTTTGGAGCAGTCCCCCAGCCCTCTAAAACAACATAAATCATCTATCTTAAATTCTATCGAAAAAAACTAGTAAATACTATCTATCAACCTTCATCTACCTATAAAAAGGTTACACAAAAAAGCAGCCTCTTCAGACAATGAAAGAGGCTACAGATAATTTACTTAACTGGCATGGTGGTCCTGCTTTTTCGTCAAATTTCGCGCTTGCTTTAAATCTCTTTCTACACGGGCATTCAAACGCTTCTCTATCAACTTACCGACCCACCACAAAATAACAATGGCAACAGCTGCAATTATTAATCTGACTGGGCTTGTCAAGAGCGATTTTAAATCATAGCCCAATACACTCATGCCTAAAATCATGACAAACTTTCCTGCCAGTAAAACGATTAAATAAAACTTTTTATGGATATGTGACAACCCCGCTACAATATTGACAATAACAGATGGTGTAAAAGGGAAACAGAGGAGGACAAAAAGAGGGCTGATGCCATTCATATCCACCCATTTAATAAGCTTCTGTACTTTTTTACTACCTGTTAAAAATTGTAGCCTTGGATGCTTGCCAAAATGTCGTACAAGTAAGAAAACCGCATAGGAGCCAGCTACAGAGCCTAACCAAGATAATAAAAATCCTAACCATAAGCCAAATGCACTTGCATTCGCCACAACGAATACGACTAAAGGTAGGAATGGTAAAAATGCCTCTAAAAATGGTAGCAGTAAACCAATGATTGGGCCAAATGTTCGATACTGTGCCGCAACCTGTTCAATATTTTCTACAGTAAACCATTCACTCAACTTCGACACCTCTATTTATACTGTAAAATTAAATGAAAAATTGTTAGCCCTTCTGAAGTATTGCGATATTCATGGGGCTGATGCCCTGAGAATACTAGTGTATCCCCTTCATCCAGTAATTCATGCATGTCTCCGGCAGAAATAACTGCTTGTCCTTTGATGACCATTACAGTTTCCTCTACCCCTTCTGTATGGGCTTCACTCCTACTCACTGCTCCTGGCTCCATTTCAACCTTATAAAACTCCCAGCCTCGCTCTGGATTATAGGGAATAATGGAGTAGACACGATAGCGTCCCTCATCTTCATCGACATGTGGTACATCTTTACTGCTATAACGCATGTAATGAGCAGTTGGCGGCTGTAATAATGAAGAGAACGACATACGCATACCAGCAGCGATTTTCCAAATTGTTGAAACAGTCGGATTGGCCTCACCTTTTTCAATTTGTGCAAGCTGTGCTTTACTGACGCCAGTCGCTTTGGCCACATCATCGAGACTTAAATGACGTTGCTGTCTAATTTTCTTTAATTGAAATGCTAAATTTCGACTCATTTGTTCCATTTTTACTCACCAATTTCTATTGTTTATTTTATCAGACATATGTATACTTTAATAAACATCAAGAACTATCAAACAATTCCATCAATAGTATACATGGAAATTATCAAGAAAGGATGACCTATTTATGACAAGTACAACAGAGCTTCATCATGATGATACAACAAGCTCTTCCAACGACAGTTTTTTACAAGGCGTGAAAGATTGCGTACCTACATTACTCGGTTATATTAGTATAGGACTTGCATTTGGGGTTGTAGGTTCCGCTTCAGGGTTGTCTGTCCTTGAAATTGCACTATTAACGATACTGATTTACGCAGGCTCTGCACAATTTATTTTTTGTGCACTGCTTTTAACAAGTAGTCCTGCCTCTGCTATCATTGTAACCATTTTTGTGGTGAATCTACGCCATTTATTAATGAGTTTAACATTAGCCCCTCATTTTACGCGCTACTCTATGCTTAGAAATGTTGGATTCGGTACATTATTAACGGATGAAACCTTTGGTGTAGCTGTAACAAAGCAAATGCAAACAGGTAAATTATACGGTAAATGGATGGATGGGTTAAACTTAACAGCCTACATCTTCTGGATCCTTTCTTGTGTTACGGGTGCCTTTTTAGGACAGTGGGTAGCAAATCCTGAAAAATGGGGTTTAGATTTTGCCTTAATTGCCATGTTTGTTGCACTTTTAGTTTTGCAATTGAGCAGTGTTGGCAAAAGTAAAATCATGCATTATATCAAGTTAATCGGCTATATGGCGGTTATTATGTACGGTCTTTCTTATATAGTCCCTTCCCATGTGGCTGTGCTACTGGCAACCGTGATTGTCGCAACAATTGGGGTGGTGACAGATAAATGACGACAACTTCTTATATGGTCTGGCTTATAATCGGCTGTGCACTTGTAACATGGCTACCGCGTGTCATTCCATTTATCTTTGTACGCAGTGTAACACTCCCTGATGTTGTACTCAAATGGCTTAGTTTTATTCCTGTTTGTATATTAAGTGCTCTTGTCATTGAAAATTTAATAGATACTGAAAGTGGCAAAATAGTAACGCTTGATTGGCCAGTCTTTGTTACATTTGTTCCCACTCTAATTATTGCCCTTGTCACAAAAAGTTTATCCATTACAGTAGTTGCAGGCGTAATCATTATGGCAGCAGTACGATTTTTCATGTAAAAAGGTCAGTCCCATTGCTTGGACTGACCATTCTTATTTATTCATTTTACTTGCTAACCAAAAGCCTACCGTTAATGAAAACGCGTCGATTACAAAAATAATAGGTGGGGATGTATAGCCTGCATATACAGAGGCGGCGATTAGTGCAATGGCTAATAACAATGCAACATAGCGATTATACGTAATTCTAGTGAATAATAACACCAGTATGGCTGGTATAAATAACGCTAACATCATTTTCCCAAAAACGTCCATTATACTTCCCTCGGCTCCGCAAGTAATAACCCAATACGGTAATGATCATTGCTATAAATCACATGCTGCGTTAAACGTAATTCATTGTTTCGGTCTAAAACCTCTAAACGACAATGAGCTGCATTTAATTGCAGCGCCTCATATAATTCATTTTCTGTAAAAATGGACACACCATTTACTTTGCGTATACATTCCCCTGCCAGTAAACCCATTTTCTCTGCAGGTGAATCAGGAAGAACCGCTGCGATAATAGCACCTTTCGTACTTGGCGCAACCGCATAATGATCTGTTTTGTCCTGCTGTGCAAAGTAAATAGCAATGATGATTCGGATAATTGCACCAACAGCAAGTGTGATGAAACCAATCAATGGTTCAAAATATGCAGCCAGTCCTCCTACTAAAATAAGCTGTCCTAGTAAAAAGACAGGTCGCCCAATTTTAGCATACGTTAATGCTGGTAATTCCTTTCTAGTCAGCTTTGCAAAGCCAATGACAAGAGGAAATAACACGAGTGCAAAGCTACTATGACCTATCGTAAACTGTGGCCAGTACGGGAATATAGCTGAAATAGCATCACCTGGAATGACAAAGAAAATAGGTAATACCCATACATTTCTTGAACGATAGACAATTGCCTGCATACCTCGCTTCGTTTTCTCAATGCAAGGTGTTGTAACCTTCATCGCCACACGTCGAATTAATAGTCCTTCTGCAATGACACAAAGGCCCGCAAGAATGGTAATTGTAACAATGGCGCCATCCTCTAAATTGACACCAGCTAATGAAATTTTCCACCAAGAAAAGGTCCAATTGTAGTAGGACATTCCCCATATGGCCAGTGTGGCAATGCCCATTGTCACAATAGGTGACATTGCGTTCATGACATATAAGACAAGTGCTACTATAGAAACTGCTGTTAAAATGATTAAAAATTCTTTTGGTACAGTAAGCCCTGCTCCAATACCGATAAGAGAAATAATTAGTGCATAGAGCCACCCATCTTTCCATTGTCCGATTAACTCCGTCCAGCCCCAAATAATTCGTCTATTAAAGTATTTACGCTCCTGTTTTACACGACGATAACCTAACATAATAGCAAATATTATGACTATATACAGTAATGGGTTGAGTAAAAAGCGGCCAATCGCTGTTACAATTTCTAATAAAATCTCACTAACCATACGAACACCCGCCATTTCTATCTTGAATACTATGAATTTATTGTATCAAACGACTACACGCTTGCGTAGTACAAACTCATAGAAAGCTTTAGATTATGGTATTTTTGTTCTTTCAGCCAGTTTTATTGTTCAATTGTGTGCAGTAAAAAACTAGTGGCCATTTGAAATTGCTGGTCATTTTGACGATCGGTTTTAAAGTCTTTTAACGTTTCATTTAAACTATTAAAGAAAGTTGTATCCATATAAAATTCATCTTCTGCTAGCTTTAATTTTTTCTGTTTGCGATAAAGGTTCACAGCCTCTGCGGTTGTTTCATCCAAATAGCCATCTAAACGATCTATTTGATAGCCTAGTTTCTGTAAGGCATTTTGTGAATAGGAAATCTCCTCACTCATATCACCCACTTTAAACTTACCTGTTAGTGGATGAAGTTGAAAAGCAAATAATTCATTTTGCTCAATCATTAAACTTGCTTCAATGCCCTGCCCATGAATCCATTCGCGTTTTGGTGTTAGCCATTTATTGGTTGATAATTTAAGTTCACCACCGTTGGAAAGCTCCCAAGATTCTTGTACAGTCCCTTTTCCAAAGCTTTTAACCCCAACAAGTGAAGCGCGTCCCCAGCCTTTTAAAGCACCGCTTAATACTTCACTAGCAGATGCACTACCTTGATTTTGTAACACCACAATGGGAATTTTATTCATCGTTTCTATATATTTTTCATCGAAGCCTTTTGTTTGTGTTTTTAATGGTTCCATAGCACCTTCCGCATTTTGCATATATGCAAATACTTTGCCATTGTCCAATACTGTGCTCAGTAGCGCTGCGACGCTATGTAAATAACCACCTGGATTATCCCGTACATCGATCACAATTCCTTCCACATCTTTACGAAGCAATTTACTCGTTTCTGCTACCCATTCATTGGCCGTTTTTTCACCGAATAATGAGATTACCACATAGCCAATGTCTGTATCCTCTACCTTCACAACTTCACTAGTAACCGTTTTATTAGAAATTGCTGCGCGCTCCATCGTCATCTTAATATGCTTATCTTCACTTGGACGATAGACAACAATGGTTACTTTCGTTCCCTTTTCACCTTGAATTAAATGCATTAATTCACTCATCGTTTTTCCATCTATTCGTACCCCATCAACTTGTACAATTTCATCGAGTGAACGCATGCCTGCTTTCTCTGCTGGTGATGAACGAACAGGTGACACAACGATAAACTTCCCTTTATTTTCCGTTAGTTCAATACCTATGCCTACTCGTTCCTCAGCCAACATTTGCCGATGTTGCTCAGCCTCTTCCTTGGAGTAATACGTGCTATAAGGATCTTTAATGGCATCAGCCATACCACGAAGAGCCCCCTCCACCAATGCATCCTTTTTTGTACTGTATACTGATTTTTCTTCAATAATTGTCATAGCCTCACCAATAGTATCAACCTCCGTAACAGGCTCCTTTTTATCGCCAATATTAAACCAATCAAAGTAAATACCACTCCCCACCACCAAACTACTAAGTAGGACTCCGACACCGGCTGTTAATTTGCGCAAATCTTCCCTCCTCCGTCTCTTTTACTGTATGACTCTATTTTTTCAAACATACAAAATTACCTTTCAAATTTATGAAGAGAGAATATTGCATATTACTCACGCATGTTGTTGTTGATTCGAGGGTATTCACCTTGCTTCCGCGGGTATTCATCCTTGCTCCGCGGATATTCACCTTGCTCCGCGAGTATCCATCCTTGCTCCGCGGGTATTCATCCTTGCTCCGCGGGTATTCATCCTTGCTCCGCGGGTATTCATCCTTGCTCCGCGGGTATTCACCTTGCTTCCGCGGGTATTCACCTTGCTTCCGCGGGTATTCATCCTTGCTTCCGCGGGTATTCATCCTTGCTTCCGCGGGTATTCATCCTTGCTTCCGCGGGTATTCATCCTTGCTTCCGCGGGTATTCATCCTTGCTTCCGCGGGTATTCACCTTAGCTTCATGTAAAATAAAAAAACCTGCTCGTTTCTACTATAGAAAACGAGCAGATTTTTTATGAATCAATCTAGTGCATCTACATAATCATTTAACATATCCACGTCCATTGGTCCTCTGATTGCACGTTGGATATAGCCGTTGGAATCAATAAAATAAGTGGTTGGAATCGTGATGACTTGATAATTTAAGCCAGCCTCATTGTCTGGGTCCAATAAGATGGGAAACGTGAGCTCAAAGCTATCTCTAAATGTCATCACAGTGTCCACTTTAGCATCGGCGGTCACATCACGTTCGGCATCTGTTAAATTGACCGCTATGATTTCAACGTTTTTTTCTTTAGCATATTCATCGTAGAAGCTTTGCATATGCGGCATCTCAGCCTTACAAGGTGGGCACCATGTAGCCCAGAAATTTAGTACAACTTTTTTTCCACGCAAATCACTTAATGTGATATCTTCCCCGTCTAAGCTTGTTAAAGTAAAATCAGGCGGGATATCTCCTTTTCTTAAGCCCGTCTCTAGCTCCTCCATATCCTTACCAAGAGCTGATTTTTCAATGGCACGTTCTTCGTCAATTTGTTGTTTTACATATGTACCAATCATCGCAACCACTAATAGCACAACAATCAGTAGCCCAATATTTTTTTTCATTCTTTACCTCCCACATTGATTCGTTCATGCTGAATGGTTAATCCCAAACAAAGTAGTATTACACTAACAGCCACAGCTGTTTGCCATATACCAAGTGGCTGTAAGATAGCCACTATTAAATAGCTAACTGTATAGAGGAATAAAGCTTGTTTCATCGCTGCTAATTTCCATAATATGAAGAGCGTGACTACACTTAGCACAACTAATGTTATAACTTCACTCGTTGTGTTATTGTCATTGAGTAGCACAACAAGCATTTGATAAATGGATTGCGTTAAAATAATGGCCCAGCTACAGGCTGTCATATCTTCTCCCTCAAGCTGTAGCCTATTTCTCCTTCTCCATATTTGCAAGGATGCTACGATGACGCCAAGATAAACACCAATTGTTCCGCCATTAAAATAAAACACCGTAATTGGATTGCTTACAACAGTCTTGAAATCAGTTACAAGCAAGCTCAGCTTCCAAACAATGATAAACGTAAAAATGGCATCACTATATAGCTCAGACCACTTTTTAGAAAATTGTAGGCGCAAGATAAGCCATACAATAAAAAAGGTAATGAGTAAAGCGACTGCGGTAGCTGGTAAAGTTAATGTTCGGATCGAGTACCACTCTGTATTTATCACCCCAACGAAACCTCCTCCGAAAGCATAGCATAGAACCTTTTTAAAATTAGAATATTTCACACTGTTTTAAGAAAATCTTCAGAAATAACAACAATTAAAATACCCCACTATGTATATAATCATCATAACATCAAACAGAATCTTATAATAGCAATGAAACTTTTATTGGAATATTTCGTAAAATGATAAAAAGGGGGAGGAATTATGCTTTCAAAGCGACTTATACTATGGATCGCCGCTATTTTTCTCGGCATAAGTATACTGATGCTGTATACAGAATATCGAACGAAGAATTTGCTACATGATTTTTTACCTAATAAAGATCTTGAAGAAATATTAAATAAAATGACGATATGGGAAGTGGACAATGGTACCAATAAAACCTTAGCCATTATCAATCGTGGCGATCCACGATTAGATGAAATGCGTTTAGCCTTGAACTCTTGGGAAGTAAAAAGAACCTTATTAAATAACAAACAAGCTGATGTTGTCTATCAATTGGATATTACTTATTATGACCATACATTAAAAATACTGTTCATCCAAAATGGCTTATTGGCTATTGATGGGCAAACCTATAAGCTGGTGAATGGTGAAACACTAGATAAAATATTAAAAGCTATACACTAGAAAACGCTAGTGTATAGCTTTTTATTTTTACAATGGAATATATTTCAGTGGATTAACGCTGCCGACTGCTTGTCCTTTCCAAGCACCAATATGCACTTCAAAGTGTAAGTGTGGACCAGTAGAGCGACCTGTACTACCCATCGCTGCTATTTGATCACCTTGTGATACTTCTTGTCCTACACTAACATTAAACGCACTTAAATGTGCATAAACAGTTGTATAAATTTGTCCATCGATAGAATGCGTCAGAATGACAACATTACCATACGAACTAAGTGGTGCAGCGTAAGAAACAACGCCATCTGCTGCTGCCCATATTGGTGTTCCTGTTGCATTTGCAAGGTCAACACCATAATGGAATTCAGGGCCAGCACCAAGATTTCGCCAACCATATGGTGATGTTAAGCGACCATTCGTCGGTTTAATCCAAGTCCCATTTGATTGAGGCGCATGGACTGTACCACCAGATGATCCGCCACCATTGTTGGCAGCAGCTGCTGCCGCGGCCGCCGCTGCGGCTGCTTTACGTTTCGCCTCTTGCTGACGAGCAATTTCAGCCAAACGATTTTGTTCAGCAATAATTTGATCTTGTAATTCCTGACTTACTTCCAAAGCTTCTGAGTACTCTTTTTCAAGTAATACCTTTTCTGTTTTCAGTTTTTCTTGCTCTTTTTCTAATTGGTCGACTAGTTTATTTTTTTCAGCTTTTTGGCTATCTAAAGATGCTTTTAATCGTTCAAGCTCAGCTTTTTTGTCTTCCAAGTTTTTACGTTTTTCTTCGATAATTTGCTTTTGCTCTTCTAATTTTTGTTTATCATCTTTTTGATCTTGGATAATTTGTCGATCTGCTTCCAATAATGCATTAACTGCAGAGAAACGATCAATAAAGTCTACAAAACTATTAGAGCCAAGCAATACATCCAAATAACTAACAGAGCCTCCTGCTTGAATTGCTCGTGCGCGTTCTTGTAACAATAAATCGCGCTCCTCAATTTTATGCAAAAGCTCTTCGATAGACGCTTCTAACTTTTTTATTTCCTCATTTGTTGCCCGAATATCTGCTTGTACCTTTTTAATATTACTATTGGTTTTGTCGATTTCAGCGTTCAATGCTTGAATTTGATCTAAGATTTTTTGTTGCTTTTCTTGATTAGCTGTAATGGCATTTGATTTATTGCTGATAGATGAATTTAACTGGTTCTTCTTTGTTTCAACTTGTTTCTTTTCTTCTTTTAAATCCGATAAACTTGTTGCATATGCTGATGGAGTTTGGATAAAAAGAATTAGAGCAGACGCTGCTGCAAGTGTTTTCAATGTTTTTTTCGCCTTACTTTTCACCGATTGAACTCCCCTTCGACTATTCTTTTTCTTTTTCACAAATATCCGTTGTGACTAAATTTTTAAAAACTTACGAACTGACATGAAGCTTCCCCAAATACCAATAAGTACACCAATAAGTAACAGAAGACCGCTTACCTGATACACAAGTGGAGAAAAATCTAGTAATTGAATAAGCTCACCTTGTAAACGTGGTGCAATAATTTTATATATATTGTGGTAAATGGTTGTGACAACCGCAATCGGAATAATTGAACCTAAAATTCCGAGCCACATACCTTCTAATAAGAATGGGATACGCACGAATGAATTCGTAGCCCCTACAAGTTTCATAATTTCTATTTCATCACGACGAGCAATAATCGTTATACGGATAGTATTCGAAATTAAGAAAATCGCTGTAAATAATAACCCTAAAATAAGTACGATTCCTACATTACGACTAATATTTAAGAAGTTAAATAGTTTTTCAACTTTTCCTTCGCCATACATCACGTCATATGTATACTCATATTTATCAATGGCTTTCGCAACTTTTGCTGTTTGCTGTGGATCAGCAGCTTTTACATAAATTACATTACGTAAAGGGTTACTTTGTTCAAATAGTTTAAAATCATCACCGAAGTCTTTTACTAGCTTGGTTAACTCGTCTTCCTTAGTGGAATAAGTCATCTCGGAGACACCAGGCAATTTTTTGACTTTTTCAATGAGTGCTTTTTCTGCAGCTTCATCTGCTGTCTCATCAATTAACACTTTAATTTCGACATCGTTTTCTAAATCCGTTGCTACTTTATTTAAATTCATCATAATAAGCGCAAAAACGCCTACTAGTATGAGCGTAACGGTTACGGCACTGACGGACGCAATGGTCATCCAGCTATTTCGACCAAGTGATTTAATACTTTCACGGAAGTGGCGCTTTACTGTACTAAATTTCATAGCCGTAATCACCTCCGTGTTCATCACGGACAATTAAGCCACCTTCAATTGCGATTACACGACGACGAATCGTATTCACAATTTCACGGTTGTGGGTCGCCATTACAATGGTTGTCCCACGTGCATTAATTTCCTCAAATAAATTCATGATTTCCCATGATGTTTCAGGATCAAGGTTCCCTGTAGGTTCGTCAGCAATCACCACTTTGGGAACATTGACGATCGAACGAGCAATCGATACCCGTTGCTGCTCTCCGCCTGAAAGCTCATTTGGAAACATTCTTGCTTTATGCTTCAATCCAACTAGTTCTAACACTTCCATAACCCGACGTCGGATTTCATCTGGCTTTTCCTCAATTACTTCAAGCGCAAACGCTACGTTCTCATAAACGTTCAAACGAGGTAGTAATTTGAAATCTTGGAAAACTACGCCAAGTTGACGACGCAAAAAAGGGACCTTCTTATTTTTTAAAGTTGCTAAATCAATACCATTGACAATGATTTGTCCTGATGTTGCCTTTTCTTCACGGTACATCAATTTAATAAAAGTAGATTTACCTGCCCCACTTGGACCGACTACATACACAAATTCGCCTTGCTTTATATTAACGGAAATACCATTTGTCGCAACAACACCGTTTGGGTATTTCTTTGTCACATTTTTCATTTCTATCATGATTAAACCACCTAAAACTCTCATCTATGTAAGAGGTATTTCTTTTACTATTATAGCACTCTATTTCTGTTTTTTTATTACAGTTTCATTTCAATCCGTGGCAGTTCCTTCTATTTCGTTCTTTCCTTGCCATTATCCTTAAGAAAATGACAAAAATAAAAACAAGATTCGCCTATATATGCAAGGTCGAATCCTGTTTGATAAGAAAAAAGCACTCAAGCCTAAATTAGCTTGAATGCTTCTCC
This sequence comes from Lysinibacillus sp. FSL K6-0075, assembly GCF_038592945.1. Taxonomy (NCBI): domain Bacteria; kingdom Bacillati; phylum Bacillota; class Bacilli; order Caryophanales; family Bacillaceae; genus Lysinibacillus; species Lysinibacillus sp. FSL K6-0075. The sequence continues at coordinate 737,637 of NZ_CP151947.1, read as the reverse complement.
TGTTAAATTTGTTGTTCATCCGTTGTTGTGTAACGCACTAAAACGGCACCTGTTTTCGATTCACCTTCGATAAATAGGCGATTCGCATTTTCTACTTCTTTGTCAAAACGGACTACTTTGGATAAGAATTGATCTTGTGACTCCATTTTGGAAACATCCTGAATACCCACATCCACTTTTCCAAAATTTGTTACCACTTTGCCGCTCAATGAAATTGTTCGCGGGACATATAATTCCACAGCTCCAGCAACTGTCTGAGCTTTAATTTTAGAGGAGTTTGTCGAGCATGTTGTTACGACTACATGTCCATTGACTGACTTAGCTTCAACTTCATCCAGAGCACCATCCAAATAAACACGTCCATTCAATGTTTCAGCCTCTAAATCCTTACCTCGAACATTCGTTAATTCAATGGAACCATTAGAAGAATCCACTTCCGCTTTCCCGAAATTAAACTTCGTTCCTTTAATGGCACCGTTTAACGTTTTTACTTTTAATTCTTCAAATGCTGTATCCTGTAATGAAACACTACCGTTCATTAGACGCACAGATAATTTTTCAAGTTTATCCTTAGGTACTAACACCTTCACATTGACTTGAACAAGCTTTAATTGGCTCAAAATACGAAGAGATTGAGCTTCCTCTTTCACAACAAATTGCTCTAAAAAGTGATTGCGTGTTTCTTCTTCACTATCGTTCATCAAAGGTGCCTTCACCTTGCAGATCACTTGAATAGTGTCGCCTTCACCAGATTCCAATGAGAAGTTACCATTTGGTAATTCAACGATAATATTGTCTACATCGGCTGCAGCAACTTCTTCTGTATGTGTAAACTCAATTTTATCTCCAAATGGAGAAGCTACATCAAATTCCTTCACTTTTTTAACAGCTGTATTCATCATATCCATAAAAAGAGAACCGATTTGCGTTAAATCCTTACGAAAATCTTGCATTTCATCTTGGAAGTATTTCATAAAATCATCTTTTTTCTTGTCACCATCTTTTTGTTTTTCTTCAAATAGTGACTCTTTTTCAGTTGAAAAGGATTGCGTCTCTTTCGACACATCATTCATAACATGTTGAGTAGACTTGCCAGGTTGCTCTAATGCTTCTAATAATGTAATCGCCTCTTGTGCCGAAATTGTTCCTTTTTCTACAAGTTCTAAAATACGTTGACGTTCATTTTGCATAAATAAATAGCCTCCCTCAGTTCGTTATACTATTTATACGATTCATCATGTGAAAAGTTTCACTGCAAAATTGAATAAATTGGGTCTTTTCAATACAAAATCATTGGTATTTTACCTATTACAAATTATGTCGCTTGTTTATTAGATCGGTTTTTCTTTGAATAGAGCGGAGGCCGCACTTTTTGGATCACTTCTGAACTCTGTTTGAGCGGGTTCTTCTCCTTTTGGATCACTTCCGGCCTCTGTTTGAGCGGGTTCTTCTCCTTTTGGATCACTTCCGGCCTTTGTTTGAGCGGGAACCTCACTTTTTAGATCACTTCTGAACTCTGTTTGAGCGGGTTCTTCTCCTTTTAGATCACTTCCGACCTCTGTTTGAGCGGGTTCTTCTCCTTTTAGATCACTTCCGGCCTCTGTTTGAGCGGGAACCTCACTTTTTGGATCACTTCTTACCTCTGTTTGAGCGGGTTCTTCTCCTTTTAGATCACTTCCGACCTCTGTTTGAGCGGGGTTCTCACTTTTTAGATCACTTCTGACCCCTGTTTGAGCGGATTCCTCTCCTTTTGGATCATCTTTCAATCTGGATTGAGCGGCTTTCTCCACTTGAAGATCACCTTTCAATCCAGATTAATCATTTCCATTCGATTGTAAATCCATTAAGATTTAGAAGCTTCTGCTAGCAATGCATCCATTCTCATACGATCTCGTTCCAGAATTGGTTTTAAGTATTTTCCTGTGTAGGAGCCAGCAACTTCTACTACCTCTTCAGGTGTACCAGTTGCAACGATCGTGCCACCTTTGTCTCCACCTTCTGGACCTAAGTCGATGATATAATCAGCTGTTTTAATCACATCTAAATTATGCTCAATAACTAATACAGAATCACCGTTTTCAACTAGACGCTGTAACACGACAAGTAATCGAGCAATATCATCGGCATGTAATCCTGTCGTTGGTTCATCCAAAATATAGAACGATTTCCCTGTAGAACGTCGATGTAATTCAGAGGCTAGTTTTACACGCTGTGCCTCCCCACCCGATAAGGTTGTCGCTGGTTGTCCTAATTTCATATAGCCCAAGCCCACATCGACAATCGTTTGTAGTTTACGTTGAATCTTTGGAATATTTTCAAAGAACACTACTGCATTTTCAATCGTCATATCGAGAATATCAGCAATACTCTTATCTTTATACTTCACTTCAAGTGTTTCACGGTTATAACGTTTGCCGTGACATACTTCACATGGTACATAAACATCTGGAAGGAAATGCATTTCAATCTTAATAATGCCATCCCCACGACATGCTTCACACCGACCACCCTTGACATTAAAGCTAAAGCGTCCTTTTTTATAGCCTCGTACCTTGGCTTCATTTGTTGCCGCAAAAACATCACGAATATCATCAAAAACACCTGTATATGTTGCTGGGTTTGAACGAGGTGTACGCCCAATTGGTGATTGGTCAATATCGATTACTTTTTCAAGCTCATCAATGCCCGTCACTTCTTTATGCTCGCCAGGCTTGACCTTTGAACGATTCAGCTTCTGTGCCAATGATTTATATAAAATTTCATTAATCAATGTAGATTTCCCAGAACCAGACACCCCTGTCACTGCAACAAATAAGCCAAGTGGAACATCTACTTTGACATTACGTAAATTATTTTCCTTAGCACCTTTAATGGAGAGCTTTCGCCCATTTGGTTGGCGTCTTTCAATTGGCAATGGAATAAACTTTCTACCGCTTAAATATTGTCCTGTTAAGGATTTTTCATTATTCATAACTTCCTGTGGTGTACCTGCTGCCACAATTTGACCGCCATGGACACCTGCTCCAGGTCCTACATCGATAAGATAATCGGCAGCAAGCATTGTATCTTCATCGTGCTCTACGACAATCAACGTATTCCCAATATCACGCATATTTTGTAACGTGCTAATCAGACGATCATTATCCCGTTGATGCAAACCAATCGAAGGCTCATCTAAAATATAAAGGACCCCCGTTAATCGTGAACCAATTTGCGTAGCAAGACGAATACGTTGCGCCTCCCCACCAGATAATGTACCCGCTGCACGACTCAATGTTAAATAGTCTAAACCAACATTAACAAGGAAGCCCAATCGTTCTTCAATTTCTCGTAAAACCAATCGTGCTATTTGCATATCCTTTTCAGTGAGATCAAGCTCTTTGAAGAATGTGTCCGCTTCCTGAATCGAATATTGTGTAACCTCACCAATATGCTTATCGGCTACTTTCACTGCTAACGTTTCAGGCTTTAAACGATAACCTTTACATGAAGGACAAGCTTGCTGTGCCATGTATTTTTCCATTTGCTCACGAACATAATCGGATGTTGTCTCTTTAAAACGTCGCTCAACATTGCGCACAACACCTTCAAATTCAATCATTTGATCTCGCACATTACCAAATTCATTTTCATAATGGAAATGTATTTTGTCTTTCCCAGACCCATATAAAACCTTATCCATCTTTTCCTTTGGCAAAGCCTTCACAGGTACATCCATTGGGATATTATAATGATTACATACAGCTTTCAGCAATTGTGGGTAATACTGAGAGCTAGTTGGTTCCCATGGTGCAATGGCATGCTCTAATAAGGAACGATCCCAATCAGGCACCACTAAATCTAAATCCACCTCTTGCGTTGAACCTAAGCCATCACAGCTTGGACAAGCACCAAATGGACTATTAAATGAAAACATACGAGGCTCCAATTCACCTATAGAAAATCCACATAATGGGCAGGCATGATGCTCACTAAATAGTAACTCTTCATGCTCCATCACATCGACAAGCACACGTCCATCTGCCAAACGTAAAGCCGTTTCTAACGAATCACTCAGACGAGCAGCAACCCCTTCCTTCATAACAACACGGTCCACCACTACTTCGATTGAATGCTTTTTATTTTTATCAAGTTCGATAGCATCATCTAAATCACGTAATTCCCCATCAATTCGGACACGAACAAAACCCTGCTTTTTTAAATCTTCTAGCAATTTAACATGGGTTCCCTTACGTCCAGAAACCATTGGTGCAAGAAGCTGCATTTTTGTTCTCTCTGGATAAGTTAATAAACGGTCCACCATTTGCTCAATCGTTTGGGAAGTGATTTCTATGCCATGATTTGGACAAATCGGTTTACCAATGCGTGCATAAAGTAAACGTAAGTAGTCATAGATCTCCGTTACCGTACCTACAGTAGATCGTGGGTTACGACTTGTCGTTTTTTGGTCAATTGAAATAGCAGGCGATAAACCTTCTATGGCATCAACATCTGGCTTATCCATTTGCCCAAGAAATTGGCGGGCATAGGCGGAAAGGGACTCAACATAACGACGTTGGCCCTCCGCATAAATTGTGTCAAATGCTAGAGAAGACTTTCCTGAACCTGATAAACCAGTTAATACGACCAATTGGTCACGTGGAATTGTGACATTAATATTTTTTAAATTATGAGCACGTGCGCCTTGCACGACAATTTCAGTATTTTTCACAAGTCATTCACCCTTCTACCTTCAATTCAAATATTGTATCTCGCAACTCAGCCGCACGTTCAAAATCAAGCGCTTTTGCTGCTTCCTTCATTTCTACTTCTAGGGAAGCCAAGAGCTGTTCTCTTTCCGCCTTTGTTAGCTTTTTGCCTTTTGTTGCCTTTATTACATAGGATTCCTCTTCTTCTGCTACTTGTGTTGCACGAATCACATCTGGGATTTTCTTAATGATCGTTTGTGGTGTTATGCCATGCTCCTCGTTATAAGCCATTTGTAACGCACGGCGACGTTTCGTTTCATCAATCGCCTTTTTCATCGAGTCTGTTACATGATCTGCATACATAATGACATGACCATTCGCATTACGAGCAGCACGACCAATCGTTTGAATCAATGAACGCTCTGAACGTAAAAACCCTTCTTTATCAGCATCTAAAATTGCAACAAGGGACACCTCAGGAATATCAAGACCTTCACGCAATAGATTAATACCAATTAGTACGTCATACGTTCCTTTTCGTAGTTCACGGATAATCTCTATACGTTCTAGTGTCTTAATTTCTGAATGTAAGTATTCGACTTTTAAGCCCATTTCCTTCAAGTATGCCGATAAATCCTCAGACATTTTCTTCGTTAACGTTGTCACTAAAACCCGTTCATTTTGTGCAATTCGATCTTGAATTTCATCGATCAAATTATCGATTTGCCCTTCAATAGGTCGCACCTCAATTAACGGATCCAATAATCCAGTAGGTCGAATAATTTGCTCAACCATTTCGGGTGTGTGCTCCAGCTCATACGGACCTGGTGTGGCTGATACATAAATGGCTTGATGCACTCTTTTTTCGTATTCTTCAAAACGTAGTGGACGGTTATCAAGTGCTGATGGCAAACGGAAACCATGTTCTACGAGTACACCTTTACGTGCTTGGTCACCATTGTACATGCCACGAACCTGAGGAAGTGTGACGTGACTTTCATCGACTACAAGCAAAAAGTCATCTGGGAAATAATCTAGCAATGTATAGGGAGTGGCACCTGCTCCACGCAATGTTAAATGACGTGAATAGTTTTCAATCCCTGAGCAAAAGCCCATTTCACGCATCATTTCTAAATCATAACGTGTACGTTGTTCTAAACGCTGAGCCTCTAGTAATTTATCTTCTGATCGTAATAATGCAAGTCGTTCCTCTAATTCTTTTTCAATGTTTTCAATTGCTTTACGCATTTTTTCTTCTCGTGTAACGAAGTGGGATGCTGGGAAAATAGCAACATGCTCTCGATCCGATAAAATTTCTCCCGTAAGTGCATCTACCTCACGAATGCGATCAATTTCATCACCGAAAAATTCCACGCGAATACAATGCTCATCACGAGAGGCTGGGAAGATTTCCACTACATCTCCACGTACCCGAAATGTTCCGCGTGTAAAACTAATATCATTTCGCTCATACTGAACGTCTACAAGCTTACGCAGTAGCTGATTACGTTCTATTTCCATACCTGTGCGAATGGAAACAACCATTTCTCGATATTCTTCAGGAGAACCTAAACCATAAATGCAGGACACAGATGCAATAATAATGACATCCTCACGCTCAAACAGTGCAGAAGTAGCAGAGTGACGCAGCTTATCAATTTCATCGTTAATGCTAGAATCTTTTTCTATATAGGTATCTGTCTGCGGTACATAAGCTTCTGGTTGGTAGTAATCATAGTAGCTGACAAAGTATTCAACAGCGTTATTTGGGAAGAACTCTTTAAATTCACTATATAACTGGCCAGCTAATGTTTTATTGTGTGCCATGATTAGTGTTGGTTTTTTAACCTGCTGGATGACATTAGAAATGGTAAACGTTTTACCTGTTCCCGTAGCACCAAGTAATGTTTGATGACGTTTGCCTGCATTCACACCCTCCACTAATTCCGCAATGGCCTGTGGCTGATCCCCATTAGGCTGATATGGCGCTTGTAAATCAAATGTTTGCACTCATGTCCCCGTCCTTTCCTTCCAATTTGTACATATATTTTAGCATAGCAATATTAAAATTTCGAACATTTAACGAACGAATGTTTGTAAAAATTTTTTTCATCTCTAAAATTCTTAATAAATAACGATACGGCCAATTTAACTTGTCACTCTTATAATAGCCGTTTTATCAGGTTTTCAAGCTTCATGAGGTTCCTTATTTAGGAGTGACGGTTATTGCTTTTGGAGCGGCTTTCACTCTTTTAGGAGCGGAGTCCTGTGCTTTTGGAGCGGTTATCGTGCGGTTACGAGCGGGGGGCGTCACTTTTAGAGCGGTTATCTCACCTTTATGAGCGGGTTCCCATGCCTTTGGAGCGACTCTCTCTCTTTTTGGAGCGGATTCCATCATTTTCGGAGCAACTCTTCCACTTTTAGGAGCGAGGCCCATGCCTTTGGAGCGGCTCTCTCTCTTTTTGGAGCGGAGTCCTTCACTTTCGGAGCGACTCTCACTCTTTTATGAGCAGAGTCTCAAACTGTTCGAATGAAAACAAACACTCTTCACATCCCCCGCAACTATTTTCAAAGTCAAAAAAATCCCGCTCTCCAATAGATGTGGAGAGCGGGTTCGTCAATATGATTCATCTTCTGTTTGCTGTAAGGAAATTAGTTCGGATGCGTATTGATAAAATGCGTTTTCATCTTTTTCATCGAGTGCTCTATCTATCAGAACCATGAGCTGCTCTTGCCGATGCATACGCTGGATACGATTTAAAAATAAATCTAAATAAATCTCGTTTAATAATTTCTCTGCCTCATCAACTTTTTTCGACTGACCAACGGCTTTTAGAAAATCTGTATACGAATAATATTTATCCAACGATCTCACCTCGATCCTTTTCTAAATTATATGAAAATTGAAATTAAAAAGCAATGCTTACGAATCGAAAATATCTTGGATTAGCTCTAAATCACGAGACATTTGGAGCAAATTCTCTAAGCATTTCGTGCTTTTCTGAATGATTTTCAACTTTTTCATCTAATTTATGAAAGTCATTTTCTGTTCTACACTACCGTTAATACTAGAAAAAAGGAGGCACTCCCTATATGACAACTAATTTTGTAAACGGCTACTTAATTTCATTCAACACTTATTTACTGCAGCCCATTCAGCATGACTCCAAAGTATTCACGCATGTGATTGATAAGCATAATGAGCTGATTGTTACGCGCAAACCGATGCATGTCCTTCGAAAATCCTGTATCTCTTTAGGCTCCACCTATGAAGCCGCAAAACAATCGGCTAAGCGTTTCTTCGGCAATCAACACAAGTTACCAGTCGTCGTGGCCTTTGATTACGGTTATCCCTGTATTTTTTTACCAACTTATTCACCAAGCTCCATTCACAATATATGGATTGGGCTTCATGCAATTATCAATATTACACCTAGTGAAATGGGGTGTACTGTAACGTTAAAAAATAATAAACAAATTGAACTACCTATTCGATATGCATCCATTAGTAAACAATTTCTTAACGCATCTATGCTGTATAAATACTACATGAATGAACGCAAACAGCTTAGCCAAGATGCACCCTATCATCCGCCCTTTTAACAAAAAATTCCCCAAGAGCATCTCACTCTTGGGGAATCTGTGTATTAATTTATTTTTGAACGTAAATAAGCATTAATAAATGGATCTAAATCGCCATCCATCACTGCTCCCACATTACCTGTCTCTTCATTTGTACGATGATCCTTTACCATCGAGTATGGATGGAAAACATACGAACGAATTTGTGAGCCCCAGCCTATTTCTTTTTGTTCACCACGTATTTCATCTAGCTGTGCCTGCTGTTTATCAAGCTCTAGTTGATATAGCTTCCCTTTTAACATCGTCATCGCTTTTTCACGGTTTTTAATCTGGGAACGCTCAGCTTGACATTGTACGACCGTACCAGTAGGGATATGCGTAATACGAACAGCAGAATCTGTCGTATTAATATGCTGACCACCAGCACCTGTTGCACGATACGTATCAATTTTTAAATCCTCTGTACGAATATCGATTTCAATATTGTCGTCGAACTCTGGCATAACATCGCAGGAAACGAAAGACGTATGACGGCGGCCAGAAGAATCGAATGGAGAAATACGTACTAGACGATGGACACCCTTTTCTGCTTGTAAATAACCAAAAGCATTGTGACCTTTAATCGACAATGTTACAGATTTAATCCCAGCTTCATCTCCAGGCAGATAGTCCACCGTTTCCACTTTAAATCCGCGCTTTTCCGCCCATCTCGTATACATACGTAAAAGCATTGAACCCCAATCCTGTGATTCCGTACCACCAGCTCCAGGATGCAGCTCTAAAATGGCATTGTTTTGATCATATGGACCACTTAACAGCAGTTGCAGCTCAAAATCAGCTATCTTTTGTTGGAATTCTGCTAGTTCTTTGCCTAGCTCTTCCTGTAATTCTTCGTCTGATTCTTCACGTAAAAGCTCCAGTGTCATATCTAAATTTTCATGTGTTTCCACTAAATCCTTATATTCATTGGCAATGGCTTTTAAGGCATTGCCTTCATTGATAATCACCTGTGCACCTTGCTGATCATCCCAAAAGCCTGGCTCTAGCATCATTTCATCTAGCTCCTGAATACGTGCCTCTTTGTTTTCTAAGTCAAAGAGACCCCCTAAAGTCCACCAATTTTTTGGCTGTAGTGTCTAACACATTGCGTACATCTGCTAATTCAATCATCGTTAAATCCTCCGAACGTTAGTCATGGAGCTAACACTTCATTCACAAAGCCCCGTATCTTTTTATTATAACGTTTTTACAAAGGAAAACATACTATCTAGCAGATGTTTTATGGTATTAAGTCAACTATCTTGCGTCTCGTCCTCCACCATATTCTTGGCAAGACGTTGAAATACTTTCACACGATCATACTGAACAAGTAAATATTTTGTTCGTTTCTCTAGTCTATATTTTAATAAAAAAGCTCTTTGAATTCGAGACTCTAAAGCATTAACACTGACATCCACAATAAATTCCTTGCCATTCATAAAAGTGACCTTTGTCCTCTTTTTATCCACAGCGTTATATTCATCAATATGATGGACAGCGAACCAGATACATTCGGGATGTAGAGGAGATCTACTAGGGAACCATAGAATATTACATCGTTCATCCACCACTATAGGATTTTTATTAAGCTTGCCTAGGATCATTTTTGAACCATCGAATGCTCCTCTTAAACTAGAACCAAAATAACGCAGATTAAAGTCCAATAATTTCGTTGGTGGTAGCGTAGATATATACTCATTATTTTTCTCATACACCTGCGTACATAAATTTCCAAAGGAATCATACACAGGCATATACATCATTGTTTCACTATTCATAATATCTTTTTTATGCATCTATAGTCCCCCTTTATACATTTTATGTTGCTTCCAGTCATAATAAAAAGGAATATACCAATATCCGTACATTCCCGATATTTTCAACGAGTAAGATTGCTTGAAATTTTTTTCAACACACCTACCCATTTCTCCAAGAAACCTTCTTGAAAATCCCGATCCTCCTTAAGTCTTGGTCTTATAATTAATAATTTAGGATAATAATAGGATAAATTACTTGTACTATATGCCTATTATTACAGCTATTGTATACCCATATTTTTCAATTGTCTATAAATTCTGACTTTTTATAATAAAATTTCTTCAATTTTGAGTTATTTTAAAAAGAAAAAATCATTTTAACACGTAGTTAAAATGATTTTTTCACCTAGATATTATTGAGCCGTACCATGACAGTTTTTAAATTTCTTACCGCTTCCACATGGACATAAATCATTACGGCCAATGTTTTCAGCCTTACGAACTGGTTGCTTTTTCGGAGCAGAGCCACCTTCTTCTTTCGGATTAACAGCCTGCCCCTTCGCCACCTCTTCACGCTCAAGATTATTGCGGATTTCTGCTTTCATCGCATATTTCGCTACATCCTCACGAATAGAGGCTACCATATCCTCAAACATCGCAAAGCCTTCTTGTTGATATTCACGAAGCGGATCGTTTTGACCATATGCACGCAGATGGATACCTTGACGTAGTTGATCCATTGCATCAATATGATCGATCCATTTTGTATCGATTGATCGTAATAAAATGACCTTTTCAAACTCACGCATACGCTCTGGTGTCAGTTCTACCTCTTTTTCATCATAACGAATATGAACAGCATCAGAAATCAACTGATTAATATCTTCAACAGACTTGCCTTGGAAATCAGATACTTTAAGTTGACCTTCCTCTAAAAGATTGGCCGCTACAAAGTCTTCAATTGCCTTTAAGTTCCAATCCTTCTGTTCACCTTGAGTATACAGGCTGACAATATTATCAATTGTTTCTTGAATCATAGACTCAACAAGCACACGCATATTTTCTGTTTCCAGCACATCATAACGCTCTTTATAAATAATCTCACGTTGCTGACGTAAAACATCATCATATTGTAATAATCGTTTACGCGCATCAAAGTTATTACCTTCGACACGTTTCTGCGCTGATTCTACAGCTCTCGACACCACTTTCGATTGCAATGGCTGGGAATCATCCATACCTAAGCGCATCATCATAGACTTCATATTGTCAGAGCCAAAACGACGCATTAAATCATCCTCTAGGGATAGATAGAATTGTGTAACCCCAGGATTCCCTTGACGACCAGAACGTCCACGAAGCTGATTGTCAATACGACGGGATTCATGTCGCTCTGTACCGATTACCGCTAAACCACCAATTTCGAGTACGCCTTCACCAGGTTTAATATCTGTACCACGACCAGCCATGTTTGTTGCAATTGTCACGGCACCCTTTGAACCAGCATTGGCAATGATTTCAGCTTCACGTTCATGGTTTTTCGCATTTAATACATTATGTGGAATTTTATACTTATCCAATAATCTTGAAATAATTTCAGACGTTTCAATGGCAACTGTACCTACAAGCACCGGTTGACCCGCTTGATGTCGCTCTGCAATATCTGCAGCTACCGCTTTATATTTTCCTTCCATAGTGGCAAAAATTAAGTCAGCACGGTCATCACGAGCAATCGGTTTATTCGTAGGAATAGCCACAACATTCATATTATAAATATTACGGAATTCCTCTTCCTCTGTTTTCGCTGTACCTGTCATCCCTGCTAACTTTTGATACATACGGAAATAGTTTTGGAAGGTAATTGTCGCCATTGTCATCGATTCATTTTGAATCTCTACGCCTTCCTTGGCTTCAATTGCCTGGTGTAAACCGTCAGAATAACGACGCCCTTTCATCAAACGACCTGTAAAGCCGTCAACGATAACGATCTCGCCTTCCTGCACAACATAATCTACATCATTATGCATACTCACATGTGCTTTTAATGATTGATTAATGGCATGGTTTAAACGAACATGTGTCAAATCAAATAGATTATCGATGCCGAATGCTTTTTCCGCCTTCTCTACACCTGCATCGGTTAACGTAACACCTTTTGTTGATTCTTCATACGTATAATCTGTCTCTGCATTTAACATACGTACAAATGCATTGGACTGTTTATAAAGCTGTGCTGATTTCCCAGCTTGACCCGAAATAATTAATGGCGTACGCGCTTCATCAATTAAGATTGAGTCGACCTCATCGATCACCGCATAATGCAATGGACGTTGTACACGTTCTTCTTTATACAGCACCATATTATCACGTAAGTAGTCAAAGCCTAGCTCATTGTTTGTACTATACGTAATATCAGCCTCATAAGCAGTACGTTTTTCATCTTTTGAGAGGCTATTTAAATTAAGCCCAACAGATAAGCCTAAGAAATTATAAAGTTGTCCCATTTCAGCAGCATCACGACTCGCTAGGTATTCGTTGACTGTTACAACATGTACACCTTTACCAGTGATGGCATTCAAATAAACAGCCATTGTCGCTGTTAATGTTTTACCTTCCCCGGTCTTCATCTCTGCGATATTCCCCTCATCAAGAGCAGCAGCCCCCATGATTTGAACGCGGAATGGGTACATCTCTAATACACGTTTTGCCGCTTCTCGACAAACAGCAAAAGCTTCGCCACGAATCGACTCTAAATGTTCGCCATCAGCATAGCGTTTTTTAAATTCATCTGTTTTCGCTTGTAATTGATCATCTGAAAGCTGTTCCATTTGAGAAGCGAATCCCTCAACTTGGTCAGCGATTTTTTCTAATTTTTTTAGCTCACGTTTATTGAAATCAAATAATTTATTTAATAGGTTTGCCATGAATGTTTTTCACTTCCTATATAGATTCAACTTTCATTTTACCATTGTGTAACAGTTTCATGCAAACTGTCACCCCGGCTACATATGATTGTCATACAAAAAAAGACCCTCGCCATCGCGAGAGCCTTTGTCATCATGAAGTTTTAAGTTGTTTCAATTAAGCCATATTTTCCATCTTTACGTTTATACACAATATTTGTGCCGTTCGATTCAGCATCTGTAAAGACATAGAAATCATGTCCAAGCATATTCATTTGTAGAACTGCCTCTTCTTGATCCATAGGTTTTAAATCAAATTGCTTTGTACGAACAATTGAATATTCTTCTTCCTCTGATACTGCATCAGCGGCTGCTTGAGTAGTAGCAAAATAAAGGCCTGCACCTTCACGCTCGCGGAATTTACGGTTTACTTTTGTTTTATGCTTGCGAATCTGACGCTCTAATTTATCAACAATTAGATCAACAGCAGCATACATATCATTATGACGCTCTTCAGCACGAAGAGTTAGGTTCTTCATTGGAATAGTGACTTCCACTTTCGTTTGTTTGTCATTGTAAACCTTTAAATTGACATTAGCGTTGGCATTAACATCTTCGTTAAAATAGCGTTCAACTTTATCGATTTTGTTCTCAACATACTCTCGAATAGCTGGAGTTACCTCAATATTTTCACCACGAATGTTAAAGTTTAACATGTAAACTCCTCCTTTATAACTGCTATACTATCTATTTCTACACAAGTGTGTGAAATTCCTCTAAAATCATTCTTTTTTTTACAAAAAATTTTTATAAATTTTATAAATTATTATTTTGTTTTTTCGCTTCAGCTGCTTCCTTTTTGCGTCGAAGCTTTAGTTCTTCAACAATCAAATCTTCCACCGGTCCTTGATTATTGAAATAGATGCCGTATTGCTTGCCGTTCCCAAATGGACGACTCCAAATCACTTCTCCATAAGCGCGAACTTCTTGTGTATCAAGCACAAAATGGATATCTAATGGTGGAGGGTTTATACCTAAATCTACTTCCGTAAACATCTTTAACCCACGTGGACTAATATCCAACAAGTCAGCCATAGCCGTTTGTCCATGATTGACCTTTCCATTCTCATAAATAGCAAAAGTTATCTGAATAGGCTCCTCAAATTTAAATCGGAAACCTTCTTGACGCTTAAAAATCATATTCCCACCCCAGTACTCTTTTAAACATGTTTATTGCTTTGATTATGCCATGATGCCCAACTAACAGCCACAGGGAATAAGTAACATATTTTACCGATCAATAGCCTAATTTATGACTATTTATCAATAATTTCTAGATAATTACTCTGTCATAAAGAAAAGAGACCATCTTTTGATGATGGTCTCTAATTGTGTCTAAATTTGTCCGCTGTTTCCCTGACCAAATTGCTGTTGTCGATTAATGCGAATAACTTCCTTCCACGTATTGCGAAATTCCGTCACAAATCCTTCCACTTCCTCAATAATGGCTACATCATTTTGAATGTTGGCTTCAATTAAACGACGATTTAAAAATTCATAAAGAGGTAACAATTGCTTCGACACCTCTATGTCCATATTGAGTGTCGACATCAGTTCACCAATAATGGACTGTGCTTTTTGAAGGTTCGTATTTTTTTCTTGAATATTCTTCTCTTGAATAGCTAGTTTCGCCTTATGCAAGAATTTTAGGCATCCATTATAAAGCATTAATGTTAGCTCGCCAGGAGAAGCTGTAGTCACACTATTTTGTTTATACGCGTTTTGTGCTGTTAAATTTGCTGCCAATAAAGGACAACTCCTTTGAAAGGTTACTTATTTACTAGTTTAAACCATTTTACGAAGAAAAGCTATTTGATCAATTAAGCCTCGGCGTAATTGTGTCTGGATTTTGAATTGTGCAATCACAATTCACTCCTTTTAAAATCCATGACATCCGCCAGGGCTTTATCTTCCATTCAGCAGGCGACTTGCACCACGCTGAATGAAGATAAACTATTAATTCTTTTTGTCATAATACATGCCATCCATTACGCGAACATTCGAGTAAGGATTGAAATATTGCTGTTCACTTTTTTTCGTTTTTTGTAGGTTTGCCATGTCTTGTTTAACTGCATCCATAACAGCTGCTAACCGCTCTTTAATGCCATTATCCAATTCAAACAATGTAAGATGAATACGATTTTCTTGATTAAATTGAAAGTTCTCCTGCTTTAATACTTCCATTATTTGTCCACGTTTATTTAGCAGATCATTAATCTGATTAATGTACTCATCACGCTCTTCTCCTGCTGGAATTTCGCCTAAAATCTTATACAAATTCGCCGACACCTGTAATAATTGCTCGATTGGTTGCATCATAATCTCCTACTTCAACTTATTAATTGCCACCCGCAAATTGCGCAAACATGCTAGATTGCTCGTTTGCTTTATTAATCGCTTTCTCCATCGCAGAAAACTGCTTCCAATACCGAGCTTCGATATTTTCAAGCTTCGTTTTCCAAGTGTCCATTCGTTGATTAATTCCTACTAATTCTTTACCAAGAGCATATTGTTGGTCTGTCATCGTGGCACGACCAGCTTTTTTCTCTATAGATTGACTAAAGTCAGTAATAGCACTACGTAATCTTTGTACAATACCACGAGTATCTGTTCCATCTGATTTTTTCTCGCCCTGTTGTGTTAATGTACTAATTACACGCTCTGGATCATCTGTTAATGCTTTACGTAGCTGATTTTCATCAATTTGTAACTTACCACCATCACTATAATTACTTGTCGTAGTAATCCCCATTGCTGATAATGCATTATAAGCACCATCACCAAAGCCGCCTACATGTCCTCCTATTGCATAACGTATATCATTCATGCCTTGGCGTAATAAAGAATCACTACGCAATAAGCCACTTTTTGCCTTTTCATCCCATAATTTTTGCTCATTTTCACTCATATCTTTACGTTGCTCATCTGTTAAAGGAGTAAAAGAACGATATTTGGTCTCTTTTAATTGATCGTTAATACCACCAATCAGCTCATTATACTTATTTACGAATTCTTTAATTTTATCAACCATATGATCTATATCATGTGTGGATTTTACAGATACAGTATTAGCTGTACTTTCAGTAAATTCTCCTTTTAATGTAATTTCATAGCCTGAAACATTGACTAAATTAGAAGCACTTTCCATGTCTAGCCCATTAATTTTATAAATAGCATTTTGACCTTCTTGACCTATCCTAACACTATTTTCTACAACATTTGTTAAATCAAATGTTGCAACATTATTATCTTTAGTGTGACCTGTTTCTGCAGCACCAAATCCTAATTTCCCCAGTAAAGCTGAAACATTCGCATCATCATTACCGTCACCGTCACCATCTTTTAAAACTTGAATACTGCTTGTACTACCATCACTGGTTTTACCAGAGTTATTAGCCCCAATTGTTAGCTTACCATTCGAGAATAGGGCTGTAACCCCTGCACCAGAACGATTAAGATTATTAATAAATGACTCAATTGTATCTGACTTGCTATAAGAAATTTTTGTTTGCTTTGTTTCACCATTCGACTGAATAACATTAAATGTTAAAGAGCCATCCTCAAGTCCTAATTCTCCTAAAAGTGTGTTGCTTTTAGCACCATTGCCACCGCCGGCTACAAATTGTGCAGTACTTTCACCCTTTTTTGAAAAACCTAGCTTCTCCGCATTTGTTTGGCTAGTCACCTCTACATTATTACCTGCAAAAATTCGACCTGTGGTAGCATTGAATTTTGCATCTTTTAATCCTTCCTCATTCATCCTCTTTACAAAGTCAGAAATTTTGTCTCCTGTTGTAAAAGTAACTTCTTTCTCTGTAACACTCCCTTTATCATCAGTAACTTTAAATTTGATACTACCGCCTTCACTGACGCCAATAGCACTCAACTCATCATCTGCAGTTGCTAGTCTATGCGTTGTATCGCTTACATTCATCACACCTGTTTTTGCATTCGATGCCAATTTTGTAACAGATTGAATCTCTAAATTACCTGCTGCGCCTGCGCCAGCTTTAATAGATACTTTGTCACTACTACCGCCACTAACAGATGCTGTTTTTTTCAAGAAATTGCTTGATAACAAAATATTATCGAACGAGAAATCACTGAATGTTTTCAACTTTGTATTGATAGATCGATAAGCATCTCTTTGCCATTCTGCAATTTGTTTCTTTTGAAAAAGTTTATCCATCGGCATTCTTTCTGCCTTCATTAACTTTGCTACCATAGCATCAATATCCATACCTGATGCTAAACCACCAATTCTATTTACCATATCCTATTCCTCCTAAATTTAGATTTTTTCATCAACAATCATACCAGCTAGTTTTTGCATTTGATAAAATGCATCTAATAATCGTTCAGGTGGTATTTCTTTAATAACTTCATCTGTTTCTGCATTAACTAAGCGAACATAATATTTATGCAATCCCTCATGAAAGACAAATTTAGACGTTTTTCGATCCGTTTGTAAAAATTCATTTATGGAATCTACGGCTTCTTTAAGCTTTTCTTTCATTCCTTCTTGGCTAAGTTCGCCCTTTGAATCTATTAATTCATCTACTGGTTTTAGATTAGCTGTAGTAGATCCTTCTTCTTTTAGTTTATTACTCGCAAAAGCTGCTTTAGCAGAATCAGTAGACACTTGCGAGTTTTGGAAACTTTCTACTGTTTGTTGTGCATTGATGCGCATCTTATTAACCCCCTAACTTAAAAATCTAACTATAGTTATTATCGGCACTAAATCTTTGCCTTACATAGGTAAATTAGGAAATAGTCTTAAATTAGGATTCATAAGGTGTTTATGAAATAGTACTTGTTTTAATACTAGGTTTGTTGCGCTAAAAACTGAAGTAAAAAACCTACCATTCTAAATGAATAGCAGGTTTAAAAAATAGCAGAAATCTCGCTCATTTAGTTTTCAATTTTTTCAAATGTCCACTCTGACGCGCTCATAAACATAGGTGCAATTTCATATTCAAATAAGTCCGCCACCGTAACAGAATCGCCAATTTCTAATGCTTGACTAACTTCTTTTAGCATATCAATCATGTCGTTCAGACAACTATTGATACGATAGTGATTTTCAAGCATGTGTTTTTCCACAGTTACAAGCCACTCTATACCTTCACTTAAATCCGCAATCATTTCAAAAGCTTCTACCTGTTTGCCTGTACGCAAATTATTGGCTATTTGCTGGCAACCTCCTTTAATTTTGACTACATAGTCGTAATATGAATGCTGTGTTTCTTGTAATAATTCGTTTTGCATAGTAAGTCCTCCTAATTATATGTATTAATTTTCAATTAAACGTAATTGAAATAAAGGTAGTCCCTGGCTAAAGTCCACATGAATTTCCGTTTTGGAACTACTAATTTTGTAATAAGTACTTTTTTCATTTGTGTTAATATGACTAGGCTTCATTTTCAATACATAATTAACAAGTTCGATAAAATCAGCATCCAACCCATGATTTGTGGATTTAAAAACAATATCGTCGAATTTTTTTCTATCGATTATTTCAAACTTAACGTGCTGTAGTTTACTTAAACTTATTTGTTTATCATTAACGCCAATTAAATTATCAGTTGTACCTACACAAGAATAAATATAAGCCCATTTTTAAAATTTTTATATAATTGATGGAGAGAAAGCGCTAATTAATCTTTAATTATATCTTTCACCAAGTAACCAAATTCAACACATAATGTTGCGTGATGATTTTGTAAATACAAAAATCGATTAGTGTATAAATAAGCGGGCGAAACCCAAGCCGCTGTATCAATAATCTGAGAAAATAGATGTGAAGCTAACCAATTACAAAGATGTAATAAATATGCGCCTTGAGATTGCCCAAAGCCGATTATTCGTTTTTCATTATAATCTTAGTTGATTTTCCTCTAAAATAATTTTTATAGCTTCAATTGCAGTAATAATATCGATTGCTTGCATATATGCCATATCAGCAAATTCATTTATTGTTTCATTTTGTTTCGCTATAACTGAACCTGCACTGGCTTTTTAGATAATATTGGGAGGAATTTATCAAAATTTCGTTCAATTTCATTTAACTCTTCATGTGTAAATATACCAGATATGG
Organism: Lysinibacillus sp. FSL K6-0075; assembly: GCF_038592945.1. Taxonomy (NCBI): domain Bacteria; kingdom Bacillati; phylum Bacillota; class Bacilli; order Caryophanales; family Bacillaceae; genus Lysinibacillus; species Lysinibacillus sp. FSL K6-0075. The sequence goes on along the minus strand of NZ_CP151947.1, from coordinate 718,511 downwards.
ATAACTTATTCTCCTTTAGGTTTATCCTTTCTGGTCCTTGCATAAACTTGCTTCCAAAATAATCACATTGTACAAATCAGCAAAATGATTACGCATTTTTATATATTTGAATCAATATGACCCCCAAAACCTGGAACAAAAATAAAAATACCTGTCTCAGTATTCGTACCTTTTTCAGAAATAGCAAAATCAATTCTTAATTCTCTCTCAGAGTATTGATTATATATATATTATGGTGAGCTGGAATTGTTAGAGACTCTATATGTGCCATTAGTCCCAACCTTTCTTATTATTATAAATAATAAGAAATCACATAAAAATAATGATGATATAAAAGAAAATTTTCTCTAAATAAAAATTTAAGATTTCACTTAATTAAGGACTTAAAATATTACCTATTTTCGTAAAATAGCTTAAATAATTCAACTAGATATATTTGGACATCAGTAAATATTCACAAATTTCAAAATCGAATATTGTATCAATATCGTAAGATCGTTCTTGAGGCATAATATAACCTATTGTTTCTTTAGACATGAAATTACGTGTTTGTTGCAACCAAGGAATTTCAGCAATATACAAAGCTCCATTCAATGAATATGTCTTTGGAAGTGCCTGCCTTCTTGGTATTAGTGAAAATTCTGGCAAAATAGGCTTCAATAATTCGCTTGCTTCTTCAAGTCTATACATCCAATAAGGGGTTTTTGTTGGTTCACAAACACTTACACATGATTTAGAATTTTTTTTAAATGTCCACTCTATAAAACTATCAATATCCTCTACAATACGTAATGGAGATGTGGGTTGCAGCATCATTACATAATCATAACCTTCACATTCACCGACTGCATGTAAAATTGGCTCAATTCCATGAGTATCATCTTGTGCCAGTTCTTTGGGACGTTTAAATGGGACATCATAACCAATAGATTTAGCAATTTCTATAATTTCATTATCCTCAGATGAAAGTACAATTCTGTCTATATATTTTGATCTTCTTGCTTCTATTAATGTCCATTCAATTAATGGTTTCCCTGCTAATAATTTTATATTTTTTCGTGGAACACCTTTAGATCCTCCTCTTGCTGGAACTATCGCTAGTATTTTCTTTTCATTAAACATTCTTTTCACCTAATATCTCTATATTTGCTCTTTTATAATCTTCTATTTGTCCAATATCAATCCAGTAATCATTAATTGTGCAAACATTGATTTTTTGTTTTCGATTTAATAATTTTATTAGTAAATCAGGCATATCAAAAAGAGTATTTTTTGGAATATCCTGTATTATTTCTGGATTTAATATATAAATACCTGCATTCATTAAATATTTGTGAATAGGTTTCTCTTGAATATCAACTAAATGATTATTTTCAGTAATTACTACACCGTAAGGTATTTGATAATCATATTCTCTAACACAAACCGTAGCACAAGCTTTTGACGAAATGTGATTCTCAATAAGATTATTAAAATTCACGTTTGTTAATATATCGCCGTTCATAATAATAACAGGTGAACTAAACTTATCTTGAATCAGAGATAATGCTCCCGCAGTACCTAACCTCTGATTTTCTTCAATATAGTCTATATTTACATCAAAAGATTTACCATCTTGTAAATAATTTTGTATTACTTCTTTTTTATAATTTACTGCCAGTATAAAATCCTGAAATCCTTGTTCCTTAAAACGACGTATAATAGTTTCAATAATAGGTGCTTTACCAACCTTTAGCATAGGTTTTGGTATTTCATTTGTTAATGGTCTTAATCTAGTTCCTAGTCCACCTACCATTAGAATTACTTTTGAATTAGATATCCCTATTGTCTCCCAATCTTCTAAAAAAAACACATCCACCACTCTATTATTCTCGTCTACTATAGGCAGTTGTTTACGCTGTACTTTTTTTAAAGTATTAATATAATGTTGCTTATCAAAACCCCTTCTTTCTACAATAGGGTTTTGGTTCATAATTAATGAATTTGGAGAACTTAAAGAAATATCGTTTAAAATCGCTCGACGAATGTCACCATCCGTTAATGTTCCCAATAGTTTATTTTCTTCATTTACTACTACTAAAAATTGCTTAGAAGTATCATTTAACAGTTGCATTGCCTCTTTGATTGATTGCATAGGAGCTATTTTAATCAAACTAATATCTTTCAAGTCATCCACCTCAATTATTTAGCAGGTACTCCCTTTACAATGGTATGAGCAGGTACATCTTTAACCACTACAGCACCAGCTCCAACAGTTGCATATTCACCTACTATAAGTTTTTCTTTAAGATTTTTTCCTTGTAAAATTGTAGAGCCTGTCCCAATATAACTTCCCTTCTTCAAATGTACATTTCCTGATATGTTCGCACCTGGAGAAATAGTCACAAAATCTTCTATAAGACAATCATGGCCAATTGTAGTATTCAAGTTAAACAAACCAAAATCTCCAATTACCACATTATTAGTTACACGAGTTCCGGCACAAAATATATTACCAATGGAATTATCGACAGTTTCTTTTTGTTTATTTCCAAAAGTGACTGAAGGGTGGATTAAATTTATATAATTTAGATTAGGAAACTTATTATATAATTTCTCCCTAGTTTCCCCTTCTCCAATGCCAATAATAAAGTCTATATTTTTTTGTTTTGATAGAATTCTGTCTTCAGAAATAATTTGATAACCACTAATTCCCTCAATTGCATTTTCTAATCCAATAAAAAATAATTCCTGATACCCTATTTCAATGGCTATATCAACTACTTCTCTGGCTAAACCAGACGTTCCGAATATTCCTAATTTACGCAAAAAATCACCCTATTCTAAAAATCATTCAAATCTATTACAGTATCATATTTGACAGTCTTTTTCACTTTTTTTCCGATAATAAAATCAATGTATTTTGGTGGAATTCCTGTACCTGGTCGTTTAAAATCTAAGTCTGTTAATTCAATTACTTTTCCCTCAGGAATCTCCTTTGCAGCTACTATACTTCTTCGAAATGCTGGAATCTTCTCTTCATCAAACTTAGTTAACTTTCTTCGATAACTTCCTAATGCTTCAACTATGCGTTTACTACCTTGTACAATTTGAACTAAATCATTATAGTTAGCGGATACCTTATGATCCCATCCAAACATATCTTTATCTAAAGTAAAATGCTTTTCAATAACAGCTGCACCCAATGAAACTGAAGCTAAAGGAATTTCAACACCTATTGTATGGTCGGAAAAACCTACACTATATGGTTTAAAATAATCTTGTAACATAGTAATATTTCTCAAATTAACGTGTTCATCTAGAGGAGGATAATTTGATACACAATGCAACAAGATTATTTCAGAATGAAACTTTTCGATTGTACGAATTGCCTCATCTATTTCTGACATCTCAGATAAACCAGTCGCTAAAATTAAGGGCACTTGCTTTGAAGCCAAATATTTTAAAAAAGGTATATTATTCAAGTCCATTGATGCAATTTTCAAGAATGGTAATTTTAGCTCATCTATTAAAAAATCTACTTCTTCATTAGAAAAAGGCGTACATCCAAAATCAATACCCTTTTCATCGCAGTATTTCTTTAATTCAATAAATTCCTCCTTACCTAAACTAAATTCTTCTACTATCTCTTCTAAAGTATAATCATCTCTTTCTCTGTAATCATCTGCTAAAAAATAGTTTTCTTCATAAACTTGTTTTGCAAAAATAGAGCTCTTTGTCCAAGACTGAAACTTTGCGCAATCAGCACCCGCAGCTACAGCTTGATCTATTAACTGTTTGGCTAAACTTAAGTCTCCATTATGATTCGCTCCAATTTCAGCAATAATATATGGTTTGTTAAAATTTTTTATATGATCAAATACAAAGTTCATTTTTCATTTCCTCACTATTTTTTATTTGAGCCCACCACGGATAATGTACTCTTTTCTTCAAAGAATAAACGCTTATAAACCGTTTCTTTATATCTTCATTCGATTCTATCAATTTCCTTATTCTAGAAAGTTCCCTTATTTCATTTTCGTACCAATTATCTAATTCTATCAATTGTAAATATGTAGAGATTTTAATGTGGATTGAAAAAAGTAAATTTTCTAAGGAATTCCCATCATATAAAGCTAGATTATCTTCATGAAAAACATAGTTTGTATATGTTCTGTTTTCAAAAAATGCTATATGCTCTTTTAATATTTTTGACATAACAACCCAATCAACGACCTTTACTGAACTATCACATTTTAAATTAGATAGCTTATCTATTATGGTTTTACTTATAGACAAGTGAGAAAATCCAATTAAATTTTGTTCCTTAATCATCTCCAAAGAAACATATAATTTTGAACCAAGATATGGGCTAATCATATTTTTTTGAATTATTTTCAAATCTTTATCACATAAATGTAACTCATTGAAAACAATATCGTGTACTTTCAGTGCTTCTTTTATAACCTCTACCCTGTTCTCTGCAAATGTGTCGTCTATATCCCCAAAAATGAAATTATTAAAAGGTTGTTTAGACAAGTATTTAAAAGCATTCATTCTATTATCTGCTAATGAATTACAATTATTATCTATTATCTCCATTTCATATTGACAGTCTTTTAAGAAGTGACCTATTTCAGCTTCATTACATGCATCATTAAAAATTAATAACTTGAAATTTTTATCTGACTGGTTGTTTAAATTACTTAAAAATACTTCAAAAAATTTTAGTGCTTCAGGATATATGAAAGTCACAAACACTGTATCCATTATTTCACCCCAACTGGTGTACTGGTAATATTAATAATACTTTGTTCTAAGCGCTCCGTTACTGTCAAATCCATCTTCGGACATTCTGTAAACATTTCAAGTTCATGCATCGGTTTCCAAATAGGACGACTCATAACACCATTTTCATTTAGAAAATCTAAAAGTTCATCACGTTTATATCGTTCATCAAGCATAATCGTCTGTAACCAGTAGTTACTTTGTGCATAAGCAGGTTCTTTGAGTAACTCCACGCCTTCAATATTCATAATTACTTTTTGATAAAATTTCGCTAAATCACGCTTTTGCTCAATAAATTTCGGTAATTTTTCAAGTTGAGCGCATCCTAACGCTGCATTAATATTAGGCATACGATAATTAAAGCCAATTTCATCATGTACAAATTCCCAACGATGTGGAACCTTTGCTGTCGTTGTTAAATGCTTCGCATAATCAGCAAGTTTCTCATCATCAGTTAAGATGGCACCACCACCACCCGTAGTAATGATTTTATTCCCATTAAAGCTCATTGCACTTACTTTACCAAACGTTCCTGTATGTTTACCTTTATAATAACTACCTAACGACTCTGCTGCATCCTCCACGAGTACAAGCTTAAATTTATCACATATTGCAACAAGCTCATCCATCATACAAGGATGGCCGAATGTGTGCATTGGCACTAATGCTTTTATACGACGTTTTGTTTGCTTATTGTATAAATCGCCTTGGTGTAGTTCAGCAATTTCCCTAAGATAACTCTCCAATTTAATCGTATTTATTCCCAATGTTTTCTCATCGACTTCCACAAAATGAGGAATAGCTTGTAAATAACTTACTGCATTCGCTGTCGCAATAAAAGTTAACGATGGTATTAATACTTCGTCATTTGCCTCAACACCTACTATTTTTAAAGCTATGTGCAGCGCTGCTGTGCCGTTGACAACAGCAACAGCACGCTTAACACCCACAAAATCTGCTAAGCCTTCTTCAAAACGTGTAACATATGAGCCTACTGAGGATACCCATCCTGTGTTTATACAGTCTGTCACATAATTCACTTCATGACCATTAAATGTAGGCTCATGTAAAGCGACAAAATCCTTTTTATATAATCGTTTGATGTTTTCCGTAAATTCCATCCATTGTCTATTCATATATTATAAACATCTGCCTTATATTGAGATAAATTTTTAGGATTTGTAAACCATTGGATTGTCTCTTCTAAACCTTTGCGGAAACCTTCTGTCCCACTGAATTTGGGCTCCCAACCTAGAAGATCTTTAGCCTTCTTATTTTCTGCCCAAAGACGCTCCACCTCACTTTTTTCTGGACGAAGTCGTTGTTCATCTGTTTCAACTTTTAAATCAACACCCATAATATCTGCAATCATTTCTGCTGTTTCACCAATTGATACTTCATAATTGGAACCGATATTAATCACTTCACCGATTGATTTTTCTGAATTCATAACGGAAATAAAGCCCTGTACAGTATCCTTTATATAATTAAAATCACGCGTTGGACTAATAGCACCTAACTTAATAGTTTTTTGACCGCTTGCCAATTGACTAATAATCGTTGGAATAACAGCACGTGCCGATTGACGTGGTCCATAAGTGTTGAATGGGCGAATAATAGATACAGGTGTATCAAAAGATCGATAGAACGATAAAGCCATTTGGTCAGCCCCTATTTTTGAAGCTGAGTAAGGAGATTGCCCCTGCAGTGGATGCTCCTCATCAATTGGTACATACAAAGCAGTACCATATACTTCACTTGTAGATGTATGAACGACTTTTTCTACACCTAATTCTTTCGCAGCCTGCACGACATTTAATGACCCAATAATATTTGTATCTACATATGTCGCTGGTGAATGATATGAATATGGTATTGCGATCAATGCAGCTAAATTTAAAACATGTGTACAACCCTTCATTGCTTCTTTTACACCGTAAGGATCACGAATATCACCAGCAAAGACATCTATCTGTGATTTAATTTTTCTTTGAGACTGATCGAGCCATCCCCAGGAATTAAAGGAATTATAATACACAAATGCTCGGACATTATAGCCTTGTTTTACTAGTTGCTCTGTTAAGTGGGAACCGATAAAACCATCTGCACCTGTCACTAAAATTTTCATACTGCATCTCCTTAAAATAATACTAGTTTAGGTCTATATCCTGTCATTTTCAACGGTTCAGATATAGGGCTTGTACAAATATAATCAAATCCATTATCTAATTGAAGCGAACCATCCTCACCTATATAACTACCTCTCAAAATGCCTTGTTCATTTTGATTACAATCTATATCTTCAACCCAGCTAGCTGTAAATGAATCTGCATGCCAATGTAAATTATCACACTTTACATATGGTTGCTCCACTAAGTAACGATCCCATTCACTATTTTCAGTAGATATAGAACTTGACAATAATGTAATAATGCCTGTTTTCCCATCCATAGTTAGTTTTTTATCCTTTATTACGTTTTTACTGATTCGATTTTGTAATACTCGATCTGCTATTAATATCTTCCTTCCATCCCTTTCATCCACCATAATAAAGTAAAAGTCACCATTTGGATTAACTGTTGCTTGAGTAGGTAAATATGCTGTTGTCGCTTCGCCTAAGTTTCCAAAATCACCGTGTAAGTTATAGTTTGCTTGATAATGGCAACGAATACGTTTTCCAATTGTTAAGTCCTCTATTTTTTCCACTTCATCAATATGATAGACTCTTTCTGCCTTATTAATGCAAATTCCAAGTAAGTTAAACTGCACTTTATCAGATAAAATTTCCACAGTCACTTCATGTAATCCCTCCGAAAGTGCTGAAGTTTCAAAGATTACTTGATGATGGAACGTAGAGAACTTTTCATCAATATGTTCATAGATAGTAACAATTTGCTCTTGTTGATCTATTCTAATTTTTAGTTTTAAAGCTGAATTGATAGCGTTTGTACCAATCAATTGAAAAGCTGTTCCTGTAAATTTAAAGAGGAATATTGCCCCTTTCTTCATTGTTTCTGCACTCGCCCCATAACTGTCAATTTCTCCATTGTCTTCTTTTCGTAAGAACCATTTCTTTTGCCACTGTCGCTGGTAATTTATTACACCACATGTTGCTTCATAGTATTGCCATTGCTCATTTGACTTTAAATATGGAATCAGTTGTAGCTGTATAATCGGATTAATTTTTCGATATATATCTAAAGTTAATAGCATATAGTTACGATAAATATTTGTAACTTTTTGTAACTTTTCATTATTATCTTTCATACGTTGACATAATTTAATATCCGAATAAAATCGATTTGAATGGACACTAATAATTGGGTCTATCATTAGTTGGAATAATTGATTACTTGTTAATTTGCCAAGTAATTTATACATTTTATCTAGCATTTGATTGATTTTTTTCCCAACTAAACCATTCCCCTGCTTTTCCAGTCTTTCTAATAATATAAATATATCATTATACAATGTTCTATAATCAAAGGAAGCTTTCTGTAATTGTTTAATTTTCTTATTTTCTATAATTGTAGAAACTACACTTAATGCATCCCACCAATTTTCATTTACAATCTTAAGTGTTAAATCATTTTGTATAGTTTCTTCTAAAGATTGAAAAACAGTTCCTGAAATTTTTGCCCCCCCCTGTGTTGTATTAATTATTTTTATTTGTGGCATACGCTCAATATACCATTCCATCTCCTGGCGCATTTGATTATATCCATGTATAGTCTGTACAAATCCCCCTTTTACATCCTCAACTAAAATTGTTTGATCCAATTCAATTTTCTTTAAGACACTAGTAATATACTCCGGACTGTCATAACGATCAATTCCTTTAGCATAATATTCATCTTTTTTATAAGCAAAATTTTGCCCTACTAATATCACCATACCTACATTTAATTGTCCTAGTAGTTGTAATGTAACATTGGAAATCGTACTAGAATCGTTGACCATCTTAAATCCTCTATTCTGCAAATACGGTGTAAATTTATCTCGATTCATCACCATATGAACTTTAGGGCCTGAAAATAAAGGCAGTGTTTCATGTCCCACAGTGGTCCCGAAGATTACTGGAATATTAGTGATATGTTGTTTAGCTAGCTCAATAAATACTTGATAGTTAATAATCGATGGATCGTAAGAAAGTACTGCATCTGGTAAAATATTATTTTTGATTAATACTTCATTAGCTGAGCCAACAGCAAAAATAAAAGCCAAACCTTTCTTCTTAATAATTCGTAATTGTTCCAACTCTTCCGTTAATGATGGTCCAGCCGCGACCAAAACAACTGGCTTACCTTCGAATAGTTTACTTTCTTGTATACATGGTGTAGTAAATATCCAAGGTGTATTCATTATCATATTAATAATCCAACGATCATTATACACAAGATTTGCCCATGTATTGGAACGTATATCTTTAATAAATTGCTGGAATGTTACTGAAAATTCTCGGAAAGAATCTCGTGCAATTTTCTCATAAACAGGAAGAATAATTATAGCTATTTTCTGTGCTAAATACGGTTTAAAATGTGTTAAATTATTTAAAATCTCTTCCTTGGATTCACCCACATACTGATTCAATATATCAGAAACATTCACGCCTATTTGTTTGGAGTATTCTTTGAATTTATTATAGACACCATTTATTGGCTCATAGGTAGAAATGATTTTTTCAGGATAACGTTGTTGGGTAGTCCTTATATGATAGCCTAAACCAACACCATAGAAAAAAATATGATCTGCTTGTTCAATTTGCTCTGTATAAGAATCAATTAATCTTTCTGCTTCAGTGACAGGATTGTATTTACTATGTATAGGAAGCATATTTCCAACATGTTCTATTTGAATAATTGGGAGTTGTACTTTGCTAATTAAAATTTCAATTGATTTATCTTTCATATAGAAAACTCCTTTATTACACTCATTTAATAAATATATCGGCTTATTTTTCATTTTATATAGAAAAAACCTTCCGATAAAAATATCGGAAGGTTTTTAGTATAAAAATTAACCTAATAATTGAAGGACACCTTGAGGTTGTTGGTTTGCTTGAGCTAACATAGACTGAGCCGCTTGAGTTAAGATATTATTTTTTGTAAATTCCATCATCTCTTTAGCCATATCTACATCACGGATACGAGATTCAGCAGCTGTTAAGTTTTCTGCTGTTGCACCTAAGTTGTTAATTGTATGTTCTAAACGGTTTTGAACCGCACCAAGACTAGAACGTTGTGCAGAAACTTTAGCGATTGCTTTATCTAATGTATCAAGTGCATTTTGAGCACCAGCAGATGTAGATACATCTACACCTGTAATGCCTAATGAAGCCGAACGCATATCATCGATACCAAATGAAATAGTTTGCCCTTTATTTGCACCGATTTGTAGCGTCATACCACCATTACCAGCAGCATTGGTTTGAGCACTTGATAAACCTAAATCTTTAACAAATGTATTGCCTGTTTTATCGCTTAAGTTTATTGGTCCTGTTTCGCTAACAACTTCAAAGCGACCATCATCAGTTACATTCACTTTTACTTTCGCAATATATCCAGGATCTCCAGGATTTACAGCGCCAGCTGTAGTGTTAGCACCTGAAATAGCTTCGTTTAAAGCATCTTCTAAAATTTTAGCTCCCGATGCCATAGTTGTTGAACTATCAATATCTGCACCAGTTGTAACTTTCATTGTCACACCATTGATTTCTGCATTAAATTCTGAACCACTTGCTACTGTTGAACCATTATAGTTTGTAGTACCATCAGTTACAACACCCGTAGTACCTAGGGCTTTTGAAAGCACTGTTGTACCAGAAGTTACTTCAATCTTAGAATTAATTCCTTCTGAGCCGCTTGAAAGTACTAATTTACCATCACTACCTACATAACCAGAAACATGATCAACATTTGCACCTGATTTATCGATAGCTTCATTAATTTTGCTTACAATTAAATCAGCAGCTTTTTTCTGAGATGTAGAATCCGATCCAACACCTGTAAGAATATTCTTTTCATCTTGTGTTAGTGAACCCCAGTTTACTTTAATATCAGTACCATCAATTTTAATTGTTTCTTCTGAGAAAATTCCAGATTGTCCTGCTAATCCAGAAGTAATTGTACCGCTACCTGTTACTTTCCCAGCAGTTAACTTCGCAACTTGTGAACCAGTTGTTGTGTTTTGGCCAACAGTTGCGCCACCAGCAGATTTTAGGTTACCGTTAAGTAATTTTTGAGTATTGAACTCAGTTGTGTTACCGATACGATCGATTTCGTCTTTTAATTGTTTTACTTCGTTTTGGATTGCCTCACGGTCGATACCAGTGTTTGTACCGTTTGCAGATTGGTCTGCTAAAACACGGATACGTTGTAGAATATCGTGTGTTTCGTTTAATGCACCCTCAGCTGTTTGGATTAAAGAGATACCATCTTGAGAGTTTTTTGTAGCCATTTCAAGACCACGGATTTGAGAACGCATTTTTTCAGAGATAGAAAGACCAGCTGCATCATCACCTGCACGGTTAATTTTGTATCCTGAAGATAATCTTTCTAAGTTTTTTGCAGAAGCTGTATTATTAGCTCCTAAGTTACGGTGCGTATTTAACGCAGCAATATTATGTTGAATTCTCATAATGGAATTCCTCCTTGAATGTTATTTTACTCCACATCCTTGTGGAGCAAATTATGTAACGGTTGAATCACCATAGTGGTTCGCTGTTACATAGTTTATATCGTATGTGATTTGAATTATTTAATAGTTTTATAGATAATTTATAAAAAAATTTTTAAAGAATTACTTTTTTGTCAAACCTTGAAGAATACTAGGTTCAATATTCAATGCAGCTTGATTTTGTGCCTGGATGGCTTCAAAAATTTCAGTACGATGAACCTTCACACTTTTAGGTGCAACTATCCCAATTTTCACCTGTTCTCCATCTATAGATAAAACTTTTATTTCAATATTGTTATCAATCATTATAGACTCATCTTTTTTTCTAGATAAAACTAGCATGTTTTACACCTCAATTTTAGAAAGTGGAAAGTGTAATGGATAGGCTACATTATCATTAAGAACAATTTGCTTCCCAAATTTCTTCTTTATATTAAAAATAACTGGAGCTAATAGATTCATTGTTGAATCATTTAAAGATTCTTTCAATGTAACAATTGCATACGTAGCAATATCATCCGCATTTTCAACTTGCAAATCGGTAATATCTTCTTCACTGATATCAAATGCATAGTCATTCTTAAATGCATAGGGATAAGCCACAACGAAACCTATTTTAGCATCTGTTATAGATTGTAATACGGCAATCGGAAGTTCCGAATCTATTGGTAATAAAACGAATCTTTTTTCATTTGGAAAACCAGGCAATCCACATTCAAAAGTTAAAATCTCTTTTTCATCAATTGTTACTTCGCCTAATAATTTTGTTTGGATTTGCATACAAATTCTCCTTTAACTTTTAACATCAATGGTAACAGATGGTCTTTGTATCATTGTACCAGTTACTTTTCCAGGTGTATATTCAAGGATAGGCTTGTTCACTTGAGTGTCAATTTTAGGCTCCTGACGCGTAATGTTTACATCTGTAGTACCTGGCGTATAGTCAATTTTCACAGAACCTACAGATGGCACAAATTTTATGTTATAAGGACCTGGACGTTTTGGACCTGTATTTTGCTTGGCAATACTTTGCATGACAGAACGCCCCTGGTCCTTACCTGCGGCGTTCATCATTTGATATCCCTCCTTGACTCTTCTTGAAATCCCTTTGAGAACTCCTTCTTTTCCAGCCTGTGCATATTTTTCGATTGACTCTTTATTCGTTAACATCCCAATATCACTTCGTGCCTGAGAAGAATCTATTTTCAAGGTACTGTCAGTCGTGTGAATTTCCAAAATTGCCGGGGGCTGAGAAATGGTTTGCTTTGCTCTTGGTTGGTGTATGCGTTGAACAGGATCTTTGATACTCCAATCCATTTTTATATCATTTGTCGTTATTTGGATTTGTGGAATTTTCATAGTATCACCCTCTCTTTTAAAAAAGCGTTTGAACATAAACTAATGTTCAAACGCCTTAAATTTGTAATCAAGAAAATATTCTACATATAACAAACCAATCATCTATATCTTATTGACAATACTATATTAACGAATAAAATCCACTAGTGTTTGTTGAATAATTTTAGCACCTACTGAAAGAGCTGCTTGATGGATAGATTCACTAGTAACTAGCTCTGTAATAGCCTTTGAATAATCTACATCTTCGTTATTAGATAATTGTTTTGTAACACTAACCTCCCGGATTGATAAACGATTTTCCATCATTTCAACCCGATTTTGACGAGCACCAATATCAGCCTGAGCCTCTAGCACTTTATTGTGTAAAGTTGTAATATCATCAGAAGTACTAGTGGAGGAGAATCCTCCTAATGCACTACTAATCTCTTCACTTGTTGCTAAAGGACTGCGTTTAGGATCTAAAAGATCTGATATTTTCCCCATTAACGCATCTAGATTTCCAAATAAATCAGCACCTGGTGTATTAACCTGTATTTGAAGGTCGTCATAGATTTCTATTTTCACTTCACCATTCGGAGCATTTATTTTTTGATCTGCTGTTGCTCCTGTAGTAATAACCGTATTATTCACCAAATTTGTATAATCAGCATTTATCGTTTTATTGCCATTTGCATCTGTATCTGGTCCAAATAATGCTTTTCCAGTATTTGTTCCGCTGAAAATATATCTATCAGCAATTTTCGTATTACCTACTTCTTGTAGGTGCTTGCGAATTTGATCTATTTCTGTTTTGATTTTTTCACGTTCGTCAATAGAATTCGTTCCACTAGCTGCCTGAATTACTAACTCCCGAACGCGCTTCATTTGCTCCCCTACTTGATTTAATGATTCATCAGAAGCATCTAGCCAGTTATTAACTTCATTCATATTACGTGTATATTGTTCAACCCTACCTAAATCTCGACGATAGCCCATCCCTTTTACAGCAATAACAGGGTCATCTGAAGGTCTAGTAATTTTTGAACCCGAATTAAGTTGATCTTGCAACTTTGACATCTTTCCGTAACTTCTATTTAAGTTTAATAACATGTTATTAGATAACATAGATTGCGTAACACGCATTTTTATAAAAACCCCTTTCTAATAAATATTTATAATCCTACACGGCCCATGCCATTAATAATCTTATCTAATGTTTCATCTACGACTGTAATCATACGCGCATTGGCGTTATAAGCCTGTTGGAACGTAATCATATTTGTCATCTCTTCATCTAATGACACCGAACTTACCGAATCACGATTATTAGAAAGTGTTAGCAATAAGCTTTCAGACGTTTTATTTAATCGATATGCCTCTTCACCATCAGTTCCTAACTTTCCTATCATGCCTTGATAGAACGTGTTAAATGTCGCACCATCTAGGTGTTCTGCTGAGGGTGGAATTACTATAGTGTTTGCACCAACTGTAATCGTTAGCCCACCTGCGCCAATTGATTTGGATTGGAGATTTGCAAGTTCAATAGCCCATTTACCATTTCCTTCTTCACCTTTTACAGATGACGCTGCTAATAAGGATGAATTTTTTTTCAAATCTTCATTTACTTTAATATTTGCAGCTGTAAACGTTTCTGGCGTCCCGCCATCACCAGTGAAAAATGCAACTCCTGCATCTCCATTTAAATCAAAGCCACCTTTATGTACTTCATTAAATGTATTAGCAAAGCTGCTTGCTAGTTTATTTAGATCTGCTAATGTTTCTAGATAGTATCCTTTTTCACTAATCAAAGTACCACCTGCATCATATTCACCATAACCATATGAATTAATTAAAGATAGTAACTTTCCTTTTCCTGGTTCAAGATCACCATGTTTAATCGTTTTAACTCCTGCACCGGCTGCTGGTTTTGTAGGTGGATCATCTAAATCTGAAATTTCAATTTGCTTAAATACGTTAGTCAAATCATTGCTATCAATAGTGCTAGATTTTTCACCAGTTGTATTCATTGCAACGTAGTTTTTGCCATTAACAAGTACAATCGGGTCGCCTGTTGAATATGATTTAAAAGAGATTGTTATACTTCCTTCCGCTACATTACTAGCATTACCACCTGAAGGAACACGTTCAATCGAAATAGGGATGTAATTATTTAGTTCATCGATTAATACATCTCGGGCATCGTATAAATCATTTGGCACAAGTCCATTTGGTTCAACTTCTTGTACTTGTTTATTAATTGCAGCAATCTGTCGTAAAAGTGAATTAATTCGGTCTGTAGCAACATTGATTTCATTCCCTAAGTTACCTTGAATCGTTTTTAACTGTGTATCCATATAATTAAAGGATTCTGCAAGGTGGACAGCACGTTGGATAGCTACTTTTCGTGACGATGCATTTTCTGGATTAGTACTAACATCCTCTAGTCCCTTCCAAAATTGCTCTAACGCTGCATTTAAACCAAATTGGGATGGTTCATCAAGGATATCTTCCATTTGTGAAATCGCATTGGAACGAGATTCCCAATACCCCAGCTTATTCGTTTCTTGACGATATTGGCGATCAATAAACTCATCACGAATACGTTGAATAGATGTCGCTTCGACACCAGTACCTAGGTGCCCAGGATAGTAAGGTGAATTTAGTCCGGCAGTTGGAAAACCTTGTGTAGCCTGCATATTAACTCGTTGGCGTGAGTAGCCTAGTGTGTTAGCGTTGGAAATATTATGTCCTGTTGTGTATAAAGCTGTTTGCTGTGTGAAGAGGCCACGTTTACTAGCTTCTAAACCCATAAATGTTGAGCGCATGTTTCTTCCTCCCTTGTTATGCTTGTGAATCAAAATATGATTTTTTAGCGATGGTATTCGTTCCGCGTACCTCGTTGCTGGAGTAGTTCATTTGCTCTGTACGAGGTCTTACGGCATCTAATGTTAGGTTGACGATTTGTAGTGATTGGAAAACGAGTTTTTGATTTAAGTCGTTTTGTTTTCTGAGGTCATTGATAATTTGCATTAAACGATCGCGAACTGCTGAGAGTGTTGCTTTGTCAGCTTGGTGTTCAGCGGCCTCAATGATATCTGCGACAGTCGTTTTGTCAGATGAAGCAAGTCCCTTTGCTTCAAGGTAGTCCGTTACCTGTTTCTGACGCTGTTGCTCGAGCTTATCGATGGCCGCTACGTGTGCCTGCTCGTCCTTGAGCAATTGGTCTAGAGCTTCGATATCGCCAGCTTTAATGATTTCAGTTTTTTTAAAGGCTAGTTCGAGTAAGCTTTTATGCATTCTCTCTAGCATTGTTAGTGTAGAACTAATTGCTTCTACAGACATATCGTTATACACCCTTTCTGCTATTCCCTAGAAACGATAATATTTCAGCATATCCTCTGCCACTTTACGTGCATCTACTTTATATTCACCAGAAGCAATATCCTTTTTTAACTGTTGAACATGGTCTGCCCGCTCCGTACTGTATGTTGAAACACCTTGCATTTCCTGTGCAGCCTTTGAAATTTCAATTTTATCGGCGAAAGATGCTTTGTTTGTATCTGATTTCACATTGCGTACTTGGTTTTTATAGGCGTTTACTGCATTAATTCCATAAGATGTAATTTTCATTTCAATACCCCCCATCTCTAAATCCTATCTTACTATTATTTCGGATTGTCTCACATAATGTTAAGTTTTCACATAGAAAAAAGTGTGCTAATTTTGTTTAAAATTAACACACTTGGAGTAATTAACGTTTACGTTCTGAGTGATATGTTACTCGATCACGTTCCTCAACACTTTGGCGAAACTCTTTGGCAGCTTCGAAAGTCCTTAACTCAGATTTTAAATCATCCTGACATTTCGAGCAGAGCTTTCCTGTCGTCGTTAGATGGCCACAGTTATCACATGGGTAGCCAAGGTTAGGGAACATAGCTGGCTGTAAACGACCTTTACGAACCCATTTAAACAGTAAATCCTTATCTGCTCCCGTTGCTTCCACAATACGTTCTACAGTTGCCGCACGGTTTTCACGTTTACGTAAGAAACGATAAACGATTTGATAAAGTTCCTCCTCTGATTGTGCACACTTATGACACACTTCTCGGACTCCTGTATAATTAAAAAATTCATTACATTTTGGACAATTACGAACCTCTGCCATTGGCCTTTCCTCCTCTTTCTAGTAAATTTATCTACGAATGCTGTCTCATTAACTATTATACATAATGTATTGGCATTTTCATCCTTCAATTAATGTGAAGTATTGGACATTTTTAGCACCTGCTTGCATTAAAACATTTTCAGCATGCTGTAGAGTCGTCCCTGTGGTTTTTATATCGTCAAAAAGAAGATAATTTTTATGTTCGACTTGAGCACCCTCCTTTAAGCGAAAAAGTGGAGCTACATGTAGACGTTGCTCTCTATTTTTGGAGCTTTGTGTTTCTGTCGTTGTCTTTTCTAATAATTGAATAAAAGGAATATAAGCTGCCTTTAATAGTTCATCAGTATGTGAGAAGGTACGCTCCTGTTGTTTAAGAGGGTGCATTGGAATGGGTAGAATTATCGCTTTTTCTTTGGTGAGACGATTATGAAGCTCCTGTCGAAATACCTTTGCAAGGGCTACATCCTGAAGAAATTTTAACTGGTGTAAGTAATCTTTCATTGCCTCATTATATTGATAGAGGGATGTAGTAGAATGTGAAGGTGCAAAACGAGCAGCACATCTTTCACATAGAGTCGGTGAGAATTGCTTAGTTAAAATCATTTTCCAGGAAATAGTTATTTTTAACGGCTGTGTACACATTAAACAATGGGATTCCATTTTATTCATTCAGAAAACCCCTTCTTATTATAAAATTGAATTTTCGCACATGCCTCATCCATCTCTGCCGTAATACCATGATGAAAGAAAAGGACGTCCCCATAAGGAAATTGAACATTTCGTCCAACTCGACCTGCGATCTGAATGAGGGCACTGGCAGTAAAAATCAATGACTCTGCCCCTATAACGGCCACCTGTACATTGCTAATTGTAATGCCTCTTTCTAATATGGTTGTTGTTAATAAGCCGGGAACTTCTTTATTTCGTAGCTTTAACACCTTCTCCTTCCGCTCTGGATCTGCAGCATGCACAGCTAATATGTTTTCATTTACCTCTTGTACAAGAGGTGTTGCACTATTCATTAAGGCAATTGTCGGGAAAAATAATAAAAAGGGTTCCTTGTGGTGTAAGCGTTCTTCTATCCATTTTTTCAACCTGCTGGGGATTTTACCTCTCTTGAAGCATTTATCATAGCCCCATAAAGATCGAACTTGTGGAACTGGTAATGGATGATTATGATAGCGTTTTGGAATAAAAGAGTAACTTTCTTGCTGGTAAGTATGGAGTAAGGATGATGATGGGGTTGCTGTCACAAATACGAGAGGAGCATTTTCCTTTTTAGCCTTTCCTACTGCTCTTTGTAGGGTTTCATCAAATGTATAAGGAAAAGCATCTGCCTCATCTACAATCATGACATCAAATGCCTTATCAAATCGGTAGAGCTGATGAGTCGTTGCTATAATAAACTGTGCATAGCCATTTTGGTGAGGTGCTCCACCGTATAAAGCATGAATAACTGTTTCAGGAAAAGCCTGTTGAAAGCGTGGATACAGTTCTAACACTACATCTGTACGTGGTGTAGCAATACAAACACGTAGCCCTCGCTTTAATGCATCATAGACAGTAGGAAAAAGTAGCTCTGTTTTCCCTGCACCGCATACAGCATGGATTAAATGCGATCGTTTTACTTTCACACTTGCTAAGGTTTCATTAGCAGCCTGTTGCTGGAGTTCGGTGTATTGACCTGACCATTTTAATGCATGCTTATTAAGCTTTATCGACTTTGGGCCAGTCCAAATGATTAATTGTGTACAGCTACTTACTCTACCCATCTTTATACAGTGTCGGCAATACACACATTTTCGTCGACATTTTGAGCAATCGAATTTTGTGAATAATTGCGGGTCTGTATTGTGGCAACGATTGCATTTCATAACGGGCTTCATTTGAATTCCTTCTATTATACTGACGTATTTTCGCTGTATCGCTTTATCAATATCTTCTGCTGAAAATGGTGAATGATCTTTTAACCAAATGCGTCCTTCATGAAAATCACGTAATGCTGGTGGCAACAACCAACCTCTATATCTCATTACATTTTCTCCTTTCATAGAAAAAAGCCTCTACTTTTTCTGTAGAGACTTCCTTACAATTCGTTATTTTTTTGTCCATCCTAATCCCATTGAGCCTTCACCTAAATGGGTACCGATAACAGGACCAAAATAGCTCAATTTAAAGTTTACGTTCGGGTAAGTTGAGGCTAATTGCTCTAGCCATTCTTGCGCTTCAGCAGGGCAATTCCCGTGAATGACAACAGCGTCCATCGCTTCATACTTTCTTGCATCCTCTGCTAGCAATTCCTCAGCGCGTTTCAATGCCTTTTTACGTGTACGGATTTTTTCGAAAGGTACAATTACCTTGTCCACAAAATGTAAAACAGGCTTTACTTGTAATAAACCACCAATTAATGCTGCCGCAGAAGATAAACGCCCACCACGCTGTAAATGCGCTAAGTCGTCTACTATGAAGTAAGCACGAATATACTGCTGCATGTCCGCTAATGCTGCAAGTATGTCTTTTGCTGAATGGCCCTCTTTCGCCATTTCAGCCGCTTTTAAAACGTAAAAGCCTTGAACAGCACAGGATATTTCACTGTCGAATGCATAAACTTCAATACCTTCCACCATTTCGCCTGCCTGCACTGCACCTTGGTATGTTCCACTAATACCACTCGATAAATGGATGGAAATTACCTCATCATAATCCTTTGCTAGCTCATCAAAAAGAGCGACAAATTCTCCGATTGGAGGCTGCGTTGTTTTGGGAAATTCTTTGGTACCACGCACCTTATCATAAAATTCAGATGCTGTGATATCTACTTCTTCTGCAAATAATTGACCTGAGATATTGACACTTAAAGGTATCATGTGAATGTTTAAGCGTGCACGTTCCTCAGCTGTAATATATGCAGTACTATCTGTTACGATTGCCGTCCTCATCCATGTCCACTCTCCTATGATTCTTAGTTTACAATCTATTTCTTCTTGGTGCAATTGTTGTTCGTTTGTACTGTCGCTTCGGTTTCGCATAAACTACGGGAAACAAAAAGAAATGAATGTGAAATGAATGACGAACGTGGGATTCACGTTCTCGTCCTTCTAGAGTTATGCTAGTAAGCTAGCTTCCATTTCACATTCATTGTCTATGTATAATAGGCATATCTTCACTCAATTCTTATGTTGAATGAAGATAGCTTCTGTTAATTTCCTGTACTTGACTGCGAGTCATCACCAATATAAAAGACACTTGTCACTTTCCAATCGTTGTCCTCTTTGACAAAGACTGTTACCTGACGTCCTGCACTTTCATGTTCGACATTTGTCTCAAGCTGAAGTGAGTGCATTTTCATGTTGGCAAATACTTGCGCCTCTTTTGATTCATACTTGGCAATTGTTACATTTTCTACTTCACGCTTAATATCAAATTGTTCAAATACTTCTGTTGCATATGTTTTTTCTTCATCGTATTTAAAACCCTTTGGATTTTTCGAGATAGTATTCATATAACGATCAATTTCTTCAGCATTTAATGCAGCAATATACTCATCAAAAGATGCTAAAATCGCTTTTTCATCTCCCGCTGGTACATTATCAGCCTTTTCTACGTTTCCACCCATCATTTCAAAGCCAACTGTACCATCCTCTATTACTTTATCTCGTTCTTCATCACTCATCTTCTCATCTTTATTACCACAGGCAGTTAACACTAATAAGATTAGAACTGCTAGAAAACTTTTCTTTAACATCAAAAAACCTCCCGCGCATATTGTAGCATATAAATGCTTTCGTAGGAATTTTGTTGTGCATTTTCAACATTTAGGTGCTACATCTTCCTTATGACGCATTAGGCTGTAAAATGTTGCATGATCTGCTAGTTATCATGTTTATACGTACGAATAGTAATGTTACAAAATTGTGAATAACCTGTTCTTCATCAAGTAAGCTCAATACAAATTATTACCAAAAAACAATAAAAAACTGTTTTAAAAACTACTTCAATAGAAAGTAGCTTTTAAAAACAGTTTTAGCAATTATCGCACTTCAACCCAACCATTTTTGATAGCTGTTACAACGGCTTGTGTACGGTCATTCACATTCATTTTTTGTAGAATACTTGATACGTGGTTTTTAACCGTTTTTTCAGAGATAAAAAGTGTCTCGCCGATTGTACGGTTTGATTGGCCATCTGTTAATAGCTGTAATACTTCACATTCACGTTTCGTTAGCAAATGGAATGGTCGACGAATTTCCGTTTGGTGGAAGTTACCTTTATTTTCGTGTTCTGAAAGTCTTTTGAACTCTGCCACTAAATTTTTTGTTACTTTTGGATGTAAGTAAGATCCACCGTTTGCAACAACTTTAATCGCCTCAACGATTTCATCTGCATCCATTTCTTTTAACATATAGCCAAGAGCACCTGATTTTAATGCATGTGTAACATATGTTTCATCATCATGTATGGACAGCATAATCACTTTGGCATCTGGAAATTCAGAAATTAACTCTGCCGTTGCTTCTACGCCATTTTTACCTGGCATGTTAATATCCATAAGTACTACATCTGGTTCGTTTTCAGCATATAACGTAACCACATCTGTGCCATCGTCACCTTCTGCTACTACATCAAACGTATCTTCAAAATCTAAAATGCGTTTTACTCCTTCGCGGAATAGCTGGTGATCGTCTACAATAATAATCTTTGTCATTTGTCTTTACCCCCTAAATTTCTGCAACAGTTACATCATTTTACTTCTAATGGTATTTTAAATAACACCGTCGTACCTCGATTGATTTCACTAGTAATGGTGATAGTACCATTTAAAATTTCAATACGTTCTTTCATTCCTAAAATCCCAAAGGAATGGTCCTTCACTACTTGTGGGTCAAATCCTATCCCATCATCTTTTACAACAATATTGACGGCATCTTTTAACCATTCAAGCTTCACCCAAATGTCTTTACACTTTCCATGCTTCATGGCATTTGTTACACATTCTTGCACTAATCGGAAAATGGATACTTCATAATTTGAAGGTATACGTTTTTCTGTACTTCTCGATTGGAAATGAATTTCAACACCTGGATTATATTCAGTTACTGTCGATAAATACTTCTTTAATGTCGGAATAATTCCCAAATCATCAAGTGCCATTGGTCGTAGATCATAAATAATACGTCGCACCTCAGATAAAGCATTGCGTACCGTTTTCTTTAAATCGGCAATTTCAGCCAATGCTTTTTCAATACCTTTTTCACGATACGTTCTATCTATTAAATCAGTGCGCATAAGTACATTTGCAAGCATTTGAGCAGGTCCATCGTGAATCTCTCTCGATAAACGCTTCCGCTCTTCTTCTTGAGCTGCAATAATACGTATCCCAAAATCTTGCTTCATTTTTGCTTGTTCAAGGGCTAAACCAACATTTTTTAAATCTGAAGTTAAGTAATTCAAAACGACATTTACCTGATTGACAATATGATCAGCACGTTCAATCGTATCGAGTAATCCTCTTAATCTTCTCTCTAGATCATCTCTTTTATCCCGTAGCTGTTTTTCTTGTGTTCTAATAACGGAGAGCTTTACTTGAAAATCATGTGCAGTTTCATATGCTTCTCTAACTTGTTCTTCGGTATAATTATCAAAAGCTTTACTCACTAATACAAGTCGTTGCTTAGCAAGCTGCGTACTTTTTTCCAATGCATCGCCATCATCAATTACGATTGATATTTGTTTTCGAACAATTTCTAGCTCTTTTTGCATATCTTCAAAGCTTCTGCGGCTTTGTTCACTTATAATAAAGATATCATCCTTTGAGCTCATGATTGTATCTAACATTCGATTGAAAATGTCATCAAGCGACTTTAAATCGAAGGTATCATTTGAAAACATAGTATACTCCCCAGTCTAATGTCTTATGATTACTTACTAATTTAATAGACTAAAATCACATATTCCCTAGTCTACACCTATTATAGCATTACCATGCTAAAATTTAATGCTTTTTCTTCATGAAAATTATAGAATAGAACTCTAGTTAAAAGGAGATTGATACGAATGAGAGAAAACTATTTAACTGTAAAAGGATATGGTGAAAGCGAAATCGTCATTTCCAAATCTCGCTTTCTCACTTATATAGAACGTGCAGAAACGGAAGAGGATGCAATTTCTTTTATAGATGGTATAAAAAAATTGCATCATAATGCAACACATAACTGCTCTGCTTATATCATTGGCGAGCATGATCATATTCAAAAGGCAAATGATGATGGGGAACCTAGCGGTACAGCAGGCGTCCCAATGTTAGAGGTCTTAAAAAAACAAGGGTTAAAAGATACGGTCGTTGTTGTGACTCGCTATTTTGGAGGCATTAAGCTCGGTGGTGGTGGTCTCATTCGTGCTTACGGAAAAGCAACTACAGAGGGATTGATTGCTGCACAGGTAGTTGAACGTAAACTGCATCATTTCATGAAAGTGGCTATTGATTATACATGGCTAGGAAAAGTCGAAAATGAAATAAGAAGTTCATTATATACTTTAGAGGAAATACGCTATTTGGAGGGTGTTGAAATCATTGTTTCTGTGCCAAAAGAGGAAGAGGAACAGTTCCGAAGTTGGATAACAGAAATGACTAATGGACAGGCTTCCACCATTTTCGAAGATGCTCAATTTGTAGAATTTATTGTCAATTAAATAGTTTTAATTGTCGAAACTAAATATGCATAGTATAATTTTTTTGTTAAGCTATTTTATTGTCCACACAATTACTGAGTTAAAATTGAATAAAATTTAGCTTCATCGCATTATTATTCCCAATAATTAGAGGAGAATATATCTATTATGAAAAAAAGATCTGTTAGTCCAAATAAAAAGAGATCTTCTAAAGCTTCCTTAATTATAAAAGTTACACTACTCCTTGTTGCCAGCTTGGTGATTTGTGTAACGGCTTATGCTGTTTACCTTACAAAACAGGTAGAGCATGCTGCAGACTCAGCATATGAGGAGTTAGAAGGTCGAGAGGTTTCTACGCAACGTGTAGAGAAAGTAGAGCCTGTACAAGATAATGTATCTATTTTATTTGTAGGGGTTGATGATAGTGATAATCGCGGGCAAGGTTCAGACCATTCACGCTCCGATGCACTCGTTTTAGCTACATTAAATAATAAAACCCATACAATTAAAATGCTAAGTATTCCTCGTGATTCATACGTTTATATTCCTAAAGTAGGTTATAAAGATAAAATTACTCATGCTCATGCTATGGGTGGAACACTTACTACGATTGAAACAGTAGAGGAACTATTTGATATTCCTATCAATTACTATGTACGTATGAATTTCAATGCCTTTATTGATGTAGTCGATGCTTTAGGTGGTATTGAAGCTGAAGTACCATATGCTTTACATGAATTAGATGAGTTTGATAAGTTTACAATTAACTTACAGCCAGGCTTACAGCATTTAAATGGTAGTGAGGCACTTGCACTCGCAAGAACACGTAAACAAGATAATGATATTGAGCGTGGTAAACGTCAACAAGAAATTCTTTCTGCGATTATTAAAAAAGTCGCTTCTGTTAAGTCCGTTACGAAATATGATGATGTCATTAAAGCTCTTGGTGATAATATGAAAACAGATATGACATTCACTGAAATGAAGTCCTTCTTATCTTATTTATCAAAAGGTGCACCACGTATCGATTCCTTAACATTAGATGGCACGGATGATACATCTACTGGTATTTATTATTACCAGTTAAATCAAGATTCTGTTGAAGAAACAAAAGAGATTTTCAAAAACCATCTTGGCCTAAATGAACAATCATCGAGTCTAACAAGTGGCAATACTGGAACAGATAGTGCTGCTAGTAGCGATGACAATTCAGTTATTGAATAGACCTTTCAGACCATAGACTAACAACTTGTCTATGGTCTTTTTATACGGCTTCTCCATTTGTTTGATTACCCTTTTCATTTACCCCGCCTAGTAATCGATAAACAAGCTTATTTAAGTTTCCCTTCTCTTCCATTCCCTATACATAAACAACGGATTAGAAAGCGTTTCTCGGTGTCTAGCAACTCACCGTTAAAGTCTTTTTAACAACAAAAAAGCAATCACACAAATTGTATGATTGCTTATATTTTATTTACTAAATATCCGTACAAAATTCAATAATGGTTTATAATTTTTACCAGCCAATCCGATAACCTCTACAAAGATTTCAATAGCTGTTAGGATGACCGCTACAAGTAAAATAGCTCCCCAAACCTTTGCCATAGAGAAAATGATAGCTGCTAAACCAAACATCACTGCAATTCCGTAAATGATTAGGACTGTTTGTCGATGTGTAAAGCCCATATCGAGTAAACGATGGTGTAAGTGTGATTTATCTGGATCAGACCATTTCTTTTTCATACGAACACGACGAACAATCGCAAAGAACGTATCAGAGATCGGAACACCAAGAATAATAATTGGGATGATTAAAGCTACAAATGTAATATTTTTAAAACCAAGTAACGCTAACACAGAAATCATAAATCCAAGGAACAATGCCCCTGTATCACCCATAAAGATTTTTGCTGGGTGGAAATTATAAAATAAGAAACCAAGTGAAGCTACAGCTAAAATGGCTGCTAACGCTAAAACAAACACATTACTCATAATAAACGCCATGACAGCTAATGTAATAAGTGCAATTGTAGAAACCCCTGCAGCTAAACCATCTAAGCCATCAATTAAATTAATGGCATTTGTAATACCGATAATCCAAATAATCGTTAATGGAATACTTAGTAAACCAAAGTCTAATGTACCTAAGAACGGTAGATTTACCATTTCAATTTCAATACCGCCTACAAAAACAACAATCAGGGCAGCAACTAGCTGACCAAGCATTTTTGCTTTAGCAGAAATCTCACGCATATCATCAATAACACCCGTGATCACGATTATACAAGCACCAATAATGATAGCTAATAAAGCTTCGTTACTACCATGTTTCGTATGGACTAAAAAAGAATATAAAATCGTCACGCCAATTATAAAGGCAAGGAAAATGGCTAAACCGCCAAGTCTTGGCATAATTCGAGCATGTACTTTTCGATAGTTTGGTGCGTCAACTGCACCTATTCTAAACGCTAAACGTTTCACTAATGGAGTTAACAAAATGGATGCAACGAATGCTGCTATTAAAGACACGTAAAGCATGTCTCTCCTCCTCAAATAAATAATCTACATTGAAATCCAAATTGATTATAGCATGAACAAGCATTGAAATATACTTTTTCTAAACATTTTCCACGATTTCACAAATATTTTGTACATTTTAGCATTAATAGATTCCTATATAGTCAATTGTAGTCACCATTCGCAAAATTTGATAGAATAATGGAGTGTCTAGCATGTAGACAACATTAAAGGAGCGTATATTTCATGTTCTCAATTTTCAAAAGTAACAAAGAGCAAACAAGTGCTCGTCAATTAAAACGCTACTATAAAATAGTAGATCAAATTAACAATCTTGAAGAAAAATATGTTAACAAGTCAGATGCTGAATTACGAGAAATGACTTTTATTTTCAAAGATCAATTAGAACAAGGTGAGCCTATTACATCAATTATCCCGGACGCATTTGCTGTTGTACGCGAAGCCTCAAAGCGTGTATTAGGAATGCGTCATTTTGATGTACAGCTTATCGGTGGTCTGGTATTAACTGAAGGTAATATTGCTGAAATGCCTACAGGTGAAGGTAAAACACTTGTTGCTTCCCTTCCCTCTTATGTGCGTGCATTAGAAGGCAAAGGTGTTCACGTCATCACAGTAAATGATTACCTGGCGAAACGAGACTATGAGCTAGTTGGCCAAATCCATCGTTTCCTTGGCTTAACTGTTGGTTTAAATGTACCGATGATGGAACCGGCTGAAAAGAAAGAAGCCTATAATGCAGATATTACATACGGTGTGGGTACTGAGTTTGGCTTCGACTATTTACGTGACAATATGGCTTATAGCTTAGCAGATAAAGTGCAACGTCCTTATCACTTCGCTATTATCGATGAAGTGGATAGTGTATTAATCGATGAAGCGAAAACACCGTTAATTATCGCAGGTAAAATGCCTTCTAACGATGAGTTACACCGCATTGCTGCTATGTTAGCTAAACGTTTCAAGAAAGATGAAGATTATGACTTTGATGATGAAACAAAAGCTACTTCTCTAACAGATAAAGGTATTGAAAAGGTTGAGGCTGCCTTCAATATCGATAATTTATATGACTTAGAACACCAAACACTCTTCCATTATGTCATTCAAGCAGTACGTGCGCATGTTATGTTTAAGCGCGATGTTGATTACATTGTGAAAGAGGACAAAATTGAGCTTGTTGACATGTTTACTGGTCGTATTCTAGAAGGTCGTTCACTTTCTGATGGCTTACATCAAGCAATTGAAGCTAAAGAAGGTGTAGCCATTACGGATGAAAATAAATCCCAGGCGCAAATCACTATTCAAAACTATTTCCGTATGTATCCGAAGCTTTCCGGGATGACGGGTACAGCGAAAACTCAGGAAAAGGAAATTCGCGAAGTGTACGGCATGGAAGTTATACAAATTCCAACAAACCGTCCGCGTCAACGTATCGATCAGCCTGATATTATTTTTAGCACACAGGAAGCAAAATATAAGTATGTTGCAGCCGAGACGAAAAAACGTCACGAAAAAGGACAGCCAATTTTAATTGGGACAACATCAATCTTACAGTCTGAAACTGTAGCTGACTATCTTAAAAAGGAAAAGTTAACATTCCAATTACTTAATGCAAAAACAGTTGAACAAGAAGTTGAACTTATTTCACAGGCAGGTCAAAAGGGTCGTATTACTGTAGCGACAAACATGGCTGGTCGTGGTACGGATATCATGCTAGGTGATGATGTACATGAACTTGGTGGTTTATATGTAATTGGGACAGAAAAACATGAAAGCCGCCGTGTAGACAATCAGCTACGTGGGCGTTCAGGCCGTCAAGGTGATATAGGTGAAAGCCGCTTCATTCTCTCTATTGAAGATGATATGTTCCGCCGTTACGCAAAAGAAGAAGTTGAAAAATTCTCTGCAAAAATGATTGTAGATGAAAATGGCATAATTCAAAATAAAGAGGTGCAAGAACTTATAGACCGTACACAGCGTATTGTTGAAGGTTCACAGTACGGCATGCGTGAATACAACTTAAAGTTAGATGATGTCATTAATGATCAGCGTACGGTTCTTTATGGATTACGCGACAAAATTTTAGCCGGTGAAGACTTGATGGGTGAGCTGAAAAAAATGCTTCGTGAAACTGTTGAATTTGCTGTTCATGACGCCGCACCGGAAGACGTGTCTTCTATAGATTGGGACTATGATCAAATGGAGTACGCACTTAACTCCTTGTTCATCACACCAGTTACAATTGATCGCGAAGTTGGAAAAGTAAAACAAATGCTAATGGATGTTCAGCCTTCTGAACAAGAACTACTCAATCATATGGAAAAATTTGCTGAAAACGAAAGAGTAATGGAAGTACTTCCTCAAATCATGCTTAGCCATATCGATAGTGGTTGGGTAAAGCATTTAGAGGCAATGAGTCATTTAAAAGAAGGAATCGGTTTACGTCATTATCAGCAAGAAGATCCAATGCGTATTTACCAACGTGAAGGACTTGAATTATTCGGTAAAAATTTCCAAGAATTACGTCGTTCAATAATTATTGAAATTACAGGCTTCATGAAAACAGTTGAGGCACAACAGGAGGCACAATAATGGGCTTATTTTCATTCTTTAAAAAATCAGATAAAGTTGTTCAGGAGAACACAATTGACTCAAAAGATTTATTAGGAAATACTGCAAAAAACACTGGCGATAATCGTGATGTGGAAACAAAATTATCATTCCATCCAGAGTGGGATGTGCCACAAGAACAAAAATACATTTTTAACTTCCTAGCGAATGAGCTAGAGCCATTGAAACCAAATCAATTGTCACTATCTTCTATTAGTATCGAAGAAGACATACTCACTCGTAAATGGCTTGTTCGTGCATTTTTCCGTTCCTCGTTACCTCAAGCAATTGAACTAGGTGAGATTGAACTTTTCATCTTGGATAAAAACGATGAGCTTGTAGCATCTAAAAAATTCGATTTTAAAGCACTTGGTACAATCCCGGCAGAAAGTGCTCGCCCATGGGTATTCGAATTTGAAAAATCTACAATTAAAGTAGATGAAGTGCCCGAAGATGGTTGGAAAATTGCCTTTAACCTCGTTTCCCTTCGTGGTCATCAATTAGAATTAGATCCATCCTGGGAAAAACAGTTACCAGCAGAACAAAAAGAAGAGCTAGAAAAGATCGTGAAAACACTACCAAAGCTAGGCGAAACAGAAGTAAATTTCACAGGTTTACAGGCAAAACTAGCTGACAATGGCAATTTAAACGTATCCATCTTTATTCGTAATGGACACAACAAAGCAATTAATCTAGAACAATTACCACTAGAAATTATCGATGCTACAGGTAAACAAATTGCCAAAGGCTCATTTAAAATGGATCCAATCTTAACTGTGCAACCAAATTCAACAAAGCCTTGGACATTCATATTCCCAGCAGAGCTTGTTGATGCAAAAGACGCTGACCTCTCTCGTTGGACAGCACGTGTAACACAATAACCGAATAAAACCCCCTCACTTTTTGTAGAAGGGGGTTTTGCTCAAATTAAAAGCGATTTTTGCCTAGGCAAAAATCGCTACTTTTTATTTCACACTGTCAAAGCGCTTGTAAGCTACTAATTTAGAAGACCAGTAAGAGTACGTAACATCTGATACTTCTACACCATCTGTACCCGCATGTATGAATTTATTATCACCGAGATAAATTCCCATATGAGAAATACCTTCTTTATACGTATTTTCAAAGAATACTAAATCACCAGGTACCGGATTTTCTACATGGGTTGTATTGCCATAAAAATAACCTTCACTGCTTGCTCTTCCTATTTTTAAACCACCTTGATTAAAAGCATAAAAAATAAAGCCACTGCAATCAAGACCTACTGGTGTATTACCACCGTATAGATAAGGTGTTCCAACCAATGTATTGGCAACTTCAACTGTTTTGTTATAAATCGCTTGTCCATTAGCTGTAGGATCTTTAGCGGTTACTTTTGATGGAGTGCCCGTACCTGAAGTCACATTATTATGTATAGTATCACCATCGGGTATCACTGCGCCTTGAGAAACCTTCAACACTTGTCCAATAAAAATCGTGTCTTTTTCAAGCTTATTCCAATCCATTATATCCTTAATTGTCACATTATATTGCTTTGCGATTTTTGATAATGTGTCACCTTTTGCTACTGTATGTGAGCTAGTTGTTGGTTTTACAGATGTTGATGGAGTGGAAGGCTTTACTCCCTCATTCGTAGATTGTTTTTGAATCTCAAGCTTTTGAGCTACATAAATCGTATCTTTCGATAGATTATTCCACTTCATAATATCCCCAATAGAAACTTGATGATTTTGGGCGATTTTAGTTAAAGTATCTCCTTTTTGTACAGTATATGTTGCTGCTTCTACTGTTTGTAGTGCTAAAAATGAAGTTGCTATAGTACTTAAAACAAGAATTCTCCATTTTTTTGTCTTTTGCATACCAAAGTGCCTCCGTTCGTGCTAGAATATTCCCTTGTGTGTCTATCATACTAGATAACTGCCTCATGAAAAATCGGAAAAACTGACTATTTTTCAAACATTATAGCAAACTTATAGAATACGACGAAATCCGACTATATTGAAATACTATTTCGATTGCAAGATTAGTGTTCCTATGATAACATACACTTCTGTATTTAAAATTTTTAGAAAGTTTTAGCTTTTCAATCTTAAAGGAGTTTTTATACTTATGAAGAACATCTTGCATTTCATCAAAGGAAATTTAGCAGTAGGATTACTACTATTTGCCTTGTTCTTGGGTGCTGGCAATATTATTTTTCCACCGTTATTAGGCCAACAAGCAGGTGAAAACATCACTGTAGCCATGATTGGTTTCCTTATAACAGGTGTTGGTTTACCACTACTAGCGATCGTTGCAGTTGCCAAAGCAGGAGGCGATTTGCAGCTGCTTGCAAACCGTGTTAGCCCTGCTTTTGGTGTGATTTTCACCTCAATTGTCTATTTAGCGATTGGACCCTTCTTTGCTGTACCACGAACAGGGTCTGTATCCTATGAAATAGGCATTGCGCCATTCCTCTCTGAAGCTATGAGGGATCATTGGGCGCCACTATTTATCACATCTATTTTGTTTTTCACTTTAATTCTTTATTTATCCATTAATCCTTCGAAGCTTGTCGATCGAGTAGGCAAAATTTTAACACCTGCCCTGCTTTTTGTTATTTTATTGCTTGCTGTTAAAAGTTTTATCTCTCCAATGGGAGAACCAGGAGAAGCTGTAGGAAACTATAAAGTGTCACCTTTAGCTGAAGGCTTTGTACAAGGTTACTTAACAATGGACGTTCTAAGTGCTCTTGTTTTTGGTATCGTAATTTTACAGGCCTTGCGTGATATGGGTATGAAGGATACGAAAAAACAAGTAAAAACAACGATTTTTGCCGGTGTCGTTGCTGCTATTGGTTTATCATTTGTCTATATCTCTCTAGGCCATATTGGTAACACAAGTATCAGTGCAATCGGTATCTCTGATAATGGCGGAAATATTATTGCAAAATCAGCTGAGGTGCTCTTTGGAAGCCTTGGAAGTATTATTTTGTCTGCGACTATTTTACTAGCTTGTATATCAACCGCTGTCGGTTTATTAACTGCCAATGCACAGTTTTTCCACAAGCTCTTCCCCAAAATTTCGTACAAAACGTTTTTAATTGTCTTCACTATTTTTAGTACAGCTATTACAAATGTAGGGCTTTCAACAATAATTAATGCGTCACTACCTGTACTCTTAATTATTTATCCTTTAGCTATGGTATTGATGGTCTTATCACTAGCAGATCATTTCTTTAAAGGTGGACAAATTGTTTATATTTTAGCGCTCGTTCCAACTTTCCTTGTTAGTCTATATGGTGGCTTAAAACAAATGAAAGTTGAAATTACACCTTATGAAAATATCCTGAAAGCATTGCCAATGTATGAGCAAAATTTAGGGTGGCTTTTACCAGCTATTGTTGGTGCATTAATTGGTTTTATTATTCATAAATTGATAAAAAAATAATATACAAGAATCTGCTTATCCTCTAGTGACAAGCGGATTCTTTTTCTATCTCATATAAGTCCACCACTATAGTTATGGCTTCATGTATAATAAAAATCAGATACTCAATTGCAAAATGTAACCATCCAATTAATACCATAAAATACTACATTCTATTTTGAGTTCTAGAAAAGAGGTGTCCAATGAAAAAGTTAATATGGTCATTCGCATTTGTTCTAGGCTTCATCCTTCTCCCTTTTACAACGACTCACGCTGCTGAAAATGATCAACAGCTTATCAAGGAAATTAAGGAGATTGTGAAAGATACTTACGTTGGAACAATTAATGGAAACTTAGAGAAGGCTACATCCATCTCAGAAATCATGAGTATGCTTGATCCTTATTCAACCTACTTCACTAAGCAAGAATTCGAAAATTATATGAATAGCATCAACCTAGCTACTATAGGGATTGGTGTTGTGATTGAAGAACACGAAGATGGAATTCATATTTTACAAGTAATTGAAGGAAGCGGTGCATTTGAGGCTGGTGTTCAGGCTGGAGATATCATCATTGGCGTTAATGGCGAATCTATAATTGGTCGCTCTACACAAGAGGCATCCTCCCTATTAATCGGTAATGAAGGAACTAAGGTGGAAGTTACATTAAAGCATAGTGATGGTTCAACAACTACGAAAACTATTACACGTAAAAAATTTACACTACCGAATGTACAAACTGACCTACTATTTGGAAATGTGGGCTATATCTCGTTAGCCTCTTTTTCAGAGGATGG
Source organism: Lysinibacillus sp. FSL K6-0075 (assembly GCF_038592945.1). NCBI lineage: Bacteria > Bacillati > Bacillota > Bacilli > Caryophanales > Bacillaceae > Lysinibacillus > Lysinibacillus sp. FSL K6-0075. Next base: position 685,548 of record NZ_CP151947.1, on the reverse strand, counting down.
CGCACAGCTTGTCAAAAATGCAATGATTGACTTAAAAAAGCTTGGTGCAACATCGTTCATCTTAGATTTACAAAACAATGGTGGCGGTTATGTGACAACAGCTGAAGAACTTACAGGATTATTCCCATCTGCTAAAATTGCCTATTTATTAGAAGAAGCACAAGCCTCTTATACAATACCAGCAGTTCAACAAGATACTAAGTTTCCAAAAAATACGCGTATTCTTGTCAATCGCTATAGTGCAAGTGCTTCTGAAATGCTTTCTGCCTCATTAAAAGATCAAAAAGCTGCTATTTTATACGGAGAAACAACCTACGGGAAAGGTGCAATGCAAGGCTTTTATACATTACATGATGGAAGCTATTTAAAGCTCACAGTTGGTAAATTTACGGGTCCTGCGGGTCATACCATTCATGAAGTAGGCGTTAAACCAAATGTTCAGACGACAACAGCACCTATTTTCCAGGCACATTATGATGCATTGAAGGAGAAGTATCCTAAATATAAACAACTCTCTACTGTAAAAAGTATTGCTGATACGGAAAAATTCACAGTGAAATTCCCTTCAGCACTTACTTCACAAATCGCCAAGAGCAACATTCAACTGGTTGCTTTAGGAGCTAAGGAAGTACCCGTAACAGTTAAAATTGAAGGGCGTTCAATAACAGTTACACCTAAGAGTGCTTTATCAGCGGATCAGGAATATATGCTACTTATTCACCCTAGGAGCAAAGATCAAAAAGGCTACTATCAGCATATAAGAATAAACAATTAAAAAATCCTGTCATCGATAATAAGAATCGATGACAGGATTTTTTATATCACTTCTTTAGTTTTCCAAAAATATAATTGTACAATATCATTTGCAAGTTCTGCAGGTAATCTTTTTTCTTCTAATAAATTCGTTATGATTAGTCTTTCTATTGACCCTACCAAACTATCTATCATTATTTTTATATCCACACTATACAGTAGAAGATCTTTGTCACAATCATGTAGATAAATAAGGTGGATCAATTGTTGTGTCAGTTGGTTTTTTACTAAATGGGCTTGCTTGGATTCAACAAAACCTATTTTAGTTAATTCAGGATTTTCAATAATATAAACAAACAGGTTCAATAACTTTTGCTCTAGTAGTGTGACAAAACCCTGTAATCCGTTTTCAATAATGTCAGTAGACTTATTATTCATTACTGCAAAGAATCCGCTTTGGAATTGCATATTCAAATCGTTATAAAGGGCATCCTTGCTTTTAAAATAGAGATAAAAAGTAGGCTGAGTTACATTGGCAGCCTTTACAATGTCACTAATTTTTGTGTGATGATAACCTTTATCAGAAAATAGCTCTATCGCTTTTTCAAGTAATAGTTGTTTGCTTTGTTCTCCATTTGAATTAAATTTTCTGCCTCTTGCCATACTTTCCACCTTATCTTAGTTTAGAGTAGTCATATTCCCTTTTGTATTGCTTATATAGACACACTATTCTAAATCAAAAGTAACTATAAATTCACAAAACGTACATAATTTAATCTTGATTATATACCATTTCATTATAATACACCCTGTTTTTTTTTACTATAAACTACTATTAATATGATATTTAGATTGAAAAATGCAAAAGTGGATACCTAAGAATCGCTTCTAAGATATCCACTATTATTTAGTTAATAAATTATATTGAAATAGCAATAAATCTATATTGAGATTTCTAAATACTATCGTGCCATTCAAGTAAAACTACTCTCTAAAACACCTATATCATACATATGCCCAAATTAAGACATATAACAACCAACATAAAGCAAATCTATAATTTTGAAAAGTCCTTTTTTTTGAAAAAAATTTTTTTAAATTGTATTTTTACTACGAAAAAGTCAATGACTGCAATAGTTTTATCTCTCTAACTAGCTGTCAAAAAATTTTTTTCTGAAAATCAAACCATTTTACTTTTCAAAAAAAGTGTTATAATCGCCAAGAATTTAAAATTTTCATTATTGGAGGCATATGATGGTATTACGTGACTTTTTCATTTATTTATCAGAGAACAAATTATTAAACAGCGCTGCACAAAAATATGGTTTAAAAATGGGTGCCCAAAGTGTTGTTGCTGGTACAAGTTTACCAGAAGTTGTGCAATCGATTAAAGAATTAAACAAGGCTAATATTTCTTGTACTGTCGATAATCTAGGCGAGTTCGTCTACGAAAAATCAGAGGCAACTGCTGCCAAAAATAATATTTTAGCTGTTGTACAAGCTATTCATGATGAACAGCTTGATGCACACATCTCTCTTAAACCTTCACAATTAGGTTTAGATATTGATTATGCATTTTGCTATGAAAACTTAAAAGAAATCGTAGCTCTTGCACATCAATATAATGTTTTCGTGAATTTTGATATGGAAAACTACGAGCGTTTACATAGCTCTTTTGAATTATTAGAGGAATTACACAAAGAGTATGATAACGTAGGGACAGTTATTCAAGCTTACTTCTTCGAATCAGAGGAAAATATTGAGAAATATAAAAACTTCCGTTTACGTATTGTAAAAGGTGCTTACAAAGAACCTGAAAATGTGGCATACCAATCAAAAACTGATATTGACCATAATTACTTAAAACTAATTGAATATCATTTGTTACATGGTAAATTTACTTCAATCGCTACACACGACCATAATGTGATCAACCATGTAAAACAATTTGTGAAACAACACAATATTCCAAATGAAAAATTCGAATTCCAAATGCTATATGGTTTCCGTAAAGAAATGCAGCTAGATCTTGCACGTGAAGGTTATAACTTCTGCACATACCTTCCATTTGGTAATGATTGGTACGGTTACTTCATGCGTCGTTTAGCAGAGCGTCCGCAAAACGTAGCACTTGTAACAAAACAAGTGTTTAACAAAAAAACGAACATGGCAATTGGATTAGGAGCCGCAGCATTTGCCCTTGGTCGCCTTTCAAAAAAAGGTAAATAATTACACAAGCTGAGAGCTATCCATCAGTTTAGTAATTCTAACCATCAGTTAGATAGTTCTATCCTTCACTTTCGGGAACCTATCCAAAAAAAGCGAAAACATCGTTAATCAATGTTTTCGCTTTTTTTATTGAGCTTATAGTTTTTAACACGATACTGTAAACTTTGTCGACGAATCCCCAATGCAGCAGCCGTTTTGGAAATATTCCCTTGATGAAAGTCCAATGCCTTCGAAATATAGTACTCCTCTACCTCTTTCATATAGACATCTAACGGTCGAATATCCTGTTGATTTTTAATAACAAACAAATCACTCGTAGAAACCTCTTTTTCCGTCTCCTCACAAGAGCTTTGGATTTTCCATTTGAAATGCACAGGTAGCATATGTGATTCAACGATTGTTTCATTGGTGATCAATGAGGTAATTTCATCCAACAGGACTTCTAATTCCTTTAAATTCCCAGGCCAATCATATTTTAAAAAAGTATCTCGCACTTCTTCTGAAAGCCCTTGAATAGATGAGCCAAAGCTATCACGATGCCTTTTGAAATAATCATCGATAAAAGGCATAATATCTTCTTTTCTTTCTCGTAAAGGAGGCACATAAATCGTAATACCTGAAAAAAGTCGGTAAAGCTTTTTGGATAGCTCGTGCTTTTGAATTAAATCAATTGGATCTTTACCAACACTAGCAATTAAAACATGCTGATGATTCGGATGATTATTGAAAAGTTCAACAATCTTTTCTTGTGCTTCTAGAGATAAATATTCGATGCGCTCAGCAAAGAAGGTTATTTTCTCCTTTTCCACAATATATTTTTCAAATTGCTTTAATACCGTTTTCTCATCTCGACGGCAAATTAAAGCAATAAACATATCATTTTGCACCTTTAGATCATGATGAATTCCCTCTGCAACCATATCAATCCCAGTACCTGATTCCCCTATTAATACAACAGGCATTCTACTTAGCGCCACAATCTTTGCCTTTTCAATGACATCCTTCATGACTGGTGATACTGCCGTGATGATGTCAAATGTCAATGGTGCGCCATACCTTCTTAATGGCTGATACATCATGTATTCAAGCTGTGTAATATCTCGGGCAAATTCCACAGCGCCTATTAAAGAGCCTTCATAGTGCAACGGATAAATATTGCTTATGTAGGTCACTTCTTGATTTTTTTTATTCCAATACGTTTTTTTTATATTGTGCACTGGCGTTTCAGAGCTGAGGACCTTATAAATATCACTTTTTTCGATTTCAAAATCAATGATCTCTAAGGCTCGCCTCTCCTCAAATTCATCCTCATTAACGCCTTCTAATTCTCTCATTTTTTTATTGTATATAAGCAATTTGCCCTCAGTGTCTACCACGCAAATTCCCATATCGCCTTTTTCAATGACGTATTTATAAATACTTAGTAGTACATTATTATCCATCTTGTCCTCCTGTATTCCATTAAGCTTATTCTAACACCAATATGAAAAGCAGATGCAAAAATTAAAAAAGTTTTAAAATTTGAGTTGATTAATGCCAAATTATATTGCATTATATAATTAACACAATCTAAAAAGGTGCATAATCATTTGGCACCACTTATCCATGGGGAGGAAACTGACATGATTCCATACAAACACGAACCATTCACAGATTTTTCACAAGAGGCAAACTACAATGCTTATGTAGAGGCTTTAAATAAAGTTGAAGGTTACTTAGGTCAAGACTACCCACTAATTATTGGTGGCGAGCGCATTACAACAGAAGATAAAATCGTTTCGTACAATCCTGCAAAGAAAACAGAAGTCATTGGTCGCGTTTCGAAAGCAAGCAAAGATTTAGCTGAAAAAGCGATGCAAGCGGCAGATGAAACATTCAAAACTTGGAAAAAAGTTGATCCAGCGATTCGTGCGGACGTTTTATTCAAAGCAGCAGCGATCATTCGTCGTCGTAAACATGAATTCTCTGCTTTATTAACAAAAGAAGCTGGGAAACCATGGGCAGAGGCAGATGCAGATACAGCGGAAGCAATCGACTTCTTGGAATACTATGGTCGCCAAATGCTACGCATTAAAAACGGTCAACCAGTAGAAAGCCGTCCAGGTGAGTACAACCGTTATGACTATATTCCACTAGGAATTGGTATCGTCATTTCTCCTTGGAACTTCCCATTTGCAATTATGGCTGGTACAACAGTAGCAGCTTTAGTAACAGGGAACACAGTTTTATTAAAACCAGCTTCAACAACTCCAGTTGTGGCGTATAAATTTATCGAAGTATTAGAAGAAGCAGGCCTTCCAGCAGGTGCAGTGAACTTCGTACCAGGTTCTGGTGCTGAAGTAGGTGACTACTTAGTTGATCATCCAAAAACTCGTTTTATCAGCTTCACTGGTTCACGTGATGTTGGCTTACGTATCAACCAACGTGCATCTGTGTTAAATGACGGTCAAATTTGGATTAAACGCGTTATCGCTGAAATGGGCGGTAAAGATACAATCGTAGTCGATAAAGAAGCAGATTTAGAATTAGCTGCACAATCGATCGTGAAATCAGCATTTGGCTTCTCTGGTCAAAAATGTTCAGCATGTTCTCGTGCTGTTATCGTAGAAGATGTATATGACCAAGTGGTGAACCGTGTAGAAGAGTTAACAAACGCTCTAACAGTGGGAGATCCAACAGATTTCAGCAATTTCATGGCAACAGTAATCGACCAAGCAGCATTCAATAAAATTACGGAATACATCGAAATCGGTAAAGGCGAAGGTCGCCTAGTAGCTGGTGGTACAGCGGATGATACAGTCGGTTACTTCGTACAACCAACTGTATTCGCGGACGTAGAGCCTTCTGCACGTATTATGAAAGAAGAAATCTTCGGACCAGTCGTAGCGATTGCAAAAGCAAAAGATTTCGATCACGCAATTGAAATTGCAAACGATACAGAATACGGTTTAACAGGTGCTGTTATCACAACTAACCGTGTGAACCTAGAAAAAGCGCGTGAAGAATTCCATGTAGGAAACCTTTACTTCAACCGTGGCTGTACAGGCGCAATCGTTGGTTACCAACCATTTGGTGGCTTCAACATGTCAGGTACAGATTCAAAAGCAGGTGGCCCAGACTACCTACAACTGCATATGCAAGCAAAAACAACTTCAGAAATGCTTTAATTATTATCCCAATAAAATGCCGTACATTGTTTCTTAGCACACAATGTACGGCATTATTTTTATGGACAACACAAAGGACATATATAATAGAAGAAACTCATGTGAATTTCGATTCACTTCCCCTCCCCTATTTTAAACTAACTCTCCCATCAAAATATAAAAGCATACTTATTGCCTATAAAAGGCTGGTATATTTTATGGTATTTCTAACATTTGACCCTTATCTTGATTGTGTAACTTTGTTAAAATGATATCAGTTTAGGAGGGTAAAACTATGAAAAAACTATCAATTTTTATGTTGCTCATGATGCTTGTTAGTCTAGTCATTTGGCAACCCCAATCGGTCTATGCAGATGAGCTATCAGGACATATGCACGAGAGTGGTCTGCGCTATTTAATTCAGAAAGATGCATTGCTGAAAGATGCAAATGGTAGCTATCGTCCAAATGCTACGGTGACACGCGGTGAATTCGCCACATACATAGCAAAAGCGTTAGATTTGGACGCAAAGAACGAGATAACGTTTACAGATGTCTCAGACACATATTTATTTGCAAATGAAATTAAGCTTGCTGCTACTGCTGGAATTATTACTGGCTATACGGATGGCTCATTTAAGCCGGATGACCGTATTTCAAGAGAGCATATGGCAGTTATGCTAATCAGAGCTGTTGATTATTTAAAAATACCAAAAGGTACTTCTTCTATTACCTTCAAAGACAATACCACTATTTTTAAAGATTTCCGTCAAGATGTTGCAATCGGTGCACAATTAGGACTTATTAAAGGAAGCTCCAATGGCATGTTTTTACCTAGAGACAATGCCACAATTGGTGAAGCGTCAACATTTATCTTACGATTAATCCTTCTTGCTGATCAGGTTGACGCTGGTAAAAATGAAAACAACGGTAACTCCGAGAATAACGGTAATACTAATAATAATGAGAACAATAATAATACTGGTAATAACGGTAATACTACCGCATATATCGTCAAAGAAATTTCAAATGGTAATCTAGTAGACAAGCAAACCTTTACTAGCTTTGAAGCAGCTGAAAAAGCGATGACGAATAATTCTTTAGTGATTACTCAAAATAATAAAATTATCAAAATGACTTCAGGTTATGTTGTAACGAATAATTATGTGGCACTGAATTCTGAAACCATAAAGGATCAAATCGCAGTTGCTGGTAATACAGAAATGGAGTATCTAGGTAGTGATGCCACACAAGTAAAAGTACGCTTAGCTGGTCATACTGGCTATTTAAAGCAGGCAGACGTTAACTTAATTCCTTCTACTTTAGTGAAAGGCCGTTCTTATTACACAAATGAATATGGTGAAATAAAACATACCTTATATGATTATAAAACAAATAAATATTCAGCTAGTTACGTGTATGGCAAGGCACCTAGCTTTATGAAGCAGGGTGAGAAATACTTTAGCTGGGATGGCATTAACTTTACCAATGCTGATGGTTCTTCAAAAGGAGAAGCCTATAACTACTATCAATTCTTACCAGCCCGTGCAACAACTCAATATACAGTAGAAGAGCTAGATCAATATATTGTGGAAAAATTAGCAGAGGTTGAAAGCTCTGGTGCTTCGATTTATAAAAATGCCACAACTAAAAGTAAGCTACTTGGCTTAGGTTCTGTATTAAAAGACGTGGAAGCAAATTCTCATATCAATGCTATGCTTATTTTATCTCTAGCACAGCATGAGAGTGCCTATGGTATGAGTGATCACGCTCAAAACCTAAACAATCTATTTGGATTATATGTCTATGATACAAATCCACTGAACAAGAAGTTTGATAGTGTCGAAGCTAATATTAATGAGTTGGTTGAAAAATTCTTACAGCCAAATTATATCACGCCAGGTGGACGTTATACGAATGGCGCAGTTGTTGGCTCTAAGGCTATTGGCTTCAACGTAAAATACGCTTCAGATCCATTCTGGGGCGCCAAAATTGCTGGACATTATTATCGTGCAGAAAAAGCTTTAGGCTTTAAAGATGCGAATAATCCTTATAAAATTGCACTTACAACAACTGCTGGACTGAATGTTCGTGCAGATGCATCAACAAGTCAAAGTCCACTCTTCACATTTAGTAAAAGTAATATGCCGGTCATCGTCACAGATACAAGCTCAAACGGTTGGTATCAAGTTGTTTCGGATAAACTAAACACTGAACCAGGATATATTAGTAAGGATTACATTAAATTCATTAATACCGTGAAATAACAGTAAATGGCTGCCTCTTCTAATTGAGGCAGCCATTTTTTAGTGTTGAGAAACAAAACCATCAATAAAATTTTTGTGAAAGATGAAGGGTTTCCGTTACAGGCTACTTGCTTTCCTGTGGGCGAGCGCCGAGCCGCTTCCTCCGCTACTGCTCCGTGCAGGGGCCCGCCTGTCTCGCTATCCACGGGAGTCAAGTAGCCTTCCACTCCAACCCACTAACTTTTTAGTAAAGGTGTTCACTACTCATTTTATGGAGGGGTGTCGTAATGAATTACTTCTCCACATTGAAAATAAGAGTCTATCCTTTCTCTAATTATACAAATAATGGGCTACTTTGATCGCTTCGGCTAGTATGAAAGACAAGGAAAAGACACTTTTACAGGATGGTTGATAGTAGTGGAGCCAGCGTCACTCCTAGGGGATTTAGGCGTTACAGATGAGACCCTGGAGCGAACGGAAGTGAGTGAAGCGGTTCATCGGACGCCCCCTGGAAAGAACGTTGGTGGAACGGTAACCAACCCCCCTCTTTTTCTGCTAGTGACATGATCTTTTTTCAACAACATGAAATGATTTGTTTGTCTTTCTCTAATGTAGGGTATATAGAGAATAAGAAAAACGATTCCAAAGGCTAGTACAGCTTTGGAATCGTCTCTTCATCACTTATTGTTTTTTATAGTATTGCAAAATACCATTATAAATAGATTCTGCAAATAACTTAACGTATTGATCATTTGTCATTTTACTGTTATCCTCTGCATTCGTTAAGAAACCAAGTTCCACTAGAATGGACGGGATCACCATATTACGAATTACGTAGTATTGCTCTTGCTTGACACCACGGTTTTTCATATTTAAATTGTTGACAATTTGATTATTAACATAAGTCGCTAAATCAATGTCTTCCTGATACATATCTCCTGTAGATATTGCATAATATGTTTCAGTACCTGACGCTGACGTATTAGCAGCAGAGTTGACATGAACACTCACGAAAATCTCACCATAGTTTGCTTGAGTAAAGTCTACGCGATCTTGTAATGATGGATACGTATCACCAGTACGTGTCATATAAACTTTTGCACCAGCATTCTCTAGTAATTGCTTCACTTGTGTGCTGACTTTTAGTGTAATGTTCTTTTCAGAAGCAGAGCCCTTTACAGTACCTGGATCTTTACCACCGTGACCTGGGTCTAGGATGATAATACGATTTTGTAAAGGTTTAGCTGTTTGATTTAATAGTTTCAAATAAGACTTGTGAACATAACCTGTTTGGCCATTATAAGTGATTTCTACCCAGTAACCATTGATGCTATTAACTTGGACATACTCTCCTTTGTTCAACTTAAATAACACAGCTGATGTAGAGTTACTTTGACTGCGAACATTTAAGTTATCAACCGTTACTCTTCCAAGCACATCACCTGAAGCTGGTGGTGGTGTAGGATCTGGATCTGGATTTGGATTTGGCTTTTCTTCTTCCACAGTATCTGTAGTGCTACTCGCTACAATATAGCCAGGTAAACCATTTACTTGTGTTAAGTAGTAGCCACCAATTGTTTTGTAAACAGGAAGCTTTTCATTCGCTTTAATTGATGAAATTACTTTTGCTGAAGAAGTAGGCTTCACATATAAATTGATAGCATTTTTTGTCGTTACTTCTTTTTCGACTGTTCCTAACTCATTGCCATCTGCATCTACAAATTCTGCATATTGCTTATAAACATAGGCATATGCCCCTTTATAAGTAACCTTTAGCCAATTACTTTCAACAGCGTAAACTGATAATTTACCGCCTGTATTGACTTTACCTACAATGTTCGTACTTGAAGTAGAATCTTTTGATTTACGGATGTTTAACCCATCAGTAGTGACCTTCACTAAGCCAATGACTTGTGATGTATCTGGAACTTGTACACCTTTTACAGGAAGCTCTAATCGATATTTTTCACTGTTTGCACGTGCAACGAATAATGAGAATTGTGAACGTGTTACAGTGCCATTTGGTAAATACGTATTACCTGTTCCGTTTGTAATACCATTATAATAGATTGTATTGATGTATTTCACATATTCGTGTGTGATTCCTACATCAGTAAATGGTGAGTCGATCCCCTCATACTCACTAGTATCTAAATTAAAAGCCTTTGTTAATACATAACTCATTTCTCCACGAGTTAGAGGCTTATTTGGTAAGAATTGGCCTTTTATATTTTTGTCGAAAAATCCTAGCTGTACAGCACGTTCTATGTAACCTGACATTTCAGTGCCGACTGTAACATCTGAAAAGCTAGATTTATTTACAATTAATGGTTTATTACCAGAGGCCACAACAACCATTTTAGCTGCTTGTCCTCTTGTTACACTATTATTTGGGCCAAAGACTCTTTTACCATTCACAAAGTAACCTTGAATTACCCCCAAATTTACTAAATAATTGATTTCTTCATATGCTGGGTGATTTTTAGTAACATCTTCAAATGTTATATTCGAATTGTTAGCTGCACTGACACTTGCACTATGTATCGTAAACATAGAAGCCGAAATGAATAAGACGCACAAGATAAGACTAATTTTTTTGATGTTCAATGTCTTATTTCCTCCCTTCTTGTTCTCTTAACGTGTCCATTTTAACAAAATTAGCTAAATAAAGCATCATACAATAGAACTGTTAAAATTTAATTTTCCAATTCACATCCTTTCCTACAAAATTATCATAAAAATAGAAGAGTCTGCTATTGCAAACCCTTCTTCCATTATACGCTATTCAAAAGATCATTTCTTGCAATCTATGACACAATTAAAGTGTTAACTTTATGAACTTATTGTTGAATTCTTTCAATAAATACTTTTAATTGTTCGATTTTTAGTAATTCATCAGAACCGAAGCTACCATCTCCGTCACCATTTGTAATGCCATTTGATGCTAGAGTAGACACATACTCATTAGCCCAGCTCTTTTGAGGTACATCACTAAATGTTACACTTCCACCATTGTTTTCAAGGCCAAATGCTAGCACTAATACTTTAGCAATTTGCGCACGCGTAATTGGTGAAGACGGGTTGAATTTACCATTTGCATCGCCTTCAAAGATACCTAATTTAGCTACAGCTGCAATAGCACCTGCGTGAGCATATGTAGGTTTTACATCAACGAAACTAGTAGTAGTATCAGATGTATCTAAGTTTAAAGCTTTTGCAATTTGTACTGCTACCTCTGCACGAGAAGCATATACAGAAAAGTCAATAGCTGCTTGCTTTACTTCAGCTTGTTGTTGAGCATCAAATGTTGCCACGCGTTTTGCACCTACATAACGATCACCCCAATAATATGGGTCATTAACATTTGAGTAGCTTACACCTTGACCAGTTTGAGAGTGGATCATTTTACCATCACCTATGTATATCCCCACATGTGAAATCCCACTACCACTTGTATTGAAAAATACTAAATCGCCAACTTGAAGATCACTCTTTGCAACTGCAGTACCTTGTTGATATTGTGATCCTGACGTACGGTTTAATTGAATGCCTAAGTCTGAAAATACTTTAGAAGTAAAGCCTGAGCAATCAAAACCGCTTGTTGTTGTACCGCCGTATTTATATGGAACACCTAAATATTTAGAAGCTGTATCAGTTAAATCTGCTTTAGACGCTGCTTCAGCAGTATTAATATTAGTAGTTGAAAATAACATAAAAGATGCAAAAATCGGTAATAACCATTTCTTATTCATACTTTTGTTATACCCCTCTCAAAACTTTTTTGCCTATACATAGACTATCACAAAAGAGGCTCATGTTATTTTTCAATTGTGTAACGGTTTTAGACAGCAAAAAAACGCTGTAATACCAACGTTTGGTGGTATTTCCAGCGTTAAAAGGGGGATTTTTTTATCGTAATTTGGAACTTTCGTAACATTTCTGTAATATTAGCGATTCTTTGTTACACAACAACTTATTGACTAGAGAACATTTGAACCCAATAGTAATTTCCTTTGCTATCCTGTGCTATTGCAACACCCGTATTTGTATAATGTTCTTTTAAAATATTATCTCGATGACTTGGAGAAGCCATCCATGCCTTTACTGCAACTTCTGGCGTTTTAATATTTCTAGCAATATTCTCTCCAAAACTTGTATAGTTGTAATCAAATAATGTCGCTAAATCCCAAGGTGCCCCATAATATGGAGAAACGTGTTCAAAATAATGACGCTTTACCATGTCCTGTGCTTTGATAATAGCGATTTGTGTCAGCTCTGAATCATAGACAACAGGTTCCAGCTTATTCTTCTGTCTTTCAACATTAATTAATTCAATCACCTTTTTAGACCACTCGGAAGAAAGGTTTACAGTTGGGATATAATCCTTTGCAAGATAGTCATAAGCTACTTCCAATGCCTTAATTTTTTGCTGAAAAACAATGCTCCGCTCAACAAAAACAGCAAACTGAGCGCGTGTTACCATTTGGTCAGGAGCAAAATGTTTAGCATCCACTCCACCGATAATGCCGATATCTGCTAAGGATTCGATATAATCTTTTGCCCAATGAGTACGTGTAATATCTGCAAACTGGCTATTATTTTTGCTATCTACTTTAAACTGATACGCAAGTGCTAGCATTTTTGCCACCTGCATACGCTTTAAAGGCTCTTCTGGTTGAAAGGCATCACTTTTTTGAATGACTCCTAGTTTAACAAGCTGACAAATTTCCTTGTAATAAGGATGTGTTGTAGGAACATCCTTAAATTTTACAGGGTTTTCAATGTCAATGTTTGTTTGAAGAGAGCGTGCAATAGCAGCAGCAGCCTCTGCCCTTGTAATAGCTTGCTCAGGCTTAAAAGTGTTATCGTTATATGTAGTCATATATTGTTTAGTGAGCATATGTTGAATTGAGGCATTTGCCCAGTATGAATTTGTCACATCTACAGCCTTTGCAGATGCTGCTTCGACTTGACTAAAACTAGTTAAACTTCCTACGGTTGCAGCTATTGAAAGTACCATTATACTAAGTAATTTTTTCAACAGGGCTACCTCCTCACGTTGGCAAAATGAATATGTATCAAATGGTACCTCCCAATCAAAGCGACCATTTATACTATAAGATACGAAATTCAAATGATATAGTTTCACTTTTTTGGAAAATAATATTAAGGTCCACTTTTTCTTACTTATAAAAGGAGTTTTCCCGTAATAATCATTGGGAAAACTCCTTTTTTATCATACTATTGAATCATTTTAAGATAGTCTTCTAGAATGCGGTAATTATACACTAAGCCCTGTTGCTCAATCGACAAATTACTATAATCTTTTTGAGCAGCTAGCACCTTTTTCTCAAATGATGAGCTGTCTGGATCAATGTTTCCGATAGCTTGAACAACTTTGAGAACGGCAGCCACATCTTTTTCAGCCTGCTTTAAGACATCCTCATTAATGACTTGTCCTTTAATTTTAGAGTCCAATGCCTTATAAGCCGCAACGGCATTCGCCACATCTTCAATATATGTCGAAGAACTTGGAGAAAGTCCTGCTATGATCTCTACAACCTTCTTCACATCGGCTAAACTTTTCTCTGCTTCGAGTAAAATAGAATAGTTGGAGATACGCTGTTTATCTGTCGTATTCAAACTATCATACTCTTTACGCGCCGCTTCCACCATGCCAAAGTAATATTTATCCTTTGGATTCAATTTAGCAATATTATTATAAACCTTTATAACACTATCTAGTGAAAGCAATAGTTGGTCGTTATAAACATAGCGTCGTTGATCAGCATTGAGTTTATCATACGCTTTTAAAATCTTTTGGTATTGACTATTCATATCTTTTGCCGTTAGCAATCGATCTATATCTTCTACAATACTTATTACAGGCTTTATTAGCTTTTCTTGATCTTGTAGTACTTGATAATTTTGAACAGCTCGTTGCTGATCCTTTGGTAAAGCATTGTAAGCAGCACGGATTTCTTGAATGCGTTTTACATATTGCTTTGGATCAACAGATGGTAAACCATCAATCATTTGCATGACATTACCAGCACCTAAAATACTAGACTCCGCTGCTTGCAATAAGTAGTAGTTTGTTACATATTGCTTCATATCGTCAGGTAGCGCATCGTAAAGTGAGCGTGCTCGTGACGTATCTTGAAGGAAGGTGTTACTTGAAGATTTTAGTTTACTAATCAATTCCATCACATTGGACACAGGCTCAAACTTTAACAGAATATCAATATTGTCGATATATTTTTTTTGATCTTTCGATAGTTTATCATAAGCTTTACGTGCTGAGCTTACCTTACTAACAAAGCTTTTTGATTCTGGATCTAACTCATTAATTTGAACCATCACACTTAAAATTGGTTTAACAGCTTTCTCACGTGTTGTTAGATCTTTAATATTCGTCACTAATTTCTTTTGGTTAGATGACAGCTTATCATATGCTACACGCGCATTCATTAGTTTCGTTAAATAGTCGGCATCCTGCACTTCTGTTAAGTTTATAAGCTCAACCACGCTCTGTGCTAAGCCCTGTTCATTTTCTGCTGCTACCAGTGCATCATAGTTTACAATTGCTTGCTGCTTCTGTTCTGGCAACGCATCATAAAGCTCACGCGCTGTTTTCATATCTTGATAGAATGTTTTACTAGTAGGCTTTAATGAAGCAATGAGACCAATCAAGGAAGCAACATCCTCAACAGCAGTGAGATTAGCATAGTTTGTCACACGCTTTTGGGAAACTTGATCAAGTGCATTATAGGCTTTACGAGCATCAAGAACCTTTTTTGTATAATCCTTATTTGTTGGATTTAAGGCATCAATCATTTGAATAACCTTGATTACCGCTTTGTTATCCTTCTCGTAGGAGCTTAACATTTTAGCTTGCTCCACTAGCTTCTGTGCGTTTTTATCCATTGCTTTATATTCAGCTGTCAGATCGGCTACCTTTTTGACAAATGTATCAGGTCCTTCATTTGCTAATGCTATAATACGGTCATCAAATGCCTTGGCCGTATTGATATAGCCCTGTGCTTTTGTTAGGTCCTCGCTGTTTACTACCTTTACCTTAAGAGATTCACCCAATTTATTAAACGCTTCATCTGCTTTTGCCACATCATCTTTATACGTTTTTTTAGATGTATTTAATGCACTAATTTGCACCATTACGTCAATTGCAGGAATAACATCTTTTAAATCTTTATAATTTTGTACAAATGTCTTATTCTTATCATCTAGCTTCGCATAAGCCGTATAAGCTGATTTTGCTTTAGAAATATAGCTTTTAGAAGTTGAATCTAGCTTTTCAAAAAGAGAGATGACATTAACAACCGATTTATAGGATTTCTCTAAATCTGTTAACACTTTAATATTCGTTACTCGCTTTTTAGCTGTCGTTGATAATGCATTATAAGCTGAGCGTGCAGCCAGTATTTCTTCAATTGCCACATTCGTGGACGCACCAAGATTCGTAATTTTCTCTTTAACCTGTTCTACAGCTGTTTCTTCATCTGTCAAAGCCTTTAATTCTTCTGTTAACTTTGTTTTCAAGCTATTAAGAGCTGCTTCATTTTCACTACCTGTAGCATCTAATTGATCTACTAGGGTTTTTAATTCAGCAAGCTGTGTGTTGTATTCAGCAGTAGGTTTTAATGTAGCAATTCTTTTTGATACATCAGCGTATTTTTGAAACAGTGTTAGTTTTGCAGCTCCTTGCACTAACTTTTTATCATTATCATTCAGCTTGTTAAAGGCTGCCCAAGCTGAGAGCGTCTTACTTTCAAAAGTTTTTGCAGTTGGATCTAGGCTATCAATTAACTTATCTACCTTTAAGCCAGCACCTAAATTTTTCTCCCAAGATGTTAACTCTGCTAAATTATTGACGATTTTTTTTACATTGCTTGGATTGATTGTTGTTCCAGTTGGAGCAGATGGATTATCATAAGCTGCACGCGCTGCTTTAATGGCAGCTACTTTTTCACTATCTGCTTTAGTACCAATCAATTTTATAAGATCTTCGATACTTTCAGCTACAGTAATATTGGCTATTGCTGAATGTAATTCGATCGCGTTTTTAACAAACCCTTTTTCAATTGTTAGGTTATCATGTTCTGTTTTTAGTCCAGTAACTGCGGTACGATAAGACTCTTCTTTGGATACACGCAGCCCTGAAATGCTTTTCGAAATATTTGCTGCCTGAAGATATTGTGCAATACTATCATATTCTGTTTTTAATAATTGTTTTGAGGCAGCATCCAGATTATTGTAGGCTTTCTCAACAGCAGCTACAGCACTAATAAAGCTTGAGGCTGAAGTGAAATCTGCAGGCTGCTTACCTTTTAACTGTGCAATGCTGGAAGTCACTTTTTCTACAGCAGACAAACCTGACAAGGCATCCTTATACTTTTTAAAAGGTGTAACCTTATCATCATTTGGATTGTATGCTTCAATTACTTTCTTTTGATCTGTAGTTAATACATTATAGGCAGTTGTGAACTTTTCTAATGCCGTCGAGATGGCGGCATAATCCGAAGAATTAGTTAATAGGTCCACTAAGTTTTTCAAATCTATAGTAAGCGGTGTAATGACAGCTGCATCATCAGTTAATTTAGATAGTTTTGCAATATCTGCTTTATTTTTAAAATAGGTATTACGTGCATTGTCATCATAACCATATTGTAACGATGTGCCGCGAATAGTTGAGGCAATGTTACTAGCATTGTTGAGAAGCGCTGCCTCAACAGCCTTTTTGAATTGGTCTTGTGCATATAAATATGAATCGGCTGTTGTATCTTTCCCTAAAAACGCTTCATAGTCATCTTCTATACTTGCAACAGTCTCAAGAAATGTCTGACTGGAATACGAAACAGTACCAATTCTATCCCCAATATTTTTTAGTACACTTAATAATCGACGTTGCTCCACAATATAATCATATTTCGCCTGAATGAATACTTTCTCATCCGCATTAAAATCACCTGAATTTTGGACAACCTTTATATCACCCTGTGCTATCGTCATCTCATCAGACGTTGAATTCTCCGACAGCTTACCAAATTGTGCAATAAGCTGTTCTCTTGTCGTTGCAGCCGCTATTTCATTCGTATAGGCAACCTGCTCTGTTTGCGTTGTAACGCGGGATTGTGCATCATTTTCCTGTGCATTGGCTATAGTCGTAGGTGCCAATAAAAGACCTGTTATGACTCCTGCTGTCAATTTTCGATTCAATCGAACCACCCTTTCATCGTTTATGTATAGGAAAATGATTGTGTTCATTTTCATTTAGAAATTATGACTTTAGTATCGGTGTAAATTGCTTGATTTCAAGCCATTCTAATACATTTACAAAATCAGACATATCAAAAGTAACTTTTCAAAATTACTAGCTAGAAAAACAGGAAGTTATTTCAATTATACTATACAATGGTGTTATGAGATTTTCACCAATCGACATATAATGAGAGAAAGCGTTTTTTCAATGAATTTATTGGAAAAAAACAGCTATTTTCATATGTCATAATATCTTTACAAGGTGTATACTACAACTTTGATATCCTATTTTGGAAGAAAGGACGCTGTTTAATGTTTTACCATTATAAGTTCTGGCATAGTTTAAAAAATCCTACCTACTTTACTAGCATCGTAGAGAAAGGCGAGGTCATCGGATATAAAAAAAGAGTACTAACGGTGTTCATTCTTTTCATCCTGTTGTTTGCTGCTCGCGAATATTGGGGCATGGGGACAGAAAATTTAACTTCCTTATTCGCAATGGATTTACAAAATGAATACTATGTAGCACGTATACTTTCGATGCTTGGTGCCGTTATATGGGCAATCGTCTATTTTTGCTTCCACTATTATGGTGTTACCTATCTATTACATCTATTAACGGACATTCCTTATACTTGGATAAAAAGAGTCCAGCTTTATGTTGTGGCCTTTCTACTAATTGAAAAAGCAATCCTCTTTGCTGTTTTCTATGCAGTAGGCTATACAACCATGTTTTCTTTCTTCTCCTTAGCTCCTGCTGCCTTACAGGTGATTGAAACAGATTTCGTATTATTTACGATCAATCAGTTGACGGTAACAACGGTTTTAATCATTATTGTACAGTATCTCTTCCTATCGAAATGGGAGGAAGAAGCTAGTAGAAAAATGTTAGTAGTCAAATTGATTGGTGTACAGCTATTTATGGCCCTTTTTGTTGGCTTAATCAGTGTGCTACCAATTAAAGAATGGATTGCTAGGGGGTTAGGATGATGGCATTTATTAAAACAAGACTATGGACAACGATGACCATCGTGTTAGCAATGCTAGTAATCGGTATAAATGCTTATTTTGTCTTTAAAGATAATAGCAGTGTGACACGATCCTACTTTATCGATGAGTTTCAAAAAGCGTATGTCGGCACGAATACAGAGCAGGTTCATAAAGAAACCATTGTAGCACCTGCTGAAACATACACGATTACTGCTGATGCCACTAACTTATCGGCTGTGAATGTAAAGCGTGGCCAAGAAGTGATGATGAATGATGTACTTGCTACCTATAAAACGGATGAGGTGGATGAGGAGTTAACTAAACTCGAATCTGAACGTACGGCCTATGAAACAGAATTACATGATTTACAAGATGCAATCGATCAAATTGAGGATGAGTACGGAGACAGCTCTAACCCAAAAAGCTCTATTAATACGGATCAAATCAATGACAAGCTATCCGTAACGCTAAAATTAGAGCTAGCTCAACAAAATTCAGCATCGACAGCAGTTGCGCTGTTAAATCGACATATAGCTGAAACGAATCGTCAAATTGCGCTACTTGAAGCCCAAATAACACAAATACAATCTCGTCAAGGTATTGTGAGCCCTATAGATGGTATTGTGTCAGCGATCAAGGAAGAAGCTGGTGCGCTAACTTTTGAAATCTATTCCAATGAAAAAGCAATGTATGCCTATTTATCAGAAAAAGAATGGCAAAAGGTGCAGGAAGGACAAACTGTTGATTTTAAAGTGAAACATGTCAAAGATGAACTATCTGGCGTGGTATTAGAAAAACAAACGATTGCTACTGACGATCAGACAGTTTGGGCAAATGAGCTAGCCAAAACAGCAGCATTGCCGCAACCAACAAATTATGAAGTAACGTTGCAGCAAGATGCACCACTAGAGGACATCCCATTTTCGACAACTGGTAAAGCCTCTATTATTGTCAACGAAGCATTCGATTCTTATAAAGTCGATAAATCGTGGTTAGCCACAGCTAAAAAAGGGAACAAAAAGCTTTATATCATCAATCAGGACGGCAAAATTCAGCTAATTGATGTCAATGTGCAATTTAATACGGCTAAGTCAGCTATTTTTATGGATTATGTTGATGAAGGGACGCCAATGCTCTCTAATGAGAAACGTAATATCGAATCCTATACCTTCAGAACATTGCCTGTTGAGAAAATACAATGGAGTCATTTTAAAGAACTAACTTGGAAGCAATATGTGAAATATATCGTTTTCTAATTGAAAAATCCGCTTCGTCCTTTTATGGACTAGGCGGATTTTTTGTTACAAAAGAAAATCTTTATTTTAATGATAAGCATCTATTTAAGAAGCTTGCGAATTGTGCACGTGTAATTTGTGCATCTGGTCTAAATGTGTTATCTGGGAAGCCTCCAGTTAAATCATTGGCCACAAGTGCTTGGATATGGCTGTATGCCCAATGTGTTGATTTCACATCTGAGAAGCTTACTTTGCTTGTACCTGTTAATTTATAGGCTCTTGTTAAAATGGCAGACATTTCTGCACGTGAAAGCTGTCCGTTTGGATTAAACTTCCCTGCCTCTTGCCCTTTAATAATGCCAGCCTGCTCAACTGCGGCAATAGCACTGTATGCATAATGGCTCTTACTCACATCTTTAAAGCTAGAATCCTTCGTTGTAGTTAGATTTAGAGCTCTGGCAATGATTGTAGCTGCCTCTGCACGTGTAATGGATGCCTCTGGTTTGAACGTTCCATTTGAGTATCCTTTAATAAGAGATTTATCGTATAAGCTTTGGATTTCTGAAAATGCCCAATGCCCTTTTGTTACATCTGTATAAACTAATTCTTCATGATTGTCTTTATAAACTGCTTGTAATTGATCGAAATACAGCTGACCTTTCTTCTGAAGAGAAGTTGTTGGCTGAGCAACATATAAACGCTCGAATTTCAATGGCTGTGGTAGATCACTTGGAATATCCGCTGTCACGTACTTCCAGCCACTCCAGTCTAAACCGCCCTGGCTTGTGAAATCAATTGTATGCTTAGTTCCAGCACCATCAATGACAACGCCTCTTAGCCAATGCTTGCCAGCATCGCCAAATACCCAAAGACCGATATTTTTAGGCTGACCTGTCATAGCTATTGGTGTTTTCGCAACCATATAGGCAGCTTTTGTGCCTGTGCCTGCTGTTGTGAAATCGTAGTTTAATTGTAAGCTAGCAGTTCCCTGTCTAGCATACTCTTTAGAGCTTGCTAATGAAGCATTGGCTTTCGCTGTTTCGGTTGTCCAAGAAGACGCATTATCGAAGCTATCTAGTACAATAGGTTTTTCTGCTAGGTCTACTACTTTCACAGCTGTAGACGTGCGAATACCTTCATACTCTCCGATAATTTTCCCTTCACCTTTTTGTGTTGCTGTGAAAGTTGCACCGTCCATTTTGCCGATATTGCCTTCAACTGTCCAGTTCATATTTGCTGAGTTGATGGTCATTGGATTCAAGTATTGATCATAGGCACTTGCAACTTGCATATCAATAGAAGAACCTTTCATTACTTGACCAACACTACTTAACGTAATTGATTTTACTTTCCCTGGTGGCGCTGTATTCACCACCTGTAAAATCGCTGATACACGACGTTCACTACCCTCTGATGGTCTATTCACTAGATTGGCGAAATACCCCCCTGGATTACGCACGACCATTGCTGTAGAGCCGCCTCCATCTAGGTTAATAGCCGAAGAAGCACCCATTGAAATTAAATGAGAAGCTAAATCTGATAAATTAACACCATTACTATGACCACTTATGCGACCATCAATTGTCACAAGAGAAACCTTTGTACCTGTAGCATCTATGGCTACTGCTGTACGTGGGCTTCGTGTGGAAGCAAACCCTGAATTTGTTGGCATGGAAATATCAACTTTACCGTTACGTACAAGCATTGGTCCAGCAGCTAAAATGAACTGTGCATCCATCCATTTTTGATCGATTGATAAGCTGACATCCACGCTTGTGCCTTCTGTAATGCTACTTAATTCAGCGGCTAATTCTTTATTTTGTACAGAGATGACAAAGCCATCTGCTGGTACAGACGAGTTACCTTCTGCTCCATAGGCTGTTACATGAGAAACTGTGCCCGAGAACTGATCACCAAAATGCAAAGTGTTTGTATCTTGGCTAGCACCCGACACAACGAGTTCTACACCCCATGTATTTGTCCCTGTTGATCTTTTTTCAGGTGTATATAAAACGTTTTTATTTGTTCCTCGTTCACTATTAATAAGATCAATAGGATAGCTTTTGCCATTCACTTGGAAAGTTAGATTCGTAGAATAATAGTCTGCTATCGCTTTCCCTGATTTCGATAAACCAAATGCAACTGGTTTTTGTGTTGGGCTATCATATGTATCTCCCAAAATACCGTAGTTCACAATTTCATTGTTTTCTGCTAACAAGTTCGCAGGCATACCATTTCCTAAAAAGTAAGAGGCATTGACCGCTCCAACAACGCGATGCCCATCAACTGTGTTTTGCTTGGCCATAGCAGATGTTGTTTTTAAAGAATTAATAGGATTTGGCATACCAATTTCTAGTTTTGTATATGTATTATTTAAATTGACATCTAAAACATTTACAAACTGATGTATAGAACCTGAAGTATAGTTTTGCTGTGAATGTATTACCTGTGGTGAAACCTCTGTTTTAACTTCACTGACTTTATTGCCTAAACCAGCAGCTTGTCCATTGATGGGACTAACTGTAAGTGTAAGCATGAATAGGACTACAATAATCGTTATTAGTTTTCTTGCCATTTTTCACTCCGAATTAATTCAAAGTATGGCACGTACCATGTCACATGGCCCGTGCCAGTGACTTTTTTATTTTGTTTCTACATAGATCGCTACCGGAAGATTCACGCCACCAGCATGCATTAACTCTAATTCAATCGTATCTTTTGAACCCTTCATCTTGAAATCTGGTAATTCAACATACTCTGCCCCTACTCTTAAAGAAGGCACTAAATACACTTTGCCATTCACCTTAATCGCTCCGCTGTATAATCCTCCTCGACCTGCTAGCTTCAGCTTAATCGTTTTTGTAGAGCCTGTTGGATTGACAACTGGAATGGACACTTTATAGTTCATACCAAAGTGACCTGGATTTCCTACCGCACCATTAATTTGAGAAAGCGAATTTTCAGCCGTTTGTAGATGGTCTGTACGGCCATTAGAAATGTTATAGCCTACCTCAGGAGAATCTACTGTATAGGCTGGTAGCTCTGCTAGAATGGTAGCACTTGGCCACGCGCCTCTTGGATGTTTCGCATACTCATCTACCGCAACCTGATTCGATTGGATTGTTGTTAAATCTGTATTATCTTTTGAAAGCACTGTACGAATCGTATACTCTGGCTTTCCACCATTGACTGCTTGAATATCTAGATCATGTAAAAAACCAATAATATAATCATAGTGTAGGTCATATGTTTCAATTAGCTTCGTTTCACCTGGTGCGATAACAATGCCACTACTCTCTGATTTTTTAAGTTTATTATTTAATACAGCATCAGCAATTGTTAAACCAATATCATGACCTACCCAGCTATTACCTGTTTTTTGGTTAATGCCTTTCGAATCAGTCACTTTAATGCTCTCTGTAGTAGACTTGTTTTGAACGGTAATACCAATATTGACATCTGTTCCTAGCGTGTTATAGTGCCAGCCAAAGACACGGTGCTTATTCATTGCTGTCGTTGGTTTCACATCATATTGTGCAAGTGTTACATTATTTATTGGTACAAGCTTGCGTGTTAATGTTTCTGGATTATCACTAATAAATAGATCACGATCCCCTTCTAAACGAGCAGAAGGAACAACCTCTGGGGATGACGTAGTACCGTATGACTTTTCAAGGAAAGAACTAGTATACATGTAGCGATATACGTAAATATACATTTCTTTTTTATCAGTGATATAGCGCAAATTCCCACCTAATGCATCCACAAGAAACTTAGCAGGAACAAACATTTTACCTTTTTGTATAAAAGGCTTTTCGATCATTGTCACTGCTTCATTGTTAATCAAAGCCTGATTGCTGTTATCATTGAAAATAAAGCTCATCCCACCAATTAGCAATTCGAAGGAGCCATCAGGTTGCCATGTGCCAGATGAATCATCTAAATAATCATAAATATAGTTAGCAGGTAAATAGGTTCTTCCATCCTTTGTAACAATCTGATCTTTCATGACAATACGCTTGTTATTGATATGTAAGATATACGGGTCTTCCTGCGGTGGTGCTGTTGTTTCATCTGATAATGTAATATCTACCGATTGGGTAGCCTCATCCCAATTAACAACACCATCAAAGTTTTCGCTGACGAAACGTAATGGCATGTAAGTACGATCTTTATACATAAATGGCGCAACATCCATTGCAACCTCTTCTCCGTCTATTAAAGCAGTCATCGAATCGATCGTTAAATCAACCGTCTTACCATTGCGAATCGCCGATGCAGTCAACGTTTCCTTATCCCAATCCACACTTGCACCAACCGCTTCATATAATGCACGCATTGGTAGTAATAAGAAATCCGATTTATTTAAAATAGGGTCATAAACACTAATCGTCTCTCCATTAATCGTAATCGAAACATTGTTTTTTATCTGAATTCCATTGTTATTAGTAGCTGTTGCAGACGCTTGTCCAGGTAAAATTGTAGCCAACGCAACTGCTGATACAATACATGTAGTCCTTAGTTTCTTAAACATCTTAATCTCCTTTTTCCTCTTACAATAGTCTTTATCATCTTAACACGAAAAACCCCTAAAATGTGGGATTTATATCGAAAAGGGTAGAATTCGGTACTAGAGTGCTAGCCTTTCTCCTTCGAAAGCTTCATATAGAACAAATGGTATTCTAAAATACCATGAATATTTTCTATAAAAATTATTTTGGGTGCTTTCACACTATTAGTACATCCCTTTTAAGTAGACTTGTCATAGCCTCAATAAGTTACATAATTATTAATTTCCTTTTAAGAAATTGAACGATTGAGTCGCATTGCAGTGTTGAAATACCATCTTCTGAATACTTCAAACGCTTGTAAACTACAAGCTCGTAACATAAAAAAATAAAGCCTCGTGACTAATTTGTCTACGAAGCTCTTATTTTTATCCTTACTTTTTTAAATTATTTTTGATATTTAAATTGTAAATGAATACCTTTATCCAACGTTTGATTATTTGAGTTTTTCAAATTTGATTTAATCACAAGCGTATAGGAGATACCTTCTATATAATTGTTCATTGGCGTTACCGTAATTTTTTTACCATCTACTCGAACAGAACTATCTATTGGGTCGCCAAACATATCAAGTAATACAATTTGCTTTAAGTTTTCAGGAGTGTTTAACACTTCTTGACTTAACTGGATTGTCCAAGGCTTCTTTACATCATTCACCTTCGGCACAGATGTCCAAGCTGTTGAGTCATTAAAGGTAAGCGACTCCATTTTTTGATATTTCTCTCTTATGAGCTTAATGCGCTGCTGTACTCCATTTGATAGTCGTAATTGCTCAGATTGTGAGAGACTATCAAATAATGAAAATAGTTGCTCTGCCTTCGATTTAAAATCTTTACTTAGAAATACGATTTGATTCGACAATTCTGTAACTTGGTTAATTTTCGTATCATCAGTAGGATTTTCTTGAAGACTTTCACGATAGATTTCAACATTGTTATTATAAGCTACTAGATTGCTACCTTCACGTGTTATCTTTGTCACTCGTTTATTGGCAAGCATCATACTATTTGTGCCATTCGACTTCATTTTATAGAGATATCCACCATTTGAATAGTTACTAAAATATAACCAGTCATTTGCATAAAACAAATGTTGCACACGCGTATCGGATACCTTCTCTTCTTGTAAATTCATACTCCCTAAATCGATCTTATATAATTTTTGGTTGTCAGATCCATTTGGATAATATAAAACTTTATTAATTTGTATTGGGCTTTCCACATTTCTCATCGCCACAAAACGCTCACTTGTTGCATTTGGGTAGCCTAAATCATCAATTTGATGGTCTTGGGAAATAGCATTATCTGAAATTAAAAAGTATTTATAGCTAACATAATCAGACATATCTCCCGCACTTGCAGAGAATACTGGATCATTCCAGGTCGTATCTAGATGATACCATTGGCCATCTACCTTTACGATATTCCATGCATGTGCTTCACCAGCCCAGCCAGTAACATAGCGTACTTCCATTCCAGCCTCTTGCAATAAACGATAAGCTAGTAGCGCATATGCCTGACAAACCCCTTTCCCTTCATTAAGAATGGCATACACTGCATGCGGTGTTGTCGATGAATTATAGGAGTATGTTGAATTTAACACAATATAATCATTGATAGCCTTTACTTTTTCAAAATCAGACATTGACGGATTAATTTCTTCTTGTACAATTCGTCTCACTTCTGATTGAATAAATGCCTCCTGCTCAGCTGTCGTATGATAGTCAAAATTTATACTAATGGCAATATTATTAGCAGTACCCTTATAGCCATATTTCCAACTTGCAACTGTTCCATTTAAATAATCATTGTTATGTAAGTTGTTTTTTATGATGCTATTGATTTGTTCCATAATCATTGAGCTATCGCCCGTATATTGGATAGACACATTTGTCTGAAATTGATTCATTTCACTCTCAATAAGCGCAGCAAGCTCTTGCACAGTCGTTGCTGTTAAAGTTGGTACACTTTCAGCTAATACTTGTACATCGCTATAAACATTAACGTTAACACCATTCATGTCAGGATTCGCGATTAATCCACTTTCTTCACTAACCCAATCCTGATTTTCGGCAAGACTCTCTATAGGATGAACTACTGATACTGCTACAATTGGTACAGTCATAAAGACAGACAGTGCTAATTTTCGTTTGTTCAATGGAAGTATCCCCCTTTAAGTTATAAAACTAATGCCTTAATTTTCTGATTTTAGCTATTAAAAATGAATATACTAAACCTAGTAATATATTTTTATCGGTAAAATAATATATTTCATAAAGCTAAAAAGTAATATTAAATCGAATATAATTACCACTCATGTATGTATATAATAAGTAAGATTTTAAATCTAGAGATTCCTTAGAATCATATAAAACAATAACTGTCCAAAAATAGACAGTTATTGTAAAGTTAAACCTCGTTTTATTCTTGGAGTTCCTCCCTAATCCCTAAGACTTTCAAGAGAGCGGATTCGTAATTGTGCACTTCTCTTAGTTCTGATCTCATCCAAATCTAACTCAAGTTCTGCTAATTGAGCTTGCAGTTCTTTTCTTTTCTTATCTGCTTTTGCAGATGTATCAAGAGCCAAGATAGAAATATTATAATTTGTTGTTGAAATTTCAGCTGACTTCTCTTTTATAAGTTTTTCATATTCATAATCTGAATAATCACCTATTGGAAATTGTCTCTGTAGCTCTGTTATTTTTTTATCAATAATAGAATGATTATTATCATTATCATACTTTGCAGTGTATTCGATTAGTATATTTTCCAATGATCTTAGTTGTAACTGCGCCCTTCTCGCTATAAGAAAATCATCTAACTCACTCTTCACTTTTCCAAGCTGTTCTTTAGCTTTTTTTAAATTCAACTTACCTTCATATGAATTATCCAATTCATATAAAGCGATATTTTCTTTTAATAGATTAATTTCTTTCAATATCTTGTTATAAGAACGTTTGAATTCATAATCACTTAATCTTCCAATAGGATAATAAATTTTTATTTTATCAATTTTTAATTGAACTTCTTTTGCAAGAAGAAGATACTCTGAACTGGATAATTCATTTGTAAAAAATGATTCCGTTGTAAAGTTCATCTTAACTTTACCTTCTAATGATTTACCTTTAAAATTTTTAACATTATTAACAATTAGTGAATATGTAGTATTAGGATTATAGCCTTGATTAATTGGTGTGACTAATACACGGTATTCATCTAAAGCTACTACTAAGCTTTCATAACGATTACCATTCGTATCAATAATATAGAAAGTGTCATTACTTACAGTAGAAACATCAATTGGCTCATTAAAAGTAATGGTCCATTCTTTTTCGACATTTATATTTGTTTTAGCTATCCATTCTGTATCGCTAGCATAAACGGTTTTAGTAAAACATAATAAAAATAGTAGGCATCCCATTAATTGAATAGTTTTTTTCACTCAAACATCTCCATTCATTGATATTATTCATTCTATATTCATTTAAAGTAGAAATAAAAGATTTACTATGAATAGTTTAGTAAATTCAGGAACTATTAATTATTTCAACTAAATTTTTGAAAATCTTGTCTTAAGACAGAAAAGACGAAAACACTTCAACCGTTCTGTTGCTCAAACAAAACATATGAGGAGTTTTCGCTTTTTACTACAGTTATCTTCTCTATTAATTTTATTAGAGCCATAATGCACAATATAATTTAAGTATTAACTACTCAATAGAAAGGATTGTAAACGTTGTAGTAGTATTTGGTTGCTTTAATTCTCCATTTACTTTTTCATACTCACTAACAGAAACACCTTTAGGATTTTGGCCCGCTGGCAATTTAGCTGCTGCTTGAAAATCATATACTTGATTACCCATCACTAAATAGGTTTGATAGCCCAATACGTCTTTGATAATTTTCTTTTTATCCTTCTTAGAAGATGCTTGAAAATCTTTTAAATTATAGACCAATTCATTCTTAATATAGAAACCAGCTACAACGTTTTTTTCACTTGCTAAAGCATTTTCTTTTACAGGTGCTGATAAAGAAATACTAAATAGTAGTACAGCAACTACTATAATTCGAAACATATTTTTCAATTTAATTTCCTCCTATACAGTATATATTTTCATTATAATCCAAATCATTGGCAATGAAAGTATATATTTTTAATTATTCTATTAATCAAGTAAAGTATTTTTTCACTTCTATGGTTACTTCTTTCGAAATCTCAATTGATGATAGTGATTCAAATTCACCATAGTCACTAGTCTTTTCATCACATCAATATCCTCTGGTGATGACATTGTATCGTTCGATGGGTGATTGTGCCCAACAATACAGCTAGCACTGTTCGATATTATTGCCAGTTTCAGTACATCTCTTGGATGCACTATCGAAGCATTAATAGAACCAGTGTGTACAACTTGCATCGCTGTTGGCTCATTTTTCGTTGACAAGCACAACACCACAAACTTCTCTCGATCCGAATCGCCAATGAAGTCACGAATGATGTTCGCTGCATCCTCTGATGAACGTACTCGTCTTCCTTCAAACAGTTGCGAGCCTTTTCTTTCTAGTACAACATCAACTGGTTGAATACGTTGGACTGATTGTTTCTTTTGCTTGTTTTCTATATGAATTCCTCCTTGAATTGAAAATAGCCCCTCACTCTAGTTGAAATGAAAGGCTTGTATTGATGATTCAGGGGTATAATATATGTCTATTTTTCTATTTAGTACGGAAAAATTATTACGTTAACTAGTTCTATAAAATAGTCCAGCAACTAAAAATATAATGGCTAACATTACAGTCACTAAGTTAATGACGTAAAGCCATTTAGGGACTACTTGATTGTCTTTCTCTGAAATTTTTATATCATCGTTTAAAATGAACTCCCTCTCTTCCACAGTTGCACCTTGTTGATATGCTTCTTCAACTCTTGCCTTATGTTTCTTTATTGCAGAAAGAGCAATGATGTTTAGTATAGCAAGTATGGTAACTAAATATAAAATGGTATTAGTGATTGACAAGTAAAACAGAAATGATGGTTCTATTTCATAAAGTAAGATTGGTGCAAGAATACAGATTACTAGAAATAGTATTGACATTTTAGTTGCTTCATACGATCATTCTACTATAAAAACACCATATTTTGTTACTATATTTCATTATCAATTGCTTCACCTGTCTATCTTCCAACATCCGCAGCGGAAACAAAACTAGAAGTAACACCTGTGTTGAACGGTCTTTATCATGCGTATAAAAAAATAGCGTAACCCTTGCATTTTTAAAAGCTTTCAATGAAAGGTTTATTTGTCATGTACTTTTTTACTCCTATTAATTTTCTCCGATTATTTTCTTTTCATATTGTCCAAAATAAATATATGTTTATGAATAAAAGAGAACCACCCAATGAAAAATAGGAGTGCCTCAACTAGAATTTTAGTTTTTGAAGGGGACAAGTGGAACTAAGTATTAAACTTACAGCCACTGGATTGACAGGCAGGGTTCGCTTTCCTTCATTTTTGGCATAAAACAGAAAAGCCACCCGGAGAAATTCAAAGGAATTCTCTCCGGATGGACTTTTTGAAAGCGACTAATAATGTTTAATTTAGTTTTATTAAGGTTTTACAACTGTTACTTTTACACCAGCTTTTTGAGTGTTAGGCGTACCAGCTGTATCTTCTACTACAGAAGAAGCTTTTGTTTCAACTGTAATATCTTTTGTTAAGTCAAGTGTAGTAACGAATGTTGGGGCAGTTGTTGCTACAGTAAATGTATTCGTATCAGCTCCACCAGTGATTACTACTTCAACACCATTGAATGTAAATGTACCGTCACCATTTGCATCAAGTTCACCTACTACATCAGAACCCTGTTTAACTTCCAGCGTTCCAGCGTTATCAGCAATCGTGAATGTAGTAGCAGCTGCATCAGCATTTGCTGTTGTTTGGTCAGTAAAGCTTACAATAGAAGAGTTAGCACCACCTGCTGTAGCAGAACCAGCCGCATCTGTACCTTGATCAATCGTAATTCTTACTTTTTTATTAAAACCAGATACTGCACTTGCTAGCAACTCATCAGCTTGAGCAAATGTAATAGCATCAGTACCTTGTTTGATAATGAAATCATTACCAATATCAGTACCAGTTAGGTTAATAGCTTCGCTATAAGTTAATTCAATTGTTTTGTTATCAATTGCCTTAGCACTTTGAAGTACTGGTGAAACATTATCTTCAACATCTACTGTACCTGTATAAGATTTAACAGTTTTAGTACCAGCAGTATTTTTGATATTTGCAACAGTAAAGATTGCTGCCGCGTCATCTTTTTCAACAGATTCAGCTGGTAAAGTAATTGTAGCTACCTTTTGAGCCGAATCAAGCGTAATTGTAGTTCCAGTTGGAAGTGGTTTTCCTGCTAATGTGTAGTTAGCAAGATCAGTTGCAGAGTTTGCTACCGCGCCACCTTTTACAGCTTCATCAAATGTAACTGTGATAACGTTTCCAGATGCTGTTGGTAGGTTACCTGAATCAAGCTCGAACTCAGTTACAGTTTCACCTTGACCGAAGTCAATTGTGTAATTGAATGTAGCTGATTTATTTGCTGTTTCAGCTTGGTCAGACACTAGCTCGGCAGCAAATGAGAATGCATATTTACCAGATATTTTAGCTGCCGCTGCTGGTTTATAAACAACCTTCTTATCCCCAGCTTGAACAGGATCTGCAGTTAGTCCACCAAGAAGAGTTGAAGTAACAATAACTCCATTTTCATTAACAATTGACGGTCCTGCAGGAGTTGCATCAGCTGCTAACCCTTCACTAAAGCTTACTTCAATAGCAGTAACTTTACCATCAGCATCTTTTACTACATTGTAGCCAGTTGCTACTGGTTTAACTGTATCTTTTGTAAGAGTAACTTTTTGTGTAGTTGCTTCAAGCTTGTTACCTAATGCATCTTCAATTCCATCAGAAAGTACTACTGTTAATGTTCTGCTGTCTTTGTTTGTATAAAGAGTATCACTTACTGGAATTAAGAATTGAGTATCATTTGAATCTGCAACAACTGTTGCAGTTCCTGAGTTTACAGCGGCTAAAGCTTCATCCTTAACAGCACCGTTTGCTAAAGCTGCAATTGTTTTAACAGTATCCATCTTCTTGTTGAATGTAACTAGGATTTGCTTATCACTTTGTGCAGATAATGTAGCTGTTGGAACAGTTGCATCGACACTTACAGTGAAATCAGCTGATACTAAAACTGTTTTATTTCCAGCTAGGTCTTCAAGGTTAATTAATTCTAACGTATGTGTTTTACCTGCTTCAAGAGAAAGACCTGTAATTGTAGCAGTATTTGTTCCGTTGAAATCAACATTAGCATATGCACCGTTAACTTTAACTAATGCTCCAGTTTTTACAGGTTCTGAAACTTTAACTGTAAGACTTTTCGCAACAGTACCATTTGTTTTAGCTTCAACACTTGCAATCGTTGGAGCAACTACATCTTCATAAGTAATAGTAGAAATATATTTAACAGTTTTCACTAGGTGGTCTGCTTTTGATTGAATTGGTTGAACAACAACAACTGCATTCGTCACATTGATAGGTGCGTTTGCAGTTAATGTTAATACT
Organism: Lysinibacillus sp. FSL K6-0075; assembly: GCF_038592945.1. NCBI lineage: Bacteria > Bacillati > Bacillota > Bacilli > Caryophanales > Bacillaceae > Lysinibacillus > Lysinibacillus sp. FSL K6-0075. The sequence continues at coordinate 653,488 of NZ_CP151947.1, read as the reverse complement.
TTTCCATCGTTAGAAAGTGAGCGATTTGAAATCGTAACACCTTCAATTGAAGTGTTACCAGCAGTTTCAGCGTCTGCTTTATCAACAGGTTGATTAAATGTTACTTCAACTTGGGTAGCGTTAATCGCACTTACTGAAGTAACAGTTAATTCTGCTGCTGGAGCTTCATTGTCAACGATTCCGTTAGGAGTAAGTTTTTTACCAGTTTCTGCAGTGTATTCTTCTACAGTTTTACCCAAGCCTTCAACTTCGCTAGCTGGTGCATTTTGAATTTCTTCTTTAGTCATGTCATAAACTTTACCGTTTTGAACAAGTACTAATGCATTATCTTTAATATTTTCTGCTAAAAATGCTTTCTTAGCTGTTTTTGAAAGTTTTGCAAAGTCAGCTACTGGAACAAAAGTGCTTCCTGTGTAAAAACCTGGAGCCGTAGTTTCAGTTTCGTTTGCAAATGCTGCTACTGGAGTGATTGCTGATAGTGCAACCATTGTTGCTGCAGAGAATTTCACAATTTTACCCTTTTTCATCTATAATTTCCTCCCAAACTTATAGTATAGACCTAGATTTTCTAATCTAGGTCTATACAGATATTAATAGTTTCTATGAACTATTTAAATTCTACGTTAGTTGCTGCGCCTTCAGTGCCTTTTGCTTTAATAGCTTTTACTTTGTGGTCATAATCATTGTCACTGAATGTAACAGTGAATTTACCACTTGCATCTGGAGTAATAGTTACTGTGCGAGCAACTACAGAATCGTCTGCTAAAGTAAGTTCTAATTCAATAGAAGTAGCTTTTACGTCAGCAACTGTACCAGCTACTGTGTAGTCAAAGTTTCCTAATAATTGACCTAAGAAAGTTTCGTCAGCTACTGCAGTTGCAGAAGTAATAGCTGTTACGCCAACTGGTACAACTGATTTAAGTGCTGTACGAGCATCATTTAAAGCTTTTGCTGCTGCTGCTTTTACAGAGTCAGCTGCTGTAGGAGCTACAGCTTTTGCTGCTACTAATGCATCGTTATATACTTTCCAAGATTCTGCAGTGTAATCAGCTTCTTTTAAGTTAGCATTTTCTGCTTCTTTAATAGCTGTTGCTAAAGCTACTGCACCTGATTGTGCTGCAGCATTATCAACTGGTTTGTTACCAGTAGTAGCCACGCTGTAGATGTAGAATGTTGTTACGCCATCTTTTAGTTCATAAGTTACTTGAACAGTACCAGTTGCATTTGCTAAAGCTTTCTCGAAGTCTTCAGCAGTTGCGATTGGTGTGTTGTTTACGTTACGGTAGTAAACTTTCTCACCAACGTATGATACTGCATCTTTGCCTGCAAATTTAAGTGTTTGTTTAATAGAATCATAAGAATCTACTACACCAGTGTAAAGTGCAGGTACAACTGATGAATTTGTAAATGTTACAGAAGCAGTTTGAGTTGGAAGAATATTGCTTGCACCTGTTACGTTAACACTTACTGTATCAGCAGTGTCAGTTGTAACGCGAACAATTGCTTGACCATATGCATCTGATTTTACTTGGTAAGTTTTTGTATTACCTAAGTTTTGAGAAGCAGCTAATACTTTACCAGAAGCATCTTTTACAGTTGCATTACCAAATGTAGAAGTTACATCAAATGCTAAGTTGTATTCGTGAACTGTTTCTCCTGTAACTGTTACGTATTTAGGAATGTAAGCAACTGTACCATCTGGAGCTACTACTTTTTCCCAAATTAATTGAGTTGTGTCGCCTGTAATTTTATAACCTGTTGGACGGTAGTCAAATCCATTTTGGTCTACAGATTGGTAAGTGAAGAACGCATCTTTACCAGCAGTTGTAGATGAAATTGTACGACCATACTCATCAGTTACTTTTAATTTTGCATTATTCACAACTGGTGCTTTGAAGTAAGTTACTTCAGATACAGCTTGCACATCGTTTTTGTCAAGAGCTAGTTTGTCACCAGATGTATTTAGGAATACAGTTGGTTTTGCGAAAGTAGTTGCACCTTTACCAGCTACGTGGAATTGTGCTTTACCTTCTTTACCTACAGTTACTTTGTATGGAGTATCTGCTGTTACTTTTACAAAGTTTTCTTTTGCAGTTGAGAAGTAAACATCACCTTTGAAGTTACCATCTTCAAATGTTACATATGCAACTGTACCTTCAGGTGCTAATTTACCATCTTTGTCTGTTACAGTAACAGTGTAGTTACGGCCACCTACAGAGTTTTGATCGTAAGTTTTTGGTTCTGCTAGGAACTCTGCAGATTCTGCAGTACCTTCAGCAGCAACAGTAATCGCTAATTTATCGATTTTTGAGAATTTCACTGTTGGAGCTTCTGATTGTAATGCAAGTTTAGAGTAAGATAAATCAGTTACAGTTTTGTTAACTGATGATGGTAAGTAAACGATAGGTGTTGCAGATAAGTTAGAACCCCAAAGAGTAAATGTTGCTTCACCGTTAGCGTTTGTTTGTACTTTAGCATATTCATCTTTACCAGTAGTTAACTCATAAGGAGTTACAAAGTTACTGTTGTTATGATCTTGTACTTTAACGTCAACAATTTTATCTGGATTTACTTCTAAGTTTTCTTTAATTGCTACATAGTAAGTTGTGTTTTTAGCGCCAACTACTTTGTATGATTTTTTAGTATTGTTAGCTAATTCATTACCAGTTGTGATTTCAGAAACTGCTAATTGAATTTTGTTAGCCCAGTATACTTTACCAGTAGAAGAAACTGAAGATTTGCTAGTAGCGTAAGCTGCTACGTTATCGTTGTGCTCGTAGTAACGAGTGTAAGAGTAAGAAGCAACACCGTTTTCATCAGTTAAAGCTTCAACTTCGATTTTAGCATTCACGTTAGCGTTATCGCTTACGATGTTGAATGTTACTGGGATACCAGCTTTAGATTGACCTTCAGCTACAGTAACTTGAGCTTTAAGAGTTACTTCTTTACCAATAACTCCTTGTACTGATGTAGTTGTTACATCGATTTTCGTAGGAATTACAGCTGCAATACCTTTGAATTTACCGATTTCTTCTTCTTTATAAGATAAAACGTATTCTTTGTCAGCAGTTTGAGCTTCAGTAGTTAAAACAACAACTTTTTTGTTTGTTTGTTTAACAGAAGCGTTTTTAACTTCTAAACCATCGATTTTGAAGTTTGAAGCTTTTACGTCATCAACGTTCACTTCTTCGTCGAATGTTACTTCAACAGTTGTGTTGTTGATAGCTTTGATAGAAGCATCCACTGGAGTTTCAGCGTCAACTAGGTCAAGAGTACGTGAGAATACTACTGCAAAGTCTTGACGAGTGATTGATGCATTAGGGTTAAGGTTTAATTTACCGTTTGCTTCAGAACCAGTGAAGATTCCGTTAGCTACAGCTGTTTCTAAGTAAGATTTAGCCCATGGTTTTACTGAAGAAGCATCAGCGAATTGGCTTAGGCTTTCGCTACCTTCTAAACCGAAAGCGTCAACTAGGATTTTAGCTGCTTCTGAACGAGTTAATGATTTGTTAGGTGCGAATTCAGTTGCACTAACACCTTCAAAAATTCCGTTTGATACAGCTGCTGCGATTGCATCGTAGTACCAAGCGCCAGCTTTAACGTCTTTGAAATCTACAGATCCATCAGCTTCTAATTCTAATGCTTTTGTGAAGATTGTTGCAGCTTCTGCACGAGAAATAGTTTTAAGTGGGTTGAAGTTTCCGTTAGCATCACCTTGGATTACGCCGTTGTCAACTAGTGATTGAACCGCTTCTTTCGCGTAACCTGAGATTTTGTTGTAGTCATTTAATTGAGCAGCAGATGCTACAGGAACGATTGCTGATGCAACTAATGCAGCTGTTGCTGATGCCGCGAAAAACTTACGGCCTTTGTTTTGCTTTGCCATTAATGTATTCCTCCCTAAAATTCCTTAAATTGATATTAATCCAACGAAAACTATAGTACCGCCTTATTAGTTACCTAAATGTATGTATTATAGCTTTCTTGAATAATACAAAACTAAAGCAAATTTGTTAGTAAATTTACTAGAAAAAGAGTAGTAGAATACCATTCTAGTAAGTTTATTCACTTTCTACAATAATATAACACTAACTTTTCCTAAATTCAAGCACTGGGACATAAATTTAGTTATGAAAGCTTATTTTACCATACCTATTATGGTATATAATAGATACCAATAAGCTACCATCTATTTATTGTCTAAAATGTATTGGTAACATATAGTTCCGTTACCTATTATACCTTACTCTCAATAATAACCAAGCATTTTCTGGAATGGTTACTAAATTGTCAAAAATTAAAGACTCCCGTAATATTTTAGTTATAATTGTAAAGAAACAGAAATATAGAAGGCGTTTCTTAGCGAATTCTGCCACTCCCCCACCAACTTCACGAGTTTCTTCTTTATTAAGTAAATAATCAATTCTATCTGTCCCCATGTTGTAATAATAGATTGCCACTTTTTATGCTACACTTTTGATAGTTTGATAGAACATGATCAACTATTGAAGGGAGCTTGAAAAATGAAACGTAAATTTCCTCTTTATGGAGCAGTTTTGGCAGGTATGTTATATCTTGCCCCTACTACCGCTTCAGCAGAAGATATTTCAAAGCACTGGGCCTACCATGAAATGAACTATCTCATTACCAACGATTTAATGAAGGGCGACGAATTCGGCCATTATCGTCCGAATGATGCTGTCACTCGTGCTGAATTTGCTGCTTTTCTTGTCAGAACCCTGAATTTGCCAGCAGCTTCTAGTCAGGCAACCTTTGCAGATGTTAAAAAAGGTGACTGGTATTATGGAGTGGTTGAGCAAGCAAGCTATCACGGGTTAATTAAAGGTGACGAGCAAGGCAAGTTCCATCCGAATAATCATATTAATCGTCAGGAAATGGCGGCTATGTTAAAAAGAGCTCTTACTTATCAAAACATCAACACATCTTCCTCCCCTATTGCTTTTAGTGACAATGCACGCATTGCCAAATGGGCCTATGCAGATGTACAAGCTGTCGTCTCAACAGGACTACTTGTTGGGAAGCCGGATAATCAATTTGCACCTCTTGCTCAAACAACTCGTGCTGAGGCAGCTACCGTGCTCTATCGTTTAATCCATCTGGAAGCGCCTGGCACTGGTGGTAAGCAATACGTGACGACGAATTACTCACAAGATTACTCTTCTGTAGTGAGTAAACAAACAAAGAATAATCCAAAGGTCGATGGTGCTGGCATTTTCACGGCTAGCGAGGCACTAGTGTCATACTATGTACACCCAAAAAGCTTTATGCAAGATAGCCCATCTTATTATCAATTCTTAAAATTATCTACGGTAGTCAATAACCTGAGTGCAAAAGAGCTAAATGAGAAAGTACTTGCAAATAAAGGAAGCTTAGCTGGTACAGCAGATGCCTTCATTCAGGCTGGTGTCGACAATAAGATCAATGCTATTTATTTGGTCTCCCATGCCTTACATGAAACAGCTAATGGTGGTTCTGCTCTTATTAAAGGGATTGAGGTTGGCTTAGATACAAATGGCAAACCGATGATGGCGACACCAGAAAATCGCGATAAATTAACTGCTATTAAGACAACCTATAATGCTTACGGTATTGGCGCTATTGATGCCGATGCTAATAAGTACGGTGCTGAGCGTGCTTATACAAATGGTTGGTTTACTGTTCAGGATGCCATTATCGGTGGTGCCCAATTTGTAAAGGACCAGTACATTAGCAAGGGTCAAGATACGCTCTATAAAATGCGTTGGAATCCTGACAATCCGACAGTCCATCAATATGCAACACATGTGATGTGGGCCGTCATTCAAGCGAAAAAGATTTATGACATTTATGAATTGATTGGTGCTCATACGACAACAAATCTAGTGTTTGATGTACCTGCTTATCAAAGTCAATCTTCCGCTCCTGCATTACCAAGCCCAACGAAGCAATATGCAATGGATTTAGGTTTAGCTGGAGCAACAGGTAAGACGACGATTAATCTCAATATGAGAACATATCCAAATACAACAGATAATGCTTCGATTATTACGAATCTGCCAAAGGATACCTCCTTTAAAGTTCTTGGTGAAAATGGTGGTTGGTTGAAAGTAAGTGTCAATGGACAAGAAGGCTGGGTGTTTGATGATTATGTGAGTCTTGAAAATGGTTTACAAATTGTCAACATGAACATTACACTCAATGTTCGAAGTGAACCATCTACTACGAGTGCTATTTTAGGTACTGTTAAACCGAATGGCTTTATTATCGGCGTTGTAGACGATAAAGGTGAATTTGTAAAAAATGATGCCTGGTATCAGGTAATCTACAACGGAAAAACAGGCTGGGTGCATGGCGATTATATTGTAAAAAAATAATTTTAATAGGATGCGCCAAAGAAGAGTGCGATGTTGATTCGCACTCTTTTTGTTGGTCATTTTTTATCACGGAAATGTAAGCGCTATATAATAGAAGAAACTCGAAATTTTAGGCTATCATTTTCAAAGCGTTTCCCTAAAATTTAGTAAATTTCTACGCCTAAAAAGTGCGCTAAAAAGCTTCATATGATGATCCATATTCTTTTTAAAATTCGTATCTTATGAGAGCTATACCCTAGTTAATCACAGTTAAACCCATTATCGAAAATTTCCTGTCAATATTGCTTTTATGGTATGATAGATTGCAGTGAAAATGGAATTACAGAAAGGTTTGAACACTATATGAGGCATGTAACGATTATGGGCGTACCCTTTTTACATATTGGTCAGCAAGGGTTTGTTGATTTACTCGTTAATCGTATTGAACAGCAAGAAAAAACTTTCGTTGTGACAGCCAATCCTGAAGTTGTCATGCAGGCAAATGAAAATCCAACTGTCATGAATTACTTAAAGCAGGCAACTTACATTTGTGCGGATGGCATTGGTGTCGTTAAGGCTGCTCAAATTCTTGGTGATTCACTTCCAGAGCGTGTAACAGGCTATGATACGATGGTACGTCTGTTGGAAGTTGGTCAACAAAAGCGTTTTAAAATCTATTTATTAGGTGCTCAAAAGGAAACCATCGAAAAGACGGTTGCCAATATTCATAAGAACTATCCTAACGTTGATGTCGTTGGCTATCATGATGGCTACTTCGACTGGAATAATAATGATTTTGCAAAAGAAATTGCTACTCTACAACCTGATCTTGTATTTGTGGCATTAGGTGTACCAAGACAGGAAAAATGGATAACGGAAAACCTTGAGAAATTTTCAAAGGGTGTATTTATCGGTGTAGGTGGCTCTTTCGATGTCATCGCGGGCACTGTCAAACGTGCACCAGTTATTTGGCAAAAATTAAATCTTGAATGGCTCTATCGACTGTTACGCCAGCCAAGTCGATTTGGCAGAATGCTAGTACTTCCACGCTTCGCTTTAAAGGTATTCGCATTAAAGCTTAAAGGTCAGGGCAAAACAAAATGAGTCAGTCAACATTTGTTAAAAGTACACTCATCTTAACGATTGCGACCTTACTTTCAAAAGTAATCGGTAGTATCTTCCGTATACCACTTCAAAATATTGCTGGTGATGAAGTACTCGGTATTTTTAGTCTTGTCTATCCTGTTTATATGGTAGCACTTTATTTATCCGTTGCAGGTATCCCTATCGCTATTTCTAAGCTGATTGCGGAAGCCAAGTCGAGTCATGATACTGCCAAAATTAAGAAAATTTATGTGACTGCAAGAATCCTTGCATTATCCTTTGGCGTCATTAGTTTTACAATCATTTACGGCTTTTCAGAGCAGATAGCGAATGCACTTGGTGGGCCTTCAACAGAGATTGCCTTAATTATTGTTGCCCTCACATTACTGGTAGCACCCTATATGGCTGTCTATCGTGGATTTTTCCAAGGTTTTGGAGATATGCGACCTACTGCCATCTCGCAAGTGATTGAGCAGTTAGTACGTGTTGCGTTAATTTTAATTGTGGCGTATTTCCTAGTTGCGATGGATTATTCGAATGATATCGTAGCTGGGGGGATTATGGCAGGCTCTGTACTAGGAGCTCTCGGCTCACTTTTCTATTTACTCTTTAAATATTTCCGTTCTTCGGTAAAAGTGACGAGCAAGGAGAAATATTCTGGTAAGGATTTCTCTAAATACAGTAAAACCATTTTAAAAATTTCCATTCCAATCGCGATTGGTTCTGTCACAATGGCACTCTTTAACTTTGTAGATTCTTTTACGGTTACATATGGCTTAAGAAGTGCTGGTGCAGATGCTAGTGAGATCAGCTACCTTTATGGTATTTATGGTCGAGGACTAACATTAGTTCAAATTACGACTGTTTTTGCTTCTTCGATTATCTTACCGCTTGTACCGCTCATTACAACGAAGCTAGCTGAACGTAAATTGGATGAGACACGCAATATTATCGAAAAAACCCATCGTATGACACATCTTATTTCATGGCCAGCTGCGATTGGACTACTAGCCTTAACCTTGCCTTTAAATCTAGCTCTTTTTAAAGACTTAGAGGGAAGCTTAATGTTAGCCATCATCAATCTAAGCTCTGTCTTTACATCTCTGACTTTGCTTGGAACAGGTATTCTACAGGGCATGAATGCTGCCAAAACAGGGGCTATCATTATATTGAGTGGTGTTGTCCTTAAGGTGTTTTCTAACATCTTCCTTATTCAGGCATTCGGTTTAGATGGTGCTGCCTATGCAACTTTGCTAGTGTATTTTGTGTTATTTATTGTGAATTCTGTCTTTATTTATCGTACGATTCGCTTTACTGTCCTTGGAAAAGATACGGTAAAAATGATTGTGTCTTCGATTGTAATGGGAGCAGCAGTTGGATTACCAACACTTTGGCTTGACTTTACACATTGGTCAAGAATGACGTCAATGGGCTATCTAATTGTCGCAATCGTAGTTGGAGGGGCTCTTTACTTCCTTCTACTATGGCTAATGAAAGCTATTCATAAACAAGATCTAAAGAAAATCCCTGTTATCGGAAAAAGATTTTCATAAATAAGAGAGGTAGGACACTTATGTCAAAACAGAAATGGCTTTGGGGAATCATTGTTCTTTTACTCGTCGTTTCCTCTACAGGTATCATGATGAGGTGGAATGCGGAGCAATCGAATGATGCTTATGAGATTGTTATTCCCTATGATGAAATACAAACCGCAGAAAAAAATAGCGATCTAACAATGGATGAAATCCTTTCCTCATTAAAGGATGCTGGACTGAATACTGTGAGTCTAGAGCCCTTAACATTAAAGGAAATGGAAAAGCAAAACTTAATTACCGTTTATAAAGAAAATGAATTAGCCGCACAATTATTGTTTACACCTTATAAAGATGCTGTAGATATCTCTAATAGCGGCTATTATATTCGAGTGCCTGAAAATGAAAGCTACCAAAAGCTGATCATGGAGAGCGTTGAACCAGCGGAAGTACAAATAGGAGAAGAAGCTTTCTATTTCCTTCCTGCTTCTAACCACAATTTTGATTTAAAAACACCAATTGGCTACGATCAGCCTGCTATTGACATGATTAGTAAGCATGGACTAGCTCACATCTTTAAGGTAGAAAATGCAGATAATGAAGTAGCTAATGAAAAGTTGGTTAATCAATTAGTCGCTTTAAAAGAAGCTTCTGCTGGCCGCTTACTTGGTCAAGGTGATGAAGCTATTGGTTTTGGACAAGAAGATGGCAATCAATTAGTTGAAAAATTAAATGATGCTGGCTATTACTTCTACACAATTGAAAGTAACCCACTTAAAGGTGAAAGTAAAATCGCTCAAATGACGGATTACAATATGATTCGTTTGCATAGTATCAATGTCAACAGAGAGACTAAATTAAAGTTAAATGCAAGTATTGACCGTACAACACGTGCTGTCAAAGAGCGTAATATTCGCTCCATCTTCTATCATATTAAAACAACAGGCAATGCCAAAGAAAATGTAGAAGAAACGATTGATTACTTAAATGGCGTGCATGACACAATGCCAGATCATTTCCAACCAGGTGAACCAAAGCTGTTTGATAAAGTAGCCGTACCAGCTTGGGTTACAGCAGCCGTATTAGTAGCAGGTATTTTATTTACCTTTATCATTTCAGAATTAGTAAAATGGCTGCCTCTTCGTATCGCGGCAGCTGGCTTTATGGCTGTACTAGCCATTGCGTACTTTATCCTAAAAAGTACCCTTTTCTTACAAGCATTTGCACTCATTATTGCAGTCCTTGCACCAACCTATGCAGTCATCAAATCGGCGCAAGGTTCTACGAAGATGTCTAACATATTGGTCCAATATTTAAAAGCAGTAGCGATTAGTGTTATTGGTATTGTTATTGTTATTGGCTTATTGAATGGTAATGCCTTTATGACAGGGTTTGCAGTATTTAAAGGGGTTAAGCTTGTTTATCTTATTCCAATCATGGGTGTTTTATTATTTACAGTGATTGAGATTAACCGACTAGCAGATCAAAACATTAAGAACTCTTTATCGAATACAGTAACATTGTTAAATAAAGAACTAAAATATTGGCATGTGCTACTACTCGTTGTGTTGGCAGGTGTCGGATTATTTTACATTAGCAGAACAGGTAACTCTGGCTCTGTGAGTGATATGGAATTAGCCTTTAGACAATGGCTAGAAAATACATTGTATGTTCGACCAAGAACGAAGGAATTTTTAATTGGTTTCCCATTCTTTATTTTAGCGTTATATGTAATGGGTATTAATCGCAAATGGGGTAGCATTCTCCTTGTACCAGGTGTTATCGGTTTCTTATCCATCATGAATACATTTACTCACCTACACATCCCAGTAGCTGTTTCTGTCTTACGTACACTGTACAGTGTATCTCTTGGTCTTGTAGTAGGACTAGTGTTTATCCTACTCTTCAAAATCGGTTATCGTTGGGTTTCTAAGGCAATCGCGAGGTGGTCATAATGCACGTTGTTTTATCTGGCTATTATGGATTCGATAATGTCGGAGATGATGCCATTCTACTGTCCATCATCCAATCTCTCAAAAAGTGGCAAAATGATATAGAGATCACGGTATTATCTAATAACCCAGCAGCTACTGAGCAAACATATGGTGTCAAAGCCGTTAATCGTTGGAAAATGAAAGAAATTCGCCAATTACTTAAGACAGCAGATGGACTTATTAGTGGTGGCGGCAGCCTCATGCAGGATCAAACAGGCATGAAAACTATTCCTTACTATGCGGGCGTTATTCAAATCGCAAAATGGTTGAAGAAACCAGTATTTGTTTACGCCCAAGGCATGGGTCCGATTAATCACTCGCTTAGTAAATTCATTGTTCGTACAGTCTTTAATAAGGTCGAGCAAATAACCGTTAGAGATAGAGCCTCTCTAGCTCTTTTAACAGAGATCGGCGTACGAAAAGAAACAATGATAGTACCCGACCCTGTTATGGGACTAAACGGTAATGACTTTCATTGTGATTGGCTAGAAAATGAATCTTTGTCAGCCGATAGCTATATCTCGGTAAGTGTTCGTGACTGGCCTTCTGCTGTTGCCTACAAAGAAAAAATCGCACACAGCCTAGATGAATTAGCACGCCAGGGTGAGCAAATCGTCTTCCTCCCTATGCATGGTGAGCATGATTTTATCACTTCACAGGAAGTAGCAGCACTTATGAAGGAAAAGAGCTTGATTGCTCCTGCTGATTTATCCATTGAGGAGAAAATTGCCGTGATTGGTCAATCGCAACTATTAATAGGTATGCGACTACATTCCTTAATTTTCTCTGCAATCTATGCAACACCTTTTATTGCGATTTCGTATGATCCGAAAATTGATGCATTTGCTGATATCGTTGAACAACCTGTAATCGGTCATGTCGAAGTAGATGATTGGAATGGTGTGACATTGTTTGAACAAGCTGTGGCAATCCTTGAATCCTATACAATGGTTCAAGAAAAAATGCGCCAGGCTGTCATCCCATTGCAAGACGAAGCAACAGCAACAGCTAAATTAGCAATTGAAGCTTTTTCAAAATAAATATTAAAAAATGATGAATTTCAATTAACATTGAAATTCATCATTTTTTTCCTACTTCTAATAATTTTAATATCGATTGTGCTTGTTGCATATGCATGGCTAACACGTATTGACTTGCTTGCATCAAAATTTGCGCCTTCACCATATTCATCATCTCTTTTGCGATATCTGCATCTCGAATTCGAGACTCTGCTGCTTGTAAATTCTCTGCGGTGTTCACATTGGCATTGTAGGCATGTTCCAAGCGGTTTTGATAGGCGCCAAGTCGTGAGCGTTCATTGGAAACTCTTTTTAAAGCTTCATCCATTGAAGACATGGCTTTTTCCGCTTCCTCACGAGTCGCAATGGAAGCATCCTTCAAACCAAGTGCCTCGGACCCCATCCCATTGATAAATAATTCTATACTTTGCCCTGCATTGGCGCCTGCTTGAATCTTAATGCCATTTGTTTCATAATCCCCATTGAGTAATGTCTTCGTATTAAATTCTGTATCGGTCGATGTGCGCTGAATTTCCTTTTTTAATTCCTGGAACTCCAGATCTAATTTTTTACGATCCTCATCTGTTAATGTATCATTGGCTGCCTCAACTGCTAACTCACGCATACGCTGAATCATAGCATGTGTCTCATTCAGTGCCCCCTCTGCCGTCTGCACAAGAGAGATACCATCCTGTATATTCTTAGCCGCCATATTCAATCCACGAATTTGAGCACGCATTTTTTCAGAAATCGCCAGTCCAGCCGGATCATCCGCCGCACTATTAATCCGATAACCGGAAGAAATCCGTAGCATGGCTTTACTCATCGTACCATAATGACGATTCATATTATTCAGGATCGCCATCCCCGTTGCTGACCACTTACCAAGCATGATTTCACCACCTTCTTGACCTATATATCGGTTCATCCCCTCATCTATTGACTTTATTTTTGGAAATGGTTTCTAATTTTTTATGAGTTATTAACATTTTATAGTTGATTAACCACATCATAAAAGCACCTGCTTTTCATTTATGAAAAGTAGGTGCTTACTGGACAATCCATCTATTCAATTTTGAAACCTCCAAGTTGATGGCTCTTTTGCTGTAGCAACTCGAAAAAGAGTACTTTATCATTCTCTAATAATGCCTGATCAATTAAATGATCCAAATTTCTGTCCTCTAGCTCTGCAATAAGCTGGTCGATTTCGCCAACCGTCACAGTAGAAACCATCGGAATTTGTTGCTTTGGTGTAGCGCTTTCAAGTATTGGTGCTAGATGCTCGTGAACATTGGTAATAAGCAATAGTTGATAAAGTGGTAATCGAATAAAACGATTTCCTTTTTGGAAAACAAATACCTCAGATAAATTTTCAATTTGCTGTGTCTTCATGTTGATGATCATCTCTTTACCTTCTATGGGAATGAAATGGAAAATCTCATTCTCTTTTAAAATAGAGAAATATTGATAAGCAAATACGAGACGTAATTTATCTCCAGTAACTTTTGTGTAAAACGGCTTCATGTATTGAACTTGCATCATCTTTCATCCCTCCCTAGTTATCTGATTATTCAGATTTTAACACAAATCAAAAGCCTTGTTAACTATCTTTATTTCATTTTTTTCTTTCTGATCATTCAGCTTATCATTACTGCATTTTAATCGTATAATGGAAGGACAGTCTTTTTTTCCTTTTTTACATTTAACAATGTTAACTATAGCCATACATGATGAAAGGAGTGAGGTTATGGCATTGTCTATATCGCAATTAGCTAAGGAACATCAAGCATTTGTGCTGACTAAATTAAAAGAAGCTGAACAAGGCTTACATCCTTCCTCCACCGAGGATGAGGAACTAGTGCGTCGTGCTGTCTTTTCTGTAAGGAATAAATCCATTGTTTTTGAACGGTTTAATGGAGCGAGTTCTATATTATATGCAAGTGTTCAAGATGTCAGACCCGCTTCTGTTGAAATTGATTTTTCCAAGGAAGAGCTACACTGTAGCTGTCCTCAAGCAAAATGGTGCCGACATCAAATAGGTGCTTTACTTGCTCTCTATCAATATTTTGATTCGGTGCAAAATTGGTCGAGTGCTTGGCGTGCTCAAAAATCAGTTCAGTTAAAATTTTTAGCAGATGAACGCAGCCCGCAAAGCTGGTCGATGATGGTGGATGAGGTGATGAAACGATTATTACCACCTGGGCGCGTACTAGAAGGCTATGGACTTTCTGCTGTAAGAACCGATGCATTGGAGCGTCTTCGTCGACATATGCCCTTTGAGCGTGAATGGCAACCCCTTTATAAGCTGTATATGGACCTAGCTATTTTTAATTCGATATGGCGGCATTTAAATGCAACACCTGGACATTCGTTAGATTCACCTTATATGAAATATTTTATCGATCAAAGCACTCAATCTTTTGAGAGCATTCTCACAGAGCTTTCTAATCGGTCACGTCTGTTTGCGACTGACCCATTTTATGATGCCATCCAAGAGCTAGTAAGAGAATTTTTATTAGAACGACAAGGGCTTTTCGCTAACCGACTTCGTCTATACATGCTGCTGTGGGCAGTGCTTTTTTATGAGAAGCCTCGACGTGAACAGGAATTGGCATTTATAAATAATCTTGATCACCCTTCAGCAGAAATTTCTCTACAATCGCTAAAATTATTATTTTATGTGCTATTACAAAAAGAAGATTTGCTGCTTGAAAGTTTGGCACAGATTGATTTACCACAAATGCAGGATTTGTTTGAACTGGCTACTTTTGCTCAACGTGCTGGTGAGTCCTATTCATTAGCAGTCATTTTACGAGCAATTTTACCTTTGACTGAAGAATTTCTACAGGAAGTCGTTCCAGTTGTTCAGCGTGCCCAATACGTAAGGCAATTCCAACTTTTATTTGACGAGATACAGCTTACAGATGAAGAGGAAGCAATGCTATACAGTGCCTTTGGTGTGTATGGGTTACAGCCGTTCTCAAGTTTTTTAATAAAAAAAGGACGTTATCGTGAATGGGCAGCTCTCCATCAATTAAACCCATCATCTCTATCCTATTTAGAAATGTGTGGATTAAAAGATGTATTACAGGTTGAACCTGCAACTGTTTTACCTTTATATCATGTCTATGCCATGACTGAAATTGCTCAAAAATCGCGACTAAATTATAAGCAGGCTGTGCGTATTTGGAAAAGTATGCGTAGCGCTGCAAAACGGGCTGGCAAAGTAGCTTATTTTGAAACATATATGCAAACCATTCGTGCAGAATATAAACGACTCCGTGCGTTACAAGAAGAAATTGAGAAAGGAAACTTAGTATGATGACAATAAATGCTCCTTCCCCTTTTTCCAAAACACAACAGCTCCGTATTGAAGTAGCTCGGGAAGGATATTTTACGTTGCAGGGTTTTACTGCAAATGGTACAACAATCGATGTTGATACATTAATTTCTTCGCTATTCTTTACTTATGAGGCAAATGTTTATGGATTATTAACAAATCGGGCTGATTTTACAATTGAGGTTTCTACAGCTGAGTTACTAGATATTTTTTCATCAAGCTTCCAGCACCCCTTTATCAGTTGGATTGGTGCAAATGAAGATAGTATGGAATGGTTGAAAAAAGTATACGCCTTACAAGAATACTGGCAAGAGCCTTCACTTTGGTCACATGCTGTCATTGCAGATGATTTTTCATCATTAAGTTTTCCTATTGATCATATAGATTCAGCATTATTGGAAACAGCTGTACAGCAAAAGCTTTCACAGGTTGGACTAATACTAGCTGATTTACCAAAGTTACTCCCCTTTTTCCTACGAGGCGGCTGGCCATTGGATCAAGCTCGTCAAGCTGGAGCTGTTTCCGTTTCTTTACGGTTAAGTGAGCCAGAAGAAGATGCCGATGTATGGTTATTAGAAACGGTCCTAAGTACTGCTACAACAAAAAACTACTGGACACCTGCTATTCGTAAACAATCCTTACCTATAGAAGAAGCACTACCTATAAAGTGGCGAATGTTTGCAACTGAAATTGCGCAGCAACAACAGCAAATTGTAGAACTTCTATCCACCGACACGATCAATAGTGACATCTTTATTCGTGTGACACTGGAAGATTTAGAAGTGCGCTCTTTCCTACGTGAGGATCTCGCTAGATTGCAGGCACTTGGTTTTGATGTTGTACTACCAGCATGGCTAAAGGATTTAAAACAATCCAAAATTAGAGTACGCGTCACAACTAGCAATGTCTCCACAAGAAAGGTAGCAGGTTTAGATGATATTTTAACGTTTAAATGGCAGTTTTCTATGAACGGACAAACGATTTCAGCTGAGCAATTTAAAAAGCTCGTGGATGAGAAACGTGAATTTATTCGTATTGGAACTGAATGGTTCCGAGTAGACGCCAATTGGATGCAAGAAATGCGTGAATTAATGCAGCAGGCTGAAGATGAAAGCTGGACTGTTCGGGAATTGTTATTTAGAGAGTTACCAGAAGACTTGTCTGCTCCTCTTGAGGAAGAAGATGCAGATGATGCACTGAGAGATGATCCAATCTTTGCATTAGAAATACAACAATCATTAAAAGCATACATGGAGCAGCTTTTGGAGAAGAAAGGCTTGCCTGCCGTTCCAATTCCATTGTCCTTACAAACCGAATTACGCCCTTATCAATTAGAGGGCTTTGAATGGTTAGTCTTTATGCGTCAACAAGGTTTCGGTGCGTGTCTAGCCGATGATATGGGCCTTGGAAAAACGGTTCAATTGATTACCTATTTACTTCATATTTATGAGTCCGCAGCTGATTACACGAAGCCATCCATCATTATTTGTCCCACTTCAGTGCTTGGGAACTGGCAAAAAGAACTTGCTCGATTTGCTCCGTCCCTGATTGTGCATACGCATTATCAAACAAATCGAGCAAAGGATGAAGAGTTTAAACAGCTAGTGACAGCAGAAAAGCCACATGTCATTTTATCAACTTATGGTACTGTGTCACAGGATACTGAATTTTTACAGAATATTGATTGGGCAACGGTTGTACTCGATGAAGCTCAAAATATAAAAAATATGCAAACATTACAATCAAAAGCCATTCGTAAATTGCTAGGGGACCATCACATTGCTCTCACTGGGACACCTGTAGAAAATCGTTTATCTGAGTTATGGGCTATTTTTGATTTCATTCATAAGGGCTATTTAGGTAGCTTTGGCCGCTTCAATGAAGAATTTATTTTGCCTATTGAACGGGACGAATCAGAATCGCATAAGCAGAAGCTTCGAGCTAAAATTCAGCCATTCTTATTGCGTCGTACAAAGCGTGATCCACATTTACAGCTTAACTTACCTGATAAGCTAGAATCGAATGAATATTGTCCATTAACAACAGAGCAAGCTTCACTCTATGAGGGCTATATTTTAGAGACACTTGATCAACTAGAGCAGTTAACAGGCTTTCAAAAAAAGGGTCGCGTCTTAAAGATGCTCAGTAAATTAAAGCAATTATGTAATCATCCTGCCTTATATTTAAAGGAACCTTTCGAGGATGCCGAAACAATGCTTGCACGTTCGACTAAGCTAGAGCGCATTGTACAAATGGCAGCTGAGATTGTGGACAATGGGGAGCAATGTCTCATCTTTACACAGTATATTGGAATGGGACAATTGCTACAGCATTGCTTTAGTGAATTATATAATGTAGATGCACCGTTTTTAACTGGTGCTATGCCTAAGCAGCAGCGAGATCGCTTAGTAGAGGCTTTCCAGGCAGGAGATTTCCCTATATTTATCCTTTCATTAAAAGCTGGTGGAACAGGACTTAATTTAACAGCTGCTACTCATGTTTTACATGCGGATCGCTGGTGGAATCCCGCTGTCGAAAATCAAGCAACAGATCGTGCTTATCGCATCGGACAGACACAATTTGTGCAGGTCCATAAATTTGTGACAATTGGTACGATCGAAGAAAAAATTGATAAAATGCTGGTGCAGAAATCTGCATTATCGGAAGAGCTTATTCAATCAAGCCAGTGGTTGACTGAGTTAGAAGATCAAGAACTCCGCGATTTAATAACATTAGATATATAATAATGAGATGCGCCAAGAGCAAATAGTTCTTGGCGCTCTTTTAGTGGAACTTGCTACTTCTTTTCCCTACTTACTTCATCATTCATATTTAGTTGTGTTGTAAATTCCATTGCTGTGCGGTCTTCAGCAATGTTTATTATTAGTGGTACACATCATTCCTTTCTGCTGTTACGGTGCAAGAAATATAAGGAGAATGGCGGATCAGACAATGAATTTTCTCTTGCCCCGTATGTAAACTTTCCTTGCTAAGGTAAGACAAAATCCTTTAAGCCTTCCTGTTCATTCGGTGGCTGCGACGGTACTATAGCTGTTTCGTCACTATCTCTTTGTTTAAGTTGATAAAATCTAACATCCTCAACCACTACCTCTGTCATAAAAATCTTCGTGTTCTCCTCATTTACAAATGACCTTGTTTGAATACGGCCATTGACACCGATTAATGAACCTTTACCGCAATATTTAACGATATTCTCTGCAAGCCTTCCCCAAGCTGTACAGAAAACAAAATCTGTATCTACTTCCCCATGATTGTTTTTAAAATTACGGTTAATGGCTAGTGAAAAATGAGTCTGCACACGATTTCCAGATAAGTAACGTAACACCGGGTCTTTCGTAAACCTTCCAACCAATCCGACTTGATTCATCCGTTCACCTCCTTTGTTTTTGATTGCTCTCATCTTACAAAATGATTCCGGCATTAGCAAAAATCAATATTGTTAATTTCCTTCAGTTTTTGAGCATAAATTGGGTAAATTAACATTTTTGTTTTTCTATTTTTTATTAATTTTTTAGCTGAATGCTTTAGGCTGTAATAGCAAATGCTATTTCATGAAATCTGCAATTTCGCAGTTTTTGAAAAATCGTCACAGGGGCACTTCACAAACAACCGCTACCTCATGTGTTATACTAAAAGAATGACAGACTTAGGAGGAATATACATATTGAAAACATTTAAAATGCTTTCCTTTGACCTTGTCACAAAAGATGGCGTGCAACCATTCCCTTTAATCGATGGCATCATTATTAATCAGGAAAATAGTCATCAATCTTGGATACTTGAATTGTTTATGGAAAAACAATATCGCTCAACCTTTGATGAGCTCTTAGCGAATGCTACAGTATTCAATGTACGTGCAGTTATTTCGTTTCCAGATAATGAACCCGCTCCTTTCCAGGTAATCGTACATACTGTTGAAGAAATCGGTGATCATGTTTCAGTACTATTAAAAGGTACGCTTAAAATTAAACGCTCTAAATATGCTGAGCAATTACTGTCAGAGTTACTTGCTGAGGGCGTTTCCCTAGAGGATTTACTGGATCGCTTTACGCAAGATATGAAAAAGCGACCAAAATTAAAAAATGACTAGCGATGCGAATTTTTGCATCGCTTTTTTGTTGGACAAGCAGTTATTTTTATGTACAATACAATTTAAAAAAGGAGGGTTACATTTGGTTGTTGCTATGAGGGAGAAGCCTTTAAAATTATTATGGCTTGAGGCTTTGATGAGGCGTCTTTTAAAGGATGATGTAGAATTTCATTATTATCAAGAGCAGTATCGTCGACTAGATGCAGGGTTTGCGGGCGAGCAAAAGGTTGATCGCGTATGGCATGAATTAATATACCCAAATACCTTTTTTGTCTTACATAATGTATGCCTTGTGAACACTGCTCAACATCTGCATCAGATTGATACGCTTTTTATTTGTCCTCAATTTATGTTGGTGATAGAAATCAAAAATATACATGGTCGACTTGAATTTGATCAACACACACATCAATGCACACGCACAAAGGTTGATGGTACTGTTGAAGGATTCCCAAATGCTCTTACTCAAACTGAACGTCATATACGATTTCTTAAAGATGTTTTTGCAAGTTGTTCGCTCCCTGTTGAAGGGGCTGTTATTATAGCGAATCCTTCAACAATCATTGTCAATCCAACTAATAATCTCCCCATTTTTCATGTGTCAGGTCTTCATAAGTATCTTCAGTCACTTTTTAAAAAGCATCCTAAAAAAATAATGACGGATAATCATTTAAGTCAATTCGTGCAAGGCTTACTTGCTAAGCGTACGATTCCTCAGATTCATACAACGATAGCCCCATCACGATTTCGACACGGTGTTCTTTGTCCAAAATGTTCCTATCAAAATAATATGTATTTCCATCGTGGCATTTGGAAATGTCCGTTTTGTCATTATAGAAGTATAGAAATTTTTGCAGAGACCATGCTTGATTATCGGTTATTAGTTAGTCATTGTATTACCAATCAGCAGTTACGAGCTTTTTTTAAAATTAATTCTAACGATGCAGCTACTCGATTGTTACGGAAATATCAGTTTCCATATACCGGTACCTATAAGGATCGTGTTTACCATTTACCTGAAAATTTGCTGGAGCATATGAAGAAATTTTATTAATGGGGGTTTTGCTTTGCCTCGCGGGTATTTGCTTTCCTTCCGCGGGTATTCGCTTTCCCTTCCGCGGGTATTCACTTTCCTTCCGCGGGTATTCACTTTCCTTCCGCGGGTATTCACTTTCCTTCCGCGGGTATTCACTTTCCTTCCGCGGGTATTCACTTTCCTTCCGCGGGTATCCGCTTACCTTCCTTTCGCGGGTATTGAAAAAAGAGTGTTTTCCATAGAGGAAACACTCTTTTTATGTTATCGGTTGTTCATACCATCACGGTACTTTTCAGTGTCGTTAACTTTATCGTCGACAACATCATTATTATTGTTGCTGTTTATGTTGTCATTACGTTCAACACCATTTACACCGTTTGCATTTGGTGTGTTGTCATAGCCGTTTGTGCCGTTGATATCGGCATTTGAACCAGGTGTTGTTGCTTCAGGTAATGTTGTATTATCGTTTACAGTACCTCGATCAACACCATTCCCATTTACGTTATTGCGATCGTATGCATCATCACGATTATTCGGATCTAATGCGTCCTCGACATCGTCGACACCACGACGAACGTCATTCTCGACTTCTCGGACAGGGTGATCTTCTACTGCTTTATTTCCCCAGTTACAACCTCCAAGGAATGCAGTTGCAAGAATAATGGTTAAAAATGACATTTTCCACATAGTAAAAAACCTCCTTTCTTGGGTACTATGTCATCAAATACATCTTCTGTATTTGTGATCCTACATAGATTGCCCGGGAAAGGAGGGAACTATCCGATTTTTGTACAAACTATTTTTGTTTTTCTTTTAATAATTGTTCAATATATGCTGCTTCTGCTTTACAGTCGTAGCTATAGTTTGTGCCTAGCTCTTTTTGCAATGTTTCGATTGTTTCGATTTGCTGCGCCGTTGGTTCTTCATTTAAAATTTTGGCAATAACCTCATCGATTTTTTGTGCCATTTCTTCATGAAACTGTGCACTCATCAATGTATCAGCAGGGATTTTTTCGATCCATGCGGCATTCTCCTGAAAATAAGTCTGCCAGCTTGCAATGAAGTCTTCCATGGAAAAGCGCTCTTCATCCCAACCAATACTTGCTAAGTATGTTTCAAAAGATGTTGAAATCGAACGAGTAATGCTAATTTTAATACCTGAAGACAATTCCTTATACATCTTAATAATCCTCCTACATTCGTAAAACCTGAAAATTACATCTATTTCAATTCACAATCGCTTATTTGCCATCGCAATTTAATAACCTACTAATCAATTTTTGACTTGACTTTATCTATTTTATATCTTTTGGTCTACAAATGCAAATTAAGCTTGTTTAGGCTGTTCAGGCCCAATTGCAAATAGAATATCGGCTTCACATACAAGTTCTCCATCTACTGTTGCTACACCATGACCTTTACCCATTACGCCACGAAGTTTTACAAACTCTACTTCCAATTTAAGTTGGTCGCCAGGTACTACTTGACGTTTGAAACGACAATTGTCAACACCCGTTAAAAATGCTAAACGGCCCTTAAATTCTTCTGCATTTAATAAAGCCACTCCACCTACTTGAGCTAAAGCTTCCACAATTAACACACCTGGCATAACAGGGTAACCTGGGAAGTGCCCATTAAAAAAATCTTCGTTGATTGAAACGTTTTTTAAACCTACAGCACGTTTCCCTTCTTCTAATTCAACGATGCGATCTACGAATAAAAATGGATAGCGGTGTGGTAAAATTGCTTGAATTTGTTCTGCTGTTAACATGTCATTTCCCCCTCAAAATTAAGTATGTATACACAAAGTAAGGTAAAGAATAATGTTATTCTTTACCATTCATAATATCAAATATATGCTGCCATGTTTCTCTTTTAAAAATATCCATAGCATTGCCTTCTCCAATAACGCTAAAGCCAAACATTGCGCCTAATGATGCGGCAACAACGACTAAGATGAGAACAATTACAATGCGTAACCAAATCGGAATCAGTCGGATTTGCACCCATCGAACCTCGCGTTGCTCTCCAGTCGAGCGGCGTTCTTTCTTTTCTGGTTGCGGTTGCGTATCGGTTTCTTGTGTCGGCACAGAACGTCGACGTGAATCGTTTGTCATAGATTGTACTCCTCTTCATTCCTTACTATGCGGTTTTGGATGACTTCTTATCGAATGCCATTAATTAGTCCAAGCATTTGATCTGCTAATGTAACCGCTCTTGCGTTGAATTGATAAGAACGTTGTGTTTGAATGAGTTCTGTCATTTCTTTCGAGAGGTTAACATTGGACATTTCTAGTGTACCACTTTGCATGCCAATTTGCTGACGGTTCGCTCCCACAAGCTCTGTTAGAACTTCCGCCTGTGTATAGCCAAGTTCAGCTAAATTATTAGGTAATCCCATATAAGAACCAGCAACATGCTCCATTAATTGCGGCTTTTGGAATTCTGTTACAGCTAAATCCGTACGAATGACATCCCCATTTGGATAAGATGCTTCTAATACACCACCATCTCGAACGGCAAACTTTTGAACAGTATCCGGTAATGTAATAGCTTGTCCTGCAGCATTGGCTACAGGGTATCCCTCTGCTGTTACGAGCATGACTGTTCCATTGTTTAATGGAGATAAATAAAAGTCACCTTGTCGAGTATACACTGTTTCTGTTCCATTTTCACCATCTGGCATTAAAATATTGAAATATTGTTTCGCTTTTGTGAAAGCTAAGTCTAAATTACGATTCGTTGTTTGTAATGAACCTTGCTTTTCATTGGATTTAATTTGCCCAACCATTGCACCCGTTCCATAACGAATACCAACAGGAGTTTGACGCTCAGCACGATCCTGCTTATCATTATTAAACTGCTGATAAAGTAGTTCATTAAAGGATGCTTCCTTTGCTTTATAGCCCGTTGTATTACTGTTAGCAATGTTATTACTAATTGTATCAAGTTTGTTTTGTAATTGACCCATTGTGTTTGTTGCTGTAATCATTGTACGTAGCATTGATAAAAGCCTCCTGTTCGCCCATTAAATTTTTCCGATTTCATTCACAGCTTTTTCCATGCTACGATCATAAGCTTGCAATACTTTTTGGTTTGCTTCAAATGCACGATAGGCTGTCATTAAATCTGTCATTGTGCGACTAGAATCTACGTTTGAACCTTCTAAATAGTTTTGACGTAGTGTAAAGGAAACACCATTCGCTCCATAGGCTGTTGGCAAGTTCTCACCATTTGCTGTACGAATAAGGCCATTATCCTGTTTTTGTAGCATGTTCGGATTTTCAGCGAATGATACACCAACACGAGCTACTTGTTGATCATTTACAAAGATAGCGCCACTTTCATCCAAACGAAAATCATCATTTGGTAGCTGGATACGTTGGCCCGCATCGTTTAGTACGTATAATCCTTGACCGTTAACTAAATAGCCTTGACCATCTAGCGTGAAATTACCATTACGTGTGTACGCCTCACCACCATTAGGATGCTCTAGTCGGAAGAAAATTGAACCAGTAACACCATCTTCATTTTGTGGTAAGTTTCCATCAATCAATGCCATATCTGTTGTAAAATCAGTGTTATAGATTTGGCCCTGTATGTAATTAGGCAATGTTTCTTGTAAATATGTCCCTGTATTTAAAGCTCCTACTTGACTCATATAATCAGCGCCGGCTTGTTGGTGAGCAGGTGCATTTGTTTTTCCAATGCTAGACATTAACATGTCTGGGAACGAGCGAATGGTAGATTGATCTGCCTTAAATCCTGGTGTATTCGCATTTGATAAATTATTGGTAAGTAATTCTGTTCTTCTTTGTTGCGTGATCATACCTGTTGCAACTGTATAAAATCCTTTAAACAAAGAAATCACCTCATTTTAATTTTATAAGGATGCTGGAACACGATCTATATTTTCAAGCATGATACCTGTACCAATGGCTACACAATCCATAGGTCTCTCTGCAATGAATACAGGTACCTTTAACTCTTCTATTAATAGCTGATCCATCCCATGTAACAATGCACCACCACCAGTAATAATCACTCCACGATCAATGATATCAGCTGATAGTTCAGGTGGTGTTTTTTCTAAGACATTTTTAGCTGATTGGACAATCATCGCTACTGATTCGTGTAGTGCACGTTCAATTTCCTCAGACTCAATTGTAATTGTACGTGGTAAGCCTGTTACCATATCACGTCCACGAATATCCATTGTATCATTACGACTACCTTTGAAAACTGTACCAATTGTCATTTTGATTGCCTCGGCAGTACGTTCACCAATTAGCAATTTATATTCTTTTTTAATATATTGCAAAATATCGTTATCAAACACATCGCCTGCTACTTTAATGGATTCACTTGTTACGATATCACCCATTGATAGAACGGCGATATCTGTTGTTCCGCCACCGATATCGACTACCATATTTCCACTTGGTTGGAAGATGTCCATTCCAGCACCGATTGCTGCTACCTTTGGCTCTTCCTCTAAATATACTTTTTTACCACCTGATTTTTCAGCCGCTTCACGGATTGCCTTTTGTTCAACACTCGTAATATTCGTCGGACAGCAAATTAAAATGCGTGGCTTCGCCAAAAATCCTTTTACATTTAGTTTATTGATGAAATGTCTTAACATCGCCTCTGTCACATCAAAATCTGCAATGACTCCATCTCTTAGTGGGCGAATAGCTGTGATATTACCTGGCGTTCTCCCTACCATTTGGCGGGCTTCTTCCCCTACCGCTAATACTTTATTTGTCTTTTTATCGATCGCCACAACAGATGGTTCATTGAGGACGATCCCTTTCCCTTTAACGTGGATTAATACGTTCGCAGTCCCTAAGTCAATGCCAATATCTTTCGAAAACATTCTATAATTTCTCCTTCCCGCCAGTTCCAACTACATAACGTTCATTTTATCTCTTTATCTAGAATATTTTATCATATTCTATTGGTAATTTCACCTAAATTTAGTGAATAAGACTGTTTTCTTTTTAGGTTGTGAACGGCTATAATATAGAATTACTATTCCTTAGAAATCATCAATTATTCTTGTCCAGCACAACAAAAAAGAACGAATCATTCTTGACTCGCTCTTTCTTTCCACTTGTTTTTCGTTGCTTCTCCTCCACGAATATGACGTACGGCCTTATGGTAGGCGAGTATTTCTTTCACTTGGTCAGCTAATCCTTCATGAATTGTTGGTAATCGCTCTGTTAAATCCTTGTGCACCGTACTTTTTGAATAACCAGTCATTTTCGCGAGGACACGCACAGTCTCACGCGTCTCAATCAGTAATTCACCGAGGCGTATGCAGCGCTTCCGAATGTGCTCATGCACGTTCTTCGTCCTTTCCACACAATTTCACAAAATGCTTTGGCAATCAGATGCACATTTGCGCATTTCTTCACCTTATGTGGGGACAAAGCTATTCAGAACACATTTTGCATTTTCTTGATAAAATGCTGACTTTTTATGCGTTACTAGCTTTTCTCATTAAAAAGCTAGTAATTTTTTCGGATTGATATATTTTCCGTTTTCAAGAATTTCGAAATGCATGTGGACGCCAGCCGCTTGATTCCACTCGTTGTCAGTCGCTTTACCTAATGCTTGACCTTGTGTAACCTCATCGCCTTCTTTAACAGCGATATCTTTTACAGAGCTATAATGTGTTTGCATACCATTTGGATGCTCGATCACGATCTTATTGCCTGTAAATGCGTCTAGTTTTACCTCTAGTACTTTACCACTCATAGCAGCTAGTACTTCAAATTCTTCACCATTCATAGCAATAGAGATTCCAGAAGATGTAGTAAATGTTTGATTAAATACCATTAGTGCATTTTCACGAGACTCTTCATTTGCCTCTAACTCGTAAAATTCTTGTAAGACTTGTACTTTACTAAAGTTCTCTTCTTTGAATGGATACATCATGTTTTCAGTTCGTGCATTTGTTTCTACTACAGGACCAGGATCTACTTCAGCTAAATCTGGTAAAGGAGCCTCTTCTACTTTTGATACGAGACTATTGTAACCAAATAATAATCCTGCTAGAACGAGTGCACCACCTGTGTAAACTACTGGCCAAAACCACGGTTTCTTTTGTAATTGGCCATTTTCCTTTTGATTTGGATCTTGGTTTTGAGAAGTTTTGTTATTTTTATCCTCTCTCATTTTCATCACCTCTAGTTGCAGTGTGAACAACTAGAAGTTATTTTAAACATGCATCTATTTTTTTTATTTCAATATCTTGATAATAATAGTGTAAAATTTCGGCAGCTGTTTTCCCTTCATTTGCCATTGCCTCCGCTCCATATTGACTCATGCCTACCCCATGGCCATAGCCCTGAGTTCTCACTTGAACCTTTCTTTTATTGGTATCAAAGACAATGGTAAAATCAGTTGATGGAATACCAAGGAGGGTCCTTACCTCTCTCCCCGTCCAGACATTATTCCCCAACTGTAAACGCTCTACTCGCCCAGAGTCATTATAAAATAACTGGATACGATTAAAATCACTAGGTTGCCATTGTATAGGCCAGAGCTTATTCCATTGCGCTAATGTCCACTCTTGCTCAGACTCAAACTTTGGAGATGTTTGATCGGATATACTTGCAACACTTTGCAAATATGGAATTTCATTTCCACCATAACCATAAGCACTTTCTGTTTTACCGTTACTTGTTGAATGGAACATAGCTGTAATTAATTCATTATTATAAAGAATAACTTGTCCTTGTGTTTCATTGATAGCTTCGACAATTTTCTTTTCATTTCCCAGGAAATTGCTAGCCCAATTCGCCTTTCTTTGCTCTTCATCATAGAAGACTTGCTTTGCCACAGTTGGAGCAATCGTATTTTTACCGTAATTTGTCGTTTTCAACGCATATGTGCGTGCTGCAATCGCTTGTGCCTTCAGTGCCTCTTTTTTAAAAGAAACGGGCATTTCCGCAGCAACTACTCCTGTAATATACGTTTCCAAAGGGATTTTTTCTTCTTGTCCCTCCACTTCTATAAATATTTCACAAGCATTCTCATCACTAGCTGGAGATTTGACAGCTTCTTGCCTTTCACTAAGCCCTACTATAGGAAGCATATATAATGCCCCAATCAAGCAAATGACACCTATACTAATCATCCATTTTTTCATAAGGAATAATATGCTAGATTTCTTTTAGTTATGAGAAAACAAAAACCCTCTGCTTAAAAAGCAAAGGGTTTTGAAATCTATTTAGTTTGTAGGCAATTCAACTGTTATATCTTCAATTGTCACTACTTCTTCTGTAATACGTTCAATATTAGCACCAAGAGATGCTAATTTGCCATGGAAATCAACATAACCACGATCTAAATGATGAAGTTTAGTAACACGTGTCATTCCTTCAGATACAAGACCTGCTAAAATTAATGCAGCCGCAGCTCGTAAATCCGTTGCCATTACTTCAGCTCCCTGAAGATCCACAGGCCCCTCGATAAACACAGAACGTCCCTCTATTTTAGCACCGGCATTCATGCGACGGAACTCCTCAACATGCATAAAACGGTTTTCAAACACTGTTTCTGTAATAATACTCGTACCTTCGGCAGTAAGCATTAAAGCCATCATTTGCGATTGCATATCTGTTGGGAAACCAGGATGTGGCATCGTTTTGATATCAACTGCTTTTAGCGTTTGAGGAACTCGTACACGGATTCCTTCATCCAACTCTGTAATTTCTACGCCCATCTCACGCATTTTAGCAATTAAAGCAGTCATATGCTCAGGAACTGCATTTTCAATCACTACATCTCCTCTAGTAATAGCTGCTGCTACCATAAATGTACCAGCTTCAATACGGTCAGGAATAATATGATGTTCTACTCCGTATAATGTATCGACTCCTTCGATACGAATCGTATTTGTCCCCGCACCGATTACACGGCCACCCATACTATTGATGAAGTTTGCAAGATCCACGATTTCAGGCTCTTTCGCAGCATTTTCAATTACAGTTGTCCCTTCAGCTAAAGATGCAGCTGTCATAATATTTTCAGTTGCCCCAACACTTGGGAAGTCTAAATACACATTAGCCCCTTTTAAGCGACCTTCTGTCTTCGCCTCTACATAGCCATGGCCAAATGAAATTTTTGCACCCATTGCTTCAAAGCCTTTTAAGTGTAATTCAATTGGGCGCGAACCGATTGCACAGCCTCCAGGTAGTGCCACACGAGCATAGCCATTACGAGCAAGTAGAGAACCCATTACTAAAATGGATGCACGCATTTTACTAACAAATTCAAATTGAGCTTCACTTGAAAGTTCTTTTGTTGCATCTATATATACGGCATTATCTTCAGGTATATATGTAACTGCTGCGTTTAAACTTTTAAGTACTTCATTTATTGTAAAGACGTCTGCTAAATTAGGGACTTCTTTAATTACATTTTCTCCTTTTGAAGCAAGTAAAGCTGCTGCAAGGATTGGTAACACTGCATTTTTTGCGCCCTCTACACGAACTTTTCCCTGTAGTTTTTGGCCGCCAGTCACTATTATTTTATCCACCCTATGTCCCTCCGAATTCAATCTATTAACCTATCGAATTTTTATTTTAAAAAGAAGTATAATGTCATAATCAGTAAACAAACAACTCTATAGTACAACTTTTCTAACGCTCGTTCAAGCGTCCAAATCACTATTTTAAGCCATTATTAGATATTTTGCTATTTATTTATTGTACGCTGCCAATTTTTTTTTGTGAATGACCAATAACCCGTTCGCTTCTAATACATACCCAAAGATATATGAATAAAAAACAACTTTTCACTTCTTTTTCTATAAAAAGTGATGTGGTGGATGCCCATTATAGCCCATCTCTCAATGGGTATCTCAACAGCTAATAGCGTAGAATTTATAAGAATCTAATGTGTTAGCGCAATTAGATTTCTGATCCAGCGTTGATCAGTCTTTTTACATAGTTCAAAGGGCCACACAAATGGTATTATAAAGTCCTTTGAAGTATGTAGGCACATAAATTTATTGAAGATAGAAGTGAATTCTTTAAAATAAATATGGAAGTTTGCCTGACCAGTTAGATATTTGGAGAAAGAAATTCGATACTGCTGAGCCTATCGCAATACTAAGTAAAATATATATGAGCTGAATTTGAAAAACTCGATTCTTTTTAAATAATTTTTCAATCATAAAAGCTTGTAATGCGTAAAAAGTTATAGCAATAAAAAATAGATGCGATAATATTCCCAATAAAGCTTCTTGTCCTATCGCCTCATATAGTTCCATGCGGCATCCTCCTTTTCACCTTCAATATGTTGATTCACCTTAAAAAACGGGCAGATGCTATATCTGCCCGTTAAAAATGAATTAGATATTACCCTCATGAACGTTGATACGATTCAACGCACGTTTTAATGCTAGGTCAGCACGTTTGAAATCAATGTTGTCTTGTTTACTTTGAAGACGTCCTTCAGCACGTTTAACGGCTTCTTTAGCACGTTGAACATCGATGTTTTCAGCAATTTCAGCAGACGGCGCTAAAATTGAGATTTTATCTGGACGAACTTCAATGAAACCACCACTTACAGCAACAATATCAGTCGAACCGTTTTCTTTTTTAAGCTTCACTGCACCAATTGCAAGTGGAGCAACCATTGGAATATGGCCTGCAAGAACACCGATTTCTCCTGAAGTTGTTTTGGCGATTACCATTGATACTTCAGAATCGTATACTGGGCCGTCGGGAGTGACAATATTGACTAGAACTGTCTTCATATTTTTTCCTCCTCGTCCCTAGTATTAAACCTCTACGCCCATGCTTTTCGCTTTTTCAACTACTTCATCAATAGAACCAACTAGACGGAAAGCATCTTCTGGTAGGTGATCCCATTTGCCATCAAGGATTTCCTTGAATGAACGAACAGTTTCTTTTACAGGTACATAAGAACCTTTTTGACCAGTGAATTGTTCCGCTACGTGGAAGTTTTGTGATAAGAAGAATTGAATACGACGAGCACGTTCTACTGTTTGTTTATCTTCATCAGATAATTCATCCATACCTAAGATTGCAATGATATCTTGTAATTCACGGTAACGTTGGATTGTACGTTGTACACCAGTAGCAATTGCATAGTGCTCAGCGCCTACGATTTCAGGTGATAATGCACGAGAAGTCGAAGCTAATGGGTCAACCGCAGGGTAGATACCCATTTCTGATAATTTACGCTCAAGGTTAGTAGTTGCATCTAAGTGGGCGAAAGTTGTAGCTGGAGCCGGGTCAGTATAGTCATCGGCTGGTACATAGATCGCTTGGATAGAAGTTACAGATCCTTTGTTCGTAGATGTGATACGCTCTTGTAGTTTACCCATTTCAGTTGCAAGTGTTGGTTGGTAACCTACCGCAGAAGGCATACGACCTAATAGGGCAGAAACCTCAGAACCTGCTTGTGTGAAACGGAAGATATTGTCGATGAATAAAAGTACGTCAGCGCCTTGCTCATCACGGAAGTATTCAGCCATTGTAAGACCCGTTAAAGCTACACGCATACGCGCACCAGGAGGCTCGTTCATTTGACCGAATACCATCGCTGTTTGCTTGATAACGCCTGAATCGCTCATCTCGAAGAATAAGTCGTTCCCTTCACGAGTACGCTCACCTACACCAGCGAATACAGAGATACCTGAGTGCTCTTGTGCGATGTTATTGATTAATTCTTGGATTAATACTGTTTTACCTACACCGGCACCACCGAATAGACCGATTTTACCACCTTTAATATAAGGTGCTAATAAGTCTACTACTTTGATACCTGTTTCAAGAATTTCAACTGTAGTTGAAAGTTCATCGAAAGATGGCGCTTCGCGGTGAATTGAATCACGACGAGCATCAGCTGGAATCTCTTCACCTAAGTCAATTACTTCTCCAAGTACGTTGAATACACGACCTAGTGTCACTTCACCAACTGGTACTGAGATAGCTTTTCCTAAGTCTGTTACTTCTGCTCCACGTTGTAAGCCATCAGTAGATGACATTGCAATTGTACGAACAGAATCATCACCTAAATGAAGTGCAACTTCTAATGCAAGAATTGTTGGATCTTCATTAGGACGTTCAATCTTAACTGTTAATGAGTTATAGATTGCTGGTAATTGGCCGTTCTCGAATTTTACGTCGACAACTGGACCCATTACTTGAATAACATGTCCTTTATTCATTACTGTGTACCCTCCTATCGTATTCTTATACGACATTGGTGAGCTGAGCCTATTCTAAGGCTGCAGCTCCACCAACGATTTCTGTAATTTCTTGTGTAATCGCTGCTTGACGTGCACGGTTATATTGCAATGAAAGATCTGCAATAAGATCAGATGCATTATCAGTTGCATTTTTCATAGCAGTCATACGAGAAGCATGTTCACTTGCTTTTCCATCTAATAATGCGCCATAAACTAAGCTTTCCGCGTATTGTGGAAGTAATACTTCAAGAATTGCTTCACCAGATGGTTCAAATTCATAAGAAGCTTTACTGTTTACAGGTGCGATATCTGTTAATGGAAGAAGTTTTTTCTCTGTCACTTCGTTAGCAATTGCGCTGACAAAGTGATTATAGTACATATAAAGCTCATCATACGTACCGTCAATGAACATACCAACAGCATTACGAGCGATTTCTTTAATATCAGCGAATGTAGGTTGGTCAGGAAGAGCAACAACACTGCTGATGACATTATGATCACGTTTCACAAAGTAATCACGAACAACACGACCTACTGCTAAAATCACGTATTCGTCTTTTGATTTATGACGCTCGTTGATTGTACGTTGTACTTGACGTAGGATGCTTGAGTTGTAAGCACCTGCTAGACCACGGTCAGAACCAATGACTAAGTAAGCTGTTTTCTTTACAGGACGAGCAGTTAACATTGGATGTCCACTGTCTTTTGTACCTGCTGCAATCGCGCCTACTACGTCTTGGATTTTTTCCATATAAGGAACGTAAGCTTTAGCATTTTGCTCTGCACGACGTAACTTGGAAGAAGAAACCATCTGCATCGCTTTCGTAATTTGTTTCGTACTCTTTGTTGAATTAATACGACCTTTTATTTCGCGTAAGTTTACCACTGGTATTTCACCACCTTTTGTTTTTTAATCAAGTGACTAGCTAGAACTTATTCTGATTTAGCGAAAGTTTTCTTGAATGCATTGATTGCTGCTTCATAATCCGCATCAGGAGCAAGCTCTTTTGTAGTACGAACATGATCTAGAACGTTAGTGTGGTTTGAATCTAACCAGCTTAAGAATTCATTTTCGAAACGAACGATATCTTGTACTGGGATATCATCTAAATGACCTTTAGTTAATGCATAAAGGATCGCAACTTGTTTTTCAACTTTAAGTGGTTTGTTTAGGTCTTGTTTAAGCACTTCAACCGTACGTTTACCACGCTCAAGTTTAGCAAGTGTAATTTTATCTAAATCTGAACCGAATTGAGCAAATGATTCAAGCTCACGGAATGCAGCTAAGTCAAGACGTAGTGTACCCGCAACTTTTTTCATTGCTTTAATTTGAGCTGATCCACCTACACGTGATACAGAAAGACCTGCGTTAATCGCTGGACGTACACCTGAGTTGAATAAGTCAGATTGTAAGAAGATTTGACCATCAGTAATTGAGATTACGTTAGTTGGGATGTATGCAGAGATATCCCCAGCTTGTGTCTCTACGAATGGAAGAGCTGTGATAGAACCACAGTTGTAAGTTTCATTTAACTTCGCAGCACGTTCAAGTAAACGGCTGTGTAAGTAGAATACATCACCAGGGTATGCTTCACGACCTGGAGGACGGCGTAAAAGAAGTGAAAGTTCACGGTAAGCTGATGCTTGTTTAGAAAGATCATCATACACGATTAAAACGTGTTTACCTTGTAACATGAATTCTTCTGCCATAGAAACACCAGCAAATGGTGCTAAGTATAATAATGGAGCAGGTTGAGATGCTGCTGCAGTTACAACGATTGTATAATCTAAAGCACCGTGTTTACGTAAAGTTTCAACAACACCACGTACAGTAGATTCTTTTTGACCGATTGCAACATAGATACAAATCATGTTTTCACCATTTTGGTTTAAGATTGTATCGATTGCTACAGATGTTTTACCTACTTGACGGTCACCGATGATTAACTCACGTTGACCACGACCGATTGGCACTAATGCGTCAATCGCTTTAATACCAGTTTGTAGTGGTTCGTGCACTGATTTACGAGCCATTACACCGAAAGCTGGACTTTCAATTGGACGAGATTTTGTAGCGTTGATAGGACCTTGTCCATCCACTGGTTGACCAAGTGGGTTTACAACACGACCAATTAGTTCTTCACCAACTGGTACTTCCATGATACGACCTGTACGACGAACTTCATCGCCTTCTTTGATGTCAGTGTATGGACCTAAGATTACGATACCAACGTTACCTTCTTCTAGGTTTTGAGCCATACCCATAACACCATTAGAGAACTCTAAAAGCTCTCCAGCCATGGCGTTGTCGAGGCCATGAGCAAGAGCGATACCGTCACCAATACGGATAACTGTACCAACTTCGCTTACTTTAAGTTCAGATTCATAATTCTCAATCTGTTGTTTAATCAGACTGCTGATTTCTTCAGCCTTGATGCCCATGTATGTCACCTCTCACATTTCTAAATTATTAACCGATTAATTCACGTTTTAGACGCTCTAGTTTGTTAACTACTGAGCTGTCATAAATATGGTTACCGATTTGAACACGAATACCACCAAGTAAAGTTGGATCGATTTCGTTTGTAATGTTTAATGCTTGTTTTCCAACAAGTTTCGCAAACGCTGTCGAAATATTAGCGCTTTCTTCTGCAGAAAGTGCACGTGTTGAAAATACTGTTGCATCTGCCATACCTTGTGCTTGTGCAGCAAGCTCAGCATATGCATTAGCAATTAGCTTAATCTCGTTTACACGTTTTTTCTCAACTAGAAGTTGAACTGTGTGCAAAACTTCTGGTGTTGCACCAGTGAAAATGTCAGCTACCATTTGCTTTTTACGTTCGATGGAGAACTTAGGCGCACTTAAAAGCGTTAAAAAATCCGGAGATTCTTTCATTACTTTTGTTAGTTCGTTTAAGTCTGCTCCAACTTCAGTAAGCTTGTTTTTTTGTTGCGCTAATTCAAAAAGCGCTTGAGCGTAACGTTTTGCTACAGTTGAATTACTCATCGAGCTTCCCCTGCCTTCGCAATCGTCTCTTCAATAAGAGCACGGTTGTCTGCCTCAGAAATCTCTTTGCTAAGGACTTTAGATGCTGCAAGTACAGATAATGAAACGACTTCATCACGTACAGCTGCAATAGCTTTTTCTTTTTCAGACTCAATTTCACGTAAAGCCGATTCTTTTAAGCGATTTGCTTCATTGCGTGCTACAGTAAGAATTTCTTCTTTTTGTAGTTCGCCTTGCTTCTTAGCGCCCTCAACAATCGATTGTGCTTCTGTACGAGCTTCCTTAAGAAGGCTCTTTTGTTCTTCTAAAAATTGGTGCGATTCTTTGCGCGCTTTTTCAGCTGCTTCGATTTCACTCGCTACTAATTCTTCACGTTGTTGCATGATGCCCATAAGTGGACCCCAAGCGAATTTCTTAAGTAGTAACATTAATACTATGAAAATAACTAATGTTGCGATGATATCTCCACTATTAAACGAAGCACCGCCTGAACCTAGTACAAGATTATCTAAAAACACGATTGTTTCACTCCCTTCAAGAGCTTTAACTTCAACATAATTTAATGACTAAAAAACTACCTATTTTAAAAAGCTATATTTACACATAGCTTTTATCCGTTCCAAAATGAAGGGCGAAGTTTCATCTGGTGAATCCTGCTTCGCCACTAGTAAAATTCAGTGTTCAACTGAATTATTTGTTCATTACGATGAATGCTACTACTACTGCGATGATCGGTAGGGCTTCAACTAATGCAACCCCGATGAACATTGTAGTTTGAAGAACGCCACGAGCTTCTGGTTGGCGAGCGATACCTTCTACTGTTTTTGATACGATAAGACCGTTACCAATACCTGCACCAAGTGCACCTAAACCGATTGCGATTGCTGCTGCTAATAAACCTAATGAACCTGTCATTTGAAAATTTCCTCCTTGGAATTGTTTGTATTTGTTGTTCAAGCATAGGATATATGCTTTATATTAATGGTCATCGCTCACTTTATGAGCCATGTAAACCATTGTTAACATTGTGAAGATAAAGGCTTGGATAAAGCCGATGAAAATTGAGAAACCTTGCCATGCCATCATAGGAACGATTGCCCCGATGAATCCCACAGCACCTGATGATGCTAAACCTGCAAGTAAGCCAAGTAAAATCTCACCCGCGTAAATGTTACCGTAAAGACGTAAACCTAATGTTAATGTGTTTGCAAATTCTTCTACTATTTTAAGTGGGAACATGAATGACATTGGTTTGAAGAATGTACCAACATAATGACCTGTACCCTTCATTTTAACACCATAGTATTGCGTTAAGACTAAAATCATCGCTGCCAACGTCATCGTAACTGTAGGATCAGCTGTTGGTGATTTCCACCATAGCTCATGATCATAGACGATAGAGAATGGAAGACCTAATAAGTTAGATACTGCGATAAACATAATTAGCGTAATGGCTAGAACGTGGAATCGTCCACCAGTTTTCCAGTCCATGTTGCTTTTAATAATATTCTTAACGAAATCCATAATCCATTCCATAAAGTTTTGCATACCAGTAGGTTTTAACTTTAGGCTTCTAGTTGAAATAAAGGCAATTAAAAATACGATAATTGCTGCAACTAGTAACATCATAACTGTCGATTTGTTAAATGTTAAAAAACCGACTTCTAGTAACGGAGCTTCATGATTCATTGTTATTTTTCACCTCTCTTTCTAATTTAAAGCACATTAGCGGTTCCTTACATGTGACACAATTCTCTCGACAAAGAGAAAAACGTACGGAATCATTAGCCCTATAACCGTGCTAATTAAGTGAAAATAGTTTGGCAACGAAATGGCTATTGCGACTGCCGCAACACCTGATCCAAAGCGAAGCGCTGTACCAAGTGAGCCTATTTTCTTCCCTTCACTAATGGATCTGTCAAACTTCTCCATACGACGAACTAAGATCCAAAAATTATACGTACCAAAGAATGCACCGACTGCGATGCCCGCAAAAACAGTTTGATAGGGGGTAAATCCCCAGCCTAATGCGCAGAGTGCAAGCAAAAAAAATAACGCCCTCTTCTGCACAGCAAAAATGTGATGCAAATCTAGCATTGGTTGTAATCTCCTGAATCATTTTTTCGAGTAATGAAAACGTTTGCTGACCACTATGTGAAATCAGAAAAGAGCAGTGAAAAGCACTACTCACAGCGGAATAGTAATGGGAGAGTCATTTCAATTACAGGTGTAAATGCCCAAAAAAATAACTTACACCCCTTACCGACTCGGTAAAAACCGAAACGCACAAAACGTTGCAAATCGACAGTTTTATTTTGAACTGTCAATTTAGTAGAAAGTTGATATAACAAGTGTTTCAACGTCCTATTTATGAACAGAAACCCTTATCATTCTTACCCTTTGTAAGCATACAATAGGTGATATTTGAAGTCAATTGGTAAAGGAGAAAAACTTCACAGCCTCTATACTCTTGTCAAATTGTTGACAAATTTGTGTATGAAATTTCATAGTTTCAAAATTTCACAACCTTCTCACGCATAAAAAAAGCTAATTTACGACAAGATTATGCTCGTAAATTAGCTTACCCATTTCAATAGGTACATTAGACTTATTTTTAATATAAAATATAGTATATTAATTAGTTTTTTGTAAAAATCCTAGCAATGCCTCCACAATACGCTTAGATGCATGCCCATCGCCATATGGATTTGATGCTTTAGCCATTGCTTCATAGGCGCTTTTATCTGTTAGTAATTCTTTTGCTAAAGCGTAAATCGTTTCCTCTTCTGTTCCTGCTAGCTTTAATGTTCCTGCTGCAATCCCTTCTGGACGTTCTGTCGTATCTCTAAGAACAAGCACCGGCTTCCCTAATGAAGGAGCCTCTTCTTGTACACCACCTGAGTCCGTTAAGATCATATATGAATTTGCCGCAAAGTTATGGAAATCAAATACTTCAAGAGGCTCAATTAAATGCACTCGTTCATTATCCCCTAAAATTTCATTTGCAATTTCTCTCACAGCTGGATTCATATGCACTGGATAGACAACTTGAACATCCTCATGTTCTGCTAGGATTCTGGTGATCGCTTTAAACATATGGCGCATTGGTTCACCAAGATTTTCGCGACGATGTGCCGTTAATAAAATCATGCGATCTTCACCCATTTTATCTAATACAGGATGTGTGTAGTGTTCACTGACCGTTGTTGCTAATGCATCTATTGCAGTATTACCTGTAACAAAAATCGTCTCAGAATTTTTATTCTCATCTAAAAGATTCTTTTTAGATACTTCTGTTGGCGCAAAATGTAAATCAGCCATCACACCTGTTAGTTGACGGTTCATTTCCTCTGGATATGGTGAATATTTTTTCCATGTTCGAAGTCCTGCTTCTACATGCCCTATAGCAATTTGGTTATAGAACGCCGCCAAGCTAGCAATGAAAGTCGTCGCTGTATCACCATGTACCAACACGATATCTGGCTGTGCTTCTTTCATTACTTTATCTAAACCTTGTAATGCGTTTGTCGTTACATCGATTAATGTTTGGCGATCCTTCATAATATTTAAGTCATAGTTTGGTGTAATTTTAAATGTCTCTAGTACTTGATCGAGCATTTGGCGATGCTGTGCTGTTACAGTTACAATGGATTCTATTTGCTCAGGATACTTTTGCAACTCCAAAACAAGAGGAGCCATTTTAATTGCTTCTGGTCTTGTACCAAAAATCGTCATTACTTTCCATTTCTTTGTCAAAACGATCTGCACCGTCCTTTTTGTTATTGTATGCAAAGGTCAATCCTCCCCATTGATGCTAATCAAGAGGAATTACTTACCTACACATACTATGAAACGCCCTTCAATTTGAAGGACGCTTTCACAAGTTATTAGTTTCCTAAATGAGGAAACTTCATGTATTGATTTTTATTTTGTACCGAATAAGCGGTCTCCCGCATCACCTAAACCTGGTACAATATAGCCATGATCGTTTAATTTTTCATCAAGTGCAGCAATGTAAATATCTACATCCGAATGTTCTTCTTGAATAGCTTTTACACCCTCTGGTGCAGCGATTAAGCACATGAATTTAATGTTTTTAGCTCCACGTTTTTTCAGTGAATTGATTGCTTCCACTGCAGAACCACCCGTTGCAAGCATTGGATCTACAATGATGAAATCGCGTTCTTCAACATCTGCAGGAAGTTTTGCGTAATACTCAACTGGCTTTAATGTTTCTGGATCACGATAAAGACCAATATGACCAACTTTTGCAGCAGGGATAAGCTTTAATACGCCATCTACCATACCGATACCCGCACGTAGAATCGGTACAATCGCAAGTTTTTTACCAGAAAGTACTTTTGTTTTTGCAATTGTTACAGGTGTTTCAATTTCAATTTCTTCTACCGGCATATCGCGTGTAATTTCAAATGCCATAAGTGTTGCCACTTCGTCTACTAGCTCACGAAATTCTTTTGTTCCTGTGTTCTTGTCGCGAATATAAGTTAATTTGTGTTGGATTAGTGGATGATCAAATACATAGACTTTGCTCAAAGGGATTCTCTCCTCACCGTTCGGATTCATTTTTATCTCAACTAGTATAACAGAAAAAAGGAGTCGCCTCAAAAATAAATTTAGGACGACTCCTTTTATCATCTATTCTTTTGTCAAAAATAAGTTATTGATCCAGGATTATATCTAATTGTTCAATTGGCATTGGCTTAAAATAGAAGTATCCTTGTCCTACTGTACAGCCTAGCGCACGTAAAATTTCAACCTGTTCCTCCGTTTCTATGCCCTCTGCCACTGAAATCATCCCTAAATTTAATGCTAACTGAATGATAGAGCGAACAATAGCTAGTGTTGCGGGATCTTCAATAGCATTGATAAAGCTACGATCAATTTTTAATTCAGCAAACGGTAGTTGTTGCAAATAGCTTAACGAAGAAAAGCCTGTTCCAAAATCATCTACTGACGTTTTAAAGCCATAGCTCTTTAGCTCTTGAATTATTTTATAGGCAGATTGAAAATCTACTAAACCAATATTTTCTGTCACTTCTAAGATAATATAGCTAGGGTCAATATTATACTTCCGCACAAGTTTCAGTGTATCCTGAACAAAGTGTGTGTAGTAAAAATGATCGGGTGAAATATTGACTGCTATTTTCACTAATTTCTTTCCCAAACTTTGTCGGTCCGAAAGCCATGAGAGCACCGTCTCTAAAATAAGCACATCAATTTCTCGAACCTTACCGGCACTCTCTGCTACGGGAATAAAGACTGCTGGTGAAACAAAACCTAGTTTCGGAGAAATCCACCTTGCAAGTGCTTCAATACTTTGAATTTCTCCATTGCGTAAATCGACTTTAGGCTGTAAATGGACTGTAATTTCTTTATTTTTGATGGCCTCTGACAAATGATTTAAAACCGTCATCTTCTGTACAAGCACATCATTTTTCTCTGTTGTAAATATTTCGGTATGTGTGCCTGGTCTATCGATTGCAAAGGATAGCGCATTATCTGCAAAACGGATCGCATCATTAATATTTGTGTCATCATTATATGAAGCAATTCCTGTTTTTAAGGTAATATAGATTTGCTTTCCTCCTATAATAAAAGGCTGGCGAATCGTTTCTTTTATTCTCATCTCATAATCATGTAAATTTTCTTTCAGTGACATTGTAGTCATAATCAAACTAGAGCTCGTAAATCTAGCAACATATTCATTATTTTCCGACTTGTCTTGCTCGAGACGTTTGGCAAGTTGTCTTAAAAGTTCATCACCTATTTCACGCCCATACAGTTCAACTACTTGATGAAATTCACTAGGCTTTAATATTTTAATAAAGCCGCTTTGTCCCCGTTGGACTTCTCGTTCAATCGTATTAACAAAGCTGTGACGATTAGGTAGACCTGTTGTAATGTCTGTATAGGCTAAATCCCAAATTTTTTTCTGCGTCCTTGCATACGAAAAAGCCAATGCAACAAGTGCACCCATTTTTCGAAACATATTTTTAAACGTTTGGTCACTCTGTGTTTTTTGGCTAAAAATCGAAAAAACACCTATCACTTGCCGCTGCTGATTGCGTATAGGTATAAACCATCC
Organism: Lysinibacillus sp. FSL K6-0075; assembly: GCF_038592945.1. Taxonomy (NCBI): domain Bacteria; kingdom Bacillati; phylum Bacillota; class Bacilli; order Caryophanales; family Bacillaceae; genus Lysinibacillus; species Lysinibacillus sp. FSL K6-0075. Next base: position 612,650 of record NZ_CP151947.1, on the reverse strand, counting down.
ATGCGGCTTTTTAGCTAGCGAAGCATATCGCTTATGTTCTATAGGAATATTCACTTCATCTAAATTCTCTACGAAAGTAGGCGTTTCTGATTGCATAACCTTATTAAAGAATTCATTGTTTGCACAACATCTTGGTACGCTCTCTGTTTGATTATCTCCTGTGAAAACTTGTAATTGGTTTACTTCTGTTTTTATGAGCACCATACTCGCAATATTTGGCATAAAAAATTCATCGAGACCGTTACAAATAATCTTCATCTTCTGCTCGAAGGTAAACTCCTTCTCAATTGCCTTGTACATATCATTTTCTAGACGCATTAAGAAGTCTTCCGTATGATAATACGTAACATCCTTCACAAATACTAAAACAAATTGCGTTATATTTGCATCATTGCAAAATGGTAGTGCTTGTATTTCTGCCCAAAAGGGAGGTTTATTGATGCCGTTATGATTTAGCTTTGCCTGCACCATTATGCCGTTATGTATTTTTTCTTTAATCATTTCAATGGTTGTCTTTTTTTCGTCCATAGATAGCCATGAAAAATAATTAGTATTTAGAATTTGAGAGCGTGAAGCATTCGTAAGCATACAAAAAGAATCATTACACTCTAATATGCAATGATGATTTGTTGCATCAAAAATAACGTAGCTTTCTTTAGAATTATTCCCTAATTTGCGAATGCTGTTTAATAATACATCATAATCTGTGTTTAACGATTTAGTGACCATCCAACCCCTCCTTTTCTATCACTTCAGCTCATTTCCATTGTACATAAAATTTAATTAAATTTTCACTTTTATTAAAAAAAACTTCTTTTCTAGGACACTATCTGTCCTCTGCCTACTATAATATATCCCTTTATACCGATTTAATGTAAATTTATTCAAAAATAAGGGGATTATTCTACTTTATTAGAAAAAAGATGTTTTTTACAGTTTAATCCTTCGTTTACAAAATAAAAAGCTGTATTTAAAGTAAAATTTGTACTTTAAACACAGCCCTATTATTCTATTGATTATGCGTATAGTGGATGCTTATCTGTTAATGCTTTCACACGATCTTTTGCATCTGCTTTAACTGCTTCATCTTCAGGGTTTTTAAGAACTGCTGCAATAATTGCTCCTACTTCTTTCATATCTTCTTCTTTAAACCCACGAGAAGTAACAGCTGGAGTACCAATACGAATTCCAGAAGTAACGAACGGAGATTCAGTATCGTAAGGAATTGTATTTTTATTTGTTGTAATACCCACTTCATCTAGTGCATGCTCTGCTACTTTACCTGTTAAACCAAGAGATTTAACATTTAGAAGTAATAAGTGGTTATCTGTACCACCAGAAACAATTTCAACACCTTCAGCAATTAATACTTCAGCTAAAGCTTTTGCATTCGCTTTAATTTGTTTTGCATAGTCTTTAAATTCTGGTTGTAATGCTTCTCCAAATGATACAGCTTTAGCAGCGATAACATGCATTAATGGACCACCTTGAATTCCTGGGAAAACAGATTTATTTAGTTTTTGCTCCCATTCCTTTGAAGCAAGGATTAATCCACCACGTGGTCCACGTAATGTTTTATGTGTCGTTGATGTAACAAAGTCAGCGTATGGTACTGGTGATTGGTGTTCGCCAGCAGCAACAAGACCAGCGATGTGCGCCATATCCACCATGAAATAAGCACCTACTTCGTCTGCAATCTCGCGGAATTTAGAGAAGTCAATTTCACGTGGATAGGCAGATGCACCTGCGACAATAAGTTTTGGTTTATGTTCTAAAGCTTTTTGACGTACATCTTCATAATCAATCACTTGTGTATCTTGTGTTACGCCATACTCAACAAAATTGTATAGGATACCAGAGAAGTTTACTGGAGAGCCGTGTGTTAAGTGACCACCATGAGAAAGGTTCATACCAAGCACTGTGTCTCCTGGTTCTAAAATTGTATGGTAAACAGCCATGTTTGCTTGTGCACCAGAGTGTGGTTGTACATTTGCATATTCTGCTCCAAAGAGTTCTTTCACACGATCACGCGCAATATCTTCTACTACGTCTACATGTTCACAGCCACCATAGTAGCGTTTACCAGGATAACCTTCAGCGTATTTATTTGTCAGTACTGATCCTTGCGCTTCCATAACTGCTTCGGATACAAAGTTTTCTGATGCAATCAATTCAATATTTGCTTGCTGACGTGTTTTTTCTGCAAGAATTCCATCTAATACTGCTTTGTCTTGTACTGCTAATTTTTCATATGCCATGTTTGAAAAAGCCTCCTAAAGTATCATTATTTATCTATACCACTAATAAATAGTAGTAATTATTTATATACTGCACGTTCTCCGCCAATTAGCTTTGGACGTGTTGTTGCAATCGTTACAACTGCGTCTCCTACCATTTTTACCGATGTTCGAACTGGAACAGCTACTGCTTTCAAATGCATACCGATTAATGTTTGTCCAATATCAATACCTGCATGTGCCTGTATTGTTTCAACAATCACTGGGTTATCAAATTGCGTATAGGCATATGCTGACATTGAGCCGCCTGCCGTACGTACTGGGACTACCGCAACTGGATCATAGCCAAATTTTTCAGCTGTCGATGCTTCCATAGTAATGGCACGATTTATATGCTCACAACCTTGGAATGCTAAATGCAATTGATGCTTTGATGCAAATTCTTGTAACGGCTCAAAAATGGCTTCTGCTATTTCCAATGCGCCTGCTGTGCCAATTTTCTGACCAATCACTTCAGATGTAGAGCACCCTACTACAAAAATTGTATGGGGTCGTATCGTTACCTGCTCTTCAAATTCACTGAGTAACTGAGTCAAATGTGTTCGTATTTGTTTTACAACCATTAAGCTCAGCTCCTTCATCTATATCCATTAAAATCATGCCATATATGACATCCTCTACGAATGCCATATATGGAATAACAAAATTACTATTGCTCTAGTTCAGTAATTTTTTCAATGCGGCGTGTATGACGGCCGCCTTCAAAATCTGTTTCTAGCCATGTTTGTACGATTTCACGTGCAAGGCCTGGACCAATAACACGTTCACCCATCGCTAAAATATTTGAGTCGTTATGGCAACGCGTTGCCTTGGCACTAAATACATCATGTACTAATGCACAACGAATGCCCTTAACCTTGTTAGCGGCAATGGACATACCAATGCCTGTGCCACAAATTAAAATACCTTTATCAAATTCTCCGTTAGCAACACCCTCAGATACAGGTTTTGCATAGTCTGGATAGTCTACTGAATCCGCAGATTGTGGACCAAAATCTTCGTAGCTAATGTGAAGTTCATCTAATAGCTGCATAATCTCACGACGTAAGTTATTGCCTCCGTGATCAGAAGAAATTGCTATTCTCACTGGGTTCCCTCTTTTCGAATTATAGTCAACCTTAGTGTACCACTTCTTTCTGAAGAATAACATGATTTTTCTTGTATTTTTACGCTGATTTCTCCCGAAAGACGAACATTAATTGTATATTAACACAAAAACATTCACTTTTAAACCTATATTTTTGTGGATAATGTGAATATCATGTTAATAAGTTCGGATAATGGTCTTTTGTTGTAATATTCCATCTTCTGAAGTTTTTTTAGCTTTTTACTTACAGTGGACATAAATTGCCCTTTAATAAAAAAGGCTATACATAAATCCGATTTTTCATCGCATTTACGTATAGCCTATAGCACTATGCTTGTCTATCAAATTGTTGAATCATTTTATGCAGTGCTTCCGATTGCTTTTTCAAACTTTGAGCTAGATGCTCTACCTGTTCAATTGCGTAGGCTTGCTCTTCAGCGGCACTACGAACTTCCTGTGCACCTGCTGACGTTTGTTCTGCAATGGCAGCAACTTCCTGTGATTGTCGCGCTGTCGTTTCAATATTATGCATTTGCTGTTCGATTAAAGAAGAAATCTCAACAATTGATGCTGCCATTTCATGTACATTAGAAGCCATATTTTCTACTGCTGTCGTTGTTTCAGAAACTCGATCGGCTTCCTTTGTAGCAAAGGCCACTTGTTCGTTCATTTGTTTCACAACTACTTCTACATTTTGCTGCATGGATTGAATTAAAGCTGTAATCCCTTGCACAGCTTTCGCACTTTCATCAGCCAAACCACGAACTTCCTCAGCTACTACCGCAAAGCCCTTTCCATGCTCCCCTGCACGTGCAGCTTCTATAGAGGCGTTTAGTGCCAATAGATTGGTTTGTGCCGCAATGTCACCAACTAAGCTAATTATACGTTCTACCTGTCCCGCATTTTCTTCTAGCGCATGAATGCTCTTCAATGCTTCACTATTGCCTGTCGCAATTTGTTGAATACTATTCACTAATGTTTCAATGGCTTTTGTTGTCGTCGATAAATTATGTAGAATCTCTTTCGTTTGTGATGCTGATGCCTCTGCTCTACTATTTACTTCTGTTGCAAGCGTTCTTACATCTTCAATTGCTTCAGCAGTATCTTGTACAGCTGTTGCAGATGCTTCTGCTCCAGTAGAAATATGCTTTACTGTAGACGCAATACCCTCTGCCTTTTTTGTTGCCACGCCTGCCTCATCGGATAGCTGAATAATTGATTGATTTGTTTGTTGGAAGTTATGATCAATACTTTCCACCATTTGGCGCAAGTTTAACACCATTTGTTGGAATGCCTCTGCAACTGATCGAATCTCATCATTTGTATTAGGCATTTGGACATCCTGCCCTATTTTTCCTTCTGCCACAAGTGTTGCTGAATGCTCAAGCTGCTGTAATGGCTTGATGAGAATTACACTTAAAAAGGCAGCTAGTATACCTGACCATGTTATGCCTAACGCGTAAGTAATCACTTCAAAAACTTTCCTGTTAGTGTCAGGGAAGAAGGTAGGTTGTAAAAACTCAATGAATATAAAACTGACACTGTAGGTGATTAGCGCAAGAACACTAACAAATAATACCAACTTTAGTCGTAAACCAAATTGTTTTTTCATAGGACCCCTCAATTCTTTTCTAGTTTTTGTATTAATTGATCAACCAGTTCCTTTAATTCTGCAAATGTTGCTTCGTAAATTGCTCTATTACCACCGTAAGGATCCCCTACATTTTCCAGACTGCCCTCATTTGTATACTCTTTCAATGTAAATACTTTATGTTCAGCTTCTGGATAATTGGAAATGACAGTATCTTTGTGAGCAGTCGTCATCGTTAAAATTAAGTCTGCCCAGTCCATTTCAGCTTTTGACAATTGCGTTGCCAAATGCTGATGAGGCATTTTGACTTCATTTAGCACTTGTTGTGCATGTGCTGACATTTGTGCATTAGGCATCGCATAAATACCTGCTGAACGCACGTCTACATTGTTTATTTGTTTATGTTTTAAAATAGCTTCTGCCATCGGACTGCGACAAGTATTGCCTGTACAAACAAATAATATTTTCACACTTATCACTCTCCAGTTTAATCTATTGTTGAATAGCTAGAATACTCATGATAATAAATATAATGCCAGCAACTACTTGAATTTTATTGCCAAAAAAGACTTGGCTTCTACGTGCAATGACTAATGACCCATATGCACAAATTAATGCACTTAAGCCTGCACTCATAATAAAGATTGTTTTTTCTAAGTTAAGCATACCAAAAGAAACACTAACTGAAAAGGTATCTAGGCTTGCAGTCACTGCTAAAAGTACAGGTGAAATTGTTACTTTTTCATCTCTATGAGAAAATAATAGTAAATGTATACCAATACAAAATAATAAAATACTTGAAATCCATTGTCCCCATTCTAATAGAAATTGAACTAAATAGCTTCCTAATTCAAATCCTAATAAAGGGAAAAGCATATGCAATGCAGCCGTCCATAATGATAAAAATAATCGATATCTAACATTGGGCAGCAAAACATATAGACCAATCACATCAACAGACGTTAATATACCTGCAAGAATTCCCTGCAAGAACGCACTCCTTCGCTCCCTAATATTTTATCATTTTATGCTCGAAAATACATTATTATCATAGTTGTTCACTATTATTTTTCATTTTTAACGTATAATAATTAGACAAAAAAAGACAAAAAACATCAGGTTGTTCAATGTCTTTTGTCTATAATGGCTCTATTATTTTTTACAATGAATACCATTTACCTCCAGAGGCTTTTTCAAGTCTATTCATAATAGCTGCTCCAACTCCTTCTATTGAAGTAGTTGTTGCTAATATAACGGTAGCGGTAGTTTTATCACATGCTCTTAGTGCATTGTATAAGGCCGCACCCATTTCTTCTTTACTTCCAGCTTCACCAATCGAAAAGTAAAAATCAGCCTTGATCTTCTCAAAATTCACAGGTGCAAGCAACGCTACGCTATGTCCATCACTCTGTAATTGCTGAACTGCTTCACTGACTTTCTCAACATCACAATCTATTAAATATACTGGAGCATTTGGTGCATAATGTGTATACTTCATTCCTGGTGCTTTAGGCGTTGTTTCTAGCTTCTGCTCTATTTTAGTTGGTTGAATAACAGGGCCAATCTTAGCTTCAAGCATTTCCTTTGTAATGCCGCCTGGACGTAAAATTACTGGAGGCTCATGTGTCACATCTAACACAGTGGATTCAAGCCCAATTCCGGTAGAACCTCCATCCAAAATATAAGGTATGTACCCTCCTAAATCATCTAATACATGAACTGCTTCTGTAGGACTTGGCTTTCCACTACGATTAGCGCTCGGTGCAGCTAGCGGTTTTTGAAGCTGTTGCAGTAAGGCAAGTGCTACTGGGTGGTCAGGCATCCGAATGCCCACTGTTGATAGTCCAGCTGTGACACTTTTAGCTAATACATTTGGCTTCGCTGGCATCACAAGTGTTAATGGTCCTGGCCAAAATAAATCCATGCATTGTTTCGCTATGTCAGAAATATCATCGATATAGATTGCTACTTCCTCTTTTGTACCTACGTGGACAATTAAAGGATTATCTGAAGGTCGACCTTTCGCTTCAAATATCTTTTTAACTGCCAGATCATTTGTGGCAATTGCTCCTAAGCCATAAACCGTTTCTGTCGGAAATGCGACTACCTCTCCTGCATTTAAGATATCCACAGCTTGTGTATAATTAATCTGACTATTCACATTACTGTCCACAACCTTACAAACGGTTTCCATGATTAATACCTACCTTCAATTATTCATTTTTACTGAATTATCCACATATTGTTTATAACTTATTAAAAAATGTGTATAAGTTGTCTGAATTTGTGCACAATTCATCCAAAAATCCCTTTAATCCATTCCCATATAAAGAATGTTACTTGCTCTTTTTCTTCCTCTACTTCTTCTTTTACCTCTTCTTTATCCGGCTCACAAATAGATGGGAAGATACTGCACCACCAGTTATCCCCACGCGCATCACCAATCTTCACAACAATCGATTGATATACATTTTGTGGATAAAGTACAGCACCTTGTCTTTTCGGTGGGAATAAGTTATCCCCAACAACAACCTGTGTATCTAATTGTGGATAATTTTCGCTCAGTTCAGCTTCAATTTGTTGTTTTAACGAAAGAATTTGCTCATTCCCTACAAATCCAGCGGTAGTCACTTGCAGAAAGTAAGGCTTTAAATCTTGGACAAGCTGCTGTTTCTCTAGCTGATCTTGTGCAGTATTACTGTTTGCAATAACACGTATACGAAAATCTTTTTCTTGCTCCTCATCGGAAGATTCCTTCGCAAAACCTACTAATGATGGAATATATAAAACACATAACTGTAAAGCAATCGCAATTAATACTAGTCTAGCAAAAGCTAGCAAGATATTTTGTTTAGGTAATCTAATAATCTTGTATTCGTTTAACATAAAAATCCCTCCTTGCTCAACATTGTTGGCAAGATTAAGAAACTTTATACATGAATCTCACAAAAAATCATTCGAGGTTTACCATTAATATCTTTTTCTACTGAAACTGTTGCCTGTGGAAAACTATCTTGAAAGAGTTTGGCTACTTTCTCCCCCTGTGTATAACCGATTTCTAATCCAATCAATGCTGGCCTATTCATATACGCTGGTAATTGTTCAGCTAATTTTCTATATAAAATAAGACCGTCTTCCTCTGCAAAGAGGGCACTATGCGGCTCATGCTCTAGAACAACACTGGACATTTCTTGTGCCTCATCAAATGCGATATATGGTGGGTTCGATAAAACAATATCAAATTTCTCTCCTGCAAGTGGCGCGGCTAAATCTCCCAATCTAAAATCAATATCCGCCTCTAATTGCTGTGCATTTTTTTGTGCGGTTGCTAGTGCATCTTTCGATATATCAGTAGCTATGACTGTTAACGCGGGACATTCTAGCTTCATTGAAATAGCTATGGCTCCACTGCCTGTACCAATATCAGCCAACTTCAATACTTGCTTTGTAAATAGTTTAGGTAGTCGATTAATTGTTCCAAGTACCAATTCCTCTGTTTCAGGTCGCGGTATTAAGACAGATTCATCCACTAGAAAAGAACGTCCATAAAATTCCTCACGCCCAACACAATATTGTACAGGGCGTCCACTGGCATGTTCTTCTATGAGCTCATTAAATGTCATTTGCTGTACTGCTGTTAATTCATCCTGCAAATGCAACATAACCTCTGCATAACTAGTACCAAGCACATGTTGCATGACAATACGCGCTGCTGTTTGTTCACGACCATTATCCACTAAAAAAGAAGAAGCCCACTCAAGGGCCTCCATTACATTTTTATAAGTCATCATTTAAGCGCTCTAACTTCGATGCTTGTTCTTCTAAAATAAGGGCATCGATAATCTCGTCTAGTCTACCTTCGACGATTTGGTCTAGCTTTTGAATCGTTAAACCGATACGGTGGTCAGTTACACGGTTTTGTGGATAATTGTATGTGCGAATTCGCTCAGAGCGATCGCCAGAGCCTACAGCAGATTTACGTGTAGCATCAATCTCTTTTTGTGCTTCCTGCATATACATATCTGCAACACGAGCACGTAGAATCTTCATTGCCTTTTCACGGTTTTTAATTTGTGAACGTTCATCCTGCATCGAAACCACAACACCTGTCGGTAAATGGGTCATACGAACAGCAGACATCGTTGTATTTACAGATTGACCACCCGCACCAGAAGATGCAAATGTATCTACACGGATATCTTTTTCATGGATTTCAACATCTACTTCCTCAACTTCAGGTAAGCAAGCAACTGTTGCTGTGGATGTATGAATTCGGCCTTGTGATTCTGTAGCAGGGACACGTTGTACACGGTGCGCGCCGTTTTCAAATTTGAATTTTGAATAGGCTCCTTGTCCGTTAATCATAAAGATTACTTCTTTATAGCCGCCCATTGGATTTGGCGTAGCTTCCATAATATCAATTTTCCAGCCTTGCGTTTCTGCATAGCGGGAGTACATACGGAACAAGTCACCTGCAAAAATATTGGCCTCGTCACCACCAGCTGCGCCACGGATTTCCATAATAACGTTCTTATTATCATTCGGATCTTTTGGAATTAATAAAATGCGTAAACGTTCTTCTAGCTCTTCCTGCTGTGCTTTTAATAGGTTAAATTCTTCCTTTACCATTTCATGCATATCAGGATCTTTTTCGCTATCTAACATTTCACGTGTGTCTACTAATTGCTCTTTAACATTTTTATATTCTCGATAAGTATCTACTGTCTCTTGGATATCTGATTGTTCCTTGGAATATTCGCGTAATTTCTTACTATCATTAACAATATCCGGATCGCTCAAAAGCTCTGTTAGCCTTTCATAACGATCTTCCACTGCCTGTAATCGATCAAACATGGATTTCACCTCTATTTAGTTTTTTTAAGATGCTCCTTTTTTACAGAGAAGCCGCTTCAATCAAAATTACGCTTAGGCGTAATGGCTTTTTCATTTCTTATTTCCACTACTTAGTATAAGGAAAATTTCACATGTATGCTACTTTTTCTTAGCACTGTTACATGCTATTTAGCTTTATAGTGGTGGATTTGCGTGACATTTTCGGCAAACAGGATAATACGTATCATTGCCACCGATTTGAATTTGATCACCTGTGTAAACTGGCTTTCCACTTTCATCCACTCGCAAATTCATTGTTGCTTTTTTATGACAGAACCAGCAAATTGTTTTCATTTCCTCAATTTTATCTGCATATGTAAGCATGTACTGGCTACCTTCAAATAGCTCATTTTGGAAATCATTTTTTAAACCAAAGCCCATTACGGGGATGTCCAATTTATCCACAATGTTAGCTAGTTGTAAAACATGTGCCTTTTTTAAAAATTGAACTTCATCCACAAGCACACAGTAAGGTTTGACAGCATTACTTTTCACTATTTCAAAAATATTTGTATCTTCATAAACAGGAATGGCTTGTTGTCGTAAACCTACCCGACTGGAAACAAAGCCCACCTCATCACGCGTATCTAGACCTGAAGTAAATATCATTACAGGCTTTTGTTGTTCTTCATAATTATGGGCAACTTTTAGAATTTCTATTGATTTCCCACTATTCATTGCACCATGTTTAAAATATAGCTGTGCCACTTTGTCTTCTCCCTTTCTTTGCGTCAATCTGGATTTTGAAAAGACTTGCATCAACGTAATTATTTACTGAAAAAAATACCTGCCAAGCGCATGCTTGGCAGGTATTAAACTAACATTAGTTTTTAAGACCGTATTTTTTGTTGAAACGATCCACGCGACCATCAGCAGACGCGAATTTTTGACGGCCAGTGTAGAATGGGTGACATTCGTTGCAGAACTCGACAACGATGTTTTCTTTTACTGAACCAGTTTTGAAAGTGTTCCCACAAGAGCAAGTTACTGTTGCTTCTTTGTAGTCTGGATGAATTCCTTGTTTCATATTCGTTTTCTCCTCTCGCCCTGAACCATCTGGAACAGAGTATTATCGAACTGTACCTTACATAGCCCGAATATGTCGACTACAAAAAATGTGTCGAAGTGGAACGTCAGCTACATATGTACACGTTGCATACTTTTGAAGTATAGCATAGTCATTTTATCATTTTCAAGTAAAAAATATTAACTGGGAGCCTTCTCTAATTCTTATCCGCGAACTTCACGATAGTCATTGTCTACTAACCCAATTTTTTCATTTCGTTCTTTGAAGCGAATATTATGGGATGATACATAGGCTACTTTCGGTGCATCTGGTTCCAAATAGAGTTTGGCACTATTTAATGCTAGTACCCCATCCGTAAATGCACCTGCTATTAATCTGACTTTACTAGGATGATCAATAAAATCACCAGCGCCATAGATTCCTGCTACGTTCGTTTCACGATTCTCATTGACAATCGCTACGCCATCTTGGATGTTTAATCCCCATTCTTCAAGTGCACCGTAATCACATTTTAAACCATGATTCACAATGACAGCATCTACTTCTACTCGTTCCATTTCATCAGTTTCTTTATTGACAATGGATACATATTGAATTAAATCACCGTCTCCATGCAATTGAACGACTTCATAAGGCGTTTTTACACGAACTGAGGATTCCTTCATGCGCAAGACATTCTTTTCATGACCACCAAAATCATCTCGACGATGCACAACTGTAACACTTGCTGCAATTGGCTCTAGCTCATTTGCCCAATCGACCGCAGAATTGCCACCACCTGAAATTAACACATGCTTGTTCCGGAAAATTTCTAATTCCTGTACTGTATAATGTAAATTCGTTACTTCATAGCGATCTGCTCCTTCTATTTCAAGCTTTTGCATAGAAAGAACGCCATAACCTACTGCTAAAATAACGGTTTTAGAATAATGCTTTTCACCTGTAGAGGATGTTAAAATAAATGTTCCATCCTGTTGTTTATCTAATTTTTCCACCTTTTGATTTAAGACAATCGTAGGATCAAATGTTTCAGCTTGCTCCACAAGTTGTTTAATAAGCTGCCCGCCTAAAATAGGTGTTACTCCACCAACATCCCAAATCATTTTTTCAGGATAAATTAACATACGACCACCTAGTTGTGAGCTATATTCGATAATTTTCGTTTTTAAATCTCGCATTCCACTATAAAAGGCAGTATAAAGCCCTGCTGGACCACCGCCAACAATCGTAACATCATATAGTTCTTCTGACATTTCTCCTTCTCCATCCCCTTTTAACTTGATTCAAACGTTAAATGTTTGATAAGTATTAATCTAATTTTCCCTTGATGGCAATACTATCTACACAACGGAAAAAGCGCCATTTATTCTTTTAATCGTGCTAGTAAATATAAGAAATAAGGTGCGCCTAAAACTGCTACCACAATCCCTGCTGGAATTTCTGAAGGTTCTAAAATCGAACGACCGATTGTATCAGCCATTAACACTAAAAAACCTCCTAATAATGCTGCAGTTGGCAATAAAAATTGGTGTTTTGCTCCAACAAGCTGTCGAGCTAAATGTGGCGCTACAAGTCCTACGAACCCAATACCACCACTTACAGAAACACTAGCTCCAGCTAAACCAACAGCAGCAGCCAACAGCCAACGTCGCTCTTTTTCAATTGAAGCACCTAGTCCTACCGCTGTTAATTCACCTAAATTCAATATGTTTAATACACGTGATTTTGAATAGACGAATGGCAATAAGATGACTAACCATGGTAATAATGACAGAACAAATCTCCAATTCGAGCCCCAAATGCTACCTGCTAGCCATGTTGCGACAAATTGATAATTCTCTGGTGATAGACGTAGTGTTAGCACAATCATAGCCGAGCTAATCCCTGCTGCCACAGCTACCCCTGTTAAAATTAAACGCATTGGTGTAATACCTTCATGGCGTCGATAAGAAAGTGAATAAATCAGTACTGCTGTCAAACCTGCTCCTACAAAAGCCAGTATCGGCAGTAAATAAACTGGCGCTGCTTTCGTAGTTGGGAAAAATGACACATAGAGCATAACGGCAAGACCTGCCCCAGCATTAATCCCTAAGATTCCTGGGTCTGCTAAAGCATTTTTAGAAATGCCCTGTAAAATAGCGCCTGAAATAGCTAAACCCATACCTACTAATACAGCAATCACAATTCTTGGAAGTCTGAACTCATATAAAATAAGTTGCTGTTGTGCATCACCTTGACCAAAAAGTGTCCGAAGAACTTCCATTGGTGTCAGTTTAATTACCCCTGTATTCATACTTATGACAAAGGTAATAACGATTAACACAATGAGCGTAGCAAGAATGGAGAAATTTTTCCTTTTCGCTTTCAGCTGACTTGGTGTTAAATAGCTGTTACTCATAGTTCTTTTCCTCCTTTTCGAGCTAAATAAAGGAAGAATGGTACACCGATAAAGGCTATGAGCGCACCAATTGGTGTTTCATAAGGTGGATTGATCACACGTGCTACTAAATCAGCTAACACAACAAGCAATGCTCCATATACCAAGGAACAAGCGATAATCCAGCGATAATCATGACCAACTATGTATCTCGTTAAATGAGGGATAATTAACCCTACAAAACCAACCGCACCGACAACAGATACTGCTGCACCCGCTAAAACTAAAACAATGATCATTCCCCATACTTTTACCACAGCAGTACGTTGCCCAAGCCCGACTGCAATTTCTTCACCTAAGCTTAGCACTGTGATGGAACGCGATAGGATAAGAGCTCCTATCATCGCAACAAGTATCCATGGAGATAAAATTTGTAGATGACTCCATTTTGTGCCCGAAACACCGCCCGCATACCAAAATGCTAGGTCTTGCCCAATACGAAAATAAAGAGCAATCCCTTCTCCTAGTGCTCCAAGTAATGCACTAACAGCAGCTCCGGCTAAAACTAGTCGCATAGGTGTTAAGCCACCTTTAGAAAGTGAGCCAATACCATAAACGATGGCAACACCAAGACCTGCACCTACAAAGGACCATAAAATTAAAAACATATAAGGCAGACCAGGGAAAAAGGCAAAACACACAGCTAACATAAAGGCAGCTCCTGAGTTCAAGCCTAATAATCCGGAGTCAGCTAATGGGTTACGTGTCATCCCCTGCATAATCGCACCTGCTACTGCAAAGCTTGCACCAACTAATGCTGCTCCCAGTACCCGTGGTAAGCGAATATCATGGATAATTTGATGTGTTGTTAATTCTGGTGAAAAATGGGTAACTGCTGTCCAAACAGTACCCAATGAAATATCTGCAGCACCAAAAGAAATTGATAAGCCAATGGCAAATATTAATCCAATAACTCCTACGATTAAAGCCACTACTCCACGGATCGGATGAGATCGCTTCTGTAGCTCTTCTAAATCATTGAGCTCTCCTACTCCTGTCGACGTAGTCATTTTATTTCCTCCTCATAACTTCCAAATAACCATACTAACTAGCTTTTATTTTTTCATATCGTACAACTGATAAGATAGGCAGATTGGATTTTTACTATAGGGACATACAGCCATTTCAGCATCGATATTAAATACCTTTTGTAAATTTTCTTTTGTCATCACTTCTTTTGGACTGCCATTCACCATTAAATTGCCGTCTCTCATGGCCATCATAAAATGAGAGAATCGTGATGCATGATTTAAATCATGTAAAACCATGATAATTGTTCGTCCTTCTTCCTTATTTAGTTTTTGCAGCAACAATAAAATATCAAGCTGATGTGCTAAATCTAAATAAGTTGTTGGTTCATCCAGTACTAAAATATCCGTGCCTTGCGCCAATGCCATGGCAATCCATACTCTTTGACGCTGACCACCTGATAATGCTTCAATTGGTCGATCACTAAATTCCCTTAGCCCCGTAACATCGATAGCCCAATGGATATATTCATAGTCTTCCTTTTGCAATGTACCAAAACCTACTTGATGCGGAAACCTACCATAGGATACTAGCTCAAAAACCGTTAATCCTCCTGGTGCTGTTGCTGTTTGAGGTAAAATAGCCATTCTTTTAGCCACTTCTTTAGTCTTTAATTGGTGTATAGCTTTGCCATCTAAATAGACAGCTCCATTTTGTGTGCGTAATACACGTGCAACAGCCTTTAGTAAAGTAGACTTGCCACAGCCATTTGGACCGATAATCGTGGAGATTTCCCCTTTTGGAATCTCCACACTTAAATCATTGACGATGAGCGCTGAGGAATAGCCAATCGCAACATGATCTATTTCGAGTACTGACATCTTTAACTTCCTTTCATTTTTGAGAATGCTATTGATTTTAAATTTGTAAACCGAATTGAGCTGTATACAAGCCATAATATGCATTTTGGCGTTCCATTAATTGCTCGTGTGTGCCCTCTTCAATGATGCCCTTTTTCGATACAACGACAATTCTGTCTGCATCCTTAATTGTTGCTAAGCGATGGGCAATCACTAATGTAGTACGACCGATGGAAAGCTCGTTTAAGGCTTGCTGGATAGCTTGTTCTGTTTCTGTATCCAATGCAGATGTTGCTTCATCCAGTATTAAGATTTTTGGGTTTTTCAAGAAAATACGGGCAATCGATAATCGTTGTTTTTGACCACCTGATAATTTCACGCCACGCTCACCAATTAATGTATCCATGCCCTCTGGTAAAGCATTGATCACATCTGTCAGTTGTGCTCGTTGTGCGGCATACCAAATATCTTCTTCACTGGCATTTAAATCACCATAGGCTATGTTTTCACGAATGGTACCATCGAATAAAAAGACATCTTGCTGAACAATCCCAATATGCGAACGTAAAGATTGCAGTTTAAAATCTCGTATATCAATACCATCAATTTTGATGGAACCTTCATTCACTTCATAAAAACGTGGCAATAAACTACAGATTGTAGATTTCCCTGCACCAGATGGACCTACCAAGGCAACGGTTTCACCAGGATTTACTTTTAAATTAATATGATGTAGGGCACGATTATTGGCAGCATAGCCAAACGATACATTCGAGAAAGTAATGGCGCCATCAATTTCCTCAACCGCTTTTGCCTCTGGACGATCAGCAATTTCAGGTTCCGTTTCTAGAAATTCGATATACCGTCTAAATCCTGCCATACCTTTCGGATAGCTTTCTATAAACATATTGATTTTGTTAATCGGGCCTAAGAGAATGCCTGACAGTAAAATAAATGCGATAAAATCACCATTTGTTAAATGTCCATTTAACACAAAATACGCTCCTACAGATAAAGTGAAGAGTGATAAGACCTTCGTGAGTATGCCTGAAATAGCTTCATTCCAAGCCATTACTTTATAGGAGAACAGCTTTGTCATACGGAATCTTTCATTATTTACTTTAAAGCGTTTAATCTCATGATCTTCATTTGTAAAAGCCTGTACAACACGAATACCACTTACATTGTTTTCAACACGTGCATTGAAATCTGCGATATCTCCAAACATTTGACGGAATGCTTTGGACATTAATTTACCAAAAATAATGGTTAAAATTAAAATGATCGGTACTAGTAGGAAAATAAGAATCGTAAAGGTTGGATCAATATAGTACATGACACCGAATGTTCCAATAATCGTCATTGCTGCAATAAAGATATCCTCTGGACCATGGTGAGCAAGTTCGCCAATATCCATTAAGTCATTCGTTAAACGAGAAACAAGATGCCCTGTTTTGTTGTTATCAAAATATCTAAAGGATAGCTTTTGTACATGGCTGAAGGATTCTTTTCTCATATCCGTCTCTATATTAATACCCAGCATATGTCCCCAATACGAAACGATAAAATGAAGAATGGAGTTAAAAATGTATAATCCAAACAGCAACAAACTTGCCATAATGATCCACTTTATTTCCCCATCTGGCAGAATATCATCTATTACCTTATTTAAAACAATTGGAAACGCTAGCTCGATTAGTGCCACTAATATGGCACAGCTAAAATCTAAAATAAATAAACCTTTATAGGGCCTATAATATGAAAAAAAGCGCCGTAATAACATGGTGTAGCCTCCTATTGTGATCTCGTTTTACGTATCTAATAAATGAGCTATCAACTATAGCTCTCATGTTTTCTCAGTTATTGTTGATGAGCCTTCGTAAAATCAACTATTTTGTCTGCTAGTTCTTCAGCTTGATGTAAGCCAGAGAGCGGATCAGAAGCAAAATAATATTCAGATGAAAGCTCTAATACTTGATTATTTTTAACGACATCTAAATTTGTCCATGTTGCTGGCAACTGGCCATCTTTGTTAAAGAAATTAATCATGAAGTTATAGTCACCTACATAATCACCTACTACTTCATAGGAAATCTCATAACGTCCATTACTTGCTTCCTTTGTATCAAAAATCTCCTGCACCTTTTCTTGAGGTTTCATGCCCAAAATTTGATAGAGCGCTCTACCGCCCGATACACTTGATTGCCCAACAATCGTTGCATTTTTTTCAAACATTTCATAAATAGTAAATGTGGATCCTTCTGGAATCACATCCATGATTTTTTCTTTAGCTTTTGCTATACGATCTTCAAATTCTTTTGTAAAGTTCTCAGCCTCTGCTTGTCTTCCTAAGTAATTTCCCATTGCCTTAATCTCCTCAATCGCTGATTGATGGGCGTCTTCAGCGAAGACAATTGTCGGGGCAATTTTTTCATATTTTGCTACATCTTCCACATTCCAAGTAATAATCAAGTCTGGCTTTAACTCTAAAACTTTTTCTAATGATACCTTACCATCTGTACCAATATTCGTAATTTCTCCATCCTTATAGTGTTGCTTTAAGAAAGCTGCATAATCAAGGTTAGCCGTTACGCCTCCAACTGGTACAACATCTAACGCTAAAATTTGCCCAAGATACCAATCAGTTACGATTCTCTCTGCCTTCACTGGAATTTCTACTTCGCGTCCACTATCATCTGTTACGGTTCTAGTCTCTGCCGTATCAGACGAAGTTTGTTCGTCAACCTTAGATTGGCTCGTATCTTCATTACATGCTGCCAGTAACACAATCAGGCCTAGTAAAAAAGGTAGCTTTATATGCTGAATCATCTTACTCATCATGATTTCATTTTCTCCATTCTCAAATCGTTTTGCTTGCGCGAGCTGATTATTATTGTATTGAAAATGATTCTCATTTGTAATGGCAATTTCGGACATACTAGCTGTATATTTCAGCCTAAAGCTACTTGGAGCCATATTTGTTGCTTTTTTAAAAGCACGACTAAAATAATATTCATCTTCAAACCCAAGAGAAATGGCAATTTCTTTTATGCCATATTGATTGGTTAGTAAATACTGCTTAGCTTGCTCTATTCTCAATTGTTGTAAATAAATTTGTGGACCTATTTCATAACGCGCTTTAAAGATGCGTAATAAATGCCGTGTACTAATCTGAAGCATGTCTGCTAATGTCTGTATAGATAGTGGTTGATGAATGTGTTGCTTAATAAACAATCGTGCAGCTTCTGCCTTATCCATCTCATGTGGTTTCCCTTGCCCTTCCGCTAATTCTCGAAAGACATGGTAGATAAGCTCATAGAAGGAGGCCTTTACAGATAAATGCTCCTGAATAGAGCCAGATTGCCATTTACTGTACATATCTTGAAGGATGCTGTGAATAACGATCGGATTAGCGGGTACACAAGAGAAATGTGTTTGAAATGGTTGATAGTGCATATGCAAATGTTGCATAAAAGCATCTTTGTACATGACATCCCCTTTATAGCTAATGAGAAAATAGCTAACACTCTGTTGTGCTGTAATCTGAAGACATTGAGATTTTCCTATATGAAAAATACTGAAGCGCTGCACATGATAGGGTTGATCATCAATGACAATCTGTGCACCACCTGCTGTGACAATAAGAAACGAGCTATATGTTAAAACCTTTGACACATGAACATCTGATTTATTTATGTAATCGATTTGCTTCAACTGGATAAATGCATTTTGCCAAAGAAGCATATAGGCATCATAATTCATCTTCGTCTCCTTCAAAATACATATTTACTTACTATTATATTGATAATGATTATCAATTTCAATATACATTTATAAAATAAAACTTATACAAAAAAATCACCATTGACAATTTGCTCGTCAATGGTGATGCCTTTTATAAAAGCCCCTTACCTTTTGTTGCTTTTTTCATATCTTCGTTCAGCTTTTCAAAAAATTCTTCATTTGATTTTGTTGTACGTATTTTTTTCAGGAAGCGCTCTGCAAAATCAGGTGCATCAGAAAATGTTTTACGAATTGCCCATAGTTTTTCAAGTTGTTCTGGCTCAAGAAGAAGCTCTTCTTTACGTGTACCTGAACGACGAATATCAAGCGCAGGGAATATACGGCGTTCTGCTAACTGACGATCAAGATGAAGCTCTAAGTTCCCTGTTCCCTTAAATTCTTCATAGATAACTTCATCCATACGAGACCCTGTATCTACTAAAGCGGTCGCTAAAATTGTTAAACTACCACCTTCTTCAATATTACGAGCTGAACCAAAGAAACGTTTTGGTCTATGGAATGCTGCAGGATCAATACCACCAGAAAGTGTACGTCCACTTGGAGGAATTACCAAGTTATAAGCACGCGCTAAACGTGTAATGGAGTCCATTAAAATAATTACATCACGCTTATGTTCCACTAAACGTCGTGCACGTTCTAATACTATTTCAGCCACTTTCACGTGGTTCTCAGGTACTTCATCAAATGTCGAGCTAACAACATCTGCATTGACAGACCGTTCAATATCTGTCACTTCCTCAGGACGTTCATCAATCAGTAAGACAATCAACTCCGCTTGTGGATGATTGGTTGTAATAGCGTTCGCGATCTCTTTTAATAAAGACGTTTTCCCTGCCTTTGGCGGAGCCACAATTAAACCACGTTGTCCAAAGCCTACAGGTGCCACTAAATCCATTATACGTGTCGATAAATTGCGTTGGTTTGTTTCAAGCTTAATTTGTCGATTTGGATATAAAGGGGTTAGTGCTGGAAAATGAACACGTTCCTTCGCTACCTCAGGATCTTCACCATTGACAGCATCTACTTGTAATAGGCCATAATAGCGTTCATTTTCCTTTGGTGGTCGCACCTTTCCTGACACCTTGTCCCCATTACGTAAGTCAAAGCGACGGATTTGGGATGCAGAAATATAAATATCTTCTTTACTTGGTGAGTAGTTGATTGGTCGAAGGAAGCCAAAGCCCTCTTGCGAAACAATTTCTAGTACGCCTTCCATAAAGAAATAGCCCTCTTGCTCTGAACGCGTTTTCAAAATAGCAAATATTAATTCTTTTTTCGTTAGCTTGCTATAATATGAAATTTTATATTGGCGTGCAAGGGCGTAAAGCTCTTTTAACGTCATGTTTTCTAATTGAGCGATTGTCAATGCAGACATATGCACAACTCCAGTCTTTTTCAAAATATAATACAATTTTATGGGGTTATCATTGAAGTTTACGATCGGCTCTGCTATTGCTTATATGGCTGCCTCAGTTTAACAATAACTATTGATATACTTTCCACCATATAACTAAACATAGCCTTAAAAATATGGGATGGTTATTTTAAGAAGAAGGTACCTAGCACAAAAGATGTACTAGGTATATTTTAGAAGAAAATAACATTAATATCTAGGTTTTTTCTCAAGAGCGTGACGGCCTTCAACAAAGCGAACCGTACCAGATTTAGCACGCATAACTACTGAATGGGTTAAGGCATAAGCACCTTTATATTGTACACCCTTTAAAAGCTCGCAATCTGTTACAGCTGTCGCTGCAAAAATAGCATCGTCACCTTTTACTAGGTCATCTAAATAAAGAACTTTTTCAACATCCACACCCATTTTTGTGCAGCGTTCTAATTGTTCTTCATCTTCAGGTACTAGTTTTGCTTGGAAATCTCCGCCAAGGCACTTTAAGGCTACAGCCGCAATAACACCCTCAGGTGCGCCGCCTGTTCCAAACATAATATCAATACCTGTTTCATCAAAGGCCGTATTGATTGCTGCGCCAACATCGCCATCTTGGATAAATTTAATACGTGCACCAGCCTCACGAATTTCATCAACAATCGCTTGGTGACGTGGTCGATCTAAAAGAGTAGCCACAACATCAGAAATATCTTTATTTTTAGCTTTTGCTACTTGTAATAAGTTATAAGTGACTGAAGCATTGATATCTACTTTGCCCGCTGCTTCTGGCCCTACAGCAATTTTCTCCATGTACATATCTGGTGCATTTAACAGATTCCCTTTGTCTGCAATAGCAAGAACTGTCATTGCACCATTAGTACCTTTTGCCACAATATTTGTACCTTCTAAAGGATCCACTGCAATATCTACTTTTGGACCACCATTTCGTAAACCAAGTTCTTCACCAATATAAAGCATTGGCGCTTCATCCATTTCACCTTCACCAATTACTACTGTAGCATGCATTGGAATTGTATCGAACATTTTTCGCATCGCTGTTGTTGCTGCATCATCTGCCTCAATTTTTAAACCGCGTCCCATCCATTTCCCGGATGCGATTGCTGCTGCTTCTGTTACTCGTACTACTTCCATCGATAAACTACGTTCCATTGTTGCTTTGCCTCCCGTTATCGGCATCTTTATGTGCCAAAACATTCAAATTACCTCTATTGTAACATAATTGGTTGAAAACTTTTAGCTCTCATTATTCCTTTGTTTCAGCTACACGTGCCATGATTGTTTCACGTCGAATATCAGCGCCTAAATCACGTAATTTCTCAATAAGTGAGCTATAGCCACGTTCGATATGATAGATATCCTGAATCTCAGTTTCTCCTTCCGCTAAGAGTCCAGCTAATACTAAAGCTGCTCCAGCGCGAAGATCTGTAGCTGTTACGGTTGAGCCATGTAATTTACTTGGCCCTTTAATAATCGCTGTGTTTCCTTCTACACGAGCATCTGCATTCATACGACGAAGCTCATCGATATGCTTAAATCGAGCTGTATAAATAGTATCTGTTACTTTTGAGGACCCGAATGCTTGTGACATTAACACGGCCAGTGGTTGCTGAATATCTGTTGGTAATCCAGGATATACCAATGTTTTGACATCCACTGCCTGTAATGTGGAGAGATCTGTTTTTGGTACATAAATACTTTCTTCACCGATTTCGAATTTCACACCCATTTCACGAAGCTTGGCAATGATTGCTTCTAAATGCAGTGGGATAACGTTATCAATTGTAATACCATCACCGACTGCTGCAGCCATAATCAAAAATGTGGAGGCTTCAATGCGATCTGGTATAATCGTATGCTCAGTACCATGCAGCTCTTCTACGCCTTCAATACGAATGACACTTGTACCTGCACCTTTAATATTGGCACCCATATTCGTTAGAAGTGTCGCTACATCAATTATTTCAGGTTCTTTTGCAGCATTTTCAATGACAGTACGTCCCTTAGCAAGTACAGCAGCAAGCATAATATTAATAGTTGCACCGACACTTGCCACATCTAAATAAATTTTTGCCCCAATTAACTCATCTGCACGTAAATAAATGGCTCCATGTTCATTGGTGATTTTAGCTCCTAAAGCCTCAAAGCCCTTTATATGTTGATCAATAGGGCGTGGTCCTAAAAAACAGCCTCCTGGTAAACCAATGACTGCCTTTTTGAAACGTCCAAGCATAGCGCCCATTAAATAATAAGAAGCGCGTAACTTTTTTACGTTGCCATTTGGTAAAGGTAATGCAATCATCTCTGATGGATCGATTGTCATTTTCCCATTCTCAAACGAAACTTCCCCACCAATTTCCTCTAATAAAGCCTTTAACGTCCAAGCATCTGAAATTTCGGGTATCCCTCCAATAGTCACTGGAGAGTTCGCCAAAATTGATGCAGGAATTAAGGCGACTGCACTATTTTTTGCACCACTAACTTTGATTGTACCTTGTAGACGATTTTCGCCAGTAATTTTATAAACATCCATTTTGCGTTCTCCCTCATGATTGGAAAGTAGTATTTTTGCAATTGACACACTTTATAATCTTATTATTCGCCTTTTCTCTTATTCCAATCCGCTAAAAATCCTTCAATTCCTTTTTCAGTTAATGGATGGTGGAAAAGCTGCTTTAATACTTTAAACGGAGTCGTTGAAATATGTGCACCTGCTAAAGCTGCTGCTGTAACGTGTTGCGGATGACGAACAGAGGCAGCAATAATTTGCGTATCGATATTATGAATTGTAAAAATATCTGCAATTGTTTCAATTAACTCAACACCATTTTGACCAATATCATCTAAACGGCCGATAAATGGTGATACGTATGTAGCACCTGCACGCGCAGCCATCAATGCTTGGTTTGCACTAAAGATTAATGTCACGTTTGTTTTAATACCTTTATTTGCAAAGAAACGACATGCCTCTAATCCAGCAGGTGTCATTGGCAGTTTAACTGTAATGTTTGGAGCAATAGCAGCTAATTCCAAACCTTCTTTAATCATACCTTCTGCATCAAGTGCAATAACTTCCCCACTTACAGAGCCATCAACAAGCTCAGCGATTTCGCGAAGACGATCATGGAAAGAAACATTCTCTTCTTTAGCAACTAATGATGGGTTTGTCGTCACTCCTGATAAAATACCCCATGCATGTGCCTCTTTAATCTCTTCAAAATTTGCTGTATCAATGAAAAATTTCATACTATTTCCTCCTGATCATTTTTCTTATATTATTAAATATTTTCCAAAATTTCTTTATTTCAAAAACAAGAGAAGGTCGATTGAAAGCATCAACACTTCTCTTATTATGTGTATTTTTCTATGCTTTTGTAACATATTAAATGCAAAAATTATGCTTTTTGTGCACTTCCAAATTCACGAATTTTACCAATAACCGTTGCTTTAATGGCTTCACGAGCTGGACCAAGGAATTTACGAGGATCGTAAACAACTTTGTCGTTGTCAAGAATTTCACGAATTACTTTTGTTGCTTCAATTTGATTTTCAGTATTGACGTTGATTTTAGCCGTACCTAATGAAATAGAACGTTGGATATCTTTTGTTGGGATACCTGTACCACCATGTAAAACAAGTGGAAGATCTGCCAATTTAGAGATTTCCTCCATTTCCTTAAAGCCTAAGTTTGGCTCTCCTTTGTAAGGACCGTGTACAGAGCCAAGTGCTGGTGCTAAGCAGTCGATGTCTGTTAGTTCAACCATTTTGCGGCATTCTTCTGGATCAGCGTAAATAATACCACCGATTACGCCATCTTCATCTCCACCAACTGTTCCTAATTCTGCTTCCACAGAAACGCCTTTAGCATGTGCGTATTCTACTACTTCTGAAGTAATTTTCACATTTTCCTCAAATGAATGATGTGATGCATCAATCATCACGGAAGTAAAGCCTGCATCAATTGCTTCTTTACATTTTGCAAAGCTAGAACCATGGTCAAGATGGATCGCTACAGGAACTGTAGTACCGTAAGATTCCATTAAACCTTTTACCATATGAACAACAGAAATAAATCCGCCCATATATTTACCTGCACCTTCAGAAACACCAAGAATCACTGGAGATTTTTCTTCTTCAGCTGCTTGTAAAATTGCTTGAGTCCATTCAAGGTTGTTAATGTTGAATTGACCAACAGCATAACCTTCTGCTTTTGCTTTAATTAACATCTCTTTCATAGATACTAATGCCATACTAAAAATCCTCCTCATAGGACTATTATTTCTACATAAACATGCCCCTCAATCATAGCAAAAATAATAGCCCCTGAAAAGCAGGGGCTATTATTTTCTACCCGAAAGCGTAGTATAACGGAGCGACAGGGTCGACGAAGTGAAGTGTAACGCAACGAAGTCCACGCACCTGAAAAGCAGGGGCTATTATTTTCTACCCGAAAGCGCAGTATAACGGAGCGACAGGGTCGACGAAGTGGAGTGCAACGCAACGAAGTCCACGCACCTGAAAAGCAGGGGCTATTATTTTCTACCCGAAAGCGCAGTATAACGGAGCGACAGGGTCGACGAAGTGCAGTGTAACGCAACGAAGTCCACGCACCTGAAAAGCAGGGGCTATTATTTTCTACCCGAAAGCGTAGTGTAACGGAGCGACAGGGTCGACGAAGTGGAGTGTAACGCAACGAAGTCCACGCCCCTCAAAAGCAGGGGCTATTATTTTCTACCCGAAAGCGCAGTATAACGGAGCGACAGGGTCAACGAAGTGCAGGGCAACGCAACGAAGTCTTGCCCCTGAAAAGCAGGGGCTATTATTTTCTACCCGAAAGCGCAGTATAACGGAGCGACAGGGTCGACGAAGCGTAGTGTAACGAAATATCCATTCCAATTCGTCTTATATCAACATAAAAAAACAGGCCGTGTGTCCACCGCCTGCTTTTTAAACTTGTAAAGCTTTATTTACCTCATCACGCACTTCGAAAATATCAAACGGTTTCGTAAAGTAACGAATGGCTCCTAGTTCTAACGCTTCTTGCACAACATCCAACTCGCCATATGCTGTCATCATAAAGACAGGAAGCTTTGGAAATTTTTCTTTTAAACGTCTCAAAATTTCAATACCATCCATTCCTGGAATTTTCATGTCCAGTAAAACACAATCCATCTCTTGTTCGTCTGCATACTTTAATGCCTCTGAACCATTAGCTGCTAAATATGTAAGATATCCTTCCTTTTTCAGCACTTCATTTAAAAGTAAACGAATCCCCTGCTGATCATCGACAATTAGTAATCGTTTCACATTTCATTCCGCCCTTTTTAGTTTTATTCTTACACAAAAACTTTCTTTATTATGTATAATTCTCCTTTTTTAGCTTAATACCTTCTAGTATTATAAATTATCTGCTTTTGCTTTCTACCTTTTACCCCCTATAATATGAATAGAGGTGGGAACATGTCAAAAATTCTAACAACACAATTAAGTGGATTATTACAAAGAATTACACAAAATGAAGAAGAAGCTATTGAGGAGACTGCAAGGTTATTGGCGCAAGCCGCCATTGGCCAAGGAACTGTCTATTTTGCTTGCTTTGGGGAAATGCAGATTGTGGAATTAAATGCACTTCATGCAGTTGAACCGTTTAGCAAGTTAGCACCTTGGACTTCAGACACAAGCTTAACAGAAGCTGATCGTGTTTGCATTTTTACTCGAAGTGCACACGATGAAGAAGCACTAGTGTTAGCTCAAAAATTAAATACACAATTCATTCCCTTCGCGGCTGTGGCTAGTGAAACAGCCAGTGTAGATAACCCTCTTGCAGATTTAGCCTACACATACGTTTCTACACGCATTAAAGGCGGTTTATTGCCTAATGATTTAGGTCAACGGATTGTTGTACCACATGCACTTGCAGGTCTATTTGTATATGAAGCTATCAAAATTGCTTATGATGAAATGATTGGGTTTGATGAAGAAGAACTGTAATCATCCATTTAAAAAGAGTTGTCTCGATATACACGAGACAACTCTTTTTGATTATTTAAATGTTGCGCCGATAAAGTCGCGGAACAATGGTTGTGGACGATTTGGACGTGACACTAGCTCTGGGTGGAATTGACACGCTACAAAGAAATTGTTTTCTGGTAGCTCAATAATTTCAACTAACTTGCCATCAGGGCTTGTACCTGAGAAGACAAGGCCAGCTGCTTCCATTGCCTCACGATATTCATTGTTAAATTCATAGCGGTGACGATGACGCTCATAAACAAGCTCTTTGCCATAAGCATTGCTTGCTTTTGAACCATCTTTTAATTTACATGGATATAACCCTAAACGTAATGTACCACCGATGTCTACAGTATCATTTTGATCTGGTAAGAAGTCGATAATTGGATACTCTGTATTTGCATCAAGCTCTGTAGAATGAGCACCTTTCAAGCCAAGAACATTACGTGCAAATTCTATTGTTGCTAATTGCATACCTAAACAAATACCTAGGAAAGGAACATTATTTTCACGTGCATATTGTGTCGCTAAAATTTTACCTTCAACACCGCGATCACCAAAGCCACCTGGTACTAAAATAGCGTCAGCACCTTTTAATAGAGAAGTAACATTATCTGCATCAACATGTTCTGCATTAATCCAGTCAATTTCAATATCAGAATTAAATGCATACCCTGCATGCTTTAATGCCTCAACTACAGAAATGTAAGCATCTTGTAGTTCTACGTATTTCCCTACTAATGCTATCTTTCTTTTATTTGGTAAGTTCTTCACTTTTTCTACAAGGTCACGCCATTCTCCCATGTCTGCCTCTGGTGCTTCAATGCCAAAATGATCTAGAACGATATCATCTATATCTTGTGCATGTAGGTTTAATGGTACTTCATATAAATGCTCAGCATCACGAGATTCAATAATTTCATGTGGTTGAACATCACAGAATAATGCTAATTTCTCTTTCATCTCTTGTGGTACTTCTTGTTCAGTACGGACTACGATAATATTTGGCTGGATACCTAAAGAGCGTAATTCTTTAACAGAATGCTGCGTAGGTTTTGTTTTAAGTTCACCAGCTGCTTTAATATAAGGAATAAGCGTACAGTGGATATACATTACATTGTTATGACCTAAGTTCGTTTTCATTTGACGGATAGCTTCGAGGAAAGGTAATGATTCAATATCCCCTACTGTTCCACCAACCTCAGTAATCACAACGTCAGCATTTGTTTCTCGACCAGCACGTTGGATACGGTCTTTAATTTCGTTTGTAATATGAGGAATTACTTGTACTGTTCCACCGTTATAATCACCACGACGTTCTTTCTGTAATACAGATTGGTAAACACGACCTGAAGTTACTGTAGAATGTTTCCCAAGGTTAATATCAATAAAGCGTTCATAGTGTCCTAAGTCTAAATCAGCCTCAGCACCATCATCTGTTACAAAAACTTCCCCATGTTGATAAGGGCTCATCGTACCTGGGTCAATATTGATATATGGGTCAAATTTTTGAATCGTAACTTCTAAACCACGGTTTTTTAATAAACGGCCTAGAGATGCTGCAACAATCCCTTTTCCAAGTGATGATACAACCCCACCTGTTACAAAAATATACTTCGTCATGAATAAATTCCTCCTTATGATGTTCTAAAATATTAGTGCGTTTAGGGGGGATCAGAACCATTTATATTCTAATACCCTAAAAAAAGAAAAGCCGAGAATGTCTACAAAAATGTAGTCGATTCGAAGCTGTAATCGGTTCTATCTCTTTTCCACTTTCCTTTAAACCTTAAAACTCTAACAACTGTTCAGTCACCGTTTACTATACATCATGAATAAATAAAAACATTTATATTCATATCGTTATGAAAAGTATGGGAGAACTAAACTGAATAAAGTTAAAAACAAAAAAACGCTCCTCCTGCATAGGTTTGCAGGGGGAGCGTATTATATACACGGTCTTTCTCCTTCTTTTAAGGAGCCCAAGTAAAAGATTAAACGTAACCGTGATAGAAGTCAAGATTTTTTGCTTCAAGCTTAAAAGAAAGAAAATTCTAAGAGTACTGTGCTAGACCTCTTCCTCTTCTTCATCAAATTCTTCTTCCTCTTCATCGATAAACTCTTCATCGATTTCTTCATCAATTTCTTCTAGATCTTCATCGTCAAAGTCGATATCTTCTTTTTCATCTTCTTCTTCCTCAAGGTCTTCTTCATCAATGAACTCTTCAAAGTCTTCATCAAAGTCGATATCTTCTTCCTCTAAATCTACATCCTCATCAAGATCTTCATCATCAAAGGCAGCTTTAGATTTTTTCTTTTGAGTCTTAACAGAAGGTGCTGTTTCTTCTTCAATTTGCTCTACTTTAAACCATTCACGTAAGCCCCAGCCTGCTTCCTGATTATATAAAAAGCGGCCATCAATATTCATATCTGTATAAAATTGTAACAGACGAGATTTCATTTCTGCATCACTATAGCCCACAAGTTCTTGAATTAATTTTAATAAATCATTAAAAGACACTGAGGCACGTTTTTCATTTAATATTGCATAAGCTAAGTTAATTAACGATTCTTCTGTTAATTGTTCCTTTGTCATTTCACGAAAATTCAATTCGTGCACTTCCTTTCCCTCATCACAATGGACGTTTTAAAATTACATGGTGCTTTATTCTCCAAGCGCAGCAAAAAAGGCCACGCAAAAGGTTCTTTCCATACAATAAGCATAATACCCATTATATACAAAGTTTTAGCCCCTTTGCTAGCTTCAATTACTGTTTTTTATATTACGCATTTTTTTTATTCCAAGATAAAACAAATAGACAGATAATAGTAGTAAAGGAATAGCGCCAATTTGCTTATTATACAGGAAAATGGCTCCCAATACTAAAGCTAATATAATTATGTAGTGAATAACTGATCTCATCCTCTACCGCGCCTCCCCTTTTTTTACATTTCTATTATAGCGAAAATAAAAAGAAGTGCCTAATCTTAAGACTAGACACTAGAAACTAGAGAAGCAAGTTACATAAATTAGAAAAAAATGTTAGAAAACAAGCAGTTTTGAACGACACTACTTACATATTACGACGATACTGTCCGCCAACTTCATATAAAGCTTTTGTAATTTGTCCTAAGCTTGCTACTTTTACTGATTCCATAAGCTCAGCAAAAATATTACCATTATTGACAGCCACTTCTTGTAAACGTGCAATCGCAGCTTCACTTTCCTCTTCATGTGCACTCCAAAATGTTTGTAAATTGCGAATTTGCGTTTCCTTTTCTTCTGTCGATGCACGAGCGATTTCCATATTATCTATATCAGCATCTGAAGCTGGATTTGGGTTCAAGTAAGTATTAACACCAATGATTGGTAACTCCCCTGAATGTTTTAACATCTCATAGTACATGGATTCTTCTTGAATTTTACCTCTTTGGTATTGTGTTTCCATTGCACCTAACACACCGCCACGATCATTGATACGATCAAATTCTTCAAGAACCGCTTCTTCCACAAGGTCTGTCAATTCTTCAACAATAAACGCACCTTGTAGTGGGTTTTCATTTTTCGCTAGACCATGCTCTTTTGTAATAATCATTTGAATAGCCATCGCACGTCGTACGGATTCTTCAGTAGGTGTAGTAATGGCCTCATCATAGGCGTTTGTATGCAATGAGTTACAGTTATCTTGTAATGCCATCAATGCCTGTAATGTTGTACGAATATCATTAAAATCAATCTCCTGAGCGTGTAAACTACGTCCAGATGTTTGAATATGGTATTTTAGCTTTTGAGCACGCTCATTAGCACCGTATTTATCACGCATAACAATGGCCCAAATACGTCGTGCAACACGTCCAATTACTGTATATTCTGGATCCAGTCCATTTGAGAAGAAGAATGATAGATTTGGTGCAAAGTCATTGATATTCATGCCACGGCTTAAATAATACTCTACATACGTAAAGCCATTAGCTAAAGTAAAGGCTAATTGGGAAATAGGATTTGCTCCAGCTTCCGCAATATGATACCCCGAAATGGAAACAGAATAGTAGTTACGCACTTTATGGTCAATAAAGTATTGCTGAATATCGCCCATCATACGTAAAGCAAACTCTGTTGAGAAAATACATGTATTCTGTCCTTGATCTTCTTTTAAAATATCTGCTTGCACTGTTCCACGAACAACCTGCAATGTTTTTTCACGTGTCTCAGTAAACTCTTCAACTGTCAAAGTTCGTCCTAGCTCTTGCTCACGCAATTGAACTTGTTGATCGATTGCTGTATTCATAAACATTGCTAAAATAATAGGGGCTGGACCATTAATTGTCATCGATACAGATGTAGATGGTGCACATAAATCAAAGCCTGCATATAGCTTCTTCATGTCCTCAAGTGTACAGATGGATACACCCGATTCCCCGACTTTACCATAAATATCTGGACGGTAATCTGGGTCCTCACCATACAGTGTTACCGAATCAAATGCTGTAGATAAACGTTTTGCATCATCATCCTTTGATAAATAGTGGAAGCGTTTATTTGTACGTTCTGGTGTCCCCTCGCCAGCAAATTGGCGTTTCGGATCTTCACCCTCACGTTTGAATTGGAAAACACCTGCCGTATATGGGAATTCGCCAGGAACATTTTCTTTATAAACCCAACGCAATATCTCACCATAATCTTCAAACTTCGGCAATGCCACTTTTGGAATTTTTGTGCCAGATAGACTTGTTGTTTTAAGGATGGTGCGAATTTCTTTATCACGAACTTTCGTCACAAATTCATCGCCAGCATAAGCTTCTTTTAAAGCCTGCCAATTGTCCAATATACGCTTTGATTCTGCTGTTAATTCATCTCTAACACCTTCTGCTAAAGAAGTAAGCGATGCAACAAGTGCATCATCTGGCGCTTTTTCTTTCACTGCTGCAATAGCGCCTTCTAATTGGAATAGTCGACGAGCAAATGCCACCTGTTGCTCTGATTTTTTATGATAGCCACGAACAGTGTCAGTAATTTCACGTAAATAATAACGACGATCGTTTGGAATGATGACATCTTGCTTTTGCGTTTTAGCAAATTGCTCATAACTTGTTTCCCAATTAAAACCTGTTTTTTCGTTAATAATTTTAACGAGAGCTGCGAATAATGCATTTGTTCCTTTGTCATTGAATTGGCTAGCAATTGTACCGTAAACTGGCATATTATCAAGTGATTCATCCCAAAGCTCACGTGAACGTTGATATTGTTTTTGTACTTGTCTTAGTGCATCCTCTGAGCCTTTTCGCTCAAATTTATTGATAGCAATAACATCTGCAAAATCAATCATATCAATTTTCTCAAGTTGTGTTGGCGCACCAAATTCGCTTGTCATGACATACATAGATAGATCCGTGTACTTTGTAATTTCGGCATCCCCTTGACCAATACCGCTTGTTTCTACGATGATTAGGTCATAGCCTGCTACACGTACTACATCTAGCACATCACCAATCGATGCAGATAATTCAGTACGAGAGCCACGTGTTGCTAAACTACGCATATAAACACGGTTATTAAAGATAGCATTCATACGAATTCGATCCCCAAGCAATGCTCCACCCGTTTTTTGCTTTGTTGGATCGACTGAAAGAATGGCTACACGTTTATCTGGGAATTCTTTTAGGAAGCGGCGAATCAGTTCATCTGTTAATGAAGATTTCCCTGCACCACCTGTTCCTGTAATCCCCATTACTGGTGTACCTTTTGAAAGCTTTCGTACCTCATCTAGCATTTCCTTCGTAGCTTCGTCGTCATTTGACTCAGCTGCTGTTATTAGATTAGCTAAAATTTCTGGCGTTTCCGGCGTTAAGGACTTTAATTTCTCTAAATAATTACCCGTTGCAGTTGGAAAATCTGTTCCTTTAATTTGCTCATTAATCATTCCTTGTAGCCCTAAAACACGGCCATCCTCAGGTGAGAATATCCCTGCAATGCCATACGTATGAAGCTCTTTAATTTCACGCGGTAAAATAACTCCTCCACCACCGCCATAAATTTTTATATGTGGTGCCCCTTTTTCACGCAGTAAATCATACATATATTTAAAGTATTCCATATGCCCGCCTTGATAAGAAGAAACTGCAATACCTTGTGCATCTTCTTGTATCGCAGCATTCACGACTTCTTCAACAGAACGGTTATGACCTAAATGGATTACTTCTACACCGCTCGATTGTAAAATGCGTCGCATAATATTGACGGAAGCATCATGTCCATCAAAAAGACTTGATGCTGTCACAAAACGTACGTGATTTTTTGGACGATATACTTCTACCTTTGTCATATGAAATCCCCACTCTCTCCCCTTATTGAATAAAAAAAGCCAGCAATTGCAATATCGCTATATGCAATTGCCGACAAACCCCTTACAAAATATTAGAACCCCTTTATGCCTGAAATGAACAAAGTGATTTGCATGTCAATGAATTCGTCAATGGAATGCTGACGATGTAATGCCCATTTGCGGAACGCCCAGCTTTGTCCTGAAACAACTAAGTTATTGGCTGCTAAATGGATTTGCTTGTCTGTCATTGTTAGTTCGCCAGACTGCACACATCGTTGTAACAAGCGTTCAAATGTGGCAACCATTTCAAACTCTTTACTAAAGACATAGCGTTGTGCTTCTTTTGACAATGATTTTGTTTCTTGATACATGATTGTTAGCTCATCAACCATGCTATCAATTTGCAGGAAATATTCCCTAATCATTTCTTTCAACTCATCAATTGTTCCTGCTTTAATCTCATAACTTGAAAGTCGCTCCATTGCATGGTGATAGATACTATCACAAACAAGATAAAGAACGTCTTCTTTCGTTCGGATGTACTCATACAAAGTACCAATACTAAAGCCAGCAGCTTTTGCAATCTCTCTCGTCGTGGCACGATGAAAGCCTTTTTCTCTAAATAGCTTAATAGCTCCTTGAATCATTTGTTCACGACGAATGGCGATTAAATTTTCATCTTTTACAGTTGACTGTACTTGGGGCCTTTTATCTTTTTCAGTCATCAATTATTTCGTTAGCATACGCGAGATAACAAGACGTTGAATCTCCTGCGTACCTTCATAAATTTGTGTAATTTTAGCATCACGCATAAAGCGCTCTACTGGATAATCTTTTGTATAACCATAGCCACCAAATACTTGAACCGCCTCTGTCGTTACACTCATAGCCGTATCGCCAGACATTAATTTCGCCATTGCAGATGCCTTACCATATGGTAGGTTATTAGACTCTAACCAAGCCGCCTGGTATGTAAGAAGTCGAGAAGCCTCTATTTGAGTTGCCATATCTGCTAATTTAAAGGAAATGCCTTGGTTTGCAGTGATTGGTTTACCAAATTGCACACGTTCTTTGGCGTAGTCTACTGCTGCATCTAATGCTCCCTGTGCAATCCCTACTGCTTGAGCCGCAATACCATTACGTCCACCGTCCAGTGTCGTCATGGCAATCTTAAAGCCTTCCCCTTCAGCACCTAATAGATTTTCTTTTGGAACACGACAGTTATCAAAAATAATCTCTGTTGTTGGAGATGAACGAATTCCTAATTTCTTTTCTTTCTTCCCTACAGAGAAACCTTCAAACCCAGCTTCCACGATAAATGCGGATGTGCCGTGTTTTGCTTCTGGATCTGTTACTGCAAATACAATATAAGTATCTGCTACTCCACCATTCGTAATAAAGATTTTTGAGCCATTTAAAATATAATCATCGCCATCACGTTTTGCATATGTTTTCATACCGCCTGCATCTGAACCTGATCCTGGTTCTGTTAAACCATACGCACCAATATGTTTGCCTTCAGCCATTGGACGAAGGTATTTTTGTTTTTGTTCTTCTGAACCAAACTTGTAAAGTGGCCAACCTGCCAGTGAAGTATGCGCAGATAATGTTACCCCAGTCGAAGCACAGACACGTGATAGTTCCTCGACAGCAATGACATATGCAAGGTAGTCAAATCCTGCACCACCATATTCCTCAGGCCATGGAATACCAGTTAACCCAAGCTCCGCCATTTTATCGAAAATCGCACGGTCAAATTCTTCATTTTCGTCACGTTCAGCAGCTGTTGGCGCCACTTCATTTATAGCAAAATCACGAATCATTTCACGTAATTGTTCATGCTCTTCTGTTAACTGAAAGTTCATTGTCCATTTCCCCTTTTTAATTAGACTCTGTTCTGTGTTACCTGATTGTTGTTAGAGCGGGTTTCCCTTATTTTAGAGCGGGTCTACACTCTCTAGGAGCGGATTTCTACCACTTTGGAGCGGTTTCTTCTCTTAATAGAGCGCCTCTCTCACTTTTTAGAGCGGATCAACACACTTTATGAGCGTGTCTTCCTCTCTGGAACGGTTTGTACCCTTCCTAACATCAGGCTTTATTTCAGTAAATGTTTACTAATGACTAATCTTTGAATTTCACTTGTACCTTCATAGATTTCTGTAACCTTTGCATCGCGGAAATAGCGCTCTACCGGATAATCTTCCGTATAGCCGTAGCCGCCGAATACTTGAACCGCTTCTATTGCCGTTTGTACCGCTGTTCGTGATGAGAAAAGTTTAGCCATTGAAGCTTCTGCTCCACATGGTAAACCTTTTGCACGTAAATCTGCTGCGCGATAGACTAATAGTTTCGCCGATTCAACAGCTGTTGCCATATCAGCAAGCTTAAAGCCAACACCTTGTTGTGCAGCAATTGGTTTGCCAAATTGTATACGTTCTTTAGCATAAGCAGTAGCCGCCTCTAGTGCTGCTTCAGCAATCCCTAAAGCCTGTGCCGCAATGCCAATTCGGCCAACATCTAAATTGGCCATCGCAATTTTAAAGCCTTCTCCCTCTTCCCCAAGTAGGTTGTCGGCTGGAATGCGACAATTATCGAATGTCAGCTGAACAGTACGTGAGCCATGTAAGCCCATCTTATGTTCATCTTTTCCGATGATTAAGCCAGGTGTCCCCTTTTCGACAATAAATGCCGAAATACCTTTTGTTTTTTCAGCAGGGTTAGTAGAAGCGAATACAATATATACATCAGCCTCTCCACCATTTGTAATAAATACTTTGGAGCCGTTAATAACATATTCATCGCCATCACGCACTGCCTTTGATTGTAGAGAGCCAGCGTCTGAGCCTGCACCTGGTTCCGTTAAACAAAATGCGCCTAAATATTCTCCTGCTGCAAGTTTTGGTACATAACGTTTCTTTTGTTCTTCATTCCCAAAGTAAATGATTGGATTTGTTCCAACCGAAGTATGCACCGATAAAATAACGCCCATTACAGCGCTTACTTTTGATAGTTCATTAATCGCAATTATATACGATGTAAAATCCATACCAGAGCCACCTAAGTCTTCTGGTGTAGTAATTCCCATTAAGCCAAGTTCACCCATTTGCTGTAGAAGCTCACGTGGGAATTCTCCCGCTTCCATTCGCTCTACCCATGGTTGAATTTTTTCCTGAGCAAATTGACGAACCATATCGCGCATCATAATTTGCTCATCTGTAAATTGCAAATGCATCTATAATGTCACCCCTCTAAGTTGTCCCCAAACATCTAAATAACCCCATCCCCATAGGATTATTCGTAAACGTAAAAGCCTCTTCCTGATTTCTTACCTAGCCAGCCTGCTGCAACGTATTTACGTAGCAGTGGGCAAGGACGATATTTACTATCTCCTAGACCCTCATGTAAAATTTCCATGATGTAAAGACATGTATCCAAACCAATGAAGTCTGCCAATGTTAATGGCCCCATTGGATGGTTCATACCAAGCTTCATTACATCATCAATTGCTTCCTTCGTAGCTACACCTTCATAGAGTGCGTAAATCGCTTCATTAATCATCGGTAGTAAGATTCGGTTTGAAATAAATCCTGGGAAGTCATTCACTTCTACTGGTGTTTTCGATAATTTGACCGTCATCTCTTCAACAGCTTTGTATACTTCATCTGTTGTTGCTAAGCCTCGAATGATTTCGACAAGTTTCATAACTGGTACAGGATTCATAAAGTGCATACCAATTACTTGCTCTGGACGATTTGTTACTGCTGCGATTTCTGTAATAGGCAGTGAAGATGTATTCGTAGCTAAAATAGCATGTGCTGGTGCAATGCCATCCAGTTGCTTAAAGATGGATTGCTTAATTTCCATATTTTCTACAGCTGCCTCAATGATAATATCTACATCACTAGCATCCTGTAAATCTAGTGACATACTAATTCGACCTAGAACAGCAGTCTTCTCATCTTCTGTTTTACGACCCTTTTCTACATCACGTGATAAATTTTTCGTAATAACCCCTAATCCACGCTCGAAAAATTCTTGCTTGATATCGTTCAATTTCACATCAAAGCCTGCTTGTGCACAAACCTGGGCAATACCAGAGCCCATTTGCCCTGCACCAATGACCATTACCTTTTGAATTCCCATTAGTTCAGTCCCCCTGTTTTTGGTACTTCAATCATAATTGCATCACCTTGACCGCCGCCTGAACAGATTGCAGCAATGCCGATACCACCGCCACGACGCTTCAATTCCTGTGCAAGTGTTAATATAATGCGTGCACCAGATGCCCCAATAGGATGACCTAAAGCAACTGCACCGCCATTAACATTCACTTTTTCTGCATCTAAATCTGCCAACTGCTTGCTGACTAAAGCGACTGCTGCAAAGGCTTCATTGATTTCTATTAAATCAATATCTGCTAATGATTTATTGGTCTTTTTCAGTAATTTATTAATAACAAGACCTGGTGTTTGTGGGAAGTTTTCTGGCTCAATCGCAAGTTCTTCATGACCAATGATTACTGCCAATGGTTCTCTACCTTCACGTTTTGCACGATCCTCACTCATGATGACAAGTGCACATGCTCCGTCGTTAACCCCAGGTGCGTTTCCTGCTGTAATCGTGCCATCCTTGTCAAAGGCTGGTTTTAGCTTCGCCAGTATTTCCAAAGACGTACCTGCTCTTGGTGCCTCATCTGTATCAACAACAAGTGGTTCACCTTTTCGTTGAGGAATCTCTACTGGTACGATTTCTTCTGCAAAGTAACCTTTTTCAATTGCGGCTAGCGCGCGTTCATGACTGCGAACTGACCAAGCATCCTGTTCTTCTCGACTTAGCGAGAATTCTTTAGCTGTTGCATTACCATAGCTGCCCATATGCGGTCTCGCTTTATCGAAAGCACATGTTAAACCATCATAAAGCATGCCATCTACCATTGTTGAATCTCCCATACGCAAACCATTTCGACCATTCAGAAGATAATATGGCGCATTGGACATAGATTCCATGCCACCAGCAATAACCACTTCTTCGTCCCCTAAACGAATCAATTGATTTGCTAATGTCACTGCACGCATCCCTGACGCACAAACTTTATTGATTGTTTCTGTTTTTACTGCTGTTGGTAAATTGGCCTTCAGCGCAGCCTGTCGAGAAGGAATTTGACCCTGTCCCCCTTGTAAAACAGAACCTAAAATTACCTCATCTACTTCCTCAGATGCAAGATTTGCTTTCTCTAATGCCCCTTTAATCGCAATCGCACCTAAATCACTTGCATGTAATGCTGATAATGAACCTCCAAATTTACCAAATGCAGTTCTTGCTCCTGCTAAAATTACAGCTCTATTCAAGTAAAACACCCCTTTTGTTTTACGTTCTCGATGAAGTTGTAAAGCATTATTGACTGAACGCTCGCTCGACTTCTATCGAGGAAAAATGGGAGTTTACTATCTCAACTCCCATTCCCATTTAATCTTATTCTACAAAACAATTTTTTATTGTGCAATTTATATTTTTCAGATAACTAAAATATTTCTGCAATAGCAATCATTTTTCTGCGTTCGCTTCCGGATTCTCGTCTTGGCGAGCCTTTTCTACGGATGCTACCACTTCTTCAAATGTTTCTTCTGTTTCCTCTGAAGAAGGTTGAATAGCCTTTACTTTTTCGCCGAACACTGAGCGCTCTAGTAATTCTGCAACATCAAATGTTCCAATAGAATCTTCAACCTCTTTTGCCTTTGTACCATCCTCTAACATTGTTAAACAGTAAGGACAGCCCGATGAAATAACCGATGCATTTGTTGCGAGAGCCTGCTCTGTACGTGCTACGTTAATACGGTTCCCTACGTGTTCTTCCATCCACATTAAGCCACCACCAGCACCACAGCACATCGCTGTTTCACGGTTACGTTCCATTTCAACAAGCTTCACACCAGGGATGCCTCGAAGAATTTCACGTGGAGCATCATAGACATCATTGTAACGGCCTAAGTAACAAGAATCATGGAAGACAATCGTTTCATGAACCTCATAGTTTAGCGCTAGACGATTTTCTTCAATCAACTGATTTAATAATTCAGTATGATGATACACTTCGCCTTTCCAGCCAAAGTCTTGATATTCATTTTTAAAGATATTGTAGGCATGAGGGTCGATTGTCACAATTTTCTTCACTTCGTTTTTCTCAAACTCATCAATATTCGCTGTAGCTAGCTCCTGGAATAAGAATTCATTCCCTAAACGGCGAGGTGTGTCCCCAGAGTTTTTCTCTTTATTACCTAAGATTGCAAACTTCACACCAGCTTCGTTTAATAAACGACAGAATGCTAAAGCGATTTTTTGAGAGCGGTTATCGAAAGCTCCCATCGAACCAACCCAGAATAAATATTCCATTTCCTCACCAGATTTTTTCAGCTCTTTTACAGTTGGAATTTGGATTGTTGGATCTAGATCGCGCCAATTTTCTTTTTCTTTACGGTTTAAGCCCCAAGGATTACCTTGTCGCTCGATATTTGTCATAGCACGTTGCGCATCTGGATTGACTTTTCCTTCAGTCATAGTTAGATAACGACGTAGGTCAATAATTTTATCAACATGCTCATTCATTACTGGGCATTGATCTTCACAGTTACGACAAGTTGTACAAGCCCAAATCTCTTCTTCTGTAATGACTTCGCCTATTAAAGATGGACTGTAGATATCTTCAATTACAGCACCTTCAGCACCAGCTGCCATTGCAAGCTGATTACCCTTTGTATTGGCAAAGAATTGATAAGGCACCCACGGTTTTTGTTTTGTTACAACTGCGCCCGTAAATGTTAAATGATCACGCAATTTCACGATTAAATCCATTGGCGACAGCATTTTTCCTGTTCCTGTTGCTGGACACATGTTTGTACAACGTCCACATTCTACACAAGAATATAGATCGAGCATTTGCTTTTGTGTGAAGTCCTGTATGCGTCCCACTCCAATAGAAGGCATATCCTCTTCACTTTCAGCATTTTCCCCTGCTTCTTCTAAGGCCTCGAAATCGATTGGTGTTAATGTACCCGCACGATCTAAACGATTCATGTAAACATTAAGTGGACTAACGATTAAATGGAAATGTTTAGATTGCGGTACGTAAACAAGGAATGTTAATAGAATTAAAAGGTGTGCCCACCACATTACATAAAATACGCCAGCAGCCACTGATGTAGGTAGGAAGCCAAAAATAGCAGCAATGCTTGAAGCAACTGGCTCCGTATAGGTTAATCCCTCACCATGCCAAATTAATCCCATACCATTAGCGATTAATGTAGATACCATTAACCCACCAATGAAAATTAATACAAGACCATTTTTCCATCCTCGTTTTAGACGCACTAGTTTTTCAACATAGCGGCGGTAAAATGCCCACACTACCGCAATTAAAATCATTAAAACTACAAGCTCCTGGAAGAATGTAAAGACACCATAGAAAATGCCTAGTGGCAGATGTGATTCTGGTGCTAGTCCTTTCCAGATTAAATCAATTGCCCCTAACTGCACCATCAAAAATCCATAGAAAAACATAACGTGAATTAAACCACTCTTTGGATCCTTTAATAGCTTATTTTGACCAAATACATTGACCATAATATAACGAAGTCGTTCTTTAACACTTTCATCAAACTCAACCTTTTTCCCCAATTGCACATACTTATAGCGTGTTTTCAACAGGTAGAAGAACAATCCTACTGCATAAAGCACAACCACGACTGTTAAGACAATGTTAGCAATTAATAATGGACTCATGGTTGGTCCCCCCTTTAGTTTGTCGTAATTTTCTCTCTTTGTGACGAATTTGCTAGTTCATACAGAAATGTACTTCACTTTATCATTATATTCCTATTCTAATAAATGAGTGAGCATTCAGTCAACATAAAACGGAAATATTTCTGATAATTTTATATTCTTACATTTTACAAGAAAAAAAGCCACCCTGAATTTTTCCAAGGTAGCATTTTTTTACTTTCCTTATCAATTATACCTTACCGAATGTTACATATTCAGTAGACGTTTGAACTTTTGCTGAAGAAAGCAAACAAACCTCTATCCCCTATAGAGGAAGGAGGCTTTAGTATCCGATGTTTTATTATGTGTACAAAAACATTTACTAAATCAAACTTTTATTTTTTAAAAACATTCCCGCTACGAATATACTCAACATCCGCTACATTTAATCGTGCATTTACAACACGTGCAGCTGCAAATAAATAATCTGATAATCGATTTAAATATTTTTGTACAACCTTTGGCACATCTTCAACCTCTTTCATTAGCGTCACCATTTCACGCTCTGCTCGACGTGCAACTGTGCGTGCAATGTGTAAAGTTGCAGCTGCTGGTGCACCTCCTGGTAAAATAAAACGTTGTAATGGTGGCGCTTCGTCTGATAAAGCATCTATACGAGTTTCGAGTACTTCAATCGGTTGCTCTGTTAACTTATATTGGCGTTCTTTCATCACATTGGCAAGGTCTCCACCAGCATCGAACAGCTCATGCTGAATTGTCTCTAGGTCTGTTAAAATATCCTTGAAAAGCGCTTGATCTAATTCACTTACGGCCTTCCCAATAAAGGAATTTAATTCATCAATTGCCCCATATGTTTCAACACGTAAACTATCTTTATCAACACGTCCTCCAATAAGACTTGTTTTCCCCGTATCGCCTGTTTTCGTGTAAAGCTTCATTTCTCTCATCTCCTAAAATTCATTTTTATAATTCCTAATCGCCTGAACTGTTGTTTCATAGACACCCTTTGCAATCACTTTACCAACGTCCGTAATGGGGCCACCATACAGCATTTCTTCTCCTTTTTGAGTCGCTGCAATTAACAAACTATCTGTAGCAGTACCTGTCGCAATAGTCCCACTCCGCTCATCACGAATATTTTCTGATTGCAACGCCTTGGTTTTTGCCTCAGTTGCTGTCATCAATGCCTGAAAAAATGCCTCTTCGGATAAACAACCATTAATAATAACCCATGTATTAATAGTACCAATATATGGCTCATCTTGTCTTTCGTGAACACGAGAGACATCAACTGCATTGCCTACGCCAGCTGTTACAGCTACGATTATACTGCCAAAAGGTGCTGAAAATTCATTAATTGCCACTAGCGCTGTTGGCACTGCTGTTAGCATCACAACAGTATTTGTAGGAGAAAAATTCTCCCTTTGCAAAAAATCACTAACTTCTCTTTTTACATCACTGATGACATAATCACCAGGAACTGAGCGATTTAATAAGCAATTATGCCAACCAATACCCGGGTTATGAACGGCAGAGGATACGGTCTTCAAAGGAAGCTCTGATGTAAGTTGAATATAGTGTTCCGTTATCGTAAAATGCTCTTTTTTAATGACAGCTCGCTGTTGGTAGTCAGTTGCTGCAGGCATCATTGTAATTTGCGGTTTTGGTATTTCAGGGTGTGCATATGTAGTCACCCGCGCTTGATAAACTTCTTCAATTTGGGAGGCAATTAATACTTCATGTGGTGCCCCAAGTGCTCTCACTTGCCCACTCTCCATAAGTAATAATTCATCGCAATAAAGCGAGGCTAGATTCATATCGTGTAGTACCATAACAACCGTTAAACCACATTCCATCGCTTCCTTCCGAACCATATCTAAAATTTGACGTTGGTGTGCAATGTCTAAATGATTAGTTGGTTCATCCAGTAATAGAATTTCTGCTGTTTGAGCTAAGGCCTGTGCTACAAACACTCTTTGTTGTTCACCGCCAGATAAAAATTCCATAGGCGTATGCTCATATCGCTTTACACCTGTTTGAAGCATGGCATGTTGAACAGCCTGCTCATCTTGTGCAGACCAACTTGAGAAAAAGCCTGTTTGATGCGGGTAGCGCCCTAGTGAAACTGCCTCTCTCACACTATTCGAGAAAGCATTTGCATGAAGCTGTGGTAATACAGCCATCTTTTGCGCCAAAGCACGAGCATTATAAGAAAGAATATTTTGTCCATCAATCGAAATAGTTCCAGCAGTAGCTGGTAAAATACCACTCATTACTTTTAATAGTGTGGATTTCCCGCTACCATTCGGCCCTAGAATGCCAAGAATTTTCCCTTTTCCAACGGTAAAACTAATATCCTTGACGATTGGTACATCTTCATAGCCACCTGATAGATGTTCAACAACAATCATGCCCGTACCCCCTTGCTTCTTCGCTGCTTATAAAAAATATAGGAGAAAACAGGTGCTCCAATAAATGCCGTAATAACACCAATTGGTAGCTCTCTTGGCACAATGATTGTTCGTGCTACTAAGTCGCAAATAATGAGTAATGTTGCACCATTGAAAAAAGATAATGGTAATAAGTGGCGATGATCAGAACCCCAAATCATCCTTGTCATATGCGGCACCACTAATCCTACAAAGCCAATTGTGCCAGAAACCGCTACAGCTGCTCCGGTTAGCATGGAGCCACCTGCTAGTATCAGATATTTACTACGCTTCACATTAACACCTAAATGTTTTGCTCGCTCTTCACCATACAACAAAACATTTAGCTCTCGTCTTTGCGTCCATAGCATAATTGAACCTACAATAACAAATGGAAAGATCATTTGGACATATGGCCAACCACGCATCGATACAGAACCAAGTAACCAGCCTATTACCTGACGTAATTCTTCACCAGATAAAGCAATCATTAATGAAATAAGGGAACCTAAAAATGAACTAAAAATAACACCTGTTAATATCAATGTTTCCATTTTCAATGAACGGTCTACGAGTCTAGCGAAGCTCATGACAACTACCATCGTGATGATAGCACCGATCATACTAAAGGTTGGTAGAGCATACAAACCGACGACAGGGATAGAAATACTAAAAAAGATTGTTATAACAGCACCAACAGAAGCCCCTGATGAAACCCCTAGTGTGTATGGGTCTGCTAATGGGTTTTTTAATAAACCTTGGAATGCTGCTCCAGCAATAGCTAGAGATGCCCCCACTAGTCCTGCTAACAACACGCGAGGCAAGCGAATTTTCCAAAAGATATTGGCGGCTGTTTCATCAGCCGCCTTATTCCACAATACTTCTAATGGAATATGAACTGAGCCTATCGCTACGCCACACCAGATGCTAATAAGAAGAAGCGTACATGTTAGTGCATAGGCTAGTGCTATTTTTTTCACTTAAATACCTCAGGATAGATCGCTTTTGCTAATTCTTCTAGACCTTCTGCTAAACGTGGTCCCTGACGACTCGTTGTACTTTCATCTACCTGTACAATCGCATTATTTTTTACGGCATTAATAGTATCAAAACCCGCACGTTTTGGTATTTTCGTTAAAATATCTGGTACATAATGATATGTCACCACAATGACATCTGGATTTTTCGCGATAATTTGTTCTGCATCAATTTTATACCAATTATCACCATCT
Organism: Lysinibacillus sp. FSL K6-0075; assembly: GCF_038592945.1. Classification (NCBI taxonomy): domain Bacteria; kingdom Bacillati; phylum Bacillota; class Bacilli; order Caryophanales; family Bacillaceae; genus Lysinibacillus; species Lysinibacillus sp. FSL K6-0075. The sequence goes on along the minus strand of NZ_CP151947.1, from coordinate 568,505 downwards.
ACAGCTACATTCTCTGCATTGATCATTTCAAGCATTGCGTTCATAAATGTGCCATTGCCAGCTGTATAAATATCTGGCTCATCCGATGCTTCGACTAACACTTTTTTTGGTTCAACATCCTTGACTTTAGTCAAAACTTCTTCTACTTTGGCCTTCATATTAGCAACAATTTTTCCAGCCTCTGGTAATTTCCCTGTAGCACGACCAAGTTGCTCAATTGTCGTATATGTTTCATTAAAGTCTTGTGCATTTCTTACTACAAACACTTTCAAACCTGCTGATTCAAGCTGTGCAATAGCCTCTTCTGAAAGAGACATGCTAGATTCGTGTGAAAAAACGATATCTGGTTTTAAGGCAATAATTTTTTCAATATCGTATTCCATTCCGCCAACCTTATCCTTCTCAGCTGCCTCTGGTGGATAATCGTCGTTGTCAGTAACACCAACTATTTCATCATTTAAACCAAGTCCAAAAAGGATTTCAGTGTTACTTGGAATAAGTGAAACAATTTTCTCAGGAGGTGCTTCAAGAGTAATGTCCTTGCCAAGGGCATCTGTTATAGTCATTGGGAATGTTGCTTCATCCTGTGCTGTTTCTTGCTGTGTTTGCTGCTCAGTAGCTGGCTTGTTATCTTTTGCTTCCTGTCCACAAGCAGCTAGCAAGCCTACTGCTAAAAATGCTGATAATCCTATTTTCCAAAATTTCTTCATGTGAATCCTCCTTCGTTGATCCGTGCGACATTTCACTTTATTCTGCATCAAAATAAAACCCCTCATCTTTGAATGATGAGGGGGCAAAATCGCACCAAAAAAACTGATACAAAATCCACCACCCTATCCTCGTAGGTTGTCATGTCTGTTATAAAGGCAGGTCTCCTGGCTTGTGCTCCTTGCGATTTTTCAAGCCTTCCCGAAATCTTCAGTGGCATCATTTGAAAAAACTCACACTTACAGTGGCGGGACCGCATCGGATTTACACCGATTTCCCTTTTCACTTTACTTAAGTAAAGAACCTTTACAATATTCAGTTGATTTCATTATACATGAAAATGAAAGAAGTCGCCTCCATTCAAGACGACTCCCAAGCTATTATACAATTTCAGAAAAATATTGGACTGTTTTCATTTGAGCACCCATTTCTCTTAATGACCACGTCTGCTCTAAATAAACGTCCGCTAGTTTTTCATATTTCCCACCAAATTTATGCGCCCATTCTACTGCTACAACACTTTCATAAAGATGAGCCATTTTTTTCGCCATATCTTTTGCTTCAAAAGTTTTCGTTGCCGCGTCTAAAGCGCTAAAGATTTGTAATTTCACAGCCATATTCGCTAATTGTTCTTTAACGATTTGTACTAACGAGCTGTTAGCTAATTTTTCTAAGCGTTCCTCCATCTCCTGTACAAACAGTTCATGTGCATGAAACTTATCTACTAACCGAATGAGTTCTAAGGCCAAAATATTAGCCGTCCCCTCCCACACCGTCAACACTTGTGCGTCTCTTAATAAGCGGGGCGTTACAAAGTCTTCGATATAGCCATTACCTCCGTGTAATTCAATTGCCTCACTAGCATAATGAACGGCTTGCTCTGCTGTTTCCTTTTTCATAATGGCAATATATAAACGATTCATAATAAGGTCTTGCTGTGTTCCCTGTCCACTCGTCACTTTATCGTATAATTGAATAAGATCAAAAACTGTCGCTACTTCCACATGCAACTTAGCCGCAAATTTACCTAAAGTATCCTGAACCATAGGGTATTGTGTTAAAGGCTTGCCAAATGCATAACGATTGGTTACGTAATGTTTTGCCTCTAAAAAGCCACGACGCATAATGCCAATTGAAGCTACTGCATTACAAATTCTTGAGAGATTTAGTGCTTCTAGCATGTAATAAATCCCTTTATTTTGCTCCCCTACAACATAGGCAAGTGCACCATCAAATTCTACCTCACCTGAAGGAACTGCTCGAACGCCTAACTTATCTTTCAGTCGGCGAATACGAAGATGATTGGCTGTTCCATCTTCTTTGTGCCAAGGAACTGCAAACAACGTTAAGCCTTTGGAACCTGCTGGCGCATCTTCTAGTCGTGCCAACACCATCGCTACTCCACACATGCCCGCATTGGATGCGAAGTATTTTTCACCATATAGGCGATACGCAGCGCCATCCTTTCTCGCCTCCACAACATTCGCGCCAACGTCTGAGCCTCCTTGACGTTCTGTTAAAAATGTCGCACCTTCATATAACTCTGTGTCGCCTGTTGCACAAACATGAGGTAAGAAACGCTGCTTCACCTCTTCATCCGCATAATGATCTAATAGGTAGGCAGTAGCCATCGTCAATGTCACGGGACAATAAAAACCAGGCTCTGCATGAGACAATAAGTAACCTTGCGCAAAGCTATAAACATAATTCCCCTTGTGACCTAGCTGTGGAATATCCTTGTGCACATAGCCGACAATACCCGTACTATATGTCTCTTCAATCGTTTTCTTATAACCATCATTGACCCAAACCTCTGATATCTCTTCCCCATAGGCATCATACCTTTGAAGGCGAGGCTCCCCCTGCCGATCTGTATGCTTTGCCCTCACATCAATATCACCTGCACATAGCTCTCCAAAATCTGTTAACTCTCGATGGGCATAGGACAAAAACTCTTTATCTAACATCATTTCTAATATTTTTTGAAGCGTTTCATCCTCTGTAAAAAAGTTCGTAGTACGCATTTCTTCTTGTTGTAATACTTTCATGCTATCTCACCTCTTGCCCCTTCAAAGATTGTTTTAATATTTTACCTGATGCATTGCGTGGTAGCGCTTCCACTTTTTCGAAAATACGTGGTATTTTAAACTTTGCCAGATGTTCCTCTAAATAAGCTTTCAGCGCTTCCTCATCAATGTCTTGTTTAGCGGAATATACTGCCTTTACAGTTTCCCCCCATTGTGGATGGGGTACACCAATCACAGCAACCTCGAATATCCCTTCAAAGCCTAATAAGCAATCTTCAATTTCTTTCGGATAAATGTTGACACCACCCGAAATAATGACATCCTTTTTACGATCAACAATCCAAATAAAACCATCTTCATCCCTACGAGCTAAATCTCCTGTTTTTAACCAACCGTCAATGAAGGCGGCATTCGTTGCTACTTCATCCTTATAGTAGCCAAGCATATTGCCCTCACCTAACAAAACAATTTCCCCTACTTCGCCTACATTTACATCTTCTCCGTTGTCATTCACAATACGCAACTCTGTACCAAGCGGCGCCCGCTGCCCTATACTTCCAGCCTTTGTTTCATGCTCCTTGCCAAATAATAATGAACCACTTGGTCCAGCCTCTGTTAATCCATATACACAAGTTAAATTATTTGTTCGGAATGCCTGCTGAATGAAATGAACTTCATTTTGGGATAATGGTGCCCCACCATACACCCACCATTTCATTGAAGACAAATCAGCCGATTGTAATCTTGGCATCTGTGCCGTTAATAAATAAGCAACAGGTGCACCAAAGAAATGTGTGGTTTTCTCCTGTTCAATGGCATCAATGAATAAATCAGGTGTAAAAGTTGGTGTTAACACATTTGTTGAGCCTACCAATACGCCTGCCATTAAAAATAAATGCAATGGCGCCGAGTGTGTTAATGGCATCATGAGCAAAATACGGCTCTCAGGCTTTACCTCCATTTCAACAGCAATCATTTGTGCCACTGTTAAAATATTACGATAGCTAAATAACACACCCTTTGGTTTCCCTGTTGTACCAGATGTATACAAAATCGTGGAAGGGTCATCTTCATGCAGCTGGCAATCAATCAGTTGTGTGCTAGCATTTTGAAGCATTGTTTCATATTGAAGCCAACCCACTTTTTCTTGACCTGTTTTAATTTTTACCGGAATCACAGCTAGCTGTTCAACTGCAGCAAAAATAGCCTCATGAACGACAATTGCCTTCGCTTCTGCATGCTGCGCCACGTACTCTACTTCCTGCAATGTAAATTTCGCATTGACTGGCACAACAATCGCTCCGATACGCTGAATAGCAAAGTAACTGACAACAAACTCTAAAACGTTTGGCATGAAGATGATTACCTTATCACCCTGCCTTACTCCCTGCTCTAGCAAAGCATGACTGAAACGTGTCACCTGCTCATCTAAATCTTGATAGGTAACGCTTCTGCCATGACAAATAACGGCTTCATTTTTCGGATACTTACGGGCATTACGTGCTAATAAATTGGAACTATTCATCGTGCATCTCTCCCTTTAAAGTCGCTAATTTTTCACTAAACATGCCATGCATTTGTTGTAATTCATGTTTCATCTGCGTCAGCTCAGCTATTTTACTCTCAATCTCTTGAATTTTTTGTTCTCCGTATTCAACCGTTCGTTCTAATTGCTGAATTCCCGAGCGATCAAAATCAAATAGTAAAACCATCTCTTTGATTTCCTCCAGAGAAAATCCATAACGCTTGCCTCTGAAAATAAGCTTGAGCTTCGCCAATTCTTTTTTGGAAAAGGTTCGTTGATTGGTAGATGAGCGATGAGGACAAAGAAGCCCAAGTTCCTCATAATAACGAATTGTCCGTGTAGATACATTAAACTCCTTTGCTACCTCCTGAATCGTCTTCAAAGCCATCTCCCCCTTTCCTAATTGGCAACAGTATACCATTGACGTTAACGTAAACTTCAACAAAATTTTCGAAATTAACAGAAAAATAAAGTTTGAAACAGCTAATATTCCACGGTCTATCCGTTTCTCGAGTCTTTCTATCCGTCACTTTTACGGTTATATCCGCCACTTGTAGAACTTTATCGTTCACTTTCAGCCTTCTATCCATTAAAAAAGCCCCTAACACATTTCATGTTAGGCGCTTAAAAAGGTATTACATTTTTTCCGGTGCAGATACACCAATTAAACGTAGTGCATTCGCAATTGTTGTGCGGACAGCCGTAATTAACGCTAAACGAGCCTCTGTTAACTCTTTGTTTGAAGCATCTAAAACTTTTTCTGCATTATAGAAACTATGGAATGCAGCTGCTGTTTCTTGAATATAGTTTGCGATACGGTGTGGTGTACGGTGTTTCGCTGCTTCCGCTACCACTCTCGGGAAATCGCCAATCTTTTTCAATAAATCAATTTCTTTTTCTGCTGTTAACAGATTGAGATGTTCTGTTGTAGCAGCAAAGCCTTGTTCATTTGCTGAACGTAAAATAGACGAAATACGTGCATGCGCATATTGTGCATAGTACACAGGGTTTTCATTCGATTGTGAGACAGCAAGGTCAAGATCAAAGTCCATATGAGAATCGCCCGCTGTTTTGACAAAGAAGTAACGAACTGCATCAAGGCCAACCTCTTCTACAAGCTCACGCATTGTTACTGCGTTCCCTGTACGTTTAGACATTTTGAATTTTTCACCGTTTTTATAAAGCTGAACCATTTGAATAACTTCCACTTCTAACGTATCGCGATCATAGCCAAGTGCTTGAATCGCTGCTTTCATACGTGGAATATAACCGTGATGGTCAGCACCCCAAATATTGATTAATTTATCGAAGCCACGGACAATTTTGTCTTCGTGGTAAGCAATATCTGGCGTTAAATATGTGAATGACCCATCATTTTTAATTAACACACGATCTTTATCATCACCAAATGTTGTAGAGCGGAACCAAGTGGCACCATCCTCTTCAAACACATGACCATTGGCTTTTAATTTATCTAATGCTACTTCGATTTTACCGTTTTCATATAGAGATGTTTCAGAATACCAGACATCAAAATTCACACGGAAGTTTGCTAGGTCTGTTTTTAATTTATCCAATTCTAAAGCTAAACCTTGCTGACGGAAGAAGGCAAAACGATCTTCATCTGATTTTGCTAGAATAGCTTCACCATGCTCGTCTGCTAATTTACCTGCAATATCAATGATATCTTGCCCATGATAGCCATCTTCTGGCACCTCAGCTTCCATTCCTAATGCTTGTTTATAGCGAGCTTCTAATGAGTAAGCTAAGTTATTAATTTGATTACCTGCATCATTAATATAATATTCACGAGAGACACTGTAACCAGCCATATCTAACACATTACATAAGGAATCTCCAACAGAAGCTCCACGAGCATGACCTAAATGAAGGTCTCCAGTAGGGTTTGCTGAAACGAACTCCACTTGAATCTTTTCTCCTGCACCAGCATTTGAACGACCGTAGTCAGTACCTTGCTCAAGAGCTTGCGTAATTACCCCAGTTAGGAAATCTTTACGTACTGTGATATTCATGAAGCCAGGACCAGCAATGTCGATTTTTTCAATATCTGTACCTGCTGTCTCCAGGTTTTCTAAAATAGCTTCCGCAATAGCACGAGGTGGCTTTTTAGCTAACTTCGTTAATTGCATCGCAATGTTTGTTGCATAGTCACCATTTGCTTTATCCTTTGGTGTTTCCAGGTGAATCGATAATTCTGTGCCAGCCTCAACTAAGCCTGCTTTTTCAACAGCCTGCACTATCGCTGCTTTAATAGCCTGTTGTACTTGTTCTACTGCGTTCATTATTGTACCTCCGTAAATGTAATATCTAATGTATAGTTGCCAACGGATTGCCCACCCATTAGTAAATCGTACTGTACATGGAAATCTCCGCTTATTGCCTGTTTTGTAAACGTCATTTTTTTTGTGTCAATAACGAGTGGCATGGAACCCAACTCACTTTCATAATGCCCTTTTTGTTGTTCAATTATGTTCAGTGGTAGTCGCATACTAACCGCTCCCGCACGCATAATCAATGCCTTTTCATGACCTAACTTCATCGTTGTGCGGATGATTTTATCCTCCTGCACCTCATCATATTTTAAATACAGGCTTCCTGCTTTTTCAAGTAGCTGCCCTTTGAGCCACATTTCATAACTTTCGGACTCTCCATCACTTGGACGAATGGTAGAAATGAGCTTAATGTTCACTTGCGATCTTACTTCGTTCGCCATAACGGATGCCCCTTTTTAGTCTTTTACTATAACCTTTTTATTATAGGATGAATACTTATGTTTTTTCAAGATAGAAGTGATGTAAAGGTCCACAACAAGTTTATGAGAGTAAATAAAAACCCTCTCCTTCCAATAACTGAAAGAGAGGATTTCATTTTATCTATACCATTTTTTTATGATCAATTGTTGAACTATTAACAATAAAGCACTAACTGTCCAATAGATTGGGATAATCGCTGGATTGAACAGACTAAAAATGAGGATCATGATTGGATTAATAAATACCATTATCTTTATATTTAACGGTTGGCTTTTCTCTAAGGCGATATAACTTTGAATTAAATAAATCAAACAAGCAATCATCGAAATCCCAATATCAATCGTACCTAAATTCATCCAAAGGAAATTTTCACTGGCAATCACTGAATCTAACTTAATCGCGTAATACAGTGAAAATAATATAGGTAATTGAATGATGATTGGTAAACAACCTACTAAAGAACTTTTCAATGAATCTGAAGTTAGCTCTTGGATTTTATGTTGTACCACTCTTTTTTCAGATTCGCTTTGACTATTCTTATATTTGTCCGTAAGCGCATCTAATTCAGGCTTAATGGTAGTCATTAATTCTTTTGAGTGCTTTTGATGTTTTGCCGATTGAATAAATAACGGCATAAGAATTAATCTGACTACAATCGTAATGCCAATGACACTAAGTGCATAGCTGCCTGTAAAAGAATGAATAAAATGAATGACGTTAATAATAGGTTGTGCTAGAAATGTTAACAATGATATTCCTCCTAGTTTAAAAGTTTAAATCAAACTAGGAGATACACTTTCTTCCTCATTATCTTCGGACATTCTAATACACAGTACAAACCACGTTAGCATAGGTGGAGTCCAAGTATTCGTGATATTATAGTCCACTTCAAGCTCTTCGTCCTTCACTTGTTGAACGGTTATTTTATTGACGAGATACAGATGCAAATGAACACTTAGGACAGTTAAAATCAAAGAAGCTAATAGCCAAAAGTATTCCATTGTACTAACAAAGATGAATAAATCATTGATGAGAAGTGACCAAATCATAATACCCCTCCTTCCCTCTCTATATACAAAAATTATATTCGTATGTTGAATAATGAGTCAAATGAATCCTCATATACTATTTGTTCTATTTCGTAGCAACTGCACAAGGAAATAAAACAAGCCAGGTAAAACGATAATTAAACCCACTATTATATAAATTTGGCCAATACTCAAATCTAAAAATGACGCAGAGGCAAAGGCAATTCCTAATGGCATAGCGACCCGTAGAAAGAGTAAACGAACAGCACTGAGTTGCGCCATGCGATCTTTAGGTGCGATTTTCTGAAAGATGGCTGCACTACGAGCATTAAAAAGTGGAAACATTATTCCACCAAACAACTCACATAACCAAGCGATTGGTATGGATTCCACAAAGTACAGACAGACAAATGAAAGCCCCCCACCGATTAATCCGAGATACATGGTTTGATCGGTTTTCGGTATCTTTGCCAGTAAGAGTATGCCAATAAAATAGCCAATTGGAAAAGATCCAGCAAATATCGCATATTCCCATGATTGCCCATTAAGAGATTCACGAATGAAAGGAACGCTTAATACAGTTGTTGCGCCCACAGCAAACTGCACAGTTGTGGAGAGAAGCGTCAGCCTCAATAGATGTGGATAGTTAAAAAAGCTGTGATATCCTTCTTTCATTTCTTTCCACCAAAACTTCTTAGACCATACTGGCACTCTGTCTATACTTACTTGAGAAATCCCGGTGAGAGACAGATAACTGACTAGAAACATACAACAAGAAAATACATAAATAAATGGTATTGGACTTACTAATAAAAGGAATGAAGTCAATCCCGGAGCAAGAAAACTCATAAGTCGAATGGTACCATCCAATAAACCATTTGCTTCTGTTAATTCTTTTTCTTCGCAAATCTCAGGTAAAAGCGAAAAGGAAAGACTAGCATAAATAGGCTGCAGTAACCCCAATATGCATTGTAAGATGATTAACCCGAAGATAATTCCTTCATTTTTGTATAGAACGAAACCAATTACAGGAAATAGATACGCAAGCGAGCGAATAAGTTGGATATTTTGAATCGCTTTTCCTTTAGAAACATGATTTAAAAATGGTGCTGCTACACCTTGTAATACTAATGAGGGAATAAAATAAACTAACCAAAATACACCTAACCATTCCTTTGATCCTGTTAATTCGAACAGCAAAAGACCGTTAATAATGCCACCTGCTGCACTACCCAATTCTGATACAATTTCACCTATCCAGAGTGCTCTAAAAGATTTGGAATACCTCTTCATTTTTGATTCTCAAGATACTGTGTAAGTTTTTCTGTTAAATAGTTAAGTTCCGTTGGATTTGCCGAATAAATTCCTTTATCAACTTTAATAAATCTAGCAGCCTTTAAAATAGACAGTTGATGATGTAGCGTAGTCTTAGAAAGATTAAATCGTAAACTTAAGTCTTGTAATGCGGAAGGTCCTTTTAATAATTGATAGAGTAATTTTAAGCGAAGCTCATCTCCCAATGCTTTATACCCTCTAACCAACTCCACAGAAGGAACACCTGGTTCTAGTAAATGTTCTTCATTTAACGGATAAAAGAACAGTTTAGTATGACAGGTCCTTTTTTCTAAAACCCATGGACGATAGGATACATGTGGAATAAGTTTAACTGTCCAAACAGATGGTTCGAGTTGATACTTTACGCCACCAGTGATCTGTTCAATTTTTTCGATAGGGTCTGTCATGTTGATTGAACGAAATCTTTTTTGTTCAAAATCAAGTGCTTGCATCCACTTATCCCATTTCTCGTTTTTACGTACCCAGTTATGCCACTCGAACATGGCTGTTGTAAAAATATCACACAAGTCTTTATGTGAATACTTCGCAAGATTACGTATATATCCTCCTAGGTATTCATGGTCATCAAAATACTTCGCATATTTCTCTATCTGTCGAGGATTATTATACTGAGCAGAAGTTTCTTTTCTTATAGCCTCCGTTTCCCGATTTTTGTATGGCAAAAGTATTTCATAGAAACAATCTGCAGCTATGTTTTGAAGTTGATTCGAAAAATCTTGAATTGATAGCGATGATAATTTGTCCTGTAGCAGAATTAAAGCAAACCAAAAATTAGTTTTTTCAATCAATGCTAAAGATTTCACTAGCTGTTCAGGCATTGATTTATGTGCAATGGTCCACTCTTCATCAAATTCAAATGTGTGGCGAAGACGTGTATGTGTATATCCCGAGATACCAAGAATTACTTCCCAAACAAGTGAAGATTCTATTGTTAATTTAATTTGTTCCGTAGGCTGTGGTGAATATAGATATTTCAACAAAACTCCTCCTTCATACTTACATATAATAAAATTCTAAATTATACGAATATTTAATTCAATATTTTTCGAATATAAAGTTTTATTAATTCAAAATTAATTAAAATACAAAATGGGGCTAGCTCATAGCTAACCCCACTCAAGTAACTTTATTTACAAAGGCCTACTTATTTTACCCAGCCTAAGATCATTTCTCGTAATAATTTTGAAGCTGTGTTTGCTGTCATTTCTGAAGAATCATAGATTGGTGCTACTTCAACAAGGTCAAAACCTACAACATTTACACCACTTGCTGCAATAGCGTGGATGGAAGCGAGCAATTCTTTCGATGTAATGCCACCACAGTCTACTGTACCAGTGCCTGGTGCGTGTGCTGGATCTAGAACGTCAATATCAATTGTTACATACACATTGCGTCCAGCTAATGTTGGGAGAACCTCTTTTAACGGTTCAAGCACTTCAAATTTTGAAATGTGCATACCGTTTTCCTTTGCCCAATCAAACTCTTCTTTCATGCCTGAACGGATACCAAATGAATAGACATTTTTCGGCCCAATATGTTCTGCAATTTTACGAATAGGTGTAGAGTGCGAAAGTGGCTCTCCCTCATATTCCACACGTAAATCTGTATGTGCATCAAAGTGAATAATTGCAAGATCATCATATTTAGCTGATACAGCCTTCATCACAGGCCACGATACTAAATGCTCTCCACCCATGCCGACAGGAACCTTGTCATCCGCTAATAATTTTTCAATAAATTTCTCAATTTCATCTAATGAACGCTGTGCATTACCGAATGGTAGTGGAATATCGCCTGCGTCAAAGTACTTTACTTCATCAAGCTCACGATCTAGGTATGGGCTGTACTCCTCAAGACCAATGGATACCTCACGGATACGTTGTGGACCAAAACGTGATCCTGGACGATAACTTACTGTCCAATCCATTGGCATGCCATAAATCACTGCCTGTGCATCGTCATATGTAGGATGACTTTTTATAAAAACATTTCCTGAATAAGCTTCATCAAATCTCATTGCTAGCCCTCCATATTATTAAAATATTGTGTTGATCATCATTTTTCCGACTTCTTCTATTATGGCTTACAGGATTGTAATGAAACCTGTATCCTTTTATCCTCGTATACATTATTGGAACGTCTAGCAAATTTCGATTAAAATCTACAAGGTGCGATTTTTTTGTCGAATGCCAGCATTTCAAGTAGTACAAAAAAAGTATAGATGTTTTTGAATAAAGTGCAATAGTTTTTAGTTAGAATTTCGATTAAAGATGAATGTTCGAACACATACTAAAGCTAAGTTCGAAGCTGTGAGAAAACGAGGTGAAGTCGGATGAAACGAAAAAGCTATCATCGAAAGCAACAGCGTGTAAAGCGCACACGCAAAAGTCTTACGCTATTTGTCGCCTTTACATCTGCAATTGTTGTAGCATTTGTCGCACTCCGCATCTATGTTCAAGTGGCTGGTGCACCGCCTTTAACCGTACCAAAGGCTTCCATTTTCTTAGATGAAAATGAGCACCAAATTGGAGATCACTTTACAAATCAACGAAGATATTGGGTGGGTCTCGATGAGATGTCACCTTATTTAAAGGAAGCTGTAGTTGCTGTTGAAGATAAGGATTTTTATGAACATGGCGGTTTCGATTATTCACGTATTGCTGGTGCCATTTTAGTGGATATAAAGGCTGGTGGAAAGGTTCAAGGAGCTAGTACCATTACACAACAATATGCTCGTAACCTTTATCTTTCCCATGAAAAGTCTTGGACACGTAAATTGAACGAAGCCCTGTATGCTTATAGATTAGAAGTTTTTTATGATAAGGACGAAATACTAGAGGGCTATTTAAATACAGTATATTACGGTCACGGTATGTATGGAGTAGAAGCTGCCAGCCGTTTTTATTTCGGGAAATCTGCTAGTGATTTAACGCTTGCAGAAGCAGCAATGCTAACAGGTGTACCAAAAGGTCCAAGCATTTATTCACCAATTGCCAATTTAGATAAGGCTACCAATCGTCAACACGTTATTTTAAAACTTATGGCAGACCAAGGCGCCATTACACAAGAAGAAAAAGCGCGTGCTGAAAATGAACAGCTTGTCTTAAAAAATGATAGCTGGGTTGCAACCAAATCTGTTGCCCCTTATTTCCTAGATGTGGCTTGGCAAGAAGCAAGTGAAATTTTAAAATCAAAAAATCTCGATATTAGTGAAGGCGGCTGGACGATTCAAACAACGCTTAATCTAGAGCATCAAAAAGCGGCTGAAGAAGCGGTAGCCAAAAATATGCCTGCTAATGATCTGCAATCTGCGTTCGTGAGTATGGAATCGAAAACAGGAGCTGTCACTGCATTAGTCGGTGGTCGTGACTATTCAGTAAGCTCATTTAACCGGGTTACACAAGCCAAACGTCAACCAGGTTCTACTATTAAGCCGATTTTATATGCAGCGGCGCTTGAAAATGGTTATACACCACTAACTTTTTTAGATGTTGGTGAAACAACTTTTACTTATGATAATGGGCGTGGCACTTATGCACCTAAAAACGTCAATGGTCAATTCGCAGATCATGATATGACGATGGCACAAGCCATTGCTATCTCGGATAATATTTACGCAGTAAAAACCTTAGAGGACATTGGTTTCAAAGAGTTTCATGATATGGCAAACCGTTTTAATGTAGGGATTGGTGCGAAGGATAATTTATCAATTGCACTTGGTACGATTGAAACAACATTGTATGAAATGACGAATGCATATAATGTTTTGGCATCACAAGGACAGCAAACAACACCAACAACCATTGTATCCATTAAAAATGCACATGGGGATGTTATTTATGAAAACAAAGTTGTTGCAAGTAAAGCGGAAACAGCCATTTCCAAAGAAAATGCATACATCTTAACAGAAATGATGACAGGTATTTTTGATCCGGTATTCAGTGACTATTCACCTGCTACAGGAATTAGTATTCGTTCACGTATGACACACACATATGCTGCTAAATCAGGCTCTACCAATAGTGATCAATGGTTAATCGGTTTTACACCAAGACTTACTGCTGGTGTATGGAATGGCTATGATCAGGGTAAAAACCTTACGACGAAGGAAGATACTGCTGCAACAAAGCAAATCTGGATTGACTTTATGGAAGCTGTTAATAAAGGTACAAAAAATGAAGATTTCAAAAAGCCAAAAGGTGTTGAAGGTGTTGTCATTGATATCGAAACAGGTAAATTAGCGACTGACGCATGTCCTAAACAACGTCTTGTATATATGGAATCTAAGGATGTACCGACTGAGAAATGTACAAATTTCGACATTCTTGACAGTAATACATGGGGAGAATTTTGGAATATGCTACCATTCTCTATATTTAAGGACTAAAAAACAAACAATAATCCGGAAACCTTTTTAAACCTAATACGTTGTAAGTTATGAAGGCTCTCGACAAAGTAACTGATATACGAAAAAATAAGAAAAGCTTTCTCTTCCCCGGAGACGTGTCCGTGGGAACAGAAAGCTTTTCTTTTTTATGGTCCGCGAAGTATGAGCATCATGGGGCATTTGGCTTGGGTTTGGGTTGTTCAAATGCCGCATAGCGCTCATCGCATTCGCGAGACCAAGTGTCCTAGCTTACTAAAATGTAAGCTCTGCATCAAGTGTACTTTGTTTCAAACCCACTTTCAACCTAATATCGAAAGCGATTGCAAAATGTCACAGATTGTTCAATCATTATGAGTCTATTCGACAAATAAGTCTTGACGCAATTGCTCCCCACTACGTCCCCACAAGTCTGGATTAAGTTGCTCAAGGAAAGTAGCTAACACTTTTTTAGACGGTGCATCCATATGCTCCACAATAATATGACGCTTCATGGATTTATCCATTTTATTCACATGGTCAGCTAGAATTTTATAGCCTCGTCTTTTTTCACGGTTAACAACCATTTCACAAGCTGTTACACCCGCATAATAAGGCCCATCTTCTTTATGATCTATCGTCACCCATACGAGCCAATATGGTTTTCCACCCTCTGAATCAGCACGGTCCATTGTAAATTTAATACCACGCTCTACGTCACTCCGTGCATGCATGGCACCAATTTCAACAGAAGCCGTTCCCTCTTCTACATCAACAATAACCGGCGATACATTCTCTAATGAAAGTGAACCGATACCAAACCCTTTATGTCCATCTGTTGGATCATTTTTTATAATCGTAAAACCCATTTTTTGTTTTGGTTTTTCTTCATTTGCCATACTTAAATATCCTCCATTCTGCTATTATAAAGGAAAGCATATCAACGCATATTTTGTCGAAACAATCACTATTTTCGCCATCGCGCATATGCCTCAACGCAAGTAAGAAGTTTATACTTTCTTATAAACTAACTATACAACATTATTCTATAAAGGAGGCAATATTATGCCATACGTAACAGTGAAAATGCTTGAAGGTCGTACAGAGGAACAAAAACGTGCTCTTGTAAAGGAAGTAACAGAGGCCGTATCTCGCACAGTGAATGCACCTGCAGAAAATGTAACAGTTTTTATCGAAGAAATGTCTAAAAACCATTACGGCGTTGCAGGCGTTCGTTTTAGCGACAAATAATAGTAAGATGGGTAGAGCACAACAGAGCGCTCTACCCTTTTTTATAATCACTTCATGAAAATGCTAGTGCCAGCTACAACTTACTTTTCGTCTTTTCTTAACAATGTTAGTATTTGCTGTTTGATGGTTGGATGTGTAGCTTCATCCTCTAAGAAATCTAATGGAAAATAGATTTTATGATCTCGTTTCATACGTCCTGATATGGAATCGACAATAATGGATTCACGTGAAAGTTCCCGCAGCTCACCATTTTTCATTTCTAGAAAAATAGGTACACGGACTTCTTCCTCACCAGGTCTGTAAAAATCATATGGTAGATCTGCCGTTGTATCATGAACAAGATAATAATCAGGGTTCAAGTCTGCCTTTTTGAAAAGCTCTTGGAGTTTTTGATATTTATTGAGCTCCACACCAGGGTCTAAATCAATGTATTGAAATAGCTTGCGATTCACAAAGCGGCGACTTAAATCACTTAGAATAGCATCTTCCTCTTGCATCCATAACTGAAAATATGTAAAAAGTATACTCTCGTCTAACGCAAGATAATCCTCTAATGTAATAGCATTACGGAAGAATGCTAGGAAATGAGTAGGCTCATGCTTAAATGTATAGCCCGCTAAGCTTAATTGTTTTACTCTTTTTAAAATATTATTTAAAATTACCTCTGCGCTTCGTGACACAGGATGGAAATAAATTTGTAAGTACATTTGATAGCGACTCATTATATAGTCTTCCACCGCATGCATGCCTGTTGCTTTGATCACCACTTGATTTTTACGCGGACGCATTACTCTCAAAATCCGTTCCATATCAAAGTGACCGTAGCTAACACCTGTAAAATAAGCATCACGTTGTAAGTAATCCATACGATCCGCATCAATTTGGCTAGAAATTAAACTAATTACTTGCTTATTTGGATATGTCTTTCCAATCACTTGTGATACCTTTTCTGGAAAATCATCTGCCACTTTTTTTAAGATAGCATTTACTTCCGTATCACCCAACAAAATTTGCCTTGTGTAATATTCATGATCAAGCTCAAAAACATTTTCAAAAGCATGAGAAAATGGTCCATGCCCTAAATCATGTAAAAGGGCTGCACATAATACTAATAGTCTTTCACTTTCATCCCAATCTGGACGACCAACAAAGATATCATCTACTATGCGACGTACAATTTCGTAAACCCCAAGAGAATGACTAAAGCGACTGTGTTCCGCTCCATGAAATACTAAAAATGTGGTACCTAGCTGACGAATTCTACGTAAACGCTGAAATTCTCTTGTACCCACTAAATCCCATATCACTTGATCTCGAACATGTACATAACGGTGTACTGGGTCTTTAAATACCTTTTCTTCTTCTAATTTAGCGTTTGCATATGTCATTTGGATAGCACCCCCATTTTGTTATAGTTCTATTATATGCGATAAATCTAGGACTAGCATACTTATTGCCATTTTTCTATAGATATTAACAACCTATTTCCATTACTTTCATCATTATTTTTAAATCTATATTGGTCTAATTTCTCAACATATAAAAATAAGCAAAACAAAAACTATCTCCTCAAGTAGAGATAGCTTTTCATTTTACTTTTTTAATTTTGCTAAAACCTTTTCCATTAGTTCATCTTCTGTTAACGCAGCAACTGGGCGGCTATTTACAAAGGTAAATGTCTTTTTGCGTCCTGGACCACAGTAAGAATGACAGCCAATTTCGATGGTTGCATCAGGATCGATTTCCTTTAATTTTGGAATTAACGTCTTTAAGTTAACGGCCTGACATTCATCGCAAACTTTAAATTCGTTTGCCATTTTGTCAACAACCCTTTCTATATAGTATTTTTTCAAACATAATCTCGCTCTATTGAACACATGACCTTCACATATTTAAGTATGCAGCATGTGCACAAACCTACATCGGGTATTGTATCGCACTTTTCCCCTTCTATTCAAGCATAATTCCTTCTACATAGATGAATAAAAGGTTAAAAGATTGGTCATGCTAATCTTAAATAACAAGTTCCAGATAAAGGTGGGAGGATTTTAATATGAGTAAAATAAGACAAGATGCTTGGTTAAAAGAAAACGATGAATTACTAGCAGAAGCGGTAATCCGTCATGTAACAGAGGGCAGCACACAGCTAAATGCCTTCGAAGAAGCCGGTGATGCATTAAATCGTACTGCGGCAGCCTGTGGTTTTCGTTGGAATGCTGTTGTTCGTAAAGAATACGAGGGACAATTAGCAGAAGCTAAAAAGGAAAGAAAAGAGAGAATGCGAGTGTTGGGAGCCCCAGCAAGACGCCGTACTTCTAGTATGTTTACAGTAAATAATAGTGCTGCTGAAGGAAAGTCAATTCCGCTATCCGCTCTTTCTCTTGATATTGTCATAGCTTATTTACTACGTTTACAGCATTCTGGTGAAGTAGGAAATGAATCTTCAAAATGGCGACAACTAGTACATGTAACATCTGAGAAAAATAAAAAACTAGAGAAAACCATTACAAAATTAGAAGAAGAAAATCGAGCGATCCGCAAAGATTACGAGCAATTTGTTCAAATTATGAATCGCGCTAGACGTCTCGTTACGCTTGATGAAGAGGAAGAGCGAATTGCACCTGTTTTTAAAATGGAGAAAAACGGAAATCTTGTAACAAGTAGTTCTATTTATCAACCAGAAAATGGCGATGCGCTAAATTAGCCGCATCGCTTTTTTCTATTTCATATAATCAACCTTTTACTTCCGTTCAAGCATTTTCGCGTTGCGCTCAAAAACACGCTGTAAATAGAAACCATACAACGTTATTTCTTCATCATAGAAGGATTGTGGACGAACTTCTTGGGCCAAATGATAAAGTAGTTGCTGCAAACGAATAACGACCGCTTCTACTGTTAAATTCGGGTCAACAAGCTCTGATAGCGAAGCCATTACTTCAGGCACGATTTGAGGGTAAGTGAATTTTGTTTCCTCTTGTCGTAAGCTTACGTCATAAAAGTCTCGAATAAGTGCCGCGCGTTGCGAGCCACTTCCTTCAATACATAAATAAATTTGCACTGCCACCCCTTGACGTAAGCGTCTTTGTGAAATGCCAGCAAATTTTTTCCCTTCAATACTTAAATCATAAGAACCTGGGCAATAAGAGCCGACAATTTCATAAGCCTCAATTTTATCAGCTACTTCTGGGAACAACCCCTTCACAAGATCAACCATCACATCATAGCCATCGTTTATACTGAGTGACTCTGTTTGTTCAGACAATACAATAGAAATATTGAGAACTCCTTCATCTAGTACAACTGCTAAGCCACCAGAGTTACGAACGATAGGATGATAGCCTCTCGATTCTAGTAATTCCATACCTTGCTGGACATAGGGCAAACGATGATCTTGAATACCGAGCACAACAGATGCTTCATGAACCCATGTACGAATTGTGGGTGGGGACGTCAATTGACCAACTAATTGGCACAACGTATCATCCGTTGCAAAAGATTCAAGCGGTGATCTTTGCTTCGCACTAATGGATTGATCATAATAACGCCAAATAGGCTGTTGTAAAATATGTTTCATATTGGTACTCCTCTAATTACATCTCTTCTCTTTAGAATACATTATCTTTAGTTGGTGTCAAATTCGTGAATTACTATCATGAACTTAGGGATTTTGCACAAACTATGATAAACTAATTTTTGAATGGTATTCACTTATAAAGGAGTGTTTTCAATAATGAATGAAGCAGCAATTACGTTAGATGGTTGGTACGCTTTACATGATTTCCGCTCAATCGACTGGGCTTCTTGGAAACTTGTTTCTGCAGAGGAACGTCAAGCAGCAGTAGAGGAATTTATTGCATATTTAGAAAAACTGAACGAAGCAGACGTCGCTAAAACAGGTGCTCATGCCTTTTATGCAATCGTTGGTCAAAAAGCTGACTTTATGATTATGACATTGCGTGAAACAATGGATGAG
The DNA here is from genome assembly GCF_038592945.1 of Lysinibacillus sp. FSL K6-0075. Classification (NCBI taxonomy): domain Bacteria; kingdom Bacillati; phylum Bacillota; class Bacilli; order Caryophanales; family Bacillaceae; genus Lysinibacillus; species Lysinibacillus sp. FSL K6-0075. The sequence continues at coordinate 549,500 of NZ_CP151947.1, read as the reverse complement.
TTACAAGAGCTTGAAGCAGAATTCAATAAATTAGCTATAGCAGATTTTACAATTCCTACATATTCTTATGTATCTGTTGTAGAGCTTTCAAACTATTTAGCTGGCGAATCAAATGAAGATCCTTACCAAAATCCACATGTACGTGCACGTCTATATCCAGAACTTCCACGTGCTAAATATGTATGCTTCTATCCAATGGATAAACGCCGTCAAGGGAACGACAACTGGTACATGCTATCAATGGATGAGCGTAAATCATTAATGCGTTCTCATGGAATGATTGGTCGCGGCTATGCTGGTAAAGTAAAACAAATTATTACTGGCTCTGTAGGCTTCGATGATCACGAATGGGGCGTAACTTTATTTGCTGATGACGTACTACAATTCAAAAAATTAGTATATGAAATGCGCTTTGATGAAGTATCGGCACGCTACGGCGAGTTTGGTGAATTCTTCGTCGGAAACCTACTTGATAACGATAAATTGGTTAAATTCTTAACTGTTTAATAGCTCATTAAAAATGCGAGTCCGCCAATATGGACTCGCATTTTTAAATTTCGTTTTCTTCAGCATTCTCGGATTCAAATATTAAAATAATGATGTGAATAAAAAATCCAGTTAGCATCATAAGAAAAACTAAATACCAATTATATGGTTGATGATAATATTCTGCTATTCCAACTGCCAGAAAAGCGCTGATAATGATTGCTACAAACATACTAAAAATACGCATGAAAACGCTCCTTCATACAAACAAAAATAAAGTCAATTTTAGTATGTCTCGGTATATTTTTAATATACTAGCAAGGCTAAGGTTTCCATAAAAATAATGATGTCTCATTGAAATAGCAGCTAAAACAAGCATTCATCCCCTATTAAAGAGTAGTCTTTTTTCCTGATACTTCGCTTTCCACACGAAAAAATTTACTCACCCAACATAAAAAAGTGCCATCCTTCTGCGATGACACTTTCTTAATCCCAACACTTTTCTTCTACATACTTCATTAAGAGCTCTCGTCCTTTACTTTTAAAATTAAGATAACCGTTTGAATAAAAAAACCGATCACAATAATGACAATAAAGAGATACCAATGGAGCGGCTGTCCATAAAACTCCCCTAATAGAAAAGCTAGTACTGCACTTAATAAAATTCCAAACCAAACCCCAATTTCCATAAACCATCACCTCACATGTATTGGATACACATGCAATTCATTTGATCTCACGTTCCCCTAATTCTATTTTTTTCTATTTACCCGTTTTAATAAAAAAACTATCGGTCTTGCAGGGTTTCGAAGTATTTTCTACGTACTTGTCGCTATTACTACTATATGCATAGTAATTTTAATGTGTGATTGTCTTTCTTAACAAAATTGAACATGTCTACAATACCTTCATGCATATACTGTCTGCGAGGAGGTATGAAAATCGCTGTTATTAAGACGAATGATGCACAGACAGCCCTACTCGCAAGGCTAATGCGTGCCGAAGCAGAAGGTGAAGGAGAGTTAGGCATGCTGATGGTTGGGAATGTTGGCGTTAATCGTGTAAGAGGTGATTGTTTAGATTTTGGTGATATTCGAACGATTGAACAAATGGTTTATCAGCGTCCGGGAGGCTTTGAGGCAACACAAAAGGGTTATTTTTATCAGCGAGCACGTGATCAAGATATTCGGTTAGCTAAAAGGGTTATTCAGGGTGAAAGATTTCATCCAGCTACCCGCTCTTTGTGGTTTTTCATGCCAGCAGGTGATTGTCCTGCACAATGGTATGGCCAATGGAATACTGGCAGATTCAAATCTCATTGTTTTTTCTCGCCAACTGAACAAGATTGTCCTCAAATTTAAAAAGAAAGTAGGTTGATAATTGATGATGCCTTATTATTGGACACCAACAACGCAACAACAAATGACTCCTCCTCCAGTCACACTTCCAAGCGGGCGACCACCTGGCCGTGAAGAGTCCTATATAGAAAATATTTTACGATTGAATCGTGGAAAACCTGCTACCTTCCATTTTTCTTTTGAGCATGCAGTGGAGCAGGGAAAAAACACAAAAACTGTTCGTGGTGTGGTAGAAGCCGCTGGTAGAGACCATGTCATTATTCGTGAACTTAAATCCAATCATCGTTTTCTTTTCCCTATGATTTATTTCGATTTTGCTGAGTATGATGAGGAAATGGCCTACTTTAATCAAAATCCATAATTCAATCTTCTAGTGTAAAAATCCGCAATACACTCACTGACCAAAAAAGTCGATGAGCGTATGCGGATTTTTATCATTCGCTATAATTAATTTTCTATTAGATACGTTAAAGTTGCTTTACCTAAGGTTTTCGCTGCTATGAGCATTGCACGTTCATCAAAATCAAAGCGTGCATGATGATGCGGATAGGCCTTTTCCCATTCTGGCTTTTTCGCCCCTGTGAAGAAAAATGTGCCTGGTACTTTTTCTAAATAATACGCAAAGTCTTCCCCAATCATAAATGGTGGACATGTTATTACTTGCTCTACACCTGGGACAGTCGACGCCAACTGTGCCACAAACGCTGTTTCTTTCTGATGGTTATAAACAGGTGGATAACCTCTTGTGTAACGATATTCGTAACTTGCCCCAAATGCCAGACAAGTCGCATTCAATACCGCTTCTAACTCTTGCTCCATTTGTGTGCGTACTTCTTCTTCAAACGTACGAATTGTTCCCGCCAATACTACTCGATCAGCAATAACATTAAACGGATTAATGGCCTCAAAATGACCAATTGTTAAAACAGCTGATTTCAATGGATCAATACGTCTTGAAACAAGCTGTTGAGCATTGACGACAAATTGTGAGGCAAGGGTAACAGCATCAATGGAATGATGCGGCTCTGCGCCATGTCCACCCTTCCCTTGAACCGTGATTTCTACTTTATCTGCAGCTGCCATAATGGCTCCATCTTTCACTAAAATTTCTCCTAATGGTGTAGGCGCCCATAAATGCGTACCAAAAATTACATCTACGCCATCTAAACAACCACCCTCTATCATCGGCTTAGCTCCACCTGGTGCTACTTCCTCTGCATGCTGATGAATAAATACCACATTGCCAGCAATTTCGTCCTTCATCGCATTCAGTGCCTTAGCTAGTCCAAGTAATGTAGCTGTATGTCCATCATGTCCACAAGCATGCATTTTTCCAGCTATTTTAGATTGATACGGTACATCATTCTCCTCTTGTATCGCTAATGCGTCAAAATCAGCTCGCAATGCTACTGTTTTACCAGACTTTCCACCACGTAATATCGCTACGACACCACGTCCTCCCACTCCTTCACGAACCTCATGGCCCAATTCTCTATGAAAAGCAGCTATATAGGCTGGCGTTTCCACTTCTTCAAAGGATAATTCAGGATATTGATGTAAATGACGACGAATCCCTACCATCTCATCATAGTTTGCATCTATTAATGCAAATAGTTTTTCCATACTACATAACCTCACTTTTGATATTTTCGAAATATTGCAAGTAATATTAGTAGTGTACTATAAATTCTTACAAAATGGATAGGATTTAAATTGCTATCTTTAGAAAATGACTGATAACAAAGAAAAACTCTCCTACAAATCATGTAAGAGAGTCAATTTAAAATTAACGAGCATGTTTGAGAGCAGTTAAAATAATAAGTAGCCATCCAGCTAAAAATAGTACACCACCAATTGGTGTAATAGCTCCCAATACTTTAATACCACTTATTGCTAGCACATATAAGCTACCAGAAAAGAAAACAATGCCAAGATTAAAGAATATTCCTGCTAGATTTAATTGTTTCACTTCACCTAATAATTTAGAGCTCATTAATAGACCAATAACTAGTAATCCAGTAGCGTGAAACATTTGATATTGCACAGCCGTTTCCCAAATACCTTGACTATATTCATCTAAAACTTCCTTTAAAGCATGTGCACCGAATGCACCGAATGCCACTGCTAATAGGCCATGAAGAGCACCTGTCACGATAAATCTTTTCATTTCTCGTTACCCTACCTTTTAAATGAATTAAAAATCAAAAATGGAATCACCATTTGCTCCATCTTCTTCAATCTTTGCTGTATATAAAGTGGATGGTTTTGACTCTGTTACAAGCATCTGCGGTACATGCTTATGGGGAGTGATAGATGCTGTCTCACTTGGAGAATCTAACACCACATCACATAATGCTCTGATGGCTGTAAGCGCCTCACGAATTTGCTGATCATTCCCCGCATTTTTTGCACTAGATAATTGTTTTTCAAGTTGCTGTATAACGGCTTGATAAGAAATCATTACATTCTCCCACTTTCTACTTTTGGTACGAATTTCAAACAATCCACACCCGAGGATTGCTTCACAACAACGGATGGTATTTGCTTTGTTTTAAAGCCATAAGCTACACATGCTCGTGGGGTTTGAGGGTCCCAGGTTACTTTAAAAAATTGACATTTGAAACAATTCACCTTCATCGTCGTCCCTCACTTTCTTCTATATTAAATGTATCATGATTGATCATGTGTATAAAGTAAACGATTTGTGCCAATCTATTCTAAACACCAATCAATTGGCTGCTTGCCCCACTCCACTAATTGTTGATTAATCTTTGAATAAGGTTTACTACCGAAGAATCCTCGATAAGCACTTAATGGACTTGGGTGTGGCGCTTCGAGTATGGCATGAGGCGTTTTATATTTTCGAATTAATTGCTTTTTGCGTTGCGCTGGTTTACCCCACAATACAAAAATTAGTGGCTCTTCTCTTGCAGCTAATAGATCGATAACAGCATCGGTAAATTGCTCCCAACCTTGTTCCTTATGCGAATTTGCTTGTCCTGCTCGAACCGTAAGCACCGTATTTAATAGCATAACACCCTGTTCAGCCCACTTTGTTAGCGTTCCATTTTGGGGAATTGGACAGCCTAAATCATCCTGTAGCTCTTGAAACATATTCCGTAAGCTAGGAGGATGTGGAATACCTGGTTTAACAGAAAAGCTTAACCCATGCGCTTGATTAGGTCCATGATATGGGTCTTGTCCTAAAATAACAACCTTCACATCATGATATGCTGTTGTATAAAATGCGTTCATCACATCATTCATTGGTGGATAAATGGTTTGTGTCGAATATTCATTTGCGACAAATTGACGTAGTTTTTGATAGTACGGTTTTTCCAACTCTTCTTTGAGTACTTCTTGCCAATCATTCGGGAATACTTGTTTCATCGTTCTTTAAGCCCCTTTCTCTTCTTACAACGGTACAAAAAATTAAAGATGAATTCAAGCATCAGTTGAAACTGACCATATAAAAATATAGTATTCTGGCTATTCTTATAGAATCAGAATCGGACTATACTAGAAGGTAATTTTATAACTCTTAACGATAAAGGGGATCTTTTACATGACTCTAAAAAAAACATTAACAATTGCAGGATCAGATACATCAGGCGGCGCAGGGATGCAGGCTGATCTCAAAACATTCCAAGAGCATGGTACATATGGTATGGTGGCATTAACAGTTGTCGTAACAATGGACCCGAATGGCTGGACACACAACGTCACACCTTTGCCAACTGAGTTACTACAAAAACAAATTGACACAGCTCTTTCCACAGGAATTGATGCCATTAAGACAGGGATGCTCTCAACAGAAGAAATTATTCGCATTGCTGGAGAGGCTATCGCAAATTCAGGCACTCCAAATGTTGTCATCGATCCTGTTATGGTATGTAAAGGTGACGATGAAGTATTGAATCCTGGGAACACAGATGCTATGGTTCAGCATCTTTTACCACTAGCAGCGGTAACAACACCAAATCTTTTTGAAGCGGGACAATTAGCTGGCACAGGTACACCAAAAAACATTGATGACATGAAGATCGCAGCTCGTAAAATCCACGAACTAGGGGCTAAAGCTGTTGTCATTAAAGGTGGAAAAGCACTAGCCACTGAAAAAGCAACAGACTTATTCTTTGATGGTGAAACATTCTACTTATTAGAAGCTGAAAAAGTTGCTTCTACTAATAACCACGGTGCAGGCTGTACATTTGCTGCTTCTGTAACAGCCAATCTTGCTAACGGTCTTTCTATTAAAGACTCTGTCATTGAAGCGAAAGAGTTTGTATCCGCAGCCATCGCACACGGCTGGGCGCTAAATGATTATGTAGGTCCTGTCATGCATGGAGCGAAATCCCGTTTTGGTGCTCCTCAAGTAACAGTAACTGAAATATAAGCATGAAGGGATGTCTCAAAGTCATTTGAGACACCCCTCTTTTTACATATAATTTCCCACCATTTCTAGCCGATAATCCCATGGATCATTCATTGATATAAATTGAGCTAATGCTTTACTTTCCTTTTTACGTTCAGCACGTGCCTTCGCTCGCTCTGAAGCTGTTTCATGCAATTTTGTCTCTTCTACTGTTTCAGGAATTACTCGTGGAACCAACGCTGGTTTATTATTTTCATCCAATGCAACAAATGTTAATAATGCAGTCGCTGCCACCTTTCTCTCTCCTGTTTTCAAGTTTTCAGAAATAACTTTGACAAAAACCTCCATAGAAGATCTTCCCGTCCATGTTACATAGGATTCGAAATAAACAGAATCTGTCGGGCGAATGGGATGTAAGAAATCGACAGAATCAGTTGAAGCTGTGACACAGTCTTTCCTGCTATGCTTTGCTGCTGAAATGGAAGCAACTTGATCAATATCGCTCATCAGTCGCCCACCAAATAATGTATTATGATTATTCACATCATTTGGAAACACACGACTTGTACGCATCACTCTTGATTCCTTACAATATTTAAAGTCCTTATTCACATTAATTCCCCCTCTAAGCGTCTGTTTATTCCTACTATAATGCTATATTTAAATGGAAAAATCAATGTAATTATTAGAAAATTACAAACATTAAACAATCCGTTAACGATTAGTATTTATTAGATAAAGATAAAAATAGGACAAGATACGTTAATGCTTCATATCCCATATATTAGCTGTATGGGAGGGGAAAAGATGAAAAAAAACAAAGTAGAGGACTTAACGGAAGAATCAGGTTTACTAGCTGGGGAAATCACCTCTTCAAAAGTTGAAGTAATTGCTTCCATCATATTAACACTTGGTTACTCATTATCCACCCTTGCCACAATATTGGCTCTTCAGGAGGAGGAAGAATTGGCACAAGCCAAAACAACTGAAACGCAAGATCAAAATCTTTATATGAAGCAAATGTTTAAACAATTACAAAATGTTAATAATCGTTTAGATACAATAGAACGAAAGCTTAATCGATACTAACAAATACATAGCCTACACGAATGTTCAATAAAAAAACCGCGACTCTCCGTCATAAAAGAGAGTCGCGATTTTTTATTATACTATGATAATGAGCTTCATTTTTCTTCCCTTATTCACAACTACCATACATAGCCTGTTCAAGGAACGTCATCTATTGTACCAAGATAGAATTCGTTATTTCTAAAATATTACTTCCTTCAACAGGTGGGGCTGTCTACACACACGAATTAGGAAGAAGTCATGGTTGCAATATCTTTTCAGATGTGAAAACGGATACAATACGAAACGACACATTTTGTACATATTTATTTTCACACTCCCTATATTGATACATTACAATAATTTTTTCAAGAATATTGCTTAAGAACTTGTCATAGATTTAGAGATGATGATTCATTTCCCTTGATGCTAGGATCGATTTTCGCAATCTCAAAAAAATCTGAACCCAATGACGCTGAGGTATATAGATACAAATCATCATTTTTTCATAACAAAGCAATCAATTTCCCTTTGCGAATTTTTTTACTATACTTAAAGGAGAAATGATCGAGAGGAGTGTTAAGATGCAAGAAGTACAAGTAGAGACGTTGCAAAAATTGCTGAATTCTTTCGCCAACAAAGACGTTTATATTCATCTTGAGACGACAAACGGATCTTATGCAGCACACTATGATGAACAGTTTTTTAATGCTGGTGCTTTTATTCGCAATGCTAAAATTAATTATGAGCTTGCTAAGGTTGTAGACAATGCACCTCATCGTGTGGGTTTAAAATTACCTCATGGCTGGGTTTATGCACAAGGCATTACACATTTTGAATTAGATGATTTAGGCCGTTTATTAATGGCTGGACTAGACTACTCTGGAAAATTGGCGATTGCACTTGAAATTAGTGAAACGCCATTTACCTACTAAGGGGGACGACTATTTGAATTTACAACCACAACGTCATATTTTAATTGTGTACCCTCACCCAGATGACGAGGCTTTTTCAGTTGCTGGGACCATCGCCCACTATACAAAGAAAATGAATACACCTGTTACATATGCCTGTTTAACATTAGGCGAAATGGGACGTAATTTAGGTAATCCACCCTTTGCAACGCGCGAGTCCTTACCTGAAATTCGCCGCAAGGAATTGGTTGCAGCAGCAGAGGCAATGGGTATTCAAGATTTACGTATGCTCGGTTTACGAGATAAAACAATTGAATTTGAAGATGATGAGAAAATGGTAAAGTTAGTGGAAGGGTTAATCGAAGAACTAATGCCTTCTTTAATTTTCACATTCTTGCCTGGCTTTGCTGTCCACCCAGACCACGAAGCAACAGCACGTGCTGTAGTTGAAGCTGTACGTCGTATGCCAAAGGCTGCTCGTCCACAAGTATTCGGCTGTGCCTTCGCCAATGATACGATTGAAAAAAATGGCGAACCACATGTTGTTTACGATATTCGTGAAATGCGAATGGACAAATTAAAAGCATTACAAGCTCATGCATCTCAGACTGGTTGGATGATGCAGGAGACGGAAAAACGTATTGATGACGGCGAACCAATGAGCGAGAGCTGGCTAAATATTGAAAAATTCTATATAGTTGACCCAGATAAATATGTAAAATAAAAAAAGTACTGTTCTCGTTTTTAGAGAACAGTACTTTTCATGCTGTTGAAAAAAGATGATGTCAACGGCAGAAAAAGCAACTTTACAAGGCGAGGGGTTGATTTCCGTTCCGCCAGCGTCCTTTCCAGGGGGCGTCCGATGAGCCGCTTCACTCACTTCCGTTCGCTCCAGGGCCTCCTCTGTGACGCTAAATCCCCTAGGAGTGACGCTGGCTCCTCTCCAATCAACCATGCTGCAAAGTGTCTTTACTTTTTTTCATAGTAGCATAGCGATCAAATCGCCCATTAACTGTATTCTTAGAGGGGATGAGCTCTTATTTTCAATGTGGAGAAGTGATGCGTGACAACACCTCTTCATAAAGAGTAGTGAACACCTTCACTTTATTTGAAAACCTTTGCTAAAAAGTCAGGGGTTGAAGTGGAAGGCTACTTGACTCCCGTGGGATAGCGAGACAGGCAAAACTCTAAACGGAGCGGTAGCGGAGGAAGCGATTCGGCGCTCGCCCACAGGAAAACAAGTAGCCTGCAACGGAAATCCATTTTTACCTTTCAATTGACTGTTTTGTTTTTCAACACTAAGAAAAGTACTGTTCTCATTTTTGGAGAACAGTACTTTTTAATTAGGCAGCTCTTACTTTCTTCATCATGTGCACAATGATTGTGATGGAAAAAGCAATCACTAAGAATAAGAAAAATAAATAATGTGGAATATGAATATTGAAAACACTCACTAACATTTTCAAGCCGATGACACCTATAATAATGAAGGCCGTTGCTTCAAGCTCTGGAATTTTTTCGATGATGATTAAAAAAACACCTGCAATGGTCCTCATCATTAATATCCCTAGCATCCCTCCAATTAAAAGCACCCATACTTGATCTGATACCGCAAAGGCAGCGAAGATGGAGTCAATTGAAAAAGCAATATCCATGAGCTCAACAGAAATGACAGTTGCCCAAAAGGTGCCAAAAAGACGCACCATCCATCCCGACCTCTTTACCTCCTTCACACTATCCTCATTCCCTATTTGGAGGAAATGAGCTACACAGAGCCACCCCAAATATAAAGCACCTAATACTTTAATAAACCAAAATTCTACAAGATAAACACCTATGCCAATAAATAAAAATCTAAAAAAATAGGCACCTAGCATACCGTACATTAATGCCCTTTTTCGTTGTTTATCTGGTAAATGTTTCACTAGTACCGCTAATACCAGTGCATTATCTGCCGACAGCAATCCTTCTATAATAATTAATGAGGATATTAGTCCCCAGGATACAGGGTCCATTAATACTTCTTGCCACATCGCCCAATCGAAAAATTTCCAATATGTAGATAAAATCCCTTGAATGATGTCCACTACTTACCCTCCTACTTGTCCTAAGCTAATCTAGTATATGCTTGGCCATTATTGTTATGAGAGTTGTATTTTTTGGATTTGATTCAACAGAGTTTAAATGATTTTTTCCACTTAAAATGTACTATTTCGAGGTCTGACACATCGCTTTTTTTACAAAAAAATAGGCTATATCAAGATAAAACGCTTACATCTTCAAATAGACACGGAAAATTTAGAATTTACTAAAAATTACTCCCAAAAAGCAAATAAAGTGTGCTATCATAGATAAATGTTTTAAACGTATAACGGAGGATGAATACTATGGAAGTTGCTGATACTAGAACCGTGCAAGTGGAGAATGTCCTGATTGCACATCATTTTTTAAAAGATGTAGTTGTGCACACACCACTACAAAAAAACGATTATTTATCCGAGAAATACGGAGCTAATATTTATATTAAACGCGAAGATTTACAGCATGTACGCTCATTCAAGCTTCGTGGTGCCTATTATAAAATTAAAAAAATCGAGGATGAAGCACGCAATGCTGGGGTTGTCTGTGCAAGTGCAGGCAATCATGCACAAGGTGTAGCTTATGCCTGTGCCCAATTAAAAATTCAAGCAAGCATTTTTATGCCTCAAACAACGCCGAAGCAAAAAATAAATCAAGTGCGTATGTTCGGACGTGAATATGTGGAAATTATTTTGGCAGGAGATACATTCGATGATTCTGCTGAAAGCGCCTTGAGCTATTGTGAAGAGCATAGTAAAATCTTCATTCATCCATTTGATGATCTCGATGTCATTGCCGGTCAAGGAACGGTAGCGGTAGAAATTATGAATGATATGGAGGAGCCAATCGACTACGTATTCGGTAGTATTGGTGGTGGCGGCTTAATGTCAGGCGTGTCTGCCTACATTAAAAACCTCTCTCCTTCTAGCAAAATTATTGGTGTGGAGCCTGCAGGTGCTGGTAGTATGAAGGCTGCCTTTGCTGAAGGTGGCACAGTTGCTCTTGATTGGATTGATAAATTCGTTGATGGTGCTGCTGTAAAATGCGTCGGTCACCACACTTACGATGTTTGTCGTCGCTATTTAGATGATATTGTTCTTGTACCTGAAGGCAAGGTATGTACGACCATTCTAGATTTATATAATAAACATGCGATTATTGCCGAGCCTGCTGGAGCATTATCAGTGGCAGCTCTTGATTTTTATAAAGAAGAAATTAAAGGTAAGTCAGTCGTTGTCATCATCAGTGGTGGTAATAATGACATTGGACGGATGCAGGAGATTAAAGAAAAGTCACTTATTCATGAAGGCTTACTTTACTATTTCATCGTCAGCTTCCCTCAGCGTGCAGGAGCATTACGTCAATTCCTCACTAGTGTACTTGGACCAAACGATGACATTACTACCTTTGAATATACGAAGAAAAACAATAAGGAAAGTGGCCCTGCACTCGTCGGTATTGAGCTAGGTGATCGTGCTGAATACGAAGGACTACTTGCCCGAATGGATGAATTCGGCTTCAAGTACAAAGAAGTAAACAACGACATTCAACTATTTGGTTTACTCGTTTAACATAAAGAGTCTCACTTCTCCGCAAGTGAGGCTTTTTTATGTATTAAAGTTTATCGATCATCTTATTATCCTAAATAAAAAACACTCATACAAGTGTATGAGCGTTTCATCATTAACCTAAAAGAGCACGGTCTGAATTCATTTTTTCCCCACGAATGCGTTCAAATTCAGCCATTAAATCAGGGATTGTTAATTCATGTTTGCGATCTTCACCAACTTCTAAAATGATTTGGCCTTTATCCATCATAATAAGACGATTGCCTAAATCTAATGCTTGCTGCATATTGTGCGTTACCATTAATGTCGTTAAATTATCTTTTTCCACTAAGTACTTCGTAATACGAGTAATTAATTCTGCACGTGATGGATCAAGTGCAGCCGTATGCTCATCCAGCAATAAAATAGATGGCTTTGTGAAGGTAGCCATTAAGAGCGACAAAGCTTGACGTTCCCCACCTGAAAGTAAGCCTACTTTTGCAGAAAGGCGATTCTCAAGATTCAAACCAAGCATCTCTAGTGATTCTTTAAAAAATTCACGACGCTTTTTATCCACACCATTACGTAACCCTCTATGCTTATTGCGAGAGTATGCTAGAGCTAGATTTTCTTCAATTGTCATCGTAGGTGCCGTTCCCGCCATTGGGTCCTGGAAGACACGACCAATGTATTGAGAGCGTTTATATTCAGGCAAACTTGTCACATTATTACCATCAATTAACACTGTCCCGAAATCAGGTGTTAAAGCACCTGAAATCATATTCATCATCGTTGATTTACCTGCACCATTACTACCAATGATTGTCACAAAATCACCAGGCTTTAAGTGTAGGTTAATCTCTGCAAGTGCAATTTTCTCATCTGGTGTTCCCTCATTAAATACCTTATTAATACCATGTAATTTAAGCAAGGCCTTTTCCTCCCTTCTCTACTGTTTTTACTTACGAAAGTCCCGCAGCACGCTTGGCTTTACGTTTACGTTCCTTACTCTTATTGATAATTTGCGGTAAAATCAGCGCCAAAATAACGATGATAGCCGTAATTAATTTCATGTCTCCTGAATCAAGGAAATCTACACGTAATGCTAATGCTAATATAATACGATAAATGATGGCTCCTGCAATGACTGCAAAAGTTGTACGAATAATGGTTTTAGTCCCAAAAATAGCCTCACCAATAATAACGGATGCAAGACCGATCACAATCATACCAATCCCCATACTTACATCTGAAAACTTCGAGTATTGTGCGATTAAAGCTCCAGAAAATGCGACAAGTGCATTGGAAAGTCCTAGCCCCAAAATGATAAGTGTATCTGTATTTGCTGAGAAGCTGCGAATCATTCGTTTATTATCACCAGTTGCTCGGATAGCTAGCCCGACCTCTGTCTTTAAGAACCAGTCTGCTATTAACTTAATTAAAATCGTGATGATTAATACGACAATCAGCACACTCCATGTACCTGGTACATGCTGAAAGCCCATGCCTTTTAATAGGTTATTAAGAGCAGCATCGATCCCTAAATTGCTCCAAAAAGCTTGAAACTTTGAAAAGATTGTTTCAGAGTTTAATAGTGGAATATTCGGGCGACCTATCGTATTTTCTGCAGTTAACCCCATGATGCGTAGATTAATCGAGTATAAAGCAATCATCATTAAAATCCCTGATAATAGTGGATTAATCTTTCCTTTCGTGTGAAGAATTCCTGTCATACATCCAGCAATAAATCCAGCAACAATTGCCACTAAAGTCGCTAAGATTGGGTGGTAGCCAAGCAAAACCATTGTTGCTGCCGTTGCCGCCCCTGTTACAAAGCTTCCATCAACCGTTAAATCCGGAAAATCTAACACCCGAAATGTTAAATATACACCAAGTGCCATAATTGCATAGATGATTCCTTGCTCCACTGCGCCAAATAATGCTAAAAACATCGTTGAATCATCTCCTAAATCTCTTAATTATTTATATCGCTTGTAAAATGAAGATAAAGCGGGGATAGTTCTCCCCCGCTTCGTTTTACTTTTCTAGAATTTCTGCACCCCAAGAATCTTTCATTTCGATTCCTAAATCATCCGCTACTTTTTTATTGATTAATAGTTTCAGATTTTGAGGATATTGTGCTGGTGTATCAGCAGGTGTTGCTTCACCTTTTAAAATTTTCACAGCCATTTGACCTGCTTCATAACCGATATCGAAATATTCAAATCCATAAGCAGCTAAACCACCACGTGCCACAGAATCTAATTCTCCTACGACTAATGGTAATTTATTCGTATTGGCAACATCAATTACCGATTCTAAAGCAGAAACTACTGTGTTATCAGTAATAATATAGAAAGCATCTACTTTACCAATTAGAGATTCTGTCGCTTGCTTTACATCTGCTGAAGTGGATGCTGATGCTTCTACCACCGTTAAACCTTGTTCATCCATAACCTTTTTCACTTCTGAAACTTGTGCAACTGAGTTTTGCTCACCCGCATTGTAGACCATCCCTACTTTTTTCGCACCAAGGTCTTGTAAGAATGCTACTGTTTTAGAAATCGTTTCAGGATGTAGATCAATTGTGCCTGTAATATTTTTCCCTGGCTTCTCCATTGAGTCGATTAACTGTGCACCAACAGCATCTGTAACCGATGTGAAAATAATTGGAATATCACTTGTTGCTGTTGCAGCTGCTTGTGCAGAAGGTGTAGAGTTAGCAAAAATTAAATCTACGTTTGCACTCACTAGATTGTTAGCAATCGTTGTGTTAAGGCTGTTATCTCCTTGCGCAATTTGTGGATCGTATTCAACTTTTAAGCCAGCATCTTCAATTGCTTTTTTAAAGCCTTCCGTTGCTGCGTTTAACGATGGATGCTCAACAATTTGAGTAATCCCGATTTTATATGTTTTATCGTCTGCATTTCCGCTCTCACTTGCATTGTTTGTTTCATTTCCTTTTGAATCTGTTGTACTAGAGCCACCACTACCACAAGCAGCAAGTAGTAACACTAATCCAAAAAGAAGGAATGATAGCTTCTTCACATTGCTTTTCACAAATAATCCCCCCGATTATGTTCTCAAATATCTACCGCACTTTATCCAAACAAAGTGTGAATGTATCGCTATATTATCGTTATTATCGAGCTCAGTCAACAACATTATGAATGTTCTGACTTTTAAAAGTGACAAAATATTTTAGTTTTTCATTCAATTTGGCGCTTTAAACCGCTAAACTACGCTGTTTTAGTTATTCTATTTCTTTTTTCAACATAGTAAAAAATATTTATGACAATTTTGCGACGATAGGACATTATAGACAAAGTCTGACATTTGACTTCTACTAGATATGTATAATAAAATATTTACTTGTGTGAAAGCACCGTGGTTCGTAACCATCCCACGAAAAAAAACTAAGGAGAAATGAATATGAAAATAAAATTTTTAGCAGCAAGTGGTATCATTGCGGCTCTCTATATAGCTGTGACCATGCTTGTTGCACCATTTGGTTTTACGGAGGTACAGTTCCGAGTATCCGAGATGTTTAACCATTTAGTAGCATTTAATCCACGCTTTGCCGTAGGGATTATTATTGGTGTATTGATCTCTAATCTCTTTTCACCACTTGGCATTTACGATTTAGTGTTTGGTGTAGGTCATTCAATGATTACACTTGGCCTGTTTATTTTAATCTGTAAATTTGTCAAAAATATATGGGCACGTTTAATTATTAATACATTGCTATTTACATGCACCATGTTTATCATTGCCTTTGAGCTGAACTTAGCCTTAGAGCTGCCATTCTTTTGGACTTGGCTAACAGTAGCGGCGGGTGAATTTGTTGTATTAGCTGTTGGTGCGCCGATTATGTATGTATTAAACAAACGCCTTCACTTTAATAATTTGATTTAACTGACGGGTCTTTTTAGATTCGTCTTTTTTCTTGACACTATTCTGAAAATATTCTACAATTCTTTCTAATAAATGCAAGGAAGAAGAGTAGTAGCAAGCATTGTTACTTCAAGAGAGCTGGTGGGTGGTGTGAACCAGTAGTACAGACTTGTGAATGGACTTCAGAGCAGCCTTATCAAATGTAAGGCCGATTTGCTCCCCGTTACCGGAGCAGGAAAGCGCGCAAAAATTGCGAATAAAGGTGGCACCACGGTTACTCGTCCTTTTTATGAGGGATTGGAGTGGCTTTTTTTTATGGAAAAATTAGCATAGAGGAGTCGAGTAAAGATGAGTACAATAGTAGAGAAAAAGGGATATTTCGGTGAATTTGGTGGAAGCTTTGTTCCAAAGGAGCTTCAAAATGTTTTAAATATACTAGATGAGAATTTTCAAAAGTATAAAGAGGATGATGACTTTAAGCAAGAATTAGATTACTATTTCCGTGAATATGTTGGTCGTAAATCCCCTCTTTATTTTGCAGAAAATTTAACAAAGCAATTGGGTGGTGCAAAAATTTATTTAAAACGTGAAGACCTTAACCATACAGGCTCACATAAAATCAATAATGTACTAGGACAGATCTTACTAGCCAAACGTATGGGAGCAAACCGCGTGATTGCCGAAACAGGTGCAGGTCAACATGGTGTAGCAACAGCTACAGCTTGTGCCATGTTTGGAATGGATTGCACGATTTATATGGGCTTGGAGGATACAAAGCGTCAGGCATTGAACGTATTTCGCATGGAGCTTCTTGGCGCGAAAGTCGTAGCGGTTGATAAAGGGCAGGGTCGCCTAAAGGATGCAGTTGATGAAGCATTTGCTGACTTAGTAGAAAACTATGAAACTACGTTCTATTTATTAGGTTCAGCAGTTGGTCCACATCCCTTCCCTACAATGGTTAAACATTTTCAATCCGTGATTAGCCGCGAAAGTCGTGAACAGATTTTAGAGAAAGAAGGAAAGCTTCCAACAGCGGTTCTTGCCTGTGTCGGCGGTGGTAGTAATGCCATTGGGGCATTTGCTGACTATATTGCAGACGAAGATGTTCGCCTTATTGGAATAGAGCCGGATCAAGCTGCTACCTTAAACGAAGGAACACCAGGTGAGCTACACGGCTTCAAATGCTTAGTGCTGCAGGACGCAGACGGTAATCCGCTCCCAACCTATTCAATAGCAGCTGGTTTAGATTATCCCGGTGCTGGACCTGAGCATAGCCATTTGAAAACAATTGGTCGTGCTGAGTATGTGACCGTGACCAATGAAGAAGTTTTAGAAGCATTCCAAGTACTTTCCAAGGTTGAAGGTATTATTCCTGCTCTTGAAAGCTCACATGCAGTCGCACATGCTCTAAAATTAGCACCAACTTTATCACCTGAGGAAAGCATTATTATTAATATCTCTGGTCGTGGTGATAAAGACGTTGAACAAGTTTTCCACATGTTAACTAAATAACTCAACAAAAGAGCGACTTCCGTTTAGGGAAATCGCTCTTTTAACTATACCAATGATCTAGGATAAATATCTGCTACATTATCTCTCAGCTTTGCTTTCAGAAATTTTCCAACAGATGTCTTTGGAATTTCCTCTAAAAATACGACTGCATCTGGTACCCACCATTTAGCAAATTGATTTTCTAAAAAGGCAAGAAGCTCTTGTTCAGTTACTGATTGCCCCTCTTTCAATACCACACAAGCTAATGGACGCTCCTGCCATTTAGCATGAGGCATGGCAATGACAGCCGCTTCTAAAACCGCATCATGCGTCATCAGTGCATTTTCCAAATCAACAGAGGAAATCCATTCGCCACCTGATTTAATAAGATCCTTCGTACGATCCGTAATTTTAATAAAGCCATCCTCTGTTCGTACTGCAATATCACCAGTATATAACCAGCCATCTCGATAGGCATCTGCTGTTCGTTCATCCCGATAGTATTCGTTAGAAATCCATGGACCTCTTAAACGCAATTCCCCCATTGTGTTGCCATCCCAAGGTACTTCACCCTTCTCATTAATGATACTAGATTCGATACCTGCCATCGTCATCCCTTGCATCGCTCGAGCTTCAATACGTTTTTCAATCGGCCAATCATCCATCCATGACATATAGTTGGAAAGTGCCACGATTGGTGTAGTTTCTGTCATGCCGTACACAACAATATAAGGAATTCCGTATTTTTCCTCAAATGTCCGAATGAGTCGGGTTGGTGAAGCCGAGCCACCACAACATATCGCTCTTAAAGAACTAATATCTCGCTCTTTCTTTTCCTGCTCCTGTAATGCGCCTATCCAAATTGTTGGTACACCAGCGGTTAATGTAACCTTTTCTTGTTCGATTAAATCCATTATTAACGCTGATGTAAATTGCGGACCTGGTAGAACTTGTGTAGCACCCACATTGACACTAGCAAAAGGTAACCCCCATGCATTTGCATGAAACATTGGCACAATTGGCATCACGACATCTCTTTCTGCAATCCCCATAGAATCAGACATACTCAGCATGTTGCTGTGTAATACTAACCCCCGATGTGAATAGACAACTCCTTTTGGATTCCCTGTCGTGGCACTTGTATAGCACATACCAGCAGGTGCTTCTTCATCAATATCCTCTGGAAATTGAAATTCTTCATCAGCAGTAGCTAATAACTCCTCATAAGATAAAACATTTTGTAATGTGGTCTTTGGCAAAGCTGTATCATCCGTCATAACAATATAGTGTTTCACTGTCTTTAGTTTTGGCGCAATATTTTCAATGATCGGTAATAAATCTACATCGACCATTAAAATCTCATCTTCTGCATGATTAATAATATAGATCAAATGCTCTTCTGATAAACGAATATTTACCATGTGTAAGATTGCCCCTGAGCAAGGTACAGCAAAGTAGGCTTCTAAATGCCGATGCTGGTTCCACGCAAAGGAGCCAACTTTCGTTCCTCTTGTCATCCCAAGCCTCGTAAGAGCATCTGCTAAACGACGCGTTCTTTTTGCCCACTGTCCATATGTTAAACGGTGTATTTTGTGTGGGCTTGTCCGTGAAATAATTGATTTTCTTGCAAAATAGCTCTCTGCTCGTTTGAAAAAACTAGTTAAAACTAATGGTGCTTGCATCATAAAACCCATCATCCCTTCATTTGTGAATTTTCCCCTTGTGAAATCGTCACAGCATCAATTTAACTGAATACTATTAATATTCCGAATATTATTATATTTTAATTCCATAATTTAATCTATATATTCCAATAATTTTCTTTTATATACATATAAAAAAACGGATGAAGTCTAGTTCTTCACCCTTTGCTTATCTATTATGAAATTGCTTTTTTATGCAGTTTAATTTTCAATTTCTCTAACATATCTACCGTCATTTTAGCTAAATCATACTCTGCTTTGAAGCCCCACTCTTTTTGAGCCGCTTCAATATTTAAAGAGTTTGGCCAGCTATCTGCAATGGCTTGACGAACTGGATCTACCTGATAGCTCATTGTGAAATTTGGTAAGTGTTTCTTGATTTCAGCCGCGATTTGCGAAGGTTCAAAGCTCATAGCAGTAATATTAAAAGCATTGCGATGAACGAGCTTACTACCGTCCGCTTCCATTAAATCTACGATAGCTTGTAGAGCATCTGGCATGTACATCATATCCATGAACGTTCCTTCTTGAATATACGATGTATACTTGCCTTGTTCGATGGCTTCATAGAAAATTTCTACTGCATAATCTGTTGTACCACCACCTGGAGGTGTTACATAAGAAATTAATCCTGGGAAGCGTACTCCACGTGTATCAACACCAAAACGATTGAAATAATAATCGCATAATAACTCACCCGCTACTTTATTTACACCATACATGGTTGTTGGTCGTTGCAAAGTATCCTGTGGTGTATCTTCCTTAGGTGTAGACGGACCAAACGCACCAATTGAGCTTGGCGTGAAAAATTGCATATTTAGCTCACGTGAAACTTCCAATGCATTCATTAATCCGCCCATATTTAAATTCCACGCTAACAATGGATTTCTTTCTGCTGTTGCTGATAATAATGCTGCTAAATGCATCATTGTATCTGCACCGAAGTCCTTTGCTAAATCGTGCATTCTTTGTCCATCTGTCACGTCCAATATTTCAAATGGGCCCTTAGTATGTTCAAGCTTTCTAATGTCTGTAGCAAGTATATTGTCCTCTCCATAAATACCACGAAGTTTTTCTACAAGCTCAGAACCAATTTGACCAAGTGCTCCAGTAACAATAATCTTTTTCATTTCCCAAAACCTCCACATGTGAACAATTGTACTTTCGGAAAGTACAAAAATATATTGATAAACATTGATTTAATAACACTTTCAATGAAATTCATTATAATGTGTTCGTTTTGAAAATACAACAATTATATTAATAATATTCCTTACAAGGAACATACAATCCCTTATTCTCAGTATATGAGGACATAAAAAATATTGTGCTACAAAAATATATAAAACACAATTGTACATCTCAAAAACACACAGTATTTACACTTTCTTAAACTAGTTTTGTAACCATGCAAAAAAAGAATCTTCTTTGCTATTTTTTGCAAAGAAGATTCTTTTTAGATATTATTCTTTAATATTAAATTATATCGAAAAACGTTTGACAGCTATTTGCAAAACTTTTGATACTTTGCGCAATTCTTTAATATAATTATGGAACTGTTGCTGAGCTGTTAATTGATCAGCTGTTAATGCAGCTACATGCTTAGTAGACACGGCATTCGTATCGGATAAAGCTGTCAACATAACCGCATCCTCACTTACCGTCTTTGTATGATTGGCAATCTCTTGAACCGTAGCAGATACTTCCATAATATACGGCTTTATAGTATGTACTTTTTCTAAGATTTGATCAAAACTTGATGCCGTTTGTCCTGTGACAGCAACACCTTTTTCAGTCGCCACTAAAACGCCTTCCATCATTTGTACCGCATAGCTCGAATCTAAATGGATGTTCTGTACAATGGATGTAATCGTTTGTGTTGATTGAACGGTTTGCTCTGCAAGCTTACGTACCTCATTAGCCACTACTGCAAAACCTTTCCCATGCTCTCCTGCTCTTGCAGCTTCAATAGATGCGTTTAACGCTAGTAAATTAGTTTGTGCTGTTATTCTTTCTATTACTTCAATCATTTGGTCAATCGATGCTGCACGCTCAACTAGATTAAAAATTGCTGTATTAGATCTTTCAACCGCCTGCTTAATCGCTTGCATTTGCGTTAAATTAGCCTGTACAATTTCTGTTCCACTTTCTGCATCTCTGGCTGTTTTTTGTGCAAAACTTTCTACAACCTGAATCTTTTCTAAAATAACCTGTACATCATTTAAAACTTCCTCTAAGGAAGCCGTATTCGAAGCTAATTTATTAGAAGAAGCGGTCGTTGACTCGGAAATAGATTGTACATCCTTTGCTATTTTTAATGTCGTTGTTGATGATTGCTCAGAGGATTTCTGCAATTTCCCTGTCATTTCTTCTACTTCATAGGCACTGTCAGTAACAGTATGGAGTAGGCGTTTCACTTCAGTTACCATTTGATTGTAGGACAGGACTACTTCACCAAGCTCATCATGAGCCACGTAACTTGCGTTGGCAGTGAAATCACCCTGTTCTGCACGTTTTAATAATGACTTTAGTTGACGTGTTGGCACATTGACTGCCTTCGTTGCGATAAATCCGATAAGGATTACAAGCAAGACAACCGCTAAGCATACACCGCCTAGTAACCAGTAGCCAAATTGCACATCTTTTTGATAAGCCTGCTGTTGGTCTTTTGCTCTTTGAACTAAATAATTTTGCGTATCCTCTAATAATGTATGACTTTCCTGACTAATTGGTAAAAAAGTTTGCAAATAAAACTGATCTAGCTCACCACGGTTCAATTGCTTAAAGTCCTCAATGGCTTCTTCCTGCTTCTTCAGCAATGACTTATACTTCTTAATTTGATGACTCATCTTTTTATCAATTTCTTGGCTATCTAGATGCTCTAAAGGCTGTGCCATGTTTTGTAAAATGGCTGCCATTTCTTTATCGTCACCCTTCGAATCTACTATAAAATCTAATCGACGCTGTGATTCTTCTAGCTCATTTAGCCATCCAATTGGGACAAGTCCCTGTGTGTAACTCTCACTTGCATGCCACGACATTTTCCTTAAATAATCTACACTAAATACACCTAGCAATACATTCGATAATACACAAACAATCATGAGTACAAGTAACTTGTCCTTCACCTTAACGAAACGGAAAAAATGCATGATCCTTGGCTCCTCCTCCAACTCTTACCAATAATGATAGTATAGAGATATAAAGCCAGTGTTATGTTTTTGTAAATTTTGATCGATATATTAAGAATTTATACCCATCCTTTAGTTCCATTTAGGTAATTTAACTTGCAAATCTATTCATACTATTGCTTCTTATTCGTACTACTTTTTGAATAAACATTTGCAACCTTCCATACATTGCCAACGTTGATAATAGAGAATGGGGGTGTTACATTTGACGCAATTCAAGAAGTTAGACTGGAATTTAGTAATCAGTCTTCTTTTACTCGGTGGTATTAGTTGCCTTTTTGTCCATTCGAGTAGTGTAAATTTCGAACAATATTCAAGCTCTTTTATTATCAAGCAATTTTTATTTTATCTCATAGGATTAACCATCATGTTTTGGATATCCTTACTTGATATTGAACAGTTGAAGAGAATCGGATGGCCATTTTACTTCCTAATCGTTGCTTTAACGGCTGGGCTTATTGTTGCACCAGAGAGCATTGCCCGGACAATCAATCAAGCAAAATCATGGTATCAAATCCCGTTTTTAGGTTCCCTCCAACCATCGGAATTTTTAAAGTTCGCTTTTTTAATAGTTGTGAGTAAGGTCATTATTGCTCATCAAGAGAAAAATGTCCGCCCCTCTTATCTAGCAGATTTTTGGCTACTTATAAAAATTGGGCTCATTGTCCTTCCTCCTTCACTTCTTGTTTATAGGCAACCCGATACAGGTATGGTCATGTTGTATATGGCAATGATTTTACCGATGATTTTCTTTTCAGGTATTCATAGAAAGCTTCTTGTCGTTTTTACAGCTGTCCCTTTAGTTATCATCAGTACGATTGTCGTGCTCTATGTCAGTTTTAATGAATTTTTTACAGAGAAGGTTTTAGGTGCTCTATCAGGACATCAGATTTCAAGAATTTATGGATGGCTTCAGCCTTATGAATATACAGATTCTTCTTTTCAAGTACGTCAAGGCTTTATGGCCATCGGATCAGGAGAGTTTGTGGGCAAGGGCTATCTACATAACAATGTCTATGTACCAGAAAAACATACCGATTTTATATTCTCTACTATTGCAGAAGAGTTAGGTTTTGTCGGAGGAGCATTTGTGATCACTCTATTATTTTTTGTTATCTATCGTATTGTTCTTATTACGGTAGTAGCGCGAGATCCCTTTATGACTTTAATGGGGGCAGGTATTTCAAGCTTACTAGCCTTCCAAATTACTCAAAATATTGGCATGACCATTGGGCTTTTACCAGTCACAGGCGTCACCCTACCCTTTTTAAGCTATGGGGGAAGTTCGTTATTATCCAACTTTATGCTTATTGGAATCGTCATGATCATACATAAATCTTACAAGGGATATATGTTTAAAGTAGGGGACTAACAAAATGCAAGTAGAGGATGGTACATACCATTCTCCACTTGCTAGATTAAAGGGGGATTAATTCGTTAAAAATGCCTTCATACTTGTATTATATTGATCGATAAATAGCTTAGCTTCATTACTAGGTAATTTTAATGCAGCTAAAGCAGCACCACCCACTGGTAAACTATAAGCACCCATGAAGTCATACTGATTACTATTCTTTTTATCAATAGCGACTAATTTTTCAATAAATAGCCTCAACTCATTAAAAACGCCACCAGCTAGCACTACTTTGACACGGTTATCTGCAAACGGATTTTTTTTGTAACAAGCGTCTATACTTTGATATAAAACATGGCACACTTGATCAATAATTGTATTGGCTTCTCCATCACCACGTTTAGCGCATTCGATTGCTACCTTACTTAAAGGAGATATTGTATCACGCGGATGACCTTCACCATATACCACTTCAATTATCTGCGGAACGGATTGTAACTGAAAATAGTCTAATACTGCTGCTGTTAGGAGCGTTTCAGGACCTCTTTTATCAAATGCTTTAAACACCGCTTTTAATGTGCGAATGCCAATATCATAGCCACTGCCCTCATCATCAAAAATATAACCCCACCCTGCTGTACGCTCAATTCTTTCAGATGAATCTATACTGAGTGTAATCGCACCCGTACCAGAAATCTGTACGATGCCAGGCTGACCCAATGTTCCCGCATACAGCGCGTTCAACCCATCATTCGATAGTGATAGTTGACAGTCTTTCGGTAAAAGCGAGGTTAATAATGCATGGGTAATTTTCTCATTATTATTTTCTGTTACACCAGACAGTCCCGCATGGCACTTTGTAATGTGTTGAAATTCGTGAGGTTGTTGTCTTTTTAAATCATTTATTAATTCTGTTATCGTCTCTGTAAATTGCTCGAAGCTCATAGATGTGGGATTACTTTTGCCCGTTTCTGCTAGCGCCATAATTTGTCCACGACAAGTTGAGATTGTCGCAATTGTTTTCGTTCCACCACCGTCTATTGCCAAAACATACAAGTACCTTCACCTCTATACAATTTTAATTGTAGAAACAATTTCCCCGACCTCAACCCCTGCATCATTACGCACAAATGAAGGAGACAATGCTTTAATACGCTCAATTGTTTCTTGATTTGTATACTGAATTTGTTCCAATACAGAAGCAATTACATTGGGCCACGGACTTTCTGAGCCATTCATAATTTTCAAGGCAAAACTTAGCCCTTCATTTCTTAGAGCAAAACAGTATACGCCCTGTGCTCCGCCCTTCGCCACAATATTAGGGTCCTTTAATAATGCCGTACAAATAAAGTTTTGCGCTGCAATGATATGATTCTCTTGATTCATTACTGCTGTAAGCTTTATTACTGCTTCACGAATTAGTTGATCATCAATCAATTCTGGTCGTGCTAGCTTTAAATAAGCAATTGCCATATTTTTTAGCGGAATCGCAAAAACAGGCGCACCACAGCCATCAATCCCTGTACGAATACTCTCCACATCATATTCACTTAAATAAGCAATGTATTTTTTTATCATCTGCTGCAATGGATGTTCTGGATGGCAATATTGCTTGACATCATAGCCATTTGCTAGACAGGCAGTTAAGAATCCTAAATGCTTGCCCGCGCAATTATGAAATAGTTTTCTCTTTTCATATCCCTGTTGAATATATTGTGTTTTAGGTTCCTCATTTAATGGATAGGATGCTGCACATATTAAATCATTTTCATTAATAGGGAGTTTTTCCAGCAAAGAGACTAATGCCTCTTGATGATAAATTTCGCCTCTTTGTGAAGCCAGAAATAATGCACTTTCATTTGAAGTAATCCCGTATTTTTCTATAAAATCAGTCATAAAAATGGGAATGGCTTGAAATGGTTTTGCTGCAGAACGAAAATACACAGGCTCATAATCTTGACCTACAGAGACGAATTCTTCCTTCGTTAGATTCACAGCACTCATTTGTCCATAATGCACATTTTCCATTAATCCTGAACGATACTCCTTTAAAAATTCTGAGTAAGCCACGAATCAACCAACCTTTCTTTAAACAGACAGCAACTGCTTTTGTGCTTGTAATGCCGCTCCTTTAACAACCCCTTCTTTTAATTGATTTGAAAACTGCAAATCAAAGTAGGGTTGTAATTCCTTCCATATATACTGTTTACACTTTTCACTAAGTAGTTTTTGAAATGACACATTATGCTCAATAATTTCCCCACTGACGATGACAGCCTCTGGTTCGTATAAACAAACTAGATTATTGATAGCAATAGCTAGAAAAGTAGCTACATCTTGTTGAATATCGATCGCCCATTGCTCTCCTTGATCAACACACTGCAAAATCTCTTCTATTGATTGAATATTAAGATTTTTAGGTGTTCTTTTTAACAGCGTAACTTCAGAAACATACATCGATAAGCATCCTCTTTTACCACAGTGACACATTTCACCAAAGGGATTAATCGTTATATGACTTATTTCTCCAGCTTTATTTTGAATGCCACGATACACTTCTCCATTTAATAATATGGATGCTCCTATTCCCGTTCCAATTCCGACTAAAATACAATTTGAATATAGTGGCGTATAGATATCACCAATTTCAGCAATGATTTGCATTTTTAATTCATTATCTACGATGACCTCACAACCAAAAACACCATTTAAATCTTCTCTTATATGGCAGTTTTCCCACTTCAATTGCTCAGAGGAAACGATAATTCCTTCCTCGTTATTGATTACTCCTGGAATCCCTATCCCAATGCCTAGTAATTTATCCTGAGCAATCTGATATTCTGTCATGATATTTTCTATAGATCGTTTTAGTAGATGTATGGCTTCTTCGTATTGATGCTTGATACTACATTTGACTTCCTGAAAGGCAATAAGCTTCCCCAAGAAATCTAGTATACCTATTCGAATAGTAAAACAGTCAATTTCTATCCCAATCGTATATAATGCATCTTCGCGCATATGAATTAACGTAGGACGTCTACCAATGGCTGTTTCTTCCGATACCCCTTCAAGAATAAAGCCTTCCGCTTCTAGCTCCTGCACAATACGAGTAATGGTCGTAGGGCTCATTTTTGTATATTTTGATAATTGAATTCTTGAAATTGGCGCCATCTGCCTTATTGCGTCAAGCACAATATATTTATTTTGTCTTCTCATTTGTACTTGATCTTGCTTTTTCAAATTAGATTCAACCCCTATTTAAACTTTTCTATGAATTGTACAGCTTCTTTGATGTCTTTTTCGGGATTTGATCTCACTTCTCGTTCAATAGTTAAATAGCCATTGTATCCGATTTCTTGTAAAGCTGAAAAGTAAAGCTCGAAATTGACATCTCCATGACCTAATGGAAGTTCTCTGAAAAACTCTCCATTTTCCACCATTTCTTCTATTTTATCATGAGATGTTCCAGAATCGTATCCTAAGTACCCGTACACATCTTTAGGATTCGTTGGCTGCAGTTGAATACCATCCTTTACATGTGTATGTACAATATACTTCTTTAATCGTTTGACTCCAGCTACAGGATCATCTTTTGTTACCATCACCATATTGGCAGGGTCAAAATTAACCGATACACCATTCGTTGAAAGCTTATCTAAAAATCCTTTTAATGTTTTACTTGTTTCTGGCCCTGTTTCAATTGCAAAATAAGCATCTAATGATGTAGCATATTGCCCTAATTCTTCGCAGGCTTCCAGCATTGTTTGATAGATTGGATCATTTTCATCTTCAGGAATAATACCAATATGGGTTGTAACGATGGATGTTCCCAGGTCCTTGGCTAATTGCAGTATTTCTTTTGATTTTTTTATTTTCCAGGCATTTTCTGTTTTGTCTTGAAAGCCATGCCCACCTAAATCTCCACATAATGCGGAAATCTCTAGACCTAACTCTGAAATGTACTGCTTCAATTCTGCTCTTTGGGCAGTATTTAAATTATCTGGGTCCAACTCACCTGAAACGGCATACATCTGTACCCCTTGTGCACCAACTTCTTTCGCTTTTAATAAACCTTCACGAATAGGCAATCGAAAGCTGTCTACTATCACGCCAATTTTATTGTCCAATTTCACCATCTTAATAAACAACTTCCTTTCCTTCAGTTGCAGAAATATAAATGCCTTCTAAGATTTTCATAATTTCTACCCCATCCTCTACAGGTGCAACAGAATCATAATGATGGAGGCAACAATCAACAAATGAATTGATTTCATTTTGAAAGGCTGTCGCAAAATCAAATGTTAAATCGTTAATTTGAGGATGAATATTTAAAATCGTATCATGCTCTTCACTTACAATTTTTAATTCAGGCTCTAGCTCTGCTCCACCATTCGTGCCATAAAGCTTAATACTTATTTCATCTTTAATGGCATGTAGTGTATAGGAAACGTCTACCATTAGCGACGCCCCATTCTCGAATGTAATGAGAGCATTTGCTAAGTCTTCTACTGTATTTTTAGTAGCATCATAGTCTGCAGCCTTGTAAAAGGATAAATTTTCAATATGGTTTCGATTTCCTAATTGATTGTAGGTATGACCTGTTATCCGCTTCACCTTTGGTCTACCCATTAAATACCAGCAAATATCAATCACATGTACGCCTAGATCAATTAAAGGCCCGCCACCAGACTTATCGATTTCTGCAAACCAGCCGCCTGGATTCCCTAATCTTCTAAGACAGGAAGCTTTGGCATAATAAATATCGCCCAATTTGTTATCGTCGATGAACCTTTTCAGTACTTTAGTATTTGTTGCAAACCGTCTTACATAGCCCACTTGAAATACTTTCTGATGCTTTTCTGCAATCTGTTGGATTTTTAGGGCCTCTGCATAAGTCATGGATAGCGGCTTTTCTATTAGAACATGTAAGTCATTTTCCAAAGCAAGAATGGCCAATTCTGCATGCGTATTATTCCATGTACAAATACTTACAGCATCCACATTTTTGTCTGCGAATAGCTCTTCTTTCGAAGAAAAAACATGCGTTGCTCCAAATTGTGCTGCTTTTGCTTTGCCTCGTTCGATGGAAGCATCATACACGCCATATAATTCAACAAATGGATTATTCTTATAGGAACCTAAGTGATAATCTGAAATAGAACCTGTGCCAATTACACAAACCTTTAACTTGTTCATGTGCTTTCCCCCTTTAGAGCTTGCATTCGTCCCATAAACGACGTACATTATCCATTCCTATTTTTGAACCAACTTGACAATCTTCCATCCCTTCAAACTCCACTGTAAGATAGCCATCATATCCACTGCCTTTTACGAGCTTAATAATTTCGCGAATATTTATATCGCCATGTCCGACAATAGCTCCTCTGATGTAATTGTTATGAACTGTACGGAACCATTCGCCCTCACCAGGATTTTCATAATAAGGACGAATATAAAAATCTTTGAAATGCACTGTAGCAGCATAAGGAATGTTTTTCATAACACCAATTAAAGGTTCTTCATCAATACATAAAAAATTCCCGACATCTAAAGTTGTTTTAAAGTTGTCTCTGTTTACCGCATGAATTAATTGTTGTACACGATCACTTGTTTGAACATTAAAGCCATGATTTTCAATCGTTGTTGTAATATTAAATTGCTTCGCGTAATCTGCAATCAACTGACAGCCTCTCACCATTTCTTCAAAGTGCTCATTGTAATAATGAATGGTTGTCTGCTCCTTTGGTAAAGTAAAGAGAGTAACATCATGGCGCATAATATTAATGCCCATATGATGTACTACATTAACATGTTTCTTTAAGCGTTCAACTTCTTCTAGAAAAGCTTCCTCCGTATCCTGAATAAAGTTAGCTGGTAACGAATAGGCCGATAGCTCTAATCCTAGCTCTGCTGCTTTTTCTTTAATTTGTGTTGCAAGTTCATAGTTATCTACAACAGTAAATTCATAGGGCACTAATTCTACATGCTGCCCTCCATTGTCTGCTACCCATTGCAAAACATCCAGAACATTCATTTCCCCCTGTCTCATTTTTTTGACCATACTATATGTGCTTAACCCTATTTTCATTTATATACACCCTCTCGATTAGTTGACAAAGTGACATGCGACACTTTGCTCTTCGTTAATTTTTTTCATTTCCGGAATAGCTTGCTTACATATATCTGATGCAAAGGGGCACCTTGTGTGGAAGGTACAACCACTTGGCGGATTTTTAGGATTCGGAATATCACCAGTTAAAACGATCTTCTTTTTTCGTAATGTTGGATCTGCTATCGGCACGGAAGCAATAAGCGCCTGTGTATAAGGGTGCTTTGGTTCATTAAATATGGTTTCTTTCCGCCCGATTTCTACAATGGAACCTAAATACATGACACCTATATAATGGCTAATATGTTCTACAACACTTAAATCGTGAGAAATAAAGAGATAAGATATTTTATATTCTTGCTGCAATTGCTTTAATAGATTCAATATTTGCGATTGTATAGATACATCCAACGCAGACACAGGCTCATCAGCAATAATTAATTTTGGTTTTGTTATTAAAGCACGTGCAATACCTAAACGCTGTCTTTGTCCACCACTGAACTCATGCGCATAGCGATCGGCATGTTCAGCATTTAATCCAACGACTTCCAGCATTTCAAGCACTAGTTTTTCACGCTCAGCTTTCGAAAGTTTTGTATGAATTTCTAAAGGCTCACCAACAAGCTCCTTTACCTTCATTCTCGGATTCAATGAGGCATATGGGTCTTGAAAAATCATTTGAACATTTTGCCTTAAATGCTTTAATTCAGATTGCTTTGCAGTTGCAACTTCTTTTCCATCCACAACGATACTTCCATTTGTTGGTGCTATTAATCTAGTGATTAACCGGCCAGTAGTAGATTTGCCACAACCACTTTCGCCAACTAAACTAAATGTCGTACCTTCTTCTATTTCAAAGGAAACATCTATGACCGCATTAACATATTGCTTTTTTTGAAATAACCCACCCGCTATTTGAAAGCTTTTTTTTAAGTTTTCCACTTTTAAAATACTGTTAGGCATTTACTTCCACATCCTTTTTCGCATATAGCCAGCAGCTACATTGCCGTGTAGCTGAAATTTTCACTGTCGGTGGACTCTCCTGATGGCATATAGACATCGCTTGATTACATCGTGGAGCAAATTTACAACCATTCGGCATATTTTGCGGGGATGGCACTTGACCATTGATAGAATCTAATACTTCTTTGTTATCACCAATTTTCGGTACAGATGCAATTAAACCTTTTGTATAGGGATGCTTTGGGCTAGCAAATAACTCAAAGACATCTGCTTCCTCTACAACCTGCCCTGCATACATCACAACTACCCTATCGCACATTTCAGCAACAACACCTAAATCATGTGTGATTAATAAAATAGCTGTCTCATTTTCTTCCTTTAGCTTTTTCATTAGCTCTAAAATTTGAGCTTGTATCGTGACATCAAGCGCAGTGGTTGGTTCGTCAGCAATGAGTAAATTAGGATGGCAGGCCATAGCCATGGCAATCATTACTCGCTGACGCATTCCTCCTGATAGCTGATGTGGATATTCATAAATGATTTCCTCGGCTCTTCCTATGCCCACACTTTTTAACATTTGGATTGCATGATGCTTACTTTCGTTCTTCGGCAGCTTCAAATGCATCTCAATTGCTTCCATTAATTGCTTGCCTATTTTTAAGACAGGATTTAAAGAAGTCATAGGTTCTTGAAAAATCATGGCCATTTGCTTGCCACGAATCTTCCGAATTTCTGATTCGGGCATTTTCGTCAAGTCATCTCCATTAAAATGTATAGAGCCATTGACGATTTTGCCTGTAGTGCCATGGAATAATTGCATGATGGATAGTGATGTTAAGCTTTTTCCACTACCCGATTCTCCCACTAAGCCTAATATCTCTCCTTTACGGATGGAAAAATTGACACCTCTTAAAATCTTGATTTCCTTTTTATCACGCGTAAAGGACGTTTCTAAGTCACTTACTCGCAATACATGTTCTGGCATAGGCATTCTCCTTAATTATTTTTTATTTTTGGATCTAATACATCTCGTAATCCATCACCTATTAAGTTAAATGCTAGTACGGTTAAAAATATTGCAATGCCTGGCATGATGACTACGTGCGAAGATGTTCCTAAATAGTCACGCCCACTACTTAGCATTACTCCCCACTCAGGCATTTCAGGGCTTGCACCTAAGCCTAAAAAACTTAAACCAGAAGCTGCTAAAATGGCTGTTCCTATACGCATTGTGACAAAGATGATTAATTCACTAATGGTTTCAGGGAAAATATGTTTCCACAGCACTCTAACATGCGAAGCTCCCATTGATTGTGCTGCCTCTACGTATACATTCTCTTTCGCATTCAATGTAGCACCTCTGACTAAACGTGCAAAAGATGGCACACTAAAGATCATCACAGCAATGATGACATTATTAATACCAGGACCCAATAAGGCTACAATGGCAATCGCTAACAATAAATCAGGGAATGAAAACAGTACATCACAGCTACGCATGATGATTTTGTCAATCCACCCACCAAAGTAACCGCTAATTAAACCTAAAATAGTTCCTAGTATTAGGCCTAAAAATACGGCACTGAAACTCACCATCAAGGATATTTTTGCGCCTACTATCAAACGACTAAAAATGTCTCGACCATACTCGTCCGTTCCTGCCAAATGACTTGCACTTGGTCCCTCTAATAAAGCATCATAATTGGGTTCAAAAGGATCGTACGGTGCGATATAAGGTCCAATAAAAGCGACTACAATTAACAATCCTATAAAGATACTTGCTACCAAAGCAGCCTTTTGTTTTTTAAAAGACTTCCAAAATTCTTTAAGAGGAGAGTATTTTTTTTGTGTATTTTGCACTTGGCTATTTTGCACAGTAGTTGGTGAAGTCATTTTGTTCCCTCCCTTAAGAATTTAATTGGATTTTTGGATTTAACACGGTATAAAGCACATCAACAATTAAATTGACTAAAATAAATTCAAATGCAAATAACAGCAGTGCAGACTGAATGACGGGATAATCTCGAAATGCGATCGAATCGATTAGAAGTCGTCCCATTCCTGGAAAACTAAAGACTGTCTCCACTACCACTGATCCTCCTAAGAGAAATCCAAATTGTAAGCCTGCTACTGTTACCACAGAAATCAAGGAATTTCTTAAAGCATGGGTCACAATAACGGAGTGTTCTTTCAGTCCTTTTGCTCTCCCTGTTCTTATAAAATCTGCTTGTAACGTTTCAAGCATGGAAGAACGAGTAAATCGAGCGATCATTGACATAATGCCAGCTCCTAAGGTCAAGGAGGGTAAAATATAACTAGAAAAGCCGTCTAATCCACCTGTCGGAAATAACCCTAGCTGCACTGAAAATAATTGAATCAATAATAAGCCCAGCCAAAATCCTGGAATCGAAATGCCAGAAACAGCCGTTACCATTCCAAAATAATCAGGCCATTTGTTTTTATTGATGGCAGAAAGAACACCAATCACCAAACCCATTAATGTAGCCCAAAACATGGAAAGGAAAGTAAGATGAAGAGAAGGCATAAACCTTGTTTTAAACATATCAATGACAGGTAGTCCTGTTGTTAAAGATGTGCCAAGCTCACCCGTCATAAGATTTTTCATATAATCCACGTATTGTTTAAGAATGGGTTTATCTAAACCCAACTCATGCCGTACATTTTCAACATCTTCTAGCGTGGCATCTTTACCAGCTACTAATCGTGCAGGGTCACCTGGTATGAAATGAATGAATAAGAATGTTAATATGGAAATGACAATTAATATCGGTATCATTTCAACGGTTCTTCTTGCTATATATTTCCACACGCCGCCTTCCTCCTTTCTATTTTGTAGAAAAGGAATTGACTAGCATCAATTCCTTTTATTGTGTTTTACTCCACTTTTGCATTTTTCACATCTAGTCCACCTGTCGGGTTTACTAGTACACCGCTGACATTTGAACGTACACCATATACAACCTCATCTACCCCTAAGAAAATCCAAGGTGTATCTTGATAAACGACTTCCTGTAATTTTTCATATAGTTCAGCTTGGCGATCTACATCTGAAATGGAATTAGCTTCATCCATTAATTGATCTGCCTCCGTATTATGATAGTAAGCTGTATTTGCACCATTTGGTGGGAATGATACGCTATGGAAAAGAGGCTTTGTCGCATTCGTTATATCCGAAGCATAGGCTGACCAACTCACATACCACATTTGTAATTTCGCATCATCTGGTGTTTGTGCACCATAGATTTCGTCTGATAAAGTGCCTTCTTCCATTGATTTAATTTCTACTTTTACACCGATTTGACCTAACTGTTGTTGAATAAACTGCATGCCTTTCATCGTATCCGAGTTTGTGTTCCCCCAGATTTCAATATCGAAGCCATCAGGATAGCCTGCCTCAGCTAACAATTCCTTTGCCTTTTCAATATTGTGTTCATACATTTTTTGTTGCTTATAATAAACGGTTTTGGAAGGAATAATGGAGTCTAATGGTACACCCAGCCCTGCATTCACCACTTTTAAATAAGCATCCTTGTCCACCGCATAGTTAAAGGCTTGTCGAACTTTAATATCATCCAAAGGTTTTTTATAGGTATTTAAGGAAACATAGTGTGCAATTGTAGAAGGAACCTTATTAACTTCTACATCTTTACTATTAGAAAGCTCATCAATATTTTGAGCTGGCACTGGATAGATAACCTGTGCATCACCCGCTTTTAGCATCGCTACGCGAGATCCGTTTTCTGGCACTGGTTTATAGGTGATTTTAGCAACACGTTCTCCACCATCCCAATAGCCATCAAAGTTTTCAATTGTTAAATGGTCTCCTTGTACCCATTCCACAAATTTATAAGGACCTGTACCAACAGGTTTTTTAGGTATATCTGCTGAATTTTCTTTAATCATTTTTGGACTAATCATTTTGGCAACTCCGAATCGAGTAATCATTGGTCCATATGGTTCTTTTAAAGTAACTTTAATTTCATAGTCGCCTAGAATTTCAACATTGCTGATTAAGCTAAAGCCACGAGAATATAAGCGTAAGCTTTCATCATTCATGATTCGTTCAATATTGGCCTTTACAGCCTCAGCATTAAACTGTTCCCCGTCATGGAAGGTAACCCCTTCTTTAAGTTTGAACGTATAGACAAGAGCGTCTTCACTAATTGAATAATCATCTGCTAAAACCTTAATAATTTGTCCATCTGCATCGAAGCCTAGCAAACCTTCTAGCATTGTCTCCTGTACAGAACTCGAATTAGTATCCCCTGTGTTATGCGGATCCATTGAAATAAAATTTTCATTTACAGCGATGACAAGTTCATTTTTAGAACTAGCTGTACCTGATTCTGTAGTAGACTTATCCCCAGTATTTGATGCGTTAGAATTGTCTTTCTCTGCGCATGCTGCTAAAAGCAACGTACATAGAATTACAAAAACCAATTTTTTAACATAATTCATCTCATCTACTCCCTTTGTAAAAATATATAAAAATATTTCTTATAATTTAATTTAAGAAATATAATTACCAAAAAACATTTATTTTCTCCACTGCTGAAAATAAGTAGGTAAAAAATTAACTATATTTTCTTATGATTAGACAATTCAATTCAGGCAAGACATCGCTTCCTCAACTATCACAATTGCTTTTAATCAGAAAGTATAGTTCAAATTACAAGATGTATTTATTCCACTGCTGAAAATAAGTGATTAAAAAAATATACCCTATCAGGACATTTCTTAAAATTTTTATCAGAAAATTAATTATTTTTTAACAACTATAAACTATGAAATCTAATATTTCCAGTATTATTTTAATAAATTTCTGAATTTTATAATTATTTTTATTGAGCTATAATAAATATCCCTATAGCTCATTTATGCTCCAAAGTACTACAATAAAAGCTCTAAAAGCCTTTATTACCCGGCTTTTAGAACTTTTATGAATAGTCACTATAGCGTATTTAAACTATTCACAACCACATTTAGTATACGGTCAAGATCTTCTTGTGCAATATTAAGTGGTGGTGATAACGTTAAGACATTATTAAACCCTGCTACGGTAGCTCCATTTTTCCCAATGATGACCCCTTGCCCTTTACATGCTGCAATGACAGCATTCACTTTCTCCACTGGTAAAGGTTCTTTCGAAACTTTATCTACTACTAATTCAATTCCAATCAATAAACCTTTGCCTCGTACATCCCCTACATTTGGGTGATGCTGTAATTCTTGTTGCAATGTTTCAAGTGTTGCAGCACCAATTTCCTTAGAACGGTCAAATAACGCCTCTTGCTCAAGAATCTCAATATTTTTTAATGCGACTGCACATGCCACTGGTGAGCCACCAAATGTATTTACATGGCGGAAATAGCCGTATGCATCTGAGCCTGTAAATGCCTCATATATTTCTCGCTTTACCGCTGTAGCTGATAGTGGTAAATAAGCACTTGTAATTCCTTTCGCCATCGTAATAATATCAGGCTTTACACCATAATTCATAAATCCAAAGGGCTTACCTGTTCGACCAAAACCACAAATAACCTCATCCACAATCATTAAAGCGCCGTGTTTTTTACATACTTCCTCAATACCTTTTAAATAGTTTTCTGGAGGCATAATGACACCACCACCTGTAATAATAGGCTCTAAAATCATCGCTGCAATCGTGTCGCTCAGTTCCCATGTCATGGTTTTATCTACAGCCTTTACACTTGCTAAATCTAATGGCGCGCTCGTATCACTTTCATGTTCACGATATTGATCAGGTGGTGCAACATGGATAAAACCTGGTGACAGTGGCTCATATTTATATTTACGTTCTGCCTGCCCTGTTGCCGCTAATGCCCCAAAGGAGTTACCATGATACGCACGGTAACGAGAGACAACTTTATAGCGAGAACTTTGCCCTTTTTGCTGATGATATTGTCGCGCTATTTTAAATGCTGTTTCATTTGCCTCTGACCCACTATTAGAGAAGAAAATAACGTAATCGCCACCAAGCATTTCATTTAGCTTTTCAGCTAATTCTACTGCAGGCAAATGTCCCTGAGATAAAGGTGCATATGCATTTTTCATCATTTGTTCATGCGCTGCATCCGCTAATTCTTTACGACCATAACCAACGTTGACACACCATAGCCCAGCCATCGCATCAATATATTCTACACCATCTGTATCAATGATTCTTGCACCATCAGATTTCTCCACCACATACGTAGCCTGCGGATTATAAGGTTTCATGGAATGCCATACATATTGCTCATCCTTTGCTAATACATCACTTTTAAGATTAATCTGCGTCATCGCCAAACACCCCTTACTATTATTTTTCTTACATTAGTTTTTCGCATCGTCATTACTTGGGAACGCAAAGGAGCTTGCTGTATCCTCTGTCTCATCGGGCCAACGTTCAGAAATCGTTTTTGCCTTTGTAAAGAATCTCGCCTGATCGGGGCCAAACATATGCCCTTCACCAAACTTAGATCGTTTCCATCCACCAAAGTTGTGATAGCCAACTGGGATTGGGATTGGCACATTAACCCCTACCATGCCCACTTCTATTTCTTCTTGGAATTTACGCGCCGCCGCTCCACTGCTTGTAAACATTGTGACACCATTACCAAGCTCATGATCATTTATTAAATCGATAGCCTTTTGTAGAGAGTCCACCCCCACTACAATACGTGCTGGACCAAAGACCTCCTCTTTGAAGATCGTCATTTCTGGTGTGACATGATTAAGTAAAGTAGGACCAAGATAAAAACCATTAGACTTTTCACATACTTTTGGATTTCTTCCGTCGATGACAAGATTTGCCCCTTCACTGACTGCCCCATCGATATAGCGTATAATTGTATCCTTGGACTGTTTAGTGATGACTGGACCAAAATCGACGTCTTGCTCTGTATAAGGCCCAACCTTTAGTTGAGAAATTTTATTTTTCAATATTTCTGTAAAACGTTGCTCCGTATCCTTACCTACAACAAGTGCACCGGAAATAGCCATACAGCGCTGAGATGCTGCGCCATATGCTGCTCCTAAAAAGGCATTTGCTGTTTGTTCTAAATTGGCGTCTGGCATAACAATCATGAAATTCTTCCCACCACCAAATGCTGCCACACGTTTATTGTGCTTTGTCCCAGTTTGATAAATATATTCAGCAACAGGCGTGGAACCAACAAATGAGATAGCTTGAATCTCTTTGTTTTCTAACAATTCATCCACTGCCTCTTTGTCACCATTGACAACTGTCCAAATACCGTCTGGCAGACCTGCCTCTTTCCATAATTGGCTCAAGTATAATGCTGAGATAGGTACACGTTCAGATGGCTTTAGAATAACGGCATTCCCCACTGCAACAGCCATACTTGTAATTGCGAGAGGTACCATAACAGGGAAATTAAATGGTGCGATCGTAGCCACTACGCCAAGTGGCGACTTGGCAGAAAAGGCATTAATATTACCACCCACATTAACGGAGTACTCCCCTTTTAGCATTTGTGGGGCACTGATCGCCATATCCACTGATTCAATCCCCCGAACAATTTCACCCTTCGCGTCTTCCTTTGTTTTCCCACTTTCCTGGCAAATCACAGCGATAAGCTCTTCCTGCTTTTCTACTAACAGCTGACGGAATCGATGTAATACTTCTACCCGCTTACCAATGGATGTTTTTTTCCATGCTGGAAAGACTTCTTTTGCAAGCCGAATAGCATGCTTTACCTCGTCTCTTGAAGCAAGCGGTACTCTTGCGATGACCTCACCTGTTGATGGATTATATACTTCTGAGAATCTGTTACTTGTACCTGCTACCTCTTCTCCTTTGATAAAATGTGTTAGCGTTTTCATTTCTTGCTGAACTGTCATAATGGATCACTCCTTCATCGTCTTATTG
This sequence comes from Lysinibacillus sp. FSL K6-0075, assembly GCF_038592945.1. NCBI lineage: Bacteria > Bacillati > Bacillota > Bacilli > Caryophanales > Bacillaceae > Lysinibacillus > Lysinibacillus sp. FSL K6-0075. Next base: position 511,053 of record NZ_CP151947.1, on the reverse strand, counting down.
TTCAAAATCAAACTCGTCTTTTGTGAAAAGGGAACTTGATTCATCGGCTTGTTTAATCATCTTTTTCTTTTGAGTAAGCATATAGAAAATCATCACAATGGCCACAATAACGCATGTAAATAAAATTTGTGAGCGCATTGACTCTATAAAGAACATCGCAATGAGTAATGCTGTTGTTGCTAGTATTGTGAAATACGTTAAATACGGGAATAGCCACATCTTCACCTTTAATAGCTCTGGATTTTCTTGTTCAATCTTTCGTCGCATTCTTAATTGTGAAAAGGCAATGATTAAATAAAGAATTAACGTAATAGCACTACAAGAACTTAATAAAAACATAAATACTTTATCTGGCGAAACATAATTCATTATGACCGCAATATACGAGAAAAATGTTGCGGCAAGTATGGCATTGACAGGTGCACCATTTTTGTTTAATTTTAAAAACGCTTTTGGTGCTTCTCCTTTTTCCGCTAAAGAAAACACCATTCGTGAGGTTGCATAAAGTGCTGAATTTAGGCACGATAATACTGCAGTTAAAACAACAAAATTCATAATTTGTGCAGCAGCAGGAATACCAATATAGTCAAGTACCGCTACATAAGGACTTGTTAAAATATCTGAGGAATGCCAAGGTAATAGCGTCACAACAACTGCTATAGAACCCACATAGAAAATTAAAATACGCCAAGTAATAGAATTGGTAGCTTTCGTAACAGCTGCTAAAGGTTCATCCGATTCACCAGCAGCAATGGCCACGATCTCTGTCCCCATAAAAGAAAAGATAACTATGACGACACCCATTAGAACAGCGCCAAAACCGTTTGGTAAAAAACCGCCCTGTTCAACTAAGTTGGTCATACCTACAGCATTAAAGTTGGGGGCGATACCAAAAATAATAAATGCACCGAGACCAAGAAAAACGACTATACTTGCAACCTTAATAAGAGAGAACCAATACTCAAACTCACCAAAAGCTTTGACAGAAAGAACATTTGTTAAAGTAAGTGCTACGGTTAATAACAGACTTACTAGCCATAAAGGAATCCCGTCATACCAATATTGAATAATGGCTGCTGCCGCTGTTGCCTCTAAAGCAATCGCAATCACCCAGAAAAACCAGTACAGCCATCCAATCATAAAACCTGCCCACGGACCAATGGCTTCATATGCGTAGTGTGCAAACGACCCACTCGTTGGATTGACAGCCGCCATCTCACCTAGCATACGCATAACTAATACAACGATAATTCCTGCAAATATATACGATAAAATTGCCCCTGGGCCAGCTAAGTTAATGACCGAGCCACTTCCCATAAATAGGCCAGCACCGATTACTCCGGCAATCGCAATCATCGTCATATGCCGCTTTTTTAATCCTCTTTGCAAATGCGTTTGTTGCCCCATATCTGTCACCTCTTTTAGTAAATTGCTTGATCGCTTACAAAAATCTTACATCTTTCATAACGTTGAAGTAATAGACAAACTGTAAAATTCTATACTTTTGTTTTATACATAATGTAAAATAGACTAAATATTCTTAAAATAATTTAAAAACGATTTTCTAAGATAATTTGTAGCACTAAGCAGAAATAATCAAAATTAATCTGAAGATAAGTATGTCAAAAGGAGGGGCAAAATTGAGCCCATTTCAACTAAAAGTACTAGATGTTTTGAACAATAAATATTTTCAAAAGGCAGAGGTAGTAGCAGGTCATGAGGGATTAACAAGAATCGTCAAATGGGCACATGTTCTAGAAATCATACATGTTGATAATTTTTTAGTTGGTGAAGAGTTAGTATTAACAACGGGGATAAGTCTCCAACATAGCATTGAGGACTTTACTGCATTTATAGAAGCCATCATTCAAAAAAATTGTGCCGCTCTTTGTATTGAATATGGCTCCTCTATTCAAGCAGTTCCTGAAGCAATATTGGCAATAGCTAACCGTCATCAGTTTCCTATTATCGTTTTTCATGAAGCGGTTCCTTTTGTTCGTATTACACAGGATTTACATAGCCAAATTATCAATCAGCAATATTTATTGATCTCTTCGCTAGAATCTTACTCACAAGCTTTGAACAAAAATGCAGTCTTAGGACAAAACACAGAGGATATTTTACAAAATATGTATAATGAGTTGAAAACACAAATCATGTTTTCCATTAAGGGACGGGAGCCTATCTTTTTTCCGAATATGGCACACAAAAAGCGTCAGCAATTACTAGCATTGCACAAGTCTACTCAGCAGTTTAAACATGAGCCTATTTTTATTTTTGATCAACATTATGCCGATTTAACACTTTATCGAGAAGATGAGCTTTTCTCAGAGTTTGAGTTATTAATATTGGATCGTACAGCAACAGCGTTAGCACAGCTTTTAATGCGAGAGTTTTATATTGAGGAAAAAAAGAATATTGAGGATGCTTCGATTTTAGCCGATTGGATTGATCAAAAACTGTCTAAGGAGGAAATCTATAAATTTATCGTTACACATTACGCTAACTACATACAATCTAGTGGGGCTGTCTTTATTTTAGCCTCTCCTAATACTTTGACAAAGGCACAAGAGGATATTGTCTATAGTAAGCTTTATTATCGTAATCTCTTTGAGCAGCATGGCTTTATTCCGTTTTTATTTGAAAGAAAGAGCTATGTTATTTTTATTTTACTTCATACAAAAGATAGTAAAGCCACTCGTGATACGTTAAATAACCTGTTTTCCTCCTTACCCAAAACTGAATTTTATAAAAAGCAGCAAACACAGGGCTATCAGATAGCCGTTGGGAAAGTGGTTTGTGATGTTGATGAAATTCCTAAAAGCTATCAAACTGCCCTAGAAACCTTATATATTTGTCGAAAGGTACAAACGTCCTCGTTCTTTTATGATGATCTGCATTTATATCATTTAATCTATAAATTACAAATGCAAGTGAATTTACAGGAAGTGATATACGACTATTTACAGCCCGTTATTGAATACGATGAAAAAAACAATAGCAAGCTCCTCGAAACATTACAGGTGTATTTACAAACAAATGGCTCTAAACAGCAAACAGCGAACCAATTGTTTATTGTGCGTCAAACACTCTATCATCGCTTAAAAAAGCTTGAAAGTTTACTAGGCAAAAATTTTATGAAGGGGCATAACCGCATTACACTTGAATTTATGCTACTAGCCAATTCATTGATCGAGGATAAGAGCTAGAAAAAAAGTTGGCACGCAAAATGGGATCTTCCCTCCTAAGCGTGCCCCTTTATTACCCTTTCACAACTACATCCTGATACAGTCCAGGTCTGCGATCATCGTAAACAGGGATTCTTCCACGTACTTCATCGACAATCGAAAAGTCTACATCGATCACCGCTACTTCCTCGTCCTCAGCACCAACCCAAAGTACTTCTCCCCAAGGCTGAATAATCATAGATTGCCCATTAAAGTTTTCTACCTTTTTCGAAATACGATTAACTGCTATGACAAAGCATTGATTTTCAATTGCACGAGCCTGCAGCAATGTTTTCCAATGGTCAATCCTTGGAGTTGGCCACTGCGCTGGTACAAATAATACCTTTGCTCCTTGTAATGCATGGGCACGTAACCATTCTGGGAAGCGAATATCATAGCAAATAACACCAGCAGCTTCAATGTCACCTAGAGCAAAACGATTCATTTCATTCCCTGCCTCTAAGTAAAGATGCTCGTCCATTAAACGGAAAAGATGTGCCTTGCTATATTCCCCTACAAGCTCTCCATCACGATCAAAGGTATACATCGTATTATAAAATTTGTCGCCTTTCTTTGTTGAAACAGAGCCACCTACAATATGTACATTTAGTTCCTTAGCTAGTTTAGCTAAAAAGGCTTTTGTCCGCTCCCCATCGCTATCCGCTAGCTCAGGCAGTTTTTCCAAAGCATAGCCTGTATTCCACATTTCAGGTAACACAATAATTTCTGCCCCTTGTTTTGCAGCTTCTCGAATCTTATCCTCAGCACGTGCAAAATTTTCTTCAACTTTGCCAAAGCCAACATTTAATTGAATACAACCGATTTTCATATCTATTCCTCCTCTAGACAATTAACAGAAAAAGTAATACTATTTGCTTCATATTCTTCAATAATAATTATTATATTCTGAAAAAGGTGATTATGCATGGAATTCTCTAAAAAACTACAGCAACTACCCACTCAATTTTTTGCAGCACTCGTTCAAAAAGTAAACACGGCCTTAGAAGAAGGACGTGATGTCATTAACCTTGGGCAAGGAAATCCCGACCAACCCACGCCTCCTCACATCATTCAAGCATTACAGGAGGCGGCTGAAAACCCACAAAACCATAAATATTCACCATTTCGAGGTATCGCTGAATTACGCCAAGCAGCTGCCGACTTTTATCAACGTGAATATCATGTGGAACTAAATCCTGACACAGAGGTAGCGATTCTTGGTGGGACAAAAATAGGTCTAGTTGAACTACCTTTAGCTGTGTTAAACCCTGGCGACACGATGCTCTTACCAGACCCTGGCTATCCAGATTACTTATCAGGTGTCGTATTAGGGGATGTTAATTTTGAAGTGATGCCACTTTTTGCTGAAAATGATTTCTTACCTGATTATGATGCATTATCTGATGAAGTGAAAGAAAAGGTAAAGCTACTTTACCTAAATTACCCGAACAATCCTACAGGTGGTACAGCAACACTTGCGTTTTTTGAAGAAACCGTTCGTTTTGCGAAGGAACACAATATTATCGTATCACATGATTTTGCTTATGGAGCAATAGGATTTGACGGTAATAAACCAATTAGCTTCCTACAAGCAGAGGGTGCAAAAGAAGTTGGGATTGAAATGTATACCCTATCGAAAACCTATAATATGGCAGGCTGGCGTATAGGCTTTGCCGTTGGGAATGCCGAGATTATTGCTGCTATTAATCTTATTCAGGATCATCTGTTTTGTAGTCAATTCCCTGCTATTCAACAAGCAGCAGCAGTAGCACTGACAGCTTCCCAACAATGTGCGGATGAACTACGAGCTACTTATGAGCGTCGCCGAAATGTACTCATTGAAGAAGCTCAAAGAATCGGCTGGCATGTTACGGCTCCAAAAGGCTCCTTCTTCGCATGGCTCCCTGTACCATTAGGCTATACAAGCGAACAATTTGCTGATCTATTGCTTGAAAAAGCTGATATTGCTGTGGCAGCTGGCAATGGTTTCGGTCAATATGGCGAAGGCTACGTCCGTATCGGTTTGCTGGTAAGCGAGGAACGTTTACGTGAAGCAATCCATAGAATCGAGCAGTTACAATTATTTAACAAATGACAATGCCATCAATAGATTATTTGTGAAAGGTGAAAAGACCTTCTACCCCAATCCATAAAAGTGTTATCGTCTTAACAAAGGTTGTACAAATAAAATGAAGGTGTACACTACTCATTTTTATTGAGGGTTGTTGTGACTAATCATCTCTCCACATTGAAAATAAGAGCCTATCCTCTCTCTAATCATACAAATAATGAGTTATTTTGTTCACTACTACTAGTATGAAAGAGGGAAAGACATTTTTACAGAATGGTTGATTGGAGTGGAGCCAGCGTCACTCCTAGGGGATTTAGCGTCACAGAGGAGACCTTGGAGCGAACGGAAGTGAGTGAAGCGGCTCATCGGACACCCCCTGGAAAGGACGCTGGCGGAACGGAAATCAACCCATCACCCTGCTAACAGGTCTTTTTCTGTTAGTGACATGATCTTTTTTCCACAACATGTGTCCTGTAGCTAACTCTAGCTACAGGATCATTATTTTTCAATTTTCCTTGGCTGCCCTAAACCATTTTCTAATGGATAAAATTGAACATGACCTGTTTCATCATCCAATTTTCGAATATGTTGAATACCTTGTACCTCAGCCAGTACTAGGTCAGCAGTAATAACAGGATTTCCCCCTTTTATTAAATGCCCACCTGACACAACACCCCATTGATCGCTCATAGAACCATGGAAATGTGTTTCATATCCCCCGTCACGCTTACACACCACACCAGAGCCTTGAATAAATTCAAGTGGTCCATCTTTTTCAACCACATCACTAAAACGAACTTGAATCTGAGCTGTTGCATCTGGCACTAAATATACAAAGCTACTTTTTTGAAAGCTACCAATACAGCTAACAATCGTTGCTGACTCAATATGATTCTCTTCACAGAGCGCCTCAATTCCCTCAATGATATCTGTCCCTGTTAGAAGACGAGCACTAATAACCTTACCAAATGAACCTATACCATAATTAACTCTCACAGACATTGTTATCCCTCTTTCACGTCGAAATATTATAATTATATAAAAATTTTAAAAATTAATTATTGACTTACTATACCCTATAAATTATATTAGTTCTATCGGAATTACAAAAAAATATTATAAATCTCTTATCAAGAGTAGCTGAGGGACTGGCCCTATGAAGCTCGGCAACCTCCTTTTTAAAGGAAGGTGCTAAATCCTGCAAACGATCTTCGTTTGATAGATAAGAGAGGACATCTTTTCATGAGCCTCTCTTAGTTTGTAAGAGAGTTTTTTTATTTTCAAAAAACCGATAAAAACAATCTTGGAGGTAGTTTTCATGAAAAAGAAAAATAAATTTTTAGTAGGTTTAGCAAGTTTAACATTAGTAGCAGCTCTAGCAGGTTGTGGCTCTAAAGAAGATAGTAAAGGCCAAGCTGAGGCAATTGATGAAAAGAAAATCGTCGTAGGTGTCACTTCTGGTCCACATGAGCAAATTGCAGAAGTAGCAGCTAAAGTAGCAAAAGAAAAAGGGCTAGAAGTAGAGCTAAAATCATTTTCTGACTATGTTTTACCTAATACTTCCTTAGCTGAAGGTGATCTTGATGCGAACAGCTATCAACACGAACCTTTCCTCGATACATTTAATAAAGATCATGATACAGATTTAGTCCCAGTGGGCAAAACGATTTTGAATCCAATGGGTATCTACTCTGAAAAATATAAATCCTTTGATGACATTCCGGATGGTGCAACGTTTGGCCTACCAAATGACCCAACGAATGGAGCACGTGCCCTCTTTGTTTTACAAGAAGCTGGCTATATTAAGCTAAAAGATGGCGCAGACTTAACAGCCTCAATCCGTGATGTAGAAGAAAACAAAAAGAATTTAAAATTCATTGAATTAGAGGCAGCTCAAATTCCTAAACAGCTTAGTGAAGTAGATGTAGCAGCTATTAATACAAACTTTGCATTAGAAGCTGGCATTAACCCTAAAGACGACTCTATTTTATTGGAATCTACTGACTCTCCATACGTGAACTACATTGTCGTACGCGCTGAAAATGAAAATGACCCAACAATTAAAAAGTTCGTTGAGGCTTACCAATCTGATGAAGTACGTCAATTCATCGAAGAAGAATTCAAAGGTTCAGTAATCCCTAGCTGGTAATACATTCAGGAAGCTTCTATAAGCCGAAGAATCTGCCGAAATTCCTCTATGGGAAGACGAGCAGATTCTTGCTTTTTAGAAGGTTGAGAAAGGAGCAAACAATCGCATGATTCAATTACAAAATATCTCAAAAGAATTCAAGTCGAAAAAAGGCATCATTAAAGCTGTGGATGGGATCAATCTTCATGTAAAAAAGGGACAAATTCATGGTGTGATCGGCTATAGTGGTGCTGGTAAAAGTACACTCATTCGTTGTGTTAATCTACTAGAACGTCCTACAGCAGGAAAAGTAGTGATAGACAATGTAGACATTACGACCCTTTCTCTTCATGAATTACGTCAAACACGCCAAAAAATCGGGATGATTTTCCAGCACTTTAATCTATTAAAAACAGCAACAGTTTACAATAATATTGCCGTTCCCTTAAAGCTACTAGGCTATAAAGAGACGGAAGTAAAAAACCGTGTAGCTAAATATGCTGAAATTGTAGGCTTAACAGATAAACTAGATAGTTACCCAAATCAACTTTCAGGTGGTCAAAAACAACGTGTGGCTATTGCACGTGCCTTGGCACAGGAGCCAGAGATTTTACTTAGTGACGAAGCAACAAGTGCACTTGACCCTGAGACAACGGAAGCCATTCTTGAATTGTTGTTAAAAATTAACCGTGAATTAGGCATTACGATTCTGCTCATTACACATGAAATGAATGTGATTCAAAAAATTTGCGATGAGGTTTCTGTTCTAGAATCAGGGAAAGTTGTGGAATTTGGCACAGCTATTGAACTTTTTGCAAAACCGAAGCACCCTACAACGCGAAAGTTTTTAAATACAATTTCACAACGTAACTTATCCCCTTCTCTTATTGAGCAATTAAATGTTTCAGGTAGTGTAATCCGTTTAACATTCCTTGGTGAAAGCACTGGTAAGCCATTATTAGCAGAAGTCACTAAGGTATACGATGTGCAACCAAATATTTTAACGGCTAATATTATTGAATTAAAAAACGGCATTGTCGGCAATATTGTGGTGCATCTACATGGCGAGACGCAGATTGTCCAAAAGGCGCTAACTTATTTTTCGGAAAATGGCGTGGCAGTGGAAGAATTAGGAGGTGCGTTCAATGAGTAGTATCCAAAGTTTCTTTACAGATTGGTCAGATGTTATTGGCAAAGCAATTATCGAAACATTTCAAATGGTCGGAATTTCATTGTTGTTCTCCATTCTAATTGGTATTCCATTAGGGCTATTAATCGTTTTAACACGACCAGGACAATCCTTTGAAAATAAATTTTTCTATCAGTTTTTTAATCTATTCATCAATATTGTCCGCTCTGTGCCATTTATCATTTTATTATTCTTCATCTTACCTTTTACCAAGTTAATTGTTGGTACAACAATTGGTGTTAAAGGTGTAATCGTTCCGTTAGTTGTTTACACAGCTCCTTATATTGCACGATTGATGGAATCTGCGCTTTTAGAAGTGGATTCAGGAGTGGTAGAAGCTTACACAGCCATGGGTATTAAACGTCGTCATATTATTTGGCATGTACTATTACGTGAAGCTCGTCCATCGATTATTTTAGGCTTAACGATTGCCACAATTGGATTAATTGGTGCAACGGCAATGGCAGGAATGGTTGGTGCTGGCGGATTAGGTGACCTTGCCTATCGTTATGGTCATTTACGCTATGAGGTTGATGTGATGTATGCAACTGTCTTTATCTTAATCATCCTTGTGCAAAGCATTCAATCTATCGGCAACCGCTTCGCTGCGAAATTGAAAAAAGATTAAGAGGAGAATGAAGATGACAAAGGAAATTTATGTAGAGAAAAATGGCTATATTGCAACGTTAGTATTAAATCGCCCTGATAAACGAAATTCGTTTTCAAAGGCAATGTTTCAAGCTATAGTAGACCATCTTGAACAGCTACGTGTAGATTCTTCTATCAAGCTCTTGATTGTCCGCGGTGTCAATGAAGTAGCCTTTTCATCTGGTGCTGATATTAGCGAGTTTTTAGATATTCGTTATGCTGCAGACAATGCCAAAGCCTATAATGATTTGGCTTTAAAGGCAATCGATGCCCTCTATAAATTTCCGCATCCTACAATTGCTATGATCCAGGGCTTAGCAATTGGCGGTGGCTTAGAGTTAGCAAATGCTTGTGATTTTAGAATAGCAACACCTAAGAGTAAGCTAGGTATCACCGCTGCAAACATAGGTATTGTCTATAATTTAGAAAGCACGAAACGTCTCATCAATATTGTTGGTGTCGCTAAGGCAAAGGAAATTTTATACACAGCCAACATTTTTACAGCTGAAGAAGGAAAAAACATTGGTTTAATCACGGCCCTACATGAGCCAGAGGATATTGAAGATGCCACACTGCAATTCGCTGAACATCTATTAAGTAAATCATCCATTGCAAACGCAGGCATCAAAAAAATTATCCAGGCGATTGTAGATGGTGAAAATGAAGAAAGCGATGAGCTGGCACAGTTAGTTTTGGATTCATTTAGTTCAGACGATTATAACGAAGGTATTCAAGCCTTTTTAAATAAAAGAAAGCCTATTTTCAATAAATAAGTGAGGTAGTAACGATGACAAACACAACTGATGGCGATCTACTCTTAAAAAATATCACTGCACAAGCCCCCTTCCCCATTTGCTTTGCAGATTTAGAAAAGGCCGTAGCGGAAAAAATCGAAGCTGGACCTTTTGGCTACATCCGTTCAGGTGCTGGTGGTGAACAAACACTGCGCAATAATCGTGCAGCTTTTGAGAAGTATTCCATTGTTCCCCGCTTTTTAAATGATGTGTCAAACGTTGATACATCAATTCATTTGTTTGGTAAAACATATCCAACCCCTTTGCTCTTTGCTCCTGTTGGCATGAACGGAATGGTTCACGATGAAGGTGAGCTTGCCGTTGCACGTGCCGCCCAGAATTTAAATATCCCTTATATTCAAAGCACTGTTTCCACTTATGCTCTTGAAGAAGTTGCTCAAGCTGCTCCTTCTGCAACAAAGTGGTTTCAATTATATTGGTCTACTAATGAAGAAATTGCTTTTAGTATGGCTGCACGTGCGGAGGCAGCGGGATTTGAAGCAATCGTTTTAACTGTCGATACCGTAATGCTTGGCTGGCGCGAAGAAGATGTCCGCAATCAATTTTCACCATTGAAGCTAGGCTATGCACGAGGCAATTATATGAATGATCCCGTTTTTACTGCCACTTTACCTGATGATTCATTTGAGTCCTATGTACAAGGTGTCTTGCAAAATGTCTTCCACCCAACTCTTAATTGGGCGCATGTTCGAGAATTAAAAAAACGTACAAACCTTCCTATACTATTGAAGGGAATATTACATCCTGAAGATGCGAAGCTAGCTATCGACAATGGGATTGATGGCATTATTGTATCAAACCACGGTGGCCGTCAATTAGATGGCGTTATTGGTTCACTTGATGCCCTTCCTGCTATTGCAAAAGTTGTGAATGGACAAATTCCTATTATATTAGATAGTGGTGTATATCGTGGCATGGATGCCTTAAAAGCACTTGCTTTAGGAGCGGATGCCGTTGCAATTGGACGTCCTTTCGTCTATGGGCTAGCTCTTGAAGGACAACAAGGTGTCGAAAAGGTGATGACCAATCTTTATGATGAATTAAAGGTTTCCATCGCATTAGCAGGTGCCACCTCTGTCAAAGGATTACGCAACATCACATTAGTCAAACAGGATGGGACTGAGGTTAAATGAAACAAGCATTACAAGGATTAAAGGTTGTCGATTTATCACAAGTCTTAGCAGGCCCTTATTGCACCATGGTGTTAGCAGATATGGGTGCAGAAGTTATTAAAATTGAAAAATACCCAAATGGAGACGATACCCGTACAATGGGTCCTTTCGTTAATGAAGAAAGTCATATGTACATGATGGTTAATCGTAATAAAAAAGGTGTCTGCATCAATTTAAAAACTGCTGAGGGACTGGCTTTATTTAAAGAACTGATTCAATCTGTTGATGTATTGGTTGAAAATTATCGACCAGGTGTCACGAAAAAGCTGGGTATTGATTATGACACATTAAAAACCATCAATCCTGGCCTTATTTACTGTTCTATTTCAGGCTATGGTCAAACAGGTCCTTATAGTCAAAAGGGTGGCTATGATATTATGGCACAGGGTCTGAGCGGCTTAATGCATATGACAGGTGAAGCAGATGGCCGACCTGTAAAAGTTGGCTTTGCGGTGAATGATATTGCTGCTGCTCAAACAGCCTTACAGTCCATTTTAATGGCCTATATTTATAAGCTTCGTAGTGGCGAAGGACAATATATTGATGTTTCCTTAGTGGAGTCGGGTCTTGCATGGACTGTTTGGGAGGCTGCTGCTTATTTCGGACAAGGTGAGCTACCTGAGCGAACAGGAACAGCCCATCGTGTATCCGCGCCCTATCAAGGTTTCAAAACACAGGATGACTATATTCTAGTAGGTGCTGGCAATCAAAAGCTATGGGAGATTTTCGCGGCTAAGGTTGTCAATCGACCTGATTGGTTAGACAATCCCCTCTTTGCTACCAACTATTCACGTGCCCAACATGTGAAGGAGCTGGAAGCGGAAATTGAAAGCGAGCTAATCAAGCATAAGGCTACCTACTGGCTCGAACTTTTAGATAAATACGGCGTACCATCTAGCCCAATCTATTCCTACGATCAAACATTGAATGATCCACATATTCTAGAGCGTGGCATGGTACTGTCCTATGAGCACCCAACTGCCGGACCAATGCGAACACTAGGCTTCCCAGCCAAATTCTCGCAAACACCTGGACAGCTAACAAGTGCAGCTCCTACTTTAGGGCAACATAATGAGGAAGTTTTACAGGCATTAAATATTTCTGATCCAGATATTCAACAGCTCAAGGCAGCCAAAATTATTGGCTCAAAATAAAGCGATTATCTAGTTTTAGATCGCTATCAGTTACATTTAAGCTTCTATCAGTCACTTTTTTGACTCTATCCTGCACTTTTTCATTTCTATCACGCAAAAAAGGCTTCCCCATCTAGGAGGAAGCCTTTTTCTTATTGAATAACGCCTAATTCACGACCAACCTTCTCGTAAATCGCAATTGCATTATCAAGCATTTCTTTTGTATGTGCCGCTGTTGGCATATTCCGAACGCGACCTGTACCCTTTGGAACTGTTGGGAAGACAATCGATTTTGCATAAACGCCTTCTTCAAATAAACGTTTTGAAAATTCCTGTGTCAACTTTTCATCTCCAATGATACATGGTGTAATTGGTGTCTCAGACGCACCAATATTAAAGCCAAGCTTCTCAAGTCCCGCTTTTAAATAGTTTCCATTATCCCACAGCTTATCGTGTAGCTCTGTTGAATCAATCAGCATTTGCACAGCTGCTGTAATAGCGGCAACATCACCTGGCGGTAACGCTGTTGAGAATAGGAATGGGCGTGAGCGAACTTTTAGCCAATCAATTAAATTTTTCTTACCTGCTACATAGCCACCTACTACACCAATGGCTTTTGATAATGTGCCAATTTGGAAGTCAATTTCTTTTTCTAATCCAAAATGCTTCACAGTTCCTTTTCCTTTACCTGTTACACCTGAACCATGTGCATCATCCACATACGTTATTAAATCAAACTCTTTAGCAATTTCCACAATTTCAGGTAGTTTAGCAATATCACCATCCATTGAGAACACACCATCTGTGATAACCATGATTTTATTGTATAAGCCTGATTCCTTTGCCGCCTTTGCCTTAGCACGTAAATCATCCATATCGGAGTGATTAAATGCAATGATTTTCGCTTTTGATAAACGACAGCCGTCAATAATAGAGGCATGGTTCAATTGATCAGATAGAATGGCATCATTTTTATCCATTACAGCCGAAATAGCAGCCATATTACAATTAAAGCCAGATTGATAAGAAATAGCCGCTTCTGTTCCTTTAAATTCCGCAAGCTTTTCTTCTAATTTAACGTGCAAGTCAAGTGTCCCATTGATTGTACGAACAGCACCTGCTCCAACACCGTATTTATCAATTGTCTCTTTGGCAATACGCTTTAATTCTTCATTTGTTGCTAAACCAAGATAGTTGTTAGAGGATAAGTTAACAAGATTTTTGCCACGGACCTGAATAATCGGCCCATTTGCTCCCTCTACTGGATCGATTTCATTGTATAAGCCTTGTTCATGTAGGGCTTGTAGGTTTTCATCTAAAAATGCATTCAATACTTTAGACAAGCGTATCATCCTTTCCTAGGAAAACTGTTCTCGCTCCTAGTTTAGCACATGCAAGCCATTAGCTACATTACTTTGTTAATCTTTCGAATAGTGGCGCTGTTTTTTCTCGCCATAAAGAGGCAGATAGACAATGATCTAATAAACGCCGAACGGTATATTCAGCTTCTGCATATCGTTTGGAATGACCCATCGCATCCTGTATAGCTTCTTTGTATTGTGCTCGGACTGCCTCAATCGCAGTCTCTGCTTCCTCTGAAAGCGCACAATGTTGCCCAATATCAAAAATCTTATCCCCTAACCTACCATCCTCTGGATCAAAGATATGGGGCTCTGTGCTATCAAAGATACAGAAATTGAGCTCTGGGATAATGACCATATCCACAGATCCCGCATCTAAGCCACACCAAATAATTTGCGCATCAAGCCCTCTTGCATTTGCCTCATCCGCTAAGCTTTTCATTAATGAAGATTTACCTGTGCCTGGCTTGCCTTTAATCATGAAGCGAGTCGTGATACTTTTGGTGATACTATCCACTGTATTTTCCGCACCTCTAGGAGTTAACGTTCCAAGTAAACGATGTGTCCGCATGCCCGTTTTATTCAAAACAATGGATTGGAACACTTCCGTCTTTAAATTTTCCACCTGTTCATTTAATGCCTGCCAGTTCATACAGCTTTGTGTGACAACCTCCCAGTCATCATGAAGCTTGATTGCTTGATCCAGTTTCGCTATGCATTTTTCACGCCAAGTTGCCCGCTCCTGTATCGCCTCTGCAAGCTGTTCTCCAACCTTTTCAAGCTGTATGTCCTCTAAACAATCATAGAAAGACATGACACGATGCTTTGTACCGAGGAAAGTTGGCTCGATATTCCACTCAGAAGCCCATACAAAAAGTCTGTTACAGCCTTTTACATAAACGGCTTCTACAACCTCTTCTAATAAAGCATGCTTAAACCACTCAACAGCAAAGCCCTGTTTCACATAAAAATATCCTAGTTCTTTTAACAGTTCTGAACCTTTAAAGGTAGCGGGCCCTTGCAAAAAATAAACGAGAGCCGCTTCTTCCATCATTTCTTTATATAAATTTTTCACACCTTGCCCAGTCAATGCGTGTCCAAAATAATACGTTACATTTCCGTTCAAATGTCGTTCCTCCTTTAGCTTCTGCCCTGCATTATATGAAGGAACGCTAAAAAAAATGAAAAGCTACTTCTATCCTTTACAGATCTAAGTAGCTTCATGATTTAATAAAATGGCTTCATGCCTTCAATATTCCCAATACATTTCATTAATATTTTACGACAATACGGTAATGAATATTGCACAATATAGCCTGAAGTTAGCGCGATTAATACTGTCCCTACTCCAACTGGTCCTCCTAGTAGCCAGCCAACAATGGTTACGAGTACTTCAATTCCCATTCTTGCTGTTTTAATAGATCCGCCAAACTTTTCGACAAGTATCATCATTAAGGTATCCCTTGGTCCTGCGCCCATATTCGGTGCGATATACATCCCACAGCCAAAGCTCAAAACAAATAAACCAATAATAAAATATGTAATTTGTAAGCCATATACATCCGTTGAGGGCAACATCCAGTTAAATACATCAATGAATGAGCCGATTAGTAGCATATTGAGCCAAGTGCCTATCTTTGGCCATTGACGCAATACAATGGATGTTGAAGCAACTATAAAGAGTCCTGTTACAATAGACCAAGTACCAATACTTAAACCAAAATTTTGGAATAGACCCACATGTAAAACATCCCACGGGCTTGTCCCAACAATTTTTCCTTTTATCGACATCGTGATGCCAAGTGACATCACAATTAAGCCACCAATAAAAAAGGTCCAACGCCACCCCATTATTCTACGCATTCCTTATCCTTCTCTCTATGAATATATTGCTATTACTGTATCATACTTTCAACAAAAATTAAGCTATAGTGCTTGAACTAAACCGTTCATCTTACCACATAAAAAACTACCCATTTTCTCACTCATGGGTAGTTGTAATTGAGGCAAGTTGTGCCTTTGTTATATTTTTCAGATCTTCTACTTGAACATGAATTTGCATACCAATTTTCCCAGCACTAACGATTATGCTTCCTTGATCTTGAGCAGATGCATCAATGACCGTTGGATATAACTTCTTCATCCCTACTGGTGAACATCCACCACGAACATAACCGGTATGGCCAAGTAGATCTTTTACCGCTAACATTTCAATTTTCTTTTCTCCAACTACCTTTGCAGCTGCTTTTAAGTCCAGCTCCTCGGCTACAGGAATGACAAATACAAATAACTTTTGTGCACTTGCTTTTGCTACTAATGTTTTAAATACCCGAGCAACAGGCTGACCAATTTTCTCAGCTACAGAAACACCATCAACTTGACCATCCCCGGTTTCGTATTCAATCACATCAAAATGAATTTTTTGTTGTTCTAATAATCGAATTGCATTCGTTTTCGCATGCTTTGCCTTTGCCATGTCAACAATCTCCAATCTACAGCATCAGGCTATCAAAGAGAACATAGAATCCTTGTCTGGGCGATAGCCATTTTTCGTCATTTGAACGTGAGCCGCATATCTTTCCGATGCCTGTTTGAATGCTCTTAACCTGAATGCAGTCTCATAGTTCTTACCGAAAATTGTATCTGCAAATGGATCCAATTTCAATTCCTTCGAGAAACGTTCAGGAACCTTCACTTCAATAATGTCACGTACAAAGGATGGTTCGCCTTCGTTAGTGATAACATCTTCAAAACTTGATTCATTTAACATATGCTGTATTTGAGCATCAACGCTTTGTGCCACACGTAAATCTTGTGGAGAAGGCTCTGCTGATGACAATGCTGCATTACGTACCTGCTCTAAAATTTGCAGTGTGTCATTTAGCTCTGAATCGGATATATCCGAGGAATCAGCGTTATCATTCATTCCTACTTTATAAGCTTGCTCATGGGCACGTACATTCTTTTCTGTTTGCTGCAAATCTTCCATAATGGCTTGCTGTTGAGGCGTTACTTCTTTCGACTCTACTTGTTGCTGTTCATATAAATCCTGGTCAGTACGTCCTAACAGTAGATTTTCCAGTTCAATCAATAGTGGGTTTTTCTTTGGCTGGAAATACATCGCATTTTTTCTATATGCATCTCCCGCCTCTTTACGTTGCAATATCTTTTTACGATTATGCTGCGATGAAATTCTTTCTTGTTCCATTAAATTTGATATTTTCATAGTTTTCACCTCGCCCTTCTATCTTCATATGCTAATTAGATAATAGATATGAACATACTTACTTACACTCTATCTATACCATTTGAATAGTTTCTGTACACTCATTATCGGAATTTTCACTATTAAATTCAAGCACTAATTACTACTAACCTCCTAAAGAGATACTAACTATTTTCGAAATTAGGTATAAAGACTCTTATAAAGCCAATATTTTTCACATTCATTTATTAACTCCATACTATTTTCAATAAAATTTATTACCATATACACTAATCAAACAGTGTTAATCGACGTAAAAAAACAGCCCCTCATTCTGGACTGTCTTTCTCATTTTTTGGGTCTAATCAATATACCTTTATAAGCTAAGTAACCAAGCCATGCACCAATTGTATTTAAAATTAAATCATCAATATCCGCAGAGCCGACGGTAAAAATAAATTGAACGGTTTCGACAGCAAGACTAGAAAAAAAGCCTAAACAAATAATAACCCACGCTTTTCGGAATTTCTTCGATAGTAATGGCAGTAAAAAGCCCATTGGCGTAAAAATTAATAAGTTGCCAAGTAAGTTAACGATTATAATTTCCCAATTAAAATATTGAGAGTAGTTTATATAACGGAGAATCGTTTCGAAGGGAATAAAATTAGTAGTTAACCGCCAACTACTATAATCAAACAATCCTAAGTCACCTATCGAGTAATCTCCTTTAAATAAAACGACGACTACATCTACTAAGCGATCAATAACCAATTTATAAAAAGCCATAAATGAATAGATACTAAATAAAATCCAACCTGCGATCTTTAGCGGCAAATAATATGTATCAATGACATCCCGATATGGTAATGGGAGCTTGGCATTATTCTGAACATCCGCTATGTTGTTTTTAGACAAGCTTAACACCCACTTCCCTTTATTCCTTCCCATATTTTAATATGCTCAACTATAGCTTGCAAGTAGCTGAAAAAAATTATCATCCAAAAAAGCTGTCTCCTAGCAGCAGAGACAGCCTTGCAATAAGTATGTTTAAACTGGGTTTACCCCATGCTTACGTTGTGAGAATAATAAGTATTTTGACATATAAAGTTCTAAGCGATTTTCTAGTACCTTACGTAGCTCATTAGGTTCAATCACATCATCAATGATAAGCTCTGAAGCTAAACGATACACATCAATTTCCTCTTGATATTCTTTACGTTTCTCGGCAATGAAGCTTGCTTGTTCTTCTTTTGGAAGTTCTGCAATTTTATTGGCATAGACGGCATTGACAGCAGCTTCTGGTCCCATTACGGCAATTTGTGCATTTGATAATGCAATACAGCAGTCTGGTTCAAACGCAGGGCCAGCCATCGCATATAATCCTGCACCATACGCTTTACGCACAATGACCGTTAGCTTAGGAACAGTTGCCTCACTCATGGCAAAAATCATTTTAGCACCATGACGGATGATTCCTGCTTTTTCTACCTGAGTACCAATCATAAAGCCTGGAACGTCTGCTAGGAATAACAGCGGTATATTGAATGCATCACAAAGGGAAATAAACTTCGCCGCTTTATCAGCAGAATCATGGAATAGCACGCCTCCCTTGACACGTGGTTGGTTAGCGATAATGCCAACTGATTGTCCATTAATTCGTGCAAGGCCTGTAATTAATTCGGGTGCAAATAATTTCTTGACCTCACAAAACGAATCTTCATCGATAATACGATCAATTAGCTTATACATATCAAATGGAACATTTTGGTTTTTAGGAATTAATTCTTCAATAGATTTATCAAATGTAGCCGGTGGTTTAGGTGCCTCTACCTTGCTGCGTTCTGCATAGTTATTCGGGAAGTAACCCAAATATTTACGCGCATAAGTAATGGCCTCCTGTTCTGTTTTAACAAGCACATCTCCACAACCAGAAACGGAACAGTGCATTTTTGCGCCACCCATTGTTTCTAAATCCACTTTCTCACCGATAACCATTTCGGCCATACGAGGAGATCCTAAATACATGGAAGCATTCCCTTCTACCATCACAACGATATCGCAAAATGCAGGGATATAGGCACCGCCTGCTGCGGAAGGACCGAATAATAAGCAAATTTGCGGAACTTTTCCTGACAGCTTGACTTGGTTGTAGAAAATGCGTCCTGCACCTCTACGTCCTGGGAACATTTCTAGCTGATCTGTAATACGTGCACCTGCTGAATCTACTAAATAGAGTAATGGACAATTCAACTTTTCAGCAGTTTCTTGAATGCGAATCATTTTTTCAACTGTGCGTTTTCCCCAAGAACCCGCTTTAATCGTTGAATCATTGGCTAGCACACAAACCGTGCGACCATGAATTTTACCAATACCAGTGACAACACCATCTGCTGGTAAATCCCCTGCTAAACAGTTCGCATAGAGCCCATCCTCTGATTGAAGACCATCATCAAGTAATAGTTCAAGACGCTCACGTACAAATAGCTTACCTTGCTGTGCATTTTTGTCATGATATTTTGGTAATCCACCTGCTAGAATTTTATCTTTCATTGTAGGTGGCGTATTTTCTGTCGAGATATTGCTCATGTTTATTTCCTCCCTTTGCCCAATCGATTACACCAAAATTATTTCTTGGCGTTTTATTTCCCTGAATATTGTGGCGCTCGCTTCTCTTGGAAGGCAAGTAAGCCCTCTAATCGGTCTTCTGTTGGGATCAGTGCACTATATGCAAGTGATTCAATTTTTAACCCGGTAGCTAAATCTACCTCAACACCTTGATTGATCGCAACTTTGGCTTGCACTAAAGAGAGTGGTGCGTTTTTTGCCATTTCCAGTGCAAGCTGTTGTGCCTTCTCTAATACCTCATGTCCTTCATAAACATACTCGATAATGCCATAATGTTTAGCTTCTTCGGCATTCAGCCTACGTGCTGTATAAATTAATTCCTTTGCTTTGCCAAGACCAATTAGACGTGGAAGTCGTTGTGTTCCCCCAGCTCCTGGAATAATACCGAGCGATGTTTCTGTTAGACCTAGCTTTACATGTGTACCCGCAATGCGTAAATCACAAGCTAGTGCCAACTCCAAGCCTCCGCCAAAGGCTACGCCATTTAGGACAGCAATGACAGGCTGTGCAAGCATTTCAACTTTTGCCACAGTGGCGCCAATCAGCTGCACAATCTGCTTCACTTGTCGATCGGACATTCCTTTACGTTCCTTTAAATCAGCACCTGCACAAAATGCCTTTTCGCCTGCACCTGTTAGAAGGACTACGCGCACTGCTGGATCTCCATTGATTTGATCAAGCGTGTCAGACAGTTCATGAAGTAATTGAACCGACATAGCGTTAGCGGCTTCTGGTCTTGAAAGAGTAATAAGTCCAATACTACCCTCTAGTAATTCAAAACGAACGAGTTGTGTCATCGTTGATTTGCACTCCTTTCATTACGGACAATAGCCATTTGCTTCGATGCAACAGCTTTGCCTAATTTCTCTTCAATAAAGAGTGCCGCCTCTAGCACCTTTTGTCGATCTACTCCTGTTTCAATGCCCATCTCATCGAATAAATACAATAAATCTTCTGTGGCTACATTGCCTGAGGCACCCTTAGCATATGGGCAGCCCCCTAGCCCACCAAGCGCACTATCAAACTTAGAAATACCCATTTCTAAGGATTTCATAATATTAGCTAGTGCTGTTCCACGCGTATCATGAAAATGCATGGCAAATCTTTCAGCAGGATATCTTTTTAGTAATTCCTCTAAAAGAAATTCAACCTGCGTCGGTACACCAACACCAATTGTGTCGCCAAGCGATATTTCAGTCACACCCATCTCCAATAATTTTTCCGTTACTCGTCGTACCTTATCAGGATGGATATACCCCTCATAGGGACAACCAATAACCGTTGAGATATAGCCTCGAACATGTTTCTTTGCAGCCTTAGCTCCTACCACAACTTCCTCTAATATGGGAAATGTATCTTCTATCGTTTTATTAATATTACTTTGGTTATGACTTTCACTAGCAGACATAAAAATACTTACTTCATCTACTTCAGCCTGTAATGCACGTTCTAAGCCACGCATATTGGGTACAAGTGCTGCATAGGTAATATCCTTATGTCTTTTAATGGCTTGCAGAACCTCGACTGCATCTGCCAATTGAGGAATCCATTTCGGATGCACAAACGATGTCACTTCAATATAATTTAATCCTGTTTGACTTAATAAATTAACTAATTGTACTTTATCAGCTGTTGAAATATGCGTTTTTTCATTTTGTAAGCCATCACGGGGACCAACTTCTTTGATTATGACTTGCTTAGGTAGCTGCATAAAGAAGCCTCCTCTTATTCAATTTCTAAAATATCATCATCAACGTTAATGAAGTCTCCCTCATTGGCAATGATTTTCGTCACGACGCCATCCTCTTCTGCTGCAATTGGAATTTCCATTTTCATCGATTCTAAAATGGCTACATCTTGACCTGCTGTCACTTTCTCGCCCTCTGCTACTACGATTTTCCATACTGTTCCTGCCATGCTTGCTTTTACTGTTGCCATAATCATTCACTCCTATTTTTTTAATCATGCATTCGTCCTTCTATGGAAGCACGAATACATGAAAATTGTTATTTGGTTTCTGCTAATTGCGGTAAATAATATTGCTCTACAAATTTAGTCGTTGTATAGCCTTTTAAAAATTGCTCATGAGTGACGGTTTTTAACAACATCGGAATATTCGTTTGAATACCCTCGACTTTATACGCCTTTAGTGCTTGCGTTAATCTCTCACAGGCAATCGCTCTCGTTTCTCCCCACACCACCAATTTACTAATCATTGGATCATAGAATGGTGTGACCACTGAACCAGACTCTACACCACATTCATGTCGCACTCCTTCACCTGTCGGTAATTCAAGAGTTGTAATAGTGCCTGGAGAAGGGAAGAATGTCGAAGGATTTTCAGCGTATATCCGCACTTCAATCGCATGCCCTTCTTTAATCATACTTTCTCTAGTAAATGCAAGCGGTTGTTTTGCCGCAATTTTTAATTGCTCTTCTACTAAATCAAGCTTCGTAATTTCCTCTGTTACGGGATGCTCTACCTGTAATCTTGTATTCATTTCTAAGAAATAAAAGTTTTGATCTTCATCAACCAAATACTCAATTGTTCCAGCATTGACATAACCAATATGCTTCGCCGCCTTTACCGACGCTTCTAGCATTTTTTCTCTTGTCTCTTGTGAAATAAACGGTGATGGTGCTTCTTCTACTACTTTTTGATTTCTTCGTTGAATAGAGCATTCACGTTCAAATAACGGAACAACATTGCCCTGATGATCTGCAATAATCTGCACTTCGACATGGTGAGGGTTAGCAATGAATCGCTCCATATACATCGTGCCATCACCAAAGAATGATTGTGCACGCTTTTGATTGCCCTCAAAAGCTTTGGCCAGTTCCTCGGCATTTTCAACTAGCTGCATACCGATACCGCCCCCGCCTGCTGATGCCTTTAACATAATGGGATAGCCTAAACGCTCCGCTATGTCAGTGGCTTCTTCCACATCTTTCACAGGCGCTTCTACACCCTCTACAATAGGCACGCCAGCAGCTTTCATTGTTTTACGTGCCTCTAGTTTACTGCCCATTGAAGCGATCACATCTGCACTTGGCCCGATAAACACTAAACCTGCCTCTGTACAACGTTTCGCAAAATTTGCATTCTCTGATAGTAAACCATAGCCAGGATGAACAGCCTCTGCGCCACTTTCTAGTGCAATTTCAAGAATGCGGTCGATGTTTAAATAGCTCTGTGCAACAGGTGGCTTCCCTACACAGAAAGCCTCATCTGCATCTTTCACATGTAGGCTTTCAGCATCTGCCTCTGAATAGATAGCAACCGTATGAATATTTAGGCGCTTGCATGTTCTGATCACACGTCTAGCAATCTCCCCACGATTTGCAATTAATACCTTATTGAACATATCCACTGTCCCTCCTTACTTTACGGTCATAACAAAATCTTCTCGTAATTTATATTTTTGAACTTTTCCTGATGCAGTCATTGGATAGTTATCAATAAAGAAGATATGGCGAGGAATTTTATGTCTAGAAATTTTATCCCGACAATAATCTCGGATTTCTTCCTCTGTTGCCTGTTCTCCTTCTTTTAACACAATCCAAGCTGCCGCTTCCTCACCATAGACAGGGTCAGGGACACCTGCAACCTGAACATCTGAAATTTTAGGATGTGTATAAAGGAACTCCTCAATTTCACGAGGATATAGGTTTTCGCCACCACGAATGATCATATCCTTCAAACGACCTGTTACACGGATAAAACCGGCTTCATCCATTGTTGCTAAATCACCTGTGTGCAACCAACCATCCTCGTCAATCGCAAGATCTGTTTCCTCTTGGTTTTTATAGTAGCCCTTCATCACATGATAGCCCCTCGTACATAGCTCTCCCTGTTCATTCGTCGGTGCTTCCTCCGTTGTACCAGGAACAACAATCTTTACTTCTAGGTTAGGTAATGCGCGGCCGACCGTCTCCACCTTCAACACTAACGGGTCCTCCGTTCTTGTTTGCGTAATAACTGGTGATGATTCTGTTTGACCATAGCAAATTGTAATATCTTTCATCCCCATTTTCTCAATGACCGCTTTCATGACCTCAATTGGACAGTTTGAGCCAGCCATGACTCCTGTGCGTAAAGTTGAAAGATCGAAAGATGAAAAATTCGGTAAATTCAGTTCACTAATGAACATCGTTGGCACGCCATGTAATGCAGTACATTTCTCTTGTTGAACGGTTTTGAGTACCTCTTCAGGTGAAAATTCCTGCACTGGTACCATCGTTCCACCACTCGTAGTAATGGCTAATGTCCCTATGACACAACCAAAGCAATGGAAAAATGGAACTGGGATACATAGACGATCCTCTGCAGTTAAACGCATACATTCAGCAATGTTGACAGCATTGTTGACTAAATTAAAATGCGTTAACATTACACCCTTAGGAAAGCCTGTTGTACCAGACGTATATTGAATATTAATGACATCATCATAGTGTAGAGAGTGCTCTCTTTGATCTAGCTGTTCCTCGGATACTTGCTCGGCAGCAGTTAAAACGTCTGACCAATTTAGTACGCCGGGGTATTTCGTTTCACCGATTAAAATAACATTTTTTAATAAAGGTAGTCGCTTTGATTGCAAATTACCTGGTTCACAATGTTCAAGCTCTGGACATAACTCTTGCAGTGTATTGATAAAAGAATGGTCTCGATAATTTTCAATTAAAAAAATCGTTTTAGCATCAGATTGCTTCAATAGATACTCCAACTCACTCGCACGGTAATTCGTATTTACCGTAACAATTGGAGCACCCATCTTCCCTGTACCAAATTGAAGCTGTACCCACTCAGGAACATTCGTCGTCCATACTGCGATATGATCTCCCTTTTCAATTCCAAGAGCCATTAAACCTCTCGCTACGTATCGTGCTTGACGATTTAGCTGCTCATAAGTCATGCGTAAATTTCTGTCAGCGTAGACCAATGCTTCATTCTGCGGGTACTTTTTTGATTGTTCATCTAGCAATTGACCAATTGTTTGATACACAAGTTCTGCCATGAAGATCCCCCTTATTTATGCTATTTAACTTAATTGATGATGATTAACAGCCAATTAGACGAGAAATAACGAGACGTTGAATTTCAGATGTTCCTTCACCGATTTCCATTAACTTAATGTCACGTAAATGGCGTTCTACATCGTATTCTTTCATATATCCAGAACCACCATGAATTTGGATTGCTTGATTACATGTACGGAAGCCCATTTCAGAAGCAAATAGTTTAGCCATCGCAGCTTCTTTGCCAAATGGCTTCTTTTGATCTTTTAACCATGCCGCTTTATGTACTAGCGTACGAGCAAGCTCTATTTCCATCGCCATATCAGCTAATTTAAATTGGATCGCCTGTAGCTTTGAAATAGGTGCACCAAATTGCTCACGTTCCTTCGCGAATTTTAGTGCCTTTTCATAGGCAGCCTGTGCAATTCCAACAGAAAGAGCAGCGATGGAAATACGCCCACCATCAAGTGTATTTAAAAACTGGCTAAAGCCACGTTTTTCATCCCCTAATAGATTTGTTCTTGGGACACGAACATTTTCTAACACAATCTCACATGTATTGGAGCCACGTACACCCATTTTGTCATAATTACAGTTGATTGTTACACCTGGTGTGTTTGTTGGCACAATAATAGAAGAAATAATCTTTTTACCATCTTCACGTTTACCCGTTACCGCAGTTACAATAATTTGTCGAGCATATCCTGCATTGGTAATCCAGCATTTCTCTCCATTAATGATGTAGTCATCACCATCAATAACAGCTGTAGTACGTGTGCCACCAGCATCTGAACCTGCATTTGGCTCTGTTAAACCGAATGATCCTAATGTCTCACCCTTAGCTAATGGAACTAACCATTTTTGCTTTTGTTCCTCCGTACCGAAGTTGTAAATTGGTGAGGCTCCTAAGCTAACAGCAGCTGCATAGCTTAACCCCGTGCCTCCACATGCTCGACCAATTTCCTCTACAGCTAAAGCATAGGACACCGTATCACCACCTGATCCACCATATTCTTCAGGAAACGGGATACCCAATAAGCCTAGTTCTGCCATCTTCTTAAAGCTCTCTATTCTCATTGTTGATGTCTCATCAACCTCACGAGCATACGGTTTAATCTCCTTCTCAGCAAAATCACGCACCATGTCTCGAATCATTTCTTGCTCTTTTGTTAATTCAAAATTCATCCCTAATCCCCCTAATGTCTAATTTGCCATAGTAGATGTAGCTCAAGAACGATTGCTTCCAGTGAAATACCGACTAGTCGGTTTGTAAAAACAAATAATAAAACCAGTGTCTCCTACTGGCTACCCCTTTATTATAAATTGCTTCGCTTCTTCCATGGCTTGTTCTGTCACAATCGCACGTAATACCATATCGGTAAAAACATCTGTGATTTGCTCCATAGTTAATGGTCCTGATTGCTTAAACCATTTGTATGTCCAGTTAATCATCCCGACAATTGCCATAGTGACAATCGTACAAGGTAATTCAGTACGAAAAACCTTTGCTTTCTGACCCTCGGCTATCACTTTTTGTAAAATATCTCGATAGTGATCTCTCTTTTTATGGATGATGTCACTATATTCATCTGAGAGTGAACGACTTTCTTCATAAAAAATCGTAATATGTGCTTGATACATATCAAATACTTGTGTCAGTGTTTGCAGCATGGCACACAAACGTGTGATGGGTGTATCGTATTTGTCATATGCATCTTGCGATTGTTGAATAACATATGAAATAAAGACATCATGAATTTCATATAACAATTCATCTTTTGATTTAAAATTATGATAAAATCCACCCTTTGATGCTCCAATATATTCCACAATACGATCCACAGTTACATTGTGATAACCATCTTGCTGAAACAATTCAACTGAAGCGTCTACAATTCTTTGTTTTAACGTTTTCTTTACCATAGGCACCTATCATCCTTCATCTAGCTCTATACTCCATCACTCCTTATAATCAGGAAAAATCATTCAAATTCATAAAGTATTCTATTTTTTCCTAATTATAAAAATACTATGACAACATAAATATAGCATTCTCAAAATTTGGTGTCTAGCAACAAAATAGATTTTTCATAAAATTGCGAGCATAAAATTTACATGGAACAGAAATTAAAAACCTATAAACACATACATACCATATGAATTTTTTTTGCTCCTCATGACAAATTTTCTTCCCTCCCATTTCTTTGTCTAACAAATCCATTTTCCATTGCAGTTAAACTGCGAACCCACTCAACCTATGCTATATTTAAAACCATGGAACTATGAAAGGGTGTTAACAATGGCAAAGAGCGTAGTAATCGCTGAAAAACCTTCTGTAGCACGTGATATCGCACGTGTACTGAAGTGTAATAAAAAAGGAAATAGTTTCCTTGAGGGAGATAAATACATTGTTACTTGGGCGCTTGGACATCTTGTGACACTGGCTGACCCTGAAAGCTATGATGTGAAATATAAAACATGGAATCTTGAAGATCTACCCATGTTACCTGAACGACTAAAATTAACTGTTATAAAGCAAACTGGAAAGCAATTTAATGCGGTCAAAAGTCAGCTTACACGTAATGATGTCAGTGAAGTCATCATTGCTACAGATGCTGGACGTGAAGGTGAATTAGTAGCACGCTGGATACTCGATAAAGTGAAAATTAAAAAGCCTCTAAAACGCTTATGGATTTCCTCTGTTACAGATAAGGCAATTAAAGATGGCTTTGCCAATCTAAAGCCTGGCAAAGCATATGATAATCTATATGCCTCTGCTGTAGCTCGCTCAGAGGCAGACTGGTATATCGGACTCAATGCTACTCGTGCTTTAACTACCCGCTTTAACGCACAGTTGAATTGCGGACGAGTACAAACACCAACAGTAGCGATAATTGCTGCGCGTGAAGATGAAATTAAAAACTTTAAGGCACAAACTTATTATGGTATTGAAGCGCAAACAACTGACAACTTAAAGCTTACATGGCAAGACAAGAATGGTAATAGTCGTAGCTTTGATAAAGAAAAAATCGATACACTGGTGAAAAAAATAGGAAATAGCAATGCTATCGTTGCGGACATTGAAAAGAAACCTAAAAAATCATTTGCACCTGGCCTTTATGATTTAACAGAATTACAGCGTGATGCCAATAAAATATTCGGCTACTCAGCGAAAGAAACCTTGAATATTATGCAAAAACTCTATGAGCAACATAAAGTGTTAACTTATCCACGTACGGATTCTCGCTTTATTTCTCAAGATATCGTTGCCACACTACCTGAACGCTTAAAGGCATGTGGTATTGGTGAATATCGCTCCATCGCTAATAAACTGCTTACTAAACCAATCAAGCCAACAAAGGCCTTTGTCGATGATAGTAAAGTATCAGATCATCATGCGATTATTCCAACAGAGGGCTATGTAAATTATTCTGCTTTCTCTGATAAAGAACGTAAAATTTATGATCTTGTTGTAAAACGTTTCCTAGCTGTGCTACTGCCTGCTTTTGAATATGAACAGCTCACACTTCGTGCAAAAATTGGCGATGAAAGCTTTATTGCTCGTGGAAAAACGATTTTATCATCTGGCTGGAAGGAAGTTTATGAGCATCGCTTTGATGATGAGGACACAGCTGAAGACATCAAGGAGCAAATACTGCCCTGCATTGATAAAGGCGATATGTTAAAAGTAAAGCTTCTTGCCCAAACTTCTGGTCAAACAAAGCCACCTGCTAGATTTAACGAAGCTACTCTTTTATCAGCAATGGAAAACCCAACAAAATATATGGCTACGAATGATAAAAAATTAGCCGACACATTAAAATCTACAGGTGGTCTTGGTACAGTCGCAACACGTGCAGATATTATTGAAAAGCTTTTCAATTCCTTCTTAATAGAAAAGCGTGGTGGCAAAGATATATATATTACCTCTAAAGGTCGTCAACTACTCGACCTAGTGCCAGAGGAATTAAAATCCCCTGCCCTGACAGCAGATTGGGAGCAAAAACTTGAGCTTATTGCAAAGGGCAAGCTAAAAAAAGATATATTTATTAGCGAGATGAAAAATTACACAAAGGAAATTGTTACAGAGATTAAGGGTAGTGACAAAAAGTATAAGCATGATAATATCTCAACCAAATCATGTCCTGATTGCGGAAAACCGATGCTTGAAGTGAATGGCAAGAAAGGAAAAATGCTTGTCTGCCAAGATCGCGAATGTGGGCATCGTAAAAATGTCTCACGCACTACAAATGCACGTTGTCCACAATGTCATAAAAAATTAGAGCTTCGTGGAGAAGGCGATGGTCAAATTTTCGTTTGTAAATGTGGCTATCGTGAAAAATTATCTGCCTTTGAAGCAAGACGCAAAAAAGAAGGCGGAGGCAAGGTCGACAAGCGCTCTGTACAAAAGTACTTAAAGCAACAAAACAACGAGGAGCCTGTGAACAATGCCCTTGCTGAAGCATTAAAGGGGTTAAAGTTCGATTAAAAATAGAATGTAAATATAGAGCATGTTTTGAAAAAAATCAAACATGCTCATCTTTATATTGATTGAACTAGTTACCTATATTTAAATTGCTTATCGTATATAATTTTAACAGTTATAGCTAGTAAACCTATTTACTGTGCTTTCTTAAAAGTAAGTGATTTTCCTTTTGTTTCTTTCACCAGCATGATACATGAAATAGAAATGATACTTGATATAACCAAATAAATTGAAATTGGGATGGAGCTATTAAATTTATTTAAAAGACTTAATGAAATTAATGGAGCCAATGAGCCTGCTAAAATTGGTGCTACTTGATAACATAAGGACAAGGCTGTATATCTGATATGAGTTGGAAATAACTCTGTCATTAATGCAGAGTATGGCGAATACGTCATTGATTGAATGAATAAACCAAGAGTAATAGCAGACATAATGAGCCAATCATTTCCTGTATCCATCATTGGAAACCCAATAAATCCCCAAAACGCTGTTAAAACGGCTCCTGTAATATAGATTGACTTTCTCCCCCAAATATCACTTAAGTGACCCATTAATGGAATGAAGAAAAAGTGAATAGCATGAGCACCAAACATTAATAATAAGATTTGCGTAGTGTCTTTATTGACAACGAGTTTTAAATAACTGATGGAGAAAGTAACCACCATATAGTATAAGATGTTTTCTGCAAAACGAGCTCCAATACCTGCAATTATCGCTTTTTTGTGGTATTTAACCACTTCTATAATCCCTAATTGTTGTTTTTCTAATTGCGCTTGTTTTTCTTGTGCTTCTTTGAAAACAGGGGCATCATCTACACTTTTACGAATCCAAAGACCAATTAGTACAACAACGGCTGAGAACCAAAATGCTACACGCCAACCCCAATCCATAAATTGCTCAGGGCTTAAGTTTTTAGACAAAAGTAAAAGGATAATTGTAGCTATTAAATTCCCCAGTGGCACACCCGCCTGTGGCCAGCTTGCCCAATAACCACGACGATTGTTCGGGCTGTGCTCAGATACTAAAATAACAGCACCTCCCCATTCTCCACCAAAAGCAAACCCTTGAATTAAACGTAAAGTCACAAGTAAGATTGGAGCCCAATACCCAATACTACTGAATGTTGGAATACACCCCATTAAGAAAGTCGTAATTCCAACAATGATTAAGCTGATTTGTAGTAAATTTTTACGCCCAATTTTATCACCATAATGACCAAAAACAAGTCCACCGATTGGTCTGGCTAGAAATCCTACTGCATAGAGTGCAAATGCAGCTAAGATGCCGTCAATAGCGTTCCCTGTTTTCTGGAAAAATAATTCTCCAAAAACGAGAGCAGATGCGGTACCATATAAGAAAAATTCATACCATTCAGCTACAGATCCAATCATCGATGCAGCAACAACTTTTTTTAGTTGCTTATTGTCTGTTTTCTCCATATACACTCCCCCATAAAAGCTGATTCAAATTATTATGAATGAACGTACCAAATTACTTTTGTTTGCACATATTGCTCAAGTGCTTCCAAGCCATTATCTTTACCACCAAAACCTGATTGTTTGAAACCACCAAACGGGGTGGTGATATCGCCCTCGCTAAAGCCATTTACAGAAACAGTTCCTGCTTTTATAGCACGTGCCACGCGCATCGTTCGCTGTACGTTTTGGCTATAAAAAGATGCAGCTAGACCATAGGAAGTATTATTAGCAAGTGCAATGGCCTCTTCTTCCGTTTCAAACGTACTAACTGCTAAAATCGGACCAAAAACTTCATGTTGGAATAAGGTCATGTTGGCGGTTACATTATCAAAAATAGTTGGTTCAATGTACCAACCACTGCCCATATCACAGTGAATATTACCACCAGTAACTAAACGACCACCTTCTTGAATAGTAATGTCGAAGAATGATTTTACTTTATCAAAGTGCGCTTCTTCAATCATAGGACCAATGGCGACCGACTCATCCATTGGATTTCCAACTTTCCAGCTGGTTAAGCCAGCCTTTAATTTTTCTAATAATTCCTCTTTAATAGATTCATGTACAATCAATCTAGAACCACAGCTACAGTTTTCACTCATATTCCAGAAAGCTGCAGATAAAATATGTGGAACTGCCGCATCCAAATCTGCATCTTCAAACACCACTTGTGGGCTCTTACCACCGCACTCTAAAATGATTTCTTTAAGATTACTTTCGGCTGAATATTTTAAGAAATATCTACCCACTTCTGTTGAACCAGTGAACGAGACAACATCCACATCCATATGCCTTCCCAAAGGTTCACCTACTTTTTCTCCCAAACCACACACCAAGCTTAATGCTCCTTTAGGCACGCCCGCTTCATAAGCAAGTTCAATCATACGGAATGCGCTAAGTGACGTTAATTCGGCTGGCTTTACAATCACAGAATTACCTACTGCTAAAGCAGGTGCTACTTTCCAAGCAAACATTTGCGCCGGGAAGTTCCAAGGCAATACCGCACCAACTACGCCAATGGGCTCAGTGACAATCAAACCCAAAGCATCTTTACCTGTAGGAGCAACTTTGCCAAAGACTTTATCAATGGCTTCCGCATACCAATAAAATGTATCAATGGTTGCTGGTATATCAGTATTCAAACATTCCGTAATAGGTTTACCTGCATCTACGCAATCCAAGGCGGCCAATTCCTCACTGTGTTTTTCTAGTAATTGTGCCCAGCGAATCATTACTTTTTTTCGCTCACTCGGGGATAACTTACTCCAAGTACCTGTTTCAAATGTTTCTCTAGCTACCTTGACAGCAGCCTCTACATCCTGTGCATTGCCATCGGCTATATAGCCAATTATGCTGTTGTCAATCGGGGTGCGATTTTCTATTTTACAGTCTGCGCTCGAAAAACCATCAATTAAGTTACCAGCCCAAAGTTTCCCTTCTTTTGCAAGGGTAAAGATTTGTTCTTTTGATACGGTCATTTATCTTTCCTCCAATTTATTTATTAAAGAATGCCAAAAACCCTTTTTTTTCCTCTTCTGACAAATCAGATAAAGGTAGGCGCACTGTACCTACGTTCATTTCACCTTTCAGGCAACCTAATTTAGCTTTTTGGTTGTAGTTACCAGATTCCATAGAGTGAATAGCAGGATAGATCTCCCTCATGATTTGTCGTGCTTTATCCCAGTCCCCAGCTATGGCAGCATTGAACATGGCTACTTGATCTTCAGGGAACACATTACCTGCTCCAGCAATCCAACTTCTCGCACCCCAAAAGAAAAAGTCTATTGGTTGATCGTCACAACCACAAATCACTTCAAAATTCTCAAATGGAGTTTGTAGCAAACGTAGTGCACGGCTAAAATCACCACTACTCTCTTTAATAGCAACAATATTCTGATTTTTAGCCAAATGCACCACCGTTTCATATTCAATTTCAATGCCAATACGAGCAGGAAAATTGTACATGATAATAGGTAAATCAGTTGCTGCTGCCACCGTTTCGTAATGAGCAATCAAACCACCTTGGTCAGGTAAACTATAAGGTGTGGGTGATAACATTAAACCTTCATACCCTAAATCTTTAGCTTGTTTGGCACGGTTAACTGCCCCTTCAGTTGATAAATCATTAATACCTGCAATTAACGTTATGCGACCTTTAGCAACTTCTGACACCGTTCTTAAAACAGTTTCACGTTCCGCTTCATTCAAGGCGTAATATTCACCAGTTGTACCACACACCACTAAACCATTAACACCTTTGTCAATAAATGTGTTTGTCAATTGCTTTAAAGTTTCTACATCTAGACTTAGATCCTGTTTAAATGGAGTCACTATCGGAACCAAAATACCATGAAAATTCATCTTCATTCTCCTTTATTATTTGATAGAATACTTGATTCAATAAAAACAATATTGAAGTACAGCTTCAATTATTGAAGATAATAGCACACCGAATTTTCTGTGTAAACTAAATTTTCGGAATATTTTTAAATATAATCTTCTTTTATTTAGATATTACGCATAATTGTTTAAGTGACACTTAAACTTGAATGAACACTATTTTTTGATGAGATAGATTGCTCTACAGACGATTGTTTGTAACCGTTCTGAAATTAAAGCTTTTGTGTTATCCTTATCAACGTGGCTCCTTCTATTTGGTGAAATAAGTAGATGAACGACCAATGCAATATAAGAAATCGTGATAAAATAACTACTATTGTACGGTTACTTTGGGGGCTAGATGTTCGCGAAGAACGGAGTTTATTGTGGCTAGTCAAATCACAAAATAATAAAATAACCCTTAACATACAACTATGAAAAAATATTTACCTAACTTTTATTTCCATAGTGAGATTACATCTTGAATTTCACTACATAAACTTTCCTACAATAGTAAATAGGACTAATATCTGTAACAGGAGTGGAGAAAAGTGACTGACATAATTGGAGCAAAAATAAAATGTTTACGAAAAGAACGGAAGTTAACATTAAAACAAATTGCTGATCAAACAAATCTTTCAATTAGCTTTTTATCCCAGGTTGAACGATCAAAATCATCCATAACGCTCGAATCATTGAAAAAAATTTCTGAAGCACTTGGTGTCAATCCAAGCTATTTTTTTTCAGAGTCTGATGAGAAGATTGCACCGACAGTTATGCGTAATATTATTAGTAAAACGAACACCATGCATAACCAATTTTTTTATAGAGATTTAGCAGGGAACATTGAAAATCCACTCTTTAATCCCATCTTAGTATTGTTGAATCCAGGTGCAAATCGAGAGGATTCTTATTCACATTCAGGCCAAGAATTTCTTTACGTTTTGGAAGGAACACTAACCATCGTTATTGACAAAGAGGAACATGATTTACATCCTTATGATTGTATTTTCTTAGATTCAACCACCCCTCATAATTGGATAAATAAAACAGATTCAATTGTAAAGTTCCTTTGTATTTCTAGTATTCCAGTATAATGTTTTAACAGGCTCATAATACACTTTAATTGCATGAAAAAATACTCACAGCGCATTGCACACTGTGAGTATTTTTCAAGAATACAGCTAATAGCAGACAGTTATCAACGGGCAAATTCACATTTAGAGTGAATTTGCTCTTTCATTATGCATACTCATCCCTTCAAAACATATCTTGAATTGACTGAACATTCTATAAGGGAGGTTTTTAATGGACGCGAAAACTTTTAGACCACGCAATGTGATTTTTATGACGGTCGTTGTAGGTGTCTCTGTGTTAATTGGCCAAGCTATTTATGTCTTGTTTATTGATGTACCTTTCCCATAAGAAAGATTTATATCTTTAATTGACTAAGTAAATATTTTTCATTATTAATTATTTCCTGATGATGCGGTTTCCATTTTTGTGCCTCTAGATTATGCTGATAGGCATTTTCAAATAACCGTAACTCCCTATATAGCAGACTTAATTGTAAATGAGGAATCCATGTTGAATAAGCCCGCTTTTGGATAGTCATTGTGTCGACAGGAGCTTGTTGCAAGGCTTGAGAGTACCAGTAAATAGCCTCTTTATGTTTTAATTGCTCCATAAAAAATTGGCCCATTCGGCAACATGCTTCTGGCTTTGGTCGATCATATAGGAAGGATTGCAGAATAGCTTGCTGTGCTTGTTGATCATCATGTAAACGTCGATAGCATTCCCCTACATGTAAACAAGCCTCAATGCGATCATCTGTAGTGCCTAAGTTGCTATCCAAAAATAGATGGTATTGATTAATAGCTTCTAGGTAACGTTGATGTAATTTTAGTTCATTCGCATAATGAAATGTTTCTCTTGCTGAAAGAGATTGCCCATCCTTTATTAATCCCTCATAAATACGAATATTGCGATGAATATCTTGTGTTAACGGTAAATGGGTGACAGCGATATCACTATGATAGAACTGCCCGGACACCCTTAAATTTTCATGGACAGCACCCTCCCATTGAAAATGATTTGCCCTTTTTACTAGACGATACTTTCGTTCACTACACTCCACTTCTCCATCACAATCAAGCGTCAAATAATAATCCATTGTTACAGCATCAATAGAAGGATATAACGATTGCCTTAGTTGACTGAACTTGTGTTGATCTTCCTTTGTCATGGCATCATCAGCATCGAGCCATAAAATATAGTCTTTTGTTGCCTGCTGAAAGGAAAAGTTTCGTGCTTTAGCAAAATGATCGCACCAGGGAAAGTCATAAATGCGAGAGGTAAAATTTTGGACAATATCTTTCGTACGATCAGTTGAACCCGTATCAATGATGTTGATCTCATCTACTAGGTGCTGAACCGAATCTAAGCATCTTTCAATCGTACATTGTGCATTTCTAACAATCATACATAAACTAATCGTTAACATCTGTCCCCTCCTTAACAATGTTGTAATATGTGCTAATGCAGTATTTTATCGAAAAGTTTTTTCGATTATCACCTAACTTTGTAAATTTATCGTGTAAAACAAAAAAACGAACGCGACACACGTTCGTTTTTGCTTAGTGTTGAAAAACAAAACCATCAATAGAATTTTGGTAAAAGGTGAAAATGGATTTCCGTTGCAGGCTACTTGCTTTCCTGTGGGCGAGCGCCGAGCCGCTTCCTCCGCTACCGCTCCGTGTAGGGGCTCGCCTGTCTCGCTATCCCATGGGAGTCAAGTAGCCCTCCACTCCAACCCATAAATATTTAACTTTTTAGCAAAGGTTTTCAAATAAAGTGAAGGTGTTCAATACTCTTTAAGAAGAGGGTGTTGTCACGCATCACTTCTCCACATTGAAATGTATCCCCTCTAAGAATACAGATAATGGGTGATTTGATCGCTATGCTACTATGAAAAAAGTAAAGACACTTTGCAGAATAGTTGATTGGAGTGGAGCCAGCGTCACTCCTAGGGGATTTAGTGATCTGACCCCAAAAATATAAACTTTTTTACGAAGCTTTTCGATACTCAACGGGACTTTTTCCGTTGAGTTTTATTTTTATCCGTTCATGATTGTAGTAGTGGATATAGTCTACCAACGCTTTTTTGAATTCTTCATAGTTTCTAAACGTAGTTGTGTACAGAAATTCTGATTTCAGAATACCAAAAAAGCTTTCTATCACGGCATTATCTAAACAATTTCCTTTCCGTGACATACTTTGCTTGATTTCATGTGTTGCCAATAACGCTTTAAAACGTGATATTTGATATAACCATCCTTGATCAGAATGCATGATTAAGCCACTCTTTTTCGATAACTTTGTATACGTAAACGCCTTCTTAAAAGACTGTTGAACTAACTCAAAATTAGGTGATTTTGATACCTCATATCCAACGATCTCTCGATTGAATAAATCTAATACAGCAGATATATAGATTTTTTGACCGTTTATTTTAAACTCTGTGACATCGGTTACCCATTTCTGATTGGGTGCAGTGGCTTCAAAATCACGTTGGATGACATTCTCTGCGACATAGCCGACTGTTCCTTTATACGAACGGTATTTTTTAGGGCGTACCGTCCC
This sequence comes from Lysinibacillus sp. FSL K6-0075, assembly GCF_038592945.1. NCBI lineage: Bacteria > Bacillati > Bacillota > Bacilli > Caryophanales > Bacillaceae > Lysinibacillus > Lysinibacillus sp. FSL K6-0075. Next base: position 474,475 of record NZ_CP151947.1, on the reverse strand, counting down.
TTTTAACCCCAATTCTTGCATCAATCGTTGGACCGTTTTATGGTTGATGAAAAACCCTTCATTTCGGAGGGCTAAACAAATACGACGATAGCCATAACGCCCCTTATGGTAATGAAAAAGCGTCTGAATTCGTTCTTTGATCGCCTGATATTTATCTGGTTTTACCCATTTTTGGAGATGATAATAATACGTACTTTTCTTAAGTTTCGCGACTTTTAATAGAGCTTGAAGAGGAAAATCCAACCTTAGCTCATAAACAGCTCTTACTTTTTCTTGGATGTGAAGGCATCCTTTTCTTGAACTAAGGCTTTCAACTTTTTTAAATAGGCGTTTTCCATCCGTAAATACTCAATTTCCGCTTTTAACTCTTCCGTTGTTTTTTCATTTAAATCGGACGAAGGTGGTTGTTTTTTTGGCATTGATTGGTGCTCCTTTTCTATTTGATAGAGCACCTCTCCAGCCTTTGACATCCATTGTTTTTTCCATCTCCGAATGGTTTCACGAGAAGGAATATTAAACTTCGCAGCAGTCTGAAGGAGCGAATCGCCCGTCTCTATCAGGTGTTGAATTACTTTTATTTTAAAAGAATCTTCGTAATTCGTGAACCCTTGAGGACGAATAATTCCTTCGATGCCATGATATCGATATAATTCAATCCATAATCGAATGTACTGTCGATCCCTCTTTAATCTATTGGCAATCTGATACGTACTTTCTTTTTCTTCAAAGTAAGCTAGAACTGCGGCTAATTTTTGTTCATCAGAAATCACTAACTGCACCCCCTATAGTAGATTTTTAAGTCCAATATTTTGGGTGCAGTTCATTAGCGTCACAGAGGAGACCCTGGAGCGAACGTAAGTGAGTGAAGCGGCTCATCGGACGCCCCCTGGAAAGGACGCTGGCGGAACGGAAATCAACCCATCACCTTTCAAACTTGCTTTTTCTGCCGTTGACATCATCATTTTGCAACAACATGAAAAAACGAACGCGACACACGTTCGTTTTTGTTCTAGTATTTGAACTCCTGCTAAATCAAGACAAATATTGCTCACGCCATGTTAACTGTTCTTTGTCTGCAAGCTGTTGCTCTAAACGATGATCCCATTGATTGAGCAATGTATTCCAAACTCGTACAAATAATATATCCTGCTCCTTATCATAAAGAACAAATTCTAAACATGGGCTATCATTAATTTGTTGCGCTTCTGTTTGAACAATTTTTGCGATGATTTTTTGCGAGTTACCTTCCTCTTCTTCATCCACTTCCTGTAATGCTGCTATCACCATGGACTCCTCAAACTGTTCCTGTTGTTCAGCCTCTTTGTCAATATAACGATAGAGCTCTGGCAGTTCATCATATTCATCATTATTCGTATCGACAGTAAGAAATGCTTGATGGCAAGGACTAAAGTAAAGCGTGGAGGTTTCTTCCTCTAGTTCTTCTTCAAAAATACCTCGTCCTAGCTGCTGCTGTCCTTTTTCAGTTAGCCTATAGAAGTCGTCTTCGTTCTTCACAAGATTTACTCGAAGCATTAAAGAAATCAAGTCTTCAATAAATAACGGATCCACAAGCAATAGCTCACTCAATTCCTGTGTGTTTCCAAAATCAGCCTCCTGAATACTAAGCAGAAGCATTGTCATTAAGACATCCATTGTCGAACGGCGAACTGGCTCATAGGTCACATCGACAGTCCGAATGGGGATACACCATTCAGCCATTTTGACAATCTTAATATTGCGATTTTGTTGAAGCTCACGCATTAGTCGTTGCTGTAATTTTGACACTCTACATCACCAATCCTTCATGATTACGCAAGCCATCGTAGGATTTTACTGTCTTTAATAAATTCGTATACATCTCTCTTGTCTCTTGATGTTTTGCACGTTTTGCAAACATATCGGCACTTCCTACAAGTAGAAGTAACTCTCTGGCACGAGAAAGAGCAACATTTAAACGACGGTAATCTCTGGCAAAGCCTATGTCTCCACCCTTAGGCGTATTCCGTACCATACTCACTAAAATGACATCCATTTCCATCCCTTGGAATTTATCGACAGTCCCTGTTCTAAATTGCAGATGTGGTAGCTGTAATTCTTGCTGAAGAAGGCGATTAATTTTCTTTACCTGCTCACCGTAGAAACTAATGACACCCACGCTTTTCTGAGCATCGTGTGGCATACGCCCTGCTTCTTTTGCCGCCTTCACTGCCTCATTGAGATCTAATAAGATACGGCGAATCGTTTGTAATTCCCCTTCGTTATAACGACTCGTTCCACCTTTTACCTGCTCCTCTAAATAAGGTTTCTCTGTTGGAATATCAATCCATAGTAAATGGTCTTCACGTTTTACAAATTGACCCTCTAAGCCATGATCCCTTGCTGCATCTGAATCTGGCAAGCCACATTGCAAGCCATTTTCTTCTTTCGCATAAAATGGTGTGATACTTTGCATGATTTTCTCATGCATACGGTATTGTAATGCTAGCATTTGTTTATGTGTTGGAGGCAAGTTATTAAATAAACGCTCAAATAATGATTCACGCAACAGATTTTTTAATTCCTGTGCACCATCAAAGTTTGGATTTTCTTCTAGCATTGCCTTTAGTGTTTCTTCCAGCGTATCATCCCCCAGTAATGGTGGAAGCTGATGATGGTCACCTACTAAAATAACCTTTTTCCCCTTCAGCATTGGTAAGAGTAATTCTGGTGGTGTTGCCTTTGAAACTTCATCAATAATAACTACATCAAAGGTCGGATAGTTTTCCATAAACTCTTTACTGGCAGAAGCTACGCATGTTGTACCAATAACGTTCGCATGACGCACATACAATTTTCGAATTTCATCTAAATCATACTCTGTTGCGTTTTGTAGTTTTTCACGCCATTGTTCTTGTAGTTTTTGGCGAAGTGGTAGCTGTTTTTCCTGACGTTGTAATGCTTCGATTGCTTGGTTTGCAGTTTGAATAGCTTCCTTCACCTCTTCAGCCGTTCGTTCTGGCGTAGATTGTAAAAGCTTTGTATAAACTGTTAATTGCTTCTCTTTCTTTAATCCAGCTATATTAATGTCTTTTATCTGTTCTTCCATTTGCGTTAACTGTTGTTCTACTTCCTGTAAGTTCGTTTGGACAGTCTGTAGAGAGGCTTGTTTAGGAACGAGTTGTACTTTAGCCTGTTCCACTGCCTCAAGCTGCTTTTTCGCTTGTTGAAGGGACTCACAAGCTTGTGAGGCAAGAATCTTCAAATACTCGACAGATTCTTCTGGCTCCTCAGTAATCTGAAAGGCGTTTGCTAATTGTTGTAAACGCTCAGTATGCTGTAAAAATGGTTGGAGCTGTCGCTGGTAACTTTGCACATCAAAGCTAGTTATTGCACACTCCTGATGAATTAAAGTTACTAGATTTTTACGAAAAGATTCATATTCCTGATCTTTATGCTCTTGTTGTTGCTTTAGTGCTATTCCCTTTTGCCAAACAAAATCACGTCGCATATATAGCCCCAGTAAATAACTTTCGATAACATCATTTGCTGGTGCTTGACCATCTTGAAACGTCGTGTTTAGCTGAGCGAATACCCCTGTAAGGTTTTGCAACGAAAATGATTGGACGGGCTGTAATCTACTTTTAGCAAGGGCACGTTCCTTCACTTCATGTGTAACTAAAGCCTCTAGCTTGGCAGTCGCTTTTTGTAAGCGAGCATTAATCGTTGACCATGCCTCTAAATCCTTTGCATCCTCCAAATGCTGCAAGCGCCCTATTTGCTGCGAAAGTACATGAGAGGGGCGAATTTGATAATGTTGTAAAAAACGCTGGATAAGCTCAAAAGAAGTTAAGGTGTATATATACTTTTGTGCTTCCTTCATGATGACTAGACGATTACTTTCGATGTCATATTTCTGCTGTATCTCTTCAAATTGCTGTGTTAACTGGTGCTTTTGCTCTTGCAGTTCTTTATATTGAGCAGCAGCCTCTAATTGTTCCACCTTTTCTGAAGTTTCCTGAATCGCATGCTGTAGTTGCTCGACTGAAGGGTATTCAGCAAGTGTCTGTTCAAGCTGCTGTACAATCGGCTCAATTTGAGCAAGCTGTTTCTCATAATGCTCTTTTTGTGCTTCACATGTTTGTTGCTCTGTTTTAGCAGCCTTCAATTCTTTTTTTAATGCTTGAATCTCCTGCTGTAAAATAGGTTCTTCAATAGCTGCCTGCTCTTTTGCGGCTATATCCTGTGTTAATTGCTCTAGCCATTGCTCTAATTTCGCTAGCTCATCTTTTGCTTTTACAAGATTTGCTTCTAGTTCTTGCTGACGTTCTGGAAATATTGTAATTGCTTCTTCAATCGCAGCAAGTGTCTGCTCACGCCACTGAAGCGCAACATTTTCCTCTATAAATTTTTTACCCTCTTCCTCAATACTTTCCGTTCTACCATAGCGTAAAATTCGTATTTTTTGATTGGACAACAAACGTCCTAATGCATTATCCACTGCTAAATTCGACTGTGAGGCAACAAGTGTTTTTAAGCCTGCTTTAACATTTTGCTGACAAATCTCTGAAATAACAGTCGTTTTCCCCGTACCAGGTGGACCTTGAATGACATATAAATCCTCAACAGATAATGCGCCTAAAACGGCTCGCCGCTGGTATTCATTTAAATTATTGTGAAACTCAATATCTTCCTGTATCTTGGATGTGCGAACTGTCGGACGTCGCTCAAACAGTATTGTTTCTAAATTAGGGTTTACTGCCTCACCCTTTTCTAGCTTTGTAAAACCATTACGTAGTCGTCGAATTTGGCTTAATGTTGCAAAATTACTAAAGCTTGCTTGTTTTGAACGAAGGTTCAGCTGATCCTTGCGAGCCAAGTCCTGTATGAAAGGTTTTAAATCAATTTCAACCGTTTGCTTTCCTGCATTCGCCTTTAAAACCTGTCCTATTTCGCCACGAACTCCTTGAATGTTTACACTTAAACCCTCTAGCTTTTTCCACTCTTTACTCTTTATGTAGGGGCATACAATGGTTAAGCGTGTGAAGTCTTCATTGAAATAGCTTTGCTTAAATTCTGTATGAATATCATCAATTGTTGCATCTCGTTCTTGAATTTTTAGATAGCCTTCCCAGCTGGCTATACGTTTTTTTACATACTCTGTACGTTCTTCTGCTATCGGTAGCTGTCTTATTTTCGTATGAAGCTCAAGTGGAATACCTGCTCCATTATTAGGCTTTGTCACAAATTGCAATGCGGCTGCTAAGCGACGATTTGTGTTGATAGGTCCACGCATATGGACAAATCGAATATTGGTTGCCAGCAATCCTTCCACCTTCAACACACAATCCATAATGACCGTTTTCTCAGCAAGAATATCGTTTAATTTATCATTGTCCTCCGCATTAAAATAGATGGATAAAAAGGTTTCACCAACTGTTTTTGCTTTTCGTTTTTCAATATAGACAGTAAAAGATCTTTGTAACGCAAAAAAGGCATGCTCGTTTGCTGAGCATTCCTCTACCGCTTCCTTCGCCTTGTTGGTCAAAATAAGATTACAGCGTTGTTTTTCTAGTAAAGCGATGTCCTGCATGAGCAGCCCTCCTTCCTGAGTCACTAAAGTTTTATTTTATCACATCCTAAAACAATACTTACAAAGAAAAATCCCCTGCACAGTGATTTCTTACCACCGTACAAGGGCTATCTTAATGTTGATCAATCGTTTCCTTCGGCAAGTTCTTGCTCATTTCACAATATTGAACAAATACACGAGCTAATTCACGTAAACGATTATGAACATCTTCATCGACAATGTTATTATCGGCATCAAAATGTGATGTATGTGTATATACATAATTTGGCGTAACAAGGGCTCTGAAGTAGTCTAAAATAGGTTTTAGTTGATTTTCGACTACAAGATGATGCTGGTATGTGCCGCCATTTGCAACAATGGATACGGGCTTATAGCGCATCGTTTTAGGGTGTAAGAAGTCAAAAGCATTTTTCAAAACACCTGGAATGGACGCTTGGAAAATAGGCGTTGCAATAATGTAAGCGTCTGCTTCCTCGAATTGTTGAATCATTTTTTTCATATCATCATTTAATGGTGAACCATCCACAATTTGATGCTTATATTGACTAAAATGCATCATTTCTAACTCGAAACTAGCATCTAATTCTTTAATATATTGCTCCACTTGCTCTAAAATAACACCAGTTTTACGACCAAACATAGTGCCATCAACGAGTAAAATTTTCATCTTTACTTTGCCTCCACATTCATCTTCTACAATAATATTGTAACAAATGAAAAGTGGCTCGGAAAGGATTGTATGACAATCGATATAAATTCAGTCTTTAGACGGAACGACAAAATTAATCCCTAAATTCATTATCCTGATCACGATGTCGGAAATGGACTTCCTTATCAATGACCGTTTCTTCAAGCTTATATTTATCTCGATTAATAACAACATCGCGATTTACTTTCTCACCTTCATTCAGCTTATCCCAATTAAATAATATCTCTCTTGAAACGTCCTCTTCTGGTACTTCAGGATACTCTAATGTTGCCAACTCATCTGATGGATAAATAGTGACTGGCTGTTGTTTACCGTATAGGGCAATGATAATCATAGCCTTTGCTACTTGTGTGGCTTCAATTGCTCTAGAGCGTTTTAAAGGTCCAATTAATAAAGGCTGTGCAAGCTTTAATAATTTTTCTCCCGCCTTTTCCCCTAAACGAAATTCATCACGATTCCCTACTAAGAGTGAAGGTCGAATAATGGAAAGTCTTTGTAAACCTAGTTCCTCTAAATCACGCTCAAGTTTTCCTTTAACCCGATTATAGTAAAATGGAGAACTCTCATTGGCTCCCATTGCCGTAATCACAAGAAAATGAGGGATTCCCCGTTTTTTTGCTAAAGAAGCAATTGCTAATGGGTATTCAAAATCTACCTTTTCAAACATATCACGAGAGCCTGCCTTTTTGATGGTTGTACCTAAGCAACAATACAACTCATGAGCAAATCCAATATCGTTTTCTTCTATTCTATCAAAATCACGAATTTTCACTTCTAACTTTGGATGCGTAAAAGTTAGCTTTCTTCGTGCAATTACTGTTACTGAAATATACTCATCATTTTCACATAATTGTTCAACCAGAGCAGAGCCAGTTAAACCAGTCGCCCCTACAACAATCGCTGCACGCATACTCATTTTTCTCCCGTCCTTCTACATATTGATAGTGTATCAATTACGTCTCAGTCTAAAAGCATCCAGATTTTTTCGAGCTTGCTCTACAAGCTCTCCTTCCAAATCCGTGATATCCTGCGTAGGCTTTATCTTGACACATTAGATGATAAATAAAGTAAACAATCATCTCTCCTCTTTTTGCAGAGGAATTTTTCTGAATCAAGATAAAGACTTTCAAGTTTGTATGTATCTTTCCTACAATTGACCTTACTATCTATATCGACCATTTTTTGATGATTAAAACAGATTAAAGATAGCTATTTTAGAAGATTCTTCTAGATGCATTCATTATCAAATCCTAAATTTTACACATACTTGCTCTTTCTTCGCCATAATTTAAAGAGACAGAGGAAAGGATGGGATACATTTGCAAAAAGAAACACACGCAATTGAACCAAAAAAAACGATTGTTTTCATTATTGAAAGCTGTATTGATAAAGGGCTGTATCCTTTTGAACGGGTTTCAACATTAGCTAAGCTACTTACGAATGAGAAGGTTTTTATATTTGTAAAGACTCCTTCGAATGACGGAATCCAAATTTTAATGAATGAAGGAATTTCTCCTATTTTATTTGATCACTTTAACGAATTGCCTAAGCAAATCAAAGGACTTCAACCTGATTTAATTGTTAGAGATGGGCGGAATTCTGAAGGCTGGCAAGTAGAGGATTTACGACCTTTCTGCAAAACAATTATTCACTTTGATGATTTTGGTGAAGGTGGCCAAGCCTGTGATTGTGTATTACTAGCACTCTATCAAGAAGTGAAAGATTATTTACCATCGCATTATCTGGGTGGAAGCTTTGTTTTTGCCCTACCAGAAGCCTACCAACAATTTGATGACGTTCCTGATAGTAAAACACCTGAAAACCCGCCTCATATCGTCGTTGCTTTTGAGGATGGGGACGAGCATAATTTAACGTATCGAACACTTCGACACTTAACTCAACTACAAATACCACTACAAATTACAGTTATGATCGACGACAGCTATCGCCATGCAACGGATGACTTACAAATGATGGTGCTTAGTCGTCGCAATACTGCCATTCTTCGAGATAAAAATGCACTCCTCAAACTACTACCTAAAGCAGATGTCATTATTTGTAATGCTAACTATACGCCTTATAAAATTGCCTCTTACGGAGTGCCATGCATTACACTTGCACAAACTGAAGCTGAGCTTTTACATGCTTTCCCTCGGGAGCACAACGGCTTTATTCATCTAGGGCTTGGCCGTAAAATGAAGCAATCACAAATCCAAAATGCTGTTATGGAGTTTCTTTTACATGAAGCTCGCAGTGAACGAGCAGTGAGAAAACAGCGACAACTCAATCTTGCTAGTAATAATGAAACACTTCAAGCATTACTCTTAGATTTTGCTTATGACCGTCATAATATCGCTTCTACTTAGTGCTACTTCGAAGATGATTATGATACAATATATAAGAATTTTTCACTCCAACTCCTCTTATAGAAGTTGGGACATAAGTAAATTCAACCAGTACCCGATTGATTTTAATGAATAAGCGGTGGGGGATTAGCAAAACCTCCATCGCTTTTACACGCATTCACTATAAAAATATTCTCAAAAGGAGCAGTCATTATGCCAACAAAAAGTGATATTGAATACCAAATTAGAGAGTTAAAAATGGACTATATGAATTTACAAGGTGATATAGAAAAATTGGAGTCTACTGGGCATAACGATCAGGTAGCAAAAGCAGAGCAACGTCTTGCAAATATGGAAGCTCAATTGGCTGAACTTAACAAGCAGCTTGCAGAACTATAAAATGTAAACAAGAAAGACAGTTGGAGGAACAGACATGGCAATATTAACAGTAGAAAATTTAGGTCATTCTTTCGGTGATCGTACACTCTTTAAAGATGTATCGTTTCGATTAGTGGAAGGTGATCATATTGGGCTTGTAGGAGCTAATGGTGTAGGTAAATCTACATTAATGGGTATCATTACAGGTCAAACGATCCACGATACAGGAAAAGTTGAATGGCTTCCTGGTACACACTATGGTTATCTAGACCAACATACAGTACTGACGGCTGGTAGAACAATGCGTGAAGTGTTACGCGATGCCTTTTTACCATTATATAAAAAAGAAGAAGAACTGAATGAAATTACAGGCAAGATGGCAGACGCAACGCCAGAAGAATTAGAAGTACTATTAGAACAAATGGCAGAAGTGCAGGATGCATTAGATGCAGGAGATTTTTATTCACTAGATATGAAAATTGAAGAGGTGGCACGTGGACTTGGCCTGGATGCCATTGGTTTAGAGCGTGATGTAGCTGCACTTTCTGGTGGACAGCGCACAAAGGTGTTACTCGCTAAGCTTTTATTAGAAAAACCAAAAGTACTTTTACTAGATGAGCCTACAAACTATCTTGATGAGGAACATATTACTTGGCTGAAAATCTATTTAAAGAACTATCCATATGCTTTCCTTCTAATTTCACATGATACAGAATTTATGAACGAAACAGTGGATGTCATCTTCCAACTGGAATTTTCAAAATTAACTCGTTATACTGCAACATACGAAAAATTCCTAGAACTTGCTGAAATCAATAAACGCCAGCATATTGAAGCCTATGAAAAGCAACAGGATTTCATCAAGAAACAAGAAGATTTTATTGCCAAAAACAAGGCACGTTACTCCACTACCGGTCGTGCAAAATCTCGTGCTAAGCAGCTTGATCGTTTAGAGCGAATTGATCGCCCAGAAACAGCTGTAAAACCAGAATTCGGTTTTAAAGAAGCACGTTCATCTAGCCGCTATGTTGTGGAGGCTGAAAACTTAGTCATTGGTTACGATAAAGACAAGCCATTGCTTCCCCCACTATCCTTTGCTATTGAACGAGGAGAGAAAATTGCTTTAGTCGGTATGAACGGTGTGGGTAAATCCACTTTATTAAAAACAATGTTAGGTAAAATTAATGCGCTTGGTGGGAAAGTAATTCGAGGTGACTACCTGTATCCTTCTTACTTTGAACAGGAAGTAAAAGCAGAGAAAATCACACCGATTGATGATGTTTGGAATGCCTTCCCTTCTATGGAACAAGCCCAAGTACGTGCAGCTTTAGCAAGAGCTGGTCTAAAAACTGACCATATTACACGTCCGCTTAATTCATTATCTGGTGGCGAGCAAGCTAAAGTTCGTTTATGTAAATTAATGATGGAGGAAGCGAACTGGCTTCTATTCGACGAACCGACAAACCATTTAGATGTAGATGCAAAAAATGAATTAAAACGTGCCATGAAAGAATTTAAAGGTACCATTGTGCTAGTAAGTCACGAACCAGATTTCTATGAAGGACTCGCAACAAAAGTCTGGAATGTTCAAGATTGGTTTACATCTGGACAACAAAGCCAAGACTAATTATTTCAAGGGCAGCTCCAACATGTTATGGGGCTGCTCTTTTAATTTTTTTAAAATTTCGATGTATAATTATCCTCATTTAAACATACTATAATCAGTGGACTAACAATTTCACTCCTGCTTCCAACTAACGCTCTCCTAAGAGATAAACTCAGAATTCTAGTAGTCCCTATTAACTCATCATGAATTTTTATAGCTTAAAAAAGTCATCTCCTGTGATATCAGCAGTGTTAACATAAACTTACATCATTGTAAGCTGAATAAACGAAACTTTTTATGCTTATCTTCGTATATTTTAATATAACTGAAAAAATATTAATTCGATTGAGAAATTTTTTCAATTAACTATTGATTTATATATAGCTTACTAGTAAGATATATATATAAACTATTAACTTACTAATAAGCTATTTGTAAAATATAATCTAAAAAAGAAAGCGAGGAATGAAGAATGACAGTTACAATTTACTCACAAGCGAGCTGTTCTTCATCCAGAAAAGCACTTAAATGGTTAAAAGATCACAACATAGAATATAAAGAAAAACGTATTACATCTCACCCACTTACACTTGCAGAATTCAAAGAAATTCTAAGCATGACTGAAGATGGCACAGATGAAATCATTGCAACAAACTCAAATGACTTTAAAAACTTAAATATCGACATCGACCAACTTTCTATTCAAGAGCTATTTGCCATTATTCAAGCACACCCAAGAATGTTGCGTAGCCCTATTATAATAGATGAAAAACGTATTCAAGTTGGTTACAATGAGATGGACATCCGTCGTTTTATCCCACGTAAAGTACGTGCTTACGAATTAAATGCGATGACAAGATTGGCACAAGAAAGTTAAAACAGTTTTGGAGATGACCTTCTATGGATCAAGAAAAACAAAAAGCCATTACCTCGTTGTTTGAAGTCGTTTCATCTATTGAGCGTAAGTGGGCAAACGAGTGGAATAATCATAATGTACTCGGCTTTTCAAAATCCCATATTTTAATTTTAGACTACTTATCGCAGGAGGGCCCAAAACGCCCTTCTGCTATTGCTGAGCGGTTAAAAGTAACTACTGGTGGTGTCACTGTTTTAACAACGAAGCTGATTAATGCTGGCTTTATTGAAAAAACACAGCATGCCACAGACCGCCGAGCTTCTCAACTAATCATTACTGCTGACGGTGAAACCATATTAAAAGAATCTCGTCAACAAGTGAGTGAAATCATTAATAATATGTTTGGTATGCTTACAGCAGAGGAACTGCAAACCTTACGAACTATTTTTTCTAAATGTTTACTGGATGTTGAGACAAATCGGTCAGAATAAAGGGCATAAAATAAGAAGATGATGTCAACGGCAGAAAAAGCAACTTTGCAAGGAGAGGGGTTGATTTCCGTTCCGCCAGCATCCTTTCCAGGGGGCGTCCGAGGAGCCGCTTCACTCACTTACGTTCGCTCCAGGGTCTCCTCTGTGACGCTCAATCCCCTAGGAGTGACGCTGGCTCCACTCCAATCAACCATTCTGCAAAGTGTCTTTACTTTTTTTCATAGCAGCATAGCGATCAAATCGCCCATTAACTGTATTCTTAGAGGGGATGAGCTCTTATTTTCAATGTGGAGAAGTGAAGCGTGATAACACCCCTCTATAAAGAGTAGTAAACACTTTCACTTTATTTGAAAACCTTTGCTAAAAAGTCAGTGGGTTGAAGTGGAAGGCTACTTGACTCCCGTGGGATAGTGAGACAGGCAAAACTCTAAACGGAGCGGTAGCGGAGGAAGCAATTCGGCGCTCGCCCACAGGAAAGCAAGTAGCCTGCAACGGAAATCCATTTCTACCTTTCAATTGACTGTTTTGTTTTTCAATACGAAGAAGATGCATTTGCAATTATTTGCGAATGCATCTTTTTTAGATTAGTCGACCGAATACTTCCGTCTAAGTACTGTGATGTGCGACCAATCTGCTTTCATTACGCTGGTAGCACAGATTCCACAATAGCTGTATCTGACATGAGCATTTCTTTTAATCGAGCCTTTGCACGGAATAAACGAGATTTCACAGTACCAATGGAAACTTTCATAATTGTAGAGATTTCTGCCAGTGAATATTGGTCTATGTAGAAATACCATAAAGTCTTTCTATAAATGGCATCTAATTGCTCCATTTTATCCTGCACTAGTTTTGTCACAATATCCTTTTCAATTTTTTCTTCTGTAGAAATTTCATTATTGGGAACCAAATCTAGAATCGGTACGTCTAATGTTTCAGGTTGGTTCATCATATATTTGCTACGTCGCACCTTTTTACGATAGCGATCTCTAAATGTATTCATTGTAATAGTTGTCAGCCAAGCTTTAATATGCTCTACTTCGGCAACGCTATCTTCATAGCGTACAACCTTCACCCAGACTTCTTGCATTAAATCTTCAGCTTCTATATTATTGCGAGTTAGTTTTAAACATAAGTGATATATATAACGATTGTATTCCTCGTATACGCCTTCTAATTTTTCATTCATTGTGTATGCCTCCGCTTCTTGTTCTTGCTTCTATACACATTCTCGCAAAATAATGTATTACACTCTATCGCATTGGCTTTCAATTTCATTACAATCGTGTAAGCTTAATCACTTTCACTTGTAATATTCGTAAAAATTGTTTTACTACTATACTGCTTTCCCTCCAAAAAAGCTTTTGATGACAATAGTTACCTATTATTCAAACTATATTTTCAATAATATTTATTATCAGAATATTATTTAGTCATTTATTGGCATTTGAAGAATCAAAAAATGCACTCCTAGTAGAAGTGCATTGGTTTGTTAGCTTAGCAGCCCTAGACGAAAAGCTGAGGCAACGACCTGTGTTCGATTCTTTGCTTTGAGCTTTGTCATCAGACTACTTACATAATCCCTGACCGTATGCTCGCTTAAAAATAATAAACTGGCAATTTTTTTATTATCATACCCTTCGGCAAGCAGACCAAGTATCATCGATTCCCTTTCAGTTAAATGAAGCTCTGTATTCTTTTCTACCTTCTCGCCCTTACGTGATAAAAATAGACCTAAACGCTTCCCTACTTCTTCAAGGAGTGATAATTCTTCCTTTGTACAATCAAACACCTCACCTAGCTGATCAAATGTTAGCCATCCAAATAATTGGTCTTGTCTCATAATAGGAATAAATATAATCGAGGATAAATTAAATAATTGAATATGCTCCTCTTTCACATAGTTTTTAGGGTTTTTTAAATAAATGGGTTTTCTTGAACTAAGTATCGTGTTTTCCCCAGTCAACTCCCCTTTCATGCTTTGCACCTTAGGTAGTTCTGCCCCAATAACTCCATAAAATTGATTGGTCCATGGAACATAAGCATAAAATACGCATCTTCTATAACTAAAATACTCCTCACACTTTTTTAAAATACGGGCTAAATCTTGATAGCCTGAGGAACTAATTAGCAATTTATCAAGCCTATCTAATAGCTGCAGATGCCTAAATTCCTGATTTTCTGTAGTTATGTTACTAGTTTGATTCTCTCTCTCACAGTCATCGTAAAGAAATACAAGAAATGTAAATATCGATAATACATACATTAAGATGGCGTTCGTTCGACTACTCTTCTGTTGAATCATAAAAGTAATCAATGCTTTCTCAAATATTAATTGAAATAGATTAAAGCTCTTCCTATCAATAATGGACAACTGTGATTGAAGCCATGTGTTAAAAAAATACTTATCATCATTATTTAATTCATCGATGTTTGCATGTGTCATTAAACGCAAAAACGAATCCAGTATCATTGCTGCTCTTTTTCGATCTGCCTCAGCTATAGAAGGTTCTAGATTAAGGTAAATATTCGTATTCTCTTCAATTTGCTTATGATGGATTTTAATAAATAATACAAACTCTTGAAGTGTTACTTCTTCAATCGACTGAAATGGATGCGCCATAGGAAATTCTTCTCCTTCACACTAAAATACCCCTATAAATGGAGGATATTCACTCACTATATTATACAGCATCTTATAGGATAGTATTTCAAATTGAAAAGAGTAAGATGAAAGTATCGCTAAACAATGCGAATACTTTTGAATCCTAAGGTAACCATATAACCAGAAATAATGAAAGGTGCGTGCTTGAAATGAGACTAGAAAATAAAGTAGCCATTATTACAGGTGGAGGTACAGGAATCGGGAAAGAAACTGCACTATTATTTGCTAAAGAAGGAGCAAAAATAGTTATTACTGATATAAATGAACAATCTGGTAACGATACAGTCCGTGATATCCAAGCTATTGGCGGTGAGGCATTATTTATCCGTCACGATGTTAGTAATGAAGAAGATTGGAAAAAGGTTGCAGATGAATCAATAAAAACATTTAACAAAGTGGATATTCTTTTCAATAATGCAGGTATCTATATCATAAAACCACTTGCGGAAATCGAACTTGCTGACTGGAACCGCTTAATGTCTATCAATGTAACAGGTGTGTTCCTAGGTATGAAACATATTATGCCACTTATGGCTAAACAGCATAATGGTTCTGTTATTAATGCTTCTTCTATTGCAGGCTTAACAGGTGCTGCTGGTCACGTCTTATACGGAGCGAGTAAAGGGGCTGTCCGCATTATGACAAAGGATGCTGCTATGGAATATGCTCCATATGGTGTACGTGTCAACTCCATCCATCCTGGCTATATTGATACAGGTATGGCAGACTATGCGTCAGCCGCAACTGGAAGCTCAAAAGATGAATTAGGCAAAAACTTATTCCCATTAGGACGTTTAGGCTCTGTTAAGGAAGTGGCGCAAACAGTATTATTTTTAGCTTCTGATGAGTCTTCCTTCTCAACAGGAGCAGAATTCGTCATTGATGGCGGAGCAACAGCAAAATAACAATAAAGGTGGTCATTTATATGAAACTAAAAGATAAAGTAGCAATTGTTACTGGTGGGGCTAGTGGGATTGGTGAAGCCACAGTTCGTCTCTTTGTAGAAGAAGGCGCTAAAGTCGTTATTGCCGATTTTTCTGATCGTGGACAAAGCGTCTCTGAAGAATTAAATAACAATGGTTTTGATACACTCTTCGTGAAAACAGATGTAACAAGCGAAGCAGACATTCAAAACATGATAAAGGAAACCGTTACTAAATACGGTAAACTTGATATTATGTATGCAAATGCTGGCGTGGCTGATGATGCACCCGCACACGAGCTCTCTTTTGAAAAATGGAAAAGAACAATTGATATTAATTTATCAGGTGTATTTCTTTCTGATAAATATGCCATTGAACAATTCCTTGCTCAAGGTACAGGTGGCGTCATCGTCAACGCTGGTTCTATTCATAGTTTTGTTGCCTTACCAAATCCTACAGCCTACTCATCTGCAAAAGGTGGCGTAAAATTATTAACGCAAAACCTATGTACAGCTTATGCTAAACAAGGCATTCGTGTAAATGCGGTTTGTCCTGGCTATATCGATACTCCTCTACTGGCTGAAGTAGATGCTCAAAAGAAAGAATATTTAGCATCCCTTCACCCACAAGGTCGACTTGGTAAACCAGAAGAAATCGCTAAAGCCGTTCTCTTCTTAGCTAGCGACGATGCAAGCTTTGTCAATGGTACAACGCTACTTGTTGATGGCGGTTATACTGCTCACTAATGAGACTTTGAATAGGTTCGCCTGATAGCTGGTGCATTTAATGATGCCATTCTAGCCGTTAATAGTGCGAAGCTATATTTAGATCCTACCGAAGTCGATATGGCTGGTGTATCCTCTCACAATGACCGCTTCGCTGAAAAAAATGAGGAAATTATTAAACGACATATGGCTAAGTAAATAGAAACATCTTGCATAACTGCACTTCAAATTATTGGAGAAAATCTAATAATTTGAATGCAGTTTATTTTTTTAAATAAATTTTTCACTTCTACGATACAAGCATCTATTTGAGAATCATTATCATTGATTGTATTATCGTAATATAAACTATTGAAAGAAGTGAA
Organism: Lysinibacillus sp. FSL K6-0075; assembly: GCF_038592945.1. Classification (NCBI taxonomy): domain Bacteria; kingdom Bacillati; phylum Bacillota; class Bacilli; order Caryophanales; family Bacillaceae; genus Lysinibacillus; species Lysinibacillus sp. FSL K6-0075. The sequence goes on along the minus strand of NZ_CP151947.1, from coordinate 457,843 downwards.
TCCTCAAATTGAAAAATCTTACTTTAGCAGATTGGGACTCGGCAAAATTAACCATTATACATATATCTGATAATCCACTATTAAGGCCTGTCATTACTTGTAACTGCATTTTCGGTTTTATTGCTCAAGGAACTGGCGAATGGAACTTACATCATACTCCCCTATTACATAATAAAAACATCTTTTTGATTGTTCATGACCCTATAAACATACATGTCACGCAGGAACCATCTTCGGCATGTATATGGATCTATTGTAATGTTACTTTTGATAACACAAAATCTGAGCCCTTAGAGCCTCTCATTTTTTATGATGCACCGAAGCATTGGCTAACATTAATAGATAACATAAACACGCAATGGGAAAAGCACACAGACGCTAGTAAATATAAGACAAAGATATACTTAACAGAGTTAATCTATGAAATGTATACACTAGATTCAAATATACTGCATGAGGAACAGTTAACCTCTCAAACATTAGATTATATTAATAAACATTTTCATGAAAACTTATCTCGTCATACAATTGCAGAAAAAATGAATTACAGTGTATCTTATCTCTCTAAACAATTTAAATATCAAACTGGTTATGGTCTAATTGATTATTTATTACATACTCGTATCAAACATGCAAAGCGACTTTTAGTTGAAACACATCATTCAATCCAAGAAGTTTCGAAGCAGGTTGGTTACGAAGATTCTTCTTACTTTACTCGCCTATTTAAAAAACATACTGGATTAACACCTGGCCAATATAAAAGATTATATTTACCCACTTCTATAGTGTTGAATAATCCTAATTTTGAGTTAAAATCCTCCGGTGTATTCAATCGAGGACCTTTATATAATGATAATTGTTATCAATATGAAGGAGGCTTTATACCAATGAAATTTAATTGGAACCATACTATAGTAGCTTCATTTGTTTTATGTGCTGCTTTATTATTAACAGCTTGTACAAACAACGGCACTACTGAAGAATCAGAGGAAACAATGGTTTATCACTCCATCAATGGTGATATTACGTATAATAAAAATCCAAAACGTATTGTTACTGATTTTTACTTAGGTTACTTACTTGCTTTAAATGTCAAACCAGTTGGTTCGAATGAAGCACAGCTAAAAAACCCTTATATTCCTGAAAAAGATAAAAAAGGAATTGAGGTGATCGGAGACTCTATAGAAAAAGTACTTTCATTAGAGCCTGATTTAATTATTACAGGTAATAAAGAAATGTATGAGCAGCTTTCTAAAATTGCACCTACTATCTATATTGAATATGAAGAAAATATACCTAAACTCATTGAAGAATTTGGTATTATCTTAAATCAAGGAGACCGTGCCGAGGAGTGGCTGAAAAATTATCAACAACAAGTTCAAACCGCTCGTAAAAAAATTGCTCATATTATTAAGCCTGAAGAAACAATAACTGTTATGGATATACTGGATGGCCAAGGAACCATCACTATTTATGGAGATGGTTATACAGGGTATCCTGTTTATACTGGATTAGGCTTACAAATGGCGCCAGCTGTGAAAGCACAAACTACTATAAAAACGCCGTGGACACAAATTTCTTCAGAAAAAATTTCAGACTTTGTAGGGGACCGTGTTATCGTAGCAAGAGCTGCCGACACACCTAAAGTCGACTTTACAACCGCTCCTGTATGGAAAAATTTAGAGGCCGTTAAAAATAATGAAGTTTACGAAATAGATAATTTCAAGTTTTGGTTTACAGATCCCATTTCTGTTATTGGGCAAATTAACGATCTAACTGACTTATTTATCGAGCGTGCCAATGATAAGAAAACTAAGTAGGACAAGCTCTTTTTAGACCATATTCAAAATGCGACAAAACTCTCTATAGACTCTGTCGCATTTTTCTTAACCATCTTCTGCTCTCTAATTCATCATTCAAAGTTAATTGAAAAGTTTTAGATATAACGATTAGACTCCTTCCAAATAAAAATAGCATTGGCTTCTGATATTACGGCACTTCCCTTCCACATTATGCTATACTATTTCTATTATCGAAATATTGGAAAGAGGGATGCTAAATGACTAATTTACAGCAAATAGATGCTTATTTTGCAGAACATCGTGAGGCACATTTAAATGAACTGAATGAATTTTTACGAATCCCAAGTATCAGTTCGTTATCCGAGCATAAAGAGGATATTCAACACGCAGCTCAATGGCTAGCCGATGCGTTTGAAAAACTAAATCTTGAAAATATCTCTATTACACAAACAGCTGGACACCCTGTTGTTTATGCAGATTGGTTACATGCAGAAGGTAAACCAACTATTTTATTTTATGGTCATTATGATGTTCAACCTGTTGATCCATTAAATTTATGGGACAGTGAGCCTTTCAATCCTACGATTCGTGACAATAAACTATTTGCTCGTGGTGCTAGTGATGATAAAGGACAAGTCTTTATGCACTTAAAAATGATTGAGGCATTGTTTGCTACAACAGGGACATTACCAGTCAATGTTAAATTCATTTATGAAGGTGAAGAAGAGATCGGAAGTCCTCATCTCCCTGCCTATGTTGAACAATATAAAGAAAAACTAGCGGGAGATTTAATTTTAATTTCTGATACGGGCCTTTATGGTCCTGGTAAGCCTGCGGTGTGCTATGGACTACGTGGCTTAACAGGCATTCAAATTGATGTTCGTGGAGCTAAAGGAGATTTACACTCCGGTCTTTACGGTGGTGGTGTACAAAATGCCATTCATGCATTGGCTGAAATTTTAGCTTCCTTCCGTGATGAGCATGGTACGATTCAAGTTGAAGGTTTCTATGACAAAGTGTTGCCATTAACAGAAGAGGAACGTGAAGCTTATCTTGCACTTGGCTTTGATGAAGAATCGGTTAAACAGGAAGTGGGCGTAAAAGAATTATTCGGTGAACAAGGATATTCTTATTTAGAACGAACTTGGGCGCGCCCAACCTTAGAGGTTAACGGTGTATTTGGTGGTTTCTCAGGTGAAGGCATCAAAACAGTGCTACCAGCTGAAGCTGGCGCTAAAATCACATGCCGTCTTGTACCAAATCAAGAGCCAGATGAAATCGTAGCACTTTTAAAAGCACATGTTGAAAAGCACAAACCTGCTGGTGTGGAAATCAACATTTCTGAATTTGATAAAGGCCGTCCATTCCTGACACCTTTCGATCATCCATTTATCCAGGCTGCTGGACGCTCCTATGAAAAAGTATATAATGTACCCACAGCTTACACACGTGGCGGTGGCTCTATCCCTATCGTAGCTGCGTTTGATGAAATTTTAGAATTACCTGTGGTATTAATGGGCTTCGGTCTATCAAGTGAAAACTTCCATGCACCAAATGAACACTTCCATTTAGAAAACTTTGATAAAGGCTTACGTGTTCTAAGTGATTATTTATATGAGGTTTCAGGATTACAAAAATAAATATCGATTAATTAGAAAATCCCCTCACTTTTAAAGTGAAGGGATTTTTTGTTTGATTACTCACCAAAAATCGTAACAATATCAGCTGATTGTTTGCGTTCTTTGCCTTTTGGCACTTCATCAAAATAACCAACTTGTAGCATGGCAATGACACGCTCACCTGGCTGCACCTTTAAAGCTTCACGGAATTTAGGGTTATCTAAGAAGCCTGGCGTTTTCCAGCAAGAGCCTATGCCTCTATCCCATGCGAGTAACTGCATATTTTGAATAAATGTACTTGCCGCTGCATAATCTTCTAAACGTTCTTTTTGACGTGCATCCTCTGGCACGATAACAAAGGCATAGCCACCTGGCAATGTAAATTTCAACATCTGCTTCGCTAAATCTTCGCTTGAAAGCTCCTGCCATTTCGGAATTGTCAGGTCACGTAATAGCTGATGAAGGTTTTCCAATTCCTTTCCACAGGCAACAACTAATCGCCACGGCTCGCGATTACCATGGTTTGGAGCCCATACCGCATCGTCAATAATAGACATTAAATCCTCACGCTCTACAGGCTGACCATTAAATTTTTTAATCGATCGTCGTTGAATAATTGCATCTCTAACAGATAAAATTTGTTCGCTCATATATCTATTCTCCTTCTACCTTAAGACAACATATTAGAGTTTATCTCTTCTATCTTTCACATTATCATAAAATTGTATGCTTTAAAACTATCTGTTCTTAAGCAAAGCTGTCATCTATATGATAGAAAAAGTAAGTCATGCTTGGCGTATAGGCGGTGGAATCCTCGTAAAAGTAAGGTCGATTAATACTATCTGAGGTATGGGCATTCACATAAGGAATACCATTTTGAATACTTGTGACAATAACGGAGTGGTCAATTCTTCCATTCCCTTGAAAATCATAAAAAATGACATCCCCTAGCTCTAATTCCTCTGCATTTTGAACACGTCTACCCTTTAATCCTGTTGTAGACCCTTCTAAATACCATCGTAACGAATGGGCAACAGACCAGCTAAAGCTCCAATTCCCCTGCTGAATCCACCAGCCTTTATCTCTACTTGGTGCCCCTCGCATCGGTGCACCCCCTGCAAGTAAGCATTGAGATATATAGTTCGTGCAATCTACATCAAAGTTTGGAAAAGCTGGATTTCGTCTGTTCCACCACAAATTGGCGTATTGAACTGCAGCCTGCCTATTATACATTTTTGCCATACATCCCCTCCTCATGCCATCATATGTCTATTCAAGTATTTCTATTAGTTAGGTCCTTACTCTTATTCTTATTGAAATCCATTATATTCGGCATGTTCCTTTCCAATTTCAAGAACATTTTTGCTACAATAAGAATGAAAGATATGTCAATTTTATTTTATGATCAGAAGGGATGTTGAATGTGAAGCAGCATGCTGAGAAAGAGATTTTACAGCCAACTCTTTTATGCGATAAAAAAGGTAATTTAAATCCAGCAGCCATCGGATTTGCACGTAAGCCACTTATTAACAGCAATTTAAGCGGCCATCTCATGCGCAAAAAGAAATGGAACTATTGGTGTGTCTATGGTGATGAAATTTTGTTTTCAGCTACGATTAGTCATCTAGATTACGCAGCAGTCTGCTTCGTTTATTTTCTTGAATATGAAACACAGCGCTATTTCGAAAAAACGATCACAATTCCCTTCGGTGGTAAACTAAAAATGCCTACACAGGTTTTAGAATCTGTTTCATTTAAAAATAGCGAAATGATGATTGATTTATTATATATACAAAATGAAACGCATCTATCTGTTTCCATACCAAACTTTGATGGAGATGTTTTACGAGCAAAGCTTATCATTCAGCACCCACCAGCGGACGAAACATTAAATGTAGTCATTCCTTGGAATCGCAAAACATTTCAGTTTACAGGCAAGCATCACATACTGCCAACCTCAGGTGTTGTCACAATTGGTACTCGACGTTTTAATTTCTCAGCTGAAGAGAACTTTGCTGTGTTGGATTATGGACGAGGTGTATGGCCCCGTGAAGCATTGTGGAATTGGGGAATGGCCTCTCAACGTGTACGAGGAAGACGAATCGGACTTAATTTAGGGGGTAAATGGACAGATGGCACTGGTATGACTGAAAATGCTGTTTTTGTTGATGGTAAAATGACAAAAATACATGAGGATTTAATATTTCAATATGATTCCGGAGACTATATGCAGCGTTGGAAAGTGAAAACAAAATTTTCTAATCAGGTCTCATTAACTTTTTCACCTTTTTTTGAGCGTACTGCCCAAACGAATGCCAAACTAGTTAAATCAGAAGTACATCAACTATTTGGTTATTATGACGGTTCCATTTTACTCGACAATGGTGAAACACTAGTTATTCAACAAATGCTCGGATGTATTGAGGAACATCGTGCGAAATGGTAGAACAAATCTTCTAGAAGACGTTGCTTTCCGTGGGTATTTTAAAATGCAAATGATTCCACGGAAGCCTTTTGTCTCCTTCTTTGTTCTAACTAAGGGCAAGTAATATTTTTTCAGGGTCATCTGTAAATATCGCCTGTACACCTAGTTGTTGTAAACTTCGAGCATCACGTTGATCATTAACGGTATACACACGTACTGTTGCGCCTTCAGCGAGAGCTAGTTTAACTGATTTACGAAATGAAGTTGGTAGACTTACATGTAACGCCTTAGCTGGAATGAGAGCAATGTAAGTAGTAAAATCTACTAACACCTCTGCAAACAATGCTGCACTTTCGATATAAGGCGCTATTTTCGATATGGTTTGCAGTGATTCATGATTGAAAGATGAAATGATGACCCGCTCTGTCATTTGCTGTGCCGCTACTTCTTTGAGTACAAGCGCTTCAATCCCTTCATATGCAATGATATCTGTTTTCAGTTCTATGTTGATACGATGATTGGTACCTGCAAAAAGCTCTAGCACTTCCCCTAACGTAGGAATTACTTCATCTCCGAACTCCCGCGAAAACCACGAACCAAAATCAAATGTACGCAATTGCTGTAATGTAAAATCTTTTACATAGCCCGAGCCATTGGAGGTACGATCAATGGTTTCATCATGAATGACCACTACCTCTTTATCCGCGGTTAAATGAACATCTAGCTCGATCCCTGCTATAGGGAGCTTTGATGCTGCTTGAAAGGCTGCCATCGTATTTTCTGGATAGTTTATCGAAACACCTCTATGTGCAAATATATCCAAAATCATGAACCTCCTCTATTTATTATTTAAAGAATAACCTTCCATCCCCCATGTAATAGTAGCATAATTAACTTTTTAGCTTTCACTTGATGGTAAATATTATATATAGTAGTATGATAATCTACTTTGAAATTGTAAGTACCTAGGAGGTGCTAAAAATGACTGTACAACATCCAGATTTTCAGGCTGAAGTAGAGCGGTTAGCGTATACCCAAAGTTATATGCAGCAAATATTAGACGAATCACAACGAGATTTACAATCTGCTCAAGAAAATATCCGCAAATCCATGGCTGATCTCGATTACTTAGATTCAAGTTTAAGTTATTTAAATATCTTAACAAATGCCAGATTCTTTGAAATGGCACGTAATCAAAAAGAAGGTCTAGAGGCCGTTCGCAAGAAGCCCTATTTCGCCAGAATCCATTTCCAAAAAACAGGTGACCCTGAAGAATTTCTTTATATTGGGAAGACCTCACTATTTCATCGTGAAACCCATGAACCCATTATTGTTGACTGGCGCTCACCCGTAGCCAATGTTTATTATGATGGTCGTCTTGGTGATATGGAGTACGATGTCCGTGGAGAAGTTCATAAGGGACATCTCTTTGCTAAAAGGCAATACAAGATCGAGAATGGCGAATTACTCGATATACGAGATATTGACTTAACAACAAATGATGAACTACTACAAGAAGCATTGGCTGGAAAAGCAGATGTTCGTCTAACGGAAATTGTTTCGACAATCCAAAAGGAACAAAATGAAATTATTCGAGCACATCTTCGTCAACCAATTATTGTGCAAGGTGCTGCAGGCAGTGGAAAAACGACCATTGCTCTCCACAGAATATCCTATTTCCTTTACACAATGGGTGAACATTTTAATCCTGAGCAGCTCATGATTTTAGCACCGAATAAGTTATTTATTGATTATATAGGCGATGTTTTACCAGAGCTTGGCGTCGATAAAATTTGCCAAACTACTTTTACAGACTACGTTCTTTCTGCCACTAAATTAAAGCTTAAGCTTCAAAATCCAAATGAGCAATTAGAGTCGCTCGTTGCTGGAGGTAGTCATCAGCCTACTGCCTGGATTGCTGAAATGAAAGGCTCACTTTACTATCGTGATGTCATCGAACGCTACGTACAAAAGCTGGAACAAAAGATCGCAGAGCAATTCGAAGATGTCTATATTGAAAAATACTGTATCATGCGCGCTTCCCACCTGAAGAAGCTGTTTTTATATGAATTTTCATATATGCCTATCGAAAAGCGACTTGAACATATTAAAAAGGTGTTAGCAAGCCATGTTCGTCAAAAAAAACAGGCTGTTTTAGCTACACTCCATAAAAAGTATGATGAAGCATTGGGTAAAGCCTTAAATGGCATTCGAGATGATGAAAAACGACGACGTGTTGTCACAAAATTCATCGATGAGCGTGATGAGCGAATTCCTGCCATTGAAAAAGAAACGAAGACAACGGCATCAGCTTATATGCGTCGCTTTACCAAACATAATATTAAAACACTCTATCGTACCCTTCTCACAGATGCAGAACTTTTAGCAGAACTCGCCCCTGAATGGCATTACCTTGAACAGCAACAATTTTTACAGGCACATCGTAAAGAACAATGGGCACTCGAAGATTTAGCGGCACTATACTATTTACAAGCACGTTTAAAAGGCATTGCAGATGAATGGAAGATGCGTGTTGTCTTTATCGATGAGGTCCAAGATTATAGTTTATTTCAGCTTGCTGCTTTAAAAGCCGGTCTTGATACGGATATGTTCACAATGGTCGGTGATTTAGCCCAAGGTATTCATAGCTATCGTTCATTGACAGCATGGGAGCCTGTCCAAAACTTATTTCCTCGCGCAAGCTTCCGAACTTTGCAAAAAAGCTATCGTACAACCATTGAAATTATGGAAGTCGCGAATCAAATTTTAGCGCAAATGAATGAACAGCTCCCCCTAGTAGAACCCGTTGTGCGTCATGGTAACATACCAAGTTTTATTCAAGCAGAGCAATTTGATGCCTTAAAAATTAAAGGAATCTTTGAAGCCATACGTCAAAACGGCCATCGATCCATTGCTTTAATTTGCAAAACTACTGCAGAAGCCATTACTATGCAACAGGCATTAAAAGACAATGCTATTGCTTCACAACTACTAACGGAAAATGAATCTATTAATCAAGAAATGTTACTTGTTGTACCAAGTCATCTAGCCAAGGGACTTGAATTTGATGCCGTCATAGTAGCTGCCTACGATACACCCTTTTACGATACGCCAATTGACCGAAAGCTACTTTATGTAGCTCTTACACGAGCCATGCACGAGCTATACTTAATCGGTCCATCCAAAAAGACATTCCTATTAGAAAATTAAAAAGTCGCGAAAAGGCGACTTTTTCATGTTGTTGAAAAAAGAACATGTCACTAACAGAAAAAGACCTTTTAGCAGGGTGAGAGGTTGATTTCCGTTCCGCCAGCGTCCTTTCCAGGGGGCGTCCGATGAGCCGCTAATCCCCTAGGAGTGAAGCTGGCTCCTCTCCAATCAACCATTCTTCAAAAGTGGCTTTTCCTCTTTCATACTAATAGTAGTGAACAAAATAGCCCATTATCTGTAGTATTTGAGAGAGGATAGGCTCATATTTTCAAGGTGGAAAAGTGATTATTTACAACCCTCCTCAATAAAATGAGTAGTAAAAACCCTTGCTAAAAGGTTTGGAGTGGAAGCTACTTGACTCCCGTGAGATAGCGAGACAGGCGAGCCTTTAAACGGAGCGGCGCGGAGCTCACCCACAGGAAAGCAAATAGCCTGCAACGGAAATCCATTTTCACCTTTCACAAAAATGCTATTGATTATTTTGTTTTTCAACACTATGAAAAAGTCGCGAAAAGGCGACTTTTTTCTTTGCATCATTAATTTCTTGGTGGTAATTTATAAAACTTCCCTTTGGATAAATAAGCTTTAACAACTTTCCACCATGAACTAGGGGCTTCCTTTGGAGGAGACTTCTTCTTTGGCAATGCTGGCATGCGCATGATCACGACTCCTTTCTTAAAGCTTATTAATATTATATGAAGATAGTAGGTAATTATGATAAAAAAGGGCGATGAGTTGATATGAAATACCACTCATCGCCCTTTTTCCTATTGTTTTACATAATAATCAATTTGCTGCGCTTTCATAAAGCCTGCTTTTTCATAGACAGATAGTGCTTTTTTATTGTCTACTTCTACATCTAGCATGACGAATGCTGCACCAACTTTACTCGCATAATCCTTTGAGAAAGAAAGAAGTGCTGTCCCAATACCCTGTCCTTCACAATTTGGATGTACAGCAAGTGCTGTTACCCACTGGATTTCATTTTCCTGAGCTGTTGTCACTGTCCCAACAACAGCGCCATCCCGATAAGCAATCCAAAGCTTTCGTCCATTTGTTGATGTATTAAAGGCAATAAGCTCTTCTGATTCTTCTGGTAAATCTCCAAATGCTTCACAATAAATAGTAATCAGTTCAGCTTGCTCACCATTATAGGGTTGAATATTAATATCTTTTTGTAATGTAACGGGCTCTGCTTTTGTTTCTAAAGTAGCTTCTGAAAAACTATAGGTAAAACCTTTGTTTTCAATAAATGTGTGTCCATAAGGAGAGCCATCAATTACTACAGCTAATTGCCCCTCTGCCCCTCTTTCTTCTAGCCCAACTTGTATACCATCAACTAACGCAGTTCCAATACCCTTTTGTCGATATGCAGGTGTTACCACTAATGACCACTCATATGTATGAAGCCCCATTAAGTCAATTGCACTAGCAGCACCAACTAATAAATCCTTATCATCCTCATACGCTAGTACCATAAAGCCCTTAGTCTCGAAAGAGCTAGCCATTGGTACATTCATAATGGTTTCATATACTCGATAATCTTGAACTGTTGCTTCTTCACATAATAACTTTACTTCTTTCAATGTTTCTCCATCTAATGGAAAAGACACTGTCATCACTGAAATATTCATCATTTACTCCGTTCCTGTAACAGACTATTGCCTTATTGTAGCAAGAATGAAAATAAGCTGGCAACAAAATATATTAATGCCCCCTATTAATCAGAATTTTACTTCAAATATTGGAAAAATAAAAGGATTTATACTATAAAAATTTAGTAAAATGACTGAAATTTACTAGAATTAATAGATATAAAATAATATACTAATTTCTCGAAAATAGTGATCTTTATCCTTTTATAATCTATTACTTTTAAACTATATACTGCTTCCCATTTTACTAATGTTTTATAATAATTATACTATTTATTCAAATTAATAACATTTCGTTTCAATAAAAAGATGATGTCAACGGCAGAAAAAGCAACTTTGCAAGGTGAGAGGTTGATTTCCGTTCCGCCAGCGTCCTTTCCAGGGGGCGTCCGATGAGCCGCTTCACTCACTTACGTTCGCTCTCATACTAGCATAGCAATCAAATAGCCCAATTTCTGTATTCTTAGCGGGGATAAGCTCTTATTTTCAGTGTGGAGAAGTGATGCGTGACAACACCTCTTCATAAGGAATAGTGAACACCTTCACTTTATTTGAAAACCTTTGCTAAAAAGGTAACACTTTTGTTGATTGGAGTGGAAGGCTACTTGACTCCCGTGGGATAGCGAGACAGGCGAGCGGTAGCGGAGGAAGCGGCTCGGCGCTCGCCCACAGGAAAGCAAGTAGCCTGCAACTGAAACCATTTTCACCTTTTACAAAAATTCTATTGATGGTTTTGTTTTTCAACAATATGAAAAGAGCAATTTCAAATGAAATTACTCTTTTTCATCTATTCCTCAAGATGGTGTGAGGATGAATGCAGCATTTGTGCATAAAGACCACCTGATTCGATTAGTTTTTGCTGGGGTCCAGCTTCAACTAATTCCCCTTTATGCATAACTAAAACCATATCAGCATTATGGACAGTATTTAAACGATGAGCAATAACAAAGCTTGTGCGACCCTGCATCAACGTATCGAGTGCCTCTTGTATCGCCAGCTCTGTCACCGTATCGATACTGCTTGTGGCTTCATCTAATAGTAAAATTTTCGGATCAGCAATAAGTGCCCTTGCTATAGATAGTAATTGCTTTTGACCTTGTGAAATCTCGCGTCCATCTGCAGCAAGAATGGTATCATACCCATCTTTGAGTTTCATAATGAAGTCATGGGCATTAGCACGCTTGGCCGCTTCTTCAATCTCTGCATCACTCGCATCCAGTCGACCATAACGGATATTTTCGCGAACAGAAGCCTCAAATAAAAATGGGTCCTGCAATACAAAAGCCATCTGTGAACGAAGGGATTGACGATCAATTTGCTGCACATTTATACCATCAAATGATACCTCACCCTTTGTTACCTCATAAAACCTTGCAATCAGTTGAAGAATTGTCGTTTTCCCAGCTCCAGTTGCACCAACGAGGGCTACTGTTTGTCCAGGTTCCACTTTAAAATCTACATTCTTTAATGTGTATGCGTCTTCTTCTAGTTCATATTTAAAGTACACCTGCTTAAATGCCACATGCCCCAACAACTGATGCTTTTGTGCAGACACGGTTTCCTTCTCTGGTTGTTCATCAAGCAAGGCAAATACGCGCTCTGCACCAGCAATGGCTGATAGTACCGTATTAAACTGGTTTGCCAAATCATTTAAAGGACGTGTAAATTGTCGTGCATATTCAGTGAATATAACAATTACCCCTATGGATACATGTCCATATAGTGCGAGAACTCCTCCTATACCAGCTACAATGGTAAAGCTCATATTATTTAAGAAGTTCATGACTTTAGGAATATAACCCGAGTAAGTCTGTGCCCAAAAGCCGGTCCTTCTTAAGCGCAAACTTTTTTCACGAAACTCTGCTTTCATTCGCTCCTCTTGGGAGAATGCCTTCACAATCCGCTGTCCTGAAATTGTTTCTTCTATCATACCGTTTAAGGCGCCAATAGCTACTTGCTGTTCTTTAAACAGTGGTGCTGTACGACGTGTAATCCATCGCATTGCCCAAAACATCAGTGGAATAATGACCATCGTCAGAACTGTCAGCAATGGGCTTAAACTGAGCATAATAATGACGGTTCCTCCAAGCGTAAGTACACTTGAAAATACTTGGATAAAGGAACTGTTCAATGTGGAGCTAACCGCTTCAATATCATTCGTCATTCGACTCATCAATTCACCATGCTGACGACGATCAAAGAATGCCACTGGCAGCCGTTGAAAATGAGCAAATACACTTGTTCTTAATCTATAGATCGTTTGCTGGGCAATACCAATCATCCAATAGTTTTGTAGAAAAAGTGAAATCGCTAAAAGAACATAAATACCAATTAATGCGCCAATCCCCTTACCTAAGCCTGAAAGCTCACCGTGCATCACATAGTGATCAATCATTTGACCAATTAAATAAGGGCCAACTAAAGCTAAAATGGAGCTAATCATCACTAACAAAAGCACCACAATGAGAAGTGCACGTTGTTCGTCAACAATTTTCCATAACCGTAGCAATGTATTTTTCCAATCAGCTGCACGTGGCCCCTTCTTTTTCTTCACAACCTGTTTCAGATCATCTTTTGTCAAAATCGGTTCATAGCCAAAAGGTTTCTGGAAAAATCCCATTAATCCTCCACCTCCTGTTGAGAGATAGCTATTTTTTTATAAAGAGAGGAAGTCTGTAAAAGCTCTTCATGTGTGCCATACGCAACTACTTTTCCAGCATCAATCAGTAAAATGCGATCTGCACCTTTAGCTGTACGAATTTTTTGCGTGACAACAAGCATCGTTGCCTGTTCTTCACTCAATGCCTCCCATAAAGACCGTTCAGTTTTTACATCTAAGGCACTGGTACTATCATCAAGCATTAAAATATGTCCTTTTCTCAAAAGGGCTCTAGCTATGGATAGCCTTTGTTTCTGTCCCCCTGATAAATTAACACCTTTTTGCCCAACCTTGGTATCGTAACCATTTGGAAAATCTTCAACAGATGCATGTATTTGTGCCTGCATTGTAGCCTGTAGTACAGCATCCATTTCAGCCTGTGTATCTCCCCACCGTACATTATCTGCAATACTTCCGGTAAATAACAATGACTGCTGAGGGACATAACCAATTATTTCTCGCAGCTCTTGTAATTCCCAGTGTTGAACATCCTGTCCTTCTACAAGTATTCTACCTTGTGTCACTTCATAGAAACGAGGAATGAGCTGTAATAATGTTGATTTTCCTGCACCAGTTGCCCCCATAATCGCTAATTTTTCACCAGACTTAACTTGAAAGCTCACATCCGACAGAACAAGAGCATCTCCTCCTGGATAAGTAAAACTAACATGTTCAAATGTTAATTCTCCATATTGTGTTGTATGGCCTACTTCTTCTATAAGGGAAGTATCTTCAACCTCATTTTCTATAGAAAGGATTTCTGCCATACGTTCTGCAGAGGCCTTTGCACGTGCGTAGAAGATAATAATAAACGCGAACATTGAAAATGAGCCTGTCATACGCATTGCATAATTCACAATAGCGACAATATCACCAAGCGGCGTTGTTCCTGTCGCAATTTGTTTTGTACCAAACCATAGAACTGCGAGCAAGCTCATATTCATAATAAATAAAAGAACTGGCATAATATATTCCATTATGCGTAAAGCCTTTACAGTATCCACTTTTAAACGCGATGCAACTTCATCGAAGCGAGTAGCCTCATATGCTCCTCTTAAGTAAGCCTTCACCAACCGTATCGCCTGTAAATTCTCCTGTAAAACCCTATTTAAACGATCGACTCTCTTCTGTACACGTCCAAAATAAGACACACCTTTTGCCACCATAAAGATAAGAAAAATAAAAATAATCGGTGCACCGATGACTAAAAATAAAGCCAATTTCGCATTTACGACAAAAGCCATAATAATACTTCCTATAACAGCAAGTGGCGCCCGAAGCATAATACGAAGGCTCATAAACAGCACTGTTTGTACCTGTGTGACATCATTTGTTAATCGAGTAATAAGCGATGCAGTGGAGAATTTTTGATAGGTTGCTAGCGTAAAGGATTGAATTCTATCAAACAGGGCATTTCGTAGATCATACGAAAAGCTTTGAGCTGTATGTGAAGAAAAATACGAATTGATAACTCCCGCTAGAAAGGCAACAAAAGATAGCGTTAATAAAACCGCTCCCCATTGCAAAATCATCCCTTGATCTTGAGCCCTTACTCCTTCATCAATTATTTTTGCCATAATGAGTGGCTGCACAAGCTCCACGAATAACTCTAAAAGCATTAAACATAAAGCAAAAATAGCTGTCCATTTATAGGGCTTTACATAGGAAAAAACTTCTTTCATATTCTTTCCCCCTTGTTGTAGATAAAATTTAAGGTAGTCAAAAACTCCTAACTCTATAGTATATTTATGATTTTTCTCCAGCTATTGAAAGCCATGTTACACAAACAAGCATAACGAATACACCTATTAATTGCCAGAAACCTAAGGAAGTACCGAAAACAATAACTGAAATAACCATTGCTGTTAATGGTTCAATACTGGAAAGAATGCTCGTTTCAACTGCCGAAATGTATTTCATACTACTTAAAAATAAGATAAAAGCAACTGTTCCAAAAAATATTAAAGCAACTAATAACATAAAAATTTTAAAGTCCATTAGTACGCCCCATTGATTGGACTGCCAAACACGGCTTACTACACCTAAAGTGAAGCCACCCACCAGCATCCCCCAGCCAACTACTAAAAGCACACTCCACTCCTTCATTAAGCGTGCAGGATACAAGGTATAAAATGCAAATGTTAAGCCTACTGCTATACCCCACAACAAGGCTTTTGGACTAATAAGCAAACTTTCAAATGATGCGTTCGTTAGTAATAGAAATAACCCTATAAGGGTACCAATAATACCTAACACTTGATATTTTGGTGGCCATTTCTTTAAACTAAGAGAGACATATGCAACAACAAATATTGGCGCTAAAAACTGTAGTAAGGTCGCCAGCACAGCATTACTTTCATTAATTGCAGCAACAAAGGCAAACTGTACACCTAGCATACCTGCAATACCAAAAACAATGAGCTGCCTTCCCCATAGCTTGTGCTGCCAAATACCAAAAATATTTTTTCCTGTTAACAATAAGTATGTAAGTAGTAATATACCTGCAACCGATAAACGGATCGTTAACATAAAGGATACGGTCAACGGTGTATGATTAAGTAACCACTCCATTAAAGGGCCAGTTGCTCCCCATAGCATAGCACCCGAGACAATAAATATTATTCCTTTTAAACGTTTCATACCAATCCTGCTTCCTATATACGTACTAAAAATTGTCACTTTTCTTCAAATCATTTCTTGTACTTCACGAGAAAAGTCCTACTATTTTTCATTATCAAATATTTACAAATATATTCATAATGACTAATTCCCGATTATTATCTATAATATTAGTATATATTGATTACCCAAGGAGATCGAATAATCATGAGTCATATGCATAAATCATTTACGATTGATGAACATTATTTAAATTCACTTCCTTTTCCTGCAATTATCATTAATCAAGATGGACAAGCGACAGTCTGGGGAAAGAGCGCTGAACATCTGATTGGATTATCAGCTAATGATATTAAAGGAAATACTACTCCATCTATACACGAAAATCTACTGCGTCAGCTTCCTGTCGAAACATTTCAATCTATTTTACAAAATGAGGACAGCACGTATCTAGAAAAAATTCAAGTTCTTACCACTTCAAATGCAGAAATAACGACAGCTCTGCTAACTAAACCTTTTACAGATGAAGGAGAGCGTTTTATTCTATTGATTTTTATGCTACCAGAATTAATGACGCAAGCTATCTCCCATTGCAGTACCTTTGTAAACCTTAAGCAAGGTTTAGATGCAACCTTTATGACTGTTACACTCGATCACGACGGATTTATCTTAGAATGTAATAATGAATTTCTAAAAACAAGCCAATGGACACCAAAGCGTGTTATCGGCAAAACTTTTTGGCAGCTATTCCCGGATAATGAAACGAGTGAAAAAATAACACATACGATTTGGCGTAATTTAAACAATGGTCATACGTGGCAAGGAGAAGTTGAAAAAGTCACAAAAACAGGGCAATCCTATTGGGTACTACTAACGGCTATCCCTCTTGTCAACCTTGAAACAAACGAACAACAATTTATCTTAATTGAAAAAGATGTGACGAAGTCAAAAACGATTCAACATCAACTTGAAAAAATTGCTTACATCGATACAGAAACGGGTCTGATGAATGCACATCGACTTGAAAAAGTAATTGCCAATATGATTGACGATGAAAGACATTTTTCATTTGTTTATCTAAGTATTGATAAATTTTATACGCTTAAAGAATTGCATGACCAACAAATCGATCAAAGCCTTATTGTTGAATTTACAAATCGTATAAAAATGTATTTCCAAGATAGCACGATGGCCCGTATCAATGAAAATGATTTTGTTGTCATCACGCCTTTAAGTGAATGGTTTATTCAAGGCTTTTTATCTTACTTACAACAACATCCGATTTATAGTGGCAATATTGCTGTACCAATTTCTATTAGCGGAGGCATAACTAGATATCCTGAGGATCAATCAACATTCTCTCAGCTTATGAAGGCATCCATTGCTACTATTTCAACGGTACGTGAAGCTGGTGGAGACAAAATTGTTTCTTTATCAACAGCAACACATAAAGCTTTAAATCGTAAAGCATTAATTGAAAAGCGCTTACTTCAAGCACTTGATCAAAAGAACTTAAAGGTACTCTATCAGCCACAAATCGATGTGTATTCTGGAAAAGTTACTGCTGTTGAAGCACTCGTACGTTGGGAAGATGAGGAAATAGGCGTCGTTAAGCCTGATGAGTTAATTCCTATCGCAGAAGAAACAGGTCTGATTAACAATATTGGGTCCTTCATGCTGGAAAAGGCTTGTGAACAAGCTTTACTTTGGAAAAAGGCTGGCTATGATTTAAAAGTATCTATTAACTCTTCTGTACGTGAATTCCGTGATAAAAATATGGCAAAATCCATACTTGAAATGATCACAAAAACAGGTTGTCCAGCGAACCTATTACAAATTGAGATTACTGAAAAATTTGCTTTAGAAGCTGAAGCCGCAACATCTATCGCACAGCAAATGCGTAAGCTTGAAAACGAAGGCATCTCCTTTGTATTAGATGATTTCGGAACGGGCTATGGTTCATTTAGATATATGCAAATATTACCAATTGATACGCTAAAAATCGATCAAACTTTTACAAATTCACTATTGAAATCTGAAAAGAGCCAAAAGCTTATGCATGGTATGGTACAACTAGGTAAATCCATGGAATTGAAAGTTGTAGCTGAAGGTGTTGAAACAGCTGAACAAGCAGATCTATTAATCACTTATGGTTGTGATGCCATTCAGGGCTATTATATTAGCAAACCTGTTACACCCGAAGAGATTGAACTATTACTGACTAAAAAGCAATAAATGAATAAGGAGGCTGCGTGTATTGTGCACGCAGCCTCCTTCTATTTTTTATAAACCTTTTGCAATTTTACTTTACTTGAACGAACGGAGCGGAATATGAGTTGAATAATTACTTCTGCAAAAACAAGGCCAATAACAATGGCACCTGTAATTAAAAACGCCTTTAAGCCATATTGCAAGCCTTGTAAGTAATCATCTTCTACCACATTTCTCATCGCATTATAGGCCATGCCCCCTGGCACTAACGGTATAATTCCACCAACAATAAAAATAATCATCGGTATTTTAAAACGTCGGGCATACAAATGAGCAACAATCGCTATGACAAATGAGCCAAAGAAAGAGGCTTTGACAACATCCATCCCTTGCTCTGTTAGAACATAGTAAATAATCCAGCCAATTACCCCAACAAGACCGCAATGAAGTAATGTTTTTCTAGGAACATTAAAAATAATGGCAATCCCAGCCGTCGCAAAAAAACTAACAATTAATTGTATAATAATGTCCATCATCTGCATATTGTCCGCCTCCTAAAATCCTAGTGTGACGGCAATTGCTGCACCAATAGCAAAGGCTGTTAAAAAGGCCTCTGCTCCCTTTGCCATCCCTGACATAAAATGACCTGCCATTAAATCACGAACAGCATTTGTAATCAAAATACCTGGTACGAGTGGCATGACGGAACTAATAATAATTTTATCAAGTTCAGTACCATAACCATACTTTACTGCCAAGAAGGCCACAAAGCCGAGGCCGAGTGATGCTGTAAATTCAGAAAAGAACTTTACCTTTGTTAAATGATTGATTATTACAAGTACTAGGAAACCTAGTCCACCTGCTAAACAAGCTATAGGAAAATCAGACCAACCACCTTTAAACATAATTAGGAAACAACCACTAGCAAGTGCAGCTGCCAAAACTTGTAAATAAGTTGGTAAAAAATAATTTGTTTTTTGTATCGACTTTAGCTCGTCATAAGCTTCTTCTAATGTTATGATTTGAGATGTGAGTCTACGAGATACTGAATTTACCAAGGCTATTTTTTGCAAATCTGTAACCCTACTGGAAATTGATGTAATTCTTGTTGGCTGTGTCTTGCCTAACGAAAAAATGATGCCAGTTGGTGTGGCATAACATTGAGCATTTGGCATATTTTGAGAATGTGCCATACGCAGCATCGTATCCTCTACGCGATATGTTTCTGCACCACTTTCAATCATAATGCGCCCTGCAAGCAACAAACAGTCAATCGTAAGTTCATTATCCGCATCTTGTAAGACCATTGCAGCTATCTGCCTCCTTCAAAAGGTTCCTTGCCAATATTAACGAACTGCTAATAAAAACTCAACTGAAAATTTTTTCATAAGCAATTAGTTATCTTTCAATTTATTTTCACAGTCTCACTAATATTGCGCATGATTTTTTCTATTTTAGTAGGTATTTTACAACCTCTTAAAAAGAAGTACAACTACAATTAATTCACTAACTATAGAAGGAAAAGTGATCTTTATAAATTCCCACAAAATAACCTAAAAAGATTATAGATTTGTATAACTTTTTTAATGACTGACACGTCTGATTGTATAGAAAATAAAAAAGAGGGGAGCGTATCCAACACCATGCAGGAACGCAGAAAAAGACGCGGTCCAATAATTGATTTCTTATTACTTAGCCTTATTGTGACCTTAACAACTATTATACTTTTTATTATCCTTTCAAAGGATGAATTTAAGTTTCAAAAGATTAGTGCTTCAAAAGAATCCGAGACGGAATCGGTGAATAGTCATTTATCGACCGAAAGTTCTGCGTTTCCCGGCATACGTATTGTGACAGACGTTTCAAATGACAAACGAACACCATTTGCTATTCATTACCCACAAACAGATAACGAAGTTTTTAATGATGCCGTATTACAATACATATCGGATTCAAAAGAAAACTATCTAACATCGATGAAAAAAATTAAAGATAAAGAAGCTATGGGTGAATTAAATATTAGTCTTGAAACGTTTCCATACCGAGAGCATTACTATTCCTTTGTGCTAACAAAGATGCTATATCTAGGTGGAGCCAATCACGAAGTCTCAACAAAAACATTCTTTATTAACAACGAAACTGGCGAACAAATTACGATCCAAACACTCTTACAAAATGATGAGAATAACTTATCTACGTTGGCGGTAAACGTCCGAAAAGATTTGCAAAAAAACCTCCAATTAAAGGATGAGCTTTTCAACGATGAACTATTAAAAGCTACGGAACCAAAATGGTCTAACTTCAATCGCTTTGCTATTGTTGACGATTCATTACAATTCTATTTCGATGAATATGAGATTGCTAGTGGAGCAGCAGGTACCCCAATAGTGAAACTACCCCTTTCGCTTATTAACCCATTGTTAGCCTCCGAGTTTCAAATCGCAATGGAAAATGTAAAACCAATTAATCCACCGCCAACTGGTGATCCAAATAAAAAACGTATTGCCTTAACGTTTGATGATGGTCCACATCCAAAAGTGACGGAGCAAATTTTAAATATTCTCGATAAGTATCACGCAAAAGCTACCTTCTTCATGCTTGGTAGTCGTGTACAATATTATCCCGACATCGTAAAAGATGTTCTTGCGCGCGGTCATGAAATTGGAAACCATTCATGGAACCACCCTGTATTAACAAAGCTTACGCAAGAACAAGTAATGAAAGAGTATAACACTACTGCCACTGAAATAGAGAAAGCAATCAATCAAGGTGCGACTGTTTTTAGACCACCCTATGGCGCAACTAATGATACAATTAACGCGGAGATTCCTGTCCCTGTCGTGCTCTGGACGATTGACACATTAGATTGGAAACATCGCAATGCACAGCAACTATTGCCACATGTAAAAAATAATTTACACAATAATGCCATTGTCTTAATGCATGATATTCATCAATCCACTGCAGACGGACTTGACGCTGTTCTTGCCTATTTACAAGAGCAAGGCTATGAATTTGTAACTGTTTCAGAGATACTGCCATATCGCCAATAGTATTGACAAATAAAAAGTCCAATGAATTTCGATATTCATTGGACTTTTCTTTGTATTGAAAAACAAAACAATCAATAGAATTTTGGTAAAAGGTGAAAATGGATTTCCGTTGCAGGCTACTTGCTTTCCTATGGGCGAGCGCCGAATCGCTTCCTCCGCTACCGCTCCGTTTAGGGTTTTGCCTGTCTCGCTATCCCACGGGAGTCAAGTAGCCTTCCACTTCAACCCACTGACTTTTTAGCAAAGGTTTTCAAATAAAGTGAAAGTGTTTACTACTCTTTATAGAGGGGTGTTATCACGCTTCACTTCTCCACATTGAAAATAAGAGCTCATCCCCTCTAAGAATACAGTTAATGGGCGATTTGATCGCTATGCTGCTATGAAAAAAAGTAAAGACACTTTGCAGCATGGTTGATTGGAGTGGAGCCAGCGTCACTCCTAGGGGATTTAGCGTCACAGAGGAGACCCTGGAGCGAACGTAAGTGAGTGAAGCGGCTCATCGGACGCCCCCTGGAAGGGACGCTGGTGGAACGGAAATCAATCCCTCTTACCTTGTCAAAAAATCTTTTTCTACAAGTGACAATATCTTTTTCAACAACATGAAAAGCCCAATGAATTTTGTTATTCATTGGACCTTTCTTATTATTTTATTGTTAATGTATCTAATGGCTTGAAGTCATTTAGCTGATAGCTCTTTACTTCGTTACGCGCAATTGTATAAAGAGTGTCATCTATATAGACAACTCGTTGTACAACCTGCTCCCACTTTTCATATGACTCATCATTATTACGATTGATTATATTTCCTTTCAATACAATCCCTTTCTCAGCAGTAATCTCATAAATTTGAGCACCCTGACCTTGATATACAACTTCATCTCCCTTCCCCGCCTCATACAGTACTACTGGGAAGCCAAAATAGTTGAATTCTTTATTGCGGAATAGCGCTTTAGGATTGTATTGCACTTCAGAAGAGGAGCCTTTCCCACCAATTTTTACGGTCGATTGCTCTTTCGGATTTCGGAAGTCTGATACATCGAATAGGGACATCTTCATATTGGTTGTCACGGTAAAATTACGTTTTGTATAAGAATCATAGCGCTGCTCCGTATCATAACCAATACCAATTAAATGCGTTTCATCTAATGGATGTAGGTAATTACTGAAGCCAGGAATCTTCAATTCTCCTAGTACAGTGGGCTTTTTAGGATTCGCTACATCAATAACAAACAGTGGATCTACTTGTTTAAATGTCACCACATATGCTTTTTCCCCCATAAAGCGAGCTGAATATATTTTTTCTCCAGGGGCCATATCTTTAACTGAACCGAGCGTTTTTAAATGTTCATCCAAAATAAAGAGATGGTTATAGGAAGTACTTTTCTCATCCCACGTATTACCTTCTGTTGTAAAGATTCGGAAGTTCCCCTTATATTCATCCATTGAATACTGATTTAAAACAGTTCCCTTTACTTCAGTACTTCCAGCAAAGTTCAAAGTCGTTCCATCGACATTCCATTTAAAAATTTGGGTGTCAGCTGATCTCGGTAACCAAATCATATCCATAACACGCTTTTCTGATGAAATATCATTACTGCTTTCATACATTGGTGTCGTTAGATACAGGGCGTTTTCTGACATATAAAGACCACTACTTCCACCTAAGTACCCTTTCGTATTGGCCGTTGTCTTAGCCCCATTTTTTAAATCGACAGCCGTAATTAAACTATAGGTACCATCCATCGTATTTGGTAATATTGAGATTTTTTCTAAAGGCAGATTTTTGTACTCTGATCCTGCCATACTATCAAATGTTTTCGGCTTTAAATCGGTTTTATTGTCTTCTTGTAGCATCCAATAATTCGGATACATATTACCGATTAAATATAATGTGTCCTTCGTTATTCGAATATCCTGTAAGAAGCCTTCTTGCCCCACATCACGTACATGCTTTGGATTGCTTGGATTTGAAATATCATAAAATGATGCTGTTACCATGGCTGTTCGTGCTTTTTCAATATATTGATCCCCGATGACAATTAATAGATTGTCATATAGCGCAAGCTTAGAAATGTATTGGGATTCTTTTAATTTAATACTTGTAGCCATCTTTAAATTCTGAGGATCTTTAGCATTCACAACTGTAATGCTCTGATCTTTTGCAGTGTAAATAAAGCCATCTTTTACAACAACTATGTCTCCCTCTTCTACCCCTTCTACTTGATTATTGGTTGTAGACTCATTATTAGCAGTTGCTTTATCTTCACTTGCTGAACTTTGGGCACTCTCGTCTTCTCTAATTTCTACTCTTTGAGTTGTTAACAACTTTTTAAAATACTGCTGTAACTCTTTCTCCGATTTGACAGCTGTTAATGTCTCGATAATTGTAAATGGAATTGTCTGTGAAGCTACATTCAGTCCGCCTTGTGCAAAGGCCTCCTTTTTCACATGCAATTGATAACTACCTGGTGCTAAATTTTTCACCACTACCGTTTTCTGATCTTCCAACAATTCAATTGTTGCAGTTACTTTGCGTCCTTTTTCCGTAGTGATAAAGACATATTCTTCAGTAATTTTGTTTTTCTTTAAAGCAACTGAAAAAGATGCTTGCCAGTTTTGTGTTGCCATACTTGCGCTAGCGGCCTTTGCCGTCACATCTGTATTCACTATCCATGTGAAAATGCCAGGCACGATAGCTAAAACGATAATCAGCATAATTGCGAACCATTTACTTTTCATCATTTTTCCTCTCTTTCATATACTTGTTTATGAATTAGACTAGTAAAAATGCGGAAAGTTACATTTTTCTGAAATTTTCTAAGTATGCTGTGATTACATAAAAAAACGAGAGGGAAATACTTCCTTCTCGTTTCTTAGTGTTGAAAAACAAAACAGTCAATTGAAAGGTAGAAATGGATTTCCGTTGCAGGCTACTTGCTTTCCTGTGGGCGAGCGCCGAACCGCTTCCTCCGCTACCGCTCCGTGCAGGGTTTCGCCTGTCTCGCTATCCCACGGGAGTCAAGTAGCCTTCCACTTCAACCCACTAACTTTTTAGGAAAGGTTTTCAAATAAAGTGAAGGTGTTCACTACTCTTTATGAAGAGGTGTTGTCACGCATCACTTCCCCAATAAGAGTTTATCCCCTCTAAGAATACAGATAATGGGCGATTTAATCACTATGCTACTATGAAAAAAAGAAAAGACACTTTGCAGAATGGTTGATTGGAGTGGAGCCAGCGTCACTCCTAGGGGATTTAGCGTCACAGAGGAGACCCTGGAGCGAACGTTAGTGAGTGAAGCGGCTCATCGGACGCCCCCTGGAAAGGTCGCTGGCGGAACGGAAATCAACCCCTCGCCTTGCAAAGTTGCTTTTTCTGCCGTTGACATCATCTTTTTTCAACAACATGAAGAGGCTGGGACAGAACTCGATTATATTGAAAAACAATAAAAATGGATATTAGCTTTTTCACTTTAAGAAGTTAAATATGCCTTCCTAAATCAAAAAAATGTTAGACCAATTATATCTTGGTCTAACATTTTTTCTTTTTGTCCCAGCCTCTTATTCTTCAAATGGCCATTTAGGCAACATATTTTTTAATGGCTTATCTTGTCGTCTTCCTAACACATAATCAGCCTGCATAATAGTATGAATTTCGCGAGTTCCTTCATAAATTACAGGTGCTTTGGAGTTTCTTAAATAACGAGCAACTGGGTACTCGTCTGAATAGCCATATGCTCCATGAATTTGTACCGCATCATCAGCAGCCTTATTGGCAAAATCACAAGACTGCCATTTTGCCAATGATGTCTCTCGAGTATTTCGAACACCTTTGTTTTTCAATTCACCAACACGATAGACAAGGAGACGACTCATTTGATAGCCCGCTTCCATGTTAGCAATCATTCGTCCAACAAGCTGGTGCTCACCAATAGGTTTACCAAATGTCTCTCGCTCATGACAGTATTTCACACTAGCCTCTATGCAAGCTTGGATCAAACCAACAGCACCTGCCGCTACTGTAAATCGACCATTATCTAGCGCAGACATGGCAATTTTGAAGCCCTCGCCCTCTTCGCCAAGTCGGTTTTCAACTGGCACGCGTAAGTCTTCAAAAAAGAGCTCACCTGTATTACCAGCACGAATCCCATATTTGCCTTTAATCGCTTTAGATGTAAAGCCAGCCATGGAACGTTCTACAATAAACGCACTAATCCCATGATGTTTCTTCGATTTGTCTGTATAGGCAAAAACGATAAAGTGATCTGCAATATCACATAAGGAGATCCACGTTTTTTGTCCATTGAGGATATAATGGTTTCCATCATGGACAGCAGTTGTTGACATGGCAGCTACATCAGACCCAGCACCTGGTTCTGTGAGACCAAATGCTCCTATCCGAACACCTTTAGCTTGCGGAACAAGGTATCGCTGCTTTTGCTCTTCCGTCCCCCACTGCATTAAGGTCATGCTATTTAAGCCCGTATGGACAGATACAGCTGTGCGAAATGCTGTATCTCCTCGTTCAAGCTCCTCACATACGATAGCAAGTGCATTATAATCCATCCCACTACCACCGTATTGTTCGGGAACACAAACCCCCATTAAGCCAAGCTCAGCAAGCCTCGACCAAATTTTAGCATCAAAGCCACCTTCAGCATCCCACTTTGCAATGTAGGGAATGATTTCTTCATCAACAAACTGTCTTACTGTTTTTCGTAGTATTTCCTGCTCAGTGGACATTTCAAAGTTCATGGTCAGCACCTACCATTTCACAATCATAGTAGACTTATGTGATGTCTCTTTAATCACCACGCCACGTTTAGCCATCTCTTCAATATACGTATCACCTGGCACGATTGCTTCAGGCGGGAATACACCAGGCTCTGTAATAGCACCCGCACCAATCATCTGAGCTACAACTGAAATCGTATTTGCGGTAGCACGTGCCATAGCTGTTTCATTAATTGTCATATCCTTACGTACAACCATTTCATATTCATATGTCACCTGCTGCTGGGCTTTTTCACCAGCTACAATCACACGTAACAATACAGCATCAGGTTTTGTACCCAATTCAAGTTTCTTTTTGAGTGCCTCTCGTACGACTGCACGAACAGGAACTTCTTGGTTATCCACTTCGACCTTATTTGCAGAATCAAGGAAGCCTAAGTCTGCTAAAAGTTTAAATTTCTCTGCATGGCCTTTATAGCGGATTGTTTTATATTCTAATGTGCGGACATTCGGGAATGTCTTATACAATGTGGAGATTCCACCAGATGTATAAAATGCCTCAAGCACACCGAAATCATCAAAATAAATAGGTTCAACGCCTGATAGGGATGGAACTTCTTCAAGCTTGCCCTTCTGAATCGTTTTTGAAGGCTCAGTATAATGATCGAATACGCCATCTAGAGAAAATACACGTGTATAATGAAGTGGAGGTTTTGGCTCAGTTGGAATACCACCAACAAATAGTTTAATAGATTCTACTTCGTCTAATTTTGAGGCACCATAGCCCGCTAGAATATTGACCATACCAGGAGCAACGCCTAAGTCAGGGATAATTGTAACGCCCTTTACTTTTGCCTCCTCATGAAGATCTAGTATCTTCTCTGTAACACCACCGATATGGCCTCCTAAATCTACGGAATGTACGCCTGCCTCAATCGCTGCTCTCGCTACTCGCTCATTGAACGAATAAAATAGCGCATTAACGACAACATCACCTTTTGAAATAACATCCATTAACGAGTCGTCTCGTTCTGCATGAAGCTCTACAACCTCAACCTTATTTGAGCCCAGCGAGTCGACAAACTCTTGTGCTACTTTTACATCGATATCTCCTAAAAACACACGCCCAACTTTATCGTTTTTTATTAAATCACGAGCTACCTCTTTCCCCATTAAACCTGCACCTAATACAACAACTTTCATCAAGAACATCCCCTTTCGTTGATCTGTTACTCTGTATCGATTTGTGCTCTTTGTAATTTACCG
Source organism: Lysinibacillus sp. FSL K6-0075 (assembly GCF_038592945.1). NCBI lineage: Bacteria > Bacillati > Bacillota > Bacilli > Caryophanales > Bacillaceae > Lysinibacillus > Lysinibacillus sp. FSL K6-0075. Next base: position 430,593 of record NZ_CP151947.1, on the reverse strand, counting down.
CTGTAGTCTACATAAATACTTTTCCACTCTGTATATACATCCAGGGCAGCTACACCTGAATCGCGGTGTCCATTTCCAGTCCCTTTTGTACCTCCAAATGGCAAATGGATTTCAGCACCTGTTGTGCCGGCATTTACATAAACAATACCTGTGTCTAAATCACGCTGTGCGCGGAAAATTGTATTGACATCTTGTGAGAATATTGAGCTAGACAAGCCAAATTTCACACCATTATTTACTTCAATTGCTTCTTCCAAACTTGCTACTTCAATTAGAGAAACGACTGGACCAAAGATTTCCTCTTGGGCAATAATCATGTCAGGCTTCACATTCGTAAACAATGTTGGCTCATAATAGAACCCTTTATCATAAGGTGGTTCATTTAATATCCTGCCGCCTGCTAATAATGTGGCACCTTCCTGTTTACCTATTTGCACATAGTGATTAATTTTTTCCAATGCTGCTTTATTAATCACTGGCCCAATTTTAACTTCCTCGTCTAGACCATCCCCAATTGTGAGTTTTTGCATTTCATCTAAGAGACGTTTTTCTAATTGTTCTCTTACATCTTTATGCACAATGACTCGGCTACATGCTGTACACCTTTGCCCAGCAGTACCAAATGCGCTCCATAAAATCCCTTCTGTAGCTAGCTGTAAATCAGCATCATTCATGACAATAACAGCATTTTTTCCACCCATCTCTAATGAAACCTTTTTCAAATGCTTCCCGCCAAGCTCAGCTACTTTACTGCCCGTTGTCGTAGATCCTGTAAACGAAATAACCTTGACGTCAGGATGTTCAATTAATGCTGTCCCTACTGTAGGTCCTGTACCAAATACGATATTGGCTACACCATCTGGTAAGCCTACTTCCTCAAAAATTTTACCCATTTCATAGGCCATCATCGGTGTCTCATTAGACGGTTTCCAAATGAATGTATTCCCTGCAACAATAGCAGGAAATGACTTCCAAGTGGCAATAGCAACAGGGAAATTCCAAGGTGTAATGAGCGCTACAACGCCTATAGGTGCCCTTACACTCATAGCAAATTTATTGGCAAGCTCAGATGGTGTTGTTTCACCAAACAATCTGCGTCCTTCACCAGCCATATAGTATGCCATATCGATTCCTTCTTGTACTTCTCCTCTAGCTTCTTCAATGACCTTGCCCATCTCTTTTGTTAAAACGGTCGCCAAATGTTCTTTTTTCTCTTTCATTTTTTGACCGATGGCATATAAATAATCTGCACGTTTTGGAGCTGGTATAAGTGCCCAGCTTTTTTGTGCTTGTTTGGCAGCAGCTACAGCCTCGCCTACCTCATTTGAAGTAGAGCGCGGTATGGTAGCAAGCTGCTCACCGTTTGCAGGGTTCGTCACTGCTATACTTTGTAAATGTGAATGTGTGATCCATTTACCACCGATATAGTTTTTAATCTCCACTACATACACCCCCTGAAATACTCTTTGATGCCTCAGCTGTTGTACCAGTCGTATTCCATAGGTATAAGTCTATGAATTTAACCAGAATCCATTTCGCCTTGGAATAATTGCGTCCGAGCAGTGTAATGTGCTTGCACGTTTCACTATCCGTGACATCTACCATTGGCTTTATCTCCATACAATCCATATTTGATCCTCCACCAAAAGAATAGAATATCTTATTCATTTTGAAGGTAGGAATCTTTTACTTAACGAAGATAAAATATGTCAAAATTCCGAATTTTCAATATACATCACACCATGTAATACTAGCATTTCAATAATAATCGGTGACAACTGCCAGAGGCTTTATTTCCACTTAACTTCATTACCTCAATATAGAGGATGACCTCTAAATTTAGAAGCCTCTTAAGGTTATGTATATTCACAATACCCTTCGTTAAATGAAAATAAATAATACACATTCTAGTTTTTTATATTCGACATTTTCTAACTAATTCCCTTTTTTTCTAAAATATTTAATTTTCTATTGAAACCAATGTAGCTTATAATCGTATACAGTATCATTAAATTTATTTTTGGAGGAATCCCTTTATGAATAATCATGAAATTGACTACAAGTTATTTGGTGACGACATGCAATATGTGCAAGTTGAGCTTGACCCTCAGGAAACAGTTGTTGCAGAAGCAGGAGCGTTAATGATGATGGATGATTCGATCCATATGGAAACTATTTTTGGTGACGGCTCACGAGGTGGCTCACAAAGTGGTCTAATGGGAAAATTATTAGGTGCTGGAAAACGACTAATAACAGGTGAAAGCTTATTCATGACAACATTCACAAATGTTGGCTCAGGTAAAAAACATGTTTATTTCGCTTCACCATACCCAGGTAAGATTATTCCAATGGATTTAAGCCAATTAAACGGTAAAATTATTTGTCAGAAAGATGCATTCTTAGCAGCAGCTAAAGGTGTGTCTGTTGGCGTTGAATTTCAGAAAAAAATCGGTGTAGGCTTCTTCGGTGGTGAAGGTTTCATTATGCAAAAGCTTGAAGGTGACGGCATGGCCTTTGTACATGCAGGTGGAGCCATTCACGAAAAAACATTACAACCAGGTGAAGTTTTACGTGTAGATACAGGATGTCTTGTAGCAATGACATCCAATGTGGATTACGATATTGAAATGGTTGGAGGCGTAAAAACTGCACTGTTTGGTGGCGAAGGAATCTTCTTTGCTACATTACGTGGTCCTGGCACAGTGTGGGTACAATCATTACCATTTAGCCGTTTAGCCAGCCGTGTCTTTGCAGCAGCACCTATTTCGCAAGGCGGAGGCGGTCAGTCTAAAGGTGAAGGCGGTATCGGCGGCTTATTCGATTTATTCAATAGATAAAAAAAATGGAGCATATCTTTCGCCGATATGCTCCTTCTTTTAATCAATTCGATTGGATATTGCCTTACCTTGTCCATATGCTGTCAATGCTTTTACATTTAACATCAGCATGGCCGTTCTCGTTTCTAATGATGCACTACCGATATGTGGCAGAGCTACTACATTCGAAAGTGTTAATAAAGGATGGTTCATCGCAATCGGCTCTTGTTCAAATACATCTAATCCTGCAGCCCAAAGCTTCCCATTTTTCAGGACGTCATACAGGGCATCCTCATCAATAATTCCACCACGTGAGGCATTAATTAATACCGCATCCTCCTTCATCAAAGCAAGCTCCTGTGCTCCAATGAGTCCTTCCGTATCACTATTATAAGGCGTCATAATCACAACAAAATCAGATTGCTTTAAAATATCCTCCAGCGAAACATACTGGAAGCCATACATTTCTTCCGCTTCATGACGACGTCTGCGATTATTATACAAGATTTTCATATCAAAACCTTTTGCTCTTCTAGCAACGGCTTGGCCAATTCTTCCCATGCCAATAATGCCGATTGTGGCTCCTGATACATCCTTGCCAACCAGTTGCATTGGATACCAGCTTTTCCATTTGCCCTCACGTAAATATCTTTCGCTTTCTGGAATTCTACGGGCAGTTGCAAGCAGTAAGCCAAATACTAAATCCGCAGTCGTATTAGTTAATACCCCAGGCGTATTCGTCGCCATAATGCCTCGTTTCTTTAAAGCCTTCACATCGATATTATTATATCCAACTGCTAAGTTCGTCACTAATTTTAAGTTGGGTGCATGTGAAAGTAATTCTTCATCTACTTGATCTGCAATCGTTACCCACAGCACCTCACAGTCAGCGACAGCTGCTAGCAATTTTTCACGTGGGATCACTATCTCTTCCTCATCCCATTGTGAGATTTCGTAAAACTCCTGTAATAGTTCAACAATATGTGTAGGAAACTTACGTGTTATAAATAATTTCTTTTTCATGCTCCAAACACCCCTCTAATCAATTCCCTAATTCGCCTATAGCGTAACACTTAAAACAAGCATTTTCTAGGGTTTTGTAGTCTTCATCTATCTATAAGAGATTGTTATTAGCTAATTCATCAGCCTATTAGTTGATTTATCCATAAAATAAGACCTTTTATCCTAATTCACAGTACTAAAAAACTATGCATAGATTGTATGCATAGCTTCATATTGTTGAAAAACAAAACCATCAATAGCATTTTTGTGAAAGGTGAAAATGGTTTCCGTTGCAGGCTACTTGCTTTCCTGTGGGCGAGCGCCGAGCCGCTTCCTCCGCTCCCGCTCCGTGCAGGGGCTCGCCTGTCTCGCTATCCCACGGGAGTCAAGTAGCCATAGCCGTGTCCTTAGTGATTTCCTTTATTCGTGGGTTCATATTTCTCTTATCAAGGTATAGATAAGTACACTTGATAAAGGAGGTCCAGCAAAATGAAACCAGAAAATATTCAATTACTTGCGCCACTTTTTCAGATACTTGGGAAAAATGAAGTAAAAGAGGTGGGTAGATTATCGGGTTTTATTCAACGCGAGCGTTCGTTTAGTGCGGCACAATTTTTACACTTTCTGTTTTTGAAAAAGAGTGAGATTATCAGTGATTCGCTTGAAACGCTTTGTACGGACTTGGCGGAGCAGGATATATTTATGACGAAATCGGCTCTTAATAAACGCTTTGATGAACGGGCTGTTACTTTTTTGGAAACCATTTTTGGACGATTATTCAAAACGCAGCTTCAACTCGCCTTCCCCAAGCTAACGGGATACACATTTACTCGAATACGTATTTTAGATAGCACAACGATCAAATTGCCAGATGCCTATCAGGGAAATTTTCAGGGTGTCCATTGTTCGTCTGTTAAAGTGCAAGTGGAGTTTGATTATTTAACCCAACAGCTACTTTATTTTGATTTAATGAACGGACGTGATGCCGATAATCCAGCAGGAATGACGCGATTACCTTTGATTCAGGAGAGAGAACTGGTTCTACAGGATTTAGGCTATTTTCAATTCGATTTTTTTAAAAAGGTGCACGCAAAAGGTGCTTTCTATATCACAAAAACGAAAAAAGATACGCAATTGTTTGTCGAAGTAAGTCATCCACCTCGTCATCCAAATGGGAAATTGATTGAAAGTCGCCGTTACAAACAAATTCATTTAGAAGAAATCGCATTAGAAATGGTACGTGGCGAATACAAAGAGTGGTCCCAATTATTTGTAGGACGACACGAAAAAATGCCTGCACGTTGTATTCTCTATCGCCTCTCAGAGGAACAGGAAAAAGAGCTACACAAGCGGGAAAAAAGAAGACGTCAAAAGAAACAAGGGCAAGTCCATAAAAATGAAGTAGAACAAATACCTGGAGTGGTCATCTATTTAACAAATGTACCAGAGGATATGCCAGCAAGTGAAATTCATGAACTTTACCGATTACGCTGGCAAATCGAGCTCTTATTTAAAACATGGAAATCAGATTTAGAAGTCGATAAGATGAAGAAGGTGAAGATTGAACGATGGTTATGTCATTTCTATCTTCAAAGTATTGTGCTTTTATTGACTGAAATGATCATGGGAATGATGAGAAATGATCTGTGGGTGACAAGAAAACGGAGGATTAGTGAAAGAAAGACGGTCCGGTTGATTGCGAAACAAATAAATCGACTTTTAAAAAGTATGTGGCATTCGAAAAAACAGCTATATGTCTATTTCGATACGCTCACCCGAAACGTTTCGTCATTTTGCCTAAAGTGTAAAAAACGCAAAACTTCTTAAAAGTCGATGTAAACCCAATATTTGGATGGATAATTTGTATAGTTTATTTAGTGAGGCCATTTTTCCCTCACTCCTTGTGTAATACCCATTTTAAACAGAAGATAAACACACGAAAATCTGGCATAGGATGTCTGATGTTTTCTTAAGGACACGGCTATGGTCAAGTAGCCTTCCACTTCAACCTACAAAAGTGTTACCTTTTTAGCAAAGGTTTTCAAATAAAGTAAAGGTGTTCACTACTCTTTATGGAGGGGTGTTGTCACGCATCACTTCTTCACATTAAAAATAAGTGCCTCTCCTCTCTCTAATAAGACAAATAGTGGGCTATTTTGTTCACTACTACTAGTATGAAAGACATTTTCAGAATGGTTGATTGGAGTGGAGCCAGCGTCACTCCTAGGGGATTTAGCGTCACAGAGGAGACCCTGGAGCGAACGTTAGTGAGTGAAGCGGCTCATCGGACGCCCCCTGGAAAGGACGCTGGCGGAACGGAAATCAACCTCTCACCTTGCAAAGTTGCTTTTTCTGCCGTTAACATCTTCTTTTTTCAACAACATGAAACTATGCATAGATTTTATGCATAGCTTTGTTTCTTTTAAAACTCTCTGATTGTTGTATTTAAGCGATTAGCCACCCTCTCTAATTCTTCAGATGATTCACCAATTGACTCAATAATAGTCGCTAATTCAGATACTTGATTGCCGACTTCTTGAAAATTCGAGATTGAATCCTCTACAGATCCAGAAATCGCATCAAATGCCTTTAAAGATTCTGCATTCCGTTCAATACTACTATTCACAAGCTCCTGTATGTCCTGAATGGCTTGTACTACTTGTGTTGTGATACCATTCGACATCATGATCAACTCAGCAATTTGTTCAACAGAGCTTTTCGTTTGATCCGCAAGCTTGCGTACTTCATTTGCAACAACTGCAAAGCCTTTACCATGTTCACCAGCACGTGCGGCCTCAATTGCAGAGTTCAACGCAAGTAAATTTGTTTGCCCTGAAATACTTTTGACAATTTCTACAACGGCATTAATCTTCGAAGAAGACGCATCTAATTGCTCCACCATATTTGCCATTTCAACGGTTTTATGATGAATCTTCCCTGTTTGTTCATTAATAGATATTATTTTAGTATAACCTTCACTAGACACTTTTTGCATAGATTCAGCCTCATGCATACTATCCTTCAAAGAAGTGTTGACACGCTGTGCGCTATATACAAGTTCTGCTACTGTTTCAGTCGTAGTTTGTGATTGAACCTCTAATTGTGTAGAAATTCCACCTATGACTTCCTTTACATGGTCCCTAACATTATTACGTTGTTCCTCAATTAATATACTTGCATAGCTATCGTATTCTTCTAAAACAATTTGTTGTTCAAAATTACATATTTTACTGATAGCATCACAAAACTTCTCTTCCTCACCTTTAGGTAATCGAAGCTCATAAATTATTTTCCGGAGTGATTTCTCTAGAATTTGAAAAGCTGCTAGATACCACTTCGGATATAAATTAATCTTCACATGCATTTTTGCCACACGTCTTCGCTTTTCTAAAAAGGCTTCATCTCTTCGCCCTTCAAACATTTCAATAATATGGTGACGCAATGTTTGACGTAAACGCTCGCTGGAACTATGTGATTGAATAACCTCCTGTAAAGAAGGAACACTTTCTATTGCATGATAAAATGCCCCTACCACTTCTACTACATTTCTTTCTACATATGGTTTTAAACTATTAATCAGTTGAAGATCATGCACACTTAACCCTACAAGATTTAATTGTAGTAGACGGTCTGAATCTTCAATAAAAATACCGATAGTTGTTTCATTGCTTATTTCAATTGTATTTTTCTTGGATCTATTGATAAGTTGAAACATTTTCTCCACCTCATATTTTAATCATATACTTTAATAAGTCTATACTCCTATAATCCATAAAAAAACAACAAATAATTAGATACTTTATGTATCAATTATAATCTCAAATCAACCAAATGAACAATATATAGGTAAATGATGTCTAATATTATTATAATTTGCTATTATTCTATGTTTAAATATGATTCTTTATACTCATTTCCCTTCACTTTAATGAAAAAATGGATGAATGATTCAATAATTTTAACGCAAAAAAAGCCACTGCTTCTTCGAGAAGAAGCGTGACTTATTGTTTACATGAAAATGATAACGCAAAGAACTGCGGCTAAAACTAAACGATAAATGGCAAAAGGCATTAATTTTACCTTTGAAATAAGTGCTAAGAAAAACTTAATGGACAGTAATGCAAAGATGAATGAACTAATAAATCCGACAGCGTAGAATCCAAAATAGTCCATTGATAAAGTATCCCAGTTTTTCAAAACGGATACGAGGCTAGCTCCTGCCATGATTGGAACAGCCATAATGAATGTAAAATCAGCTGCAACACGGTGACTCATACCAAAGAGTACCCCACCAGAAATAGTTGCACCTGAACGAGAAAATCCTGGCCATAGAGATAGACATTGTACTAGCCCTACCTTAAATGCTAAACCATAGGAAATCTTATCTAAAGAATCTACCTTTGGTTTTCTCGGTGCCAATTTATCTGCCGCAATCATTAGAATTGCTCCTGCCACTAGCGCATAAATAACATGTTCTACTTTAAAAAGATGGTCATCAATAAAATCCTTGAATGCAAAACCTAAGACAACTGCCGGTAGCATCCCAACAATAACATGCAATAAGTTAAAGCGACCATTTATGGACTTAGCTTGACCTTCAATATTATATAAACCAACTAAGCTTAGCATGCGTTTCCACATAACTACGATAACCGCTAATATGGATCCAAGTTGTACAACAATTTTAAATGTGTTGGCAGGATATTTTCCCAAAAACTCCTCTGTCTTTAACCACATATCATCCACGATAATCATATGACCCGTAGAAGATACTGGTGCAAATTCTGTCATACCTTCGACAAAGCCTAATATCAACGCTTTTAATAACTCTATAATTTCCACCATGTCACCTTACCTTTTTTAATCAAATACCCACTTATTATAAAATACTCTGTTTTCATATACTACTGCCATTTCACCTAAGAAGCCTATTTCCAGATTATCACATACTACTGAAATTTTATATCTACTACCCAAAGCTCTGATCTACTGCCAATTCGCATCGGCGGGCCCCAGAAGCCATAGCCTGATGAAACAAGTGTATGCATCTGTTCCTTCAACTTATAACCATAATCCAGTTCAAATACACGAGCTGTTATATATTGATTTGGCCATAGTTGTCCCTTGTGTGTATGACCAGACATATGTAAATCAACACCCATTTTCGAAGGTGTGATCAAGTCATCAGGTGTATGGTTCATCACAAGCCATGGTAAGTTAGCAGAATGCTTTAATACTTCAAGTGGTTTTCTTTCTTTATTCGTCCTGTCTTCTTGCCCTGTTAATATAAACGCATCTTCTATAAGAATTGTTTCATCTAGTAGCATTTTTACATTGGCGTTTTCCATTTCCTTGATAAATTCAGTAATTTTTTTGCCATAATATTCATGGTTACCTAATATACCATATGTTCCATATGTAGATGTTAATTGTTTCATGACATCTGCCATGCCCTCTTGAACAAACCATTTCGGGTCATCATCCACGATATCCCCAGCTAACAACACGATATCTGGTTGTGCTTCATTAGCTAAACTTACAAAACGTTGTAAATGTCTTTTATGTGATAAAACACCTAAGTGAAAATCAGACGCCACAACAGCTCTTAGTGTGTTTAACTCACTGTCTTTTTTATCAACTGTTATTTCTAAATGACGAACAACTGGAGAATAGGCTAAATAAGAGCCAATGATACTTAGCAAAAATAAGACTGCAACTGCTACACTACCAATTATTTGTACATTTTTAAAAGGTGTTAACCAAATAATGAACTGTGCAGCTAAACATAGCAATAAGCCATATTCAAAGATAAACATCCAGTAATTACTGATTACAGAAAACACTCGTAAAGACTCGTGTAATCTTCCGATTATAATACTAAAAGCAACAATATACAGCACCAACCAAAACAGGACTGGAAAACGGAACCATCCCATTGCCACAAGCCACTGCTTTACTCCCCACCCTAAATAGAAAGTCAACGCACTATAAATACTAATTAAAAGAACACCGCCGATTACTTTTGGCATAACCAACTCCTCTACTTTCTTTCTATAATTTAATTGATTATATCATTATACTTAACAATCATATTGCTTGAAGCACTTGAATAATCTTCTAGAGAAAATAGGAACTTGTCACTTTATTCAATGACAAATATAAGTTTACCTTTTCATTTCATTAGTTACTCTCGTTTTACATGACATTTCATTGTATATAGATGACATTTTTGTCATTCTACCTGAAAAGTTACTTTGATTTTCACAAATCTTCCAGTAACATAGTAGATGAACGAGCAAATTTACGCATTTACGAGGAAAAAGGGGTGCTATTTCAAATGACACGTTATAAATTTGAAACAACAGAGCATGAGTTATTTCGTAAAACCTTTCGTAAGTTTTTAGCTGAAGAAGCTGAACCGCATTATGCACAATGGGAAAAGAATCATCTTATTCCGCCTTCTTTTTGGCGTAAGCTTGGTGATATGGGCTATCTTTGTCCACAAGTAGAAGAACAATATGGTGGACTGGGCCTGGATTTCAGCTTTGGTGTCATTATTCAAGAAGAACTTGAACGTATAGGCTCCAGCCTTATTGGGGTCGGCTTGCATAATGATATTGTCGTACCTTATATTGAGGCATATGGTACACACGAACAAAAATCACGCTGGCTACCTAAGTGTGTTACAGGCGACTATATAACCGCTATTGCAATGACCGAGCCTGGTACAGGTTCAGATTTGGCGAATATCCAAACATCGGCTATTCGCGATGGTGACCATTATATTGTAAATGGTCAAAAAACCTTTATCACAAATGGTATCCACACAAACTTAGCGGTTGTCGCAGTGAAAACAAATCCACAGGCTGAAAAAAAGCATCGTGGCATCAGCCTACTTGTTATTGAAGAAGGTACACCTGGCTTTACAAAAGGAAGGCAGCTCGAAAAAGTGGGTATGCATGCCCAAGATACTGCTGAACTCTATTTTGAAGATTGTCGAGTGCCTGTGCAAAACCTACTTGGAGAAGAGGGCAAGGGCTTTCATTATATGATGGAAAAACTACAACAAGAGCGATTAGCCGTAGCGATTGCCGCACAAACAGCCGCTGAGGATATGCTTGCATTAACGCTAGACTATGTGAAATCACGCCAAGCTTTTGGTAAAACAATTGGTGACTTCCAAAATACACAATTTAAATTAGCTGAAATGGCTACTAAAATTGAGCTTGGTAAATCATTTTTAGAATCCTTGATTGAAGAGCATATCGCAGGGAATGATGTTGTGACTAAAGTGTCTATGGCAAAATACTGGATTACTGAAAATGCACGTGACCTTGCTACGCAATGCATGCAATTGCATGGTGGCTATGGCTATATGGAGGAATATAAGATTGCTAGAAGGTATAGAGATATACCTGTTATGTCCATCTATGCAGGAACCAATGAAGTCATGAAGGTTATTATCGCCAAAAATTTAGGTCTATAATAAAAAAGGCGGCAGAAGTTTGCCGCCTTTTTACCATTAAACTGCTGGAATTCGAACAATTACTTTAAATAAATCTCCATCTACATCAATGGTCATCCTTGCTCCATGTAAATCGACAATGGATTGTGCAATGGCTAATCCAAGCCCCGAGCCCTCTGTATGACGAGAAGCATCTGCACGTTTAAAGCGTTCAAATAATTCCTCAGCATCCTCACTAATTTCATACTTCGCTACATTTTTCACTGTAAATTCAGCATCGCCATCAGCCGTACGCTTTAATGTCACATAGACACGAGTTCCCTCAAGCGCATATTTCAAGACATTGACAATTAAATTATCAATGAGTCTCCACCACTTTTGACCATCCACATATGCATAAATTAGATCATTTGGCATCGTCATTCGTAAATCTAAATTAGATTGTGCTAGATCTTCCTTATGCTCTCCTACTGCTTGCTGGATAAGCTGTGTCAAATCAACTCGACTGCGATGAAGTTCAATATTACCGCTTGCCATTTTCGATACTTCAAATAGATCTTCAATTAGCACCTTTAAACGTTCAGATTTTTTATCGAGAATATGAATGTATTGTTGACGTTCTTCTTCTGTAATATTTGGTTTCTTCAGTAAATCGGTATACGTTATTATAGAGGTTAAAGGAGTCCGTAAATCATGACTCACATTTGTAATTAGCTCTGTTTTTAAACGCTCACTTTTCGCCTGTTCATGCATAGACGTACGCACGCCTTCTCGTAAATGATTGAGGTTTTCTGCATGACCTGCAAGCGGTGATTTCCCTTTTATCTTTACATCGCGGTTTAAACGACCTTCAGCCATATCCTTCGTATCTTTCATAATGCGATTTAAATAACCCATTCTTGATAGGAAAACAATCATAGCAGGGAATCCTATAAGCATACAAATACCAAGCACAAGGACTGCGAAACCTCCTACTCCAGCCATGAAAGCGACAAGGCTACCTCCTCCAAAGAATGCTGCAGCTAGCATCACAATGGAATGCAATGCAATCGAACGATTAATAAATAAATCAGTAAGGGAATCCCCAAGTGACCATAAATAGCTCGATTTCACATTTCCCTCTAGCTTTTTCAAAGTATCTACTCTTGTATACAACCATATTAATTGCACAAAGAAGGCACTGCCAATTACCATTAAAACAGCTATTTTAAAGGCAATATCAAGTATAAAACGCACATAATTATAATTATATATTGAATTATATTCAATCGATTCAAAAACAACTTGTGCTGAAATGAAATACATAAGGCCCGTTATTAACAAAAGAATAATTTGCACATCAATTTTATACTTTGATAAAAGATCTTTTTCCTTCATGCTCCTAACAATTTGTAATACGTCCTTACGCCCCCTCCAAACAAAGACGGCCATTATAATACTTGTAATCCAAATAAAGTAATGGGTATATTGATTGCGTTGAAACTGTTGAAATTGTTGGTATCCTCCTTGTATCACATCTTCTGACATTACTGCTTTTTTAGAGATAGCTACTACACCTGTATATTCTGTCGTTTCGTAAAGGTCATCTACATTCACATACGTTTCTGTACGGTAAAAAATATCTCTTAAATTATCACTAATATTCCATGCATATAGCGGTTTTCGATCAGTATACTTTATTTTATAGGCACTACTTTCAGAAACATCACCAGAACGGTAAATTTTACCTGTTTCTGTATTTGTCAACTCATAAGACCAATAGTCGTAGGTCTTACTAAAGCTTTTGGATTCACTTTGTGCGGCTTTGATATATTTATCAATAAGCGCTTCTTTTTCTGCAAGAATCTTCTTTCGTACATGTTCATCATTTTCAAAATTTGCTGTAATATCTTTAATTTTAGTATCGCGTTCAGTCTCTAGCTTTGTCTTTAATTCTGTTGCATTGGCATCTACAGCTTCCTGAATGCGCTGTTCGTATTGTGCTTTAATATTATCGATCTGCTGTCCTAATGTACCGTAGTAATTACGATGATCCTCTATTTCAGTTTGGGTAATCTCTATTTTATTTTTTAATTCCTGTGCATTCGGAACGTTGATTACTAACGGTCCTAGTTCTGCAGTGAAATTATCGATTTCATGCTGGAAATTTTCTGATTCGAAATATGATTTACCAATATACTGATAACCCACATGATAAAAAGTAAGTACACCGAAAACCGTCCAGATTAAACACATTAATACGAGAAGGGATTTCCATTTTTTCACCATAAGTCTTTACACTCCTCTAAAAAATTCTTTCTAGTAACTGTAAAACTTCTGAGGAGCGAGAATTGACAATTTGATAGGCATAAACACCAAAATAAATGAGTCCAACAACGCCTGCTACAAATCCTGTAATTGTCATATACTTCTCTAGTTTATTTTTCCATTTTATAGCCAACGCCCCATACCACCTTTAGATAGCGTGGATTTTTCGGATCAGCTTCAATTTTCTCACGTATCTTCCGAATGTGAACAGCTACAATATTTTCAGCATTATAAGCTTCCTCATTCCAAACACGTTCATAAATTTCACGAATCGAAAACACACGCCCTGCATTTTTCATTAATAATTCCGTAATTTTATATTCTATCGGGGTTAGTCGAACAGGCTCTCCTTCTAATACAACCTCTTTTGCCTCTTCATCAAGAACAAGTCCGTCGATTTCCACCTTTGCAGCACCCTCATTATACGTCCCTAGCTGAACATAGCGTCGTAGCTGAGATTTTACACGTGCCAATAGCTCTAATGGATGGAATGGCTTTGTCACATAATCATCTGCTCCAACCGATAATCCATGAATCTTATCGCCATCCTCCGCCTTTGCACTCAGCATGATAATTGGAATATTGCGCTCTTCCCTAATTTTAAAGGTTGCTGTAATTCCATCCATGTTTGGCATCATGATATCTAAAATAATTAAATGTACTTCATTGTTCTCTAGCTTTTTTAATGCATCTAAGCCATCTGCTGCTTTAATGACATGATAGCCTTCATTTTTTAAATAGATTTCAATACCATCACGAATATCTTGATCGTCATCTGTAACAAGAACTGTTAATTTCGTCATGATATACACCTCGCTCTCAAATATAAGTGTATCGCTCAAATCTTAAAAACCAGCTATTATAAAAATGAAGAATTTCTTAAGGTTTTAGCTTTTTTCTTCCACCTAGTGTTAAAACAACAATGCCTCCTAATAACATTGCTACCCCAAGCCAAGATACTATACTTAAATGTTCTCCAATTAAAAACACACCAAGAATTGCTGCAGTCAATGGTTCTGCTAATGAAAGTGTTACAGCTGTGGATGAACTAATTTTTTGTAGTCCATTTAAAAACAATAAATACGCTACGCTTGTACACATAATCCCCATAAACAGCATTGTCCATAAGTTGTGCACATTTCCTAACCAAGAAAATCCATTTTCTAGGGAAAACGGCAGTAAAAACAACGTGCAAATGGAAAACGTCATAGCAACTGCTGGTAATGCATCTTCCTGTGCCATTAATTTTTTACTTATGTTTGTATAAAATGCGAAGGCTAGACCTGCACAAAGTGCTAGTGTGAATCCGCCAATGTGAACAGACTCTTCTCCATTATTCATAAATAATAAAAGACATCCGATAATGGCCATCATTGTAGCAAGTCCCCATACCGCTGTGGGGCGTGTTTTCCATACTAGCCACTCTAAAACACCAGAAAACACTGGTGCACTGCCAATAGTAGCAACAGTTCCAATGGCTATACCTGTTAGACGAATGGATGAGAAGAAAAGACCTTGGAAAAGAGCTATACTAGCCGCAGCTAAAATCGTCCATTTCCACGACCACCTTAGAAAGTTAATTTTCCGCAATAAAACCGTAATGGCTAATAATAAACCGCCACCAATTGCAGAACGAATTGTGGCCACTGCTATTGGAGATACACCTTGGTCCAAATAGGTTTGGGCAGTTCCAGTCATCCCCCATAGAATAGCTGCTAGTAATACAAACAATGGATTTAACATTTATCAACTCATCCCCGCTTCACTACTTTCTCAATACTAATCATACATATTTATCCAAAATCAAACAATTATCATTTTTACTTTTCTTTTCATTACCACAGTATGCTTTCTCAATAATGGACGTTATAATAAAAACAGTAAAAGGAGCGAATCGTATGTATAAAACAATTGAAGAGACAGCTTTTGATCTCGGTATGCCTGAGGATCAAGTAATGCGTCTAGTTTACGAAGGACGCATCCGTTCTGTTTACGATGGACAACAAATTCTAATCAATAGTGGCCAATTCAGCACTTATTTTAAACAATTGGAACGTATTAAAGAGGAAATTGAAATTTGGCGTTCTACTCCTATTCCAGAGGATATTGACGTCAAAGATGAAGACTAAAAACCCACCATTCATACAATTAAACATTGTTGAATGGTGGGCTTTTTTAAAGCTTTTATTAGATTGTGACAACAAATCCTGCTCTTTTCCCAATGATTTCAGCATAATCCTCTACCATGACACTCGCAGTTGGGTACATCCCTGCTCCAGGACCAACTAATGTTAATGTACCAATATAGTTAGTCTCTAATGCCACCGCATTAAACACATCATCGACTGGATAAAGTGGATGCTCTTTATCAACTAGTTGTGGACCGACTTTAGCAATAATTTTACCGTCAGCCCGTTTCTCCACTTCAGCTACATGGCGGTAACGCAGACCATTTTCACACGCTTCACGAACTTGTTCAGCAGAGATACTATCGATCCCAATCACTTCTACATCTGACCAATCTGGTTGCTCTCCAAAAGCTAAGGCACTTAAAATCATTAATTTTTTAAATGCATCCTGCCCAGATATATCATTATATGGATCTGCTTCAGCATAACCTAAGCCTTGTGCCTCTTTTAAAGCTGTTTCGAAAGACCAGCCCTGTGCACGCATTTTTGTTAAAATATAGTTACATGTGCCATTTAAGACGCCTTGTATACGACTTACATCATTTACAAGTAAAATATTTTTCATTGTTTTAATAACAGGTACACCACCAGCAGTAGTAGCCTCATAGCCTACAAAAACGCCATTAGCTTTTGCAAGATCCTGCAACTCTAAACCTCGTTTGGCAAACATCACTTTATTGGCTGTAATAACATGACATTTATGTTCAACTGCTCGCTTTAAATAACTGTATGCAGGCTCTTCGTTAACAATTGCTTCAAACACAACCTGCATACCTGGTTCTGCTAAGACTTCATCCATGCTTGTTGTCATTAAATGTGCTGTTCCTGGCACACGTTCGCGACTAGCATCTGTCACTAAAATCTTCGCTACCTCTAATTCAATACCTAATTTATTTTTTAGCTCTTCTCGTTTTTCATTTAAAATATGGTAGATCCCCTGACCTACCGTTCCAAATCCTAAAATCGCTGCCTTTATAGTTGCCATTCTTGTTATTCCCTCCAACTTACATTCCGCAGTTTCATTAAAGCTAATTCTCCATGGGGTTGTGTCATGACTATTTGACACCCACCGCAGTCTTTAGCCAACAACTCTTCTTTGTATGAGTTTCGCTATTTCTATATGTGTTGGAACACATACAAATTCAAATAATTCAAAATTTAACTTAAAGAAAATTGTAACGCAAATACATACATTGCACAAGAAAAATCTTTCTAGGAAGGACATTTGTTTTCTCTAGATGTGCAAAAGAAATCGGTTTCATTCCCTTTATTATACGTTTTATTAATCATTCTATAAGATTTGAACAAATATTGACTATTTACATTTCAATATACGAATGTCTTTCTTCTATTATATATATGTATGCTCGGACATTCATAACAATCCCTTTAAAGAAAAAACTCATTCCCTGTAGCAGCAGAGAATGAGCTTAAATATATGAGGGGGTTTTAACTTGCTTTTGAAAGCAATTGATAACGATATTGTGCTAAAGCTTGTTGAACAAGACTAATTTCTTCTTCTGTAAAATTTGGTATTGCATACGTACGTTCCACTAATTGAAATGTACCATACTTTAAGTAAATCTCTGTCGCAGGAAGTGAGATATGGCTCACACCGTACTGTTCATATGCCTCAAATACTTCCTTAACAGTATAGTCTTCCTCTTCAGCAAAAACATGTTCTTGAAATGCTGTATGACCAAAGACTTGCTGCCATTTTCTTTCGACTGATGTAAGAAGGTGTTGAATGGACTTATTGTTGACAAAGACATGCCCTTCATTTAGCTCATATATTAGATAGGATACAATGTTTTGTGCACTATAGATATTACCCATTTTAAACACTCCTTTATCATCAGTTTTTTTGGGAAGAGCAGTTACTGGCTAGGCAACTGCTCTTCTATATATTCAAAAGTGGGGGAGCACTTATGAAAACATTTACCTTTTTTAACAAGAATTTTCGTACCCTTAACTTATTTCCTAGTATATAACAAGGATTTAATTAAGTCAATAATACATATAAAATTACTTGGTATTATTTTTTATAAGGTTCTGATAATTAACGGATGTAGCAATTGGTTGATGTAGCAACGTTTAACGCATTACCAAATGAGGCCAATCGAATGAGAAAATACGTAAACGCTACAACATTCTTCCCTATGTTCTAAAGCTTAGGCTTCTACTGTTTGTTCAGTAGTTGTTGCCTGTGTAATGGCTTGATCTAAATCAGCAATAATATCCTCTATTGCCTCTAAACCGATGGATAAGCGAATGAGCGACTCGGTTACACCAGCTTGAACTAATTCGTCTGCTGATAGTTGCTGATGTGTAGTGGAAGCAGGATGAATAATTAATGACTTAGCATCACCTACATTTGCTACATGTGAAAATAGCTTTACGCTATCAATAAGCTTTCGCCCAGCTTCACGTCCACCTTTAATGCCAAATGTAAGCACTGAACCGAAGCCATTTCTTAAATATTTCTTTGCCAATTCATGTGTTGGAAAATCTTCCAGGCCATTATAATTTACATACTCCACAGATGGGTGGTTTCGTAAATATTCAGCCACTGCCAATGCATTTTCATTGTGTTTAGGGATACGCAAATGAAGCGTTTCTAAACCTTGTAATAAATTAAAGGCAGCATCTGCACTTAATGTTGGACCAAAATCACGTAATAATTGTACGCGTAGCTTCGTAGCAAAGGCCGCAGAAGCTGTATCAATTCCATAACGTAAACCATGGTAAGAAGCATCTGGTTCAGTAAAACCTGGGAATCGACCACTAGTCCAATCAAACTTACCAGCGTCTACAACAACGCCCCCTAAAGTTGTACCATGACCACCTATCCATTTAGTTGCTGAATGTACTACAACATCTGCACCGTATTCAATAGGTGTAGAGCCGTAAGGAGAAGCAAACGTACTGTCAATAATTAATGGTAGACCATTATCATGTGCAATTTTAGCTACTGCTTCAATATCTAAAACCTTTAAGCTTGGATTACCATACACTTCAGCAAAGACTGCTTTTGTTTTATCAGTAATCGCCGCCTTGAAATTCTCTGGGTTTGTTTCATCTACAAAAATCGTTTTAATACCATAGTTTGGTAATGTGTTAGCAAATAAATTATAAGTACCACCATATAAAGAACTAGCTGCTACTATCTCATTACCAGCTCCAGCTAGATTTAAAATGGAAAATGCGATAGCTGCTGCACCAGATGAAAGTGCTACTGCTGCTGTTCCACCTTCCAATAAAGCCACACGTTTTTCAAACACATCAACAGTTGGATTGGTAATCCTTGTGTAAATGTTCCCTGCTTCCTCTAGGGCAAAAAGACGTTGCGCATGAGCAGTGTCTTTAAATACGAAAGCAGTTGAGCGATAGACAGGAACTGTTCGAGAACCCGTCACTGGGTCTGGCTCTTGACCGCCATGTAACAGCAATGTTTCTGGTTTAAAATTTGTCATTGTGTACCTCCAAATGGTTATTTTTTTTACGATGGTACCGGAGATGAGGAGGATTTTTCTGTAGAAAACAAAAACCCTCTTCAGCTAAGAAGAGGGTTGCGGTTGCAAGTTTTCCTCCCCTTATCTGCCAGATCCAAGTAAGAATCTGTAGGAATTAGCACCTTAGTAAGCTCGTTACTTACTGGTTGCCGGGCATCATAGGGCCTATCCCTCCGCCGCTCTTGATAAGAGTATGAGATTCAATTTCCATCGTTGTTACACAGTATAAACATAGAGTTTTTTTCTGTCAACATGTAAATTTTATTTTTTCCGAAACTTCTGTCTGCTCTTATACGTAATATGAACGCATACACTATTTTAGAAAAAAATTTGAGAGGAGGATTTTTATGGTAAAGGCCGTGATCACTTTTCTTATTATTGGCTATTTAATTGGCTGTATTCACGGCTCTAAAGTGGCACAATTTTTATCGGGGGTTGATTTAAAAAAAGCGGGCCACGGCAATGCCGGTGCCTCTAATGCTACTCTTTCCCTCGGCTGGAAATATGGCGTTTTAGTAGCCCTCATCGATATTGGCAAAGGCGTTGTAGCTATTATCGGTGCACATTTTTATCTAGCGGACGTCACTCATTTAACAGAAGAACAAATATGGCTGCTTACCTACATTATGGCTGCTGGGGTCATTTTAGGTCATAATTTCCCTTTCTATATGGGCTTCAATGGCGGAAAAGGAACTGCCTCCATTATCGGAATTTTACTTGCTGTCGATTGGAAGATTGGTTTATTTGCACTTATTTTATTTGTTATTTTATCCTTTGCAACAAATTATTTAATTGTTGGTGTTCTAGAGTTTTATCTCGTTTTTTGTACAGCCACTTATTTATGGATTCCTGGCATTGGCCCAACCATTATAGCTGTTCTTCTTTTTGGCATAGCCATCATCCTGCACATAGAAAATATTAAACGTTTAGTCAATGGTACAGAGCCTAAAGTAACTTCTGCCTTTAAGAAAAAGAAATAATATTTTTATGGATATTTTTGTATTTTTTGTGACCATGTATTTTCTCTTTATCTACTCATATTGCTGTAAAAAACACCTATTCTGCGTAGTTTTTTTTCTACAATAAAAAAGATATATTCTTATCTTAATAAAACATTATCCAGGCCGATGTTATGGATAATAATCGTCATTTTTATCGTAGAAAGGATGAGAAAATATGTCTTCACCAAATCAAGAAGCTTCAAAACGTAATTTAAAGCCACTATGGATTGGCTTGGCCTTCGCTTTACTGATTATTATTACTTTTTTACCTAATAACGGTGATTTACCTATAGCTGGACAACGAGCTTTAGCCATCTTAGCTTTTGCAGTCATCCTTTGGGTAACAGAGGCCGTTTCATATCCTGTTAGCTCGGCCATGATTATTGCACTTGTAACTGTTTTACTAGGACTCGCTCCATCAATGGATGATCCTACCACAGAGCTAGGTACAGCAGGCGCATTAAAATTATCCTTAAGTGGATTTAGTAATTCTGCTGTTGCTTTAGTAGCAGCCGCTCTTTTTCTAGCGGCTGCAATGCAAATTACCAATCTACATAAACGACTTGCTCTTTGGATTCTTTCACTGGTAGGAACCAAAACAAAAGCTATCGTATTTGGCGCCATTTTAGTTTCTATCGTCCTCGCATTTTTTGTTCCTTCTGCTACAGCACGAGCTGGCGCAGTAGTGCCAATATTGCTTGGAATGGTTGCCGCATTTGGTTTACCACGTGATAGTCGGCTCGCTGCCTTACTAGTTATTACTTCCGTACAAGCCGTTTCCATTTGGAATATCGGCATTAAAACGGCAGCCGCTCAAAATATGGTTGCCTTAAATTTTATTCAAGAGCAATTTAATGTAGATATTTCTTGGGGTGCTTGGTTACTCTACGCTGCCCCCTTCTCGATTATTATGTCTGTTGTCTTATTTTTCATTATGATCGCTTTAATTAAACCTGAGACTAGCAATATCGAAGGTGGTAAAGAGGTCATCAAAAAACAGCTTGCAGCGCTTGGCCCATTAAAAGCTCCTGAAATTCGCTTAATCATTACATCCTTAGTTTTACTATTTTTCTGGGCAACTGAAGGGAAGCTGCATCCATTTGACACGACCACAGTCACAATTATTGCCATCGCTATTCTATTAATGCCTAAAATCGGTGTGTATTCATGGAAGGAAGTTGAGCCTCATATTCCATGGGGAACAATTATCGTCTTTGCAGTAGGCATTATGTTAGGAACCATTTTACTGAATACAAAAGGTGCTGCATGGTTATCAGATAAAGTTTTTGGTTCACTTGGACTAGATACAATGCCTTTACTAGCAACCATCGCACTCGTAACTTTATTTAACATTTTGATTCATTTAGGCTTTGCAAGTGCAACTAGCTTAGCATCAGCACTTATACCTGTGTTTATCGTGTTAGCCTCCACATTAACAGCTAATGTGGATCAGGTTGGTTTTGTTATTGTGCAACAATTCGTCATAAGCTTTGGCTTCCTATTACCAATTAGTGCACCACAAAATATGCTTGCCTATGGTACAGGTGCCTTTACAACAAAGGATTTCTTGAAATCTGGGATTCCATTAACCATTATCGGTTTCCTTCTCGTTCTTTTGTTCTCTGCAACTTATTGGAAATGGATTGGATTACTATAAGTCGCTGATAATCTCAGATAAATTAACATGTAAAAAGCCTTGAAGGCACAGATTAACTGTCCTTCAAGGCTTTTAAGATGAAATTTTATTGTTTCGTGAAAGCAGGGTCCTTCATCGTACCGTTTTTCGCATAATTAACATGCCATGAAAGTGCTTTTTCTAGGTTATGTGGTGTATGATGTCCACCCGTTGCCTCATTGGCATCATTAAAGTACTGCCACAGCTGCTCCCGATAATCAGGGTGTGCACAGTTATCAATGATAAGTCCCACTCGTTCTTTTGGAGCAAGTCCTCGTAAATCGGCTACGCCCTGTTCAGTTACAATGACATCAACATCATGCTCTGTATGATCAACATGCGAGACCATTGGGACAATACTCGAAATATCTCCACCCTTAGCGTAAGACTTTGTCACAAATATCCCTAAACGTGCATTACGTGCAAAGTCACCAGACCCTCCGATACCATTCATCATCTTTGTACCAGAAACATGTGTTGAATTAACATTGCCGTAAATATCTAATTCCAAGGCTGTATTCACTGAAATTAATCCGAGTCGACGGATAATTTCAGGCTGATTTGAAATTTCTTGAGGACGCAATACTAATTTATCAGCATATTTTTCAAAATTCCCATAAACACGGTTTCCTACTTGCTCAGAAAGGGTAATAGAAGTAGCAGAAGCGAAATTTACTTTTCCTGCATCAATCAATTCAAATACTGCATCCTGGAGAACTTCTGAATAAACTTCTAAGTTCTCAAACTCAGAATCTTTAAAACCTAGCAATACAGCATTTGCTACTGAGCCTACCCCAGATTGAATTGGTCGCAAACTTGTTGTTAAGCGACCTACTTTAATCTCTTCACGCAGGAAATTTAATAAATGATTAGCCATAACATCCGTCTCTTCATCAGCAGGGACAATAGTTGATGGTGCATCTAATATATCCGAAATAACGATGCCTTTTACTTTATCTAAATCTAGTGGAATTCCAACTATACCAAGACGATCAGAAACATTCTGTAAAGGAATTGGATCACGTTTTCCTTGTGGTGCAGGTACGTAAATATCATGTATACCCTCTAATGCATCAAGCTGTGCTACGTTTAATTCAATGATGACTTGGTCTGCTTCTTGCACAAAAATCGGAGAGTTACCAACTGAAGTTGTAGGAATTAATAAGCCTTCTTCTGTAATTGCAGCCGCTTCAATAATCGCAAAATCAATTGGTCCTATAATACCTTGGCGGACAAGCTCAGCATTATGAGAAAGATGGGCATCCACAAATGTGATGTCACCACTATTGATTTTATTACGAATGCCAGCATCTGCTTGGAAAGGACCGCGTTTACGAATGACCCCTGCTTCTGCTAAGTATTGGTCTACCTCAGGGCCAAGTGATGCACCTGTAAAGACATCTACTTGGAAATTCTCTTTTTTCGCTTTCTCTACAAGTGCAAGAGGTACAACCTTTACATCGCCAGCACGTGTGAATCCGCTCATCCCTAATACCATGCCATCCTTAATCCAAGATGCTGCTTCTTCTGCTGTTACAACCTTGCTTCGCAATTGTTCATGGCGAAGCTTTTTCGCTAATTTTTCTTCCATTCCCTATTCCTCCATTCCACTTTATTTTGTTCAACTCGCATATTTGGTTCCAGTAAATCTGTGACGTCCATCAGAGGCTATATCTTTATTCTAGGAGGATTTCATCGCCTAATAGCTAATGCTGTATAAACATTTGCGAATAAAGATAATGTAATTTTTGGTAGTACAACCAAATAAACAGTCGCTTCTATAATTTTATACTATTTAGAATATTTAATCTATATCAAATGAAATATTTTACTTTACGAGATAATTTCTACATTTTTAAATTATGTATATATAACTTTTTATACCTCACTATTCGATTTTGACGGAAAAGCGTGCTATGCTCATGGTATAGAACAGACACAAAGGAGAGAGTTTTAATGGTTAAAGAATTATTACGCAACCATTCCTCGGTACGCATCTATGATGGAGAACCGATTTCAAAAGAAATCATCGAAGATTTAATTGGAACAGCACAAATGGCTGCAACATCACATTTTGTGCAAGCCTATAGTGTGATCTGGGTAACAGATGCAGATAAAAAAGAAAAATTAGGCTTACTCTCTGGTAATCCACGCCAATATGAAACTTCAGGCGGAGCATTTGTTTTTTGCGTAGATTTCAAGCGACTTCAAATGGCTGGGAAGCTAGAAGGAGTAGATATTGTGGCTGATTCAGCTGAAAATGTCCTTGTCGGCGTAGCTGATGTATCATTGTTTGCACAGAATTTTGTTATTGCAGCAGAATCAATGGGTTATGGCATTTGCTATATTGGAGGAGTCCGCAATAAAACTTCTGATATCAGTGAATTATTCAATCTACCCGATTACGTTTTCCCATTATTCGGGCTAACAATCGGCGTTCCTGCACGTCGCAATGATGTAAAACCACGTTTACCTGTGTCTGCTGTATTACATGAAAATGAATACAATGTTGAAAAATATGAAGAGCTTTTACCAGCTTATAATGAGACAATGGAAATATATTATAATAGTCGTTCATCAAACAGAAAAATTGATAACTGGACAAAACAGATGGCTGATTTTTTAATCGAACAACGCCGCCCTCATATTAAAGAGTTTTTAGCAACCAAAGGATTTAATTGGAAATAACTTAATGAAAATGGGGTTACTATCGTATGATACTAATCCCATTTTTTACATAAAAATATTACCTATTTATATTTATTCTAGGTATATCGCCATATTCCCTAGTTTAACTATAACCCTAAATTAAACGAAAAGACTCTTCCCTTTTCCAGCTATTCCATTCATATTAATAAATGATACCTAACAAAGAAAGGAGTCATACAGACAATGTCCAATATCAATAAACATCTTGCTCGTACCTTAGAACAACAGCATAAGAGAAGTGTAAGAGGTTTATTTTTAAAAATAGAAGACTTAAATAATGAATGCACCCAATTAAGAAAACGACTAGAACCACATATTGATATGAATGTATATAAAAAATCCATTGATTATGTCAATCAGTTCGTCTCCCATACTACTATTCTCAATTTAAAATTCGTTACGAATACGCAAAATTTAGAAGTAGTTGTCTTGCATGCTCTTTTATTATCCTATATTTTAGAAACCAATCCTGGCCATACTTTTGAATACGAAGATAGATTGCTAAAAGGATATTTACAGGAAATTTTCACACTAAATGATCATGCAAAAAAACTATTTATGAACCATAAAGAAAAAATGCTTACCTATGTTCAAGAACAATCTACATAAAAAAGACGATCTTAATTATTTCAAGATCGTCTTTTGTTCTGTTATTGTAGTCCTTTAATAATGAGAGAGCGAACTGGTAGGAACTGCTCTCCTGTATCTCCATAAGTGAGAATTACCTCATCACCCTCTTGTAAATAAATTACCAAAGGTTCTGTTTCAGCACTCACTAAATAATTTTCGCCATTGTTTAATAAGAAAGATACAGTTGTAAAATCGCCTAGACGTTCTTTATATACGCGCAATACCTTACCACTTACTTGTTTCTCTTCCGCGTTTGAGCTACCATCTACTGTGTTTCCTCCTCGACTTAAGGCAGTTTTATATAATTTCAATGCCTCCTTAGGAGTAGTAGCGTAAACGGAAATTTCAGGATTGGCTGCAGACACGATAAAATAGTTTTGTAAGAAACCATTGGAATCTAGCACCGCTGTCAGCCAGCTCGCCTCTCCATAAAAGTTATACAACACCGGCATTTCACCATTCCACTTTTTCTCAATAAATTTCTTCTCGATTATTTGTAAATTACCTTGGGAATCCATGTAGCTTGAATCTTGATTCCCTGTATAGTATGTTGCATTCCCTGTTCGTGCGTTAGTTAGAGAATAGCCTAACATTGAATCGACACCTTCTTTAGGACTTGTAAAATCCGTAAAGTAATACATGTCACCCTTCTCATCGAAAATTGGGCTAACATTCGATTCTGTTCCTTCATCAGAAGGAATCTTTACATCCTTTTTACCAAACATACTATTCCAAAAACCATGTACATAATTACCGAAATAACTGTTTTGTAAACTTACTGTCTCTGGTGATACAGCACCATCAATAAATTCAGGTATTTGATCCAGTTTAATTACCTCTGATTTCCCCGTCAGCGCATCAACCAAGACAATTCCTTTCACATCAAAGCCATTACGTGCAGAAATAAATTCCCCATATGAGCGAATGTAGTATGGCTTTCCTTCATCATCTACCTCAAGCTGTACGTCACCATAAAAAATAAGAAATGGATTTTGTAAACGCATATGACGTTCTAAATTAGCATTTAAATATGCCGAAGGAACATACTTCATTTCCTCTTTGATAAATTTAGGATTATCTGCTGAATCGGTAGCACTCATTATGAAGTAACCAGGTGTTGTACCACCATTCATCCATTTAAAGAATCCTGAAAATTCAACTGGTGCGATATAAACATATTCGCCTTTCACTTTTTGGATTTGTAAGCGCCCTAATTCATAGTAGCTCGTGTTTGGCACTTGTCCGAAAGCCTTTTTCATTTTATTGCGAGCAAATTTCGGTGGAACACTTGCAGGTGTTTGTGTCTCATCGAATGGTTTTATCTCAACTTCTTCCTTCATTTCCGATGACTTAAATTTTTCATTAGCATTCCATAAAGGTGCTGATAATACATACACAGCTACACCTAAACTAGCTAAAAATAAAACACCTTTTATTTTCCGTTCGATACCACTTGCAAGCAGGGCACCAGCTAACGTTAATAAAATAATAGCAGGCCAAAAAACAAGCCAGTTTACATCAATTTTTGTTACATATAACGTGATTCCTGTGGCTAGAAATCCTAATACAAAGACTCCAATAAAAAAGTATCCAATTACCTTTTTCGATTGTCCATCTTCTCGCTTCTTCGTAATAAGCGGCGTCACTAACACAATCGCGATTAATGCAATGACTGCAGAAGCTATCAGTAGCTTAGTCATTTGGTTCATCCTCTCTTCATCTTTCTCTCTACTTACTTTACGGTTACATACTAAAAAAGTTTCATACATACGTTGTACAGAAAGGAATTCTACCATAAATATTGAATTTCAAAAGGAAAGGAGCTGAAAATTTTGTTAAAAAAAATATTAATAGGTGTCATTATTTTATCTGGTCTTTATTATATTTTTTTCTTTTCCCATATTGCGGAAAGTTTAAAACTCATTTTTAAAGTGATTCCCATGTTGCTCATCATTATTCTAGCTGCGATTCAGAAGCCATTACATATTAAAAAATACCAACTTTTAATTATTGCTGGGCTTCTATTTTGCATGATTGGAGACTATACATTGCAGTGGTTTTTAATTGGTCTAACTAGCTTTCTTATCGGGCATATCTTTTATATTTTTGCTTTCTCTACCGCAAACGAGCGGCAAATACCCACGTGGGCAAAAATACTCTTACTGCTTTACGGAGCAGGCATGACCATCTGGATTGCAGGGTCCGTCTTTAAAACAGGTGAAATCATACTCGGTATCGCAGTGATCGCCTATATTTCGGTGATTCTCACGATGGGATGGACGGCTATTAAAACCGGTTCTACTTTGGCAACAAGTGGCGCACTATTATTTATTGCATCTGACTCCTATTTAGCTATTAATAAATTTGTCATGCCACTAGCATTTTCACATGAAATTATCATGCTAACTTATTATAGCGCCCAATTACTTATTGCTTTAAGTATCCTTCAATATTCCGAAATCCGAAGTAAAGTGTTACAATAATATCAATTATGCCAAGGCATAATTGCGTCTGGAATCGGCTTTGTGAATGCACAAAGAATTTTAACATATACACATTAGGAGGCCATACTTATGAAAGAACAAGTAATTGAGCGATTAATACGCTATGCAAAAATTGACACACAATCAGACTTCACAAGCGAAACAACTCCTTCTACACAAAAACAATTTGACCTATTGCATGTTTTAAAAGACGAACTTGTCGAAATTGGTTTAACAGACATTACATTAGATGAAAATGGCTATTTATTTGCTTCATTAGAAGCTAATACAGATAAAGAAGTACCAACTATCGGCTTTTTAGCCCATGTTGATACAGCCACTGACTACACGGGCACAAATGTAAAGCCACAGCGCGTAGATAATTATGATGGCGGAGATATTCAGTTAAATGAAAACTTAATTATGTCTCCAACTGACTTCCCTGAGCTTAAAAATTATGTGGGCCAAACACTTATCACAACAGATGGCACTACATTATTAGGGGCTGATGATAAGGCTGGAATTGCTGAAATTATGACGGCAATGGAATACCTCATTAAAAACCCTACTATTAAGCATGGTAAAATTCGTGTAGCTTTCACACCAGATGAAGAAATTGGTCGTGGGCCACATAAATTTGATGTTGCTGCTTTTGGAGCAGAATATGCCTATACAATGGATGGTGGACCACTCGGTGAGCTGCAATACGAGAGCTTCAATGCTGCTGGCGTAAAAGTAGTTACAAAAGGAACGAGCGTCCATCCTGGTTCTGCGAAAAATAAAATGGTGAATGCTATTACAATGGCTATCGCCTTCCAGAATGAAATGCCTGCTGACGCAGTTCCTGAAAAGACTGAAGGTTATGAAGGTTTCATTCATTTAATGGGCTTCAAAGGGGCTCTTGAGCATACTGAGCTATCTTATATCGTGCGTGACCATGATCGCCAAAAATTTGAAGAGAAAAAACAATTAATGCGTGATGCTGCAGCTAAAATTCAAGCACAATGTGGCGAGCATGCACTGAGTATTACCATTGAAGATCAATACTACAATATGGGTGAAAAAATTGAGCCTGTAAAAGAAATTGTTGACATTGCACGTACTGCAATGGAAAAATTAGATATTACGCCGAATACCCTGCCAATTCGTGGTGGTACAGATGGCTCACAATTATCATATATGGGCTTACCAACACCAAATATTTTCGCTGGTGGCGAAAACATGCATGGTAAATTTGAATATGTATCTGCTGAAACAATGGAAAAGGCAACTCAGGTAATTATTGAAATCGTTCAGCTTTTTGAACAGCAAGCAAAATAGTTTTTTGGAGTGAACTCGTTTATTTCGATAAGCATTCACGTAAGGAATAATGAAAATTTTCATAGTTACGAAGAGAGGCTTTTTTCTCTCTTCGTAATTTTTTCAGTAATAATTACTGAATTTTCAAATTACATAAAGGGTTTGAGGTTATAAACTCAAATTGAGGTGATCTTTATGAAAGAAATTGCATTAGGTATTTTAGCTTCACTTTTCTTTGCCGTGACATTTATTTTAAATCACGCAATGGAAATGCAAGGTGGTAGTTGGCTATGGAGTGCATCATTACGCTATTTTTTTATGCTCCCCTTCTTGCTCATCATTGTCTTTTATCGTAAAGGCTTTTCACAGCTTTCTGGTGAAATAAAAGCACAACCCATTTCGTGGCTACTGTGGAGCTTTGTTGGATTTGTTTTATTTTATGCACCATTAACATTTGCTGCAGCTTTTGGTCCAGGTTGGTTGGTTTCTGGTACATGGCAATTTACAATTGTTGCTGGTGTATTATTAGCTCCCCTTTTTGTTTCGGTCATTGCTGGTAAAACAGTTCGTCAAAAAATACCTTTCATATCTCTGCTTATTTCATGTGTCATCTTAGTAGGTATTCTGCTTATACAAATACCTCATGCACAATCAGTGTCGTTTAGAAGTTTAATGCTTGGTATTTTACCTGTTATCGTAGCAGCTTTTGCTTACCCTCTTGGCAATCGCAAAATGATGGAAGTTTGCGGTGGACGAATCGATACTTTTCAGCGAGTATTAGGTATGACGATCGCTTCGATGCCAGCATGGATCATCATGGCTTTTTATGCCATCCTTACAGTAGGACTTCCCTCAGCAAGTCAGATGTTCCAATCATTACTTGTCGGGATTAGTTCAGGCGTTATTGCAACGGTTCTATTTTTCATAGCAACGGATCGCGTAAGAGACCATCAGGGTAGACTAGCTGCGGTGGAAGCAACTCAGTCAACAGAAATTCTTTTTGTTATTATTGGTGAGGTATTACTATTAGGAATTGCCTTCCCTAGCCCTATCGCACTTGCAGGTCTTGGTGTCATCATTGTTGGTATGCTATTACATAGCTACTATACAATGATCATTGGAAAAAAGAATGCTGTACAACAAAATACAACTTCCTAACAGCTCATTTTATGGGCTGTTTTTTAGCTAGCACAAAAAAGACGACTCTATTCTAAAATTAGAATGAGTCGTCTGAGATTTTCACGTTCCCAAAAAATGAGGGGGGTTTTAGGAGCGTAATCATGAACTAGCAAACTTCTGGAGAAAAGTAGCTAAAGTTCATCCTCTCTACACTGTATTGTAGAGGAGGAATAATCTTTATACGATAATGATAATCATTATCAATTAAAATGTCAATCATAATCTAATAATTTTTTTACTTTTTTAAAAAGATTTTTTTAATGAGCGTCGGTACTGCCATTGCTTCAACTGAAAATGTAGAAAACAGCCTATACAAAAGCCTGCTATTGCGATGGAAGATGCAATAGCAACCATGCCGGTAAAGATATGACCAACAACCTGCCAATGTAATAGATAACCTAATAGACCCGCTGCTAAACAAAGGCTGGCAATACTAGAATTAAATTTTTGTTGCTGAGCATCCTCTGGTATATACGCTGATGAGGGCTTTGTTAAAAAGAGCTTCCCTACACGAAGTATTGGGTTATAGTTACATAAAATACCTAGTAAATTTGCAGCTAGTGGTATAACCAATATCCATGTCAACCCTGTTATCCATGATAAAATAACACTTAAAAGAATAGTCCACTGGTTCAGTCTAACTAGTGGCCTTGGAATTGTATGAAGCAGTGACATCCTAAAACCTACCTTTCAGATATGTTTAATGTATTTTACTACATGATATTCCATTTGTGAAGCAAAAATGATTACTTTATAATGAAATTAACAGAAGTTCAAAGGAAAAGAGGATGACCATGCCAGCTTTAACAATGGATCAAGTTCAACAATTAAACTCCTATAGTATTTATACAACTGAACCTAAGCGAACTTTATTTACCTTAGCTGATATACATAAAGACTTTTACCATCCTGATTTTTTAAACCTCATGATGGGTTTAACAGATGCAGCAACAGAAACGGCCGCTATTTCTCACTTTGCACGCCGCTATGGTATGTTTTTTGCTATGCAGTTTTATATGCTTGCCGCTTATGACGAAGTATGGGATGGTAAACCGCTTGAATTGCGTTTTGATGCTGCAAAGGAATTTAATAGCTTTACTGTTGCCATGTTCGCTAACCCTAATGACTGGCGCTACGTTGATGAAGATGAACGTCAAGCTGTTATTGAAAAAATTCTTTACGATGGCCATATCATTGTCCAACAGCTTCGTAAAGTAACATCCATCTCCCCTCTTACCATTTGGGAAAATTTCTTTGGTTATTTGCTATGGCATTATCATATATTATTATCTAATCCTGGCTTAGCCGACCAAGCCATGGAGGATATCGAAGCTTTAGAAGATCCTAAAACATGGGCACGCTTCTCCAATAAATCTTGGTGGGCACAATATACAGGTGGCCTTAGTCCGACTAATTTAGTCAATGTTCCTGTAAGAAAATCATGCTGTTTCTCTAAAGATATCCCAGGTTTAATGGCTTGTGGTTTTTGTCCAATGAAGAAATAATAGAACCCTATAAAAAAGCCTTACCCTCCACAAATTCATGTGAAAGGGTAAGGCTTTATGCTTTATTTTTCGTATACAACAAACCAATCGTTGTTTTCTTCGTACATAGTCGTGCCAAGGAAACCTTGTTTTAAAAGTTGCTGTTGCGCAGTCGTGTCTCCCATTGATATCACTTGTTTTTCAGTGAAGATGGAGGGCATCTCTTGCCTTAGGTCTTTATAGAAGATATAACGAAGCTTATCTACATATTTAATTTTCAAGCCTTTAATAACGAGATCTTGCGAGAATTTATCCTTTAAGCTCGGAATATTATATGGCTTTACAGTGGAGCAAACATAATCGTATTTTTCTAAATCGATATTTTCCATCACTACTGTAGCTAATGTTCTCTGTAATCCGTAACCTCGATATTTCGGTGAAACATTCGATATTTCCTGATATAAAACACGGTGAAATTCGTTTTCTGCAATTCCACAATCATAACCAAGATGTTCTTCATCAATAGGCGGATTTAACAGTGCACGAAAGGCAATCAATTCTTCCCCTACATAAGCACCTATCATCATTCCATGACCAGTTAAAATATATTCAAATTCCTCTGTGCTCAAGGGTTGTAGGATACTTTGGTCTGCTAATGCTTCATAAACCTCAACTTGTAGCTCCTCGATTTGCTGTAAATGCTGGGGCGTTAATTTGATGACAAAAAACGGTGTCTCACCAAGCATACCATCATAGATAATTTCCATATTGCGCCTCCTTAGGCTGTGACAACAGTTGAAAACTTACATAATTCCTGGATTACATCTTCATCTACATCTACACCTAATCCTGGTTTTTCATTTAAGCAAATAAATGGTACATCATAGTGTAAGTTCCCAACATCTTTTGAGAATTTTAATGGACCCGTTAGTTCTACACTCGTCATAATCTTCTTAGAGAATGCTACATGGAAACCAGCAGCAGAACCAACTGACGACTCTACCATGGAACCAACTTGACATTCAATACCTGCCATTTCCGCCATAACAGCAAGCTTCATAGCAGGATAGATGCCTCCACACTTCATTAATTTAATATTTACTTTATCTGCTGCACGCTTGGCTATAATTTCACGCATTTCACGTACGCCTCGTAGTCCTTCATCAATCATTAATGCTACATCAGACTTTGATTTAATTTCCACCATTCCATCAATGTCTTCGCTATCAACAGGTTGCTCTAACCAATCGATATTTAATTCTTTCATGGCACGTAAGCCTTGTAACGTAGTGGCTGCATTACCCCATCCTTGATTTACATCAACTCGAATGGCAATGTTTTCACCTACTCGCTCACGTACCGCTTTAATACGGGCAACATCACGAATAACCTCTGTACCTACCTTCATTTTAAACGAACGATAGCCCATTTCTACTCGGTTTGCTGCCTCTTCTGCCATTGCTTCAGGTGTTCCAATACTGAGTACATGTGTGATTGGGAATTTTTCATGATAACGTCCACCTAAAAGTTGGTATACAGGAACCCCTAACGCTTTCCCAGCAATGTCGAAGCAAGCAATATCGATAGCTGCTTTTGCTGCTGGTACATCTTTCACAACTTTATTCATTTTATCGTGCAGTTTTTCAAAGGCCATTGGATTTTCTCCAATAACCGCCGGGACAAGTTGATGTTTTAGCACAGCATATGTGCTTTCCCATGACTCACCTGTTACATGTTCATCAGGAACTGCTTCACCATACCCCACAATACCTGTATCGGTAGTTACTTTTAAAATAATGGAAGGCATTGTATCATATGTAGCATAACTAATGATGAATGGATCAATTAGCGGTAAATGTATAGCAAAAATTTCTACTTGTTTAATTTTCATCGTAATCAGTCTCCTTAGTCGTTAAAATTGTCGCTAATACGTCGCTAAATGTTTAAAAAAATAGAAAAGGATCGATGCCCATGTCTACCAAAATAGCGATTATTTGTTCAAAAGCATTTATGACTCGTATTATTAGTATCGCACAAAACATAGCCGATATTCAATTAGAATTTTATCTTTACAGCCACCCCTCTGAAGCGCCTACTTTAATGAAGCAAATAAAACCATGTGATGCAATATTATTCGGAGGAACATTACCCTATTTGCACACACAATCATTACTTTCAGAAATACCAATACCTTGGAATTATATTAAACAAGATGAAACAACCATTTCTACAACACTGTTATCACTAGTAGCCAAGCATGCTGTAGCAATCGACAGGATATCCATTGATGTAATGAATCCCGCATTCGTTGATAATGTTTTAGCAGAAATAGAATATCATGGTCAAAAACCACATGTTCAGCATATTTCGATTACTGAACCAACTGAGAATATCTTAAAACGCCATATCGCCTTGTGGAATTCTAAAAGTATTGATTTTGTCATTACAAGTATTCATAGTGTATTTGACAAATTACAAGCACTTCAAATACCAGCAATGCGAATGTTAGATGCTACCAAGTCTATTATTCAATGTCTTGAAGAAACAAAATCCAAATCATTATTAACGAAATCAGAATCTTTTAAGGCTGTAGTGGGACTATTAGAAATCCCTAAAGATTCTTCAATTGAATCAACTGTTCTAAATCAAATTGTGAAAGCTACCTTTTCAACTTATAAGCAAATTTCAGCGCATTCCTTTGAGCTATATACAACGGCTGGACATCTCCAAAACGCCCTAGAAAAGGAAAACTTAGAACAGCTAATACAGCAAGTTGAACAACCATTTAAGTTAGCATTCGGCTATGGTTATTCCATTTTAGAAGCCACACAAAATGCTCAGCATGCTTTAACATTTACTAAACCGTTCGAGATTTATATTCTTGATGAACATAAAAACTTATTAGGACCTTTCCCCAATACAGAAGGTAAAGTTTCTTTAAAAACAGATGATCCTTATGTTTTACAAATGGCGAAGCTCACAAGTTTAAGTCCATTAAATATTTCTAAATTAATTAATTTTAGCAATGAACGACAATCAGCTCAATTTACATCTCAAAATCTTTCAGAATACCTACAAGTAACTCGACGTACTACAGAGCGTATTATCAAAAAATTAGTTGATAATGGTTATGTAAAAATTGTGGGCGAAGAAATGACCCATCAACAAGGACGTCCTCGTAAAATTTATCAATTGAATTTTGCAACCTACTAAGCTGCCCTATAAAAGAATTCTCGTAGATACAAACGGATCTACGAGAATTTTTATTTTAGTCAGCCATTACCATATTATCTGTATTTTCCACTTCTCGTTCCTTTTTACGCTTCTCAGCTTCTGCCATTTCTTCTGGTGTTAATTTCACAATGGCAAATCCAATATAGCCATAAATAATAGATATAATCGGTACTACAAAATTAAGGATTGCATATGGCGCATATTCCATAGCACCTACACCTAAAGTTGCTAAAATAAACACGCCACAAGTATTCCAAGGGAAGAAAACAGATGTTAATGTTCCCCCATCCTCTAATGCACGAGATAGATTTTTAGAATGTAAACCACGTTGTTGATAGACACCTGCGAACATACGTGAAGGAACAACAATTGAAATATATTGCTCTGAACATGTTGCATTGGTTGTTACACATGCTGCAATCGTTGAAGCAATAAGACTTCCTGTAGATTTAGCAAACTTTACAATTACATTCATCAATGCCTTTAACATTCCTGAATACTCTAAAATACCACCAAATGTCATTGCTACGATCGTCATTGAAACCGTATTCATCATAGAGTCTAAACCACCGCGGTTAAATAAATCATCCACCATATGATTACCTGTTGAGATTTCAAAGCCCGCCTGTAATGCTTGTACAGCACTTGCAGCTGAACCACCTTGTACAAAAATTTGTAGTAAGAAACCGGATACAATGCCAATAATTAAAGCAGGAATTGCTGGTACTTTCTTAGCCACTAATACAATAACTCCCACTGGCACTAGTAATAGTAAAGGAGAAATAACGAAGCTTTCTTCCATCACTTTTAACGTAGTTAAAATTTCTTCAGATTGCATTGAAACTTCTGCAAATTTTCTACCCAAAAACCCAAAAACAACAAGTGAAATAATCAACGCTGGAATCGTTGTGTAAAGCATATGCTTAATATGATCAAAGAGGTCAGTACCTGTTAACCCTGCTGCTAGATTTGTTGTATCTGATAACGGTGACATTTTATCTCCAAAGTATGATCCTGAAATAACTGCACCGGCAATCATAGCCGCTGGAATACCCATACTTAAGCCAATACCCATACCTGCTACACCAATTGTTGCCATTGTTGACCATGAACTACCAATTGCTAATGACACGATTGAACATAACACCATGATTGTCACTAAGAACCACGCAGGAGAAATTAACTTTAGTCCATAGAAAATCATTGTTGCTACGACGCCGCCGCCAATCCATGCTCCAATTGTCAAACCTACTAAAATAATAATAACAATGGCAGGTAATGCCAGACGTATCCCTTTATACATCATCTCTTCAATTTCTGCCCATTTATATCCATGCATTTTGGCCACAATTGCTGCTACAGTTGTGCCAACAAGAAGAGGTACGTGAGGACTTTGCTCTAAAACAACTACTGTAATCAACATAGTAATAATCATAATTGCAAAAGTTAGTAGTGCCCAGCCCGCATTAATATCCTTTTTCATTTTTCCATCCCCTTTTTTTGCACCAAATCCCTTTTCGGTTTTTCTAAGACGCAAATAATTTTTTACGTTTTTTAGCTTAATATTCAAAAAATTAAAAGTCAACGCAAAAAATTTATGCTTCCCTAGCAAATCCCTTTATTTTAGCGTAATAAAACGCTTTCAAGTAGCAATAAAAAGCAATGCAAACCCTTGAATATCCATGCATTATTAAAAATGTTCATACAAAAAAGCTATATGAAAAAATAGTTACATTTTTTCATATAGCTTTTAAAAAAATTTTTTATTCAGGCTTTTTTTCTAATACACATGCAAGTACTTTCGCAGCATCAATTAAGGCACTACGATCAAATGTCATTTTAGGGTGATGCAGTCCTGGCGTTAAATTTGCGCCAATCCCAATCATTGCCGCTTTTAATTCTGGCTTTTTAACTGTATAGAAATGGAAATCATCACTACCCGGTGTAGTGATTTCGTCTGCTAAATGTTCTTCCCCTAAAGCTTCGATGATGGCAGCTTTCGCCATATTTGCAGCGATCGATGAAACTTCAGCACCTGGTGTGAAATCTATCCAATTCCAACTCATGTCAATATCATATTGTTGCTGTATCGATTTCAAGCCAGATTCAATTTTACTGCGCAGCAATTCAAGTTGCTGATTATGTTGTGCGCGAACATCCATTGAGAAACAAGCATTACCAGGAATAATATTTGTACTACCACCATCCGCAATAATTTTTGTTAACTTAGCAGAATGCGGTTCAA
Organism: Lysinibacillus sp. FSL K6-0075; assembly: GCF_038592945.1. Lineage (NCBI taxonomy): Bacteria > Bacillati > Bacillota > Bacilli > Caryophanales > Bacillaceae > Lysinibacillus > Lysinibacillus sp. FSL K6-0075. The sequence goes on along the minus strand of NZ_CP151947.1, from coordinate 393,363 downwards.
ATGGTGATAAATGAATACTGTGTAGCATTTGTTGCACGGCCATAATAACATCAATGGCATTTTTACCTTGATGTGGTCTTGCACCATGGGCATCAATACCTTGAATAGTTCCCTCTAAAAAATAAGCAGCACCATGATGAATAGCAGGCGAAACTTTGCCAAGTGGTAATTCTTCTATCGGTCTTAAATGAACACCAAATAAATGTGATACTCCCTCAACTGCGCCTCTATCAAACGTTGCACATGCGCCATTTCCTAATTCTTCAGCAGGTTGGAAAATAAAACGAACACGATGTTGTAAGTTGTGATCTTTCAGTAGTAATAATGCACCAAGAACCATTGATATATTGGCATCATGTCCACAAGAATGGTTGGCTTGCCATTTTCCATCAACTTCCTGCCATAAAGCATCAATATCAGCACGTACTGCAACGATTTCATTCCCTGTTCCAATTTCAGCTATTAATCCAGGTATATCACCTAGTAAACGATAACTAACATGTAATTCATCCAGTATTGAAGCAATTTTCTTAGTGGTCTCGAACTCTTTCCAACTTACTTCTGGATACTTGTGAAAATGATCAAACCATTGGTAAATCGTTTCTTCAACTGTTAAAGCTTTCGACATAACTACACCTCTATACGCATTTTTGTTTCCCATTATACATGAATCTATTTCAGAAAAGTACATATGTCTTCAGACCTAATCAACTTATTAAAATGATATACTACATTCATATGCTCTGAAAAAGTCATTTATAAATAGAGGCATAAAATACAATGGGCTATGTTAAAAGTTAATATACTTTCAACATAGCCCATCAAATTTTCATTATAAACTTGTAAAAAACCCTTCTGGATACTCTTCATACTGAATCTTCACCATTTGCTCCTCATTTTTCTCTTCCTCTTCACGTAAATCAAACTCTTGATCCATTAAATACGTTTCAAACTTTGAATTTAACAACTTACCCATTTTACCACTCCTTATTTAATTGAATTTTCTGATAAAAGAATTATACAATAGGATTTTAGCAAAATGCAATAAATTATACACATTATGCATTATAAATATAAAACCTATCGCATAATTAGATCAATCCCCATTATGTTTCCATTTTTTTGAAAATAGCACAAAAAAAACTGCATCTTATGTCGTTCAGATACAGTTTCAAATTTTATTCTATTGAATGGCACCGCAAGCTATTCTCGCACCGGAATTACCGGCAGGATCTGTTTTATAGTCATCCGCTGATTCATGAATAACAATGGCACTTCCATCACTATCTAATAAAGAATTAGGTTGATCTTTTTGTAAAGTTAATCCCTCAGCTAAAAAATTAAGATCCACATTGCCATCGTCACCAATCTCCAAATTTGGTAAGTCCCCTAAATGATAGCCATTAGGATTTAATTTACCATGTTCCTTTTTTGTTGGATTAAAATGGGCACCTGCCGATTCAAATTTAGGTGGCTCACATTTTCCTACTTCATGAATATGGATACCATGTGTGCCTGGTGGTAAGCCTGTTAACGCGAGCGTCATCATAACGCCATTATCTTCTTCTTGAAAATATGCATTCCCATAGCTTTCATTATTAGCACCAATTACTTTTGCAGTGGCTGTTAAAGGGGACGACGCATTTACCGTTACCTTTTCTTCTTTCTTATCAAAAAAACTACAACCCGCAACAAAAAATAATAATGAAAGGCCAATTAAACTTAGTTTTTTCATAAAAATACCTCCTCTCTTTCTGATGATTTCCAACTTACCCAGTACTTATGCACAAATAATCAATTACGCTTCGGCAATGATTCTATTTCATTGGCTGTTTGAATAGCCATTCAATCAAGAGAAAAGGGATTTCTCAAAGTTAGAGAAACCCCCTTTCCATATCTAATTTAAAATTTTTACCGTTACTGTTTTAACACCCCATTGAAGTGCTTGTCCTTCAGTAGGAATAAATACATCGATTTTATTACCTTTAATAGCTCCACCTGTATCAGCCGCTACTGCTTCACCATAGCCTTCCACCCAAACCCTCGTACCAAGAGGAATTACTCGTGGATCTACTGCAATTACTTTTAAATTAGGATTAGATCTTATATCTGTACCATTTGCTGTAATTCCTGAACAACCTTCACAATAGGCTGTATAGGCAGTAGCACGCATTGTTAATGTTTTACCAGAACCTGTCGCTGGTGCACTTGCAGGTTTTGTTTGTGCTGATGTTGCAGGCTTTGCAGATGCAATTCCCGCAGAAGCTTTTGGTTTCGGTTTTGCAGCCGAAGCCTTAATAGCTAATGATTCGCCAGCTAAAATCAAATCTGAAGCTAGGTTATTCCATGTCTTTAATTCATCTACTGTTACATTATTAATACGGGCAATCGAAAACAATGTGTCACCACCTTTGATGACATATTCATCACCCAATGGTTCTTCGGCTTTTGTCGTGTCTTTTACTAAGTCTTGCTCTGGATAAAACCATAACGACTCCATCTCATTTAGTTGCTGGAACTCACCTACAGTTAAATTATAAATTTGCGGGAGTGCCCATAGTATATTGCCTGGCGATTTGTCCTTAGCAAAGGAAGGACTAGCATAGAGACCCACACCAAATATCAATACTACCGCTAAAGCTAATGCTCTTTTCTTCATGTTTAGTAATACCTCCATCATTTTATTATTTGTTGCAAATCTGTTGCTAGCACACTAGAGTTGAACGCTCTATTATGTAAACAACAATAAGTTTGCAAATTAATAACTCAGGACTAGCTGCCTGATATTAGGAATTATTACTATAAAAACGGAAAAATATACAATTTCAATTAATTTTTTAGTAATTTAACCAATTTGTTGCGAATAAATCTATAATTTAGTAGGGCCATTTAGGACTTTTTTATATTAGATATTTGCTATTTTTAGCCGATAAAAAAGAAAAGGAGGGAATGTAGAAATGGAAATAAATTCACTTATGTCTTCCCAGCTGATGGAGCTTCAACAAACCGTACAGATGAGCGTCATGCAAAAAGCACTTAATTTAAACACATCTACAGCTATTGAATTACTACAAGAACTACCTCAGCAGCAAGCTCCTACACACCCATATAAAGGATCTAAAGTAGACATCTCAATCTGATCCTATAGTCATATTTATCGAAAGGTGGTTCCTTAAGTGATTCGGGTAATTGTGGTGGACGATGAGCCATTAGCTCTTGTAAGCATGAGAAAACATTTAAACAAATTTGATAATATCGAGGTCATTCAAACTTTTACTACAGCTAAAGACCTACTTTTAGAAGGGCCAACTTTGGATTTTCAAGTAGCATTTTTAGATATTGAAATGCCAGAAATGAACGGCATAGAAGTTGCTCAATTATTAAAAACTTGGGACAAAAATATTTGTATTATTTTTGTAACTGCCTATCGAGATTATGTTGTTCAGGCAGTTGATGTACAACCTTTCGAGTATTTATTAAAACCGATTTCAAAAACTCATTTAGAGAAGACGATTAACAAAATAGAAGAGAAGTTCCAAACTAAGATAAAACCGTTGTGAACTTAATCTCATCAAAAAAATTTACTTATGATGTTTTGGAGAATTTGCCGTTTCTTATAATGAAAATGCTATTCATTTTCGAAGTTATTATAGTGAGTGTATGTCTACATCGAACTATTCTTGGAGCTAGGTATATAAAATAGAGAACGTCCATTACAAATCCATATTCTTACAAAACGGTCAGCAAGCTTTTAATTCTTTCATTTTAATTGGGGACACGAAAAAGCATGCTAGTACCGTACACTAGCATGCTTTATTTAATAATCATTTGTCTCATATTCCTAACGACACATAAACAGTTTCTTCCTGATTGTTTAGCCTTATACAAAGCATGATCTGCAATTTCTATTAATTGATTTGGACTCTGGACATTTGGTGTAAAAGCCGTAATTCCAGCAGACATGGTTACTGGTCTACCACACACTGTTTCCTGTAAAGCCTGTTTAATCCGTAAGTTTTCTGCTAATTGTACAGCAGCATCTATGTTCATTGAAGGCAAGATGACCATAAACTCTTCTCCGCCATATCTAAAGCATAAACCCGGGTCCTTTATACTACTTTGCATATGATTAGCAAAAGCCTTTAGAACCTCATCCCCTACTGTATGACCATATGTATCGTTTATACTTTTAAAATCATCTAAATCAATTAAGATGATTGCATGTGGCACTTTATGTACAATCAACTCTTGTAAAGTTTGATCCATTCTTCTTCGATTAGGAATTCCCGTCAATGAATCTAGGTTCAATTGCTCTGTTAAATCAGTGATTTTACTTTCGGAACAAATCATCATATTTTGCACATTATTTTTCAATAATTTTACTTCGTAATACCAATCAGCAATACCCTCTGTTCCCTGTAATGTCTCCCCTATCTCTATTCTTGTTGCAAGATCCTTTAGTGGTTGCGTAATTTTTAGGGCTAACCATATAGCTAGTCCCGATACAATAACTACTACTATAATGATAGGGACAATGGTTTTCTTAAAAAGCAAACTAAAAGAAACAACTCTTTCATCAAGTAAAGTATCAACGACCTGCTCCACATATGGTTCTAATGAACGTTCATCTGTCATAGAGCCTTGTAAATAGTCTTCTGTAAGTGTTGAAACTTCCTTTACATAGGTTTCTTTCATATCTTTTTTATTTTCCTGCAAAATTTCATTAAAATTTAGATAGCTACTCCAAATGCTAATACTAGATGCCGCGAGTACAACTATTATCGTCATACTAACAATAAGAAACGATAACTTTAACTTGAATTTACCCACAATAGATCATTTCTCCCATTGAGATGATTTTTTCGTTAAACTTTATCTATGTTTCAACTCAAACTTCGATATATTTATTCAATCATCATACGTCATATCTCTTAAAGAATACTTAAAAACTATTTAATTCTCCCTCTATTCTGAATACAATAAAAAAATAAATCGAACTATAATATCCATATAGTTCAATTTAATTAGTCTTAAAGTTTTTATTTCTATATGAAGAACAATCAGCAATTTATAGCTCTTCCTCACAACCTTTTACTACACAATCCCCCCTCATTTCAGCTTTACTTTTATAATTTAAAAGTGTTGTTACTAAAAATAGTCATAACATTCTCTATTCTGTTTTGTAGTGGCTCTTCCACCAAGTTTCAAGTTACAATTCTTCTATAGATTTTTGGAAATCAGGGTACATTATACATATAGGACAAAGGAAGGGTCGATAGGTATGTACAAAATTTACATAATAGAAGATGATGCAAATATAGCTTCACTGATTGTCGAGCATTTATCCAAATATCAGTTTGAATGCTATACTGTACAACAATTCCCACATATTATAGAAGAATTTAGCGCTATACAACCACATCTAGTCATTATGGATATTAATCTCCCAACTTATGATGGCTATTTTTGGTCACGAAAAATCCGTCAACTCTCAACATGTCCCATCGTCATTGTCTCCGCCAGAGTAAATGATATTGATCAAGTATATGGAATTGAAAATGGTGCGGATGACTTTATCACGAAACCATTTTCATTAGATGTCTTTATGGCAAAAGTTAAGGGGCTACTTCGACGTACCTATGGAGAATATGCTTTAACCGAGACAACTACCATGACCATAGCCAATACTACACTTAATCCAGATACAGTTCGTCTTCAAACGAAAGGCAATGAGAGCCTGTTAACGCTAAAAGAAATGCAGCTTAGTAAGTTATTATTCGAAGCCTACCCTAATGTAGTGCCTCGTCAAAAGCTTTTAAGTGCTATTTGGGATGATGAAACATTTGTTGAGGAAAATACTTTGTCTGTGAATATTGGTCGGCTACGTAGAAAATTGGAAGCTGTTCACTCTCAACTTGAGATTAAAACCATTCGTGGTCTTGGTTATCAATTGGTGGAGGAAGGTAAATGAAGTTATTCTTTCGGGATCATCTTAGTATCATCATTCTCTATAGCATAAGCTTTCTACTATTACCTTTGATTATTCATGTATTAGATGACCTATCATCACACTATGCCTACTTTATCTTTCTTGTCAGCTTTCTGTTTATTCTGTGGCTACTTGGTCGCTATTATCGTAGAAGAAAGTTTTATCATCATTTACAAAAAAAGATCCACACACAGGATGACCTCCATCTATTTGAACCACGTGCATCTATTGAGCAGTACTATAGCGAAAAGCTAAGACAAATGCAGTATTTATTTTTAACCCAACAACAAAGATTAGAGGAACAAGCACATGAAAAGCAACTAGTTCTATCACATTTTGCACATCAAATGAAGACGCCTTTATCTGTTATTCAATTAATTGTTCAATCTACATCCAACAAGACCCCTGACGCATTGCAGCAATCGCATATTATTAATAAGGAGTGCGATAAATTGACATTTACCCTCAATCAGTTATTAACGTATGAACGCACCTCTCATTTAGTAGCTGATTTAAAAATTGAACCTATTGTTTTAAAAGGACTCGTGCAAGAAGTCATCAATGATTTGAAGGATTACTTTATCACAAAGGAAGTTTTCCCAAAGCTGACGCTTGCTGAAGACCAAATCATTTATTCTGATCGAAAGTGGTTAAAAATCGTACTTTATCAAGTGTTAAATAACGCCATTAAATATAGTGAAACGGCAAGCACAATCCATATTCACTATGACCATGCTGCTTTACACATAAAAAATCGGGGTGAGACGATTCCTACTAGCGAAATAGCACGAGTCTTTGATTTATTTTATACAGGCATGAAGGGACGAACGAATGGCGAAGCAACAGGTATCGGATTATATTTAGTGAAAAAGATTTTAACTACACTAGAGCATCCCTTCACTTTACAATCTTCTGACCATATCACTACTTTTTCTATTCGTTTTTCAAATAGTCTAAAAAAATGAAGATGACAACTTTGTCATCTTCACGTCATCAAGCGAAATAGGTTATGTACCGCTCCTTTTCTATACTAAAGGTATCTAATGACCATAAAGGAGTTGTTTCAATTTGGGCAACACAATACTACAAGTAACCAATTTGCAAAAGGAATACATCGGAGAGATCACCTATAAGGCGTTAAACGGTATCGATTTTCAGCTACGTCAACAAGAATTTGTAGCTATCATGGGACCTTCAGGTAGTGGGAAAACAACATTTTTAAATAGTGTATCCACTATTGATCGTCCTACCGCTGGTGATATTGTCATAAACAATCATAATCCTTATGCATTAAATGATGAAGAGCTCGCCAAATTCAGACGCTCTGAATTAGGTTTTGTATTTCAGGATTTTAATCTTGTGCATACATTAACAGTGAAAGAAAATATTTTATTGCCATTAACGTTAGATAGCCTACCTGCTTCAAAAATGCATCAACGTTTAAAGGATGTCGCTCAATTTCTCGGTATCGAGGAACTATTGCCTAAACGTATTTATGAAATTTCAGGTGGACAGAAACAACGAGTAGCCATCGCTCGTGCTGTTATTCATGAGCCGAGTTTATTGTTAGCAGACGAACCTACTGGAAATCTGGATTCCAAGGCAGTCAATGATGTCATGAATTTATTTTCTGCTATTAATCAAGGGCTTAAAACAGCTATTCTCATGGTGACACATGATCCTTATGTAGCGAGCTTTGCCAATCGCATTATTTTTATTAAAGACGGTAAGTTATATAACGAAATACACCGGGGCAACAACCGCAAGCAATTTTATCAGGAAATTATGGACACGCTTGCTTTTCTAGGTGGTGGACAGCATGAGCTTTAACCATATTGTTATCCAAAATATTTTACGTGACAAATGGACATACGTTTCTTATTTCTTGAGTAGTATGTTTTCCATTATTATTTTCTTTCTATTTTCTGTTATCGTCTTTCATCCCAATCTGAAAAGCCTTGATCCAGACTCAACACTTGGAATATCTTTGATGTTAGCTAGTATGCTCGTTTATTTATTTTCTTTTATCTACATCATCTATTCAATCAGGGCATTTTTACGTAAGAAGACTAAAACTTTAGGGATATTTATGATTACTGGGGCTTCCATGAAGCAAATTCGTAAGCTTGTCTTCCGAGAAAATCTATTGATTGGCATTTTAGCTATTCTGACAGCTATCGTTCTTGGACTTGTCATTACGCCTCTTTTCTTGATGGGGGCAAAAGTCGTTTTAAAAGCAGATACATTTGGGATGTACATGCCTCTTCAAGCAATGGGCTTAACCATAGGCTTATTTCTGATTTTATTTATAGTGATATCGACAGTCGTTACGAGGTTCATTAATAAAGAAGCTTCTATCCAGCTCCTAAAAAGTGATACAGTTATCGAAAAACCCATTAAGCCACATTATGTGCTATTAGTACTAAGTATTATGATGACTGCCACATTAGCCTACTTGCTAAAAATCGAGCATTCTATTGTAGACACTTTAAGTGTTCTTTATTATCTGTTATTTTTTATTAGCATTCTTAGTACGATTTATTTAGTCATTGCACAAGGATTTCGTTTGTTTTTGAAAATATATGAAAAGTCTCCTGCCTATCTTCAAAAAACAAATATGCTTTTGGCATCTAATTTAAATGCAAAAATGAAATCACATGCAAATATGCTGTTTCTCATTACTATCCTATTAAGCGGTGTCTTTCTATGTACAAGCATTTTATTTAGCTCTTATTACAATGTAAAAAAGGCTAGTGAAGAAAGTTATCCATATAGCTTTCAATATATTGCTGATCCAAAAGCTGATGACAATATGGTAAAGGCTGATCTTGATTATCTTGAAAAAACTTTATCAACGGTTCAAGCTCACAAGTATTATATTGAATTTAAATCACACGAGGACCAACGTATCGGCTATATGGCATTATCGGATTATAACCTGTTACAACAGCAGGATACTGATCTAGGTAAAGATGAGTTTATTGCCGTTGCTGGCAGTCGTGATGTAGCGCCAATAATAAACACTGCCAACGATCTGTATATAAACTCTTTCAAACTAGCCAGAACCCAAGAACAAAACCTGCTATCTACTGGTTTTCAACAAAGTTATTTCATTATTCCTGATGACATTTACGATGCTATTGACTACCCTGTTTATAAAACCTATATCTATGAATTAGACGATTGGACAGCCCATACAGAATTGGCGAATACTATTACCGGCGACATACCGTCTTTACCTGGAGAACGTTATGTAACATCTAAAATTGATTTATATGACACAGAGATGTTTGTCAAAAGCGTTATGTTTTTTATCGGCTCCATGCTAAGCCTAATTTTCTTAAGTGCTGCCATGAGTATACTGTACTTCTATTTACAAACAACATTACAACAAGAGAAGGAAAAGTATATTGGTATCCGTAAGTTGGGTCTATCTAAAAAAGAGTTAGCTACTGTTATTGCTAAAGAATTGGCGATTCTTATATTTGTACCATTCTCCATAGCCATTACACTCTTACTAATTACGCTCTTGTCTATGCGAACAATGGTTTCTACAGCATTTTTACAAGTTTCCATGGCTAGCTCTTTCTGTTTCTTTGTACTCTTCCTCATCAGCTATCTATTAATTCGTAAAAGTTATTTTAAACGTTTAGTAAGCTAAAAAATCGCACTCCTCAAGGGGTGCGATTTTTTTATGGTGTTGAAAAACAAGTCCATCAATAGAATTAGAAATGGGTTTACGTTGCAGGCTACTTGCTTTTCTGTGGGCAAACGATGAGCCTATTTTTCCGCTACCATTCTGTTTAGAGGCTTGCCTGTCTCACGATTTCACGGGAGTCAAGTAGCCTTCCACTTGAACCTACTTACTTTTTAGCAAAGGTTTACACTGCTCATTTTATGGAGAGGTGTTGTTACTCATCGCTTCATCACATTTTTCACTACTGTTAGTATGAAAGAAAAAGACACTTATGCACTTGGTTGATTGGAGTGGAGCTAGCGTCACTCCTAGGGGATTTAGCGTTACAGAGGAGACCCTGGAGCGAACGGAAGTGAGTGAAGCGGCTCATCGGACGCCCCCTGGAAAGGACGCTGGCGGAACGGAAATCTCCCCCTCCCCTTGTCAAAAAGTCTTTTTCTGCAGGTGACATATCTTTTTTTACCAAAGAACGGGCTTTGCTACCATCAACCAAAGCATGATGAGCAATAATAAAATATACATCCATGTTTTACGATGCAAAAGTGAAACAAATTGTTGTTGATTATACGCAGGCGTGTTAAATGTGCGCAACGTCGGTTTAAACGCTCTCGCTAAAAATACGATCGATGCAAGCATCACGAGGAAGGTTAATACAATCCACGAAGTACTCCAATGATAGCCTGCATGCCACATTAACAAAATACCCGATACTACCAGCACATGCCCTGAATGTTTGACAAGCGCAATGGCACCCTTAAAGGCTTCTATATATGGCGGCATTTCATCATTGGAAGCTGTGCGCATTTTTTTTACAATAGTTAGCACAACGAACAAAGGCCCAATCGAAAGAATCGCACTTAAAATATGTATATAAAGAAGAAGTGTATAAATGGAAAACATGATGTGTACGCCCCTTTTCATCAGTCCCCTACATTATAGCATTCAACCTGAATCTACTTTATCAGCAATTGTGAATCCTTTGTAAACACAGCTTGAATCATTGTTAAATTGTTTGAAAACCGTATAAAGAGGGTATTGTTTATAGTAACATGCACTTATAGAACAAAAAGGAGTGATTTTTATAGGAATTCATCAATTTTTTACAAGCCTTAATGATTTAGAGCGTATTATTCGTTGCCCAGGTCGCTTCAAATTTGAAGAGCACAACGTGGCAGCCCATTCATGGAAAGTATCACAATATGCGATGTTCTTTGCAACGTTAGAAGAAATGCACGGTGCAACAGTTGATTGGAAGTCTTTATATGAAAAAACGATCAATCATGACTTTGCTGAAGTTTTTATCGGGGACATTAAGACGCCTGTGAAACATGCTAGTCCAGAGTTGAAGCAAATGCTAGCACATGTGGAAGAAAAGATGATGGAAAAATTTATTATCAATGAAATCCCACAAGAATTTCAGGCTATTTTCTTTGAACGGATGAAAGAAGGAAAGGATACTACTTTAGAGGGTCGGCTACTTGAATTTGCGGATAAACTCGATCAGTTTTATGAAGCTTTCGCAGAATTAAAGCGTGGCAATACTGACAAAGAATTTGTCTATATGTACCAATCAGCCCTTTCAAAACTTTTGGCCATTCCACTTGAAGCGACCGTTCATTATTTCCGCACAGAAATTTTAAAAGACGCAGTAAAGGAAAAAACACATATCGATATTCAAGCATTAACAAATGAAGTACTAACAGCAAATTAATAGGGTGCATGTACAAGTTTTCCGATTGAAAAATTCACGGAAGGCTTTTTTTATTTTCTACAAAAAGTCGTATAATAGGGAGAGATTGAATGGAGGGAAAGTATTGTCACAGGAATGCTCAATTGTAGAAGATTTAATACCTCTTTATAAAAAACAAATGCTTCAAGCATCAACAATAGAATTTGTTGAACTACACCTAACGACCTGTCAGCAATGTCAGCAGCTAGCAGCCAAGTCAGCAACTCAAAACGAATACTTACCCATGAAAAGAACAGTATCCTTTTTTCATATCATATTTATTGTCTTATCCTTTATGTTCGCCATTAACTCATCCTTACTCGGCAATCAAAAGGGCTTCGTCATCTCGTATGCACTTTTCGGCTGTCTTTCTTATCTTTTCTATAAAAACATCTGGATTGTCTTTATCATAAGCTCTGTGCCTGTATTCGTTTGGGCTATCATTAATAATCTTAATAATGAGCTCTATATTACAACCTTTTCTTTAACAGAACTAGGAGCACTAGTAATTGGGGCTGGCTACATCGCACTTTTACATACCATTTTTGCCTTAATTGGCGCAGCTTTTGCCATTCTATTACGTAGGATTTTTCAATAAACAAAAAAGCACCTTAAACTTTGTTACCAAAGTTGAGGTGCATTTTGTTTATTAGGCCTTTTTCACAAATTCTGACTTTAATTTCATAGCACCAAAGCCATCAATTTTACAGTCGATGTTATGATCACCTTCTACAAGACGGATACTTTTTACCTTTGTACCAATTTTTAAAGTGGAAGAACTACCCTTCACCTTTAAATCTTTAATAACGGTAACTGAATCGCCGTCAGCTAACAGATTACCGTTTGCATCTTTTACAATAAGTGCATCTGATTCCTGTTCAGTTGCATCCATACTCCATTCATGCGCACATTCTGGACATACATAGTTTGCTCCATCCTCATACGTATATTCTGAATGACATTTTGGACAATTTGGATAAGCTGCCATTTCCACTTCCTCCTTTTACATTTTTGCTAGGAAAATCCTCTTTATGCTCCTATCTTTACATAGTCGACCTTATTTAGCAAAGGTTGTTCGTATTTTCCGTTCGCATTTGTGAAAAAAATATGAAACATCAGCATCTTTTTGAACGTATTTCTAGATGTTCATCACGCTATTTGGAACACTTGCCCATTGACTAATTTGCCATTATCATCTTACTTGCATGTTTGTTGATCATGCTTTATTATATCCATAAAGGCTGCATTGTTCGTATAATATTAAGTTTTAACCTTTAAGCTGTAAAAGGGAGTTTTATTATTGGAGTTGGAATGACGGGCCTCACACTACGGTGCATGAGGATAAGCAGGAAAACTTCTGCGAACACCCACTTTGAGGAGTGGTGGTTTAAAACTTTCTATAATAACTACGGCATACGCGGCTTTTTACATTACATTATTTATACAGCACCTTAGCCATTTTGGTTAAGGTGCTTTTTATACATGTTCTCCCCTCCTAAAAATTTCAGTATTTACAAAATTAATATCATTAATTTTCACATAACCTGATCGCTCCTAGTTCCCCTTCTTCTCTATCCAATCAAGTACCGATCCATTCATAAAAAGTGTGGACAACCTTCTTGTATTCTGTATAATTCCCATCTATTTTGCACATAGATGGAGTAACAAGGGAGGTTATGACATTGAAGAAATTAATTTATCTATTGGTTTTTACTTCACTACTGTTAGTAGCTTGTGGAAAGAACGCAGAACCAAAGGAAGTAGCAGTCGATCAAAATACGAATGTTGAAGACATTGTGGGTGCGATTGTGAAAAATGAATTCTCTGTGGAAGAATCGAAAGACGGTGTTGTCACAATTTCCATTCAAGATACAGATGTGACAGAAGGATCGAAAAGTCAGATGTTGAAGGATTCTACTAAAATTTTCGCTGATTTGTCCAAATTAAAAAGCGTGAAGACACCTGCTATTACTTGGTTTGCTCCTCTCACGGAACCTGATGGGGACAAAACGATGACTGAGGTTTTGAATATTTATTTCAGTGAAGAGGATTTTCACAAAGTAGACTGGGCCAATTATCTACAAGTCGATATCGAGTCTAGCGCAACAAATTATCATGAAGATGAGGCTTTGGAGGATTAACCACACAAAGATACCCCACAACCTATTGTGGCGTATCTTTTTTTACATACTGTTCTATAGCTGCTACTAAAAGAGGTTGCTTTATTTTATAGTGCGTTGCTTGCCAAATTCCTTTCTTCCCCTGCAGGATTATTAGCTGTGGTGATTCGTGCTTCACTTGAAGATCACAGGCAATAGCATTGGAAACCACACGATCCATTTGTACGATGACAAGGTATTTAGGCAATTTCGTTTGTAATGCTTTGTATTCCTTTAATGCTGAAATACTACTTATACATGTCATGCTAATTTTTAATACAAGACAAGGTTTGAGCTTCGATTGCTCCAAAACCTCGCTCCAATTGTCCAATGTCATTATCCGTTGCATTTGGTAACCCCCTAAACATATTATATACTACATAGGGTATTTTAGGTCATAAAAAAACACGAGACTACATACATAGCTCGTGCTTCAAATTCTTTATTTAAATGCCTTCTGTATTCATGAATACTAGACGCCAGCCATCAGGGTCTTCAATAGTTACCCCCTTCTCAGCCCAATATGGATTTTCAGGCTCTACTTCGGGATAGCCCATGAGCGCAAGTCGTTCGGCAATATGGCGAATCATATCTCTGTTTGGGATATAAAGTACGAGAAGATTGTCCTTACTTGGTGCTGGACAAGGGCTACCGTCAATATGCTCTGTAAATTCTAAGTGGTAATTTGCATTTGGAAGACCAATCATTAGACCATCATAGCCACGATGTCCTGCAAAAGAGCCTATTTTCTTTAATCCGACACCTTCACAGTAAAACCGCTCTATTTCCTTTAGCTGATCGGTTGGTCTTGCCACACGCACCTGTGCGACTGCTAATTCATTTGTCCATTGTTGTTCCATCGTTATAAATCCCCTTTTAGCCTATTGTAAAATGAGATGATAGCGCTGGAAACAGTCCTAGGTCTGAAGTTATTGTACTAAAGCAACGCTAAACGAAGCAGCTGTTTTCTCCTTTACTTCATCTAAAGAAACACCTTCCGCTAACTCTATCAGCTGCATACCATCTTTCGTAAAATCAAATACAGCCAAATCTGTAATTAATCGATGCACGACACCTTTACCTGTTAGTGGAAGTTCACATTGTTTTTTAATTTTAGATTCCCCATTTTTATTCACATGCTCCATGACGACGATTACTCTTTTTGCTCCGACAACAAGGTCCATAGCACCGCCCATACCCTTCACCATTTTTCCTGGAATCATCCAGTTCGCAAGGTCTCCTGTTTCAGATACCTCCATACCACCTAAAATGGCAAGGTCTATATGGCCACCTCGAATCATCGCAAATGATTCAGCGCTATCAAAGAAGGATGCTCCTGGAACGACCGTAACCGTTTCCTTTCCGGCATTAATTAAATCAGGATCTACCATATCTTCAACTGGGTAAGGACCAATACCGAGAAGTCCGTTTTCAGATTGTAAGAGTACATCATAGTCGGCTGGGATTGCATTGGCAACAAGTGTTGGGATACCTATACCTAAATTGACATTCATACCATTTTCTATTTCTTTCACTGCTCGGTTGACAATTTTTTGTCTTGTATCCATTATACTTCCCCCTTTTTCACCGTCAAACGCTCAATACGCTTGTCATAATTTTCGCCTACTAATACACGTTGTACGAAAACTCCTGGTGTATGAATATGATCTGGATCCAGTTCGCCTACCTCAACAATTTCTTCTACCTCCGCAATCGTAATTTTTCCAGCCATAGCAGCTAATGGATTAAAATTGCGTGATGTTTTTCTGTAGACTAAATTTCCTAGTTTATCGGCTTTCCATGCTTTGACTAGAGCAAAATCAGCAACAATTCCTTCTTCCAAAATATACTCTTTTCCATCAAAAACCTTCACTTCTTTTCCTTCAGCAATCGGCGTTCCAACGCCCGTAGCTGTGTAAAACCCAGGAATTCCCGCTCCACCTGCACGTAAACGCTCTGCAAGAGTTCCTTGCGGTGTCAATTCTACTTCTAGCTCACCACTTAAAAATTGTTGTTCAAAAATCTTATTTTCTCCTACATAGGAAGCAACCATTTTTTGTATTTGCTTGTTTGCTAATAGTAGACCCAATCCCCAGTCATCTACACCACAGTTGTTACTGACAACCGTTAAATCCTTTGTTCCCTGTTGCACTAATGCTGCGATTGATTTTTCGGGTATACCACATAGCCCAAAGCCGCCTACAGCTAATGTGTCACCATCCTTAATATCCGCAATCGCCTCTTCAAACGAACTCCATACTTTCCCATTCCCCATCTCGAAACCTCCCTAAATTGCTCACTTATTAAGGAAAATTCTACATCACCGCTATTTTATAAGTAAAGGAATTAATTAGAATACTACTTATTCCTTTATGGAATAAATTTACCTTTTCCATTCCCGCTAATCATTTCTAGTAACTGTTTCAATGCATAAGATTGATAGGTATTTTTCTTCGTAATAATCCCTAAACGCCAAGGCATTTCAAAATTATGTAACGGAATAATTTTTACATTGGCATTTGTTTGCTTGGCAGCAATTGAATGTGGTAACAATGTAACCCCTAAATTGGAGGACACTAATTCCACAATCAAGTCCCATTGTGAACTTTTATAGCCGACTGTAGGTGTAAAACCTACGCTTTCACAGGATTTAATTATATAGTCGTGAAGCGTGAACTCCTCTGCAAAGATAATAAACGTTTCATTTTTTAAATCTTGCAAAGCTATTGATTCCCTGTTTGCATAGGGGTGAGACTCATTCATAAAGACAAAAAACTGATCTTCTATAAACGGTTGAACAGTAAACTTCCTTTCATCTACTGGTAATACGACGATGCCCATATCCACATCGCCATTTTCAACTAGCAGTTCCACCATCTTTGCACCGCGTTCAACAAGCGCTAAATGCACTTCTGGATAGAGTTGATGAAATCCTCTAGCAATCTCAGGGAAAAATAGTGTTCCAATTAAAGGTGGGATACCTAACTTGATAGTGCCTGTTTTAATATTTAATAAATCATCCAGCAAAATATGCAATTCTTGTACAGCATGTATTATTTTTTGACCTTGTTTATAGACAACACTGCCCGCATCAGTTAACTCTACAGTACGCGTAGATCTGTTCAACAGTTCAACTTTTAATGATTCTTCTAATTTTTTGATGCTTTTGCTTAGTGAAGGCTGAGATACAAAGGAATCATTTGCAGCCTTTGTAAAACTCCTATGTTCAACAACAGCCATAAAGGCTTTTAAATCCCTTAATTCCATCACTATCTACTCCATTTATGCTTATTTGTTATGAAAATATCTGAAAGCAATACCCTTTAGTAATAAATTCTCCACATTCCTTTTTAATCCTTTGCAATTGAACTTCAGAGTTTGTGAGAGTTATATGTCCTACAATCAATTATATATTGTAATAATTTACTAAGTATTGAAGTGGAGCCAGCGTCACTCCTAAGGGATTTAGCCTCACAGAGGAGACCTTAGAGTGAAGACTGGTGGAACGGAAATCAACCTCTCTCCTATCAAAATTGCTTTTTCTGCCGTTGACATCACCTTTTTTCAACAACATGAAAATACACCACCTTAAAAAGTGGTGTATTTTATACTTAGTGTGCTTTTTCTAACGCTAACTTAATGCCAAATGCAATTAATATTGCACCTGTTAATCCTTCAATTACTGCCTTAGTTGATGGCTTTTTCATAAATGCGCTAATTCGATCTAAAAGGTACACATAGAAGATAAACCATAGCATTGTTAATGCTGTATAAATGAGACCCATGATTAAAAAAGGAAAAAATGTTCCACTATTTCCATCTACAAATTGAGGGAGAAATGTTAGGAAAAATACTGCGACCTTTGGATTTGTCACATTTGTGAGAAATCCCTGTTTAAAGCAAGACTGTTGAGAATATTTGTGTTCTATACTTGCTTCATCTTGTACAACTGGAGATTGTGTCCGAATTGTTCGAAGTGTCCACAAGGTTTTGATACCTAAATAACATAAATAAACCGCACCAACATATTTTAGAACAGCGAATATATAGGCAGATTTCACAATAATCGCCGAAAGTCCAATAACAGCCGCACAAGTATGAATTAATAAACCGCAGCAAGAACCTAGGATTGTTTGTAAACCGCCCTTTCTGCTTACAGTCAGCGTGTTCTTTGTAGCAATCGCTGTATCAGGGCCAGGTAAAATAATAAGTAAAATGCACATAACTAAGAACACAGATATATTAACCATATTACGCCCCTCTTTCTGTCAGAAAATTATAAAAGTAATTGTAACATACGTAAAGACTAACAGAAAGATACAAATTGTTTTCATTGACATATAACCATAAGGTGTTATATATTCGTAACACCTTATGGTTATATTTTCTGTCTACTCCTCTGCTATAGTGGACTCGAATAACGTTGAACACCATTACGCCAAGGTATCACTCATCAATCAAAAAGGAGTAATAGAACATGACTGAAAAATTACAGGATATTGTCAAAACAATTACATTGGATGCCCCTATCGAAAAAGTTTGGGAGACTGTCGCTACGGCTGACAAAATTGCTTCTTGGTTTATGCCAAATGATTTTCAACCGATTGAAGGCCACGAATTCACAATTCAATCACCGTTTGGCCCATCACCCTGTAAGGTAGAACGTGTAGATGCACCGCACTTTCTGCGATTTGCTTGGGATCAAGATGGCTGGTTCGTAACTTTTGAGCTAAAAGAAGTAGGCGAGCAAACTGAATTTACTTTAACACATGGTGGCTGGAAGGAAGCTTCACATATTATTCCTAAAGCGAACACTGCCACTGAAGCCGTACGTACTAATATGGATGGCGGCTGGACAATGATTATTAATCATAAATTAAAAGAGGCTGCTGAATCCTAATGACACAACCAGCTATAAAGTATGATGTTTTTCAAGCAATTGCTGATCCGACAAGAAGAAATGTTTTACAACTCCTTGCAGCAAGTGATAGACCCATTTCCAATATTTCTGAGCATTTTGAAATTAGTCGAACGGCTGTTGTAAAGCACTTAAAAATATTGGAACAAGCGGAGCTGATCTCTGCTCAAAAAAAAGGGCGCGAAAAAATCTATACGTTGCATAGTGAGCGCCTTAAGGAGATTGAAGACTGGCTCCAATACTTCCATTTATTTTGGGACAATAAATTGGCTCAGCTTCAAAGCATGGTTGAAGATCATTAAAGCAAGAAGGAGCTGTCTTTTTATCAGACAGCTCCTCATTTAAAAGAGATAAAATAATCCCCCATTAATGACTTCAATTTTAATTTTTGCTTCATATTGCTCTTCTAATGCTTTTCTTTCAATTTCATAACATTCTGGTTTATCCTCTACATCTTCATAAAAATAATCTAATACACGTTGATCACGTTGCCATCGTTTTTGTGCTTCCGTTGCCCAAGAATGATCATCCTGCTCAATAATTGACTCAATTGTTGCCTTTAATCTTTCAATTGCTCGGGCAGGCTTAATAATATATTGCACATGAAATACATTCTCTTCGGGTTCTGTGTCAAAGTCCGATGAACAAATCGTTTCATGAAAATCTTCCTTGATAACACCAGTTAATAAATTGATGCCAAATGAGTAAAGCATTTCTTTTGTACGATCACAGCAATAAGAAACTTTAAAGTTAACACCTAACCAAGGTGTTAAAATAACCTGCCCCATATCACGATCAACCTTTTCAAACAATTGAACGAATGCGCCTAGTTCTCTTGTAGCTAAAAATACCTGATTTAAACGAGGCGAGCCGTAATGAATAGCTTCTCCAAATATGTTTCCAACCATTGCTGTTTGATTTGTAATGAAGGTTACTTGAGCCGGGTTTGGCTCACTATTTGTCGCTTCAACGTATTGCCAATAAAATGGCCTATTCATAATTCTTTTATCTATGTCTACCGTTAATTGAACGGTTAGATAATGAGCCTCTTCTCCTAAAATTGCACAGTCATTTTCCATAAAAAATTCCTTTAAATAATGGTGAACTTGTTGCGGATACATAGCTGCACCTCCCTACCTTATACAGATTCTTTAAAATTCGTTAAAATGGCATCTAAATCGCCAACCACCTTCTCAAACACATCAATTTTTGTATGAAGTAATTCCAGGATTTTTTCTTCAATCGTATGTTCAATGGCAAGATTATAAATATGGACATCATGTTCTTGTCCCAAACGATGGACACGGCCAATACGTTGCTCTAGCTTCATTGGATTCCATGGTAGATCATAGTTGATTACATGATGACAAAATTGAAGATTTATCCCCTCTCCACCTGCCTCGGTAGCGATGAGTACCTGTGCTCTTTCTTTAAATAGGTGCTTCATATAATCTCGTTTACTTTTATTAAACTTACCATTAAATAGCACACTTGAAATGCCATTAGAATGTAAGTACCATTGCAAATAGATTTGCGTAGCACGATATTCTGTGAAAATAATAACCTTGTCATTTGCTTGTTTAACAATTTCCAATGTCTTTTCTGCCTTTGAATTCACTTCCAAGGTCATTAATTTAGTTATAATCGCTTCAATTTCTTGTGGTTGTACATGATCATCCAGCATATTCGTTAATGTTAATGCTGTAGCTTCCTTGCTACTACACATTTCTTTTTGCAACGTAATTAAGGAAAATGATCCTGTGTTTTCAAGGTTTCCAAGCATTTCGTAAACTTCTCTTTCTTCGTCCGTAAATGTAATCGGTACAATTTGGACACAACGATTTGTCCATTCAATCCCTGTATCTTCTCGACGATTTCTTACCATTACCTGGTTGACCAATTCTTTTAAATAATCATCATGTTCTAAATCATGCTTACTAGCAGAGAAGGCCGATTGGAAGGTATCATAGTTACCTAGATGCCCAGGCTTTAATAAGGAGATTAAATAATACAATTCAAAGACATCGTTTTGAATAGGTGTGGCCGTTAATAGTAAGCAGAACTTTTTCTTTAAGCCTTGTACAAACTCATAAATTTGTGTTTTATTATTTTTTAACTTATGTGCCTCATCAATAATAATCATGTCATAATCCTGCTCATAAATGCGCTCTCTATGTGGACTCTTTTTAGCCGTATCCATACTCATAATGAGGACATCATAGCGCTCTATCGGACAATTTTTTTTATATGCAACGGCAGGAATATGAAATTTTATATTTAACTCTTCAATCCACTGATTTATTAGAGAAGCTGGAGCCAAAATCAATGCTCTTTTCACAAGGCCTCTAATAAGGTATTCCTTTAAGATTAGCCCTGCTTCAATCGTTTTACCTAGTCCTACTTCATCGGCTAAAATAGCTTTTCCATTCATACGTTCAATAACTGTTTCAGCTGCTTGTAGCTGGTGCGCCAAAGGTTGTAAATTAGGTAAATAATTCGTAGCCTGCAATCCTGTAAAATCAGGTATTAATTTCATTTTCACAATATCATAGTTCATCTTATACAATGTCCAGCTATGCCAGTTTTCAAGATGATTTAATCGGTTGATAAAGCCTTCTTCCCACTCGGACGACCTTTCTATTTTCATGATCATCACCTCATGTCATTTTTTCTATCTTAGGATGTCCCAAAAAGGAAAAGCTATGTTCTTTCTATACGAAAAACACCTAATGAAAGTTATTTTTCCACTAGGTGTTTGTTAATTCATATATTTACGGAAGAGACTTGGCGATAACCCTGTGATTTTTTTAAATACACGACTAAAATAAAAATAGTCTGTATAGCCCACTTTTTCTGCAATTTCTTTAACAGATAAATGGGAAGTTCTCAGTAAAATTTTAGATTTTTGAATACGCAAATCAGTGAGATAAACATTTGGACTAACACCCATTTTTTTCTCAAATAGATAGGCCAGTTTTCTTCGTTCCATATTAAAATGTTTTGCGATATCCATGACAGTCATATTCTTTGTATAATTTTCTTGTATATACTCCATAATTAACGTTATGTTTTCTTTTTTATATTGATAGTCCATCATTTTAATGGTTAAAAGCATTTCCTCTAAAATGTTTAAAAAAAGAGCCTTAGATTGAAGAAAAGATAAATGACTACGCATAAGATAATTTTGTATTAATTGCTGCAGCATATTCATTAACTTGATTTGTTCTCCTACCTGTAAAGTAAAGTGACGATTATAGAGAGGGAACTTTGCATTATCTCCTTCTGCTAGTTGAAAATGAATGACTGCATACTCGAATTTAGTGTCGCTCGCAATTATACGATGTATAGGTAAATTGGGACCCACATGGACAATCTGCCCTTTTTCTAAGCGGTAATTTTCACCTTCAATTTGTACATCAGCTACTCCCTTGATCGGAAAAATTAAACCTGCTGCGTTGGTCATCGTCTTGTAATTCGTGACAACTGTTTCGGAAGAAATCTTCTCCGTAATGACATCTATAAATGTTAATGGAGCAGTTGTATAGAATTCTATTATTTCTTGTGTGTCTATGTTGAACGCCTCCCTTCTTTTCATATTGTTACATCAAGACAAAAAGAAAGGAACACTAATAATACATTAGTGCTCCTCAAATCGATTATTTTAAACTTTCCTGTAATAGCTTACGATTACGTTGTTTGAAAATATCATTATGGGAGGAAACGATACCGCCCTCAGAAGCATCAGGTTGAATATACTTCTTCGCACTATTCACTGCATGAAGTGCATCATGAAATGCTGCTGCAATTAAATGAATTTTACCATCATGGCTCAAAATATCACCAGCAGCATAAAGGCCTGGAATGGATGATTCACTATTAATCGTACCAGCAATAAAATAATCATTTTTGCGATCAATGGCTAACGGACTATTATCTAACAATTCTTTATCACGTACATATCCATGACTGATGACCACTTCATCAATAGGAATTTCCGTTACAGTACCTGTTTCATGATTTGTTAAAGCAATTGCCTTAATCATTCCGGCTTGATCGTCTGCAATCAGCTTCGTAATTTCAGAATTGAAATGGCATTCAATCGAACTATTTGTAAGCTCTGTAATTTGAGCCTCGTGTGCAGATAAAGTATCTTTTCGATAGGTTAAATAGACCTTGGATGCTATCTCCATTAATTCTAATGCCCAGTCTACCGCTGTATTACCACCACCTGAAATAATAACTGCCTTATCCTTAAATTTTTCATAGGATTTAATTGTGTAATTTAAATTAGATACTTCAAAGCGTTCAGCGCCCTCAATCTCAATTTTTTGAGGATTTAGGATGCCACCACCAATAGCAACGATAACCGTTTTGGAATAATGAATATTTCCTGACTCCGCTGCGATGACAAAAATACCATCTTCATTTTTAGCAATGGACAGCACTTTTTCATTTGTATATATAGAAGGATTAAAGGTTAAGGCTTGCTCAACTAATTGTTTAATTAGTTGTCCCCCTGAAATAGGCGTTACACCACCAACATCCCAAATCATTTTCTCTGGATAAACATGAATTTTACCGCCTAGCTGTGGCTGTGATTCAATTAGCTTGGTTTTCATTTCACGTAAACCACAATAAAAGCTAGAATATAAACCTGCTGGTCCACCACCAATAATGGTTACATCATACAATTCTTGTTCTAACAATACTTAACACACCTTTCTTTTTGTCATTACCTATCTAAACAATTGGACTAATACTGCATGACAGCCCTACTGTATATTTCTACTTGTATAAATTACTTTGAACTTCCTCCTTAATACCATTATACGATAATGATAATCATTATCAAACGAAATTATTACAAAACATGATAATAATACATATTCCGTCACCATTTATTAACATTCTTCTTTATAAAGGAAGAAATAGTATGCATTAGGCATACTATTTCACATGTTGTTGAAAAAAGATGATATCAACGGCAGAAAAAGCAACTTTGCAAGGCGAGGGGTTGATTTCCGTTCCGCCAGCGTCCTTTCCAGGGGGCGTCCGATGAGCCGCTTCACTCACTTCCGTTCGCTCCAGGGTCTCCTCTGTGACGCTAAATCCCCTAGGAGTGACGCTGGCTCCACTCCAATCAACCATGCTGCAAAAGTGTCTTTGCTTTATCTTTCATACTGGTCGTAGCGAACAAAATAACCCATTATTTGTATTCTTAGAGGGGATGAGCTCTTATTTTCAATGTGGAAAAGTGATGCGTGACAACACCTCTTCATAAAGAGTAATGAACACCTTCCCTTTATTTGAAAACATTTGCTAAAAAGTGGGTTGGAGTGGAAGGCTACGTGACCATAGCCGTGTCCTTAAGAAAACATCAGACATCCTATGCCAGATTTTCGTGTGTTTATCTTCTGTTTAAAATGGGTATTACACAAGGAGTGAGGGAAAAATGGCCTCACTAAATAAACTATACAAATTATCCATCCAAATATTGGGTTTACATCGACTTTTAAGAAGTTTTGCGTTTTTTACACTTTAGGCAAAATGACGAAACGTTTCGGGTGAGCGTATCGAAATAGACATATAGCTGTTTTTTCGAATGCCACATACTTTTTAAAAGTCGATTTATTTGTTTCGCAATCAACCGGACCGTCTTTCTTTCACTAATCCTCCGTTTTCTTGTCACCCACAGATCATTTCTCATCATTCCCATGATCATTTCAGTCAATAAAAGCACAATACTTTGAAGATAGAAATGACATAACCATCGTTCAATCTTCACCTTCTTCATCTTATCGACTTCTAAATCTGATTTCCATGTTTTAAATAAGAGCTCGATTTGCCAGCGTAATCGGTAAAGTTCATGAATTTCACTTGCTGGCATATCCTCTGGTACATTTGTTAAATAGATGACCACTCCAGGTATTTGTTCTACTTCATTTTTATGGACTTGCCCTTGTTTCTTTTGACGTCTTCTTTTTTCCCGCTTGTGTAGCTCTTTTTCCTGTTCCTCTGAGAGGCGATAGAGAATACAACGTGCAGGCATTTTTTCGTGTCGTCCTACAAATAATTGGGACCACTCTTTGTATTCGCCACGTACCATTTCTAATGCGATTTCTTCTAAATGAATTTGTTTGTAACGGCGACTTTCAATCAATTTCCCATTTGGATGACGAGGTGGATGACTTACTTCGACAAACAATTGCGTATCTTTTTTCGTTTTTGTGATATAGAAAGCACCTTTTGCGTGCACCTTTTTAAAAAAATCGAATTGAAAATAGCCTAAATCCTGTAGAACCAGTTCTCTCTCCTGAATCAAAGGTAATCGCGTCATTCCTGCTGGATTATCGGCATCACGTCCGTTCATTAAATCAAAATAAAGTAGCTGTTGGGTTAAATAATCAAACTCCACTTGCACTTTAACAGACGAACAATGGACACCCTGAAAATTTCCCTGATAGGCATCTGGCAATTTGATCGTTGTGCTATCTAAAATACGTATTCGAGTAAATGTGTATCCCGTTAGCTTGGGGAAGGCGAGTTGAAGCTGCGTTTTGAATAATCGTCCAAAAATGGTTTCCAAAAAAGTAACAGCCCGTTCATCAAAGCGTTTATTAAGAGCCGATTTCGTCATAAATATATCCTGCTCCGCCAAGTCCGTACAAAGCGTTTCAAGCGAATCACTGATAATCTCACTCTTTTTCAAAAACAGAAAGTGTAAAAATTGTGCCGCACTAAACGAACGCTCGCGTTGAATAAAACCCGATAATCTACCCACCTCTTTTACTTCATTTTTCCCAAGTATCTGAAAAAGTGGCGCAAGTAATTGAATATTTTCTGGTTTCATTTTGCTGGACCTCCTTTATCAAGTGTACTTATCTATACCTTGATAAGAGAAATATGAACCCACGAATAAAGGAAATCACTAAGGACACGGCTATGGCTACGTGACTCCCGTGGGATAGCGAGACAGGCAAAACTCTAAACGGAGCGGTAGCGGAGGAAGCGATTCGGCGCTCGCCCACAGGAAAACAAGTAGCCTGCAACGGAAATCCATTTCTACCTTTCAATTGACTGTTTTGTTTTTCAACACTAAGAGAAATAGTATGCATTAGGCATACTATTTCATTTTTAGCATAATCTTATTTATCTTTTAATAAATCTACAACTATATCTATTCCATACATGGTTGCAATTGGGGCATCCTGTGCAAATAAGGAACGATCCACAATATAAACATTTTTATTTTTCACTGCATTGATGTTATTCCAAACTGCACTCTCTTCATAGGATTTTAAAAATTCCTCTTCACTCATGGTAATTCCACTCTTATCAAGGAAAATAAATAAGTGATCTGGGTTTAAGACCGACATTCCCTCCATACTTACTTCCTTTGTTATATCTTCTGGGTAATTTTCTGGAACTTTAATACCTAAACCATGTTCAGGATTCGTTGGCGCAATATTTTTACCATATATCCAAAACCCTTCTTTCGTATTTACAGATGTAAAAACTACTGTTTCTCCTTTGGCTGTAAAATTCTTTAAAGCTTCACGGCCGTCTGTAATTTTTTCGCTGACTTCTTCTAATAGCGCCTTTCCTTGTTCCTCTTTCCCTAATACCTTTGAAATTTCTGTCACGGCTAACTCTTGATCAGTAGACATCGCTCTTTGATTTAAATATACAACAGGTGCTATTGCTGATAATTGGTCATATAGCTGATCATGCACACCTGAAGCAGCCAAAATTAAATCCGGTTTTAGTTCTACTATTTTTTCAAGACTTGGACTTCTAACATCACCAATATCTTTAAATTTTTGTTCTTTCACAAAAGATTGATAGGATTCCCATAAATTAAACATAGTATCAGCATTTGCAATACCTACTGGCTTCGTATCTAATGCTAATAAAACATCTGGGTATAATACATGCATCAAAGAAATAACACGCTTCGGCTCTTTCTCAATGATTACTTCTTTTCCTAGAGCATCTGTATATGTCAGAGGATAAATGGAAGGTTCCCCCTTCATCTCCTCTTTTTCTTTTTCGGGTTGATTCGCTACTTTCACTTCGGCATTATTACATGCTACTAGCAACACTGATAGTAACAATGTGAATAACATCATTATCCATGGCTTCTTCATTGTATATCCTCCTTTAGTTTTCCAATGCAATAATGAGAATCATTATCAAAAAGATAATAGCAAATCCGTTTTTCGGAGTACATATAATACCCGATGAACAAATTTGTGTTTTTTTGTGCATAAACGTAAAAATGTCCATCGTTGCACTTTTTGAAAGCTAAATATACGTTATACTTACTTTTTGATACACTATTGGAAAAAAGATAATAGAGGTCGTAATGAAAAGAAAAGTTTTTATATTACATGAAATCTATGGGGTTAATCATTTTATTGAAGAACAGGTGCAAGTATATTGTGATGAAGACACTACCGTTTCCCTTATTTCACTCTATCCTGAGGGACTTTCCTTTCCATATGAACAGGAAAAACAAGCCTATGATTTTTTCGTACAGACAGTTGGCTTCGATGCTCCTCTTGAGTTCCTTTCACAAAAATTATTGGAGGCTTGTGAAAATTACGATGAGGTAATATTAATTGGCTATAGTGTAGGTGCAACTTTAGCCTGGCGATTAATTACACTCCCCCTACACCGTGTCATTTGTGTATATGGATCACGGATCCGTCAATACCTTGATAACATACCATCTTGCCCAACTTTGGTCATTTTACCTAGCCATGAAAGTAGCTTTGATGTTCAATTATTAAAGAAGGCACTTGCTAGCATACCGAATGTTCAGATCAAACAATACCCAGGCTTACATGGCTTTATGGATGCCTCTAACTCAAACTATTGTCAAATGAGCCACTCACAAGCACACACTGATATCAAATACTTTTTACAAGCTGGCAAAATTTAGGAGGAATGAACGTGGAACAAAATATTGATATTCAGGTTGATCCATATATTGAAGCTGGCAATGTTATTTATCCAAGCTTTCATCTTTCTCTACAACCTGGCACGATTATCGGCATCTACACAGACGTTTCCAAAATACATACTTTAATGCAATGGTTTATGAAACAAAATGATACTAGTACTTATTTTCGTGAAAGTGCATTATATGAACGACTCACAGCTCGCGAGTACATCCAGTTCTTTTTGAAACTTTTTAATCGCCCAACTAATGAAACAGAGAATTTATTGAAGCTTTTTAAGCTTACTGAACAAAAAAACAATAGAATTAGTAAGCTTTCTAATAGTGAAAAGCAGCGATTAAAATTATTGAATACGTACCTACATCCGGCATCTATTCAAATTTTAGAAGAACCCTTTCAAAATATAGATGAATTTTCGAAACAAACTGTCCAACAGTTATTAAAAAATCTTGTGAAAGAGCATAAAATTATCATTTTATTATCAAATAATCTAGAAGATTTAATGGTTGCAAGTACATCTATACATCGATTAGATGGAACTGACTTACATGCTTTAGACATAAAAGAGGTTGACATAGAGCAAACGCCTCAGCCCCTTAAAAATACACCCATTCGACTGGATAAAATCCCAACAAAGAAAAATGATAAGATTATTTTATTTAATCCACCAGAAATTGATTATATTGAAAGTGTTGAAGGAGAAGTATCTATTTATGTAGCGGGTGAAGCATACCCGTGTACTCTATCACTAAATGAACTAGAACAAAAATTGACACCATTCGGCTTTTTTAGAAGTCATCGTTCTTATATTGTTAACCTACAAAAGGTTCGAGAGATCATTACTTGGACACGTAATAGCTATAGCCTAGCACTCAACAGTACAGAAAAAACTGTGGTTCCACTGTCGAAAAATAAACTTGCAAATTTAAAGGAAATACTCGGAATTTAGTAGATTTCCCAGGAAATAAACGACTCCTGTCACCTTCGATATTGTTCTTCCTATGCTCAATTTTCTGCTGTTCACCCATTTTTTACTGTGTTCCTTTTGCTTGTTATTTATAGTGTAGACATCAACAACAAACAGGAGGTTTACACATGAATGCAGTGATTGATGTACAAAACTTGAAAAAGACATTTAATAATGAAACAGCATTACAGGATGTTTCTTTTATGATTAAGAAAGGGGAAATATTCGGCTTTCTTGGGCCAAGTGGTTCTGGTAAAACAACTACTATTAAAATATTAACGGCACAAACAGATAAATCGGCAGGCAATGTTCTGTTATTTGGGCAACCAGCCTCTGAAATGAAGAAAAGTCAAAATCGTAAACGTTTTGGTATTTTAACAGATAATAGTGGCTTGTATACAAGACTAACTATTGAAGAGAATTTATTACTTTATAGTAATTTATATCAGCTATCTCACTCTGCTGTAAAAGAAGCTTTGGACTTTGTAAACTTATATACAGAACGTAAAAAGAAAATCAGTCAGCTTTCAAAGGGAATGATTCAACGTGTCACACTTGCTCGTGCAATTATGCATAAGCCCGAATTATTATTTTTAGATGAGCCTACTTCTGCTTTGGACCCTGTGAATACCCAGCATATTTATAATGGCTTACGAAGATTAAATGACATGGGTACGACGATTTTTTTAACTACTCATGATATGAGCGAAGCAGAGATACTTTGTGACCGTGTAGCCTTCCTTCATAGGGGAAAAATTCGAGCAATAGGTACACCAAAGGACTTGAAAAAGGAATTTGGCACTGATTCCATAACAGTTGAACTCAAAAATGGTTTACAAGAGATTATACAAAACGGTGCACAAGATGCAGAGAAGCTGTATCAATGGATGCATTCCAATGAAGTGACAAGAATTAATACAAACGAGCCGACATTGGGTGATATTTTTATGCAAATAACAGGGAGTGATTTGGTATGAACATTTCAATGACACGTATTCAAGCAATATTAGTGAAAGATTATAAGGAATTTTCTCGTAACTATGCCGTATCAACGATGATACTTCTGCCTCTAATTTTGGCATTTTTATACAACAAAACAGGTGCGTCTACTATCAATGCTTATTTCCTACCCATCAATATAACGTTTTCTATGGTAACAACTTATATACAATGCTGTTTAATCGCAGAGGAAAAAGAAAAAAATACTTTACGTAGCCTTATGCTTTCCCCTGCTTCACTTGGAGATATTCTAATTGGTAAAAGTTTATTTGTTCTCATCGTGACCGTTGTTGTACTGGCACTGTCTATCTTTCTAGTTGGATATACACCTGCCAATCTAGCTATCTTATCTGTAGCATTACTAGTATCTACTGTATTCTATATTGCACTTGGAACAATATGTGGATTATTTGCTAAGTCTATTATGGAAGGCTCAATAATTGTTTTACCTGTAATCTTTCTTTTCTCATTCGGTCCTCTTGCCCTGACTTTTGCTTCTACTTACCCTATTTTAAAAATAGCGGAGTGGCTACCTAGCTCTCAATTATTACTTTTAGCAGAGGCATTAGAAGGGAAGTACTCCACGACAGATATAATCATTCTAATGGTAACGTTTATAGTATGGTCCCTTATTTCTTGGTTCATCGCAGCAATTATTTATAAGAAAAGAATGGTCGATTAAAGACCATTCTTTTCTACCTATAATAATTCCTTTTCCAGCTTTTCAATCTCTTCTAGCGTATCTGCGTACCATACACCGACAAATCTAGAAGCTACGGGCTCCTCAAAATAATCTCCATCATAGAAAGATAAGGGAAATAACATTCCCTGTTCTATAAATTTTTTGATTGTTTGATAGAAGTAATCATTCTGTTGTGGGCTTTGTGCTGAATAGGAGCTAAATTTATTGATGGGCTTTCCTAAATCCTCATGAAACATCAGCATAGAGGTTGAACCATTTTGACGGAAATTTAAGTCTATCGCTTGAACATCACCAGCTTCAGTGACAATTAAATCAAAGCCTGCCACACCAACAAAGCCCTCCTCAACACCGCGTTCCATAATATGTTTTCCTACTTCAATTACTTTTTCGGGTACTTTATCTACAATGATATTCCCCTCATAAATGCCGTTGTCATCCGTAATTTGCTGGGAAGCTCCTAAGTATTGAATGCCAAGCTCCTCCGAGTAAACAAATTGACAGCTATAGTTGTCCTTTGTCTGTAAAAGCTCCTCAATGATTATACTTTCAGTTCCCGTCATCCGAAATTGACGTAAACCTTCTGTCAGTTCCTCTTTGTTATGACAAATGGTTACGCCATATCCTCCCGATGTTGGAGAATCATCGCCAGGCTTTAGTACTACAGGTGGCTGCCAATTTTTAATGGCATCTGAAAGTCTATACGTCTCCACATTTAGACGACTTGGCACAAATTTGCTATCGATTAAATGATCGATATATGCTTTTGTATTCAACTCATTAAATTTCTCTGCATCCATCCAATAACATTGACGATCCATATGCTCCAGGTCATGTATATATTGGCATACAATGGTCTTCCCTTCCTCACACCAAGTTTGGATCAGTGCCAAATATTCCTCCTGTGTCTCATAGCTATAGGGCTGTTCAATCCATGGTAATCCTGCTAGTTGATGAAGCTCTTGGGATTTTTCTGTTTGTGTGGCTCGATGTACTAGCACCGGGATATCAGCAATAGCAACTTCTCTTGAGGTTAAAGCATCCAGCTTATGAGGATCATCCATCATCCACGGATTATCACTATACGGTGTTCTTGGTGTGTACACAGCATTATCACCATAAATTTGTCTTAAAGTATATTTTGGTTTCAAGTAGATTACCCTCTTTCAATTTTTCGGTACTCTACTCTACCCTTTCCTTTATTTTTTGACACTTTTTATAAGAAAAAACGGTTTTATGAATTAAATAAATACCATTTTATACCTATAACTATCCAAATTGCACTAAGAGCTTTTCTAAATGTTTTTTCACCTGTGGCCATTCTTCAATTGTAATGCTATACATAACGGTATGCCTTGTTGTACCATCCTTGCGAATCATATGATTACGCAATATCCCCTCTTTTGTGGCACCAATTCGCTCAATTGCCTTTTGGGAACGGATATTATCATGATCCGTTTTTATTTGAACGCGTTGTAAATGAAAGTGCTCAAAACAGTGTTGTAAGAGCAAATACTTACAGTTAGTATTAATAGCTGTACGCCAGTATGCGGGTGTTAGCCATGTATAGCCAATTTCTAATCGCTGATGCTTGTCATCAATATCCATAAAACGAGTAGAACCAATAATATCCCCTGATTGTTTATCCACAATCACAAATGGAAATTCTGTTTTTTCGTCTTTGGCTCTTAATGCGTTTTCCACAAAGTTATTCACATCCTCCTTTTTTTCTATCGTTGTGGACATATGTGACCAAATTTCTGGATAACGCCCTGTCTCTAAAATTTCTGGTAAATCGCTCAATTCTAAAGGTTTTAGTTTAACCACTTTATTTTCTAATGTTATAAATTCCATTACACTTC
Source organism: Lysinibacillus sp. FSL K6-0075 (assembly GCF_038592945.1). Lineage (NCBI taxonomy): Bacteria > Bacillati > Bacillota > Bacilli > Caryophanales > Bacillaceae > Lysinibacillus > Lysinibacillus sp. FSL K6-0075. Next base: position 361,380 of record NZ_CP151947.1, on the reverse strand, counting down.
ACTCCTTTTTTACTTATTTAACGGTAAAATTGATATGATAGATATAACCAATTACTAAAAAATCAACCATACCAAAGGAGGCATCTATGTGGAGCTAGCCATTATATTTAGAGGGGATTTGGCGAAATACATTCAAATCTATGAAGAAATAAAGCATGCTATTATCACTAAAAAATTACTTGCTCACGAACAATTGCCTTCTAAGCGAGCTCTCGCCCTAACATTGGATGTGAGTGTACACACTATAAAAGAAGCCTATGAGCAATTACTTGCAGAAGGCTATATTTATAGCAAAGAGCGATCTGGCTATTTTATTGCTCCCTTTGAATTTGATTGGCTACAGCAAGTACCCCAGCATGAGTCTGCTACAAGTAATAGTAACCCTAACAATATACAATTTGATTTTACTAATGGGCATGTGGATAACGAGGCTTTTCCCTATACTGCTTGGCACAAGCTTATAAAAAAGCACTTTAATAGTAACAACTTATCAACAAGCCCTTGGGCAGGAGAGACAATTTTACGCACAGAGATTGCTCGCTATGTAGAACGTTCTCGTGGGGTTAGTTGTGATGCTTCACAGGTATTTGTTTATAGTGGTACACAAAGCCAGCTTCAGGCTCTTTGTCATTTTCTTGGTCCAGCGACACGCGTTGGATTAGAGGAGCCAGGCTTTAAACGAGTACGTGCCATTTTTCAGCAATGTGGATTGTCCACAGAGGCGATACCTGTGGATTATTCAGGAATTACCCTACCTCTAAAAACAATTCACATGTTATACACAACACCCGCTCATCAATTTCCTTTAGGCATGATTATGACCATGGAAAGAAGAGCAGCACTGTTACAATGGGCTAACTTGAACGAGGCTCTTATTATAGAAGATGATTATGATTCCGAATTTCGTTATAAGGGGCTGCCAATTCCCTCTTTAGCCAAAATGGATCAGCTTCAGCATGTCATTTATTTCGGAACATTCTCGAAAACATTGCTTCCATCATTACGCATTAGTTATATGATCCTTCCAAAGTCTCTAGTAGGACCGTTTATGACTTTTCATGATGAGCAAAAATCAGTCGTTTCCAAAGTAGACCAGCTTGTCTTAGCAGACTTTCTTGCACAAGGTCTATTCGATAAGCATTTAGCAAAAATGCGAACAATCTATCGTAAAAAGCAGCAAGCATTATTGACCGCCATCTCTACACATTTTTCAAATGAATTTCAAGTAATCGGTGAAAAATCTGGACTACATATTGTCATCAAGCTACCCCAACATCTCACCGAGAGTAGAGCGATCCAGCTTGCTCAAGAGGTAGGAGTTCAAGTCTATCCATGCTCTACCTCCTATCAGGATGGTACGAATGAAACGATGGTCATTATAGGATATGGTGGACTGACGCTTCAGCAAATAAATGAAGGAATTGCACTCCTTGCGTCCGTTTGGCAATAGCATGTGATTCATTAGTTTGTCGAAATCTCATTTAAATAAAGCGAAACTTTATATAGTATTTTTCGTATTTAAAGTTAAATGGACACATAAGGGGATAAGACAATCATGGAGAACCGAGAGTTATTAGAGCAGCATTTACAAGAGATTCAAGTGTGGGAAAAAGATCAAAAGGATTTATGGTTTTGGGAGAAACTAGGGAGAATACCATTTAAATTATTAGATAAAGTGACACCCGCCTTTCTTCAAAACAAAATTGCTTTATTGGTCGATGAACTTGGCAATTATATTCAGTCAGGTGGAAAGTATTTAATCAATGAACAAGCCATGATACAAAAAATCCGTGACTATTCTTCCACACAGCATATTTTAACTATATCTGATATTGGTCAGATTCCTTTAGAGGACATGATCACTCTCAGTGATCAATTACAAAATGACCGTGTAAAATTTGCTACTGTACAAGGAGCCTCTACTGGCTTTGGTGGCATCTTTACTTTAGCTATTGATATTCCAATGATTTTAGGAACTGCACTCAAAACATTGCAAGAAATAGCGATCATTCATGGCTATGATCCGAATGATAAAATGGAACGTATTTTTATTGTAAAATGTCTACAATTTACTTCTGCTGATATTGTTGGTAAAGAAGCAATCCTACAGGAGCTTTCTACTATGAACAGCTCGAAAAAGGCTTCAGATAATATGATTTCTCAGCTTCAAGGATGGCAGGAAGTATTTTACACGTATCGAGATCAACTAGGCTGGAAAAAGCTGTTTCAAATGATTCCTATTGCAGGGATGGTTTTTGGAGCCTATGCCAATAAAGGCATGATTCAGGATGTAGCCGAAACTGGTACGATGCTGTACCGAAAAAGACGTATTTATGAAAAGCTTACTGAACTAGATTGCTGATAGACGTTGAAAAGATGACACCCATTTTGGAGCGTCATCTTTTTGTATTTTTATATTTTAATAAGTATTTTCCCTTGATGCTGGCGACTTTCCATAAATTCATGGGCCTTTTGCATTTCCTCTAAGGGAAATATTTTAGCAATTGGCACCTGGAAACTATCATCTTTTAACAAAGAAAAAATATCCTGTGCAACCTGCTGTAACAGTTCTGGCTTCAATGCTCTTGTCGTACCTAAGCTAAATCCTTTTATATTGCGGCAGCTACTGTGTAAATCTGATGTTTTTATATTGCCTGCTCTGCCTCCACTATTCCCGAATTGAACAAGCGTGCCATAGGGCGCTAAACAAGTTAAACTTTCCTCTGTGACAGCTCCTGCAATGGAATCATACACGATATCAACGCCACGACCCTTTGTTAGTTCATTGACATGTGTACTGAATTGATCATATGTAAGCACGTGATCTGCGCCGAGCTGATAAACGATTGAGGCCTTCTCCAAATTACTCACCGTACCAATAATCAGTTTAGCTCCTAGCCTTTTTGCCATTTGGATAAGCATTGTCCCGACTCCACCAGAAGCAGCATGAATTAAGACGGCATCCTGCTGACCAATTGCTGCTATTTGATGTGTTAACATATACGATAAAAATAAAACAGTCGGTACAGCTGCCACCTTCTCGATTGGTACATCACTAGGAACTTTAAAAACCAGTTGTTCCTTTGCTACAACAAATTCTGCATAAGCACCGTTTTTCGGGAAGGCGATAACTTGGTCACCCTTTTGAAAGCCACTGTTATCATTAAAAACTTCTTCTATCACCCCTGCAACATCTAAACCAAGAACCATCGGAAATTTTGCTTTAGCTTTATTACCTGTACGGTTTTTAATATCTGCGAAATTGAGGCTTGTATAGGTTGTCCGTATTAAGATTTCACCCTCAGAAATAGTAGGCTTTGGACAATCAATAGGTGTTAAAACATTAGGTGCACCAAACTCATTGATAATAATAGCCTTCATAAATTTCTCCCCCTTTGCTATAGTACAATTATAAACTATCGTTACTATAAATGGAGGAATCTTCATGAAAATCAAACCTAAGCAAGCCATGTATAACGGTACATCCTACAACTTTTTTGATAGAAAAAGCGATAAGTTATGCTTTATGTTCTCCGGCACGGGCTATACCTATGATAAACCTATACTTTATTATTCTACGGCATTAATGCTAGAACTTGGCTATGATGTCATTCAAATCAATTATACGTTTGAGCAACAGCAATTCGAACAGGACTCACAAGCCATATCAAAAATGGTCTATCATGTTGCCAACCCTATTGTAGAAAACAGTTTGCAATCAAAACCTTATAGAGAAGTCGTCTATCTAGGAAAATCTTTAGGTACTATGCCTATTATCGACTTTTATATGCAGCAGACTCCTTTTATTCCTGCTCGTTATATTCTCTTCACCCCATTACTATCTCTTCAACATACAATGGCAAATCTATTAGACAAACATGCATTTTTGGCAATCGGTACTGCGGATCCTTATTATTCACAGGAAAAACTGGCGCAACTTACTACTCTTCAGCTTGCTGTTTTTGAGGACCTCGATCATTCCCTTGAAATTCCTTTGAATGTTGATTTATCCATACAGCACTGCCAATCGCTGATGACACAATTAAAAATCTTTCTACAAAATTATTAGTAATATTTTTATAGTACTATTTACCAGAATCATGTACATATGCTACACTAGCAAAAATACATTGAAGAGAAGAGTAAATAAGGCTGTTCTTCCCAGAGAGCTCGGATTGCTGAAAACGAGTAAGAACGAATTATTGAAACAAGTCTCGGAGTAGCGCATTGGATTTTGTTTGAATGATGGTGCGACGGGAACTCCCGTTATAGAGTTACAGTATAAGCATAGACACTATGCCGTACTGAAAGGCTATTATGGTGACATAATAGTGAACTAGGGTGGCACCACGTGAGTATATAAATTCCACAATCTCGTCCCTAAGACTAATCGTCTTGGGGGTGGGATTTTTTATTTTGCAAATCATCATTTTGCTTAAGGAGGAATTTATATGAGAAAATCTTTAGAGAGCTGGCGGTATCCTGCCATTCTATTATGTAGTATTGGTGTTTCCAGTACTGGTGGATGGATCTATTTTATTGCCTTAAATCTCCTTGTATTAAATCTTACACAATCTGCTCTGGCTGTTTCTGGCTTGTATATAGTAAGAGCAATCTCATCCTTGTTCACTAATTTTTGGTCAGGAAGCCTAATCGATCGTTTTAATAAGAAAAAGCTAATGATTATTTTAAATATTTTTCAATCTATACTCATTGTCATACTCCCCTTCTTTTCTAGCCTAGTGTGGATGTATGTCTTTGTCTTTATCATTACAGTTGCTAGCTCTATGTATCATCCAACATCTATGACTTATATCACTAAGTTAATACCTATCGAACAAAGGAAACGTTTTAATTCATTACGCAGCTTGCTCGACTCTGGTGCATTTCTAACTGGACCAGCTATTGCAGGCTTGCTATTTACAGTCGGAACACCTCATATGGCTATATATTTAAACGCGATTGCTTTATTTCTATCAGCCTGTATAACGTTCAAAATGCCCAATGTTGAAGCCTTTGAAAAGTTTGATCGTAATACTGAAAAAACATCGCTTTATCGCGTATTGCTTCAAGATTGGCAAATGGTCATACGCTTTAGCTTAAAAAATTCCTATGTAATGGTCATTTATTTATTGTTTAGCATCACTATTGTCTTGATGACAGCTACTGATTCTTTAGAGGCTGCCTTTGCAACACAAATATTAGCTTTATCTGAAGGAGAATATGGTATTTTAGTCAGTATTGCGGGAGTGGGTGTATTAATTGGCTCGCTAACTAATTCCGTTATTGTTGAAAAAATACCAACTTCTTGGTTAATAGGTATGGGATCTCTCATAACAGCATTAGGTTATTTAATATTTACATCATCATTTTCTTTTTTTATAGCTGCTTTAGGTTGCTTTGTCTTATCCTTTGCAACCGCCTTTGCGAATACAGGATTTTATACATTTTATCAAAATAATATCCCCTCTAAGAGCATGGGTCGAATAGGAAGTATTTATGGATTTTTTGAAGCCCTTTTTATTATTATACTTACTGCTATTTTTGGGATTTTTGCTGAATGGATAACAATACGCTCCGTTGTCGTTAGTGCATCCTTTATGATGTTGGTTGTAGCTGTTATTCTACTATTGCTAAATGTACAACCTACGAAAGGTCACTATTATCAAAGGATTGTGAATAGCAGGCAACAATAATTGAAAAACTAAAGTAACCCCTTTTCATGAAAAAAATTAACCATCTAACGTCAACATAATATTGACACTAGATGGTTTTTATCTAAGTAAGAAATTATTATATATACCCTAATTCATAGGACAGCTGCTGAGCTGTTTTAATGACTTCCTGTGTTATACTCTCTAATTTTTCCTCATCTGTATCATATTCAAAACACTCTGCACTAATGGCTGCAATTATTTGTTTATTTGAATCAAATATAGGAGCTGCTATGGATACTGTCCCCTTTGTTTTTTCTCCAATGCTTATGGCAAAGCCTTTTTCTCTCACACCATTGAGGTTCTCAATCAATTTTTCTTTCTCTGGCTCCTCAAGTTGTTTCAAAAATTGTTCCTGTACATCGCTTTTAGAAAACGCAAGCAACACTTTATTAGGAGCTCCGATAGGATAAGGGATTTTTTCGCCAATCATATCAATAATACGGACATTTTTAGGACTATCAATTCGATCAATAATAATGGATGCAAACTGTTTGGCGATACTTAAATAGATTGTTTCGCGAACATTATATGCAAGGTTTTCTAACAGAGGATGCGCTTTTTCTCTAATATCCGTCTCGTGATACATTTTCATGCCAAGTTGCAACCATGTATAGCCCAGTCGAAATTCCTTTTTATTCTCATTTCTCTCTACTAAATCAAAACTTTCTAATGTATATAATAATCTGTAAATTGTGCTCGTTGGCAAGTCTGTTTCATTAAAAATTTCCTGCACAGTAAAAAAACGTTTCGGATGCTTCGCCAGTATATTTATAACTAACATAGCTCTTTCGATTGATTGAATCATTACAATTACTCCCTTTCATTTCCCCATATGATCACTATCTTAAGGTTTTTATAGATCCAGTTAGCACTAAGTGGAATCATTATGAAAATAATATTCATGCAACTTATCAAATTTTTATGTACCCTCAAATTTTTACATGTAGCCCCTACTTTTGAATGTAGTTTCATTTTATTTTAACTAATTTTTATGCATATAAATAGATGCTACATGAAATATATACATAGTTCCACTTAATTAGTAAGGAAAATTACGAGTATTCACAAAAATTAAAATTGACAATTTGTTGTTTTCCATTTACGATGAATTTATATTCCACTATGTAGATTTAATTTCATATAGTGAAAAATAAATGACAATAAAAATATTTAATTCCCTTCTAATTTTCTATTTATATCATCTTGAAAGTAAAACATTTTACTATAAAAGGAGAAAAAATAATGAATACTTTTATGTGGGATACACCTGAAAAACTACGTGCCCTCTTATGTGAACTTGTGAGCTGGGAAAGCAGAACATTAACGAAGGGTGAAAATGAATTTGCCTTTCGCTTAAAAGATAAATTGTTAACGCTTCCATATTTTGATAAACACCCGGAATTGATTGAATTACATGATGCAGGACTTGGCAGAAACGCGGTTACAGCCTTCTATAAGCATCCAACGGCAACGGAAACGGTTGTATTAATTAGCCACTTTGATACCGTGCATACGGAGGAATATGGTGAACTAGAGCCGTTAGCCTTTTATCCGGAAGAACTAACGAAAAAGCTACTGGAGCCTAAATACCTAAAAGACTTACCAGAGGCAGCTCGCATTGATTTGGAGTCAGGGAATTATTTATTTGGTCGCGGCACAATGGATATGAAAATGGGTCTTGCCTTACACATGCAGTTAATTGAAAAGGCAAGCTTTGAGCAATGGCCGATTAATTTGATTTTAACAACCGTTCCTGATGAGGAAGTCAATTCTGCTGGTATGAGAGCGGCTGTTGTGGAACTGGTGAGATTGCGTGAACAGCATGGTTTAACCTATCAATTATTTTTAAATAGTGAGCCTTCGTTTTCACAAGGGCCATCGGATACGAATGAATATATTTATTCAGGCACAATTGGTAAAATCATGCCTGCTGCCTTGTTCTATGGAAAAGAGACACATGTGGGTGAACCATTAAAAGGGATGACGGCTACCTTTATCGCCTCCTATATGACACAGCATATGGAGTGGAATCCGCTTTTCCGTGAAACAGATTTAGGGGAAAGCACGCCACTACCCGTCTCTCTACAATTAAAAGATTTAAAAATGGAGTATTCTACACAAACACCATATCGTGCGGCGGCACTTTACAATGTCTTCTTGTTAAAACGGACAGCAGCTGAAGTGATGGCTATTTTTGAGGAAGTTGCATTACAGGCTATGGCTGCTTGCAATGCGCACTATCAGGACATTTGTACACGAGAAAATGTGCAGGGTGTGGGCAAAGTAAAGGTCTTACGCTACGAGGCATTATTGGAGCACGCCATCGATAAATTAGGCGCTGAGGAAGTACAAGCGATTAAGCAGCAGGTTCTGCAACATAGTGCATGGGATGATCGTGAAAAATCCATTCGCATTGTGGATCAGCTCATGATTCGCTGTCAGGAATTAGCACCTGCCACAGTTCTGTTATATGCGCCACCTTACTACCCAGCCATTAATTCATCCAATCATCCATTAGTGAAACAGTCGATTGAATTAATGAAGCAAACAGCTCGGACATTCGATATTGAGGTGGAGCAGATCCACTACTTTAACGGCATTTGTGATTTAAGCTATGTCAACTATTCCGATGCATCCAATGAATGGCTAGCATTTGAGCGGAACACACCAGTATGGGGCGACACGTATCATATTCCATTTAAAGAAATGGCGGCATTACAAGGTCCTGTATTAAATGTCGGTCCATTTGGTAAGGATGCCCATCAAAAAACAGAACGATTGCATGTGGATAGTGCGTTTAAAGAAATGCCTGTCATGATTGATACATTGATTAAAAGTTTATTTTAAGTAAAGAGGAGCTTCATGCAAAAATTGCTTTCACATCCTCCCATCTGAATTGTTACCTACTAATCTAGGATGAACAAAACAGAATTGAAAGAGGTTTTATATGGCGTAATGCTTTACCTTATCCTTGTTTAGGATTGGTCATCGAGTCAGCGTTAGCACAGGTTTAATCGCAGGAGAGTTTTGTGGAAGACCGCGGCTGGTGTTCAAGCCTTTGAAAGATGCGGTATGAAAGATGTAATTGTGGAATGAAATGACTGAAGTTGGCGATTTGAAATAATTAAATGAACCCTGTAGTAGTCACTAAGAAGTTGAGGAGGTGCTATGCAGGGTTCTTGCTTTTTTAAACTTCCATTGAATGAAGTTAGATTATTTATCTTTCTGTTGGGAAATGCTTTACTTGATCGACTGCCTCTAATAATTTTTTCGTCACAATTTCTGATTCATCAATATGGCTTTTTAGTACGCGATTTGTTTCATCAAATAAGGCAGTAGTCGTATTAAATTTATGCATAACATCTTCGTTTGATAGCTTTTGATCTTTGATTGAAGCTAATAGCTCATTAATTCCCGTTTGAACATTCGTCATAATGTGCAGTAATTGATCAATTTTTACTGAGGTTTTAGCGCTTTTGTCAATACCTTCCGTGACAAGCTGCATGTTATTTTTATTATCCTCGTAAGCAAGTCCAATTTGTTCTTCAATTTTCTTTGTTAAATTAGCAATATCTTCTGTGCTAGTTTTCGTGTTTTCAGCTAGTTTGCGAACTTCCTCAGCAACAACTGAAAAGCCCTTACCATGCTCCCCAGCTCTTGCTGCCTCAATAGATGCATTCAAAGCTAGTAAATTTGTTTGATTTGAAATTTCTCCAATAACATTTACAATTTCTGCTATTTGCTTTGAGCGCTCACTTAAATTACTCATGCTTAAAGATGTTTTTTGAGACTGCTCTCCTAACGCATCAATCAGCTGTTCTACCTCCTGGACAGCCTGCTTGCTTTCAACCGATAACGTCATCATTTGATCCGAGGAAGAAATTAATAAATTGCCTTTATCAAGCGCATTTTCAGAAATTTTATTGGATTGAATAGTGCTATCCTCAACTTTATTAAACTCTCCTACAATATCGGCGACCATTTCTCCTAAAATAGTATGCTGATCATTTACCTTGTTATGTTGTTCAATCGTTTCAATGATATCCTTATGTAACTCATTTAAAAAAATTTGAAATTCATGATCTTTCTTGTCCAGCTTTGCATTTAGTTCATCAATTTTAGCCTTAAATTGCTCTATATCTACTTTTTTTGATTGAAACATTGTTAACACAGCCATCACCTCAGAAAATAGAATATTGAATATGTAATTATTTTACTGGATTTAAAGTGATTAATATACATTTTTAGAAAAAAACACTCACTACTAGCAGCTTCATATCGTGATAGTAGTGAGTGTGATGTTTTTAATAGGCTAAACCGAATAAAGCTTTAATATGTGTTAGGTAACGAATATTAGAAGCTTCTTTCATTAATGTTGCAGGAAGGCCTTTAAGCTCTGTGTTGCTCGCACCTATTGTAGCAACAGCATCTTTACGACCTAAGCTTGCAAGTGTACCAGAGTTTACAGCTGAGAATGATTGCATGTCTTGGTTTTTGTATTGTGCAAATACATTATAACCAGCACATTCACCCATTTGCCATGCAACTTGTGCTGTTGGAGCGTATAGTGGACGACCTCCATCAGCTGGTAGTGCAACAGATGCGTCACCAATAACAAATACATCTTCGTGAGATGTAGATTGTAAGAATTCATTAATCGTTGCTTTACCACGATCAGCTGCTAGACCTGATTCGCCTACGATTGGAAGTGGAGCTACCCCACCTGTCCAAACAAGTGTATTTGCAACAATTGGTTCACGATCTTTTAAAGAAATAACGTTGCCGTCAACACCTGTTACTGGTGTACCTGTAATAAATTCTACACCACGTTTTGCTAAGCTTTCAGTAGCACGTTGGATAAGTGTATCCGGAAGCACTGGCAAGATTTTTGGACCAGCTTCAACAAGTTTAATTTTAAGATCAGCAAAATTAACACCGTGTTTTGCAGCGATTTTCGGGAAGTTGTCCACGATTTCACCAACAAGCTCAACACCTGTTAAACCGCCACCGCCAATAACGATTGTTGCATCTGCTTCATCTTTAGATTGTGCATATGCTTTAATGCGGTCTTCAATATGTTTGTTAATTTTATTGGCATCATTTACTGATTTAAGAACCATAGAGTTTTCTTCTAATCCTGGGATACCAAAGAACCCAGTTTGGCTACCTAAAGATACTACAAGTGTATCGTAAGTTAATGTATAGCCATTATCTAGATCAACTTTTTTAGTATCCACATTGAATTTTGATACTTTTGCAATGTGTAGGTCGATATCTAAACCTTTAAAGATTTTTTTAAGTGGTAATGCAACAGCACCTTCTGCAATTGTACCACCTGCTAAACGGTGAAGCTCAGTGATAATTTGGTGTGTTGGGAATTGGTTTACTACAGTAATTTTTGCTTCATCAGCTGATAGATACTTACGTGCTGTTAATGCAGTTAAAACGCCAGCGTAACCTGCACCTAAGATGACGATTTCTTTTGACATGATTAATTAATCCTCCGTCCTTACGAATTGAATTTACCTTGAGTCTTATTTAGCTTTACGTTCTGAGCTTACTTGTAAGAAAGCATTAACAAAACGGAAAACATTTTGAACTTGAGGGTCTTTTAACATTTTCACAAGACCGAATAAGCCAATTACTTCATGGCTTTCAGATGCACGGTCTTTCGCTTCAATTGCAGTTGCTGCAAGGTTTTTCGCAGAACCAACTACAGGACCAGCCATTTCTGTTACTGCTCCAACAGTATCGTTTTTAAGCACTTCGTCTGTTGCAACAGCTTGAGCAAACTCGTATGATTTCGTTAATAATGTCATCATTTCAGTTAACTTTGGTAATTGCTCAACTAAAGTTGTAAGTGATTCTTGAACTTCAGGCTTTAATAATTGATCTAGTACATCTAATTGCTCTTTACTCACAGTTACTTGTTCAGCCTGTGTTTGGTTATTCGTTTCTGACATTTTGAACTCTCCTTTGCCATCACTAGTACTATTTTTTATTGCTTACATGTAAAAAAGACCATTAAGGTAAAACTTAACAGTCGTTACAGCGTATATCTTACACAATCACCAGTCACAAGGGCTGGATAGCGATTCGTATGACTTGTTATTACAATGTTTACTTTAAATCGCAAAAAGCGCATCATAATACCATCCTTATCTTGTCTTGGTGACATTACAACCTTCATTATAAGACTGTTTGTACATTATTTCAATGAGCTATATCACAATTTCGACAATCTTTTCAAAATTCATTGATTTTATCAACTATTAACTGTCTTGCTATAATAAATTTTCCAAAGCATCATAATTTTTAATGATAATTCTTTTTCCTGTCATCTCTATATACCCTTCTTTTTGGAATACAGATAAACGACGACTTAAGGTTTCTCTTGTAGTATTCAATAAGGAAGCTAAATCTTTTTTTGTTAGTGTCAATAGAAATGTGTCACTCTTGGCCAAGGTAGCTGATTTTAAAATAAAGGCAGCAAGTCTTTCACTCACCTCTTTAGAAATAGCTTCACTCAAGTGATTTTCTGTCTCCTCTAAACGTGCAGAAAGCTGGGCAAGCATATGAAACAAGGTAATAGGTGTACCAGCTAATATCTTCATAAGTTCCTCACCATCAAGCGAGCAAATTTCTGTTTTTTCCAGTGCCTCTACTGTCGATTTTTGTGGTTCATCATTAAACAAGGTAACATCACCAAAAAATTCCCCTGCTTCTAATATTCTCATGACATACTCCCGACCATCTGCAGATATATGAGAAACTTTTGCTCGTCCATGTCTTACGATAAATAATTTTTTCTTACGATCACCTGCAAGTAATATAATGTCTCCCTTATCAAAATGATGATGCGTTATAATACGTGAAATTCCCTCCATTTCATGCCCTTTTAGATTTTGAAATATCGGTACCTTTGAGAAGCAATATTGTTTTTGACAGACCATTCATATACCCCCAAATTTGATTTAGATCACATTATCAATTAATACATTACCTATATAATAATGAGAATAATAATCATTTTCAACTAAAGGAGGATTTTATAAATGAAAAAACATACCTTAAATTATGAAAAAATGCCAGGACATTGGCTGCTCGCAAACTTGGGAAAAACAGTACTTCGCCCTGGTGGCATTCAAATGACACGACAAATGCTTAAGCATCTAGCCATTACAGAACAAGACTATGTTGTAGAGTTTGCGCCTGGGCTTGGTATTACCGCAAAAATGACCTTGGAAAAAAATCCTACCTATATAGCGATTGAACGTGATGAGGAAGCTGCTACAAAAGTAAGAAGTTATTTAAATGGGGAAACTCAACGTTGTATTATTGGTAGTGCTGAGCAAACTGGTTTACCAAATACTTGTGCAACTGTTGTATATGGGGAAGCCATGTTGACCATGCAATCTGCTAAACAAAAAAATGCCATTATTAGTGAGGCAAAAAGAATATTAAAGCCTGGTGGCACATATGCCATCCATGAGATGTGTTTGACCCCTTCTACTATCGCTAGTAATCAACGTGAGGATATTCGTAAAGATCTGGTCAATGCTATTAAAGTCAATGCACTACCACTAACAATGGAGGAATGGGAGGATGCTTTAAGGCAACATGGTTTTGTTATAGAGCATGTTGAAACGGCACCTATGCACCTCCTCTATCCGAAACGCTTAATTGAAGATGAGGGGTTATTTGGCGTCCTAAAAATCCTAAAAAATGTAGCAACTAATTCGCAAGCTTGGAAGCGTGTATTGTTAATGCGTAAAACGTTTATGAAGCATAACCAGAATCTGCAAGGCATCTCCATCGTTGCACGTCTGCCGCAACATGGATTATAGTTCTTTAGAATAAGCATATAAAAAGCTCCATATTGAATAGGAGCTTTTCACTTTGTTGAAAAAAGATCATATCACTAGCAGAAAAAGATATTTTAGCAAGGTGAGGGGTTGATTTCCGTTCCGCTGGCTTCACTCCAATCAACCATTCTGTAAAAGTGTCTTTTCCTTTTCTTTCATACTAACAGTAGTGAAAAATGTGGAGAAGTGATGCGTGACAACACCCTCTTCATAAAGAGTAGTGAACACCTTCACTTTATCTGAAAACCTTTGCTAAAAGTTAAATATTTATGGGGTTGAGTGGAAGGCTACTTGACTCCCGTGGGATAGCGAGACAGGCAAAACTCTAAACAGGGCGGTAGCGGTGGAAGCGATTCGGCACTCGCCCACAGGAAAACAAGTAGCCTGCAACGGAAATTCATTTTCACCTTTCACAAAAATTCTATGGATTGTTTTGTTTTTCAACACTATGAAAAGCTCCATATTAAAGTAGGAGCTTTAATTTAATTTAATTACAATAACACGAACGTCTGTAATTGCTTCTAAGCTATGCTTTTCAGATGGTTTTAAGGTTAGAATAGTATCTTGTGTTAAAATTTCCTCTATACCTTCAACAAGAAAGCGAACTTCACCAAATTGAACAATAATTAGAACTTCATTGTCTGTATGATGCTCAGGAATTTCTTCACCTGCACGTAATTGAATGTTCAAAATATCTGCACCATCGATACGCCCTAATTTACCAATATGTTTTGCCTTTTCTTCTAACATTGCTTGAATTGGTATAATTGCCATTGTCATTCCTCCATATTCCATTTCATCATTTTTGCTTTTAATGGGTTTAAGATAAAGCTATCAATTGCTAAAATTACTAACACACTTATCAATGTCCAAGCGAATACTTTATCCGTGTTAATATTGATACGTGCCATGGTTAAAGCAGCACCAATACCACTGCTTGTTCCTAATAATTCAGCCATAATGGTAATTCTTACTGCACCTCCTGCTGCCAACGAACAGGCTGTAAAAAATGGCACCATTAGGCTTGGTAAAATGATGAAGCGTAATGTTTGCCACGTCGATTTTTTATAGACCGTTGCCATTTGTAAGAGTTGAATATCTATTTGACGATAACCATTTGCAATATTCATGTAAAAAGTCGGAAACACTAAAATACTTACGACAAAAATTGGTATGATTGAATTAGTACCAAACCAAACCATTGCAACCACGACCAAAATAATAGGTGGAATACCTAATAAAAAGGCAATAATGGGGCGGAACATTTCGTAGATAACTGCAAATCTACCAGCCAATAAACCTGATAGAATGGCCAACGACATCCCTATTATTAAACCTACTAACATACGAACCATTGTTAAATAAAGTTGATGAAGCAACTCCCCACTAACTGTAATGTGCCATAGTGCGGTTAGTGTTTCATATGGGGAGGGTATTAAAATGCTCGGAAACTTTAAAGATAATAGTGTCCAAATGAGCACGATGCCACAGCAAGTGCTCATTTGAATAATCAAGCTTTTTTTACGGTTCATAATAGAAATCATCATCCGGTAATTGCCCACCAATAATATCTGGCGATAGTGAAGCTAGTTGTTCAAAGAAAAACTCAAGCTCTTCCTTGGCTTCTTGCGCAGTGACAAATTCGATATTTAAATAGGGTAATAATCCTGCAATAAAGGTTGGATCAAGCCCTTCCTGATATGATGCTAATAGCTCGCCAGCAGCTTCAGGGTCATCTTTTAAAAATTGAATAGATTCCTCTATTTTTTCTTGCAGCAATGCTACAGTTTCTGGGTGCTCTTGAATCAATGCCTTATCAACAACAATTCCTGCTTGTGGAATACGTGGAGCCTTTCCTGTTGCTGCTGCCCACTCTTCTTGCAGGCTCATGGATTTTTGTAGGACGATTCCCTCTTTCTTCGCTTTCGCAATAACAAGTGAAGCGGTATGCTCTGGTAATACAGCATACTGTGCTTTGCCTGCTGCTAATAACTGGACAACCTCCTGAGGTGTCGCTGTATATTCCACTGTTAAATCTTTTTCTATATCAAGCCCGTTTTTTTGTAATAAGTATTGAAATACTAATGCTGGCATATCTCCTTTAAATGGTACATGAACTGTTTTGCCTTTTAAATCTTCCCATGCTATTGCTTCACCTTCTGGACCAATGAAATATAAAATCCCCCAAATCAGTGTATTCACTAATTGAATGTCTACACCTTTATTATAAAGGTTAGCACCTACATAGGTTGGGACGGCAGATACTTGCACCTGACCTCCACTGATACGTGCACGTAATTCATCAGGCGTATTCCAAGTTAGAAACTCAACATCCTCTGCACCTTCTAATAATGATTCGTCATCAATCATTTTATAGAGTGGTGCGGCAATGGAAATACCTGCTGGTGCTTGAATAGTCATTTTTTTTGCCTTTGCTACTTCAGATACACTTGATTGGTCAGCAGTAGCTTGTTCACTTTTCTCTGGTTCTTGATTTTGCTTTGTTTCTTCTTTATTGCCACAAGCGACTAAAATCACTGTAAGACATAATAGTAAAAGGCTAAATATAGGCCATTTTTTCATGGTATGTTTTCTCCCCTGTTTAAAGTTGTAATAATTGATATTCAATATTTTTTATATAATCAAAGCTGCGTTGTTTTCTTGGTATATCTAAAATTATTTCCTTGTAAATTCCATCCTTTGCATACGCAATATTGACAATGCGATCTGCCACCGTTGCCGCTTCCTCATAGTCATGAGTAACATAAAACATACCCACATGCTCATTTTCTATTAAAGCAATCAGATCCTGCACAAGTTCTTTTTTTAACCAATAGTCTAATGCTGAAAAAGGTTCATCCATCATAATAAATTTAGGCTTGCATGCAAATGCTCTGACAATTGAGGCTCGCTGCTTCATTCCACCTGATAATTGCTTAGGAAACTTATCAATTTCATTGTTAAGTTTGACACGCGCCAATAGATTCATAATTTGGGCTCTATCTACATTTCCATTACAGCTAAATGTGACATTTTCATATAATGTACACCATGGTAATAGCCTTGGTTCCTGAAATACATAACCTAACTTATCTGTGAAGCATTTAATATGACCTGATGTCGGCTGTAACACATTTGTTGCTAAGTGTAAAAAAGTCGTCTTCCCACACCCTGAAGGTCCAACAATAGCCACTACTTCACCTTCCTGCAAACTTAAATTACAATCTTTAATGATTTGCTTCGTTCCAAAAAATTTAGATACTTGTTGAAATTGAACTGCTGTTTTCATTGATTATCCTTGCTTTTTTGCGATGATGGTAATGTGACCAAAGTGATGGCGAGCATGATCAAAATGCTCAATTATTTCAAGGAAATATTGCTCATCATCCGAATTTTTTCGTGCATTTTCAACTATACGTATTAAACCATCTAAGCCCTCATCTCGAATAAGCCCTACCAAAGATACTAAATGAAGTTCTCCAGTATGCACATCTACAGGTTTGAACCCTATTTTTTCAACTAAATTTCGCCAATTTTGCTTTGATAGTGGCTGTGCCTTTACAATGATGACTTTTCGAAGTGCCTTAATTTCATCAGTAAGAATTTCTTCACTTGACGCTTTAACAACTAAATCGTGTGTGGCTAAGATGCCACCTGGCTTCAAAACTCGCATATATTCAGCCAAAGCCTGTTCTTTTAATTCCTGCGGTAGCATTGTGAGCATCGCTTCATTGATAACCACATCGAAGGTTCCATCGTCGAATGGTAATTGTGTAGCATTCCCTTGCTGAATATGGACGAGATGCTGAACATTTTCACCAATAATATTTTCATTTGCTTTCTGAACTGCCTCTTTATTAATATCGATTCCACTTACTTTAGCATTGTATGTTTTGGCAATATGTATTGCTGTTGTCCCCATATTAGTAGCCACCTCTAGGACATGGCTATTTTCATTTAGCTGGCAAGCATCTAATAGTCGATTCGTTGCCTCTTTTCCACCTGGACGTAAGATTGTCTTTCCTAATTTCGCTAAAAATAGATGTGTTGGTAAACGCTGTTCTGTTGAATTCATTTTTTTCTCCTCCTCTGTCAATAACCAAACTATAAATGAGAACCATTATCAATGTATGTGACCTATATCACAATTAAAGGAGTTACCTCAAATAATGAGATAACTCCTTTCATGTTGTTTGTTGCAAAAAGATGAAGTCAACGGCAGAAAAGGCAACTTGGCAAGGTGAGGGGTTGATTTCTGTTCCGCCAGCGTCCTTTCCAGGGGGCGTCCGATGAGCCGCTCAATCCCCTAGGAGTGATGCGCGACAACACCTCTTCATAAGGAATAGTGAACACCTTCACTTTATTTGAAAACCTTTGCTAAAAAGTCAGTGGATTGGAGTGGAAGGCTACTTGACTCCCGTGGGATAGCGAGACAGGCGAAGCCCTGCACGGAGCGGTAGCGGAGGAAGCGATTCGACGCTCGCCCACAGGAAAGCAGGTAGCCTGCAACGGAAATCCATTTCTACCTTTCAATTAACTGTTTTGTTTTTCAACACTAAGAAAGGAGTTACCCCAAATAATGAGATAACTCCTTTTATAAAAAATCACATAATCATTAAGTTTTATTTATTTTCAACAGACCGCCAAAAGAAATTTGTTACTTCCTTTGCCGTCACATCTACTGAGCCTAGCAAAGTTTTACCATCGCCATCTTTAAAATACCCTACAGTCATCAATGCCATAAAGTTATGAGCGAAAAATTTTGCATTTCCTTTTCGAATTGTTCCCTTTTCCATCTCTACTTGCATAGCCTGCTCTATTGTTTGATACATATCATTTTCGGAGGCTTGGACTTGTTTCAACTGTGATTCCGATAAATTGATAGTCGCCTCTTTCATAAAATTTTTCATATCAATATCGATAGTGGCTGATAAATGAACCTCAACAAGCTGTTCGAGTCGTTCTTTAAATGGTTTAGGCTGCTCTAAAATTTGTAGAATCGATAGCTTGATACGATCCATCATCGCGATTAAAGCAGATGTATATAATTCCCCTTTTGTTGGGTAATAGTAATAGATAGTCGCCTTTGTTACGCTACAAGCTTTTGCTACATCATCCATCGAAATATTTTTGTATCCTTCTTTAATAAAAAGTCTTGTGGCCGTTTCAAGGACAATGTCTTTTGTAGGTTTCGCATTTTCATCATGGCGAGGTCTCCCGAGAACACGCGGTGATTGTTTCAACAAGTTCGCCTCCTTAATTAAGCATTCTTTTTACGCATATTATAACATATTAATATTTATAGATTGATTAATTAACCTTCTAGTATATATAATTAAATCACTTACATGAATGGAGGTCTTCTTATGAAAAAACATCCACTTGAGCAATGGGGCTCAATGGTTGCAAGTAAAAAGGGACGTTTATTAGCACTAGCTTTTTGGGTGTTATTAGTAGTTGTATTATCGTTTGCTTGGCCGCAAATCAATAGCATAGAAAGTGAATCAGGCAAAAACTTACCTGACACTGAAATGTCTGAGCAAGCAGCAGCAATTATTGCAGAGCAATTTCCTAATGATGCTGGCACACCGCTATTGCTGGTTTGGCATCGTGAAAACGGCTTAACATCGGATGATTTTTCAGCCATACAAGGTGTTTACAGCGAGCTGCAAGCAAAGCCCTTAGCCCATCAAACTATGGTTCCACCATTTGATCAAATGCCACCGCAGGCTTTAATGGCTTCCGCTTCCGAAAATGGCACAACAATTGTTACACCTGTATTTTTTGAAAAGGGTGTCGCTACAGATATGCTACAGGATAGTTTAGATAATTTGACAAAGATAATGGAAGGCTATCAAGTACAATTAGATGAGAAATTATCTAGTGATGTACTCCATGTGCGCTATTCTGGACCAGTGGGGATTGCCACTGATGCTGTCAGTTTATTTTCACAAGCAGATGTGAAGCTATTGATCGCAACTGTATTACTCGTTTTGGTACTACTTATTATCATTTATCGTTCTCCATTGCTAGCTATTATTCCTTTAATTGTTGTAGGGCTTGCCTATGGTGTAATTAGTCCAACACTTGGTTTTTTTGCTGATCAGGGATGGATAGATAAGGATTCACAGGCAGTCTCCATTATGACTGTTTTACTTTTTGGTGCAGGTACTGACTATTGTTTATTTTTAATTTCTAAATATAGAGAAATACTCTTTAATGTTGAAGATAAGGCGGTCGCTATGAAGCTAGCTATCAAAGAATCGGGTGGTGCTATTTTAATGAGTGCCCTAACGGTTGTCTTAGGTTTAGCTACCCTTAGTCTCGCCCATTATGGCGCATTTCAACGCTTTGCCGTGCCATTTAGTTTTGGCGTGCTTGTCATGGGAATCGCAGCACTTGTTGTCCTACCTGCTATTCTTGTCCTTATTGGTCGTGTAGCGTTCTTCCCCTTCACTCCACGCACGGAGGAGATGGCAAATAAAAAGGGCAAGAAACAGCATAAGCCTTCACATAAGGTCAGTCATAAAATCGGCCATTTTGTTACCCATAAACCTTGGGTCGTAATTGCTGTAACTGTTATCTTACTTGGAGGATTGGCAGCATTTGTTCCACGTATTCAATATACGTTTGATTTGCTTTCATCCTTCCCAAAAGATATGCCGTCTAGAGAAGGATTTACTTTAATTGAAGAGAATTTTTCGCCTGGAGAGCTAGCACCTGTTCAATTAGTAATAGATACAGAAGGTGCTGATATTAATTTACAGCAACAACTTGAAGCTATCTCTTATATTGATAGTGTGGCAGATGTACAAATTGGCGAAAAAAATAAGTCCATTCACTTGTACGAACTCACTTTCAATGCCAACCCTTATGCAAAGGAATCATTAGCCCATATTCCAGAACTACAAACAGAGGTTATAAAAATGCTGGAGGCACAAGGTCTCAATCATGCTGAGAAACATGTTTGGATTGGCGGGGAAACAGCTAGTCAATACGATACACAGCAAATAACTAAGCGTGACGAGACAGTGATCATGCCAACCATGATTGCCTTAATTGCAGTATTATTATTTGTTTATTTACGTTCTATTACAGCAACTGTTTATTTATTAGCGACTGTTATTATTTCTTACTTTGGAGCATTAGGCGCTGGATGGTTAATCTTGCATCACATCATGGGGGCCGAGGCTATTTCTGGAGCTATTCCATTGTATGCCTTCGTTTTCTTAGTAGCTCTCGGAGAGGATTATAATATCTTTATGATCTCAGAAATTTGGAAAAAGCGTAAAACCACTGACCATTTAACAGCTGTAGAAGAAGGTGTTGTCCGAACAGGAAGCGTTATTACATCTGCTGGACTCATCCTAGCAGGTACATTTGCTGTGCTGGCAACATTACCAATTCAGGTGCTTGTTCAATTTGGTGTTGTGACAGCCATTGGTGTGTTGCTCGATACATTTATTGTAAGACCATTGCTTGTGCCAGCTATCACGACAGTACTAGGTAAATATGCTTTTTGGCCAGGTAAGTTATTTAAAAAAGATGCCTAAATAGATAACACGGACATTAGCTAAGTATGATTGTCATACTCGCTAATATCCGTGTTTTTATATTAATACTATAATCATTTCATCATATAATTATAGTAAATTGACCTTATTACTTTCTATTCAAATAAAGGAGTGGCATGCATGGATCTTCAAAAATTACAGCAACGTTTCCCATTATTAAGCCCCTTTTCAGGTAAAACTGATGGAAACTATGTGTTTAATTTTGACAACCAGCTTTACGAAATTCCAATACACACAATGACACAAAGTGAATATGAGTTATTGCGGATATTCTCAGGACCCATTGACTTGTCGCATAACTACAATATAGTTTGGCTTGATTATCTAACAGGGAAAACAGACGTTGCCCCAGCTGTCCTTCCTATGCATCGTTTGTTATTTCTTCAATTTGACAAAGACTTTACAGCACCTACAATATTGCGTTCAGTCTTCGAAGCTTTACTGGGGAAGGATATTATACTGCTATCGCTTCATCCACAATTATTTGCCATAATCGAATGTATCGACAGCAATGAATTATTAAATTTGGCTCATTATCTTGATCCCATAATGGCTGACTTAGAGGTTCATTTTAGGATTTTTGTTTCTGATGTTATACATGACATCACCACGACCAAGGAACGATTTAACTGGTATGTTCACCTCCTACCATCCATTTGGGCTTATACACCAAAGCATGTACTCACACAGCAAGAGCTTTTAGTGCCATATGTAACGCAGCATCTAGCCTATCAAGAGAAAGAGATTTTTATCTCCTCTATTCTAAAAAGTGCCATCTCTCAGCCAGATTTACTCCACACAATCAAGAAATTGATTGAATACGAGGGAAACATTACATTAGCCTCTAAAAAAATGTATATGCATCGCAATACCTTACAAAATCGCTTAGAAAAATTTCAACAAATAACGCAAAAGGATATTCGGCAATTTTCCCATCGACTAGAAGTTTATCTCGCAATTATTTTCTTAGAATCACTTTAAGGCCAACTGCACAATTTATGACCTCAATACTGTGCATGCTTTCCATATCACTCTACTCTAAAGTCATTTACAATGAAAATATGACTTGTAAAGGGGTGTAGTGTGTATGGCGGAATTACGGTTAGAGCATATCTATAAGATTTACGATAAAAATATACAAGCCGTAACTGATTTTAATCTGCATATTCATGATAAAGAATTCATTGTGTTTGTAGGTCCTTCTGGCTGTGGTAAGACAACAACTTTACGTATGATTGCTGGCTTAGAGGATATATCAAATGGAGAGCTATATATTGACGATGTCTTCATGAATGATGTGGAATCAAAAGATCGTAGCATCGCAATGGTATTCCAAAGCTACGCATTATATCCGCATATGACAGTTTATGATAATATGGCATTTAGCTTAAAGCTACGAAAAGTCGATAAAAAGGAAATAGATCGTCGCGTTAAAGAAGCTGCTAAGATTTTAGGATTAGAGGATTATTTAAAAAGAAAGCCAAAAGCTCTATCTGGTGGCCAACGACAGCGTGTAGCACTTGGCCGAGCTATTGTCAGAGAAGCTAAGGTATTTTTAATGGATGAGCCTCTTTCGAATTTGGATGCAAAATTACGTGTGCAAATGCGTGCAGAAATTCAGAAGCTCCATCAACGAATTCAAACGACAACGATTTATGTCACCCATGATCAAACAGAGGCTATGACAATGGCTACTCGTCTAGTAGTGATGAAAGATGGACTTATCCAACAAATTGGGACACCTAAAGAAGTATACAATACACCACATAACATGTTCGTGGCAGGCTTTATTGGTTCACCATCCATGAATCTCTTCCATTGTCGTCTAACAGAAACGGAAATCCTGTTAGGTGATCAAAGCTTCCCTATTCCATCCATATACTTACCATTGTTAAAGGAAAAAAATTATTTAGGGAAAGAGATTGTTATGGGTATTCGTCCTGAGGATTTACAAATTACTGATGTTATTTCCCCTTATACGTTCAATGCAACGATTGATGTAGCAGAATTACTAGGAGCAGAAACTTACCTCTATTGTTCTTTAGCAAATCAAAATTTCATTGCACGAGTACAGGCTGATAACAATTTGCATCCATCCGATAAGGTTTTCCTAGTCATGAAGGAAGAAAAGATCCATTTCTTCGATCCTCAAACAGAGGAGCGTCTTTGAAAAAACATGCATTGCTCCCACATGAAAGAAGGGAGCCTTTTGTACCTGGCTCGTCAAAAAGCTTTGCTGAATTAAGATAAAAAACGAAGACGATGCTATGGCTAATAGAATCGTCTTCGTTACTTTATTTTATTTTTTTGTTTAGCCACTTTTTTATGCAATCCTTGAATAACTGAACGTGTTTCATCTAAATAGTTTATTGTCTGCTCATAGGCACTCGTCACGACCCCCATAAATAAAATATCAATGACAAGTAGCTGGGCAAGGCGTGAGGAGGTTGCACCACTTCTAAAGGTTGCTTCAACATTTGGAGATACATATAAACAAATATCTGCTAGGCTAGATACAAGTGAACTTCCATACCTCGTTAAACTAATTGTAGTGGCTGGTGTTTGGCCAGCTATTTCAAGGATTTTAGCCACTTCATGCGTTTCTCCAGAGAAGGAGATACCTACTACCACATCCCCTTTCTGTGCATTGACAACGGCTGTAGCTCCTAAATGCAAATCCACAAATGCCCTACTATTTTTATTGATTCGTAAAAATTTTTGATCCGCATCCATTGCTGCTATACCTGATGCACCCACTCCAAAAAATATAATTTTACGGGCTTGTGATAAGGCCGTTACGGCACGCTCTAATTCAGCAATATCTATTAAATTAGCTGTTTGTGTCAAAATTTCACTACTTTGCATCGTCACCTTCTCTACAATCGATGGCAATGCTTCATTCGCCTCAATATCCCGATCTTCCGTTTTAGCATGTTGTAAATCACCAGCAATACGCAATTTCAGCTCTTGAACACCACTAAAATTTAACGATTTACACAGCCGAATAACCGCGGCACTACTTGTATGACTTGCTTCTCCCAACTCAACCGCAGTCATTTTAATCGCCTGTGTTGGATTCTCTAAAATATAGCTTGCTACCTTTTTTTCCGAAGGTGGTAGCTTTTTTCGCATTTCTGCGAGCATAATTAAGCCAGCATTTATTTTTTCCATTTTTCTATCCCCATCCCTAGTTAAAAAAAGGTCTTCCATTCATCTCTATCATCAATACTTTTTTAATTCTACTGCTCTACGTACATGCCCTTCGGATTGAACCAGTAATTCTGCCGCTTCTTCTATTGTTGTATTTGTCAGTAACAGCACAATGGCGAGTTTTACTTGAAAATTAGTTTGTTCTAAAACACTTTCAGCCTGACTATAAGAAACACCCGTCACTTCACAGACAATTTGTTTGGCTCGCTCTCGCAATTTAAAGTTACTAGCATGAACGTCCACCATTAAATTTTTATAGACCTTTCCAAGCTTAATCATGGTTGTCGTTGTAATCATATTTAATATTTGTTTATGAGCTGTGGCAGCCTTTAGTCTTGTAGAACCTGTTAAAATTTCAGGTCCTGTAATCACCTCTATTGCAATATCTGCATGCTGACTAATGACAGAATGAGCGTTGCTGACTAAGCTGATTGTTTTCGCCCCTAATTCTTGAGCATAAATTAATGCCCCTTTGACAAAAGGTGTTCGCCCACTTGCTGCAATCCCTATCACTACATCACGGTTTGTTAGCTGTTGTTTCTGTAGTTCAACCTCTCCTAATGAAAGATCATCTTCTGCACCTTCTATGGCGATCATCACTGCATCTGCCCCTCCAGCCAATATTGCCTGGACAAGCTTTGGTGACGTACTAAATGTAGGTGGACATTCTACTGCATCTAGCAAACCAATTCGACCACTCGTCCCTGCACCTACATAAAATAATCTACCGCCATTCTTTAACGCATGCACAACAGCTGTAATAGCTTGTTCGATTTCAGGTAAAACCTTTGCTATGGCTAACGGTACTTTTTTATCCTCTTCATTCATCAGCTTTACAATTTCACTAGTGGACATCAAATCTAGATTTGTCGTATCTGGATGATAGCCTTCAGTCGTCAGTTTTGTCATTCTTTCCATTGAAATCAAATCCCTCCCACGCTATTTTTCATGGATGCTCATCCAAGTTTCTTTTACCGTTCGTTGTAAAGCCTCTGTTATTGGAATTCCTTCACTGAGAAGTCCATTAACGAAAGCTCCTATAACAGGTGGCACCTCTGGTCGTATGAGTCGATTAGGTATTGTAGCGAGGTGTAATTTTTCTCGAAAGCATTGAACAAAATAAAAATTTTCGAACAAACCTCCACATAGGACAATAGGGTAACCTTTTAGCTGCGGCTCTTTTTTCAACATTATTTGGATGAATTGAACTAAATGATGGGTAGCCTGCTCAATAATTTTCTTTGCCCTATCATTATTTTGTTCGGCTAAACGTAACACCACTCGAGCTAAGGAGGCTATGAATACACGCGGCTGTAGATGCTCATAAACATGCGTAATAATTTCAGTAGGATTTTTTAATGCTAGCTGATCCAAAATAGTCGCTGTAAATAGATCCTCATTCAGGCCAAAAGCATCATAATGTCGCGTAATAAATCGCAATGCCTCTTGCCCAATATAGTACCCACTGCCCTCATCGCCTAATAAATAACCCCATCCTCCAACACGACTAGCTTGATAATTTTTTCCGACAGCATATACGATAGAACCCGTTCCTGCTATCACAACGAGCCCTTGCTGTGTAAATGTACCGCTAGTAAGCCCCGCTACCGCATCATTGGTGATGGTTATCTTACAGGCGCTAGCAGGGAAAAGAAAGCTAATCCATTGCTCCCAGCGTTCTTTATCTACCTGGCGATCGCCCCCTGCCACGCATAAGAACACCGCAGAAATATCATTCTTTGTTGCATCTATCTTTTGTAGTAACTGAGCAAGTAGCTGGATGATTTGTAGCCTTACCTCGTCTGGTGGCGTTGATTTCATATTCGTTCCGGCTCCTTCAACAAAGGCCAGCACTTCCCCTTTTCTTGTCCCAATCACTGCACGAGTCCTCGTCCCGCCACCATCGACCCCAATAATGTATTGCCTATTTAATGGCACCAGCCGTCAGCCCCTCCATAAATTGCTTTGACGCAATAAAGAATAATAGGATCATTGGTAATGATGCTAATGTTAAACCTGCAAAAAGAGAGCCCCAATCTGCCGAATGCTCCCCAAAGAGTGACATCATTCCAACAGGTATCGTCCGCTTCATTTTTTCTGTAATAAAAATAAGTGGGAAGAAGAAATCATTCCATGCAGCAATAAAATTTATAATCACCACTGTACCAAGTGCAGGTCTCATTAACGGTAACACCACATGCCAAAGGACTCTTAAGTTCCCCGCCCCATCTATACGGGCCGCTTCCTCCAGCTCATAGGGCATCGTTTTAAAAAAGCCCGTTAAGATCAGCATGGATAATGGAATCCCTGTCGCCGTGTTCATCAAAATTAAAGACCATAAGGAATTAATCAGCCCTAAATCACGCATTAAAATAAAGAGCGGTACAATCCCAAGCTTTATAGGAATCATCATGCCTAGTAAAAAAATAAAGAATAATGCATGATTCCAAGAGAATTTAAAGCGGGCAATATAAAATGAAGCCAGTGAACAAACAACAACAATCAGTACAACAGATACAATACTGACAAACAAACTGTTTAGAAAATACGTTGTAAATGGAATTTTTGCTAATAATGTACGGTAAGTATCTAAGCTAAAGCTAGTCGGTAAGCCCAATGGATTTTTGTAGATGTCCACGCTCTTTTTAAATGAAGATAAAATCATTAATACGATAGGATATAAACTAATGGTCGCTACCGTAAATACCACTAGATAATAAAATGGTCGAACCCAAATAGCACCTTGCTTCACTATACGCACCCCTTACATTTGAACGTCCTTTTTATTGGCAAAGCGTAAAAATAGCGTGGTACAAACTAATATAAATAGGAACAGAACCGTCGCTAACGCAGAGCCTAGCCCAATAGCTGTCGCTCCAGAAGCTGTAGAGCTACCAAATGCCAAGCGATAGAAAAACACAGCTAACGTATCCGTAGAATAATACGGCTCTCCCATAGAGCCTTGCATCGCATATACAAGCTCAAATGCCTCAAAGGACTGGATAAACGTTAAAATGCCCATGATCATAATAGATGGCATCATTAGAGGCAAATAAATAGTACGTAGTAAAGTAAAGCCCTTAGCACCATCTAACTTTGCAGCTTCAACTAACTCACTTGGAATCCCTTGAAAGCCAGCAAGGAAAATTAGGACACCAAAACCTAGTCCAAACCAACAATTGACTAAAATAATGGCGATTAACGCCGTTCCGGGATCTCCCAACCAAGCTTTTTGTAAGGTTTCTAGACCTAATTTCTCTAAAATAACATTTAAAGTACCAAAATTAGGATTTAGAATGAGCTTCCATAAGAAACCTACCACAATCACTGATAATAACCGTGGGAGAAAGAAAGCCGCCTTAAAAAACGCTGCTCCTTTAATTTTTTGATAGATAATAAAGCCAAGAAAGAAGGCTAATCCATTCATAACTACCATTTGCACAACAAAATACAGGACATTATGTTTAAAGGCGTTCCAAAACATAGAGCCATAGGGTTCTGTCGTAAAAAGCGTCACAAAATTTTGGAGACCGATAAAATCGCCACGAGCCATCCCTTTCCATTCAAAAAAACTATAGGACATTGCCGCTACTATCGGATAAAGCACAAACATTCCATATACGATTAATGCAGGAATAGGGAAAAGATGAATAGTCCATCTTGCCCACGATCTCCTTTTTCTTACTGATGAAGCTGTAGATTCTCTCATCATGAGCAGCCTCCTTTACTAATAATGAGACAACAAGACCCCTAAACTCCTTTATAGCGCTTCAGGGGTCTGCTGGCTTGATGCTTTCATTATTTTTGAAATGGCGTAAACCAAGTTTTAGCGTTTTCCTGTACTTTTGTGGCCACCTCTTCAGGCGTTACTTGACCTAAATACATGCCTTGTAGCTCACTTTCAAGCAAGCTCTTTGTTGTCGGGTCCCCACCAGTAAAATTAGTTACCCACATATATGGCGTTGCTTCATTTGCAGTCGAATGACTAATATCATTGAGCAATGCATCGTCAGAAGTAATACCAGGAATGGCGCTGATCATGGAAAACTCCTTCACAAATAACTCACCAAACTCCTTTGTTGTTAAAAACTCTAAAAACATTTTAGCTGCTTCTTTATGTTTCGAATTAGCATTGATCGCAAATGAGCCATCTACCCAAGTCGTCACTGTTTTATTTCCCTCTTTAGATGGAATAGGGAAATAACCTAAATCTAAGTCTGGATTCATTTCTAATACAACAGGAATTTCCCAGCTACCTAACGGGAACATAGCCGCATCTTCCAGCGCAAACAAAGTACGAATATCATCCATTCCTAAGCCTTCAGAATTGGCTGGAAAATACTTTTTCAAGTCATTCATCACTTGTATCGATTCAATAAACTTTGCATCTGTAAAATCTCTTTCCCCCGCAAGCACCGCTTGATAGAAGTCATTGCCTTCATAAACAGCAGGACCGACAATACCGTGCAGCAATGATAATAACCAGCCTTCTTTTGTACCCATTGCAATTGGTGTAATGCCCTTTTCTAATAATTGGTCGTTTAATGCAATGAATTCATCCCATGTAGTAGGAATTTCAAGATTATTATCTTTAAAAATCTTTTTATTATAGAAAAATTGTGTAGAGCTTAAGTTAATTGGTACACCGTACTGATTTCCTTGGTCATCGCGAGAAGCCTTTAATGCTTCTTCAGGAAATACACTCAATCCATTTAAGCCGTTTATTTTCTCGACAAAACCTGCCTCCGCAAGCTTCAATCCAGCTGCATAAGGACGTAAGTGGAAAATATCTGGACCCTCCCCAGCCTGTAATGCCGTATTGAGGACTGTATTGTATTCTGTATTTTTAGTTGGGTTAAATGACACATGTATATCAGGATGTTGTTCATTAAATAAAGCAATCACTTTTTCATACTTGGCAACATCTTCTGTACGCCAACTCCCTATTGTTAGCGAAACCTCTTCTGTTTTCGGTTCCTCTTCTTTATCAGGTGATGTTGAGTTCGTTGATTTCTCACTCGTGTTACAGCCTACTAAACCTACAACGAGTAATAAAAGAAGCAGCAATAACCATTTACTCTTTTGTCTCATACCAGCAGATCCACCCTTCATATCAGTAATTTTTCATAAATCATCGTATGAAGCTTCTCTCTAATCTTGCTCATGTTTGTATTTCTCCCATAATGCACAGCATTCGTTAGTAAAATGACAAATACCTTTTGTACAGGGTCCATCCAAATACTCGTACCTGTAAATCCTGTATGACCAAATGAGCCCTTGCTCCACCTCCTACCAAAACAAAATGATGCGTCGTCCCCTCCCCATACTTCAAATCCAAGTCCCCTCGTTTTAAATGTTTTCGTATAGGCAAGCTCTAACCAATCGTATGGAATCACCGTTTGTTGCTTGATCCCCAACCAAATTTCCGCATACTTTGCTAAATCCTCTGCACATGAAAATAAACCTGCGCTACCAGCAATCCCATCTAGTAATAAAGCTTTCTCATCATGGACAATTCCCTGCACAAATTGATCTGCCACCATTTCTGTAGATGCCGCAAGCCTTCTTGTATGCTCAGGCAGTTGAAAACATGTATGATGCATGCTCCACGGCTTAAAAATCTCTTGCTCTACAAAACTTTTTAATGAATTGCCAGTAACTTTTTCAATCACCTTTCCTAGAATAATCATACCTAAATCACTATATAGCACTTGTTCATTTGGCTGACACACTACATCACTTGCCAATACTTCCTGCATGATGTCACGCTTATGATGCCTCTTAACTACAGGTGTTAAATCTGCTGGCAAACCTGAGCAATGCTGCAATAAATGCTGGATTGTCATAAAGGGATATTTAAAATCAGGCAAATAGGTTTGAACTGAATCTGTTACATTAACTTGATTTCGACTCATCAGTAGTAAAATAGACGGGAGTGTTGCAACAACTTTTGTTAAAGAGGCTAAATCAAATAACGTATTGCTTAATATAGCTTGCTCGCTGCCATCCTCAGCTGTATAGGCTCCATAGCTGCCTGAAAATAGCCTTCTTTCTTGCTGCTGAACAATTAACACGGCACCTGGAATTTCTTGTTCTTTCACTAAGTCATTTATATATGCATCTACCAAGTAAGCACCTCACCACTTAAATATCTAAATTTTCTGTAAATTAGTATTATCATATAAAATAAAATGATGAAAAATAACAATAATCCTAAAATTTTTTTTCATATAAGCTCAATTAAAAAATCCCTAGCTAGTAAATGTTTACTGGCTAGGGATTCACTTGATTATTTAGTTGGCTTTTTTAAATCCATTGACGCTGCTGCGCTTTCAACTTTTACGCGTTTCAAGAAGAATGCGAGTACCACTGCAATCACTGTTATTGCAGCTGCAATTAAGAAGGAATGCGTAATACCATCTAATAAGGCAGTTTGCATAATTTGATCTTGCATTTGCTGCATTTGCTCTGCTGTAGGCGCTGCTCCTGATTGTGCAGCATTCGCTTTTGCTTCTGCAATTAATTCTTCCGCTTTAACTTTTGTACGGTTATTCATAAATGTTACTAAGATCGCACTACCGATTGCTCCTGATACCTGCTGTAATGTATTGTTAATCGCTGTACCATGAGGATTCATCATTTGTGGTAGTTGATTTAAACCGTTTGTCATAATAGGCATCATGACCATCGACATACCGAACATACGAATTGTATACATCGATACGATATATGTGTAGCTTGAATCAATTTCTAATTTCGTTAAACCGAAAGTTGCGATTGTTGTAATCGTTAATCCAATAATGGCCAGCACACGAGGACCAAATTTATCAAAAAGCTTACCAGTGATTGGTGACATAATCCCCATGACAAGTGCCCCTGGAAGCATCATCAAACCTGCTTCAAATGGTTCGATACCACGGATAGACTGTACATATGCTGGTGTTAAAATCATCCCTGAGAACATTGCCATAGAGACAATAACTGAGATAACTGACCCTAAAGCAAACATCGGATACTTATAAATACGTAATTCCAGTAATGGCTCATCCATTTTCAGCTGTTTAACAACGAAAATAACTAAAGCAATGAAGCCAATCGTAATTGTGCCATATACCCATGGACTTGACCAACCTTTATCTCCTGCTGTACTAAAGCCATATAAAATACCACCAAATGCAACTGTTGATAAAAGGACTGAAAGGAAATCTAAGTGAACTTCACGTGTCTCCATCACGTTTCTTAGTTTCCAAACACCAAATAATAAACTAATTAAAGCAAATGGAATAATCATTTGGAAAAGCATACGCCAATCATGATGCTCCACAATATATCCTGATAATGTAGGACCGATTGCTGGCGCCATAATCATAACTAAACCAAAGATCCCCATTGCCGCTCCACGCTTCTCTTTTGGGAAGCTTGTTAGCATAACGTTCATTAAAAGTGGTGACATACTAGATGCCCCGGCTGCTTGCACCATACGACCTGCTAATAGCACACCAAAGTTAGGTGCAAAGCCTGCCATAATTGTACCGATTGTAAAGATGGACATCGCTGTTATAAATAAATGTCTATTTTTAAAGCGTGTCACAAAGAATGCTGAAGCTGGCACTAAAATACCGCTCACAAGCATATACCCTGTTGCTAACCATTGTACTTTTGAATAGGTAATCCCAAAATCTTTCATGATTGTTGGTAATGCCACATTCAACAATGTGTTGTTTAGAAAAGCAACAAAAGCACCCACAAATAGAATAGCTATCATGCCATAAGGGGGCTTTTTCATTGTTTGCTCACTATTCATTTATATCCCTCAATTCTTTCTTGTGTTTTACGATAAAACTTATTTTATACTCGTAGTCTACTTTTTTCAACAAATAAGTTTATATTTTTTATAAACGTTGATATAAATACGTTTCAAAGGTAGAATAAGAGTATAATATTATAAAAAAGGTGAGGTCATGAACAAAAGAAAAAGACAAATTATAACAGCAGCACGTGAACTTTTTATTGAAAAAGGCTTTCTAGATACATCGATTAATGACATCATCAATGCGGCTAAAATCTCAAAAGGTACATTTTATAATCACTTTCCTTCGAAAAATGAATGCTTAATCGCCATTTTGGATGAAGGGCGCGAAGAAGCTAGTAATCGCCGCCATGAGCTCATCTATGGTAAAGACCCTACAGATTTAGAAGTATTGACACAGCAAGTCGCTGTTCTCATGTATGTTAATCGTGAACATAATTTAGTACAGATATTCGAATCCATCTTCCAATCAAGAGATAAAGAACTAAAAAAAATTATTATTAATTACCATTTACAAGAATTAGAATGGCTCGCCAATCGTCTAGTACAAGTATTTGGCGAAGAGATTAGCCCTATTAGCTATGAATGTGCTGTTCAAACACTTGGGATGATTAACCTCACTCTACGTGCTGTCTTTATTGCCGATTATAAATATATCAATCGAGAAGCGATTGTACGTGTAGCATTGCGCAATATTAGCGTAATTATACCCACTATGCTTGAGTCGAAAGAGATTATCGTGAGTGTTGAAATGATCAATACCATTCAAAATGTCGTGAACTATAAAACCGTTACAAAAGAAATGGTCATTGAACAACTACAAGGCTTTACAAAGGGATTATCGAACAATGAAACAATGGAAGGTTTGGAATATGCACAATTCTTATTAGAAGAATTACAAAACGAAAAACCAAAGCTTTTTATCATCGAATCACTTCTTACCCCTTTCCGTAAGGCATTTGTCGGCACAGAACATATCGCAGAAGCCCGCGACATCGCCAATAACTTATGGCGTTACGTAAAAATTGAACAGCCAACTGAACGCTGTACGAAAAATAAATAAAAAAAGAGGTATCAAATGAACAGCTTGATACCTCTTTCATGTTGTTGAAAAAAGATGATGTCAACGGCAGAAATAGCAACTTTGCAAGGTGAGGGGTTGATTTCCGTTCCGCCAGCGTCCTTTCCAGGGGGCGTCCGATGAGCCGCTTCACTCACTTACGTTCGCTCCAGGGTCTCCTCTGTGACGCTAAATCCCCTAGGAGTGACGCTGGCTCCACTCCAATCAACCATTCTGCAAAGTGTCTTTACTTTTTTCATAGTAGCGATCAAATCGCCCATTATCTGTATTCTTAGCGGGGATAAGCTCTTATTGGGGAAGTGATGCGTGACAACACCTCTTCATAAGGAATAGTGAACACCTTCACTTTATTTGAAAACCTTTGCTAAAAAGGTAACACTTTTGTTGATTGGAGTGGAAGGCTACTTGACTCCCGTGGGATAGCGAGACAGGCGAAACCCTGCACGGAGCGGTAGCGGAGGAAGCGATTCGGCGCTCGCCCACAGGAAAGCAAGTAGCCTGCAACGGAAATTCATTTCTACCTTTCAATTGACTGTTTTGTTTTTCAACATAGTAAAGAGGTATCAAATGAACACTTTGATACCTCTTTACTATGTTGAATGAGATTAAGTTCTATGACAGAGTCCTAGAAAAGCAAGGAGATCCACACTAATGACATTGAAATTTTAGAACAAAAATTGTCCCGTCCTGACCTGAGCGAACACTAATCGTGCCATTGTGTAAATCAATGAGCTGCTTCGTGATGGCTAGTCCTAGCCCTGTTCCTGTTATATCGTCTGTCGTATTCGTACCTCGATAATAGCGTTCGAATAGATTATCGAGCTCCTCCTGAGGAATGCCAGGTCCTTGGTCAGCAATGGTAAGCATCACTTCTTTACCTGTATGTTGCGCTTCTACAATCACCTTGGTGCCTTCAGGGGTATACTTTTTCGCATTAGTAATTAAATTATCCATTATCCGCTTAAGTAAAAGCTCATCTGCTTGTAGCAACACATCACCATATACCTTCACACATACCTGTTCGTCTGCAAATTGTGGTAACCATGTTGCTAGCGGAAGTAACACTTTATCAAGCTGTATAGCTTTATTTTTTAACTGATACGTATACGTTAAATCCTGAATAAGTGCATCCATATAGGTTGCCTTTTCCTGCATGGTCTGTGCAAAAATACGCATCTCATCCTTTGTCCACTCATAATCTTCAGATGCTAGCATCGTTGAATAGCCATAAATTGAGCTTAACGGCGTCTTTAAATCATGCGATAAACCTGTTATCCACTCTTCACGTAATTGCTCTCCGTGCTTAATTTGCCTTTCATTTGAATCAAGTCTCTCCGATAAGTGGTTGAGTGACTCCTCAACAGGTTGGAATAATTTAAATTTCCTTTTCAACTTTCCTGTTTTTTTATGATGGATTTTTTTGTCACTAATTTCACTGTAATCGAATTGGGTTAGTCGCTCAATGCGCGATATAACATAGACTAGTGGACGCACGAATTGACGTGAAATACTAATAGACAAAAAGATAACACCCAACAGCAAAATAATATGCCCTCCAAAGAAGATAGAAACAAACAGTACCATTGCTTTATTAAAAGGCTCTTCAAATGGCTTATAAGACGGGTTAGGCATTCGTACAACAAATGTCACATCATTGGCTAAGGCTGCGCTTTGCTTGAGCTCCTCATGCTCAAAAATATCGTATTTTTCCTCTAGTAATTGCGGTTTATTTAGCTTCTCATACCGCTCGCCTATAACATCAATCCGATTCCATTGCTCATCATAAATTTCAACACTGGCTTTATTATCTTTTAGACGTTGCAGAGTTACAGCTGAAATGTCCCCTGTTGCCTTCCAATTATCAAGTGCCTCCTCAAAAAGTGGTTGGACAGGCGTATTCGGAATAAATAATAAGTAGTAATTCGGCAGTTCCCATGTATGCATGCCCGGTTGCTTCAATGCCAATATTTCGCTATCGGACTTTCCACATAGTCCGCATGTCTCTCCTGTATAATCAACGATCGTCATGGATGGATCAAATAAATAGAGCTGTCCTACATTTTCCTCAGCTCTCTTCACTAAATAATCAGCAATTTTAATCGTCTTCCCTTTCTCTACAACTGCATCATCTTCAATTTCAAAGGAGCTCATCACATGAATGTTGTCACCAACACGGTCATTGATAAAGATAGCAAAAAACACCAGACTTATAATAAAACCTGAAATGATTAATAGATAGAATATGATGAAATACGAAACAAAACGGAGTGTTAATTTTCCAGCAGGCTTCATGAAGAAATGTCCCCAACAAGCTTATAGCCTATGCCTCTTACGGTGATAATGCATGTTGGCTTCCCAGGATTTTTTTCGATTTTTTCTCGTAGTTTTCGTATATGTACCATCACAGTATTATCATCAAATAAGCAATCTCCCCATACGCGCTCGTATATTTGCTCTTTAGATAATACTTGCCCTGCATTGTCACATAAATATTTTAATAAATGAAACAAGCGACCACTGATTATTTCCTTCACACCGTCTACCTCGATTTCTGCTGCGTCAATATCAAATGTAAAACGGCTGCAAGTAAATACATGATTTTCTGGTACATTCTTTTTCTTCATATAACGGACTAACTGCACCTTTACTCTCGCTACAAGTTCTAAGGGGTTAAATGGTTTTGTAATATAATCATCTGCGCCATTCATAAAACCGCGAAGCTTATCTGCATCACTGCTTTTGGCTGTTAAATAAAAAATAGGCGCATCACTTTTTTCCCGAATACTATTCGCGATATCCAGCCCACTTCCATCTGGAAGCATGATATCTAATAGATAAAAGTCAAATGTTTTAGTATTCATTTCATCTTTTGCTTCTTCAATCGTGTTACATAATGTAATATTGGTAATTCCTTCTTTTCTTAAAATGATTTCAATCATTTCAGCAATGGCACGTTCATCCTCTAACACTAAAATTGATGCTTCCTGCATTTCCTCACCTACTTTTAAGATTACTTTAAGGTAGTCATTATTTCACCATAAGCTTCCCTCATTATTATATGTATAAGATAACCAATTAAGGAGATAAAACGCAATGACAACTAACCGAGTTACCTTCATTGATACAATGCGTGGATTTAGTTTATTTGGCATCTTAATGGCAAATTTGCTGATCTTCCAATTTGGGATGTATGGCAAAGATGAATTAAAAAATCTTTCTACCTTAGATAACGGGGCTTTATATTTTGTAAAAGTTGTGATTGAAGGCTCATTTATGCCCATCTTCACTATTTTATTCGGCTTCTCACTTATTAAATTAATTGAATCCATCCGCAGAAAAAAGAATAAAAGCCGCTGGTCTATTTTACGTCGTGCAACAGGTTTAATTGCCCTGGGCTTATTACATTCTATTTTATTGTGGGAAGGCGATATTCTATTTTCTTA
The DNA here is from genome assembly GCF_038592945.1 of Lysinibacillus sp. FSL K6-0075. NCBI lineage: Bacteria > Bacillati > Bacillota > Bacilli > Caryophanales > Bacillaceae > Lysinibacillus > Lysinibacillus sp. FSL K6-0075. Next base: position 324,680 of record NZ_CP151947.1, on the reverse strand, counting down.
TGGCTGTATGACGTTATTTTTAGTCCCATTTATTAATCGTAAACCAAAAACTTTATTTATTTGGGCTGGTATCCTATTTGTTTTAACTACAGCGTTAACATATGGCTCTATGGAAACGTCTAAAAAAGAACAAAAGGAGACACACACATACATCGAGCAAGCGGATGATGTTTATGCAAACGGAAGCTACTTAGAAATTTTTGATTTTCGAGCTAATGCCGAAATACCAGGAGTGGATGAATCTTCCTTCATCTTCATTATATTAATTTTTGCACCGATGTTCTACGCACCTCTCTTCCTCTTTGGTATGGCGCTCGCTAAAAAGCAAGCATTTGTGGAGATGAACAAGGAAATGAAATGGTATAAGTTAGGTGCTCTCCTTGTACCTATAGGACTCATATGTAAAAGTGTAAGTTTTATAGAAAGTAAAAGTGCATTTTCTTCTATCTTATTAACGGGCGGCTCCCAGTTACTAGCAATTGGCTATGTTTGCCTCGCAGCATACCTTTATAACACCCGTCCAGTTCAACTACTGGCTCCTGCATTTGAGAGCGTTGGCAAACTATCATTAACCAATTATTTACTACAAACCATCATTTGTACAACTGTTTTTTATGGCTATGGCCTTGGCTTATACGGTAAATTAGGCGTCTTTGGTGGAATCCTTTTCGGAATCGTTGTGTATAGCTTGCAATGTGTTTTCAGCCTTGCCTATTTAAAAAAATTTAAACGTGGTCCATTTGAAACACTCTTACGCATATGGACAAATTGGTCTTGGTCTGGGCAGGTAAAGTAAAGCCCATCACACAAGCAAAATAGAAAGGAATTATTTTTTATGAATAGTGACACAAAAGAAGACTTTACTGACTCATGGTGGTTTTTAGGTATTTGTGCAGCTGTAGCAGTAATTTTAACACTATTTGCCTTTTCATAAACAATATCGTTTTCATTTGCCCCCTTACTGTATACTAGTAGTACAACTAGACAGCTTAGGGGGTATTTTGTTGTTACAGCGTATTATGATTACTGGCTATAAACCACATGAGCTTGGTATCTTTAATGATAAACATCCCGGCATTGTCATCATAAAAAAAGCACTGGAAGCTCGTCTACGTACACTGCTTGATGAAGGACTCGAATGGGTGATTATCAGCGGTCAGCAGGGCGTAGAATCTTGGAGTGCTGAAGTTGTTTTAATGTTAAAAAAAGAATTCCCGCATTTAAAATACGCCGTGATCACACCTTTCTTAGAGCAAGAGAAAAATTGGCAAGATCATAAAAAAGAAAAGTATCAAGCATTAATTGCCCAAGCTGATTTTGTCACAAGCGTGACCAAAAAACCGTATGAAGCACCATGGCAATTTATTGAGAAGGACAAATTTATTATCCAAAATACAGATGGACTTTTATTAATTTACGATGAAGAAAATGAGGGTTCTCCGAAATATATCAAACGGCTTGCAGAAAAATATATGGAATCCCATGAGTATGCTCTTTTAATAGTAACCGCCTATGACTTACAACTAGTAGCAGAAGAAATTCAACAGCAAGACTGGTAGAAAAATATTGATATAATTTTCTGACAATTATATACTAGAATTAATAAAAGCTGATTGTTCTTATGGTTTTTACCTATAATTTGAAAGGAGCTGTCATCATTTGAATAAACATATTGAAATGATTCTTGAAGCTTCTCCCGTAAATGTATCACATGATACGTATCGTAGAGAATGTCGGTATACACGGGGAATTCATATTGAAGAACAAGAATTTCTTGCTATTTTAAACACAATGAGTCATGATTCACGCTTATATTTTGATTTCCATAATCCACGAAAAGAGATTAAAAAGGGAACCTATTTGAATGGACACTCCGGTTTAGCCTACAATATTTATGATTACTATAAACAAAATTTTAATATTGAGATATCCGAATTAATCAACGGTAAAGATTTTTATGTAAAAATCGTATAAAGCTAAAGCCCCTTTAAAGTTTTACCTTTAAAGGGGCTTCTTAGTGTTGAAAAACAAAACAGTCAATTGAAAGGTAGAAATGGATTTCCGTTGCAGGCTACTTGCTTTCCTGTGGGCGAGCGCCGAATCGCTTCCTCCGCTACCGCTCCGTGCAGGGCTTCGCCTGTCTCGCTATCCCACGGGAGTCAAGTAGCCTTCCACTTCAACCCACTGACTTTTTAGCAAAGGTTTTCAAATAAAGTGAAAGTGTTTACTACTCTTTATAGAGGGGTGTTGTCACGCTTCACTTCTTCACATTGAAAATAAGAGCTCATCCCCTCTAAGAATACAGTTAATGGGCGATTTAATCGCTATGCTGCTATGAAAAAAGTAAAGACACTTTGCAGCATGGTTGATTAGAGTGGAGCCAGCGTCACTCCTAGGGGATTTAGCGTCACAGAGGAGACCCTGGAGCGAACGGAAGTGAGTGAAGCGGCTCATCGGACGCCCCCTGGAAAGGACGCTGGCGGAACGGAAATCAACCCCCTCGCCTTGCCAAGTTGCTTTTTCTGCCGTTGACATCATCTTTTTTCAACAACATGAAGCCCCTTTAAAGTTTTACCTTTAAAGGGGCTTCGTTGATCTTATAGGTCTGCTACTTGAGCACCTAATTCTTTATTATTATACATTTCTGTATCTAATTCTTTAGTAATACGCGCTGTTGTAACACCAGCAGTCATTGAACCACTTACATTTAACGCTGTACGACCCATATCAATTAAAGGCTCAACAGAGATTAATACACCTGCTAGAGCAATCGGTAAATCAAGTGCGGATAATACAAGGATAGCTGCAAATGTTGCACCACCACCAACACCTGCTACACCAAACGAGCTAACTGCTACTACTGCGATAACTGTAATAATGAACACAGGGTCAAGTGGATTAATGCCGACTGTTGGTGCGATCATAATGGCTAACATCGCAGGATATACACCTGCACAACCATTTTGACCGATTGATAATCCGAATGAGCCTGAGAAGTTTGCAATCCCCTCAGATACCCCAAGACGACCTGTTTGCGTTTTAATATTCATCGGTAAAGTACCCGCACTAGAACGAGATGTAAAGGCGAATAATAATGTTTCTGCTGATTTTTTCAAATACGTAAATGGATTTAAACCACTTAATGTAATGATTAATAAGTGTACGATTAAAACAATAAATAGTGCTACATAAGAAGCAATGACAAACTTACCTAAATTGTAGATAGCTCCAAAATCTGATGTTGCTACAGTACGAGCCATAATCGCTAGAATTCCGTATGGCGTTAAGCGTAATACAATTGTTACAACACCCATTACAAGGGCATAGATGGCATCTAAGCCTTTTTTAATTGTAGCTGCTGTTCCCTCATCCTTACGTGCCACACGTAAATAAGCAAAACCAAGGAATGCTGAGAAAATGACAACCGCAATTGTTGACGTAGAACGAGCACCCGTTAAATCAAGGAATGGATTTGCTGGGAATAACTCAATAATTTGTGTTGGTAGATCAGGAGCTGCTAAGCCCGTAGTTTTTTCTTCAAGGTATTGACCTCGTGCAGTTTCTGCATCACCTTGTAAAATTTGTGTTGCATCTAAATCAAAGACTGTTGCAGAAAAAATACCTACAGCTGCTGAAACTGCTGTTGTACCGATTAAAATGGCTAAAATAAGTGCTGCCATTTTCCCGAAATTTTTGCCAATCTTCATTTTTGTAAAGGCAATTAAAATGGAGATAAATATCAATGGCATTGCTACCATTTGGAGCAGTTTCACATACCCAGTACCGATAATATTGTACCAAGATGTTGTTTTGGCTAATACTTCAGAATCAAGACCATAAATAAAATGAAGTCCAAGACCAAGTACAATCCCTAAGCCTAAGCCGGCAAAAACACGATTAGAAAACTTAACGTGCTTTTTATTCATAACATATAAAATTCCAACGAACACAAGCAACACTGCTACGTTAAGAATGATTTGTAAATTCGACAATGGAATGCCTCCTAAGATGTTTTATAATAATGTAATCGAATTATATACCCATAATCCCTATAATTCAAGTATGTTTTATTAAGATTAATAAATTCCTATAACAAAATGCTTTCTTGCTAAGGATTATACCCCGAAAAATGGCGTAACAATCATCCTCTGGCACAGGAATAATCTTAGAAAAGAATGTTTGTAAATATATAGCTAGTTTAATCAATGCCACTACATTTGGTGACAAACGATTAACTGCCCCTAGACAGTTAAAAACTAACAGTCTAAGGGCAGCCTTTTTAAGCGTTATTTCTAATTACAAATCTTGGTTCGTAGTCACTAATGATGTCAAACACACCGTCATTATAGCAGTAGATATGATGTTCAACGGTCGGAATTTCTTTGCTTCCAATCCACGGGAGTTGGTCAAACCAATCTATATAATCTGAATTGCTCATTTTATAAAACCATTCTGCAGAAGAATTTATAGGTTGTTCCTGGGTCAAGGCTTCATTGACTTTGTCTACTAAATCAGATCGTGGAATTTCTCCAGTATAGCGGAAAGACCAAACATAATCTTGAATTGGGGACATTTTATCATAGATAATATCAACTTCTGTATTGTTTCGATCGATTAATGTTAAGCATAGTCCTAAATCTGTATAATTTAATGTAGCATTAACGATTTGGGCTCTTTCTAAGCAAGTGACAGGTTGCCAAATGTGCAATCTTCTTGAATCCATCTAATCCCCCTTTAAACAAAAAATATATCAATTTCATTTAAATCTTCATATATTTTACATATCAGCTCCAACAATCTAGCATTAAGCACTATGTTAATGGACAAAGTAGGTTTGTTGTTTATTAATGAGGTAACAGCTACCTGCGATTTTTTTACACTGCTTTTTCACATGCGTGACTGCATTGGACAATTGTTCGACAGAGTCAAAATACTGATATTCATTCGTAATTACGGCAATGGATAAGGATGTGCATGTTAAAGGTTCCAGTTCGCCTGATCTATTAGCTACCTGAACATATGCTAAATCCTCTAACTCATAAAAACTAAGTATGTTGGCATCAAAGTCATCTATGATCTTTTGACATATCTTTTCTGCCTCGTAATACGGCAGAATGGCCACAAAATCATCTCCACCAATATGTCCTAAAAAATCTTCCACCCCGCATATATGTCTTTTAAGTATATCTGTTAAATACCGTAAAATTTTATCCCCTTTATTAAAGCCATATGTGTCATTGTAGGATTTAAAATGATCTAAATCAAAATAGATTAAACTATATTGTGATAGCTGTAATGCTTCCTCTAACTTTTCATCGATTAATTTATTGCCAGGAAGACTACTTAATGGATTCAGGAAGCTTGCAATGGCTACCTGTGTATCTACAAGCTTTAACAATAACTCTCGAATACTGACCATGCCATAATATAGATTGTTTTTCGTGACGATGACATCATCATATAAATCCTCAGGAGGTCTAGCCATAGCTAATGTACTAACCTCTGTAATTGGTGTATTACGATCAACGATTAAAGGATTTTTCTTCATCATCAGCTGATTTTGTCGTCCCATTAATAAATGATAGCCATACCGAGTACCAATTTTTTGATAGAAATGTGTGCGTGTAATATGTCCAATTGGTTTTTCATCACGCACGACAACAACGCTACGCAATGATGGATTACTCGTAAAAAGTACATCTACGTCTTTATTTTTCACAAATTCATCAATACACGGAACTTTCTCAATGACTTCCCCTATCTTCATGGTCACCCACCCTTATTTTCCCCATATGTATTTCTTTTGCGGGCTTTCCTATCGCATAACCCTGTGCATAATGAATGCCAATACGATGCAAATAATCAAGCTCCTCCTGCCGTTCAATCCCTTCAGCGATGATTTTAGTATTGACCTGTTCAGCATATTTCATTAACAATGTGACGAGCTGCTGTTGCTCACTATTTTGGTCAATGAATTGAATCAATGAACGGTCTAGTTTAATGAATTCTGGCTTTAAATAGATGAGCGTCTTCAAACTATTATAGCCCGACCCTACATCATCTACTGCAATGCGATAGCCCTGTGATCGATAATGTGATAATACACGTTCAAACTCCACAAAATCTATTACAGCACTCCGTTCAGTTAGTTCAAAAACGACTTGCTGAGGTTTAATACCAAGCTCCTTTAGTAATTGTAGCGTTTCTCCACTGTGGTATTTTTTATCTAATAAAACATTCGGATGTATATTAAGAAATACTAAAAAGTTTTTATTCGCCAAATCTTTGTGTAAGCGTTCCTTGAAACGTTGTAAGGAAAGATTTCTACAAAAACATTCAAATAAAAACACGCAATCTGTTTGTCCTACAAACTCATAAAACTGATCTACACTATTAAATAATGTTGAAGGTATTGGTCGATTTAATGCTTCAAATCCCATTGTTTGCTTCGATTGTAAATCTACAATCGGTTGAAAGTATGTATGTAAATCATTATGCTGAATAATTTGTTTCAATGCTTTTAAACGTTTCATAAATAACGTATTGCTTTGATGTTGCCCATATAAATATTTTATAAAAGAAAATATATTACTCGTTTTTATGCTTTGGCCCACAGCAGACTCCATTCTCGCACCTCTTCAATTGGTTATTATGGTTCATTGTACGCTTTGATTGTAAACAGACTGTGAATCGTATGTAAAAAGAGCCAGTTCCAGCAATAGGATTTAATAAAATACTTGTCTAGTAAATATTTCTTAATATTAAAACGATTACAAATAATTTATTTGATATAAATTATTATTAGTGTATGATTGTAATAATAGGTTTATATTACCTATTATATTTTTTTGCGTTTTTACTGTATCGATCTTAATAGGGAAACCTATTTAGATAAAAATTATTCAAGGGAGGATCCTGTTAATGAGCTTGTCTATTCAACAATTATTGGAGAACAAAGGAATTACACCGAAACCTGAACACCTTGAACTATTATTAACACGCTGGGAAGGTATGCAGTCACTTCGTAGCAATTTAGAAGGTATTGCGATTGATGATGCAGATATCGCCGTACGTAGTATTCCTGGAGGTGATCACATTGACAACTGATTTACATTTAAAATCTGTTGAAGAATTGGCACCTTTACTTGCATCAAAGACGCTATCTCCCGTGGAATTAACGAAAGCTATTTTAGATTTTGCTGAGGAAAGTCAGCCTAAAATTAATTCCTATATGGCTTTCTATCGGGAAGAAGCATTAGCAAAGGCAAAAGAAGTTGAACAGGAGATTCTCCAAGGTCATTATAAAGGTATGTATCATGGAATACCTATGGCCTTAAAGGACAACTTGTATTTTAAAGATAAAATAACAACGATGTCCTCAAAAATTCATAAGGACTTCGTTTCTGATTATGATGCGACAGTGGTTGAAAAGCTTCGTGACGCTGGTGTTATTTTCACTGGTAAATTAAGCATGCATGAGTATGCTTGGGGAATTACCAATAATAACCCTCATTACGGCCCTGTTCGCAACCCATGGGATTTAGATAAAATTCCTGGAGGTTCAAGTGGAGGCTCAGGGTCGGCTGTTGCGGCTGGAGCAAGTGTTGCTTCACTAGGTACGGATACAGCAGGCTCCATTCGAATTCCATCCTCTGCTTGTGGCATTGTTGGTTTGAAACCTACACACGGTCGTGTAAGTAAATATGGCTGTTACCCACTCGCTTGGAGCTTAGATCATATTGGCCCAATGACTAAGACAGTCAAAGATGCAGCGGGCTTGCTTGAAGTCATTGCTGGTTTTGATCATCGAGACCCTACTTGCATTGATGTTCCAACAGACAACTACGTGCAGCAGCTTACTGGCAATATCAAGGATTTAGTGATTGGTATCAATGAAGAATATTTCTTTAAAAATGTTGATGCTGATGTAGAAAAGGCTGTTCGAGCAAGTATTCAAAGCTTAGTAGACCAAGGAGCAAAAGTGGAAGTAGTACGTATTCCTTCCCTACAATATGCAGAATGGGCAGAGCTTGTGACGTCCCTTTCAGAGGCAGCAGCTATACACCATTCAGATTTACAAAAGAGACCACAAGATTTTGGTGACGATATTCGCCTACTATTTGAGCTTGGCGAATTGCCTTCTGCAGTCGATTACTTGCAGGCTCAACAGGTACGTCGTCAAATCAAGCAGGAGTTTACAGAGATTTTTAATGTGGTAGATGTGCTCATTACCCCTACCCTACCTGTTGTAGCTAGTACAATTGGGGATGATTTTGCAGAGTTAAACGGTCAAAAAGTAGATTTAATTGATAATATTATCCGCTTTACAGGCCCTAGTAACTTAACAGGCTTACCTGCCCTTTCGGTTCCTTGTGGCTTTAAAGGAAACTTACCAATAGGTTTACAAATTATTGGTCCAGCCTTTAAAGAAGGACGTATTTTAAATGTAGGGTATGCAGTTGAGCAAACAAATTCACAGAGAAATAGAAAACCAAATATTTTTGCTAATATCTAAACGATAAATGCTTGAAATCTGCTCACTTCACGGTATACCGCTGAATGAGCAGATTTTTTGTGGTGGATACCCATTGGCATTAATACTAATGGTTTTTTATGAACAAGTAATTTTATAATAGAAACTAGAAGCTTACTACAGGAAAGGCAATGATGCACTCATGAATGTAGAGAATTTTTTACAACTACCTATTACAAAAGATTTCACTGTTGTTGCTGGTCACAATGGCTTACATAAAGCTGTTCAAAATGTAGAGATTTTAGATTTTGAATTTTCACCTGATATACACCATGTCAGAGATACTGTCTTTACACCCAACAGTGTTGTGTTAAGTAGTTTATTATTTGCAAAGCAAGAGCCTGAGTATTTATTAAATGCTGTTAAAAATCTAATTGAGCTTGGGGCGAGTGCTTTAGCTTACAAGCCTGTTATTTTTAAGGAATTACCTGAAGAAGTTTTGTCGTATGCGGAGCAGCAAAATTTCCCTATATTGCGCTTTGGTGGAGATGAGTTTTTTGAAAAAATCATTTTAGAAACGATGGCCTATGCTAAGACACAGGATTATTCCTACTTTTTAGAGACGATCTTACGAAGGTTAATGGAGGAAGATGTAACACAGGAGCAAATCAAATCCATTTTACAACAGCTCAATAAGCCCTTTGAGAGATATGTATTTATAGCAAATTTACGAGCAAGTGACACAATCCATCAAAGCTGGATGCAATCCTTTTATTCGTTGGAGCCACTATTAAAATCAGGTCTGATTTGTTCCTATAAACAAAGCCTTTTTATCATCATGACAAATCCATCTCAGCAGTTCCAATTTGAAAGGGTATTACATGAATGGCTAACATTATATGCCATTGCTACTGATACATTCACGTTCGGTTATAGCAGTTGCTATGATACCCAGACAGGATTCCCAATGGCATTACGCGAAGCTTTTTTTGCCAATATTTTCGCTGGAATCGATAAGCTACCTAGCTGTCATTATAAGAATCTCGCATCCGATTGTTTATTAATCGAGTTGTACCGTAAAGATGCAACATTCTCAATGGACTATGTTACCTCCTTTTTAGCCCCTTTACTTGATGATAAGGCTGATCCAGATTTAATGGAGACCGCCATAACCTATATCATTAATAAAGGAAATATTAAGGAAGTTGCTGTAGCACAATTCTGTCATCCAAATACAATCCGCTATCGCATGGCTAAAATCCGTCAGCTAGTAGCACCCATAGATAATGATTATGTTTTTTATGAACGCCTAGCTGCAGCCGTTAAATTGTACTTATTACATAGCAAAATGAACAGTGACTAATCGCTTTGGAATAAGTACAAAAAAACGCCTGAATATTTAGAAATAAAATCAAATTCTTTTCTTCCCTCTTATGCTATTCTATTGAAGTTAGGAGGAAGAAAACATGAAAACTTACATAGCTGATGGCATGCTATTAGTGACTGCAATCGTGTGGGGTAGTGGGTTTGTTGTAACAGCCATTGCCTTAGAATATTTAACAGCTTATCAAGTAATGGCTGGTAGATTCTTATTAGCTTCAATTATATTAACCGTTTTATTTGGCTCCCGCTTAAGAAAGGCTTCGAAATCAGTGGTTTGGAAGGGAGCTTTATTAGGTACGATTTTGTATATAGCGTTTGCCCTTCAAACAGTTGGACTTCAATATACAACACCATCTAAAAATGCCTTTTTAACCGCAGTAAATGTTATTATTGTCCCTTTAATAGCGTATGCCGTTTATAAACGTCGTATCGATGGTTACGAAATCATTGGGTCAATAATAGCGATTGTCGGTATTGGCTTTTTATCATTACAAGGCTCATTAACAATGAATATAGGTGATGCCCTATCATTAGCTTGTGCGGTTGCTTTTGCATTTGATATCTTTTGTACAAACCTTTTTGTTCAAAAGGAAGATGCCATTGCTCTAACCATTATTCAGTTTCTCACAGCATCCCTAATAGGTGTTCTAGTTGTCATTAGCCAAGGCGATATTCCTACGTCCCTTGAAAAAGAAGCAATCTATTCTCTTGTTTATCTAGGGATTTTTTCTACAACAATAGCTTATCTTTTCCAGAATGTGGCCAATCAATATACAACTGCCACAAAGGCTGCAATCATACTATCAACCGAATCTTTTTTCGGCATGGCTCTATCCGTTATCTTCTTGCATGAATTGCTAACAAGCCGTATGGTCGTAGGCGCAGTACTTATTTTACTGGCTATACTAATTGCCGAAGTGAAACCCGCACATCCAAAAAAGAAGCTACTGAAAGCACTCGATAATCAGACCCCCAAATAGTTTCAGTTTATACTGGAACTATTTTTTACGTTTATTAAACTCGACTAGTAATAATGCTTGTCGTAATACCCACTACTAGCACTGTAATAATGGATAATAGAAAGGTCGAGGTAGATAGGAGGAAGCCGCCTATAATAATTACGATGGAATCAATAAAAAATATTAAGATCCCAACATTGATACCCGTTTTATCACAGATAAATTGCGCGATTAAGTCTGTCCCCCCTGTGCTTGTCTGAAAACGCAGCATTAGACCAATGCCAAAGCCTACAAGTATTCCTCCAAGAATGGCACTATAAAGCGCGTCAATTTGCACAAGATTGCGGACAGGCTTTAACAAATCGATAATGAAGGAAGACGTTATTAAACCGTGTATACTATTATAAAAATAGGTTTTATATTTAAACCAAGCGATAATAAAAATCGGAATACTAATGATAATAATCATTAAACCAATTTTGAGTTTATATAAATAGTGTAATATTAGCGCTAACCCTACTACTCCCCCATCTAAAATTTCATATGGCGTTAAAAATAAGTTTATTCCTAACGACAATGAAATACTTCCTATTATAATGACAAGACTTTTTGTAAAGAAATACATACAACCCCCCTCCGTGTCTATGCATGTCTTATAGTATGAAAATAGGTTATCGAACATGTTATGAAATAACCTTAGATGATTAGCCATTTTTATCGAGTACATTTGCTAAATTTCTTCGAAACTTATTCAATTTATTTCCGTATATACAGGTAAATTTTAAATTAACAAAGGAGATTATAATATGGAGCATGCTTTATTGGAGCAAGTGAAACATACTAGAACTTTTTTAAGACAAGAACAATTAGAAACAATCTTTGAAGAGTTTGATGTTCAACGAATGCGTTTAACAGAGGTACAGCGTTTGGAGAAATACCGTAAAATGCTTGAAAGCCCATTTCGCTTTTTCCGCGGAAGTGCCTATCTATTTTATTTTGATATGACAAAATCCGCCTCAATCTTCCATACTCCTGATAGAAAACCGACTTGGATTCAAGGTGACATGCATATGGATAACTTCGGTGCTTTTCAAAATGAAGCAGGCGCCATTGTTTTTGATGTCAATGATTTCGATGAGGGCTATGTCGGCTCTTATTTATACGATATTGTTAGAATGAGTGTTAGTATTGCGCTCTATTTAGAGGAACAAGGCTTACATAAGGCAACCCAAGAAACGGCTATTCAGCATTTTCTTAACAGTTATATTGATCAGCTAAAACGATTTGAGCGTAAACAGGATGATCCTCTAACACTTATTTTTACAAAAGACAATACAAAAGGACCAGCAAAGAGGTTATTGAAAAAGCTTGAGAAACGCCAACGATCTTACCTTTTACAGGATATTACGTATCTCAATGAAGATGGCGAACGCGCTTTCTTATGGAATGAAGAAATTCAACCAGTCACTGCTGAGGAATACAGTGCCATTTCAAACGCACTTTCTACATATAAAATTCGAGACATAGCCTATAAGTATGGCTCTGGAACAGCTTCTATCGGTTTAAAACGTTATTATATTTTAGTAGAAGACGAAAAGAGTGCATCAGGTGTCGATGATTTAGTGCTAGAAATGAAAGAGGTACGCACAGCCATTCCTGCCTACTTCCTCCCTTATCAGGATCTATTTTGGAATCACTACGAGCACCAGGGAGCACGAGTAGTTGGAACTCAAAAAGCCATGCACCATTTAGAGGACCCACATTTAGCCTTTATCACGATGAATGGACAGGAATTTTATATTCGAGAACGTTCTCCCTATAAAAAGAAGATTAAGCCTAAAAACTATAAGGATGTAGAGGATTACTTTACAACAACATCACTTATGGGACAAATTGCTGCTAAAATACATGCCCGAGCTGATATCGATTATTCTCATGTTTTTACCTATCACAGCGAGGAGGAGATTTTAAAAGCGATCGGCAAAGAACGGAATGTATTTATAGAACATACAATTTTACAAGCAATGAGCTACAAAGAAACCGTCTATACAGACTTTGACTTATTTAAAAATTGGGTTGAAACAAAATTTATGTAACATGTAAAAAAGGACCTTCGCTTTTAGCGAGGGTCCTTTCTTAGTGTTGAAAAACAAAATAATCAATTGAAAGGTAGAAATGGATTTCCGTTGCAGGCTACTTGCTTTCCTGTGGGCGAGCGCCGAATCGCTTCCTCCGCTACCGCTCCGTGCAGGGCTTCGCCTGTCTCGCTATCCCACGGGAGTCAAGTAGCCTTCCACTTCAACCCACTGACTTTTTAGCAAAGGTTTTCAAATAAAGTGAAGGTGTTCACTACTCTTTAGGAAGAGGTGTTGTCACGCATCACTTCCCCAATAAAAGCTTATCCCCTATAAGAATACAGATAATGGGCGATTTGATCGCTATGCTACTATGAAAAAAAGTAAAGACACTTTGCAGCATGGTTGATTGGAGTGGAGCCAGCGTCACTCCTAGGGGATTTAGCGTCACAGAGGAGACCCTGGAGCGAACGTTAGTGAGGGAAGCGGCTATCATCGGACGCCCTCTGGAAAGGACGCTGGCGGAACGGAAATCAACCCCTCACCTTGCCAAGTTGCTTTTTCTGCCGTTGACATCCTCTTTTTTCAACAACATGAAAGGACCTTCGCTTTTAGCGAGGGTCCTTTCATATTGAATATTATTTTTGCTTGGCTTTCATACGAGCAAGTAAAAAGCCGCCTTTAAATGACTTAGGCTCATACGAGATAATAAACGCATTCGGCTCGAATTGCTCTACTATTTGAAAGAGCTCCCCTTCACGATTCCTCTTCGTTAAGATTTCATATTTATAGCGGTTACTATCTCGCCCTTCTCCGATATAAATCGTGACGGCAAATCCTTCATTACGAAGAAATTTCACAAGCTCTTCATTCTTATTTTGCGTATTAATGGTTGTATAAACATAGCCTATCGCTAGCTTTCGTTCTATTTTTGCTCCTAAAAATATACCTAATCCAAACCCAACTGCATAGACAACCATAGATAACATACTTTGCTTCCCACTGAAAACGAGTGAAAGGCCAAATACATACACCAACATCTCCAGCATACCAAATATCGCTGCAAGGAATGTGATATTCTTTACCAAAAATATTGTTCGTAATGTTAAAAAAGGTACATATACTAATTGTAGGATTAAAATTAAAACGATACTTTGCATTTGTACTAGACCTTTCTGAGAGTAGTTTTATATAAGTATATGTTGAAAGAGAGAGTTACATGCTATTTCAACAATTCTATTTTTAAATTCCCCTTTAATCTAATGTTAAACATTCCATATGACTATCTATAGTTATTTTAAAAAAATAAATTTCAACTAATATCATAATCAATAGTTAAAAACATACAATTCTACTTGAGGGGTGACTATTATGAAAAAAACCTTAATTGGTTTTATTACTGCCACTACAATTACAGCCATTATCATAACGACAAATCTAGATAAATCAAGGTCTGCTCATTGTGAAGAAGAATTGGAAATGGCTTTAGTTAAAAGTATGGAGGAAACTAAAAAGGAAAATGAAAAGATTAACGAGGTATTAAGAAAAATTTCTCAGGAGTTTAATAAAAATGGTTTCGTTCAAATAGGGTTTGATTTTTCCCCTGATGACCGTGTATTTACTATTCAAGCCAAAGATAAGGATTTTATTGATAAGAATAAGAGTATTATTGAAAATATCATCTTAAATATAGCAAAAGAGACGGATTACAAAAACTTCAAAGTGGAATACATTGCATTGGATGGTTATGAATTAAGTGAGGAAGATGGTAAGCTAAATGAAGTACTAAAAATAACCTTAGATTTATTAAAAGCGAATGGTTATGATAAAACCAATTATTCATTAACTATTGACCCGAGTAAGGGAATCATTATTGAGGTAACGAACGGGGAATTGATAAATAAGAATGAAATAGAAAAGCTTATCGCCAATTCAGTTTATTCTAATACCAGCATGAACTTTAAGGTTTTTATTAAAGAAAAAAGCAAAAGTAAAATCAAAGACCAAGAATGGCAACCTGTATTTAGTGCAATAAGAGATGAAACTAAAAAAGAATTCAAAGAATATAGTGGTTTCGCCTATTCATTTCATCCTGAACCCTTACAAATTATTATTAAAACGGACTTAGAAAAGCCAAAAGGGTTTTGGCAATCTAATAAAAAGGTAAAGCAGCTAATAGATTATGTGGATAAGATAATAGAATTGAAAAGAGAAGAACTATCCATCGAGGAAATTCCATATGAAATTATTATACGTGACAAAAATAATAACAAACTAAACTAAATATTTCTCTACATACTATTTTTTAGATTGTCTCCAAAATTTCTTTTGCAATTTCATTCATTTCTTCTGCAAGTTCATTCTGTGTAGGTCTTTCAGCCACTTTTGTTAAATAATCTTTAAACTGAACTCTTGACTCTACTGGTAATTCAATAACTAAAAAGTTTAAAATAAACCATTTCCAGTTATCGTCATCTGAAGATAAGACTTCTTGCACATGTGGCATAATTTCTTCTGGAAAAGTTAAAAGTAACTCTAATACACTTGGGGCCACTGGCCAATTCATATCTTGAACCCATTCAAGGAGGCTAGGCAGTAAAGGTATTATTTTATCTCTCTCCATTTTCTTAATCATTTCTACTCTCGCATTATCAGATTTATGTCTTGGCAAAAGATCTTCAAAGTTTTCCATCTGCATCTCTCCTTTATTTAATTATACATGGCAATCTTAAAAAAATATCCCTCCTTTTGATTTCAAATAAAAATATCCAACACCTATGATCAAGATGTTGGATGTTTTATTTAAGTATGAAATTGTTTGCATAAATTATATATATACTTCCATGGATTTAACACGATTTAAATTTTCAATGATGTTTGCTAATGGGAAGTTTTCAAGAATTACTGTTGGTGCTTTCCCTCTAATTAAATTACTCAAATAATTGACTTTTATAACATAGTAATCTTCAGCATATATTGCCATTTCTTTTAGTTCATTTCGTGAAATAAAATAATAGCCTGCATTATTAAAATTTGTTTTAATTTCTAATTTAAAGGTTTTACACTTAGTAATAACACGTATATCATGTCCTAATGATTTATCAATGAAATTAGCCGTGTCTTCCTTATAATTATCGTTATCCCATTCCACACTCAAAATATCATCAGGATTTTTAATACCTAATTCAGCAAATAATTCAACATTACGTTCATTCAATAAGTTAAATACGTACTCTTCACCCATTAAACCTAGTAACTTTTGTTTTTTTTTACTTAATAAGTTCACTTCTCTTTCCGACTTATTGGATTTTGAACTCAAAGACTTTTTACCGTCTCCCTCTTCCCGCTTTCTAGTAATTACATTAGCGGAATTTGGTAACTCAATCTCTTTTTGATTCAATTTATCAAATAAATCTTCGACTAAAGAATTTAAATCTACTTGTGCTATTTCTAGTTCACTTTTATTTTCCTTAATTACTAATGAACCATCATTCCTCACTTTTAAGTAAGTACCTCCACAATGATTTTTGATAATTTGGATTAGTTCCTCTTCCTCGATTAACTTCGGACCTAATTTCGTTCGTGTTATACGTTCGTTAAGAATCCACTGCCTAAACATTTCATAACCGTTATGGAAGATTCTATTCGGAACACTCGGCAAAATGCTATTTAGTTTTTCACGTTTGAATGTTAAACGCAACTTATTTTCTAACACAAAGACACTTTCAAATTCTACAATCAATTCAAAATCAGGGTCGTTCCAATTTTTTTCTCCTATTGTTAAATCAACATACTTAGCACTCAGTACACCTATCGAGTCGATCACTTCGTATTCTTCATTATCCCTTGTAATAAAACATACATAATCTCCCACAGACATTGACTCGAAGTTCTTTTCATTCTTATCCCCTAGTCGGAATGCCCAGTAACTAACATTTAATTCATTTCCATCAAATGTTCTACGATTTAAAATTAACGTTGCATGTTCATAACTTATAAGTTTTTACACTACATGAGTATAAATTTTGAATTTTGGATTAAAAAAATGAAATATTTGTTGCTTTACTTTAAAATAGATTGAAAGGTTACTAAATTTTAACAGAAAAGGAGAATTAAAAGTGAAACGTAAAACCAGTTTTTTTGTTGGATTAATTTTATTATTGTGCATAATCAATACACCTGAAGTAAGTTCAAAGGCATCAGAAGGATTATCTCAAGCACAAAAAGAGCAGTATTACCAAGAATACTTAAAAATAGGAGAAGAATTACGAGAAAAATATCCTGATTCACTACCTTTTAAGGTAGACGAAATTGAAGAAATTAAAGATAAAGATTGGGTGGTATCGAAAGAATATCGAAATAAAATCATCCCTATCATCACTAAAGAAAAAGGGATCGTTGATTTACCTTTTGTCTCTTTTGATGTTCAGGCACCTTCTAAATATCAACAAATTCTAAGTAACGATACTGTACTTGCGAATATTGTTATTACTTCTACTGTTACAGTTTCTTATGATTCTGATCTAGGACAACCGGTTATTGAAGATATAAGCAATGTTAAAAGTTACACGATGACTGGCTTTACTCATTGGGGACAAGTAAGTTCTAATTTCTTTAACTTAAATAACAATAATAATCTGACTGTTTTGGGTAATTTATCAGTCGGTAAAGCTCTCTTCCCTAATATTATAGAAGTTTCTTATAGTTTTAATAAATATGGTTTTATTCAATTATCAAATTTAGAGTGATACAAATTATAAGACATAAAACACTAAAAATTCTTAAAAATTCAGATTTTTTAGTGTTTAACATATTTTTTTCATTGATGTATTGGATAGCCCAGCTTGTTTTACCACTTCCCATAATCGAATCGATAATGCGTATTTCCGTATGTGTAGATTTCTTGCTTAGCATTTATACGTTATCTCCTTTTCCATGTGTTTGTGTAAAAATGTTCTTACATAGGGACACTTGCATAATTCACATGAAAAAGGACACGTACTGAATACCTTTTTTTATAAATGAATCTTATACCATCTAATACCCCATCCCCCTTTGTTTCCATAGTTCTTGTAACGATTGGTTTATCGTTAATTTTTAAAGAAAGTAAATTATTTAT
This sequence comes from Lysinibacillus sp. FSL K6-0075, assembly GCF_038592945.1. Lineage (NCBI taxonomy): Bacteria > Bacillati > Bacillota > Bacilli > Caryophanales > Bacillaceae > Lysinibacillus > Lysinibacillus sp. FSL K6-0075. Next base: position 306,671 of record NZ_CP151947.1, on the reverse strand, counting down.
ATACTTACTAACTGTTTTTCTATGGACACCAATTCGTTCGGATAATTGCCTTTGTGTTGGGCAGCATTCTCCTTTCTCATTGACGTATGAAATAAGTGCCATAAGTGTAGCAAACTCTTGTACCCCAATCTTTGCGATTAGACCATTGTTTAAAATATTGGCAATTACTTTGATGTAGGTTTCTTCGTGTACCTCACCTCTAGCCAAATCAGTAACCATTTCATGTTGTAGTGTTATTTTTTGCATACTAAATCAACCTTCTTTTCTGTTATTAAGGGAAATAAATATCTCCCTAAAATTACACTTGCAAGTATCGTCAGAAATAGTACATATAAATAAAAAAGCCGTCCGATTATCCGAACGACTTTGCAATAAATAACACTTTTTAAGTTATAATCAGTAATCTCTAACCAATTTGTGAAAAAGCGATAATGTTCTATATACGTGACTAGTGTTTTTTCTCGAATATTTTCAGTCTTTTTAGCCGAATAAAAATAGTCATAAGCCTGCTGTAGAGTAAGTGATTCAGTATCATCATTTGTATCATTCCTCAATAGGTACCCCTTTTTCCGCATAAAAAAATGCCACCTCCTCAAATCTATAGCAATAGATAAAAGCAGGTGACAATATTGTTTTAATTAAAAATGGAGCACTTAGATGATTTTTAATATTTTTCTTTACACTTCCCCATGCATCGGGTCTTTTTTATGCTTCGGCCCAATCATGTTGAATAAAATATTAAGGATAATCGCTGTAACCGAACCACAGACGATACCGTTAGATGTTAGAAGAGAAACACTTTCTGGTAGTGCATCAAAAATACCAGGAACAACGGATACACCAACACCCAAACTTACTGCCACAGCAGCAATCATCGCATTTTCTGCTGATTCATTCATAACTGGTACAAGCATCCCCATACCTTGTGTAATCACCATTCCGAACATCGCAAGCATCGCTGCACCTAGTACGGATGTTGGAATAATCGTTGTTAACGCTGCGATTTTGGGTAGGAAGCCAAGTGCTACTAGTAAACCACCTGTGATGTAAATGACTTTACGGTCCTTAACGCCTGACATACGCGTAAGTCCCACGTTTTGTGAGAATGTTGTGTATGGGAAGGCATTGAAAATACCACCGATTACTGACGCAAGACCTTCTGAACGATAGCCGCGAGCTAAATCTTTTGAATCTAATTTTTTATTACAAATATCGCTTAGTGCAAAATAGACACCAGATGATTCTACTAGGGATACCATTGCTACAAGTGTCATTGTAATAATTGCCGTTACATCAAATGTTGGCATTCCAAAGTAGAAAGGTTGTACCATATGAAGTGCATCGGCTTCAGAAACCGGGCTAAAGTCAACTTTCCCCATGAATGCACCTAAAATTGTTCCTACTACTAATCCAATCAGAATAGAAATGGCACGAACAAAGCCTGTAGAAAAACGATAAACGATTAAAATGATAACCAAAGTAATAAACGCTAAAGCTACATTAGAGGCAGAGGCAAAATCCTCAGCACCTTGTCCACCTGCCATATTGTTTAATGCTACTGGTAATAAGGAAATACCGATAATCGAAACAACTGACCCTGTTACGACTGGTGGGAAGAATTTCACAAGCTTACCGAAGAAGCCTGCAATAATCATTACAATTACACCAGAAGCAATAATAGAACCATAAATGTCCGTAATACCTTGGTCTGGGTTTGTACCTATCGCAATAATTGGACTTACTGCTGTGAATGTACAGCCAAGCACTACAGGTAAGCCGATACCAATGAATTTACCTGAATAAACTTGTAAAAGTGTAGCGATCCCGCACATCATAATATCAATCGCTACTAAATACGTCATTTGTGTTGAATCAAAGCCAATTGCCCCACCGATAATCAGTGGCACTAAGATGGCTCCAGCATACATTGCAAGTAAATGTTGAATCGCTAGCGCAGACGATTTAAAGGTATTCATTACGCGCGAGCCTCCGTAGCAAATGTTACTTTGCCATCTTCAAGAGAATCTACAATTGCTAATGACTCAACGCGAACACCTTGCTCACGCAATAATTTTCCGCCATCTTGGAAGCCCTTTTCAATAACAATTCCAACTCCCACAACATTCGCACCTGCTTGTGCAGCAATATCAAGTAAGCCTTTGACAGCTTCACCATTGGCTAAGAAATCATCTACAATTAAAATATTGTCATCTTCACTTAAGAAATTACGTGAGACAGAGATCTCATTTGTTTCATTTTTTGTGAATGAATGTACCTTTGATGAATAAAGGTTATCTGAAAGCGTTAATGATTTACGTTTACGAGCGAACACGACAGGCGCGCCAATTTCTAAGCCTAACATGACAGATGGTGCGATACCTGAAGATTCTATTGTTAAAATCTTTGTAATGACTTGATCAGAGAAACGATTTGCAAATTCGTGACCAATTTCCTTCATTAGCATCGGATCAATTTGATGGTTTAAAAATGAATCAACTTTTAATACGGATGAAGATAATACTTTACCCTCTTGTATAATTTTGTCTTGTAATAACTTCATTTCTTTCATATCCTTCTTTCGTAAAAAATTATAAAAAAACGCTGAATACTTTGATTCCATTCTGCTACGAGTGGAGCAAAGCATTCAGCGTAAAAACGTCGAAATGAATAGAAAACATCATTAAAATTGAAGCTCTCTAAAAGCATTGCTACCCATAGTCGATTCATTTACGGTAAATCGGTAGAAACTCGCGAGCCCTATTCTCGCTATTATATGAGTGGATTTGTATGAAACTATCAGAATAACCAATTTATCACTTTATTCGGCAAGAGCTACTATCTCTCACTAAAAAAAGTTTGATTTTTCGGAATTTAATGGTATTCTGCAACTTTTTAATTGTAAACGTTCGTGTTTTCAATCAACGTACTGATTATAACAGACTATTTTCTAGCTTGCTAGCATTATTTTGATAAATGAAAAGGTACTGTCATAATGACGACATTTCTGTGAAATAACAGTGTCGTACGAATGAGAAGACTCGATTGGTTGTGTAGCATATGGTGCCACCCTTTTTTCGGTAAAAATTGAGGGATAACAACCGTTACTTTATGACCTGTCTTCGTACATTGATGTTCAACTTTATCAATAAATTTAATCAATGGCTGTGTAATGCTGCGATATGGTGAATAGTAAGTAACTAACCGTACATCCGGTTGCCATGCGTTCCACTTCTCTTCAAAGGCTTTTGCATCTGCTTGATCGAAAGCTACATAAAAGGCGATCACTTTATCCACCTTAAGTGATTTAGCATAATGTAGGGAATTTTCAACCACCTTCGTTATCCCAGCTACTGGCACAATGAAAACATTCCCCTCAATAGTAGCCAGCTCCTCATGATTCAATCTTAACTGTTCTCCAACGGCTTGGTAATGGTGCTTAATACGATGGAATACAAAAATTATAATTGGTAAAAAGATAAACACAGGCCAAACTTGAGGCATTTTTGTCACAAAAAACATCATTGCCACGATGAAAGAGATAGCTGCTCCTATTGTATTGATTGTAAATCTCGCTACCCAACCTTTTGGTTTTTCGCGCCACCATTTTCGCATCATTCCCGTTTGCGCTAATGTAAAGGGAATAAATACCCCTACTGCATAAAGCGGAATTAAATGCTCTGTGGCCCCGTCAAATAGTATAATTAAAACAATGGCTGCAACACCTAGCATTAAAATGCCATTTGAATAGCCAAGACGATCGCCTCGAATTTGGAAGATTCTTGGGATAAAACCATCCTTCGATAAATTCACAGCAAGCAATGGAAAGGCTGAATATCCTGTGTTTGCCGCAAGTACTAATATCATTGCCGTAGTTCCCTGTACAATATAATAAAGGAAATTGCGACCAATACTAGCTTCTGCTAGCTGGGATACTACTGTTGCTTCTGCTGTTGGTGCAACCCCATAAAAATAAGATAGGCTAACAATCCCGATGAATAAAACGGCTAAAATGGCGCCCATTGCTAAAAGCGTTTTAGCAGCATTATTAGGGGCAGGATTTCTAAAATTAGGAATTGCGTTAGAAATAGCCTCTACCCCTGTTAAGGCTGAGCTTCCTGAAGCGAATGCCTTTAATAAAATAAATAGGCTAATCCCTGCCACTGGTGTGCCAATCTTTGGATGTAGCTCTGCTGGCACCTGCCCAGTTGCCACATTATAAAGTCCAATCCCAATTAACAATAGCATAACGCCTACAAATAGATAGACTGGATACGCCAAGATAGAGGCTGACTCCGTTACACCTCGCAAGTTTAAAATCGTTAAGAAAATCACAAAAATGATAGCAATGGGTACATTGTAAGGGTGAAGACTTGGGAATGCCGATGTAATGGCATCTGTTCCTGCCGACACACTTACTGCTACCGTTAAAATATAATCAACAAGCAAAGAGCCCCCAGCTACAAGACCTGCATTCACGCCTAAATTCTCTCGTGATACGACATAGGCGCCTCCCCCATGTGGATAGGCGAAGATAACCTGACGATAGGATAAAATCAGTGCCACAAGTAGAACAACCACTCCAGCGGCAATAGGTAAGGAATACCAAAATGCCATTGTACCTACCGTCATCAGGACAATTAAAATTTGTTCTGGCCCATAGGCTACTGACGACAACGCATCAGACGATAATATGGCCAATGCCTTTGTTTTACTTAGCTTTTGTTCCCCTAACGCATCGGATCTTAATGGTTTACCGATTACATAACGTTTGAATGAGGATTTCATTGATAAACACCTTCTAGTTTCATAGAATGTGTTTCGCCTTTCTAAATAACATCAAAAAACGCCTACAAGTCATCACTAAATAAGACTTGTAGACGCTCATCCGTCTGCCAAGCTCCACTTTTCTGCTCTTAACGCTTACGAGGTTAGCTGTCGGATTCGGGCCTGAGTAGCCCTACTCCTCCAAATGGAAGAGATTCACCCCAAGAATGGCTATGCCATCCGTCAAAATTGGTTCCCCCGCGTCTAGTTGCTTCAGCGATTTAGAAATTTGAAACTTTTATAATGATGTCATATTACGCCTGCCGATTAAAAAAGTAAAGAAGAAAATTTTTCTTTTTTTTGAGCAAAAGCATAGGTTTAAAATAACCGCTTCTTAAATAAAATTTCTTGAATACCCGCAGTATATACAACAAAAACTGCCTTAAAAGTATGTTCTACCTTTAAGACAGTTCATTAAATTAGTCATCATAGCCTTGTTCAAAGTCGATAATGTTCCCAGAGACTGCATCTACTTCTACTTCGTATTCATATTGACCGTCTTTCAGTTCAATTTCATATACACCATCATCGAGCTTAATTTTTGTCACTGTGCCCTTTGCTTTCGTTTGGGCTGTCTTGATAGCCTGCTCTTTTGTAATTATTTTTGTTGTCGTAGTGGTAGTTGGAATTTGATCATCCCAATCATCATCATCTAGACGTTCTTTTTTCTGTTTGAGTAATTTTCCACTAAAAGCATCAAACTTTAAATCATATTCTTCTGTATCTGTATGCACCTCTACTTCATAAATAGAGCTAAACTGGTTTTGGTCAAATTCGATATTTGCCACTGTACCATCAACTACTGCTAGAGCTTTCTTCTCAATTTCCTGCATTGATAAAACCTTTTTTTCTTGGGCATTTCCTGATAATAAAGTCGTCGAGCCAATCGCTGCTCCCACCCCAAGAGTAATTACTAGTGCTGGAATCATAATCATTTTTTTCATGTTCATCTCTCCTTTGTTTTATCTAAACTTAGCTTACCAAGTGAAGATGATAGAACTATAAGAGGAACATTAGAATTTCATGAGAATGATTTATTGATCGTCATCCCATGTAACAGACAACACCTTCCCTGAAACAGCATGAATTTGAAAAGTAGCCTCGTCCTCCTGTGTTTCGATTTCAACTAAATAGTAACCACCCTCTGAGGTTTCCTCAAAATCAACTGAATCCACTTCACCCTTTAATTGCTTAAGAGCTATTTGAATGGCCTGCTGTTCAGTAATAATAGGCTCTTCGATAGATTGTCCTTGTAGTTCAACCTTTCTCTCTGTCAGTACATCACCAGTATAACCATCAAGCGTTAAATCCTTTTGTATTTTCTCATTTTCAACACGCACAGTATAAATTGAATCTGTTAGCATAACACTTTCTACATCACCATATTCCTTTTTAACCATTTGTCTGATCTGCTTTTCTGTTAACAGTAATTTACTTTGTCCTTCTTTCATTATTAGATCAGTCACCTGCTGTGTCGTAACATCAAGTATGGCTGCATATTTAACATTCTCCCGCGTAAATAGCATTTCAAAGGTATTTCCTTGTTTCTTCACTTGTGTAACATGACCATTATAGATTGTTTCAATATGGCGAACAGCCTCCGCTTCACTAAGAGGTTGAACGTAAAAATAACGATTTTGAATAAACCAAATTACTCCACTACAAAGAAGGATAATAACAACAATTATTAATATCCACTTTTTCATTGCTGTTCCTCCTTTGGTATATATAAAGTAAAGCTTGAGCCTTCCCCTAGCTTACTTTTCACATCTATCGTTATGCCTAATTGTTGTGCCAGCTCATGTGCTATTGCTAGCCCTAGCCCTGAACCGCCTGTCTTACGATTACGATCCTCTGTTACACGATAAAAACGCTCAAACAAATGAGGAATATGCTCTGCAGGAATACCCATACCAAAATCTTGGATGGTAATACGTACTTGATTAGTTGTTTCTGTGGCTAGAATACGTACTTCATCCTCACTATATTTCCTCGCATTATCAAGTAAAATAAAGAGTAGTTGCTTCAATATTTTTTCATCACTATAAATAAATCTTGGAATCGTCGCATCCATTCTAAATGTTCGATGATATGCCTGCTCCATTTGTGAAGCTACTTTATTTAAGAACGGGGCAAGCTCTAGCTGCTCGAAATGAACGTCCAAATGCTCATTATTTTTAGCTAGTTCTAGCAATTGCAGCACCATTTCATGCATACGAGATGATTCATTAGCAATGGCTTGTAAGGATTCCTGAGCAACCTCCCGATTATCAAAACCTCTTCTTAGGAGTAATTTTGCATAGCTTTCAATAACAGTTATAGGTGTTTTCAGCTCATGGGAGGCGTTTGATACAAATTCTTGTTGCTTTTGATAATGCTGCTCAAGCTTCTCCATCATCATATTGAAAGTACGATTAATATTTGTTAACTCGTCTCCACCTTTTTCTGCGATATCTATTTTTTCATATTTCCCAGTAGATGCACTTTTGCGCATGGTCTCATTTAAACGTTCTAGCGGTAATAAAATAAGACGCCCAAGTACTAAGCTCGCTAGGAAAATCGGAACTGTTGCCATAATCGATACAACAATCAATATGACCTTTAACAAATCTAATGTCCGCTCTACTTCTTCCATAGATTGCTGTAATGTTATGTCCACAACCGTTCCGTCTATCCAAATAGCAGGCATTGTGTAGGTAATAGAAGGACCTTCTTGCATTTCAAGAGTAGCCTGAACCTTTGTTTTCAAACGCTCACCTTCATAAATATAGACAGCGCCATCTGTTGGCATATACGCTCTTAATACTTGCTGTAGGTTGGTTTGTGCATTTAACTGACTCAGTGTAGCGCTTAAATCATTTGCCCGTGTCTGGAGCTGATTATATTCCGTATCATAGGCAAATTTCTCATACAACAAATAAATTCCACTATTTGTTGCCACTACTATAACTAGCATTAGCAATGTTGTTAGTAGATGAATTTTTGTTTTAAGTCTCATAACTGTGTTCCTTTAGCACATACCCAACACCTCGAACCGTTTGAATAAGAGGTGTAGCATTGGCAGCTTCAAGCTTTTGACGGACATAACGTATATAAACATCCACAACATTTGTATCCCCATAATAATCATAGCCCCACACAGCCTCTAGTATTTGCTCTCTTGTCAGTACTTGTTTGGGATGTTTCAGTAAATAGAACAGCAAATCATACTCACGAGGTGTCAGCTGAATTTCCTTATCAAAATAGACAACTTCCCTTGTTTGCTCGTTTATCGATAAATGGCCAAATATAAGGGCAACTTGCTTTGGACTGACCTTCTGCGAAAATCGTAAAGCATTGCGAATACGTGCCAGCAGCTCCTCAATTTCAAAAGGCTTTGTCACATAATCATTGGCTCCTAAATCCAAGCCCTTTACCTTATCCTCTACCTCGCTTTTGGCAGTCAACATGATAACAGGCGTCTGGGATTCTGTTGCACGAATCCGCTTTAGCACATCAATACCGCTCATCTCAGGTAGCATGATATCAAGTAAAATTAAATCCCATTGCTGCTCACGGTATTGTAGTAAGCCTTCTGCTCCTGTATGGGCCATTTCTGCCTCATACCCTTCAAATTGAAGCTCCAGTTGTAGCACTCTGGCAATATTTTCTTCATCTTCAATAATTAAAATTCGATGCGTCATGTCGAATCCGTCCTTCGCCTTTTCTTTTCATCGTATACGATACAAGTGGTGAAAGTCTAATTAGAAAATGATGAGAATGACACATACTTATAAAGAAAGATAAAACAAACTACTTCACTTTTTTTATTCCTAGCGTTAGAATACTAATATCTTATTTTCCTATAGGAAACTTTATTTCGTTAATGATACTTTTTGAAACGAGGGAACAATATGGTTTACAAAAAAGTCACAAAACCGTCTGCAGAGGCGGTTTTAGATGGAGATATAAAAGGTTGGCGACGATTTTTACCATTTTTAGGACCTGCTTTCATTGCAGCAGTCGCCTATATCGACCCTGGTAATTTTGCTACAAACATTACAGCAGGTTCTCAATACGGCTATTTGCTACTTTGGGTTATAGCCTTTTCTAATTTAATGGCCGTGTTAATTCAATCCCTGTCTGCCAAGCTTGGCATTGCGACAGGAAAGAATTTACCTGAAGTAGCACGCGAGCATTTTTCTAAAAAAACATCTATCTTTTTATGGATACAGGCTGAATTGGTCATCATTGCCACTGACCTCGCTGAATTTATCGGGGCAGCATTAGGGCTTTATTTACTTTTCAATATTCCTATGCTTCCCGCAGCATTGATTACAGCGGTGGGTTCATTCGCTATTTTAGAGCTGCAAAGAAGAGGATTTAGAGCCTTTGAGGCAGGTATCTCAGGCATGGTTTTAATTGTTGTATTAGCATTTGCCTTCCAAACATTTTTAGCCCAGCCAGCATGGGGCGATGTAGCGATTGGCATGTTCACGCCACACTTTGAAGGTGTAGATTCGCTATTACTAGCAACAGGTATTTTAGGTGCAACCGTTATGCCTCATGCTATTTACTTACATTCTTCGTTAACACAAAGTCGTATTATTGGTCGTAATGAGGATGAAAAGAAACGTATTTTCCGTTTTGAATTTATCGACATTATCATCGCTATGATTATTGCTGGTGCCATCAATATGAGCATGCTCATTATTGCCGCAGCAGTATTCCACACACAAGGCATGGTAGTAGAAGATTTAGATGTAGCCTATAATGGCTTAAAAGAGGCGCTCGGCCCAATGGCAGCTATTTCCTTTGGCTTAGGTTTACTCATTGCAGGGCTAGCTAGCTCCTCCGTAGGAACTTTAGCAGGCGACGTAGTCATGCAAGGATTTATTCAAAGAAAAATACCACTTTATTTACGAAGAGCGATTACTATGGTGCCTCCGCTAGTCATTATTGCATCAGGGGTGAACGCAACCTATGCTCTCGTTCTAAGTCAGGTTGTGTTATCTTTCGGTATTGCATTTGCCCTGGTCCCACTTGTCATGTTTACAAGCAAACGCGACATCATGGGCAGTTTAGTCAATCATCGTATTACAACTATTTTAGGTTGGTTTGTAGTTGTCATCGTTGTGGCATTGAATATCTATTTACTGTGGGAAACAATATTTGCGTAATAAAAAACCAGGTACTCTTAAAAATTGAGTACCTGTTTTTTTCGATTACACATCAACCTTCTCAACATTCCGTATGGCTAAATAGGCAATACCAAGACCCACGATTGCTAAAGTAATTGGAATAATAATAATATCGTTTAAAGTAAAGTTACCTGAATTAGACGAAGTTACAGATACAATTATAATAGATGAAATAATCGTTGTCGGTATGGAGTATTTTCTCATCCCGAAATACAATGGGATTAAAGCTATACCTGAGGCGGCAATCGCATTCATCAATATAGAAGGTATGTGCTGGATAATTAAAGAACTTGATAGTACATCAGGAATTAATTCATATCGATCGCTAATGACACAAAAAATTGTTGTAATAAGAGCATTGGAGATAATGATCATGGTGAATGTAAATAGCATGACAATGGCAAGCTTTGCGACCATTAATTTCTTTCTACTTATAGGATACATAAAGGCTAATGTGATGGTTTTAAATTTATATTCTCCGATGATTAACTTAGCTATTAACGTAGAAGCAAAAATAATAAAAACTGCTCTTACAAAGGAATCAATGACACTTAAAGCAACCTCATAATTTTCAAGCCCTGGATCTCCCTCTACTTTAGAAATAAATAAAATCATAAACAAAAACCCAAGAATAACAAAATTAGCAATAATGGCTCCTTTAACATAGGACCCTAAATGAAATTTTTTCATTTCCAAACGCATTAAATTAAGCATGAACAACGCCTCCATTGATTAGCTTTAAGAAATAATCCTCTAATGAACTTGTTTTTTTACTAATCTCCTCAATCTCAACGCCATGTTCAATTAATGCTCTAGATAGGGTTTGCTGGGATACTGTTGAGTCATAAATACGTATAGAGTTATCATCCATCAGCTTGAAATTAGTAATCTTCAATTCACTTTCAATAATAAACGCTGCCTTTTTCCCATCACTTACGATCACTTCCGTATAATTGACCTGATCACGATTGATTGTATCCATTGCTACCTCAGTGATGAGCCTACCATTCTTAATAACACCTATCGTATCGACCAATTGTTCTATTTCAGCCAGAATATGACTAGAAATAATAATGGTTATGCCATACTCCTTACAAAGCATCTTGAAAAGCTCTCTTAACTCCTTTATCCCTACTGGGTCCAATCCATTAATGGGTTCATCTAATATAAGTAACTCTGGCTTTGTAATAATAGCTCGTGCAATGCCTAATCTCTGTTTCATCCCCAGAGAAAAATCTTTAACCTGCTTATTTTCTGTATTCGATAACTTTACTAAATTAAGAACATGCGCAATTTCTTTCTTATCATAATAACCCATGTATTCACAATGTAGTTCCAGAGTCTCACTAGCCGTTAATTTTTCATAGAAAATAGGATATTCAATAATTGATCCCATTCTTTTTAGTATTTCATAGGATCGGTCTGTCAATTTCTCCCCTAAAATCTCTACATCCCCACTTGTAGGTTTCGTTAGATTAGTTAGCATCTTCATAACAGTGGTTTTACCCGCACCATTAGGACCTAAAAATCCATAAATCTCTCCCTTCTTAACGTTCATATTGACAGCAGAAACAACTTCTTTTCCATCGTAGACTTTCGTAAGCTGGTTTGTTTTTACAATGTATGTCATGTAATTCTCTCCCTCAATTGTGACTACGTTCATTATAAAAAATGAAACTCTCTATTTTATTACTGCATTCTTACAAATTTCTTAAGTAAAAAAGCCTGCAAAGCATTAAAGCTCTACAAGCATAATGGATTCAATACATCATTCGTTTTAACGAAATGGTAAAAATGGTTTTTTCATAGGGAATACTCGATAACCGAATGGAGCCATTCATTATTTCTACTAGTCGCTTTGTAATCGTTAGTCCCAAACCACTACCTTGGAAGGATTTATTTCGAGAATCCTCTAGTGTATACATCCTTTCAAAAACGCTATCGATATGATATTCATCAATGCCCTTGCCACAATCCCACACATCAATATCAATATTGGCTTCATCATTTCTTACGGTAATTCCAATGACATGGCCATCTGCTCCATATGCAATAGCATTAGACAGTAGATTGTTTAGGGCTCTATCTAATGCTTCTTCATTACCGAGTGCATACATAGGGCGCTCTGGGATATCAATCTTAATATCTAATCCCATTGAGGTAACCAGATCATAAAAAGATAATATATTTTTACGACAGATTTCACTGACATTGATTTTAGTGATTGGATAATCTGTATCTCCAGCCTCTAATTTCGCCAGATCAAAAAATGTATGAATAATTTTTAATACTTCTAAAGTTTTAGCATGAACACCCGTAAGTAATCGTTGGCGTTCCTCCTCACTAATCGAGCTCTGAAGTTGAAGCATCTCAATATAGCCTAATACAACCGTTAAAGGCGTTTTAAGATCATGCGAAATGTTTGCCAACATCTTTTTCATGGAATTTTCCATTTTCTGATGTGTTGCTTGGATTTTTTGATGCTGATCTAGTACGGTATTCATTGTAATAAGTAACTGTTGAATTTCTGAATTTGTAGTTGCTACTAAAATCTGTTCATAAGTCTGTTCATTCACAATTACTTGTAATTTTCTATGCATGTATTGGATAGTGCGATCTTGTTCCTTTTTGACTTTCCATTGAAAAATAATAATCCCCATTAGCAATACCACTATTAGTAATAGAAATATCATCATATTCTTAACCCTCAAACTTATAGCCGATTCCCCATAGGGTTTTAATATATAGAGGATTTGACGGGTCATCTTCTATTTTTTCGCGTAGTCTTCTTATATGTACATTTATAATATTTTCATCGCCGTAGTAAGCATCTTTCCATATCATCTGATAAATTTGCTCTTTGGTAAAAACCCGATGACGATTTGTCACAAACAACTTTAAAATAGAAAATTCCTTTGATGTCAGCTTTACCTCTTGCCCGTTCTTTGCTATTGCGTAATTAACAATATCTATCTTTAAATTATCAATTTCTAGGACATCTTGCTTTTGGTTATCCTGACTAGAGTATTTTGTAGCTCTTCTGATAACAGCCTTTACACGTGCCGAAAATTCTAGCATAGAAAAGGGTTTAGCAATATAATCATCTGCTCCTAATCCTAAGCCCAATGCTTTATCAACATCGCTGTCTTTTGCAGACATAATAATGATAGGAAGTGCTGCCTGCTCTCGAATAATCTTTAATACTTCTAATCCATTTAGTTTAGGAATCATAATATCTAGGATGATTAAATCAAAGGTATTTTCTAAACAACTTCGTAATGCTTCTTCGCCATTGGTCGTTGTTGTGACAGAGAAACCTTCCATTGTTAAGTAATTATCGACCATTTCACGAATGGCTTCATCATCTTCTACGAGTAAAATATGCTTTTGCACTATCATACACCTCTCCCTGCCAACTCTAAATTTCCATATCTATATTACATTACCATATTTATGATGTTTATTTTGAGAGATTTTGTTCATGAGTGTCGAAAAAGAGCTGTCCTATAAACCCATCACTCTTTGGTTTACAGAACAGCTCTATTATTTACTCTTCAACTTTTAAATCACAATCTTTAAGTGGCAGCATTTTGGTTTTGTGCTTTATTTTATAGCCAAACCATAGTGCTAAAAATAGTGGAATCCCGATATACGAAACAAGGATGCCATACCAATCAATTTTATCACCTGTAAAGGCTGTGTAATTTTGTCCAATGACTACGATCATACAAACGGTAAAAGCAAATAATGGTCCAAATGGATATAATTTGGCTTTATAAGGTAATAACTTTGGATCTAAGCCCTGTGCATCAAACGCTCGACGGAAACGATAATGACTAAATGCAATACCCAGCCATGCAATAAAGCCTGACATTCCAGAGGCATTTAATAGCCAGATATAAACCACTCCATCACCAAAGAATGACGCTAAAAATGCTAAACAACCTACAGCTAATGTTGCCATCAGTGCATAAATCGGAATACCTCGACGACTTAGCTTTGCGAAAAATTTAGGTGCATGTCCTTCCACCGCTAATTGCCATAGCATACGAGAAGATGCATACAGGCCTGAATTTCCTGCTGACAGCATAGCCGTTAAAATAATGGCATTCATTAATGAAGCAGCAAAGGCAATACCTAGGCGGTCAAACACTAGTGTAAACGGTGATACTGCGATATCTTCTGATAATAAACGTTCATCTGTGAATGGAATCAGCATCCCAATTGCACCAATCGCTAAAATATAAAACAAAAGAATACGCCAAAATACAGATTTAACAGCCTTCGGAATATTTTTACCAGGATCATCTGTTTCACCAGCTGTAATTCCAAGTAATTCTGTCCCTTGGAATGAAAATCCAGCAGCTAGGAAAATACCAAATGTAGCAAGGAAGCCACCATGGAATGGCCCATCACTAATAAAGAAATTAGTGAAACCTACAGGAGCCTGCCCACCTAAAATACCAAAAATCATTAGTAAGCTAATGATAATAAAAACGATGACCGTTACGACTTTAATCATGGCAAACCAATATTCACTTTCACCATAACTTTTTACGGATAGTAAATTAAACGTCAGTACAACAGCAATAAATAATACTGTCCACAGTGCTGATGAGCTATCTGGGAACCAATATTTCATAATTAATGACACGGCAGCGATTTCTGCAGCAATTGTGATTGCCCAGTTATACCAATAGTTCCAGCCTAATGCAAATCCTAAAGCAGGATCTACAAATTTGGTTGCGTAGGTACTAAATGAACCTGATGATGGCATATACGCAGCCATTTCCCCTAAGCTCGTCATTAAAAAATATACCATAATACCGATTAAGGCATAGGCCAGCAATGCGCCCCCAGGTCCTGCCTGTGCAATAGCACCACCACTGGCTAAAAATAGCCCCGTACCGATTGTACCGCCTAAAGAAATCATTGTAATATGGCGGCTTTTTAATTCTTTTTTCAGCTTCGGTGCTTTATGACCAAGCTGATTTACTTTTATTTCACTCACGATATAGCTTCCTTCCTATTTATGAGGCAAAAAAATGCCATCACATATACACTGTGATGGCTACGTTAATCCTCAGTTTTTCCTAAATGATAGCTCAACACGTTGTGCAAACGTGACAGTTCTGTTCCTTTCGGAGACAGCCCCAGCATGAGGTTTTCAAGTCCCCTCACACTTCGGCAATATTTCCTTTCAGCTAATTTCATCAATGCTTGTCATTTCAATTAGCATACTTATAAATATCGCGACCTCTACCTCAATACAAACATGAGGCATATAATTATTAAATTTATGATGTTTATTATACTAACATAAGACCATAGACATTTCAATATAACGGAAAATGTTCTGTATTTTATGAATCTTCTACTATTTTTAATAGTGTGATAAAGTGTTATAGTAGTTCAATTAGAATGGTTATGATTAGGGGGGATTTTATTTTGACTACAAATGATCATTCCGCTAGTTATCCTAGTAAAAAAATTAGCTGGAAAGGAACAACCTTACTTTTAGTTTTCGGAGTTATCTTTATAGCCTCTACATTACGAATGCCACTAACTGTTGTTGGCCCAATTATATCCTTTATCCGTGAAGATCTTGGGATATCTAATGTATTGGCAGGCTTTCTAACAACGATTCCATTGCTTGCTTTTGCTATTATATCTCCATTTGCACCAGTTGTAGCACGCAAACTAGGGCTTGAGCTAACATTATTTTTATCAACTTTTCTATTGGCCTTTGGGATTGTCCTACGTTCACTCGGTACAACAGAGTTACTTCTATTAGGTACTGTGCTAATTGGCGTAGCCATTTCTTTTGGAAATGTACTTATTCCAGGATTATTAAAATTAAAATTTCCATACCATGTCGGTTTATTGATGGCCTTTTTCACCATGTCCATGAATTTAACTGCTGGTCTTGGTGCTGGTATTAGCTATCCTATAGCCAATTCATCGTTAGGCTGGCAAGGTGCGCTGTCCATTGCACTCGTACTCGTTCTCATTACAATCTTAATTTGGATACCTCAATTAAAATCAAATAAACCCGAACCAGTTACTACATCTAAAAAGACAGGTACACCTTTATGGAAATCACCTGTTACTTGGGCTGTCACAGGCGCAATGGGGTTACAGTCTTTATTATTCTACACGACTGCAGCTTGGATTCCCGAGATCTATATTGCCCAAGGGCTAGCTCCTGACAAGGCCGGTTGGATGTTTTCCATCATGCAATTCTCACAAGTACCAATGGCTTTAGCTGTGCCTATAATTGCAGGTAAAATGACTTCACAACGCCCCCTTGTATTGATGTTTACATCTTTCTATTTAGTAGGGTTTGTTGGTGTTGTCATGGAATGGACTAGTCTTGGTGTACTGTGGATGGTCCTTCTAGGGTTAGCAGGAGGTTCTTCATTCGCCCTAGCAATGATGTTCTTCACTCTCCGCACTCGTACTGCATTTGAGGCAGCTGATTTATCAGGCTTTGCACAATCTTTGGGTTATTTATTTGCCGCAATTGGTCCTATTCTTTTTGGCTACTTGCATGATTTCTTTGGTGGCTGGAATATTGCGGGATGGCTCTTTGTCGTTGTGGCAATATTACTCTTCTTTTGCTCAATGAGAGCCTCCAAGGATGAATATGTGCATTAATAAATAAAGCAGATGGTTCAGGTTCCCCATCTGCTTTATTTCTATATGGTGTATACGTTTACGCATTGTTTAATGGTCAGATTGCTGTAGTAATGTTAGCAATTCTGCAAGACATTCTTTTGCTTCATTACTATGAACTGTCATAGCAGAAAAAATAGGAATAGCCTCTTGTAGGAGTAAATAACTAAAATAATAATAGCCTACAAAAGCTTGCTGCCCATAGCCCTTTGGCGTTTCTTCCTCCCACTCCTGCTCATCATTGTCCTCATTTTCTGACCATAAATAGTTAGTATCTAATAGCTCCTGCATGGTTTCAACAGTATTGACTGAGTCTAGATAATCCTTTGTAATAGCATGTGCCACAGCCAAATATAACTGTAATTCTTGTAAGGAGATATCCTCCGTATTTTTACTAGCTAGCTTTTTTAAAAGAAGAAGCAAAACCCAGGGTGTCACCTGCCATAGTGTACCTTGATGTTCAATTAACGCAGCTAGCTGTGGATATTGCTCCTGTTCAATCAGCTGAGGGATGGTTGTTCCTCTACCATAAGGTGTCGTCAATTGTCTCCATGGGATATTCGGGATTTGCTGGTCTAACATAGTAAACGCCCTCTCCTCAACATGTAATTTGGAAATTAATTTTCAAAATTATTAGGAAGGTAAACATCTCCTTTACTGCTAATAGCACGGCTTTTGATAAAAATAATTTGGTGTATGATATATATTTACATAGGGTTTATGGAATATATGAGTCGTTGCAGGCGAAAGTGGCGGGATTAACCATGTCCAGTTGCCTGTAACTTCTCTTTCTGCTGATTTTTCTGCTTCCTCAAACAATTTAAATTGCTGAGCCGCTGTATGATGATCAACAATGCTCACACCATCTTCTTTAAATGAGTGAAGAACAGCAATATTAAGTTCCACTAATGCACGATCACGCCAAAGAGACGCTTGTTTGGTTGTATCAAGATTAAAAATTTCTGCAATAGCAGGTAGCATGTTATAGCGCTCATGATCTGCTAAATTGCGTGCACCGATTTCTGTTCCCATATACCAGCCATTAAATGGAGCAGCTTGAAAATCAATACCTGCCATTTGAAAACGCATACTCGAAATTATGGGTACGGCATACCATTTCATCCCTAACTTCTCCACATCCACTAACTCTGGATGGCGGATTGAGACCTCTACTATATATTCTTCAGGGATTACATACATTTTGGGAGCGCGATCATCCACCTGTATAATGAGTGGTAGCACATCAAAAGCCGTTCCTTTACCTTTCCATCCCAGAGATTTACATACTTTTGTAAACTCAATGGATTGCGAATCTCCAATAACGCCTGCTTCTGTTTCATAGCCTGCATAACGGATAAGTTGATGATTCCAAATCCTTACTCTATCTGAAGCAAACACTGTTATAGTTGGACGGATCTTCCCACAATTTGTTGCATAATCAATATGTTCTAGTAATTTTTGAAAAATATCCTGTTCATCTAAAACATCACGTGCATCTACCACATGCAGTGACTGCCAAAATAGACGTCCGATACATTTATTGCTATTACGCCATGCCACTCGTGCACCAAAAACTAGCTCCTCAGTTGTTGGGTAATATTCACCTGCATTTTCAACTTCCTGTAATCTATTCTTTAACCAAAGTTCTGATTTATTTTGTTCTGTCTGGTATAAACTTAAAAATTGCTGTATCTCCTGTATATTCATATCGATTCCTCCACTTATCCTCATATTAGAGGAACAAAACAACAAGCACCATGAAAATAGTACTTGAAAAAACATACATATTTTATATATGAAATAGTTTGTTCAAATTTAATCTGTAGATTCTCTTTCGTAAAGAGAATCTACATAGTGTTGAAAAACAAAACTAACAATAGAATTTTTGTGAAAGGTGAAAACGGATTTCCGTTGCAGGCTACTTGCTTTCCTGTGGGCGAGCGCCGAGCCGCTTCCTCTGCTACCGCTCCGTGCAGGGGCTCGCCTGTCTCGCTATCCCACGGGAGTCAAGTAGCCCTCCACTCCAACCTACAAAATGTTAACTTTTTTAGCAAAGGTTTTCAAATAAAGTGAAGGTCTTCACTACCCTTTATGAAGGGGTGTTGTCACTACACAATGAAAATAAGAGCCTATCTAATTATACAAATCATGGGCTATTTTGATCGCTACGGTTAGTATGTAAGATAAGGAAAAGACACTTTTGCACATGGTTGATTGGAGTGGAGCCAGCGTCACTCCTAAGGGATTTAGCGTCACAAAGGAGACCCTGGAGCGAACGCTAGTGAGTGAAGCGGCTCATCGGACGCCCCCTGGAAAGGACGCTGGCGGAACGGAAATCAACCCCTCACCTTGCTAAAAGGTCTTTTTCTACTAATGACATGATCTTTTTTCAACAACATGAAAAAGGAGAATGTACTTAAAGAAAATAGAAAAAAGCATGTAACACACATCTGTGCTACATGCTTGATGACCCGTACGGGATTCGAACCCGTGTTACCGCCGTGAAAGGGCGGTGTCTTAACCACTTGACCAACGGGCCGTGGCTCCGAAGGCAGGACTCGAACCTGCGACAACCTGATTAACAGTCAGGTGCTACTACCAACTGAGCTACTTCGGAATAATGATGGGCCTAAATGGACTCGAACCATCGACCTCACGCTTATCAGGCGTGCGCTCTAACCAGCTGAGCTATAGGCCCATTTTGGAGCGGGTGATGAGAATCGAACTCACGACATCAGCTTGGAAGGCTGAGGTTTTACCATTAAACTACACCCGCAATAATGGTGGGTCAGGACGGAATCGAACCGCCGACACTTAGAGCTTCAATCTAATGCTCTACCAACTGAGCTACTGACCCGGAAAATGGAGGAGGTAGAGGGATTCGAACCCCCGCGCGGTGTTACCCGCCTGTCGGTTTTCAAGACCGATCCCTTCAGCCAGACTTGGGTATACCTCCAAAAATATTAAAATGGTGGAGCCTAGCGGGATCGAACCGCTGACCTCCTGCGTGCAAGGCAGGCGCTCTCCCAGCTGAGCTAAGGCCCCATTTATCATGAAAGATGGTCGGAATGACAGGATTCGAACCTACGACCCCTTGGTCCCAAACCAAGTGCTCTACCAAGCTGAGCTACATTCCGTAAACGTGAATTTATTGGCGCGCCCGACAGGAGTCGAACCCATAACCTTCTGATCCGTAGTCAGACGCTCTATCCAATTGAGCTACGGGCGCATATTAATTAAAAAATGATGAGCCATGAAGGACTCGAACCTTCGACCCTCTGATTAAAAGTCAGATGCTCTACCAACTGAGCTAATGGCTCGTAAAATAAAAAATGGCTGGGGTACTAGGATTCGAACCTAGGCATGACGGAATCAAAATCCGTTGCCTTACCGCTTGGCTATACCCCAATTTTGAAATGGGGCGACTGATGGGAATCGAACCCACGAATGTCGGAACCACAATCCGATGCGTTAACCACTTCGCCACAATCGCCACTATAAAATAATAGCTATATATGAACGAGTACCTCAATACCTGGCAGGGGCAGTAGGAATCGAACCCACACCAAAGGTTTTGGAGAC
The DNA here is from genome assembly GCF_038592945.1 of Lysinibacillus sp. FSL K6-0075. NCBI lineage: Bacteria > Bacillati > Bacillota > Bacilli > Caryophanales > Bacillaceae > Lysinibacillus > Lysinibacillus sp. FSL K6-0075. The sequence continues at coordinate 286,410 of NZ_CP151947.1, read as the reverse complement.
CTCTATTCTACCGTTGAACTATGCCCCTAAAATGGTGGAGGGGGACGGATTCGAACCGCCGAACCCTAAGGAGCGGATTTACAGTCCGCCGCGTTTAGCCACTTCGCTACCCCTCCAAGGGAATGGTGCCGGCGATAGGAGTCGAACCCACGACCTACTGATTACAAGTCAGTTGCTCTACCAACTGAGCTACACCGGCAATAATAATGGCGGTCCCGACCGGGATCGAACCGGCGATCTCCTGCGTGACAGGCAGGCATGTTAACCGCTACACCACGGGACCATAATGGTGGAGGATGACGGGCTCGAACCGCCGACCCTCTGCTTGTAAGGCAGATGCTCTCCCAGCTGAGCTAATCCTCCACAAAAAATAAGCGAAGCGATGTCCTACTCTCACAGGGGGAAACCCCCAACTACCATCGGCGCTAAAGAGCTTAACTTCCGTGTTCGGTATGGGAACGGGTGTGACCTCTTTGCCATCATCACTTCACTTATTCAGTTGAAAGACTTATTCTTTCAAAACTGGATAAACGTGCATTGAATGTGTCAAACGTTTTGGTTAAGTCCTCGATCGATTAGTATTCGTCAGCTCCATGTGTCACCACACTTCCACCTCGAACCTATCTACCTCATCGTCTTTGAGGGATCTTACTTACTTGCGTAATGGGAAATCTCATCTTGAGGGGGGCTTCATGCTTAGATGCTTTCAGCACTTATCCCGTCCACACATAGCTACCCAGCGATGCCTTTGGCAAGACAACTGGTACACCAGCGGTGTGTCCATCCCGGTCCTCTCGTACTAAGGACAGCTCCTCTCAAATTTCCTACGCCCACGACGGATAGGGACCGAACTGTCTCACGACGTTCTGAACCCAGCTCGCGTACCGCTTTAATGGGCGAACAGCCCAACCCTTGGGACCGACTACAGCCCCAGGATGCGATGAGCCGACATCGAGGTGCCAAACCTCCCCGTCGATGTGGACTCTTGGGGGAGATAAGCCTGTTATCCCCGGGGTAGCTTTTATCCGTTGAGCGATGGCCCTTCCATGCGGAACCACCGGATCACTAAGCCCGTCTTTCGACCCTGCTCGACTTGTAGGTCTCGCAGTCAAGCTCCCTTGTGCCTTTACACTCTACGAATGATTTCCAACCATTCTGAGGGAACCTTTGGGCGCCTCCGTTACCTTTTAGGAGGCGACCGCCCCAGTCAAACTGTCCGCCTGACACTGTCTCCTGCCCCGCTAAGGGGCATGGGTTAGAATTTCAATACAACCAGGGTAGTATCCCACCGACGCCTCCTTCGAAGCTGGCGCTCCGAGATCTCTGGCTCCTACCTATCCTGTACAAGTTGTACCAAAATTCAATATCAGGCTACAGTAAAGCTCCACGGGGTCTTTCCGTCCTGTCGCGGGTAACCTGCATCTTCACAGGTACTATAATTTCACCGAGTCTCTCGTTGAGACAGTGCCCAGATCGTTACGCCTTTCGTGCGGGTCGGAACTTACCCGACAAGGAATTTCGCTACCTTAGGACCGTTATAGTTACGGCCGCCGTTTACTGGGGCTTCAATTCGCAGCTTCGCTTGCGCTAACCACTCCTCTTAACCTTCCAGCACCGGGCAGGCGTCAGCCCCTATACGTCACCTTACGGTTTTGCAGAGACCTGTGTTTTTGCTAAACAGTCGCCTGGGCCTATTCACTGCGGCTCTCATGCGCTTGCACGCTCAAGAGCACCCCTTCTCCCGAAGTTACGGGGTCATTTTGCCGAGTTCCTTAACGAGAGTTCTCTCGCACACCTTAGGATTCTCTCCTCGACTACCTGTGTCGGTTTGCGGTACGGGCACCTCTCACCTCGATAGAGGCTTTTCTTGGCAGTGTGAAATCAGGAACTTCGTCCATACGGACTCGCCATCACAGCTCAACGTTACAGTGTGCGGATTTGCCTACACACACGCCTTACTGCTTGGACGCGCATATCCAACAGCGCGCTTACCCTATCCTACTGCGTCCCCCCATTTCTCAAACGGTGAGGAGGTGGTACAGGAATATCAACCTGTTGTCCATCGCCTACGCCTATCGGCCTCGGCTTAGGTCCCGACTAACCCTGAGCGGACGAGCCTTCCTCAGGAAACCTTAGTCATACGGTGGACGGGATTCTCACCCGTCTTTCGCTACTCATACCGGCATTCTCACTTCTAAGCGCTCCACCAGTCCTTCCGGTCTGACTTCAACGCACTTAGAACGCTCTCCTACCACTGACATCGTAGATGTCAATCCACAGCTTCGGTGAATCGTTTAGCCCCGATACATTTTCGGCGCAGCGTCACTCGACCAGTGAGCTATTACGCACTCTTTAAATGATGGCTGCTTCTAAGCCAACATCCTGGTTGTCTGTGCAACGCCACATCCTTTTCCACTTAACGATTACTTTGGGACCTTAGCTGGTGGTCTGGGCTGTTTCCCTTTTGACTACGGATCTTATCACTCGCAGTCTGACTCCCGTGTATAAATATCTGGCATTCGGAGTTTGTCTGAATTCGGTAAACCGGGATGGCCCCCTAGTCCAAACAGTGCTCTACCTCCAGTATTCTCATCACGAGGCTAGCCCTAAAGCTATTTCGGAGAGAACCAGCTATCTCCAAGTTCGATTGGAATTTCTCCGCTACCCACACCTCATCCCCGCACTTTTCAACGTGCGTGGGTTCGGGCCTCCAGTAAGTGTTACCTCACCTTCACCCTGGACATGGGTAGATCACCTGGTTTCGGGTCTACGACCACGTACTATTTCGCCCTATTCAGACTCGCTTTCGCTGCGGCTCCGCCTTCTAAAGCTTAACCTCGCACGTAATCGTAACTCGCCGGTTCATTCTACAAAAGGCACGCTATCACCCATTAACGGGCTCTAACTACTTGTAGGCACACGGTTTCAGGATCTCTTTCACTCCCCTTCCGGGGTGCTTTTCACCTTTCCCTCACGGTACTGGTTCACTATCGGTCACTAGGTAGTATTTAGCCTTGGGAGATGGTCCTCCCGGATTCCGACGGAATTTCACGTGTTCCGCCGTACTCAGGATCCACTCAGGAGGGAACGAACTTTCGACTACAGGGCTTTTACCTGCTCTGGCGGACCTTTCCAAGTCGCTTCATCTAACTCGCTCTTTTGTAACTCCGTATTGAGTGTCCTACAACCCCAAGAGGCAAGCCTCTTGGTTTGGGCTCTTCCCGTTTCGCTCGCCGCTACTCAGGGAATCGATTTTTCTTTCTCTTCCTCCAGGTACTTAGATGTTTCAGTTCCCTGGGTCTGCCTTCAAGACGCTATGTATTCACGTCAAGATACTACGCGATTAAACGTAGTGGGTTCCCCCATTCGGAAATCTCCGGATCAAAGCTCACTTACAGCTCCCCGAAGCATATCGGTGTTAGTGCCGTCCTTCTTCGGCTCCTAGTGCCAAGGCATTCGCCGTGCGCCCTTAATAACTTAACCAAGTTATTAAGCCTATAAAAAACTTAAAAAATAAATGTGTTTGTTACAATTTCAATGTCGTTTTATCCAGTTTTCAAAGAACAAGTTTTGAAGTGTTTCATTCAGAAAGAATGAACCTTCAAAACTGAACGCAAAACGTAATCTTACAAACCCAAGGTTTGTATTCCGAAATAATCCTTAGAAAGGAGGTGATCCAGCCGCACCTTCCGATACGGCTACCTTGTTACGACTTCACCCCAATCATCTATCCCACCTTCGGCGGCTGGCTCCAAAAGGTTACCTCACCGACTTCGGGTGTTACAAACTCTCGTGGTGTGACGGGCGGTGTGTACAAGGCCCGGGAACGTATTCACCGCGGCATGCTGATCCGCGATTACTAGCGATTCCGGCTTCATGTAGGCGAGTTGCAGCCTACAATCCGAACTGAGAACGACTTTATCGGATTAGCTCCCTCTCGCGAGTTGGCAACCGTTTGTATCGTCCATTGTAGCACGTGTGTAGCCCAGGTCATAAGGGGCATGATGATTTGACGTCATCCCCACCTTCCTCCGGTTTGTCACCGGCAGTCACCTTAGAGTGCCCAACTAAATGATGGCAACTAAGATCAAGGGTTGCGCTCGTTGCGGGACTTAACCCAACATCTCACGACACGAGCTGACGACAACCATGCACCACCTGTCACCGTTGCCCCCGAAGGGGAAACTATATCTCTACAGTGGTCAACGGGATGTCAAGACCTGGTAAGGTTCTTCGCGTTGCTTCGAATTAAACCACATGCTCCACCGCTTGTGCGGGCCCCCGTCAATTCCTTTGAGTTTCAGTCTTGCGACCGTACTCCCCAGGCGGAGTGCTTAATGCGTTAGCTGCAGCACTAAGGGGCGGAAACCCCCTAACACTTAGCACTCATCGTTTACGGCGTGGACTACCAGGGTATCTAATCCTGTTTGCTCCCCACGCTTTCGCGCCTCAGTGTCAGTTACAGACCAGATAGTCGCCTTCGCCACTGGTGTTCCTCCAAATCTCTACGCATTTCACCGCTACACTTGGAATTCCACTATCCTCTTCTGCACTCAAGTCTCCCAGTTTCCAATGACCCTCCACGGTTGAGCCGTGGGCTTTCACATCAGACTTAAGAAACCACCTGCGCGCGCTTTACGCCCAATAATTCCGGACAACGCTTGCCACCTACGTATTACCGCGGCTGCTGGCACGTAGTTAGCCGTGGCTTTCTAATAAGGTACCGTCAAGGTACAGCCAGTTACTACTGTACTTGTTCTTCCCTTACAACAGAGTTTTACGAACCGAAATCCTTCTTCACTCACGCGGCGTTGCTCCATCAGGCTTTCGCCCATTGTGGAAGATTCCCTACTGCTGCCTCCCGTAGGAGTCTGGGCCGTGTCTCAGTCCCAGTGTGGCCGATCACCCTCTCAGGTCGGCTACGCATCGTCGCCTTGGTGAGCCGTTACCTCACCAACTAGCTAATGCGCCGCGGGCCCATCCTATAGCGACAGCCGAAACCGTCTTTCAGTGTTTCACCATGAGGTGAAACAAATTATTCGGTATTAGCCCCGGTTTCCCGGAGTTATCCCAAACTATAGGGTAGGTTGCCCACGTGTTACTCACCCGTCCGCCGCTAACGTCGAAGGAGCAAGCTCCTTCTCTGTTCGCTCGACTTGCATGTATTAGGCACGCCGCCAGCGTTCGTCCTGAGCCAGGATCAAACTCTCCATAAAAGAAATTTGATTAGCTCAAATTGTTTTGCTGGCATCAATTTTGATGTCCAAAATTTTTGTTTCGTTCACTCGCCGAAGCTAGCTACTTAAAACTTTATTGATTACGTTTTGCTTGTTCAGTTTTCAAGGTTCATGTTTTGCTTTGTTTTAGCGTGTCACCCTGGCGACTTGTATAATACTACACCCTTATTTTAAAAAGGTCAACACTTTTCAAGAAAAAAATTTAACTTTTTTATTATCAAAGAAAAACTTCCTATATTAACAACTGCAAAAAGGATGATTAAAAAAATCTACTCCATAAGCTAGTTCAATGTTATACCGCTAACTAAAAAATAATTTTATCATAATTTCCTACAAAAAAATAATAGATCTTTTTATAAAACAAAAAACTCGGTAGAGAAACCGAGTTTTTAAAATGGGAAAAAGAATGGGATGGCGATCATCATGACAATAAACATAACAATTTGTAATGGTACCCCTATTCTTACAAAATCCATAAATTTGTAGCCCCCTGCCGTCATTACCAATGCATTAGTAGGGGAAGCAATTGGCGTAGCAAACGCCATACTTGCTGCGACTGCTACTGCAATCATAAATGTTGTGGGACTAACCTCCATTGCAATGGCAGCACTCATGGCAATCGGTGCAAACAATACAGCAGTTGCCGTATTACTAATAAATTGACCGAAAATGGCTGTCAAAATATAAACGCCTATAAGCACGCCATATGGTCCGAAATCACCTAAGGCATTAATAATACCATCGGATAAAATGGTCATGCCTCCTGTTTTTTCTAACGCTGTCGCCATTGGCAACATGGCAGCCACTAGCACAATACTTTCAAAATTCATATTACTATAGGCATCTTCCATGTTTCTCAAGCAGCCTGTTAAAATCATAAGTACGGCACCAATCATTACAGAAATTACAGCAGGGAAAATTTCAAATGCCATCAAAATAATCATGAACAACATAATAATCCCTGCAATTCCAGCTTTGCCTGTAGCTGCTGCTACACTTGCATGTTCTTTCGGCTGCCCGACAACCACGACATCCTGAGTTTCTCTTGCTAATAAAAGAATTTCATCCCATGCTCCCTGAACTAATATTGCATCTCCAAATTTTAATTTGTGAGACACCATATCCTGAAGCTTATATCCACCCTTGCGATTAATGCCAATGATATTTAAATTATATTTTTCTCGGAATCCGAGAGAGCTAACCGTTTCATTGATAAAGCTCGAATTGGGTGTGAGCAATACCTCCGCAATGCCAAGATGCTTCGATACCAGTTCATCGGCTTCCCCTTCTACTAATCCTTGCATCTCAAGATGATAATCCTCAACAAAACGACGAATATCCTCTACCTCTCCTTGAACGTATAGCTCGTCCTTAGCATGAATGACACTAGTTGGGCCTGCCATTTCTTGATAAGTCATCGGTAGTAAATTAATACCCTCCTGTGATTTACGATGAATTTTCATCATACAGAGCATATACTTAGCTGGCAGTTTTAATTCTGCTAAAGAGGTTTCAATAATAGGTGACTCATCAGGAACAGAGATTTTAAATAGACGATTATTTAAGTCATATTGCTTAATAATTTTCTTTGGTGAAAGTTTATACCCTTCATTAGTTTGTGTACGGTTTTGATCCTTTGGTAATAGAACATTCCTTACAAGCACTAAATAGGTAATGCCTGCAATCATCCCCACAATACCGATAGGGGTCACTTCAAAAAAACCAAGCTTGTTATAGCCTCGATCAACCAATAACTGACTGACAATTAAATTAGTTGGTGATGCAATCAGTGTCATTAGACCTGAAAGACTTGCTACATAGGAGAGTGGTAGTAGAAATTTTGAAGGACTAACTTTCATACTAATCGCTATACTTACAACGATCGGCATCATTAATGCTACAGTACCTGTATTACTCATAAAAGCACCAACAGATCCTACAATAATAAGTAGTAGCACAAATAGCTTCAGCTCACTATTGCCCGACCATTTAAGCAAAAGTTGCCCTGCCATTCCTGCCAGGCCAGTACGTAAAATTCCTGCACCTACGACAAATAGCCCTGCAATCATTAAAACTACAGAGTTTGAAAAGCCAGCTAATGCCTCTGTTGGCGTTAGAATATCCATAATGACAAAAGCTAAAAGTGACACAATGGCTACAAGATCTGCTCGTATTTTATTGGTCACAAATGTGAAAATTGTTGCTCCTAAAATAAGAAATGTTAATGTAAGCTGCACACTCATGAATTCCTTTCTAACATTAATCATTAATAATTATTAACGACGAAAAAATTATATTCCATTGCTATGTTTATTATAGCTTACCCTGAGCCACATATGATAAAATTCACCATCTTTTCAAAATTAAAAAAGTGTGGCACGTAACCACACTTTTAAACTTTCTTTCATTATTTTAGATAAAGGTGATGCTCTTTAATATAGTTGTAACAAGCAGTAGGCAAGAGGTATCTCGGTTCTCCCCCCATAGCAAATTCTTCACGAATATAGGTAGAGCTAATTTCCATCGCTAGCCCTTTATCTATAAGATGGAATCTTCCATCATCATTATTTCTTAAAATAGGGGAACGACTAATGGTAGATAGCATATCGATGCCATGTCTTGCCATTACAATAAATTTATTTTCCGCTACTAATGCGTCGCCCTTTCTCCATAACCCTGCACCAATATCCACTAGTAAATCAGCACCCATTATAAAATGTACCTCATCCTCTGGGTTCTTTTCTCTAAAGTATTTCATGGTGTCATATGTGTAGATATTCCAGCCTTCTTGATCCATCTCATAGGAATCTGCTATAAAACGATCGTCTTTAGCAATGGCTAACTGAAGCATATTCCAACGATGTGTATCGGCTGTTTTGATGGTTTTATCTTTGCGTTTATTTGAACAAGGCAAAAAAATAACTTTATCTAACTTACAACGGTGCGCGACAGTGCTTGCTGTCCAAAGATGAACATTGGTAATAGGATCAAATGATGAACCATAAATGCCTATTCTCGCCATCGTCTCTACCTCCTACCAGCTACTTTTAAAATTTCGAATTGATTCCTTGTGAAACCTTTTCTTTTATTGATTGTATGCTTGCCATTTTATTGTCCCAACATGCTTGACTTAAATCGACAGGATATTCTTCAGGATTCATTGTTCGTTTGTATTCACACCACAGTAAATGTAAATTTTCCTTTACATATTTTTGTGTTTCTTGAATAGTTGGCTCCTCATAAACAAGATTTCCGTTTTCTACGATGCTTTCATGTAACTCTTTTGCCGTAAAATTCGTAACAAATTTACTAATATACGTATGAATAGGGTGGAACATTTTCAATCTTCCTTCTTGCTGTATGTTTTCACTATCTAATGCAATATAATCTCCTTCAGCATGACCATTCTCTGTATTAATAATACGGTAAACACGTTTACGCCCTGGGGTAGTTACTTTCTCAGGATTTGCTGAAATTTTAATGGTATCTACCATTTCTCCACTTTCGTTTTCTATCGAAACTAATTTGTATACTCCACCAAGAGCTGCTTGGTCATAGGCTGTAATCAGCTTAGTTCCGATTCCCCAAGCATCAATTTGCGCCCCTTGCGACTTTAAATGCATGATTGTATACTCGTCTAAATCATTCGAAGCCATAATTTTAGCTGCTGTAAATCCTGCAGCATCTAGCATTTTTCTTGCCTGTTTTGAAAGATAGGCTAAATCGCCACTGTCTAAACGGATACCAATAAAATTAATTTGATTTCCTAGCTCCTTCGCTACACGGATAGCATTAGGAACGCCAGAACGTAGTGTGTCATAAGTATCTACTAAGAAAACACAGTCTTTATGTGCTGCTGCGTATTTTTTAAACGCAGTATACTCATCTCGATAGGTTTGAATCATCGCATGGGCATGTGTTCCTGACACAGGAATGCCGAATAATTTCCCTGCTCTTACATTGCTTGTTGAGGAGAGTCCGCCTATATAAGCAGCACGAGTTCCCCAAATAGCAGCATCAAATTCGTGTGCGCGTCTGGTACCAAATTCCATTACAATATCCTCACCTGTCACTTGTTTGATACGTGAAGCCTTTGTCGCGATCAGCGTTTGGTAGTTCACGATATTTAACAAGGGCGTTTCAATTAATTGGGCTTCTGCTAATGGGGCTTCTATTCGTAGGATAGGCTCGTTGGCAAAAACAAGTTCTCCTTCTCTCATCCCCTTAATGCTCCCTGTAAACTTAAGCTCTTGAAGGTATTGAAGAAAATCCTCTGGATACTGCCCCTCTTCTCGCAAATATTGAATATCACTTTGAGAGAACCCAAAGTTATTTATAAAATCAATAACCTTTTTTAAGCCAGCAAATACCGCATAACCATTGCCAAATGGAAGTTTTCTAAAATATAGCTCAAAAACAGCTTGACGTTGATGAACATCATCTTGCCAATAAGTTTGCACCATATTAATTTGATATAAATCTGTGTGTAACATGAAGCTATCATCCGCATATTTCATATTTTCCCCTCCATTCATGTCAAATAACAGTAGCACCTAGTGTATGCTCGAAATGATTCAATGCCCACTCATGTCCTGTTTGATTAAAGGAGGCGACAGCATTTTTATGAATGACGATATCGAACCCTTTATTATAAGCATCTACTGCTGTATGAAGAACACAGATATCTGTACAAACACCGATTAAGTGAAGCTCAGTAATTCCTCTTTCACGTAATTTCAATTCTAAATCTGTTCCTGCAAAAGCAGAATAACGCGTTTTATCAATGTAATAGACGTGATCTTGCTCTTTATTTGCTTCATATAATGGTTTTAATGCACCATACAAATCTCTCCCCTTTGTATTTCGAATATTATGTGGTGGGAATAGCTTGGTTTCTGGGTGGTATACATCCCCTTGTTCATGAACATCGATTGCAAATACTGTAAAATCACCACTCTTGATAAATTCCTTTGTTAAATCAACATTTGCATGTTCGAGCAGCTGCCCAGGCTCTCCACAAGTAAGAGCTCCATCTGTCGCAACAAAATCCACTGTATAATCAATATTAATTAATGCGCGTTTTTTCATCATCGTATTATCACTCCAATTTATTAATTAGTAATACTAAAATTACAAATTACTTTATTTAAAGCAATCAGGAAAGATGTCTCTTTCCTAATGATATATGGACTCCACGATTTCAAAATCATTGAATGTATAAAGTTGTGAAGGCCTAAATGAATTTCGCTTGGTTTTCTTTGGGTTACCTTCCTCATCCAACACTTTTTCGATAAAAGGTAATTTAGGTGCTTTTGTAAAAAATACTGAATCATTTGATATCCGGGGATCTTCTCCAACCGTCAGGAGCACCCGCTGTAATTCAGATAAAGTAAACGCTTGTGGTAAAAAGTTTTTGGCAACAGTTGTTTGTATCATATCCCTTTTAATAAAATGCAACGCATCAGAAATGATTTTTCGGTGATCAAAAGCTAATGGAAGTGTAAATACACTTTCTATGTCAAACAGTTCTACATCATCTGCATCATCATTCGCTTTGCGTTGCTCAATATATGCCTCAGGAACAATGGCATAAAACGCATTCGAAATCATCCAACCGCGTGGGTCTCGATCGATTTCATCGTAAACACCAAAATGTTGAACATGTAAACCTTCTACATTTGTTTCTTCTTTTAATTCTCTCTTTGCTGCAATATAGGCCGTTTCTTTTTGATTGGCATCTACAAAGCCTCCTGGGAGTGCCCATTTCCCTCCTTCAATATTGGGATTTCCAGCTGTATCCTTAGTAGCACGTTTAATTAACATAATCTTTAACGTCATGTTTGGCGGTGCCTTTTCCTCTGTTTTCTCTGAAGTAATTGTAAAAATGGCAATATCTGCTGTATATCCATCAGGTGTTTGATATTTTGAAGAATCATAATGTGCAAGCACTTCTTCTTCGGTACGGAATTTTGTCATTGTATAACCCCTTTAATAATTACAAGGTTTAAGTAATTTGTAATTCCTAAATTACTATTTATCAAAATTATAATCTTTCAACAAAACATTTGCAACTTATTTATAAAAAAAGCATAAATAAAGCATCTCCGCCTTATTTATGCCCATTATTATTATTGATCTTTCAGTAGAATTCCGTTTTGTACAACAACTTGCCCATTTTTGATTACTGTATGTGTATGGTTCATGCCGTAGAAGTATTGCAGCTGCTTGTAATTCGCAACATCAAGGATAAGTACGTCTGCTTTTTTATGTGCTTCAAGGGAACCAATTTGCTCGCCTCGATTTAGTGCATATGCCGCATTAATCGTTGTTGCCGTTAATACTTCCTCCAATGTCATACCCATATGCATGCAAGCTAGATTCATAATAAAGGGTAGACTCATTGTTGGGGATGATCCAGGGTTAAAGTCTGTTGATATCGCTACAGGTACTCCTTCGTCAATCATTAGACGCCCTCTTGCGAAAGGTGCACGTAAAAAGAATGCAGTCCCTGGCAGCAATACAGCAATTGTACCCGCTTCAGCCATTTTTCGAATTCCCTCATCAGAAGCAACTAACAAATGCTCTGCCGAAATGGCTCCTACTTCCGCAGCAAGCTCTGCACCTTGATATGGCTCGATTTCATCCGCATGTATTTTTGGTGTTAAGCCAAGTGCTTTTCCAGCCTCTAAAATGCGTTGAGATTGTTCTGGTGTAAAGACGCCTTTTTCACAAAATACATCATTAAATTCAGCCAACTCTAACTCTGCCACTTTTGGTAGCATATCATGGATCACAACATCCACAAATTCATCCTCACGCCCCTTATAATCACGAGGAACTGCATGGGCTCCCATAAACGTGCTAATGACATCAATATTGTGTGTAGCTTGTAATTCTTTTGTGACCTCTAGCTGTTTCTTTTCCGTTTCCCAGTCCAAGCCATAGCCAGATTTTGCTTCAACTGTTGTTACACCATGCTTTAAAAATACATCTAAATGCTGCATCGTCTTTTCATATAATTCATCAAAGCTTGTTTCTCGTGTACGCTTTGTTGTAGCATGAATCCCGCCACCTGCATTCATGATTTCCATATAGGTAGAACCATTTAGTCTCATATTAAACTCTTGCTCGCGTGTTCCACCGTGCACTAAATGTGTATGACAATCCACTAAGCCAGGCATAACAATCTTACCAGTAGCATCAATCGTTTCTGCTTTCTTTATTAATTCTGGGAAGTCGGCTTCTAATTGTTCATAAGCTCCAACTGCTACAATCCGCTCTTCCTCAATAAGAACACTACCATTTTCTATTACTGCAATTTCCTGCATTTGTTCTTTTGTACGTGGCCCTTGTGCATTACTTTTTAAGGTAACTACTTCATTGGCATTTTTTATTAGAATGGTCACTTCACATCACCCTTTAACATTGGTATATGGACACCTTTGTTTTTCGCAGTATGAATGGCAATATCATAGCCTGCATCAGCATGACGAGCAACACCCATTCCAGGGTCCGAAACTAATACACGGGCAATTTTTTCGGCAGCAAGCTCTGATCCATCTGCTACTAATACTTGACCTGCATGTTGTGAATAACCCATTCCTACACCACCACCATGGTGTACACTTACCCAGCTTGCACCACTCGCAGTATTAACAAGAGCATTTAAAATTGGCCAATCCGATACCGCATCCGAACCATCTAGCATTCCTTCTGTTTCACGATTTGGTGATGCTACAGAACCTGAATCTAAGTGATCACGACCAAAGACAATCGGTGCTGATAATTCACCATTTGCAACCATTTCATTTACCTTTAATGCAAAACGATGACGATCACCATACCCTAGCCAGCAAATTCGTGCAGGTAACCCTTGCCATTTCACCATTTTTTGTGCCATATCAATCCAATTGACTAGACCCTCATCTTCAGCAAACATCTCTTTCGCCAGTGCATCTGTTTTATAAATATCCTCAGGGTTTCCTGAAAGCGCCGCCCAACGGAATGGGCCCTTTCCTTCACAGAATAACGGACGAATATAGGCTGGTACAAAGCCTGGGAAATCAAAGGCATTTGTCACACCCATTTCTTTGGCATAGGCGCGAATATTATTCCCATAATCAAATACTTCTGCGCCCGCCTCTTGAAACTCTAGCATTGTACGAACATGCTCTGCCATTGTTTCTTTTGCTTTACGCTCATATGTTTTTACATCCTCTTTACGAAGTTTTAGCGCTTCTTCCAAGGTCATACCATTTGGTACATAGCCATTAATCGGATCATGTGCAGATGTTTGGTCTGTCACAAAATCTGGAATAATTCCTCGGTTCAACAGCTCACGATTAACGTCCGCACAGTTCCCAACAAGACCAATGGATGCCGGCTCTTTTTGGTCACGTAATTTATTGACTAAGGCAATGGCTTCATCTACAGTTTCTACAATATAATCACAGTAGCCTTCTTTAATTTTGCGCTCAATGCGAGCACGATCCACTTCAACAACTAAGATTACAGCACCAGCCATTTTCCCTGCTAATGGCTGTGCACCACTCATACCACCCATGCCACCTGTAAGGATGAATTTACCACGTAAATCCGCAGTACCAAATACCTTTTTCCCTGCTTCTACGAAGGACAGGTAAGTGCCTTGTAAAATACCTTGAGCTCCAATATAAATCCAGCTCCCAGCAGTCATTTGACCATACATCATTAAATTTCTTTCCTCTAATTCGTAAAAGTGATCCCAATTTGCCCATGCTGGTACAAGGTTTGAATTGGCAATCAGCACACGAGGAGAATGCTCATGTGTACGGAATACAGCTACTGGCTTTCCAGATTGGATTAATAGTGTCTCATCATTCTCTAATTCTTTTAAAGAAGCAATAATTTGTTCATAGCTTTCCCAGTTACGAGCAGCCTTACCAATACCACCGTAAACAATCAGTTCATCTGGGTTCTCTGCCACCTCTGGGTCAAGATTGTTCATTAACATACGCATTGCTGCTTCCTGTGTCCATCCCTTACAAGTTAGCTCATTTCCACGTGGTGCACGAATGTCTGTCTTAAATACCATTAAAAACACGCTCCTTTTCCTATTGAAAGTAATGTGAGTGATACAGCTTTAAAAAATACCGAATATTCAGACTTGCATATTTAAATAATTTCTAAGCAGAGGCTACTCGGAAGAAAACCGAGCCATGCCTCAACTTTTGCTATTTCATATCAGGATTCAACCAAATTTACACATACTCATTTACTAAATCATTACTTGAAAGTAAATATTTAGCCAATGCTTCAATTTCATCGCCAATTGGTTGATCGGCTAATAATGGTGGACAGAATTCACGCACTTTCTTTAAGAATTTACCTGTAGCTGGCGATAACTGCTCTTCTGCCTTGTCTAAATGGATAGCCTGTGATGCACAAATCAATTCGATTGCTATAACGCGTGCAGCGTTGTGAACAATCTGACGTACTTGACGTGCCGAAGTTGTTCCCATACTTACATGATCCTCTTGGTTACCTGATGTAGGAATAGAATCTACACTAGAAGGATGTGCTAAAACTTTATTTTCTGAGACAATGGAAGCTGCTGTATATTGAGCAATCATAAGCCCACATTCAATCCCAGGGTTTGTTGCTAGGAACGGTGGTAGCCCTTCATTAAGTTGAGGATTTACCATACGTTCTGTACGGCGCTCTGAAATATTTGCCCACTCACATACACCTATTTTCAAAAAGTCCATTGCTAAGGCTATTGGCTGTCCATGGAAATGCCCACCCGATAATACCTCCCCGCTTTCTAACACAATCGGATTATCAGTTGTAGCATTCATTTCAGTTTGAACCCGGTCCTGTGCATAGAAAAATGACTGCCAAGAAGCACCATGTACTTGTGGAATACAACGGAGTGAATAAGCATCCTGCATGCGAATTTCACCTTGCTTTGTCACACGTTTACTGCCATCAAGCCACTTACGAATACGCCCACCCACCAGTTCTAATTCTGGATGTGGTCTTACTGCTAAAAGTGCTGGATCAAATGCTGAGGTAATACCCTTTAAAGCTTCCAATGTCAAGCTAGCTGCCATATCCGCTGCAAGCCCAATCCGTTCAGCTTCATTGACCGTTAATACACCTATACCAGTCATAGCTTGTGTACCGTTAACTAGTGCCAGCCCCTCTTTAGCTTGCAGTCTAACAGGTGTTAACTCTGCTCGCTTTAGCGCCTCACTACCACTCATAATTTCTCCGTTAAACTCTGCCTTACCTTCTCCCACTAACACTAATGCCAAATGTGATAAAGGCGCTAAATCGCCACTTGCTCCAACTGAACCTTGTGACGGAACAATTGGATGAACACCTTTATTAATAAAATTCAATAATAGTTGGACAGTTTCCTCACGAATACCAGAAAATCCTCTGGCTAAAGCATTGGCACGTAACACCATCATTGCACGTACAACATCTGTTGGGAATGGTTCACCAACACCTGTTGCATCTGATCGCAATAAATTTAGCTGCAATAGCTCAATATCGTCTTCCTCTATTTTTATATTGCTGAGTTTACCAAACCCTGTATTCACACCATAAATGGTTTGGCCTTCTGCTAAACGTTTTTCAATACGCTCTCTACTTAAACGAATACGTTCTAAACTCTCAACAGAAAGAGCAACTGTTGCTTGCCCCTTAACGATTTCCTCTATTTGTTGTCTTGTTAATGTATTGCCATCAAGCTCGATGATTGATTTCACATGACATCCCCCTATTCCCTATATGGCTATGTAAATAAATTCTCTTCATTCATTTTTTCGTAATATCTAAAACATCAGTATTAAACTTCTTTTAAGCGTTTTCATAATAAAAGTTGGTTTCTGCTGATGGTCAATTACTCTATTTACATTGTACTAACAACCTTTTTTCAGAATATAGAGAATTTTAAAAGAGAAAACAAGACTTTTTTCAGATTCCTATGTTATTTTTATTAATATAACCGTACTTTTATATGAAACTAGAATATTTTAAGAAAGGTTGATGGTATGAAGCTGTTATTAATTGATCGAGATCCTACCGACCTAGCAGGTATAAAATGGTTTTTACATACATATTTCCCTGGAGATGTTTTCATTGAAATGTGTACAAGTATTTCAGAGGTGCCTCAAAGTATTCGGCAATTTGAGCCAGATGCCATACTGCTAAATATCGATTTATTTCCTAATAATCGTTTAGCAGCTCTTTATCGCGATTTACAAAAACTTTCCGGTGCGATTTTAGCAATGACAACAGAGCCATTATTTAAAAATGCGTTGAAGGCAATTGATTTACAGGTAGCTCATCTTTTTGTGAAGCCTATTGATTTAGAGCTATTAAAGAAAAAACTCACAGTCATTTCTCTTCGCACACCACAAGTTACGGAAGATGAGCAGGAGACTACGAACGATTCCTTCTATAATCAATTATTTTTAGATAATAAATCTAGCTCAATTGAAACAACGATACATTTTACAATGATTGAACCCGAACATATCGAAACGTTCAGTAAGCTTTACAATTGGCTTCAACAAACACCCATTCACTTTCATATGAAAACCTATCCTCTATCTAATAGAATCGTATGTCTTTTTCAAACAAATGATATAAAGATTGTAGAGAAGGATGTACGTACACTTATGAAGGAATGGCGATTGATTAGTAATAGTTCTTTAAATATCGGGATATATGACGGAACACCTACAACCATTAAAGATATGTATACATTAACAAAGCGTGCACTACATCAAAGTTTTTATGAAGGCTTTGGCCATATTTTTTATGCGAGCAAACAATTTGAAACACAGCCCTTTGATCCTTTACTAACACCAGAAGAGCAACAATTATTAATAAGTAGTTTGGAAGATGGGAACTTAGAGGCCGTTAAAACTTTTTTATATCGACTTTCTAATGAAGGCATCTATTACGAGCAAGATGACCTACGTATTCATCTGACGAGTGTTTTAGCACAAATTCGGCGCTTTATGCTGAAATATAAATTACATGAGAAAGCAGTTATCGAACAAAACTATCGTCAGCTATTTCACTTAATCATTGAGCATCCTATATTTTATACGATTCTCAATGGGATTATTTCTTTTACACAGACATTAATTGAATTAGCAAGGGAAGCTCGAATGGAGAAGCGAGCCGATTATGTTGAACTAGCTTTAGAAATAATTGATCAACACTTTAAAGATAGCGCATTGTCTCTTCCCTTTGTCGCTCATAAGCTCGGAATAAGCCCCAATTATTTAAGTACAATTTTTTCAAAGAAGCAAGGCTTGCCATTTCAGCGCTATTTACAGCAAGTAAGAATTCATCATGCCACAAAAATGCTGCTAGAAACAGATTTCGCAATTAGTGAAATCGCTCATTTAAACGGTTTTGATGATCCAAATTATTTCATAAAATTATTTAAGCAACAAATTGGTATTACACCTAACCGATATAGAAAAAATTAAAAGTTTGATTAAAATAATTTTCATTTAGTTGATTTTATTTTCAATAAAGATTTGTTCGATGAAGTCATTATCTTGAACTTTGCCTTACAATTGTTTTTAAAATTGAGATTTGAAAAGATAAATTAAAGTTAAAAACTATGTATAATCCGCATGTCTAGCGCATATATTTATAGTTTATACTTAAATATAAAAATTCTTTAACGATAATTATTACAATGTACTAGCAATTCTATTTTATATTTGTTATAGTTATAGATGAAGAGTTTGACTCACATTTTTTTCAGGAGGTAAACTAATATGACAAACGCAAATGATCGTAGCCGTCGTTTTACAACAGCAGGTGGTGCTCCAGTAGTAAGTAACCATGACTCTATGTCAGCAGGTCCACGCGGCCCTCTTTTACTTCAAGATGTATGGTTAGTTGAAAAATTAGCAAATTTCAACCGTGAAGTAATTCCAGAACGTCGTATGCACGCAAAAGGCTCAGGTGCATTTGGTACTTTTACTGTAACGCATGATATTTCACAATATACAAAAGCGAAAATCTTCTCAGAGATTGGCAAGAAAACAGAAATGTTCGCACGTTTCTCTACAGTTGCTGGTGAGCGTGGCGCAGCAGATGCTGAGCGAGATATTCGTGGCTTTGCCCTTAAATTCTATACAGAAGAAGGGAACTGGGATTTAGTAGGGAATAATACACCTGTATTCTTCTTCCGTGACCCATTACACTTTACAGATTTAAACCACGTGGTAAAACGTGACCCACGTACAAATATGAAAAATGCCAACTCTAACTGGGATTTCTGGACTTCATTACCTGAAGCACTTCATCAAGTGACAATTGTTATGTCTGACCGTGGTATTCCAGCTGGTTACCGCAATATGCACGGTTTTGGATCTCATACGTATAGCTTTATCAATGCTGATAATGAGCGCGTTTGGGTTAAGTTCCACTTCCGTACAGAGCAAGGCATTAAAAACTTAACTGGTGCCGAGGCGAATGAGATTATTGGTCAAGACCGTGAATCTTCACAACGTGATTTATATGAAGCAATCGAAAAAGGCGATTTCCCTAAATGGAAAATGTATATTCAGGTTATGACAGAGGAGCAAGCTCGTGAGCTACCATACAACCCATTCGATTTAACAAAAGTATGGTATAAAAAAGATTTCCCATTAATTCCTGTAGGTGAGTTTGAGTTAAATAAAAACCCGGACAACTACTTTGCAGAAGTGGAACAAGCTGCATTTGCACCATCTAACATTGTTCCTGGCATCAGCTTCTCACCAGATAAAATGTTACAAGGTCGTATTTTTGCCTATGCGGATGCACAACGCTACCGTTTAGGAGTAAACCACTATATGCTTCCTGTCAACGCACCAAAATGCCCATTCCGTACTTTCCACCGCGATGGAGCAATGCGCTTTGACGGCAACCTTGGTTCAACATTAGGCTATGAACCAAATAGCTATGGTGAATGGGAGCATAACTTAGACCATAAAGAGCCTGAATTACGCATTGATGGTCATGCAGGTATTCATGACTTCCGTGAAGACGATAATAATTACTTTGAACAACCAGGTAAACTATTCCGTCTATTGACTGCGGAAGAGCAACAACGCCTATTTGAAAATACAGCGAATGATATGGCTTCTGTTGAAGAATTCATCAAGCGTCGTCACATCCTTCACTGCTATCTAGCTGATCCAGCATATGGTGAAGGTGTTGCAAAAGCGATGGGTCTTTCATTAGAAGGTATGGACCTTACAAACCCATATGTAAAACAACCAACAAACGTTTAATATTCCACTTATTATTGATATCCAAATCCAACTTTTACTCCATGTGAATCCATCATTCACATGGAGTTTTTTGATTAAGAAAAGGCCTATGTCTATAATTTGACATAAGCCTTTTCTTTCATTATTGGTAAATTTGACTACCTGCTTTTTTAAACTCCTCCGCCTTATCCTTCATACCTTGATGGATCGCTTCAGTAGTATTTAAATCCTTTTCTTTAGCATAATTACGGATATCCTGTGAAATTCTCATACTACAGAATTTAGGACCGCACATAGAACAAAAGTGAGCTGTTTTTGCTCCCTCTGCTGGCAGTGTCTCATCATGATATTCCACTGCGCGTTCTGGATCTAATGACAGATTGAATTGATCACGCCAACGGAATTCAAAACGTGCTTTAGACAGTGCATCGTCTCGTTGTTGTGCACCAGGATGCCCTTTTGCTAAATCAGCAGCATGTGCAGCAATTTTATAAGTAATAACGCCCACGCGAACGTCCTCACGATTCGGTAAGCCAAGATGCTCTTTCGGTGTCACATAACAAAGCATCGCTGTACCAAACCAGCCAATCATCGCTGCACCAATGGCTGAGGTAATATGATCATAACCCGGAGCAATATCTGTTGTTAGTGGGCCTAATGTATAGAAGGGCGCTTCCTTACAAACCTCTAATTGCTTATCCATATTTTCTTTAATGAGATGCATCGGTACATGACCTGGCCCTTCAACCATCACCTGAACATCATGCTTCCAAGCAATTTGCGTTAGTTCACCTAGTGTTTCAAGCTCTGCAAATTGTGCCTCGTCATTGGCATCTGCAATTGAGCCTGGACGTAAACCATCACCTAAGGAAAAAGCAACATCATAAGCTTTCATAATTTCACAGATTTCATCAAAGTGTGTATAAAGGAAATTCTCTTGATGATGATATAAACACCACTGTGCCATTATAGAACCCCCACGAGATACAATGCCTGTTACACGATTTACCGTAAGTGGTACATAGCGTAAAAGGACACCTGCATGAATAGTGAAATAATCAACACCCTGCTCGGCTTGCTCGATGAGGGTATCACGATATACCTCCCATGTTAAATCCTCTGCTATGCCATTCACTTTCTCTAAAGCCTGATAAATTGGCACAGTTCCCACTGGCACTGCAGCATTTCGAATAATCCATTCTCTCGTTGTATGAATATGCTTACCTGTTGAAAGATCCATAATGTTATCTGCACCCCATCGAGTTGCCCACGTCATTTTCTCAACTTCTTCTGCAATGGACGAAGATACCGCCGAATTCCCAATGTTTGCATTGATTTTCACATGGAAATTACGGCCAATAATCATTGGCTCTGCCTCAGGGTGATTAATATTAGAAGGCATAATAGCTCGCCCTGCTGCAATTTCTGAACGAACAAATTCAGGGTCCATATTTTCACGGATGGCTACGAACTCCATTTCAGGTGTTATAATGCCATTTCGCGCATAATGAAGCTGTGTTACATTTTTACCTTTTTTAGCACGTAAAGGCTTTCTTGCTAATTCAGGAAAGACATTTTCATGATTACGCGGGTCATCTGCACGACGAAAACCATTATCCTCTGGTTTAATGGAGCGCCCCTCATATTCTTCTACATCGCCCCGCTCTTGAATCCATGAACTTCGTAAGGCAGGTAAACCTTTCGTAATATCTACTTGGTAGGCTGGATCTGTATAGGGCCCACTCGTATCATATACTCGAATAGGTGCATTTTCTTCATCCCCAAAGCTACCTGTTGTGGGACTTAATGCGATTTCACGCATAGGTACTAAAATATCGGGGCGCGATCCTTCCAAATACACTTTTTTGCTTCCTTCAAAGCTGGACATAATCGTAATATTCTTTTCACTAACTACTGACATGAGCTACTTCTCTCCCTTAAATGTATTTTGATACAAGGACCGAATCTAGCTCACCCCAACAATCAAATAAATAAAAGCCGAATCCAAAATAATTATTTGGATCCGGCCATGAATGTAAAGGTCTATTAATTGCATACTCTGCAATAGCTTCTTAACTTTCCCACGCTGGTATGAGCCAGATCAGGTCCAAAGGGTCAAGAAACCTCTAAGCGTTTCTCTCTCAGCCTGACTCATCAGACTCCCCTAGTTAATACTATTTAGTTTGATGCTAGTGTAGCAGATATTACTAAGAGATGGAAGTTATATTTTTTATCTTTCAACTAACTAGGTAAATAATACTTCTGCAAAATAAATCACAATTGTTACGGTTATACAGCTCACAATAGTTGAAAATAAAACAGCTTGCGCGGCTGTTGCTGATTCTACATCATATTCCAATGCTAGACTAGAACTATTACGAGATGTTGGAAAGGCACTGGCTATAAACAGTGATTGTGCGACGACTCCATCTAATCCCAATACATAAATAATGACTAATGCAACAGCTGGTCCAATAATTAATCGTGTAAAACAGCTGACAAAGACCGTTTTATTAAACATTGATTTGATCTCAAGTTGTGACAATTGCGCACCCAAGGTAATTAATGCCACAGCAATAAATCCATCTGCCACATGCTCTACCGGTATTTTGATAAACTGCGGTATACCAATATCAAAATAGTTCATAGCAACGCCTATAATCAGTGCATGAATAATGGGCATTTTAAAGAAATCTTTGATGATTGTCATACCCGACTTCGTAGAGGAAATTAAATTGTACAAACCATATGTATAAGTAGTCATATTTTGAAAGATTACAAGCATGACCTGAATGGCTACGCCAATAGGTTGCGTAGCAAAAATCATTTGAGCCACTGGAATACCGTAATTGCCAGAATTAATAAGCACCACACTATTTTTAAAGACTGCTGCCTCTGTTTTGGCTAAACCTAGCCCTTTCGCCATCAAATGACTGAGTATCATTTGACTACCGATAAAGAGCACAATAAATAATCCGACTTCTCCCAGAACAGATAATTCTACATGTGTTTCATATAAATTTACAAAAACAGCCGCTGGCATAAAGCAATATGTAATAAGCTGAGACAATGCTTTTAAGTTAAAGCGAAATTTCTTTTGTAGTATAGCGCCTATTACAAGTAACACTAAAATAGGTACAACAATTTGAAAGAAAATCATTCCGAGATACATCATATCAATGTCCCCCTTCCAGTGTTAATAGTAGTGCTGAATTCTTTTTAGGTCAATTTCTCTTACTTTCACAATAAAAGAAAGACTGCCTCTATATTGAAGGCAGCCTTTCCTTTTAAGCAAGCTTAAATCGATTTACAACTTCTTGTAGCTCATTTGAAATATCGTTCATACTTTGAATAGACTCTGCTACTTTTTGTAATTCTGCTTGTTGATCCATCGCAGAAGCACTTACTTGTTCTGCAGAAGCTGCTGTTTGCTCTGAAATAGCCGAAATACTTTGGATGGACATGATTGCCTGATTTTTATGCTCTAACATACTAGATAGTTTATTCATTAATTCACTAATAGAATTCGCAATTGAACCTGACAAGTCACTGCTATCTTTAAATGCTAGTTGCGTGCTTTGTACTGACTCATTTTGAGCGTGCATTAAATCTGCATTAGATGCAATGACTGCAACCGTTTGCTGAGAATTTTCAAGAATGCTTTCTACTGTACTCTTAATAATTTCTGTTTCATTCTTAGATTGTTCCGCCAGCTTTCTAACTTCCTCTGCAACTACCGCAAATCCTTTACCATGTTCACCAGCACGTGCAGCCTCAATACTTGCGTTTAAAGCTAGCAGATTAGTCTGCTCGGTAACGCTCTGGATTGAAGCAATAATCTGATTAATATTCGCAATATTAGAGGCCAATGATTCCATTTGCTGCTGGATACGCCCATTCATCTCATTTGTCTCCATATTACGCTCCCGTAAGCTTTCAACTTCATGCAATCCTTTTTCTGTCGTTACACCTGTTTTATGAGATAGCTCATCCATTTCGTTGGAAAGAGCCGTAATGGCATCAATTTGATCAGATAAATCCATCATTCGATAATTTGTTTCTTCTGTATCCTCTGATTGCTTCGAAGCTCCTTGTGCAATTTCATTGATAGCTACAGAAACCTCCTGACTAGAAGCAACTACTTCATTAAACGCCTCATGTACCTGATTAGAAGATTGGTTCAATAACATCGTAGAATTAAGCACGGATTGAATCGCACTATTGGTTTTATCTAGCATATTATTATAAGCAATCGCCACTGCACCAATTTCATCAGACTTAATATATTTCTCTTCTACCTTTTGTGTTAAATCTCCCTCAGCTGCAGTTTCAATCGATGCACGTAAAAATTTAAGTGGCTTTAACTGTTTATAGATGAATAACACACTTGCTGCTGTCATCAAAACAACCATAATAATAGAAGCAATAATCGTAAATACAAATACATGATTATATGTCTCTAGAATCTTTGATTCAGCTAGCACGACTTGAACAGTCCATGTTTCGTCAATATCCTCTAAAATCATTGGAGCAAAAACATTATATGCTTTTTCCTTCAGCTGATTAGAATCAACGTATATACTTGTTAGCTCACCATTTTCCATTGTCTTACTAATACTTGTCCAAGTAGGATCCTCTTGCATATTGCGCCCAACTAGCTCTTCACCAAAACTGTTAGCTGTTAGCACACCTTTATTGGTAATAATTGCTGCGTAACCGCCTTCTGGGGCATTCGATTTTGTTAAATCATTTAAAAAATCTATCGATACATCCGCTGTCAATACACCGAAAAATGTTCCAGAAGCATTGATTAATGGCACCGAAATGGTTGTCATTAAAACGCTTTGTCCGTTTACATTATACTCATAGGGCTCCGTCAAAACTGCACGTCTCTCTTCTTTTGGTACCCAATACCATTCAGAAACACTCTTATCATCAATACCTTCGATTAGAGCAGCCGTGATATCATTTCCGTTTTTACTTAAATAAGGCATAAAGCGCTTTTTAGTATCTATTAAAGCTGCCTCAGTTGGTTCTAGAATAATAGAATCTTGCTCAAATATTGCTCCTACCCCAAGAATGTCATTATTGTTAGCTAAATTATTTTCCATTATGTCTATGACACCTTTGGTAGACAACGTATTATTCTTCTCCAGGCTTTCTATGATACGCTTTGTTGTTTGTAATGTCGTATTGGCTTTCTTAAAGCGTTCACTCATAATAGCGGCAGAAGATTCAGCTGTTTGCAATGTTCCATGCTCTGCGTCTTCAACACTTTGCTTTTTTATAATAATCCCTGTTGTTACTGTATAGGATAAAAATAAAATAAGAAATAATCCTATTATTAGGGAAGAAAGTTTTAAGGCAATTCCTCTTGATTTTTTCATAACTAACACCCCACTTTTATACTAATAATAATGGATGGATGATTGTATCACAATAAAATAATTAGCGAATAAAGTAGAAAATTTACAGAATTATAGAGAAAAATACCGATGCTTCATCAATCATTTATTTTTCAATACAAAGGACTAATGACTTATTTGAATTGAGATTCATAGTAAAACATCCTCTTCGAATTCTAAATTATAGAAGAATATGATATATTAACTATTAAATAGAATGATTGGAGTGACTTACATGAAAAATAAAGCGCTATCAACATTAATGGCCACGGCTATTACAGCGACACTAGTATTACCAATGTCTACTGCAAATGCCGCATCATCTCAAATTCAATCAAATTTATATGAGACACAGGTAGCAGCAGCAAAAAAGGTGATAGGTGAATCCGTAACTATCAAAAACATTACAAAAGATACTGTAATAACATCTAATGGTACATTTAGAATTCATTCGGCATTAAAGCCCCTATTTAATACTTCAAATAAAACAGCTTTAACAAATGCCCGAGCTACTATTGTAGTGAAAAATGGTCAAATTACCGACGTTACCGCATTAATATTAAACAAAGCAGGTACAAGCAAAAAATCTGTCTATTTTGATGGAGGTGACGCACAAATCTCTGGAGATCTTACAGTAAATGCAGACTATGTAAAGATTCAAGATGTTAGTGTGGATGGTCAGCTTATCATTACAAACAGAGTAAAAAAAGCCGTTACACTCGATGAAGTAGCAGTAGATGAAACAATTACACTAAAACCAATTGTAACGAAAAAAGTAAGTTGGCTATACGTTACTTTAATCGATATGAAATCATCAAACATCAATTTGGAACGTACGAAAGTCAATGTATCTTCTGACCAAACTCTTTCCAAAGTAGATGTAGTAGGTAAAGTTGCATCTTTTGAAGCTATGTCTAATATAGAAAAGCTTACAATTGATGTGGCGAAAGATTTCAACCTTTATGGTGAGGGTAAAATTGAGCAAATCGTTGTAAAAGGCGGTACTAAAGTAGCTTTAGATTCAGGACATCTTGTAAACAATGTACAAGTAGACGATAGTCGTGTCTCCGTAACGCTCCCTGTAATTGATAAAAAAGAACTCAATACACTAATCGCATCCCCACCATATGTACAAGTATCAGTAAACGGCTATGATATTTTAAATACGGATAAATGGACAACACAAGCAGACCGCACAGTGTTTGATTCTGCTGTAGCAAGTGCAAGAGTCATAGCAAATAATTCAAATGCCTCACAAGAACAAGTGAAGAATGCCATTAATCAGTATAAAAATGCACTAGCAGTCTACCAAGCTGCTCAGAAGAGTGGTACAAAATATGGTTATGGCGATAAAGCTTCACTACAATCTTTAATTAATTCTGTTCAATATGTTACGGTTTCTTGGGACGGATCAAATGTACCTTATAATTCTCCTTGGACTACACAAGCAGAAAGAAACGCAATCGAATCTGCTGTTTCTTCTGCACAGTTAATTGTCAATAATTATTATGCGACTCAAACTGATATTGCCAACGCGACCAATAATTTAAACAATGCTATTCGAACTTATAAAAATGCTTATAAGTATGGCACAAATGGTGGCTATAATGTCGATAAATCTTATTTAGAGTCACTTATCACTTCAGCCTATAATGACCTTGTTTCAATTTCGTACAATGGCGATGGCAGTGATGTACCTTATTACTCAAAATGGACTTCACAAAATGAGTGGATCTATATAAATAACTATATTGAACAAGCGAAATCAATTGTAAACAATTATTACGCAACTCAACTCGAAGTCGTAAATGCTTATAATAATTTAAACGGCGCAATGAGCTATTACAACTCTGCTAAGCGTGATGGTTTATTACACTAAAAGAAGAGGCTGGGACAAAAAGAAAAAATGTTAGACCAAGATATAATTGGTCTAACATTTTTTTGATTTAGGAAGGCATATTTAACTTCTTAAAGTGAAAAAGCTAATATCCATTTTTATTGTTTTTCAATATAATCGAGTTCTGTCCCAGCCTCTTAAAAATTTTGACTAGTTAAAAGCATCTACATGAGACATGGTATTTGTCTGTTTCCAGCTTCGATACCAATCCTCAACCTCTTCACTTGGTTCCACCGCCAAATGCTCTTGAAGCATCTTTTTTAACAGCCAGTATTGCTCCTCAACGGCGGCTGTATTATTAAGTAGATCGTAAAGCTTCATTAAAGTAAAATAGTTCTCTTCTGCATCAGAGAATAGTGCTTGCACTTTTTCCTGCACCTTTATGGCAGCAATGTAACTTTCATTTCTTATGTAAAACTCGCTTAGTTGCTGAGCATGATGCAACCACAGTCTCCTTAAGCGTTCTCTTTCACTTTCCGCCCATAAATAATCACAATCTCCTAAATAATCACCCGTATATATCTGGAATACCTGTTCATGTTCATCTACTGTTGTCTGCTGTATTGGCGGTAACAATTTTAAGCGAGATAGCCATTGTTCTACATCCACCACAATATTTTCAACTACTAGTTTGTAGCCAGAATTCAGCAAAGGACTTGAAATTTTTATGCCATCTACCCCATAGTTTTTCAATGTTTTCCGTATTGTATAAATGGCTGTATAAAGTTGTTTAGATGCTTTATCAATATCAGATTCTGGCCAAAATAACTCTAGAATCGTATCACGATAAATCATTTCATTTCTATGCTCTAGCATGTATGCAAATAGTTCTTTAGCTTTAGATGTCCGCCATTTCATGTACTGTGTATGACCGTTAGGAGCAACAACATTAAGCCCTCCAAAAAGCTTAATAACTGTATGTTTAGTTGTGATATTTTTATGTTTATTATTAATTTGTTCAAGACGTTCTAAGGTCTTTTCTAACCGGATTTTTTGTATAGGTTTTAATAAATAGTCAATAGCATGTAAATTAAATGCATCTATTGCATACTGATCAAACCCTGTTGTAAAAACAAATTCCACGTCAGGCATTAATTCTTGTATTTTTTCACCCAGTGCTAAACCATCAATATTGGGCATCACTATATCTAAAAATACAACATTCGGTTGTAGCGTCTGAATTTCTTCAATTACTTTTAGAGAATCGGTGTATTCTCCCACTATTTTAATTCCCGGGACATTACTATTTTCTAGTAAGTTTTTTAGTCTCTTTAATGGTAAAAGTTCATCATCTACTAGCACGATTCTCATATTTGCTCCTCCTTAAAAACTAATCCTCTACTTATTATCGTTTATTTTTTGAAATAATTGATAGAAAAACCGTTACCTTTGGAGGGAATTAAGCCTATTTGTCGAAATCTATTATTTATAATGAAAAAGAAAATATTTTCCAATAATTTTACTATTTTTCTAATTGCAGGTTTATTTTTTTGTTTTCTAACTCTTACACGCTTCACTTGGATGAGTTTTACTAACACTTCAACGGGAGTCGCAGCTATTCAAGGGATTGTTGATTTAAGAAATGTTGATACAAGCCAAAATTTTAGTATTAAACTACAAAGTGAATGGGAATTTTATCCTAACACCCTTCTCATTTCAGAAAATACCAAATCATTTAAACAAAACAAAATTTATACGAATCAGCCAGAATCTTGGGATCAGTATTTTGAAAATAATGATGAAATTCATTATGGTTCTTATCGTCTAACTATTTTAAAAGAACATATATCTTCTCAGATGTATGGCATTACAATACCTGAAGGCTTAGCACCTTATGAGCTTTATATAAACGGTCATTTCATTGGAGGACTTGGAAATCTAGCGACGAACAATACTCAAATTGCCCCTATTGGTAGACCCTCAACCTATTATTTTACGCTCAACACTACTAAAAGCGAAATTATTATACAAGGTGTTCAAGCTAATCGTTATGTACAAGGTGGATTTCAACGAGAAATTATTTTTGGCGATTTGCATTCAATGGAGCGGTCAAAGTTTTTTTCCATTTCAACTCAAATGGCCGTTTGTTTAGTCTTTTTCTTTTATCTATTATTTACGATTTTACTTTGGTTTATAGGCATTCGAAATAAATCTCTTCTTTACTTTTCCATGATTATTATTTCGACTTGTGTGACGATACTTGTTTCTAGTAATAAGATTTTATTTAGCTATATTTCTATTAATTGGATTTGGGCAAATAAACTATATTATTTTTCTTACATTAATAATATGATGTTTTTTGTTTTATTTTTACGTGAATTAATGAAAGAATACTCTAAACCTAAAATATTGACGATCGTCCCTTTGCTATGTGCTACCTATTTATCTTTTATTGTAATAGCTCCAATTGAATATATTTTTAAAACCAAAATTATTTTTACAATACTTTTTATTGTCTCTCCTACCATTATAACTATTTTCACATTCAATATAGTTATAAAAGGGCAAAAGGGCGTAATATTTTTATTATTAACAGGAACAGCTGTAGCAACCAATTCATTATTTTTCTCTTTACAGCAAAATAAAGTCTTGCCTTATAGTCATTACCCTTTTGATTTACTAATCGGTATTACTGCATTATCAGCATTTTGGTTTACACGTTATTTTCAAACAACCTTACAAACAGAAAAACTTTCTGTGAAATTGCAAAAGGAAATAAATACAAAAGATGATTTTCTCGCAAATACCTCACATGAACTCCGTAACCCTTTACATGGCATGATGACTATTGCCCAAACCATTTTAGCTAAGCAAGAACATAAAGGAGCTCAAAGCGATTTAAGACTACTTGTAAGAATCGGTAATCATATGACCCACATACTAGATGATTTATTGGATTTAGTGAAATTAAAGGAAAAAACCCTTCGACTGCAACCAAAACCTTTGAATGCTTATAACCTAGCAAGTGGCGTAAGTAATATGTTTCGTTTTATGCTGAAAGGGAAACCAATCGAGCTTGTTGTGCGCATACCAATCAACTCACCACTTGTTTTAGCCGACGAAACAAGATTAATTCAAATCTTTGCAAACTTAATTCATAACGCCATTAAATTCACTGAGCAAGGTTCCATTACGATTGATGCCGAAGTAGTCGGTAAAAAACTATATATTTCAGTTGCAGATACAGGAATTGGTATTGAAAAAGATATCCAAGAAAGAATATTTGATCCTTATGAGCAAGTTGATTCAACAATGACTTCTATAGGTGGTGGACTTGGATTGGGTTTAAGCATTTGCCAAGAACTTATAGCCTTGCATGGTGGGACAATATCGTTAACCTCTTCTGTTGGAAAGGGCTCAATCTTTACTTTCTCTTTACCAGTAGCAAAAAGTCAGACAGTAGCGGACAGAGATTTAAATGTTGAGAAGGATACAATGTTATTAAAATATTCTTCATTGATGAATGGTTTCACGCAAATAGAACAAAGCATTGCCACTTCCACTGAAAAGCATACCTTGGTGTCAAGCCATGCACGAATACTCATTGTTGATGATGATGCTGTAAACTTGCAGGTCCTCGTTAATGCATTTTCAACTGAACCCTTTGAAATTGAAACGGCTTTAAGTGGCGCTGAAGCTCTGGAAAAACTACAAGAGAATAGTTTTGATTTAATTATTTCTGATATTATGATGCCACATATGTCGGGCTATGACTTGGCAAAGCACATTCGTGAAAAATTCTCTATATCAGAACTACCATTATTGTTTTTAACTGCTCGACAGCAAAGTGAAGATATTCAACTAGCCTTTCTAAGTGGGGCAAATGATTACATCAAAAAGCCCATGGAATATATAGAGCTTAAATCACGGGTTCAGGCACTGATACAGATGAAGCAATCTAGTGAGGAACGTCTTCGCATTGAAGCAGCATGGCTTCAAGCACAAATTCAGCCTCATTTCTTCTTCAATACCTTAAACTCTATTATCTCCTTACAGGGTGTAGACAATGAAAAAATGGAGGAATTATTGCTTGCCTTCAGTGATTACCTACAAATGAGCTTTGATTTCCAAAATGTCGATTTAACGGTGCCAATCGACTATGAATTAAAGCTGGTCAGAGCCTTTATAGCAATTGAACAAATTCGCTTTGGCGACAGAATACGAGTTGAGTGGGATATTCCTAATCAGATGAAGTTGTTTGTTCCTCCACTGTCGATACAAACTCTTGTCGAAAATGCTATTCAGCATGGCATTTTACCACGTCAGGAAGGTGGCACTGTGACCATTTACATCGAAGAGAAGAAGGAGAACTTTACAATAGCCATAACTGATAATGGTGTTGGTTTTGAAACAAAGACGTCTAAAGAGAAAACGAGCGTTGGTCTCATCAATACGGAACAACGCCTGAAGCAATTATTTGGCGTGGAATTAGCGATAGACAGTGTTATTGATCAAGGTACAACCATTTCCTTTTCCATCCCTAAAAAAATCTAGTGTAGTGTGTGTCGTTCTATCCATCAGTTCCGGAGGTTAATCCGTCACTTTCAGCGCTTTATCCATCTCTCGCGGGATCTTATCTGTTGCACTAATCAAGAAAGACTAGGCTCACAAAAGAAGCCTAGTCTTTCTTGGTTTGTTTAAGATTTAAGACATTGACAAGATTACATAAAATAGTTTACTACAACATGCTGAACAAGTTCTGAACATCTATATCATTTAGCTACTACATCTGTCACTTTGCCTGTAAATGTTCTATTGTCATGTATTACCGCCACTAAGTTGACACTACAAACACATCATGCACTTGTTGAGTTTCGTATGTACTTGTTACAACAAAATATTTTTTGTATTTTTCAAAACCTAGTGATTCCGTACATTACCTTTCGTTGCACCTCTAACAACTGAGAAACATTCTTACCTATTTGATATTTTTTCCATGCTGCCAATGGGGATTTTTTCATATTTTATGATCCTAGCAACAACTTAAATGACTATTGTATAAAGCGTAGACATGTGAATCCGTATATTTATTCGCAATCTATTGTAAAACTACAAGCTTTATATCATGTTGCTTGAGATATTCAAGTATTTTGGGCAATACTTCAACAGTTTTACTTGTTTCATGGAATAAATAGATCGAACCTGACTTGCCATTTTCTCGTATATATTCGATAATTTCTTCTGAATCCTCTACTCTCCAATCTTCAGGGTCCCGATTCCACATAACCATTTTCATATTTTGATTACGAGCATTTTGTTTCAACTGTTCATTAAAGGCCCCGTATGGAGGACGAAGTAATGTCACAGGCTCCCCTATTATAGAAGATAGTACTTCATTTGTTTTATTTAAATCTGTTATTTGCTCACTTGAAGATACTTCTGATAGTTCTTTATGCTCCCAAGAATGACTCCCTATAGACATTTGTTGTTGTTTTGCATATGTTACGTACTGAGGGTAATTAACTGCATTTTGGCCTATAAAAAAGAATGTCGCCTTTATATCCTGATCGACTAAAATATCAACAATTTCCTTCGTATATTTAGATGGACCATCATCAAAAGTAATGGCTGCATACCCCTCAGGTAGACTATATGTCATTTCAGATTCGGTTATAAAATAATCCTCTGCATTGACCTTCTTAATAGGTTCCTCATTCAAAACAACATCAGTCTTACTCACCTCATCACCCTTATTAGTATTAGCTGCAACAGAATTCATGTTTTTTTCCGAGCTAATCTTAACAACCTTTTCATTTTCAGTAGTTTCTGGGAATATGTTTACGTTAATCATGATGTTGTTAAATGCAATAAAAAAGGTTACTAGAATGACAACAACACCTATGACCATTTGAATGAGATGTTTAATCCTTTTTTGGGGGATCTTTTGAGAGTCTCGTTTTTGCTTGGTACGCTTTTTATCTACTTCAGAACAAATTGTAATAAATTTATATTTCTGATCAATAGAAAGTTTTTTTGCACTTTGAATAGTATTTAGCTGATTTAATATTTCAACATATTGTTCAGAACACTTAAAATCATACGATTCAATAATAGAGCCGTTACTTTTAGTAATTGTACTTAAAAACTCGTTTCGGAAAGGATCCCACTTTGACCTCAAAGAAAGCCGATAGCGAGAATAATTATCAAAGATAACAAGCTTCTTAAATTGATCATATGTTTCACTATCAATTTCTAATTCTAAGAAAACAGTTTTCTTATTTAAGATTGTCTTTACATTCAACAAAAAAAGTATGGAATCACTTCTAATTGAATGTAATTCAATTATATTAGTCTTATAGTTACTCATATTGGGTCTCCTCTGCTATTGGGTCTCCTTTTCTATTGAGTCATCTTGCTACTTATAGAACAGCATGACTTAGAGCAGTATGCTATTCATTCCTCTTGTCTCTTTTATAATCTAAAAATGAGGCAGACATTCTATTTGTGAAATCACTTGCCATGCTCATTAGATATTCGTTTTCCTTACGAATGTGCTCATTTTGTTCTTTATAATTCGCATTTTCAGATTCTAATTTTAAGATTATATCTTCCTTTTTCTTCAATTTATTTACCCAATCTAAAGTTTCTTTCTCATATTGTTCATTAAAGGATTGATACTTCTTGTTTTCTACATTAATAATATTTTTTAATTCTTCAATTTCATTCGTTAATGAAAATTGCATTTCTTTATAGTCTTCCATATGCTGATCTAATTGTAGATTTTTATCGGTTATTTTCTTTTCAAGCGTGTCTATTCTACTTTCTTTACTTTCTATAATCTTATTTAATCTATTAACTTCTTTGATTCTTTCAGATAATTGTTCTGAGGTATGTTTATATCTGTTTTGTAGCTCAATATATCTATGTTCAGACATTTGATGTTGATGAGCAATTTGCTCGGTAGAAACGATTAAATCCATCACAGCTTTATTATTTTTAATACTACTAGGAATATGAAATAAGCTTTGTGACTCAGGTTCATTCTTTTCCTCTTCATTAGCATTATTTTGTTCTTCTTCATCAACTTGTTGCTCAGTTATTGCGTTAATTTCATTCGTATCAGCCTGATCTTTTTTCTTTAGAAATTGAAATCTACTAAGCATACTATCATTCACCTTCCCAAACTGTTGTTCAACAAATTTCATCTAATCAATCCTTTTTCTTGGTGCCTTTATATCAAATACACTATTTTCCAACATTATTTTTACAAATTAACAAAAATCTCTACAACAATAGACAATTTTAAATTATTTTAGCAATCAGAAATATACAATATCTATACCAGACATCTACAAAACATCTACAATCTTATTTCATGGTATATATTAGGAAGATTTGCTTATGTCATCAAAATATAGTACTAAAAATGCAAATTTCTTGAAGAAGCCCTTTTTTAAAAAGAACAGAAATATAAAAGTTAACCTTGAAAGGAAATACTTCACATACAATGAATGTTCCTTTGTCTCTCCAACGTTTTTAATTTTCTACTTGCTTAGAATTTGCAATATGAACATCACTAGTTTGTCTAATAAATACAAAAAAGATTCTAGTCTATGTTAAGATTGAATTAACACCATATATTGTATATATTCCCTTCGATTAACCAAAAACATTAAACACAGGAGGATTCTTACATTATGAAATCTAACAAAAGACTTGTCTTACTGTCTTTAGTGGCAGTTCCCTCACTTCTATACAGCGCGTCAGTATCGGCTGCTGAGATACCAAAACCAGCCTACATAACTGCTAACTACAATGCTAACGTGTCAAATGTTGTGCAACTTATTAACAACATTAACAATACAACCGCTACCTTCCAGACAAATTTAGAGGCAGCTCTGAAGGCTTATAATGCTTTAACAGCAACAGAAAAACAGTATGTCACGAACTATTCCACATTATCAGCACACCAGCAGACAAGAATAGCTTATCGTAAGCTTGCAACACAAATTGAAGAGAAATTGTATTCTGTGGATTCTACATCCTCAAATTATTATCAAAATGTTATTGAAACAAGAGATTGGTATAATACCTTGAATGCAGCACAAAAAACTTTTGTAAGTGCATCTGCGCAAAAAATATTAACTTCCAATATTGCACCAAATACATCTGTTGAAAAAGTAGTCAATAAAATTCAATTAATTAATTCATCTCGTCTCTCGTTCCATAAAGATGTAGCCGATGCCCGAGCAGAGCTTAATGTACTGCGTAAGTTTTCTAATGTTTCTTTACCTGTGGGTATTGAACAGCTGTTACTTGATGCTGAACAGCTTGTCGTGAAGGATAAGGCAGCGGCTAAAGAAGTGGAAAACGCAATTGCAGCTTTATCACCAAAAACGTCGACAGCTCTGGATGTACAGGCGGTCAAAACATCTTTTGAAGCATTAACACCTGTCCAACAGCAACTTGTGCCAAACGTTTGGACTTTAGTGGATTTTGTACAAGGAAAATATACACTTCCTCCAAAGGACAGCATACCTAAAACACCTACATTATCAGATACTGCGGCTATTCCAGGCAAAACGACAGCAATGACAAAAAATAAAAACACTTATAAAGCCAAAATTAATGTAGCCGCATCAGAAAATGACACGGAACGTTTTATTCTAACAACAAAAGACAAGATGACCATCATCATTCCACCACTTTATACACTAGTGAATGAGGATGAAGGTGTCATGGATATCCAAGTAACGAAAAAAGCAAATCGTATTACACTTCAAGCTACATTGAATAAAAAACCAGTAACATTCGATGCAAATATGGAAATCATCATTGAAGGTTTAAGAGCTAATTCATCCATCGTCCGTTCAAATGATTTGGGTAAGCGTGTACCTGCCGATTTCATCATCAGTGGAAATCGCCATATTATCCAAACAACTGCATCTGACACATTCCAAATCATAAACAAGTAGATTAAAAGCACTAAAGAAATACCAACGAGAAACTATGTTGGTTTCTTTAGTGCTCTCTTTTTTCCTCTCAATTAAGGATAGCTTTGAAAGAGGAGATCGTCAGCTTTCTGTATTATTGGAAGTGGGCCATAAAAAAGGAATAGACAAAGTCAAAAACCGACTTTGTCTATTAGTAACTGAGACATCAATAAACATTTATGGGGCAAATCATCCATTTTTAAATTATTTTGTCGTAGCTACTAGTTGATCCACAATGAAGTCTAGCTGTTTTGACAATGAATAAATGTCGTTATAGTAACAAAAACCAAAATCCATTTCAATAAGCCTTCCTTCTTTAATGGCAGGAATATTAGACCAAACTGGATGATCTGTTAAATCTACCATTCCGTCATAGGATGAACGGAACACATAATCACCTGCATAATCTGTTAATACTTCTAAAGAAACATCGATCGCCTCATCGGTGTTGTTTTTATCATCAATTTTCTTTTGAATAATGTCTGGTGCTTTCATTCCTAAATACTCATAAATAGCTTGTGAACCGCGTCCAAAGGTATAGCTTGTCACAACTGACATTTTCCCTTTGCCGCCCTCCATAATACTAACTGTTTTATCTGAAATACCTGCCTCTTTTAACTGCTCTTGACTATCCTCTACTTTTGTATAGAAATTAGCTAATAGCTCTTTTGCTTCTTTCTCTTTCCCTAGAACTTCACCAATCTTCGTTAAACGTTCATCTAGTGATGTTGAGAAATCGATCATGACAGTAGGTGCAATTTTTTGCATTTGATCGTAAAGCTCATCCTTACTTGGAATAATGATGACATCAGGTTTTAATTGAATCACTGCCTCAACATTCGGTTCAAACCATTCACCTAAACTTTCAACTGTTTTTAATTCTTCCTCAAATGCTGCTCCCTCTTGTATTTTAGAGGAGCCCACTGGTGTCACATCAAAAGCTAGTACATCACCTGTATAATACATCACCACTACTCGCTCAGGGTTAACGGGTATTTCTACGTCTCCTTTCATAGTAGGGACCATTTTTGTTTGTGATTCGCTGGCTGCTTGTGTAGTAGAGACTTGTTTTTCTCCGCCTCCTGTATTGCTTGATGTTCCGCTACTGCAAGCACTTAGTAAAAGCGTCAGACAAAGGAAAAGTGTTGCAATAGCTGATAATCCTTTTTTATTCATTGGTTCATACTTCCTTTCATTATATTGATAACCATTCTCAATATAATCTTGGAAGCTCCAATCGACAATGGAGTATCTTTCAGACATTGAAGGACTATCCTTTACCAGATCACTTACTTGTTTCTTTTGACGGAATTTTGTTGGTGAGACGCCTACTCTCTTTTTGAAAAGTCTACTAAAATAATAGGCATCGCTATAGCCGACACCCATAGCGATATCGCGTAGGCTAGCATTCGTCTTCTCAAGCAAAATAGAAGCTTTTTCAATACGTAGCTGAATTAAATACTCAATAGGGCTATAACCTATTTGTTGCTTGAATTGAATGGATAAATGAGATGGACTATAGCGCAATGCCTTCGCAATCGATTCTAAAGTCAATGGCTGCGCATAATTTTGTTCTAGATAGGCTTTAATTTGACTAGAGACATTCAGTTTTTGAATGTCGACACTGTCCTGATCTAACTGCATGAAAATTTCATTTAATAACTGATAGAATAGCGATTTAACAGTAAATTTGCTGAGGTTATTGGCATTTTCCCACTTCATATACATGTAATATACTTTTTCAAACATTGTAATAGGTGAGTTAGGAACAAGACTGTATTGAAATTTGAAAGGATTATTTCTTTGCATGGCTCTGGCTATCATTTTATTTGGGGTTAAAGGAATGGAAGCTCGATAAAATATTAAAAAATATTCAAAGCCTTTGTCTGTAGCCTCTATTTGTAGAGTTGAGCCCTTTCCACCGTGAATAAGATGAAAACCCTCTAGTGTATAGCTTATTAAATCAATTTGAACTTCCGCACCACCACCTGTGGCATAAAGAAACATATTAGCAGGCAATTTATATGATTTTCCGATTTCCTCAGGTTTGAATAGCTCATATCTTATATCGAGCACTTTAATCGTTGCATGATTCCAGAGAAAAAGAAACTCCTCCTTTGGTAGCATCCTACATCATTCCTTCCCATTTATCACTTCATTCAAGTTTATTATAATTGATAATCGTTCTCAATATAATTTTCTAACAATCTTACATGAAGCATAGAAAACACAAATCAATTGAAAGTGTTCACTACTTTTTATGGAGGGGTGTTGTCACTGATGATTATCCTCATTGAAAATTAGAGCCTAACCTTTCTCTAATAGATATTTTGTTCACTACTGTTAGTATGAAAGAGGAAAATACACTTTTGCAGAATGGTTGATTGAAGTGGAGCCAGCCCCTCACCTTGCCAAAAGATCTTTTTCTGCTATTGATCTTTTTTCAACAACATGAAAATCACTCAAGCAATCTAATACTTGAGTGATTTTAAGGGAATTCATTTATTTTTCTTTTGCATGCTGTACTAGCATTTCTGTCACTTCTTCAATCTGACCTCGGATTGAAATAGGATCTGAAAACCAGAAACTCCAGCCATCAATTTCAAAAATTTGATCATTTTGCACAGCATCTAGCGTTTTCCAAACTGGTTCGTTTTTATAATCATATGTTTCTGTCGCTTTATCAACAGCCACAAAAATATAATCACCTGCATAATTTGGAAGTAATTCAGGCGATAATTCCAGCCACGGCTTTTCAGGATCAATTTCCTCTACTACTTTTGCGGGTGGCGTTAGTCCAAGCCCATCATAAAATGATCGCCCTGTATAACCATTACCGTATAATGTTATATTCTTTGTTGCTCCACCATCAAAAACCGTCACCGTTTGATCCTTACCAATGATATCTTGAACTGTTTGTCTCGCTTTTGCTACCTTTTGATTATAGTCATCTAACCAAGCCTTCACTTCTTCCTCTTTATCTAAAATTTTACTAAACTCCTCCAATGTTGCATCCATTTCTAAATTAACAGGTATTAAGACTGTTGGCGCTATTTTTGCATATTCTTCGTATTTCTTATCATCCCCAGTAATGATAAGGTCGGGCTTCAAATCAACTACTGCTTCAAGGGATTCTTCAAAATAAGTAATTCCTTCATTATGCTCCTTCAGGTAGGGGCTTTTCATATAAAGCTCCTGTGTTCCTACTGGTTTAATGCCCATAGTTAATAAAAAACCTGGATAATAATCGGTTACGATACGTTCTGGGTCAACAGGAATTTCGACATCCCCCTTCACAGTGGATACAATTTTTGTTGTCGACTGTACTTCCGTTGACTCATTAGCTGGTGCTTTTGTTTCTACATTATTAGAAGCAGTAATGGCAGTACCAGAACATGCACTAAGCAATAAAGTGAAGCATAGCAATAAAGTTGCCATCATAGAGGGCTTTGTTTTTTTATTCATCGATAAATCTCCTTTTGTTTTATATTGATAATAATTATCATTATCAATATAATGTCGTATCCACTTTTTATCATTAGACAAAGAAAGCCGATACATAGGACGATACGATTTATGCTTATCTGGCTGTTGTTTAAATTGCATTGGGGTTTGCCCACTGTACTTTTTAAAGATACGGATAAAATAAGAGACATCTTCATAGCCAACACTCGAAGCAATCTCCTGCAAGCTCGAAGTTGTATGTATTAACAACTGCTGTGCTTTTTGTATTCTTATCTGAATAAGATAATCAATGATACTTCTACCCGTCTTCTGCTTAAATTGCTTAGCTATATAGGGTACACTATAATTTAACATTTGGGCAAGCGACTCCCGGGTGATGGGTTGACTGTAGTATTCTTCTATATAAATTTGGATTTGCTCCACAAGATCTGGCTGTTGAACAATGACATGCTGTTGGCTTAGTTGCTGCAAAAACTCATAAACACATTGATAAAAAAGTGCCTTGACATGAAAATGCTCTAGATTGTCCTGTTTGAGCCATTGCTGGTACATCGTTTCAACTTTTTGTTGTAATGTGAGTGCATTCGAAACTTGAAAAACATATTGAAGCTGAAAAGGTTTTTCACGTTCCCATATTGCTAGTAAACCTTTTCTATGGGGAAGAGGTAGCGTTGCTTTATAGAGAATTAAATAGTACTCTACTATATCTTCTACAGCACTGATGTGTAGACAACTTCCTTTACCAACATGAGCTATATAAAAATTTTCTATCTTATAGGATTTACTATCCAACAATATAGTAGCTTTTCCTTTTATTGTGTACAAAAAACCGCTAGCTGGTAAACGATAGGAGCTAAGCTGTTCATCACGTTGCATCTTTGTATAACGAATATCCAACACTTGAATGGATGCTGCTTTCCATAGAAGGATATGATCATCTATATTCACTATTTGTTTTCACACCTTTCTAGTCAAATCATAGAATGGGTCCCTTGTGAACATTATAAATGATAAACATTCTCATTAATATCTTTAATTGAAATAACAAAAAAAGAAGCACCTTCATTACTAAAGATGCTTCCTCTTTTCCCAAATTATTTAGCTTATTTTTTATTCGTTAGCCAGTTTGTTAATTCCTCTACTTGAGCCAACACGGCTGTTGGGTCGTAATACCATGAACGCTCCTCAGGCCAAATATAAAGGTGATCATTTTTTACTGCAGGCAGGCTACCCCATATTGGATCGTTCTTAAAATCTTCAACTGTACGATCATCTGAAGTCAAAATAATGTAGTCTCCTGCATAATCCGCCAGCACCTCTTCGGAAATTTCAGCCCACTGCTTTTCCATGATTTCATCTGCTACTTTAGCAGGTGGTTTGCGACCAAGTGCCTGATAGACTGGTTGTCCACCACGTCCAAAATTATCACCATATGCATAATAAGTTTTGCCTGCATCCTCTATAATAGAGAAGCTTGCATCCTCTGGAATAATCGCATCTACCTGTGCTTTGGCATCGGCAATCTTTTGATCATATTGCGCCAGCCAATCCTTAGCTTCTTGCTCTTTGCCAAGTAACTCACCAAAATAGGTAAGTTCTTCGTGTGCATCCTTCAATTCACCATAAGGAATGACAACTGTAGGAGCAATTTTACTTAAAGCATCATAATTTTCCCCATTGCCAGTAATAATCAAGTCCGGCTTAAGCGCTATAATCCTCTCAATGGACGGTTTCCCATAATCGCCTATTTCTTCTACATCCTTTAATGCATCCTTTAAATAATAGTTTTCAAGAGCTAACCCAGGAGCCCCCACAGGTTTCACATCTAATACAAGTAAACTAGCAATATACTCTTCTGCTACAAGACGCTCTGGATTAGTCGGAATAACAACCTCACCATTTGTCGTCTGAACCGTTTTTGTCTCTGCTTCTTTTGTATCTTGTTCTGCAGTCGGACTAGCGGTCTTTTCCTTTTCACCACAAGCCGTTAACAGAAGCAGTAATAGAAGAAACAATGGTACTATGAATTTTCTATTTTGTTTAAGCAATTTTTTCCCTCCATACATTTCAGTTGATAATCATTCTCAATAATTGTAGAAGAATGTTAAATAACTGTCTATGCATGAAAGTGATTTGTTCCCCTGTACATTTATGATGTTAATACTTCCATTAATTTTTGCAATTGAGTAGCTGTAGATAATGGATCATAGCCATAAAATATTTCATACTGATTCATAAAATACACCTGTTTCTTTTGCACTGCTGTAAGTGACTGCCATTTTTCTGAATGTAATACCGTTAAGAGACGCTCTTTTCCAAAATCTTTTGTAGGAAGAGCGGTGACAAATATATAATCAGCTGGATAGTGAGCAATATCTTCAATATCTACTGTTAAGTAACCTGTTTGTTCAATATTTCGTGTGACAATCGCATCTGGTCGACTAAAGCCCAAATCTTCGTACAGTATATGACTCCCTCTCCCATGACTACTATTTAAACAATACGCTTGATGACTTCCTATTTCCCAAACAATAGCAGTACCCCTTGCCCCAATTTGTTGGTCAAGAATATCGTTACATTGAGCTATCTGTTCATCATATTGCTGGAGCCAGCTCTTACATACTTCTTGTCTATCAACGATATTGGCAATCAACCCAAATTGCTCTCGCCAGCTTAATTGTCTACA
This sequence comes from Lysinibacillus sp. FSL K6-0075, assembly GCF_038592945.1. Taxonomy (NCBI): domain Bacteria; kingdom Bacillati; phylum Bacillota; class Bacilli; order Caryophanales; family Bacillaceae; genus Lysinibacillus; species Lysinibacillus sp. FSL K6-0075. The sequence continues at coordinate 244,511 of NZ_CP151947.1, read as the reverse complement.
TGGTAGCTCGAATATAGGAGCTACTGACAGTAATGATTGTTTTTCATTACCACCACTGTAGTTAATAATGACATCTGGACATGCTGCGGTGATCTCCTGATAATTTGAAGCAATACCATACTCATAGATACCATACTCATAGCCTTTAAGTTTCTGCGAAGTAGAGACAGGCTCGATACTCTCTAGAAATGGGGAGTATACACCCAACACTGGCGTAATACCAAGAGCTAGTAAGCATGCTGTATGATTGGTATTGAGCGCAAGGACACGCTTTGATTTCTGATAATAGGCTGTTGGTGATACACCCACTAATTCTTTAAATTTCCTACTTAAATAAGTCCCCTCATTGTAGCCAACTTCCTGAGCAAGCTCATCTAATTTAGGCATTGTAAACAATAGCCTTTTCTGTGATTCTCGTATTCTTAGCAACGTTAAATATTCACTATACGTATAGCCTGTATGCTTATGGAACGTACGAGAAAAATGCTCTGGACTTACTTGTGCTTTTTCAGCCATCTGCTCTCTTGTTAATTCTTCACGGAAATATAGATTAATATAATGAAGTACTTTATCAATCCATAGTCCTTCTTGTTGTTGTTTATTATCACGTAAATGGCTGTACAGCACTTCTAGCAATTCACCGAATAATTTTTGTAAACGAAACGGATTATTGCCCTCAGCGTTCGCTTCCTTTTCTACTTCTTTAGCTAAATTCATAAGTCGATAGGAGCATTGCTCAATTAAGATAGCATCTTGTAATAAACGATCCGTTTTGCAGCCATATACACGATATTGAATGACGATTCCTTTACTTTCACATGTTTCAAGTAGATGAAAATCGTCAGTATCATCTAAAAGCATAACAGAATTTGGACTAAGCTGAACGTGCCTACCTTGAAGCGTACACTCTAAATATCCCTCATACACGATGACCATAAATGGGTGGATGGATTGTGTTCCTATGTCACTTAACATTTCATTTAATTTCACTATTTGTATAGGTTGATAAAAAAGATGGGACAGTAACTGATTGTCTTTGTACATTTTAGTTCTATCTCCTAAACATCAAATTGATATTGATTATCATTTTCATTATAATGAAATAGAATGATAGAAATCAATTGAAATAGGAGGCTTATAGCTTTGAAAAAATTTATAAAAAAGAATGCCTTTTTAACTGGCATTTTAATTATTTCCATCCTTTTGGCTGCATGTGGAACTCAATCTTCTTCCACAACAGAGAAAACAAAGGAAGAAAGCTCCAATCAAGTCTTAACAGATTCAATAGCCCATGAAGTGACCATTCCTAAAAATCCCCAACGTATCATAGCTCCCTATCTAGAAGATCACCTTGTAGCATTAGGTATAAAGCCCGTTGCACAGTGGTCCGTAAAGAGTGGGACATCTATCCAAGATTATCTTCAGGATTCATTAAAAGATATTCCAACGATTGAATTTGACCTTCCCTATGAAGCTGTTACAAGCTTTAATCCAGATTTAATTGTAATCGGTTCTCCTGAAATTGCTGAAGGTGAAAAATATGAGCAATATAGCAAAATTGCCCCTACTTATGTAATGGGAGCAGAGGATAAAAATTGGCGCAATAAACTATTAAAAATGGGCGAAATTTTTGGTCAAACAGATAAGGCAAAGGAAGTCCTAGCAGATTATGATCAATTCGCTAAAGAGGCAAAAGAAGAAATTCACAACAAAGTCGAAAATCTTTCAGCCACTGTGATCTGGAATATTAAAAATTCAATCTACATGGTAAGTGACACAGCTTCTAGTGGTGTTGTTCTTTATGAGGATCTTGGGTTACAAACTCCAAGCCTTGTGAAAGAGGTGTCAGCATCTGCTGCTGGTGATTGGTCACAGGTTTCTTTAGAAAAATTCGTTCAAATAGATGCTGACTATCTTTTTGTTATTAACAGTGATAGTGCAGGTAGCTCTGAATTGCTAAGCGATCCTCTTCTAGCTAATATACCAGCCATTAAAAATGGTCATGTTTATGAATTCGAATCAAGTTCAAGTTGGTTATATTCAGGTGCTATTGCCAATCGCCAAATTATTCAAAATGTATTGGCTAGCATAGTGAAGTAAAAAAAGTCCCTTCAGCTTTGTCCAAAAGCTGAAGGGTTTTATTGTGATCTGTATCTGACAAAGTCTCGCGGATTCAGCCCATATTTCTCCTTAAAAACCTCTGCAAAATGACTCGGATTAGAATACCCAACAGCATTCGCTACTTCCATAATATTCATTGTCCCGCTTTGTAATAAATAACATGCCTTCTCCAAACGTTTTTCACGCAAATAACCAAATACTGTTGTGCCATACATTTCTTTAAAACCCTTTTTCAATTTATAATCATTTAATCCAACTAAACGAGAAAGCTCCATTAACGATGGAGGATTCAGCATATTTTCTGCCATAATGATGCGTGCTTGAACTAGTTTTGCTCTATCATCCCGTGAGAATTCCATTGGGTTTGTTGAATGAGGAAAAAAGGTTTGGCATGTTCTTGTTAAAAGCTGTAAAGCCGTACTTTCTAGCTCCAAATTAGTCAATCGATTAGCTGCTAGCGCTTCTAACAATTGTTTTACCATAAGCATATCTAGTGGATTAATATTCTCCTGAAAGAAACGAAAAGGAGATCCACCAAGAACTGTTGAAAACTTGGTAGAGGTACCATCATTCCCATTAATTTTTTCCATGTAATGATTAAAAGTTGTTACAGGGATACCAATGCCAACCATCTGATAAGACTCATCTTTATTAAATATAAAATTTGCCTCTACTTGCTCCATCAATTGCATTGTACATGTCCCAGCCGTTACTTCAAACTCACAATTGGAAATATGTACACCTCGCGTCCCTTGCAAGCAATAGCTAATTTCCACCATTGGCTTTGCTGTGGAGACATTCATTCGATGTTCCTGATGAAAGGAATAATCCGATACAACTACCTCTAAATCTGTACGAGGTATAAAACGATGTATTGCCCCTTCCTTCAAAGTTGATTGGAATGACATATATTGTGTTGATTTTTCCTGCGGTTCTAGTATTTCAAGCGCATGAAAAAATTGAGCAAAATTTTGATGAAAATCCACACTCATAGCGTTCACCATCCTTCAGCACTTTATTGAGAATAATTATCAATAATCAACTAAAGTATAGCAAAGAGACATCCTTTCCGCTATGAAAATTAGCTTTCTTCTGTAGTCAGCGAAAATGCTAACAAGATACCTAAAAAGAAAACTGCCGCTCCAAAGCCATAAGCAACTGAAAATCCTCCAGCATGCTCAATTAACCAGCCAGCTAATCCTGGCCCCATCATTTGACCTACTGCATAAAAAATTGAAATAAACCCGATAGCCGATGCAACATATTGGGGCGATACTTGCTGACTGGCTTTCATCTGTATCAGGACAAGAACACCACCAAGTGAAGAACCCCAAATAATAGAGGATAGTATAAACCCTCCAATGTTTTCAAACATCATTGGCAATAAATCGCCGACAACTGATAGTAGTAATGCCGTTGTTAATGCTTTTTTAACACCCATTCTATCTGCTAACATTCCCCAGAATGGAGCGCCTCCAATCGACACAATTCCAGCAATGGCATAAATGGAGCCTGCTAGCCCATTGGATAGTCCAAGACTTTTCATATAACTTGTTTGGTATAGATTAGGAATAAGATAGACTAAACCAACGGCAAAATAAATACCTGCAATGATATACAGCTGCTTACTGCGCCATGTTGTTGTTTTTTCCTGTACGGTATCCCTCTCGACAAAATTTGGTTGCTTTATCGCCCAGGATGCTAGCAACACGACGATCAGTGTCAAAATCGCAAAAACTAACCAAGCTCCACGCCATCCTAGCGTAGGAAATCGTTGCAGCATAAAGGGTACAAGTAAACCTGATAATAGCATCCCTATCCCGGCTCCACTCATTAACAGCCCCATGACTGTACCTCGTTTTTTAGGATACAGGTTAATGGCTATCGATAGTAATGGCGTATAGACAAGTGCACTCCCTGCCCCTGCAAGGAACAGTGTGATGGCAGCCCACGAGAAATTTGTGACGAACACCAGTCCCATTAACCCTAAAATGACACAGGCTCCCCCTACTAACAGAACATTTTTTGCACCAATATGTGTTGTAAGTACTCCGGAAAGCCCTACTGTTAGTAAATAGCCTAAAAACAACATTGTTCCTAAGTAACCAGATTGAGAGGTTGTAAAACTCAATCCCTCCTGCATAAATGGCAAAATAATTCCATATGCCATACGACCAAAACCCGTAGTTGTAACGATTAATAGCATACCTGTTATGACAAACATCCAAAAATTCTTCATCTTTAAACCCCTTTCATTACACGAATCTTAATCCAATGAAAGGTCCATTCTCCACCAATGGAAGGATGCTGATACGGTAAAACGGATTTTATTTTAAAGAGACAGTTAGATTTTTGGATAAACCTTAATGACCCCTTTTCAGTTTGTCCATTGTCCTAGGCCACAGACTAATTTATGCTAGCCTATATCGATAATGATTATCATTTACGGAGGAAGAGACATGAAAAAATTAAATCGACATATGCTCATTTGTAGCCTATTATTGCTGGTTGGAATCATGCTGGCTGCTTGTGGTTCAACTAATGAAGAGACAAAGAAAGAAGAGACGAAGAAAGAAGAGGCAACAACGTCAGAATCAACAACTCGTGTTTATAAGGATTATTTAGGTCATGAGGTTGAAATTCCAGTAAATCCTGAGAGAGTGGTTTATCATGGAGAAGGATACGGTGATTTACTTGCATTAAATATCAAAACAGTTGGTGCTGGCTTCTCTTGGATTACAAATTATGCTTGGGAAGATCGTGTAAAAGATGTGGAGGACGTTGGTTTTCCTATTAATGTTGAGAAAACATTGTCATTAAAGCCTGATCTTATCATTATTGGTACTTCAGATGATAAGACATATTCACAGCTTTCTAAAATCGCTCCAACTATCGTGTTTGATACTTTCGCGCCATTAAGCCAACGTTTAACAGAGCTGGGCGATATACTTAATAAAAAAGAAGAAGCAACTCAATGGATGGATGCTTATACAGAAAAAGCGGATAAAATGTGGGAGTCGCTTGTAGCTGATGACATCATTAAACCAGATGAAACGGCATCGGTTTTAACATATTATCCAGGAGATCGATTATTTGTCATGGCACGTGCTGGACTTTCTCAAGTTTTATACGATTCAAATGTTCTTAAACCTGGTGACAAAATACAAAAAATACTTGATGATGGAACAGGCTTTGCTGAAATCTCCACAGAACTTCTTCCGGAATATGCTGGTGATCGAATTTTCATCCTAACACCAGTCGATGATGAAGCAAAACAATCGACAAAAGAAATGATGGAAAGTCCAATTTGGAAGAACCTACCGGCAGTGAAGAACGGTCATGTCTACACATTTGATATTGAAAAAAGTGATAGCGATGCCTCAACAAGAGAATGGCTGTTATCACAATTACCTACTATTTTAAAAAAATAACTAACAAGAGACATTTCATCTTTGTTGAAATGTCTCTTTACTTTTTATACAATACAGTTAATTGATAATCATTTTCATTTACTAAGGAAGTGAACAGATGGAAGACAACAAATCAGCTTCTATTAACAATGATTTACTATTTCATTTAGAAGATATTGACTGTATTTCGCAGAGCTATCCGTTTATCTCGACTGCTCATCATACGATGATACTTTTTACAGATGGCTGTGGGACATTAACGATTGATGATATACCCTATTTGGTGACGAAAGGAAAAATTTTTCTTGTACAGCCCCATTCTATGATTGATTTATCGGATATAAATCATGGTTACCGTTTCTATAAAATTGCCTTTTCAGCCTTTCAGCTAAAACATAAGCACCCTTCTCCACATCTAGGATCTATTTTTTCTGATGAAGTGGAATATACAATTTATCCTTATACACGAATAATTCGTCTTACCGAAGATCTGTATAATTTAAATCCTAAATTGGATTTTCTTAAACAACAAGGAGTCTTGTATGAACTATTAAATTTATTATTTGAACATCAGCTTCATATAAACTACCAGTTGACAATGACAAAGGCAGTTGAAGAAACTATCGACTATATACATAACTATTTTCAACAGCCTTTAACAGTGAAAAAGCTAGCGGAGCTCGCCCATATAGCTCAATGGCAATATAGTACGATCTTCCAAACCTTAACTGGGAAGAAACCGCTAGATTATATTACAGATTTACGTCTTACAAATGCCAAGGAATTATTACTACAAACAAATGAGCCATTAAAAGATATTGCGCAGCAAGTCGGATTTGATGATGAATATTACTTTAATCGCCGCTTCCGACAGGTAATTGGGATTCCTCCAAAACAGTTTGCACGACAATATAAACAAAAAACAGTTGTAAAAGATTGGACTGGACATGAGGTAGCCATTCCTTGCTCACCTCATCGTATTATTTATCATGGAGAAACGTTTGGAGATATGTTGATTTTTGATGTGCAGCCAATAGGTGGTGACAAAAACTCTATTAGTAAATCCTTTTATAAAAACCATGTTCCTTATATTCAAGATGTTGCCTTTCCAATCAATCTTGAAAAATCTTCGAAGCTGAATCCTGATTTAATTATCTTTACCAGTAGTGACGAGCAGCAATATCAAGCGCTATCATCTATTGCACCAACGATTACCCTCAATTCCTGGGATTCATTAGAAGAGCGTGTTCTTTTATTAGGGCAGTGGCTTAACCAACAACAGCGTGCAGAAGATTGGCTAGAACATTTTAAAATCCAAGAAAAAACTATGTGGCAGCAGCTACAAACAGTTGTAGAGCCTGGTGAAACGGCATCAGTTTTGACTTTTGATCATGGCAAACGCCTTTATATTATGGGCTGTATAGGACTGTCCCCTGCCCTTTTTCATCCAGATGGATTTCAGCCTCACCCACAAGTCAAAAAACTACTTCAAGCAGGTGAGGGGTATAGAGAAATACCAATAGATCACTTACCTCAGTATGCTGGTGACCGCATCTTTATGTTGTTATCTAATAAACCAGAATCGCAAATGGCTACGATGGAATTGATTAATAGCGCTATTTGGAAAGGACTCCCTGCTGTACAAAATAACCATGCTTATTTAGTAGATGCAACAAAGTGGAATTATGGTGATGCCTTTACAAGAGAGAAGTTACTCGGTGCATTACCAAAGCTATTGGTTACTGCAAAGTAATTCTCACACTTATAATAAGGGGTGACATTAAGATATGAAAACGGAAAGTATGACAGATATGACTACTCAAATATCATTAAAGGATATACGAGATTATATTGCTAAAAACCATCATCAACCTCTCACAATTGAGCATCTAGCACTCATTTCTGGTCTGAGTTCCAGCTACTTTGGAGAGGCCTTTAAAAAGGCATTCGGTCAAAGTGCCACAGATTATTTAACGGCGCTACGCATTGGACATGCCAAGCAATTACTGCGTGATACTGATTTATTACTTCGTGAGATTGCTAGAAAAGTTGGTTACAGTGACGAATTTTATTTTAGTAGAAAATTTAAAAAGGAAGTTGGAATTTCACCTTCTGCTTATAGTAAAATGGCTCGCCAGCGAGTTTCTACTTTTTCGGTATCCGCTACTGGAAACTTATTAGCGCTTGGTATCATACCAGTAGCAGCTCCGCTGAATGCTAAATGGAGTCCTTATTATTACAATCATTACCAAGAGAAAATTCCAGTGCATGTTAATATATTTGATGCAGAATCAGAGGACAACTTCAAAAAATTAGCCTCTGCTAAGCCAGACATTCATATTTTTCAAGAGGAACCCTCCCTCTCCATGCTTGATTGGCTTCAAACAATCGGCATCAAAAATGTCTATATACAAGCAAAGGATTGGCGAACACAACTGAGAGAAATAGCTGTAGCTGTCAAAAAGCAAAGCGTGGGTGAGCATTTCATTCAAACATATGAACAAAAGGTATTACAGGCAAGGTTAGAAATTAATCAAGTTACTGGAAACGATACTTTTGCCGTTCTTCGTTTATGCGGTGATCAATTATTTTTATATTGTAATAAAGGGATTCAGGATGTACTGTTTACAGATTTGCAGCTTCGTCCTGTCAATGCGCAACAACAAACATATAACGAGCTTATTACACTTGATCAGCTAGTCAATTTAAACCCTGACCGTTTGCTATTTATCATTTGTCCAGATTCGCCAACTCGAAATTATTGGCTTACTTTACAATACCTTGATCGATGGAAAGAGCTCCATGCCGTAAAAAATGGACATGTCTATGTTTTACCTTCGAATCCTTGGTTTGAATACTCAGCTATTGCTATAAACCGAATGCTAGATGAAATGTTGCTTATGCTAACCGGAAAAAATCCAAATCCTTTTCCTGTCCCCGTCCATGGTAACGTATCTGACGGTGATTTATAATTCTATTTGAGAATGATTATCACCGGAAGGAGACTTTGATGAACAATGAAACAAAATTGTCGTAATCAATGTCATACAATTATAAAATCTGCCTATTTATTAGCTATGTTTTTGCTAACGATTGGCATACTAACGGCCTGCAATACCCAATCAAGCAATAAAGAGGAACAGGTAGAAACGCAGGCAACCTCCGAAAGTACAAAGGAGCAAAGTGTTTATCCGTTAACACTAAAAGATGAGGTCGGTAATGAGGTAATACTACCAGCTAAGCCTACTAAAATTTTTGCACCTGTCATGGAGGATTCGTTATTAGCTCTTGGTATCAAGCCTACTATGCAATGGTCCAACGGTGTTAAACCACAGCTCTATTTACAAGATCAGCTACAGGGTGTACCTGAAATTAGCTTTGCAAGTGGTCCCCCATCAGCCGAAGCAATTATGGCAGATAAACCAGACTTAATTATTTTGCACAATTCATTTTATGTGGAAAATGGCACATATGAAAAATACGCAAAAATCGCACCAACCTATGTTTTCAATAATGCCGCAAGTGATTTACAAGGCTCTATTAAAGTTTTAGGGCAACTACTTGATGAAACAGACAAAGCTGAGCAGGCTTTACAGGGTTATCAAGAAAAGGTGGATGCAGCAAAAACAAAGCTAGCTTCCATAACAGAAGGTAAAAAGGTCGCGTTAATTCGCTTTAATGCAAAGGGTATGTTTTTTATGACGGATGAGTATTTCAGTGGGTATGTCTTAACACATGAATTAGGATTTGAACAAAGCAGCTACGTGAAAAATGGTGCCTTCGAGGTATCATTGGAGATTCTACCTGAACTAGATGCAGATTATATTTTCTTAATTAATGATGGTAGCCTAGGGGATGAATTTTTAAATGAGTTGAAGAATAGTCAAATTTGGCAAAGTACGTCGGCATTCAAAAACAATCAAGTATTTGAAACATCCGAGGATTATTGGCTAAATGGTGGTATTCATGCACAAGGTAAAGTGATAGAGGATGTATTGGAGTTTCTAGCGCCATGACAATAATGACTAAGAAACCATATACATCCGAAAACTACTTTGAATATGCCATGACGTCTCGTCAACAGCTAGACTATCGCATTTTAATTGCAGCCCCAACAGATGAACCACCAGCAGATGGTTATACTGTTATTTACGCCTTAGATGGGGATGCCCTTTTTCCAACGCTTGCAGAGGCAGTGAAATTACAAACACGTAAACCAAAAGGCTATGATCCCATTCTTGTTATTGGCATCGGCTATCCCTCAAAGGAACCTTTTGATATGGAGCGACGCTGTCACGATTTTACACTACCTGTTAGTGAAGAACATCTGCCACCACGTCCAGATGGAACGCCTTGGCCTCCAAACGGGAAAGCCAATGAGTTTCTAGACTTTATTGAAGATGAGCTCATGCCTGCTGTCGCAAAGGAATGGCCAATCAATAAAAAGAAACAAGCGATTGTTGGTCATTCCTTAGGTGGTCTTTTCACACTATATGCTCTATGTGCTAGACCCCATTTATTTAGTCATGTAGTAGTCGGAAGTCCCTCTGTTTGGTGGGCTAACAATGCCGTACTAAAAGAAATAGATCGATTTGCTGAAGCTTGGAAAAGTCAGCATACTATTAATCTCCTACTTACAATCGGTGCTAACGAGCTGCCAGATATGCTTGAAGGAGCTGATCAAGCGGCTGAACGAATGAAACGTTTAAGCAACCAAAACATTCATACTAATTATGTGAAGTTTGATGAGGAGGACCATGTGAGCGTCCTACCTTGTATGCTTAGTCGCCTTCCCCGTTTTTTAGATTCCTAGCAGAAAGCCCAAGTGGTAATCATTCCACTTGGGCATTTTTATACTATTTACTTCTCTTTCTCTAAACGATCCTTGAGCATGCTAGCGATTTCCTCAACCTGTGATTCTACAGCAATTGGATCATAGGGCCAGAAACGTTCTGGGTTTAAGTTGAATACTCTATTATTTTTAACTGCTTCAATTGTCAATTGTACCGTGCATTTATAAGAAAAATTGTGAGGAACCAGTCATTTAAAAACGAAAGTTAGTTCTAAGATCATTTAACCAAGAATAATGCTTTTTTAAACTAAATGGCTTATTAATTTTTTGCATTCTTTATTTTCTTTTTACGGATAACCTTAAATAAAATGGTTACGATGATTATGATCATTATAAAACTTAAATATGGGATCCACCATTTAATAGTTTCAATTATTCCCTCCGATAATCCAAAACCCATTAGAAATTCAGTCATATTACCTACTCCTTTTATTTAAGTCTATTGTCTAAAATTACTTGTTTTGCACTCTGATAAGTTGCAATGAAATATATTACATATAGCAACAAAATAATACCAAAGCTTAAATACATATTCTGTTTGATAGAAACTTCAAAAAATGGTTCTAATTTTTCTAATACAACCTTAGTAGTAAAGATTGATATGAAACTAGCTAAAATTAAAGGTGAAATAAAATAAAATCCAATTTGTCTAAATAACAACCTATTAATCATTTTTTTATCTGCACCAATTTTCGATAATGTCAGGTATCTTTCTTTGTTATCCTGGGTTTCTGTTAATTGCTGTAATGCTAGTATTGATAACGTGACAATCATTAAAATTATTCCTAAGTAACTGCTAATAAAAGCTATTACTCCAAATACGCCAAAGTAAGTGTCTTGTATCACACTCTTAGTTACATAATAAATCTCTCCATCAAGAGATTTTTCAACCCATTTATTATTCATTATTTTATAGACCGTGCCCTCAATTTCTTGAGAGGGAAAAACACCATTCAATAAGAAACTATCAGGATTCATATAATTTCTCATATTGTCTGGAACAACCACTGTTCCTACATCATTTGCCCTGGTTGAATTTGTTAAGTAAGTAATGTTACCAAATATTTTTTTGTTTGCAGGAGTAAGCTCCTTGTCACCAATTCTTATTTTCCCCTCTTTATTTAAGAAATTTTGAATATGTTTATTAAAGGGTTCATAGTTTGCATTAATAATGAATTTATTTTCTCCCAACCGAATTCCTTCTTCTCCAGATAGTTCCAATATTTTATTGTAATCTGTTTCAGTTATTAAAGTAACTTGTGACATAAGTATCTCTTGTTCTAAATCAGATAGTTCTACTTGTTGCTCTTTAAACAATTCTCCATAAGTTAAATCTGCATTAAACAACATTATCTCTACATAACTTTTAAGATTTTCTTTGAGTGGAATGCCATCTTGTTTTGCTGTTTCTAAAAGATTTTTGTTATCCTCATAGGGTTTTACAATTGTTAAGTCAAATGGAGTTGCCGTGGTAACTTGTTTATTCATAGAACTTGTAACACTAAATCCTGTACCTAGAACTACTAGTGAAGCTATCAGTAATGCACTTAAGATACTTATTACTAGAAAATTAATTTGCATTTTACTTCCGAATTGTCGAAACAAAAATGAATTTAGTTCTTTAAAATACAGCTTTTTGTTTCTTTTAGCCAAGAACACCATCACACCGGAAATTGTATAATAAAACAAAATAATACCAAAACCAAGAAGCGAGACTATCACAGTTAAATAATTCTTATCAAGTCCGAATTTCATCAACAATAGTATTCCAGTAGTTATTAAAGTAATTGCTACTAAAAAAAGGCTACTTGTCGCCCATTTGTTATAGACCTTTAACTCTTGATTTTTACGATTCGCAATTAATAAATCGATAAGTTTAATATTCATAATATTACGAGCATTAAAAAGTGCTACTATAATATAAATAATAGAAAAACTTATAATAGTTTCTTTTATAGCTTCTTTTGATAACAACAATTTATATCCTACTGCATCACCTACAAACATTTTTAAAGCTAATATCGAGATTACTTGTGACATTAAAAATCCTAGCCCAAGGCCTATAATTAAAGCAAATAACCCTACCAAAAAAGTCTCACCTACAAAAATAAAGGATATCCGCCATTTACTCATCCCTAATGTCATATAAATACCCATTTCTTTTTTTCTTCGCTTCATTATAAATTGATTGGCATATATGATAAGAAAAGCAAAAACAATTGCAATAAACCTTGTTAATAGTCCAATATACGTAACTAATGCATCCCCAAAAATCTCCATAGAATAATTTAAATCATTTAAAGCTGGTTGAGATGATACTGAATTAAATGCATAAAATAGGCTAACACCTAAAACAAGAGTTAGAAAATAGATAGCATAATCTTTAATACTTCTGCCTACATTTTTATATATCAATTTAAAACTCATCATTGATATTTCCTCCTAGTAGTGCAACAACCTCCATTATTCGATTAAAGAAAGTTTTACGATCATCTTTTCCTCGTATTAGTTCATTAAAAATTTCTCCATCCTTTAGAAAAATAATCCTTCTGCAAAAACTTGCATTATAAGGATCATGAGTAACCATCAAAGTTGTGGCATCTTGTTGCTGATTTAATATTTCTAAATTTTTCAGCAACATTTTAGCAGATTTACTATCAAGAGCCCCTGTTGGCTCATCGGCTAATAATAATGTAGGCCTTGTAACAATTGCTCTCGCTGCCGCAATTCTCTGCTGTTGTCCTCCTGACATTTGATATGGGTATTTGTACAATACTTCCTTTATATCCAAAGCAGCGGCAACTCTATCGACTTCATGTTCAATTTCATTCACTGGATAATTAATTATAGATAATGCCAAAGAAACATTTTCAAAAGCAGTTAGTGTATCTAGTAAATTATATTCTTGAAAAATAAAACCTAACTTCTCACTTCTAAATTTTGATAATTTATGGCCCTTTAATTTTGTGACATCTTCGCCATCTATAAATACATGACCAGCCGTAGCAGTATCAATGGTTGAAATACAATTAAGTAAAGTCGATTTACCACTTCCACTTGGTCCCATAATTGCTATAAAATCGCCTTTTTGCACTTCAAATGAAATGTTTTTTAATGCATGGGTTACATTACCCTTATTACCATACACCTTTTCAATATTTTCAACTTTTAATATTGTATTCACTTCCCAATTCCACCCCTTTTATGGATGACTTATCCTTTTGCTACCATAATATTACCATTCAATGAATTAACAAAAAATCGATTATTGTATCATAATATTACCGTTTTGTAAGTTTACTTACTATGCACTATAATATAATTAAAAGATATAAATAATGGAAATAAAGACATTCATTGGTTCAATTAAGGGGAAATTAAAAATGAAAATATTCATTATCGAAGATGATCCAATTATCAGAAAGGAACTTTTTGATTTTCTAGAGAGATATGGGTATGAATGCATAAGTGGCGATGATTTCACAAAAATTGTAGAAGATGCTCTACAAAGCATGCCGCATTTAATTATTTTAGATCTTAACCTTCCTTTTCAAGACGGTTTTCAAGTGTGTCGTGAAATTCGGAAATTGTCTTCTGTGCCCATTATTATAGTAACTAGCCGTGACACTTCCTTTGACGAACTATTAAGTCTTCAAATAGGAGCAGATGACTTTATTACAAAACCATATGATTCACAAATCCTTTTAGCTCATATTCAATCCGTTTTAAAAAGAACTTACGAAATTTCCAAAAGTGCTATTCTTTCTTATAAAGATTTAACACTGGAAATATTAAAGAGCAAAGCTATTTATAATAATAAAGAAATAGAACTTACAAAGAATGAATTATGTATTCTTAGATTATTGATGATGAATAAAGGAAACGTAGTTTCTAGAGATGAAATAATGAATGAGCTTTGGCAAAACGGAGATTTTGTTGATGAAAATACCTTAAATGTTAATATATCAAGGTTAAGGCGCAAATTGGAATCAATCGGTTTAAAAAAATATTTATTAACGAAGAGAGGACAGGGTTATCAGTTATGAGTTTAATTGAATTTTTTAAGGAAAAACAGTTAGCAATACTTTTTCATTTACTATCATTGCTAATTATCTCTAGTGTCCTCTACTTGTATAATGAAAATGGAAGTTTAGTAATAGTAATAGATTTGATTCTTCTATTTTTCTTTTTCACACCAATTTTATTTAAATATTATCAATTAAGGAACTATTACGATGAAATAAAAAATATTTCAAAACAAATCAAAGAAAAAACATATATTGCAGATATTGTAGAGGAACCCCCTTTTTTTTCAGGGAAATTCTTCTACAACATCTTAAATGAAGCAACAAAATACATGAATGATTGTATTTTCTCTTTGAAAAACTCACAACGTAATTATACCGACTACATTGAACTTTGGGTGCATGAAATAAAAACACCAATCACTGCACTAAAGTTAATTATAAGTAACCATAAGACACCTGAAAATATCCTTATTCAAGAAGAACTATTAAAAATAGAAGGTTATGTTGAACAAGCTCTATACTATGCAAGAAGTAGTACTTTAAATCAAGATTATAGAATAGAAACATTTACACTTGATAAGGCTGTAAATTTAGCCATTAAATCATTATCTCTAAGTATTATTCGTGCCAATGGTAGTATATATAAGGATAACCTTGATTTGAAAGTCACATCTGATTCAAAATGGATTATTTTTATTTTAAAGCAATTAATAGATAATGCTATCAAATATCGTCATAATCCGCTTAAATTATCCTTTATTGCTAAAAAAGTAGAAAACGGTACTTTATTGTTAATATCAGACAACGGTATTGGTATAGCTTCATCTGATATTGAGAGAATTTTTAAACGTGGGTTCACAGGAACCAATGGTAGAAACTATGTTAAATCTACTGGTATGGGTTTGTACCTTTGTGAAACCTTGTGCAAAAAATTAGGGTTACGCATAAGTGTAGATTCTCAAGAAGATACTGGCACTACATTTAAAATATATTTCCCTGATAAACTGCGATTATTCCAAGAATCGAAACAAAATATATAGAGTTTATTTATTTCAAATCCCTTTTTTTGATTATATAGAGACCTATTATATAGGTTACTACTGAAAAGAAGCTTAAGTAAATAATATTATTAATATTGTAGTATAGAGTAGAAAAACCATCAGAAGCAATGTAAAATGGTGTATTCTCCATAATCGTCTTCATCCAACTGTCATCTCTTTCTACAATTTGTATACCAATGTTATATAAAAAAATATATAGAACATATCCAATTATTAATGAGTAAACGCGATTAAACGTAATAGAAATTGTAAATATACCTACTGATAAGATAGAAGAGAAATAAACTATATATACAATCCAAACTGAGAATAGTGTACTTAGGATCTCCATACTAGAGAAATGTTTACCTATGATAAGTTGAACAGTTAATCCAATTAATATATTAAAAATGCCATATAGAGAAGTATAAAATAAAAATGAAACACTTTTAATATGAATTATTTGACTTCTACTGTACATACTACTAAATACCATTTTCGAAGTTCCAAAACTAAACTCGGATCCTATCATATTACTGCCTAAGTAAATAAAGTAAATTTGTATAATAAATAAGGAAATACCAATATTTCCGCTTAACTCTACGCTTTTACTTAAATTCATCTGATAATAAAGAACATTATCAATAATTGTAGCAATAAATAATATTATTAAAAAAACGCATGTTGATGTATCAAATATTTTCTTAATTTCCATTCGGCTTATAGAAAACATACCAGTCATATTATCAATCTCCTATATTTCTCTTTTATTAATAATTATTAAAGATATTAAAAATAATACTAAGCCTGTTAATGCTAAACAAATATTATTTGATATTGATAAATTATTATATTGCATTCCCTTATAAACCAAAGCCAGTGGATTCTCTTTAATCCAAAGAGCTAATTTTGTTGTAGAGTCTAATTTTATTAAAATAATACCTCTAATCATACTCTCAAATGAAAACATAGAAATAATGGAAACTATTGTTGCAATTTGACTGAACGTAATAAACCCAATGATGAAAGATAAACTTGAAACAAAAAAGGAAATAAGTAAATAATTTGTTAGATTAGTGAAAATATCGTGTGTAAGATTATTCAGAGTAAATTTATTATGTTCCAATACCCACAATAAATTGGCTAGTAATCGATGAATAGTTCCTACAATACATCCAATTAAAATCAATGAAAGTAATTTTGATAGAACTATATTTATACGTGATAAAGATCCTGTGAATATAATTCTAGAAGTTTTTAATGAAAACTCTCTTGACATAATAAAAGAAGGCATAATGAGAATAATATAGTACGAAATATCACCAAAGTAATTGTAATATGTATCCAAATCCGAAGGGGATGGGTACATGGGCCTTTTTAGATAAATTGTAATAGTGTACAAAACTGCAATAAATAAACTTGACCAAATGCCATATCTTTTGAATAATTGTTTAACCTCTAATATTGATATTCTTATAGTGCTATTCAATCTTATTTCCTCCCATTAACTCAAAAAATCTCTTTTCTAAATCTTTGCGAAGTGGATAAATAGCATTTATACTAATTTTATTTTTTACTAAATCTACTATAAGAGAATCAGAATCTTTATAAAGATATTGAAATTTTACTTTATCTTGATCTATTTCTATAAAAGGTATGTTTTGTATATCATTTAAATAGTTTTTTACCATTTCTATTTTTTTAGTTTCTATGATAAATTCATGTAGCTCTCTATCAGTCTGTTTTTCTGTTTTTAAATCAATATAATCTACTACTGTTCCCTTCTTCAAAAACAAAACTTTATCACAAACAGCTTCAATTTCTGATAAAATATGGCTGGATATAAGAATTGATATCCCTCTCTCTTTTGAAACTTTCCCCAATATTTCTCTTATTTCAGCAACTCCTTCTGGATCTAATCCATTTGTGGGTTCATCTAAAATCAATAATTTAGGATTATTAACTAATGCCTGTGCAATTCCTAACCTCTGTTTCATTCCTAAAGAATACCTTTTTACCTTCTTATGAACAAAACCTTCAATCCCCAATAAATGGATTACAGATGAAACATTATCTCTATCATATCCCCCTGAAATCTCTGCAAAATAAATAAGGTTATCCATTCCACTCATATGGGGATAAAAACTAGGGTATTCAATCAGTCCTCCAATACGTTTTATATGTTGTAAAGGTTGCTTTTCAATATCAAACCGAACCTCCCCCTCAAACTTCGTTATTAATCCCATAATTATTCGCATAAGGGTTGTCTTTCCTGCACCATTTGGTCCAACTAAACCTATTACTTCACCTTTTGGAACTGAGAAAGAAACATTATTAATTACTTTATTATTTCGATAACTCTTTGTGATATTCGACAATGTTAAAATATTACTCATTTCTTCTCCTCCTTCTAACGCATCTTATCAATTACACGCAACAATTTTACTGATTTCCAATAAAAATGGTTTATAATTACATTTTATTAAAATAAGGATTTATTGTAAAATAATAGAATTCATAAGATATTACTCTTTCATAAAAAAGATATAGCAAATTGTAATTTAGTAGTTTTCTCCCTAGCTGAAAAGCCCAAGTAGACATATCCACTTGGGCTTTGTTGTAACTTTACTGTTTGCAGGAAAAACTAAGGTCTAACCTAGCCTTTCCTATCTACTTATTTTGTTAGCATATTTGGAAATTCCTCTAGCAACATGTTACTCGTTGTCATATCATCATAATTCCATTTATCCTCTATGAAATGCACTTTATTGTTCTTCACAGCAGGTAGGGAGTTCCACAATGGTTCTTGTTTTAATTCCTCAAATGCCTTTTGGGCCTCTTTATCCGCAGAAATTAATACAAATAATTGATCACCCATAAGTGTCTCATGTAGCGTCTCTTTAGTAATTTCAATATATGGTCCACTATTTGGCTGTAGTGCTTGCACCTTTTCATCCATACTATATCCTTTAGCTTGATACAGTAAACCTGCTACCCCACCTGTTTTCATCACGAACATCTTTTTATTCCAAAAAAATTGGAGTACTACTGCCGTTTCACCTTCAGCTACCTTACCCTCTGCACGAAGCTGCTCCCACATGGCATCGGCATCTTCATTATATTTCTTCAGTAGCTGCTCTCCTTCTTCCTTTTTACCAACAATATCAGCAACGACTGGGAATCGATCCTTTAATGGCTGCATACCATCAAAAACAATAGTTGGTGCAATTTTAGAAGCTTCTTCGACCTCATTATCCATAACATATGACAGCATAATCAAATCTGGCTTTAATGTCAGAACCTTCTCTAGGTTTGTTGGAAAGCCGATATCTGTTGAACTTACTTTCCCGTTATCTTCTAAAACACCGCTCTCGATAAAACGACGATCTACCCCAACAGGCTCTATGCCTAATGCAAGTAAATCACCGATCGAATTGCCCTGAAGTACAATTCGTTCTGGATTTGTAGGAATTTCTACCTCTGCTCCTTGACTATCCTTATAAACTCTTGTCTCAGATGAGTTGGCAGACTGGCTTTCTGCAACAGGCTGATTCTGTCCTGTTGCTTCATTGTTTGAACTGGTAGTCCCTCCCGCACACGCGCCCAACAGCAATGTTATACAAAGTAGCGCTATTGCAGTGAATGAAGTTCTTGAACCTCTATACATATGTATATCTTCCTCTCCTTTATATTGATAATGATTATCACTATCAATATATCGCCATATTTGCCGCCACACAATGGACGATTCAATGATATTTTGAGGACGATGTATAGCATCTTTTCTTTCTTGTTTTCTAAAGCGTAATGGCGATACACCCTTATACTTTTTAAAAAGGCGACTTAAATAATAAGGGTCCCTATAGCCTACATTTTCAGCAATTTCTTTCAATGTAGCATCTGTCTCTACTAATAAATTAGCTGCTATATCGAGGCGCGTTTGAATTACATAGTCAATTACACTATAACCCGTTTTCTTTTTAAAGATGGAAGATAGATGAGGAACACTATAATTCAAATGAGTCGCAATAGATTCTAGTGTCAAATTCTGTGCATAATTCTCTTGTATATACATCATTACCTGTCTCACAAGGTCTGGTTTAATCAGATCTATCCCCTGGCTATGAAGCTGCTGTAATAAATTATGAACAAATTGGTAGAATAATGATTTCACATAAAAGCGATTTATTCCACCAGCCTTCCTCCATTCCTGCTCCATCAATTTAACTTTGTGATAAATAAAAATAGGGTAATTTGGTATATAGCTATATTGCAACAGAAATGGATTACTCCTATCCATGAGTTTCACTATTTTTTGGCTCGTAGGAATAGGCATGGTCACTTTATAAAAAATCAAATAATACTCCAGCTCATCCTCTGTTAGAAAAATATCTAAGATCGTTCCTTTACTACCATGTATGACTTGAAACTGCTGAATAATATACTCAATTTGATTGAGCTGAACCTGCGCCCTTCCACGAGACACAAAAATAAAACCATTGGAAGGCATTTTATAAGGCTGTAACGTTTCATCCATTCTCAAAACTTGATGCCTAACATCCAGCACTTTGATAGCAGCATGATCCCACAGGTATATATGGTCATCAACATTCATAATGCACCTAACTCCTCCTATCTATCTTCTTACTACTATCATTATAATTGAAAATGATTCTCAAATAAAAGCCAAACTACGATTGATGGTAGTTTGGCTTATGATTTATTCATGTTATTTATTTTTTTGCATATTACTAAAGGCTTCCACTACTAAATCAAGCTGCTTCTCTAATGAAACAGGGTCATTAAAGTAGGAAGCATTACTATCCAATATCGTAACCATGTTATTATTCACTGCAGGCAACTCATTCCATAATGTGCTTTCCTTCAGAAATTCAAGCGCTGTGTCTTCTACAAAAATAAAATCTCCTGCATAATCTGGCAATCGTTCAATAGAAAATGAAACGCCCCATTCTTTTGAATCAAGCGCCTCCTTTTGAACTAAATCGGGCGCATCTAATTGGAATTCCCCATAAATAATTTCTCCACCTCTAGAGTAATGATCACCATATATGTAAACCTCTTTATCAGTACCACCCATGATAGAGACCGTCTGTTTCCCTACAACTTCTTGAACAATTGGCTTGTACTTGGCAATTTTCTCATCCCAATTGCTAATCCATTGAGCGGCTTCTTTTTCTTTATTAAGCATCTTACCGAACTCCACTAATTGTTCGCGATAACTCATGTCGCCATACTTAATGCCAACGGTTGGCGCAATCTTTTCAAAGTTTTCAAAGCCTTCCATGCCATCGAAGGCAATAATTAAATCTGGTTTCAATTCCAAGATTTTTTCAACAGATTTGTTGTCACCAATACTTTCAATACCATCTGTTTTACCCTCAAAATAAGGATGGCTTAACGCAAAATCAGACATGCCAATAGGTTTAATACCTAATGCCAATAAATATCCCGCATAGCTGTCTGCTACAACTACAATACGTTTCGGATTTTTTGGAATCTCTACTTCTCCACTCGCAGCTTGGTATGTAATGGTTTCCACCTGTGTTGCTCCACTTGTTTCACTTTGTGCTTGAGATTGTGAGCCTGAATTTGTATTGGCACCACTTGCGCAAGCACCTAATAATAGCGTCAAACACAGCAATAGTGTAGCTGCAAAATTCGACTTATTTTTTCGAGCCATCTGAAATTTTCCTCCTTCTTTGCATCGATAATGATTATCACTATCAATATATCGTTGGAGTGTTTTTTCATCAATGGAGGATTCCATGATGTTTTGTGGAGCATCTTCTAGCATGCCTCGATCCAATACCAGTTTTCTATATTTCCCTGGTGATATCCCTAGATGTCTTTTAAAAAGGCGATTAAAATAATGAACATCTGTATAGCCAACACTTGCCGCAATCTCTTTTAAAGGTACATTTGTTGATTTTAATAGCGTTACAGCCTTTTTCATTCTTAATTGCATAACATATTCAACTAAGCTATGGTTTGTCTCTCTCTTAAATACGGCAGATATATGTGACACACTATAATTTAAACGTTCTGCAAGAGGCTCCAGCTTTATCGAATCTGCATAATGTTCTTCCACATACGCCTTTATTTGACTTACCAAACCTGTTTGTTTTACATAGCTCTCTTGGCTACTTAACTGCTGATATATACTTAATACAATCTGATAAAATAATGTTTTAACTTGCAAACGTTCCAGCCACTTTGATTGTTGCCAGCTTTCATGCATAAGCTGCACTTTTTCATAAATAGCTATCGGATACCTAGGTGTCAAGCTATACTGCACTTGAAATGTATCTCTTTTTTCGAACAACTGAAGAATCCTTTGACCAACAGGATAAGGTACGGAACCTTTATAAAAGATAAAATAGCACTCTAGTTCATTATTTATTTGATTAATTTCTAAAGCCATCCCTTTGCCACTATGTATAATTTGAAACTCATGCACATGATAATTGGTTTGATCCAGATGCATTTTCGCATCTCCCCGAGTGACTATGAGAAAAACACTTGCTGGTAATTTATATGGCTGCAATGTTTCCCCTATACTGAGTATCCTATGACGTACATCTAATACCTTGATAGAAGCGTGATTCCAAAGTAAAAGGTGGTCTTCTATGTTCATGAGGATTGGCCTCCTTTTTGGGTGGAGTGGTTTTATGTATTTATATTATAAATGACAACTATTATCAATTAAATAAAAAAGGAATGGTAGCCTTTAGTTATGAGGAATACTATTTTCGATAGAAAGGAGGCAATACTATTTAGATTAACAGCATTTGGATACTTTTTATAAAATTACGGTAATTATGTAAAGCTTAAAAAACCAAGTGGGGAAAACCACTTGGTTTTTTATAATTTTATGGTGCTTTTGTGATCGTTACATAAGGTTTTAAATCATTACTTACAGCCATAACAATATTACCATATTGATCAATAGTTAATAGGTAAACTTTTTGTCCTTCCCTAAATTCACTTGTACTCACTTTTAAGAGAATTGAAGGTGCTGCTCCTGTTGTTCCATTATTTGTATTGACAGGTACATCATCTTTATCAGATGCAACTACCCCAGGAGTTAGTTGTTTATGATCCACTGTATCAATAATATCTTTAGCTGTTAATATTTTTGTATTACTGTTTGTAACTACATAATAGTATTTTTGTTTTCGGTTTAATTCTGTGTTAATTTCAATACTTACTTTCAAATCATGGGATGAAGTTGCACCACTTGGTCCAATAAGCTCTGCTTTTAGAATTGTATTATTTTCAAAGTCTGCAGGGTGTTCGTACTTAGCAACAGATTTATCAGAAACAAAAGATAGCTTCCCTAAATCCTTAATATCTTTCAGAGTCGTCGCATTCATATCAATCATAAAGTTTGATGAAATTTTCTTATTAAATGTAATAATTAACCTGCGTGGTTCTGCCGTATTTAAAGTTTTTTCCCACTCTATTTTATCAATTGCACCTGAACCAATCGAACTAGAGCTCTCTAACTCATCTTTTAACTTCTTAATAGTAGCTGTAGTATTTTCCTTTACAGGAATCAAGTCAGTATCACTTGATAAAGAAATTGCCTCAGAAAATGTAATAACGAATGTTTGATCTTCTTTATAAGTTAATGTAGATGAATCATTTCTAGGAATAATATCGAATTCTTTATCTGTAATTTTCTTGATAATCGGATCAATCTTTGGTGCTGTCCCGTCCGCATAGAATGGTTTCATCATAACATCACCATATTCTTGCGTAGTACCTACCCTTTGTTGCACTGTGAAGTTCCCAGGTGTGTCTTCAACTCCAATGTATAATACATATTCTTCATGTGGTATTAATCCATCAATTGAAAGTTTATTATTACCCGCATCTAATGACGCACGCTTATAGCCTGTTGCAGCACTTAAGAAGGCAGCTTTCCTTGTAGCACTATCTTTAGATGAATCAGTTGTTCCAGGTAATGGTTTTAAATTGCCACTATTATCATATATATCTGGATTCAGCTCAAGCACACCGCTAACTGGATTTTTCTTATATTTTGGTAATGCAGCATAATATATAAAACCTTTTTCATCAGAGTTAAGTGTGATATCAGCAGTCTCTTCTCCTGGTTTCCCCGGTTTCTCCCCTTTTGGTGTTACTTGAATATCTCCAATTAGTGGAGGCTTACTATCATCAGCAATTAGGGCATCTTCAATGATAGATAAATTTCCGGAACGATCCTTTACTACCATATATACAGAATAACTTGTAAATGGATCAACTGCCAAATCTGATAATACAATATCAAATTTAGTGTTGCCTCTATTGGCTATCTTTTCACCTTCCTTGAATAAATAAATTTTCGCACCACTACTATTGTCAAATTTGCCACTTGGTTTTGATGTGAACTCATCTATAAAATCACGGGAGTCTATATTTAGAGCATCCATATCTGTATTTTGAGGCATAATCATATAGTAGAAAGTTCCCGCTTTATCTGTTGAAAATTCTACTTCAATCTTAGTTTTTTCAGCATTTTTCATTACCTTTTCAATTTTTAATTTTGGAGTATCTATATCTGAGTGCATATATTCTGCATAATTATTCGGAATAGCTCCAGAAGGAACCGTACTTATATTTTCAAAATCATTAAATGCCAAATCTTTAACTCCAGGTAATACTGTTACAGTTAAAGTATCATGATTAATAAACCCGCTTAATGAAGGAACTTTTAATAATACTCTTGATTTGCCAGAACCATATTCTTCATAAATAGCCTCTTCGGGACTAATTACTTTTTGCCCTGTAACGTTAATTATCCCTGTACCGGATAATTCATAGTTTTTAACATCCTGCGCGGTTTCTTTATCTAACCTTTCGTTGAAGTAAACATATACTTGATTAAGCCCTTTTCGTTCTAAAATTTTATTTTCGACATACGGATGAATACTATCAAGTTCTTTCGTTGTAAAATCCTTTGCTACAGCAGGGTCTACTGAAAAGTTGCCAGACTCATCTTTCATCACTACATAAAGCTGATAGCCTGTTTCAGCCTGTAAGCCTGTTAGAATTTCTGTTATGCCTAGTGCACCAGCCTTTGCTTTCCCTTTACCAGTTGGATTAGCAACGATATCTGCTGTTGTTGGGTCAGGTGCTGTAGTTTTTGGGCGTAAATAATAGTAATAGTCTCCAGGTTCACTTGCAGTAAACTTGAATTCAGCTCTTGTTCCACCATGTAAAGGTGTAACTTGTAAAGATTTTACTGCTGGTGGTGATGCATCTTTCATTTGGAAGGACTGTGATGCAATATCTGATGCATTTTTCGATCCATCTACTACCATAATGTAGATAACATACTCTTTTTTCTCACCTAAATTGGAAACCTTAATAGTATTCTTATCTTTAATGGCTGCACCAGTTCCATGTGCTACGTTCTTGTTGGAAAGACGGTTGACCATTTCACTTTTATTTGGTGCCTCTGCATCCTTTTCACGCACAATATAGTAGTAAGTACCGACTTCATCTGATGTGAAATCTGCTTGTATCTCACTACCATTTAGTATTTTGAGCTCCGTAATACTAATGAGAGGTTTTGTTTTATCATCAGGATTCTGGTTCTCATTATCGTCTTTATCGATTGGTTTGCCATCTGGATCAGTAATTTCCCCAACATTATCTTTATCATCTAGGAAATCATCAAAGATATCATTTGGTGACACGTCCTTAGGTAAAATAACTTTATCAATATACGTATAATCTCCAATATCAATCTTGCCATATGAATTATCAACAAATAATGTCCCAATTCGCCCATCAATATACAGCTCAAGATCTGTGTAGCTATTGTAATTAATCCAATCAATATTTCCTGAACCATAAATTGTGAGTTTTGTTTCAGTATTTAAATTTAACGTACCAATATTGCCTTGAATTTCAAACTCTCGCACATTTCCAATGATGTCTACACGTGGTAGTTTTGTATTTGTTTCAATTTTTGTACCTGTTTGAGATACTACTAGTCGAGAAACACTGCTGTTATAGAATTCTAGATACTTTTCAACATTTTTCATTTCCTCTTTTTCTTTAGACCAGTTGACGAACGGCTTGTCATTATCATTATTTGGTTTTGTCCAATTTTGAAGATCGTTCGAATTGTTATTTGACGAATCTTCTCCTTTATTGTTATCTGGATTCGACCAATTGATAAATGAGATATTGTTACTTGCTACACGCCCAAGAGCTAATGGTTGATGGTTTGCAGCCCCTATATGCAAAGGTGGGCGAACTGTTTCATTGACAAACATTGCCCCTGTCAATGTCATATTAGAGAATTCAATATAGTTACCATTTACAACAATCGTTGCACCAAAAGATCCGTAATTACCATCGAAATCAAGTGAACGAGAACTTGTTCCACTTGCATTGAGCGTTAGTTTTGAAATGGATCGAATTACTTTCCCTGAAAGATCACCCTCAATGTAGGCGCCTTTTAAGACAGGTGCATTATAGTCGTTAAAAATATGAGAAAGGCTTTCTGGAATTGTGTAAGATTCACCGTTTACATAAACTTTATCGTCTTCAACACCTGTAATTTTGAAAGATGTTTCATTGCCCTTCTTCTCTTGTGAACCGACAACAAATGAAGCAAACTGTCCACGAGTTACTGGAGCAAATGGAGAGAAAGTAACAGGTGTTGTACCTTCTGTAATATTTAAATCAATAACTGTTTGAATATAGATAGCATTGCTTGTTTGGCTATTTACATCCTTAAAAACATTATTATAATTTTGAGATACTTCTAGATGGAATCCGACCACTACTATTTTGGCTAGTTCACCTCGAGTAATGACTTCATTTGGCATAAATGTACCGTTTGAATAACCTGACATGATACCCGCATTTTGCAACGCAGCGACATATTTATAATATTCGCTACCCTTAGGTACATCTTTATAGTAAGGATCTTGGACATTTTTCGTATCCAATTTTAAAACAGTTGCCAGCATTTTCGCAGCCTGTCCTCGTGTTACATTTACATCCGGGCGAAATGTATTATCGGCAAACCCTTTAATTACCCCTTGAGAATATAATTTTAGAATATCGTTATAATGATCTGTGTATTGGTTAATATCCGTAAAGGGAGAAGTAGCCGCTGCCGCTTTCGGTGGAGGTACTACAACAGCAATTCCACTTGAAGCAAATACTGTTGCAATCAAGGCCTTATTTACTCTTTGGATTTTAGATTTATCCATTCCACTCTTCCTTTCGCTTATGTATTTTGATACGTTCAAATATCATTTTCCTCATACCCTTTATATCGACCATAGACTAGTGAACCTTCATAGATAAGTTTAAAATAGTGAGGTAAAATTCTTAATACGTATAATAAATTCAGACTATACTACTCTCTTTGTCGAAAAATAGTTTCAATTCCCCTTAGTAACCAGGTAGGATTGATTTCTAGGGATTACTTTTACACTTCTTATGAGCAGGAGCAGCTCTTTTTCGATCACTTTCAGACTTCTTATGAGCGGCGGCAGCTCTTTTTCGATCACTTCTTTACTCCTTATGAGCGGGAGCAACTCTTTTTCGATCACTTCCTTACTCCTTATGAGCGGGGGCAACTCTTTTGTGATCACTTCCTTACTCCTTATGAGCGGGGGCAACTCTTTTTCGATCACTTCCTTACTCCTTATGAGCGGGAACAACTCTTTTTCGATCACTTCCTTACTCCTTATGAGCGGGAGCAACTCTTTTGTGATCACTTCCTTACTCCTTATGAGCGGATTCCACTCTTTTGTGATCACCTCCTCACCCTCTTTGAGCGGATTCCTCACTTTTGTGATCACTCCCACACTCCTCATTAGAACAACCTAATTATTCCTAATCATTTCATAAGGATTCTACCCTATTTGTATTCCCCACCAAATATCAAATGAACTTCACTCAAGCACTCAACAAAAAAAGCCAAGGAGCATCGGTGCTCGCTTGGCTTTTGACGATATATAGGCATACATCCAGTCATACTTGGGGTGTCATAAGGGAAAGGGGGATAACCTTACGTCTTGTCAAGTCGATCAAGAGATGTGGCCCGAGTTACATATCATTTGAACATGGTTTAAAAGTCATATGGCGGATGACTTACACATAGCTTGCCCAAATGATGTTTGCATTAATCATTACCCCAAAAATTTGAGTTGTAAGCTCTTTTGTTATATTTTTTTAATTCGTTTTTGAGACTGCCACTTTTACTTGGTTGCGTCCCTCTTGTTTGGCAAGGTAAAGTGCATTATCAGCCGCTTCAATTAGCGCCTCCGTTGTATCTGCCATTGCGGGATAGACCGCTATTCCTGCAGATAATGTTACTGGTCTACCACATGGGCTGACTGTATCGGCCAAAATTCCTCGTAGTTGTTCAGCCACTCGTACTGCTTCCTCTGCTGTTGTATTCGGCAAAAGCATGACAAATTCCTCGCCCCCGTATCGGCAGCATATATCTCCTTTACGGGCTACAGATTCCATATGTCTAGCTAAAAATTGTAAAACTTTATCGCCAATTGCATGACCATATGTATCATTCACACTTTTGAAGTGATCTAAATCTAGCAAAATAATGGCATGCGGTACCTTATTTGTTAACCACTCAGCAAGCATTGAATCCATTGTTCGTCTGTTCGTAATACCCGTCAGTGGATCAACTGTAGATTGATCCTTGAAAAAAGAGACCTGTCCATGTAAAAACGATAAACTTCGAACCAATGCATTCTTCAAAGAATACGCTTCAAAGTACCATCCACTAACAGATTTTAAACCTTCTACATTTTTCTTATCTAGACTTTCCTCTGTCAAAGATGCTAGTTGCTGTAAGGGATTAGCAATGCGTGCTGCAGCCCAAAGTACGATAATAATCGAAACAACCATAAGGGGTACAGATTTTATAATGACTTCCTGTACACGATCAAATGAAGGTGCTAATGCTACGTCTAATGGTTTCTGCGCAACAACTCCCCACCCTGTCGTTGCCACTGCACTATAGCCAGCAAGCATTTTTACCCCTTTTGTGTTCTCAACTAGTTGGGCACCATCCTTGCCAGATATAACAGCTTGAACGACTTTATTTTTCGTTACAACATCATTAATACGGCTTGGATCTTGATGATAGATAACTCGTCCATCAGAATCAACTACATATACGTAAGAACCATCCTTACTATAATGCTCTCCCAATAAGGTTTTAAAGGCATTAGGTTCCTTTAAATAAATAGTGCCAGCAATCATTCCCAGATACTCATTGGACTCTGAGAAAATAGGATGCGATATAAAAATGATGAGCCGTCCTGTCATCGCCTCATAGGGTTTAGAGATGAGTGGTGTCTTTTTGGCTAATGCCTCTTTAGCACCAATAGATGTTAAAACCTCTCCTTTAATTTCTATAGATGGTGGGGAGACAGACAAAACAAGTCCCTTTGCATTTGTTATGACCACCGAATTGAACATTTGATTTTGCAATCTCAAACGCTCCGTTTCCTGATTCAATGCTTGTTCATCATCCATTTTTGTGTTGACCTGATTCGCACTATATCCTAAGATTTGAAAAGCTTCATGTAGATAGGAATCAGCAGTTGATGCCAATTTTTGAGCATAAACTCTATTCGTTTCTAGCGTATTTTCCTTAATAGAATCAACGTTCATCCTATAGCCGCCCCAAACACTACCAATGCTTGTGAAAAAGAATGCGGCCATCGCTACGCCCATTATAAGATGCTTTAATTTCAACTGATGTGATTTCATTTCTTCCCTCCTATTTACGTTGTTTTAATATGTATATTTTGAAAGATTCTTTAAACAATTAGTGCTTATTATAAGCAAAGACTCCTATAGGTAAAAGTATCATTTCATAATTGTGTAAGAAGAATCCGACACACCTCTAGGATTGTATCAATAAAAGAGGTCATATCATATAGAATCTAGTAAACAAAATTCCAACATTTTAGTTACTTAGATTAAATATTCCAACAGCTGACGCTAATTATCTGAAATTTGATAGAAAATCTAAATTCTAAATTTTTTTACTTTTATTGTTATTCTGACATATAAAAGTTGAAGCGTTTATTTTATAATAAAAATTAGCGTAGGCAAGTTAAGATTCAATCTGTTATAATACTCATTAAAATACAATAAACTGTAATAATACAGTATATAAAATACGCTTTTCACACAATGGGGATTATGAGAAAAGCGCTACTCTGCCATCACCATACAGATGGTTGTGTAGCCTACACAAAAAGGGGTTGGAAGATTTGGGCATTTTAAAGGGGTTAAAAATTCTCGATTTTTCTGCATTACTACCAGGACCAATGGCCACAATGATATTTGCTGATTTAGGAGCAGATGTCATCCATGTTGAATCTTCAAAGCGTGTTGATTTAACACGAATTATGCCTCCCTATGATGATGATCATGAGGCATATATCCATCAACATTTAAATCGATCAAAAAAATCAATTACGTTAAATTTAAAATCACCAGAAGCTATCGACATTGTTAAATCACTTGTACAGGAATATGACGTTATTATCGAGGGGTTTCGACCTGGAGTGATGCAGCGACTTGGCATTGGCTATGAAGCTCTTAAAGAAATAAATCCTAAGGTTATTTATTGTGCGATTACTGGCTATGGACAAACAGGGCCTTATAGTAATCGACCTGGACACGATAATAACTATCTATCCTTAGCAGGCGTACTCGACTATTCGCGCCATAAAGATAAAAAGCCTGTTTCGATGGGAGTTCAACTAGCTGATATAGCTGGGGGAACAATGCATGCCGCAATTGGCGTGCTGGCTGCTGCTCTTCATC
This sequence comes from Lysinibacillus sp. FSL K6-0075, assembly GCF_038592945.1. Taxonomy (NCBI): domain Bacteria; kingdom Bacillati; phylum Bacillota; class Bacilli; order Caryophanales; family Bacillaceae; genus Lysinibacillus; species Lysinibacillus sp. FSL K6-0075. The sequence continues at coordinate 214,192 of NZ_CP151947.1, read as the reverse complement.
GTGAAAAAACAGGGGAAGGACAATTCATCGATATAAGTATGACAGATGCTGTCTTTTCACTTAATGCTATGTATGGTGCTGCCTTTATTGGAGGTGGGCGTGTTCCACAGCCAGAGCAAGAAATTTTAAACGGAGGCAGTTACTATGATTTTTACAAAACAAAGGATGGACGATTTTTCTCTGTCGGTAGTTTAGAGCCTCAATTTCGCAAATTGCTCTGTGAAGCACTCGATATTCCTGAGTTGATCGATAATACCTTCAATGATTCCTACTATACGCAAATTCGTTTTAAAGAAGCTGTTCACGATGCCTTTTTGTCCAAGACATATGAGGAATGGCTTGAAGTATTTAATGAGGATTTTGAAGGTTGTGTTGAGCCAGTTCTAACATTTCCTGAAGCATGTGAACATCCGCAGCTAAAAGCACGGGAGATGATTGTGACTATTCCCAAAAGCGATGGGACTATGCAAAAACAAATTGCCTCTCCGTTTAAATTTGATGGTGCACAGCCTGAATACAAGCATGTTGGTGCTAAGTTAGGCGAGCATAATGAGGAAGTTTTACTATCTCTGGGCTTTGATGCTGAACAAATCGATGCTTTGAAAGAAAAAGGCGTTTTAGAGTAAAAAAAAGGTGTCTAATACTGTGACGTATTAGACACTTTTCATGTTGTTGAAAAAGATCATGTCACTAGCAGAAAAAGATCTTTTAGCAAGGCGAGGGGTTGATTTCCGTTCCGCCAGCGTCCTTTCCAGGGGGCGTCCGATGAGCCACTTCACTCACTAGCGTTCGCTCCAGGGTCACATCTGTGACACTAAATCCCCTAGGAGTGACGCTGGCTCCACTCCAATCAACCATTCTGCAAAGTGTCTTTACTTTTTTCATACTAGCATAGCAATCAAATAGCCCAATAACTGTATTCTTAGGGGGATAGGCCCTTTATTTTCAATGTGGAGAAGTGATGCGTGACAACACTCCTCCATAAAGAGTAGTGAACATCTTCATTTTATTTGAAAATCTTTGCTAAAAAATTAAATATTTATGGGTTGGAGTGGAGGGCTACTTGACTCCCGTGGGATAGCGAGACAGGCGAAACCCTGCACGGAGCGGTAGCGGAGGAAGCGATTCGGCGCTCGCCCACAGGAAAGCAAGTAGCCTGCAACGGGAACCATTTTCACCTTTCACAAAAATTCTATTGATGGTTTTGTTTTTCAACACTATGAAAGGTGTCTAATACTGTGACGTATTAGACACCTTTTTTATACATACGCACTAATAAACATACGAAGGCTTTCAAAGTGATCATCAATTAGCAGATATTTTTTATAGATTTCCATTAATTTTTCAAAAAGCTCGAACTGCTCGGTTACAAACAATACTCTTAAAATATTTAACATATGCAGAGAGGCACTTTGTGCTACAACATAGTATGGTGCATCTGGTTGACGATAATTGCGTCGCCACTCTTCCACAGACAAACCAATATGTTGGAGAGAGTTATTCACATGTAGTGCTATATCCTGTTGAACATACGCCTCAATCGCAATAAGCTGTTCACTACTAAAGTTTTTTTGTACTAATGAGGTATTAATTTTTTTATTAGATGCTAGGACATGCTCCTTTAATAAAAGTAAGCCATCCTCATAACGTGCCATTTTTACATAATGCTCAAGTAGAATAGCATATAAATTTTCTAAATAATTTAGCTGATAATTTTTAATAATGGCAGGTGGTGTTGGTTTACGATTTGGTAATAGCTCTTTATACTCAAGTAATATTTCAATAGCGTAATTATTTATTCGTTCATCTTCTAATAAATATTCACCATAATGTATAACTTCTTCACTCTGCTGTTCTTTATTGGCTATATGAAATAAAATATAGGCAATTAATACTTTTTCCTTCTCTGATAGTGCATACATTGAATAGCGCCATTCCGCTTCGAATGAGGTAATAAACGCTTTAACACTATTAAAATCACCTTCTGATAAGCAATAATGAGTAACAATTTGGTAAAGACGTAACTGTTTCTTTGCCAAACAGCTAGCATTATGCTTATCCACATGAGTTATACACTTATCCAGTATTGATTTATAGTTATTCACAAAGTTATCCACATGTTCACAATTTTCTCTCACAGATTGCTCGAAATGTCCCATTATTTCATAAAGAAATGTGAATTGCTCTAAAGGTCTGTGGATAAGAAGTGAATAAACTTTTTTTGTGAAAAGCCAATGCCAAAAAGATGCATGCTCTTTATACATCATATGCACTAAATATTCATCTTGAAATTTATATAAAATAATTGATTGTAGCTCATTAACTGGCATAGCTATTTGCATTCGTTTCCCAAAAACTAACCAAATTAATCGTTCTAGGTCTATTGTATGTTGTGCAAAAAGCTGCTCAAAAAAAGTATCTTTGCCTTTTTGCGTATAGAAAAAAGCACTAAGCCGCTCATTCACGAATTTTGAATCTAAACCATATTTGTCAAAATACATTTGCATTTCTGTTGATACATGACCCCAGTATTTACGTGCTGTGGAAAAAGCAATATTCTTAGCCGTTTCTTCGTCTACTAAAAATAGATTGGGTGAAAGCGAAATACCAAGTATTTTTGGATCTTCTTGCAGATTGGACTCTGCCTCCAGCCATGTTGCTAGTATATTTTCAGCACCCTTTTCACTTCTTTGTTTATACGCCATGAATAATTGCTCATCACAGTCCAACAGCATACAATTGGATCCTCCCATCAAATTCTACCAACAACGATCTTCCCCTATCATTCAAATACATGTTTTTTACACTCTTTCTTCAATATAACAAATCTTAACTAACATATGCTAAAGAAATTTTGGTATGCATAGCGAAAACGTTAACAAATAAAAAAACCATCTATTAAGTGAACACACTTCATAGATGGATAACTTCATTACCAAAACATCGGATATTTTCTTTTTTCTCGTAAATTATTTATCAACAACCCGAAAAACACAATGATGACTGCTCCAATTAACACCGGTGTGAGTAAGTAACTCCAACCGTAACCTCCTAAAATAATAATTATAGGATTGGCGCCTGCTGGCGGATGAATGACACCTAAAAAGGCCATAAAAAATATGGTTAATCCAACACCTAGACTAATCGACAATATATTGGAACCTAATAAGGAATACATGGCCAAGCCAATAAAGGCGGAAATAAAATGACCTCCGATTATATTTCGAGGCTGAGACAAAGGTGCATTCCAGACGACAAATACAAGCACGCAGCTACCACCTAATGATGCCATTAGCCAAGGTGAATCAGTAAAGTTGGTTAACCATAGCAACACAAAAATGCATATTAATCCACCCATTGCTCCAGTAAAGGCATCAGCGAAATTTGTTCGAGAAGGCGCATGACCTCCTCCTCTCATTTTTAATATAAAGGGTTTAATGCTATTCTTTTTCTCTATCTTATTTTCCACACCTAGGATTTCTGTCATTGGACACCAACTTTTCTCTTCAATACTCATCTATTTAAATACGAACATGTTAATCATTGTTAAACTTTAACTATTATATCAACACGACAATAGATTTCAATCCAAACTTCAAATTTCAGACAAACATTTACTTTTTCAACTTATAACTCATACAAAAAAGCAAACTTTTAAAAGTTTGCTTTTGCAAGAAATCATCTATTAGTCATATTGCCTTTTCACAGTTTTATATATTCTTACCTTTTTCAATATTGTTTTAGGTACTTGGAAAGTGGCTGTGACAACCCCTGGATGGCGTCCGATTTCAATGGAGCCTGTGATTGTTGCTCTATTTAATACCTCTGGCTCGCTCATCTCAAATAGCTTCGCAGCTCGACTTATCGCGTTATCGGTCGCCTCATTTAACGTTTTACCAGAACCAACCACCGACACTGGAAATGCATCCTCTACCTGTTTAACACCGAATTCCTCCGCTAGCTCACGTGCACGACGTTTTTCTTCCTTTGTAAAGGGCTTTGCTGTATAAGGTAAATCTTCTACATTTGGTAGTAAAATTGGGCCTTCCAATGCTACTTTTTTCAAGACTTTCACTTGAAGCTGGACAATACCCGCTACATCGGTTGTATGACCAGCAATCTCGCCATCCCCTTGCATGGCATGCATGTCTCCAATATATACACCACCGCCTGGTACCTTGACTGGACAAATTATAGTCGCTCCTTCTCGCACTCGGCTAATATCCATATGTCCATCGGTACGATGTAAATCCAATTCATCTTGGGTAAAGGCATATTCATGTGGTGCTCCAATTAAGAATGAACCAAAATCTCCAGCATTATGAGAATCTGGCATCGCTTTCGAAGGGGTTGTACCAAGCTGACCTAAAAATGGACGCATTCTTGCTATTACACCTACTAAGTCGCTGGGAGCTAATGCAACAACAGGATTTTGTACAGAATTTTCAGGTGTTCTCATGTAATTTCTGGCATCAAGTGCAATTCGTCTAGCACCTTCTCGTCCAACAGTCACACCCATTTGCCCTTTATGATCTAGTGCCATCGTATAGCCATTTGTCATTTTAAAAGGTGCCGTTTCTGTATCACATGTCGAACATCGAATTGCATGTGGACCTATTCCTTTGACAACTGTGCTTGGGTGAAGTTTGCCACAGCCTGGACATTTTACAGAAACAAACGGATCGCCAATGAATCGATCTACAATTGCCTCATCATGACCAGACGAAGTTGCAAGCGATGTGACCTGAATCGATTTAATTTTTATAACAATAGCATCACCCACCTCTGCCCCTTCTACAAACACAGGCTTCGTTACTTCATGTCCTCCACGAATAGTGGGTGTAAGCATGGGTCCCCAACAGCCAGGTGTTGTATTGGCAATAATCGTTCCACCATCCTTAACCGGTCCTAACATCTTTTGTGATGGATCTAAAATACCATCAATAAACTCATTTACGAACAATGTCTCAGCGGCTTGTGGTTGCTGTATAAAATCATCACTTTCTACCTCTTCTTTTTCTAGCACATGCAATTCGTTTGTCATTTTTCATCACGCTCCTAGAATAATTTTTATGTATAACGTTATATGTTAAAAATGCTCTCCACACTTGCAGAGAGCTATTTTTATCAATTGTTCATATATAAATCAAAAATATGTGAGAAGTCTTCTTTTTTATACTTATCTTTATGATCGATCATCCAAGTATTCGCAAAGCGCGTAATTTCCTCGAATGACGCTGATGGAGAAATGTTGTCATTGCCAATTCGTCCAAGTGATGAAGAAGCAATGTTTAGACTTTTTTCTGCTACTTCTAACTTATAGGCATTGTTCTTTTGCTCATAGCTAATAGCATGTAGTGCTTTATATAAATCTTTAATGTCATCAATAAAGCGTTTATGAATGTCGATGGATAGTGGGGAATTGCCGATTGTAAACTTAATTTCGACATCAAGGTCGATTGTTCCTGCTGTTTCGAGAAAAACTTCTGTCACAGTATACATAGAATAGTCATAGCGTCGCAGTAATCGTTTCTTGCTCATAGCGCTTTCGCCATCCACATGAATAATGGCACGATTCGTAAAGCAATATTCATCTGCTTTCGTTTTAATTAAAAAATAAATTTTTTCGTCAATTTCATGTAGGATAAAATCATCTGCATCTGTTTTATCATAATCCTCTCGCGGCACAACCACCCCGATATCTGAAAGTCCAAGTGCATCTGCTGCTATTTTTTTAAACATCGTCATTCCTCCTAATTTGTCATACTCTTTTTACGCTTTACAATCTGTAAAGGTTTCACAATGTAGCGTTTTATATACAAAATGACTGCTTCTCTTTTAGAATAAAAGCATTTGCTGGTTAAGCTATACTACTCAACATTTCCTCTTTCCTATACATTTCATTTATAATGATTGTCAGTAAAAAATTTTTCCAAATCGAAAGGTCGTGTGAACAAGTGCAAGAACCAACTATTTTAGTAGTGGATGATGAGGCTGATTTAGCCAATCTGCTAAAAGTAAGCTTACAAAAAGAGGGCTATAAACAAATTCATACAGCTGGCACCATCCACGATGCTTGGACAAGCTTTCAACAAACAACACCCGATATTGTACTTCTAGATGTCATGCTTCCAGATGGTGAGGGCTACGATTTATGTAGACGTATCCGTGAAGTATCACATGTCCCTGTGCTCTTTATGTCTGCTAAAAATGAAGAAATTGATAAAATTTTAGGGCTTGCCATTGGCGGAGATGATTATATTACAAAACCTTTTAGCCCTAAAGAAGTTGCTTATCGTGTGAAGGCTCAATTACGTAGAGCTGGCTATCAAACACAAGATACCGTAACGAACATTGTCGAAAAAGCGCTACAGATTGGACCATTTCAGTTGAATGCAGATGAAACAGAGGTCCATAAAGATGGCGTTTTATTGGAGTTAACAGCTAAGGAAATTGGTTTAATGGCGTGCTTTATGCACAATCCCAATCGAATCTTAAGTAAAGAAACATTGTTTGAACGTGTATGGGGAGAGGATTTTTTTGGTTCTGATAACACGGTTATGGTGCATATTCGCCGTTTACGTGAAAAAATTGAGCAGGATCCCTCTAACCCGCTATATATCACAACCGTAAAAGGACTTGGCTATAAATTTATCATTCCAAAAGAGGCACAAGAATGAAGTGGAAATTAACGGCTCGCTTTCTCCTTTCCGTGCTTTCTATAGTCATCATTGTTATTTTCGTCAATACAGCTATCTTCATGGGACTCCTTACTTATCGGTTAGCAACTGATTCTGAAGGCGCTTCTGCCACTAAAGAGGAAAATTTTGTGCGGGAATTTCAAAAATATATTGAAATAAAAAATGGAGCAACCTCCATCAATGCAGACGGACTTGAACAATTGCATCAAAGAAATGCTTGGATACAATTGCTTGATGAAAATGGTCAAGTTATTGATGCTCATTTTGCGCCAGATAAAGCACCATCGCACTATGCACCTATCGACTTAATTCAAGTATATAAATATAAAGAATTTGATTCTGATACTACGGTGTATATTGGCAGTAAGGATGCTTTTAGTTATTTAATTGGTATTAAAGGTAGTGGTGTTACAAGATTTGTTACGCATGTTTCTGGTACATCACTCTTACAGTTTATAGGGAAATTTGGATTGTTCATCGTGATTGCTGACTTATTAGTAGCTACATTGGTAGGATGGCTTTTTGGTCGTACATTAACGAAACCTCTATATGCGATGATAGAGCGCATTCATCATTTAAAGAATCATGATCATAAGTCTGTTAAAGCTCCTGGTGGTGTCTACAAGCCAGTTTTTGAAAACTTAAATGAAGTATCACGAGAATTGGCAGCCCATGAACAGGAGAGAAAGAGACTAGAGATCATGCGTGAAGAATGGATCAGTAATGTCTCCCACGATATGAAAACGCCACTAGCCTCTATTCGGGGTTATGCAGAACTATTAAATGATGCACAAATAACAAATATTGAGCAAATGGCGTACGCACAAATTATAGAAAAACAATCATTGCATATGCAAAATCTACTGGATGACTTAAATTTAACGATGCGTTTAAGACATCAACAGCTTCCACTTACACGAAAAGAAGTTAACATGGTGCCTTTCATTCGTGAGATAGTGATTGAAACATTAAATACACCACAATATGAACAGGCTAATCTTGCGTTCGAGGCAGTCACTGAGAATAGTCTGCATCAAATCGATGAACATTTTATGCGCAGAGCTATTATGAACTTTTTACACAATGCGCTCCTTCATAATGTTCCAGATGTATCTGTTCATGTGTCTGTTGATGAGAATACTATTACAATTTCTGATAATGGCAAAGGGATAGCCCCAGAGGATCTTGAACATATTTTTGAGCGCTATTACCGAGGTACAAATACGGACAAAACAGCTGGTACTGGTTTAGGTACAGCAATTGCTAGAGATATCATCGAGGCCCATGGAGGAACAGTGACCATCACCTCAGAAAAAGGAAAAGGTACAAGCGTTATTATTTATTTACAAAAGGAATTTCCAAGTCCAAACCAATAAATTCAGGATTCTCTTAAAAACAGGAAATTTTAATACACTTTTGCTACTGGCGCTTCGTTATACTTCGCTTTCATGCAGAAAAGGAGGAGCCTCAAATTTATGAGACTCCCCTTTGTGCTATTTCATTTGATTCTGTACTTTTTTAGGTAATTCATGGAATTTTACTTCATCAAATGAAGTGACTTCCGTTTCCTTTTTCACGTAAAGCTTTAAATAAGCATCCTGGCGTAAATTTTTGTGAGCTGAAAACTTTAATGTTTTCTCTTCCCCATTTTTATTGTAAGTAGGTAGCTCATACCAATACATTTTAAAGATTTCACCACTATCTGTCTTATACTCTTCTACCTCACCATCAGCTGTAATATGGACATAGTATGTGTCTTTATTTAAACGGTTAAAGTCTACAGTCATCAATACAACCAATCCTGCTACGAATAAGATGAACAACGCACCTATTCCGAAAAATACTTTTTTCATATTAATTCCCCTGTCTCACTATTTTATAGAACGAACGCACGGTAAAGATATAATAAATAAAGTAAATAGCTGAATATGCAATCATCCACAGAATGACTGGCTTTGTAATATTCATGCCAAATAGCTGTGAAAATGCTAGTAATGCAAACGCACTATGCACAATACCTACAATAAGTGGAGCACTAAAAATGACAGCCACCTGTCCTGCTACTGTCTTTAATATTTGCTTACTATTTACACCAATTTTATTTAAAATAGCATATTTCGCCTGATCTTCTTCAGCTTCCGTTAAAATTTTGAAATAGATAATACTACCCGTTGCCGCTAGGAAAACCAATCCCAGAAAGCTTCCTACAAACAAGAGGGCACCAACTGTTGCTAAACTATCCTCATAGCTTTGCGGTACACTCGAGAAGGATTCTTGCTGTTCAGAAGACAATAGCTTGTAAATGTCTTTTGACACATCCTGCTGTTTCAAATCATTGTTCAATCCAACGACCTGCATGATCATCTCATCGGCATCTGTAGCCATAAATTCCTGATCATTCACAACGAGTACTGTTCCCGCTGCTATAAAGTTTAGGACGCTATCCATGTACATTTTATCTACATGGAAGGAATCTCCGTTTTGTAGTTTAAAATCTTCACCTGTAAAATCATGTGAAAATCGTTCATCAAAGGCTGCATCAAGTAAAATCGTAGAGCCATCTGCAATGTTTAGCTCTCTATCCTTGCCTTGTAATTTCGCTAATCGATTATAATCCGATTCCTTCAGTAATGTATATTCGAAAAACGATAATTCATTATCAACACGTAGATTTTTCACAGCCACTGCTTCATTATATAAGACATCTTCTTGAGAAAATTCTACTGTCTCGCCTTTCCACATAAATGTATTTGGCAGCATCTGACGCACACTTGCTTCTGCATTGTAATACATGCCAAAGACACCACCACCAGCAGTAATCGTTGTGGCACTTAAAATTGCAATGATTGACAACGATTTTGCATTGGCTCGAATACGATATAATAACTGAGAAACACCAATTAGATTTAAGCCCTTCCAGGACCATGATGTTGCTCTTTTTAATGCTGTTAACAGAAAGACGCTCACACTATGGAATAGAAGGTATGTCCCTGCAATCGTTACGCCTATAACCATTAATGGCGTCCCTAACACCGTAAAGAATCGCCATATTTCACTCGTAAACATATCAGAGGCAGCTGTATAATAACCAAATGCAATAAGTACAGTACCAAGTAAAGCGGCTACTAATGATGCACGTGGAATTTGCTCCCCCTGTTTGTCTGCATGGAATAAATCAATTAGCTTAAATTGATAAATCACACGATAGCCCTGTAAGGACGTGAATAAAAACAGTAGGGTAAAAATACCCGTTGTATTAATTAGTGCCTCCATTGAAAATGTCAGGCTACCAACCACTTCATAGCCCATTAAGCGTACTAAAATCATTAACAGCCCTTGAGACATAAAGAATCCTAGAACAATACCAAGTACTAGAGAAACAAGCCCTATTACTAAATTCTCAAAAAAGAGCATTAAGCCGATTTTTTGCTTACGCACACCTAGTAAAGAGTAAAGGGCCACTTCTTTTTTCCGCTTCTTCATAAAAAACGAATTGGAATAGGCCATAAAGATAACAATGAAGAACAGAAGTACTACGGACGAGGCACTCATCAATCCTTTAATTTGTTGTGACGATTGCTTTAAGGCTGAGAGATCATCATTGTATTTGAGCGTCACAAACGTAAAATAAATAACGATACTAAATACCATCGAGGCAATATATAAAAAGTAATTCGACATATTGCGTTGAATATTTTTCCGCGCTAAGCTAAATAACGTCATTTACTCCACCCCCGATGCTAGACAGCACCTGTAAGATCTCTTGGAAAAATTGCTTCCTTGTTAGAGTCCCACGTTGAATTTCCTTAGAAAGCTGTCCATCCTGAATAAATAGTATGCGCTGGCAGAAGCTAGCTGCAAAGGCATCATGGGTAACCATCATAATCGTTGCGGCTTGAGATTGGTTCAAATCACTTAAGCTTTCTAGTAAATCTGTTGCGGATTTTGAATCAAGCGCACCTGTAGGCTCATCGGCAAAGATTAGTTTCGGCTCTGTCACTAATGCTCGTGAGGAGGCAGTACGTTGCTTTTGCCCACCTGATATTTGATAAGGATATTTATCAAGCAAATCACTTATACCAAACAGTGCAGCAATGCGATCAACCCTTGCGTTAATAGCCTTTGTCGGCATTTTTGCAATCGCTAGTGGTAAAACAATATTTTCTCGCACTGTTAAAGAATCGAGCAAGTTATAGTCTTGGAAAATAAACCCTAAATTATCACGACGAAAATCCGCCAATTCAGCATCCTTCATACGTGCTAAATGAGTATCCTCAATAATTATTTCACCAGTCGTTGGTGTATCAATCGTTGCTAATACATTTAGAAGTGTAGATTTCCCAGCCCCAGAAGGACCCATTACACCAACAAACTCTCCTTTTTCAACTTCAAATGATATATTCGATAGCGCTGTAAAAGTATTTGCGCCTTTGCCGTAAGTTTTTCCAACGTTTTGTACCTTTAATAATGGCGTCATATACGCTCACCTCTTCTTTCTGACTTTAGTATACGACCTCAAACTTACAACAAATTTGTCGCAAGCTTACAGCAACCTTAAATCATCTGCTTTTTGAAATTTGTAGACAAAAAAAGATTCATACACAAACTGTGCATGAACCTTTTCTAATCTATTGTGCTAATACCTTTTGAATATCTTCCTCAAAGCTACTTGGCTTATCTGCTGATGCATACCGTCCAACAACCTCTCCATTACGATTCACAAGGAATTTTGTAAAGTTCCATTTAACACTATTACCTAAAAATCCTTTGGAGTGAGAAGTAAGATAATCGAAAATAGGATGTGCTTCTTTACCATTTACCTTAACTATCTCATGCATTGGGAACGTCACACCATATGTCAGTCGACATTGGGAGGCCGCTTCTTCAGCTGTCGCTAGCTCTTGTTTAAATTGATTTGACGGAAAACCAAGTACAACCAGACCTTGCTCCTGATATTTTTCATAGAGCCCTTCTAATTCTTCAAATTGTGGTGTAAAGCCACATTTGGAAGCTGTATTAACAATTAGCAAAGGCTTTCCTTTATAACGTTCGAGGCTATAGATAGTACCATCTTCTAAAGTTACGTTAATATCATAAATGCTCATCTCTCTCTACCTCCTATTATAAACGTCCATTCATTCTTGCCACCTGCTGCAAAGGATCCCAAACACCGTTAAATGGTGGTGCATAGGCTAAATCTAAATCTAGCAAATCAGGTAGTGTCATTTTACTATATAATGCCGTAGCAAACACATCGATACGCTTATCGACTCCCGCAGGTCCCACGATTTGCGCACCCAATAACAATTGATCACGTTTGCGAACGACCACTTTAATAAACATACGTTGTGCACCTGGATAATAGCCAGCTATATGGCGTGCAGATAATTTAAATGCCTCATAGTCAAAGCCCAGCTCTTTAGCATTGCGCTCATTAATGCCTGTTGTAGCTATGGTTAGATTGAAAAATTTTAAAATAGAAGTGCCCACAATTCCTCTAAACGGCGCAAATTTGCCTGACATATTGAGACCAGCTAAACGACCTTGCTTATTGGCTGTTGTTCCTAAAGGTATATAATCTAAACGTTCCTTTACAATATTAAAATGGGTTGCACAATCTCCTGCTGCATAAATATTTTCAATAGAAGTCTCTAAATGGCGATTTACAATGATTGCTCCATTTTTTGCAAGTGCAATCCCAGTATCCTTTAAAAACTGCGTATTTGGTTGAATGCCTGAAGCGACAATCACTAAATCTGTCTCCAAAATACCGTTGTCTGTAACAACGCGTTCAACCCGTTTATTTCCTTCAAATGCTTCAACACTCGTATTTAATAACAACTCTACATCGTTCTTTTTTGCTTCCTCATGAACATGCTGAGCAAGCTCTTCATCTAAAATTCTTGCTACATGGCTCCCTCGTTGAACCAGTCTTACCTTTTTCCCGCAGGCATGTAGCGTTTCAGCCATTTCTAATCCAATATAGCCACCACCTATGATGGTTACCTGTTCAATATCTGGTGTTAAATCAGCCAGTAAATCTTCCAGTTGAGGAATTGTTTTCACGGTATGGATACCTTCTAGCTCAATCCCTTTTTTCACAGGCATGACTGGACTAGCACCCGTTGCAATAAGAAGTTTATCGTAGGTAATCTCAAAGTTTTCGCCACTTGCTTGTGTACCTGTAATAATCTTCTTCTCTATATCTACATGCTCTACCTCATAGCCAACTCTTGCATCAATGCCATATTTATCTCGAAAAGTCTCGACATCTCTTGCAATTAAACGTTTGGTTGATGAAATACGACCATCTACAACATACGGCAATCCACATTGCCCATATGAATAAATAAAACCACGTTCTAAAGAAGTTATTTCTGCTCCTGGAACATTCCGATAGATTTCCATTGCTGCAGACATACCTGCAGCATCTCCCCCAATGATGACGTATTTCATTCTACAAGCCCCCTTATTTTTTCCTTGTTGCCATTAAATCTGCATATTGATCGATATACAAACGTCGCTTTCCACCACTTACGATGACCCGTATCACATGAATAGCTATTATCATTGTAAGTGCAAAACCTGCTATAGCGGCAAGTAGAGAAATGACAATTTGCAGAACATAAAATGGTGAATCCATATCTAATTGAATGTCACCTAGCGTTGTAATGGCCTCTGATAAACACAAGGTAGCAATAATAGCAATACAGCGACGCCACGATTGCCTTACAATACTTTTGCCATTCTTGTTGACCATTGTAAAACGCATCACTTTCATACCGAGCGTTGCGCCTTTCATCATACTTGGCATCAAACCGAAGAGTATCATGTACAGAGCCATTTCCACTAAGAATTCAAAAGTACCGCTATACCCTGTCAGAACACCAATCATCATCCAAATCAGTTGGGCGATAATTAAGTCAATGACCAATGCCAGCAAAATAGAAATCGGCTTAACAATATCATTTTTTTCCATTTCAGCAGCTTTAGCCTCAACCTCTTCATGCGAAGGGAATAATGCCCAAACAATTGGTGCTAAGAAGAAGCCTAATAGTGCACCTACACTGTTTAGTAATAAGTCATCTACATCAAAGATTCGGTATGCACAATTAAAGATGCCATAAATGCCTGTTCTTTGTGTGACCTCATAAAACAATGTTAGCAAAAAGCTAATTAAAAATGCACGTTTCCAGTACCTTCTTTCTTTAAGAAAATAGCGCAAGTAAACGCCGAATGGCATCAGTAGTAAGAAATTAAAGAAGGCTTGAAAAAATGCCTGCTGTTTTGTGATAGCAAGCCATGTAGATGGATTTGTGACAACAATCCCACTGTCCTTTAAAACATCATCAACAAATTGAAAAAGTCTCAAATTAGTATGAACGGTGTCCGGGGATTGAAGTGAGCAAGTATCTCTTGTAGATGGAAATGGTAATAATACTAAACAAAGCGCAGATAAAAAGTAAAAAATAAATGAGAACATGATAATGGTTTTGGACATCGATAAGTATCCATACTTGCGATACGTATAAATTAGCCATGGAATAAACAGTACAAAGGATAAAATAATGGTTATGAAAAACGCTATAAAAATGGATTGCGTGTACGTTGACATAGAAACACCTCTCTCTTTAAATTGCCCTATTTTCTAAACACTAAAACTAAGTTTAGTCCTTCAATACTACATGTATATTTCATCAAGCTTACATAATCCTTAATTCAATAAAAAAACAGGTAAAGAATATATATACTCTCTACCTGTTACTTATTATACTTTCGCTATTTCTTCTTTACAGAATGCCAAAATTTCTTCTAGTTCAACATCCTCTAGTGCAAAGTCTAAATATTCACCTTCAGCCTTTTCTATGATGAAGTAATTTAAAATAAATGGCTCTTCTCCCTTTTCGCCAATAAGAACACGAATTTCAATGCCGGCTTCGTGGTATAGCTCATCCTCTTCATCTATTTCTACATCCAAAATAAATTCATAGCGCTTACCTTCTATAATATTTGTTGGGTCTAAAATTTCTTCCATTGAGAATTGTGTAATTTCCATTATGTTAGCTCCTTTTTTCTTTAGCTGTTCTTTTCTATATTAAATCAATTTCAGCATGGGTCAACTAGAAAAGCCGTATACACCTGTAAGTAATTATGCCACAATTAAATGGAATTAAATTAGAGTTTAATTTCCCTACATAAAGGAGGCTTTTTCATGAAAGAGCTATTATATTACCAAGACGTTATGTTGCAAGAGTTTGATGCAACTATTATTAGTAAAGGGACTGATGAATCTGGCCGTCATTATGTTGTACTATCGAATACCGCCTTCTATCCAACTGGTGGAGGTCAGCCTCACGATACTGGTACATTGAATGCGATGGAAGTCATAGATGTTGAAAAGGTGGCTGATGAAATTCGTCACTATATTCAAGGTGATCCATCGACTTTAGATGGTGTCATACATGGCAAGTTAAATTGGCCAAGGCGATTTGATCATATGCAGCAACATGCTGGGCAGCATATTTTAACAGCTGCTTTTGTAGAGCTTTTTAATGCGCAGACTGTAAGCTTTCATCTAGGCAGTGAGCAAGTCACAATTGATATTGCAGTTGATACGCTGTCTGAACAACAGCTTGCAGCGGCAGAAGCTAGAGCCAATGACATCATTTTAGAAAACCGTCCCATTCAAACAACCTGGGTTACAGAACATGAGCTTGGCAACTATAATCTTCGTAAAGAAGTTGCAGTGACGGGGGACATTCGACTTGTGATTATCCCTCATTTTGATTACAACGGTTGTGGTGGCACTCACCCCACATCTACTGGACAAGTTAGTGCCATAAAAATATTAGGTATCGAAAAAATGAAGGGTAATGTGCGCGTTTCTTTTGTTTGTGGTCAACGTGTTTTAACTGAGCTTGGCATGCGAAAAAAAGTATTAGGAGACGTTGCTCGACAATTAAGTGTCCCTGAGGTTGAAGCTGCTACAGCACTCACAAAAGTTCTCTCTGCTCAAAAAACCACAGAAAAAGCACTTGCTGCTGCAAAAGAGGAGTTACTCACTTATGAAGCAAAGGCTCTTGTTAATAGCGAAGGCATAGTAACTGCTGCTTTTAATCAACGAACAATGCAGGAGCTACAAAAAATAGCCCGCATTATTGTCACGGAACAGAAAGATGTAATAACTCTTCTTGTGTCTGAAAATGAAGACAAGCTACAATTCGTTGCAGCAAGAGGTACGAATGTTTCAAAAAGCATGAAGGATATTGCCCAAAAGGCACTGCCTCTTATTAATGGTAAGGGTGGCGGAAGCGATCAAATGGTACAAGGCGGTGGCGATTGCACCATTTCTAAAGAAGCGTTACTAGCAGCTATGCAAGACGCTTAATTGCATCATAATAGGGGAGCTGTCATTAAAAGACAGCTCCTCCTCTAATTTAATATTTAAATTTTTGAATGGCTTCATATAAACGTTTTGCCATTTCTGATAGTTTTTCAGTTTGATTGTTCATTGTTGCTACAGTCTTCAATTGTTCGGCTGTTGCATCTGTTACCTCATGCACATAATCACTTGCCGCATGTGCAGTGGCCGCCATTTCTTCCATAGAAGCTGAAACTTCCTCCGTATTGGCAGACATTTGCTCAGCCGAAGCATTCATTTCTTCAATTTGACCTGCTATTTCTCCCACTGCTTGAACCATTTCCTCGAAGCGCTCTCCTACTGCCTCAATGGAAGCTAAACCACGCTCCACATTATCTTCGCCTGATTCCGCAGCTTTTACTACTTCTAATGTGTAAGATTGAACTCTTTCAATTAGCACATTAATTTTGGTAGCTGATTCTGCTGTTTGCTCTGATAGCTTGCGAACTTCTTCAGCCACAACGGCAAAGCCTTTACCAGCATCCCCTGCCCGTGCTGCTTCAATAGAAGCATTCAATGCCAATAAATTCGTTTGATCGGAAATATCGGTAATCATTTTTGAAATTAAGCTAATTTCTTCTGACTCTTTTTCTAGTTTGTGAATAATGGTTAGTTCATCCGTTGTGCCTTGCTGAATCTCATTCATACGTCGAATGGATTGCTGGACTGCATAATTGCTTTCACTAATTTTCTGGGAAATAAAATCTGTATTACAAGCAATGGTTGAGGCAACTTCAGCTACATTTTGTATCCCCATTGCCATTTGCTCCATTGCTGAGGCACTTTCCTCTGCCATCACAGTTTGGCTTTGTGCCCCTCGGTCTACCTCACTTATTGCACCAGCAATTTGCTTCGAATGCTTTGTTACTCCGACTACATCTCCCATTAAATCACATGAAGCTTCATTCACTGCAGTTGCTTCTTGACTCACTTTAGCTATCATTTCCCGCATATTATCAGTCATGCGATCTAATGCACGTGCCATCGTTCCCATTTCATCAATACGTTTCAAATATTTTTCTGGGATCTCCTGTGTAAAGTCTCCTTCTGATAAGCCCTCACTAATGCGAAGTACATGTCGAAGTGGTCTACTAACAGAGCGTGAAATGGCAAACGAGATGCATAGCCCTAGTATCGAAACAATGATTGTTGTGACAATGAAGTTCGTCTTAAGCTTAGAAAGCCCTGAAAACATCTCATTCTCTAATGCGATAACACCCATTTTCCAACCATTATCAAGGGTGTGATAGCCCATTAAGTTAGTTCCAGCATCTTCTGTTTCAAAAGAAAAATAACCGTTATCATTAGCAAGCATTTCTTTAGCAGCCAATGCCCTGCCTGTCATGATACCTGTTTCGTCTGCTTCCTTGATTGGATTGTATTGCTCCTTCACATACGAGTGATTATTATGTCCAATAATCGTTCCGTTAGCGTCTAACATAAATGCGTAGCCACTGTCTCCAACCTTAATGCCTTCTACAATTTTAGATAGGTAATAGCCATCGATACGCGCTAGTAATAAAGCTTTTTCACCAGTCGCTGTTTCAATTGGTGAAACGATTAAAATAACTGGTTCACCTGTTACACGACTAATCGTAATTTCTGACATAACAGACTTACCAGTAAAACCTTCCTTTACATAATCACGATCCCCTAGTTCAGCTGTTGTATCATCAAGGTAATGAGCAACTCCATCAGCGTTAATAATGCCAAAACCTAAGTAATTTTCATTATTAGCAAGACGTTTCGATAAATATTGTTTCTGCTTCTCAAAGTCCATGCTACGAACTGCCTCTTGCTCTGCGATTGCTTCAACTTCTACTAATGTTAATTGGAAGTGTTCTTCTATGTATTGTGAAACATCCTCTGCTCTAGAAACCAAATTTGATTCCACTTGTTCATTCATAGCTTTTGTACTATTTATCCAAGTAGATAACCCTAGTGTGCCACATGTTACAAATACAAGAGCTATAATTGCAACAATTAATTTACCACCAATACCTTTTAACCACATTTCCCTTTTTCTCACTTCTTCCATTTTTAGCTATATCATTCACATATTTATGCATAACTTCAGAGTAAGGTCACTAAAAGTAGAAGTCAACAAAAGTTTTCCAATATGATTAATAAATGTATAATAATACCATTAACACTATCTTTATAGTGCTAACAATTTTCTACAAAATTTTCAATTCATTGATCCATCTTGTTATAAAAAGACAGGGTACATAAATCCAATGGATGAAATTAAAACATTTTCCAACAAAAATTGATTATAATTCACATTTTTTGCTGATTATTAAAGATAGGATCGGTTTAAAACATTTTGAGGGGAGGATTTCTATGAGTTCAGACAAAAACAATGTTTCTCGTCGAGACTTTTTAAAAACAACAGGTATTGCTGCTGGTACATTAGTCGGTGGTGGATTAATTGGAGGTCTAGTAGGCTACAACATCCATGGTAAAGGCACTTCTACCTTGGAGCATGGTGGTCATGAAACAACGAATGAGGCAACAGGTTCACCTAAGGCTAAGATGTTTTTTAGAAACGAAAGAGATTTTAGTATCTTATCAAAGGCTACAGAACGTATCTTCCCAGAAGACGATTTGGGACCAGGTGCTATAGGTTTAGATGTTCCCTATTTTATCGATCATCAGCTTGCAGGAAATTATGGGAGTAACTCTAAAGAATATATGCAAGGTCCATTCGATGTGGGTGCCCCAACTCAAGGCTATCAGAGCCGCTTAACGCGAGCGGAAATTTTTAGGCAGGGTATTCAAAAAATGGAGGACGAAGCACAAAAACGTTATAAAAAAAGCTTTAACGATATAGATGGCAAACAAATGGATGAGATATTAACAGCGTTTCAAAAGGGTGACATAGAAATGGTTGGGGTTACATCTGCGTTCTTCTTTGCACTATTACGCGCGGCTACATTAGAGGGAGCTTATTCTGACCCAATGTATGGAGGAAATCGTAATATGGATGGCTGGCGCATGAAGGGCTTCCCTGGTCACCAAATGGCCTATATTACACAAATAGAAGATGCGAAATTCCAAAAAATTGAGCCTAATCCATTAGGCAACCATTAAGGGGGTTAGGAAATGGTTAAAACATTACCAAGTGTAGACGTGGTAACAGTTGGTGTAGGTTGGACAGGCGGTATCGTTGCTGCCGAGTGTGCCAAAGCTGGCTTAAAGGTAGTCGGTTTAGAGCGTGGGCAAAAGCGTGGTACCGAAGATTACTTAAATGTTCATGATGAATACCGTTATGCCATTCGTTATGATTTAATGCAAAATCTATCCAAAGAAACGGTAAGCTTTCGTAATGATCGAAATATGAAAGCATTGCCAATGCGTCAGCTTGGCTCCTTCTTGCTTGGAGAGGGTCTGGGCGGATCAGGAACACACTGGAATGGGATGACTTATCGATTTTTACCCTATGATTTTCAAATCAAAACGTTAACAGATAAACGTTACGGGCCTAATAAGCTTGGGCCAGATTATCTGATTCAGGATTGGGGTTTAACATATGATCAACTTGAGCCCTATTTCGATAAGTTCGAGAAAACAGCTGGTATTTCAGGTGATGATAAAAATAAATTTAGTGGAAAGCGCTCGAATCCCTATCCAACACCGCCTATGAAAAAAACGCCTATGCTTGCACAATTCGAAAAAGCTGCAGCAAACCTGAAGCTAACACCTTATATGGTACCTTCAGCCAACGTGTCAGAGGTTTATAAAAATCCAGATGGCGAAACGATCAATGCTTGCCAATATTGCGGTTTTTGTGAACGTTTTGGATGCGAATACGGTGCAAAATCATCTGCAGAAATTACGGTTGTCCCTACTGCTCTGAAGACAGGAAATTTTGATTTACGCTTCAATTCCAATGTTGTAGAAATTTTAAAGCAGGGTAATAAGGCTACAGGTGTTAGATATATCGATACCGTTTCGGGAGAAGAATTCATTCAGCCTGCTAATGCTGTTGTATTAACTAGTTATGTCTTTAATAATGCTAAGCTATTAATGGTCTCTGACATAGGTGAAAGATATGACCCTACTACTGGTAAAGGAACACTTGGCAGAAACTATTGCTATCAAATCTTGCCTGGTGCCGCTGGGTTCTTCGAGGAACAATACAATACATTTATGGGCGCAGGTTCCTTAGGCATGTGTATAGACGACTACAATGGGGATAATTTTGACCATAGTGATTTAGATTTTATTCACGGAGGAAATATTGCGCTTACACAGACAGGCACTCGACCAATCGGTTCCAATCCAACACCGCCAGATACACCTACTTGGGGACCAGAATTTAAAAAGCAATCTATTTATTACTATACACGCTCATTCGGTATTGGTGCGCAAGGAGCATCTATGCCACATAAGCAAAACTATTTATCACTGGATCCTACCTATAAGGATGCTTACGGCTTGCCATTAATGCAATTAACGTACAATTTTACTGGGCAGGATCGTGCACTTCATAAATATATCTCTGCACGTGCAGCGGATATTATGAAGGAAATGGGTGCAAAAACAATCGTCCCTAACGCGGAAATTACCGATTATAATATCGTACCTTACCAAACAACGCATAACACTGGTGGAACGGTGATGAGTTTAACACCCGAACAAGGCGTTGTGAATAATTACTTACAGCACTGGGATGTTGATAATCTTTTCGCAGTAAGTGCGGGCAACTTTGCACACAATAGTGGTTACAATCCAACAGGCACATTAGGTGCGCTTGCCTACCGTTGTGCTGAAGGGGTTATTAAATATAGTCAATCAGGTGGGTCTTTAGTGTAAAAAAACATTATAAGGGAGGCAAGACTTATGGGAGGTCTTGGAGCAATTGGAGTACCTGGATTAATCATTATTTTAGTTATTGTATTAATTGTATTTGGTCCGAAAAAATTACCTGAAATCGGTGGAGCAGTTGGTAAAACGTTTGCAGAATTTAAAAAGTCTACTAAGGGGCTTATGGATGATGAAGAGGATACCGTGAAAAAGGTCGAAAAAAAATCTGATGCTTCGTAGGAGGGGTTCCTATGGATCCATATGAAGACGGAAAAAGAAAATATTTAAGCCCTCTTGATAAACCTCAAGCCGAGCCTCCAGCACCTGTGGAGGCTTTAATTGAAATACCTGTGGTAGCAATTGAAGAGGAGCATGTTTCAGCTGAGCCCCTGATACCTGTTACTTCATTATTGGAGCATCTTACTGATTTACGTAAGCAGATTATCAAAGGGCTAACGGTTTTTATTCTATTTTTCATTGTTGTCTTTTCCACAATTAATATTTGGTTTCCTTTCATAACGCGAGGTCACTCACTCGTTATTTTAGGACCGCTAGAAGTGGTTAAATTTTACATGACGATTTCAACTACTTTAGCTTTTGGTCTTGCAATGCCTTTTCTTGTCCATTTTCTGTGGAGCTTTATAAAACCAGGCTTAAAGGAAGAGGAAAGTCGATTTTTAGGCCTCTATGCACCGATCATGCTAATTCTTTTTTTAGTAGGGATAGCTTTTGGTTATTTCGTCGTAAACCCACTTAGCTATACATTCTTAGTAAGCGTTGGGGCTACCAATTTCGATGTCATGGTATCAGCAAATGAATATATGCACTTTTTAATCATGACCACAGTACCGCTTGGTTTATTATTCGAGTTACCGATTGTTGCCCTATTCTTATCAGCCATTGGTGTACTGACTGCTGAATCCATGAAAAAGATACGGGGCTGGTCTTATATCGCTATGGGCGTAGGCTCTGCTGTTATCACGCCACCAGACTTTATAAGCCAGCTACTTGTATTAATACCAATGATTATTTTATATGAAATAAGTATCTATCTCGTTAAACGTATAGAACGCAAACAAATTGAAAGCACTGCGTAGATTTTACGCAGTGCTTATTTTTTCTTTAAATCCATCACAATAATTTCTGGTAGATTAAAAATACGATACGGTACGGAGCTATTGCCTAACCCTCTACTAACCACCATTTTCGTCGCGCCTGCTTCGTAGACACCAGCTGTATATTTTGGGAACAATCCCTGTCCTGGTGCAACAAGTCCTCCTAGTCCAGGAATACGAACTTGTCCACCATGCGCATGTCCCGAAAATACTAAATCTATGTGATAATTTACATACGTATTAAACATTTCTGGTCTATGTGCTAGTAACAACTTAAACATATCATCTGGCAAATAGGCTGTTGCAATGTCCAGCATGTCTTCAGTTGTTCTACCCATTAACGGATCCTCAATTCCAACAATCGCCAAGCGCTCCCCGTCGCGCTCTAACACGGTCGATTCGTTGGCCATTATATGTACCCCTAACGATGACAGCGCCTCATAAATTTCACTCACCTTATTCGTCGCTACCTCATGGTTACCTAGTACATAATAAACATCCGCTATTTCAACTAGTCCTTTCACTGCCTGTAGACTTTGTTTTAAATCATAGCGATTACTATCGATTACGTCACCTGTGATAAAAATATAATCAGGTTTTGTATCCTTCACCTTTGCAATCAGTTTTCGTTGACTGTCACCAAAGACGGCATCATGTAAATCCGAAACTTGTACTATGCGTAGCCCATCAAAGCTAGCAGGTACATCTTCTGATTCAAACACATGTTTACTTACGACTAGCCAGTGATTGTTTACGTACAAAAAAATGACTATAAAAACAACAAAGAAAATACCATATAATAATTTTTTCAATCGCAATCGCTCACTTTGTGGCTACTTTTTTCAGAAAAAATTCTGACTTTCCTATTATAAGCAAAAAACAGAGTGATTGTAAGTATATGCACTTTAAATAAACAAAATGCACAAAATCCCTTTGATTAAAGTTTCTATCATTAGATAAGGATGCACGGTTTTATCTATTCTTAGTTAACTTTTGACATGCTATACTATGGGTAGAATGGCATATTTAAGTATCCATTCATAATACATCACGATTTGAGAGATGCATCTCATTTACTAAGGTGCGAGAATACTAATAAACCTAAAACAGTTAAAGGAGTAATAGACCTGCGCTAGTAAAATTTGCAGGATAATATTCCAATTAAATTGGACGGCGAACGGCGTTCTGCCACCTAAAAATTATTGAATTTTCAAAAACATGTAATTATTTAGTGGATGTCCCGTTGCTGTGGACAAAGTATAGCATTGGTGACAGAAGTTTTACTTCTACCAACTTCTTAGTGATATTTGAAAAAGCCCCCTAATTTTAGATGAAAAGAGGTGAAAAAATGTTAAAAGCCATCATTGTAGACGATGAAATTTTGGCAATCAATTTATTAGAAGCTACATTAAACGACAATGGTGCTGTTACTATTGTGGGGAAATTTCTAAATCCACTAGAAGCTATAGCAAACATCCCTACACTCAAACCAGATATTCTTTTTTTAGATATCGAAATGGCCGAAATGAATGGTATTGAATTGGCCAGTAAATTTGCAAACTTTGTGCATTTAATAGACATTGTTTTTGTAACTGCCTATGAACATTATGCCTTAGAGGCTTTTACTGTACAGGCTTTTGATTATATTTTAAAACCTATTGAGAAAGAACGTTTAATGAAAACAATTGAAAGAATTTCTTTGCGTAGAAAGCAGTTTCAATTAAAAGCCGATGTACACCCAATAGATGAAGATGCTCGTACTATAGAAGATTTTCACTTTCATGTTCACTCAGGAAGAGTTTATATTGGTAACACAGCTTTAGCCTTATCCACAAAGGAATTTCAAATATTTTTCTTTCTAGCACAACGGCCAGGACAAATTTTTCATCCTTCAGAATTGTATAAGCTTATTTGGGCAGAGGAAAGTATTGGGCATACTCAGGCATTAAAGGTTCATATTAGTAATTTACGAAAAAAACTGGAATCTGTCACTGGCCATAGAGCTAGGATTGTAACCGTGAGAGGTTCTGGGTATCAATTTCTATTTGAATCATGAAAAAAAGGCACGGCGATTACATAACGAATCGTCGTGCCCAATTTTCAGCTTATTTTTTTGCTGCTTCTTGAATTTCATAAAATGCCCAATGCTGTCTTGGCACATCTTTAAATAATGGTGTTTGATTTTCAACGAGGACTTGACGCTCAAACAGTCGATTTAATACTTTCACCGCTTGTGCACGTGTTAAGTAGCCATCTGGATTGAATGTATCTGCTGTTACTCCTGTCATAATTCCCGCTGTATTGACAGTATCAATCGCTTTCACTGCCCAATGATTGTCGCTCACATCTTTGAATACTGCACTTTGTAAGGTTGGTTGACAAAAATCTGCATCAGGACGATCTACACATTGCTGTTCTATCCAGCGGGCAGCTACTGTTGCCATCTGTGCACGCGTAATCAAGCCGTTTGGATTAAAGTTAGTTGCCGTAACCCCTGTAAACAAACCCTTTTCCTTTGCAAATTCAATCGCATCTTTTGCGTAATGCTGAATGGTATCTGTATAGGTTGCCTTCGCTTGCGGAATTGCATCACCTGTTAATTGACGGGCAAACATACTTGCCATCTGTGCTCGTGTAACAGGGGCATTCGGACGGAAGGTACCATCTGGATAGCCTTGGATATAAGGTGAATGTATGACGGCGTCAGTAGTTGGCTCCTTCACTTCTTCCTTTTCTGGTAAGTAAAGAATAGAGAATGTAGAGAACTTATTTACCTCAAACTGTAAACCTGCTATTCCTTTTTCATATTCTACAATCTTTCCACGTACAACTTCTTTTGTGCCATCACTGTGCTCTATATAGATAGCCAGATGATTGAGCTGTTCCTGTGTTAAATCTGTAGGTAAAGGTAAGGTTAATGTGACGGGACGGCTTTGCATATTTGTTTCAATGATCATTGGACGACCAAGTAACTCAACAACTGCACTTCCAGCCAACTGCTGCACAACCCTTTCCTTTTTTGCTTGTTCTTGGATATCCAATTGTTCAGCCTGCCCTCTTATAGGAATAAGTCTGAAATAGAGATTATCATTAAACATTTCCAACGAAGTTTTTGGCACTTCAATTTTGACGTTATCTGTGACAATTTCAAGATGGACTGCACCATTTTGTAGAAGTGTTACCACATTATTGGGTATAGACACATGAATTTGATTTACTTGATCCTGCTGATCCGGAATGATGATTCTTGCTTTATCATTTCCTTGTTCCTTTAATTTTCTAATTGTCTCTGTTGCGCTCTCAGCAGTTAATGTCACTTCATCCTTTATAGTGTTATCTACATTTTTTGTTCGTTTTATTGTTGTTTTAGAAACTAGGTCACCCTCACCAGACTCAACATCTACCACAATTTCCTCTACATTGGTTGAAGGTGTTGATGAACCTGAATCAGGATTTGGTGAAGGATCGGTATTACCACCACCTGTATTATTACTAATCCATTTTGCATAGATCACTGTGTTGGCTGTAATTGCAGTATCAAAATTATATGGTGTTGTGTAGGCATTATTTGTATACCAACCTCCAAATGTATAGCCAGCTTTTGTTGGCGCAGATGTCGGTTGACTTGCTTTTCCTTCATGTGTCACCGTCTGATTTGATACGGCACTTCCTCCTGCTACATCAAAGTTTACCGTATGTGTCACAACCACCGGATTCCATTTTGCATAGATCGTTGTGTCCGCTGTGATTGCACTGTTAAAATCATATGGCGTTGTGTAGGAACCACTTGTATACCAGCCTCCAAATGTATGACCAGTTTTTGTTGGCGTTGGTGTCGGCTGACTTGCTTTTTCTTCATGTGCAACTGTCTGATTTGATACGGCACTTCCTCCTGCTACATCAAAGCTTACCGTATGTGTCACAGCCACTGGACTCCATTTTGCATAGACTACGGTGTCTCCTGTAATGGCAGTATCAAAATTAAAATGTGTATTCCCAGTACTACTTGTGTACCAGCCGACAAATGTATGACCAGCTTTCGTTGGCTCTGGGGTTGGTTGACTTGCTTTTTCCCCATAATCTATTGTTTGATTCGAGATGGTACTTCCTCCATCTACATCAAAGCTCACTGTATAATGATTAATTGCCCATTGTGCAAAAAGTGTGATATTTTCGGTTGCTATTTTAAATGTATTATTTGGCAGATAAGATGTACCTGTACCATTCGCCTTTGTATTCCAGCTTATAAATGAGTGCCCAGTTTTAACTAGACCGCCATCATTGGCAGCTACAGTGACATCGTCATTTTGACTATATATTGCATTATCTTGAGGTACAGTTCCACCTGTATTACCGTTACCATCGTATAAAACTGTATAAGTTAAAGGTGAAATGATTTGTGTTGAAGACGATACTCCTTGATCCCCATCTAAAATTAGTAGTCCATCACCTTTTGGCTGTACAGTAAAAGTATAGCTTCCTATGCCATTTGTTTGGAATGCGGTAGTAAAGTCAACACCTTCATTGATATTACCAGCTAATACATTTGTTGCTGTTCCAACTGCTATACCGCCCTTATACAGAAGCACATCATAGCTCACCGCATTAGGAATAGCCTGCCATTTCGCAATATCTCCATCCCAGTTCAAACCGTTTGTAATACTTGCTAGTTTAATAATCGTTTGTGTGTTAGAAGAGATTGACGGAGCACCATCTAAATATGTTAACCCATCTCCCTTGGCTTTTACGGTTACTGTATACGCTCCCACTCCAGCAGCACGCATTGCTGTTAGGAAATTATGCGTTGTTGTATCTGCTGATATGTCAACGACACTACCAATCGGAGAGCTATCTTTATAGAGCTGTACAGCATAGGAAGATTCACCTGCTATATCTGTCCATGTCGCAATACCACTAGTGCTTAAAGCCACATTGTCTACTTGTTCGAGAGTAGGTAATGCTCTTATCACCGTGAGGGTATATGTTTTAGTTGCTACTCCGTTTTCAGCAGTTACAACAATGGTAATCGTGTTACTACCTACATTTAGAGGTATTGTTCTCAATTGTCCACTTGCAATGGAGATACCATTGAATTTAAGGATTGCACTACTATCTGCGGTCGTTGGCGTTATTTCAATATTTTCAACATTATAAGCAACATTAACCTGATAATTCACTGTACTATCTGTAAAATTAGGATTTAAATTGCCTGATGAAATAACTAAACTACTTAAATTGGCATTATCACTAGGAGATAGCGTAGTAAAATGCCATATATTATTTGCTGTTATACCTGCTACACCCTGATTGGCTGTGTCTACAAATGCCCCATCGTCCATTAATACATAATAAGTTATCTCTTTTAATAGAGTATTAGTTGGTTGAATTGATACCGTAGAGCCATTTACTGTTGCATTAGTAGCGTCTATTGTATCTATTAAACTATTATTTGGACCATAGATACGAATGTTCTTTCCTGCAACACCACTCACATTTTCGCTAAATGTTAAAGTTAGTGTAGGGTTAATTGGAATATTTGTTGCATTATTGGCTGGTGCTGTTGATATCAGTGTAGGTATTGGGTCTTCGTTGACATCGGTAACCGATATAGTAAATTCTTTATCATAAAATAAGCCATCTTTATCTGTTACCCTAATCCGAACACTATAGCTATTCTTGGTTTCGTAATCAAATGAGCTATTTGTCCGCAGTTCATCCCCGACTATAGTAAAGCTACTATTATCGGTATCACCTGTACCAACTACTAAACTATACGTGAACGTCTCTCCTACATTAGCATCCGTGGTACTTAATGTTCCGACTTTGGTTCCTAATGGTTGATTTTCTGCTATTGATGTTGGGCTTAATGAAATATCTGTTGGGGCTTCATTGACATCTGAAATACTTATAGTGAATGCTTTTTCATATAAATTATTGGTACTATCGGATACTTTAATTCGCACACTGTAGTTATTCTTCGTCTCATAATCAAATATTTCTGCGGTTTTTAGCTGATTCCCATCGATGGTAAAGCTACTGTTATCTGTAGCTCCTGTGCCAGCCACTAAGCTGTAAGTAAATGTGTCTCCAACATTAGGATCAGTAGTGCTAAATGTACCAACAACCGTTCCTACAGGCTCATTTTCCGCTACTGTAAGTGAGCTTAGCGTAATATCTGTTGGACCCTCATTCAATTCTGTCACCGAAATGGTAAATATTTTTTCAAACGTTAATCCTTTATTATCCGTTACCTGAATTCGAACACTATAGCTGTTCTTTGTTTGATAATCAAACGAACTATTTGTTCGGAGTTCATTACCTACTATGCTAAAGCTACTATTATCTGTTGAACCTGCTCCATTTACTAAACTATACGTAAAAGAGGAACCTGCATCAGGATCAGTAGCACTTAATGTTCCGACTTTGGTTCCTGATGGTTGATTTTCTGCTACTGTCGTTGGGTTTAATGAAATATCTGTTGGGGCTTCATTGACATCTGTCACATTGATAGTAAACGATTTATCAAATGATAGACCTTGACCACCTTTATCAGTTACCCTGATCCGTACACTAAAACTGCTCTTGGCTTCATAGTCAAACACACCTGCTGTTTTTAACTGTGTTCCATCGATGCTAAAGCTATTATTATCGTTATCCTCTGGGCCATTTACTAAACTATATGTAAACGTCTCTCCTGCATCGGGGTCTGTAGTACTTAACATTCCCACGGTTGTTCCTGTTGGTTGGTTTTCTTCTACTGTAGCTGGATTTAATGATATATCGGTGGGTACACTATTTTGACCATCACCATAGGTAATTTTTAGAGTAGGTGCCAAGGGTGCCAATTCAGAATCCATCGAGCTACTAAATTTAACTACAGTCATCTCATTTGAATTACTCGTTAATATAAATGTTACATTATTACCTATAATTGCTGATGAATTTGTTACTAGATCTGTCACATCAATCAATTCTTCATAAACTTGTCCACCGTCACCTTGAGCTACAGCTTCATTTTTTGTAGGAATTCCCTGTATAAAATCTGGAAAGTTATTTCCTGGAGAAGTACTATTCCAATTATTATTACCTATTCTAACTTCTAGATTAGAAAAAGGTTTATTATCTTGATTTATTCCAGCTAAAGCAAGCTGAGCTGAAAGGATGGGTTTAGATGTATCAATACTAAATTTCAAAGCAGCAAAATCTTTAGTTGCAACATTCATCATAGCAGGGTCATTATATTCCGCTAAAAGTTGACCATTAGAATCCTTTTTTACATTCATCTGTTCTACAGGAGATAATGTGTCTGTATAACTAGCACTTGCAGGTTGTATTCCTAAGGTTGAGAAAACCATTGTAGAAATGGTTAAAATTATTAATATTTTATATACTGTTGATTTTATAAAAGAAGCTAATTCCATTCTCACTCCACCTTCTTATGGCTTCTGAGGATATATTCCGTCTAAACAAATAATAAAATTCATTGCGACAAATGGCTGCATATTATTATGTGGTTGATTTCCACCTTGTGGATTTACTATATCTACTTTCATTGCAATTGCATTTTTTAAATTAACATATGGTTTTGCCGAAAGCGCTGACTCACTACCCCAAATAGCATTAGTGGGGTTGTTAATGCCACCTGCTACTACAGAGGACCCCTGTGCTATATGTTTATGAATAGGCATTTGTGTTTCATTAAGAGTTACTGTACCTGATCCTATTGATTGGGCAAATGTCCTTGGCGTTAAACCAGGACCATCGCCATAGTGCATGGGGGCACGTCCCCTTAAATCAGGTAACTGAAATGTTGTCTTACCATCTCCACCATAAGTTATTCCGATAATGGAGTATAAAGCATTGTATTGAGCAATAGACAATAGACTGCCATCACAAAATGCCCAATCTCTCGGAGCATAGTTTCCTGCGAAAATTCTAATCTCACCTAAATACGGATCCATTCTGTAGTCCCTCCTTATCCTCTACTTGGAAAAATGCCCATTGTTGCAATACAAAATGATAAGCTTAAATAGGGCTGCATATTATTATGTGCTTTATTCTGTCCTGTACTTGACAAAGCAGTTTCATTCATAGCTGTGTTATGGTTTTTAGCATAAATATTCTTCCCATTAACTGCACCCCATGTATTGTCTTTTGGTGAAGGCTTATCTGTTGTCGAAGAATCTGCTGTTATTTCATGGGTATGAGAGGGTATCTCGTTAACTGTCAATGTATGTGCTTCCTCTCCTCCTACTGTTCCGTAAGCAATCTGATTACCTTGATGTAATGGTACTCTACCTTGTAAATTCGGAAGCGCAAAGGTTGTCTTGCCATCCCCTCCATACGTAACTCCTAACAATGAATACAACGCAACATTTCCAGTTATAGGTAATGTTTGACCATTACAAGGAAGCCACCCTCTCGGTATTTTATTGAAACTAAAAAGACGTATTTCGCCTAAAAATGGCTCTGCCATTATACTCACTCCTTTTTATTGAAAATCGGGATAAAGTCCCTGCGTTGCAATTATAAAATTAAGGACAAATGAAGGCATAATGTTATTATGAGATTGATTTCCACCTACATTAGAAACTAACTCGTTGTTCATTTGTACAATATTACTGGAAACATTCGTTTGATAGTTTGTAAGGCTAGATATTCCCCAGGTATTATTAGCTGGTGAGTTTTCGGTTGCTTCATTTGGTATATTATTGGCATAAACACTATGAGTATGGGCAGGTAAATTTTCCTCTGTTAATGCAACCGTCTCCGTGCCACCTTTACTTGCCCAGGGGAACTGGGAACTATTATGAATCGGTAGTCTTCCACGTAAATCTGGTAAAGCAAAATTCGTTCTACCATCTCCCCCATATTTGACACCTATTAATGAAAAAAGTGCCTCATTACCTGTAATAGTCAATAATTGACCATTGCATAATTCCCACCCTACTGGAGCATATTTACCGCTAAACATGCGTATTTCGCCTACATATTGATCTGACATTATGCACATCCTCCCTTATTGTAATTTCGATGAATGCTATATTAAGCAACACTCGCTAAAATATCCTTATTTTCTTCTTGGATAGATTCGACTTCTTGGATTTCCATTTCTAAGACTCTTGCTATCTCGGATGGTGTATGCTTCGTAAATAACATATACATAGCCTTTATTTTCTTTGCTTGATCCCCAGAAACTTTTAAGGTATTGGAGATTTCAGCTAAATCTGTATGGCTCTCTATTAAATACGAGCCTAATAAAGTATTAGTGACTTTTTGTAACTCATTTGGATCCGCGGTGTTTTTACATAATGCTTCAGCAGCTATACTTGCTGCCACGGATAAATCCATCCCTTTTTCATGCATCCGTTTCATAGCATTAAATTGATCTGACCATTTGCGTAATGTAGAGTTTTGCTCCTTTACTAAGAAAACTAGCTCTCGATGATTTACAACAGTATCTTGTAAAAGTCCTGTCTCCTTAAATGTCATTGCAAGATCTTTAAAGAAAGCATTAACTTGACTCTGTCCACGATTAATCTCTTGTTTGGTCTTAGTTAAATCCTCTTTTGCCTTATTCGTTTCTGCTTGAATATTTTCAAAATACTCTTTCCGCAATTCACCTTGAATAATTCCTGTAATAAGGTAAAGGACAGCAGCTATTGCACCAAGCGTACCTAGTTTCGCAACTAAGCTATCCAGCACTTTTATTTTTCCAATCCATTGATTAACTACAAATAATGTAAGCGCCACATATTTATCTAAAGCGATTTTCTTATAAGAAGGCACAACGATTGATAAAGAAATCAGCGGCAACGTATTTTTAAAGCATTTTCTCCATTCGAGGAATTCCATTAGCAAACTATTTAAATCATCTTGGATATCATGCTTTAAAATATTTAAGTCAATTGATGTTCCACTTAACTCACTTTTCAGCTCTTTTAAAAGCTTAATTGCTTGTACTTTTCGCTCTGGGTTATCTGTACGAAATAGATTATCACCAAGCCATGCACTAATTTCTAAATCCTCGTCTAATAGCTTAGAAATGATGCTATCAATTCCCTCTTTACACTCAGCCAGCTTGTCTTCTACCTCATAAATATTTTTTAGAGCAGGCTGTAATTCTTCTACATAGGTTGCTAATGTCGCTTCTGTAATCGCCATATTATCCATCCATTCTAAGATTATTTTTTAGCTAACAATTGCTATTAAATCGCTATTCGTCTCTTGAATCGTCATGACCTCGTTTACATCCATTTCCAAGACTTGTGCAATTTCATCTGGTGTATGCATTTTAAATAACATGTAGGTTGCTTTTACTTTTTTAATTCTTTCTAAGGACATATCAAGCTTTTGAGACACTACACTATTGGACTCTCCCATTTCAATAAGGTATGCACCCATTAACAGCTTGGTATAATTGTCTAATTCACTTTTATCATCTTGTTTATTTACTAGATTTGCAGCAACCACTTCTGCTGAAAATTCAATATCTAAGCCTTTATTAATCATTCGCTTCATCGAATCATATTGATCCGACCAACGTCTTAATGTCCCAGCCTGTAATTTTACAAACGATACTAGCTCCTGATGGTTTGTATATGGCTTCGTTAACAAGCCTGTTTCTTGAAAGCTCTTTGCCACATCTTCAAAAAAGGTATTTACTTGTACCTGCACATCATTGATATCCTGCCTTAGCTTTTTAACATCTTCCATCGCTACTTTTGTTTCTTTTTGGATATTTTCAAATAGCTCCATTCTTTTTTCGCCTTGAATTATTCCATCTATTAACACCACCACCACGATAAGACCTACAACACCTAACCCTAACACCTCAAATATTGGTAATAATATATCTTTCAATACGATGGTTAATACAAACCCTAGCATTAATCGATGAAAGGGATTAGAAGCCTGGAATTTAGGTACAGCTATGGAAAATGCAATGAATGGTAACCTATTATCAAAGTAAGTTTTCCATTCCCCATATTCCTTTAATAAAGTATTTAATTCATCTTGGATATCATGCTTTAAAATATTTAAATCAATTTTTGCATAACTTAATTCATTGTTTAAGTCATTTAACAGTTGAATAGCTGTTTCTTTCCTTTTCGGGTTATCTGTCCGAAATAGATTGTCACCAAGCCATGCACCAAGATCAAATCCTTCATCGTTTAATTTGGATAAAATACTGTCTATATCTCCACCGGCTTTTCCAAGCTTGTCTTCTAGTTCAATTATATTTTTAATACTGGGTTGAAGTTCCTTCACATAATTGTCTAATTGGTATTCCGAAATTGGCATAGCATTTTCTCCTTTCTGTTTAGGAAATAATTAAAGAAAAAAATTCTTTATTTTCTTTATAAAAAGCTTCAATCTCCATCAATTCCAAATTCACTTGTTCAGCAACTACTACTATGCTCTCTTGGTTTAGCAATAAGTATGCTGCTACTAGCAACTTTGCCTGTTGTTCAGAAAGCTTTAAATCTTGTGCTAATGTCATATAGGTCGCGCCTGTTTCAAGTAGATAAGCTCCTTGTAAAATTCTCTGGTTTTGATAGATTTGCGCTGGTTCCTCTAAACCTTCGCTTAATACTTTTGCCGTTAGATGTATAGCTTCTTGGAATTCCATATCTTTTCCAAGCATTGTATGAAACATTTGATAATGGTCCGCCCATATTTTCAACTGCTCTCCCTTGCTTTTAATCTCAGCAATGAAGTCCTGTTGAGTAGAGGGGGATTCTGACAATCTATCACTTTGATTTAAATTTGAGATGACATTACCAAATTGCCTATCCAATTCATTTTCTGTTTCCGTTACGCTAGACATTAATTTAGCTACACTGCTTTTGGCTTCATTTATTTGCTCTTTTATGTTCACATCAAATTTTTCTAGAGTTACTATTATCCCGTTCACTTGGCTCGATTCAAATGCTGCAGTTAGTAGTGGCAATTTTGTTACTATCTCTTTTTCAATTAAGGGGGACAGAAATACGCTAAATTGAACATTTGAAGAAAGGCTTGTCTCAAAGGGATAGCTTGATAGTGCAAATGGCAGTAAGGGAAGCATCTCCTTAAAAGCTTGCTGAAATTCTCTGCTATCTTTTAGCAAAGTGTTTATTTCATTGACAAGTAGCTGTTTGATATGAGAAATACCGATTAAAGATTTTTGTAAATCCGATTGTAGTATTCTTAGTTCTCCGAGGTATTTTTCTTTCTTTTTACTCGCTAATAAGAATCCTCTTTCTTTTTTTCGAATATAGCTTTTGATATTGCTGTCAATGTGAACAATGATACTTTCGACTTGTCCCTCTAAATTAAAAAAGCACTGAATCGTTTGCCGTAAATCTTCTTCATATGTCTGTAAAGCCGTATTTGATATTGGCAATTCACATTCACCTCTCTTTATTTTTTAATAATGGACGGGTTGTAGCTTTAAAAGAGTGGCAACACTCAAATCCATTTTGTTTATTGCCATCTCATTTTTAAATAGATTTCATCCGTTGACACTACTTGAAATCCTAATCGCTCATATAGATTTTTTGCAGGATTTGTATGAAGAACTTGCAATATCACTGGTTTATTTTCTTCATTTGCCTTTTGCTGAAGATTGCTAATTAGATAAGTTCCTACTCCATTACCTTGGAAGCTTGGCAGAATAGAGATATCAATTATATGTAGTTGCTCAGGTAAGTCTTCTGTTAACAATCTCCCTATATATTGCTCATTTGAAGTAATAATACAGTGGTTTGCCTGTGGAAATCGCTGCCTATATGAGGTCTGCTGTGCGCACCACTGCATTTCTAAAAAGTGCTGTATTTGTTCAGCAGACCATCCCCATGAATCTATTTCTTTCCTACGAGAAGAAGCATAGACTTCGTAAAGGAATGGCTCATCATCTTTTGTAGTAGATTTAAGCTCTACTTTCATCCTCTCACCCCCTTCTTTTCTTGAAAATCTTAATGATTATAGAGTTATAACCCATGTCTGTTATATCTCTCCCACTTCATTTATCTTAAAATTCAGATTTTTTAAACCCTATTAATAACTAATCCTTAATACCCAAATTTAAAGTCTATTATTGCATTTATTTGGTGACTTTCAGCCTTTTTTTCATTATATTATAGGTCAATAGATTTCACTATGAATTTATTCCATTTTTTAGGTTAATTTTTCTTAACCTTTTATTATGATTAGTGATGTTAGTAGCTAAAGTATAGTTATTGGCTTCTTTTTAACTATCACTGATGTAGCTTAATAGCTTCCAATCACACACCTACTGATGGAATGTTAATAAACAATAAGAATCTGCTAGAAAGCTAGCAGATTCTTATTAGTGTTGAAAAACAAAACAGTCAATTGAAAGGTAGAAATGGATTTCAAATAAAGTGAAGGTGTTCACTACTCTTTATGGAAGGGTGTTGTCACGCATCACTTCTCCACATTGAAAATAAGAGCTTATCCCCTCTAAGAATCCAGATAATGGACTAATTGATTGCTATGCTAGTATGAAAAAAGTAAAGACATTTTGCAGAATGGTTGATTGGAGTGGAGCCAGCGTCACTCCTAGGGGATTTAGCGTCACAGATGTGACCCTGGAGCGAACGTAAGTGAGTGAAGCGGCTCATCGGACGCCCCCTGGAAAGGACGCTGGCGGAACGGAAATCAACCTCTCACCTTGCAAAGTTGCTTTTTCTGCCATTGACATCATCTTTTTTCAACACAATGAAGAATCTGCTAGAAAGCTAGCAGATTCTTTTGATTGTTCACCTTATTAATCTAATTGGAATCGGGAAAAGATCTTCCATACTAGCTCATTCCGATTCGAGACATTTACTTTTTGAAAAATTACCTTTAAATGATCTTGTACTGTGTAAGTTGAAATATCAAGATTATGAGCAATTTCTTTTGTAGGAATACCTTTAATAATTTCAAACACTACTTCCTTTTCTCTAGGGGTAAGATTATAGGCCGTTATTAAAAAATTGAGCATTTCTCTTGATGATGCTTCATTTATTAATAAAGCAATTTGCTGTTCTTGTTGGCTTGTCAGCAATAGTGATGCCCGAATAGCAATATAGCCTGTATCTTTGATAGGTACTATTAAAGAAGTATTTGAATTGTAATTGTCAGCTAGTAGCTTTGCGCATATAGCTTGAATAGGCTTAGGTACTTGTATATCTGCTAAACTTTCATACTTTCTTAAAATAGAGAGCAATTCACAAGCTTTGGTATTACTTGAAAGAATTTTTAACCTTTTATCAAAAATAACAATGCCTTGTTCTCCTTCTACAGCTGGAATCCTCTCCTCAATAATATAATGATGGAACTCCTTTAACGATTCCCCCATAATTGGCATCAGTATTTTTATAAGCACTAGATCTTGATCTTGAAATAAAGGCTGCTCATTTTCAGCTCTTTTGAAAAGTGTTAAAAACCCATAGCATTGTCCTTGATAGGTTAATGCAGCTCTTATTTCATCGCTAAAACCATTGGGCATAAACACTTCTTTATAACGGAAGCTTTGACTTGACGAATCGCTTAACCTGCCTATATTTTGACCACTTTGTACTAAGAATCCATATTTATTTACATCTTCTGTCGTATATTCCAACTCCATAATCTTCTGATGAATTGCCTCTATTGATTGTTCTGTGACTGCTCCTACTGAAAAAAGTGTATGTGCATCCGTTAATGTACAGCAATAAGCATCAAAATTTATATGTGTTCGTAGAGCTTCTATCATCAATTGACGATATTCAAATGAATTTTTGCTGTGCTTGAAGCATTGTTCAGATTTTCTTTGCCAATAGTGTGCTTCCTTCATAAAAACCTACCTCCCCCCAGAAATATGGGATAGTTCTTTTTTTCCGAAAGTTTATAATTGAGAATAATTCTTAATTGAATTGTACAGAAGTTCAACAAGGAGGAATACTATTTTGAAGAAATTTTACTTTTTATTTTTTATTGTCTTACTAACAACTGCCGTTATTAGTGGCTGCTCAGAGAAATCATCTCCAGCAACTGCGGGTAGTGATCAGAATTCAGAAGAACAGCAAACTCTTAAAGCTACTATTAGTGCACCTAAATCGCCAGCTATTTTTCCAAGTATCTTATTGGCAGAGCAACAGAAGGATATTGAACTTATTACCTGGGAAACAGCAGATACCCTTTTAGCTCAAATACAAAAAAAACAAGCACAATTTATTGCACTTCCTCTTAATATGGGGGCAAATCTATATGCAAAAGGTATGCCTTTACAACTTATTCAAGTCAATACATTTGGCTCTATGTTTCTTGTTTCTACGGATGACAAGGTTCAAAAATTAGAAGATTTAGCACATCAAACTATTTTCGTACCTAGTCAAGGTGGTCCACCAGATATTTTAACAAATTACTTAATTGCTCAAAATAATATCCCTGGTGTTAAGCTCTCCTTTGTCAATCTAACTGAAATTGGTCAACAACTAGCATCAGGAGCTATTCAACATGTTGTTATTCCAGAGCCATTGTTAAGTATAGTACAAGCTAATTTACAGACAGATTTACATATTGCCATCAATTTTGAAGAAGTATGGCAGAAACAATTTAGCAAACAATTACCTCAAACCGGTATTTTTGTAAATAAGGCTTGGGCATCTAGTAATCAACATGCTATTAAACAATTTCAAGCGCTTTCTGAACAAGCAATTACTGATTTATATCAACAGTCTGATGTTTCCTTGCCCTTACTGAGTGATTTTTTCAAAAGCAATGAAAAAATTATGGAAAGTGCATTAACAAATAGCTCCTTACACTTTCAAACCGCTCAACAAGCGCGGAATGAAACAGAAGCTTATTTTAAGATTTTACTAGAGATTGCACCTGACTCTATAGGTGGTGCATTACCTAATGAAGACTTCTATTACAATGAATAGCCTACTTCGTTCAACAGGTAGCATGATCGTGCTAATACTTTTCTGGATTATATTAGCTACTAAATATCCTGACGTACTATTACCTAGCCCTATTGTAGTTGTTTCTGTCTTATTCAAACTATTAGGAAGCCCTGTGTTTTGGTCCGCCTTTTTTATTACAATACTGTCCTTTCTTATTGGAATACTGCTGTCTTTGTTATTGGGTAGTATTTTAGGAATCGCAGCAGGTTTATCAAATAAGTTAAAAGATTTTATAAAACCGCTTATTACATTAGCTCAATCCATTCCTCCCGTTTCATGGATGTTATTTACGGTTTTATGGTTTGGAGAACAGGGTGGTGCTCAAATCTTTATTATTTTCGTCACTTTAGTTCCTATCTTTTTCTTTAATGTCATGAAAGGGATACTTCAAACTCCTCAAGAACTGCTCGAAATAGCTCAATGTTTTAGAGTTTCACGTAAGAAAGTGATAAGAGATATTTATTTTCCACAAGTATCACCTTACTTACATTCAGCCCTATTAATAGCAGTTGGAATGGGGTGGAAGACAATTGTCATGTCAGAGTTAATTGTGGGTCATGGAGGGATTGGTCAGCAGCTTAGTCAAGCACGTGTTTTCTTTGATACCCCAACAGTGTTTGCCTGGACGATCATACTTGCATTAGTTGGTCTAGCTATGGAGTTTTTCCTACAAAGACTACTAAAGCAATCTATCTAGTATTATTCCTGTACATCTTTAGAAAGGAGCTTAGCCTATGTTAATCCTTGAGAATCTATCCTTTTCAAGAAATCAAAAGGAAATTTTTCAGCAGTTTCAATTACAAATTGCCCCTCAGACAGTGACATGTATTTTAGGCTCTTCAGGTATCGGAAAAACGACATTATTAAGGCTTATTGCAAAGCTTATATCACCCGATTCAGGGCTAATAAGCTCTCCTACTGGATCTTTAGGCTATGTTTT
The DNA here is from genome assembly GCF_038592945.1 of Lysinibacillus sp. FSL K6-0075. Taxonomy (NCBI): domain Bacteria; kingdom Bacillati; phylum Bacillota; class Bacilli; order Caryophanales; family Bacillaceae; genus Lysinibacillus; species Lysinibacillus sp. FSL K6-0075. The sequence continues at coordinate 175,268 of NZ_CP151947.1, read as the reverse complement.
TCAGGAGCCACGTCTTCTTCCTAGTCTCACCGTATTTGAAAATATTGCATGGGTCAGTGAGACAGTTGATGTGGAACGGATAAATCAATTATTAAAAATTGCAGGGCTCTATCACAATAAAGCACACTATCCGCATCAATTAAGTGGAGGTATGAAACAGCGAGTCTCACTTATTCGAGCGATGGTTAATCAACCAGCTCTTTTATTAATGGATGAACCATTCCAGTCACTGGATGTCCGTTTAAAAAAGGAAATGTTGCAGTTAGTCCATACACTTTGGTTGGACTATCAACCAACCGTTTTATTAGTGACACATGATTTACACGAGGCTCTTTTTCTTGGACAACGAATACTTATTTTTGGGAATAGTCCTACACAAATACTGGGTGACTTCACTAAACAATCATCAGCCTTTCATCCGAATGATTGCTTAAAGATGAAGGAATTGCTCTCGGAATCTTAACGCATAGAAATTAATTATTTTGGAGGTATTTTAATGAATAGATCTTTACATAACTGGGACAGTCCTTCTGTCAACACATATCAACAGTCCATTCGACAAAAAATCATAGGCTATGATCTTATCTATGACATGATGGCCAATATACTTCACAATTTTACTGCTGTAAATAAATTTTTAGTAGTAGGTGCTGGTGGCGGACAGGAATTACTCACATTAGGCAAATCCTTTCCGTCTGCCCATTTCACAGCAGTCGATACCTCAAAGGTAATGCTGGATCTGGCTGCTAAACAAATTGAATCGCTACCACACGAGCTTACTATTAAGTGGCTTGAGAAGGATTTACTCTCCCTAAGAGTGAATGAGTTATTCGATGTAGCTAGTTGTCATTTAGTTTTACATTTTATAGAAGACTTGGACCAGAAGAGGACAATGCTTCAAAAAATTGCGGATAGCTTAAATGAAAATGGTGTGTTATTTATCTCATCGATTAATGCTGATTTAACTTCCCCAACATTCAAACACGAGCTTCGTTATTGGCGAAGTTCCATGCTTCATAACGGAATAAGCGAGGATCATTGGGAACGCTTTGAACAATCCTTTCGCATGACAACTCACCCGATTACTCTTGAATTGCTTATTGATTTGCTGAAAGAGGCTGGTTTTACGACAATCCTTCCATATTTTAAAACACATATGATTGACGCTTTAGTCGCTATTAAGGGAGAAACTACTTTATGAAAAATGGGAATATCTTAATCATCGGAGGCTATGGTGAAGTGGGAGGGAAAATTGCAAAATTATTGTTGCAAAGCTATCCTAACAGAATATGGATTGCCGGAAGAAATATAGAAAAGGCTAAGGATTTCTGCGCCCAGCACAATAACTTAGTAAGACCTCTACAATTGGATGTGTCGAAAAAAGTGCAACCAGAGCAATTAAATAATGTAGCACTGGTTATTATGTGTTTAGAGCAAAAAGATACTGCATTTGCACAGCTTTGCTTAAATGAAGGGATTATGTATATCGATATTACTGCAAGCTATACCTTCCTTAAAAAGTTAGAGGCACTCCATTTACTAGCTGAACAGAATCATTCAACAGCCGTATTTAGTGTTGGTATGGCTCCAGGATTGACCAATTTAATGGCCATGCATGCTGCAAAGCAATTATCCTCCGTAGAGGGGCTGCATATTTCTATCTTACTCGGCGCAGGCGATACGCATGGCACTGCAGCAATTCTTTGGATATTGCATCAATTAAATACACCGTTCAGTAGCTACAACAATCAGAGAGTTGCTAATTTCACTAATAAGAGAACCGTGAAATTTAAGAAATTTGGAAAACGTAGTGTGTATCAATTTAATTTCTCTGACCAGCACACATTAACAAAGCATTTTCCTTCTATTCCTATCGAAACAAGATTAGGTTTTGATGTAGAGTCGCTCAATAGATTTGTATCCTTTTTACAAAAAAGTAGAATTGCTTACTTATTAAAATTTGACCGTATCCAAACCTTGCTCGCTTCACTTATTCAAAAAATTAAAATTGGTTCTGATGTGTGTGGTATACAAATACAAGCCATTGGAAAAAAACATCACAAAGAAACAAGTTATACATTAGACTTTCTAGAACGCGATGAATCTCTCGTAACAGCGAAAGTTGCAGCATTTATTGCGAAAGAACTCCTTAACAACAATCATTCATCAGGAGCCTATCATATTGAGGAGCTATTTACTTTAGAAACCTTACAGGCTCAATTTGAACTGTCCATTCAATAAAAAAGACATTTAGCATTCGCCTAGACGGGGAGCTAAATGCCTTTTATTTTTTATAAAACCTTTTCTAAAAAATCCTTAGCACGCTGTGTTGATGGCGCTGTAAAAAACTGCTCTGGTGAAGCATCTTCAATAAGCTTGCCGCCATCAAGGAAAAGAATACGATCAGCAACCTCACGAGCAAAGCCCATTTCATGTGTCACAATCAACATGGTCATACCAGAATCTGCGAGGTTTTTCATTACAGCCAATACCTCTTTAACCATTTCAGGGTCAAGTGCCGATGTAGGCTCATCAAATAATATAACTTTTGGATTCATAGCAAGTGCTCGCGCAATCGCAACACGTTGTTTTTGTCCGCCTGATAATCGATTTGGATATTCTTGACGCTTCTCAAACAGACCTACTTTCTTCAGTAACTCTTCTGCTTTATTGACAGCAGTAGCCTTATCCATACCCTTTACATTAATTGGCGCATATGTTAAATTTTCAAGAACTGTTTTATGAGGGAAAAGATGAAAATGCTGAAATACCATCCCTACTTCTTCACGTATTTTCATAATATTTGTCCCTTTATCTGTTAGGACATCCCCTGCAATCGTTACCTTTCCACTTGTCGGAGTTTCCAATAAGTTTAAACAACGAAGAAATGTCGATTTACCTGATCCAGAAGGTCCAATAATAGCAATTACTTCTTTTTCTTTAACTTCAGTTGAAATGCCTTTTAATACTTCATTCTGTCCATAAGATTTGTGTAAATCTTCAATTTTAATCACTTTTTCTCATTCCTTTCTCGATTCGTTTACCAAGGAACGTTAAAACAAGCGTCATGATGTAATAGATTACTCCTGCAAAAAGTAATGGCTCAAGATAACGATATGTCGAACCCCCTACAATGTAGGCACGACGCATAATATCTAATGCACTGATTACTGTCACAACTGCCGTTTCTTTATTTAATGTAATAAATTCGTTTACTAAAGATGGTAAAATATTTTTCACTGCTTGCGGAATAATAATATCCTTCATCATTTTTGCATATGGAATACCCAGTGCCTGTGCCGCTTCCATTTGTCCTTTATCGACTGCATTAATACCCGCACGGATAATTTCTGAAATATATGCACCTGAGTTTAAACCAAAAGCAATAATCGCTGTTGGTATGGGTTCAATTTGAATATCTAGTAATTGTGGTACTGCATAATAAATAATCAGTAATTGTAATACAAGTGGTGTACCGCGGAAAATCGACGTATAGAAATCAGCAAACCAACGTAAAAAATTCACTTTACCAATTTTACATAATGCTAAAAGTATACCTACGATAAAACCGATGATGGATGCACCGATTGCAATTTGAAGTGTAACACCTATCCCTTTTAAAATATAAGGAATAGAGGGAACAATAGCTGTAAAATCTAAATTCACAGCGCTCCCTCCTTTCTTTTTCATCATGATGTAGCTTTGTTTTTTGTACCAAACACAAATTTGGAAGAGATATAGAGGTTAAAAATGAAAAGCACAAACGATAGCCCAAAAATAGAGCTATCGCACGCAATTATTATTCAACTTTTTCTAGCCATTTTTCTTCCAGCTCTTGAATTTTGCCTTCTTCAGCTAGCTCTTTTAATGCTTTGTTAATTTTATCTTTTAAATCGCTTCCTTTTGGCACAGCGATTGCTTTGAAATCTTCAGGCTGTTCTTCTACAGGAAAAGCTTCTAATTGATCATTTGTTTTTAAATAGCCTTTCGCAACGCCACCCTCTAAAATACCTGCGTCTAAACGTTTAGACATCATATCTTGAACGATCTCAGGAATTCGTGTACGCCCTTCGACTTTTACATCAACCTTTTTCGCTATTGCATTACCTAAGTTCTCTTGGATAGATGCTGTCTGTACACCTATTTTTTTACCAGCTAAGTCAGCTTCTTTTTTAATACCGCTATCCTTTTTAACAAGGATTACTTGCTCTGTTTCATTGTATTTATCAGAGAAATCAACCACTTTTTCACGCTCTGGGTTCGGTGTCATACCAGAAATAACGACATCAATTTTTCCTGCTTGTAAAGCTGGTACTAGACTATTGAAATCCATATCTTGCACCTTCATTTCAACACCGATTTTTTCACCAACGAGTTTAATTAAATCAATATCAAAGCCAATAATTTCTTCACCTTTTGCTGCATCCACATATTCAAATGGTGCATAATCTGCTGAAGTTCCAACTTTTAATACTTGCTTACCTTCTGTATCAGTAGTAGATCCTGTATCACTTGCATTATTATCTTTAGTGCCACATGCTGCAAGAACACCTATTACTAATACAAGCATTGTGATGAATAACTTGTTCTTCATATTCAGTAACTCCTTTTATTTATAATTTATTGTGTATGAGAATACATTTCTCGAAAATAGTCGATTGGATATTTATTCATATTGAAGAATAAAAAATCTATCTGCTAATTAAGATATACTCTTTTGAAATAATAATCAAGATAAACTAAAAAATTTTTAGCTAAATATTTTATACATAATTTTCTGATAAGTCAATTTATTTTTCTTTCGTTCTTTCTATAAGGTAACTTTACTATTTTCCGTTTTATCATTATTTATTCCTCGATCATAAAAACAACTTAAATTAGGCGGTTCAGATACAGGGATTGATCATCATCATTTAAGCTCACAATAGTTTGATTTCATCGTTAGTAGGAATTTTATATTAATGGCGTAAGTTATCTTGTATAATCCAACTAAATCATTTGAAAGGGATTTTTATAATGAAAAAATTATCGTTGTTGTTCGCAATTATTATTGGTTCAATGCTGATAGCAGGCATTACCTTTTTCTTAACTCAACCTAAGTCGCATGGGCAACAAGCGATTAAAGGTGTGATGGATTTACGCCATCATACCTTTAACGATAATACGCCTATCAAATTGGATGGAGAGTGGTCATTCATCCCGAATCATTTAGTTGACGGTGAAGCCTTTGATACTTATCAAAGCTATCTTGTCGATGTCCCTTCAGCATGGACAAAATATACAATTGAGGGGCAACAAATACCTGTATTTGATAGCGGGACTTATCGTCTCAAGGTTTTAATCGATGATACCGAAGATATTTTAGGGATTAAGACAAGTAACATCCGTATGTCGAACGCATTGTATATTAACGGAAAGCGAGTTGGGCACAGCGGAGAGCCAGCTGAGGATAGCAGTTATATACCACACAATACTCCATATACTGCTTATTTTTCGCCTGATAAAAAAGAACTTGAATTGATTGTACATGTGACAAATTTTGATTATGCACCCGGCGGAGGAATTATTAGCTCCATTTTTTTAGGAGATCAATCTAGTATTGCCAAGCTACGAGAGGGTGCACTATTCTACGATTTAATTACCTTAGCAGGCTTTTTAACAATGTTTATCTACTTTTTTGGCTCTTATCTTTATTCAAAATTTGGTATAGAGCAGCTTTATTTTGCTTTATTTTGCTTTTCAAGTGGTCTCTACACCCTTACACATGGGGAAAAGTTATTACTAGCCTTTATAGATATGCCCTACGCACCATTTCAGAAAATGCAAATGATCTCTAGTATAGCTGTCGGTCTTTTCATATTGTTATATTTTTACCGTGCTCTAAAAAAACATATGAATCGTTTGGTTGTGAAAGTGCTTTGCGCTGTAGGAACCCTTCTTATTCTTGTTGCAATGCTTCCCACATCAATTAATTCGCTATTTCAGAATATTAACTCACTATATGTATTCGCAAATATTGTTTATATTTTCTATGCGCAAATTATGGCAATTTACCAACGTGCTACTGGTGTAATGTATTTAACTTTAAGCTCATTAGCCATTTTGCTTTATTTTATCGTTGCAACGTTAAATACAAATATTAATCTAGAACTGAATGCCCTACCACCGCTGTTGCCATTTATTTGCCTAACAATGCTTTCACTATATATTTCTCATCGTTTTGCAGATTCTTATTTAGAAAAAGGCAAGCTTACAGAGGCACTTATCCGTGTAGATAAATTAAAGGATGAATTTCTTGCTAAAACATCCCATGAATTCCAAACACCTTTACATGGTATTATTGGCATTTCGCAGTCTATGCTGAAAGACAATAGCGTTCCCATCTCAGCGGACGAACAAAAAGAAAAAGTATCACTTATTTTCAATATTGCTGAACGTCTATCCTATTTAGTCAATGATTTACTTGATTTTTCAAAGCTGAAGGAGAACCAATTAACACTGCGTATGACCTCTGTAGATTTATATGCAATTACACATATGACTGTAGAAGTGCTATCCTATACGATCAGCAAAAATGTAAAAATTTATAATCATATTGAACGGAGAACCTTTGTCCAAGCTGATGAAAATCGCCTTCGCCAAATTTTATATAATTTAATTCATAATGCAGTGAAGTATACAAATGAAGGGAAAATTGATATAACTTGTTATGAGAAACAGTCATTTTTAGTGATTGAAATAAAGGATACTGGCTGTGGGATAGCGCCAGAAAATTTAAAAACTATTTTTAATGCATTTCAACAATTCAACTATTCAATTGATGGCAGTGGATTAGGTTTACATATTACAAAGGAGCTTGTTGAGCGGCAGGGTGGAAAAATTTTTGTAGAATCTATTGTTGGACAAGGCGCAACCTTTTCAATCAAATTACGAAAAGCACAGCCGACAAACGAGGAATTACCATCAATGCCAATCCAAACATATCAACATCCCTTCCTAACATTCCCACATATTGTTGAAAATATAGGGAAGAAAAAAATCCTAATTGTGGATGATGACGCTGTTAATTTAAAGGTGTTAATAGATATTTTGACGCAAGAAAACTATTCCATTATAGCAATTGATAATGGACACCATGTTTTTGAATACCTTACACAACAACCTAGTATTGATTTATTAATTTTGGATATAATGATGCCCACTATTTCTGGCTATGAGATTTGCCAACAGGTTAGACAAAATTACACGTCTACAGAGCTACCTATTTTAATGTTGACAGCAGCAATTCGCCCAGAGGATATGATCGCAGCCTTTCAATCTGGTGCAAATGACTTTTTACATAAACCCTTGGATGCTACCGAGCTTAAGACAAGAGTTCGCAATCTTCTTTTATTGAAGGAGTCTGCAGAAACAGCTGTGAAAATGGAAACTGCGTTTTTACAAGCACAAATTAAACCGCATTTTATTTATAATGTCTTAAATTCCATTCTGTCACTTAGCTATTTAGACTTAGATAAATCACGGACAATGATTACAGATTTTGCTACATTTTTGCGTAATAGTTTTGCCTTTGAAAATGCCAACAGTCTTGTTCCTTTAGAAAAGGAGCTTAGTCTTATTGAGGCTTATGTAAATATTCATCGAACTAGATATCCAGAGCAATTAGAATTTAAAATTTGCATGGATGAGCCTATCCAATGTCTTATTCCTCCTTTATTGCTTCAACCTTTAGTGGAGAATGCACTTCTTCATGGTCTGAAAGTAGGAAAAGGGCATAGCAGGCTACAATTAGTTATAAAGGAGGAAAAGCAAATGGTGATTTTCCAACTGATAGACAATGGCATTGGTATATCTGCAGAGCTTTTACAGCAAATTCAAAACGGTGAAAAAACCGCTAGTCAAGGTATTGGTATTCTAAATATTTCTAAAAGATTAAAAAAATTCGATAACGCTACTATCCATTTTGATAGCCTTGAAAATGAAGGAACGACTGTTGAAATAAGATTTCCGATAATTACTACATAAAGGATGTGAGCAGCTTGTTAAAAGCAGTTATTATAGATGATGAAATTTTAGCCATTCGTTTATTAGAATCCATGCTAAAGGCAAGTGGCTCTATTGAGATTATTGGAACCTTCCAGAATCCAAAGGATGGTTTAGTAAATATTGATATATTAAAACCTGATATTCTATTTTTAGACATTGAAATGGCCGAAATGACCGGTCTTGAGTTTGCTTCTAAAATAGAAGATGTCTCAAGCTACATGGATATTGTCTTTGTGACAGCATATGAAAATTATGCTTTAGAGGCCTTTAATGTACAGGCTATAGATTATATTTTAAAGCCCATTGACCACAGCCGACTTTTAAAAACCATTGAGCGGCTACTTGAACGGAAGCGTCATAAAAAGTTGATACAACCAATTGATTATACTTCTGTGAATGAAGGAACTAAAATTATTCACACATTACACTTTCATATACACTCAGGGAAAGTTTCAATTGGTGATACTGTATTAACTTTACCAACAAAGGAATTTCAAATTTTATCCTTTTTAGCACAGCATAGCAATCAAGCCTTTCCAGCTGCTGAGCTGTATCAACTTATATGGGGCGAGGATAGCTTTGGACAAACACAAGCATTACGAGTTCATATCAGTAATTTAAGAAAAAAACTGGAAACGATCCCAGGACACACAGCAAAAATTATTATGGTAAGAGGCTCTGGCTATCAATTAGTTTTTCAAGCTGAATAATTTGAAAGGGAAGTTGATTAAACCGATCAACTTCCCTCTTCCACTTGAATTATCCAATGATAACTGACTAGAATCTACTACTCTCTCATCTAGTTCAGAATTGTATCCCCCCTTGGAGTGACGCTGGCTCGACTCCAATCAACCATTCTGCAAAAAGTCTTTACTTATTTTCATAGTAGCATAGCGAGACAGGTGAGCCTCTAAACGGAGCGATAGCGGAGGAAAGCAAGTAGCCTGCAACGGAAATCATTTTCACCTTTCACAAAAATTCAATTGGTTTTGTTTTTCAAGACTATGAGAGGCTGAGACAAAAAGAAAAAATGTTAGACCGATTGTTTCGGACTAACATTTTTTGATTTAGGAAGGAACACTCTACTCATCAAAGGGAAAAAGTTATCATCAATTTTCGCTATTATTCAAGATAATCGAGTTCTGTCCCAGCCTCCTCCTTCTATTTTATCGAATGTTCTTCAGGAAATAATTTTGACTTTAATTCGTCCTCTCCAGAGCCCTCCGCTAATGGGACATGAGAACGATAGGCTGCACGGCAAATTAAATGTCCAGCGACTGGTGCTGTCACAAAGACGAAAAGAATACCTAAAATGAGCCGTACACTAACAAAGCCGTCATGCACCCAGAAATAAATAAACGCTCCTAATAAACAGGTTAAAACTGATAACGTAGAACTTTTCGTAGCAGCATGTGATCGTGTATAGACATCTGGTAAGCGAATCATTCCAAATGCGCTAATCACACTCACGATGGAACCTATAAGAATAAGGATAACTGCCGCCCATTCAATCATCTGATTTACGTTCAACAATCACACCTCTTTCTATATATTTTGTAAAGGCAATCGTTCCGATAAACGCTAAAATACCTAAAATAAGAATAGCCTCTAAATATGCCTTCGTCTTCAATATAATAGAGACAATCGCAATAGCCGATAATAGATTAACACCAATTGTATCGAGAGCTATTGCTCGATCCGGCATTGATGGGCCACGGATAACACGATACAACGACAGCGCAATGGAAATGCTAAAGAAAGCAAGTGCAAGAAGTAATATATTGTTAATCATTAGCGTGTCACCTCCATTATTGCTTGCTCAAATTTTCCAATTGATCGTATAACAGCATCCTTAGACTGTTCTATGTCCATGGCATGGATATAAAAAACATCGCCCTCTTCAGACACTTCCATGACGACAGAGCCAGGTGTTAATGTTAACAGTAATGCAAGTGCTGTAATCTCCCAGTCTCCCTTTAGTACAGTTTTATATGTGAAAATACCAGGTGTAATGTTTAGCTTAGGTGTAGTGATTTGTCTCAATACACTATAGCTTGATAAAAATAGCTCCCAGTTAAACAGCCATAATAATTTAATGATTGAAAAGACTCTTCGCAAGTAAAATTGAGTACCATAAAAGCGATGCATTGCATATAGAATACCCATACCTACAAAAAAGCCCATCAAAAATGTCGAAAATTGTGGTGTCACTTCATCCTGTAGGAGTAACCAAAGTGCTGCGATAAATAAATTTAAAATAAACTGCATCGCCATTATTTATTCACCTCACCTTGCCATTGTTCGCCATCTAAAACTGCATCGATATAGATAGATGGTGTATAAAGTGTTTCAGCTGCATCTGTTACAAATGGTGCCAATTTTTCTGCCCCAATACCTAAACCAATTGTACAGGCAGCCAGTAATGTTAATGGCAACAATATACGTTTTGGTAAAGGTTTTTCATCCTCTAAGCTAATAATCGTTTCGCCAAAAAAGGAAGAAAGAAATATCCGTAGCAGTGAATATAAAACAATTAAACTAGAGAAAAACCCTAGACCTAATAGAACGAAATGGCTACCTTCTATCGCACCTTGTCCAATTAAAACCTTTCCTAAAAAACCGCTTAATGGTGGTATACCAGCTAATGAGCACATCGCTATAAAGAATAACCACCCAAAGAAAGGATAATTACGAATCAGTCCACTCATTTTATCAATTACTGTTTCCCCAGTGACATATATCATCATGCCAACTGCTAAAAACAACATAGCCTTTGCTACCATATCATGCATTAAATAATAGATAACACCCTGTAATGCTGACTCAGTGCCAACCGCTAGTCCAACTATTATAAAGCCAACACCAATTAGCACATTGTAGGAGGCTATCGTTCTAACATCACGACTTGAAAGAGCACCGATACAACCTGCTATTATTGTAATTCCAGCCATGATGCCAAGCGCTGTGTGTGTGACCTCAGTATTATTAGGGAACAGCAATGTAAAACTACGTACAAGTGCATAGATCCCTACCTTTGTTAATAAAGCAGCAAATAAAGCAGCAATGGCAGTTGGTGGTACGCTGTATGAGCCTGGCAACCAGAAGAATAATAAAAGTCCAGCCTTCAAGCTAAAGACGATTAAGAAAATAAGCGCCACTGTTGTAATAAGTGGATTAGCTCCTGCCTCCATTACACGAACGGAGATATGAGCCATATTTAAAGTGCCTACTGTTCCATACAGAAAAGCTAACGCCACTAAGAAAATCCAAGAGGCAACAATGTTGATGAGTACATATTTCAATGCTTCACGTAGCTGAATTTTTTCGCCACCTAAGCTGATAAGTGCATACGAAGCGAGCAACATTACTTCAAAACATACAAATAAGTTAAAAATATCTCCAGTTAAAAATGAACCATTGACGCCCGCTATCATGAGTAAGGTAAATGAATAAAAATACATTTTTTCATACCTTAGCTCCATCGTAAAAATTGCATATAACATACAAATGAGGGCTACAAGATTTGCAACTAACACTAGAAGTGTCGCAAATGAATCTGCAACAAATGAGATTCCAAATGGAGGTGCCCAACCGCTAAAATCAATGCGCATCACACCCTGTTCTTGAATCTCTACTAATAAAATGATGCTAATGATAATAATAAAGCTCAATGTCAATAAGCTGATGATACGTTGTAACATCACATGCTCTTTTAAAAACACCAGTAAAATAGCTGTAATTACCGGTACAATTAATGGTAAAACAATCATATTACTCATCCGGCGTACCTCTCAATTCATCAAAATTCCCTGAACCATTTGTTTTGTACGCACGATAGCCTAAAACGAGAACAAAGGCAGTGACAGCAAAGCTAATGACAATAGCTGTTAAAATTAATGCTTGTGGTAACGCATCTGTATATGGTCCCTCTGATTCCCCTAATAATGGTACATCTCCTTTTTTTAGACCTCCCATTGTCAGAATCAGTAAGTGGGCAGCATGTGATAAAACAGCAGTACCTAAAATAACACGCAATAACTGCTTCGAGAGGATTAAGTACGTCGCAACAGCTACTAATATACCTACTAAAACAAGTATTAAAGACTCCATTGGCTACTCATCCTCACTTATACTTAAAATAATTGTTACAACAACCCCCACCACTGTTAGAGCCACACCCGCTTCAAAAATAGTGACAGTTGAAAAACCCATTTTCCCAAATATAGGAACATCTATATACGTATGTGCTTGTGTTAAAAATGGCACATCGAAAAACAACGAACCTATTGCAGTTCCTGTTGCAAGCAATACACCAAGAGCTGCAACTTTTTTGAAGTCGAAAGGCATCCCTTTATGCACAGTTTCAATATCGTAGGCTAGATATAATAAAACAATGCCCGAGGCTAACACCAGACCACCTATAAAGCCACCACCAGGAGCGTGATGCCCAGCGAAGAATAAATACACACCGAGTGTTAAAATAATGAAAACGACTGCCTTGGTGATGGTCCTTAAAATCACATCATTAATTTTCATGATCTGCTTCCTCCTTTCGTGGCTTAAGCTTTGTCAGAGCATAGACCCCTAAGCCAGCAATCAGAAGAACAACAACCTCTAGCATCGTATCAAAAGCACGGAAATCCCCTAATATTGTATTAACGATGTTGGAACCGCCAGCCAATTCATAAGCATCATTGAAGTAAGTAGCCACTGGTTCAAAGCGATCATAGTGTACAACCGCTAAACCAACAATTGTTACGGTTGCCCCAACAAAAACAGAAATCAATGCTTTTGACCATTGAACCCTTTTACGTGGTACCTCTGGCATTAAATCTGGTAAATATTTAAAACATAAAAGGAATAAAGCTGTTGTGACCGATTCAACAACTAATTGTGTTAAAGCTAGATCTGGTGCACGGAAAATAACAAAGAAGAAGGCAATAGAATAGCCTAGTACACCATTAAGCAACATGGCTGTCACTCGACCCTTTGCGAAAATCATCCAAACTGCTGCAAAGATCATGACAAATACAAGGATTAATTCGTAGTATTCAATAGCGGAATCTTTGTCAAAATTAAAAGTCATAGCATCTGACCAAACAAAATAACCAGCTATAAGTGCAATAAAAAATACATATATATAGACAAAATAATGTGTTAAATTACCTGTCATATATTTATTAGTGAGCTTCTGTGAACCATTTTCGCTCATCTCTATCATTCGATTGTAATACGTATTAAACGTATACTTTTGTGAAAACAGACGATAGAGTGGCTTCCAGCTTTTTAAAGTTTTGAATAAAATAATCCCAATAATAATGACACCTACTGTCATCAATAACTCTGCATTAATGCCATGCCATGCATGGATATGTGGTGTTAATTCACTTGTAGTCGGGAATGTAGGATAAATACTTGCCATGGCAGGCTCTAAAATATAGTGACCTAACACATTCGGGAAGAAAAAGATACCAACTACCAACAAGCATAAAATAATTGGCGAAATTAACATGCCAAGTGGAGCTTCATGTGGTTTTTTATCGATCTTCTCAGGCTGTAGTTTACCCAAAAATGTACGACTAATTAAAATCAAACTATAGACAAAGGTAAAAATACTTGCCACCCATGCTACTAATGGGAAAAATAACCCTATATCGGCAATAGAGAATGCTTCTACATCGCGAATAGCCAATACTGCTGCAAAAAACATTTCCTTACTTAAAAAGCCATTAAATGGTGGTAGTCCTGCCATTGAGAAGCCACCAATGACTGCGATTGTAAAAGTGATAGGCATTAAAGACATTAAGCCACCGAGACGACGAATATCACGAGTACCTACTTCATGATCGACAATTCCAACCATCATGAATAAGGCTCCTTTAAAAGTCGAATGATTCACGAGGTGAAATAGTGCTGCAAAGCTTGCTTGTGTGTATAAAATAGAATCTTCACCATAGCCATAATAGTGACCAACAGACCCAAGACCAAATAGACTCATAATTAAGCCAAGCTGACTCACTGTTGAAAAGGCTAATAAAGCTTTTAAATCTGTTTGACGAACCGCATTAAATGAACCCCAGAATAATGTAACTAGACCGATAACACTAACTAGCCAGAACCACGTTGCTTCTCCGCCAAAAACTGGTGAAAAACGAGCAACTAAATAAATGCCTGCCTTAACCATTGTTGCGGAATGTAAGTAAGCACTAACAGGCGTTGGGGCCTCCATAGCATCAGGCAACCAAATGTGGAATGGAAATTGTGCAGACTTTGTAAACGCCCCTAGTAAAATTAAAATGAGGGCTGGCGTAAATAGAGCATGATCCCGTATAATCTCTACATTCGCTACAATTTCACGAATACTAAATGTATGTGAAGCTACATAGAGCATTAAGAAGCCTGCAAGCATGGATAGTCCGCCAAAGACTGTAATCATCATCGCTTTTTTGGCCCCTGCACGAGATGCCTTTCTATGATGCCAAAATGCGATTAATAGGAATGATGACACACTTGTCAGTTCCCAAAATGTGTATAATACCATTAGGTTATCTGAAAAAACAACGCCAAGCATAGCGCCCATGAATAGTAATAAATAGCAGTAAAAATGATGAAGAGATTCTTTCGTTGATAAATAAAAAATAGAATATAAAATGACTAAACTACCTACACCAGTAATCAGCAGACCAAAAATCATACTGAGTCCATCTAGGTAAGTTGTGAAATTTATATTAAAAGAGGGAATCCACTCATATGTATGAATAAACGTTTTACCCTCGGCTAATTGAGGAATATAGCGAGCGAGTAAAAGAAATAAGATGAATGGAACAGATAAAACAAACCAGCCAAGATGTGTGACACGCCTTAGTCGCCTGTAAAGCAATGGAATCAGTGCAGCACAAACAAATGGCAAAAGTATCGCGATGAGAACTGTGACCAAATGAAAACCTCCTACTATCAAAATCATCTAGCAAATTTTTGTGGTGATTGGCATGTAAAGTGCTAAGACTTTAGAAATTTGTTCAAGCTAAGTAACATATTAGATGTATTCTTGAAATTTTTTAAA
This sequence comes from Lysinibacillus sp. FSL K6-0075, assembly GCF_038592945.1. NCBI lineage: Bacteria > Bacillati > Bacillota > Bacilli > Caryophanales > Bacillaceae > Lysinibacillus > Lysinibacillus sp. FSL K6-0075. The sequence goes on along the minus strand of NZ_CP151947.1, from coordinate 160,159 downwards.
GGAATGTTGTGGGGTGTTAAAGTGCCTTATCGTTTATAAAAATGGTTATTTTAGTTATTTAGTCACTTCTAACCCGATGCAAGCCTAAATAACTTGTGGAAAATCAGATAATTTATACAGTTACAACTTAGTTTATATCAGCACAATGAAGACACTTGACTATCTATTTAACTCACTGCATAATAGTGTGGCATATGAAAGCAATTTAGCTTTGATGCACAGAATGCATAAATTAAATAATTTCAAATTATTGATTTAAGCTTCATCCTTCAAGGGTTTTCCAATATATTTCCGTTAACTTTTATACATTTTTAAGTATACATTATAAATGAGCATAATGCACTGTAACAGCATTGATTTTAGCTGTTTTAGGATAATTTTTTCAAAATCAACAGTGAAATTAACAAAATACCAACAGATAAGAGGTGTACATTTTTTATGAAGCATGTAAAAGGGCGTTTAGATGAAAGTATATTAGTTTGTGTTTACTACGGCTTAAATGGCGAGCGTTTAATACATCGTGGTCATAAGATGGCCACAATGCTTGATTGCCCACTCTATATTCTTTCAGTCGATTCGCAACCCCTTGATGCATTTGACGCAGAGAAATCTAGTTATATAGAGCAATGGAAGAAGTTATCAGATGAGCTTGAGGTTGAAAAATTTATTTTGCAAGATAATGAAAAACGCCCCATACAAAAAGTTATTGCAGAAGTCGCAAAGAATTATGGCATTTCGCAAATTATCGTAGGGCAAAGCGCACAAAGCCGTTGGGAGGAAATTACTAAAGGTTCGTTCCTAAATGTACTGTTAAAAGAAGTTCCTTTTGTTGATTTTCATATTGTAGCTGTTCAACGCCCAACAGACGATGATGCAAATGAAACATATGAAAAAGGAGTACGTGCTTACTTAATTAAAGAGCAGGATAACTTTAAAGTAGCATTTACATGTCCTAAATATGTATCGATTGAGGGTATATTTTTCAAAGAAATTGGCACAGATTTTGACAATGGCATCTTTAAATTTACTTACAACGATAAAATGCATGAAGTTCATATTTCAGAGGGCTATGTAGTCGATCAGGAGAAACTGCCAGCAGAATTTTTAGCTCCATTAAGACAATAAAAAAACGCGTAGATACGCGTTTTTTTATTAGACAGCAGCTGATGCAGGTTTATCCTTTGGTAAGAAGAAGGCTACTAGTAATAATAAAGGTAATAATGAAACGACAATCATTGTAAAATCAATGCCTTTATGATCCATTAAAACCCCGATAACCATTGCTCCTATTGCTCCCATACCAAAAGCAAAGCCCGTTGTTAGACCTGCCATTGTGCCAATTTTTGTTGGAACTAACTCTTGAGCATAGACCACTGTTACGGAGAAGCTAATCATGATTAATGTACCGATAATGACTAAAAATATCATAGCGGTCCATAATGGTACATAAGGCAATGCTAAACAAAATGGCATTGGTACTACAACAGAAAGAATTATGACATTCTTTCTACCAATACGATCTGATAAAGAGCCTCCGAAAAATGTACCTACTACCCCAAATGCCATAAAGGTGAATATTAATATTTGCCCTAGTCGAAGACTGACATCATAGTGATCCATCAAATAAAACACATAAAAGCTAGTTATATTTGTTGTATAAAATGATCGTGCAAAAATAATTGTAAATAATAACGTTAACGCAATTCCTACTTGTTTCTTTGTTAAAGGAGGCAATGTTGAGACGAGTACACGTTTTTTCTTCGCTATACGCTCCTGCTCCAATTGTTTTTTATACCATGTTGCAATTTTACTTAATAAAATGATACCGAACGTTGCAATGACTAATATGATCGCAGCACCTCGTTGCCCGAGAATATCAAATATGTAAGCACTAATTAACGGTGCAAGAGCTTGTCCTGAATTCCCCCCCACCTGATAGATAGACTGAGCAAGTCCTCTTTTAGAGCCAGCTGCCATAAATGAAACTCTTGATCCCTCAGGATGAAAGATAGCTGAACCAAAGCCGATAAATAATACCGCAATAATAATAATCCAATACTGTGTTGTAAACGCTATAATGGCAATCCCTATAAATGAACTAATCATACCTATAGGTAAAGCATAGGGCATTGGTTTTTTATCACTGATAAAGCCCACAGCAGGCTGTAAGGCAGAAGCAAATATGTTTAAAACAAAAGAAATCATACCAATTTGTGTAAAGGTCAAACCTAATTCACTCTTAAATATGGGAAACATCGCTGGGATAACAGCTTGCATCGTATCATTGATAAGGTGAGCAACACCGATTGCAATCATAATTGGATACATTGGATTTGTTACATTTAATTGTTTATTCATGTTGCCACCTCACTCTTATTTTGGTTATACATGATTGTCGCATACTATCGACCATTTTGCACAAGCTATAGTTTGACAGCTGTAAAAGGAGTTGATATATGCATGGAAAGCTTTATTCATGCTCACTTTTGGGAAATGATTCTTCGAACAACACTTTCATTTTTTGCATTACTTATTCTGGCGCGTATACTTGGAAAAAAACAATTGGGCCAGTTAACATTCTTCCATTATATTACCGGCATTACATTTGGGTCGATCGCTTCAGAAATTGCCTCTCAGGAAGAAACACCATTTTTAGATGGTATGATTTCCCTCGTTTGGTGGAGTGCCTTAACGTATTTGATGACCGTTATTACGATTAAATCTAAAAAAGCTCGCGTTCTCATTGATGATAAGCCAACGATTGTTATTCAAAAAGGTCTTATATTAGAATCAGCACTACAAAAAAATCGTCTTCATCTAGATGAGCTTACAATGATGCTACGTGAACAAGCCATTTTCTCTGTACAGGACGTTGAATATGCCTTACTAGAAACGAACGGGAAACTCAGTGTGCTACAAAAAACCTCTGAACAGGTGGCTACAAAGCAGGATGTTAAAGCAGACGTATCACCGCCTACTTATCTTCCTACAGAAGTCATTTCTGATGGTCAACTTATTATAGAAAATATTGTTGAAATAGAGCTGACAGAAGACTGGGTCATGAAGAAATTGAAAAAGCAAAATGTGCATTCCGTAGAAGAAGTTTATTTTGCTCAAGTCCAAACAAATGGTTCCCTGTACATTAGCTTAAAAGATAAAGCGAGACATTCAAGCCCTTAATTGCTTGTCTAGTCTCGTTTTTTGTTAATCAATTTTGACAATATCTAATGGTGTAATAATACCGAGTAATTTTTGATGTGGTTGACCGTGCTCCGTTATTAATAATGCCTCAAATCGCCTCCCTCTTTCGACCCCCTGTTTAAATATTTCCTCAGCCTCATAGATGGATATAGATCTACTGACAAATTTATAATTCACTCTATTTTTCTCATGCATTAAAATATCATGCAATGTTGGAATTCTTTTTGGTAAATGATCGCCACCCATCTTTGAAGCAAGCCAATTGGTGATTCCTACTGTCGTGATTAGCCCCTTAAATTGCTTATTATAATAAACGGGAAATTGTGTATATTTTCGCAGACGTATCACTTTTAAAACATGTTTCAAAGAATCATTTTCTTGAAAAATCAGTACTCTTTTACGGAACATTTGCCCCACAAGCGTTGGCTTAGCGAGAGTAGCATCTATGTATTCAATTCGTTCTACAACATCGGTATGTGGCTCTGCAATCACATAATGTAAAGAGGTACGATGATGCACAATCGCATTTCGTAAGTCGGCATAGGAGCGTAGATCATCTTCATATTTCTTCACCAAGACATCCTTTTTCTTTGCTTGATCAATAAGCCGATAAAAAGGCATAAAATCCTTAGCACCTACAATATCTCGTAATCTATGATCTATCCGATTAAACGCTGTCAGGAAACGATCGGAATTTTCAGTTCCCACTTTTCATGTCCCTTCTTTCTATAGTAGTCTATATATTTTCCGAGTTATTTGACAAATTTCGAGTTACACCCCCATTATATTCCTAAGTTATGGAGATTCCAAGAATGTAGTTTTACATTCCCTCTTGAAAGTGACGTTACGTCATTTTATATAATGTCATTAACAGGGAGGAGGATTCGTTATTTTGCTTACGATTCATCATGTATCAAAACAAACTGGTATTTCTGTTCGCACATTACGTTACTATGAGGAGATTGGCTTGTTACTTCCTATAGCAAAGACCGAGGGGGGACACAGGATTTATGACGAGAATGAGCTAAAAACATTACAACAAATTGTATTTTTAAAAACATTAGGTTTCAAGTTGAAAGAAATTCAGACACTTATCAATAATTCGTGGGAGTGGGAAGCAAGTTTAGACCATCAGCTAGCTTTTGTAGCAGAGGAACAAAAGAAACTACAGCAGATGAAGAACGCCATCCTTGGATTAAAGAATGCTTCGTCTATCGAAGGTGGATTAACAGAGTCCCTTATCCAAAAGTACATTAAGCTTTCGAGTCAAGAACGAGATAAAAAGCAAGCTTTCCGCCAGCAGATTTTTGCAGCTGCCGAAATGGACCTTTTTCAAAAATTGCCTAATTTAAACCGAAATGATCCTAGTTCTTTAGAGTGGATTGGCTTATTGGGTCAATTAAAGCAGCTTCGTAAGGAAAGCCCTGAAGCAGATTCCGTTCAGTTTATTATCAAACGAATGATGGAAAAGACCGAAGTAGAATACAAAGGAAATGATGCGTTTTTAGAGAAGATGTGGACTATACGAAGGTCACCTCACAAATCTGAGCAAATGGGATTATATCCTTTAGAGGAAGAATTTCTACATTTTATTGAGCAGGCTCTTCATATTTATGAATCAAAAAAACAGGTGTCAGGAAAGTCACAACCATGAACATAGAAATGTTGCTACTGATAGGTACCTTAGCTTTATTAGACATGTTTAGTCCTTCTATTATTGGTGTGTCTGTCTATGTATTGCTTGTAGCTAAAAAGCAGCAAATCCGCCTTTTATTAACCTATTTAATGACTGTTGTCTTGTTTTACTTTAGTACTGGGGTTTTTTTAATGTTAGGTCTAGGCGTCATGTTCGACCCGATTTCTAATTTGCTAACTAGCTACTCAGCTCGATTTATCATGACCATTGTGGGAGCAATTTTATTTATCGGCAGTTGGTTAGTACCAAAGAGAAAGGCAAATGGGGCACCTAAACCAAAGTCTTTACATGTGACCTCTATGGTAGCCTTAGGTTTCACAACTTCTATTTTAGAAGTTGCAACCGCCCTTCCCTATTTCGCCGCAATAGGTATTTTAACGAGTAATCAATTAACGTTTTATGAATGGTTACCTTTATTGGCAGGTTACAATTTGGTAATGATTGCACCTGGGATTATCCTACTGTGCTTACATCTATTATTCCGCCGATTTATGAATAAACCTTTAAGAAAAATTCAAACACTTTTTGATCAAAGAACAAGTTCTACCCTTTCTTGGATCATGTTCTTTTTGGGACTAATTTTACTTATAAATGGTGGGATGTTTTAAAACGAAAAACGGTAAAAACCCATTATAAGTTGGTTTTTACCGTTTTATACTCTTTAGATTTTTGTCATAGACGCATTTCTTTTCATCATCACGATGCCAATGCTGATACAGATGATTGTTAATGCTAGCGTAATTATTAAGCTCCACCAGTAATCTGACACCTCTATTGTTCCTCGAAATTTTGCAATTCCGTAGCTTGCTAGTTTCCACGGTGATATTGTCCAAAAGATTCCTACAATCATATCGACGATTTGCCCAACAAAAATCACTGTAAATGCACATGTAGTAGCAATAACTGTTTTAAAACTGGCACTCATCATTAACGTAACAGCTATCACAAATAGCAACCATATATAGTACGTCGAAAAGCTTATTAACAGTGCACCAATGTCCAACGTTCCGTATAGAATACTTGTATAATAGACATTAGCAGCAAACCCAGCTAAAACACTAACAAAACAAATGGTGCTCATGACAACAAATTTACTTAAAAAATATGCGCCAAATGAAATGGGCCGAGCATATAATAATGTTGCCATACCATTAGCTCGTTCCTTACTAATAGCCCCTACAAACGAAGCCATCATCACCAATAAGCCGATCGTTTGAAACTGCCCGATAGCAGCTTGAATTAAATCAAGTGGCATTAATTCTGGCATCAGCATTTCAAAGCCCTCTGGTACATTCCCAACAGCATTTAAAATATCCATCATATAGTAGTTTGTTAGTGGATCATTCATTCCAAGCAGAGCAAACACAAGAGGAATCCATAGAAACTTCCAACTCCGCCACGCTTCTCTAAATTCCTTTTGCAGAAGTACATTGAATCCTCTCATGCTTTTTTCGCCACCTTCATGAAAATTTCTTCCAGAGATGCTGTCTGTCGCTCTACCTTTCTAATTGTATAAGGACATTCACTTAAAAGTTGAAGCAACTTCTTCATCGTTGGCTCCTCATTCACTATCTCAATATAGACATAACAACCGTTTACATGATTAGATGGATTTGCAAAAAGCTTAGCCTCTTCTTCACTTCCAAATTCAATGACATAATTTTGCTCATCAAAACGTTGCCGTACCTCACGTAATGTTCCCTGTTCTACGAGCTTTCCATTTTGCAAGAATAATAGTTGGTCTGTCATTTCTTCAGCATCATTTAAAATATGCGTTGAGTATAAAATAGTCGTCTCTTGTTGTAATCCTTTTAATAAATCGAGCACTTCTCTACGTCCAACGGGATCTAATGCTGAAACAGGTTCGTCTAATAGCAGTAATTTAGGCTTATGCACTATTGCTTGGGAAATACCAAGTCGCTGCTTCATCCCACCAGAAAAAGTGGCTATCTTTTTATGTTGGGCATCTCCTAACCCTACAAATTCTAAGGTTTTTTGTGCTTCTAATTTAGCCTTTTTGGCTGCTACACCATTCAACCTTGCAGCCATTTCTGTAAACTCTAACGCAGTTAGCCAAGGATGAAACTGTGGATATTGTGGTAAAAAACCTATATTCGCACGTAAATCATTACCTAGCATCTTTACACTTCCAGCAGTCGGTCTTAAAAGCCCCGTTAACATAGATAAAGTCGTTGTCTTGCCAGCTCCATTTGGACCAATTAAAGCCGTAGAAGTTTTTTCCTCTAAGTTGAAATGAATATTATCTACAACTTTGTGCTCTGCAAATTGCTTGGTCAAACCTGTAACTTGAAGTAAAGTTGTCATGACTGCTTTCTCCCCACTATAAAGTACGCAATTGACCCTAATAGATTAGCAAAGATAATGATAAATACCCAAAGAATTTTAGGCCCGTTTGTTGCATGAATTTTACGTAAATCAATAAGTGCTACGATCATCAAAATAATTTGAACGATGATGAGCGGTGCTATAACTGCCCATGGAACTTTTGCTAATTCCTCCATCATATAGATCACCTCATTATTTGTTATATACTAACTATAACAACTTTGTTCTAATATGTATAGAACAAAATATCTCTTACACCATAAAAAAAAGATGTACCTTAATTAGTACATCTCATAGTATTGAAAAACAAAACCATCAATAGAATTTTTGTGAAAGGTGAAAATGGTTTCCGTTGCAGGCTACTTGCTTTCCTGTGGGCGAGCGCCGAGCCGCTTCCTCCGCTCCCGCTCCGTGCAGGGGCTCGCCTGTCTCGCTATCCCACGGGAGTCAATTAGCCCTCCACTCCAACCTACAAAATGTTAACTTTTTAGCAAAGGTTTTCAAATAAAGTGAAGGTCTTCACTACTCTTTATGAAGGGGTGTTGTCACTACACATTGAAAATAAGAGCCTATCTAATTATATAAATCATGGGCTAATTTGATTACTACGGCTAGCTAGTATGAAAAATAAGGAAAAGACACTTTGCAGCATGGTTGATTGGAGTGGAGCCAGCGTTACTCCTCGGGGATTTAGCGTCACAGAGGAGACCCTGGAGCGAACGTAAGTGAGTGAAGCGGCTCATCGGACGCCCCCTGGAAAGGACGCTGGCGGAACGGAAACCAACCCCTCACCTTGCCAAAAGGTCTTTTTCTGCTAGTGACACGATCTTTTTTCAACAACATGAGATGTATCTTAATTAGTACATCTTCTCTATTATTTATAAAGTTTTTGCAGAGCATCTTCCATTTTTGGGCGAATGGTTACTTGTGGACGAGCTGTTTTAACTGCTGCCTCTGCTTCCTCTAAGGAATCGGCCATTCCCAACTCCATTAGTACAGCGGTAGCTGCAACACCTGCACGACCGCCACCACTTCCACAGTGAACATATACTTTCTGCCCTGTCTCATAGGCTAAAGCAACTTCCTTCGCTACTTGTTGGATGGATGATGCTACTTCACTATCTTCATCTGCTATAGGCATATGTTTATAAGAATAAGGAACTTTCTCCTGCTCTTGAGAGGATAGCCCTTGAACACGAACATCTATCACAACATCAACTGATTCTTGTGCAAATGCAGCCTCTGCATCTTTTGCACCGCCAAAGAACAGTTGATCCTTTACTAAAACATCGTAGTTTTTCTCCATATTCTTCACGCCTCGCATGTTTATTTTAGTAAATGCTTAATATCCTCATAATATGGTAGGGCTGTTAAAGCGCCCGCTTTCGTTGCGGCAAAAGCCCCTAATTTATTGCCAAAGCTTGTACAACGCACAAGTTCTTCTTTAGTTGTAGGTAAACCATTGTAATGGACATCACGCAGGACACCTGCCATAAATGCATCTCCCGCACCTGTAGTATCCACAGGCACTACTTTCTCAGTCGGTATATGGATAACCTCACCATTAAGAACTGCATAAGTACCATTCTCTCCTACGGTGATTAAAATAATAGGCACCAAATAGCTATTTAATTGTTCGATCCCTTCTTCTAAGCTACTTGTCTCTGTCAGGAAGAATAACTCATCATCCGTCACCTTTAAAATATCGACATCTTCAAAAAATGATGTAATCGTATCTCGACAAATTTCTTCACTGCTCCAACGTAATGGACGAATATTTGCATCCATTGCAATAATTGCACCCTTGTCCTTAGCCATTTCTACTGCTGCTCGTGTTGTAGCAAGAGCTGTTGGATGGAACATCGTGCCTGAACACACTGTTAAAGCAGAGGCATGTTTAAAGGCTGCTTCATTTAGCTGTGAGGGTTCAACTTGTAAATCTGGTGTTTCATCAACATAATCCTTAAAAATCCGTTCACATGCTTCTGTTAGATGCACATATACACCACTTACTCGTTTTGCTGGATTAAATACGGCATAATCCAGTTTCACACCCTCTTGGGCAAGCCCATCTCGCACAAATTGCGAGCCCTCGTCATCCCCCGTAATTGTAATTAAAGCTGAAGGCGCACCAATTCGGCTAATACCTGCTGCAACATTGACCGTTGCGCCACCCATATATTTAGTAAATGATGTGTTTGTTACATCATCAGCAATATAGTCAATAAAAGCATCTCCATAGACTAATATAAAATCCTTCTCTTGCTTTGTCATGATAGTCCTCCTGAAAGTCTAGTCATTATAGATTAACACGAAAATTGTCATTCTATAAAGGTTTTTACTTTTGGCATTTCTTCATAAGAGGATGGATAACTTGAGTCATCCCCTATCTTTGTTATACTTGCCTATAGAAAGGTAGGGATTATCAAAATGAGTATTACAATTCGACAAGCGCAACCACAAGATGCCCATGCCGTTGTGCCTTTAATTATCGATGCAATTGGCGATATAGCTAATCGCTTAACCGGCGAGCAATCAGCGGAGGCTGTTATGCAAGAACTGACTGTTCTTTTTCAACGTGAGGACAATCGACATTCTTATTTAAATACTTTTGTCGCTACTGAAAATGAACATATTTTGGGGATTCTCGTTTATTATCACGGCGCACAAGCCGTTCACATGGACGCAAACCTTGTTAAATGGCTTGAAGCAAAAAATGCACCATCCATTGTTATTGACCGAGAAGCCCATGAAGATGAGGCTTACATTGATACAGTTTGTGTCGCACCAGATGCACGTGGTAAAGGAATCGGAACATTGCTATTACAATTTGCCGAAGAACTGACAAAGCAGCGTGGCTATACAAAATTATCATTAAATGTTGAAACCGAAAAAGAAGATGCTCGCCGTCTTTATGAACGCTTAGGCTTTGTTATTACGGAGCCATGGTCAATAATTGATGAGCCTTTTCACCATATGGTTAAACAGTTTTAGGAAGTGAAATATGAATAGATGAAAAATAATTTTATTTACCCTCTTTTGATTGTCATTGCTTCTAGTAGTTACGGGATTTTGTCGACTATTATCAAAGTAGCTATGCAGCATGGCTTTACATCAGCAGAGGCTGTTTCAAGCCAGTATATTATTGGCTTTATACTCGTAATAGCTATCTTTATTTTTACAGACAGAACATTACCAAGTCCGTCCAAAAAGGGCTTACTTATTTTAATATGTACTGGGATTTTTACGGGGGCAACAGGGATTGTATATGGAGAATCTTTAAAGTATCTTCCTGCTTCTCTTGCAGTAGTCATGTTATTCCAATTTACATGGATTGGTCTGCTGATTGATTGTGCTCTTCATAAAAGATTACCAAGTAGACCTGAAGTGATTTCAATCGTCATCTTATTTATAGGAACCATTTTAGCTGCTGGTGTATTAAATGTAGATTTAAGTGACATCCCTATTCAAGGGTGGCTATTCGGTTTTGCAGCAGCGGTTACTTTTGCATGTTTCATTCAATTTAATTCCCGACCTGTCGAGGGTGTTACTACCACAACAAGGGTATTAATCGTTTCCTTTGTGGCCCTTATTTTGATTAGTATTTTCCTTAACCCTGAGGTTATTTGGAACGGCAAATTATTCATGCAAGGCCTCTGGAAATATGGACTAGCACTTGGTCTTTTCGGTATTATATTGCCGATTTATTTATTTTCGATTGCTATTCCAAAAATCGGTGGTGCGCTTGCTTCTATTTTAAGTGCCATCGAATTACCAGTGGCGGTTACTGTTTCCGTTATTGTTTTGCATGAACCTCTAACTACTGTACAAATTATTGGGATTGTTCTCGTTATTGCTGGCATGATGCTGCCAACCATTGTTGCACAACGTCAACAAAAAGATAGCTTCTTAGAAGCACATTCATAAACTGACAAAAAACTCCTTAAAAATGGAATGATTCCTTTTTAAGGAGTTTTTTTGAACTTTATTGAAATGCCGTTGCTTACTAGCATGCACTTCGCTATGATGAATGCAAATGTAATTTTTTAATAATTCTAACATTAATGTTCCCCTTCGGTATTATACTGCATTATGCAAGTAACTTACTTTAAGAAAGGGGAAGTTGATGAAAAAAAAACGTATTCTTGGTTTTTTCCTTATGGTAATGCTTTTCGTTTTAGCTGCTTGTAACGGCAATGACCAGCAAGATTCTACAAATGATGCAGCAAATAACGACAAAGCTTCTGATGGCGACAAAACAGAAGTAGCAGCAACGTCACCTTCAGGCAAGCTTGTGATTTACACTGGACGTGATGAAGAAATGGTGCAAAATGTGATCGATCAGTTTAATGAAAAATATCCAGACATTGAAGTAGAATTTTTAACGATGGGTGCTCAACAAATTTTAGAACGTCTACGTGGTGAAAAGGCAAATCCTCAAGCAGATTTTTGGTGGGGTGGAACACAATCCGCTCTCATTGTTGGTGCAAATGAAGACTTACTACATGCTTGGCAGCCGAGCTTTATTGACGCTATTGATGCCACGCACAAAGATGTAGATGGACGATGGTTCGGCGAAATGTTGTTACCAGAAGTAATTATGATTAATAGTGATTTACTAACAAAAGAAACTGGTCCACAGGACTGGGATGACTTATTAGATCCTAAATGGAAGGATCAAATTTTAATCAGAGGTGTACTTGCGTCAGGTACAATGCGCACAATTTATTCCTCAATGATTGTACGACAAGGTGCCGATTCACCTGATAAAGGCTATGAATGGTTATTACAATTAGATGCCAATACAAAGGAGTACACGCAAGACCCTAATGCTTTGTATTTAAAGCTAACACGTCAAGAAGGCAGTGTCTCCTTATGGAATCTGCAAGATATTTTATTAAAAAAATATACGACAGATTATCCTTTTGATTATATTTATCCAAAAAGCGGAGCACCTATTTTAGTAGATGGTGTAGCAGTTGTAAACAATGCGAAAAACCTAGAAAATGCGAAACTATTTGTCGAGTTTTTATTTGAAAAAGAGATGGTAACACAATTAGCTAATGATTATTATCAAATTCCTACACGTTCTGATATCGACAAAGCCTCTATGCCAGAATGGTACCAGGAATTAGATTTAAAAACATTCGATATTGATTGGCAGCTAATGTCTGACAAAGAAGCTGAATGGATGGAATACTGGGATAACAATATTAAAGGGCGCAGTAAATAGTAGAATGGGTAAAAATTCGGCTTATGCAGCGAATTTTTACCTTCCTGCATCATCTAGATTCTTTGTTAGAGAGGAGTTTATGATTGAAAAGTGTCAGAATCGAAAATGTCTCGAAGTATTTTGGTCAAGTATATGGTGTGAAAGATTTAAATCTTGAAATAAAAGCAGGTGAATTTTTTACTTTTCTCGGCCCTAGCGGCTGTGGCAAAACAACCACTTTAAGGATGCTCGCAGGCTTTTATTACCCTACTAAAGGCAAAATTCTTTTTGATGATCGAGATGTCACTCGACTTCAGCCCAATAAACGCAATATCGGCATGGTATTTCAAAATTATGCCCTTTTTCCCCATATGACGGTTGATGAGAATATTGCATTTGGTTTACAAGTTCGAAAATTTTCAAAGGCTGAGATTCAACACAAGGTTGATCGAATTAGAGGACAAGTACATCTTGCAGCTTACGGCAACAGAAAAATAAATGAGCTATCTGGTGGGCAGCAGCAGCGTGTTGCTTTAGCTAGAGCACTCGTGATAGAGCCAGATATTTTATTGCTAGATGAACCTCTATCCAATCTAGATGCAAAATTACGTGAGGAAACACGTATTGAAATCAAACGAATCCAATCTGAGCTGGGAGTCACAACCATTTACGTTACACATGATCAAATGGAGGCCATGTCCATGTCGGATCGAATCATGGTTATGGAAGATGGCTATATCAAGCAAATTGGGACCCCTCAAGAAATTTATCATCAGCCCGAAGATCGTTTTGTGGCTAATTTTATTGGTGAAACTAATTTAATTGAAGGTTCTATCCAGGCTATTGAGAATGATGATGTACAAGTACGAACAGTAAATGGACATATTTTAACTGGGCGAAAACAACAAAGCTCTCCCTCTTTAACGCATATGATTGGAGACAAAGTATTTATTTCTATTCGTCCAGAATCGATTCAACTTGGTACTGGTGAAAACACATTAACAGGAAAAATTACATTTGTTGAATTCACAGGTATTAGCGTTAATTACATTGTAGATTTTACTGCGTTCTCACTTAAAGTAATGCTTATTAATTCTTATGACCAAATCAAAAAGATCGGTGAAGATATTACAATCCATATGGCACAAGATTCACTGTACTTTTTAGGGGAATAGGAGGAAGCCAATATGGGGAAACAGTCTGAAAGTACGTGGACGCGAATTTTGCATGCTAATTGGTTTGTCTATGTTTTAATATCGCCATTATTTTTAGTGTTATTCGCCTATGTGGTTTATCCCTTCTATCAAACTTTCATCCAAAGCTTTGCTGGTGATGAAGCATTCTTTCACTATAAGAAATTTTTTGATATAGCTAGTCCAGCAAATTTAGAGGCCTTGTGGACCAGTATTTATATTTCATTTATCAGCGTTATTTGCTGTGCACTTGTTGGGGTAACAATGGCCTTTTTACTAGAACGCTATAATTTCCCTGGGAGACGGATATTGTCTGTTTTAGTTTTGGTTCCAATGGCACTTCCTCCTTTAGTGGGTGTGCTTTCCTTTTCATTTTTATATGGGGATAGCGGGATTTTCCCACGAATTTTGCAGCATCTATTTGGGTTAGATCATGTGCCTTTTGCCTTGAAGGGAATATGGGGAGTCATCGTCGTCCATACATTCACAATGTATACGTACTTCTATTTAACAGCCTCTGCTGCTATTAAGGGGCTTGATCCAGCTCTTGAAGAGGCTGCTACTAGTCTGGGTGCAGGACGTATTCGCGTATGGACAAAGGTTATTTTACCAATGCTCACACCTTCTATTGTTGCCTCATCCTTATTGGTGTTTATGATTTCTATGGCTTCTTATACTGCACCTTTAATGTTTGGTGTGGAGCGCACTATGACAATGCAAATTTATTTATCACGTACAAATGGGAATCTTGAGATGGCTGCAACACAGTCGATGATATTATCCCTTGTGTCTATCACTTTTTTAATCATCATGCGTTGGTATCAAAATCGCCGAAATTATCAAAATCTCAGTAAGGGAATTAGTGTTCACCGTTCAGAGGTATCCTCAAAAAAGGTGAAAATTATAGCAACAATTTCCTCTTTTGTTGGCACATTAATATTGATATTGCCTATTTTAGTGCTGATATTGATATCCTTTTCTGTGGATGGAGCTTGGAAAACCCAAATTCTCCCGACCGACTATACAATCGATCATTATATTGCCCTTTTTACCGATGAGCGCACATGGCGACCCATTTGGAACTCCATTCAAATGGGTGTCATTGCAACACTGGGCAATATCATCTTTGGTGTCGCGGCCGCTTATGCTATGGTGCGCTTAAATTTTAAAGGGAAAACCTTGCTCGATATTTTGATAATGGTACCTTGGGCTTTGCCAGGAACAGTAGTTGCTGTTAATTTAATTGCTGCCTTTAGTACAGAAAGCATCTTTAGTTTTAATCAAGTATTGATCGGTACATTTTGGATTTTGCCATTAGCCTACTTTATTCGACATTTACCACTTGTTTTTCGATCAACATCCGCCTCTCTTGTACAGCTAGATCAATCGATTGAAGAGGCATCACGTGGCTTAGGGGCCAACTGGTGGTATACATTTAGACGTATTGTCGTGCCTTTAACATTCACCGGGATTTTAGCAGGGACACTCTTAGCCCTCGTGCAAAGCTTTGGTGAATTTGTTGCATCCATTCTAATTTACAGTACATCCACTATTCCATTGTCTGTAGCGATATTCCAAAAATTATATGCATTTAAATTTGGGACCGCCTGTGCTTATGGTGTCTTACAAATTTGTTTAATTTTAGTTGTCCTTATTATTTCTGAAAAACTATCAAAAGGCAGTGCTGGTACAGCCATCTAACTGCCAATCTATTAGGGGGCCATGACAATGTTTGAAGATTTTCGCAACAAAACACAGCAGGAAGATGGGATGATATTCCCTTCTAACATCTATCGAAAAATCGTTTTACAGCCAGCTTATGATGAGGCGAAGAAAAATTTTTTAACAATCATGCTACAAATCAATATTGCTCATTTAAAAATGTTAGAAGAACAAGGACTTGTAAAAAAAGATGAAGCAAAACAAATTGGGATAGCTCTGAAAAAAATAGACTTAAATTATTATCGTTTAGAGGATTACAGTCCCCAATATGAGGATTTATTTTTCCGCATTGAAAATAAATTAATAGAGCTTGCTGGTGATGTTGCTGGAAATCTTCACATTGGCAGAAGCCGAAATGATATGGGAATCGCCATCTATCGAATGACATTAAGAAAAAAATTATTATTATTAATGCGCGAGTTACTAACATTACGTGATGATTTAATCGCTGCTGCTGAGGAACATATTGATACCATTATGATTGGCTACACACATACACAGCAGGCCCAGCCTACAACCTTCGCTCATTATTTAAAGGCCGTCATCGACCAGCTAGAGCGGGATTTTGAACGAATGCAGCATGTTTATAAAACGGTCAATCGCAGTAGTATGGGGGCCGCTGCCTTAACAACAACAGGCTTTAATATTAGTAGAGAACGTATGCGTGATTTACTTGCCTTCGATGATATTATCGAAAATGCATGGGATGCTGTTGCAGGAGCAGATTATATAGCCGAAGCTGCAAGTATTGTACAGCTTGCTGCTCTCAATCTCGGTCGTACTTCTCAAGACTTTTTATTATGGGCTACTCAGGAGTTTAATGCGTTTACACTCGCAAGTCCATATGTGCAAATAAGCTCTATTATGCCTCAAAAACGTAATCCTGTTTCTATAGAACATACACGCTCATTACTATCTGCGGTTGTAGGAGATGCAAGCACTGTATTACAGATGGTACATAATACACCGTTTGGAGATATCGTAGACACGGAGGATGATATGCAACCTTATTTATGGCGCGCCATTGACCGATTAATTGGCATTTACGAGTTGTTTGGTTCGCTTGTTGTTACAATGGATGTCAATAAGAAAAAGTTAAAAAATCGGGCTGAAAATAGCTTTGCGAATGTCACTGAGCTCGCTGATACATTAGTCCGTTCAGAGGGAATTTCATTCCGTCAAGCACATAGTATTGTTAGTAAATGTATTAAAGTTCTACTTGCTCATGGAGAGGAATCATTGGCTAGCCTTACATGGGGTCTTGCAAACACACAATCGAAATTGATTACGGGCAACGAATTAACTATTTCGGAAGAGGATTTCTATAAGACGTTAAAACCAGAATCTTTTGTTGGTGTGCGAACATTACTGGGTGGTCCCGCTCCAGCTACTATGAAGGATGCTCTTGAGCGCTCCAGATTGAATGCCCATGATTTTTATGAATGGATTCGCTTAAAGGAAAGCTCTATTATTGAAGCCGAAAAAGAACTAACAGCCTTTCTAGAGGAATGGAATCAATGAAACAATGGTTATTGATTATTGATGGTGGGGCGACAAAAACAGCATGTGCAGTTGTTCATGCTGAATCTGGTAACGTTGAATATTCTACATCCACTAAGGGCTCTAATTATCAAGCCATTGGTGTTGAATCAGCTACAGCAATCTTACAAAAGCTTTTAGCAAATGTTGAAACTTTTTTGCAAAAGCACTCTCATTCTCAAATTGCTGTAGCTACCTTTGCATTAGCTGGCATTGATTCTCCTAAGGATCATTCAGCAGTAGTGGCCATTGTTCAAAACGCTATTCAGACCACAGAGCTACAAATCGATACACTGATTATTGAAAATGATGCAGAGGCCACACTACTAGGTGTGACTGCTGGACAGGCAGGTGCACTACTCATTGCTGGAACAGGAGCTATTGCCTATGCCTATAATGGACAACGAATTGTACGTGCTGGGGGCTGGGGACATCGGGCTGGCGATGAAGGAAGTGGGTATTGGTTAGGGCAAGAAGTCGTAAGAGCTATATTTAAAATGGAGGATGGTCGTGGTAGGCCAACAATCTTAAAAGAAGCTGTCTATCAGTCTTTAGGTATACAGGATGTTACAGAGCTTGCTGAATGGTTATTCCACCCTTCCTATACAAATGCACAACTGGCCAAGATGGGCTCCTTTGTGGCAAAGGCAGTCGAGCAAGAAGATCCTTGCGCTATCGAAATATCTCAACAAGCTGCCTACGAACTAGTCCTTCTAGCAAGGGCTGTATTGAAAAAAATTAACTATCAGAATGAACCATTCTCTTTTTATTGTAATGGTGGTGCCATGAAGCATAATCCGCTCATTTTAAAAATTTTCACAGAGCAAATTACCTCCATGTATCCTCAAGTGAACATTACACTTTGTCAGCACCAGCCTATTACTTATTTGATTGAACGTACAAAAAGGGCATATGACTGTTTATAAGTCATTGCCCTTTTCTTAGTGTTGAAAAACAAAACAGTCAATTGAAAGGTAGCAATGGATTTCCGTTGCAGGCTACTTGCTTTCCTGTGGGCGAGCGCCGAATCGCTTCCTCTGCTATCGCTCCGTTTAGGGGCTCGCCTGTCTCGCTATCCCATGGGAGTCAAGTAGCCCTCCACTCCAACCTACAAAAGTGTTACCTTTTTAGCAAAGGTTTTCAAATAAAGTGAAGGTGTTTACTACTCTTTATGAAGAGGTGTTGTCACTACACATTGAAAATAAGAGCCTATCTAATTATACAAAGCATGTGCTATTTTGATTGCTACGGCTAGTATGAAAGATAAGAAAAAGACACTTTTGCACATGGTTGATTGGAGTGGAGCCAGCGTTACTCCTAGGGGATTGAGCGTCACAGATGTGACCCTGGAGCGAACGTAAGTGAGGGAAGCGGCTCATCGGACGCCCCCTGAAAAGGACGCTGGCGGAACGGAAATCAACCTCTCACCTTGCCAAGTTGCTTTTTCTGCCGTTGACTTCATCTTTTTTCAACAACAAGAAAAGGGCATATGACTGTTTATAAGTCATTGCCCTTTTCTTGTTTTAGAGTGCCATTCTCTTCAATTCATTGGTCGTAAAATAGAGATAGCCATCCTTTATAAATAAATCCTTCGTATCCTCCCTATTTAGTACCTCTTCTCCACTGCCATCTGGACGAATCTTTGTTAAATACGCCCCTCGGGAATAATTACTAAAGTAGAGCCAGCCATCCGAATAAACGATATATTGTGCACGAGAATTTGTGACACGCTTTGTCTTACCAGTTTTCATATCAAGTACATATAACTTATTGTCATCTGAAATATTACTAAAAAACAATTGGTCTCCAGCCTGTGCTGGGAAGTCAATATCATGATAATAACTATACATTGTGCTTGTTGCCTTCGGGTAGTCTTCAGCAATCCACGTGTGATCCTTCGCCATTGTACGATCATCTACTAAAAAGTATTGGTAACGTATTGCACCCTTACGATCTGGTACTGGATCATTCCATGTCGTATCGAGATGATACCACTGTCCATCCAGCTTCACAAGATTCCACGCATGTCCCTCTTGACCTACATAGCCCACGATATATTTTGTTTCTATACCCAGTTTTTGAAGCATAGAGTGAGCAAGTAATGCATAGCCCTGACATACTCCCCCATGCTCGGCAAGAACGGTATAAGCACTATGTGGACTAGAATTCGTTTGATCCGTATAAGAAGTATTGGCAACAATAAAGTCATTGACAGCCTTTACCTTTTCTACATTCGTCATAGATTTTTTACTAATTTTGGCGATGATTTCTTGAACATTCATCTCTACATAAGCAGCCTGCTCTGGCGTCATTAAATAGCTCTGCTCTCCAAAAATAGTTGCTTTATTTCGTCCATATTCATATCGAATTGAATGTTTACTTACATGGCCGTAAACATAGTCATCTCGTTTAATAGCATTGTTATAGGCCTCTTCTACAATTTGTTCAATTCGCTGTGTATTCCCTTTATATTGAATTTCAAACTTCGGTGAAAAGCTATTATAATACGCATACATCGCATCAGCCATTTCCTTGGCATTTGTCACGACTAACTTTGTTTCAGGTTTCTGAATTGGTGGAGCTGTAGGGGCTACCTCCGCTTCATGTACATCTTCTATCGATAGGGCTGTTTCAATTGAGGCATTATCTGAAAGTCTTGCAGTAACATCTACGATTTTCTCCTTTGTTGAAAGAAGCATAGTTTCTATTTCATCATTATTTGTCCAATCGACCACCTGCTGAACAACCGCCTTACCAGCCGTATAAATGGGATCAATAAAAATAATAATAATGGCAATTATAGCTAATTTCTTCCACAAACTCCTCACCTCCAACCGTCTTCTTTACATTATATACAAAAAAAGCACAAAGAACTCACTTAAGGGTCCAATTGTGCTTGTTAATATTTGTTTGTTGATTTAATAAAATTCTAAGTTACTGTCTTTTGTATTCTTATTACAAATTCATAACTTCTATCTACTTTTCACAACTAAATTAACTGCTTCCTGAATGGCCTCATTCATTTTTTCGCCATCCCCTTCAGCATTTTGTACACATTCCAATAGATTTGTACTGACAATAACCCCAACTGTACGGTCTACAGCAGAGCGTACTGCTGATAATTGTGTAATGACTGCCTTACAGTCCTTTTCCTCCTCCATCATTTTCAAAATGCCACGTAGCTGTCCTTCCATCCGTTTTACACGATTTTTTACTTGATCTGAATATTCCATAAACATTGCTCCTTCTCTTATACTCGCTACGCTCTCATGAGTAATGGTTATTCTTTATCCTAGCTCATTATTTTAAATTTAAACCTAGCCATTACTATTCCTTGGCTTTAAATAATTCATGAGCATTCTCGTAATAATGGTACCAGCGTTTGTTATTTCATCGTACTGGATTATTGAATTCTTCTTTATACGTAATTGCCCAATTTCTACCTCGAAAATTGGACACTTTCTTTTAAGTGCAGCAATTAACATATTTGTATCATAATCATAGCGTTCACCTTTTACCTTCATTAGCCAAGGCAACTCATTTATCGAAATATAGCGCAAACCTGTTTGTGTATCCATTAATTTCTTGTGATACAATAACTCAAAAAATAAGCTTGTTGCACGATTTCCCCAATAAGAAAGGAATGTACTATCAGCTGAACGAAAGTTACGTACACCTAGCACTATCCCTTCTGAAAACACCTTTGTCATCGTTAAGACAAGCTTTACATCTTGTAAAGTATGTTGCCCATGTGCTCCAACTGTAAGGATACCATGGCACCTTGCTTGTTGTTGTCGTATATATGCAAAGGCGGTCTTAAGTGCGCCACCCTTACCAATATTGCAGTCATGCTGTAGTACTTGGCAGCGTTCAATTTTATTTAGATTTTCAAAAATATCCTTATATTTTTGATCACTCCCATCATTGACAATGATGATTTGTGTAATGGTCGTTGCTAATAATTGATGTACATAGGTAATGAGTGATTGTTGTGGATTATATGCTGGTATAATGGCTGCAATATTTTTCATTTCGATCCCCCACCTAAAGGCTGACAGGTTCTCCGTAGCTACGAATCTCCCTTATATCAAATAGTATCATGTCACAGCAACAATTCAACTGATGAATCCCATTAAAACATATCAATAATATCGATTTTTCTCCGATATATGAACAAAGAGATAAAGAGGCGCTTTGCAAAAAGGCTCGTAGGACGGAATGTTTATCTGTGCAAAGGCGAAGGGTCAGCTGCAATAACGCCGAGGTAATTAATGAAAGAGGTGAGTACTATCGTCATGCATTACGAAAATCTTGAAGAACAATGTCAAAAATTAAGGCAGTTGTCCTTCACAAAGTTAGCTAAAAATTTACAGGATGCTAGTTTGCTCGCCATTTCAACCCCAGCAGAATCTTTACAAAAGTCACTTCTTGTATTAGAGGAAATTTTATATGAGATTTATCGATTGGAAATGCATACCGAACCTAAAATCAAAAATGTTCGAATGCTATTAAATAATCGAAGTTTTGTAGCGCAAATTCATCCTCGTCGGATTTATTTATTGATGAATTTAATTCATAAAATGACAAGCCATACTAGTAATGACATTGTGGAAGCCAAAGCAGCTAAAATTGTTTTGGATTATCTTAGCGATATTGTTGAATGGTTTATGAAGCGTTATGATCGTAGTTTCAGATCAGCACGCCTTCCCTCTCACGCTGCAGAGCTTCCTTCAATATTTGATCAAAACATACTCCAGCATGATCAATCGCCAGAGGCTTACACACATGCAGCCAAATGGTTTGAAGTAGCGGCACATAACGGAGATGCAAGTGCTCAATATAATTTAGGTGCTCTTTACAATCATGGACGAGGGGTGGAAAGAGACTATAGGCTTGCAAAAATGTGGTATGAACGAGCTGCCGCACAGAATGACGCAAATGCTCACTATAGCCTCGGGGTACTTTTTCATCTAGGTCAAGGTGTCACACAGGATTATATGGAGGCTGCGCGTCATTACCAATTAGCGGCTGATTTAGGGAATGCTGACGCTCAATACAATTTAGGGGTACTCTATAATCAAGGGTTAGGCATGTCTCAAAACTTTCACGAAGCAGCCAAGTGGTATACCTTAGCAGCCAATCAAGGTAATACAAGCGCGCAAAACAATCTAGGCTTCCTTTATCACAATGGCACAGGTGTAGAACAAAGCTATGAAGAGGCCATCACTTATTTCGAAATGGCTGCCTTAGCAGGAGATGCGAGTGCTCAATATAATCTCGGCTATATGCACCTTAAAGGGCGTGGTATTCCCCAAAACCTAGAAGAAGCAGCAAAATGGTTTCATATGGCTGCTTTACAGGACCATGTGAACGCAGAGTTTCAACTGGCAATGCTCTACAACACTGGGCAAGGAATGACGAAAGATCATCTAGAAGCTTTAAAATGGTTCAAGCTAGCGGCACATAAAGGACATTTAAATGCTCAGTACTGTCTTGGCCTACTGTATGAAAAAGAACAGGATCTTGTGTCAGCAGAAAAGTGGCTACTGCTAGCCGCTGACAATGGCCATATCAGCGCTGGCTTCGAGCTAGGACGTCTATATGTATATCAGCTTCAAGAACCAGCCAAAGCAATGTCGTATTTTATGGCTGCGGCTGAAAAAGGCTATGCAGATGCACAGTATGAGCTTGGCCTATTACTGACATCAGGCACAGGCGTTCCTATAAATTATAGGGAGGCCGTGAAATGGTGGCGAGCAGCAACAGATCAATCACATATTCAAGCTGAATATCAATTAGGCCTACTATATGAACAGGGATTAGGGGTTAGCTTGAATCTTGAGGAGGCACGTAGGTGTTATCGCCTAGCTGCCATTCAAGGCCATGCAGGTGCGCAGTATCAACTTGGTAATTTATTTGATAAAGGTAAAGGTGTAGAGCAGGATTACACAGAGGCAGCTAAATGGATTGAACAGGCTGCATCACAAGGACATGTGAAGGCACAATACCAATTAGCTCAAATGCACATTCATGGACAGGGCGTACCAAAGGACTTTGCAAAGGCTGCCCAGCTTTATCGACTCGCTGCTAATCAAGGGCATCAAAAAGCTCAATTCCAGCTTGGTATGCTCTACAAAAAAGGGCATGGTGTTGCACAAGACTATCAAGAGGCTACAAGATGGCTGAAAAAGTCACTTGAAGATATTAAATAAACATTTTAAAACCTACCGCATCACGAATGACACGGTAGGTTTTATTAATGGATGATATTATCCTTTTGTTGATGAATCATGAATGTTACAACAATAAATAAAGCGAAGCTAATTAATAGCGTAGTTCCTCCTACAATAAAGAAGACTAATGTAAAAGTACTACCAAAATTAAATGGATTGATATTGTAAAACCACATGCCTAACGTTAAACCCAAAACACCGATAATGGCTGTCCAACCGTGAATAGTTACTAATTTTTGTGATTTCACTTTGAATGCTCTATAAAAAATACCCCAGGCAAACATACTAAGCCACCCGACCAGTAAAATATGTGCATGTATCGGTCTATATTCATAGCTACCTGATCCCGACATATGTGAACCTAAATATGTGCCGATTAAAGCAAAGATGGCCGCTAATCGAATAAGGCGTATGCTCCACTTTTGTTCCATACGATAACTCCCCCTATGTGTGTCTCAACTAAGTAGCAGTTTATCGTGTGAACATGAACTTTACATGAACTCCTTATGACAAAATTGGTAGATGGATATAAACCTTTGTACCGGCATGCATCGTACTTTCCATCTGTATAGTCCCCCCATGTAGCTCAATAATTTGTTTGACAATCGCTAAGCCTAGTCCCGTCCCTTGCTTGGTTCTAGAAGCATCGGCGCGATAAAAACGGTCATATACTTTTACTAATTGATCCTCAGTCATTCCTATCCCACTGTCCTCAACTAGGATTTCAAGTGAAGTGGATTTTTTCTGTAAATACAGATGTATTTGCCCACCCTCTACATTATATTTAATGGCATTTGTCAGTAAATTATCCCACACATTTTGTAAAAGCCCTGCATCGCCATCATAAATAGTTTGCTCTAGCTTGTATGATATTTGAAGCTGTGACTCTTCCATTTGCCAACGATATTTTCGCACTGTTTCCTTTAGTTGTTCATCTAACCGGTACGGCTCACGTTTTGCGATTCTTGTCGATTGATCAAGGGAAGTTAATAATAATAATTGCTTGGTTAATGTAGATAGGCGTTTTGTTTCTAGTTCAATTATTGCTGCGTATTCCTGTCTTTCCTGCTCCGTAAGGGAAGGATTTTTAAGTAAATCGACATACCCTTGAATATTTAATAAAGGCGACTGAAAATCATGTGATACATTACTAATAAATTCCTTCCGTGTACGATCATTTTCTTGTAATCTCTCGGTCATCCTATTAAAGCTTGCCGCTAATTGACCAATTTCATCTGCACGATCAATGTCTAAAACCGTATCAAATTTTTCATGTGCAAGCTGTTGAGTTGCTGCCGTTAGCTTTGTAATGGGTCGAATTAATGCTTTAGCAAATAGTAGCATGGCAAGTAAGCTCAGTACTGTCATAACCAACATTAATCCAGCAAGTATCGTATGCACCTCAGAAAACAATAAACGAATATCAGGTCTTATGAATAATGCATAGGGCTTGTTTTCATAGGTAAATGGCACACCAATTGTATTAATCAATTCGTTAGCAAAGAAGCCTGTTACAAAGGTTTCTTTAGGGAAATCCCGCATACCATGATAGGTTTCTCCATTTAAAACATGCTCAACTACAGATGCTGACAATGTTTGATCACGATATTGACCGCCAAAAAAATGCCCCTCTTCACCTGGTGTCACATAAATTTGATAGCCGATTTCGCCCAATGTTGTCAGATAGCTATTTAAATCTTCTGGTTTGTCTGTCTCAATATAATGCACAATATCCTGTGCTATGTTTACGTTTTTCGTATCATTTTTTTCTTTTACGACTTGATGATAATAGGTATTCGTTGCCAAAAAACCAATACATAAGCTAACGATCATTACTAGCATTGTTGTGATAACAAATTTACTATATAACGTTTTCATGTTGTTTCCTCTAGCTTATAGCCAACACCTCGTACTGTTGTAATTTCAACAGCCGTGTCATATCGATTTAATCTTTCGCGAATCCGCTTCACATGTGTATTTAACGTTTGCTCATCTCCGTCATAGTCATAGCCCCATACTTGCTCCATAATATAGCTACGCGTAAACACTTGATGGGGGCGTGACGCTAACAAAGCCAGTAATTCAAATTCCTTTAAAGGTAATACAAGCGTATCTTCCCCTATTACAACCTCAAAGCTTCGACGGTCAATTATTAATTGTCCTACTTGCATGGTTACTTGATTTTTCTTATCTAATCTCCTCAAAATGGCTGCTATACGAAATAATAATTCCTTTGGTTCGAAGGGCTTAACAACATAATCGTCAGATCCTGCTAAAAAGCCACGCTCTTTATCCTCTAGCTCGCCTTTTGCTGTTAATAATAAAACAGGAATGTCATAATCCTGTGTTAAAGACTCTGTTAATGTAAAGCCATCCATTCCTGGCATCATGACATCGACAACAGCTAAATCTGGCAGATTCCCTTCAAGTAAGGCTAGTGCCTGCTGTGCATTTTCTGCAAGTAACACTTGATAGCCTTCCCTTGTTAGATAAATATTTACTAGCTGTAAAATATGAACATCGTCATCCACAACAAGGATCTTCATCTGCCCACCTCCAGTTAATAAGAAAAAATCCGATCACACGGAACGAATTTTTTCCTCACAAATTACTATTATTTTATAACGAAAATATAGAAATCAACAGCAATAAGAGAAAAGGTAAACCAATGACAATATAACCTCTAGGATTGGCAAGGTTCATGGTCCATCCTACCCCAAAGCGTTTCTCCACAAAAACGGAAGGGTCTTGTCGATTCATATAAATTAAACCACCCTTCCAATAACGATCCTCATCCACGTCCATTACCTGTGAATCTATATTTGCTTCATAACGTACTTTGTGTTTATGCTTTTTCACAACATATATAAGTAATGAACCAAGCAAAACAACTAAAAATAAAATAAATACTGGTAATAGCTTATAACCTACCGTCATAGAAGGATAGATGTTGCTTAATTGTAAAATTGTTAATAAAGCCGTTAATGCATAACTCATCAGTAATATTTTCCAACTCATGTATTTTCGCGTTTTTAGCTGATCCTCCAGCGATTCCTCTTTGCGATTTACAGCTAATTTAATTGCAGAACGTTTAATGGAGTCGGTAATTCCCCACATCATACATTGCATCATTAGCATTACCAGCGGCAGTGAAATAGCCGTAAAATAAGTCTTGTTTCTCCAGGCATCCGCTTCTCCACTCGGCCCCCAATGTACGGCTATATCATTTGGCATTTGATCGTAATGAAGTATTGTGTAAACGATCAAAAACACTGATATTCCTAACGGTACAGCAAAAAAAGACCAAGGAAGCATTTCATCACGGCTTCGTGCAGTTAAATCCACTGCCCGTACTTGTTTAATATTTACACCCCACTGCTCTTGTTTTTTCAACGTTGATACCTTCTGATGATTTATCCAATACACCGCCATACTCACTGTCAGCATACTAAACAAACAACTTAATAAAACAATACTTTGAATGGATTCAGAAGGAGCTAATTGATTGTAACTAATAATCATGATGATTAGAAATACTATTCCTGTGCCCCCTACGAATTGAACATACTGTTTTTTCAACTGAGCCAAGATGGGATGCTTAATCTTTTGATCAGGCACAGTGACTCCAAAAACTATTGTCTCTCGTACAATATAAGGAACCACTATTTGCAAAGCTAATGTCATGATGTAAATGGTAGTAAAAACACCAAGTAGCATTTTGCTACACTCCCTCTGCTGGAATTTGCAAATCAGCGAATACTTTTTTCATCATGTGCTCAATTTGTTCAGCTGTTGCGCCGAGCACCATTCCTTCTGCCACAACAGGTTTCAAATTCTTTTCGATTTGTCGTAATTGCTCAGGTGTTAAAGCTCTCTCCTCTGTTGAACTTATAATAGCTCCAGATTTTGGTCGAATGGTAATAATCCCTTTCGCCTCTAATTCATGGTAGCTCTTATTAACCGTATGCATATTGACACCTAAATCAGCAGCTAAACTCCGCACAGATGGTAAAGTATCGCCTGGTTTCATTTCTCCTCTTGCAATTCCTTCAATAATTTGACGTGTCACCTGCTCATAAATAGGTACGTCTGATTGAAATTCTATTTGAATAAACATGTTTATCAGCTCCATATTTGTTATATAACTAATATAACAAATTTCCTTCCATCTTGCATGAGATACAAATTTTTAAATGGGGGAATTTTTAATGGTTTCAATAAATTTTTGTACAAGTAAATTCTGCTTCTCATTATTCCTTGTGCAAATCGCAATTTTATGTTTGACAGCATGTATATCCTTCACATAAACCCTTGCCAAATGCCCACTCTCTACGTACTCTCTAACTGCAAGAGAAGAAATAAAATTTGCACCATAGCCTGCCATAACAGAGCGAATTGTTTCATTGATGCCATTAAATTGCAGGGCGATTTTTGGTGGTTTCACTTGGTATGTTTGACATAATGAGAAAAGATGCTCTCTCATCGAACTCCCTACTTCTCTCATAATAAAAGGCTCCTGAAACATTTCAACTAATGTAATAGATTGATGTGCATAACGATTATTTGGTGACACTACAAACCATAATTCATCCTCATATAATTCCTCCCACTCTATTTCTTTAGGTCTTTCAGACATTCCTCCACCATAAATGGCCATATCCGCTTTATAGTTTATTAACTGTTCAAAGGCATCCTTTGTATTGGTCGTTGTAATCATTAAATTCGCCTGTTCATTTGCAGCCTTGAAAGTAGCTGCCCATTTAGGAATTAAAAAATTGGCAGGTAAATAGGTAGCCACAATGTGTAAATTCCCTGCTCTTGCAAGTCGGTAATCTTCTATAAATGTTTCAATGTGTTGTTCAAGTGCGATCAGATTTTGCGCTTTTTCTGCCAGTGTCACACCGAATTCAGTAAGTACTACACCACGTCCCTGTTGCTGAAATAGCTGGACGCCAATTTCATGTTCAAAACGTTTGATTTGACTTGAAACGGCAGGCTGGCTTATGCATAGAATTTCTGCAGCTTTTGTAAAACTGCCTGTAACAGCAACTTGATAAAACAATTTTAAGCCATGACTATTCATGATATAACCTCAATTCATAATCTATAGTTATGTATAAATAATAATAATATATTTTTATTATGATTCATTCTATCATACACTTTATTGGCAAGCTTGCACTTTAAAACATAGTGAAATGAGGACTGTATAATGACAGAGTTAAATGTTTGGCAACATGTAGATGACTATTTTATGAATAAGCTCCTACCAGAAAACGAACACCTTAATGCTGTACTACAGGCTAATAAAGCTGCAGGTATTCCAGAGATTGACGTATCCCCTACTCAAGGCAAACTATTATATTTACTCGCTAAAATGAAAGGCGCAGCAAATATTTTAGAAATTGGCACACTTGGTGGCTATAGCAGTATTTGCTTAGCCCAAGCTCTTCCTCAAGAAGGTAAAATAGTGACTTTAGAAATTAATGAAGAGTATGCTTCAGTCGCTAAGCAAAATATAGAGAATGCAGGCTATGAACAACAGGTTGAGGTCATTGTAGGAAATGCCCTAGATATATTACCAAACTTAAAAAAAGCTGAACTATTATTCGATTTTATCTTTATTGATGCCGATAAACCCAATAACCCTGCTTACTTGCAGTGGGCGTTAAAATTAGCTCACCCTGGCGCTATCATCATCGCAGATAATGTAGTGCGCAATGGTGCGGTAACTGATGAAAATAGTGAGGATGAACGTGTTAGAGGCGTACAGAAATTTATGGATTTACTAAAAGAATGCCCTAGAATCGAAGCAACAGCCATACAAACAGTTGGTGTGAAAGGGTATGACGGTTTTGTGCTAGCCATAGTAAACTAGAATAGAAAAATCCGCGTAACTTAAATAACCGTTACGCGGATGTACTATAAAAAGATGCCTTACTGCTCCCCATCTAAGCTAGCAAGACATCTTTCACCCCTTAAAATCTCTTAACTTTTATTAATAGACCCCTTTTAATTCAAGCGTGCTCATCTCTTTAAACGGGGGAACAGACCCCGTCACGTTATGTTAGTGGAATAGGCTGGATTGTACCCGAGTGCAATCCATAGTTATTAGGAAAGTTTGATATGTTGGATAGTAGACTTGTATTTTACGCTAATTTTTCATACCCTGGAAGTGTCAAGAATTCCGCAAATTCATCTTGTTCAATTAAGGATTTAAACAGTTCAGCAGCTTCTTCATAGCGACCACTGTTATAGGCTTGTTCCCCAACAGCCTCTTTAATTTTCACAAGTTCTTCTTCCAATATTTCTAAAACAAACGCTAATGTAATACCACGTCCATCATCTAAGATACCTTTCGGATGACGGATCCATTGCCATACTTGTGTACGAGAGATCTCTGCTGTTGCAGCATCCTCCATCAAGTTATTGATTGGTGCAGCTCCGTTACCTCGAAGCCATGAAGCAATATATTGTACACCAACACTACAGTTAATACGAAGACCTTCAATTGTAATTGTTCCTTCTGGTACCGCTACTAAATCTTCGGCAGATACGTGTACATCTTCACGTTTTTTATGAATTTGGTTAGGCGTTGTCATAATAGCATCAAATTGCTCCATCGCTGTTGCAACCATACCAGGATGTGCTACCCAAGTACCGTCATGCCCATCTGTTGCCTCACGACGTTTATCTTCTGCAACCTTTGCAAATGCTACCGCATTCGCCTCATCATCATTTTTAACAGGAATTTGTGCTGCCATTCCGCCCATTGCTGGTGCATTCCGCTTGTGACATGTTTGAATACATAAAGATGTATAGGCTTTCATGAAAGGTACCGTCATCGTTACTTGCCCACGGTCTGGCAAAATAACTTCAGCTTGATTGCGTAGACGTTTAATGTAGCTGAAAATATAATCCCAGCGACCACAATTCAAACCAGCTGAATGTTCACGTAACTCAAATAAAATTTCATCCATCTCAAACGCGGCTAAAATCGTTTCGATTAATACAGTAGCTTTTATTGTCCCCTGTGGAATACCAATATAATCTTGGGCAAACACAAAGACATCATTCCATAGTCGAGCCTCTAAATGGCTTTCAAGCTTAGGTAGATAGAAATATGGTCCTGTACCTTGTGCCAGCGCGTTTTTGGCATTGTGGAATAAATATAAACCGAAGTCAAAGAAACTGCCTGAAATCGGCTCTCCATCGACTAGTACATGCTTCTCAAGCAAGTGTAGACCTCGTGGACGAACTAACAGCACTGCTGTTTCATCATTTAATTTATATGTTTTACCATTGGATGCTTGTGTAAATTCAATCGTCTTATTAATAGCATCACGCATATTAATTTGACCACCAATCATATTTTCCCATGTCGGAGAAGATGCATCCTCAAAGCATGCCATAAACATTTTTGCTCCAGAATTTAACGCATTAATAACCATCTTCCGATCAACTGGCCCTGTAATTTCAACACGGCGATCTTGCAAGTCATTTGGAAGTGGTGCAATTACCCAATCACCTTCACGAATATGCTTTGTCTCTGGTAGGAAGTCCAGTTTCTCTCCCGCATCAAGGCGTTTTTGGCGTTCTTGTCGAGCCTCCAACAGCTCCTTACGGCGAGCATCAAATTTTTCGTGCAGGGCAAGAACAAACTCAAGAGCTTCAGGTGTTAAAATTTCATTAGTTTGCTCGTTTTGTTCTCCAACAATTTTAAGCTTACCTGTCGTTGCTTGTTCCATTAGTTGTTTACCCACCTTTGCCATTTTAGTTTCGTCATCCTCCGCTTTAGGAGGAGCGGAGGAGACTATTCTATGATTATGAATTTAGGAAAACACGTATTTAAACGGCGACTTATACAAACTGTTCTGTTTCAGTAGAACCTGCCATCGCTGTTGTAGAAGAAGTACCACCTGAAATAACTTGAGAGATTTCATCAAAGTATCCAGTACCTACTTCGCGTTGGTGACGTGTAGCTGTATAACCTTTAGACTCAGAAGCAAACTCTGCTTGCTGTAGCTTAGAATATGCAGCCATACCATTATCTTTATAGTCATGAGCAAGCTCAAACATAGAGTGGTTAAGTGCATGGAAACCTGCTAAAGTAACAAACTGGAATTTATAACCTAATTTACCAAGTTCGCGTTGATACTCTGCAATTTCTTCTTCTGAAAGATTTGCTTTCCAGTTGAATGAAGGTGAGCAGTTGTATGCAAGCATTTTACCTGGGAATTCTGCATGAATAGCTTCAGCAAATTCACGTGCTTCCTCAAGTGATGGTTTAGAAGTTTCACACCAAATTAAATCTGCATATGGTGCGTAAGCTAAACCACGAGCAATTGCTTGTTTGATACCTGGTTTTGTACGGAAGAAGCCTTCAGGTGTACGTTCACCAGTGATGAACTCTGCATCACGTGGATCAATATCTGAAGTAACCATATCAGCAGCATCAGCATCGGTACGCGCGATTAGAATTGTATCTACACCCATAACATCTGTTGCTAAACGCGCAGCAACTAAGTTACGAACAGCATTTTGCGTTGGAAGTAATACTTTACCTCCAAGATGTCCACATTTCTTTTCGGAAGCTAATTGATCTTCTAAGTGAACACCAGCTGCTCCAGCTTCAATCATACCCTTTACAAGCTCAAATACGTTCAGAGGTCCACCAAAACCTGCTTCTGCATCTGCTACGATTGGTGCGAACCAATCAAATTGATCGACACGTCCTTCAGCATGATCAATTTGATCTGCACGTTGAAGTGCTTGATTAATTCGTTTTACTACTGCTGGTACAGAGTTAGCAGGATATAATGATTGGTCAGGATACATTTGTCCAGACAGGTTTGCATCTGCAGCTACTTGCCATCCTGATAGATAGATAGCCTTTAATCCAGCTTTTACTTGTTGTACTGCCTGATTCCCCGTTAATGCCCCCAATGCATTAATAAACGGTTCCTCATGTAATGAATTCCAAAGTCGAGTAGCACCTTTTTGTGCTAATGTTTGTTCAATTACTACAGTACCCTGTAATTTAACAACCTCTTCAGCTGAATATGTGCGTTCAATACCAGCCCAGCGTGGGTTTTCAGCCCATTGTTTTTCTAAAGCTTCGATTCTTTCTTGACGAGTTGACATATTGAAATTCCACCTTCCCCTTTGTGTACAATATACTCTGTTAAAAAACTTTTAATTATCTGTTCCATAACAGGTTTATTTGTTGTAAATTAATATATAACAGACTGTTTGAATTTTCATTATTTTTCGATAAAAGATCAAATTTTAAGGATAAAACTACCTTTTTTGACGATGAAATTTGGAAGACTGTTTACAAACAAGGGGGCTATTCACAATGAACAATGAGTTAAATTCTTTCGTAAAAGATATTTCACAACAATATATTTTTATGTTGAAAGACTGGATTCCTGCTGATTCATCCATTGCAATTGCTGTTGAAAATTCTTATATTTATTTTCACTCTGGCCATACAAGTATTCAATTAGAGGTAGGTCAACAAGTATTACCTGGGAGTATTGCTTACCAAGTGTTACAGACTCACAAAAAAACAGATGCCGTATTAGATAATTCCCTATTCGAAACGCCATATTACGGCATTGGTTACCCCATATACATTCAAAATAAGCCTGCTGCACTAGTCATTGTCTTACCGTCATCTTTTACAACAAAAAAAGCAGAACCGTTTCAATTTTTAACTGGAAAGCAAGAGGAGGAATGGAGTCCTGTGGCAATCAATAAAATTTCTCATATAGAAAGCCTACAGAAAAAGACATGGTTTTATGTAGATGGTGAGCAGTTTAAAACGAGCATTACGCTTAAAGAACTTCAATTAAGATTACCGTCATGTTTTATTCGTATCCATAGATCTTACATAGTAAATATACATTTCATCAAAAAAATGGCCCGTGATTTAACGTCAAATTTTATTGTTACATTAATTGATGGAAGTGAGTTACCAGTGAGTCAATCCTATATAAATGATCTTCGACATGCTCTTGAGTTTTAAGCATATAGGCTGTCTTTTTTGAGAGACAGCCTATTTTAAACTTTCTTCAATTTGAATACAGCAAAAAGACCAGAGAAAAAATTCTCTGGTCTTTCATTTGCCTAGCGACGTCCTACTCTCACAAGGGGAAGCCCCCAACTACCATCGGCGCTAAAGAGCTTAACTTCCGTGTTCGGTATGGGAACGGGTGTGACCTCTTTGCCATCATCACTAGACATGTATTAAATTGAAAGAATTATTCTTTCAAAACTGGATAAACGTGCATTGAATGGTTCAAACGTTTTGGTTAAGTCCTCGATCGATTAGTATTCGTCAGCTCCATGTGTCACCACACTTCCACCTCGAACCTATCTACCTCATCGTCTTTGAGGGATCTTACTTACTTGCGTAATGGGAAATCTCATCTTGAGGGGGGCTTCATGCTTAGATGCTTTCAGCACTTATCCCGTCCACACATAGCTACCCAGCGATGCCTTTGGCAAGACAACTGGTACACCAGCGGTGTGTCCATCCCGGTCCTCTCGTACTAAGGACAGCTCCTCTCAAATTTCCTACGCCCACGACGGATAGGGACCGAACTGTCTCACGACGTTCTGAACCCAGCTCGCGTACCGCTTTAATGGGCGAACAGCCCAACCCTTGGGACCGACTACAGCCCCAGGATGCGATGAGCCGACATCGAGGTGCCAAACCTCCCCGTCGATGTGGACTCTTGGGGGAGATAAGCCTGTTATCCCCGGGGTAGCTTTTATCCGTTGAGCGATGGCCCTTCCATGCGGAACCACCGGATCACTAAGCCCGTCTTTCGACCCTGCTCGACTTGTAGGTCTCGCAGTCAAGCTCCCTTGTGCCTTTACACTCTACGAATGATTTCCAACCATTCTGAGGGAACCTTTGGGCGCCTCCGTTACCTTTTAGGAGGCGACCGCCCCAGTCAAACTGTCCGCCTGACACTGTCTCCTGCCCCGCTAAGGGGCATGGGTTAGAATTTCAATACAACCAGGGTAGTATCCCACCGACGCCTCCTTCGAAGCTGGCGCTCCGAGATCTCTGGCTCCTACCTATCCTGTACAAGTTGTACCAAAATTCAATATCAGGCTACAGTAAAGCTCCACGGGGTCTTTCCGTCCTGTCGCGGGTAACCTGCATCTTCACAGGTACTATAATTTCACCGAGTCTCTCGTTGAGACAGTGCCCAGATCGTTACGCCTTTCGTGCGGGTCGGAACTTACCCGACAAGGAATTTCGCTACCTTAGGACCGTTATAGTTACGGCCGCCGTTTACTGGGGCTTCAATTCGCAGCTTCGCTTGCGCTAACCACTCCTCTTAACCTTCCAGCACCGGGCAGGCGTCAGCCCCTATACGTCACCTTACGGTTTTGCAGAGACCTGTGTTTTTGCTAAACAGTCGCCTGGGCCTATTCACTGCGGCTCTCATGCGCTTGCACGCTCAAGAGCACCCCTTCTCCCGAAGTTACGGGGTCATTTTGCCGAGTTCCTTAACGAGAGTTCTCTCGCACACCTTAGGATTCTCTCCTCGACTACCTGTGTCGGTTTGCGGTACGGGCACCTCTCACCTCGATAGAGGCTTTTCTTGGCAGTGTGAAATCAGGAACTTCGTCCATACGGACTCGCCATCACAGCTCAACGTTACAGTGTGCGGATTTGCCTACACACACGCCTTACTGCTTGGACGCGCATATCCAACAGCGCGCTTACCCTATCCTACTGCGTCCCCCCATTTCTCAAACGGTGAGGAGGTGGTACAGGAATATCAACCTGTTGTCCATCGCCTACGCCTATCGGCCTCGGCTTAGGTCCCGACTAACCCTGAGCGGACGAGCCTTCCTCAGGAAACCTTAGTCATACGGTGGACGGGATTCTCACCCGTCTTTCGCTACTCATACCGGCATTCTCACTTCTAAGCGCTCCACCAGTCCTTCCGGTCTGACTTCAACGCACTTAGAACGCTCTCCTACCACTGACATCGTAGATGTCAATCCACAGCTTCGGTGAATCGTTTAGCCCCGATACATTTTCGGCGCAGCGTCACTCGACCAGTGAGCTATTACGCACTCTTTAAATGATGGCTGCTTCTAAGCCAACATCCTGGTTGTCTGTGCAACGCCACATCCTTTTCCACTTAACGATTACTTTGGGACCTTAGCTGGTGGTCTGGGCTGTTTCCCTTTTGACTACGGATCTTATCACTCGCAGTCTGACTCCCGTGTATAAATATCTGGCATTCGGAGTTTGTCTGAATTCGGTAAACCGGGATGGCCCCCTAGTCCAAACAGTGCTCTACCTCCAGTATTCTCATCACGAGGCTAGCCCTAAAGCTATTTCGGAGAGAACCAGCTATCTCCAAGTTCGATTGGAATTTCTCCGCTACCCACACCTCATCCCCGCACTTTTCAACGTGCGTGGGTTCGGGCCTCCAGTAAGTGTTACCTCACCTTCACCCTGGACATGGGTAGATCACCTGGTTTCGGGTCTACGACCACGTACTATTTCGCCCTATTCAGACTCGCTTTCGCTGCGGCTCCGCCTTCTAAAGCTTAACCTCGCACGTAATCGTAACTCGCCGGTTCATTCTACAAAAGGCACGCTATCACCCATTAACGGGCTCTAACTACTTGTAGGCACACGGTTTCAGGATCTCTTTCACTCCCCTTCCGGGGTGCTTTTCACCTTTCCCTCACGGTACTGGTTCACTATCGGTCACTAGGTAGTATTTAGCCTTGGGAGATGGTCCTCCCGGATTCCGACGGAATTTCACGTGTTCCGCCGTACTCAGGATCCACTCAGGAGGGAACGAACTTTCGACTACAGGGCTTTTACCTGCTCTGGCGGACCTTTCCAAGTCGCTTCATCTAACTCGCTCTTTTGTAACTCCGTATTGAGTGTCCTACAACCCCAAGAGGCAAGCCTCTTGGTTTGGGCTCTTCCCGTTTCGCTCGCCGCTACTCAGGGAATCGATTTTTCTTTCTCTTCCTCCAGGTACTTAGATGTTTCAGTTCCCTGGGTCTGCCTTCAAGACGCTATGTATTCACGTCAAGATACTACGCGATTAAACGTAGTGGGTTCCCCCATTCGGAAATCTCCGGATCAAAGCTCACTTACAGCTCCCCGAAGCATATCGGTGTTAGTGCCGTCCTTCTTCGGCTCCTAGTGCCAAGGCATTCGCCGTGCGCCCTTAATAACTTAACCAAGTTATTAAGCCTATAAAAAAACTTAAAAAATAAATGTGTTTGTTACAATTTCAATGTCGTTTTATCCAGTTTTCAAAGAACAAAAAAATGGTGGAGCCTAGCGGGATCGAACCGCTGACCTCCTGCGTGCAAGGCAGGCGCTCTCCCAGCTGAGCTAAGGCCCCAAGAGGTATATATGGTGGGCCTAAATGGACTCGAACCATCGACCTCACGCTTATCAGGCGTGCGCTCTAACCAGCTGAGCTATAGGCCCTCTTAGAAGTTTTATTATATTTCATAAACCTTCAAAACTGAACGCAAAACGTAATCTTACAAACCCAAGGTTTGTATTCCGAAATAATCCTTAGAAAGGAGGTGATCCAGCCGCACCTTCCGATACGGCTACCTTGTTACGACTTCACCCCAATCATCTATCCCACCTTCGGCGGCTGGCTCCAAAAGGTTACCTCACCGACTTCGGGTGTTACAAACTCTCGTGGTGTGACGGGCGGTGTGTACAAGGCCCGGGAACGTATTCACCGCGGCATGCTGATCCGCGATTACTAGCGATTCCGGCTTCATGTAGGCGAGTTGCAGCCTACAATCCGAACTGAGAACGACTTTATCGGATTAGCTCCCTCTCGCGAGTTGGCAACCGTTTGTATCGTCCATTGTAGCACGTGTGTAGCCCAGGTCATAAGGGGCATGATGATTTGACGTCATCCCCACCTTCCTCCGGTTTGTCACCGGCAGTCACCTTAGAGTGCCCAACTAAATGATGGCAACTAAGATCAAGGGTTGCGCTCGTTGCGGGACTTAACCCAACATCTCACGACACGAGCTGACGACAACCATGCACCACCTGTCACCGTTGCCCCCGAAGGGGAAACTATATCTCTACAGTGGTCAACGGGATGTCAAGACCTGGTAAGGTTCTTCGCGTTGCTTCGAATTAAACCACATGCTCCACCGCTTGTGCGGGCCCCCGTCAATTCCTTTGAGTTTCAGTCTTGCGACCGTACTCCCCAGGCGGAGTGCTTAATGCGTTAGCTGCAGCACTAAGGGGCGGAAACCCCCTAACACTTAGCACTCATCGTTTACGGCGTGGACTACCAGGGTATCTAATCCTGTTTGCTCCCCACGCTTTCGCGCCTCAGTGTCAGTTACAGACCAGATAGTCGCCTTCGCCACTGGTGTTCCTCCAAATCTCTACGCATTTCACCGCTACACTTGGAATTCCACTATCCTCTTCTGCACTCAAGTCTCCCAGTTTCCAATGACCCTCCACGGTTGAGCCGTGGGCTTTCACATCAGACTTAAGAAACCACCTGCGCGCGCTTTACGCCCAATAATTCCGGACAACGCTTGCCACCTACGTATTACCGCGGCTGCTGGCACGTAGTTAGCCGTGGCTTTCTAATAAGGTACCGTCAAGGTACAGCCAGTTACTACTGTACTTGTTCTTCCCTTACAACAGAGTTTTACGAACCGAAATCCTTCTTCACTCACGCGGCGTTGCTCCATCAGGCTTTCGCCCATTGTGGAAGATTCCCTACTGCTGCCTCCCGTAGGAGTCTGGGCCGTGTCTCAGTCCCAGTGTGGCCGATCACCCTCTCAGGTCGGCTACGCATCGTCGCCTTGGTGAGCCGTTACCTCACCAACTAGCTAATGCGCCGCGGGCCCATCCTATAGCGACAGCCGAAACCGTCTTTCAGTGTTTCACCATGAGGTGAAACAAATTATTCGGTATTAGCCCCGGTTTCCCGGAGTTATCCCAAACTATAGGGTAGGTTGCCCACGTGTTACTCACCCGTCCGCCGCTAACGTCGAAGGAGCAAGCTCCTTCTCTGTTCGCTCGACTTGCATGTATTAGGCACGCCGCCAGCGTTCGTCCTGAGCCAGGATCAAACTCTCCATAAAAGAAATTTGATTAGCTCAAATTGTTTTGCTGGCATCAATTTTGATGTCCAAAATTTTTGTTTCGTTCACTCGCCGAAGCTAGCTACTTAAAACTTTATTGATTACGTTTTGCTTGTTCAGTTTTCAAGGTTCATAAATTGACTTGGTGGAGCCTAGCGGGATCGAACCGCTGACCTCCTGCGTGCAAGGCAGGCGCTCTCCCAGCTGAGCTAAGGCCCCATAATTTATAGGAAATGGTCGGGAAGACAGGATTCGAACCTGCGACCCCTTGGTCCCAAACCAAGTGCTCTACCAAGCTGAGCTACTTCCCGTTGTTCTTTTGGCGCGCCCGACAGGAGTCGAACCCATAACCTTCTGATCCGTAGTCAGACGCTCTATCCAATTGAGCTACGGGCGCATTAAAATGGTGCCGAGGACCGGAATCGAACCGGTACGGTAGTCACCTACCGCAGGATTTTAAGTCCTGTGCGTCTGCCAGTTCCGCCACCCCGGCACATTTGGAGCGGAAGACGAGGTTCGAACTCGCGACCCCCACCTTGGCAAGGTGGTGTTCTACCACTGAACTACTTCCGCATGTGCATAAGTTTTTTATCTGGCAATGAAAATAATGGTGCGGGTGAAGGGAGTCGAACCCCCACGCCTTGCGGCGCTAGATCCTAAGTCTAGTGCGTCTGCCAATTCCGCCACACCCGCTTATTATTATTTCAAAAATGGTGAGCCATGAAGGACTCGAACCTTCGACCCTCTGATTAAAAGTCAGATGCTCTACCAACTGAGCTAATGGCTCGAAAAAATGGTGCCGGCTATAGGAATCGAACCCACGACCTACTGATTACAAGTCAGTTGCTCTACCTGCTGAGCTAAACCGGCATATGGTGGAGGATGACGGGCTCGAACCGCCGACCCTCTGCTTGTAAGGCAGATGCTCTCCCAGCTGAGCTAATCCTCCTGGGTAATATGCCTAGCGACGTCCTACTCTCACAGGGGGAAGCCCCCAACTACCATCGGCGCTAAAGAGCTTAACTTCCGTGTTCGGTATGGGAACGGGTGTGACCTCTTTGCCATCATCACTAGACTTTTTAAAAGACAAGATTTATTATAACATATTTCATTATAAATGCAAGCTTTTTTCAAAACTTTCTTGTTCTTTCAAAACTGGATAAACGATGCATTGAATGTTTCAAACTTTTTTGGTTAAGTCCTCGATCGATTAGTATTCGTCAGCTCCATGTGTCACCACACTTCCACCTCGAACCTATCTACCTCATCGTCTTTGAGGGATCTTACTTACTTGCGTAATGGGAAATCTCATCTTGAGGGGGGCTTCATGCTTAGATGCTTTCAGCACTTATCCCGTCCACACATAGCTACCCAGCGATGCCTTTGGCAAGACAACTGGTACACCAGCGGTGTGTCCATCCCGGTCCTCTCGTACTAAGGACAGCTCCTCTCAAATTTCCTACGCCCACGACGGATAGGGACCGAACTGTCTCACGACGTTCTGAACCCAGCTCGCGTACCGCTTTAATGGGCGAACAGCCCAACCCTTGGGACCGACTACAGCCCCAGGATGCGATGAGCCGACATCGAGGTGCCAAACCTCCCCGTCGATGTGGACTCTTGGGGGAGATAAGCCTGTTATCCCCGGGGTAGCTTTTATCCGTTGAGCGATGGCCCTTCCATGCGGAACCACCGGATCACTAAGCCCGTCTTTCGACCCTGCTCGACTTGTAGGTCTCGCAGTCAAGCTCCCTTGTGCCTTTACACTCTACGAATGATTTCCAACCATTCTGAGGGAACCTTTGGGCGCCTCCGTTACCTTTTAGGAGGCGACCGCCCCAGTCAAACTGTCCGCCTGACACTGTCTCCTGCCCCGCTAAGGGGCATGGGTTAGAATTTCAATACAACCAGGGTAGTATCCCACCGACGCCTCCTTCGAAGCTGGCGCTCCGAGATCTCTGGCTCCTACCTATCCTGTACAAGTTGTACCAAAATTCAATATCAGGCTACAGTAAAGCTCCACGGGGTCTTTCCGTCCTGTCGCGGGTAACCTGCATCTTCACAGGTACTATAATTTCACCGAGTCTCTCGTTGAGACAGTGCCCAGATCGTTACGCCTTTCGTGCGGGTCGGAACTTACCCGACAAGGAATTTCGCTACCTTAGGACCGTTATAGTTACGGCCGCCGTTTACTGGGGCTTCAATTCGCAGCTTCGCTTGCGCTAACCACTCCTCTTAACCTTCCAGCACCGGGCAGGCGTCAGCCCCTATACGTCACCTTACGGTTTTGCAGAGACCTGTGTTTTTGCTAAACAGTCGCCTGGGCCTATTCACTGCGGCTCTCATGCGCTTGCACGCTCAAGAGCACCCCTTCTCCCGAAGTTACGGGGTCATTTTGCCGAGTTCCTTAACGAGAGTTCTCTCGCACACCTTAGGATTCTCTCCTCGACTACCTGTGTCGGTTTGCGGTACGGGCACCTCTCACCTCGATAGAGGCTTTTCTTGGCAGTGTGAAATCAGGAACTTCGTCCATACGGACTCGCCATCACAGCTCAACGTTACAGTGTGCGGATTTGCCTACACACACGCCTTACTGCTTGGACGCGCATATCCAACAGCGCGCTTACCCTATCCTACTGCGTCCCCCCATTTCTCAAACGGTGAGGAGGTGGTACAGGAATATCAACCTGTTGTCCATCGCCTACGCCTATCGGCCTCGGCTTAGGTCCCGACTAACCCTGAGCGGACGAGCCTTCCTCAGGAAACCTTAGTCATACGGTGGACGGGATTCTCACCCGTCTTTCGCTACTCATACCGGCATTCTCACTTCTAAGCGCTCCACCAGTCCTTCCGGTCTGACTTCAACGCACTTAGAACGCTCTCCTACCACTGACATCGTAGATGTCAATCCACAGCTTCGGTGAATCGTTTAGCCCCGATACATTTTCGGCGCAGCGTCACTCGACCAGTGAGCTATTACGCACTCTTTAAATGATGGCTGCTTCTAAGCCAACATCCTGGTTGTCTGTGCAACGCCACATCCTTTTCCACTTAACGATTACTTTGGGACCTTAGCTGGTGGTCTGGGCTGTTTCCCTTTTGACTACGGATCTTATCACTCGCAGTCTGACTCCCGTGTATAAATATCTGGCATTCGGAGTTTGTCTGAATTCGGTAAACCGGGATGGCCCCCTAGTCCAAACAGTGCTCTACCTCCAGTATTCTCATCACGAGGCTAGCCCTAAAGCTATTTCGGAGAGAACCAGCTATCTCCAAGTTCGATTGGAATTTCTCCGCTACCCACACCTCATCCCCGCACTTTTCAACGTGCGTGGGTTCGGGCCTCCAGTAAGTGTTACCTCACCTTCACCCTGGACATGGGTAGATCACCTGGTTTCGGGTCTACGACCACGTACTATTTCGCCCTATTCAGACTCGCTTTCGCTGCGGCTCCGCCTTCTAAAGCTTAACCTCGCACGTAATCGTAACTCGCCGGTTCATTCTACAAAAGGCACGCTATCACCCATTAACGGGCTCTAACTACTTGTAGGCACACGGTTTCAGGATCTCTTTCACTCCCCTTCCGGGGTGCTTTTCACCTTTCCCTCACGGTACTGGTTCACTATCGGTCACTAGGTAGTATTTAGCCTTGGGAGATGGTCCTCCCGGATTCCGACGGAATTTCACGTGTTCCGCCGTACTCAGGATCCACTCAGGAGGGAACGAACTTTCGACTACAGGGCTTTTACCTGCTCTGGCGGACCTTTCCAAGTCGCTTCATCTAACTCGCTCTTTTGTAACTCCGTATTGAGTGTCCTACAACCCCAAGAGGCAAGCCTCTTGGTTTGGGCTCTTCCCGTTTCGCTCGCCGCTACTCAGGGAATCGATTTTTCTTTCTCTTCCTCCAGGTACTTAGATGTTTCAGTTCCCTGGGTCTGCCTTCAAGACGCTATGTATTCACGTCAAGATACTACGCGATTAAACGTAGTGGGTTCCCCCATTCGGAAATCTCCGGATCAAAGCTCACTTACAGCTCCCCGAAGCATATCGGTGTTAGTGCCGTCCTTCTTCGGCTCCTAGTGCCAAGGCATTCGCCGTGCGCCCTTAATAACTTAACCAAGTTATTAAGCCTATAAAAAACTTAAAAAATAAATGTGTTTGTTACAATTTCAATGTCGTTTTATCCAGTTTTCAAAGAACAAGTTTTGAAGCATTTCATTCAGAAGAATGAACCTTCAAAACTGAACGCAAAACGTAATCTTACAAACCCAAGGTTTGTATTCCGAAATAATCCTTAGAAAGGAGGTGATCCAGCCGCACCTTCCGATACGGCTACCTTGTTACGACTTCACCCCAATCATCTATCCCACCTTCGGCGGCTGGCTCCAAAAGGTTACCTCACCGACTTCGGGTGTTACAAACTCTCGTGGTGTGACGGGCGGTGTGTACAAGGCCCGGGAACGTATTCACCGCGGCATGCTGATCCGCGATTACTAGCGATTCCGGCTTCATGTAGGCGAGTTGCAGCCTACAATCCGAACTGAGAACGACTTTATCGGATTAGCTCCCTCTCGCGAGTTGGCAACCGTTTGTATCGTCCATTGTAGCACGTGTGTAGCCCAGGTCATAAGGGGCATGATGATTTGACGTCATCCCCACCTTCCTCCGGTTTGTCACCGGCAGTCACCTTAGAGTGCCCAACTAAATGATGGCAACTAAGATCAAGGGTTGCGCTCGTTGCGGGACTTAACCCAACATCTCACGACACGAGCTGACGACAACCATGCACCACCTGTCACCGTTGCCCCCGAAGGGGAAACTATATCTCTACAGTGGTCAACGGGATGTCAAGACCTGGTAAGGTTCTTCGCGTTGCTTCGAATTAAACCACATGCTCCACCGCTTGTGCGGGCCCCCGTCAATTCCTTTGAGTTTCAGTCTTGCGACCGTACTCCCCAGGCGGAGTGCTTAATGCGTTAGCTGCAGCACTAAGGGGCGGAAACCCCCTAACACTTAGCACTCATCGTTTACGGCGTGGACTACCAGGGTATCTAATCCTGTTTGCTCCCCACGCTTTCGCGCCTCAGTGTCAGTTACAGACCAGATAGTCGCCTTCGCCACTGGTGTTCCTCCAAATCTCTACGCATTTCACCGCTACACTTGGAATTCCACTATCCTCTTCTGCACTCAAGTCTCCCAGTTTCCAATGACCCTCCACGGTTGAGCCGTGGGCTTTCACATCAGACTTAAGAAACCACCTGCGCGCGCTTTACGCCCAATAATTCCGGACAACGCTTGCCACCTACGTATTACCGCGGCTGCTGGCACGTAGTTAGCCGTGGCTTTCTAATAAGGTACCGTCAAGGTACAGCCAGTTACTACTGTACTTGTTCTTCCCTTACAACAGAGTTTTACGAACCGAAATCCTTCTTCACTCACGCGGCGTTGCTCCATCAGGCTTTCGCCCATTGTGGAAGATTCCCTACTGCTGCCTCCCGTAGGAGTCTGGGCCGTGTCTCAGTCCCAGTGTGGCCGATCACCCTCTCAGGTCGGCTACGCATCGTCGCCTTGGTGAGCCGTTACCTCACCAACTAGCTAATGCGCCGCGGGCCCATCCTATAGCGACAGCCGAAACCGTCTTTCAGTGTTTCACCATGAGGTGAAACAAATTATTCGGTATTAGCCCCGGTTTCCCGGAGTTATCCCAAACTATAGGGTAGGTTGCCCACGTGTTACTCACCCGTCCGCCGCTAACGTCGAAGGAGCAAGCTCCTTCTCTGTTCGCTCGACTTGCATGTATTAGGCACGCCGCCAGCGTTCGTCCTGAGCCAGGATCAAACTCTCCATAAAAGAAATTTGATTAGCTCAAATTGTTTTGCTGGCATCAATTTTGATGTCCAAAATTTTTGTTTCGTTCACTCGCCGAAGCTAGCTACTTAAAACTTTATTGATTACGTTTTGCTTGTTCAGTTTTCAAGGTTCATTTCGTAAC
Source organism: Lysinibacillus sp. FSL K6-0075 (assembly GCF_038592945.1). Lineage (NCBI taxonomy): Bacteria > Bacillati > Bacillota > Bacilli > Caryophanales > Bacillaceae > Lysinibacillus > Lysinibacillus sp. FSL K6-0075. The sequence continues at coordinate 115,884 of NZ_CP151947.1, read as the reverse complement.
CATCTTTCGACAGCAACTTTTATATTATAACATTTCTTCATTTCGTTGTCAACACTTTTTCTAAAAAGTTATTCAAAAATTATCAGAGACAACTTTTATATTATATTATAATCATTTATTTCTGTCAACATCTTTTTTCAAATTCATTTTTGAAGCTCGATGTTGTTAATTGCGTTGTCTTAACGACAAGTAATAATTTATCACGTTATAAAAAACTTCGCAAGTGTTTTTTACACAAATTCTATTTTATTTTAATAAAATTGATTTTATAAGCTATTTTTTGCATTTACGAGAGTTTTAATTATCGTATTCTCGTTTCTTACTTAATTATTTGTTTTACTATACATCTCTTTCTATTAAATCTCAACATTTAAAATTAAAATACTAATAATTTTATAGCTCTTAAAGTTGGTAGTTGTAGCTAACAAAATCATTACTTTATATAAGAGATCATTCTTTTACAGATGTCCTTCTTCCTTGATAAAAACTACAAATCATACAAAACCGTTTATTCCTTCATAATAACTATAACTGTAACTACAATCTATGTTACTTCAATCCCAACCTAAAATAAGCAGGCGCTAAAGTACGTCTTCTGTACTTTAGCGCCTGCTTATTTCTAAGATGCCCCTATTTTATGTCATTACTTTGAGGATCGACTATGTTTAAGCACCATAAGAAATTATCCCATGCGGAATACCAGCCACTGAAGATTTCAGAAGAATCATCCCAACGAACTTCAAATTTCTTGTGGCCATCTATTTCCACTAAATATAAGGTAAGCGTCTCGTCTTTTTTAGCAACGACTAATTTCATACCATGCTCGAGCTCTTCCTCCGTAAATGGAACATCGGAAACAGAACGTAATTGTGCCTGTTCAAATACTTGTTTGTTAATAATTTTGTAATTCATTATAAGCCCCCAATAAAATACTTCTTTTTTATACTTATTGTATTGAAAAACATAGAACTATAAAAGTATAACCTAAATTTAATCAACGTTTAAACAACTTAATTTTTTTCATTGAACAAAAAGAAGAGAATTCACTTATCTTGTGAATTCTCCTCTTCATACATTACTGCTCTTTTATAGCTCTATGAAAAACCTACACTACAATTTACTATTTTGTAATATGACGCATTGTTGGGAACAATAATACATCACGAATTGATGGTGAATTTGTTAGTAGCATGATTAAGCGGTCAATACCGATACCTAGACCACCTGTTGGAGGCATACCGTATTCTAATGCTTCAATGAAATCATTGTCCATTTCATGTGCCTCATCATTACCTGCTTCTTTTTCTGCTAATTGCGCTTCAAAGCGTTGGCGTTGGTCGATTGGGTCATTTAACTCCGTGAAGGCATTTGCATGTTCACGACGAACGATGAATAACTCAAAGCGATCTGTAAAACGCTCGTCCTCTGGATTTTTCTTCGCAAGAGGTGAGATTTCTACTGGATGACCAAATACGAATGTAGGCTGTACAAGTGTCTCTTCTACTTTCTGTTCAAAGAATTCATTGATAATATGACCTACTTCATGAACATCCTTCACTTCTACTCCATGCTCTTTAGCAAGCGCTTGTGCTTGTTCTTTTGTCATTGGCTGCCAGAAATCTACACCCGTTGCCTCTTTTACAGCATCTACCATGTGAACTCGTTTCCAACCTACCGCAAGATTAATTTGATCTTCTCCATATTGAACTGTTGTTGTACCTAGAACTTCTTGGGCAACATGTGCAATAAGGTTTTCAGTTAGAGACATGATATCTTGATAATCAGCATATGCTTCGTATAGTTCAATCATTGTAAATTCAGGGTTGTGGCGTGTAGAAATTCCTTCATTACGGAACACACGTCCGATTTCGTAAACTTTCTCTAAACCACCAACGATTAAACGTTTTAAGTGCAATTCGATGGCAATTCGCATATATAATTCCATATCAAGTGCATTGTGATGCGTAATAAATGGACGAGCAGCTGCGCCACCAGCAATTGTGTGAAGCATTGGTGTTTCTACTTCTAAGTATCCAGCATTATCTAAATAATTACGGATTGCACGGATAATTTTAGAACGAGTGATAAATGTTTTTTTGCTATCTTCGTTTGTCATTAAATCTAGGTAACGTTGGCGATAACGTTGCTCAACATCCTGTAAGCCATGGAATTTCTCTGGCATAGGACGTAGCGCTTTTGTCAGGAACGTGAATTCCTCAGCCTTTACAGAAAGTTCTCCCACTTGTGTACGGAATACGTTACCGCGCACACCTACGATGTCTCCTAAATCAGCTTGTTTAAATAATTCATACGCTTCTTCGCCTACATGATCTTGGCGAACATAAATTTGAATTTGACCACTTAAATCCTGAATATGCGCAAATCCAGCTTTTCCTTTACCACGTTTCGTCATAATACGGCCCGCAATAATAACCTCTTGAAGGTTTTCCTCAAGCTGCTCTTTTGTTTGATCTGCAAATTGCTCACGTACTTCTGTGGATAAATGTGTACGCTCAAAACGGCTTCCAAATGGATCTTGTCCGTTTTCTAGTATAGTTGTCATCTTTTGGCGTCTCACCAATAGTTGATCATTTAATTCTTCTATATTTGACACTTGTTTCACTCCTTAAGTAAATTGTCCGCGTTTACGTCCATAATATTTCTATTGTACACAATTTTAGTGCTGTAATCATCTGTTTCAGTTTATTTTCAACCTAATACAAAATAATTAATAATTCGAAAAATTTAAGTTGCAGCTAAAAGGCGTCTCTACCAAATTGTAGAGATGCCCATCATGTATCTATATAATTAATTCTTTGGCTTCTGGAACAATCAATTTAGATTCGCTTTCTTCATACTCCTGTACAAGACCATTTAACAATGCGCGAAGCTCTGCCGCAGTTTCAGTTTGGTTAATAGCATTGCGTGCTTTACCATTGCCGCGAATCCCTTTTAAATACCATGATGCATGTTTACGCATTTCCCGAACTGCAATTCCTTCTCCTTTTAATTGAAGAAGTCGTTCAAAGTGTAATAGACATACATCCATTTTTTCACGTACACCTGGTTCTTCTTTTAATTCACCTGTTTCTAGGTATTGAACCGTACGGTAGATCATCCATGGATTACCTAAAGCAGCACGTCCAATCATTACTGCATCTACACCTGTAGTTTCAAGCATGCGTTTCGCGTCTTGTGGTGTTTCCACGTCCCCATTACCAAGCACAGGAATGCTGACATTTTCCTTCACTTGACGAATGTAATCCCAGTTCGCTTTACCTTCATACATTTGTACACGTGTACGACCATGAACTGCTACTGCAGATGCACCTGCCCGCTCCACAGCTTGGGCATTTTCAATTGCAAAAATATGCTCTTCGTCCCAGCCAATACGCATTTTTACGCTAACTGGTTTTTTGACGGCATCCACAACAGCCGCTACCATTTCATATACTTTATCTGGATTAAGTAGCAAGCGTGCACCCGCTTCACATTTTATGATTTTATTAACAGGGCATCCCATGTTGATATCAATAATATCAGCAGTTGTATTTTCATCCACATATTTCGCTGCTTCCACTAAGGTTGCTTTATCCCCACCAAAGATTTGCAATGACAGAGGATTTTCACGTTCATCGATATAAAGCATACCTAATGTTTTTTCATTTTTTTGAACAATGCCCTTATCACTAATCATTTCAGCGTATACGAGACCTGCACCAAACTCCTTAACCGTTAATCGGAAAGCAGAGTTACAAATCCCAGCCATTGGCGCTAATACTACTCGATTGTCCATGACAATATCGCCAATTTGAAATGGCTTCTCTGTTGACTGACCCAACGTTTTTCTTCCTCCTCTATAGGCTTTACCTATTTTTCTCTAGCTATCGTTAATGCTATACGCTGATAATTCATTCCTACACCATTACTTAATTCACCGTTGAAGGTTCATTAAAAAGTTTCCAGAAGATCACGCCTTCCTTTTCACAATCCATTTGCTGTAACAGAACATGCGCTTGTTGTAGCTGTTCATCCAGTGGTGATGGTGTAATCTCTACAAGTGGTACTAGGACGAATGCTCGCTCATACATTCTTGGATGAGGAACAATTAAGTTCTCCGTTTCAATATTCTCTTGATTGTAAAGTAAAATGTCAAGGTCAATAACCCGTGGGCCCCAGCGGAATTCTCTTACACGCCCTAATTCCTGTTCGATTGCTTGGCAAATCTTCAACATCTCAGTAGACGATATATCTGTTTTTAGATGAACAGCTATATTTAAAAAATCTGCCTGGTCCGTGTAACCTACAGCTGCTGTTTCATAAACAGATGAAACACGGATTAGCTCAATTTCCTTCTTTTCCTTTAAAAGGGCTACTGCGTGCTGAAGATTTTCATATCTCTCTCCCATATTTGTTCCGATAGATAAATAGACATCCTTCATTAGAAATCACCTCTCGTTACCTCAACAGAGACCTCTTTGTAATAACCATGAATGGGTGGGTCTGGTTTAATGAGCTCTACACGAACGCCCTCTACTTTATCCGGATAGGTTGCTAAAATTACATTCGCTATTTTCACAACAAGAGCCTCAATAAGCTTAAACGGTTCGCCTTCTACAATATCACGACATAACGCATATACCTCTGCATAATTAACTGTATAAGAAAGATCATCCGTTTCCCCAGCTTTTGTCATATCTACTGCAAGCGAAACATTTGCTCGGAAGCGTTGACCTAGAGTCGTTTCCGCGGCTAACACACCATGATAGCCATAAAACTGCATGTCCTTTAAATGAATATAATCCATCAAGCTTCCTCCTTAAACAAACGTTTACCCACTAATACATCCGCCATATGTGTTGTACGCGCCATTTCCTTTACATCGTGAACTCTGATCATATGACAGCCCTTTTCAATTCCATAAGCCACCGTTGCACTTGTCCCTTCAAGACGCTCCTCAACAGGTAGCTTTAAAACATTACCAATCATTGATTTACGTGATGTTGCTAATAATACCGGATAGCCCATAGCCACTAATTCCGTTAAGTGTTGCATCATAGCTATATTTTGTGCAGTATTTTTAGCAAAGCCAATACCTGGATCTAAGATGATATGATGATCAGGGACTCCAGCTTGCTGTGCGATGGCAATACTTTTTTCTAAATCTGCCTTTGCAGTCGTCCAAAAATCAATGCCATAATCCATATTTTCACGATTATGCATTAAAATGATAGGAACATGTAAATCTGCAGCCACCTGAGCAATTTCTGGTTCTGCTTTCGCTCCCCAAATATCATTGATGATATGTGCGCCCGCTTCAATTGCAGCACGCGCTACACTTGCTTTATACGTATCAACAGAAATAACGGCCTTTACTTCTTTTGCCAATGCTTGAATAACAGGCACAATGCGTGCAATTTCTTCTTCATCTGAAATTCGTTCATACCCTGGACGTGTAGATTCCCCACCTACATCAATGATTTTTGCTCCTTCAGCTACCATTTTTTTCGCTTGAGCAACAGCAGCCACCACATTGTTATACTTTCCTCCATCAGAGAAGGAGTCTGGTGTAACATTTAGAATCCCCATAACAAATGTTTCTTGTGTATAGTCTAATGTAATACCATTAATCGTTAATGGTTTCGTATATTTTTCTAGCATGTAAACGCTCCTTTATCCTTGCTCCACTTCTTGAATAAATGCCCCATGCAAAAGCGAATAAATAGGTCCTTTATTGCCAAAAAATCGCTGGTTCTCCAAGCTACTAATAGGCACAAGCTCTTGTACTGAATTGGTAATGAAGCATTCCGCACTTTGTAGTAAGTCTTCTTTTGTATAAAAGCCTTGCTGTACTTCGATATCTAGCACATTGGCCTTCTCTATAACCCATGCACGAATAATCCCTGGTAAAATACCTGTCTCCAAGGAAGGCGTATATAGTATATCATTTTTTACCCAAAAAACATTTGATGTCACACCTTCAGCCACATAGCCTTGTTCCGTTAAAAAGAAACCTTCTTGTTTGGCCAGTGATGGTATTTCAAAGCGACCAAGTACGTTGTTGCCATAATGATGTGATTTAACTCGTACCCCTTGTTCAGGTGTATTGCGTGTTGTAGTAAGCCATTGTGCAATCTTTTCAGTACCACGCGGTGTGTCCTGAAGTTCCTTGCGAAAAATGATGACATTGGGTTGCCTATATTCTGTTGGCTGTAATCCAATATTATGCTCTCCAGCGGATACATTTAAACGGAAGTAGCCATCCTGACCGCCTGCCAGTTGATTTAGTTGTTGTACAACCTCAAGTAATACATTTTCAGAATAGGTTAAATGAATGTGATATTGTGATAAAGCATGCTGTAATCTTTCCATATGTTCTTCCCAGCAGAATACCTGACCCCTATATGTTCGGAACGTTTCAAAAAATCCCAAACCGTATAAAAACCCATGATCAAATGGCGAAATTCGCAAATCCTGGGCCGCCATATAGTTTCCATTCATCCAGCACTGCATCTATTTCACTCCTTCTACATACATCTCTATAAATTGGCGAAGAAGTTTTTTCCCTTGCTCCGTCATAATGGATTCTGGATGATATTGTACACCCTCAATTGGATATTCCTTATGACGAAGACCCATAATTTCTCCCTCTTCTGTCCAAGCTGTTACTTCTAGACACGCTGGTAATGTCTCCTTTTCTACAATAAGAGAGTGATAGCGAGTTGCTTGGAATGGATTTGGCATACCTTTATGCAAACCTACTTCTGCATGCAGCACGGGTGATGTCTTACCATGCATTAGACGTTCCGCTCGTATGACATTGCCACCAAATACCTGTGCAAGTGCCTGATGTCCAAGGCAAACCCCTAAAATCGGAATATTTCCCGCGAAATATTTAATAATGTTCAGGCTTTCACCCGCCTCATTCGGACTACAAGGTCCTGGAGAAATAACAATCATATCAGGTGCAAGTTGTTCTATTTCCTCTACTGTCATAACATCATTACGTTTCACAACTATCTCATGACCAAATTCACCCAAATATTGGACGATGTTATAAATAAATGAATCATAATTGTCGATCATTAAAATCATTTTGCTCGCTCCTCTGCCATTGCCTTCGCCTGCCACATTGCCTTCGCTTTGTTTAAAGATTCCTGATACTCTCTTTCGGGAACAGAGTCAATGACAATGCCTGCGCCAGCCTGAATATGCGCAACCCCATCTTTTATAAATGCTGTACGGATCACAATATTAAACTCCATATCACCGGTAAAGCCTAGCCAGCCGATTGAGCCTGTATATAAACCACGTCGTACAGGCTCCAATTCTTCAATAATTTCCATAGTGCGGATCTTTGGCGCTCCCGTAATTGTCCCACCTGGGAACATTGCACGAATAACATCTGCATTCGTTTTGCCTTCTGCTATTTCTCCTCGCACATTTGAAACGATGTGCATAACATGTGAATAGCGCTCAATGACCATAAACTCATCCACTTCCACTGTTCCATAGGTCGATACTCGGCCTAAATCATTACGCTCTAAATCCACTAACATTACATGCTCAGCACGCTCTTTTTCATTATCAATTAACTCCTGAGCCAATGCTAAATCTTCCACTTCGGATTTTCCTCTTGGTCGAGTACCCGCAATTGGTCTCGTCGACAACTCATTGCCTTGACGCTTGACTAATAATTCTGGTGATCCAGAAACAACAGCAAAATCAGGTGCTTCAATATAAGCCATATATGGTGACGGATTAAACGCTCGAAGTGCCTCATAGACATCCATTGCAGTTGCATTTAGGTTCTTAGACTGACGAACAGATAAATTCACCTGAAAGACATCACCTTGCGCGATATACGTTTGTATTTTTTTAACCGCTGCCTCGAAATCAGCTCCTGCAAATGAAACAAGTAATTCGTTCTCATCATTCATAACTTCTGTAGCATTTGTTTTTTCAAATTTGCGCGCGCCTAATCCAGCCTGTGCTGCAACATGCCAGTTGTTAGCCCATTCTTCCAAGTTGACCTCATTATCTTCTAGCTTCATAAGTGTCACTGTATTTGTTTTCACATCATGTACTGCCCAACAATCAAAAATATAATAATAGATATCTGGTACTTGTAGGTCATCTATTGCCGTATTAGGAAGCTCCTCAATTTTACGGGCATAATCATACGCAACGAATCCAATAGCCCCTCCCTGAAAAACAGGAAGCTCTGCATTATAAGTAACCCGATATTCCGCCACAAGCTCTTCCAATAAGTCGAGGGACTCACCTTGTAAAACTTCTTGTCTACCATTTCTCCAATTTACTAAAAGCCCACCCTCTACTGATTGTGCGGTAACTAATGGATTCCACGCAGCTATTGAAAAATGTCCACCACGTCCACTTTCTAAAAACACATGTGCTTGCTGAGTCTCTGTCTGCTTTTTATAGCTATAAAAAAATGAATCTGCATCCATCGTTAATGTTTTCGTAAGTATTGTCTTCAAGTTATTTTCCCCTTTAAACATATGATGTGATTCCATCTTAACTTGATTATTACATAGAAGCGAATATTTTTATAATTTTCATAGTGTCCATTTTTTTGCATTAAAAACATACTAACATTAGTAGTACAAACCAAGGCCATGGTTTGTGCTACTATTTTTTATTGTAGAAGTGAAGAAAAGTCGACCAGCCTCTGGGACCATTTGTGAGTCCGTATATAAAACCGGCTAACTTCATACCCTTAGAGGAATCAGTTTAGTATGTTGGGTCCTAAGAGATCGTGTATAAGAAAGTGGAATCAATAAGGTACTGTGAAGGCTTCTATGATTGGTCAAAAGGAGAAGAATGAGATGAAACATGTCATTGCGTTAGATGTCAGTAAAGGAAAAAGTACTGTTGCGATTTATGATGGTCACCGCCAATGTGAATTCGAAGGTGTGCTACTTCATACACGCGGTGATTTTGAGCGATTAAACGAACGAATAGTAGAGATGTCAAAACAAGATGGACAAGCACCAGCTATCGTATTTGAAGCAACAGGTACCTATTCAAAACCTATCGAAGCATTTTTCAAAGATTACGGCTACGCATACTGCCGCATGAATCCACTTGAAGCGAATTTACAGATGGCAACGATGCGTCGTCATAAAACCGATATTAGTGATGCCCATGAACTTGCGAAGACTCATTTTAAAATGGAACGCGAAATAACGTACATACAAGACGATTATTATGAACAGATGCGTGCACTGACTCGTTACTACGATGAAATTGATGAAGAAATCATTTTACTCAAAAGTAGAATGCATGCCATTTTACAGCTGAGTTTTCCAGAATTAGAAAAGCTGATTACACCGAGTTCAGCACTATTTTTAAATATTGTACAACTCTATCCACACCCCGCACTTTTACAAGCCCATTCAAAAACGATGATTAAAAATCGTTTAAAGGCCAATACGCGAAAAAACCTCTCGCTAATGCGTGCGGAGGCTAAAGCTATTACATTATTAGAAGCAGCTGAAAATAGTTACCCCGCGATTAAACCAACAGATATTCGTTGTGATCAAGCACGAGATTACGCAGCTCGCATTGCGGATTTACAAGAGAAGAAAGATACGCTTGTGAAACAGATGGTGGAATTGTCGGAAGGACGAAAAGAATATCTAGTATTTCGATCGATTCCTGGAATTGGCGATTCAACGGCGTGCCGATTAATTGGAGAGATTGGTGACATCCACCGCTTTCAAAATGCGAAACAACTGAACGCTTACGCAGGCATTGATATTATGCGGTACCAGTCTGGGAATATGCAATATCGAGACAGAATTAATAAACGAGGAAACAAACATTTACGAAAGATTTTATATTTTATGGTGTGCGCAATGCTTATGGCTAAAGGAAAACCGAATCATTTTGTGGACTATTACTACAAATTAAAAAAGCAACCTCAGAGGAAGCCTCATAAGGTTGCGATCATCGCCTGCATCAATAAGTTTCTGAAAGTGACATTTCAGTTACTGACGCGTGGCATTCTTTACGATTATGAGTCCGCACTACCAGCTCAGAAATCGTAATCACCTACATAGAACTATATCATAATGACCTTTCGAAAAAAATAAAAATCGTCAGGTCTTTTTGGCGTATCTAAAAATGAGTGTGAAGTGATGAGGGATATCCCTCACCACTTCACACTCATAAAAATATAAATTATTCATTAAATAAAGTTGACTAATCGTAAGAAAGAGGCTGGGACAAAAAGAAAAAATGTTAGACCAAGATATAATTGGTCTAACATTTTTTTGATTTAGGAAGGCATATTTAACTTCTTAAAGTGAAAAAGCTAATAACCATTTTTATTATTTTTCAATATAATCGAGTTTTGTCCCAGCCTCTTAGTGTTGAAAAACAAAATAGTCCATTGAAAGGTAGAAATGGATTTCCGTTGCAGGCTACTTGCTTTCCTATGGGCGAGCGCCGAATTGCTTCCTCCGCTACCGCTTCGTTTAGAGTTTTGCCTGTCTCGCTATCTCACGGGAGTCAAGTAGCCCTCCACTCCAATCCACAAAAGTGTTACCTTTTTAGCAAAGGTTTTTAAATAAAGTGAAGATGTTCACTACTCTTTATGAAGGGGTGTTGTCACGCATCACTGCTCCACATTAAAAATAAGTGCCTCTCCTCTCTCTAATAAGACAAATAGTGGGCTATTTTGTTCACTACTACTAGTATGAAAGAGGGAAAGACACTTTTACAGAATGGTTGATTGGAGTGGAGCCAGCGTCACTCCTAGGGGATTTAGCGTCACAGAGGAGACCCTGGAGCGAACGCTAGTGAGGGAAGCGGCTCATCGGACGCCCCCTGGAAAGGACGCTGGCGGAACGGAAATCAACCCCTCGCCTTGTAAAATTGCTTTTTCTGCCGTTGACATCACCTTTTTTCAACAACAAGGACTCCTTTTATAAAGGAGCCCTTACATAAAAAACTTTAATTAGTCTTCAAATTGATATAAAGGTGTTGATAGGTAACGCTCACCGTTAGAAGGCACAATAGCAAGAACATTCGAACCCTTACCTAAACGTTTTGCTGCTTCAATTGCAGCATAGATTGCAGCACCAGATGAAATACCACATAGGATTCCTTCTTCACGTGCTACTTTACGTGCTACTTCAAAAGCAACCTCATTTTCAACAGGGAATACTGAAGAATAGACTTCCGTATCTAAAACGGCTGGTACAAATCCAGCGCCAATTCCTTGAATTTTATGTGGCCCTGGTTGACCACCAGAAAGAACTGGTGAATCTTTTGGCTCAACAGCAATGATTTCAATGCTTGGATACTTTTCTTTTAAGACAGCACCCGCACCAGTGATTGTACCACCTGTACCAACACCCGCTACAAATGCATCAAGTGTTAGGCCATCAAATGCTTCTACAATTTCAGGACCTGTTGTTAGACGGTGAATTACCGCGTTCGCTGGATTCGTAAACTGTTGTGGCAGGAAGTAGCCATGCTCTGCAGATAGTTCTTCTGCTTTAGCGATTGCCCCCTTCATACCCGCTGGACCAGGCGTTAACACAAGCTCTGCACCATACGCACGCAATAAATTACGACGCTCTAAGCTCATTGTTTCTGGCATAACTAAAATGGCTTTATAACCTTTAGCAGCAGCAATCATTGCAAGACCAATACCTGTATTACCAGATGTCGGCTCAATAATTGTACCACCAGGTTTTAATGTCCCGTCTTTTTCCGCAGCTTCGATCATCGCTAAAGCTAAGCGGTCTTTTACTGAGCTTCCTGGATTAAAATATTCTAATTTTACATACACAGTACCTTCATTTTCACTTGTTGCATGATTTAATTTTACAATTGGTGTTTTACCAACTAATTCAGCTACCGAATTTGCTAATCTACTCATTTACTAATCCACTCCCAATCCCTACTATTTTTATAGGTTTTACTTATTTTGTATTTTATCAATTTTTCCATTCGATTGTCAATAAATAAAGCATATATTTTCAGAATATTTATCATTGCGTTGAAAAGGAAAAACTTTATCATAGGCTAAAGAAAAAGAATCTGCATCTATTGGGTAAATCACTACGAATGCCTGTAAGTTTGATCAGACTCATTTTACCCCGCAAAACCTGCAGACTCTTTCATGTATTATTTTTCTTTTTTAGACTCTCCATAATACCAAGTAGCATTAAATTCAGACCAAAATGCTTCTGGCGTAACAGATTGCGGCAATTGCTCTAAAGCTAATTCACGCTCAATATGTTCTTTCACATCGTCATATGTAAAGGATTGTCCTTCTAATACCTCTTGCACTTGAACAATGCCATAATGACCATTATCTAACTTAAAGGCTTTACTTACCTCATTTGCCTTTATCGATTTCACAGCATTAATAATTGCAGGGTCTAGATTTTCCTGATTCTCTGTAAGAAAACCAATATCTCCTCCTAAACTTGCTGAAGCACTATCAACAGAGATTTCTCGTGCCAGCACTGTAAAGTCAGAGCCATTTTTTAATTCACCCAATGCCTCATCAGCAGCTTTTTTTGAATCGACCTCAATAAAATTCGTACGATAGCTTGTTTTTGTATTATATAATCCTTGATTTTCCTCATAATACTTTTCAACGCTTTCTTCCTCTATCACTACGTCTTTCGTGAGTACCTTATCCAATATAAGCTGTGAACGGATCTTTTGGCGTAGTTGCTCTGCCGAAAGATTTTGCATGGCTGTATCAAACTTATCTTGAGCAGATCGCATTAACGCTAGTTCAAGATCAATTTCCTGATCAGTAACTTTAATTTTATATGTTTTTGCTGCCTTTTCCATTACTGTTTCATTCACTAAATTTTGCAGTGTTTCTTTACCATATCGTTCTTCCATGGCAATCATCCACTCTTGGCGTGTGATAACATCCCCGTCAATGGCAGCGACTTGTTCGTCGCTACCAATTTCTTGACCTTTGTTCGGGATCAACCAACTAATGAACCATAAAATATTTCCTAATAACAAAACGGCTATGACAGCTAAAGCAGGTTTTGTCTTTAAACGACGTTGCAATAAAGGAGTTTGGTTTGGTGTTACATTGGTTGAAGGTCGCCGATTACGCGTTGAGCTCATCGATAAACCCTTCTAGCTCATCTTTAGAAAAGCTGTATGTCTCTAAGCAGAAGTGACATTGTGCTTCTGCACCGCCATCCTCATCAATCATTTCTCTAATTTCTGCTGTTCCTAGACCTAAAATTGCCGCACCAAACCGCTCTTTTGAACATTGACATTTAAATTCAACTGGCATGGAATCTAAAATTTGTAGATGTCCATTGCCTAATACAGCTTCTAAAATTTGCTCTGGTGTAAAACCTTTTTCAATCATTTTTGAAACAGGCTCTATTGTAGCAAGATGTTGTTCAATTTCAGTAATTGTTTCTTCCTCACAGCCTGGCATTAATTGAAGTATAAATCCGCCTGCTGCAAGAATAGTGTTGTCTGGATTAACTAATACGCCTAAACCGACGGATGATGGTACTTGCTCAGATGTAGCAAAATAATAAGTAAAATCTTCAGCAATTTCGCCAGAAACAATTGGTGTTTGTCCTGAAAACATATCTCTCAAACCAAGGTCTTTAACGATTGTAAGAGCTCCTTCTGTTCCAACGCCTGCTCGAACATCTAACTTACCTTGCTCGTTTAAATCAAAGTGTACATGAGGATTTGTCACAAATCCACGCACTTCTCCATGCGCATTACTATCAATTACCATTGGGCCAATTGGGCCGTTGCCCTCAATTTTAATCGTGATTTTCTCTTCACCTTTTAACATGGCTCCCATCATAACAGCCGCTGTCATTGAACGACCTAAAGCTGCTGATACAACTGGCCATGTATCGTGACGGCGTTGCACTTCTCCTACTGTGGCTGTTGTACGAGCTGCAAACACACGAACTTGCCCATTAAATCCTAAACCTCTTACTAAATAATCATTCATAAATGGAATGTCCCTCATTTCCTATTGGTTACGTTTATAGAGCTTATATAAACCCTTTAACGTTAAAAATGGATCTACAACATCTATAATTTGTGTCTCCCCTGCGATTAGATTTGCTAAACCACCTGTAGCAATTACTAATGGCTCCTCTTTACTTTGTGCTTTCATACGATTAACAATGCCCTCTACTTGTCCAACAAAGCCATAAAAAATTCCTGCCTGCATAGCAGAAACGGTCGTTTTTCCCACTATATGTGTAGGTCGAACGATTTCAATACGCGGCAATCTTGCAGCCTGAGTATAAAGAGCCTCTGTAGAGATAGTGATGCCTGGCGCAATAGCACCACCCATATAATCGCCCTTTTCGTTCAAATAACAATAGGTTGTTGCTGTACCAAAATCAACTATGATACAAGGGGCCTTATATAAATCTAGAGCTGCTATGGCATTCACAATGCGGTCAGACCCAACCTCGCGAGGATTTTCGTATTTAATATTTAAACCCGTTTTCACACCTGGTCCTACTACTAAAGGCTTTTTTCGAAAATACTTTTGACACATCGCCTCTAACGAAAACATAATTGGTGGCACAACTGAGGATATAATAATGCCTGTTATTTGTTCAAACGAAATGCCTGCATGATTAAAAAATGAAAGAACTTGCATGGCATATTCATCTTCTGTTTTATGAAGATCCGTCACCATACGCCAATGGAAGGCTAATTGATCGTTGTCATCATAGACACCTAATACAATATTTGAATTCCCTGCATCTAAAACTAAAATCAAAACTGACACCTCCCATATCGCCATTGTAACTTTCCCAATCCTCATGTTACAACTTTCTATCTAACTGAAATGAAGTTAAAACACTTTAGAAAATGATACCATACTTTTTATCTTGATTCAGCAGATGTTGTTTGTACCGTAGGCGAAGTGGCAGCTACAGGCTGGAGAAGATTTTTCATGCTTTCTTTAAAAAGAGGCCCCTAAAATTGGCAGCCTCTCTTGAAATCATTTGAAATTAAATTTTTCTGGATCTGGACCACAACGCAAGCCATCGTTCATTGCATCCAACTGTGTCATTTCCTGCTCAGTTAACGCAAAGTCAAAAACATCTAGGTTTTCAGTCATACGTGCAGGTGTCATCGTTTTTGGAATCGTGACAACATTATGTTGCACATCATAGCGTAATACAATCTGTGCAGGCGTTTTACCATATTTAGCGGCTAGCTCTTGAATCACCGCTTCTTCCAGTAGAGATCCATTCATCAATGGAGACCACGCCTCCACCTGTATGCCCTTATCCTGGCAATAAGCACGAACTTCCCCCTGTGTTAAATGTGGATGGAATTCGATTTGATTAATAACAGGGACAACAGTCGTTTCCTTCAAAAGGCTTTCTAAATGGTGTAAATGGAAATTACTAACACCAATTGAGCGTACTCGACCATCTTGATAAATCTTTTCTAGCGCTTTGTAAACCTCAAGATAATTTTGGTCTATGCCTGGCCAATGTACTAAATATAAATCCAAATAGTCTAATCCTATTTTCTCCAAACTGCTATCGTATGCGGCAAGTGTTTCTTCATAGGAAAGTCCATCGTTCCAAACTTTTGATGTGATAAATAGTTCTTCACGAGTTACTAAGCCTTCTTCAATGGCTGCTCGTATTCCTCGCCCAACACTTTCTTCGTTACGATATACTTGTGCTGTATCAATACTACGATAACCTTTTGCAATCGCTGTTTTTACTGCTTCCGCTAGGTCATCTCCTTCAGGTACTCGAAAAACACCATAACCAACCAAAGGCATTTTAAGACCATTATTCAACGCAACATTTCCCATGTTTAAACACTCCTATCTGTTTTAGCTCACAAATACCACATCTATCCTAAATGCAGCTTGTCTTTTTTACTACTATATCCTAATGCTTATTAGCAAGAAAAGGCAAAGAAAAAGACTGCTTACTGAACTAGTAAACAGTCTTCTCTATTTTTAATCACGTTTTTCATCGATACCCTTAGGTGCATCATTTGGTTCTTTACGTTCTTTTGCTAGATCCAAAGTTGTTGGATTTGGCTCTTTACTTAGTAGCTCTTTTTCAACAACAGGTTCACCAATTGTATCTAATGTTGGCTTTGCTTCAATCTTTGGAGTATTGTCCTCAATTTGTTCTACAGCCTCTGGTTCAGGTAATACACCATGATCACGTAAATGCTCAATTTCCTGTGCATTTAATGTTTCTTTTTTCATTAGCGTATTGGCAATTAAATCAAGCAGATGGCGTTTTTCCGTAAGGATACGTTTAGTACGCTCATACTGTGTATCAATAATTTTTTGCATTTCTTTATCAATTTCATAGGCTATTGAATCAGAATAGTTTTGGTCAGAATTAAAGTCACGGCCAAGGAATACATTACCGCCTTGACTTGAGCCAAATTGCATTGCTCCAAGATTCTCACTCATTCCGTATTCAGTAACCATAGCACGGGCAATGCTTGTAACCTTTTGGAAATCGTTATGAGCTCCCGTAGAAACTTCACCAAGAACAATTTCTTCAGCTACACGACCACCAAGAAGACCTGCAATACGATCTAAAAGCTCTTGCTTTGTAGTAAAGAAGCGCTCTTCCTTTGGTAACATAATCGCATATCCGCCCGCTTGCCCACGAGGAACAATTGTTACTTTGTGTACTGTATCAGCCTCATCTAGTTCAAGACCAACAACTACGTGGCCAGCTTCATGGAAGGATACCAGTTTCTTCTCTTTGGCTGAATATACGCGACTAGCTTTTGCAGGACCAGCGATTACTCGGTCTGATGCCTCATCGATATCTGTCATATTAATAGTACGTTTACTTTTTCGAGCTGCTACAAGCGCTGCTTCGTTTAGTAAGTTTTCTAAGTCCGCACCTGAGAAACCTGGTGTACGTTGAGCAACTGCTGCTAAATCAACTGTATCTGCTAAAGGCTTATTGCGTGCATGTACTTTAAGAATTGCCTCACGTCCTTTTACATCAGGATGCCCTACTGTAATTTGACGGTCAAAACGACCTGGACGTAATAATGCTTTATCTAAAATATCTGGGCGGTTTGTTGCGGCAATGATAATAATTCCTTCATTGGCACCGAAACCATCCATTTCAACTAATAACTGGTTTAATGTTTGTTCACGCTCATCATGGCCTCCACCGAGACCAGCACCACGTTGACGACCTACTGCATCAATCTCATCGATAAAGATGATACATGGAGCATTTTTCTTAGCATTTTCAAATAGATCTCGAACACGTGAAGCCCCAACACCGACAAACATTTCTACGAAGTCAGAACCTGAGATAGAGAAGAATGGAACGCCTGCTTCACCTGCTACTGCTCGTGCAAGTAATGTTTTACCTGTACCTGGAGGACCTACAAGTAAGATACCCTTTGGAATACGGGCACCGATTTCAGTGAATTTGCGGTGGTCTTTTAAGAATTCTACCACCTCAACAAGCTCTGCTTTCTCTTCATCAGCACCTGCTACATCTGTAAAACGTACTTTTTTCTTTTGATCATCATACAGTTTAGCCTTACTTTTACCAAAGCTCATCACTTTATTACCGCCACCTTGAGATTGGCTCATTAGGAAGAAGAATAAGAAAATGATGATAATGAAAGGAATAATTCCTGTAAAGAATTGAATCCATCCACTAGTTTCTGGTGCTGCTAAAAAACTAATATTACTATTTTTATCCTTAGCAGCCTCATCGATGCGGTCCATTAAAGATTGGTTTTCACGAGGGATGTTTGTAGTAAAGCTTTCCCCTTTTTCATACCCCTTCAGTGTTCCTTCAACGACGTAAACTGATTTATCAGGTTGAATTGTAGCACTTGTTATTTCTTTCTTATCTAGAGCTTCTTGAAACTCATGATAAGTTAATTCTTTCGTTGGTGAATTCCCACCATTGAAAGTACCAAAAATACCGATAATCACTAGGAAAATCAGTAGATAGAATATGGTATATCGAAATATTCGATTCATCTCCAGCCTCCTCATTACAAACAGAAAAATTATAAGTAAAATCTTAACATATCATGATTTCATCATACAACGAAAAGCCCTACTTAAAAAATGTTTCGTTCACTTATTGCCGTTATCACAACAGTTTTTAGGCCATCTTTATATGTCCCAGCGTAATTGTACCTGTTCCTCGGGCTCGATATAGCTGAACATTGTGTCAAGATTTTGAATTATGTTAAACATAACAAAAAATACATGACTTGCGCTGGAGACCTTTACTTGTTATAGCTTTTGTATCTTAGAAAGAATATACCTCAGGCTTCAAAATACCGATATAAGGTAAGTTACGATATTTCTCAGCGTAATCTAAGCCATATCCTACAACAAAGCCATCTGGCACTTTAAAACCAACATAGTCAGCAGATAAATTCACTTTTCGACCTGATGGTTTATCAAGTAATGTAACAATTTTAATGGACTTTGCTTTGCGGTATTTAAATAAATCTACTAGATAGCTTAAAGTTAAACCACTATCAATAATGTCCTCGATAATTAATACGTCACGTCCCTCAACGCTTGTATTCAAATCCTTTAAAATCTTTACTTCACCTGATGACACGGTAGCATTACCATAGCTAGAGACATCCATGAAATCCAGTTCGATGAAAGAATCGAAACGTTTCATTAGGTCCGTCATAAATGGCATTGCCCCTTTAAGAACGCCAACAGCTAATGGAAATGCATCTTTGTATTCCTCTGTTAATTGCGCGCCTAAGTCTGCAATTCTTTCTTGCAATTGTTCTTCTGTAATCATAATTTTTTCGATGTCGTTTTGTAACATATCGATTCCTCCTCGTGATGTATCAAAAAATCTTCAACCTATTACGTTGAAATATTTTACAAAGACCTTAGTCTACGATGAGCACTGTATCATCGTTTGGTTGCGGAGTGGTTGAAAAAAATATTCCCATACGCACACCAATTACCGCTACCACCTCATCAGATTGAGAAATCAGTAACGGCCAGCTATTTCGCTCATTTAAAGGAATCTTTTCATCTATAAAAAGGCGAGATAAGCGTTTTGGCTGATCCATTCCTTTTAACAGCATTCTATCTCCATCCCTGCGTGCCCGAACATAGAGCGGTAGGTGGAGTTTGCTAGCGTTAAAATAAAAAAGTTGTGCAGTATCCGTCAGCAATTCAGACGATAAATCATGCAAATTGACTACGCGTAAGCGCTCACCATTTGTCAGTGTTGTCCAGCCATTAGCAGTCGAAATAACCTGGTTTTCAGGGGAAGCTCGGCCTTCTAACGGCTCATTTTTCTGAATCGTTAATTTCCCATAACGGCGAACTGCTAGAAAACCTTCAGGTAAGTGAATTTCAGCATACCCTGCTGTTGTATCACAAAGCTTTAAAATTGAAGTCAATAAGGCATAACTTTGTATCGTATTTGAATCTTTGTAAAGATAGTTTAATAGTATTAAAATGAGCCTCCTTTGTAAAGCAAGTGGTACCAATTGAAAAGCCTCAATTTCCATGCTATATGTATTTTCGTTACTTCTTATGATAATTTGGGAAAATACATCTTGGGCCAATGTCATTAAAAAGGTATCGTCTTCTTGCAATTGCTTTGTGAAATGGGTCACCTGTTCAGTCACTCGCGGATTTTCTGCCTCCAGTAATGGTACCACATGATGTCTAAAACGATTGCGTACATAGGTATCTTTGGAATTGCTTGCATCTTCTCGATAATCCAAACCTTTTCTAAGTAAATATTCCCCTATTTCAGACTTTGTAACCGTTAAAAACGGACGAATTAATGATTTTCCTTCAAAAAGTCTTTGTGGACGTATGCCTTGCATACTATTCATTGTTGCATTTTTTGTAAGGGCCATTAATACTGATTCCAGTTGGTCATCCGCATGATGTGCAGTTACAAGCTTATTAGCATTTGTTTTTTGCAAAACTTCTTTGAAATATCGATACCTTTCCCTACGACAAATTAACTGTGTATTACCGTTTTCCTGTGCCATAATTGCTGGTATTGGAATTTCCGTAGCATGTAAGTAAACACCATTATCGTCACAATATTTTTGAACAAAAGCTCTATCCTCAGCAGAGGCTTCCCCTCTCAACATATGATCAACATGTACAGCCTCCACCCGAATGTTCCACTGCTCCTGTGTTTGAACAAAGTAATGAAGTAAAGCCATAGAGTCTACCCCACCCGAAACGGCGATGAGAAGATGGTCGCCTTGCTGTAATAATTGCTCTTCTTCAATAAATGTTTTGACCTTTAATTCAAATGACAAACGCTTCTCCTCCCCTTTTCGTTGTTATTTTATGATGATTTACTCATAGAATACTGAGCTGGCCTAAAAACAGCCCATGTCGGTACAACATGCGTCACCTCTAACATTAATACTGTACAGTCATCTTCTATTTCAAAATAACCTTGGAATGATTGCATAATGGTTGTTAGCTTTTCTTGAATGGTTTTATTTGTACTTGCTACCTGCTGTGCAAAAGCTAAAAATGTCTCCTCTTGTTCATCCCAATCAGCTACACTTGAGAACAGGCCGTCTGAATGCATTAAAATAACGTCTCCTGCCTTTAGTTTTCTTTTTTCAGCTTCAACTGTTGAAATAGATAGGAATCCTACAGGTGCTGCATTACTTTCAACTTTCAGTACCTCTTTACCACGTAAAATGTAGGTTGACATTCCACCAGCCTTCCACGACCACAAATCGCCGTGCTGTAAATCGACAAGTGCAAAATCAAGAGTTGCATACATATCATCTTGTTGCTTTAAAGCCATGACATAATGGAGCGTATGCATCGCAGTTTCTGGATTCATATTGTAATTTAGACACTCTCGCATCAAATGGATCAATTTTCTACTTTCATGTTGTGCTTCTTTACTTTGCCCCATACCATCAGACAGCAAAATTGCAAATAATCCAGGATGCAATTGGAAAAGGGCATGAGAATCACCCGAGTATAATGTTGCATCTTTAGACATGCTATATATATCATACTCTACTTCAAAGCTAATAGCTGATCTAAAGCATATTTGAACATGACGAAACGGTATTTCACAGGCTACTACTTTTTCAATTTCAAAAGGTTCATCAAAAATTTCATAAAGAATCGGCAGAATCATACGTTCAGCTAATGTCGTATCTTTCTCCCAATTGACACGTGCTGGTGCTAAGGCACAAACGATCTTTCTTGCCCCCGGCTTATTGCTTAGGACATCAAGTTGAAAACATTCAATATTGGCCTCCTTTAAGCGTTCAACAATGTCCTTTTCAACACTTACAAAAGAAATTGTATCCTCCTTCATCTCAGCAATTAACTGATTCAAATGATTACTCATATCTCGAAGTTGTAAGGCAATCATTTTTTTACCATGGAAATATTGCCCGTTAATGCGTTCTCTATAGAGCTCTGTATCTAATTCCTCAAAAATTTTCGTGGATTTCACGCATTTATAGCGTATTTGTTCTTCTACACGATGAATAGCTGATTCCTTTCCTACTCCTTTCATATGAAACCAATCTGTCATCAGCTTGTCCATACCATTATTTTGCGCTCCCCAGCAATGATCGTAACGGAAACAACTTAAACAAGTATTCATTGGCGCTACTTCCTTTGCAGCTTCTACTGGTGCCGTCATAAAGCGATCAAACACAAGCTCCTTCATGAATTGCACAAAATGCTGAAAGTGCTCTAATTTATACGTTACATGTTCCGTTAACCAATTCTGTCGGGCTAGTAAAATCTCCTCTCGTTGTGGAAAGAGCTTGTCCCTTACCTTATCTGAATATTTCTTTGGAATTGTTAGAAATAGAATACTCCCAATGGCAATTGAGGTGAAATATACACTATCTAAAGGCAATGTGGCGTCATAAAATAGAAAAAATACACTCGGTAAAATACTACCGATAGCAACGCCAAATCTACCACCTTTCGCTCCCATACCCGCACACAATCCTGTTAAGGTAGCAACCGAGAGCATACCCGTAAACGAAAGCTTGGCCACACCGATAAGAGTCCCTAGTACTGCTCCAATAACAGTTGCTAACGGAACACTTCCAACCAATGCACCAAAACAGATAAAGAGCTGCAGTAAAAAAATAGGGAGTGAAAAATAGCTAATTACAACTGCTTGCATCCCGGTAAGCATGGCTGCAAAGACGACTAATCCTGAACCTAGCTTTTCATATGTCCAATGCGTCGTAAACCATTCATACGAGTTAACAAATAGTACCTGCATAAACAATGTCATAATAAGAGCTAAAGCTGCTTCACAGCCCACATAAAATTGTACAAGCACTGGTGGTAAGCCTTGATACATCACTCCTTGCCACATTATTTGTACCAGTAATACAGCTAAAGACACCGCAATACTTTGGGGCAGTTGCCAGTAACGGAAACGCATAATACATTCATACAGGATGATTTGTAAAGCGAGAATAAGGACTTGTCCAAAGCCCAGAAAAAAGCAACCCGCTAAACTCCCAAATAAAACAAATTTGGCATACTCCCTATATTTCGTTCGGATAATGGCCCAAAAAGGAACTGAGAACGGTACAGCCGCTTCAAATACAACAGATTGAGCCAAGAAAAAGGCTGTTAAAAAAAAGAGAGAGCCTATTAGGATCTGCTTCTTTTTCAAACCTATTTTTTGGTCATCTACATTCGTTGTATTATACCATTCAATACTTGTCATTTAACTATCCCCTTTCCGCACTTTTGGTTATTATAAAAAATTATGTGTGGAAAGATTGTCTGACGTTGACATAAAAAAATATAAATATTTCGACTAATAGCTATTCATAAATACGAGAACTGGCAACAATTTCTTTAGTAAAAGGCTGTTAATCAAAAAAAATATTGAAAAATCTATTTATTGAAGCAAAATAATAATCACTTACTATTGGTCTTAAACCCTAATTTGAAGGGATTTTGCGTACTATTAGTGCCTTTATTCAGCTATTCCCCCCGATACATTTCTACGTAAGAACTAAAAATCCGCTAAAATATCCTGCTATGTTCATTCTCCTGAAATATCTTTAAATATTTTTTAATAAACCTACTTGACACTAGCACGATTGGCTTGTATTATTTAACTTGTTGCTTAAACGACATGCGGAAGTAGTTCAGTGGTAGAACACCACCTTGCCAAGGTGGGGGTCGCGAGTTCGAACCTCGTCTTCCGCTCCATTTATAAATTTGGCGGCCTAGCTCAGCTGGCTAGAGCGTACGGTTCATACCCGTAAGGTCGGGGGTTCGATCCCCTCGGCCGCCACCATATAGGCCCGTTGGTCAAGTGGTTAAGACACCGCCCTTTCACGGCGGTAACACGGGTTCGAATCCCGTACGGGTCATCTCAAATAGGCATCTCAGAATCTAGTTCTGAGATGCCTATTTTTATTTTACCCATCAGATAATTCTATCCGTCAGCTCAACTAAAGCTATGTGACGGAGTATAAAAATATGGCATACTAGTAAAAAGAGTGTTTTTAGGAGGTTTAATTCCCTTGAGTGCATTAACAAAGGCTGCTTTAATTTGCGGAAGTGGCTCAATGATTATTCTTATTTCAATTCTAATAAACTTACCGTTTTTTGTTCAAATAATCCTATTGCTTTGTGGACTAGCTGTGAGTGTATATGGTGTTTCTTTACTTGTCAAAATGGTAATCCATCCAGTGAAGAAAGAATCCATAGGTCCTTCAGATGAAAAAATGATAACACCCACAAAAAAGAAAAAGAGACCTTCTTCTACTTTGTAGGTACATTAAAAAAGGGAGTAGCTTTTTAAAAAGCTACTCCCAACTCTATTTCATACACTTTTTCTACGATTAAAACAGTCAGCAAACTACCCTCTTCTAGCTCCGCGACCTCCGCGTTTTGATTCTGTAGCACGTTTAAGTGTTGCTAGACGTTCATCACTATCTTTTAAGAAGCGTGCCATTTTTTGCTCAAAATTTTCTTTTGGCTGGTGGCGTTCGTTGCGATCATTAGAACGATTATCACGACGTGGGCGTGCTGGACGCTCTGGTCTCTCAGCTTGAGGCTTTGCTTTACGGATTGAAAGACCAATCTTTCCGTCCGCTTCAACATTCATCACTTTTACTTCAACTTCATCTCCAACTTTTAGATGCTCATTGATATCTTTTACATAATTGTCAGCAACTTCACTAATGTGAACTAAGCCTGTTTTGCCATCTGGCAGCTCAACGAATGCTCCAAAATTTGTGATTCCTGTTACTTTACCTTGTACCTTGCTGCCTACTTCAATTGACATAAAAAAAATGCTCCTCCTTAAAAATTAAGCGACTCTTTTGAGCCATGTAATCAATTTAATCAAACTTTTTACTGCAATAAGCTTCTCTTTTCATTATATATAACAATAAAAGAGTGTCAACAATACATAGCTTTTCAGTCGTCTTTTTTATCTTCCTTATCTGGAATTATGAAAATAATCTCACCTTTTTCCGATAAGTAGTACTCTTTTCTTAATAGCTTTGCGATATATTCATCATCCTGTAATTGTTTGATTTTAAGATTTAATGTATCTTGTTCTTCTTTCAATTCAGTGAGATGCTGATTCGCTTCTTCCTTGGATTTCTCTTTTGCTGCTAATGTTTCATTTTGATGTGACAGCACATTTAAGAGAAGAGCAATAATAATGACTGGTACAATCGCAAAAAAGACAATACGACGTATTTTACGTTTTCGAGCCTGTTGTTTGCGATTTATAGCTCTATCCGTGTTACGGACATAGTCATTATCAAGCTTCGTGAAGTTTTGTGATTCATCATTTGATGAATGACGTCTAGTCATGCCCGCACCTCCGAAAATTATTGTTGCTTTTTATTATACTTCAAATATCGTAATTTTTTTAAAAAAGTGTAGGACAAATACGAATAAATTTTGACAAAAGGTCTTATAACAAACATAACAATATTTATGAATAATTGCAAAATTTGTCGAATAACAGTAACTATGAAGCGTACAATGAACCAGAAGGGTCTCCATGTTATATTCACCAAAATTCTAGCAACGAAACGTAAAAAGGTTTGAAAAAACGTTTGATACAAAAAAATTCCGGCTATTTGCGCTAGCGGGTCATAAGCCCGCCAAGCGCCATCTTTTAGCCAAAATAATAAATAGTATGTCAATCCTCCAAGTAGAATCCATGCTATTAACTCAACAACCATCATCCACTTTCGAAGGCTTGACCTTTTTGGAGTTGAAAAAACAATGAGCCTTATACTATCAATTATGAAACCAACTGCTATACCGCTCAAAACCATGACAATTAATTGGTAAAATTGTTCACTGACAATCATCCAAATAACTTATGAAGGAAACCTTTCGAGAAGCCACTTTCCTCCTCGTCATACTGTAAGGTTTTTACAGTTCCTTCAAGCGTCAATAATCCTTTGTCAACATCTAAATGAACGATATGCAGTTCCTCTCCACGGATTAACAAGTGCCCTTGGGACGTCTTAATGAAAAACTCTTCCTGATCAAAGCGTTCAATTGATTTTACAGAAGTCATGTCCATTCTTTTACGATTACGAATCGTTAAAATATGCTCTCCAGATGGAATTGTGTAACGATTACTTTCTTGATGTAGCGTCATTTTTTTCCTCCTTTAGTCGTCCTAGCTTCTGTTCACTTTATGCGGACAACCTTCAAAGCATGACAACTTTATTTAAGTTGTATAATACTTTCACCCACAAAAAGAAAGGTGGGACAACATTAGGAGGGCTAGAATTTAAATTTAGCTTTATTCCTCATCATCAATAAATTCAGGTTCAATCTTATCCAGTCGTTCTTCTTTCAAAATGGTAAACATTTTTGCTGCATCTTCTTTTTTCACAGTATCACGTAATTCTTCTACACGTGCTGTTACTATTTTTTGACCGAAACGGATTGCAAGCTCATCACCTGCTTTTACTGAACTGCTTGCTTTTGCAATCTTTTCATTGATTGTGATACGGCCCTGATCTGCCACTTCTTTGGCTAAAGTGCGGCGCTTTATTAAACGGGATACTTTTAAAAACTTATCTAATCTCATATTCTTACTCCTTTTCTAGTTGCTTTGCTTCATTCCAAAATGCATCTAATTGTTCTAATGTAAAATCGGAAAATGGTTTTCCACTTGCCTTTACCTGTTGCTCAACATAGCCGAAACGCCTTGCAAATTTCTCATTTGCATGTAGCATAGCTTCTTCTGGTGACAATTTATAGAAACGCGCTAAGTTTACTAGCGTGAACAGCACATCACCAAATTCATCAAGACGAGATGCATTAGAGCCTTTCGTCACCTCATGGCGAAATTCCTGCCACTCCTCGGCAAATTTATCCCATGCTCCCTCCACATCTGGCCAGTCAAAGCCCACTTTTGCAGCTCTTTTTTGATAGTTATAGGCTGTTTGTAACGCAGATGATGCTCTATACTCTTCGTCTAATAACGCTTTATCGCTAGTTCCCTTTTCTTCAGCCTTGATGGCCTCCCAATTAGCCACAACACTATCTGCATCTTCTACTGTAACATCCCCAAAAACGTGAGGATGGCGACGAATCATTTTTTCACTGATTGAAGCTAACACATCTTCAAGTGTAAAGTAGCCTTGATCTTCTCCTATTTGTGCATGTAAAAATACTTGTAACAACACATCGCCTAGTTCCTCAATCATTGCAAAATCATCTTCAGCATCTACCGCAGCCAAGTATTCATGTGCTTCTTCAAGTAAGTATTTTTTTAACGACTCATGTGTTTGCTTTTGATCCCAAGGACAACCATTCGGACCTCTCAGCGTTGCAATGATTTGGCGGAATGTTGTCCAATCTCTTAATGACTCCTCCTGTGATTTCACAGGTGGTACATAGACCGTTGTTAAATTATTTACTTCTACACTCTGATCGAGTTCATAGAGTGGCACTGTGACAATCTGTTCTTGTGAAGATCCTGCAGCTGTCACAACCGTCACAGGATATTCATCATCGTATTTCTCCATCAACGTCAGCTTCACTTCTGATGCACTGAATGTATCGTATACTTGAGCAATTAAGATATGCTGACGCATGTTAATGTCATGCATTGAAAAGCTGGTACCATCAAGTAATTGAAAGCCTTCAATTGGATCAATTTTTAATGCGCCAAAAATTGGATCTAAGAAACTCTGACCACCCTCAATGACTAGCTCAATTTTCCCTTCATTTGCTGCTGCAATAAGCAATTGCACTGTTTGCTCTGCAACTAATGGGTGGCCAGGCACAGCATACATAATATCCTCAACAGCTGTAGCCTTCATAAGGGAATCAGCTATTTCCTCATAAACAGGTTGGAATGTATCGTGTTTTTCGTATACATTGTCAAAGCTTTCGAATTCTACACCTTCTGCTGCTAATTCCTCTAAAACCGGATGATCCACTGTACGTACATATAATTTGTTTGCAGTCTTTAATTTTTTATAAACACCCATTTGCAGCTGATTAAAGTCTCCTGCACCTAAGCCAATAATTGTTAATGTATTCAATATCCACACCTACTTCTTTGAATTTAGCCAAAGTTGGTAAACAGCCATTCTACGTCCAAACGGCAATAAATACCACTCTTTTTCTACTAATACTCGTTTCTTGGCAATGATTGTCAGCATAACAAACGCCCCAATAGATACTGCCGTCAAGCCCGCCACCATAGCTATCATTCGTGAAGACATCAGATGGTTTAAAAAGGCCGACACTAGCTGTAACCATACAAGCACGACGATTGCCATACTGAAAGATGCCATCCCTACTTTTTTATAAAAAGCGCCTGTGGCTAATTGGATGCCAGTCAATGTTTTTAAATAAATAATCAGCAAGATTGCTGTTAATAATAATCCTATATCATTAGCGATGGCAGCGCCTAGTACACCTAACCAACCGATTAATCGTACATTTAAAATCATTTTTAATAGAAAACCTAATATTAAAAATAAAGCTGGTTTTTTTAATTTTCCATAGCCTTGTAAGATTGCTGTAAATGTAAGAATAATCGACAATGGGACGATTTGGAATACATAGACAATCAATACCTCGGATAAGGAATTGGTTTTAAAAAGCATTTCATTTAAATAAGGCATAACTAGCATTAAGCCTAGTGCAGCAGACCAGCCGAACAGTACGGATGCTTTGTATGTTAATTGTATGAATGGAACTGCACTTCGTCCCTCTTGTTTTTTCGACAAATGGGCAACAAGTGGCACAATGGCCAGCGACAATGAGGATGCAATGACAACACCTAATTGAACTAATGGTTGTCCTCGATCATAAATCCCCTTCGTTTCCTTCGCTATTGTAGGAGTCATGCCATGATCAACTAATGATGAATAGATCGTAAATGAATCGACTAACTGATAACCGAGTAGTAGTAGACCGCTCATACTGACACTCAAACTCAGCCATGTGACCTCTTTAATGATAGGCAAACTTGGATTACGATGTAGATGTTGTTTAACTTGCAGTAAACCAAAACGTTTATACGAGATATAAACAAGTAATAACAAGGCCGTAATTTCTCCAATTACTGTACCGATAACAGCCATTCTTCCCGCACCATAAAGTGATTTTGTAGTTGTCATAATAATAAAGGTCCCCGTCAAAATAACAGTTACTCTCACTGCTTGTTCAAGTACTTGAGCATAAGCAATGGGCTCCATAATTCCTCTTGATTGAAAGCTACCTTTCAAAATAGCCAGCGCCGGCATAACCAATACTACAAGGGAGCCTGTGCGAATCAATGGTGCCAATTGAATGTCTCCCATCAACTGGGCGATCTTTTCAGCACCTCCAAATAAAACAGCAAAAAACAGTAGTGATAGTACCGTCAAATACCTGAAAACAACCCGCATAATAGTGCTACGTCTTTCATCACGTTCTATTGTATCAACAATGCAATCATTGTCTGCAAGCATTTTAGAAATGGCTACAGCAAAGCCACTAGAAGTCCAAACAACGAAGATTGATATAACTGGATATACCTGTTGATAGATATAAAAGCCTTCATCACCAACTAGATTTTGAAAAGGCACACGATAAATGGCACTAAGAACTTTTACAATAAGGGCCGCTATCGTCAATAAGGCAGCACCCTTCATGTAGCTTTTCATACCAAAACGTTGCGACATAAATTGCCCTCTTTCCTTCTTAACAATGCCAATAGTATAGCATATCTCAAAAGTTTGACGCTTCAAGTAGCACTACTGTTCCTATAATGATCAATCTTTATGTACGCAAAAAAGTTATTGTTCAGCCTTAAAGGTCTTCGCAATAACTTTTCCATGCATCAACTATTCATTTGTTTAGCTAAGAAGTTTGCAGCGGTTTCCACTACTTTGACTTCTACCTCACCCACAAAATGTACTTTAGACAATACGATAATACAGCCGATCGGATCACCATTCACCATTATAGGTGTCGCACAATATGACTTTACTTGCTCATATTGCCCAGGAACAATTTCAATCGTTGTCTCCATTTTTTCAATTTTTGTAGAGCGCTCGTCCATAAAGCTTTCCGCAAAGGACGTAATGCGACGATTAATATATTCCTTTTTCCCAATCCCTGCAACAGCGATTACTTCATCACGGTCAGTGACAAACGCCGGTGTGCCCATTGTTTCATAAAGTGTTTCAACATATTCTCTTGCAAATTCCCCCAAATCATTGATGGGAGAATATTTTTTTAAAATGACTTCGCCTTCTCGGTCCGTATAAATTTCAAGCGGGTCGCCTTCACGAATACGTAGCGTCCTACGAATTTCTTTTGGAATAACTACACGCCCTAAATCATCAATACGACGAACAATTCCTGTTGCCTTCATTCTAATGCCTCGCTTTCGCTACAATGAAATTTTTATTCAACTATAGTATGGTTTTTATTTAAGCAATCTATGCAAAAACTGAAGAAAAAGGATTTCACAACCAACAATTTTTTTCAAAAAAGCAGTATTACATCAATCAACTCCTTATTAGATTACCCAAGGAATAAGTTTCTATAATTAATTCATAAAAAATATTGGAAAAAATCAATTATTCCTCCGCTCAATGTGTTCCAGATGTTGTTTACTGAATCAACATAAAAAAAGGCCATCTTATCTTTTACAGTAAAAGATAAGATGGCCTTTTGACTATTGCTGCTTTTTTGCTTTATCAATAATTTGCATTAGTTCTTCCAACATATCAAAGGGTTGATATTTCCCACTCTTGCGTTCATCTATTGTTAATTTTAATTGCATGCCATCCATACCAAAACCAACAGCACGCTCAAACTTCATCGACTCTTCAATAATCTTACTGCCATCGACATTTGTTGTCCCTTGTTCCGACAATAGTATTGTAATAAGTTTTTGCTTCTCCTTTACAGATACTACTCCCGCACCTAAGCCCCAAACTTTCATTCTTGCTATTCGAAGTAAACGCTCTGTTTCAATTGGAAGATCGCCAAATCGATCCTCTAATTCCTCCATGATTTCGTCATACTCCTCCACCTGATCCATGGCCTTAATTCGTTTATACATTTGGATTTTTTGATATCCATCTGGAATATAGACGTCTGGAATATACGCATCAATACTCAGCAAAATTTCAATATCTGGCTTTTCTTCTTTTTTCACGCCTGTTTGACGTTCAGCAATGGCATCCTGAAGCATTTGAGAATATAAATCAAAGCCGACTGAATCAATAAAGCCATGTTGCTGGGCTCCAAGTAAGTTTCCTGCTCCTCGAATAGATAAATCTCGCATCGCAATTTTAAAGCCTGAGCCAAGCTCTGTAAATTCTTTAATTGCCTGCAAACGTTGCTCCGCTACATCTGTCAAAACTTTGTCGCGTTGGTACATAAAATACGCATAGGCTACTCTGTTAGAACGTCCAACGCGCCCACGTAATTGGTAGAGCTGAGCTAAGCCCATGCGATCAGCATCATGGACAATTAATGTATTTACATTTGGTATATCGACACCTGTCTCGATAATCGTTGTTGTGACAAGCACATCATAGTCACCCTCTAAAAAGGCTAAAATCACTGATTCTAGCTCTGATTCTGTCATTTTTCCATGAGCAAAGCCTATACGTGCTTCTGGGACGAGCACTTGAATCTCCTCAACCCTTCGAGCCATATCTTCAACACGGTTATATAAATAAAATACTTGTCCGCCACGTGCCATTTCTCTCTCAATAGCTTCTCGCACTAATGCACCACTGTGCTCCATCACATATGTTTGAACCGGGAAACGATTAGCAGGAGGCGTTTCAATAACAGATAAATCTCGGACCCCTACCATTGACATATGAAGTGTTCTCGGGATTGGTGTAGCCGTTAAAGTTAAGACATCGACATTTGTCTTTAACTGCTTAATTTTTTCCTTATGTGTCACACCAAAACGTTGCTCTTCATCCACAATTAAAAGACCAAGGTCTTGGAAAATTAAATCTTTGGATAAAATGCGGTGTGTTCCAATAACTATATCGACTCGGCCTTCTTTTAATCCTTTTAATGTGGCTGTTTGCTCCTTTTTCGTACGGAAGCGAGATAACACTCCAACATTAATAGCAAAATCCTGAAAGCGCTCACGAATAGTCTCATAATGTTGCTGGGCTAATATGGTTGTAGGGACAAGGAATGCCACTTGTTTACCATCTTGAATAGCCTTAAATGCGGCACGAATGGCTACCTCTGTTTTACCATAGCCTACATCACCACAGACTAAACGGTCCATAGGGCGTTCACGTTCCATATCTCGTTTTACTTCAACAATTGAACGTAGCTGATCCTCTGTTTCCTCATAGGGGAACATCGCCTCAAAATTACGTTGGTCATCATTATCAGGTGTAAAAGCATGCCCTTTCTCTGCTTCACGCTTTGCATACAGCTTTATTAAATCATCTGCAATATCCTGTACAGCAGAGGATACCTTCGCTTTAGCCTTTTTCCACTCGGCTCCACCTAATTTATGTAGCTTTGGTTCACGATCCTCTGACGCCACATATTTTTGGATTAAATCTATTTGCTCTACAGGTACATATAATTTATCGTCTGCACGATATCGAATATGCAAGTAATCCTTATGTGTACCATTGACCTCTAATGTTTCTACACCAATATATTTACCAATCCCATGATGAACATGTACAACATAATCACCTGGCTTAATTTCCGTATAACTTTTAATACGTTCAGCATTGGTCATTTTTTGTGTACGTGCTTTTTTCTTTACCTGCTGTTTAAAGAGCTCATCTTCTGTCACAATTGCTAAACGCTGTAGAGGTAATTCAAAGCCACTCGACAAGCCACCATCTATAATATAAATACCAGGTTCTGTTGGTTCACCTAATGACGTATGAATATCGTATTCTTCAAGCATTTGCTGTACTTTTTTCACTCGTTCTTTATCTCTTGCCACGATTAGAACGGTAAATTTACCAAGTAACCAGCGTTCAACCTCACTTTGAAGCAAGGACATTTGACCATGAAATTGTTGCATAGGCTTGCAGGAAAAATTCGTCGTTTTATTAAACGTAATCCCCGCAAATGTTCGCGAAAATAATGAAAATGAAAGCTTTTGTTGTGACAACATCGCCTGTATTTCTTTTAATGAGAAGGCAGGTTTGACATCATGAACCATTTTTCCTTCTTCAATTAAAGATAAAAACCATTCATCTTCTTCGCGTTCCCACGCATCCATTACCTCTTGAATACGTCCAAGTTCGTCAAAAAGGACAATACCATCATGTTCAAAATAATCTCCCAAATAGGCTGTTTTATCATATAATAATGAGCCATATTTGTTTACGTAATCAGGTAGATTGCCTTGCTGTAACAATTCAATATCATATTGAATATGCTGATACAGGAGTTCCTTTGTCTCCTGCTTTTTTACCTTCTTTAGACTTGCTGCTAACGCCACTTCTAGACGGCCTGCTAATGCCTGTCTTTCTGATTTAGTAAGAATGACCTCAGAAGCAGGAAGAATACGAATTTTTTGTAATTTATCAATAGAACGTTGGTCATCTGCTGAGAATGTCCGAATGGAATCAACCTCTGTATCAAATAATTCTATACGAATAGGTGCTTCCAAATAAGGTGGATAAATATCTAAAATACCCCCACGCAACGCAAACTCTCCAGGTGACGTCACCATCGAATTTCGTACATAGCCCATCTCAACTAATGTTTGTAACCACATATCAATTTCAATATCATCGCCTACGGCTGTTTGTAAAAAATAGTGTAGCCAGTGTTCCTTAGGCTGCATTATTTTACGTAAACCAGCCACAGGTATTACATAGACAGCTTTCTCACCTCTAGCTAAGCAATCAAGCGTCGCGATTCGCTCCGCGCGAAGTTCTGGTGAAGCTACAGAAAGATCGGCTGCAATAAATTCATCCGCTGGGTAATAATGAACATGTTCTTCCCCTAACAATCCAGCAAGCTCATCGACCATTTTTTGTGCCTGCAGTAGATTAGGAGAGACAATGTAGATTGGCTTCTTTACATATTCAAATAACACATCGACCATTACGGGGCGTGCGCTTCCTGTTAAACCTGTAATAAGCTGTGATGCAGTTTGACCGCTCTGAACTTCCTTTAAAAATGATGTAATATGTTTATCCTGCGACACAAGCTGTCGTAAAACCTCCACAGTCAAAAGCTCCTTTCAGCATAAAATTCTATATTTTTATTTCTATCATTCTAGTGCTATTTTACATATTTCTATTAATGGCTAATTTATAAAATGGAAAAAGCCTTGAACACACATATAGTGTGTCAAAGCATCCTTCCAATTATTGAATCCATTTATTGAGTGCGTGATAATCTGGATATTGTCTCAGCGAATCCTCACATTGCTCACAAATGCAGTGCACAGTCGTTTGACCATGTTGATCTTTCTCAACATAATCATCCGCTTCTCCCAATTCGAAAATATGCAACTTTCGAATTGTATCATCTGCATCAAATGGTAGTGTCCCTATTTCTACTTCACAATGCCGACATCGATAGCGAACTGACATCTCCAAATCATCCTCCTTTAAGCAACTTTCTACTTAAAGTATAGACATTTATAAAAAGGATTATGCACTTTTCACTGTCATCATCATTGCAATAACTTGAAAATTAGAGAATTAATTTTTACTTGTAGCGAAGACTATTCACTACAAGCATTAGCTGTAATGATAGTGTAAGGCATTTGATCGATCACCTTACACCATGCCAATTATCCAAAAACTTTAACAGAAATTTCATTACTTCCATCTATTTGCTTGCGTTAAAGTGATTCATCACATCAAGAAACGGCTTTGAAAGAGATGCTTCAACAGCATTTACTGACTTTACAATAGCGTCTTGCATAAGAACTTGGTCTTCCTTCGAAAATTTCGCTAATACATAGTCTGCTACCTTCATGCCCGCTGGCGGACGATTAATTCCAACTCGAATACGATTAAATTCCTGAGTACCTAAATGTTGGATTAACGATTTAATGCCGTTATGGCCACCTGCACTTCCTTTTTGTCGCAGACGTAATTTACCTGTTTCTAAATCCAAGTCATCATAAATAACAATTAAATCTTCTACCTCAATATCAAAATAATCCATTAGGGGTCCAACACATTCCCCTGATAAATTCATATATGTTAAAGGTTTAACAAGTAGAACCTTTCCTTCTGGTCGATGTACAGTAGTGTACATTCCATTAAATTTTGAATTTGTTAAAGGCGCCCCCCATTTTTCTGCTAAAGCATCAATTACATCAAAGCCAATATTATGTCTTGTATGTTCATACGGTTTACCTGGGTTTCCTAAACCAACGATAATTTTCATAAGTACCTCGCTTCTTTCAAATCTAATAGTCATTATTTTACCATATAGCACACCTAGAAAGCATTTTGTACAATTGTTAAAGGGCATAAAAAAATAAGGCTAATAAGAAAGCTGTAGCCTCCTTATTAGCCTTAACTGTTATTTACTTTTATACTGGCTCTTCTTCACTATCTGTCGTCTCTTCCTCTACAGAAACAGGCGCCACAATAGTTACTAACATATAATCATCTTCACTAATAATTTCAACAGATGTAGCATCTCGAATATCTGCTACTGTTAGCGATTCACCAATTTTCAATGATGAGATATCCACATCAATTGATTCGGGTAACTCTGCTGGTTTTACTTTTACTTTTAATTCTAAGTTAGGCTGCATTAAAATACCGCCCTCACTCACACCAACTGACTGTCCAAGTAATTTAATTGGGACATCCGCTTCTAGCTCCTCGGCCATATTAATGGCTAAAAAATCAATATGATTTACTTCATCTTTCAATGAACATTGCTGTATCTCTGACACAACAGCATTCACTTTTTTCCCCTCTAACTCTAGCGAAAACACACTGTTTTGCCCATTTTTTTGAATGGATTTTTTAAAATCCTTTGCAGCAATAGAAATTGGGGTTGAATCTACTTTGTAGCCGTAAATAACTGCAGGAATGGCTCCCCCTTTTCTAAGTTGGGTTATTGTTGAACGATGCCCAGTTTCGCGCTTTGTAACACTTAATACTGTACTCATACTTCTTTATTCCCCTTCCAAGAAAATTATTTACGCCTCAACAATAATTCGTTGTAGGCTATGATAATATTTAGCTCTATTTTTTAAGGTAGAGTAAATATTAT
Organism: Lysinibacillus sp. FSL K6-0075; assembly: GCF_038592945.1. Classification (NCBI taxonomy): domain Bacteria; kingdom Bacillati; phylum Bacillota; class Bacilli; order Caryophanales; family Bacillaceae; genus Lysinibacillus; species Lysinibacillus sp. FSL K6-0075. The sequence goes on along the minus strand of NZ_CP151947.1, from coordinate 80,150 downwards.
TAAGACACATTTTTATTATACCCCTTTGTGAGAAGATTCACACAAAAAACACTCATCTATTTCTTTCCCTTGATGAAATAGTGTCCAATTTATATAGAAAAGACCAATCTACTCAAAGAATAGATTGGTCTTATACTTACGATATTTATTAATCAAATAGAGTACTTACAGATTTATTTTCATAAACGCGAGAGATAGCATCAGCCATTAGCTTAGCTACAGAAAGCTCCGTAATTTTTGGAGATTTTTTCTCGTCTGAAAGCTGAATTGTATTTGTCACCACTAATTCTTTAATAGCAGAGTTTTCAATACGTTCAATTGCTGGACCAGATAATACAGGGTGTGAACAGCAAGCGTAAACTTCTTTTGCACCAGCGGCACGTAACGCATCTGCCCCAATTGTAATTGTGCCTGCTGTATCAATAATATCATCAATTAAGATTGCCACTTTACCATCAACATTACCAACAATGTTCATCACTTCCGCAACGTTTGGTTTCGGACGACGTTTGTCAATAATTGCAATCGGTGCTTTTAATCGTTCAGCCATTTTACGAGCACGTGTTACCCCACCATGATCTGGTGAAACAATAACGATTTCATCTCCTGGAATACCTTTAGATTTGAAGTAATCAGATAGTAATGGTACTGCCATTAAGTGGTCGATTAGGATATCGAAGAAACCTTGGATTTGAGGTGCGTGTAAATCTAATACGATAACACGTGTTGCACCAGCAGTCTCAAGTAGATTTGCCACTAATTTAGCTGTAATTGGCTCGCGCGCTTTTGCTTTACGATCTTGACGTGCATAACCATAATAAGGCATTACAACGTTTACTGTACGAGCAGATGCACGTTTAACTGCATCTACCATAATTAAAAGCTCCATTAAATGTTCGTTTACAGGTGCAGAAGTAGACTGCACGATAAACACATCACAACCTCGAATACTTTCTTCAATGCTAATTTGAATCTCTCCATCACTGAAGTGCTTAACAGAAGATTTACCTAATTCAACGCCCATTTCCTGCGCAATTTCTTGAGCTAATGGATTATTAGAATTAAGTGAAAATATTTTTAATTGTGAGTTTGCATAATGATACGGCATGATGGCCTCCTGTTTAGTTGATAATTATTTTGAATTTAATTTGCTTACATAATTCGGTTTGTTTTCTTGTCTTGCACGAGCTATTGCAAGTGCATCTTCAGGAACTTCTTTTGTAATTGTAGAACCTGCTGCAATAAATGAACCTTTTCCAACTTTCACTGGTGCTACTAAGTTAGTATTACATCCTACAAATACATCATCTTCAATAATCGTTTTGAACTTGTTTTTTCCATCATAGTTTACTGTAATGGAACCACAACCAATATTGACGTTACTGCCGATTTCGGCATCGCCAATATAACTTAAATGCGAAACTTTCGTGTCATTACCCAGCTTGCTTTTCTTCACTTCTACAAAGTTACCAATTTTAACATGACTACCGATGTCTGAAAGTGGTCGAATATGAGCAAATGGCCCAATAGCAGTATCCTCTGCAATAGCGCTTTCACGGACAACAGAAGAGTGTACAGTTGTGCGATCACCAACACGACTATCGATAATTTGAGTATTTGGCCCGATAATGCAATCTTCACCGATCACAGTAGCACCTTCAATCATTGAGCCTGGTTGAATCACAGTGTCACGCCCAATAACTGCATCTACACTAATATGCGTTGTTTCAGGATGAATAATTGTTACACCATTACGCATATGCTTCTCGTTGATTCTTGTACGCATTAATGTCTCAGCTTGTGACAAAGCCACACGATCGTTAACACCTAACGTTTCCTCAAAATCATCAGTGACATATGCTTCAACAATATCACCTTGCTTTTGTAAAATTTCAATGACATCTGGTAAATAATATTCACCTTGAGCATTATCATTTTTCACAAGCTTCAATGTTTCAAATAATAATTTGTTATCAAAGCAGTATGTGCCAGTATTTATTTCTTTTACTAATTGTTGCTCTGCTGAAGCATCCTTTTGCTCAACAATTTGCTCGACCTGCCCGTTATCGCCACGTAAAATACGGCCATAGCCAGTTGGATTTTCAGCAATTGCTGTTAAAATAGTTGCTTTAGCATTCTTCGCTTGATGATGTTCGAATAGAGCTTGCATCGTTTCAGGACGAATTAGTGGTGTATCTCCACATACAACTAATGTTGTACCTTCTTCATTACCTAAAATTGCCTCAGCTTGTTGCACAGCGTGCGCTGTACCTAATTGTTCAGCCTGCAGTACATACTCACTCTTATCTCCAAGCTGTTGTTGCACTTTTTCAGCACCATGTCCGACTACCGTTACAATGCGATTCACATCTAACGTTTGAATATGATCCACCACATGTTGTACCATAGGTTTCCCACATACTGGATGGAGCACTTTATATAATTTGGACTTCATACGTGTACCTTGACCTGCAGCCAAAATGACAGCAAAAACATTGCTCATCTGTAAGTCCTCCAATACGCTCATTTTCTCTTATGACTATATAGCAAAATTCATCTATTTTCAAGGCATGTAGAGTTGACAAAAACATGAATTCCTAAATCCAATGCACCTTATGCTCGAATGTCATGAAGTATATCCTAAAATTGCTCATATTATCTTTTTATCAAAATAAAAAGAACCCTTCTAGCTAGAAGAGTTCTTCCTATCTTTTTTTACCATCAGTTTGTAACATATCCTTTAAAAGTAAGTTATTACCTTTCTATTACACACCGATTCCCTCTAATTCTTCCTCTTTACCGGTTTCCTCTACTTCACTAGAGTTATGATACTCGTTTAAAATGATTTCCTGAATTTTATTTCGAGTATCAGAATTAATTGGATGGGCAATATCTCTAAATTCCCCATCTGGTGTTCGTTTACTTGGCATAGCTACAAATAAACCAGTATTTCCATCAATTACACGAATATCGTGAACAACAAACTCATTGTCAAGTGTAATGGAAGCAATCGCACGCATGCGACCATCCGTCTGTACCCGACGTAATCTCACATCAGTAACTTCCATTTTCTCACCACCTCTCTTCTTGGATGCCTAAATGAAAATATCATATTCTCGATTACCGAATATTTTCCTTTTCATAGTCTATCAAATTTTCTAAAAAATTTGAATACTTATTAGAATAATATTTTTTCTTATATACGTAATTTTTGACAATTGTTTGTCGGCATAAAAAAACTCACTAAATAGAATAGAAATTCTCTTTAGTGAGCTTAGCAAGCTTCATTTATTTTACGATTGCGATTACTTCGATTTCAACTTTTACATCTTTCGGAAGACGGGCTACCTCTACAGCTGAACGAGCTGGTTTATGATCACCAAAATGACTTGCATAAACTTCATTCATCGCTACAAAGTCGTTCATATCCTTCATAAAGACCGTTGTTTTCACAACATTATCTAAAGAAGTTCCAGCTTCCGCTAAAACTGCTTTTAAATTAGCAAAGACTTGATTTGTTTGTACAGTTATATCGCCTTCCACTAAATCACCTGTAGCTGTTAATGGAATTTGACCAGAGCTATAAAAAATCCCGTTAACAATAATACCTTGTGAGTATGGTCCGATTGCTGCTGGTGCATTTGTTGTTGCTACTACTTTCATTTGTCATGTCCCCTTTTAGAAAAATAGTTACCTTCACTTAATGCAATTGTTCGATCTTTTTCATTAACTTCATGAAGCTTTACAAGTGAATAATAATCATCTACTAATGTTTCGTCTGCATGCTCAGCCTCCACAAGCACCGCAATACCTGCTAGCTGACAGTCAAACTCTTCTAATAGATTTTTCATGCCATTCATAGTACCGCCGACCTTCATAAAGTCGTCTGTAATTAATACACGTTGTCCACTCTTCATGCTTCTTTTTGATAATACCATTGTCTGAATTCTTCTGGAAGAACCCGATACATAGTTAATGCTAACTGTAGAGCCTTCTGTTACTTTACTATCTCTTCTCACAACAACCACGGGTACATTTAAATGCCTTGCAATGGCATGGGCAATGGATATCCCTTTGGTTGCTACTGTCATTATGACATCGATTTGTTGATCTGCAAAGGCAGAAGCAAAGACCTTCCCTACGCGATTAATTAAATCTGGGTTTCCAAGCAAGTCTGTCATAAATAAGTAACCGCCTGGTAACAATCGATCTGAATGTTCTAGCTCTGCCTTTAAATCTTGAATCACTAAACGTACTTCTGCCTCGGACATTTTCGGAATATACTTTACTCCTCCTGCAGCACCCGGCACTGTTATCAATAACCCGATTCCTTTTTCTTCGAAAGTTTCTTTTACAATCGTTAAATCCTCACTAATGGATGACTTAGCAGATTGATATAGTTCTGAAAAATAAGTTAGCGGGATCAGCTGATGTGGATGTTCTAGTAAGTAGTACGTCATATCAACTAGTCGTTCACTACGTTTCCATTTCATGCGACCCTCTCCTAAACACGAATATTTATAGGTAAAATTAACACAAATTTGCGTTTCTAAGCAAGCGTATTTCGCTCACCTAAAATTCGTACTGCATAAACTTCCTCACAAAAACCACGTAAACCATTATAAATGCGACTTACACGAGCTTCACTATCCACCAGCCCAAACACAGTCGGACCGCTTCCACTCATTAACGTAGCATCTGCCCCAAAGCGCTTCATTTGTTCCTTTAACATCACAACTTCTGGATGTAACTTAAATGTTACAGTTTCCAAAACATTTCCTAATGAAGAACATAGTAGCTCATAATCTTTTGTCTCTATAGCTTGTATCATCTGCTGTGTATTTGGATGTTCCAATCCTTCAACCTTAAGACCCCCATATACTTCTGCTGTTGATACACCAATTTTAGGCTTAGCTAGTACAACCCAACAATTAGGTGGGGCTGATAATTCCTTTATTTTTTCGCCTCGTCCTGTAGCGAGTGCTGTACCTCCATAAACACAAAACGAAACATCCGAACCAATTTTAGCGCCAAGCTCCGCTATTTCATCTATTGATAAACCTAAATCCCACAGTTCATTTAACCCTTTTAATGTTGCAGCTGCATCACTACTGCCACCTGCGAGCCCTGCTGCGATGGGTATTTCCTTTTCAATCGTAATGGATACACCTTGTCTAATGCCGTATGTATCTTTTATGAGACGCGCTGCCTGATAAGCAAAATTGCGATGGTCATTTGGTACAAAATTATCTGTTGAAATTATTTGAATAACACCATCTTCTCGAGATTCAAGACTGATACGATCAGCTAAATCGACTGTTGTCATAACCATCTCCACTTCGTGAAAATTATCTGGTCTTTTATAAAGTACATCTAATGTTAAATTGATTTTTGCAGGCGCCTTTACATAAAGCATCTTTCTTCCTCCCTTATAGCTACACGTATAAACAGTTCTTTTTTTCGCGCAAGATTATTCATTTTATTTTACCATATTGAGAATACGAAAATGGAAAAAAAGAACCGTTTACCCTGTTCGGAGTAACGGCTCTCTCTCGTCAGTTGTATTTGTTGTGTCAGTAAGGATTTTCATCCCTGCTGAATGAAACGTTATAAGATGACTATTTTAGCAAAAACAGTCTACTTACGCTCTTGCTCACTACTTGCCCGTTCAGCCATTTCTATGGCACGTTTGACCATATTACCAGCATCACGAGCTTTTATGCCGCCCCAGCCTTCCTTTTGCACAACATCATAAAATCCAAGCTCTTTTGCGATCTCTTCTTTTAAACGAGGTGACATGATACCTTTTCTAGGCATATAAACTCCTCCTTTAACAACTGACGAATTTAGTATGCCCGTGAAAACGCAAAACACTCATGTATTTTTTAACATACATGAGTGTTTCTAAATATAGAAATAAGTACTAGAAACTATTTTGCGACAGCAGCCTTTGCTTCGTCTAAAAATGTAATCTCTACTGCTTCAGTTAAAATATCTGTGTAGCTATACGATACGCGCTTGCACGTATTGTCTTCTTGATCGAGTTCTACTACAAAGATGGCGCGATATGTCTCACGTAGTATCCCTGCACACTCAACCGTTTTCTTGCGACCACCGTTTGCTTTTAATTGCAAACGTTTACCCAAATGACAATCCAACGACTTTTTAATGTCCGCTAAAGTTTTTGGCATTTTCGCTTACACCTCACTAATTACAAGTATAAGCTAATGGCCCAAAAATGTCAACAAAATATAATATTTTATCAGCCTCTTATAAATCTTGTCAACTTATTTTTTATAAAAAAATATATATTTTTTTACATCTCCGAAAAAATGTTAACAAAAATTTTTACTTTGCAAAAACAGGATGCAGTGCATCAGCTAATTTTCCAAACTCTTGAATAGAAAGTGTTTCTCCACGACGAGTTGGCTCAATATGAGCTAGCTCTAATGCCTGTAAAATTTGATCCTTTTGTGCCTTTCCATTTGGTAAACCAGCTTGCAGGTTATTATAGATCGTTTTTCTTCGCTGTACGAAAGAGGCACGCGTTACAACAAATAGAAAATCCTCATCTATTACTTTTACTGGTGGTTCATCATGCTTGATAAGGCGAATTACAGCGGAGTCGACATTAGGTTGTGGCATGAAAACTGTTTTTGGCACTGTCATAGCAATATCTGCCTTCACGTAATACTGAATCGCAATAGATAACGAACCGTATTCCTTCGTTCCCGGCTTAGCCGTTATACGATCTGCCACCTCTTTTTGCATCATAACAACAAAACCACGGATTGGTAGTCGGTCATTGAGTAATTTCAATAAAATCGGCGTAGTGACGTAATATGGTAAATTGGCAACAACCATAATATCATCAATACCTGGCATCTCATCTGCAATTACCTTCGCAACATCTGCCTTAAGTATGTCAGAGTGGATGATAGACACATTATTATATGGACTAAGTGTATCTTCTAGTACAGGTAATAAACGTTGGTCGATTTCAAAGGAAACAACCTTTTTAGCGCTTCTTGCCAAATGCTCTGTTAATGCCCCAATACCAGGGCCAACTTCAATTGCACCACTATTCTCTGTTAAATTTGCGTGGCTTACTATATTTCGTAAAATGTTAGGATCAATTAAAAAGTTTTGCCCTAAGCTTTTTTTAAATGAAAAACCATATTTTTTTAGAATTTCTTGTGTTCGAATTGGTGTAGCAATATCCTTATGCATCATTTTCCTCCTGATCTACCTGTGCGATAGCCGCACCAAATTGCTCCTCTGTAATCTGAAACATCTTCAACCTTTTATGAAGTTGTTTACCGTTTGTAGCACCTATATTTAAGATTTCTCCTAGACGATCACGACGCTGCTTTGATTGTGGGTGTCCAATTAAACGCGCTGTCATTAAATCTTCCAGTGTAATAACCTCTTCGTTTAGTACATCATGAATAGGGGTATAGACATGTTGTAGTGCCTCACGTATATCATCGTCAGCAGCATGTTCGATACCTAACCCTTTACCGTTTTTGGCAATCGTTTTGGCTTTTGGTAAAAAGGCATGCTTCACCCCTTGTACATGCTCCTCAATAATGGCGCGTATTCGTCGTCCTGGGTAGTCAGGATCTGTAAATACAATAACACCACGCTTTTCTTGGGCATGCTGAATTCGTTTCAACGTTTCTTCAGAAATCGCAGATCCATTTGTTTCTATAGTATCTGCTTGCACAGCACGTTTAATAGCCGTCGTATCGTCTTTTCCTTCAACAACAATAATTTCTTTAATTTGCAAAAAGGCCCCTCTTTTCTATCTACCTTATCTTCTGACCATTTTACAACTGCTCTATATGATTTGTACAGGAATACAAGGTACAGACAAGCTTAATAAGCTTATCTTACAAAATCATTTGCTAAAAATAATAAAGAAGCTTTCCCGCCAGTCAAAACAGGAAAGCTCCATTTGTGAAAAAACATTTTGATTAATTTTACAATTTTTCTAATTTAATACTTTAATGCGCACTTTCTTACGTCCCCAGTTACGTGCTTGGGCATCTGTTTGTACAAGTATGTCAATCTTATTACCCTTAATTGACCCACCAGTATCCCCAGCAATAGCTGTACCATAGCCTTCAACCCAAACCTTTGATCCTAACTTAATAACAGAAGGGTCAACTGCTATCACCTTCAAGCCTGAATTTGACCGTAAGTTTATACCAGTTGCTGATGTACCAGTACAACCGTTGCAATATGGTGTATAAGCTGTTGCTGTTACATAAAATTCCTTACCGCTAGCAGGCTCTGCAGAACCACGTGATACAGTTGCTGCGCTTGCAACAATTGTTTTTGTGCCAACTGCAACGACTTGTTTCTTCGGCTCTTTTAAAACTTTCTCAGATTGTAGATTTTTTGCTACAACATTACCATTTTCTTTGATAACTTCATACGTACGAGAAATCGATCCCTTCTCGCCTGTTGCTACTACTTTTTGTTTCCCCTTTTGCAATGAAGCATCCTGCTTCTTTTCAACTGCGAAATCTAAAGAGTCTTCCACTACATCGATAACCTTTTCTACGCGAACTACTGTGATTTTACTCTCCGGAGTAATAACGTTCTCCAGGTTATTTTCGACACGATCGAATTCATTTAGCTGAATTCCTTGTTGTTTTAAAAAGTTAGCGACCGTAGTCGAAGTGGACCATACTTGTCTTTTATTTACGCCATCGACAAGCGCTACTTGAAACGCTTTTTGAATATCGATTTTGTTTTCTGCTCCTAGTTCAGTATCTAGACCTTGCGCTAAAGAGTCGTGCTCAGATACTTTAATATTTGCTTCCTTCAAAATGTCCTTCACAAGTGTTTCAGTTGTCCAAACTTTTGACTGATTTCCATCAACTGAAATAGTTACTTCTTTTGCCTGTTCCCATGTAATTGCTAATCCATTCACAATTTTGGTGTTCAGAGAGGGTGATATTTTGTCATGCTCTGCTATATCTATATTTTGACTTTGTAATAATTGTTCTACAGTTTTGGCATGTGTGGATACTTCGATTGTTTCTCCATTTGCTTCAAGCTTAACGGCTTTTTTCGTACCTTGATAAAGCACGAAAGAGATTACAGATACAAACAGGACAAGTGAAATAATTCTTATCACTGTTTGCTTACTCCTCAATGATCCTAAGAACAAGTTTTTCATGGAATTATTTGACATGAAAAAACGCCTCCTTAATACAAGGTTGGATTATACGGACTAGTTTTGGCACTGTCAACCCGAAAGTATTTCTCTGAAAATTGACTTCTTGTTTTTTGCCAACCACAAACCCTGTATTGGAGGCATCTAAGCTAGTTAATTGTCAATCCCAAAAAATTTTTTCGCATTGGCTGTAGTTGCTTGTGCAATTTCCTCAATTGTCAACCCTTTCAAACGTGCGATTTCCTCAGCAACTAAAGGCACGAAAGCGGGTTCATTACGCTTACCTCGATGTGGATGTGGAGCTAAATAAGGAGCGTCTGTTTCAATCATCAGGTGCTCTAGAGGTATTTCTGTAGCCACTTCCTTTGGTAGTCTTGCATTTTTAAATGTTACTGGCCCCCCAAGACTAATCATAAAATTCATAGCTATACATTCACGTGCTGTTTCTACACTCCCACTAAAGCAGTGCATGACACCCCCTACAGAAGCCGCATTTTCTTCACGCAAAATTTGTACAACATCACCTGTTGCATCCCTATTATGAATAATGATTGGCAAATTGATCTTTTGAGCTAATTGAATTTGCTTGCGAAAAAGTGCTTGTTGAACATCTTTTGGTGACTTATCCCAATAGTAGTCCAATCCAATTTCACCAATGCCAACTATTTTTGGATGTGATGCTAATTCCTCAATCCACTCTAAATCTTGTTGAGTACAATCAATGGCGTCTACTGGATGCCAACCAATGACACCATAAACAAAGTCATATTGCTCTATTAGTTGCATTGTTCTCTCAATGGTTTTACGGTCAAAACCAATGACCACCATTCTCTCTACTTTCGCTTCAAGGGCTCTATCAATCACCTCTTGAAGGTCTTCCTCATACCGGTCTGCGTTTAAATGTACGTGCGTATCAATATACATTTTCATTCTCCTAACATAGATTTTATTAAAATTTATTATTTCATATTTTTCGTAAGCATTACATTTTCGTTACAAACTATTTGGTATTGTGACATTCCACTTAATCGACAATACCCAAAATAGTTCTTTAAACCTATAAATTCACATCTTTCACGCAATATAAATTATTTCAAAATAATTTAATCCCAATTTCCCTAACGGATTTGAAAAGCCTGCTGAATAATTCATATTCAGCAGGCCTTTCTTAAGATCATTACTTTACTTTTGCACCATTTTCAAGTTTAGGATCAACAGATGCTAATTTTAAAATTCCATCTTTTTCACCAGCCAAAATCATTCCTTGTGATAATTCACCACGTAATTTTACTGGTTTTAAATTTGCTACGACAATCACTTTTTGACCGATTAAATCATCTGGTGTATAGAATTTCGCAATACCTGAAACTACTTGACGTTGCTCATATCCTAGATCAACTTGAAGCTTTAATAATTTATCCGCTTTCGGAACTGTTTCACATGCAGTCACAGTCGCTACACGCAAATCAATTTTCATAAAATCATCAATAGCAATTTCAGGAATTTCTGGGTTTTCGTCAGTCTTTGTAGCCTTTTTACTTTCTTCCTCCTGTGGTGTTTTCACAGAACCACGCATTTCCTCTCGAATATAAGCAATTTCAACCTCATTTTCCAAGCGTGGGAAAATAGGTATCCCTTTTTCTACCACTTTAATGTTTGCTGGAATAGTATTGCCGAATGTTTCAATTGTATCCCATGCTAAGAATTTGTCATCTAAACCTAACTGATCGATCATACGTTTCGGGGTTGTTGTCATAAATGGTTGTAACATGACAGCAATTTGGTGTAAGCTCTCTGCCAAATTTCGCATAACAGCACCTAATTTTGGCTTATCGGACTCTTCTTTTGCCAACACCCAAGGTTGTGTCTCATCGATATATTTATTAGTACGTGACACCAATGTCCATAAGTCAGCAAGAACGACACTAAATTGCATTTTTTCCATACTTTCTTCATATTTAATACGTACCGACTCAGCTTGCTCTTTTAACGCAGCATCAAATTCTGTCGGTTGAAGATTTTCTGTCGGAATAACACCATCAAAATATTTATTAATCATTGAAATAGTACGATTTAATAAATTTCCTAAGTCATTCGCCAAATCAAAGTTTGTGCGTTCTATAAATGATTCTGGTGAAAATACACCATCAGAGCCAAATGGTAATTCACGTAATAGGAAATAACGTGTCGCATCTAGGCCATAACGCTCGATTAACATTTCTGGATAAATAACATTGCCTTTTGATTTAGACATTTTACCGTCTTTCATCATAATAAAACCATGAGCAAATACTTTTTTTGGTAATGGTAAATCTAATGCCATTAAGAAGATTGGCCAATAAATCGTGTGGAAACGAACAATATCCTTCCCAACTACATGTACATCTGCTGGCCAATATTTATTGAATAGTGATTCATCCTCTGATAGATATCCTAAGGCTGTAATATAATTCGTTAATGCATCAACCCATACATAAATGACATGCTTTGGATCTCCTGGTACTTTAATACCCCAGTCGAAGGATGTTCTTGATACAGATAAATCTTCTAGCCCCGGTTTAATGAAGTTGTTAATCATTTCATTTTTTCGCGACTCTGGCTCAATGAATTCAAGGTTCTCTTCATAATAAGCTAATAAGCGATCCGCATATTTCTTCATATTAAAGAAGTACGATTCTTCTTTTACTTTGTGCACTGGGCGACCACAATCTGGACAGTTCCCGTCAACTAATTGAGTCTCTGTAAAGAATGATTCACATGGTGTACAGTACCAGCCTTCATATTCACCTTTATAAATATCACCATTATCTAAAAACTTTTGGAAAATCTTTTCGACAGCTTTCGTATGTCGCTCCTGCGTTGTTTGAATAAAGTCATCATAAGAAATATCCATTAAACCCCAAAGTTTTTTCGCAGCATCTGCGATTTCGTTTACATAATCTTGAGGATGTTTGCCCGCTTCTGCTGCTTTTTCTTGAATTTTTTGACCGTGTTCGTCCATTCCTGTTAAAAAGCGTACATCATACCCTTGTAAACGCTTATAGCGCGCAATAGTATCAGATGCTACTGTTGTATATGCCGTACCAATATGAAATTTCCCACTTGGATAGTAAATGGGTGTTGTTATATAGAATGTTTTTTGTTGTTCACTCACAAGAACTGCCTCCATTGTTTTACAATATACTTTCTATTCTAACGAAGTACGAAATTCGTTTCAATGAAAGTTTATCAAACGCGAAAATTGTCGAATAATATATCTAATCCATTAAATGACTTAAATAAGAACCTTTTTTACTATAAACAAAAATATTTATTAAAAACCTTTTAAAAAAATTAAAATACCTGCATTCTTCTCAAAAAATTTTTTTAAAAACCATAATATTAGTGCATTAATTAATTGACGTTTATGGCATTACTTGGTATGATAACTATCAGACAAAGAAATAATGTCGAAATTTGACGAAATACCAATATAACTTTTATAAATTAGGAGGAAATCTATTATGAAATCAACAGGGATTGTTCGTAAAGTCGATGAGTTAGGTCGTGTAGTAATTCCTATCGAGTTACGCCGTACGCTAGGTATTGCTGAAAAGGACGCTTTAGAAATCTATGTGGATGACGATAAAATCATCTTAAAAAAATATATGCCTAATATGACATGTGCTGTTACTGGTGAAGTTTCAGATGATAACTTCCGTCTAGTTGGAGGCAAATTAATTTTAAGTCCAGAAGGCGCTGAAATGTTAGTTAAAGAAATTCAATCTAACTTAAAAAAATAAGTGATTACTCACCTAAATCAAAAACAGTGATTTAGGTGTTTTTGTTTATATACAATTTAATATACCCAAAATCTAGAACCCTTATAATGTCCATGTCAGACCTTTCCTCTTAAGGTTACTATTATTTACAATTATTATCAATTTAAAATTATGTCTCAAAATCATTACATTTCAACTTTTTAAGTTATGATGACTAACTAAAAATAAAGAGCTACCCTACTAAGGTAACTCTTTACTATTATTCACTATGATATTCATTATAAACATCTCGTTTTGCCACTTTTCTTAGCTTAGCTACTTCCTTAATGGCTTCTTTTGAAGTGATATTGGATTGATTGATAATAAAATCAACATGTTCAACTATAGACATGTTTTGCCAATAGGCTTCTTCATGTTCTTCCTCTTCTACAGAGCTATTGCCTTCAAGGACAATACAAAACTCTCCTCGTATTTCCTCTGTTTGTGACCATTCTACAGCTTCGGCCAATGTACCTCGTAAAAATTCTTCAAATTTCTTTGTTAGCTCTCGAGCTAAAACAATGCGACGGTCCCCGAGTATAGCTTCCATATCTTTTAATGTATCCTTTAAGCGATGTGGTGCCTCATATAATAAAATCGTTTCTTGGCGTTTTTTTAATTGCTCTAATTGCTGGCGACGTTCCTTTTTCCCGCGGTTCAAAAATCCATAAAAGAAAAATGGCTGAGGCGACAAACCAGATGCAATTAACGCTGAAATCGCTGCATTAGGACCTGGCACTGGTACGACAGAAAAGTTTTGAGCAATTGCTTTTTCGACTATATCCGCACCTGGATCAGAAATACAAGGTAAACCTGCATCACTTACTAATGCGATTGTTTTTCCTTCTTGTAGCAATGTTAATAATTTTTCTCCACCTACGGCTAAATTATGCTCATGGTAGCTTATTAGTGGTGTTTCAATCTCGAAATAGTTACACAGCTTTTTTGTGTTTCTAGTATCTTCTGCAGCGATAATATCGGCTTCTTTTAAAATGCGAAGTGCACGCACGCTCATATCCTCCAGATTACCAATAGGTGTTCCTACCAGATATAAACAACCTGTCTGATCGTGTATTGTACTTTTTTGTGATTTCACGATTCACCCCTCCTTATATAATTAATTTTCTGTGATCTTGTTAATTGCTTAAAAGCATATTCCGCACGCATTGCTTCTTGCTTTGTCTCAAATATTTCTTTATAAATACATTTCACTGGACCTCTAGCTCTTGTATATTTTGCTCCTTTACCAGCGTTATGTACAGCAACACGTTTTTCTATATTATTTGTATACCCTGCATAAAGCGTTTGATCAGCACACTCTAACACATAAAAGTAGTGACTATTGCTCTTTTCCATACAGAATGTCTCTCACTTCTGCCGTGTATTCATTATTGGCATCATAGACATACAACGGCGGCAGAATTTTTAAATCTGGCTTTCCATCTTTGATTCCTTCTATTAATAATGTATTGGCCTCTTTCCCTTCCTTCGGATAAATAAGCTGCATCCGTTTAGGCTCTAAGCGATTTGCTCGCATAGCTGTAACAATATCTAATAATCGCCCTGGACGATGGACAAATGCCGCCTTGCCACCCTGCTTTAATAATTTACTTGCTGATTGAATCGCTTCTTCTAATGTTAAATATAGTTCATGTCTTGCAATGGCATGATGCTCACTAAGATTTTTATCACTTGCTTCATGTGCTAAAAAATAGGGTGGATTGCAGGTAACCGCATCATACTTTTCAATGCCTAATTGTTTCGGTATTTCTTTTACATCTCCAAGAATCATTTGAATTTGCTGTTCTAGTTGATTGTAACGTATACTTCTCTCTGCCATATCAAATAAACGTGACTGAATCTCTACTCCCGTTATTTGTCCCTTTGTACGTGCACTTAAAAAGAGAGGAATTACACCATTTCCTGAGCATAAATCAACAATTTTTCCCTTATGATAAGGAATATTAACAAACTTTGAAAGCAACACTGCATCCAATGAGAATGAAAAGACAGAGGAGCTTTGAATAATACGTAAATTTTCAGCCAACAAATAATCTAGTCGTTCGTCACCTTTTAGCCATTTTTCCATGCTTCTTCCTCCTACGCTACAAAACAAAAGACTGACACCACCGTAGCGGGAATCAGCCTTCTATTACACATTTTGTTTATTTAAAAATGATAGACAAAACAGACAATCCTCACCTTTACGGGAACTTCCAAAATGAACATGACAAACATGGAAGCCCTCCTGGTAGAGGCGAGCTAAGTTATCATATCCCTCACCAATATCTAGCGGACTCTCTTTCTTTACTTCAGCAGCTTGTACGGAGTTTGTATTAGAAAGTAGTTCTTCTAGACGTGTTCGTAGGTGATGATTTTCTGTCTCAAGCGCCTTATGCTCTTCCATCATTAACGCTACAAATTGTTTCAATGCACCAAATTGCTCCTGCATTGCTTCGAGCTGTTGTTCGAACTCCATAACGGTATCCAAGAAATTACGGTCCTTCACCCAAGCCACCTCGTTAAATTCTCTATCTTAAATAAGATTTTTTTCGCCTGCTAGCAGTTCTTCTAGTGTATACTCAACTGTGCGTTCCTGCTCGTGTAAATATACTTGAATAATTCTTTCCAGCACATTTAGCCCTACTACTTTTCCACGGCCATCTGGTGTCATTGTTATCTCACCAACATCTGGCATGCCCTCTTTTGCTTCTTCATATTCATCATTTTCATACTTTAAGCAACACATTAACCGTCCACAAAGACCAGATATTTTTGAGGGATTTAATGATAAGTTTTGATCTTTAGCCATCTTGATAGAAACTGGCTCAAAATCACCTAAAAATGTGGAGCAACAAAGCATTCTTCCACATGGACCAATGCCACCTAATAGCTTTGCTTCATCACGCACACCGATTTGGCGAAGCTCAATACGCGTTCTAAAAACTGAGGCTAAATCTTTTACTAGATCCCTGAAGTCAACTCGTCCTTCAGCTGTAAAGTAAAAAATAATTTTATTACGATCAAATGTATATTCAACATCTACTAGTTTCATTTCTAAATTATGCTCTATAATTTTAGTACTAGCGAGTTCAAATGCACGTTTCGATTCGGCTGCATTTTCCTCTACTTGTATACGATCACGATCATCCGCTGGTCTAAGTACTTGTTTAAGTGGTAATACAACATCATTATCACCCACTACTTTTTGAGGGACAACTACCTTTCCATACTCTACACCGCGGGCTGTCTCTACAATGACATATTGACTATCTTCTAGTAGAAATGATGCCGGATCAAAATAATATATTTTACCCGCCTTTTTAAAGCGGACTCCTACTACATTATACAAATGTATATCCCTCCTGCAGATTTAGCATTAACTGCTCCATCAATAACGTCCTATTCATGTTACGCTGTAAAGAGGCGCGCGCTTGTAAAATAGATTCCATCTGATTTGATAATCTTTCATAAGTGGAATATAGCGCAACTTCTTTAAATAGTGGTAACATGTCTGGATAAGTACAAGCTGCCTCGGGATTAGCTTTTATTGACACTATATCACGGTAAGCAAATAGTAGTAAATCCAATGCTTGCTCCATCTCGCTTTTTTCTTTAAAGTGAGGCAACCACTCTTCATGCACAATAAGCATTGCTTCGTGTACATTTTGCCGAATGGCCTCTACTAATTTTAACACTGTTTTTCGAGCGAGTGCAAACTGCTCATCATTCGCTAAAAATATAGCCGTTTCGAGCTCATTTGTCATCATGCTTACTGTTGAAGCCATTGAATGTGAAATATTATTTTCCTGTAAATGCTTCAACAAAACATGACGTGGCATTTTTTGAAATTTGATATGTTGACAACGAGAACGGATAGTTGGAAGTATTGACTGCATTTGCTCTGTTAGTAATATGGCAGTTACCTCTCCATCTGGTTCCTCTAAAAATTTAAGTATCATATTGGCAGAGGCTGTATTAAGACGGTCTGCATGATGAAGCACATAAATCTTACGTCCCTCTTCTACACCCATCATTTTCATTTCTCCAATGAGTTCTCGCATTTGATCAATTTTTATGAATTGACCATCAGGATAAATTTGATGAATATTTGGATGATTTCCCGAATCTACACGTTTGCAATTTCGACATGTTTCACATGGAACATTTCCACTTGGTTGCTCACATAACATTAATTTGACAAAAAAGTACATAATATCTACCTTGCCTGTCCCTTTTTCGCCATCAAAAATATATGCATGTGCTAATCTATTCTTGTCAAAAATCGTTTGAAGTTGCTTCATTACGACTGGTTGTAGTGTGAGTAGCTCTTCAACATTCTTGGCCATACATTTAAATTCCTTCCTGTGTCTATAACAAAAAGTGCGACTTTCTTGCACTCTTACTTTTTGTAAAGAAACATTACAGTGGTTCTACTTTAGTGGCAAGTTGCCAACTTAACATTTGAAAAAAGCCCGCGCCTATATGAGAACGAGACACGGGTTTTACATATATAAATTAATTAGTAAGCCTTTAATCTCACCGATTTTATCAAGGAGATCTATTGCTTCTTTTTCTTCATCTAAGAGATCCTGTGCAAGTTCGACAAGACGTGTATCAATGGTTTCAATGATTTTTAAACGTCTTCCTTCACCAAAACGATTCCAGGTATGTGATTGTTTTAACTCCATACCATGTTCTACTGTCTCTTGTAGAAATCGTTTAACAAGCATTTTAAACCTAGCAAGTTCTCGTAAATTACGTGATCTAGCAACTCGGTCACCTGCAGTAGATATATCCCCTAACAAACGTGTTAGTTGTTCTGTTTGCAGCTTATTACCTTGCTTGACGACCATATCTCCAAATCGGTTATTTTGATTATTATTTTGTAGTGGCTCTTTGCGATTTGTATTTAACCCGACACGTATATCTTGATTAATCTTCAAGCTGGTTTCGCCCCCACAATTTTTATCTATTTCTCCTAGGCATAATCGCTTTTAAATAACTATTAGTTTTTTTAAAATGTCTAATAGTAGCTAATAATCAATAATTCAGCTTCGGAGGCTACTTTTTAAAAATGATGGAATTGTTCAATCGGTAAAACAAATACAGTAGCTCCTCCTACCTCAACCTCCACAGGGTAAGGTATATAGGAATCAGCATTTCCTCCTAACGGAGAAACTGGTGCAACCATTTGCTCTCTTGCTCGACAATTATCCCGAATAATATCTAAAAGTTTGGGTATGAGAGAGTCTTCAGTTCCTATAAGAAACGTCGTATTTCCTGAACGTAAAAATCCTCCTGTGCTCGCTAATTTAGTTGCGCGAAACTGATTTTTCGTTAAAGCATTTGATAAGCGGCTGCTATCCTGATCTTGCACTACAGCTACGACTAACTTCATTCGCACTCACCCCTTTTATAAAATTCACCTAGATAGATTTCAATACTATTCCTAAGCATTAGCTTATAAACATTTATCTTGATTCAGCGGATGTTTATACACCCGTTGAATATAGGGGAACACCATCATGTTGCCCGCCTACACAATGCAGGTTTGTTAATCTAAAAACTAAATCTGCGTGAAAGCGAAGCGTCAGCGGCAATTGCGCTCCGACGTAATGGGTACTCCCACAAATGATGTTATCCTAGTGAAGATAAATTAATGGATAGTATCATTATATCACATTGTTGTAGACAACTTCATGCTTTTACTGCATTGCTTCCAATAATAATAACCATACATCTTCCACAACATTCTCAATATCTTGGTCTGCGTTGACCACACGTATTCGTTCTGGGTACTGCTCTACTAGTTGTAAATATCCTTCACGCACCTTCTGATGAAACGACAAGCTTTCAACGTCTAAGCGGTTTACTTCCCGATTGCCAGTTGCATGAATACGTGCTAAGCCTACCTCTGGTGCAAGATCAAATAATATAGTCACGTCAGGCAATTTTTTCCCAATAGCGAACTCATTAATAGAAAGCACTTCATCGACACCGATTCCTCTTGCATATCCTTGATAGGCTAAAGATGAATCGATAAAACGGTCACATATAACCAACTTCCCGGCATCTAAAGCAGGTCGTACTTTTTCAAAATAATGCTGGCTTCTTGCTGCAGCATATAATAATGCTTCTGTTCGTTCGTCCATGGCTGTATGTGCAGGATTCAAGATGATGGTTCTTATTTTTTCTGCAATCTCAATTCCACCGGGTTCTCTTGTTGCCAGAACTTCAATATTTTTTTCTGTTAATCGCTTTGCTATCATTTGAATGACCGTTGTTTTTCCTGCTCCCTCGGGACCTTCGAATGTAATAAATAAATTGCTATTCATGCTGTTATTGCCTCCAACTATTTAATGACCTGAATCATTTTTTCTGCTAAACGATGATTCCCTTGGAATGTCGCACCTGCTGCTAATAGCTCTTCCAATTGACTTAATTTAGCTACTGTTATTCTTTCTCCTGGCACTAACAATGGTATACCAGGTGGATAAGGTATAATCATATTTGCTGAAATCCGGCCCATTGTACGCATATATGGTAACCATTCTTTATTTAATGATGCAACCTCATTAAAGGTATAGATAGGCTCAGTAATCGGTACAAAATGATAGGCTGTATGAGAAGCCGTTATGCTATCGGTTTTAGCTGTGTTTAATAGCATAGTTATAGCCTCTTTTATACGAATTCTGATTTCAGCAAATGGGTAGGTATGTCCTTGCTTCAGCAAAGGTAACACAAATAAGACCTGATTCGCATCTGCCAGCTCCCCATAAACATGCTTCGCCTCTAATGCCTCTTGTAATTGAAAACCACTATAACCATTAACACGTAACAATACTTTAAGTGGATCATCTACTTCAATTACTTCCAATGAACCAATCGAACGTAATGCTTCAATCCATTGATTCTTTTTTTCTATTATATATGCCCCATCACTCTCCATATATGTCTGTACATAATAGCGAGCATCATCTAATGAAGCTAATAATAAATAAGATGGGCTACTAGATTGTAACATGCGTAAATAATGATGTATTTTGTCAGCCGCTATCAATTCCGACTTAACATGCATAAAAGAAGCCATCGTCATAGCTGGTAGAGTCTTATGCGCTGATTGTACAACAATATCTGCTCCAAATGACAATGCGGATGGCTGAAATAAAGTACATGCATTAAAATGAGCGCCATGTGCTTCATCCACCAATACAGGTATTCCTTTTTCATGACAATAAGCAATTTGCTGCTGTATTTCATTAGAAGTCATCCCATAATAAGTAGGATATGTCAGAACAACTGCTTTCGCCTCTGAATAATTTTCTACTGCTTCTTTTAAATCTCTATAAGTCACATGTGTCGCCGATAATGTTCGTTCATCCCATAGCGGTGACACAAATATTGGCTTAGCCCCAACAAGTTCAATGGCATGGAAAATTGATTTATGTGCATTACGCTGAACAATAATCGTATCGCCCTTGTTACAAGTAGCATATATCATTGCTAAATTTCCAACAGTAGAACCTCCTACTAGAAAGAAACTCTTCGTTGCTCCATATGTATCTGCCAATAAATTTTCTGCTTCTAATATCATTTCCTCAGGATAATGTAGATCATCTAAACCTGATAATTCAGTTACATCATAACGCATTACATCTTTAAATGCTTGTGGAAGGTGGGACAGTTCGCCATGCTTATGACCTGGGACATGAAAAGAAATATTTTGTTGTTGTCGAAAACGTTCTAACCCTTCAATAATTGGCTTTTTCTTTTGCAAAACAAACACCCATTTTCGTTAGATTCTCCTTTAATTATACGAAATTATAAGGAGATAAAAAAGCTATCCCTCGACAAGGTCATCCATTTTTATTTAATAAACAAATTTTTTCAACAAATTATCTTATTATCAACCAGGACATCTTGATGTCATTACCGCTGACACTGCGCTCAAAAATAAAACAAGTATATTCACTCTTTCTTATAAGGAGAAAGTCTTCTATGCCTGAACCATCTCTTTCTGTACAAGTAATATTTGCTGAATCAAAATAAAACCGATTATTACAGATGACAGTAATAATCGGTTCTCCAAATCTTTTCATATCACTATTCTTTTGCCACTTGAAGAGCCATTGCTTCCACTAATTGCTCGACTAGCCGAGGTACAAAGTTATCTAATACCGGATTCATCATTCCCGCTAAAAATCCACTTGCTTTCATTGTTAAATTACCAGTCAGTTGAGGTGATTCACCTTGATTTTGTTTTATTTCAAAAGAACCATCACCATTTATCGGATCAGATAAACCCTCTAAATCAAATAGTACTTGATGAGCATCTGATTTTTTCATTTTAAGTTCTACTTTAACCGCTTTTTGAATAATGCCAAAATCACCTTGGAAGACCCAAATCATATCATTTTCATTTAGTATTTCGTGATGTAAATAACCTGGTATTAAAACAGCCCATTGTTCTCTATTTTGAATAAAATTCTCTAATTTTTCTTTCTGTATATTGATTTCCTTATTACATTGTCCTGTTGCCACTCCATTGCACCCCTTTGTTTATTTTAATTACTCTATTAAACTTTAACATTTTATAGGATTCTAAATAAACAAAAAAACCACTGATTTCTCAGTGGTTACTTTTTTGCCTAGCGACGTCCTACTCTCACAGGGGGAAGCCCCCAACTACCATCGGCGCTAAAGAGCTTAACTTCCGTGTTCGGTATGGGAACGGGTGTGACCTCTTTGCCATCATCACTAGACATGTATTTAATTGAAAGTGTTGTTCTTTCAAAACTGGATAAACGTGCATTGAATGGTTCAAACTTTTTTGGTTAAGTCCTCGATCGATTAGTATTCGTCAGCTCCATGTGTCACCACACTTCCACCTCGAACCTATCTACCTCATCGTCTTTGAGGGATCTTACTTACTTGCGTAATGGGAAATCTCATCTTGAGGGGGGCTTCATGCTTAGATGCTTTCAGCACTTATCCCGTCCACACATAGCTACCCAGCGATGCCTTTGGCAAGACAACTGGTACACCAGCGGTGTGTCCATCCCGGTCCTCTCGTACTAAGGACAGCTCCTCTCAAATTTCCTACGCCCACGACGGATAGGGACCGAACTGTCTCACGACGTTCTGAACCCAGCTCGCGTACCGCTTTAATGGGCGAACAGCCCAACCCTTGGGACCGACTACAGCCCCAGGATGCGATGAGCCGACATCGAGGTGCCAAACCTCCCCGTCGATGTGGACTCTTGGGGGAGATAAGCCTGTTATCCCCGGGGTAGCTTTTATCCGTTGAGCGATGGCCCTTCCATGCGGAACCACCGGATCACTAAGCCCGTCTTTCGACCCTGCTCGACTTGTAGGTCTCGCAGTCAAGCTCCCTTGTGCCTTTACACTCTACGAATGATTTCCAACCATTCTGAGGGAACCTTTGGGCGCCTCCGTTACCTTTTAGGAGGCGACCGCCCCAGTCAAACTGTCCGCCTGACACTGTCTCCTGCCCCGCTAAGGGGCATGGGTTAGAATTTCAATACAACCAGGGTAGTATCCCACCGACGCCTCCTTCGAAGCTGGCGCTCCGAGATCTCTGGCTCCTACCTATCCTGTACAAGTTGTACCAAAATTCAATATCAGGCTACAGTAAAGCTCCACGGGGTCTTTCCGTCCTGTCGCGGGTAACCTGCATCTTCACAGGTACTATAATTTCACCGAGTCTCTCGTTGAGACAGTGCCCAGATCGTTACGCCTTTCGTGCGGGTCGGAACTTACCCGACAAGGAATTTCGCTACCTTAGGACCGTTATAGTTACGGCCGCCGTTTACTGGGGCTTCAATTCGCAGCTTCGCTTGCGCTAACCACTCCTCTTAACCTTCCAGCACCGGGCAGGCGTCAGCCCCTATACGTCACCTTACGGTTTTGCAGAGACCTGTGTTTTTGCTAAACAGTCGCCTGGGCCTATTCACTGCGGCTCTCATGCGCTTGCACGCTCAAGAGCACCCCTTCTCCCGAAGTTACGGGGTCATTTTGCCGAGTTCCTTAACGAGAGTTCTCTCGCACACCTTAGGATTCTCTCCTCGACTACCTGTGTCGGTTTGCGGTACGGGCACCTCTCACCTCGATAGAGGCTTTTCTTGGCAGTGTGAAATCAGGAACTTCGTCCATACGGACTCGCCATCACAGCTCAACGTTACAGTGTGCGGATTTGCCTACACACACGCCTTACTGCTTGGACGCGCATATCCAACAGCGCGCTTACCCTATCCTACTGCGTCCCCCCATTTCTCAAACGGTGAGGAGGTGGTACAGGAATATCAACCTGTTGTCCATCGCCTACGCCTATCGGCCTCGGCTTAGGTCCCGACTAACCCTGAGCGGACGAGCCTTCCTCAGGAAACCTTAGTCATACGGTGGACGGGATTCTCACCCGTCTTTCGCTACTCATACCGGCATTCTCACTTCTAAGCGCTCCACCAGTCCTTCCGGTCTGACTTCAACGCACTTAGAACGCTCTCCTACCACTGACATCGTAGATGTCAATCCACAGCTTCGGTGAATCGTTTAGCCCCGATACATTTTCGGCGCAGCGTCACTCGACCAGTGAGCTATTACGCACTCTTTAAATGATGGCTGCTTCTAAGCCAACATCCTGGTTGTCTGTGCAACGCCACATCCTTTTCCACTTAACGATTACTTTGGGACCTTAGCTGGTGGTCTGGGCTGTTTCCCTTTTGACTACGGATCTTATCACTCGCAGTCTGACTCCCGTGTATAAATATCTGGCATTCGGAGTTTGTCTGAATTCGGTAAACCGGGATGGCCCCCTAGTCCAAACAGTGCTCTACCTCCAGTATTCTCATCACGAGGCTAGCCCTAAAGCTATTTCGGAGAGAACCAGCTATCTCCAAGTTCGATTGGAATTTCTCCGCTACCCACACCTCATCCCCGCACTTTTCAACGTGCGTGGGTTCGGGCCTCCAGTAAGTGTTACCTCACCTTCACCCTGGACATGGGTAGATCACCTGGTTTCGGGTCTACGACCACGTACTATTTCGCCCTATTCAGACTCGCTTTCGCTGCGGCTCCGCCTTCTAAAGCTTAACCTCGCACGTAATCGTAACTCGCCGGTTCATTCTACAAAAGGCACGCTATCACCCATTAACGGGCTCTAACTACTTGTAGGCACACGGTTTCAGGATCTCTTTCACTCCCCTTCCGGGGTGCTTTTCACCTTTCCCTCACGGTACTGGTTCACTATCGGTCACTAGGTAGTATTTAGCCTTGGGAGATGGTCCTCCCGGATTCCGACGGAATTTCACGTGTTCCGCCGTACTCAGGATCCACTCAGGAGAGAACGAACTTTCGACTACAGGGCTTTTACCTGCTCTGGCGGACCTTTCCAAGTCGCTTCATCTAACTCGCTCTTTTGTAACTCCGTATTGAGTGTCCTACAACCCCAAGAGGCAAGCCTCTTGGTTTGGGCTCTTCCCGTTTCGCTCGCCGCTACTCAGGGAATCGATTTTTCTTTCTCTTCCTCCAGGTACTTAGATGTTTCAGTTCCCTGGGTCTGCCTTCAAGACGCTATGTATTCACGTCAAGATACTACGCGATTAAACGTAGTGGGTTCCCCCATTCGGAAATCTCCGGATCAAAGCTCACTTACAGCTCCCCGAAGCATATCGGTGTTAGTGCCGTCCTTCTTCGGCTCCTAGTGCCAAGGCATTCGCCGTGCGCCCTTAATAACTTAACCAAGTTATTAAGCCTATAAAAAAACTTAAAAAATAAATGTGTTTGTTACAATTTCAATGTCGTTTTATCCAGTTTTCAAAGAACAAGTTTTGAAGTGTTTCATTCAGAAGAATGAACCTTCAAAACTGAACGCAAAACGTAATCTTACAAACCCAAGGTTTGTATTCCGAAATAATCCTTAGAAAGGAGGTGATCCAGCCGCACCTTCCGATACGGCTACCTTGTTACGACTTCACCCCAATCATCTATCCCACCTTCGGCGGCTGGCTCCAAAAGGTTACCTCACCGACTTCGGGTGTTACAAACTCTCGTGGTGTGACGGGCGGTGTGTACAAGGCCCGGGAACGTATTCACCGCGGCATGCTGATCCGCGATTACTAGCGATTCCGGCTTCATGTAGGCGAGTTGCAGCCTACAATCCGAACTGAGAACGACTTTATCGGATTAGCTCCCTCTCGCGAGTTGGCAACCGTTTGTATCGTCCATTGTAGCACGTGTGTAGCCCAGGTCATAAGGGGCATGATGATTTGACGTCATCCCCACCTTCCTCCGGTTTGTCACCGGCAGTCACCTTAGAGTGCCCAACTAAATGATGGCAACTAAGATCAAGGGTTGCGCTCGTTGCGGGACTTAACCCAACATCTCACGACACGAGCTGACGACAACCATGCACCACCTGTCACCGTTGCCCCCGAAGGGGAAACTATATCTCTACAGTGGTCAACGGGATGTCAAGACCTGGTAAGGTTCTTCGCGTTGCTTCGAATTAAACCACATGCTCCACCGCTTGTGCGGGCCCCCGTCAATTCCTTTGAGTTTCAGTCTTGCGACCGTACTCCCCAGGCGGAGTGCTTAATGCGTTAGCTGCAGCACTAAGGGGCGGAAACCCCCTAACACTTAGCACTCATCGTTTACGGCGTGGACTACCAGGGTATCTAATCCTGTTTGCTCCCCACGCTTTCGCGCCTCAGTGTCAGTTACAGACCAGATAGTCGCCTTCGCCACTGGTGTTCCTCCAAATCTCTACGCATTTCACCGCTACACTTGGAATTCCACTATCCTCTTCTGCACTCAAGTCTCCCAGTTTCCAATGACCCTCCACGGTTGAGCCGTGGGCTTTCACATCAGACTTAAGAAACCACCTGCGCGCGCTTTACGCCCAATAATTCCGGACAACGCTTGCCACCTACGTATTACCGCGGCTGCTGGCACGTAGTTAGCCGTGGCTTTCTAATAAGGTACCGTCAAGGTACAGCCAGTTACTACTGTACTTGTTCTTCCCTTACAACAGAGTTTTACGAACCGAAATCCTTCTTCACTCACGCGGCGTTGCTCCATCAGGCTTTCGCCCATTGTGGAAGATTCCCTACTGCTGCCTCCCGTAGGAGTCTGGGCCGTGTCTCAGTCCCAGTGTGGCCGATCACCCTCTCAGGTCGGCTACGCATCGTCGCCTTGGTGAGCCGTTACCTCACCAACTAGCTAATGCGCCGCGGGCCCATCCTATAGCGACAGCCGAAACCGTCTTTCAGTGTTTCACCATGAGGTGAAACAAATTATTCGGTATTAGCCCCGGTTTCCCGGAGTTATCCCAAACTATAGGGTAGGTTGCCCACGTGTTACTCACCCGTCCGCCGCTAACGTCGAAGGAGCAAGCTCCTTCTCTGTTCGCTCGACTTGCATGTATTAGGCACGCCGCCAGCGTTCGTCCTGAGCCAGGATCAAACTCTCCATAAAAGAAATTTGATTAGCTCAAATTGTTTTGCTGGCATCAATTTTGATGTCCAAAATTTTTGTTTCGTTCACTAACCGAAGCTAGCTACTTAAAACTTTATTGATTACGTTTTGCTTGTTCAGTTTTCAAGGTTCATTTGTTTGCCGCTGTTTCAGCAGCAACTCTTATATAATACCATGCACTATACATTGTGTCAACAATAATTTTTAAATTATTTTTTCGTTTCAACCAGTTGTATTAGCGACTTCTATAACTATACCAGAATCTTTTTATAATGCAAGCCTTTTATAAAAAAAATATTAAAGCTGTTATTCCTAATACACCTGGAATACCTAAGACAGCGATTGTTAAGACAGAAAACAGATTGATTGGCACATTATATCCTATATAACCAATAACTAAATGAATTACGAATAATAATAGAAAAGCAAATGCAAATCTAAACCAAAACACCGATAATCCTTCTAAGATTTTACCCAGTTTAGCATGTCTTATTATTACATAAAGAAAAAGAAGCCCAACAGGAATACAAATACTCATAATTACTAACCAAGACATATAGTTGCCCCCTCAATTAAATAATTATGAAAGTTTATGTTTCCTGTTTTGCTTCTATGAATATTTTAAAAAGAACTATTTTATTAATACCTTACGAATTCTAGCTTCCTTAAACAAATAGAAATGAATACTTTCTGCAGTTTTGCGTTGAGCAATCACACCAAGATCATAATCATCCATTAATTCTTCTATTATCTTCGCCTGCTGTAAATCCTCTTTTGTTTCTTTAATCAGATTCACAAGCTTATCATCGAATTCTTTTTTTAGTTTCCCTTTACTACGGAAGAACATATTAATCCCTCACTCATAACTCGCGTCGGCCTTCCATTGCCTTAGATAGCGTAACCTCATCTGCGTATTCTAGATCTCCACCTACTGGTAATCCATGCGCAATACGGGTCGTACGAATACCTGACGGTTTGACTAGGCGAGAAATGTACATAGCGGTTGCCTCACCCTCAATTGTTGAATTCGTAGCTAAAATAAGCTCTTGGACACTTTCATCTTGCAAGCGCACTAACAAAGAAGCAACATTAATATCTTCTGGACCGATACCATCCATTGGCGAAATAGCCCCCTGAAGTACATGGTACATACCATTGTAGTCGCGCATTTTTTCCATTGCGATCACATCTTTTGTATCTTGCACAACACAAATAACAGAATGATCTCGCTGCTTATCTGTACAAATGTGACATGGATCTACATCCGTTATATTGCCACAAACAGAACAGTAGCTTAGGTTTCGTTTAGCATCAATCAGTGCTTTAGAGAAAGATAATACATCGTCTTCCTTCATTGATAACACAAAAAACGCCAGACGAGCCGCAGTTTTCGGCCCGATACCTGGCAATTTCATAAAACTATCGATCAATTTAGATATTGGTTCTGGGTAGTACATATGAATACCTCCTAGAATGGAAGGTTTAAGCCTTGAGTGAATTTACCCATAGTTGAGTTTGTTTTTTCTTCTACCTTTTTCAACGCTTCATTTGTTGCAATAACAATTAGGTCTTGTAACATTTCGATGTCTTCAGGGTCTACTACAGATTCATCAAGATCTACTGAAACTACTTCACGCTGACCAGAAACTGTTACTTTCACCATACCGCCGCCTGCAACACCTTCAAATTGCTCAGCATTTAAAGCTTCTTGAGCCTCCATCATTTCCTTTTGCATTTTTTGCATCTTTTTCATCATACCTTGCATATTTCCCATTCCACGCATAAATGTTTTCCTCCTAAAAATTTAATCTTCAATAATTTCAACAAAATCTTTACCAAAGAGCTTTTCAGCCTCTGTCACAAGTGGATCTTGTGAAGCGAGAGGTTGGGCATCATCGATAAATGGTTCTTCTGGCATTTCTGCCGGTGGTGGCTCTAATAATTCCTCACCATGCTCTGATACAGTCTGCGTTTTCTTTTGCTGTAAACCATGATCACGAATAAACTCTTCACGCATTTTCAACCATGATTCTTCAGGTATGCATAGCATCTCGTACATTGTACCAGTTTGCCCTGCCATTAATTGTGTAAAGTGAGCCTTTAAAGACTGGTTGTCGGCAACCATCTGACAATGAATATCATACTTGAATTTTAACACAAAAGCACTTGAAGATGCCGCAACAGGTTCGGCTTCTGCTAAAAGAGCAGATTGAGATTTTTGCAGTTGACTTAAAGCTTGTGCCCAAATGGACTTGATACGTTGCACATCTTGCTTAGTAGCGTCTTTCAGCACTTCCTGAATACGACCCGTCGGCGCTTTATAACCATTCGGACTTTTAGCTCTCGGCTTTTGCTCTTTTTGTGCTGCCGACGCTTGAACAGGTGCCCCTGTTTGCAGTTGTAAGGATAATTGCTGAACCATCTGCTCTAGAGCTATAATCTTTTGAGTGAGCTCAGGACTTTGCACCGTTTCGTTTGTGGCCACTGATTGATGGATTGCTCCTCCCGAAAACTGTACCATTTTAAGCAAAGCCGTCTCTAAATAAATTTTCGTATGGTGAGAGAAGCGCATTTCCTGCTGTGTTTTTGCGAGTATATCAATATAGCCATAAAGCATATCTGGTGCAAAGTCGTGTGCTAAAGTAAATACGCGTTCCTCAGGGGACACGAGCTCTAAAAGTTCAGCTAAATCATCACTTGTTTGAAGTAATAATAAATCACGGAAAAATGTAATTAAATCCTCTGAGAGACGCAATGGATCTTTACCATCAGCTATAAGTTGCTCTAAAAGTGCAAGCATTTGCGCAACATCTTTCACTTTGAGTGCCTCAGCCAATTCATAAAAAATATCCTGACTAATTGAACCTGTAACTAACAACGTATCTTCAAGTTTTAATTTTTCCCCACTAAAAGACACAACTTGGTCCAATAAGCTCAAAGCATCACGCATTCCCCCTGCGGCAGATTGTGCAATTACCTTTAAACCTTGGTCTTCATATGGTAAATCAATATCTTCTAAAACAACCTTCATCCTTTCAATAATATCATTAGTAGAAAGTCGTTTAAAATCAAAGCGCTGACAACGAGAAATAATCGTTGCAGGCAATTTATGAGGCTCTGTTGTCGCTAAAATAAACACAGCATGGGGAGGTGGTTCTTCCAATGTTTTCAAAAGAGCGTTAAAAGCACTTGTAGAAAGCATATGCACTTCGTCAATGATGTACACTTTGTATCTACTGCTTGCAGGAGCAAAACGAACCTTTTCTATGATATCCCTAATCTCTTCAACACGTGAATTCGAGGCTGCATCAAATTCAATGACATCTGGATGAGAACCATCTGTAATACTTATGCATGTAGCACATTCATTACACGGTTCTTTCGATGGTGCATGTTCACAATTTAAGGCCTTTGCAAAGATTTTAGCCGTACTTGTTTTCCCTGTACCACGAGGTCCAGAAAATAAATACGCATGTGTTGTTTTATTTGCTAGGAGAGCATTTTGTAGCGTTCTTTTGACATGTGCTTGGCCAGACATTTCTCGAAAAGATTGCGGTCGATACACACGATAAAATGCTTGATACGTCACTATTTTCCTCTCTCCTTCTCCATTTAATTGAATAGATTTATTATAGCATTTGCTGCATTATATAGAAAACGAAGTTGCTAAATTAAAATAAAAAAGCATCCGCCTATAATAGACGGATGCTTTGAATTGGCAATTTAATGCCGTGCACCTTTCCTTGACAGCCGCACATAAGCGTTACTCTTGTCGTTAGCTCAGATTAGGCAACCCCGCGGCACATGAATAAGACCACTTAATGCTGCTTCCTTCCGGACCTGACATGGTTCATGGGTATCCATTGCGCAGGACCCAATCGTCAACACTACGTGCAAAAGGCAGACCAAACAATACGGACAGCCTCGAAAAAGGAATTCAGTCTCGCTAGAGCGGATTGCGAGTTACAGGACACCGCTACCTTCCCACCTAGCACGGCAATAACTAGTATACTGACTGTTTGTATAAATTGCAACTTAATGCACAAATTATTTATTTCCAAGTCATGATTTAAACAATATAAATTTTTTCAAAAAATATATTGACGCTCGTTTCTAGTTATGATAAATTTATTTCTGTCGATAAGACAGCAAAGCAATATAACATGGAGGTATACCCAAGTCTGGCTGAAGGGATCGGTCTTGAAAACCGACAGGCGGGTAACACCGCGCGGGGGTTCGAATCCCTCTACCTCCTCCAGTTTTAAATTTCCGACTACAAATGTAGCCGTTTTTTTTTTGCCTAAATTGTATGTATGACTTGTTAGATACCACTTCCACCTCGGTTGTGGTATTTTTTATTATATCAATGATGGGAGGTTATTGAATTGCAATCGAAATTACTTATGACGCGTGCTTCCCTTACTTGGATTTTCATTATTGCTGTTATGACCGCAATTGGTAGTGAAATTAAAATTATGCCTTTTGCTAATACAACTTTCCGTTTTGGTTTAGGAACAATTGTCTTCTTTTTATGTACATTAATTAAACCTACACCTATTATTTTGGCTGGCGTTGCTACAAGTATTGTGACAACTATTTTTCGTGTTTTTAATTCCACATTACATGATGTTCCGATTTCTGAGAGTATATTTAACCATTTACCAGCCGGTTTATTTTATGTATTGTTTGCACTATGCCTGCAAATTTTAGATATTCAACAATACAGAGAAAAACCACTAAAACTTGGTTTACTCGTTGCCTTTAGTGAGGTCATTAGTAATTTAGCTGAACAAATTTTTCGCTTCTTTGTCCAAACGTATACTTTTTTATTTCTTCATGACCTCTTGATCCTATTAGCAGTAGCATTATTACGAAGCTTTTTTGTAGTAGGGATTTACAGCTCTATTTTGATAGCTGAACAAAAAAAACGGGTACAAGAAATGCTGAATATTGGATCTGACCTCTATGTTGAGACCCTCTATTTAAAAAAATCAATGAACCATATTGAAACAATTACGGCTAGTGGTTATGAATTATATCGACAGTTAAAAACTCTAGGTTATCGAGCAGAAAGTTTACAAGCACTTCATATTGCCCAGGAAATCCATGAAGTGAAAAAGGATTCTCAACGTATATATGCCGGTATTTCAAAGATTGTTGGTGAAAAGAGCTTTGGCCCTTTTGTATTATCTGAATTATTGCATTATATTGAAGAAGGTAATAGGAAATATGCAGAATTACTCGGTAAGGAGATACAATTTAATACATGTATAGACTTCGATTTTCAAACAAAAGATCATATTGCACTCCTTGCTCTATTAAATAATTTATCAGCCAATGCTGTTGAGGCTATTGAAGAACAAGGGATCATTTCTATTGCTATTGAGCGCCAAGAAGATAATACTGTAATAACAGTATGTGATGATGGACAAGGGATTTCACAAGCAGATATTTCTGTTATTTTTGAACCTGGGTACACCACTAAATTCAATGTTGATGGTGTAGCGGCAACTGGCATTGGGCTTTCACACGTTGCTGAACTAGTAGAAAAATTAAAAGGCTCAATAACCGTTGAATCAAACAATCAATACACAACGTTTAAAATCATAATTCCTACGCAAACTATTCAAATGGGAGAGACTTAAATGAGGTATTTTATTGTAGACGATGATCGTGCAAGTCGTGTTATGTTAAAACAAATTATTGAAGATAGCGGGTTAGGTACAGTTATTGGTGAGGCTCGCAATGGTGAGGATGCCATTCCACAAATTTTAATGACGCAGCCAGAGTTTGTGCTAATTGATTTACTGATGCCTAAGCTTGATGGTATAGCAACTGTAGAACAACTTATGCAAAATCGTTTCGAGGGACAATTTATTATGATTTCACAGGTAGTGAATAAAGAAATGGTTGGCGAAGCTTATGAGCAAGGAATTGATTTCTTCATTCATAAACCAATCAATCGTATTGAAGTCGAAAATGTTTTGAAAAAAACAACTGAACAATTTCGACTCAAAAACTCACTATTAGTGATACGTCAATCTCTTACAAACATTGAGTTAAGTGAACAAAAGGCTCATAAAGCTACATCACGAGATCATATTCAATCTATTTTGAATGATATGGGGATTGTCGGGGAAATTGGTAGCGAAGATATCATTGCCATTATAGAAACATTACTTGCTCACCAGCACAAGATTGCACCCCTTCCTCCATTAAAAGAGCTTTATGAAGAAATTGCTGCTGTGACCAAGGCTACACCAGATGAAATTTTAAAAGAGAGTAAAGCCATCGAGCAACGTGTGCGTCGAACAATATTAGCTGCCATGATTAATCTCGCTAATTTAGGGGTTGTCGATTACACAAACTCAGAATTCGAGTACTATGCCCCTCGCTACTTTGATTTTAAAGAAATTCGTCAGCTCATGACACAGATTGAAGATCACGATAATCGTAAAGCAAAAGTAAATATTAAGAAGTTTATTCAAGTGTTATATTCAGACATTTTAACAAAAATAAATTAATTTTCTCGGATTTTGTCGGATTCCATAAGTCCTCCGTATTATTAAAGTAAGGCATGTCCTAAAAATTTAATATTAGGGGAGGTACAAAGGATTTGAAAAAGAAATTTAAAATCAGTTTAGCCGCTCAAATTTTAATCGGTTTGATTTTAGGGATCGTTGTTGGTGGTATCTTTTACGGAAACCCCAAAATCGAGACATATTTACAACCATTAGGGGATATATTTTTACATCTTATTAAGATGATTGTTGTACCGATTATTATTTCGACATTAATCGTTGGTGTTGCTGGTACTGGAGATATGAAGCAACTTGGACGATTAGGCGGTAAATCTATAATTTACTTTGAGATTATTACAACCGTTGCAATCGTTGTTGGATTACTTTCCGCAAACATTTTCCAACCTGGTGCAGGACTTAACATGAATGAATTATCTCAAGGGGATATTTCGAAGTATGTATCAACAACTGAGGAAGTACAGCATGAAGGGCCATTTGATATCATTGTAGGCATCGTCCCAACAAATATTATTCAGTCAATGGCTGAAGGTAATATGCTAGC
Organism: Lysinibacillus sp. FSL K6-0075; assembly: GCF_038592945.1. NCBI lineage: Bacteria > Bacillati > Bacillota > Bacilli > Caryophanales > Bacillaceae > Lysinibacillus > Lysinibacillus sp. FSL K6-0075. Next base: position 46,586 of record NZ_CP151947.1, on the reverse strand, counting down.
GATTATCTTCTTCTCCGTTATTTTCGGTTTAGGGGTTGCTGCAGTAGGTGATCGAGGGAAACCAGTCTTAGACTTCTTCCAAGGGGTAGCAGATGCTATGTTCTGGGTAACCAACCTCGTAATGAAATTCGCTCCATTAGGGGTATTTGGTTTAATTGGTGTAACCGTTTCCAAATATGGGTTTGCTTCACTGGTTCCACTTGCCAAATTGGCTATTCTTGTTTATGCAACAATGCTGTTCTTCATCTTTGTCGTTCTTGGACTTGTGGCAAAATTCGCAGGAATCAGCATCTTCTATTTAATTAAAGTGTTAAAAGATGAGCTAATTTTAGCCTTCTCAACAGCAAGTTCTGAAGCTGTATTACCACGTATTATGATGAAAATGGAGAAATTAGGTGCGCCAAAGGATATTGTATCTTTTGTTATACCGACCGGTTACTCCTTTAACTTAGATGGGTCAACACTATATCAAGCCATTGCAGCATTATTTATTGCGCAAATGTACGGTATTCACCTAAGTATTGGTGAACAAATTACGTTAATGCTTGTATTAATGGTTACATCTAAAGGTATTGCAGGTGTTCCAGGGGTATCATTCGTAGTACTTCTAGCAACTTTAGGCACTGTAGGTATTCCACTTGAGGGACTAGCCTTTATTGCTGGTATTGACCGTATCCTTGATATGGGACGTACAGTCGTTAACGTAATTGGTAACTCATTAGCGTCATTAGTAATGGCTAAATGGGAAGGCCGTTTCGATCGAGAAAAGATGAAAAATTACTTTAATGATAATGAAAATCTAGCGTAATTTTAAAAAAATCCTCACGATGTTGGATGGCATCGTGAGGGTTTTTTTATTTTGCTAATACTTTATCTAAATAAGCGATAATGGATTCTTTCCCATTGGCATGTGCTTCTTGTGCACGCTTTTCATCTTTTTCAAGTTTAGCCTCTGCTGCGGCAACAATTTTTTCAGCATCTTGCTGTGGCACAACAATCACACCATCCACATCCCCAATAATATAATCACCAGGATGAACCGTTACTCCCCCAATGGCGATCGGCACATTTACTTGTCCACCGCCATTTTTATTGCCTGCTGCTACAGTAGTGCCTAATGAAAATACAGGGAAATTCAACTCCCGAATTGCTGCAATATCACGGATTACGCCATCCACAACAAAACCTTGTACACCTATCCCTTTAGCTAAGGAGATTACAAAATCTCCAGCCACAGCTCGGTTGGTATTTCCTTTTGCATCAATGACTAAAATATCCCCTGCAGTTGCCACCCTAATCGCTTCCAATACGGCGCCATTTTCACCATCTGGTAAACGTACAGTTACAGCTCGCCCAGCAATTTTAAAATGGTCTGCTAATGGCTTAATATCACTTCGCAAATTGGTATGCCCGCCTGTCGCATCTGAAATAGCTGTTGTTGGTAAATGCTGAAAGCTTACTTCCACTTTTGTCATACATAACACCCCTATTATGATTGATGACTTACACTATTATTGTAAATAAAAAACATATACTATTTCAATATATCTCGGAAACTATTGGTAATTATAATAATAATCATTTTAGAATTAAATAATTTCAATAAACTGCTTTGAGTGCTCATCTAATGCTTCAGCGGCTGATGCTATTTCACTAAAGTCATTTGCTGTGACAGTAATTTGCTCATTTGTTTTATCTATTTTTTCAGCTATTTTTGTAATACTGTCTGTCACCTGACCAATTTCTCGCTCAATGCCCTCCACATTATCCTTCACTTCCGAAATGGATTGTTCAACTCTTACAGAAAGTTTTCGTACCTCTTTAGCCACTACATCAAAACCTCTACCATATTCTCCAGCCCTAGCTGCTTCAATAGCTGCATTTAACGCTAATAAATTAGTTTGTGAGGCAATCTCCTGTATAGTCTTTACAATTCCTTTAATAGAATCTGCTTGTTTTTGAAGCTGTACAAGATTACTTACATTTTCATTTGATTCCTTGGAAACCACTTTAATGGTTTCTAGTAGATCTTGGCTATTTTGAATACCCGCTTCTGAACGCTGGTAAAGCTTATTAGACATGCCCTTCAACTTGTCCGCAACACTAACGATCTCATGTTGTCGTTCAGTAATATTGGTAGCTATTTTGGAAACACCTATTACTTTTCTTGTATTATTTGCGAAGACAGGCATATATGTCGCTTCCAACCAAATGATATTACCCCTAGCATCAATTCTTTCTATTTTGTCCTGATAGCTGTTTCCTGCCGTTAGATTGCGCCAAAATTTATCATACTCCATACTATTCACGAAATCAGGCAAGCAAAAGTCTTTATGATTTTTTCCTAGCATTTCCTTGACTGTATAGCCTAATGTTTGAGCAAATAGTTCATTGACATATGCAACTCGTCTGTCCATATCGAAGCGGATAATGGCTATATTGCGTTCAATGGCTTGTACTACTAAATCATCGGTTACTTGAGCATCTACACTATGCATAAACAACACCCCATCCATTACTAATTTTTTACTTAAAATTTAATTATTTTACTTTTATATTACATCAATTATGCCTCATTGTAATTGCAACGGATGTTAGAGCACCCGTTGCATCAAGATAAAAAACATGGAGAATGTTCATCCATGTTTTTTTAATAAACGTAAAATCCCTTCAGAGGTAGCCGCTACACGTAAGAATTTCTTTTGCTCAGCACGTATAAAGCCTTCCTCTAGCATTATTTTAAAATGCTGTAGAAGCGCATCATAGAATCCATGGACATTATATAAAATGACAGGCTTTGTATGCAGTCCAATCTGAGCCCAAGTAAATACCTCAAAATATTCATCTAAAGTACCTGCGCCGCCTGGAAGAGCAATAAAAGCGTCGGCTAACTCGGCCATCTTAGCTTTACGAATATGCATAGAGTCTACAATATGAATCTCTGTTAATGAGGCATGAGCCAATTCACGCTTTTGTAAATGAGTTGGCATCACACCAATCACTTCTCCACCCGCTGCTAAAACAGCATCGGCTACCTTCCCCATTAGCCCTGTTTTAGAACCACCATAGACAACTCCGTGACCGTTTTTTGCCAGTGCTGTACCAAGCTCAGCCGCTTTCTCCGCATAAATAGGACTTTTACCTAAACCAGATCCGCAATACACTGCGATTCTTATAATAATCCCTCCTATTCAAAAAACGTGAAACAATCGGCTATATATTGTCTCACGTTTTTTGGTCATTTATTTTACTTTTATTTTCGTAAATGGCTTGTTTGTTTTAGCATATGACTGATGCGGCTCACAATTGCTTCAATGGCATCAGGATTTTTTAATAAATCATAATCATTAATATCTAAACGTAGAACTGGACAAGAATTAAAATTATTTATCCAATTTTCGTAGCGTTCATGCATTTCTATCCAATAATCATTCGGTGTTTGTTGCTCCATTGTACGTCCACGTTCTTGAATTCGACCAATAACTGCATCAATAGGTCCTTCAAGATAGACAAGTAAATCTGGATGTGGGAAATATGGTGTCATCACCATAGCATCAAACAAATTCGTATAAGTCTCATAATCTGTTGGACTCATCGTTCCTTTATCATAGTGCATCTTAGCAAAAATGCCAGTATCTTCGTAAATAGAACGATCTTGTACAAATCCTCCACCATATTCAAAAATACGCTTCTGTTCTTTAAAACGCTCTGCTAAAAAGTAGACCTGTAAATGAAAGCTCCATTTTTCAAAGTCCTCATAAAATTTATCAAGGTATGGATTTGTGTCTACTTTCTCAAACGATGTACGAAAGTTCAACGCTTCTGCTAATGCCTTTGTCATCGTCGATTTTCCTACCCCAACAGTACCAGCAATCGTAATAACAGTTTGTGGTGGAATATCGTACTTCTCTCTTAAATTCATTATTGCAAACTCCTTTGTTGTAACGTCTCTTTAATTATTTTTAAAACATAATTTAAATCGTTTGGATTTTTTACAAAATCAAGCTGATCTCCATTAAATCGAATAACTGGAATTTCAGGATGCATGCTCTCAAAATGCTCGATAAAAGAATGATAGTCGGCAACAAGCTGCTCCATATAATCTCGTGAAATCATCTTTTCAAATTCTCGTCCCCGCATGGCGATACGCTTCATTAATGTATCAACGCTGGCATGTAAATAAACCACTACATTTGGAACAGGCATGTCTTTCGTTAAAATTCGATAGATTTCCTCATACTTCTCATACTCAGTTGGTGCCAATGTACGCTTCGCAAATATTAAATTTTTAAAAATATGATAGTCTGCTACAACAGGTTTGGCATGTGCTAAACGAAATTTTTTAATATCGGTTAATTGCTTATAGCGATTACAAAGGAAGAACATTTCCGTTTGGAAACTCCACTCCTCAATGTTTTCATAAAACTTATTTAAAAAAGGGTTTTCGTCTACAATTTCTTTTAATAGATGGTAATTAAATGTCGCTGCTATCTCTTTCGATAAAGAGGTTTTACCAACACCAATCGGACCTTCTACCGTAACAAATGGAACCGTCACCAGAAGCTCCTCCTTTTGTTCTATGGATTCGATCATTGTGTCCTACATAAATGAATCAGTGCCTTTCATTTTATCATAGTAAGAAAATGAAAAACAGAATCAACCTATTGTTCTAGTAAATTTACCTGTGGAATTTTTCTCCTGATGACATAGAAAAAAAGGCATTGAGAATATACTTCTCCATGCCTTTCACATGCCTATAATTTCACTCGTTGTAAACGAAGTGCATTTAATACTACTGATACCGAACTAAAAGCCATCGCTGCGCCTGCAACCCATGGAGCAAGCAGACCGAGTGCAGCAATTGGAATACCTAATGTATTATAAGCAAATGCCCAAAATAGATTTTGTTTAATATTACGCATTGTTTTTCTACTCATTAGAATGGCATCCGCGATACTATTTAAATCTCCACGAATAAGCGTAATATCTGCAGCTTCCATTGCCACATCTGTCCCTGTACCAATTGCCATCCCAATATTCGCTGTTGCTAAGGCAGGTGCGTCATTAATGCCATCACCAACCATCGCTACTTTTTTCCCTTGGGCTTGAAGTTTTTTCACTTCATCAGCTTTACCTTCTGGTAAGACTTCTGCAATAACATGATTCACTCCTACCTCTGTTCCAATGGCTTGAGCAGTACGCTCGTTATCACCAGTCATCATGATGACCGTAATACCCATATCCTGTAAACGACGAATAGCTTCTTTTGATGTATCTTTCACGGTATCAGCCACAGCTACTAAACCTGCATATTGCCCATTGATGGCTGCTAACATGGCTGTCTTACCGTTTCGTTCTAGTTGCTCCATTGTTGGTAAAATATCAGTAATACTTATTCCATATTGTTGCATTAATTTACGTGTGCCAATGACAACACCTTGACCTGAGACAGTTGCCTGCACGCCATAACCAGGTATTGCCTCGAAGAATTGAACATCCCCTAAAGCTATGCCTCGTTTTTCTATGCCCTGTACAATGGCTTCTGCTAGTGGATGCTCTGACTGCTTCTCTGCTGCGCCTATTAGGGATAAAAAGCGCACCTCATCTTGCTCTGACGCTAAGAGAACATCCGTAAGCTCAGGTTTTCCGTGTGTCACTGTACCTGTTTTATCTACAACGACAGTATCAATGCTTTGTGTTTGCTCTAAATGTTCTCCACCTTTAAATAAAATACCAAACTCAGCTGCACGTCCTGAGCCTGCCATTATTGAAGTTGGTGTTGCTAACCCTAGAGCACATGGGCAAGCAATAACAAGTACTGCGATTAAAACCTCTAAAGCAGGTGTAAATTCTCCAGGGCTAACCCAAATAATCCAAATTAAAAAGGTTACAATGGCTATACCAACAACGATTGGTACGAAAATCCCCGAAATCTGATCTGCTAAACGCTGTATTGGCGCTTTTGATCCTTGAGCATCTTCAACCACTTTAATGATTTGTGCTAATGCTGTATCACGGCCAACCTTTGTTGCAGTCATTTTAATAAAACCATTTTTATTAATGGTTGAGCCAAATAATGGATCACCTTGTTTTTTATCCACGGGTAGACTCTCACCTGTTAACATCGATTCATCAACAGCTGTTGTTCCCTCTATTACTTCACCATCGACAGGAATCTTTTCCCCTGGCTTCACTAGAATAACATCGCCAATGATAACTTCTTCTAAAGGAACCTCTTTTTCTACACCGTCACGTACAACAATAGCAGTCTTAGCTTGAAGTCCCATTAGTTTTTTTATGGCTTCAGATGAGCGTCCTTTTGCTTTTGCCTCAAATAATTTACCTAATAAAATTAACGTAATTAAAACAGCACTCGTTTCAAAATAAAGATGTGGACCATGGTGTGATCCTATCGTTACAATCGCTTGATAGACACTATAGAAATAGGCGGCTGATGTCCCCATGACAACAAGCACATCCATATTTGCACTACCATTGCGTAATGCTTTATATGCCCCTACATAAAATTGCTTACCAATAATAAATTGCACAGGAGTAGCCAATACCATTTGGACCCATGGATTCATTAGAAATTCTGGAACATATAAAAATGACGTAAAGGAAAAATGGCCAACCATCGTCCAAAGCAGTGGTAAAGAAAGTATAGCCGATAAAATAAATTTATGTTGTTGCTGTTTGATAGCTTTTTCGCGATAATCCACTGTTTCCTGCTCATCTGCCTTTTGATGAGCCCCATAGCCCAACTTTTCTACCTTTGCAATGATATCTGCGATGGACACTTCTGATGGATTAAATTCGATCATCGCTTTTTCCAGTGCTAAGTTGACATTAGCAGAAGAAATACCGCTTAGCTTATTTAAGCCTTTTTCAATGCGAGTCGCACAAGCTGCACATGTCATACCTGTAATATCAAGTTCAGTTTTTTGTTTAACAACACCATAGCCAAGTGCTTCTATTTTCTTTTCAAAATCTGCTTCATTTAGCTTTGCTGGGTCGTATTTAATAGACGATTTTTCAAGTGCTAAATTTACCGTTGCTTGTTCTACACCATCCATTTTATTTAAACCTTTTTCAATACGAGTGGCACAGGCTGCACATGTCATACCTGTAATTTGCAAATTAGCTTCTTTACTAGCAGAACTCATTTACTGTTCACCTCTCCTTATACCAACAGGGGGTATATATATTTGAAAATAAGAGAGTGCTACAGGAGCACTCTACAATTTTACTTTACGTCATATCCTTGATCATCAATTGTTTCTTTAATTTGGTCAAGTGATACTTGTGCATCATCAAATGCAATATCCACTAAGCCATCTGCTAAATTAACTTTAACTTGTTCAACACCAGCTAAAGCGCCAACACTTTTTTCCACAGCATTTACACAATGACCACATGACATTCCTTGTACGTTTAATGTTACGTTTTGCATAATAAATTCTCTCCTTTTAATATGGTTTTATTCTATTTTTTCATTAACTTTTGGATCGTTACGACTAACTCATCTAGTACTGCTTCATCGCCCTCTGAGAGACGATCCACTACACAGCCCTTTAAATGACCTTCTAATAATATTTTTGCCACACTATTTAATGCTGATTGTGTAGCAGATAGTTGCGTAATAATATCATCACAATAAACGTCTTTATCAATCATTCCCTTAATACCACGAATCTGACCTTCAATACGGTTTAAGCGGGTTGTTAAATCCTTTTTCACACGCTCAGGGTGATGACTTTTTCGGCAAGACGTAGCTTCCTCTGTATGACAAGCATCCTCTTTTACCGTGTCCTCCATTTACTACACCTCCTATTTGTAATTATCATACTATACCCAAGAAGGGTATGCAAGTTATAAAAAAATTTATTTATCATCATGATGATGCTCATGGTCATTTTCTAATTTACATAAAATAGAATCGTCATGTCGATGTAAAGCTGTTTCTAATTGAATTGTTACATGCTTAATGCCCTTATGCTGAAGATTATGTTCAATTTTCCGCAAGATATGCTCACTCTCAGCTATTTTCAATTGATCATTTACAACCGCATGACAGGATAATGCATTCGTTCCACTAGTAATTGTCCAGATGTGTAAATCGTGGATACTTTCTATTCCTTCAGTCTGCTCTATTAACTGAATAATCTCCTGAACATCTACATTTGAAGGAGTCCCCTCCATTAAAACATGGATTGAGGCTTTTGTGACATGGTAGCCACTTCGTACGACCAATAATGCAACAATAACGCTAGCAAGAGGATCTGCCCAGCCCCAGCCAAAAAACATAATTAATAGTGCCGCAACAATAGCCCCTACAGACCCTAGCATATCACTTAGTACATGTAAAAAGGCTCCGCGCATATTTAAATTATCCTTTGTATCACTGCCACGCATCATAATCCAGGCAACTAAAATGTTAACGAACAAACCAATTGTACTAATAATAAGCATTCCTGTAGTAGCTACTTCTGGTGGGTTTGTAAATCGTTCAATCGCTTCATAGAAAATGAATAATGCTATCCCTATTAATGTAATGCCATTTAATACTGCGGCCAAAATTTCAAATCGTTTATAGCCGTATGTTTTACTATAGCTAGCAGCTTTTTCTCCAAACATAAAGGCTAACATCGCTATACCCAAAGAGATAGAGTCACTTAACATATGCCCTGCATCAGATAAAAGAGCTAAACTATTTGTTAAAAAGCCACCAATGGCTTCCACTACCATGTATCCTGTAATAATAATAAACGACAGTAAGAGTACCTTTTTATTTGCACCATGTGTATGGTCATGACCATGATCATGATGATGTCCCATAGTTATTCCTCCATTTCATTTAGTTATGAGCAGCATGCTCAATGGCCTGCTTCAATAAATTCATAATGTGATCGTCATCCTTAGAATAGTATAAGGTTGTTCCCTCTCTTCTAAATTTCACTAACCTTAAATTTTTAAGAAAACGTAATTGATGAGAAACGGTCGATTGGCCTAAATCTAAAATGTCTGCAATATCATTTACAGCGTGTTCATCTGAACAAAGTAAGTTTAAAATACGAATTCGAGTTGGATCACTCAATGCTTTAAAAGTCTGAGATACTACAAATAATGTCTCTTCATCTAAATGCTGATCTACATTTTTTAGTGTTTCTGAACTGTTTAATTTTTCATCCATAAAAGTTTACCCCATTCTTCAATATTTATATATGAGCATGTGTTCATATATAAATATATATGGATATATTAGGAATGTCAACAAGCATTTATGGTTCTGCATGTTGCAGGCCACTCGTTATCGCATGGATGCGATGATTTTAGGCTAACATCCCCTATTAACCAATACCGACTAAAGAAAGTTAAAAGTAGCAATTAACAATTCAGCGCGCTACACTACTGTTAAGGAGAGATATGTGTGGATATTTTTGAATCAGATCGTTTATTTATGAAACAAGCATTAGAGGAAGCCCAACAGGCAGCCTTACTTGGAGAAGTACCCATTGGTGCAGTCCTTGTTTATGAAGGGAAAATCATTGCACGTGCACATAATTTAAGAGAAACAACGCAAAATGCAACAACACATGCTGAGCTGTTAGTGATTCAAGAAGCCTGCAAAAAAATAGGTAGTTGGCGACTCGAGGATACTACTCTTTATGTGACATTAGAGCCTTGTCCAATGTGTGCAGGAGCCATTCTCCAATCGCGTGTGCCCCGTGTTGTTTATGGTGCAAGGGATCAAAAAGCTGGGTGTGTAGATTCCCTTTACCGTTTATTAAATGATGAACGCTTTAATCATGAATGTGATGTAACAGAAGGGATTTTAGCCGAGGAATGTGGTCAAATTTTAACAGACTTTTTTAGGGCTTTACGGGAGCGTAAAAAAGCTGAGAAAAAAGCACGATTAGCTTCCAACGATGTAAATAGCAATTAAAGAAGGTGCCTCCTAATGAGACACCTTTTTTTTATATTTATGGGAATGGCGATATATATGAAATGTGTCGTAGCAGCGACAGCACCTTCATAACTAATGACGATTAAGCTTCAATCGTTGATTGTGTAAAAACACATTCTCCTTCGATATATGTAGCGAATGGTTTTACATGCATAAGCTGGTTATGTGCAAGCGTCAGTAAATCATCAGTTAGTACAACAAAATTTGCATCATAGCCCTCTTTTAACTGACCAACATTGTTCATACGGATCATCGTTTTTGCATCAGCTGTATATAGCTGTAATGCCTCCTCCACAGAGATTTTTTCTGCTGCGCCTAAATCTGTTCCATCATAGGCTGTACGTGTAACGGCTGCTTGTATCGTCACAAAGGGATTAGCCGCTTCTGCCCAAGATGTAGCAGGGGCATCTGAAGATAACGTGGTCGCGATCCGCCGCTGTAAAAATGTTTGTACACCATATAATGTCTGTGTTTTTTCTAGTCCTAGATTTTCTAAATAGCTCTCAATTTCACAGAATAAGAAGATTGGTTGTGGCACAAAGCCTATGCCCCATTCAGCAGCTTTTTGCAAGGCACTTTCAGAAGGCATGGCTGCATGCTCAATACGAACAGAAGGTGCATCTGTTAACCAAGCTTTTTCCTCATAAAATGTGTCAACAATTAGATCAATGGCTCTGTCTCCCATTGCATGAACCACTAATTGAACGGCACGTTCTTTGGCTTCCGCAGCAGCTGCTAGTAGTTCCTCTTTCGAAGTCATGGCTATGCCCTTTTCTTCACTTCCCAAAAATGGCGCTGAAACAAGTGCTGTACGGCCTGAAACACTGCCATCTGAAAATAGCTTGATGCCTCCGATATAGGCTCCTGCAGAACGATCGATATTATTTGCTGTTAACAGCTCGTATCGTTGAATATCCTCCCAAATATAATAAACTGCTACTCGTTGCTTAAAGCCTTTTTCTCGGGCTTTACGGTACAGGCTTAAATAATCAACCGGGGCTACAGTAGCCATTAATTCTGTAATACTTGTTACACCGTAGGATGCCAAAGTTTGTGATAGCTTTAGAAGCCTTGTCACAATTTCTTCTTCAGAGGGTGTAGGTAAATGCTGTAACACTAGATTCCGTGCATTTTCACGTAGTACGCCTGTAGGTTCCCCATTTTCATCACGATCAATTTGTCCACCCTGTGGATCAGGGGTATCCTTTGTAATACCTGCAATTGCTAATGCCTTGCTATTGACCGATATAATATGACCACACGTACGCATAACAATGATAGGTAATTCTGTGGAGGCACGATCTAAATCCTCTTTTAAAGGCGCTCTTCTTTCTTTTAGTTTTCCTTCATCATAGCCCCAGCCTAATATCCATCCATGCTGACTTGCATCATATTTTGCTAGTGCAATTATTATATCCTCAATAGAATGAATGTGTGGAGGTAAACAAGCCACTTGTTCCAAAACATCTGCTAACATAATTGGATGCATATGAGCGTCAATAATCCCAGGAATAATGACCTTTCCTTGTACATCTATTATTTCACCATGATAGGCAGGTAAGTCTTCCTGTTGTCCAATCCAAACTACCTTTCCATCTTCAATCACCATGGCTGTTGCAGATGGCTGATAAGTATCTGCCGTATAGATTTTTGCATTACAAATAATTTTCATCATTTTTCAACTCCTATTTCTTCCATACCAAAAGTCGATTTTTCAGGATCTTCTGCTTTCAGTACTTTATGCAAAATAGTACCTATAATAAAGCCAACAATAGATGGCCCAATCCAAGCAAATCCGCTAGACTGTAATGGTAAATGTAAGACCAACTGTGTCACACCAGGAATCGTAATTTCATAGCTAGCAAATGTTTCAACAACGCTTACTAGAAATGCAAATAGGACAGTTCCTTTATAAGCTCCTGCATTTGGCACAAAACGATCAAAAGCCCCCAGTAGTACAAGTACAATAATGACCGGATAAATGACCAAGAAAATTGGCAATGTAATTTCGACAATGGCACCTACACCTAAGGAACCAATGGTTGCGCCTACTACACACATAATGAATACCCATGATCTATAGCCAAGCTTCTCTTTTGTTAGTTCATTTAAAAACTGTGATGATATGACCATGACACCAATCGCTGATGTTAAGCAGGCAAAAACAACACATATAGCCAATAACACTTTACCCAAATTACCAATAACACTAAAGGCAATACCCGCTAATAGTTCTGTATCACTGCCAGAATTTGTGATGATGCCGCTACTTGTAGCACCTAAATAAAGTAAGCCACCGTATACGGCAATTAACCCTATTGCTGCAATAGCCATACCACCTAGTGCGACCTTTTTAGATAGTTTCCCTTTATAGCCATAGCCAACTATTGCTGCTAAAAAAATAGGAGCACAAAGAATGCCTGTTCCCACATCTCCTGTTTGATAGGCCGCTATTATCGAATTGGCAAAGACCCCTTCTGCCCCTGTATTGACTGCTGTTCCCATTGGATCTAGTACCCCTTTACCAATTAGGATAATGAGTATAAGAACAAGAACGGGGGTCAACCATTTTCCAATCTTATCGATAACATTTGATTGATCCATCGCAAAGTAAAAACAAATTACAAAGAATGCTAATACTGACACAATTAAAGGTACGTTCGGAATAATTTGTGACACCCCTAATTCATGTGTTGTCGCTGACATTCTCGGTATTGTGACAACCATTCCAATACAAACCATCATGACCGTGTTAAAGGCTTTATAAAACCAATTTCCAATTGGCCTTGTGAGCGCTTCTACAGTTCCCCCAGTGTTAAAAATTGCATACACCGCAAGCACAGGCAAAATAACACCTGTTAAGCTAAAGCCCATCAGAGCAGAAATCCACGATTCCCCTGCACTATTTCCTATAGATGGCGGAAATATTAAATTTCCAGCGCCAAAAAATATAGCAAATAAGGCTAGCCCGACGATTATCGTATGCTGTACAACTTTAGACATATCCTCAACCCCTTTATAATCGTTTTGCATAAGATTTATCTAAATAATAAAAAATTTAAAAACATGAAAAAAGGAGATAAATTTTTATCCCCTTTTTGTAAAAAAAATTTTACAACAATTCATATTTTAAACACTTATACTTTAGCAATTGACGTGAAATACCTAAACGACGAGCCGTTTCCGCTAAACGTCCATTCGTTTCACGCAACTTTTCCGCTATAATTAGACGCTCGTAGGCTTCAGTTAAATCTCGTAAATGACCAGATTGGTTGTTCTGCATCATCGGCTGAGTTGAATGTTGAATATTTTTTTTAATCCTTTCTGGAACATGCTCAATAAGAATTTCATCTCCAAGTAAATTATTGTATGCCGATTCAAGGGCATTTTTTAGTTCACGCACATTACCTGGCCAATGATAGGCATAAAATAATTGAATTACCTCATCACGATAACTTACATTTTTCTGTAGAGTATGTTCATTATAAAATTGTATATAAAAATCAAGGATAGGTGGTATATCTTCCTTCCTTAATCGTAGTGGTGGCAAATCAATTTGGAGAACATTTAAGCGATAAAATAAGTCCTCGCGTAGCTTTTTCTCAGCTAAGAGTTTCTCTACATCTTCATTGATAGTAGTAATATAGCGTATATCCAACTGCTCTCCATTCAGGATTTTGATATCTACTGCATGCAACAGTTTTGCCTGTAGAGATACATCTAATAAATTTAGGTGATCAATGAGTAGTGTCCCACCATTAGCCTCCTGTAACTTTCCTCTTTTTCCTTCATTGTCTGAGCCATATAGCTGTGTAAAAATATTATCTTCCGTCAATGTTGAACAGTTCAACATAATAAATGGTTTTGTATAGCGTTTGCTTTCATTGTGTATGCCTTGTGCGATAATATCTTTCCCTGTTCCAGTTTCCCCTGTTAGTAAAATAGGTGCGTTTTTTTTGGCACTACGACGTGCCTTTTCAAGTTGAGTCTTCATCTCAGCATTTGTAGTAATGAAATCCTCCAGACGATAGGTAGTGTGATTATCTCGATATAATTTATGTCCCAGGAAATTATCTAAGTATTTAATTTGCTTGCTTTCATAAAAATGTTTTGAGAATTCAATGGCTCCAATGGCTTTTCCATGCTCCATAATGGGATAGGTTGAACTCAGCGATAAATAACTAAAACCGTTCAATGTTGTAAGTTGTTGCTCATAGTATAAAATTGGTTGCCCTGTTTGTATGACTTGAAAGACAGTACTTGTCTCAGATGATAAATTTTGATAATTATCAGTCACAGTACTGTGAAAAAACTCATCTGGTGTTAAGCCGATTTCCAATAATATATTTAAATCTGCTAAGTCATAAAAGATTGCACAGCCTTTATCATCTGTAATTAAAACATTATCAAATTCACTGAGAGCCTGTGCAAATTGTTGCAATTCCATGAATTTCTCCCCCTTGTCCCCATGAATATTACCCATTATAACGAATTTTCAAAAATTATGAGAGATTTCAATTTTTGAAATACAAAAAAGCTATTTTAGATTATCCATAAAAGGATTATCTAAAATAGCTTTATCTGTGGTTTATTTTGGTGCGATTACTTCTTTACCACCCATATAAGGTCTTAAAACTTCAGGAATTACTACACTTCCATCAGCTTGTTGATAGTTTTCTAGGATAGCGGCAACTGTACGACCAATGGCAAGACCTGAACCGTTTAATGTATGAACATACTCTGGTTTTGCATTTGGCTCACGACGGAAGCGGATATTTGCTCGTCGTGCTTGGAAATCTTCAAAGTTAGAACAAGAAGAAATTTCACGGTACATGTTTTGTGCAGGAATCCAAACTTCTAAATCATATTTCTTCGCTGCAGTAAAACCTAAATCAGCTGTACACATTTTTAGCTTACGATATGGTAAGCCTAGTAATTGTAATACCTTTTCCGCATGATTTGTTAATAGCTCTAATTGTTCGTATGATTCCTCTGGTTTTACAAAGCGAACTAATTCTACTTTGTTGAACTGGTGTTGACGGATTAAACCACGTGTATCACGACCTGCAGATCCCGCTTCTGAACGGAAGCATGCACTATACGCTGCAAAGCCTTGCGGTAAAGCCTCAGCCGGTAAAATCTCATCACGATAGAAATTCGTTACTGGTACTTCTGCAGTTGGAATCATGAAATAATCTGTTTCCTCTAATTTGAATACATCTTCCTCAAACTTCGGAAGCTGTCCTGTACCTGTTAGGCTATCACGATTAACAATGACAGGTGGTAGCATTTCCTCGTAACCATGCTCCTCTGCATGTAAATCCATCATGAATGTCATTAATGCACGTTCTAAACGAGCGCCAAGACCACGGTAGAATAAGAAACGGCTACCTGTTACTTTCGCGCCACGTTCAAAGTCTACAATTTTTAAATCTGTAGCAAGGTCCCAGTGTGCTTTAATATCAAAATCAAATGCTGGAATTTCACCCCACGTATACTCCTCAACATTGTCGTCCTCTGTTGTGCCTACTGGTACAGACTCATGCGGAATGTTTGGTAAACGCATCATCATATCTTTAAAGCGTTCTTCAACATCATTTAATTGTACGTCTAATTCTTTAATTTCATCGCCAACCTGACGCATACGAGCAATAACTTCATCTGCATTTTCCTTGTTGCGTTTCATTATTGAAATTTGTTCAGATACTTTATTGCGTTCTGCTTTTAATTCTTCTGTTTTCGCAATCAATTCACGACGTTTTGCATCTAAGCCTTCAAAGTCATCTAAATTTCCTAAATCTTCATTACGTGTTAATAACATCTCTTTAATTTCCGCGAAATTATCGCGTACACGTTTAATATCTAACATCTTCATACCTCCAATAGTTTCTTAATGATGGAAAATCGTAGCAGCGAAATGAACACAAAAAAGCCCTCATCCCTAAAAAGGGACGAGAGCTACCCGCGTTGCCACCCTAATTGACTAGGCATAAAGCTACCTAATCCACTTATTTCATAACGGCATTTCAGCCGGCTACAGCCTACTTCATTCACTTCGACTGTGCAACTCCAGGACGGATTCACAAGTGCTTTTATCAGCTTCCACCAGCCGCTGACTCTCTAAAAAAAACGTGCTTGCTACTACTTCCCATCATCGTGTTCAGTTATTTAAAATTTAAACATACTGTACTATATGAAAACAAATTTTGCAAGTCATACAATAGAGGATACAAAATATTCAAGAATTCGTGTATCGGCTGTTAATTCAGGATGAAACGAACAGCCTAATAAATGGCCATCTTGCGCTAAAATAATTTTCCCTTCATGTTGTGCTAGAATTTCAACATCTTTACCCACGGCTTCAATATGAGGTGCACGAATAAATACTGCTGGGATACCTACACCTACTTTAGGAATATCTAGTTGTACTTCAAAGCTATCTACCTGACGTCCATAAGCGTTTCTTGCTACGGTCACGTCCATCACAGCCAAATGTGGTTCATCATCTACTAGATGCTTGGCTAATAAAATTAATCCTGCACATGTACCAAGCATCGGTAAACCTTGCTGTGCAAGTCCACGAATTGGCTCTAGTAGATCAAAACGATCCAGCAATTTTCTCATTGTTGTGCTTTCTCCACCAGGTAACACAAGTCCATCAAGATTTACTAAATCCGTCTTTTGTTTTACGAGGATAGCTTCACAACCAAGAGCCTTTAACATCTGAATATGCTCACGCACCGCTCCTTGTAATGCTAAAACACCAATTCGTTTCATGCTACCAACCTCGCTCTTGCATACGCTCGTTGTGTCCAAGCTGTGCAATATCAATCCCCTTCATTGGTACACCTAGCTCCTTTGATATTTCCGCAATAAGCTTATAGTCTTTATAATGAGTAGTCGCCTCTACAATGGCACGTGCAAATTTTTCAGGATTCTCAGATTTAAAAATACCTGAACCTACGAAAACGCCATCAGCTCCAAGTTCCATCATTAAGGCAGCATCGGCAGGCGTCGCTACTCCTCCTGCTGCGAAGTTTACTACTGGTAAACGACCAAGACGTTTAATTTCTCTTAATAATTCGAAAGGAGCTCCTAGTAATTTCGCCTCTGTCATTAATTCATCTTCTGTCATGCCCACTACTTTACGTACCTGAGCATTTACTTTGCGAATATGTCGAACTGCTTCCACAATATTCCCTGTTCCTGGCTCACCTTTTGTTCGTAACATTGATGCGCCTTCCCCGATACGACGAGCTGCCTCCCCTAAATCACGACAGCCACACACAAACGGTACTGTGTATTCACTTTTTAATAAATGGTATTCTTCATCCGCTGGTGTTAAAACTTCACTTTCATCAATATAATCAACACCCATTGCTTCTAAAACACGTGCTTCCACAATATGACCAATACGTGCTTTGGCCATCACAGGAATAGTTACAGACCCCATTACTTCCTCAACAATACGAGGATCGGCCATGCGTGCAACGCCACCTGCTTTACGAATATCTGAAGGTACTCGTTCTAATGCCATAACTGCTACAGCACCTGCAGCTTCTGCAATTTTTGCTTGCTCTGCATTAATGACATCCATAATGACGCCGCCCTTTTGCATTTCTGCCATACCACGTTTTACTAGCTCTGTACCTGTTTGTTTCATTTTCTAACCTCCACCTTTATGATGAAGTTTAGTATAATAGAAATTGACCATATCAAAATATCCAGTTTTCAAAATATTTATAAGGTCAGGAGGCTACAAAACATGGATATGCTTTTATTTCAGCTTGAAAGAGATAGTGATAAACCGCTTTATGATCAGCTTTATAGCGGTATTAAAGAAGCCATCATTTCTAATAAAATAACTGTAGGAGAAAAATTGCCTTCAAAAAGAAAATTGGCTGATTTTTTAAATATTTCTCAAACAACAATTGAAATTGCCTATGCCCAGCTATTAGCTGAAGGTTATATTATGTCCAAATCAAGGATTGGTTATTTTGTAGAAGAAATAGATGAATTACCCTACATTCAGCAGGATACTATAACGTCCATCAATGAGCATCCTAAGAAAAAATCATACAAAATTGATTTTAATCCTGGTTCTATTGATATCGATGCCTTTCCATTTCAAACTTGGAGAAAATATGCGAAGGAGCTTTTTGACGATACCTCAAAGGAGCTATTATTAACAGGTGAACCACAAGGAGAACTTTCTTTACGCACAGAGATTGCTAATTATTTATATCAGTCGCGTGGTGTTGTATGCCATCCTGAACAAATTGTCATTGGTTCTGGTACGGAACAGCTTCTCCCTATGATACTACGTCTTTTTAGCGAAGACACAAGCTTTGCATTAGAAAATCCAGGGTACCCTGCCGTGCATCGTATGTTTTCGCAGCATAAACGAAAAGTTTACCCAATTGCAGTTGATGAAGAGGGCATAATTATTCATGAGCTTGAAAAAACGAATGCTAATGTCGTGTATATTACACCCTCACATCAATTCCCAACTGGTGCTGTATTATCCGCTACAAGGCGAGCACAGGCTTTAAATTGGGCGGCGCAAAGCTCCTCTCGCTATATTATTGAGGATGATTATGATTCGGAATTTCGTTATGCTGGAAAACCAATTCCTGCTCTACACGCCTTAGATCGAAACGATAAAGTTATTTACATGAGTACTTTTACAAAATCATTAATGCCATCCTTGCGAGTGGCTTATTTTGTACTTCCACCTAAACTACTTGCTACCTATAACGATGTCTTTAATTATTACTCATCTACTGTGCCTCGTTTCGATCAACATATCGTGGCAAATTTTATGCGTGACGGGCATTTTGCAAAGCATCTCAATCGTATGCGTAAAATTTATCGTAAAAAACACGATAAACTCACTTCTATTTTAGAAAAATATTCATCATCCATTAACATTACTGGTGAGCAAGCGGGTATGCATATTTTATTAGAGGTTCAACACACATTCTCAGAAAAACAATTACAACAGCTCGCCTCTCAAGCAGGGATCGGCATTTATCCATTATCAGCCTACAGACTAGATCATTATGAATCTTCACAAGCTCAATTTTTATTAGGCTTTGGAGGGATTCCCGTACAAGCAATTGAATCATCTATTGAACAGTTGATGGATTGCTGGGGAATACAAAAAAATGACCCATCTACCAGTGAGTAGATAGGTCATTTTATATTAAGTTTCAATTAATTGAATTTGATAATGCTCAAACCATGTATGAACTTGCCCTAGATACGCTAAAAGCTGAGGACCTGCCATTAATTGCCCATACCACGGAATCTTAAAAGAGCTACCGCCAGATTCAATTAACTCCTCAAGCTTTTGTCGTTCAAATAGTTCATGTAAAATCGAATTTTTATCACGTAGAATTTCCTTCAACCATTTTTGCACACCAGCTGTGTAGACAGGATGATATGTTTTTGGATAAGGATTTTTTTTACGATACAACACTTCATTAGGCAATAAATGTGCCATTGATTTTCGAAGTAATCCTTTTTCTATCCCATCCAAATTCTTCATTTCCCACGGAATATTCCAAGCGTATTCTACAAGCCGATGATCTGCAAAAGGAACACGTACCTCTAAACTTGCCCCCATACTCATACGATCTTTCCGCTCTAATAATGTTTGCATGAACCATAGCATATTTAAGTAAGACATCTCACGATGACTTGCCTCTGCTAGACCTTCTCCATCTAATAATGGTACTTCAGCTATTGTTTGTGTATATAGTTGTTGTGCATAGGACTCAATTTTTAATTTTTTATCCCACTTCTCTTGAAGTAATCCACTTCTTTCAGACAATGAACGGATCCAAGGAAAACCTGAAGCCCTTTCTTTAAACCATGGATACCCACCAAAAATTTCATCTGCACACTCTCCTGATAACGCTACAGTAAAATCCTTTTTTATTTCTCGACAAAACCATAATAACGATGAATCTACATCTGCCATACCAGGGGAATCTCGAACGATGACCGATTCCACTAATAAATCAATTAACTGTTGCTGAGTGATTTCCTCTGCATGATGGGCCGTCTGGAAGGTGTCTGTCATTTTCTGAATCCAGTACGTATCTGTAGACGTTTGGAAAGAATGTGGGTTAAAGAAGCGCTCATTATCTTCATAATCGATAGAATACGTATGCAATTGATTGTTTTGTTGCTGGAAGCTATTTGCCGCAATGCCAGTGATAATACTGGAATCTAATCCTCCTGAAAGAAATGTACAAATGGGTACATCCGAAACTAACTGACGTTCTATAGCATCCGTTAACAAAAAACGTACATGCTCAATTGTTTCCTCCAATGATTCTTCATGTCTGCGGCTTTGTAGCTGCCAATATGGCCACTTTTTTAAACCTTCTTCTCTAGAGAAACGCATGGCATAGCCAGGCCGTAATTCTTTAATATTTTGAAAAAAGGTTTTGCCTGGCGCTCTAGAGGGCCCTACAGCCATCATACTTGCCAATCCTTCAACGTTTACACTTGCTTGGACCGTCGGGTGTGCCAGCAGAGCCTTCACTTCAGATGCAAAAAGTACACCATCTTGTTGCTCTGTATAATACAAGGGTTTCACACCTAATCGGTCTCGGCACAAAAATAGTGATTGTGTTTGTTCATCCCAAACACCAAAGGCAAAAATGCCATTTAGAAAATCTACACATTGCTCTTTCCACTCAATATAGGCTGTTAATAATACTTCAGTATCCGATTGTGTTGTAAAACTGTGTCCTCTTTTTAGAAGTTCTTTACGTAGCTCTTCTGTATTATAAAGTTCGCCATTATATGTAATGACATAGTTTAATCCATCATGAATTTTTTTCATTGGTTGTTTGCCACCAATTAAATCAATAACAGCCAACCGTCGATGACCAAATGCTATATGCTCACTACACCAAATATTTTCATCATCTGGCCCTCTCTTATTTAATGTTTGCGTCATCGATTTTAATATTGTGTTACTTGTTCTTAAATCCTTTTGAAAGCTAGCCCATCCTGTAATGCCACACATTTAGCCACATCCTTTCGCCTATTAGCGTATGCAGCAGCGTGTAAAAATGTGAAAAAGCACATGAATGCTTAAGTACATTCATGTGCTCCTATTTAAATATTAAAATAATCCACCAACAAAGTCTGTAATGCCTCCCCATAAATTACCGAAGAAGTTACCTACACCTTGGAAGAACAATGAGATACCGCTAGCACGCTCTACAGCCTTTGTTGTGACAACATCGGATGAAATATCCTTGCCATCGATAAAGCCGTAATCTGTGCCTTCTGTGCGCTCAATAACAACCTTCCCTACAACAGTGTCTTTTTTAACATCTGCCTCTAAACTCTTTTTATCTAAAACCAATGTAGGTTTATATAATTCTTTATCAGAAGACTTAATCATAAAGGAAATTGGTTCTTTTACTGCAATCGATACTTTGTCTTCTTTACCTTTTGTCACTTTAACTGTTTTTTGATCTTTGAATGTATAGTTCGCTGGTAAAATTTCTTGTTTCGAGAATTGTGAAAAACCATAGTTAAATAATTTTGCTGTGGCATCAAAACGAGCTGCATATGATCCTTGTCCATTTGCATCAACAGCTTTCATAACAACTGCAATCAAACGAGTACCATTGCGCTCTGCAGTACCTGTGAAGCAGTGACCTGCAAAGTTTGTTGTACCTGTTTTTAATCCATCTACGCCTTGATATTCATACACTAATCCAGGTAACATAAAGTTCCAGTTAGACATTTTAATCGCATCTTCTGTACCTTCACGGAATGTCTTTTTTGCAATTTTAGATGTTTCTAATACCTTTGGGTGATCTTTTAATAAATGATACGCCAATTTTGCTACAGATTTTGCAGGCATCACATTTTCATCTTCTGGGCCTGTGCCTGATGGATGCATACCAAATAAATCAGCATTATTAAGACCAGTGGCATTGACAAATTTATAGCCCTCTAAACCAAGTTCTTCTGCTTTTTTATTCATTAACTTTAAAAATTCAGTTTCAGAACCTGCAATCGTTTCAGCAATAGCTACGGTAGCTGCATTTGCTGAATAGATAGCCATTGCCTCGTATAACTCACGAATCGTATAAGAACCATCTCTACGTAAAGGTACATTACTTAATGCACGATTTTGAGACATACGATACGTATAATCAGTTACGTGATATTCCTGATCCCATTTAACTGTCCCTGCATCAATCGCGTCCAATAACAGGAATTCAGTCATCATTTTTGTCATACTTGCAATACCTAGTGAAGTATCTGCATTTTGTTCAAATAAAATTTTTCCTGAATCTGCATCAATTAAAATCGCAGCATCCACTGTTAATCCTAAATCTGTTTCCGCATTTGCCTTTGCAGGAATACCTGCAAAAATACTAAATAATAAAACAGGAATTAGGAGTAAGCGTAATACGGTGTTCATTTTCTTTTTCACCTTTAAAGCCCTCCAAAAAATAATCTTGTCCTCGACATTTTATCATAGATAACAACAAACGTGTTGACTCTCTACCATAAAAAAATGCTCTCGCGCCATCTTTGTAGACGATGCGAAAGCATAAAAGTTGCAAGTAATATATTACATGGAATAGTTTGGTGATTCTTTTGTAATCTGTACATCATGTGGATGTGATTCACGAAGACCAGCACCTGTCATTCTAACAAATTGTGCATTCTCTCGTAGGTGCTCAAGATGTGGTGCTCCACAATAACCCATACCAGCGCGAATACCACCAATCAGTTGGTAAATCGTATCAGCTAATGGTCCTTTATATGGAAGGCGACCTTCAATACCTTCAGGTACTAATTTTTTCGCATCCTCTTGGAAGTAACGATCTTTAGAACCTTTTTCCATTGCGCCGATAGAACCCATACCACGGTAAACTTTGAAGCGACGTCCTTGGAAGATTTCTGTTTCTCCAGGAGATTCAGATGTACCTGCTAGAAGAGAACCAAGCATTACAACGTTGCCCCCAGCTGCAAGAGCTTTTACGATATCACCAGAGTATTTAATACCACCATCAGCAATAATTGTTTTACCAAGCTCACGAGCTACTGTAGCACAATCATATACTGCTGTAATTTGTGGTACACCTACACCAGCCACAACACGTGTAGTACAAATAGAACCAGGACCAATACCTACTTTAACAACATCTGCCCCAGCTTCAAATAATGCACGTGCGCCTTCTCCTGTAGCAACATTACCAGCAATGATTTCTAGCTCTGGGTAAGTCTCACGGATTGAGCGAATTGTTTGTAATACGCCTTCTGAATGACCATGGGCTGTATCGATTACAACAATGTCCACTTGTGCTTCTACAAGCTTCTCAATACGTACCATCGTATCTTTTGATACACCAACTGCTGCGCCCACTAATAAGCGACCATGTGTATCTTTTGCAGCATTCGGGAATTCAATAACTTTCTCGATATCTTTAATTGTGATAAGTCCAGTTAATCTACCTTCTTCATCTACAATTGGAAGCTTTTCGATTTTATATTGTTGAAGAATTTTTTCAGCATCCTCTAAAGTCGTTCCAACTGGTGCTGTAATCAAATCTTCTTTTGTCATGACATCTTCAATTTTTAAAGAGTAATCAGAGATAAAGCGTAAATCACGGTTTGTAATAATCCCTACTAGCTTTTGATTTTCCATACTATCAACAATAGGTACACCAGAGATTCGGTATTTACCCATTAGATGCTCAGCATCGAAAACTTGATGTGTCGGAGTTAAGAAGAATGGGTTTGTAATAACACCATTTTCAGAACGTTTTACTTTTTCTACTTGTTCAGCTTGCTCATCGATCCCCATGTTTTTATGGATAATACCGATACCGCCTTGACGTGCCATAGCAATCGCCATTTTAGACTCTGTAACTGTATCCATACCTGCGCTGACCATTGGGATGTTTAATTTAATCTTTGGTGTTAATTGAACAGATAAATCAACATCTTTCGGTAGTACTTCGGAATGAGCTGGTACTAATAATACATCATCAAAAGTTAAACCTTCTTTGGCAAATTTAGTTTCCCACATTTTCGTAACTTCCTCCTATAGTTAAAAGAATATTAATTGTAAGATTAACAACGTGGACTGCTACTGTCAAGGAACTTATAAAAGAAAGACAATTCAGATTTTTAATGTGTGGTAATTAAAATGAGCAATCTAAATAATTATCTACGTTTAAAAGTCATTTATTCCTACTCTTTTTAATTAAAATACTTATAAATATAATAGATTTTTGAACCAGTTCTTTAACAAAGTTAAAAGATACCATTAGAAAGTAAAAAAATAGCCAGCACACGGCTGACTGTTTCAATTGCCTAGCGACGTCCTACTCTCACAGGGGGAAGCCCCCAACTACCATCGGCGCTAAAGAGCTTAACTTCCGTGTTCGGTATGGGAACGGGTGTGACCTCTTTGCCATCATCACTAGACATGTATTAAATTGAAAGAATTATTCTTTCAAAACTGGATAAACGTGCATTGAATGTTTCAAACGTTTTGGTTAAGTCCTCGATCGATTAGTATTCGTCAGCTCCATGTGTCACCACACTTCCACCTCGAACCTATCTACCTCATCGTCTTTGAGGGATCTTACTTACTTGCGTAATGGGAAATCTCATCTTGAGGGGGGCTTCATGCTTAGATGCTTTCAGCACTTATCCCGTCCACACATAGCTACCCAGCGATGCCTTTGGCAAGACAACTGGTACACCAGCGGTGTGTCCATCCCGGTCCTCTCGTACTAAGGACAGCTCCTCTCAAATTTCCTACGCCCACGACGGATAGGGACCGAACTGTCTCACGACGTTCTGAACCCAGCTCGCGTACCGCTTTAATGGGCGAACAGCCCAACCCTTGGGACCGACTACAGCCCCAGGATGCGATGAGCCGACATCGAGGTGCCAAACCTCCCCGTCGATGTGGACTCTTGGGGGAGATAAGCCTGTTATCCCCGGGGTAGCTTTTATCCGTTGAGCGATGGCCCTTCCATGCGGAACCACCGGATCACTAAGCCCGTCTTTCGACCCTGCTCGACTTGTAGGTCTCGCAGTCAAGCTCCCTTGTGCCTTTACACTCTACGAATGATTTCCAACCATTCTGAGGGAACCTTTGGGCGCCTCCGTTACCTTTTAGGAGGCGACCGCCCCAGTCAAACTGTCCGCCTGACACTGTCTCCTGCCCCGCTAAGGGGCATGGGTTAGAATTTCAATACAACCAGGGTAGTATCCCACCGACGCCTCCTTCGAAGCTGGCGCTCCGAGATCTCTGGCTCCTACCTATCCTGTACAAGTTGTACCAAAATTCAATATCAGGCTACAGTAAAGCTCCACGGGGTCTTTCCGTCCTGTCGCGGGTAACCTGCATCTTCACAGGTACTATAATTTCACCGAGTCTCTCGTTGAGACAGTGCCCAGATCGTTACGCCTTTCGTGCGGGTCGGAACTTACCCGACAAGGAATTTCGCTACCTTAGGACCGTTATAGTTACGGCCGCCGTTTACTGGGGCTTCAATTCGCAGCTTCGCTTGCGCTAACCACTCCTCTTAACCTTCCAGCACCGGGCAGGCGTCAGCCCCTATACGTCACCTTACGGTTTTGCAGAGACCTGTGTTTTTGCTAAACAGTCGCCTGGGCCTATTCACTGCGGCTCTCATGCGCTTGCACGCTCAAGAGCACCCCTTCTCCCGAAGTTACGGGGTCATTTTGCCGAGTTCCTTAACGAGAGTTCTCTCGCACACCTTAGGATTCTCTCCTCGACTACCTGTGTCGGTTTGCGGTACGGGCACCTCTCACCTCGATAGAGGCTTTTCTTGGCAGTGTGAAATCAGGAACTTCGTCCATACGGACTCGCCATCACAGCTCAACGTTACAGTGTGCGGATTTGCCTACACACACGCCTTACTGCTTGGACGCGCATATCCAACAGCGCGCTTACCCTATCCTACTGCGTCCCCCCATTTCTCAAACGGTGAGGAGGTGGTACAGGAATATCAACCTGTTGTCCATCGCCTACGCCTATCGGCCTCGGCTTAGGTCCCGACTAACCCTGAGCGGACGAGCCTTCCTCAGGAAACCTTAGTCATACGGTGGACGGGATTCTCACCCGTCTTTCGCTACTCATACCGGCATTCTCACTTCTAAGCGCTCCACCAGTCCTTCCGGTCTGACTTCAACGCACTTAGAACGCTCTCCTACCACTGACATCGTAGATGTCAATCCACAGCTTCGGTGAATCGTTTAGCCCCGATACATTTTCGGCGCAGCGTCACTCGACCAGTGAGCTATTACGCACTCTTTAAATGATGGCTGCTTCTAAGCCAACATCCTGGTTGTCTGTGCAACGCCACATCCTTTTCCACTTAACGATTACTTTGGGACCTTAGCTGGTGGTCTGGGCTGTTTCCCTTTTGACTACGGATCTTATCACTCGCAGTCTGACTCCCGTGTATAAATATCTGGCATTCGGAGTTTGTCTGAATTCGGTAAACCGGGATGGCCCCCTAGTCCAAACAGTGCTCTACCTCCAGTATTCTCATCACGAGGCTAGCCCTAAAGCTATTTCGGAGAGAACCAGCTATCTCCAAGTTCGATTGGAATTTCTCCGCTACCCACACCTCATCCCCGCACTTTTCAACGTGCGTGGGTTCGGGCCTCCAGTAAGTGTTACCTCACCTTCACCCTGGACATGGGTAGATCACCTGGTTTCGGGTCTACGACCACGTACTATTTCGCCCTATTCAGACTCGCTTTCGCTGCGGCTCCGCCTTCTAAAGCTTAACCTCGCACGTAATCGTAACTCGCCGGTTCATTCTACAAAAGGCACGCTATCACCCATTAACGGGCTCTAACTACTTGTAGGCACACGGTTTCAGGATCTCTTTCACTCCCCTTCCGGGGTGCTTTTCACCTTTCCCTCACGGTACTGGTTCACTATCGGTCACTAGGTAGTATTTAGCCTTGGGAGATGGTCCTCCCGGATTCCGACGGAATTTCACGTGTTCCGCCGTACTCAGGATCCACTCAGGAGGGAACGAACTTTCGACTACAGGGCTTTTACCTGCTCTGGCGGACCTTTCCAAGTCGCTTCATCTAACTCGCTCTTTTGTAACTCCGTATTGAGTGTCCTACAACCCCAAGAGGCAAGCCTCTTGGTTTGGGCTCTTCCCGTTTCGCTCGCCGCTACTCAGGGAATCGATTTTTCTTTCTCTTCCTCCAGGTACTTAGATGTTTCAGTTCCCTGGGTCTGCCTTCAAGACGCTATGTATTCACGTCAAGATACTACGCGATTAAACGTAGTGGGTTCCCCCATTCGGAAATCTCCGGATCAAAGCTCACTTACAGCTCCCCGAAGCATATCGGTGTTAGTGCCGTCCTTCTTCGGCTCCTAGTGCCAAGGCATTCGCCGTGCGCCCTTAATAACTTAACCAAGTTATTAAGCCTATAAAAAACTTAAAAAATAAATGTGTTTGTTACAATTTCAATGTCGTTTTATCCAGTTTTCAAAGAACAAGTTTTGAAGTGTTTCATTCAGAAGAATGAACCTTCAAAACTGAACGCAAAACGTAATCTTACAAACCCAAGGTTTGTATTCCGAAATAATCCTTAGAAAGGAGGTGATCCAGCCGCACCTTCCGATACGGCTACCTTGTTACGACTTCACCCCAATCATCTATCCCACCTTCGGCGGCTGGCTCCAAAAGGTTACCTCACCGACTTCGGGTGTTACAAACTCTCGTGGTGTGACGGGCGGTGTGTACAAGGCCCGGGAACGTATTCACCGCGGCATGCTGATCCGCGATTACTAGCGATTCCGGCTTCATGTAGGCGAGTTGCAGCCTACAATCCGAACTGAGAACGACTTTATCGGATTAGCTCCCTCTCGCGAGTTGGCAACCGTTTGTATCGTCCATTGTAGCACGTGTGTAGCCCAGGTCATAAGGGGCATGATGATTTGACGTCATCCCCACCTTCCTCCGGTTTGTCACCGGCAGTCACCTTAGAGTGCCCAACTAAATGATGGCAACTAAGATCAAGGGTTGCGCTCGTTGCGGGACTTAACCCAACATCTCACGACACGAGCTGACGACAACCATGCACCACCTGTCACCGTTGCCCCCGAAGGGGAAACTATATCTCTACAGTGGTCAACGGGATGTCAAGACCTGGTAAGGTTCTTCGCGTTGCTTCGAATTAAACCACATGCTCCACCGCTTGTGCGGGCCCCCGTCAATTCCTTTGAGTTTCAGTCTTGCGACCGTACTCCCCAGGCGGAGTGCTTAATGCGTTAGCTGCAGCACTAAGGGGCGGAAACCCCCTAACACTTAGCACTCATCGTTTACGGCGTGGACTACCAGGGTATCTAATCCTGTTTGCTCCCCACGCTTTCGCGCCTCAGTGTCAGTTACAGACCAGATAGTCGCCTTCGCCACTGGTGTTCCTCCAAATCTCTACGCATTTCACCGCTACACTTGGAATTCCACTATCCTCTTCTGCACTCAAGTCTCCCAGTTTCCAATGACCCTCCACGGTTGAGCCGTGGGCTTTCACATCAGACTTAAGAAACCACCTGCGCGCGCTTTACGCCCAATAATTCCGGACAACGCTTGCCACCTACGTATTACCGCGGCTGCTGGCACGTAGTTAGCCGTGGCTTTCTAATAAGGTACCGTCAAGGTACAGCCAGTTACTACTGTACTTGTTCTTCCCTTACAACAGAGTTTTACGAACCGAAATCCTTCTTCACTCACGCGGCGTTGCTCCATCAGGCTTTCGCCCATTGTGGAAGATTCCCTACTGCTGCCTCCCGTAGGAGTCTGGGCCGTGTCTCAGTCCCAGTGTGGCCGATCACCCTCTCAGGTCGGCTACGCATCGTCGCCTTGGTGAGCCGTTACCTCACCAACTAGCTAATGCGCCGCGGGCCCATCCTATAGCGACAGCCGAAACCGTCTTTCAGTGTTTCACCATGAGGTGAAACAAATTATTCGGTATTAGCCCCGGTTTCCCGGAGTTATCCCAAACTATAGGGTAGGTTGCCCACGTGTTACTCACCCGTCCGCCGCTAACGTCGAAGGAGCAAGCTCCTTCTCTGTTCGCTCGACTTGCATGTATTAGGCACGCCGCCAGCGTTCGTCCTGAGCCAGGATCAAACTCTCCATAAAAGAAATTTGATTAGCTCAAATTGTTTTGCTGGCATCAATTTTGATGTCCAAAATTTTTGTATTGTTCACTAGCCGAAGCTAGCTACTTAAAACTTTATTGATTACATTTTGCTTGTTCAGTTTTCAAGGTTCATTATTATGTTTACTCTTCTGTAAGAGCTAACTTTTATATAATAACATGTTTTATATTTAATGTCAAACAGTTATTTTATTTTATATTTTAGTAGCTGTATGTCTCAACAGCAACTTTTATATAATAACACCCTATTTATTATTGGTCAATAGTTTTTCAATATTTTTTTATAAAATAATTACAACTTCAATCTTGGCCAATTCCGTAAAAATTGAATTGTACGGTTTCTTCCTATTTCTAATAAGGTTTCTTTTGTTTCCTCATTTAAATCAAATTGAGTAGCACTATAATCTTCTACAGGAATAAAAATAATATCTCTTTCATGACGTCTTGATATATATCTTTCATCATGTGCATCTTTCATCGTTGAAAATAAAGCTTCAAATAAACTCAGACCATTTTTAATTTCTTGTGGACATTGTTCTTCTCTTCTTCTGCTAAGTTTCAGACCTAAAATTGGGCGTACTTTTCGACCTTCTTTATCATCGAATATCCATAGTGGAAAATTACTTAAAACTCCACCATCCACTATTACTGATTCTCCCTTCCCAGTCTTTAATGTAACTGGTTCAAAGAAAAATGGTATACCACAACTCATTCGTAACGCACAAGCAACTGAAAAATTTTTTGCTTCAATTTGATATTTGTGCAAATCGTCTGGTAAAACAATCATTCTACCATTGGTTAAATCTGAGGCTACTAACTTAAGTGAATCTTTAGGCAGATCACCAAAAGTATAGACCCCTTTTGCAGCTAACTTTTGGAAGAACCATTTTTCTAATGCCTTTCCTTTATAGAGACCTAAATGATTATAAACATTTACCCATTTCATAAAAGGGAAAGGTAAAATTGTTCTTCTTGGGTCCAGTAACGAAGGAACGTCCAACTCCTCTAGCATGATTTCAATCTCTTTTCCACTATATCCTGCAGCGATAAATGCAGCTAAAATGGCACCTGCACTTGTACCAGCTACACGTTTAAATCGAAAATGTTCAGCTTCTAGTACTTGATATGCTCCTACTAATGCAAAGCCCTTCAAACCGCCGCCAGAAAACACACCATCAATCCACAAAATTCCCTCTCCTTTTTGATGTAATCTTTACAGTATAGGGATGAATAATGACGAATAGAACTAAAATTTTCACTTTATTGTCGATACCTAAAAACATAGCTACAAACTTTAATAATGACCTAACTAAAAATGAATTCTATTATCATCCATATAAAGAAAGTACTAATCATAAAAAATAAAGGGGAAAAAATTTAGTTATCATTAAAATGTATAAAACTACTTAAATAGTAATAAAAGTTGCATTATGAATCAAAATTTTCATATATTTTGCAGAGTTTTAAAGTGTAGAGCATATTTTGACAAAATTAAAGAGCATAAGCCCAAAATAATATTGGACTCAAGCCCAAACCACTACCTAATGAGTTAACTATGTCTAATAAGTGCGTACTGGTGATTTATTGTAGATATGATGCGCTAAAGAATTGGCCTTATTTTAAAGACATCGGGTAAGATTCATCAACCATACTAAAATAGCTTATATATTTTTTCTTTCTCTTTATTTCTTCCATAAACAGTCTATAAATTCTTTCATTTATCTTTTTCTTATCTCCATCAACAGTATTTTACAATGTCCCCATATTATAATTGACGATTACTATAATTAAATTTGTAGGTTGATTGATAATCATTAAACTATTCACCCATTTTAATTGGTCCATGAAAGTTTTAGATTGGTTAGCAATCGATGAACATGATTCACAAACGTTGTTACCTTCATAACTTCTACATCTTTCTTCCACTGATTTAACATACTATCGATCTCTTCTTCTTTAGCAAGTTGGTTGACTAGACGTGACTTTTTAATGGTTTTAGCTAAAAGCTTTCTAAACCCTCCTACACAGTACGAAGTTTACAATGAATATAAAAAAACAGTCAACATACAGTTGACTGTTTCATTTGCCTAGCGACGTCCTACTCTCACAGGGGGAAGCCCCCAACTACCATCGGCGCTAAAGAGCTTAACTTCCGTGTTCGGTATGGGAACGGGTGTGACCTCTTTGCCATCATCACTAGACATGTATTAAATTGAAAGAATTATTCTTTCAAAACTGGATAAACGTGCATTGAATGTTTCAAACGTTTTGGTTAAGTCCTCGATCGATTAGTATTCGTCAGCTCCATGTGTCACCACACTTCCACCTCGAACCTATCTACCTCATCGTCTTTGAGGGATCTTACTTACTTGCGTAATGGGAAATCTCATCTTGAGGGGGGCTTCATGCTTAGATGCTTTCAGCACTTATCCCGTCCACACATAGCTACCCAGCGATGCCTTTGGCAAGACAACTGGTACACCAGCGGTGTGTCCATCCCGGTCCTCTCGTACTAAGGACAGCTCCTCTCAAATTTCCTACGCCCACGACGGATAGGGACCGAACTGTCTCACGACGTTCTGAACCCAGCTCGCGTACCGCTTTAATGGGCGAACAGCCCAACCCTTGGGACCGACTACAGCCCCAGGATGCGATGAGCCGACATCGAGGTGCCAAACCTCCCCGTCGATGTGGACTCTTGGGGGAGATAAGCCTGTTATCCCCGGGGTAGCTTTTATCCGTTGAGCGATGGCCCTTCCATGCGGAACCACCGGATCACTAAGCCCGTCTTTCGACCCTGCTCGACTTGTAGGTCTCGCAGTCAAGCTCCCTTGTGCCTTTACACTCTACGAATGATTTCCAACCATTCTGAGGGAACCTTTGGGCGCCTCCGTTACCTTTTAGGAGGCGACCGCCCCAGTCAAACTGTCCGCCTGACACTGTCTCCTGCCCCGCTAAGGGGCATGGGTTAGAATTTCAATACAACCAGGGTAGTATCCCACCGACGCCTCCTTCGAAGCTGGCGCTCCGAGATCTCTGGCTCCTACCTATCCTGTACAAGTTGTACCAAAATTCAATATCAGGCTACAGTAAAGCTCCACGGGGTCTTTCCGTCCTGTCGCGGGTAACCTGCATCTTCACAGGTACTATAATTTCACCGAGTCTCTCGTTGAGACAGTGCCCAGATCGTTACGCCTTTCGTGCGGGTCGGAACTTACCCGACAAGGAATTTCGCTACCTTAGGACCGTTATAGTTACGGCCGCCGTTTACTGGGGCTTCAATTCGCAGCTTCGCTTGCGCTAACCACTCCTCTTAACCTTCCAGCACCGGGCAGGCGTCAGCCCCTATACGTCACCTTACGGTTTTGCAGAGACCTGTGTTTTTGCTAAACAGTCGCCTGGGCCTATTCACTGCGGCTCTCATGCGCTTGCACGCTCAAGAGCACCCCTTCTCCCGAAGTTACGGGGTCATTTTGCCGAGTTCCTTAACGAGAGTTCTCTCGCACACCTTAGGATTCTCTCCTCGACTACCTGTGTCGGTTTGCGGTACGGGCACCTCTCACCTCGATAGAGGCTTTTCTTGGCAGTGTGAAATCAGGAACTTCGTCCATACGGACTCGCCATCACAGCTCAACGTTACAGTGTGCGGATTTGCCTACACACACGCCTTACTGCTTGGACGCGCATATCCAACAGCGCGCTTACCCTATCCTACTGCGTCCCCCCATTTCTCAAACGGTGAGGAGGTGGTACAGGAATATCAACCTGTTGTCCATCGCCTACGCCTATCGGCCTCGGCTTAGGTCCCGACTAACCCTGAGCGGACGAGCCTTCCTCAGGAAACCTTAGTCATACGGTGGACGGGATTCTCACCCGTCTTTCGCTACTCATACCGGCATTCTCACTTCTAAGCGCTCCACCAGTCCTTCCGGTCTGACTTCAACGCACTTAGAACGCTCTCCTACCACTGACATCGTAGATGTCAATCCACAGCTTCGGTGAATCGTTTAGCCCCGATACATTTTCGGCGCAGCGTCACTCGACCAGTGAGCTATTACGCACTCTTTAAATGATGGCTGCTTCTAAGCCAACATCCTGGTTGTCTGTGCAACGCCACATCCTTTTCCACTTAACGATTACTTTGGGACCTTAGCTGGTGGTCTGGGCTGTTTCCCTTTTGACTACGGATCTTATCACTCGCAGTCTGACTCCCGTGTATAAATATCTGGCATTCGGAGTTTGTCTGAATTCGGTAAACCGGGATGGCCCCCTAGTCCAAACAGTGCTCTACCTCCAGTATTCTCATCACGAGGCTAGCCCTAAAGCTATTTCGGAGAGAACCAGCTATCTCCAAGTTCGATTGGAATTTCTCCGCTACCCACACCTCATCCCCGCACTTTTCAACGTGCGTGGGTTCGGGCCTCCAGTAAGTGTTACCTCACCTTCACCCTGGACATGGGTAGATCACCTGGTTTCGGGTCTACGACCACGTACTATTTCGCCCTATTCAGACTCGCTTTCGCTGCGGCTCCGCCTTCTAAAGCTTAACCTCGCACGTAATCGTAACTCGCCGGTTCATTCTACAAAAGGCACGCTATCACCCATTAACGGGCTCTAACTACTTGTAGGCACACGGTTTCAGGATCTCTTTCACTCCCCTTCCGGGGTGCTTTTCACCTTTCCCTCACGGTACTGGTTCACTATCGGTCACTAGGTAGTATTTAGCCTTGGGAGATGGTCCTCCCGGATTCCGACGGAATTTCACGTGTTCCGCCGTACTCAGGATCCACTCAGGAGGGAACGAACTTTCGACTACAGGGCTTTTACCTGCTCTGGCGGACCTTTCCAAGTCGCTTCATCTAACTCGCTCTTTTGTAACTCCGTATTGAGTGTCCTACAACCCCAAGAGGCAAGCCTCTTGGTTTGGGCTCTTCCCGTTTCGCTCGCCGCTACTCAGGGAATCGATTTTTCTTTCTCTTCCTCCAGGTACTTAGATGTTTCAGTTCCCTGGGTCTGCCTTCAAGACGCTATGTATTCACGTCAAGATACTACGCGATTAAACGTAGTGGGTTCCCCCATTCGGAAATCTCCGGATCAAAGCTCACTTACAGCTCCCCGAAGCATATCGGTGTTAGTGCCGTCCTTCTTCGGCTCCTAGTGCCAAGGCATTCGCCGTGCGCCCTTAATAACTTAACCAAGTTATTAAGCCTATAAAAAACTTAAAAAATAAATGTGTTTGTTACAATTTCAATGTCGTTTTATCCAGTTTTCAAAGAACAAAAAAATGGTGGAGCCTAGCGGGATCGAACCGCTGACCTCCTGCGTGCAAGGCAGGCGCTCTCCCAGCTGAGCTAAGGCCCCAAGAGGTATATATGGTGGGCCTAAATGGACTCGAACCATCGACCTCACGCTTATCAGGCGTGCGCTCTAACCAGCTGAGCTATAGGCCCTCTTAGAAGTTTTATTATATTTCATAAACCTTCAAAACTGAACGCAAAACGTAATCTTACAAACCCAAGGTTTGTATTCCGAAATAATCCTTAGAAAGGAGGTGATCCAGCCGCACCTTCCGATACGGCTACCTTGTTACGACTTCACCCCAATCATCTATCCCACCTTCGGCGGCTGGCTCCAAAAGGTTACCTCACCGACTTCGGGTGTTACAAACTCTCGTGGTGTGACGGGCGGTGTGTACAAGGCCCGGGAACGTATTCACCGCGGCATGCTGATCCGCGATTACTAGCGATTCCGGCTTCATGTAGGCGAGTTGCAGCCTACAATCCGAACTGAGAACGACTTTATCGGATTAGCTCCCTCTCGCGAGTTGGCAACCGTTTGTATCGTCCATTGTAGCACGTGTGTAGCCCAGGTCATAAGGGGCATGATGATTTGACGTCATCCCCACCTTCCTCCGGTTTGTCACCGGCAGTCACCTTAGAGTGCCCAACTAAATGATGGCAACTAAGATCAAGGGTTGCGCTCGTTGCGGGACTTAACCCAACATCTCACGACACGAGCTGACGACAACCATGCACCACCTGTCACCGTTGCCCCCGAAGGGGAAACTATATCTCTACAGTGGTCAACGGGATGTCAAGACCTGGTAAGGTTCTTCGCGTTGCTTCGAATTAAACCACATGCTCCACCGCTTGTGCGGGCCCCCGTCAATTCCTTTGAGTTTCAGTCTTGCGACCGTACTCCCCAGGCGGAGTGCTTAATGCGTTAGCTGCAGCACTAAGGGGCGGAAACCCCCTAACACTTAGCACTCATCGTTTACGGCGTGGACTACCAGGGTATCTAATCCTGTTTGCTCCCCACGCTTTCGCGCCTCAGTGTCAGTTACAGACCAGATAGTCGCCTTCGCCACTGGTGTTCCTCCAAATCTCTACGCATTTCACCGCTACACTTGGAATTCCACTATCCTCTTCTGCACTCAAGTCTCCCAGTTTCCAATGACCCTCCACGGTTGAGCCGTGGGCTTTCACATCAGACTTAAGAAACCACCTGCGCGCGCTTTACGCCCAATAATTCCGGACAACGCTTGCCACCTACGTATTACCGCGGCTGCTGGCACGTAGTTAGCCGTGGCTTTCTAATAAGGTACCGTCAAGGTACAGCCAGTTACTACTGTACTTGTTCTTCCCTTACAACAGAGTTTTACGAACCGAAATCCTTCTTCACTCACGCGGCGTTGCTCCATCAGGCTTTCGCCCATTGTGGAAGATTCCCTACTGCTGCCTCCCGTAGGAGTCTGGGCCGTGTCTCAGTCCCAGTGTGGCCGATCACCCTCTCAGGTCGGCTACGCATCGTCGCCTTGGTGAGCCGTTACCTCACCAACTAGCTAATGCGCCGCGGGCCCATCCTATAGCGACAGCCGAAACCGTCTTTCAGTGTTTCACCATGAGGTGAAACAAATTATTCGGTATTAGCCCCGGTT
The DNA here is from genome assembly GCF_038592945.1 of Lysinibacillus sp. FSL K6-0075. Lineage (NCBI taxonomy): Bacteria > Bacillati > Bacillota > Bacilli > Caryophanales > Bacillaceae > Lysinibacillus > Lysinibacillus sp. FSL K6-0075. The sequence continues at coordinate 10,455 of NZ_CP151947.1, read as the reverse complement.
TCCCGGAGTTATCCCAAACTATAGGGTAGGTTGCCCACGTGTTACTCACCCGTCCGCCGCTAACGTCGAAGGAGCAAGCTCCTTCTCTGTTCGCTCGACTTGCATGTATTAGGCACGCCGCCAGCGTTCGTCCTGAGCCAGGATCAAACTCTCCATAAAAGAAATTTGATTAGCTCAAATTGTTTTGCTGGCATCAATTTTGATGTCCAAAATTTTTGTTTCGTTCATTAGCCGAAGCTAGCTACTTAAAACTTTATTGATTACGTTTTGCTTGTTCAGTTTTCAAGGTTCATGTTCTTTATTTCACTGTCACCTCTTGGCGACTCATTTATAATATCAAGATTCTAAAACAAAGTCAACACTTTCTTCGAAAATATTTTATTACATTAGATTTAAATGTTTCAAAACACAATCATAGTGAAAATGCGCACTATTTAATTGATTAATATTGGTTACTATTTCTTAAGAAAAATACTAAACTGCCGCCTATTAAGAAGGTGTAAACTAAATTGCTTTCACTATATACAGTGAACACCTCACTTCCCTGAAAACCTTTGAATAAAAATAGGCAAGCCATATAATATGGTTTGCCACTTTTTTATAGATTAGTTATGATTCGTGAAATATAAAAACTGCGATTTTTTCCTAAATCAAAAATTTCCCCTGAATGAATTAATTTAATGAGAGGTCGTGTTGGGGCAAATTTATTTACAAACATCACTTCTCCACGTTCTAGATTAGAAAGTTCTACAATCGTCCCTATCGGAAGATCTGCAACAATATCAATTAAAGCACGTACTACTTTAATATCAAACTTTCCAAACTCAGATTCATTAATCATTTCTATAACTTTAAATGAAGATTGCTTCGATCTATACACTCGTTCACACGTCATAGCATGAAAAACATCTGCAACAGCAATGATTTGTGCAAAAATAGAAATATTGGCGATCTTTTCGCTCTTCGGATATCCGCTACCATTTAAACGTTCATGGTGTTGGAAGATGGCTTCTTTCATTGTTTCTTTTAAAATGGTCAGATCTTTCACCATGTTATGGCTATAAGTCGGATGTTTATATATTTCATCATATTCTTGCTCTGTTAAAGGTGTCTTCTTATCTCTGATACGAGGATGTACTTTAGCCATACCACAATCGGCTAATAAACCACCAATGGCTACTTGAATAGTGGTTCCTCTATCATAACCAAGTTTTTGCGCAATAACTGAGGCAATCAAACCAGTTGCTACACAATGATGATACAGGTAGTCTTTAGGGTTTGAATACTCATTTAGATCAAAAATAATAGTACGATCTTCTAGCACCATCTCTACTAAAGGTAAAATAATTGTCCTTGCTTTTGCAATATCTACCTTTGCTCCCGCTTCCCAATTTTTAAATTCCTTTTTAAACTGTTCAACAGAATGATTATAGACTTTTCTAAAGGTCGGAATTTCTTCAATTGTAACTTCGACATCGATTTCATTTTTTTCTACTCGAGTAACATTTTCACTTTTGTAAACTGGGACGTTGAAAATATTAAATGCATGAAAAACTTGCAAATGTACATAAGAAATCATTGTATCTTTGAATATAATCGGATACTGTGTATTAGCAAATATATCTTCAGAAATTACCTTGCCAACGCCTAGCTCTGAAATCGGAACATGTATAGTTTCCACGGAATGAACACCTCTCCACTATTTCTTGCTTCAAAATAAGGTATTTCCATTTTATCATGGAATTCAAAATAATTACTTATTTTTCATTATTTACGTAAAAAAAACCGATGGCGACATTCAATGTTGTCGTCATCGGCTTAAATTATTCTTCTATTTCTTCTTCGTCCTCTAAAGCCTCTTCTGCTTTTTCCACTTTAGCTACAGTTGCAACCAATTCGTCATCTCCTAGTCGAATTAAACGAACTCCCTGCGTACTGCGCCCAATTAGTGAAATATCATTTACATCCATACGAATAAGCATACCATTAATGGTAATAAGCATTAAATCCTCAGAACCATCAACAGTTTTTACAGCCACCATCGGACCATTCTTATCTGTAATTTGGATAGTTTTCAGACCTACACCACCACGACTTTGTAAACGATAGTCCTCTTCAGAAGTACGTTTACCGTAACCTTTTTCGGTTACTACTAAAATTTCTTGTCCTGGCTCAACAATCTCCATACCTACTACTTCGTCACCATCACGCAGCTTAATACCACGAACACCACCAGCTGTACGACCCATAGAACGGATGTCGTCTTCTTGGAAACGAACGAGCATACCGTCACGTGTACCAATAATTACTTGTTTCTCTCCATCTGTTAGACGTACAGAAATAAGATCATCGTCTTCTCTCAAGCTAATAGCTATTAAACCATTTGTTCGGATGTTAGCAAATTGTGATACAGGGGTACGTTTTGTAATACCTGTTTTTGTGGTAAAGATAAAGTAAGCATCTTCATCAAACGACCCAACACGAATCATAGCTGTTACTTTTTCGCCTTTATCTATATTGAGCAAGTTTACGATTGGTAACCCTTTAGCCGTACGACCGAACTCTGGGATTTCATATCCTTTGGCTCTAAATACTTTACCTTTAGACGTAAAGAATAGAATTGTATCGTGGGTTGAAGTATTCATTAGATGCTCTACAAAATCGTCTTCATTTGTACCCATTCCTTGTACACCACGACCGCCACGCTTTTGACTACGATATGTATTCGCAGCTAAACGCTTGATATAGCCATTATGCGTTAAAGTAACAACTGAGTTTTCAACAGGGATTAAATCCTCATCCTCAATCATTTCTAGACCACCTGATGTAATCTCAGTACGACGTATATCATTAAAACGTTCTTTCAACTCTAAAATTTCAGTACGAATAATATCAACAATTTTCTCTTCATCTGCTAAAATTGCCTTTAATTCAGCTATAAGAACTTGAAGCTCTTGATATTCTGCTTCAATTTTTTCACGCTCTAAGCCACTTAATCGAACGAGGCGCATATCTAAAATAGCTTGAGCCTGACGCTCAGACAAGCTAAAACGTTCCATCAATTGAGGTTTCGCTTCTTCACCACTACGTGAACCACGAATAATAGCAATTATTTCATCAATATGATCCAGTGCAATTCGTAAGCCCTCTAATATATGTGCGCGGTCTTCCGCTTTTCGAAGGTCGAATTCTGTACGACGACGAATAATTACTTTTTGGTGCTCTAAATAATGGTATAGCATTTCCTTTAAGCCTAATACTTTGGGCTGACCATTTACTAAAGACAGCATATTGATACCGAAGCTCGATTGCATAGCTGTTTGTTTATATAGATTATTTAAAACGACATTAGCATTTGCATCTTTACGAATTTCAATGACTACACGCATACCACGACGGTCAGATTCATCACGTAAATTTGTGATACCATCTATTTTTTTATCACGAACAAGCTCTGCAATTTTTTCAATGAGCTTAGCCTTATTCACTTGGTAAGGCAGTTCATGAATAAGAATAGTTTCCTTACCATTTGCCTTTTGCTCAATTTCCACTTTCGCACGAATAATGATGGAACCTCGACCAGTTTCGTAGGCTCTACGTATACCACTACGTCCTAAAATCAATCCTCCAGTAGGAAAATCAGGGCCTGGAATAATTTCCATTAGCTCCTCGGTTGTAATGGCTGGATTTTCAGAAAGTGCTATAACGGCATCAATTGTTTCTCCCAATTGATGTGGAGGAATATTTGTTGCCATACCTACGGCAATCCCTGCTGCACCATTTACTAATAAGTTTGGATAACGACTTGGTAAAACGACTGGTTCTTTTTCAGAGCCGTCATAGTTATCCGTATAGTCAATTGTATTTTTATTAATATCACGAAGCATTTCCATTGCAATGCGAGACATACGTGATTCCGTATAACGCATCGCCGCAGCTCCGTCCCCATCGACAGAACCAAAGTTCCCGTGGCCATCAACAAGCATGTAACGATAGCTAAAATCTTGCGCCATACGTACCATTGCATCATAGATGGAAGAGTCACCATGTGGATGGTACTTACCCATTACATCCCCGACGATACGTGCTGATTTTTTATACGCTTTATCTGCTGTATTTCCTAGCTCTTGCATGCCGTATAAAATACGACGATGAACTGGCTTCAATCCGTCGCGTACATCTGGTAATGCACGCGAAACGATTACACTCATTGCATAATCGAGGAAGGATGTTTCAATTTCTTCTGTTATATTAATTCCTTTTACACCGGAGCGTTCTTGTTCTGACAAAGTGTAGACCTCCCCTCAACTAAAATTAAATATCTAAATTAGCGTATACGGCATTTTCCTCAATAAATTGACGACGAGGTTCAACTTCATCGCCCATTAAACGCTCAAATGCTTGGTTTGCTTTAATTGCATCATCTAATTCTACTTGTAATAATGTGCGGTACTCAGGATCCATTGTTGTTTCCCAAAGTTGCTCAGCGTTCATTTCACCAAGACCTTTATAACGCTGCACATTTGGTTTTGGCATTTTTGGTAGTCGTTCTAAAATTTCTTTTAATGTCTCTTCATCATAGCAATACTCAATATGTTTACCTTGTTTCACTTGATAAAGTGGTGGCTGTGCAATATAAATATAGCCCGCTTCTATAAGTGGTCGAAGGAAGCGGAAGAAGAATGTTAAAAGTAATGTACGGATATGCGCTCCATCAACATCGGCATCTGTCATGATAATGATTTTATGATAACGAGCTTTTTCTAAATTAAACTCCTCACCTATTCCTGTGCCGAATGCTGTAATCATTGCACGGATTTCTGCATTCGATAAAATTTTATCTAGTCGAGCTTTCTCAACGTTAAGAATCTTACCACGTAAAGGCAAAATTGCTTGGAAATGACGGTCACGCCCAGATTTAGCCGAGCCGCCGGCAGAATCACCCTCAACAATATAAATTTCACAATCAGCTGGGTTTGTAGAAGAACAATCAGCTAATTTACCTGGTAAGCTAGATACTTCAAGTGCATTTTTACGACGAGTAAATTCACGTGCCTTTTTCGCAGCTACACGTGCACGAGCTGCCATTAAACCTTTTTCGACAACCTTACGTGCAACAGTTGGATTTTCTAACATAAAACGTTCAAAGCCATCAGAGAATAATGAATTGGTAATTTGACTTACTTCTGAATTCCCTAACTTTGTTTTTGTTTGTCCTTCAAATTGAGGATCTGGGTGTTTAACAGAAACAATAGCTGTTAACCCTTCACGTACATCCTCCCCTGTAAGATTAGCGTCAGATTCTTTGAGCAATCCATTTTTTCGCGCATAGTCATTAATAACGCGAGTAAGGGCTGTTTTAAAACCAGACTCATGTGTACCGCCCTCGTACGTATTAATGTTGTTAGCAAATGAAAAAATATTAGAAGAGAATCCAGCATTATATTGCATGGCAATTTCTACTGTGATGCCATCCTTCTCTCCAAGAACATCAATTGGATCATGGATTGGTTCTTTAGATTGGTTTAAATGCTCAACATAGGAACGAATACCACCTTCATAGTGGTATGTAGTTGAACGAACCTCTTCTTCGCGTTCATCAGCAATCGTAATCTTAATGCCACGATTTAAATAAGCCAATTCTCTAATACGATGAGCTAAAATATCATATTCATAAACAGTTGTTTCTTTAAAAATTTCTGGGTCAGCTTTAAATCGCGTTGTTGTACCATTGTGATCTGTATCACCGATAACTGTTAACTCTTGAATAGTTTTTCCACGTTCAAATTTTATTTCATGGATATGACCTTCACGATGAACTTGGACAATTGTTTCAACAGAGAGTGCATTTACCACGGATGCTCCAACTCCATGAAGACCACCAGAAACTTTATAGCCTCCACCGCCAAATTTACCACCAGCATGTAAAACGGTCATAATAACTTCAACTGCTGGCTTACCCATTTTTTCTTGAATGCTAACTGGAATACCACGACCGTTATCTTCTACGCGGATCCAGTTTTCTTTTTCAATTGTTACTTTTATATCTGTACAAAATCCTGCAAGAGCTTCATCGATACTGTTATCAACAATTTCCCATACTAAATGGTGAAGCCCTTTAGAGCTTGTTGAACCGATATACATCCCTGGTCTTTTACGTACTGCTTCTAAACCTTCTAATACCTGTATCTGATCGGCCTCATAAGCTTGGTTTTGTAAACCTTCGTTCTCTATAGCCACGGCTTTCATCTACTCCTTCATAACATCATTGTGTGTAAATGAATGAACAGTCAACCGAGCTGACTATTACCATTCTTTTGTAATCTAAAAAACTACCCTGGCTAACTTTTTTCAATCGCACCTTGTTTCACGTGGAACAGTTGAGCCTGTTCCATCGTTTCATGATGAATTCCATCCACACTTGTGGTTGTGACAAAGGTTTGGACTTCACCCTGAATGGTATTTAATAAATGCGATTGGCGATAATCATCGAGTTCCGATAAAACATCATCTAAAAGTAGTATGGGTGTTTCGTTTGTTTCTTGTTTAATTAATTCAATTTCAGCAAGTTTTAAAGACAATGCTGTCGTACGTTGTTGTCCTTGTGAACCATATGTTTGAACATCATAGCCATTTACTAAAAACTGCAAATCATCACGGTGTGGACCAACGAGCGTCACACCCCTATCAAATTCACGTTCTCTCGCTTCAATTAATTTTTGATGTAAAGTATTTTCAATTTCACTAGTAGAGTGTTCTTTTTCAATACCAGCTACCGTACGATATTTTATAAGCAGTGTTTCCTTACCTTGCGATATACCTGCGTGTATGGGTTCCGCCCACTCCTGCAATAAATCCATAAATTGAAATCTTTTACGAATAATTTGGGTAGCAGCGTGAATATATTGTTCATTGTAGACCTCATACATCACATCATTTGACATGGACTTGCCTTGGTTCATTTTTAAAAAATGGTTACGTTGTTTTAAAACTTTTTGAAAGGTTAATAAATCATGTAAATAGACAGGCGAAATTTGCCCAATCTCCATATCAATAAAACGTCGACGTATTTGCGGACTTCCCTTTACAACGTTCAAATCCTCTGGCGCAAACATAACGACATTCATTTGACCAATATAATGACTAAGGCGACTTTGCTCTATATGATTTATCTTGCCCTTTTTACCTTTCTTTGTAATCGTAAGTTCGATCGGTAAAATACCATGCCTTTTTTTAACGGCCCCTTCTATTTTACCATAGTCTGAATCCCAACGTATCAATTCTTTATCGTTCGTTGTTCGATGGGACTTAGCCATTGCTAAAACATAGATGGACTCCATAACATTTGTTTTTCCTTGTGCATTTTCACCAATGAAAACATTAATTTTTGGAGAGAAGTTTAAAGCTAAGGCATCATAGTTACGGTAATTTGTAAGTTTTATTTGATCAATATACATAATTTATTGTCCAGTTGGTCCTACGATTTGAAAACGACCACATCCAGGAATATTAACAACGTCTCCGTTACGTAATTTCCGACCTCGACGATCATCTACTTCTCCATTTACATATACAGCATGTTCTTGTAAAAACCACTTGGCCATTCCACCTGAACTAATGGCATCCGTAATTTTTAAAAGCTGCCCTAACGTGATGAACTCCTCATCAATTTTAATGTCCTGCATAGTGTGTTCCCCTCCGAATACAGACTGTCTATCTCTCTATCATACCTAAAATTACGCCATAAGTAAAAAAAGATAGTCACTATGAGCGACTATCTTAACAGATCTTATATTCTTTAGTAAGTTCGTACAGGTAAAATTAATTGTAAAATAGCATCATCATGAACGGAACGTAAAATAAACGGTCTCATTGCCCCAGTAAATTGAATAACTACGTCTTGTCCATCAATTGCTTTTAATGCTTCCATCATATATTTTGCACTGAAAGAGATTTTCAAACCTTCCCCTTCCAATGCTTCTACAGGGATTTCTTCTTGTACTTTACCGATTTCGGGAGAATTAGAAGAAACTTCAACTGCTTGATTATCTAAAATTTCAAAACGTACAACATTATTACGATCTCCTCGTGCAACAAGTGAGGCACGGTCAATAGCTTGTAATAAAGATTTTCCGTTAATCGTTACATTTGTTTGGTATTCTTCAGGAATTAGACGAGTTGTATCTGGATAATTTCCTTCCAGTAAGCGAGAGAAGAATAATACATCGCCAGTTTTAAATAATACTTGCTGACTTGTAATAACGATTTGTACAAGATTTGTAGAATCCTCTAATACTTTATTTAATTCGTTCAAACTTTTCCCAGGAATAACTACACTATGTTCAACTTCTGGTAAATTTTCCAATTGCACTTTACGTCTAGCTAAACGATGACTATCTGTTGCAACACAGATTAAAGTTTCGTTTTTGATCTGCCAGTTTACACCTGTCAACACGGGTCTACTTTCTGAAGTGGCAACAGCAAATACTGTTTCACGAATAATTGTTTTTAAAAGATCAGCTGGAATAGTAAATTTTTGATCTTCTGTTAGCTCTGGTAATAATGGGTATTCTGCAGCATCCGAGCCAATTAAATGGAATTCGGATTTTCCTGAACGAATATGCGTTTGGAAACCAGGTGTCACTTGGATTTCAACATCGTTTGTTGGTAATTTACGTACAATTTCATTAAACATACGTGCCTGCACAACAATTGATCCAGTTTCTGTAATGTGAATAATTTGTTGTCCATCTTCTTCAACTGGAATAAATGTTTGAATAGTTATATCAGCATCACTACCTGTTAAGCGGATACCTTCTTCTGTAACGTCAATTTTAATCCCTGTTAAAATCGGAATAGTTGTTTTTGAACTTACTGCTTTCATGACATCATTTAAACCCTCTAATAAACGGTCACGTAAAATATCAAATTTCATTCGTTTTCCCTCACATATTTATATTATTTATTTATATAAAATAAAAAAGATATAGTAATAGGCCCTGTGGATTTGTGGATAAGTATCTTTTTATGAATAAAATCAGTCTATCCACATGTAGATAGACTGTGTATAAGTTTGTGTTTAACTTAATGGTTTGTCCACAGTATTTACTTCCCTAGCATACTACGAATTTGTTTAACATCTTGTTGAAGCTGAACGTCATTTTTCAACATAGAAGATATTTTTTCGTGCGCATGGATAACAGTCGTATGGTCGCGACCACCAAATTCTTCGCCAATTTTCGGCAGCGAAAAATCTGTTAATTCGCGTGATAAATACATAGCAACTTGACGTGGAAAAGCAATTAGTTTTGTACGTTTTTTGGCAGTGAAATCTTCCAAACGTATACTAAAATGCTCCCCTACCGCATTTTGAATGTCTAATATTGTCACTGTCCGCGGCTTTGAATTTGGAATGATATCCTTCAATGCTTCGGCAGCTAATGTCGCTGTAATATCTTTGTTAACCAGTGAAGAGTAAGCAACGACGCGAATAAGCGCACCTTCAAGCTCCCTAATATTGGAGTCAATCTGGTTCGCAATATAAAGCATTACTTCATTCGGTACCTCTAGACCGTCTGCTTTTGCTTTTTTACGCAAAATAGCGATACGAGTTTCCAAATCGGGTGGCGCAATATCAGTTATTAACCCCCACTCAAAACGTGAACGGAGCCGATCTTCTAAAGTTGGAATCTCCTTTGGAGGTCGGTCACTTGATATAACAATTTGTTTTGATTCTTCATGTAAAGTATTAAAAGTGTGGAAAAATTCTTCTTGAGTTGATTCTTTTCCAGCAAGGAATTGAATATCATCAATTAGCAGTACATCCACGTTGCGGTACTTATTGCGAAAATCAAGTGCTTTGTTATCACGAATGGAGTTAATAAATTCATTTGTAAATTTTTCGGATGATAAGTACACCACTTTTGCATTAGGATTATGCTCTAATACATAATGACCAATGGCGTGCATTAAGTGTGTTTTCCCTAGCCCAACGCCCCCATAAATAAAGAAGGGATTATATGCCTTCGCAGGTGCTTCTGCGACAGCTAGCGAAGCTGCATGTGCAAAGCGGTTACCAGAGCCAATAACAAACGTATCAAAAGTATACTTCGGGTTTAACATACCTGGTGAAATATCATGATGTTCGTTATTTTTTGCTTGGATAATCGGCGCTGGCAAATCGAAATCGTCCGAATCCTGGTTTTTTTGAACAACAAATTTAATAAGCAAGTCTTCGCCTGTAAGCTCCGTTAATATACCTGTAATCAAATGAATATAATGATTTTCAAGCCAGTCTCGAGCAAACGAATTTGGCGCAGCAATTGTCACAGTGGAACCACTACCATTGTAAGATAGTAACTTTGTAGACTTTAGCCACGTTTCGAAGCTTGGTTTAGAAATTTTTTGTTCAACTTGAGCCAGGACATTGTTCCATAGTTCTTCTAAATGTTCCAA